>NZ_BBOJ01000011.1 GCF_000974445.1 Lentzea aerocolonigenes
GCGGTGGGCGCTGGTCGAGGCCGCCCAGAAGATCCCTGCCAGTGCGGGCTGGCCGGTCGCCACCCGCGACGGTATCCGGGACCGCCGCGGCAAGGGCATCGCCACCGTGGCGGTCGCCCGCCGGCTGTGCACCCTGGTCTACTTCGGCCTGCGCGACGGGCACATCCGTGCCCTGGACCCCCAGACCACCACCACTGGTTCACCGGACACCACATCACCGGACGCCGCGGCATGAGCCGCGGGCCTGGTCGTGACCGGGGCGCGGATCGCCCGAAGTCTGACCCCCACCCTCTGGTGGCGTGGTCGTGGTCTTGATTGACCCCGCCCGGTCACGGTCGCACCCTACCACGCACACACCTGCGAATAGATGACCGGCAACCAGGCAACTGGTCTGCCACCGGGAACAGACCCCGGCACGGTGAACGCGACCCCACACAAAGAGCCCTCCGGCAATTTCCGGCTCGAATAGCGTGACGCGTCCAGCGACGGCGTCAAGACCCTCCGGCCCCCTCCGGGGGCGGCCTACGGCCGATCTTGACCCCGCCCGCCGGACACGCCTGCCCACACACAGCCGAAAACCCCGAAAACCAGCCTTAGCAAGGCACTTGACCGGCCCCGCTCCTTCATAGATGACTTTGGGTGCGAGGTGCTACCGTCCCCGGATCGGGCGGGTGCGGAGCATCCGACCTTTTCCGCCCGACACAGCGCCTCGCAAGGGCCCCGAAGTCAAGCCCCAATCGCAATCGTCGCGAAGCGGCGATGGAATGACCCGGCTCGTCATACAACCCAAAGCGACCACCAACACAAGGCGACCAGGCCAACAAAGGCGACCACCCCGCTGGAACCCGCGCCGAACCACGAAAACCGACCCGCGCACGCCCCTTACGTGGAGAACGGCGAAGCCGCTCCCTCCGCCCGAGTCCGCCCCCGCCGAGCCGTAGCCGACAACGGCATCGCGATCTCCTCCAGCGACTTGTTCTCCGCATCCACCGCCAGGAACCGCGCAACCAACCCGCCCACGATCATCACGCCGGCACCGATCAGGTACCCGACGAACAACCGCACCGGATGCGAACCGGTGCCGATCAACGCGCCGTAGATCACCGGCCCGAGCGCCCCGAAACACTGCGCGATGGCGAAGAACACCCCGATTGCCTTGGCTCGCACCTCCAACGGAAAGATCTCGCTGACGGTCAGGTAGGCGGCCGAAGCGCCTGCCGAGGCGAAGAAGAAGATGACGCACCAAGCGATCGTCTGCGTGATCGCGTTCAACGCCCCCGCGTAGAACAGCACCGCCGTCACGCCCAGCAGAGCACCGGAGATCACGTAGGTGCTGAACAGCATGCGGCGGCGGCCGATCGTGTCGAACAGGTGGCCGATCGTGAACGGGCCCACCAGGTTGCCCACGGCGAACGCGATCAGGTACAGCGGTGTCATCTCGGACGGGACGCCGTAGAACTTGCCCAGGACCAGCGTGTACGTGAAGAAGATCGCGTTGTACAGGAACGACTGCGTGATCATCAGGGTGGCGCCGAGCACCGAGCGGCTCGGGTACTCGCGGAACAGCACGCGGGCCAGCGCCAGGTAGCCGATCTGCTCGGCTGGTTTTACCTCGATCGCCTTGGACTCGTCTACCGGCGGCAGCTTCTTGCCGGATGCCTCGACCTCGTGCTCGATCTGGGCGATGGAAGTCTCGGCGGCTTCGGTGCGGCCGTGCATGATCTGCCAGCGCGGGCTTTCCGGCAGGTGCCTGCGGACGACCAGGATCACCAGGCCCAGGACCGGGCCGATCAGGAAGCCGAGGCGCCAGCCCAGTGAGAGGTCCACCTGGTTCAGCAGGATGAACGAGCCGAGCGTGCCCAGCACGGCGCCCGCCCAGTAGGTGCCGTTGACGGCGATGTCCACGCGGCCGCGGTAGCGCGCGGGGATGAGCTCGTCGATCGCGGAGTTGATGGCCGCGTACTCGCCGCCGATGCCCATGCCGGCGATGAACCTGGTCAGGTACAGGAAGATGAGCCAGCCCGCGCCGTTGCCGAGGGTGAACGCGGTCAGGCCCGAGCCGACCAGGTAGACCGCCAGGGTCAGCATGAACAGGTTGCGGCGGCCCAGTTTGTCGGAGAGGTGACCGAAGAACAGGGCGCCCACCACCTCGCCGATCAGGTAGACCGTGGCCAGCAGGCCCACTGCGGTGGACGACAGGTGCAGGGTCTCCGGCTTGGTCAGCGTGTCCGCGATCGCGCTGGCCACCGTGATCTCCAGGCCGTCCAGGACCCATGCCACGCCGAGGGCCACGACCATGCGCGTGTGGAACGGTGACCAGGGAAGCCTGTCGATTCTTGCCGGAATCAGCGTGCGTACCCCAGAGTCCATCTCTCAGCCCCTCGCGGCGATGAGCGCTTGCGGCGCGCTCTGCTTGATCCTCGTCTTCAACCACGCGAGCTGCCGTGCGGTGTCCTGTTCGCACGAGCTCACGACGTCCATGAGTTCCTTGTCGCGCAGGCCTTGCGCGGCCTGGCCCACGACGGTCCAGGTGATGTCGGTGAACGACGACAGCGCGTACAGGTCCTGGAGGTCGCGCAGCAGGCCGACGCCGCCGCTGCGGGTCTGGTCGAACTCCGCCGTGTGCAGGCGTTCTGGCTCAGGCTCGCGGTGTTCGCCGTAGCGTTCGACGATCGGGGCGAGTTTCGAGACCTGTCCGTCGATGCGCGCGGCGAGGACCTCGCAGGTGCGTTGGACGTCCGGCTCCTCGCCGTGGCCCTTGGCGACCTCGCGGAACGCCTCGGCCAGCGTTCGCAGTGACGTGTGCAGGAGTCCCAGGTAGGTGGCCAGGTGCATGTCACACCTTCCTGATCCGCACGGCGCTGATCTTGAACAACGGCTGCTTCGACACCGGGTCCCACTCGGTGGGGGTCAGCTCGTTCGCGGCCTGGAAGCCGTAGTGGAACGGCAGGAACACCACGCCGTCACGGCACCGTCCAATTCGGACAGGAACTTCGACGCCGCCGCGTTCGGACTCGACCCTGACCACGTCACCGTCCGCCAGCGCGAGCCTGGCCGCGTCGGCGGCGGACATCTCGACCCACGGCTCGGGCGCCGCCTTCTGCAGTTCTGGCGCGCGCTTGGTCTTGGTGCGGGTGTGGAAGTGGTAGACCGTGCGTCCGGTCGTGCCGAGGAACGGGTACTCGTCGCTCGGCTGTTCCGAAGCCGGTGTGTACTCGGCGGCCTTGAGGAACGCCCGGCCGTCGGGGCGCTCGGCCTTGTAGTCGGTCGGCGTGGTCTGGGCGCCGGTCAGCAGGTCGTGGCCGTAGTCCTCGCAGTAGTCGGCCGTGGTGGGGAAAACGCCGTCAACATAAAGCCGCTCGCCACCCCACGGGATGCCGCTGCCGGCGCGCAACCTCTCGTAGGTGATGTCGCTGTAGTCGCAAGGGCGGCCGCGGCTGCACTCGCGCCACGCGTCGAACGCACCCTCGGCGTCCTTCCACGTGATCAGCGGATCACCGTCGCGGTTCTGGAAACCCATGCGGTACGCGTAGTCCAGGAAGATGTCGAGGTCGCTGCGGGCCTCACCGGGCGGTTCGACGGCCTGCTCGGAGAGGTGCACGACGCGCGAGAGGTTCGTGAACGTGCCCTGCTTCTCGCCCCACAGCGCGGCGGGCAGCACCACGTCGGCCAGTTCGGTGGTCTCGGTGCTGAACGCGTCCTGCGCGACCACGAACAGGTCTTCCTTGCGGAGAATTTCGCGGATGCGCGACAGCTCCGGCAACGAGACCGCGGGGTTCGTGGCGGAGATCCACAGGAACTTGATCGTGCCCTGCTCGGCGTAGCGCCAGATCTGCATCGCGTGCGTCGGCGGCGCCCAGTGCGGGATGGTCAGCGGATCCACGTTCCACAGCCGGGCGAGCTGCTCGACGTGCTCGGGGTTGTCCCAGTTGCGGAAGCCGGGCAGGTCCCCGTCCGCGCCGGTCTCGCGGGTGTTCTGCGCGGTCGGCTGGCCGTTCATCTGCAGCACGCCGCTGCCCGGCTTGCCGATCAGGCCGCGCAGCAGGTGCAGGTTGTTGACCTGGCACGACGCCGCGGTCGCCTGGTGCGACTGGTAGAAGCCCTGCAACACCGTCGAGAGCACCCGCTGCGAGGTGCCGAAGATCTCCGCGGCACGCAGCAGGTCGGTGGGGGAGATGCGGCAGATCGAGGCGACGTGCTCCGGCGTGTACGGCTCGACGGCCGTCTTGAGCTTCTCGAAACCGAGCGTGTGCGCGGAGATGTACTCCTCGTCGATCCAGCCGCGCTCGATCAGCGCGCGGACCAGGCCGTTCATCAACGCCAGGTTCGTGCCGGGCAACGGTGCGAGGTGCACGTCCGCGGCCTCGGCGGTCGGCGTGCTCCGCGGGTCCACCACGACGACCTGAGGCCGGTCGGGGCCCGCGATCCGGTCGAGCACGCGCGCCCACATCACCGTCTGGGTGGCCGCCATGTTGTGCCCGAACAGGAACAACGCGTCGCACAGGTCGATGTCGGCGTGGCACGCGGGCTGGCCGTCCGCGCCGAACGTCTCCTTGAGGGACGCGGCGGCGGTCGCGGTGCAGAGCCTGGTGTTGCCGTCCATGTGGGGCGTGCCGATGCCGGCTTTGCCGATCACGCCGAGCGTGTAGTACTCCTCCAGGAACAGCTGCCCGCTGGTGTAGAAGCCGTGCGAGAGCGGCCCGGCCTCGGCCAGCAGCTGCTGGGAGCGGTGGACCACCTCTCTCATCGCGGTGTCCCAGTCGGTTTCCACGAGTTCGCCGCTGCGCCGGATCAACGGCCTGATGAGGCGGTCTTTCCGATGCGCCTGCCACGAGCCGTAAAGGCCTTTGGGACCGAGCCTGCCGCGGTTGACGAGATCATCCGCACGTCCGCGAACACCGACGATCCTGCCGTCCTTGACCGCGATGTCGCAGCCGCACCCGTTGCTGCACAACACGCACGCCGACTGGACCCAGCGGTCCACATCGGACTCCCCGAGGCCGTCCGCGAGCTGCTGGTCGACCCTGACCGGCCAGTTCGTCTCACGTTCGTGCGGAGTGCGTGGTCCCCACACATCGGCGATGCGATCCACCAAATGGCAATACCCGGCGTCCTCCGAATGAAACTCGGGGTGAAATTTGTCCGTTTCTGTGCGCATTGTCGGAACGTCGGCGTGTTTGCGCCGATCTCCTCGGGGAACCACGCGACAAACGGTTGAGGAGAAGAGACGTGAAGGCTGTCGTGTGGCACGGCACGGGCGACATCAGGCTCGACGACGTGGACGACCCCCGGATCCAGGAACCGACGGACGCGCTCATCCGCATCACCCGCAGCGCGATCTGCGGCACCGACCTGCACATGGTGCGCGGCACGATGCCGGACATGGCCGAGGGCACCGTCCTCGGGCACGAAGCGGTCGGGGTGGTCGAGGAGGTCGGCGACGCGGTCCGCGGGTTCACGCCCGGCGAGCGCGTGGTGGTGACCTCGACGATCGGCTGCGGCACCTGTTCGTACTGCCGGGCCGGGTACTTCGCGCAGTGCGACACCGCCAACCCGAACGGTCCCGCCGCCGGCACGTGCTTCTTCGGCGGCCCGAAGTCGACGGGCCCGATCAACGGCCTTCAGGCCGAGTACGCGCGCATCCCGCACGCGATGACGACGCTGGTGCGGGTGCCAGACTCCGTCAGCGACGACCAGGCGATCCTGCTGTCCGACATCTTCCCGACGGCGTGGTTCGGTGCCCGGCTCGCCGAGGTCGGCTCCGGCGACACCGTTCTCGTGCTGGGCGCCGGGGTGGTCGGCCAGTTCGCCATCGCGTCGGCGAAGCGCCAGGGCGCCGGACGGGTGATCGTCGTCGACGGCATCTCCTCCAGGCTGGACAAGGCCCGCGCACAGAACGCCGAGACGGTGAACTTCAACGACGAGGATCCCGTCGAGGTCGTGCGGGAGCTGACCGGCGGGATCGGCCCGGACCGGGTGATCGAGGCGGTCGGTGTCGACGCGGAGAAGCCCGGCTCGCGCACGGACGAGCAGTGGAAGCCCGGCGACGCACCGCGGCAGGCGCTGGACTGGGCGGTCGAACTGGTCGCGAAGGCCGGTTCCATCGGGATCATCGGCGTCTACCCGCCGGGTTTCGACGACTTCCCGATCGGCGCCGCGATGAACAAGAACCTGACGCTGCGGATGGGCAACTGCAACCACCGCCGCTACCTGCCGCGCCTGCTCGACCTGGTGCTGACCGGAGCGGTGGACCCGCTCACGTTCATCACCCAGCACGAGAAGACGACCTCCGCGATCGACGCGTACAAGTCGTTCGACCTGCGCGAGGACGGCTGGCTGAAGACGGTTCTCGATGTCGCCTGAGCGGGTGGTCGTGACGGGCGGGGCGGGCTTCCTCGGCTCGCACGTCTGCGAGGCGCTGTTGCGGGACGGCGCGCAGGTCGTGTGCGTGGACTCGTTCCGCACGGGCTCGCGCGAGAACCTGCCGTCCGGGGCAGGGGTCGTCGCCGCAGACGTGTCCCGCCCGCTGGACCTGCTCGGGCCGGTGGATCTGATCCTCCACCTCGCCTGTCCCGCCTCACCCGCCGACTACCTGCGCATGCCCGTGGACACGCTGCGAGCGGGCGGTTTCGGCACGTACCACGTGCTGGAACTGGCCCGCCGCAAGGGAGCGCGCGTCGTCGTCGCGTCCACCAGCGAGGTGTACGGAGACCCGGAGGAGCATCCGCAGCGGGAGTCCTACTGGGGTCACGTGAACCCGATCGGGCCGCGCAGCGTCTACGACGAGGCGAAGCGGTTCGGGGAAGCGATGACCGTGGCGTTCCGGGCGGAACACGGTGTGGACGCCGGCATCGTGCGGATCTTCAACACCTACGGGCCGCGGATGCGCGCGCACGACGGCCGGATGATCCCCACGTTCCTGCGGCAGGCGCTGGCGGGCGAACCGTTGACGGTGCACGGCGACGGGCTCCAGACCCGTTCGCTGTGCTATGTGGACGACCTCGTTCGCGGGTTGCTCGCGATGGCGCGCAGCGACCACCCCGGACCGATCAACCTCGGCAATCCGGCCGAGGTCACGGTGCTCGACGTCGCCCGCAAGACGATCGAGGTCACCGGCAGCTCGTCGGACATCCGGCACGTCGAGTCCATGACGGACGACCCGCGCCGCCGCCGGCCGGACATCAGTCTAGCCGAGGAGGTTCTGAGCTGGCAGCCGCAGGTCCCGCTCGAAGAGGGGCTGCGGTCGTTTGCCCGGCAGTTCGCCGGGTAGCCGCACTTCATGCGAGTTCTCGGGATCAACGCGGTGTTCCACGACCCGGCCGCCGCACTGGTGGTCGACGGCGAGGTCGTGGCGGCGGCCGAGGAGGAACGGTTCTCCCGCCGCAAGCACGGCAAACGGCCAGTGCCGTTCTCGGCCTGGGAACAACCGGAGCTGTCCGCGCGCTGGTGCCTGGAGAAGGCCGGGCTGACCGCCGCGGACCTCGACGCCGTGGCCTACTCGTACGACCCGAGCCTGGTGGACGCCGAGTACGCGCCCTGGGAGGACCTGCGGACGACGTACGCCCGCAAGGCCCCGCAGTTCCTCGCGACGTCGTTGCCGGGCCTCGATCCCGAGATCGTCCGGTTCGTGCCGCACCACGTCGCGCACGCCGCGTCGACCGGGCTCGCCGCACCGTTCGGCGGGAACTGCGCGGTGCTGGTGGCGGACGGCCGCGGCGAGTGCGGCTCGCACCTCGCCGGGCGGTACGTCGACCAGGAGCTGACGACCTTCGCGTCGCAACGGCTGCCGCACTCGCTCGGCCTGATGTACGAGGAACTGACCGAGCACCTGGGTTTTCTGCGTTCCAGCGACGAGTACAAGGTCATGGCGCTGGCCTCGCACGCGAAGCCGGTGCACCTCGAACTGATGCGTGAGCACGTGCTGGTGCGCGACGGCGGGTTCGAGATCAGGCCGCTGGACTGGAACACCCTCGCCAAGCAGCGGAAAGCGGGCGAGGAGCTGGACCGGGAACACGCCGAGCTGGCCGCGAGCGTGCAGGTGCGGCTCGAAGAGGTGTTGCTGGAACTGGTGCGCTGGTTGCACGACCGCACCGGCGAGACCCGGCTGACGATGGCCGGTGGTGTGGCGCTGAACTGCGTCGCGAACACGCGGATCTTCGCCGAGGGACCGTTCGACGAGGTGTGGGTGCAGCCCGCCGCGGGTGACGCGGGCACGGCACTTGGGGCGGCCCTGCACGCGAGCACAGACGTCGTGTCGGCGATGCCGGGCGCCGATCTCGGCAGGGGTTTCTCCGACGACGAGATCGAGTCGGTGCTGCGGACCGCCGCCGTGGCGTACGAGAAGCCCGCGGACGTCGCCGTGGAGGTGGCCGAGGCGCTGGCCGCGAACAAGATCGTGGCGTGGTTCCAGGGCCGCAGCGAGTACGGCCCGCGCGCGCTCGGCCGGCGCTCGTTGCTCGCTAATCCCTGCTACGCCGAGAACTTGACCCGGCTGAACGACGTGAAGGGGCGCGAACAGTTCCGCCCGGTGGCGCCGATGGTGCTGGCCGACCGGGCCGGGGACGTCTTCACCCGCGGCCCGATTCCCAGCCCGTACATGCTGTTCGTGCACAACGTCCGTCCGGAGTGGACCGATCGCATTCCGGCCGTGGTGCACGTCGACGGCACCGCCCGTGCGCAGACCGTGGCCGACGATCCTCTGCTGGAACGGATGCTGCGCGAGTTCGAGGGCAGGACCGGCGTGCCGGTCGTCGTGAACACGAGCCTCAACACCGCAGGCCGTCCGATGGTCGACACCCCGCGCGACGCGTTGGAGTGCTTCGGCTCGTCGCCGGTCGACCTGCTCGCCATCGGCCCGTACGTGGTGCGCCGATGAGCTACTCCGTCGTGATCCCCACCGTCGGCCGTCCGAACCTCGACAAGCTGCTGGACGCGCTCGTCGGAGGCGAAGGCCCCAACCTGTGCGAGATCATCGTCGTGGACGACCGCGACACCGGCCTGGGACCGGCGGCGGCGCGCAACACCGGGTGGCGGGAGGCGCGCGGCGACTGGGTGGCTTTCCTCGACGACGACGTCGTGCTGGCTCCGGACTGGAAAGCCCGGCTGGCCGCCGACCTCGAAGACCTGCCCGACGACGTGGGCGCGAGCCAGGCGCGGATCGAGGTGCCGCTGCCGGAGTCGCGGAAGCCGACCGACGCCGAACGCGGCACGGCGGGCCTCGCCACCGCCCACTGGATCACCGCGGACATGGCGTACCGGCGGGAGGCGCTGGCCCGCGCCGGGGGTTTCGACGAACGGTTCCCGCGCGCCTACCGCGAGGACGCCGAACTGGCGCTGCGGGTGCAGGACCTCGGGTACCGGATCGTGCGCGGCAGCCGGGTCACCACGCACCCGGTCAAGCCCGCGACGTTCCTGACGAGCGTGCGCGACCAGCGCGGCAACGCCGACGACGCGTTGATGCGCCGGCTGGTGGGGCCGGGCTGGCGGTCCCGCATCGGCGGACGGCGGGGGAGGCTCCAGTCCCACGCGGTGACCACGGCGGCCGGTGTGTTGTCCGTCCTCTGTGGAGCTTTGGGGCTGCGGCGTGCGGCGGGAACGTTCGGTGCGGTGTGGGCCGGTCGCACGGTGTGGTTCGCGGTGGCGAGGATTGCGCCGGGGCCTCGCACGCCGGGGGAGATCGTGCGGATGCTGGTGACCAGCGCGCTGATCCCGCCTGTCGCCTGTTGGCACCGGTTGCGGGGAGAGGTGCGGTACCGGCGGGTGCGGTCGTGAGGATTCTCGTGCTTCGAGCCTTGGGGCTGGGCGACCTGCTGACGGCGGTGCCCGCGTTGCGCGGGTTGCGGGCCGCGTTTCCGCAGGCGGAGATCACGCTGGCGGCGCCGGGGTGGCTCGCGGACGCGGTAGAGCGGATCGAGGCGGTGGACCGGCTGCTGCCGACGGAGGCGTTGGCGCCCATCGGTTTCGAGAAGCCGGACCTCGCGGTCAACCTGCACGGACGGGGGCCGCAGAGCGTGGAGCGGCTGCTGGAGACGGGGCCGCGGGCGTTGATCACGTACGGGGGGCCGGACCGGGCGCCGGAGGTGCGGCTGCTCGCCGTCGAATGGCCAGAAGACCGCCACGAGGTCCTCCGCTGGTGCGACCTCCTGCAACGCACCGGCATCCGCTGCGACCCCGACGACTTCCGGCTGCGCCCGGTCGGCGACCGAACCGGCCGGATCGTGATCCACCCCGGCGCCAGCACCGGCGCCAGGAGATGGCCGGCGGGGAGGTTCGCGGCCGTCGCCAGAGCACTCGGAGACGACGTGGTGGTCACCGCCGGTCCGGGGGAGCACGACCTCGCCCGGCAGATCACCCCGAACCCCTTCACCGGAACGCTTTCCGAGCTCATGGACCTCGTCGCGACTGCCAGGCTCGTCATCTGCGGCGACACCGGCATCGCGCACGTCGCCACGGCTTACCGGACGCCGTCGGTGCTGTTGTTCGGTCCGGTGTCCCCGCACCTCTGGGGACCGCGGCACGGACCTCACCAGGTGCTCTGGCACGGCGGCACCGGGGACACGTTCGCCGACGAACCGGACCCGGGACTGCTGAAGATCACGACGGAAGAAGTTCTCGACGCGGCGGGAGGTGTGCTGTGCGGCCCAGGCGAATCGGAGTCATCGGCGCGGGTTACGTCGGTCTGACCACGGCCGCGTGCTTCGCGCACCTCGGCCACGACGTGGTCTGCGCGGACGTGGACGAGGCCAGGGTGGACGCCCTGAACGCGGGGGAGATCCCGCTGCACGAACCAGGTCTGCGCGAGCTCGTCGTCGAGGGACTGGACCGACAGAGGCTGAAGTTCGTCGTGGGTAGTGAACTGTCCGATGTGGACTTCACGTTCGTCTGCGTGCCGACACCGGCCGGAGCCGACGGATCGGCCGACCTGTCCGCCGTCGAGGAGGTGCTGGGCAAGGCGACGCGCGGCGTGGTGCTGAAGTCGACGGTGCCGGTCGGCACGGGCGCGCGGTACCCCGGTGTCGTGTCGAACCCGGAGTTCCTGCGCGAAGGCCACGCCGTCGAGGACTTCCTGCGGCCCCAACGGGTCGTGGTCGGCGCCCAGGACGAACGGCAGGCCCGCGAGGTCGCCGAGCTGTACGCGCCGACGAACGCACCCACCGTGCTCACCGACAACACGAGCGCCGAGCTGGTGAAGTACGCGAGCAACGGCTTCCTGGCGCTGAAGCTCTCCTACGTCAACACCGTGGCGGAGCTGTGCGAGAGCCTCGACGCCGACGTCGACGGCGTCACCGAGGGCATGCGGCTCGACGACCGGATCGGGGCGTCGTGCCTGCAACCGGGGCCGGGCTGGGGAGGGTCGTGCCTGCCCAAGGACACCCTCGCCCTGCTCGCGACGGCCAGGGCGGCGGGCGTCGACTTCGTCACCCTCGAAGCCGCGATCACCACCAACCGGCACCAGCCGCACCGGGTCGTCGACCGGATCCGCGCGGAGCTCGGCTCGTTGTCCGGCAAGCGGATCGGGCTGCTCGGCCTCACGTTCAAGGCGGGCACCAACGACCTGCGCGACTCACCGGCGCTCGTCGTGGCGCGGCTGCTCGCCCAGGAAGGCGCCGAGCTGCGCGCCTACGACCCGTGCGTCAGCGCGGACCGGCCCGGCGTCACCGTGGAGAGCACGGCAGCGGAGGCCGCGGCAGGTGCCGACGTCCTGGTCGTGCTGACGGAGTGGCCCGAGTTCGCCGAACTGGACTGGCCGGAGCTGGCGGACGAGGTGAACCACCCGCTGATCTTCGACACCCGCAACGTCCTGCCGCGCGACAAGGTCACCGAGGCGGGCTTCCGGCTGATCAGGACCGGCCGGTAGGAACGCCGAGGTGGACCACCTTGGTCGTGGTCATCTCGTCGAGCAGCTCGGGCCCGTACCCGAATCCGGTGCCGGACGCGCCACGGGGCTGTGCGGCACCACCGGGCGCGCCGCCGAACACCGCGTTGATCTTCACCGTGCCGACCGGCAGCGCCCGCCACGCCCGTTGCGCGTGGTCCATCGAGCTGGTCAGCACCGTGGCGGCCAGGCCGTAGTCGCCGGAGCAGGCCTCGGCCAGGCCCTCGTCGAACGACGACACCAGCTGCACGGGCGCGACCGGGCCGAACGTCTCCTCGCACATGATCCGCATCGCGGGCGTGCAGTCGGTGAGCACCGTGGCCGGGTAGTAGGCGCCGCGGCCCTCGGGGACCTCGCCGCCGACCAGCGCCCGTGCCCCCGCCGCGACCGCCGCGGCGACCTGGTCGTGCACGAGGTCGCGGTGCCGCGTGTCGACCAGCGGCTGCGGATCGGTGTTCCACTCACGTGCCTTGGCGCACAACGCGTCCAGGAACGGGGCCGCGATCGCCTTGTGCAGGTAGATCCGCTCGACCGACGTGCACAGCTGGCCCGCGTTGGTGAACGCGCCGAGCGCGGCCTGCGAGGCCGCCCACTCGGGATCGACGTCGTCGTCGATCAGCAACGGGTCGTTGCCACCGTTCTCCAGCAACAGCTTCGCGGACGACGACAGCGCGATCGCGCGTCCCGTGGCGGTGCTGCCGACGTGGGCGACGAGGTCGACGTCGGACGAGCTCACCAGCGCGGCGCCGACTGAGCCGTCCCCGACCAGCGTCTGCAGCACCCCGTCCGGGAAGCACGGCCGGAACACCGTGGCCAGCAACAGCCCGGTGTGCGGGCAGCGTTCGCTCGGCTTGTGCACCACGACGTTCCCCGTCACCAGTGCCGCGCCCAGCAGTCCGCACGCCACGGCGACCGGGTCGTTCCACGGGGTCAGCGCCACCACGACACCGCGCGGTTCGGGCACCATGAAGTCGACCGCGGACCCGAGCAGCGACCGTCCACGATGGACTGGGCCCAGCTCGGCGTACTGCTCCAGCGTCGCCGCGCCCGCCAGCACGCCTTCCCGCGCGGACGCGAACGGCCGTCCCGTCTCGGTTTCCACGATCGTCGCGAGGTCGCCGGCCCGTTCCCGCAACGCGCCGGCGGCCTCCCGGACCGCCGCACCGCGTTCGGCGGCGGGAACGGCAGCCCACGCCGGCGCGGCCGTGCGGGCGGCGGCCAGCGCGGCGGAGACGTCGGACGGGGTCGCCGTGGGAAGCCAGCCGATCAGCTGTGAGTCGAGGGGGCTGTGGACGTCGATGGCGTGCATGGCGCTCATGGCACGCGGGTACCCGTCAGCGCAGGTCGAAACCTTGGAGGAGCCATGCCCGGACGCCAGGAACTGCCCAGCACGGTGGCCCGTTCGCCGAAGAAGGCGCAGCGGACGTGGATCAAGGCGCACGACTCGGCCGTCGAGACCTACGGCGAAGGAGAACGTGCCCACCGCACCGCTTTCTCCGCGCTCAAGCACAGCTTCGAGAAGGTCGGCGACCACTGGGAGCCGAAGAGGGAGAAGGGGCCGTCGGACGAGCAGGCCGAGCGGAGCACACCGCGAGAAGGCGACACGGCGGGAGGTGTCGACGCGAACGCCAGCAAGCAGCACCTCTACGACATCGCGAAGCGCCTGAAGATCGAGGGCCGGTCGCAGATGACCAAGGACGAGCTCGTCGACGCCATCCAGAAGGCCAACAACCGCGAGACCGCGCGAGCGCGATCGTGAAGGTCGTCATCACCGGCGCGACCGGCAACGTCGGCACCGCTCTGTTGCGCAGGCTCGCCGACGAACCCGACATCGAGGTGCACGGCATCTCCCGCCGCCCGCCAGGCGACGCACCGCCGTACCGCGGCGTGAAGTGGACACCGATCGAGCTCGGCCGGGCGGGAGCGGAGGAACCCCTGACCGTCGCGTTCGAGAACGCCGACGCCGTCGTGCACCTCGCCTGGCTGATCCAGCCCGCCCGCGACGAACGGCTGATGTACCGGACGAACGTGGCCGGATCGGCCCAGGTCTTCAGCGCGGCGGCGGACGCGGGCGTGCCGCACCTCGTGCACATGTCGTCGGTCGGCGCGTACTCACCGGGGTCGAAGGACCGCCGCGTGGACGAGTCGTGGCCGGTCAACGGCGTGCCGTCGTCGTTCTACAGCAGGCACAAGGCCGCGGTGGAGCACCTGCTCAACCAGTTCGAGTCGCGCGTGCTGATCACCCGGCCGCGGCCCGGCCTGATCCTCCAAGCCGACGCGGGAGCCGAGATCCGCGACTACTTCCTCGGCAGGCTGGTGCCGAAAGTCCTGTTCCGGCACCGGATTCCGATCCTGCCGCTGCCGCGCGACCTGGTGCTGCAGTTCGTCCACTCCGACGACGTCGCCGACGCGCTGGCCCGGATTCTGAGGCAACGACCGCACGGCGCCGTGAACCTCGCGGCCGAGCCCGTCGTCACTCCCCGTGCACTGGCCGAGGTGCTGGGCGGCAGGCACGTCCCCCTTTCGCCACACCTGTTGCGTCTACTGGCGAACGTGAGCTGGCGACTGCGCCTGCAACCCACTCCACCGGGATGGGTCGACCTGGCCCTGAAGTCGCCGCTGCTCGACGTGACCCGCGCACGGGCAGAGCTCGGCTGGGAGCCGAGGTTCGACGCGGAGGAAGCACTTCACGCACTCGTACGGGGAATCGGGTCCGGTGAGCAGGTTCCGGCCAGCCCGGTGCTGTGAATCGCTTCGCCGAGTAGCGTTTCAAGGCGTCTGTCTCGGCTAAATCTCCTCTATGGACCAGCCTTTCGACGCGGTGCTCTTCGACCGTGACGGCACGCTCATCAAGGACGTTCCGTACAACGGCGATCCCTTCCGCGTCGCGCCGATGCCGGGAGCTCGTGAGGTGCTGCGCGAACTGCGCACCCACGGGCTGCGCACCGGCGTGGTGAGCAACCAGTCCGGCATCGGACGCGGCCTGCTCACCGAGACCCAGGTCGCGGCCGTGAACGCGCGGGTCGAGGAGCTGCTGGGACGGTTCGGCACGTGGCAGATCTGCCCGCACCACCCGGACGAGGGCTGCGCGTGCCGCAAACCCGCCCCCGGCCTGGTGCTTTCGGCGTGTGAGGCGCTCGGTGTCCGGCCGGAACGCACGGTGGTGGTGGGGGACATCGGTGCGGACGTGCTGGCGGCGCAGGCCGCGGGCGCGGTGCCGTTGCTGGTGCCCACCGAGGTGACCAGGCGCGAAGAGGTCGACCACGCCCCTCGCACCGCCGGAGATCTGCACGCCGTGCTGGAGATGATCCGGTGAGGACGCTCGTGGCACGACTCGACAGCGACGGTGACGTGCTGCTCGCCGGACCCGCGGTCCGCGCGGCCGCGGCGGCCGGCGAGGTCGTGTTCCTGTGCGGTCCCGGCGGAGTGCACGCGGCGGAACTGCTGCCCGGCGTGACGAGGATCGTCGAGTGGGAGTGCCCGTGGATCGCCAACCCGGCGCCGGAGGTCCGCCCGTTCGACGTCGAGGCCGTCACCGCGTTGCTGCACGGCATTCGCGCCGACGTGGCATTGATCCTCACGTCGTTCCACCAGAGTCCGTTGCCGCTGGCCCTGATCCTGCGGCTCGCCGGTGTGCCGAAGATCGTCGCGCGGTCGACCGACTACCCGGGGTCGCTGCTCGACGTGCGCGTGACCGGTGACCCGGACGTCCCGGAGGCGCAACGGGCGCTGGAGGTCGCGCACGCCGCCGGGTTCGCGCTGCCGGACGGAGATGACGGCCGGCTCGCCGTCGTCGATCCACCGAGGACCGATCTGAGCCATCCGTACGTGGTTGTGCACCCCGGTGCGTCGGCGCCCGCCCGCACCTGGTCGCCTGACCGGTGGGCGAAAGCCGTGGTCGCGCTGACCGCGGCCGGGTCCCGCGTCGTCGTGACCGGAGGTCCGGCCGAGGCCGGGCTGACCGAGCACGTCGCGGGCGCGTGCGGAACCGATCTGGGCGGGCGCACCAGCTTCCGCGAGCTGGCGGGGATTCTCGCCGGTGCCGACGCGGTCGTCGTCGGCAACACCGGCCCCGCGCACCTCGCGGCCGCGGTCGGCACGCCTGTCGTGTCGTTGTTCGCGCCCGTGGTCCCGGCGGTCAGGTGGGCGCCGCACGGCAAGCACGTGCTGCTCGGCGACCAGAACGCGCCGTGCCGCGGCACCAGGGCCCGCGAGTGCCCGGTGCCCGGCCATCCCTGCCTCGACCTGGTCGATCCGGCGGACGTCGTGGCGGCGGTCGCGGAGGTGACGGCGTGAGGATCCTGCTGTGGCACGTCCACGGTTCGTGGACGCACGGGTTCGTCCAGGGCGGGCACGAGTACCTGATCCCCGGTCCGCCGGACGGCATCGGCCTCGCCGGACGGCCGTGGCGGGCGAGCGAGGTCAGTCTGTCCGAAGTGGACGCCGCAGGAGCCGACATCGCCGTCGTGCAACGGGTCGAGGAGCTGTCGAAGGTCCCCGTCGGTGTGCCGGTGGTGTACCTGGAGCACAACACTCCTGCGGCTCCGGCGCAGGAACACCCACTGGCCGGCTGGGACGGGACGATCGTCCACGTCACGCACTTCAACGACCTGATGTGGGACTGCGGCACCACCAGGACCGTCGTGATCGAGCACGGCGTCGTCGATCCGGGCCCGCTGTACACCGGCGAGCTCCCGCACGCGGCGGCGGTGATCAACGAACCCGTCCGGCGCGGCCGGATCGTGGGTGCCGACCTGCTGCCGCGGTTCGACCCGATCGACGTGTTCGGCATCGGGACCGAGGAGATCGGTGGCGAGGGAGACCATGAACTCGAAGCGCTGCACCGCGAACTGGCCCGCCGCCGCGTTTACGTCCACCCGGCGCGCTGGACGTCGCTGGGGCTGTCCCTGCTGGAAGCCATGCACATCGGCATGCCGGTGGTCGCCCTGGCGTGCACGGAGGCAGTCCGTGCCGTGCCAGATGACGTGGGTGCGATTTCGACCGACGTGGAGGAGCTGGTGAGCGCTGTCCGCGAGCTGATCGCGGATCCCGCGCTCGCGCACGAGAAAGGAGAACGGGCCCGCGAGTTCGCGCTGGCCCGCTACGGGCTCGAGGCGTTCCTGCGCAACTGGGACGTGCTGATGAAGGAGGTGATCGGATGAGGATCGCGATGGTGTCGGAGCACGCCAGCCCGCTCGCGGCTCTGGGTGGTGCCGACGCGGGTGGGCAGAACGTGCACGTGGCGGCTCTCGCGGCGGCGTTGGTACGGCGGGGTCACGAGGTCGCGGTCTACACGCGGCGCGACGCCCGCGGGTTGCCTCGCCGGGTCGCCACCGCGGACGGCTACGAGGTCGTCCACGTGCCGGCGGGTCCCGCGAAGCAGGTGCCCAAGGACGACCTGCTGCCGCACATGACCGACTTCTCCCGCTTCCTGATGCACGACTGGCAGGACCAACGACCGGACGTGGTGCACAGCCACTTCTGGATGTCCGGCCTCGCGTCGGTGCTGGCCGCGCGCCGTGAGGGCATCCCGGTCGTGCACACCTACCACGCCCTCGGCACGGTGAAGCGCCGCCACCAGGGCTCGCAGGACACCAGCCCTTCGGAGCGGATCGCCGTGGAACGGCTGGTCGGCCACGAGGTGAGAGCGATCGCCGCGACCTGTGACGACGAGGTCGACGAGCTGATCGCCATGGGACTGAGGCGCGACAAGATCTCGGTCGTGCCCTGCGGTGTCGACACGAAGCTGTTCGCCCAGATCGGCCCGGTGGCGCGCCGGACCGCACCGCACCGCATCGTCTCGGTCGGCAGGCTGGTGCCGCGCAAGGGTTTCGCGGACCTGATCGCCGCGCTGCCGCTGGTGCCGGACACCGAACTGGTGATCGCGGGAGGACCGCCCGTGCTGAAGTCCGATCCCGAGGCGCAACGGCTGCTCGCCTGCGCCGACACGCACGGTGTCTCCGACCGCGTGCACCTGATCGGACAGGTGGCGCGCACGGACATGCCCGCTCTGCTGCGCTCGGCGGACGTCGTGGCGTGCGTGCCTTGGTACGAACCGTTCGGCATCGTGCCGTTGGAGGCCATGGCGTGCGGTGTTCCCGTTGTGGCGTCGGCTGTCGGCGGCCTGATCGACACCGTGGTCAACGGCGTCACCGGCGTGCTGACACCGCCGCGTGACCCGAGAGCCCTGGGACGCGCTCTGCGCAAGCTGATCGCGGACTCCTCACGTCGTGAGGCGTACGGGATGGCGGGGCAGGACCGCGTCGACGCCCGGTACACGTGGGACGAGATCGCCGCCCGCACGGAGCTCGTCTACCAGCGCGTGGCCGCAGCCGACGACCTGGCGGTGGCACGGTGACCGTCGAAAGCCACCTCGCCGGACTCGCCGACACGCTGGCCGGCGTCCGCACCCAGTCCTCGCGCATCCACCGCTGGGGTGCCTCGCTCGCCCGGCTGCTGGTGGACGGCGGCAGGGTGCTGGCGGCGGGCAACGGCGGATCCGCCGCAGAGGCACAGCACCTCACCGCCGAGCTCGTCGGCCGCTACCGCCACGACCGCGCGCCGTTCTCCGCGCTGGCGTTGTGCGCCGAGACCTCCAGCGTCACCGCGATCGCCAACGACTACGGCTACGACCAGGTCTTCGCCCGCCAGGTCACGGCACACGCACGGCCGGGCGACGTCGTGGTCCTGCTGTCCACCAGCGGCCGCAGCCCGAACCTGCTGGAGGCGGCGCACGCGGCCCGGCTGGCCGGGGCGACCACGTGGGCGCTGACCGGACCGGTGCCGAACCCGTTGGCGTCGCTGGCCGACGACACCCTCTCGCTGCCCGGCGACCCGTGCCACGTGCAGGAGGCGCAGCTCGTCGTCGTGCACGCGTTGTGCGAGGCGTTCGAGGCGGCGCTGCCCTCGGCCTTCCGGAGGGCGTCGTGAAGCTGGTCGTGGTCGGTGACGCGTTGCTGGACGTCGACGTGGAGGGCACCGTCGAACGGCTCTGCCCCGACGCTCCGGCGCCCGTGCTGGACGTGGTCGGCGAGCACGCCCGCGCGGGTGGTGCGGCGCTGGCGGCGACGATGGCCGCGCGGGACGGTGTGGACGTGATGCTGGTCAGTGCGCTGTCCGAGGACTCGGTGGGGGAGCGCGTGCGGTCGCTGATCGACGTTCCTCTTGTGTTCGGGCGTGCGGATTCCATCCCGGTGAAGACCCGGTTGCGGTGCGGTGGAACGTCTTTGGCGCGTGTGGACCGTGGTGGTGCCGCTGGTGCTCCTCGGGTCACTGACGACATGCTCGACGTCGTGCTGTCCGCGGACTTCGTGCTGGCGTCGGACTACGGGCGCGGGCTGTTGCGGGACGAACGACTGCGGTCGGTGCTGACCCGCGTTCCGGTGGTCTGGGACCCGCATCCACGCGGTCCGGCGCCGGTACCGGGCGTGCGGCTGGCGACTCCCAACCTGCCGGAGGCGACGGCGTTCAGCGGCACGGCCGATCCGGACGCGGCGGCGAGCGAGCTGCTGTCCCGGTGGGGCGCACGGGCAGTCGTGGTGACGATGGGGTCGAAGGGTGCGCTGCTCCACTGTGGAGGGACGCCGGTCGCGGTGCCCGCGCCCGCTGTTCCGGTCGCCGACCCGTGTGGTGCGGGGGACCGGTTCGCCGTGGCGGCTGCTGTCCGGCTCGCTGGTGGTGCCGCGCCCGACGACGCGGTGGCCGATGCCGTTGGAGCTGCGGCGGAATTCCTGGCCCGTGGTGGCGTTTCCGGTATGCGTGCACCTCTCTCGTCCACTGTGGACTCGGTGCGCCGGCGTGGCGGAACCGTCGTCGCCACGGGAGGGTGCTTCGACGTGCTGCACCCCGGACACGTGCGGATGCTGGCCGCCGCACGGGCGTTGGGCGACTGCCTGGTGGTGTGCCTGAACTCCGACCTGTCCGTGCGGCGGCTGAAGGGCGAGGGACGCCCGGTCAACGGCCAGGACGAACGCGTCGAGGTGCTGCGCGCGCTGGAGTCCGTGGACGACGTGGTCGTGTTCGGCGAGGACACACCGGAGCACGTCCTGGGCCGGTTGCGCCCGGACATCTGGGTGAAGGGCGGCGACTACACCGCCGAACTGCTGCCGGAGACCGCCGTGGTGCGGCGCTGGGGCGGCCGGACGGTCGTGGTGCCGTACCACAGGGGACATTCGACGACCGAGATCCTGTCGAGGAGGGCTTGATGCTGGGGAACGTGGTGGTGACCGGAGGCGCGGCCGGGCTGGGCGCGGCCGTGGCCGACGCGGTGCGCGAGGCCGGCGGAACACCGCTCGTGCTGGACAAGTCGGCGCCGGTCAACGCCGAGTTCGAGCTCGTGGACCTGGCGGACGGCCGGGCCGCGGAAGCCGCGGTGCACGCGTTGGCCGAGAAGCACGGCGGGTTCACCGGAGTGGTCACCGCGGCGGGCATCGATCGGTGCGGGACGCTGGCCGACGTCCCGGCCGAGGAGTGGGAGAACGTCGTGCGCGTCAACCTGTTCGGCACCGCGGCGGTCATCAGGGCCGCGTTGCCGCACCTGGAGAACGGGCGCGTGGTGACGGTCGCGTCGACGCTCGGGCTGCGTGCGGTCAGCGACGCCACTGCCTACTGCGCCTCGAAGTTCGGCGTGGTCGGGTTCACGCGCGCGTTGGCGGCGGAGACCGCGGGCGATGTCGGGGTCACGCTCGTGGTGCCCGGTGGGATGCGGACGCACTTCTTCGACGACCGGACCGAGCAGTACCGGCCGACGGACCTGGAGAAGCTGAACCCGCCGGACCGGGTGGCGGCGGCGATCGTGTTCGCGCTGACCCAGCCGAAGGACTGCGAGATCCGGGAACTGGTGATCGCGCACAGCGAAGAACCGTCCTGGCCGTAGTTTCCGGAACCGCCGGTTCTGGGTACGTAGACCTGCATGAACGGCGAGGACGAGCTGGAAGAGCTCGACGAGGATTCTCTGCACAACAGCGAGGCGCTGCCCACCAGACGCCCGCACCCGGTGATCATCGCCGCCAGCGTCACGGCACGCGGCGGCCTGCTCTGGTTACCGGTGGCCGGACTGCTCGCGCTGGCCGGCAAGAGGAAGACGGCCAAGCGGGCGCTCACCGCCGCGGCCGTCGCCATGCCGATCGGTCATCTCATCAGCGTGGTCGTGCACCGTCGCAGGCCCGAGGCTGCGACCATGCCCGCGCGACAGGCGTTGCCGGAGCACCCCGACTCGTCGTCGTTCCCCTCCAAGCACGCGGTGACGGCCGCCGCGTTCGGCACGGCCGCCGCACTGGAGGATGGAGAGGCCGCCGTGTTCGTGACGCCACTGGTGTTGCTGGTCGCCTACAGCCGCCTCAGGACCCGTGTGCACTGGCCCACGGACGTCCTGGGCGGCCTGCTGATCGGCGCGGTGGTCGCGCTCGCTCAGGCCGGGATCGGGCGCTCCGCCAAGGCGAGGGCGACGGCGTGCAGGTTGGCCGCCATCGTGCGGCCGGTGTTCTCCGACCACTCGTGACCCTCCGCGGTCTCGGAGAAGCTCGGTCCGGGGCCTGGACCGCGGTTCCAGTACGTCCACGCCTGGCCCGGGATCGTGTAGCCGATGTCGCCGAGTCCGCCGGCGATCTCGCTGATCACGTGGTGCGCGCCGTCCTCGTTGCCCGTCACGACGACGCCCGCGACCCGGTTGTAGGCCACCGGACGGTCCTCGTCGTCGGTCTCGGAGATCATCGCGTCCATCCGCTCCAGCGCCCGTTGCGCGAGCGAGGACGGGTGCCCGACCCACGTGGGCGTCGCGAACACCAGGATCTCCGCGTCGAGCAACGCCGCGTGGATGCGCGGCCACTCGTCGCCGTCGCCGACGTCGGTCGAGACACCCGGCGGGATGGCGTGGTCGGCGAGCCGGAACGTCGTGACGTCGACGTCCTTCTTGGCCAGCTCGTCGATCACCACCTGGGCCAGCAGGTCCGTGTTGGACTGGTCGGGGGACTTCTTCAGGGTGCAGTTCAGCACCACGGCGCGCATCAGGGCTGCCTCCACTTCTCGTCGGTGAGCATTCCGCTCGCCTGCGGTCCCATCAGGGACATTCCGCCGTCCACGACGAACGACGCTCCGGTCACGTAGCTCGCGGCGGGCGTGGCCAGGAACGCCACCACGGCCGCGACCTCCGCCGCGTGACCGGGCCGTCCGAGCGGCACGCCCGGACGCGGCTGGGTGTGCGGGTCGACGTCCTCCTGACCGGTCATCGGCGTCGAGATCTCGCCGGGCGCCACGGAGTTGACGGTGATGCCGTGCTCGGACAGTTCGAGCGCGAGCACCTCGGTGAGCGCGCCGAGCCCGGCCTTCGCGGCGCAGTACGGCGCGGCACCCACGCGCGGCAGGTGCTCGTGGACCGAGGTGATGTTGATGATCCGGCCGCCACGACCGGCGTCGATCATGCGCCTGGCCGCGCGTTGCGAGCACAGGAAGGCGCCGTCGAGGTCGACCGAGAGCACCGAGCGCCAGAGGTCGAACGGCATGTCGACGGCCTTCTGGCTGCTGCCGGTGCCCGCGCAGTTCACCAGGACGTCGACACCACCCAGCTCCTCGGCCAGCTCGTCCACGACCGAGGCCGCGTCCGGCAGGTCGGTGAGGTCGAGCTGCCGCACGGCACAGCGGGCACCTGCCTCCCGCACCTGCTCGGCGGTGCTCGCGGCTCCGTCGGCGTCCTCGTGGTACGTGATGCCCACGTCGACGCCGCCACCCGCGAGTGCGACGGCGACGGCCTTGCCGATGCCCGAGTCCGATCCGGTCACGATGGCGCGCAGGTTCATGACACGCGAGTACCCAGCGGGGTCGCGGGCATGCGGAGAGCGAAGTGGTTCAGCGTTCCGGGCAGCGGTGTGCTCAGCTTCGGGAACGAGAGGTGCTCGCTCAGCGCGTCCAGCATCGCGCTGCCGGTGGCCAGCACGAGGTCGCGGCCGGGGCACACGCCGGGGCCGCCGCTGAACGGCACGATCGCGGGGTCGCGCGGGCCGTCCCAGATCTCCGGCGCGTACCGGTCGGCGTACGGCAGCCGGTCCGGGTCGCGGTGGAAGAACGGCGTGAACACGACGAACTCGGTGTTCGCCGGGAGCCACGTGCCGTGCCAGCGCGTGGGCTTGGTGCTCTCCCGCAGGATCACCGGCGTGGTCGGCCACAGCCGCGCCGACTCGAGGATGCCGTTCCTGCCGCGTGCGCCGATGGCCAGGGCCCGCATCGTGACGATTCCGGCCGCGTCGAACGCGAACAGCCAGTGCGGGGCCTGACCCGCGAGATCACCCGGCTGGGCGGCCAGACTGCCTTCCTCACGCCGTGCGAGGTGCTCGTCGAGCCTGCTCTGGAACCGTTCGCGCAGGCCACGCTGCTTCGGGCGCAGGAACGCCCAGTTCGCGTTCTCCCGCAGTGCCTTGAGGTCGTCGGTGAGCTGGTCGTCGGAACGGGCGCCGTCACCGAGGACGATCCTGCGCACGATCCGCCACCACGCCTGGCTGAAGGAGTGCCAGGTCAGCTCGCCGGTGCTCATCGCGTGCCGGGTGAGCAGGTCGGCCTCGTCGCGCACGATCGCGTCGACGGGCACGTGCTCCGGCCGCAGCACACGCTCGTTGAGCGCGCGCAGCCGTTCCCGCTCCTGTCCCTCCGAGATGAGCACGCCGTGCGGCTGGAAGTGGTTGAGCGCGGCCTTTTTCTCCTTGGTCGCCAGTGCGAACGGCTCGGGTGAGCCCTTGAGCAGCCTTCCGACGTCGGTCGGGTCCACGAGCACGGCCACGCTGCGGCCGGTGATGCGCAACCGCACCGGTTCCGGTCCGTAGCGGTCGCGCAGCTTCCTCATCGTGTCGATGGCCCTGGTGTCGGACTGGACCTTCTCAGCGACCGCCATGACGCCGGGCCTGCGGACGATGACGCCCTTGGCGAGGGTGGGCAGCAGGACCGTGGCCAGCACGCGGGCGGTGTCGAATCGGGTTGAGATCGCCATAGGGGTGGCTACCCGGCGTCACCCTGGTGTGAACCGCCCTGACCGGGGGTATTCGCGGCTCAGCTCGAACCAGGAGGTCGTGATGCCAGCGGGATCGAACGCGAAACGTGAACGCCATTACGAGCACATCAAGGACTCCGCCCGCAGCCGCGGTGCCTCGTCCAAGCGGGCGAAGGAGATCGCCGCGCGCACGGTGAACAAGAACCGCGCCCAGTCCGGCGAGTCCAAGACCGCGAGCAAGTCGTCCACGAACGACACGTCGCCGCAGAAGCGCGGCGGGCAGCGGTCGGGCACGAACAGGCCGAAGGGCCTGACCAAGGAGCAGCTCTACAACGAGGCCAAGAAGAAGAACATCAAGGGCCGCTCCACGATGACGAAGAAGGAGCTCGCCGACGCCCTCGGACGCTGACGTGCCGGAGGACAAGGCCTCGGCGCTGACCATCCTCACCACTGAGCACTACACGCTGCAGATGGTGCGCACCGCGACGATCACCGACGCGACCGGCAGGGCAGGACATCTGCTCACCACGATCTCCGCGTCGATGATCGCCCTGGGTTTCGTGGCCCAGGTCGTGCCGCTGAAGGTGCTGCTGACGCTGATGCTGGTGATCTTCGCCGGCCTGTTCCTGATCGGGCTCGCCACGTTGTTCCGGACGGTCGAGCTGACGATCGAGGACGTGCAGGCGGGTCTGGGGATCAACCGCATCCGGCACATCTACGGCGATCTCGAACCGTCAACGAGGGAAGCCTTCGTCCGGCAGGTGCACGACGACACGGTGGGCGTCGAGGTCGACGCCGGCCAGACCGGCTGGCGCAAGGCACGGCGACCGCGGCTGATCGGCACCGCGCTCGGCGTCGCCGGTTTCGTGAACCTCGTCAACGGCCTCGTGGCGGGCGTCATCACCGGTGCGGCGGCCGGACTTCTGGGCGCCGGTCTCACGTGGTCGATCGTCATCGGTCTCCTCGTGGCCGTCGCCGTGATCGCCGCGTTCGGCGTGGCGCTCGGCCGGATCGCACGACGAGGTGTCGCGCCGATCAGCACCCGCTATCCCCGCAACAACCAGTAGGAGGACCGCCGTGCAGTACGACGTCGTCGACCTGATCATGCAGGACCACCGCGAGGTGGAGCGCCTGTTCGACGAGCTGAAGAACCACCCGGAGAAACGACCACTGCTCACGCCGGTGCTGTGCGGGCTGCTCGTCGCCCACAGCCGCGCCGAGGAGTCCGAGGTCTACCCGGTCGCCAAGGACGAGGCAGGGGAGACCGACGAGGTCGAGCACAGCCAGGAGGAGCACGCCCAGGCGGAGCGGCTGCTGGCCGAGCTGCTCGACTGCGAGTACGACTCGCCGCAGTACGACCAGAAGCTGCAGAAGGTCGTCGAGGCGGTCACGCACCACGTCGAGGAAGAGGAGAAGACCGTCCTCCCCGGCATGCGCAAGGGGCTCAGTGCGGAACGCCGCTACCAGCTCGGTGAGCGGTTCGCCCGCAGCAGGGCCGACCACCTGGGCGAGATGCCCGGTGAGGCCACCAAGGAGGAGCTCCTCGTCCAGGCGCGCAACCTGGGTGTCGAAGGAGCCGCGGGGATGAGCAAGGAGCAGTTGAAGCGCGAGCTGCAGAAGGCCGGCAAGTAAGCCTTCACGTGACTTCGGGCCGCGCCGGTCACCGGCGCGGCCCGAAGTCGCGTGAGGACGGTGTCAGCGCGGCCAGTGCCGGTGCGGCGAAACAGATCGCCGTGCACGCGACCAGCACCGCGGTGGCACCGAACGCCGAGATGGCCGGGGCGATCAGGGCGAGCCCGACCGGCGCCAGGCCGTACGACAGCAGGAAGTCCAAAGAGGACACACGAGCGAGCTTGCCGGGGTCGACCTCGCGTTGCGTCGCGGTGAACCACGGCACGTTGAACAGCTCGATGCCCAGTCCTGCCACCGCGTAGGCGGCGAGCACGACGAACGGGTGCACCGGCAGCAGCAGGCTCAGCGGCGCGAACCCGTACAGCGCGAGACCGGCGAGCGCGGTCCACCCGGCAGCGCGCGGCCGCCAGCGTGAGATCAGCAGCGCACCGGCCAGAGCGCCCAGCGTGTAGGCGGTCAACGCGCCCGCGAGCACGGCCTCCGTGCCGTAGCGGTCGCGGCTGACCAGGGGGAGCACCACGCCGGTCGCGGAGTACCCGGTGGCGATCACCGCGGTCAGCGCGCCGAGCCCGGCCAGGAACCACGGGTGCCGCCGGGCCTCGCGCACCCCGTCGAGGAACTCCGCTGCGAATCCCGTGCCACTCCTGCTCACCTGGCCGGTGCCGGCTGGTGGCACCAGCGCGGCCACGAGCCACAGCGCGCCGATGCCGAGCAACAGCACCTGCGTGTTCACCACCAACGCCAGCAACGCGGTCAAGCCTGGTGCCACCAACGTCGTCACGCGCACGGACAACGTCATCGCGGCGTTGGCCTGCTGCCGCTGGTCGCCTTCCACCACCTCGGCCGTCAGCGCCTGGAACGCGGGACGGCACGCGCCCTGGCCCGCTCCCATCACCGCGACCGCGAAGGCCGACAGGACCAGCGACTCGCCCACTGACGCGGCCAGGACGGGTGCGGCGGCAGCGGAGATCAACCCGGACCACAGGACCACGCGGCGGCGGGCGTAGCGGTCGGCCAGGACACCGCTGATCGGGACGGCGGCGAGGAAGCCCGCGGTGCGCGCCGCGAGCAGCACGCCCAGTTCCACCGCGGTCAGCGAACGCGACAGCACGGCGAGGCCCAGGACGAACGGCAGGGCCCAGGTCGCGATGCCCGACGCGGTGGTCGCCGTCCAGAGGCGGAGGAACTGGGCGCTGCGCAGCACCGACGTGCCGCGCACTGTGTCCGGGACCACGAGTTTTGTGCCTTTCGAGAGGTTTTCTGTGAAAACGATTGTCGTTACAGTAGCCGAGATCGATCTAGGCACCTGTTGGAGGATTCGATGTCACACCCCGCCCGGCTCGGCCTGGCGCTGGTCGCGGTGCTCGCCGCGGGCTGCGCCACACCGGGAGGCGCCCAGGCGCCAACGGCTCAGTCGGTGGTGGTGGGCAGCTGCGGCAAGCAGCTCACGTTCACCAGCACGCCGCAGCGGGCGGTGGCCCTGGACCAGTCGTCCACGGAGACGTTGCTGGAGCTGGGACTGCAGGACCGGATGGCCGGCACGGCGAACGTCAAGACCAAGGTGCTGCCCAAGTACGCCGACGCCTACGCGAAGGTCCCGGTGCTCTCGCCGAAGATCCTCACGGCCGAGCCGTTGCGCGCGGCCAACCCGGACGTCGTGGTGTCGGGGTTCCAGGACCTGTTCACCGCTGACCGCGCCGGAACGCGTGACGAGCTGGAATCCCTCGGCGTGCCCACGTTCGTGAGCGCGGTGGACTGCCCGGACGGCACGACGCCGGCGTTCGAGCGGCTGTTCCGCGACTACGAGAACCTCGGCAAGATCTTCGGCGTCTCCGAGAAGGCCGCCGAGCTCACGAACGACCAGCGCGCGATCGTCGCCGAAGTCCAGGCGGTCAAACGGGAACCGGTGAAGGTCGTGTGGGTCTACTCGGTCTTCAAGGGCGTCCCGTACGTCGCCGGCAAGGGCGGAATGCCGAACCAGATGAGCACGATCGCCGGTGCCACCAACATGTTCGACGACCTCGACCACGAGTGGCCGGAGACCTCCTGGGAGGAGATCGCGCGCCGCGACCCCGACGTCATCGTGATCGGCGACCTGACCGAGCGCGGCAACCTCGGTGACAAGGCGAGCGAGAAGCTCGCGATGATGCGCGAACACCCGGCCGTCTCGCAGCTGAAGGCCGTGAAGGAGAACAGGATCATCGAGCTGAACGGCACCGGGATGGACCCGTCGGTCCGCTCGGTCGACGTCCTGCGCGGGTTCGCCGCCGGCCTCGACAAGATCGCCGGCCGTGGCTGAGGCCACTGTTCTCGAACCGGTCGTCGGCACCCCGGAACCGGTTCAACGCAAGAAGAACACGCTCGTCGTCGTGCTGAGCCTCGTCGTCCTCGCGGTGTCGCTCGTACTCGGCGTCCGCGTCGGGGTCAGCACGACCTGGGCGGAGATCGGCAGGTCCGTGGGCGGGCACGTCGGGCTGCCCGTCATCCCGTTGCCGCGGCTGCTCGACTCGTTGATCTGGGACCTGCGCGTGCCGCGGGTGCTGCTGGCCGCGCTGGTCGGTGCCGCGCTGGCGGTGTGCGGCGCGGTGTTGCAGAGCATCACGCGCAACTCGCTCGCCGACCCGTACCTGCTGGGTGTGTCCAGCGGTGCGTCGACCGGTGCGGTGATCGTCGTGGTGCTCGGGTTCGCCGGGTCCCAGGTCGGTGTGACCGGCGGTGCGCTCGTGGGTGCGTTGGTGGCGTTCGGGTTGCTGATGCTGCTGCTGAAGCGAACCGGGCTCGACTCCGTGCGGATCGTGCTCACCGGTGTCGTCGTCGGCCAGCTGTTCGCGGCCCTCACGTCGTTGATCCTGCTGGCGTCCGGCGACTCCGACAGCATTCGTGCCGTCACGAACTGGTTGCTGGGTTCGCTCGCGTCCGCGCGTTGGCCGTCCGTGGTGGTGTGCGCAGTCGTTCTGGCCGTTGGGTTGCTGGTGGTGTGGTTGTGTTCTTCCGCGCTGGACGGGTTCGCGTTCGGCACGGACACCGCGTCCTCTCTCGGGATCGACGTGCGCGCGACTCGGACCGTGTTGTTGGTGACGACGTCCGTGCTGACCGCTGTGGCTGTGGCCGCTGTCGGTGCGGTCGGGTTCGTCGGGCTGATCGTGCCGCACGGCGTGCGGTTCATGGTGGGGCCGTTGCACCGCAGGCTGTTGCCGTTGTCGGCGGTCGTGGGCGCGGTGTTCCTGGTGTGGACGGACGCGCTCACGCGCGTGCTCTTCACACCGCTGGAGGTGCCGGTGGGCGTGTTCACCGCGCTGCTCGGTGTGCCGCTGTTCCTCCTGGTGCTGCGCAAGCGGGGTGAGCTGTGAGGATCGAGACGAGGAACCTGAGCTGGGGCGTGCCGGGCAAGACGATCGTGCGGGACGTGACGCTGACGGTGTCCAGCGGCGAGACGGTCGGGCTGATCGGGCCGAACGGTTCCGGCAAGTCGTCCCTGCTGCGCTGCATCGCCGGTCTGCGCACGCCGGATGCCGGTTCGGTCCTGTACGACGGCGAGGACATCGCGGGGTGGCCAGCCCGGCAGAGGGCGCTCAAGATGGCGTTCGTCGAGCAGACCGCGGACACCGACAGCGATCTGCGGGTCGCCGAGGTGGCCATGCTCGGCCGCACCGCCCACCGGTCGCTGTGGCGCGGCCCGGACGCCTCCGACCACGCGCAGGTCGCGGCGGCGCTGGACCGGCTCGACCTGCGAGGGCTGGCGGACCGGCCGTGGAAGCAGCTGTCGGGCGGTGAACGGCAGCGCGCGCACCTGGCTCGCGCGTTGGCCCAGGACACGCAGGCGTTGTTGCTGGACGAACCCCTCAACCACCTGGACGTGCGGCACCAGCTGGAGCTGATGGAACTGGTCCACGGCACGAGCCAGACGGTCGTCGTCGCCCTGCACGACCTCGCGCTGGCCGCCCGCTACTGCGACCGGCTGGTCCTGATGCACCGCGGCGCGGTCGTGGCCGAGGGGGCCGGCGCCGACGTGCTGACCTCGTCGTGGCTGCGCGACGTGTTCGACGTGGAGGCCGAGATCGGCCGCGACAGCCTGGGGCACCTGGCCGTGGGGTACCGCGAACCGGCACGCTGACCTGCCCGTGGAGTGCGGTGTGTTGGACAACCCGTCACGGGTACTCGTCGAGAGGACCCGATCGACGGGAGGAACTCCTCATGCGCACCGCACTCCACGGCCTGGCCGAACGGGGCCAGAGCCCGTGGATGGATCAGCTGTCCAGAGACCTGCTGCGCGGAGGAGACCTCGCCGCGCTCGTCGAGTCGGGCGTGCTCGGGGTGACGTCGAACCCGACGATCTTCCAGGAGGCCATGAGCAGCGGCAACGCCTACGACGCCCAGAAGCGCGACCTGCACGGGCTGGAACGCAAGGAGCTCTTCCTCGCCCTCGCCACCGAGGACGTCCGCAACGCCTGCGACCTGCTGGCGGGCAAGGGCACCTCGCCGCGTGACGGCTGGGTGTCGATGGAGGTCGACCCGAACTTCGCGCACGACACGCAGGCGACGATCGACGAGGCGCGGCGGCTGCACGAGATGGTCGACCGGCCTAACCTGTTCGTGAAGATCCCCGGCACCTCGGAGAGCATGCCCGCGATCGAGGAGTCGATCGCGAACGGCATCCCGGTCAACGTGACGCTGCTGTTCTCGCTCGACCGACACCGCGAGGCGGCCGAGGCGTACGTGCGCGGCCTTCAGCGGTTGCGCGCCACTGGTGGTGACCTGTCGAAGGTCGCTTCGGTGGCGTCGTACTTCGTGTCCAGAGTGGACACCGAGGCCGACGCGCGGCTCGACGCTATGCGCGGCCACGAGGTGCTCAAGGGCCGGCTCGCGATCGCCAACGCCAAACTCGCCTACCAGCAGTACCTGGAGATCTTCTCCGGCAAGGCCTGGGAGGACCTGGCGAAAGCGGGCGCCACCCCGCAGTGGTGCCTGTGGGCGTCCACGTCGACGAAGAACCCGGCCTACCGCGACACGCGTTACGTCGAGGAGCTGATCGGCCCGGAAACGGTGACCACCATGCCGCGCAAGACGATCGAGGCGTTCCTCGACCACGGCCGGGTCGCCGACACGCTGACCCGCGGCGTCGACGCGGCCCGCAGCGTGCTCGACCGGTTCGGCGAGATCCGCGTGAGCTACCGCGACATCACCGCGAAGCTCGAACGTGACGGCGTGCGGAAGTTCGCCGACTCCTACCAACGGCTGTTCGACAGCCTCACCGCCCAACCTGCGAGGTGAACCCCTTGCCCGACCACGACTTTCGCCACGAACTCGCCCAGCAGCTGCGCGTCGACTCGGTCCGCGCCAGCGACGCGGGCGGCTCGGGGCACCCGACGTCGTCGATGTCCGCGGCCGACCTGATGGCCGTGCTGCTCGACGGCTACCTCAGGCTCGACTACCGCGATCCCGGCAACCCCGCCAACGACCACCTGATCTTCTCCAAGGGGCACGCCTCACCGCTGTACTACGCGATGCTCAAGGCGGCCGGCGCGATCACCGACGAGGAACTGCTGAGCTTCCGCTCGTTCGGCAGCAGGCTGGAAGGCCACCCGACTCCGCGCATCCCGCCGACGGACGTCGCGACCGGTTCACTCGGCTACGGCCTGCCCGTCGGAGTGGGCCTGGCACTGACCGGAAAACGCCTCGACCAGTTGCCGTACCGCGTGTGGGTGCTGTGCGGTGACTCGGAGATGGCCGAGGGCTCGATCTGGGAGGCCTTCCAGCACGCGGGCTGGGCGGGCCTCGACAACCTGACGGTGATCGTCGACGTGAACCGCCTCGGCCAGACCCGCGAGACCATGCTCGGCTGGGACCTCGACGGCTACGTCGCCCGCGCGGAAGCGTTCGGGTGGAAGGCGATCGCGATCGACGGCCACGACGTCCAGGCGATCGACGCGGCACTCGCGCAGGCCACGTCCACCACCGACCGCCCGTCCGTGATCTTCGCCCGCACGCACAAGGGACACGGCGTGAAGGCCGTCGACGACCAGCCGGGCAAGCACGGCAAGCCGTTGGAGGAACCCTCGGAGGCGATCGAGGAGCTGGGCGGCGTCCGTTCGCTTTCGGTGACGGTGCAGACTCCCCGGCCCGGTTCGCCTTGTCGCTTCAGCACCAACGGCGGCGCTCTGCCCCGGTGGGAGGTCGGCGAGGAGGTGGCGACGCGCCAGGCGTACGGGCAGACGCTCGCCGAGCTGGGCGGTCTGCGCGGCGACGTGGTCGTGCTCGACGGCGAGGTGTCGAACTCGACGATGTCCGAGCTCTTCGCCAAGGCCCACCCCGACCGCTACTTCGAGATGTTCATCGCCGAGCAGCAGATGATCGCCGCCGCGGTGGGCATGCAGGCCCGCAACTGGGTCGCGTTCGCCTCGACGTTCGGCGCTTTCCTGACTCGCGCCCACGACTTCGTCCGCATGGCCGCCGTCTCCCGCGCCGATCTGCGTTTGTGCGGCTCGCACGCCGGCGTGTCGATCGGCGAGGACGGCCCGTCGCAGATGGCGCTGGAGGACATCGCGCTGTTCCGCGCCGTCCACGGCAGCACCGTGCTGCACCCGTCCGACGCCAACCAGACGGCCGCGCTGGTGGCGGAGATGGCGACCTTGCCGGGCATCTCGTACCTGCGGACATTGCGCGGCAAGACACCCGTGCGCACGTCACCCGACGAGAACATCCGCGTCGGCGGGAGCCGGGTGCTGCGGTCGAGCCCTGACGACGTGCTGACGATCGTCGCGTGCGGAATCACGGTGTCCGAGGCGGAGAAGGCGGCCGACGTGCTGGAGTCTTCTGGCATCCGGGCGCGCGTGATCGACTGTTACTCGCTCAAGCCGATTGACGGCGACACGCTGCTGGCCGCCGCTGCCGAAACGCGTGCGGTGCTGACGGTCGAGGACCACTGGCCGGAAGGCGGGCTCGGGGACGCGGTGCTGGACGCGTTGGCGCAGAGTCCGGCGCGGCCGCCGGTGCGGAAGCTGGCAGTCGGTGGCATGCCGGTGTCGGGCAAGCCGGACGAGCTGATGCACGCCGCGCACATCGACGCGGAGGCCGTGGTGGAGGCCGCTCGGCAGCTGCTGGCTTAAGTGGGTTCCGGCATCGGTGGGATCGGGTCGGGGTCCGGGCCGGGAGGCCGCAGGGGATCCGCGTCAGGGCCCGGTGGCCGGGGCTGGTCCGGGCCGGGCTGCGGCTGGTTCGGACCAGGAGGCTGGGGCTGGTCGGGGCCGGTGGGTTGCGGCTGGTCCGGTCCCGGCGTGTTCGGCACGGGACTCGGTGGGGGTACTGGCTGGCTCATGCTCGCCGGGTACCCGCTCACCGAGCCGGCTCACCCTGCCGTTGCGCGGTCAGCGTTCGGTGCCCAGCACCGGTTTCACGTCCACGATCGGCGTCCCGTCGAGCGCCTCCAGGTCGCCGACGCGCACCTTCAGCCCGTCCACGGCGAGGATCCGCACGCGGTGCAGGCCGATCGGGTTCGGGCGGTCGGGTGAGCGCGTCGAGAACACCCCGGTCTCCGGGCGGTCCAGGTCGCTGCGCGGGTGGACGGCCAGCACGGAACGGTCCGCGCGGTCGAGCCAGGTGAAGAGCAGGATGTCTTGTCCCGCACCGAGTTCGCGCATCGCCCGCGCGTACTCCGGCGCGAACACGAGCCAGGACTCCGGCGTGCCCTCGTCGCCCTGCTTGGGCGCCGAGGCGCGGTCGGTGAGGGGTGATTCGACGTGGCCGATCGGCAGCAGCTTCATCAAGTCCCGCAGAAGGTCCGGTAGGTGGCGCTGAAGTCCTGCGGCGCAGGAGCCGAGAAGTATTCCAGGCCGGGGCGTTCGCCGTACGGGGAGGTCACCGCGTCCAGCAACCGTTCCAACGGGCCCAGGTCACCGGCCGATCCGGCCGACAACGCCTCCTCGACGAGGTGGTTGCGCGGGATGTACACGGGATTGACCCGGTCCATCGCGTCGGCGTCCGGCCCGAGCTCACGCCAGCGCGCGATCCACGCGTCGATGCCGGCGAGGTCGAGGAAGAGCTCGCGCGCGGGCTCGGTGTCGCCGCGGGCGGCCTTGCCGAGGCGGTGGAACAACGAGGTGAAGTCGACGTGGTTCTCGTGCATCAACGTGAGCAGGTCGGTGAGGAGAGGCTTCACGTCGCCCCGCACGCCCAGCTTCGCCTGCACGCCACCGATCCACGCCCGTTCGAAGTGCTCCTCGAACGTGCCGAGCACTTCGAGCGCCAGCGCGACGGCCTTGTCCTCGTCGTCGGAGAACAACGGCAGCATCGCTTCGGCGAGACGGGCGAGGTTCCACTGGGCGATCATCGGCTGGTTGCCGTAGGCATAACGGCCGCGGTGGTCGATCGAGCTGTACTTCGTCGACGGGTCGTAGGCCTCCATGAACGCGCACGGGCCGTAGTCGATCGTCTCGCCGGAGATCGTCATGTTGTCCGTGTTCATCACACCGTGGATGAACCCGACGAGCATCCACTGGGCGATGAGCGAAGCCTGCGCCGCGACGACCTGACTGAACATCTCCAGGTACGTGCTGCCGGGGTGATGACGCGCGATCGCGTGGTCGGCGAGGCGGCGCAGGAGGTCGGGATCGCCGGTGTTGCGGGCGTACTGGAAGCTGCCGACCCGCAGGTGACTGGCCGCGACCCTCGCCAGAGCCGCGCCCGGCAGCGGTTCCTCGCGGTGCACGACGGCGCCGGTGGCGACGACGGCGAGCGACCGGGTCGTCGGGATGCCGAGGGCGTGCATCGCCTCGCTGACGACGTACTCGCGCAGCATCGGACCGACCGCGGCCAGCCCGTCACCGCCGCGGGCGAACGGGGTGCGGCCGGATCCCTTGAGGTGCAGGTCGCGCAGGCGGCCGTCGGCGTGGGTCAGCTCACCCAGCAGCAGCGCGCGGCCGTCGCCGAGCCCGGGGGAGTAGCCGCCGAACTGGTGCCCCGCGTAGGCCTGGGCGACTCCCCGGCCGCCCACGAGGAAGGGCAGGCCGTCGGACCGCAGCCACGCGGGGTCGAGTCCGAGCTCCTTCGCCAGCGGCTCGTTGAGGGCGAGCAGGACCGGGTTCTCGACCGGCGCGGCCTCCCAGGAGACGGCCATCTCCGGCACGGCGGTCGCGAAGTCGCTGCTCAGGCTGATGTCCACGATCCAACGCTACCTGGGGACGCCAAGTCGCCCGCCGTGTCACCTGATCAGGTCAGACCGCCGGGACGTCACCTCCGCCGGTGACGAAGTGGGGGCTAGGGTGTCGGAACGTGCGCTACTCCGCCCTTGCGCTGGCTTTCCTGCTCGTCGGATGCGGTACCTCGACCACGTCCCTCCCCAAGATCGCTCCAGCCCCCGCCTCGTCGTCGTCCTCGCCGCTGCCGGACCTGCAACCCCGGCTCGACGCGATCGGGACGCTCCTCACGGACTGCATCACGCGCCTGCGCGGTGAGCCCGTCGACCCCGCGGACAACTGCGTCCACGTCCTGCCCGACGTGACAGGGGTGATGGACGAGGTCGAGAAGCAGTCGTCCAAGCTGCCGCCCTCCGCCCAGGCCGGCGTCGCCGAGGTGCGCAGGCAGCTCACCGCCATCGCGCCCTGCGAGCCGTGGTTCGCGGCGGGCGGGACCAGTGCCGACGCGGCGCTGAACGCCCGGTGCGACGAGGCCTGGAACGCGCTCTTCAAGGGCTACAACGCCGTGCGCAATGCTGCTTAGCGACGCCAGACGGATCGGACGCGTCGCACTGCCGCTGTACCTGTCGATGGTGGCGGTGTCGGTCGGCGCGCTCGTCACGACGGCGGCGCTCGGCCGGCACGGAACTGGTGCGCTGGCAGGCTTCACGGTGACGGCGGCTGTCTACTTCCCCGCTGTGGCAGCGGTTTCCGGTGCGGTGCGCGGCGTGATGCCGTTCATGCGGACCGGCGATCCGGCTCGCGTGGTGCGGGACGGCGCGTGGCTCGCGGTGGCCGTCGGGCTGCTGGGCGCGGTGGCCGTCGCCTGCGTTCCGGTGATCGCGCGGGTGAGCGGGGTCGAGCGGGAGATCGTCGGGCAGCTGGGGGCGCTCCCGCTGCTGATGGCCGTGAGCGTGCTGATCTCCGGGTTCGGCGCGATGGCCTCCTCCGGCCTGGTGGGGCTCGGGCACGGCGAGGTCGTGATGCTCGCGGGCCTCGCCGGTGCGGCCTGCACGGCGGTGCTCTCGCCGGTGCTGGTCGGCCGGCTCGGGCTCGACGGTGCCGGGATCGCCCTGTGCGTCGCGAACCTGGTCAGCGCGATCACGACGGTCCTCGGCCTGCGGCGGCGACTCACCGGCCGCCCCGGTTGGCGAGTCCACTGTGGACACGTGCTGGAGCTGGCGAAGGTCGGCATCCCGATGGCGGGCACCGTGCTCGTGAAGTTCGCGGTCCTCGGTGTGCTGGCCGTGGCCGCCGCCCGGATGACCGCGACGGCCGCCGCCGCGCACAACATCGCCACCGCGCTCGTCAACCTCACCTTCACCGCGGCGGTGGCGATCGGTCAGGCCGTCGTGCCGGAGGTGAGCGGCCGGACCGACCGCGCCGGCGTGCGGCGGGTGGTGACCGCCGGCCTCGTGATCACCACGGTGGCGCTGGCCGCGGTCTGCGTGCTCATCGTGTCCGGAGACGTCGTGCCGCTGTTCACCGGCGATCACGAGGTCGCGGGTCTGGTCACGGGCCTGCTGCCGGTGCTGGTGCCGGTGGTGCTCGCCGACGGCCTCCAGGCGGTGCTCGGGTTCGGCCTGGCCGGGCTGAAGCGCACCACGCCGAGCTTCCTGGTGTTCGCGTCCTGCTACGGCCTTCTGGCGGTTTTCGCCTTCGCCGCCCCGAACCTGACAGTACTGTGGGCCGCTCTTGCCCTCGCGAACTTGGCCGTGGCAGTCGGTCAGGGACTCGCGTTCCGGAGGGCGAGCAACCTTTGAGGCGGTCCGTGCCGTCTTCAGCACGGGATCGGACATTGGGGAAACATGCGAAGAGCTGTCGTGCTCGCGTTGCTGGTGGTCGCCGCGGCCTCCAGCGCCGGGCCTGAGGTCGCGTTCGCCGGCGCGGAGGTCGTGGCCGCGCGACCGTCCGCCGACGGGCCCGGGACGCAGACGGACGGGCGGCCGTGCCGGACGAAGCGGGGGCACAGCAGGAAGTGCGTCACCTGGAAATGCCGTTCCGCGTGGAAGAGGGCGTGCCGGCTGCCTCGGCGCGCTCACGACGGCAAAGTGCCGAAGGCGACCACCGTCGAGAAGGCGCGGATCTACTCGCGCCGGTTGCGTTCGTAGTCAGAGCGCGGCGAACCGGGCGGTGAGCTCGGCCGAGATCTCGTAGTGGCGCACGAGGAACCCGCGTTCGTCCAGCTTCTTGCGCCGCAGCCAGCCGGTCACCTCGGCGTTGCACTTGCTCGCGTTGCACGACCCGCACGCGGGCACGACGTTGCCGAGCGTGTACCGGCCGCCGCGTGAGATGGCCTGCACGCAGTCCTTCTGCAGCGAGCCGTCCGCACCGCAGTACGCGCAGCCGCCCCAGGACGTCTTCAACGCGTCCCACTGCGCGTCGGTGAGGTCGTGCAGGACGCGCGCCATCCGCTTCTTGCGCTTGCGCGCGGCGCGAACCTGTTTGCTACCTCCGGTCGGCACGGTTCGTGAGACTACGCGTCGCGATGGTCAACAGGTCGGAGGCGGGGCCTCGGGGTGTCCTGCCCGACGGCCACACCGCGCGCAACGCCCGGCGCAGGTCCAGATCGCCGACCTCGACCCGGACGAGGGTGCGGGTCGCGATGTCGGTGGCCACCGTGTGGAGGCTGAGCACGGCGGGCCCGATGCCCCCGATCGCGGCGGCCTTGATCGCCGTCGTCGACGACATCTCCAGCAACGGCCCGGCGGACTCGGCGACACCCGCCACCTCCAGTGCGTGCTCCCAGGCCTGACGCGTGCCCGAACCCGGCTCCCTGCTGACCAGCGGAGTGGCGGCGGCCCTGGACGCCGTCACCCGGCGGCGCCTGGCCCAGGGGTGGCCGGGCGCGACGACCAGCACGAGCTCGTCCTCAGCGACGACGCGGCTGGCCAGGCCGGACGGCACGTCGGTGCTCTCGATGAACCCCAGGTCGGCCTTCTGCGCCAGCACCTGCTCGGCGACGTGCACGGAGTTGCCCGCGGTCAGCACGGTGGCGGTGTCCGGGCTGACGGTCCGCAACGCGATCAGCCACGCCGGCAGCAGGTACTCGGCCACGGTGAGGCTCGCGGCGATCCTGAGCTGGCTCTGCCGGTCCGCGCGCAGGCTCGTGAGACCGGCGTCGAGATCCGCGGCCCGCGCGAGGACCGGCGCCGCCCACCCCGCCACCAGCTGACCGGCGGTGGTGAGGCGGGCGCCGCGCGGGGTGCGGTCGAGCAGCGCCACGCCGACGCGGACTTCGAGGGTCCTGAGGCGTTCGCTGGCGCTGGGCTGGGACATGCCGTGCGCCCGGGCGGCCCGGCCGATGCTGCCGAGCTCGGCCACGCTCAGCAGCAGGTCGAAGCTCGCGAGGTCGGTGACCCTGGACGGCAGAGGCATAGGGACAGCCTATGTGTTCATCGGGGATTGGTGCCTACCGAGGCAGGTGCGGCCCGAGGATCGTTGTGTCGTGACCGCTCTCGCACCTCAACCACACCGTGCCCCCGAGGTGCGACGAGCGGCGCCCTTCGGCCCGAACGTGTTCGCCTCCGTGATGGGCACCGGGATCGTCGCCACCGCCGGTGCCTCGATGCCCGGCCTGCGCACGGCGGCCGGCTTCGTGTGGGCGCTGGACGCCGCGCTGCTCGTGTTCCTCGTGGTCGCGGCACTGCGGCGCTGGACGTGGGCGACGGTCCGGGAACAGCTCGCGGATCCCGTGATGGCCCAGTTCTGGGGCGCGCCACCGATGGCGTTGATGACCGTCGGCACCGGTGCGGTGCTGCTAGGCTCCGACTGGATCGGGATGCCCGCCGCACTCGCCCTCGACTGGACACTGTGGACACTCGGCACGCTGCTGGGCCTGGCCACCTCCGTGCTGGTGCCGTTGCGGATGATCGGCAGCGGCGAACGCGCGTTCGGCGGCTGGCTGATGCCCGTCGTGCCCCCGATGGTCTCGGCCGCGTCCGGTGCCGTGCTCGCCGGGCACCTGCCGGAGGGTTCGTTCCGGCAGACGGTGGTGCTCGGCTGCTACGCGCTGTTCGGCATCAGCCTCTTCGCGACGGTGGTGATCGTGCCGCAGATCTGGCAGCGCCTCGTCCAGCACGGCCTGGGCGCGGCGTCCACCGTGCCGACGCTGTGGATCGTGCTCGGGCCGCTGGGACAGTCGATCACCGCGGCGAACCTGCTCTCCGGCGTTCCCGTGCTGCCGGGCGAGACCGCGTTCGGCGTGCTGTACGGCACGGTCACGTGGGGATTCGCCTTGCTGTGGATGGTGATCGCGGCGACGGTCACCGTGCGCACGGCCCGGCGCGGACTGCCGTTCGCGTTGACGTGGTGGAGCTTCGTGTTCCCGCTCGGCACCCTGGTGACCGGGTCGAGCGCGCTCGCGGCACGCGTGCCGTCGGCGATGTTCAGCGGTGTGGCCGTGGTGCTCTACGGCGGGTTGGTGGCCGCGTGGGTCATCGTGGCCGTGCGGACGCTTGGTACTTCGCGTACCAGCTTTCGGTGAACCCTGGTGGTGTACTGGTCCGGTGGACCAGGTGGTGAGTGATGCGGTGGCGGCCCTCGAGCGCCGCGACTGGGGCGTGCTCAAGCTGCTGTTGCACCCGTACCTCCACTGGTCGGAGGGCGGGGTGACGATCCGCGGCCGCACGAAGGTGCTGGCGCATCTCGAGAACGCCGCTCCGCAGGGCCCGCCGGACTCCTACGAGCTGCGCGACGGCCAGATCTACCGCTGGACGGTCTGACCGCCTTTGGAAGGGTTTCCCCGCCCGCCGATCTCGCTAAGTTCGAGCACGGCACAACTCGTGAGGGGGAATCTCGACCATGAAACAACGACGACTGAGTCTTGCGCTGGCGGGGGCGGCCAGCGCGGCCTTCCTCGTCGGCACGTCGGTGGCCGCGCCACCGCCGCCGGCGCCCGTGCAGAACGGCCCCACCTACGTCTACCGCGTTCCCGCCCCGCTCGGGCAGAAGTCGTCCGACCTGCTCGCGCGCGGGTTCGACGTGCTGGAGCAGCGTGACGGCGACGACCTGTTCGTGCTCGGCTCGCAGCAGGTGCACACCCAGCTCGCCGAGGCCGGGTTCACCGGCACCGTCGAGTCGGTGATGGCACCGCCGGCGTCCGGGCTGAAGATCCAGGGCTCCGGCGTCAGGGAGACCTACTACGGCGGCTACCGCACGATCAAGGCGCATTACGCGCACCTCGACCAGGTCGCCGCCCGGTACCCGCGGCTCGCGACGGTCGTCGACTACGGCGACTCCTGGCGCAAGACCCAGGGCGCCGGCGGCTACGACCTCAAGGCCGTCTGCATCACCAGGAGGGCGCCCGGCGACTGCAGGCAGACCCCGGACGTCCGCAAGCCGCGCCTGTTCGTGTCGGCCCAGATCCACGCCCGCGAGATCACGACCGGCGACATGGCGTGGCGCTGGATCGACCACCTGACCCAGGGCTACGGCAAGGACGCCGAGGTCACCTCGCTGCTCGACACGACAGAGGTGTGGGTCGTGCCGATCGCGAACCCCGACGGCGTGCAGATCGTGCAGTCGGGCGGCGACTCGCCGAAGCTGCAGCGCAAGAACGCGAACTACACCAACGGTCCCAGGGTGTGCCCGACCACCCAGGACCCGAACGCCCAGATCGGCATCGACGTCAACCGGAACTTCACCGTCGAGTGGGGCGACAACGGCACGTCGTCCGACCCGTGCAGCCAGGTCTACCGCGGCCCGAAGGCGGACTCCGAGGTGGAGACCAGGGCGATGGAGAAGCTGTTCCGGTCGCTGTTCCGGGACACCCGCGGTCCCGGCGTGAACGACCCGGCGGACCCCAGGACCCGCGGCATGGTCATCACCATGCACTCCGCGCTGAACGTCGTGCTGCTGCCGTGGGGCTACACCACCACGCCGTCGCCGAACGACGGCCCGTTGCGGGCGATGGCCAAGGACATGGCCCAGCTCGCGGGCGGCTGGGAGTACGGCCAGCCCGGTGAGCTGCTCTACACCGCGGGCGGCTCGATCGACGACTGGATCTACGGCGAGCTCGGCGTGCCGCACTACACGTGGGAGATCGGCAACTGGGAGGGCGACTGCGCCGGCTTCCTGCCCGCCTACTCGTGCCAGGACGGGCACTGGGCGAAGGTCAAGCCGATGCTGACGTACTCCGCGCGCAAGGCCGCGAACCCGTACGGGGGCTGACCGCGCGCACCCGTGACCGCGGTGTTCTCCGTGCCGCGGTCACGGGCCCGACCTCGCGGTTCGACCCCTCCTGACCGAGTTTGGCGACACCCCGGCGGGGTATTCGTGCGGTGCACGAGGAGGGTGCTCAGCCGACGGAGGCACGACAGGCATGGACCGCGAACTGCCCAGCGATCTGGACATCGACTTCGACCTCGACTTCGACGACTCGGTGGCTCGCCAGGCACACAGGTACGTCCGCGAGGTCGTCACGGGACTCGGGCTGCGGGGTGACAGCTCCTTCGTCGAGACGGACCCGCGGGCCGGCGCGTACGTGGCGCTGGACGGGCATCTGCTCGACTTCCCCGACCACTACGTGGCGCTGCTGTGGGACGAGCTGGCCGGGTGGTCGGCGGCGGTCGAGGACCGTCGCGGAGAGCTCGTGGAGGTGGCGCGGATGGGCGCCGGGCCGCGGCCCTCACCCGTCGCGGTGGTCCGGTGGGTGCAGGGCCTGTTGCGCGGGGAACGTGCGCACGAGCAGCCGAACCGGGACTTCGCGGCGTTCGTGCCGGCACCGCGCGACGTTCTCTCCTGAGCCAACCATTCCGGTGCCGCCGTCCGCGGCGAGCGAGAGCGTCTTGTAGCCGACGTCGTCGAGAGGCGCCGCATCGTCAGCAGCTGCTCGGTCCAGCCGAAGACAGTGGTCATCCGGTGGGTCGCAGGTCGTACCGCCGCGCGGCCCAAGACGCCAGGCGGGGGCGCAGGGCCAGGTAGACGTCGGGGTCGATGCCCATGCCGGTGTGCGTGCTGTGCACCTCGACGCACTCCGCCGACGGGTCGAGGCACAGCTCCCACGGCACGATGCCGTCCGACCTGGAGTACATCGACACCGCCGGGAGGTCAGCGGGCAGCGGGGACGTGACGGCCCTGACGTTGTCGTCGAAGCAGGTGCCGTCGAGGCAGTCGGCGTTCATGAGACCGGGCACGCCGAGCGAGGACAGTCGCGCCAGGGCCTTGGCCGCGAGCATCACGTGCGGGTGAGCGCCCGCCGGGTCGAGGACGGGGCTGCCCAGCATCACCAGTCCTGCCACCAGGTCCGGACGGCGGACAGCGGCCAGGCGGGCGAGACCGCCGCCGCGGCTCTGGCCCAGCAGCACGACCGGTCCGCCGGTGGCCTCCGCGTGCTCCTCCACCCGCCGTTCGATCCGGTCGACGAGCTCCGACGTGCACCCCACGTTGAACCCGACGCCCGCACCGGCCGGCACGTACCCCCTGTCGCGCAACCAGGTCGTGGCGAACGTGAGGCTGAAGTCGCTCGCGCCGAAGCCCGGCACCAGCACCACGCCGAGGCCCGCGCCCTCGTGCGGGTCCGCGTCGCGCCACACCCGGTGACGCAGCAGGCGGGGAATGGTGCACGCCGCGACGGCGACGTGCTCACGCGCGAGCGCTCGCAGCTGTCCGGCAGGGATCATCGTCGGTCTCCGCTCAGTTCGTCAGGTGCCGAGGAATAGCCCGGAAAGGCGAGAGCAAACAGCAAGCACCGTCACGTTTGCGAGTTTCGAGCAACCCGCAGCGGGTAGCGGGCAAACGCCCTGTTTGCGGCGTTCGGCGCCGGGTAGCTCGTTGGCCAGGACACGACTACGAGCTGAGGAGTCAGCCGTGACCGAAAACCAGATGGGTGGAGTGCGCACGGCGGCCCGGGACGAGGGCTCCGAGGTCGCGCAGCACGCCAAGCAAGCCGCGAGCCAGGTCGGCAACACCGTCGCGGACCAGGCGGCGCAGGTGCGGCGGGAGACCGCGCACCAGGCCCGCAACGTCGTCAGCGACGTGCGGGAACGCGTTGCGGCGGAAGCGGAGGACCAGGCGACCCGGGTGTCGAAGCAGCTCGGCCGCATCGCCGACGAGCTGGGCGAGATGGCGGGTACCGCGTCGCCGGGTTCGATGACGGCGGGTGCGATCCGCAGCGCCGCCGACACGAGCAGGCAGGCCGCCCGGTTCCTCGACGAACGGGGCGCGCAGGGCCTGCTCGACTCGGCGCGGGACTACGCGCGGCGCAAGCCGGGCACGTTCCTGCTGGGCGCCGCCGTGGCGGGGTTCCTGGTCGGCCGCGTGGCCAAGAGCGCGACCGGTGGCCAGAGCCAGGGGCAGCGGCAGGGCGGAGTGGTGCCGGTGGCGTCCGAACGCGCCGGCGTGGCACCGGAGTACGGGACGTCGGCGACACCCGCGTACGGCACGTCGACGACGGAGTACAGCGAGACCGCGTCACCGGGCTACGGCCAGACCACGACGTCGGGGTACGGCCAGACCTCGGATCCTGAGTACGGCCGGACCACGCCGGGGTACGGCCAGCCGCAGACGCCGCCGCAGAGCGCACCGCTGACGCCGAGCACGACGCCTCCCAACCCCTCGGCGGGGGTGCCGCATGTCGAGCCCTGAGATGCCACCGTCGCGAGTGGACACCGCCACGGGGGAGTCGCTGGGCGATCTCGTCAGCGAGCTCACCGGTGACCTGTCCAAGCTGATGCGGCAGGAGCTCGAGCTCGCCAAGGCGGAGATCCGGCAGGAGGCCACCAAGGCGGGCAAGGCGACCGGCATGCTCGCGGCCGCCGGGTTCGCCGGCTACCTGACCACCGTGCTGCTCAGCCTCGCGCTGGTGTTCGCACTCGGCGCGATCATGCCGCTGGGCTGGGCCGCGTTGATCGTCGCGGCGCTGTGGGGCATCGCGGGCGCGGTCCTCTACACCAGCGGCCGGGCGAAGCTGCGCACCGTCAACCCGAAGCCAGAACGCACCGTCGAAACTCTGAAGGAGGACGCGGAATGGGCGAAACACCCGACCAGATAAGGCGTGAGATCGAAGTGACCCGCGCCGAGCTGCGGGCCGACGCCAACCGGCTCGTGGACCACACGAGTCCGCGCAGGATCGCCCAGCGGCGCGTCCACGGCGTGCGGCGAGGACTCGTCGCGATGAAGGAGCGAGTGATGGGCACCGCCACGCAGGCCACCACGGCCGTGCGGGAGCAAGGACAGGACACCGGGCACGCCGTCGCCGAACGAGCCGAGCACGCCGTGCAGGCGGTGCAGGACGCGCCGCGGCAGGTCGCCAGGCAGACGCAGGGCAGCCCGCTCGCGGCCGGCCTGATCGCGTTCGGCGGAGGTCTGCTGCTGGCGGCCGTGCTGCCCCGCACCGACGCCGAACAGCAGGCGGTGCAGCAGCTCTCCGACAGCTTCAGCGACGTCGTCGAACCCGCGAAGGAAGCCCTGAGCGAGTCGGCGCAGCACCTCAGGGAGGACGTGAAGTCCTCGGTGAGCGACGCGGCAGGTGAGGCCAAGCAGGTGGCCTCCGACGCCGCGCAGACGACGGTCGAGCACACGAAGGAAGCGGCGCAGGACGTCGGAGGTCATGCCCGCGAGTCCGGCCAGCGGGTCTCGAACGAGGCCACCGGTCCGTGACGTGACCGGGCAGGGCTGCTGACCTTCCTCCACAGAGGACGGTTCACGGGTGGGGTCGAGTCGCGCGGCTCGACCCCACTTCCACGCTCCCGATCCGACGGTTCGGTGGTGCGCACGGCCGGGTATTCCTCAGCCAGAACTCCAGTCAGGACGAGGAGAGCGCTGTGACCGAACCCGAGCACGATCATGCCTGTTCCCGTTGACGATCTGAAGCTGCTGCTGCAGTCGACGAGGCCCGAGGCGAAGCTGGTGCTCGTCGCGGGCAGCTACGTGGTGGCGGGCAGCGCCGAGCTCGCCACGAAGGCCCTGCGCGGCGCGCTGCCGGTGGTGACGAGGGAAGAACTGCTGGAGCGCGTGGGCGGGTGGCCCGTGACCGACAAGGACCTGGACGAGGCCGCCGCGACGCTCAGCTCGGCCGTGGACAACCTCGGAGGCTGACGGGGAGAACGGCTCGTTTGGACCGCCGTGGGCATGGGTAGCCGGAACCGGCGTCAAGCAGTCGGCGCTGTACATCCCCGACTGTCCCGAAGGCGGCGATCCCCGTGCGGCACAACTCTCTCGACCAGGCCATCTGCGACGCTCTCGTCCTCATCCGCGTGACCGGGGGCGCGGATCTCGCCCTCCAGGCCGAGCAGGCGCGCAAGTGCCTGACGAAGGCGGTGGCGGAGGCCCCGGACGCGCCTCGGCAGGCGCTGGCCCTCGTGGCGGCCGCGGACGAGCACCTCGAGTACGGCGAGCTGATGGAAGCGCGCACGCTGCTGACGGCGGCGCGTGATCTTCTGCCAGGACGCAGGGCCGTCGTCGCCGCCCGCGCATGAGCCGGTCGCGCTGATGGTGCCGTCGCTCAAGGCGGTGCTCGGCCGGTTCGTCACCCAACGGGTCGAGGAGTGAAGCCGCCCTCGTCGTCGGGCTCGGACTCGTCGGGCCCGCGGTGGGGACCGCCGGGGTTCTCGTCGGCGAACGTGGGCCGCGTGTGCTCGTCGCCGATGTCGGCGTCCTGCAGTTCGCTCTCGGCGGTCGCGGCGTCGGGCTCTGGCCTCGTCATCGCCACTCCTCCTGCCAGTCGTGGTGGGTGTCGTAGGCGCCGGCCAGCAGCCGCAGCAACGCCTCGTCGCGGGTCTGCTCGACCTCGTTCCGCAGCAACGCGAACTTCTCCGGGAACGGCACGGGCACCCGTTCCTCCGCCGCCTGGATCGGGCCCGGCAACAGCAGCAGCCCGCTCCCGTCGTCGGAACGGATGATGCGCAGCCTGCCGCGCCCCTCGGCCTCGTCGAGCAGCGGCAGCTTCTCCTCGGCCAGGCGTTGCTCGTCCGCGTCGAGCTGGTCGAGCACGAAGCGACGCAGTTCGTCGGTGTTCATGACAGAGGGGTATCCGCTGCGGCGCCGGGTACGCCTCTGGCATCCACCGCTGCTGGGAGAGGAGCACCTCATGCGCAGCCGTGTTCGTGCCGCGGGGCACGCCGTCCACCCGATCCTGATCGTGTTCCCCCTGGGCCTGCTGACCACCGCGGTGGGCTTCGACGTCCTGTACCTGATCACCTCGCGCACGAGCTTCGCCTTCACCGCCGCGCACCTCGTCTTCGCGGGCGTGCTGATGGGCGTGGTCACCGCCGCCACCGGCTGGCTGGACTGGTTCCTCGTGACGCCGCAGGGCTCGCGGGCGCGCCGGATCGGGTTGCTGCACGGGCTGGTGAACGCCGTCGTGCTCGTGCTGTTCGCGGTGAGCTGGACGCTGCGGCTGGCCGTGCCTGACTGGATTCCCTCGTGGCCCGCGCTGGTCGCGGCGTGGCTGGGCGTGCTCGCGGCCGGGCTGGGCGGCTGGCTGGGTGGTGAGCTCGTCGAACGGCTCGGGATCAGCGTGGACTCCGACGCCGGCCCGGACGCGCCCAGCTCGCTGAGGGGTGTGGCGGCGTCGGGACGGTAGTCGAGGTGCGCCGACAGCCTGAGCGGCAGACGCGGCGAGACCGCCGGCGCGGGCTTCGGCAGCCGCGCCGGCGGTGATCACCGGAGTGGTCTGCTCAGTCCGGCGGCTCGCTCGCGTCCTCTGGTGGTTCCTCCGGCACCTGCGGTTCCTCGGTCTCGAGGTCGTCCAGGCTGGGCGTGCCGGGGGAGTGCGGTGCTTCCGGGTTGCGCGGATCGGTCATGCCGCCCGGATACCCGCGCGACACGGCCTCATGCCCGCGGTCAGGGCAGCGGCGCCCGGTGACTACGAGCAGCTCGGCATCAAGTTCGATGAGCCGAAGTTGTACGAATCTCCAACTTGACGTCGACTGACGCTGTAGAACCACACATGGTTTCCCAACCACATCAGTTGCTACGATTTTGTCGGTGATACACGTGGTCTCCGTCGGTTTTTGGCAAGTCGTCAGCGAACCTTGGCGAGACTCCGGATCGTCCGGATGGCGATACCGGTTCGACAAAAGAAGAGAAGCATGAAATGGATGCCGTGAAACGTCGCCTTGTTGCCGCCGCCTCAGCTGCGCTGGCCATCGGAATCGTCGGCGCCACTCCGGCCCATGCGACCAATGAGGTGAACTTCGCCACCTGCATCTTCGAGGGTGGATATTTCGTGGTGGGCATCCGGGAGCCGGGGGCAACACTCGGGGTCAGGCGGTGCTTTGCCAACGCCGGCGAAATCAACATCTATCAGAAGTACGTCAACGGGTTCAGCAGCGGCAACAACGCCGGCTGGTTCATCTACAACCCGGGTGATGGCTACGAGTACCGCCACTCATTCGCCAAGAACGAAGTGCGCAACAAGTACTACGGAACGATCTACGAACTTCACATCTACTGAGCGATCCGACGGCATGACGATCATTGTTCCGCGAATCGAGTCCGCGCGTGGCGGGTTCGCGGATCAGGGCACCACGAGCACCGGCCAGTGCCCCGACCGGATCAGCCGCGTCGCCACCGACCCCGCGAACCGGTGCCCCGCCTGCTGCGACGCCCCCACCACGACCACGTCGGCCCGGCACCGGTCGGCCGAGTCCCGCAGCACCGTGTACGGGTCGCCGAACGTCTTCACGAACGTCACCGGCACGTCCAGCTCCTCCGCGAACGACCTGACCTGGGCGGACAGCTCGGCGTGCAGCCTGGCCGCCGCCTCGTGCTCGAACACCGACGCCACCGCCGGGCTCAATGCGGTCAGTGCCGAGTGGTGCGCCACGAACGTGACGACCAGGCGTGCTCCCTGGCGTCGCGCGAGGCCGAACGCCGCCGACACCGCGCGCATCGCGGTGTCGGAGCCGTCGGTGCCGACCAGGACGGTCCGCGCCGACGGCGGGGCACCGGGGCCGAAGGAGTCCACTGTGGACTCAAATGCGTTCATGCCGGCCCCCTCGGTCATCGCGCGACGGCTGAGTCTGCTTCCTTCTTCTCGAGATCGATCGTTGTGCGCAACGTGATCGGCTTGAGGAGCAGTGCCGCGACGACGCCGACCACGCCCACGGCCGCCGAGATCAGGAAGACGTGCGCGGTGGCGTCGCCGTACACGGTGTGCACGATCGTCTGCACTTGGGGAGGCAGCGCCGCGAGGTTCAGCGCGCTGGTGTCGCCGGTCGACTGGCCCGCCGGCACGTGCAGCGCGGCGGACAGGTCGGTCGTGACGCGGTTGGCGAGCACCGCGCCGAGCACGGACACGCCGATCGTGCCGCCCAGCGACCGGAAGAACGTGACCGACGCGCTGGCGGCGCCGAGCTCGCTCAGTGCAACGCTGTTCTGCACGGCCAGCACGAGGTTCTGCATGGTCATGCCCACGCCGATGCCGACCACGGCCATCGCGACGCCGACGAGCCACAGGGCCGTGGCGTGATCGACGAAGCCCAGGCCGAGGAAGCCGATCACCAGGGTGATCGTGCCCGTGACGATGTACGGCTTGATGCGGCCCGTCCGGCTGATCAGGCGGCCGGAGATCGTGGACGACACCAGCACGCCCGCCATCAACGGGATGGTGAGCAGGCCCGCCTCCGTAGGGGTGTAGCCGCGGCCGATCTGGAAGTACTGGCCGAGGAACACCGCGCCACCGAACATGGCCATGCCGACCGCGAGCGACGCGATGATCGCCAGCGCGGGCGTGCGCTGGACCACGATGTGCAGCGGCACAACGGGTTCGTCGACCTTGAGCTCGACGGCGACGGCGGCGCCCAGCAGCGCCAGACCGCCGCCGACCATGGCCGCGGTCTGCCACGACAGCCAGTCGAACGAGTTGCCCACGAACGAGACCCAGATGAGCAACACGCTGACGCCGGCCGCGATCAGTTCTGCCCCGACGTAGTCGATGCGCACGTTCTCCCGGCGCACGGTCTCCAGCTTCAGGGTCGCCTGCAGCACGACGAACGCGATGGCCGCGATCGGCACGGCGACCCAGAAGCACCAGCGCCAGCCGAGCCACGACACGTCGACGATCAGACCGCCGAGCAGCGGGCCGCCAACCGTGGCCACGGCCATGACCGCACCGAGGTAGCCGTTGTAGCGGCCGCGTTCGCGCGGCGGGATGATCGCGGCGATCACGACCTGCACGAGCGCCTGGAGGCCGCCGACGCCGAGGCCCTGGAACGCGCGGGCGGCGATCAGCTGGCCCGTGTCCTGGGCGAAACCGCTGAGCAGCGAGCCGATCACGAAGATCACGATCGCCGCCTGCACCAGTGTCTTCTTGTTGAACAGGTCGGCGAGCTTGCCCCAGATCGGGGTGGTGGCCGTCGCCGTGAGCAGGGTGGCGGTGACCACCCACGTGTACTGCGTCTGGGTGCCGTTCAGCGAGCCGATGATCCGCGGCAGCGCGGTCGACACCACCGTCGAGCTGACCATGGCCACGAACAGCGCGAGCAGCAGTCCGGACAGCGACTCCAGCACCTGCCGGTGCCCCATCTCGTTCTTCACGGACCTAATTCTTGCACGTCGTGCAAATTTGCTCAATGAGCAACGGGCTAGGCTGAGGGCGTGGAGACCACGCTCCGGGAGCACAAGAAGGCGGTGACCAGGCGTTCGCTGGCCGGGGCGGCGCTGCGGCTCGCGATGGAACGCGGCCTCGACGGGGTGACGGTCGAGGACATCGCGGACGAGGCCGGCGTCTCGCGGCGCACGTTCTCCAACTACTTCGCCAGCAAGGAAGACGCCGTCCTCGACGCCGACCGAGAGCGGTTCCGGGCGCTGGTCGCCCTGGTCGCGTCGAGGCCTGCTGCCGAGGAACGGTGGCAGGCCCTGCGCGCCGCCACGGCCGAGCTGTACCGCACCCGGCCCGTCCCGGACGTCGAGTGGATGGCCCAGCTGCGGCTGCTGCGCCGGCACCCGTCTCTGCTGGCCCGCCAGGCAGGGGACCAGGTCGCGCTCGAACGAGACCTGGCCGCCGTGCTGGTGACCCGCGGGACGGACCACGAACCGGCGCGGCTGATGGCAGCCACTTTCCTCGCTGCCATCAGAACCGGGATCGCGCTCTGGCTGGAGAGCGCGGGGGAGCAGCAGCTGCCCGAGTTGATCGATCGCCTGCTCGGCCGCGTGCGGGTTCAGAGTTCGTAGACCTGCCCGGTCTGCCGTCCCTCGATCGACCGGACGTACGCCTGCGCCACGTCGGCCAGCGGCACGGGCTTCATGCCGGGGAAGAAGTCGCCGTAGTCGTCGAGCGCCTCGGTGAACACCGTCGGGCTGACGGCGTTGATCCGCAGCGGCGCGATCTCGATGGCGGCCGCGCGCACGAACGCCTCCACGGCGCCGTTGGCCAGCGCGGCGGCGGCGCCGGTGACGACCGGTTCCCGCGCGAGCACGCCGGTGATCAGCGTGAACGACCCCGTGACGAACGAGAGGCCTTCCTTGACCAGTGCGACCTGCGACAGGACCTTGCCGGTGACCGCGGCCTGGTAGTCCTCGACGGTCAGCTCCGCCAGCGGCCGCCACGGCACGCTTCCCGCGGCCGACGCGACGGCGTCCACCTGGCCCACGGTCTGGTACAGCTCGGCCACCTGCGCCGGATCGGTCACGTCGTACTGCAGGTCGCCTCCGGTGCGGGAGACGGTCACGACGTCGTGCTTGCGTTCGACGAGTTCCTGGTGCACGGCCGTGCCCAGCTTGCCGGTCGCTCCAACGAGCAGAATCCTCATGCCCTCGACGGTAGGCATCCGATCGGCAGGTGTGAAATGCCGTTCGTGCAGCACTTATGATCGGCAGTCATGAATGTCGAGCTGCGTCACCTGCGGGCACTCGCCGCGATCGGCGACCACCGGTCGATCACCGCGGCCGCGCAGGCGCTGCACGTCACGCAGCCCGCGCTGTCGCGGACGTTGGAGCAGTTCGAACGGCGGCTGGGCGTTCGGCTCGTCGACCGCACGACCCGGCACGTCGCGCTGACCGACACCGGGCAACGGCTCTGGGAGCACAGCCACCGCATCCTCACCTCCCTCGACTCGGCCCTGGCCGAGGCCGTCGCGCCGCAGCCGCTGCGGCTGACGTTCGCCTGGGCCGCGCTCGGCCGGTTCACCATCCCCTTCCTGCGTCAGTGGCGCGCCGAGCACCCGGACGTCCTGGTGCGCATCCGCCGGTCCGACGACCCCGAGGCGGCCCTGCGGCGCGGCGACGCGGACGTGGCGGTCCTGCGCACCAGCCCGGCGCTGACCGGCGTCGAGCACGTGGCGTTGATCGAGGAACCACGGGTGGCGGCGGTCGCGGACGACCACCCGCTGGCGGCCCGCGACGCTCTCACGCTGGGCGACCTGGTGGGCGAATGCGTCGCGGTGTGCGAGACGGCGGCGACGACCAGCGCCGACCTGTGGCCGTCCGGATCACGGCCGCGCACGGTGGACGTGCCGGGCGTGGTCGAGTGGCTCACGTCGATCGCGACCGGGACGACGGTCGGTGTCACGGCCGCCGGGTCGAGCCACCACAACCCGCACCCCGGCGTCACCTACCTGCCGCTGACCGACGCCGAGCCGGTCACCGTGCACCTGGCCTGGCCGTCAGGGGCGGCGCATCCGTCGACTCAGGCGTTCGTGGCGCTGGCTCAGCGGCACCTGGCCGCCACAACCGCAGCTGCAGCATCGCCGCGAACCGCGCGTTCGGATCGCTGAGATCGATCTCCCCGACCTCCGCCAGCCGCCGCAGCCGGTAGCGGAAGGTGTTGGGGTGCACGAAAACGGCCGCCGACGCCGCTGCCACGTCACCGAAGGCGTCGAGCCACGCGCTGAGCGTCTCGACCAGGCACGCGCTGTGCTTGCGGTCGTAGGCGATCAGCCGGGCGACGGGCCCGGTGAGCGTGTCGCCGCGTTCGGCGATCAGGTCCGACAGCTCCAGCAGCAACCCTTCACTGTGCACATCGGACACTCGCGCGACCGGGCAGGGGGCGCGGCCGGCGCGCAACACCCGCAGCACCAGGTCGGCTCCGGCACGGGAGCGCGACAGCGTGAGACCGTCGGCGACCTGGCCGACTCCGACGAGGACCTGGTTGCCGATGCGGTTGCGGAAGTCCGTCGCGATCCGCAGCGCCCGGTCCTCGGACTCCACCGGCAGGATCGCGTAGGCCACGTCGCTGATCAACGCGGCCGCCGCGCGCGGGTGGACGGCCGTCAGGTGCATGGCGAACGCGTCGGCGATCTGCTGGCGTTCGGCCAGCAGCCGGGCGTGTTCGGCGGGATCCTCGCCGTGCGAGTGGGCCGGCGCCAACGCCAGCACCACGCACGCCTGGTCGGCCAGACCGAGTCGCCGCACCGCCTCCGCCGCGCCCGGCCCGCCCTCGACCGCGGTCGACACGAGGTCGGCGCGCAGCCTGCGTTCGACGTCCGCGCCCGCCCGTTGGCGCATCATGTGCAACGCCACCAGCTTGGCCGCGTCGCTGAACGCCTGCGACCGGTCCTCGGGCAACGGCCCGCGCACCGCCGCCCAGATCGAGCCGAGGAACTCGTCACCCGCCCTGACCGCCACGGCGACCCGCGGCAGGCACCAGCCCCCGCCGTCCGCGGGCAGCTCCTCGATGTAGACGGGCTCGTGGCTGCGGTAGAGCTGCTGGAACACCCCGCGCTCCTCCAGCATCTGCGAGTACCGCGCGGGCACCTGCCTGCCGAGGATCGTCTCCACGCGCGACGAGTCGGCCTCGTGCTGGCGCCCCGAGAACGCGAGGACGCGCGAGCTGCGGTCCTCGATCGTCACCGGCGCGCCGATCAACGACGCCACCGCGTTGGCCAGCGCGAACAGGTCCCCGGCCGGCACCCCGCCGAGCGTTTCGGACGGATCGACCTCACCCTCGGCCAGCAGCGACCGGAGCATCGCGGCCAGCTGAGTCCACGACGCGCCCGGCGCCAGGCCCAGCAACGCCACCCCGGACCGGTCCACGGCCTCGGCGATCTCGGGGGTGACCACGACCGGGCCGCGCACGACGAGGGCGGCGGCCCCGGAGGCACCCAGCAGGTCGAGGATCTCCGCCGGGTTCCGCACACCGACGCCGAGGACCAACGCGGACGGCGGCAGCACCTGGTCGTCGTCAGGGTCGTGAATGACGACCCCGCCGATGTCCGCGGACCGGCTCGGATCACCACGCACCAGGTCGATGAGCGTGGTGCCGAGGTCGTCCAGCACGCGGGCGAGACCAGTTCGCGGACTCATGCCACCACCCTGCCAACCGTCTACAGAGGAATCCACCAAGTGTTCAACGATCGGAGTCTACTGACGCACCAGCGTGTTCTGGCTGGTCAGCTGTCCTTCAGTGGCTCCAGGTGCTCAAGCGTTCGCGCAAATTGGGAGCAGTGTGGGAGCACGGGTGATGAACACGTTCGCGATGCCCAGGTGGTCACCAGGTTTCGTCCGGTCCGTTCATGGTCCAGGACCACCCGCCGTCCATTTCCCAGCGGCGCTGTAGTTGTTCGAGCATTCGACTGATCATGGCTTCGGTCACGTGCGAGTATCGCTCGATCTTCTTCATCCTGGGCATCATCGCGATCTCGCTGGTCTCCCGCGTCACCCGCATCACCGAGCTGCGGGTGGAGCACATCGAGTTCGACGAGGCCGCCCGCCGCTTCGTCACCGACACGCTCGCCCACGACGGTGCCGTGACCCTGATCGCCAACCGGCGCCAGGCGGGTGACGCAGCCGAATACGCGGAGAAAGAAGCTGAACAACGCGGAACGAATCCAGTGCCGGGAACCGCCGACGTGATCTTTCTGGAGATCGACGTGGTCGACCCCTCCGACTTCAGCGAAGTGCTGCAGGTGCGCGGGGTCGAGGTCGACGGGCACCGGATCCTGAGGGCCGACAGTCCCGCCGCACCCAACGCCATCGCCGCCATCCTGCTCGCCCTGCGCGACGCCACCGGTGTTCGGCCGCACTGTCACTTCGCCTGGAGTGAAGGCAACCCGTTGGGCCACCTGTTCCGCTACCTGCTGCTCGGCCGCGGTGACACCGCGCCGGTCGTGCGGGAGATCATCCGCGCCAGCGAGCCGGACGCGGCTCGGCGTCCCGGCGTTCACGTCGGCGACTGACCCGCAGCGGCCCTCCCAGGTGTCTCGCATGAGGCTGAACGTCACCACGTGTGCCGTGCGTGACCAGCACGGCTCTCCACCAGCTCTCCTTTGAACGGCAGCAGGTTCTCTTCCCACCAGCGCAACGCCTCGTCCGTGTCGGAGAAGATGTCCAGTGCGTCGCCGAGCATCTCCGCGGCGACGAGCGCGAGCGAGGCGTCGAAGTCGGGGGAGGGTTCGATGACGAAGTCGAACCAGTCGTCGTCTCCATCGGAGAAGGTCACCGTGACACCACAGTCGTCGGCGCACAGATCCCGTACCTCGTCGCTGCGGTAGAAGACCGAGTCACCAAGGCCGTGGCGCAGCACGTCCGCGAGATCGGGGTCGAGGCACAGCCCGAGCCGGCGTGCAGCGTCGAGACCGGCAGCGCTGCAGGTGAAGGAGCACTGGGCCGAGCCACCCAACAGAACGACGTCCCAATCGCTGCGGAGCAAGCGATACGCGGTGGCCAGACCGGCGATGCCCGTGCCGATGACGAGTGCTCTTCTGGTGGCCATGACCGGTCCCTTCCCAACGGGGATACGTCACGCCGACCAGACTTCCCGGCACACCAGTCCGTAAAGAGTAGGCCGTGCCGGATTCGGGCGGAAGGCTGTTCCGGCCGTCATCGGGTCACGACCCGCCGCCGTGGCTCGGCGAGCGGCCGAGCGGGCGTTGTCGGTGAACCATTCGTCGTAACGGCTGGGCAGAGCAGCCTCGACCACATGCCGCCACGAGCTCGTTGCGTGCGCCCGAATCAGGTGGAACAACCGGCCCGAATGACACTTTGATGGTCTGTCAGATCACATTCAGTTACCCACGAATGCCACCTTGGAGTGAGACCCAGGTCGCACGGCATCAAGAACTCGTAAGGAAGGCCGTTGAGGGTGTCAATTTGTCGTCAGACTCCCCTGACGTGCGGGTTTTCGCCGTGCACGCTTGCGCCAGTCAAGGCCACATCGTTGTTGGGAAGGGAGCGCGTCATGGCCGATCTGGCCTACGCGTTGCTGTTGGTCGGGGGTTTCCTGGTGCTGGGTCTCACCGTGCGTGGACTGGAGAAGTTGTGAGCGGCACCGGTCTGCTCGCGAACGTCGTCGGTGGCGTTCTCGCGTTGTTGTTGATCGTCTATCTGTTCATCGCTCTCATCAGGCCGGAGAAGTTCTGATGTCTCCCACTGCGGCCGGCCTGCTCCAGGTCGGCATCCTCGTCGCGGCCTTGGCGGCGGCTTACCGGCCGCTCGGCGACTACATGGCTCGGGTGTTCCGCGCCGAGAAGCACAGCAAGCTGGAACTGGCGATCTACCGCGTCGGGCGGATCGACCCGGACACAGAGCAGAAGTGGAGCACGTACGCGTACGGCGTGCTGGGCTTCTCGTTCGTCAGTGTCGTGTTGCTGTATGTGCTGCAACGGATCCAAGCTGTGCTGCCGTTCAACTTCGGCCGCGGCAACGTCGAGCCCGGCATGGCGTTCAACACCGCCATCAGCTTCGTGACGAACACGAACTGGCAGTCGTACGTGCCGGAAACGGTCATGGGCCACACGGTCCAGATGATCGGTCTGACTGTCCAGAACTTCGTGTCTGCCGCGGTCGGCCTGGCTGTCGCGGTCGCGCTGGTGCGCGGGTTCGTCCGGCACCAGACCGACCGGCTCGGCAACTTCTGGGTCGACCTGGTGCGCGGCACGATCCGGATTCTGCTGCCGCTGGCGTTCGTGTTCGCGATCGTGTTGATCGCGCTCGGCGTCACGATGAGTCTCAAGTCCGGTGTGAGCGTTGACGGCCAGGTCGTCGCGAACGCGCCTGTTGCCAGCCAAGAGGCCATCAAGGAGCTCGGCACCAACGGCGGCGGCGTGCTCAACGCGAACTCCGCGCACCCGTTCGAGAACCCGAACGAGTGGTCGAACCTGCTGGAGATCTTCCTGCTGCTGGTGATCCCGGTGGCGCTGACCCGTACGTTCGGGCAGCTGGTCGGCGAGAAGAAGCAGGGGTACGTCCTGCTGGGCGTGATGGGCCTGATCTGGTCGGCCATGCTCGCGGTCATCTGGATCGCGGAGGAGAACGGCCTCAGGCCGTTGGAGGGCAAGGAACTCCGCTTCGGCATCCCGTCGAGCGCGCTCTTCGCGAACTCGACGACGAGCACGTCGACCGGCGCGGTCAACTCGTTGCACGACAGCTTCACCGGACTCGGCGGCGGTGGCACGTTGCTGAACATGTTGTTCGGTGAGATGACGCCGGGCGGTGTGGGCACGGGGCTGTACAGCATTCTGGTGATGGCGATCATCGCGATGTTCCTGGCCGGTCTGATGGTCGGCCGCACGCCGGAGTACCTGGGCAAGAAGCTGGGGCGCAAGGAGGTCACGGCCGCAGCGGTGTCGATTCTGGCGATGCCGACGGTGCTGCTGATCGGTGCGGGCATCGCGGCGATCCTGCCGAGCACGCAAGGGGCGTTGAACAACCCGGGATCTCATGGCCTGTCGGAGATCCTGTACGCCTACGCGTCGGCGTCGAACAACAACGGCTCGGCGTTCGCGGGCATCACGGTGACCAGCGACTGGTTCCAGTCATCGCTCGCCCTGTGCATGTTGTTCGGCCGCCTGATTCCGATCATCGCGGTGCTGGCACTGGCCGGATCCCTTGCAGCGCAGAAGAAAGTGCCGGTGACGGCGGGCACGCTGCCCACCACCGGCCCGCTCTTCGCGACCCTTCTGAGCGGCGGCATCGTGCTGGTCGCCGCGCTGACGTTCGTTCCCGCTCTCGCACTCGGTCCCATCGCGGAGGCACTGCTGTGACCAGCACACTTCAGCGGACTCCCGAAGAGATCCGCGACCGGCACGCGCAGAACCTGGGACACCAGGTCGGCTCCGGCATCTTCAACCCCAGGCAGCTGCTCACGTCCTTCCCGGACGCGCTGCGCAAGTTCGACCCGCGCTACCAGCTGCGCAACCCGGTCATGTTCGTGGTCTGGGTCGGCTCGCTGCTGGTCACGGTGTTCGCTTTCAGCGACCCGAGCGTCTTCACCATCGCGGTGGCGGTGTGGCTGTGGTTCACCGTGCTGTTCGCGAACCTCGCCGAAGCCGTCGCGGAAGGCCGGGGCAAGGCGCAGGCCGACTCGCTGCGCAAGACGAAGAAGGACGCGGTCGCGCGCAGGCTCACCGAGGACGGCTCCGAGGAACGCGTGCCGGGCACCGACCTGCGCATCGGTGACCTGGTCGTCGTCGAAGCGGGCGAGGTCATCCCCGGCGACGGTGACGTCGTCGAGGGCATCGCGACCGTGGACGAGTCGGCGATCACCGGTGAGTCCGCGCCGGTCATCCGCGAATCCGGCGGTGACCGAAGCGCCGTCACGGGCGGCACCACGGTGTTGTCGGACCGGATCGTCGTGAAGATCACGACCAAGCCTGGCGAGACGTTCGTCGACCGGATGATCGCACTGGTGGAAGGCGCGGAACGGCAGAAGACGCCGAACGAGATCGCGCTGACGATCCTGCTGTCCACGCTGACGATCATCTTCCTACTGGCGGTTGTGGCGCTGCAGCCGTTCGCGATCTACTCCGGCGGCCGGCAGTCGGTGATCGTGCTGACCGCGTTGCTGGTCTGCCTGATCCCCACGACTATCGGTGCCCTGCTGAGCGCGATCGGCATTGCGGGCATGGACCGGTTGGTGCAGCGCAACGTGCTGGCCACGTCGGGCAAGGCGGTCGAGGCGGCCGGTGACATCGACACGTTGCTGCTGGACAAGACCGGCACCATCACGTGGGGCAACCGCCGCGCCACGGAGTTCATCGCCGCCAACGGCACGGACGACCGCAAACTCGCCGAAGCCTGCCGACTGTCGAGCCTCGCCGACGGCACGCCGGAAGGCCGCAGCATCGTGGATCTGTGCGTGGAGGAGTACGGTCTGTCCGCCGAGCCGACGGACGCCGAGAAGACCGGCGAGTTCGTACCGTTCACCGCGCAGACTCGGATGAGCGGCATCGACCTGAACGGCCGCAGCATCCGCAAGGGCGCCGCGAGCGGGTTCACCACCTCCGACGAGGTGCGCGCGATCGTCGACAGGATCAGCGAGGACGGCGGGACACCGCTGGTCGTCGCCGAGAACGACGAGGTGCTCGGTGTCATCAGGCTCTCCGATGTCGTGAAGCCCGGCATGAAGGAGCGGTTCGCCGAGCTGCGGGCGATGGGCATCCGCACGGTCATGGTCACCGGCGACAACCCGTTGACCGCCAAGGCCATCGCCGCTGAGGCGGGTGTCGACGACTTCCTGGCTGAGGCGAAGCCCGAGGACAAGATGGCGCTGATCCGCAAGGAGCAGGAGGGCGGGCGACTGGTCGCGATGACCGGTGACGGCACGAACGACGCCCCGGCGCTCGCGCAGTCCGATGTCGGTGTCGCGATGAACACCGGCACGTCGGCCGCGAAGGAGGCCGGCAACATGGTCGACCTCGACTCGGACCCGACCAAGCTGATCGAGATCGTGGAGATCGGCAAGCAGTTGCTGATCACGCGAGGTGCGCTGACGACCTTCAGCGTTGCGAACGACCTGGCGAAGTACTTCGCGATCCTGCCGGCCATGTTCGCGGCGATCTACCCGGCCCTGGGGCAGCTCAACATCATGCGCCTGGCCACGCCGCAGTCCGCGATCCTGTCGGCGGTGATCTTCAACGCGCTGATCATCGTGGCACTGATCCCGCTGGCCCTGAAGGGCGTCCGGTACCGGCCGTCCAGCGCGTCGGCGTTGCTGCGGCGCAACCTGCTGATCTACGGCCTCGGCGGCATCGTGACGCCGTTCGCCGGGATCTGGCTGATCGACCTTCTCGTGCGACTCATCCCGGGGATCGGCTGACATGGACAACTTTCTGAAGCAGTCGTGGGCGGGTCTGCGGATCCTGCTCGCTCTCACGGTCGTCTGCGGGGTGCTCTACCCGATGGCGGTGTGGGGCGTTTCCCGCATCCCCGGCCTGCACGGCAATGCCGAGGCGACTGACACCACGCTGGTCGCGGTCGTCCGTGAAGGCGACAAGTACTTCGTTCCGCGTCCGTCTGCCGCGACGCTGCCCGCCTCTGGCGGCTCGAACAAGGGCGAGCTGAACGAGGACTACACCAAGAAGATCAACGAACTGCGCACGACCATCGCCCAGCGCGAGGGCGTGTCGGAAGACCAGGTGCCACAGGACGCCGTCACCGCGTCGGCTTCAGGCGTCGACCCGGACATCAGCCCGGAGTACGCGGAGATCCAGGTGTCACGGGTGGCGCGGGCCAGCGGTCTGTCCGTGGAGAAGGTCCGGGAGCTGGTCAAGGCGAACACCGGTGGCACCTTCACCACGACCGTGAACGTGACGGCGCTGAACCGTGCCATCGACGCAGCCCACTGAGAAGCGCCGCGGCGAGCTGAGGATCTACCTCGGTGCCGCTCCCGGTGTCGGCAAGACCTTCGCCATGCTCGGCGAGGCTCACCGGCGCCGGGAGCGCGGCACCGACGTGGTCGTCGGCCTCGTCGAGACGCACGGGCGGCAGAAGACCCAGAGCCTGCTCGACGGCCTGGAGGTCCTGCCCCGCAAGGAGATCCACCACCGCGGCGTCGACTTCACCGAGATGGACGTCGACGCGCTGCTGGCCCGCGCGCCCGAGGTCGCGGTGGTCGACGAGCTCGCGCACACCAACGTGCCCGGCTCGCGCAACGAGAAGCGCTGGCAGGACGTCGAGGAGCTCCTCGACGCCGGCATCGACGTCCTGTCCACGGTGAACGTCCAGCACCTGGAGTCGCTCAACGACGTCGTCGAACGGATCACCGGTGTCACGCAACGGGAAACCGTGCCGGACGAGGTCGTGCGCCGCGCCGAACAGGTCGAGCTCGTCGACATCACCCCGGAAGCCCTCAGAAGGCGTTTGGCGCACGGGAACGTCTACGCCGCCCACAAGATCGATGCCGCGCTGGGCAACTACTTCCGCGTCGGCAACCTGACCGCGCTGCGCGAGCTGGCGCTGCTGTGGGTGGCCGACCAGGTCGACGTCGCGTTGCAGCGCTACCGCCAGGACCGGCAGATCACCGATACCTGGGAGACCCGTGAGCGCGTCGTCGCCGCGATCACCGGCGGACCGGAGAGCGAGATTCTCATCCGTCGCGCCCGGCGCATCGCCCTGCGAGCGGGTGCGGAGCTCCTTGTCGTCCACGTGATGCGTGGCGACGGGCTGGCCGGTGCCTCACCCGAGGTCGTGGCGAAGTGCCGCAAGATCGCCGAAGATCTCGGCGCCACGTTCCATCAGGTCGTGGGCGACGACGTGCCGACCGCGTTGCTGGAGTTCGCCCGTGGCGTCAACGCCACCCAGCTCGTGCTCGGCACCTCGCGCAGGTCACGGCTCGCACGGGCGCTCGACGAGGGCATCGGCGCGGCCGTGATCCACGACTCTGGCCCGATCGACGTGCACATGGTCACGCACGACGCGGCACAGCGAGGCCTGCGCTGGAAGATCGGCCGCAACGCGCTCAGCCACGGACGGCAGCTCGCGGGCTGGCTCGCGTCCGTACTGCTACCGGCCCTGACCACTGTGCTCGGCCTGTTCTGGCGCGACGACATCGACTACTCCACCGACCTCATCGGCTTCCTGCTCGCCACCTGCGTCGTGGCACTGGTCGGCGGCCTGGGACCAGCGCTCGTCAGTGCGTTTCTGGGCGCAGGACTGCTCAACTTCTTCTTCACGCCGCCGTACTACAGCCTGGCGGTGAACACGCCGGAGAACGTGATCACCCTGGTGGCCATGGTGATCGTGGCGACCATCGTCGCGCTGGTGGTGGACCGCGCCGCACGGCTGGCCGAGCAAGGTGCCCGCGCTCGCACGGAGGCCGCGCTGCTCGCCTCCTACTCCCGCACGGTGCTCACCAGCCCGTACCCGTTGTCGCGGCTTCTGGAGAAGATCCGGGAGAACTTCGGCCTCGACTCGGTCGCTTTGCTGGAACGCCGCAACGGCGGCTGGGAACGCGTCGCGTGCGTGGGCCCTCGGCCGTGCGACGAGCCGGACGAGGCCGACGCCGACATCGCGGTGACCTCCGACATCCACCTGGCACTGCGGGGAAGAACCCTGCCGGCGAGCGACCAGCGAGTGCTGGAAGCCGCTGCCGGACAGGCGTTGATGGCACTGCGGCAACAGCGCATGGCGGCCGAGACGGCGGACGCACAACGCAAGGTCGAGACGACCGAACTGCGCACCGCACTGCTGTCCGCGGTGGGACACGACCTGCGCACGCCGTTGACGTCCATCAAGGCCGCGATCGGCAGTCTCCGCGATCGTGAGCTCCGACTGTCCGAAGAGGACAAATCGGAACTGATGGCCACCGTGGAGGAGTCAGCGGACCGGCTCAACGGCCTGGTCGGCAACCTGCTCGACTCGTCGCGGCTGGCCACCGGATCGGTGGCGCCCCAGCTGCGGCCGGTGAGCTACTACGAGATCGTGGCCAGGTCGCTCACCGGCATCGACGAACGCAACACGATGGCGGTCGATGTCGACGAGAGCCTGCCTCAGGTGGTCGCCGACGCAGGGTTGCTGGAACGCGTGGTGGCCAACGTCATCGACAACGCGCTGCGCCACGGCAGGCTCAGTCCGCGCCGCCTGATCGACGTGGACGGAGACGGGCGGGTTGACGACGACGAGCCGGAGATCGCGGTCAGGGCCAGCGCACACGGCGACCACGTGGAGCTGCGGGTGGTCGACCACGGCCCCGGACTGCCGCGCAAGTCCGCGGACCGCGTCTTCACGCCGTTCCAGCGGCTGGGGGATCGCGACGCGACGCCCGGTGTCGGGCTGGGCCTCAGCGTGGCCAAGGGCTTCACCGAAGCCATGGGCGGCGAGATCCACGCCGAGGACACCCCAGGTGGCGGGCTCACCATCGTCATCTCCCTGCCCGCTCACGAGCACGTTGAGGAGCACCTGGAATGACCACTGTGCTGGTTGTGGACGACGAACCGCAGATCGTCCGCGCGCTGCGCATCAACCTCTCCGCACGCGGCTACGACGTGCTCACCGCCTACGACGGCAAAACCGCGCTGCGCATCGCCGTGGACGAGAAACCGGACGTCGTCGTGCTCGACCTCGGACTTCCCGACATCGACGGCGTGGATGTCATCGTCGGCCTGCGCGGCTGGACGTCCATGCCGATCATCGTGCTGTCCGCCAGAACCGAGTCCGGGCTCAAGGTCGAGGCACTCGACGCGGGCGCCGACGACTACGTGACCAAACCGTTCGGAATGGACGAACTGCTCGCCCGGCTGCGCGCCGCCGTGCGCAGGGCCACCACGCAGGCCGTTGAGGATCCGATCGTGAAGACGGCGACGTTCACCGTCGACCTCGCAGTGAAGAAGGTGCATCGGGACGGCGCCGAGGTGCACCTGACGCCGACGGAGTGGGGCCTGCTGGAGATCCTGGCCCGCAACCCCGGTCGTCTGGTGTCGCAGAAGCAGCTGCTTCAGGACGTCTGGGGCCCGACGCACATCGGGGAGTCCCAGTACCTGCGGGTGTACCTGGCACAGCTCAGGCGCAAGCTGGAGACCGATCCGTCGCAGCCGCGGCACCTGATCACCGAGGCCGGCATGGGCTACCGGCTTGAGCTGTGAGCGCAAGGATCGCGTCAGGATTTTCGTTCTGACCGTTGGAAGCTCGCCAAGGACCTTCCCTTTCCGTGTCGCCCCGCTGTGAACTGGTGAGGTGCAACGGATACCTGGAGGGTTCGGCTTCCCCTTGGGGGCGGCGCTCGGAGTCGCGGCCACCATGCTGGTCGTCGCCACCGGAGCAGCCAGTCAGCCGGTGCTGTCCGTGATCGCGATGGTGGTCGTGGTCAACGTGATCGCACTGTTCTCCACCTGGCCGGCCGCACTCGGAACCGCGGTGGTCTGCTGGTTCCTGCACGACGGTTTCGTGCTCGGCCGGCACGGAGATCTCGCACTGGTCGGCCAAGCGGGCCATGATGCTCTCGTCATTCGACGCGCTCGGCGTGCTGGTGCTCGTCTCGCTGTTGCGTGCCGCATTGACTCCCGTGCTGCACCTGCGCGACGGCGACTCGGCTGCTCTGCGTCTCCCCGTCCAGCGACAGCCGGTCTTTACGCAATCCCAACGCCGAGTGGCTGGATCCTGACGGGTTCTTTGCAGGCGTGACCAGGGTCGACCATTCATGCTGGCGGCGTGCCGTCCTCCACCTCGTGGGTCAAGCGGTTGGTGCTCGGACGACCGTTCCGCAGCGACCGGCTGGGCGAGACCCTGCTGCCCAAACGACTCGCGCTACCGATCTTCGCCAGCGACCCGCTGTCCTCCGTCGCCTACGCGACGCAGGAGATCCTGCTGATCCTCACCCTGGGCGGGCTGGCGTTCCTGCACCTCGCGCCATGGGTGGGACTGGCCGTGGCGGTGCTGTTGACCGTGGTGGTCATCTCGTACCGGCAGGTCGTGCGTGCCTATCCCAGCGGTGGCGGCTCCTACGAGGTGGCCTCACGCAACCTCGGCCGCTCGGCGGGGCTGGTGGTGGCGGCCGCGCTGATGGTCGACTACATCATGACCGTGGCGGTGTCCGTCGCCGCGGGCGTGGACAACATCATCTCCGCGCTCCCAGAGCTCAACCCGTACCGCGTGGCGATCAACCTCGGTTTTGTCGCATTCCTGACCGCCATGAACCTGCGCGGTGTGCGCGAGTCCGGCCGGACGTTCGCCGTGCCCACCTACGCGTTCATCGCCGGTGTGCTGCTGATGATCACTGTTGGGCTGGTCCGCACCGTCTTCGGTGATGCGCCGGTCGCGGAGAGCGCGGGCTACGACATCCGTCCCGAACAGGTAGGGCTGAGCACTCTCGCGGTCGCGTTCCTGGTGCTGCGCGCGTTCTCGTCCGGATGCACCGCGCTGACCGGAGCGGAAGCGATCTCCAACGGTGTGCCCGCGTTCCGCAAGCCCAAGTCGCACAACGCCGCCGTGACGATGTTGCTGATGGGCGGCATTTCAGTCGTCATGTTCGTCGGTGTCACCGCGCTGGCGCTCATCGCCGACGTGCGGTTCACCGAACACACCTGCGACCTGATCGGGTTCGTGGGCAACTGCGAGACCGATCCGCAGCGCACGGTGATCGCCCAGCTCGCCGCGGCGGTGTTCGGCGGCGACCAGACGTTCTTCTTCTACTACATCCAGGCCGCCACCGCGCTGATCCTGATCCTCGCCGCGAACACGGCCTACAACGGCTTCCCGCTGCTGGGCTCGATCCTGGCGCAGGATCGCTACCTGCCGCGGCAGCTGCACACGCGCGGCGATCGGCTGGCGTTCTCCAACGGCATCGTGGTGCTCGCGGCCATCGCGGGTGCCTTGATCTACGCGTTCGACGGCTCCGCCACCCGGCTCATCCAGCTCTACATCGTCGGCGTGTTCACGTCGTTCACCCTGTGCCAGGCGGGCATGGTCCGGCACTGGAACCGGGAGTTGGTGCACGCCACGACCGGTGCCGAGCGGCGCCGGATCCATCGTGCGCGGTGGATCAACGCGCTCGGTGCCTGTTTCACCGGAGTGGTGCTGGTGGTCGTGTTGGTCACCAAGTTCACGCACGGCGCGTACCTGGTCGTCATCGCGATCCCGCTGCTCTACCTGATGATGCGGGCGATTCACCGCCACTACGACCAGGTGCGCGAGGAGCTGCGAGCCGGCACCGACACCGAGACGCTGCCCAGCCGGGTGCACGCTCTCGTGCTGGTGTCGACTTTGCACAAGCCGACACTGCGGGCAATCTCGTTCGCCCGCGCGACGCGACCGGACACGGTGGCGGCGATCACCGTCAACGTCGACGACGCGGAGACCCGTGCCCTGCAACGGGAATGGGATGCGCGCGGCATGAAGATCCCGCTGAAGGTGATCGAGTCGCCGTATCGGGAAGTCACTCGACCAGTGCTCGACTATGTGAAGAACCTCCAGCGCAGCAGTCCTCGCGACGTCGTGTGCATCTACATCCCCGAGTACGTCGTCGGCAGGTGGTGGGAGAACCTGCTGCACAACCAGAGTGCGTTGCGGCTCAAGGGCCGTCTGCTGTTCGAGCCTGGGGTGATGGTGACAAGCGTGCCGTGGCAGCTCGCGTCCACGACTCGCCGCGACCCCGATCGCGTGGTGCACAGTCCAGGCGAGGTTCGGCGGGGAATCGGTGCTACGAAGCGGATCCCGGCCGAGAAGGAATCGGTGTAGCGCGTGGGTAGGACATCCGGCGCACCAGCACCTCCATCGGTCCGCGCTGTCCGGTGCGGCGCATCCATTCGGCGAGCAGTACCGACACGGCGAAGACGACGGCGGCGATGCCGTAGCTGCCGGCCAGGCTCACCTCGTCGCGCAGGTTGAAGGTGAACGGGTAGAACAGTGCCAGCCACACGGCGGACTGGAACAGGTAGAAGGTCAGTGACCGCTGGCCCAGCGCGGCCAGTGCGGTGGCGAGCCGTCCGGGCCTGGTCCCGATCCGAGCCGACGCCAAGCCGACCGCGGCGGCCAGACCGATGCCGCCCGCGAACCCGGTGAGGTCGTGCGCGACGGCGACCGTCCACTGCAGACCCGTGGAGTCGGTGTACCACACCCCGGCGGCCAGCAGGGCGGCCGGCAGCCGGCCGATCAACGCCAGGGTGAGCAGGCCGAGAGCGGCACGGCGCAGCGTGGTGCGGTGCTCAGCGGGCTGGTCCAAAAACCGGCGGCGGGCTGCCCAGATTCCCAGCAGCATTCCCGGCAGCACCATGACGACGCCGAGCAGCGACTGTGCCGGCTTGGTCACGTTGGCGAGCACGTGCGCGCCGTAGTTGGGCTCCATGAACTGGGCGAAGGTGACCGGTGTGCCGGCCGCGACGCCGAGCTGAGCGTTCACGCTCTGCCAGGCCAGCAGCAGTGTCGCCGGGACCAGGGTCAAGGCGGCGGTCCAGCCGAGCGTCTTGTCCGTGGCGCGTACCAGCGGGGTGAACAGCAGTAGTGCGAGTCCGTAGATGGCGACGATGTCGATGGGCACGAGCAGGATGGTGTGGGCGAATCCGATCAGGACGAGCCAGATGCTGCGGCGGCGCAGCAGGGTGCGCAGTCCCGGCCAGTCGCCGCCGCGGGCGTGGTGGCGGTGGGCGAGTTGGCCCATCCCGTAGCCGAACAGGAACACGAACATCGCACGGGCTTGGTTGTCGGCGATCAACGACTTGACGAACAGCGTGGCGTCGTCGAGCCACGGCGTCCCGGACCGCCAGGAGCTCAGGAACCCTGGCGCGTGCGCCAGCGCGATGAGCAACAGCATCAGGCCGCGCGCGAGGTCCGGGGCCAGTGAACGGCCGGCTGGGGCAGGTTCGGTTGTCATGTCGGGGTCCTGTTCGGCTCGATCTTCACGTCCTGTGAAAGCTATGAAGCGTTCACAGGACGGTCAACGAGCTCATTGACCGCACATGGCCCTTTGAGCTGGTCAGACTTCTTTGATCCGTGCGCTGGTGCTGCCGATGAACGCAACGAGGTGGTGTTGCGATGACCGCGTACAGTCGGGACATGTCCGAAGGCAGGCTGAGTCAGCAGGACCGGCAGCGCATCGCCGCTGGACTGGCCGCGGGGCGCGGGTACGGGGAGATCGCCCGGAGTCTGGGGCGGTCCACCTCGACGATCTCCCGGGAGATCGCCAGAAACGGCGGACCCGCCGACTACCGGCCGGGGGAGGCACAGCGGGCCTCCGTCCGACGCGCGCGCCGGCCGAAGAACGCCTCGACACGTTCAGCGCCGGTGCCCGCAGACCCGTACGGACGCGATCCCGATGCGGTGGCCGACGCGTTCGAGGAACTCACCTCCATGCTGGCGCAGACAGGCCTGCCGCAGATGGCGGCGAACGTGTTCGCCAGCCTGTACGTCACCGACTCCGGCGTCCTCACCGTCGCCGAACTGGTGCGGCAGCTGCGGGTCAGCCCAGCTTCGATCTCCAAGGCCGTGGCTTTCCTGGAGTCGCAAGGACTCGTCCGGCGAGAGCGCGACGCGTCGAGCCGGCGCGAGCAGTACGTCCTGGGCGGTGACCTCTGGTACCGGTCGCTGCTCGCGACCGCTCAGCGCAACACCGCGTTGGCCGAGAGCGCCCGTCGCACCGTCGCCATTCTCGGCTCCGCCACTCCGGCGGGCGCTCGTGTCGCCGAGGCGGCGGAGTTCCTCGACCGCATCGGCGAGGAGCTCGTCCAGGCCGTCGAGCGCTGGTGGCACGATCGCCCCGGCACAGCGCAGTGAAAGATCAAACGCAAAGAAATCCTGACGACATCCTTATGCGCGCGGCCTTGCGAGGATCTCGTCGCGCGAGACACGATCGAGTGGGAGGTGATCACCTCCGCACACTCTTTCCGCGCTACATCACCTGCCAGGCGCCGACGCCCGGCAGCGCCTGAGGAGTTCACCGTGATCCCCGTGGACAAGTCCGTGTCCGTGCTCGACGGACAGCACGAGCTGCGTGTGCTGAGCCTGACCCGCGGTGAGGACTCGTTCGCGCTGGACTACACGATCACGCCTCCCCTGGGTGGAGAACCGGTGTTCATGTGGATCGAGGCCGTCGACGACCAGGGCCACGAGTACGCCGACTTCGGCGGTGCTCGCGGGGTGAGTGAGGACGGTCGGCACACCTCGGGCACCATCTCCGGTCAGCCGGCCATCGGCGCGGAGGCGAGGGAGCTGTCCGTGCGGTTCGTGTTCCTGCGCGGCCAGTCCGAGGTCGGCTGGAGCATCACCATCGGTTTGCGCTGACACAGGCCCTGACATCGGTTGTAGCTGGTGTCAGGGCCGTGACGGTCGCATGTCTGACCTGTTGGCGAATGTGGTCGCAACAACCACGAAGGCCACCGAGGGAGACACGACATGTCCACGTTCACCACACCGAACCCGATCACCGCCACGCTGACCACAGCAGGCGCCCGTGTCCGGATCACCGCGACCGAGCGGACCGACACCGTGGTGCTGGTCGAGCCAGTCAACAGCGCGAACTCGAAGGACGTGAAGGTCGCGGAGAAGACCAAGGTCGACTTCGCAGACGGTGTCCTGGTCGTCAAGACGACCAAGTCGGGCGACCAGAACGGCTCCGTCACCATCACGATCGAGCTGCCCGCCGGATCGAGCCTGATCCTCCACACCGCCTGGACGGAAGTGCAGGCCGAAGGCGTTCTCGGTGACTGCGAGGTCAACATCGGCTCGGGGCAGGTCCAACTCGACCGCGTCGCCGCACTGGAGGGCAACCTCGGGACCGGTGGACTCGTGGTCGGCCACGTCGCCGGGACCACCGTGCTGGAAGGCAGCTCGGCCGGGGTGCGGATCGGCGAGGCTGACGGCATCGTCCGCTACCAGGGAACGTCCGGCAAGGTGTGGATCGGCCACGCCCGCTCCGACGTCGACCTGGGCGGTTCGAGCGGCAGCTTCGACATCGGCCGAGCGGACAGCAGCGTCACCGCGAAGGCCGCCAACTGTCCGATCCGGATCGGACAGGTCACACGCGGTCAGCTGGAGCTCATGAACGCCTCAGGCGGAATCGAGGTCGGCATCACTGAGGGCACCGCAGTCCAGGTCGACGCGAAGAGCACGAAGGGGTTGGTGCGCAGCTCCCTGCCGAGCCAGGAGGACGGTCAGGTCAGGGTCCACGCCCGCACGAGGCTCGACGACATCGTCATCCACCCCGTCGCTGCTTGAGTGTCAGCGACCTGCCAGGTGTCCGTGGCAGGATCGGGCAGGTGCAGATCGGGATTCTGGGACCTTTCGAGGTTCGTGCGGACGACGGCGCTCTCGCGGACGTGCCCGGTGCACGGCTGCGAGGGCTGCTGGTCGCTCTCGCGCTCAGCCCCGGTCGGGTGGTCTCGAAGGCCGCGCTCGTCGACTGGATCTGGGGTAAGAACCCGCCTGTCGATGCGGTGAACGCCTTGCAGCGCTTGGTTTCCCGGTTGCGCAAGGCGGTTCCCGGGGCGGTCGTCGAGGCGTTGACGGACGGCTACCGTCTGACGGTCGATCCCGACGCGGTCGACGCGGTGCGGTTCGAACGGCTCGGCGCCCAGGCCCGCAATGATCAAGGGCCGCTGCGGGTACAGCGCCTGCGCGACGCTCTCGAGCTGTGGCGTGGTCCGGCCATGCAGGACGTCGGTCTGCAGGACAGCGAGGCGTTCGAGGCGGCGGCGACCAGGCTCGACGCGTTGCGCCTCGCGACGACGGAAGACCGCTTCGAGGCCGAGATCAGCCTTGGCCACGGCGCCGGACTGGTCACGGAGCTGACCGATCTGGTGGCCGCGCATCCCGTGCGGGAGAAGCTGGTCGCGGCGTTGATGCGCGCGCTGGTCGCCGCTGGTCGGAACAGTGAGGCGCTGCAGGCGTATCAGCGTGCGAGGGAAGCCCTTGCCGACGAGTTGGGCGTCGACCCGTCGCCTGAGCTGTCCGCGTTGCACGTCGCGTTGCTGCGCGGCGAGGTCGAACAGCAGAAGGAGAACCGCAAGACCAACCTGCGGGCCGAGCTGACCAGCTATGTCGGCAAGGAGACCGATGTCGCCGCGGTTCGTGACCTCGTCGCCGATCACCGGCTCACCACTTTGACCGGTCCCGGCGGCTCCGGGAAGACAAGGCTGGCAACGGAAACCGCGCGCACGTTGCTCGACGACCTGCCGGACGGGGTGTGGCTGGTGGAGCTCGCTGCCATCGGCACCGACGGTGACGTGGCGCAGGCGACGTTGTCCGGGCTGGGTCTGCGGGACGCGCTGCTCGGAGAGGTGTCGAACGTGGAGCCCGCGGACCGGCTCGTTGCCGCGATCCGCGACCGGAACACGTTGCTGGTCCTGGACAACTGTGAGCACGTGATCGAGGCTGTCGCCGCGCTCGCCCATCGGCTGCTCGGGGAGTGTCCGCGGCTGCGGATCCTCGCGACGAGCCGGGAACCGCTCAGCATCACCGGCGAAGCGCTGTGGCCCGTCGAACCGCTGGCCCTGCCGGCGGCTGTCCAATTGCTGCGGGACCGGGCGATCGCCGTCCGCAAGGACCTCGCCGTCGACGAGCGAACGCTCGAGCGTGTCTGCACCGCGCTGGACGGGATGCCGCTCGCGATCGAGCTCGCGGCGGCGAGGTTGCGCACGATGTCCGTCGACCAGCTCGCTGACCGCTTGGACGACCGGTTCCGGCTGCTGACCGGCGGTAGCCGTACGGCGTTGCCTCGGCACCGGACCTTGCGTGCGATGGTCGACTGGAGCTGGGAGCTGCTGACCGACGCCGAACGGGTGGTGCTGCGCAGGCTGTCGGTGTTCGCCGGTGGCGCGAGCCTGGAAGCGGCCGAGCGAGTCTGCACGGGCGATCTCGTCGAGGAGCACGAGGTTCTGGAGCTGCTCACGGCGTTGACCGAGAAGTCGTTGCTGGTCGCGTCCGGCGAGGGCGCACCGCGGTACCGGATGCTCGGCACGATCAAGGAGTACGGCGCCCAGCGGCTGGAAGAAGCGGGGGAGACGGAGCTCGCCCGGCAGACACATCTGGCGTACTTCACCGAGCTCGCCGAGACCGCGGAACCACGTCTTCGCCGCGCCGAGCAACTGGAATGGCTGGCCATGCTCAAGGCTGAGCACGACAACATCGGCTCGGCGATGCGCGGTGCGCTCGCTGCCAGTGATGCGCACGCGGCGATGCGGCTCGCCGCGGCCGCCGCCTGGTACTGGTGGCTCGTCGGCCGCAAGTCCGAGGGCATGGAGCTGATCACCGCCGCGATCAACACGCCAGGTGAGGTGCCGGACGAGATCAGGGCGGTCGTCTGCGCCATGACGTCGATGTTCGTCACGTCCGGGCCCGGCGACGTGTCCGAAGCAGCGCAGTGGGTGCACAAGGCCTACGAGCTCGGTCGGCGCAACCGGCACTACCACCCGGCGTTGAGGCTGGTCGTCCCGCTCGAAATGCTGCTGGGCGAGGAGCCGGACGCCGTCCTACCTGCGTGGGGGTCGTTGCTGGACGACGAGGATCCCTGGGCCCGTGCGCTGTCCAGACTGCACATCGGCAAAATGCTGATCATGCTCGGCCGCGCCGAGGACGCGGAAGCGCACTTCGAGGAGTCGCTCGTCGAGTTCCGGGTGCTGGGCGAGCGGTTCGGCACCTCCTTCGCGCAAACCGAGCTGGCCGATCGCATCGCCCTGCGCGGCGAGTTCGCCGAGGCGTGCGAGCACTTCGAACACGCGATCGCGGTCGTCACCGAACTCGACGCGGTCGACGACGTCGTGCAGTTCCGCATACGACAGGCACGGCTGTACTGGCTGATGGGGAACAAGGACGCCAGCGCGGCCGCCGTGGCTGAAGCCGAACGCCGTGCCGAAGGCGTTACCTGGCCCGGCACGCTGGCCGCACTGGCCCTGGCGAAGGTCGAGCTCGCCGCGTGGAACGGCAACGCCTCAGAAGCGTTCGAGCAGCTCGACGTCGCAAGGAGTTTGCTCGGCGACGAAGCAACGCAGCCACACCTGCGTGCGGTGGCGCACGCCCTGCACGGTCACTTCACCGACGACCTGGACGAGGCACGCGACCACCTGGCCGCGGCTTGTCGGACGGCGGGCGAGACGGGGCACGCGCCGGTGATCGCGCAGATGATTGTCGAGGTCGGGGGCCTGGCCGTGCGACGTGAGCAGTACGAGCAGGCCGCGCGGCTGCTGGCGGCGAGCGCGAGCGTGCTCGGCCTCGCCGATCGGTCCAATCCGTACGTGTCCCAGGTCGAGCAGGCATCCCGGCACCACCTGGGCGACGCGGCGTTCGACGCGGCGATGCGGGAGGGTGTGGAGACGGGCTGGGACGAGCTGGTCGCGGTGACTTTGGCTCCCTGACATCGCTCTCGTGCCGTGTCAGCGTCATGACAGGGCCGTGTCTGGCCTCTCGGTGATCGTGGTGGCAACACACCACCACGAGGGGAAATCCGATGAGCCAGATCGTCCTGCGGGTCCTGCCGACGGACCGCGACGCGGGCCCGTTCGACCCGCCCAGCCAAATCACGGCGTTGCGCGAGACGCGGCCGGTCAGCCCGATGACCTTCCCGGACGGCCATGAGGGCTGGCTGGTCACCGGCTACGACGCCGTGCGCCAGGTCATGTCCGACACCAGGTTCAGCAGCCGCCAGGACCTCGGCATCATCCACGTGCCGTTCGACGTGTCCGGCATGCCGGAGCAGACCGAGCCATCCCCGCAGGTGCCTGGTCTGTTCATCAGCATGGACCCGCCGGACCACACCCGGTTGCGGCGCAAGCTGACCGGCGCGTTCACCGTGAAGCGGATGAAGCAGCTCGAGGACGGCATCATCGCCATCACCGAGCGACAGCTGGACGAACTGGCCAAGCTCACCCCGCCGGTCGACCTGGTGCAGGAGTTCGCGCTTCCCGTGCCGTCACTGGTGATCTGTGAACTGCTCGGCGTCCCGTACGCCGACCGCGAGACCTTCCAGTCGAACTCCTCGAGGTTCATGGAGCGCGATATCACCCTCGAAGACAAGATGGCCGCGATCGGTGCCATGTTCGGATACCTGACGGAACTGGTGACCGCCAAGCGGGCCGACCCCGCCGAGGACATCCTCTCGGACCTGGCCCGCGACGAGGAACTCAGCATCGAAGACCTGACCGGCATGGCCTTCCTGCTGCTGCTCGCCGGCCACGAAACGACCGCGAACATGTTGGCGCTGGGCACGTTCGCGTTGCTGGAGCACCCCGAGCAGCTGGCTGAGCTGCGCTCGAACCCGGCGCTGCTGCCGGACGCGGTCGAGGAGCTGATGCGCTACCTCTCCGTGGCGGACATCTTCTACCGCTACGCCACCGAGGACCTCGAGGTCGGCGGTGAAACCATCCCCGCGGGCTCGACCGTCGTCGTCTCGCTGCTCGCCGCCAACCGCGACCCTGTGCGGTTCGAGAACCCGGATGCGTTGGACGTGCACCGCAAGGTCCGCGGCCAGGTCGCCTTCGGCCACGGCATCCACCAGTGCCTCGGCCAGCAACTTGCCCGCATCGAGATGCGCGCCGGCTTCGAGGGTCTGCTGCGCCGCTTCCCGACGCTGGAACTCGCTGTCCCGGCCGCCGACGTGAAGCTCCGCACCAACATGAACATCTACGGCGTCCACGAACTCCCGGTCACCTGGGCCTGACCGACTGTCTACTTAGGAGTAAACCATGAACGCGTGGACCGGCATGCTGCCCGTCGACGACACCGAGCTGTACGTGCGAGACACCGGCGGCCCCGGCCGTCCCGTCGTCTACCTCAACGGCGCCTACGCCGACCAGAAGCACTGGAAGCGCGTCATCGCCGACCTCGGCCCCGGCTACCGCCACATCACCTACGACGAACGCGCCCGCGGCAAGTCCAAGCGCTCCAAGGACTACTCGTTCGAAGGAGCCCTGCGCGACCTGGACGCCGTCCTCGAGGCGAGGGCCATCGACCAGCCGGTCCTGCTGGTCGGCTGGTCCTTCGGAGGCATCCTCGCCTGGCACTGGACCGACCGGCACCCGGACCGCGTCGCGGGCGCGGTGATCGTCGACGCCTTCCCGGTCGGCCTGACCGGCGAGGCAGGCCGCGAACGAATCCGCAAGACGTTCCGCAGCTACCGATTGCTGCTCCCGATCGCCGCCCGCCTCGGCCTGGGCGCCCGGATGAGCGCCGACCAGCACGCCGACATCAACATCGAGCTCAACGAGATCGCCGCCAACAGCGTGCCGCTCCTGACTCGCCTGACCCGCCCGCTCCGGTTCGTCCTGGCCACCGGCGACAGCCTCGGCAGCGAGGCCGGCGAGATGGAGGAGGGTCGCAAAGTGCTCGACGAGGTGCTCACCACCAACCCGCAAGTCACACTGAGTGCGAAGGTCGCGAGCAACCACAGCAAGATCCTGCGCAACGACTCCGCGGCCGTCGCGCGGGCCGTCCGCGAACTGGATGAGGTGCGTCATGGATGAGCGAGAGGACCTGCGCCGCCGGGCCGACGGCGGCGATCAGGACGCGGTCGACCAGCTGGTGGAGCTCGCCGGCGAGGCCGGAGACATGGACGAGCTGCGGCGCCTGGCCGCCTCAGGCAGCTCCGACGCGGTGGACGTCCTCGTGGAGCTGGCGGGCGAACGCGAGGACTTCGAGGAGCTGCGCAGGCTGGCTGCGCTGGGCAACAGCGACGCCGCCGACGTATTGGCCGAGCTGGAGCAATAGCGCCCGCCGCTACTTCTCGGCGTCGCCTGAAGGAAAGAAGACGCCGCTGACCAGGTGCGGCCGCCTCCCCGGCGCGGGTTCGTTGCCCGCCCGTGAACCGAAGACCTGCCGCAGCTCACCGATCATTTCGGCGAGCTCGTCAGGACTCAGCCACAGTGTGCCCTGCCGATAGCCGATCGAGTCCGCGACCGGATCGGCGCCCGGCCGTTCCAGATAGGCGTTGAACTCGGCCAGCATCGCCGCCATGGCGGCCGCGAACCCGTGCCGGTGATCCTCCAGCGACATCGCGCCACCCGCCTCGGCGTCGATCCGAGCCTGCTCGGGACGAAGCCGGTAATAGCGCTCGACGACACCACGCACCTTCTGCTCGTCCACTACCTCGAGGACGCCGGCGTCGGCCAGCAGCCCGACATGGCGGTACACGCTGGTCCGGGGGACATCGGCCAAAGCGGCGCCCAGCTCGGAGGTCGTGAGGACCCGCTCGCCGGACAGGGTCCAGACGATGCGCAGCCGGATCGGGTGCAGGAGCAGTTCGAGCGTATCCACGCCTCAATGATTCCATGACTGGTACTGTTCCCAAAGTTGGAACTATTCGCTTTGGGGGACGGCGTGCAGATCCGAGAAACCGAACTGACCGTGACGCTGGAGGACGGACTCTCCGTCGCCGGCACGTTCCTGCAGCCACCGGGCGATGGTCCACACCCGACAGCGGTGGTCCTGTGTGCCGGCCAACTGGACCGGGACGGCAACGTGGGGAAGTGGCCGATCGTGTTCGGCCGCCCCCTGGCCGCCGCGCTCGCGGACCACGGCGTCGCGTCCTACCGGTTCGACCGCAGAGGCATCGGGGCCACGCCAGGACAATGGAAGCAAGGCGGCTTCTATCAACACCGCACTGATGACGCCCAAGTGGTGCGGGCGATCGCGGCACGGCCGGACGTCGCCTCGGTCGGCGTGGTCGGCTTCAGCGAAGGCGCCGTGAACGCCACCTGGGTGTCCCGGCACGCTGACGTCGCGGCGATCGTGCTCGTCGGATGCCCGGCCACCACCGGAGCCGACGGCATGATCGCGTGGGCGGAGCACCCCGATGCCGAGATCCCCGCACTGATCCGACTCCTCCTGCGGCTGCTCCGACGCACGCCGGCGCAGCAGTTGCGCCGCATCGCCGACAAGATCCAACAGGGCCACACTCGAGTGTTCGGTTTCAAGCTGCCGCAATGGTTCCGAGAGTTCCTGCTGCACGACACCAGGCCGGACCTCGCCATGGTTCAGGTGCCCATGCTCGCCATCACCGGCAGCAAGGACATCCAGGTCGACCCCGACGACCTCGACAAGATCGCCCAGCTCTCCCAAGGCCCGGTGGACGTCTTGCGGTTCCCTGACCTGACCCACATGCTCCGGCGCTACCCCGGATCGACTCCACCGCCGACACGCGAACAGCTGCGGCGGCCGGTCGACCCGGAGTTGCTCAAGGAGATCGCGGTCTGGATGGCCGCGCGGCTCGCGGTCTCAGAGAACGCTGGTTGACGGCGATGGAGCCGTCGCGTCACGACCGTTGGCGTTGCCGTGCGCAACTCCAACGGTGCGATGCGATCATGATGGGACGACAGTCGCCGCGGTTGTGCTCGATACCAGTGCCGTAGTCGCTACCGATGATCGTGCCGACGCCTCCGCTGGTCGTGTTGATGACACGCCGACCAAGTGCACGAGACCAGGGAACTACCGCCAGACGGCACGCGGCTGACCGATCACTCGGGACTCGCCGTCCGGTTGTCGCTGACCGCGAACAGGACGCCGCTAACGTCGGACCCCGCCACGGCGGTCGACGCGCAAAACGAGCCGGAACCGACGCTGTTCTGAACTCCGGCACCACCCGCGCAGGCTGCCGCCCAGTCAGCCGACCGCGAGGAACGCCCGCCGGATGTCCACCACCCTCACCCCACGCATCGGCGCTCGAGTGCTGCTGCTCGACACCCACGACCGCGTGCTGCTCATCCACGCCTGCGATCCCCACGACCGCGGCCACCACTGGTGGGAGCTGCCCGGCGGCGGCCTCGACGAGGGGGAGGAACCGGTCGACGCCGCTCTCCGCGAAGTAGCGGAGGAGACCGGGATCGTTCTTTCAGCGCTGGGACGCAAGCTGTGGATCCGGGAATCCCGGTTCCACTACAAGGGACTCGACCACCACCGGATTGATCACGTCTTCCTGGGGCGTATCACCGACACAGCGCCAAAGGTTGCGCTCAAGCCCACTGAGAACGAGAAAGCCGGACTGATCGAACGGCGCTGGTGGCTGACCTCCGACCTCCGCCAGACGACGGACAAATTTCTTCCTGCCAGTCTTCCGAGTTTGCTCGGTGAGCTGTTGGCGGGCACGTTGGGAATCAAGCCCCTCAACCTGACCGACTGACCTGCCAGCTGGCTGTGTTCTATCTTGTGGCCGAGCCAGTGCATTTAGGACGCGACCGTGTCTGAGCGGCTTCCGTCGCTCACTCAAGTTCTGAACGGTTGTCCGGGACGTGGTGACAGTATGGCCCGTTCCGGGAGTGCATGTGGAAGCGGGCAATCTGCCCACGTCCGTTCCAACTGCCAACTCCTTAAACGTCCAATGTAGACGGTCAATGGTGTCCTTTGTGGACTTCCTGGGGCATTCTGGGGAAATTTGACGTCGGGGTCCAATGAGGTTTTATGGGTCTGACCAGGCAAAACATGCCGATGGGGCCGCCTTTGGAAGATGTCCCGAAAACGGCCCCATCGTGGCCTGTTAAGTCTGGTCGGCCCACTACTTCTGGCCTGCCTCGCCCGGCGTCGAGATCGGGTCGTAGTACGGGTAGCGGCGGTCCAGCGCCTCCGGATCCTGGAGCTCGATCCCGGTGCGGTAGTTCTTCGTCCAGTAGGAAATGTCCAGCTCACGGTCATATTCGGCGAGCTGGTGCACCCACCGCTTGCCCACGTAGGGCACGTCGCAGACGATGCGCGGCGTCGCATACCCAGGCAGGTAGCCCATGATCGGGGTCTGCTGCACGGATTGGTCACTACTGTCACCTACTCGTGCAGCAGACCCCGGCCGGGGTGCGTGGCGTCGTGCGTTGTTAGTCAGGGTGCGGTCCTCGGTGAGCAGTGAGGTTCCCCCTTCGCTCAAGAACTCCGGAAATTCCGCGCCACGGGGACACATGTAACGGGTTCGCGGCTCGCCGCCATAACCAGAGACCTCAGTAGCAGAGTGGAGGGACGCCGTGATGGGAACCGTCAACTTTCGCCACCGCATGGCGGTAGCGTTGTGCGTCCTGCTGGCGTTGAGCGGTTGTACCGCGACACGTCCGCCAGATGCTCCAGCTGCGGTGCTCGAGGTCGTTGCACCCGGCGTCGAAGTCACGACGCGTGACCTGGGCGCAGCTACTGCGCCGACGCCGGAGGTGCACTTCCTCTCGAACCTCTACGAGCTGAGCCCGTCTGGCCCGTTGCCGTCGTCGGCGACGGCAACGGCAACGGTCCGCCTGCGGAACCCGGTCCCGGAAGGCGACGTTGTCGTAGTCGCGACGAGACAGGCGAGCACCGCTGAGTGGGAGTACCTGCCGGCGACCATCGCCCAGGACCGTGCCTCGGTCTCGTTCACCACCGACCACTTCAGCGAATTCGCTTTGCTCGGGTTCGACCTGGGCAAGGCGATCGACGCGTTCAAACGCGATTTCGTCGACGGCCTGACCGGCAATCTGACCCAGACTGCCGACAGGCCGACGTGTGACAACGACCAGCGCGCGCGGGGTGACGGGTACTCCATCACCTCAGATTCAGGTGACGCCTTGCTCTGGTGTCTCGGAGCCGACAACGCCGGGCATCGGGTCCTCAAGGTGACGAACAATCGGCGCTATCCACTGCTCGCCTCCCACGGCGGCCTGGACGTCATCGACAACGCCATCGACTGGGGACAGCTGTCCTCCCTGAGCCGAGTCATCGCCGGAGACAAGGCGGTCATCGCTCCGAGCGGAACGGTCGCCTTCAACGCCGACCTGGCACCCGGCACCAGCGCGCGCATCACGACCGAGGCAGACGCGATCGGCCAGTCGCTCTACGCCTTGCAGACCGGCGTCACGGCACTCGTGCAGATCCTCACTCGCTTCGGAGCCGGGTCTGGGGTCAAAGCGGTCGACACCTTCAACAAGATGCTCCAGAGCCAGTCGTGTCTCGGCAGTCTCGGCAAAGGCAGCGGAGGGATGATCGCGGGCTGTCTCGACGCCAAGCAGATCATGGACACGTTCGGCTACAAGGGACTGTTGCTGGCTCCCGTCATGGTCGCCGGGCCGATCGTCGCGTTCTTCAACAGTCAGTGGAACGCGATCGTCGACCAGTTCAACGGCAACAGCATCTATCGCATCGAGGTCGCGCGAGAGAAGCCGGCCATGAGTCTCTCGACCTTCGCAGGCCAATGGATGGGCCATACGCGGTCTTTGACCATCACTGCAGACGGACGGGCCACCGAACACGTCGGTAGCGGTTGCTGTAACCCGGTCATCGACCTGACGTTCACCTTGTCCGACCCACAGTGGAGTCCAGCCGAGGCAACGGCGACAGTCACCGTCACCTCTGTGCAGCTGCATGACTGGAGCAGGTCCGATCCGGCACCGAAAGTGGGACAGATGGCCACCATCAAGCTCGCCGATGGCATCATCACCGAGCCGCTCGCTGGCGCCACGTACTGCGACCATGCCAAGCAACTGGCAGGCGTCTGTGGTGCGTGACCACAGCGCGTTCAAATTGTGGTCACGCGCCCACCTCTCCGATGTGCTCGTGCGCGCGTTCGACGCTGAGAAGCGCGTGAGGTCGTTGAGCAGTAGCGACATCGCGAGGAGCGGCGGCGAGGGATGCCAGATCGCGCGTATGGCGCCGGGCTGTGATCGGGCGGCTGCGCGACGGTCGTGAGGTTGGCAGCGATATCTCCGTGGCGCCTGTGGAAGAGAGGGAAGCGTGATCGTTTTTCGTGGCCTGTCAGGTCTGTTGGGTGTCATCGCGGAGCTGTTGGACAGGGCGGGGACGGACCGGCCGCTGCCGTTGATCTGCTTGGTGGGCAGGCCGTCCGCGATGGAGTTCGGCGCCGAGTTGGCGCGGCGACTGGAGCACACCGAGACACCGAAGGTGTTGTTCGCCAAGGTGGACGCGGAGGAGGACGCGGGTGTGTTGCTGAAGAGGTTGCAGCAACGGCTGGCCGAAGACCGCTTCGGTGACCAGCGGATGCGCCGGTTCCGGCACTTAGATCTGGTGCACCTGCTGACGACCGGGCAGGGCGACACCATGAAGCTGCTGGCGGACCACCACGGCCGTGCTGGTGCGCCGCGATTACCTGGGACCGGTGCGGCCACGAATGTGCTCCCGGCGTGGGCGCAGGTGGTCATCGCGTTGTTCACCGCGTGGCACCGGCCGTTGCGGTTCTGGCTGTGGACGCACGGGGTGTGGCCATTTGGATCGGAGCCGCGCTGGCTGATGCGGCAGCGGTTCATGGTGCCTGGCCACTCGACCAGCTTCGTCGGCTTCGCCGAGCGCATCGCCCGCGGTGACGAGGAGAGCGAGGACGAGCGGCGGAAACTGCTGGTTCACGCCTTCCTGCAGGACCTGCGGATCGCTTACGGCGCCGGCAGGTTCCGGTTGCGGCGCTGGCAGCGCACCATGTATCCGTTGGTGCTGCTGGAAAACATCGGTGAATCCGGTTGGCAGCTGTTACGGCTGATCAACGACGTGCGCAACGAGTCGGCCGAGCATGATCCGCTGCTGGTAGTCGCCACCGCGGACGAGCTGCCGGCCTGGCTCACCAAGTGCAGGCCGCTGCACCAGATCAAGGCCGCGCTCGACGAGTGGAACGAGATGTTGCCAGCGCGCAGGCAGTCGCTGCGCGAGGACGCCCGGTTCATCGCACTGCGCATGCCCTCTGGCGAAACTCCCAGCGACGCGGACGAGTCGGCGTGGTCCACCAGCATCCGACCGCGTCCGGTTCCTCTTCTGGCACGCCGTTCCTTCCTCACGGTGGCCGTCGTCGCGCTGGTCGTCGCGGCCACGCTCACGGGCGGGATGTGGTTGTGGCCGCGAGCGGCTGGGAGCTGCTTGCCATCGCCGCGAGCGGGTGTCGCCGTGCGGTGGGTCGTGGACAGCCGCGGTGGCGAGTGCATCGGCTACAGCGACAGTTCCGCGCAGCTCTTCGGCGATGACGAACGGATGCTGGCCGCGCAGCGGGCGATCTTCGAGCTCAATGACGAAGCCAATCGCCTGCACGAAGGTGACCCGGAACGCCCATTGATTAGCCTGATCCACTTCTCCGAGATGACCAGGCGCGAAGGTGAGGTGGGCTCCGCCGATTCAGTTACCGAGCAGCTGACCGGCCTGCTGTTGCGCCAGGCACAGGCGAACGTCCGCAGCGACCACAACACTCCACTGCTGCGTATCGTGGTCGCCAACGGTGGCTTCGAGATGGCCCGCGCTCGCGAGGTGACGGACTCCCTTCTGGCGCCGTTGTTCGAGAGCGACCCGACGCTACTCGGCGTGATCGGCATGGGCCGCACGGTCGACCCGGTGGAGAGCGCCGTCGGGGTGTTCGGCGATCTCGGTATCCCCGTCGTGGCGACCACTCTCACCGGAGAAAGCCTGCCGACCCGTTCGCCGATGTACTTCCAGCTGGTGCCGGGCAACAAGGCGCAGGCACAGCTGGTGCACGAGTTCGTGCGGCGGGAGGGCAAGCAGGTGGACATCCACCAGCCGCGCGACATCACCGGCGACGGCTACCTCCAGTCGCTGCGCAAGGAGCTCACCGCGCTGTTCGGCGAACCCTCGTTCAAGCTGTGGGACGGCGAGGTCGCCGATGTGAAACCCGTCTGCGGCAACGACCGCATCGCATTCTTCGCCGGGCGCCAGGCGGACTTCGACGGGTTCCTGAACCGAGTGATCGCCGACTGCGCAGGAAAACTGCCGATCATCCTCGGCGACGACTCGGTCGCCAGGTTCGTGTCGCAGACCGACAAACGTGACAACCCCACCTACGACGGCAAGTCAATCCTGTACGTGTCCCTGGGCGGCGTCGTGGTGCTGCAGAACCGGGAATGCCTGTCCAGCAAACAGAAAGCCGCACCGCTCTGCGCGGGACTGCGCGCCCTTCGCGACAACAAACCAGAACACGGACCCGCGTGGAGCACACTCGGCGTGCTGCTACAGCGGGCAGGTGTGCCGTGGATCGGTGAACGCGTCGGCATCGCCTACGACAGCGCCGGCGTGTTCCTCGACGCCGTCGCGCGCAACCGCACCGACCGGAAGCGGATCGCTCCGACCGAACTTGTGCCCAATCGGGCAGCGATCTCGCACGAGCTCCTGGAGATGTCCTACGACGGCGCATCCGGCAAGGTCGAGTTCGGGCAGGGCCGGGCGGGTGAGCAACGGCCGATCACGATCCTGCGGTTGCCCGACGTCAAGGACGTCACCGCACCGCCGACCTGCGTGCTGATGCTACCCACCGGTTGCCCTTAGCTGAACAGTCTGGTGGTCGCCCCGTCCGCTGCAAGCTGTTGGGTTGAATCATGTGGCGCTGGCCGCGATGAAGGCGAGGCCTACGCCGAGAAGTTGCAGCACGGCAGCGTCGGTTCTGGTGTGGTGAGTCGTGCTAGGCCAATGGGCGACGAAGACAGTCTTTGCGAACTGCATTGTTTGTCTACTTGGGACTTTCCAGGCCCCTTCTGGGTCCTTGTCGTCGAGGCTCGACGAGTCACAACGGGTCTGAACAGGTAAACATGTCGAAGGGGTCGTCTTTGGAAGTTGTCCCTCAAGCGGCCCCATCGCGACTTGCCAAGTCTGGCCCGACCACCATTTCTGGCGGGCCTCGCCGAGGGTGGAGATCGGGTCGTAGGAGGGGTAGCGGCGGTCGAGCGCCTCGGGTCATCGAGCTCGAGCCCGGTCCGGTAGTTCTCGTCCAGTAGAAAATGCCCAGCTCGCTGTCGTATTCGGCGAGCTGTGTATCCACCTCTTGCCCACCTAGGGCAACGTCGCAAACGATGTGCGGAGTCGCGTAGCGGGGCAGGTAACCCATGATCGCGTGCTGGAGTTCCTGGGCTTCCCAGACGGACACCCTCCAATGTTCTGCGTTGGGGAGCATGTCGCACATGTGTCTTGCGAGTGGGTGCGCGGGGCATGGCTCTCAGGCTGGACAAGGTCGATGGAGCTGGTCGTCAGCTGTGGGAGCACGATCCGGGAGCAACAGGGAGCAGAATCATGCGCTGAACGTGCCAGTACGTCCCTCAACGAATTTGAACGAAGCTGCGCTGACCTGCAAGAGTTGCATTTCCGCAGGTCAGCGCAGCGATGATGCCACAGGAATCCACTGAGTGTTCAACGATCGGAGCCTACCGACGCACCAGCGTGTTCTGGCTGGTCAGCTGTCCTTCAGTGGCTCCGGGTGCCCAAGCGTTCGCGCATGGTGGGAGCAGTGTGGGAGCACGGGTGATGAACACGTTCGCGATACCCAGGTGATCACCAGGCTTCGTCCGGTCGGCCGTGTTTTGGCACCCCGCAGCGCATCGTCAAGGCCGTCGGGCAGCTCGGCTACCGGTACTCGGCCTCCCCGCTGATCGTCCGCGACGGGACCGAGCGTGCTGCCCGGATCGCGGCCTTGATCGACGGTGGCGAAAGGCTGAGGTCAGCTCAACGGTTGCCGCCTCGGCAGGGTGCAGCGTCTCGTATGGGTCTTCCTGCGAAAACCTGCCCGTAACATCTTGACGCGGCCGATGTTATCGTTCACAGTCCACGTGGTGCATTCAGCCGCACCGCAGGTTGGCTACTCAACACCTATATTCGCTCGCATTCCTGTACGGACCGTCCTCGGAAAGTGTTAGCGCTAACACTCTCTTTCGAGGCAGTTTCCCGTGCGCGGGTGTCGCCGGCGTCCGCGCCGATGCGGCCCGCCTCATGTCGGCGATCCCAATGGTGAAAGGAAAGACGCTATGTCGGTTGGGTTTGCGCGCACCGCGAGGTGGCGCCGTCGGTTGCGGTCGGGATTGGCCGCCGCTGCGGCGGCGGCGTTCGTGGGTGGGCTGCTCACGGTGGCCATGACGCCAGCGTCGGCCGCCACGGTGGACACCACCGCCTGGTACGTACTGGTGAACCGCAACAGCGGCAAGGCCCTCGACGTCAGCAGCGCGTCCACGGCCGACGGCGCCAACCTCGTCCAGCGGACCCGCACCAACGCCACCAACCAGCAGTTCCAGTTCGTGGACTCCGGCGGCGGCTACTACCGGCTGCGCGCGCGGCACTCCGGCAAGGTGCTCGACGTCTTCAACTGGTCGACCGCAGACGGTGCCGCGATCGTGCAGTGGGCCGACGGCAACGGCGCCAACCAGCAGTTCCGGCTGGCCGATTCCGACAGCGGCTACGTCCGGCTGGTCAACCGCAACAGCAACAAGGTCGTCGAGGTGCAAGGCCTGTCGACCGCCGACGGCGCCGGCGTCGCACAGTGGGGCGACTGGAACGGCAGCAACCAGCAGTGGCAACTCGTCCGGGTCGACGGGGGCAGTGGCACCTGCTCGCTGCCGTCGACGTACCGCTGGACGTCGACCGGCCCGCTGGCCACTCCGAAGTCGGGGTGGGTCTCGCTCAAGGACCTCACCCACGTCGTCCACAACGGCCAGCACGTCGTCTACGGCACGACGAGCGACAGCCAATCGAACTGGAAGTCGATGAGCTTCAGCCCCTTCACGAACTGGTCCGACATGGCCACCGCCACCCAGAACTCGATGTCGTTCAACGCCATCGCGCCGACGCTGTTCTACTTCGCCCCGAAGAACATCTGGGTGCTCGCCTACCAGTGGGACGGGCCGACCTTCTCCTACCGCACCTCGAGCGACCCCACCAACCCCAACGGCTGGTCCGCGGCGCAGACGCTGTTCACGGGCAGCATCCCCGTCACCGCCCCCATCGACCAGACCCTCATTGCCGACGGCACGAACATGTACCTGTTCTTCGCCGGCGACAACGGCAACATCTACCGCGCCAGCATGCCCATCGGGAACTTCCCGGGCAGCTTCGGCTCGAACTACACGACGATCATGAGCGACACGCAGGACAACCTGTTCGAAGCGGTCGAGGTCTACAAGGTCCAGGGCCAGAACCAGTACCTCATGATCGTCGAGGCGCGAGGGGCGTGGCCGAAAGCGCAGCGCTACTTCCGCTCGTTCACGGCCACCAGCCTCGACGGTACGTGGACACCGCAGGCCGTCACCGAGAGCAACCCCTTCGCCGGCAAGGCCAACAGCGGCGCCACCTGGACCGACGACATCAGCCACGGCGATCTGATTCGCACCAACCCCGATCAGACCAAGACCGTTGACCCCTGCAACCTGCAGTTCCTGTACCAGGGACGCGACCCCAGCTCCGACGGCATGGACTACGCCCTCCTGCCTTACCGGCCGGGCCTGCTGACACTGCAGCGCTAGCCGGTGACGTGACGCAGGTCCGGCTCCGGTGTTCCGGACGTTCGCGGGAACGACGTACGCCCAACCGGGCGAGCGATCGGGAACGGGTGGAGCTGGAGGAGCGGGCTCGGTGCAAGGCCGAGCCCGCCTGCGCACGCGGAGACCCCCAATTCACTGACCCGTTGTCGGGTATCTAGAACAGGCCGATGGCTGAGACCGAACAGCTCGAGCGGGCGGCTCAGATCGAGGTCCACTGCCTGCAGCCGTGTTCGTGACAGTCGCGGCGACCAACGCGACCATCAATCCGATGAGGGGGCGTGACTTCGTCGGTGACATGGACCAAGTGCGCAACCAGGTTGCGCTGATTGTCGAGTGGGCCGAGGCCGATTGGGTGCAATACGCGAAGACCATCCGGCTGGAGTTCGTGCTCTCCACGGAGTTGATCAATCTTCCCGTTGACCAGTGGTCGGCCGATCCCGATGATGTGACCCGGATGCCGCTTGGTGTGCGCTATCACGTGGTGGTGCGAAGCCTTCAGCTGAAGCTCGCCCGTGACCGCCACCGCCAGTGGCGGATCAGATGGGATTCGATGATGGACTCGAAGAGCGGTGTTGTGGTCAGAGCAGGCGCTGACGACCCGCAGAGCTTGCGTGCACTGGCCGCCACGCTCGTTCGTGACCCCGGCCAAGGAATCCTTGTGCTGGACGAAGCACCGATCCGAGTCGCATGATCCCTTCGCTGGAACTGCTTTCCGAGCCGATTCACTGAGAAGCAGGATCCTCGGCGACTGGATCCAAGAACCTTCTTGCTTCTTCTCGTCATCGCCGCTCTGAGCGGTGCAGTTCCACTTCCAGGTGGTGAACCTGGATTTCCACAGGGTGGCCTCAAAAAGACAGGCCGCACAGGTTGGAGGCACGTCATGCCATCGTCTCGGGAACCGACCGACGTCTTCGCGGCGCCGCCCGACCCCGGACCGGCGAGCAGCCTCGACGACCTCGTGCTTTTGTTGCGGTTGTTGAAGGTCTGGGCGGGCGATCCGTCCTACGAGGTCATCAAGGACCGCGTCAACGCGGCGTGGACCGCGGCCGGACGGCCGGAGAGCGACCTGGCGCGGAAGAACACCGTCGCGGACTGCTTCCGGCCCGGCAGGCGGCGGTGGAACAACGATCTCGTCGTGGCGGTCGTGCAGGCGCTGCACGCCGACGTCGGCTACGCGGCGCAGTGGCGGCAGGCTCTCCGCGTCGTCGGCGGCGAAACCAAGGCGGCGTCCCAGGTCCGCGTCCAGGACACCCTGCCGGAGGACCTGGCCGAGTTCACCGGCCGCACCGCCGAACTCGATCGGCTGCGCGAGGCGCTGCGCGACGGCGACGCGGTGGTGATCTCCGCGCTGGAGGGCATGGCCGGGATCGGCAAGACTCAGCTCGCCATCCACGCCGGGCATCTGCTCGCTGACGCGGACCTCGTCGACCGGGTCCTGTTCGTCAACCTGCGCGGCTTCCACCCCGACCCGGCCCAACCACCGGCCGACCCCGCCGCCGTCCTGGACGGGTTCCTGCGCCTGCTCGGCGTGCCCGGCCATCAGATCCCGCACGACCTGGACGCCCGCGCCGCCGCCTACCGCGACCGGCTCCACAACACCCGCACCCTGGTGATCCTCGACAACGCCGCCACCGAGGACCAGGTCCGCCCCCTGCTGTCCACTGCCCCCGGCTGCCCCACCCTGATCACCAGCCGCCGAAGCCTCACCGCCCTGGCAGGCGCGACGCACCTCCCGGTGGACGTGTTCACCCCCGAGGAGGCCGTGCGCTTTCTCGCCGACGCCGCGCCCGCAGTGCCCGTCGGCCCGGACCCGGCGGCTCCAGCGCGCATCGCGCTGCGCTGCGGCTACCTGCCGCTGGCACTGGGCCTCGTCACGGCGCGAATCGCCGCGACCCCCGGCTGGACCCTCACCGACCACGCCGACCGGCTCGACGAACGCCACCGCGACCAGCGGCTGGACTCCGGCGTCGAACTCGCGCTCGGCCTGTCCTACCAGGACCAGCCAGCCGACCGACGACGACTGCTGCGACTGCTCGCGCTGCATCCCGGCCAGGACGTCGACGCGCACGCCGCCGCGGCGCTGACCGGCACGGACCTGCGCACCGTTCACGACCAGCTCGACCAACTGCGCGCCGACCACCTGCTCCAGCAGACCGCTCCCGGCCGTTACACCTTCCACGACCTGGTCCGGGCCTACGCCGCGACCAGGGCGGCCGACGAGGACCGCCCTGCCGACCGCCGCGCCGCGTTGACCCGCCTGTTCGACTACTACCTGGCCACCGTGGGCACCGCGATGGACCACCTCTACCCGGCCCAGGCGGAAGTCCCTTCCCCGGTCGACCCGGCCCCAGCCCTGACCGACCCGGACACCTCCAAGCGGTGGCTGGACGTCGAACGCCCGAACCTGGTCGCCGTCGCCGCGCACAGCGCCACCCACGGCTGGCAGACCCACACCATCCGGCTCGCGGAGATCATGTCCCGCTACTTCGACGGCGGCCACTTCACCGACGCCCTCGCCGTCCACGGCCACGCCTGCCGCGCCGCCCAGGACGCCGACGACCCGGCCGGGCAGGCCACCGCGCTGCTCAACCTCGGCACCACCAACGGTCAACTGGGCCGGTACCGCACCGCAGCCGACCAGTTCGAACAGGCACTCGTCCTGTTCCGGCAGACCGGCGACCTGGCAGGCCAGGCCCGCGCCCAGGGCAACCTGGGCAACATCGAGCAGCTGCTGGGCCGCTACCAGCGGGCCGCCGAGCACTACGAGCAGGTCCAGGCCCTGTTCCGGCAGGCAGGCGACCGGACCGGCGAGGCCTACACGCTGAGCAACCTCGGCACCGTCGAGGGGCAACTGGGCCGCTACGACTCCGCCGCCGAGCACCTCCAGCAGGCCCTGGACCTGTTCCGCGCGGCGGGCGACCGGGCCGGTGAGTCCTACATGCTGATCGGCCTCGGCGGCATCGAGGTCCTGCTCGGCCGCTACGGGCCCGCCGCCGACCACCTCCAGCAGGCCCTGGTTCTGTGCAGACAGGTCGGCAACCGCGCGGGGGAGGGCTGGACCCTCGACAGCCTCGGCAAGCTGCACACCCAGCTCGGCGAGGTGCCCCAAGCCCTCGAACGGCACCAGCAGGCCCTGGACCTCTTCCGTGAGACCGGCGACCAGCCCGGCGAAGCCTGGGCGCTCAACGGCCTCGGCGAAGTCGCCAACGCCACCGGCCGTCCCGCCTGGGCCCTCGCCCATCACGAGGCCGCCCTCACCATCGCCACCGACCTGGGCACCAGCGATCAGCAGGCCCGCGCCCACGCCGGCCTCGGCCAGGCCCACCACGCCATGGGCGACGCCGCGCTCGCTCGTCAGCACTACGAGCAGGCCGTGGCCCTCTACACCGACCTCGGCATGCCGCAGGCCGAGGAGATCCGCGCCCGCCTCGCCGCGCTGGAACAGCCGTGATCGGCCGCCGACCCCTCACCGGCGGCCGATCACGCCCGCGTCACGCCCCGTAGAACCACTTCGACGTCCAGATCCTGATCCACTCGCCGGGCGGGTAGACCCGGCCGTTGGTGACGATCCACCGCGTGTTGGAACGCACGCAGTCGACGTCGGGCCACCTCGGCGAGCCGTAGGCGTTGGAGTTCTGCCCGCTCGGCAGGTCGCGGTACGGACCGACCGCACCGCAGTAGAGGTGGCTGCTGGCATCACGGCTCAACTGCAACGTGCTGCCCGTGCGGTTGTAGGCGATCCCGCACGGGTTCAGCACCCCGCCACACGAGGTGCCCAGCGGCGCGACCTCCCCGTCGCGCGGTGCGTCGACCATGACGAGCACGGAACCCGACTCCTGCGGCGCCGCTTGCGCCGACGTCGCGGTCAACCCGACCACGGCGGCGCAAGCGGCGATCACCGCGGTGGCCGCTCCCGTCCATTCCCTCAACATGTTGATCCCCTGTTCTCCCCCGACAACGCTCAGACGCGTTCGAGTGTCGGCACGTCCCGTTGGCCGCGGGGAAATCCCGGACGTTCCCGGACGCGCTCCCGCCTTCGCAGTTCCGCCCTGCAGCACCTCGTTGAACGCAGGGGCGGTTCGATCAAGGCCGACGGAGCCGGTCGTCGGCTGTGGGAGCACGATCCGGGAGCAGGGGGGAGCAGAACCATGTGTTGAACGGGCCAGTACGTGTCCCTCAACGAATTCGAACGGAGCCGCACTGACCTGCAAGAGTTCTATTTCTGCAGGTCAGTGCCGCGATTATGCGATAGGAATCCACTCCGTCTTCACCGTCACGGCGTCGAGCGCGTCCGGTAGCGGCGTCACGCCGAGCCCCGGCCCGGTCGGCACCACGAGATGGCCGTCGTCCAGCACGAACGGCTCGGTGACGTCCATCGCGTAGTACCGGTCCGACGCCGAGGTGTCGCCGGGCAGCGTGCAGCCGGGCAACGCCGCCAGCGCCACGTTCGCGGCACGGCCGATGCCCGTTTCCAGCATGCCGCCGCACCACGCCGCGATCCCGTGCGCCGCGCAGACGTCGTGGATCCGCCGCGCCTCCAGGTAGCCGCCGACCCGGCCGGGCTTGATGTTGACGACCTGGCAGGCGCCGAGCTTGATCGCGTCGGCGGCCGACGACGCCGAGGTGATCGACTCGTCCAGGCAGATCGGCGTGCGCACGACCTTCGCCAGCTCGGCGTGCGCGAGCAGTTCCTCCTCAGGCAGCGGCTGCTCGATCAGCAGCAGGTCGAACGGGTCGAGCTTCGCCAGGTGTCGCGTGTCGGCGAGGGTGTAGGCGGTGTTCGCGTCGACCTGGAGCAGCACGTCGCCGAACCGTTCGCGGACCGCGCGCACGGGGTCGAGGTCCCAGCCCGGTTCGATCTTGAGCTTGATCCGGACGTAGCCCTCGTCAACGTACCCGCCGACCGCGTCGAGCAGCTCCGGGATCGAGTTCATGATCCCCACCGACACCCCGCACGGCACCCGGTCGCGCACCGCGCCCAGCTCACGGCCGAACGACACGCCACGCGCGCGCAGTTCGGCGTCGAGCACGGCCATCTCCAACGCGCCCTTGGCCATCCGGTGCCCGTGGAACCTGGCCAGCCGGGGAGCCACGGACACCCCGTCGACCGGCCCGGTCAGCGCCGGGACCAGGAACCGCCGCAGCACGTCCGCGCAGCCTTCGAGGTACTCCGACGAGTACACCGGGTCGGCCATCGCGACGCACTCGCCCCAGCCCTCGCCCTCGTCCGTGACGGCACGCAGCAGCAGCAACTGCCGCACGGTCTGTGTGCCGAACGACGTGCGGAACGGGGACTTCAGCGGCATCTCGACCCAGCGGAGCTCCACCCCGGTCAGCTTCACGACTCGTTCCTCTCGACGACGTACCACCCGGACCTGTCGAACCCGGTCACGCGGCCACCCGCCGCGAGCAGCCCGCCGAGCACCTCGCGCACGGCGTGACGCCACTCGGTCGCCGCGGCCGGGTTCGTGGCCCGCAGCGTCTCGACGTCGGACGGCACCGCGACCAGAACGGTGTCGCCCGCGCACGTTCCCCGCACGGGCAGCCCGTCGTCGGAGATCCCCAGCGCCACCACGCCCGTCGCGCTGACGACCCGCGGCTGAGCGGCGGTGAGGTCCCAGGTGACGAGGAGCCGGTCGCTCGCCCCGCCGCTGTTGATGTCGTCGCACATCTGCCCGTACAGGTCGGGCAGGTACTCGGTGGCGGTCGCGCCCAGCTTGGCGAGGTTGAAGTGGGCGTTGCGGCGCACCAGCGGATCGAACGTCCAGGTGATCACCTTGATCCCGCGCGCCAGTGCCCACTCCCGCTGGTCGAGCTTCAGCGCGTGGCCGATGTTGCGCCCGCGCATGCCCGGCGCGACCCCGGCGATGTGGCTGTGCAACGTGCTCTGCGACGGTGGCGCGCAGAACCCCGCGCACGCACCGACGAGGTCCTCGCCGTCGAACGCGCCGGCCACGTAGTTGCCGGACTTGAGCAGTGCCCGCATCAGCTCCGCGGTGACCGGGGGAGTCGACGAGCGCCAGATCGACTCGTACAACCGTTGCGCGGCAAGGAGTTCCTTGTGCTCGATGAGCTGCCGGACGATCATGTCAGCTCCCTCACGAGCGCCGCGAGCAGCGTGGTCCGCGGCACGAGCTCCGATACCAGCACGTGCTCGCTCTCGGCGTGCGCGCCACCGCCTACCGCACCGAGCCCGTCCAGCGTCGGAACACCCACGCCCGCGGTGAAGTTGCCGTCGGAGGCACCGCCGACCGAGGCCTGGGTGAGCTCGAAGTCCGCCAGTCCGGACGCGAGCTCGAACAACGCGGCGGACGCCGACAGCTCCAGCGGTGCGCGGTTGGGCCCGCCCGTCACCTCGACCTTGGCTCCGTCGAGCACGGGTTCCAGCGCCCGCATCGCCTCGTCCACGCGCTGCTGCTCGGCGAGGTTGCGCACCCGCACGTCCACCGTGAACTTCCCTTGCGCGGGAACGGTGTTCATCGTCGTGCCGGCGGAAAGCACAGTCGGCACGACGGTGGTGCCGGTGCTGGGATCGGCCAGCCGCGACACCGCGAGGACCTGGTGCGCGGCCTCGATCGTCGCGTTCACCCCGCGTTCGGGCTCGAGCCCGGCGTGTGCGGCGCGGCCGTGCAGCGTCACCTCGTAGAGGGAGGTGCCCTTGCGCTCGGTCTTCAGGGCGCCGCCGTCCGCGGAGGCTTCGGTGACGAGCACTGCCGTGTGTTGCAGAGCCTCGGCCTCGATCAGCCCGCGCGACGACGGCGACCCGATCTCCTCGTCGCCGGTGATGAGCACCGTGACGCCGTCGGGGGAGTCGAGCGCCGCGACGGCGTGGAAGATCATCGCGACGCCGGTCTTCATGTCGAAGCAGCCGGGTCCGCGCAGCACGCCGTCCCGCACCTCGAACGGGATCCGCTCCAGGGTGCCGATCGGCCACACCGTGTCGTGGTGGCCGAGCAGCAACACCTTGCGCGGCCCGGAACCCAGGCGCCACCGCAGGTGCGTGCGGCCGTCGAGCACGATCCGTTCCGGCGACGCGCCGAGCAGTGCGGTGCCCACCTCGGCGGTGACCTCCGCACTGCGCGCGACGGCGGCCAGGTCGGTGGACGGCGACTCGCAGATCACGAGTCGCTCGATGTCGTTGAGCAGGTTCATCTTCAGGACACCTTCGGCGTAGCGCGGACACCCATGTGCACGTACTGCTCCCCGGTCGGCAGGGCATAGAACACGAGCGACGACCAGCTCTTGTCCTCGGCCATCCGGTAGAGGAACAACGACTCGTCGATCGGCACGAGATCGATCGTCGGCGGCTTGGGGATCACCGCCGCCAGGGGACCGGTGGGCGTCATCTCCAGCCGCAGCCCGTTCTCGCCCTCGGTGACGTCGAGGACGATCGAGGCACGCTCGTACCGTCCGACGTACCGCGAGACGTCCACGGCGGGTGGTTCGGCGGCCGGCTCCAGCAGGCGCGGCATGTCGATTCCGGCCAGTTCGGCGAAGATCTCCCGGTACAGCTCCAGGTACACGTCCCGCACGCTGTCGCCGTTGGTCAGCAACGTGACCGCGAGGTCCTGGTCCGGCAGCACGCGCAGGATCGCGGACTGCCCGATGGTGTTGCCGTCGTGACCGATCAGCGGGTGGCCATCCCAGTTGAACCGGATCCAGCCGATGCCCCACGAGTCGCCCAGGCTGTTCGGGTCGGGGACGTCGGTCTGCTTCTCGGTCATCGCCGCCACCGACGCCTCCGACAGCACCCGCGTGCCGTCCTCCGCCAGCCCGCCACTGAGGTGCATCCGCGCGAACTTCAGCACGTCCGCGGTGCTCGCGAAGATCGTTCCGGCCGGGCCGACCGAACGCGGCAGCATCCACACCGTCACCGGTTCGAGCTTCTCGTCCTTGGTGACGTGGCCGACCGCGGCGCGGTGCAGCAGCGCTTCCTCTGGCAACGTGCCCGCGCGGGTGAGCCCGAGCGGGACGAAGAGCCGTTCGCGCATCGCCACGTCCCACGTCTTGCCGGTGACCTTCTCGATGACCCGGCCGGCGAGGACGAAACCGGAGTTGCTGTAGGAGAAGGTGGCGCCGAGCGGGTGGTTCTGGGCGGCGTCGGCGAGCAGTTCCGTGTAGCGCTCCAGGCAGTCGTCGCCGCGGCCGGTGTCGGTGAAGATGTCGCCGTCGATGCCGCTGGTGTGCGTGAGGAGGTGCCGCATGGTCACCTTCTGCTCGGTCACCGGGTCGGAGAGCTTCAGCTCGGGCAGCACGTCGACGATCGGCGCGTCGAGGTCGAGCAGTCCCTCGTCGACGAGTTGCATCACGGCCGTCGTCGTCCACACCTTGCCCATCGAGCCGATCTGGAAGATCGTGTCGTCGGTGACCTCGACTCCGGTCGACAGGTTCAGCACGCCGTGGTGCGCGTGCACGGTCTCGCCCTGGTACAGGATTCCGAGCGCCGCACCGGGCACGCCGTGCTTGGTCGCGAGGGCGGAAAGCCTGCGCTGCCAGTGCTTCGCGTCGAGCGGCTTGCGCCCTTCGGCGTGCTCGCGCACCCAGTCGACCACGCGGCGGTTGAAGTCCTCGCGGTGCGAGGGTTTGCCGTTGAGGATGAACAGGTGCGACTCCTCGGGGTAGAGCACCAGCCTGGCCGGCACCCCGTTCTCGCGCAGCGCGGTGAACCACTGCTCGGCCTGGCCCGCCGGGCACCTGTCGTCCGCGGCGCCCTGGTAGATCAACGTGGGCGTGTGGACGTCGCCGACGAGCGTCAACGGGGACAGCTCCGCGATGTGGTCGCCCCCGCCGCCCAGCTCCAGTTTGGTCAGGTAGTGCCCGCCGTCGGACGTGCCCGCCATGCTGGTCAGGTCGCTGACCACACCACCGGCGACGGCCGCGGCGAACCGGGAGTCGCGGCTGGTCAGGTAGCACGTCATGAAGCCGCCGTAGCTGTAGCCGGTGACCGCGAGCTTCTGCGGATCTGCGAGCCCTTCCGCTACCAGCTGGTCGATCGGCTCCAGGAAGTCCTTGGCGTCGGCCTTGCCCCACGCCCCGAGGGCCGCCTGGTAGAAGTCTTCGCCGTAGCCGTCGCTGCCGCGCGGGTTGAGCAGCAGCACCGCCCAGCCCTGCTCCGCCAGCACCTGGTGGTAGAGGTGGACCGGGTCGGCCGCGCCGTTCCACGCGTTGTGCGGGCCGCCGTGGATGTCGAGCAGCAACGGTGACGGGCCGGTGCGCTCCGGGTCGCGGACCAGCCAGCCGTGCACGACCGTGCCGTCCGAGATGGTGAACTCCCGCTCCTCGCGGACGAACAAGTCCGGCGCGTTGTGTCCGGTGTGGACGGTCGTGTCACCGGTGGTCAGGTCGACGGTGGCGATCTCGCCGTACGAGGTCGGGGAACCCAGTACGACCGCCGCGACTCCGCCGGCGACCGAAAGCCCTGCGACCACACGGGAATCGCCACCCAGGACGAGCCGCGGTTCGCCGCCCTCGAGGTCCACGGCGTACAGCTGCGTACAGCCCCGGTCGCGGGCGCAGAAGAACACGGTGTCGCCGCTGAGCGCGGGGAGCCCGCCCGGATAGCCCGACATGCCGGGCATGACGTTGCGGTCGAGCGCCGAGGACAGGTCGCGGACCTCGCCGTCCAGCGACAGGTGCAGCAGGCTGAGGTGCCCGGCGCCCACGGTGGTCCGTCCGATGACGAGGAGATCGTCCCCGGCCCACGTGACGGTCGCGGCCTGTCCTTCGGCGAGCCCGACGAGCTTCGGTTCCGCACGCCCGGCCACCTCGACGACGTGCACCGGCGCGTGGAACGTGAGGTCGGCGTCCTCGTCGCGCGCTCCGGTGAACGCGAGCCGCGTGCCGTCCGGGGACCAGGCGGGAGAACCGGCGTGCCAGTCGCCGTCGGTGACCTGCCGGACCTCGCGGCTCTCCAGGTCGAGCACGTGCAGGTGGGCGCGGATGCTGCGGAGGTACCCGGAGCCGTCGGCCTTGTGGGCGAGCCGGTCCGCGACGACCGGCGCCTTGGCGTCCGCGATGTCGACAGGCGCGGTGAAGGCGAGTTTCCGGCCGTCCGCGCTCCACACGGGTGCACCCGCGCCGAGCGGCAACGTCGTCAGCTGCTCCGGCTCGCCTCCGTCGGCGGGCAGCAGCCAGACCTGTGGCGGACCGTCCTGCGCGCGGAGGAACGCGATCCTGCCGCCGTCCGGTGACCACGCCGGTGCCACGTCGGCCTTGCCCCTGGTGAGCTGCTTCGCCTCGCCTCCGGACACCCGCCACAGCGCTCGCTCGTCGCGGTCGTTCTCCCGGTCGGTGGTGCGCAGGACGTAGACGATCACGCCGCCGTCCGGCGAGATCGCGGGTTGTTCGGGCAGCGCGTGGCCGTACAGGTCCTCGATGCTGGTCACGATGCGGGTCCCCTCAGCTCGGTTCGGAACAGGTCGAGCACGTTCTGGCCGAGGACGCGGACGACGTCCTCCTCCGGCCAGCCCCTCTTCTGCAGTGCCTCGGTCACCAGCGGCAGCCCCGCCGGCCCTGCCAACCCTGGCAGGAAACGGTCGGTCGGGACGCCCTCGATCAACTGCGCCTCGCAGCACGGCGGGGTGACGTCCTCCATGACCTCCTTGACGAAGTCCGGGCCGAGACCGACGTGGTCGACGCCCATGACGCCCGCGATGTGCTCGATGTGGTCGATCAACCGGTCGACGGTGAAGTCGCTCTCGTGCAGGAACGGCGCGAAGAAGTTCACACACACAACGCCACCGTTGGCCGCGATGCCTTTCAACTGGTCGTCGGTCAGATTGCGGTGGTGGTCGCGCAACGCCCGTGCCGACGAGTGCGTCGCCATCACCGGACGGGTCGCTAGCTCCAGCACGTGCTCCACGCCCGCCGCGCTCAGGTGGCTGACGTCGAAGATCATGCCGAGCCGTTCCATCTCGGCCAGTGCGGCGACACCGGCCCTGGTCAGCCTGCTGCCGGTGGCGTCCTCGCCGCTGCCGTCGGCCAGTGCCGTGCGGCCGAAGTGGGCGAGGGACGCGATCCGCACGCCCAGCCGGTACAGCGTTTCCAGCAGTTCGACGTCCTCGCCGACCCCTGGCGCGCTTTCGAGGGCGAGCACGAGCGCGATCCGGTCGTCGGCGAGCGCCGCGTCGATCTGGCGCCCGTCGAGGCAGAGCCGGACGGTGTCCTGGTTGGCCTCGGCGATGCGGTGGGCGGCCTCGATCATCCGGAGCGTCTGCCGCAGTGCGCCTTCCGGCCGGTACGGGTCGTCGATGAACACCGGCAGCACCTGCAGGTTCACCCCACCCGCCCGCAACTGCGGCAGCCACCGTTCGCGGAAGTGCGGCACCCACCGCTCGACGGGCCGGTGCACGATCGCATCGAGCAGGTCGTTGTGCGTGTCCGCCACGACGCTGCGCCCGTGCAGGTCGTCGATCATGAAACCTCCAGCCTGGTGTGCCGCTTGGGCGCGGCCGCGAGGAGCTCGCGGGTGTACGGGTGCCGCGGGTCGGCGAGCACCCGCTCGGCCGGCCCCTCTTCGACGATCGCGCCGTTCTTCATGACCGCGATCCGGTCGCTCACGTACCGCACGACGGCGAGGTTGTGCGAGATGAACAGCATCGACAGCCCCAACTGCCGTTGCAGGTCGCGCACCAGGTTCAGCACGGCGCCCTGCACGGACACGTCGAGCGCGGACGTGATCTCGTCGGCGACGATCACCTCGGGTCTTGCGGCCAGCGCCCTGGCGAGCGCGACCCGTTGCCGCTGGCCGCCGGACAGCTTCAACGGCAGGGCTTTGGCACGCGCGGGATCGAGGTTCACGAGTTCCAGCAGCCGCGCGACCTCGGCGCGGCGGTCGATGCCCCTGGGCACGGCCTCGGAGATCGAGCCGCCGATGCTCATGCGCGGGTCCAGCGACGAGTAGGGGTCCTGGAACACCATCTGCACCTTGCCGTCCGCCAGCACCCGGCCCGAGGTGACCGGTACGAGGCCGACCGCGGTGGCGGCGAGGGTGGACTTGCCGGAGCCCGACTCGCCGACCAGGCCGACGACCTGGCCCGACGGGACGGTGAGGGAGACGTCGTCAACGGCCGTGTGGTGGCCGTAGCGGACGGTGACGTGGTCGAAGACCAGTTCGCTCACCGGGCACCTCCCACGGCCGCCTCCACCAGCTCTGCGTCCAACTTCCAGCAAGCCACCTGATGTCCCTCATCCACCGAAACCAGCGACGGCTCCTCCAGCCGGCACTTCTGCTCCGCCACCGGACACCGCGGCGCGAACGGACACCCCCGCGCGATCTCCCCGGGCTCCGGCGGCCGCCCGGGAATCACCGCCAAAGGCGCGTCCCGGTCCGTGTCCAGATCAGGCACCGCGGCCAGCAACGCCGTCGTGTACGGGTGCCGCGCCGACGTGAACAGCTCGGAGGTCGGCAGCTCCTCGACGATCCGCCCCGCGTACATCACCAGCACGCGGTCGCAGGTCTGCGCGACCACCGTGATGTCGTGGCTGATCAGCAACACCGCCGCCGACCGCTCCGCCCTGATCCGCGCCAGCAGCCTGAGCACCTCGCGCTGCACGGTGACGTCCAGAGCCGTGGTGGGTTCGTCGGCGATCACCAGGCGCGGCTCGCCCATCAGGCCCATCGCGATCATCGCCCGCTGCCGCATGCCGCCGGAGAACTCGTGCGGGTACTGCCGCGCGCGCCGGTCCGCCTCCGGGATCCGCACCGCCCGCAGGCGATCGACCGCCTTGGCGAACGCGGCCCTGCGCGACAGGCCCTGGTGCACCTCGGACACCTCCGCCACCTGCCGGCCGATGCGCAAGGCCGGGTTGAACGACGTCATCGGGTCCTGGAACACCATGGCCAGGCCGGTGCCGAGCTCGCGGTCGGAGGTGCGCGCCAGCGGTGTGCCGTTGAACTCCAGGCGGTCGGCCGACACCACACCGGGGTGCTCGACCAGCCGGGACACGGCCAGCGCGGTGAGGCTCTTGCCCGACCCCGACTCGCCGACCACGCCGACCATTTCCCCGTCTTGGACGGTGAAGGAGACGCCGCGCACGGCCCTCACGCCACCGGGGAACGTCACGTGCAGGTTCCGCACGGTCAGCAGGCCACCGGCGGAAGTGTCCACAACGGACTCATGAGTCACGGGCTCCTGCCGCTGTTGCTGCCGGCGCCCGGCGAGAGACGCGGCGGCCTCGCCGAACAGGTTGAACGCGAGCCCTGCGACGACCACGGCGATCGCGGGTCCCAGCGCGGGTGCGGGGGAGAGGTAGATCCGGTTGAGGCCCTCGCCGAGCAGCCGTCCCCAGTCGTAGGACGGTGCCTGCACACCGATGCCGAGGAACGACAGCCCCGCGACCGCCATCAACGCCGTCCCCGCGGCCATGGTCGCGTTGATCACCAGCGGTTCGGCGATGTTCGGCAGGACGTGCCGCACCAGCAACCGGAAGCGGCCCACGCCGCACACCCGTGCCGCCTTGACGAAGTCGCGGCCGCTGACCGACGCCGTCAGGGTCTGGGTGAGCCGGGCGAACGACGGGGTGATCGCGAACGCGATGGCGAGCACCGCGCCGACCGTGCCGGTGCCGAAGATGACGGCGAAGAACAACGCCAGCAGCAGTCCGGGGAACGCCACGGCGATGTTCACCGCCGACGTGACGATCCGGGCGGCCCACCTCGGCAGCACCGAGGGCGCCGAACCCAGGAGCAGGCCGCCGGTCACGCCGATCACGGTCGCCAGCAGGGCGAGTCCCAGCGTCAGCCGGGTCGCGACGAGAACGCGGTAGAAGATGTCGCGGCCCAGCTGGTCGGTGCCGAGCAGGTGGGCGGAGGACGGGCCCTGCTGCAACGCGTCGGTGTCGATGGCGGCGGCGCGGTCACCCCACAGGATCGGGGCGAAGACCGCCAACGCCACGAGCAGGCAGAGCAGCACGGCAGACGCGGCGCCGACGGGGGAGCGGAGAACCGGGCGCATCACGCCTCCCTGATCGTCGAACGGGGATCGAGCAGGGCCAGCGCCACGTCGACGACGAGGTTCACCAGCAGCACTCCCACGCCGTACACCAGCACGATCCCTTGCACCGCCGGATAGTCCTTCTGCTGGATCGACCCGACGATCGTCGACCCCAGTCCCGGCCAGGCGAACACGTTCTCCACCAGCACGGTCCCCGCGACCAGGGCGGCCAGCATCATTCCGCCGAGCGTCAACGTCGCGGTCAGCGCGTTCGGCAGCGCGTGGCGCAGGTAGACCAGCCGCGCGGGCAACCGTTTCGCCCGCGCGGTGCGGACGAAGTCGTTGCCCAGCACCGAAAGCAGCTCCACCCGGACGATGCGGGCCAGCACGGCCGCCGGTCCGACGGCGAGCGCCAGCGCCGGCAGCACCCACGAACCCGCGGCGTCGTTGCCCGCCACCGGCAGCACCCCCAGCTGCACCGCGAACAGGCTCACCAGCGCGACCGCCAGCAGGAACTCCGGAATCGCCGCGAGCACCACGCTCACCGACGTGAACGCGAGCTCGCCACCGCGGCGGCGGCCGCCCTTCGTCAGCACCGCCATCACGACACCGACCGGCACCGCCACGACGATCACGACCACGAACGCGAGCACCGCGAGCTGCACGGTCGCGGGCAGCCGGTCGCCGATCAGGTCGGCCACGGGCGTGCCGCTGACCAGCGAGGTGCCGAACTCGCCGCGGAACAGGCCGCTGACGTAGTGCCAGTACTGCACGACCAGCGGATCGTCCAGGCCCAGCGCCGCGCGCCGGGCGGCGACGACCTCGGGCGGCGCGGTGAGGCCGAGCGATTCGCGGACCGGGTCGCCGGGGATCAGGTGGATCATCAGGAACGCCGCGGTCACCAGCACCCACAACGAGGTCAGCAACCGCAGGGCCCGCCGCCGGGCGAAGGGCAGCCACGCGCTGCCCCGCACCCGTTCGACGGTGATCATGAGGCGAGCATCCGGATCGAGGCCGGGTCGATGCTGTCGCTGATCGTGAACTTCGCGCCCTTGACGAACGTCGGCACCACCGCGTCGAAGTACGGCACCAGGCTCGCGTCCTTCACCAGCGCGGCTTCGGCCTTGTTCCAGTGCTCGCAGCCCGCCGCCCCCGGCATCGACGCGGCCTGCTTCGACTCCGCCTCGAACTCGGAGTTGGTGATGTGGGCGAAGTTCACGCCCTCCGGCGGCACCGCGCCGGATGCGAACGGGGTCAGCTGGCTGGGCAACGACAGCGTGAGCGGCGTCATGGACGCGTCCCACGCGCCGGTGCCGAACAGCGCCTGGTTGACGCCTGCCGCGTCGGCGGGCTGGATCTCCGCCTTCACGCCGATGCCCTGCCACGCCTGCTGGATCAGCTCCGCGGCCGCCGTCAGCGTCGGCCCGACCACGGTCGGCTGGAGCAGCTTGATCGACAACGGCGTGCCGTCCTTGGCCCGTGTGCCGTCCGGGCCCGCCCGCCAGCCCGCGCCGTCCAGTGCGGCGGCAGCGGCGGCCTTGTCGAACCGCGGCAGGCTCGCGGTCACGTTGTCGCCGGTGCAGGGACGCGGTTCCACCGTCACGAGGCTCTTGGACGGCCGGCCCTTGCCGTTGGTCAGCACTTTCCCCACTTGGGCGAGGTCGAGTGCCTGGACCAGCGCACGGCGCACGGCGGGGTCCTTGCCGGGATGCCCGGCGGCCTGGTTGAACGTCAGCGTGCCGAGCGGTGTGGCGGTGTCGGCGTGGCCGAGCTTCTGGGCGAACAGGCGCTCCTGGTCGGGACCTGCCACCGGGGCGGCGGTGAGCTGTCCGGACAGCAACAGGTTCACCGCCGTCGTCTCGTTCGCGATCACCCTGATCACGACCTTCTCGGGCAGGCCCGGCTGGTTCTGCTGCCAGTCACCGGGTCCCCACGCGAAGTCCTTGCGGCGCTCCAGCGTGTAGTGGTCGTTGGGCACGATCTCGGAGATCTTGAACATGCCGGTGCCCTGCTGGCCCTTGGCGAGCACCGTGCGGTCGCTCATGCCCTTGGCGCACACGATCGGCAGCGTGCCGACGTTGGTCAGCAGGAAGGCGTCCGGTGCGCCGCTGGTCACCGTGACGGTGCGGGCCGCCTCGTCCGCCGTCGCCGAAGTGCCCGGTACGACCTGGACTCCGGCCAGCGGTGACTTGTTCGCGGGATCGCCGACGAACGAGATGTTCGCCGCGACGTCCTTCGCGGTGAGCGGCGTGCCGTCGTCGCAGGTGAGGCCCTGGCGGAGGGTGAAGGTCGCCGAAGTGGCCGTGGCGTCCCACTTCTCCGCGAGCCCGGCGACGATGTCACCGCTGGAGGTGCGCTCGATCAGCCTGGCGTAGAGGAACCGGCCCACCGTGCGGGCGGGCGACAGGACGGTGAGCGCGGGGTCGAGGGTGCCGGGGTCGGCGCTGATCGACATCGTGAACGTCTTGCCGTCGGCCAGGTCCGCGGTGCCGGAACCAGAGCTCCCCGACGTCGCGCACCCGGTCAGGACGACGGCTCCGAGCAGGGCTGCCGCACGTTTCATGATGTGCTCCGGAGGTGGTCGACGGCGAGGCGTCCCGCGCGGCCGATGACCGCGTCGACGGCGGGTTGCCGCGGTTCGAGCGCCTGCGCACGGGTGAACACGGCGACGGCGTAGCTGCGGCCGTCGGGGTAGGTGACGACGCCCGCCTCGTTGCGGACGCTGGGCAGGGTGCCGGTCTTGGCGGCGATCTGGACGTCGGAAGGGAAGCCTGACCCCAGCCGGTGCGGCCAGATCTGCTGGGCCATGATCCGGCGGACCTGCTCGCACGCCTCGGGGGCGGCGGCCCGGTCGGTCCAGATGGCGTCCAGCAGCGTGGTGATCTCCCTCGGTGTCGAGGAAGTCGTGCGTGCTGGGTCCACAATGGACAGCTTCTCGACGACCTCCCAGGTGGGAGCGCCGAGCACGTCTTCCGCTTCCTGCATGCTCATGGCGAGGTCCGCGGTCATCGAGGCGAAGAGGTCCTCGCAGCAGCCCATGATCCGCGTGCGGTGCAGGCCGAGGTTCGCGAGCACCTCGTCGACCGCGGCCTGGCCGACGCGGTGGAAGACGACGTCTGTCGCGGCGTTGTCGCTCATCGTCATCATGAACAGCGCGAGGTCGCGCCAGCTCATCTCGACGTCGTCGGCACAACCCGCCGTGCCGATCCCGCCGATGCGGTACCGGGACGTGACACGAGTCCGTTCGGTCTCGTCCAGCCGTCCCGCGGCGACCTCGGCGGCGTAGGCGACCGCCACCGGGATCTTGAACACCGACGCGAGCACGACCTGGTCGTCGGCCTGGTGACAGACCTCGGGACCGTTCTCGACGCCGACCTCGCGGGCGTGCACGAACCCGTCCACGCCCGCGTCGGCGAACACCTCGGCGAGGCCGTTCGCAGAGGTGTTCACTGCGCCACCCGGCGGTCGGCGCGGCCGGTGTGCAGGAACAGCGCGCGCCCGTGCCCGTCGTCACCGACGAACGCGTGCGGCATGTGGATGCCGTGCACGGGTTCTGCGGCAACGAGCGTGTCGTCGCGCCACGGCACCAGTTCGGTCTTGCCCGCCGACTCCGGGCTCAGCTCGGCCATGATCCCCTTCGGGATGACCTCCATCCAGATCCGGCCGTCCGCGTCCTGCGTCACCACGCGCTCGCCGACCGACGAGACGTACACGCCGGTGAACCGCTCACCGTCGACACGGTCGGGCTGGGGAACGGGTTCGGGCATCGCGGGCAGCTCCACGCCGGTGAGCTCGCGCAGCACGTGCCGGAAGATCGCCTGGTACAGGTCGACGGTCTTGCCGCCGTTGGTGAGCAGCGCGACGGCGACGCCGTGCTCGGGAACCAGGCGCAGGAAGGCGTTCTGGCCGATCGTGCCGCCGTCGTGACCGATGACCGTCGCTTGTGGATAGTGGAAGAGCTCCCAGCCCAGCCCCCAGGCGTCGCCCATCAGCGCGAGGTCCGGCACCTGCACCTGGGTCTCCTGCATGGCGCGGACGCTCTCCGGCGAGAGCACGTCCTTGCCGCCGTTGATGTGCATCCGCGCGAACGTCAGCAGGTCGCGGGCGGACATGGCGAGCATTGAGCCGGCAGGGGCGTTCGACCGCACCAGCGCCCAGACCGGAGCCACCTGCGGCCCGGTCTCCTCGTCCTGGGTGAGGTGTCCGGTGGCAGCCCGGAACATGATCGCCTCGTAGGCGTCGGCGGCGGCGTGCGCGAGTCCGAGCGGCGCGAACAGGTGCTGGCGCAGGCAGTCGTCGTAAGGCTTGCCGCGCAACACTTCCACGATCCGGCCGAGCACGCAGTAGCCCGCGTTGTTGTAGCTGAACATCTCGCCGGGCGCGAACAGCTGCGGCGTGTCGTGCAACGTGGCGACGTACTTCTCCACGCAGTCGTCACCGCGGCCGGTGTCGGTGAAGAGATCACCCTCGAAGCCCGACGTGTGGTTCATCAGCTGCCGCACGGTGATCCGCGCGGCCGCGTCCTCGTCGGCGATGCGGAACTCGGGCAGGTAGGTCCGCACCGGCGAGTCGAGGTCCAGCAGCTTCTCGTCGACGAGCTGCAGGGCGAGCGTCGTCGTCCAGACCTTGGTGATCGACCCGATCTGGAACAGCGAGTCGGTCGTCGTCTCCACACCGGTGTTCTTGTTGAGCACACCCGCCGCCGCCTCGACGACCTCGTCGCCGACGGTGACGGCCGCGGTCGCGCCCGGCACCTGGTACTGCGCCGCCAGCTTCGGGAGGTTCTCCTGCAGCCAGTCGTTGATCTCGCTCAGCTTGGACATCCGCGCCTCATCCACCTCGACGTGACTCCGGTCACCGGCAACGCTAGGGTCGGCGCCCCTGCCGCCACCTCGTCGTGCCCGACGAATCTGGCCTCGCGGATCTGTCCGTCCCGACGAACCCTGTCGAGGAGGGGTAGAGCAGGCTCCACCCCGGTCCGGGCAGCCTGCGTGATCGTTCCTGACGTCCGGGTTGCCTACGTTCTTCTCAGAAGTTGTTGCTCGCTAAGGAGAAAACGTGATGAGGGCAGACGCGCTGTCGTTGCAGGCGGTGCGGAAGGTGTACGGCTCGGGTGGCGGTGCCGTCACCGCGCTGGACGAGGTGACCGTCGGCATCCGGCGGGGCACGTTCACCGCGGTGATGGGCCCGTCCGGCTCGGGCAAGAGCACGTTCCTGCACTGCGCGTCGGGCATGGACCGGCCGACGTCCGGCCGCGTGCTGCTCGGCGACACCGACCTGGGCGGGTTGAAGGAGGCCGCGCTGACCGCGGTGCGCCGCGACCGGATCGGGTTCGTCTTCCAGGCCTACAACCTGCTGCCGTCGCTGACGGTGGAGCAGAACATCACTCTGCCGCTGAGGCTGGCGGGTCGCCGTGCCGACCAGGAGTGGCTGCGGACGATCGTCGGCCGGGTGGGGCTGGACGGGCGGCTCGACCGGCAGCCGGCCGAGCTGTCGGGTGGTCAGCAGCAACGGGTGGCGATCGCGCGGGCGCTGGTGGCGCGACCGGAGGTGGTGCTGGCGGACGAACCTACCGGGGCGCTGGACTCGCGGACCGCGCACCAGGTGCTGGTGCTGCTGCGGTCCATTGTGGACGAGATGGGGCAGACGGTGCTGATGGTGACGCACGACCCGGTGGCGGCGTCCGCGGCGCACAGCGTGCTGTTCCTGGCGGACGGGCGGCTGGCGGGGGAACTGGTCTCGCCGACGCCGGAGAAGGTCGCGGAGCGCATGACGCACCTGGGGGAGTGGTAGGCCGTGCTGAGCCTCGCCTGGCAGACCGTCAAATCCCGCACCAGCGGTTTCATCGGCGCGTTCGTCGCCGTCCTGTGCGGCACCGCGCTCGTCGCGGCCTGCGGGATCCTCATGGAGTCCGGCCTGCGCGGTGGCGTGCCGACCCAGCGCTACGCCGCCGCCGACGTCGTGGTCACCGGCGACCGGATCGTGCGGCCGCCCGGTGGTGACGTGCTGGCGTTCGAGCACGCCGCCGAGCAGCCGGCGATCCCCGCCGACCTGGTCGCCAAGATCGCGGCCGTGCCCGGTGTGAAGGCCGCCGTGCCCGAGCAGACCTTCCCCGCCGTCGTGGTCGGGCCGGACGGGCAGGTCCTCGCGGACAAGCCGTCCTTCGGCCACAACTGGGACTCCGCCGTGCTGGCGCCGTTCACGCTGGTGGAAGGACGCGCGCCCACGGCGGACAACGAGGTCGTCCTCGACTCGGGCCTCGCGGCTCAGGCGAAGGTCTGGGTGGGCGGCGAGGTGCGGATCACGACCCGTTCGGCGCCGGTGAGCTATCGGGTCGCCGGCGTCGCGGAAGGCCGGGGAGATCGGCAGGCGTCGTTGTTCTTCAGCTCCGCCAAGGCTTCCGAGCTCGCCGGACGTCCGGGCCAGGTGAGCGCCATCGGCGTGCAGGGCGGCGGTGACCTCGCCCAGCGCCTCGACGACGTTCTCGCGAACGACCACGTCACCGTCTCGTCGGGTGCCGACCGCAGCGCGGCCGAGTTCGACGACGTCAGCCAGACCAAGTCGATCCTCGCGATCCTGGCCGGCTCGTTCGGCGGGTACGCGATCCTGGTCGCGATCTTCGTGGTCGCCAGCACGCTCGCGTTGACGGTGGAGCAACGCCGCCGCGAGTTCGCGCTCCTCAAGGCCGTCGGCGCGACGCCGCGCCAGATCCGCAAGCTCATCAGCGTCGAGACGACGGTGGTCTCCGTCGTGGCCGGCGTGCTCGGGAGCGTGGCGGGCATCGCGGTGAGCCTCGGGCTGCGCGCGGCGTTCGCGAGGATCGGTGTGGTGCCCGCGGACTTCGCACTCTCGATCAGCCCGATTCCGCTGGTCGCCGCCCTGCTGATCGGGATCGGCGCGGCACGGCTCGCGGCCTGGAGCGCGGCCCGCCGTCCGTCGTCGATCAACCCGGTCGAGGCGCTGGGCGAGGCCGCCGTGCAACGCAAGGACGTCGGACGGGTCAGGTTGGTCATCGGCTGGGTCCTGCTGACGATCGGGCTCGGCGCGACGACGTTGCCGTTGTTCCTGCGCGGTCCGCTCGGTGCGGCGATGTCGGTGATGGCCGCGCTGGTGATGATCATCGGTCTGGCGCTGACCGGCCCGCGGGTGGTGGGCGCGATGGTCCGCGTCGTCGCACCGAAGCTGCCTGGGTTGTCCGGCTACCTGGCGTCCGCGAACGTCGTCAAGAACTCCCGGCGGCTCGCGGCGGCGGTGACGCCGTTGATGCTGGCGATCGGGTTCGCCGTCGTGAACTACTACAGCCAGACGACGATGACCGCCGCCGTGCAGCAGGAGACCGCGCGGTCGATCACCGCGGACCACGTCATCACCGGCGTGGTGGGCGTGCCCGCAGAGATCTCGAAGGCCGTGCGCGAAATCCCCGGCGTGACGGCGAGTTCGCTGGTGCGCACCCAGGTGATCACCGCCGCCAAGACAGGTGACAGCGTGGACGTGCAGAGCCGACCGGCCAACGGGCTCGACCCGACCGCCGCGGGCGTGGTCGACCTCGGCCTCGTGTCCGGCAGCCTGACCGACCTCACCGAGGGCACGGTGGCGTTGGGCGACGCGCACGCGAAGTGGGAGAACAAGAAGGTCGGCGACACGGTCGACTTCTGGTTCGCCGACGGCCGCCCGGCCAGCCTGCGGGTGGTCGCGACCTACCGGCACGACCTCGCGTTCGGCGACTACGTGCTGTCCTCCGCGGACGCCCGCGCCCACACGGTGGCCGGGACGGATACCGCCGTGCTCGTGAAGTCGGCGGACGTGACCGCGCTGAACGACCTGACCAGCCGGTATCCGGGCCTTGCCGTGACCAGCGGGGTGGCGGCGCAGGAGCAGGGCGAGCAGCGGACGCAGTTCCTGCTGAACCTGGTCGCGGTGGGCGTGATCCTCGGCTACGTCGCGATCTCGGTGTCGAACACGCTGGTGATGACGACGGCGGCACGGCGCCGCGAGTTCGCCCTGCTGCGCCTGGTCGGCACCGGACGACGGCAGGTGGTCCGGATGATGCGGGCCGAGGCGGTGCTGACCGTCGGTCTCGCGGCGGTGCTGGGTTCGGCGGTGGCCGCGGTGCCGCTGGCGTTGCTGGCGATCGGCCTCACCGGCGTCCCGGTGCCCGCCGGGCCGATCTGGGTCTACCTGGGCGTGCTCGCCGGAGCGGCGCTGCTCGGCCTGGTGTCGATCGCGGTGCCCACGCGGTTGTCGTTGCGCACCAAGCCCATCGAGACGATAGGCATCCGCGAGTGACGAACAGGCCACTTGGAGATCCAGGTGGCCTGTTCCGCGTGCGGTCAGCCGACGGGCGGCGCCATCTCGAACCAGTTGTAGCCCTCCACCAGCTGCGTGGTGGGCGCGGTCGAGCCCGGCGTGGTGATCTGCCAGCGGGTCACCCAGCGGTACGTGCCCGGCGTGAGGCTCTCGTCCATCGGCGTCTCCGGGTCGTCCTTGACCGGGGTGTACTCGTAGACGGCCTTCTTCGTCATCGTGGCGTTGAGCGTCTGGTAGTCGGACTGGGTCTTCAGGTAGTCGCCGACGCCGTGGTCACCGGCACGACCGGGGTCCATGTAGCGGACCTGCAGCGTGTTGCCGCCGAACGACCCCTCGACCGAGACCAGCGTGACGATGTGGCCGCCGCCGCGCTGGAGGCTGTTCTGGGGACCGGCCGAGTAACGGCCGTAGACCATCTGGACGGGACCGCGGGCGAGCTTCTTGGCCAGGTCACCGCCGAAGTCCGCGGCACCGTTGGTGTCCACGCCGGCGGTCACCGCGGTCCAGCCGACGTCGCGGGCCGGTTTGGTGGCGATGGTCCACGCGGTGCGCAGGTTGCTCATCCTGGTGCCGCCGTCGTACTTCGCGTCCACGCCGATCCGCCCGATCGAGTTCGTGATCACGTTGTAGTCGGCCTGGTCCTTCGGGTCGAGGTTCTTCACCTTCGTGGTGAGCCAGCCGACCGGCGCGTTCTTCTCGTGGGCCCAGTAGTGCAGCACGTTGTACAGGGACGCGGGGCCGCAATAGGCGCCGCCGTTGTTCTCCAGACCCGCGCGGTGCTGGTCGACGTCGCTGATCCCGCACTGCTTCACCTCGAAGTCGGGTCCGGCCAGGTCGGTGACCCGCACGCACGGCGCCGGCTGACCGATGACGGGGTCTGCGGAGGCGACGGCCGGGAGCGCGATGGTCGAGAGGGTGGCGGCGATGATGGCCTTGCGGATCATGGTCCTTACCTTCCGTTCGCGGATTGCGTTGGCAGGTAAAGACTCTCGGAGCGCAGACGTGGAGGCATGAGGGATGAGCCCTCAACCCGGACTCGCGAAAGTTAGGTGTATCAGACCATCCCCCACACGCCTCTGTTAAAGACCCGGCTGGATCGGGCTGGTGTGGTTGCCGAGGTGGATCGGCAGCGAGTGCAGCCCGTAGACGATCGAGAGCTTGCGGAACGACAGGTCGCCTGGCTGCACCGCGAGCCGCATCTCCGGGAACCTCCGCACCAGGGCCGGGTAGGCGATCCGCAGCTCCATCTTGGCGAGCTCCGCGCCGATGCACCGGTGCGCGCCGTAGCCGAACGCGAGGTGCTGGCCCGCGGACCGGTCCGGGTCGATCGCGTCCGGCGAGGGGTACACGCTCGGGTCGCGGTTCGCCTGCGACAGCGAGCACGCCACGATGTCGCCCGCCCGCACCTTCGTCCCGGCGATGTCGACGTCCTTGCGCGCGATGCGCAGGAACGCCACCTGCACGACCGACTGGTGGCGCAGCAGCTCGTCGATCACCCCGCTCACGGCCTCGTCGTCGTCGCGCACGCGGGCGAGTAGATCGGGGGAGCGCAGCATCGCGAGCGTGCCCAGCGAGATCATGCTCGCCGTCGTCTCGAACCCGCCCGTGAGCAACCCGTCGGCCAGACCGGCGAGCTCGTCGTCGTCCAGCTCGTCACCGTGCTTGCGGATCAGCTCGCCGAGCAGCCCGTCGTTGGGCGCCTCGCGCTGGGCCCGCACCAGCTCGCGGAAGTACACGATCGACTGCGACACGGCGGACAACGACGCCGTGGCCGCCCCGCCCAGGTCGAAGCGCGCCACGCTGCGCCGCTGGAACTCCTCGCGCTGGTCCGCGGGCACTCCCAGCAGCTCGCAGATCGTCAGGGCGGGCACCTGCATCGCGAAGTCCTCGACGAGGTCGACCGGGCCGTCCTTCATGGACATGAGGTCGAGCTGGTCGGCCACGATGGCCTCGATGCGCGGGATCAGCCGGGAGAGCCGCCGCATGGTGAACTCCGGCGTCAGGACCTTGCGCAGCCGCGTGTGCTCCGGCGGGTCGCTGAACCCCAGTCCGCCCGGCGCCTCGTCCGCGAACAGGCCCATCTCCCGGAAGTGGCTGAAGTCGTTGCTGAACGCCTCGGCATCCGCCAGCACCCGCTTCGACGCCTCGTACCCGGTCACCAGCCACACCGTCACCGGCAGCGGCAGCCGCGTCACCGGCCCGTGGGCCTGCATCCGCGCGAGTTCCGGCACCGGATTCAACCCGTTGCGGCGCAGCGGCGCCAGCACCTTCGACGGCACGAACCACGACGACCCGAGGTCGAACCCGGACTTGCTGAGGTGCGCGAGGAACCGCCGCCCCATCCATCCCGTCACGCGCGACCTGACGTCGGTCGCTGACTGCAGAACGTCCCTCATGACGCGGCTGTCCCTTCGGCGGAAAGGATGAGGTGACCACGATGATGACCACCGCAACGGACAATAACGACGCCGCCGCTCGCACGTCGTCATACCTGGGCCTAACGCGCCGTCATACTTTGGTCCAGACGTCGATCAAAACACGTGCGCGCGCCGTTGTGGCATGGTCGGAGGGGTGCCGACCGCCGAGGGATTCGACCAGTGGTACGCCGATCGCGCCGAGTCGCCGCTCGCCGACGAGCTCGTTCGCCGCGTGCTCGACCTCCCGCCGGACCTGGAGTCGACCAGCCTGCTGAGCGGCGCCGGACTCGACGAGGTGGTGCGTGCCCTGGATCTGCGCCCCGGCGAGGTGCTGCTGGACCTGGCGTGCGGCCGCGGCGGGTACGGGCTGGAGATCGCGCGACGCACCGGGTGCCAGCTCATCGGCGTGGACTTCTCGGCCGTCGCGATCTCGAAGGCCCGGCAGCGCTCCGCTCGTGCGGACTTCCGGGTGGGCACGCTCACCGCGACCGGCCTGGAGTCCTCCTCTGTGGACGCCGTGGTCGTCGTCGACGCTCTGCAGTTCGCGGATTCCAAGCCGGCGGCGCTGGAGGAGTGCTTCCGGGTTCTCCGGCCGGGTGGACGGCTGGTGATCACCTGCTGGGAGGCTGTTGTGGTGGGCGATGAGAGCGTGTCGCCGCTGATGCGGGACCTGGACCTCGCCAGGCTGCTGCCCGAGGCCGGGTTCACCGCCGTCGAGGTCGTCGGGAAACCGGAGTGGCGGGTCGTCGAGAAGCGCATGTGGGACGAGGCGCTGGCCGTCGACGCGCCGGACGACCCGGCGATTCGGTCGATGCAGGACGAGGCGCGGCGGGTCTTGGGCCAGTTCGACGACCTGCGCCGGGTGTTCGCTACCGCTTGCCGCTGATACTCGTGGGCGCGGCGTGGCCGGTTGCCCACGCCGCGCCCACGACCCGTCAGTGGCAGTGACCCTGCCGCCCCAGCGTCGTCTCCGGCGTCACGCCCGGCCGAGTCCACTGCGGAACCGGCCTGCTCGTCCCGTCCCAGGTCGGGTTCCCCTCCGCGTCCGTCCGCCAGAACCAGCACGCGGGACGCCCCTCCGGCCAGCCCTCCGGGTGGTCCTCCCACGCCTCACCCCGGCCGCGCACGGTCATGTCGAGCAACCCCAGCGACCCGTTGGGCCGTTCGGTGCCGCGGCCCGTCGTCGAGTAGGTGAGGAACGTGCGGTCGCCGTCACGCAGGTAGCTGGTGATGTAGCCCATCTCCCCACCGGCGGGGCCGTCCACCCCGCGCACCGAGTACCAGGGTTCGGAGTAGCCCATGAACTCGACGAACGGGGCGACCTCGTCCCACGCGCCGGTGGTCAGGTAGGCGAACGACACCCCGCGGGTGTTGAGGTACGCGGCGTTGTCGAAGTGGAACGGCATGTGCGTGCAGCCCTCGCACTGGCCCTGGAACGGCGCGCCGTCCCACCACATGTGCTTGTAGACCACGAGCTCCTCGCGGCCCTGGAACAGGTCGATGAACGGCACGGGGCCGGCGGCGCCGACGATCTCGACCTTGCCGTCGAACTCCACCATCGGCAGCCGCCGGCGCGCGGCGGCGATCGCGTCGCCCTCGCGGGTGTGGGCCTTCTCGCGAACGAGGAGCTCGTCGCGGGCCTTCTGCCAGGTGTCCAGGTCGACGACGGGTGGGCGTCCGGTCATGGTTTCGTCCTCCGTGAGGTGCGGTTTCTTCCCTTTCACCTCGGAGTCGAAGCCAGAACCGCGTTCTCGACATCACCGCGGGAACCGAATTCCTCCAGGCGGCACCGGCTGTTCGTTCAGAGCCCGATCTCCGCGCCCTGCCAGCGCTTCCGCAACCACCGGTCGTGGCTCGCCACCACGATCGCGCCCGGTCCCGGCCCCAACGCGTCCTCCAGCTCGTCGCACAACGTCGGCGACAGGTGGTTGGTCGGCTCGTCGAGCAGCAGCAGGTGCGGCGGCGACGCCACGAGCAACGCGAGCGCGAGCCGCCGCTGCTGGCCCACCGACAGCGTGCCCACCGCCTTGCCCAGGTCCTGCCGGTGCAGCAGTCCCAACGACTCCAGCGGCACCTGGGCCACCCGTTCCGCGCCGAGAGCCCGGCCGTAGGTGCCCCGCGCGGTGAGGCGCGGGTTGGCGAACGACGTGTCCTGGTCGAGCAGGCCGACTCGCAGATCCGGGTGCCGTCGCACGCCCGCCACCTCCACCCGGCCGGCCAGAGCGAGCAACAACGTCGACTTGCCGGCGCCGTTGGGACCGGTCACCAGCAGCCGATCACCGTCGTGCACGTCGAGGAAGTCCAACGAGAGCCGTCCGGGTACCCGGATCTTCCGCAGCGACACCAGATGCTCGGCGGACAGCGTCAAACCAGGAGCGGCGAAGCTCAACGGGCGCGGGGGAGCGGGCACCGCGCGCCGTTCGAGCTCCTCCAGACGCCGGGTCGCGTTGCGGACGCGGCGGGAGATCTGGCTCTGCACGCGGTTGGCCCGCACGCCGTAGCCCATCTTGTCGCTGTCGCGCATCGTCCTGTTCGGAGCCACCCGCCCCGCGATCAGGCCGAGCGAGTCCCGCAACGAGGCCAGTTCCTCCTGCTCTTCCAGGTAACGACGTTCCCAGCGGTCGCGGTCCAAGCGCTTCTGCCGCACGTACTCGCTGTAGGTGCCACCGAACCGGACCGGGCCCTCCACCGCGGGATCGAGATCGACCAGGTCCGTGCAGACCGCGTCGAGGAACGCCCGGTCGTGGCTCGCCAGCACGACGGTGCCGGGCAGGCCGCGCAGCTGCTCCTCCAGGAACGCGGCGGCATCGTCGTCGAGGTGGTTGGTCGGCTCGTCCAGCAGCAACGCCGACGGCCTGCGAATCACGAGCGCCGCCAGCGCGAGGCGGCGGCGCTCGCCACCGGACAACGACCCGAGCGTGCGGTCGCGCGTGACGTCACCGAGCCCGAGTCCGTCCAGGACGATGTCGGCGCGGCGGTCCGCGTCCCACGCTTCGTGCCGTTGCGCCAGCTCCAGCCGTTCCGCGTAGTCCGCGAGCAGATCGGCACCCTCGGCGATCAGGCCGGCCAAACGCTCCAGCTCCGCCACGTCCTCGCGCGCCTCGGCCACCGCGTCGTCGAGCACGTCCGCGACGGTCGCCGAGCCCGGGAACGTCATCTCCTGGTGCAGAAACCCCAGGTCGGCCGGCCGCTCAACGGAACCGCGGTCAGGCTGGTCGACGCCCGCGAGCAGGCGCAGCAACGTCGACTTGCCCGTGCCGTTCTCGCCGATCAGGCCGATGCGCCTGCCGGGAGCCGCGGTGAGCGACACGCCGTCCAGCACGCGGCGGCCGCCGAAGCCGCGCACCAGGTCGTGCGCGACCAGTGCCGCCTCAGCCACGTCCGGCCTCCAGCAGCTTGCCGCCGTCCAGGCGCAACCAGCGGTCGATCTTCACCTCGCTCAGGAACCGCTCGTCGTGGCTGACCACGACGAACGCGCCCCGGTACGCGTTCAGCGCGCTCTCCAGCTGTCCCGCGCTGACCAGGTCGAGGTTGTTCGTCGGTTCGTCGAGCAGCAGCAGTTGCGGCGCGGGTTCGGCGAACAGGACGCACGCGAGCGTGGCGCGCAGCCGTTCCCCACCGGACAGCACCCCGACCGGCAGATGTGCCCGCGCGCCGCGGAACAGGAAGCGCGCCAACAGGTTCATCCGGTCCGCGGGCGGCATGGCCGGGGCGAACGCGGCCAGGTTCTCCGCGACCGTGCGGGCGTCGTCGAGCAGGTCCAGGCGCTGCGACAGGTACGCGACACGGCCGTCGGCACGCCTCACCTCACCGCTGTCCGCCGTCAGCGATCCGTGGATCACCCGCAGCAACGTCGACTTGCCCGCGCCGTTCGGGGCGGCGAGCGCGATGCGTTCCGGACCGCGGATCACGAGGTCGAGGCCGTCGAACAGCTCCCGCACCCGGATGCCCGAGCCGTCGAAGAGCGTGCGCCCGGCGGGCACGGCGGTCTGCGGCAGGTCGAGGCTGATCTTCAGCTCGTCCTTCAACGCGCGTTCGGCCTGGTCGAGCCGGGTCTTGGCGGCGCCCAGCCGTGCCGCGTGCGTGCCGTCGGCCTTGGCCGCGGACACCTCGGCGTTGCGCTTCATGTTGCCCGCGAAGATCCTCGGCAGACCGGCGCTCGACAGGTTGCGCTGGGCGTTCGAGGCACGGCGGGCGGCGCGTTCACGGGCCTGCTGCATCTCCCGCTTCTCGCGCTTGACCTCCTGCTCGGCACTGCGGATGTTCTTCTCCGCGACCTCGCGCTCGGCGGCGACCGCCTCCTCGTAGGCGCTGAAGTTGCCGCCGTAGAACCGGATCTCGCCGCCGTCGAGCTCCGCGATCCGGTCCATCCGGTCGAGCAGCGCGCGGTCGTGGCTGACCACGAGCAGGCAGCCGCGCCAGTCGTCCAGCACGTCGTAGAGCCGGTGACGGGCGTCCAGGTCGAGGTTGTTGGTCGGCTCGTCGAGCAGCAGCACGTCCGGCTGCCTGAGCAGCTGCGCGGCGAGGCCCAGCGAGATGATCTGACCACCGCTCACCGTGTCCAGCCGTCGGTCGAACGCGAGGTCGCCGAGACCGAGCCGGTCGAGCTGGGCGCGGGTGCGTTCCTCGACGTCCCAGTCGGTGCCGATGGTGGTGAAGTGCTCCTCGTCGGCGTCACCGGACTCGACGGCCCGGATCGCGCGCAGGACGGGTGCGACGCCGAGCACCTCGGCCACGGTCAGCTCGGCGGTGAGCGGCAGGTCCTGCGGCAGGTAGCCGAGCACGCCGTCGACGGACACGCTGCCCGCGGCGGGCGTCAGCGCACCCGCCACGAGCTTGAGCAACGTCGACTTGCCAGCGCCGTTCGGGGCGACGAGACCGGTGCGGCCGCCGGGCACCGTGACGGACAGGCCGTCGAAAACAGGAGTGTTGTCCGGCCACGAAAAGGACAGGCTGGACACGACGATGAAAGCGTCGGACATGAGACCTCGGAAAGTGCTGCGCGCGAACGACAGTCGCACGAGTGGAAAGGGGACGACGAAACAGCCACCGCTGTCGATGGCCTGTCACATCCCGGGCTCACCCGGAGATGTCGTCTTCACCCACCAGCACGTCGAGCTCCTCGGTCAGGGGCGTTGATCTCGTCCTCCACGTTAGCAGGGCCTCGCAACAGGAAAGTCCGACCGTGGTTCACTCGGCTGTGTGATGAGTGTTCTCGAGTTGCTGCACGAACGGAGGCAGCGGCAAAGCGTGCCGGGGCACCGGGACGACGACGCGCGGCTCGTGCTGCTGATCGAGGGCGGCAGCTCGCGCGGTGCCTACTCCAGCGGCATGACGATCCCGATCGAACAACACGGGCTGCTGCCGCTGTTCGACGCCGTCTACGGGAGTTCGGCGGGATCGCTCAACGCGGCCTGGCTGCTGTGCGGCCGCGCGGACCGCAGCAAGCACGCGTGGTGGGACCCGGCCGTCATGCGGACGACCATCAACCCGCGGCGCGCGTTCACCCGGCGGCCCGTCGTGGACACCCACCACCTCATCCACACCATCTACACCCAGGTCGTCCCGATGGGCTTCCAGGAGATCGTGGACAACGCCGTGGAGTTCCACCCGATGGCCACGGACGGACTGTCCGGTGAGGCCGCCGACCTGCACGACCACGTCCGCGACACCCCGAGCCTGCAGGCCGCGCTGCGGGCGTCGACCGCGATGCCGCTGCTCACCGGCGCACCCGTCGTGATCGACGGCCGCCCGTACATCGACGCAGGGCTGACCGCGACCGTCCCGGTGAAGACCGCGCTCGAGCAGAAGGCCACGCACGTCATCGCCCTGCGGACCCGGCGCGAGGACGAGTTCGCTATGCCGCCGACCCGCGCCGAACGCCTGGTGCTGACGCGCTGGATGGCCCGCAACGCTCCGGGTGCCATCGAGCCGTGGCTGCGTCACGTCGAGATCAGGACGGAAGAAGAAGACCTGCTCGCCTCGCATCCCGAGTGCCTGCAGATCCGGCCACCGCTGGGCAGCGCCAGGGTCGGCCGCACCGAACGGCGCCCGCACGTGCTGCGCGCCGCCGTCGACACCGGGGTCCGCGCCGCGATGAAGGCTCTGGAACTGGACTGACGCCAGCTACTTTGTGCCCGTGGACTTCGACGAGTACCGGAAGTACGACGCGACCGGGCTGGCCCGGCTCGTCGCGGACAAGCACGTGTCCGCGGCCGAACTGCTCGCTGTGGCAACCGAACGCGCCGCGGCGGTGAACCCGAAGCTGAACGCGATCGTCAGGGACGTCCCCGCCGAGCCGTCGGACGATCTCACCGGTCCGTTCGCCGGCGTGCCGTTCCTGATCAAGGACCTCGGCCAGGACTACGCGGGCCTGCCGACGTCGAACGGATCGCGCTCGCTGAAGGCGCACCGGGTCGCGGAGCACTCGACGGTGGTCCAGCGCTGGCTCGACGCCGGTCTGGTGATCTTCGGCAAGACCAACCTGCCGGAGTTCGGCGCCAAGGCGATCAGCGAGTCGGTCGTGTGGGGCCCGGCGCGGAACCCGTGGGACCTGGAACGGACTCCCGGCGGTTCCTCCGGCGGTTCGGCGGCCGCGGTGGCGGCCGGGATCGTGTCGTGCGCCGGAGCGAACGACGGTGGTGGCTCGACCAGGATCCCGGCGGCGTGCTGCGGCCTCGTCGGGCTCAAGCCGGGGCGCGGGCTCACGCCGTTCGGGCCGGAGACCGCCGAGATGATGCACGGCGCGGCGGTGCAGGGCGTCGTCTCGCGCACGGTGCGCGACACCGCGGCGATGCTCGACGTGATCTGCGGCGGTGAGGCGTCCGGACCGTATTCGCCTGCGATGCCGTCGTCGTCGTTCGCGTCGTGCGTCGGCCTGGAACCGGGGAAGCTGCGCATCGGCGTCCGGGTGCCGTCGGCGATCAACCCGAACCCGCACCCGGAAGCGTTCGCGGCGGTGGAGGCGGCCGTCCGCGTGCTCACCGATCTCGGTCACCACGTCGAGGAACTGCCGCAGGCGCCGTTCGACGACGCCGCGCTGGCCAAGGACTTCCTCCTCACGTGGTTCGTCAACCTCGCGTGGAAGGTCGCGGACGCGAAGAGGCTGACCGGTGCGCCGGACAGCGCGTTCGAACGCGACACGTTGCTCATGGCCGCGCTGGGCCGGGCCACGAGCAGCGTCGACTACGTGGACGCGGTGCAGCGGCGGCACGAGCACACCCGCCGCCTCAGCGTGTTCTTCGAGTCGTACGACCTGTTGCTGACCCCGACCCTGGCGACGCCACCGCCGAAGGTCGGCGCGTTCGAGCTGCCGGTGTCGTTGCAGCGTGCGACGGACGCGTTGCTGAAGACCCGCACGGCGAGGTTCCTCAAGCACACCAAGCTCGTCGACGACATGATCTCCGAGAACCTCGGCTGGGTGCCGTACACGCAGCTCGCGAACATCACCGGCCGGCCCGCGATCTCGCTGCCGCTGCACTGGACCGCGGACGGACTGCCCCTCGGCGTGCAGTTCGTCGCGCCGCTCGCGGGGGAGTCGCTGCTGATCAAGCTCGCGGCCCAGCTCGAGGAAGCGCTGCCGTGGGCCGACCGGGTGCCGGAGCTCAGCTGAACAAGCGCGGCTCCCCGGTCGCCAGCCGCGTCAGCATCCCGGCGAGGAGTGCGGTCTGCGGTGCGACGGTGTCGGGATAGATGAACTCGTCCCGCGCGTGGGCGCCGCCGCCGACGGCGCCCAGCCCGCACAGCACCGGCAGGCCGAGCGCGGCGACGAAGTTCGCGTCGCTCGCGCCACCCACCGCGGCGTCGCGCAGGCCGTGGCCCTGCTCGTGCGCGACGGCTCGGGCCAGGTCCAGCAGCTGCGCCGACGCGGGGTTCAGGACCATCGGTGGCCGGTTCCACCCGCGCGTGATCTCCATGCGCACGCGGGGGTCGCTGATCCTGATCGCCTTCAGTTCGGCGTCCACTCGGTCCTTCTCCTCGTGGGTGCGCACGCGGACGTCGATGGTCGCGGTGGCACGGCCGGCGACCACGTTGGCGCCGGTGCCGCCGTTGATCAGGCCGACGTTGACGGTGGTGCCCGCGGCGGGCGCGGCGATCGCCGACGCGGCGGTGACGAACTCGGCGAGGGAGTGGACGGCGCTGGCTCCTGCTTCGGGGGCCAGTCCGGCGTGCGACTCGATGCCGGTGGCGGTCACGGTGAAGGTTCCGGTGCCCTTGCGGGCCGTCTTGACCGCGCCGTCGGCGGTGGGCTCCAGCACCAGAGTCGCGTCGGCTTCGGAGGCGGCGCGTTCGACGATCGGCCGTGACGAAGGAGAGCCGATTTCTTCGTCGCCGTTGAAGACGAACGTCACCGTCGGCACCGGTCCGCCGGCGTCCCTGGCCAGTTTCAGCGCCCAGATGCCTTGTGCCAGACCGGTTTTCATGTCGAAGATGCCCGGTCCGCCGAGCTTCGGCCTGCTACCGGCCACAGGTGGCGCCCAGTCGGCGAGCGTGCCGGTCGGCCACACGGTGTCGTAGTGGCCGATCAACGCGACGCGTCCGGGATCGGTGCCCGTGTAGGTCAACGTGGCGGTGTCGCCGTGCTCGTGGCCGGGGTGGCGTTGCTGGACGTCGGGCGGTCCGAGCCGGGCCGTGGCGAGGTCCAGCAGGTGGTCCAGCCCCGCGGCGAGGCCCGCCAGGTCGAGGCTCGAGGTCTCGTGGTCCACGAGGGAGAGGATGTCGGCGACGACGTCTGCCGTGATGTCGTGTGTCATGCGGCGCTGACTCCGAACGGGATGCCCAGCAGGTACCAGGTCACGAAGAACGCGACCCAGACGATCCAGACCACGGCGGCGATGGGGATGGTGAACGACGCGAGCGTGCCGATGCCCGCCGACTTGCGGTACTGCTGGACGAAACCGAGCGCCATCACGAAGTACGGGCTCATCGGGGTGACGCAGTTGGTGACGGAGTCGGCGACGCGGTAGACGGCCTGGGTCGTCTCGGGGTCGATGCCGACCAGCATGAGCATCGGCACGAGCACCGGCGCGGCCAGCGACCACAGCGCGGATCCGCTGGTGATGACCAGGTTCATCACGGTGATCAGCACCGCGATGCCGACGAGCACGACCCAGCCCTGCAACCTCAGGTCCCGCAGCGCCTCGGCACCGGTGATCGCGAGGACCTCGCCGATGTTGGTCCACTTGAAGTAGGCCAGGAACTGCGAGATCGCGAAGAAGAGCACGAGGATCGGCGCCATCGAGCGGACTCCGTCGGCCATGGCGGCGACGACGTCACGTGCGGCAGGCAGCGTTCCGGTCAGGCGGCCGTACACGGCGCCGACCACGGCGAAGAACACGCCCAGGACCACCGCGATCCCGGCGATCACCGGTGAGTTGACGATGCCGCCGCCCTCGCCGCGCAACGGTGAGGACGCGGGGACCAGCGAGACCACCAGGAGCGCGATGAAGCCCAGCGCGACCAGGCCGGTCACCCGCAGGGCGCGGCGTTGCCGCGGCGTCACGGTCATCGCGTCGCGTTCGGTGGCGTCGAGGTCGGTGCTCGGCTGGTCCGCCTCCAGGTCCGCGCGTCGGGCGAGGACCGTCTCCACGACGACCGTGATCACGGTCGCGATGAGGAACGACGACGCGAGGCCGAAGAAGTAGTTGGAGACCGGCGTGACGACGTAGTCCTTGTCGATCGTGCGGGCCGCGGCGGTGGAGATCGACGACAGCAGCACGTCGGTCTTGGTCAGCGACGGCGACGCGTCGTAGCCCGCGGAGATCGAGACGTAGGCGACGATGCAACCGAGCACCGGGCTGCGGCCCGCCGCGCGGAAGATGAGTGCCCCCAACGGGATCAGCGTGATGTACGCGGCGTCGCCGACGACGTGGCTGACCATGGCCGTGAGCGACAGCGCGAAGGTCAGGTACTTGGCCGGCACCCGCGCGACCATGCGCCGCAGCATCGTCGAGAGCAGCCCGCTCCGCTCGGCGACGCCGATCCCCAGCATCACCGTGAGGATCGTGGCCAGCGGCGGGAAACTCGCGAAGCTCTCGACAGCGTCCGCGACGACCAGCGTGAGCCCGTCCCTGCTGAGCAGGCTGGCCACCTCGACGACCTTGTTCGTCGCCGGGTTCACCGCGCGGACGTGCATCGCCGCGAGCACCGCGCTCAGCACGGCCACACCGCCCGCGAACAGCCAGAAGAGCCAGAACGGGTTGGGCAGTTTGTTGCCGGCCTTCTCGATGGCGGCGACGCAGCGGAACGCGGCGCGCAGAACTCTCGACTGCGGTTCGGCGGCGGTGGTGGTCATCGGTACCTCGTCGGACGCTGGGGATGTTTCGGCACACGATGGCCACCTGATGGTGGATTCGCTAGTTTATAACCGATTCAGTGGGAATTACTGGCACACGAGGTGGGATTTTGGCTCCTCCGAAGCTCGACGAGTTCGACCGCCGCCTCGTCGGCGCGCTGCACCTGGCGCCGCGCGCCACCTGGGACGACATCGGTGAAGTGCTGTCCGCGGACGCGAGCACCCTCAAACGCCGGTTCAACCGGCTGCACGACGCGCGGATGATCCGGGTGATCGGTCAGGCCGACTGGGGCGTGCACTCCACCGCGATGCCGGTACACCTGTTCCTCGACGTCACGGGTGCCACCCCGCTCGCCGTCCTCGGCCGGCTGCGCGCCGTGCCGCACGTGCAGCTCCTGGCGCAGATCTCCGGCGACTACCCGGTCTACGCGGTGGTGCACGCCCCGTCGGAAGCCGCCACCAGCGAGGCGATCGACCGCCTGTTCTCTCTCCGGGGCGTGCGCCGGGTCAACGCCCTGCCGGCCCTGACCACCCTGCGGCGCGGCGCCACCTGGGACCCCGGCTTCCTCACCGACGCCGAACGGGCCGAGCTGCTCAGCCTGACCGGGGACCGGACGGAGGGAACGGCGACCGCGACCGGCAAACCCCTCACCGACGCCGAACGTGCCGTGGTGGCACTGCTGATGCGTGACGCCAGGGCTTCCGCGGCGAGCATCGGTCGCGTCGCCGGCCTGTCCACCTCGACGGCACACCGCCTGGTCCGCCGCGTCCTCGACGAGAAGTGGGTGCGCCCACGACTGGAGTCCGTGTCGGAGTGGCTCGGGTTCCACACTCCGTTCCTGCTGCGCCTGCGGGTGGCTCCCGGGGAGACGCCCGCCGTCATGCGCAGCCTCGACGGACTGCCCCAGACCCGGGTCAGCGTCCACGTCGCGAGCGACATCTCGGTCCTGTGCACGGGTCTCGTGGCCGATCGCGCCGCGCTGGCCGCGTTCGTCGACTCGGAACTGGCGGGAATTCCGGGAATTCGTGCCGTCAGCGTCGACGTCTACCTCTCGGAGCCGCGCCGTTACTGGCTCGACCGCGACACCGTGTCCGGTTTGGGGGAGTTCCACCCACCGGCAGTTTTATGACCCCTGCAAATTCGTGTATGGCGCCATTCGGTCGAGATCGGCGACCGAACGCAGGCGAGTGGTGCGCGGCCATCCGGCTGCTGCCGCGATGAAGTGTTGACGCCTTTGCGCGGCAACGGTTAGCTGACCTCACTGTTCCCTGCTGGATTCTCGTGAGGGGAGCGCCCGTGGCACTCGGTCCGGATTTCGATCCTCTCACCGAACTCCGTGAACTCCGTCGCGACCGAGGCTCGGTTTTCACCAAGAGTCGGGGCGAGATCTACGTTTCCGATCCGGTGCTCGCGAAAGAGGTGCTCGCGAACAGCGAAGGAAATTTCCGGGAGCATTCCGATTTCTTCCGGATCAGGACGGGAATGTTCGCGCCGAGGTCGGCCCAGGTCGAAATCGGCCGGGCCGCACGGGTGCTGCTGCGGCGGTACGCCGTGGACCACGAGGACGAGCTCCCGGCGCTCGTCGCGGAGCTCGCACCCCGCAGCGAGTGGCCGGACGCGGGAAACCGTCTGGTGTACGAGCTCTTCCGCCCGGCGTTGATCGGTGACGCACCCTCGGCGGCCCTGCGCGAGACCGTGGACCAGGTCGTGGAACGGGCGGTGCTGGCCGGAGCGCGTGACCGCTGGTCCTGGCTCGCCCGCCACCGGTTTCGCGCCCGAGTGACGAGGGTCCTGTGCGCGGAGCTCGCTGCCCGGCGCGCCCGTCCCGCGGCCGAGCCCGCCGACCTGCTGGACGTCGTCGCCCACGCGGCGGCCGAGGGCACGCCGGAAGCCGACCTCGCCGAGGTGTTCCTCTCCTGCCTCTTCGCGGTCGCCGGCTCGATCGGCTTCCTGCTCGGCTGGTCGATCTACCTCGTGGGCACGACGGAGCCCGCGCACCCCTCGTGGGTCGTGCGCGAGGCCCTGCGGCTGTGGCCCGTGGCGTGGCAGTTCGGCCGGACCCCCAGCCGGGAGCACCGGCTCGCCGCGGTCACCGCGAAACCGACCGACGAGGTCGTCGTCTGCAGCTACCTCGTGCACCGCGATCCCGCGCACTGGAGCGAGCCGGACGAGTTCCGCCCCGGCCGGTGGGCCACCGGTGCCGGGCAGGAGGCGTTCATCCCGTTCGGCTGGGGACCGCACGCGTGCACCGGCGCCGGTGTCGCGACCCAGGTCGCGGAAACGCTCGTCGGGCTGATCACCTCGGCCTACCGGCTCGGCGTCACCGCACCAACGTCGCGGCCCCAGGTCTCGGCGGCGCTGGCGCCCCCGCGGTTCCACCTGCTGCTGGAACCGGTTTCCGCCTGAGGGGAGGTGATTCCAGTGTCGAAGATCTTCCGCGCCGCTCTGTCCGCGCTGAACATCCGCAAGTCCGACCGCCAGTACCGCTGGTACCTGTACCACCACATCTGACCGACGGCGGGGAGCGCGACCGCACCGGGACCGCTCCCCGCGCCCACGGCGACCGGAGCAGCGATGGACACGGATGTGCTGCGCGACCTGCGCGGGCCGAGTGCGGCCGCGGGCGGGGTCTTCTGGCAGACCGAACGGCAGCTCATGGTGTTCGACGCCGATGCCGCCGCCCAGGCCAACACCGACAACTACGCCGACCTCACCCTGCCCGACCGCCTGCTCGACCTGCTGCTGCGCCGGCCGAGCACCCCGGTCTCCTGGAAGCGCGTGCGGTCGGCCTGGATGGCACAACTGCGCACCCTGTCAGGGGAAGAAGGCCTGGCGGCGCTCGATGCGCGGATGGACTCGTTGCTGCGCGCGCGGACAGGCCCGTTGCTGAACCTGCCGTGGCTCGCGCACGAAGTCAGCTTCCGTTCCCTGCTCCCGATCGTGCTCGACGGTCTCTCCCCGCAGGACAGCGCGAAGATCACCGAGGACGCGATCGCGAAACTCGCCAGGCTGATGGGCGAGGCCGAGGAGGACCCGCCGTGGTGGCGGTCGTGGCGGCCCTTGTCGATCCAGGTCAAGGCGGGCCTGGTGGTCCGCCGCGCACTGCGCCGCCGGACCCGCGCCGCGCAGGACCTGACACAGCCGATCGCCGACCTGCTCGGCGACCTCGGCATGGACCGCGCCGTCGACGCCGTCACCGCCGTGCTCACCGCCATCGCCGGCCCACCAGGCGCGGCCGCAGCCTGCGTGATGTACGAGCTGGTCACCCGCCCCGACTGGGCGAACCGCCTGGCCGCCGAGTTCGCCGCGACCACCACGGCTGAGCTGTACCGCTCCGGCACCCGGTCCGCGCCGGTCACGCACCGGTTCGTGAAGGAGGTGCTGCGCCGCTGGACGTCCCCGACGATGCTGACCCGCAGCGTGCGCACCCCGCTGCGGGTGGCTGGCCACGACCTCGAGGTCGGCCAGCACTTCGTGCTCAGCCCCGCGATGGTGCACCAGGACGCTCGGTACTGGCGGGACCCGGAGGAGTTCGACCCCGACCGCTGGCTGCCCAGCGCGCCCCACGGCCCCGCGGGAGGCCAGCACTACGTGCCGTTCGGTTGGGCACCGACCGCCTGCGTGGGCGCCGGACTCGGCCTGTGCCAACTGGTTCTGCTGTGCCGCCTGCTGTGCACCACCTACCGGATCGACCTGCCGGGGGCGGCCGTGCCGACGATGGCGATAGGGCCGGTTCCGGTGCCGCTCGGCTTCGACGGGCGGGTGTCCGTCCGGGGCGGGTGAGTGCTGACGGGTGTGCGCTCGCCACTATTGCTTCAGTGAAGACTAAACTCAAACAACAACGTTGCGGACCTTCGACCGCGGACTACCGCTCAAAGCCGAACCAGCCACGACGACGGCCAGCTGACACATGAAGCACGCCGAGTGCCGCGGCCGGTACGACGACCAGTGGCCACATGGGGCGCGCCAAGTGCCGGGGGCCCGTGCGGTGACCAGCGGCCGCATGAAGCGCGCGCCGAGTGCCGCCGCCCGTGCGGTGACCAGTTGCCGCACGGGGCGCGCCGAGTTGCCGCGGCCCGCACGACGACCAGTGGCCACATGGGGCGCGCCGAGTGCCGCCGCCCGCACAACGACCAGTGGCCACATGGAGCGCGCCGAGTGCCGCCACCCGTGCGGTGACCGGACGCCCGGCGTTGAGGCTCACGGTCCGGGAAAACCGGTCCTGCCCGCGCCGCGAGTCACTGTCCGGCGGCTTCCAAGGGCAGCAGCACCTGGAACCGCGTGTCGTCGGGAACCGACTCCACTCGGATGTCGCCGTGGTGCTTGTTGACCACGATCCGCCACGAGATCTCCAGCCCCAGCCCGGTGCCCTGGCCGACCGGTTTCGTGGTGAAGAACGGTTCGAAGATCCGGTTCTTCACCTCCGCCGGGATGCCGGGGCCGGTGTCGCCGATCTCCACGACGAGGTGCCTGTCCTGCCTGAAGGTCCGCACGGTCAGCGTTCCTGAGCCGCTCATCGCGCCCAGGGCGTTGTCGATCACGTTCGTCCACACCTGGTTGAGCTCGCCGGCGTACGCGGAGATGCGGGGAAGCGTCCGGTCGTAGTCCTTGACGACCTGGACGTCCGCGAGCTTCCCGCCGAACATCACCAGCGTGGAGTCGAGCAGCTCGTGCACGTCGACCACCTGGAACGGTGCGCGGTCCATCTGCGAGTACTGCTTGGCGGCACCGACCAGAGTGGACACGCGGGTGGTGGCGTCCTCGATCTCGTTCATCAGCATCTCGGTCTCGACCGTGTACCGCAGCCAGTGCACGGCGGGTGCGGTGACAGCCGCTGGGCACGGCGTGAGCGCGCTTTCCAGCCACTCGACGTCGAGCCCCGCCGCGACCAGGACGGGTGCGACGTCCCAGCCGCCGGTGATGCCGTGCTCGTCCAGCCAGTCGGTGACCTCGTCCTCGGCGTCGCTGGTTTCCAGCGGGCTGAGTTTCGGTGCCTTGGCGACCCGCTCGACCGCCTTCTCCTGGAGCTTGACCAGGGTCGGCAGCACGGACGGGTCGATCGCGCCCTGGGCGAGCAGGGCGAGTTTGTGCCGCATTCCCGCGACCCGCTCGCGCAGTGCCGCGGTCGCGCGCACGGCGGCCGCGGCCGGGTTGTTGAGCTCGTGGGTGAGGCCCGCGGACAGTGCGCCGAGCGCGGTGAGCCGCTCGTGCTGGCCCACCGTCGCCTGGGTGTTGCGCATGCCCCAGAACAGGCCCTCCAGCAGGTGCATCGCCATCGGGAACCACGCGCGGACCGTCGGCCCGAACTCGTCGGCGTCGAACTGCAGCATCGACGTGGCGGTGATCGACTCGACGGTCATCTGGTAGGTCGGCTGGTCGAGCTCCAGGTAGGCCTGGGTGGCGCCGAAGTACGAGCCGCGCAGGCTGCTGCGGCTCACCTCGATCCGCTGGCCGCCGATGTTGCGGCACAGGGCGACAGTTCCTTCGAGCAGCACGAAGAAGCACGTCGCGGGTTCGCCTTCGGTGAGCACGGGCGTGCCCGCCTCACGCGTCTCGACGTGGCCGTGTTCGGCCAGCCAGGCCAGCTGTTCGTCGTCGAGCTTCTCGAACAGGAACAGCTCGCGCAGGCCGGCTGCGGTGAACCTCTCCATCACGACCTCTCCAGGTAGCGGTGGACCAGGGTGACCGCCATGGCGCCCTCACCGACCGCGGACGCGACCCGCTTCACCGAGTCCGCTCGGACGTCGCCCGCGACGAACACGCCGGGCACGTTGGTCTCCAGGTGGTACGGCGCCCGCTGGAGGTCCCAGCCGGGCGGTGAGCCGCCGAGGTCGGGTCCGGCGAGGAGGAAGCCGCGCTCGTCCCTCTCCAGCGTGCCGTCCAGCCAGTCCGTGCGCGGGGCGGCGCCGATGAACGCGAACAGCCAGCTCGCCTGGACGGTCGTCGTCTCGCCCGTCTTGTTGTGCCGCAACGTCAGCGTCTCGAGGTGGTCCTCGCCGGTGCCGCCGCAGACCTCGGTGTGCGGGCGCACCTCCACGTTCGGGATCGCCGAGAGCTGGTCGATCAGGTACTGCGACATCGACTGCTCCAGCCCGTCACCCCGCACCAGGATCACCACCTTGCGCGCGTGCCCGGAGAAGTAGACGGCGGCCTGGCCCGCGGAGTTCGCGCCGCCGACCAGGTAGACGTCCTGGCCGGCGCAGTTCGGGCCTTCGGTCGTCGAGGCGCCGTAGTACACGCCCCGCCCGGTCAGCTCGCCGAGGCCGGGCGCGTCGAGCAACCGGTACGACACGCCGGTGGCGAGGATGACGGTGTGGGCGGCGAGTTCGGTGCCGTCGCCGAACCGGACGACGCGAGCGGCTCCCCGGCGTTCGAGGGCCACGACGTCGCGCGTGGTGAGCAGCTCGACGCCGAACTTGACCGCCTGCCTGCGGGCTCGTTCGGTCAGCTGCCCGCCGGACACCCCGTCGGGGAAGCCCAGGTAGTTCTCGATGCGGCTGCTGGTGCCGGCCTGGCCACCGGTCGCGATCCGCTCGACCAGGACGGTCCGCAGTCCCTCCGACCCTCCGTACACCGCGGCACCGAGCCCGGCGGGCCCGCCGCCCACGACGATCAGGTCGTAGAACTCGGCCGACGGCTGCGTGCTCAGGCCCACCTCGGCGGCGAGCTCCGCGTCGGACGGGTCGACCAGGGCCTTGCCCTGCGCGGTGACCACGACCGGCAGGGTCGTCCCGTCCTGGTGCGCCGCGGTCAGCAGGCAGCGTGCTTCCGGTTCGTCGAGCGCGTGCCAGCGGAACGGAACGTTGTTGCGGGCCAGGAAGTCGCGCACCTCGTAGGAACGCGGCGACCAGCGGTGCCCGACCACCCGCACCCGCTGCGGCGGCTGCCGGTCGCTCACGGCCCACGCGCGCAGCTGCTCGTCGAGCACCGGGTAGAGGTTCTGCTCCGGCGGGTCCCACGGCTTGAGCAGGTAGTGGTCGAGGTCCACGACGTTGATCGCCTGGATCGCGGCGTCGGTGTCGGCGTACGCGGTGAGCAGCACACGGCGTGCCTGGGGGAACACGTCCATGGCCTGTTCGAGGAACTCGATGCCGTTCATCTGCGGCATCCGGTAGTCGGCGAGCAACGCCGCGACCTCCTCGCCGCGCAGTTTGATCTCGTGCAGCGCCTCGAGCGCCTGCGGCCCGGACTCGGCCCGCACGACGCGGTAGTGCTCGCCGTACATCCGGCGCAGGTCGCGCGCCACCGCCCGCGACACGGCCGGGTCGTCGTCCACCGTGAGGATCGAGGGCCGCGCGACGCGGTCGGCTGTCGTCATGTGCTCAGTCAAACACCAGAACTCGCCGATGCGGTCTTTGGAGGTACCTTCGTGCCGTGGCCACTACTTGCGAACACGTCGCCGAGCTGGGTCCTGAGCCCGCACCGTCCACGCCGGAGGGGTGTGAGGACTGTCTGGCCGTGGGCGGCAGGTGGGTGCACCTGCGGCTGTGCCTCGGCTGCGGCAAGGTCGCCTGTTGCGACTCGTCGCCCGCCAAGCACGCCTCGAAGCACTTCGCCGACGAGGGACACCCGGTCATGCGGTCGTTCGAGCCGGGGGAGACCTGGCGCTGGTGCTTCGTGGACGACATGGTCGTGTGACCGCAGGCGGTCGCACGGGCCGTGCGTGCCGGCGTGACCTGATCTGCGGCCGCACCGACGAGGGAGTGGAAAGATGCTGGACCTGAGTCCGCGGCCGGGCGATCTGGAGCCGATCGAGACGGCGTCGGTGGACGAGCTGCGGGCGGTGCAGCTCGACCGGCTGCGGTGGTCGGTCCGGCACGCCTACGAGAACGTGCCGCACTACCGGGCGTCCTTCGACGCGGCGGGCGTGCACCCCGACGACGTGAAGACGTTGGCAGATCTGGCGAAGCTGCCCTTCACCGGCAAGGCGGACCTGCGCGACAACTACCCGTTCGGCATGTTCGCGGTGCCGCGCAACGAGGTCGTGCGCATCCACGCGTCCTCCGGCACCACCGGACGCCCGACCGTCGTCGGCTACACGCGCGACGACCTGGACATGTGGGCGGCGGTGGTGGCGCGCAGCATCCGCGCCGCCGGCGGTCGCGCCGGACACGTTCTGCACAACGCTTACGGCTACGGCCTGTTCACTGGCGGACTGGGTGCCCACGCGGGCGCGGAACGACTGGGCTGCACGGTCGTTCCGGTGTCCGGCGGCATGACCGAGCGCCAGGTCCAGCTGATCCGCGACTTCGAGCCGGACATCATCATGGTCACGCCGTCGTACATGCTCTCGATCATCGACGAGATGGAGCGCCAGGGCGTCGACCCGCGCAGCACTTCGTTGAAGGTCGGCATCTTCGGCGCCGAGCCGTGGACGAACGACATGCGCCGCGAGATGGAGCAACGCCTGGACATGCACGCCGTGGACATCTACGGCCTGTCCGAGGTGATCGGGCCGGGCGTCGCGAGCGAGTGCGTGGAGACCAAGGACGGCCTGCACGTCTGGGAGGACCACTTCTACCCGGAGATCATCGACCCGGTGACCGGCGAGGTGCTGCCCGACGGCGAGGAGGGCGAGCTCGTCTTCACCTCGCTGACCAAGCAGGCGATGCCGGTCATCCGCTACCGCACCCGCGACCTGACCAGGCTGCTGCCGGGCACCGCGCGGTCGATGCGCCGGATCGAGAAGATCACCGGCCGCACCGACGACATGATCATCCTGCGCGGCGTGAACCTCTTCCCGACCCAGATCGAGGAGCTGATCCTCCGGATTCCCGCGCTGTCGCCGCACTTCCAGTGCGTGCTCAGCCGCACGGGCAACCTCGACGACCTGACGGTGGTGGTCGAGCACCGCGAGGGTGTTGTGGCCGGGGAGGCGGGGGCTGAGCTCAAGAGGCTCGTCAAGAACTCCATCGGTGTCACGGTGGCGGTGGATGTCGTCGCGCCGGGAGGAATCGAGCGGTCCGTGGGCAAGATGAAGCGGATCGTGGACCGGCGGCCCGCGCGTTAGGTGACGCGGGGAAGCCGTTCCGCGACAAGGGCTCTGTGAGCGAAGCCGGCTGCCGCGCTCATCAACCACCCGGAGGTCGCGATCCTCGGCATGGGACGGACCCCGTAGCCGGGTCAGTCCTTCGCGGCCGCCGCACGCCCGTCGGCGAAGAACCCGGCGATCGAGTCGAGTTGCGCCAGCGGGCGGGCGGCGCCGAACGTGGTGTTCCAGAAGGATCCGGTCCGCTGCCGCCACGGCCCGACGTACGCGTAGGGCTCGGTGATGTGCCGGTCGCCGGGCGAGATGCCGTAGTTGACCTCGTCGACGGCGATGCCGAGGTCGAAGTGCTCCGGCCAGAGGACCGGGGTCTGGTCCGGCGCGAACTCGCGCAGCGCCCGGTCGCCGGCGGCGAACGCGTCGGCGATCAGCCGGGCTGCCTGCGGATCGACGTCGAGCTCCTCGCCGGGGGTGACGCCGGAGCCGTCGTGGTACACGTCGTTCAGCGTGCGGACGCGCAGTCCCGCGGCCGCCGCCAGGTCCTCACACGTGCCTTTGAGCGGTAGCCGCACCCCGTTGGTGACGAGCTGGTCGCCTTCCACCCACAGGTCAGGTTCGGCGACCGTGCCGAAGCCGCCTGGCGTGATCCGCAGCCGGATCGTGCCGCTGCGGTCGAACTGCGGGCCCGCCAGGAGCAGTTCCGCGACGCCGTGCAGGGCGCGGCGGGTGGTCTCGAAAGTCATCTCGTCTCCTCGTGTAACGCCGGTCACGGGTGCGGGCACTGAGTGCTCAGTGTCGGCTCACCGAGGAGGCGTTACATGTCGTGGCATCGGGTGGATCCCGCCGACGTCCCGCAGGACGGGCGGGTGCGCAGTGTCGTCGTGGACGGGCGCACCGTGGCGTTGTCGCGGTGCGGGGCCGGGCTGGGGGCGCTGGAGAACCGGTGCCCGCACCAGGGCGGTCCGCTGGGGGAGGGCGCGATCGAGAAGGGCTGGCTGCGCTGCCCGTGGCACGGCTACGACTACCACCCGCTGACGGGCAAACCACCCTCGGGTTTCTCCGACGGTGTACCGGCGTTCGAGGTCGAGGAACGCGACGACGGCGTCTACGTCGAGCTGCCGGATCTGGCGCAACGGCCTCGCAGCGTCGCGGACGTCATGGTCGAGACGCTGGTGGCGCACGGGGTGACGCACGTGTTCGGCATGGTCGGCCACTCGAACCTCGGGTTCGCCGAGGCGTTGCGGCGCGCGGAAGAACGCGGTGAGCTGACCTACGTCGGGATCCGGCACGAGGGTGCCGCCGCGTTCGCCGCCAGCGCGTACGGCAAGCTCACCGGCCGGCCCGCGGCGTGCTTCGCCATCGCCGGACCGGGATCGACCAACCTGCTGACGGGGCTGTACGACGCCAAGCTCGACCAGGCACCCGTCGTCGCCATCTCCGGGCAGGTGCCGTCGAAGGTGCTCGGCCGCGGCGCGTTCCAGGACGTCGACCTCTCCGCGGTGTTCAAGGACGTTTCGGTGTCCACGACCACCGTCCACAGTGGAAGTGACCACGCGGAGCTCGCCGCGCTGACGGTGAAGCACGCGATCGACGGACGCGGTGTCGCGCACCTCGTGCTGCCGGACGAGGTGCAGGTGCTGCCGTCCGAGGCGAAGGCCGCGATGCCGGACGGCAGGCTGTCCGATCGCCGCACCCGGCCCGACGACGCGGCGTTGACCAGGGCGGCGGCGCTCGTCCGGGACGCTCGACGACCCGTGCTGATCGCCGGGCACGGCGCGTGGGCGGCCCGCACCGAGGTCCGGATGCTCGCGGAACGCCTCAACGCGCCGGTGCTGACCACGTTCAAGGCCAAGGGCCTCGTCGCGGACTCGCACCCGCTGGCCGGTGGCGTGCTCGGCCGCAGCGGCACACCCGTCGCGAGCTGGCTGATGAACGAGTCCGACCTGCTGGTGGTGGTCGGCGCCTCCTTCGCCAACCACACGGGAATCGCGCCCTACAAGCCGATCGTGCAGATCGACGACGACCACGCGGCGATCGGCCGGTTCGACGCCGTCACCTGCGACGTGCTCGGCGACGCGGCCCTCACGCTCGCCGCCCTGGTGCACGAGCTGGACGAGGTGAAGTCCACCGACCAGCGACCGGACGTCGCCGCGCGGTGGGACATCTGGCGGCACGAGAAGTCCCGTCGTGCCGCGGACGACCGCGGTCGTGGCGTGTCCGCGGCGGCGGTGTTCGCGGCGCTGTCACAGCACCTGAGCGCGGACGCCGTCGTCACGGTGGACGTCGGCAACCACGCCTACTCGCTCGGCCGCTACCTGGAGTCCAAGGGCCAGCCGGTGCTCATGTCGGGCTACCTCGGGTCGATCGGCTTCGGCTACCCGGCCGCGATCGGCGCGTGGGCCGCCGCGCCGGGCCGTCCGATCGTCGCCGTGACGGGCGACGGCGGGTTCGGTCAGTACGCGACCGAACTGACCACCGCGGTCAAGTACGGCATCCCGATCAAGCACGTGCTGCTGAACAACAACGCCCTCGGCAAGATCAGCAAGGAGCAGCGCGCCGAGGACTACCCGGTCTGGCACACGTCGCTGCACAACCCGGACTGGGCCGCGTACGCCCGGATCTGCGGCGCGACCGGCATCCGCGTCGACCGGCGCGACCAGCTCGACGAGGCCATGACCGAGCTCTTCACCACCGACGGACCCGCCCTGTTGTGCGTCGAACAAGACGCCGAACTGCTGTAGAAGGAGTTTCCGCATGCCCAGGATCGTGACCAGCGCTGTGCTCGACGCCCCCGCACAGGAGGTGTGGGAGCTGCTGAGGGACTTCTCCGCGATCGGCTCCTGGCACCCGTTCCTGCCGGAGGCGAAGATCGAAGGCGGTGATCCCGCCGACCGGGTGGGTGCCGTCCGCGTGTTCCCCGCGGCGGGCGGGCACCGCGAACGGCTCGTCGCACTGGACGACGCCGAACGCAGCACCCGGTACGCGTTCGAGGACACCGCAGGACTGCCCGTGCGCGGCTACGTCTCCGGCCTGCGGGTGACGCCCGCGTCCGACACCATGTCGCTGGTCGAGTGGACGGCCGACTTCGACTGCGACGCGACCGACGAACCCCAGGTGATCTCCCAGGTCCGCGACGGCATCTTCCTGCCGGGCCTGACCGCGTTGAAGGAGCGTTACGCATGACCGACTACAGCGACCTCAAGGCGTTGTTCATCAACTGCACGCTCAAGCGGTCGCCGGACCGCAGCAACACCGAGGGCCTGGTGGACCTCAGCCGGGCGATCATGGAGAAGCAGGGCGTCCAGGTCGAGGTCCTGAGGGCGATCGACCACGACATCGCCATCGGGGTGTGGCCCGACATGAGAGAGCACGGCTGGGCGACCGACGCCTGGCCGGAGATCTACGAACGGGTGATGGCCGCGGACATCCTGGTCATCGCGGGCCCGATCTGGCTGGGCGACAACAGCTCCGTGACCAAGCAGGTGATCGAGCGGCTCTACGCGTGCTCGCACCTGCTCAACGACGCCGGGCAGTACGCCTACTACGGCCGTGTCGGCGGCTGCCTGATCACCGGCAACGAGGACGGCGTCAAGCACTGCGCGATGAACATCCTCTACAGCCTGCAGCACCTGGGCTACACGATCCCGCCGCAGGCCGACGCCGGCTGGATCGGCGAGGCCGGGCCCGGACCGTCCTACCTGGACCCCGGATCGGGTGGTCCGGAGAACGACTTCACCAACCGCAACACCACGTTCATGACGTGGAACCTGCTGCACCTGGCCCGCATGCTCAAGGACGCGGGCGGGATCCCGGCGCACGGCAACCAGCGCTCCGGGTGGGACGCGGGATGTCGCTACGACTTCGACAACCCCGAGTACCGGTAGATTCCCGTGGATGCTGCCCGCGGACGACGTGCTCGTCGCCGGACTCCGGTCCGGTGACGAGGCGACGTTCGCGCGGCTGCTCGACAGCTGGTCGGCGTCGATGCTGAGGCTGGCCCGGTCGTTCGTGTCCACCGACGCCTCGGCGGAGGAGGTCGTCCAGGACACCTGGCTGGCCGTGATCCGCGGTGTCGCCGGGTTCCAGGGCGCGTCGTCGTTGCGCACGTGGGTGTACCGGATCCTGGTCAACACGGCGAAGAAGCGCGGCGTCAAGGAGAAGCGGACGGTGCCGTGGACCAGCCTGGAGCCGGACGGCGGGCCGACCGTCGACCCCGACCGGTTCCGCGGGCCCGGTGACGACTATCCGGGGCACTGGCGGGAGGTTCCCGAGCCGTGGGTGCTCGGCGACGAGTTTCGCCACGTGGTCGCGCGGGCACTCGACCAGCTGCCGGAACGACAACGCGTGGTGGTGACGTTGCGCGATGTCGACGGTCACTCGTCCGAGGAGGTGTGTGCGATGCTGGAGATCTCGGCAGCCAACCAGCGGGTGCTGCTGCACCGGGGCCGCGCGGCGGTCCGCGCACACGTCGAGAAGTACCTCGGGGGAGCAGCATGACGTGCGAGGAGTTCGTCGAGCTCGTCACGGCGTTCCTGGAGGGCGCGCTGGACGAGGACACCGAACGTGACTTCGTCGCCCACCTCGCCGAGTGCCCCGGCTGCGAGCGCTACCTCGACCAGTTCCGCACCACCATCTCCGAACTGGGTGAGTTGCCGCCGGAGACGTTGTCCGGCGACACGCGCGACCGGCTGCTCGACGCGTTCCGGAACTTCCCCAGGGCGTAACGTCCGGCCTGCTCGCGGGCACTGAACTCCCATGCCGGATGTGGAGTTCGTCAACCTGCTGATCGTCGCCGCCATCGCGTTGACGGCACCGTTGCTGCTCGGCCTCGCACCCGCACTGCGCGTGCCGGCCGTCGTCCTGGAGATCGTCGCGGGAGTCGTCGTCGGGCCGTCGGGGCTCGGCTGGGTGGAGATCGACCTCCCGGTGCAGATCGTCGCGTTGCTCGGTCTCGCGTTCCTGCTGTTCCTCGCCGGTCTGGAGATCGACGTGCGGCGGCTGAGCGGGCAGGCGCTGCTCGGCTACGCCGTCACGCTCGCGGCAGGGCTCGCCGCCGGGTTCGCCTTCCACGCGGCCGGTTGGGTGCAGAGCCCGCTGCTGCTGGCGGTCACCCTGTCGGCGACCTCGCTCGGCCTGGTCGTCCCCGTCCTCAAGGACGCCGGCCGGGTCGACAGCGACGCGGGACAGGTCGCCGTCGCCGGTGCGTCCGTGGCGGACTTCGCGGCGATCATCCTGCTGTCGCTGGCGTTCTCCATGTCCGGTGGTGGTCTCGGCGGACGGTTCGGGCTGCTCGGCCTGTTCGCGGGACTCGTCGTGCTCACCGGCGTGGTGATCGCCTTCGCCGGCCGGTCGCGGCGGCTGGGCGACGTGCTGTCGCGGTTGCAGGACACCACCGCGGAGATCCGCGTGCGTGCGGCGGTGTTGCTGCTCGTGGCGTTCGTCGCGCTCGCCGAGGGGTTGGGGCTGGAGAGCATCCTCGGCGCGTTCCTCGCCGGTGTCGTGGTCGGCGTGGTCGACCGGGACACGACCTCGCACCCGCGGTTCCGGATCAAGCTGGAGGCCATCGGCTACGGCTTCCTCATCCCGGTCTTCTTCGTGACCAGCGGTCTGCGGCTGGACCTGGGCGGCCTGTTCGCGGACGCCGGGGCGCTCGCGCGGGTCCCGTTGTTCCTCGTCGCGCTGCTGCTCGCTCGCGGACTGCCCGCGTTCCTGCACGCGCGCGCACTGCCGCGCCGCGACGTGTACGCGGTGGCACTGCTGCAGGCGACCTCGCTGCCGTTCATCGTCACCGCCACCCAGATCGGCGTGGCCGTCGGCCTGATGTCGCCCGTCACGGCCGCCGCGCTCACCTGCGCCGGACTGCTGTCGGTGCTGCTCTTCCCGGCCGCCGCGGTCGGCCTGCTGTCGACCCGGCGAGTGGCGTCCGCTGACGGTCAGCGCTTCCGGTAGTAGGCGGTGTAGGTGGTGTTGACCGCGGGCGCGATCAACGTGTGGTCCTTCGCGCCGCCGTCCGACCACGAGGAGAAGAAGTACGTGGAGCGGTTGACGACCTGGGACATGGGCGCACTGACGGAGTTGCTCGATCCGACGATCACGGTGGCGGTGAACGGCGTGGTCGTCGCGCCCTCGTTGAACCCGAACCCGGACAGCTTGAGCCCACCGGGGTTGGTCTTGAACGTGAGCACGACCGTCTGAGGATCGAGCCGCACACTCGTCGTGGTGGACAGCCCGCCGGAGTCCGTTGCGGTCAAACGCAGTTGCAGGTACGACGGGTACTGGTGGTCAGGAGCCGCGAACTGTCCACTCGCGACACCGGAGAGCGTCTGGACGACGTGCTCGTGGCAGTCGCTCGCGCTGTAGCAGTGGTTGAGCACCAACGACCAGCTGAGTCCGGACGCGGGAACCGTGCCGTCCTGCACGTCGGTCGCGTGGCCGGAGAAGCCGATCGTGTCACCGACCTTCCAGCGCAGTGCGTTCGACGGTGTGTCGATCACCGGGGTGGGCGGGGTGTTGCCCACGGTGATCGTGACCGTGGCCGTGTTGGTGGCGCCTTGTGGGTCCGTGACGCGCAACGACGTGACGTAGTTGCCGGACGACGTGAACGTGTAGCTCGCCGTCGGTGTCGTGGCATCGCCGAACAGCCCGTCGCCGTTGAGGTCCCAGCTGTAGGTCAGCGCGGAGCCTTCGGGGTCGGTCGACGCCGTGCCGCTGTAGTTCACCGTCAGCGGTGCGTTACCGCTCGTCGGGCTGGCGCTGATGCGGGCGGTCGGTGCCTGGTTCGCCGCGGTGTAGGTGATCCGGTGGATCGCGCCGTTGTCCATGTCGACGTAGAACAGGTCGCCGTTCGGCCCGATCTTCAGGTCGACCGGGTGGCCCGCGGCCGCGCCCGAGGAGTCCGCGCACACGAAGCACCTGCGTTGCGCGGGGTCGGGAAGCCCGTTGCTGCCCTGCATCATCGCCCAGATCTCGTTGCGGCTGTGGTCGCCGAAGAACAGCGCGCCGTTGTACTCGGCCGGGTAGGAACCGCCTCGGTAGAACGTCATGCCGGTGATCGACGAGCTGCCGGTGCGGCAACCGGTGTAGGTCACGACGCACGCGCTGTGGCTGTAGGCGTAGTACGGCGCCGCCACCGAGCCGGGCGTGTTGTACAGCTGCGAGCACGAGGTGAGGCCGGCGCTCTGGTAACCGCTCTGCGGCGCCGAACCCTCGTAGCACGGCCAGCCGAAGTTGCGGCCGGTCGTGAGCCGGTTGATCTCCTCCCAGGCGTTCCAGCCGACGTCGCCGATCCACAGCTCGTCGGTGCCCGGCCGCTGGGTCATCCGGAACGGGTTGCGCAGGCCGTAGCCGATCACGCGGCGCGCGTTGGGGTCGGCCGAGGACGCGAACGGGTTGTCCGGCAGGCCCGCACCGGTGGTGGGATCGAGGCGCAGCACCGCCCCGCCCAGTGTCGCGGGGCCGCTGGGCCGGCGCATGCTCTGGCTGCGCAAGGCGCCGCCCTGCGCGTCCGGCGGCGTGAGCGCGGTCCCGACGCCACCCGGCGGATCGCCACACGGGTTGGCCTGGTTGCCGGGATAGTTGGCGCCGTACTGGCCGTAGTCGACGTTGTTGAAGCTCGCGCCGTCACCGCCGCTGACGTACAGGGCGCCGTCGCGGCCGAACAGCAGCGTGCCGACGGAGTGGCTGGGGTACTGCTGGCACCAGTCCTGGAGGAGCACCTGCTCCGCGCCGGTCGTGGTGTTGCCGTTCGCGGTCAGCCGGGACAGCCTCCCGTACACCAGGCACCCGTCGGTCGTGGGTCCAGGCGGGGTCGGGCAGCCGTCGCCCCACCGCCCGCTCGGGTCGTGGGCGTACAGCACGTACACGGACGGGTTCGCCGGGAAGGCGGGGTGCAGCGCGAGGCCGAGCATCCCGCGGTCCCAGAAGTCGTGCACGCTCGCGGAGAGGTCGGCGAACGTCGTCGGCGTGGTGTCGGCCAGGTCGTCGAAAACCCTGATCACACCGTTCTTCTGGGCCACGAACACGCGTCCGTCGGCGGCGAACTCGACGTCGATCGGGTTGCTCAGCCCGCTGAACACCACCCGGTCCTGGAAGTTCGGTGGCAGCGTGGCCGCCTGGACAGCGGGTGACACCACCACGATCGACGGCGCGAGCAGAACCAACGCGAGCAGGGCTGTCCTCAGCCAAGGGCGCTGCGACATTGCGGCCCCCTTCCGGTCCGGTGCCGATGACATCGCAGTGCGGACAAAACCGTTACGCGGCAACGGGTTGTGTTCGATCGCTGACGCCTGGTCATGAGTGTCCACTTGGGATCTTGATGCATCGGAGTTCGCTGTTTCATTGACGGCCGTCAGAAATCTGCCTAACGTCGTGCTGCGTGAAGACTGTCCGACGACTGCTCATCGCCACAGTGATCACCTCGATGGCCGTGCTGGGGCTCGTGCCCACCACGGCCCAAGCCGCAGCGGCGACCCGCTACGACGGGGTTCTGCCGAACGGTGCGACCTGGATCGCCGACGTGCCGGCGAACTGGAACGGCACGCTGCTGCTCTACAGCCACGGCTACAACCCCACCCCGGTCAACCCGCCGGTCAACAGCCCCGACCCGGCCACCGCGGAGGCCCTGCTGGCTCGCGGCTACGCGCTGGCCGGTTCGTCGTACTCACGGCCGGGATGGGTCGCCGACACCGCGGCCCAGGACGGTCTCGACACGCTCCAGGCGGTCTCCGGGATCATCGGCAAGCCTCGCCGCGCCATCGCGCTCGGGACGTCGTTCGGCGGCATGGTCACCGGGCAGCTCGCCGAACGCGGCGGACGGCGGCTCGACGGCGCCGTCGCGACCTGCGGCCTGATGGGCGGCGGGATCGACCTGCACAACTACCAGCTGGACGGCTCACACGCGCTCGCCCAGCTCCTCCTGCCCGGCGAGCAGGTCAAGCTCGTCCGGTTCACCAGCCCGGCCGAGGCCGCGGCCACGTCGGACCGCATGATCGCCGCCCTGGACCAGGCTTGGACCACCCCTGCCGGCCGCGCTCGCATCGCCCTGATCACAGCGCTCTATCAGGAGCCGTCGTGGGTCGCGGGGCAGCCGAAGCCCGTCGACGTCGACGCCCAGGTGACGGGGCAGTACCAGAACCTGCGCGCGATCCTGCCGTTCATCGTGCTCGGCCGCGCCGACGTGGAGCGCAGCGCCGGCGGCAACCCGGCGTGGAACAAGGGCGTGAACTACGGCAGGCAACTCGCCGAGTCGGGCCGCCTCGCCCAGGTGGCGCAGCTGTACGGGCGGGCAGGGGTCGATCTGCACGCCGACCTGAACCTGCTGACGCGCACCGCGAACGTGACGGCCGACCCTGCGGCGTACGACTGGATGCTCAGGACGTCCACGCTGACCGGACGTCTGGCCATGCCGGTTCTCACGATGCACACGACCGACGACGGCCTGGTTCCGGCGCAGCACCAGGAGGAGTACGCCGAAGACGTGCGCCACAGCGGTGCTTCCGGTCTGCTCCGGCAGGCGTACACCGACCACGCCGGGCACTGCGCCTTCACGCCCGCCGAACTGGTCACGGCGGTGCTCACCGTCGAGCAGCGCATCGAGACGGGTCGCTGGGACGGTCTCGCCGACCCGCGCCGGTTGCAGGCCCGCGCCTCGTCGCTCGGCCTGGGCCCGGCCGCGTTCGTCAGCTTCCGTCCGGCGGAGTTCCTCGGCGACCGCTCGCCGCGTCACTGAGCTTGCGCTGGGTCCGGCGGCCCTGGGCGACCATGAACGGAATCGCGCGCAACCCGAACCGGGGGAACGTGTCCGCGAACCGGGACAACGCTCCACGCCACCGCGGGATGGTGGTGACCGGTTTGGGTTTGCCGAGCACGGCGGCGACGGCTCCCGCGATGTCGGCGGGTTGCAGCAACGTGCCGGAGAACGACAGCGCGGCCGCCGGATCGTCGAGCTTGTCGTGCAGCATCGGCGTCCAGATGCCGTCCGGGCAGACGCAGGAGATGTCGATGTTGCGGACTCCCGCCAGCCGGAGATCGGCGAGGGTGCTGAGGCTGAAGCCGATGGCCGCGTGCTTGGAAGCGGCGTACACCGCCTCGCCCGCGACGGCCGTGATCCCGGCGAGGGACACGATGTTCACGACGTGCCCGCCGTGACCGCGCATGGCCTGGATCGCGGCGACCGTTCCGTTGATGGTCCCGACGGCGTTGACCTCGATCATCAGCCCGCGGGTGGCGGCGTCCTGCTCCCACGCGGGCCCGGTCACCAGAACACCGGCGTTGTTGACCCAGACGTCGAGCCGGCCCGCCTGGGCGACGATGTCGTCGCGCGCGGCTTGCACGGCCACGTCGTCCCGCACGTCGAGCACCCGCGCGATCGCACCGATCTCGGCGGCGGTCGCGGTGGCGGTTGCTTCGTCGACGTCGGTGACCAGCACCGTGTAGCCGCGCTCGACGAGCATCTTCGCGACCAGCTTGCCCACGCCACGCCCGGCGCCGGTGACGACCGCGCCCGCTTTTGCTGTCATGCCAGAAGTATCGCGGTCTTGGTCGCCGGTCTCCCTCATTCGCGGTTGGAGCGCCTGTCGCCGAGCAGGGCCGGCACAGCGGCGGTGGTCCCGAGGGGCCCGACGTGTCGCTGAAGCCGGCACCGCGACGCCTGATCCGGACGTCATTCGGCCGGCCCGAACGCGGGTGTCCACAGCTGAAGCGACACGTTCCCTCACCCGGATCCGGTACGACCGCCACTGCGGTCACCCCGGATTTCCTGGCCTGACGTCTACACTCGTCCGCCATGTCCGTCCTCCTGCGACTGCACGGCGTGCGGCCGGCCGAGGTGTCGGCGCGCTGTTCGGCGGCCGCCGAGCTGATGGCGTGCCTGCACGTGCTCGCGGAACCGGAGCACCACCCCGACCGGGGTCCGTGGGTGCGGCGGGTGCTCACCGACCTGCCCGAACCGGCGGCGGCGGACCTCGTCGCGTTCGCGCCGCTGTGGGCCCGGTTCCGCACCCGGCTGATGTTGCCGCTGACGCAAGGAGGTTCCGGCGACCTGGACTCCGAACTCGCTGAGATCTCCGGCCTCGACATCGGCGTGTTCATCCAGATGGCCGGCATGGCGATCTTCGGGCTCCGGCAGAACTTCGGCTGGCCGCTGCACGATGCCGCCGATGCACAGGCCTTCGTCCGGGCGTGCGGGGAGCGGTCCACGCGGCGCGGTGTGCTGGCCGCCGAGCTGGTGGCGGATCCGGAACGGTTGCGCGGCCGGTTGATCGGGCTGCTGCACGTGGCGTCGGAGACCTTCTTCGGAGTGCTGTGGCGCAGGCTCCAGCCTGCTCTCCAGCGGTCGGTCGAACGGGTCGAGGCGTCGTTGCGGACGGAGCCGCTGCCTCTGGTCGTGGGGTCGCTCGCGCCGAACTCCGTCATCGACGTCGCGGAGCACACGGTCGAGTTCAGCAAGCTCCAGCAGGCGGCGGTGCCGGTGCGCGGCCGCGGGCTGGTGCTGGTGCCGTCCCACTTCGCGCACCCGCACCTGCTGGTCAAGGCCGAGAAGGTGAAGGGCTGGCCGTCGCAGCAACAGCCGCCCGTCGTCGTCCAGTACCCGGCGGAGCAGCACGGGCCGAGGGGCGCCGACACCCTCGACAAGATCCGGGAGCGGATGCTCGTGCTCACCGACGCCGGGCGGCTGGAGATCTGCCGGCACCTGATCAACGAGCAGTGCACCACCACCGAGCTGGCCTGGCGGACCGGGATGACGCAGCCCCAGGTGTCCCGGCACCTGCGGCGCCTGCGTGAGGCGGGACTGGTCGTGTCCGCACGGCACGGGCGCACCGTCCAGCACCGCATCCAGACCAGCAGGCTCTACGGAATCGGCTACGACCTGGTCGCCGGCATCGTCGGCTGACCATTACCGCACCCGCGGTAACTCCGGGCGCTCCCGGACGGGGACGGACGCATACTTGGCGCCACTCGCCGCCCGACGTCCCCCCAGGAGTGCCGATGAAGACGCCTCGCCAGCTGCTCGCCGCAGCACTCGTGGTGTCCACAGTGGCCGGATGCACCGCACGAGCCACTGTGGACACAGCGACTCCTCGCCGCGGCGGGGAGCTGGTGGTCGCGGGCATGCCCACCGCGCTGGATCCCGTGTACTCGACGCTGCGGAGCAACTGGTCCGCCGCCGCGACCATGTGTGAGGGGCTGTGGGAGAACGACTCCCGCATGGGCGTGCACAACGGGCTGGCCGAGGACTACCGGTACGACGGCGCCACCACCTACACGGTCCGCCTGCGCGGGGGAGTCACGTTCCACGACGGTCAACCGTTGCGGGCGGACGACGTCGCGGCATCTCTGCGCCGGTACGCGGAAAGCAGTCCCGGCGCGACCTTCGGCAAGATCCTCGACGAGGTGTCCGCGGCCGATGACCTGACGGTGGTCATCAGGCTCAAGCAGCCCAGCTCCGCGGTTCCCGCGCTGCTGTCCACTCCGGACACCGCCGCCTACGTCATGCCCGCGTCACTCGTGGCCGACGTGCCGGCGAAGAAGCCCCTCCCGCGCATCATCTGCACCGGACCGTACAAGCTGCGCGAGTTCGTACCGGACCGGCGGGTGGTTCTCGACCGCTTCGACGGGTACCGGGCGCGCACCGAACCGCCGGACGGGGCCAGCGGGGCGAAGAACGCCTACGCCGACCGCGTGAAGTTCATCCCCTACAACGAGTCCAACGTCCTCAACCAGCTCAGGACCGACGCCGTGGACATCGCCCTGTCCGGTCCGCTCATGGACCAGCTGCCGAGCTACCGGCGTGACGGACTGTTGAACCCGGTCGTCGTGCCGGGCGGCCAGTTCCGGCTCGTGCAGTTCAACCTCAAGCAGGGGCCCGCGACGAACCTCGAGCTGCGCCAGGCGGTTCAGCGGGCACTCGACCCGGCGCAGATCGCCCTGCAGAGCCTCGGCTCGACCGAGAGCTTCATCGACGACTCCAGCATGTTCCTGAAGACCTCGCCGTGGCACTCGACCGCAGGAAGCGAGGTCTACCGGGCGGCCCCGGACGTCGAGGGCGCGCGGAAAGCGTTGGCAGAGGCGGGTTACGACGGCACGCCGTTGCGGATCCTGTACCGGCCCAGCCGTGATCCGCACGCCGAACTGGTCCGCCAGCAGCTCGCCGCCGCGGGGATCAACGTCACCCTGCTGGCCACCGACGAGACCAGCTTCACCGCCCGCCGCGCGGACCCGGCGCAGTGGGACCTGTTCCTCGCCACCGGCACCAGCTACTCGGACCCGTTGACGGTGGTGTTCCTCAGCTCCGGTTTCCCCGGCTGGTGGAACACCCCGGCGAAGAACGCGCTGATGAACCGCATCCTCTCCGGCGCGGACGCACCCGCCCGGCAGGCCGCGTGGACCGAGCTGCAGGAGCTCGTGTGGACCGACCTGCCGTTCGTGAAGCTCGGCTTCGAGGGGAACCTCGCCGTCACCAGCACGCGGGTCGGCGGGTTCACGCCGGCGCTCGGCACGGTCCGCGGCTTCTACAACGTCTGGCTCGGCCGCTAGCTCGCCTCGTACGAAGGAAATCCCATGCTGCGACAACGTTTCCAAGACCTGGTGCGCGATCGGACCGCGATGGCGGGGGCGGCGCTGCTCGGACTGATGATCGCCCTCGCCGTGCTGGCCCCGCTGCTCGGTGGTGACCCCTACCGCGTCGATCCCACGATCACGTTGCGCCCGCCCAGCGCGAGCCACTGGTTCGGCACGGACGAGAAGGGCAGGGACCTCTGGACGATGGTGGTCCACGGCGCCCGCACGTCACTGGCCATCGGCGCCGTGACGACCGCGCTCGCCGTCGTGACGGGCTACGTGCTCGGCGTTGCGTGCGGGTACTTCCGCTGGGTCGACGCCGTCGTGATGCGGGTGGTGGACGGACTGATGTCGTTCCCGTCGATCGTGCTGGTGATCAGTCTGGTCGGCGTGCTCGGCGACGGCGTCGCCACGATGATCACCGGGCTCACCGTCGTGCTGATCCCGATGGTCACTCGAGTCGTGCGGGGTGCGGCGCTCGCGGTGAAGGCGATGCCGATGGTCGAGTCGACGCGCTCGCTCGGGTCCCGCACGAGCTGGGTGCTGCTCCGTTATGTCGCACCCGAGGCGCTGTCGGTGACGATCGTGCAGGCCGCGCTGGCGTTCTCGGTGACTGTGCTGTCCGTGGCGGCGCTGAGCTTCCTCGGCATCGGGCTGCCTCCGGACGTGCCGAGCTGGGGCACGAGCCTGTCGGCGGCCCAGCAGTACTTCTACTCGGCCTGGTGGATCGGGGTGTTCCCGGGCCTCGCCATCGTGACGACGGTGCTCGGGCTCGTGCTGCTCGGCGACGGCCTCCGCGACGTGTTCGACCCCCGGTCGGCGAGGAAGTGAGAACCCCGTGACCAACTACCTCCTCAAGCGCCTCGGCGCGCTCCTGCCCACCGTCGCCGTCCCGATGGTGCTGCTGTTCGTGATGCTGCGGCTGGCACCTGGCGACCCGGCGGCGGCCATCGCGGGCGATTCCGCGACCACGGAAGAGATCGCGGAGGTCCGCGGCAGGCTCGGACTGGACGCCTCGCTGTGGGACCAGTTCCTCGGCTGGCTCGGCAGGGTCGTGCGGCTCGACTTCGGCGACTCGCTGTTCGCCGAGCTCAGGGTGTCCGGGCTGGTGTTCGAGCACGCGCAGGTGACGGTGCAGCTCACCGTGCTCGCGCTCACCGTGGCGCTGCTGATCGGCCCTTTCCTCGGCATCGCCGCGGGTACCCGCAGGCACGGCCTTCTCGACCGGGTGCTGGTCTTCGGCTCGTCGATCGGCATCGCGGTGCCCAGCTTCTGGCTCGCCGTCCTGCTGATCGCGGTGTTCGGCGTGGTCTGGCAGGTCTTCCCGGTCGCCGGGTACGTCCCGTTCAGCGAGGACCCGGTGCTGTTCCTGCACCACCTGGCGCTGCCCGCGATCTCGCTGGGACTGGTGGAGGCGGCCACGTTGTTCCGCTACAGCCGGGCGGGCGTGCTGGACTCGCTGCACCAGCCGTTCGTGACCACCGCACGGTCGATGGGGCTGCCCGAACGCATGGTGATCCGGAAGTACGTCTTCCGCGCGGCCGTGGTGCCGATGGTGACCGTCGTCGGCCTGACCACCGGCTCGTTGATGGGCGGGGCCGTGGTCACCGAGTCCGTCTTCTCCGTCCCCGGCCTGGGACAGCTCCTGCTGACCGCGGTGCAACGCCGCGACTACCCCGTCATCGAGGGCTGCATCTTCTTCATCGCCGTGGTCTACGTCCTGCTGAACCTGCTGATCGACCTGCTCTATTCGCTGCTCGACCCGCGCATCCGCTACTGAGGAGTCGGCGTGCACACCACAACAGAGCCACTGCTGCGCGTTTCCGGGCTCTCCGCGCGCATCGGGGATCTCCCGCTGGTGCAGGAGGTCGGTTTCGAGGTCCACCGCGGCCGGACGCTCGCGGTCGTCGGCGAGTCCGGCTCGGGCAAGAGCATCACCGCCGCCGCCGTCATGGGCATCCTGCCACCGCAGATCACCGCGGAGGGCTCGGTGTTCTTCGACGGAACGGAGCTGCTCGGCGAGCCGGCGAAACGACGACGTGCCCGTGGGGGAGCGGAGATCGGTTACGTGTTCCAGGAACCGATGAGCGCCCTGCACCCGTTGCTGCGCATCGGCACCCAGATGATCCGCCCGTTGCGCCACCACCTCGGTCTGGGCCGCCGGGAAGCCCGCGACCAGGCCCTCGAACTGCTGGAGCAGGTCGGCCTGGGCAGGGAACGGAAGGTGCTCGACGCGTACGTGCACGAGCTGTCCGGCGGCATGCGCCAGCGCGTCATGATCGCGATGGCGATCTCGTGCCGGCCCCGGTTGCTGCTGGCCGACGAACCGACGACGGCGCTCGATCCCACCGTGCAGCAACAGATCCTGGGACTGCTCGTGCGGCTGCGCGAGCAGCTCGACCTCGCACTCGTGCTGATCAGCCACGACCTCGGGCTGGTCGCCCGCCACAGCGACGAGGTGCTGGTGATGTACGACGGACGGGTCGTCGAACAGGGCCCGACCGCGCAGGTCGTCGACAGGCCCGAGCACCCCTACACCCGTGCGCTGATCGACGCGGCGCCCCGGCTCGGCCGTCGTCCCGACCGGCTTCCCACGATCGACGGCGCGGTGCTCGAACAGACCCGTGCGATGGCAGGAGGTGCGCGATGACCGTGGTGCTGGACCTCGACGGCGTGGGCAAGGACTTCTCCGCCGGTCCGTTCTTCGCGCGCCGTCGCACGGCCGCCGTCACGTCGGTGAGCCTGCGCGTGCACGCCGGTGAGACGGTCGGCCTGGTGGGGGAGTCGGGCAGTGGCAAGTCGACGCTCGGCCGCATGGCGATCGGCCTGCTGTCCCCCGACCGCGGCAGGGTGACGGTGCAAGGGCAGCCCCTCGCTTCGTTGACCCCCGGCAAGATGCGCACGTTCCGGCGGACGATGCAGATGGTCTTCCAGGACTCGTCCAACTCGCTCAACCCCCGGATGACCCTGGAGGACCTGCTCGTCGAACCGTTCCGGGCGCAGGGCCTGCACACCCGCTCGCAACGGCGGCACCGCGCGGCCGCGCTCGCCGACGAGGTCGGGCTCGCCCGCGGAAGTCTCGTCCGGCTGCCGCACGAGTTCTCCGGTGGCCAGCGCCAGCGCATCTCCATCGCCAGGGCGCTGGCGCTCGAACCGGACCTCCTCGTCGCCGACGAACCCGTCTCGGCCCTCGACGTCTCGGTCCAGGCGCAGATCCTGAACCTGTTCAAGGACATCCAGCAGGCGCGGAAGTTCGCGATGCTGTTCGTCTCGCACGACATGGCGGTCGTCGAGTTCATCAGCGACCAGGTCGCCGTGATGCGGGCCGGCGCGCTGGTCGAGTTCGGCAGCCGCGACGACGTCTTCGACTCCCCGCAGCAGCCCTACACCCGAACCCTGCTCGACGCCGCACCTTCCCTGTGACGGCACTTCACGAGAGGACCTGCATGTCCGTCATCGCGGCCACCACCACCGGCCCGCACCCCGACGTCCCCGGTTCCCGCGCGGTCGTGCTGGAGCCGTACGGCACCGACCGGATGGCGCGGTACGACTACGTTCAGGAGGAGTACCTCGTGTCCGGCAGTGCTGCCGGAACTCCTTACGGCACCAGGATTCTGATTCGCCGTCCTGCCGACCTCGCGCGCTTCAGCGGCACCGTGATCGCCGAGGCCAGCCACATCTGGGGTGGTACCTCGGTGTGGCGCGCGATCAACCGGTTCGTCATGCGGGGCAACCACGTCTGGGTCGAGATCGACTCGCAGGCCCCCTCCGCGATGGGACTGGTCGCGGGCGCCGACCCGGACCGCTACCGGTCGTTCACGTTCGCGGAAAGCCCGCTCTCCCAGCAGTTCGCCGCCACCATCCCGTTCTCGCCCGACGCGGACTACGCCGAGGTGGTGGCGGAGTACGACAGGTTCATGCGGCAGTGGTGGGACGCGACACCGCAGTCGCCGGAGATCCTCGCCCAGGTCTCCGCCGCGCTGCGAGAAGGCCTGCCCGGCACCGGAATCAAGGCGCGCAAGGTGTTCCTCGGCGGCATCTCCCAGACCGGCGGCGTGGTGCGCGAGTTCATCCGCCACCACCACGACCGGCTGCGGCTCACCGGCGGTGCGCCCGCCTTCGACGGGTACCTGCCGGGAGCGTCCGGTGGTCCCGCCCTGCCCGACATCGACGTCCCCGTCATCGAGGTGCTCGGTGAGGCCGAGTTCCAGAGCGTCCGCCGCCGCTGCGGAGTCGGCGGGCAGGTGCGCGGCCTGAGCCACCGCCGTGCCGACAGCCCGAGCTTCCGCCTGTACGAGGTGGCCGGCATGGCGCACCGGGAGACCCGTGAGATGTCCGCCGCCGACCGCGAGCGGCTCGCCAGGTGCCCGCTCCCCGCGGGTGCTCGGTGGAGCACCTTTCCGAACAGCCACGTGTACCACGCGTTGTGGCAGGCGCTGCTGGACTGGTCGGACACCGGACGAGCGCCCGCGCCGAGCATGGTGCTCGCCACCGAGGGGGACACCGACGAGATCCTGCGCGACGAGCACGGCAACGCGCTCGGTGGCTGGCGGACCACCCACGTCGACGTGCCGACGTCCACGCTGACCGCGGCGACCCCGCTCGGGCGCCCCAGCTGGTACCACGGCAACGAGATCCCCTTCGACCCCGCCAGGTTCGAGCAGCTGTACGGCAACGTCGAGCGCTGGCAGCGCAAGGTCGCCGACCGGCTGGAGCACTACCTGCAGGAGCAGACCTACCTGCCGATCGACGCCGAGGAGCTGCGGCGCTGATTCCCGTCGCCGCCGCTGGGCACCTCGTCGAGGTAGGCCTTGGCCTGCAACGTGAACAGCTCGGCGTATCCGGCCCCGGCCGCCATCAGCTCCTCGTGCGTCCCGTACTCGGCGACCTTCCCGTGCTCCAGCAGCAGGATCCGCTCCGCCTGCCGCACGGTCGAGAACCGGTGCGAGATGTACAGCGTCGTGCGGCCCTCCGACAGTTCCCGCAGCCGCGCGAACAGGTCGTGCTCCGCCTGCGCGTCCAGCGCCGACGTCGGCTCGTCGAGCACCAGGATCGGTGCCTCCCGCTGGAACGCCCTGGCCAGCGCGATCTTCTGCCACTCGCCGCCGGACAGGCTGACGCCCTGGTCGAACCAGCGGCCCAGCGGGCTGTCGTAGCCCTGGGGGAGTCGCTCGATCCTCTCGTCGGCGCCGGCGCGGCGGGCCGAGTCCTCGATGTGCGGCCGGTCTTCGAGCCGGGTCAGGTCGCCCAGGCCGATGTTCTCCGCGGCGGTGCCCTGGTACGTCACGTAGTCCTGGAACATCGCGCTGATCCGCGTGCGCAGCTCCACGGGGTCGTACTCCCGAATGTCCACGCCGTCGAGCAGGATGCGGCCGCCGGTCGGGTCGTAGAGCCGGCAGAGCAGCTTGAACAACGTCGACTTGCCCGCGCCGTTGCGGCCCACCACCGCGACCGTCTCGCCGGGGCGGATCTCGAAGCTCACGTCGTCGAGCGCGGGCTCCTCGGCGCCGGGGTAGCTGAAGGTCACCGAGTCGAACTCGATGTGTCCCTCCACTGTGGACGGCATTGGGCGTGGCGACGCCGGTGCCGTGATCTCCGGCTTGGTGGCGAGGAACCGGTACAACGTGTCGAGGTAGAGGTTGTTCTCGTACATCCCCGAAAAGGCCGTGAAGAGACCGGACACGGACGTCTGCACGGACGCCGCGGCGGCCGTGTACAGCGCGAGGTCTCCGAGCGTGAGTCGTCCGCCGACCGCTTCCAGCGCGATGTACAGGGTGATCGCCGAACCCGCGAACGTGCTCAGCAGTCCCCAGGAGGTCGAGCTGATGTTGCGGTTGATCGTGAGCTTGCGCTGCCGCTCGTAGGAGACGGTGCCGAGCCGGCGGAACCGGTCGACGAAGTACGGGCCGAGCCCGAACAGCTTCGTCTCCTTGGCGTAGGTGTCCGTCGTGACCAAAGAGGACAGGTAGTCCATCCGGCGCTTGATCGGCGACATCATGAACGTCAGCCAGAACGCGCGCGTGCCGTACTTCGACTGGGAGATGAACGCCGGGATCGGCGCCAGCAGTGCGACCAGGGCCAGCACCGGGCTGATCGAGACGAGCAGCGCGACCATGCTGCCGAACGTGATCAGCGTGCGCAGGAGGCCCAGGGCGGAGTTCATCATCGACAGCGGCCGCGTCGGTGCTTCCTGCGCGGCCTGGCGCAGCATGTCGTACGACGTCGAGCCCTCGAAGTACGCGAGGTGCAGTTCGCTGGCGTGCGCCATCACCTGGTGGCGGATGGTCAGCGTCATGCGTTCCTGCAGCAGCGACTGCGCGATCGACGTCAGCGCGCTGCTGATCGCGATCGCGGCGAGCACGCCGAACTGGAGCAACGCGATCCGCGCGATGTCGCCGGTGGTGCCGGTGTGCTGGATCGCCGCGACGACGGAGTCCAGCAGCAGCTTCGCGATGTACGCGGTCACGGTCGGCAGGAGGCCCGACAGGAGCGTGATCAGCGTCAGGACGACCGTCAGTGCCGGGCTGGCCTGCCACGTCAGCTTCGCGACCTTCGGCAGGCCGCGGACGGTCCCCGCCACGGACGTCCTCGCGCGCTTCAGCCGGGAACGCAGGTCCCGCGGTCCGTCCTCCGGCTTCGCCTCGGGAATGTCGACCGGTCCGGTGAGCCCGCTGTCCGGCACGGTGGCCGCACGCCGCCGACGACCGCGCCGGCCCAGCATGAACTCCACACCGTCCGGGTTCATCCGGCCTCCACGGCGCCGTGGAGGAAGAAGTCGACCACCTGGCGCGTGGTGGGCGCGTCGTCCGACGCCATTCGGCGGCCGCCGAACAGCAGGGTCAGGAAGAGACCGGCGAGCTGCTCGGGCGGCAGTCGCAGCCGATCCTGCTCCGGCGTGAACAGCTCGACCATTGCCGCTCGGATGGCGGCCATCGACTCGCGGCGGCCGCCCTTGCGTTCGGGGTCGCGGCGCTTGATCCGGCCGGACGCGTGCAGCGCTCCCATCAGCGCGCCCATCCGTTCAAGATGGGCACCGAGCGCTTCGGCGGCTTCGACGAGCCGGTCTTCCAGGGGCTGGTCGAGGGGGATCTCGGCGATCGCGTCGAGCACGTGATCGGGCCTGAGCGCCTCGGCCGTGCAGGCGTCGAACAGCTCGTCCTTGTCCTTGAACGCGCGGAAGATGGTGCCCTCGCCGATGCCGGCGGCGCGGGCGATCTGGCTGCTCGTCACGTTCGCGCCGTGCTCGATCAGGAGCGGCAGCACGGCGTGCACGATCATGGCGCGCCGGTCCTCCGCGCTCATGCTGGGTGCTCTTCGCCGGGTTTCGGCTGTTGGTGTCATGCACCCATGATGCGGAGTGAGCGCTCACTCCGTCAAACGACTATTCTCCGCGACGAGGGTGAGGATCCGGGAGATCACGAGCTCTGGTTCCTCCAGGGGCAGCGCGTGGGTGGTCTTCGGCACGATCTCCGCGTGGAGGCGGGGATTGAGTGCCTCGACGCGGGCAGCGAGCTCGCGCGCGTTGAAGACGCCGTTGCGTTCGGCGAGCACGAAGTGGACGGGCACGTCGATCGCGCGCAGTTCGTCGTCGGTGAACACGTGCTGCGGCGGGAAGTGCGGTTTGTACTTGAGCCCGCGGATCACCAGCGGGGCCAGGGTGCGGCGCGCGTAGGGATCTCCGGAGAAGATCCGGCGCAGGATCGGCGCCGGTAGCAGCCAGCGGAACATCTGGCCGAAGCTCCAGAGGACGAACCGCGGCCCGATGGTCCCGAAGCCCCCTGGTTCGATGGCGATCACGCTCGAGATCCGGTCGCCGGAACGCGTGGCGAGGTCCAGCGCCAGCCAGGCGCCGCGGGAGATCCCGACCAGGTGGAACTTCTCGTGACTCAGGCCCGCGAGCACGTCGGCGAGCCAGTCCGCCTGGTCCTGGCCGCTCTGCACGGGACGCGTCTGGACCGAGCGGCCCGGTTCGCCGATCGTGTCCACCGCGTACACCGTGTGCCGCGCGGCCAGTTCGGCGACGAAGGGGTACCAGGACAACGACGTGCCCATGACACCGTGCAGCAGCACGATCGGCGTGCCCTGTCCGGTTCCGCTACGGCGGACGTGGGTCGGCCCGAACCGCGTCTCGACGTCCAGCTCCTCGGACGGAACCGGCCACTTCCGCAGGATCGCGTCGTACGTGGCGAAGTACTTCTCCTGCGCCTTCTGATCCACGAACTTTCCGAGCATCTCGACCCCCAGCACTTTTTCCAATGCAGATGCAATGTTATAGCAGCCGGCCCGCCCGGCCAACAGAGTCGGTGTGGCACAGTGATCTCGTGCCGAAACGCGTTGACCACGACGAGAGAAGACGGGAGATCACGGAGGCGCTCTTCCGGATCGCGGCGACGCAGGGCCTTCAGGCAGTGACGCTGCGGGCCGTCGCGGCGGAGGCCGGCATCTCGATGTTCCAGGTGCAGTACTACTTCCCGACCAAGGAGCAGATGCTGCGGTACGCCTGGCAACGCATCGCGGAACTGAGTGCCGAGCGGTCAGGGCGAGACATCGCCGAGGCGATGCGGACCGGCGACGAACGCGCCGTCATCCGCGCGTGCCTGTTCGCCGTGCTCCCGACCGACGAGCGCAGCCGCATGCTGTGCGCGGTGCAGATCGCCTACTTCGCCGTCGACGTCACCCGCGGCGGCCAGGCTCCCGATCAGCAGGCCATGCTGCCGCACCTCGTGCGCCTGCTCACCGACCAGCTGGACCAGGGCCGGCAGCGCGGCAGGGTTCCCGCGCACCTCGACGCCGGGCTGGAGGCCGACGCGCTCGCGACCATGACCGCGGGCCTGCTCAGCGCGATCCTGGTCGACGCCTACGACATGAAGCAGGCGACGCGGATCATCGACTACCGGCTCGGACACCTGTTCCCCGGCTCGTGATCACCGCGTTTCGGTACTCTCTGACCGCCTGACGGAAGGACACGGGTGGACGACTCGTCGAAGGTCGGTAGGCGTGCTCGCGCGGTGCTGGCCGCGGCGAAGGCGTTCCGCGCCGAAGCGGCAGGGGTGCGCGCGGAACCGGAACGGCTGCTCGCGCTCGCCGCCGCGCAGTACCAGGCGGTGCGGGACTCGCTGGTGGCCGACCAGATCCGCGCCATGCCGGTGGACAAGCTGCGCGACACGAAGGCGAACCTGCGGCTGAGCAAGGTGAAAGCCGCCGGGTACCGGACCGTCGCCGACGTCGCCGGGGCGCGCCCGGAAGAACTCGACCGCGTGCACGGAGTCGGCCGGCAGTCCGCCGAGCAGATCGTGCGGGTCGCCCGTGCGGTCGTCGAGGGTGTCGCGCGTGAGACGACGGTCCGGCTGAACCCCGACCGCGCCGACCGCGTCCAGACCGAGCTGCTGCAGCTGATGTCCAAGCTGCGCAGGGCGAACCAGCTCGTCGGGCCGTTGCTCGAGCCGCTCGCGGACGTGCTGGGCAGGGTCGACGCCGACCTGCGTGCCGCGTCCCGCGCCCGGAGCCGGGTGTGGATGTTCTTCTCGTCGCGGAAGAAGCGCCAGGCCGCCGTCGACTCGCTCGAGCGGCTCGACGCACTGCTGGCCAGCCGTGACGTGGCGGCGTTGCGCGCGGTGGGCAAGCAGTTGCGCGTGCCGGACCTGGACCACCGCGCGTTGTGGCGCGACTACGAGCTCGACGCGGCTGCCTACAACACGCTCCTCGCCGACGTCGCCGGTGCGGACGCGGTGCCGGATCGCAGTGCCGCCAAGGGTTTCGTCCCGGCCGACATCGAGCACGAGGTCGACGCGACCCCGCTGGACACGAGTCTGCTGAAGGTGTCGCTGCGCGGCTACCAGGTGTTCGGCGCCAAGTTCGCGCTGGCCCGCAAACGCGTCATCATCGGCGACGAGATGGGACTGGGCAAGACGATCGAGGCCGTCGCGGTGATGGCCAGCCTCGCCGCCGAGGGGCGGCGCGGGTTCCTGGTGGTCTGCCCGGCGAGCGTCGTCGTCAACTGGGTCAACGAGATCGCCAGGCACAGCGACCTCGTTCCGCACCGGATGCACGGCGCGGGCCGCGACGGCGCCGTCAGCGAGTGGCTGGCGCAGGGCGGCGTCGGCGTGACGACCTTCGGCACGTTGCCGAAACTGGTGCTGCCGAAGAGGTTCCGCCCGACGATGGTCGTGGTCGACGAGGCGCACTACGTGAAGAACCCGGACACGCAACGCTCGCAGGCGGTCAACACCATCGTGCAACGCGCGGAGCGGGCCGTGCTCCTCACCGGCACGCCGATGGAGAACCGCGTCGAGGAGTTCCGCAACCTGGTCGCCTACCTCCAGCCGAGCGTCGCGGCCCGCACGGGCGCGATCGACGCGGTGGTGGGAGCGAAGGCGTTCCGGCGTGTCGTCGCACCGGTGTACCTGCGGCGCAACCAGGAGGACGTGCTGGGGGAGTTGCCCGAGCTGCTGGAGGTGGAGGACTGGGTCGAGTTCGGCAGGCAGGACCGGCGCGCGTACCGCGACGCGGTGCGCGAGGGCAACCTGATGGCGATGCGCCGCGCCGCCTACACGCCCGGCACGCCCCGCGGCTCCGCGAAGCTGGAGCGCCTGCTGGAGATCATCGAGGAGTCGAAGGACAACGGCTGGAAAGTCGTGGTGTTCTCGTACTTCCACGACGTGCTGGACACGGTCGCGGACCACGTCGAAGTCTTCGGCCCACTGACCGGCGCGACGTCGGCGCAGGCCCGTCAGCAACTGGTGGACGCGTTCACGGCGCGCGAGGGCCACGCGGTGCTGGCGGCCCAGATCGAGGCAGGCGGCGTGGGCCTCAACATCCAGGCCGCGTCCGTGGTGATCATCGCCGAGCCGCAGTGGAAGCCGAGCACGGAGGACCAGGCGATCGCCCGTTGCCACCGGATGGGCCAGGTCCGCAAGGTCCACGTGCACCGGTTGCTGGTCAAGGACAGCGTGGACGCGCGGGTGCAGGAGATCCGTGACCACAAGACCCTGCTGTTCGACCACTACGCGCGCGAAAGCGACACGAAGCACTCACACGCGAGCGCACTGGACTCGGCCGTGTCGGTGGAACAGCGAGTGGTGCAGGCCGAGCAGCAGCGCCTCGGTCTTTAGCTTCGGAACTCGCCGGGCCGTCGTCGGCAACCGCTTGTGGACACGTTCATTTTCAGATGACCGTTGGACGTGCAGCCGTCAGAATCGGCCGCATGCTGAACCCGCCGCAGATCCGCAGCCGCCTGGGTGAGAGTGCCGCAGCGGCCTTGCAGGGCGACCTGGTCGTTCTGGACGAGACCGCGTCCTGGCTCACCTCGGTGACCGCACGTGAGTTGCTGCGGATCGACCACGATGCTCGCCAGTTCCGCTACGAGGGGCCGGCGCTGGGCAGGTCGGAGCAGTGGACGAGCGAGGTTCTGGCGAGTCCGTTGCCTGTCGTCGCGGTGCTGGCCAGCATGCACCCGGACGGACACGTGCGTGAGCGCGCCGTTCGGTCGTTGGTCACCTCGCTCGACGCGGTGAGCGATCGCGCGCTGGCAGTCCGGGTCAGCGACCACGTCGGGGTGATCCGCGAGGTGGCTGTGCGTGAGGTGCTGCGACGACGGACGTTGGATCAGGCCGACCGCGTGGTGCCGCTGTTGCGTCGGATCGAGGAGCGCGGCCGGGGCTCCGAGGTTCTGGCGCTGTACCTGCACACGTTGGTCGCCGAGCACGGTGAGGCGAACGTGTGGGCCCGTCTGAGGAATTCAGCGGACCACGACCTCCGGCGCTCCGCCTTCCGGCACAGCTTCGACTCCGGACTGCTCGGGCTGCCGGACGCGGTCGTGCTGCTGCCCGGAGAGAGGGACCAGGCGGTCCGTCGGCGGCTCATCGAGGTCATCGCCGACTCGGCGACTCCTGACGTCATCGCCAGGGTGCTGCTGCGCGACCGGTCCGCCGAGAGCCGCACCCAGGCCTTGGTGAAGCTGACGGCCGCGCAGCTCGACCCGGTAGACGTGGAGCGGCTTCTGCTCGACTCTTCGGTGCTCACCCGTCTGTGGGCGCGTCGTCGCTGGCAGGAAATGGGACACGACCCGGCCATCGTCTACGCCACGTCCGCGCGTTCCACCGCCATGCCGATCGTGCGCGCTCGCGCCTACCTCGGCCTCGCCGAGACCGGCACCGCCGTCGAACGCCAGGAGGTCGTCGCCCTCGTCCGCAGCACGGAGCTTCCGCTGCGGAAAGTCGGTCTGTCGTTGCTGCGGGGCCGTGCCACCGCCGAGGACATCCCGTTGTTGCTCCAGTCGGTGGCCGGTGACCACTCGCGAGTGGCTCGCCTGACCGCCGAGGTCCTCATCGGCAGCCCTGGCTTGTGGACCTCCACCGAACTGGCCCCGCTCAAGGCGGCCAAAGACCCGGAACTTCGCCGCCGGGCCTGGTGGATCCACCGCCGCCGCGGCGGGTGGGAAGCAGTCATCGCTGATCTCGAGCTCCTCCACGACTCCGACCCGCGGCTGGCCGGCTTGGGGCGGCAGCGCGACCTGCCGATGTACTCGCGGCCGACCCCCGCGCAGCAGCGGCGCATCACGGACCTGCTCTCCACCGCCCCCGTCGAGCGCCTCCAACGTCGCCTCATCGCGTTCGCTGCCGGACTTCCCGACCTGGCTGCGCCGTCGTAGGTGAACGACCGGGTGCTGCTGCCCCTGGTCTTGACCTGGATCTTGTCGGTGTCGGTGCCGTCTGGCTTGGTGTAGCGGCTGGTGGTCTTCAACAGCTCACCGCCACCGGGCCGGGTGACGGTCACCGAGGTCAGCTCTGGCTGTGCTCGTGCGAAGTGTTGTGCGGTAACCAGATCTTCTCTGCGCGGAGGCTGGCCTGTGGGGTGAAGTAGTCGCCGGTCGCGAGGTCCTCCAGCAACGTGGGGTGCCGCGGCGCCCAGCCCAGGAGTGCCTGGGTGTGCTCGCTGGAGACGGGCACGTCGAGGGAGAAGAACCTGGCCAGGAATGGGTTCCCGAGATGTTCGGCGGCCCGTTCGATGGTCAGCGAGGCGGTGGGGATGTCGAGCATTTCTGCGATCTGCTCCGCGATGCTCCTGATCGTGACGGCGCTTTCGCCGACGCCGTGCAGCACGGTCCCGGCGGGAGCTTTCTCCAACGCCAGCCGGAAGAGGCCGGCGGCGTCTGCGCGGTGGACGGCGGGCCAACGATTGGTACCGTCACCGATGTAGGCCGAGACGCCTGACCTGCGCGCGGCCGCGATGAGCGCTGGAATGAACCCGTAGTCGCCCAGGCCGTGCACGGTCGGTGCGAGTCGCACGACGCTGGCTCGGACCCCCAGATCAGCGAAGCCCAGACAAGCCTGTTCGCCTGGGATGCGGAAGGCGGCGATCGAACCGGGATCCGGCGCGTCCTGCTCGGTGCTGATCCGGCCGGCCTTCGTCACCAAGGTGCCCGAGGTGCTCACGAACGGCTTGCCGGACCAGGCCAGCGGCTGGCCGAGCGCCTCGATCGCGGCGCGGTCGCGGCGGACGAGGTCATCCGGATCGGCATAGTCGCCGCCGTACGCCATGTGCAGGACGCCGTCGGCGGCCGGCTGGGCCGCCTTTCAGCACGCGGTCCAAGCCTGGATCCACGACCCCGCACAGAGTTTGGACGCACACCTGCTGCGGGCTTTCGGCGACCTGTGCGTCCTCTCCGCGGCCACCACCCTGCCGCCGCAGACCGGCTCAGAACACTGATACCGCACGATCGCGGTCACCGAACGTCGCGACCTGACCTCGAGGTCGTGCATCGGACGGTGCTGGTCACCCGGTGGCGCTCAGCCGGTGGTCTGGGCCTTGGTCGTGTCCGTCGATGTTTGCGACGCCGAGACCGGCGTCCTCGGGCGTGTACGTGTCCCTGAACCCGAAGGCGCTGGGCGACGGGCCGTGCGCGCGCAAATGTCGCAGCCGCTCGACCGCCTCCTCGACGGTGGGCACGTGGCCGGCCGGGATCCACCACATCACCTGGAACGCCGTCTTCGGCAGTTCGAACCACTCGGCGCGGCGTCGGAGCACGTCCAGGTGGCCGCTGCGGTAGACGTAGTCCCACAGGCTGTCGCGACTCTCCCAGACCGACATGTTCACGATGACGTCCGCGCCGAGGGTGGTCTGGACCGCGGTGGCGTCGTTGCTTCCGTCGCCGACCAGTCGCCACACGAACCCGGGCGACCGGTCGGCGACATCGTTCAAGGTGTCCAGCATCGACGTGAAGCCGTGCGTGCGCGGGTCGTCCAGCGGATGTCTCAGGGTGCCCACGTTGAGCTGGGCGAGGTGGTGTCCGGCCATGCCACCCACCTCACCACCCCCACCTCTCTATGTCAATCATCATTATTTTTAGAACTCTCGACGGTGACGCAGCACATCCCGGGCTGCGGATCCAGGCGGGCCCGCAGTCCTTCGGTGTCCTCCAGGAGACCTTCCAACAGCGCCAGGTTCATGCCGCAGATCAGCGCGGGATGCCGCTCCGAAAGGACGTGGAACGGGCAGTTGACCAGGCGAAGGACGGTGCCGTCCGCGTCCGTGCGCGGCTCGTAGCCGCGCGTGGACAGAACGGTCCGCACCGCGTTGAGGTCCTCGATCGGTCCGGCGGCGACCCGCACGGCCCGTCCTTCCCTCGCGGCAGCGGCCCGCAGCTCGACATCCAGCCGGGCGCCGTCCGCCACCTCTGCCAGCAGGTCGGCGGCGGTGCGGTAGTCCCGGGCGGGGACCGAGACGTGGTGTTCGGCGCCCGACCGGCGGTAGAGCTTGGCCGGCCGCCCGGCGCCAGGACCCGAACGCCCGGTGAGTCGCCGGCTCTCGGTGGCGAGCAGCCCGGCGTCGACGAGCTTGTCGAGGTGGAACGCGGCGAGCGTGCGGCCGATCCCGGCGCCCTCGGACGCTTCGTTCCGGCTCACCTCGTGATCTTGGGCGACTACGTACTCGTACAGCTGCCGCCGGACGGGGTCCTGCAGCACGACGATCGCCTCGATGTCCTCCATTCGACCATTCTAAGAACAACGCAGGTTTTCGTTAGAATTCGTGGTGACGAGCCGTGCTGATGCCGTCCCCGCGACGGCCGCCACGGCTTGCTGAGCCAGCGCGTTCGACGGCGATTGCGTTCGAGTTGGTGGTCAACTTCGACGCCTGCTCGTCGCCTTACCCGGCCAGCGGCAGGAGAGCGCGAACTTCTGTACCACCGGCTGCACCTACCTCGACGCCGTCCGCGCCGAGAATGGCAACGGGTGTGTGCCGCAGGCATCAGGTCCCGGTGGCGACGAGTACGAGGGCGCGGTCGTCGGGCACGAGGTAGGCCTTGGCGAACCACTTGTCGGCGGTGAAAGCCTGGTCGAGCCGATCACTGGTGAGGAAGCTGCCGTTGGGCAGCTCACCGCGCAGGCCATCGACGACGTCCGGCGCCTTGCCGGCGGACTCGGGGCTGTACGCGGACCTCAGCTCGTCGATCTTGTTCTCCGGCAGCGTGATCACGGCGTCGATCCAGTAGGTCGACGGGCCTGGCGCGCGGTCGGAGCCGAGGGTGCCCGACATCCAGCGGGCCTGCTGCGGAGTGCCCAGTGCCTCGAACCGCTTGGTGAGCGGCTCGAGGTCGGTTCGCAGTTCGCCGGTGCCGGACTTCACGGCGGCGTCGGTGGTGCGCACGGTCGTTCCTCCGTTCCACAACGACTGACAGCCCGCGGTCAGCACCGCGCACAGCAGCACGGCGGTCAACCTGGTGAACCTCACCGGCGCTCCCCGGGGTTGTCCGGGGTCGGTCCCCGGTCGCGGCCCGATCCGCGTGGGTCACGATCCTCGCCCGGCTCCCCGGTCGGCCCACCGGGTGGGTGGCCGACCTCCCAGGCGACGGTCCTGGTGATCGTGCCGTGCGTGTCGAACGGCTTGGCCCAGCCGATCGCACGAGCAGGGCATGTCGAGCTGTCAACAACACTCAACTCCGCAGTCCCTCGATGCGGTGGAGTTGAGGGCGTTTGGCCGTGCGCTGGTCCCCGGAAGACTGACCGCGCAGGCGCCTGCCGAGCCAAGGGCCGAGAAAGGTGGCTGCCCAACGCAGTTCAGCGGTAGCGCGCCCTTGCGTTGACGGCGGGGTGGGCAACGGTGGTGGGGGCTCGTTCCAGGAATCGTTGCTGCCCGGCAGCTGCAGGGCGTGCGCGACCGCGGCGGCGATCAGTTCATGGCCCAAGGGGCTGCAGTGCAACCGATCCTCGCTCCAGAACCGACGGTCGGCGACGGAGGGGTGTCGAGCGATCTCCGCGACGGCGACTCCGTGCCGGGCGGCCGCGGTACGGATCCGATCGTTGATGTCGAGGATGCGGGAGCGAACCGGTCGGGTGAGGGGGATGATCCTCGTGAGGTCGGGAAAGGTCACGGTCGCCACGCGGGCTCCGGAGTCGGTGAGTGCGGCGAACATTGCTTCCAGGTGATCGACCACCGTGGCGGTGTCGACTCGAAGCCGGAGCAGATCGTTGACTCCTGCGACAACGGTGGCCACGTCGGGCCGCAGTGCGAGAGCCGGACCCAGTTGCTCGGACCGGACTTCGCCCGCGCGGCGGCCGCGGACGGCGAGGTTGGCGTACTGGAGATCGGGATTGTCGATGGCGAGGTGTTCGGCGAGCCGGTCAGCCCATCCCCGAAGGCCCACGATGTCGTCACCGTCACCGACGCCTTCCGTTTGGCTGTCGCCCAAGGCGACGTAGCGCAGGTACTTGCCGCTCCGAACAGGTTCCGGGGCACCGTGCTCCTGCGGCCTCATCGGTTGGCCAGGGTCGAGCCGTCGATGACGACCAGGCCGCCACGTGCCGCTGTCCTGGTTCCCGCGGTGTCGTGGAACCGGATGTCCCGCATCGCCGTGCGGACCTGTTCAGTGACTGGCACATCGCCCCCTAGTCAGAATGATGACTAATCATAACCATGGCTAGTATGAGCGTGCCCCATGTCGACGACGAGGAGATGCGCCGGTGACTCTGCGGCATGCCGTGCTCGCGGCGTTGTTGTCCGGCGAGTACAGCGGCTACCAGTTGGCCAAGGCGTTCGACGTGGGCGTCGCCAACTTCTGGTACGCCCGGCCGCAACAGCTCTACCTGGAGCTGTCCAAGCTCGAGAACGACGGGTTGATCAGCGGCCGGGAGGTGGTCCAGCAAACCCGTCCCAACAAGCGGCTGTTCATGGTCACCGACGCCGGCCTCGCCGAACTGGCGCACTTCGCCGCCGCTGGGAGCAAGCCGTCGTTCATCCGCGACGACCTGCTGGTGAAGGTCCAAGCCGTCGACCACGTCGACGCGGCACCGGTGATCGCGCAACTGGATCAACGAGCCTTGGCTGCCGCAGCCAAGGTGGAGATCCTCGACAAGCTCCTGCGGCGATTCCGCGGGGATCTCGACGAGGAGACCTACCTGCGTGACGGATCTCCGATCGGGCCCTACCTGACGTGCTTGCGTGGTCGGCGGTTCGAGCAGGAACACCACGACTGGTGTGTGCGGGCGGCCGCACTCCTGCGTGATCGGGCAACCCGGAACGGTGATCCGGCGCCTACCTCGGATCAATCCCGGTAGCGCTGTCGACCGGCATCCGTTTGGAACTGCCCTCCTTGCGGGCTTGGCGTTTCGAATCATGGCGAGTGTTTCCAATTGCCGACCCCAGGTGGCGACTTGTCTACCATGCCGATCATGGACGACGGCTTGCTCCACGTTCTGGACGGGCTGGCGGCGAACCCTGCTGCGCCGCCAGATGTCCTGTTACGGCTCGCGGCCGTCCCGCGTGCGGCGAAGGAAATGGCGTGGCGGCAACCGAATCTGCCGAGCACCGTCGTGGAGCGTCTGCTGATCACCGGTGACTCGACCGTAGCGTTGGCCTTGGACTCACCACAGCAGTCCGATGCGACCCGGCAGCGCATCGCCGAGCATCCCGATGCCTGCATCCGTGACGCGCGAAGCAGATTCGTCGACCACTCGATCGGCGTCGGCAACAGGGTCAGGCCCGACGACCTCGCCGCGTACGCGGGTCCGGGTGGGCTCGTCGGTCTCGCTCGTCACGAGGACCCGGTCTTGCGTGCGGCGGTCGCCGGGACGTGGGAGGCCATGCCCGTCGCGTTGCGACGGGAACTGCTGGCTGATCCCGACCCCCGCGTCCGCAAAGCCGCGGCGGGATACCCCCACCCGTCTGCTCCTGCCGATCTGCACGCCGTGCTGCTGGCGGACGAGGCCACCCGCGCCGAAGTGGCGTCCTACGCCACGCTGACGGAGGAGGCGGTGCGGGAATGCCTGACAGGCGACGAGGAACTGCGTGGCGCGGTGGCGGTCAACCCGACCCTGCCGCAGCCGGCTCGCGACCGGCTGGCGCAGGATCCGAGCCCGTACGTCCGCTCACGCGTTCTTCTCCGCCAGGACCTGCCAGAGGACCACCGCAGACGACTGCACGCCGCGCTGCTCGCCGAACGCGAGGACGTGTTCGACGAGGTCACGTTCGCATTGGCCCTGCTGGACGAGGACGAGCCGTCATGGCTGCCTTCTCGCCCGCTCGCCGAGCGCCTCGACCACCTCGACTCACCGATCCCGTGCTTCCGGCGGTGCGCCGCGAGGTCCACGGATCTGCCCGCAGACGTGGTGCGGCGCCTGTACACGCACGACGACGTCCGGGTGCGGCACATCGTCGCAGGGCGCGCCGACACTCCAGGGGACGTGCTCGAACGTCTGGTCCACGAGCACGGTGAGGGTCTCAAGCACCGGTGGGGGCACACGGAGCACTCGAACTTCCCTCCGGAGGCTTTCGTCAGGCTGGCGACCGCCGAGGATTCCAGTCGCCGTGTTCTCGCGGCGAAAGGTCCTGATCTGCCGGCCGACGTGATCGCGATCCTGGCCCGTGACACCGAGGCGCACGTGCGCGCTGCCGCCGCCCGTCATCGGCGCGTCCCCGTACGAGTTCTGGAAAGCCTTCTGATCGACGACAGCCCGGAGGTCGTCGAGGCCGCTGCTGCGAACCCGGTACTGCCGGCTGACCGCATGCACGCACTGCTTGACCAAGCCGGGCTGTGAGGCAGGTTCTCTCCCCGGTCTCGCTCACCCGGCGATGTCGCGGTCGCCAACACACCGGCAGACGCCAAGGACAGGTGCAGCGAAACCTCAGCTCATCGGCATGAGCGCAGCACCGTTTCCGCACTCGATCAGCGGCAGAAGAGTGCGTTTCGGCTGACGAAGGAACGTCGTTGCGCGTGTGGGCGGTCAGTCCTGATCGCGTGGTTGGAACTCGCCACAGCACCTTCGGACGCCACCGTGGCCACGACTTCGACGCTGTACTTCACCTTCCGTCACGGGCCCGCCCCAGACGACTGCCGAACGTGGCGCTGGCGTGATGACTGAGCGAGACTGCCTCGATGGTTTCCGAGTACGCCCAGAGCGACCAGTTCCGCAGGGCTCGTATCCACCTGTGCAACCTCGATGGTCTTGAGATCCGCGATTGCGAGGTGAGTGGTCTGAAGATCGTCGACTGCTACGGCAGCGACGTCTACCTCGGTGGCTACTTCGAGCGTCTCGTCGTCAACGACGTCGACGTGACCGCGTACGTCGAGGCCGAGCTCGACCGCCGGCATCCCGCGCGGGTGCTGGTGCGGGAGGCGGCTTCCCCCGAGGACTACCGGGCTGCTTGGGACGCCATCGAGACCCTGTGGGACGCGACGCTCGGCCGGGCGAGGCAGTTGCCCGAGGCCACACTGCACGAGCAAGTCGACGGCGAGTGGTCGTTCGTCGAGACGCAACGGCATCTGCTGTTCGCGTGCGATGCCTGGTTGGGCAACGCCGTGCTCGAGGAGGAAGCGCCCTACCACCCGTTGGGCTTGCCCGCAGGGGGGACGCCGCCGGAGGAGGCGGCGAAGCTCGGCCTCACCCTCGAAGCCACCCCGACGCTCGAGGAGGTGCTGGCGCCGCGGCTCGCCCGCATGGCCACGATGCGGCGTGTCGTCGACGGGCTCACCGCGGACGAACTCGAGCGAGTGTGCGGCCGCAAGCCGGCGGACATGTATCCCGACCAGGAGTACGTCGTGCGCCGCTGCCTCAAGGTTGTGCTGAAGGAAGAAGCCGAGCACCACCGGTACGCGGTGCGCGACCTGGCGGTGCTTGAGGCAGGTGTGCCTGAACGGCAATAGTTCCCGCGTGCACTCCGACCAAGTGGTGACGCGGTGTAGCCGCGAATGACCGCACGCTCATCGGCATGAGCGTTCATCCGAGCCGCGCGGTCAGCGGAAAGCCATGTGGGTGCCGGGGCAACTCAGAGGTGAGATCCGCGAGTTGCAGGAGGAGCGCGCTGGTGACGGCGTCGGTGGCGCTGACCGGGCACGCCGGGTACCGCCGCCCCGGACGTCAACCGGCGACGAGGGCGGCCAGCCGTTCGGGCGCGTCGGCGAGCACGAGCGCCGCAGCACCGCGCACACCGGCGCTGTCGCCGAGTGCGCCCGGCACGACGCGCAGATCGCTGGTGTGCCAGCTCATGGCGTTGCGCTGCACGGCGCGGTGGATGGGGGCCACCAGCACGTCGCCGGCCGCGGCCAGTTCGCCGCCTATGACGACCAGGTCCGGGTTGACGATCGTGACCGCCTGCGCCAGTGCGCGGCCCACCGCGTCGCCGGCGTCCTCCATCGCGCGGATCGCGCCGCGGTCACCGGCGCGCACCAGGTCGATCAGTTCGGCGGTCGAGGTGGGCTCGGCGGACAGCAGCTTCGCTATCGCGGCCGGGCTGGCGACGGTTTCCAGGCAGCCCCGGTTGCCGCAGCGGCAGATCGCGCCGGACGGTTCGACGATGACGTGGCCCAGTTCGCCGGCCAGGCCGCCCGCGCCGAGGAGCAGCCGGCCGTCCGAGATGATGCCCGCGCCGATGCCGGTGGACAGCCTGATGTAGACGACGTCACCGCAGTGTTGTGCGACGCCGTGGCGGTGTTCGGCGAGCACGGCGGCGTTGGCGTCGTTGAGCAACCTCACCGCGAACCCGGTTCGCTCGCGCAGTTCGTCGGTGGGGCGCACGCCGATCCAGCCGGGCATGATGCCCTCGGCGAGCAACGTGCCGTGCCGGTCTATCGGGCACGCGATGCCCATGCCCACGCCCAGGATCCGCTCCGCCGGGATGCCGGTGACGCGTCGTGCCTCGGCGATCAGCTCCGCGGCTTCGGTCAGCACCTCGCCGGAGTCGTTGTCCACCAGGCGATGCAGGTCGCGGTCCCACACCGGCTCGCCGAACAGGTCGCACAGCACGACCCGGACGTGATCACGGCCGATGTCCACGCCCAGCGCGTAGGCGGCGTGCCGGTTCAGCGACAGGGTGCGTGCCGGTCTGCCGGTGCGCAGGCCGTCCTCGCGGTTCGCGTCCCCGTCGGTCACGACGCCGGCCCGGATCAGGTCGGCGATCACCGAGCCGACGGTCGCGCGGGCGAGGCCGGTCCGGCGCACCAGATCGGGCCGCGACAGCCGCCGCGTTTCGATCAGTGCCTCCAGGACCCGCACCCTGCCCAGGCTGCGCAGGTTGACCGGAGGGTCCGGCGTCGTCCGGACAGCGGGCACAGGGCGCGGCATCCGGTCACGGTAGCAGGACGGTTTGGCCGACTTTGACGTTAAGTGACCGCCGGGAGACCCGGATGGACCTTGTTTTAGCGCTCAAGACAGGCGAACTCTGTGGTCCGCGCTAGCTGTCTCCGCCCAATGGCGTCGAAACGACAAGAGCAACGTGCGATGTCGGAGGTACTCATGTTCTCCAACGGTCGTCGGCGCGGATGGGCGGGTGTGGCCGCGATCCTGGTCGCGGCACTCGTGGTGCCCGCCGTGCCGGCCCAGGCCGCGAGCGAGCGGCCCGTCTACCTGGACACCCGGCACTCGTTCGCCGAGCGGGCCGCCGACCTCGTGTCGCGGATGACGTTGAGCGAGAAGGTGTTGCAGCTGCGCACCAACAGCGCGCCCGCCATCCCGCGGCTGGGCGTGCAGCAGTACACGTACTGGAGCGAAGGGCAGCACGGGCTGAACTTGCTGGGCGCCAACACGAACGACGGCGGCGTCGGCGGTGGCGTGCGCGCCACCAGCTTCCCGACGAACTTCGCGAGCTCCATGTCGTGGGATCCCGAGCTGATGTACCAGGCGACGACGGCGATCTCCGACGAGGCCCGCGGCGTGCTGGACAAGTCGTTGTGGGGAGTGGCGCAGAACAACATCGGCCCCGACAAGGCGAACTACGGCTCGCTGACCTACTGGGCGCCGACCGTGAACATGGACCGCGATCCCCGGTGGGGCCGCAACGACGAGGCGTTCGGCGAGGACCCGCTCCTGGTCGCCAGGATGGCCGGCGCGTTCGTCAACGGCTACCAGGGCCAGAGCCGCACCGGGACGCCCCTGTCGCGGTACCTGAAGGTCGCGTCCACCGCGAAGCACTTCGCGCTCAACGACGTGGAGAACGACCGGCACGCGGACAGCTCGGACACGACCGACGCGAACATCCGCGACTACTACACCGCGCAGTTCCGCAGCCTCATTGAGGACGCGCGCGTCTCCGGGCTCATGACGTCGTACAACGCGGTCAACGGCACTCCGGCGCCCGCCGACACCTACCTGACGAACGCGCTGGCGCAACGGACCTACGGCTTCAACGGCTACAGCACGTCCGACTGCGGTGCCGTCGGTGACGTCTACGCGCCCGGCAGCCACAACTGGGCGCCGCCCGGCTGGACCACCGCCACCGTCAACGGCACGGCGATCTGGACCAACACCGCGACCGGGGCGAAGGTCTCCGGTGCCGCGGGTGGGCAGGCGTACGCGTTGCGCGCGGGCACCCAGCTCAACTGCACGGGCGCGGAAGCCACCGTCGCCAACATCCAGGAGGCGATCAACGCCGGCGTGCTCAGCGAGGCCGTCATCGACGACGCGCTGGTGCACGTGTTCACCACGCGCATGCGGACCGGCGAGTTCGACCCGCCCGGCAGCGTGCCGTACACCAAGATCACCAAGGACGAGGTCGAGCACCCCTCGCACCAGGCACTGGCGGCGAAGATCGCGGCGAACTCGTTGGTGCTGCTGAAGAACGAAGCCGTCCCCGGCACGAGAACGAAGCTGCTGCCGGCCGACCCTGCGAAGCTGAACAACGTCGTGGTCGTCGGCGACCTGGCCGGTGTGGTCACCCTGGGCGGCTACTCCGGTGACCCGTCGGTGAAGGTGAGCCCGGTGCAGGGCATCACCTCGGCGGTCAAGGCCGCGAACCCCGGCGCCACCGTCACCTTCGACGCCTGCGGCACGTCCACCACGGCGACGACCCCGGCGAACTGCTCGGCGCAGACCCTGGCCGCGATCTCCACGGCCGACCTGGTGATCGTGTTCGTCGGCACCGACCAGAACCTCGCCACCGAAGGCAAGGACCGCGTCACCATCGCCATGCCGAGCGCCTACCGCTCGTTGATCGACCAGGTCGGCGCGGTCGGCAACCACCGGATGGCGCTGGCGATCCAGGCCAACGGCCCAGTCACGGTCGAAGACGTGCGGGGCAGCTTCCCGGCCATCGCCTTCAGCGGCTACAACGGGCAGAGCCAGGGCACCGCGCTGGCCGACGTGTTGCTGGGCAAGCAGAACCCGAGCGGGCGGCTCAACTTCACCTGGTACAAGGACGACGCGCAGCTGCCGAACATGAAGAACTACGGGCTCACGCCGTCCCAGACCGGCGGACTCGGCCGCACGTACCAGTACTTCACCGGCACGCCCTCGTTCCCGTTCGGTTTCGGCGGCAGCTACACCACGTTCGCCTACTCGCACGTGACGACGAACGCGCGCACCGCCACCGCGGACGGGCGCGTGACCGTGCACGCCGACGTCACCAACACCGGCTCGGTGCCGGGCGCCACGGTGGCCCAGGTGTACGCGGCCACGCCGTTCACCGTGCCCGGCGTGGAACTGCCGCGCAAACGACTCGCCGGGTTCCAGAAGACCGCCGTGCTGAAGCCCGGCCAGACGCAGCACGTCGCGATCCAGGTGCGGATCAGCGACCTGGCGTTCTGGGACCAGCAGAGGCAGAAGCAGACCGTCTACAACGGACAGTACGTGTTCGGGGTGGGAGCAGATGCCGAGCACGTCGTCACCTCACGGCCGGTGACGGTGAAGGGGACGATCAAGCCGCACGTCCGGTACGTCACCGTGCAGCCCGGCCAGGTGGTGTTCGCGCCGGGGCAGAGCATCGACCTGACCGGCAAGAACCCGTGGATCGCCGACACCACCGGGCGTCCGGGTGAGCACGTGATCGCGGACCGGATCGTCGAGGCGGTCAACAACGACGAGTCGTTCGCCGACCTGACGAAGGCGCGCGTCACCTACCGCAGCAGCGACCAGAAGGTGGCCACGGTCAGCAGGACCGGCGAGGTCACCGCGGTGGCACCCGGCGCGGCGACCATCAGCGTCACCGTCGACGGCGTCACCGGCACGACACCGGTCGTGGTCAAGCAGCCGTTCACGCTCACCGCGCCGACGCGCGTGTCACCGGGCACGGCCTTCACCGCCACGACCACGTTGCCCAACCCGGCGAACGCCCGGCCGTTGAGCGACGTCGTCATGACGCTGACCGTGCCGAGCGGGTGGACCGCGCAGGCGACCACGCCGACCAGGTTCCCGACCGTCGCCTCCGGGGAGACCGTGCGCACCACCTGGCAGGTCACGGCGCCGGCCACGACCCGACCCGGCAAGTTCAGCGTGTCCGCCCAGGCGGAGTTCACCTCGGTCAACGGCCGCGGCAACTCGAGCGACTCGGCGGTCCTGATCCTGCCGCACCCGCCGTACCCGTCGCTGGCGGCGGCGTTCGACAACGTGGCCATCACCGACGACGCCAACCCCGCACCCGGCAACATCGACGGCGGTGGGGCGAGCTTCTCCGCGCAGGCACTGGCGAACGCCACGCCCAGCCTGACGCCCGGCGCCACGTTCGTCCACAACGGACTGAAGTTCACCTGGCCCAGTTCGGCGCCCGGCACCGAGGACAACGTGGTGGCCGGTGGTCCGGCAGGAGGGCAGATCATCGAGATCTCCGGCTCCGGCACGACGCTGGGCCTGATCGGGACCGGTGACTACGGCAACCCGTCGGGCACCGCGACGGTGACCTACACCGACGGCACCACCGAGTCCCACACCGTCTCGTTCGCCGACTGGTGGGCCAACGCGGCGACCGGCGGCGACATCCTCACCACCGTGCCGTACATCAACACCAGCACCGGCAGGCAGAACCAGCGGGTGAGCCTCTACTACGCCCCGATTCCGCTGCAGGCCGGCAAAACGGTGCGGTACCTGACGTTGCCGGACATCAGCAACGGCGCGAACAAGGGTGCGGCCGCCATGCACATCTTCAGCGTCGCCATCGGCTGACCAGGACAGGAGAACACACATGCGCCGGAGCACGAGCGGTGTCTTGATCACGACAGCGGTGGCGGCCGCGATGGCGGCGGTGATCGTCGCGAGTCCCGTGTCCGGGCAGGCGGCGGACGCGCCCGCCTGCGCGGTCGGCTACCAGGTCGACCAGTGGAGCAACGGTTTCGTGGCCCAGGTGAAGGTGACGAACAACGCCGCGCCCGTCACCGGCTGGACGCTGACCTGGACCTTCGCCGGCGACCAGCGCGTCACCTCCGGGTGGAGCGCGGACGTCACGCAGTCGGGCAAGGTCGTGACCGCGAAGAACCAGGCGCACAACGGCGGCATCGCCACCGGCGCCTCCGTCCAGTTCGGATTCCAGGCGACCTTCCAGGGCGCCAACGAAACGCCGACCGATTTCGCACTGAACGGCGTGCGGTGCAATGACACCAATCCACCGACAACCACAACCACCACACCACCGACAACAACAACGACGACACCACAACTCCCGCCACCGGGTTGTCCGAGCGGCGCGTTCTGCGACGGCTTCGAGAACCAGACCGGGACGACCCCGGCCGGGGACTGGTCGCTGAACTACCCGAACTGCCAGGGCACCGGCACCGCGACCGTCGACAGCGCCACGGCGCGCAGCGGCACGAAGTCGATCCGGGTCAACGGCAAGGCCGGCTACTGCAACCACGTGTTCATCACGACCTCCCGGGGTACCGGAGGATCCGCGCTGTACACGCGGTTCTACGTCCGGCACACCACCGCGCTGCCGGAGGCGCACGTGACGTTCCTGGCCATGAAGGACACCGCTGACGGAGGCAAGGACCTGCGGATGGGCGGCCAGAACCGCGCCCTGCAGTGGAACCGCGAGTCCGACGACGCCACGCTGCCGGAGCAGAGCCCCGCCGGGGTCGCCCAGAGCACCCCGCTGGCGGTGAACCAGTGGACCTGCGTGGAGTTCGGGATCACCGGCTCGGAACTGCGGACCTGGGTCAACGGCACCGAGGTGCCGGGTCTGCGGGCGGACGGGGTGTCCACACCGGACGTGGACGCGCAGTGGCTGCGTCGTGCGGGGTGGCGGCCTGCCCTGACGAACTTCCGGCTCGGCTGGGAGAGTTACGGCAACGGTGACGACACGCTGTGGTTCGACGACGTCGTGCTGGCGTCGTCGCGGATCGGCTGCTCCTGAGCAACGGCCGGCACGGTCGGGCAGGCGGGTTTCCGACCGTGCCGGCCGCTGTTGCTCACGCGGTCAGCTCACCGAGGCCGAGAAGTTGTTCACGGCCAGGCCGACGCCGCCGTTCCACGGCTCGAACCCGGCCTGGATGCTGGTGAGGTACCAGGAGTTGGTGATCGCCCCGCGGGCGCGCACGTCGTTGACGAAGTCGAGCACGTTGAACGACCACGAGTTGATCGTCGACGACGCGACGTAGGAGATGACGTTGTTGGATCCGTTGCTGCCGCGCCACACCTGCCACGAACGGCCGGCGATGTTGGTGTTGCCGACCGCGCTGCCGATGGGCTGGATCGGTCCCTGGCGGTTGAACCAGATCATGATCTCCATCTGGTTGACGCCGTTGGTCTTCGGCGTGGGGTCGAGCCAGATGTCGTACGAGGCGTTGTAGGTGCCGCCCGCGTACTGGTAGGAGATCGAGGACGAGGCGTTGCGGATCTGGCTGACCTGCTTCGGCAGGGTCGAGCCGGGGGAGCAGTTGGTGTAGTGGCAACCGAGGAAGACCGACGGGTACGACACCGGGGCGCCGTTGGTCGGGCTGGAACCCTGTTGCGTGGCGATCCGGAAGCCGGTCGACGTGACGTTGATGCACTGCTGGGCCGAGGTGCCCCACCGGTTGTTCTGGACCACGTAACGGCCCTGGATGGTGGTCGACCCGTACTGGTCGCAGATGGTCGTGTCGGCCTGTGCCGAACCGGAGGTCGCGACGAAGATGCTCGCGACCAACGCGCCCGCAGCAGTGAGGGCACGGATGTTCCTTCGCATCAAAACTCCTCTCGCAGGTTCTGGGAGCGCTCCCACAATACCGGGACGTCAACACCTCCGGCTCGCTGAGAGGAACGCGGTGCGGGAGGTCCGCCCGGCCGACCTCTACGGTTGTGCGGTGGCCGACACCCGACAGCGCCTGATCGACGGCGCGATCGACACGATCCGCGCGCACGGTCTGACCGGCGCCACCGCGCGGGGCATCGCGGCCACCGCCGGGGTGAACCAGGCGCTGGTCTTCTACCACTTCGGCAGTGTCAACGAACTGCTCAAGGCCGCCTGCCTCGCCGCGACGCGGGCCAGGGCCGAGCCGTTCGCCGAACGTCTCGACGAGATCACCGACCTGCGGCAGCTCCTCGCACTCGGCCGCACCCTGCACGCCGAGGAACGCGACCGGGGCAACGTCATGGTGCTCGCCCAGCTGCTGGCCGGCGCGCAGACCGACCCCGACCTCGCCGAGGCCACCTCGGCGTCCCTGCAGCTGTGGATCACTCCGATCGAGCGGACCCTGACCAGGTTGCTGGCCGCTTCCCCGGTGGCCGAGCTGATCGACACGGCGGGGCTCGCCCGTGCGGTGAGCGCGGGATTCATCGGACTGGAGCTGTACGAGGGCGTCGACGCCGACGGCGCGAAGGCGGCCCTGGACGCACTCGACCGCCTGGGCGTCCTGATCGAGGTGGTGGACGACCTCGGTCCGGTCGCGGTTCGCGCACTGCGCGGCAAACTCCGCAGGACGGCGAAGAACCTCCGGTAGTGCCTGTTTGAGCATCTGCTCAAATCTGGCTACTCTCGTGTTTGAGCGATCGCTCAAACGTGAGGGGGTCACATGGCGCGGCGGCGTGCGCTCTACGTGGAGGCGGTGATCCGGGCCGATCTCGACGAACTGTGGCGGCGGACGCAGGACCCGCACCTGCACCAGCGGTGGGACCTCAGGTTCGGCAGGATCGACTACTTGCCGAAGGCGGAACCCGCTGCGCCACAGCGGTTCCGGTACTCCGTCCGCGTCCTGCCCGGACTGACGGTGGACGGGACCGGCGTCAGCGTCGGTGAGCGCACGAAACCCGACGGCTCGCGGACGTCCGCGCTGCGGTTCGCCTCGGCGCACCCGTTGTCGTTGATCCGCTCCGGAGCGGGCTACTGGCGGTACGTGCCGACCAGCGCGGGGATCCGGTTCCTCACCGGGTACGACTACCAGCCCGGCTGGGGCCGGCTGGGCGCGCTGGCCGACCGGCCGTTCCGGCTGCTGCTGGGGTGGGCCACGGCCTGGTCGTTCGACCGGCTTCGACTGTGGCTCGAACGCGGCGTGCCGCCGGAGGCGTCGCTTCGGCGGGCGCTGCTGGACGCCGGAGCCAGAGTCGCCGTCTGCGTCGTCGCCTGGTGGGCCGCGCCGGTCGTGCTCGCCGCGGTCATCACTCTCGGCGTCCTGCTCGTTCCGCCGTCGCCGTCGACCCCGGCTGCCAGGAGGTGCCGGCGGTTACCTCCTGACCGCCGTTCGTCGGTGGCGCCGTCCACCCTGTCCACTTTGGAGCATCCGTGACGTCGATCTTCCAGCGCGCCCTCGGCGACGACTTCGACCGCCTGCACCCGCAACTGCGACGCCGGTTCGGCTTCGCCACCGACGACGGCGTCGCCTGCGTCGGCACCGGCACGATGGACCGGGTGTGGCACGGCCGCGGTTTCACCCGGCCGTTCCTCTGGCTCGGTGCCCAGCGCCACATCCTCGTTCCCGGTCGTGGCAACGACATCCCGTTCACCATCGAGAACTTCCCCTACCGCGACTCGCTCGGCAGGGAGACGGTGACCTTCGCCCGCACCTTCACCTTCGACCGGCCCCGGCGCTGGGACGCCACCATGATCTACAGCCCTGAACGGGGCTGCGTCGTGGACTACCTGGGCACGCACCAGCACGTCTCCGTCGACCTGCACCTGTCCGTGGACGAACGCGGCGGACTCGTGATCCGCAGCGGCGAGCAGCGTTTCCACGAAGGTCCGCTCCACTTCCGGATCCCCAGCCTCGTGACCGGCACCGCCGAGGTCCGTGAGTCCTACGACGACGACCTGGGCCGGTTCCGCATCAACGTCGAGGTCGTCAACCACCGGTTCGGACCGCTCTTCGGCTATCACGGCACCTTCACGTGTTCCTTCCCCGAGGGGGAACTCGTGCCGGACGCCGTCAAGCCGGTCAGGGAGCAGGCGAGGGTCTGACGTCGCGCATCCTGGCGTTGAGATAGCGCTGCTCGGGCTGGCTCGTCGTGAGCCGGGCGGCCTGGCGGTAGCCGTCGACGGCACCTGCCACGTCGCCTGCCATCTCCAGCAGGTGGGCGTGCACGGCGTGGGTGCGGTGGTGCCGCCGCATCGCCGGATCGTCGAGCAACGGCTGGAGGACGGCCAAACCGGCCTGGGGACCGAGCGCCATCCCGACCGCGACCGCCCGGTTGAGCGTGACGACCGGGCTGGGCGCGACCCGGTCGAGCATGGCGTACAGCAGACAGATCTGTTGCCAGTCGGTGCTTTCCCACGTGGTGGCTTCCGCGTGCACGGCGGCGATCGCGGCCTGGAGCTGGAACCTGCCGACGTGCCCGCGGGGCAGCACCCGCTCCAGGATGCGCACGCCCTCCGCGATCCGCTCGTGGTCCCACCGCGAACGGTCCTGTTCGGCCAGAGGCACCAGGTCGCTGCCGTCGGTGCGTGCGGCCGCGCGGGCGTGCGTGAGCAGCATCAGAGCCAACGCACCCGCCACCTCGTCGTGGTCGGGGATCGCCGCGTGCAGCTGCCTGGTGAGCCGAACGGCTTCCTCGGCCAGGTCGGAGTCGACCACCGCGTCGCCGGTGGAACGGGTGTGCCCCTCGGTGAACAGGAGGTGGCACACGTCGAGCACCGCGGCGATGCGGGACGGCAGCTCGGCCTCGGTCGGCAGCCCGAACACCGCACCCGCCGCCCGCAGGGTCGACCGCGCCCTGGTCAGGCGCTGCGTCATCGTGCGTTCCGGCACGAGGTACGCGGCGGCGATCTGGGCCGTGCTCAGGCCCGCGACGGCGTGCAGGGTCAGGGCGACCTGGGAGGAGCGGCTCAAACTCGGGTGGCAGCACAGGAGCAGCAACCGCAACGTGTCGTCGCCGTCGTGCCCGTTGTCGGCCGGGGGAGCGAGGTGGGCGTCGCCGGGCTGGGCCGCGGCCACGGCTTCCTCACGCCCAGCCCGAGCGCTGTCGGCGCGGAACCGGTCGATCAGGCGCCGCGACGCGACCCGGATGAGCCAGCCGCGCGGGTTGTCGGGCACGCCGTCGGAGTCCCACTGCCGTGCCGCCGCTTCGGCCGCCTCCTGCGCGGCGTCCTCGCAGTCGCCGAGGTCGCCGTAGCGGCGCAGCAGGGCGGCGAGGACGTGCGGCGACTCGCGCCGCCACACGTCCTCGACCACCCGCGGGTCCATCAGGCGTCCCCGCCGGGCCACATGGTCGGCCGCAGCTCGACCGTCTCGCCAGGACCGGAGAAGCGGGCCACGATCTCCTCCGCGCGGGCGTGGCTGTCCACGTCGATCAGGAAGAAACCGGCCAGGTGCTCCTTGGCCTCCGAGTACGGCCCGTCGGTGACCAGCGGCTTCCCGTCCGCCCACCGGTAGAGCCGCGACGACTCGGGCGCCGCCAGCGCCTCGCCGCCGATCAGCTCGCCCTTCTCGTGCAGCTCACCGAGCATCTTCTCGAACTCGGAGTTCAGCCGGTCCCGCTCCGCCTGCGGCATGTCCTGGTAGTGGGGCAGGTACTCGGGCGTCGGGTGCCCCCACGGCTGCGGGTTGGAGTGGATCAGGATCACGTACTTCACCATCGGCTCCTCGGCCTCGTGGATGCGTCCGGACGACCATCCTCGCGGGAGACGTCGGTGCCGCGCTCGTCACGTCTACATCCTCCGGCACATTTTTTCGTCGCGTCCTGATCGGACGCGGGCTTCAGGGGCACGCCGCTACGACGTGCGCCCGAAGCCGAGTTCGCCGAGGTCCGCTACTCGAAGATCCCGTAGCCCGCGACGGCGTGTGCCCGCACGCCGTCCATGTCGAGCTCCACACCGATGCCGGGGGTGTCGGGCAGCGTGATGTAGCCGTCCTTCACGATCGAGCCGCTTCCGTCGGGGGCGTGGACGTAGCTGTCCCACACCGCCCGTTCCTCCAGCGCGTGCCACTCCTGGACGTAGAAGTTGGGAATGGCCGCGCACTGGTGCGACGTCGCCATCGTGCCCAGCGGCGTCGACACCAGGTGCGGCGCGAACGGGACGTAGTGCAGCTCCGCGAGGTTGGCGATCTTCTTGGCCTCCGCCAGTCCACCGCACTTGGGCACGTCCGGCTCGATCACGTCCACGGCGCCGCGTTCGAGCAGTTCGCGGAAACCCCACCGCAGGTAGAGGTTCTCGCCCGCGCAGATCGGCGTGCGGGTCTGGTCCCGCACCCGCACCAGCGCGTCGACGTTCTCCGCCGGCAGCGGTTCCTCGAGCCACATCAGGTCGAAGGGTTCGAGCTCGCGCGAGATCCGGCACGCGCTCGGCACGTCGTAGCGCGCGTGCAGGTCGATGGCCAGGTCGACGTCCGGTCCGATCGCCTCGCGGACGGCGGCGACGCGCTCGACCATCGACCGCAGCTCCGCGGCGTTGATCGTGTGGTTGAAGTCGTCGAACTTGGCCGGGTGGCGCAGGTTGTCGACGTCGAACTTGATGGCGGTGAAGCCCTCGGCGACCATCCGCTGGGCCCGGTCCACGCACCCGGAGACCGAGCCCGCTGGGTCGTCGCCGTCGCCGCAGTCGGCGTAGAGGCGGATCCGGTCGCGGAACTTCCCGCCGAGCAGCCTGTACACCGGCTGCTCGGCGGCCTTTCCGGCGAGGTCCCACAGTGCGAGCTCGAGCCCGGACAGGGCGATCACGAACACCCCGCCCTGTGGTCCCGCGAAGACCCTGGCGCGGCGCAGTTTCTCCCAGCACCGCTCGACGTTGCGCGGGTCCTCGCCGATCAGCAGCGGGGCCAGATAGTTGATCATTCCGACGACGCCGCCCGCGCCGGCGTCGGGATTGGCCTCGCCGAACCCGCTGAGGCCTTCGTCTGTGTCGATCCGGACCAGCGTGGCCTCACCGTGGTAGGCGACCACTGCCGTGGTGACGTTCACGATCCGCATTGCTCTCCCGTCGCCGGGTGGTGCAGGTGAACGGACTCTGTCGCGATGTGTAACTTGTCCTATAAGCTGATGACATGCAAAGGGGACAAGAGTCTCCGGACGTTGTCAAGGTCCGCACTCTGCCGGTGCAGGTGGCCGCACACCTGACCCGGCGCATCGTCAACGGCGAGATCTCCGACGGCCGGGGGCCGTCGGAGCTCGACATCGCGCGGGAGTTCGGGGTCTCCCGCGTGGTGGCGAGGGAGACGCTCAAAGTCCTCGCCTCGCTGGACATCGTCGACGTGGCGCAGGGTCGTCGCGTCGTCGTGCGCCCACCGGCGGAGTGGGACTACCTGAGCCCGTTGCTGATCGAGTGGCTGCCCGCCGAGGTCGTCGGCGAGCTGTTGCAGGAGCTCGACCAGATGCGGATGCTGCTCGAACCCGAGCTCGCCGCGATGGCCGCGGCCATCGTCACCGACGACACGCTGGACCGCCTGAGAGACGAGATCGGCCGGATGGCGGCGCTGGAGGGGGATCCCAACGCCTACCTCGAGGTCGACCACGAGTTCCACATGGAGATCTGCCGGGCGGCGAACAACCGCATCCTGGACCGGATCATGTACTCGGCCCGCTGGCTCGGCACGGCCAGCCGGCGCATCACCAACGAGGACTCGGACGCGCTGTGCAAGGCCACCGCCGACCACACGGAGATCTACGAGGCGCTCGTGGCGCGTGACCCGGACCGGGCCCGCGCGGCGATGCGCAAACACCTGGCCAACAACTCTGCGCTCCTCGCGAAAAAGGGGCGGCGTACCAAGCGGCGCTAGCGCTGTGCCGTGCACGAAGTTCGTCGGCTTCACCACATGAACGACCCGGCAGCGGGTGCACGTCCCGCTGTCCCGCCGGTTGCAACGTCGCCCCGTCGGCACGCGTCCGCTCGACCGGACGCGGGAGGAGTTGGTGTCATGGAAGAGAATTCGGACTTATCGCGACGCACCCTCATCCGGATGGGCGCGCTGGGCGTGCTCGGTCTCGCCGGCTGCGGGGGAGGCGGACCCACCACACCGCAGGTGGATGTCCAGGTGCCGCAGGCCCTGCTCGACCAGGCGGCCCCGCTGCGCGGCGGATCGGTCGGGATGCTGTCGCAGAAGCTGTACTCGGAGAGCGCGAACAAGGCGCTGGACAAGTCGCTGCAGGTCTTCGCGCAGGCCACAGGCACCACGGTCCGCAACGACCTGGTCTCCGGTGACGCGGGCGACATGGTCGCGAAGATGGACGCCGAGGTGAAAGCGGGCACCAGCCGCGACTTCGCCTTCGTGAGCGATCGGCGGTTCGTCGGGCAGCTGCACAACCTCGGCGCCCTCACCGACGTCACCGACGTGGTGGAGGAGATGCGCAAGCTCTACGGGGAGCCCGCGACGGAGGCGACCAACTACTGCGTGTTCGGCGGGCGCTGGTTCGCGATCCCGTACCACTTCATCGCGTCCGCCATGTACCTGCGCAAGGACTGGTACCAGGAGAAGGGCCTGCCGCTCAAGCCGCACTACACGTGGGAAGAGTTGCGCGACAACGCTTTGGAGGTCTCCGACCCGGCGAAGAAGCGCTTCGGCTGGGGGCTCACGGTGAACCGCTCGGGCGACGCCAACGGGTTCATCGGGAACGTCATCAACACCTACGGCGGGGCGATCGCGGACAACACCGGTACGAAGGTGGTGTTCAACTCACCTGAGACCGTCGCCGCCGTCACATTCATCGGCGACATCTACACGAACCCCAAGTACACGCCGATGCTGCCGCCGGGGATCGGCAGCTGGACCGACTCGAGCAACAACGAGAACTGGCTCGCCCAGATCCTGGGGCTCACGCTCAACCAGTTCAGCGTCTACGCCGACTCGAAGACCAAGAACAACCCGGTCTACGGCAACACCCACCCGTTCAACGGCGCCACCGGACCCGCGATCGACAAGCCGCTCGCGTTCGGCGAGTCCAACTCGTTCGTCGTGTTCAAGGGCGCGAAGAACCCCGACCTCGCCAAGCTGGTGGCGAAGTACATGGTCAGCGGGACCGCGCTGCTCGGTGTCGCGAAGGGAGCGCCGTGCCTGGTGAATCCCTCGTGGGACAAGGTGTGGGACTCCGACCCGTACTACACCAGCGGTGACCCGGCCTTCCCCGCACTGCGGGAGCAGACCCGCGCACCGCTCCCGATGACCACCAAGACCGGCTTCAAGTTCCCCCAGGCGCCGAGCCCGGGAGATCAGGCCGCCACCGCCGCCTACGTGCTGACCGACATGATGCAGTCGGTCATCCAGGGGACCAAACCGGCGGACGCGGTCGCCGCGACCCACGCCCGGATCGTCCAGATCTTCGAGCAGCAGGGCTACAAGCAGTGACGGACCTGCGCACCCGGCCGGCGCCGGTCCGTCCGGCGCCGCGCCCGGTGCCCTCGCTCAGTCCGTCGCAACGGCTGCTCGGACGCGACTGGCGCCTGGCCGCGATGTTCGTCGGGCCGACGCTGGTGCTGGTCGCGGCCTTGATCCTGTTCCCGATCGTGGACTCGGTCGTCACCAGCACCACGGAACGCCACGGCGCCGAGACGGTTTTCGTGGGGCTGGACAACTACGCCGCTCTCATCGGCGACACGTTGTTCCACAAAGGAGTCCTGAACTCGTTCGTCTTCACCGCGTACGCCGAGATCTTCAAGGTGACCCTCGGCCTCATCGCGGCGTTGATGCTGCACCACATGCGCCGCGGCAGGGCGATCGTCGCCGGGGTGATCCTGCTGCCGTGGGTGGTGCCGACCGTCGTCACGGCCTTCACCTGGCGGTCCCTGTTCGACCCGATCTTCGGCAGCGTCAACACCTTGCTGACCGATTCCGGCATCGGGCCGTTTCTCGCCACGATCGGGCTGGTCGACCGGTGGCCGGCGGAGTGGCTGTCCGATCCCGCGCTCGCGATGCCGTCGGTCATCCTGGTCAACGTCTGGAAGGGCATCCCGTTCTTCACGGTGACGTTCCTCGCCGGGCTCAAAGCGATCGACAGCCACCTCTACGAGGCGGCGATGGTGGACGGCGCCTCGCCGTGGCAACGGTTCCTGCACATCACGTTGCCAGGACTGCGTCACGTCATGATCGTGACGGTGCTGCTGTCGTCGATCTGGACGTTCAACAACTTCGACCTGATCTGGCTGATGACCCAGGGCGGGCCGGGTGACGCCACCGCGCCGTACGTGATGGTGGCGTACTCGAAGGCGATCCAGCAGTTGCAACTGGGCGCAGGCGCCGCGGTGACGCTGGTGATGCTGCCGATCATCGCCGTGCTCGTGGTGATTCTCGTGCGGATGATGCGCCGCAACGACCTCCCCGGCGCGAGTGACCTGGGGCGCAGGCGGTTGAGTCCCGCCCAGCGCCGAGCGCTGCCGTGGGTGATCGTCGTGCTGTCGGCGCTCGTGCTGGTCTGGGCGTCGCCGCACATCGTGTGGAAGGCCGCGCTCGTGCTGGGCGTGTTCGTGGTGGTCGCGGCCGCGGTCGGACGCCTCGTCTCCGTGCTCGCCGCACGCGGCAACCGGCTGGCCGCACGCGTGGTCGGCGGCACCAGTTCGGGCATCGCGCTCTTGGGACTGCTGGGTTTCGTGCTCGCGCCGTTGTACTGGATGACGGTCACGGCCTTCAAGTCCGACGACCAGATCGTGGCGCGCACCGACGACCTGTGGCCGACCCCGTGGACCACCGAGCAGTTCACGAACCTGTTCACGGGCAGGGCGTTCGGCACCTGGTACCTCAACACGATCCTCGTGTCGGTGGCGTCCACGGTGATCGCCCTGATCTGCGCGGCACTCGCGGGCTACGCGTTGGCGCGCTTGAGGTTCCGGGGTTCGGAGAGCTTCACGGTGACGATCCTGCTCACCTACGTGATGCCGGGCGCACTGCTGTTCATCCCGCTGTACCAGATGATGAGCGGGATCGGCCTCAACGACTCCTTGTGGTCGCTCGTGCTGGCCTACCCGACGTTCACGCTGCCGTTCGCGACGTGGCTGCTCGTCGGTTACTTCAAGTCGATCCCGGCGGACCTCGAGGAGGCCGCGCTGGTCGACGGCTGCACGAGGTTCGGCGCGTTCCTGCGAATCGTTCTGCCGCTGGCGAAACCGGGCCTGCTCGCGGTCGCGCTCTTCACGCTCACCAACGCGTGGAACGAGTTCCTGTTCGCGTTCGTGTTCATCACCAAGGACGACTACAAGACGCTGCCCGTCGGCATGCAGTCGATGATCTTCGGTGACGTCGTGCCGCAGGGACAGCTGGCCGCGGCCTCGCTGCTGATCAGCATTCCGGTCGTGACGATGTACGCGTTCGGGCAGCGCTTCCTGACCGAGGGCCTCACTGCGGGGGCGGTGAAGGGGTGAGCTGGTGCCGCAACCGGGGAGGGTTGCGGCACCAGTGCCCGTACAGGCAACTAGCCCTTGCCCTGCTCGGCACGCCACCGCTCGTAGTCGGGCCGGGCTTCCTCGGACAGCGGGTAGTACCGCCGCAGGTCGCCGCCCTCGGCCAGCCGGATCCGGGAGAACTCCTCCCACTCCGCGTGTTCCTGGGCGACGGCGACCAGCGCGGGCGCGAGCTTGACCGGCACCACGACCGCCCCGTCGTCGTCGGCGACGACGATGTCGCCGGGCTCGACGAGCGTGCCGCCGCACGCCACCGGCACGTTCACGGCGGTCGGGACGATGCCGGTCTGGGCGTGGTAGTTCGGTGTGGCGCCCCGGATCCACAGTCCGAGACCGAGTTTCTTGGCCTCGCCGACGTCGCGCAGGCACCCGTCGACCACCACGCCGACACCGCCACGGCCCTTGAAGTAGGTCAGCATCATCTCGCCGAACACGCCGCTGCTCATGTCACCGCGCGCGTCCACGACGATCATGTCGCCGGCCTGCGCGTGGTACATCACGTGCCGGTGCAACTGCTTCTCGGGCTCGGCGTACTCGTCGTCGGGGTAGAGGTCCTCCCGCTTCGGCAGGAACTGCAGCGTCAGCGCGGGCCCGGCCACCCGCGTCCCCGGCGTCACCGTGGTCGGCCCGCTGATGAACGCGCTGCGGATGCCCATGCGACTGAGCTCGGCGCTGGCCGTCGCGCTGCCGAGCGCCGCGAGGGCGGTGCTGAGTTCTGCTGGCGGGCGAACGATGTCGTGCGTCTCGACCACGTCGGTAGCTCCCTCGGATTCGCGATGACCGCCGGTGAACTCGATGAGACCTCGGCTCGAGCCTAGTGCAGACAACCGTTCTGCGGCGGCAGGAAATCGTCAACAACTGCCGAGGTGACAATCCGGCGGCACAGAATGACTGAAAAGTGCGCGAAGTTTGTGAGTTCATGCGCTATTGGCCAGGTTGATCATCGCCCCGCGGGCGCCGCGGCTGTTCGGTTCCCCAGCAAGAGGTGCAGCTACCTCGACCGACCGGCTCAGTCCCGCCGCAACGTCAAGAGGTGCCGACCCTCTCGGCTTTCTCATTCGACGAATTCGATTGCCGGCTGCTTGACGGTGCGGGTGAACGCTGTTAGGACTGTTTGCTGGGAGCGTTCCCAGGGCGTTTGTCCTCCACTCCGGCAGTGATCACCGGCCGGACATCCGATGTGTTCCGATCCTGAACGAGAACCGCTTCGTGGAGATGTCATGACAGAGCACTCAGAAGACGCGGGTTCGCATCCTTTACGCCGGCGGACGTTGCTCGCGGCGGGCGTCGCGCTACCGGCCCTGGCGGTGGGGATACCGGCTGCCGCGGCCACCTCGGTGGTCGTCGAGCCGTCGAACGTGCAGCAGACGATCCTCGGCTTCGGCGGCATGAACCACACCGTGTGGATCAGCGACCTCACCGCGGCACAGCGGGAAACGGCGTTCGGCAACGGTGCGGGGCAGCTCGGGTTCACCGTTCTGCGCATCCCCGTGCACGAGGACCGGGCCAACTGGAGTCGCGAGGTCGCCACGGCGAAGCGCGCGGTCCAGCTCGGGGCCAAGGTCATCGCCTCGCCGTGGAATCCGCCCGCCTCGATGACCGAGACGTTCTCCGGCGGCAAGCGGCTGCGCTACGCCTCCTACGGGGCTTATGCGCAGCACCTCAACGACTTCGTCGCGTTCATGGCGAACAACGGGGTGAACCTGTACGGGATCTCGGTCCAGAACGAGCCGGACTACGCGCAGGAGTGGACGGCGTGGACGTCCGGTGAGATCGTCAGGTTCCTGCGCGAGAACGCGGGCGCGATCAACACCAGGGTCATCGCTCCCGAGTCGTTCCAGTACCGCAAGAACCTCTCCGATCCCATTCTCAACGACGGTGCCGCGCTGGCGAACGTGGACATCATCGGCGCGCACCTCTACGGCACCCGCACCGCGGACTTCCCCTACCCGCTCTTCCAGCAGAAGGGCGGCGGCAAAGAGCTCTGGATGACCGAGGTCTACCACCCCAACAGCACCGACTCCGCCGATCTGTGGCCGCAGGCGCTCGATGTCGGCGAGCACATCCACCGCGCGCTGGTGGACGGCCGCTTCCAGACTTACGTGTGGTGGTACATCCGCCGCTCGTACGGGCCGATGCGGGAGGACGGGCAGATCAGCAAGCGCGGCGCCAACATGGCGCACTTCTCGAAGTGGGTTCGTCCCGGTTACTCGCGCATCACCGCGACCGCGAACCCGCAGGCGAACGTCTACATCTCGGCGTACAAGAGCGGGTCCAGGATCGTGATCGTCGCCATCAACAAGAACACGTCGCCGGTCGACCACGTGGTCACCGTCCGGGACGTCGGTTCCGCGGCCGGCACCAGCTGGTTGACGAGTGCGAGCGCGAACCTGGCGCGCTCCAACGACTTCACGGTGTCGAACGGAACGTTCAACACCCAGTTGCCTGCCCGCAGCATCAAGACGTTCGTCCTGAACTGAGTCGTCCGGCAACTGTGCAGGGGTTCCCCGCAGGCTGCACGCGCCGTCGAGGCGGGTGCGTGCAGCCGATCCGCGGGGACAGGTGCCCGATCTGCCCGTCCGGCAGCCCCGCGTTGGGCCGTACGGCGGAATCCACTCCGTTTCGCTGTTCCTGCGCTCTTGGCAGGGCACCGGGACAGGTGCGATGGTGTGCGGAGCACGGCAGACCAGGAGGCCCGCAATGGCGCTGGCAGACCACGAGCAACGCGAGCTGGACGAGATCGAGCAGCGCTTGTCCCTGGAGGACCCGAGGCTCGCCGCCAAACTCACCCGGCCGTCCGCGCTGGCCTCCGTGTCCAACCGGGCGCTGCGGGTGCTCGGTGTGTTCGCCGTCTACCTCTGCGGGCTGCTGGCCGTGATGGCAGGGGTGACGTGGTCGTCGGTTCCGCTGATCGCGCTCGGGGCTCTCTCGTGCGTGAGCGTGTTCGCGGGCTTGTTCGTGCACGCGTGGCGCAAACGCCGCGACTGACTCTCGGCTCTCAGCCAGGCTGCTGGGTCGGCTTGGGCGCCTGCTGAGCCGCGTTCAGCTGCTGACGCAGGTCGTCGACCTGCTGCTGAAGCGTCGCGATCTGCGAGGCGTCCGTCTCCGGTGCTTCGTCGTGCCGCAGTCCCGAGCTCTCGGCCTTGAGGATCTTGGCTGACCGTCCCAGGGATCGGGCCATCTCGGGCAGCTTCTTGCTGCCGAACAACAACAAGATCACCGCGCCGATGATCAGCAGCTCGGTGGCGCCGAGGTTGCCCATGACTCACTTCCTCCGGGTGCGGAACCGAGCCCGCTCGTGCCAGGCCCGGTGCTCACGATAACCCCGGTCCCGCCAGGACATCACGGCAGTGCGCCGCACTGTCCATTACGGACAGGTAGTCACAGATCCGCGGAATCGGCGGTATGTCGGGAGGTGTCGTCACTCGGTCGTTTGCGTCGATTTTCCGGAAGCGCGAGCGAGTCGGCCGGCACGCGCGAACCTCCGGAGCCGGACGGCGCGACCTGGCCCCCTGTCGCAACGGGGAAGACCCGCACCGCCGGACGGGCCGCGCCCGACGCGGTGGGTGCGCGCGGCAGCCTCCAGGTCTCGCTGCGGAGCTGAGGCGGTGGTGGCCGGACTGACCGCTCAGCAACCGGCCCCAGTCAAGGGAAAAGTTGGCCGATATGTGCCACTTCGCCCACCTTGACCAGGCAAAGAGCGGCTCATTAGCTTTAAGCCTCCGCAGGTCAGATTCCCTTTAGGCACAACGCTTTCCGGGGCCCGGAGGACTCAATGACGAGCTCGCGCGCGCTTGTCCGCTCGTGGACAGGGGTGATCCGATGACGGCCGCAGCCCTGCTGTCGGTCCGAGGGCTGGTGAAGCGCTTTCCCGGTGTGACGGCGTTGCAGGGCGTGGACTTCGAGGTCCGCGCGGGTGAGGTGCACTGCCTGCTCGGGCAGAACGGCGCGGGCAAGTCGACGCTGATCAAGGTGCTGTCCGGCGCGCACCGGCCGGACGAGGGAGAGATCAGCTGGCGGGGGGAGGTCGTGTCGTTCGGCAACCCGACCGCCGCGATGCGCAGCGGTGTGGCCGCCATCTACCAGGAGCTGGACCTGGTGGCGGGCTTGTCGGTGGCGGACAACGTGTTCCTCGGTCACGAACTGTCCACCGCCGGCTTCACCCGGCGGGCACAGCAGCGGCGCAGGACTCGTGCCCTGCTCGACCGGCTGGGGCACCCGGACATCGCACCCGACCGCGATGTCGGCCGGTTGTCCGTGGCGCACCAGCAGGTCGTCAGCATGGCGCGGGCGCTGTCGCTGGACGGGCAGCTGCTGATCATGGACGAGCCGTCGGCCGTGCTGGACCCGGACGAGGTGCGGGTCCTGTTCGGGATCATCAGGGAGCTCACCGCCCAAGGGGTGGCGGTGGTCTACATCTCGCACCGGCTGGCCGAGATCAGGGAGATCGGCGACCGCGTGACCGTCCTCAAGGACGGCCGCACCGTCGCGACGGGCCTGTCCGCACGCGAGACCAAGACCTCGGAACTGATCGGGTTGATGACCGGACGCGTGCTGAACAACGTGTTCCCGCAACGGAAACCGGTCGATCCCGCCGCTCCCGAGGTGCTGGTGGTGCGCGGACTGGCCGACGGCGACCGCTTCGCGGGCGTGGACCTCACCGTCCACGCCGGTGAGGTGGTCGGGCTCGCGGGTCTCGTCGGGTCCGGACGCTCGGAGATCCTGGAAACCGTCTACGGCGCCAGGAAAGCGGCCGAGGGCACCGTGGAGGTCGATGGCAGGAAGCTGCGGCGGGGGAGCGTCGGCGCGGCCGTGCGCGCGGGGCTGGGGTTGTGCCCGGAGGAGCGCAAGAGCCAGGGGTTGCTGCTCGACCAGGCCGTCTACCGCAACATCACTGTCTCGTCGATGTCGTCGTTCGCCCGGTTCGGCTTCCTCGACGACCGCGCCGAACGTGCCCGCTCGACGAAGCTCACCGAGACGCTGGACGTCCGGCCGGCCGGTGTCGACCGCGTGGTGCGCGGCCTGTCCGGAGGCAACCAGCAGAAGGTCGTGCTCGCGCGGTGGTTGCTGAGGGAGTGCCGCGTGCTGTTGCTGGACGAACCGACTCGCGGCGTGGACGTGGGCGCGCGCAGCGAGATCTACGAGCTCATCCGCGAGCTCGCGGACTCCGGCGTCGCCGTGGTCGTCGTGTCCAGCGACGTCGAGGAGGTCCTGGGCCTGTCGGACCGGGTCCTGGTGGTGCGGGAGGGCCGGGTGGTCCACGACGGTCCGGCCGACGAGATCGACGAGTCCAGGGTTCTCGACCTGGTCATGGAAGGACACGCCGCATGAGCGAGGACACCGCCGCCGTGGCGGCGCAGAAACGGGAAAGAAGTCCGGCCGTGCGGCAGTCCGGCGCCTCCGGCCTGCTCGGCTCCGCGGCCGGGCGCAACGCCGGTCTCGTGGTCGCACTGGTCCTGTTGTGCATCGGTGGTGTGGTCACCGCGGGCGACCGGTTCGCCGACGTCGACAACCTGCTCACCATCCTGCGGCTCGCCGCGGTGATCGGCGTCGTGAGCGTCGGCATGACGTTCGTGATCACCGGCGGCGGGATCGACCTGTCGGTGGGCGCGATCGTCGCGCTGTCCTCGGTGTGGGCGACAACCCTTGCCACCCAAGGGATAGCGAACAACACGCACTGGATCGTCATCGTCTTCACCGCGTTGGTGGTGGGTGGGGCGTGCGGACTGGTCAACGGCGTGCTCATCGCCTACGGCCGGGTCGTGGCGTTCATCGCTACCCTCGCGAGCCTGGCCGCCGCACGCGGACTAGCCGAGATCATCTCCAACCGCAAGACGCAGATCGTGAACGTGCCGGGCTTCGCCGCGTTCTTCGACGCGTCGGTGCTCGGGGTGCCGGTGCTGGTGGTGATCTTCGCGCTGGTCGCAGCGGGCGGGTGGGTGCTGTTGAACCGCACCACGTTCGGGCGCCGGACGTTCGCCGTGGGCGGCAACCCCGAGGCGGCGCGGCTGGCGGGCATCGACGTGCGGCGGCACACCGTGTGGCTCTACACGTTGCTCGGCCTGTGCTGCGGGCTCGCGGCCGTCATGCTCGTCGCCCGCACCACGACCGGCAGCGCGACCCACGGCGGCCTGTACGAACTGGACGCGATCGCCGCGGTCGTGATCGGCGGCACGCTGCTCACCGGCGGCCGCGGCACGATCGCGGGCACCGTCTTCGGTGTCCTGATCTTCACGACGCTGTCGAACGTCTTCACCCTCAACAACCTCTCCATCTCCGCCCAGGCCGTGGCGAAGGGCGCGATCATCGTGGTCGCCGTCCTCCTTCAGCAGCGGTTGGCAAGACGTACCTGAGGAGCCGGAAACCATGCCACTCAAGAGAATCGCCGCTCTGGCCGCGTTAGCTCTCGCCCTCACCGCCTGCACGGGGAACACGCCGCAGAACAGTGGTGGCGGCAACCAGGGCGGGGTGAAGGTCGCCAACGACGAGCCGGGCAAGAAGGTCGTCATCGGTTTCTCCGCACCGGCCGCCGACCACGGCTGGATGGCCGCGATCACCAACGCCGCCAAGGCGGAGGCGGGCAAGTACTCCGATGTGGAGCTGCGCGTCGTCGAGGGCACCAACGACGTCAACCTGCAGATCAGTCAGGTCGAGACGTTCATCAACGACAAGGTGGACGCGATCGTCCTGCTGCCGTTCGACGGCGCCGCGCTCACCCCGGTCGCGCTCAAGGCGATGAAGGCCGGCATCACCGTGATCAACGTGGACCGCCAGTTCGACAGCCCGTTCGCCGCGCGGTCCACCGTCCTGGGCGACAACCACGGCATGGGAGTGTCCGCGGGCAACTACATCTGCGAGCGGCTCAAGGGCAAGACGGACGCCGTGGTCGCGGAGATCGCCGGCATCGACTCGCTGCCGCTGACCCAGGACCGCAGCAAGGGTTTCGCCGAGGCGCTCGCGAGCTGCGGGCTGAAGGTCGGCAACCGCGTGGCGGCCGAGTTCACGGTGGAGAGCGGCGAGAAGGCCGCCGCGAACCTGCTCCAGGCCGCGCGCAAGATCGACGCCATCTGGAACCACGACGACGACCAGGGCGTCGGCGTCACCGCCGCGATCAAGAACTCCGGCCGCAACGAGTTCTTCATGGTCGGTGGCGCGGGATCGGCCAACGTCATGCGGGAGATCAAGGCGGACAACGGACCGCACAAGGCGACCGTCATCTACCCGTCCACCCAGGGCGCGGACGGCATCCGGCTCGCGCGGCTCGCGGTGCAGGGCAAGAGCCTCGGCGACCTGGTCGAGGTGGAGGTCCCTCGCGAGGTCCAGCTGTACGCCCCGGTCGTCACCAAGGACAACGTCGACCGGTACCTGCCCACCGCCTTCGAGTCCTGAGAGGACCGGACAACGTGACTGAGCTTGGCATCGCGATGGTCGGCCACGCCTTCATGGGAGCCGCGCACTCCCAGGCGTGGCGGGTCGCGCCGCGCTTCTTCGACCTGCCGGTGCGGCCGGTGATGTCCGTGCTGTGCGGCAGGGACGCCGACCGGACACGGGCTGCGGCAGAACATCTGGGGTGGGCCGAGGCGGTGACCGACTGGAAGTCCGTGCTCGACCGCGACGACGTGCACGTGGTGGACATCTGCACGCCCGGTGACACGCACGCCGAGATCGCGGTCGCCGCCCTGGACGCGGGCAAGCACGTGCTGTGCGAGAAACCGATGGCCAACAACGTGACCGAAGCGGTGGCCATGGCCGAGGCCGCCGAACGCGCCGCACGGCGCGGGGTGCGCGCGATGGTCGGCTTCAGCTACCGGAGGGTGCCTGCCCTGGGACTGGCCAGAGAGCTGGTCTCCCGGGGCAGGCTGGGGAAGATCCACCACGTGCGCGCCCAGTACCTGCAGGACTGGATCGTCGATCCCGCCGCGCCGCTGTCGTGGCGGCTCGACAAGGAGAAGGCCGGTTCCGGCGCACTCGGGGACATCGGCGCGCACGTGGTGGACGCCGCCCAGTTCATCCTCGGCGACACCGTCCGCGAGGTGTCCGGGACGATGGAGACGTTCGTGTCCGAGCGCCCGCTCGCGTTGTCCCACTCCGGGTTGTCCGGCACGGCCTCCGACCGGACGGGGCCGGTGACGGTGGACGACGCCGTGCTCTTCCTGGCGCGCTTCGCGGGCGGCGCGCTCGGCTCGTTCGAGGCCACGCGGTTCGCCAACGGCCGCAAGAACGCGCTGCGCATCGAGGTCAACGGCTCGGCGGGCAGCCTGGCGTTCGACCTCGAGGACATGAACGTGCTGCAGTTCTTCGACGGCACGGAGGACGCGGCCGTCGCGGGGTTCCGCCGGATCATCGTGACGGAGCCGTCGCATCCGTACGTCGGCGCCTGGTGGCCTGCCGGGCACGGGCTGGGGTACGAGCACGCGTTCACGCACCAGGCAGTCGACTTCGTGCGTGCCATCGCCGCGGGAACCGATCCGGTGCCGTCGTTCGCCGACGGGCTCCAGGTGCAGCGGGTACTGGCGGCCGTCGAGGACAGCGCGGCGTCCCGCACGTGGCAGCAGGTCTGAGGAGGGAACCGAGATGGCACGTCCGATCACGTTGTTCACCGGTCAGTGGGCCGATCTACCGTTCGAGGAGGTCGCCCGGCTGGCCGCGGGCTGGGGCTACGACGGCCTGGAGATCGCCTGCTGGGGAGACCACCTCGACCCGTTTCGGGCGGCGGAGGACGACGACTACGTCGCGGACCGGCTCGCGATCCTCGCCAAGCACGACCTGAAGGTGTGGGCGATCTCCAACCACCTCACCGGTCAGGCCGTGTGCGACGACCCCATCGACGAGCGGCACCAGGGCATTCTGTCCGCGAGGAACTGGGGTGACGGCGACCCCGAGGGCGTCCGGCAACGGGCGGCGGAGGAGATGAAGGCGACCGCGCGAGCCGCGGCCAGGCTGGGCGTCGACACCGTCGTGGGGTTCACCGGCTCGTCGATCTGGAAGACCGTCGCGATGTTCCCGCCGGCGCCCGCCTCGATGATCGACGCCGGCTACCAGGACTTCGCCGACCGCTGGAACCCGATCCTGGACGTGTTCGACGAGGTCGGCGTCCGGTTCGCGCACGAGGTCCACCCGTCCGAGATCGCCTACGACTACTGGACCACGGTGCGCGCGATGGAGGCGATCGGGCACCGGCCGGCGTTCGGCCTGAACTGGGACCCGTCGCACTTCGTCTGGCAGGACCTCGACCCGGTCGGGTTCCTGTGGGACTTCCGCGACCGGATCTACCACGTCGACTGCAAGGACGCCCGGCGCCAGGTCGGCAACGGCCGCAACGGCCGGCTCGGCTCGCACCTGCCGTGGGCGGACCCGCGCAGGGGCTGGGACTTCGTCTCCACCGGGCGCGGCGACGTGCCGTGGGAGCAGTCGTTCCGGATGCTCAACACGATCGGTTATGCCGGGCCGATCAGCGTCGAGTGGGAGGACGCGGGGATGGACCGGCTCGTCGGTGCTCCCGAGGCGCTGGAGTTCGTTCGCCGCAACGCGTTCGACCCGCCGTCGGCGTCGTTCGACGCGGCGTTCAGCTCCGGCGGCTGACCCGGTCGCGGAGCTGTCTTCCGGTACCGATGGGACAATCGCTCGATGGAGAGCACCTTGGGTGTAGAGGCTGGATCGCCGGCCGCAGTGCTGCGCATGCTGATGGACGGCAGCCCGCACACCCGAGCGGAGATCGTGGCCGCGACCGGTCTCGCCCGTTCCACGGTGCGGGCCAGGCTGGACCTGCTCGTGGCCGCGGGCCTCGTGACCGGGAGCGGTACGGGAGAGTCCACCGGCGGACGCCCGGCCGGCCGGTTCGCGTTCAACCCGGCCGCCCACCTGGTGCTGGCGGCCGAGGTGGGCGCCACCCACGCCACCGTCGCGGTCTCCGACCTGGGGTGCAGGTTGCTCGCCGTCGAACAGGTGGACCTCGACGTGGCGGACGGTCCGGCGGTGATCCTGCCGTTCCTCGTCACGACCTGGCGCTCGTTGCTGCAGACGGTGGACGCCGCCGAGATCGCCGGCGTCGGCATCGGCCTGCCCGGCCCGGTCGAGCACTCCACCGGCCGCCCGAACAACCCGCCGATCATGCCGGGCTGGGACGGGTTCGACGTGCCGGCGGCGATCACGGCGGAGTTCGACGTGCCGGTGCTCGTGGACAACGAAGTCAACCTGGAGGCGCTGGGCGAGCACACCGCCTCGCACCCGGACGTGCTGCACATGATCGTGGTGAAGGCGGCGACCGGCATCGGCGCCGGGCTGATCAGCAACGGCGTCCTGCACCGCGGTGCGGCGGGCGCGGCAGGCGACCTGGGGCACATCAGGGTGCCCGAGGGTGGCGGAGCGCTGTGCCGGTGCGGCAACACCGACTGCCTGGAGGCGGTCGCCGCCGGTCCCGCGCTGGCGGCGAAACTGCGGGACCTGGGCCATCCCGCCGCGTCGACGGCGGACGTGGTGAACCTGGTCCGCGCCGGCAACCTCGAGGCCGGCCGGGTGGTGCGTCAGGCGGGCAGGGACATCGGCGAGGTGCTCGCCGGCTGCGTGAGCATGTTCAACCCGTCCCTGGTGGTCATCGGCGGCCTGCTGGCTGAGGCGGGGGAGATGCTGCTGGCGGGCGTGCGCGAGTCGATCTACCGGCGCTCGCTCCCGCTGGCCACGGAGAACCTGCGGATCGTCGCGTCGGGCACCGGAGAGACCGCCGGCGCACTGGGCGCGGCGGCCATGGTGGTGCGGCACGTGTTGTCACCGGAGGTGCTGGACGCGCGGCTGGGCGAGGTCGCCGCCAGTGGTTCGGCGCGGGAGGTGGAGCTGTCTTCGTAGGCCATCTAATGGCGGCACGCATCCGTAAGGCACGTGCACTTTGACAGCAAAGTGCGGACTTTTGGTTGACATCCGCCAATAGTCGCACCTACCGTCGCCTCATGACTGTGACCCGCGTAACACCGCGCGTGGCCGTGGGCAAGGAACCCACGGTGGCGACCCGGCGTCTGCTGCGGCTCATGCGCACCGGCGCGACCGACCGCGCGATCGCCCGTGAACTGGACGTCAGCCTCCGCACCCTGAACCGGCGCATCGCGCGCCTGCAGTCGTTGCTGGGCGTGCAGTCCCGGTTCCAGCTCGGCGTGCTCGCGGCGGAGCTGAGGTGGCTGGCGGTGCCGTCGCAGGCGGTGGGCGAGCGGTCGCCGGGTTCCCGCTGACCCGCGCGGGATCGTCGCCGCGCACCCCGCGTGGTGGCTGGACGACGTGTGGGTTCGGCTGTGTCGCCGGCGAGGTCCCGCGGCTCAGCTCGTCGTCCGCACGGGCCGGGTCGGGGGAGTGATCTCTTGACTGTTCAGTGGCGGAGACCTCATGATCTGGGTCACTTTCCACGGCCCGCGTGAGTGACGCTCACGGCGAGCGGGCCGGGGCGGTGTCCAGGTGGCTGCCTGGTGTCGCGACGACGCGAAGGGGACCACCACTGTGCACCGCATTCTTCTCGCCCAAATTGTTAGCGCTAACAGTGACTGTCTGCCTGCGCCGGATCCGCAGTAGCCGAACTCCTCGAGTGCAGTCTCGTCACCGTTCATCTCGAAGTTGGTCCGCGGAGGGCTGAATGCGTTCGAATCGTTCGACGATCTGGCGTCGGTCATTGACGGTGGTTCTCGGAGTAGCAGCCCTCACGGCGTCGTCGATGAGCGTCACGGACGCCGCCGGTGCGGACACGACAGTCGACAAAGGACTGGTCGTCCGCTACGACCTCGCCCAGAGTTCCGGCACCACCGTCGTCGACACGTCCGGCAACGGCAGAGACGGCACGCTGAGCGGTGACGCCGTCTGGCAGGACGGTGCGCTGAGCCTCGGCGGCTCGAACGGTCACGTCCGGTTGCCCGACAACGTCATGCGCGGGCTCACGGACATCACCGTGTCCGTCCAGGTGAACGTCGCCACCGACCAGGGCACCCCGTATTTCGTCTGGGGCCTGGGAAACACGCTGAACGGCACCGGGAACGGCTACCTGTTCACCACCGGTGACGGGTACCGCACGTCGATCGCCTCCGGCAACTGGTCCACCGAGCAAACGGTGTCCACCAACCGCAACCTCGCGCGTGGCAGCTGGCGCACGCTCACGTACACCCTCGCCGGTGGTCTCGCCGTGCTGTACGAGGACGGCATCGAGGTCGCCCGCAAGACCGACGTGACGATCACTCCGGGATCGATCGGCGGCGGCACCACGACCGCCAACTACCTCGGTCGTTCGGTGTACAGCGCGGACAAGTACCTCAAGGGGCAGGTCCGCGACTTCCGCATCTACGACCGTGCCGTGACGGCGGCGGAAGCGAACGCGCTCGGCGAGCGGACCGCCGCCGGCCGTGCCGCTGCCGACGCCGCCGCACTCAGCCTCGGCGACACCTCCGCCGTGACCGGGAACCTCACCCTGCCGGTGAGGGCCGCGGGTGGTTCCTCGATCACCTGGTCCTCCAGCAACCCTGCCGTGGTGTCGGCGACCGGTGTGGTCACGCGGCCCGCGCCGGGCTCCGGCAACGCGACCGTGACGCTGACGGCCACCGTCACCTACGCCGGATACTCCGCCACCCGCACGTTCACCGTGACGGTGCTCGCGGACATCACCGACCGGCAGAAGGTCCGGAACGCCTTGCGGGACATCGTGATCTGGGACCAGGACGCGGTCCGGGGCAACATCACGCTGCCGGCCAAGGGCGCGGGCGACGTCACGTTCACCTGGCGCAGCGACGACAAGCGCGTCGTTTCCGCGGACGGTGTGGTGACGCGCCCGCCGTACGGTGCCAAGCCCCGCAAGGCACATCTGAGCGTCCGCGCGACCAAGGGGAAGGCGAGCAGCACCCGTGACTTCATCCTGACGGTGCTGCCGCTGCCCAAGCAGGAAGCGAAGGAAGGCTACGCGTTCGCGTACTTCACCGGCGAGGCCACTCAGGACACCGAGCAGGTGCACTTCGCGGTGAGCCGGGGCGACGACCCGTTGCACTGGGACGAGCTCAACGGCGGCAAGCCCGTGCTGAAGTCGCAGTACGGCGAGACCGGCGTGCGCGACCCGTTCATCATCCGCAGCCCGGAAGGCGACAAGTTCTACCTCGTCGCGACCGACCTGCAGATCAACGACGGACGTGGCTGGGGAGAGGCTCAGCAGCACGGCAGCAAGTACCTGGAGATCTGGGAGTCCACCGACCTCGTGACCTGGTCCGAGCAGCGGCACGTGCGCGTCTCGCCGGACACCGCGGGCATGACGTGGGCACCGGAGGCGACCTACGACCCGACCATCGGCGCCTACATCGTCTACTGGGCGAGCATCCCGTTCGCGGCCGACGACCCGGACCACAACAACTGGTCGTACGCGCGGATGTACTACTCGACCACCCGCGACTTCCGGACGTTCACCGAGCCGAAGGTCTGGAACGACCCCGGCCAGGGCGTCATCGACTCGACCGTCATCAAGGACGGCGACTACTACTACCGCCTCACGACCGACGAGAAGGTCATCGGCAAGTGCACGCGCGACATCGTGCTCGAGCGTTCGAAGGACCTGCGCGCCGTCGACCTGCCGACCACGAAGCCGCGCAACTGGGAACTGGTCGACGACTGCATCCGCACGCCGCTCGGCACGGACTGGGTCGAGGGTCCGACGCTGTTCAAGTCCAACGACGGCAAGAAGTTCTACGCGTTCATGGACGAGACGCCGAACCGCGGCTACATCCCGTTCGTCACCGACTCGCTGGCGAACCCGAACTGGCAGATCCCGGCGGAGTACTCGCTGCCGCGCGCCCCGCGGCACGGCACCGTCCTGCCGGTGACGAAGGCGGAGCTCGAGCGGCTGCGCAAGGGTCCGTTGCCGGTCACCGCGAACAAGAAGGGCGTCATCGCCGACTACGACCTCACCGGAGGCTCCGGCACGACGGTCGCGGACGGCTCCGGCAAGGCGCGCAACGGTGTGCTGCACGGTGACGTCACCCGCTCGTCGGACGGCCTCGCCTTCGGTGGCACCGACGGTTACGTGCACCTGCCGAACAACCTCATGACCGGGCTCGACGCGATCACGGTGTCGGCACGGGTGTGGGTCGATCCCGGCCAGCAGACGCCGTACTTCCTGTTCAACCTCGGCAACAGCACGAACGGCGCCGGTGACGGCTACCTCTTCGCCAGCGGGGACAGCTACCGGGCGGCCATCGCGTCCGGCAACTGGTCGACGGAGCAGAACGCCAACAGCGGGCGCAACCTCGCCCGCGGTACCTGGCACACGCTGACGTACACGCTGGCCGGCGGGAAGGCGCGCCTGTACGACAACGGCGTCGAAGTGGCCCATGTGGACGGTGTCACGACGAAACCGGGTGACCTGGGCAGTGGCATCACGACGTCGAACTACATCGGCCGCTCCGCCTACGCCGCCGACAAGTACTTCAAGGGCAAGATGAGCCGCTTCACCGTGTGGAACCGCGGCCTCACCACGTCGGAAGTGCTGGAGCTGCCGGGCAACGAGACGGCCGTCGCGTCGGTGACCCTGGACGCGCTGAAGGTTCCGGCGGTCGTCGACAGCCAGACCGGCACCATTCTCCTGCCGGTCAAGCCCGGCACGGACCTGCGCCGCCTGGCGCCCCGGCTCGAGGTCGCGGACGACGCGAAGGTCTCGCCCCGCAACGGATCGAGGCAGGACTTCACCAAGCCCGTCACCTACACGGTCACCGGAGCGGACCGGAGCAAGCGGACCTGGACGGTGCGGGCGGCCGTCATGAACAGCCCGGTCCTTCCCGGCTACAACGCGGACCCGAACATCGTCCGGTTCGGCGACACCTACTACATCTACGCCACGACCGACGGCTTCCCCGGTTGGTCGAGCACGTCCTTCAACGCCTGGTCCAGCAAGGATCTCGTGAACTGGACGAAGCACGAGAAGATCCTCGACCTCGGACCGGGAGTGTCCTGGGCGGACAGTCGCGCCTGGGCGCCGACGATCGCGCAGAAGAACGGCAAGTACTACTTCTACTTCTGCGCCGACGCCAAGATCGGCGTGGCCGTCTCCGACTCGCCCACCGGCCCGTTCACCGACGTGCTCGGTAAACCGCTGATCGCGTCGAACCCCAACGGTGGCCAGGCCATCGACCCGGCCGTCTTCACCGACGACAACGGCCAGAGCTACCTGTACTGGGGCAACGGCGAAGCGTACGTGGTGCCGCTGAACGCGGACATGACCTCGTTCGACGCCACGAAGATCAAGCACGTCACCGGGCTGGACGGCTTCCGCGAGGGACTGTTCATGACCAAGCGCGGCGGCACCTACCACCTCACCTGGTCGATCGACGACACCGGCAGCGAGAACTACCGGGTCGGCTACGCCACGGTGACCGGCCCGATGCTCGACGGTCTGGTGAACCGCGGGGTGATCCTGGAGAAGGACCCGTCACTCGGCATCCTCGGCACCGGACACCACAGCATCGTCCAGGCGCCGGGAACCGACGACTGGTACATCGCCTACCACCGGTTCGCCATCCCGGGCGGCGACGGCACCCATCGCGAGGTGACCATCGACCGCCTCCGGTTCAATTCGGACGGCACGATGGCGAAGGTCGTGCCGACGCTCCAAAGCATCACCCGCTGACACCGCAAGCGCGCTGTCTGTTTTTGGCGCGAGAAGCACGTTCGGGCCGCTAGATGGCCAGAACGTGCTTTTCGCGCCAATCGGGCAGCGACGGACCTGGTCAGGTTCGCAGGTTCTGGGCGGCACGTACTCGAACGTCGGGCCCGCTGTCGCCGTCCCGTCCTCCAGCGGCATCGTCATCAGCGCCTGTGCCTGTGCTTTCACCTGGTACATCGTGCCGACGGTGGCGCCCAGTCGCGCTGGATCGCCGTTGAACGCCTCCTCCAGCTGCTTGAGCAGCAGGCAGTAGGTGGTGTTGAACCGTTCCTGGGCCACGCGGATGTCGCTGCCCTCCGGGTGGTCGGTCGTGCGCGGGTTCGGCCGCATGGGCATGACCGCGTCCCAGTCGACCGCGATCGGCTCACCGGTCGGACCCGACTGCGGTGTGTCGCCGGCCTGGTAGCGGCGGCCGTGCTTGAGCTCCTGGAACCGGTAGTAGTGCGCCACTTCGTCCCGGTCGGGGTGGAAGACGTCGCGGTCGCCGTCCCAGACGTCGGTCCGCGCGGCTCCCTCGCCCTGCTCGGTGATCTCGGTCAGCGCCGCCAGAGCGGACTTCAGGTCGTGCACGGGTATGACCGCGCCACCTCCACCGCGCAGGTGGAACTCGCCGACCTGGCGAGCCGGATCGCCGCAGAAGACGGCGTCCTCGCCCAGTTCGCCGCACAGCCTGCGCATCCCCGCCTCGACAGCGGCGTAGAACTGCCCGATCGTCTCGTAGGAGTCTGCTTCGGGCGGTGCGTCGGCCGTGGCCGGCTGCTCGATCCGCAGGAACAGCTCCAGGGCCTCCGAGCCGAACGGAACGAGCTGGACCTGGAGCGACCGGTCGCCGTGCGGCAGCGGGTGCGGGTACGGCGGCAGCAGCGCGGGGGTGTCGAGCCGGGGCTCGCCGCCGACCGCGTTGAGCAGGTTCGCCGCCAGCGCCAGGTGCAGCATCTCCTCCGCGAGCACGCTGCCCACGACCTGCACGGCCTCGGCGTTGCGGCTCGGGTCCAGCGAGTACAGCGCGCAGGTACGGAGGGATGGTCGCGTGCTCCAGCTCGATCGCCCACTGCAGGTGGCGGCGGAGGTCTTCGAGGGTCTCGATCGCACCGCCCGAGGGCCGCAACTCGACCACGACGCGGTAGGAGGCGGGTTCCGAGGTGATGTGCAGGCCGGGGTCGTCGAACATGCGCTGCACCGAGGTACGCCACTCGGGGTTGGCGACGGCCTGGTCCAGTTCGGTTCCCGAGCTCCACTCGGCGACGTGGACGAACCGCGCCCGCGGTCCGTCGGCGAGTGGCCGGTGCAGGCGGGAGCGCACGAAGCCGGGCTGGGCCGACATGATCCGCGCGTTCTCCCGGTACACCTCGACGAAGTGCTCGGCCTCGCCGGCCGGCACGAGGTAGTTCTTGATCACGACGACCGGCTCGCTGATGCCGGTGCTCGACTCCAGGAATTGACTCACGTCCAGGAAGACAGGACAGCGCCCGATTTTGTGACAACCCCTCGGGTGCCGATATTCGATCGCTGCGACCCGGCTCTCTGCGGCAGCATGAGGAAGCCGAGGTGTCCGGAGGGGGACGGCGTGTCAGGATCGGAAAGGCCTTTCCGCAAGAACGCGGTGCCGCTCGCCGTGCGCCTGTACGGGAAGGAGTTGCGGCGCCACGGATTCATGTCCGCGGGCGCACTCCTGTCACCCGCGTTGGGCGTGACGTGTCAGCTCTACCTCGCGCCGTTGGCGGTGGGCGCGCTCGTGGGAAAGCTCGCGAGTGGCGGCGGCACGAGTCTCGGCACCGTCCTGCCGTACGTGCTGGCCTTCGGCGGTTTCATGCTGCTGTCGGAACTGTTGTGGCGCATCGGTATGCACTGCCTCAACCGCGTTGACGCTCGCGGGATCGAGAACCTGTCCGCCTTCGCGATGGACGAGCTGCTGCGCAAGGACGCGGCGTTCTTCCACGACAACTTCGCGGGGTCGCTCACGAAACGGGTGCTGAGTTTCGCGTTCCGCTTCGAGGACTTCGTGGACACGCTGGTGTTCAAGATCTTCGCCAACTTCATCCCGCTCGGTTTCGCCTGCGTGGTGCTGTGGCGCTACAACCCGGTGCTCGTCGCGGTGCTGGTCGGCCTGATCCTCGTCACCGGATTCGTCGTCGCGCCGCTCATCCGCCACCGCCAGAGGCTGGTCGACGAGCGCGAGGCCGCCGTCGCGCAGGTGTCCGGCCACGTCTCGGACACGCTCACGAACATGGAGACGGTGCGGGCGTTCGCCGCCGAGCAGCGCGAGAGCGCGGAGCACCGGACCCGTTCCGCCAAGCTGCGAACGCTGGCACTGCGGTCGTGGGACTACAACAACCTGCGCATCGACACCGTGATCGCGCCGCTGTCGGTGCTCACCAACGTGTTCGGCCTCGTGGTCGCGATCGCGCTCAGCGACGGGCTCGGCGTGGAGGCGATCGTGGTGACGTTCGCCTACTTCGGGAACGCGACGCGGATCATGTTCGAGTTCAACCAGATCTACCGGCAGGTGGAGAGCGCTCTCACCGAGGCGGCCCAGTTCACCGAACTGCTGCTCGACCCGCCGGTCGTGCTCGACCCGGTGCACCCGGAACCGTTGCGCGTGAAGGACTCCCGGGTCCGGTTCGACAACGTCGTGTTCGCGCACGGCGGCGGCGAACCGCTGTTCGACGGGCTCGACCTGGACATCCCGGCCGGCACGCGGATCGGGCTCGTCGGCCGCTCCGGCGGTGGCAAGACGACGCTCACCCGGCTGCTGCTGCGGCTGATGGACGTCGATCGGGGCCGCATCCTCATCGGCGGCCAGGACATCTCCCGCCTGAGCCAGGCCGACCTGCGCGGCCTGATCGGGTACGTGCCCCAGGACCCGGCCATGTTCCACCGGACGCTGCGCGAGAACATCGCGTTCGCACGGCCCGGCGCGACCGACGCCGAGATCCACCGCGCCGCGCACGCCGCGCACGTGACGGAGTTCGCGGAGGCGCTGCCCGACGGGTTCGACACGATGGTCGGCGAACGCGGCGTCAAACTGTCCGGCGGACAGCGGCAGCGGGTCGCGCTGGCCCGCGCCATCCTGCGCGACGCGCCGATCCTGCTGCTGGACGAGGCGACCAGCGCGCTGGACTCGGAGAGCGAGGTGCTGGTCCAGGAAGCGCTGTGGCGGCTCATGGAGGACCGCACCGCGATCGTCGTGGCGCACCGGCTGAGCACGGTCGTGCGGATGGATCAGCTGATCGTGCTCGACCAGGGCCGGATCGTCGAGCAGGGCACCCACGCGGAACTGCTCGACGTGGACGGGACGTACGCGAAGCTGTGGCGCCACCAGTCCGGCGGCTTCCTCGACGAGGCGGTCAGTACACGCTGAGGCCTCAAGGCGGGCAACAGCCGTAGCGGGCGTGCGGGGCGCGGGTCACGCTCGCCCAGAACCGGTCGCCGTAGGACCAGTGCCACCACCGCGCGGGGTGGTTGGCCAGGCCCGCCGCACCCAGCGCCGTCGACAACAGGTGCCGGAGCTCGTGATGCGGCGGCGGGATCGGACCGGTGCCGCAGGCAGGGAGAGTCGTGCCGGGGCTCGCCCGCCCGTCCGTGTTCGCCAGGGTGAGGTCCACCGCGCCACCGGTCAGGTGAGGGAGCGGCGTCACGCACACGTCCGGTCCTGGAGCCAGTGCGCAGGCCGGGTTCCGGCACGGGAGCGCCGGTGGGCGGTAGCCGTCGACGATCAGCAGCCGGACCTCGCGGGGCAGCAGGGTCTGAGCGGTCACGAGCCGGTCGACGAGACCGGACCGGAGGTGGACCGGCCCCGCGGTGCGCAGCGGGGCCGAGGTTCGCACCTCCACGAGCACCTCGCCGTTGTCCCGGACGGGGACTCCGGCGAGGCACGGGTCGGGCGGCAGCACGATCATCGCAGGGTCTCCGACGCTGGCGGTGCAACGACTTCCACCGAAAAGGTCGGTCCCGGCGCTGTAAGAACGCTGCAACGGAATTACAGCGGCGTCCTGGTCGCTCCAGCCGTCAACTCGTCGTACTCGCGCGCACCGTGGGCGTGGAACGTTTCCAGGGCTTCGGCGAGTGCGGTCTCGGCGGCGGCCTGGTCGCCTCTGGCCTGCTCGGCCTGCGCGAGGTCGCGCAGCGTGCGGGCGCAGAACAGCGTCGCCTCCATGTCGCGGAAGATCTTCAGCGCACCGGTGAGCCACCTGGCGGCCTCGTCGACGTTGCCGCACGCCAGTTCCAGTTCGCCGAGCGTGCGCATCACCATCGCCTCCGACCAACTGTCCCGTTCGGCCCGGTGCGCGACGAGCGCGGTGTCCAGCGGTTCGCGGGCTTCGGTGAACCGGCCCTGCCGCAGGTAGGTCTTGGCCAGCCCGCGCCGGCAGAACTGCACGAGTTTGGTGTCGCCGAGGTCGTGGAACAGGACGAGCGCCGCGGCGAACGCGCTCTCGGCGGCGTCCAGCCTGCCGCAGGCCCGGTGGGTCAGCCCGATCGTGCGCAGGGTCAGCGCCTCGCCCCGTCGGCTGCCCGCCCGCCGGTAGGCCGCGAGTGCCTCGGCCAGAGCGGCGTCGGCGGCGTCGAAGTTGCCACGCTCCAGGAAGACGGAGCCGATCAGCCGCCGGCAGTGGCCGGTGGCGCAGTCGTCTTCCAGGCTCGTGCACGCCTCGGCGGCTTTGACCAGGAAGTGCTCGGCCTCTGGCAGGTATCCCTGCTCGCGGCAGGCGAGTCCGAGCGCGCTCAGGGCGCTCACCTCACCCCGCGGGTCGTGCAGGTCGCGGAACCGTTCGACGGCGTCGGTCAGGTGCAGGCGCGCTTCGGCGAAACGGTCCTGTTCGTACCGGAGCTGACCCAGCTGGGCCGTCAGCACCGCCTCGCCGTGCGCGTTGCCCGCCGTGCGAGCAGCTCTCAGGGCGGCGCGGTGCACGCGTTCCCAGAGGTCCTCCACCCGGTTCAGCGCGTAGCTCGACGCGCACAGCACCGACGCCACGGCCACCGCCAGCTCGTGCAGGCCCATCTCGGCGCTGCGCTCCACGGCGAGCACGAGGGACGCCTGCTCGACGTCGAGCCACCGCCGGGGGTCCGCGAGCGCGGTGCCGACCACGTCCGGATCGGCCGCGGCGACGCCTGCGGGGACCGGCGCGTGCGGGTGGATCGCCCCGGACGTCACGCTGTCGACCACGTGGTCCCGCAGCAGTTCGAGCACCGCCGCCCAGCCCCCGGCCACGCGAGCCGTCGAAGCGACCAGATCGGCCTCGCTTTCCCTCCGTTCGGCTTCCTCGCGCGCGTAGATGCGGACCAGGTCGTGCAGCCGGTAGCGCACCTGGCCCGCGTCGTCGACGAACGTGTAGTCGACCAGGTGGTTGTCGACGAGGTGCTCGACCACCTGCTCGGCCTCGTCGATCGAGACGTCGAGCGCGTAGGCGACGACCCACGCCGGGAAGTCCGCCATCCCCAGGTGACCGAGCCTGCGGAGCGCGGCCTGCGCGGCCGGTTCGAGGCTGTGCACCCCCATCTCGATGCTCGCCCGGATCTGCTGGTCGCCCGCGGAGAGCTCGTCGAGCCGACGGCGCTCGTCGGTCAGCCGGGCGGCGAGCAGGTGCGGCGTCCAGTGCCTGCGGGTGGCGAGCCGCGCTCCGGCGATGCGGACCGCCAGCGGCAGGTTGCCGCAGGACGTCAGGATGGCCCTGGTGGCGTCGGGGGCGTCGCCGATCCGGTCGGCGCCGGCGACCTTGGCCAGCAGGGCGGCGGCCTCGCCGGAGGAGAGCATGTCCACCTCGACGTGCCGCGCACCCGCCAAACCGGCCAGCCGGTTGCGCGAGGTCAGCAGCACGGCGCACGAGTCGGTGCCCGGCAGCAGAGGCCGCACCTGCTGCTCGTTCGCGGCGTCGTCGAGAACGATCAGCACACGGCGGTCGAACAACACGGTGCGGTACGCGTCCATGCGTTCGTCCGCCTCGTCCGGGATGGCGTCCGCCTGCAGCGCGCGCAGCAGGCGGCCCAGCACCTCGGCGGGTGACGCCGGTGCTCCACTGGTGCCGCGCAGGTCCACGTGCAGCTGTCCGTCCGGGTACGCCTGTGACACGTGGTGCGCCACGTGGACGGCCAGCGCCGACTTGCCGACCCCTCCCGGACCGATGAGCGCCGCGACGACGGGCCCGATGTGCTCGCCGGTGAGCACACCGGCGAGCTCGCCGACCAGTTCGTGCCGGCCGGTGAAGTCGGCGGCGTCGGGCGGGAGCTGGCGTGGCACACGATGGCCGTTGCCGGTCCGCGGTGCGATGGGAGGCGGGGGAACGGAGCCGGGCGGCGTGGCACGGGGACCGAGGAGCGCCGGATCGGACCGCAGGATGCCCTCGTGCAACCGGGTCAGCTCGGGCCCCGGTTCGATGCCGAGCTCGTCGACCAGCGCCTGTCTGCCCTGCCGGAACACGGTGAGCGCGTCGGCGGCGCGACCTGCTCGGTACAGGGCGAGCATGAGGTGGCCGCGCAGGGTCGGACGGGTCGGGTGCTGGCCCACCAGCACGGTCAGCTCGCCGATCAGCTCCTCGGCGAGCCCCAGCGCCAGATCGGCGGCGACCCGCGCCTCGACGACCGTGATCCGCTGCTCGTCCAGACGGATGGCCTCCATCGCGAGGACGCGGCTCTGCACCCCGCCGAGCGCCGGCCCGCGCCACAGGGCGTCCGCGGTGCGGAAGGCGTTGGACGCCTCGCGGTGGCGCCCGCCGGCCGCCGCCGCACGTCCCTGGGCCACGAGCTGGTCGAACCTGTCCCGGTCGAGGCTGCCGTCCTCGATCCGGGCCAGGTAACCCGGTGCCTCGGTGCGGATGACCTGCGCGTCGGTGTCTCCGATCGTGCGGCGCAGCGTGGAGACGTAGGTCTGGATCAACGCCCTGGCGGTCGGTGGCGGGTCGTCGTCCCAGAGGATGTCGACGAGCCGGTTCGTGGCCAGCACCCGTCCGGGAGCGAGCAGCAGCGCGGCCAGCAGGGTGCGGATCTTGGTGCCTTTCAGCCCGGCCGTGCCGTCGTCGCGTGTCACCTCCACCGGTCCGAGCAGGTGGAATTCCATGCGGACTCCCGATTTCACGGGCCACGGCCTCCCCGCCGCGGGCGCGGTCCAGCAGCGTACCGCCGCTGCAAGCCCTCTGTATCGGCGTTGCGCCGTCAGTGCAGAAAAGGTGCAGCGCGGCCGCAGAAGCTCGTTCCCGTCGAAGTTCCTCCACGAAGTTCACCAAGGGGAGAGCAGCCATGAACACGAACTCGATCCGCCGGGGCACGGGAGTCGGCCTGGTCACCGCCGCGCTCGTCGCCCTCGCCGCCATCGGCCCGGTCGCCGCGGTCGCGGCACCGGACACCTCCACCGCGATCACCAGGCAGGCGGCCGGAAACCCACCGCTGCCGAGCTATCCGGGACTGGCCGACGACGGCCGGATGGTGGCCTCCGTGTCCACGACGCCGGTGCCGTGCGCGGACAACGGCGCACACAAGAGCCTCACCCGTTCGCAGGTGCTGACCCGCGCGCAGAGCTGGCTGAACGTGGGCGGCGTGCCTTACAGCCAGTCCAGGTGCTACCGGAACTCCTACGGCGACTACCGGACCGACTGCTCGGGATTCGTGGCGATGGCGTGGGGGCTCGGCAAGCGGGGCAGCGACTTCTGGACGGGGAACCTCGGCGACGTGTCCACGGACATCCCGCGTTCGTCCCTGCAACCCGGTGACGCGTTGCTGCGCCACGAGAACAACCCGTCCGTCGACCACGTGGCGTTGTTCGTCAGATGGGAGGACTCGGCGCACACCCGGCCGGTCGTGATCGAGCAGACCGGCTCCAAGGGCACGATCCAGCGGACGTGGACCCAGAGCAACGCGAGCAACTACCGGCCGGTCCGCTACGACCGGATCGTCGAGGGCTCCAAAGCCGGCGGTGTCGCGACAGGGGACGTGACCGGTGACGGCAGGACCGACCTGCTCGCCCGCCGCCCGGACGGCTCGCTGTGGCTGTACGCCAACGGTGGCAACGACTCCACGCCGTACGGCAGCGGTTCGCAGGTCGGCAGCGGGTGGGAGCAGTTCGCGTGGTTCGTGGCCGGCGACGTCACCGGCGACCGTCGCGCCGACATCGTCACCGCGAAGCCCGACGGCACGTTGTTGCTGTACACCAACAACGGCAACAACACCTCGCCCTACGACTGGGGCATCGTGATCGGGTCTGCGTGGCAGCAGTTCACCGACGTGACCCTGGGCGACGTGACCGGTGACGGCCGCGCGGACCTGGTCGCCGCCAAGCCGGACGGCACGCTCTTGCTGTACACCAACGGCGGCAGCAACACTTCGCCGTACGGCACCGGATCCCTGATCGGCACCGGGTGGGAGTCGTTCAGCTCGGTCGAGGCCGGCGACGTGACCGGTGACGGTCGCGCGGACGTTCTCGGTGTCAAGCCGGACGGCACGCTGTCGCTGTACGTCAACGGGGGCAGCAACACCTCGCCGTACAGCAGCGGCATCTTGGTCGGCGTCGGCTGGGAGTCGTTCAACCGCGTGCTGCTCGGCGACACCAACGGCGACGGCCGCGACGACATCATCGCCACCAAGCCGGACGGCACCCTGTGGCAGTACGTCAACGGCGGCAGCAACACCTCGCCGTACAGCAGCGGATCCCTGATCGGCGGCGGCTGGGAACAGTTCGCCTGATCCCCGCACCGAGACACAGGGAGAACCGTCATGCGCACCCACACGTCACTCGTCGTCCTGGCACTCACTCTCGTGGCCCAGCTGCTCCTCGCCACCCAGGCGAACGCCGGCACCATCGACGTCGCCGCCCTTCCGCCCGGCTACACGGTCAACGGCATCGACGTCTCCAGCCACGACCACGACGGGGGCAAGACCATCAACTGGGCCGGCCGACGGGCAGCGGGGGAGGAGTTCGCCTTCGTCAAGGCCACCGAGGGCACGAGCTACGTCAACCCGTACTTCAACCAGGACAACAGGGAGGCCAAGGCCGCCGGTCTCTACGTGGGCGCCTACGCCTTCGGCCGGCCCGACCTCGGCAACCCGGCCGGCCAGGCCAACCACTTCGTGAACAACCTCCAGTGGACCGCGGACGGCAGGACGCTGCCGCCGTTCCTCGACCTGGAATGGCCCTACCTGGCCGGCACGCCCGACTGCTACGGCCTTTCCCAGAGCCAGATGCGCACCTGGATCAGCACCTTCCTGACCACGGTCCAGGCACGCATCGGCCGCACACCGATGATCTACACCAACGTCAACTGGTGGAACCCGTGCACAGGCAGCAGCACCGCCTTCGCCGGGTACCCGCTGGACATCTCCAGCTGCAACTCGACGCCGCCGTCGGTGCCGGGCTGGGGCACCAACTGGACGTTCTGGCAGTACGACATCGACGCGTGCAAACGCGGTGCGGCGCACGACTCCATGGTCTTCAAGGGATCAGTCGCGCAGCTCGCCGCACTGGCCGGAGGAGGCACCGCGAGTGGTGTGACCGCAGGCGACGTGACCGGCGACGGCCGGGCCGAACTGGTGGCGCGCCGCCCCGACGGGACGCTGTGGATGTATCTCAACGGCGGCAACAACTCCGCGCCGTACAGCAGCGGCACGCAGGTCGGCGTGAGCTGGCAGCAGTTCCTGTGGTTCCTGGCCGGTGACGTGACCGGCGACCGCAGAGCCGACGTCGTGGCGGCACGTCAGGACGGCACGCTGTGGCTCTACACCAACGGCGGAAGCGACACTTCGCCGTACGGCACCGGCACCCAGATCGGCGTGGCTTGGCAGCAGTTCCGCCACGTCGTCCTCGGCGACGTGACCGGTGACGGCAGAGCGGACCTCGTCGCCTCCCGCCCGGACGGCACGTTGTGGCTGTACCTCAACGGCGGCAGCAACTCCGCGCCGTACACGTCGGGCACCCAGATCGGGGTCGGCTGGGAGCAGTTCCGGCACCTCGCGCTCGCCGACGTGACCGGCGACTCCCGTGCCGACCTGGTCGGCAGCCTCCCCAACGGCACGCTCTGGCTCTACACCAACGGTGGAAGCGACACGGCACCGTACTCCACGGGCACGCAGATCGGGGTGTCCTGGGAGCAGTTCGACCGGGTCCTGGCCGGCGACGTCACCGGTGACGCGCGCGCCGACCTGGTGGCCACCCGCCCGGACGGCACGTTGTGGCTGTATGTCAACGGCGGCAACAACTCCACGCCGTACGGATCGGGCACACAGATCGGCGCGGGCTGGGAGCAGTTCGTCTGAGAGCTCTGCCCCGGAGGCAGTGGGACGCGCGAGTCCCACGGCCTCAGGTCGCGTCGTCGATCCGTTTCTGGTCGAGGCCCGCGAGCGCGACTGCTTCTGTTCGCGTCGGTGCTGCCACGGTGACCGTCCCGGGCTTGTCCACGATGACGGCCAGCCCGGCGAGCTGGGCGACGTTGGCGGCGAACGCCACATCCGTCACCGGGAACGGCCACTGCGTGACGGGCCCCGCCGCAGGCGTGACGACGTTCAGCCAAGCCCGGCGCGGATCGTTCGAACCGATCTCGACCGGGCGCCAGGCAGCGTGTTCGAACGTGTGCCAGAGGAGCTTGACCGGAACCCCGGTGTTCTTCGACTCCTGCGTGATGTCGTTCAGCAGGTTGGCGATGCGCTGGGTGAAGCTGGGGTCGCCCGGCGCCAGGAGGAGCGCGCGATAGGCCGCCGTCCACGCCGGCGTTCCCCGCGGACCGGCCTGATCGGCTTGCCGCATCATCGTGTCCGCCCGGTTGTCGATCGCCCGCGCGAACCCCTGGAACCCCTGCCAGGCCGGTCCCACGTTCGCCGTGTCGATCACGACGTGGCAGTGGTACGTGTCCAGCGGACTCGCACCCCACGACGCCGCGGGGGTGAACTGTCCCAGCGGCGAGCCGGCCGGGTCCAGCAGCGCCGTCAACGCGGTGAAGATCCCGTCGCGGAAGGCGGACGGCAACCAGGCGGACAACGGGTTCAGCACGGATCCCCGGCCTGACCGTCTGCGGGCGAGCTCGTCCGCCCTGGTGAAGTTGAACTCGGGGATCAGCCGGGTCTGCCAGGACAGCCACTCGTCCCGGTCGGCAAAAGGCATTGCCCATTCACGGTCCAGCGTGGTGATCGTCCCGACGCCGGCCACCGGATCGTTCGGCGTCAGACCGCGCGACGTCTTGTAGGCGACGACGGCCGCGCTGGTCTGCTGGAGGAAGTTGCCGGTCGCGCCGTCGGGGATGCCGAACCCGAGGTCGATGAGCGCGAACTGGACCTTCCGCACGTGCTCACCCTTCGCACCGAAGCGGAGGAACGCGGACGTATCGTTCCTCGCGATCCGCTCCAGCACCGGGTCGCCTCTGAATCGTGCCGACTCGAGCGCCACAGTTCCGCCCTTCCGAACTCGAACCCGACAACGCCGTCTACTCCGGGCATCGTTCGCGAATGGTGGAACGTAACGACCAGTGCGTTGCTTCATTCGGGTGAAGGCGCGCCGGGTCGTCGTACCTCGGCGTCGCCCGCCCCGTCGCCGCTGATCAGCGGATTCGCAGAACGTGGTGTGGCCGTGCGGAAGCGCGCGGCCACGCTGATGCCCGCGGCGAAGCGTCAGAACAGAAAGGAACTCCCATGAGACGTGGACGCGTCATCGTCAGGGCCCTTGCCGCCTTCCTGGTCGCGGCTGCGTCGATCGCCGTGTCACCACCGGTGGGCGCGGCGACGGCGGACCTCGTCGCGATCAGCCCTCCGGGATCGGCGATTACGCAGGAAGGGCTCCGGGCCACGAGGTTCGGCGCGAGCGGTCCGTCGGCCCGAGGGCTGAACAACGTGCCCGACGACCAGGTCGTGTGCGGCGTCGACGGCTGGAAGCCCACCTGGAGCCCGAAGCCGACTGTCAACTTCGGACTCAAGATGCGGTGCAACGGCAGGTGGAGGAGCGGCCTCGCGCACCTCTACCTCTACTACCGGTTCAGCGAGGGCGACAACTGGACGCTCGCCAACAAGGCGGAGAACATCCCCCTTCGCGGCGGGGACAGTTCGACCCTCGTGATGGAGGGCCTCTCCCACACGCTCGCTCCCTGCTTCCCGGCCTACTGGTACGGGGTCGTGTACGTCGAGGCGACCTTCTACGCCGGGAGCCCGCTCACCGACTGGGGCTGGTTCGGCACCACCCGGCCGGATCCGTTCCTGAGCTGCTGAGGAAGGACGACAATGCATCGAACACGCTTGTTCCAGCGACCTCTCACGCTGCTCGCGGCACTGGCCGCGGCGCTGGCACTGACCGCGGTTCCCTCCGCCACCGCAGCACCGGGAGGGCTCGCGGGCACCGGCTTCCGCACCGGCTCGGCGGTGCTCGTCCTGCAGAACGGGACCTCGGTCGCGAACGCGGTGATCCAGGCGACGCCACCGCAGTCGTTCTGCTACGTGAGTGTGGCCTGGCCGGCGTCGATCGACGCCAACTACAAGGTCACCGCCACCTGGAACCTGGACTGCCGCAGCCGCGCCAACCCCAGCCTCCCCGCGCCGGACATCTTCATGCTCCTCATGAACGTGCGCGTCTACCAGGGCATCTACACCCCCTGGGACTTCGGGCGGGAAGTCGGTCAGGAGTCCTGCTCGGGAAGGGCGACGAACCGGTCGTGCTCGGCGACGAGCCTCGAGTCCATGGCGTTCGGCGCGCCCTACTACACGGTCCTGCACGTCGAGGTGGCGCTCACCGGTGGCACCAACCAGGTGGGCGATTTCTACACCGACCCCATTCGCCGGACGTAGCACGCCGCCCTGCGCGACCGGCACCGGAATTCCTTGCACCCCAACAGTTGGAGGTAAAACAATGCCGCGTGTTCGGACAGTCCTCTCCGCCGTTGTCCTGGCGGTGGCGTGTGCCGCCGGGACGGTGTTGGCGGCGGGCCCGGCCGCCGCCGCCGACCGGCCGTCGGTTCCGCTCACCGCTGCCGGGGCCGCCGGTGCGGAGTCGTTCACGGTGACCCTGACCAGAACCGCCGGTGCGTCGTTCGGGGCGCAGGAGGTCATCACCTGCGGCGGATCCGTCACCAATCCGTACGTCACCGGCGGGAAGGTTCGCGCCGACATCAAGGTGTCGTGTGACGGCGTTCTGGACACGATCGAGGTCGGGGTCGCCATCGAGATCAACGGCGCCCTCGGCCCCGACTCCTGGAAGGGACTGCCCAAGGTCACCGCGCTCAACCACGACGTGACCACTCCGTGCCCGGGGACCACGGCCGTCTACCGGAGCGCCGGGGTCGCCATCTTCACCAAGGCCGGCTACGTCGGCTCCCCGCTCACGCTGGCCGGCAAGTCACCGAGGATCTCCCTCGCCTGCTGACCAACCAGTCCGCGGCCGGCCCGCGCCCGAGAAGGGCGCGGGCCGGCTGCCGTTGGCGTCACTTCACCCGGTAGGCCCTGATGATCGTCTGGGTCACCGTGTTGCCGTCCTGGTCCGCCGCGTTCGCGCGCAGCGACACGAACCCGGACGCCGGGTTCCGGATGGCCGCCAGCCAGGTGCCGCTCACGTGCAGCACCGGCACCCGCTGCCACGTCTGCCCGTCGTCGTGGGACACCTCGACCTGCTTCGGCTCGGCCTTGCCGCCCTGTGCGCCCGGCTGCCGGTCGACGCGCAGCGGTACCGGGAACAACGCGTTGCGGGGCGCGTGGTTCGTCAGGTCGAGCTTGGGATCGAAACCGATCGACAGCAGCGGCAGGGCAGTGGCGGCGGTCGCGTGCTCGGACCGGAAGCCCCATTCCGCACTGACCTTCGTGGACAGTGGCCATCCCTGGTTGCTCCGGCTCGCCTCGGCGGTGAGACGGTAGTTCGCCGCGCCCGCGGGCACCGTGAACTGTCCGCTGCCGGGTTGTCCGCTGCGGGCGATCTCCTCGCCGTCGTGGTAGAGCACGGTGTCGCCGGTGTCACCGGAGTCGGGGAACCCGGAGTGGCCGGCCGAGTCGGAGAACAGCGGCAGATGGACGTTGACCTTCTCTCCCGCGCGGTACGCCAGGTGCGGCTCGGGCGAGAAGAAGCCCACCGACCCGGTGAGACCCGGCCCGATCACGGCCTTGCCCCAGTCCACAGTGGCCTTCTGCCCGGCCTTGAAGGTCCGCTTGGCGGCCTCGTACTGCTGCGCGGCACCGCCTGCGATCACGCTCACGGAGTTCGCCCACGTCGCCGGAGAGAAGTACTCGGTCCGCTCACGGGGAAGCGGAGTCGGCGTCGACTCCAACGCGCCCTCCAGCTCGTACTTCCCGTCGGTGGCGAACATCGCCGCGTAGCCGACACCGTCCACCGGCGCACGGTAGGTCGTCTTCACCGTGGCCAGGTCGCTGTTGCGCGGCCGGTAGGTCACGTTCGCCGGAACGTCCCCGTAGCTGGGGAACACCAGCTCGTACCGGTACGGGCTCACCGGCAGGCCCGTCAGCGTCACGGACGCGTTCGGCAACTTCGCCAGCCGGGCGCCGTCCGGGCTGAACGTGTACGTCAACGGCAGTGGTGGCGCTTCCGTCAATCGCACGGGGCTGCCGGAGAAGTGGAACAGCGCGGCGTTCGCGCCCGCCTCGGCGATCGCCCGTGCCCGCGGGCTGAACTCGAGGCTTTCCCCGTCGCCCAGGGTGAACACCGCGAGTTTGCCCTTGAGGTCGGCCGCGGCGATCTCGGCGGGGGTGGCGTGTCCAACGTCCACAGCGGACAGTGCGCGGGTGTCGGTCGTCTGCGGTGAGCCCGGTAGCCACTGCACCGGGATCTCGAACGACTCGGGCTCGTCGACCGTCAGCCGGACCTGCGGCCGTTCGAGCTTCATCCGGTCGAAGTACCGGAACTCCTTGGTGTGCTTGGTGGTGGGCACGGTGTAGTCGTTGAAGTCCGACATGCTGTAGTAGCCGACTCCACGTGCTCCGGTGTCGACGACCATCCCGTTCGTCCAGGAGATCGGGCGGGCTTCCTTCTCGTCGGTCTGCACGGTGACCTTCTTGCCGTTCCTGGCGTCCAGCGTGACCACGGTGTCCTTGTGCAGGTCGACCTCCGGGTCGGCCACCCTGGTGCTGGTCGGCAGAGGCTGACCGGGCGCCGTGGTCTGGATCGTGCCCAGCACGGCGTACCGGCCCGCGGGCAGCCGCACGGTGCTGTTGTTGCCCATCAGGTCGAAATCGTCCTGGCCGGTGCCCAGCGGAACCCACATCGCGCTCGCCAGCAGGCCGTCGGCCGGCGCGGCGCCGTTCTGGTCGATCAGCTTCGTCGTCAGGTCGTAGCTCTCCGGTTCCTTGTACGCGCCGACCGGCGTCTGGATCACCGTGTCGCCGCTCTTGGCGACGAGTCTGCCGCCGTAGACGCCGATCTGCGCCGCGGCGTGGTCGAAGGTGACCGACACGGTGGCCTCACCGTTGGCCGGCACCGTGACCTCGTCGACGTTCGTGCGGAACGCCGGGACGTCCACGCTCAGCCGCAGCGAAACCGGTGCGCCGCCCGTGTTGCTGTACGTGATCTGCTTGGTCAGCGCTGGCTGGTTGTGCGGCCACCGCACGAAACCGAGGCTCAGGCTGCCCGTGCTGGGGATGATCGTCTGCCTGGACGCCCTGCCGACGTCGAGCCGGCCGGCGCCCTGCTGGTAGATCGTGGCGTCGATCGGGGTCGCGCTGCCCATCAGCGCGGCCTTGATCCGCTGGCCGGTCCAGTCCGGGTGCTGTGCGGCCAGGATCGCCGCGGCACCGGCCACGTGCGGTGTCGCCATGGAGGTGCCGCTCAGCCGCGCGTGGAGCTCGTCGACAACGCGGTCGGCGAGCGTGCCCTCGGCCCGTGCGGCCACGATGTCCTCGCCGGGCGCGGCGATGTCCGGTTTGACGGCGTAGTCCTTGAACCGCGGTCCGGGCTGCGAGAACAGGCTGTAGCGGTCCTGCTTGCTAACGCTGGCCACGGCGAGCGCGGCGTCCGCGGACGCCGGGCTGGACACCGGCGTTCGCTGGCCGTAGTTGCCCGCCGCGACCACGAACAACGTGCCCTTCTCGGCCGAGAGCCGGTTGAGCGCGATCTCCACCGGGTCGCTGACGCCGTCGCCGGGCCCGCCACCCAAGCTCATGTTCACGACCTTGGCGCCGCTGTCCGCGGCCCACTGCATGCCCGCGAGGATCGCGTCGAGCCGGCAGCCACCGGTCTGGCAGACCTTGCCGATCAGCAGGTCCGCGCCCCTGGCGACGCCGGTGTACTTGGCGCCCCGGCCGGCGACGGTCGAGGCCACGTGCGTGCCGTGCCCCACCTTGTCGACGATGCCTTCGCCGGTGAAGTCCTTCTCGCCCTTCACGATCCCGGCCAGCTCAGGGTGTTTCGGGTCGTAGCCGGTGTCGAGGACCGCGACGGTCGCACCCGCGCCGGTGTGCCCGGCCTGCCAGGCGGCCGGCGCGCCGACCTGCGGCACGCTCACATCCAGAGATGGATGAACCTTGCCGTTGAGCCAGATCTTGCCCACGTCGGCCTTGCCGAACAGTTCCGCGGCCCTGTCCTTCGGCGTCGCCACCGCGGAGAGCTGCACCGAAGGCAGCTCACGGGTGATCTTGCCGAGCGTCCTGGCGCCCGCGGACTCGACCAGCAGCGGGATCTCGGGCGTGTGGGCGTCGTCGTAGCCCAGGTCGATCAGACCGGTCACGTCGAACAGCTTGCGATCCAGTTTGCCTGCTCTGATCAGCGGCTCGGCGACCGACGGGATCACCGTGACGCCCTTGTCGCTGACGGACTTGATGAACCGCGCCGGCCCGAGCCGGGCAGCCGGTTGGATCTTCGCGTCCCAGGAACCGTCCTTCCTGGTCACGGTCACCTTGTCGCCGGTGATCAGCGTGACCGTCCTGGGCGCCTCGGCCGGCGCGGGCGCGGGTGGTTGCGCGGCTGCCGGTGAGACGGCGACACCGGTGGCCACCACGGCGAAGACCGCCGCGTGGATGAAACTGCGTTTGTGCACAGATCGCCCCTAGTGACGTCGGCTGGTGGTTCCCCTCACCTCTACGACTCGTTGAGTGGATCAATCTGTTTATTCGCCGAAGCCGGTAAACGGAGCGCCGTCGACGCGAGTCTTCAAGGGTGATGGCTGACTACGACGACTTCGCCCGTGCGCAACTACCGCGGCTGCTGCGGTACGCCACGATGCTCACCGGCGAGCGAGAGCAGGCGGCTGATCTGGTGCAGGACGTGCTGGTCAAGGTGTACCGGCACTGGTCACGGATCAGCGGCGCGGATCACCCCGACCGGTACGTGCTGAGGATGGTGACCAACGGTTACCTGTCCTGGCGACATAGCTGGTCTGCGCGTGTGATCGCGTCGGGTGACGTTCCCGACGAGGCACGGGCGGACGATTTCGCAACGGATCACGCCGCGCGCGATGACATGTGGCAGCGCTTGGCGCGGCTGCCCAAGCGCCAGCGGGCCGTGATGGTGCTGCGGTACTACGAGCAGCTGCCCGATCCGGAGATCGCCGAGCTGCTCGGCTGCGCCCAGTCCACCGTCCGGGCACACGCCCACAAGGCATTGGCGGCACTGCGAAACGGCTTGGCCATCGAGCAGATGGCGGAAGCCAGGGAGACGGGATGAACATCGAGAACCTGATCAAGGACACCTTCGTGGCGCGTGAGCACGACGCGCCCGACAGCGACGCGGTGCTCGCCGCGGCACGACGGCGCATCGACAGCAGGCGCTCCGGGCTGAGCCGCCCGTTCGCGGTCGCCGCCGGAGCCACCGTGCTGACCCTCGGAGCGGTCACCGCCGTGGTGCTGAACCGGGCGGGTCCCGCGGAGCACGCCCAGATCGCCGCCCCCGCCAACGGGTCTCAGAGCAGCCAGGCCCCGACCACCACCGCACCGGCCGCGGCGGGCCTGAAGATGCCCTACTCGCTTGGCTGGCTCCCACCGGGCTCGGTCGCCTACCGCGTGCACCGGGTCAACGTCGGGTTCAGCGCGGACAAGCCGGACGTGCCGCTGTACGGCGGTGAGTACATGCTGACCGTCACGGCCAACAACCAGGTCCTGGAGGTCGACGTCCAGCAGATGCGGATGGTGTCGGCGGACCGGGCGACGTTCAAGTCGGGCCCTGGCCAGTCCGTGACGATCAACGGGCAGCCCGGGGTCGAGAGCTCGGTGTCCACCGGGCCAGGTGGCTACGAGCTGTACGTGGCACACCCCGACGGCGGTTCGATGTACGTGAACGTGAACGCCGCGCCCGGCAGCACAGCGCCCGCACAGCAACTGGTCGAGGCCGGCCGGCGGATCGCGGAGAACGTCCAGTTCCCCGGCACGACGACCGTCACCCCGAGGTACGGCCTGCGCGAGCTGCCCAACGGGCTGCGGATCTGCGCCTTCGACGTCGAACAGGGCCCGTCCGACCCGAAGATGATGACGAGCTACCGGCTGGGCACGTGCACCGTGCAGCCGACGATCTTCGTCAACAGCGGTGTCGGCGCCAACGTCCCGACCGGCGCACCGGGACAACCCGTGCAGGGCCACGAGACGCGCTACGTCGACGAGAACGGCTACCACCAGCTGTGGGTCCTCGACGCGGTCGACGGAGTCCCGATCATCATCGCCGGCCGGGTGCCGCAGGCCGAGCTGTACGACATCGCCAACCGGCTGGTCCTGTCGCAGTAACAGGGGACAACCAGAACCTGTTGCCGTTCACCACTGGGGGTACAGGTTCCGGGGTGTAGCTGCGGCGCTACCGGCGCTGCCCGGGGTTCACCCCGGGCAGCGCCGGTGCCGAGCACGCAAAAGGCCAGGGCAGCCGGTGCGACCACCGTCGTGAAGCTGTCCGCGATCGGCACCGGCGAGACGATGGGCGACAACCAGACGGTCGGCGCCGAAACGCGGACGCAACGCCGTCCTGCCGCAGAAACACCCCCTGATCCCGGGGCGTCCGGCCACCGCCTTCACCAAGCACAAATCCAGGCGCACCGGTTCACCCGGCTGAACAGGGCGGGCGAGGGCCGATCGTCAGGTAATCGCAAGGCGGCAGGAAACCCACCAAGCCGCCGTCATCGGGTTGGGTACATCTTCACCGCCGCTGCCCAGCGTACGAGCCGGAAGGTGTCCAATGATCCACGCGATTGTCGCCGCGGCCATGGCGATGTCCACCGTCGTCCTCCCCCAGGCCGACGTCCCGCCACCCGGCGCGGTCACCATCGACACGATCAACGGAAGCGGCTGCCCCAGGGGCACGACCACGGTGTCGGTGTCCCCGGACAACTCCGCGTTCCACGTGGTCTTCAGCAGCTACGCGGCCAAGGTCGGCCCCGGTGCCACGCCGACGGACTTCCGGAAGAACTGCCAGCTGAGTGTCAGGGTGAACGCGCCGGAGGGCTTCGTCTACGGCATTTCGAAGGTCGACTACGCCGGCTACCTGCACCTCGAACGCGGTGCCACCAGTTCCCTGAGGTCCACCTACTACTTCCAGGGCATGGCGGACACGGGCTACCGCAGTCACAGCTGGCAGGGCCCGGTGGCTGACGAGTGGCAGGCCACGGACGTGGGCTCGCCGATCATCTACCCGCCGTGTGGCGTGAACAGAAACCTCAACATCAACACCGAGCTGCGGGTCAACGTGGGCACGTCGGATCCGAAGAAGGCCAGCTTCATGGCGATGGACTCGCTCGACGGCCACGCCAAGACGGACTACTACTTCTCCTGGAAGCGTTGCCCGTAAGCGGAAAACTCTGGTCGCAGGGCTCGGAGCCGTGGTGGCTCCGAGCCCTGCGCCGAGGTGGGAGCCCGTCGAGTCGCCCCTGGTCAGACGGTCTCAGCGGGCCGTGGCACCTGTCGATCAGGCGCCCTGCACCGGGGACGTTGACAGTGCCACGGACACCGGCTGACACAATGGACGAATGGCACTGGGTTACCTCCTCGCCGTGCTGGCGACCCTGGCGTCGGGCAGTGGATCGATCCTGGAGTCCATGGGTGTCCGGCGTGCGGGCGCGTACGGCGGAAGGTCTCTCGATCTCATCGCTCTGCGCCGGCAGTGGTTGTACTTCCTCGGGCTCGGTGTGGATCTGCTGGGATTCGCTTTGGCGGCTGCCGCGTTGCACCGGTTGCCGTTGTTCCTCGTCCAGTCGATGCTCGCGTTCAGCGTCGGCGTGACCGCCGCGATCAGCGCGTTCATGGGCCACCGCCTCCGTGCACCGGGATGGGGTGCGCTGGTGGTCGGCGCGGCCGGTCTGGTCCTGCTGGGCGTGTCCGCGGAGCCGGGGCCCGCGCAGGCACTGCCACCGCAGTGGCGGTGGATCCTCGTGGGCATGGTGGTTCCGGTGGGGGCGATCGCCGTCTACGCCAGGCGCCACCACCACGTCTGGGCGACCGTGGCACTGGCGTTCGGTGCCGGTGTCGCCTACAGCGTCGTCGGCATCTCGGCGCGGACGTTCGAACTGCCGGACGCCCTGTGGCGAGTCGTCCTGGAACCAGCGGTCTGGGCCATGGTCCTCAACGGACTCGCCGCCGCGGTGCTGTTCGCGATGGCGTTGCAGAAGGGCGGCCCGACCGGGGTCACCGCGATCATGTTCACCACCAACACGACGCTGTCGTCGTTCGTCGGACTGGTCTACCTCGACGACCACGTCCGCGACGGTTTCGTGAACGCCGCGACCGTCGGGTTCGTGCTGGCGATCACCGGGGCGATCGCGGTCGCCCACTACTCGGCCGACTCGCGGCACGAGGATCTCGCGACGCCGGCCAGCGTACGGGCGTGAACCCGCCCGTTCGACTCCGGCGGCGTCGAACGGATCGAATCGGCTGGTGATGGCCGCAAGGCCAGGCGAACGACACTCCATTGTGGATGCGGGCTGCGGGTCCGACATCCGGATCACGGACATCTGCGGGCAGCCCCTCGTCGACACCGGTGTCGCCATCCGCGACCGCCTCGACCAACCAGGCAATGCGCAGTTCGCCGAGCGTTGACCCGCACGACGTGCATTCGACGATCGACGTCGAACGGCGCCCTCGGGAGCGACCCGCGAATCCGGCGGCCCTTCTCCCGGGCATCGGATCGAGCGGTAGATTTCCTGCCCATGCCTGAGGTTGTGCTGCGTGACGGGCTCGATCCGAACGAGCCGGACAGGGTGGTCCTCGCCGTCGTCATCGATCCCGAGGGCTCGCCTGGTGAGCGGGCCGTCGCGAAGATCGGCGAATTCTGTTACGTGGACGAAGAAGACGAGGTCGCCTACATCCTGCGGACGGACGCCTGGGCGGAAAGTCAGCTGGAGAACGGTGACCTGACCGTCGACATCATGGTCTACGAGGCGATGCTCCGGCACTTCGACGACGTCGACCTGACCCTGTTCAAGGAACGCTCGCGCCACGACCCCGACGCGGTGCGGGTGCTGAGGGTGACCGGTACGACCACCCGCGACACCCTGCCCGGCGCGACCCTCGTGTACCTGACTCCGCTCGACCGGCTCGACGAGGACGACTGGCCACTCGTGTTCGCGCCACCGCCCGAGGGCTGACAGTCCTTTCAGGACGGTGGTCGGCATTCGGACTGAAGGCCGCACTCCCTCGTTGTCGAATCCGGTGTCGCGCGATCGACGTGGGGGTGAGGGTGGCCGGAGGAAAGGAATCGAAGATGACCAGGACACCACTGCGGCTGTACATGTCCATGTCGGTCGACGGGTACATCGCCGGACCGGACGACCGGCCGGGCCAGGAGCTCGGCCGCGACGGAGGGCGGCTGTTCAACTGGCTCGACGACCGGATGTCCGAGGGCGTCAACGGGCAGGTGTACGCCGAGGCCCTGGCGACCGGTGCCCTGATCTCCGGACGGCGCACGTTCGAGCTTGCTGGTCGGTGGCAGGGCGACCACCACGACGGGGTGCCGATCCACGTGCTCACGCACCACGTCGACCCGGCCGACGAGCCGCCGGGCAGCGCGAAGTTCTACACCGACGTCAACGCGTGTGCCGCCGAGGCCCGTGAAGCTGCGGGAGGTCGGGCCGTGATGGTGCACGGCGCGGGTGCGGCGCAGGCGTTGCTGGCAGCGGGTCAGCTCGACGAACTCGAGCTGCACGTCGTTCCCGTGCTGCTGGGTGGTGGACGGCGGTTGTTCGAGCCGGCCGGCCACGGGCACGTCGAACTGGAACTCGTGCGCCGGCTCGAAGGCCGAGACGTCACGCATCTGCGCTACCGCGTGGTCCGTCGAGACGGGGAACAGTCATGAAGATCGTCCGGCGACCCGGTTAGCCTCACGCGGTGGCTGATGCGTGGGGTGATTTCCGGGGCGCGGTGTTCGGGGATCCGTACCTGGTGTGGCACGAAGGCGCCGACGTCGGCGCGCTGATCGCCGAACACGAGCGCGAGCCGGAGCGCGCGGAACGGATGTTGCGGGCCGGGGTCGGCGAGCACGATCACGTCGCGGTCGAGTCGCTGGGTGCGCTGGCCCGCCTCGGCCGTGCGCCGTCGGACACGGCCGCGTTGCTGCGGTCCGCTCTTCCCCTGGCCGGCGGCGTGTTCCGGGTGCGCACCGCGCAGGTGTTGTGCGAGCTGACCGCCGACGACGAGTACGTGGCCGAGGTGGCCGCGGTGCTCGAAGGCTCGGGGCACTGGGGCGAACGGATCGACGCCGCCGTGGCGCTCCGGCTGCTGCCGATCACCCCGCGCTCGCTGGCCGCGTTGCACCGCGGGATGCTCGACGAGGAGTACCTGGTGCGCTACCACAGTGCGAACGGTCTGCTCGGGCTGGCCGGGCAGGGCGCCGACATCTCGGTCGACAGCCGGTTCGCGCAGGTCACGAGCAAGGACCCGGCGGCGTGGCGCGCCCTGGCCGACGAGCTGCTCGGCGCATTCGCCACGCGGACCGCCGGGGTCTACGGCGACCGCGAGAGCTTCGCCGTCGAGCTGGGGCCTGCCGACCACGCAGCGCCCCATCACAGGTCCGCGTGGTTCTACCTCGCGGGCACCCGGCTATCTGGTGCGGACCGGCTGCACGTGCCGACGCTGCGCAACATCGGCGTGTACACCGACCAGCCACCCGACTACCCGAACCTGCGCACCACACTGGAACACCTGGGGTTCGCCGATCTGCCAGAGCCGGTCACGCTCGACGAGAACGCGACCGCGACCACGCTGGACGCGGTGACCGCGGCGCTCGACTTCGACATCGACGTTTCGCGTTGGTGCGCAACGGATCTCCTGATCGGAGAGCGGTCACGCCTGGCGTTCGAGATCGGACCGGCAGACCCGGACGGGTCACAACTGCGCACCTGCACGCTGTGGCTGGACGGCGCCATCGCCACACCGTTCGACAACACGGTGTACGTGCCGCAGTTCGCGCACTCGCTGCGGGTGAACGCCGCCGCCTGCCGAGCAGGGCAGTCGCCGGACTTCGCGCACTGGGGTCCCACCACCGACGACCTGGTGGCGGAGTTGCACCGGAACAACACGGTCCAGTACCGGCTGCGCACCCGGATCGACGGCGTCGGCGACCGCGAAGGCACTGTACGGCTGCGTGCCGACGAGATCGTCGCCGTCCTGGAGAAAGCTGCCGATGTGCTGACAACCGGGAAGTGAGCGACGGTCCCTACCGACCTGGCTGCGCGGCGAGAGTGGCGTCGAGCGCGTCGATGAACACCGGCACTTCCCGGTCGGTGAAGGCGAGCGGTGGCCGGATCTTCAGCACGTTGCCGGCCCTCCCGGTCGTTCCGACGAGCACGCCGCGGTCGCGCAGGCCGTCGCGGACGGTGACCGCTGTCGCGCGGTCGGGCCGGGTGCCGCCGGGATGCACGATCTCGACGCCGGCCGCGAGTCCGACTCCCCGGACGTCGCCGATCGCCGGGTGGCGGCCTGCCAGTTCCCGCAACGCGGCGCGCAGGGTCTCGCCGGTGTGGCGGACCCGGTCGAGCACGCGTTCGTCGTCGATGACGTCGAGCACCGCCAGGGCTGCGGCTGCTGCGACCGGGTTGCCGCCGAAGGTGCTGAAGATGAGGGTCTGGCCGACGGTGGCCCGCACGATGTCGCTGCGGGTGATCACGGCCGCGACCGGATGCCCGTTGCCCATCGGTTTGCCGAGCGTGACGAAGTCCGGTTCGATCCCGAAGCGGGAGAACGCCCACAGCGTCTCGCCCGTGCGCCCGTGGCCGGACTGCACCTCGTCGGCGATCCACAGCGCACCGGCCGCCTTCGCCCGGCGGTGCAGCGCGCGGACGTACGCCGGGTCGAGATCGGCCACGCCGTCACTGGTGAGCAGAGGGTCCAGGTAGACGGCTGCCGGCTCGTGCCCTCGTGCCCCCAGCCGTTCCAGAGCCGCCTCGAACGACTCCTCGCCGAGCGCCGTGCCGCGGTACGGGTCGGGCGGCGTCCAGGTCTCCACGTGGTCGGGGCCGCGCCCGTCGAGCCACACCTCGGGGGAGACGGCGGCCACTGCCTCGGTGAGGCCGTGGTACGCGAAGTCGGTGCACAGCGCCCCGTCACGGCCGGTCGCGGCGCGAGCGAGGCGCCAGGCGAGGTCGTTGGCCTCCGACCCCGAGTTCACCAGCAGCACGGTGTCCAGGCCGGGCGGGCACGACGCGACCAGTCGCTCGGCCAGTTCGACGGCGGGCTCGGACAGGTAACGGGTGTGGGTGTTGATCCGGCGCACCTGCCGGGAGATCGCGGCCGTCACCCGCGGATGGGCGTGGCCAACGCACGGCACGTTGTTGTAGCAGTCCAGGTAGCGCCGACCGGCGATGTCGGTGATCCACACCCCCTGCGCCGACGCGACGTGCAACGGCTCGCGGTACGACAGCGGCTCGGCGGCCGGGCCGAAGACGGCATCACGCCGCCGCGCCAACCCGGCGGTGGGAGCCTCGACCCGGCGCCCTCCCAACCGGCGGCGGGCCTCGTCCCAGCCGACCGCCTCCAGGCTCGCGATCGTCGCCGCGGCGGGATCGTTGTAGCGCCTCGCGAAGACCGGGTCCTCGAGCCCCTGCGCCACCCGCCACTCGCTGATCACGATGTTCAGCGCCGCCCTGGCCGCCCAGACCTCCGCGATCAGGTCGACCTCCTCCGGCTCCAGCGGGGTCACCTGCTCGTAGCCGTCGAGCACGAGCCTGGCGGCGCGGAACATCTCCGCGCCGGACCGTCCGGACACCAGGGACTCCAGCAGCGACGCCAGATCGGTGAGCAGCGTGGCGTGGCTCATGTCGCCGAAGTCCACGATCCCGGTGACCGTGCCGTCGGCGGCGGTCAGCGCGTTGTCCACGGTGAAGTCGCAGTGCACGACCTGAGCACGCAGTCGCGGCCACGCCGGGGCGACGACCTCCTCGAACCGGTCGATGACCCGCTCCACGGTGGCCCGCCGGTCGGCGTCCGGGATGTGCCCGAGCAGCTCCCGCGTGCGGGCGGTGTGCTGGACGTCCCAGAGCATGGTGCGGTGCGCCTTCGGGTGTGTGAACCCGCGCAGGGCCCGGCCCAGCCGGGCCGACGTGCTGCCCCAGGCGCGCAACGCGCGGTCGTCGAGTGTCGTCGCGCTGACCCGTCCCTGGCCAGGAAGGACGTCGTACGCGCGCACCCAGCACACGTTCTCGCCGTCGCTCCACGCGGCACGGCAGGTGTCGGGGGCTCCCGGAACCGCCCACGGCAGCGCCACTCCGAGCGCAGGGTCCATCCGGTGCACGTGCAGCGCCGCGGCGGCCTCCATGTCGAGTACTTCGGGATCCTCCGCGGGGTTCGACACCTTGAGCACGCTCACCGGGCTCCCGGCGGACAGCACGAGGAACGCCTGGTCCCGCTCGCTGCCGAGATCCCGCGCGTCGTCCGCGGCGACCCCGAACAGCTCGCCGAGCAGCGCGGCGGCGTCACTCGGCGACAACCGCGGCCGGCTCGCTTGCAGGATTTTCTCCATCAGAACCTCGAATCCGAGTCGGCTAGTCCTCGTTCTGGGACCAGAGTTGCCCCAAGCCTTGGAAAAGTCTTTCCATCACCGCGCGAATGGCGCGTTCGTCCGCGGGCCCCAGCGGAGCGATCAGGTTGTCCACCTCGAGGCCCGAGATCACGGAGAGGATCAGTTTCGCGTCGGTTTTCGGGATCGACGAGGAAAACGCGGTGAGTCTTTCCTCCAGGTGCGCTGCCAGCGTCTGCAACCACGCGGTCGACGCTCGCTGCAGATTCTCACGCCGCACCGACGCGTTCAGGAACTGGTACTCGGTGATCAGTTGTTCGCGGTATTCGGTCAGGCCCTCGATGACGAAGTCGGCCAGCCCGCGAGCAGCGTCGGCCCGCGTGAGCGTGCCCAGGCGTGCGATCGCGGTGACGATGCGCGTGGTCTCGCGTTGCGTGTGTCGCTGGAAGCCTGCTTCGATCAGCTCTTCCTTGTTGCTGAAGTAGTAGGTCACGGTTCCCAGCGGTACCGCCGCCTCGACCGCCACCGCTCTCATCGACACGGCCAGGATGCCGTCTCTGCCGATGATGCGAAGCGCCGCGTCGATGATCTCGGTCTTGCGCTTGGCTCCCTTGCGGCTCGGAGGCATGCCCTTGACGTCATCGGGGAGATCTTCGGTACCCGTCATGCTGGTGCACTTTCCCTTACGGTGATCTTGGGCGCAAACAGCCGGGCTGTTCGGAATTCCGCGGATCTGTCAGCGCGCGCCTCGTTCCTCCGCGATCGAGTTGGCGCCGTCGACCACGATCATCTGGCCCGTCAGATAGGACGCGGAGGGCGAGGCGAGGAACCGGACGACCGCGGCGACCTCCTCCGGTGTGCCAGGGCGACCCATCGGCGTCGCCTTGCCCATGGACACCTCGTGGGCCGTCGAAGCGGCTGTCGCGATCCAGCCGGGGGCGACCGCGTTGCAGGTGATGCCCCGGGATGCGACGTCGATGGCGGTGGATCTGGTCAGTCCGATGACGGCGGCCTTCGCCGAGTGGTACGCGGCGTCGTTCGCATAGGCCATCAGAGGTCCTGACACCGACGCCGTGTTGACGATCCGCCCGACGCCGTCCGTGAGGAGGGGAACCGCGGCCCGCGTGACGAAGAAGGTCGTGTCCAGATTCCGCGAGATGGCCGCGCGCCAGTCGTCGTCCGTGGTGGACACGACCGGCGCTGCTTGCTCGGCGCCGGAGACCGCCGTCATGCCGGCGTTGTTCACCAGGACGTCGATCCTCCCGAAAGTCCGGACGGTGAGGGCGATCAGGGCGCCGGCGGTCGCGGAGACGGTCAGGTCGCCGACGAAGCCCACGACGCCCGCCCGTTCGCCGCCCAGTTGCCGAACGCGCTCGTGGATGCGATCTGTGGTCGATGCGATCACCACCGCGTGGTCCTCGGCCAGCAGACGGGCGCAGGCGAAGCCGATCCCGTCCTCGCTGCCCGCGCCGGTGACGACGGCCACCGGTCGGCTGTCTGGCCTCATGCGCACCTGCCTCTCCCGCATTCCCGTACGTTCGTACGAATCGTGCACGAGATCATGGCACTTCCACAAGGTGTACAGGGCACCTGCGGTCCGCCGATTTTCGTACAAACCTCTTGACTGTGATGCAGTGCACAGCCATCCTCGACGAACTACATCCGGTTACCGCATCGAGGTCGCCATGTCTGCACACCTCTCCACCTCGTCGAGTTCGGATCCATCACCGTCGCCGTCGGGCTCGGCCACCCTGCGGGCGAACGCGATCGGTACCGTCGGCGTGACGGCGACCGTCGTCTCCGCGGCCGCGCCGCTGACGGTCATGGCCGGCGTCGCCCCCATCGCGCTGGCCATCGGGGGAGTCGGCGTGCCGGGCGCGTACCTGCTGGCCGGCGTGGTCCTGATCGTCTTCGCGATCGGGTTCACCGCGATGGCGGCACAGATCAGGCGGACGGGCGGCTTCTTCGTCTACATCGGACACGCGTTCGGCGGAACCGCGGGGTTCGCCGCCGCCGTGCTCGCGATCGTGTCCTACAACCTGCTCCAGATCGGGACCTACGGTCTTCTGGGCACCCAGGCCAGTGCGGCGCTCGACAACATCTTCGGCGTGAGTGTTCCGTGGTGGGCGATCGCGGTGATCGCGGTCGTGGCCGTGTTCGTGCTGGGAGCACTCGGGATCGACGTCGGCACGAAGGTGCTCGTCGTGCTGATCAGCCTGGAAACCGCGATCCTGGCGGTCATGGCGATCGCCGTCGTCGTCAGGGGCGGCGCTCAGGGCCTCGGTGTCGCGTCGTTCGATCCGGGCAACGTCTTCCAGGGCGGCGTGCTGGCGGTCCTCGGGATCTGCTTCGCGGCGTTCATGGGTTTCGAGTCGACGGCGTTGTACCGCGCGGAGGCACGTGACCCCGCGCGCACGATCCCGCGGGCGACGTACATCGCGGTCGCGTTCATGGCTCTCTTCTACTGCTTCATCTCCTGGACCGTGGTGCAGGCACTCGGGCAGGCCGACGTCCAGGCCGCCGCGGGGAAGGCGGGCTCCGCGCTGTTCTTCGTGACCATTCGCGAGTACGTCGGCCCGTGGGCCGAGCACGCGATGTACGTCCTCATCGTCACCAGCGTCTACGCGGCCCAGCTCGCGTTCCACAACGCCATCAACCGTTACGTCTTCGGCATGGCGGAAAGTGGTGCGCTGCCAACGGTGTTCGCGCGCACGAACCGGGCGGGGAGCCCGGCGTTCGCGGGCGCGGTGCAGAGCGTGCTCGCCCTGACGGTCGTGATCGCCTTCGCGCTGGCGGGCCTCGATCCGTTCAAGGACCTGCTGATCAAGGTGAACACGCCGGGCGTCATCGGCATCATCGTGTTGCAGGGGCTGGCGGCCGCGGCCGCGGTGGCGTTCTTCCTGCGTCGCCGGGCGATCGCGCGACGCACCTTCTTCATCGCCAGCTCGGTGATCGCCGCCGTCCTGATGTCCTGGGTCGTCTACGTCGTGGTCCGGCACCTCGACGTGCTCACCGGCGCACCGAAGGAGATCAACGACGCCCTCGTGGCGGTGGTTCCCGCGGTGCTCGTCCTCGGTCTGGTCGGAGGTCTCGTGCTGCGGAGAGTCCGGCCGAGGACGATCGCACTGCTCGCGCGTGACAACGAAGACGCACAAGGAGATGACCAGTGACGAGTCGCACCCGGGACGAGATGCCGAGCGACCTCTGGCGGTGGTCGGCGACATCGCTTCGCGATGCGATGCGGCGCGGCGACGTCAGCGCGACCGAAGTGGCGACAGCGCACCTGGAACGCTGCGACGACGTGAACGGCCGGATCAACGCGCTGATCAGCGTGTCGGCGGAGGAAGCGCTGGCCACGGCACGCGAACTCGACGCCCGCCCGCAGGCGGACCGCACCGCACTTCTGCACGGTGTTCCCGTCTCCATCAAGGACAACACCGACCAGGCCGGTCACGCCACCACGTGCGGAATCGTCGAAGGCGCCGGAAACGTGGCCGAGGAGGACGCGTCCCCGGTGGCGGCTCTGCGTTCGAGCGGAGCGGTGTTCGTCGGGCGCAGCAACCTGCCCGCCTGGGGCCTGCGCTGGTTCTCGGAGAACGAACTGTTCGGGCGGACGCTGAACCCGTGGACCGCGGACCACACGCCGGGAGGCTCGAGTGGAGGCGCCGCCGCGGCGGTCGCGGCCGGGATCGTTCCGATCGCTCACGCGAACGACATCGGTGGTTCGATCCGCTACCCCGCGGCGGTCTGCGGTGTCACCGGAATCCGCCCCACCGCGGGACGTGTCCCGAAGTGGTCCGCGCCGTCGCTCGTGAGCCACGCCCCGTCCATCGCGGAGACCGTCATGGCGGTGGAAGGCCCAATCGCAAGGCACGTCGAGGACTTGAGGATCGCTCTGCGAGCGATGTCCGTGCACGACCCGCGCGACCCGGCATCGTTGCCGATCGGCTACCAGGACGAACCGGCTCTGCCGCCGGGGACCAAGGTCGGAGTGGTCCGCGAGATACCCGGTGTCGAGACCTGCCAGGAGAACCTGCGCGCGGTGGACGACGCGGCACGGTGGCTGGAGGAGGCGGGCTACCGGACGGTCGAGGTGAACATCCCGGAGATCCTCGAGGCGCATCGGCTCTGGCTTCTTCTCCTCTTCGAAGAACTCCGCCTCGGTGCGGCCGAGATGGTGGCGCTCGGCGGCGCGGACCTCCGCCAGGCCATGGAGTACAACTTCGCCGTCGAGGACGCCGCCTGGGGACCCAACGCGACCTTGGAGACCTTCCTGCGCGGCCACACCCGGCGCAACGAGATCCTGTCGGTGATGGAAACCCGTTTCACCGACGTCTCCCTGCTCCTGACACCGTTCTCGGCGGCCCGTGCGCCGGAACACGGCGCGGACTTCGCTTCGCTCGAACGAGCGAGTCAGCTCCTCTGGGCACAATGGCCCATGACCTTCGTGCCCTGCCTGGGTCTGCCCGCGGCGACCGTTCCGACCGGAGTCGCCGGGGGACTGCCGGGCTCGGTTCAGATCATCGGCGGTCGTTTCCGGGAGAGCTGGATTCTGGACGCCGCGCAAGCGATCGAGGACCGTGCCGGCGTCATCACCCCCGTCGACCCGGTGCACGTGCGTTAGACGTGCGCGGTGCCGACTGCCGTGAGCGGCAGCCGCAGCCGCAGCTGGAAGCCACCGTCGGGCATCGGTCCGGTGTGGAGCTTCCCGCCCAGCAGGGTGGCGCGCTCCTGCAGTCCGACGAGCCCGTGCCGTGCACTGGGCAGGGCGAGGTTCGGCCTGGTGGGCCGGGTGTTGGTGACGGTGACGGTGAGATCGGTGTCGTCGTGGCTGATCTCGATGGTGGCGCTGGCGCCGGGGGCGTGCTTGCGCACGTTGGTGAGCGCTTCCTGGATCGTGCGGTAGATGGCCCGCTGCACGGGTGGTTCGAGACCGTCGGGTGCGGTGCCGACCATCCGTGCGTCGATCGCGCTGTTGCCGATGAGGCGTTCGAGATCGGTCAGCGTGGGCTGCGGGGTGAGCTCGGTCGCCGGTGTCCCGGAGGCGCGCAGCAGGTTGACCATGTGACGCAGCTCGTCGAGCGTGTTCACCGACAGCTGGCGCACGTTCCCGGCTGCCTGCTTGGCGTTCGGGTCCTGGGTGCTGACCATGAGCGCGGTCGCCTGCACCGCGATCAGGCTCACCTGGTGGGAGACGACGTCGTGCATCTCGCGGGCGAGCTGGTTGCGTTCGCGGGCCAGGATCGCCTCGGCGTCGAGCCGCCGTTCGTGTTCCCTCGCTTCCTTGACCTCCTCCAGCCGCAGGGCCAGCTCGCGCCGGGACAGCAGGAACTGTCCGAGGAGGATCGGTGCGATCGCGGTCATCGCGGCGTAGATGACGCCGAGCAGCGTGTGAAAATACCAGATCGACGGGGCGAACTCCGACATCGGGAAGACGAAACCGGCCGTCGCGAGAAGCCCGCACCCCGCGAGCAGCCACGAGTCACGACAGCGGCTCGAGACCACGTAGAGGGCGACGATCGCCGGAACGATCGTGCCGGGGAACAGCACCGCCGGCAAGGTCGCCAGCAGGACGGCCAGCGGCCAGCGCTCGCGCACCAGGAGGGCGAGCACGGCGACCGCCATCGTGACGACCCCGTACGGGGTGCCCTCGGCGATCGTGGTCAGCACTCCCTCTGCCACGGCGACCGCCAGCACCCCTGCGTCGACGAACCGGCTGGAGCTCACCGCGACTCTCCGGTGTCGTCGAGCAGTCCGGCCCGCTGCGCGACGAGGGCCGCCTGCACCCTGCTGCCCACGCGCAGTTTGGTGAGGATGGCGCTGACGTGGTCCTTCACCGTGCCGACGCTGACGTGGATCCGGGCGCCGATGTCGGTGTTGGACAGTCCTTCGGCGATCAGCACGAGCACGGCCCGTTCGCGTTCGGTCAGCAGCTCGACCTGTTCGGTGGCCGCCGAGCCCGCGCCGGAACCGAGGTAGCCGTCGACGACGGTGCGGGTGACCTTGGGGGAGAGCACCACACCGCCGCTGACGAGCGTGCGCACCATCTGCGCGAGCTGCTCGGGCCCGGTGTCCTTGAGGATGAACCCGGCCGCACCCGACCGCAGTGCCATGGCGATGTACTCGTCCGAGTCGAACGTCGTCAGCATGGCCACGACGGGCGGCGGCTTGAGACCCTGCAACTGACGCAGGATCGTCAGGCCGTCCACGTCCGGCATCCGGATGTCCAGCAGCACGAGGTCGGGCTTGAGCAGACTGATCTCGCGCACCGCCTGCGCTCCGGTGGGTGTCGCCACGACCTCGATGTCTCCAGCCGACTGGAGGATGAGGCGGAAACCGGTCCGCACGAGCTCCTCGTCGTCCACGACGACCACCCGGATCATGTAACGCTCCTTTGTGGATCCTGCACGCGTGCAGTCTCGCCGAGACCGGTGCGGCAGCGCCATCCGGGTACTGGCGGGTGAAGCCCGGCCGACCGGAAGGTTGTGACCAGCCGGTCGGCCGGGGTTTCAGCGGATGAACTTCGCCGGCTTGGTGGCGAGGTTGAGCAGGTACTCCAGCGGTCCCCTGCGGAAGAAGCGGGACCAGATGAAGGCGAAGGCCATGGCGCCGAAGATGAACATGAGCACCGGCGTCCAGGACGCCTGGGCCTCGGACCCGGCCGTCACGCCGGTCATGGAGTCCCCGGGGGCTCCGGACGCTCCAGACATCTGCGACGACAGCAGGAAGTGGCCGACGTAGGCGGTCAGGGACATGGTGCCCACGGCGATGATCGGTGCGGCCAGGCGCTGCAACAGAGGCAGGCGGTCGATGGCCATCATCGCGAGCACGATCACGGTGATCGCGACGCCGATGCAGCCGATGACGTCGAACGGCATTCCGCTGTGCGGGCCCGAGGTCAGCAGCGACCAGCCCGATCCGGTGGTGTTGGGCGGCATGGAACCCATGTCACCCATGGCGCCGATGTCCTTCGGTCCCTTGCCCATGCCGGAGCCCGAGCCGGGGCCCCTGGCGCTCTGCATCTCCGCGGCCTCGCGGACGCCGTCGATCAGCTGGGCCAGCAGCCAGGAGGTGCCGTAGGCGAACACGGCGAGGGCGGGTCCGAACACGGCCAGCCGCTTGCGCACGGCGCTGGAGGTCACGTCGAGCCTGCCCAGCGCCATGCCGGCGATGATGAAGGCCATCCAGGGGATCGCGGGGTAGAAGCCGGTGAGCGTGAGGTCCAGCAGCCCCGCGCCGCCGAGCTGGGCGAGCGGGTCGTAGGCCTTCGCGGCAGCCCTGGCGGGTTCGGTGATCAGGACCTTGAGGCCGAAGGCCAGCAGCGGCCCGAAGACGGCGACCCCGGCCGCGATGATCGCCAGCGTCTTGGCGCTCAGTCGCACCAGTGGCAGGGCCAGCAGGAAGAAGAGCCCGTAGGAGGCGAGGATCACGACGTCGCCGTAGAGGTTGATCATCACGGTGCCCAGGACGAGCAGGACCGCGGCCCTGATCGCGATCCGGGCCTTCGCCTGCCGCCCGGCCACACCGGTCTTCGGCTCGAGGCGGCCCGCGATCAGCATCAGCGAGAAACCGGCGAGCGTGGCGAACAGGGCCGACGAGCGGCCCTCCGTCAGGTGGCGCACCCAGGCGCCGATGCCGCTCGCGTTGGTCGTCGAGGGGCCGAGGTGCACGACGTACATGCCGAACACGGCGAGCGCGCGGGCCAGGTCCACCCCGACCAGGCGCCCCATCGAGGGAGTGGACTCCGTCGACGGGGCTGGTTCGGCCGGCGTCCGGGTCGGCGATGTCTCCGGCGCAGCTGAGGTGTCCTGCGGTGGTGGCATCTGTGTCATAAAACAACTTTGGCGGTCCGGTGGGTGGCGGGACCATCCGTCAGGTCGGGGTCCTGACCCCGCCACCCGGCCGGACCTCACGGGCCGACCGGCTCGGTCCACTGTGGCCGGTCAGCTGTGGCCGGCCACGGTGGGACCGCCGGTCAGGAGTGGTGGGCCACTGTGGCCGGTCGGGTAGGGCTGTCCACAGTGGGACCGCCGGTCACGAGTGGTCGGTCACAGTGAGCCGGTCACGCAGGGTCGGCCACAGTGGGCCCCGGTCACGAGCGGTCTGCCACTGCGGCCGGTCACGCAGGGTCGGTCCCACTGTGGCCGGTCACCAGCGGTCGGTCACCAGCGGTCGGCCACCCTGGGACCCCCGGTCACGCGCGGTCGATCATCCTCGCGGCGAGGCGGAAACCCTGTCGCGGGGTGACGTGGGGCAGGTAGGCACGGCTGACCGCGTTCGCGATGCGGGGCAGCGCGGCCGCGTCCGGGTACGCCATGTACATCGGCCGGTAAGCCGGCTGGAACTTCGCCTTGAACGCGAACAGGGAGCGGAACCCGTAGACCGGTTCCATCACGTGTCCGGTGACGTCCAGCACCCGCTGCAGCAGTCGGGGACGTTCACCCCGGTCCAGCCGGGCGAGCGGTGCGCCGGACAGGCTCAGGAACCGGGCTCCCTCGTTCTTCAGCTCCAGTGCGGCCGAGGCGATCAGGAACTCCATCGTGCCCCGGAAACCGTTGGCACGGCGGCGCATGAAGTCGAGCGTGTAGCCGACGACCTCGCCGTCGGCGTACACGGGCAGCCAGCTCGTGATGCCGTGCACCGTGCGGTCGGCGTCGATCGCGAGCAGGCACCGCACGCCTTCGCCCGTGAGTTCCTCGAGTCCGCCGAGCGTGAAGCCCATCTCGGGCAAACCCTTGTCCGCCACCCATTCCGCGGAGATCGACCGGATCTGGTCGCTGATCGCGAACGGCGCGTCGGCGTACGTGCACCACTCGGCGGTGATGCCTTCCTTGCCGGCCTTGTTCAGCGCTGTGCGCACGTCCTGCCACTTCTTCCCGGTGAACGCCAGCGTGTCGAGGTCGATCACGGTGTCCTCGGCGACCTGCACCGCCGGCCAGCCGAGCGGGGCGACCTCGTCCCTGGTCTCGGCGCTGATGCTGTACAGGCACGGCGTCCAGCCGTTCTCCTGGCAGAACTCGGCGAATCCGCGCACGGCGTCGATCCGCCCAGGTCCGATCGGGTCGCCGACCGTCAGCGCGATCGTGGCCACCACCCGGTACGCGATCACCGTCTCGCCGTCAGGGGTGAACCAGTACTCGTTGCCACGCCACGTCGTCATGTACGACAACGAAGAACCACCGTGCCGCCGCACCAGGTCACGGGCGAGGGCCGCTTCTTCCTCCGACGACGACGGCCACGCGCGCCACGACGCCATCAGCAAACCCGCCAGCACGATCAGCCAGAACACCACGCCGGTGTACTCGAACAACAGCGTGCCGGCGAACCCGTGCGCCTGGAAGTGCAGCGGCACCAGTCCGAGGTAGCCCGGCGGCAGGAACCTCGTCGGCAGATCGGCGAGCAGCTGGAGAAAACCGGGCTGCGGTGTGAACTGGTCGCGCACCAGGTAGCCGCCGAACACGTACAGCGCGGACAGCAGGCCGACGCTGCCCAGCGTGAACCGCCAGAACTTCCGGATCGCGTGCCGGGGGAGCCGCACGCTGAAGTACTTGCGGGTCAACAGCAGCACGAGGGCGATGGCGAGCGGCGCGAGGATCGGCAGGCCGTAGGAGAAGCCGACTTCCAGCTCGCCGCTGTCCGGGAACCGGGCGGCTTCCGCGACGTACCACCCGGTGACCGCCGCGTACGCCGCGGTGACGCCCAGCGCCGACCACCAGGCGAACCGCCGCCCGCGCCGCAGCCCTTCCGCGAGCACCAGCAGCAGCAACGCCGGCAGCAACGACATCACCAGCGCCGGGAACCGTCCGTAGGACAGCTGGATCAGCGCCGCGCGGCACAGCTCGCCCGCCTCTGAGGCGCAGGCGATCTCCACGTCCTCCCGCGCCGGCTGGGCGACGGCCACCACGTCGGAGAACCACGACAGCGGTCCGTTCGGGAACGGCGACATCATCGCCACGACCGGTCCGAGCGCCGAGGCCGCCACCAGCAGCGCGACGAGAACCCGCTTCTCCGCCAGGGTTTCCGGCGTGCGGGCGACGTCCCGGCGCAGGAAGAGCAGGCCGATCAGCAGACCTGCCACGCCACCGGTCAGCCGCAGCAGGTCCTCCAGCCATCCCGAGTACAACACGAGTACGACCAGCGACAGGGCCGTCATGAGCCGGACGCGGCGCCGCCACAACACCGGCATCCGGAACGTCAGCGCCAGCACGAGTCCCACACCGCCGATCGACGGCCCGGCGGCGACCGAGACCGTGAGCGAGTTCAGCCAGGACCAGCCGAGATTGCTGCCGAGCAGCACCACCCCCTGGCCCAGGAAGACCCCGAGCACGTGGGAGGCGAGGAAGATGGCCGCTGTGCGCAGAGCGCCGAGCTCGCGTTCGGCCAGGGGGCCGAAGACCAGCAACAGCACAGTGGTCGCCACGTAGCCCGTGAGATCCATGGCCCACAGCGCGGAGGAGAGCGAAGTCCACAACGGACTGTCCGGGCCGAAGCCGATCCGCGCGAGCAGGTCGTCGTTCTGGCCGCCCAGCGCGCCGGTCAGGGCGCCGACGGTCCAGAACGCGATGAGGAAGACACACGTCAGGGGAGCGGTCCGGAACAGCCTGCCTGCCAGGCTCGTGATCCGGTCCAGTTGTGTGCTCATGGCTCTCGTTTCCCGTTGTTCACTGCGGTCATCTGCTCAGCCCTGTCCGCGCGGCGAGCCACGGCAGGGAGTCGTAGAGGCCGGGCCGCCACACGTTCCAGTCGTGCCCGCCCGGAAGTTCCTTCCACAGCACGTCCACACCGGCCCCGCGGCAGGCCTCGAACATCTCGGCGTCCGCCTGGCGGTAGAGCGCGTCGTCCCGTCCCGCGACGATCACGCCCGCCGTCCGCGGAAATCGTTCGCGCGCAAGGATGTCCATCGGGTTGACGCGGGTGAACGCGGCTTCGTCGCCGCCGAACGCGGCCTTGACCGTCTCGGCACGGGAGCCCAGCGTCGGCTCGCGCTGCCCGGTGAGGTTGATGAAGTTCCCGTACACGTCCGGCGCGCGCACCGCGAGCTGCACCGCACACGTGCCGCCCTGGGACAGACCGGCGATGGTCCAGGCTTCGCGGCGCTCGTCGACCGTCAGCCGCCGCTTGATCCACTCGGGCACCTCGCGGGCCAGGTACGTCTCCGACTGCCCCAGCTTCGAGTCCAGGCACAGCGGGTTCGCCATCTGTGCGCCGAGCTGATCGGCCACCACCACGATCGGTGCCAGCCCGTCGTGCTCGCGGGCGAACGCGTCCAGGCGCTCGGTGAGCCTGCCCGCGTCGAACCAGTCACGCGGCGAACCTGGCTGGCCCGGCAGCAGCACCACCACGGGCAACCGCGGGCGGGGCGTGGCGGCGTACGCGGGCGGCAGGTAGATCCACGCCGGACGCGCCTTGAACGCGGCGGGTATGGACGTCTCCGAGACCGTGCCCTTCTCCGGCAGGTCCGCGGGCTTCCGCCAGACGTCGGCGAGCTTGCCGCCCGCGGGCACCTCGAGCACGCTCGACGCCGGCTTGGCGGCCTCGTCGAGATCCACCCGGTTGTTCGTGAGCAGCTCGAGCACCGCGCGTGAGGTGGGGTAGAAGCCGAAGTGCGCGTTCGACACCGTGACCGCGCTCGCCATCACGACCAGCGCCGGCACCACGCTCAGCACCCGCCAGTACCACCGCCCGGCCCGCAGCCGCGCGACCGCCAGGCACACCGCGAGCAGTGCCGCGCCCAGCCACAGCGTCACGATCGCGGGAAGCGGCTCGGGCCACGGCTTCCACACGTGGTCGACGAGGAGCTTGAGCCCTGCCGTCGTCGCCGCGCACGCCAGCACGAGGGCAGGCACGGTCCGGGTCCACCACGTCCGGTTCTTCCGGATCGCCAGAGCGACCACCGCGAGAACTCCGGCGGTGGTCGCGGTGAGGGGGATCGGCCCGTTGATCAGCGAGAGGTCGAGTGGGCTCAGCATCCGTTCCTCGGCAGGTTCTCGGGTTCACTCCGGCGGTGAAAGTCCTCAGTGGACATTTATCTCACGGTTGGAAGTGGTCTGCTCAGTCAGCGAAAGGCGCGTGACAGGCGTCCGAGGGGAGGGGACGCCTGTCACGCAGGTCTCGTCGTGCGGCCGGGTCATCCCTCGTCGTCGTCGCCGAAGAAGTCGTCGGCCATGCTGCTGATCGCCATGCCGCCGAGCACACCACCGGCGGCACCGGCCGCACCGGCGGCGAGCATGCCGCCCATGCCCGCCCCACGCCGTTGACCCTGCTGCTGGTCGTGGTCGTAGCCGCGGCCACCGTAACCGGGCTGACCGCCGTATCCGGGCTGACCGCCGTACCCGGGCTGACCACCGAAGGCCGGGTTGTGTCCGTTGTGGCCGCCGAACGCCGGGTTCTGGCCGGCACCGCCGAACGCGGGGTTCGGCCGGCTGCGCTCGGCGACCTGCGTCAGCCAGCCGGTGATGGCCGCGGCCCAGTCGGTGACCTGCGCCTCCTGGTGGGACAGCCGGAGGTGGCCGGCGGTGTCACCACCGGAAGAGAACCCGCCGCGGCCCCGGTCGGCCTCCAGGATCACGTGCAGTTCGTTCGCGTTGGCCACGAAGGTCAGCTCGACCTGGTTCACGCTGCCCGCGAACTGGGCCGGCGGGAAGAACTCGAGCTCCTGGTAGAAGCCGAACTCCTGCGGCACACCGGGCAGTCGCCCTGCCTCGACGTCGGCGCTGCGGAACGAGAACCCGAGCTGCCCGAACGCGTCCAGCACCTTGTTCTGCGAGGGCAGCGGAGCGACCAGCACCGGGTCCAGGTCGCCCTTGTCGGGCGCACCCGAGACGATCAGCTCGGTGCGCACACCCACGCTCAACCCCGGCAGGGCCGCACCGCCGACCGCGGTGATCGGCGTCTCCCACGGCACGGACAGCTGGAACGGGATCGACACCAGCTGACCCGCCGGTACCCGCAGCCCCTGCTGCACGACCATCCGGAAGAACTCCGCGTCGCTGCCGCCGTGCTGGTCATCGCCGCCGAGACTGCCGAAACCGCTGAAACCGCCGCGCCCGGCCTCGACCTGGGTGACGAGGGACAGCACGACCTGGCCGATCTCGGCGTCCGAGCTGCCGCCCTGGACGCGGACCTGTCCGGTGATCGGCTGACCGGGCACGGCGTGCGGTGAGTCCAGCACGGTGTCGACGGACGGGCCACCGATGCCGAAGGCGCTCAGCATTCGACTGAACATGAGAAGTACTCCTCTTTGGACGGATGAATCAAGTCTGTTGTGGGCGAACCGCGGGCAGTTCGCTTCGGGAGCTCACCGAGTGCCGCTTCCCAGTGTTGTCATCTCTTGGCGTCGGTCCCAGCTGCCGGGCGACCGGAACAACCCGCCACCCGGCTGGACTCACCCCCGCCGATCGGCCGGCTAGGGGTGCCTGCGGCCGTACAGTCCGGCGGCCAGGCTGACTCCGCCGGCGGCGAGAGCGATCTGGATGATCAGCTCGATCCAGTCGATGCCGCGGGTGTCGCCCACGCCGAGTGCGTTGGCGGCGAACGTGCCGATCAGTGCGGCGACGATGCCGATGAGGACGGTCAGCCAGATCGGGATGCGCTGCTTGCCGGGCACGACCAGTCTGCCCAGGGCACCGATGATCAAACCGACGAAGAGTGCGCTGAAGATACCGGAAATCGCCATGTTTCTCCTTGGACGTCAGGTTGGCCAGATGGCCGTGGTCGAATGCGTCAGCAGCTCAACACTTCCGCGCAGACCGGAATTCTTTGCGACATCCGAGGAACTTCGTGCGCAGCGGCGGACATCATCACCTGAGAAGACAAATCTCGTTTCGCTGCAACGTCTTCCCTGAGTGCCATGACACAAGTCTTGCGGACGCCGGCCGGCTTTCGCAGCTGCCGGGCGTCTGGAACGACCCCGCTACCCGGCTGGAGCCCACCCGCCGGTCGGCCGGGTTCCACAAAGGACCCCCACGCGGAGGAGCACGCCCGCGCCCCGAGCAGAAGTCCCGCCGCGACGGTCAGCAGCTGGGCACGTTGCACCAGCCCGGCGCCCGGCTGGTTCACCAGGACCGCGGACAGCACACCCGTCGTGGCCAGCAGCGTGACCACCACCCTGGCGTGCCACCAGCGGGTGCTTCGCGCGAGACCGACGGCGGCCGCGAGGGCGCTGCCGAACGTCAGCACGCTGGTGACCTGGTGCAGCCGGTGTCCGAGCGACACCGATCCGGTGGCCTCGCGGTAGCGGCACAGCGCGTCGACGCTGGCCGCGCAGTCCAGCGACAGCACCGTGTCGGCGAGGGTCGCGGCCGCGAAGACGAGCACGGAGGCGACGACCAGACGCCCGCGCATCCAGCGGGCGGCGAGCAGCAGACAGCAGGCGGCCAGGGCGTCCGTGACGCGGAAGACCCACCGGTACGGCTGGTCGTCGGCGAGCAGCTCGCTCACGTAACTGTCCACGACGGACAGACCTGTCGGCAGCGCCAGTTCCAGGAGCCAGAACGAGTACAGGAGCGCGGCCACGACCAGCCACACGGCCGGCTGGTCGAGCCGGCGGGGGAGGCGGCGGGAAGGTCTCGTCATGCTGTCCTCACCTCTCCGTCGTGCCGTGTCTCGTGATCAAAGCTGTGGGCTCGAAACCGCACCTCGTGGCGGATGGACCTCGGGACTGGCGGTCACCGGCTGGGGCGCGGTGCTCACAGCGGGAGAGCCCGAGGTCCGCGGGCAGGGAGGTGGTGCCGCTTTGGGGTGGGGTGGGTACCGAACCAGGTGGCGCGGCTCAGTACCCACCCTGTGCCACCGGAGCGGATCAGGATTCCGGTCCCGTGGCGGCGATCACCATTCCGTCCGGCATGCTCGAAATGGCACCCGTCCCGCTCGGCGGGGCCGCAGCCCGCCTTCGCGGCAGCGCACGTCGTTCGCCGTCCGAGGTCGCCACGACCACTACATCGCGACGGCGGTCGAAACGCCCTCCGTCTACTGGCTGGAACTGCCCGCCACCTGGCGGTGATCAGGGGGCCGTCCGGCGACTGGACACCGGCGCGGGGGCAGGATCGGCTGGACAGGGGTGGTGCCGTCCGGCGTGTCGCCGGTCATCATCCGGTGTGAAACGCGGACACGAGCGAGCGGAGTTGCTAGCTTCGGCGGATGCGCAGAGCCTGGGGGTGGCTGCTCGCCGCGATGGTGATCAGCAGCTGCAGCACCGTGGAACCACGTCCCGAACCGATCGACTCGTGCCAGCTCCTGTCGAGGGAGGCACTCACCGAGCTCGCCAGCGGACTGCCTCCCAAAGGCCCGCCGACCGCGACGACGAAGGAGGATCCGGCGGCAATGGTGCGCACCAAGTGCATTCGCACGTACGGCGAGCGGCAGCCGTCCGGCGTCAGGAAGTACGACGAGTTCGCTCCGGAGGTGCTGGGTGATCCGGCGTTTCGCCAGGTGACGATCTCTTTGGAGCGCTTCGGTGACTACGAGCACGAAACCGGTGAGGCGCGGGCCGCGTGGTGGTTGAAGTCGTACGAGAGCAGCCACCCTGTCGGCGACGTCGAAGCCGATGGCGCCTTCTACAACCCCGGTCGGCTCGCTGCCGTCACCGGCGACATGGCGCTCATGGTGGAAGTGGAGGCTGACAACGTGAACGGCAGCGGCGTGACGAAGCTGAACGAAGTCACGGAGCGCATGATGAAGCACATCGCCCGAGACGCGATCCACACGCTGAAATGCCGTGAGCGGGGCTGCTGAGCACATCACCTGCCCCGGTGACCGTTCGACCACGGCATCTCAGCCCCGCCGGTCGGCTCCTGACACGATGAACTGCCCGGCGAGGTACGTGACCGCGGAGCCGAGCGCGTCCGCCGTGGTCATCGCGGCGACGTACCGGTCGGGCCGGACGATCACGACGTCGCGTCCACGGGCTTGAAACCACGGGCGCAGCTGGTTGTGCACGTCTTCGACCACGATGGTGTCCCGGTCGACACAAGGCTGCTGCCGCCACCGTTCGCCGGCTCGGGATTCGATGATTTTGACGACGCGCGGCCTGTAGGTCCTCACCGCGGCGAGCTCGGCGTCGTTGAGCTCGGCCAGCGGATCGCACTCGAATCCGATCACCGCGAACCACGGGCCGAGAACGTCGTCGAGGCGAACGTGCGCACCCTCAGTGGTCTCGACCGACGGTTGTACGAACATCCGGCCCACGCCGGAAAGCCGCTTGCCCGGATCCTCCGGCACCACGAAACCCTTCTGGTGGTGGGGAATCGGCTTGAACCGCATCTCGAGCACCCACCGTTTGACCGCGGGGGCGAGGGAAGCCGTGCGGAGGAACCAGTTGCGCGCGTGTGCCACGGATCGCCGGGTGGGGCTGAGGATCCTGCCGAGGGTGGTGGACAGGTCGATCATCGCCCGAGCGTGCGGCCGGCGTTCGCTGTCGTAGGTGTCGAAGAGTGAGTGATCGGCCTGGCCCTGCACGATGGCCGCGAGCTTCCAGCAGAGGTTGGTGACGTCGCGGATGCCGGTGTTCATGCCCTGCCCGGCCCACGGTGGCATGAGGTGTGCGGCGTCTCCGGCCAGCGCGACGCGGCCGTCGGCGAACCTGGCCGCGATGCGGGAGTGGTGCGTGTACACGCGGGCGCGGATCACGTCGACGACATTCGGGTCGGCGACGTGGTGGCGGAGGAGGTCGGCGACCCGGTGCGGAGCGAGCATCTCGTCGGCGTCCTCGCCGGGGAAGAGCATGAACTCCCAGCGGCGACGATCATCCGGGAGGTGGGCGCAGACGTACGGGCGGCGCGGGTCGCAGTGCAACGCGGTGTACGGGGCGTCCAGCGGGTCGTTGGCGCAGTCGATGACCACCCACTTGCGCGGATGGGTCGAGCCTTCCAGCGGGATGCCGAGCATGCCGCGCACGGGACTGCGGCCACCGTCGGCCGCGATCACGTAGTCGGCGCGCACCTCGTGGTCACCGGACAGCGAGAGCGTCACCCCGTCGGCGTCCTGCCGGAGCTGTCGCAGCTCGGTGCCGAGCATCAGCCGCACGTGGGGGAACCGGCGGAGGCCGTGCCGCAGGACGGCCTCCGCCTCGGGCTGAAGGAAGATGTTGCGCTTGTACCAGCCGAAGTCCTGGGCGGTGGGACGGATGTCGGCCAGGCAACGTCCGGTCGCGTCGAAGAACTTCAGCGGCACGTTCTGGATGGCGCTGCGCAGAATCTCGTCGGCGAGGCCCGCGGTTTGGAAGGTGCGCAGTGTTTCGTCGTCCACGCCGATCGCACGCGGGTACTCGACGATGCCGGGTTCCCGGTCGATGATCAACGTGGTGACGCCGTAGGCGCCGAGCAGGTTGGCCGCGGTCGCCCCGACCGGGCCGGCGCCCACGATCGCCACCTGGACGCGGTCGGTCACGCTTGGCCTCCTGGGAGAAAAGCGGTCACCAGGCGGATGAACGCGACTGGATCGTCGTCGTGCGCGTAGTGCCCCGCTCCCGGAATCTCCGTCCAGCGAAGCAGTGGTTGCCGCGTGGCCATCTGCCGGCACACCGAGGCCGGGAGGAAGTCCGACAGAGCACCGCGGATGACGAGGGTCGGGCAGCGCAGCGCGTCCACACAGGACCAGAGGTCGACCGGCCCGGCGGGATCGCCGCTGCGCCGGGCGGCCGCGATGCCCGCCATGTCGAGCTTCCACTCCCACCGCCCGCCGGCGCCGGGACGGACGGTGTGGTCGATCCGGGACGCGAGCGCGTCGTCGGTGATGCCTGGACGAATGCCCCGCCAGTAGGCACGCGCGGCGTCGAGCGAGTCGAAGCCGCTGGGAGTGTCTCGCATTTCGCGCAGGATCCGATCCGCGCCCGCGGTGTCGGTCGACGAACCCGGTCCGATGTCCTCGACGACGAGTGCGGTGACCTGGTCCGGGTGCTTCGCCGCGAAGGCGTAGCCGACCGTGCCGCCCATCGAGTGGCCGACGATGCTGAAACGCGTGATCCCCAGCAACGTCACCAGTTTCTCGACGTCGTCGACGTAGGCGTTGGTGAAGTAGTCGCGATCGGGGTCCCACGAGCTGTCGCCGCGACCGCGGAAGTCCGGGGCGATCACCGAGTGCGTGCTGCTCAACGCCCGCGCGACCGGTTCCCAGGTGTGGGCGTAGCTGCGCAGTCCGTGCAGCATGAGAACGGCTGGCTGCCGCTCGTCGCCCCACCGCAGGAAACGGCAGGTCAGCCCGTTGATGAGGACCTGGTGACTTTTCGGCTCGGTCATCGGGCTAGCGCAGCCCGTCCTCGCCGCGCACCTCGGCGGCGGCGAGGCCACCGAGGCGGGCGTGCAGCCTGCCGCGTGACGCGAACGCGAAGGCGATGACGACCTCGTCGGGGCGAGGAGCGTCGCCGAAGCCGATCGAGATCGTGTCGTAGTTCGAGCGCACGTACAGCGCGTCCTTGTGCGCCAGGGGAATGTCGATGACGGCGCCGGCGGCACCGACCTTGCCCGTCGACGGCACCCACGACTTCCCGCCGCCCACGGCCTCGCGCACCGGGTCGGCGAACTCCTGGGTGAGGAACGCGTTGCCGTGCTCGTACTCGCCGAGGGACCCGACGACGCAGGCCTTGCCGTAGCTCTGGATCGGCTCGCCGGCCGCGGCTTCGACGGCGCGGCGGCCCACTTCACGTCCCAGCTCGGCCGACTTCGCGATGATGTCGCTCAGGTCCTCGCTGAAGCGACCGGCGTACGGGTTGTGCACGGCCGCGGCCACGACGATGCGGCGCACCGCCGACCCGTCGGCGGTCTGGCCGGTCTCGTTGGCGAGCACGTCCTCGACGTGCGTGAACCACTTCCGGACGTGATAGGGCCCGAAGTTCGCTGCTGGCATGTGTTCGACCTCGACAATGCGTTCGGTGCTGGTCAGGGGTAGAGGGGTTCGAGCTCGACCGGCTCGCTCGGGGCGTTGTGCTCGCCGAGGACGCGCCTGCCCTCTTCGTCGTCGGTGACGGTTTCGGCGAAGAACTCGAACCGGTTGCCGTCGGGGTCCTCGAAGTAGAGGCCGATGCCCACCTTGTGGTCGGTCGTCTTGACCACCTTGACGCCCTTGGAGAGCAGCATTCCGTACAGGCGGCGCAGGTCGTCGACGTCGCCCTGGATCTCCAGACCGTAGTGCTGCAGGCCCAGACCGCCCTGCTGCGCGCCGTCGTCGGCGCGGATGAGCGCGAGGTCGTGGTGTTTGCGGCCGAAGGAGAGGAAGACCCACCGGGGGCCGCGTGCGGTGATCTTCATGCCGAGCACGTCCGCGAACCACTCGGCGGAAGCCTCGGGGTCGCGCACGAGCAGCGACAGGTGAGTGCGTGTGATCACGGGAGTGGTCATGGGGTCTCCTTCAGTGGTGAGCGGCGGGAGCGGCGGCGGCGACGGCCGGCGTCCAGGCGACGTCGGTGATCTCCGGGAACTCGCGCCACTCCTTGGAGAAGGTGCGGCCGCCGTCGGTGGAGCGGAACAGGTGGCCGTACTTGGTGCCGGCGAACACCAGGTCCGCGTCGGCGGGATGCGTGCCGAACGCCCACACCGTCGAGTTGGCCGGAGTGTCGAAAGTGGACTCCGTCCAGGTCCGGGCGAGGTCGTCGGAACGGAAGACACGGGTGACGGTGCCGGGCGTGGCGTCACCGATGCCGAGCAGCAGCGAGTTCGAGCCTGGGATCCGCGCGACGAGCCGCGTGTAGTAGATGCCCCAGGTGGACTTCGTGCCGGTGCGCGTCCAGGTCCTGCCGTCGTCCTGGCTGACGAAGATCGCGTTGACGACCAGGCAGACGATCGTCTTGGGCGGACCGTCCAGCACGACGACGCAGTGGATGTCGGAGGGCGTGACCCCGTCAGGCCCGTCGGTGCGGTCCCACGTGTCGCCCCGGTCGCGGGTGACCCACAGGCCGCCCTCCTCGACGCCGAACCAGGCGGACTTGCCGTCGACGTGGTCGTAGACCGTGGTGAGGATGCGGGGCTTGCTGACGCCGGCGCACTTCTCCGGCAGCTCGGGGGAGAGGCGGTCCCAGGTGACGCCACCGTCACCCGTGCGGTACATGACCGCGCGGGACGGCGCGCCGGTGCCGATCAGCATGCTGTCGGCGTCGTTCGGGTCGATCGCGATCGACCACACCTGCTGGTCGTTGAACGGCGAGTCGACCCTGCTCCACCGGGTGCCGCCGTCGTCGCTGCGGCCCAGTCCCGCGTCGGCGCCGGCGAAGATCACCTCGGGCCGGTCGGGGTGCACCGCCAGTGCGCGGACCACGGAGTCGAACTCGAGCGCCTGGTCGAGCGGGATGCGTTCCCAGGTCTTGCCGTCGTCGTTGCTGCGCAGCACACCTTGCCCTGCGGTGGCCACCAGAATCGTTCCTTGCATCGGGAGTTCTCCTTGATTGCCAGAGAGGATGTCTCAGAGGAAGATGCCGCGGGTCAGTCCGCCGTCGATGCCGAGCGACTCGCCGGTGATCCCGCCGGTGCCCGGTGCGGCGAGGAAGCAGACGGCGTCGGCGACCTCGTCGGCGGAGAGCACGCGGCGGATCGGCGTGCGGTTGACGAAGTTCTGCTCCACCTGCTGCGGTGTGATGCCCTCCGCCGCGGCGTTCTTCGCGTACAGCTCGTGGATGTGCTCGGTCTCCACCACGCCGGGGTGCAGCGTGTTGACGGTGATGCCGTGCGGTCCGAGCTGGTCGGACAGCACCTTGGTCATGTGCACGATCGCGAGGTTGCGCATGCCGGACAGCGCGTGGCTCGACCGGCCGGTCAGCCCGCCGATGTTCACGATCCGGCCGTAGCCGTGGGCGCGCATGTGGGGCACGACCGCTTTGACACAACGGAAGTAGCCGACGACCTTGGTGTTCAGGTCGGCGAGCAGGGCTTCGGGATCGGCGGTCTCCACGTCGTTGCGCACCAGTCCGGCGGGCGCGGCGGCACCGTTGACCAGGATGGAGACCTGGCCGATCTCGGCGGCGGCTTCGGCCAGCGCCATGACCGACGCGGTGTCGGTGGTGTCGGCGGCGACCGGGAACACCTCACCGCCGATCTCTGTGACGATTTCTGCGGCGGCCTCCTTCAGGACCTCGATGCGGCGGGCGGCGATGACGACCTTGGCGCCACGCCGCACGAGTGCCTGCGTGACGGCCTTGCCGATGCCCAGCCCGCCACCGGTCACGATCGCGACCTGGCCGTGGAGTTCTGTTGTGCTCATGAGAGGTTCACCCAGACGCTCTTGGTTTCGGTGTACTGCTCGAGCACGCCGCGGCCCATCTCGCGGCCCCACCCGGACTGCTTGTAGCCGCCGAACGGTGAGGCGGGGTCGGTGAGGTTGTAACAGTTGATCCACACGGTTCCCGCCTTGATCGCGGCGGCGATGCGGTGTGCCTGCTTGAGGTCGTTCGTCCAGAGTCCGGCCGAGAGCCCGTACGGCGAGTCGTTGGCCTTGTCGATCAGGTCGTCGACCTCGCGCCACCGCATCGCGACGAGCACCGGTCCGAAGATCTCCTCCTGGACCACGCGCATGCTGTGCGTGGTCTCGGTGAGCACGGTCGGTTCGATGAAGTAGCCGTCGGAGTGCTCGTCGCCGAGCCCGCTCGGGCGCGCGCCACCCGTGACCAGTTCGGCACCTTCGCTCAGCCCGGACTCCACATAGGACTGAACGGTCGCCAGCTGGCGTGCCGACACCAGCGGCCCCATCTGGGTGGCCGGATCCTGCCCCGGCCCGACGACGATCCGGCGGGCGTGGTCGACCAGAGCGGACATCACGTCGTCGTAGACGTCCTCGTGCACGTAGAGCCGCGAGCCCGCGGTGCAGGTCTGGCCCTGGTTGAAGAAGATGCCTTCGGCGGCGGCCGCGGCGACCGCGGTGACGTCGGCGTCCGGCAGCACGATGTGCGGTGACTTGCCGCCGAGCTCCAGCGACACCTTCTTCATGTTGCCCAGTGCCGCCGACGTGATCAGCCGGCCGACCTCGGTCGAACCGGTGAACGCGACCTTGTCCACGCCGGGGTGGGCCGCGATCGCCGCGCCGACGACGCTGCCGGACCCGGTGACGACGTTGAGCACGCCAGGTGGGAACCCGGCTTGCTCGACCAGCTCGGCGAGCCGCAGCGTCGACAACGAGGTCTCCTCGGCGGGCTTGAGCACCACCGCGTTGCCCATCGCCAGCGCGGGCGCGAGCTTCCACGACGCCATCGACATCGGGAAGTTCCACGGCACGATCGCTCCCACCACACCGATCGGCTCGTGCACGGTGTAGTTAAGGATCTTCAACCCGCCACGGGGTGACAGCGGGATCGTCGAGCCCTCGAACTTGCTCGGCCAGCCGGCGAAGTAGCGGAACAGCTTCGCCGTGGTGCCGGCGTCGACGGCGCGGGCGACCGACACGGGCTTGCCGTTGTCGAGCGACTCCAGGAACGCGAGCTCGTCGGCGTGCGCCTCGACCAGTTCGGCCAGCCGGTGCAACAGCTCGCCGCGCTGCAGCGGACTGATGTCGCGCCACTCGGGATTCGCCAGCGCGGCGCGGGCGGCCGTGACGGCGTCGTCCACATCGGACTCGGTGCCGCGGGCGAAGGTGGCCAGAGGCCTGCCGGTGGCCGGGTTGATCGACCGGATCGTCTCCCCGGATGAGCTCGGCCGCCATCGACCACCGATGTACAGACCGTGCTCCACGGCGAGGAACGACGACACGCCGAACGGTGTCGAAGCGGGCAGGGACGTGCTGTCTACTGTGGTCATAGCGCCATCTCGATGAGGGACGGGCCGCCGATGCCGACGGCGTCGGTGAACGTGTGCCGCAGTTCGGCGACGGTGGCCGCGCGCGTCGCGGGAACACCGAACCCGCGAGCGAGCGCCACCCAGTCGACCCGGGGGTCGGCCAGGCTGGTCAACGCCGTGGCCTGCGGACCGAACTCGGCGTTCCCGTGCCGGCCCAGTTCGGTGCGCAGCACGTTGTAGGTGTGGTTGGCGGCGATGAGAACGATGACGTTGGTCTGTTCACGGGCCATGGTCCACAGGGCCTGCGCGGTGTAGAGGCCGCTGCCGTCGGACTGCAGTGCGATGACCGGCCGGTCGGGTGCCGCGATGGCCGCTCCCAGCGCGCAGGGCAGGCCTTGCCCGATGGCGCCGCCGGTGTTGGTCAGGACCGTGTGGCTGGGGGCCGAAGCCGACGCCGTGTAGAACGGGTAGCCGCTCGTGCCGCCCTCGACGGACACGATGGCGTTCTCGGGCAGGACGCTCGCCACGACCTGGCCGATGGTCCGGCCGGACAACGGTTCGCCCGAGCCTGGTGACTCGGACAGCGGTCCGGGACGGACCGGGTCGACGCCGCCGAGGAGGTCGGCGAGTTCGAGCAGGGCTTCTTCCGCGTCCTCGTGCGGCCGCGCCAGCCGGACCAGGGTGCCCGGCTGGGTCAGCACGCTCGGGACGCCGTCGTAACCGAAGTACGCCACGGGATCCTCGGCACCCGCGACGATCACCGCCTGCGCTTCCCGCAGCACGGCCGCGGCCGTTTCGGGGAAGTACGGCAGCCGATCGATGGCGGGCAACCCGCCACCACGTTCCGCACGGGCGGGAAACGTCTCGCTGTACAGGGCGAGCCCGGTCTTCGCCGCGATGCGGCCTGCAGCCTCCTGTCCCTTGCGGCTCAACGCGTTCCCGCCGAGCAGCAGCACGGCACGCGCTCCGGCGGTCCGCAGTCGTTGCGCGACGTTCTGGACGGCCTCCACGCTGACCGGCGCGCGCGAAGGCATCGCCGCAGGCTTGACCGGCTGTACCGGTGCGCTGTGTTGCTGGTGATCCGCCGGGACGATCAACGTGGACACGCCGAGCAAGCGGTGGGCGTCGTCGAACGCCGTGCGGGTCGCCTCGCCGATGCTCGCGCGGTCGGTCACGGTGTGGACCGTGCCCACCGTCGCGGCGAGGGCCGCGATGTCCGACGTCAGCGGGGCGTCGTACGGCAGGTGCGTGCTCGTGTGGTCGCCGACGATGTTCACCAACGGCGTGTTCGCCCGGCGTGCGTTGTGCAGGTTCGCGAGCCCGTTCGCCAGGCCAGGGCCCAGGTGCAGCAGGGTCAGGGCGGCTTTCCCGGTGATGCGGGCGTACCCGTCGGCGGCTCCGGTGCACACGTTCTCGTGCAGCCCCAGCACGGCACGCACACCGGTGATCCGGTCCAGCGCGGCGACCAGTGGCATCTCCGTCGTGCCCGGGTTCGCGAAGCACAGGTCCGCACCGGAGTGTGCCGCGGCACTCACGAGCGCTTCGGCTCCGGTCACGACGTCGTCTGCCACAGCTTCCTCCGTACTATTATCGTACGTGGTGTACGCATATCGACAACGGTAGCCGCAATCGCGGCGATGGGGAAGACCGCCGTCGGTCGAGATGGATGGGAGACGCGGAATGTGCTTGGTGCGCAACGCGAACAGCCCCCGGCGTCGTGATCACGACGCCGGGGGCTGCTTCAGTGCGAGCGGCTACCTGCTCCGGGACTGCGCGGCTGTGTCCGGTGTGAAATCGCCGGACAGTCGCGCGGCTGCCTCGGCGGCCGCGGCGGTGACCAGTTCGGGGATGCGCGAGTCCGACACCTCGACGCCGAGCTGGACCACGCCGATGCTGGCCGTTGCCCAGTCGGAGCTCCTGATCGGTGCCGCGACGCCGATCGCCCCGCTCTGCAGGGCTCCGGTCGTGAGCGCGTACCCGCGGCGGCGCGCGAGCTTGACGTCGTCGCTGTCGTCACCGGCCGGTGGTCGTCCTGCGAGGATGGCGACGCCGTCGGCGCCGACGTCGAGGGGGTGCCGCGCGCCTTGCCGCAGGGCGAGGTGGAACAGGCTCCGGGTGGGTTCCTCCGTGAGCAGGATCAGCGCCTGGTCGCCGTCCGCGATGCTGAGCAGGGTGGTGCTGTTCGTCTCCTCGCTGAGCCGGCGCAGAATCGGGAGCACCGTGGCCTGCAGCTGAGGGCGCAGTTTGCTGGCGAGCTCGGCGATGCCGATCCCGAGCACGTAACGGGTGTCGATGCGGCCGATGAGGCGATGGGCTTCGAGGGTGCGGAGCAGCCGGTAGACGACCGCTCGTGCGGTGGAGAGCTCGTCGGCCAGCTCCGCCGCGGTCAGCCCGTCGCTGTTGTTGGCCAGCAGGGCCAGGACGGTGAGGCCCCGGTCGAGGGTCTGGGAGGTCTCCCCGCTCGGCGAGTTCATCGTGAGGGTCCTCCGTTGACGGCTTGTTGCTGGTGATGGTTTAGCACAGCGGGCCTACCGTCCGTGTGATTGACCGGCGTCAACGTGGATCGTATAGTACGAATATCGACCAGCAAGGACGGTAATCGAACATGTCCCGACGTTCCGCTGCTGAAGACCTCGCCCGCGGCCTCCGTGTCACGCCCTTCGTGGCAGGACGCTGGCAACCCGAGTCCACACAGGACACCTTCGACGTCGTCGATCCGGTCACCGAACGCCCACTGGTCACGGTGACCGAGGCGGACGCCGCCACCGTGGACAAGGCTGTGGTGTCCGCGCGCGACGCGCTCGACGACGGCGAGTGGGGCCGGATGGACGGCGCCGCCCGCGGTCAGCTGCTGCTCGCCTTCGCGCAGCTGATCGAGGACCGCGCCGAGGACTTCGCCGACCTCGAGTCGTTGGACGTGGGCAAGCCGGGCATCGAGGGCCGGGTGATCGACCTCCCGCAGACCGTGGCCACCTTCCGGCACTACGCCGGCTGGGCGGACAAGCTGACCGGTCAGTCGATCCCCACGCCGGGCTACCAGGGACGGCGCACGCTCAGCTACACGGTCCGGCAGCCCGTCGGCGTCGTCGCGGCGATCACGCCGTGGAACTCGCCGACGATGATCGGTTCCTGGAAGGTCGCACCGGCGCTGGCCGCCGGGTGCACCGTGGTCCTCAAACCGCCGGAGGACGCGCCGCTGACGTCGCTCCTGCTGGCACAACTGGCTGAGGAAGCGGGTTTTCCGGCCGGAGTGTTCAACGTCGTCCCCGGCCGCGGTGCCACCACGGGCAACACGCTCGTCGAGCATCCCGGGGTCGACAAGATCTCGTTCACCGGAAGCCCGGAAACCGGCCGGATCGTCGCGGCCGCGGCGGCCAGGAACTTCCGCCCCACGACACTGGAACTGGGTGGCAAGAGCCCGCAGATCGTCTTCGCCGACGCCGACCTGGACGCTGCCGCGGCCGGGGTCGCGCTCGGGATCTTCGCGAACCAGGGCGAGGTGTGCGCGGCCGGCAGCAGGATCCTGGTCGCGCGCACGATCCACGACGAGTTCGTGGAGCGTCTCGTCGCCCACGCCGCCAAGATCGTGCTCGGCGACCCGTTCGACGACGGCACCACGATGGGCGCGCTGATCAACGCCGAGCAGCGGGAGCGAGTTCTGCGGTACGTCCAGACGGGACGTGACGAAGGGGCGCGGCTGGTCACCGGCGGCGGAAGGCCCGAACGGCGCGGCTACTTCGTGGAACCGACCTTGTTCGCCGACGCTTCCCCGGAGATGACCATCGCCCGCGAGGAGATCTTCGGGCCGGTGGGCACGATCCTCGCGTTCGACGACGACCACCAGGCGGTCGCCATCGCCAATGACAGCAACTACGCGCTCGCCGCGACCTTGTGGACCACGGATCTGAGCCGGGCGCACACCGTGGCCGCGCGAGTCCGCGCCGGTGCCGTCGCGGTCAACGGCTGGTCGCCGCTCGACGCCCGGTTGCCCTGGGGAGGCTCGAAACTCAGCGGCCTGGGCCGTGAGCTCGGCTGGGCGGGGATCGAAGCGAACACCGAACTGAAGACGATCACCGTCATCCTCTGAACTTCTGCCAACGAACGAAAAGGAGTGCCGCATGGGCACCCGCATTCTCGTCACCTACTACAGCGCCACCGGTTCCGTGCACCGCCTGGCGGAGGCCGTCCGGGACGGGGCGGAGGCAGCCGGTGCCGAGGTCCGGCTGCGCCGCGTCGCCGAACTCGCGCCGCCAGAGGCGATCGCCTCGAATCCGGGCTGGGCGCGGCACAAGGAGGAGACCGACGACGAGGTCGACGTGGTCACCCTCGACGACCTGGAGTGGGCCGACGGCTACGCGTTCGGCACGCCCACCCGGTACGGCGCTCCGGCCGCGCAGCTGAAGCAGTTCCTCGACACCGCGGGAAGCCTGTGGCAGGAAGGAAAGCTCGCCGACAAGCCGGTCACCGCGTTCGTCTCGTCGGCTGAGCGGCACGGCGGGCAGGAAGCGACGATTCTTTCCCTCAACAACGTCTTCTACCACTGGGGATGCGTCATCCTCCCGTTGGGCTACACCGACGACATCGTCTACGCGGCAGGCGGAAACCCGTACGGCACGTCGTGGCCGGCGGGATTCCCGTCCACGATGCCCGACGACGTCACCCTGGACTGCGCCCGATACCAGGGAGGGCGTCTCGCCCGCTTCGCGGAGGTCCTGGCCGCAGCGCGGTCGGGCGCCGCGGCGTGACCGGCCGCGGCTAGCGCCATGACCACCACCGTCGACATCTGGTCGGACATCCATTGTCCGTGGGCGTACATCGCCGTGCACCGCCTGCGTCGAGCTCGGGACACTCACGGGCTCGACGTGGTGTTCGTGCCCCGCGCGTGGCCGTTGGAATGGGTCAACCGCCACGGGACACCGCGCGCCGTTGTCACCACGGAGACCGCGGCGCTGGCGAGCCACGAACCGGACCTGTTCACCGCGTTCACCGACGAGTCGTGGCCGTCCACCTTCCTCCCCGCGTTCGAGCTCGTCGCCACCGCCCGGCGGCTGTACGGCGTGCGCGCGGCCGAAGACGTCGACTTCGCGCTGCGCCAGGCGTTCTTCCGCGACAGCGTCGACGTCAGCATCCGGGCCGGTCTGCACGAAGCGCTGGTGATCGCGAGCGGGCTCAACGCCGACGTGGTCCCGGCGGACGTCGAGGACGCCTGGCTGAGCACGAACCCGCGCGCGGACGTCGCCGAGGACTTCCGGACGAGTGCCGGTCTTCCCATCCAGGGAAGTCCGCAGATCTTCTGGCCGGACGGGTCGACGACGCACAACCCCGGGATGACGGACCACCGGTGGCACGGCGGGCTCGTCCACATCGGACACACCGAACCCGGTGAGGCCGAACGGCTGCTGCTGGCCAGGACCGCCGGGAGCCGGGAGTGATCGTCGAAGAGCGCAACTACCTCCTCGTCCCAGGAGGAGCAGGCCGGTACCTCGACGCGTGGTACCGGCTGGGCCGCGGTCCGCAGGTGGCGCACCTCGGTGAACCGCTCGGTGTCTACACGGTCGAGGTCGGCGACCTGAACACCCTGGTCTACCTCTGGAGTTTCACCGACCAGGCCGACCGCGCGAACCGACGGGCCGGACTCGCCGCCGACGCCGGCTTCGCCGTCTTCCGCGGTGAGGTCCGCTCCCTCCTCGTCTCCCAGACGAACCGTGTTCTCGTCCCGGCCGAGCCCCCGGAAGGCAGCACATGACCAGCAGCCGAGCTCAACGCTATCTCGACGACATGGTCGCGAAGCGCGGCTACGTGCTCGACTACCACAAAGTCATGGCGGCCAACGACTTCCCCGTGTTGCAGGCCGCCGACAACCTCGTGGAGGCGGCCTACCTGTCGCAACGCCTGCTGGACCGCAGGACCAAGGAACTCCTGTTCGTCCTGAGCCTCACGGTCCTGCGGGCGGACAAGGCGCACATCCAGAGCCACATCAGGGTCGCGCTCGGACTGGGCGTCGAACCTCAGGAAATCCTCGAGGCGATCGAGATCGCTCTCCCGGAAGCCGGCGTCGTCGCCTTCCAGCACGGCTTCGACGCCTGGCGGGAAGTGGTGGGTGCCGAGGCGCTCGAACCGTCCAGGCCGGCGTGACGACAGCGGTCAAGCGTTCACAAACCAGTGCAGCCAAAGGAGACCCGCATGCCGCAGTGTGTCGAGTTCGTCAGGTTCCGTGTCAAGGAAGGACACCTGGACGACTTCCTCGCGCGCCGGGCCGCAGCCGTCCCGGCGGTCCGCAGGGCGCACCCCGACCTCGTCGGCGCGCCGGTGCTGGCCGAGCACGCGGACGGTTCGTGGACCGATGTCTGGATCTACCGGACCGCCGAGGCCGCGGAGCGTGCCAACGCGGGAGCGGGGGACATCCCGGAGTTCCTCGCGATGGCCGACCTGCTGGAGGACGTGCAGATCGAAGCAGCCGGCATGCCGGACGCCGTTTCCGAGCCCGAAGGAGAGTGACCGTGGAACACGACGTGGACGTCGTCGTTGTGGGTGCAGGGTTCGCCGGGCTCACCGTTGCCAGGGAACTCGGGTGGATGGGCGCGCGAGTGGTCGTGCTCGAGGGTCGCGACCGGATCGGCGGCCGCACGTGGACCGACACCCGGATGGGCGAGCCGCTCGAGATGGGCGGCGGGTGGATCCACTGGATGCAGGGCCACGTGTGGTCGGAGGTGACGCGCTACCAGGTGCCCATCGCCGAAACGCCGTGGCCGGACACCGCGCACTGGCTGGTCGGAGGCACCCGCCGCAGCGGCACCGCGTCGGAGTTGCTCGAGCGGATGAACGACGGCATGCGTCGCTCCATCGAGGACTGCATGGAGGTGTTCAAGCGTCCGTACGAGCCGATCTCCGGCGACAGCTGGAGAGATCTCGACCGGCTGTCCGTCGCCGATCGGCTCGCGGAGCTCGATCTCGACGACGAGGCTTCCGCGCTGTGCGACGCGATGTGGAGCCAGAACTTCAACGCGCCCGCCGCCACCGGAGCGCTCACACAGGCGTTGCGGTGGGGTGCGGTCAGCAACGGTGACTGGCAGCTGATGCTCGACATCTGCTCGCACTGGAAGTTCCGCGACGGCACCGTGTCTCTCGCGAAGGCCATCGAGTCCGACGTCGCCGGCGACATCCAGCTCGGCGTCCAGGTGGCACGGATCGACGAGCGCGCCGACGGCGTTGTCGTGACGACCTCCGACGGGCGGGAGATCGCGGCCAGGGCCTGCGTGGTCACGGCACCCATCGGCGTCCTCGGGAGCATCGAGTTCACCACCGCTCTTCCGCTTCGAGCCCAGCAGGTCGTCGCCGACGGGCAGAGTTCGCAGGGGTTCAAGCTGTGGGTCCGCGGGAGGGGAGCCGACGGGCCGTTCATCGCGATGGCCCCGAGCGACGAGCCTCTCGCGCTCATCCAGTGGGAACACGCGTTCGGCGACGACGAGTTCACCGCGTTCTCCTTCGGTACCGATGCCCGCAAGTTCCCGGTCACCGACCTCGAAACGGTCAACCAGTACGTGCGCCGGCTGGTGCCCGGCGTCGAGATCACGGACTTCGCCAGCCACGACTGGGTCGGCGACCCGTACGCCCGGCAGACGTGGGCGATGCTGCGCCCGAACCAGCTCGAAGGTGTCCAGGCGCTCGCGTCGATGCCCGGCCGCGTGATTTTCGCGGGTGCCGACTACGCCCACGGTTGGTGCAGTTTCATCGACGGGGCGATCGAAAGTGCGATGCGTGCGGCGAGGAGGTTGCGCGAGCGCGTTCTCTGATCTGTTCGGAAACATCGGCCTGAACGCTGGTTGGCGTGTCGCGGGTGCGGCACGCCAACCAGCGTTTGCTGTTTACGTGATCGTTCGAATCGTGCCTCAACCCGCCATTGACATGGGGTGATGCCCGGACGCATGCTGTACGCAACTCGTACTTCATGTTCGATTATCGTTCATCGGTTATCTGCGAATCAGCAGGGAGTTGCCGCATGACCGTTCCCACGCATCGTCTTCCCCGAGTCCTGTCCTGGAAGTCCGGCGCCTTTCTGGGATTGACGACAATTCTGGGCGTCTTCACCACTGTCGGTTTCATGATCGGATTGGTCGGCGCGTGGAGCGTGATCGCGATCTGGGCCGTTTCGATGGTGGTCGCGACAGCTCAGGCGTTCCTCTTCGCCGAGATGGCGACGATGTTCCCGGACACCGCCGGCGGTGTCGCCGCTTACGCCAACGAAGGGTTCCGTCGCTACACGGTCTTCGTCGGCCCGATCGTGTCGTGGGGCTACTGGCTCGCGTACTCCCTGGTGCAGGCGGCGGTGGCGCTGATCTTCGGTCAGGTGGTCCAGGCGCAGTGGTTCCCCGAGCAGACGTGGGGGATCGACGTGCTGGGAGTCCACATCGGACTGGCGCACGTCCTGGCGGCGGCGGCGTTGGTGAGCGTCTTCCTGCTCAACATCTTCGGCATCCGTCCCGCCGCACGGGTCACCTCGCTGGGCGTGATCATCTTCACGGTCTTCGTCTCGGTGATGGTCGTTCTGCCGTTCATCGAAGGCAAGTGGTCGGGCGCCGAGCTGACGTGGCGGCTCGACGATCCCAAGCTCGCCCTCGTGCTGTTGTACCTCGCGGGCTGGACGACCTACGCGGTGGAGGGACCGTCGCTGTTCGCGCCCGAGTACCGCAGCCCTGGCACGGACACGCCCAAGGCGATCCGGGTGTGCGCGATGCTCATGATCGGCGTGTTCACCATCGTCCCGTTCGTCGTCTCCGGGACGATCGGCGAGAAGACGATCGGCGACAACCCGAACGGGTACGCCGTCGACGTCATGAACCTGCTGTGGCCCGGCAGCTCCCCACTGGTCGTCGCGGTCGTCGCGATCGGACTGTGGGTCACCCTGGTCGGCACCAGCGCGCAGGCCGGGCGGGCACTGCTCGGAATCTCACGGAGCGACCTGACCGTGAAGCAGCTGTCCGCACTGAACAGGTACGGCATGCCCGGCAGGGCTCTGGGCGTCGACCTCGCCGTCAACGTGCTCATCCTGTTCCTCGTCGGGAACACCGTCGCGATCGTCGCGGCGAGCAACCTCGGCTACTTCATCTGCTGCGGCCTGGCGTGCTGGGCGTACGTGCTGCTGCGCCGTGACCGGCCGGACTGGCCCCGCCCGTACCGCCTGTCCCGCAAGTGGGGCGTGGTCGCGATAGCGCTGGGCGTCTTCGACCTGGTCGTCGCCGCGGTCGGCGTCACCAACCCGGAACTGGCGGGCCGCGGCGGCTTCAAGGAGACCCTCATCGCGCTGGCGTTGCTGTTCGTGTGCATCCCGCTCTTCCTGCTGCGGCGGCTGTGGCAGGACCGCGACCAGACCTTCGCCTGGCGAGAGGGCACTCCGGCGCTGCCGTCCAGTCCGGTGAAAGCGGCGGCCGGCGAATCGGATCAGTGAGAAGCGGAAGAAAGGCGTTCAGCGTCGGGGCAGTCCGGTGCGGTTGGCCGCACCAGCGGGCCGCCGCGCCGGACGACCGCGAGCGCACCCGGGGCGGTCAGGGCCCGTTCAGGCGACGACGTGCGGCACGACGTCATCCCGCCCGGCTTTCTGCTCGCCGCGCGCGCCGTAGGCTGGTCGTCGTGACCACGACGTCCTCCGCCGCGACGATGAAGATCGGGGAACTGGCCCGGCTGACCGGGGTCAGCGCTCGTTCGTTGCGGTACTACGAGCAGCAGGGGCTGATGCACAGCACGCGTTCCGTCGGCGGGCAGCGGCACTACGCGGCGACGGAGGTCGAACGGGTCGAGATCATCCGGCGGTTGTTCGACGCGGGGCTGAGCAGCAAGGTGATCGCCCGGTTGCTGCCGTGCGTGGACAGCGACGCCGAGGACGTCGCGGAAGACGCTTTCACCACGATGCACCAGGAGCGCGAGCGGCTGACCGCCGACATCACCCGGCTCGTCGAGGCCAGGGCCGTCCTCGACGAGCTGATCGAGATCAACACCCGGCACCGGGCCAGGATCGGTGCCGGGTGATCGTGGTCAGAGGCTCAGGTCGATGACCACCTTGCCCGTGGCGTGCAAGGACTCCACCAGCGCCAACGCCTCGTGCGCGCGTTCGAGCGGGTACGTCCGAGTGATGTGCGGGTCGAGCTTTCCGGAGACCATCAGCTCGGCGACGCGTTCGAGGCCTGCCCGGTCGAGGCGGCGCTGGACCATCACGCCGCCGAGCTCGGTCACGGACGGGTCCCCGACGGAGATGAGCTTCGCCGCCAGCGGGGCGATCTCGCGCAGCGACTCGCCGCCGACGTTGTCGACCGCGGCGTCGAAGCCGTCCGGGGCCTGTGCGCGGAGCCGGTCCGCGACGCCGCCGCCGGTGTAGTCCACGAAGGACGCTCCGGTCGACGTGACGAGATCCCGCTTCGCCGCGCTCGCCGTACCCGTCACGACCAGGCCCCGGTCTCGGGCCAGCTGGGCCAGCGCGATGCCGACGCCGCCTCCGATCCCGTTGACCAGCAACGAGGATCCGGCGGGCAGGTCGAGCTGGTCCAGCACGTCCAGCGCGGTGGTGCCGGCGACGGGGATCGTCGCCGCCCAGGTGTCCTGCAGCGCGTCCGGGATGCGGGCCGTGGCGGCGCCGAGCAGCAGCGTCGTTTCCGCGTACGTGCCCGCGCCGGTCAGAGCGAACCCGGTGACCCGGTCGCCGACGGACAGGCCCGTCACCTCCTCGCCGACCGCGAGCACGGTTCCGGCCGCTTCCAAGCCCAGGACCTGGGGGAAGGGCAGGTGGCCGTTCAACGCGGGGGCGTGTCCGGACCGCAGCTTGTGGTCCACCGGATTCACGCCCGCCGCCGTGACGCGGACGAGGACTTCGGCGGGACCGGGCACGGGATTCGGCCGCTCGAAGAACTCCTGGACGTCGGCCTCACCGAAAGCCTTGTACCCCAACACTTTGCTCATCGCGAAAAGCTCCTGGAACGTCGAATCACGGACGAACTCGACGCTATGTGTTGACACCGGTGTCAACTTCCACCCGATGTGACGCGGGCAACTCCGTGTCGACCCCGAACGCGCGTGATCTGTCCAGTCACTTCCGAGAGGACGATCCCCTCGATCTCGACGAGCAGATCGGAGCGGCAGAGGTCCACGTTGAGGAACGCGATGTCGGCGGCTGGGCTGAACGCCTTCGCGCAGATCTCCCGCACAGTCGGGAGATCCCGCTGGTGGCGGACGTACACCTTGATGTTGCGCAGGTCTTCGAGCCGCCTGCCGGGCCGCAGCCCGTGCCGGGCCAGGTTGTCCGCGCTCAGCAGGTGTTCGAGGTTGGCGAGCGTCTCGCGGCACTGCTCGGCGATCTGGCCGCGGTGCAGGGTCTCGTGCCCGACCACGCTGGCGGTGCCGGACACGTAGATGGACGCCCCGCTGCCCGCCGCGACGTGGGTGGCGCGGGCGAAGCTGGGGGAGGAGGGGCCGTAGCGCTGCGGGTAGCGGTAGGCGGGCACCTGGCGGCTGTTCTCGATGGTGACGCTGTGCGCGGAACGGCCGGCCAGCAGGCAGAAACCGATGCCGCCGCCGAGCGCCCCGACACCGGTGGCCGCGGGCAGTTGTTGGTCGGTGAACCCGAACTCGTGGAACGCCCGCGCCCGGCCCCGGCAGAAGTCGCGGTAGACCTCCAGGCCCTCGCTGTTCGTGCCGTTGATGTTCTCGACGAAGTTCCACATCCGGAAGATCCGCTGGTGGTCGAGCCTCCTGGTCAGGCAGAGGGCGGTCAGGTAGGTGGCCCGGACCGCCTCCGCGCAGTCGTCCGAGGAGTCGATTCTGGCCGCGCAGAAGAGGGTTTCACCGTCGTCGGCGTGCACCACGCCGTCGAGCGTGCCGCGCTCGATCGGCCGGTCGGTGTGCCAGACCTCGGTGAAGGCGTCCGCGGGGTCCGTCACCGCGTGCACGGTCAGCTCGGGGAAACCGCGGTCCAGGTGCGGGTTCCGGGAGCGGGGGCCGTAGACCACCGCGCCGAGCACGGCGGAGCTGGAGAAAGGTCCCGTCTGGAAGGAGGACCAGGTCAACTTCTCTCCCAGCTCAGTCCGTCCTTGCTCACCACGAGGCCGCTCCCGCGGTCGTCGGCCGCAGGTCCGTGCAGGGCCTCGTCCTGGAGATTCCTGCCCTCCTGGAACGTCTCGCCGACGACGCGCGAGGCGTACAGCGGGTTGGTCCCGTCGGTCGCGACCGCCAGTTCCTCCACGCTCCGGCCGAGGTCGGCGGCCGCGGTCCTGAGCTCGGCGCGCATGTCGCCGGAAGCCAGGCCGCCCACGAGTTCGGCGAACGCCGCCGTCTCCGCCGCGTCCACCTCGGTGAGCTTCTTCGCGGACCAGAAGTAGGAATTTTCATCGCGGTGCATGTCGTAGAAGGAGATGAGGAACTTGTAGAACAGCGAGTACTCGTGGCGGTAGCGGCTCTCGAACTCGGCGAACGCGGTCTGTTCCGCCAGCTCGCCGTCGAGGGAGCTGTTGATCGAACGGGCGGCCAGCAGCGCGCCGTAGGTGGCGAGGTGCACGCCCGAGGAGAGCACCGGGTCGACGAAGCAGGCCGCGTCACCGACGAGCACCATGCCGGGCGTCCAGAACTTCTCCTTCCAGTACGAGTAGTCCTTGCGCACCCGGACCTGGTCGTACGGAGGTTCGGTCGCGGTGGGCACGCCCTCCAGCAACGCTGCGACCTCGGGGCAGGCGGCGATCAGGTTCGTCCAGGCCTCGCGCGGATCTCCCTGCACCAGCGACCTCAGCTCCGGTGACACGACGGCGCCCACGCTGGTCAGGTCGTCGCGCAGCGGGATGTACCAGATCCAGCCCGCGTCGAACGCGGCGCAGAAGATGTTGCCGCGCTGGGGTTCCGGGAGTCGCGCGCCACCGGCGAAGTAGCCGAAGACCGCGAGGTTGCGGAAGAAGTCGGACTGGATCCGGTCGCCGAGCGTGCGGTGGATGCGGCTGGTGTTCCCGGACGCGTCCACGACGTGGCGCGCCTGTGCGGTGTGCGTCGTGCCGTCGGCGTCCACGTACCGGACTCCGGTGCAGCGATCGCCTTCCTGGAGCACCTCGCGGACCATGCAGTTCTCCCGCACCTCCACGCCGTTCGCGGCGGCGTTGCGCAACAGGATCTCGTCGAACCGCGACCGTTCCACCTGGAACGCCGTCGACTGCGGTTCGGGCACACGAGGCGACATGGCGAAACTGAACTGCCACGGTTCGGGATTGCTCCCCCAGCGGAAGGTGCCTCCGCGCTTGAGCGTGAAGCCCGCGCGTTCCACCTCGTCCGCCACGCCGAGCAAGCCGCACAGACCGTGCACCGTGGACGGCAGCAGGGACTCGCCGATCTGGTACCTGGGAAAGGTCTCCTTCTCCAGCAGCAGTACCCGGTGTCCGCGCATCGCGACCACCGTCGCCGCGGTCGAGCCCGCCGGACCGCCACCGACGACGATCACGTCGTACGTCATGCTGCTTTCCCCCTGAAGCCGTGCTGTTTCGTCCCACGTTAGCGAGATTCGGGCAACATGGGATTTGCGGTGTTCACAGCCGCAGAAACTCATCGGGGGTTCGCGTGCTTGTTCGTCCTCTTCCCGAGCTGTTGAAAGACAACGCTCTCCTGCACGGCGACAAGGTCGCGTACGAGGACGATTTCCGGGCAGTGACCTGGCGTGAGCTGGAGGCCAGGACCGCGGCGCTCGCCGCGGGGCTCGGTGTCGGCCGCGGCGACCGGGTCGCGCTCGTGCTCGGTGACGGTGTGGCACTGGTGGAGGCGTTGCTGGCCGTGACCAGGGCGGCGGCGGTCGGCGTGCTGATCAGTCCACACACCACTGACGCGGAACTGACAGCGCTGCTCGCCGACTGCGAACCGGCCCTGGTCGTGACCGATCGGGTGCCGGTGCTCGGCCACGACCGGGTCGTGGAGTTCGACAGTCTCGCCACCGGGACGGCGGGGCGGCCGCGCGACGATCTCGGACTCGACGAACCCGCATGGCTGATCTACACCTCCGGCACGGGTGGCACGCCGAAAGCGGCGGTCTCCACGCAGCGTGCGGCCCTGTGGTCACCGGTGCACTGCTACGGGCCGGTGCTGGGGCTGTCCGAGCGGGACCGGCTGCTCTGGCCGTTGCCGATGGCGCACAGCTTCGCCCATTCCCTGTGCCTGCTGGGGATCGTGGTGGCCGGTGCGAGCGCGCGGGTGTGCACCCGCCGGGATCCGGCCGCCGTGGCGGGGCTGATCACCAGCTACGAACCGACGGTGCTGGCCGGTGTGCCCGCGACCTACCGTCAGCTGCTCGCCACCGGCCTGACGCATGCACCGTCGCTGCGGATCTGCCTGACGGCGGGCGCTCCCAGCGACGCGGCGCTGCGCACGGAGGTCGAGGCCGCGCTCGGCGCACCGCTGCACGACTGCTACGGCAGCACTGAGACGTGCGGCATGATCGCCGTCGAACCGGCGGACGCGCCACGCCTGGCGGGCACGAGCGGCCCGCCGATCCCCGGTGTCGAGGTCCGGCTGACCGGTCCCGACGACGAGATCTGGGTCCGCGGCCCCGGTCTGATCTCCGGTTACCACAACGCACCGGAACTGACCGCGCAGGCGATGCCGGACGGGTGGTACCGCACCGGCGACCAGGGGCGTCTGGACGCGCACGGGCACCTCACCGTCACCGGGCGGGTGAGTGATCGCATCGTGCGGGGTGGGCACAAGATCGACCCGTCCGAGGTCGAACGGGTGCTGCTCGATCTTCCGGGCGTCCGCGACGTGGCCGTGGTCGCGCGACCACACCCGCTCACGGGCGAGGCGCCGGTGGCGTTCGTCGTGCCCGCGGACGACTCGGCCGACCCGGCCGCGTTGCTCGGCGCCTGCGCCGAGGTCCTCTCCGCGCACAAGGTCCCGGAGGAGGTCCTGTTCATCCCGGCGATTCCGCGCACCGGGTCCGGCAAGCCGCGACGCCGGGTGCTGCGTGACTCGCTGGTGCAGGCGGGTACGGAGGTGGCAGTACCGGTCGGCGGGGCGCTCGAGCTGGTGCTGGACGAGCTCGCCGCGATCACCGGCACCCGGCCGGATCCGCGCATCGCGTTCGCCGACGTCGGCGTCACCTCGTTGCAGGCGACGACGTTGTGGCAGCGACTCACCGCGAGGACCGGGCTGCGGCTGGCGGCCACCCTGGTCTGGGAACACCCGACTCCCGAAGCACTGGCGGCGCACCTCACCGGGCTGCTGGGCCATCCGGTCGTCGAAACGACCGAACGCGTGGCCCCGCGCAACGATCCCACCGAGCCGATCGCGATCGTCGGGATCGGCTGCCGGTATCCCGGTGGCGTGGGCTCGCCCGAGGACCTGTGGCGGCTGGTGCGCGACGGTGTCGACGCGACCGGCGACTTCCCCTCCGATCGGGGCTGGGACCTGGACTCGGTGTACGACCCGGACTCCGAGCGGGCCGGGACCACCTACACCCGCCGTGGAGGGTTCCTGGACGACGTGGCCGGCTTCGATCCGGCGTTCTTCGGGATCTCCCCGAAGGAGGCGCTGGCGATGGACCCCCAGCAACGGCTGTTGCTGGAAGTCGCCTGGGAGGCTCTCGAACGCTCCGGTGTCGCGCCATCGTCGTTGCACGGTACGGACACCGGCGTTTTCGTCGGGCTGATGCACGGCGGCTACGGTTCCGAGATCAACCAGCCCGACATGGAGTCCCACCTGGTGCTCGGCTCGGCGGGCAGCGTCGCTTCCGGGCGGATCTCCTACGTGCTCGGCCTGCGCGGTCCGTCGATGACGATCGACACGGCCTGCTCGTCCTCACTGGTCGCCCTGCACCTGGCAGCCAGGGCGTTGCGTGCGGGGGAGTGCTCGCTGGCACTGGCCGGCGGCGCGACGGTGATGGCCACCCCGCGGTCCTTCATCGCGTTCAGCCAGCAGCGGGCGCTGTCGCCGGACGGCCGGTGCCGCTCGTACTCGGCGGGCGCGGATGGCACCGGGTGGGCCGAGGGTGCGGGCCTGGTCGTGCTGGAACGGCTGGCGGACGCGCGCCGCAACGGCCATCCGGTGCTCGCCGTGCTGCGCGGGTCCGCGGTGAACTCCGACGGTGCTTCCAACGGGCTCACCGCGCCCAGCACGTTGGCACAGCAGGAAGTCATCCGTCTCGCACTCGCGGACGCGGGCCTGAAAGAGTCCGATGTGGACGTTGTTGAGGGGCACGGCACGGCGACCAGGCTCGGTGATCCGGTCGAGGTCACCGCGCTGCTGGCCACGTACGGCAGGAACCGCGCGGAGGACCGCCCACTGCTGCTCGGGTCGGTCAAGTCGAACCTCGGGCACACGCAGGCCGCGGCCGGGGTGGCCGGGCTGATCAAGCTCATCTGGGCGCTGCGGCACGACGAGCTGCCGAAGTCGTTGTACGCGGACGTTCCCACGCCCCACGTCGACTGGTCGGCCGGTGCGGTGCGGCTGGTGGCCGAGCACGCGTCGTGGCCGAAGGGGGAGCGGCCCCGGCGCGGCGCGGTCTCGTCGTTCGGCATCGGCGGCACCAATGCGCACGTCATCATCGAGGAACCTCCCGCACCGGACCCCCGGCCACCTCTGACGCTGGTGACGGCGCCGTGGGTGATCGGTGGCGCCGACGAGGCCGGACTGCGGGCTCACGCGGCCGAAATCGCGTCCACGCTGTCCGACGAGTCCGTTGTGGACATCGGATACTCGCTCGCCACGACCAGAGCTCCACTGCGCCACCGGGCCGCCGTGCTCACCGGGGACCGCTCGGACATGCTCGCCGGTCTGCGCGACCTGGCCCGCGGCGCCGGAAACCCCTTGGTACGCAAGGCGATCGCACAACACGACCCACGGCCGGTCTTCCTGTTCACCGGTCAGGGCGCGCAACGGCCGGGCATGGGACGGGAACTGGCCGAAGCGTTCCCCGCTTTTGGCGAGGCTCATCGTTCCGTGTGCGAGGAATTCGACCTTCCGCTGGCCGACCTGCCCGCTGATCTGCTGGACCGCACGGACTACACCCAGCCCGCGCTGTTCGCGTTCGAGGTGGCGATGTGCGCGTTGCTCGACGCGCACGGTGTCCGGCCGGGCCATGTCGTAGGCCATTCGATCGGCGAATTGGCCGCGGCGCACGTCGCCGGTGTGCTGTCGCTGCCCGACGCGGTACGGCTCGTCGCGGCGCGCGGCCGGGCGATGGCCGCGATGCAGCCAGGTGTCATGGTCTCCGTGCAGACGACCGAAACACTTGCGGCGCAACACCTCGACGGTCCGGTCGCCATCGCCGCGGTCAACGGTGCCGGTGGTGTGGTGCTCTCCGGAACCGCCGCCGCGGTGGACGCGGCAGTCGCGCGGATCGGGCGTCCGCACAAGGTGCTGCGCGGTGGTTACGCGTTCCACTCGCCGTTGCTGGACCCGGTCCTCGACGAGTTCCGCGCGGTCGCCGAGTCGGTCACCTACCACCGGCCGGAGGTGCCGTTCGTGTCGACGCTGACCGGACGTCGTGAGTCCGAGACGCTCACCGAGGCCGCGTACTGGGTGCGGCAGGCCCGCGAGGCGGTTCGGTTCGCCGACGCGGTCGACTGGCTCACGGAGGCCGGCGCCACGCTCTACACCGAGGTGGGCCCGTCCGCGGCGCTCGCCGTGCTGGTGGACGGCGCCGTGGCCACGGGCGACGAGCCGGCCGCCCTGCTCGACGCGCTGGCCAGCCTGCACGTTCGCGGCGTCCCCGTCGACTGGCCGGCGGTGTACGCGGACAGCGGCGCTCGTCGTTGCGACCTGCCGACCCATCCGTTCCAGCGCGAGCGTTACTGGCTCGGCCAATCGCCGGCGGCCCAGGACCGCACACCGTTGCTGGGCGAGCCCCAACCAGACGCCGACGGCCCGGAAGTGCGCCACACCAGCGTTCTGTCGACCTCCGCGCAGCCGTGGCTCGCCGACCACCGGGTCAACGACGACGTGGTGGTGCCCGCGACAGCTTTCGTGGACATGGTGTTGCAGGCGACCGGCTCGACCCGCCTGGACGAGCTGGTCGTTCACCAACCGCTGCTGCTGTCAGGTGAAACGCGGGTCCAGGTCGTGGTGGACGGGCGTGAGGTGGCGATCTGGGCGGCTGCGGACGGTGCCTGGACGCGACACGCCTCCGCGACCACCGGGTCCGCGGTGTCCGCTGTGGAGCCGCCCGGAACGTGGCCACCTCCAGGCGCACAACGCGTGCCCATCAGCTACGGCAAACTGGCCGTGCGCGGCCACCGCTACGGCCCTGCTTTCCGTGCTGTCACGGCATTGTGGAGGCGTGGTGACGAGGTGTTCGCCGACGTGGACCTGCCTCGCGGTGAGGCTCAGGCCGTTGCCGCGCACGCCCTGCATCCGTGTCTGCTCGACGCCGCCCTGCACGCCTCGTTGCTCGCCGAGGCCCCTGACGAGCAGCGGATCCCGTTCGCGTTCACCGGCGTCGAGCTGCACCGCACCGGCGCAGTGGCGGCACGCGTGCGAATCACCCGCAACGGTCCGGACGACGTCCGGGTCCGGCTCACCGACCCGGCGGGCAGGCCGGTCGCGACGATCGAATCGCTGGTGACAAGGCGCCTCGACAGCCGCGCCCACACCGACGCCATCGCCGCTCGCGCGCTGCACCTGCTCGACTGGATCCCGGTCCCACCCGGACCCGCGGTGCCCGCGGGCGAGGTGTTCGACACCCGCACCGTCGAGGCGACCGGAACGCCGCCGGAACGCACCCGGCAGTTGGTCGCGGCCGCGCTCGACCGCCTGCAGCAGCCGCACGCCGACCCGCTCGTCGTGATCACCCGCAACGCCACCGGCCCCGATCCGGACCTGGCCGGCGCCGCGGTCTGGGGGATGGTGAGCAGCGCGCAGCAGGAACAACCCGGCAGCGTGGTGCTGGTCGACCTCTGCGGCCGCCCGGCATCGGACGCCGCACTGGACACCGCCATCACCTCGGGTGCGGCGCAGGTGTCCGTGCGCGGCGGGCAGCTCCTCACCCCGACGCTGGTCCGCGCACCCGCCCCGGAAGGCGACCCGTTCGCGCTGAACCGCGACGGCACGGTGCTGATCACCGGCGGCACCGGTGCGTTGGGCGCGATCCTCGCCAGCCACCTCGTGTCCGAACACGGTGCGCGGCACCTGACGCTGGCGAGCCGCCGCGGCGAACGACCGGACTGGGCGGACGAGCTGGCCGCGGACGTCGTCGTGGTGGCGTGCGACGTCAGCGACCGCGCCGCAGTCGACCACCTCGTCGCCTCCTGCGACCCGGCGCTGACCGCGGTGTTCCACCTCGCGGGTGTGCTGGACGACGGCGTGCTGAGCGCCATGGACCCGAAGCGGTTCGCGGAGGTGCTCGCCCCGAAGGCGGACGGGGCCTGGCACCTGCACGAAGCCACGGCGGGCCTGGAGCTGTCGGCGTTCGTGCTGTACTCGTCGGCCGCCGGCGTGCTGGGCAGGCCGGGGCAGTCGAACTACGCGGCGGCGAACAGCTTCCTCGACGCGCTGGCCAGGCACCGGACCGCACGCGGACTGCCCGCCCGGTCCCTGGCCTGGGGCCTGTGGGAGTCCGACGGTGGCATGGGCGGGAGCACACCGCGGCGCAACGACGGTGTGCTCCCGCTCAGCGCGGCCGCCGGCATGGCCGCGTTCGACCGGGCGATGGGCACCGCCGAACCCGTGCTCGTCCCTGTCCTGCTGGACGCCCGGCGCCCCGCGATCCTGCGTGACCTGACCCACGGCGCGGCGGACGCCGAACCGGCCACCTGGAGCCACACCCTCGCCGAGGTGCCGGCGGAAGAACGTCTCGCGGTGCTCACCGAGCTGCTGCGGGCCGAGGTCGCCGCGGTGCTCGGCTTCCCGGACTCGGCTTCACTGCCGCTGGACAAGGACTTCACCGAACTGGGTTTCGACTCGCTGACGGTGTTGCAGCTGCGCAACCGGATCGGAGCGGTCACCGGGCTGCGGCTGAGCCCGACGACGGTGTTCGACCACCCGACACTGCCGCGGCTCGCCACCCACGTCCAGTCCCTGCTGATCGGTGCCGCCCCCGCCGATCCGGCACCGAACCTCCGGCCTGCCGCGCTGTACCACCGGATCCTGCTCGACCAGGACCCGGTCAAGGCGATGGGGCTGAGGATCCTGGCGTCGTACGCGCTGCCGTCGTTCTCCGCCGAAGAGCGCGTGCGGCACGTGGTGGCGCCGACGCGGCTCGCGGCGGGGGACGCCGAGCCGGTGTTGTGCTACCTGCCCAGCTACCTGGCGGCCGGCGACCCGGTGCCGGACCGGCTGAGCAAGCGGTTCGAGGGCGAGTACGACCTCTTCCTGGTGGGCTACCCCGGTTTCGGCGCCGACCGAAGCATGCCGGAGGACGTGGAAACGCTCGTCCGCACCTTGGCCGACTCGGTGCGCATGGTGGCCGAGGACCGGCCGATCGTCCTGATTGGACATTGCGCTGGTGGCCTGGTGGCACACGCTCTGGCGGCCCACCTGGGCGCGACCGGTGTGGTGCTGCTGGAATCCGACCACGGTGTGGTGACCCGTGACGACCCCCGCGCGCTCGCGTTGCTGGCCGCCGAAACACGTCGTCCCAGCGAGCTCTACGACGAGCCCGCCGCGGACGTGGTGGCGCTCGCCGGCGGTGGTTACTTCAGGATCTTCGACGGCTGGCGGCCCGAGCCCTCTCCGGTGCCGACCTTGCTGGTGCGCGGTGGCCCGACACCGGAGATGGCGGAGGCCGACCCGGAACGCGACTGGAAACCGCGCTGGCCGTTGCCGCATTCCGCGGTCGACGTGCCTGGTGACCACGACACGCTGCTCACCGATCACGCGGACACGACCGCCGAGGCGATCCGGCGGTGGGTCGAACAGTTGTGAACGCCGTCAGGGCTTCTCGAAGTGCTGGTAGTCGATCGGGGTCTGCCAGAAGCCGCCCCAGGTCCAGCCGCGCGTGGTGAACGCCTGCTCGGTGGCGTCGCCCGCGTGGATCATGCCGGGCGCGTTCTGGGTGCGGTCGACGTAGGGCGCGCCGTTGGGCGGGTAGACCGCGCCGCTGCGGGAGATGTACGGGTTCTGCACGGTGTTGATGTCGATGGCGCGTCCGTAGGAGTGGTTGGACCAGGCGGTGCCACCGGTGATCGGCCGGCAGTTGAACGCCGAGGTGTTGTTCGCCGCCATCGACGCGTCGTCGTCGGAGTTGTACTTGTCCACGGTCTCCATCCGCTCGATGGGGAACCGGTTGAAGTACAGGTCGGCGAAGACGCGGGCCACCTCGACCGCGAGATCGGCGTGGACGACCAGTTCGCCGCGGTGCACCGCACCGTCGAAGCCCGTGAAGCTCAGGCTGATCAGCCGCAGCTGATCGGGCCCGACGGGGCAGCCTTCGCGCCAGCTGGACGCGAGCCGCTTCGCGGTGACCGGCTTGATGACGGCGACGTAGGGCGGGAGGCCGCTGCCGGCCGGCGCGGCGAGTTCCACGGTCTGGGCGGTGGCGGCGGGCGCTGGCGTAGTACCGACCAGGACCGCGGCCAGGGTGAACGTGATGAGCGCAAGAATTCTGGTCTTCAAAAGACTTCCTCTCGATCCCCCAACGGCGTCAAGACGCCCTCTGGAATCGACCCTGCCAGCGGTGCGCGAACAACGTCAACTTCGCTGACACGTTTTGCCCCTCCCCGAAACGCTGGCGGTCCTCGTCAGGTGTGACCGATCCTCCCCGGAGGCGTCGGTGCTGGGCTCATCACGTCCAGATCCCCGGCGCTTCTCCGTCGCCAGCGCGTTTTACAGGGAATTTACGCACGTCACCGGTCCGTGCAACACCGGGCCCAGACAGTCATACCTGTCGATCGACAGATATTCCGTCCGGCTCCGGGAGGGCCCATGAGCACGTCTCTCAGTGACACCGGTTCCCCTGGATACGCCCAGGAGCTGCGCAGGGGCGTGGGCACGTTCTCGTCCTTCGCGGCGGGCTTCTCGTTCGTCTCGATCCTCACCACGGTGTTCCAGCTCTTCGGGCTGGGCTTCGGGCTCGGTGGCGCCTCGTTCTTCTGGGCCTGGCCACTGGTCTTCGCCGGGCAGCTGCTCGTCGCGCTGTGCTTCGCGGAGCTCGCGGCGCGGTGGCCGGTTTCGGGCGCGATCTTCCAGTGGTCCAGCCGGTTGGCGGGCACGACGGCAGGCTGGTTCGCCGGCTGGATCATGATCATCGGGCAGGTCCTCACCGTGGCCGCCGCCGCGATCGCGATCCAGGTCGTCCTGCCGAGCATCTGGTCCGGCTTCCAGATCGTCGGAGGTTCCGGCGCGGACTCCTCGGTGACGTCGGCGACCGGTGCGCAGAACGCGGTGCTGCTCGGCGTGATCCTCCTCGTGATCACGACCGCCGTGAACATCGCCGGCGTGCGCCACATGGCCTCGGCCACGAGCGTCGGCGTCACGGTCGAGATCGTCGCGGTGATCGTGCTCGTGCTCGCGTTGTTCATCCTTCCCGAACGCAGTCCCGCTGTCGTGTTCACCCACGAGGGCTGGACCGGCGAGGGCAGCTATCTCCCGGCGTTCCTCGCCTCGGCGCTGATGGCCGCGTACGTGATGGTGGGCTTCGACTCCGCGGGTGAACTGGCCGAGGAGACGCACTCGCCGAGGCGGACGACGCCGCGCACGATCCTGCACGCGCTCATCGCGTCTGCGATCGGTGGCGCGTTGCTCATCCTCGGCGCTCTGATGGCCGCGCCGAGCCTCACCGACGGAAACCTCGCCACCGCAGGACTTTCCTGGGTGCTCACCGAACGCCTGGGCGGAGTGCTGGGCCGACTGCTGCTGTGCTGCGTCGCCGTGGCCGTGTTCGCGTGCACGCTCGCCATCCAGACCGCGGGTGCGCGGATGATCTACTCGATGGCCAGGGACAAGGCCTTCCCGTTCCACCGGCAGCTGGCGAAGGTGTCCCCGCGCACCGGAACGCCGGTCGGCGCCTCGATCGTCGTGGGTGTCGGCGCCGCGATCGTGCTCGTGGTCAACATCGGCCAGTCCGCGCTCTTCACCGCGTTGTCGAGCCTGTGCATCGCGATGCTCTACCTCGCGTACCTCGGCGTGACGTTGCCGCTGCTGGTCACCCGGCTCCGCCACCGCAAGACCGACGGGTGGCCGAGCGGTGTCGACGAGCACGGCAAGCCGCTGTTCAGCCTCGGCAAGTGGGGCATCCCGCTCAACGCGCTCGCGGTCGTCTACCAGATCGGCATGGCGGTCAACCTGTTGTGGCCGCGGCCGGAGATCTACGACCTCACCGGCGAGACCTGGTGGCTGCGCTGGAGCGCGTTGCTCGTGATCGGCCTCAGCCTCGCCGGCGGCGCCGCGTACCTGCTCGGCAAACACCGGCTGCACGGCCGGATCGAGCTGCGCCACGTCCCGCACACCGCACAGGAGGCGTGAGTGACCGACTCCGTTCTCAACGCCAGGGCGGACGCCCGCGCACGAGGCGGGCAGACGAGCGAGTGGATGCCCTACCTGCCCGCGTCGTCGAGCCCGTACCGCCCCCCAGGTGTGGAAGCGCTCACGTGGGCGGAAACCGTTGCGCCAGGTGGATACACGCACAAGGTGCTCGCCAGGGGAACGCGGATCCGGTTCGACGACCCGACCGGTGACGCGTGCGCGCACGTGATCGTCTACAACGCACTGGAAACGGTCGAGCGGCTCAACCTCGCCGACACGGTGAAGATCCCCTGGCAGGCCTACCTCGGCGCCGGGCATCCGTTGCTGTCGGGTGACGGCCGCGTGCTCGCGACGATCGTCGGGGACACGTCAGGACACCACGACGCGTTCTGCGGAACGACGACCGAGGCGTGGAACCAGCGCAAGTACGGCGACGCCAGGCCGGAAGGTCCGTCCCCGGCCGGTCGATCGCTGTTCGTCAAGGCGGCGGCCAAACACGGACTCGCGCCGCGCGACCTCCCGCCGAGTGTGTCCTTCTTCCAGGGAATCAGGGTCGACGCCGACGGAGCCTTCGTGTGGCGGGGATCGGCGGGGGAGGGCACCTCGGTCGAACTGCTGGCCGAACTGCCGTTGCTGGTTCTCGTGGCCAACGTGCCGCACCCGCTGGATCCACGCGCGGACTACGTGGTCGGGCCGCTGCGCGTGCACGCCTGGCGCGCCGCACCCACCGGGCCGGACGACGACCGCTTCCAGGCCACGCCCGAAGCACACCGGGCCTACCTCAACACCATCGACTACGCGGAGGCGCGAGGACTTTGACCAGCTCACTGGCTCTCGACTGGTCGGAACCGCTGGTGGCGGGCGAGGTCGTGCTCGACGACCGGGTCGCTCCCAACGCCTCCTGGTCGGCCGTGGTGCGGGCGGGCCACGTGCTGACCATTGTGGACGTTGGCGGCAACCAGTCGGGCGACTGCCTGCTCTACAACGCCGCCGACACCGAGGAGCGCTACAGCGTCCCCGACACGCTGGCCTGGCAGGGAAACGCCTACGTCCGCACGGGCACGGTGCTGCGCAGCAACCTCGGCAACCCGCTGATGACCGTCGTCGGCAACGAGATCGACCGGCAGGACACCATCGGCGGCGCGTGTTCGAAGGAGTCCAACACGTTGCGGTACGGGCACCACGTCATGTTCCACCACGGGTGCCGGGAGAACTTCCTCTCCGAGGGCGCCAAACACGGGCTGGGCCTGCGTGACCTGGTCTCGAATCTCAACTGGTTCATGAACGTCCCGGTCGAGGCGGACGGCGCGCTCGGCATCGTCGACGGGATGTCCGCGCCCGGCAAGAGGGTCGCGGTGAGGGCCGAGACGGACGTGCTCGTGCTCGTCTCGAACTGCCCTCAGATGAACAACCCGTGCAACGACTTCAACCCGACGCCGCTGCGCATGATCGTGGTGAGGCCATGACGTCCTTCGACGTGGTCCTGGTCGCCAACCGGGGCGAGATCGCGCGCCGGATCATCCGCGGAGCGCACGCCCTGGGCATGAAGACGATCGCGGTGTACTCCGACGCCGACCGCGCCGCCCCGCACGTCCGGGAGGCCGACGCCGCCGTCCGGCTCGGCCCCGCTCCCGCCCGCGACTCCTACCTGCGCGCCGAGGCGATCATCGAGGCGGCTCTCGACGGTGGTGCCGGGCTGATCCACCCCGGCTACGGGTTCCTGTCCGAGAGCGTCTCTTTCGCCCGTGCCGTCGAGACGGCGGGTCTGCGGTTCGTCGGACCGACTTCCGAGCAGATCGCCGCGTTCGGCGAGAAGCACACCGCGCGGGAGATCGCGCTCGGTGCGGGTGTGCCGATGCTCGCCGGCACCGGGCTGCTGTCGTCGGCTGACGAGGCTGTCGCCGCCGCTGAACGGATCGGGCTGCCGGTGATGGTCAAAGCGACCGGTGGTGGCGGTGGCATCGGCATGCAGGCCTGTGCCACCGCGGCTGATGTCCGCGAGGCGTTCGAACGCGTGGAGTCGTTGGCACGGCAGAACTTCGGCGCCGCGGGAGTGTTCCTCGAACGGCTCGTGCGCCCGGCCCGGCACGTCGAGGTGCAGCTGTTCGGCGACGGCTTGGGCCGGGTGGCGGTGATCGGCGACCGGGACTGCTCGTTGCAGCGCCGCAACCAGAAGGTCGTCGAGGAGGCGCCCGCTCCGGCGCTGCCCGGCCACGTTCGCGAGCTGCTGCACACCTCGGCGCGGGAGCTGGCCGCGTCGGTGCGCTACCGCAGTGCCGGCACCGTCGAGTTCATCTACGACCCGGTCCGCCAGGAGGCCTCGTTCCTGGAGGTCAACACGCGGCTGCAGGTCGAGCACCCGGTCACGGAGATGGTCTTCGGCGTCGATCTCGTCGAGCTGATGCTGCGGCTGGCCCGCGACGGCGCGGACGGCCTGCCCGGCCGCGTTTTCGACTCGCCGTGGATCCCGGACGGGCACGCCTTCGAAGCCCGCGTGTACGCCGAGGATCCCGCGAAGGAGTCCCTGCCGTCCTCGGGTCTGGTGACGCGGGCGGTGTTCCCCGGAGATCTCGACGGGGTGCGGGTCGACGGCTGGGTCGAGACCGGGCTGGAGGTCTCGCCGCACTACGACCCCATGCTGGCCAAGGTGATCGCCGCCGGTCCCAACCGCGACGCCGCGCTCGACCTCCTCGGCGAGGCGCTCGACGGTTCCCGCGTCGACGGCATCGTCACGAACCTGGGGCTGTTGCGCGCCCTCACCACCTCCGACGACGTGCGGGCCGCGGTGCACTCGACGTCCAGCCTCGACGTCACCACCGATCCCGATCCCCGCGTCGACGTCCTCGTGCCGGGGACGATGACGACGGTGCAGGACCTGCCGGGCCGGGTCGGGTACTGGCAGGTCGGTGTCCCGCCGAGCGGTCCGTTCGACCCGGTCTCGCTGACCGAGGCGAACCTCGCCGTCGGCAACCCCGCCACGGCACCGGGGCTGGAGATCACCGCGGCCGGGCCGGTGCTGCGGTTCTCCGTCCCGTCGGTCGTCTGCCTCACCGGTGCGCCAGTCGAGTCCTCTGTGGACGGCGAACCGGTGCCGCAGTGGGAACCGGTCGACGTCCCCGCCGGTGGCACCCTGCGGATCGGTACCGCCGCCGGGCCGGGGCTGCGCGCCTACCTCGCCGTCCGGGGCGGGTTCGACGTGCCCGCCTACCTCGGCAGCGCCTCGACGTTCACCCTGGGCGGGTTCGGCGGCCACGCCGGTCGCGCGCTGCTGGCGGGTGACGTGCTGCGGCTGTGTTCACCGGACGCGGCGGAGAACCCGGGGCTCACCACGATCGGCGGCCCGACCCCGGCGCACCGCCGTCCCGCGATCACCGGCAGCTGGCAGATCGCGGTCACCGAGGGACCGCACGGGGCGCCAGAGTTCTTCACCCGTGCCGACCTCGATTCCTTCTACGCCAACGACTTCAAGGTGCACCACAACTCCGCGCGCACGGGCATCCGGCTGGTCGGGCCGAAACCGGAGTGGGCGCGCCCGGACGGCGGGGAAGCCGGGCTGCACCCGTCGAACATCCACGACACCCCGTACGCCATCGGCGCCATCGACTTCACCGGCGACACCCCCGTCGTCCTCGGTCCCGACGGCCCGTCGCTGGGCGGGTTCGTCTGCCCGGCCGTGGTCGCGAGCGGTGATCTGTGGAAGCTCGGGCAGTTGCGTCCCGGCGACGCAGTGCGGTTCGTGCGGGTGCGCGAGGCCGCTGCCGCGGTCGACCGGCGAGCGGTCCCGCACGTGGTGAGTTCGGGTGGTGACGATGACGACGGCGTCCTGGGTCGTCTGGAGGAGACCGAGGACCGCCCGTCCGTCACCTATCGCCGCGACGGCGACAGCAACGTGCTCGTCGAGTACGGGCCGATGACCCTCGACCTCGCCCTGCGCATGCGGGTGCACGCGCTGCAGGAAACCCTTGCAGCCCTTGCCCCGGACGGAATCCTCGACGTCACACCGGGCATCCGTTCGTTGCAGGTCCACACGGACCCGGCCCGGTTGAAGGCCTCCGACGTCGCGCGGCTGCTCCAGGAGCTCGAAGGCGAAGTGCCCGCCACTCAAGACCTCGTGGTGCCGTCCCGCACGGTCCGGTTGCCGCTGAGCTGGGACGATCCCGCCACCAGGCTGGCGATCGAGCGGTACATGGCAGGAGTGCGTTCGGATGCGCCGTGGACACCGTGGAACATCGAGTTCATCCGCCGCATCAACGGTTTGGCGTCCGTGGACGACGTCCACCGGACCGTTTTCGACGCGTCCTACCTGGTGCTGGGGCTCGGTGACGTCTACCTCGGCGCACCGGTGGCGACACCGCTCGACCCCCGGCACCGGCTCGTGACGACGAAGTACAACCCCGCGCGGACGTGGACGGCCGAGAACTCGGTCGGCATCGGCGGCGCCTACCTCTGCGTCTACGGCATGGAAGGACCAGGCGGATACCAGTTCGTCGGCCGCACGGTGCAGGTGTGGAACCGCTACCGCCGCGGCGGGCTGTTCGCCGAGCAGCCGTGGGCGTTGCGCTTCTTCGACCGGATCGAGTGGTACCCGGTCTCCGCGGAAGAACTGCTCGAACTGCGCGCGGAGACCGACGCCGGACGTGGCGACTTCGAGACGGTCGACGGCACGTTCTCGATCGCCGAGCACCTCCGCTTCCTGGAGGACAACGCCGACGACATCGCGGCCTTCCGGGCACGCCAGACCGCGGCCTTCGAGGAGGAGAAGGCCCGCTGGCGGCTCGCCGGGGAGTTCGACCGGCACGACGAACCGGAAGTGGTCACCGCACCCGAGGTGACGCTGCCCGCCGGCGCGGTCGCCGTGACCGCACCGTTCACCGCGACCGTCTGGCGGCTCGCACGGCAAGCAGGTTCCCAGGTGGCCGAAGGGGACGCGGTCCTCTCGGTCGAGGCGATGAAGATGGAGGCCGACGTGACCGCACCCGTCACGGGCAGACTGGTCGAGCTGTACGTGAGTCCCGGTGACCAGGTCGATCCCGGTCAGGTCCTCGCGGCGGTGCTGCCGTGACTCGCGATCCCATCGCCGCCGTCAACGCGGCCTACGACCGGATCGAGGCTGAGGGCCGCCACGAGATCTGGGTGACCCTGCGGTTCCGCGAGGACGTGCTGAGCGAAGCGAAGGTGATCGCCGAACGGGTGGCCGCGGGCGAGGACCTCCCGCTGGCGGGCCGGGTGATCGCGGTCAAGGACAACATCGACGTGGCCGGGTTGCCGACCACCGCGGGTGCGCCGTCCTACCTGTACCGCCCGGACTCGGATGCCACAGCGGTCGCGCGGCTGCGGGCCGCGGGCGCCGTGGTGATCGGCAAGACGAACCTCGACCAGTTCGCGACCGGTCTGGTGGGCACCAGAAGCCCGTACGGCGCGGTCCGCAACGCCTGGGACCTCACCAGGATCTCCGGGGGTTCGTCCGCGGGCTCGGCCGTCGCCGTCGCGCTGGGCATCGTCGACGCCGCGCTGGGCACCGACACCGCGGGTTCCGGACGTGTCCCCGCCGCGCTCAACGCCGTCGTCGGGGTGAAACCGACGAAGGGGCTCGTGCCCGTCACCGGAGTCGTGCCCGCCTGCTACTCCCTGGACTGCGTCACGGTGTTCGCTCGCGATCTCGCTCTGGGACGGCTGGTCGCCGAGCTCATGTCCGGGCCCGACACCGAGGACCCGTTGTCCCGCGAGGCACGTGCGGACGTGGTTCTCCCGCCACGGCCGCGGGTCGCGGTGCCCGCTGAGGAACACCTGGCCGGGATGGCACCCGGCTGGCGCGAGGCCTTCGCCGCGGCCGCGGCGAGCCTGGCCGCCTCCGGTGTGGAGATCGTCGAGGTCGACATCGCACCCCTGCTGGAGGCCGCGAAGATGTTGTACGGCGGCGCTTTCGTCGCCGAACGCTACGCCGCCGTCGGTGCTCACATCGAGGCGCGTCGGGACCAGATCGGCACCGGCCTCGACCCCACCGTGGCCGCGATCATCCTCGCGGGAGCGGCGCCGACGGCCGTGCAGTGGGCCGCCGACACCGCCACGCTGGCCCGTCTCGGTGCGCAGGGACGTGCGTTGCTCGACGGCTGCGACGCGTTGCTGACCCCGACCACGACCTGCCATCCCACCCTGGAGGAGGTCGCCACCGACCCCGTCGGCGTCAACAGCAGGATGGGCCGCTTCACCAACTTCGCCAACCTGCTCGACCTCGCCTCCCTCGCGGTGCCCGCCGGGTTCGTCGACGGACTGCCGTTCGGCGTGATGTTCACCGGTCCCGCGTTCAGCGACCGCGGCCTGGCCGAGCTCGCCGGCCGCCTGCTCGCGCCGTCGATCGAGCTCTTCGTCGTCGGCGCGCACCTCACCGGCCAGCCCCTGAACTCCCAGCTGGTGCAGGCAGGCGGCACCCTGGTCCGCCCGGCCACGACGGCCGCGGCGTACCGGTTGCGCGCGCTGGCCACGACACCACCCAAACCAGGCCTGATGCGCGTGGCGGACGACGGCGCCGCCATCGAGGGAGAGGTCTGGCGCCTCCCGGCGGCGGGGTTCGGCACGTTCGTCGCCGCCGTGCCGGCACCGATGGTCATCGGCACCGTCGAGCTCTCCGACGGAGTCGCCGTCCCGGGCTTCCTCGCCGAACCGTGGGCTCTCGAGGGCGCCGACGACATCACCTCGTTCGGGGGATGGCGGGCCTACCTCGCGGCAGACCGGACGAAGGAGACAATGAAACGGTGACTCGCCCCCGCCCCGGCCGCCCGCGCCACGCGCCCGACGAGGGCAGCGGCATGTCGCCGCGGGCACAGATCCTCGAAGCGGCCGCCGCACTGTTCGTGGAGCAGGGTTTCTCCGCGACCTCGACCCGCGCCATCGCCGACCGGGTCGGGATCCGGCAGGCCTCCCTCTACTACCACTTCGCGGGCAAGGACGACATCCTCCTGGAACTGCTGCGCACCTCGGTGCGCCCCAGCCTGGAGACCGCCCGAGCCCTGGAGGACGCCGAACTCCCACCGGAGGCGGCGCTCTACGCCCTCGCCATGGCCGACGCGCAGACCCTCGCGACGGCACCGCACAACATCGGCATGCTCTACCTGCTGCCCGAAGTGCAGCTGGAGCGGTACGACCTGTTCCGCGAGGACCGGGTGGAACTCCAGGAAACCTACGCCCGCCTGGCCGCCCAGCTGGCCGGGGACGACCCCACCTCGGCGGCGGGCGCGCGCCGGGGCGAGATCCTGATCCAGCTCGTCGAGGTGGTGATCCACCAGAGACGGACGCGCGTCCCGTGCGCGTCCGACTGCCACGCCATCGCCGAGGCGTGCCTGCGGGTGTGCGGCGCCGACGAGCAGACGATCACCGCTGCCCGCACCGCCTGGGCCGGGGTCGTGCGGCACGAGGTCGCGGCGGTTCCGACCCCGCCGCGACCAGGTCCTCAAGCCTGAGCCCGAGTGGGCGCGCCTTCGTAGCGCGTGTGTGGCAGCAGGCGCTCGTGCTTCATCACGACGCTGTGTGCCGCGGCGTAGGTGCCTTCGCCGATCTCCGCGCCGTACAGCGGCACGGTGCCGTGGGCCAGGGTGGAGTTCGGGCCCACCGTGACCCGGTCGATCTTCAGGACGCGGTCCTCGAAGGTGTGAGCCTGGAACATGGCGTTGACGGTGGCGCCGTCGTCGAACTGGAGCATGTCCGGGTCGACGACTTGGCCGAAGCCGTCGCCGAGGACGACTCGTTTGCCGATCTTCATGCCCATCCGGCGCAGGTAGACGGCCAACAGGAGGGTGCCTTCGAGAGCGGCGAGCGTGCCGCTGGCGATGACGCCCCAGGCGACGTACAGGAAGTCCCAGCGGCTGCACCAGCACGACCACAGCGGATGGATGCCGGGGCGCACCTTGCCCAGCAGCAGCCACTTCATCGCCAGCACGATCAGGCACGGCAGCAGCGCGACGCCCAACGTCACCGCCGCGACGCCGACGGTCAGAAAGACCACGGGCGGCAGGGTTCGTGCGGCGAGCGCGATGCCCCAGAACCACGCGGTCACGACGGCCAGCGGGGCGACGGGCAGGGCGAACCGCAGCCATTCCCAGAACAGCCGGTTGATCCGCCGGATCAGCGACGGCTCGTGGGTCAGCGCCCGGTCGACCTCCACGACTTCCCGTTGCGGCAGCTCGAACGCGGGATGCCCGAACCACGAGCTGCCCGGCCGGACCACGCGGTCGTCCGCGACGGTGCTGATCCCGATCAGGATGTCCGGGGGCAGACTCTGCCCGCCCGCGATGACGGCGTGGTTGCCGAGGAAGGTCCGCTCGCTGATGTGGACCGCCGCGAGCGTCACCGTGTTCTGGTGGATTCTGGGGCCGCCCAGGTAGATGCCGTCGGCGAAGAACGTGCCGGGTCCGATGTGGACGAGTTCGGGGACGACGTCGATGATCGTGCTGATCTCGCAGCCGCGGCCGACGTCCATGCCGGCCCAGCGCAGCCAGGTCGGCCAGTACAGGCCGCCGGACAGCCACTTGTTGGCGGAGTCGACCAGCCCGGTCTTCAGCCAGATCCGGATGTAGGCGGGGCTCCAGCGGCTGATGACCTTCTCCGTCACCCGGCCCAGCGCCCGCGCGACGAGGGCTTGGAACGCGATCGTGATCATCAGGGTCACGCAGGTCAACACGGCGACAACGCCGAGGAAGTCGAGGTAGGACAACGGGTTCGTGAGCACCGCGAGCAGCGCGTCGAACGTGAGCCCGTAGTAGAGGATCACGCCGACCGCCATCACCGTGGCGGGCAGGGACAGCACCCAGGCGAGCAACGTCCTGGACACCATCATCGCGACACCGTGCAGGACGGGGGAGAAGAGGCTGCCCTCCAGCACGGGTACGGGCGGTCGCGGCGCCGGGCCGACCATCCTGGCGGGCACGCCGTCCCACATCTCACTGTCCGGAATGGACTTCCCGGCGGGCAACGACGACAGCGCGGCGAGCCAGGTGTCGCGTCCCATCCGGGATCCCGGCCCGAGGCTGGCCCGGGTGTCGACGGTAGCTCCGTCGCCGATCCTGACCGGGCCGACGACGAGCTGTCCGTGCTCGAACTGGACGAGCCCGAGGTGCGCGTCCTGGCCGAGGGTCACGTCGTCGCCGATGTCGAGCAGGTCCCAGCCGCCCTGGGTGAGGTTGACGCCGCGGTGGATGTGCACGCGCTGGCCGATCCTCGCCCCGAGCGCGCGCAGGGCCATGCACTGGAACTCCGTCCCGGCAATGGTCTTCCACGGGATGATGCGCACGACGTGCTGCACGATCCACATGCGCACGCGGAGATCGCCCCACGCGGGAGCGCGCACGGCTTGGTAGCGACCGATCAGCAGCGTCTTCACCCGCACGGCGATCCACACCGAGATCGGCGTCCAGGCGAGACTCAGCGGTGCGAGGACGACCGGCACGACCAGCACGAGCGGCAGCAGGCCGATCAGGCCGGCGAGCCACGGCAGGAACCGGAAGGTGACCAGGTAGGCCACGGGTGCGAGGAGGAGGAGTTCCAGCACCAGCCACCACGACTGCTCGGCGGTCACCGCGGCCGCGTCGCGGGCGGTGGCGACCGTGGGCTCCGGCGCGGGCTCCTGCTGTGCCTGAGTCCCGGGGTTGATCCGCTGCGCCAGCCCGATGACCGTGCGCGCCTCGTAGACGTCCCGGACCGTGATGGCCTCGGTGATCGGGTTGGCCCTCAGCTTGGAGATGAGGATCGCGGCCTGCAGCGAGGTGCCACCGAGGTCCTCGAAGAAGTCGTCCTGCGCCGACACGCCTCCGGTGGCCAGGCCGAACACCTCGCAGATCGCGACGGCGATCACCATCTCGACCGGATTCATCCTGCCGGTGTCACCGCGGGAGTGGCGACGGCGCTCGACCATGGTGAGCACGGGCAGGTCGGCACGTTTGAGCTTGCCGCCCGCGCTGCGGGGCAGGACGTCGATCAGCCCGAACAACGCGGGCACCATGTAGGACGGGAGTTCCGCCCGCAGCCTGCTCTTCAGGCGTTCCACGTGAGGCGGACGCATCCGGTCCGCCACGACCAGATGTGCCGCGATCGCCTGCGACGCGCCCTCGCCCTGGACGCAGCACGCCGCCTCGACCACCTCCTCACAGCGGGCCAGGACCGTCTCGATCGCCTCCAGCTCGATCCGGTACCCGCGGACCTTGACCTGGGAGTCGATCCGGCCGTGGTAGAACAACGTCCCGTCCGGCTCGGCGTGCACGAGGTCACCGGTGCGGTAGATCCGCCCCGCCAGCGGGTGGTCCGGAAACTTCTCGGCCGTCAGCTGCGGCAGGTTGAGGTAGCCGAACGCCAGCCCGACGCCGGACATGCAGAGCTCGCCCTTTTCCCCCGGGGCGACTGGCCTGAGCTGCTCGTCGAGCACCCACGCCCGTGCGCCCGGTACCGGGCGGCCGACGGCGATCGGTTGTCCCGCAACGATGTCCGCGCGCAGACAGGTGACCGTGCACTCGGTCGGGCCGTAGCCGTTGACCATCCGCCGTCCCCGCGACCACAGTTCGGCGACGTCGTCGGGCAGCGCCTCGCCGCCCACGTACAGCAGGCGCAGGTCCGGCAGCGCCGTCCGCGGGTCGGGGCAGGCGGCGGCGCGCAACAGGGTCGGCGGCGGGCAGAACACGGTGACCCGCTCTTTCTGCAGCCACGGCACCAGGTCCGGGCCGAGCCGGGCCGTCTCGTCGTCCATCACGACCGCTGTCGCACCGGAAGCCAGGGCCATCCACAGCTCCTCGACCGATGAGTCGTAGGCGGCGGACGAACCCTGAACCACCCGGTCGCCGGGACCGAGGCCGAACTCCATCAGGTCGGAGCTGATCAGGCTGGCGATGCCGGCGTGCCCGACCATCACGCCCTTCGGCTTGCCGGTGGTGCCCGAGGTGTAGATCAGGTAGGCGAGGCCGTCCGGCACGGGCGGGGCATCGACGGCGCGCACTTTCGCCTGCGGGCTGTCGACCCTGACCACCGCACCCTGGTATCCGACCCGCTCCGCTCGTTCGGCGCCTTGTTCGTCGGTGACGAGCATCTGGGCGCCGGAGTCGGTCAGGATGTGGCTGACCTGGTCGTCCGGGAAAGCGGGGTCGAGGCACACGTACGCGGATCCGGACCGCAGCACCGCGAGCTGGGTCGCGTAGAGGACGACGGACGTGCGGGGCAGCATGATCGAAATGACGCGCCCGCGGCCGACGACCTCCTGGAAGAACTGTGCGGCGGCACCGGACTTGCGCAGCAGATCGGCGTACGTGATCTGGCTGCGGTTCGGCCGGCCGGTGGCGGGAGGCACGTCCACGGCGATGGCGTCCGGCCACTGGCGGGCTGCCTGCTCGAAGAAGTCGACGAGCGTGACCGCCGGGGACCGGACAGTGGCCGTCATCGCGCCCCGATGCAAGACAGGTGGTCCGCCAGCCACGGACGCAGCCGCTGACGGTCCTCATCGGACAGGTGCCGGTAGCCCTGGACCCGGCCGATGCACCGCTCGCTTCCGCACCGGCAGGCGAAAGGCTCTGCCATGTCGAATTCGGTGGTGTTGTAGTTGAATGTGATGTCCTGTCCGAAAACGACCGGTTTCAGTGCGATGACCGAACGGTCGCGAATGAACACCGTCGGTTCACAGCTGTGATTCATGAAGCGCCAGAAGAACTGATCGAGGATCGCCTCGAAACCGAATTCGGCGGGTACGTCGACATGCACGTCGTGGCCGATCTGCACCGTGTACCGGTTCGGTGTCGCTGTCAGCTCGCCCTCGATCGTGAACAGCAGTTCTCCGGCCACGGCCGGGCGGTTCGCCACGAGGCGGTACTCGCCGCCGGCGCGGACGACGGCCACCGCGCTCGTCACATCGACGCACTCTCCTGCAATCACGTGATCTCCCGAAGTGTCGATTCCTGACTGGGCTGTTTCTCGGTAGTACGAGCAGGAATCGAAAGGGGTTCAAAGCGAATTGGTTGATTGACAATTTGACGGAAACCCGTCGCCGGGTGGACGTTGTGTCAAGGGCGCCTGATGGCGTCGTACGCGGAGAGCGCGGCGTGCAGGGAGGCTCGGACTCGGGGTGAGTCGAGATCCGCGCCGAGCAACTGGCCGATCCGCTTCAGGCGGTCGTACAGCGCCTGCCTGGACAGGTTCGTGGCGGCCGCCGCGTCCGTCTTGTTGCCACCACTGTCCACATAGGCCCGCAAGGTGGCGATCAGGTCGACGTGTTCCGGGCCGAGCAACGGGCCCAGCTCTCGTTCGACGTGGGCCTGCACGTGCGGGTCGTTGCGGAGCAGGTACATCAGGCCGGGTAGCCCCAGATCACGCAGCTTCACGTAGGGCACGTCTCCGCAGTCGCCGCTGGCGGCCGCGGCCACCCGCCGCGCCTCGACCAGCGCCTCGCGCACCTCCGCCGCCGAGGTGACCGGCTCGCTCGCGGCGACGATCGCGGGTGCCCTTCGCCGCACCGCCTCCGCCAGTCGCACCAGGCACCCGTGCACGTCGTCGTTCGGTTGCAGCGTCAGCAGAATGCCGAGGAAGTCGTCGTCGAACGCGCCGTGCAGTCCGGTGAGATCCCGCGGGAGATCACCGATCCTGTCCGCGACATCACGGGGGGACCGGTCGCGGACGACCACGGCGACCACGACCGACTTGTCGAGCGGAACTCCCAGCGCGTGCGCACGTGAGGCGAACTCGGCGGCCACGAGGTCGCCGGTCAGCAAGGACGTCAACAGTGTGCGCTGGGCGCGCAGCCGGAGGTCCTCGTCGTGGTGCGCCCGCAGATCCAGGGCGATCACACCGGCCGCCCGCTCGGCGACGATCACGTGCGCGGCCGAGGGATCGGGACACCTGATGAGCAGCCGGCCCCACTCCGCGGCTCCGGCGCCGATTCCGGTGACGAGCCATCCGGTCCTGTCGTCGTAGCCGGTCTGTCCACTTGCGACGATCTGCCGGGACAGCGACTCCCAGTTGCCGAGGCAGTCCGTGTCCTCGCCTGCCGGACCGAACGCGACGACCTGGTGCGCGGTGTTCTCCAGCACCACAGGGCACTGGGTCAGGGCCGCCGCATGAGAAACGACGGTCTCCGCGTCGACGCCTGCCAGGGCGAGCTCGGAGAACCGCCGATGAATCTGCTCGTGCCTGCGCGACTCGGCGAACTGTCCTGCGGTCACGAGAGCGAGAGCGGCTTCGGTCACCTGGGAAAGCTGGACGTGCTGCTGCAACTGCACCAACGGCATCCTCAGCCGTTGCGCCGCGTGCACCAGGGCGTCCGGAAGCGCGCCGGTGCACTGGACCACGACACCGACGACGTCGATCGCGACCAGGCGTTCGAGCCACCGTCCGGCGTCGTGCGGCAGACAGCCGCTCGTGGCGAGCAGAAGTTCCCCGGACTGCGGTGTGTCGGCAACGTGGACCCACCGCACGGTCCGGCCGAGGTGCTCGAGGCCGGCCAGGACGGCCGGCTCACCTCGTCGCACGCCTTCCAGATCGAGGATCTGCTGGATGGTGGGCAGTGACGTCAAGCCGGATCTCCCGCGCTCGCCGGGGCAAGAACGATCACTCTGGCCGTCGTGCTCTCCGGCGCGCCATCCGTCGACCGGCCGGGTTCTCCCGCCACCTGACGGGAAATCACCACCGGATGTGCCCCGACGACAGGACGATCGTCTCGAATCGGCAGGGGGCATCGCCCGATCGGATCAGTCGGGTTGAGCGGAGTGGTCGACGCCGCACAGGTGAGTCGTCGTTCACCACTTCCGGGTCGCCGTTCAGCACTCGTCGAGTGCGCGTTCGTGCGTTGGGGCCGTGCCTGCGCGGCAGGCGCTCCGAGGGCCGCGGCGGATCCGGCTGGCAGGCTTTCGCGCCGATTCCGTTGTCGTCAAGTGCGGCGGCACCCCACCGGTGGAGGACCGCAGCAGACCTATTTGAACAGCAGCCGCTGCCGATGACTCGGGGTGGCCGGGTCGTAGTAGCGCGCCACCCAGCTGTCGTCGGTCTTGAGGAACACCACCTCTTCCGCCTTGCCGAGACGCTGCTGCAGGAAACGGAAGTAGTAGTGGTTGAAGATCCGCATGAACTCGCCGAGGTAGATGTCCGCGGCCCTGGTGTCTCCCTGGATCACGAGCACGTTCTCGTCGTTCTCGCGGACGGACGGGTCGCTGAAGTTGCCAGAACCGGTGATCACCAGCGGGTCGTCGCCGAGCGGGTCGACGAGCATGAACTTCGTGTGGCTGAACCGGACGTGGCCGTTGAGACCGGTCAGCTGTTCCCGCGTCCAGCGGTTGAGGATCTCGTCGGTGAGCAGTGAGCCGATGGCGGTCTTCACGTCGTGGTCGGTGTCGAACCGGATCTCGTCCTCGCCCGGTGGTCGTTCCAGCACCAGGTAGCGCAGCACGTCGGACTCGGGCTGGAGCGCCTCGGCGATCTTGTCGTGCACGCCGAACGCCGCGGTCATGAAGAACGACCGGGTCGCGCGGCCCGCCTGCTCGGCGTACCAGTCGATCAGGTCGAGAGTGGTGCGCGGGCTGAACACGCAGTTCGTGCCTGCCGGGGGAGGGGTCGCCGGAGTGGGGCTCGCGGTGGTGTTGGCCGGCCGGATCTGCGCGTAGGCGGGGTCGTCGGCGAGCCGGGTCCAGTAGTCGAGGTAGGTGGCGGCGGTGGCCGGGTCGCGCAGCAGGTGGCCGACGTTGGACTGTCCGAAGAGGCCTCCCCAGGTGATGTTGGTCGACCCCGTCCACACCTCCTGCGGCGTGTCGTCGCGCAGCAGCACCAAGAACTTGTTGTGCGAGATCGAGCTGTTCGTCGTGCGCGGGATCATGTGGTCGGTCAGACCGGCCTCTTCGACGGCGGGTTCGGTGCTCTGCCAGACCTTCTTCGGGTCGGTGCTCGCCTTCCCCCGCCGGTCGTAGATGATCCGCACGTCGACGCCTCGTTCGACGGCGGCTTTGAGCTCCGCGAGCACGTGCGGGTAGTTGAACTCGTAGACGGATCCACGCAGTGCGCAGCGGGGCCCGTCGGCGGAGCGGATGAACGCGATGAGCGCCTCCTCCAGCCCGCGCGAGAGCCAGTCGTAGGCCGGGTCGGTCCGGTCGTTCTCCCTGGGCTCGCGCTCGCCGAACTCCCGTACGTACGCCTGACCGGCGCCCACGCCCCGGTTGAAGTGGATCGCGTGCCCGCCCTCGTCGACCGGCTCGGTCCGCACCGCGACCGTGACCTCGTGGCGCACCTCGAGGTTCTTCGGCTTGCCGTACAGGGCGACGACGCGGTACTCGTAGCTCCGGCCGGGTTTGGCGGTGTAGTCGCCCCACAGGAACGACTGCAGCGGGTGCTCCAGCAGGCTGACCGGTGTGCCCGGCGGCACGCCCTTCGAGGTCTCCTCGAACACCTTCATGCCGCGCAGCCAGTACCGTTCGTCCTCCTCCGGATCGAAGCGCTCGATCGCGAACCCGAGCAGGCCGGGGCTGTCCCCCTGGTCGAGGTCGAGGCCGAGCAGGACGACGTACGAGCCCGCGATCGCGTGCACGCTCAACGGACCGGCGGATTTCCTGATGCGCATGGTCGTTCCTCACTGCGCGGCGCACCGGCCCGCTGTGTCCCCCGACAACACGACCGGCACCAGAGGAATCGGTCCGGGGGAGTGCCCCATTACAGCGGCAGCGTATGGCCCGTAACGATCTGTGGCCGGTGATCGAACAACTGGTGTGAAGGCGTTGTTCGTGCGGCTCCACCGATTCACCCGTGTGCGTGGGCTGATCGTGCTGTTCGGCGGCCTGACGGCCGGGTTCGCCCTGCTCGCCACGGGCGGGTTCGAGAAGCTCAGCGGGGCGGGCGGCGTGCTCGGCATGGCGCTGAGCGCACTCGTGATGATCGTCGTGGGTGCCGCCAAGTACCCGCGGTCCGCGGGTACGCCGTCGCACGAGCAGGTCGTGTCCCGGTTGCTGCGGGACCGGAAGAAGTACTGCCTCATCCTGCGGCCGTTCGGGCAGGACGCCGAGATCGTGCTGCCGAAGACGGGGGCCAAACGCCGTACCGGCGGTGGGCCGTTCACCCGCAACGTGACCATGGAGCAGCTCATCACCAGCGCCGCGCGCACGGTGCTCGACATGGACACCTACGGCATCGTCGACCAGCGCACCACGTTCGCCCCGCCGGGACCGGTCCTGATGCGTGCCGCCGACGACGAGTGGCAGGAGATCGCCCAGCGCCTCATCGGCAGCGCACACGTCATCGTGCTGATCCTGCCGCCGGACCGGGACTTCGGCGACGGTTTCGTCTGGGAGATCGAGCAGATCCGGCAGGCCGGGGCGACCTCGCGCGTCGTCATCGTGCTGCCGCCGTGCGACCAGGACACGGAGGCGTACGAGGCGGCACTGCGCCGCGCGTGTGTGTTGCTCGCGTTGCTGGACGGCGAACTCGACCACTTCAAGGTCCACGAGTACGAGCTGATGCTGCCCACCGGCACGCTGGTCATCCGGTCGACCGCTGACGGAGCGAAGTGGTGGCAGACCCTCGACGAGCCCGTGGAACGCACGATGGTCGGCCGCAAGCGCAAGACCGTGGTCGCCGACATGACCTATCTCGACGTGCTCGAGGTGGCGTTGCGGGAGATCGACCACGAGCAGTCGTGATCCGTGTCTCCGTGCACGCGGCGACTTCGTGAGTAGCGTCGTGGACATGGAGAACGGCGGACCCAGCCGGACGGCGCTCATCACCGCGTACGCCCGCGCCTACCACCAGGTCGTTGACCAGCCACAGATCTTCACCGACCCCCTCGCGGCACGTCTGCTCGGCCATTCCGCGGAAGAACTGCCGGCCGCGACCGACCGCCTCGGCGGCGCCGTGACAGAGCGGCCCCGCCGCCTGTTCTTCGCCACCAGGGCCCGCTTCGCCGAGGACGCCGTGGCCGCGGCCGTCACCGCCGGCGTGCGACAGGTCGTGATCCTGGGCGCGGGCCTGGACACCTTCGCCTACCGCAACCCGCACCGTGACCTGCGCGTGTTCGAGGTCGACCACCCCGCCACCCAGGCGTGGAAGCGGGAACGCCTTGCCACGACCGGAATCGACACCCCCGACACGGTGACCTTCGTGCCGGTCGACTTCGAGACCCAAACGCTGGCAACGGAACTCGAAGCCGCCGGATTCAGCCGGACGGCCCCGGCCGTGTTCGTGTGGCTGGGTGTCGTCTACTACCTGACTCCGGACGCCGCCAACGCCACCCTCGCCTACATCGCCGGTCAGGCCCAGCCGGTCGAGGTGGTCTTCGACTACCTGCGGTCCGCGACCACCGACGAGGAACGCGCCTACCAACGCGCACGTGCCGATCGGCTGGCCTCCGTCGGTGAACCCGTGTTCAGCTACTTCACTCCCGATGGCATCGCCGCGCAGTTGCGCGCCCTCGGGTTCACCGGTGTCGAGGACCACTCCGCCGCCGACCTGATCTCCGGTTACCTCGGCGGATCCGCGGAGTTCGGGGGCGAACCGTCCCCGGCGCTGCACGCGCTCCGCATGCTGCGCGCGAGCCGCTGAGGACGCGGCGACGCTTTAACGCTGGTCTCAGGTTGATCGGAGACGATGACCGGCACAGCGTCGACGGGAAGGGGGCGGGCCGGCGTGCGGATCATGATCGCGGATGACGAGGCGGCCATCCGCGAGTCGTTGGAGCGGATGCTCCAGGTCGAGGGGTACGACACCAGCACCGTCGCCAACGGTCTCGCCGTGCTCGACGGGGTCGGTGACGACGCGCCGGATCTGCTGATCCTCGACGTGATGATGCCCCGCCTCGGCGGTTTGGAGACCTGCCGGCGGTTGCGGGCGGCGGGCCGGGATCTGCCGGTGCTGATGCTGACCGCCCGGGATCAGGTGAACGACCGGGTCGCGGGGCTGGACGCGGGCGCCGACGACTACCTGCCCAAGCCGTTCGCCACGGAGGAGTTGCTGGCCAGGGTCCGGGCCCTGCTGCGCCGCCGCGGGACGGGCGACGACGAGTCGCAGATCCTGACGTTCGCCGACGTCCGGGTCGATCCCGGCAGGTTCGAGGCGTGGCGGGGAGAGCGGCCGCTCCGCCTCACGCGGACCGAGTTCTCCCTGCTGCAGGTCCTCGTGCGCAACGCGACCAGGGTGCTGACCCGGGAGGCGCTGTTCGAGGCGATCTGGGGCTTCGACATGAGCGTCACCCCCACGAGCCTCCAGGTGTACGTGAGTTACCTGCGCCGCAAGATGGAGGCCGAGGGTGAGCCGCGGCTGATCTACACGTTGCGCGGCCTGGGGTACACGTTGCGGGAGACTCCTCCGTGAGCAGGCCCGCCGGCCGGCTGACCCGGTGGTGGCGCCGGCGGTCCCTGCGGACCAGGCTGACGGTGATCGCGGCGACGGCCATCGCGGTCAGCGTGTTCGTGGCCTTCCAGATCGCCAGCGAGCTGCTGGCCTGGGAGCTGCAGGACACCGCGAAGGATCAGCTGCGCGCCGACTCCCGCGTCCTGGCGGCGAACGCGGAGCGCGAGGGTCCGGCGCAGGTCCAGCTACCGCCGTATCCCGGATTCGGCCGGCTGGTGCGGGTCGTCCTGCCCGACGGCTCGATCCGGACACCGGACGGCCAACCCGCGTTGCCCCCGGTCAGCGAGGAGGCCCGGCGCGTGGCGCAGGGCGCGTCGGCCGACCTGATGGAGTCGGGCGACAGCGACGACGACGGCTACATCGTCTACACGCTGCGGGCGGGCGACGGCGCGGTCCAGGTGGCCCGCGTCGCCGACGACAGCCCGATCAACCAGTTCGGGCTGGGCATGCTGTTGATCGGGCTGCTCTGCGTGGTCAGCGGCGCCCTCGTCGGGCGGACCGTGGCGCGGACGGGGCTGGCGCCGATCGACCGGCTGACCGCCGCCGCGGTCCGTGTCGCGCACACCCGGGATCTCGACGCCGACATCCCGGACGAGGGCGGTGGGGAGATCCGGCGGCTGATCCAGTCGATCAACGACATGCTCGCCGCGCTCCGGGACTCCCGGCGGGCCCAGCAGCTGCTCGCCGAGGACGCCGCCCACGAGCTCAAGACACCGCTCACCAGCCTGCGCCTCAACATCGAGCTGCTGATCCGGCTCGATCGGCGCGGCACCCTGGACAGCGGACTGCCGGCGGAGAGCCGGACCCGGCTGCTCAACGATCTCGGCGCCCAGGTGGCCGAGTTGAGCACCCTCGCCGCCGAGCTGACCGACCTGGCGCGCGGTGACATCAGTGACGAGAACACCGAACTGCTCGACTTCGCCGACGTGGTGGTGGCCGCCGCGACCCTGGCGCGTTCCCGCGCGCCTGACGTCGAGGTCGCGCTCGACGTGACCTCCGTGTGGGTGAGCGGGCGTCCCGCAGCGCTTCAACGGGCGGTGCTCAACCTCGTCGACAACGCCGGCAAGTGGTCCCCCGCGGACCAGCCGGTCCAGGTCCGGCTCCGTGCTCGCGGCGCGTCGGCGGTGCTCGAGGTCGACGACGCCGGGCCGGGCATCGACGCCGCCGACGTGCCGCGGGTGTTCGACCGGTTCTACCGCGCCGACAGTGCCAGGGCGTTGCCGGGATCCGGTCTGGGGCTGTCGATCGTGCAGCGGGTCGTCGACGCGCACGGCGGCCGGGCCAGCGTCGCCCGTTCCGCCCGCGGTGGCGCACTGCTGCGGGTCGACCTCCCGGTCGCGGCGAACTCCACTGTGGACGTCCAGTGACGGTCGGGCCGCAGAGAAGTACCGTGGTACCACCACTCTCTCGAAGATGACGACCGCGGTAGGACGAAACGGGACGGAATCCGGCCTAGCGTTCAGGTCATGAGAAAACCTGATGGTCCACTGTGGAGGTTCGGGGCGGCCACCGTGGCGCTGGCGACGGCGTTCGCTGTCGTCGCCTGCGGGTCGAACACCGGCAACGGTGCGGCGCCCGTCCCGACAGGCGGGCACAACGCGCACGGCCAGTCATCGGCTCCGCCGCAGCCGCTGCGCGCCGGCGAGCGGTTCGTCGACCTGAAGATGGCGGAGGCCTACACGCCCGCACCGCCGGAGGGTGGCGGCACGGACGAGTACCGGTGCCAGGTGATCGATCCGGGCCTGACCAAGGCGGCGTTCCTGACCGGGACCCAGGTCACGCCGCAGAACATCGCCCTCGCGCACCACGCCATCGTGTACGCGGTGCCGCCGGGCGGCGCTGCCGCGGTGCACGAGCAGGACGCGAGGACCCCCGGCCTCGGCTGGCAGTGTTTCGGCGGGACCGGCGTGAACGGCGCCGAAGTGGAAAAGGGCGAAGCGGCGTGGGTGGACACCTGGGCGCCTGGTGCCTCGGAGACGCTGTTCGACGAGGACGCCGGCTTCAAGCTGGAGCCGGGCAGCCTGATCGTTCTCCAGATGCACTACAACCTGCTCGCGACCGACGGCAAGCCGGCCGGGTCGGACCGCTCTGCGTTGCGGCTGCGGCTGAAGGACGGCACGCCGCAGACCCGGGAGCTCGACACGTTGCCGCTCGACGCGCCGACCGATCTGCCTTGCGCCGCAGACGAGTCGGGTCCGCTCTGCGACCGGGCGGCCTCGATCGCGGACGTGACGAAGCGGTTCGGGCAGGAGGTCGGTGAGACCGCGGACCGGCAGGTGGAGGAGTGCGGCCAGAGCGCGCCGAAGCCCGGGAACACCCAGATCTGCGACCACGAGGTGGAAGCACCGATGACGCTGTTCGCCGGTTTCGGCCACATGCACCTGCTCGGGCGGGCCATCAAGGTCGAGCTCAACCCCGGCAAGCCGAACGCCAAGGTCGTGCTGGACGTGCCGCAGTTCGACTTCGACAACCAGCGGCTGGTGAAGCTGCCGTCGCCGGTGGAGATCGGTCCGGGGGACACGCTGCGGGTGACGTGCACGCACGACGCGGCGCTGCGCAAACAGTTGCCGCAGCTGAAGAAACTGCCGCCGCGCTACGTGGTGTGGGGCGACGGCACCAGTGACGAGATGTGCACGGGCATCATGACGGTCTCTCCCCGCAAGTCCTGACGAAGCGTCGGACGTGTGTGAGCTCGCTGAGGTCGACAAGCCGAAAACAGCTCTGAGCTCACACACGTCCGCACCCGTGCGGCGTCGTGGCGGTGCCGTCGTTCAACTTCGAAGAAAGGCGTCTTCTGTTGTCCCTCAAGCCTTCCCCTGGCGAAACAACGCCACGGGCCGATGCGCCACCGCGGACACCGATCTGGACACTCCTGCCGCTGCGCGTCTTCCTCGGCGGCACGTTCCTCTGCGCAGGCCTCTCCAAAATCCTCGACACCCACTACCTGGACCAGACTTCGCCTCTCGGCGTCCACGCGCAGATGCTGCACGCCGCGACGACCTCCCCGATCGGCCCGCTGGTGTCGTTCGCGGCCGAGCACCCGACCGTCACCGGCCTGGCCATCGCCTTGGGAGAGGTCGCTGTCGGGCTGGGCACTCTGCTCGGACTGTTCGCCCGCGTCGCCGCACTCGGCGGGTTTCTCCTCGCGCTGAGTTTCTTCCTCACCGTGAGCTGGACGACCCGTCCGTACTACTTCGGTGCCGACATCGTTTTCGCAGCCGCCTGGACCCCGTTGCTGATTGCCGGCGACGCAGGGCTGTTCTCCACGACGGACCGCCTGCGCGCCGCGATACGTCGTCGCCGGCCGGACGCCACCCCAGACGGCGTCGAGCGACGCGTTCTGCTCTGGGGCGGCCTGATCACAGCGGCGACCGCTGCCCTCGGCGCCGTCGCCCTCACCCGTCGCACCGCCAACCCGGAACCGAGCCCGGCGGACCCGAACTCCCACACGGTGATCGCCGCGGTCTCCGCCGTCGCCGTCGGTTCGTCGACGAGGTTCACCACACCGGACGGTTCCACCGCATACCTGTTGCGCCCCTCGGCCGACACCTTCATGGCGTTCCTCGCCACCTGTACGCACCAGGGCTGCCCCGTCACGCCCGCCGGCTCCGGCTTTCGCTGTCCGTGCCACGGCTCCACTTTCGACGGCAACGGCCAAGTCACCGGTGGCCCCGCGACCAAACCCCTGGGCAAGGTGCCGGTGCGAGTCGTCGACGGGCAGGTCACCACCGCGTGACCGGGCCGCTGGTGCGGCACTAGATCGGCCGGGTGAGTCTCAGGTCGTAGGCGAGGATGACGGCCTGAACCCGGTCCCGTGCGCCGATCTTGGCGAGAACACGCCCGACGTGGGTCTTCACCGTCGACTCCGCCAGCGTGAACCGTTGCGCGATCTCGCCGTTGGTGAGGCCGTGGCCGATGGCGACGAGGATTTCGCGCTCGCGGCCGGTCAGGGAGTCCAGCCGGGGATCCTCCCGCACAGGCCCGCAGAGGTCGTCGCCGAGCCGGTCGGCGAACGCGTCGAGCAGCCGCCGGGTCAGCGCCGGCGCGATCACCGCGTCCCCGGCGGCGACGGCCCGGATGCCGGCGAGCAGCTCCTCCGGGCGGATGTTCTTCAACAGGAAACCGCTGGCCCCGGCCCGCAGCGCGGCGAGCGCGTACCGGTCCACGTCGAACGTGGTCAGCAGGATCCGTGAACGCCCACCGGCGGCGACGATGCGCCGGGTGGCCTCGATCCCGTCGACGCCCGGCACGCGGATGTCCATCAGCACCACGTCGGGATGCAGCTCGGTGGTCCACCGAACGGCCTCGGCGCCGTTCTCGGCCTCGCCGACGATCTCGGTGTCGGGAGTGCTCTCCAGCAGCATGCGGAACCCGAAGCGTTGCAGCGGCTGGGCGTCCACCACGAGCACAGAGATCATGAACTGCTGCCTTTCAGGGCGCGTAGTCGGTCCAACCGCCATCCGGTGCGGGCCGGCGCTGACCGTGCCGCGGCGTGCCACAGCGGCGAGGCCGAGACCCGCGTCGCCCGGCGATGCCTACTTCCTATCGAGCGAACCTGAGACGACCGTTAAAACGGTGCTCAGCGCTTGGACCGGTTGTAGCGCACCAGGTCCGCGATCCCTTCAGCGACGAACCCGCCGATGGCGCAGCCGATCAGGACCAGTGCCCAGCCTGATCTCTCCCGGAGCCGCGCGACGGCTTTGACCGCAGGTCAGGCACGTTCAGTCCACGTCCAGGTTTTCGGATTGCCGTGAGCCCGTCTTTGCGGCATCTTTGCGCTCGGAGCGCCGGGAAGTCTGGTCGGCAACGCTCGTCACGGACCCGTGACGGGCTGGGCCGAGCTGGACGGAGTTCGTCGATGGCGCTGGTGCTGGCGTTCGGTGTGGTCCTGCTGATCAGCGTCTCGCTGTCGGGTCTCGCCGCACGCACGATCCTGTCCACGGCGCTGATGTTCCTCGCCGCTGGGGCACTCATCGGCCACGTCGGGCTCGTGGACATCCCGTCCACCAGCTCCTTCGTCACCGGTCTCGCAGATCTCGCCCTGTTCGCGGTGCTCTTCACCGACGGTCAGCGCGCCGGCCTGCCGGACCTGAAGGAAGGCTGGCGGCTGTCCGGGCGGGCGCTCGGCCTGGCCATGCCGCTGACCATGGTCGGCATCGCCGTGCCGGCGCACTTCCTCACCGGCCTGGACTGGACGACCTCGTTCCTGATCGGCGCGATCCTCTCGCCGACCGACCCGGTGTTCGCCTCCGCCATCGTCGGGCGCACCGACGTGCCGATGCGGCTTCGGCGGTTGCTCAACGTCGAGTCCGGTCTCAACGACGGCCTCGCGCTGCCGTTCGTGCTGATCTTCCTGGCGACCGCCGCCAACCGCGGCACCGACTTCCTCACCATCGGCATCGAACTCGCCGCCGGTCTCGCGATCGGTGTCGTCCTCCCGGCCGTCGTGGTGCTGGCGTGGCGGTTGCGCCTGTTCACCGCCGAGCCCCGCCTGCAGGCACTCGGGCCGCTGGCGATTGCGGTGATCCTCTACGCGGCCTGTCATCTCACCCACGCCAACCCCTACCTGGCCGCGTTCGCCGCGGGATCGACCATCGCCACCCTGGACCGTGTCGCGGCAGAACACTTCGAGCACTTCGGCGACCTGATCTCGGAGATCACCAAGTTCGCCGCGCTGCTCGTGTTCGGCGCGCTGATCACCCCGGAACGCATCTCGCACCTGAGCGCGGGGGACTGGGCGGTCGCGGTCATCGCGATCCTGCTCGTACGACCGGCGGCGATGATCCTGTCGCTGCTGCGCACCCCGCTACCGGCCCGCGAACGATCCGTCGCCGCGTGGTTCGGGCCCAAGGGCTTCGCCTCGGTCGTCTACGGACTTCTCGTGCTGCAGGCCGGGATACCGGAGGGCGAGCACGTCTTCGACCTCGTCGCGATCACCATCGCGTTGTCGATCGTGTTGCACTCCTCGACCGACGTGCCGGTGGCGAAAGCGCTGAGCGTCGAGCCACCGGACGACCTGCCCACCGGCAAACCCGGCATCCGGCCGGGGACCTGATCAGGTTGAGCGGGTGGGCGGGCCGATCACGGGTTAGTCTGGCCGCGGTGTGCCGGGAAGCCTGGTCGGCGAGTGTCCTCGCCGTCCGCAAGATCAGGAGAACCCCATGGCCCCACTCGCGGGTCAGCGGCGACCGATCGCCCGCACCGCCAACGCGGCCAGCACGAACGCCCCGATGAGCACCAAGGCCACGACCAGACCGGACATGACCGGATGGTAGCGCCGACCGTGGCGGCGGTCATGTCCACTTTCGTTGAAGGAGCCTGTTGTGCGTGCCCGTGACCTCGCCGAGGACTACCCGCTGGTCGCCCTGACCGACGACGCGCTGACCGCCGCCCAGCTCATCGCCGGGCAACGCCGGCCAGGGGTGGTGGTCGTCGACGCCGACGGCAAACCGGTGACCGTGCTGCCCGGCTCGCAGGTGCTGCGCTTCCTCATCCCCGCCTACGTGCAGGAGGACCCGTCGCTCGCCCGCGTCTTCGACGAACGCGGCGGCGCCGAGGCGTGCGTGAACAAGCTCGCCGGTCGCACGGTCAAAGAACTGCTGCCACCGAAGGAGAAACGCTACGAGATACCCATGGTGTCCGGCGACGCCACCGTGATCGAGTGCGCCGCCACCATGGCCCGACTGCACTCCCCGCTGGTGATCGTCAGCGACAAGGACACCATCCACGGCGTCGTCACGACCTCGCACCTGCTCGAGGTGCTCCTCGCGCCCGCGGGGCCGCAAACGTGACGATCGCCCAGTTCCTCTCGGTCGGCGTCTTCGTCGGCGCGTACATCCTGATCGCGACCGAACGCGTGCACCGCGTCGCGGCTGCTCTCGGCGGCGCGGCCCTGATGCTGGCGCTGCGGCTCACCGACGGCGAGACGGCCTTCCACTCCCTGGATGCAGGCGTGGACTGGAACGTCGTGTTCCTCCTGCTCGGCATGATGATCATCGTCGGGGTGATCAAGCAGACCGGCCTGTTCGAGTACCTCGCCATCGCCGCGGCCAAGCGCGCCAGGGGAAAGCCCTATGCGGTGCTCGCGATGTTCGTCGTCATCACCGCGACCGCGTCGGCCGCGCTGGACAACGTCACCACCGTGCTGCTGATCGCCCCCGTGACGTTCCTGGTGTGCGACCGGCTCGGCCTCAACCCGATCCCGTTCCTGATCGCCGAGGTGCTCGCGTCCAACATCGGTGGCACGGCAACGCTCATCGGTGACCCGCCGAACATCATCATCGCCAGCCGCGCCGGTCTGTCCTTCAACGACTTCCTGCTCCACCTGGCGCCGTTCATCGTGGTCCTGATGATCGCGTTCGTGGTCGTGTGCCGCTGGCTGTTCCGCGATTCCTTCCAGTACCACGAGGACCGCGTCGCCGAGGTCATGGCGCTGTCCGAACGCGAGGCCATCCGCAACCGCACCCTGCTCGTGCAGAGCCTGATCGTCCTGGGTCTCGTCCTGATCGGTTTCGTGCTGCACAGCGCACTGCACGTCGAGCCGTCCGTGGTGGCACTGCTCGGCGCCGGGCTGCTCGTGCTGATCTCGAAGGTCACCACCGAGGACGCCATAGCTGACGTCGAGTGGGAGACCCTGGTCTTCTTCATGGGTTTGTTCGTCATGGTCGGCGCGCTCGTCAAGACCGGCGTCATCGACGAGGTGTCCCACGCCCTCGCCAGCGCCGCCGGCGGAGACCCGCTCCTCGCGGTCATGGCACTGCTGGTCGTCTCGGCACTGTTGTCGGCCATTGTGGACAACATCCCGTACGTGGCGACGATGGCCCCGATCGTCGGTGAAATCGTTGCCGCACAGGGAGACTCGCCGCAATCCCAGTCGATGTGGTGGGCCCTCGCGCTCGGTGCGGACCTCGGCGGGAACGCGACGGCGGTCGGCGCGAGCGCGAACGTCGTCGTGCTCGGTCTCGCCGCGCGCAACGGCACCCCGATCAGCTTCTGGAAGTTCACCCGCTACGGCGCGATCGTCGCCGGGCTCTCCATCCTTCTGGCAGCGCCCTACCTGTGGCTGAGGTACTTCCTGCTCGCCTGAGCACCGGCCCGCGGGCGAGCGTGTCAGCGACCTGCAACCGTGCGCTGAGACTCTCGCTCGCAAGTCCGGTGGACGATTCGCCGGAAATGCCGCCTGAAAGGAACGGCGGTGGGTGTTCGCCGCCGGAACCCCGGGGGAGGTTCTCACCGACGTCATCGCCCGCTACCGCACCGACAGCCCATCCACCCTCGGTTCCTGCCCAACTCCGCGCCCGCGTCAGGCCGAGCGGCTCGTCGCCGTCGCCAGGATGCTGCGGTTGCCGAGTGCGCGCGGGCCGATCTCGGCACGGCCGGACAGGACGACCACCGGTTCGCCCGTCGTGTGCAGCAGTTCGGCGAGTTCACGCTCGTCGCACGGCCTTTTCTCCCAGCCGGGAGGCGTCGGCGAAGCGACCAGCCCCGGGCCGCTGTAGACGTTCCAGTCGAGGTGGAGCCGGCCGTCCTGCCCGAACATCTCGCAGCTGGCGGTTCCGATCGCGGCACCCGCGTCGTTGGGGAACGGCGGGACCCAGACGTCGGCGAACAAGCCGCTCGACCGCAACCGGTTGTTCCACTTGATGTTGAGCGCGCAGCCTCCGCTGAGCACCAGGTTCGGGGTGCGCCCAGGAAACCTCCTGTGCAGGACCGAGCTCATACCGCGCAGGAGCCGGTCTCCCAGGTAGGCCTGGAAGGTCGCGATCAGGTCGGCCTCGGACATGCCGGGGAACAGCTGCGCCCTGTTCGCGGAGGCCTTCTCCCCGAGCGCCCTGCCGTTGTCAGAAGAGTCCGCAGGGGCAGCGTGGTGGCGGTGCTCGACCGGCCGTCGCTGCGGATGATTGTGGTGTTCCTCGCGATCCTTCAGGCGGGCGGCGCCTATCTGCCGTTGGACGAGAGCAATCCGCACGAGCGGAACCTGTTCATGGTGCGGGACTCCGGGGCGGGCTTGGTCCTGGCAGAGGACGTGGAGGGCTTTCCCGAGGCACTCCGGCTGTCCGAAGTGGACGCGGTGCTCAATGCGCCACTGGGTGAGGAACAACCTCGTGACCTCGCGCCCGGCGCGACCGCCGTGGACGCGGCGTACGTGATGTACACGTCCGGTTCGACCGGGACGCCGAAGGGCATCGCCGTCCCGCACCGCGCGATCACCCGCCTGGTCGTCGGGACCGACTACGTCGTTGTTCCTCACCGCCGCGGTGTTCCACCTGCACGCCACCGAGTCTCCGGATTCGCTGGGGGGACTGCGCAACCTGCTCGTCGGCGGCGACGTGATGGACGCGGGCATTTCGTTGGCACTGCTGGAGGCGGGACCACCGCAGCGTCTGCTCAACGCGTACGGGCCCACCGAGGCGACCACGTTCAGCACCGCTCACGTCGTCGACCGGGTGTCCGCGGCCTCGGCGGCGCTGCCGATCGGGAGGCCACTCGCGAACACCCTCGTCCGGATCCTCGACGGGCATCGACGAGTAGCACCGGGAGAGGTGGGGGAACTGCACATCGGCGGTGGTGGACTGGCTCTCGGCTACGTCAACCGCCCGTCGCTGACCGCGGAACGGTTCGTCGCGGATCCGTGGTGCGCCGGCGGGAGGTTGTACCGAACCGGTGACCTCGCCCGCTGGACCTCTGACGGGCAGATCGAGTTCCTCGGAAGAGCGGACGGTCAGACGAAGCTCCGCGGATATCGAATCGAGCTCGGTGAGATCGAAGCGGTGCTGCGCGGGCACGAACTGGTCCGCGACGCCGTGGTGATCGTCGAGGGGGAGGGGGAGGCGCGGAGACTCACCGCCTGCGTCGCGGTCCGCAACCCGATCGGAACGGCCGAGCTCAGAGGCCACCTCGTCCGTGTCCTTCCCGAACACATGGTGCCTGCTAGGTTGATCGAACTGCCCTCACTGCCGTTGAACGCCAACGGAAAGGTGGACCGTGTCCGGATCTCCGAGCTCCACTGAGTCCGTGCCACGTGAGCCCCTCGACAGGTCGGTTCTGGCCGTTTTCTCCGGCCTGATGCTGGCGATGCTGGCCGCGGCGCTCGACCAGACCGTCGTGGCCACCGCGCTACCGTCGATCGTCGGTGACGTCGGAGGCCTCACACAGCTTTCGTGGGTGGTGAACGCCTTCGTCCTCGCCATCTGCGTCAGCACCCCGATCATCGGCAAACTCGCGGACATCTTTCCCCGCAAGACGTTGATGCAGATCGCCCTGCTCACGTTCCTGGTGGGATCGGTGTTGTGCGGTCTGGCCCAGTCGATGCCCCAGCTGATCGCGTGCCGTGCGCTGCAGGGCGTGGGAGCGGCGGGGATCATGGTGCTCTCGCAGGCGATCATCGGTGACCTGATCTCGCCCGCCGAACGCGGCCGGTACCAGGGCTTCATGCAGGCCGCGTTCGCACTGGCGACGGTCTCCGGCCCGCTCATCGGCGGTCTGGCCGCCTCCACCGTCGGCTGGCGCTGGATCTTCTACCTCAACCTGCCCGTCATCGCGGCCGCGATGATCGTGATCGCGATCCGGCTCGACCGCGGTGAGAGCAGCGGCCGGAGTCCGGTCATCGACTGGTGGGGCATCGTGTTGCTGTCCGGCGCGGTGAGCCTGCTGGTCCTCATCGCGGGCTGGGGCGGAACCACCTACAGGTGGACGTCCGCTCCGATCGTCGTCATGTCACTGGCCGCCGCGGTGCTGCTCGTGGTGTTCGTCCAGGTTCAACGCAAGACCGCTGAACCGTTGATGCCACTGCGGTTGTTCGCCAATCCGGTGATCAGGGTGGTCGCTCTCCTCGTCTTCACCCAGGGGTTCGTCACACTCGGCATCTCCACGTTCATGCCGCTCTACCTGCAACTGGTCCACGGTGCCTCTCCCGTCGCCGCGGGACTGCGGATGGCGCCGATGATGTTCGTCATGGCCGTGACCGCCTTCGTGTGCGGCAGGGCGATCACCAAACTGGGCAGGTACCGCGTCTTTCCCATCGCCGGAACCCTCACCCTGCTCGTCGGAGTGCTTCTCCTGGCCCAGCTCGGCATCAGCACGCCGGCCTGGTTCCAGTTGCTGGGGCTGGCCCTGTGCGGAGCGGGCCTCGGTATGACGAGCCCGGTCATGATGCTCGCGGCGCAGAACGCCGCCGAGTCCAGAGACCTGGGAGTGACGACCTCGACAACGACCTTCAGCCGCACGATGGGCGGCTCACTGGGGCTTGCCGTGCTGGGCACGGTGTTCGCGACTTCGTTGGTGGGCAGTACTTCCAGCGGAACCGTGAGCGGCTCCCTGCGCGACGTCGGGCACCACAGCACCACGATCAACCGCGCCGAACTGGACGCGCTGTCCGAGCCCGCACGCACAGAACTGCTCACCCACTTCGCCCAGGCGCTGCACGCCGTGCTGCTGACCGCACTCGGTGCCGCGGTGATCGGGTGCGCTCTCGCGTTCCTGCTCCAGGAACGGCCACTCCGGCGGACCACCCGCGGCAAGTCCCGATCCGATCCGGACACCGCCGAGGAAGCCAGGCCGTAGCAGTGACAAACGTCTGACGAGGGCGCCGACGAAGTCGTTGTCCACGCCGAAGACCGGCGACGGCGCCTGCGTCGTCCTGAGCGACTCGGGTTCAGCGCACCTGCTCGGCCTTGAACTGCATCCGCGGTGTTGCGTAGCAGTCCTGGGCCTGCACGAGCCGCAGCTCGCGCTCACCGGAGCGGTAGGTCAGGTCGATCAGGTCGAAGACGCTCGACGCGGTGCGTTCCAGCGCGAGCGCCGCATCGTTGGTCTGGGCGTAGTGGGCGGTGAACAGCGCGGCCGTGACGTCGCCGGACCCGTTCGCCTTGAACGGCAGTTGCGGGGTGCTCACGAGCCACGACCCGGCGGTGTCCACGACGAGCATCTCGACCGTGCCCTCCTCCCGGTCGGGCCGCTCGACGCTCGTGACCAGCACGGTCGACGGTCCCATCGCGCGGGCGAGGTCGGCCGACGCCAGCGTCTCCTCGACACTCGCGGGCTCGGTGCCGGTGAGGAAGCCCAGCTCGAACTGGTTCGGGGTGATGATGTCGGCCACCGGCACGACCCGGTCGCGCAGCAGCACGGGGATCTCCGGCGCGACGAAGCAGCCGGACTTGGCGTTGCCCATCACCGGGTCGCACGCGTAGAGCGCCGCCGGGTTCGCGGCCTTCACCCGGCTCACCGCGTCGATGATCACATCGGCGATGCCCGTGCCGCCCTGGTAGCCGGACAGCACGGCGTCGACCTGCGGGAACACTCCGCGTTCCTCCACCCCGAGCAGGATCTCGGCAACGTCCGACGGCGGCAGGAGCGGACCGCGCCACGCGCCGTACCCGGTGTGGTTGGAGAAGTTCACCGTGGGGATCGGGACGACCTCGACCCCGAGGCGCTGCAGCGGGAACACGGCGGCGGAGTTGCCGACGTGGCCGTGGGCGACGACGGACTGGATGGACAGAACCTTCATCCGCCCACCCTAGAACGGACGCCTCGACGTCCTGGTACCGCTGGACCACGTCGGGTGTTCATCCGCGGAAAACGGGGTGCGGCGGCGTTCTCCGGCGGCATGAGAGTGCGTTGCAGAGCCGAGTTCGCCGAACGCGGCTACAGGGTGGGCGCGAGTTGCCGGCGTCGGGGTCGCGTTTTCGTCTAGGACAAACTGACCAAATCGAGCAACGCGCGAGCGGACGACGTGGTAACGGCTTGAATCTGAGCGTTGTCGGTTTTGCCGGAAGCGTTGTACTCCAGAGTCAGCACCACGTTGGCCTTTCGAGCGACGAGAATCACCAGGCTTCCGTGGCCGGTGATTCTCGCCTCGTCGCCGACTCCGCTCACCGGTGTGTCCGCACCGAGTGTGTAGCCCGCAGACCCCTGAAATCGGGTGATCCGCGTCGCGGCATCGCGCTGTGCTTCTTCGATGCCACCGTGATCGCCGTTCCGCTGGAACAACGAGTATCGCGCGGTCAAAGGGGGAAAGTCGTTGGATTCCGCGCTGCCCCACTGACAGTCGGCACCGACGAAGTTCTCGCCGGAGGTCGGCGTCGGCAGACCGGTGTGAGGTGCTGGTACGCCCGGCAGATCCGGACACGAGGGAGGTAGCGCCGCCGCTTCGTGCCTCGTCGGCCACCACGGATTCAGCCACGGCTGGTAGGCCAAGGCGAGAGCGGCGCCGACCACGACGACGGCCGCGGTTGCGAGCCACGCGATCAGCGCGCGCCCACGCGGCCGACCGGCAACCCCTGGAACGTGAGGTTCCGTCATTTGTTCCCCCGGTGTCGTGCGCAACGGCTTCGGCAGCCTAGCCGAGTGGGAGATCTCGCGAAGTCGTTCGATCGAAGACCGAAGTAGTAGTACGTTGGGTTGGCGAATATCGCCACTACCGGGGGGTTGTGAAAAGTGAATTGGGGGAAACGCCGGTTCAAGGCTGCGGTCTTGACGGCGCTACTGGCATTGACTGCCGGTCTGACAGTTGTTCAACCGGCTGCAGCGGTCGCCGCTCCGAGCGATTTCGGGGCGAGTGCGCTCGGCAGCGCGACGGTCGCCACCATTGCCGACCGTGAGTACCACCACTGTCTGGACAGCGATTACAACGGGCACGTCTATCTCAACGCGTGCGGTCCCGGCAATTACTACCAGCAGTGGCATTCCCTGAACGGCACGCTGGTGAGCATCCAGACGGGCATGTGTCTGGACAGCAACGAACAGGGGGACGTCTACACCAAGCTGTGCGACGGAAGCCCGTACCAGAACTGGGGCAGCAGCGACGGCTACATCGGGAACCGGAAGACCATCCTGGTGCTGACCGCGCTCGACCCGCATTCGGTGCGGACCGGTCCGCCGATCGGCCTGGACCGGCAGGGCTGGGACGCCCGCGGGGTGGACGGTGCGTGCACTCCCGATCCGTTGAGGATGGAGATCGACCAGGTGCTCGACGACACCTGGACGAAGATCCAGGACACCCAGCAGAGTCCTGAGGGCATCGCCGGCCCGTGGGAGTGGACGGTGACGAGGGGCGAGGGCGAACACGTCACCGCTCAGACGACCACGACACTGGGCGTCGAGTTCAGCTTCAAGGCGTTGAAGGCGACCGGCTCCGAGGCGATCAACAAGGGCGTTGTCACCGACATGACCTACAGCGTCACCGCTCCCTTCAAGGCGAAGGTGCCCAAGGGACAGGTCATGTTCGCGAACTACGGCGTGCACAAGCAGAACTTCGTCTTCCACTGGCGGACCGGTGCGAAGGACTGCACGACTCTGGACAGCGGTCAGTACAGGCTGGAGGTCCCGTACGCGCAGGGCTTCTACTGGAACTGCGACACCCGGCTGGACCCCGACTGCAAGCAGAAGATCATCGATGCGAACTCGGGAACGAGCCGGGCCCAGCTCGCCGACACGTTCTACCCGTACTACGCGCTGCTCACGCCGGGACCGGAGGAGCCGCCGCAACCACCGGTGAAGAAGGCGACCAGCGTCAGCTACACCGGCCCGGCCACTGCGCCGTACCACGGCATCTTCACGGCCTCGGCCCAGGTCAACGCGGGCGGGCAACCCGTCGGCAACGGCCTGGTCACCTTCACTCTCGGTGGCAACCGCTGCGTGGCCGGGGTGAACTCCGCGGGCAGGGCGTCCTGCCCGATCAGGATCACGGACACGCCCGGTCAGGCGACCATGAACGTCAGCTACGCGGGCACTCCTGACTACCTGCCCAGCTCGACCAGCGCGGTCTTCACCATCACCAAGGCGGAGACGAAGCTCGCCTACACCGGTGTCCGGCGCGTCGCCACCGGAGAACCGGCTCAGCTCTCCGGTGTGCTGACCGAAAGCGGGGGCGCGGCCGTCGCGGGCCGTGCGCTGCGCCTGACGCTGGGAGAGGGAACGACGCAGCAGGCGTGCGAGGCGACCACCGACACCGCCGGTGCCGCGCAGTGCGTCATCCCGGTCGTGGATCAGCCGTTGAACGACACCGCGACGGTTCCCGTCTCGGCGAGCTTCGGCGGCGACGCGTTCTACCTGCCGTCCAGCGACACGGCCCAGGCCCGGTTGCAGCACTACACCGGGCAAGCCACCGGGCTGACCGCGGCGGTGAACCTGCCGTTGGTGCCGCTGCAGATCGGGCCGACTCCGGACACCGGGCGGATCCGCACCGCGAAGGCCTCGCGGACCACCACCCCGTGCACGGTGTCGGTCGGCGTCCTCGTCCTGAACGCCGACGCGTTGTGTCCCGAGGTCGTCACCACCCTGAACCCCGGCACGATGACGTCGACCGTGCGGGTCGACAAGGTGCACGTCGGCCTGCCAGGACTGTCGGTGATCGACATCGAGGGCCTGACCGCGACGTCGACAAGCTCCTGCACCGGGGCCAGCGGCTCGGCGAGGATGACGCTCGAGATCGACGGCGCGCGGGTGGCCGTGCCGACCGAACCGAACAGCAGCATCCCGCTGCCGGGAGGCGGACGGATCGTCGTCAACGAGCAGGCGCCGGTGACCGGCGCCGACTTCGGGCTGGTCGAGAACGCCGTGCACATCGTCGTGCCGGGCGTGGCGGGCAACCTGGTCGACATCACCGTCGGTTCGGCGGTCAGCGCGGCCCACAACTGCAAGTAGCTCGACCTGCGAAGGCCCTCGGCGTGGTGCCGGGGGCCTTCCTCGAACCCAGGGCGATCAAGAGGATCATCACCAGTGGAGTGCGAGCAGGGCCACGACCGCCGGCTCCGCCGTTGCCGCCGAACGTGTTCCCCGGCTAACTCGCCGGGACCACGCCGATGGCGTCGGCGATCTTCGTCGTCACGGAAACGCTGCCGGTCACGGTGCCGGGCTTGATCCACGGATAGTCCGCCTGCGCCTTCGCGACGGTCCGCTCGCCGATGATCTCGCCCTTGTCCGGGTCCACGATCAGATCGCGGCGCTCCTGGTCGCTGTCCAGGCCGAGTGCGAGGCCCTTGCGCCCGTCCGGGGTGGTCGCCTCCTCGACGACCTTCACGCCGTCGATCTTCGACATCGCACGCAGGAGGGGGCTGCGCAGGTCGGCCGGCATGATCCCGGAGTTCAGGAACTGGATGCCGAAGTGGAACATCGTGCTCGGGGACGAGCCGCGCTGGGAGGTGTAGTTCTTCAGCCACGCCAGCAACTGGTCGGGATCGCGCGGCAGGTTCGCGTAGAACGCGGGCTGCCCCGAGTCGGTGGCGTCGCCGCACACCTTCTTCGGCTGGGACTTGGGGAAGAAGTCGCCGCACGCGCCGCGCCGCTCGCCCTTGTCGGTGTCCGCCGGCTGGTACGCGGGCACCTCGGCCGCGGGCATGGAACTGCCGATCAGCTTCGCGGAACCGGGGACGCGCTTCTCCAGCCACTCCTGCGTCACGTCCGCCGGGATCCAGGTCTGGTAGGTCACGTCGGCGAGGTAGGTGTAGCCGGCCGGGGCGCTCACGACTCCCTGCGGGGTCCCCATCTGGAATCCGCGCAGGTAGGAGCCCTTGACCTCGACGTACCGGTACTGGCCCGACTTCAGTTCCGGGTCCTTGGCGGTGATCTTGTCCGCCGCGTCGTTCAGGACCTTGGACGCCGAGAGGAGCGACACGTCGCGCTTGGTGGGCTGCTGTGCGGTGGTCGGCTGGGCCACGGGCGGTGCCGGTGCTCCGCCGCCCCCGCCGAGGGCGGCGACGCCTCCCACGACCGCGGCCGCCGCCGCTGCCGCCACGCCGACGACCAGGCCACGACGGCGAAAGGGCGACTTGGCCGCCGGGGCACCCTGCGCGGACGCTTCCCGCATCAGCTTCGCGCGGGCGTCGTCGAGTGATCGGGTGGACATGCGTGCCTCCAGGTGCAACGAGGCGAGCGCCTCGTCGAGTTGACGATCGGGGTTGTGGTCGCCGCGCTCAGTCATCGCGGTTCTCCTCTTGAGCGGTGCGGAGATGTGCTTGGAGCTTGTGGCGCACCCGGTGCAGACGTGACCGGACAGTGCTTGCCGGCATGCCGAGAGCGGCCGCCACCTCGATCGGCTCCAGCCCGGCCCACGACGTCAGCAGCAAGACGTCACGTTCCTGCTCGGTGAGCGAGGCCAGCCCGTCGGCCAGGTGCCTGGACGACCGTTGGGCGTCCAGGCGGTCGACGGTCTGCGCGTCGTGCTCGACGCCCGCCTCCCGAAGGGCGTGCACGCGAGCGGTAGCCCGGTAGCCGCGTATCTCCGTGCGGACGTGGTTGCGCGCCAGGTTGGTGGCGATTCCGTACAGCCAGCCGCGGACGGGGGACTGCTCGGGGTCGTAGCTCGCGCGCCTGCGGAGAGCCACCAGGAACGTCTCCGCGACCAGGTCGTCGGCGATGTCGACGCCGACCCGGCCCGCCAGATAACCGTGCAGGGCACGGGCGTACGTGTCGAACAGCCTGGCGAACGCGGCGGTCGGCTCCGCGTTGGCGAGGTCGGGACGTGTGTCGTCAACGTCCGGAGCGCGTTGCGCCTGTTGTGCTCTGCGTTCCTCGATCCGGTTCACGCTAGTTGTTGTCCGGGGACGCCGCTCGCGTCCCCGGACGACCGGGTGAAGTGACCGGCGTCACTCTTTCAGCGTGTTCCGCAGGGACATGTACGTGAACGCCGGGCGTCGGTGAAGATCATCGACAGGACCTTGACGATGGTGGCGACCTCGGGCGGGGTCGAGCCAGGTGTTGCGGCGTTGACCGGTCTCGATGTCGGCGGCGTAGTTGTCGGCGGCACGTTGTGTGGTGAAGCCGGAGATCGAGGCGGTGTGCCCGCCGCCGGTGCGGTAGCGGACGCGCCAGGAGTGCATGCCGATCTGTTCTGACCAAGCCATGGCGCCCCCGGCCACAGCTGGACTGAGAGGTCTCAGTTGCGCGCTCAGAGCTTCTTGAACGCAAGCTGACCCGGCGATCGGTCTCAAGGACAGGTATCGCAACGCCCGACTCGCGGCAGAAGAGGGCGTTTCGCCGGCCGTCAGTGGAGATCCAGCAACGTTTCGAACCGGGCTGCCAGCACGGTGTCGAACTCGCCACTGATGATCATGCTCAGGGTGCCGCCGTCATGATCGCGCGCGATCCGGAGGTCGAGGTCCGGGGTGCCCACGACCGGGTACTCGAACCAGGTGCCACGTGGCAGATCAGCGTTGGTCGACGCAATGCCGGCTTCGAGCGCGCCGTCGTCGAGGTCGCTCCACTCGTAGCGAACGAGCATGGCGATGTACTCGACGACCCTGGCCAAGTGGTCCTCGAAGATCCACCCACTTACTTCGCGCACCCGTGGATCATGTGCCATCCGGCCCTCTCCCGGCATCCGCAATTCGGCAGAAGCGGACGTTCACGGCACTCGGAGCGGAGGCCGTCCGTGATGACTGGTCCTGGCGAGCTGCTCAGCACCTGCTCCGCGTCCTGCCACATCCGGTCGCGCCGGCGTGAAGCGCGCGTATTGCGTTAGAGCGCGCTCTAGCTCATAGGTTCGGAAGCATGCGATACGCCAAACTCGGAACGACCGGACTGGAAGTCTCGGCCATCGCGCTCGGCTGCATGAGCTTCGGCGAGCCGGGTCGGGGCGGCGAGCCCTGGTCGCTGGGCGTGGACGCCAGCCGGGACATCATCAAGCAGGCCCTCGAGGGCGGCGTCAACTTCCTCGACACGGCCAACGGGTACAGCGCCGGAAGCAGCGAGGAGATCGTCGGCCAGGCGGTCAAGGACTTCGCCCGGCGCGAGGAGGTCGTTGTGTCCACCAAGGTGTGGATGCGGATGCGCCCCGGCCCGAACGGCGCCGGGCTGTCTCGCAAGGCGATCTTCGCCGAGCTCGACGCCTCCTTGCAGCGACTGGGGACCGACTACATCGACCTGTACCAGATCCACCGCTGGGACTACGACACCCCGATCGAGGAGACCCTCGAGGCGTTGCACGACGCGGTCAGGTCCGGGAAGGTCCGCTACCTCGGAGCCTCTTCCATGCACGCCTGGCAGTTCGCCAAGGCCCTGTACCTGGCCGACCTGAACGGCTGGACGCGGTTCGTGTCGATGCAGGACCACTACAACCTCATCCATCGAGAAGTGGAGCGGGAGATGCTTCCGCTCTGCGCCGACCAGGGCATCGGCGTGATCCCGTGGAGCCCGCTGGCGCGCGGCAGGCTGACGCGAGGCCGGGACACCGCCACGGCGCGTGCCGGGACCGATGAGGGTGGCAAGATCCTCTACCGCGTCGAGGACCAGGCAGTGGCTGAGCGGGTTCACGAGATCGCGGGCGAGCGGGGTCTGTCCCCGGCCCAGGTCGCCCTGGCCTGGGTCATGCGCAACCCGGTGGTGACCTCGCCCATCGTCGGGGTCACCAAGCCGGCGCAGCTGGCCGACGCGGTTGCCGCGGTGGATGTCGAACTCGACGAGGACGAGGCCGCCTACCTGGAGGAGCCCTACCAGCCGCACGAGGCCGCCTACCTGGCGGAGTCCTTCTACAAGTCGCGCCCTGTGGCGGGTTCCCGATAGTCCGGACGTTCGCAGTTGGGAGGACGTGGTCCCGCTTCCAGTTCCTCAACTGAGGTCAGCGTGTCCGGTCGCCCCGCACTACCCGAGCCCCGCGAAGAGGTCGGTTTCCGGGACGGGTGACCCGGTGGTGTCCCGCGCCCGGATGAAGTCCTCGACGCCGAACGCCTCGGCGAACTCGGCTGGTGGCAGCCTGCCCGCGAGCGAGGACTCGAGCTGGGAGGACTGGCAGTGCAGCGCGGCGCGCCTCCGGGCGACGACCGCGCGGGTGTCGTGGTGTCAGAGTTCCGTGTTGATGATCGCTTCCACCAGGACCTCACCGTCCTCGGTCAGCGAGACTCCGCCGGGGTCGACCGAGATGAGACCGCGTTCGGCCAGCGAGCCGAACTTCTCGCGCCACGGGCTGTCGTGCAGCGACCTGCCGTACCGGGCGCGGTGCAGGTCCGAACGCACCGGCTGCAGGGTCGACAGCGCCATCTTGACCGCCCTCGCCTCCTGCGCGGTGGCGTCGAATCCGGTTGCCGAACCGAGCGGCACGCGGCCCGCCTCGACGGCTTGGGCGTAGTTCTTCCAGTTCACATCGGTGATCGCCTCGGAGGCGCGGCAGCTGGAACTGCCGCCCAGGCCGATCGCGACCTCGGCCTCCTGCTTGTCCTGGTCCACCATGATGGACTTCCACTTCTCCGGGCCGAGGCCGTCACGGGCGAAGTACATCGTGGGGTGCTCGGTGTAGCCGGCGGCGCGCAGGCCGTCGGTGAGCACCTCGCGCATCCGGTACTGCTGCCGCAGCGACGGCCAGAAGTGCCCGTCGCGCACGAGCTTCTCGCGGTACCGCGGCAACTGCCACGGCGCGGGCTGTTCCCCGGCCACGCCGGTTCTGATCTCGGCGTAGGACTTCAGGTGCAGCTTGGTGCACACCACGGCGGTGATCTCGTTCTCCAGCACCACGTCGAGGTCGCGCTTCACGCTGTCGACGGTCTGGTCCAGCAGGCCGTACATCAGGTCGATGCTGATCCACTCGAAGCCCGCGATCTGGGCGTTGCGCACGAAGTCGACGCACATCTGCGCCGTGTGCTCGCGCCCGCACTCCCGCAGGACGTCGTCGTCGAACGACTGCACGCCGCTGGAAAGCTTGGTGCAGCCCAGTTCCCGCAACGCTTCCAGCTTCGCCGGGGTGAACGTGCTCGGATCGCCCTCGAAGCGGATCGTCGTGTCCGCCGTGAACCCGAAGTTCTCCCGGTAGAAGTCGAGGAGCCGGCGGATGTCCTTCTCCGGCAACAACGACGGCGTGCCGCCGAAGACGTTGAACTCACCGACCGGGGCGTTCTTCAGCTCCGGCACCCGCCGCAGCCAGAGCTCGGCCTCCCTGATGTTCCAGTCCACCCACTGCGACAGCTTCTCCTCGGCGCGGCCGCCTTTGACGAGCACGACCGGGTATTGGCAGAAACGGCACTTGTAGGCGCACGTCGGGATGTACGACCAGAGGTGGATCGGTGCCGTCCCCGTGAGTTGGTCGCTCAGATCGGTGAGGAAGTCGTCGACGCGGTAGCCGGGGACGTTGCCGGGGAACACGTGCGCCCCGAACGGGTCCTCGGTGACGTAGTCGAGCAGGTGTGCGTTGGCGGGGTTTTGCAGGGCCGCCCACACCCTCGGTTCTTCGTGCGTCAGAACACTGTCCATCAGAACACGCCTCCGTTGCCGAAGTAGTTGTGCGCCTCCCCGGACTCGCGGTCCTCGCAGTAGTACTTCACGAACTCGGCGAACCTGTCCTCCGGCACCGCGTCGAAGCACTCCGGCAGCGGCGGTGGGTAGCCGATGTCCTCGCCGACGGTGGCGCGCAGCCGGGCGAAGATCTCGTCGGAGAACTCGAAGTAGAGCCGGTACGACGGCGTCTTGTAGGAGTGGATGGGCAGGAAGTCGACGACGCTCATCTCGGTCTTGATCTCCGCGATCCGCGTGCGCAGCCTGGCCGCCAGGCCCTCGCCGAAGAACGCGATCACGGCGTCCTCGTCCAGCAGGGACGGGGTCAGCAGCACGGGGAGGATCGTGTTCTTCGGGGTGAAGTCCTTGATCGAGAACTCCCAGGCCTGCTGCGCCTCCGCCTCGGTGAGGTCGGCGGTCGTCGGCGGCGCCTCGGGCCGGATGTCTCGCATGACGATGATGCCGTCGTTGCCGTACGCGCGGCCGGAGATGACCTCGTCGATCGCGTGGTTCACGCGCCGCGGGTTGATCTCGACCCGCGACTTCGGAGCGTAGGTGATGTCGTGACCGGAGCTCGCGACCTTGATGCCGAAGTCCCAGTCGTCGGACAGGTGGTTGACGAACCTGCCGTTCCGCAGCTGGTAGAAGATCTCGATGCCACCGACGTCCTCGTAGGCTTCGCGCTCGACCGCGAAGCCCTTGCCGTCGGGAAACCCGCCGAACAACGAGAAGGTCACCGCGCGGCACCGCAACGTGCGCTGGATGGCGTTCCAAAGTCTTGGCCTGCCAACGAAGTGCTCGGCGTTGTAGTAGTAGTCGCACACACCGATCGCGGCCTTGTCCCTCTCCATGACAGCGAGAAGTTCGGTGAGCCAACGGCCGTCGACCCGGCAGTCCGCGTCAGCCGACACCAGGTAGAAGCGCTCGCCGGGGTCCTTGCGGTTGCGGCTTCTGCGCACCGCGAACTCCATGCCGGCTCGGCGCGCACATGCCACCCCCTGCTCGCGTTCGCTGATCACGTGGACGGCGACCGGCGAGCGCTCGGCGAACCTGCGCGCGATCTCGACCGTGTCGTCCGTGGAGTTGTTGTCCACCAGCACGATCTCGTAGCTGCCGGGATCGATGTCCTGCTGGTCGCGCAGGGACAGCAGCACGTCCTCGATGTTCGCGGCCTCGTCGAACACCGGCAGCACCACGCTGAGCCGGACGTCGGGCCCCATCGCGGGCGGGAACAACCTGCCCACCAGGTCGTTCGCGGTCTCGCGGCTGTGCGTGCCGACCCGCCTGTTGTGCGCCACCACGTCCGCCCGCCTCTCCGCGTTCGTCATGAGCTCGTGGACCTGCCGGACGAACTCGGGCGTCGGCAGGTCGTGGGACAGGATGTCGAGCACCGGGGCCTCGTAGCCCGCGTACACCGTGTCGTACAGGGCGTAGCGGCTCGTGATGTACGGCACGCCGGCCGCGATCGCCTCGCCGATGGGATTGCCGAAGCTCTCGTAGTCGTACGACGTCAGGAAGGACACGACGTCGGCGTGTGCCAGCAGGTCGCGCACCGAGAACCCCGGACCGGCCGACTCGCACGGCTCCAGCACGCCCCCGAAGACGACATGCACCCGGAGCTCTTCGGCGAGCGCACGGAGTTTCCTGGTCTCGGCCGGATCCTCCTCGGTGTCGCCGGCGATGAACAGACAGGTGCCCGGCAACTGGGCCGCCAGGTGCAGGTCGCGATCGAGACGCTTCTGCGGAATGATCCGCGTGAACCTGGCGATGATCCTGGTGCCCGGCGCGATGCCGTGGTGGGCGAGGAAATCAGGCCGGGCAGGGCGGCTCGGTTCGGTGAAGGTGTTCGGCAGCAGGTCGAGGTTGCGCAGCTGCGGCATCCACTCCAGCGTGCGCCGTCTCGCGTCCTCGTGCAACGCGAAGTAGTGGATGTGCGGCGAGTTCACCATCGGAGGCGTGGCGGGGTAGGGGAAGCTGCCGTACTTGGCCGGCTCGCTCTGCCACATCAGGTCGTGGTCGCGCCACAGCACGTAGCGGCCGAGCTCGTGCGCCGCACCGTACCTGGCGATCGCCAGGTAGAGCGCTTTCGTGTACGCGACGTTCTCCGGCAACGTGCCGTTCTCGACCACGACGAGTGCGACACCGCGGTCTTCCCAGGTGCGCACGATCGCGTCGGCGAGTTCTTCGGCGATGCGATCGGTCTCGGGCACCTCGTCGCGGCGCACGGCTTCCAGTGTCGCCGCAACGAATTCCTGGTCATATCCCGCAATGCGCGCAATGCCGTCGACGCGGTCGAGCGTGACCCAGTCCGGCACGCGTTCGTTCCGATACGGCTCGAAGAATCTTCCCTTGTCGGCCTTGATGTCGTAGCCGAGGTCGAGATGAACGCGATAGCCCTGGTCAGCGAAGGATCTGGCGGTTTTGAGAAACTCGACCACCACGCCGGACATGGCCGCGGCATCGAACGAGACACCCCAAAGAGCCGGCATAGGCTGCTCCGTTTCGAGTGATTCACTCTCACTCGAAGCTAGCAGGGAAGCGCTTCCACGCCAGATCGCGTCTCAATCGGCTCCGCTCGGTCCCGCCGCCCGCAGTCGGATTGATCATCTGTGCCGGTCAGCGCTGCCACCGGACGGCGGCAGCGCTGACCGGCGTTCGTGGTGTCAGTACACGACGCGGAAGGTCGCGTCGGCACGGCCGGTCGCGGTCGTGATCTCGTCGATGCGCAGCACGTAGGCCGAGTGCCGCAGGTAGCGGGTCGGGTAGTTGACCGAGCGGAACGACGACCAGGAGGCGTCAGCGAGGCCGGCGACCTCGGTGAACGTGGCGTCGGCGGCGAAGATCGAGGTCCCGTCGTTCTGCATGAGCTTGACCTCGAAACCCTGGTGCCGCAGGAAGTAGCCGGGCTTGTTGACCGACTCGAACGACACCGCGTTCGGATCGGAGAGGCCGGCCCGCAGCCGCCACTGCGAGTCCTGGTACGGCTCGAACGGCAGCTCGTCGATGCGGCCGACGGAGTCCGCGTGCCTGACGTAGCGGCCGGGGAAGTTGAGCGACTTGACCCGGTTCCAGCTCGTGCCGCCGTAGCGGGCGAGCAGGCGGTCGCGGTCGGCCGCGGAGATCGGGTGGATCGTGTTGTGCTTGCCGTTCAACGGCGCGGTGTAGGACTGGCGGCCGACCTTCGTCCACGTCGCCGCGGCGAGGTCGCCCTCCCACAGGTCGAACTTGGCGTTGGGGCAGTAGGTGTCGGCCCACAGCCACCACTGGCCCGCGGTCAGCGACTTGACCAGCGTCGGCGCCTCGGTGCACCGGTTGTCGCCGATCGCGCCGCTGTAGCGGGTGAAGCTGCCCGGCTGCAGCGACGTCGAGCGGGCGCCGATGATCCCGGTCGTCGCGTCGTTGCGGTAGTACAGGTAGTTCATCCCGTTGACGTTGGTGATCACGTGGGAGTCGATGACGGACGTGCCGGGGTCGAAGAACACGACCGGCGTGGTCGCGGTGACGAAGTCGGTGGTGTAGGCGACGGAGATCACCGCGTGCGAGCCGCCTGGAGGGACGGTGGAGAACGTGATGCCGTAGGCGTTGCGCGAGGGGTCCCAGTGGAGCGCGGGCGCCCAGCTGAAGGAGGTGGTGTTGGTCGAGTTGACGTTGAGCAGCCGGTCGGCCGACCAGTTCACCAGATCCGGGGAGGTCCAGACGTGGATGTTCTGGTTGGGTTTGGTGAACGAGCCGCCGACCGGGATGTCGGTCGCGAGCACGACCCACGTGCCGTTGTTGAGCCGGGTGATGAACGGGTCGCGGATGCCCTTGGTGCCCGCGGTCGGTGTGAGGACGGCGTTGTTGTCGTTGAGCGGAGTCCACTCCAGACCGTCGTCGCTGACGGCGAGGTGGACGGCGTTGACGTTGCCCGAGCCGTTCTGCGACTCCTTGAAGTACCCCATGACGTAGGCGGCATCGGCTGCCTGTGCGGGAGCGGCGCCGACGCTCACCGCGAGCCCTGTTGCGACGAGCCAGCAGACGGCCAGCCGGAGAAGTCTCACCATGATCGTTTCCTCTCGCGATCCGTGCTGCCGTGTCCGCATCAGGCGAGGTCCCACTGCTGGACGGCCAGGCCGTTGCAGGTCCACTGCCGGACCTCGGCGCCGGGCTGCGTGCCCCAGTTGTAGTTGTCCAGGCACAGCCCGCTGTGCTTGTTGACCAGCGTGGTGCGGCCGTTGGTGGTACTCAGCCGCCACTGCTGGACCGCGAGGCCGTTGCACGTGTACTGCTGCACCGGCGAGCCCGGAGCGGTCGCGAAGTCCTTGTTGTCCAAGCACAATCCGTTGTAGCCGTTGAAGATCTCGTAGTAACCGTCGCCCTTCGGCGTGAGGTACCAGTCCTGCACGGCCGCGGTGTTGCAGGTCCACTGCCGGACCTCGGCGCCGGGCTTGAGGCCGAAGTTGTAGTCGTCCAGGCACAACGCGCTGTGCCGGTTTTTGATGTGCACACGTGCCACCGGACCGCCGGTCTCACCCGAGGGGCCTTGCAGCACGGTGGAGGTGGAGACCGGGGTGCCGAGGTTCGGCGTGCCGTCGGCGTTCCACGAGATCTTCTGGACGCGGGTGGTGCGGGTCGTGCCGCAGCCCTGCGACGCCGAGTCGTTGGCGTGGTAGGCGATCCACGTCTCGGAGCCGTCCGGCGAGGTGAAGAACGAGTGGTGGCCGGGGCCGAACACGCCGTTCGCGTCGTTGCGCTCGAAGATCGGGTTCTGGAACTTCGACCAGGAGCTCGCTGCCAGCGGGTCGCCGCCCGTGTACTCCAGCATGCCCAGCTTGTAGTTGGGGCCCCAGCACGCGCTGGCCGAGTAGGTCAGGAACGTGCGGCCGTTGCGCTGCAACGCGAACGACCCCTCGTTGACGTTGCCCTCCTGCCGCTCCCAGGCCAGCGTGGGCGCGGAGATGCGGGTGCCGAACGCCGAGACCGACCACGGCGTGTCCATCGGTGCGATGAACAGCGACTGCAGACCGTCCGAGCCGAACGCGGAGAAGTGGAAGTAGTTGACGCCGTTGAGCTTGAGCACCGCGCCGTCGATCGCCCAGCCGCCGTTGGGCATCAGGTTGAGGATGCCGCGGTAGGTGTACGGCCCCAACGGGTCACTGCCCGCGCTCTCCAGGACGTGCGTGCGGCGCTCGCCGAACCCCGCCTTCGGCTGCACCGAGTAGTAGATGTACCAACGGTTGTTGATCTGCTCGAGGTGCGGCGCCCACATCGTGCAGCAGCCGTCGTTCTGGGTCGCCGTGAAGACCCGCTGCTCCGGCGCGCTGCGCAGGGCGGCGATCGTGGTCGACTTGCGCATCACGACGTCCGACGTCCACGTCGTCGCGACGTAGTAGTACGCGCCGTTGTAGGTGACCAGTGTGGGGTCCGCGCTGTTCGGCAGAGGCACGACGGGGTTGACGAACGACGGGCCGGGCGCCGCGACTGCGACACCCTGGCCGATCAGGACCGACGACAGCGCTACGAGGAAGCTCGCGACGAGCGACAGCAGACGCCGCGAGGCTGGACGGGGCCGGGAAGACATCATGATCACTCCGGGGGCCGCAGGGTTTCGGACTCGTGCGGGCTCGCACGACCGCGTTGCACGACACGGGGACAGGCTTGACCGGCTCCACGGTCCAGTGGCGGCGTCACGCAACGGTGGCGGCGTGGTTCACGCTCAGCAGGGCACCACGATGCGCCCGCCTGACCGCGAGTTCCACCGGCAACGTCGCACCACCAGGGCGCGGGAGGGCGGTGGCCGGGCTGACCACCGCCCGGCCACCGAGGTTCGGTTACGACAGGCGGACCGTCACTCCAGGATGAACGTGGAGTCGGCGCGGGCGACGGTGTCGGTCGCGGTGGTCAGGTTGACGGTGGTGCCGTTGTGGCGCAGGTAGCGGCCGGGGAAGTTCTGCGACTCGAACGACACCGCCGAACTGTCGGCCAGGCCCGCGCGCTGGAAGAAGCTGGCGTCGTTGCGGAACAGCGCGCTGCCGTCGTTGCGTTCGACCCAGAACTCGTAGTTGCGGTGCCGCAGGTAGTAGCCGGGGAAGTTGGTCGACTCCAGCGACACCGTGCCGGAGCCGTTGAGGCCGGTCACGATCCGGAACTGCGAGTCCGCCAACGGGTTGACGCCTGCCTCGACCTTGGCCCGGTACTCCCAGTGCCGCACGAACCGGTCCGGGAAGTTGTACGACTTGAGCCGCACCGGGGTGACGCCGTCGGCGACCGGGATGCCGAAGTTCGGCGTGCCGTCGGCGTTCCAGTAGACCTTTTGCGCGCGGGTGCGGCGGTCGGGATTGGCGAGCGGGTCACCGGCGATGTCGCGGTAGCCGCGGTCGTGGTAGACGAGGATGTCGCTCTGCCCGTCCTCGGACACCGTGAACGAGTTGTGGCCGGGGCCGTACTGGCTCGTCGCGGAGTTGCTGGCGAACACCGGGTTCTGACTCTTGGTCCACGACGACGGGTTGAGCAGGTCGGCCGTCGACGACGCGGAGAGCATGCCGAGGCAGTAGTTCGCGTCGGTCGCGCTGGCGGAGTAGGTCAGGAAGATCCGGCCGTCGCGCTGGATCACCGCCGGTCCCTCGTTGACCCTGGCCCCGCGGGTTTCCCAGGTCAGCGTCGGCGCCGTCAGCTTCGTCACCGTCCCGGTGATCGTCCACGGGTCGGCGCCCATCCGCGCGAGGTAGATGCTGGAGTCACCGCCGGGTTCGGCCTGCGCCCAGCTCAGGTACCGCACGCCGTTCGCCACGAACGTGGTCTCGTCGAGCGAGAACGTGTCCCACGGCGTGACGATCCGCCCGCGCTCCACCCAGGTACCGGTGAGCGGGTTGGGATCGGCGGTCTCCAGCACGTACATGCGGATGCGCCACTTGTCGTCGGACCGCCCGGCGGTGAAGTAGACGTACCACTTGCCGTTGATGAAGTGGATCTCCGGCGCCCAGATGTGCGCGCCCATCTCGCCGGTGGCGTGCTTGCGCCAGATCACCGTCTCCGGCGCGCTCGCCAGTCCCTGGATCGTGGTCGCACGGCGCAGCACGATCCGGTCGTACTCCGGCACCGTCGCGGTGAAGTAGTAGAAGCCGTCGGTGTGCTTGAAGACGTGCGGGTCCGCCCGCTGTTCCGCCAACGAGTTCGTGAACTGCACGGCCGGCGACGCGTGCGCCGTCGGCATCACCACCACCAGGCCTGCGAATGCGGTGGCGACCGCCAACGCGACCACAGCCAGTCTGCGGACGAACCGCCTCGGAACAGCAGTGTTCATCGGTCCACTCCATCGTGGGGTCGAGGGGGTGTGAACGCTAACAGTGCCCGTCCGTGCAGCTCAAGACCTTCTTTCCGGAAAGTTGCCTCTATCGGCGGCTGGACCTCTGCTGAATGGTGGTATTCGGCCTCGAACGGTCCGGGTCCGTAGTCGGGCGACTGCTCGGCACGAGCGCTGTTAGCGATAACAGGGACGGGTTCGCATCGGGTCCGTGCGACAGCTCGCCGGCGGGGAAACGCCGCGAGGCCCGGTTCAGTCCCAAGTGGACAGAAGTGCGGAGGACGTGGACCGCGTGATCACGCAACTGGCAAGATCACGCAGTGAGCTTCGTCGGTGAGCACGTCATCGCAGGACTGGCCGAACGGCACGGCGTTCCCCCTGGCGTGGCGCAGGAGTTGAGCGGGCTGCTGCGTCCTTCTGTTCTCCTGGTGCGGCACGAGGACCTGCCGAGCGGCATCGAGTCGCCAGGTCGTCCTGCCGGGCGAACAGGTGGACTGCCTTCGCTGCCGGAGGGCGTCGAATGGCCGGCCGGGGCGGAACCGTTCGCGTTGGCCGTGGACTGCGCGGCCCTGCCCGGCGGCTGGCTCGACATCGACCTGCCGCCGGACGGGCACCTGGTGTTCTTCACCAGCTTCCGGTACGAACCCGAGCGCTCCGCGGTGCTCCACGTTCCCGCGGGGATCCCCACGACAGAGCGCGTTCCGCCGGCGGACATGGACGACCAGGAAATCGTCCCCCACGAACCGCACTCGTTGTACGCGGTGGCCGGGTTGACCATCGACCACGACTGGGACTGCGCCCCGGCGACGAGTGCGTTCGGCGACAGCGCACCGGGCCGCGACGAGGTTCTGGAAGGCTTCGTGGAGGCGGTCCTGAACAGCATCCACAGTGGACCCGCACCAAACGCCGTCGCGCAGATCGGTGGGTTCTCGAGGCAATGGCAGGTGCCGCCCGACCAGGACGGGCTCGTGTTGCTGGTCCAAATCGCGGGAAACGGTGTCGACGAGACCCTGTTCACGTTGAACCTGGCCGTCGGAACCCGCGAGGCCATCGCCGCCAGGCGCTGGGAGGAACTCGAGTGGGAACAGCAGTGCTGAACCGAGAAGCGAACGCTGTGCGGCGGGCGAGACCGGATGGCCTCGCCCGCCTGCCTCTCACTTCCGGAACGCTTCCGCGACGACGTCCGTGATCAGCCGCAGACCGTCGACCTTCTCGTACGCCCGTGAGAGTTCGGCGGCCCTGTCCCGATAGGACGGTGTCGTCAGGATCTGCCGGACGGCGCCGGCCACCTCGTCCGGCGCCGGACGCTGGGTTCGCAGGTCGATGCCGAGGCCGAGTAATCCGACCCGTGCGGCGATCGCGGGTTTGTCCTCGGTCTGGCCTGCCACCACGACCGGAACGCCCGCGGCGAGCGCCTGCTGCGTGGCGCCGTAGCCGCCGTTGGTGACGAACACGTCCGCACGCGGCAACAACCGGTCGAACGGCACGAACTCCTCGATGACGGCGTTCGCCGGCACGGGCCACTTCAGCGCGACGGGCGGGCGTCCTAACGCCGCGACCACCAGCATGTCTTCGCCGTCGAACGCGGCCAGCGCCGGCTCGACCAGTTCGGAGAGGTCGTCGTTGGCCAGCGTGCCCTGCGTCACCACGACGACCGGGCGGTCGCCGTCCAGCTCGGGCCACCAGGCGGGTTCGGTCCAGCCCTCCGGGGCGACCGGCGGCAGCGGCCCGACGAACCGCACCAGGTTCTCCGGCAGGTCGGAGCGGGGGAACTCGAACTCCGGCACGGTCAGCTGCAGCACGTCGTCCGGCTCGGTGTACATCGTGGAGAAGTAGTTCGGCATCGTGAACCCGGTCGCGCCCAGGCCGTCGACCACGCGCTGCAGGTACTCGGCCGCACCGGACAGCGCGGCCGCGAGCCCGGCGTTCATCGCGCGGTTCGCCTCCACCTGGTCGCTACCCGGAACAGCCGGCGCCGGGCCGAACGGCGTGGTGTCGTCACTGGGGTAGTAGAGCGGCGAGATGCCGACGCCGATCCAGCGACGCGGCCGGACACCGGCACCGTGCAGCGACGGCAGACCGCCGAGGAACATCAGTTCGGCGACGACCACCGCGTCCGGGTCCTCGGCCAGCAACTCCTGAATCAGCGCGTGCTGGTCGGGGATGGCGTCGCCGAAGACGTGCGAGATGTCCCAGGTGAGCATCTCGGGACCGGGGGAGAGCGTGGACCGCTCAGGGAAGAACTCGGCCATCCGGCGGTCGTCGTAGGCGGCCTTCCCGGTCAGGGGCCGCAGGGTGGCACCCACCTGCGCGACGTGGTCGGCGAACCGCTCACCGCCGACGAAGGTGACGTCATGTCCGGCGGTGACGAGCTCGCCGGCGATCTGGATCATCGGGAACGTGTGGCCCGCCAGCGGACTGGCGGCCACGACAACACGACTCACGAGTTGCTCTCTCCTGAATTCGACAGAACGGTGTTCCGGTCAATTTCGCCTTAGACTATCTCGTAAGGGGCGAAAGGAGAGATGTGGCCCGCACCTATCGCTCGCCATCGCGGGAGAACCGGGCTGAGCAGACGAAAGTCCAGATCTGCCTGGCCGCGATACCTCTCTTCTCCGAACAGGGGTATGCGGCGACGTCGATGCGCCAGCTCGCCACCGTCGCCGGCGTCTCCATGGACACGATCTACACGGTTGGGGGCAAGTCCGACGTGTTCCTCCGGGCGCTGGAGATCACGTTGAGCGGAACGACCGACGGCACAGCTCTGTACGCACGTCCGGAACTCGCCACGCCACCGCTGGGAGGAACGCTCGCCGACGCTCTCGCGCTCGTCTCCGCGACGCTGACGGACGCCAACCAGCGCAGCGCCGGCATGTGGTCGGCCTTCGTGGAGGGCGCGAACACCGACCCGGCGCTCGCGGTCGCCTACCGCAAGAGGATCGAGGACATGCGGGAGGAAGGCCGCCGCCTGATCCACCGCCTGGTGGAGTGGGGACTCTGCCGGCTTCCCGACGACGTCGACCGCACGGTCGACCTGTGCTGGGTCACCGCCCAGCACAGCACCTACACGTTGCTGGTGCGGGACTGCGGGTGGAGCCAGGAGGAGTACCAGAGCATGATGCTCGAGCGGTTCCTGGAACTGCTCGACCGGTAGTGCCGACAGCGGGCCTCACCAGCGCAGCAGCACCAGTTCCGAGCAGAAGCCGGGTCCCATCGCCATCAGCACACCCCAGTCCCCGGACCTCGGGGGTCGTTGGGTGAGCGTGTCGGCGAACACGTGCAGCACCGAGGCGGACGACAGGTTGCCGACCCGGTTGAGCGAGTTCCACGTCATCGCGAGGTGGTCGTGGTCCAGGCCGAGCGCCTCCTGGACGGCGTCGATCACCTTCGGCCCGCCGGGGTGGCAGATCCAGTGGGAGATGTCGTCGATCGCCAACGCGTGCGGTGACAGGAGGTCGCGCACGTCGTCGGCCAGGTGCGCCCGCACGAGGCCTGGCACTTCCGGGCCGAGGACCATCCGGAACCCCGTGCTGCCGACGTCCCAGCCCATCGCCCGTTCGGAACCCGGGTACAGGTGGCTCGCGGTGTCCACGACGTGAGGGCCTGTCGCGGCGAGGGGGTGATCCACGCCGACCGCCACCACGGCGGCGGCGCCGTCGCCGAACGGGCCGGAGGCGATCATGTTGGCGGCGCTGAGGTCCTGGCGCTGCAGGGTCAGCGAGCTCAGCTCCACGGCCACCAGCACCACTGCGGAACCGGGTGCGCCGAGGAGGATGTCGTGCAGGCGGGCCACCCCGGCCGCGCCGCCGACGCAGCCGAGTCCGAGGAGCGGTACCCGTTTGACGTCGGCCCGCATGCCGATCCGCGTCGCGATGCGGGCGTCGAGGGAAGGCACCGCGATTCCGGTGGTGGTCGTGGACATCACGACGTCCACGTCGGCCGGCTCGAGCCCGGCCGCGGACAGGGCACCCAGCACCGCATCACAGCCGAGGTCCACCGCCGCGGTCAGGAAGGCGTCGTTCGCGGCGGTGAAGCCGTCGAGCCCGACGTACTCCTCGATCGGCAGGGCCAGGTGACGGGTGGCGACCCGCGTGCTGGCGTGGAAGCGGTTCAGCAGGGCACGCGATGCCTTGTCGGGCTGGAACATTCGCGTCAGCTGGTCGGTGATCTGGGCCTGAGCGTAGGTGTGCGGGGGAAGGACGCCGTGGACTGCCGCCAGCGCGGTCATCGGGCAGCCAAGGCACTTCTTCTCAAGGGCGCGGACGTCATGCCTCGAACGTTAAGGTATGACGTTGGCGTCAAGGTCAAGAAGTTCTTCGGGGACGCCCGATTTCCTTGTTCCCAACGGAAGGATCTTCAATGGCACGGCTCGGCCGCTCCGGCTTCGAAGTGTTCCCGCTGGTCCTCGGTGGGAACACGTTCGGCTGGACCAGTGACGAGAAGGGCTCACACCGGGTGCTGGACGCGTTCGTCGCCGGTGGTGGGAACTTCATCGACACCGCGGACAGCTACACCGCGGACGTGCCGGGCAACTCCGGTGGAGAATCCGAGACGATCATCGGTTCCTGGCTGGCCGCCCGCGGCAATCGCGACAGCCTGGTCATCGGTACCAAGGTGAGCCGGCACCCCGAGTTCAAGGGCCTGGCCGCCGGTAACGTCAAGGCGGCCCTGGAGGCCTCGCTGGTCCGGCTGGGGACCGACCACATCGATGTCTACTACGCGCACTTCGACGACCCCAAGACGCCACTTGCCGAGACCGCCGGTGCGTTCGACGCGCTGCACAAGGCGGGCAAGATCCGTGTGGTCGCCTTGTCGAACTACACCGCGCCGAGGATCAAGGAGTGGCTCGACATCGCCCGCCGTGAGGGGTACGAGCCGCCGACGGTCGTGCAGCCGGACTACAACCTCGTGACGCGTCGCCGCTACGAGCGCGAGATCGCTCCCGTGCTGGCCGACGAGGGGATGGTGGCGGTGCCGTACTTCGCCCTGGCGAGCGGTTTCCTCACCGGGAAGTACCGCCAGGTCGGCGTTCATCGCAAGGCTTTGCCGTACTTCCAGCTGATCGGCGCTTTCCTCACCGGCAAGAACCGCAGGAACAGGCAGGAGTTCGGCGAGATCGTCCGTCGCGTTGTCGCCAGCCGGTACTTCACCGAGGAAGGGCTCGCTGTGGTGAAGGCGGTCGAGGACATCGCGTCCGCCAGGGGAGTGGACATGTCGACGGTGGCGATCGCCTGGTTGCGCGGGCGTCCTGGTGTCGTGGCCCCGATCGCGAGCGCACGTACCGTCGAACAGGTCTCGGCGTTGCTGGCGTCGGCGGAGTTCGAGCTCACCGCGGAGGAGACGGCCGCACTGGACGAGGTTTCCGCACGGGTCAAGTGAAGCTGCGCCTCGGTACCTCGTAGCCCTCGTTGAGATAGGCGTCCAGTCGCCGGCGACGCTCGGCGATGTGTTGTTCCTGTCGCACGAGTTCGTCACGGACCTGCCGGACGCGCGTCAGGAGTGCGGCGCAGTCGCCGGGCGGGTGCTCGTCTCGGGCGCAGGGCAGGATCTCGCGGACCACGTCGGAGGACAGGCCGGCCTGGAACAGGTCCTGGATGAACGCGACGATCTTGATCGACTCGGGAGCGTACTCGCGGTACCCGTTGGGCTGGCGCTCACTGGAGAGCAGGCCCTGTTGTTCGTAGTAGCGCAGTGCCCGGCTGCTGACGCCGGTCGCCTTGCTCAACTCTCCGATGCGCATGCCCCAGTCCACCTTGACCTTGACATGGACGTCAAGGTTTAGCGTCGATGTCATGATCACAGCAGCGCAGATGCGCGACAGGTTCGCCGTCGTCACCGGTGCCTCCACCGGCATCGGGTCGGCGATCGCCGAACGGCTGGCCGCCCACGGCGTGCACCTCGTCCTGGTCGCCCGCAGTGCCGACAAGCTCGAGGAAGAGGCCGCGCGGCTGAGCCGGCGCCACGGAGTGACCGTGCGCGCCCTCCCTCTCGACCTCGCCACCGCGGACGCGCCGACGCGGCTGGCGAAGACGTTGGCCGACGAGGAGATCGAGGTGGAGGTGCTGGTCAACAACGCCGGGGTCAGCGTGCGAGGGCCGGTGCTCGACGGTGACCCGGCCCGGTACCGGTCCTTGATCGACGTCAACGTCACCGCGTTGACCGAACTCACCGCTCTCCTGATGCCCGCGATGGTCGCCCGCGGACACGGGGCTGTCGTCAACATCGCGAGCACCGGGGCGTACGTGCCCGCGCCGCACCTGGCGGTGTACGCGGCGACCAAGGCGTACGTCCTCTCGTTCACCCAGGCGCTGTGGGCGGAGACCCGGGGCACTGGAGTCCGGGTGGTGGCGGTCAGCCCCGGTCCCACGAAGACGCCGATGAACGCTCGCGGCACGCGGACCGCCGAGGCGGTCGCGACCACCGTGTTCCGCGCTCTGTCAGGCAATCGACCGTCCGTCGTCGACGGCTACGCGAACAAGCTGACCGCCTTCGTGTTCGGCAAGCTGGCACCGAAGCGCCTCGCCCTGGCCATCGCGCGGCGAGTGATGACCAGGGCCGTGCCCCGGACCGGCGACTCGATTTCGTTGTGAGCGGCGAAAATCCCGGTTGTGAAGAGGTCATGAAGATCGCAGACACGGTGCGGCGCGCGCCCCTACGTTCGGGGACTCATCGATCCCGCTCGAAGGATGCGCATGTACAGAAAACGAAGCGCGGCGTTGGCGGCCGCGCTCCTGCTCTCCGTCGTGGTGGCGACGCCAGCGACGGCGAGTGAGGGTGCGCCGCAAGCCGCGGCCACGCCTGGAGTCGTCACGCTGATCACCGGCGACCAGGTGGTCGTGGCGGGTGACCGGGTCTCGTCCGTGCGGATGGCGAAAGGCCGGGAGCGACTGCGCACCTGGCGCTACCGGCTCGACGGCCACGACCACGTGGTGCCGGAGGACGCCGTCGCGGATCTCGAGGCGGGCAAGCTGGACCAGCGGCTGTTCGACGTGACCGGGCTCGTCCAGCAGGACTACGACGACCGGCACGAGCCCACCGTGCCGACGATCGTGACGAACTCCGTCGCGCGAATCCTGACTGCGGGCGTCACGGCGGTCGACATCCCGAAGACCGAGGCGGCGCAACGCTGGCGTGAGCGCGGCTCGGCCGGTGTCGCGGCCGCACAGGAGAAGATCTGGCTCAACGGCCGCGTCCGGCCCGTGCTCGACGAGAGCGTGCGGCAGATCGGCGCTCCGAAGGCGTGGCAGTCGGGGTTGCGCGGCGACGGGGTGAAGGTCGCGGTGCTGGACAGCGGGTACGACCGGGAACACCCGGATCTGAAGTCCGTTGTGGACTCTTCCGCGGACTTCACCGGTGAGGGCGTGCAGGACACGGACGGGCACGGCACCCACGTGGCCGCCACCATCGCGGGCAGCGGCGCGGCGTCGCAGGGGCGCTACCAGGGCGTCGCACCCGGCGCCCGGCTGCTGGTCGGCAAGGTGCTCGGCCAGTACGGCGGCAGGGAGGACTGGATCCTCAACGGCATGCGGTGGGCCGTCGAGCAGGGCGCCGACGTGATCAACATGAGCATCGGCGGCAGCGTCACCGACGGCACGGATCTGATGTCCCAAGCGGTGAACCAGCTCTCCGAGTCCAGTGGCGCGTTGTTCGTCGTCGCGGCGGGCAACAACGGCGCGCGTGAGTCCGTGAGCTCGCCCGCTGCCGCGGACCGGGCGCTCACCGTGGCCAACGTGACCAAGCGGGACGAGCTGAGCACCACCTCCAGCCAGGGACCGAGGCGAGGTGACTTCGGGCTGAAACCGGAGATCGCCGCGCCGGGCACGGACATCGTCGCGGCGCGGGCTGCCGGAACGTTCCCGGAGTACGCGGTGGGCGACAGGTACGCGCAGCTCTCCGGCACCTCGATGGCGTCCCCGCACGTCGCCGGTGCCGCCGCGATCCTCGCGCAGCAACACCCGGACTGGACCGGCGAGCAGATCAAGAGCGCCCTGATCGGGTCGTCCCAGCGCCTGCCGGGCATCTCCACGCTGGCCCAGGGCGCGGGCCGGCTCGACATCGCCCGCGTTGTCGCGCAACAGGTGCGGGCCGAGGGAGTGGCCGGGTTCGGCGCGGTGTGGGGCACGGCCGAGGCGACCCGCGAGATCACCTACGTCAACTCCGGGAGCACTCCGGTCACTCTCGCGCTGGACCTGGAAGTCGACCGCGAGGACGTTCTCTCGGTGGCGAAGTCGGTGACCGTTCCGGCAGGCGGTTCGGCGGTGGTCACCGTGACCGCGCGTCCGTCCGCGCAACCGGCGGGCGATGTCACCGGAGTTCTGCGCGCGCGTGGCGGCGACGTGGTGCTGAACACTCCGGTGACCGGCCAGTTCAACGGCGAGCGGCGGACGTTGACCGTGAAGGTCCCACCGAGGTCCGGCGAGACGTTCCAGGCGCTGGTCATCGCGCAGAACGAACGCACCGGCCAGGCGTACGCGGACTTCACTTCCACCTCAACAGACTCGGTGACCCTCACCGTGGCGAACGGCCCGTACCGGGTGTTCGGGCTCATCGTGGACACGGCGGGCAACGACACGATGTTCGCCCAGCGCGTGGAGATCTCCAAGGACACCAACGTCGACGCGAACACCGCAGCCGGAAAGCCGATCACGGTCGGCGTGGACGACCCGGACGCGCGGCCGCAGCTCGGTGGCGGGATCGGGCTCATGTCCGACCCCGACGAGTCCGGGCCGATGGAGTTCGCGGGCATTCTGCGCGGTGGTGTGCCCAGGGAAAGCGCCCGCCTGTACAGCGTCGCGGGCCCTCGGATGCGCGGCCTGACGTTGACGAGCCTCAGCTACTGGAACCACCCGTGGGCGCTGACGACGGTGACCGGGACCGGAGGCTTCGAGCTCGGGGACACGTACTTCCCGTGGACCAACGACTTCACCGGCACGCACACCGGCCGGCTGGTCGGCGTCGGTGAGGCGGACCGGGCGTCGATCGAGGCCGCCGGTGACGTTTCCGGCGCGATCGCGGTGATCACACCGAAGAACTGGGACGACCCGGTGTACCCGCCGGGGGAGCAGCTGATGGACGGCGTGAAGCTGCTGAAGCAGAAGGGCGCGCGGGCGGTGCTCTCCTTCTTCATGCCCACCAGCGACTCCGACCCGGACGCCGAACCCGAGTTGCCGACCGGCCTCGTCTACAACGCGGCGGAGCTGCGCCGCGTGCAGGATCTGATGGCGCAACGGACCGTGCAGGCCACGCTGTCCGTGCGCGCGAACAGCCCGGTGTCCTACTTCCTCGGTCGAGAGGTCAAGGGTGGTCTGCCCGGCGGGTACGACTTCAAGTTCGCCAGGGCGGGCCTCGGCCGGATCGAACGCAGGCTGATCGACACCATGCCGCCGAGGACGTACCGCTTCGGGTTCGCGTCATGGAGTCTCGGGCTGATGCGTGCGGGGGCGGAGGTGGAGTCGAAGTGGCCGCAGCGCCGCACCGACTACATCACGCCCGGTGTCGGGGTGCAGTTGGCCGACACCGGCGCACACCTGGACAACGAGGACCAGTTGCACGCGGAGATCACGTTGCCGGTGCAGCTCGAGGCGGGGGAGAAGCGGACCTCCCGCGTCTTCGCCGCGCCGTTCGGGCCGGAGCTGACCACGCCGCCGATCTCGCGACAGGACGGCAAACCGCTGCCGTGGGCGTACCGCACGCGCGACCGGATCAGCCTGACGATCCCGATGTTCTCCGACAGCGATCCCGCCACCGCCAGCTTCTTCACCCCGTTGCACACCGGGACGACCGTGTTGTCGCGCAACGGCAAGGAGATAGCCCGCGGTGACCGGCCCGCGCTCGGGACGTACGAGGTGCCTTCCGGTCCGGGGTGGTTCACCCTCACCGCCGAGGCCAAGCGGCCGCTCGGAAACCTCGACCCGGCACTGTCTCCCGCGGTGCGCTCGGAGTGGAGGTTCCACTCGCGGTCCAGCACGGCTGAGCGGACGGCGTTGCCGTTGCTCGACATCAGGTACGCGCTGAACCTCGACGATCGCAACACCGCGCACGGTGCGGTGAGCGGCACGGTGTCCGTCGCACATCAGCCCGGTGCACAGGCCGCGCGTGTGCGGTCGATCGGCGTGGAGGTTTCCTTCGACGACGGCGTCACGTGGCGCCGTGTCGAGGTCTCCGGAGGGAAGCTGGAGATTCCCGCGGGACCGGCGGGCTTCGCGTCGTTGCGCGCGACGGCCACCGACGTCCTGGGCAACTCGGTGACGGAGACGATCACCAGGGCCTACGCGGTGAAGTAGGGCCTGAGGGGCCTCACAGTCGCTGTCGACGCCTGTGACTGTGAGGCCCCCGGCACATCCGTCGCTCCGTAAGCTCGGTCGGGTGGTGTTCTCCAGGCTGCTGGTCGACGCGGGAGTCGCGGGGCTCTGTGTACTGGTGTTCTGGCTGCCTCGCGGCGCACCGCCGAGTGCATTGGCCGTGTTGGTCGTCGCCGGGGTGCTGCTCCGGTCGCGGTGGCCGGTCGTGGCGTTCGGGATGGTCGCGGCGACGACCCTGGCGGGAGCGCTTCTCGGCGTGACCTGGGATCCGTTCGTGGCCGCGGCGTGGACGCTGTACCCGGTGGCGGTCGCGCACGGCAGTTCCAGGATGTCGCGGGCCACGTCGGTCGCACTCGGATTGACAGTGGCCGCAATGCTGTCGATCGGGGTCACCGAACGGCAGGACGTCCTGCGGTACGTCATCGTGAGCCTGCTGGTCCTGGCCGGCACCTGGCGGCTCGGTGAGGCGGTCCGGCGGGAGCGCCAGGAGGCCGCGCACGCCGGACGGGCCGAGAGCGCTCGTGCGGTGCTGGAGGAACGGTTGCGGGTGGCGCGGGAAGTGCACGACGTCGTGTCACACTCGCTCGGCACGATCGCGGTGACCGCCGGGGTGTCAGCCCACGTCGACGCGGGTGACGCGGAGAAGCTGCGGAACCGGCTGACCCGCATCGAGCGGGCGAGCAAGGACGCGATGGCCGATCTGCGTGCGGTGCTCGGCACGGTCAGAGACCCCGGCACGCCTGCCGAACGGCGGCCACAGCCAGGAATGAAGGACCTCGCCGCCTTGGCCCAGCGGATGCGCGCCGCCGGCATCGAGGTGGCTCTCACCGTGCGCGGCGCGGACGGCTTGCCGACCGGCACCGGGCTGGCGGTGTACCGGATCGTGCAGGAGGGGCTGACGAACGCGGCCCGGCACGCCCCGGGCTGCCGTTGCCAGGTGACCGTGGACGCGATGGACGGCACGGTGATCGTCGAGGTCATCGACGATGGTGGAACACTGGTCGAGACACGTCACCACGAGAAGGGGTTCGGGCTGATCGGGCTGCGGGAACGGGTGGAATCACTCGGTGGAGAGCTGACGTTCGGTGTACGCGAGCAGGGCGGATTCACGCTGCGCGCGGTGCTTCCGGAGCCGGGCGCGTGAGCGGGCGGATCAGGGTCCTCGTCGCCGAGGACGACGAGGTGCTGCGTGGTTCGTTGTGCGAGCTGGTCGCCTCCGACGGATCGCTCGTGCTGGTCGGCGAGGTGCGTGACGGCGCGGAAGCGATCAGCGCCGTGCACCGGCTGTGCCCCGACGTGGTGCTGATGGACGTCCGAATGCCGGTGCTGGACGGACTCGAGGCCACCCGTGTGGTGTGCGCGCCGCCGGCAGCGGTGCGGGTGCTGATCCTGACGACGTTCGACCTCGACGAGTACGTCTACGAGGCGTTGCGCGCCGGTGCCTCCGGGTTTCTGCTGAAGAACGCCGGTCCGGAGGAGATCCTGCAGGCGATCCAGACCGTCCACAACGGACATTCGCTGCTGGCGCCCGAGGTCACAGGCCGGGTGATCGCGGAGTTCGCCAAGCGGCACCGCGCGGAACCCGACTTGGCGCGCTTCGCGGAGTTGACCGACCGCGAACACGACGTGGTGGCGGCGGTCGTGGAGGGCATGTCGAACGACGAGATCGCCACCGCGCTGTTTCTCAGCAGGGCCACGGTGAAGACGTACCTGAGCCGCCTCTTCGACAAACTGGGCGTCCGTGACCGCACCCAGTTGGTGATCCTCGCCTACGAGTCCGGGTTCGTGCACACGCTCCGGCGATAGGTGTCAACCTTTGGCTGATGCACTCCGGCACGGTGCGCCCGCAGGCTGGGGACATGATCGAAGTCTCCCACCTGGTCAAGCGGCACGGCCAGAAGGTGGCCGTGCGGGGTGTCAGCTTCACCGCGAGAGCCGGGCGCGTCACCGGTTTCCTCGGTCCCAACGGCGCCGGCAAGTCGTCCACTCTGCGCATCCTGCTCGGTCTCGACTCGGCCGATTCGGGCACCGCACTCATCGGCGGCAAGCCGTACCGGGCGTGGCGGAACCCGCTGCGAACCGTGGGTTCGCTGCTGGAAGGCAGTGGCGCACACCCGTCGCGGACCGCGCGCGGGCACCTGTCGTGGGTGGCGGCGAGCAACGGCATCTCGAGGACTCGCGTGCCGGAGGTGCTGGACCTCGTCGGACTCGGCGACATCGGCCGCAAGCGGGTTGGCGGGTTCTCACTGGGCATGAACCAGCGACTGGGACTGGCCACCGCCTTGCTGGGTGAACCGGAGGTGCTGGTGCTGGACGAGCCGGTGAACGGTCTTGACCCACATGGCATTCGCTGGTTGCGCGAGTTTCTGCGGTCCTTCGCGGCGGACGGCCGGACTGTGCTGCTGTCGAGTCACCTGATGACCGAGTTGGCGAGCACCGCCGACGACCTGGTTGTGATCAACAACGGCTCGATCGTCCACAGTGGAACAACAGCTGAGGTGAGTGAGGGACACGCGTCCCTGGAGGACGCCTTCTTCGCGCTCACCGGCGGGGAGGACCGATGAGGCACCTGAGTGCCGAGCTGCGCAAACTCGTCTCGCTCCGCGCGTCGCTCGTCGCCGCGGGACTGTGCTTCGTCGCGGCACCGGCGATAGCCGCGCTGAACGGGAACTCCCTGCGCACCCGTCTCGCCGCGGGTGACACCAGTCTGCTGGACCACCGGGCCGTCGCCGAGGGCGGGTTCGAGGCCGTGATGTTCGCGGTGATCGCCGGCATCGTGCTCGGTGTCGTCATCATGAGCAGCGAGTACACCGCCAATGCGGGCGATGTCGGTGGCGGCAGGCAGATCCTGGCCACGCTGACCAGCGTCCCCCGGCGAGGCTCGCTGCTCGTGGCGAAGGCCGGTGCGCTCACGCTCGTGACCGTGCTGCTCTCGTCCGCCACGATCTTCACGGGGATCGCCGTGGGGCAGGCACTGCTCGGCCAGTTCGGGCGTTCGCCGTGGCAGGTCGTCGGCGAACTCGGCTGGCGACTGCCCGGCGCCGTCTTCTACTGCGTCTGCACGGCGCTGATCGCCTTCGCTGTCACCACCATCACGCGCAGCGGCGTCGTCCCCCTGATCGTGCTCATCGTCAACGGCTCGCTGGTGTCCGTGTCACTCCTGCTGTCCAAGGTCACGTCGTGGGCGAAGTTCCTCCCCGACGCCGCCGGAATGCCCCTGTTCGCACGCGGAACCGCGTTCACAGAACAACTTCCACCGGTGGTGGGAGCAATTGTGCTGACGGCGTGGACCGTGCTCGGTCTGGTGGTGGGCGTGGTCACCTTCGTCCGCCGCGACGCGTGAGCGGGAGGCATCATGAGCAACGCCCTTCGCCACGTCTTCGCTGCCGAGCTGCGCAAGCTGGCCACACTGCCTGCGGTGCACAGCACTGTTGCGATCACGGTCCTCGCCACACCGGCTCTGGCTCTGGCAGCGGGATTCCGCGCGGTGGAGTACGGCCGGCTCGGCCTCATCCTGCTCGGCATCCTGACCGCGGCGGGTGAGTACAGCGGAAGCCAGCTCCGCACCAGCCTGTTGAGTGTCCCGAACCGGCCATTGTTGTTGTCCGTAAAGGTCCTCGCCTACCTCGCCGTCGCCACCCCGACGACGCTGCTCACCGTCGCACTGTCCACAGTGGCCGCTGAGGAGCCTGGCGCCGCGCTACCCGGCACCACCGTCTACCTGGTCGTGATCGGACTCCTCGCCCTCGCCGTCGCCGTGTTGCTGCGCAGCGTCGTCGGCGCCGTCGCGACGTTGGTGACGTTGGTGTTCGTGGTGTCCCCACTGCTGGCGGCGGCCACGGACGTCGCCGAGTACCTCCCGGACCGCGCGGGGGCGAGCCTCTACCGGCCGGGTGTCCTCTCCGCGGGGGAAGGGGGTGCGGTGATGGCTGCGTGGCTCGTGATCACGTTCGCGGTCACCGTGATCACGTTCACCAAGCGAGACGCGCGGTAGAGCAGGCTCCACCCCGAGAACGGCCCTTGACTGCACTGACTCCGGCAAGATCGATTCCTAGTCTTCCGACCATGACTTCGATCCCTGTCGCGGACTCGGGCCGCATCGCTTCCAGCGGCTGGCAGGCGCTGGTCCAGCGCTTCCCGCTGATCACGTTCTTCACCCTGGCCAACGGCATCAGCTGGCTGGCCTGGGTGCCCTACATCCTGTCGCTGGACGGGTTCGGCGTCCTGCAGTTCCGGTACCCGGACCTGTTGATGGGCAACCAGCTCACCGCGATCCTGCCCGGCGCGTACCTCGGCCCGCTGACCGCCGCGTTCACCGTCACCGCCGTTACCGAGGGCCGCGAAGGTCTCCGGCGGTGGCGCAAGCGGCTCTTCCAGTTCCGCGCCGGCGTCCTGTGGTACGCGTTCGCTCTGTTCGCCGTCCCCGTGGCAGTGCTGCTCGGCACTCTGGCGGTGACGGACGGCGAAGGCTTCCGGGCGCCCTCGCTGATGCTGCTGGCCGTCTACGTGCCGATGCTGGTGCTGCAGTTCTTCACGACCGGCCTCGCCGAGGAACCCGGCTGGCGTGACTTCGCCCTCAGCCGCCTCCAGCAGCGCCACCAGCCGATGATCGCCACGTTCGTCCTCGGCACCCTGTGGATCATCTGGCACCTGCCGCTGTTCCTCACCCCCTGGGGAGGCCCCGACGTCACCGCCGAAACGCTCGTCCGCTTCGCCGTCATGGCCATGGAGATGAGCTTCCTGATCACCCTGGTCTACAACAAGGGACGCCAGAGCCTGCCCCTGGTCATGCTGCTGCACTGCTCGATCAACAACTTCCAGTCCGTCGCCTTCGCCGAGTTCTTCCCCGATGCCGGCGAAGAACTGCTCTGGGGCCCCGTGCTCGGCCTCGGCGTGCTGAGCCTCGTCGTCATCGTCGTCACCAAGGGACGGCTCGGCTACACCGGTGGCGTCGACACGGGAAAGTCGGGTGTGCCGAGCGCCCAGACCGTGTAACCCTGGCGATGTGCTGCTGAAGTTGACGGGGTCGAGTTGTTCGGGCAAGTCCACACTCGCCTTTGCCGTGGCAGACCGGCTCCGCGACGTCGTCGTCCACGATTTCGACGAGGTCGGTGTGCCGCGGGACCCCGACCCGCACTGGCGCCACCGCAACACCGAGCTGTGGGTGCGCCGCGCACTCGAGTACCAGGAACGCGGACTGGACCTGCTGCTGACCGGACAGTCCCCACTGGGCGAGGTCCTGGCGGCTCCCTCCGCACCGGAGGTGGACGGGATCGCGCTCTGTCTGGTCGATGTGGACGACGAGATCCGGCGTGCCCGGCTCGCTCACCGCGACTCCGGCCGGTGGGACTCCAAGGCGGTCGACGCGTTCCTGGGCTGGGCCGCCTGGCACCGCGGACACGCCCGAGATCCTCGGCACCTCCCCGAGGCCATCACCAACGGCAGTGCCCCGGACATGGCCTGGCACCGCTGGATCGACTGGACAGCAGGCGATCCGCGGTGGAGCACCCACGTCGTCGACACCACCGACGAGCCCGTCTCCCGGTCTGTCGACAAGATCGAACAGTGGGTGGTCGACCAGCGTGCCGCACACCGATCCGGCCGGCTTCCCCTGACGCCCGGCTGGGTCGGTGGAACGCACTCCGGATGACGTCGGCCGGACCTGTCACGCGGCTTGGCGGAGGCCTTGGTCGATCAGGTCGATGAGCCACTCGAAGCTCTCGCCGACGTCGGTGGACCACTGGAAGCCGCCGGTGGCCTGGAGGTCCGCGAAGCCGTGGAAGAGGCTGCGCAGCGCACGCAGTGCGTGGGTCATCGTCTCCGGAGAGATGTCGTATCCCCGGAGGACGGCTTCGAAGGGACCGAGTCCGCGTGAGGCGGCGATCGCGACCGGGTCGCCGGGACCGATCGGGGTCAGCCCGAGAGTGGCGGCGTAGCGGCCGGGGTGGGTGAGCACGAAGTCGCGGAGCGCGTGTGCGGCGGCTGCCAGCGCGTCGCGTCCCGCGCGGCCCTGGGTGGCCGTGCCGATGGCGTCGGCGATCTCGGTGTGGGCCAGGGCCGCGATCCGGCGGTTGAGGTCGTCCTGGCCGGCGATGTGCTTGTACAGGGACGGGGTGCGCACTCCGAGTCGTTCCGCCAGCCTGCCCATGGTCAGCTCGGTGAAGCCGATCTCGTCGGCCAGTGCGGCACCGGCTGCGGTGATCGTGTCCGTCTGCAGGCCCGACCTAGGCACGGACATCGGCCAGGAACGTCAGGATCGCGGCGAGAGTCTGCTGGGGGAACTGGACGTGCGGGTAGTGCCCGGCACCCTCGATCATCTCCAGCTTGCCCAGGCCGGCCGGGAGATCGGCGATGACGGCCTCACCCTCCGCCTGCGGCGAGGCCCAGTCGGGATCCTGCGTTCCCTGGACGACGAGTACCGGGCAGGTGACGTTGGCCAGCTGCTCGCCGGCGTCGGCGGGGGAGGTCTTGCCCATCGCCTGGAGGACCTTCATGCGTGCGGGCTCGCTCAGCATCGCGGTGATCTCCGCCAGCCGGGCGTCCCAGTCCGCCGGCTTGGCGCCGGGGTAGGCGATGTCCAGGTACTTGGCCCACTGGTTGGTGCTGCCGAGAACGGCGGTGCCCAGCAGGCGAGTCATGCCGCGGCGGTAGCCGCTCACCCGCAAGTCGGACAGCCGAACCTGCTGCTTGCGGGTGAACGGCGCGAGTTCGACCAGTGCGGTGACCAGTTCCGGTGCCTTCGCCGCGGCGATCGTGACCGCGCCGCCGGAGATGGAGTGGCCGACGAGCACGGCGGGCCCGCCGAGGTGCTTCACCAGGGCGATCAGGTCCTGCGCGAGATCGGTGCGGGTGCAGGAGGACCAGCCGGCACTGGACTCGCCGTGGCCGCGCAGATCCGTTGCGGCGACCCGGAATCCTGCTTCTACCAGCGCGGGGGCGAGGAACCGGTAGGCCTTGCGGCTGTCTCCCATGCCGTGGGCGAGAACGACCAGAGGCCCGGTGCCGGTCACCTCGTACGCGATCGTCCCGCCGTCGACGTTCAGGAACTCGGTCATCACTGTCTCCACGCGGTCGCTTGGCTAATGGGATTAGCTAAAAGCTATCATGATTAGCCAACGCGTCAAGCCCCCTCTGCCCGGCGCCGTCAGGGCGAGGCGGGGATTCCGAGCAGGTCGAGTTCCACCTCCAGTGCCTGGGTCAGTTCGGGCAGGTCGGGTACGTGATCGGGGTCGGCGACCACCGTGACGGTGAACGTGTCGTTGTAGGAGAGGGCTGCGAACGCCACGGTCACGTTGCCGGTGGTGGCGGACAACGGGATGAGGCCGGTGATCGTCGCGCCGCCCAGGTGCATGGGGTGATCGGGCCCGTGCACGTTGGTCACGACGGTGTTCACCATGCGCTGGTGGTTCATGAACCAGTCCGCCACTCCGAACGCCTTCAACGCGCGGAAGATCGGGGTGGCTGACGTGACTGATTTCTTGTGCGACCTGGTGATGGCGGCGATGCGGGTCAGTCGTGACCAGTGATCACCCCCGGTCGGCAGCGCGACGGGCATGACGCCGGTGCTGTTGCCGAGGTGAGCGGCTGTGGTCGAGCGGCGCGTCGAGACGGGAATCGAGACGACCAGTTCCTCGATGTTCTCACCGCGTTTGGCCAGCACCGTGCCCAGCGCGCCCGTGACCGCGGTGAGCAAGGCGTCGTTGACCGTGCCTCCGCAGCGGTGTGCGGCGGTGTGCAACCGGGAGACGCTCGCTCGTGCCATGGTCTGCTGCCGTCGTGGACCGGTCGGTTGGTTCAGGGAGCTGCGCGCGCCGAGTGACGGCCGCTGCAGTCCGGGAAGCGAGAAGTGCCGAGGCAGCCTCAGCCACGCGTCCGCGGCCAGCTCACGGCGGGTGGGCGCGGGAGCGGGAAACGCCGCGGTCTCGGTGGGAGGTGCTCCGTCGACCAGGTTGGCCAGCACGGCGAGGCCGCCGATGCCGTCGGACAGCACGTGGTGGAACACCAGGACCAGCGCCGCTCTGTTCTCCGCCAGTCCGGTGACCAGCGTCGCGGACCAGAGCGGTGACGAGAGGGGCAACGGACGGGTCACCAAGGAAGAGGCGATGCCAAGCAGCGCTGCCTCATCGCCGGGATCGGGGCAGACCACCTGGTGCACGTGCTTGGCGATGTCGAACTCGGTGTCGTCGACCCAGATGGGACGGCCGCATCCGAACGGTGTCGCGACCAGCCGCCGGCGCAGTCGCGGAACAGTGCGGATGCGTTCCGCGAGCAGGGATTCGACAGTGCCGGGATCTCGTTCGAGCACGATCACCGCGCCGACCTGCATGCCCGAGTCCAGCGACATCACGTCGTCGGAACTTGCCCGGTCGATCAACGGAACTCCTCGTCGTCGGACGTCAGTGCACCGGCACTCCGCAGGAGGAGAACTGGTGGCGAACCCGCTGGATCAGCGCGGTGTCCGGCGTGGGCACGTTCTCCAGGGGAAACGGGATGCCGAGCCCGGCGTACTTCGGCGCGCCGAGTTTGTGGAACGGGAGGACCTCCACGCGCTCAACGGTGTCGAGGGTGCTGACGAAAGACGCGATGCCCTCGACGTTGTCGACCGCGTCGGTGTGGCCGGGAACGAGGACGAACCGGATCCACATCGGCTTGCCCGCGGCCGACAACCTGCGGGCGAACTCCAGCGTCGGTGTGACCTCGCCGCCGGTGACGTGCCGGTAGACGACCGGGTCCCAGGACTTGATGTCGAGCAGCACGAGGTCGGTGTCGGAGAGGAGCTCATCGGTCGCTCGCGCGCCGAGGAATCCTGAGGTGTCGAGGGCGGTGTGAAAGCCGAGTTCCTTGGCGCGGTGGAACACGGCGGCCGTGAAGTCGGTCTGCAGCAACGGTTCTCCGCCGCTGATGGTCATGCCGCCGCCGGCGACCTCGATGAACCGGCGGTACTTGGCCATCTCCGCCGTCACGTCGTCGACGGTCATGCGGTGGCCGTCGCGCATGTGCCAGGTGTCGGGGTTCTGGCAGTACAGGCAACGCAGCGGGCACCCGCTCAGGAAGAGCACGAAACGGGTGCCCGGTCCGTCGACCGCGGTCGAGACGTCCCAGGAGTGGACGGAGCCGGTGGTGCTCACAGCGACTCGTGGAAGGTGCGGTTGATGACGTCGCGTTGCTGTTCGGGCGTGAGCCGGATGAAGTTCACCGCGTAGCCCGACACCCGGATCGTGAGCTGCGGGTGGTTTTCCGGGTGTGCCATGGCGTCGAGCAGGGTTTCGCGGTTGAGGACGTTGGCGTTGAGGTGGAAGCCGCCGGCGTCGGTGTACGCGTCGAGCACGCCGACGAGGTTGGTCACCTGCTCGTCCGCGGTCTGTCCGAGGCCGGCCGGTGTGATGCTCGCGGTCAGCGAAATACCGTCCTGCGCCTGCTCGTAGGGGAGTTTGGCGACGGACAGGGCCGCAGCGACGAGGCCGTGCTTGTCGCGGCCGTTCATCGGGTTGGCGCCGGGTGCGAACGGTTCGCCCGCGCGCCGGCCGTCGGGGGTGTTGCCGGTGTGCTTGCCGTAGACGACGTTCGACGTGATCGTGAGGACGGACTGGGTGTGCACGGCGCCGCGGTGAGCGGGATGCCGCCGGACCTTCTTCATGAAGGACTCGACGAGTTCCACCGCGATGGCGTCGGCGCGGTCGTCGTTGTTGCCGTACTTCGGGAAGTCACCTTCGACGGCGTAGTCGACGGCGAGGCCGGTCTCGTCGCGGATCACGCGCACGCGGGCGTGTTCGATCGCCGAGAGGCTGTCGGCCACGACCGAGAGCCCGGCGATGCCGCAGCCGAGCAGGCGTTGGACGGGGTGGTCGTGCAGCGCCATCTCGATGCGTTCGTAGGCGTACTTGTCGTGCATGAAGTGGATGATGTTCAGCGCTTCGACGTAGGTCTTGGCCAGCCAGTCGGTCATCCGGTCGAACGCGGCGCGGACCTCGGCGGGGTCGAGGTACTCGGAGGAGATCGGTGGGAAGGCCGGCGTCACCTGCACGCCGGACACCTCGTCACGGCCGCCGTTGATCGCGTAGAGCAGGGCCTTGGCGAGGTTGACCCGGGCTCCGAACAACTGCATCTGCTTGCCGACGCGCATGGCGGAGACGCAGCAGGCGATGGCGGTGTCGTCGTTGAAATGCGGCCGGATCAGCTCGTCGTTCTCGTACTGGATGGAGCTCGTGTCGATGGAGACCTTGGCGCAGAACCGTTTGAAGCCCTCCGGCAGGCGCGGGGACCAGAGCACGGTCAGGTTGGGCTCGGGCGCGGGGCCGAGGTTGTTCAGGGTCTGGAGGAACCTGAAGCTCGTGCGGGTGACCAGCGGGCGACCGTCGCAGCCCATGCCGCCGATGGACTCGGTGACCCACGTCGGGTCGCCGGAGAACAGCTGGTCGTACTCCGGTGTGCGGAGGAACCGCACGATCCGCAGCTTGATCACGAGGTCGTCGACGAGTTCCTGAGCCCCGCTCTCGGTCAGCCGGCCCTCGTCGAGGTCGCGCTGGAGGTAGACGTCGAGGAACGTCGAGGTGCGGCCCAGCGACATGGCGGCACCGTTCTGCTCCTTCACCGCGGCGAGATAGGCGAAGTAGAGCCACTGAACGGCTTCGCGGCCAGTGGTGGCCGGCCCTGAGATGTCGAAACCGTGGGAAGCGGCCATCTGCCGGAGCTCTTCGAGCGCACGGAGCTGCTCGGCGACCTCCTCGCGATCCCTGATCACGTCCTCGGTGGACCACAGTTCGTCGAGGGCCGCGCGTTCTGCCTTCTTCGCGGCGACCAGCCGATCGATGCCGTAGAGCGGAACACGGCGGTAGTCACCGATGATCCGGCCGCGCCCGTAGGCGTCGGGGAGCCCGGTGATGATGCCTGCCTTGCGGGCGCGGAGGATCTCGGCGGTGTAGGCGTCGAAGACACCGTCGTTGTGGGTCTTGCGGTAGCGGGTGAAGATTTCCCGCACCTGAGGATCGAGCTCGTAGCCGTAGGTCCTGAGACCGGACTCGACGATGCGCAGCCCGCCCTGGGGCATGATCGCGCGCTTGAGCGGAGCGTCGGTCTGCAGTCCCACGACGATCTCGTGGTCGCGGTCGATGTAGCCGGGTTCGTGCGCGGTGATCGACGACGGCGTGTGCGCGTCGACGTCGTGGACGCCGCGGGCGCGTTCCTCGACGAACATCTCGCTGAGCCGCCGCCACAACGCGGTCGTGCGCGGCGTCGGGCCGGCCAGGAACCCGGCGTCGCCGTCGTAGGGGGAGTAGTTGGCTTGGATGAATCCGCGCACGTCGATCTGGTCGCACCACGGCCCGTCCCGGAATCCGCGCCAGGCGGTGTTGGTCGTGAGTTGCGCTGTCGCCGTCATCGAAGCTGCGCCTTCCTCTGCTGCGTCAGGGGTTCGTCCCGGCTTCATGCTTCTCGTCGTGGTCGCCGGTACGCAGGGGCCGCGGACCTGTCGTGCGGGCGCCGAAGGTCCCGGGTCACTCCCAGAGCGCGGGGCGCAGCCAGCCCGGAGCCGGGTCGGCGAGTTGCCGGACGCCGCGCCACAGGATCGTTGTGCAGACGGCGATCACGACGGCGAACAAGCCCGCGACCGGCCAGTCGGGACGTTGGTCGTGGAGGAGCAACGCGATCGCCATGGCCCAGATGGCGAGGCCGAGCGTCAGAATCTTGATGAGCACGACGGCACCGAGCACCGGTGCGGCCACGTGACCTCGGACGAGCGCGACACCGGTGGCGGTGATCGCGGGCAGTGCGATCGCCAGGTCGAGCACGTAGACCGGGTACGGCAGCTCACCGATCCCGATCGTGGCGGGAAGGCCGCCGCCGATGCTGGGCACGATGTCGGAGAGCCACAGGCCGGCGAACGCGACACCGATGACGATCAGGAACCAGCCCGTGCGCACGTGTCGGCCGAGCGATACCCGGCGAACCTCGATGCGCGGGATGCCGTCGACGAGTGCGGCCAGCGAAAACATCACCGCGACCACGTAGAGGAGGAACGTCGAGTTGTGCGGCACCCCGAAGGCGTAGATGACGTAGGTGTAGGCGACGTAGCCGAGCAGCCCGAGCCACAGCAGGTGTGCTGGTAGCGAGCCCGTGCGACCGCGGTGGCCCGCCCAGACGAACACCGGGACGATCGCCAGGGTGAGAACGTCCTGGGCCATCGATTCGAGCTGCAGCACGCGGTCCAGCCGGTAGGCGCGTTCGGAGAGCAGTCCGTAGAGCGTGGCGGCCACGAGCACGCCCGCCAGCGACCAGGTGGCCAGGCTCGTCCACAGCGGCCTCAGCCGGGCGGTCGCGGCGGTGGCCGGCGCGGCAGTCATGTCAGCTTCCGGGCCAGGAGGCGGACCAGAGCGGCGCCGGTGATCGCGGCCATCGTGGCCGCCATCAGCAGACCGCCTACGGCGCCGATTCCGACGATGAGCGCGGTCTGCTGGCCGGGTTGCCACAGGGGAGTGGTGAACGCCGTGAACACGATCAGCCCGCCGCACCAGGCCACCGCGTTGGCCCACACCCACGTGAACGCCCGGCCGACGTGGTGGCGGAGCACGAGCCACTGGCCGATGCCGATGGACAGCAGGACTCCCGCGCCGGCCACCGTCGCGAGCGGAAGCAGCACCCCGAGCGGCAACGTGCGAAGTGGTTCGCCGTAGTGCACGGCGAGCATGGCGACGGCCCAGGCGAACCCCGCCGCCAAGGCGGTGACGCCGATCCAGTCTCCCGGCTTGAGCTCGCGAAGGGAGCGGCGCAGGACGAGCCACTGCGCCGCACCGAGCACCGCGCCCTCGGTGATGCCCGCGAGAACGAGCAACGGTTCGTACGACGTCAGCGCGCCGGTGATCGCGGGGGCGAGGAAACCGGCGAACTCGCCGGCGGTCACCCAGAGGAACCAGGTCGTCCACGTGCTGGTCGTCTGCTTGGTGCTCATGGCTCAACGGTGCGACAACGGCGTTGGCGCGCGCAGGGACGAAGGTCCTCACATCGGCGGGCGCAATGCCGTTTCCCGTGCGACCGGCCGGCGATGAGAGTGGTGGGATGACGCGCATCGTGATCGCCGGCGGAGGGATGAGCGGGCTGAGTCTCGCGGCGCACCTCGCTGTCGCGGACCACCGGCATCCCGTGGTCGTGATCGATGACGGCAGTCGTCCGCTGGACACCACGACGTGGGCGTCGTGGAGTTCGAGGCCTGGTCTGCTCGACGCGGCGGCCAGCAGGTGGTTCGACAAGATCCGTGTGCACGTGAACGGCCGCACCACCGTGCTGCGGCTCGGCAGGTACCGCTACCGCGTTGTGCGGGGCGCCGACCTCGCCGCTGTGGTCCGGAGGTACACCGATCCGCTGCGGCACTTCACGTACGAGCACGGACACGTCGACGGTTTCACCGACGGCGGACTGACCGTGGACGGACGTTTCCTGCGCGCCAGGTGGGTGTTCGACAGCGTGATCGGGCCGGAGGAGGAGTCGCCACCCGACGGCGAGCTCGTGTTCCGCGGCTGGCGGGTGGCGAGCGAACGAGCGGCGTTCGACCCGGAGATCCCGACGCTGTTCGACTTCCGCACCTCGCAGGCGCACGGGGCGAGCTTCGTCTACGTGCTGCCCGACGACGCTCATCACGCGTTGGTCGAGCACACCTCCTTCGTCGCTGCGGGAACGCCACCGGACGAGACCGCGCAGAAAGAGGCGCTCGCCGAATACCTGGAGGAGGTCGCCGGCACGGGCCACTACGAGATCGACCGGGAAGAACACGCGGTCCTGCCGTTGCGCGCGGCACCGCCAACGCGGCAGCACGACCACGTGCTGACGATCGGCGCACGGGGCGGGCTGCTGAAAGCCTCGACGGGCTTCGCCTACGAGCGCGTGCAGCGGGACAGCGCGGCGATCGCGGAGTCGATGCGGCGGCACGGCCACCCGTTCGACCTGCCGCGGGCACCGGCGAGGTTCAGGCTGTTCGACGGCGTGCTGCTCGACGTCGTCACCCGCGAACCGGCGCAGCTGGAGCGGGCGTTCGGCGCGTTGTTCCGCTACCGCACGGCAGAGCCCGCGTTGCGCTTCCTCGACGAGGAAACCGTGGTGCCGCAGGAGCTGCAGTTGTTCGCGGGCATGCCGGCGGCGACGTACCTCGCGGCCGCGCGGCACCGTCTCACCCGCTAGTAGTGCTTTGTTAGGTCTCGGCGTGTCGTAGGGGCGCGGGACAGGCTGGGCGATTCACTGTCCCGGTGACCCCTGATGAGCTTGCTCATGTGCGGCAACGCCTGGAGGCCTTCGCGGCGGAGGTGTTCGAGCCCTTGGCCCGGTCCGATCAACGGGCCAAGGGTGAGACGTATCTGCGTGGGTTGCTGCTGGACGGGCAGCGCAAGTCGATGCAGCCGATGGCGGAACGTCTGGGAGTGGATCACCAAGGGCTGCAGCAGTTCGTGACCACCTCGACCTGGGACACCGACGCGGTGCGAGTGCGACTGGCCCGGCGTGCGGTGGAGGCGATCGGTCCGGTGGCCTGGGCGGTCGACGACAGCGGCTTCCCCAAAGACGGCACGAGTTCACCGGGTGTGGCCCGGCAGTACTCCGGGACCCTGGGCAAGGTCGCCAACTGCCAGATCGGGGTCAGTGTGCACGCGGTCACCGACACCGCCTCCTGTCCGCTGGGCTGGCGGTTGTTCCTGCCGGAGTCCTGGGACACCTCCAAGGCCGGTCCGGCTGCGGTCAAGGCGGCTAAAGCCAAGCGACGCAAGACACTGAAGAACGCGCCACGAGCCGCCGCGGCCGGCGAGCGGGCCGAGATCGAGGTCGACGTGGAGGCGGTCACCGAGACCGCCAGGACGCGGCGCGACCGGTGCGGGATACCCGACGAGGAAGGACATCGTCCGAAGTGGACGCTGGCTGTC
>NZ_BBOJ01000010.1 GCF_000974445.1 Lentzea aerocolonigenes
TGGTGGCTTTCACGGATCTGGACGCGCCGGACACGCTGGAGCTGCTGGCCCGCGCCCCTGACCCGGATGCCGCGAAGAGGTTGTCGTTCAAACAGATCCGTAGTGCGCTGCAACGCGCCCGCCGTCGCGATCTGGATGCCAAAGCCACCGAGATCCAGGCCGCGTTGCGCGCCGAGCACCTGGGCCAGCCGGCGGTGGTGGCCGCCGCCTACGCGGCGACCACCCGCGCCACCCTGGCGATCCTGGCCGCTCTGGCCGAGCAGATCAGGGTCCTGGAGGGCGAGGTCGGGGCCCATTTTGGCCGGCACCCGGACGCTGAGATCGTGCTGTCCCAGCCAGGGATCGGCGCGGTTCTCGGCGCTCGGGTGCTCGCCGAGTTCGGCGACGACCACGCTCGCTACGCCAGCGCGAAAGCCCGCAAGAACGCTGCCGGCACCAGCCCGCTGACCATCCGCTCCGGCAAGAAGAAAACCGTGCGGACCCGTTACGTCCACAACGACCGGCTCGTCGACGCGCTCATGATGCAGGCCTTCGTCGCCTTACGCGTCTCATCCGGCGCCCGCGCCTACTACGACCTGCAACGCGCCCGCGGCCTCGGCCACAACGCGGCCTTACGCCAACTCGCCAACCGCCTCGTCGGCATCCTGCACGGCTGCCTCAAAACCCGCACCACCTACAACGAGACCACCGCCTGGGCCCACCACACCAACACCAACACCGCCGCCGCTTGACACCCCCAGCAACTGGGATGTCTTCACCTTGGAGCCCAGCAACGACTGCAGGTTCGGGGGCAGCGTCTCGCAGGTGCTGTCGAACACCGACGGGCGGGCGAGGTTGAAGTCGAGGTTGTCGTAGGCGATCGCCTGAGGGTCGAGCTTCGGCGCCGGCGAGCCCAGCGGCGGCTCCGGCGGCGCGGTGCAGGCGGTGAGAGCCACGACGGAGACCAGAAGCCACGCGAAACGCATGCTGATCACTGAAGCACACCGGCGCTGCGCAGGTGCCGCTTTCAGTCGCACGACCGGGTGACTTCTCGCCCGTGTGCCGCCTACGCGTCCGACTCAGGGTCCCGTGCACAGCCGACGACGCCTGCGCGCCGAGCGCAACCGCCCTTGATCCGGAACTCCCCCGGTGCATTTGACTTCGACTCGGGCAGGTGCGATTTCGAGATCAACGATTCCGTCGACCGCGAGTACGTCCTCATCCGGACGGGTTTCCGCAAAACCCACCCCGGCTCGGCTGCACACCGCGCGAACAGGCGATCCCGAATCGAGACTTCGCGCGGTTCGGGTCCGAGGTCGCCACGCTGAACCACCACGTCCCGCCGATCACGGTGTTCGGCCGAGTGCTGGGAGTTGTGGCTCTTGCAGCACAGGGTGAGTCGCTTTTGTCCAGATGCTCGATGCCGCCACGACGGGCACACGTCGGCCGGCCGCCCACTCCCGTCGAATGCATTCGACAACACATCGTCGTCACACGGCAGGTCCACAGTCTTCGGAAGTGACGCCATAGCGCGAACTGTGACGAAAAGCCAGCATGGCGCCGCCTAAGTCTCTCGGGTAACTTGGTCGGCGTACGCGACCGGCCTTGGGGGGGCTTGTATGTACGCGCATGGACACACTCGGCCGTGGGGGATCAGGCCGATACCGCGACAAGATCCGGCCGTGTGTCGTGAATCGGTTCAAGCATCCGAACGGCGTGATGCCGCCGCAAGGAAACGTCGGCCGCCTCCGAACGATAGCGACGTGGATGCTCAGTCACGGCCCTTCTTCGCCGGCGTTGCTTCGCCGAGGGTGACGCCCGAGCGCCCGACGCCTCGCATGACGTGGACCTTCAGCGGACTGTCACCGGCCGACGGCGTGACCGTGGCGGAGGCGTTCGAGCGCGACGGTGTCTTCGGCGTCGGCGAACGGGTGACCGACCTCTCCGGCGCGTCACGCACCGTACCGCCCCGGGTTTTGAATGACCCTCCGGATGATGTTAAACGGCCTTTACTGTTGACCGGCAGCCCCGTGCAAGGTTTTCTGTGTAGGGGACGTAGACCTCGCTGACCACCGCACGCCACAGCAGTAAGAACGATTGTCGGCTGGTGACGAAAGGGGATCCACAGTGGAATTCAGAACTGTGCCTTCCTTCGCAGTGCGCGACAACGAAGACCGGTATACCGATTTCGAATCGGCACCATCGAACACGTTATCGCAACCACACTGCCACTCCCGCCGTTCTCCACGCACACAATTGAAGACCAGCCCCGGCTGGGCCGCAGCCTGAAGGGAATCCGCAAGCGATGACCCAGATCGGATCGCGGGAAGTACCGATCACCCCCCGCCTCACCGTAGCCGTCTGCGCCGGCAATGAGCTCGTGCGCCGCGGCTTGGGCTCCATACTGGACGACCTCGCCATCGTCGACAACGATGTCTACTGCGAGAACTGGGAACATGCCTGCCGGCTCATGTCGACCACTCCGGTCGACATTCTGATCATCGCGGAGGCCGGCTACGGCAACTGCCAGCTCCCGGACGGCGTCCAGACCAAAATCCTCGTCCTGGTCGACGCGACCGACCTGCGCACCGCGCTCAAGGACGCGCCACCGTGGGCCCACGGTTTCCTGGCCCGCCAGGACCTGACTCCGACCGGCCTCGACGAGGCCGTCCGCCGGGTGGCCGCCGGCAAGAGCCAGATCCCGGCCCAGCTCGCGAGCGAACTGATCCAGCGCGCGGCGGCCCCGCTGCCCGCACGCGTTGCCCGACCGGCCAAGCTGACCAGCCGGGAGAGCGAGACCCTGGCCCTGCTCGCCGACGGACTCAGCAACAAGCAGATCGCCCGCCGGCTGAGCATCTCCGACCACGGAGCGAAACGACTCGTCGCAAGCCTGCTGCTCAAGCTCGACTCGCCGAATCGGACGATGGCCGTGGTCACCGCGATCAAGTCGGGACTGATCGAACCGTCCGTGACGTGACGCCCCGGTCGCATCGCGTCCACAAATGTTAGCGCTAACATCAACTTGAAGCCGACCACCCCGCCGATCGTTCGGGCCACTGGCGCGAGCAGATCCACGGCAAGCCCTTCCACTGCTGGTTCGTCGAGGACCACCCGACGGGCTGCTTCAGGTCGCACCGGCTCGGCGCGGCGGGTGGTCACGATGCCTCCGCGTTGGGTCGTCGGGCCGCGGTCAGCGCCAGCTGACGCGCCAGGTAGGGCGCGATCGCGCTGTCCGGGTGGGTGGCGAGCAGCTCCGGCGGGCCGGCCGCGATCAGCCGGCCCCCGTCCTCGCCACCGCCGGGTCCGAGATCGACGATCCAGTCGCTCGCGGCGGCGAACTCCACGCTGTGCTCGATGACGACCACCGTGTTGCCGCGGTCGACCAGGTCGTGCAGGACGTCGAGCAGCACCTGGACGTCGGAGAAGTGCAGGCCGGTGGTGGGCTCGTCGATCAGGTACAGGGTCCCGCCCTCGTCGCGCCGGAGCAGTTCGCGAGAGAGCTTGAGCCGCTGCGCCTCCCCGCCGCTGAGCGTTCCGGTGTCCTGCCCGAGTCGCAGGTAGCTGAGCCCCACCTGCGACAGCGTGCGGAGCGGACAGGCGATCGCCGGGACGTCGGCGTAGAGCTCGATCGCCTCGCCGACCTCCAGAGCGAGCGTCTCGGCGATCGTGCGGCCGCGGTGGGTGATCTCCAGGACGCGCGCCGAGTACCGCAGGCCGTCGCAGGACGGGCAGCGCACCGAGACGTCGGCGAGGAACAGCATCTCGACCCGGACCACACCCTTGCCCGCGCAGCGGTCGCAGCGCCCGCCCGCCTCGGTGTTGAAGCTGAACATCGCCGTGGAGTACCGGCGCCGCACGGCCTCGTCGGTGCGGGCGAACAGCTTGCGGATCTCGTCGAACACCCCGAGGTAGGTCGCGGGCGTCGACCTCGACGATCCGCCGATCGAGTCCTGGGTCACGGTCGTCACCCGGCGGATGTGCTCGGCGCCGCGGAGCCGGTCGAACGGGCCGACGGGGGTGCGCCGCCACCGCACCGCGGCGTCGACGGCCGGCTGCAGCGTCCGGGTGATCAGGGAGCTCTTGCCGCTCCCGCTCACGCCGGTGACGCAGGTCAGCACCCCGATCGGGATGGTGAGATCGACTCCACGGAGGTTGTTCAGCCGGGCGCCGGTCAGTTCCAGCCCGCGGCCGTCCGGGCGGCGGCGCTGCGGCCGGGAGGAGACCACCGTCCGCTCGTTGCGGAGGTACGCGCTGGTAGCCGACGTGCGGTCGGCGATGACCTCGGCAGTCGGGCCGGCCGCGACGACCAGTCCGCCGCGCGTCCCAGCGCCGGGCCCCATGTCGACCAGGTGGTCAGCCGCCTCCATCGTCTCCCGATCGTGCTCGACCACGAGCACCGTGTTGCCCGCCTCGGCCAGCCGGCGCAGCATCCCGATCAGCCGCCCGTTGTCCCGCGCGTGCAGGCCGATCGACGGCTCGTCCAGCACGTAGACGACACCGACCAGGCCCGATCCGAGTTGCCGCGCCAGCCGGAGCCGCTGGCCCTCGCCGGCCGAGAGCGTGGGCGCGGAACGGTCGAGCGAGAGGTAGTGCAGGCCCACCTCGAGGAGGAACTCGACCCGAGCGTCAACTTGGTCGAGCAGTTCCGCGGACAGCTCGGCCAGGAAGTTGCCAGCCAGTTCGGCACGGACCTCGCCGGCCCAGTCCCGCAGCCGGGAGATCGACAGCCCGTTGACCTCCGCGATGTTGCGGCCGGCCAGGCGCACCGCGAGCGCCTCGGCGGCGTGCCGGGTACCGCCACAGGAGCCGCACTGCCGCTGGGCCATGAAGCCCTGGTAGAACGACTTGCGTTCCAGCGAGTCGGCGTCCTTGAACAGCCGCTCGATGTGCTCGGTCAAATCGCCCAGAATCCGGTCACCGACTTCGGCGGGGAGATCTTCCCAAGGGGTGTCCAGACTCGCCCCCGCCTCCGTCAGCAGATCCGGCAGTTCCCGCTGCGGCCACCAGGTCTTCTTGCTGCGGCGGCGGTCGCCGTAGAAGGTGAGCGCGCCGGAGCGAACCGACTCGCGGGTGTCACCGACCAGCAGTGCGGCGTCGACGCGGGTCGTGTAGCCCAGCCCCTGGCAGTGGTCGCACATCCCGGCCGGTGAGTTCGGCGTGAACCAGTCCGACGACGTCGCGTGCACCTCGGTGCCGCAGGACGAGCAGACCCAGCCGGCCGCGAGGTGCCGCACCGGCGTCCGGTCCCGCAGCACGGTCAGCCGCCGCTCGGCCCGCAGTTCCCGTTCGACGACGAGCCCGGCGTCGGCCAGCGTGTCGGCGTCCGGGGCGGCCTCCAGACGCAGCACCTCCGTCTCACCGCCGTCCGGCTCGGTGGCCACGAGCCGCACCGGCCCCTCGGCCGCCGCCTCGGCCAGCGCGGCGACGTGCGCGGCGGTGTCCAGCGGCGCGACCTCGGTGCCGCACTTGCGGCAGTCGTGCCGCCCGGTGCGGGCGAAGAGCAAGCGCAGGCGATCGGAGATCTCGGTGATCGTGCCGACGTTCGACCGCGGGTTGCGGCTGATCGTCCGCTGCTCGATCGCCACCGTCGGGCTCAGGCCGCTGACCCAGTCGACCGCGGGTCTGCCGACCTTCGGCAGTCTGCGCCGCACGTGCGCGGAGAGGCTGTCGAGGTACTGCCGGTACCCCTCGGCGTAGATCGTGTCGAACGCCAGCGACGACTTGCCGCTGCCGGAGACTCCGGTGACGACGGTCAGGCCGCCTCGGGGCAGGGACAACTCCCCGATCCGCAGGTTGTGCTGCCGGACACCGCGGAGCACGATTCGCTCGGAGTCCCGCACGTGTTCACTCATCGCCTGTCCTTGTCCGGTGATGCGTGTCCCGGTCACAACGCACTCGGCAGGCGCGGCAGTGGCTCCCCTTGTGGACACCGCCGCGCGTGGATGTCAAAACGAATAATCACAAGGGATTCACGCGCGCTCCCGGCAGCCAGGCTAAACGAGGCCGACCGAATTGGCGAGACCCTCTTTTAATTAGCACTCTCGACCTGCCGCAACAGTGCACCGATCGACCGCTCGAACGACCTCGCGCCAGGCACGATACGCCTGATAGGGTCGTGGGCATTGCTCGGACATCATTCGCCCTGCATTCGAAAAATTTCTGCGATCTCCGGCGATTCGACATCGATTCGACGGTCAGCAGGACAACGGCCGCGCCGAGCCGGAACCCGTCAATTTCGCAATCGCTCCGGAAGCGGGGAGGTTTCGCAATGGTTGACCGCAACGCAGCCGAGGCGCGACGCGTCGTGGCGGCAGGCGCCACCGGGGACGGTCCGGCGTGACCGCGCTCGACGTGGTGGACCCCGCCACCGGTGCCGTGTTCGCCTCCGCACCGGTCTGCACCGCGGCCGAACTCGACGCCACGATCGCCGCCGCCGCCGCGGCCGCTCCCAGGTGGGCCGCGCTCCCGGTCGACGAGCGCCGCGCCCGGCTGCGTGCTTGCGGAGTCGCACTCGCCGGCGCCGCCGAGGAGGTCGCCGCGCTGCTCAGCCGCGAGCAGGGCAAGCCGCTGGCCGCCGCGCGCGCCGAGGTGGACCTGTCCTCCGGCTGGTTCGGCAACACCGCCGACCTGCCCGGCACCGACGAGGAGGTCGACGCGGGCTCCGGCGCTTCGGTCGTGATCGGCCGGGTGGCGCACGGCGTGGTGGCCGCGATCGCGCCCTCGAACTTCCCGATCATCCTGGCGGTGTGCAAGATCGCACCCGCGCTGCTGGCAGGCAATGCGGTGGTGGTCAAACCCTCGCCGGAGACACCGCTCGCCACGCTGCGGACGGTCGAGCTGCTCGTGCCGCACCTGCCGCCCGGCGTGCTGTCGGTCGTCTCCGGCGACCACACGCTGGGGAAGGCGCTGACCACGCACCCCGGCATCGACATGGTCTCGTTCACCGGCTCGGTGGGCACCGGGCGAGCGATCGCCGAGCAGGCCGCGGCCCGTCTCCTGCCGGTGGTGCTCGAGCTGGGAGGCAACGACGCCGCGGTGGTGCTGCCGGGCGCCGACGTGACGGCGCTGGCACCGGCGCTGTTCGCCGGTGCCATGGTCAACAGCGGCCAGTTCTGCGCGGCCGTCAAGCGGATCTACGTCAGCGCCGCGCAGGCCGACGAGCTGGTCACCGCGCTGGCGAAGCTGGCCTCGGAGGCGGTCGTCGGTGCCGGCAGCGACCCCGCCACCGAGTACGGCCCGCTGGTGAGCCGTGCCCAGCTCGACCGCGTCAGCGCGCTGGTGGACGAGGCTGCCGCCGCCGGCGCACGGGTGGTGACCGGCGGCGCCCGGCTGCCCCGGCCCGGCTGGTTCTACCCGCCGACCGTCGTCACCGACCTCCCGCCCGGCACCGAACTGGAACTGGAGGAGCAGTTCGGCCCGGTGATCCCGGTGATCGCCTACGACGACCTCGACGAGGCCATCGCACGTGCCAACGGCACGCGGTACGGGCTCGGCGCGTCGCTCTGGGGTGACGCCGAGCACGCCCGTGCGCTGGCGGCCCGGCTGGTCTGCGGCACCGTCTGGATCAACACGCACGGGGCGCTCCGCCACGACACTCCGTTCGGCGGGCTGCGCGACTCCGGCGCCGGCGTCGAGTACGGCTGGTGGGGACTGCTCGAGTACACCCGAATCAAGGTCGTCCACGAGCTCCACCCGGCAGGGTGATCCCCTCCGCACCCGACGACACCCGCCCGAACATCCGCGCCATTCGAGGACGTGCATGTCAACCAACTGGTCCGTGCACAGCGCCTACTCCGATCCCGGCCGGCACCGGGCGCTGCTCGCGGAGCTGCGCGGCCACGTGCCGCGCATCTGTGCGGCCGCGCGCAACGTCATCGCGCACTACCGCATCGAACTGCCCGAGCTGCCCCCGGCGCGGCACGACGAGATACACAGCCGCTGGTTGGAGGCCATCCTGGAGCTCGACCAGGAACGCCACCCCGAGCCGCTCGCGACACCGAGGCCGACGGAGGAGAAGGTCGCCGGCTGCTGCCGCGACCACGTGCTGTTCGTCGTCGGCGCGCTGCGCGACCGCGGTGTTGCGGCACGCAGCCGCGTCGGGTTCGCCTCCTACCTGACCGAGGGCTGTTTCCTGGACCACGTCGTCGCCGAGTACTGGACCGGTGACCGGTGGCGCCGCGTCGACCCCGAGTTCGCCCCCGGATCGGTCGAGTTCGACGTCGAGGACATGCCCACCGGGCCGAGAGCCCCGTTCCGGACCGCTGCCCAGGCCTGGCTGGCCCACCGGTCGGGAGAGACCGACGCCGAGCTGTACCGGGTGTCCCCGGAATCGGAGCTGGGTGGGCCGCGTTTCATCCGCGACTGCGTCGTCACCGAGCTCGCTCACCGGCAGAAGGACGAGCTGCTGCTCTGGGACGCCTGGGGCGACGTGGCGCACCAGGTCGACGACCCGTTGGCCGACGAGCTGGCCGACCTGCTCGTCCGGGCCGATGCCGGTGACGACACCGCCGAACGCGAGGCGGCCCGGCGCTACCGCGACGACCCGCGTCTGCACCCCGGCGACGTCATCACCCAGTACTGCCCCTACGGCCGGCCACCTCGCACGGTCCGGCTGCGCTGAGCCCCCGGCGCCATAGCCGTTCGCGCAGGGTCATCCGTGCGCTCGTCCGGATCTTCCCGTTGACCACCCCGCAGAGCGAGGCTGGTCACGAGACGAAGCCGGAAAGACGCGATTCGGGGGGCCGGTCACATGGCGAATGCGGACTCGATCAATCACACCGTGCAGCCCGCCGCCGGGGCCCCGGCGGCGATCGTGGTGGCCGCGCTGATCGGCAACGAGGTCACCAGACGAGGGCTCGAGTCGATCCTGAACGACGTGCCGGGGGTCGCCGAGGTCTCCTACCACCAGGACGTGGCCGAGGCCCGGGCCGCGCTCGCGACCGGACGGGTCGACGTCCTGCTGGTCACCAGCTCGGCCGGCAGGGCGGCGCTGTCGGTGGCCGGGGGCGGGGCCAGAATTCTGGCCCTGGTGGACGACGGCAGCGGCGTCCAGGAGCTGTTCGGCACCGCGGCGCGCCCACCCGACGGCATCGTGCTGCTGGCCGACCTGACGCCGGACGGGCTGGCCGAGGCGTTGCACCGGACCGCCGCCGGGCAGGTCCACGTGCCCGACCGGCTGGCCCGCGAGCTGATGGACCAGGCCAGGACGGAGTTGTCCACGCCGGCGTACCCGGCGCGGCTCACCGCCAGGGAGAGCGAGGCGATGGGGCTGATGGCCGAGGGCATGAGCAACAAGCAGATCGCCGGACGCCTGGGGATCTCCAGCCACGGAGCCAAGCGACTGGTGGCCAGCCTGATGCTCAAGCTCGGCTCGCCGAACCGGACCGCGGCCGTGGTCAACGCGATCAAGTCCGGGCTGGTCCCGTGATCAGTTCGGGTCCGCCGACGGCACCAGGACGACCTTGTCCGCGACCCGCGTGTCGAACAGCTCGTAGCCGCGAACCGCCTCGGTCAGCGGCAGCCGGTGCGAGACCACGGCGCTCGGGTCGACCCGGCCGGTGCGCAGCAACGCCATCACCGGATCGCGGGAGCGGATCGGGTCGCCCACCGCGAACCGCAGGGTGAGTTCCTGGACGAACGCCCGGCCGGCCGGGAAGGCGACGTCGTCGGCGCCGTGCGCGCCCACGACCAGCACCGTGCCGCGTGGCCCCGCCGCGTCGACCGCGCAGGCCAGCGCCGCCCCGGAACCGACAGCCTCGATGACGACCGCCGCGTCGTCCCGGCCGCGCATCCGGGCCATCGTCGCGGCGAACCGTTCGGGCTCCACCACCACCGGCACCAGCGCGCCCGCCCGCTCGCGCCGGGCCGGGTCGACCTCGCAGACCACGACCGCGGCGCCCAGCTCGGTCGCGCACAGCGCGGCCATCAGCCCGACCGGCCCCGCCCCGACGACCCCGACCAGGTGCTCCGGCCCGACGTGCGCGTCGGTGACCGCGGTGTGGGCGGTGGCCAGGACGTCACCGGCGAACAGCGCCTGCTCGTCGGTGACAGCCGCCGGCACCGGCCCCAGCACGACGTCGGCGAACGGCACCCGGACGTACTCGGCCTGCCCTCCGGCGACGGCGTCGCCGACGATGGTGGAGTAGCCGAACAGCGTGGCCGACGGGCAGTGGTAGTGCCAGCCGCGCACGCACCGCGGACACCGGCCGCAGGCGATGAGGTCCGAGGCGACGACCCGGTCGCCGACCGCGAACGGCACCTGGGACCCGCGCTCGGTGACCACACCGGCGAACTCGTGCCCGAGGACTGTGCCCAGGGCGAACGCAGGCATCTCGCCGCGGTAGGGGTGCAGGTCACTGCCGCAGATCGCGGTGCGGGTGACCCGCACGACGGCGTCGCGTTCGGACTCGAGCCTGGGCATCGGCAGGTCGTCGACGACCTCGACGTGCCGCGGGCCGAGGTAGACGACCCCCTTCACGCCGACCTCACCGCGGTCGAGGTGTTCGAGGTCGTCGTGTTCGAGGTCATCGGGAGTCGCGCCACGGTCCAGCCCTTCTCGGTGAGGTCGACGACGAGATCCGCGCCGGGGTCGTCGCCGTCCCGGCCGACCCGCACGGTCACCGCGCGGTCGCGGTGGTTGATGAGGGCGACGCCGCCGTCGACCGGCACGACCTCGACCTCCGGGTCCGAGCAGCGCACGGCGGGACGGACCCCGGCCAGCTCGGCGATCCGCCGGTAGAACCGTTCCCACGGGGCGAGCGCGAACCGTCCGGCCGCGTCGAGCTGGCGTTCGAACGGGACGTTGGTGAACACCAGCCGGCCCGCGCCGACGGCGTTGACCACGACGGCGGGTGTGCCGTCCGGGTACGCGGCCAGCACCCGGCCGGAGGTCGCCCGGAGCGTGGTGGGCACCGCCCTCGCGACGGTCCAGTCCACCGGCCACACCTCGCCGTCCCAGACGATCTCCTGCCGGTTCCTGCCGGTCAGGTCGTAGTCGACGATCTCGGCGCCGGCCAGGTCCGCACCGGGGAAGCCGTGCAGGTGATCACCCAGCGAGTAGTACACGGTGGCGCCCCGGTGCAGGGCGGCACGCAGGTGCGCCAGGTCCGCCAGCGTCACCTGGTCGACCGACGGGCAGACCACCAGCTGGTGCCCGGCGGCCGGAGTGACCACCACGTCCACCTCCACGTGCAGACGTTTGAGCAGCAGGTAGGCGAAGAACGGCGAGACGGCGTCGCGGTGGGGGTCCAGGTAGGACCCGCCGCCGGTGGACTGCCCGGCCACCGGCCACACCGCGATCCCGGCCGGCCCGGCCGTGCGGACCAGCGCCGGCGCGGCGTCGGCGAGCTGCCGGTAGGCCGTCATGGCCGGCTTGGGCGTCCCGTCGGCGCGGTGCAGCCCGACCAGGCGTTCGGCCGGGCGCCGGTCGTAGGGCTCGGCGGTGGAGGTGCTGTCCTGCCAGCACCACACGATCACCCCGGCCGCGCCGCTGACCAGCACCGAGGCGACCGCGGCGCGCAGATAGGCCGCGGCGACTTCGTCACTCGCGCCGTAGGTCCCGAGCTCGTCGACCAGGGCCACGCCGTGCGCGCCGGCCAGCCGGGCCAGGAACGCCGGCAGCTGGGTGGCCTTCGGCGACAGCGTGGACTCGATGTGCCCCGGCGACCAGAGCGGGAACCCGTGCACCGCCAGCAGGTCGAGGGCACGGCCGATGGCGGGCCCGAAGGCTGATCCGCCGAGCACGGTCAGCGCGTTGTTGGCCTGGCAGACCAGCACCTCGGAGGCCACCTGCCGGATCGCACCGACCAGCCGTCCGTACCAGTGGCCGACCTCGGCCGGAGTCAGCGTCGCGGCCTCGGCCGGATCCACGTTGGAGATCTCGTCGCCCAGGTCGAGCGCGAGGACGTTCGAGCAGTCGGCGATCGTGGCGGCCACCGCTCGCACGAACGTCTCCTGGGCCGCCAGCATCTCCTGGTCCCGCCACAGACTGCGCCCGCGCCGCCACGGCAGGTCCAGCAGCTGACCGTTCATGAACAGGGTCAGCACCGACAGCACGCAGCTCAGGCCGGCGGCCTCGGCCAGCTCGACCAGCAGGCGCAGCCGGGTCAGCGCCTGCCCGTCGACGCGCCGGGGATCCGGGTGGAAGTCGCGCCAGAAGACGAACACCCGGACGGTGTTGAGGCCGGCCTCGGCGATCCGGCGCAGGTCGGCCGCGACGATGCCGGGATCCCAGTCGGCCCACAGCCGGCAGCCGGCACGGACCGGGAAGTAGGTGACCCCGAGCGCGGTGAACGGCCGGTCGTCACGCAGCAGCCGGCCCTCGTGCAGACGGAACGTCATCGCGTCAGCCCTCCCCCGCGGGTGTGTGCAGCGCGGCCGCCAGCGCGTGCACGACCCGCCGCACGTCGTCCTCACCCATCCCGCGGTGCAGCGGCAGCGACAGCAGCCGGTCGGCGATGGCGTCGATGACCGGCAACGGGCCGGCCGCGGCGGCGTAGTAGCTGAGCCGGTGCATCGGCGGGTAGTGCACCGAGGTCTGCACGCCCGCGGCGAGCAGCGCGGCGCGCACCGGCCCGCGGTCGGTCCCGGCGGGCAACACGACCGGCATCAGGTGGTGCGCGGAATCCTCGGCCCCGCGGTCGGCGAACGGCACGACCAGTCCGGGCAGCACGCCGAGCAGGTCGCGGTAGACGGCGGTGAGTTCCCGCCGGACCCGGCGGTCGACGCCGAGCCTGCCCAGCTGGACCCGGCCGATGGCCGAGGTCAGATCGGTCGGCCGGTAGTTCAGCCCGAGGTCGGCGACGTCGTAGCCACCGGACCCGCCGGTCATCCGCTGCTGCGGCGAGGTGCCGATGGAGTGCGAGCGCATCCGGCGGATCCGGTCGAGCAGACCGGCGTCGCGGGCCAGCACCATGCCACCCTCGCCCGCGGTGACGTTCTTGGTGGCGTGGAAGCTGAAGCAGCCGACGTCGCCCCAGGTGCCCAGCATCCGGCCGTCCACGCACACGCCCGGTGCGTGCGCGCTGTCCTCGATCAACCGCAGCCGAGCGGTCCGGCACAGCTGCGCCAGCGCGGCGATGTCGGCCTGGTAACCGGCGTAGTGCACGCTGATCACCGCCCTGGTCCGGGGGGTGATCAGCCGTTCGGCCTCGGCCGCGGTCAGCACCGGGTCCTCGGCCGCGCGCACGTCGGCGAACACCGGAGTGGCCCGGTGCAGGGCGACGACCTCGGCGGCGGCGACGAAGCCGAGCGAGGGGATGATCACCTCGTCGCCGGGGCCCAGGTCGAGCGCCGCGACGGCCAGGTGCAGCGCGGCGGTCCCGCTGCTCACCGCCACCGCCTGCCCGGCGCCGTGGACCGCGGCGAACTCCTGCTCGAACGCCTCGGTCTGCGGCCCGGCCGACAGCCATCCGGACCGCAGCACGGCGACCACGGCGTCGATCTCCTCCTGGCCGATCATCGGATCGGCCAGCCGCACCACGGAATCCGTCACGCCGCCTGCCGCCGTCACCGCTCACCGCCAGATGCCGGGAGCCACGCGGACTCCGCCGGGTAGCCCGCCGCCACCGCGGCCGCCACTTGCTCCCAGGTGTTCTCCCGCTCGACCCGCCTGCGGCCCGCCGCACCCATCGCGCGGCGCTTCGGTTCGTCGGCCAGCAGGCCGGCCAGCGCCTCGGCCAGCGCGCCGGGTTCGGCGTCGACCACCAGGCCGTCCACGCCGTGCCGGACCACCTCGCCCGCTCCCTGGAACGGTCCGCTGACCACCGGCGTGCCGCACGCCCACGCCTCGACGAAGACCAGCGGGTACACGTCGAAGGTCGAGGGCAGGCAGAGCACGTCCGCGGCGGCCAGCAGTTGCTGCTTGACCGCGGCGTCGACGACGCCGAAGTCGTACAGCCCGTCGGCCGGCGAGGTGGCCGGGTCGTCCGCGCCCGGTCCGGCCAGCCAGAACGCCGTCCCCGGGCGGCTCAGGCGGACCAGCGGCGCGGCCGCGAGCAGCACCTGGTAGCCCTTGAACGCGGTCCGTCGCCCCAGGAACAGCACGGTTCCGGTAGCCCCCGCGAAGCGGGCCCGCAGCCCGCTCGGGTCCACCGGTGCGTCCAGGTGCGGAGCCTGCGGGATGTACCGGATCGCCGCCGGGTCCGCGCCGGCCGCGATCGCGTTGTCGGCCTCGGCCCTGGTCAGCACGTACACCGCGGCGGCCGCCCGGCACGCCGCCCGGCCCAGATCGGGATCGGGCCAGAGCTCGACGGCGGTCGCCGGGGTGAGCACGAACGGGCACCCGAAGCCGGTGGCGGCGCTCAGCGCCACCGCCACCTGCCGCGGGCGGGCGAGGTCGAAGGCGTGGACCACGTCCGGGCGCCCGAACTCGCGCGGGTCGCGGACGCGCGGCCAGGGACCGGCGTCCGGCGCTCGAGGTGGCAGCGAGTCGGTCAGCACGGCACCGGTGTGCCCGTGCAGCGCGAGGTGCTCGGCGGTCTTCCACGCCATCCGCTCGGCCCCGGTCCACTCGCCGCCGTAGCCGCCGAACGCGATCAGGACCCGGCTCACGACGCACCCCGCCGCGCCGCGTACCAGTCGAACGTCGACCGCAGCCCGGCGTCGAGGGTGACGGCCGGCTCGTAGCCGGTCAGCTCACGCAGCCGGGTCAGGTCGGGCAGCCGGCGGAGCGGGCCGCCGGGGGTCGGCCGCACGGCGAACTCGGGCTGCGTTCCCGCGAGGGCGCAGATCCGCCGGGCGAGGTCGAAGATCTCGATCTCCTCCCGGTCGTTGCCGATGTTGACCACCAGCGGATCCGGCTCAGGAACCGCGCACAGCCGCAGGACCGCCTCGACCGCGTCGTCGACGTGGCAGAACGCCCTGGTCTGCTTCCCGCCGTGCAGCGGGAACGGGTCGGTGCCGGCCAGTGCCCGTTCGATCAGCTGCGGCACGACGTGCTCGTTGCCCATCCGCGGGCCGTAGACGTTGTAGAAGCGGGCCACCCGCACCCGGCTCGGCGGGCCGGCGTGCAGGAACAGGTACTCGGCGACGAACTTGCTCAACGCGTAGGACGTGCGCGGCGAGCGCGGCTCGCACAGCACGAGCGGCGCGTCTTCCGGGACCGGCAGCTCGGACAGCCCCGCGGTCGCGGCACCGTCGCCGACCTCGCTGGTCGAGCTGAGGAACAGCACACCCGGCTGCGTCCGGGCGCACCAGTCGAGCAGCGACGTGGTGGCCAGCACGTTGGTGCGCACGGTGTGCACCGGCCGGTCGATGACCCGCTGCACGCCGACCACCCCGGCCAGGTGGTAGACGGCATCGCACCGCTCGAGGTCCGCGGGCAGCGGTGTGGTCAGGTCGTGGCGGACCAGGTGCACGTCACCGGCGAGGGCCCGCAGCTCGGGGTCGTCGACGCCGCGGGAGAAGTCGTCCAGGACGGTGACCTGCACGCCCTCGTCGAGCAGCCGTCGCACCAGGTGCAGGCCGATGAACCCGGCCCCTCCGGTGACCAGAGCGCGGTCAGCCACGGCCGAACCGCAGGTAGGTGAGCTCCTCGACGCCGGTGAGCTCGGCATCGAGCAGGCCCCACATGTCGAACACGACACCGCGGCCGCGCATCCGGCTCACCAGCCAGTCCGCGGTGAGCCTGGTGTAGCCGGGGTGGTCGGACAGCAGTACGACCGCGTCGGCGCCGGCCACCCCCTCCTCCAGCCCGACCGGTTGGTAGCCGAGGTCGGCGATGCGCTCCGGACGGACGATCGGATCGTGACCGGCCAACGTGCCCACCCGGCCGCGCAGCAGGGCGGCCACCTCGGTGGCGGCGCTGCCGCGCACGTCGTCGGTCTCCGGGCGGCCCTTGTAGGCGATGCCGCACACCAGGACCTTGGCGTCGGCGAGCCGGTCGGGGTCCACGTCGGTCAGGGCCGCGACCACCCGCTCGACCGCGTGGCCGGGCACGCGTTCGTTGGTCCGCCGGGCCGCGGCGACCATCGGCATCTCGGCGTGGCCGGCCGCGGCCGCGCTGTGCATCAGCAGGTACGGGTCCTTCGTCAGGCAGCTCCCGCCGACGAAGCCGGGCCGGGACAGGTCGGGCCGGGGGTAGCGGAGGTTGGCGGAGGCGATCAGCTCGGTGGCGTCCAGACCGCGCGCCGTGGCGGCCAGCGCCACCTCGTTGCCGAATCCGTAGATCAGGTCGGTGTGCGCGTTGCAGATCAGCTTGATCATCTCGGCGGCCTCCAGCGAGGACACCAGCACCCGGTCCGGGCAGACCGCCGCGAACAGGGCCTCTGCCCGCTTGGCCGAGGCGTCGTCGAGGCCCCCGACGATCTGCGGGAGCGAGGCCAGCTCGGCCATCGCCGAACCCTGGATGATCCGCTCGGGGCAGAAGGCCAGCAGCGGGGACGCCGTGACCTGTCGCATGACCGGTTCGACGAGTTCGCGGCAGGTGCCCACGGGCACGGTGCTGCGCACCACGACCAGCGTGTCCGGGGTGATCGCCGCGGCCGCGGCGGTGGCCGCGGCCCGCAGCGGGCCCAGGTCGCAACGGCCGGTGGCCGGATCGACCGCGGTTCCCACGCAGATGATCACTGCGCCGGGCACCGAGTCGGGCAGCCGGTCGGCCACGGTGAGCGCGCCGTCGTCCAGCGCGACCAGCGCCTCGGCCAGGCCCGGTTCGAAGAACGGCGGCCGGCCCCGCGTCACCGCGTCCCGGACGTCGGGGTTGACGTCCACTCCGACGACGCGGACTCCGGCGCGGGCCAGCGCGACCGCGAGCGGCAGGCCGACGTAGCCGAGTCCGACGACGGCGACCTCTGGCGGTGATGTGATCATGTACGGGTACCCCTCCTGGTGGCTGTGGTGCCGTCCGGCGCACCGGTGCTCCGATCGGCGATCAGGTCCCGCAGCGCGGCGGCGGAGACCTTGCCGAGCGCGGTGCGCGGCAGCCGGTCGACGGCGTGGACGTGATGTGGAACCTCGTAGGCGGTCAGCCGCTGCCGGCAGCCGGCGATCACCGCGGCCGGACCGGTGCCGGGTGCCAGCTCGACCACGGCGTGGATCTCCTCGTTGCCGCGGGCGTCCGGTAGCCCCCAGACGTGCACCGCCCGCACGCCGGGCAGCTCACCGATCAGCCGTTCCAGCCTGCGCGGGTTGACCTTGCGGCCGCCGACGTTGATGAAGGTCGCCTTGCGGCCGACGATCGTCACGTCCCCGGCGCCGTTGACGTCGACCAGATCGCCGGTGTCGTAGTAGCCGTCCGGGCGCAGCGCCTCGGCCCGGCCCCGGCCGACGTAGCCGGTGAACATCGTGGAGGTCCGCACCAGCAGACGCCCGGCGTCGCAGTCCGCGACCGGCTCGACCCGCCACCGCACGCCGGGGACGAATCCGCCGACCCCCTCGGCAGGCCACGGCTGGGGCCGGCCGAAGTGGCAGGCGATCAGTCCGGTCTCGGTCGAGCCGTAGATCTGACGGACCGGGCAGCCGAGGCGGCCGGAGGCAGCCGAGGCAGCCGCCGTGGTGAGCGCTCCGCCCGAGCAGAGGGCGACCCGCAGCCGGTCCGGCCGGCGCCGCCCGTGCAGCAGGTCCGGCACCAGGCCGTACACGAAGGGTGTGGCCAGCAGCGCGGTCACGCCCGCGTCGAGCCCCTCGACCAGGCCGCGCCCGGTGAACCGCACCAGCAGCGCGAGTGTGGCGCCGGACAGCACCGCGGCGCACAACGCCCCGACGAACCCGAACGAGTGCGCGAGCGGAACCGCGGCCAGGATCGTGTCCCGTTCGTCCAGGTCGAACAGGTCGCGGTAGAGCGCGCCCCCGCGCAACGCCGAGCCCAGGGGTACCGCGGCCGCTCGGGGTTCGCCGGTCGATCCGGAGGTCAGCTGCAGCACGGTCGCCGAACCGGGCGCCTGGTCCGGCCACTGCGCCGGCGCCGGGCCGGCGACCAGGTCCTCGACGGCCAGCCGCCGCAGCTCCCCCGACCCCGCGGGCCGCGGGCCGTCCGCCGCCGCGACCACCGCGCACGGGCGGGCCGTGTACACCGCGGACAACGGGTCGGCCAGGTAGGAGCTGTCGTGTTCGACCAGGACGACGTCGAACCCGGCGGCCAGCAGGCCGAGCAGCACGGCCACGTGCGCGCCGGTGTTCACGGTCGCCACCACGACCGCGCGGCCGGCGGGCAGCTCGGCGGTCGCGCGCTCGGCCACTCGCCGCGCAGTCCCGGCCAGCTCCCGCCAGGTCGTCTCGGACCAGCCGGCGGCGGTGCGCCAGCGAACGGCCGGGGCGTCCGGACGCTCGTCGGCGTGCGCCGTCAGCCGCTCCCGCAGCGCGGCGACGGCGTCGTGGTCGGTCTGCGGCGCGGTCTCAGCATGCCGGTCAGTTGGCATGTGAAATCCGGAAGCCGCCCCGGCCGACGCCGGGCAGGTAGACCTCGGGGGTGTCGGTGAACTCGGCCACCGCCCGCTCGTAGCGGCCGGGGGTGCCGATGTCGTGCCAGCTGCCGGTGAACCGGTAGGCCCCGACCGACCGGCCCGCGCCGATCAGCGAGGTGATCAGGTCGGGCATGTCGACCACCGAGTCCGGGGGTATGAACGAGCGCACGGACGGGTCGACGACGTAGACACCCATGCTGACGTCGACTCGGAAACGGGGCTTCTCGGTCATCCGGTACACCCGGTCGTCGGCGATCTCGAGGGCACCGGAGTCGATCGTCACCTCGGTCTGGCGGCAGGCGATCGTCATCGCGCAACCGCTGCTCTGGTGCACCCGGTGCACGTCGGCGAAGTCCAGGTCGGTGAGCACGTCGCCGTTGAGCACCAGCGTCGGCTCGTCCCAGTCCGCGACCAGCAGCAACGGGCCGGCGGTGCCCCTGGGCTGGGCATCCACCGAGAAGTCGACCACCAGGCCCTCCGGGATCGCCTCGAACAGGTGCTCGCGGATGGCGGTCTGCAGGTGCGACACGCAGAGGGTGACCCGTTCGACCCCGGAATCGCGCAACTGCCTCAAGAGGATGTCGAGCAGCGGCTGGCCCCCGATGTCCATCAGGATTTTCGGTCGCTCCTCGGTGAGCGGCAGCAGGCGCTGCGCCTTGCCCCCGGCGAAGATGATTGCGCGCACATCAACTCCCACTCATCGGGTCGGCCGGATAATCGGCGACGATTGGCGCAACCGATCGTCGGCAGTTCTTCCGAGCTTCGGCACGAACACGATTTTCGATCGGCTTCGGCCGGCCCGAAATACTCGTCCGGCCGCGCCAACAACCGCACATCCCAGCCATAGCCGAAGGTGCGCCGGCGATCCGGCCGGCCGGCCTTGACAGAACACCGGCTGCGGTCGGCGCGGCCGTGCACGACGCACGGCGAACCGGCCCCTCGAGGGCGGAGGTCAGGTGAACGGGACGGTGGCTCAGCCGGTCGTCAGCTCGCGGCGCACACCGTCCGGCGGCACCGCGGACGGTCCGGACTCCAACGCCGGACGGCCGATCGGACCCAACGCCCGGGCCAGCACCCTGGCGGTCTCCAGCACCGTCCGGTCCCCCAGGCGGGGACCGGCCACCGCGACCCCGATCGGCACTCCGCGCGCGTCCAGGCGGACCGGGACGACGACCGACGGCAGGTAGCACACGCCGGTGACGCCGGCCCAGACCATCTGGTCCCAGTACGGCCGCGGCCGGCCGTCGACGGTGATGGTGCGCTGCGCGAACGGGCGGTGGTCGTGGGCCGGCGCGGTGTTCGGCGCGACCGGCAGCAGCAGGGCGTCGTAGCGGCTGAAGAACGCTTGCCAGCGCAGGCCCATCCGGGTGCGCAGTTCGTTGGCGACGATCCAGTCGCGGTGGCTTTGGTGGACGTGCTCGCCGCCGAGCACTCCGGTGGGCGGCCGGACTCCGGTGGCGATCAGCTCGGCCTCTTCGGCGGAGATGTCGTCGATGGCGGTACCCGCGATCAGCTTGCGAAAGAGCTGGTCGCTCTGCTCGAGCCGGATCCCCAGCGGGCTGGTGGCCCGCACCGCCACTCCGGCCTGGACGAGGGCGTCGGCGGCGTGTTCGACCGCCGCTCGCACCTCGCCGTCCACCGGGCAGTACGGGTCGTCGAACCAGGCCGCCACCCGGCGCGGCCTCCTGGCCGGGGGCAGGCTCAGCCGCCAGGCGTCCCGGTCCCAGGGGTCCGGGCCGCTGATCGCGTCGAACAGGATCTCCAGGTCGTCGACGTCCCTGGCCAGCGGTCCGACCATCGCGATGTCGGGCAGGGCCCGGTTGAACGGCATCGGCGGGACGTGGCCGTACATCGAGACCGTGCCGAAGGTCGGCTTGAGACCGGTGACGCCGCAGAACCCGGCCGGGATCCGAATGGACCCGGCGACGTCCGAGCCGATCTCCAGCGGCGTGAACCCGGCCGCCAGCGCGCCCGCGGCACCACCGGAGGAGCCGCTGGTGGTCAGCGTCGGGTCCCACGGGTTGCGGGCGGTGCCGAACAGCTCGTTGTAGGCCTGCAGGTCGCGTGAAGCACGGGGCAGGTTGGTCTTGCCGAGGATGATCGCGCCCGCTCGCCGGGCCCCCGCCACCGCGGCCGCGTCCTCGTTCGGAACGAAGTCGGGCAGCAGACCACCGGTGGTGCGCAGCCCGGCGGTGGCGAAGCTGTCCTTGACGGTCATGGCCACGCCGTGCAGCGGCGGCAGCGGGTCACCGCGCACGACCGCCTCGTCGGCCGCGACCGCCTCGGCCTCGGCGCGCTCGTTGCGGGTCACCACGAGCCCGAGTGCGCCGTCGTGACGATCGATCCGGGCCAGCAGCGCGCGCAGGTACTCCCTGGCGGAGAGTTGCCCGTCGGCGATCGCCCGTGCCACCTGCCGGGCCGGCCACCAGCATAGCTCGTCGTCCATCACACCTCGGCTCGGTCCGCGGCGAGTCGGTGCGCGACGCCCGACGCATTTCCGGCTGTTTCCCCGCCCTTCGGCATGGGCCTCGGCGAATTGTGCACGGCCGCACGCCGGGGCCGGATGACAAATGAGCCGGGAAAACAGGCATGGCCATTCGCGCACTGACCTGAATCCGGACCGCCGACTAACGTCCGGGAGGTGGTGCGACAAACTGCGGGCGCGGCGGTGAGCAGGGTGCGGGTGTTGATCGCCCGGACCTCCGCGCCGCCCTGCCCGGCCACCGGCACCGCCCCGGCCGCCGCCCGCCGGCGCGACCGAGCGGCGTCGCGGGAGGCGCTGCGCCGGGTGTTGGTTCTGCTGGGACTCGAGCCGCAGGTCACCGGCCGCACCTTCCCCCACCGGACGGTCTCGTTGACGCACTGTCCGGCCGGAGGCTGCGCCGCCGTGGTCGACGACCCGGTTCTCCCGGAAGTCGTCGGGGTCGGGGTCGACCTGGAAACCGACCGGCCGCTACCGCGGCGCGCCGCACGCTACTTCTGCACCGCGGACGAGCTCGCCTTCGTCGACGCCCTGCCACCCACCGACCGTTCCGCGCAGCTGCTGCGGCTGTGGACGGTGAAGGAGGCACTGTTCAAGTCCGACCCGGAGAACGCGCACACCGCGCTGCGGCGCTACCAGCTGCCGGAGCCGGCCGCCGCCGGCGGCGTCGCGGACCGTCGCGGCGGCACCCGCCGGCTCGCGTTCGTCTACGCGAGCCGCCGATGGGGTGCCGAGCAGCTGTCGGTCGCGGTGGCGCTGACCCGGCGAGCGGACCTGTCCCCGGACCGGTCCACGCACCGGTCCCAGGTTTCGCGGCCGGTGGACGTCGCCGCCCGGCTGGCCGCCGCCCACCCGGACGCGTTCGAGCGGTCGTCGGCCGGCACGCCGCTGGCCGGGCTGGCCGGGCTGGTGCTCGACCTGCCCGCCGCCGGTCCGTCGCGGACGGCGCCCCGGCTGGAGCCGCTGCGCACCGTCGCCGAGCTGACCGACTTCCTCGATCCGCAGCTTCGCCCGTCCTGATCCACCGACCCGCGCAGGAGGCCGAAACACATGTCGTCATCGGATGCCGACACCGGCGAGTTCCCGCTGACCTGGGCCCAGCAGCAGTGGATGGCAGGCCCGCCGCCGCTGGACGAGAACGACGCCTGGCGCTACGAGCTCAGCCTGCCGGTACCGGTCGGCCCCGGCCTCACGGTGCCCGACGCGGTGACGATCGCCGGCGAGCTGGTGCGCCGCTTCCCGGCGCTGCGATCGCGGTTGCGCCGCGGCGCCGACGGGCAGCTGCGGCAGGAGGTGCTGGCTCCCGACGACCCGGTGGTGCTGGACGGGGTGCGACGGCTCGGGGTGTGGTGCTTCGACTTCGTGACCGACGCGCTGTTCGACGCCGGCCGGCGGATCAACCAGTTCGTGACCGACCCCGACGCGGGGAACCTGATGATCGTGGTGCCGCCCGCGGGCACCGGTGGTGACGTCGAGATCTCGGTCGCGCACGCGTTCGTCGACGCCAGCGGAGCCGGTGCCCTGGTCGCCGCCTTCCTGGCCGCCCTGCACGGTCAGCGGGCCGCGCCGATTCAGCGGACCTTCTACGACGTCCTCGAGTTCGAACGCGGCGAGCGCGGCGCGGAGCTCTCCGCGCGCAACATCCGCTACCTCGTCTCCACCGCGCGCCGGGCCGAGGAGCGCGGCCTGAGCGATCCACGAGGGACGGCCCCGGAGCAAACCGTGGACGGCTGCCGGTTGCGCAGTCGCAAGCTCCTGCGCGCCCTGGCCCGCAGCCAACCGGACTCCCGCCTGGCCCGCGCCGCGCTCGCACTGTCCCTGGCGCTGATCGCGTTCTGCCGGGTCCGCGGGACCGACGGCGCGTGGGTCAACATCGTCGTCGGCAACCGGGCCACCCCCGAGGCGGAGTCCTTCGTCGGCCTGGCCATGCAGTGGGGCGCGCTCACCGAGAGCCTGCGGCCCGAGGACTCCCTGCGCACCGTGCGCGACCGGCTGACGCTGCGCCTCGCGCAGAGCCTGCGGCACGGCCGGTTCGACCCGCGCGAGGCCGAGCAGGAGTTCGACCGCGCCGGCGTCGAGGGGCGCCCGGTGTTCACCTTCAGCCACTGGGAGTCGCCGGACACCGACTGGGACACCGCCCGCAAGCCCGTTGACGAGCACGTGGTGCAGGCAGACCACTACGAGTGGACCAGCATGCCGGCCGGAGCGGGCGGGGTCGGCATGGAGTTCAACACCTCCACCTTGATGGACCAGGCGCTGCTCAAGGTGAAGTGGGACCGGCGGCGTTACGCCGAAGCGCACATGCGCGACTACATCGCGCACGTCGAGCGGATGCTCGACCTGGCCGTCGAAGACCTCGACGTGCCGGTGGCGCGGCTGCGTGACCTCGACCTGACCTGAGCCCCACCCGCGGCGCACACCCAGCCCGCACGGTGCGGGCTGCGCGGCGGCGATGCGTCTGCCATCACCGACGGGCGCGAAAGCACTCGGACATCGGTCACGACACGGGCGTCGTAATTTTTTTCCTCAAAAATTTGTTAGCCTTTCCGAGGTTCACTCGGAGGGGAAATTCATGACCAACGGTGATGTCGCGCGCCCTGAAGCCGGAAATCCTGACGCCCGATCAGTGGCTGGTTCGTCGCAGCGAAAAAACACCTGGCGGACACTGATCCGGCTGGCATTACCGCTCATGGCCGCCGAGGCGGTCGAATTCCTGGTGTTTCTCGGCATCGTCGCCATCATGGGCTTGATGGGCGGCGACGCGCTGTACGTGCGGGCGCTGTACCAGCCGATCGACTACGTGCTGATCGCGCTCGGTGTCGCGTTCGCGGTCAGCAACCAGGTGTCCGCCGCCATCAGCCGGGGAATGGGCCGCGAGCAGGACGTGCTGGCCGCCGCGGTCAGCATCGCGCGTGTCTGGTTGTGCGGTGGACTGGTCGTCTGCACGGCACTGGCGTTCGCGGCGCCGGCCATGGCCGATCTGCTGCGGATCGAGCCGGCGGCTCGTGCCGGCTTCGTCGGCTTCCTGCGCTGGACCGTTTTCGCCGGGCTGCTCACCATCGGTCCGGCGCTCGCCGCCTCCAGCCTGCGCGGAGCCGGCATGGTGCGCAGGGCGCTGGTGGTGACGATGTCGGCGGCGCTGACGAACATCGGCGGCGTGGCCCTGCTCGGGCTCGTTTTCCGCATCGGCATCGCGGCCATCCCGATCTCGCTGGCCCTGTCGAGTCTCATCGGGCTGGCCGCGGGGCTGCTCATCCTGCGGCGGACCGAGCTCTGGCGACCGTCCGCCTTCCGCTCGTGGCGGCCGGAGGTGCTGGGCCACCTGCGGCGCATCGGTGCACCGGTGGCCGCGTCGTTCCTCCTCATCGCGCTCTACAACCTGGCCGTTCTCCAGGTTCTCCGGCCGTTCGGGCCGGATCCGATCGCGGGATTCTCCGTCGCTCTCGCCGCCCAGAACCTGATCTTCCTGCCCGGCACGATGCTCGGCGCCGCGACCGCCATCATGATCAACCAGCAGCGCGGCGCCGGCGAGTCGCACCTCATCCGGCACACGCTGCGGAGCGGACTGGAGATCGCGACGAGCCTCTACCTCGTGGTGGCGGTGGCCGTCTGGCTGCTCGGCGGGGTGTACGCCGACGTCATGAACTCCAACCCCGCCATCGCGCACCACACCGCGGCCTACCTGACCACGATCGGGCTCACCTACGTCGTGCAGGGACCGGTGCTGGCCGCGCTCACCGTGATGGAGCACACCGGTGGCGGCTTCCTCGCGATCGTTCTCAACATCATCTACTTCGCCCTGATCGTGGTGACGGCACACGTCGTCACCTCATTCGTTCCCAGCGCCACCGCCTTCTACAACACGGTGGCCTGGTGCAACCTGATCGGTGTCACGGTGCCGATCGTCGCGATCCGGTACATCCGAAAACTGAGCCGGCCGGCACCCAGCGGCAGAATTCGCTTCGCTGAGGCCGACTGAGGCCGTCTGCGGTTCACCGCCTGTCGCCGTTCGGTGGGCGGCACCCGCCGCCCACCGAAGGATCCGTGGCCGGCCGCGCGACACCGGTTCCTGGCCAAGCCACCTCGAAGGTGGCCACGACCACGCCGATCCGTGCCACGGCGCGACCCCTACGAACCGACGAACCCGCCAGGGGATCCGCCGACCAGCTCCACCTCGACCGGGGTCGGCGCCGTCGGGCTGTAGCTGAGCACCCGACCGGGCACGGCGAGCAGCTCGGGCTCCCCCGCGTACAACCGTCGGGCCTCGGCGAAGGGGACCTCCGGCGTGGTCACCGCGGCCACCCGGTCGAGCAGCGCGCCGTCCTCGGCGCTGATCTCACCGTGGCGCGTCATGCCCCAGTAGTCCCAGCGCAGCATCTCCACCTTGTTCAGCCCGGCCAGGTCGTCGACCAGGTTGTGGCGCAGGAACGGCCAGCCCTTCGTCAGCCCGTCCTCGAAGTCGGGGTCGACGACGAACGACATCGGGTCGGCCAGCCCTCGCCGGCAGCGCAGCCAGGCGTCGCCCGCGACGATGAAGCGGTCGGGAGGGACGTCCGACGAGCTGAAACTGAACCCGTCGGTCTCGTCGACGTGCACGTCGGGCAGCTCGACGTCGACCCGGCGCCAGCGTCGCCGCACGTCGTCCCACACCTCGACCAGCTCGTGGTCGATGGTGCAGCCCGGGATGATGTACGACGCGAAACCGGCCCGGGCCCTGGCCGGCACGCCGGCGTGGCGCAGCAGGGTCAGGTAGAGCACGGCGTAGTCGCGGCAGCTGCCGACCATCCGCCGGTTGGGTGGGCGCTCTTCGACGATCGGCCGGTCGTCGAGCTCGATGATGCGCCGCAGCATCGCCTCGGAGTAGCGCAGGTCGACCTCGGCCAGGCGACCGGCCGGGATGCCCAGGGCGGCGAGGTCGGTGGACCGGAAGTGGGTGAACAGCCCGCGCACCACGGTGCGCACGGCCAGAGGGTCGGCCGGCAGGTCGACCAGGAGGGCCGCGTGCGGTCCCGGGTCGGTGACCGCGCTCTGCCCGGCGTAGTAGGCGAGCTCGTCGATCGCGGCGGGTTCGGGCCCGGCTGCGACGTCGTTCTGCGGGGGCGTCGTCACGTCTCCACCTCGATGCCGCTGTGGTCGACGATGACCGAGGCCAGCGCGGCGGGGCTGGCGTCGTCGAAGATCACGGTGAGGAGCTCGGAGCGGAGCCGCTCGACAGCCTCCTCGCCCGCCGGCCCGTACCGCTCGATCAGCCGGGAGAGCACCTCGACAGCCCGCATCGAGTCGCCGCCGCAGTCGAAGAAGTCCTCGGTCGGCGCCAGCGGTGCACGCAGCAGAACATCGCCCATCGTGTGTGCGACGACCGACATCAGCTCGCCGGTGTCGTGGGTCATCGTCCCCACCTGTCCTCCGCGGTCGGCATCGGGTCGGATCAGCTCTCGGTCGGCAGCAGGGCGGCTTGCAGTGGCGGGAAGGCGCCGCGCAGCAGGCCGCCGAAAACGCCCAGCCGCTGGATGTTGCTGGTGCCCTCCATGTACTCCACCGAACCGGCGTCGCGGACCAGCTTGTCCAGCAGCGGGTGTTCCAGCCGGGCCCCCGGGCCGAAGAAGTCGAGGGCCGCCAGCGTCACGCGTTCGGCCAGCCGTGCCGAGGTCGCCTTCGCCGCCGACGCGAGATGCCCGGCGGACGGGTCGTGGTCGACCGCCGCGGCGGCGGCGCGCAGCATCCGGCGGGTGGTCGCGATGGCCCGCTCCATCCGCTCCAGCCGCAGCCGTTCGGTGACCCGCAACGACCTGCGCTCGGCCAGCACGTACTCGTAGGCGGCGCGCGCGACGCCGACCCCCATGACCGCCACCGCCGGGCGCAGCAGGTTGAACGTGCGCAGCCAGGCCGCCATCCCGCGCCGGCTGGGCCGCAGGTGGGCGCCGAGCACCCGGTCGGGCGCCACCTCGACGTCGTTGAGGGTGATCTCGCCGAGCCCGGCGCCGCGCACGCCGATGGTCCGCACCGGGGTGGTGGCGAATCCGGGGGTGGACGCGTCGACCAGCGTGGCCGCGAACCCCAGCGGACCGGGCCCGGTCCGGGCGAAGACGACGCCGAACTCGGCCCGGCCCGCGTTGCCCACGTAGCGCTTGACGCCGTTGAGCCGAGCCGGGCCGTCCGGGTCGGGGGACGCGGTCAGCCTGGTCGCCATGTTCACGGCGTCCGAGCCGTGCTCCGGCTCGGAGAGGGCGAAGAACGTCCAGGTCGGACGGGCCAGCAGCCGGCCGTAGAACCACTCCTTCTGCTCTTGGCTGCCCAGCGCGTCCACCACGACGCCGCTCATCGGGCCGCCCGGCGATCCGAGCATCGTGCCCAGGTCGGCGCAGGCCCCTTCCTCGAAGAAGACCACCCGCTCGGACGCGCTCATGAGGTAGTAGGTCTGGTCGCCGAGCACCAGCGGTTCCGGGTTGAACTCCGGCGGGATCTGCAGGGCGGCCACCCTGGCCAGCGCCGGCAGATGCGCCACTCGGGTGACCGCCTCCGGGTCCGCGTCCACCTCGAGGGCGTACGGACGCATCTCGGCGGCCCACTCCCGGGCCTGAGCCTGCAGTCGGGCAAGCCGCGGATCGAGCTCCGTCATTCGTCGAACCCCCCTGGTGTCGATCCGGACCCGGCTCGGTAGGCGTCGGCGAGCAACTCGGACACGTGCACCGCGGTGCCCGGACCACCCTCGACGTAGCCGTGTGCGCCGAGCAGCCGGACCCCGGCCCGGTCGAGGGCGGTGATCTGTGCGTGCAGGTCGGCGACGGCCGGGGCGTCGAGCCCGTCCGGTCCGGCGCCTTCGAGCGCGCAGCGCACCTGCAGCTGCTCCATGACGACGTCGGCGACCGCGCTCTTCACCACGCTGTGCTGCAACAGAACCACGTCGCCGGTGTGCCGCTGGTCGAGGTAGCGCAGCGCGCCCTCGAGCAGCCGGTAGGACAGGCCGAGGCGCAGCCCGGCCAGCGCGGTGGTCCACGACCGCGCTTCCGGCACCTGGACGGCGTTCACCGGCCGGCGGGCCCGCAACGCGGTCAGACCGGGCACGCCGGTGTTCAGGTGTTCGACGGTGTCGTCCGGGGCCCATTCCCATTCGCCCTGGCGCAACCGGTCAGCGTCCTCGGCCACCTCGTCCGGCACCAGCGCGTGGCCGGCCGGACCGAGGACCACGACCCCCGGACCGGCGGCGGCGTGCAGCGCGGTCAGTGCGGCGGACCAGCCGCTCGCGTGCGCGACGGCGAGCATCTCCGGCCATGCCGCACCAAGGGCCGTGCCTGTCCTGGTCATCGGAGTTTCTCCTGCTCCTCGGAGTCGGCGACGTGCGCACCGGCGGAATCGGGCTCGACGGTGATCGCGCAGTGCGCGAACCGGCCCAGATCGGGGTCGTAGTCGGCGAGCAGCACCCGCCGGCCCGTGCGGCGCCAGCCGTCCCACTCGGCGGCGAGCACGGACCAGATGCCGCTGGCCGGGCGTCCGGCGGGCACCGCGACGGTGCCGACCGGGAGCCGGTCGCCGCAGACGGCCACCAAACCGGGCCCGGCCAGCGCGGTGACCGCTCCGGGTTGTTCCCCTGCCAGCAACGCCGACCAGCAGGCCGGTACCTCCTCGGGCGGCACGGGCCGCGGTTGCGCCGTCTCGACCCGGTGCGCCGCGTCGACGTCCAGGGTCAGCACGGTCACCGCGTCCTCGGTGACCCGCAGATGCGCTGGCACCGGTTCGGCGTGCAGCACGCTGGCCTGGTCCAGAGCGAACACCAGGATCCGGCGAGCACCCAGCCGGCTGCGGTTCTCGGCCAGCCACAGCGCGGTGAACACCCCGACCAGGCCCATGTCGGCGATGCCGAGGACCAGTCCGGTGTCCGGAACGGCCGAGTCGAGGAAGCACATCGGGAAGCCGGGCTCGGCGTCCGGCGCCGTGCTGGCCATGACGGCGAGGTCGAACCGGTCGCCACGACCGTTCAGCTCGGGCAGCACGGCCTCGACCAGGTCGGTGAACGACACCCGTCCGGCCGCCAGGCCTTCCTGGTCGGCCGTCAGCCCGAAGGTGCCGAACAGGTCGCGGAAGTAGTCGTGGTCCTGCGGGCGGTACTCGCGTCGGTCGATCCCGGCGCGCTGGGTGACCGCAGCCAGGCGCAGTTCCCCCGGCCCGGCCCGGCCGTCGTCGGCCAGTCGGGAAACCGTGATGTACATGCCGGTGGCTCCTCCTGCGGGCTCGATCGGGTCGGTGCGGCGGCAACCGGGCTCAGTGCTGGAGGACCATGGCCGAGAAGGTCGCCCCCAGCCCCACCGAGGTCATCAGGTAGCGGTCGCCGGGCCGCAGCCGTCCGGCGTCGACCGCGGTCCGGTAGTTGATGAAGCTGTCGGCACCGAAGCAGTGCCCGCAGCCGGCCAGGTTGTCCATGAACAGCCGATCGGCGCCGCGCACGCCGAGCAGCCGCAGCACCCGCAGCCACGACATCCGGTTGACGTTGTGCGGCAGGATCAGCGCGATGTCGTCGAGGTCGAGCCCGGCGCTGCGCACCGCGGCGTCCATCACCTCGGCCAGCAGTGCCGGGTACTCGTCGTGGAACGCCGCGGTCAGTTCGTCGTCGAGCCAGGCGCCGCGGTGGAACTTGCCGCAGGTGCGAGTCGCGTAGGACAGCATCCGGTCCCGATCACCGCCGGCCGCGACCAGGACCGCTGCCGCGCCCTCGCCCATGACACCGGTGTCGGCCAACACCTTGCCCGCCGTGGTGAACGCCTTCTCCCCCGCCACCAGCAGCGCCAGCGACTGCGGATCGGGGTCCGCGGCCAGCAGCTCGCCGGCCACCTCGACGGCCAGCAGCCCGGAGGCGCAGGCGTGCTGGGTGAGGCAGATCGCGGTGGCTGTCTCCAGTCCCAGCCGCCGGCACGCCTCGGCGAGCGGGTTGACCGGGTGCGGGGCGACCACCGGCATGGTTCGCGCCTGGATCACGTAACGGATCCGCGGCCGCAACGCCTCGAAGTCGGGCAGTCCGTTCGCCGCCGCGACCAGCAGGTCGGCCGGACCGGCCGCGGGGTCGAGCGGGATCCGGCCGAACCCGAAGTACCGCTCGTACATCCGCACCCGTGGCTCGGGGATGCCGTGCTCGCGCAGGAACTCGGCCACCGGCACCGTCGCCTTCGGGATGTGGCTCGCCACCGCCACCAGCGAAGTCATCGCGGACCACCGGGGAGTGCGCCTTCGACCGGGGCCACCGGACGCATCCGGCGCACCCGGCCGACGGCGATCACCACCACGACCAGGCCGACCACGTTGCCCACGGCGGCGGTCGCGTAGAGCGCGCTCGGGTCGTCGAGGGTCCGTGCCAGCACCCCGCCGATGACGACGATCTCGGCGAAGTAGACGACGTTGAGCAGCACGGCGAGCGTGCCGCTGCCGATGTGCTCCAGGAACGTCAGCGAGGCCAGCACCGGTCCCTGCACGAAGTAGGTCAGGGCGACCAGGCCGAGGTAGAGCCCGATCGCGGCGACCACGCGCGGATCGTCGGAGAAGATCCGCCCGACCACGTCGCGCAGCAGCCAGATGACCGCCGCCACCACCGCGTAGAAGGCGAAGGCCAGCTCCAGCCCGGCGCGCAGGATTTCCCTCGCCCGGTCCACCGAGCCCGCGCCGCGCTGCTGGTTGATCACGATCGCGGTTGCCCCGCCGAGCTGGATGCCCGGGATGATGATCAACGCTTGGAGCGTGGACGCCGCGGCGTAGCCCGAGATCGTGTCCGGACCGAAAGGCGTCAGCACCCACAGCATGCCCACGTTGAACAGCGAGATCAGCACGTAGGACAGCGCGACCGGCACCCCGACGCCCCGCAGGAAGCCGATGACCTCGCCGCGCACCGGCACCCCGGTGAGACGCCCCCACAGCCGGTGGCGACGCATCAGCCACAACCCTGGGACCGCCGCGGCCGCGCTCGCCACCGCGGTCGCGATCGGCACGCTGAACAGCCCCAGCCCGGCGCCGAAGCCGAGCACGGCGACGAGCGTGAACTCGACCGCCGCGCTGGTGAGGGTGACCACCGCGGCCGCCCTGGCGTGCCCGAACCCGCGCAGCGCCGCCGAGCACAGCGCCGGCAGCACCACGGTCAGGCTGGCCAGCGACGTCCAGCGCAGGAACCAGACGAACTCGGCCCGTTCGGCAGCCGGCACGTCCAGCAGAGCGCCCAGCGCCGGAGAACCGACGTAGAGCAACAGGCACAGCACGACCCCGGTGACCACGAACACCCGCAACAGCGCCACCGCGGTCGGAACCAGGTCCTGCGGTCGTTCGCGCCCCCGGCTGATCGACGCCATGACCTGGTACGTGATGCCGAACGCCGTGCTCATGGCGACGAACAGGAGCAGGATCGGCATGGTCAGCGACCGGATGTAGAGCGCCTCGTTGCTGACCCGGCCGAGCAGCGCCACCACACCGATGATCTCGACGAACAGCACGACGTCGGCGATCGTCATCGGCAGCGCCAGCCCGGCGATGACGCGTCGGGTCCCGGCCCGGTCGGCCGCAACCAAACCGTTGCGGTCGGCCATCTTACTGCTGCTCCTCGGCCTGACCGGCCACGTACTCGGTGAGCGTTCCGATCGTCTCGAAGTGACGCGGCTCGAAGGTGTCCGGGTCGAACTCGACCCCGAACTCGTCCTCGAGCTTCATCAGCAGCTCGAGGATGTTCGTCGAGTCGAGACCGAGGTCGTCGACGATGCGCTTGTCCGGGCTCAGCGCGCCGACATCGCGTCGAGTGAGCTCCGAGAGCGTGCCGACCACACGGGTGTGCGCTTGCGTCAGGGCGGCTTCGGTGTTCGTCATGCCCGTGCCTTTCCAGAAGAGAGTTCAGGGGTGGAGGCGGAGGGCACCTCGGGCGCCCACTCGTGAAGGCGCTGGCGGTCGACGAGGTCGGCGGGCCGGTCCCGATCCCTGATCAGGTACGGCCGGCCGCCGTCGACCAGCACCTCGGCCGGGTGGCCGTGGCTGAGGAACAGCACCGGTGAGGCGGTGGGCCCGTAGGCGCCCGAACGCTGCACCCCGAGCAGGTCGCCGGGCCGCAGCGGCGGCAGCGGGGTGTGCGAGGACAGCGTGTCGTTCGGGGTGCACAACAGCCCGGTGACCCGCCAGTTCTCGGGCGGTTCGGTCGACTCCCGGCCGAGCAGCCGGATCGGGAAGTCCCGCTTGACGTACGAACCGACGCCGACCGCCGCCATGTGGTGGTGGGTCCCGCCGTCGGTCACCGCGAACCGTTCGCCCATGGACTCCTTGACCTGGCGGACCCGCACCACGTAGGTGCCCGACTCGGCGGTGAGGAAGCGGCCGAGCTCGGTGAACAGCCGGGTCCGCGGGTGCCGGGCCCGGAAGGCCGCGAACACCGGGTTGACCAGTTCCGCGAGCCGGCGCAGGTCCAGGTCGCGTTCGCCGTCGAAATAGGCGATCCCGAGGCCACCGCCCACGTCCACCGTCTCCAGCTCGAAGTCCAGCCGCTCGGCGACTCGTTCGGCCAGGTCGAGGATGCGGGTGGTGTTCTCGGCGACCACCTCCTCCGCCAGGATGCGGGTTCCCATGTACACGTGCACGCCGGTCAGCCGGACGTTGCGCAACCCGGCCACCCGCGCCCCGGCTTCCAGCACCTGTTCCTCGTCGATGCCGAACTGGCGCGGCTTGCCGCTCATCGTGAGCCGCGAACCCTTGACGGTGAAGGACGGGTTGATCCGCAACACGACAGGGGCGACGGTGTTGCGCCGGGCCGCGAGCGCGTCGATCTCGGCCAGCTCGCCCCACGACTCGCAGACGACGGCGTGCACTCCGGCGGCGAGGCAGGCGTCGATCTCGTCGACGGACTTGCCCGGCCCCAGGAAGATGGTGTCCTGCGGGGCGACCCCGGCCCGGCCGGCGATCATCAGCTCGGCCAGCGACGACACCTCGGCCCCTGCCCCGAGCGACCGCAGGACCGCGCAGATCGACACGTTCGGGTTCGCCTTGAGGGAGAACAGGATCCCCACTTCGGGGTGCAGCACCTCGCGCAGTTGCCGATAGCGCTCGCGCAGCACGTCGGCGTCGTAGACGAACAGCGGCGTGCCGAACTCGCGGGCCAGATCGGCAACGGCCAGACCACCGATGGTGTCGGTCATGCCGCACCGCCGGCCAACTCGGCGACGCGCTCGCCCACCCGCCGGTCCAGTTCGTCGACCTCGTCGGCCGACCTGCCGATGACCAGGCCGTACAGCCGGCCGTCGAACGTCGGGTGAGCCGCCTCGTCGTGCTCGTCTCCGGGGGACGGGGCAGCTGCGTTCACGGTGGCGAAGTTGTTCACCAGGAAGCCGGCGCCGGTCCGGCGTTCGAACGCCAGATCGCCCAGCACCGACCGCAGCCGGTGGAAGGGCACGGGCTGGTGCAGCCGCAGCGGGTAGTGCCGGGCCAACGCGATCGCGTCCGGCCCGATCAGCCGTTCCTGAATGCCCACCTGGTAGGTGGACATGTTGTTGCGGGCGTTGATCTCCACCAGCGGGTAGAGCCGGCCGTCGGGATCGATCATGGCGTCGATCCCGGCCACGCCGAAGTACCCGTCGCGGTGCAGCCGCGCGCCGACCGCGGCGGCGACCTCGGCCAGCTCGGCGGCCTGGGCGCTGGACAACCGGGCCGGGATGCGGTGGCCCTTGTGCACCCCGCCCTCGGTGATCGCCTCTTTGACGAAGTCGAGGTGGACGGCGCCGTCGCGGCCGACGGTCACCTGGTAGTTGAGGTCGGTCTCCTTGGCCACCCACTCCTCGACGACGACGTCGGCCCGGCTGGAACCGGCACGTCGTTCCCGGGCCAGGATCATTCGGCACAGCCGCTCGAACCGGTGGGCGTTCTCCACGAGGGTGATGCCCCGCCCGGACACCCCGAGAGCGTCCTTCACCGCGACCCGGCGGCCGGCGGCGAGCAGGTCGGCGACCGGGCCGGCGACCTCCTCCAGCTCATCGAGCGTGTCGCACGCCCAGCCCAACGGCTGGCGCAGGCCCAGCTCGTCGCCGACGCGCCGACTGTAGATCTTGCTGTTCACCCGGATGCACAGCCGGGCGTCCGGGGTGCACAAGGGCAGGCCGGTGGCCTCGGCCAGCTTCTCCTCCACCGCGGAGACGCCGTGCGGCCACAGCCGGGCGCCACCGGCGGCGAGCAGGCGCAGTTCGTCGACCAGCCCGGGGTCGGCCAGCACGTCCTCGGTGACGGTCTGCTGGGCGTCCTGGGTGCCGCAGGCCAGCACCCGCGGCACCGGGAGCTCCAGCTCGTGCAGGTGGGCCAGGTAGTCCGGATCAGGGGCCGCCTTGAGGACCACGGTGTCGCCCGCGTCGCCGAGCAGCAACGCGAACTCGTCCATCCGGTTCACCACGGCTCGGCTGCCGGCCGAGGAGAACCGCGGCAGGCCCGGCTGTTCGCGGGCCCACTGGTCCTCGACCTCGAAGTTGCCGAGCAGCACCAGTGGCCCCGGCGCACCGAGCGCGGACCGAATCCGTCCGAGGAAGTCTGGTGGAGTCTCCGCCACGTGTCACGTCCCGTCTGCGCTCAAGCTGCCGGATGACATCGGTGAACGTATGCGCCCAGCGCGATCCGGGTAATGACGGGAAGCGCGCACTTCCGACCCGGCTGATCGGGTATGGCCGCCGGTCGCGCCGGACCATCGCCCGAATGTGCGCCCCGCAGGACCGGGAGTGATCTCACCAGCGCTGCGTAACATGGCCGGGGAAGAACCGAGTCAATTGTTTCGAGGCTTGCCCGGGAAACTCGCTCGAAGCGGCATCCTCGCCGGCCGCGGATCCTCAAGGCGATTCCTCGTATCCGGGCGGTCGGCGCACAACCACCAACCGGACGCGGGAGCGATTTCTGTGAATGACTCCGAAAAACGTGGTCTTCGGCATTCCCTGGTTCGCGCGAACACGGCCATTCGCGCTGGACGCAAGCTCTACCCCGAGTACAACAACGTGTTTCTGCGCACCTACCCGGTGACGTTCGGCGCCCCCCGGACCGAGTACGACATGTACCAGTTCTGGTTCCGCACCCGAGGCTGCACGTACGACCGGGCCGGCCAGTGCAGCATGTGCAACTACGGCATCGGCCCGGAAATCGACCCGGAAGTCGTCGCACGCTCGGTCGAGCGCAAACTGGCCACCGTTCCCGAGGCCGCCTGCCTGTACCTGTCGCCGTCCGGGAGCCTGCTCGACGAGCGGGAGGTACCCGCACAGATGCGCGACCGGCTGCTGCGCGCGGCGGCCGCGCGGAGACCGTCCACCTTCGCGTTCGAGAGCCGCCCGGAGGTCTGCGACCGCGACAAGCTCGACCAGTTGCGCCAGCACTTCGCCCCCGGCACGCGGCTGGTGTGCCAGATCGGCGTCGAGTCGTGGGATCCGCAGGTGCGCTCCATGTGCCACCTCAAGCCGACCCGCCAGCAGGCCTACCTGGACACCGCGAGCACGCTGCTCGACCTGGGCTTCGACCCGATCGCCAACATCACCCTCGGCGGCCTGGGCCTGTCCCCCGGCGAGGCCTACCGGGACACGCTGGCCGGGGTGCGCGGCGCGCGGGCGGCCGGCTACCGCACCCAGATGGTCTTCCCGCTGAGCGCGAAGGCCGGCACCCTGCTCGGCTGGGCCCACGACCAGGGACTGTGGGACCCGCCGACGCTGTGGATGCTGGTCCGGCTGCTGGCCGAGTGCGCCGACGACGCCACCGACCAGGACGGCTACGGCGACCTCGACATCTCCTGGTACAACCCGGAACTGGACGACGTCGTGCAGTCCCGCCCGGACAGCTGCGAGCGATGCCGCCCGGTACTCGTCGACTCGCTGTCGGCGTTCCGGTTGCGCCCCAGGGCCGACGCGCTGGCCCCGGCCACGGCGTGGAACGGCTGCCCGTGCCCGGCCCGCACCGACCGGCTGCTGGCCGACCCCGACCCGCTCAACTACCTCGACCGGCTGGTCGCGGTCGCCGACCGCTGGGCCGGACAGGGCGAGGTGTCGGACCAACGCGGTCTCAGCGTCGGCTGAGGGAGCGAGCCCCGGGCGTGAGCGGTCTCGGTTCACCAACCAGATCTCACCGAGCCTGTGCGTGCGATCTTTCTGGAGCCTGCTCAGGGGATCGCGCCCTTGAGAGCTGCTGACGTTGCTGTTCGCGGCCGCACCGACGAGTCGGCCGCCGCCAAGCTCGACATCTCCGGATCGTGGCCGACCTGATGGACCGGCTCGGCGCGCAGCCGGTTCCAGGCTGGCAGCCGTGGGAACGTCGCTGCGCGCGGCGGGTTTCGCCGTCGACGTGGCCACGGGCCTGCCCGGCGCCGACGGGGCACTGGGCGTCAACTCCCACGACTGCGGGGTGTTCGACCGCTGCGGCACGGGGCCGTCGAGCTCGACCTCGCCAGGCACGACGCCGGACCGAGGGTGGCGCACTGGAGCCCACGACCAAGGAGTTCGCGGTGCTGCCACCCTGCCGGCCGCGCTCAGTCGTCCCGTGTCGCACGCCGAGCTGCTCGCCGGGCGGGACGAAGTGGTACGCCCGCGACCAACGTGCTCACGGTCGTCATCGCCGGGCTGGGCGCCGCGGGCCGATCCAGACCGCGGCCGGTTTCGATTGCGCGATGACGTAACTGACACGACGCGTCGCCGTACTCGCCCGTGCGACCGGAATCGTTCGCATTGCTCACGACGAGATACTCTCTGACGAACCGATCAGTTTGTTCGGCAGTAATGCACCAATTCGACCAACAGGCCCGCCGCGCGTAGATAGGTGAACGCGACTGTCATGCCTTCGCGCGCGCCGATACGGGGTTCCGGGTCCACCGGGATGAAACCGGCGGTGCGGAGGCGCTCCAACTCCGGTTCGATCTCGTCGACCTCGAACGCGATGTGGTGAAGTCCGGGGCCGGTCCGGGAAAGCCGGCCGTCCAGCGTCGACCCCTCGCCTGAGGGTGAGATCAGCTCGATGGCGGGCCCGGAGTCGGCGCGGTCCCAGAACTCGCAGGCCACGCGGTACTCGGGGGCCACACCGGTGTCCCCCTGGGACAGGCCGAGGGCGCCGAGGAACGGGGCCAGTTCGGCCGGCGTGGCGGTGGCGAGTCCGATGTGGTCGATGCGCAGGATCATGACGGTCCGTTTCCGAAGTTTCGCAGGTCCACCTGGCGGCAGTGACGGAAGACGACGGACGGGAGATCCGCTTCGACACCCTTGCCGATGAATTCGCCTATTTCACGAGGAATACCTTTTGAGGTGACCGAGAGAAATACGACTACGTGCAGGGTTCCTACACTCGCCTCGACCCAGATGTGTTCGACCGAGATGTTCGTCGGCGCAACCGCGGCCAGCGCGCTCTTTTTCAGCACCTCGGGCGAGGGGAGAGCTCCGCCCGTGGTTGACTCGAAGGCCATCCAGACGGTACGCAATTTACTTCTCCTGGCGTCTGACGACGCAACCGCATTTGTCGGCCGCAGGGCAGAAGGCACCATTTCGGACACGACGCCTCCAGGGCTGATCGTTTCCGACCTCGGCCCGCTTGTCACCCTCCGCAGCCTTCAGGCTGCTGCCGTGGCAGGTATGTGCCCCGCGTCCGCCCTGGTGGGCCGACCGCTGTTACCGACGGTGAAGCCGTGAGTACGTTGTGATCAAGGATTCTTGCCACGATGGCGGCCATGTGCCAGCCTGGCAGCGAAACGCGCAGACAGAAGCCGCGGGGCGTGCGGCTCCTATTCAGCGGAGGCACTCTTCGAGCCGAGTCGGTCTTTCGAACACTGGGATGATCATTCGACGCAGAGTGACACGGGGGACTCTGGTTATGTTAACTTTGTTCGGCTTGTCCGATCACGCCGTCGCGGCGTACGAGGCGATGCTCGCCAACCCGCAGCACGGCGTCGCCGAAATAGCGGACACTCTAGGCATATCGGAGGCGCAGGTCCGCGACGGTCTGGACGAATTGTGCAGCCTGTCACTGGTGCGTCAGAGCTGGGACGAACCGGGCAAACTGCGCGCCATTCCGCCCAGGGTCGGGCTCACCGCGTTGCTGTCACGCCAGGAGTCCGAGCTGAAGGCTCGGCAGGACCAGCTGAACGCCAGCAGGCACGCGCTCGAGCACGTCATCGCGGAGTACACGGCTTTCGACGAGCCGCAGGCCGGTGTCGAACAGCTGACGGGACTGGACTCGGCGCGGTGCCGGATCGAGACGCTCGCGCACGAATGCGAGTCCGAGGTCCTCGCGTTCTGCCCGGACGGCGCGCTCACCGTGGACAACATGAAGGCCAGCCGCGCGCTGGACGAGGCGGTGCTCTCCCGCGGCGTCAAGATGCGCACGATCTACCTGGACAGCATCGTCAACGACACGGCGTCCGCGTCCTACGCCGAGTGGCTGGTGGGCACCGGAGCCGAGGTGCGCACGGTGCCGATCTCGCCGCCCCGCATGCTGATCTACGACCGCCGGGTCGCGGTCGTTCCGATCGACCCGGACAACACCGCCGCGGGCGCGGTCCTGCTGAACGGCGCCGGCGTGGTCGCCGCGCTCTGCGACCTGTTCAGCTACGTCTGGGAGTCCGCGTTCCCGTTCGGCATGGCGTCGCCGTGCGCGGGACCGGACGAGCTGACACCGCAGGAGATGGCCGTGCTGCGACTGCTCGCCGAAGGGCACACGGACGAAACGGTCGCGCGCAAGCTCGGCGTCTCGGTCCGGACCTCGCGGCGGATCACCGCGAACATCGCCAAGCGGCTCGGCGTGCGCAGCCGGTTCCAGGCGGGTGTCGAAGCGGTGCGGCGTGGCTGGCTGCGCCCGACCGGTGAATGACTTGCTGCCATGACACCGTCCTGCCACTCCTGACCGGCGAAAACGTTGTCGAAATCTGGTTGCATCGGTGATGAGCACGGGAGAATTCACCGAACTGGATTGAGACGGCCACGATGAGCGAAGATCTCGACGACGTCATCGCCCGCTATGCCACCGAGCCCTTCGACGATGGCACGCCGATCGCCGAGGCCGGCCTGGTGTCGATTTCCGTTTTCCGGGTCATCACCGACGTGGTCACCGATCCGGGTGTCGAGATCGACGCGGGCCGGCTCGCCGACGCGCGGACCGTCGGTGACCTGAAAGCCTGGTTGCGGGACATTCTCGCTGGTCAAGCCACCGGTGATGCCGCGTGAAGGCCACGGCGGAAGTGTCGCTGCTGACGGAGTCCCAGCGGAGTCTGCTGCTCATCGACCGAATGGTGTCCGCGCGGCACATGTACAACCTCGTGATGGAGATCGAGCTCGCACCGAAATTCGGCGTGAACGAGCTGCGCGAGGCTTTGGCGACATTGCTGGAGATCCAGCCGGGACTGCGGCAGACATTCGCCGACCTCCCCCGACCGCACGCCGTGCTGAACCCGTGCCCCTCCCCGGAGGAAATCGTCGTCGACATCGAAAGAATTGACGACCTGCCACAACTCGTGGCAAAGACTCGCACGCACGAGTTCGACCTGTACGAGGGCCCGCTGTACCGGTTCGCCCACCTGTCCGGTGACGGCCGCTCCGTGCTGCTCCTCGTCGTGCACCACCTGATCTTCGACGGAATGTCGGTCCGCCCGCTCACCAACGACCTGACCACCGCGCTCTCCGGCGGGTTCAGCGCGGACGAGCGCACCGCCCTGCGCACCAGGCGCGAGGCGGACTTCCAGCGTGAGCTGGCCGCACAGGTGCGCGTGGAGGCGGACCCGAAGACCGTGGAGAAGGCCGCGGAATGGGCCCGTGAGCTGCGGGAACGCTCGACGGCACCGCTGTACCCCCGGCCGCACCGCCCCGCGGAGACCTCGTTCGAGGGCACCAGGGTCGACTGGGTGCTCGACGCGGACGAGTCGGCGGCGATCGACGCCACGTGCCGCGACCTGAAGATCACCGCGTACGAGTTCTTCACCGCCGTGTACGGCGCGGTCATCGGCAGGCACTCGGCCACGTCGTCGGCCGTGCTGGGCAGCCCGTTCGCGGCCCGTCGCACGATCGGGTCGTTCGACCTGTGCGGCTTCTTCGTCAACACCCTGCCGATCCACTTCGACGTCGACTGGACCCGGCCGTTCGCGGACCACGCGAGCACCGCGGTCCGCCCAGCCGTCGAACAAGCCCGCTCACGGGTCGGCGTGCCGTTCAGCAAGCTCGTGGCCCACCTGCGGCCGGACCGGTCCACGAACCGCAACCCGCTCTTCTCGTGCATGCTCGCGATGCAGGACACCCTGCCGCTGTCTCCGGACGCCCCGGTCCGCTCACTGGTCGAGCACGGCAACGGCACCGCCAAGTTCGACCTCTGGCTCGGGGTGTGGCCGGTGGACGGCCGCTGGCGACTCGCCGTCGAGTACGACCACGAGCTGTTGCCCGCACCCGTCGCCGACGAGATCATCGGCTCGCTGCGCACCGCGATCGTCCGCGCGGCCACGACCCCGGACACCCCGGTCGGCGCCTTGTTCGAGGACCGGTCGCGGAGCGAGTCGTCGCGCACCGACGAGGAGTGGGCCGAGCCACCGTCGGACTCGCTGGTCGAGTGGGTGGACGGCACGGCGGCCGGCACGCCGCACGCGGCGGCCGTCGAGACAGCGGACCGCACGATCACCTATGCCGAGCTGGTCACCGCGTCCCGGCGCACGGCGGGCGGTCTGGCGCAACGCGGCGTCGGCGCCGGCGACATCGTCGGTGTCTGCGCCCAGGACCTCGTCGACACCACCGTGGCGATCCTCGCCATCCTGCGCCGGGGTGCGGCGTATCTCCCGCTCGACGCGACGCTGCCGTCGCACCGCCTGCAGTACATGATCGACAAGACGCGCTGCGAGCTGGTGATCGGCGAGCTGGACGTGACCGGCCCGGAGTTCGTCACGATCGGCGACCTCGACGCCGAACCCGTCGCGGACGACAAGGGCTCGTCGGCGTACGTGATGTTCTCGTCGGGCTCCACCGGCTCGCCCAAGGGCATCGAGATGGGTGTCGGCCCGCTGGTGAACCTGACGGCGTGGCAGATCGCGGCGCTGGAGATGGACGCGAGCACCAGGTTCGTGCAGTACGCGCCGCTCGGATTCGACGTGTCGTTCCAGGAGATCATCCCGACCCTGGCGGCGGGCGGCACGGTCATCTCGCGCGACCCGGTGGTGCGCGCGGACTTCCCCGCGCTGGTGGAACGCCTCGCCGCCACCGCGACCACGCACGTGTACCTGCCGGTCGCGGCGCTCGGCGCGTTCGTCCGGGCGGCGCAGGACGAGAAGTTCACCGACCTGCGGTACGTCTGCGTGTCCGGCGAACAGCTGGTGCTCGACGATGTCAGCCGCGACTTCTTCGTCCAGCGGCCACACCTGACACTCGTGAATCTCTACGGGCCGACGGAAACCCACGCGGTGACCACGCACCGGCTCGGTGCCGCGGACGCGGTGTGGCCGGTGCACGTGCCGATCGGCGTGCCGCTGACCGGTGTCGTGGCCTACGTCGTCGACGTCACGGGACACCTCGCTCCGGCGGGGGTGCAGGGCGAGCTGCTGCTCGGCGGACGCTGCCCGGCCAAGGGATACATCGGCGACCCGGAGCTGACCGAACGCGGGTTCGTCCCGGATCGGTTCGCGGGCAACGGAACCACGTACCGCACAGGCGACCAGGTGCTGCGCGACGAGCACGGCGTGCTGGTCTTCCTCGGCCGCACCGACGAGCAGGTCAAGATCCGCGGGTACCGGGTCGAGCTGGGCGAGGTCGAGGCCGCGGCGAACGACGTGCCGGGTGTCCGCCGGGCCGTGGCCGCGCCGCGGGAGACGGACTCGGGACGCGAGCTGGTGCTGTTCCTCGTCGGCGACGCCGATCCCGCCGCGGTCAAGGAGCGGCTCACGGGGAGACTGCCCGGTTACGCCGTGCCGGCACGGGTTTTCGTGGTCGACGCGGTCCCGTACACGAGCAACGGCAAGGTCGACCGGACGGCGTTGCTGCGCGGCGCCGAGGACGCCATCGCCGCGGAGCTGGTCGCCGCCGCCGGGCAGGTGTGCGAGTACCTCGACGACGTCGAGCGCGAGCTGGCCGAGATGTGGTCGGAGCTGCTGGAACAGCCGAACGTCGAACGGGAGCGGTCGCTGCTCGAGTACGGCGCGCACTCGCTGCAGGTGTTCACCGCTCTCGCGCGGGTGCGGCAGCGCTACGGCGTGACCGTGCCGGTCAAGAAGTTCTTCCGCGGCCCGACCGTGGCGGCGCTCGCCGAGACCGTCCGGCACGCGGCGAGCTGAACCCGGAGGAAGCATGCTGTCCGACGCACAGTTCGCCCACTGGGTCAGTGGTCACGCACTCGGGGGCACCGGCGCGCGGTTGCGCGTCGAGTGGATCTCCGGCGACACGGCACCGATCGACGCGGCGTGGCACCGGATCGTCCAGCGGCACAACGGGTTGCGGCTCGAGGATCTTCACGTGGACGGTGAGCGCGTCCGGCTCGACGTCGACCGGGTGTTCGTCTCGCCGTGGCTGCTGGAGTCCGTGCTGCTGCCCGAGCTCACCGGGCGGCAGGCGGCACAGGGCACGGCCGACGGCGCCGACCTCGACACGGCTCGCCGATACTGGCTCGCCCGCCTCGCTGATCTGCCGCCCGCACCTCCCTTGCCCACCGCGGACGCGGGCGAACCCCGGCTCGCCCGGCGCACCGGTGCGCTGGGCGCCGACGAGTGGCGGGTGCTGCGCAAGCACGCCGAGAACCGTGACGTCACGGCGGAAGGCCTGCTCGCCGCGTGCTTCGCGGAGGTGCTGCGGACGTGGAGCGGGGTCGACCGGTTCACCCTCGACTGCCGCCTGCACCCCACCGACACGAGCACGCTGCACGCCGTGCCGCCGCCGGACGGGACGTTCGCCGACCGGGCCCGTGCCGTCGCACAGCGGTTGGCCGACGACAAGTGGCACTGGCGGTTCGGTGGCGAGCTGGTGGTCCGCGAGCTGAACCGGTTGCCGGACAGCCGTGGCCGGGCGGAGTTCCCCGTGGTGTTCACCAGTCTGCTCGACTGTCCACAACAGACCTCGCTGGTCCGGGTGGGCGGCATGGCGCTGTCCCCGCACGCGTCGGTGGAGCTGCAGGTCCGGCCCGACGGGGACGCGCTGGCCTACCACTGGGACGCCCGCACCGACCTGTTCCCACCCGGCGTACCGGACGACCTGTTCGCCGCGTTCGACCGGCTGCTCCGGGCGTTGCTGAACGACGAAACCTGGTCACGGCACTGGATCTCACTGGTGCCACCCGGCCAGCTCGCGGTGCGCGAGCAGGTCAATGCCACGAACGGCCCGATACCGGACGGCCTGCTGCACACCGCGCTGCACGAGCACGCGGTGCGACAGCCTGACGCGCCGGCCGTGATCACGTCGGACCGCACGTTCACCTATGCCGAACTGGCCAGGAGGATCGCCCAGGTCGGCACCCGGCTGCGCGAGCTCGGGGTCCGGCCCGGCCGGCTCGTCGCGGTCGTCATGGAGAAGGGCTGGGAGCAGATCGTCGCCGCGCACGGCGTGCTGGCAGCAGGTGGCGCGTACGTGCCGATCGACGCGAGCGTGCCCGAGGACCGCCTGCGCTATCTGCTCGACCACTGCGAGGTCCAGGTCGTGCTCAGTCAGAGCCGCCTCGACCTGCCCTGGCCGGAACACATCCGCGTGTTGCAGGTCGACGGAGACTTCGACGACGTGGAACCCGTTGCGCTCCAACCGCTTCAGCAGACCACAGATCTCGCGTACGTGATCTTCACGTCCGGCTCGACCGGGCTGCCCAAGGGCGTGATGGTGGACCACCGCGGCGCGCTCAACACGCTCACCGACGTCAACGCCCGGTTCGGGATCGGGCGGGACGACCGCTGCATCGCGTTGTCCGGCCTGCACTTCGATCTGTCCGTACCGGACACGTTCGGCATGTTCCTCGTCGGCGGCGCGGTGGTGGTGCCCGACGCCTCTGCCGGGCTCGACCCGCGGCACTGGTCGGAGCTGGTGGCCGAACACGGCGTCACGTTCTGGAACTCGGTGCCCGCGCTGTTCGAGATGTTCGTGCTGTACCTGCGGAGCACCGGCAAACGCGACCGGATGGCGTCGCTGCGGCTGGTGATCCTGGCGGGCGACTGGATCCCGGTGACCCTGCCCGGCCACGCGCGCAGACTGAACCCGGACCTCCGCGTCATCGGCAGTGGCGGTCCGACCGAGACGTGCATCTGGTCGGTGATCTACCCCATCGGCGACGTCGACCCCGCGTGGCGCAGCATCCCCTACGGCCGCCCGATGACCAACCAGCGCTACCACGTGCTGGACGAACGCGGCAGGCCGTGTCCGGACTGGGTGGCCGGCGAGATCCACATCGCCAGCGAGGTCGGGCTGGCTCAGGGCTACTGGCGCGACAGCGAACGCACCGCGGAGAAGTTCCCGGTGGAGTCCGGGGAACGCAGGTACGCCTCCGGCGACCTCGGCCGGTACCTGCCGGACGGGAACATCGAGATCCTCGGCCGCACGGACTTCCAGGTGAAGATCCAGGGCGTGCGGATCGAGCTGGGCGAGGTCGAGGCGGCCGTCGCCGAACACCCGGACGTGCGGGCCGCGGTCGTGGTCGCCTCCGGCAATCAGCGCGACGCACAGGTGCTGCGCGCGTTCGTGGTGTGGCAGCAACAGGGCTCGGTCGACGAGCTGCGAGAGTTCCTGCGGGCCAGGCTGCCCGCGCACCTGGTGCCGCCGGTGATCTCCGAGCTCGACGCGTTGCCGTTGACCCGCAACGGGAAGGTCGACCGGCTCGCACTGGCGGCGAGACGCGGTCGTCCCGGGTCGCGGCAGGCCGGACCGTTCGAGCAGGAGCTGTGTGCCGTCTGCGCGGACGTGCTCGGTGTCGCGCACGTCGACCCGACCGGCGACTTCTTCCACGCGGGCGGCGACTCCCGGCTCGCCGTCCAGGTCGCCTCGCGGTTGTCCGTCCCGCCCGAACCGGTGCTGCGGGCACTGCTCACGTCGCCCAGCCTGGCCGACGCGGCCACCGCAATCGAGAGGAGTGTCCGGTGAAGGTGCCACCGGTGGGACTCGGCATCGCGAGCATGGCGGTGAGCCTCGGTGCCGCCGCGGACGTCGCGGCCACGGCGCAGGACTACGTGCCGGACCCGGAACGCGTGATCCGCTGGGGTTACCGCACGTTCCACCGCGCGCCGGACGTGACGGCGACCGATCTCGCGACCGCCGCGGCACGGGATGCGCTCGCGCGGGCGGAGTGCGACGTCAAGGACGTGGACCTGGTCGTGCTGGCCAGCTCCGACGTGCCGGAGTTCCTGCACTGGGACGGTTCCGCCGCGCTCGCGCGGGCGTTGGGTGCGCGGGACACTCCGACCTTGATGCTGACCCAGGGGTGTGCCTCGGGCGTCACCGCGTTCGGCGACGTCGCGGGCGCGATGGCGATCCGCGAGTCGGTCGGCACGGCGTTGTTCGTGACGGTCGGGCGGGTCGACGAGACCTACCGCAACCGGATGCAGATCAACAACTGCCTGTTCAGCGACGGCGCCGCGGCCGCGGTGCTGCGGCGAGGGCACGACCGGCTGCGCTGGCTCGCCACCGAGCAGCTCACCGACGGCGACTTCTGCGAGTTCTTCCAGGTCGGCCACGACTCGGCCGCCGAGCAGGAACTCGGCACGCTGGAACGGATCCAGCGGCACTTCCAGCGGGACCCGCGCAAGCTCAAGGGGTTCATCGACCAGATCAACGACCGGACGGCGTGCGTCATCGACCGCGCCTGCGCGAGCGCGGGTGTCGCGCGCGAGGACCTCAGCCGGCTGATCTTCCTGAACGACAACCAGCAGGCGTTCGCGGACCTGAGCCGGGTGCTGGGCATCCCGCGTGAACGCACGAACGCCGAGCTCGCCCGGCAGTACGGCCACGTCGCGGGCGCGGACCAGCTCATCTGCCTGCGGGAGCACGTCGAACGCGGCGAGCTGGCCGAGGGCGACCTGGTGGCGCTCGCCGGGGTGTCGCTGGGCATGCACTGGTTCTGCACGCTCATCCAGGTCTGAGGGACGACATGACCACGGAACACCTGACGGCCGGGTACCTGACGGCACTGACCGACGCGGTCCGCGAGGGCAGGCCGCTCGATGCGACCGACCTGCGCGGCCTGGACTCCGCAGGTAGCCCCGCCGAGTTCCGCCGCGCCGGGCGGCTCTTCGCCGGACTGCCCGGCGAAGCGACAGTCCACATCGGACTTCTCGCGACCGCGACGGCCGGCCACTTCGAGTCGATCCTGCGCACCGCACTGGTCACCGCGGGCATGCGGCCCGCGATCACGGCTGGTGAGTACGGTCAGTTCGACCGCGATCTGCGGACGGCGCTGCCCGGCGGCGACGCCACGCTCGTCGTGCTCCACGACTCCTACTTCGTGCCGAAGGACTGGCCGGACGTCACCGAGCTGCGCGCCGGGATCACCGAACGGGTCGCCGCGCTCGGTGACCTGGTCGTCGCCGCAGCCGAACGGCAGCAGGCCACGATCGTGCTGCACACCGTGCCGTTGTCCGCGGAGGTCCGGGACGCGGTGATCAGCTGGCGGGACCGTGCCGCGCTGAACCGCTGCTGGCACGAGCTGAACGCGGCACTGCTCGGGCTCGCCGAACGCCACCCCGGCATCGCGGTGATCGACTTCGTCGCGGCGCTCGCCGACTCCGGAGCGCCCGCGGTCGACGCCCGGCTGCGCAAGTACGCCGACATCCCGTACAGCGACCACGCGTTCCTGGTGCTGGCCAAGGAGTTCCGCCGGTTCGTCACCGCGAAGACCGGACGGTCGCGCAAGGTGCTGGCGTTCGACCTGGACAACACGCTGTGGGGCGGTGTGCTCGGTGAGGTGGGCGCGGCCGGGGTCGAGCTCGGCGGGCTGTACCCCGGAAACTGTTACCAGGACCTGCATCGCGCGGGCCTGCGGCTGCGGGACCAGGGCGTGATCCTCACGCTGGCCAGCAAGAACGACGAGCCCGCCGTGCGGACCGCGCTCACCGACCACCCCGAGGCGCTGTTGCGCCCCGACGCGTTCTCCGCGATGTCGGTGAACTGGCAGCCGAAGCCCGACGGCCTGCGACGCATGGCGGACCAGCTGGGACTGGGGCTCGGATCCTTCGTGTTCATGGACGACTCGGCGTTCGAACGCGGCGGCGTCGCACACGAGCTGCCCGAGGTGGCGGTCCTCGCGGCCGACGGTGACCCGGCCGAGCTGGTCGGCACGCTGCTCGGCGAGGGCTGGTTCGACGTGCTCGACCTGACCGAGACCGACCAGCACCGGCCCGAGCTGTATCGGAAACGCGCCGCCCGCAACGGTTTCGCCGAGACCTTCCACACCTACGACAGCTACCTCGACGCGTTGGAGATCTCGGTCCGCATCGGCCCGGCCTCCGCTTACGAGTTCGCGCGCCTCGCGCAGCTCGCCGGCCGCACGAACCAGTTCAACCTGACCGGGATCCGCTTCGACGAGGCCGAGACCGCCCGCACCCATCTGGCGTTGTCGTGCTCGGTGTCCGACCGGTTCGGCGACGAGGGCGTCGTCGGCGCGGCGTGGGTGCGGAAGGACGGCGAGACGTGGCACGTGCTGAACCTGTTGCTCAGCTGCCGGGTGCTCGGCCGCGGTGTCGAGCTGGCGATGGCGGCGTGGCTGGTGCGCCAGGCGCGGGCCGCGGGCGCCCGCCGGGTGCACGGCAGCTTCGTCCCGACCGCGCGCAACGGCGCCGCGGCGGGGTTCTGGGAGTCGGCCGGTTTCACGCCCTCGGGCGACGGCACGTTCGTGTTCGATGTGGACCGCGAAGAGGTGCTCCCGCGGTGGATCCAGCTGACGGAAAGGTGAGAGCGGACATGACAGTGGCAAGCGTGGAGGCGGTCGTCGTCGGGATCCTCAGCGAGGTGCTCGAGGAACCGGCGGAGGCGCTGCGGGACCAGCCGCGGCTCGCCGCGCACGAGCGGTGGGACAGCATGCGCACCCTGGAAGTGCTGGGGCGGTTGGAGGAGGAGCTCTCGATCCGGCTGGACCTGCGCCGGTTCCACCAGGTCCGCACCGTCGGTGATCTCGTGGAGCTGGTCGGCGAGTGCTGACCAGGGTCGCCTCGGCCAGTCCCGAGTTCACGCTCGTCGTGTTCCACCACGCGGGCGCGACCTCGACCGGGTACCTGCAGCTGACCAGGCACCTGCCCGCGGAGTGGGACGTCGTGCTCGTGGATCTGCCGGGCCGGGGTACTCCCCCGGCCCGGTCTCTGCGCGAGGTCGTCGACCTTGTCGCGCCGGAGATCCTCGCCGCGGTCGACACGCCCTACGCGTTCTTCGGGCACAGCATGGGGGCCGTGGTGGCGCACGACGTCGCCGCGGCGTGCGCGGACCGCCCGCCGGTGTGGCTGGGTGTCTCCGGCACCGCGGCCCGGCACCGGTTGCCCGCCCTCGACCGGAAGGGCGCGGTGCGGATGCTGCGCCACCTCGACGGCACTCCCCCGGAGCTGCTGCGGCACCCGTGGATGCTCGACTACGCCGTCCGGTTGTTGCTCACCGACCTCGACCTGCTGCGGACACGCGAAGAACCGCTGGGGCCGCTGATCACGCCCATCACGGCGTTCGGTGGCACCGAGGATTCGGCCACGCCGGTCTCGGACCTGCGGACGTGGCGGTCTCACACGACCGGCGACTTCCGGACCAGGGTGTGGCCGGGTGGCCATTTCTACCTGTTCGCCCACGCGGCGGACGTCGCGGCGGCGATCACCCAGGACGCCCGTGCCGGCGTGCCGCCGGGAAGCGCTGCGGTGTCTGGATTCTCGGGTTCCGTTCGTGGACCAGCTTGATCACCGACGGGAACTGACATTTCGCGGGGGAACATCCGTGCCGCTGTGTGACACAGATGTTCCCGCGCGAAGATCAACCAATCTCCAGAATGTTTGAACCGCCCGATGAGAGCACGAACATCGAGCGTTCTCACCCTCGTGCTCGAACCCGGAGACCAAACTCGCCCACCGCCGAACAGGCGCGGCCCCGCGACACAAACCGAAACACCACTGTCGCCAACACCTTCGACCGGATGGGTGGGGGCTCACGACGCAGGGTTTCGACTGCCGCGCGACCGCCCCCGAACCTCACCCCGCGCACCGGCGGACGTGCTCGATCCGCGACACCGACACGACCTCACCACCGCGTACGACCACCTCGGTGGGCGCCGGACGGCCGAGGAACATCAACGGGCTCGCCGTCACGCCGTACGCACCGGCGTTCGGGATCTCCACCAGGTCACCCGGCCGCAGGTCGGGGATGGGCACCTCACGTCCGAGGATGTCGCCGGGCGTGCACAGCGGCCCGGCCAGGAACGCCTTGCGCGGCCCGTCACCGTCGATCTCCACCGAGACGGGCAGCGTGCGCCCGAGACCGGACATGCCGCCGAACGTGTTGATCCCGGCGTCCAGCACCACGAAAGTCTTGCCACGGCTGGTCTTCATGTTGCTCACGGTCGTCACCAGCGTGCCGCTGTCACCGACGAGGTAGCGACCGGCCTCGACCGCGAGCCGCGGCGTGCCCTCGCACCAGCGCGGGAACCACTCGTCCAGGACGGACTCCAGAGCCGGACGAAGCCGCGGATAAAGACAGCGCGAACCGTGCCTGCCGTACGGCGCGGCGAACCCGCCGCCGATGTCGAGCAACCCGAGCGTGACGTCGAGTTCCTTCTCCAGGTGGGCCGCCAGTTCGACGGCGTGGCTCAGCTCGCCGATCAGCGCGTCCTCGCTCTCGGCGTTGCTCTGCGAGAACAGGTGCAGCCCCTCGATCGTCGTGCCCGGTACGGCCCGCAACTCGGCGGCCAGGCCGGCGATCGTCTCGCTGTCGATGCCGAACTGGCTGGGCCTGCCGGTCATCCGGATGCCGGTGTTCGCCGCGGACGTCTCGCTGTTGATGCGCAGCAGACAGGACGCGACCGTCCCGCACCGCAAGGCGGCGGCGCCGATGTGCTGGAGGTCGGTCGGCGACTCCGCGGAGAACCGCCGCACGCCCAGTGCGAACGCACTGTCCAATTCGGACGGTGTCTTGCCGGGACCGGTGTAGAGCACGTCGCCCGCGTCGAACCCGGCGGTCAGCGCGGACGCCAGCTCACCGAGCGAGCTGATCTCCGCCTTGCAGCCACCGAGGCGCAGCTCCCGCGCGAGGTCGGGGTGCGGGTTGGCCTTCAGCGCGTAGTACACGTCGCAGCCCGGCGGGAGCGCGTCGGACAGGTCGCGGCGGGCCGCGAGAACGCGGTCGAGGTCGTAGACGTACAGCGGGGATCCGTGGCGCTGCGCCAGCATCTTCGGCAGACTCATCATCGTCCTTCGGTCAACATGGACGCGAGCACGTCGCGGGCGTTCTTTCCGTTGCTCGTCACCGGGAAGCGGTCCAGCACGCGGCACACCGCGGGCATCCTCGCCGGGTCGAGCCGCACCATCAGCTCGTCGACGATCTGGGCGGTGGTCAGGCCGGACTCGACGAACAACGCGAGGTCGTGCCGGTCAGTGGGCGCCAAGGCACACGCCGCCCGCACACCGGGGACGTCCAGCGCGGCCGCCTCGACCTCCAGCGTGCTCATCCGGATGCCGCGGCGCTTGAACATGTCGTCGCGCCGGCCCTCGAAATACAGGTAGCCGTCCTCGTCGAGCCTGCCGTAGTCGCCGGTGTGCAGCCGCATCACGCCGGTCGGCTCGTGGAAGCGGTACGTCCGCGCGGTCACCTCGGGTGCCCGCCAGTAGCCCGCCATCACGTGCGGGCCGACCGCGACGATCTCGCCCACCCGCCCGGCCGGAAGCGCGGCGCCGTCCTGGTCGACGATCAGGATCGACGTGCCGGGCAACGGAAGTCCGACGGCACCCGGCCGTTCGCGGTCCTCGTGCACCGGCATGACCGTCATCCGCTTGGCCTCGGTCTGCCCGTACTGCCGGACCACCCGCGCACCGGGGAAGTACGCGCGCAGCTCGTCGATGGCCGGCTGCGGCAGCGCGGCACCCGTGTTGCTGAACAACCGCACCGGCGGCAGCTCGTCCCGTGCCCGGCGGGCCAGCGCGATGATCATGTTCGCCAGCGACGGCACGATCGGCACGACCGTCGCGCCGGTCTCCCGCATCCGCTTGAGCAGCACCAGGTCCGACTCGCCCTCGGCGAGCACGACCTCGCTGCCCGCGGCGCAGCTCATCAGCACCTTGTACAGGCCAACGTCCCAGGACAGCGGGAACCGGCAGAACACCACGTCGTCGGCCCGGTAGCCGAGCACCTCGGTCAACGCGCGCACGGCGAACCGGACCTGCCGGTGCGGGCAAACCACGCCCTTCGGGGTGGACGTGCTGCCGGACGTGTAGATCAACACGGCCACGTCGTCGAGCTCGACCGGGACGGCCTCCGCTGCGACGGCGTCCTCGATCTCCTTCCACACCAGGGGAAGGTCAGCCTCGGCGAGGACGAGCGCGGGTTCGGCGTTCGCCACGATCGAGCTCAGCTGGAACGGCGTCGTGGCGACGTTGAGCGGCACGAACGCCGCGCCCAACCGGCAGGCGCCGAAGAACAGCGCGACGGCCTCCCGGCAGCTGGGCAGCTGCGCCACCACCCGGTCGCCGCGCCGCACTCCCTGTTCCCGCAACCACTGCGCGGCTCTGCGGCTGTGGTCGCGCAGCTCGCCGTAGGTCCACCGGCCTGCGGCGTCGCGAACGGCGTTGGCGCCGGGCGCGCGGTCCGCGGCCGCGTCGAGCAGCTCGTGCACGAGATCGTCACCCACGAGATCGGTCACTGTGCCGCCTCCTCAGTTCTTCCCCACGAGAGCGCCGAGGGCCCGGCGGTCGATCTTGCCGTTCGCGTTGAGCGGCAACGTGTCGAGCACGGTGAGCGTCTCCGGGACCATGTACTCCGGCAGCCGCGCGCGCAGCGCGGTGAGCGCATCGCCCGGCTCACCGGTGCACGCGGCCGCGAGGTTCGTCTCGCCACGCCGTCCGGGCACCGCCACCACCACGGCGTCGCGGACGCCGGGCACGGCCCGCAGCGCCGCCTCCACCTCGCCCAGCTCGACCCGGTAGCCACGCACCTTGACCTGGTGGTCGAGCCGTCCGAGGTGCACGAGGCCGTGGTCGCTCCAGCGCACGCGGTCGCCGGTGCGGTAGAAGAACTCGGGATCGGCCGTGTCGGCGCGCACCCCGTCGGACCGCACGAACCGGCCCGCGTTGTCGGCCGGGTCGAGGTAGCCGGGAAACCGTTGCGGGCCACGGACGCAGAGTTCTCCGGTGGCCGCGGGCAGGCCCGCCTCGTCGAGCACGATCGCCTCGACGCCCGGATACAACTCCCCGATCGGCACGCTCTCACCGGATCCGAGCGGACCGGTGTAGCGGAACTGGCTGCAGCTCAACGTCAGCTCGGTCGGCCCGTACAGGTTCTCCAGGACGCTGCCGGGCGCTGCCGCCTGCCACGCCGCGGCCTGCGCTTCCGTCAGCGGCTCACCGCAGAACAGGCTCCACCGCAGGTCCGGCATGGAGCCAGGAGCCAAGCCGCGCAGGCGCATCGCGAACGACACGATCGACGGCACCGAGAACCAGTGCGTGATCCGCTGCTCCACCACGAACCTGGTGGGCGCCATCAGATCCGCACGGCTGGGCACCACGAGCGTCGCGCCCGCGCCCCAGGCCGCGAACAGGTCGAACACCGACAGGTCGAAGGTCAGGTCGAAGGTCTGCGACAGCCGGTCGCCGACGCCGATCCCGTAGCGCCCGATGACGTGCTGCAGGTAGGTGTCCACGTTGCGGTGCTGGATCGGCACACCTTTCGGTGTGCCCGTCGAGCCCGAGGTGAAGAGGATGTAGCAGACGTCGTCCGGATCCGGTGTGCGCACGGGCGCCACCTCGGTGCCCGGTTCACCGTCGGTCAGGATCAGGTCGAGGTCCGCGGCGCGCGCGACGGTCTCGTTGCGAGCCGGTGGAAACGACGGGTTGAGCGGCACCACCGTGGCACCGATCCGTTGCACGGCAAGATAACCCGCATAGGCCGTCACCGAACGGGCGGCCAGCAGACCGACGCGGCGCGCGGATCCCAGCGTCGCGGCAAGGCGGCCGGCGAGGTCCTCCAGCTCGGCATAGGTGAGCCGTTCCCCATCCACCTCCAGGGCGACCGCGTCCGGGTACCGGGCAGCCGACCCCGCGAACCACTCGTACATGCTCATGCCGTCTCCACCACACTGATCAGGCGCGCGAAGGCGTTCGCCACCATCGCCGGGCGCGGTCGTCCGCGAGCGGCGGACTCCAGCACGAACCGGACCGTCTTGGGCAGCTCCGCCCACGCCGTCGCCTCCGCACCGTCCGGTTCCGCCAGCACCGCCAGCCGGTACCGCTGGTGCCTCGCGGCGGTCCAGAGGTCATCGGCACAACGCTCCAGCGCTTCCAGGTCGGCGCACACCTCGGCCAGCCACCGCAACGCGGGCGCCACGCCGTGAATCCACGTACCCGCTCGCGGAGCCGGGTTCTCGTCGGTCCACTCCAGCCAGCGATAGCCGGAGTACGGCGGCAGGCCGGTCTCCTCCCCCAGGGCGTACCGGTCGCGGCTGACCGCTTCGGGGGCGACGGATCCCGGCGGGGTGAGCAGTTCGCGCAACGTCGCGTCGTCGCATCCCCGCCCACACGGCAGTTGTTCGCCGTACGGGGTGAGCGCGGCGAAGTGGTCGTCGACCCGCCAGGTTCCGCCGAAGCGGGTGAGCAGCAACCAGTGCGGCGTCGAGCGTCGCCCGAACTGCGGCGACCACGGGATGTGCCGGGTGTCGCCGACCGCCAGTACGCGCCCGTGCCGCGTCACCTCGGCGTCCAGCGCATCACGGGCCGATGCCCAGTCCGGCGCGCCGCGGTACGCGAGCCGCTTGCCGGACGGATCGACGTCGATGCGGGTGTGGTGGGAGAACGCGAGCTCGCCGGGAAGATCGGTGCGCACGGCCAAGCGGATCGCGTGGGCGAGGTCGTACGCGGCCGTGTTGTCCAGGAACGGCACCAGGTTCGCGGTGTAGCAGCTCAGCTCGAGGCTCATGACGCCAGCCCGTTCAGCACGACGTCGAGCCGGTCGGCGACGTTGCCGAGAACGACCTCGGTCGTGCCGCCGCCGATGCCGAACACCGCGGCCTCGGCGCGCAGTTGTTGCACACCACCCGAGGCGAACCCGTCGGCACCCTGCAGGTGGGCGCACTCCCCCAGCACCCGGTCGACCACGGCACTGGAGGCGGCCTTCAGCACGGCGGCCGCGGTGGTGTCGCGGTCCACCGCGATGCGCCGGCACGAGGTGGTCCACAACCCGTGCAGCGCGCTGACCCGCACCGCGCACTCGGCGAGGCGGTGCCGGACGAGCGGCGCGTGCCGCAGCGGCTCGTCGCCGACGGTGCGCAGCTCCAGTGCGCGTGCGGTGTCCGCGATCGCCTTGCGGCACAGTTCGATCGCCCACGCCGCCGAGCCGAGCCGCTCGACCGCCATGTGCCGCGCGAACACCGCGAGCGCGCGACCGGGGCGGCCGACCAGCGCGGAACGGCCGAGGCTGACGGAGGAGAAGTCGACGTGGCCCACGCCGGAGCCGGCGAACATGGTGGTGTCGGAGGCACGCACGGTGACGCCGGGCGCGTTCAGCGGTACGAGCACCCAGGTGAAGTTCGTGAAGTGCCTGCCCGGCCGGTGCCGCGCGAGCACCAGCGCGTGCCCTGCCGTGGTCGCGGAGGTCACCCAACGCTTGGCCCCGTCGAGCACCACGGTGTCCGGACCGATCTCCACCGCGGTGCTCAGCGCCGTGAGGTCGGACCCGGAGTTGGTGTCGGTCGCCGCGAGCGCCACCAGGCCGGTCGCGGTCCGGCCGTGCTCGGCCAGCAGCGGGGCCGCGGAAGCCAGGTGCACCAACAGGGACAGGACGACGCCGGGCCGAAGGCGCGCGTGCGCGTCGCCCAGCAGCCCGCGCAGTACGACCGGGTCGAGCGTACCGTCCGGTTCGGACCCGTAGAGTCGCGTGAGCTCACCGGAGTCGCCGAGGGCCGCGAGTGCCGCACCGGCCTCGGCCCCCGGCGGCAGCTCGGTGAGCACGTCAGGCAAACCGCACCTCCTGGTCGAGCAGCGCGAGCCTGCCGTCGGCCAGGTGCAGGCGGTCGTTGCTGTAGTTCAGCGACGCGGACCGCAGGTCGCGCAACGTGCGTTCCAGCCGGGTCGGCGAGCCCTTGAGGTAGCCGTGCCGCAGGCCGACCGCCTCGACCAGGTCCTCGACCGCGCGGTGGCACTCCTCGGACGCGGTGATCTTCAGGGCGTTGAGCATCAGCTGCCTGCTCGGCCGGGACATGTCCTCGCCGGAGGCGAAACACGCGGAGGTGCGGCGCAGCAGGGCGTGCACGGTGTCGAGCCGTTGCCGGGCGCGGGAGATCCGGGTGAGGAGCAACTCGGAGTCCAGCGAGCCGCGGTGGTCCTTGCGCAACGTCCGCAGCACCCTCGACAGCGCCCCGGCCGCCGTGCCCAGCCACGCGGCCGACCAGCCCAGATGCGCCATCGGGCCGAAGGTTTCCGACACCACGCGGTCGAACCGGCCGGGCTCACCGACGATCTGTCCATTCGGGACGGTTCCGGTCAGCTGCAGCGCGGAGCTGTGGCTGGCGCGCATGCCCAGCGGGTTCCAGTCGCCGCTGACCCGCACGTCGAGCTGGTCGCGGCGGGCGAACACCAACGACACGTCGTTGTCCGACGTGGCGTCCACACCGCGCATGGTGATCAGGAAACCGTCGGCGTGCAGGCCACCGGTGACGATCGGCGCGAACCGGTCCACGGTGAGCAGTCCGCCGCAGGCGGTCAGCTCGGACACCGCGGTGAGCAGGTGGCCGCCCTTACCCGCCTCTGTGGTCACCGACGCCAGATACATCCGGCCCGCCGCGATCTCCGGCAGCAGCTCGTCCGCGAGCTCCCGGCGAGCGTGCCGCGTGATCGCCGCGACCTGCTGGCAGTGCATCGCGAAGATCATCGCGACGGACATGTCCGTCCGCCCGAGCGCGATGCTCGTGTCGACCAGATCGTCGATCCCGCCGCCGAAACCGCCGTGCTCCAGCGGTACGAGCAACCCCAGCAACCCGGTCTCGCGCAACGCCTCCAGCACGGCGACCGGGAACTCGGCGCGCTCGTCGGTGGCGTCCGCGTGCTCGGCGGCGACCGCGGCGACCTCGTCGACCGCGGCGGCCAGGTCGCGCCGGGTCTGCACGGCGGTCATGACGCTGTCCTGACACCCGTGAGGCTCTGGACGGCTTCCCACAGCGCGCCCGCGCTGCCGAACGTCTCGTCGGTGAGCAGCTCGTCGGTGAGCTCGACGCCGAACGTGTCCTCGACGGCGAACATCAGCTCGATCGCCTGCATCGAGTCCAGTCCGTACTGCCGCAACGAGATGTCCGGCGTGATCGGGCGGTCGTTGAGGTGCGGCAGGAACGGTTTCAGCATCCCGGTGAAGCGTGCGTCCACAACTGTGCCTTTCGGTCGGTTCGGGTTATCGGGCGGCCAGAGCCCGGCTGACCAGGCCACACAGGTCGTCGAGGCGGTGCAGCCGTTCGGGCACGAGCTGCGCCGCGTCGAACTCGACCGCGAACCGCTCCTCCAGCAGTTCGACGATCTCGACCATGCGCAGCGAGCCGAAGCCCGGAATCGCCGTGAGTTCGTCGGTGACGACGTCCACCCGCAGCACGGATGCCACCGTCGCGCGCACCGCCTGCCTCACGTCGTCGAAGACCGCGGCATCCGTCAGCAACGCCTCTTCCAGGCGCGCGAACAGCTCCGGTGGCTCCGCCCGGCCGCGCGCCACCCGCCGGTACGCCAGGTAGGTGTGCTCGACGACGGAGGCCCAGCGGCGCAGGTGGTCGTCGGCGTCCACGCACCGGTGAGCGGCGTGCAGCCGGCGTTGCCTGGCCAGCAGCCAGGTCTCGAGGGTGAGCCGGTCCAGCGCGGCGACCCGGTCCGGGTGGGTCGCGTAGGCCTTCACGTACCGGCTGACCTCTTCGGCGTCGACGTCGACGACTGGTTCCGGTGCCGGTCCGAGCTCCGCGGGCGAGAGCCACAGGACGCGCGCGTCGCTGAGCAAATCGTCACCGGGACGCTCGTTGGCCGGGCGGCCCGTGACGAGCCGGGCCTGCCCCCACGGGGTGTCGTTGTGGTAGGCGTCGGTGACGGACCCGTCGGGTTCCAGGAGGAAGCTGTGCGTGATGTGCTTCCGCGTGAAGTAAGGGCACCAGGGAAGGTCGAACGCGTCCGCGAGCACGTAGCGCAGGTCCGTCCCACGTGGACTCAGACCCAGCGTCGTGCAGGCGGCCGCGATCTGACCGTCCACCTCGGGTTCGACGGTCGGCAGGCCGTCGCTGCCCAGGACCGGCCGGAACGACAACCGGTGCCCGAGCCGCAGATGCGTGCCCTCGCCGTGGAACCGGTCGGCGGCGAACGCCAGGTTGACCTCGATGCAGTCGAAGAGCTCGCCGTTCACCGCGGCCTCCCCAGGTTCGCGGTGGCGAGCCGGATCAGCTGCTCGTCCGGGATCTCGTCGTGCAGCTCGCCCGCCAGCAGCTGGTCGTACGCGCCGAGGTCCAGCAGCCCGTGACCGCTGACGCACACCAGCACGCCCTCGGTGGTCCGGTGGTCGGCGTCGCGGTCGCGCACACCGTCGACGGCGAGTCGCGCGGCGGCGGCCAGCGCGTGGCCGGACTCGGGTGCGGGCAGCACGCCCTCGGTGCGCACGAAGGTGTGCGCCGCCGACAGCGCGTCGGCCTGACCGACCGCTGTCGCGGCGATCTGGCCGTGGAACCGCATGGCGGACAACAGCTTCGCGGCTCCGTGATAACGCAGGCCCGCGGAGTGCGAGTCGGGGATCGCGAACTCGCTGCCCACGGTGTACATGGCCTCCATCGGGCCACGGCCCGCGCTGTCCGTGCGGTCGTAGGCGTACACGCCGCGCGTGAGCTTGGGCGTGGTGGACGATTCCGCGGCCAGCAGCAGCGGCGCGGGCCTGCCTTCCCTCACGGCGGCGGCGAACGGGGGCAGCGCGATGCCGCCGAAGTTCGAGCCGGCGCCGACACAGCCGACCACCGCGTCCACCTTCGCGTCCAGCGCACCGAGCTGGTCGAGCGCCTCGGTGCCGACGACCGACTGGTGCAGGATGCTGTAGGTCTCGCCGCTGCCGATGGCGAACGCGCAGCCGTCCCGTTCCGCCGCGTAGGCCACGGCCTCACCGATGGCCACCGACAGGCTGTTGCCGGGCCGGTCCGCGGACACCGCGCGGCCCACCTCGGTCAACGGACTCGGGCTCTCGTGCAGCGTCGCGCCGAGCAACCGCATCAGTGTGCCGCGGTACGGCTTGCGGCGCAGGCTGCCGGCGACCATGAACACCGTGCAGCGCAGGCCGAACCACGCACACGCCGCCGCCAGCGCGGTGCCCCACTGGCCCGCGCCAGTGCCGGTGACGAGCTCGGTGACTCCGGCCTTGCGGTAGTAGTAGGCCTGCGCGAGCGCGGTGTTGAACTTGTGGCTGCCGGAGACGTTGCCGCCCTCGTACTTCACGTAGATCGGCACGCGTGCGCCGACCGCTCTGGCGAACGCGTCCGCGCGCCACAGCGGGGTCGGCCGATAGCGCCGGTACTGCTCCAGCACCGGTTCGGGGATGTCCCAGAACTCCCGCTGCGACAGGCTCTGCCGCACCAGCTCCATGGGCAGGTTCACCGACACGCCCTCGCCGGACGACGGCGGCGCGACGTCCTCGGGCAGCGTGTGCCCGAGGTGCGGCAGGACGCTCTGCCACTGCTTGGGCAGTTCGCTCATGCGACCCGCCCGCGGACGGCCTGGACGACGTCGTCGACGGTCGTGAACGTGCGCCCGACGAAGATGTCGTCGGGCAGCTCGATGCCGAGCACGTCCTCCAGCTTGATCAGCATGCCGAGGAAGCCCATCGACGTCACGCGCAGCAGCCCGCCGTTGAGCGGCTCGTCGTCGCGCAGGTCGGCGGGATCCATCCGCAGCCGCGACTCCGCGAGCAGGACCTGTTTGACGACGACGGCCAGTGCCGCCTCGTCGAGTGTGTTCGTCATCGAAGCTCCTCGTCCAGCGAAGCGCGCAGCGTGCCGCCCGCCTCGACGACCCAGCTGGTGGTGGTGAGTGCGGTCAAGCCGACCGGCCCGCGGACCTGCAGCCGGCCCGTGCTGATCGCGATCTCCGGGCCCAGACCCATCGTCGGGCCGTCGTGCAGCCGCAGCGAGCCGTTCACGACGAGTGTCGCGGCGTCCACCTCGCGGCAGAACGTCTGCACTACCGAGGGATCCGCGGCGACGACCGCCTCGGTGTGTCCGGAGCCGTGCTCGCGGATCAGCGCGACGGCCTCCTCGACACCGGACACCGGCCGCAACGCCAGGGTGCGGTCGAGGAACTCGCGACCGAGATCCACATCGGCCAGTGGCAGCACGGTGACCAGGTCGTTGCCCGTGACCCCGAACTGCTCCGGCACCTTCAGCGTGCACGGCTCACCTGCCGTCTTCACGATCGCGTCCGCGACCGACGGCAAGGCCCGCTCGTCGCACAGGATCGTCTCGAGGGTGTTGCAGGCCGTGGGTTCGGACAGCTTGCTGTCCAGGGCGATCGCGGCAACCTCGCCGGGGTCGGCGGAGTGGTGCGCGTACAGGTGGTTGACGCCGCCGCCGCTGGCGATCACCGGGATGCGCGAGGCCGTGCGGCAGAAGTCGATGAGGCTGGGACCGCCGCGCGGCAGCAGGACGTCGATCGCGTCGCCGCGGGTGAGCAGCGTGCGCAGCTCGGATCGGCCGCAGTTGTCCAGCAGATGCACCATGTGCTCCGGCAGGCCCGAGTCCCGCAGCGCCGCGCGGATGACGGGCGCCAGCGCGCGGTTGGTCGCGGCGATCTCCGTGCCACCCTTGAGCAGCACGGCGTTGCCCATGACGACCGGCAGCAGGGCGCCTTCGACCGACACCGCGGGGCGGGCTTCGTAGATCATCAGCACCACGCCGAGCGGCCGGGTCGCCCGGCGCACCCGGAGCGGACCGGCCTCGTGCACCGGGTCCGGGGCGAGGCGACCGAGCGCGTCCGCGACGTCCGCGGTCAGCCGGCCGAGCCAGGCGAGCTGCTCGTCACTCATGCGAATTCGGTCGACGAGCGTCTCCGGCGCGCCTTTCTCCCGGATGGCGCGCAGGTCCTCGGCATTCGCGTCCACAATGGACTCCCACGCGGCGTGCAGGTGCTCGCGCAGTGACGTGCAGAAGTTCAGGTATTCCGCGGCGCCGGGCGGTGGAGCCGCCGTCACGCAGGAGCGGGAGAGCTCGAGAATCTCGTCCATCGGTCGGCCCCTCACCACATGAACTGGCCGCCGTCGACGATCAGTCGCTGGCCGCTGACGTAGGAACTTCCCTTGGACACCAGGAACTCGAAGGCATCGGCGATGTCCTCGACGGTGCCGATCCGGTCGAGCGGGATCTCGTCGAGCACGGCCCGCCTGGCCGCGGGGTCGTCGAGGTTGAACCGCTCACGCAGCTCGTCGGTCTCGGTCATGCCGGGGATGAGGCAGTTGACCCTGATCCGCGGCGCCAGCTCCAGCGCGAGGCACTTGGTGAGCTGCAGCAGGCCGGCCTTGCTGGCGCAGTAGTTCGCGCCGTTGCGGCGTGGCCGGATCCCGGTGGTGGCACCGATGTTCACGATCACCGGGTCGTCGGTGCCCGCCATGTGCGGCACGACCGCCTTGGTGAGCAGGAACGGCCCGGTCAGGTTCACGTCGACCACCCGGCGCCACGACTCGACGTCGAGGTCGGCGAACGGCTTGTCGATGTTCAGCCCGGCGTTGTTCACCAGGACGCGCGGCGAGCCGAATCGGGTCACCGCCTCGTCGACCGCGGCGGTCACCTGGTCCGGGTCAGCCACGTCGCAGGCGATCGGCGTGAACCGATCGCCGAGCTCGTCCCGCGCCGCCTCGGCCCGCGCGGTGTCGCGGTGGTAGAGCCCGACGACGTGGTGGCCCAGTGCGATGAGCCTGGAGCTGAGTGCGAACCCGATCCCGCGCGTTCCGCCGCTTGCGATGGCAAGGGCAGTCATCAGTAGGTCCTTCCCAGTCGGATGGCCGAGATTCGGTCGGCCTGCGGTCGAGTCAATCGCATGGCACATCGGGTGTCATCGCGATCAGCGGGCCTTCCGCTGCCACGGCAGGTTGTTGCCGACGGGCCAGCTCACGCACCACGTCCGCGGCGTCGTGCTGGATGAAGAAATGGCCGCCGGCGAAGAGAACCACCTCCGCGGAGCCCGTGGTGCTCTCGCACCAGGACTCGGGTTCGAGATCGTCTTCCTCGCCGTACAACGCGACGAGCTCACAGTCCACTGTGGTCGCCTGCGGCAGGTAGTCCTCCAGCAGCGCCAGGTCCGCGAGCAGCACCGGCGTCGACAGCGCCACCAGCTCCTCGAACAGGTCCGGGTCGGGGACGTTCAGCGACGCCACGACATCCCTGATCGCCGCCGCCACGTCTTCCTCCGCCGTGGCGCCGTAGACGGCTCTGCGGCGGGACGCGGGCGGCGCACAGCCCGCCACCACCAGTCCCGCCGGACGCACGAGCGCGGCGACCTCCAGCGCCACGAGAGCGCCCATGCTGTGCCCGAACACCAGGACCGGCACGTCGCCGGGGATCTCGGCCGCGATCTCTTCGGCCACCGCCCGGATGTCGGTGGCGAAGGGCTCACCGAAGCGAGGTCCGCGGCCGGGCAGGCAGGCCGCGCTGAGCCGCCAAGTCTGCGGTACCAAGCGACGCCACGGTTCGTAGGTCACCGGTCCGGCACCCGCGCCCGGGATCGCGACGACGTGCAGTGTGGGCCGGTCGGGGTCGGTGAACGGGATGAGCGCGGTCATCGCGCACCGCGCTGGGCGACGCGCTCGGCCAGCGCGCGGGCGGTCTGGCACTCGAACAGGTCGCGCAGGTTGATGTCCATGCCGTCCTGCCGCAGCTCCCGCACGCACATCGCGGCGGGCAGCGACGCCCCGCCCAGTGCGAAGAAGCTCTCCTCCGCGCCGAACGACTCGGCGCGCACGTGCCGTCCGAACGCGGCCAGCACAGCCTCCAGCACCGGGTCACCGCTCTCCGTCGCCCCGCTGATGATCTGGGTCGCGGTGAACCGGCGCGATCCGGTCACGTCCGTGCCCAGCTCGCGGACGAACACCACGTCGGTGAGCCCAGGGGCCTCCCGCAACAGCGCCGCCGCCAGCGATCCGGCGAAGCGCGGCGGGAACATCGCGGCCGACCGGCCGTCGCCACCGGACGTGACCGGGTCGGCGGACCGGAAGTGGGTGCCCGCCGGCACGAACGAGACGTCGAACGAGCCGTCCGCGTCGCCCGCGCTCCAGCTGACCCGCGGCACCCACCCGTGGTGCTCGGCCAGCGCGCACAACGACTCCGGGTCGAGTCCGTCGCCGAGCCGCGCGTTGGGCACCCCGCGATATCCGAACGGCTCGGTCTCTTCGACCAGTCGCGAGTCCACAGTGGACAAACTGGGCTCCTGGCGCCAGTCCGTGACCGGAGACTCGGCCGGGCAGCCGACGTGCAGGACGAGGTCGAACCGGAACAGGGTCATCTCGTTGACGCCGCTACCCCGCCGCGGTGCGGCCTCGACGGCGGTCAGCCGCGGGAACCGGCGCAGCAGCCAGCACCCCCACGCCGGGTCCACGGAGAGCTCGCCGTCGTCGCGGATCTCCTGCTCGGCGACGGTTCCACGCGAGGATGCCTTGCGCGCGGCCCACGTCTCGTGCAGCGCGTCGCTGCGCAGGTCGCCGAGGAAGACGTGCCCACCGTCCTCGACGACGGCCAGCGCGTTCTCGATCACCTGCTCCAGGTAGCGCAGCGACGGGAAGTACTGGACGACCGAGTTGACGATCACCGTGTCGTACCGGCCGCCGACGGCCGAGGGCGCGGTCAGCGCCTCCGCCTGGGCCACCTCGACGCGCGGATCACCCAGCGAGCGCACCATCTCCAGCACCGGCGCCGAGAAGTCGGTCGCCACGTACGTCTCGATCGGCGCGGCGTCGAGGATCGGCCGCAGCAGCAGGCCCGTACCAACGCCCAGCTCCAGCACCCGGCGCGGTTCCAGGGCCAGGATGCGGGCGACCGTCGTGCCGACCCACTCGTGCATCTGGTCGAGCGGGATCGCGTCACCGGTGAAGCTGTCGTCCCAGCCGAGGAACGCCGCGTCGGACCCGAGGCCGCCGGTGCCGCTCACCCGCACGTGCGTGTCTTCGAAGATCGACCGCCACGAGTCCACATAGGACGCACGAACGTCCGGCGCGTCGGCCGCGACGGCGGGCACCACCGCGGCGGTGGTGCCTTGCACCCGGACGTCGTCCACGAGGTCGTGTGCGCACAGGGCGTTCTCGATGTCGTCAGGCATGGGGGTCCTTTCAGGCGCCGACGCAGAAGCGGCCGCATTCCGGGCCGTGGACGTGCAGCGCCTGGTCGGCGCGGCGGACGAGGTCGTCCCGGTTGACCTTGCCGTTGGCGGTCACCGGGAGGTGCCGCAGCTGGGTCAGCCGGGTCGGCATCATGTACTCGGGCAGCAGTGCGGCGAGGTGGTCGCGCAGCTCGGCGGACGGCAGCTTGCGCGAACGGCACGTGTAGTACGCGACGAGCTGGCGTTCACCGCCCGGCTCCGCGACCACGGCCGCGGCCGCCGCGACGTCGGGGTGCTTGGTCATCGCCGACTGCACGTCGCCCAGCTCGATCCGGTAGCCGCGCACCTTCACCTGGTGGTCCAGCCTGCCGAGGAACTCGAGGTTGCCGTCCTCGCGCCACACAGCCCGGTCGCCGGTGCTGTACATCCGTTCACCCGGCCGCGGCGCGTAGCGGTCCGGCAGGAACTTGCGCGCGGACAGCAGCGGGTCGCCGAGGTAGCCCGCGGCGATGCACTCCCCGGCGATGTACAGGTCGCCGGGCGTGCCGACCGGGCAGTGGCCGAGGTCGTCGTCGAGCACGTAGTACCGGGCGTTCGGCATCGGCTTGCCGTACGGGATGCTCGGCCACGCCGGGTCGACCTCGCCGACGCGGAAACTGTTGGACCACACGGTCGCCTCGGTCGCGCCGCCCAGCGCGATCACCTTCGCGCCCGGGAAGAAGTGCCTGATCTGGTCGGGCATGCCGACCGGGATCCAGTCGCCGCTGAGGAACACCCGGCGCAGCGCCGGCTCACCCGGCGGCACCGGCAGCTCGTTCGCGGTGGCGAGCAGCAGCGCCATGGTGGCGGGCGCGGTGTCCCAGAACGTGACCGGCTCTTCGCGCAGGATCTTCAGCAACGCCTCGGGGTCGCCGATCCGGTCGTCGTCGACGAGCCGCACCGAGGCGCCCGCCGCGAGGATGCCGAACATGTCGTAGACGGACAGGTCGAACGCGAACGACGTGAGGAACAGCAGCCGGTCGTCCGGGGTGACCTCGAAGTCCCCGTTGACCCACTCGATCAGGTTGGCGACCGCGCGGTGCTGGATCATCACGCCCTTCGGGTTGCCAGTGGAACCCGAGGTGAAGATCGCGTACGCGAGGTCGGACGGCTTGGCCGCCAGGGCGTGCCCGGCGGGCAGCGGTTCGGTGGCTTCGACGTCCGGCGCGCCCCACAACGTGAGGCCGTGGACCGGGCCGTCGAGCACGGCGTCGTAGCGCGCGGCGATGGGCTCGGCAAACGACGCGGGGTCACGGCGTTCGATCCGCGCACCCGCGAGGTGGCCGGGCGGCACGCGGAACAGGTCGGGGTTCGCACCGGACGCCGGGTCGATCAGGTCGGCCAGCACGATCCGGCCACCGGGCGCGAGCAGCTTGAGGCACTGTTCCAGCACGTCGTCGAAGTAGCCCGGACCGGGGAAGAACTGCACCACGCTGGCCAGGAGCACGACGTCGAACGGGCCGTCGGTCAGCTCGGTGACCTGGTGGGCGAACCCGGTGTGCAACTCGGCCTTCAGCTCCTGGCCGTCGACCCACTCGCGGCAGGCGGCGATGGCGATCCCGGACGGGTCGATGCCGGTGTAGGACGCGGCGGCGGGCACCAGTTCGCGCAGCAACAGGCCGGAGCCGCAGCCGACCTCCAGCACGCGCCCACCCGGTCCGGCGAGCTCGAGCACGCGGTCCCGGTAGGCGAGAATCTCGGTCTCGCTGAGCTGAGGGCCGGAGCCGAGGTTGAAGCCCGCGGCGCGGTACGGGTCGTCCTGGCCGGCGACGTAGTCCCAGAACTCGCTGACCTGCGCGCGTTCCTCGGTGGTCGACGGCTGGACGACGGGCCCGTCGAGACAGATCACGTCGGACAGATCGGGCGCGAGCGCCTTCAGCTCGAACGCGCGCTTGAGGTGCCTCGTGTCGGTCAGCACCCGGCGGCACCCCGCCTGCCGCAGCACCTGCGCCATCCGTTCCAACGGCCAGCGCGGGTCGAGCGGCACGTACGCCGCGTCCGCCCGGTGCACGCCCATCAGCCCCCGCACGGCCTCCGGGTGGTGCCCGGTGAGCAGGCCGACGAAGCTGTTCGGTCGCACCCCGATCGCCCGCAGGAACGCGCCGGTGCGCCGGGCCGCGAGGTCCAGTTCGGCGTGGGTGTAAGCGGTTCCGGCCTCGGTGACGAGCGCGGGCCGGTGCGGGTGTGCGGCGGCCGCGGCCGCGGTCCACTCCGTGATCAGCCGGTCCGCGGGGAAAGGCCGGTCGGTGTCGAACCACTCCGCGGGTGGTGCTTGAGTCATCAGTCGCTTCCCTCGCTCCAGGCGCAGGACACCGGCACCGGGGCCTGTCCGCGCAACGCCGTCCACCTCACGGGCCCCCACGAGCCGCTGGTCTGCCCCACCGCGACGGGCACCGTCCACGGCCGGCCGCAAAGCCCCTGCCCAGCCGCCTTCACGCAGGCCTCCTGCGCGGTCCACATCCAGGTGAACTCCGCGGTGCGCACGTCGTCGGCCATCGCCTCGAACGCGGCGGTGTCCTGTTCGCGACAGCACCGCCGCAGCAACGCCGGGCTCACCGGCCGCTGCGGCACCTCGACATCGACACCGACGCGCAGGTGCTCGCCGACGGCGGCCGCCACCCAGTCGCCCGAGTGGGACAGGCTCACCCCGATCCAGGGGTGGTCGGGCAGGAACGGCCGTCCGCCCGGTTCCTTCGCGATCGTCGTGCCCGCCCAGTCCGCCACCAGCCCGTCCCCCAGCAGCCCGCGCAACAGCGTTCGCGCCGCGAGGAACTCCCGGGCACGCCAGGAAGGCATGCCCTCGGCGGCCTGCCGGTCCGCGGTGGCGACCGGTGATGAGCCGAGCACCTCGTCGCACTCGGCGACTCGGTGACGCACGGGATGGCTGGCTGACACGAGCTCGAGTGAAACGCAGCGCCGCGCGGGCTGTCATCGCGTTCGGACGGCCGTGAACTGCCACGGCAGCTTCCTGCACTGCGAGCCCACGACGTGGTGGCATCAGGTTGTCATGGCAGCACGCTGACGTCCCGTTTTGTGGAGCGGCGTGCTCCGGTTCGGACAGGATCGGTGGCGTCCTGCCGAATCCAACTGGGGAGTTGAGATCCATGTCCGACAACAACGGCTGGCAGAAGCGCTGATGCTTCCGGTTCTGTGTTTCCCCTTCGCCGGCGCCGGTGCGGCCGCGTTCCGCAGGTGTCAGGAGTTCTCCGCACGCCGCGTGCGCGTCGTCCCGATCGAACTACCCGGCCGGGCGACGCGGTTCGCGGAACCGCCGTACACCACCGTTTCCGAGGCGGTCGACGGCCTGCACCCGGAGATCGTCGAGCTGCTCGGCGACGAGCGCGAGGTCGCGCTGTTCGGGCACAGTCTCGGCGCGGTGCTGGCGTTCGAGATGGCACTGCGGCTCGAGTCGTCCTTCACCGTGCGCGGCGTGTTCGTCAGCGGGTCGCCCGGCCCGTGGACGCGGCGCGCGCGCCGCGCCTCCGGGCTGTCCGACGGCGAGTTCCTCGACCGGGTCAAGGACCTCGCGGGGCACTCGCACCCCGCGCTGGAGGACCCCGAGCTGCGCGAGATGCTGCTGCCCGTCCTGCGGGCCGACGTCGAGATGCACGAGGCCTACCTCGCGGCACCCGATGTCCGGCTCGACGCGCCCCTCTTCTCGATCCGGGGCGCCGAGGACGAGCTCGTCAGCACTCAGCAAGCAGCGCAGTGGGCCGGCGCGACGACGGGTGCGTTCCGCGCCGTCGAGGTGCCGGGAGGCCACATGTACGTGGCCGACGACCCGCTCGCACTCGTGCGGCTGGTCGACGACCTGCTGCCGGAGCCGGTGAGCCCGTGACCCAGCTGTCGCAGCCGTCGCGTCTGGCAGGCAAGACCGCGATCATCACCGGAGCCGCTCGCGGCGTGGGCCGCGCGTGCGCGCGCCTGTTCGCCGAACAGGGCGCGGATCTCGTGCTCGTCGACATCGCGGGTGACCTGCCCGGCGTGCCGTACCCGATGGGCACGGCCAGCCAGCTGGAGCACACCGCGGACGTGTGCCGCGAGCTCGGCTCGACCGTGCTGGCGACCAAGGCGGACCTGCGCGACGACGCGGCGGTGCGGGCAGCGGTGGACAGCGCGATCGGCCGGTTCGGCCGGATCGACGTGGTGGTCAACAACGCGGGCATCGCGGCACCGTCCGGGCAGCCCGTCCACCGCACGTCGCCGGAGGACTGGCAGCTCATGCTGGACGTCAACCTGTCCGGCGCGTGGCGGGTGATCAACGCGGTCGGCGACGTGATGACCGCGCAGCGGTCCGGCAGCATCGTCAACATCTCGTCGACCGCGGGATTGGTGGGCTACCGGCACTTCGCGGGCTACGTCGCGGCCAAGCACGGGCTCGTCGGGCTCACCAAGGCCGCCGCGCTGGACCTCGCACCGCTGGGCGTGCGCGTCAACGCGTTGTGCCCCGGTTCGATCCGCGACGCGGAGTCCGTCGAGGGCGTGATGCTCTCGCAGATCGCGCGGGCGCTGGACGTCCCGGTCGCCGACCACGAGACGACCTTCGTCGCGGCACAGCCGATGAACGCGCTCGTCGAACCCGAGGACGTCGCCGCGGCCGCGCTGTGGCTCGCCTCGGACGAGTCGGTGCGCGTCACCGGATCCGTGACCACCGTCGACGGCGGATTCACCGCCCGCTGACCCACCGGAGGACGAACATGCTCTGCCACGCCGTGGCCGTCCGGTTGGACGAGCCGTGCACAGCCGCCGGCCTGTGGACGGAGACCGTCGCCCTGCGGTCCGACGACCCCGCCGCCGGCCGGCTGCGCGACCGCGAGCTGCATCGGCCCGTCGACCCGCACACCGGACCGGGGTTCCGCGCGGTGCAGCTGTGCTACGCCGACGGGCCCGTGGACCTCGTGCTGGTCGCGCACGACACCGTGGCCGACGCCGAGGCGTTGGAACGCATGGCGCGCAGCGGTGAGCTCAACCCGCCCGCCGCGGTCGAGCGCGAGTACACGTTTCCGGAACCACCGGCCTGGGGCTTCGGCGATCCCGCCGCGCGCGGCGTCCGCGAGCTGACAGTCCACATCGGACAGACCGACCGGTTGAGCGAGGGGCTCGGCGTCGTGCTGCGGCGTTGCGGTCACGAGCCGACCGGCGTTCCACTCGTCACCATCGGGCGCACGGGCCGCGCGCACCTCGGCGTGCCGCTGGACATCAGGCTCGACGGCGACGACGCGCACTGCCGCTACGACCCGCGGTACTTCACCGCGGACGCGGTCGAGCGGCTACTCCGGATGAGCCTCTTCGACCCCACCGACGAGCTGAAACGGCTCGGCGGCGCGGACATCACCCTCCCCGGTCCCCCGACGACCATCCACGACCTCGTCGCCACCCGCGCGGCCGAGACGCCGGACCGGATCGCGGTCACCGGGCCCGGCGGCGAGCTGACCTACGCCCGGCTCGTCGACGAGGCGGACCGCGTGGCCGGAGCGCTGCGCGAGCGCGGCATCCGGCCCGGTGACCGCGTCGGTGTGCGCCTGGAACGCACGACCCGGCTCGTGGTCGTGCTGCTCGGCGTCCTGCGCGCGGGCGCCGCCTACGTGCCGCTCGACCCGGCGTACCCACGGGAACGCCTCGACTACACGATCTCCGACGCCGGCCTGACCGTCGTGGTCGACGACCCCGGTCTCACCGGTCCGGCCGGCCCACCGCACAGCGATCCGGACGGCATCGCCTACGTCATCTACACCTCCGGCTCGACGGGTGAACCGAAGGGCGTCGCGGTCCCCCACCGCAACGTCACGGCCCTGATCGAGGCCACGCGGGACGACTTCGTCCTCAATGGACACGACGTGTGGACGTTCTTCCACTCGGCCGCCTTCGACTTCTCCGTCTGGGAGATCTGGGGCTGTCTGATGACCGGCGGCAGGCTCGTCGTGGTCCCGCACGACGTCTCCCGCTCTCCCGAGGACTTCCGCACCCTGCTCGACGAGCACCGCGTCACGGTCCTCAGCCAGACGCCCAGCGCCTTCGCCCAGCTGCGCGCGGAGAAGCCGCTCGACCACGCACCGCGCCTGGTCGTGCTGGGCGGCGAACCGTTCGACGCCACCGGAGCGCTCCCCTGGCTCGACCGGCACCCGGCGAGCCGCGTGGTCAACATGTTCGGCATCACCGAGACGACCGTGCACGTCACCGCCCAGACCGTGACGCGCGGTGAGGCGGTCGCGCGCTCCCGTTCGGTGGGCCGGCCGTTGCCCGGCTGGAGCGTCACGATCCGAGACCAGGAAGGCAACCTGCTGCCGCCCGGAGTCGCGGGCGAGATCAACGTCGGCGGCGCCGGCCTCGCCGAGGGGTACCTCGGCCGGCCGGAGCTGACCGCACAACGGTTCGTCAGCGAGAACGGCGAACGCCGCTACCGCAGCGGGGACCTCGGCAGGCTGCTGCCCGACGGCAGGCTCGAGCACCTCGGCCGGATCGACAGCCAGGTGAAGCTGCGCGGGTTCCGCATCGAGCTGGGCGAGATCAGGGCGCGGCTGCTGGACGACCCGTCAGTCGCGACCGCTGTCGTCGTGCTGCGCCAACCGGATCCGGACGACCCGGCGAGCGCGCGGCTCGACGCGTACGTGGTGCCGCAAGGCGATGGTGTGGACACTGTGGACACCGCAGCCGTGCGGGACCGGGCCGCGGCGTTCCTGCCCGCCCACATGCTGCCCGCGACGATCAGCGTGCTCGCCGCGTTGCCGTTGACCGCCAACGGAAAAGTCGACACCGACCGGCTGCCCGATCCGCGGGACTGCCTCGCGCCGGACGCGGAGGTGACACACGACGGCACCCTGCCAGAGGTGGTGCGCGCGGTGTGGACGCGGGTGTTCGGCGTGCGGGTCAAGCCGGGTGACGACTTCTTCGGCCTCGGCGGCAACTCGCTGCTGGCGATCCGGCTGATGGCCGGGCTGCGGGCGGAGCGGCTGCCGCCGATGTCGATCCGCGACCTCTACCTGGCCCCGAGATGCGACGACTTCGCCCAGCGCGTCGCGGCAGCGGCCGAATGACCCATCCCACGACACGGAAAGAAGGAGACGGTATGGCCGAGACCGATTGGCATGTGGTCGCGAACGCCGCCGAGTGCTACAGCGTCTGGCCGGCCGCCCTGCCCGTGCCCGACGGCTGGCGCCTCGCGGGGCCGACCGCGCCGAAGGACGAGTGCCTCGAGTGGATCGCCGCGAACTGGACGGACCCGCGTCCCGCGGGTGTCGGCCGGGAGGTCGCATGAGCCGCACCGCACGCGCCAGCACGCCGTGGCTGCTGCGCGAACCCGACGAGAACGCAAGGGCCCGGCTGTTCTGTCTGCCGGTGTCCGGCATGGGCGCCACCGTGTTCCGCCGCTGGCCGGCCTTCATCGGGGACATCGAGGTGTGTCCCGTGCAGCTGCCCGGCCGGGAGAACCGGATGCGCGAGGCGGGCCACGATGACATGGACCTCTTCGCGGCGGACGCGGCCGAGGCGCTGGAACCGTTCCTGGACCGGCCTCACGCGTTCTTCGGTCACTGTCTGGGCGGCCGGCTCGGCTACGCGCTCGCCCTCGCCGCGGTGAAACGCGGCCTCCCCGCACCCGCGCGAATCTTCGCGTCGTCGTGCCTGGCCCCGCACGAGGGCGGCCGGTTCGGCCCGTACCTGCCGGAGATGAGCGACGACGAGTACATCGCGGCGTTGCAGCAGGGCTGCGCCGACCGCGGTGAGCCGGTGCCCGAAGCTGAGCTGCTCGGCATCGCGGTGCGCGTGTTGCGCAAGGACGTCACGTTGTCGTGCGGGTACCAGCCCGCGGGTCCCGACGGAACTCCTCTGGCCATCACGACGATCGGCTGGACCGCGGACGCGGACGTCGCCCCGGACCAGATGGGCCAGTGGAGCTCCTACGGCGAGCTGCGGCACGTCGTGCTGCCCGGCGACGAGCACGCGTTCCGCGTGGCGCCGGAGGCGTTGCAGCAGCTGATCGGCGCCGACTTGAAGGCGGGTGCCAGGTGAACACGCTCATCGACCTGTTCACGCTCAGCGCGGACGCGCACGCCGACCGGACCGCGGTCAGCGACGAGTCCGGCGACAAGCTGACTTACCGGGAGCTGGACGAGCTCTCGACGCGGGTCGCGCTCGAGCTGCGGGCCCGGGGTGTCGGACGCGAGGACCGCGTCGGCATCCACCTGCGCAGGCGCGTGGACCTGTTCGTCGCGGTGCTGGCGGTGCTCAAGGCGGGCGGGGTGTACGTCGTCGTCGACGACCGCTACCCCGAGGCGCGCCGCGGGTTGATGTTGGAGACCGCCGGTGTCCGGCTCACGCTCACCGAGTCCACGTGGTGGGAGCAGAGCCCGAACCCCGTTGTGTGGGACGAGATCCGCAGCGCGAGCCCGCGGGACGGTGAGCTCGCGGCACCCGTGCCGTCGGACGCCGCGTGCGTGCTGTTCACGTCCGGCTCGACCGGCGTGCCGAAGGGCGTGGTGCTCGAACACGGCAGTGTCGCGGCGTTCGCGGTGAACCCGTCACTGCCGAAGCTGGAACCGGACGACAAGGTCGCCCAAGTCGCCAACGTCTCGTTCGACGCCGTCCACTTCGAACTGTGGGGCGCGCTCGCCGCCGGCGCGGAGCTGGCCGTGATGCCGTCACTCGCCGACCTGGTGCGCACGGACCTGCGCCGGGAGCTGCGCCGCAGGCGGATCACCGCGATGCTGGCACCGACGATGGCGGTCAACCACATCACCGGCGAGGACGCCGACGCGTTCAGCGGGCTGCGGGTCCTGCACACCGGTGGTGACGTGGTCCGTCCCGCAGCGTGCCGGGCGATCCTCGGCGCCGGGTTCGACGGCGTGATGTGCAACCTGTACGGGCCGACCGAGGCGACCACCGCGGTCACCTGCTTCGACGTCTCGGGGCTCGCGCCGGACGCGGCCAACGTGCCGATCGGCAGCGCCATCGACGGCACGTGGGTGCTGCTGCTGGACGACGAGCTGAGGCCCGTTCCCGTTGGCGCGCCGGGAAACCTGTACATCGGCGGCATCGGTGTGGCGCGCGGTTACCTGCGCGACCCCGCCCGCACCGCGGAACGGTTCCTGCCCGACCCGTCCGGCCCGCCCGGTTCCACGATGTACGCCACCGGCGACCGGGCCCGGGACCTCGGCGACGGTGTGCTGGAATACCTGGGCCGGTCCGACGAGCAGGTCAAGGTCCGCGGCTACCGGGTCGAGCCGCCGGAGGTGGAGAAGTCCCTGCTGGCGCACGAGCAGGTGCGCGACGTGGCCGTGGTCGTCGTCGGCAGCGGACAGGACTGCCGGCTCGTGGCGTTCGTCGTGGCCGAGGGCGAAGGGCTGGCGCCGCAGGCGTTGCGCGAGTACGCCGAGTCGACGATGCCGGACTACCAGGTGCCGTCGGAGCTGCTGTTCGTGGAGAACATCCCGGCCAACAGCCACGGCAAGCGCGACCGCGACCGGTTGCTCGCGCTGCTGGGCGAACGCGACCGCAGCCGCGAGGAGTACGTGGCGCCGCGCACCGACAGCGAGCGGTACCTGACGGAGCTGTGGGAGATGCTGCTCGGGATCGAACGGATCAGCGTCACCGACGACTTCCTGCGGCTCGGCGGGCATTCGATGCTCGCGTTCCGGGTGCGCAGGCGGATCGAACGCGACTACGCGGTCAAGCTGCCGGTGCAGGACTTGCTGGAGAACACCGTGCTGGCCGACCTCGCGGTGCTGATGGACGGGCAGGTGCTCGCGGGATGATCACGAGTCTGTCCACTGTGGACGTCACCGACCACGACGTCTTCGAGCACGGCGACCCGCACGCGATGTGGGCACAGCTGCGCCGCGAGGCACCCGTGCACTGGAACCCCACCGCGGACGGCGGTTTCTGGGCGGTCACCCGCTACGCCGACGTGCTCGCCGCGTACCGCGACGATGGCTCGTTCAGCTCGGCGCACGGCGCGATCCTCGGCGGCTCCTACCGCAGCGAGGTCGACACGGCGTCGAACCGGATGCTGGTGAGCGCGGACCCGCCGCACCACACGGCGTTGCGCCGGCGGATGAAGCAGGTCTTCTCGCGGGAGATGTCGCAGCGGGTCAAGACGATCGTGCGCTCGCGCGTCACCGACGCGCTCGGCCGGTTCGTCACCGATGGCGGCGGAGACTTCGCCGTGGACGTGGCGCTGGAGCTGCCCGCGGGCGCGCTGATGGCGTTCTTCGAGATCGGCTACTCCGACGCGCGGCGGCTGCTCGACCTGACCAGGGCGATGATCGGCTTCCAGGATCCCGGCTACGCCGACCTCACGCGGGATCGCGCGATGCGCCTGGCCGAGACGCAGATGGACATCTTCGACTACTTCAGCGACCTCGTCGACGAACGCCGCGGGCGGCCCGGCACGGATGCGGTGAGCATCCTGATGGGCGCGCGGGACGGCGGCAAGCCGCTCGACGAGGAGTCGTTGCTGTACAACCTGATGAACCTCGCGGTCGGCGGCAACGAGACCACACCGCACAGCGCGAGCATCGGGGCGCTGGCACTGATCGAGGACCCCGCGCAGTGGGACCTGCTGGTGAGCCGTCCGGACGTCGTGAGCACCGGGGTCGAGGAGGTGCTGCGCTGGGCTTCCACGAACGCCTACGTGCAGCGCGTGGTGACCAAACCCGTGGTGCTGCACGGGATCGAACTGCCCGTCGGAGCCAGCGTGACGTTGTGGAACGCCTCGGCCAACCGCGACGAGGCCCAGTTCCCCGGGGCCCACCGCTTCGACCTGGCCCGCACCCCGAACCACCACCTGGCGTTCGGCAGCGGCATCCACCACTGCATCGGTGCCGCGACCGCCCGGCTGGAGCTCACCGCGCTGCTGGAGGCGCTGGCCGCACTGCCGTTCCGGCTGCGGCTCGCCGGACCGGTCGCCCGGTTGCGCTCGAACTTCATGCTCGGGATCAAGAGTCTGCCCGCCACCCTGGGAGCCACCACCCATGCCGGATGACGTGTACCCCGCCTCCAACGCACAGCAGCGGCTCTGGTTCGCCGCGCGCCTCGATCCCGGCAGCTGCGCCTACACCCTCGGGCAGGTCTACCTGGTCGAGGGCCCGGTGGACGCGGCCGCGCTGGACGGCGCGCTCGCCGAGGCGGTGTCGCGGCACCGCAGCCTGCGCACCCGGTTCGCCGAGCGCGACGGCCTGCCGGTGCAGGTGGTCGACCCGAGCTGGCAGGGCGGGCTCACCGTCACCGACGTGGAAGACCTGGACGAGCACGTCGAACGGATCTTCGCGGAGCCGTTCGACCTGAGCACCGGGCCGCTCTTCCGCGCGGAGCTGCTGCGCGTGGGGCCCGAGTCGCACGCGCTGGCGCTGACGATGCACCACATCATCAGCGACGGCTGGTCGCTCAACATCATCCTGCGCGACCTCGCGGCGTACTACGAAGCCCAGCTCGACGGCGTCTCGGCCGATCTGCCGCCGGTGGGTGCCGAGTACACCGACCTGATCGTGGACGAGGCCGGGTACCTCGCCGGCGACGAGTGCGCGGACCTGGTGCAGCGCTGGGTGAAGCGACTCGACGGCGCGCCCGCGCTGCTGCCGTTGCCGACCCGCACGCCACACCGTGCGGGCTTCTCGTTCGCCGGGCGCTGCCTGGACTTCGACATCCCCGACGAGCTCACCGAGAGCCTGCGCAAGGCCGCGGCCGAGAACTACGCGACCCTGCACATGACGGCGTTCGCGGTGTTCCAGGCGTTGCTGAGCCGGGTCAGCGGGCAGGACGACATGGTCGTCGGCATGCCGATCGCGGGCCGCACCGATCCCGCGGCGCAGGACGTGGTGGGGTTCTTCGTCAACGCTTTGCCGATCCGCGCGGACCTGCGCGACGGGCCGTCGTTCGAGGAGCTCGTCGAACGGGTGCAGGAGTCCGTCCTCGACGCCTTCACCGAGCAGCGGGTGCCGTTCGAGCGCATCGTCGAAGCGCTCAACCCGGTCCGCCACCTCGGCGTGAACCCGTTGGTGCAGGCCACCTTCCAGCTCTTCGAAGGCGCGATCGGCACCGATCTGCGACTGCGCGGCACCACCAGCGCGCCACTCTCCGGCTACCGGCGCTCGGTCGCGTTCGACCTGACGTTCGACCTCTACCACGTGGACGCGAAGCTGCGCGGCCAGCTGTACTACCGCGAGGACCTCTTCAGCCGTGCGACCGTCGAGGCGTTCGTCGCCTCGTTCGTGGACGTGCTCGGCGCGGCACTGGCCGCTCCCGAGTGCCCGGTCCCGGTGCTGCCCCTCGGCACCGGAGCCGAGATTTCCCGCGCGGCACCGCCGGACTCCGGCTCGCTGTTCCACCGGATCGGCTCGCTGGACCCGGACCGGGTGGTGCTCACGTCCGGTGCCCGACGTTGTACCGCCGCGGAACTCGTCGCACGGGCGGAGACCGCCGCCGCCGCACTCCACAGCCGTGGCCTGACGGCGGACAGCCTGGTCGAGATCACCGGCGACGACCCGTTGGTGGTGGTGGCCGGTGTGCTCGGCGCGTGGCGCGCGGGCGTTCCCGTGCTGATCGCCGACGACGTCCCGGACGTCACGGTGGACGCGGCCGGCCTGACCGAGGCTGGTGACCTTCCAGAGGAACCCTCGCTGGACGCACCGGCCGCGCTCGTCGGCACCGCCGAGGGCGGCCCCGCCCTGGTGACGCACCGCGCACTCGCCGGCCTGGCGGTGACCGGCGAGCACCGGACAGTGGCGCTCACGCCGGGTGTGTGGCGGGCGACGCCGTGGAACGCGTTGTTGTACGCGCTCTCCGGCGCCGAGGTCGAGCTGCTGTCCGTTCCGGACAGTGCAGACTTCCTGGTGGCCCACGAGGACGAAGACATTCCGGCCGCGGTCGTGCACACCTCTTCGGTTCGCGATGTTCCCGGCGCAGTCCACCTGTGGGGCCCCGCGGAGTGCCTCGGCCACGCGCTGACCTGGCCGGGCGGCGACCCGTTCGCCGCCGTACCGGTGCCCGGTGCGACGATCACCGTGCTGGACGCGGCCGGACGGCCGGTGCCGGCCGGAGTCGTCGGCGAGATCTGCGTCGGCGCCGGGCACGTCGCGTCCGGCTATCCCGGCCGCGCCGCCCAGACCGCCGAGTACTTTCCCGGCCGCGGTCGCTTCCGCACCGGCGAACGCGGCCGCATCACCGCGGACGGACACGTGCAGCTCCTCGGCGTGCGCGAGGAGTCGTTCCTCGACCAGCCGTCCGCCGACGTGCCGTTCGAACCGCCTCGCACGCCGGCCGAGCAGGCCGTAGCCGACGTGATGGCGCCGCTGCTCGGTGTGCCCCGGATCGGCAGGCTGGACAACTTCTTCGCCGCGGGCGGGCATTCGCTCACCGCCGTGCAGCTGGTGTCCCGCCTGCGGGCCGAGCTGGGCGCCGAGCTGTCCGTGCGGTCGGTCTTCGAACGTCCCACGGTGGCGTCGCTCGCCGAGCTCGTCGGACAACCGGCATCCGCAGTGGACGCACCGATCACCCGGCACGAGGGCGTCGCGCCCGCGTCGTTCGGCCAGAAGCGCATGTGGATCCTGCAGCGCATCGAACCGGACGGCAGCCACTACAACATGTACGCGCCGTTCCGCATCCGCGGCGAGCTCGACGAGATCGCCTTGCGCATGGCGCTGAACGCCCTCACCCAGCGGCACGAAGCGCTGCGCACCCGGCTGCGGGAGGTGGACGGCACTCTCGTCCAGCTCGTCGACGACGCGTGGACCGGCGAGCTGACCGTGTCCGATCTGCCGGGCACGATGTGGATGGCGGACGACGACCGGATCCAGCTGCACCTCGACGAGATCACCGCAGTGCCGTTCGACCTCGCCGAGGGCCCCGTGTTCGGTGCGGACCTGCTCGAGGTCGGCCCGGACGACCACCTGCTCACGTTGCTGATGCACCACGCGATGAGCGACGGCCACTCGGTCGCGGTGATGGTCCGCGACCTCTCGGCGTTCTACGACGCCGCCGTCACGGGGCAGGCAGCGCAGCTCCCGCCGTTGCCCGTGCAGTACGGCGACTACGCGGCGTGGCAGCACGAGACGTTGCAGGGCTCCGTGCTCGACGAGCACCTGGCCTACTGGACGTCGCACGTCGAGGGTGCGCCCCAGATGCTGACGCTGCCCGCCGACCGAGAACCCACCGGTACGCCGGGTACCGAGGGCGGCATCGTCGGGTTCGAGATCCCCGCCGAGCTCGTCGACCGGTTGCGCACGGTCGGTCAGGAGCACGAGGCGACGCTGTTCATGGTGACGCTCGCGGTGTTCGAACTGCTGCTCGCCAAGGTCAGCGGCGAACCCGACCTGCTGGTGGGCGTGCCGGTCGACGGCCGCGGCCGCACCGAGCTGGAGAACCTGGTCGGGTTCTTCATCAACACCCTGCCGGTGCGCGCCGACCTGACCGGCGACCCGACGTTCCGCGAGCTGCTCGCCCGCACGCGTGACAGCGCCCTGTCCGCGTACGAGTACCAGGAGCTGCCGTTCGAGCGGATCGTCGAGGAGGTCAACCCGGAGCGGCGGCCCGGCCGCAACCCGTTGGTGCAGACGACGTTCCACCTGTTCGCCGAGGCGGCACCGGACGGTGTCGGCTTCACCGGCACGACCAGCGAGCACCGCGACACGTTCAACCGCACCGCGCGCTTCGACCTGTCGCTCGACCTGCACCAGACCAGCGAGGCACTGCTGGGCTTCCTCTGCTACCGCGATGACCAGTACAGCGGCGAGCGCGCTTCGGCGATCGTTGATTACTATCAGGAACTGTTGCGTCAGGTGGTGTCCACTCCGGACTCGAAGCTGTCTTCGTTCGGTGTTCCGGACGAGCTCGTGGCCCGCCCGGCAGCGCACGCACCGGTCGTGGTCGAGAGCGGCGGCGCGTCCGGCGGCTTGGAGCAGCTGGTCGGGACGGTGATGGCAGAGGTGCTCGGCGACAGCGAGCCGCTGGAGGGCGACGACGACTTCTTCGTCTGCGGCGGGCACTCGCTGACCGCGGTGCAGCTCGCGTCCCGCCTGCAGTCGGTGCTCGGCACCGAGGTCGGCGTGCTGACCGTGTTCGAGAACCCGACCGTCGAACTGCTCGCCGCGGCGATCGCCGAAGCCGGTGAGTCGACCACGCTGCCGCTGCGGGCGGGCACGGCACCGCGTCCCGCGCCGGTCTCCTTCGCGCAACAACGGCTGTGGCTCATCCAGCAGGTCGACCCGGACAGCACCGCGTACAACATGTACGAGCCGATCCGGATCCGCGGCCCGCTGGACCACACCGCGCTGGCCTCCGCGGTCGACGCGCTGGCCCGCAGGCACGAGGTGCTGCGCACCCGGTTCGACGTGGTCGGCGGTGAGCTCGTGCAGATCGTGGACGACACGTGGTCCGGCCGCCTGGAGATCACCCGCGCGTCCGAGCCCGAGCTCGCGGACCTGTTGCGCGCCATCGCTTCCCGACCGTACGACCTGGCGCTCGACGCCTTGTTCCGTGCGGAACTGATCGCGCTGGGCGAGGACGACCACGTGCTCGCGCTGTCGATGCACCACATCCTCAGCGACGGCCGGTCCCAGGTCGTGCTGAAGAACGACCTGTCGGCGTTCTACAACGCGGCGCTCGCCGGGCGCGACGCTGGTCTGCCCGAGCTGACCGTGCAGTACAGCGACTACGCGGCGTGGCAACGAGAACTGCTCAGCGGCGAGACGTTGCGGAGTCAGCTCGGGTACTGGACCGGCCACCTCGACGGCGCACCGCAGCTGCTCGACCTGCCAACGGACTTCCCGCGCACCACGACCGTCGACGCCGACGGCGGGGTCGTCTACTTCTCGCTCGACGCCGGCCTCACGGAACGGTTGCGCCGCATCGCCTCCACCCACTCGAGCACGCTGTTCATGGTGGTCCTGGCGGCGTTCCAGGCGCAGATGGCGTTGCGCAGCGGCCAGTCCGACGTGGTCGTCGGCGTCCCGGTCGCGTGCCGCACGCAGGCGGAGGTGGAGAACCTCGCCGGGTTCTTCATCAACACGCTGCCGATCCGCGCCCGTGTGGACGACGACCCCGGCTTCGCCGACCTGCTCGCCGATACCCGCGACCACTTCCTCGCGGGCTTGGCGCACCAGGAGATGCCGTTCGACCGCATGGTCGAGGCGCTTAACCCCGACCGCCTGCTCGGCACCGTCCCGCTCGTCCAGGTGGCTTGCCAGCTGTTCGAGGAGGAGATCATCAGCGGTCTCGACCTCGACGGCACGACGAGCTCCTACCACGGCACGTTCAACCAGACGGCGCGGTTCGACCTGCAGCTGGACCTGTTCCGCGTCGGCGCCGGGTTCGACGGGGCGCTCTACTACCGGCGCGACCTGTTCCGCCACGAGACCGCCGAGAACGTCGTCACGTCGTTCCTCGCCGTGCTCGCAGCCATCGCGGACAATCCGTCGCGACGCGTCGGATCCCTGCCCGAGCGCAGTAGGGTGCCGGCATGAGCAAGTCCTTGTGGCGCAACCGCAACTTCATGCTGTTGTGGAGCGGCCAGACCATCAGCGAGACCGGCTCGGCCGTCACCGAGGTGGCGCTGCCGCTCGTCGCCGTCCTGGTGCTGGGAGCGGGCGCGTTCGAGACCGGTCTGCTGAAGGCGGCGGCGGGCGTCGCGTTCGTGCTGATCGCCCTGCCCGCGGGCGCGATCGTCGACGGCCTGCGCAAGCGGAAGCTCATGCTCTGGTGCGACGTGGCTCGGTTCGGCGCGCTGGCGACGATCCCGCTGCTGGCGTGGACCGATCACCTGGAGATGTGGCACCTGTACGTCGTGGCCGCCGTCGCCGGTGTGCTGACGGTGTTCTTCGACGTCGCCTACCAGAGCTACATCGCCGTGCTGCTGCCACCGGAGCACCGGGTGGACGGCAACGGCAAGCTCGGCAGCACCCAGTACCTCGCCTACGTCGGCGGCACCAGCCTCGGCGGTGGCCTGGCCGCCCTGCTGGGCGCGACCAAGGCGGTCGCCGTGGACGCCCTGTCGTTCGTCGTCAGCGCGGTGAGCCTGGCGTTCGTGCGCTTCTCCGAGCCCGCTCCCGCACGCCCGGAGAAGCGCGACCTGCCCGCGGAGATCGCGGAAGGCCTCGGGTTCGTGCTGCGGGAACCGTTGCTGCGCCGGATCGTCTGCTGCACGGCGACGTCGAACCTCGGCATCAGCATGGCGGGCGCGATCAACGTGATCTTCTTGGTCCAGGTGCTGCAGGTGCCGACAGGCCTGGTCGGTCTGCTGCTGGCGTCCGGCACCGTCGGCGGCGTGCTCGGCGGTCTCGTCGCCGGGCGGATCGCGGCCAGGTTCGGGTCGGCGCGGGTGATCTGGGCGTCGTTCCTCGGCTTCGGCTGGACCGGCCTGCTCGTACCGCTGGCCGAACCGGGGTGGCGGCTGGCGCTCTTCGCGATCGGCTGGTCGGTGTTCTCCGCCGCCGCGGTCGTCTACAACAGTGGCCAGATGGCCTACCGCCAGGCGGTGTGCCCGCCCGAGCTGCTCGGCCGGATGAACGCCAGCATCAGATGGATCGTCTGGGGCATCGGCCCGCTCGGTGCTCTCATCGGCGGCAGCCTGGGCAGCTGGATCGGCATCCGCCCGACCCTCTGGCTCGCCATGGCGTGCATCTGGTCGGCCGGCCTGTGGGTGTACTTCTCGCCGCTGCGCGCAATGCGCGACGTACCCCTCCCTCGCATCCCGAACGGAGTCGCATGATCACGGTCGTCGCCAACGACGTCGAGTTCGCCTGCCTGGAAGAGGGTTCGGGCCCGCTGGCGTTGTGCATGCACGGTTTCCCCGACACCGCGCACACCTGGCGGCACCTGATGCCGCAGCTGGCCGCGCAGGGGTTCCGCGCCGTCGCCCCGTTCCAACGCGGCTACGCGCCCACCTCCGTTCCCGCGGACGGCTGCTACCAGTCGGGCGCGCTGCTCGCCGACATCAACGCACTGCACGAGGCACTGGGCGGCGGCCCGGACTCCGTCCTCATCGGACACGACTGGGGTGCGGTAGCGGCCTACGGAGCGGTCGCACTGGAACCCCACCGCTGGCGCAAGCTGGTCACGCTGGCCGTTCCGCCGGCCGCGGTCGTCAACTCCGACTTCGAGCAGATGAAGCGCTCGTTCTACATGTTCCTGTTCCAGACCCCGATCGCCGAACGCGTCGTCGCGGCAGACGACATGGCCTTCCTCGACCACCTGTGGCACGAGTGGTCGCCGTCGTACGACGCCTCTCCGGACCTGGTGTTCGTGAAGGAGTCCCTGCGGCCCAAGGGAAGGCTGAGCGCGGCACTGGCCTACTACCGCACGCTGTTCGACCCGTCGACGCACTCGCCGCGCTACCGCAAGGCGCAGTCCGCGTTGATGCGGACCGCACCCGTTCCCACGCTCTACCTGCACGGCGACCAGGACGGCTGCCTGCCGCCGCCCGACGCTGCGACGTTGACGCGGCAGCTGGCCGAGGGGTCGTCGTACGTGACGCTGCCAGGCGTCGGGCACTTCCCTCAGCTCGAAGCACCCGACCTCGTGGGCAAGCTCGTTCTCGAGTGGGCCACCTGACCTCATGCCGGACGTGCACTTCGGACGGTCATCCGATGGGATTCGAGTGCCCCGATGAGCGGTAGCAGGGTGCTGGTGGCCGGGGCGAGCGTCGCGGGCCCCGCGCCGGGCATCGGTTGCGCCCAACCGGCACGAGGAGATCCAGGCGCCACACCGGGACCACGAGACCGTGCCGGACGGCAACACCGAGCCGGGCAGGCTCCAGCCGATCGAGAATCCCGACCCGGTGCCGGTACCGCTGCGCGACCACCAGCCGTTGCAGCCGTGGACCGGGTACCCGGTCGTCAACCAGAACGGCACCCGCCGGCCTGATCGACGCTTCCACGGGATCGTCCCGCCGTGCCAGTGGCCGGATCTTTTCCGCGAAAGGCGGAAAGGCCCTCAGTCCGCCACCAGGAAGGCGTTCGCCAGCCACTCGTCGTGGTAGAGCGAGTCGAGGTAGTTGCTGCCGAGATCGGGCGCGATCGCCACACACGTCAGGTCGTCGCCCGCCTCCGCGGACGAAAGCCACTGCAGGGCTCCGCTCACCACGGTGCCGGTCGACCCGCCGAACAGGTACCCGTGGCGCACCAACTGGTGGCACATCCGCACGGTGTCGCTCTCCTCGACGTGCACCACGTCGTCCACAAAGGACTCGTCCAGGATCTGCGGGCGGACGCTCGTGCCCAGGCCCGGGATGAGGCGGGTGCGTGAGGGCGTGCCGAAGGTGACGGAACCGACGCTGTCGATCGCGACGATCCGCACGGACGGCCGGTTCTCGCGGAAGTACCTCGCGCAGCCCATCAACGTTCCCGTGGTGCCCGCGCCGACGAACAGCACGTCCAGCTCGGGGAAAGCCTTGTCGATCTCCGGGCCGGTCGAGCGGTAGTGGCCCGTCCAGTTGCCGGGGTTCGCGTACTGGTTGAGCCACACGAAGCCCGGGTTGGCGCGGCACAACGACTGCACGTGAGCGATCCGCGTGCCCAGGAAAGCGCCGGAGGAGTCCGGCGACGAAACGACGTGCACCTCGCTGCCGAGCGTCTCCATCATCCGCCGGGCCGCGCGGGTGCACCGGACGTCGGTGACGCAGATGAACCGGTATCCCTTGCTCGCCGCGACCATGCTGAGCGCGATGCCCATGTTGCCCGACGACGACTCGACGATGGTGGCACCGGGCACGAGCTCACCCGCGCGTTCCATCGCGTCGACCATCTCGGTGGCCGCCTTGAGCTTGATGGAACCCGCGAAGTTGAAGCCCTCGCACTTGAGCAGCAGCCGCCGTCCGACGATCTGCCGCAGATCCACGTACAAGTCCGAAACGTTGAATTCCAGAGGACTCACGATGACTGCTGCCACACCGAAATCCCATCTCGTCGCCGACCGGCCGCGCTCGAATCTTTTCCAGCGAGCCGATATTTCCGCTATATGGACGGCGATAGGCGGGATACCGACGAAATATAGGTGGCGTCCCCACGATCCGCATTACGACCCACCGGAGGGAGAAGGCGGATGGAACACTGGGCTCCACTCGAGCTCGACCCGGCCAGCGTCGGGGCAGAGCCAGGACCGCAGGGGCTGATCGACCATCTGCGTGCCGCGACCGACCTCGGCGATCTCCTCGTCAAGCACAAGGCGTTGGTGTTCCGCGGTTTCCACGTCACCCCGGAGGAACTGGGTGACGTGATGGACCTGCTGCTGCCCAACAGGCTGGCGTACGTGCACGGCAACTCACCGCGCACCAAGGTGGGCCAGAACGTCTACACCTCCACCGAGTACCCTCCGCAGTACGACATCTCGATGCACAACGAGATGTCGTACGCGCATCAGTGGCCCGCACGACTGCTGTTCTTCTGCGCCGTGGCACCGGAAACCGGCGGCGCGACGCCGGTCGTCGACGGTGTGCGCTGGCTCGATTCGCTCGATCCCGAGGTGCGCGAGGCGTTCGGGCAGGGTGTGCGTTACACGCAGAACCTGCACGGCGGCAGGGGTTTCGGCAAGAGCTGGCAGGACACGTTCGAGACCGCGGAACGCGACCAGGTCGAGGAGTTCCTGTCGAAGTCGGGCAGCGAGTTCACCTGGAAGCCCGACGGCGGGCTGCGGGTGAGCCAGGTGCGTCCCTCGACCACCCGCCACCCCGTGACCGGGGACGAGGTGTGGTTCAACCAGGCCGACCAGTGGCACGTGGCCGGGCTCGGCGACGAGACCGCGGCGGCGCTGCACCAGATCATGCCCGAGGAGGACCTGCCCCAGTCCGTGACGTTCGCCGACGGTTCTGCCATTCCCGCCGAGCACGTCACGCAGATCCGGGACCGGGGCCTGTCCGAAGCGGTGAACGTCGACTGGCGCACCGGTGACCTGTTGCTGATCGACAACGTGGCGGTCGGGCACGGCAGGCGGTCGTTCACCGGGCCGCGCCGGATCCTGGTCGCGATGTCGGACTGAGGGATCCCCGGTGAGCGCCCAGATCCACGAACAGCACAGAGCGGACTCGTTGCGGCGCGCGGCGCGCCGGTTCGCGACCGGGGTCACGGTGGTCGCGGTGCGGCACGACGGCGGCGACCACGCACTGACCGCCAACTCGTTCATCACGCTGTCGCTCCACCCCGCGATGATCGGTGTGTCGGTGACGTCCGGCGGCCGGATGCGTCAGCTCGCCGAGAAGACCCGGTACTTCGGCATCAGCGTGCTCAACGCCGAACAGGGGGACTACGCCCGGCACTACGCGAGCCGCAGCCGCATCGGTGCCCCGGAGCACCTGGGGCTGCACACTCCCGACGCGCTGCCCGCGCCGATCGTGCCGGGCTGCGTCGCCTACTTCGTCTGCCGGTTCGAGCACACCCATCCCGTCGGAGACCACGACCTCATCGTCGGCTCGGTGGTGGAGAGCGAGGTGCTCAGCGAAGAGCACCCGCCACTGATCTTCCTCGACGGCAAGTTCAGCTGACAGGAGCTACCAGCGATGGCTTTCGCGTCAGGGCCGGTACCGCCCATCGGCGGGCACTCCCTGTTCCTCTTCCTGCTCCAGGTGGCGCTGTTGTTGTTGCTGGCACTGCTGATGGGCAGGCTCGCGGCACGGGTGTCGCTGCCGCCCATCGTCGGGGAGCTGCTCACCGGCATCGTGCTCGGCCCCTCACTGCTCGGCAACGTGGCACCGGACTGGTTCGCCTGGCTGTTCCCGCCGCGGACCGAGCAGTTCCACCTGCTCGACGCGTTCGGTCAGATCGGTGTGCTGCTCCTGGTCGGGATGACCGGGCTGTCGCTGGACCTCAAGCTGATCCGCAAACGCGGCAGCACGGCGGCGAAGGTCAGCCTGCCAGGCCTGGTCATCCCGCTCGCACTCGGCGTCGCCGCGGGTTTCCTGGTGCCACCGGCACTTCTGGCCGAAAACTCCCACCGCGCGGTGTTCGCGGTCTTCCTCGGCATCGCGATGTGCGTCAGCGCCATCCCGGTGATCGCGAAGACCCTGATCGACCTGAAGCTGCTGCACCGCAACGTGGGTCAGCTCATCCTGATCTCCGGCACGGTCGACGACATCTTCGGCTGGCTGGGCCTGTCGATCGTGACCGCCATGGCGACGACCGGCGTGCAGGCGGGTGGCATCGCCCGTTCGGTCGGGTTCCTCGCGTTGTTCCTGGTGGTCGCGTTCGTGATCGGACGCCCCCTGGTGCGTGCGGCCGTCCGCGTCACCGCGAAGTCGGCGGAGTCCGGGCCGACGATTTCGGTGGCGGTGGTGATCGTGTTGCTGACCAGCGCCGGCAGTCACCTGCTGGGGCTCGAAGCGGTGTTCGGCGCACTGGTCGCGGGCATGCTGATCCGCAACGCGGGCCACGGCGTGGTGGAACGGCTGACACCGTTGCGCACCCTGGTGATGACGGTGCTGGCGCCGGTGTTCTTCGCGATGGCCGGGCTGCGCATGGACCTGTCCGCGCTGGCCCAGCCGACCGTGCTGCTCGCGGCGGTGGTGCTGCTGCTGATCGCGATCGTCGGCAAGTTCGCGGGAGCGTTCCTCGGCGCGTGGGCCAGCGGCCTGAACCGCTGGGAGGCGCTGGCGATCGGCGCCGGCATGAATGCGCGGGGCGTCGTCGAGGTGGTGGTCGCGATGGTCGGGCTGCGGCTCGGCGTGCTCAGCACCGAGATGTACACCATCGTCGTGCTGATCGCGATCGTCACGTCGCTGATGAGCCCTCCCATCCTGCGCATGGCGGCCGCACGCATCGAGGTGACCGCCGGCGAACGGCTCCGGCTGAGCGAGTACGAGTCCCCGTCGCGGCAGCAGCCCGCCGTCGACCACGCCTGAGGAAGGAACCCCCGTGCGGCCTCCCCCTTTCACTGTCATCTCCGGCGCGCAGGTGCGCGAAGTCCTGCAAGGACAAGAAAAACAGGTCACCGAGGTGGTCGAGGCGGCGTACCGGCTGCACGGCGACGGCCGGACGGTGAACCCGGACTCGTACTTCCTGCGGTTCCCCGACCTGCCGTCGTCGCGGATCATCGCGCTGCCCGCGTCGCTGGGCAGCGTGCACGGCCTGAAGTGGATCTCCAGCTTCCCGGAGAACGTCGCGGGCGGCATCCCCCGCGCCTCCGCGGTACTGATCCTCAACGACGCCGAGACCGGCTTTCCGTTCGCCTGCATAGAAGCGTCGGTCATCAGCGCGGCTCGCACCGCCGCGTCCGCCGCGCTGGCGGCGGTGCGGCTGAGCACCCGGCGCGGCGTCCGGCCGTCCCGCGTCGGGTTCGTCGGCACGGGTCTGATCGCGCGGTACGTGCACACCTACCTGGCGGCCAACGGGTTCACGTTCGACGAGCTCGGCGTGTTCGACCTGGCGCCGGCGCACGCCGACGGGTTCTCCGGCTACCTGGCGCGGACCGAGGCCGGCCGGATCACCGTGCACGACAACGCCGAGGACCTGATCCGCTCGTCCGACCTGGTCGTCTTCGCGACCGTCGCCGGTGAGCCGCACGTCCACGACCCGGCGTGGTTCTCGCACAACCCGTTGGTGCTGCACGTCTCGCTGCGAGATCTGTCCACAGACGTGATCCTGGCTTCCTGCAACGTGACCGACGACGTCGAGCACTGCATGAAGGCCAACACGTCGTTGCACCTGACCGAGCAGCTCACCGGTGGCAGGGACTTCGTGGCCGGCGACATGCGGGCGTTGCTGGCCGGAGAGATCGACGTGCCCTCCGACCGGCCGGTGGTCTTCTCGCCGTTCGGTCTCGGCGTGCTGGACCTCGCGGTGGGAGCGCACGTCCACGAGCAGGTGACCCGCGACGGTGGCGGGCACGTCGTCGACGGCTTCTTCGACGAGCTGAAGCGCTACGGCTGAGGAGTCTGGCATGAGCAAGCGACTGTCCTTGTCCGCGGCGCAGCGGGGCGTCTGGTTCGCGCACCAGCTCGACCCGTCCGGGCAGAAGTTCAACTGCGCGGAGTACCTCGCCATCGACGGCCCGGTGGACGTGGACGTGTTCACGGCCGCGTGGAACAGGTTGCGCGGCGAGGCCGACGCCCTGCGCATCGACGCGCTCGACCACGCCGACGGCGAGCTCTGGCAGGTCGTCGCGCCCGAGGGTGACGCGAAGCTGCCGTTCCTCGACTACCGAGGGCACGCCGACCCCGAGGGCGACGCCCTGCGGTGGATGCGCGACGACGTGGCCCGTCCGGTCGACCTCGCCGCGCCGCCGATCTCGGCGTTCGTGCTCTTCCAGGTGTCCGCGTCGCGGTTCTTCTTCTACTACCGGATGCACCACGCGGTCGTCGACGGGTACGGGGTGCAGCTGATCGGCACCAGGCTCGCGGAGATCTACACGTCGCTCGTGTCCGATGTGGACGAAGGAGCGGCCTGCACGTCGTTCGAGTCGATCCTGGACGAGGATCTCGCCTATCGGTCGTCCGTGCGGTTCGAGCAGGACCGCGAGTACTGGATGAAGCGGTTCGGCGACCAGCCCGCGGTCATGCGCGTGCCGGGTGACGTGCCGCCGGACGCCGATCCCGCGTCGTTGCCGTTGCGCCTGGGCAGAGTGGCGGCACTGGAGCCCGACGACGTGGCACGGCTGCAGCAGGCGGCCGCGACCACGGGGTCGACCTGGCAGGTGGTGGTACTGGCCGCCGTCGCGGCCTACGTGCACCGGGTGACCGATCGGCGCGACGTGATCATCGGGATGCCGGTCGCCGGACGCCGCAGCGTGGTGTCACGGCGTGCGCCGGGCATGGCGACCAACTCCGTGGCGCTGCGGATGGACGTCTCGGCGTCGGAGAGCCTGGCGCACCTCGTTCCCCGGATGGGCGAGGAGGTGCGCGCGGCGCTGAAGCACGAGCGGTACCGCGCCGAGGACCTGCGCCGCGACCTCGGGCTGGAAGGCAGCGACCAGGCGTTCATCGGGCCGATGGTGAACTTCATGCCCTACGACAGGTCGCTGCGGTTCGGCACGGCAACAGCCACGACGCACAACCTCGCGTCCGGGCCGATCGTGGACCTCTCGCTGGGCGTGCGCGGGCAGACCAGCGGCGAGATGTCGCTCGTGCTGGAGGCGAACCCGGAGTACCACGGGCTCAGCGGCTTTCTGGCGCACCGCGACCGGCTCTTCGCGTTCCTCAAGGCGGTGGCGGCACAACCGGACCGGCCGATCGGCCAGTTCTCCCTTCTGTCCACTGTGGAGCAACTGGACCTGCTGGTGGAGCGCAACGCCACCGCCAGGGACATGCCGGACGAAACGGTGCCCGAACTGGTCACCCGGCAGGCCGCGCGCACGCCGGACGCGACGGCGCTCGTGTCCGGCCCCACCACGCTCACCTACGCCGAGCTGGACGCGAGGGCCTCCGGACTGGCCGCGGACCTCGTCGGACGCGGCCTGGGCACGGAGGACTTCGTCGCGATCGCACTCCCCCGCTCGCCGGAGCTGATCGTGTCGATGCTGGCCGTGCTAAAGGCCGGCGCGGCGTACGTCCCCGTCGATCCCGCCTATCCGGCCGAACGCGTCGCGTACATGCTCGACGACCTGGCGCCGCGGTACGTGCTGACGTCCGTGGACGTCGCGCCCGGCCTGCCGTCCGGCACTCCGGTCGTGCTGGTGGACGACGCACGACCGGGCACGGTCGCACGCCGGGTGATCAACCCGGCGACCGCGGCGTACGTGATCTACACGTCCGGGTCGACCGGTGCGCCCAAGGGTGTCGTGGTACCGCACCACGCACTGCGCAACTTCGTGCTGGACCACGCCGACCGGTTCGGGATCTGCGCCCGGAGCAGGGTGCTGCAGTTCGTGTCGCCGAGCTTCGACGTGGCCACCGGGGACATCTGGCCGGTGCTCGTGTCCGGTGGACAGCTGGTGCTCGCCCCGGAGGACCAGCCCGTGCTGACGGACCTGCTGCGCTCCGAACGGATCACGCACGCCGCGATCCCGCCGGTGATGCTGGCGCAGCTGGACTCCGAAGGACTGCCGGACCTGCGGTTGCTGATCACCGGTGGCGAGCCGCCCCATCCCGACGTGGTGCGGCGATGGGCGCCCGGCCGCAGGATGGTGAACGTCTACGGCGTCACCGAGGCGGCCGTGGCGAGCACGACGAGCCCGCCGCTGACAGCGGGCGACGGCGTTCCCATCGGCAAGCCCATCGCCAACTCGCAGGTGTACGTGCTCGACTCACGGCTGGAGCCCGTGCTGCCGGGCGCGGTCGGTGAGCTGTTCATCGCGGGCGACGGGCTCGCCCGCGGGTACCTGCACCGGGCCTCGCTGACCGCCGAGCGGTTCGTGCCGTGCCCGTTCGGGACGCCGGGCGCGCGGATGTACCGCACCGGCGACCTCGTGCGGTGGCGGCCGGACGGCAACCTCGAGTACCGGGGACGGGCCGACGACCAGGTCAAGATCCGGGGGTTCCGGGTCGAGCTCGGTGAGCTCGAGACCGTGTTGCTCGGCCATCCTTCGGTGCGGTCCGCGGTGGCCGTGGCGCGCGAGGACGAGGGACGCAAGCGGCTCGTCGCGTACGTGGTGACGGACGGCCGGGTCACGCCCGCACAGCTGCGCGGGCACGCGGCTCGGGTGCTGCCGGACTTCATGGTGCCCGCCGCCGTCGTGCTGCTGGACGAGCTGCCGGTGACGCCGAACGGCAAGGTCGACCGGCGATTGCTGATCGCACCGGACTTCTCCTCCTCGGACTACGACGCCGCGCCGGAAGGCTCGCGGGAAGCGTTGCTGTGCAAGCTGTTCGCGGACGCCCTCGGTGTCACGCGGATAGGGCCGCACGAGTCGTTCTTCGATCTCGGCGGCGACAGCATCATGGTGTTCCCGCTCGTGTCGGGCGCGCTGGAAGCCGGACTCGAGTTCACCGCACGGGAGGTGTTCCAGCACCCGACGGCGGCCCGGCTCGCGAAGGTCGCCAGGGATGTGTCGGCCGCGCCGTCGGGCACCGGGCCGTTCCCGCCTACGCCCGAGCTCGCCCGGCTCGGGACCGCGCTGGACGGACTGCACCAGTCCGTCGTCGTGCCGGTGCCGCTGGGCACGCGGATGAACACCGTCACGTCCGCGCTGGAAACCCTTGTCTCCCGCCACGAAGCGCTGCGCATGCGGGTGCTCGCGGACGGCACCTGGGAGGTCGTCGACGCGCTGGACGACCACGTGAGCCGGGTGCTGCTGGTCGGCGATCCCGCTCCGGAGGTAGTCGAGGCCGAACGGGAGGCCGCCGTGTCCCGCCTGTCCCCCGGCGCCGGGCGGATGTTCCAGGCGGCGTTCTTCGACGCGGGGCCTTCCCATCCCGGACAGTTGTTGCTGGTCGTGCACCACCTCCTGGCAGACGGGGAGTCCTGGCGGATCCTGCTGGACGAGCTCTGGTCCGGCTCCACCGACCTGCCCGCCGTCGTTCCGTTGCGGGACAACGTGTTCGCCGCGGACGTCGTACCCGTGACGGTGTCCGGGACGGTGAGCACGATGGAGATCACGTTGCCGGAGCCCGACTGGGCCTCGCTGGCGCGGCGGTTCCGCGTGGACCGGACCGACGTCCTGCTCACCGGACTGGCGCTGGCGGTCGCCGAACCGTGCTTCGCCGAGGCGCCGCGGTCCGTGCGGACGGTCGGACGGATCCAGGGGCGCGTCCCGGTGCACTGCGGCTGGGAACCGGTCGCCAAGGCGCTGAAACGGGTGAAGGAGCAACGCCGGGGTGCCGGGGCGGACGTGTTCCCCCGCATCGCGTTCCGCGACCTCGGGGTGCTGCCGGAGACCTTCTCCTGCACGCCCGATCCGGGCTACGCGCTGGCATGCACCTCGAGGTCCGCCGGCGGGGAGCTGCGCGTGCAGATCGCGTGGAACCCGGCCGTGTTCTCGGCGGACGACGTAGGAGAGTTCGTCGCCGAGTGGCGTGCGGCGCTGACCGATCTGGACGAGCTCGGCGCGTCACCGGGCCCGGTGGCGTTGACGCCGTCGGACGTGCGGCTGACCGGGCTCACCCAGACCGAGATCGACACGCTGGCCGCCGCGCACCCGGACCTGACGGACGTCCTGCCGGTGTCGCCGCTGCAGGAGGGTTTCCTGTTCCTGCACGCCGTGTCCGGGCAGCACACCGACTCCTACGTCTCGCAGCTGCGGTTCGACCTCGAAGGCCCGTTCGACGCGGCCCGGATGCGCGCGGCGGCGGAGTCGTTGCTGCGCCACCCGAACCTGCGGGTGGCCTTCCACCACGACGAGCTCGCGCGGCCGGTGCAGGTGGTGTGTGCGGGCGCGACGATGCCCTGGGCCGAAACGGATCTCACCGAGCGTCCCACCGATGCCGAACGCGTGGCGGCCGCCGAACGGTCGCAGGGCTTCGACCTCACCGCGCCGCCGTTGATCCGGATGCACGTGCTGAAGCTCGGCGACGAGAGTCATCGCCTGCTCCTGACCGCGCATCACGTGCTGTGGGACGGGTGGTCGACCTCGCTGCTGGTCCGCGAGCTGTTCACACGGTACACATCGGACGGTGAGCCGCCGGCCGGTCCTCCCTACTCGGACTACCTGCGCTGGCTGGCAGAGCAGGACCTCGACGCCTCCAAGGCCGCGTGGGCCGAGGCGATGGACGGGTTCGACACACCGACGCTCGTGGCACCCGGCGCTCGGGCCTCGGCCCGCCGGCAGGAACAGGTCAGGGTCGACCTCGACGCGGACCTGACCGCCGCACTCGACCGGATCCCCGGCGTCACGCTGAACACGGTCGTGCAGGCGGCGTGGGCCACCGTGCTGAGCCAGGTGACCGGGCGCGACGACGTGGCGTTCGGATGTTCCGTCTCAGGCAGGCAGGCGCACCTGCCCGGTGTCGAGCGCATGGTCGGGTTGCTGACCAACACGATCCCGGTGCGGGTCCGGTTGCGCGCGGGTGAGCCGGCGCCGGACCTGCTGGCACGGGTGCAGGCCGAACAGGCGGCGCTGATACCGCACCACCACGTCGGGCTGTCGGACGTCCAGCGCGGCCGCGAGCTCTTCGACACGGCAATCATGTTCGTCAACTACTCCTTCGACCGGGCCGAGTGGGCGGAGCTCCTGCCGGAGCTGCGGCTGACGGCGTTCGAGGTCGAGGACGAGACCCACTACCCCCTGCGACTGGCGGCCGTGCCCGGCGAACGGCTGCACCTGCGGCTCGGGTACCGGCCCGACCTGTTCCGCCCGGCCGAGGCACGACGGTTGCTCGACCGTCTGGTCCAGGTACTCGGCACCTTCGGCCACTGAGGAGGCATCGTGCGCACGCCAGACGTGTACGTCACAGGACTCGGCGTCCACCTGCCCCCGGTGGTGAGCATCGAATCAGCTGTGGCACAAGGGCTCTACCCCGCTGAGGAAGTCGAGCTGCACCAGCTCGCGGGCGCGGCCGTCGCCGGGGACGTGCCCGCGCCCGAGATGGCGCTGCTGGCGGCTCAGCAGGCGTTCAAGCGCACCGGCCACAGCCCGGACGACGTGGACGTCCTGCTGTACGCGGACTCCTGGCACCAGGGACCGGACGGCTGGCAGCCGCAGTACCACCTGCAGCGGCACCTGCTGGGCGGGGACGTGCTGGCGGTCGAGGTGCGTCAGGGCTGCAACGGCATGTTCGGTGCGCTGGAGCTCGGCGCCGGCTACCTGTCCGGCGGCAGGCGAAGCGCGCTTCTGGTGGCGTCCGACAACTTCGGCACGCCCATGATGGACCGCTGGCGCATGGGACCCGGTTATGTCGCCGGGGACGCCGCCTCCGCCGTGATCCTGTCGACCGAGCCCGGCTTCGCGCGGCTGCTCGCCGTGCGTTCGGTGGCCGTTCCCGAAGCGGAGCAGATGCACCGCGGTGACGAGCCGTTGTTCCCGCCGGGCCCGACGGTCGGGCGCGCGCTGGACTTCGTCTCGCGCAACGCCGCGTTCAAGAAGCAGGTGACCGGGTCCGGTGAGGGCACCGGCGCGCTGATCCGCATCCACCAGCAAACACTGTCCGTTGTGGAGCGAGTGCTGGACGAGGCTGGCATCGGCCTCGGCGACGTCACGCGCGTCGCGTACATGAACTACTCGCGGGAGATCGTCGAGCAACGCTGCATGGCCGCGCTCGGACTGGGAATGTCGCGCTCCACCTGGGAGTTCGGGCGCACCGTCGGACACCTCGGCGCGAGCGACCAGATCGTCTCGCTCGACCACCTGGTGTCCACGGGTGAGCTGGGGCCCGGCGACCACCTGCTCATGATCGGCGTCGGACCGGGAGTGACGCTGTCCGCCGCCGTGGTCCAGATCCTGCACCCCGCACCCTGGCAGAGCTCGAGTTGAGGAGAGAGATGAACACACCACCGGTGGCGGTCATCGGCGTCGGCTGCAGGTTCGCGGGCGGCGCCGACACCCCGGCCGCGTTCTGGGACATGCTGGTGTCCGGCCGTGACGGCATCGGCGACCTGCCGAAAGGCCGTTGGCGCGCCTACGACGGATCGTTCCCCGCCGAGCTGCGTCGCGCGGCGGTGGTGCCCGGCGGTTTCCTCGGCGACATCGAGGGTTTCGACTCCGCGTTCTTCGGGCTCACCCCGCGCGAGGCCGAGCTGATGGACCCGCAGCAACGGTTGTTGCTGGAGGTCGCGTGGGAGGCCCTGGAGCACGCCGGGATCGCACCCCGGTCCCTGGCGGGCGGCGACACCGGTGTGTTCGTCGGCGTCGGGTCCGACGACTACGGGCGGCGGATGCTCGAGGACCTGCCGACGATCGAGGCGTGGACCGGGATCGGCAGCGCACTGTGCGCCGCCGCCAACCGGATCTCCTACGCGCTCGACCTGCACGGCCCGAGCATGGCCGTGGACACGGCCTGTTCGGCCTCGCTCGTCGCGACTCACCTGGCGTGCCAGGCGCTGGCGGCCGCGGAGTGCGGCATCGCGCTGGTCGGCGGCGTGAACCTGATCATCGGACCGGGACTGACGCTGACGCTCGACGCCGCCGGTGCGACCGCTCCGGACGGCCGGTGCAAGCCGTTCGACGCCGACGCCGACGGGTACGGGCGCGGCGAGGGCGGCGGGGTGCTGGTGCTGAAGCTCCTCGAGCACGCCCAGCGCGACGGCGACCGGATCCTCTCGGTGATCCGCGGTTCGGCCGTGCACCAGGACGGCCGGACGAACGGGATCATGGCACCTTCCGGTGCCGCGCAGCAGTCCCTGCTCGCCGAGGCCTGCTCCCGCGCGGGCGTTGAACCCTCCACTGTGGACTACCTGGAGGCCCACGGCACCGGCACGCGCCTGGGTGATCCGCTCGAAGCCGGGGCGATGAGCGCCGTGTACGGAGCGGGCAGGGACGAGCCGTGCCTGATCGGGTCGGTCAAGCCGAACATCGGGCACCTCGAGGCGGGGGCCGGAGTGGCCAGCCTGATCAAGGCCTCGCTGGCACTGCACCACGGCGAGATTCCGCCGAGCCTCAACTGCCACACGCCCAACCCGGCGATCGACTGGGCAGGTTCCGGCCTGCGGGTCGCCACCTCCCGGACGCCGTGGCCCCGTGGCGAACGCGTCCGCCGGGCCGGTGTGTCCGGGTTCGGCTACGGCGGAACGATCGGGCACGTGGTCCTGGAGGAGGCTCCCGCCGCCGTTCCGGTGGCGGCGAGCGGATCCGGCCCGCGGTTGTTCCCGGTGACGGCGGCGTCGGAGACGGCCTTGCGCGCGTCCGCGGAAAGCCTTGCCGCGGACCAGGTCTCGGACCTCGACGCGGTGGGGCACACGCTCGCGTCCCGGCGCTCGCACCTCGCGCACCGGGCGGCGGTGATCGCGTCGGACGCCGGCGGCCTGGCGGACGGGCTTCGGCTGGTGGCCTCTGGCGGGCAGTCGCAGGAGATCGTGACCGGTGCGGTGCCGTCGAACCACGGCACCGGGCTGGTGTGGGTGTTCTCCGGGCACGGCGCCCAGTGGCACGGCATGGGCGGGGAACTGCTCGACAGCGAGCCCGCGTTCGCCGCGGCGGTGGCCGAGCTGGAACCCGTGTTCGCGGAGGAGATCGGCTTCTCCCCCGCCCAGGTCCTGCGCGACGGCGACTTCGACACCATCGACCGCATCCAGACGATGATCTTCGTGGTGCAGGTCGGGCTGGCAGCGACGTGGCGCTCGTACGGCGTCGTGCCGGACGCCGTGATCGGTCACTCCGTCGGCGAGATCGCCGCGGCCGTCGCGTGCGGTGCGCTGAGCCCGCAGGACGGCGCCCGGCTGAGCTGCCGCCGGTCGGCGTTGCTGCGGCGCGTCGCGGGACAGGGCGCGATGGCCATGACCAGTCTGTCGTTCGCCGAGGCCGGCGAACGGCTGGCCGGGCGCACGGACGTGGTGCCCGGCATCTCCGCGTCCCCCGGTTCGACGGTGATCTCCGGGTCGCCCGAGGCGATCGACGCGCTGGTCGAACAGTGGGGCGCACAGGACGTCCAGGTGCGGCGGGTGGCGTCCGACGTGGCGTTCCACAGCCCGCAGATGGACGCGCTCACCGCCGACCTCGCGGAGGCCGCCGGTGATCTGACGCCACGGGTGTCCGAGATCCCGAGGTACTCCACGGCATCGGCGGACCCGCGGTCGGCCGAGCCCCTCGACGGCAAGTACTGGGCGGGCAACCTGCGCAACCCCGTGCGGCTCGCGTCCGCCACGCAGGCGGCCGCCGAGGACGGCTACCGGCGGTTCCTGGAGATCTCCGCCCACCCGGTCGTCGCGCACTCGATCACCGAGACGCTGGCCGACCAGGGCATCGAGGACGCGTTCGTCGGGATCACGTTGCGGCGCAACAAGCCAGAGGCGATCTCCGTGCTGACCGCGCTCGGGACCGCGTTCTGCGCGGGCATCGACGTCGACTGGACGCGGCTGCAGCCCGTCCGGCGACTCGCCGACCTGCCCTCGGTCGCGTGGCAACGCACACCGCACTGGCACGAGTCGTCGGTCAGCGGCGCCCCCGCGCAGCACGACCCGGCGTCGCACACGCTGCTCGGCTCCGCGGTCGAGGTGGCCGGACAGGCCGGGATGACGTTGTGGCGCACCACCCTCGACGACTCGAACCGGCCGTACCCCGGCAGCCACACCATTCACGGGACCGAGATCGTGCCGGCGGCGGTGCTCGTCAACACGTTCTTCAGCGCCGCGGGGGTGTCCGCGCTCACCGACGTGGACCTGCGGCTGCCGGTCGTCACCGGTGAGCTCCAGGTCGTGCGGGACGGCGCCGCGCTGAGGATCTCCACGAAGGCCACGGACACCTGGCTGACCCACACCACGGCCACCGCGGGCGAGCCCGCCGGTCTTCCGCCGAAACTCCCGAAGCTCCCGGCCGGCGCGAAACCGGCCTCCCCCGGTCACGTCCGGGACCACCTCCGCGAGGTCGGCGTTCCGGACATGGCGTTCGAGTGGACGGTCGAGGAGCTGCTCCGCACCGAGACCACGCTCAGGGCCCGCGTGCTCGTCTCCGACGGCTGGCCGGGTGTGCTCGACGCCGCGCTGTCCATCGCGCCCGCCGCGTTCCCCGGGCCGGCCACGCTGCGCATGGTCGCGCACATCGGCTCGGTCGAGGTGCACGGGGCAGCGCCGTCCACTGTGGACGTGCAGGTGACGGTCACGTCCGAGGACACGGTCGACGTCCTGGTCGCGGACACCACCGGAACCGTGAAGGCGGGGCTGGGGAGCCTGCGGTACGGCGGGATGACGTCGCAGGCGACACCGGCGGACCTCGTGCACGAGATCGTGTGGCAGCCGCTGGAGCTGACCCCGTCCGGTGCGACGAGGACCGTCGTGCGCGCCGGGGAGGACCTCGGCACCGCGACGGACGTGCTCGTCGTGGCACCGGAACCGTCCGGCGACGTCCCCGGCTCGGCGGCCGCGGCCGCCTGGTCGTTGCTGAGCACCGCACAGCAGCTGTCCACGATGGACAATCCGCCCAAGCTGTGGTGCGTGACGCGCGGCGTGCGGGAGAGCGAGACGCCGCAAGCGCTTGCGCAGTCGTCGCTGTGGGGTCTGGGCAGGGTGCTGGCCGGTGAGCACGAGGAGTTCTGGGGCGGGATCGTCGACCTGCCCGCGGACGGACGGACCGACCGGCTCGCCGAGGTGATCGGTGCCGCTCCGGCGCAGGACGTGATCGCGATCCGCGACCAGGTCGAGGCCGCCAAGCTGGTCAGGACCACGAAGGACGTGACGCACCAGCCCGTGACGTGCCGTCCCGACAGCACGTACCTCGTCACGGGCGGCCTCGGCGTGCTCGGCCTCGAGGTCGCGCAGTGGCTCGCCGAACGCGGTGCCAGGAGGCTCGTGCTGGCCGGGCGGCGGCCGTTCCCCGCACGCGCGGACTGGGACACGCACCCCGACCAGCGGCAGATCGAGGGCATCCGCAAGCTGGAGGAGGCGGGCGTGACGGTCCGCACCGTCGCTCTCGACATCACCGACCTCTCCGACGCGGCCCGGCTCACGAACCTCGACCTGCCACCGATCAGGGGCGTCGTGCACGCCGCCGGTGTGCTCGACAACCGGCTGGCAGCGAACGTGGACGAGACTTCGTTGCACGCGGTGCTGGCCCCGAAGGTGCGGGGCGCGTGGAACCTCCACACCCTCTTCCCGCCCGGCAGCCTCGACTTCTTCGTGCTCTTCTCGTCGTGCGGCCAGCTGCTCGGACTGCCCGGCCAGGCGACCTACGGTGCCGCGAACGCGTTCCTCGACGCGCTCGCCTCCCACCGCGACGACGTCACGAGCTTCGGCTGGACGTCGTGGCGCGGCCAGGGCATGGCGGTCAACGACACCGTCGACCGGCAGCTCAGCGCACGGGGCGTCACGGACATCTCGGCCGCGGAAGCGTTCCGGGCTTGGGACTTCGCCGCCGTGCGTGGTCCCGGCCACTACCCCGTGCTGCGCACCGTCCCCACGCAGGACGCGGAACGCCCGCCGCTGCTGAGCGAGCTGACCGACGTCGTCGAGTCCGCCCCCGCCACCACCGAGGACGACTTCGACGGCCTCCCGCACGACCAGCTCAGGGCACACCTGGTCGAGGTCGTCGGCGCGCAGATCGCGGGCGAGATGCGGCTGCCGGCCGGCGACCTGGACGTCCGCAGGTCGTTGGTGGAACAGGGACTCGACTCGGTGATGACCATCGCCGTGCGGCGGCGCCTGGAGAAGCGGTTCGGCCGCAAGCTGCCGTCCACGCTGCTGTGGCACCAGCCCAGCGTCTCCGCCATCGCCGACCACCTGGCCGACGAGCTCGTCTGACAACGCACTGAGGGGGAGCTTTCCCAGCGTTGGGAAAGCTCCCCTCTTTTGCTGTTGGCACACAGGAAAACGGGCCGGCTCCAGGAGGAGCCGGCCCGCGGTGGTCCGGAATCAGAAGCCGGGCGCCGAGGTGGGAGCCCGAAGCGTGCCGAGGTAGGGGTGCCAGAGGTGGTCGGGGTTGGCCTCCACGGCGGCGACGACCTCCTTCATCGCCTTGAGCGCCTTGGGTTCCTCCCCGTCGTAGACGTCGCCCTGGAGCATCTTGAGCACGTCCACCCGGTAGCGGTGGTCCTGCACGAACGCGGTGAAGAGCACGTTGAGCCGGTAGTAGATGGAGATGAACTCGTACCAGTACTTCACCGCGCGCCGCAGCTTGTTCTCGTACGTGGCGAAGCGATCCTTGTCGTAGGAGCCCGCCGCGTGCGCGGCGATGATGTCCTGGGAGGCGATGCGGGCGCTGTTCAACGCGACGCTCACACCGCTCGAGAAGATCGGGTCGACGAACCGCGCCGCGTCGCCGATCAGGATGAACCGGTCGCCACAGATCTGCTTCATCGCGTAGCTGTAGTCGCCCTCGACCTTGAACGGACGCAGCCGCTGCGAGTTCTTGAGCGCGTCGAACAGCTCCGGGCGGCTCGACACGAAGTCCCAGAAGAACTCCTCGCGGTCGCCGGAGCCTTCACGGAACCGCTTCTTCTGCGTCACCACGCCGATCGACGTGATCGTGTCGGTGATCGGGATCTGCCACACCCAGGTGTCCTTGATGGGCAGGAAGTGCACGAAGATGTGGTCGGCCTGCGAGGAGTCGCCGGCGAACGCCTCCCGGTCGAGCCCCTCGAACCAGGTGTGCACCGCGTACTGGTCGAACACCGGGTCGTTGACCTTCACCTTGAGCTGCTTGCCGAGCAGCGTCTGCCGGCCGGACGCGTCGACCACCATGCGCGCGGTGAACGGGACGTCACGAGGCCCGAACCGGCACGTCAGCCGCACCAGTTCCGGGTCGGAGAAGTCGACGTCGCGCACCCGCACACCGTTGAACACGGTGGCACCCTGCTCCTGCGCGTGCTTGAGCAGGATCGCGTCGAACCGGCCCCGGTCGACGTGGAACGTGTAGTCGCGGTCGACGCCGGGCTGGTTGCGTTCCACGAACGCGATGTCCGCGGTCCAGCCGTGGCTCAGGCCGCTGTACCCCATCTTCGGGATGTCCCGCGACTCGGCGGAGGTCCAGGAGGCGCCGTACTTCTTCGGGAAGTTCGCCTCGTCGATCTTCTCCAGCGCGCCGATCTCGGCGAGCACCGGCGTCGTGGCGGGCACGAGCGACTCGCCGACGTGCTCGCGCGGGAACGTCTCGCTCTCGAAGACCACCACGGACATGCCGGCCCTGGCCAGGTAGGACGCCATCGTGGAACCGGCGGGGCCGCCGCCGATGATCGCGACGTCGTAGTCGGGGCTCATGCGCGACCCGCCTCGACGACGGATTCCTCGTGCAGCATCGCGGCGATCGTGCGGATGTCCGCGAAGTTCTTCGCGTCGATCTTGGCCAGCGGCACGTGCACGGCGAACTCGTCGCGGATGAACGCCATCAGCACCGCGATCCGCAGCGAGTCGAGGATGCCAGACTCGATCAACGGCGTCGTGGCCGTGAGCGCCTGGTCGCCGCTGTCCGCCAGGAACTCCCGCCTCACGAAGGCGAGGAGCGCGGACGTGTAGTTTTCCTCGGTCATCCCATCCCACTTTCGTCCAGCAGCAGTGATTCCGCGGCCAGTTCTTCGTCGGACATCTGGTCGAGCTCGGCCCGCACCTGCTCCTCGACCACCTCGGCGAGGTCGGCGACGGTGCCGCCCTCGAAGACCGCGCGCATCGGCACGGTCACCTCGAACTCGGACTGGATCGTCGCGATCAGCCGGATCGCGAGGATCGAGTTGCCACCGCTCGAGAAGAAGTGGCTGTGGGCACCCACGGGCACACCGAGCAGGTCGGTGAAGATCTCCGCGACGCGTTCCTCGACGACGCCGCGCGGTGCCACGAGGCCCTCGTCCGCCACGTCGGTGACGGGGAGTGCGGCGTGGTCGAGCTTTCCGTTGGCGTTCAACGGGAACGCGTCGAGCGCGGTGAACGTGCCCGGCACCATGTACGCGGGCAGCTTCTCCTCGCACCAGCCGGTCAGCGGCACATCACCCGCGACCGGGACGTAGTACGCGGCCAGCACGCCGTCCCGTGCCACCACGACGGCGTCGCGCACGTCGGGGTGTTCGCTGATCACGGCGGCGATCTCGCCGAGCTCGACCCGGTAGCCCCGGATCTTGACCTGGTGGTCGCGCCGGCCGAGGAAGTCCACGTCACCGCTCGGCAGCAACCGCGCCAGGTCACCGGTCCGGTAGAGCCGCGCACCGGGCGGCCCGTACGGGTCCGGCAGGAAGCGTTCCGCCGTCAGGCCCGGCCGGTTCGCGTAGCCGCGCGCGAGACCGGCGCCGCCCACGAACACCTCGCCGACCACGCCGACCGGCACGGGCCGCAGCAGGTCGTCGAGCACGTGCATCGTCACGCCCGGCAGCGGTTTCCCGATCGGCACGGAGTCACCGATCGGCTCGCGCACCGGATGGACGCACGTGCCGACCGAGGCCTCGGTCGGGCCGTACTCGTTGACCAGGTCGCAATGCACCCACTGCCGCGCGAGCCCGGGCGGCAACGCCTCACCCGCGACGACGATCACGTCGGCCAGTCCCGCCCGCTCCTCGGGCGTCAGCTGATGCGACAGCACGTCGAGGTGGCCAGGCGTGAGCTTGATGAACCCGAACGGCGCGGCCTCGCGCAGCTTCGAGCCGAGTTCGGAGAGGTCGAGGTCCTGCGGCAGCAGGTGCGTCGTGTGGCCGGCCAGCAGCGGCGCCCACACGTTCGGCACGACGAGGTCGAACGCGACCGACGAGAACACCGGTGCACCACCGGTCTTCGCGAGCTTCTCCACCGCCCAGCGGACGTGGTTCGCGAGGCCGCGGTGCGGCACCTGCACGCCCTTGGGCCTGCCGGTCGAGCCGGACGTGTAGATCACGTAGGCGAGGGAGTCCAGGTCGGTTCGCCGGGGCAACGGGCTCGCGTCGCCCTCGTCGACGGCCGCCAGGACCACCCGTCCGCCGAACCGGTCGCGGTAGGCCTCCGCGGTGATCAGGACGTCCGCCTTCGCGTCCGCCAGCACGTACCCGACGCGGTCGGCGGGGAAGTCCGGGTCGAGCGGCACGTAGGCGGCGCCCGCCTTCCACACCGCGAGGAACGCGGCGGGAAGATCGGCACCGCGATCGAGCAGCACACCGACCACGGACTCGGGACCGACACCGGCGTTCCTCAGCCGGTGCGCGAGACGGTTGGCGTGCGCGTCGAGCCCGGCGTACGTCACGCTCGTGCCCTCCGTCACCAGCGCGATCGCGTCCGGGGTCGCGGCGGCCTGCCGTTCGAACTCGTCGAGCACCGACGTGACGACCGGTTCGACCGGGTTGCTGCTCCACTCCCGCACGGCCTGCCGCTCTTCGGCGGTCAGCAGGTCCACAGTGTCCAGTCGCGTGCGCGGACTCACCGCCAGAGACCGGAGCATGTGCTGGAAGTGCCGCGACATCCGTTCGATCGTCGAGTGGTCGAACAACGCGGTCGCGTACTCCAGCATGCCGGTCATCGACCCGTCGGACTGCTTGCGCAGGTACAGCGTCAGGTCCGTCTTCGCGACCTGGGAGGCAGCGACCAAAGTGGACAGTTCCGCGTCGTCCTCCGGTGCGCCGGTCAGCTCGTCGCCGTGGAAGTCGAACGCGACCTGGTAGAGCGGCGTGCGGGACAGGTCCCGTTCGGGTGCCAGCTCGGCGACGAGCTGCTCGAACGGGAGCTCCTGGTGCGCGAACGCCTCCTTGCACGTGTTGCGCACGGTCTCGAGCGCCTGCTCGAACGTCATGTCCCCGGCGAGCCGGCACCGCAGCACCAGGCTGTTGAGGAAGAACCCGACGACGTTCTCGACCTCGGGCCGGTCCCGTCCCGCGACCGGCGTACCGACCACCACGTCCCACTGCGCGGTGTAGCGGGCGAGCACGGTCGCGTACGCGGTGAGCATCGTCATGAACGGCGTGGCGTCGCTGCGCCTGCCCAGCTCGGCCAGCGCTTCGGTGACCTGCGCCGGGATGGTGAAGCTCACCACCGCACCCCGTGCCTCGCGGGCGGCGGGCCTCGGCCGGTCGGTGCGCAGAGCCAGCGGGGCCGCCCCCTCCAGCACCTGACGCCAATGCGTCAGCTCGCCCTCCAGCACGTCGTCGGTGAGCCGTTCCCGTTGCCACACCGCGTAGTCGGCGTACTGGACGTCCGCCGCGGGAAGCTCACGACCTGCCAGCAGCTCGTGGAACTCCCGCTCGAGCACGGCGGACGACCAGCCGTCGCACACGATGTGATGCATCAGCACGACCAGCCGCTGCAGTTCTGGGAAGAGCAACGCCCGCACGACCGGGCCGCCGGCGAGGTCGAAGCCGCGGCGGGCGTCCTCGTCGAGGATCTCGGCGACCTCGTCCGGCGTGGTGCCGGTGACGACCCGCAACTCCATCGGACGAGGCGGATCGATCAGCTGCCTGGGTTCGTCGGCGTCGAACCGCGTGCGCAACGACTCGTGCCGTGCGACGAGCGCGTCCAGTGCCCGCTGGACGTCGGCCTGGCCGGCCCCGGTCCGCAGGAAGAGCCCGGACACCCACTCGCGCGACCGGGGATGGATCCGGTCGAGCAGCCAGAGCCGCTGCTGGCCGAAGGACAACGGCAACGCGCCGGTGCGCGGCACCCGCGTGACCGGTACGGACGAGGCGGGCCTGGGGTCGATCAGCCGCGCCTGCGCGGTGACCGTGGTCGCGGTCAGCAGCGCCGCCAGCGGGATCTCGACCCCCGTGGCCGCGCGCAGTTTGTTGCCGAGCCTGGTCAGCTGCAGCGACGAGCCGCCGAGCCGGAAGAAGTCGTCGTGCGCGCCGACCTGGCCGACGTTCAGCAGCTCCCGCCACACACCGGCGACGAGCTGTTCGGCCTCGGTGCTGACAGCGGCGCCGGTGGTGGCGCCCGGCACCGGCAGGGCGAGCCGGTCCACCTTGCCGCTCGACGTCCTGGGGAACTCGTCGACCTCCACGAACGCCGCGGGCACATGGGTTTCCGGCAACCGCGCACCGAGGTACGCCGCCAGCTCCGCCTTCTCCCGCAGCCGCACGTACGCGGCGAGACGGGTCGCACCGTTGGCAGCGCTGAACGGCGCGACCACGGCCTGCTGGACCGCCGGGTGCGTGGCCAGCACCGTCTCGATCTCACCCGGTTCGATCCGCACGCCGTTGACCTTGACCTGGTGGTCGATCCGGCCGAGGTACTCGAACGACCCGTCGGCGCGCACCCGCGCGAGGTCGCCGCTGCGGTACAACCGGGAACCGGGAGGCCCGTCGGGATCGGGCACGAACCGCTCCGCCGTCAACGCAGGGCTGTCTAGATATCCCTGTGCCACACCGGGTCCGCCGATGAGCAGCTCACCGTCCGCAGCGATCACCACCCGCATGCCGTCGATCGGCACTCCGATCGGCACCGGCCCCGACCGCTGCAGCGAGTCGACCTCGTGCGCGGTCGTGTCGATCGAGCATTCCGTTGGCCCGTAGGTGTTCCAGACCGTGACGTCACAGTTCACCGCGGCGTTCAGGAACCGCTGCACGAGCTCCGCGTGCAGCTGCTCGCCGCCGGACGACAGCACCCGCAACTTCGTGCAGTCCGCCCATCCCGGCTCTTCGACGAGTGCGCGCAAGACCGAGGGCACCACCTGCAGCACGGTGATCCCGTGCTCGACGACCGCACGCGTGATGGCGGCCGCGTCCCGTTCCGCACCGACCGGCGCGAGCACGACGGTCGCCCCGCTGATCAGCGGCGCCCAGATCTCCCACCCTGCGGCGTCGAACGTGAGCGCGGTCTTCTGCAGCACCCGGTCCCCCGCTCCGAGACCGTGCGTGCGAGCGAGCCACCTCAGCTGGTTGCCGATGCCGGCGTGACTGATGACCACGCCCTTGGGCGTTCCGGTGGACCCGGAGGTGTAGAGCACGTACGCCGGGTGATCACCGGACACCGGCACGTCCGGCGCACTGACGTCTCCCGCCGCTTCGGCCACGACGTCCGCGTCGATCACCAGACGCGGCCGGGCATCCGCGAGCACGGTCGCGATTCGTTCGGCGGGGTGTGCGGGGTCGAGCGGCACGTAGGCCGCGCCCGCCTTCCACACGGCGAGCAGCGCGACGACCAGGTCCACACCGCGCGGCAACCGTACCGCGACCCGGTCCGCGGGACGCACTCCCTTGGCCAGCAACAGGTGTGCGAGCTGGTTCGCCAGCCGGTCGAGCTCCCGACAGGACACTTCGCGGGTGCCGTCGACCAGCGCGACCGCGTCCGGTGACGACGCCGCCCGCCGCGCGATCAGTTCGTGGGTCACGGTCGAATGCGGTACGCCGTTCATCGTTTCTCCACTTTGTGCGCAGACAGACGGGTTGCCACGGCCGAACTTCCCGGCGGCCCCGATACTCGGCCTATACTTCGACTATCCGGGCGGGAACAGGCCAGCGAGCGTCCTCGCGGAACATCTCGGCGAGCCCCGCGGCCGAGTCGTCGAAGTAGAAGTGACCGCCGGGCTGGACAACAGCCTCGAACGGCCCGATGGTGAGTTCCTGCCACCGCTGCACGTCGGCGAGCGACACCGAGTCGTCGGCGTCCCCGGCGATCGCGGTGACCGGACAGGTCAGCGGAGCGCCGGCGGCGTACCGGTACGTCTCGATGATCCGGAAGTCGTTGCGCAGCGCGGGAAGCGAGAGCTCCCACAGGTCGTCGTCCGCCAGCAGCGCCGCGCCGGCGCCACCGAGGGAGCGGACGTAGGCGCGGATCTCCTCGTCGGCGAAGTCGGTGGTGCGCGGGCGGTGTGCCGGTGGTGCGTCGCAGGCCGAGACGTACAGCCTCGCCAGCCGGGACGGGAACCTGGGCTGAAGACGTCTGGCCACCTCGAACGCCACGGTGGCGCCCATGCTGTGCCCGAAGAACGCGGTCGGCCGGATCAGCCGAGGTTCGATCTCGTCCGCGATCCACCTGGCGAGCGAGGGGATGTCCTCCGGCAGCGGGTCGCCGAACCGGTCCTGACGTCCCGGGTACTGCACGGCCACGACCTCGGTGGTGGGGCCGACGAGCTCGGCCCAGCCGCGGAACGCGCTCGCCGCGCCGCCAGCGTGGGGGAAGCACACCAGCTGGCGTGGTGCCTGCGGCTGGGGCAGGAAGGAGCGGAAGGATGTCACTGCTCCTCCACGGTGATGGGCAGGCGCTTGAGGAACCGGAAGTTGATGCTCTCCAGCCACACCGGTGAGGAGTCCACCAGCGTCAGCGAAGAGAACCGTTGCAACAGACGGGAGATCGCGATCTCGATCTCGGCCAGGGCGAGCGAAGCACCGAGGCAGTAGTGGATGCCGTGCCCGAACGACAGGTGGTCGTGTGCTTTCCGGGTCACGTCCAGCCGATCGGGAGACTCGTACCGCTGCGGGTCGCGGTTGCCGGCACCGAGCACCAGCGCGACGGACTGGTCGCGTTCGATCCGGTGCCCGGCGATCTCGAAGTCCTCCAGGGCGACGCGGCTCGTGAACTGCACGGAGCTGTCGTAGCGCATGAACTCGTGCGCCGCGTTGGCGGCGAGCGACGGCTGCTGGCGCAACAGGGTCTGCTGGTCCGGGTGCTCGACCAGGGCGAGCACGGCGTTGCCGATCAGGTGTGTGGTCGTCGCCTGGCCCGCGTCGATGAGCAGCAGGAAGTTCGCGAAGATCTCGTCCTCTGTGTACTCGTCGCGTGCGAGCTGACCGGAGATCATCTTCGTGAACAGGTCGGTACCGGTGCCGTCGCGACGGGCCTGGGCGCCCTCGTCGAACAGCCCGCGCAGTGCGGCGATCCGCGGCACCTCCCTGCGGGACTGGGTGAAGAACTCGTGCAGCAGTCCCTGCCAGCTCTCCAGCAGGTGCGCGCCGCGTTCGGGAACGCCCGCGAGCTGCGTGATCACGTCACGGGTCAGCGGTTCGGAGAAGTCCGCGATCACGTCCATCCCGCCGCGCCCGGCGGCCTCGTCGAGCAGCTCGTCGACCCGCGCGGTGATCACCGACCGGATCTCCTTGATGAACCGCGGTGTCAGGCCGGGACGCAACAGCTGCCGCAGCCGGGTGTGCCGGGGCGGTTCGTTGAACAGCATCATGGGCGCCAGGGCGTCCTTCAGCGTCGCCAGCCCGGTGCGGGCGGTGGCGGGGAGCTGCTCGTAGAACGACTCGATCCGCGCACCGGACAGCCGCGGGTCCTTGGACAGCTGGGTGATCTCCTGGTGCCCCAGCACGATCCAGGTGCGCATCCACTCGTCCCAGTGCACCGGACCGAGCTCGCGCAGCCGCCGGTAGAGCGGGTACGGGTCGGTCTGCCCGTACTGGCTGAACAGGCTCGGCGTCTCGATCGACTTGGTCACGTGCTCACTCCTTCGCGGTACTGCGTGGTGCGGATGACGGGCGTGAGCCAGGCGGTCACAGCCAACAGGGCCATCACGGCGCTCACACCGAGCACGGTGCCGCCGACGCTCAGCGAGGCCAGCAGGAACCCGGCGGTCAGCGCGCCGAACGAGTTCGCGCCCGAGCTGAGCAGGCCGGCCACGCTGCCGACCCTGCCCTGCATCTCGTCAGGGGTGACCTGCACCTGGTACACGCCCGCCATCACGTTGATCAGCGCACCGGCGAACGACATGCCCGCGAACACCGCGCCGAGCAGCACCGGGTTCGCGGTCAGCGCGATCAACGGCATGAACGCTGCCCACACCGCGAACACGACGATGATCACCATGCCGGGCCGGAGCCTGCGCACGAACCAGGACCCGCTCATCGCGCCGAGCACGCCACCGACGCCGGACGCCGCGCCGATGACACCGATCACGGCGGGAGAGCCGCCGTGGTTCTTGATCGTCACGGCGAGGCTCAGCGACAGGATCTGGAACAGGATGTTGGTGCAGCCCACCAGCAGCACGGCGGACCGCAGGAACCGTTGCCGCAGCAGCCATCCGACGCCCTCGGCGATCTCGGCCCGCACGTCGCGCCGCCCGCTCTCGCGTGTGGTCTGGAACTCCTTGCGGATCAACAGCAAGGTGACCAGCGCGATGAGGTGACCGATCGCGGTGAAGACGAACGGCGCCCAGCGCACCAGCGCGAACAGCGCACTGCCGAGCGGCTGGCCGAGCAGGCCCGCGGCACGGCTGCGCGCCTCGTTCTGGGACAGCGCGGCGGGCAGGTGCTCGGGACGCACGACGTTGCGCACCGCCGCGCGTTCGGAGAGGCGGTAGAAGATCTGCGCGCTGCCCTCCAGGAACGCGACGACGAGCAGGTGCGGCAACCACAACGTCCCGAACAGCAAGGAGACCGCCACGCTGCCGATCGACACGAACGACACGGCGTCGCAGACGATCATCACGCGGCGCCGGTCCCAGCGGTCGACGAACACCCCGGCGGGCAGCTGGAGCAGCAGCATCGGCAGCAACGCCGCGAAGCCGACGAGCCCGGCCTGCACTGGCGATCCGCCGTACCAGATCATCAGCAGCGGATACGTGACGCTGGTGATCGTGCCGCCCAGCGCGGAGATCCCCGCGCCCGCCCACAGCAGCCGGAAGTCCCGGTTGTGCCGCAGCGGGCGCGTCTCCGTGACGCTCACAGGTCACCGTCGAGCAGCGAGGTGTACTTCTTGATCACGCTCGCACCCGCGTCCGAGTTCGTCAGCGCCACGAAGCCGGTGCCCTGACCGATGCGGCACATGGCCATCGCGTGGTAGCCGCCGCCCGTGCCACCGTGCCCGAACTGGACGTCCGTGCCGAGGTCGTCGACGACGACACCGAGGCCGTAAGCGGTGTGCCTGTGTTGCGGCGTCAGCATCTCCCGGGCCAGCTCCCGTGGCAGCACCCCTCCTGGTTCGCCGAGGTACGACTTCCGGATCTCCAGCAGGAACACGGCCAGATCGGTCGAGGTCGTCCAGAGACCGGCCGCGGCCTCGTCGGGCCACAACAGCCAGCCGCCGTCGATCGGGCGGCCTTCCTCGTCGTGGCCGGGCGCCACGTCCCTGCCGTCCGGGAACGTGTGGCCGAACCCGCTGTTCGTCATGCCGAGCGGGGTGAACACCAGGTCGTGCATCAGTTCGGCGAACGATCGCCCGGTGACGTCGACGAGCAGTTGCTGCACCACCGAGTAGTGGATGTTGGCCTTGCGGAACAGGGTTCCCGGTGGCACCCCCAGCCTGGTCGCCGCCAGCAACTCGACGAGCGCCGGAACCTCCTTGCCGCGGGGATGTCCGGTACTCGGTGTCGGTTCCAGCCCGGACATGTGGCTGAGCAGGTGCCGCAACGTCATGGACGCGGGCGCGGACCACCCGGTCAGGTAGCCGTTGACGTCCTCGTCGAGGTCGAGAACTCCCTGCTCCACCAGGCGCAACACGGCGAACGCGGTCACCGGCTTGCTCAGCGAACCGACCTGGAAGATCGTGTCCGTGGTCACCTCGCCCCTGATCCGCACCTCGGCCAGCGCACCGTTCCTGATGACCGCGATGCTCGCACCGGGCACATCGCCCGGTACCTCGATCCGGGCGGGCCTGGCGCGGTCCATCGCGGACGCCACGGCGGCGAGGCTGTCGTCCTGGTACATCGTCAGCAGCGACAACGTCCTGCCCGTGCGCCGGGCGGCGGCGATCACCTGGAACACCAGGATCGAATGCCCGCCCAACTCGAAGAACCGGTCCAGGCCACCGACCCGTTCGACGCCGAGCAGCTCGCTCCAGAGGTCCGCCAGCCACTGCTCGGTGTCCGTGATCGGTTCCTGGTAGGGACGCCGGGCGAACGACTCCCCGTCCGGCGACGGCAACGCGCGCCGGTCGAGCTTTCCGTTGGCGGTCAGCGGGATCTGGTCGATCCACACGAACGCGGCCGGGACCATGTGCGCGGGCAGCCGTTCGGACAACCACCCGCGCAGCTCCTGCTGTTCGCCCACGACGTAGGCGATCAGCCGTTGCCCGTCGAGGACGACGCGCACGTCGTCGACCCGCTGGGCGAGCAGCGCCTCGATCTCGCCGAGCTCCACCCGGAACCCGCGGATCTTCACCTGCCCGTCGCCGCGGCCCAGGAAGTCGAGATCACCGGACGGCAGCACCCGCGCCACGTCACCGGTGCGGTACAGCCGGGAACCGGGAGCACCGAAGGGATCCGGGACGAACCGATCGGCCGTCATCGCGGGCTGTCCCAGATAACCGCGGGCCACACCGGTTCCGCCGACGTACAGCTCACCCGGCACGCCGGCGGGCACCGGCTGCAGCCAGGAGTCCAGCACGTAGCTGGTCACGCCGGGCAGCGGCGTGCCGATCGGCACCACCCCATCGCCCGGCGACCGGAAATCACTGCCGTCGTGGCCGGGCGGAACCGTGAACTCGTTGGACGTCACCGTGATCTCGGTGGGCCCGTAGGAGTTCACCACCCGGCCGTCGACCAGCGCGCGGGCCTCGGCGACCACGTGACCGGAGACGGCCTCGCCACCGACCACCAGGTCCCTCGCCAGCACATCGCTCACCTGACCGGTGACCAGCTCGAGGTGGCTGCGCGTCAGCTCGATGAAGTCGAACGGTCCGTGCTCCGCGAGCCACGAGCCCAGCGCGTCGAGGTCCAGGTCCCGTGGTGCCACGGACAACGGCAGCCCCGAGGTCAGCGGTCCGTACACATTGGACACGACCATGTCGTACGCGATCGAGGCGAACAGCGGTGCGCCCCGGTCGACCAGGTACTCCGAACCCACGTACAACAGGAAGTTGGCCAGGCCCCGGTGCGTGACCTGCACGCCCTTGGGACGGCCGGTCGACCCGGACGTGTAGATGACGTACGCCAGCCGGTCGAGGTCGGTGCTGCGCACGGGTGCGTCGGCCGGGAGGTCGTCGAGCGGCTCGACGTCGACCACCAGCCGGTGTCCGCCGAAGTCCACCGCCCACACCGACTCGGTGACCAGCGCGGCACAGTCGCGCAGCATCTCGGTCAGCCGCACGGGCGGGAACGCAGGGTCGAGCGGGACGTAGGCCGCCCCCGTCTTCCACACCCCCAGCAGCGACGCCACGAGATCCACGCCCCTGCCGACGAGCACGCCGACGACCGACTCGGTGCCCACTCCCGCCGCGCGCAACCGGTGCGCGATGCGGTTCGCCCGCGCATCGAGTGCCACGTAGGACACCTCGGCGCCGTCGTAGATCACCGCCGGTGCATCTGGCGTGGCAGCAGCGTGTTCCTCGAACCTGTCGAGAGCGCAGCTGGTCACCGACGAGGCCGGTCCGGCCGGCAGCACGAGTGAACCGGCGGGCAGGAACGCCTGTCGCGCGTCGCCGTCGACGTCCGCGACGATCGCCTCCAGCACCGCCCGGTACATCTCCGCCAGCCGTTCACCGTTCGCCCTGCTGACGAAGGCCGAGTCGCAGGCGAGGAACAGGCAGGCCTCGGACGCGGTGACGGCCAGTGGGAACTCGTCGCGGCTGAAGCCCTCGGCCGGGTCACCCGCGACGTCGAGCGTGCCGAAGTCCTCGTAGCTGAAGTACACCTGCACTAAACGGCCACCGCCGGCGAGGTCGTGCTGGATCGCGGGCATCGGGAAGTGCCGGTGCGGCCACGCTTCCAGTTCACGGTCGAACACCTGCCGGACGAGACCGGCCCACGTGGGCGCGGACATCTCCACCGGGAACGGCACGGTGTTGAGGTGGGTGCCGTACACCCGGTCGCCGCCGTCGGGACGGCAGTGGGTCACGAGCCCCGAGCAGAACCGCCGTAGAGGCGTCAGCTGGCTCAACACCTTCAGGTGCGCGGCCAGCAACACGCTCTTGACCGACACACCGATCTCGGCCGCGGCCTCCCGGACGGGCAGGTCGTCGAGCGGCACCCGGAGCTGGTAGCCGTCTCCGGCCTCGCCCCAGCCGTCCGGCAGCGTGAACCGCTCGTACCCGTCGACGACGCCCTGCCAGTACGCACGGTCCTCAGTGGACTCCAGAGCGCGCAGCTCGGCGGCGACGGTGTCGGCGTACCGCAGCGCCGGAAGGGTGAAGGCAGGCAGGTCGGCACCGTCGCGCAACGCCCGGTAGGTCTCCAGCAGTTCGGTGCGCAGCGTGTTGAACGTCCAGCCGTCGATGACCACGTGCGACTGGGTGATCGTGAGCTGCCACTCCCCGCCCGCCAGCCGGTGCACGCACACCCTCAGCAACGGCGCTTCGGCGTGCGGGATCAGGGTCTCGCTCTCGGTGCGCAACGCCGCGCGGACAACGGCGTCCGCATCAGCGGCCGTGGTCAGGTCGACGACCTTCAACGGCACCTCGGCGGACGCGTGCACGAGCTGCATCGGCACGGAGAACCGTTCGGTGTCCACCGACGTCCGCAGCGCGTCGTGCCGTGCGACCAGGATTTCCAGCGTCCGGTGCAGCGCGTCCCGCGAGAACGGCTCCTCCGCGCCGATCCGCACCGAGGCCACCCGGTGGTAGCTGCGCGGGCCGTCCCCGGACAGCATCTCGGCGAGCATGCCGGTCTGCGTCTGGGTCAACGGATAGGCGTCGACGAGACCGGACGGCACCAGCTCGCGGTCGGCGTCGGACAGCAGTGAGAACGGCGCGACCGGCTCCACCGCGGCGGTTCCGGACGAGCGGGCGAGCAGCGCCGAGATCGTCTGGTGCCGCAACACGTCGAGCGCGGTCACCAGCACACCGGCCGTCCGCATCTCGCCCACGATCATCACCGCGCGGATCGAGTCGCCGCCCAGGTCGAAGAACCCGTCGGCCAGGCCGACCCGGTCGACCCCGAGCACCTGGCGCCAGATCGCGGCGACCCGTTCCTCCAGCGGCGTCACGGGAGCGACGAAGTCCGCGCCCGCGAACGCGCCGCGGTCAGGAGCCGGCAACGCCCGCTTGTCCAGCTTCCCGTTGGGCGTGAGCGGAACGCGGTCGATCACGGGGTACGCGGCGGGGATCATGTAGTCGGGCAACGACTGCCCGAGCCACGCCCGCAGCTCGCCGGGATCCAGCTCACCGGCGGGGACGACGTAGCCCACGAGGCTCTCGTCCCGCAGGACGACCACCGCCTCACGCACACTCGGGTGCCCGAGCAGCGCCGTCTCGATCTCACCCAGCTCGACCCGGTAGCCGCGGATCTTGATCTGGTCGTCGGCCCGCCCGGCGAACTCCAGGCTGCCGTCCGGCCGGCGCACGGCCAGGTCACCGCTGCGGTACAGGCGGGAACCGGGCGCGCCGAAGGGATCCGGCACGAACCGTTCGGCCGTGAGCTCCGGCCGGTTCAGGTAACCCCGTGCCACACCGGGACCACCGACGTGGATCTCGCCGCGCGTCCCGACCGGCACGAGGTTGCCGTAGGAGTCCAGCAGGTGCACGGTCAGGTCGCTCAACGGCCTGCCGATCGGGTTCCCCGCGCCGGGCACCGTGTCGCGCTTGGCCAGCCGGTGGTACGTGGTGTGCACCGTCGTCTCGGTGATGCCGTACATGTTGACCAGCGCGATCCTGCCGAGACCGACGTGCTCGATCCACGGTCGCAGCTCGGCGATCTCGAGCTTCTCACCGGCGAAGACCACGGCCCGCAAGGCCAGCCTGCCGATGCGCTCGTCACCGTCGGCGGCGGCCGCCACGATCGAGCGGAACGCCGAGGGAGTCTGGCTGAGCACCGTGACTCCGTTGTCCACCAACAGGTCGAGGAAGTCTTCGGGCGAGCGGGTGACTTCCCTTGGCACCACCACGAGCGTTCCGCCGTGCAGCAGAGCGCCCCACATCTCGAACACCGACACGTCGAACGCGTACGAGTGGAACATCGACCACACGTCCGACTCGTCGAACGCGTAGTGCTCCTGCGCGGTCTCCATCAACCGCACCACGTTGGCGTGCGTGAGGCACACGCCCTTGGGTTTGCCCGTCGATCCGGACGTGTAGATCGTGTAAATCAGGTTGTCCGGCACCGAAACGCGAACAGGATTGGTCTCGGGCCCATCGGGCAGCTCGCTCAACATCGACGAGGTCACGACGACGGAAACCCCGGCATCGTCCTGCACGTACCGCAACCGCTCCGGCGGATTCACCGGATCCAACGGCAGGTAGCCCGCACCGGACTTCAGCACACCGAGCAGAGCCGGCAACAGATCCGGACCACGCTCCAGGCACACACCGACCAGCTGCTCCGGCCCGACACCGAGCCCGCGCAGGTGATGCGCCAACCGGTTCGCTCGCGCGTTCAGCTCCGCGTACGTCAACGACACCTCACCCGCGACGACCGCGACCGCGTCCGGAGTGCGCTCGACCTGCGCCTCGAACAGCTCGTGCACACAGGATGTGACGAGCCCGGCGGACGCCGTGCCTCTCGTCGCCTGCTCCAGCAACCGCTCGCGCTCTCCGTGCGGCAGGTACACCACGCGGGCGTCACCGTCCACATCGGACGCCATGGCCTCCAGCACCGAGCGGTACATCCCGGCGAGGCGTTCGGTGTTGGCGCGGCTGAGGACCCGCTCGTGCGAGTTCACCCAGAGCCGGTCGCCCCGGTTGAAGATCGACAGGTCGAACTCGTTGGGACCGATGTTCATCCGCGTCCCGGTGGCCACCCTGTCGGTGTCGACCTGGTGGAAGTCGAGGTAGTTGAACAGCACGTTGATCAGGCGTCCGCCGCCCCACTCGTGCTGCACCGCGGGCATCGGGTAACGCCGGTGCGCCCACAGTTCGACCTCACGCGAGAACACCTGCGTGACGAGCTCGCGCCAGGTCCGCGCGCTGCGGTCGATGCCCATCGGCAACGTGTTGAGGTACATGCCGGGCACCCGGTCCGCACCGACCGTCTCCGGACGCACGTCGCACACCAGGCCCGTGTGGTACGCGGGTTCGTCGGTGACCTGCCCCATCACCTTCAGGTGCGCGGCCAGCAGCACGCTCTTCATCGACACGCCGGCCGTTGCCGCCAGCGAACGCAGCGAGTCGCCGAGGTCCTCGAACGGCACCTCGATGTACACGCGCTCGTCGGAGTCACCCGCCCACTCGGGCGGCATCGAGACCGGCACCTGCGAGGCCGTGACGTCCCGCCAGTACGCGCGGTCGGAGTCGGACCGCAGCGCGGCCAGCTCTCCCGCGATGGTGTCGGCGAAGCGCACCCGCGGCCGGTCGTACGGCTCGGGGTCCTGACCGTCGCGGATCGCCCGGTAGACGTCCAGCAGCTCCATCAGGAGCAGGTGGTAGCTCCAGCCCTCGGTGATCGCGTGCGACTGGGTGAACGTCACCCACCACGCGTCGTCGCTCTCGACGTGCGCGATGATCCGCATGAGCGGCGCCCGCGCCACGTCGAACAGGGCGGCACGCTGTTGCGCGGCGAGGTCCTGCCGGACGCGGCCCAGGTCCTCTTCGGACAGTCCGCGGACGTCCCTGAGCTCGACGGGGAGATCCACCGCCCGGTGCACCAGCTGCAGCGGCACGGAGAAACCGGTGAGCCGGAACGACGTCCGCAGCACCTCGTGCCGGTCGGCGAGAACCCGGGCCGCCGCCTCCAGCGCGGCGGGCACGAGCGGCTCGGGTTCGGTGACCCGGAACGTGTTGATGATGTGGTACGGGTGGCGGCCGTCGTCGGCCAGCATCTCGATGATCATGCCGAGCTGCGTGCGGCCCACCGGGTAGGCGTCCACCACGTCCTCGGGCAACGCGGCACGGTCGCCGGCGGAGATCAGCTCGAACGGTGCGACGAACACGTCCTCGCTCGCCACGTCACGGCCGGAGATCATCCGGCACAGGCTCTCGACCGTGCGTGCCTCGAAGACGTCGCGCACGGCGACGTCGAACCCGTCCGCACGCAACGCGCCGACCAGTGCGACGGCACGGATCGAGTCGCCGCCGAGGTCGAAGAACCCGTCTCGCACGCCGACCCGTTCCAGACCGAGCGACGTGCGCCAGATCTCGGCGACGCGCGCCTCCACCGGTGTGCGCGGCGCGAGGTGCTCACCACGAGCGAACGCGTCGTCACCGGGAGCGGGCAGCGCCTTGCGGTCCTGCTTCCCGTTGGGCGTCAACGGGAACTCGTCCATCAGCACGAACGCCGCGGGCACCATGTAGTCGGGCAGCGCGGCGGCGAGCCGGTCGCGCAGCGTCTCGCGGGACACCTCGGCGACCGCCGTGTAGTAGGCGACGAGCCGTTCGTCGCGCACCATCACCAGCGCCTGTCCGACCTCGTCGGCCGCGGCCAGCTCGGCCTCGATCTCGCCGAGCTCGATCCGGTGCCCGCGCACCTTGACCTGGTCGTCGATCCTGCCGAGGAAGTCCAGCGCACCGTCGGGCCGCCAGCTCACCAGGTCGCCGGTGCGGTAGAGCCGCGTCCCCGCGGGCCCGAACGGGTCCGGGACGAACCGCTCCGCCGTGAGGTCGGGCCGGTTCAGGTAGCCGCGGCCGACACCGAGGCCGCCGACGAACAGCTCACCGGCGACACCGGCCGGCACCGGCTCCAGCCGGGCGTCCAGCACGTACAGCCGGGTGTTGCGGATGGACTCGCCGATCGGGACCCTGTGCCCGCGCAGCTCACCGGACAGGAACGCGTGCGTCACGTCGTCCGAGCACTCGGTCGGGCCGTAGGCGTTGACCAGCGGGATGCGCGGGAACCTCTCGAACCACTGCGTGCACAGCTCCCGCGGCAGCGCCTCGCCGGTGACCATCAGCCACCGCAGGTGCGGCAGGGCGGGCGTGGACCCGGCCTGCAGAGCGGTGCGCAGCAGGGACGGCACGACCTCCAGCACGGAGATCCGCTCGCGCGCGGTCACGCCGAACAGCGCGTCCGGGTCGAGCGCGGTGTGCGCGTCGACCACCCGCACCACGCCACCGACGACCAGCGGCGCCAGCATCTGCCACACCGAGATGTCGAACGTGGGCGAGGCGTTCTGCACCACGCTGTCGGCCGCGGTGAGACCGAGGTCCTCGATCTTGGCGAGCAGGTGGTTGCCCATCCCGCCGCGCCGGACCATCACGCCTTTGGGACGGCCGGTCGAACCGGACGTGTAGATGACGTACGCGAGGTTGTCCGGCGTCGCCCGAGCGACCGGGTTGTGCGAGGACTGGGCAGACCACTCCCCTGCCTCGTCGACCAGCACCGTGCGCTCGTGCGACACGTTGTCCAGCAACGGCTTCCGCGTGATCAGCAGTCGCGCGTCCGCGTCGGCGAGCATGAAACCCAGTCGCGCGGACGGGGTCTCGGGGTCGAGCGGCAGGTAGGCGCCGCCCGCCTTGAGCACGGCGAGCACGGCGGTGATCAACTCGGGGGACCGTTCGAGGCAGATCCCGACCAGCACCTCGGGGCCCACACCCAGTTCGGTGAGGTGCCGGGACAGCCGGTTCACCTCGGCGTTGAGGTCGCCGTAGGTCGTGGCGCGGTCGTCGGCGGTCAGAGCGATCTCGTCCGGGGTGAGCGCGGCCCAGCGTTCGAACTCGTGCGTCACGCACAGGTCCACCGGTTCGCGCTCGGTCGAGGACGCCTCGATGAGCAACCGCCTCCGCTCACCGGAGGGCAGGTAGGTCACGCGGGCGTCGCCGTCGGGATCGGCGACCATCGCGTCGAGCACCGCCCGGTACATCTCGGCGAGCCGCTGACCGTCCTCACGGGACAGCACCCGCGTGTTCGTGGTCAGGTTCAACCGGTTCGGACGGCAGTGCAGCGTCAGGTCGAACTCGGTCTGCGACAACGTGTACCGGGACTCGACGTCCGGTCCCGCCGACTCCTCCTTCGGCAGGTCGACGTAGTTGAACGCCACGTCCACCAGCCGTCCGCCGCGCCACTCGCGCTGGATCGCGGGCATCGGGTACCGGCGGTGCGGCCACAGCCCGACCTCGCGGTCGAACACCCCCAGCACGAGCTGCCGCCACGTCCGCGCGGAGCGGTCCGCCGCGAACGGCACGGTGTTGAGGTGCATGCCGTACACCCGGTCCGCACCGAGCAGCTCAGGCCGCGCGTCGCACACCAGACCGACGTGGAACGCCGGCGCCTCCGTCAGCTGGCCCATCACCTTGACGTGCGCCGCCAGCAGGATGCTCTTCACCGAGACGTGCAGCTCGGTCGCCAGCGCGGTGAGGCAGGCCTCGATGTCGTCGAGCAGCACGCGCACGTCGTAGCTCTCGCCCGGTTCCTCGCCGCGCCACGACTCGGGCAGCGACACCGGGGTGTGCGTGTTCACGACGTCACGCCAGTAGGAGATGTCCTCTTCGGACTCCAGCGACGCCAGCTCGGCGGCGATGTAGTCGGCGTACCGGACCTCGGGCGCGGTGTACGGCGCGGGCGCGGCACCTGAACGCAGCCGCCGGTAGCAGTCGATCAGCTCGGCCAGCAGCCAGTTGTGGCTCCAGCCCTCGGTGACCGCGTGCGGGCGGCAGAGCGACAGCCACCAGCCCTCGTCGTCCGTGACGTGGGCGGCGACCCGCAGCAGCGGCGCCCTGTCCAGTTCGAAGCGCGAGTTCCGTTGCTGGACCAGCGATTCCATCAACGCGTCGTCGTCGCGGCCGTGCAGGTCGTGGACCGTGACCGGGACGTCCACGTCGCCACGCACGACCTGCATCGGCACCGAGTACGTGTACAGGTCGAACGACGTCCGCAGCATGTCGTGCCGTGACACGACGATCCGCGTCGCTTCCCGCAGCGCTTCCGCGGAGAACGGCCCGTCGTCGGTGATCCGGTACGACACGAAGCTGCGGTAGGTGTCGACGCCGGTCAGCATCTCGACCACCATTCCGGTCTGCACCAGCGACATCGGGTAGGCGTCGACGACACCGTCCGGCAGCTTCTCCCGGTCCGCGGCACCGATCAGCTCGAACGGCTCGACCGGGCCGCGCGTGCCGGTGAGACCGTCCCTGCCGGCCAGCACCGCGGCCAGGCCGCTCACCGTGCGGTGTTCGAAGACCTCGGGCACCGAGACGTCCAGGCCGCCTGCCCGCAGCGCGCCGACCAGCCGCACCGCGCGGATCGAGTCGCCGCCCAGCTCGAAGAAGCCGTCGTGCACACCCACTCGGTCCACGCCGAGCACGTCACGCCAGACCGAGCTGATCCGCTCCTCGACGGGGTTGCGCGGCGCCACGTAGTCCTTGCGAGCGAACGAGTCCTGGTCGGGGTCGGGCAACGCGCGCTGGTCGAGCTTCCCGTTGGCGGTCAGCGGAATCGACTCGATCGCGACGAACGCCGACGGCACCATGTAGTCCGGCAGGGCCCTGGCGAGCGTCTCGCGCAGGTCGTCCGGAGCTTCGGGCACCACGTACGCGACGAGCCGTTCGTCACGGGCGATCACCACCGCGTCCCGGACACCGGGGTGTGCGGTGAGCGCGACCTCGATCTCCCCCAGCTCGATCCGGTAACCGCGGATCTTCACCTGGTGGTCGAGACGGCCGAGGAAGTCGAGGCTCCCGTCGGCCCGGCGACGAGCCAGGTCACCACTGCGGTACAGACGAGAACCCGGCGCACCGAACGGATCCGGCACGAAACGTTCAGCCGTCAGCTCCGGCCGGTTCAGGTAACCCCGCGCCACGCCAGGACCACCGACGTGGATCTCGCCCGGCACACCGATCGGCACGAGATGACCGGAACTGTCGAGCAGGTGCACGAACAGGTCGCGCAACGGCCTGCCGATCGCGTTGCCCGACGCCAGATCCGCCTCGGTTACCCGGTGGTAGGTCGTGTGCACCGTGGTCTCGGTGATGCCGTACATGTTGACCAGCGCGACCCGCTCAAGTCCCACGCGGTCGATCCACGGCCGCAGCTCGGCCATCTCGAGCTTCTCACCCGCGAAGATCACCGCCCGCACCGCGAGCCGGTCGATCCTCGGGTCGTCCGCGTTGGTGACGATCGAGCGGAACGCCGAGGGAGTCTGGCTGAGCACCGTTACCCCGTTGTCCACCAACAGGTCGAGGAAGTCTTCGGGCGAGCGAGTGACCTCACGTGGCACCACCACGAGCGTTCCGCCGTGCAGCAGAGCGCCCCACATCTCGAACACCGACACGTCGAACGCGTACGAGTGGAACATCGACCACACGTCCGACTCGCTGAACTCGTAGTGCTCCTGCGCGGTCTCCATCAACCGCACCACGTTGCGGTGGGTCAGCACGCAGCCCTTGGGTTTGCCGGTCGACCCGGACGTGTAGATCGTGTAGATGGCGTTGTCCGGCACGGAGATCCGCGACGGGTTCGTGTCCGGCCCCTCGGACACCTCACTCATCACGGACGACGTCACGACCATCGAAACACCGGCATCGTCCTGGATGTATCGCAACCGCTCCGGCGGGTTCACCGGATCCAACGGCAAGTAGCCCGCACCGGACTTCAGCACGCCGAGCAGCGCCAGCAGCAGGTCGGGGCCGCGTTCCAGGGACACACCGATCAATGACTCGGGGCCGGCACCGAGCCCGCGCAGGTGATGCGCCAACCGGTTCGCCCGCGCGTTCAGCTCCGCGTACGTCAACGACACGTCACCCGCGACGACCGCGACCGCGTCCGGAGTGCGCTCGACCTGCGCCTCGAACAGCTCGTGCACACACGCCGTCACTGGCACCGGGGAGGTCTCGCCCAGTTCACGCAGCCACGTCCGTTCGGCCGCGGGCAGGTACACCTCCAGCGCGTCACCGTCCACATCGGACGCCATGGCCTCCAGCACCACCCGGAACATCGTGGCGACGCGGTCGGCGTTGGCCTGGCTGAGCACGTGCGAGTTGGTGCTGATGCTCAGCAGGCCACCGAGCGAGGTGATGGCCAGCGCGAACTCGTTGGGGGCGTCGTTGAAGCCCCAGCCGTCCTCGGCGACGCCGGAGTCGAGCCGGTGGAAGTCGAGGAACCCGAAGAACACGTCGACGAGCCGGTCGGCGCCCCTGCGGATGGCGGGCATCGGGTAGTGCCGGTGCGCCCAGGCCTCGATCTCACGATCGGACACCTGACGCACGAGCTCCCGCCACGTGCGCGCCGTGCGGTCCGCGGGGAACGGCAGCGTGTTGAGGAAGTTGCCGTACAACCGGTCGGCGCCGGACGCCTCCGGCCGGGAGTGCGTGACCAGCCCGGCGTGGAACGCGGGCTCGTCGGTCAGCTGGCTCATCACCTTGAGGTACGCGGCCACCAGCACGCTCTTCATCGACACCTTGGCCGAGGCGGCCAGCGTGCGCAGCCCGTCCGCGAGGTCACCGAAGTCGATTCCGGCACGCACGGTCTCGCGCGGCTGCGTCAGGTCGCCGTGCCAGCCGGCCGGAATCGTGAACTTGGCGTGCCCGTCGACCAGCTGCCGCCAGTACGCACCGTCCTCTTCGGACTCCAGCGCGGCCAGCTCGGCGGCGATGAAGTCCGCGTACCGCACGGGCACGGGCTCGTGACGTTCGGCGTCCAGGTCGTCCCGCACGCGGCGGTAGCACTCCACCAGCTCCATCAGGAAGAGCTGGTTGCTCCAGCCGTCCATCACCGCGTGGATCTGGGTGAACGAGCACAGCCACTCGTCGTCGGCCATGACGTGCGCGAAGACCCGCAGCAGCGGTGATCCTGCGGACAGGTCGAACACGTCGGCCCGCTCGGCGGCCACGAAGTCCGACACCTCGGCCCGGCGTTGCCGCACCTCCAGCGAGCGCAGGTCGCGCCAGCCCGTCGGCGTCGCGGCGCCGGCGTGCACGAGCTGCATCGGCACCGAGAAGTCGGTGAGGTGCACCGAGGTGCGCAACACGTCGTGCCGGGCGACGACGATCTCCACGGCCCGTTCGAACGCGGAGAAGTCGAACGGGCGGTCGTCGTGCACCACGTACACGTTGACGTTGTGGTAGTTGCTGCGGCCGGTGTCGGCCAGCATCTCGACCAGCATGCCGGTCTGCACCTGCGACAGCGGGTACGCGTCGGTGATCCCGGCGGGCAGGGCGGCCCTGTCGGTGTCCGAGATCAGGGCGTACGGCGGGACGAACTCCTCCGCCGCGGCCGCGTCCCGTCCGGACAGCTGTGCGCACAGCGCGGCGATCGTGCGGTGTTCGAAGACGTCCTTCACCGACACGTCGAGGCCGGCCCCGCGCAGGGCACCGATCAACGCGACAGCGCGGATCGAGTCGCCGCCGAGCTCGAAGAAGTCGTCGTGCACGCCCAGCACGTCCGATCCCAGGACGTCGGACCACACCGCCGCGACCCGCTCCTCGAGCGGAGTGCGCGGCGCCACGACGGTGGCTCGCGCGAACGCGTCCTCACCCGGCGCGGGCAACGCGGTGCGGTCGAGCTTTCCGTTGGCGTTCAACGGGATGGCGTCGAGCGGCACGAAGGCGGACGGCACCATGTACGCGGGCAGCACGGGTTCCAGCCGGGCCCGCAGCTCGACGGGGTCGGGAGTCTGCTCGGCGACCAGGTAGGCGACGAGCTGCTTCTCGCCGGGGTTGTCCTCGCGCAGCACGACCCGCACGTCCGTGATGCGCGGGTCCTCGGCGATCCTGGCCTCGATCTCGCCGAGCTCGACCCGGTAGCCGCGGATCTTGACCTGGCCGTCGCCGCGGCCGAGGAAGTCGACGTCACCGGACGGCAACACCCGCACGACGTCACCGCTGCGGTACAGCCGCGCACCGGGAGGGCCGTAGGGGTCGGGCAGGAAGCGCTCGGCGGTGAGCTCCGACCGGTCGGCGTACCCGCGCGCGACACCGGCGCCACCGACGTACAGCTCACCCGGCACACCGACCGGTACCGGCTCCAGCCGCCGGTCCAGCACGTACATCGTCACGTTCGGCAGAGGCCGCCCGATGGGCTGGATCTCCGCGGTGATCGGCCCCTCGACCGGGTAGATGCACGTGCCGACCGACGTCTCGGTGGGCCCGTACTCGTTGACCAGCCGCACGTCCGGGGCGAGCTCCTGCCACGCCGTCACCACGCGGCGCGTCAACGCCTCGCCCGCGACGACCAGCACCGAGGCGAGCCCGTTCGCTTGCTCCGGTGTGAGCTGGTGCGTCAGCACCTCCAGGTGAGCGGGCGTGAGCTTGATGAAGCTGTACGGCACGGTTCGCGCCAGATACGCGCCCAACGCCCCGAGGTCGGTGTCCTGCGGCACCATGTGCACCGCCTGCCCCGCGAGAACCGGAGCCCACAGGTTCGGCACCACCAGGTCGAACGCGATGGACGAGAACAGCGGCGCGCCACCGGTTCCCTGCGACGCGAGCTCTTCCACGGCCCAGCGCACGTGGTTCACCAGGCCGCGGTGCGGCACCTGGACGCCCTTGGGCCGCCCGGTCGAGCCGGACGTGTAGATCACGTACGCGAGCCGGTCGAGGTCCGCGACCCGCTCGGGCGGGCTCGTCGGCAGGTCCGAGACGTCGTCGACGTCGACGACCAGCGTCCGGCCGTCGAAGTCGCCGAGGTGCGCCGACTGCGTGATGAGCACGGCGGCATCGGCGTCGGCGAGCATGCCGGTTACGCGACCGGCCGGGAACGACGGGTCCATCGGCAGGTACGCGCCGCCCGCCTTCCACACGCCCAGCAGGCACGCGAGCAGCTCGACTCCGCGGTCGAGCAGGACACCGACGACCGACTCCGTGCCGACGCCCATGGCCCGCAGCTGGTGCGCGTACTGGTTGGCCAGCACGTCCAGCTCCACGTAGGTCAGCCGCCGGTCGCCCGCGACGACCGCGATCGCGTCCGGCGTGCGGACGACCTGCTGTTCGAAGAGCTCGTAGGTGCACAGCTCCACCGGCGGCACCGGGTTCACCGCCCACTCGCCGAGCATCCGCGCGCGTTCCTCGTCGCCGATGAACGTCTTCTGCGCGTCCCGCAACGGATCGGCGGCCATGTCCGCGAGCACCGCCCGGAACATCGCCGCGATGCGCTCGGTGTTCGCGAGGCTCAGCGACAGCGAGCTCGCGGTGAGGAAGATGTGCTTGTTGCGCGAGGAGATCGTGAGAGGGAACTCGGTGGGGCTGTCGTCGATGCCGACGGCCGCGTCCACGAGGTCCGTGTCGACCTGGCGGAAGTCCTGGTAGTTGAAGAAGACGTCGATCAGGCGTTGCACGTCACCGAGCTCGCGTTGCACCGCCGGCAACGGGTACCTGCGGTGTGCCCACGACTCGACCTCCTGCGCGAACACCTGCCGCACCAGGTCGAGCCACGTGCTCGCACCGCGGTCGAACGGCAGCGGGAGCGTGTTGAGGTACATGCCGAACACCCGGTCCGCGCCGAGCACCTCCGGCCGCACGTCGTAGACCAGCCCGCCGTGGAACGACGGTGCGTCGGTCAGCTGGCTCATCACCTTCAGGTAGGCCGACAGCATGACGCTCTTCAGCGAGGCCTTGGCGGTCGCGGCGAGCGAACGCAGCCCGGTCTCCAGGTCGTCCCAAGGGATCCGCACGTGGTGGGTGGTGCGCGGGGTGTCCGGGCTGTCGCCCCAGCCGGTGGGCAGCGTGACCTTCGGGTACCGGGTGACGACGTCACGCCAGTAGGCACCGTCCACACCGGACGTGAGCGACTCCAGCTCGGCGGCCACGGAGTCGGCGAACCGGACGTCCGGCCGGTCGTACGGCTCGGGTTCGACGCCGTCGCGCAGGGCGCGGTAGAGCCGGAGCAGCTCCATCAGCAACGAGTGGTAGCTCCACCCCTCCATCACCGGGTGGCACTCGGTGATGGAGATCCACCAGTTGTCGGTGCCGGTGAGGTGCGCGTGGAAGCGCATCAGCGTGGGTGCGGTGAGGTCGAACGGCGTGGCCCGCTGTTCCCGCACGAAGTCCTGCAACGACGCCATTTGCCCGTCGGCGTCGAGGTGGCTGATGTCGCGTTGCCCGATGGGCATCGTCGCGGTGGCGTGCACCAGCTGCAGCGGCACCGAGTAGTCGGTGAGGTGGACCGAGGTGCGCAGCATGTCGTGCCGCTCCACGACGATCTCGGCGGCGCGCTCGAACGCCTCCCAGGAGAACGGCCTGTCGTCGAGGATCCGGAAGCACGAGCAGTTGTGGTAGTTGTTCGAGGTGTCGTCGGCCAGCATCTCGATGACCATGCCGGTCTGGATCTGCGACAACGGGTACGCGTCGACGACACCGTCCGGCAGTGCCGCGCGGTCGGACTCGGAGATCAGCGAGAACGGCTGCACCAGGGCCTGGTCCGCGGCGGACAACGCCGTACGTCCGGTGATCAGCTCGCACAGCTCGGCCACGGTCCTGCGGTCGAACACGTCGCGCACCGCGAGGTCGAAACCCTCCGCCCGCAGCGCACCCACGAGCGCGACGGCGCGGATCGAGTCGCCGCCGAGGTCGAAGAAGCTGTCGTGCACACCGACCCGTTCGACCTCCAGCGCGGTGGCCCACACCCCGGCGACCTGCTCCTCGACGGGTGTCCGCGGCGCGACGTACTCCGCGCGGGCGAACGCGTCGAGGTCCGGCGAGGGAAGGGCACGCCGGTCGAGCTTTCCGTTGGGTGTCAGGGGAAACGCGCCGAGCGTGACGAACGCGGCCGGCACCATGTACTCCGGCAGGTCGCGCCCCAGCACCTCACGCAGGTCGGCAGGAGTCTCGTCACCGGACGGCACCACGTACGCGACGAGCCGTTCGTCACGGGCGATCACCACCGCGTCCCGGACACCGGGGTGCGCGGTGAGCGCGACCTCGATCTCCCCCAGCTCGATCCGGTAACCGCGGATCTTCACCTGGTGGTCGAGACGGCCGAGGAAGTCAAGACTCCCGTCCGCCCGGCGGCGAGCCAGGTCACCACTGCGGTAGAGGCGAGAACCCGGCGCGCCGAACGGGTCCGGCACGAACCGTTCGGCCGTGAGCTGCGGCCGGTTCAGGTAACCCCGCGCCACACCCGGACCACCGACGTGGATCTCGCCCGGCACACCGATCGGCACGGGGTTGCCGAACGGGTCGAGCAGGTGGACGCGCAGGTCGCTGAGCGGCCGTCCGACGGGGTTGCCCGCCGAGACCGCGAGGTCGCCCTCCTGAACCTCGTAGTACGTCGTGTGCACGGTGGTCTCGGTGATGCCGTACATGTTGGCGAGCACGGGACTCCGCAGACCGCGGCGGGCCACCCACGGCCGCAGCTCCGGCATCTCCAGCTTCTCACCGGCGAAGATGACCACCTGCACCGCGAGCCGGTCGATCCGCTCGTCACCGTCGGCGGCGGCGGAGACCAGCGAGCGGAACGCCGACGGCGTCTGGCTCAGCACGGTGACCTCGTTGTCCACCAACAGGTCCAGGAAGTCCTCCGGCGAGCGGGTCACCTCGCGCGGCACCACCACCAGCGTTCCGCCGAAGAGCAGCGCGCCCCACATCTCGAACACCGACACGTCGAACGCGTACGAGTGGAACATCGACCACACGTCGGACTCGCTGAACTCGTAGTGCTCCTGAGCGGTGCGCATGAGACGCACGACGTTCGCGTGGGTCAGCACGCAGCCCTTGGGCTTGCCCGTCGACCCGGACGTGTAGATCACGTAGATGACGCTGTCCGATGTGGACGACGACTCGGGGTTCGTGTCCGGGCACGACGCCGTCGAGTCCAGGTCGACCAGCACGCCGTCGTGCACGCCTTCGACCAGAGACCGCGACGACGCGTCGGTCACCACGATCCGCACACCGGCGTCGGCGAGCACGTAGCCCAGCCGGACCGCCGGGTTCACCGGGTCCAGCGGCACGTAACCCGCACCGGACTTCAGCACGCCCAGCAGCGCGGGCAGCAGGTCCGCGCCGCGTTCCAGGCAGACACCGACGAGCGACTCCGGGCCGACGCCCAGTCCCTGCAGGTGGTGCGCGAGACGGTTGGCGCGCGCGTTGAGCTCCGCGTAGGTCAGCGACACGCCGCCGGCGACGACGGCGACCGCGTCCGGGGTCCGTTCGACCTGCGCCTCGAACAACGCGTGCACGCGGTCGGTCACGGGCTCCGGCACACCCGAGCCGATGACGAACGCGAGCTCGTCGGCGTCGAGGATCTCCAAGCGGGACAACGGGGTCGTGTCGTCGGCCAGCGCGGACTCCAGCAGCCGCACCAGATGGCCCGCCATGCGCCGGACGGTCTCCTCGCCGAACAACGACGTCGCGTACACGAACTGACCGGCGAACGAACCGTCCGGGAGGTCGTTGACCTGCAGCTCGAGGTCGCACTTCGCGACACGGCCGGTGGCCTCGTGCGGTTGGACCGAGAGGCCGGGCATCGCGAACGGCGCGCCCGCGCGCTCGTGCATGGTGAACGCGATCTGGTACAGCGGCGTGCGGGACATGTCCCGTTCGGGCCGCAGGTCGTCGACCAGCCGGGCGAACGGGACGGCCTGGTGGTCGTAGGCGTCGACGAGCGTGCCGCGGACCTGCTCGACCAGGTCGCCGAACGCCGGGTCGCCGTCCCAGCGCGTGCGCAGCACGAGGTTGTTGATGCCGTACCCGATGAGCCCCTGCAACTCCGGGCGCGTCCGGCCGGAGACCGTCGTGCCGACCGGCACGTCCGTCTGCCCGGTGTAGCGGGCGACGAGGGCTTGGAACGCGGCGAGCAGCACGACGAACGGCGTCGCGTCGTGACGCCGGCCGACCTCCCTGATCCGCACGGCCAGGTCGGCGGGCAGCTCGAACGAGACCGCGTCACCCGACGAGTCGCGCACCGGGGGACGTGCGAAGTCGGCGGGGAGGTCCGTGGGCTCCACTCCGGCGAGCTGCCGGTGCCAGTAGCCGAGCTGCCGGGACAACGCGGCATCGTCGCGTTGCCACGCCGCGTAGTCCGCGTACTGCGACGACAACGGGGGCAACGGGGGCAACGGCGACGGCTCCCCGTCGAGGAACGCCGTGTACAGCGCGCTGAGCTCGTCCCCGACGATCCGGGTGGACCAGGCGTCGAACGCGACGTGGTGGAAGACGAGGATCAGGACGTGGTCGTCGTCGGCGAGCCGCACCAACCTCGCCCGGACCGGCCAGTCGTGCTCCAGGTCGAACGGCGTGGTCGCCTCACCGGCGACGACGGCGTCGGCAGCGTCCACATCGGACACTTCGATCACCGGCAGCCCCAACGGCACCGGCGGGTCGATCACCTGGACGGGTTCGGTGCCGTCGAGCACGTACCGGGTGCGCAGGATCTCGTGCCGGGCGACGAGCTCGGACCACGCCCGCTCGAGCGACCCGGCGTCCAGGGTCCCGCGCAGGCGGAACGCCAACGGCACCAGGTACTCGGCGCTGTCGGGCTCCAGCCGGTTGAGGAACCACATCTGCTGCTGCCCGTGGGACAGCGGCAGCGGCAGGGACCGGTCGGCTCGACCGATGCCCTGCCGCCTGCCGCGCACCCCACCGCTGAGCCGGCGGCGCAGGAGTTCGTCCCTGAGGGCGGCGGTGCCAGTCTGCTCGATCTCGCCGGTGCTCATCTGCCTCGTTCCTCCCGTGCCCGGACGTGCCCAAGATGTCGACGCCGCAGCGAAAGGCGCACTCGGGACAGCTCGATGTCCCGAACGCCGTTCTTCGCTGCCGTGAGCGCGTTACTCCGCCGCTGCTTCCGCCATGCGGCGGCGCAGGCTGAGCGGGCGCATGTCCGTCCACACCTCACCGATGTGCGCGAGGCAGTCGGCCCGAGTCCCCTCGGTGCCGTCCGCACGCCATCCGGCGGGCAGGTCCCGGTCGGCAGGCCAGATCGAGTACTGCTCCTCGTCGTTCACGACGACGAGGTAGGTCTGCTTGTCGTCCTGTTCCTCTGCCACGAGAACTCCTCACGCGATCGGTTGGTCGCCTGAAGAGTTCTCGTGGGGCCAATACTGGGTCTATACCCGAACTATCCGCTGCCCTGGCGCGCTTTCCCGGTCGGAAAGCCTTGGCAGGTGCGAGAACCGGCCGAGGCCTCCTGGCAGCACCCAGGCCCGTTCACCCAGCAACGCCATGGCGGCGGGCAACAGCACACCGCGCACGATCGTCGCGTCGATCATGATCGCCACGGCCATGCCGACCCCGAGCATCTTGTACTCGATGGCGCTGAGCGTGACGAACACGGCGAACACCGCCGTCATGATCACCGCAGCGCTGGTGACGACGCCCGCGCTGCTGCCGACGCCGCCCACGATCGCGGACCGGGCGTCCGCGCCACCGAACCAGCGTTCCCTGATCCGGCTGAGGATGAAGATGTGGTAGTCCATGCTCAGGCCGAAGAGCAGCACGAACATGAACAACGGCAACCAGCCGACCACGCCGCCGTAGGACGTGAAGCCCAGCAGTGCGCTCAGGTGCCCGTCCTGGAACACCCACGTGAGCACGCCGTACGCCGCGCCGATCGACAACAGGTTGAGACCGATCGAGATCAGCGGGATCGCGAGCGCCCGGAACGCCACGACCAGCAGCACGAACGCCAGCGCCAGGACGAAGGCGAACACGATCGGCGTCGTCTTGCGCACCTGGTCGGTGAAGTCGTGGGCGAACGCCGTCTTGCCCGCGACCGCGAACTCGACGCCGTCGACGTGTCCGAACGCCGCCGGCAACGCCGTGGTCCTCAGGTGTTCCAACGCCCGGTTGGACTCCTCGTCGGTGCCGGACCCGGCCAGCGGCACCCGGATCACCAGCGCGTCGTCCAGCTGTGCCGTGGACATCGGCTCGTGCAACAGGCCACCGCTGGCAGCGATCTGCCCGTGCAGGCCGTCCGCCGCCGCCCGCGCCCCGGCGACGTTGCCCCACACCACGACCTGCGCGGGTGTGGGTGCACCGGGGAACGCCTGCTGCATCCGGATCGCGCCGTCGACGGCCGCCACCGACCTGGGCAGGCTGTTCACCGCCGCGGCGTCCTGCAGCCGCATGTCCACCGCGGGCAAGGCCATCACCACGAGCCCGAGCGCGGCGAGACCACCCCACAACCACGGTCGCCGCACCACCACACGGGCCACCGCCGTCCACACCCGCGACTCGCGCACCGTCGTCCGGTGGCGGCTCACCCGCAGCTTGTCGATCCACGGCCCCAGCAGGGACAGCAGCGCGGGCAGCGCGGTCACCGAACCGAGCACGGCGAGCCCGACGATCAGGACCGTGCCGACCGTGAGCCCGCGGAAGTTGTCCAGCCCGGTGAACAGCAGCCCCGCCACGCAGAGGATCACCGTCAGCCCGGACACCGCGACGACCCGTCCGGACGTGCGCGCGGTGATCCGCAACGCCTCCGCCACGGTCCTGCCCGCGGCGCGCTCCTCGCGTTCACGGCGCAGGTAGAACAGCGCGTAGTCGATCCCGACCGCGATCCCGATGAGCAGGATCATCGACGACGTCGCGCTGTTGACCGGGATCCAGTCGCCGATCAACGCGATGAGGCCGAACGCGGCGGCCACCGTGGTTCCGGCCAGCAGCAACGGAACCGAGGCCGCGACCAGCGAACCGAACACCACCAGCAGGATCAGCGCGGTGATCGGCAGCGAGATGAGCTCCGAGCGCTGGAAGTCGTCCTTCACCGCCTGGTCGACGGCCTTCGCGAGGCTCTGGTCCCCTGCCTGCGCGAGCCGCGCGCCGGGATGACGGGCCGAGGTGTCCGACACCGTCCGCACGACGGTGTCGTAGTGCGCCTTGATCTGCTCGTTCGGCCCGGCGACGTGGAACGTGACGAGCACGGAGCTGCCCGACACCCGCCGGCTCAGGTCGGTGACAGCGTTCGTGCCGCGCAACGCCGACACGAGGTCGTCGGTCGCCGCTTCCCGTGCGACTCCCTCGACCAGCACGTTCTCCCGCACCGGCGCGTAAGTCCGTTGCTGGTCCAGCACTTCGGTCGCCCGGCCGGTCTCACCGGGATCTCGCGCCGACGCCCCGTCCCCTCCCAGCGCACCGGCCAGCACCGCCACCAGCACCAACATCAACCATCCGGTCACCGCCAGGACGCGGTGCCGGACCGACCACCCGGCCACCCGCTCCACCAGAGCGGCATTCGACCTGCGTGCGCGCAGCATCGACTAAGGTCCTTCCTCGAAGGAGTTTCCTGCAGAGAACTCGCCCTCGGGCGAGAGGTACTTCTTCGCTGGGCCGCCGAGTTGCCGCTCGACGGCCCAGCACTCGCTACTCGACCTCTTTGAGAATCCTTTCGACGGACTGCATCCGGGCCTGCATCTCCGCGAACCGCTCCCCCAGCTCGCCGAGCCTGCGTTCGGCACCTTCCTGCGCCGCGACGGCCCGCTCGGCCAGCGCGCGGTACTCGCTCTCCCTGGTCAACGCCGCCTTCGCCCGCCACGTCGCGGCGAGCTGCCAGATGCTGACCGTGGCGACGGATGTGATCAGGACGAACACCCCGACGACGCCGATGATCTCCTGCCAGCCGTAGGGGCTCATGCCTGCGATCCCTTCTCGGTACTGATTTCCGTGCTGGTGAGCGTCTGCACGGCGTCGGCCACCGACTCCGGCGACAGCTCGACCGCGAACGGTTCGATCTCGTAGAACTTCATCGCCTTGCCGTCCTCGGACAGTTCGAGGTTGGCCCGCACCAGGCCCGCCGCCTCGAGCTTGCGCAGATGAACCTGCAGCAACGCACGGCTGATCCCCAGCTCGCGAGCAAGCGCACTCACGTAGTTGCGCTCCCGCGTGAGCGCTGCCAACACCCGCAACCGGTGCGGGTTGGCCAGCGTCGCGAGGATGCGCAAGAGCTCATCCCCGGTCACAACTGAACCCTGCACATGCCAACAAATGTTAGCAGGTGCTAGGCGAGTCGCTCAACGTTGTTCAGCCGGGAGACCCTGCGGTACGCACGCGCCACGTCGGTGAGAAACGCCGTGTCACTACCCATGTCGCCGCCACCGGGCACACCGACGGGCGCGTCCGGCGCGGGAGTCCGCACCCCTCGCGAACGAGCCCGCAGCGCGTCGGCCAGCACGGATGCCTCGACGAACGCATCCAGTTCCTGGCCGCTCAACCCGACCCGCGCGGCGTTTCTGCGCGCAGAGGCGGCAACCTCCGGATCGAGGTACGGCCGCAGCGCGATCCTGCCGTCCCTGATCTCGATCACCCGGCGGTACAGCCGCAGACCCAGGTCGCCGGGCAGGAGGTCGGCGAGCCCCGAGCGCGGGGGTTCGAGCGCGATGTGCGGACTCGCCTCGTAGAGCCCGAGCCAGAGCGGACGCAACCCCAGGTAGGTCCGGTACCGCCCGATCCACGCGACGAGCGCGCTCAAGCCGACCCTCGGCGCCCACCAGCGGACCGTGCTGCCGACGAACACCAGCACGTTCGCGGCGAGCGGGAGGTACTTGTCCAGTGCCGGCACCACCGGATACCCGACGCCGAACCGGACGGAGGCGAAGTACAGTCCTTTGTGGACGTGATAGGTCAGGGCGCACACCGCGCCGGCCGCGATGAGCCGCAGGCCGAGGCTCAGCACCAGGTCCGGTGTGACCCGCGCGAACCGCCAGGACTCGCGGGCCACGACCGCGAACGCCGGAGTCAGGCAGCCGGCGTAGACGACCCAGTACTCCAGCACCCACGCCGTGCCCGCGTACCGGCCCGCGAACCGCACGTCGTCCACGTCGATCGGCGCCAGCGCGAAGAGGACCGCGAGCAGCACGAACCCGGCCGCGAACCACCAGGCGACGCGGGCCGAGCGGCGGCTCGCCTCCCGCGGCCGCATGGTCAGGTGGGCGACGAACGCCAGTCCCGCCCACGCCACGACCAGCATGAAGCCGTGTCCCAGCAAACGGGCGAGGTTGGGGATGCCCGCCCGGCCGATCAGCGAGTAGCCGGCGGGGGTCAGCACGATCAGCGAGAGACCGAGGCCCGCCAGGCCCAGCCGGACCGCGCGTTGCGCATCGGTGCGCGGCCGATGGTTGCCGTTCACCAGCATCGTCACGAAGAAACAGCCGACGAGCAAAGGCGGCGCGTAGAACCGCAGCGCGTCCAGCACGGGCGAACTCCCTGCCGATCTGGTTCAGGTCAGCGCGGATCGGGCCAGTTCAGTGCGTCCTCTATGCGGTCGGCCAGTCCTTCGCCGTGATGACCCGCCCGCGCCGGCGCCGCCTTCTGCAGGATCAGGGACGCGAGCAGTTCGGCCTCCCGCTCCTCGACGGCCGAGTACTCGGTGCGTTCCAGCACGGAACGCACCATGTCCGGGTCGAGGTTCGGCATCAGCAACCGGGCCAGGTCGGCGCCGGTCAGCGGGGCCGAATAGTGGTCGCACAACAGGTGACAGAGCTCGTGCAGGATGATGTGGTCCCGATGCGGAGGTGTCGTCGACTCCTCGTAGAAGATCAGGTCCAGCTCGTCGGTCGCGACCCACAGGCCCAGCACGCCGGGCTGCGCCGTCATCGGCGTCAGCTCGATGGGCCGCTTCCGTTGCCCGGCAACCAGATCACAGAGCGATCGCACGTCGAACGGCTCGGGCACCGGCAGTTCTCGCACCATGGCATCACATCGGCGGCGCAACCGCTTCATGTCCATGCCCCGACCGATCACATCGCCCCCGTCCGACGTGTCACGAACCCGCTTCCTCGTCGGGGCCGTCAGGCAGGCCCTCGAGTTCGCGCGCTCGCTCCACCATAGCGGTGAGCGCGCCGAGGCTTTTGGGGGACAAACCCGACGCCCGCAACGCCATCCGGCGCACAGAGCTGTCCCGCAGCGCGGTCAGCAGCGCGAGCTCCGAGTCGATCTGCTCGGTCACCGCGTCGTCGAAGAAGTACGCGGGCGGGACGCCGAAGAAACCGGCCAGCGCCTCGAGGTGCCGCTTCGTCGGGTTGTCCCGCAGGCCGCGGCGCAGCTGCCAGACGTAGGTGGCGGAGATCGTAGGACCGCCTCGGAGCCTGATCGCCTCGGCCACCTCTTCGAACGTGTACTCCCGGCCAGCGCGTGAGTGCACGGTGCGGAACAGGTGGTCGACCTTCGCCGCGAGGGACCCCTCCGGCAGTGATGCCACATCGGCCATCGCACCTCCTGTTCGACAGGCCCCCCAGGCCGCGGCGACCATACCACTCGTCAACCACGGTGAATGGAACAGTCAAGAACCGCAAACCACAGTTGACGCCCTCGGGGAACCTCGGTACGTTGACCATAGTTTGGATATTAACCAACGACATACCGTGCAAACTGGTTTCTTCGCCCGTGCGACAGTGCCGGGCGAGCGTCCGGACACACGCCGACTGGGGTTGATGACGGCGTGAATCCTGGTCCGGACGCCACCGCACAACCTTCGCGCCTTCAGAGTGCACACCTATTTGAACGCCGCACAGAAAGGTGCAACCTCGAATGGGGGAAATGACCGTTGGAGTTCCGAATCCTGGGACCAGTCGGCTTGTGGCTGGATGGTGCTGAACTTCCACTGAAAGGCTCCAAGCAGCGCACGATCCTGGCCGCACTGCTCCTGGCACGGGAAAAAGTGCTGTCCGACGCACAACTCGGCGAGGTGCTCTGGGGCAAGAACCCGCCGGCGACTTATCAGGCACAGATCTACACCTACGCATCACGACTGCGCCGGCATCTGCAGGGGAGCATGGCGCTGATCCGGCAGGGACCGGGCTACTTCATGCGGATCGGCACCGCCCGGTTCGACTACCACGAGTTCGAGACCCTTTCCCGCTCCGGGCGCGAGGCGTTGCGGACGGGACGGTTCGACCAGGCTTCCGAGCTGTTGCGCGGTGCGCTGGACCTGTGGCGCGGCCCGACGCTCACCGACGTCACCGACCTGCTCGCCGAGACCGAACGTCCCGGGATCGAGGAGGTCAGGATGAAGACCCTCGAGAGCAGGATCGACGCCGAACTGGCGCTCGGCAGACATCACGAGCTCATCTCCGAGCTGGTGGGCCTGGTCAACGCGAACCCGTTGCGCGAGCGGACGAGAGCGCAGCTGATGATCGCGCTGTACCAGGGCGACCGGCAGGCCGAGGCGTTCGCGACGTTCCAGGAGGGCAGCAGACTTCTCTCCGACGAGCTCGGCGTCGACCCCGGTCCCACGCTCAAGAGCGCGTACCAGGCGATCCTCACCAACGACGTGCGGCCGGCCTTTCCCGTGCAGCGGTCCTCCGTCGCCACGACGTCGAGACCCGCCGTGCTCGCCGCCGACACCCCCGACTTCACCGGCCGCGAGGCCGAGCTGGACGTCGCGACCGACCGGTTGCGGCACAGATCGTCACTGGTGACGGTGACCGGCATGCCAGGTGTCGGCAAGACCGTGTTCGCACTGCACGTGACGGACCAGCTCCGCGCCGAGTTCCCCGACGGGCAGCTCTTCGCCGACCTGCGCGGCAGCGGCGGCACTCCCCTGTCGCCCGGCGAGGCTCTGGGCACGTTGCTCGGAGGGCTGGGCGTCAGCGGGTCGTCGCTGCCGGCGAGCCTCGAACAGCGGGCACACCTGTACCGGAGCCTGCTGACCGACCGGCGGATGATCGTGGTGCTGGACGACGCAGCGACCGACCGGCAGGTCCGTCCGCTGCTCACCGGCGCTCCCCACGTCCGCACGATCATCACGACCCGGCGCATGCTGACCACGTTGGGAGGCCAGTACACACTCAACCTCTCCCCTCTCGGCAGCGCCGACGCGTTGTCGTTGTTCACCGCGATCGTGGGCCCGGAACGCGTGGGCGCCGAGACGAGTGCGGCGTCGCGGATCGTCGGGCTCTGCCACGGTTTGCCGCTGGCGGTGCGGATTGCGGGAGCGCGGGCCGCGGCCAAGGTGCACTGGCCGCTGGCACGCCTCGCGACCAGGCTCGCCGACCCCGACCGGCTGCTGGACGAGCTGCGTCTCGGTGACCTGGACGTCCAGGAACGACTCCGGGACGGGTGCCAGTCCCTCGATCCGTTGTCCCGCACCGCACTGCTGCGCCTGTCGTTGCTGGACGTCCCGTCGTTCCCGCACTCGACGACGAGCTCGTTGCTGGGACTGCCCGACGCCTCTGGCGAGCAGATCACCGAGCACCTGCTCGACATGCACCTGCTGGAGCTCGCGGGCATCGAGCCGGACGGCAGCCAGGCCTACCGCTTCCACCCGCTGGCCAGGCTCGTCGCGAAGGAGATCGCTCTGGCCGAAGGAATGTCGGCCGCACTGTCGCTCACCTGAGCACAGTCACCGGAAGGGCTGTCTCCCCGGGCCCGGGGAGACAGCCCTTCCGGCTTCGGGGATCCCCTCGTCGCGGGGGCCGATCCTGGGCGGCACCCGCAAAAGAAACTTAGCAGGTGCCGCACCAGGGTTGCATGCCGCCGTGCGGGTGATCAGTTGATCACCGTCCGTGCAACTCGCGCAGGTACTCGTAGGTGGACGGCAACGTCTTCAGCAGCTCGGCCTGCTTCTGCTTGATCTGCGCGAACACCGGTTCGGCGCCCTCCATCGCGTCCGGCCGGAAAGCCAGCGCGGGCAACGGGTGGTCGGGCAGCACGTCCAGACCGGCGAAGATGCAGTAATAGCTGCTGTTGGTCCAGAAGTTGCGGAACTCGGCCTCGAAGTTCTCGTAGTAGGTGGCCTCGTCGGTGACCGGCATGTTGATCGCGAGCCCCGCCCGGTACTGCGCGATCTTGTGCTGGATGTCGTCAGGCAGCACAAGATCCTTGCAGGCACGCCAGAACGGCGTGTCCGTGCGTGGCGCCAGCGTGAAGTGCGCCTGCAGGAAGTCCCGCGAGTCGTCGAACATCGTCTCGATCTCGCGGTTGAACGACTCGATCAGCACCGGGTCGAACCGCTTGTCCGGGAAGTGCTTGCCCAGCTGGTACAGCGCGGCGGTGATGAAGTAGATGCCCGTCGACTCGAGCGGCTCCAGGAAGCACGACGAAAGGCCGATGCTGACGCAGTTGCGCACCCACGTGCGCCGGTTCCGGCCGACGCGGAACTTGACGTGGTTGAGCGGCTGCTCCTCGGGGTCGAGGTTCCACAGCGCGCACAGGTCCTTGGTGGCCTCGTCGGCGTCGGCGAACCTGCTGGAGTAGACGTACCCGGTGCCGAACCGCCCGAGCATGGGGATCTTCCACGTCCAGCCGGACTTCATCGCGATCGCGGACGTGGCGGGCTCGACGCCGTGCGCCTCGTCGTCGTGCGGCACGGAGGTGGCGACAGCGCTGTCGTTGAGCAGGTGATCGCTCATGTCGAGGAACGGCTCGCGCATCACCTTGTTGATGAGCAACCCGCGGAAGCCGGAGCAGTCGACGAAGAGGTCACCCTCGATCGTGCGCCCCTCCTTGGTCTTGAGCGACGTGATGTGGCCGCGCTGGTCGATCGTCGCATCGGTCATCTCGTCCTGGACGTGCACGACACCCTGCTTCTGGATGGCGAACCGCTTGAGGAAGTCCGCGACCAGATGGGCATCGAAGTGCCAGGCGTAGTTCGTCCACTTGGTACCGTCGGCGAACCGCGGCGACAGCCGGGCGTCGATGATCGGCGACTCGCGGTAGCACGCGTAGTCGAACTGCTCGGTGGTCTGCCCGCCAAGGCTCTTGGCGGCCCAGTAGTGCGACAGCGGCAGGTTCTGGTGCGTCGGCAGCAGGCCGAACAGGTGGTAGTAGTGGTCGGGCCTGCCGCGCAGCTGCCTGCCCACCGCCTCACCTTCTCCCGGCGTGCGCCAGTTGACGAATTTCACCGCCATCTTGAAACTCGCGTTGCACTCCCGCATCCACTCCTCCTCGGGAATACCCAAGAAGTCGAAGAACGTCTTGTGCAGGTTTGGGACAGTGGCCTCACCGACACCGATCTTCGGAATGGACGGCGCTTCCAGCACGGTGATCGTCGCATACCTGCCGAGCGCCTTGCCCAGATAACTGGCAGTCATCCAGCCTGCGGTGCCACCACCAAGAACGACGACGTTGGAGATCCTGTGGTCTTCCATCCGGACAGATACCCTTCGTTACACCGACCGGCAGGGCCGATTCCGACAGAAAACAGTGAAGTCACTGTTCTCCGGTATCTGATACTTGGACTATATTCGAGCTATCGCACACTCCGGCAGGACCGCAAAACGAGCGCGCAACTCCCGATCGTGGAACTGACGGGTGAGGTCGGACTCCCGCGCTGCTGAGGGTCAGGGCGGCACCACACCATCGAGCTTCCCCAGGATCGCGCGCATGCCGACGCGGCGGACCCTTCTTCACCGCACCGTCCGCGGCCGCGACCTGCCTGCCGTGAGCAGGGCAGGCCATGACACCACCGGACGACTTCCCGACCGTCGCGCCCTGGTGGGTACAGGTCACGTCGCACGCTCGCAAGCGGTACGAGAGACCGGCCGGGCGTACCCGCGGGGCCACTCACCCCGGCCGGCGTAGTGCCCCCTGCGACGATGCGGAACCCGAGCCGGATGAACCTCATGCCGTCACGAGGCCGACCTGCGCAGCAACGGCCGCCATGATTCCGCACAGTGCCGCTCGCCTGCTGAGCGAACCATCGCCGTTCATCGCAGATCGTCGGTGGTGGCGTTCGGGAGCCATGCCCCAGAAGTCAGGTCGTTTCGCGCCGTTCCTCTCGTCTGCAGGACGATTTCCGAAGACTGAACTGTCCCGTGTGGACACGCGCTCCGTCTCCTCGAACCTCGGCACGTCACTCGACTTCCCGCGGGCTGGTCCGCGGCTGCGCAGCAGCGGTTCGTTTGCTAACCACTTCGGCGGGTGGCCCTGCCGTGTGAGCACAGTCGAACTTCCCCTGCCCGACTACGACAAGCTCGCCCTGGGAGACCTGAGGCACCGGATCCGCTCGCTCACCGAGGAGAATCTTGGCGCGGCCCTGCGCCAAGAACGCGAGCACTGCAACCGCGTGCCGGTGCTGCAACTGCTCGAGGATCTCGCTGGCGGCCCCACGCCAACAGCCGTCGACCAGCGCAGCGCGCCTGGCGCCACGCAAACGCCCACCGAGCCTTCCTCCTCTCCCGCGCACTCGCCGGATGACAACACCCCGTTGCGCCACAGCGTGTACGGGCAGACACCGGCGCACTGACGGCATGCGTATCAGCCGCAAGCCCACGGGTGCGAGGTGCTTCGAGCTGTTCACCGAGATCGGCGCGAACATCGGCAGCAACGTCGAGCTGCTGCACGAGTTCGTGCGGGCGCCCGCCGAGCAGCGCGCGGAGCCGGCAGGGCGGATGCACGCCCTGGAACACGCGGGCGACGACGTCACCCCACGCCATCATCGAGCACTTGGACCGGTCGTTCGTCACGGCCGTTCGACCGCGAGAACACGGGTCTGCTGCACGAGTAGGTGACAGTTGTAGTCACGCAGCCTGACTGGCTGGCGTGGACATGATTACTTCGTATTCGATGGGGGTCAACCTGCCGAGGGCGACTTGGCGTCTGCGGCGGTGGTAGGTGCGTTCGATCCAGGTGACGATCGCGATCCGCAGCTCGTCACGGGTGGACCAGGTTTGCCGGTCGAGAACGTTGTTCTGCAGCAACGCGAAGAAGCTTTCCATGGCGGCGTTGTCGCCCGCCGCGCCGACCCGGCCCATCGACCCGGTCAGCCCGTGATGAGCGAGCGCGCGGACGAACTTCCTTGATCGAAATTGCGATCCGCGGTCGGTGTGCACCACGCAGCCGGCGACGTCACCGCGGCGGGCGAGGGCGTTGGTGAGCGCGGTGACGGCGAGACGGGACTTCATCCGGGAGTCGATGGAGTAGCCGACGATCCGGTTGGAGCAGACGTCCTTGACCGCGCTCAGATACAACTTTCCTTCTGTGGTGCGGTGTTCGGTGATATCGGCCAGCCACAACAGGTTCGGCGCGGTGGCGTGAAGTCGCGCCGGACCAGGTCGTCATGGACCGGCGGACCGGTCTTCTTGCCGTTGCGGCCGCGTTTCTTGCCGAACACGCTCCACCAGCCCATCGACGAGCAGATCCGCCACGCGGTCCGATCCGCCATCGACAAGCCGGCGTCGCGCGCCTCGTCGGCCAGGAACCGGTAGCCGAACTCCGGGTCATCGCGATGTGCGTCGAACAACGCATTCGCCCGCTGCGCCCGCTCGAGTTCTGTCCCGGTGACCGGGCGGGCACGCCACCGGTAGTACGGCTGTCGAGCGATGTTCAAGACCCGGCACGTCACCGCGACGGGGACACCGTCCGCGGCGAGCTCGGTCACGAGCGGGTAGAGCCTTTTCCCGGCAGGTTCGCCTGAGACAAGTACGCCGTCGCCCGGCGCAGGACCTCGTTCTCCTGCTCCAGCAGCTTGATCCGCTTACGCGCCTCACGCAGCTCAGCCGACTCGGCCCGGCTCGCACCAGGCTTGGCGCCGTCGTCGATCTCGGCCTGGCGCAGCCACTTGAACAACGTCATCGGGTGCACCCCGAAGTCCTTCGCGATCTGCTCGACCGTCACACCAGACTCGCGGTCACGAGCCACCCGCACGACATCGTCGCGGAACTCCTGAGGGTAGGGCTTGGGCACAGCGACATCCTCCCAGCTCACCATCACGGCAAGCCAACTCAGGTGTCACCTACTCGTGCAGCAGACCCTACCGAACATTCCAGCTCATGAGTCCCTTACCCACGTAGTCGCCATCGCTGCCTGGAAGCACGAAGTAGTAGCCACCGCCGAACGGCAGAAGGTACTTCTCCAGGGCTTCACCGGCCAGGCGGCGCTGGATGGTGGCGAACCCGAGCTCCACATCACGCTGGTAACAGACGAAGATCTGGCCGCAGTCCGAGGGGTTCATCCGGTACGAGTGCCCGCGACGAAGGATCTTGTGGGCCTCGCTGTCCGGAGTCCGCGGGTTCGCGCGCCGGATATGGGCGTCGAGCGCGATGCGACGGCCGCCGGGATCGCGCGCGTAGCCGGGATCAGCATGCTCGGTCACCTGGCCCAGCGGGGCGCCGGTGTCCTTGCTGCGGCCGAAGACCCGCTCCTGGACCTCGACCGGTTCCGCGTCCCAGCTGGGCATCGCCAGCCGGATCAGACGGACGACCTGGTAGCTGCCGCCCACACACCACGTCGGTTCATCATCACCAGGCTGCACCCACACGTGTTCGTCCATCAGGCGCGGGTCAGCCGCATCGGGATTCCCCGCTCCTTCGCGGAAGCCGAACAGGTTGCGCGTGCCATCCGGCTGGAACCCCGCCATCCGCCAGCGTGGGGCCAGTCCGGGTATCTGCCGTGCAACTGCGGCATCGATCGGTTCCTGTGCGCTGGCGCTCACCTGTACGAGCAGATCACCGTGGCACCAAGCAGGATCCAGCACATCACTGCGGAACGACGGCATCGGCGTCAGCCGTCGCGGGCGTTCGAGGCCGAACCGGCCATCGAACAGTGATGCGCCCACGGCGATAGTCACCACAGCATCCGCGACAGGCGAGCTCAAGGCGCGCAACACATCCGCGAGCCCGGCTCGGTCGCGGGCGGTGACGTCGAAGGCCAACAGCTCCGTTGTGGACAGTGCAGGTGTCACCACGCCCGGTTGGCGCGGAACAGGCCGGGACGTCTCCGGAGCGGGAGCGGAAACGGGACTGGCGGCGCAGCCCGCCAGTCCCGTTCCGACGGCGGCCAGAAACGTCCGCCTGCCGACCTTCACGGCACCCTGACGAGGCCGGCGTCGACCGATCCCGTGCCGGCGACCGCAGGATCGATCAACACCACGTACGTTCCCGCTGCGGGCAGCACCGGCAGGTCGAACGCCCCCTGGTCCGGCCTGAAGTTCCTGTCCACCAGTTTCGTCCCGTCCGGGTTGAGGATCGTGAGGGTGAACCCCTTGTTGGCGAAGGTGCTTCCGCTGGTGTTCAGTCGCAGCTTGTCGCCGGCGGCTCCGGTGAACGACACCTGACCGTCCTGACCGGCCCTGCTCACCGACATTCGCGCCGTCGCGCCACCGATCGTGATCGTTCCGGCGTTGGCGGGCGTGGACAACGTCAGCGATACGGAACCTGTGACTCCGTTGCCGTTGCTCGAACTGACCACGATTTCGTAGGTGCCCGACACCAGTAGCACGTCGAACGCGACGCTGCCCGGCGCCGGATTGAATCCGCCGTGGTCGACGACTGTTCCATCCGGCTTGGTCAACCTGACGTTGTGCTCGGCGAAGCCCGCCGAGAAGGTCGTCAGGCCGAGGCTGAGTCGCTGACCGGCCACCCCGTCGAACCTCGCCCTGCCTTGCTGCCCCGGCCGGGACAGCGAGGCCGTCTTCTGCGCACCGGTCACCGTGATGACGCCCAGGTCGACGTCTTCGGACAGCCACGAAGTCAGCGTCCCCGTGTTCGAGCCCGCGGTGACGAGCAGGTCGTGACTCCCGGTCTCGGCCAGCGCCGGAAGGGTCGCACCGCCTGGACGCCACTCAGCCGACTTGGTCGCCCCAGCCGGGCTGACGACGAAGGCCGTCGGCCTCCCGCCGTTGCTCAGGCTGGTGTCCGCGTAGCCGACGGCGAGCCGCTGTCCTTGGGTGCCGTCGAACCTCATGCGGGCGTGCTGGCCGGGCCGGTTCAGGGTGAGCGGCCGGCCTTGCTGCACGGTGGTGACGTCTCCGGCGTTGATCTCGTGGGACAGCCAGACCTTCGCGCTGCTCGAGCTCTCGCCGAAGAAGAGCCCGAGCACCACGCGGTACTTCCCCGCCGCTTCGGTCTTGAACCGGCCGGCGTTGGCCGGGTAGAGGAATTGCGTGGTGCCGACGCGGCCGCCGTTCTGGTCGAACACGTCCAACGACAGCAGCGTGGAAGCGGCGGCCACGTCAGTGAACCCGAGGCCGTACCAGGAGTTGAGCCGCCCGTCGATGGTGAACTCGGTGAACTGGCCCGGTCTGGTCACCGAGAACGGCGTGCCGGGCACGACGACGTCGGTGGTCGCGGAGGTGGTCTTGGACAGCTGCACGGCGATGTTGCCCGTTCCGGCCCCGTCCGGGTCCAGGAACACCTGGTAGGTACCCGTGACTGTCAGAGCCGGCAACAGAACCGCACGGCCCACCCCTTGGTAGACGTAGGAGGAACCGCTGTTCTTCTCGACGCTGAACGAACGACCTGCAGGGTCGAGTACCCACAGCTTGCTGAAAGCGTTCAGCGTGTTCGAGGTGACACCGATCCCCAGCTTGTCACCGGCCGTGCCGTCGAAGCGCAGCCGCGAGACCTTGTCCGCCGGGATGGTCGCGGCGACACTCGCACCGTCAGCGGACAACGTTCCGCCGTCCACGATGTCCGCAGTCCCGGCGACCGTGAAGGTGTAGGCGGTCGGCGCTGACTGGACTGTGCCGTTGACGGCACGGACCGTCAACGTCCGCGATCCTGCCGATCTCGGCGTGATGGCAAGGGAAACCTCGCCACCCGCGATGACGTCCGTCGGCTGCGCGTCACCATCGAGTTGATAGGAGTACTTGTTCAGCGCCTGGGTGCCTCCCGGTTTGAAGGTGAACGTGCCGAGCAGGCCCGCGCCTCCGTTCGGCCGCCCGTCCGCGGGGTAGTCCGAAGAGGACACCACCGGCGCACCGGGCACCGTCGGTGCCGGCACCGAATCCGCCAAGGTCAGCGTCCAGCCGAGCAAGGCACCTTCGTCGAAGCCGAAGTTGTCACGCACGAGCAGTTTCCAGGCCCCGTTGGCATCCATTGTGGACAAGCCGGTCAACGGGAACGTCTGGTCGAGGTTGGCCGCAGCGTCGTCACCGTTGGCCTCCTTGATCACGCGTTCTGTGCCGTTGGGTGCGATCAGCGACACCGAGAGATCACCGCGGAACGGGTGCTCGGCACGTACACGCACCCGCGCGGTGTCCGCGACCTTCCCGGGGCAGTCCGCCACGGTGACCGTGCTGGTGACCGAGCCCTGGTCCGGGATGGGCTGGCGGGTGTCGTTGGACACCGAGCAGATCCCTGCCGCCGGGAGTCCGGTGTAGAGCAGCTTGTTCGGTGAACCGGCGCCCAGGCCGGTGGAGCCGAGGACGTCCGAGGTGGCCCGGCTGAGCAACGTGGAGGACGCCTCCGCGGGTGTCATCGCGGGCTTCTCGGCGAGCAGCAACGCAATGCCGCCGGCGACGTGCGGCGAAGCCATCGAGGTGCCGTGCAAGGTCAACGTGGCCGAGTCGGTGGCGTTGTGCGCGGACTTGATCGCCTCGCCCGGCGCGAACAGGTCGAGGCAGGGACCGAAGTTCGACCCACCGGTGATCTTCTCGGGATCCCTGGGATCGTCCTTCCAGTCGCGCGCACGCTCGTCCACGGGGTTGCTCGCTCCGACGGTGATGGCCTCCGGTGTGCTGGCGGGGCTGTAGTCGCACGCGTCCTTCTGGTCGTTCCCCGCCGACACCGCGTAGGTGATGCCGGAAGCAATCGACTTCTGGACCGCGATGTTCTCGATCACGGACTTCCCACCGCCGAGGCTCATGTTGACCACGGCGGGACGTTGTGCGTGCGCGGTCACCCAGTCGATACCGGCGATCACCTGGCTGGAGGTACCGGAGTTCTCACAGCTCAGCACTCGCACCGAGACGAGCTTGACCTTCTTGGCCACGCCGTAGGTCTTGCCGCCGATGGTGCCGGCGACGTGCGTGCCGTGCCCGGCGGTGCTGCAGTCCTCGCCGTTCCACCCGTCGCCGATGGCGTCGAAGCCGACACTGGCACGTCCCTCGAACTCCGCGTGTGCGGTGCGGATCCCGGTGTCCATGACGTACGCGGTCACTCCGGCACCCGCGCTGTCCGGGTAGGTGAAGGCGTCGTCGAGCACGGTGGTGTGCTGGTCGAGCCGATCGAGATCCCACGGCGGGTTGGTCTGGTTGCTGGTGCCGCGGACGATCGCATCTGCCTCCACCCGCTGCACCCGAGGATCGGCGGCGAGCCGCTTCGCCTGTACCTCGGTGGCGGTCACGGTGAACCCGGTCAGCGCCGCACCGAAGGTGCGCCCGACCTTCCCGCCGTACCTGCCGGCCAGCGCGCCGGCGGTCGACGCCGTCCCAGGGCCGGTCTGCTTCAGCAGGACGATGTACTGCCCGGCAACGACTTCAGCGTTCGACGGCCGGTGCACCTGCCCCTCCTGCGCCAACGCATCAGGTGCGGTGACTCCACCGAGAACCGCGATCGTGGCACCAACGGCGAACAGCCGTCTCCAGCTCACCAACTCACCCACAACTCAGGCCCCCAGCTATGACGGACATCAGTCCGCGGTGAAGTTCATTGCCTGGTACTGGTTCAGCTCCAGCCGTCGGGATTCGATCCCGTCTCGTAGTCCAGCGGACTGACGTGCTCCCATTCCTGACCGGTCGAGCTCTCGTACGCGTGCTGCGCCACGTAGAGCAGGAACTCAGCCTCAGGTCCACCGGGTTCGGTGAACCGGCGGAACTGCTCCGGATCCGCGAGCACCGCCCGATAGGCCTCTTCCCCTGCCAGCACGACTGCTGCCCGGTAGTAGAGGAAGGAGTCGGACGAGGGTGGCTTCCCGGTCGTACCGGACGGCAGGGCCGCGAGCTCGGACCGGTCGAGGGTGTGGAGATGTCTGGCGAGCACGTCCTCGAACGCCTTGATCTCGTCCTCACCCGCCCGGCTGAGTGCTTCCTCCAGAGGACCGAACGCGGCCTCGTCCTGTGCCGGCGGGTTCTGGGGCACCAGGCCGATGAGCTCCCAGAATTCGACGTCGTTCATCGTCCTCGCTTCTTTCCCGGAGAGTTGATGTCGTTGGCGAGGTTCTCGATGCCGCCAAGGTACTCGATCAGGTCAGCTTCGACCCGTTCGCGGTCCTGCTGGGTACCGCAGACGTGAATGCAGATGACCTCCCCGTCCTTGTCCCGACGGCCATTGCGATAGTGCTTGCCGAGCCGGTCGTTGAAGTTGGCGGCCTGGCCGACGTAGTACTTGCCTGTCCACTTGTCGACGAACGCATAAACGCCGTGCTCAGCGCTGCAGACGGGTTGCGTGCATTCACCGGCCGAGCTGTTGCTCGGCTTGGTCCCCATCGGGTCGGTCAGCGTGGTCGGCTTGTTACCGGTGTAGCCGTAGAGGTTGATCCCGCCGTCGAAACCGATAGGGTCTTCGCTCAGGAACCGCTGCAAGCCGGGGCTGTAGTACCTGGCCCGGTTGTAGTACAGGCCGGTGCCGTCGTCCTCGCGGCCGGCGAACCGGTAGGGGTTGCCCTTGTCGTCACCCGCGACATAAGTCCGGCCGAACGGCTCGTAGGCGTAGGACGCACCCAGACCCGCGTTGTCCACCAACGCGACCGTGCTGCCCATCCGATCGGTGAGATACCGACGGATGTGGCCGTCCAACTCTCGCAGCTGGAACCCGTCCGTGCCCGCTGAGGTCATCGTTGCGGTCACGGCGCCGTTCACCTTCTCCTGCACGGGATTCACGCCGTCGTACAGGTAATTGGTGGTGACGCCGTTGATCGTGCGTGCCTGCCTGCGCCCGTCCGCGGCGTAGGCGAAGCTGGCCGTCGTTCCCGGTGCGGACTCGGCGGCTAGCTGCCCGCGAGCGTTCCAGGTGTAGGTGGCGATCCCGTCGTCGATCAGGTTTCCGTCCGGGTCGTGTCTGACCGGCGTGGCACCGATCGTGCGGATCCGGTTGGTCGCGTCGTACGTTGCGACACCGAACTGCTCGGGCAGCATCGCGCGGGAGTAGCTGCCGCGTGTCGTCGTCGGTCGGCCCGCTTCGTCGTAGTCGTAAGCCAGATCGCCCAGCACCGAGGCACCCGAACGATAGGTGATCGACTTGGTCCGGCCGGCGTCGTCGTAGACGTACGTCTGGGACAAGCCCGTTCCCGGTGCCCCGACGCGCTCCGGGCGGCCGACCACGTCCCGGCTGACACTGGTCACCACGACGCCGCCCTGCTGCACCTCGGAGAGCGCGCCGATCGCGTCGTAGACGTGTCGCACCGGCGCACGACCGGGCACGGTCATCGTCCGGTCCCGCACGGTCCGGCCGTACTCGTACGACACGCTGCCGTGCGCGGTGGTCTCCGACTTGATTCGGTCGAGGCCGTCGTACTCGGTCGTCGCGACACCTGCCGCGGAGTCTTCCGTCCGCTTCAACCGGTTGCCGAGGTCGTAGCCGAACGTCGTGGTGCTCTCCGAACCGAACCTGCTTTCCTTGCGCCGGTCCAGTTCGTCGTAGTCGTGTTCGGTGACGATTCCGCCACGGCTGGTGCGCTTCTTCAGGTTTCCGTTCGGGTCGTACTCGGCCTGGTCGATCTTTCCGAGCGGATCGATCATCTTCTCGACCCGGTCCATCCGGTCGAAGTCGAAGATCGTCTCGCCACCGCGGCCGTCGGTGACCTTCCTGCGGTTGCCGTTGGGGTCGTACTCGTACGCCGTCGTACGGCCCAGTGGGTCCACAACCGCGGCGACCTCGCCGGTCGCGGTGAAGGAGGTCTCGGTGGTCGCGCCACGCGGGTCAGTGGCCAGCACCGGCCGTCCGAGCGCGTCGAACCCGGACGTGCTGACCCTGCCGAGCTCGTCGACGTTGCGGACCGGGTCGTAGCCGGCGTAGTCGACGGTGGTGAACTTGTTGCCGGGATTCGTGACCTTGGTGACGAGACCCTTCTCGTTGACCTCGTTGATCGTCTTGCGGTTCACCGGATCGGTCGTCGACTTCACCGCACCGCGCGAATCCAGCTCGTAGATCGTGTCCTTGTTGTAGGTGTCGGTGTACTTGGTCAGCTCCGCGTGCGGACCGTTGCGCTCCCACTTCTCGGTCCGCGCCTCCGCGGTACCGGCCAGCACGGTCTTCTCCTTGACCTGACCGTTGGCGTCGTAGACGTAGGTCGTCTTGCGCTGCAACGGATCGACACTCGCCTTGAGCCGCACGCCGTCCGCTTCGTACTCGTTGGTGGTCGTCTGCCCGAGCGGGGTGCCGAACGCCTTGGTGTCGGTCAGGACCGAGCCGCGGTCGTTGAAGGTGAACCGGCGCACGTGCTCCCTGGCGTCGGTGACCTTCGTCTCGACGATCGCGTCGCCGGACTCGACGTACTCGAACTTGGTGAGTCCGCCATCGGCCGCGGTCTGCTGCTTGACCCTGCCCTTCGCGTCGTAGTCGTTGAGCAGGAAGCGGATTCCCCTCGCGTCGGTGATGGTCTTGAGCAGACCGTTCTCCCACGTGTAGCGGGTGGTTCCGCCGCGGACGTCGGTCACCGTCTCCAGGTGGCCTGTCGGGTCGTAGGTGTACGAGACGCGTCTGCCGATGTTGTCCTCAATGGACTTCACCCGCGGCGGGTTCGCGGAGTCGTAGGTGAACTTCACCCAGCGGCCGTTGGGCGAGGTGATCTGTGTGACCGGGCCGTTGGCGCGGACCTTGCCGTCGGTGCCCGGCGGCGCGGTGGCTCGGGTGAGCGTGGTCGTGTTGCCGTACTTGTCCCGGATCTGTTGCAGCGGCGCCTCTTCGCCGATCGTCATCACAGACCCGTCCCGCAGGAACACGTCCCAGCCGCTGTCGATCCAGCGGACCACGGAGCCGTCGAACTTCGTCGGCGTCGGGTCGGCTTTGAACACAGCGCCCGCATAGTCCTTGCCAGGTGAGGTGCGCCTGTAGTGGATCTTGCTGCCGTCTCCCTGGACGAGGTCGAACTCCTGGAAGGTGAACTGGCCTATGACGCCGGGCGACCACGGGAAGAGCCCGTAGTTGAAGCTGGTTCCGACGCCGAAGGCGCGGATGTCGGAGTCGCCCTGCTGATAGGTGCGCTTGATCTCGATCGGCGCGATGTCGTCGACGACCATGTCGACGGTCTCGTCGATCAACAAGCCGGTCGACGGGTCGACCGGGTCGCCGACCCTGGCGCCGTTCGGCCGTGGTGCGACGCTCGGCGGGTTCATGCCGGGAACCGCGGTCATCGCTCCGGTCAGCCGGTAGAACCTGACGCTGGCGTCCGGCACGATCTGCTTGCCGTCCGGCGAAACCGTGCCGTAGCCGTAGATGTGCCAGCCCTTGCCGTCTGGATCGTAGTTCCAGAACTGGGTTCGGGTGCCGGGCGCTTCCTTGGTGTAGTTCGGGTAGATGATCGTGGCGCCCTCGGGGAAGAGGTAGCCACCACCCGGCTGCACCGTGAAGTACACCGGAACCTTGGTCGGCGGCAACGGGAACGGCGGCCGGTCGATCGGGATCGGGGTGAGGCTCAGCTCCGTTGCCACGTTGCCGTCCCCATCACGGACGACGGTGCCGGCGGGCAGCCGCACCTCGAGGCCGGGGATGGCTTTGGTGGTGAGCACGGTCTCGCCCTTGGTCGGGCTCGGCACGTGCACGGTCGCCGCCGGGTCGAGCTCAGGCAGGAACACCGTGTACGGCAGGACGAGCACCTGACCACCCTTGACGTCCACGCCGATGTCGAACGATCCGAACTTGCGACCCGGAGTGTTCGCGGTACCACCGTCGACCCGCAGCACGACGTGGCCATCAGGCAGACCCGTCAGCGCGAACTTGCCCTTGGCGTCGGTGACGACCGGCTGGTGGCCCGCCACGCTGACGGTGACGCCCGCCAGTTCCTGGCCCTCCGTGGACTGGATCTTGCCAACCACACCGGTGAACCCGACGGCGAACTGCAGCGGCCGCTCCCTGATTGGCTGAGGGTCGTAGCGGGTGTTCCAGTCGGTGCCGTTGAGGTTGGCGCTGTCCGGCTGCCAGCCACCGGCGGATCCACCACCAGCCGGTCCGCACGTCGACTCGTGCGGCTGCGCGGCGGGGAGCTGCGGTTCCGCGGGCTGATCGGAGCCCTCCGGAGCGGGCGAGCCCTTGACGGGCTCCGGGTCGGGATCGGCGGTGACGCACTTCGGACTCGCAGGCGGCTTCGGCGGATCGAGCCGCTCTCCCTCTGTCTCCTGTGCGGCAGCGGCTACCGGCTTGCTGACCTTGACAGTCATCGAGCCGTTCCCGAACGTGGCGGGATCGAAGACCAGCGTGTAGGTACCGGTCAGCCGCAGCGCGGTGAGCTTGAACTGGTCCCTGGACATGAAGGAGTGCCTGGGCGAGATCGCACCGTCCGGTGCGATCAGGCTGTAGTAGGCGCCCGAGTTGTGGGGGAAGGCGCGGGTGATGTCGAGCTGCAGCACGTCGTTGGCCGTGCCGTCGAACGTCACCTTGCCGTTCTGCGCGATCCGGTTGTAGGTCAAGGTCCTGGCCGCGCCGCCGATGTCGGCCTTGCCCCCGTCGACCTCTCCGGACAACGCGATCTCGAGGTCACCGATGGCCGGACCGCCGCTGTCGTCCTGCGGTTCGAACTGGATCCTGTACTCACCTGCCACCGGCAAAGCCGTCAGATCCCACCCGAACGGCAGGCTCAACGCGCTGAACCCGTCGAGCACGTTGCCGTCCGGCTTGCGCACCTCAGGTTTGACGAACGGGATGTTCGGCGAGCTGTAGCCAATGCTCAGCCGCTGCCCGGTCTGCCCCTGGAACCTCGCGACGACCGTCTGCCCCGGGATTGCGACCGAAGGCCTCAGCAACGGCCCGTCGACCGGAACCACGCCCAGGTCGAGCGGTTCCGACAGCGCGAGCGTGAGCCCACCTGTGGTGGCGTATGTCGGGTCGAGCTGCAGCCGGTACTTGCCCGTCTCGGGCAGCGCCGCGACATCGATCTTGTTGGCGACGTCGATGCCGATCAGCTTGTTGCCGGTCGGCTGGTAGAGCCGCGCGTCGAGCTTGCCCGGCAGGCTCTTGTCCCGGAGGAGGATCTTGAGCGGCCTGTCCTTGACCCCGTCGATGTCGACCCAGACCTCCCTGCCCGGCCGGTCGAAGGTGATCCGGGTCTGCGCGTTGACCGGTGCCTTGCCCGCTTCGGCCTTGGTCGACAACCAGCCCTTCGCCGTGCCGACCGCCTGCCATCCGCTCATGAACAGGTTGTGCTCACCGTTCTTGCGGATCGGCACGTTCTTGAGGTCCGCGGTTCCGGTGCGGATCTCGACCTGGTTGTCGTCCGGTTCGACCAGGATCCCGGCGGCCTGGCCAGACCTCCCGTTCTCTCGCAACGTGTTGTCGGTGATCGCGAACCGCAGCGGCTGGTCCTTCACACCGGTGAACGGCATGCGCACCGACTGGCCCGGTCGGTTGATCTTCATCAGCGTGCTCGGCCCGTCGACCACGAGCCGGTTCGCGTCGATGACCCCCGACAGCCAGATCTTGCCGGCGCCGAGCTCGTTCGGGCCGAAGGTCACGCCGAGCTTGAAGGTGCCTGTCCTGCGCGCCTTGAACACCATCGTCGGCCGGTAGTTGTCGAGGTCGGCTTTCCAGGTGTTCGTGAAGCCGTCGGGATGCGTGACGGTGACGTTGAAGATGTTGTTCGGCATGCTGATGTCGGTCACGCCGACGCTCAGCCATTCGCCTTCGGTGGCGGTGAACGCCATCTCCGAGCGCTGCTCGGCGACGGAGACGGTGAACGGCACACCGGTGCCGTCCCTGGTCAGCTTGTCGCCGGTCAGGTCGTGCGAACCGGTGATCCGCACCTTGCCGGCCGCGCCGTCGTCAGGTGCGACGACGATCGTGTAGGTGCCGTTGGCGCCGAACATCGGGATGTCCTGGCGCAGCGTGCTGCCCGCCCAGAGGTCGAGCGGGTCACCCATCGTGCGGCGGGCGAAATCCCCGCCGTGCGGGGTGAACATCCACATCGCCGAGCGGACCGGAACGGTGTTGTTCTCCAGGTCGAGGTGCACCCGCTCGCCGACCTTGCCGTCGATCAGCACAACCGCGTACTTGCCCGCGGGGATGTCGAGTTCGAGCGGCCTGCCGAGCTCGATCCGGCCACCGAAGACCAGCTTGTCGATGACGAACCCGCGCGGCGCGATCAGGAAGTCGGCCACGCCGGTGGCCGTGCCACCCGGCGTGCGCACCGAGATCTTCCCGGAGGAGGCCGCAGCGGGCACCTCGACGACAAGACTCGTCGCGCTCGCCTGCTTCACCCGCGCCGTGGTCTGGTGGAACAACACCACGTTGCGAGCCGGGTCCGGGTCGAACCCGGTGCCGGTGATGGTGACGGTGTCGCCGGAGTTGGCGCGGCCGGTCGAGACGTTCGTGATCGCCGGCGCGGGAACGCCCCTGGTGACCACGAACGGGTTGCGGCTGTCCGCGGTCTTGCCACCCGCGACGACCTTCACCGCACCCGCGCCGGTGCCGTCCGGGACAACGACGGTGAGCCGGTTCGCCGAGGCCGCGGTGACCTGCGCGGCGACGCCGTCGAAGGTCACCCTGTTGTCGGCGGGCTGGGTGGCGAAACCTGTTCCGCTGATCTCGACGGTGCCGCCGATCGGGCCGCGCTGCGGAACCAGCGCGAAGATCGACGCGACGTCGGTGCGGTAGCGATCAGTCGCCTCGAGGTTCCCGGCCGCGTCGTACCGGTAGGCGGCCGCCTCGCCGGAGTTGTTGGTGACACCGGCCAACTGACCAGCGGCGTCGTAGAAGTAGTCACGTGGACCGGCAGGCGCACCGACCGCGAAGACGTACTTCGCCGGCGTGGACAGCACGCCGCTCGAACTGACCTTCGCCCACACGTTCAGCGTGCGCTGGCCGGAGCGGACCGGGGTGAGGTTGATCGTCGCGGTCCCGGTGCCGGCAGGCACTTCCGTCGGCGCGGCGTCGGTGTCCAACTGGTAGCGGAACACGTCCGCGGCCACGGAACCCTGCGCCCGTACCGTGAACGCGCCCTGCTGGCCGAGGCTGCCGTGCAGCTGGCCGTCCGCCGGGTAGTCGGTGGAGGACACCAGCGGCGTGGACGGCGTCGGCGCCGCACCGGCGACGACGAAGGTGTACGTCGTCGGTGCGGAAGCATTGCCCGAGCTCCCAAGCGCCCATACAACGAGGTTGTGCGTGCCGCCGGTCGACGGGGTGATCTTCACCGAGACGTCGCCGCTGCCCGGCACGTCGGTCGTCACGCCGTCGTCGAGCTTCCAGCGGTAACCGGAGACGGCGGTCGTTCCGTTCGGACGGAAGGTGAAGGTTCCCTCGCGACCTGCGTCACCGTGCGGTTGGCCGTCAGCGGGATAGTCCACGGAGGACACCACCGGCGCGCCCGGCGCCGGAAGCTGTGCCACCTCGAACACGTAGTTTGTCGGTGCGGACACCGCGCCCGAGCTGGTGAACGTCCGCACAGTCAGCGTCTGCGATCCCGCGGTGGCGGGGGTGATCTTGACACCTACCTTGCCGGTACCCGCCACGTCTGAGGCCTGACCGCCGTTCAGCTGCCAGCGGTAGCCGGCGATCGCGGTGGAACCGGTCGGCCGGAAGGTGAACGTCCCTTCCCTGCCCGGCGCACCGTGCGGCGCTCCCCCACTGGGATAGTCCAGCGACACCACTTGGGGCGCACCGGGTCCGCCCGGCGGGTCGGCCACGACGAAGGTGTGCGTGGTCGCGGGCGAGATGGTGTTCTCCGCACCGAGCGCCCGCACGGTCAGCGTGTGCTGACCCGGTGTGGCGGGCGTGGCCTTGATCTGCACCTCACCGCTGCCGGCGACGTCGGTGGAGCCGCCGTCGTCCAGCTGCCAGCGGTAGCCGGTCACCGGCGCCGCATTGCCGGGCTTGAGGGTGAAGACGCCTTCCCGGCCTGGCGCACCGTGCGGCTGGCCGTCGGCCGGGTAGTCGATCGACGAGACCAGAGGCGCTACCGGTGGCTGAACCGGTTGGGCCACCACGAAGGTGTACGTGGCAGCGTCGGAGGCGAGCCCACCGGCGGTGAACGAGCGAACCGTCAGTGTCCGCGTGCCCGCACCGGGCGTCAGGTTGACCGTGATCTCGCCGGTGGCTGGCCTCTCGGTCGGCTGCGCGTCGGTGTCGAGCTGGTAGACGAACTTCACGATCGGCACGGCGTTGCCGGGCTTCAGCACGAACGCGCCGGTCCTGCCGGGTCCACCGTGCGGCTGACCGTCGGCCGGGTAGTCCACTGAGGACACCAGTGGTCTCGCGGGCGGAACCGGGGCCGGGGTGCCCAGTCCGGCGGCGAACAGGCTCGGCCGGGGCACCTCCACGTCGGCGGCGAAGTGGTCGTGCCACTTCGTGCTCGCTCCGAAGTGGGCGCCGTCGGACGTCGCGACGAAGGCGTCCGCCGCGTCGCCGCGGGTGAAGGAGACCACGTCGAACTTGCCGTCACCGGTGAAGTCGCCGACACCGGGCAAATCGTCGCCCGGCGCGAAGTTCGCGTGCCACTGGCGGGACGTGCCGAACGCGGTGCCGCTCGAGCTCGCGGCCGTCACCTGTCCGTTCGTGAAGGACAGGATGTCGTCCTTGCCATCACCGTCGACGTCGCCGACGGCTCCCTTGGCGGCATCCGGTGCGAAGTCGTCGTGCCACTTGGCAACCGGCCCGAACTTCGTGCCGTCGGACAACGCCACGAAGACGTCAGCGGCGTCACCACCGGTGAACGCGACGACGTCGTCCTTGTCATCACCGTTCACATCTCCGACGGCAGGCATCTCTGTGCCGCGCGCGAAGGAGGTGAGCCAGGTGACAGGGGTCGAGGCGAACTTGGTGCCGTCCGAGAACGCGACCCGGACTGTGCCCTCGGTCCCGCGGGTGAAGGCGGCGATGTCGTCCCTGCCGTCGCCGTTGAAGTCGCCGACGAGCGGAATCTCGGCGTCCGCCGCGAAGTGGTCCTGCCACTTCGTCTCAGGCCCGAACTTCGTGCCGTCGGACAACGCGACCCAGACGCGGGCGTCCGTGCCGCGGGTGAACCTGGCGACATCGGCCTTGCCGTCACCGTCGAAGTCACCGGTCAGCGGAATCTCGTTCTGCGCCGCGAAGTGGTCGTGCCACTTCCAGCCGTCCTGGACGAACTTGGTGCCGTCGGACAACGAGACGAACACGGCAGCGCCGTCGCCACGGGTGAAGGTGACGACGTCGTCCTTGCCGTCGCCGTTGAAGTCAGTCTTGACCTTCTTGTGCCGCGGCGCCTCGGCGACGACGAAGCTGTACGTCGTCGCTGAAGAGGAAACACCATTCGCGGTCAGCGCACGGACCGTCAGCGTCCTGGTTCCGGACGCGGCGGGCGTCAGGTTCACCGAGATCTGGCCGGTGGCGGGAACTTCGGTCGGCTGTGCCTCGGAGTCGAGCTGGTAGACGAACTTGCTGATCGCGACGCCATTGCCCGGCTTGAGCACGAACGTGCCCTGCCTGCCCGCACCGCCGTGCGGCTGCCCATCGGCGGGATAGTCCACTGAGGACACGGCCGGCGCAGCGGGCGGTGCGGGCGGTGAACCGTTGTACGACACAGCGAGAGTGGGACGCAGCGACGGTTCCACTGCCTCGTCGGAGAGGAACAGCACGCGCTGCTGCGCACCGGCTTCGTCGCGGAGCTTGACCTGGAAACCGTTGTTGGAGGACGGGGAGTCGACCCAGCCCTGAACCATGGCAGCGTTTTCCCAGATGTGCCAGGCGGGCTTGTCCGTCACCCCGGAGACGAAGTCCGCCCTGGCGGCGACGTCACCGCCCGGCGTGGTCCACGCCGTCGCGGCGGACGCCCTGTTCCAGGTGGCTTGGTTCTCCACGAACGGCTTGGTGAGCGGATGTCCGTCGAAGGTCGCTCCCGAACCGTTGGAGTAGAACGCCCACAGGGACACGTCGGCGTCGGTGATCGTGGTTCCCGGCGGGATGGCGGTGAGCCCGTCGAACTTCACCAACGTGCGAGTTTTCCCGTACGTGGTGCCGTTGTTGCCGACCTGAAGCCACGGCGAGCCGGCGAGAACGTCGAGGTTCGTGTCCGGCTGAAGAGCCGCGATGGTCGTGTCGGCACCACCGCGAAAGATCTGCCGAACCTGACCCGCTTTGGGCGTGCGGGTCTGCTGCGTGGCGCTCGGTACGAGCTGACCGTCGCGCGTCCTCGCGACGATCATGTAGTAGTAGAGGTTCCAGTCGAGGTCACTGGCGCCGTCCGGCGTCGGTGTCGCGGTGGTGTCGACGAACCTCGTCGCTTGCGCGCCGACCGAAGTGACCAAAGTGGACGCAGACGGGCTGAACACCTGCGAGATCGAGCGGTGCACCTGGTACTCGGCCAGGTCGTTCCCCGAGTACGGGGTCCACACCAGCTCGGCGCCGTTCGCGTAGGTCTTGGTGATCGGCTGCAACACGGCGCCGGGTTGACCATAGGTCAGAACGAGTTTCGGGAACGTCCCGGTGTCACCGTTGTAGGCGTACTCCGCGCCGTGGTAGACCGCGCCGCCGCGGTTGAGCGTCTCGTCGGTCGCCTTGACCATGAAGCCGTGGTTCTGCGCGGAGCCGGAAACCCAGGACTGGGCGATGTTTCGGACATCCCACTCGTTCCAGACCTGCGTGACGTCCTTGCGCTTGACCGCGGTGGAGAGCCCGGCCTCCGCGAACGCCGTGTTGGAGTTGTTCCAGGTCACGGTGTTCTCGGCCCACGCGGCGGTAACGCGGCGCGCCTCCGTGGTGACGTCGTTGGTTCCGACGTGCAGCTCGTTGTCGTAGTACATCCGCAGTTTGGCCGACGCTATGCTCGTTCCGGCCGGCACAACGGACATGTCGAACTTCACCAAGCTGCGCGCGATGCCGGTGTTGTCGGTGCCGACGGAGAGCCGGTAGTCGGCACCATCGTTGCGAGTGGGGGTGTCCGACCAGATCTGTGCGTCCTGGCCGGAGTTCGAGGTCGGCTCGATCGAGATCGTCGGATCGACCACCACCGGGTACTTGCGCTCCGCCGCGGCGAGCCACTCCTGATCCGCCCGCACGGTCACGGTGATCTTCGAGCCTTGCTGCTCGACGGTCTGGGAAACCTTGTCGCTGTATGACTTCTCGCTGGAGTCGAACATGAATGGCCGGGGCATCACATACAGCGGCGGACCATCCGCGTTCGCACGGAAGAACCCGATCGAACCATCCGGTTGCGCCTGCGCGACCACACCGTCCAGGTCGAGGCTGAACCTGAAGGTCGCGTTCTTCGGCGGTGCCGCGAGGGTGATCTTCTCCTTGAGTGAACCACGGGTGACCTGGTAACTCAGGTCCGCGCCGTCCCAAGCACCGGGGTAGGTGACCGAGTCGCGCTCGACCTTCGGCTCGATCGGCCTGGACCCACCGTCGATGCCCACCCCGACCTTCGTGTCCGCGAAGGAAAATCGCGCCAGCCGATCGGTCTTGTCGCCGAACGCACTGGCGAACGCGTTGGTCTCGTTGCCGAACAGGTAGCCGTCGAGGGGGCGCTCGCGCACCGTCGTGTCGATCGGCCGCCAGTTGTCCTTCGCGTCCCGGAAGTGTTGCGGCTGAGCGGAAAGCTCCGCCTCGAACTGCCCGTTGGACAGCTCGTACACACGCATCGACGCCGTGCGCCGCTCGGCCAGCTCCCGCACACGCGTCGGCGGCCCGGACGCCCTCGCCCCGTCACCTCCGCCTCCAGAAGAAGGCGACGACGAAGGCAGCCCAACGGCCACCAGTGCGACCACCAAGGCGAGTACGAATGATCTTGCGAGCGCAGCAGAACGACGTGGCACCGGCACTGATCCCCCCAGATCATGGCGAGCGCGTGCCTAGCCCCCCGGCTATCGGTGACACCGCGCAATCCGTACAGCACAGCACGTTAGCGATGGGCAACCAGTGGTCAACAGAGCCAAACAGTCGATCCTCCGACGAGCAGCGAGGGAACTCAGCCGTTGTCCGTGGCACTCTTCAGACAGTCCAGCATGGCCGTCTTCGCCTGATCATCCGGGGCGATCTGCTCCAGAGGGCGATCGCCGGCGGCGCCGTCGACGAACTCCCCGATCTGCTCCGGCGTGGCGTACTTCAGGTACCAGTCAGCGAGACACCCGACCGCCTTGTCCGGCGTATCGTGCGTCGAGGGATCCGATTTGATCTTGGCGATGATCTTCTCCCGGCTCGGTGACTCATCACCGCCACAAGCCGCCAACACTCCAAGCAACGCCATGGCCCCCAGGCCTCGCACGAGTCGATCAAGGCGAGTCATGTGAGAAGCGTAGAACGGTGCCACACAGTAGCCCAGCCCACTCGATCGAAGAGTCGCCCGGACGGACGTGGTCGAGAACCACGCCGAAAGGGGCCACCGCCAACCACCGGCTACAACCCGCCCTCTCCACGAGTCGGACAGCAGGGCGGCGGACGACAGGTCTCCCCTGTGCCGAGCTCTACGGCGAACCTGTTGCGGCGGGCCGGGTAAGCCCCTTAACTCCTGCCAGGCGTCGGGTAAAGGAGTCTCAGGTTCTCCAATCAGAACGAACGACGCTTCGTTCTGTGAGGCGAACCCGCGCGATTGGTGATCAAAGCAGCACAACGGGCGGAGTAAAGGGGTCAATGAGCGGCGTGCTCGACCCGGCAGAACTCGGCAAGATCACAAAAAGAGGGCCCTCGCAGTATCTGACCTGCGAGGGCCCTCTTGGCCGTCGGGACGACAGGATTTGAACCTGCGACCCCTTGACCCCCAGATACGGGTTCACAGGCCGCTGACCTGCATAAATAGGAACGTTGGACGCGGTTCGGCGCACTTGACAGCCGATCAAGTTCGTTTTCCGCCGTTGGTTACAGACTCGAAGATCCACTCCTTCCCTGAGCCGCCTAGCACTTCAGACGGCACTAACATGGCGCTCCAGGATCTGCAGGTGCACTGACTTGCATTTCAGTTTGGATGGTTTGAGCAGGAGATAGACCGGACGGCCGCAAGAGTTCCCTCCAACGGTCCCGCAGCGTGCTGCGCAGTGAGTCATGGAACAAGCGGTAGACCGTGGTGCTGTTGTCTCGATCGGTGACTAGGTAGGCGCCAAGCCTCGAGTTCAGCAGTTCAACGATGTCCGAGTCTCCGTAGTGGCCACCGTCCTCGTCGACTGCGCCCGCAAGTAGCGGCCATAGTCCGCGCCACGGCAAGCCTGCTCCGAACGCGAACGCGACGGCCCGCATCAGAATGATCGCGCGGCGGCGGCCAGCAGGGTCGGTGATGCTGCTGTGCAGATCGTCGCGGAACACCCCGAGCAGACCGTCTTCGAGCGCATTGAGCCAGGACGGGTCGTCCGCTGCGGTCACCATCCGACGACTGGCAAGCGACGAAGCGGCGATGCGGGCCACCAAGAATGAGCGGCCGGCTCTGGCGCCGACTGCGTCGCCGACATCGGCGACGGCGGTGGCGTCCGCAGCGGCGTACGGAGAGCCTTCTGTGTATCGCAGGATGCTTCGGGCGTAGGCGACAACATCGCGCTGATCCCACCACGGTGCCTCGTCGGCTGAAATGCGCTCAGCGTTGAGGAGGAACTCTGTCAGGTCCGCGAGCGGCATGTCGGAAATCGAAGAGCCGACGTGCCGAGAGATGCGGTCAAGCGTCGGGAGCGACCGGACACCGATGAGTAGCCGGACCTTCGGTGTTGAAGGTTCAGGCTCTAGGAAAGCAAGCACCTCACGTACAAGCACAACAGGGTCCGCTGCCTCGTCAAGTGCGTCGATGATGATCGTGACGGGGGCGGTCTGGATGCTCAGCCAAGCGTGAAACGAGGCGAGTCGCTGATCCACAGTGGGGATCGAAGAACCACCGTCGGGTGCGGGGACCCGCAGGGCATCACAGACCTGTTTCAGTACCTGGGTATGGACCTTCCCGGTGGCCAGGACCGCAACGTCAACGGCGTCTAGCGGGGGACGCAGGTCATTGGGAACTGCGGCGATCTCTTCAGCGTATTCAGCGGCGAACTGCCGGTCACTGAGTGTGGCCAAGCGAGCCAGTACCGCCGACTTGCCGCTGCCAGCACCACCGGAGACCATAGTGACCTGTGGCTTGCCGGTCGCGGCAGTAATCAACTTGCGCATCAGGGCGCGTCGGCCGGAGAAGAGCCAGCCTGCCTCGTCTCCACTGGCCACTCCACGAGACCGGGGGGACCAGTGTGTTTCCAACTCCTGGCGCGGAAGCGCTAGCTCGTGTCGCGCAGCACTCACATCGAGGGCCGCGCTGCGTTGATGGTGCGGATTCGGCAGGCAGACATGCGGGCCAGCCAACTGGCCCCCGTACAGCGGCAACAGCGACTGGCCAGGCCCCAGATAGTGCTGCACATCCTGAACAAATGACGCTACGTCGAGGTAAGGCCCCTCGCCGTAGCGGCGCCCCTCTGGCTCACGCAGGGCTTCGAGGAATCTCGCGATCGCCGAGGTTAGAGCCCCAGTTACTGCCTTCTCGTTGCGGGTCACGCTCGGCAGGATCAGCCAGTTGCGGCGGACCTGGCGGCTTAGCCGTAGTGCGTCGTGGGCGACCTGGCCGGCGTAACAGGCATCGATGATGACCAACAAATGTTGGATTGGTGTGTCCGCCAGCCAGGCGATGAGATCGGACGTGCGTAGCGCAGTCGTCGCCAGCATGGCCCGCTCAGTGCCGCGCAAGACCAGGTAGTGAGTGGAATCGGCTTCGACACCGTGTCCGGTTATGTAGAGCACGGCCGCGTCTGCATCAGTCCACAAGCGGTCGCGTGCCAGGTGCTTGAGTCGACCGCGGACGTCATCCTCGCTTGGTTCGCTCGCCAGTTCGGGCCAACGTACCTCGAACCGCCGTTCAAGGAGGTGCTCGGCGCATAGCCAGTCCCGCAGAACAGCTACTTCGTCGTGTACTCCCGGAAGATCTTCCCATGCCGGGTCTTCGTAGGTGGCGGTAGCAACCGCCACGAAGTGACGCCGAAGGACATCGAAGTCGTCAGCCATGGCCGAGATGTGACCGGGGTCGGCTGCATGACTTCACGGGCAACATGATACAGCCGGGGTTCCGCCTAGCGGGCGAACATGCCGACGAACACGTGATGTCTGTGCACCTCAGAGGTTAGTTTGCTTTCGTGGACTCGCACGCTGGCACTCAACGCCGCATCGCCGAGCTGCTTGTCGCCCACGTCCGTCAGGCAAGCCTTGGATGGCTCGGTGTGAACGCCTACATCCGCCAGCATCTGCCGACACACGCCTCGAACGGTGACCTCCTTGGCGAGCTGATCAAGGAAGTGGGTTTCCTGGGCGCGGCGGCCCCTGAGCGACTCCTACCGGAGTTGCCGCCGCTCGCAGCACACAGCGATCAGGTGATCGGTGGGATCGCGCGCGCCTACATGCGGCTCGGAGCGTCGCGCGTGGGAAGCACCTTCGTACAACGAGTGGTCAATCTCGACCTCGAATATGCAGGTGAAGAAGCTGGACAGCGGCTGGACATGGATGCCTATGCCGCGTACCTGCCGTGGCGATTGTTGTTCATCGAGGGCCGAAGGAGCGCCCTACTCGGACGACCGCAGATCGGCTCGCAGGACCTCTCGGCGCTGGCCACCAGCGAGGTCGCTGCCAGCAAGATAATGGCGACCTCCACGGAGGATCACCACATCCAAACATGGAGCACCAGCACGGGCGAACAGCTGCTGGACTGGAAGGCTCACCATGAGAGCATCCGCTCACTGTCGCTCGTGACGGAGCCCAGCGGGTTGCGACTCATCTCGGCCAGCGCGGATGGCACGGTTCGACTGTGGGATCCCGAGACTGGAACGCAGGTCGCCCGCATCGCTACCACCTCTCCAGTCACGTGTGTGACGACTGAGAGGCGTGACAGCCTCCTTGTGTTTGCCGGCGGAGAAGACGGCGCGCTACGGAGCATGACCGCACGCACAGGCACGCCACTCGACGAGTGGCAGGCGCACCGGGACGCAGTGTCAACTCTGACCGCCGGCTACATCGCGGGCCAGCCTGTAGTGGTGTCGGGTGGCCTCGACCGAGTAGTCAATGTCTGGCGCACCGCTGATCAGGAGAATCTGCTCAGCTTGACCGGGCCGACCGGCAGCATCATCGCAGTCGCCGTCGGATCAATCGGCGAGCGCCCCGTGATCGCATCCGGCAATGCCGACGAGTCTGTGTGGTTGTGGGATGGAATCACTGGCACGGTCCTATACCGGCTCACCGAGCACGAGGCCGGCGTGACAAGTCTGGCCTTCGCAGTCGTTGCAGGTGTTCCGACACTAGCGTCAGGCAGCACAGACATGACGATCCGGCTCTGGGATTGTGTAACCGGCGCATGTCGACTTGTGCTGCACGGTCATCTCGGCGGTATCCGCGGTCTTGAGTTCCAATCGATCGACGGCGAGCTAAGACTTATCTCGGCAAGTGCCGATCGCTCGATTCGCGTATGGAACCCAGTTGACGGCCAGAGCGTGCCTCCTGCTGCGCCACCGATCGACAGTGGCGCCACTAGCATCTGGCTTTGGGGGCAAGAGCACACCGAACAGAACAACCAGTCAGCAGTTCACGCCGGCCCGGTGCGGTCCGTCGCCTTCGCCGAGATCCATCAGCGCAGAGTGATCATCTCGGGTGCCCAGGACGGCTGGTTGCATGTCCGAGACGGCGTCACCGGCGAATTGCTGGAGCAGTGGCAGGGCCACAATGGCGGAACGCTCGCAGTTGCGGCCTTCACGATGGACGAGCGCACGATGGTGGTCTCCGGCGGACACGACGCGATGGTCCGCCTATGGGACGCAGACGAAGGCACACAAGTCGCCGCGTTCTCGGGTCATGCTCGTAGCGTCTGGGGGGTGGCGGCGGGATGGCTGCACGGGCGGCCGGTCTTGATATCAGGCAGTCGCGATCGAACAGTGCGCGTACTTGACGCAACTAGCGGTCAGATCCTGCACGTTTTGGAGGGCTCCAGAGAGAGGATCTGGGGCGTCGCATACGACACGATCGGCGATCGCCCGGTTATCGCGGCGGCCAGCACAGATCGCACCATCTGGATATGGGACGCCGAGACTGGTGATCTCATACGACGGTTGCACGGCCACACTCGAGGCTCCCGGTTCGTTTGTTTCGGTCGGTTACGCGAAAAACCTGTGGTAGCCGCGACAAGCGCGGACCGAACCATTCGAGTATGGGACTATTTCTCAGGAACTCTAACGACCACTCTTCGCGGTCACACCGACGGCACTTGGGGAATTGCCACAGGCATGTTTCAAGATCGGCCAATCATCGCGTCCGCAAGCGACGATCTGACCGTCCGAGTGTGGGACGTGCAGACTCAACGTTTTCTAAGCCTGCCCCAAGCATCGCCCGTATACGCGATCGATATACACAACAATCATGTAGCAGCTGGCACGGACCGCCATACGATCGCATTCGATCTTCTTCCGTCATTGTTCGACGAGATGAGCGGATGACGCCAATGAGCGCCGCATCAGAAGCGGGACGCGACGCCTTCGATCAGGCGTTCGATCAGATACTGAAGGAATCCTTAAATTCTGACATAATTCCACCAGACAACCTACAGCTAACTGACGTCGGAATCAGTTCGTTTCAGATGGTTAAGCTAATGATGAACCTAGAGGACGAATTTGACTCCATGTGGCCTCTTGACTATCTCGTAGCTCCACCTCAGATTACCACCTTAGGGCAACTCCGGCGCTTGACTAAAGATCTTCTGCGCAAGAATGGTCGATAAATCGATGCGAACCAGGTGATCTTTGATGCAACCGTCAGCAACTCCTAAGGGCGACCAAGTGGATCGGACGAAAGAACCGATCGCCACTTGCCACTGGAGCCTGCTGGCCCATGCCTTGGCGATATCGGGTCACCGCGGCTATGCCAAAACCCTCGGATTGGCATGGGGCTGCCAGTTCAGAGGTCCCGGTGTCTTATTCGGCGCGATGACATGGAATGAAGTATTCGCCGATATCTCCGGCGCCGTAGTGACAATCGAAACTTTCGCCGATTCGACTTGTGCGCGAGCTCGCGAGCTCGACCTCACCTCAGCCGGCTGCGCTTTCGTCGCCGAAGTCGACCAGTATCATTTGCCTAGATACGCAGGCGCCCGTCAACATGTGGTTCACGCCATCCTCATACTGGAGCGAACCGATACGCTGGTCCGGTTCATAGACGCTCAGCTTGACCACTCGGTCGTGACTGTCACGGCTGAGATATTTGACACGATGCGGTCCACGCCGTGCGCAGGACGCGTCGAGCCAATGAAGCTTTATTCCCTAGTACGTGCGCCGAACTCGACACCTTCACCGGATGCAATCCTCATCGCCGTGCGTCGTCATCTCCAGCAAAATCATGCACAATCTATAACAGCACTAGAGAGCTACATCCAATGGGCGAGACACGATGACGGACAAATAGATGTCTGCCGCCCGGCCGGAGAGCGCTATCAGGCGACCGTCCTCTTTCGCCATCTCGCCGCGTGTGGCGTTACGCAAGTTTCACAGATTGCCAACAGATTGGAGAGCTTGACTGATGATTGGTATTTGGCCCATATGCTGGGAACCCATCAGTCCAACCTCTCTGGGCGCCGGCGGGAGCGGGTAGTCCGCTTGCTTGAGCGGCTCTTAGAAGCAGAGCGCGAGACCGTCGCACTGGTGCTGCGATGAGGCCGATCAGTGAAGTCCCCCAGCCGGACGCTCCAGTTCCAGTCTACGCAGATAGCAGCGATTTACCATCTGGCATGCATCGAGCCTTCGTTGTCGAAGCCGCACGTTGGGGACGAGTAAGGAATCTAACCAACGCAATTGCGCCGTCGGTGTCGACATGGCAGGCCGTAATTCGGGCCGAGCACCTGTACGTCTCTCTAAGGAGGGTAGATCCCTCTACACAGGCGATCCTCTGCCTGTTCACTTCGATACTGAACGGCTGCGCGTATTGCATTGATGACGCGGCTGCAGCAGCATTGAAAGAAAACGTCACGGCCAACCAGTTGCGAGCGCTGCACACGCCATCCTCAGTATTCGACACCAAAGTCGTCGCCGCATTGAACTACACAAAATGGATCGTCCAGCAGCCATCCTCTGTCCCAAACTCCGTAATCAGCGAACTCCGACACCACGTCGAAGAAGAAGAGTTTTTGGAACTTACCGCGCTGGTCGCGATGAAGTGCTTCTGGAACCACTTCGTCTCAGCCCTACACATATTACCCGAAGGACACTGCACCGATCATGAACTCTTCCGTGATCTGTGCGCACTGAGTACATCATTGCGCGAACCAAATAACCCGGTGGAACTACAATGAAGATCCACAACTCGCCAGCCCAGTACGTGCTAGGGGTAAACTCCGGTCCGCACGATGGCTCGGCGGTCATTTTGCGCGATGGCCTCCTGCTCGCCATGGTCGAGCAGGAGCGACTGAGCAGGAACCGATACGCACTTGGAGAGTCGCCGTCAAAAGCTATCGCGGCGTGCCTTCGGCACGCCGCCATCGAACTCGCTGACGTGACTACGATCGCGGTTGGGTGGGACGTACCAAGGCTCTGCGAGGTGGAGGGAACGCGATACGACCGCACCGCGTTCCTGCATTGGATGCTCGGCTCGCTGTGGGACGGGCAGGCGAGCCTGACATTAAGATTCGTCGAACACCATTTAGCACATGCAGCAAGCGCCTTTTACACTAGTGGTTTCCCAAACGCTGCGATCGTCGTCGCCGACGGACGTGGAGAGACCGTTTCGACAAGCATCGCCCTGGGCAGTCCTAGCGGCATAGAGATAGTAAATACCTGGGGCATCGAGGCCTCTCTCGGCCATCTATACGGCTGGGTTGCCGACTGGGTAGGCTTCACGCACTGGGGTGCAGGAAAGCTCATGGGCCTGGCTGCCTATGGCCGCGCCAATCAACACGTGCCGCTCATTGCGACCCCAGATGGATACCTCATCGTCGGTGGATCGCCATCGAGCGCTCCAGCCAAGCAACAGTTCATGCTCTCCCGTAGCCGGACTCGTGCTCATCTTCGAATGTCGAATCCTCCCTTTAGTGCCGGTAACCCTTGCGACGTGATGGCGTACGCGGACCTCGCAGCGTCGATGCAGCAGGCACTCGAAGAGTCCATCCTCTCGCTCGCCAGCCTGGCACGCCGCCTGACTGGTGAAAACAGACTAGTGATGGCTGGAGGGGTGGCGCTCAATTGTGCGGCTAACGGGCGACTACAGCGTTCAGGATTGTTCCAGGAGGTGTGGGTGCCGCCGGTTCCCAACGACGCGGGAGTGAGCCTGGGGGCCGCACTAGTGGTGGACCGTGAGACACGCGGAGCCCCCGTGACCGCATCGAGGTTGACGCACGCGTTTTGGGCGCCAACCATGCCTAGCTTAGACGCGCAAGCGCTGCAACAGCTCGATTCATTCGAGATTGAACAGCACGATGAAACATCCCTTGTCGAGGCGGTTGCACGACACCTCGCCGATGGTTCAGTCGTTGGCTGGTGGCAAGGTCGGGCAGAGATTGGGCAACGAGCTCTCGGAGCACGAAGCATACTTTGCGACCCGCGTAAACGAGAGGCCACGGCCAGGGTAAACGGCCTCAAAAAACGCGAGCATTGGCGGCCGCTAGCGCCAGCGCTGCCGGAACAGGACTTTGGCCGCTTTTTCGATGGTGACCCCTCCGGCCTCGCCGACTTCATGCTCGCTGCCTGGCCTGTCCGTGCCGCTGTGCGCGCTCGTATCCCAGCTGCCATCCACGTAGACGGCTCAGCCCGCCCGCAAATCGTTCGCCATCAGCACAACCGATTCCATCAGCTCCTGGAGGCCTTCGAGACATACGCTGACGTTCCTGTTCTAATCAATACTTCCTTTAACGTTGCTGGCAAGCCAATAGTGCTAACCTCCGACGACGCCGTGAACACCATGCTGCACAGCGATCTAGACGTGCTAGTACTCGACAACTTAGTCATCCGCCGCCCCCGCCAACCAACTGTGTCACGATATCGAACGGCGGCGGATCGGCCACTGTCGTTCACCCCTTGGGCCTCCGCACAATCCGCCAGAACATCAGGCCGAGCGCCTTCATCACCTCAGATACCGGGCGTTCCGGAAGATGGAGCGTAGCCGTTGTCCGGAACGAGTGCTGACCAAACATCCTGCCTCATTCGAAAAGTCCTGCGTGAACATGCACGTATCCCAACACCGGTGGACGAGCTCGGCGACGACGCCGACCTCTACCGAGCAGGTATGACATCCCTGGCCTGCGTCAGCGTCATGTTGGCCCTCGAGGACGCCTTCTCTATCGAGTTCCCTGACCACCTGCTGCAGAAACAGACGTTCATCAACATCCACTCGATCAGGGCGGCGCTTACGGAAGCATCGCGGGGTGAGAAGACATGAACCTTAGAGGCGTAGACCAAGATCCAGTGGGCGACCGAGCTTCTGTGGTCGCACATCAGGTCGTCAGGCAGTGGGCAACTGACGTGGACCGGCAGGGCCGCTTCCCCACGGAGGCATTTACCGCGATCAGGCAGGCACGCTTGCTGTCTACACTCATACCGCCTGCACTAGGTGGCGAGGGCGCCACACTGGCTGACGTCGCGCAGATAGTCGAGCTGTTTGCACGAAGTTGCGCGTCGACCGCGCTGATCTACGCAATGCACCAGATCCAGGTCGCATGCCTGTTGCACCACGGTCACAACTCAATGTGCCAAAATATTCTCCGAGATGTCGCCGACCACCAAATGCTCCTAGGTTCCGCTACGTCAGAGAATGGCGTCAACGGAGACATTAGATCCAGCACGTGCGCGCTTGAGCAAAGCGAAGGAACTGTCCGGATCGATAAGCACACGCGCGTGATCTCCTATGCCGAGGAGGCAGATGCCCTTCTAATAACCGCGCGCCGCACTCGGGGAAGCCCGCTTAACGACCAAGTATTGGTTCTCTGTCGGCGGAATGACTTCGATTTGGAACGCACTGGCGGGGCCGAGCTTCTGGGGCTACGAGGCACACGCAGCCTGCCATATCGGCTCCGCGGAACCGCACCGCTCGAGGCAGTGCTAAACGACCCCTTTGACGAAATTCTCGCGACGACGATGCTCCCGGTCGCCCACACACTGTGGAGCGCTGTCTGGCTCGGCATAGCGACGGAAGCATTGCACCTTGCGTCGCAGTTTATCCAGGCAGCGGCTCGAAAGACTCCTGGAATTCTCCCAGTCGGCACCTTGCGACTTTCTGGACTAACACAAAAACAATATCAGATGCGCGAACTGACAGGCGCAGCGGTCCGACGGATCGACAGCAATGACGCCATCCTCCTTCCCAAGGCTGCCGACGTTGTCTTCATGAATAACCTCAAGGTCTCAACCTCGTCAATGTGCGTGGACGTAGTCAGCGGGGCACTCATGGTTACTGGCCTAGCCGGCTATCAGGAGGAGGGTACCTACGCGATGGGACGCATGCTGCGGGACGCATACGGCGGCCTCATCATGGTCAATAATGACAGGTTGATCACCGACACTGCGCAATTGCTGCTCTCGGTGCGGACATGGTGACAGCCGACGACACCGGGCCCACCGGATTCCGAAACGCACTCCTACAGGCAGGACACTTAGTATCCTTAGGTGCCGACGGCCTATACGCATACGGCTCTGCCTTTGAGTCGATCATACAAGGCGTCGATGCTTGCCTGCTGACTCGGACCAACCGCGATGGTGCACCGCGCCTATACCTACCACCACTCTGTCGGACTGAAGACTTCCTAGCCACGGATTACCTCACTTCGTTTCCACACCTCGCTGGAACCGTGTTCGGCTTCGCCGGCAACGACAGCGACTACACCGCGATGCACCAGCAGACTCTGAATCACCAACCTTGGACTCATGGCGTAACCCCTGTCGGGCTGACGCTTGTGTCGGCAACCTGCCAACCAGCCTTTGAACTCTTCCGCGGCTCGTTACCCGAGGAGGGCCGCCGAGTCGATCTTTTGGGGCAGTGCTTCCGGCATGAACCGTCGACAGACCCCACACGCATGCAATCGTTCCGACAGCGTGAATTCCTCTTTCTTGGCAGTGCCGAAGATGCCTCCTCTTTCCGTGATCAATGGGTCAACTATGGAATCGAAGCAATGCATGCACTAGGTTTAGATGTTCGGCCAGCGACTGCCACTGACCCATTCTTTGGCCGACCAGGAAAGCTGCTAGCAGCCCACCAGCGCGATACAGGCGCCAAGATCGAACTCGTAACAGATCTATATAGCGAACGCGACACGCCCGCGACCGCCCTCGCTTCTTGTAACGCACATGGCACGCACTTCGGTCGCGCCTTCGGCATCACATGCGCTGATGGAGCGACCGCACATACAAGTTGCGTCGGCTTTGGCCTTGAGAGGCTCGCTCTCGCGTTGCTCCGGGTACACGGATTGAGCCCATCGGGCTGGCCTATCCAGGTTCGTCAGGCGGTTGGACTATGAGACCAATCGTAGCTATTGATCCTCAACGCCATGTCGCCCACCCGCTCCATAACGCCGAACGAGTCTGGACCGAAACGAGTTGCAGCATCGACGTGTGGATAGAGGTCCTTCACCCGCTTGACCTCGATCCGGTGGCAGCGCTCGCCTCAACACTGTCGGCCGATTTCCTGGGCGACCAATGGCGGCTTCTCAAATTTCCACTCGATGATCTGCGTCAGCTTTATGGTCTTGTTGTAGACGAATTTTCCGTCTGGCGCCCACTACTTGACCATATCGCCGATGCTCTTGATACAGGACGTCTACTGACCGTAGAGGTCGATTCATGGTTTCTCCCCGACACAGCCGGTCGTTCCTACCATAGGAAGCACGTCAAGTCGACGATCATTCCGAACTATATAAACCGCACTGGCCGCCGCATGGAGTACTTCCACGGCACGGGTTACTACGAGTTGTCGAGCAATGATTTTGATGGCCTGTTCCCCTCATACTCACGTGGCGGCGGACTATCCCTCACTCCGTATGTCGAGATCGTGTCTCTAGAACAGATCATTCGCTCAGATATTCTTCCTAGAGCAATCCATGCAGCTCAAGCGCACTTGATCCGTCGGCCGCTGATGAATCCGGTGGAGCAGCTTGGCAACCAGTTGGAGAAGAATCAGGAGAAACTACGACTGCGAGATGCGAGAAGGTTTCACGGGTACGCGTTCGCAACTATTCGACAATGCGGCGCTACTGCTGAACTAGCTGGATCATTCGCACGATGGCTGTCGACGCATTCCGATTTATACCTCGAAGAAGCGGCAGTGAGTTTCGATAAGGTGGCGCGTGAAGCTAGGAGCTTGCAGTTCAAACTTTCTAGACTCACCCACGGGCGTCCTGTCGACATACAACCGACGATCGCAGCCATGGCGGGTTGCTGGGAAGCTGCCGTTGGAGAGATGACCGCTCGCCTTTGCAGCGGGTCTCATCCTGATGATTCAGTGGACAGGCTGCCGTGGTAAACGTACTCGACGCTGCCGAATGGGAAGCGCTGTCGTTGCCCACAAACGCAGTGAACTCACCCGATGACCTACCGGGTCACGGATGGCTACCAGCGAAGGTGCCAGGCACCGCTGCCGAGATAATAAATGAACATCGCGGACGCCTCGTTTACGACGAAGCCAACCTCGACGGACGCGACTGGTGGTGGCGTACAACCGTCGCCAACGCCTCACCAAACGCCAACTGGTTACTCACCGTGGACGGGTTGGCCACCATTGCAGACGTTTGGATCTCCGGTACACACGTACTGTCCAGCGAGAACATGTTCCGCTCCTACGCAACCACATTGGCCACCTTGCCCCAGAGCGTAACGGTTGTCATTCGATGCCGGGCGACTCATCCATTCATTGCCGCCAGGTATCCCCGGCCGCGTTGGAAGTCTTCTCTGGTAACCCTGCAAGGATGGCGCTGGTTACGAACGACTTTACTTGGACGCGTGCCTGCATGGGCCGGCAGCACCGCGCCAGTTGGTCCATGGCGACCCTTATCCTTACGTGCCATAGATCGTCCGTACGTCGTCGGTCACTGCCTCTCTACGGAACTCGACGGCGAAGACGGTATCTTCACTGCGGAGGTCCGATTTGTGGCACCCAAGCCGCCGCGACACGCGAGTATCAAAGCTGGAAAGACAATCATTGAAGCAGAACTTGACGACCACGGCGTGCTTCGCGCGAAGGGCCGACTGTCACAGGTGCAACATTGGTGGCCACACACCCACGGTGAACCACACTGCTATGGCGTCTCAGTTGTCATCGATGAGCACACAATTCCACTTCCGAAAATCGGGTTCCGGACCGTCGTGGCGGACCGCTCGACTGGCGGCTTCGATCTGCGAATTAACGGCGTGCCTGTGTTTATCCGCGGAGCTTGCTGGATGCCATTGGATCCCGTGTCACTGAATACCGACCTCGATCAGCTTCGTGTCGCTATTGAATTGACCCGGAAAGCGGGATTCAACATGATTCGCGTCGTCGGTGGAACTGTCTATGAGACAGACGCTTTCTACGACGCATGTACCGAGGCTGGCATACTGGTCTGGCAGGACTTCATGTTAGCAACGCTGGACCCTCCCGACGACGCGCAGTTTATACATCAGCTGGAGGCTGAGGCGACACAGTTCGCCGACCGTGTGTCTGGCAGACCGTGCATCGCCACTGTCAACGGTGGCAGCGAGATCGAGCAGCAGCCATCGTTCTTAGGAATTCCGCCTGAACAGTCCACTGCCAAAGTACTTCATGACGTGTTCCCCCGATTACTGCAACAACACTTGCCGGATGTGCCTTACGTGCCGTCGACACCTACGGGAGGCGTGATGCCCACGGACACTTCGTCGGGTATCTCACACTATTACGGATTAGGTGCCTATCTACGTCCCCTGTCGGATGTCAGGACTTCCAAGGTCCGTTTCGCCGCCGAGTGCCTCGCCCTAAGCATTCCCCCAGAAGCTTTCAGAGTGCAACAGTGGTTCGGGTCAGCGCGCGCTGCGGGACACCACCCAGATTGGAAGACAGGCGTTCCGCGGGATCGGACAGCCTCGTGGGACTTTGAGGATATCCGGGACTACTATATCCGCGAGGTTTTCCACATTGATCCAATGCTGACGCGCATGGAAGACCCTGAGCGGTACCTCGACCTCGGCCGAGCAATCGCATGTGTGTTGATGTGCCAAGCGTTTACGCAATGGCGTAGGCCGACCTCGCTGTGCTCCGGCGCTCTCGTATGGACTTTTCGTGACCTGATGCCCGGCGCAGGATGGGGGATAACGGACTGCACCGGTGAGCCTAAAGCTCCGTGGTACGCGCTACAGCGGGTGCTTTCCCCTATCGCGGTGCTCGTGAGTGACGATGGACTGGACGGCATCGTCTTTATAGTGTGTAACGACACTGCGATGCCGCTAGAGGCACGCCTCGAGGTACAGGTGTGGTCAGCCGCCGGTAAACTACTGGAAAGAGCGACAAAGAAGCTGGAGGTGCCTGCGCGCGCCGGGGTCGAGATACGCCTCGACGAGGTCATCGGTCATTTCACTGACGCTGGGTATGCCTATCGATTCGGCCCGCGAGTGCGTGACGGGTTACAGGTCACCCTGATCGGCGTAAACGGCTCGATATTGGCAACGGAGGTCACGCTCTTCGGCGAGCACATACGGCCGGTGCGCGATGGCGTACTGACGGCTATTCTACGCCATCTTTGTGACGAATGGTATGTCGATGTCGCGTCCACCGAACTCGCACAGTGGGTCGCCATTACGTGTGCCGACTACCGCCCAGCTGCCTCTTGGTTTCATCTTCCCCCCGGATCGACGCGCCGAGTTCGGCTCGAGCGTATCCGGCCAGAATCCAGTCGGCCGACAGTTTTTGCACGGGCGTTGAACGCACCCGAGATACAGGCAGAATACCATTCATCGGCATTCGAAAGCGAACTGGAGGACCAATAGTGAGCCTGGTCGTCGGCGTACACGGCATCGCGAAGCATCATTTCGGCCGTCATCAGCTATTGGCTGGCTGGCGCCCAGCCCTGCTAGACGGCCTTGAGCGTGCTACCGGCCAACGGATCGACAAAGTTGACCTCGACCTCGCCTTTTATGGTGACTTTTTCCTGCCTTCAAAGAGCTCCGTCGGACACAAGAGCACGGACAGCGATGACGTACTCCACAACATGTCTGACGGCGAGCGCGCCGATATTGAGAGTGTGCTGTCGGAGATGGTGACAGCGGCTGAGTTGGCGGCTGCTGCCGAGGAACTGGCGCAGCAGAAGAGCTACACCCGTACGCCCACACTGGTTCAATTACTACTTCGCGCCGTGGGACGGCGCTTCACGTTGGCATCAGCAGTAACGACAGTCGGTGTCATGCGACAAGTGCGCCGGTACTTACATGACGCGACCCTGAAGGACGAAATTGATCAGCGCGTGAAGGATTCCGTAGCATCGGATTGCCGCATACTTATCAGCCACTCGTTGGGATCAGTAGTGGCACTCGAGTATCTTAGACATAACTCCGATCATGACATAAGCGTGCTTCTCACCATGGGATCGCCACTCGGCCTGCGATTCATCCGGTCACGGTTGCCGGCCACGCCAGTGACCGTGCCAAAGTGGGTGAACATCACGGACCGTCACGATCCCGTGGCCTGCGCTGGCCCGCTGCGCACGTGGTGGTCCCAGATTTCCGAAGCCGATGAGCTCGTCGTGGATAACGGAGGTGATGCGCATGCTGTCGAGCGATATCTGAGTCGCAAGGCGACCGGAAGAGCGCTCCTCAGTGCCTTCCCAGACATCGACAGCAGGTGAACTAGCAACGGGCATTGCGCGGCATCGTTGCGCCACGCGCCTTCTCCCGAGATCCACAGATCCCGGCTGACGTCCTGCGAGTACCCGCAACACCAGCCTCAACAGGGACGAGCTCATGCCGGTGCACTGCGCCATCGCGAACGCCTTCACGGCGAACCTCACAACCACAGGTACGTGGTTCAGCGGCGCGCAAGCCATCGGACAGCAGGCTCGTCGCCCAGAATCCGGTCGAGTTCGTCTGCCCTTGTACCTCAGAGACTCACCGAGCGCCGTGCCTCCGCACGAGCACCCGATCACCCACCTGAACAAAGTCGAGGTCCGCTTCGCAGGCGCTGCGGGCAGCGTCGGCAGGGGAGCACACGATCGGCTCATCATGCAGGTTGAAGGAAGTGTTGATCACTGCTGGCTCTCCCGAAAGCCTTCGGTACTCAGCGAGAAGTGTCACCAAGCCAAGGTCGTGCAGTGGATCGACCAGCTGCGGACGGGCCGTGCCATCGCGGTGCACCGCAGCTGGGAGACGACGACGTGCTTCGTCGGTGCAGAGCACAGAGGTAGTCATGTACTGGGTAGGACCGACGACCTTCGAAAGCCCTGAAAACAGGCGCGGTCCGTCCTCCGCTAGCGCCATGGGAGCAAAGGGCATTACGTGAGATCGGCGGAGCCGATCGTTGAGCCGGCTCGTGATCCTGGTATCGCGGGCTGGCGCGAGCACTGAGCGGTGACCGAGCGCACGAGGGCCGTACTCGGTTCCTCCCGCGAATCTTGCCACTACGTGCCCGCTGGCCAGCGCCTCCGCCAGCTCCGGCTCCGCGTGCAGACCGCTGGTGCTGAGCACGTAGCCCTGAGAGAGGAACGCGCTGGTGGCGTCGTTATCCGCGTAAGAAGGCCCGAGACCCAGACTGCGCAGTGGCACTGGGCGGCGGTGGTGGGTCGCGGCGTACGCAGCCGCGGCGGCGCCCATCGCGATCCCCGAATCGGTCATGCCCGGATGGACATGCAGCTCGTCCACACAGGACAAGCCAGCCACGCGACGATTGAGGCTCACGTTGGCGAATACTCCACCAGACACGACGAGGACACCGGTGGCGGAGTTCTTCATGTGATGCTCGACCAGGTCCAGCACCACTTCTTCCAGCACCTGCTGGACGGTCGCGGCGACGTCGTTCCGGTCTACTGCATCGATCATCGCGGCCATAGCGCTGTTGTGAAACGCGGGAATCCGGTCAGGATAAGGGCCTTGCACGATACCCAGGCTCAGAGTGCTGTGCGGTCGGCCGTCGATGAACCTCACCAGCTCTCTCATGCGCGCCAGGAGTCCCGCATGAGTACTTCCCGTGGCCGCCATCGCGGTGAGCTTGCCTTCGTCGCGCTGAGGTCTTAGTCCACAGGCGACAGTCGCAGCCGAGTACAGGTGCCCGAGCGAGGCCTCCGCTGGAATCTCCAGGACCGGGCGCAGGCGATGGCCCACACCTTGGTGGACAGTGCCGCTCAGGTCGTCCCCCTTGCCATCAAGGGTCACGACCAGGGCCTCCTCGACGGGGGCGAGAAGGAACGCAGAGGCGTGACATGTGTGATGGGGAACGTGCACGATTCTGGCCCGGTCCATGTCGACGCCGGCCTTTTCCGCCGTGCGCAGTGCTTTGGCGACTCTCGCGCGTTGGGTTCTCAGCGGCATCGCGAGGAGGTCGGCCGCGTCTACGCCCAGCTCGGCAGCTCTGTCGAGCCTGCGCGTTTCACCCGCGCGGACGATGGCGAGGAAGTTGTTGACAGCTCGGCGATGCAACGCTTCGGGCTCTTCTAGCCCGATGGCCACCGTGGTGATCTCCTCAGAGGAGGCGTCGACACACCACTTGGTGCTCTGCAGGGGCCCAGGCATACCGTCTGGGCGGCAGTCGTGGTTCTTCACCCGCGAGAACCGTTCCTCTTCCACTGCGGCGACAACGGCACCATCCGCCTCCGAGATCACCGCCGCGCCGGCGTTGTGGCCTTCGTAGATGCCGAGGATCGCCACTACACGACCGCCTTTCCGCCGACTTTGACGCGAAGGAGCTCACGGCCGCAGTCGCGTTCGAGCGACGGGCCGCGGTGCAGGACCCGGTGGTTGTCGAACATCACCAGCCGCCCGTCGGAGGTGGCGGGCCCGTACCACTCGAGTTCGTCGGCTGCCAAGACCGCCTGGATGTGCTCCACTCCCCTGGCTAGAGCCGAAGACATGCGATCCACAAGCGGTTCGACAGCGGGCAGAACCCAGCGGGGTACCACCGGATCGAGAATCGCGCTCCATAGTTGCGGTAGGTCGGGGAAGTTGACCCGCCATGGCAACGCCTCCCCTCGAAGCGCCGCGAGGGCTTCCTGGTCGAACATCAGTGCGTCCTGCAGGAACCTCAACGGGAGTACGCCGGTCGGCATCGTGGTCGCGTCCTGGCCTTTGAGGCTGCCGAGCAGGGTGTAGCGGTTCGGCAGGAGCCAAGGCGTGCTGTCGGTGTGCCAGGCCTGGTCGTGACGATGCCCCACACCCGATATGACATGGCTGACGGAGCCTCCGACGTCGTCGTGGACCATCTCTGCCGCGACTCCGAGCCACACCGCGAAAAGAGTGCACGCGACAGGCGAGGGCACCTCCACCGGGAAGGAGATCTCAACGTGCGCCGCCACGCTGTCCAGTGCGGCGAACACCTGGTCGTGGAACTTCCGCGCTGTCCCTTCGTCTGCGCGGACGACGGCCCTCACCACTTCCTGTCGGTCCGGCTCGGAACGCAGTGCTCGAGCGACGTCCCGCACAGAGTGCAGCTCGGGGAGCCCACCGTCGAACCACACTTCAGGCATCGGCACGGCAGCCGGACTTGTGAGCATCGGGTTCTCCGGTTCAGTGGGACGGCTCGCCCGAGCGGAAGTGCCGATCGAGGATCTGGCGCACCATTTCCCGACGCTCGGGCGTGGCCTGGACGGTGAGGTGCACGTCCATGGTTTCGTCGTAGTGCAAGCTGGCGAACCGCCCGGCGAACGTTCGGCGCATTCCGTCCAGCAGGCTCAGACCGAACGAGGGATACGCGGAGTCCAGGGAGTGCGCCAGGTAGAACGCGAGGCTGCGCTGGCGAGTGGTGTGGGGGTCGCGTTCTCGGTAGTTCTCCAGGCTGAACGCGGGATGGCAGGCGTCCAGCAGCAGCTTCGGCACCCGCCACACCGGCATCACCAGTCGCTGGCCGCCCATCTGGCGAACCGGGTACTCCAGTGGCTGGTGGCCGTTCATCACCATGAAGAGCAGCTCAGCGAGGAGGTCCTCGCGGTTGTAGCCAAACGCGAGGTCGCTGAAGGCGCGTGCCTGGCCCAGCACCCTCGCGGTCTTGAGAATCAGGAACGTGCCGAAGAAGTGGACCGCCTCGTGCCCGAAGGCACGCCCGAAGTCAGCGAAGAACGCGTCCAGCGAGGTGGTCATCCCCAGCAACGCCGCCAGCCGCTCCGGCGTGTACACCGTGTGCTCGATACCCAGGTCCTGGCACAGCACCGAGGCCCGATCCGCCGCTGCGTCGGTCATGACGTCCCGGAAGGTCAGGGTGAAGGCAGTCAGCCGATCGGCGGGCAGCGACTCCTTCAGCCCGTACGCCAAGGCGTTGCTGTCGCCACCTCCGGAGACACCGAACACGCATCCGCGCTCCGCCGTCCCTGTTTCCTGAACGAAGGTTTTCACCTGCTCGCTGACCATGCGGCGTGCTTGCTCAGGGGTCACCGTGCTGCGCTTCACCTCCGCACGACCGTCGCTACCCTGGACTATCGACTCGAATCCGGTTCCCAGCTCCACCGTCTCCGCAGTGGGATGCGGGTCGTGCGAGATGATCGTGTCGAACAAAGTGTTGCGCAGAGCCCGAATGACAACGTGGTCAGCGCTGGCGCGGAGAGTGTCGTAGGTACTCCACGGCGGAATTGGGGTCAAGTCGGTGCCGGTGACCGCATACGCCTGGAAGAGCGTGGTGGGCAACTGCAGAGCACGAAGAGTGTGAGCGACAGTGGGACCTATCGGTTCGATCGCCATCTCCCCTGTGACGTGCTCGACCACCACGAAACTCGGTGTCATCTGGTTTCCTCTGCTCAGGCGGGTAGAAGGCAGGCGGACCGGCCGCCCAGCAGACCTGGCCGGACATGCCGAGCCGGGGGCCGGCCAGCCGACAGGGAGAGGGCGGCATGGAGAAAAGCACGTGAGTAGAGCTCGGCCGGGCAGTTGCGCCTTCCCAGGCCGAAAGGGAGATACCAGGGGCTGCCGCGAAGACCTGGTCGAGCCGGGACGAACGCCGCCGAGTCTGGCCAGGCGCGGTCGTCGCGGTGCAGCAACCACGGGCTGATCATCACCAGCCCACCCGCCGGAACGCTCACCCCGGTCAGCTGCAGCGGCCGGAGGCACTCCCTGACGATCAGCCAGGCCGGCGGGGCGACACGAAGAAGCTCGCTCACCGTGTCATCGGTGACCGAAGAGCCCGTAACACCAAGGGTTCCGGCCGATCGGACCGCTGCGGCGAGACTCGGCCACCCGGCGAACGACAACGCGATGATTTCCGACGCGATGGCCGTCAGCGCCCAGCCGCGGGCAACGAGCTCCCTCACGAATGATGATTCGGAAGACAGCGCCGTCGTCAGTTGGCCGACCACCCTCCTCCGTTGGTCGGTCTCGGCGTCAGGGCGCGTTGTCAGCTCTCGCAGCAGAACCGCCAGAGACTCGGCGAACGCGCCTTCTGGAACGTCACCCGCCAGGTGCGCCACGAGCGCAAGGCACGTACCGGGTCGCGCCTGCGCGGCAACCAATCCAGCTTCGTCACGTGCTGCACGACGGAGTGCGGCGATCACGTCTGCACGGGCGGAGGCGAAGCGGTCGCCCCCCAAGGACACGTAGCCCCCGACCCCTCGAGCCGAGGACGGCGAACGCCCTTTGCGAACGTGCTCGGACGACAACGTCGCTCGCCCGAGGGACGCCTCGCTGAGTAACCAGGTCGTTCGGCCGCCCAGGCTGAAGCTGACGACATCGGCGTCTGTATCGATGGTCATCAGCTCGTCGAACAGCGCCGAGCGATCGGCGAACGCGAGTCCGGGCAGCGACCGCATCGATCACATCTGGGCGGTCAGCGCCGAAGCACAGAGAACGAACTCGACGCCGCCTTCGGTCATCGTCTCGAACCCGGAGTCCGGCAAGGTCGAGAACACGACGGACTCCGCGACAGAAACTTCCTCGGCGAGTTGCACTGGCATTGGATTACCCCTGTTCCATTAGAACTGGCAAGACACACGACACTAAGCACGTGTACGCCCACAAAGCAAGGCCAGCAACCTTCCTCTCGGCCGGACGGATGTCGGTTTTTTTCACACCTCGAAACGGGGAATTACTGGACAAGAACCTGACAAGCGCACACGCGCCATGGAATATCTCGCCGTTCGCCGACGTGCCCTGCCCCTCGAACACCACCGGCGAATTCCCATTCTTGACAGGTGATGTTGCCTGGCCGCACCATGCCTGGTCCCACCGCGGCAGGGACAAGAAGGCAGAAACTTCATCGTGCCCGCACTAGCTCACCGGTCGACGACTTACCACGACAAGTCTGTCCTCGTCGATCCAATGCGGCTGTTCCAGCTTCAGACCGCAGTTCAGGAGCCGTTGGGCAACCAGGTCATAGGAATCGCCGGTTCCGATGTCCAGGTAGTTGTAAGGCCGGACCAAGGACAACCTGGATGTCGGTTCACCACTCGACCTGCGTTCCTGCTCGCCAAGCCGAAACGCCTCCATTGCGGCAAGGAACGGCCTGTCCCCAGTCGTCTGCAAACCGGTGGCCCGTATCCGCTTGGGGTACAGGCCGGCCACGGCGGCGACGATGTCCGGTGTGGACACATGTTGCGGGTGGACAACCGACAGGGTCCAGGTCGACCGGCCGTTCTCCTGACCTCGGTCGAGCCGAAGAAGGCTGCTGAACCTGACTGCCAGATGCTCGCGGACGGCTACGCCGAGTGGGCCTGAATGTGGAACCCGAATCTCCGCGTGATGCCCGTAGACGACCGCGTGCAAGCGATTGAGTGCTTCATACGGCAATACATCTCCAGCGTCATCAGCCCATCGCATCCTGAGCGCATCGGAATCCAACCGCAGGTTTACGGCTTGGCCGACGAGGTGACGCAGTCGATTGACGATTGGACCGCCCCGTTGGCCTTCTATAGCCCGCAAGATATCGTTTGGTAGCCGTCGGACGTCCTCGTAGAGCCATCTGCTGGCAACAACTCGTGGTCTGTCCTTATCCACTTCCATCAGCCTGACCCTCATCTGAGAGCCGACGGGGAAGGTCGTAGGGATCTCGTCGCCGCGAACTCCTGTTTCGCTGGCAGGAACGAAAACTTCGACCGTGGGGGCGCTGATGGCCAGGCGGATGCCAGCCTTGTCGGCGTTGGTAACGCGACCGGCTAGGACATCGTTTCCGTTCAAGCCTGCGTAGGGGTTTGCGCTGGGGTTTCGCATGGTCAGCACCACCCGGCCCTGTTCGGGCACCACGTCGGCGACGAACACGCCGACGATCTCGTTGGGAGCCAACGTAGGCGCTGGTTGGCCAGGCCAGGCCAGCTGTGCGCGCGGGATCGTGGCCCAGGTGCCGCCTTCGGCTTCGACGGTGATCTGCTTATCGCTGACGGAGGCAACTCGTGCGGTGACCTGGTTCCGATTTCGCAACTGGGTTAGCCCAGTGACGTCGATGATGCGGGCGCGGGGCCTGAGCTTTCGCACCAGCAGACTGCTGACCGCACGGTGGAGGGCGATCGCGTCACCGAGCGTCAGACCACGTGTTGCTCTGTACATCGCGAGCACGTCGCCAGCGGACGCCGCTCCGGTCAACGTCAGTGTGCGTCCGGCCCGTTCGAAGGGCCCGGTTGGCACTCTCAGAGACAGGTCAACGTCGACCGCAACAAGGCGTGCTTTCCGGCTACTGAGCCGAACCCGAACTTGTTGTCCCAGAGCCATCTCGGCCGGGCGTGGTGGCAGGTCATCCGAGCGCACCTCGATCGTGATCGGCGGGTCGTCATCGCGAAGGCGCAGCCCGTCTGGAGTCAGCATCACGTGGATGGACTCGCTGTACGCGTCGACAATTGTGCCGGAGAACGGCTCAGGGGTTGTCTGGGCCAGGCGGCTCAGCGTCGCGGCGATGTTTGGCAACGCGGAGAGCTGGATCAAGCCGGTTTCGGTGTCAGCGACCACCACGGCGAGGGTCAAGTGTGTTCCGACGGGGAAGGTGTCCAGGGATGCGTCGCGGAGACCGAAGCCGAGGTCCAGGCTGGTCAGAGGTATCTCCACGCCGGTCTCTCGCTCCCGGGTGATGACGACACGGCGTCGATCCCGTTGCAGAGTCCTGATGTCTGTGACCTCGACGGTGCACTGGTCACCGGGCAGGAATCGTTGAGCGAAGCGTTCGGCTGCGGCTATTGGGTCGGGGTTGGCGAGAACTGTACCGTCGGCGAACCCGGTCACCACGACGACAGGATGGGTGGGGTCGAAAGCACTGGTCACGACCTCTAGTTCGGCATACGGGTTGACCGGTGCTTCATCAGCGTCGTCATGTGCGTCATCGACGAGCGAGGCGTCCTCGTCTGGGCTGAGGAAGTCCGCCGCGTTGAGCGGGTCGACGTCCAGACCGCTGGTGTCGTTGGAGGCAGCGGTTCGTTGTGCGAGATCGCCGCTGTCGTCGGCGGTACGTTCCTCGGCCGCGAGTTCGACATCGGGCACGGGCACTGGTGGCTGCGGAATGAGGACCCGCACCTGAACACCATCTCTTCGCTTACCTACAGGCTCGACGAGAAGGCGGTCGCCCGGCAGCACGGTCGGTGGTCGAATCGCTGCGATATGGGTGTGGCCAGCGATGTGGGTGAGCAGCGGGACGTCGCCCGCCAAGTGGTGCTCTTGCAGAGCGATGCAGAACGACAGCGTCACGCGGTCTTCGGGCTCCTGCAGAGGCGAAATCCAGTGGCGCCGCCGGTCTCGCACCGGGGCAACCAGGAACGGTGGCGGCGTGCGACGCGCCAGCAGGCTGTCGGAGCCGACTGCTGGCCGAGCACCCTCATGGAGACGCGTGACGACGTCCGGATCGGCCCGCGGCACCAGTGCGGGTTGCCATTCCCCGTTGACGTTGCGATAGATCGCGTTGGGGCCAGCCCATGCGACAACCCGGCGCAAGCGGTCGGACAGGCGGAGGTCAAGGCTGCGGACCTCGGTGGTCTTGGTGCGGGACTGCAGCGACTGCAGCAATTCGTCGCGCCGACGCAGAACCGCGTTCAACGTGGCGATGGACAGCAGGTACCGGTCCGCCATTGCCGCGCGGTGTTGCTGGGCTGTGTTCTCCCACTCGTGCACCAGCATGAGAGTGGCGTCGAGGTCGTCAGTACACCCGGATAGGAGGGTTGCGAGCATCCGGTCTGCGTGCAGGCGGGTAATCGCTGGCCAGGCAGAGCTCCACCTCAGCATCCTCGCCCATCGTTGCTCCTGCATCGCAGCGAGGAGCGTGGCTGCCTCGACAGCAACACCGGCCTCGTCGGCGCACATCAGGACGCTCGCGGCGCTGAACGATTCCCGGGACGACGCCAGCTCTTGCCCGAGCACGGTGGGGTCTCCGTCCGGGGTGATCGCTCCCATGCCCAGCAGGGTCGCGCGGGCGCGCCGCACCTCATCTTCCGGAGGGCCCGGAGGCATCCACCGGAGCGAGGAGGGATCGCTCACCCCTGCCGCAGCGGCGGCGAGGACCACGTTCTCCAGTGGTGCGCGGACGATTTCCGGCGGTGTCTCGAACGTGAGGGCGTCGAACTGCTCCTTGGTGAACAGGCAGTGCCACGCCCCTGGGGCGGTCCGCCCGGCTCGTCCTCTGCGCTGCCGGAGCCCAGATTGGGAGTGGGGCCGCGGGCGCACCACTGTGGTCAGGGTGGCTGCGTCCCACTCCGTGGTGTTGATCAGGCCTGAGTCGATGACATGGCGGATTCCATCCACAGTGAGCGAGGTTTCAGCGATGTTGGTCGTGACCACCACTCGCCATCTCGCACCTTTGCGTCTCCGGTCCGCCCGCAGTGCGCGGGTTCGTTCGCGCTGGGGAAGTTCGGCGTACAGCGGCAGCAGTTCGACTTTGCCGGCGAGATCGTCGTCGTCGCTGATCAGTTCGTCGAGTTCGTCGATGGCCGCGTTGATGGCTCGCTTGCCCGGCAGGAAGGCGAGGATGTCGCCGTCGTGTGCTGGTACCTCTGCGGGGATGTCCGCGGGGCGTTCGCCACAGGCCATCCACCGCAGCACTTCGTGCGCAGTACGGGCAACCTCTCCAGGCATGCGCGCCGGCCATTGGTTCTCAGGTATGGCGGCAGCGGCCCGCCAGCGGTCATACACCGGCTTGCCGTCCTTGCCGGGGAAAGCCATGGACGTTGAGCGCAGCTCGGGACGGAAGAACTCGGTGAACGCAGCGGTGTCGATCGTGGCGGAGGCGATCAGCAAACGCAGCTGTGGCAACGCGATCAGCTCCCGGCGCATGAGCGCGAGAATCAGATCGATGTTCAAGCTGCGCTCGTGGGCTTCGTCCAGGATGACGGCCGAGCAGTCTTGCAGCTCCCCGCGGCGGATCATGTTCAGCAACGTCCCGTCGGTGGCGTAGACGAGCCGGTTACGGGAGTCAGCCTGGTCACGCGCCGCCGAGTGGCGGAATCCGATGTCAACGCCGGCTCCTACCTTGGCGCCATGCAGCTTCTCCGCGATGTAGCGAGGAATTCCTTGGGTCGCTTCGATTCGGGGCTGCGTGACCACAATCAACCCGTGCCGTGTGACGGCATCCCGCGGGTGTGGGCTCGGTGGGTTGAGCAGGCGCCAGGGCAGGAACGTCGATTTTCCTGACCCTGTAGGGGCTTCGACAACGACCACCTGGTGCTGTTCCATTGCTGCCAGGAGTTGTCGCACATGCTCGTCGGTGATGCCGAACGTGCCCCCAGCGATCGATGGGGAGTCCTCGCTATCGGGCCGGTGGGGGCGTTCACCGCGATCGAGTCTTCCCAGTCGCCCTGCCTTGAGTTGTCCTGCTGTCACCGGACGCGCGCCGGGCTCGAGCTCGACGTAGGCAGCGCCCATTCGTGACGTGTCGCGGTTGTGCTTGGCGCGGCAGGCGGTACAACGTTCAGGGCGGGATTCGCCGCGGATCGCGGATTCGCGTGCAGACGTGTCGGAGTAGGTGAAGAGCTCCAGGCAGTCCTTGCACCGCACGGTCCAGTCACGAATCATCCGACACATCCCTTCCCGCACCCCAAGGGGTTCCCGCCACGAGATCACCGAAGAGGTAGAGGGGTTGTACCTCAATCTGCTCGCCGCTGTCGGCGAGCCAGGTCAGCACACCGCGGTAGAACCCGACCACCGCAGGTTCGAATCCGGTGTGCACCAGCTCGATTCGTCTGATCCCCGCACGATGCAGCTCGCGCAACTTGCCCACTGTGGTCGCAGTGCAGAACCGATCGGTCTCGGCCAACGTGCGGCTCACGGACACCAGCCTGTTGCGGAACCAGTAGCCGTCGATGAGTGCATCGAGTTCGGTGTGCCGCATCGACATCAGCCCTACCCGCACACTGCGCCCGCCCGTTGCCACTCGACGCACGGGCACGCTTAGCGGGAACGGTTCTGGTTCTGAGCCGTCCACGTACAGCAGCCGGAGATCGTGGCCCCGATCCCCTCCGACCGTGACGGCCGCGTGCCGCAAAGCCTCGGTGAGTACGTCATGCCGTGCTCCGGCACCAACCTGGACCGGTTCACCCGCGGAGACAGCTGTGGTGAGCTCTCCCCAGAGCCGTTGGGCTGCTCGAAGCCGAGACGGCGATCCGGCGAACGGCGCCCAACCAGGCGGTGATGCGTCCAACAGCCGTGCGGCGGCAGGGTTCGAATCGACGGCGCGTGCGTAAGGCGGCGTGGCCATCGACTCCCTTGTGCGCAGCAACGGGCCTATCGGTTCCGGTGCCGGCGCGATCACGACGCCGTACTCACCGGTCCGAAGCCCGGCCAGAGCCCGCTGCAGCGTGTCGCGCGAATCGGTGTCGAGCAGAGAGGCCAGAGCTTGCAGCCAGAATCCGGCGTCCACCGGCAGGTGGAAGCCTGCCAGGGCTCGCGGCGGAGCGGAGTCACCGGGCCACGAGTCCAGCACGGCACTGGTGATCGCGGCGACAGGGGTTCCACGGCGCCGCGCGATGCGCTCGACAGTCGCGCTGGCTGACATGTGCCTTCGAACATCCTCTTGGCTGACATGGCCGTCCGCAGCTCGGCGTTCCACCGTCATCGCCGAACGCACAACATCGGCGAATCCGTCCGGGTCAGGGTCTGTCGAACCCGGCCACGGCCCCGGAACCGCCCAGATGATCAGGAACCTGGCCGTCATTGCCGGGCCGTCCGCGCACGGCTGAGCTTGCCGGCGGCTCGAATTGTCATGCCGGGCGTGTATTCCGGCGCAGCCAGGATCATCACACCGGCGCGCGATGCCGTGGAAACGATCTCCCTCAATCGGATGTCGCTGAGGGTCAAGACGTCCCGGGCACACAGCACGGCCATGGCACCGCTCGCCCTGTCCAGGCGATCGACCGCGATGCGGACGGCAGCTTCGAGCTGATCGGGCTCGGCATCCGCGACGCTTAGCCGCAAAGTGGTGGCTGGGAACGCCGACAGGTCACCGACCAGCCAATCGGTCAAATCGATCTTCTCCGCAGTCAACGTGCACGTGTGATCGGTGTTCACCTCGAATGCGACCTGCTGCTGGACGTCCTCGGCGTCGAGCAGGCTGTCCCCTCCCGCAGAGATCCTGCGGTGAGCCGCGGCGACTAACATGCCGGCCCGCACGTCCAGGACGTCCGCCCCGTATCGTGCCCGGTCGATGGGATTGGTCAGCCCGCGCAGAACAGCGCCGGGATTCTTGGACCACACCAGCACGGTTTCCACCTCAACGGGGTGCCACAAGCCGCTGGCGATCCCGTAGCACACGGCAGTCGCGGCGTCCGGCGCCTCACGCAGCCGATCCCTGAGTCCACGACTGACCTGAATGGACTCGACGAACAGCCGTTGTGCCGCTTCCGAGGGCACAACACCGCGGCGGCGATCAAGCGCGATCCCTGCGCGCTGCGCCCAGCGCCACAACGGCCTTGGCACCGAGATGGGATCCGAATCACGCCGGGTGCCTTGCACGAACCGCAACGACAGATCGCCGCCGGAGCGGTAGGACTCCGCGAACAGCAAGGTGCACAACGCACGTGCTGGAGCGTCGTGGTCGAGCGCCGACAACGCCGAGATGAGACAGGCGCCCACATCCAGCACGTTGTCGTCCCGGTTGTAACGAAGCAGGACCATGGCCACCACGACGTTCTGAGAGCAGAACCGGTAGACGCGCCAGTCGTCCGGCCGCGGTGCTTGATCAGCGGGCCTGCGTCCTGAGGCGATGTCTGCCCGCTTGCGGCGCAAGAACTCGCTCACCCGGCGAAGGGCATGTGCTTGATCCATGAAGTCCTCGGCGTAGTGCGAGAACCTCGAGAACGCCGCGGGCTGGCCTGCCTGCCAAGTCTCGGAATCGTCCAGATCAACGATCACCACGGGCGGATCATCTCGACCGTCGAGGCGGATGCAGGCCAGCTGCCGCTCCGGCAGGTGCTCGATCGGCAGCAGGTCAGACGGGAACTCGGGGAGCCCGAATCTCATACCTGCCAACAACGCCGCCGCATCGAGCCCGGAGGGCGCCGGCGTCAAGCCGAGCAGCTCCCAGCCGGCATCGGCCTGACGCTGCCATCCCTGGCGCTCGCACCATCGCCGCCACACAGCGGGCAGCTCGAGGCCGTACTGTGTGCCGAACCGCTCAATCTTTGCCGAGTCCGCCGCGTCCCCGCGTTCAACCACCGGGGTGCGACGTACTGCCGACGACGGGCGTCCACCTCCGTTTCGCGGCCATGGACGACCCGGCTGATCTCGTTGCCCGCTCATGGCTTTGCCCTGTCGGCGTTGAGCGCATCGACGAACCTGACGAGATCGCTCAACCCGATACGGGTGGTGGCGTCCTTCGCAACACGTCCGGCGGCGTCCACGTCGTGAACCGTTATGACATCTTTCGCGACGTTGACGAACACCACCATCTTGTCGACCTGTCCCTCGCCTTCCGCGAAATCCTCCGCCCTCACACTTTCGATGTTCGCGGCTTCCGCGCGGGCGTGGTCCCCCGCCCAAGCGTCGCTCATCTGGACGGCGTCCTTCGTCCTGCCCATCCGAGGGATCACGCTTTTGACGCTCGCCGTCGCCTTTACCTCGACGACGGTCAGCCGACCCGTCTCGCCGTTCAACGTCACCATGTCGATCCCCTGCGGCCGGAGGGCCGAGGCGGCGTCAAAAGCGATCTCGTGGCCAAGGACTTCGTTCAGGAACACTTCTGCGATGGCCTCGCCGAAGGCGCCCGTATTGGCCCGGTTTCCGGGGTTGGACAGGACCTCCTCAAGCTGCTTGCCGAGGACGAGGTTGTTGCAACCCATGTCGCTCCGATCGCAGAGGCCAAGGCAGGAAGCGTGCCGTGGAAGGCGCTGCCGCTCATAGCTTCGCGAGCGGCCTGATTGCTGTTACACACCTTGGCGATCCATCACCTCGTTCGGCATCAGCGCTACAAGTTAGGTACACGCAGACGCTAACGATTCGCGCCGGGCTGGGGTCGCCGTGGCGAGTTGAGCAAACGCGATTCGCCGCTGGGCCGCCCCTCGGACACCTCGAGTTGGATGTCGTAGGAGGCAAGGTGGTGCGGGGACGGTGGATCGGTTTCGTCGAACCTTCCCAGACGCCACCAAGGCGAGGGTTCACCGTCGGTGAGTCCGACGGTTCAATGTCTTCTTGACGACCCTGGCAGACCTCCGGACACCACGGAGGTGACTCGCGGTGGCTGAGCGGGCCGGTACTGGGTCTTGGTTGCACTGCTGCACCAACGACACCTGCACGGCAGGTTCTGCAGGCGTTTCTTCTTCGCTGTCTTGGTCTGCCTCTTCTTTCCAGCCACGCGAACACGGTTGCTTTGAGGAGTCTGCCGGGGCTCTGGCGGCTGGGACGATCGCGACGATCGCGGCGCCGCAGCGGGCGTGGCCGGTGGTTCCGGAAGGCTTTCCGCAGCCAGGACCGGGCGTGGAGCTGGGACGAGCAGACGAGCCTCGTCAACGGAGGCAACGCCGGTGGCGGTGAGGAGAACGGTCCTACACTCTTCGAGGCGCTGCGCGAGGGTCGGTGAGGGCATGACGTCGAGGTCGTGCCGCATGGCATCGTAGGTCGCTAGCAGCCGCGCGGCCTTATTGATGTCCACAGGATCTGTCATTCGGCCTCCTTGCGGAGGGATTCGCAAAGCGATCATCGAGTGTTACCGGTCTGATCGGGTGACACCGCAGGTCCCTCGACTCACCCGGCCATGAACTGTTCAATCAGCTTGAGGCCTGCGCGACACCGCAGGTTGTGGCCTCGATTCCGATTGGCTCGGTAGATGTCGTGGCGGCGCTCTCGCGCGTCTCAATGGAGGCTTGCCGCCGCCGTTGAAGCTCATCGCGTTCAGCATCCGGGATCGTCATCGACTCGGCGAGCACAGCGGCGAGCGCGTCCACTCGGCTGTTGTCGACGTCGGCGTGGAAGAGCCACCGGATGTTGTCGTCGCGTGTGATGAGGTCGATCACCCGGCGTGAACTGCTGTTCGGTGCGGTTGGTGCTCGGACGTAGCGCACCTGGCCGATCGGGATGTCCTGGTGGATCTCGGCCTGCTCAAGCAAAGTGTTCGTCTTGGCCAGAATGATGCGGCGATCGGTAACGGCGACCAGTGTCCTGTCCGTGGTCTTGTCCATAGCTGCCGCCAATATCCCCATCGCTCCGCCGACGATCGCGGAAATGGGACCGTCGTCGGGCTGCTCGGGGAAGCCGAGGGCACGCAGAGTCTCACCGTCCTCGAAGAGCCACCGCAGAACGCGAAGGTACGGCTCTGAGCCCAGAGGTTCGGGTCCGCAGATGACGTCGGGGGCCCTGAGCGGAGGGGCCGGCGGGTGGAGGGAGTCGGCAAGAGGCGCGATCGCCTCCAGAAGCCGGGCGGAGATTTCGCGGACTGCCTTGACGTCCTTCCGTTTCCCCGACAGCAGCCATGCGTCGGGGTCGCGAAGCTCAGCGGTGATGCGAAGCTCCCGGACAAGCGCGTCGACGAGGCTCGTCATCTCGGCGAGGGTCAAGTCGAACTCCGCGCGGGTGTCGCGGGCGATGACCTCTGCGTACTGCGCCTCGGCTGCGTCTTCACGCCCAGCCGCTCTCGCCCTTGCAGCGCGCAGCGCGTGATACCCCGTCCATGCCTTGAGGGAGGACAGCAGGGCGTATACGTCGAAGGCGATGGCCTCGGCGTTGGTCTGTAGGTACTCGCGGTGGCTGCGCGCGTCGGCCCAACTGATCCGCTTGACGTGGTCGCGGACGTTGCCCTGGTAGAGCTCGAGCTGCTTCTGCAGCAGCGCTCCGCTGCCCGCGACATCCTCCCACAAGGACGTCGGTACCGACTCGATCTCCTGGGCCTGGTCGACCGCGCGATCGACGGCGGCGACGAGCCCAGTCAGTTCGGCCCATTGATCCTTGCGGACGGTGGTCAGAACCTGGTTCGTCACCGCGAGGTTGGTCCTGATGAGACCCGAGATCTCGTTCAGCATCATCTGCAACGCGACCATGGCCAGTGCCGGCCCGACCGAGGCCGCGATCGGCGCCACGCTCACCGCAGTCACGGGATAGAAGCGGGCCTGATGCAGAATGCGACCGGAACTCATCACCGCTCCGAGGTTCCCGCCGTCCTTGACGGCGAGCGTCGCGCCGCTCTTCAGCAGGGCCTGTGCCGTGTCGCCGATCCTGTAGAGCCCCTGCACGCTGGCGAACGCGTTGCCAAGGTTGCCGACCACGGTCGCCGCGTTCCCGATCGAGGCAAGGATTGCTGAGATCTGTTTGCGGTCGGCAGCCGGCACGATCCCGAAGTCGATCAGCTCGGGCTTCAGCTCCAGCGGGACCTCACCCGCGACGACAGCCACCCCTGGGAGCACCTCCACCAGGACCGTCGGCGTCGAGTCGATGTCCGAGTCGGACGTCGGATCGTCCCCCACAGGCGAGTCGGCGGTATCGCTCCAGCCGTACTCCTCAGGCTCGGCGATCTCCATCGAGTCCGAAGGGTCCTGCATGCGATCTTCTCCCCACAGGCGCGCAACGGCCGGACCTCGTCGGCGTTGACCGCCGGAGTCTACGGCTCGATGCCTTCGGGCAGCCCGAATCCGTCGGGTTGAGTCCCAAACGGGCTCATGACACGACCGTGCGAGCGGTTGGCGGTTGGCGGTTGGCTGGCTGCGGTGCTTCTGTTGCTGATTAACGCCGCCGCGGGGCGGGGCCCTCGCGCTTGAAGTCACACAACTTCATCAGTAACTGGTCGAAGTCTTCGTCCGCTTCCTTGCTGCCCGGTCATGTCACGGGGTGGCTCAGCAGCAGCTGGTGCTACCGGCCGGCGGTGGTGAGCGCGGCGGTCTGCGGGCCGTCCGCGGGCTTGGCGGCATGCAGTTCGAGGCGGGCGGACCAATGAGCCGGTTCTCCTGTCGATCTGTGACTCGCTGTCCGATGGCATCGAGCACCGCCAGGATCGGCCCGCCGTACAAGGCCAGCGTGCGGTGGATCGACCCTGTGACGAAGGAGCGGCCATCGAAGTCAGAATTCGCTGAGACAGAACAAGAAGCGCTGGCATGGATCGACACCATGAAGCGCTTACCGCCGAGGCGTGTCGTCGGGCATGGTCGACAGGAGGACCGCGGGCCATGAGGGTGCCACAAGGGTTTCACTTGCCGCATGGACGATGTCATCGACGCAGCCGAGAGGGACGGTCGTAGCCCCAGCAGCAGAGGACGTTGTGGCGTGACAGGATCGTGGCCTCCTGACCGCCGTGCTGCACCGCAGCTTGCCGCAGCAGTTACGCACTCAAATTCAGCAAGATCCTCATCTTGTCAACTATTTGTCCACTTTTAACCCGCGCCAGGCATGATCTTCAGGCCTATTTCACGCAGAAGACGGATACACAACGAATCTCACCTGCACGACTATGGTGATCATGGGCGATGGCGTACAGCGAGCGTGGAGCGAGGTAGCAACATTGGACCCGAACCGCGCGAAGTCTCGATTCGGCATCGCCTATGTTCGCGCCGTGTGCAGCCAAGCTGGGGTGGGTTTTCAGGAAACCAGCCTGGACGAGGACGTACTCGCGGTCGACGGAATCGTTGATCTCGAAATCGCACCCGCCCGAGTCCAAGTCAAATGCACCGGAAAGTTCCGAATCAAGGGCGGTGCAACTGCGACGTGGCAGGTGGAGGAGTCGTGGCGCCAACGCTGGATCCGCTCCAACGTCCCGGTGTACTTCGTCCTCGTGATCGTCGACCCTGACGATCAGCTCTCCTGGCTCCACCACGACGACGAGGCAACGCTGCATCGTGCGGCGGCCTTCTGGACGCGGGTCGACACCCTTCCAGAGGGCCAGAACATCATGGTGCCGAAGGCACAGCGGTTCACCGCGGACACACTGCGGTTGTGGGACGCCGACGTCGAGGCTAGCTTCGGTCGGTCGAAGGGAGGCGGTGCAGTTGCCTGACACCGTCGTCCTGCCGACGTTGGCTGATCTGCACAGCTACCTCAAGACCCACGGCTGGTCGTCCGACCCACCAGGCCCTGGCGGAACACTGTGGACGAAGGACGGGTCTCGAGTCGGTGTGCCGCACGAACCAGACGACGTGCTGGTCGGCTCGGTGCTCACCAGGCTCGCGCGCGCCGAGCGCCGCGACGTCAATGCAACGACCATTGCCGTGCGCCACGTGCGGTTCGACGTCACGCATCTGCGTGCGGTGAACGACTACCGCATCATCGACAAGATCCCGCTGGAGACGGCCACCAAGCTGATCAGCTCCGCGCGGACCATGCTGCGTGCCACCGCGACGACCGCGAGGTGGGAGCGAGCCCAGATCGGTGGCAGCTACTCCCGCATCGGCGACGAGGTGGTCCGTGAGTCGTTCATGGGACACACCGAACGAGGGTCGTTCATCATCCCCGTTCTGGTGCCGATCCCCGAACCCGAACAACCTGACCCCCGGCAACCGTCGTTGTACGACGAGCAGGAAGAGCCTGTCCTGCACAACGCCGCGCCCGAGCCCTTCGAACGCCGCGTCGTGCGTACGTTCGCCCAGTCGATGCAGGCGGTGCACGACCTCGTTGTGGAACCAGGCAGGCCGCCGAACGCCGATCATCTCCACGAACTCGTGTACCGCGGAGTGAGCAGGGAATTCTGCGCAGCTCTGGCCAACGTGCTCGACGAGAACGCGATCGGGGAGTTCGAGACCACCGTCAGCTGGTCTCCCTAGTACCTGCACCGGACACGATGCCGCGGCAGGTATCGATCAGCGCCGAGGCCGCCGATCTCGTCCGGTTCGTCGCCGATCGGTTGCGACAGCAACGCGTGCCGTCCAAACAGATCTTCTCCGGCACCATCGTCCAATTCCGGCACGAGAACCGCGATGACCCCTACGGAGAGATCGCTGTGTCGACGATGCGCCGGGGCCGGCAGTCCGAGGTGCGAGTACGCCTCCCGCTCGACGACTATCGCACCGCCTGGGACTGGCACAACGCAGGCCGGGCAGTACTCGTCGAAGGCCTCATCCGCCGTTCACCAGGCAAGCCGGGCATCGTTGACGACCCGGTCCGCTTTCAGCCACTCGACGAGTTGATGTTTCCCGGCACCACCTAACGAGCCGACTCCGTCTCACCTCCTTCGCCGAAGGACTACCTCCACCTGACAAGGATCGATCCGCAGCCAGATCTCCGTGGGCCGCTGAAGACGCGTCGCGAACCTGGGCGCGCACCAACCCACATCTTCACCGAGGTGACCATGCGACCCGCACACGGCATCCACGGCCCGACTTGGTGGGTTGGCGAGAAGGTTCGACTGCACCAACATAGGTTGCTCACGTTGGCGAATTCGCGATAGGCGCAAGCACCGCTACAGCGTCGTGCTGCCGCGTTGGCAGGCGGCCGACATCGTGGAGCCAAGGCGCCTGCGATGTCGGCCGGGCACCGCGGGAAGGGTCAAGGGACGTATTGCTTGAGCAGTCCGGCGAACTCCTCCAAGGTGGCCAGGCTGGCGGTGCTGAGTGGCTGTGGCCGGAAGTGGGCGATCTCGTTGCGGATCATGCGCACTCTGTCCAGGCGGTGCACAAGCTGGTCGCGCGGCACCCCGGTCCAACCGATCCGCTTCCAGTTGGCCTCATTGTCGATGAGGTACTTGTACTCGCCGAAGGTCAGGTCGACGATCTTCCCGGTCTTCTTCCTCTTCTGGACGGCTTTGACGGCCTCCTCGTCAAGGACTGCCAGGCATTTGCGCAGCCGCGCTTCGATGTCGCCCACGAGGAAGAACGGCCGGGCCATGGTCTCGAAGTGGTCGCTGACGTCCGCGGCGGTGACTATGCCGCAGAACTTCCCGTTGCTGGCCCGCACGAGCACGTACCCGTGCTTGGTGATGGTGGGCAGGTGAGCGAGCAACTGGTGGTTGACTTCGGCCGACACCGGGTCGGGCGCCAGCGCACTGGTCAGCGTCGGCTGTTTGCCCGTCTCCAGGTTGACGGCGATGCTGCTCCACGTGAGCACTCCGCGCAGGTCTGCGGTGCCGTTGATGACTGGCAGTTGCGAGTAGTTCCGAACCCGCATCAACATGGTGGCCGCGGCCAGGTCGGTGTCCGATGACACTGACTCCACTCCGTTGCGGGCGCTCGGCAGATCGCCTATCTGCAGTGCGCGGTGCGGCATCGCCGACGTGGACAACTCGTCTTCGTGCTCGTCCTCTTCGTCTTCCGTCGCCACTGCAGTCGGTTTGGCTTTGACGAAGTGGAGTGCAGCGGTGCCAGCGCATGTGGTGAAGGACGGGATGGTGCTCACCTCCGCCTCTGCGAGGCATGCGCTGATCCGCGCCACGTTGTCGTGGTTGCGCACTCGGACGCCGAACAGGGCCAGGAACTCGGCTGCCGGGATCGCATTTCCCACCATCTTCGCCAGTACCGCCGGCTCGACGGTCCTGAACCCGTCGCTCATGCTGTCTCACCCGACCGGCGAATGACCGGCTTGCCCATCGTCGCCTCCACCAAGGTCAGGAGGCGCTCGAAGCGGTCTGCGTAGAACGCGGCGAAGTCATCGCTCCTGAGTGCGACGGGATCGACCAAGTGGGTGGTGAGGATGTCGTCGAACCACTCGTCGGGCGTCCCGGCCTCGCGCGCCAGCACACCCACGTAGGTCGACGGTGTCCCTGTCATTCGACGACTTGCGAGGTGCGACATCGGCGTCTTGTTCACGATCGAATCGGCACGTGCCTTGGGGTGACCGTTTCTCGTTACCCAGCTCGCCGGGAATACCTGACGGATCGCCACGCTCTTGTCGATGACGAACGAGCCAGTCATCTGCTGTTCCTCGGGGTGCCCCCAGTCCACCGCGCCCTGCTTGATGATCAGCGCTTGTAGTCCCTTGTAGGCGGCGCTGTTGCGGGTGGTGACGGTGTTGAGCCGCTCGGCGAGGAATGCGGCTTCCACGACGGTGTCAGGTTCGGCAGGATCGCCGTTCACCCATGCCACGAGTTGCTCGACATCTCTGGTGAAACGGCTCTCGACTGATCCGCCATACATCTCGCCGAGCACTCCGCACCAGAACCACCGGGTGAGCCGATCCACCGTGTCGGGCTCGTCGGCCTTGTCCCCAAGGAGTGTCCTGACCGCGGCCAGTGGCACGAGCTGCGTACGGTAGGGCAGGTCCCTGATCGTGAAGATCGCCTGGGAACCGACGAACCCACCCACCCAGGCAAAGGCCTCCGCCACAACGGGCTCAAGCCGACGGAATTCCGCGAGCGGTAGTGCGAGCAGATCACGCCGCTTGCAGGCGATCGAGTTCGCCTTCCCTGCCTGCTTGCGCTCGAAGGAGAGCACGAGACTCACAGCCTGGAGGAAGTCAACGTTGGTCAGCCCTTCGTCACGACCGCTCTCCACCTGACCAAGCACCGGGTACTGGCTGACAAGTTTCTCCTTGGTACCGCGCCACACCTCGGGAAGGCCGTATTCCGTGCCGTACTCCTCGGCGTGCTTACGATCACCCGCGTACGTGGCGGTGAGCAGTTCGAAGACGTTGAGCGCGACGCCGCCAGTGTTGACGCGCTCGAACACCGAGCAGACCGCTTCGTTCGGCGTCGTGGAGTCGAGGCGGATCATCGGGATCAGGCACCCGTGGATGTTGTTGAGGACACGGGTGTCGAATGCCGCCCAGCGCTCCCAATTCTCGTCCGCCAGGCGCACGAACGACTTCTGCCACGCACTGACCGCGTCGTTGTCGAAGACGAGGTGGAGCGGGAAGTAGCCTGCCCGGCACTCGTTCTCCCTCGTGCTCAGGTCGAGCCGCACGCGGCGAGCGAAGTCCGCCCGCAGCACCCGATCGGCCGGCATTGAGACAACAGCATCGTCCCGATCCGCTTCTGGATCGATGGCCTTGTCGATGTCGAGGTAGTACCAACGCTCGACTTTGCGGTCGCGCGCGTCCACCGTGGCCACGGGCCGGTCCAGGTACAGTGCCTGGACCAGGGACGTCAGCCGTTGTTGGCCGTCCAGCAGCAGGAGATCAGGGACGACGCCGGGATCGGACTCGACACCGGCGAGCGTGCGGGCCCGGAACTGGGCGGCACCCCCTGTCTCCAGGGTCATGACGACGCCGAGCGGGTAGTCCAATGTCACCGTCGCGATGAGCGCCCTGATGCGCTCGTCGTCCCATTTCCATTCGCGTTGGAAATCCGGTAACTGGATCTTGGCTGCGGCGACGTTCTTGAGCAGTTCACGCAGCTTGGGACTGTCGAGTGCCACGAGCGGCTCTTCCTCTTACTCCGGCGACATATCACGTGCGGTGTGCATGTCGTTGCCGAAGAGGAGAAGGTTACCCGACTACCTGGCTCTGGACTCAATGTTTGACAGACCGGATGAGACCGTGACCGATCGAATCACGTGGCCGTGGTTGACCAGATCAACGGGTCATGTGAGTGTCGGAAGCCGGATGCTGATCGTCGCTTGGCCGTTGTAGTCGTGCAAACGAACGGTGAGCTGGATGGCCTCGAACAGCCGGCGCTGCAGTGGCACCGGTGCGCGCACGAGGCAGTCACGAAGCCCCGCCAGACGCTCCCCCAGTACCGCAGCGTCCTGCTGCTGTAAGGATTCCTGGCTGGAGGTGGTCCCAAAGCTCGCGATCTCGGCGGCTGCGACGGCCTTCTGGGACTCCAGGTCGTTGTAGCTGGTGCGCAGCCCCGTCGTGAAAGGATCATCGGGCGCACAGTTGCGGGCTTGATGAAGGATGTTCTGCTGCTGCCGCTCGAGTGTGACCAGCCGACGGCGCCACCACTCTTGCTGGGTCACGACGCCGCCCGAGGCGTTCTGATCGTTGTCCCCGCCGGTGGCCTGCAGGATCGTGACGAACTCAGGGAGGAATACCTGCTCGGCAAGCAACGACGCAGCCGCTCGCAAGATCGCCTCCTCCCGGATGTACACCGCGTCGACCCCAGGCGGGTGCAGCTCCTTCTTGCCTCGATTGCTGTTGCGGGGCCAACACATGTAGTAGACGAGACTGCGTCTCTGGTTGCCGAACATCCGACGTCCGCAGCTGCAGAACACCATGCCTCGCAGGGCATAGGAGCGCTTGGTCTGCGGATGAGAGCTCGGAGAGCTGCCTGACCGTGAGCCGCGGAAAGATTTGCTGGATGAAGTGATCTCGTCAAACATCCACTTTGGAATGAGCGGCTCGTGCGCGGGTTCGTGCGACCACACCCAGTGAGTCGGAGGGTTAACCTTTCCGCGCTTGGACCGCGAAGCGCGCCGGTTGAACACCTGGAACCCGGTGTACTTCGGGTTGCGCAGCACCTCGAAGACGCTGGACTTGCTCCACATACCGCGAGCACGAACCTTGCCTGGAGGCTCCGGCGGTGGATAGCTAGCCAGGTCCACGTTGAGCCGTTCCGCGATGGCCCCGTAACCGAGCCCCTCGTAGTACCGCCACGACGCGATCTGGGTGACCGTCGCCGCCCGCACACCGTCTGGCTCGAGCCTGGTCTTGGTGAGACCCTTGTCCGCCTTCACCGGGTTGGGATGGCGATAGGTCTTGCCCACGTAGCCGTACGGCGGCTTGCCGATGTTCCAGCCCTCACGGACATGCGTACACAGCCCGCCCCAAGACAGCTCCAGAGTGTTGAGCACCTCGTACTCGGCCACCGCCTGGTTGATCCGACGCTGCAGAATCTGCTGGGCTCGGCTGCCGTCGAGCTTGATCGGCTCGTTCCAGGCGAACAGCGGCACGCCGCCTTTGTCCAGCACGCGTTCGACGGACATGCCCTCGTACATGCGCCGCGCCACTCGCGCGGTGGACTCGCAGATCACCACATCGAAACGCCTGCTGGATTGTTGGGCCTCGTCAAGGAGATCGGCAATGCCGCCGTCGCGCGCGATCGGGATGTCGAAGCGCTCGTAGCCGGTTCCGTGTCCTCGCTGGTCGAGCTCCATGCGGCCGGACTCGACATCGTAGAAGTGGCAGACGATCACCCATGCGGCCGGCACCGCCCCACGGCAGCGGTCGAGCTGCCGGATCAGCGACTGCCGCGGATCCTGCCGTTCATAGGTGGACGTCCTGCCCACCCACGCGACTCGAACCTCGCCGAACAACAGGGAGGACGGCATCCCGAACGGCGACACCGCCAAGTCCGACAAGCCAATCGACTCTGAACAGGCCGGTAAAGAACCAGCTCGGCTCGACAGGAGTTCTGGCATCCGCGCGGCCTTGCCGATCGGCTCGTCGGCCGACTTGATCAACCTTGTCATGCTTGTCGATCCGCGGCCTTGTCGACAAGTGGCTGCTGTCCCGCCCAGTGGAGCAGCTCGCGTACGGCAGCGGTCAACTCCAGACGCCGACGCTCACCGTCGACGCCGCCGGCCCTGCTGACCTGGCTGGCAAAGAGGTAGCGACCACCGTTGCGGGCGCCCTCCCACTCGTAAGACCAACTCTTCCCACCGTTCTCGACGCCAACGCGTTCTTCGTGACCGCATCCCCCAACGCCGTCGTAGATCAACTCCAGCTGTGGGTCTAAGTGCTCATCCATGTGCATCCGGTAGGTCCAGGCTCGCAACTTCACCGGATGCCAACAGATCTAGCGGATCCCTGACGCGCAGCGAAACTGACAAAGCACACTCTCAACGATCTTCTTGCGAGCATCGGCCGGTCGTCTAGGTGCACCGCCCCGCCGCCAGCTCGCCGATGACGGCCACGTACACCGAGGTTGGGAGTGACAGCCGGGCGAGGAATTTACCGCAGGATTCCCCGCCCGCCGACGTGCACGACACTTCACCACTCGATCGAGGGAAGCCTGTCGATGAGCGCGGACGGACCATCACTGATCGGTTGAGCTGTCTGATGATCCACTTGCCTGTGCGGCGGTCTACACCGGTAGGTACGGACTGGGCTTGCCGTGCCAGCTGATCCGCAGAGTGTCGCGGGCGCGGGTCGCAGCGACGAAGAGCAGCGAGCGTGCTTTGCGCTCTTCTCGGGCGAAGCGCTGTTGATCTTCCTTCCGGTAACGCTCGATCAGGCCGGTACGAGGGATCACGCCGTCACGGACGCCGACAATCGCCAGCTTCTGGTACTCGAGTCCCTTGAACCGGTGCATCGTGCCGACGTGGACTTCACCTTCGCCCTTTGGCCCGTCCTTGGTGAGTTCGGCGCAACTGATCTCGGCTTGTGTCGTGAGGTAGTGCATGACTTGGCTGACCATGTCCCTGTCCGCGACACAGACAGCCACGTTGCCGCGGGGATCGCGCCGAACTCCGTTGTCTCCAGTGGAGATCTCTGTGCGCCAACTCGTCAAGGCCGCGGCGAGCTGGCGCAGTTCATCCTCCCAAGATTCGCAGGCCACGAGTTCGGGTGCCGGACCATGTAGCACCGAGCGGTAGCCATCGAGGGTGTCGACACCGTCGTCGAGGTTGTCATAGGAGACCTTCTGGGGGTCGACGACGCCAATGGCGCGGGCGAGGATCTCCCGTGTGGTGCGGTAGCTGAGGGTCAGTCGTGACGAACGGCCGCGGATGTTGATACCTACCGTGCCGAGGGTGACCTGGTGGTCGTAGATGCGCTGGTGGGTGTCACCGGCGATGAACATGTCGTTGGAGCTCTTCGGCACCATGGCACGCAACATCGTCCAGTGGGCGGCGCGGAGATCCTGGGCCTCGTCGACGACCACATGCCGGTAGCGGTGGCTGAGATAGCGCATGCCGGAACTGTCGTCGGGCTCCGTCTGGTCAGGACCGTCGGCAGACTCCTTGCCTTGCCGTGCCTCAATTTTCGCGGCCCGCTCCATCTCGAAGCGAGCCGCCCGCTCAGCGGCCTGGCCCCAGGTTTCGATACCTTCCTTGTCCAGGCGTGCGGTGAACTGCTCCAGCAGCTTCCAGATCTGGTTGCGTTCGGGGCGGGTCAGCGACCGGCCACGGCCCGCGCGACGGGCGTCGAAGTACGCCTTGCGGGTGTTAAGGGACTGACCGAGAACGACCTGGTCCCATTCCTCCAGCAGGAACTCGGCGTCCCAGCGTTGGTCGTCGACCTCGGCGAGCACCTGGCGGAGGACACCGAGCGCCACGGTGTCGTAGACACGTTGCTTGCCGGCACCGACGCCCGCGTTCTCGCTGAGAACTCGCGCGGCGAGCTGGTCGATGTGGGTGATTTCGACGCGGGCCAACAACTCGGGTTCCAGCAGCGAGGCGAGGCGTGCACGCAGGTCCGTGGTGAGATTCTTCGTGAACGTGGTCAGCAGGATCGGCTTGCCAGGGCCTGGCGGTAGCTGTTCAGCGAGATGCTTCACTCGATGCAGGGCGACGATGGTCTTGCCGGTGCCCGGTCCGCCGGAGACTCGTGCCGGTCCGTTGTAGTGGCGAGCGACGAGCTTGGCCTGGCTTGGGTGCAGGAAGACCTTCCAGGTGCGGAAGTCGCCCTCCTCGATCGCGGCCTTGAGGTCCTCGTCGACGGTGGTGACCGTGGTGCGAGCAAGGGCCGCGCCCAGGTTCTCGGCGTAGTCGTTGCCGAGTTCGACCTCGACCTGGGAGGTGATCTCCCGGCGAACCTCGTCCATGCTCATACCGGCAGCAAGCCCGTAGAGGACGTCCTTGGACAGCAGTGGCGCACCGGAGACCAGCTGGTCGAGCTCACCACTGTCGGTAACCGCGAGGGCAAGATCGATCAGTTGCTCGGTGACACCGAGGCCGCGGAGGTCCTCGGCCGTGATGCCAACGAGGAGCTGAGCAACGGATCGGCTCGGCTTGCTCGGCGTGGTGTGAGGAGTCTCGGGTTCCGGTTCGGAGGGCGTGAGCGTGACACCGGCGCGCTGCAACACACTTTCGCCGACCACGGAAAGATCCACGAACTCGATCTCGCCGGTGATCCGGTTGACCGCGACGGAAAGCTCCTCGTACACGTGCTTGCGGTGCCGCACGGCGATGACGAGCCAGTTCTCCTGTCCCCTGTCGTCGATGCCTGTCTTGGCAAGCAGCGCCCGGTAGGACTGGTCGATCTTGGCTCGGAAGACCCGGCGATCGCCCTTGAGTGGCTTGAGATCGAGTCCAGGATGATCAGGGTTGTCGCGGAAGAGATGGCAGAAGTCGTAGAACTTCGCCTTCACCGAGCGGTCGAGCTTGTACAGCTCCTGTTCGGCCTTCTGGTACAGGCTGAGCCGGGCGGTCATCGGGCGGCGCTACCTTCCGCGTCGGGGAGCAGTTCGAGAAGCGAGTCGAGGTGGTCAAGCCAGTCGTCCGCGGTGCGTGCCGTCCAGCCTGCCAGCGCGTACGCGTGATCGCGATTCCTCGCCTCCTCGTCGTGATCGTCGTCGGACTTGGCGACGACGGCGACGCGGACACGGGACTCCGCCCAGGCGAAGTCCGCCTGCCAGCGCGCCTCGCCGAGCTCGTGTCCGAAGATGGGTGCTCGCTTGCCGTGTGTGGCAAGCAGTCTGGCAAGCCTGGTGAGCGCCGACTCCGGTTCGTCCTCTTCGAGGATCGGCAGGATCTCTTCGTCCCAGGACGCATCTCGCAGCAGCTGCGCGATGTCCCGCTCGGCAGCTGACAGCGAGTCGTCCGGTTCCGCGACCTTCTGCGGCCTCTTGAGCTCGACGAGGGAATCCAGCTCGCCTATGCCACCGCAGACGGTGAGGATCTCGACGGGGAAAGCGGCAGCCCTGCTGGAGGCCAGCTGCACCCCGTCTCCACCCGTACGGGAGAGGAACTGCAGCAGGTTCGACCAGTAGAGCCAGGAACGCCAGCGGAGCTTGTGCTCGTCGGTCTCCAGCATTTCGTCGCTGTCGTCGACGATCGTGATGGCGCTCCAGCGCACCGTGTCGGCAGAAGCCTCGTCGCTGAAGTCGACGGCCAGGACGATGGGCAGCCCACGCAGGTCAGTGCCACGCAACACGTGAACCGGACCGTCGTTCCCAGCCGGTCCGACCTCGTGCGAGGCAAGCTCAGCCCGCAGTGCCGCCATTGCGCCCTCCCGATCGACCCCTTGAGCGATCGGGACCGCTGAGGTCGTCAGTCCTGCTACCAAAGCCTTGGCGCGACGTGCCCACAGTCCGGCGTCGGGGCGCCGCAGATACGCGAGCAGGGAGCGGATCGGGTCGACGAATACGGCGTCGGCCAGGTGGGCGCGGTGTTCGCCCAGTCCTTCGTAGACGTCCTTGGCCCGTTCCTGGGCGAGCCCCTGGTACGGGGGCCACACCGGTTCGGCACGATTGTTCCGGTTTTCGAACAGGTCGAGGTCGTCCCAGGTGATCTGGAAGACCACTCGCCCATCGGCGCGGAGCTGGTTGCGTTTGTCGCAATCGTCCGCGAGCCGGTTGTACTTGCGGGTTGCGTGGTAGCGATAGCCGTCCAGGTAGACGGTCACGCTCTGCTTCGGACCGTCGACCCGTTCAAATGTGAAGTCCGTACGCGTATAGTCCAAGTCCTGCTGGGTGGTCAATCGCCAGTTGATGACCCCGTTCGTGTCGGCGAACCGGAGGTAGCCGCTGGCCCGGCCGTCCTCGTCCAGCGTGGCCTTCTCGTCGGTGGTGACCCACCCTCGCAACGCGGCCAGGAAACGAGCCTCGAGGTCGGACTCCACCTGCCTGTCCAGGCCGATCTGCCCGGTGTGCGGGAGCTTTTCGACTGCCCACGCATCGACGAGTGTCTCGCCGTGGTTGTCCACGGTGCCCAGCAGGTCGCTGAGAATCTCCAGGGCCTCGCGGCGGGAGACGATGTCCTGATAGCGCTCGTCGGTGTACCGGTGCAGGCAACGGTGACAGGCAAGCCGGCCTTCGTCCTTGCACGGGCAGTCGAGCAGCGTCCGCCGCGCATCGGCCAGCGTGGCCCTGAACGCGACCGGATCGGTGAGCCTGTGCAGATAGCCCGTACCGCCGGGTAGCCGGTCGAAGAGAACGAGGAAGTGGCGCCGTTCTCCGGTCGCTGGGTCTGGCATGGACGCCACGGTGGTGTCCAGATGTTGTGGATCACCACCGAAGTGCTTGTCCACGCCCAGCCGCAGCGCCGCGCGGAACGAGTGGACCTTCTCCTCGATGAGCACGGTCGCCGCGGGCAGCAGTACCCGCAGCGCCTCGGTCCGCAGCTGGTGCGCGAGCAACACCGGCACCTGAGGCACCGTGGCCGCGCGCTTTCCCCGCCGCAACGGGCACCAGGGCTGGTGGTGCTTGACCTTGGGGTTGCGCGCCGCGGACGAGTTCAGCGCATCCGTGTCGTGGTCGAAAACCGGTTTGCCGTCGGCCGTCGCCGCGCCGCAACCAGTGCAGACGTGGAACGGGCTCAACCGGATGGACTGCCCGGCGAGATCGTCCTCCTGGCTCCGGTCGAAGCGCGCGAGGCCTACGTTGACGCGCCGGACCATCGCGTTCCGGCAGAAATCAACACCGAAGGTCTGTGTTGCATGGCGCCACGAGGTGTCCGGCTCGATCGCTTCGGTTGGGATGTCCACCGCGTCGATGACGGTGTAGAACCGCCGATCACGGTCATCCTTATCGTCACCGATCCGCGCATCCTCACGCTTGCCGCGGGAGGTGACGACAGCAGGCTCCACCACCTGATGGAGACATGAGCCGTCATCGGCGATGCGGGGACTGCGGCAACGCGGGCACGGCGATCGGTCCTCGACCGCGTTCTCGGTGCGCACGAAACCGCAGTCCTGGCAGAACCTCCACTGCTGCCACTGGCGGTGCGCCGTGGTGCCGATCTCCATACCGGTGATCTCGTGTTTGTACCCGTTGACGTAGAAGGTGTTGCCGGGCGCGAGCTCCGACAGCGCGTACCGCCTAGGCCGGTCGTATGAAGAGAGCTTGGACGTGAACCGATCCTTCCCCGTGACCGGATCCACGCCCTCAGACCAGTACAGCGTGGCGTTCAACGTGGTGGCGGTGTCGATCAGGGCATAGTTCGGCAGCAGCCCGAGGTCGCACATGGCATTCTGCGCGGGCGTCATGCCGTGCTGGAGCAGGCGTTTGCCGACCGCCCGTCGTTCGGCGTCGAGCTCGGCCCTCTGGCCGGCCTGGTCAGGATCGGACTCGTGCAGCTCCGCGTGCGCTTCGTCGATCATCTTCAGACGGGAGCGCAGAATGTCCTCGCTGCGCCGCCACTCACGTTCAGCCTCCTCGGCCGCGCTTCGCAGACCACGTGTCGCATAGGCACGCAAGTCAGCCTTTGCCTCGTCGTTGACCCCGGTAGGGAAGAGCGCCAGAAACCCCTCGACAAGTTGCTCGCCCTGAGCGATGGCAACCTCGACCAGATCAACGAGATACCCCGACGGACCGAACAACGCGGGGGCCTGCAATGGCAAAGCACGCAACGGAACGCCGTCGCTCCGGAGCAGCCGGTCTCGAGCCGCGAGATCCAGCAGGTGCGCAAGGTACTGGCGGCGCAGGATTTCGACCGCGGAGAGGTGACATCCGGGTGGCACGATCTGGCCGGCGATCATCTCCCTCGGCTGGTCCAGGAAGTACAGGTCCCGGCGACTGCGGTCGGGAATGGTGAGCAGGAAAGCGTTGCCGGTGCGGCGTCCAGCGCGGCCGACCTGCTGTGCGTAGTTGGCAGGGCGGCGCGGCAACGCTGCCAGCACAACGGCCGACAGGTCACCGATGTCGATACCCATCTCCAGCGTGGGCGTGCACGACAGCACGTTGGGATCCTTGAACCCGGTGCCATGCTTGAACGCTGCCTCAACCCGCTCGCGCTCAGGACGGCTGAGCATGCCGGTGTGCTCGGCGGTGATCACCTGGTACGTGCCCGCACGCCGGTACAAGCGCCGGTAGTAGTCGGCGCGGTAGTCGCGATCCCGCTGGTGTACCCCCAGCTCCTCCGGCCGGTCTCCGGCGACAAGCCGACCGGTGCGGCAACGGTAGGAAGGGCAAGGCTGGCCGTGCCACTGCTCCAGCAGTGTCGGGTGCACCGTCTGCTCCCAGAAACACACCGGGCAACGAACAAACGCGGTATTCACTTCGTCGTCGGTCAACAACCGGATGTCGATGTTGCCCGGCTGAAGCCCGTAAATCCGCGCGGAGCTGTCGTTGGGCGTGCCGACCGACAACAAGCCGGCACCGGCAAGCTCGGGCAGCAGTCGGCTCCAGAACTCCGGGACCTGTTCACGCGGCAGTTCCAGACACCGCTGCGCCCAACGCTCATACCAGGACAACCGGCCTGTGGCGAAGTCGAACTCGCTGCCAGCTTTGGGCTGCGCCAGCAGGAACACCGGGGCGCCGATCCCCTTCGGGAACGCCCGCATACCTGGGGGCCGACCACCCCAGACGTGGTATCGGCTGGTGCCTGCCTCCCTCAGATATCCCTTCAACCAGTGGTGTTTGATCGCACCACGAGTCCGCAGCCGCTCCAGGAAGATGCGCAGAAACGCCAGATATCTCGAGTCCTCCTGAGCTTCGGGTACCACGCCACCTCGTTCGAGCCCGAGGTGGACAGTCTTGACGAGCTCCACGGCCGCAGCCGTGTCGGGGACGCGAACCTGTGCGGCCGCGGTGCGCGTCAGCTCCAGGGTCCGGCCATTGCGCGACCGGAAACCGAACTCCATCAACGCTTCGAAGGCAAGCCGCTCGCCGATCAGCCGCCAGGTCTTCAGATCCCCACCGCGCCCCTGACCGGAGAGCAGCCGGTTCACTCCCTTGTGATCGTGCAGGTCCGTCGGCACGACCGCGCTCAAGGTCTTCGGATCGGTGGTCGCTGCGACAACGTCGGCGATCAGATCGTTCAGTGCAGTCGGCCGATCCTCGGAGAGATGCTTCTTCAGCAGCGCGCGCAGTGAGAACGTGTACGAACGGCTGGCAACGAACCCTGCCCGGTGCGCAGCATCCTGCACCGAGTCGTTGAACATCAGCGTCTTGTCCTCGGCCAGCGCCTCGTCGAGCTCTCCCCCGGTGAAGAGCTGGGTCACCGATGCCGCCGCGAGTGCGGCGGCACCAGTACCCAAGTACCGGATCGCATTGCGCTCGCCGCACGCCGGGCACCAGTCCTCGCCGGCCGCGGTGTTCGCCGTATCGCCGATGTTGACCAGAACAAACGCCGAATCGCGCGCCGTCAGACGCGGTTCACCAGTCGACTGGTCGTAGTCCTTCTGCGGATCGGGCACCCTCAGCCGGCGCTCAGGCCCATCCAGCACCAGCAGAATCCCACCCGTGCCGTGGGCAAGTGTGCCTTTGTCCCTGCTGGAACGAGCCGAGACTGCCATCGGTGCGGCGCCGGAGCCTTCACGCGCCTCACGATCGGTCGCCGCGATCAGGTTGCGAACCCTGATCTTGTCCTGACTGGTGGAGGCCCGTCGGATCTTGTGAGTGTCGAACTCCACGTCCTGGTCGTCGCTCTCCGGGGAGAACACCGCCCAGCCCGAACGCCCGCAGTCGCGGCAATAGACCGCAGGCAGGAACAGGTTCGCGGACTGGCCGGACGTCGCCACCGTCACCGGAGCCGTACGGCCATGGTTCGCGCCGTGCGCATCGTTAGTTCCGGCTGTGTCCCACCGGAACTCCGCCTTCGGCCACGGCACCACACCACGCACGAGCCGGGACACCGAACGAGCCCACTGATGTACCTCGACATGCGCGAACGGACGCGGCCGTTCCGGAGTGGATTCGGGGTCACGCGCGATGGAGAGCAGGGCTATGAACCGGGCGAGAGCACCGGCCGCCACCTCTGGCTGCCGGGTGATCGCCTGCACCCACGACTGTGCGCCAGTACGCCACATCATGTCCAGAATCTCGGCGCCCGTCCGCACCTCGCCGTCCAACGAGCGCATGACGGCTGAGGTGAGCATGTGCTTCTTCAGGTTCGCGCCAAGCACGAACGGATCAAGGTCACGGGTGCCGGTAACCGCCTCGATCAGATCCGCCAACGCATCCTCGCCTGTGGCCGGATCGGGCAACGCGGCAAGCTGCTCGGGCAACGGGAACGGGAGGACCGGATCGAAGTCGTGGACAGGGATGAACTCGTCCACCGACTGCCGGTTCTCGCCGATGACCGCGTCTGCGGTGAACTCTGTGCCGAAGACCTGTGTAGCGACGTCGAGCAGCGCGCTCGCGTCAGCACCTGCACCGGAGCCCAACGTCGCGGACGTGGCCACCGGGCAGATCCGGCCGAGTGGCCGGGCAGGCTCGGGCGCACCAACCGCGGCAGCCAGGCGACGCAGCAGGATCGCCACGTCAGTTCCCTGTGCGCCGTCGTAGGTGTGGAACTCGTCCACGACGACGTAGCGGATGTCCGCGTCGGTCCACAGTGGGGCGTCTGGGAACCGTTGCAGCAACAGGTCGAGCATCTTGTAGTTGGTGATGAGAATGTCAGGCGGCGAGAGCCACATGTCCGAGCGCCGGGTGTGGACCTTCTCGTACTTGGTTGCCGCCCGGTCACCGATGTACAGACCTGCGTGCAGCCTGCTCAACGCCTTGTGCTCGACGAGCAGTCTGTTGAGACGTTGCGCCTGGTCTGTCGCGAGGGCGTTCATCGGGTACAGGAAGACCGCTTTGATCCCATCGCGGCCGACGGCCTTCTCCCGCACGCAGTGATCGAGAATCGGGTACAGGAACGCCTCGGTCTTACCCGAACCCGTGCCCGTGGTGATGACGGTCGGTTGCGGAGCTCGGCCGCCCGATGAGCTGAGCCGGGCGAAGGCCTCGGCCTGGTGGGCGTACGGCGTCCAGCCGTCCTCACGCTTCCAGTCCAGCAGCTCGCGCCAGCTCGGATCCGCGGTGGTGAAGGGTGTGCGGATGCGCAGGAACGGACCACGGAACATGCCGGAGGTCTCGTCCCCGAGGAACCGATGCAGGGACTCGCGTGCGCCTTCATCGGTGAGGGCGTAGGTGGTCGACAGGTACTGCAGCAGACTCTCCTTGAGCCCACGTGCTTCCAGCGTCGGCCTCACGACTGCGGCACCTCCTGCTTCACCGGGTCCCACTCACCGCGCGCGACGGCGGCGTCGAGACGAGCCTGGAACACAGCGTGCGCTTCGCGCATCTCGGTTTCGCGATCAGCCTGATAAAAGTCAGGGAGATAGCCATCTGGTGGAGGTACGCTATCCACGGCGGCAAGATGCTCCTGGAGCCGCTTATAGTCTTCACTCTTTTGACCTTGCCCGAAGACTCGGCTGTCTCTCGCGATTCTCCTGCCCGTGGCATCAAACCACATTTCACTCTCTCGCTCATACAGCAAAGGAAAGCGGCCCCGAAAAATCGTGCACAAAACTTCCGCAGAAATTCCGAGACAAACTGCAACAAGAGCATCTAGCTCGACTAGCGCCGCACGCCGGGCGTGCTCAGACCTCAAGGGAGTGCAGAGGTTCCACTCACGCGCCGCTACTCCGATATTTTCGGCCGGCCGACTGGAGATCACCCAAGAATCATCGATCCACGAGGGATCAAATGCAGCATTCCACGCAGGCGCATAAGCTTCACTCAGGCAATTGAGTCGAGCCGCTCGAAGCGTAATTGCGAAATAGAGCGGATGCCCAACCGCGGGAATAGGTATCTTCCGGGCGTCCCTGTCATGAAGATTCTTCTTGCCCATCAAACGAATCAAGTACTCGATGGGAATAGAACTCCAGAACCCGACAATCGCAAGATCGAAAGCTACGCCACCGCGCGACATCGAATATATTCCGTCTACGTGAGCTGGCCCCGGTGGCAGAAACGCCACATTAAAGCAGCGCTCCATATCGAATGTCATCATTTTCCGCCAGGCGACACGCGGAAAATCTACGTACGGCCTACCGTCCCAGGATTTCATCGCCGCGACGTACCGAGACCGTTCGACGACTCGCTTAAATGCCGTCGCTGGAACGAATTCCCCGGAAATCGCAGACAAATCTACAGGCCTGCCGTGGCTGGCGAGATTTGGACTTTGTTTCGTAATTGGATTCGAGACTGAGATGTGAGGCCCACTGAGAATCACATCATCCCACACTGAAGGCTCCGTATGGACCTTTTCAATCAATCGCCGCCGTTGCGATGTGCTCTCATTGAAACCAGAGCTGACTCGCTCGACGACACCGAGGCGGTGCGGATAGGCGCGAAGCGCGTCCATTGCGGCCGTTTCCAGGTCCGTAACTGGGTTGAACAGGACAGTATTCCCGGCCGGCTCGCCTACTTGCCCTGAAATCTGCTGCCACTCAAGCAGCAGTTCAGGCGTTACATGAATCACCCGCCGACGATGAGGACGGAGGTCAAAGTCTCGCGCCAACTTAATTCCAGGAATATCCCCAGAACCATCATGCGTCAACGAACGTCCCACAACCGACGAGTGATAGAGGTTGCTCAGATGAAGAAAGGACACCTCCTGCATCGACCCGTAAATATGCACACCAAACTGAGTCGTGTGACCAACCGGCTCAGGAAAAGCCCAGTGTCCACCATTTACGAAGTTGCAGTGAACCCGCAGGCGCGACAGAGCGGAAGAGCGAATCCTCTCAAGTCCTCCGGTCGAGAGATGCGCTTCAGAGTGCACCATTCCCGAAGTCCCTATAGAGCACGAATTCTCCCACACCTTACACATGAAATTAAGGTAAAGATCAGGTTGATCGGTACCAAGTTCAGGATAGTTTACTTCGGATCCCACGAATCTTGAAATTCCCGCCGAGTTACTCACTCGAATTTGAAGGATCGCACGGCACTCGCTATCCGCCAGTACGGCAGCGCGCCGATCGGACGCAAGCGGATGCGAGGTGCCCCCGACGATAGCAAACCAAGGATCGAATTCCGCCAACTCAGATGCCGCATCCCACTTCGGCTGCACCCACGGTGGGTTGCCTACCTGGAGGTCGAAGCCACCGCCCTGCGCGAAGACGAGTGCGAACTCCAGTTCCCAGTGTAGGAAGCCTTGCTGCGTCGCAATGTCCCGCACTGTGTGCAGCCACGGGAACCGTTGCTCGGGATTCGCCGGATCCATCCCCATGTATGCCGGCAGGACCGCCTCGAAGTCCTTCAGCTCGTCCAGGTTGTTGAACTGACTGATGATCTCGTCTTCGGACACGTCCCCGGTGCCGATCATCGCTTCCAGGAAGTCCAGCCAGTCGTCGAGATCCTTCAACGGAATGGAATCCCGCAGAGGCACGGCCTTCGGCTTGGCCTTCGGCAACGACTTCTGCCTGATCGTCGCGGTCTCGATGATCAGTTCGTCATCAGGCCTCGGTTCCAGGTCAGCGAGCGAGGTCTGCTCAGGCTCCAGGGCGAACAACGCGAAGCGCTCCTCGACCCGAGGCCATGTTGCCGCCGCCGCTGGCGATTCACCAAGCAGCGCACTGACTGCCACGGAGTCCGCCGCGGCCGTTTCCTCGTACGCCCGATCCGTCCCGTCAAGCAACGCAGCCCTGTCAACCGGCCAGAACCAGAGCGCACACCAAGCGTCCATGACGGTCTTCAGCCGCCAGTAGGGCGTGTCCACGGCGTTGAAGAGGTCCTCGAAGACCTGCTCCTTGGACACAGCGTGCTCTGGCCGACGCAGGAAGCCGTACTCGGGATCGACGGGATCGGCGCCCCAGACGTCAATCCGACGCGCGATCGCCTGCTCGGAGATCTCCATTCGCTTAACGACGAGCGCCCACAGGAACTCCACCCGCCTCGCGGCGTCGCGGAGCCTGGTGAACTGGGATCGCGCCTCGGGCTGGGGCTTGCCGTCCTTGATCTTGGGTGCACCGGTCTTCGTGTTCAGGTGCGCCGTGCTGCGCTTCGGCCGCTGGAGGATCCCCTTCTTCCACGCGGCGAGTTTGGACGCCTCACTGGCGGCGAGTTCCTTAGCCTCGGTGGCCCCGGCGACCGCCGCCCAGCCAGGACTCGGCAGCAGGAACTGGTGCACCGCGTCCTGCGGCAGCAGCTGTTCGACGCCATCCTTCAAGAACGGCAACGGAGTCGGCGCCAACCCGCTCTTGGCCTTTAGCCACGCCTTCTCCGCTGAGGCGACGTCCTCCCCCGAATAGACCGCGCGTCGTGCACCGATGAGCGAGTTGCCACGACGAAGGTGCAAGCCGAACCAGGGTGCCCGCATGCCGGGATGCATCGTGTTGAGCCACAACGACACTTCGGCTAGTTCGACGCCGGTCGCGTTCAGGTCCACGCCGTACGCGTTGTGCAACGCGATGTACGCCTTGGCCTTCTGCTTCTCCGTCAACGCATCCGCAGTCGGAATCGAGACGCCGAGCTCGTCCTGACGCCGCCGCAAATATTCGTCGGCGACCTGGTTGATCGCCTCGTTGAGGAAGGCCCCGGATCCGAGTGCGGGCTCGCAGATCTTGTACGTCAACAGCTCCGCGGCCCGCGTCTTGATCGTGTTCCCGTCGGCGTCTCGCTCCTGGTCGAGTCGGTGTTTCAGCGCGAGCTCGACCGTGACCTTGGTGAGCGACTCCGGCGTGTAGTACGAGGCAGAAGTCTCGCGGTCTCGCCCGGCGAGCCGGTAGACGAAGCTGCCTGCTGGATAACGCTTCGGCCCGCGCAGCCCCTTGCGGTTGTCGTGCTCGTTGTACTCGACGAGCGTGTTCGCCGGATAGTCCGTCTGCCGGTGTACGGGGATGAGCCATGACCCCTTGTCCGGGTCACCTCCCTTGGCGACCTCGCACAGCTCTTCCTCGGCGATGATCCCGGTGTAGGACATCAGGCCCTCGTAGACGGCGCCGAGCTGGTTGATGCCCAAATTGCGGTACGAGATGAAGCCACCGCGGTCACCACGCCGGGTGGCCTTCTTCATCGTCAGCAGCCGCAGCACCTCGTGCAGCGCGGAATTGCGCAGCCGCAGATCCAGAACGGCACCGCTGTCCTCAGCCTCACGAGGATCGACGACGCTGCGGCCGATCAGCCGGATCGCCTTCGGCTCGAACAGTTCACTGCGCAGCGGCTCGAACCGAAGGCCGCGGTCTTCGCTTCGACGTGCAGCCTTCGACTTCCGGGTCGCCTCGTCGTCGCCGGGCAGGTCGTCGTCGGACTCGGTGCCATACGGACGGTGCCCGTTGTTGACCTTGTGGAAGAGGACGTGCAGCGACTCGAAGAGGTGAAACCCGTTCCGGGCTTCCTCCTCGATGAGCTGCTCGTCGCGTTCGACCAGCTCACGCAGGCGGGCGACCGAGTAGCCGGCCTCGTAGGAGCCGTCATCCGCAGGAAGGATGCCCAGCTCAGGCCGAGCTTCGGCGTAGAGCAAGAACAGGATTCGATAGAGGTAGCGGAGCGACTCGCGGGTGAGTTCCTTGGCGAACGGGATCCTGATGTCCTCGACTTGCCGGGGTTCTACGCCGGCCGCGTCCAACCGTGCCAGCACCTCGTTGGCAATGATCTCGACCGAACGTTGGAGACCTTCACGGAGCTCCCCGGAAACTCCGACCGCGTTGTCGGTCGATGCTTTAAGGAGCGCGTCGATCTGTGGTCCCTTGCCGTCCTCCCCAGGAACCAGCATCTCGTGGCTGAAGAGGGCGGCGATGGTGGCCAGTTCGCCGAGTTGCTTGCGATCGTTGCGTTCCAGCGCCGCATCCAGATTCACGGCGAGGAAACGTCCCTCGGCCCATGCCTGTCGGTCGGCGAGCACGATGACCCCGCCGCACAGCAGGATCACGAAGCGGGGCGGCGCGCCGCCAGCCTCGTTCAGCTCACTCTGGAACAACCAGGTCGCAAGGGTCGGCCCCGTCTCGTACACCTCGCTGGCGCCCACCCGCAACGGATGCAGCAGCCGTCCAGGGCCGTCTGCGTCGAGAGCGGAGTCGTTGACCGCTGCCCAGCCGCATTCGATCGCAACGATCCCATCGCCGTGCCAGGCGGCCTCGACGACGTGTTCGCGTCCGGCCCGGTGGACCTTGAGCTGTGTGGGGCCTTCCGCGAAGCCGAGGGCATCGAGAACCCTCTGGTGCCAGGCTCCCAGCCGTTTGACCCACTCCGGATTGTTGTGGGTGCGCAGCCGAGCGGAGACCTCGTCGTCGTCCGCTGCGTCCTGCTCCGCACTTTCGGCGAAGAAGGTTCGGACTCGCTCGGACAGGTAGTCGGCGCGGAGATCACGCAGCTTCTGCCGCGGCGTCCTGCGCTTGTCGTGCTCGTCGGTCTCACGCAGCGACCAGGTGGCGAGGAGCCCTTTCTTGAGATCCACGCCGAGCTGATCGGCGAAGTAGTGCGCCGAGAAGTACTCGCCCCGGTTGGTGAAGGAGTCGAAGTCGGTGCTCATCGGGCGGTGCCTTCCACGTCGGACAGCGGCTCGAGGACGGCGAGCAAGCGCAGCATCGGCGCCCCGGAGGTCTTCAACGACGCGATGAGACCCTCGCGGCGACTGGCGGCGAGATTCACGCCTTGTTCTCCGGTCTTACCCGCTGCAAAAAGCACCGCCTGCTCCCGCCACTCCTGCACGCGCCTGCTGTAAGGCTCGAGAACCCGGTCGATGCGCTGCGCGTACTCGTTCTGCCGCTGCACGAGGTACCGCTCGGCCTCATCGATTGCTTGCGGGACAAGGTGTTGCAGTCCTTCCCTGTCCTGCAGTGTCGCGCGCCCAGGCATCCGTGGTCCCACTCCGCAGAGCTTCAGGAATTCGGCATCCATGGGCACCACCCTGGGCGTGTCAGGCAGGCCGAGAACCGCCATCCACTCCACGACGGCTGGCCTGCCGAGGGCGTTGGAGTAGATTCCCTGAACGAGGAACACCGGGCCGGTGAGGCGCTCGTGGGGCAGGTAGGCCAGGACGAACGCCTCGTCATAGCGGATCGAAGCGAGAGCTTTGTCCGTCACCCAGTCCAGCACCGGGTGGACGTCCGACACGTAGCTGACGTTGGGCCACAGGGTTTTCGACGAGTCGCGTGCGGCTTTGAGCCGCTTTTCGGCCAGCTGCTTGGAGAACGTCATGAGCAACCGGCCAGGCCTTGTCGAGGTCGGCAGAATGCCCTGCTCATCCAGATAGGACTTGGGCAGCGCCTTGAACCGGTACTGCAGATCGGCCGGTGGTTCGAAGGCGATGGTGCCATCCTCGTCACGACGCAACGAGAGATCGTCCTCCGGACGGGTCGGGCAGATCTGGCGCAGCGCTTCGTCGAAGTACGCGGCCGTGGACTCGAACACTGAGGGGACTGTTGCGATCGCGACCTCTGCGTGCTCGGGGTCCGCGCCCACGTTCCCCAGCATGGCCGCGAGGAAACCTGCGCTACCCTGCCGCGACTTTTTGATGGAAGTCTCGACGGTGCGGCCCGCGATCAGGTCCTTCGTCAGGCGGTCGTCCTCCTCCTTAGCCCGGTACAAGCCTGTGACGGCCTCGGCCGATCCCTCGATCTTGTGCGCCTCCTCCTCCCGCCGAAGGAGCTTGGCACCGACCAGCCGGTCATCGAGCGAGAGGACCTCGCCAGTCTCCTCATCCACACGCCACTGCACGTCGCTGGTGAGGACAAGAGCACGGAACTCGGGGGAACGTTCCTGCCCGTAGCGGTCGATGCGACCGTTGCGCTGCTCGATCCGGATCAACGACCAAGGCAGGTCGTAGTGAATGAGCTGGTTGCATTGCTGATGCAGGTTGACGCCTTCAGAGGCGACGTCGTTGGTGACCAGGATCCGCACCGGATCGTCCCGCAGGCCGAACTTCTCCACGATCTTCTTCTGCTCGTCCTCGCCGGTGGCCTCGCTGTGGATCACCTGCACGACGCCGCCGTAGGACAGCCACGGCTTGTTCTTGTCATCGCTCTTGCCCGCGGGGAATCCCAACTGTGCGGGCACGACCTCAGCGAGCCATTTCAACGTCGCGATGCGCTCGGAGAAGATCACGACGCGGGTAGTCGATTTGGGACCGACTCCCAGTTCGTTGAGCACCTCGACGAGCTTCGTCAGCTTCGCGGAGTCGGCGTCCTCGATTCGAGAGGCGAGCCGGTCGAGGTCCAGCAGCGCCGACCGCTCGATCTCGCTCGGAGCCTTGGCGTTGTCCAATGTGCGCAGTCGCGTCCCAATGGTTTCCCGCAATGCCTTGTGGGAGGAGAGGAACGCCTTGAACAGCGTGTACGGGAACAGCTGGTGATCGCTGACCGCGCCTGCTGCACGATCGCGCGGGATCCACCGGGAAGCGAGTTCCTCGAAGATCGCTTCTTCCTTGCCCGTCGCCTTGGCTTCCACTGGCAAGGACGGTCCCCTGTCAGCCCACGCCCCCTTGAGAGAGTCACGCACTTCCCGTGAAGTCTTCGTCCTCCTGATGTAGAGGTGCTCGAGGTTCTTCACGTCGTAGTTCGACGGGTCCGCGATCGCGGCCTCGTCGAGCAGCTTGATCAGCTCGGCGAAAGACTCGGCGTTGCCGTTGTGCGGTGTTGCGGATGCGAGGATCAGTGCATCAGTACGGCGGGCGAGCAGTTGGGCGAGCGCGTTGTTGCGGGTACCGCGGTTGACCAGGTTGTGCGACTCGTCGATGACGACAGCGTCCCAGTCGGTGTTACCGAGGTGATGCGCGTAGACATCGCTCTTGAGCGTGTCGACCGAGATGATGGCGCGTTTGAAGTAGGCAAACGGGTTACGGCCCGCCGGAATGTCCTGCTGGATCCGCTGGATGCCGGTCGAGTCGAGCCGCACCAGCGGGATGGAGAAACGGGTCCACAGCTCGCGCTGGAACTGCTCCAGGACGTGTGCCGGCGTCACCACGAGGATCCGCTCACCACGGCCACGACGGATGAGCTCGGCTAGCAGAAGTCCGATCTCCAAGGTCTTCCCAAGGCCCACCACGTCCGCGATGAGGATGCGCGGCTGCGGGTTCTGCATCGACAGCGCAAGTTCGGCGGGACGCAGCTGATGGGTCTGCTTGTCCATGAGGAAGCTGTCGGCGAGTGCAAGACCGTGCTCCGTCTGAGGCAAGGCGGTCTTGCGGATCGCCGCCTCAAGGTAGAGACGCGCACGGCGATGGTTCGGAGAGTCGTCAGCCACCAGCCGGGTCTTCCGAGGGTCGAGCACTTCGATGCCGGCGGGCTTCTCGAGTTCCTCGTAGAAGACAGCGTCAGTTCCGCGGACAAACGGGGAGACGCCGGTTACCTCGAGCATCCAACCGTCATGCCGAGTGTTGCTGACCTTCTTCACCAGCCACTGCTCGTCACGAATCCGCACCTGGGCGCCAGGCGCGTACCTCGCCGCATGCTCAGGCATCTCCTGCGCCATTTCGACCTCAAGGGCGACGACGTCCTGGCCGTCTTCTCGCCCGACGTTCGCGGTCAAGCGCACTCCATTCATGAACTCGTTCGTCCAACCCTGCAGAACTGACTACAACCCAGGTTGCGTTGCGTACTGTTTCCGCAGCTCCTCGGCCACTCGCTGCGAAGCAGGTACCCGTCCGCGGCGCATGTCAGCCTGAGGGGGTGCAGCGGCCTGGTCAACTTCACTGGACACCTCGTTCTCTGAGGCTTCCGCGGACGCATCGGGAGGACCGTCAAGAGGGCTGTCCAGCGCCATTTCGCCGCTGAGGGGGACAGCCTGTGCTTCGAGCCGGTCCAGAAGAGAAGGCGGTGGAGGTGATACCGCTATCGCTGACGAACTGCCAACCGTGCGGTCGATCAATGCATGCCGGGCGCTCACTGGCGACAAACCGTTGTCGGACATCAGCTTCGCGCATTGGGCTGTCACCGTCTCGAGAGAAGGACGATCAGTCGGATCGTGCGCGAGCATCGATGAGACCAGCGGAAGCAGAGCATCCGGGAGGCCGCCTAGATCAGGATGCTGGCGAGGGTCGGCGACCTGTCCGACGATGGCTTCCCACCGACCGCCTTCGTAGGGGTAGTGCCCTGTCGCCGCGTACAGCAGAACGGTTCCCAGTCCATACACATCTGCGGCTGGCGTGACCTGCGGGCGCCCCATCGCCTGCTCCGGTGGCATGCAGCGCACTGTGCCGATGATCATTCCGCTGTGTGAGAGCGTGTCCTTCGCCGCGTCCAGGAATGCACCGAGACCGAAGTCGATCAGGATCGGACCGTAGTCGCCCATGATCACGTTCTGTGGCTTGAGGTCTCGGTGCAAGAGCCCTGTGGCATGTACAGCTGCCAAACCTTCGGCCAGTAGCGCACCAAGACTTGCGACGAGCGGCGCCGGCAACGGGCCATGCGCTTCGATGTGGACGAACAGCGTGCTCCCTGGCACGTACTCCATCGCCAGCCAGGGACGATCAGCGTAGGGATCCGCGTCGAGGAACCTCGCAACCCTGTTCGTCCCGACGACGGTCCGGGCGATCAAGGCTTCCTTCTCGAACCGCGCGCGGGTGACCGGATCCAGCCGATCGCTGCGGATCAGCTTCACCGCGACGGGATCGCCAGCGGGCGAGTAGGCAAGGTACACCTCGCCCATGCCTCCGGAGCCAAGCTCGCGCTCCACTACGTAGCGGCCGATCAGCGCGGGCATATCACTCATGGCCTACCTGTCGCCCTCTCGTAACCAAGCGTTACCGCATGCACTCTCGCTGCGAGAGCCACACCCTACTCGGTTGAATCACGAAGGAGCAGCACGGAAGCAAGCGCAAAACTGGCCAAAAGTGTGACACCAAGCCTATCGCAATACATCAATTCTCGCAGTGCTCACATGCGCTTACACCTGCGCCGTGGCACCTCAAGAATCGAGACGCCGCGAGTCCAAGTGCTCGTCGTGTCCGCCAACCAGGTTCAAAAGGCGATCCTTTTGCACGAAAGTTCTGCGGTCTTGGCCTCGAAGTCGGCTAACCACCCATCCGACGCCAAGGTCCGCTCACTTCGTGGTGGGCCTCGGCCCGTACTTCTCCAACCCGACCTTCGGCGACACGCCAATATCGCCGTGGCCGATCGACTTGGACAGGCCCACTTCACCCTTTGCCGGCGGATTGTCCGAGGAGTAGACGACGTACTGGAACGACATGTGGTCCTCCCGGTCGTACGCCGTGCTCAGCCAGTAGTCGCGGTTCCCAATGTCCTCCAGCCTCACGAGGACCTCGCCCATGTCCGACTCCGCCCGGACGAGGACCTCAAAGTCAATCTGCTGCCCCGAGTCGATGCCATGTACGTAGACGTAGCTCGCGTCGACTACCTCTGCCTGCGCCTTCCAGTCCGCCACGATCTTCTTGCAGAGCTCGTCCACGTCCTCGTAGTACTGCACAAAGAGATTGCACCCGGACAGCAGCCCGACCAGCATCACAACCAAACCCATCACACCGGCCACCCGCCTTGCCGCGCTCACTTCAGCCTCCCGGGACAGGCCCGCATCAAGCCCCGATCGATTCTGGTTCCGAGGGTGACCGCTATACGGTGCGGTGGTACCGGGACGCTCGCTACGCGACCACTACGGTCGCCGGTAGATCGAGTTGTCACTGAAGTCGTCATCCTCGATCGGCCTAGGCATGGGCTTCCGCGGTTCAGGAGTACCGAACGCCGGCACCGACACGTCGGTGTCGAGTTGTCCTGCCTGTCCACCGACCGCGTTCCGGAACTCGCCGAGCACGTTGGCCGCGGCTCCTTCCCTCGCCTTCCGCACCAGCTCCATGAGCCTCGCGGCGAGGTCCGGGTTATGCGCGATCTTGAGGTCGAGCAGGGCACCGTTCGGCGCCACCGTCACGGTCAACGCCTTGTCCTCGGAGGTGACGGTCTGCCCCGCCGCCTCCAGGTTGCGGCGGAACGCGACCGCGTTGCGCTGCAGTTCCGCGGTCTTGGCCTCGAAGTCGGCCAGCCATTCGTCCGGATTCATCGTCCACTCACCTCTTGCTCGGCCTCGGCCCGTACTTCTCCAACCCGACTTTCTCGGGCACGCCGAGTCCGCCCTTGCCGATCGGGCTGGCGAGCTCCCATTTCCCCTCTACCGGCAGATTGTCCGAAGAGTAGGCGACGAACTGCGGCGATATCTCGCGGTCGTACGCCGTGCTCTGCCAGTAGTCGCGGTTCGCGATGTCCTTCAACTTGTCGGCGACCTCGTACGAGGCCGACTCCGCGCGGACGATGACCTTGAGGTTCAGCTGCTGACCGGAGTCGATGCCGTGCACGTACTCGTAACTCGCGTCGGCCACCTCTGGCTGCTCTTTCCAGTCCGCCACGATCTCCTTGCCGAGTTCGTCCACGTCCTCGTAGTACTGCACGAAGACATTGCATCCGGTCAGCAGCCCGATCAGCAGGAAGACCGCGCCCACCACACCGATCATGCGCCTTGGCACGTTCAATTCACTCCCTCCCGCTTCACGTGATAGGTCAGCGTCGTGGACTTCGGCCCGCCCTGGGTGAACACCTCCGCGCTGTCGAGGAACCTCCGGACCGACGGGTCCGAGCTCTGGTCGAGTTGTCCTGCGACCGCGACGTAGTTCTGGTCGACACGTGGCTTGTTCGGGTTCTGCTCGTCGTACCGGTAGCCGCCGATGTCGTGATTACCACCCACCGAACCGGTCTGGTTCTCGAAGGTGACTGTCGTGCGGTTCGCGGTGTTCGGATTGTCGCCGGCGTCGAGGTGCGGCACGATGTCGCCCTTGTTCTCCAGCGACAGCATCTGCACGTTGCCGGGGATGTCGATCCGCCCGACCGGGGATCCGGCGGTGACCACGTGCGTCACGTTGTACCCGCCCGAGATGAGGTCGTTGGTGGACTGGGCGGCGACGATGCCGCCCTGGCTGTGACCGACGAGCATCACCGGGACACCGGTTCCCTGCGCGCCGGCCTCGTGTAGCGCCTTCTCGATGCCTTGCTGCAGAACGGTTCTGTTGCCTGCCATCGCGTCGATGTTGACACCGGAGTCGTTGGCGCTCTTGGGATCCCATGGCGCGTTCCAGTCCTTAGTGCCTGGGATGTCGACGATGTAGCCGATCGGCTTGTCGTTGGCGTCCTTGACGACCCTGACGTCGATGTTGCTCGGTTCCCCGTTTCTTGGTCTGTTGCGCTCGTCCAGACCCAGCAAGATGTCGTGCAGATTGTGCGGTGCTGTGTTGGGGTGACTCGCGACAGGATCGAGATCCGCCGTGCCGTCCGCGTAGGTGGCGGCCAGCAAATCCAACGTGGTGGCCAGATCAACGGGTACGCCGAGCGAGGACAGCATGCCGGGCGACATGCCGATCAGGGTGTCGACCATGCCAGGGTGGTCGACCAGCCACTTCTGCCAGTCACCGTCGTAGTTGGCGTAGACGTCCGCGGCGATCGCGGTGCCTGACCCCAGCGCGGCCACGACAGTGCCGCCTGGTACCGAAGCGACCGCCAGACCTGCCATCCAGCGCGAGGCATCGAGGCCTCGGGCGGCGAGCTCGTCCGCGGCCTCGTAGGCCAATTTCGTGGCGCGAAGGGCATCGCCGCGCAGGCCGATGGCTGCGGACGTGGCGGTGAGACCGGTCGGTCCGTCGAGCGCCATGGCCATGGCCGCCTCGAACTTCGCCACCCCGGACGGATTCAGCAGAGCCGATGCAAGTACGTCAGGCTCAGCGAGGAACTTGTGGCCGGCCACGGCGGTCTTCAGCGTGTCACCGGCAACCTCATCGGTGAGGGCGCTCATCGCCACGAGATCCTCGCCCTTGGCGCGGAACCCGTCGGCGCCGCCGCTGACTTGGATGTCGGCGACAGGGGCGATCCCCACGTTGCTGCGATCTACCGACTTATCGGGTACCGCGACGTTGTCGGGCATTACAGAGCTCCTGCCACTGCCGGGGCGATCCACGTGCCCAGATCCTCACGAGCAGCCGGTTGCAGCCGCACCATCCGACGCCCGGAGCCGTCCGGCTCCGGTTCGAGGCCGCTCCAGCCACCGTCGGTGTGCACCCAGCTGACCTGAGACGTCATCCCGTTACGGCCGATGACGAGACACCGCAACGCCCCATCTGTCTCGGCCGCCACCTGCTGAGCGAGTGCCGCCTCCCCGCCGAACAAGTTCAACCTCGCCACCACGGCGGCCGGACCGCCGGGGTCGACATCGCGGAACAGCCGGGCGGCGCCCATCTCCTGCAACGCCGCCAGCGGCAGGCGGCCACGCAACGGGGTCTGTTCTGGTCCTCCTCCGCCCAAGCGTGACTCGATCCCAGCGTTGGTGTCCTGACTCTCGGGTGGAACGGCCCGGATCAGTTCCTTGCCCAGATCCGCCGAGGCGAACATCGACATCTCCACCGCGCCGTCGCCAAGCTCGAACAGCGACGCGCCCAACGGGCCGGAGATCGCGTGCATGCTGTGCAGCCCCTCGCCGTCGATCTCCGCGACCGTGTCCAGCATGACCATCGGCAACGTCAAGATCTCCAAGTTCTTGATCACCGACCGATGCACCTCGCCGCCCACTCCGTCGACCACCCGCTTCTTGATCAGCCCCGCCTCGGCAGGGCCGATGTCTGCGGACGGCATCCAAGCGGGTGGCAATTCGACGCCTGTGCGCTCGACTAGATACGCGAGCTCGCCCGCGGTCAGCACGAGCCGATGCGGTGCCGGGGTCACGCGGGCACCCCCTGTCCACGCAGGTACTCGCCAGCCTCGAGCCACGCCTTGTCGCCTGCCGGCGGCAGGTTGTCCGGCCCCCACTTCCACCCCGTCCACGGCGGCTGGGGAGGCTGCGGCGGCTGACCACCTCCAAACCCCAGCGCGTCCGCGACACCGTTTGCGAAATCCCGAGCGGCCTGGTTGAACGCGTCGACCGCACGGTTGAACCTGTCAATCGCACTGGTGAACCAGCCGACCACGGCCTCAGAGATCCGCTTGATCATCGCGATCAACTCACGGACTTCCTGCGCGTGCCGCCGCAGCAGCGCGGCAGCCTCGGTCAACCCGTCCGCAGCCTTCTCCAGCTGCCGTTTGTCCCCGCCGACTGTCTCCCGGCAGCGCTCGGCCGCGACCGAATGCCACTCCATCTTCCGCGCGTCGTCGTCGAGCTTCTTGGCACGATCCCGCACACCATCAGCGCGTTTCTCGATCTCGCCCGCGATCCGATCCAGCTCGTCCGGGTTCCCGTACATGCCCTCCACCCCTCACTCACAGCGAGCGAATCATGACAGGTGGTGGATGTGCACGCCCTTCACCCGGAATTGCGTGCTTCTACCTATCCCCGATGCCAACGCCGCACGCGATCTACTCACGGACCGTAGTGATCAACCCCTCAAATAGGGCAACTCGTCCTGTAACGCTCCGTAGAGCACAGGTCGACTGGCAGTATGACCGCCGGTCACGCACCGTGGGAGCGGTGTTCGGGGAGGGAAGATCCACGTGTCAGGGGAGATCGTCTGCTCGTTCGTCGAACTCGACGTGCTGGGAGTGGCACTTAGGCTCGATGTCCGGCAGTTTCCATTCTCGATTCCGCACTTCGCTGTCGAAGCAGAGGAGCGGCTGAGGTTGGGGCAGGCAGCGCAGGATGGCCTGACCGCACGAGGGCTGATCCGCGGGAATGATTTTGCCTCCGAGCTTGTGCAGGTGCTGAGCGTGTACGCGCGTGGACGGGTAGCCATCGCCATGCGCGGTGTCACCGGTCAGGAGCAGGATCTCGCCCTCGCAGTGATCGATGATCATGCTGGCGTGCTGGCAGTTCAGCAGGGAGCGGCGCTGCGGTTCGAACTGACACAGCCTGATTCGGTCATCCGCAGGCTCGTCGGGCTGTTGCCACCTCAGTCCGCAGGACCGGGCACCTCGGTCACCGTGACCGCCAAAGCCGCACCGGCCGCGCGGCGCCGGGTCGAGGAGGACTTCTCCGAGTTCACGTTCACCTCGACCGTGCGAGCCGTAGGGCATTCGCCCGCCGCACAACGTGCGGCAGCCGAGGACATCCTGCGCCACCCACGGCTGGGCGGTGGCGACTTCCTCGTCACTGTCCGCGGGCGCAACAGCCGACAGAGCACTCCGATCGCGATGAACTGGCTGGACACCCAAGCAGGCCGCTACGCCATCCTGAACACCACCGATCGCGACGGACGGCTTCAGGCGACCTACACGCCCGCCGACCTCGCCGCACTCGACCGGCATCTGACGCACATTGTGAGGTCGGTGGCGTGAAAGAACTGACACCGTCGGCTACGCGCCGGAATCACCGGACACGGTGAGCAACCACTTGCTAACGTTGGGACACCTGTCAGGGAGGGGCAGTCGTGACTGACTTCTGGTCGAGCGCGACAGGCTTTGGCGACGCGCTGAACAGCCTGAAGGCCGCAGGCGCGGCCGGCGGCTGGGCCATCAATGAATCCGGAGGTCAGGCGCTGATCAGTGCGGCAACAGATCTCTACGACGAACTCGGCGAGCACTTGGCTGATGCGAGGCGCCTGGGCCAGGAGCTGCCACTCGGGACAACTCCGGCAGCTCAGGTCTACAAGCCGTACCAGGCGACGGTCGCGACTGATCAGCACCAGGGCCTGATTCCGGTGCTGACGAAGCTGCGTGAGGAAGCCCTCGAGTTCAGGACCGAAGTCGAGAAGGCCATGGCCGCCTACGAGTCGACGGACGAGAGCAGCCAGCAGGGCATCAAGAAGGCCGGCGGACCCGCCGCGTGAAGACTGAAGGAATGCAGTGACATCTCGCATTGCCATGATCACCCTGGCGGTAGGCGCTGCGGTGACTCTCAGCGCGTGTTCGGGCGGACCGTCGACCGGAACGCCCCGTCCTGCGACTGAGACGACCACAACGACGTCCACCAGTGCTGGCAAGGACACCACCTCGCTGGCGGAGACCGACCCCTGCAGTCTGCTGACTAGCAGCGAAGCATCCGAACTGGGTGCCTCTGGAACGCCGAAGCGGGAGAAGGTCGGAACCGCAGACGTGTGCAAGTGGCGCAAACCAGGTGAAGGCAACTTCGATGTGAGCGTCCGCGCGAACCTCGGATTGGCGGAGGTAAAGCCCGACGGTGGCCAAATCGCTGATCTGACCGTGGGAAGCCGCAAAGCAAAGAAGGTCAGCGGCGACGGATCCGGCGTCTGCATCATCGCCCTCGACGTCTCATCGTCGTCGCGAGTTGATGTTTCAGCGCTCGGACGACCGAATGAGGACTCGTGCCCGGTGGCGTTGAAGCTCGCTGAATTGGTTGATCCCAAGTTGCCGTGAGGCGCTTGTCCTGACTGTGATTGAAGGGTGCAGGGGATGAACGAGGGGCCACGCGGTCAGTCCGGCGACGTCTATTCGCGGTATGGGCTGCAGCGTCACGGCGAAGCACAGACCGTTCATCAGATCCATGAACAGGTCGCTGCGCTGAACGATGCGACGCACGGGCCACTCATCGGCCCCCTGATGGCCGCCCTGCAGGGTAATGGCCAGGTGGACGATTTGCTGGATGGGCAGGCCGTGAACCTGCGCAACCAGGGCGTGTCGATCCGTCAAGCCCCGGCCGCGCCTGGCGTGCACTACCTCGGGATTCCGCACCAGCAACTGCACGAGATGGTCAACAACGGCGTCGATCCCGGCACGGTGGGCGCGGCTGGCGACACCTACACCCAGATCGGCAACAAGCTCACCGCGTTCCAGGATCGGATCGCCAGCGCGATCGGTAGCAGCGAGGTCGACTGGAGTGGCAAAGCCGCCGACCAAGCCCGCAATGCGGTCGCTGGTCTGGGCAACAAGGCCTCCGAGGCCGGGACGGCGGCCCAGCTCGCGGGCACGTTGATCACGCAGCAGTCGCGGGCGTTGAGCACCGCGAAGTCCACGGTGCCGCCGCCACCGGCAGTGCCGTATGACCCCGCGGCGGCGAACGCCAGGCGGATGGCCATTACCGACCCGATCCTGCTCTCCCAACAAGTTGCGGCCGACATGGCCTCGTTCCAGGAGCAGAAGCAGCAGCACGAGGACGCGGCGCGAGCGGTGGAAACCTACGACCGCACGGTGACGCAGACCGCGGCCGCGCAACCTGCGTTCGCGCCGGCTCCTCCGGCGCCACAGCCGCAGCCCCAGCCGCAACCCGAGCCCCAGCCGCGGCCTCCGATCGGTATCGGCGACTCGGATGGCCGTGTACGTACGCCACCACAGCAGGTTGGCGACACGACCAATCCGGCGTGGACCGCGCCGCCAGTCACCAACACCAGTGGAAACACCACAAACACCAGCGGCCTGGGTGGCGGCCAGAACCACCTTGGACTGGGCGGCAATCAGGTCGGCGACAGCAACACCAACCGCGGCGGAGGTCTTAACCAAGGATCCCTGCCTGGTCCTGTGCCGGGTGACAAGGGCGCCGGTCGGACCAGTGGGCCTGGTGGTACGGGCACTGGCCGGGGTAGTACTGGTACGGGTGTGGGCGGCGGACGTATGCCCGGCGGTACCGGTGTCGGCAATCCCAATGCGGCAAAAGGATTTAGTCCAGGTGGGTCCTCCGGTGTGCTGTCCGGTGAGGGCACGACAGGCCGTGGTGGCGCGGGTACCGGTGGCTCAGCAAGTGGTCGTGGCGGAGCATCTGCTGGCGCGATGGGTGCAATGGGAGCCGGCGGTGCGAAGGGCAAGGGTGAAGAGGATCTCGAACGGACTACGCCGTCGTATCTGCTGGAACCGGACCCGGACGAGACCTTCGGCAACGACGAAATGGTTGCACCGCCGGTGATCGGTGACTGGAGCGACCAATAGGTCCGTCGTCTGCCGGCCGCAACGTTGCGTCCGCGAGTGGCCGAGACTCGTGTCCTGGTCAGCCACGCAGCGCTTGAAGAACGGCGTCAGCCACGACTGCGAACCTAGGTGTCGTGGCTGTGAGCGGTGAGGTGATCCAGCGCAGGTGGTGCTGTCCGTACTTGCTGGGCGGCAGATCAATCGAACGACCAGACCGGATGTGGTCGACGCCTCGCACAGCCAGCTCGGGGAGCGTCGGCCCAACGTGGACCTTTGTGATGAAGGCCCAACGGACCCCGTGTTCGTCGGACGACTCGAAGACCGGAACCGACTGACCCAACAGGTTCCATGCACGAGTGGCGAGTTCCCTTGGCATGTCAAGGGCCTCGACTTCACGTCCAGCGATTAGCCAGACGCCCGAGCCGTACACACCAACCATCCAACCGAGATCGTCCTGATAGGACTGTGCAGCCGATTCGACCTCTGTCTGCGGTCCTTCGAGTCCGCCGATTCCCAACCGGGTCATGAGGATTCGCCTTGCACAGGAGCCGATTCGTCCAGTGGTACAAGAGGCACCTCAAGGTCACGGCAGAGAAGCAGCTTGTGTGCTTCATTCGCACACCCGCTGGCTGACAGGGCCTCCCCAAGACGAGTGATCACGGCCTTCGACTGTTCAGCGTCCAGGCTGTTCTGGTCGAGAGAGCGGACGATCGCGTCGTAGCCCTTGACCTCCGCCTTCTCCTCGATGAAGAGGGCGGAGTTCTCGTTCAGCAGATACACCAACGGCTCGTACTTGGCGGAAAGCAGTTGGGTGAACGGCCCACGTATGCCCGCGTGAGCTCCCGCCGCCGTGGGCAGGATCCGGATGGTGATGTTCGAACGCACCGACATGCGCAACAGGTGGTGAACCTGCTCGGTGTGGACATCGTGACCACCGACCGGCAGGTGCAACGCGAGTTCATGGATGAAGAAGGTGCTCTGCCGGTCCCGGTGCATGACGGCATGTTGCATTTCCAGCCCTGCCTTCTCACGCTCCTGCAGTTCCCCAGCAGGTGCGTTGGGGGAGGCAATGATCACCGCACGCCTGTAGGCGACCGTCTGGAGGAGGTCCGGCACCACGTGCGGCTGCCAGCCGATCAGCGTCTTGGCCGCCAACAGGTTTTCGACGAACGTACGGATGCGGACGGGAGCAATTGCTCCGTACTGCTGCCACCAACCTTTGACGTGCGTCTTGGGAAAGAGCGCCAGGAGATGGTCACGTTCAGCAGCAATCGTGCGGCAGATGCCGAGCAGGACGGCAAGCTCGACCTCAGTGAAGCCACCCTTGCCGTTCAACAGGCTGGAGAGCTTGGCCTCGTCGCAGTCCAGCAGCTCGGCCGCTGCACGCGAGGAGAGTCCCGCGCTTGACACGGCTGCTCGCAGTCCATCACCGAATTCGCGGCCTCTCGCCGTGGAGAATTTCTTTGGCATTGCGGAATTCCCTGCATCAGCTGGAGATTTGTCGCACCCAGGTGGACCACAGCAAACCTCTCCAGCACTGTCCACACCAGCTCACACTTGCCGTAGCGATGTGACACAGATGTCGCACCCAGACCACGTCAACTGCAGGAACGTCCACAGAAAGCCACAGTAACCCGATTGGGTGCAGCTTCGTGCTCCAAGCAGTCGACCTCACCGGTTGGGATCAGATCCCCAGCAGATCAGACAAAACCGTTGCGGGCCAGCAAATCCTTCAGTAGCCAGCCAAGTCCAGTCTCGCCATCTCCTCGTATCGGTACGCCCGCTCTTCGCGGCGCAGCTCCACAAGTGAGGCAGCCACGACGGAAGTCGACACGGGGCTGAGTGCCCGCAGCCGGCCCACCAGCGGCAGCAGACTAGAAACCGGTACGGTCTGGTTGCAGTACGCGATGCTCACGTGCGGCCGAAAGTTCGGCGTCTGCATGCGATCCATGTCATCGAACACGTCCGCAGTTGCCTCCGCCAACGTGCGATGCAGCTCCAGCAAGGGCAGCCATGGTGCGACCGTGAACCGGATAGCGCCACGCGAACCAGCCAGGGGACCAACCTCGAGGCCAAACGGCGCCAACTTCTTGCACTTCACCTTGGCGATCTCCACGAGACGGTCCACAGTGTCCTGTGCCGTCTCGTCAGCGAAGGCCACGCGCCCGATGGTGAGGTGTAGTGCGTCCAGTGGCACGGGATCAAAGTCAGGCCGGACCAGCTCGGCCTGACACCGACTGGCCAGGTCCTGTACAACCAGGTCTTCGTGAAAGGACAGCATCCAGTGATACGACCGGCGCCCTTCAACCCAACCCGGTCGATCCCAATGGTTTTGCATGAAGTCAACCTGGGAGAACGCCTGCCAGTCGTGCGCCCGCAGTACCTCTGCGTTCTCCAAATCGGCCGGCAAGTCCAGCGGGAACGTCACCGACCGACCGCCTTCATCGGCTTCTGCCACTCACACACTGCTTCAAGGAGAGTCGATCCAGTCTGTGCAGATCCTCGTTGTCGGAGACTGCCTGCAAGCTCCTTGGCCCGCATCGCAACAGAGGCGATCGGCTTCGAGGCCGAAAACTCAAGCGCCTCCATACCCACGACGGCCGCGTGCTCGAGATCGGCACGGGCGGGCATGGTCAGGGCCGTTGCCTCGTCCAGCTTGATGAGCGAACGGCTCCAGTCGGAGTCCGAAGCCTCGACAACGGGCTCCAGCTCCTTGGTCAACTTCAGCACCTGCGCGTAGTCCCCGATGGCGAGGCACGCTGTTGCGGCGTTGGCCGCGGTGCGCGCCCAGCCGTACGGCTCAAGGTCGATGCACGACGTCATGCCGACCGGGCCGTCCGCACGTTCAACGGTGTCGAAAGCGTCGCCCAAGGCTCGTTGGACTGTCTTCCGGTCTCCGAGCTTGCCAGCGGCCCGAGCCACACCGTTCGACAACAGTCGGATGCGCTGCCGTCCCTGACCAGCAAGCTCCACACCGGCTTCAGCCAGATCAAGAGCCTCCTTGTAGCGTTTGCGGTAGTAGGCCGCGAAGCTCTGAGTGCCTCTGACCCACGCCAGCATGGCGTTGTCGTTCAGTGCGGTTGCGAGCAACGCAGCTTCAAGCGCGAAGTCTTCGGCGTCGCTGAACTTGCTGAGGTTGACGGACATGTACGCCAGCAGCGCGGCCTGCTGAGCACTCAACCGGGTCAGAGCCGTTCGGTCGGCATCTGTCGACACACGCGCCCCGAGTTGCTGGCTGAGCCGACGAAGACTCGACAATTCCGGGGCGAGGCGTTGCGGTCCCTCCTGCTCGTACCGAGCGATGATGCCCTTGGTGTAGGTGCTGGCTGTGGCCAGAGTCTGGCTCGGACCAAGCACGTCGATCAGTCCGGCAGTCGGATGAGCCGGCGGCACGGAAATCCCGTGCGCCAAGGCTGCCGGAACCTCGTCCGCCGCATCTGAGCGGGTAAGGACGGCGGCAAGTTCCCGGTTGGTGACACCGAGAGCCCGCGCCAGACGCGGTTGAGTGAGTGGTTCCGGCACCGAGCGACCGCTCTCCCAGCGCCACACCGCGCTGCGATCGGCTCCTACCTCCGCAGCCAACGACTCCTGCGTGAAACCCGCAGCCTTGCGCAGGTTCACGAGGTCGTGCCGTTGCGCCACATCCGCCTCCCCGGCTCCCATTCAATTTCCTGCGTCGATCCTATAGGCGACCGCCTGAAGAACTGCGGTTCCGTCAAAGACTCTTCATTTTCACCCGATCGGGCCATCAGTGCGTTTTTGCTGCTCAACGGGCCTGGATGCGGCATACATGGCACATCGGCACGGAATCAACGACGTGGTTCGTTCATCGAGATCGGTTTTCGCTGGATCGCGACCGTCAACGACGTAACGAAGGTGATCTGGCATGAGCCGCTGCTACAAATGGCAACCCCACGACGGCGCTCGGCACGCAATACCTCGAGAGCTCGCTATCAACCACGTGGGCCAGACCTTGTGCCATCTCGAAGTTACGGCACAGTCGGACACGTGGCCAGATGACGCGCGATGCTGGCCGACCTGCCACGAGTGCGATCTGGCTTGGAGGGCACACGAGCAGATCCTGCCGTGGCCCCGACGCGGGAGCGGATCCGCAGCCATGACGACACTGTCCGCTCGTCGGTGAACCATGAGGATCGCTGACAGGGTTGCGAAGGACAACCGCCTGTCGTGGAAACGCAAGGGTGGCATCGTCCTCGCAACGTTCCTGGAACGCGTCGGCACCGAGCACACAGTGGCACGGCTCCTGGAGTTGACTCAGCTCGCCGACTCCGATGTGCTCAACCAGCTGCGCCGGTTCGCCAAGGCGGGCGTGCTGAGCCGACGCACAGATCTGGAAGTGTTCCCTGCTGAGGACCACTTCTGGCTGACGCAGGAACGAGTCCTTTGCGCGCGTGCACGTCTGCAACAAGCCGACGACGGCGACTTCAGAGAGTTGGCCGGTGAACGCGGGCTCGACATCGACCGCGCCTTGGGTGACTTCTCCACGCAACAGCCATACCCCGTGGCGCTCGGCAAGGCTCTGCGTGATGCCCGAATCGCATTCGGGTGGAGTCAAGCCGAGGTCGCCACGGAGGTTCCATCTGTGTCAGGCCCAAGACTGTCCCAAGTGGAAAACGGCCATGCGCTGCCGACACTGATCGTGCTGGCCGAACTCGCGCTCCTGTACACGGTCGATCCGGTCGACCTGCTCGTGCGTGCAGCGTGCCACTCCAAGCCTGACAAACAGGTTCAGGCCTTGAAGATCGCCGAGCCGACGTTTCGCGCGGTGCTCACGCACAAGTTCGCAGAGCGGCGGTTCCGTGAGCTGGCGCGGACGAAGCCGCACCAACACAAGTAGTCACAACGCATCGTGTGGCTGTTCAGGCTCGTGGCTGACCGATTGAGCACCACTGGTTTCCAGGCGGACCGGTGAGATTCGGTGGCGTGGTGACGTAGTAGGCGTTCACGACCTTGTACTGCCCATCCTTGAAGAAGGGCGTCTGGCCCCACGGCGGGACGCAGGACGTGCCGGTACTGCCCTGGTCCCAGTGGAACTTGATGAGGATGAAGTTGTCGCCGCAGTGGTAGTAGTAGCCGGTCAGCTCGCCTCGTGGCGGGCTGATCTCGTAGAAGCCGCAGTAGCGGGGCATGACCGAAGCTGACGCGTCGTCACTTGTGTCGACCGTGCCGACCGCTGTCGCGGCGAGGAGCATGCCTGCCGCGCTGAGCGCACGTGCGAAATTTGCCTTCATGAGCCGTCTCCTCCACTGAAGTGGTTGGTGTACTCCAGTTTCGGAGAGTCCACAGCGGACGGACAAGGTGTCTTCTGTATCGCGCTGAGCACGAGACAGAAGACGGTCTACGGCAGAGGTTCGAGATAGAGCCGCCCGCCCGCCTGGAGAACCTTGGCGACGAGCACATCGTTCGCCGCTTGCATCGCCGCTACGACCTGGGGCGCGTCCGCTGGTGCGTAGCGAAGTGCGGCGACAAGGAAGACGATCTCGTCGTCTGGCCGGGAGAGGCGTGGTGTGCTGATGCGGTCGGTGCGCAACGGGTAGGCCAGGACGAGGCCGAAGTCGCTGTACAAGTCGGCGCCGAGTTCGCCCTCGATGTGGCGGAGCAGGTCGACTGCAGCGTTGCTGGGCAGGAGCATGTTGCACCACGGGTGCGGTGAGTCCCACAAGCCGACGTCGCGGAGCAGAGGCTCGCCGTCGGCGAGGCGGTTGACGAAGTCCCAGAAACTTGTGGTCCGGGAATCGACGTCACGGAACGCGAGGCCGTCGAGGCGGCCGTGTCCGACAGAGACTCCGGTGAACGTGACCGCTTCCAGTTCGGCGACACGTTGGCCGTCGCGGATCTTGAGCTGCCCTTCGACGTAGTCGAAGACCCCCGCGTTGACGAGGTGCTGCTGGTCGGCGACGAGGTGGTCGACGGTGTCGTAGTGGAGTTTGTGCCACGTCACGGTGTTCGGAGCGGGCACGAGGCGCAGAGTAGCGCGGGTGATGATGCCGTGGCGGCCCCGGCCGGCGCGCACCGCGTCGAACACCTCGCGGTTGTCGTCCGGGCCGCAGGAGACGATGGCACCGCTGGGCGCAACGACGTCGAGGCAAAGGACGTTGTCGGTCTGCGCGCCGTGGTGGTGGCTCGCGCCGCCGAGGCCTCCGACCGACAGAGTGCCGCCGACGGAAAGTTCGAGGTAGTCGGTGAGGACCGGTGGTGTCAGGCCGTGGGGCAGTGTCGCGCGCAGTACGTCGCTCCACCGTGCACCGGCGTCGACGATCACGCGGTCGGGCCGGACTTCGTGAATGTCGTTGAGCTGGTTCATGTCCACGACCACCCCGCCAGGCGTCTGAGCCTGGCCGCTGGTCGAGTGGCCTTGGCCGCGGGGCACGACCTGCAGGCCATGCCTGTGGGCGTAGCGGATCACCGTGCTGATGTCGGCTGCGTTGGCGGGTCGCAGCACGGCCGTGGGCGGGTGGTGCACAACGCCGCCGTAGTCGCGGGCGGCCCAACGCAATGTGGCCTCGCCGAGGTCGAGTGTGCCAATCAGTTCGGGCAGGTCCACAAACGCTTGGGGCACTTACCGGTCCTCCTTCAAGCTGTTGATCACTTGCTGACGCAGCTGTGTCGCGGTGGGCTCGTTGTTGCCGTTGAGTAGCTCGGCGGCGGCCGACCACGCCTGGTGGGCGGCATGCTGGTTGCCGCGGTCGGCTTGCAGATCACCGATACGGCTGTGGACGTGGGCCTGACTCCACATATCGCCGACATGGCTGAAGGTTTCGAGGGCGTCGCCCAGGTGCCGTAGCGCGATGTCGTACTCGCCGGTGGACTCGCCGAGCCCGGCGAGCAGAAGGGACGCACATCCCGACGACATAAAGTCCTGCCCGTCGTCGAGTGTCTTGCGGACGAGTGCGAGCAGCTCCCGTGCTTCGGCGATCGCACCGAGCGCGGCCCGCGCCATCGCAAGGTGTGCGGTAGCGACAGCGTGCTCCCACTGATCGTCGGCGTCGTCGCTGATCCGACGGGCGGTCTCGCACTGCTCGATCGCGCTGTCGTAGTCGCCGAGCTGACAGTGAGCCCGTCCGAGGCCGACATGGCAAGCGGCGATACCGCTGCGATCGTCCAACTCGGCGCGGATGGTCATCGCCTCCCGGTACAGCGTGATCGACGAGGCGGCGTCGCCCGCGTCAATGCCGGCATCACCCAGCGTCTCCAGCATCCACGCCTCGGCGTCGCGGTGCCCACCCTGGAGCGCCATGGCGAGCGCGTCCTTGAGCGCTGGGACCCACCAGGACCAGGCGCGGCGATGGAAGAGCATCTCGTTGATCACCACCGGCAGGTAGGCGACGGTGGTGATGCCCCATTGCGCGCCGAGCCGCACCAGCCGGACGAGCAGCCGCAGCTCCTCTTCGAACCAGCGGAGGGCATCGGCTGACCGACGGAATGTCAACGTTGTCAACTTGTCGCGCGGCAGGTCGAGCGGCCGTCTTGGCCGGGAGGGCCACAGCAGCCGTGTCGCCGCCGCTCCGGTGCTTAGGCAGGAGTCGATGAGCCGCTCGAGCGCGGCGACGTTGTCCTCGCGTGAGTTGTGCTCGAGGGCGAGTTCGTGGGCGTAGGAGCGGACGAGGTCGTGCATCACGAACTCGTCCTTCGGGGTCAGCTCGATCAGATGCACGCTGGCCAGCGCGGACAGGTAGCCCAGCGCGAATTCCGGCGGGAGCTCGGTGAGGGCGGCGGCGGCCTCGATGCGGATGGGCCCGCCGGGGTGCAGCCCGAACAGCCGGAACGTGGCCGCCATCTTGGGTGGCAGCCCGTCGTGGGAGTAGGACAGCACCGTCCGCACCGCAAGGTTGTCGTCGACGGCGAACACGTCGAGTGGCTGACGCCGGGTGAGCTCGTCGGCCAGTGCGCTCAACGGCGTGTTGCGCTTGAGGTTGGCGCGTTCCGCCGCGATGCGCAGTGCGAGCGGGAGCCGTCCAGCTCGGTCGGCGATGACACGCGCCGCGGCAGGATCGACGTCGAGCCGCGGGCCGACCACCGACCGAAGCAGTTCGTGCGCCTCGTCGGCGCTCATGGGCGGCACGGTGAGGCGAACGGCGCCCTCGTGCACGACCGCGCTGGACAACTGGTTGCGGCTGGTGATCAACGCGAGTGACGTCGCCGAGCCCGGCAGCAGCGGACGGATCTGCTCGGCGTCGAACGCGTTGTCCAGCACCACCAAGGTGCGGGTGCCCTCCAGCAGAGTGCGGTACAGGGCCGCTCGTGCGCTGAGATCAGTCGGGATCTCCGATGGTGTGACACCGAGCGAGAACAGGAACGCGCCGAGCACGACCGCGGGATCTTCAGGTGGGCCTGCGGCGTAGCCGCGCAGGTCGGTGAACAGCACGCCGTCCGGGAAGTCCGAGGCGATCTCGTGTGCCCAAGTGACCGCGAACGCGGTCTTGCCCACGCCGGCCGAGCCGTCAAGGGCGATGACACCCGCGTGCACGGCCAGCGCGGCGCGCGCTTCGGCGAGTACGTCGTGGCGGGGCACGAAGCCTCGCACGGCCGCCGGCAGCTGTGCTGGGCGCGGCCGGTCGCGTGTCGTCCGGGCGCGAGGGATAGGCACGACCAGTTCGGCGAGGCTGCCATCGGCTCCCAATGCCTCGTCGATCGCCGCCGCGATCTCCGGGCTGGGCATGCCGCGGTTGTGCTCGAGGTTGCCGAGGTAGCTCCTGCTGACCATGGACTCATCGGCGAGCTGGCGCAGCGACTTTTTGCGTTTGTCGCGCAGCAGTCGCATTTGCTCACCGAACGTTCTGGTTGGTTGTGCGGCCATATTCCTTTCTCCACCCCTGGTCGTTTGGATGTGGTGTCTTCTGGTGTCTTCTGTTCAGCTGAAGACAGCTACCCCCTAGCGATTCCCCCTCGAACCTGTCAACACTGGTCGTGTTCAACCGACTACACATGGTTGGAAACAGCAGGTCCAAGGAGGTGAGGGTATGCGGAACACTCGTTGCTTCGTCACGCATTCCGAGCAACCAGGCATAGGAAGTCACCCGGTCGAACGACGACTTTCGTCGATCATCCGAGGCGAATTCGCATTCCGCGCTCGCCATGGGAGGAGCAATGTCGCTCTGGCTGACCTATGGCCTTCTCGGCGCGATTGCGGGCCCAGTCGTCACCGTTGTTGGCAGTTGTGTGGCACTGCGCGAACCGCTGTCCTGGAGCCTGGCCGTCCGAGGCGACCCGGTGGCGATGCTCGCGGCCAGTGCGCTGCTGAGTGTCGTGCTGGTCGAGGTGGCCGAGCGGCGGCCCGCGGCAGCGGGCGCGGTCTCGTGGCTTGTGATCTTGGGCTTGCTGCTCACGCTGATCGACTGGGCGTGTCACCGGCTTCCCCAGGTCCTCGTCGGCACGCTGCTCGGCGGTGGCCTGATCCAGCTCGGTCTCTCTGCACTAGTCCAGCCCGACGGTGCCGGACGTGTGCTGCGGGCCGTCTGTGCTCTCGCGGTGGTCTTCGCGGTCGCGGTAACGATGGCGTTGGTGTCCCCGCAGGGGTGGGGTGCCGGGGACGTCACGCTGGCGGCCACGGTCGCGTTCTTCCTCGGCTGGTTCAGCTGGTGGCACGTGGTCATCGGGCTGGGCCTGGCGCTCATGCTCGGCGCAGTCACCTTCGGAGTGTTGCGCCTGATCGGGGTCTATCGGCGCGGGCTGCTGATTCCCTTCGGGCCAGCGCTGATCTTCGCACCGGTCTGCACGATCCTGCTGAGGTAGCGGACTCCGCCGGACGCACCAAACCCGCAGAGAAGAAAGCTTCCATGATCCCGCACGGAGCACGGGCGACACCGCAACATGAGCTCGCGTTGTGCACTCCTGTCGCACTCGCCGCACTCCCCAACAACTTGCGCCCAGACACCCGCTTCGCCCTGGGCGCGCCGGCCGAGGTGGACCCCATCCCCCCTTCGGGGTTCACCTCGGCACCACTGCTCACGTTCCCGGTTTGGAGGCCGCGGTGAACCTCACGAAGAAGGCTTTGGCCGCAGCAGGTGCGGTGCTCCTGCTCGGCGCGTGCGACACACCGGTCGCCACCACGACCAATGCGCCCGTACCAACTCAAACACCGTCCTCTGTGGCCTCGGCCGCCGATGTTGCTCGCGACAAAGCCCTTGCCGCGTATAAACAGATGTGGGGCGACTTCACCGCCGCTGGCAAGACCTCGGATTGGCAGTCCCCTGGATTGCGCCAGCACGCAACGGGCATCGCCTTGGACAAGCTCTCCCAGAGCTTGTACGGCGACGACTACCGAGGCCTTGTCACCAAAGGCAATCCGATCCTGAACCCGTCCGTGGCCACAGCGGAACCATCGAATGATCCGAAGACGATCGTCATCACCGACTGCGGCGACTCGACGAACTGGCTGAAGTATCGCAAGGACAACGGTGCGCTTGCCGACGACAAGCCTGGTGGCCGCCACCTGATCAACTCCACCGTGGAGAAACAAGCCGACGGGTCGTGGAAGGTGTCCGACTACGGCGTGCACGACGTGGGGTCGTGTTGAGCCATGCGACGCATACTCATCGCCACGGTGGCTGGACTCGGCGCAGTGTTGGTGAACTTGCCCGAGCCGGCTCACGCCGACAACGGCTGGGGCAACACAACATGCAGCCAAGCTCCTTCGCCTGACTGCAACGTCGTTGCCGGAAACCGGCCCAACCGCCCGGCAATCGACCCCCAGCCCACGCGGCCCGGAGTGAACGACGGTGCCGACCACTCCGACGGCGAGTTCGGCTGCCGCTACGTGCCGGTGGACTATCCCGCACCGAGCGGGCCAGTGCCGGAACCTGGCGGCTGGTTCATGGTGTTGTGCAGTCCCGACGGCAAGGACCCGGACTCGCACGGTCCGGTGTGGGTTCCGGCCGGCGCGACCGCACCGACGGTGAGCCCGGAGCAGGTCGCACAGACGGCACGCAAACAGCTGCAGCTGCCGTCCCCGTCCATCGCCGCGAGCCCGTCCGGTACGCAGCTGGTGCGGGTGCCGACGTGGCTGTGGTTGTCTGGTGGTTGGTCGCAGTCGTCCGCGACCGCGTCGGTTCCGGGTGTGTCGGTGACGGCGACCGCGTCGCCGGTGGCGGTGAGCTGGTCGATGGGCGACGGGCACACCGTGACCTGCAGTGGACCTGGCACCCCGTATCAGGCCGGCGGGGACCCTAAAGCGAGCTCGCCGGACTGCGGGCACACCTATCTCCGGTCCTCCGCCCGCGAACCTGCACAGGTGTTCGCCGTGTCGGCGACCGTGCGGTGGACGGTCACGTGGTCCGGCGCCGGTCAAACCGGCACCTTCCCGGACCTGACCACCACGAGCACCGCGACGTTCCGGGTCGCCGAGTCACACGCCCTGAACAACGCGACCCGCTGACACCCAACTGCACCGCCCATCCGGCAACCGCTCGCTGACCTTCGTTCACGACGCGGCGCACTACACCCATGCCTTGTGGAGGTCGACATGGACACCTCGGTCACCAACCAGAACGCCGTGAATCCATCCACATCAGACAGTGGAATGTGGATGAGCGACAAGCAACGCAGCATCTCGCGCCTGCGTGGCAGGCGACGAAGTCGGCCTTACCTGGTGCTGGGGCTGCTGCTCCCAGCGTTGTGCGCGGGTGCGTTCCTGTGGATCTCGCTCGCCACGGACGATCACCGGCCGGTGCTGGCGCTCGCTCGCGAGGTCACAGTCGGGCACGTGGTGACGGCGCAGGATCTGCGCAGTGTCAGGGTCGAGGTCGATCCGGGCGTGCTCGTCGTGGACGCCGGGCAGACGGCGGGCGTCGTGGGTAAGACGATGTCGGTGAGCTTGCCCGCAGGCGCGTTGCTCACCCCGGACGCGGTGGATGCCCCTGCGATCCCTGTGTCGGGGCAGGCGATCGTGTCGTTGGCGCTCAAGGCCGGGCAGTTCCCCGCCGAGGTCGGGCAGGGAGCGCGGGTGGCCGTGGTGTTCGTCTCCGGCGGCACGAGCGGGGCAGTGCCGCATGCCTCGGCCCCGGAGAGCGGCACATGGCGGGGTGTGGTGACGAGCGTGGCGATGCCGCCCAGCGAGCAGGTCACGGTGGTGTCGGTGCAACTCGCCGAAGCCGCCGCCGGCCAGGTGGCCGCGGTGCCGGTCGGTCAGCTGTCGCTGGTGCTGGTGGCGGGAGGTGGCCGGTGATGCTCATCGCCGTTGTCAGCTTCAAAGGCTCGCCCGGCGTGACGACCTTGTCCCTGGCACTCGCCGCACAGTGGCCAGGCCCCGTACGGGCAGTGCTGGTCGAGGCGGATCCGTCCGGAGGCGATATCGCGACGCGGTTCTGCCTCCCTTCCTCGCCCGGTCTGCTCAGCCTCGCCGCAGCCGCACGGGGCAGTACCGACCCTGGGTTGCTGTGGCAGCACACCCAAGCGCTGCCAGGAGGTCTGCCCGTGGTCACCGCGCCACCGGACGCGGACCTCACCCGCGGTGCCTTGCTCACCCTCACCTCTGGTTCACCCGCTGCTGCGAGTGTCGTGCGTGCCAGCGCCGGCAGGGCGGGTGTGGTGGTGATCGCCGACTGCGGCCGGGTTGATCACGCCTCCGCAGCGTTGAGCGTCGTGCGCGAGGCCGACGCCTTGGTACTGCTCACCGGCGCCCGCGCTGACGATCTCGCGCACCTGGCCCGCAGCCTGCCCACGGCCGGTAGCTGGACGCCCCGGCCGGTGCTGTTGCTGGCCGGGGACGGCTACTCCACCGCGGACGTCGGACGAGAGCTCGGCGTGATGCCGATGGGCCGCGTCCCGCACGACCCGCGCGGCGCTGCTGTCCTATGTGGACGGCCACCGCGATCGCGGTGGCGCGGTAGCCGACCGTCGCACTCCGCGCTGGGCCGGTTCGCACACAAGCTCGCCGCCGGACTGGCACAGAGAGTCGTCGTGGCGCCCCACCTCAGCCTCATCAACGGTGCCAGCGCCGGGAACGAACTCCCTCGCACACCAGGACTTCCCGTAGAGGGCCGGCCGGGTGACTACCAGCTCTCGTGGAAGGGAGCGTTGTGATGACCCATCCCGTGAACGGGCATCTGCGGCAGGTGCCGCCGCTGCCACGTCAGGAGCCCTGGCCGCCACCCCAACAGCCCGGCACCAGCCGCACCTGGAATGCCACAACTGCGGGTAATCCGCCTGCTGAGGAGTCGGTCGGTGCCGCCGATGACGTTGATGTTGTTGCGCGTGACGGCCTTAGGCAGCACCTGCGCGTCGTGCTGGCCGACGAGCTACCCGGTCAGGTCGCTGCTCACGAGAAACGCAGCGGCACCGTGATGAGCTCGTCGGACCGCCGCTCGCTGGGCGAGGCGATCCTGGCGGACGCGGCGTTGCGGCACAGCGAGCGGGAACTCGCGGCCAACCGGTTCCTGGTCGCACCAGGTGTGGAGCGGCAGGTGGTCGTCGAGGTGCTCAACGAGATGTTTGGCATGGCGGGTTTGCAGCCGCTGCTGGACGACCCGACGATCGAGACGATCAACGCCAACCGTTTCGACCGCGTGATCGTGCAGCACACCGATGGCCGCCGGGAGCACGTCGCGCCGATCGCCGCGTCCAACGACGAACTCACCGATCTGGTCCGGCTGCTCGCCGCGCGGGCGTCCAGCCAGGAACGGCGGTTCGATCACGGTTCCCCTGCGGTCAACCTGCAACTGCCGGGCGGCGAGCGATTGTTCGCGGTGATGGGGCTGACCGCGAACGGAGTGACCTCACTGTCGATCCGTCGGCACGGATACCTCACCGCCACCCTGCCCCAGCTACGCGAACGCGGCACCATAGACACCGGGCTGCGAGAGTTCCTGCGCGCGCTCGTACGCGCCCGCAAGAACATCCTGATCACCGGCGGAGCCGCAGCGGGCAAGACGACCATGTTGCGCGCCTTGGCTTCCGAGATGGATCCGCTGGAGCGGATCATCACCATCGAGGACGCCTTCGAGCTCGGGCTCGAGCGCGATCCGAACATCCACGCCGACGTGACGGCGCTGCAAGCGCGCGAACCGAACGTGGAGGGCGAGGGAGCGGTCTCGCAGGCCGAGCTGGTGCGGTGGGGACTGCGGATGTCCCCGGACCGGGTCATCGTCGGTGAGATCCGCGGGCCCGAGGTCATCCCGATGTGCAACGCCATGTCGCAAGGCAACGACGGATCCATGGCCACCCTGCACGCCTCCAGCTCCCGCATCGCCTTCACCCGCCTGGCCTCCTACGCCGCACAAGGTGCCGAGCGGCTGTCGCTGGAAGCCACCGCGCTCCTGGTCGCCAGCGCGGTGCACTTCGTGGTGCACCTGGGCCGCGGCGCCGACAAGATGACCCGTGTCGTGTCGTCTGTCCGCGAAATCGTCGACGCCGACGGGCCCCAGGTCGTCTCCAACGAGGTCTACCGGCCCGGACGCGACGGCCGAGCCCACCCGGTGCCCGGCGCGCTGCGCACGGACACGCTCGAGGAGCTCGCCGCAGCCGGGCTCGACCCTGTCGTGCTCGATCAGCCCGACGGGTGGTGGCCACGATGAACGTCTCCTTCGGCACCGCACAGGGACTCGCGGTCCTGCTTGGCCTTGGTACCGGACTGGGAATGTGGTTGTTCGTCCTCGGCTGGCGAGGTGCCGAACAGCGGCCCCGCCAGCGGTGGGTGCGATCGCGCAGCGGCGAACGGCGTCCGCGCATCGGAATCCGGCTCGGTGTCGCGTTCGCGGTCGGTGTGGCGGCTGGGGTGGCGACCGGCTGGCTGGCCGGCGCGGTCCTAGCCGGGCTGGCCTGCTGGGCGCTGCCGCGTGTCCTGGGCTGCGACCCGGAGCACGAACACCGGGTCGCGCGGGTCGAAGCGATCGCCACCTGGACCGAGATGCTGCGCGACACCCTGTCCGCCGCATCCGGCCTTGAGCAAGCGATCCTGGCCACCGCGCCGCTAGCGCCAGTCTCAATCCGCGGCCAGCTCGAAGGCCTGGCACGTCGCCTCGAGAACGGGGAACGGCTCGCGCCGTCGCTGCGCTGGCTGGCGGGCGAGCTCGCGGACGCGACCGGCGATCTGGTGATCGCCGCACTGGTGAAAGCCTCCGAGCAACAGGCCCGCCAGCTCGGCGAGCTACTCGGCGCGCTCGCCCAGACCGCACGCGAACAGGTGTCGATGCGGATGCGGGTAGAGGCCGGTCGAGCGCGCACACGCACGTCGGTGCGGGTGATTGTGGGCACCACGCTGGTGTTCGCGGTGGCCGTGGTCCTGCTCAACCGCCCCTACTTGTCGGCCTACGACTCCGCGACCGGACAAGTGGTGCTCCTGGGTATCGGAGTGCTGTTCGCCCTGGGATTCGCTTGGCTGGCAAGGATTACCCGCGACGCGCCGTCGCCGCGGCTGCTCGACGCCGACCAAGGCCTGATGGGTGGGCCTGCCCGGCCGGTCGCCGGAAAGCAGGTGTGACGTGGCCTCCGTGGTGACTGCCTTGGTTCTGGGTGCTGGATTCGGCCTTGGCCTGTGGGCCTTGGCATTCGCGGTGTTTCCGCCTCGGCCGGCGCTGGGCGTGGTGCTGGCGCGGGTCACTGCCGCACCCGCACCGCCGCCGATCGCGGTCGCGGGCGAGGCAGGCTGGGCGCCGAGGCTGGGCCGTCTCGCGGTCGCGCCGCTGCGTGCGCTTGGGTTGCCAGGCAAGCGGCTGGCCCGCGACCTGGTGGTCGTCGGGCGGCCGATCAGCATCCACCTGGCGGAGAAAGCCAGTTTCGCTCTCGCCGGTCTTGTCGTGCCCGTGCTGCTTCTGCTCGGGCCGTCCGTGCTCGGGCCGCCTGTCGGCTGGCAGTTCCCGATCATCGCCGGGCTCGTCGGGGCGGCCGTCGGATTCGTGCTGCCTGATCTGCGGGCACGCGCCGAGGCGGCGCGGCTGCGCACCGAGTTCCGGCACGCGCTCTCGGCATTCCTGGACCTGGTGTGGATCACGCTGGCCGGTGGCGCGGGCGTGGACAGCGCGCTGAACGACTCCGCGGCGGTCGGGCACGGCTGGGCGTTCACCCACATCCAGCGCGCCTTGGCCGCCGCACGGCTGACCCGCACCACCCCGTGGGCCACGCTGCGGCAGCTCGGTGACGAGCTCGGCATCCCCGAGCTGGTCGAGCTGGCCGCGTCGGTCAGCCTGGCCGGCACCGAGGGAGCCAAGGTCCGCGCGAGCCTGGCCTCGAAAGCCACCGCGTTGCGGACACGGCAACTCACCGACGCCGAAGCCGCGGCCCACTCCGCGACCGAACGCATGGCGCTACCCGTCGGATGCCTGTTCCTCGGCTTCCTCGGCTACGTCGCCTACCCGGCACTGATACAGGTGATCAACGGCATCTGAGGCAATCCGGCACACCCAGATTTTCTTTGTAAGACAAGGAGAAGACGATGACATTCAACCAGTTGAACATGGTGTGGACGATGGTGCGAGCGCGCATCGACCTGCTGCGCCGCAACCCCAGCGCGGGCTACGTGAGCGAGACGACACTGATCACCGCCCTGCTCATCTCCGCAGGAGTACTGGTGCTCGGAATCATCGTGGCGAAGGTGATCGCCAAGGCCACGAGCATCGAGCTATGAGCCCCCGATGGCACACATGACCACTCCCACCCGCCACCACCGGAAACGGCATGAGCGCCGACTCGCTGCCGCCCGGCATTGTGGCTGGCTGCTGCGGTTCCTGAAGGAGGATCGGGGCGCGGCCAGCGCGGATCTCGTGCTCTTCACACCGCTACTGCTCCTGGCGCTGCTGACATTCGTGCAGTTCGCACTGTGGTCCCACGCCACCCACATCGCACAAGCCGCCGCCTCACAAGGACTTGCCGCCACCCGAGCACACAACGGCACCACCGCGGCCGGCACCGCGAGCGCACGGCAGCTGCTCGACCAGCTCGCACAAGGCCCGCTAACCGGCGCGAGTGCCAGTGCCGAGCGCACCACCGAGTCGGCATCCGTACGGATCACCGGCACCGCGAGCGCTGTCGTCCCGTTCCTGCGGCTACCGGTTCATGCCGAAGCAGCCGGTCCCGTCGAAAGGTTCGTGCCCAACGTCTACGGGTTCAGGAATTCTGAAGCCGTCGTCGGCGGGAACCAGAGTGGTGGTGGCCGGTGATGAGCGAGTCTCCTGTGCAGTACGGGAGCTTCAGTTCCGGTTCCGAACCGGTGCTGTGGCGTCCCGGCCTGGCCCGGAAGCGGCTGTGTCGTCGTGCCGCGTGGCGGTGCCTGATCCCTGATGCCGGGTTGTACGCGCTGGGCGGGATCGTGACGCTGCTCATCGGCCTGACCAACCGGCCTATGCTCATCCTCGTTGTCGCGGTGGGCGCGGTCCTGGTCGCGGTCGCGGCGGTGATCGCACGCTACGACTACCTGCGGTTCGGCCACGATCTGTCGGCGCGCACGGCGGCCTGGCGCACCGACCGCGGCCAGGGCGAATGGTTCTTCCGCATCGCCGACTTCCATGATCGGGGACCGGTGGCCGCGGCAACCCTGGCTGCGCAGATCATCGACTCGGTGCACCTGAGCCACACAGGGCCCGCAGCGCCCTGGGTCGGCCACGCCCATCTGGACACGGTCCGCCGGTTGGCATGGGACACGCTGCTCGCGCTGTACCAGGCGCCCACGGCACACGACGACCTGCAGCCCGCCGTAGCCCGGCTCATCCTCGCCACCGCCCACATCCACGAGGCCAACCGGCGGCTCCACCACGCCGCCGTCACAAGCCGGACCGGCGACCTGCTCGCGCACCTCACCGCACTGCACGACGTTCTGCCTGCAGCGGTGACGCCATGACGGCCAGGCGAACAACGCCGCGCCACCGCTCGTGGTGGCGTGAGGAGCGGGGCTCGGTTGCCAGCGAGGCGGTCCTGGTCACGCCGCTTCTGGTGCTGCTGCTGGTGTTCGTCGCGGTGGTCGTGCACCGCGGCGTCGACGCACGCCTGCGGATCAACGACGTGGCCCACCAGGCGGCGAGAGCGGCCAGTCTCGAACGCACCGGCGCTCGAGCCGCCGGCCAGGCACGCTCGACCGCCGCCACCGCGCTGGCCTCGGCCGGAGTCGCCTGCCGAGCCCTGGCCGTGGACATCGCCGCCGCGGATCTCAGAGCGGGCGGCACCGTGACCGTCACTGTCAGCTGCGATGTCGACCTCGGTGACGCCCTGATGCTCGGCGCAGGCCAGAAACGCTTGTCCGCCACCGCGATCGAGCCAGTGGACACCTACCGGTCCGACGCCAACGTGACCGCAGAAAGGTGAGGCAGATGACCCGGATGACCCAGCTCGCACGGCGTGTCCGGTCCTGTGCGGACGACGGGCAGGTCAGTGCGTTCGTCGTGACGATCACCCTCGCGCTCCTGGCACTCGCCGGTCTCGGCCTCGACGGCGGACTGGCGCTCGCGGCCAAGGTCAAAGCCAACGGCCACGCTGAGGCCGCCGCCCGCGCCGGAGCGCAAGCCCTGGACCTCGCCCAGTACCGCGCCACCGGCCAGCTTCGCCTGATCCCGGCACAATCAGCGGCCGAGGCCCTCGACTACCTCGGCAATGTCGGCGCGTCCGGCACCGTCACCGTGTCCGGCGACACCGTGGCTGTCCGAGTCACGGCATCCCAGCCGACTCAGCTCCTCGGACTCGTCGGGGTGTCCAGTGTGCAGGTCCACGGCGAGGGCAGCGCGCGTCCGCAGCGTGGCATCACGACGGCCGAACCCTAGCCACCACCTGCCCCCGGGACCTCATCGGTCACCCGGCAGCACCAAGCATGAGGAGAGATCAGATGGCGACGACCGATATCGCGACAGCGCAGGAGATCAGGCGCCGAGTCGAGGAAGACGACACCGCTCGGCGGGAGCGGCGAACCACTGCGGCGCAACAGGTCGGTGACCTCGCCCGGCAACGGGCCATCCACGCCTCCAAGGTCGAAGAGTTCGACCGGCAACTCGCCGAGGTCATCGCCAGCTCGCATGACGTGATGGAGATCGACGAGCTCTCCCGGTTCACCGGCATCCGGCCGGCTGTCCTGACCGGTTGGCTCAGCGCCGCCAAACCGGTCCGTACAAAGAAAAAGCCGTCTACCACCGCGGGCACGCGCGCCGACACGAGCCGCGACCCGGCCTCCACGAGCACCTCGACCAACGGCCAGACAGCCCCGCCGCCCCCGCTCGTCACAGCGGACACGACCTGACCGCAGTCGAACACGCGGACCAGCCGGTTCAATCCCGATCCGGCCTGTGCTGACTCGCAGGACAGGACGAATCGCGCAGCAGAGGCCAGTACAGCCAACGAAACGAGCCCACCGTGACCTCCAAGCCGCACCACATCCGCAGAGAGGTAGCTCGCTCCCCAAGCGTGGGCCGCCGCGCCCGGCAGGTACTGGCTGGCGCGATCCGCATCGCCGGCCGGGTGCTGCGCGGACTGATCGCCGCGACGGCGCTACTGGTCCTGATGGCGGGCGTGCCGTGGGCGCTGTGGCGCTACGTTGGCTGGCCACTGCCCAACCACGTTCCGACCTGGACCGAACTGCAGATCGTGCTGCTCAGCCCGTTCACAGCCGAGTTCGTCCTGGACGTCATCGTCTGCGTGTGCTGGATCTGGTGGGCGGTGTTCGCCCTCGACGTCCTCGGGTGCACGGTGGATCTGGCCCGGCACGGGTTCGACGTCGCCCGGTCCGCGAAGTTCTCCGCGGCTGGCCCGACCCAGGCGCTGGCGGGTGCGCTGATCGGCTCGATCCTGCTGGCAGTACTGGGCAACCGGCCCACATCGGCACCGCCCGCCCCGCTGACGGCCACGCTGGCCACCGGATCCCCGATCGTGGCGACCGCCCCAGCCTGGCACCACCCCACGCCCGGCCAGGCGGCGCTGGAAGCCCGGCCGCCGGTAGCGCCCGCTGGCGGCGCGGGTGATGTTTCCGCGCGGCCGGAGTCGGTGGTGGTGCTGGCACCGCACGACGGAGTCCACGACTCGTTGTGGCGCATCGCGCAACGAAGTCTCGACGACGGTGCCCGCTGGCCGGAGATCTTCGAGCTCAACAAAGGAAAACCGCAACCGAACGGGCACACATTCACCCGACCCGATCTGATCTTCCCTGGCGAGGAGCTCGCTCTGCCGCGCGAGGCGCACACGCCCGCGCCGTCGCCGGCCGATCCGGCCCCAGCGACTCGGACTCCGCCGTCGACGTCCTCAGCGCCATCGACCAGCCTCCAACCGTCCACACCTTCATCACCCACGCCGTCTACGCCTGCGGCCCCACCGTCCGCGACCAGCCTCATCCCAGCATCGGAGCTGGCGGACGGACCTGGCTTCCGTTGGGGCGCAGAGTTGTTCGTCAGTCTCGGGCTGGCCGCCGCGGTCAGCGCGACGCTGATGCTCGCCCGCCGCCGCTATCGCAGCCGCTACCGGCCCGGCAGCGGCGACCGTGACGACCTGCCCGTCGCCCCGGTCGTCTACCAGCTGCGCCTGGCACATCTGCGCACCGAGGCGCACAACGACATCGTCCTCGACAACGGCGGGGCGGACGACGAACACGAGCAACGCCCGCAGCCTGCCTCGGCTGCGCCGCCCTTGGTGGTGGGCGCGCGCGATGCCGGTGCCAGCCGCTATCCAGGCATCTCACCAGGAGTCGGTGTTCGCGATGGTCGTGAGATCGCCCTCGATCTCGCCGCCGCGCGCGGCCTCGGTCTGGTTGGCGCCGGGGCCCCTGCCGCGGCCCGCGCTCTGCTGATCACGGCGCTTACCGCCTCACCACACCACCCGGCGACGTCGGCGGGGACGGTAGTCATCGTCCCCGCCGGCGACCTCGTCTGCCTGCTCAGTCACCAAGCGCTCCAGTGGCAACTGCCCTCGACAGTGCGAGTCGTTCCCGACCTGGACAGCGCGCTGAACGCGGTGGAGGCCGAGAATTTGGTGCGCGCCACCAGCTGTGAGCCCGGCGCCGAGCTCATCACGTGGCCGCCGCTGATGCTGGTCGCACAGCCACCAACACTGCGCGAGCGGCTACAGGCGGTCCTGGACGCCGGTGGGCCTCTCGGGGTCACCGGACTGCTGCTGGGGCAGTGGCAACCTGGCGTCACCTGCTACGTCCGCGCCGACGGCACGATCTCGGCCACCGGCCCTGGTCTGGGCGAGGCCCTGCGCGGTACCCGGATGTTCCGCCTCGGCGGCGACAACACCGCCGAACTCCTCACCCTGCTGCACCAAGCCGAACCCCAGCCCGACACGCCGGACACCAGCTACCTGCCCAACCTGACGCCGACACCACGCACGACTGCCGCGGCCACACCACCCGTCGGCGACAGTCACACGGCGTCGATCACAGAAGGATCTCGCCGCACCAGCCGCTCCAATCCGAGTGAGACCGGACTGGACGGCACGGCAACGGCCAGGCAACCCGCACTCGCCGACACCCAGCTGGAGATCCTCGGCGCCAACCCAGAGCCGGGCCCGCGGGAGCGCCATCAGAGACCGGACCGCGCGGACGCCACCGGTGCGGACAAAGAACATGAACAAGCAGGCGCGCTCACCGATGAACCGGAGCCAACGGAGGAGAGCGCCACACCCGCGGCCGCAGCACCGCCTGCCTTCACCCCCCAGCACGAGTACGACACGGACGCCACACAGATCACGGTCACCGTGCTCGGCGGACTGCGCGTGCATTGGCACCCCGAACCCCACCGCGCCACAAGCCCCCGGGAGATCACCGGAGTGTTGCAGCCCAGAACCCAGGAACTACTGGTCCTGCTGGCACTGCATCCCCACGGCGCCACCCGCGACACCCTCGTCTCGGCGCTGTGGAGCCGAGACCCGCCAGCCCGCCCGACCAACGCCCTGCACACCGCACTGGCACGACTGCGCACCGCACTGGCCGCCGCCACCGGCGGCGCGGTGTCCGAGATCGTCTCGAAGAGCAACGGCCGCTACCAACTCGACCCCGCGATGGTGAGCGTCGACTACCGGCGCTTCGCCCACGCTGTCACCACACGCCGAGCTGTCACCACCGACCAAGCCCGACTCGACGCCCTCTGGGACGTGGTCAACTCCTACGGCGGAACCCTGGCGGAAGACATGACGGCCGAATGGGTCGAACCCGTCCGCGAGGCGATCCGCCGCGACGCCATCGACGCCGTCGCCGCACTGGCCCGCGCACTGGTCGACACTGACCCTCAGCAGACCCTGGACCTCCTGGAGATCGCGCGCGCTTTCGACCCCCACAACGAACCGCTGTACCGCGACATCATGCGACTGCAGGAACGGCTCGGACAGCTCGACGCCATCCCGCGGACCCTAACCCTGCTGACCGCCCGGCTGGCCGAGGTCGACGCGACACCGACCCCACAGGCTCACGGCCTGGCAACCCAGCTGGGACAACAGCAGGAGGGCACCCCGGGCGGCCCAGCGAGGTCACGCGCTCCGGGCACTCGTGATCGCAGCACAGCCAGCTGACGTGGCAATTCCAGTGAACGACCAGCGTCTCAGTCACTATCAGAACTCCACCGCTTCGAGCGCCGCCGAGACCGCGCCCGGAAAAGTCAGCCCGCAGAACTCGCACATCACGATAGATTCTTCGGCCACCTTTTCCAACGCCAACTGGGAATGCTATTCTAGCAGCCGGAATGTCTGCCGGAATTCTTCGTCGACAGAATTCGGACTGGCCACGAAAGAACCTCTTCTCGCGACATGCTGCCACCCGAGCGCGTGGCGATAAGACACGGGAACCACCTGACTCGACCGGACACTTGAGGTCACATACATTCCAGGGGAGCCGTTCGCTCGTCTTTGCGGGGTATCACCCGCGGGGCAGCCGGGAAGATCATCTGTGCGCACAGCGACTTCCATAGGGGGGTCATACGGAGGGTCATGACTGGGTTCATACGGGGGATCAGGTTAGAGAACCACCCTCTGCGGCCTGCGGAGATGCTGGTCGTCGATGCCGCAGGGGGATCCGCTGGTATCCCAGACTCGCTTGCCCGCAAGCCGGTAGACACATCGGCGCGGGCTGGGCGATTGCCACTCCACCGCGATTCCGTGACCACCTCTCGCCCGTGTGTCACTTTGACCAATCCCCCACCTTTCCGTTCCTCTATTTCATTTATCCCGTCAGAAACCGCTCCCCCTGCGTGCCGCCTGGACATTTTCATCCGCAGCAGCTGGCCGCCACCCCTGCGTCGCCGACCTGCGGAAATCGGGGCGAGCCTTTCGCAATTATGACCGTACGGACGGTTTTCAATCACACCAAAACGCGCCGGAAACCATCACCCGAAAGGGTCCCAAAAAGGCGGCCATTCCCATTGCGCGCGAGGTGGCGGCAGAGCAATAATTGAATTACCGCCGGAGGAACCGGAAACACACCGAATACCACACCCGGCGCGAGCCATGCCCAACGCACGTAACGGCGACGACGAAAACGCGCACCACACCGCCCCCGCCGCATAAACCCCGCCCGCCGAACCCCCGTAACGGGTTCCCGGCTACCGGCACCGCGTGAAAGGACCACCAGCGATGACCGCACCCACCACCGACCCCGGGCTGACCCTCGCGGAGTTCGTGTACGGCATCCGCGACCTGATCAACGGCGCCAGCCACACCGACCTGCCCGACCCCAACCGGCTCGACGTCGAGCTCTACGACGGCACCGACGGCACGTACATCAACGTGATCGCCCGGTACCGCAACGACGCGGGCGACGACCGCCGCCAGCACTGCCTGCTGCGCGTGGTCGAGATCAGCGAGCCGGAATGGAACCACGACCACGGCGAATCCCTCGACTGACCAGCACCGCGAACCCCTTACACCGCAACCGAAAGGACCCGCTGTCATGGATGGCTGGCCGGATGACATCGACACCGTCGGCGACCTGCAGGACGCGCTCGCGCGGTACGACCGCGCCACCCCGATCCGGTGGGCCGCGCGCCCGTCCTACCCGATGGAGTACACGATCGGGCCGGTCGTGTGCACCCCCGACGACACCGAAGGCGACGGCACCGCGCGCCACGACCCGCCCGTGGTGTGGCTCGGCGAACGCGGCCAAGTCGGCTACCTACCCGAACTCGCGGCGGACGCCCTGGGGTGGTCACGATGACGACCACACCCCGTGGCCTGGTCGCCCGCGCGATCACCGATTCCCGTAGCCGCCGGAGTTTCTGGGCCGCAGGCTTCAACTATCGACCCGAGGACCTGCCGCAATGGACACGCCGCATCGCCACGGCCGACAAGATCGCTAAGAAGCTCGGGGTCCCGCTCGACACCGTGGAGGTGATCGACGACCCCGACCGCACCTATGGCATCTCCAGGCCGGAATCCGGCGACCTGATCACGATCACCGACCCTGCCACGTCCCGGGTCTTGCGGTTCGTAACGGACTTCACCGCGCCGAACCAGCGGTGGCTGCTGATCGACGAATGCCCCGGATGCGGCGGCATCGTGCCGATGGCGCGCGTCGCCACGTTGGCGGATGCCGGTGACTACCTCGACCCCGACAACGACGCCCGCTTCGACGACCTGCCCATCGAACACCACGGCGACCCCGCACATCGCGCCGACTGCTCACACCACGACTGCTCACGCCTCGGCTGCGCACACCACGACTGACACCCCACGCAGACCGCACTAGATCGAAAGGGGCCACCGCGATGAACACGCCCAACTCGGCGACCGCCCTGGGGCGGTCACGGTGACGACCGCACCCGGCAGCCTGGTGGCCCGCGCGATCACCGAGGCCCGACACCGCCGGAGCACCGACCCCGACGGCGCCGACGACCAGCCCGAGGACTTGCCGCGATGGACACGCCGTGACACCTCGGCACGCTCGATCGCGGTGCAGCTCGCGGTCGACACCGACACCGTGGCGGTGATCGACGACCACGTCCGCTGGTACGGCCTCTCCCGGTCGCCCGGTGATCTGATCACGATCACCGACCCGGTCACTTCCGAGGTGTTGCGGTTCGTGCCGGACTTCGCGGCCTATGACCGACGGTGGCTGCTGATCGACGAATGCCCCGGATGCGGCGGCATCGTGCCCATGGCGCTGGTCACCACGCTGGCCGACGTCGGCGACTACCTCGACCCCGACAACGACACCCGCCTCGACCGCCTACCCGCCGATCACTTCGGCGACCCCGCGCACCGACGCGACTGCTCGCACCGAAGCAACTGCGCGAACCGCGACTGATCACCCACCCCCACAACACGGGAGGACTCCGTGAGCACCAAAGCCGACTTCTTCGACGGATCCGGCGACCAGGCCGTCTGGCTGGGCTCGCTGCAAGGCGACGCCGACCCCGACATCATTCGCACCGTCGCGTGTGGACGGTTGGCGCTGGACGCCATCGACCCGGTCACCTACGCCGACGCCGTGACCGACCTGCTCGACGTGTGGGACGACGAGGACTTCGGCTACGGGTACCACCCGCGCGACGGCTGGCCGTGGCTGCAGCCCGACAGCCGCCACACCGACTGGGTGTTCATCTTCACCGATGGCCAGGTGCAGATCATGGCGGGCCGGGCCTGGTCGGCCCCGCGGCGCTCCATCGGGACCACGCCATGACCGCCGCCGACTTCTACCTGGGCCGAGGCCCGTCCGCCCGCTGGATCGGATCTTTGCGCCCGCAGGCCGACCCCGCCGAACTAGCCGTCACACCGCCTGGCCGGATGCTGCTGGCCGCGACCACCAGCCAGGACTTCGCCCGCGCCGTCGACGACCTTCTCGCATTGCCCGCCGTCATCCAGAACGGTGACAGTTCCCGTCCCGCCGACGGGTGGCCCTGGAGCTGGCCGGACAGTTCGCTCACTGGCTGGTGCTACGCGTTCGACACCGCCGGCGTGTGGATCAGCTACTTCGGCCGCGCGTGGTTCCCCTGCCCGCCCCTCACCCACACCGATTTCGATATAGCTGTCAACCGCCTCCGCCGATCCAGTTCCGACGGGCCACGCGCAACGTTCCCGCCGCAGCTGCGCCCACCATCCACCATCAGCTCAGCCGGAGGTGCGTGATGGCGGTACGTGAAATCGGGTTCTGCGAGCTGCACGCCCTGCTCGAACAAGCTGCCCGCGACACCGGTGACCTCGACACCTCGCTGCCACCATGGAGCGAACAGGAACCGTCGGAACTGTTCGTCGACGACCAGCCGTTCTCGTTGCTGGCCAACGTACTGAACTCGCTCGGCGTCACCGCAGCGAAGGTACACAGGTTGAAGATCAACGGTGACCATCCGAGCCATGTGTTCTCCCGGCTAGATTTCCGGCTCACCCGCAACGCCAGCAAGCTCGCTGATGACTTCTGGATCTGGGAACTGCGCGCCGAACTATGGGCGGACCTTCTCGCCGACCACGCCCGCCCGGCCTACCCGGACGACCCCGATGCCCCGCTGTCTCTCACGACCGAGCCGCCCCTCGGCGGTGCATCGTGACCCTCGATGACGACCGAGGCCACGCATCGGGCGGTCCACATCCACGCCGTCACAGTGTCCTGACAAGACAGAGGCACACCTCCATGCGCCACAATCGACACACATCGGCATGCACACCGGCCGAGCGGCTATTCGTACCGATCAACGACACTGACGAGCAGTGCACTGCCTGCGGTGCGATCAACACCGGCGAGGGCGACTCCTTCGCCAGCTTCGGCGGCTGTACCGATTGGTGGGAACGTTGTACCGCCTGCGGCCGATGTGTGAGCGGCAGCAACATCTCCGCCATCCTCTGAACGCGGGACTTACTCCACCCCACACCGTGCGAGAGCATCGGTCCAGCTCCGTGGCATGCCGCTCCGTCATGACGGCATCGAGTACGCGTCGTCGGCCGAGTCACACGGTAAGCAGACGCCGGTGCCGACGTCAGCATGTCCCGTTCAGCCGCGCCGATCGAGCTGGTTACGCCACCGCGCCGGACATGCTCGGCTGACCACAATCGCCATCGCGATGCAGCACACGGCGACCGCGACCGGCCACACCGCGTCCTCGAGTACGGCCGTCGCCCCGTTGACCGCGGCAAGAACAAGGAACACTGCGACCAAGGCACCTGGCAGTGCCCGGCCGCCGCCGCAGGTGGTCACGTAGCGGCGTCTCATGCCTCGTAGTCGGGCGTTCCCGCTCCATCGTTACCGGCCACCGGCGTCGCTGCGTCCGGGCGAATCAGCCCAGCGGTCGCCGTGTCGTCGTCCTCCCGGTACACGAAACCTGGCGGTGTGTGCGCCGTCCCATATCCCCCGCAGACACCGCACCTCCACCCATAGATCTCGTCGGCGGACATCTTGATGCTCGCACCGGCAAGCACCGCTGGACCGGTCACCCGCAGGCGGCGCGTCACGATGACCCCGCGATGTCCACAGTTCGGGCAGGGCGGGTCAGTCACATACACGACAATCACTTCCCTCTCGCTGCAACAACGTCTCGGGCCCGAGTTGAAGACATCGCCGGTAAGGGCACGACCGGCGAACTGGCCTGACCTGGGTGTGTGCCAAGGCCCTACGATCACGTCGATCCGACCGTCCGTTGAGGACAGCCAGGGTCGAATGCCTTGTGTCCCGACGGTGATCCGTCGGGACATAACTGGGCAAGGCCCGCAGGTTCACTAGTCCACGGGCGCCGCAGCATCCGCCTGCTCATCCGCAGCGAGTGCAAAGCGCCTCGGCTTGTCTTGCGTTTTCATGGCGATGCCGTCGACGACCAGCTTGTCGAGCGCGTTGCTGACCGCACCCGAGGACTTCCCGCCCAGCGCGTTCGCGATCGCGGTCGGGCTGAACTCGTCGCCGGCGTGCTCGCGCAGGAAGTCCTCGACCATCACGCGTAGCGCTCCTGATGCCAACCGAGGCGCCTTCCCGGCCGCCGTAACCATGCCGTCTTCAGCCGTTGGGTCGGCGTCGGCTGAACTGCCTGAGTCGGTGGGCTCGATGACTCCGGCCACAACGGAGTCCGCGCCCGCGAGGGTGCTCGCCTCGGGGCTGGCCGAGTCCTGCGTGTCACTGGCCGTGGTGGTGGGAGGCTCCGCGTCCTCCGGAGCGTGGGAATCGGGCTCGATGGACGTGTCTTCGTCCGTGTCGGGCGTGTGCTGGTCGAGCGGCGCACCGGCAGTGGCGTCCAGCTCGGCCTGCGATGTGTCCGCCGCGTCGGCTTTGCCCGCCGTGGTCGCGTCGTCAGCATCGGCAGTGTCGAACTGGGTGTTGGTGTCTGACGGCGTGATTGCCCACATGTCGGCGGCGCGCCGACCACCTGTGGCGATTCCGGCGGTGCGCGTGACACTGCCATCGCCCGCCCATTTGGCAAGGAACTTCTGCGCGGTCGACTTCCCGATCTTCGCGATCTGGGCGAGGTCGGTGGCCGTGGTGTTCGGGTGAGCGTGCAACGCCTCCCACAGCTTGTCCTCGGCGTCCGTGCGCACCGTCTCGGCCGTGTCGTGGTCGGGAACTGACCGCAGCGGCGGGATCGATCCGCTCGTACTGAAGGTGGTGGTCTTGCGGGTGCGGGTCGTGCTGGACATGACATTCCCTCGATTCGCGCGTGTGTGGTCGGTGATCGATGGTCATGCCCCGGCCGGAGCGGGTGTGGCCCCCGGTGCGCTGCCGGTGTGTGCGGGCTACACGACTATGGACGCTTCCTTCAGCCCCTGAAGTCAAGCCGGTTCGACAAACAAGACGTCTGTCTCGTGTGGACGGTGGCCGCCGTAATGACGTTGACCCAGTTCGATTAACCCGATCCGGTCACGTGCGCTCCGCCGCTTGACATGTGCCGGTGTATCGAGCGTGGATGGACGCGTCCGGCCGAACCCGCCGGAGGAACCAATCCCCTTGCGCGGCAACGAGATCGTGCCACGCCTAACCCGAAGGACCTCCGCTATGACCTCCGTTGCCGCGACCCGCGGCCGACTCACTGGCGATCACCACGACGACACCACAGGCCTGTCGCTCGAGGACATCGCCGCCATGCTCACCGAGAACCTCGCCAACGTCCAAGACGACGACATGCTGCCCGCCGACGCCGAGTTCACCGTCGACGCCGACAACACGGGCGACGAGCCGGTGCTGCGGGTCACCGTCACGTGCGGCACCGACATCAGCGACTCCATCACGGGGATCGCCATGCATCTCGCCGAGCAGGTGTTCCAGCTGGCCAGCGTCTACAACGAGGTCGACCTCGACCACCCTGGCCATCCCCGTTTCCTGCAGGACATCCATGTGCAGTGCGGGGACGTCGCAGCAGTCCGCCTCGTCGGCGCGATGGTGCAGAGCGTGAGCCCACGCGCGCAATCGGGGCGCGCAGGACGCTGACCCCGGCCGTGTGGCCCCTGCACCGTTGAAGAAAAGGCCACCTTCCGCCAATTCGAGCTGCCTGAGGCAATCTCGGCCCGGACAGTTCGGCCGCTGACGTCACCACCCGCACAGACACTCCCGCACTAGCCGGAACTCCCCGGCACCGACACCTGACCGGGAACCGAAGGGAGACAAGAGCAATGTCCACGACCCACGACGCTGTCATGCCACACGCGCAGGCCGCGCACCCGTCCAGCATCATCGTGTCGACAGGTGACGCGGTCCCGCCCTCCCTGGCGAGCGTTGGTGCGTTCGACGTAATTGCTATCCGCGCCCGCGAGGCCTTGCCCGCTGACGCGGTAGTGATCGTCGCTGACGGGCATACCGCCCCGCCACAGCTACCCGCCGGGGTGTGGGGTCTGCAAGTGATCGCCGCAGACACCGCGATCGACGGCGGGAAGCTCGCGCTGTTCGCGGCCCTAACGCTGACCGTGCAGCCCGACGCGCGCGCCCATGACGGTGACGTGGTGGTACGGCTGCGAACCGCAGCCACCACGCCCGCCGACAGCAACCAGTCGTTCGTCGATGTCGACGTGCTGACCGCGCGAGGAGGCCGGTGGGAGCGGGCTGGAACATGGACCGGCATGAATGCCGAATGGCCGCATCAGATCGCCGCCACCATCACCCGGCTCATGGCGTGCGACGCAAGCCTGGTGTTCAAGTCAGCACCGACCGTGGGCGTCGATGGCCGGTTCGGGGTGTTGCACGACCTGGTGCTGGCGGGCAGGCTTCGCGACGGCGAGAAACTGGTGTGCGCCCGCCCGGGAGAGGGCGTCCGCTACGAGGCACACGTCGTCGACGGCGGCATCCAGTTGCCTGACGGCCGCTGGTTCGGCCGTCCTTCCGGTGCGCTGACGGCCCTCGGCTATCCACACCAGAACGGCTGGCACTACTGGTGTCGCGCCCGTGACGGCGTACCCCTGTCCCAGATCCGGATGCCTGGGTCCCGAAGGTCCCCTGCTCCTGCCCGGCGACCGCCGCACGATCCGCGACTGTTCGCCCTCGTGTCCGACGGCACCTTGTGCGCCGGCGACGAACTCCGCTACGTCCAGCCACGCAAGGGCGTCGTCCACACCGCGTACGTGCTCGCAGACGGTCAGCTCCAAGTCGAAGATGGACGCCGCTTTCCCACGCCCGCTGCGGCCATCAACGCCTGCTGCCACGGGAATGTGACCGACGGCTGGCGAACATGGCGCCGTATCAGCGACAACCGCACCCTCGCCGAACTCCGGGATGAACACCGCAACCGCACCACACCGCCAGCAACGCAACATCGACCTGAAGACCCGGCACAGGACCAGCCCGGCCAGCCGCAGCCGCCAGCGCCCTCGACGACGTGAAGGTCCGGACGAGCCAATGCCAGAAACCCTGCCCACACTCGGGCTGCTGCGGCTTATCGACCACGCATGGGAGGCTGGCCCGTGGCTGGAAGTTCTGGGTATGGGGCCACTTAGTGGCGCGCGGGCCAGGCCAACCCGGGACGCGTGACTGCGAGAGGGCGCCCGATCTTGTCGATACGCACCACCGTGCCGGGTTCGGGTGCGTTGACCATATGGGTGGGCGAAATGGCGATACCCACGTGCGCGATGCTCGCGATGTCTGATCCGTAGTACACAAGGTCTCCCGCCTGCAGCGCTGATCCGGCTGGCACGAGCGGTCCCATGTTGTACTGGTCTTGTGCAACTCGCTCGAGCTTGATTCCCGCTGCGGCGTAGGCAGCCTTGGTCAACCCAGAGCAGTCCCAGCCACCCTCAGCATCTCCGTCGCCGCCCCACACATACGGCTCACCGAGCTCGCCACAGGCGAACCTCACGGCCACGAGTGCGGCGGGCGCGACCGCGAGATCACTAGCCGATTGCACGGCGGCGCACGCCGCAGCGGTTTCGGACGTGGCCTGGGTGTAGATGGCGGCTTGGTCAAGGACCTTGCGGACGTACCAGTCGGCGTTGTTGTAGGTGAAGATCGCCCGGTAGAGGTCTTTGTCGTCGCGGGCGCCGTTGTCGCACAGGTAGTGGGCTGCGGCGTAGATGGCGTCGTGTGTGTTGTAGCGCGACGGTGGGGTCTGTCCGCCGGGCGGGATGGTGTGCTGGGCGGTGACGGTGGCGAAGGTGGGGGCGAGGAACTGCATCGGGCCGGCCGCGCCCGCAGAGTTCTCGCCGCTGTGCACGCCGACCAGGGTGGAGCGGCCGTGGTCGGTCTCGACTTTGCCGATGGCGGCGAGAATCGACCAGTCCAGCCCTGGACACACTCCGGCCGCCGCCCGGTACAAGGCAAGGTAGTCGGCGGGGATATCGGCCAGCGCGGTCGCGCTGGGCCGGCCACTGCCGCCGAGAATCGACGAGAGTGCACCTGACACGCCACCGGCGATCAGCATCGAGATCACCAGGGTCGCCGCGATCACGGCGGCTCCGATCTTCACGATCATGGTGTGTTCACCTCCTGCCGGTGCTCGGTGGGCGTGGGTTGGGTTGGGGTGGCATCGGTGTGGGCGCGGGAGCTGTCAACGGCAGGTCTGACTCCGCTGTCGGCTCATTGCCCTCGTCTGCGCTGGGCGGTGAGATGTGCGGCCAGGCGTCGAGCAGCCGGTGCAGCTCCTGTCGTGCGCTCACGCCACCGCCCCCGGCTGCGTCTAGGGGCAGCCAGACCTCGTCGGTGGGGCTGGGGTGCGGGGCTTCGGGGTTGAGCAGTTCGGCCGTGGCGGTGGCGACCGGGACCGAGCGCGGGTCGTCGAGCTCGCGCCAGGCGCGGTGCAGCAGCCGGCGGGCGGTGGCCTCGCGGCGCGAGGTGGGCAGCCACACCAGCAGCGGGGTGGTGATGCCGGTGGCCGCGGCGAGGGCGGCGTAGCCGGTGAGTTTCCCGGCGAGTTTGGCGAGGACCTCGGTGCCGAAGTCGTACTCGAGGAAGAACTCGACGTCCCTGTCACCGGTGGTCCAGCGGCCGTAGGCGTCGGGTTTGATCAGGTCCCCGAAGTGGCGGGCGCAGCGGGTTTCCGACCACCACACGGCAAGCGCGGTGTGCCCGGCCGGATCTGTGTGGCGGGCGTGTGCGACCAGGGCGGTGAACCACTCGTTTACGCCGACGGTGTGCGCGAGTCGCAGGGAGTGGGCGATGCCGAAGGCGCGGTCGTGGCGGTAGCCGAGTTCTTTGACGTCCAGGCCGTCCTCGGCGGCCAGCACCGCGGCCCCGGCGGGCGCGAGGACGTAGTGCATCGGCGCGGTGCCGGAGGTGATGAACGGCTGGAACCGGTCGACCACGCCCCACATGTACAGCTCCCGCAGTCGCATCCGCCCGGACCGGAAGGACGGGAACGCGAGCGCGGTGATCTGGTGTGCGGTGAGCACGCGGTGTTCGTGCAGCATCCGGATGATCCACCGGTCCCTCGGGGTCAACCGGCCGGCCAGCACCGCCTGGTGCTCGGCGTTGTTCGCCGCCCGTGGGGTCGGCCGGCTTGCCTGGTGGCCTCGAAGGGTTCGCTGCCTTGTGGGATTCGTGATCATGATGTGAACTCCGGATATTGTTGTGCGAAAAGGACTTTCTTCCACCTCGCGGCACCAGTCGGGTGGGTCAGGATTGCTGGCGGCGCGGGTCGGCGTTGCGTGCCCGAGCACCGAGCTGTTCGCGGCGATCGCCGTTGGCCGGCCGTGTGTGGACTGAGGCGGTGGCGGGACGCCGTGGAGACCGGGATGGGGTGTGCGGTCCAGACGCGGGCGTGACGACGCCGGGGGCACGGCTGCACGTGGCGCGTCGGGCAATGCCACGGATTTCCCTTGCGCGGCCAGGGATTGCGCGGGGAAGCGGCTGGGTGCGCATGGTGAACGGCTGCGACTCTTCCCCATTCAGGACAAGCCGGACGGCGGCGTGGTAGACGCCGAGGTGAGCCAGGTCGTGATCGGACAGCCGGGGCACGGTGTGCCGGGACAGCTCGCGCGCGTCCTCCGGGCTCGCATTGAAGAAGATCTTGCTGCGGGCGTTGGTGGACATGCCTTCCCGCAACTCACGAGGAAGCTGCCCGAGGTGCTGGTGCGCCAGGGTCATCGCGACCCGGAATCCCCGTGCCTCGGCCAGCATGTCCTCGATCGGGTAGGGCAGGTTGAGGAAGTTATGACACTCGTCGATGACCAGTGAGGCATCGTTGCGCTGGCGTTGCGGAGTACGGGCGCGCGCGGTGGTGGCCTGCCAGGTGCGCGCGACCACCAGCGACCCGACCAGCCGGGTGGTCTCCTCACCGAGCGAGCCTTTCGGGATACGCACCAAGCAGATCCCGCCATCAAGCACGCTGGACATGTCCACTGTGGAATGTCCTCCCGCGATGGCGTCGCGCACGAACGGCCGCAGCAGGAACGCGCGGAGCTTGTTCATCAGCGGGCTGATCACCTGGCTGCGGCTGGAGTCGGTGAGTTCCTCGTACCAGGACCAGAAACCGCGCAGCACCGGGTCGGTGACCCCGGCCGTGACCCGGGACCGGAAAGCGGGATCGGCCAGCAGCTTCGGTAGATCCGCGAGAGTGGCGACGCCTTCCTGGCTGCGCAGAGTGAGGCAGGCGGCGCGCATCACGTCGTCAGTACGCGGGCCCCAGAACGCGGAGTAGACCCGCCGGAACACCGAGACGAGGTTGTCGACGGTCAGATCGGTCTCCCCGCCGTCGAGGGGGTTCAGGCACGGTGGCCGGGACTTCGAGTCGGCGTCGAAGATCACCACGCGGTCGCCTGCCGATTTCGGCAGCCGGGAGAGCACGTCGGTGACGAGGTCGCCCTTGGGGTCGATCAGCACGATGCCGCGCCCGGCCTCCGCGTCAGCCAGGATCATGTTGCCCAGCAAGGTGGACTTGCCCGAGCCGGTCGCGCCGATGACGTGCAGGTGGTGCCGCGCGTCGGGGACACGCAGCGCCACGGGGCGTTCGTGGCCGGTGTCGGTGACCCCGATCCGCTTGGCCTGCGGCCCTGGTGTGGCGATGCCCGGTGGTGGGGCGATCGCGCGGGCACCGGCGCGCTGGACACCGGGGATCGTCTCGTCGATCGGCAGGTGCGCCACGGCGGCCAGCTCACCCACGGACAGCAGGTCGCCCGTGCCGAGACGCCGCCCGGCCAGCACGACGCCAGGATGGCCCAGGCGGTGGCGGGTGTAGTGGTTGTACTCGGTGTAGGAAGCGAAGCTCGCGGCCAGGGCGTGTGCCCGTCCGCGGGCGACATCACGCGCCGTGCGGACCTCGGTCTCTGCGGCGTCGGCGGGCAGGAGGGTGGCGACGGCGTAGCGGATGACCGTCTCGTACTGGGAGCCGCGTTGCTTGGCGACGATGGCGCGGTTGTGCGCCGCGTACTCCAGCGCGGTCTGCGGATCCGTATGCAGTACCCCGGATTTCGTCGTGTTCCGCGCCCGCCCGGCCGTCGCACCGGGTGTGATCAGGTCGAGCAGACGCCCGGCCACACGGGTGGAACTGCCAGTGTGTACCCGGCGCGCGGAGCGGCGTGCTCGGGCGACGCGTCGGCCGGTGACGGGGCGGGCCAGGATCTGTACGCAGGCGTACTCGTCGCGGCCGAGCCCGACCGGGGCGCCGATAAGCGCGCGTAGCGGATCGGCGTGGAAGTCGGTGCGGATCGGTAGCGCCTCGGACCGGGCCAGGCGCAGTTCCCCGCCGACGACCAGCCGCCGCTGGCCGGCCTCGGGTGGTGGCAGGGGCGATTCGGCGGGGCCGACGCGGGTGTGGGCGCCGGGCCAGGCCGCTTCGACCGCGCGTTCGACCAGGCCGGGCGGGATCACTCCGGGCACCCACAGCCGGATGGCGACCCCGGCCTCGGAGAACACGTACTCGCATGCCACGTGGGGCTGGCCGGTGAACCAGCGGCGCCAGGCCGGGCGCAGGAGGCCGACGAGGTTGGACCACAACGCCTCGCCGCCCGCGGGATCCACCGTCGGCGGGGCGAGCACGGTGACCTGACGGGCGTCGGCGACCAGCCTCGCGTGACAGCGCCTGGCCCACCGGCGCCGGCCGGACACGACTCCTACGACGCTTGCCGCGAGCACCGGGGCGACGATCGGTCCCCAGCTGACCGCACACTTCCGCAGGTGGCCTAGCAACCTGAGTAGTGCGCCGCCGGGGTCGCGCAAGTAGTCCCCGACCCACCCGTCGGTAAGGCTCGTCCGTGCGAGTGCATGAGCAGCCAGCTCGGGGTGGGTGAGGGCGGCCGAAAGCCAGGAAACCATGACAGGTTCTCCCTAGAACGTAAGGGAAATGCTTGATCGGCGATGGGGTGGCCGGTGTCAGGCGGCGTCGAGTTCGATGTCGTCGTCAGTGCCGAATGACCCGAACTCGTCGCACTCGGGCGCGTAGGCCTGCTGGTCGGCGAAGCCGAGATCGACGAAGGACTGCTCGTCGTCGGCCTCGCCGATGGAGTCGGCGTCCGCGGCGTATATGGCGAGCTCGGCCGGCGCGCTTGTGGCCAAGTAGTTCTCGTTCGGCGAGGCCACGCTTTGAAAGGCGACCCGCTGGGTTCCCGCTGACAGCAAACCCTGGCCTCTTTCGGCTGAGAGCAGGAACTGTCGTTCCCCGGCGGACAGGTCGAAGGTGTGGGTGATCTCGTCGATGGCTTGGGACGCTTGCCGTAGCAGGATCTGGGTCGCCGCGTTCGCGACCACGGCCTTGCCGAGATCGTTGCCTAGTACGTCGGCGGTGTCCTGGGTCGCGACGGTCAGCCCGGCCCAGTGCTTGCGGGCGGCTTTGGCCATGCGGAACAGAAAGTCCGCCCCGGACGGGTCTTTCATCAGCAGCCACGCCTCGTCCACGACCACCAGGCGCGGCCGGCGAATCGCGGGATTCGACACCCGCCGCCACACCGCGTCCAGGGTGAGCAGCGTGCCGATGGCTTTCAGCTCGTCGGGCAGGTCCCGCAGGCTGAACACCACCAGATGCCCGTCGGGAGTGGTCGACGTCGGCCCGTCGAACAGCTGCTTGAACGCACCCTCCACAAAGGGATGCAGCCTCGCCGCGAGCTCGGCCGCGGCCCGGTCACCGGCCTGGCCCGCGGTCGCGAGCTGATCGCGCAAGGACCGCAGGGTGGGCGCGGGCCGGGTCCAGGTGCGGGCGTCGGCGGTGATCCCGGCCGACTGGTAGGTGGCGGCGATGCCCCGGTCCAGCGCGGCCCTCTCGGCGGCCTGCAACTCGCTGCCGACCAGCACGGCGATGACGGTGTGCAGGAACAGCGACCGGCGCACGAGCGCGTCTTTGGGTGCGGTGCGGTGTCCGTCTGGGCGGGTGTGGATGGGCAGGTCGAACGGGTTGAGCCGGACGCCCGCGGCACCGAGGTGGACATAGGTGCCGCCGACCGCGTGCGCGAGCCGGGCGTACTCGTCCTCGGGGTCGACGACCGCGACCTCGATCCCGCGATACAGGCTGCGCAGCAACTCCAGCTTGACCAGATAGGACTTGCCCGCACCGGAGCGGCCGAGGATGACCGAGTTGTGGTTGTGCATCCCCGCGCCGAACCGGTCCCAGTGCACCAACCCCTGCGACCCGAGGTTGTAGCCGTACAGCACCCCGGACGGCGCGGCCACTGAGGTCGGGTCGGCCGCGGGCAAGTCCGGGCTGGTGAACGGGAACGCCGCGGAGAGCGCGGAGGTGTCGAAGGTGCGGCGGATCCCGATCAGGTCCAGGCCCATCGGCAGGGTCGACACCCAGCCCTGCAACGCGCGGTAGGTGGTGTGCTTGGCGTCGAGCAGCAGGCTCGCCGCGAGCGAGCGCAGCGCGGCCACCTCATCGGCTAGCACCTGCTCGCTGGGCGCGTGGATCGTGAGGTACAGGCCGACACGGAACAACTTGCCCTCGCCACGCGCCACGCGAGAACTCAGGTCGTAGGCGTCCTCTGTGGCCGCTTCGACATGTGGGTCGTGCAGGCGGCCGTGCTCGGCGGTGTGCCGACGGCCCGACTCGAGCTTGGCGAGCTGCTTCTTCAACCGGGCCGCGGCGGTGGCCGGGTCGATCGGCTCGACGTGCAGAGCTACGTCCAACCGGCCGGGATAGGTCAACAGCGGTGTGAGCCAGCCGGGGTGGACCTCACGCGGGAACCCGGTCACCGCGAAGCTGGAGACCCACTCGGTGCCGACCTCCAGGTGCCGGGCGCCCACGGACAGGGCGTCCGGAGTAAACGCGTTGGCCCGCTGATTGGCGGCCCGGTGGTCGGAGCGGCGCTGGCCGCGCCGGGACCGTGGTCGGATGCTCATCGCCGCCGCCTCTCGGAGAAGTCGTCGTCTTCGTCCTCGTAGTCCCAGTCGTCGTCTTCGTGGTCTGGTTCGTGCTCGCTGATGTCGGCCGTGCCGCGGCCGATCTGCCAGGACGGGTGGTCGTCGACCAGGTCGGTGCCGCCGGTGGTGGTGATGATGACCTCGTCGGCGCCGGCGAGGTCCGCTGAGGGAGGCAGCAGGGTGTCGGGGTTGCATGCCGAGGCGAGCACGGCGGTGGCCTGCCCGGCGTCCAGCGGGGTGACCACGATCCCGGCGGGCGCGAGCAGCTCGATCGCCTCGTTCAGACGACGCACCAGCCGGGACTCCGCCGCACGCCGCGCCGCTGCGCTCGCCTGGGTGGCCTCGCCGCGTCCGCGGCGTGCGCCGCGGGCTAGCGAGGCCAGCACCGCGAGCGGTCCAGGGCCGCCGAGCCCGTCGGTCGGCGCGGCGGGACCGATCGGCTCGCGCAGGATCAGCAGCACCTGGCGGCGCAGCAGGTCGGTCTGCGCGCCGAGCTGCGCGAGGTAGTCGGCGTGCTCGAGCGCGGCGGCCTCCAGCGCCGGGTGGGGCAGCCCGCCCGCGCGTTCCCGCAGCTCGCCAATCTGGCTGGACAGGTCAAGCCGTTCGGTGCGCACCAGGACCTGCACCGGGGCAGTCAGGCTGTGCAGATAGCGGCCGAAGGAGGCGACCAGGGACTCCTGTTCGGACGGTGTCCGCAGCGCGAAGTTCACCGTCGAGGCGACCGCGACCACCGCCAGACCGTCGCCACCGAGGTCGACGACACCGGTGTCGGTGACCGCCTCGGCGGGCAACCGCAACGCCGACAGCGAAATCTGCTCCGATGCCACCAGCGTGTTCTTGGCGTGCTCGGCTGACCTGTTCTTGCCGGTGCCCGCAGTCCGGCTCGCGCTCGTCGCGACAGCCTGGGCGGTCAGCCACGGCGGCGCGGGCCGGACACCCTCGGGAGCGGCCACTTGGTGGCGTGGCCGCAGGCGTTGCCGGATCGCGGCGGCCAACAGCCGGTCCATCGACATCCCGTCCCGCTGGCCGAGCGCGATGACCGCCGCGCTCACCCCGACCGGGATGGCCACCGCGAGGAACACCGGCAACGGCACGAACCCGCGCGTGCCGGTCCAGCCGGCGTAGAGCACCAGACCGGTCACCGTGAGGATCGCGAGCTGACGGGCGGTCAACGGGCCGATCACCTTGTCGGCCATGTCGACGTCGGCGGGGATGCGCACTGTATTCACGGCGTACCTCCAGACGTGGGTGGTGGCGGCGAGGACCGCCGCGGCCGGGTCGGCAGGTCCAACGGAAGCCGCAGCTGCCGGCCTGCGGGCGAGGCCGCTCGCGGCGGTGGTGGTGGCGGCGGTGCGGGTGTTGCGGGCGGGACGCGGCGCACACCGTCCAGCGGCAGCGGGTACTGCCCGGAACGGGTCGGCCGGTTGCCCTTGTACGGGTCGAACGGCAGCTGCGGCTGTGTTCCGCGTGCCCGTGGCGCAGGAGGTGCCGGGGCCGGTGCCGGGCTCGGTGGACGTGGGGTGCGGCGCACGCCCTCAAGCGGCAGCGGGTACTGACCGGAGCGGTCCGGCCGATTACCCCGGTAGGGGTCGAACGGAAGCTCCAGCTGCTGCCCGCCACGACGCCGCCCAGCCGCGCGCGACGTGCCGGGCGGGACCGGAGGCGGTGGCGTCGGCTTGACTCGTTCGACATCCAGCGGCAACCGGTACTGGCCGTCGCGTCCGAGAACGGGCTTGTTCTCCGGCCAGTCACCGTCCAGCGGCAAGGTCAGCTGGCGGCCGTGCCCGCCACTCGGCTTCGGTACGGGCGCGGACTTGGGTGCGGCGGCTGGACGGCTGCGGCGAAGCCCCGTGAGCGGCAGCATGTACTGCCCGCTCGCGGTCGTGCGGGCATGGGCGTAGGGGTTCGCCGGTCCGCCACCGCCGGAGCTTGCGCCTCGGCCCCTACCGGATCCACCTCCAGCCGGGAGTGACCTGGTGCCACTACCGCCCCGGCCTCGCAGCAGGCCGAAGGTCTTGTACGCGACGAACGCGCGCACCAGCGAACCGAGCATCGAACGCCGGCCACCGCCGAGCTGGACGTGGTGCATGACCCAGCTCGGGATTTTCACCAGGATCCAGAGCAGGCCGCCGGTGGCGATCAGGTTGACCACGCCGTCCGGCGTCGGCCCGAAGAAGGTGAACCCTCCTTCGGAGAAGAACACGCGCAGCGCGGTGATGAGCGTGAGGGACTGGCCGATCTGGATGCCGAGCACTCCGAAGAACGCGCGCCACCACCACCAGGCGACCCCCTCGGTCTGTTCCGAGCCGTGACAGCTCAGCGCCAGTGGGGCTCCCGCGACCAGCACGGCGGTCAGCGCGACGCGCACGACGTAACTGCCACTCAGGGAGACCAGCAGTACGACCAGGCCGAGCGCGATCAGGATGCCGACGAACCCGGACGAGGTGATCGAGGTCAGCACTGTGTTGGTCAGCAACGCCGACAGCGTTTCCGCCGCGCCCTTGGGATCCACGCCCCCGCCGACGAGCGCGTACGACAGGGCGTTGGCGAACTCGATCGCCTTGGCCGCGAGGATCCAGGAGAGGTTCGCGGCGAGGAATCCGACCACGAGCCGTGGCGCGGCCTGGCGGATCGTGGTGCGGGCCTGCAGCGTCTCGTAGGCCATCACCACAATGCCCGACACCATGATCAGCAGCGCGTAGCTGGCGACCGCGATCCCGCGCGAGGACTCCCACAGCTCACCGATCCGCGGCAGCTGATCCAGCGTCGGCGTGGCCAGCAGCGTCTGAGCCACCAGCCGCAACAACGAGTTCAGCGCGGCGACAACAAGCGCCCAGAAGAAGCTGTTGATGCCGTCGGCCATGCACGCGCCGATGTCGGTGATGCCGCACTCCCCGCTGGGTGGACTGAGCGGCGTGACCGGCGGCGGGCTCGGCGTTGTCGTGCTCGGTGCCGTGGTGCCCGGTGTGGTCGTGACGGGAGCCGACGACGTGGTGCTCGGTGGCGTCTGAGGGTGTCCGCTTGGCGGCGGTGCGGGCGGGCACGGTGTCGGCGATGAAGCGCCGGGCTGCGGGCAGGGGGTGGGCGTGACTGGGCTCGGTTGTGCCACCGCCACCGCGGCACCGCCGCTCGCGACGGCGAGCAGCACGACCATGAGCAGCCACAGGGCGCGCCGTCGCAGTACGCCGTGCCGGCTGTCGGGAGGCTTGGTGAGGAGGGGGCGCGGCAGGCGCGGGCGAGGGCGCGCCGGGTCGTGACGGGCTTGCCGCATCGAGGTGATCGCAGACATCGCCTACGCCCCCACAATGCCTTTGAGCACGCTGACGACCAGCGGGGCGAGCGCGGCCAGGCTGTAGCCGATCGCGGCGGCTTTGAAGCAGTCTTTGGCCTTTTCGTGCTCGCCGGGGTCACCGCCGGCCATCACCCGGCGGACCCCGCCGATGGTGAGGAACACTGTCGCCAGCAGGGCGAGAATGCCCATGATCCAGGTGCGGATGTTGGTCAGGACCTGGTCGACGGACGCCACCTCGGCCAGCACCGTGACGCTCTGCGCGTGTGCGGTCCAGACGGGCACGACCAGCACTACAACCGCCGCACCGGCCAGCACCACGAGCGTGCGCCGCAGACAGGTCTGCCATCCCGCCGCCATCAAAGACGTCCGAGGTATGGCAGTTGCAGCGGTGCACGACGGTGAGGCGGGCACGCGCGTCTGGAGAGACTCGGCAACGGGTCCGCGTCGAGGGCACACCGCGCCACCGCGGTAGCGCGGTGTGCAGTGCATGAGGGAATGAGTCAGGCGCATTTCGGCACCTCCGGAGTCGGGTCCGTCGCCCGCTGGGTGATCCCGGTCGGGCGGTCGGGCGAGGTGGTCTGCGCGGGAGCGGCTGCGTCTGTCCCGCAGCCCTCGACTCCGGATTTCGGGGCGTTTTTCAACACGCGACCCCGAACTTTTTTCGATGACTTTCCACCGAGCTCGGTCACCGTGTGTGACTCATCGGGTGGAGGGGCGAAGGGACGCGTGGCTTCGCGGGCCGCGGCGGTGATCGTCGCCGCGTTCACCGCGCGGATCTCCACGTCGTGGTCGCGACGGTCGCTGGGGTCATCGAGTGGGGCCTGTCCGGACAGCCATGCGGCGAGCCGGCGCTCGGCGCGGCGGCGGACTTGTTCGATGGCCTTGTAGCTCACGCCCCAGTCCGCGGCGGCCTGCGTGAGCGTGTACTCCGATTCCAGCCGGGTGGCGCCGATCAGCTCGGCCTGCTCGCCGGTGATCGCCCCCTCGGCCACCGCGCGGGCGAGCACGAAGTCCGGGTGCCCCCATGGCGAGGTCGGCTCGCTGGAGTGGAAGTCCTCATCCGACGGCATCGGGCGTTCCAGCGCGTCCCGGATGAACAGGTGCCCCGCGCGCAGAGCAGCGCAGCGCAGCCGCCACATCACCCACGGCCTGGTGAGGTCGATCGTCGCCAGCTCCGACAGGAACCCGGTCAGGATCGCGGCGTGGATGTCGTGGTGGTCGTCGGCGAACGGCGCGCACAACTCGGCGGCGATGCCGAACAACGCGGGCAGCGCGACCCCGACGCAGCACACCGTCGCGGCATCGCCCTCATCGCGAGAACGGGTGACCAGATGCACCCAGACCGGGTCCACGGTCGACATCGGCAGCTGCGGGTCCAGGAGTAGATCCCGCAGCTCATTCAAGGGCACCCGCCGCCGCGGCAGACCAGGGAAACGCCAGCCCTCGACACAGGCCGGACTCGGCCCGGCGACCAGCCATTCAAACGCCGTCCGCGCGGCATCCAAGGGCAGGGAATCCCGCCCGAAAGGAACGCAATTCAAAACGCTACGCGAGACCATATCCAGACTCCTTGTGTGATCGGAGAACAACGACCACACAAGGAACTCAAATCAAGTCCACCAAAACGCCACCAGACCGCCACCAAAAGCCCACAACAACGCCACCGACGATCTTGAGTGATCATTTCAAGCCGCCACGAAGATCAGTCAGTTACACGTCGGCAGCCTCCATCAAGATCGTTCGATGACCACGGAAGACGTTCATTGAACTGCTGCGACGATGTTTTGGTGGCGTTTTGGTGGCGATCCAGTGGCGGAGCAATGCCGCCAAGAGGCAGTACGGGCCGACGTCTCGAACCCTGCGGCGAAACTTTGCCTAGGTTGATCTTGCGGCTTTTTTGGCAAGGCACTCTCCGGCTCTCCGCGCGGGTGTACTGCGCGAGCCCCCTTTGCTTGCAGCCTCACTGGCTATCGGGACAAAAATTTCCCGAAAAAGTCGGGTATGCAGTGTTGAAAAACGGGCCGTTTTTCGGAGTTGGGGGGTGTACGAGGGCGCCGCATCGCCAGGCGCACCCCCACGGCTCTTGTGAGGAATCCATGGCTCAGTCAGACAACACCGCTCGTCGTGCCCGTCGGCACGGACCGACGCGACGCGACGACTCCACCCGCCCGACGAACAGCCGCACCGCCACCACCGCCGAGGCCGAGCGCCGCCCCTATCCGACCGCCCCGTCCACCACCAGGATCAGCCCCGCGACACCCGGCGCGCCCAGCGCCCGTGCCCGGTCGCGCGGCTCGGCCCCGACGCCCGCCCCGGCGACGGTGTGGACGGCCGGCCCGGCGCCGATCGACCTCGACGCGACCTGGCCGGCACCGTTCATCGAGAAGATCGTCCACGCGTTCAGCAAGCCCGGCGGACAAGTCGCGCTCCTGCCCTGGCCGACCGCACTCCCGTCCCCCGATGACCGTCCGCGGCTCACGCCGATCTTCTCCGACGCGGTGCTCAGGCACGCCCCGAAGGCCGAGTCCGATGACGCGCTGGCCGACGCGCTCGCCTCCGTCGAGGAACTCGGCCGGAGCGGTCGCGTGGTGCGCGTCGCGGCAGATCCGAGCATCACCGGTCCGGGAACGCGACCGTTCTGGGCCGACCTCGTAGGTGACTCCGACCACGCGGCCGTGACCGACGCTGCACCCTCGCTCTCGGGCCTCAACTCCGAGCTCCCCGGCGGAGTCCAGGGCGGGGCTGCGGACACCGACTTGATCATCACGAGTCTGCGTCCCGAGCACGGCGGCGACCGGTTCAGCGATCTGGTGGCGCTGGTCGCGGCCCGGCTGCTGCGGGTCGGCGGCATCCTCGTCGTGCTCACTCACTGTGACTGGTCCGCTGGTGAGCTGATCGACCCGAGCGGCGCGGTCGTGGCCTCGGCGCAGAACGCCGACCTGCTCTACCTGCAGCACGTCGTGGCCCTGCACGCACCGGTGCGCGACGGCCGGTTCGCCGACGACCCGCTCACCGATCCCGATGGCCCGGCAGCCGAGAACGAGGCTCGCACCCGTCACCGCGCGGTCGTGCGCGGGCTGCCCGAACCCCATCAGCGCATCCACTCCGACGTCCTGGTTTTCGCTCAGCCGCACGACCACGAACCGGCTCGCCTGAGCCCCGGCGACGCTGCGCGCCAGAACGGAGTCATCCGATGACCAGCGTGCCGCACCCGAACCCCGCCCAGCCCACACACCACCGTCCAGAAGGCACGCCCGTGGCAGACGACAGCGCCCCGCACACCCTGTCCGACACCCCGACATCGACCCGCACCGGCAACCCGGCGGACGGCTTGGTGCGGGAGCCCGCGGTGTCGGTGTGGACGACCGCGCAGACCTCTCCGGCCGCCCAGCGCAAGGGCCGCTATGTGCCTGAGTCGACCGCGCATCCGGCCAAGATGCTCCCGGCTGTCGCCGCGCACGCCATCGCCCACTACACCCAGCCGGGCGATCTGGTGCTCGACCCGATGTGCGGCATCGGCACCACGCTCGTCGAAGCCGTGCACGCCGGACGCCGCGCCGCTGGCATCGAGTATGAACCGCACTGGGTCGACGTCGCCCGCGCCAACCTCGTCCTCGCTCACCAGGCCGGGGTGGCGCATGAGGGCCGGGTGTTCCACGGCGACGCCCGCCAGATCGGCACGCTTCTGCCTCCGGAGTACCTCGGGCAGGCCGCGCTCGTCGTCACGTCCCCGCCGTACGGACCGTCCACCCACGGACAGGTCGCGGTCGCACCGGGCAAAGGCATCCAGAAGTACCACCACCTCTACGGCAACACCCTCGACCGCGGCAACCTCGCCAACATCGGCCACCACCGGCTGCTGTCCGGCTTCACCCGCATCCTCGCCGGACTCGTCCCATACCTGCGACCCGGCGGGCACATCGCCATCACCATCCGGCCCTGGCGCGAACACGCCGAACTCATCGACCTGCCCTCACAGATCCTCGCCTGCGGACTGCACGCCGGCCTGATCCCGGTCGAGCGATGCGTCGCACTGCTCGCACGCGCTGCTGAACACGACCTCGTCGCGAGGGGCTCGTTCTTCCAACGCGACTTCATCCGCAAACAACGCGAAGCCGGACTGCCGCTCCACCTCATCGCGCACGAGGACGTTCTCCTGCTTCGCACCCCGCTCTTTTCCCAGAGTTCGCGCGAACTCAGGTGTTCTCAGCGCGAACCCGGTGCTCCGGTGCGGTCAGTGTGCCATGTGGACACCCGAGTTGCGCGGGAAGCCGGGGCGGTGGCTTCGTGAGGGTGTTCCAACAGCAGTCGCGCGTTGGTGGCGTAGCGGATCGCGGTTGTCTCGGCGATGCCGAACACCTCGGCGAGATGCAGCGGATCGAAGCCGACGGCCAGTGCCTCCTCGAGCTGCCGGTCGATCCGCAGGCGCTCCACAGTGGCCGTAAGCCCACGCAGGTTCAGCAGGAACGCCGCGCTGACAGGGCCGTGCCGCAACGCGCTTTCCTTACTGAGCAACAGATGCAGGTTCGCGGTGTGCGGCCAGCGGAGTGCGCGGTAGGCCAGCCACTCGCGCAGCACCTGGTAGGTCAGCTCGTCCAGCGGCCGCTCGTGACCGGCGATCGTCAGACGTCGACTGGCGAGGTCGACGTCGGTGGTCTGCATGGCGCGGATCTCGCCCGGCCGCGCGGCGTGGATCGCGGCCAGCGTCACGAACACGCGTGCGTCCGGTGCGCTCGTGGCGGCAACGGCGGCGGTGATGTCGGCCGGGTCAAGAGGCTGCCACACGGGGTGATCCCGCTTGCCCAGTTTGAGTCCGGTGGCGGGATTGCGGAAAATGACGCCGCCACGGCGGGCCCAGCCGAACAGCGACCGCAGCGCGGTCACCGTGCTGCGGCGAGCCTCGCCGCGCACTGTGTCGAGCACGGCCAGCACGTCATCTCGGGTGACCTCCCGCAGATGGTCGTAACGGGTCGACCACTCCAGCAGCGAGGGCCGCAACAGCCGCAGGTAGGAACGAGCAGTGTCCGGCGCACGGGGCTTGCTGCGGGGACCGCCGACGTGCAGTTGCCGCGCCCACCGGCCGGTGTCGTGCCCGATCGCAGGGGCAAGGCCGTCGAGTTTGACGTCCAGCCAGTTCTCGAAGGTCGAGGTCTGGTCCTCAGCCACGATCTGCATGGTGCGCAGGATCTCCAGCGCGTACTCGGTGTTCGCGCTGTAGCGCGACGCGACCGCACACACGTCGGTGGCGCGGATCAACTCGCCATGACTGTGCTGGGCCAGCAGCCTGACCAGTGTGCGTTGCATCCCGCGTCGCACTGTGGGTTGCCAGCCGCGCACCTCGGCCAGCCGGTCGGCCAGGTGCAGCGCCCAGGCCAGCCATGGGTTGTCCGGCGCCGGATGGCGGCGCAGATCGAACTGCACCACCAGGTAGTCGCGGCCGAGCGGCTCGTCGAACAACACCAGCTGGGTCCAGCGGATGCCTGGGCGCACCGCGACAGCAGGCGACGGCTTGGGCGGGCGCCCCTTCACCCCATGCCGACGGGGCGTGCTGCGCGGCAGACCGCGGCGCTTGGTCATGCCGGCCAGGAAGAGTTGGTGGCATCGAACGTTCGGCAGGTAGGGCGCCAGCACGACCTGCGACCGTGCGTTCTCGGCGATCGCAGCACGGTCTTCGCGGGCCTGGCACCAGCACAACCGGCAGTAGCCGGACTTCAACGGCACGCGGCGCCGGCAGGCGCCACAGTCGCCGAGTTGGTGCCCGAACCGCGGGGCGGAGAAGTTGTAGCAGGCAAGGCACACGCCACGGGCGTGGGTCAGGCCCCACGCCAAGCACTCCGCACAGTTGCTCACCGTCCGGGGAATCTTCGGTCCGGTCCCGTCACGAGCCACCATCGTTCAGGCCGGCGGCATCGATCGGCCGCCACGTCGGCGTGGCACCACCCGCATCGGGCGAGGTGCCGAGGCCACCGCCGCATCCTGCTGGCCGGTGTTCTCCGGCAGAGCGACCTTGTCCGGTTCCGGGACGAGCAGCTCACCGATCGGGCAGCCCAGCACCGCGCAGATGACATCGAGGTCGTCCAGCTTGAGCGAGACCGGCTGCCCGGACCACAGATAGGACATCTTGCCCGCGGAGATCACCAGCCCGCGCTCGGCGAGCAGGCGTTGCAACTCGGAGGCCTTCCAGATGCCCCGGTTCGCCGCGGCCAGCCGCATGTTCCACCGCACTCAGACCAGCCCCTGCAAACGGCCCGCCGCTCGCGCCTGACCCGCCAGCCAGGCCTGCTCGGCATGTTCGCGGTGCACGTGCACGTAGCGCATCGTGGTCGCGATCCACGCATGCCCGAGCGTCTCCTGGATCGCGACCAGGTCCATTCCGTTCAGGTACAGCTGCGACGCGCAAAAGTGCCGCAGCACATGCGGAGTGAGCCGGCCGTTCCAGTCCGGCAGGTGCGCCCGCGTCGCCGCCGCCAGCGCACCGCGCAAGGTGTTCTTGCCCAACCGGCGTCCTGCCGCACCCTTGCGGCGCTCGGAGGGAAACAACGGCGCCCCCGGCCGGGTGTGGTCGTCGTCGAACTGGCCCCACACGTCCTCGACGTACCACTGCAGGGTCCGGTCGGCTCCGTTGATCAGCGGCACCACACGTTCGCGCGGGCCCGAACCACGTGCTCCCTTTCCGTACCGCACATGGAGCTTGCCGAAGCGGCCCAGCTCCCACTTGATATCGGCCAGGTCCAGGTTGCGCACCTCGTTGGCGCGCAACCCGATCTCGGCCATCAGCCGGGCCGCCGCGTAGTTGCGCGCGGTCGGCGCGAACTTGCGGCACGCCACCAGCTCTTCAGCCCAGCCAGCGAACAGCCGTTCCACCTCCGCGACCACAGGCGGGATGCGCAGCCGCGCGTCCTTGCCGCCCCGTGGCCGGTTCATCTCGTCGATCGGGCACGTCACCACGCGACCGGTCAGCGCGTGCAACTCGGCCTGATGGCGCAGCTCCAGGAACGCGAAGTACGTCGTCAACGCCGAGGTCCGCGCGTGACGCGTACCGCTGGCCGCACGCCGCAGCACCTGCCCGAAGTAGCTATCGGCGTCAGGCGGTTCCATCTCCCACAACGGGCGGCCGAACCACTCGCGGATCTGCTCCAGGTTGCTGATCTCGCCGCGGATCGTGCCGTCCGACAGCCCCGCCGACGCACGGGCGAGGACGAACTCGGCAAGCAGGTCGGTCTCGAAATCCGCCAGCTCCTCCGCGCTCGCGGGTCGCCGCGCCTCACGTAGGTCCCGCACGACCGACAGCGCCAACTCGCACCCCTCGTGTTCATCACGACCGAGATCACTTCAACATCACGGAGATCGGTTCATGAATCCTGAAGTTGAGTCAATACGAGCCAAGATCACCCAAACGAGCACAGACGGCCAGCTCCAAACCACAATGGACAGTTTGGGAGGCAGCCAAGACCGGCGGAACTCAGGTGATGTCGGACTTCGCCCGACCACGACGGCTCGACCGAACTCTGAAGTACGCAGGCGTCCGGCTCCTGCCTACCTGCCCCGGATCGCCCGATCCGACGCCGGAGGCGACGAAGGATCCGGGCGGGCGGCATGAAGACACGGCCACGCAGTGCCCGGTCAGAACCAGAGCACGAGCCGAACTACGCCGACATCCTCAGCATCGCGACTGCGGAGACGGGGTCAGTCGCCGAGCGTCCTGAGCTGGCCGTGGGATCTCTGTGCACTGGTTATGGCGGACTGGACCTCGGGGTCCTCGCCGCACTCGGCAGTGGCCGCATCGCTTGGTGCGCCGACCCCGACCCGCACATCGCCCAAATCCTCGCCGCACGGATGCCGGGCGTGTCCAACCTCGGCGATATCCGCGCCGTCGACTGGACGACCGTGGAACCAGTCGACGTCCTCACTGCGGGCTGGCCGTGTCAGGACATCTCCGCCGCCGGACGGCGAGCGGGCATCGAGAAAGGCACACGCAGTGGACTGTGGACCAACGTCATGGATTGCGTTCGGGTACTACGACCAGCGTTGCTGGTGCTGGAGAATGTCGCCGCGCTTCGCTGGCGCAACGGAGGACTCCACCGTGTACTCGGCGACCTGGCCGAAGCGGGGTATGACGCGCTCTGGCGTAGCGTTCGCGCGGCCGACGTCGGCGCCCCACACCGACGCGAACGCGTGTTCCTGCTCGCCTGGCCTCGCACTGGCACCGCGACGCATGCTGCCGACGCCGCAAGCACGCGACGGCGACAACCGCGGGGCAGCCGACCCGGTGCGCCGTCGGCAGCTCGGTCATCAGGTCAGCTTGCACGACGCGGTGAACAGCGTCATCAAGCTGCTGCCCACGCCGACGGCGTCGGATGCGAAGGCCTCTACTCACGTGAACCAGAAGGGCGGCCCGTCGCTGTGCGACGAGTGCCGGGCGCTCCAGAACGCGACGTCCCACAACACATCAGCGGACCAGTTGATGTATCTGCCGACGCCTCGCGCGACCGATGGGACGAAGGGGTGCCCAGCACAACGTGGGTCCAAAGGCGACTTGATGCTGCCCTCGGCGATCATCCGCTTGCTGTCACAGGGCAAGACGGAGAACGCCGCGTAGATGCGAGTGTCGATTGGGGCGACTACACCCCGGCGGTGCGCCGATGGGAACAGCTGCTCGACAGACCGGCGCCCGACCCCACGCAACCTGGGCGGCACGGCCGCCCCGTACTCGCTCCGGCCTTCGTCGAACACCTCATGGGCCTACCGCCGGGGTGGGTCTCCGCGGTCCAACTCCCCCGCACAGCTCAACTCCGCGCTCTGGGAAACGGCGTGGTCCCTCAGCAAGCAACCCTCGCGATCTCGCTACTGCTCAACGACCTCACCGAGCTACTTGGCTTTGAGTTCGCGATCGAGCACGCCGGAGTGGCGGCTGCGTGACCCCGAAGCGAATCGCGTCGTGCTCACGCACCACAAACACCTGCCAGTTGCCTAACGTGGTCGCAGTACGTGCCGCCGGAGAGTGGCTCGGTGACGACACCATCGGCGAGCTTGATGGTGGCCGTCTGCCCCACTTTCGGCGCCGGGTCGGACCTGCTCCAGTCGTGCAGCTGTACCGAGGTGACGGTGATGGTCGCCGTTGCCGCGCCTGGACCCCCTTGTGGATTGGACAATGTGAACGTCAGGTCGATGACCGGGTGACAGCAACCGCTACCGACATGTTCGGCAGCCCGTCCGTCCGCCGTGATGGTCAAGGACCGCGTATGCCCAATCCAATCGCCCGCGAAGATGGCAAAGCTCGCGGCAGGCTTCGCCCGGACGACCTCGATGCGGTAGATGCTGTTGCCGTTGAACTGGTCGACGATCGCGTTCCACTGGCTGTTGAAGAACGCGACGATCGGGCCCGCAACCATGACGGGAGCCAGCAACAGTCCCTTGTAGCCGAACGCGTCCATGATCTGCTTCGCGTCGAGGCAGCCCGAGATCATCGCTCCGCTGCCCTTGCCAAGGCTGGCAAGACACGACGGACTTTGGAGCATCTTGTTGAAGATGTCGATGGCCTTGACGCCGGAGCCAGCCCCGAAGCGGGTGAGGATCTGCAAAAGCGCTATGACACCCGTTTGCAGGGCGTAGAGCGACTGACCGATCACGTCGGCCTCGGTCGTAATGCGAGCGCTGGTGCCGGGTGACAGGTCGGCGTTGAAGACGACCGTTCCGCTCGGCGCGATGACCGCCTTGTCTCCGGCGATCACGCGGCTCAGCGAGGACAGCTGCCCCCAGTCGATGGCGTTGTCGATGACGTCCATGCCGCGGTGGGAGGCGAGCAGCGGGTAGCGGCGGTTGTTCGTCACCTTGAGGACCCGATGGCCAGCGTTGTCTGCGCCGAGGCACCAGAACAAGGTGTCTTTTGAGTCGGAGGTGATGGAGTAACCGTCACCTCGCGCGGGCTGTTCGTTGTCACACGTCGGCTTGTCGGCGGTCTGGGTCAAGCCGCCGGTCAAGCCGTCGATGAAGTCGCGCTTGAACGCGTCGATCGCCTTGCCCAGGTCGAACCCGAGCAAGCCGAACTCGCTGAAGTGGTCGGTGGTGAACGAGACCGAGGCACGGTCCTGGGCGACGGTCACCGGCAGGTACTCCCACTCGTCGGCGCTCGTCGGTCTCCTCGCCACGACGACAACGTCGCCCTCCGGGACCGGGTTCTGCAGGCGGATCGTGGCGGTCGCCGGCGACGGCAACGGGCCCGGCGGGCTCAGCTCGTAAAGGTTCGAGAGGAAGTGCACCTCCGGCGTCGGCGCGGTGGCAACGCCCAGATCTCGCGTCGTGACCTCGACACCAGGAGCAACGACCTCGATCACAGGTTCCGGAGCAGGCGGAGGTGCCTCCGTACAGCCGCTCAACACGAGCAGCACGCACACCGCGATCGCCATGCGGCGCCGGACGTAAACGGTTCCCACCACGGCATCCCTCCGCTCAGCGACTGCGGTCTCTGGATATGGCCGCCAACCACGAACCTGTTACAGGTGTCCCCGCGACACGGAATTCCGGATTTCCTAGACGAAGGCTGACCTCACGGACAACCGAGGACCACACCATGACCACCGACGCACAGCGCCCACGCACTCCTGGCCGGCTTCGACTTTCCCGCGCACCCGCCGTTCAACCTTCCGAACCGCGCGAACCGTCTGCGGCGCACGACGCTGATAGCGAGCTACTGCCATTGCCTGACAACGACGCAAGCGCACACCAACCGTTGCTCTTCACCGTCGACCAGGCCGCGCAACTGCTTCAGGTCCGTGCGTCGTGGTTGCGCCGACGAGCCACGGCACGCGCGATCCCCTGCAGGTTCCTGGGAAAGCACCTTCGCTTCGCCCGCGAGGACATCGACCAGATAGCCGAGGAAAGCAAGCAAGACGTGCGCACCGGCCCGCGAACTACCCGATCCGGCAAGCCTTCGCAGGCGGCTTGATCCTCTCGTGCAAGCAATGGCTCCATAGGACTGTCAGCAAAACTATGCACGGCAGGGGTTTCTCATGGCCTACGCAGAACGTTCAGGTGCCAACCTGTGGCGCGTGCGCTTCGAGCGCGACGACGGAACGCTTGGTTCGATCTCGGGCTTCCCGACGGAGGAAGCCGCCAAAGACGAAGCGTCCCGTATGAACCGCGAGGCCCTCCTCGGTCACCGCCGCGCCAACCCAGCCGCAGCCCAAGAACCGTTCGGCGGTTGGATCGAACCCTGGTTCGGATCGATCGACGTGGCCGACTCGACCATGGCCCAGTACCAAAGTCTCACCCGCAACCACATCACGCCGCGCTGGGGCACCGTGCCGTTCGAGAACATCAGCAACCTCGCCGTGCACACCTGGGCCGTCAAGCTCCGTGAGAAAGGCTTGGCGGACAACACGGTCAAGACCATCATGAAGATCCTGACTATGATGCTCGCTGACGCCGCCGACGAGGGCATCATCCCGGTCAGTCCCATCCGGGTGCGGCGCCGAGGCCGGCGCCGTCGTACCCGCAAGCCAGAAGCGATCTGGGCATCTCCGTTGGAAGTTCTGCGCATCGCGATCCAAGCAGCAATGCTCGTCGGCGAGTGGGCGGCAATCCTGATCATCACTGCCGCCTACACCGGAGCCCGCTGGGGTGAACTCACCGGGCTGCAGCGCACCAACATTCACCTCGACGACGGATTCTTCGTCATCGACCCGGACATCGGTGCCCTGCACGAAGTCGGCAGCAAACTCTCCCTCGGCCAGCCCAAGACCGCCGCCTCCGCACGCACGGTCACCTTGCCGCCGTTCCTCATCGACATGTGGCGGTACCTGCTTGGACTGCACGACCACCCGCACATCTTCGTCACGGCACAACACCAGCTCCTGCGACGCTCCAACTTCGCCCGCCGCGCCATGCGTCCGGCCGCCGACGGCAACCTGCACATCGCCAACCCGCTCATCCGCGTCCGGCCGGTCAAACCCGGCCTGGTGTTCCACGGACTGCGGCACAGTCAGAACACCTGGCTCATCGCGGACGAGATCCCCGAAGTCGCCCGCGCACTCCGGCTCGGGCACAAGGTGTCCGACAAGATCCGCGAGGTCTATGACCACGTCGCGCCGGAGATCGAGGTCAAGATCCTTCGGTGCCTTCAACAGCGTTGGGAAGACGCACTGGCCGCACAGTTCCCGAATGGCCTCGTCTTCACCGACGAGAACCGCTTGTTCGCGCTTGCTGCGTAATCCGGAGCTCCATAGCCGGTGACCGGGTCCCTCCTCGAGGACAAAGGTAACGACAAGGACGGACGGCGTGACGAGACCACTCGCGGCCTGACAATCGTCATCGGCGCTCAAATTGGATCCCCGCTCGCCCGCAGCACGTGGAATGCGCCGAGAACGTCTGCGGGCAGACCGCTGGCTGGGCGGCACGGGATGGTCGGCAGCGGATCTTCTGGGTGAGCGCGAGTAAGGCTCGCGGCGACCGATGAACCGTGTTGACCTTGATGGAAGCGGGTGGTCCGGTCCTGCTCATTTGGCCTTGCTTCGCGGTTGAAGCTGGCGCGTTCAGCGTCAGCCGTGGGCGCGCGTCAACGCGTGAAGCGGCTCGGGGTCGAGGTCTGCGAGGTACCGGTAACTCTGCGGCGGCTGGAAACCCGCATGGCCACGAAGCCAGCTGAGTGGATATGGCTCTTCGAGCACCCGAGGTTCGCGTACCTGCAGGCCACAGGCGATCTCCGCACCTTCGAGGTACGCGTCGAACTCCTGGCGGGTAAGCCCCAGCTCTCGCTTGTGCCGACGCCACAATGCTGCCGGTCGGTCGATGTCGACCGCGTCGAGCGTGGCCACCCCGACGACCGACATGACGGGTGCGCTGGCATAGATGACGATGAGCGTTCCAGGCACCGCCGAGACGCGGGTGCGTCGCAGCTCTACGGTCTTGCTGCCGTCGAGAATGGCATCGGCGAACCGCGGCCGAAGCGACATCAGGAGTGGCCTCGTTGCGATGCGACGTGCCTCTTCGTCGCTCGCAACGGTTCGAGTCACGGCGCGAGACCCTACCCGGCGCCACGTTCGTGTCCGATCTTGGGGCTCACCCGCCACAGATCGAACGTTAGTTCGATGACCGTTCGTTGTCATCCACCGCCGGACGGCAAGTTCCGATCTTGTAGAGCTCTTGGTAGAGCCGGACGTTCTTCATCCTGCACACGCCCATGAAGGCCGCAGGTCCGTCGTGCTCTGCACGAAGCACCTGATACCTGCGCTCAGAAACGGGCTGATCGAAGAGCTCGGTGTTCGAGAGCCTGAGCGCCTCAGCGGTGTCGCGGCCTCGCGCGGCAGCCTTCACAGCATTCTTGTTGAACACCCCGTAGTAGCCGAGATCCGCATATAGGCGCTCGGGCGTGTCCTCGACCAGCGCGTCCAGGCGCGAGGTAGCGAAGAAGTGTCCTGCTCCGGCACCGTTGCCGGAGGCGTACCAGAGGATCCGCGCCGGCGCGGTGAGCAGGCTTCGGTAGGCGGAGTGGTAGTAGACGTGCTCACGTCCGAGTGCGAGTTGCGGGTCGCGCCGGATCACTCCCGACTGGTATCCGAACAGCTCGTGCGCGTAGGCGACCTTGATGGGCACGATGAAGCAGGGCAGTTCGCTGTCCATGATCTTCGCCGGCCACCACGCCTGCTCCAACCGGGCCGCCGCGTGCCGGGACAGGCCAGGCGCCAGCAGCGGCGGAGCCCCGACCTCGGCTTGGGCGTGCGCTCGCGCCGCTACTGCGGCGACTTCGCCGGCGTCGCCGCACACGTCTACAACCGGCGCGTACCAATGACCCTCCGCACTGATCATCGATTCGAAGTCGGCAGCTTGAGCAAGCCGCGGAGACAAGCACGGTTCGCTGATGTCCACGACGATCGCTCCGCTGGCTCGTGCGGCACGCCGGAAGGTCCACAGCAGATGACGAGCTAGCGTGTCGGCCAGTCGGTGATCTGTGAGCCTGAGTAGTGGCACCTCAAAGGTCTTGCCGTTGTCGATCACGCCGTAAAGCGCGACGGGTGATCCTCCGGAAGCGCGGATCACCCAAAGCTCGCCGCCGTCCTCGATGAGCTTGCGCACTCGGTCGCGCAACGCGTTGCGCCGCTCCCCAGCATGGTGCGCGAGAAACTCGTACAACTCCTGCTCGATGGTGGCCCCTGCGCGAACGCGCGTGAACTCACTGTCGTCGAGGTCCTGCTGGAGATACGCGGCCTCGTTGGACAGCTCGTCGAGGTGCACCACGACGTACTCGGGAGCCATGATCCGCATGCTGAACTGCTCGGACACCACGGGTCCAAGCCGGTTGATCAGCGCGTCGTCCTGGGTGAGGAACGTGGTCAGCCCTGCGGCCACCGCATGAGCGACTTGCCGAACATCGCTTCGGTCCTGATCGGTCGACGGGTATCGGGGATGACCGATCTGGACAGCAGTGATGATCTTTTGTTCGATCGCCTCTGCCTGGTCCGAATCCGCCTGCAGATGCGGAAACCTGGCGGTCGCATCGATCAGCGGCTGACGGTTCTCCGCGGGCATGCTCCTGATCTCAGCCCGCATGCCGGACGTCACGACGATCTCGAGCCTGCCAACGAGGTGGTCGGCAACCAGAATCTGCGAGCGGTGACCTCGCTTCTTCGGATCAGCCAGGTCTCGCGCGACGTTGAGATCGATCGCAGCACGCAGCTCGACTGGCTGCTCGTGCTCGGTGAAGAGATCGGGATGACCATGGTCCTTCCACCACACTGTCATCGGCGCGCGATCCAACCCACGCCCGAAAGTGGTGGCCCTCGGCCGGAATCCGAGCTTGATCCACGTGTCTGCGAGGTCGTAGTCGTCGCGACACTTGGCCCGGATCCCGAGTCGTGACGCGTAGGTGGCGCTGATCGCTTTGATCAGCGCGTGAGCGACGCCGTGCTCTCGCGCCTGGCGGTGCACGCATAGGTGAGTAAGGCTGACCTCGTCTCGCGGAAGCCGGAACAACGCATAGCCGAGTGGCGTTCCTCCTTCGGTTGGAACCGCCACGAATAACCTGGACTGGGCGGCGGCCTCGGTGAAGACGGCGTACGGCAGTTGCCCGAGACGATCGCGGTTCTGGTCACCGAGCGCGATGACGGCGGCGAACGCCTCCTGACTCCCCAGGTCAAGGAGTTCGATGCGCACCGCTCCGCTGTTCACACCTTCAGCATGTGCCAGGTCTGGAATGGCAGAACCGCCCATCGAGGCAGTCCACCCGATCGGCCGTCACAGGTTCGAACTGGTGAACCAATGCCCATTGTCTAGAGCGAATGGCAGCGCACCGAGCGTTCCACGAACTCCGGTATTCGCCGCCCGCACCACCGGGCTCGCCACAACCGAGGCCTGCGACCTCACCGTTCCTTCCGTACGGCCATCATCAACGGGTCGTTCCACGGCGTGATCCACGCGCTCACCCCGACCGCCTGTCCTTTGGTTCGAGGTGGGCCTGGGATGTACGGCCCGCTCGCCGTATTCGGGCAACGCAGGACCGATCACCCGAAAAGGCGAATGCGACTCGATCGACGTAACAGCTGGCAACTCAGTGCGATCAGTCCGGCAACTGCTTTCGTCGGTAATCGGCCAGGGGCCGCGGAAGGGATGCGCGTGAGGCTGCTCTCGGTTGAGGCTCGGCACTTCCGTTCACTGCGGGATGTGCGGGTACCTGTACGTGAACACCTGACAGTGGTCATCGGGGAGAACAACGGCGGAAAATCCAACCTGTTGGACGTCGTTCGGTTGGTGACCGACCCACTCGACGGACGTCGCGACCGGTACTGGGAGGTCGATGACGTCACACGGATGCCGACCCCTGCGCACCCTGAACTCACGGCTGTCTACACGTGCACCTCGCCTGACCAGCTGGGCACTTACAGCCAAGGACTCCTCAACGACATGGAGTCGGTCCGCTATCGCGTCACGTACGCACCACCTGTCGGAACCGAAACCCGCGGAAAACTGACCTGGATCGCAGGGGAAGCCAGATCGAGCGATCGGGATCCGGAACCAGAAGCTCGTGCACGTCTGAGGCACGTCTACCTGCCACCGCTTCGCGACGCCCAGCGCGAGTTGAACTCCGGCTCAGGGAACCGCCTGCGGGTGATTCTCAACTACCTGCTCGCCGAACAAGCCGTCAGCGAGGCTGACTTCGTCGCCGAGGTCAAGTCCAACCTCGACACGGTCAGGAAGAGCCCCACAGCGGGCAAGGTCCTCGACGGGGTCGAAAGGGCAGTGCGAACCCCGCTCGCGGACGTCTCGGCGGGCGCGAGTCCCCAGGACGCTGACGTCTCCTTCACCGACCCGACGCTTCTGTCTATCGCGCGCTCTCTCCGCATCCGCATGAACGACCGTGGTTTGGACCCCAGGGATATAGCCGGTTCAGGACTCGGATACGCCAACCTGCTGTTCATCGCCACCGTCATCGCCGAACTCCGGGCGGCACGCGATCACGATCTCACCGTGTTCTTGGTCGAGGAGCCTGAAGCACACTTGCATCCCCAGTTGCAGACGCTTCTCGTCGAGTACCTGCGCGACGCCGCAGAAGCCTCAGCGGACCAATCAGCTGCCTTCGACTACGCGGGCCGCATTCAGGTGATCGTCACCACTCACTCGCCGTTGATCACGTCCTCTGCCGCGGTCGAGGACCTGGTGGTCCTCAAGCGACACGCGCTGCCCAGCGCAGAAGACCAGAGTCTGTTCGAGACGAAGGCAATCCCGTTGGCTGAGCTGGACTTGGCCGGAGGGCACGCGAAGCTGAAGCGCTATCTCGACGCCACGCGCAGCGCCATGCTCTTCGGCCCACGCGTTGTACTCGTCGAGGGAATCGCGGAAGCCCTGCTCCTGCCGGTGTTCGCTCGACGGGTATTGCAGCGACCTGCAGCAACTCCGCTGTTTCGGCTGTCTGCCAGTGAACCGGATCCGCAGGCCGAGGATCGCGCCAGATGGGCGCGGTTCATCGGCACGACGATCGTTGCCATCGACGGCGTTGACTTCGCCCCCTACGTGAGGGTGCTCCTCACAGAATCGAAGGGAGGGGGACGCATCGCTGAGCGGGTCGCGGTCATCACCGACGAAGACCCGGCAGTGTCAGGAGATCGAAAAGTCACGCTCTCCGCTCTGGCTGAAGAACTTGGTGCCGGTGAGCGACTCGAGGTCTACGTTGCCCAGCCGACACTGGAACCAGAGCTCCTCGCTGGCGGTGATCGCAACGTCGAAGTCACCGAGAAAGCATTCAACCGCCAGCGCCCGCAAGCCGGGCCGAAGGCGTGGCAACAGATCAAGGCGCTCGAGGACGCTGCCGCACGTACCGCCCTGTTCCTGTCTGAGTTCAAAGATCAGAAGCTCCGCAAGGGCGACTTCGCTCAAGACGTAGCCGAGCTCAGTGCACAGCATCCCGACTTCACCATCCCCGACTACCTGCGAGAAGCCATCAATTGGATCTCGGAGGGGTAGCCATGGCAACGATCGATGAACGCCGCGCAACGGCGCAGGCCGACCAGCAGCGAGCAGTGCGCCTGCCGGCTCCGCTCTACATCCAGGCCTGCCCTGGTGCAGGCAAGACCAGGGTGATCGTCGAGAGGCATCTTTCCGGCGAACGCAGTGGAGCAAGACGCGGGCGGGCCGCGGTCTCCTTCACCAACGTGGCGTGCGACGAGATCCACCGCCGGTGCCGTGAAGCCGGCCAACCTCATCTCGCGGCGTTCCCGAACTTCGTTGGCACGATTGACGCCTTCCTGTGGCGCTATCTCGTTCGGCCCTTCCTTTCGCCCGATCGCATGTGGCACAGGATCGACTCATGGGATCGCATCGACGCCACTGTCGTGGTGAACGGGACTCACCCGCACACGATGAGGCTGAACGACTTTCAATGGAGCCGCGACCCCGATTCGAGTGAGTGCAGAGCACAGCTCCTGCCGAAGCGGCGCAACAGGAAGGTTTTCCAGTCACTGTCAAAACAGAACCTTCTTCAGGCAGCCGCCAGAGCTGCCGTCCGCAGGCGAGATGATCTGGCCAAGCAGGGTCACGTCACCGGGCACGAGATTCGCATAAGGGCCCTGCGCCAGCTACGCGAAGACGGCCGCAAGACGACCGCCCTCCTGGCAACCCGGTTCGACGAGATCATCGTCGACGAAGCCCAGGACTGTTCGGCGCTGGATCTGGCGATCCTCACCGAACTTCGCGAAGCCGGAGTCCCTCTGGTGTTCGTCTGCGATCCAGACCAAGCGATCTACGAGTTCCGCGGCGCGCTGCCCGACAGCGTGCGACACTTCGGCAAGTCACTTGGCAAGCAGATCACCCTGGCAGGCAACTGGCGCAGTAGCAACGCGATCTGCGGCCTGGCCGCGACGCTTCGTGCCAGTGCGACCGCGCGGCCGCCGGACGACGCCGTAGGACCCAACCACGACGAAGCGGCCGGCATTCTGCTGATCCAGACCGCTGGATCGCAACCTGAACAGGCGTTGACCACGTTCAACGCTCACGCAGACGCGATGGCCATCGCACCAGAACGTCGTCTGGCGCTCGCTCACGCCGCCGCGAGGCTACCCAACACCACGCACACCACGGCGTCGATTCCGCCCGAGAACTCTTCGGCCAGAGTGGCTTGGGCGGCCACCATCGTCAATGCGGTCAGCAGCTCCACGTCACTTCGCAACACCGCATACGAGATCCTTCAGCGCGCCCTACTTCGGTTCTGGTACACCGATGACGACACCGGCAACCGCACCGTCGCTGCGATCTGCGACACCCTCGAACTCGATCAGTGGCGGCTCCGTCGACTGGCAGCACAACTCGCGAGCGCCCTCTCCAAAGTCGACGAAGGAACCTTCGCATCATGGTGCACCACCGCGAACACCACGATGAAGCGCCTGCCGCCCCATCCGGAGATGACACGCAGGAGTTCCAGCGGCAGCCTGCGAGCGGGCAACCTCGCAAGCGCAACCCCGCGCACCGCTGGTGGCGTGCCCAAGTCACAGCTCGCCAGCGTCACTCGCGCAAGCGTGGTGCACCAGGTCAAAGGCGAAGAGGAAGACGCGGTCCTCGTCATCGTGCCCGCCGACGATCGGACGGATGCACTCATCGATGCATGGGTATCAGGCGAACATCCGCCCGAACTGGCTGAAAGCCTCAGAGTGCTCTACGTCGCGGCGACCCGAGCCCGGCGGCTCCTCGCCATAGCCCTGCCTGATGACTCGCCCAACCGCGTTGCGGCCCATCTCAAGGAACGAGAGGTGCCTTTCGAACTCATCATCCCGAAGCCCTGACTCCGACCGGAGAACGCAAGGCTTACGGCTCAGCACTCGAAGTACCGAGTTGTCCAAGGAGGACAGCGTTACCACGTGTGTTCGAGAACGTGCCGCGTGTCCACGCTTGCCGGCACCGATATCAGTCAACCGCTGCCGCTCACGTTCACCAACCGGCAGGTCCTTGATGTCGTGGGCTTCCTCTTGCACATCGTGGACGCCGCGAACGATCAGTCCACCCAGTGTGTTCGCCCTCGCGGAGGCGTCCTTCGCCACTCCTCGACAGCTTTCCTTTATCCGGTCCGAAAGGTCGCCGTGTGGGATCACGATCAGTCTCGAGTCGAGGTTCGGGGCGTCACGGACCACAGGCCGACGGCCCTGTCAGATCCTCCCTGGTGATCAGCGGCGGAAGGGGCGACGTGGATCCCTCGGCGACATGTTGTCGAACGGCCTGAACCAGGCAGACGGGGTGTAGTCGCCCATGCCGAGGTACTGGTTCTCGTCATCGTCCGGAGCTTCGATGCCGTCACGACTCGGGTCGAACAACGCGAGAATGTCGGTGTCCTGGAACAGAACATCTACCAGCATGCCCCAGTCGAGATCATCAGGATGCTCTGGCAACTCGCTGAAGCGGTCCTCCAGCCCCGACCAGCCATCCGTGACCGCCGCCTGTGCCGTCGTCAGCATCAGGTGCAGCGCCATCTCCTCGGCCGCGCAACTCGGCTGTGGCCACTGGCCGGCCGTCAGGTCCGCGCGGAGATCGTCGAACGACCGCGCCGCCTGCCGGCGCCAGATTGCGTCCTGCCGCCAGGTGATGCGCGGGAACGCGTCGAACACCATCCACAACTCCGCAGATCCAACAGGATCATCGCCGTGTGCGATCACATCGTCGAAGGCCTGATCCGCCAGCAGAGCCGCCATAGTCCACAACACCGCGGCAGTCCGCGGAGTCACCTGGAAGCCACCGCATTTCTCACACGACGGCAGACCGCACTCACAGGCGTCGAACAGCTCCGCAAAGTCCGGCGACACCGACCGCGAACGACCGTCCGCACCGGTCTCCCCTACCGAGTATTGGGCGCCACCGACCTCGACACCGTCGACTTCGACGATGGCGTCCGGATCCAGCAGGAGTGACAGAGCCGCTGCCGGGTCACCTGCGACGTCCTCGCGTTCAGCGGCACGCAGTTCTTCTTGCGCCTGCTCGGAATCGTCGTCCACGGCGAACACCATCTCGTCGATGTACGCCAGCGCCGCGCGTTCCAACGCGGCCGCGTCGACCACGTCCAGTTCGATCTCCGCGGTGACTGTGAACCGCCGCCTGGCCATGGCATCGTCGTCGACCATGCGTGGAGCCTAGAACTAACAACCCCTGCCGCCGCGTTGATTTCAGACCCGTTCAGGCCACATCGCGCCGGTTCGACGCAGTTCAGGACGGTTCGGCAGATTCACCCGTTCGTGGACGACCCCATTTGCCGTTGGCCAAAAAGAAGGAGCCACTGGCTCCTGATTCGCTCCTTCATCGGCCTGTTGATCATGAAGTAGATGATCAAGCGAAGATCGTTTTGAGCGCACGAAAAAGCCCGCTGACCTGGGCTTTCACCCAGAATCAGCGGGCTGATTCAGACCGTCGGGACGACAGGATTTGAACCTGCGACCCCTTGACCCCCAGTCAAGTGCGCTACCAAACTGCGCCACGTCCCGGCCACACTCCCGGTCTCCCGGCGTGCAGAAAGAATCCTACAACACCGCGGACAGAGATCAAAAACGGCCCCCACCACAGGCTCCGAGCTGCGGAAATACGGCGGGGACCCGAAGTTCGGGTCCCCGCGTCCCTCGGTCCGACCGATCCCCCGATCCTCGACCGACACCGAGAACTATGCGTTGGCGGCGTCGCGGGCGCCACCTCCGAAAGTCGAGTCTTGTCCGTCAACCTTCGACTTACCCGGTGGTAGGACGGCGCTGACGCTGAAGCCGCCGTCCGCCCGGTACGAGGTGGTCAGGGTGCCGCCGGCCAGGCGGACGCGTTCGGACAGGCCGTGGAGGCCGGCGCCGCCTTTTTCGCCCTGTGCGGGGAGGTCGCCGGGGCCGTTCACCACGGAGACTCGCACGGGGGACGATCGGTCCACGGTCACCGTCACGGTGGCGCCTGGGGCGTGTTTCGTCACGTTCGTCAGCGACTCCTGGACCACCCTGAACAGTGCGCGAGACACCGCTGGCGACAGGGCGGCGTCGCCCGTTTCCGACAGCGTCACGGAGACGCCGGCCACCCTGGCTCGGTCCACCAGTTCCTGGACGGTCGGGTAGGACGTGTCGGAGTTCAGCAGGCCCAGGGCGGCTCGCATCTCCGACAGCGATTCCTTTGCCAGGGCGCGTAATCGGAGTGCTGTTTCGCGCACGGTGGGGTCGGTGGCGGTGGCGGCCAGGGCGGCGGACTCCACGGCGATCAGGGTGGCGTGGTGGCCCACCGCGTCGTGGATTTCGCGGGCTATGCGGGCTCGTTCCGCGGCTCTGGCCGAGGTTTCCTGGGCTTCCAGTTCCGCTGCTCTGGCTCGGCGGGTTTCGTACAGGGACTGGGTCAGGTCCTTGCGGGTGGTGACGAGGGCGCCCAACGCCGTGGGGGCGCCTGCCAGGCCGAACGCGAAGGCTGTGGCGAGCAGCAACGCGCCCAGGGGGATGGTCTCGGTCAGCAGGACCGGGATGATGGCGGCAGCGGTCTGCAGGCTCACCCAGAAGAGCTGGACCGGGATGGACTTCTCCGTGCGTCCCAGGCGGAACTGGGCCACCAGGGCCGGTGCCCAGCCCAGTCCGCCTGCCACGGCGGGGACGCACAGCAGCGAAGCCAGCCAGGGCCAGCGCAGGCGCACGGACAGCAGGAGTGAGGCGCCCACCGCGGTCCACAGCGACCACGGGAACGGGCGGTCTTCGGTCAGCAGGACCACTCCCGTGGTGATGCCCACGGTGAGGACCTCGCCGACTAACGGTTTCACCACACACCGACCTGGTGCGCGACCAGAGCCGCCTGCACCCGGTTTTCCACGCCCAGTTTCGTCAGGACCGTCGAGACGTAGCTCTTCACCGTCGCCTCGGACAGGCAGAGTTCCTCGGCGATCGAGTGGTTCGAGCGGCCGCCGGCGAGCAGTTCCAGCACCTGGCGTTCGCGGGCGCTCAACGAATCCAGCTGGCGGTTGGCGCGGAAGCCTCGCAGGCGTGGGAGCAGGCGGGCGGTGATGCGCGGGTCCAGGACGGCGCCGCCCGCTGCCAGGTCGACGACGGCGCGGACCAGGGTGTCGGGCTCGGCGTCCTTCAGCAGGAAGCCCTGGGCGCCGAGGTCCAGGGCTGTCGCCACGTAGTCGTCCAGGTCGAACGTCGTCAGCACGGCGATCGCGGGCGGGGTGGCCCACGTCCTCAGGCGGCGCACCGCCTCCAGGCCGTCGACACCGGGCATCTGCACGTCGACCAGCACGACGTCCGGCAGGTGGGCCAGGGTGACTTCGACGAGTTCGGCACCGTCGGACGCCTCGCCGACCACCTCCACCCGCCCGTCGGCTTCCAGGAGGACTTTCAGGCCCCGCCGCAGCAGGGCCTCGTCGTCGGCTAGCACCACTCGTACGGCCACGAACCCAACCAACCGCACCCCATGCCAAAGAGCAACCAGTGCGGTTACTTCTTCGAAGCGCCAGCCTTCTTCTTCTCGCGCACGCGCACGGAGATCCGGACCGGGCTGCCCTCGAAGCCGAACTCCTCACGCAGCTTGCGCTCGATGAACCGGCGGTACGAAGCCTCCAGGAAACCGGTCGTGAACAGCACGAACGTCGGCGGCCGGGTCGAGGCCTGGGTTGCGAACAGCACCTTGGGCTGCTTGCCGCCGCGCACCGGCGGCGGGGTCGCGGCGATCAGGTCCGACAGCCACTGGTTCAGGCGGCCGGTCGGCACGCGCGTGTCCCACGAGTTCAGCGCCGTGCGCAGCGCGGGCGCCAGCTTGTGCACCGCGCGGCCGGTCAGCGCCGAGATGTTGACCTTGTCCGCCCACGGCACGCGCACCAGGCCACGTTCGAGCTCGCGGATCATCTCGTTGCGGCGGTCCTCGTCGACGAGGTCCCACTTGTTGAACGCCAGCACGCACGCGCGGCCCGACTCGACGACCATCGTCAGCACACGCAGGTCCTGCTCCGACAACGGCTCGTGCGCGTCCAGCAGCACGATCGCGACCTCGGCGGTCTCGATCGCGGACTTGGTGCGCAGCGAGGCGTAGTACTCGGCGCCGCTCTCGAACTTCACCCGCTTGCGCAGGCCCGCGGTGTCGACGAACCTCCAGATCTCGCCGTCGAGCTCCACCAGCGAGTCGACCGGGTCGACGGTGGTGCCCGCGACCGAGTCGACGACCGAGCGGTTCTCGCCCGTCAGGCGGTTCAGCAGCGACGACTTGCCCACGTTCGGCTTGCCCACCAGCGCCACGCGCCGGGGGCCGCCGCCACGCGCGCCGAAGTCGTCGCGCGGGGTCTCCGGCAGCTTGGCGAGGATCACGTCGAGCAGGTCGCCGGAGCCGCGGCCGTGCAGACCGGACACCGGGAACGGCTCGCCGAGCCCCAGCGACCACAGCGACGCGACGTCGGCCGTCAGCCGGTCGTCGTCCACCTTGGACGCACAGAGGATCACCGGCTTCTTCGACCGGCGCAGGACCTTCGCGACGGCCTCCTCGGTCGTCGTCGCGCCCACCGTCGCGTCCACGACCACGAGGATCACGTCCGCGGTCGCCATCGCGAGCTCGGCCTGGGCGGCGACGGCGGCCTGCAGGCCCTGCGCGTCCGGCTCCCAGCCGCCCGTGTCGACCACGGTGAACTTGCGGCCGTTCCACAGCGCGTCGTACGCCACTCGGTCACGCGTCACGCCCGGCACGTCCTGCACCACGGCCTCTCGCCGGCCGATGATGCGGTTGACCAGCGTGGACTTGCCGACGTTCGGCCGTCCGACCACCGCGAGCACCGGCTGCGGCGGCGCGGCCTCCTCAGCGTCCTCGGAAAGGTCGTCGAAGGCTGACCAGTCGGCCTCGTCCTCCCAGGTGCCGTCCAGGTCCGTCATCGTCTTCCCTCACTCACACGAAGTCCATCGAGTTCGGCGACCAGTGTCGCCAGGCGATCGCGCACCTGCTCGGTGGCAACGCCGAGGGCCGCCCGCCCCTTCCCCTCAGGAAGGTGGAACGGCTCACCGATCAGCACGTCGACCTCGGGCCGCCAGCCCTTGGCCTGGTAGGTCCCGCGGCAGGCGATCGGCAGCACCATCGCGTTCGACGTCTTGGCCAGCCACGCCGCACCGTTCTGCGCGCTCGCCACGTCACCCTCACCGCGCGTGCCCTCGGGGAACACCCCGATCACGCCGCCGGCCTTGAGCACGGACAACGCGCTGGTCAGCGCGGTGCGATCGGCTTCTCCCCGCTTGACGGGGATCTGTCCGATCTTGCCCAGCAGGTAGCCGACGACGCCCTTGAACATCTCCTGCTTGATCAGGAACGTCACGCGCCGGGGCACCACCCCGAACAGGATCGGCCCGTCAGCCGCCGAGCTGTGGTTGGCGACGACGACCACGCCGCCGCTCAAGGGTACGCGGTCGCGCCCGTGCACCCGAATCCGGAACTGCCACGCGTACGGCACGCGTGCGATCCACCTGCCGAAGTCGGTCAGCCACGGCGAGCTTCCGCCGGGAAGGGTCACCCGGTCACCCGCAGCCCGCGTCGCTCGACGAGGTCCAGCAGGGCGTCCACGGTGCCCGCGAGGTCGAGCTCGGTCGTGTCCACCTCGACCGCGTCGGAGGCGGCCCTCAACGGCGACACCGCGCGCGACGAGTCGTAGTTGTCGCGCCGCTGCACATCGGCCAGCACTACGTCCACAGTGGACACACGTCCGGCCGCGTTGTCCTGTTTGGTCCTGCGCTGCGCACGCGCGTCCGCCGACGCCGTCAGGTAGACCTTCAACGGGGCGTCCGGCGACACGACCGTGCCGATGTCACGACCCTCGACCACGATGCCGCCGACGTCACCGACCGCGTCCGCGATGATCGCCCGCTGCTGCGCCACGAGCAGCTCCCGCACGTGCTTCGCCGCCGAGACCGGCGACACCGCCAGCGTCACCTCGGGCCCGCGGATCTCGGCCGACACGTCGTCGCCGTCCAGCGTGATGCCCGGCTTGGCGGGATCCGTGCCGACCACGAGCACGGCGTTGTCCGCGACCTCGGCGACCTTGACCTCGTCGGCCGGGTCGACCCCGGCCCGCAGCACCGCCACCGTGATCGCCCGGTACATCGAGCCGGTGTCGAGGTAGCGGGCGTCCAGCGCCATCGCGAGACGCTTCGCCACGGTCGACTTGCCGGTGCCGGACGGTCCGTCGAGTGCCACCACACCGCGCAACTGACCCTGGCCCACCGCAGCTCCCTCCGAGACGCCCACAGCGTTCATTGTGCCTGGTGCGAAGGCTCACACCGGCAGCGGGGCGTGATCGTCAGTGGTTCAGATCGGTGCGCAGCGCCGCCGCACCGCGCAGGTAGACGTGCTTGACCGACGACCGGGGCAGATCGGTCTCGACGTGCGCCAGGAGCCGGATCACCCGCGGCATGGCGCCGGGGACCGCGATCTCGGTCGCCGACAGCAGCGGCACGTCCGACAGACCGGCCTGGCGCGCGGCGTAGGCGGGGAACTCCGACGTGAGGTCGGGCGTCGCGGTGAGGACCACGCTGATCAGGTCGTCCGGCGTCAGCGCGTTGCGTTCCAGGACCTCGCGCACCAGCTCGGCCGTGGCCTCCAGCACCAGGTCGCGCGAGTCCGCGTCGATCTGCGTGGCTCCCCTGATCGCACGCACCGCCATGCCGACGACCCTACCGTCCTCTTGGGAGTCAGCCCTCCAGCACCATGTTGGGGTACCGCAGGGTGAGACCCAGCAGGTTCACGACGTAGGCCGCCCACCCGCCGCCGAGCAGCACGAGCCGCCGCTCGCCGAGCACGGTCGCGGTCTCGATCAGCACGTGCAGGCCGCTCGACCCGATGAACGCCAGGTCGGTCAGGTCGACCACCACGTCGCCGTCCCCGGCGGCGCAGGCCAGGGCCAGTTCCGACCGCAGCAGGTCGCTGGTGTTCAGGTCGACCTCACCGGTCAGCGTCACCACCGCGCCGTGGCGACGTACCTCCAGCAGGCCTGGTCCGGGTTCCATCGTGGGTGCCTCACGAGTCGGGAGACAGCAGGTCGCGCACCGCCGCGAGCACGCGGAGCGGGTGCGCGGGTTTCGGTAGATATGCATCGGCAACACCGGCGGCCGGCTCGATAGCCGAAACGGCTACCACCGGTACTCCGGACGTCCGCGCCTCCGCCGCGAACCTCGTCCCCTCGCCGCGGGACGTCAGCAGGTCGACCACCGCCAGCGCCGGCGGTGACTCCAGTGCCGACTCGGCCGCCGCCACCGTCGTCACCAGTGTCGCCTCGTAGCCCTCGGCGTGCAGGAACGCCGCCAGCGACTGACCGGAGAACCGGTCACCGTCCACGAGCAGCACGCGCGGACGTCCCGACGGGGCGAGCACGTCCGGGACGGTCGACCAGAGCCGCACGAGCGCGCGCACGACCGTGCCGGGCCAGGTCGGTCTGCCCGGCCGCACCTGGACCTCGTCGGCGATGCCGAACAGCAGGGGCAGGCCCAGCGGGCGGACGGAGGCGCCGTCGTAGTCGAACACGCCGTCGTCCTCGATCGTCAGCAACACTGCCTGATCGCGCGGCTCCCACGTCACCCCCACGACGGAGGCGCCCGCGCGCCGCACCGCGTTGTCCGCCGCCTCGGACACCGCGAGCAGCACGTCCCGCGCGTCGTCGCCGTTGAGCCCCGACGCGCCGGCCAGGTCCCGCACGAAGGTCCGGATCTCGGGCAACGAGCCGGGGATCGCCGGGAACCAGCGCGTCTGGGCGTTCATCACGCGGCGTGTGGAGGAGCCGCCAGCAACGGCGTGATCAGCTCCCTCACCGTGGTCGCGTGACGTCTGTCCGCTTCGGCGCGCAGCGGTTCGAGCTTCTTGCGCGTGCGAGCGGACATGATGTCTCCGGTCTGCGCGACGGCGAGGCCCGCCACGGCCGTCGCCTCGTCGGCGTCTCCTTCCACGAGGTGGTTGAGGGACAACGCGATGAGCGCGAACGTCCGGCTGCGGGCCATGTCCTCGCGGTACCCCGTCACGGCCTGGCGCAGAGACGTGATGGCCGGGCGCGCGAAACTCGGGTCGACCGTGCGCGCGAGCGCCGTGTGGACGACACCGGTGATCGCCGCCAGGTCGTGCACGTCGAAGAACGCCGCCCACGGCGCCGCACCGTCCACATCCGCCCGTGCGAACTCGTCGTGCGCACGCCCCAGCAACGCGAGCGCCGGCACGCGCTGCCCCAGTTCGGCGTAGCACCACGCCCGGTTCGCCGCCAGGATCGCCTTCGTGTGGCGGGTGTTCGCCACGAGCCCGGCGAGCCCGAACATGCCGAGCGCTTCGGCGGGTCCACCGTGGTGCAGGTGGACCCGCCCCATCCGGTAGCGGATGTTCGCCACGAGGTCCTCGTCCTGGGCGAAGTCCAGGGCGAGGTGGAAGTGGCGGTGCGCCGATCCGCCGAGCCCGGCGTCGAAGGCGGCCCATCCCGCGAGCGCGTGCAGCTCCGCGACGGCGCAGCGGAACTCACGACGCACCGAGGCACTGGCCGCGTGCGCGAAAGCCTTGTCGCACCACGACAACAAGGCCTGCACCTGGGTGCGGCACGACCCGCCGCCGTAGCGGTAGTCCACCGCCCGCAGCGCTGCCGTCATCGCCCTCAGGTGCCGGACGTGCACGAGTCCGATCTTCGAGTGAGGCGGCGGCAACGGGGGTGACGCGTCGTGCTGCATGAACTGAGTCTCATCACTGCGCGGGCCGGTCAACAGGGCCGAACGATCCCGCACGACAGGGCATTACGGTGTCAGGTCGGCCAGCAGGAGCCCGCTGCGCGGTTTCGGCGTGAAATACGTGCTCTTGCGCGGCATCTTGGTGCCCGCCAGCACTTCCGCGAGCGGCACCGGCGCGATGAGCAGCACCGCCTCCGCCTCCACCGACGGGTCCACGACCGGCCGCACGCACGGGCTCTCGGGGTCGAGCCCCAACGCCTCGTGCAGCAGCAACGACTCGACGACGGCGTGGTCGATCCCTTGTCCCTCAGGCAGTTCCACCCGCAGCACCTCGTCGGGGCAGCGCACCACGACCACGCCCGGCTCCGGATCGACGACGTACGGCAACGACGACACCCGCAGACCCACCCGTTCCCACGCCGTCACCAGATCGGACGCGCCCAGCCCGGTGCCGGCGAGCGCGCGGTGGATCGGCCCGACCCGCAGGCCCGGCCCCGACGTGACGAGCGCCAGCAGCCCGGCGAGACCCGCCTCCCTGGCCGCGGCGACGCGGTGGTTGCCGTCCGCCACGAGCAACGGGTGCGCTCCGGCCGCTTCGAGGAACGCCTCCTGCAACGCACCCGGCCCGACCAGCCACACCCAGTGCCGCCGCCCGCCGGAGTCCACAAGGGACACGGCGGGCTCTTCGGTCATGCCCAGCACCAGTTCGGTGAGCCCGTCGTGCGGGGTGATCGGGATGAGCATGGCCGCGCTCGTCGCGATGCCGAGCGACGCCAGCACCCGGCCGCGTTCGGCGACCACGTCCGGGTAGACGTCCTCGGTGTGGGAGATCGCGTCCGGGTCGGCCAGGCACAGCAGTCCGCACGCCGTGCCGTCCGGTCCGTCCACCCGGTACGGCGCGACGACGTCGGTGACTTCGCGGTAGGCCCGCCGGATCAGCACCGAGAGCTCGGCACGGGCGTGCGGCAGCGCGTCGAGGAGCCCGGTGCCCGCCGCCAGTGCCGCGGGCGTGCGGTGCGGGTGCTGGACGGCCAGCAAGGTGCCGTGCGGGGCTCTGGCGAGCGCCGCGACGACCTGACCGGGTTCGGCGAACTCGTCGACATCGGGGCCGGGCACGCGTTCGCGCACCACCCACCCGCGTCGCACCGGGCGTACTCGCAGTGACATCCACGTATCATGATCTGTGTGAACGTAGAGATCACGCCATTGCCGGGAATCGGCACGCGCCAGGACTTCATGATCCGCGCCGGACGCCGTGTCGGCGTGATCACCTACCGGGACGGCCGGTTCGAGCTCATCGTCTCCAAGGCCTCCGATCCCGATTCCTGTTCCGCCTCGATACCCCTCTCACCGGAAGAGGCGAGCACTCTCGCGGGCCTGCTCGGCGCGCCGCAGCTCGTCGCCCACCTGCGCGAGGAGACCCGCGAGATCGCGGGCATCACGACCCGCCAGCTGCCGGTCACCGCGTTCGCGAACCGCACTCTCGGTGAGACCGCTCTGCGCACCAGGACCAGTGTGTCCATCGTGGCCGTAGTGCGCGCGGGCAACGCGCATCCGTCGCCCGGCCCCGACTTCCTCTTCGAAAACGGTGACCTCGCGGTCGTCGTCGGCACCGCGGAAGGCCTCGACGCCGCCGCTGAGATCCTCCACGGCGGTTAAGCACAGTGCACGAGACAACTCTGGCCATCATCCAGCTCGGCGCGGTGTTCTTCGGTCTAGGACTGCTCGGCCGCGTCGCACGGAGGGTGGGCATCTCGCCGATCCCTCTTTACCTCATCGGAGGCCTCTGCTTCGGCGTCGGCGGCCTGGTTCCGTTACACGGCATCGACGAGTTCACGCACCTCGCCAGCGAGATCGGCGTGGTGCTGCTCCTGCTGCTGCTCGGCCTCGAGTACTCGGCGGCCGAGCTCACCACGGGCCTGAAGCGCTCGTGGATGGCGGGCGTGCTCGACCTGGTGCTGAACGCGGCACCGGGCGCGATCGCGGCGTTGCTGCTGGGCTGGGGCCCGGTCGGCGCGCTGGCGATGGCGGGCGTCACCTACATCTCCTCCTCCGGCATCGTCGCGAAGGTGCTCGGCGACCTGGGCCGGCTCGGCAACCGTGAAACGCCGGTCGTGCTGTCCGTGCTCGTGTTCGAGGACCTCGCGATGGCCGTGTACCTGCCGGTGCTCACGGCGGTGCTGTCGGGCGTGAGCTTCCTCGGCGGACTCACGTCGGTGGGCATCTCGTTGCTCGCGATCACCGTCGTTCTGGTGGTGGCGTTGAAGTACGGCCGGTTCATCTCGGCCATTGTGGACAGTCCGGACCACGAGGTGTTCCTGCTCAAGCTGCTCGGCTCGGCGTTGCTCGTGGCCGGTGTCGCGTCGCAGCTGCAGGTGTCGGCGGCGGTCGGCGCGTTCCTGCTCGGCATCGCGATCTCCGGCTCGACGGCGGAGAACGCGACACGGCTCCTCGAACCGTTGCGCGACCTGTTCGCCGCGATGTTCTTCGTCGTGTTCGGACTGAACACCGACCCCCGCACGATTCCACCCGTTCTTGGAATCGCCGTGGCGCTGGCGGCCGTCACCACGCTGACGAAGGTCGTCACCGGCTGGTGGGCGGCCCGCAGGCAGGGCATCGGCAAGATGGGCCGCATGCGTGCGGGAGTGGCGCTCGTGGCGCGCGGCGAGTTCTCCATCGTGATCGCCGGGCTGGCCGTGGCGTCCGGTCAGGTCAGCAGCGACCTGGCGGCGCTGGCGACCGCGTACGTGCTGCTGATGGCGATCCTGGGGCCGATCGCGGCCAAGTACGTTGAGCCAATCGGTGAATTCTTTCAGCGCAGACGGCAAACGGTCTGAAACAACTGCCCTGATGTGACGACTCTCTAGTGAGAGCTAGACGGAGAGTAGGGGCGAATCGTCATGACCGAACCCGCGGAAGTGGAGACCACCGGCCGGTTCCTGGTGCTGCTGCAGGAAGACGCCATCGAGGAAGGGGTGGCCGAGCTCGGCGCGATCGCCGGGTTCGACCCGAACAGCGGCGATCTGGACGCGGAGACCGTGCAGGTCTTCCCCGAGCTCGGCGTGGCGGTGGTGTCCGCGGACCCGAACCTGCTGGCCGAGCTGAACGGCGCCGCCGAGCGCCCCGGCCCCGTCCAGATCGTCGAACCGGAACGCGTCGTGCACGCGTACGACGCCGCACCGGCGGAAGACGCCGACATCGAACCGGCAGCCGACGAGTCGGTGCTGACCTGGGGCTTGCAGGCGGTCGGTGCGGACATCAGCACGGCCACCGGCAAGGGCATCAAGATCGCGGTCCTGGACACGGGTTTCGAGAAGAACCACCCGGACTTCACGGGCCGCGCGATCACCACGAAGTCGTTCATCACGGGCGAGGACGTCCAGGACGGCCACGGCCACGGCACGCACTGCATCGGCACGTCCGCGGGCCCGCGCAAGCCCGCGACGGTCCCCGGCTACGGCGTCGCCTACGAGGCCGAGATCTTCGCGGGCAAGGTCCTGTCCAACGCGGGCTCCGGCTCCGACGGCGGCATCCTCGCGGGCATCGACTGGGCCGTGAGCAACGGCTGCGCGGTCATCTCGATGTCCCTGGGCGCGGACGTCCCGGTCGGCACCCCGCCGTCGCAGATCTACGAGACCGTGGCCCAACGCGCCATGGCCAAGGGCACCCTGATCATCGCGGCCGCGGGCAACGCCTCCCAGCGCCCCGCGAAGATCGCCCCCGTGGGCCACCCCGCGCGCTGCCCGTCCATCATCGCGGTGGCGGCCATCGACGTGAACCGGCAGATCGCGTTCTTCTCGTCGGGCAGCGCGGACAAGATCGGCCAGGTCGACGTGGCAGGCCCCGGCGTGGACGTGTACTCGTCCTTCAAGCTCCCGGAGAAGTACGCCCGCCTGCGCGGCACGTCCATGGCAACCCCGCACGCGGCAGGCGTGGCGGTCCTGATCGCGGAGAAGACCGGCGCCCGAGGCTTCGAGCTCTGGGCCCGCCTGGCCCTGTCGTCCCTGCGGCTGCCGCTGCCGTCCACCGACGTCGGCGGCGGGCTAGTCCAAGCGCCATGACCACTTCGGTGGACCAGGTGATGGTCTCCGTGACGGAAGGCAGCCTCCCGCAGGTCCTGAACGACCTGAGGGAGGCGGGCCTGGTCGTGGACACGGTCCTGGAAGCCCTGGGCGTGGTCACCGGCACCGTGGAGGTCCGAGCGATCCCGTCCCTGCTCCAGGTACCAGGCGTCCTGGACGTCGAACGGCAGTGGCGCGTGCAGCTCCCGCCCTACTGACTAGGCTCTGCGTCGACCCCATTCACGTCTGATCGAACACGTGTTCTAGTATGTGCGCGGGGTCACGTCGTTGCGCAGAGAGGAAACCTGATCGTGTCGGACACGCTCACCGAGGTGCAGGCAGTCGAGGAGCCCGTCGTGGAGGAAACTCCGGCGCCGGCCCCCGAAGCCGAGGCTCCGAAGCCGGTCGAGGCACCGAAGGCCGAAAAGCCGAAGCCCGCCCGCCCCAAGAGCACGGCGAAGAAGACCCGCACCGTGGAGCTCACCCTCACGGTGACCGGTACCGCCGAGGGCGAGTGGCAGGCCGACCTGGTCCACGGCACGCAGCGCGTGGTGTCGGGCCTGGTCATCCCGGCCATCGCCGTGGCCAAGGCGGCCAAGGAGCTGCACGAGGACATCGCGGAGGGCATCGAAACGGTGCTCGAGGCGGCGCGCGACCAGCACCGCACCCGCATGGAGGAGCTGGAAGCGGAGCTGGCCAAGGTGAAGGCCCAGCTGGCAGAGCTTTCCGAGTAGGACAGCAGCACCCGCAGAAGGGGCGGTCCGCATTGCGGGCCGCCCCTTCGCGCATTGCAGGACAAGCTGACGCAGGGGTCCCCTTGAGCGGAAGTCCCCCGCGGCCCAAGGTACAGAGCGGGTCTGACACTCAGCCGAGGCCGAAGGCGAGGCGAACTCAAGAGCGAGGCCGAAGGCGAGGCGAACTCAAGAGCGAGGCCGAAGGCGAGCCGACGCGATGGCGCAGCCGAGCCGTCCTTGCCCTGAACGCAAGGTTCCGGCGGTGTGGTCCCGTCACGAGTCGTGCCACAGCTCTTGTCGCGCCCGAGGGGAGAGGTCAAGTCGCACGCTTTTCGCGACTTGACCTCTCCCCTCGGGCGCGACCAGCTCCTGGCTCGACTCGTGACGGGACCACACCGCCCGAACCGCCCACCAACGCAACGCGCAGCCGCCGTAAGCAACAGGCGTGCCATCAACCCGCCCACGGCGCTGGCCGGTCTTTGATCAGATTGGCGGGGTAAGGGCAGAGCCCCCAGCTTGAAACAGGAACCCGACACGGCGACGCAACCAACCTACGAACACGAATCCGGAAGCCGCCGACGCAACCGGGGGACGGCCTACGAAACCCGCGCCCTCACCGAGACGGATCGAGCAACAACTTCCCAGCAGTCCGACGAGCCCGAAGATCCTCGTGCGCCTGCCGAATCTCGCCCATCCCGTACTCCCCACCGGGAACAGCCTTCAACTTCCCATCCACCACAAGCGCAAACAACTCAGCCATAGCCCGATGCGCCAACGTCCCGAACTCCGCGTCCCGAACCTTCAACGCGTGAGGCAACCACATACCCGCAACGGTCGTGGAGTGCACCAGCAACGCTCCGAGGTCAACCGGCTTCGGCCTCTCCCGCGAGGCCATCCCGTAAAACGCAAGCCGACCAAACGGAGCCAACGCCACCAACGACTGATCAGTGGTAGCACCCCCAGTCATGTCCAGCACGACGTCGACCCGCCGCCCACCGTTGGCTTCCTTCAGCGCGGCGGTCATGTCCTCGGCACGCGAGTCGATCGCCACGTCAGCACCGAGATCGAGGGCCAGCTTCCGCTTGTCGTCAGAAGAAGCCGTCGCGATGACTCGACCAGCGCCCCACAACTTGGCCAGCTGCACCGCGATCGTGCCGACGCCACCAGCAGCCGCGTGCACGACAACCGACTCACCGGGCTCCATGTGAGTCGACTTCCGCAGCAGCAACCAGGCCGTGGCACCCTGCACGATCAACGACAAAGCGGTCAGGTCGTCCACACCGTCCGGCACGTCGAACGTCGTCAACGCCGGCGCGACGGCCTTCTCCGCGTAGCCGCCGGAGTTCTTCGTCAACGCGACCACGCGGCGGCCGTCTTCAGTCGTGCCGACGACTTCGCCGCCGGGAACGAGCGGCAGCGTCATCTGCGCCAGGTAGGAGTTCTCCGCCTGGTGCGTGTCCGCGTAGTTCAGGCCCGCGCGCGAGACGTTGATCAGCACCTCGCCGTCGCCCGGCACCGGGTCGGGCAGCTCCACCTGCTGGAGCACCTCGGGTCCGCCGAACTCGGTGATCTGGATGGCACGCACGTCAGCTCTCCTTGAGCGCGATCGAAACGGGATCCTTGTGGGCGGCCTCGACGCGCGAGCCGTCGGCGGCGCGCGGGCCCGGCGGGTTGCGGAAGCCGAACGGCTCCGAGGCACGGCCGGCCTGGACGAACCAGGCCTCACCCGTTCCTGACCCCTCCACAATGGACATGAACGTGTCCACCACGGCCGACACCGGCAGGATCGGCATGCCGATCTCCTCCAGCGTCGAGCGCAGCGGCGTGATGATGTTGGTGTCCGCGAAGGCCGGGCACAGCGCGTTCACGCGGACGTCGGAGTACGCGCCGCCGAGGGAGCGGACCAAGCCGACGACGGCGGCCTTGTTCGCACCGTATACAGGATCCCCCGGCATCGGCATGAGGCCTGCCATCGAGGCCGTCGCGATGATCTGCCCACCGCGCTCGCGCACCGCGGGCAGTGCGTAATGAATACCGTATACAACACCGTCGAGGTTGATGGCCATCGCACGGCGGTACGTCTCGACGTCGAAGTCGTCGCCCAGCGAGCATCCGGTGCCGATGCCGGCGTTGAGGAATGCAATATCCAGTCCACCGTATTCCCGCACGGCGACCTCGACCGCCGACGCGGAGTCCTCCGGACGCGTCACGTCACAGCGCACGAACACGCCGCCGACCTCGTCGGCGACGACCTTGCCCTGGTCGGCGTCGACGTCCGCGACCACGACACGGACCCCGAGCGAAGCCAGGCGCCGGGCGGACGCGGCACCGATGCCGTTCGCTCCACCGGTGATGAGCGCGACCTTGCCGGTGAGTTCCACGGGCATCTGCCTCCTCGCTGAGACATCTTCTGGGACGACTTCTGAGACGACCCTGGGATACATTCCGACCAGTCGGTATGGTCGTCCGCACAGCGCTGGACGTCAAGCGGACTGATAGGTACGTTACTAAGCGCTTGCTTAGCTCACCATCCCCCAGTGAAGGAGGACCCGTGGCCGACAGGGTTGCCATCGTCACCGGCGCGGCTCGCGGCATCGGTGCCGCCGTCGCGCAGCGTCTCGCCGCGGACGGCCTGGCCGTCGCGTTGCTCGACCTCGACGAGCAGGGCGTGCTCGACGGCGCCGACAAGATCGTCGCGGGCGGTGGGCGCGCCGTCGGCCTCAAGGTCGACGTCTCCGACGAGGAGCAGGTCAACGCCGCGGTCGCGAAGGTCGCCGAGCAGCTCGGCGCGCCGACCGTGCTGATCAACAACGCCGGCGTGCTGCGCGACAACCTGCTGTTCAAGATGACCGCGAGCGACTGGGACACGGTCATGAACGTGCACCTGCGCGGCGCGTTCCTGATGAGCAAGGCCGTGCAGGCGTTCCAGACGAAGGAAGGCTTCGGCCGCATCGTCAACCTGTCGAGCACGAGCGCCCTCGGCAACCGCGGCCAGGCGAACTACTCCGCGGCCAAGGCGGGTCTGCAGGGCTTCACCAAGACCCTCGCGATCGAGCTCGGCAAGTTCGGCGTCACGGTCAACGCGATCGCGCCCGGTTTCATCGCCACCGAGATGACCAAGGCGACCGCCGAGCGCATGAAGATCTCGTTCGAGGACCTGATCAACGGTGCCGCGCAGACGATCCCGGTCGCGCGCGTCGGCCAGCCCGAGGACATCGCGCACACCGCGTCGTTCCTCGTCAGCGAGGGCGCCGGGTTCGTGTCCGGCCAGGTCATCTACGTCGCCGGCGGACCGAAGGACTGACGAATGCGCGCTTTCGAGAACATCGACGAGCTGGTCGCCGCGAAGGGCGAGCACCTCGGTTTCGGGGAGTGGCACGAGGTCACGCAGGAGCAGGTCAACCTGTTCGCCGACGCGACGCTGGACCACCAGTGGATCCACATCGACGTCGAGAAGGCGAAGCAGGGCCCGTTCGGCGGACCCGTGGCGCACGGCTACCTGACGCTGTCGCTGGTGCCGTACCTGGTGCGCGACATCTACACGGTCAAGAACATCAAGATGGGCGTCAACTACGGCAGCAACAAGGTCCGCTTCCCGCAGCCGGTGCTCGTCGGCGCGAGGGTCCGGGCGGGCGTGGAGCTGCTCGACGTCACCGACATCGCACTCGGCAAACAGCTCGTGACCAAGGTCGTCGTCGAGATCGAGGGCAACGACAAGCCCGCGTGCGTCGCCGAGATCGTCAGCGTCATTGTGCCTTGATCGAGTGGATCAGCAGATCCGCGTAGTGCTCCGCCAGCCGCCCGGCCGGGATCTCCCCGTCCGGGCGGTACCACGTGCCCAGGTGGTGCAGCGAACCGAAGAAGTAGTGCGTGGCGAGGTCCGCGGGCACGTCGGCCCGGAAAACCCCGTCCCGCTGCCCTTCCTCGACGAGGCCGCGGAACTTCTCGTGGTAACGCCGCCGTTCCGCCCGCACTTCCTTCTGCTTCTCGGCGGAGAGGTGGTCGATCGACCGGAAGAACACCTTGGCGGCGTCGAAGTTGTCGACGCTGGTGATGATCACGTCGATGGCCGCCTCGCGCAGCCGTTCGGTGATCGCCCCGTCGCCGTTCGCGATCTTCTCGAGCCGTTCGATCTGCATGCGCAGCAACCGCCCGTAGATCTCGTGCAGCAGATCGTCCTTCGACCCGAAGTAGTGGTACATCGCGCCTTTGGTGACACCGGCGCGCTCCACGATCTCCTGCACGGCGACCCGCTCGTACCCCTTGTCCGCGAACAGGCGGGTGGCGGCGTCGATCAGTCTTTCAGGCACGGTCACGACCGGAGCGTACCTCCCGACCAAGGAGAATCCTGGCAATGATCAGTGGATGGACGGTAGTCGTCGACCGCGGCGACCTCACCAAAACCGAAGTGCTGCACGACGAACGCTCCACCGAGCTGGGTGACTGCGAGATCCTGCTGCGAGTCAGCCACGTCGGCCTCACCGCCAACAACGTCACCTACGGCGTGATCGGCGACCTCATCGGCTACTGGCGCTTCTTCCCGGTCGACGCGGAAGGCCGCGGCGTCATCCCGCTGTGGGGCTTCGCCGACGTCGTCGACTCCACAGTGGACGCCATCCCCGCCGGCACCCGCGTCTACGGCTACCTGCCGATGGCCAGCCACCTCGTCGTGCGCGCCAAGCTGACCTCGTCCGGCTTCGTGGACACGGCCGACCACCGCGCGGAGCTCCCGGCCGTCTACAACAGCTACCTGGTGACGTCGTCGGACCCCGCCTACGACCCGCAGCAAGAAGACCTGCAGGTGTTGTACCGCCCGCTGTTCATGACGTCGTTCCTGCTGGCCGACCAGCTGGCGGACAACGACTTCCACGGCGCCAAGACAGTCGTGATCTCCTCGGCGTCCAGCAAGACCGCCTTCGGCACCGCGCAGTGCCTGCGGGGCAAGGGCGTGCGGCTCGTCGGCCTCACCTCACCGCGCAACGTCGAGTTCACGAAGAGCCTCGGCCTCTACGACACCGTGCTCCCCTACGACGCCGCCGTGGACGTCGAACCTTCGGTGTACCTGGACTTCAGCGGTTCCTCCGACGTCCGGTCGGCGCTGCACGACCGCCTCGGCTCGTCGCTGGTGAAGGACATCTCGATCGGCCTGACCCAGCAGAAGGCCTCGTCCGACCCGCGGTCGCAGTTCTTCTTCGCACCGGAGCAGCTGCGCAAGCGCAGCGCCGACTGGGGTCCTCAGGGCTTCGCTGAGCGCTTCGGGGAGGCCTGGCGTTCGTTCACCGCTCAGGCGGGCGGCTGGGTCGGCATCGAGCGGCACAGCGGGCCGGAGGAGCTGGTCGAGGTGTGGCAGTCCGTGCTCAGCGGCAAGGCGAACCCGGACACGGCGGACGTCATCACCTTCTGAGCCGGTCACATTCGCCGTCTTCGGCCGGTTCAGTAGGGTTCGGCCCAGTACCCAACCGACCCGAATCGGCGGCGAGCGATGACGGACCTCACGACCAACTCGTGGCATGCCGGAGTTCAGGCGGGCTTCGGCGACTCCCGCGTCCAGGAGCTGGACGAGGTCATCCGCGAGATCACGGGTTTGAGGGACCTCACCGAGAACGCCGAGACCACGGTGGTCTTCCTCGCCGGCCTTCGTGAACGGGCACAACGGAAGCTGCGGGCCATGGTCGAGCGTGAGACGGGAACGTGGGCGTTCATCCGTCTCCGCGACGACGAAGGCGACACCGTGGAATACGCGATCGACGAGGTCACCGCTGCCGCGGAGGACGACTACGCGGCAGCGGTGGCCTACCCCGAGACGCACATGCGTGCGGTCGGGTGGTTCCTCGCCCACGCCTGGAGGTTCGTCGATCTCGCCGAGGACGCGTTCACGAGCCTCGGCAGGTGGCGGGTGACGAGTGCGGCGGTCTCTGCTCGCGCCGTGCTCGAGGAAGTCGGCTGCCTCCTGGAGGAAGCACGCGAGATCGCGGAGGCGTGGGCCCAGGTCAAGAAGACCGGAGCAGGTGCGCAACGCGCCACTGAGGTGCACAAGGTGATGCGGCCGGTGCTGAACAAGGTCGACTTGAGCACCCGCATCGCCTTCGACACCAAAGTGCAGTTGCCACAGGCGCGCAATGTGCTCACGTACGTGCAAAAGCTGGCGAAACGAACCCGTACCGCCGAGGTGGTGACGTGGTACGACTGGCTGTCCGACGCCGCGCACCCTGCTTTCGGGGCACGAATCGCGCTCGCCACACCGTTCCTGGCCCACAAGAGCTCGGCCGTGGCGGTCCGGTACATGGCGCGCGGTCCCATGCACATCGCGGGTGCCGACGGCAGGAAGAGCCAGGACCTCGACAACACTGTTGCGCACATGGCGGCAGACGCGTTGGCCCTGTCCGTGAGAGTCGGTGCGTCCGTGTTGTGGCAGGCGTTGGCCGTCGTCGACGACATCGGGCTGACCACCGCAGCGGCAACGTTCACCCAGCGGCCGTACTGGCGGGACTTCACCCCCGTCAAGGGCAACCGGCCCTGTCCGTGCGGCCGAGGTTCGTGGCGAACCTGCGGACATCACTGGGGCAAGCCGGCGCCGGAGATCACCCTGCCCTGAAGCTTCTGAGCAGCCCGGCCAGCAGTCCGGCGATGTTGTAGGCGTCGTCGTGGCCGCGGTGGTGCGTGCCGTCGAGCTTCTGCCCGGCGATGCGCACCGCCTCCGCCATCCCGACCTCTCGCGGCAACGCATGTGACAGCGCGAAGAGCGTCTTCACGTTGACGTGCCGCGGCCCGAACGGATACCCCACGCCGAAGTCCGCGCACTGACGTTCGAACATCCTGCGGTCGTAGTCGCCGTACGAGGCCCAAACCCGGCGATCCGACCGGAACTCCTTGCGCAGCAACGCGCACGCCTCGGCGAACGACACTCCCTCGGAGACCTGCTCCTGGGTCAGCGTCGTCAGCCGGGTGCAGAACGGGCTGACAGTCGACCGCACCGGCCGCACGAGCACGCTGCGCCGCTCGCCCCGCACCCCGGAACCCACCTCCAACGGGCAGATCCCGATCTCGATGATCTCCGAGACCTGACCGGGCGGCGGCGATCCTTCCCAACAGGTCGACTCCACGTCGACGACCAGCACCTGATCCAGTGACATCACGTGCTGATCGTCCCGGACGTGTCCACCGACTTACTTGGAGGGATTCCAAGCGGTACCAATGGAGTCGTGCACGAACAGCTCGTCCAGGCCGGCATCAGGTTCCGGCAGTGGATGCACGAGAACCTCGCCCACGCCGCCGGCCACTTCGGGCGCACCGTCATCGGTCCGCCCCGGCTCGGCTGGATGGACCGGTCGATCGGTGCGGCCGTCGACGGAGCGCTGTGGCTCCGGGTCGTGTCCGAGGAAAGGCAGTGGGTCGGCGACACCTTCTGGAGCGGCAACCTCACTGCCAACGTGTTCGCCGAACTGCGGAAGCCCTACGTTCTCGACGTCTACGAGTGGGAGGAGTGGCGGCACCAACGCGCCGAGCTGATGACCCTGATACCAGGCTCACCGTGTTCCCCCACCGAAGCCTTACGTCTGCCGGACGAGTGGTGGACCGACCTCCGCAAGACGACGGACGTCGTCGCGGCGATGCCGACCGACCGCGTCAACACCGACCAGGGTGAGGTCACCGGCCGAATCCAGCACCACTACGGGAACTCGGTGGACCCGATCGTGCGTCGGTGGGAGACGGTGCACGGAAAGCTGCACTGGGCGAACCTGATGGGACCCGAGTTCGGGCTCCTGGACTGGGAGCAGTGGGGCCGCGCCCCCGCTGGGACGGACGCCGCCACACTGCTCTCCGACAGTCTGGTGGTGCCGGAAGTCGCCGAACGGGTGCGTGACGTGTTCGCCGACGTGCTCGACTCGGACGCCGGACAACTCGCCCAGCTCTACGTCGCGGCCCGGGTCAGACGATGACCGCGCCGCCGTCGACCACGAGCGTCTCGCCGGTCACGTAGCCGCCGGCGGGGGAGGCCAGGAAGACGACCGCGGCCGCGAGCTCCTCCGGGTCACCGATGCGGCCCGCGGGGAGCACCGACTGCATCTTCTCCATGTAGCCGGGCGGGTACTGGTCGGTCATCTCCGACGAGAAGAAGCCAGGGCAGATCGCGTTGACGCGGATGCCCTTGCGGCCGGTCCACTGCTGCGCCAGGTCGCGCGTCAGGCCCAGCAGGCCCGCCTTGGACGCCGAGTACGCGGCCTGCGGGATGCCGCCGGTGACTAGCCCGAGCACGGAAGAGATGTTGATGATCGAACCGCCGGACTTCATCACGGAAGCCGCGGCCTGGGCCATCCAGTAGGCGCCGTTGAGGTTCACGTCCATCACGCCGAGGAACTCCTCCGGCGTTTCGCGCGATGCCGGTACGGCCGACGCGACACCGGCGTTGTTCACCAGAACGGACACGACACCGAACTCGGCCGCAGCACGGGCCACTTCGCGACAGTCGTCGGGCTGCGACACGTCGGCCTGCACCACCAGGGCACGGCGGCCCACCGACTCGACCAGGGCGGCCGTGTCCTTCAGCTTGTCCGCGCGGCGGGCGGCCAGCACGACGTCCGCACCCGCCTCGGCCAGGCCCTTCGCGAACGCCACGCCGAGGCCCGAGGACGCGCCGGTAACGATCGCGACCTTCCCGTCGAGCCTGAACTTGTCCAGGATTCCCACTACGAAAGCCTTTCCAGGATGATCGCCATGCCCTGACCGCCGCCGACGCACATCGTCTCGAGCCCGAACTGGGCGTCGCGGGCCTGCATGCCGTTGATCAGCGTCGTCATGATCCGCGCGCCGGTCGAGCCGAACGGGTGGCCCAGCGCGATGGCGCCGCCGTGCACGTTCAACCGATCGATGTCGATCCCCAGCGCGCGCTGCGACCCGAGCACCTGCACCGCGAACGCCTCGTTGATCTCCACCAGGTCGATGTCCGAAATGGACAGACCGGCGTGAGCCAGCGCCTGCCTGGTGGCGTCGACCGGGCCGAGGCCCATGATCTCCGGCGAGAGCCCGGAGACGCCGGTGGACACGATGCGCGCCAACGGGGTCAGCCCCAGCTCCTTCGCACGCGTCGAGCTCATGATCACGACAGCCGCGGCACCGTCGTTCAACGGGCAGCAGTTGCCGGCCGTCACCGTGCCGTCAGGACGGAAGGACGGCTTCAGTGACGAGACAGCCTCAAGAGTCACACCGGCACGCGGTCCGTCGTCGGTGGAGACGACAGTGCCGTCCGGCAGCACGACCGGCGTGATCTCGCGGGCGAAGAACCCGTCCGCGATCGCCTTCTCCGCGAGGTTCTGCGACCGCACACCGAACTCGTCCTGGTCGTGCCGCGAGATGCCCATCTGCGTCGCGACGTTCTCGGCGGTCTGCCCCATCGCGATGTAGTAGTCGGGCAGCTTGCCGTCCAGCCGCGGGTCGGTCCACGGCGCGTTGGACGCGGCCGTGTCCACCGTCCGCTGCTGCGCCTCGTCGAAGAGCGGGTTGAACGAAGGCACACCTGAGTGCAGGTAACGGGAAACGCACTCCACACCGGCCGAGATGAACCCGTGCCCCTCCCCCGCCTTGATCGCGTGGAAGGCCATGCGCGCGGTCTGCACGGAGGACGCGCAGAACCGGTTGACCGTCGTGCCCGGCAGGGCGTCGTACCCGAGCTGCACGGCGACGCGGCGCGCGATGTTCTGGCCGTGCTCGTCCTGCGGTTCGGCACAGCCGAGGTGCAGGTCGGTGATCTCGGAGGCGGGAAGGTCGCCCAGCGCCGCCGAGATCACCTGCGCGGCCAGGTCGTCGGGCCGCAGCGACACCAGGGAACCCTTGCGGGCACGGCCGATCGGCGACCTGGCGGTGGAGACGATGACTGCTTCAGCCACAAGACACCCCTTACAGGCCGAGGTCGCGGCCGATGAGTTCCTTCATGATCTCGTTGGAGCCCGCCCAGATCTTCGTGACGCGGGCGTCCATCCACGCGCGGGCGACGCGGTACTCGGTCATGTAGCCGTAGCCGCCGTGCAGCTGCACGCAGGCGTCGATGACCTCGTTCTCGACGTCGGCGCTCCAGTACTTCGCCTGCGCCGCCTCGACCGAGCTCAGCTCGCCGCGAACGTGCTGCATGGTCAGCGTGTCGATGAACGCCTGCGAGACGTCCAGCTTGGTGCGCAGCTCGGCGAGCTGGAACTTGTTGTGCTGGAACTTGCCGATCGCCTGCCCGAACGCCTTGCGCTCCTTGACGTACTCCAGCGTCTCGTCGAAGACGCCCTGCGCGTGGGCCAGGTTGGAGATCGCGCCGCCGATCCGTTCCTGCGGCAGGCGTTCCATCATGTAGATGAAGCCCTGGCCCTCCTCGCCGATGACGTGCTCCTGCGAGAGGCGCACGTCGGAGAAGAACAGCTCCGCGGTGTCGGACGGGTGCTGGCCGACCTTGTCGAGCTTGCGGCCGCGCTCGAAGCCGGGCATGCCGGTCTCGACCGCGAACAGCGTGATGCCGCGCGCGCCCTTCGACGGGTCGGTGCGGGCCGCCACGACGATCATGTCGGCGGTGTAGCCGTTGGTGATGAACGTCTTGGAACCGTTGAGGATCCAGTCCGAACCGTCACGCACGGCGTTGGTCTTCAGCGCGGCGAGGTCGGAGCCGCCGGACGGCTCGGTCATCGCGATGCCGGTCTTGATCTCGCCGGTGCACATGCCGGGCAGCCAGCGCTGCTTCTGCTCCTCGGTGCACAGGTCGACGAGGTAAGGCGCCACGACGTCGCCGTGAATCCCCAGCGACGACGCGACAGCCGCGTTGACCCGGCACAGCTCCTCGGCGAACACCGTGTTGAACCGGTAGTCGTTCGCGCCGCTGCCGCCGTACTCCTCGGGGATCTCCAGCCCCAGCAGGCCCTGGCGACCGGCCTCGAGCCACACGTCGCGGTCGATCACGCGCTGCTCGATGAACTTCTCGACGTTCGGCGTGATCGTGCGCTCCACGAACGCTTTCGCCGACTCCCGGAACGCGGCGTGATCCTCGTTGAACAGCGTCCGCTGCACGACTACCTCCATACTAAGCGGTTGCTTAGCGCTAAGCGCCCGCTTAGCGTGCAGTACGATCCACCACGTGTCAACACGCGAGGAGCGGCCCCGATGACCACGACCGGCCTGGACGAGTTCGCGCTGCTCGACGAGACCTGGCGCTCGGTCACCCCGGACGCCGCCCGGCGCATGCTCATCGCGGCCGCCCACGCGTTCGCGGGCAAGGGATACCACGCCACGACGACCCGTGACATCGCTTCACTCGCGGGAATGTCCCCGGCGGCGGTCTACATCCACTACCGGTCCAAAGAGGAACTGCTCTTCAACATCTCGCTCGTCGGCCACGAGACGTCGCTCGCCCTGCTGTCGCGCATCGAGGGTCGTGACGCGGTGGAGCGGCTCAGGAACGCGGTGTCGTCGTTCGCGGGCTGGCACGCGGAGTACCACACGACGGCGCGGGTGGTGCAGTACGAACTGGGTGCGCTCACTCCCGAGCACCACGCCGAGGTGGCGGTGCTGCGCCGGGGCATCGAGCAGCAGATGCGCTCCTACATCGCGGACGGCGTCGCGGAGGGTGTGTTCGACGTGCCGGACCTCAAGGGCGCGACCCTCGCCGTGCTGTCGCTGTGCATCGACGTCGCGCGCTGGTACCAGCCGAGCGGGAAGCGGACACCGGACGAGATCGGCGCGTTGTACGCCGACCTCGTCCTCAGGATGGTCCGGCCGGCTACCTGACCGACCTGCGGCCGTACATCCCGGCCACGACCGAGACGCCGATCGCGGCAACGATGATCTGGACGATCACCTCGATCCAGTCGATGCCCGGCGTGTCCTGCACGCCGAGCAGCCGCGCGATCCACGAGCCGATGAACGCCGCCGCGATGCCGACCAGCAGCGTCAGCCAGATCGGGATGGCCTGCTTGCCCGGTGCGAACAGCTTGCCGAGCAAGCCCAGGATCAGACCGATGACGAGTGCGCCGAGAATGCTCTCGATGGTCACGGACGCCTCCTCCGCTACTCCCCGTTGAAGGTGGGGATCTCGAAGAAAATCATCCCGTCACTCGGCATGATCCGCAGCTCGAGAACTACCAGCGGCTGCCGGAGACCTGCGCCATCCACTGGTTGATCGTCGCGGTCCAGTCCGTGCCGATCGCCTGCTGGTGCGACACCGCGAAACGGCCGTACGCGTCACCGCCCGCACGGAGCAGTCCGGCGCGCTTGTCAGCCTCCAGGATCACGTGCAGCTCGCCCGGCGTGGTCACGAACGTGAGCTCGACCTGCTTGAGGCGGCCGGAGAACTGCGGCGGCGGGTAGAACTCGATCTCCTGGTAGAACGGCAGCTGCTGCGGCACGCCGTAGATGCGGCCGCGCTCGTTGTCCGCCTTGGTGAAGCGGAAGCCCATCTGCCCGAACGCCTGGAGCACGGCGTCCTGCGACGGCAGCGGGTGCACCCAGATCGGGTCGAGGTCGCCGGGGTCGATGGCGCCGCGGACCTCGAGCTCGGTGCGCAGGCCGAGCTGCATGCCGTGCAGCTGCATGCCGCCCACGACGTTGAGCGGGCACTCGAACGGCACCGGGATCTGGAACGGCAGCGAGAGGTTCTGGTGCGGCTGCGCGAGGATCCGCTGTCCCACGGAGAACTTGTGGAACTCCATGTTGGTGTTGTACTCGTTGTCGCCGCTCTCGACCTCGACGCGGGTGAGCAGCGCCAGCGTGACGTGGTCGATCTCGGCCGGGTGGTCGCCGCCGGCGATGCGAACCTCGCCGGAGAGCACCTCACCGGGACGCACGTTCGGGTTGGTCAGCACCGTGTCGACAGTCGGCCCGCCCACGCCGAACGCGCGCATCATCCTCTTGAACACCACTGGGGCCTCCTGAAGCCACTCGCAACTTTGCGGGGAAGTCTGCCTGCTGAATCGCCCGAATGCGGCGAAGCGTTCCGTTGACGCCTCAACACCCCGATCGGTTCCGTATGGACTTCCGTTGACTTCAGATGGCAACATGCGACCGCCGTCACATACTAAGCGGTCGCTCAGGAGGATTGCCGTGCTGCTCGTCGCCAACCGGGGTGAGGTCGCCGTCCGCGTGCTGCGCGCGGCAGCTGACCTGGGGATTCGCACCGTGGCGGTGTACGCGGAGGACGACGCCTCCTCGCTTCACGTGACGCTCGCGGACCGTGCCGTCGCACTGCGTGGGGACTCGCCGTACCTGGACGTCGATCAGCTTCTGGACGCCGCCGAGGGGTGCGTGGCCGTGCATCCGGGGTGGGGCTTCCTGTCCGAGAACGCAGCTTTCGCACGGGCGTGCACCGAACGGGGGCTGGCGTTCGTCGGGCCGTCGCCCGAGGTGCTGGAGCTGCTGGGCGACAAGGTGCGAGCGCGCGAGTTGGCCTCTTCGCTCGGGATCCCGGTGCTGGACGCGGCACCCGGCGAGTTCCCGGTGATGGTCAAGGCGGTCGCCGGTGGTGGCGGCAAGGGCATGCGGGCGGTGTACGCGCCCGAGGATCTCGACAGCGCGGTCGAGGCGTGCCGGGCGGAGGCGCTGGCGGCGTTCGGGGTGGGAGACGTCTACCTCGAACGGCTGCTGCCCTCCGCCCGGCACGTCGAGGTGCAGCTGGTCGGGACGTCGGTGATCGGTGACCGCGACTGTTCGCTGCAGCTGCGGCACCAGAAGGTCGTGGAGATCGCGCCCGCTCCCCTAATCGATCCGTTGCTGCGCAAGGCGCTGCACGAGGCCGCCGTGGCGATCGCGACCGCGGCCGGGTACACGGGCGTCGGCACGGTGGAGTTCCTGGTCTCCGGGGACTCGTTCGCGTTCCTGGAGGTCAACCCGCGGCTGCAGGTCGAGCACACGGTGACCGAGATGGTGTCCGGTGTGGACCTCGTGCGCACCCAGCTGTTGCTGGCCTGGGGCGGTGACGTGGACTTCACGCCCGTCGACCGCGGTTCGGCCGTGCAGGTGCGCGTGAACCAGACCTCCGGTGGTGTGCTGTCGGCGTTCGGGCTTCCTGCCGGGCCCGGCGTCCGCGTCGACACGCACGGGTACGTCGGGTACCGGGTCGGCACGCGGTACGACGGGTTGCTGGCGAAGCTCGTGGTGCACGGCGAGGATCTCGACGTCGCGCTGAACCGGGCGCGGCGGGCGTTGCGCGAGTTCCGGATCGAGGGCGTCCCGACGAACCTCGAGTTCCTGAAGTCGTTGCTGGATCGCGACATCGTGGGCGCCACGACCGACTTCGTGGTCGAGGAGCCTGTTGACGGCATGCGGGCGCCGCTGGCGGGCACGGTGGTGGCCGTCTCGGCCGACTCGGTGGTGCTGGAAGCGATGAAGATGCAGCACGTCGTGCGGGTGTCCGGCGACGTGCTGGTGTCGGTGGGCGACACCGTTGCCCTGGGGCAGCTGCTGGCTTCCAGCTCGGGTGAGTCCACTGAGGACGTCGTCGAGGTGGATCTGGAAGAGGTGCGGCCGGACCTGGCGGAGGTGCTGGCACGGCACGACTTCGACCGTCCCGAGGCTGCCGCGCGACGGCACGCGGCCGGTGGGCGGACCGCGCGGGAGAACATCGCGGACCTCTGCGACGACTTCGTCGAGTACGGCGGCCTCGCCATCGCAGCCCAACGCCAGCGCCGCTCGTTGCAGGAGTTGATCGAGCGCACTCCGGCCGACGGCATGGTGGCGGGCATCGGCGTCGTCAACGGCCAACGGATCGTTGCGATGTCCTACGACTACGCGGTGCTCGCCGGCACGCAGGGCATGCGCAACCATCAGAAGAAGGACAGGTTGTTCGCGCTGGCGCAGCAGGAGAACCTGCCGGTGGTGTTGTTCGCGGAGGGCGGCGGCGGACGGCCGGGCGACACCGACCACAGCATGGTCAGCGGCCTGGACTGCGGCTCGTTCCACGCGTTCGCGTCGCTGAGCGGCCAGGTGCCGCTGGTGGGTGTGGTGGCGGGCCGGTGCTTCGCGGGCAACGCGGTGCTGCTCGGCACGTGTGACGTGATCATCGCGGTCGAGGGCGCGAACATCGGCATGGGCGGCCCGGCGATGATCGAGGGCGGCGGGTTGGGTGTGTTCCGGCCCGAGGACATCGGGCCGTTGGACGTGCAGGTGCCCAACGGCGTGGTGGACATCGCGGTGGCGTCGGAGGAGGAGGCTGTCGCGGTCGCGAAGAAGTACCTGTCGTACTTCCAACGCACCGCCCACGCTCCCGCAGGCGTCCCCCGCGCGAGCGCGCAGCCTTCGTCCGCGCCCTCGGGGGAACCCCTAAGTTCAATTATCCCAGACAGCACCGACAATTCCGGCCGGTCGAGCTCCGGCCAGGCCTGGAGCTGCGCGGACCAGCGCCTCCTCCGCCACGCCGTCCCCGAGAACCGCCTCCGCGCCTACGACATCCGCACCCTCATCACCACCCTCGCCGACACCGACTCGGTCCTCGAACTCCGCCGGAACTTCGGCAACGCGATCGTCACCGCCCTGATCCGCGTCGAAGGCCGCCCGATCGCCCTGATCGCCAACGACCCCAACGTCCTCGGCGGCGCGATCGACGCCGACGCCGCCGACAAGTGCGCCCGCTTCCTCCAGCTCGCGGACGCCTTCGACATCCCGGTCGTCTCCCTCACCGACACCCCCGGCTTCATGGTCGGCCCCGACGCCGAACGCACCGCCACCGTCCGCCACCTCACCCGCATGGTGGTGACAGGCGCCAACATCACCGTCCCCTTCGGACTGGTCGTCCTGCGCAAGGCGTACGGCCTCGGCGCCCAGGCCATGGCGGGCGGATCGCTGAAAGTCCCCCAGTTCGCCGTCTCCTGGCCCACCGGCGAGTTCGGCCCGATGGGTCTCGAAGGCGCCGTCAAGCTCGGCTTCAAGCGCGAGCTCGACGCCATCGCAGACCCGCAGGAACGCGAGCAACGCTACGACGAGATGGTCAAAACCGCTTACGAACACGGCAAAGCGCTGAACGTCGCCAGTGTCTTCGAGATCGACGACGTCATCGACCCGGCCGACACCCGTCGCTGGATCGCCACCGCGCTCGCCCCCGCAACTTCCCGCTCCCAAGGGAAGAAACGCCCGTTCATCGACACCTGGTGAAGGAGAAGCCGTGGTCAGTGTCGCCCCGACTGAACCGAAGACCTTGCGCAGGCTGATGGCAGCCGGACTCGTTGGCAGCTCTCTCGAGTGGTACGACTTCTTCATCTACGCAACCGCTGCGGCACTCGTCTTTCCCAAGCTCTTCTTCCCCGAAGCGACGCCGATCGTGGCGCTGCTGCTGTCGTTCAGCACGTTCTGGGCGGGCTTCATCGCGCGTCCGATCGGCGGGCTCGTCTTCGGCCACGTCGGTGACAAGATCGGCCGCAAGCCCGCCCTCGTCATCTGCCTCGCGCTGATGGCGGCCGCCACGTTCCTCATCGGCCTGCTCCCCACGTCGGCGACCCTCGGCGTCGGCGCACCGCTGCTGCTGGTCCTGCTGCGCTTCCTGCAGGGCATCGCGGTCGGCGGCCAGTGGGGCGGCGTCGTCCTGCTGCTCACCGAGACGTCGGGGCCGCGCAAGCGCGGCTTCGCGGGCACGTTCGGCCAGGCCGGCGTCCCGATCGGTGTGCTGCTGGGCAACATCGCGTTCATCGCGGCGAGCACCACCATGCCCGCGGCGACCTTCGCGTCGTGGGGCTGGCGCATCCCGTTCCTGGCGTCGGCGCTGCTGTTCCCGGTCGTGCTGTTCATCCAGCTGAAGGTCGAGGACAGCCCGGTGTTCCGCGAGCTCGCCGCCAAGCGCTCGGACGCACCGGCACCCGCACCGCTCGCGGAGGCGCTGAGGACGCACCGCAAGCAGATCGTCTACGGCGCGGGACTGATGTTCGCCTCGAACGCCATCTTCTACGTGTCGATCGCGGGCGTGCTGTCCTACGCGACGGCGACGCTCGGCCTGGCGCGCGAGTCCGTGCTGGTCGTCAGCCTGCTGTCGTCGCTGGTCAGCATCCCCGTCATCCTCTGGGCCGGGCACGCGTCGGACCGGATGGGACGCCGCCCGCTGATCATCGCGGGCGCCGTCGGCCTGATGGTGTGGGCGTTCCCGTACTTCCTGCTGGTCGACACGGGGTCGCTGCTGTGGCTGTTCGTGGCCACCGCGGTGGGCGGCGTGGCGTCGTCGCTCGTCTACGGGCCGATCGCGGCCTACCTGGGTGAGCTGTTCGCGCCGCACGTCCGCTACTCGGGGGCCTCGCTCGCCTACCAGCTGGCGTCGATCCTGGTCAGTGGCGGCACGCCGTTCATCATGACGGCGTTGCTGGGCGCGACCGGGACGTCGATGTCCGTGTCGGCGTTCCTGCTGCTCATGAGCGTCGTGACGCTGGTGTCGGTGCTGCGTCTGCCGGAGACCCACCAGCCTGAACAGGCCTGATCAGAGGCTGTGCAGGCCCGAGTTAAAGGACAAATCGGGCCTTCACAGTCAAGACCTCTGCGGAACCTGGCGCCGATGCCGTACGTTGCTGCGTCGTGACCACTCTCATGGCGCGCTTCAAGCAGCGGATGCGCCGGTTCGCGCAGAAACCGGCGTCGGTTGACCTCGCCCCGTTCCAGGCACTGCTCAAGGACGTGGAGAAACACGCTGACACGTTCAAAGCGTTCAGCGACGAGGAGCTGACGGCGCACGCCGCGAAGCTGCGCGACGAGAGCACGGACACCGAGCTCGTGGCGCTGACCCGGGAGGCCGCCGAGCGCGCCATCGGGCAGCGGCCGTTCGACGTGCAGGTGCTGGGTGCGCTGGGCATGCTCGGCGGGCTCGTCGTCGAGATGGCGACCGGTGAGGGCAAGACGCTCGCGGGTGCCATGGCCGCGGCCGGGTTCGCGATCAAGGGCAAGCGCGTCCACGTGGTCAGCGTCAACGACTACCTCGCCCAGCGCGACGCCGAGTGGATGGGGCCGCTGTACCGGCTGCTCGGGGTCAGCGTCGGGTGGATCAACGGCAGCTCGAAGGCCGAGGAGCGCCGCGAGGCCTACCAGTGCGAGGTCACGTACGCACCGGTCAGCGAGATCGGGTTCGACATCCTGCGCGACCGGATCGTCACCCGCGAGGAAGACCTCATCGTGCCCGAGCAGGAGGTCGCGCTGATCGACGAAGCCGACTCGGTGCTCGTCGACGAGGCCCGCGTGCCGCTCGTGCTCGCCGGCTCGACCAGCGCGGAGGCCGCCGACCCCGTCATCGCGGACCTCGTGAAGCGCCTGCGGCAGAACCTGCACTACGAGGTCGACGACGAGGAGCGCAACGTCTTCCTCACCGGCGCGGGCTCCGAGGCCGTCGAGCGCGCGCTCGGCGAGATCGACCTCTACTCCCAGGAGCACGTCACCTCCACGCTGTCGAAGGTGAACGTCGCCCTGCACGCGCAGGTGCTGCTGCACCGCGACGTCGACTACATCGTGCGCGACGGCAAGGTGCACCTGATCAACGACACCCGCGGCCGCGTCGCCAAGCTGCAGCGGTGGCCGGACGGTCTGCAGGCCGCGGTCGAGGCCAAGGAGAACGTCCAGACGACCGAGTCGGGCGAGATCCTCGACTCGATGACGGTGCAGGCCCTGCTGGGCCGCTACCCGACGCGCTGCGGCATGACCGGTACCGCCGTCGCCGTCGCCGAGACGCTGCGGGAGTTCTACGAGCTCGAGGTGCTCGTGATCCCGCCGAACAAGGAGAACATCCGCGAGGACGAGCACTTCCGGCTCTACGCGACGCTGGAGCAGAAGGAAGACGCGATCGTCGAGGAGATCAAGACCGTCCACGAGACCGGGCGCCCGATCCTCGTCGGCACGCTCGACGTCGCGGAGTCCGAGCGGATCTCCTCCAAGCTGCGCGACGCCGGGCTCGAGTGCGTGGTCCTGAACGCGAAGAACGACGCCGAGGAAGCGGCGATCATCGCCGACGCCGGTTCGCACAACCGCATCACCGTCTCCACGCAGATGGCCGGTCGCGGTACGGACATCCGCCTGGGCGGCCACGAGGGCGAGGACCACGACCGCATCGCCGAGCTCGGCGGTCTGTACGTGATCGGCACCGGCCGCCACTCGTCCTCACGCCTGGACGACCAGCTGCGCGGCCGTGCCGGACGTCAGGGCGACCCCGGTGGCTCGGTGTTCTTCTCCTCGATGCAGGACGAGCTCATCACCCAGTACGCCCCCGACGCCGAAGAGCCGTCCGAAGTGGACGAAGACGGCCGGGTGCGCGACAAGGGCCTGCTGCACACCTTCGAGCACGCGCAGCGCGTCGCGGAGGGTGTGAACCTGGAGATCCACCGCAACACGTGGCGTTACAACAAGCTGATCGAGCACCAGCGCGACCTGCTGCTCAAGCACCGCGACGTGGTGCTGCGCACGGACGCGGCGTACGAGAAGCTCGGCGAGAAGGAAGGCGCGTCCGAGGAGGTGGCCTCCGAGGCCGCCCGCAAGATCACGCTGTTCTTCCTCGACGACCTGTGGACGCACCACCTGACGTTCCTGTCGGACCTGCGTGAGGGCATCCACCTGCGCGCGCTGGCACGGCAGAACCCGTTGGACGAGTTCCACCGCGAGGCCATCCCGGCGTTCAACAAGATCGTGCCCGAGTCGTGGGAGCTGGCCAAGGAGAAGTACGAGGCGGCCAAGATCACCGACGACGGCTACGACCTCGCCGACGCCGGGGTGAAGCGCCCGAGCTCGACGTGGACGTACCTGGTGCACGACAACCCGTTCGGCTCCGGGCTGGAAGAGACGATGAAGGGTCTGGTCAAGATGGTGCGCGGCCAGCGCCGCTGACACTCATCTCTTGTTCGGGACCAATTCATCCGCAGGTCTGGCGGGCCGGGGCAACGCCTCGGCCCGTTCGCCTGTTCTGGAGGTCGTCATCTCCTCGGAGAGCATTCTGATCTCCGCGAGGATGTCCAGGTGTTCTTGCGACGGCGGCGGGCCAACGAAGTTGGACCGGTTGTGCGCCGTCCGTTCCGCGCGCTCGGCCAGCTGCCGGATGCGGCGGAGGAGATCGTGCTCCCCCTGCGGGGGCAAGAAGTCCGTCTGCTCCATCACCCGTGCAAGCTTTCGCGTGCACGGGTGACGCGTCGATCCCCTAGTCGGCTGATTCCAGTTTCTGGACCAGCCACTCGTGGAAACCGCCGATGTGGTGCTCCGAGGGCACCAGCACCCCACCATGCGCGTAGGCACGCGAGGACATCGCGGGCTGGCATCGCTCGCAGGCTTCGAAGTCCTGCTCGTTCACCCGGTGGAACAGCTCGACCGAGCGAGACACGTCACGGCCGGTGTCGACCACTTCCTTGGCGTAGAGCCAATCGCACTCCACGATCGTCCTGTCGGCCGCCAGCGGGTACATGCGGTGCAGGATCACGTGGTCCGGCACGAGGTTGATGAAGACCTGCGGCTTGACCGTGATGGCGTAGTACTTCCTGTCGCGTTCTTCTTCCAGCGCCGCGAGTTTTTCGAAGCCCTCGCTGCCGTCGACGGTGAAGCCCTTGATCTCGTCACCGAACTCCGCGCCGTGCCCGACGTAGTACTGCGCCGCGTAGCCGTCGGCGAACTCGGGCAGGACCTCGGTGAGCTCGGGGTGGATCGTCGCGCAGTGGTAGCACTCCATGAAGTTCTCGATGATCAGTTTCCAGTTGGCCTTGACGTCGTAGACGATTCGTTTGCCCACAGACAACTCGTCGATCTCGTAGCCGGCGATGGCCTCCAGCGAACCGAGGCGTTCCGTCACGGCGTGCAGGACGTCGTCCTCGAAGCTCGGCGGTTCGTCCGCGAGACAGACCCAGGCGTAGCCCAGCCATTCCCGCAGGTGAACTTTCGTCAGGCCGTATTCCACGCGGTCGACGTCCGGCATCGAGGTGAGGTTCGGCGCGGCGATCAGCTTGCCGTCCAACGCGTAGGTCCACGCGTGGTACGGGCACTGGAACGCCCGCTTGACGCTGCCCGCCTCGTCGAGGCAGATGCGCGCGCCGCGGTGCCGGCAGACGTTGAGGAACGCGTTGAGGGCGCCGTGGCGGTCGCGCGCGACGAGCACGCTCTCGTTGCCGACCTGCACGGTGCGGAAGTCGCCGGGACTGGCGAGGTCGCCCGAGCGGACCGCGCAGAACCACATCTTCTCGAAGATGTTCGCCTGCTCCTGCGCGAAGATCGCAGGGTCGGTGTAGTAGCGGCCCTCAAGGGTGGAGATCAGGCTGCCGGTCATGTCCCGCCTCTCAAGCGAGCAGGGTCGAAAAGGGCGATCGGGTGCCGCGTGGCCCCGTCGATCGTGAGGTCGGCGAGGATCTCGCCGACGACCGGCACGAACTTGAAGCCGTGCCCGGAGAAGCCGCACGCCACGGTGACGTTGTCGTGGGCGGGATGGCGCGCGATGACGAAGTGCTCGTCCGCGGTGTTGGTGTACATGCAGGTGACGGCGCGCTGGAACGTGCCGGCGAGGCCGGGCATCGGCGACCTGGTGGCCTGCACCGCGGCCTCGACCTCGTGGGCGTGCACCGTGCGGTCGATGGTGTCCGGCGTGCAGCTCTGGCCGCCGTGGTGGAACGCGACCTTCACGGCGCCGTCGAGCTCGGGGAAGCCGTAGAAGTTCGTGCCGTCCGCGCGGTCCCAGATGTAGATCGGGTGGTCGCGGAGGTTCTCCTTCGGGGTGAAGAAGAACTGGACCTGCCGTTCGACCTCAAACGGGATCTCCAGGTCCCGCAACAGTTCCGGCGCCCACGGGCCGGGGCACAACACGACGTGCTCGGCCTCGTAGGTCGCCCTGGCGGTGGTGACCCGGCCCTCCTCCCAGTGCGTGACCGGCTCCTCGAAGTGCAGCTCGGCGCCCGCCTGCCGGGCGAGTGCGAGGTGGGCGCGCACCGCCGCCTCCGGCACGACGAGTCCCGCGGCCTGCTCGTACAACGCGACCTCGTCCGCGGCCGGGTTGAGCGCGGGAAAGCGCGTGCGGATCTCCGGCGCGTCCAGCACCTCGTGCTCCAGGCCCCACTGTTCGGCGCTCGCCCTGCTGCCCGTGATCGCCCGCGAGCCGGGCGCGCCGACGATGATGCCGCCGACGCGGTGGAAGATCCGCTCCCCGCTGTCGCGCTCGATCTGGTCCCACATCTCGTGGGCGCGCAGCAGCAACGGCACGTACGCGGGGTCCTCGAAGTAGGCCTGGCGCGTGATGCGCGACCCGCCGTGACTGGACCCCAGCGTGTGCACGGGCGTGAACTTCTCCAGCCCCAGCACCCTCTTGCCGCGCTGGGCGAGCCGGTACGCGGCGGCGCTGCCCATGCCGCCGAGCCCGATGACGACGACGTCGTACGTCACCCTCTGAGCCGCTTCATCTCGGGGTCGAACAACGGCTCCTGCGCCGCACGCGCTTTGACCCTCTGCCCGAAGTACTCGATCTCCACCTCGTCGACGCCGTCCGGCAGCCACGCGTACGCGATGTTGAGCCCGGTCGTGTACCCGTACGCCGCACTCGTGACGTACCCGACCGGTTCGCCTTGGTGGAACACGGGTTCACTGCCCATGACGACCCGCTCGGGGTCGTCGATCGTGAGGCAGGTGAGCTTCCTCGACGACGTGCGACCGTCGAGCGCTTCCCTGCCGAGGAACTCCTTGTCCTTGCGCACCGCGAACCCGAGCCCCGCCTCGAACGGGTCGTGCTCGGTCGTCACGTCCGTTCCCCACGACCGGTAGCCCTTCTCGAGCCGCAGGCTGTTGAACGCACCGCGCCCGGCCGCGATGACGCCGTGCTCCTGCCCTGCCTCCCACAGCGTGTCCCACAGCTTGGGCCCGAGGTCCGCGGTGGTGTAGAGCTCCCAGCCGAGTTCGCCCACATAGGACAGTCGCAGCGCGGTGACCGGAACGTTCTTGATGAACGCCTTCTGCGCGGTGAAGTAACCCTTCCGCGTGTCCAGCGTGTGCGAGACCCCGTTGACGAGATCACGCGCTTTCGGGCCCCACAAACCGATGCAGCACGTCCCGGCGGTGATGTCCTGGACGTGCACGCCTTCCGGGGCGTGCCGGGTGAGCCAGTCGAGGTCGAGGTTGCCGTTCGCGCCGACCTGGAACGTGTTCTGGCCGAGACGTGCGATGGTGAGGTCGCTGCGCACACCACCCCGCTCGTCGAGCAGCAGCGTGTAGACCACGGCGCCGGGCTTGCGGTTGAGGTTGTTGGTCGTCATGCGCTGCAGGAACTCCAGCGCACCCGGACCGCTGACCTCCAGCCGCTTCAACGGGGTCATGTCGAACATCGCGACCCGTTTGCGCGTCACCAGGGCCTCGGCCCCGCAGATCGGTGACCAGTACCGGCTCGCCCACTCGTTCCGCTCCGGCACCTCCGCGACCTCCGGCAGACCGGCGTTGGCCTCGTACCAGTGCGGCCGTTCCCACCCGGACGCCTCCAGGAAGAACGCGCCGAGCTCCTGTTGCCGGGAGTAGAACGGACTCGTGCGGATCGGCCGCGGGCTCTCCATGGGCTGCAACGGGTGCAGCACGTCGTAGACCTCGACGAAGTTCTGACAGCTCCGTTCCAACACGTAGTCCGGCGCCAGCTGCACCTGCTCGAACCGGTTGAGGTCACTGGAGTGCAGGTCCAGCTCCGGCCGTCCGTCGACGATCCACTCGGCCACCGCCTTGGCCACGCCGGCGGAGTGCGTGATCCACACCGCCTCCGCGACCCAGAACCCGGTCAGCCTCGGGTGTTCGCCGAGCAACGGCATCCCGTCGCTGGTGAACGAGAACAGCCCGTTGAACCCGCGGTCCACACCGGCCTCGGCCAGCGCGGGGATCAGGTCGACGGCCGCCTCCCACGACGGTTCGAAGTCCTCCTTGGTGAACGGCAGCTCCGAGGAGGTGATGTCCCTGGCCGCGACGGGCATGGGCCGGTGCCCGTACGCCCCGACACCGAGCGCCTCGCCATGAGCGCGGAAGTAGAGATCGGCCTCCTGATGGCGGAGAATGGGTTGGCGCGCCAGGGACTCCGCACTGACCGCCGTGCCACCCGTCGCCGCAAGCCTCCGCGCGGCGGCCACCACATCCCCCGTGAAGGCGTACTGGTGCGCCATGGGCACCAGCGGAACGGTCAGCCCGACCATCTCCCCGAGCACCGGGCCCCACATCCCGGCGCACGACACCACGATGTCGGCCGGGAAGACGTCGGTCTCGGTGCGCACCCCGGTGACCCGGTCGCCCGAGGTCTCGACCGCGACGACCTTCTGCCCGAACGCGAACCGCGCGCCCCTCGCCACGGCACGCGCAGCCTGAACCTCCGCGGCGGCAACGGGTTTCGCCAGCCCGTCGCTCGGGATCAGGAACCCGCCCAGGATCTGCTCGCGGTCGAGCAACGGGTGCAGCCGCGCGACCTCGCCGGCGTCGACGAGCCGGCTCTCCACACCCCACGACGTGGCCCAGCCGTGTCGTCGTGACAGATCCGCCAGGCGGGCGGGCGTGGTGGCGATCTCCAGGCCGCCGATCTGGTCGAAGCACCCCAGCGCGGTGTACTTCTCGACCGTGTAGCGGGCGAACGAGGTCATGCTGCGGCACGAGTTCGTCTGGAAGACCAGGCCCGGCGCGTGGCTGCTGGACCCGCCGGCGGCGAGACCCGGCGCCTGGTCGAGGACCGTGACATCGGTGTAGCCGCGTTCGGTGAGCTCGTCGGCCAGCGCGCACCCGACGATCCCGGCCCCCACCAGCACCACGCGAGGCACAGACATCCGACACCCCTTCGCCGCCGTTGCGCGAAACGGAACTCGTTCCACGATCAGCAACAAATTGCGGCCAGGGCGCCCCGGTGTCAATACCGCCGTTCGAGAAAGGGAGCCCGGCGTGCCGGACTCCCTCCCCGATGTCGTGTTTCCGTCAGCCCGCGAAGTACCCCAGCTGGGCGGAGAGGTCGCCGGCCGCCTCCACCATCAACGGGACGATCTCCTCGACCCGCTGCCGCGACAGCCGGTACGACGGACCAGACGCGCTCATGGCGGCGACGACCTCGCCGCGATGCCCGCGGACCGGGACGGCCACCGCGTGCAGCCCGAGTTCCAGTTCCTCGAAGCACGCCGCGTAGCCCTGCGCGGCGACGGTCTCCAGCTCGGCCAGCAGCCGATCTGGGTCGACGACCGTGTTCTCGGTGTAGGCGTCGAGCGGCAACGAGACGAGCCGTTTGCGCTCCTCGACCGGGAGGTGCGCGAGCAGGACCTTGCCGGACGACGTGGCGTGCAGGGGCGTGCGCTGACCGATCCAGTTGACGGCGGAGACGGCCGCCGAGCCGCGGGCCTGGGTGATGTTGATGGCCACGCCGACGTCGTGCACGGCGATGTTGACGGTCTCGCCGAACGAGTCCGCGAGCGTCTGGCAGACGGGCTGGCCGAGCTTGGTCAGATCCATGCGACCGGTGGCCGCACCGGCCAGTCTGACCACCCCGAAGCCGATCGCGTACTTGCCTCTTTCGCCGAGCTGTTCGACCAGGCCACGCGCCTCGAGCACGGAGACGAGTCTGGACACCGTGGACTTGTGCACACCCAGCTCACCAGCGATTTCGGTGATACCGGCCTCACCTTGGGCCAGTAGTTCGAGCACGCTGATGGCTCTGTCCACGGACTGCACCTGAGCTGCCGAGTCGGAGTTGCTCATCGCGCAACAGTAACCGGCAGGCAAAACAACCCGCTCGAACTCTTGACGGCGCGTCGCGCGAGGCTCACATTGTGTTGCGTCATTCGGAACACGTGCCGCGTCACGCAACGGAGGCCGACGATGATCCGCGTCTGCGCTCTCATGGACCTGCCCCCAGGGGAGGCGGTGCGCATCGTCGGTCCCCATGCACCGCTCGCGGTGTTCAACGCCGACGGCGTCCTGTACGCCATCGACGACACGTGCACCCACCAGGAGGCGTCCCTCAGCGAGGGATGGCTGGAGGGCTGCTTCGTCGAATGCCCGCTGCACGCCGCGAGCTTCGACCTTCGCACGGGCGAGCCAACTTGTCTGCCCGCCAAAAGACCGGTGAAGACCCACCCCGTCGTTGTGAAAGATGGAGTGGTCTATGTCGATGTCGAGGTGAACAAGGACGTGGCGTGAGAACGATCGCGATCATCGGCGCATCACTCGCCGGCTTGAGGTCGGCGCAGGCACTGCGCCAGCAGGGGTTCGACGGACGTCTCGTCGTGATCGGCGATGAGATCCATTTGCCCTATGACCGGCCTCCTCTCTCGAAGGACTTCCTCCTCGGCAAAGTCGAGATGGTGCCCCTCGCGGATCAGGAGGACCTCGACGCGCTCGACGCCGAGTGGCGACTCGGCACACAGGCGACCGGCCTGTTGTCGACGCAGGAGATCGCGTTGAGCGACGGCAGCACCATCGAAGCCGACGGCGTCGTCATCGCGACCGGCGGTATACCGCGGACGATCTCCAACACACACGTTCTGCGCACCCTCGACGACGCCGTCAAGCTGCGCGACGCACTGGCCGGCGCCCAGCACCTCGGGGTCATCGGCGCCGGGTTCATCGGCGCTGAGATCGCCTCCAGTGCGCGCGCCCTGGGCAAGGAGGTCACCGTCGTCGAGGCGCTCCCCACGCCGCTCACGCGCGTGCTGGGGGCCGAGATGGGCGCCGCATGTGGACAACTGCACGGCGACCACGGATCAACGTTGATCACCGGAATCAATGTTGACTCAGTCAACGTTGACGGCGTCATCAACCTCGCAGATGGACGGAAGGTTGACGCCGACGTCGTCGTCGCGGGCATCGGCACCCGCCCGGCGACGGATTGGCTCGCCGGCGGACCGGTCGAGGTCGCCAACGGCGTCGTGTGCGACGCGGGTGGCGTGACGAACGTGAAGAACATCGTCGCGGTTGGTGACGTCGTGAACTGCGCCGGGCACCGCGCCGAGCACTGGACGTCGGCGACCGAGCAGGCGCAAGTCGCCACTCGCAACTTGCTCGCGGGCGAGACCGTCGCGACGCACACCAACGGCGGCTACGTCTGGTCGGACCAGTACGGCGTCCGGATCCAGTTCATCGGACGGGCGACGGACGACGTTCGCGTCGAAGATGGGTCCATCGAGGACAGGAAGTTCGTAGCGACCTATCGGGACGGTGAGAACGAAGAGGACGTCGTCGGCATCGTGGCGATGAGCAACGCTCGTCTTTTCACGCGTCTGCGCAGGAATCTCAAGCAAGCGGGCTGAGCATGAACCTTCGCCGCGTTCTTCGCCGTTCAGACGGGCGCATCGCGACACCCCCTCATGTCGGGCACGTGGGGGGACGGTGTCGCGAGATGCCCTGCTGGGCGCCGAAAGACGCGGTGAAGATCGCGCTCAGCCCACTTGAGACGGTCGTCACGGTTTAGCTCCGCGGGCGACCGGCTACACCCCAATGTCCTACGTGGACACACGAACAGGGAGGCGTCAGTGTCGCCGGTGCGGCAGATCATCAACCCCTACGACCAGAGTGTTCTCACCGAGGTCGAGGACCAAACCCGCGAGCAGGCGATCCAAGCGATCGCGAAGGCGAGAAACGCCTTCGACCACGGCGACTGGCAGCACTCCAGCCCCGAGCACCGCGCCGCGGTGCTGAACCACGTGGCCGATCTCCTGGAACGGGACAAGGAGGACATCGCCCGCACCGAGACGCTCGACACCGGCAAGACGCTGGTCGAGAGCCGCATCGACGTGGACGACGTCGTGTCCGTGTTCCGCTACTACGGCAACCTCGCCGGCCTGTTGCACCCCAAGGTCGTGCAGGGCACGCCGGACGACGTCATCAGCCGCATCGACTACGAGCCCGTGGGCGTCTGCGGCCTGATCGCGCCCTGGAACTACCCGCTGCTGCAGATCTCCTGGAAGATCGCGCCCGCCCTGCTGGCGGGCAACACGATCGTGGCGAAGCCCAGCGAGGTCACGCCGCTCACCACCATCAAGCTGTTCGAGCTGCTCGGGGAAGCCGGACTGCCCGACGGCGTCGCGAACCTCCTGCTCGGTACCGGGCCCGAGGTCGGCGCGCCGCTGAGCGAGCACCCGGACGTCGACCTGATCTCGTTCACCGGCAGCCTCGCCACCGGCCAGCGGATCATGGCCAGTGCCGCCAAGACGGTGAAGAAGGTCGCGCTCGAACTGGGCGGCAAGAACCCGAACATCGTCTTCGCGGACGCCGACCTCGACACCGCCGTCGACTACGCGCTCACCGCGGCGTTCTTCCACGCGGGCCAGGTCTGCTCGTCGGGCACGCGGCTCATCGTGCACAGCAGCATCTACGACGACTTCGTCAACGAGGTTGCGCGCAGGGCCGATCTCATCAAGCTGGGCAACGGGTTCGACCCCGACACCGAGTCCGGGCCACTCGTCAGCGCCGAGCACCGCGCCAAGGTCGAGAGCTACGTCGAGCTCGCGAAGCAGGAGGGCGCCACGCTCAAGGCCGGCGGCAGGCGGCCGGACGAACCCGAGCTGCAGAACGGTTTCTTCTTCCGCCCCACGGTCTACGCGGACTGCACCCGCGACATGAAGCTCGTCCAGGACGAGACGTTCGGCCCGATCATCACCGCCGAACGCTTCGAGACCGAGGAAGAAGCCACGTTCCTCGGCAACGACACCGACTACGGCCTCGCGGGCGGCGTCTGGAGCCAGGACCTCGACAAGGCCCAGCGCGTCGCGAAGAAGCTCCGCCACGGCACGGTGTGGATCAACGAGTTCGGCCCGTACCTGCCGCAGGCCGAGTGGGGCGGCTTCAAGCGCTCGGGCGTCGGCCGCGAGCTCGGCACCGCGGGGCTGCACGAGTACACCGAGCCCAAGCACGTCTACCAGAACCTCAAGCCACAAGCCCAGAACTGGTTCGCGCGAAAGGACCCCAAGTGACCGCACATGACTACGTGATCGTCGGCGGTGGTACGGCGGGCTGTGTGCTCGCGGCGAGACTGACTGAAGACGAGAACGTCACGGTCGCGGTCATCGAGGGCGGTCCCTCCGACGTGGGCGACGAGAAGATCCTCAACCTGCGCAACTGGATCAACCTGCTCGAGACCGAGTACGACTACGACTACCCGACGGTCGAGCAGCCGCGCGGCAACTCGCACATCCGGCACAGCCGGGCGAAGGTCCTCGGCGGATGTTCCAGCCACAACACGTTGATCTGCTTCAACCCGCTGCCGCAGGACTTCGACGAGTGGGGCCACGGCTGGACGTGGGACGCGATCGGCCCGTACTACGACAAGGTCCAGCTCAACATCATCCCGGTCGTCGAGAAGGACCGGAACCCGATCGCCAAGGACTTCGTGGCCGCCGCGCAGAAGGCCGTGAACGTCCCGGAGGTCGACAACTTCAACGCGGAGCCGTTCCAGGACGGCGTCGGCTTCTTCTCCATCGCCTACCACCCGGAGAAGAACAACCAGCGCTCGTCCGCGTCCACCGCGTACCTGCACCCGATCCTGGACAGCCGCAAGAACCTCACGCTGCTGCTCAACACGTGGGCCGGCCGGATCGAGTTCGACGGCACCCGCGCGATCGGCGTGCACACCGACAAGGGGTACGTCGAGGCCAACAAAGAGGTTCTGCTCTGCGCGGGCGCCATCGACACGCCCCGGCTGATGATGCTGAGCGGCATCGGCGACGCCGAACACCTGAGCAGCATCGGCATCGAGCCGAGGCACGACCTGCCCGGCGTCGGCGAGAACCTGCTCGACCACCCCGAGTCGGTCATCGTCTGGGAGACCACGAAACCGTTGCCGGAGAACTCGGTGATGGACTCCGACGCGGGACTGTTCATCCGGCGTGACGAGTCTGATCCGCGCCCGGACCTGATGTTCCACTTCTACCAGATCCCGTTCACCACCAACACCGAACGTCTCGGCTACCCGAAGGTGGAGCACGGTGTCTGCATGACGCCGAACATCCCCCGGCCGCACAGCAAGGGCAAGCTGTGGCTGAAGTCCAGCGACCCCGCCGAGAAGCCGGCGCTCGACTTCGGGTACTTCACCAACCCCGACGGCTACGACGAGCAGACGCTGGTCGACGGGTTCAAGATCGCACGCAGGATCGCCGAGCAGGAACCGCTGAAGTCGTGGCTCAAGCGGGAGATCGCCCCCGGACCGGACGTCACGAGCGACGAGGCCCTGTCCGAGTACGGACGCAGAGCAGCCCACACCGTCTACCACCCGGCCGGCACGTGCGCGATCGGGTCCGTTGTGGACGGTGACCTCAAGGTCATCGGGCTGGAAGGCCTGCGAGTGGTCGACGCGTCCGTGTTCCCCACCATGCCGACCGTGAACCCGATGGTCACGGTCCTCATGATTGGAGAGCGCGCCGCCGACCTGATCAGGGAGGCGTAGTGACAGCAACAGTGCCCAAGACGGCAACCACAGCGGAAGACAGGCTCAAGGACCTCGGGTACACGTCGGAGTTCAAGCGGGACATGAGCCCGTGGGCGAACTTCTCGCTGGGCTTCACCTACCTCTCGCCCGTGGTCAGCACGTACACGTTGTTCGGCACGGCCCTCGCCCTGGGCGGTCCGCCGATGATCTGGAGCTTCGTCGTCGCGGGCGTGGGCCAGTTCCTGGTCGCGCTCGTGTTCGGCGAGCTCGTCGCGCAGTACCCGGTCGCCGGTGGCGTGTACCCGTGGGCACGCCGCCTGTGGGGCAAGCGCTGGGCGTGGATGACCGGCTGGGTCTACATGATCGCCCTGCTGGTCACCATCGCGTCCGTGAGTTACGGCGCGGGCCCTTACCTGGCAACACTTCTCGGCTACACGGCCACCGTCGGCAACACCGTGCTGTGCGCGATCGCGATCGTCGTCGTCTCGACGCTGATCAACTACGCGGGCACGAAGGTGCTGTCGTGGGCGGCGATCTTCGGGTTCGCCGCGGAGATCGTGGGCGCACTCGTGGTCGGCATCTGGCTGTTGGTGGACAACAGGATCCACGGCCTGGGCGTGCTGTTCGACAGCTTCGGCGCGGGAGGGTCCGGCAGCTACCTGCCGGCGTTCTTCGCGGCGGGCATCATCGGTCTCTACCAGTACTACGGTTTCGAGGCGTGCGGTGACACCGCGGAAGAGGTCAAGGACCCCGGCCGCGTCATCCCGAAGGCCATGCGCCGCACCATCTACATCGGCGGCGCGGCGGCCACGTTCGCGTGCCTGTCGCTGCTGCTCGCGGTGCCGGACTTCGGCAAGGTCATCAGCGGCGAGGACGCCGACCCGGTCACGAACATCCTGACGAACGCGTTCGGCCCGGTCGGCTACAAGATCGTGATCGGCGTCGTGCTGATCTCGTTCCTGTCCTGCACGATGTCGTTGCAGGCGGCGGCTTCTCGCCTGACGTACTCCTACGCCCGCGACAAGATGCTGTTCGGGTACAAGGCGCTCGCGAAGTTCAACCAGAAGCGCCACATCCCGCCGTACGCCCTGGCGCTGGCCGGCGTCATCCCGGTGATCATCGTCTTCGCGTCGATGCTCTCCACGAACGCGCTGGACAAGATCGTGTCCTTCGCGACGCTCGGCATCTACCTCGGCTTCCAGATGGTCGTGTTCGCGGCGCTGCGGGCGAGGCTCAAGGGCTGGGTGCCGTCCGGCGAGTTCACGCTGGGCCGGTGGGGCTTGGTCGTCAACGTCCTGGCGCTCGCGTACGGCGTCGCGGCGATGGTGAACATGGTCTGGCCGCGCACCCCGGACGCGCCGTGGTACGACAACTACGTCGTGATCCTCAGCGGTGCGCTCGTGGTGGGCATCGGCCTGGTGTACATGGCGATCGCCAAGCCGTTCGGCAACTCCGACGCTCCGGCGGGCGACGCCGTGCCGCTGCGAGCGAGGTAGGCGCGCGGGCGGGGTGCACTCCAGCGCCCCGCCCACGTCAGCGCCGAACCACCACGCCCTAACCCAGCAAGCGAAGCAGCCGCAGGGCGAGCTGCACCTCCAGCACGCGGTCCGGCGACTGCCAGTCGCCGAGCAACGACGACACCCGGTCGAGCCGTTGCGTGACCGTGTTGACGTGGAGGTGCAGCTCCGCCTTGGCACGACTGAGGTTCGCGCCGCACCGGAAGTAGACCTCCAGCGTGCGCACGAGCTCCGTGCCGCGTTCGGCGTCGTAGTCGAGCACGGGTCCCAGCACCGACCGCACGTAGCCGGAGACGTCCGCGCGATCTCCGAGCAGCACGCCGACGAACCCGAGGTCGTCCATCGTCGCGGCCTGCTTCTCCCGCCCCAGCTGCCGCAACGCCTTCAGGCACCGCCGGGCTTCCTCGTAGGCCGCCGCGATCGCCACCGGACCGGCGACCGGGCCGCAGGCACCGACCGTCGCGTTCAGCGTCTTCGCCACCTCGTGCGCGACGTCCGTGGACTTCGACGGCAACGCCAGCACGACATCGCGTCCACGTGATCCGGCGAGTCCTCTGTGGACCGAGGCGTAGTGCGTGGCGCCGGACAGGTTCCCGTCCGCCACCAGCACCACGTGGGGCTCCGTCAGCTCGACCCCCACCCGCCGTCCCCGCGCGACCAGCCCCGCGGCGGCACGTCCGTCCAGGATGTCGGTGATCAGCTCGCCGCGGACCTTGTTCTCCGCCTCGGCCACGGTTCTGCGCAGCAGCAACAACAACGCCGTCACGACCGCCGACCGTTCGAACAGCCGCCGGTCCACGTCCGACAGGTCGGGGCACCCGGACAGCGCGATCCCGCCCAGCAGCTCGGAACCGGCCAGCACCGCGCACACCCACACGCCGTCGATCAGCACCGCCCGCCCGTTGGCCCGCACCGCGAGCGACGGCACGGTCTCCCGCACCTCGACCTGCCCTCCGAGCAGCTCCCCCACGGCCGCCGCCACCTCGGCTGAGGAACCGCCGCGCAGCACCAGGTCCGTGAGCCGGTCGTGGGCCTCCTCGGCCCGTTTCATGGCCTCGTTGTGGGACTGGATCATCGCGAACAACGACGCCGTGTCGATCGCGATCGCCGCGTGGTCGGCGAGCGACTGCAGCAGCGCGACTTCCTCCGGCGGGAACTCCCGCGGGGTCCGGTCCGCCGCGTACAGCACGCCGATGACCTTCGAGTCGAGCTTCAGCGGCACGCCCAGGATCGCCGTCAGGCCCTCGTCCCGCACCGCCGAGTCGATCGGTCTGGTGTGGTTGAACCTGGCGTCGGCGAAGTAGTCGGAGGTCGCGTACGGCCGCGCGGTCTGCGCGACCAGGCCGCCGAGTCCTTCGCCGAGGCCGAGCCGCACCTTCTGGAACAACGGCGAGAACGACCCGTCCGTCACCCGCATGTAGGTGCCGGCCGGGTCGTTCATCGACAGGTACGAGACGTCCGTTCCGAGCAGCGTCCGCGCCCTGCGCACGATCGAGCGGAGAACCGCGTCCGGGTCGCGCATGCCCGCGAGCTCGGACGCGGTCTCGAACAACGCCGCCAGTTCGGCCTCACGCCGTCGTGTCACACCCCAACCCTGTCACGATCCTCCAGATCCGCACCACGGGTCTCCCTGGCGAGCACGACCGCGACGATCGTGATCACGCACGTGATCACCACGTACACGGAGATCGGGAACGACGACCCGTAGGCCTTCAGCAGCGCCGTGGCGATGAGCGGGGCGAGCGCACCGGCCGCGATCGACGCGAGCTGGTAGCCGATCGACGCACCGGAGTACCGCACCCTCGTGCCGAACAGCTCCGAGAAGAACGCCGCCTGCGGTCCGTACATCGCGCCGTGCAGCACCAGTCCGACCGTCGTGGCCAGCGTGATCAGCACCGGGTTCTTGGTGTTCAGCAACGCGAAGAACGCGAAGATCCACACGCCCATGCCGACCGCGCCCACCAGGTAGATCGACCGCCGCCCGAACTTGTCGGAGAGGTGGCCCCACATCGGGATCGCGATCAGGTGCACGGCGGAGGCGATCAGCACGGCGTTGAGCCCCACCGACTTCGACAGCCCGAGCCCGGTCACGACGTACACCAGGATGAACGCCGTGATCACGTAGTACGACACGTTCTCGGCGAACCGCGCGCCCATCGCGATCAGGACCTCGCGCCAGTTGTGCTTGAGCAGCAACAGCACGGGCGCCTTCTCCGGTGTCAGCGCCTTCGCCTGGGCCGCCTTCTCCTGCGCCGCCAGGAAGATCGGCGACTCGGACACCGTCAGCCGGATCCACAGCCCGATCACCACGAGCACGCCGGAGAGCAGGAACGGGATCCGCCAGCCCCACGACAGGAAGTCCGCGTCGGACTGCACCGCCGCCAGAATCGCGAGCACGGCCGTCGCGAGCAGGTTCCCGCACGGCACACCGGCCTGCGGCCACGCGGCCCAGAACCCGCGCCGTTTCGCGTCACCGTGCTCGGACACGATCAGCACGGCCCCGCCCCACTCGCCACCGAGCGCGAAGCCCTGCACCAGCCGCAGGAACGTCAGCAGCAACGGAGCCAGGATCCCGACCGACGCGTACGTCGGCAGGACGCCCATCAGCATCGTCGCGCCACCCATCAGCAGCAACGACAGCACCAGCAGCTTCTTGCGCCCCAACCGGTCGCCGAAGTGGCCGAAGACCACGCCGCCCAGGGGCCTCGCGAGGAACCCGATCGCGTAGGTCGTGAACGCGAGCAGCGTGCCGTTCAACGGATCCGCGGTCGGGAAGAAGAGCTTGTTGAACACCAGGGCGGCTGCCGACCCGTAGAGGAAGAAGTCGTACCACTCGACAGTTGTCCCGATGAGCGAAGCGCCCACTACCTTTTTGATCATCGACAACTCCTCATTGAGCTGACCAGCCGCCATCGACGGCCAACGACGTACCGGTGACAAAACTGTTGTCGCACAACCACAGCACTGCCGAGGCCACCTCGGAAGGCTCCATCATCCGTTTGACTGCGCTGCGCTGGAGGAAAATCTTCTCGGGCACGTCCGCCTCGGGGATCCCGTGCACCTTCGCCTGGTCCGCGATCTGCTTCTCCACCAAGGGAGTCCGCACGTAGCCCGGCGCCACGCAGTTGGACGTCACGCCGTGCGGCGCCCCCTCCAGCGCGGCGACCTTGGAGAACCCCTCCAGGCCGTGCTTCGCGGCGGTGTAGGCGGACTTGAACGCGGACGCGCGGATGCCGTGCACGCTGGTGATGTGGACCAACCGGCCCCAGCCGCGCGCGTACATGTGCGGCAGCACGTGCCGGGTGAGCCGGAACGCCGCCCCGAGCATCAGCTCGACCATCGCCGAGAAGCGCTCGACGGGGAACTCGTGGATGGGGGCGACGTGCTGCACGCCGGCGCAGTTGACCAGGACGTCGATCTCGGCCGGCAGGGCGTCGACCGGACCCATCAGGTCGACGACGTGGCCGGTGCCACCGAGTTCCTCGGCCAGTGAGCAGACTTTGGGGTCGAGATCGACCAGGTGGATCTCGGCGCCCGCGTCGGCCAGCGCTCTGGCGCAGGCCAGTCCGATGCCGCTCGCGGCTCCGGTGATCAGCGCGGTGTGACCCGTGACACTCGACATGCCTGAAAACGGTAGGGGTCACGGCACGTGATCGACATGTGGCTGATCCACATAATGCCTGATCAAGAGGTGGCTTTAGCCACCATTTAGCGGGAGACAGGCATATAGCGCGTGAGGAACGGGTACAGGGGCGTAAGCTCCCGTCACCTGAACGGGGGAAGATCGCTAAGAGGGGGCACCATCAAATGTCTACGACGCCTATTTACGACGACCTCCTGCGCGAGCTCGAAGAGATCGCACAGGAGGCCGGGTTGACCAGCTCGGAGCCCACTTCCGAGCCCGTCAAGCAGTAGTTCCCCGAAGGGCCGGGGAACAGTTACTTCGGTGGGGCGATCAGCTCGGCGGGCACCGGCTCGTCCTTGGTGATCAGGTCGAAGAGCTGCGAGGCCTTCTCCTTGTTCCACTGCACGACCGAGCCCGCACCGGGCACCGTCGGCGTGGACCCCACCGGCACCGTGCCGCTCGTGGCGTCGCTCATGTTGAGCGCGACGCTCGCGAGGTGCCACACGTGGTCGTCCGTGTTGACCGACACCGAACCGGACGCCGCGCTCATCAGCGGGATGACGCGGAACGGGTTCGCGAGCGTGGCAGGGCTCTTGACCTTCTCGAAGAGTGCCGACAGGAACTTCCGCTGGTTCTGCACGCGCTGCAGGTCGGCGGTCGCGAACGCGCGCGTCCGCACGAACCCGAGCGCCTTCGGGCCGTCGAGCTCCTGGCAGCCCGCGGGCAGGTCGATGCCGGCCAGCGGGTCCTTGATCGGCTCGTCGATGCAGATGTCGACGCCGCCGACCGCGTCGACCATGTCGGAGAACCCGCCGAAGCCGATCTCCATGTAGTGGTCGATCCGCACGCCGGTCGCGCCCTCGACGGTCTTCACGAGCAGCTGGGGACCGCCGAACGCGTACGCCGCGTTGACCTTGTTGCGGCCGTTGTCCGGGATCGCGACGTAGGAGTCACGCGGAATCGACACCAGCACCGGCTTGGCTGCGCTGTTGTCCGGCAGGTGCAGCATCATGATGGTGTCGGTGCGCCGACCGGCCGCGTCGCCGGTGGCGAGCGCGTCCTTCTGCTCCTGCGTCAGGCCTTCCCGCGCGTCCGAGCCGACGAGCAGCCACGTGGTGCCGGGCGTCTCGGCGGGACGGCCCTCGTAGTCCGGGAGCGCGTCGATCCGCGTCAGCGTCGAGTCGACGTAGAACCCGAACCCGACAGCGCCCAGCACCAGAACGAGCAGCAGCACCAGAATGACGCGTCCGGGACGCCTCTTCTTCTTCATCGGCCGCTGCGGCGGCATGGGACGCCGCGGCTGCTGGTAGCCGTGGTGATACCCAGCGCTCATGTGTCGCCAACCCCGATCGCATCAGTTTCGCTTTGCACCTAGGGACGCGGTGCGTCCCCTCAGGTTGCGAGGAAACCTACCGGGGCGGCAGCACCAGTGCTTCGAAAAGCCGGTTGACCTCGGCAGACGGGTCTTCGGTCCATCCGGTGTGCGCGGGCGAGGTCTGGACGATCGTGCTGCGCGGCGCGGTCAGCCACCGGAACCGCTGCCCGATCGTGGTCGTGCTCACCGGACCGGCGTCCGGTGAGCCGTCACACGAGTTCGTCAGGTGCTTCAGCGCCGTTTCCAGCGTCTCCACGTCCAGCCGCGGGTCCAGCGCCCGCAGCCGGTCACCGTCCACATAGGTCTTGGCGCACAGGAAGTCCAGGTCGCGGCAGTAGACGATCACGCCGACGTTCATGAACTCGCCACGCTCCTGCCGCGGCACCGCCCGCAGCAGCGCGTACTCAAACACGTGCGGCACGCGCGGCCTCCAGCGAGTCGACCCAGCCGCGGTGGGCGAGGCGGTGGGTGAAGAAGTCCTTGTACCGTCGGCGGAGTTCCGCGGGATCACCCTCCAGCCACTCGTCCGGAACGAGCGCGAGCACCTCGTCGAGCAGCTCGGGGGTGATCTTCGCGGCCATCTCGGCGTCCACTTCGGACACGCTGCCCGCGTTCGGCAGCATCGCGTGGTCGGACGCGTCGAACCGGTAGTCCTTGGTGGCCGGGCGTTCCGGGCTCCACGAGTAGTGGAAGTACAGCGCGGCGCCGTGGTCGATCAGCCACGGCTCCCGGTGCCACAGCAGCATGTTCGGGTTGCGCCAGCTGCGGTCCACGTTGAGCACGAGGGCATCGAACCACAACAGCCTCGTCGCCAGTTCGGTGCCGGGGTCGCGCACGACCGGGTTGAAGTCGAAGGAGCCGGGCAGGTAGTCGAGGCCGAGGTTCAGGCCGCCGCTGGCCCGCAGCAGCTCCTGGACCTCCTGGTCGGGTTCCGCGCGGGCGAGCTCGGGGTCGAGGTGCACGAGCACGATCTCGGGTATGCGGAAGCCCAGTCGCCGGGCCAGCTCGCCGACGACGATCTCGGCGACCAGGACCTTCACGCCCTGCCCCGCGCCGCGGAACTTCACCACGTACATACCCAGGTCGTCGGCCTCGACCAGACCCGGCATCGACCCGCCCTCGCGGAACGGCGTCACGTACCGGGTGGCCGTGACCTCCCTCAAAAGACTCCCTGCCACATTCACTGGCGCATGATCACACGAAGACCTTGGCGAAGCCGAGCAGAATTCCGCCCCAGCCGCCCTCACCGCTGACACCGGCCTCGACCCGTTCCGGCTTGGTGAAGTGCCGCTCGAAGTTGCGGTGCACCAGCTCGACACGGGTGCCGTCACCCTCGGGCGTGAAGGTGATCTCCACTTCGGACGCCCGTGCGGGATCGGCGTCGTAGTCCCAGTCACCGTCGAGGTGCCAGGCCAGCAGCAGCCGCGACGGCGGTTCCCAGGCCTTCACGGAACCCCAGTCGCATTCGGCGCCGTCCGTGCCGATCTCGTACCAGCGGCCACCGTCACGTGGCTCGACGACGACGTCCTTCAGCTCCGCCGCGCCGATGTGGTGCGCGGGCGGCCACCAGGTCACGAACTTCTCCGTGAACACCTTGAACGCGTGGTCCGCTCCAGCGTTGACCAGCACGGACCGTCTTACTTCCGTCATTGTTCCTCCACCGCCGCAGCGAAGTTCGCCAGTGCCTGACCCCAGAGGTCGTCGAGGTAGTCGCGCATCGCGGCCACCCCGACGTGGTCGACTGAATACAGTCGCCGAGTTCCCGCGGCCTCGACGCGGACCAGCCGTGCCTCTTTGAGCACCTTCAGGTGCTGCGACACGGCCGGCCGCGACACGGGCAGCTCGGCGGCGATCTCTCCCACCGCTCGCGGCCTGGCCACGAGCAGCGTGAAGATCTCGCGGCGGGTCGGGTCGCCGAGCGCCGCGAACGCCACTTGGTAAGTCTCCACGAACGGTAAGTTAGAACTTACGGAACCCTGCTGTCAACGCTTCGAAGTACGCGGCCTGCCCGGCCCTGTTCGGGTGGTAGGAGTCGCCGGTCGGATTCACCAAAGCGTTGATCCACGGTTCGGACGAGCACACGCCGTGGTCCGCAAACGCTTCCCTCACGTCGACGTACCGCGCTCCCGCACGTGAGGCCGCCTCCGCGATCACGCCGGACAGCTCGTCGGCGGCGTCGTTGAGCGCCTGCCGCTTGGCCCTGGACAGGGTGCGGCAGTCGTCGTCCGGCGTGAACAGCCGCGGATAGCCGAGCACCACCAGCTCGGCGTTCGGCGCGGCCGTCCTGATCGTGGCGTAGGTGGCGTCGAGCCGGGCGGGCAGCTGGTCGCGAGTGAAGTCCCGCGCCTTCCCGACCCGGTTCTCGCACGCCCGGTCGCCCTTGAGCGTGCAGGTCGTCATCACGTCGACGAACCCGAGGTCGTTGCCGCCGACGGTGATCGTGACGAACGTCGTGGCCGGGGTCAGCGCCCGGAACTGCCACCGCAGCGACTTCGTGGTCGCCCCGCTGCACGCGACGAACCTGAACGACGGGAAGTCCTCGCCCCGCAACGCCGGATAGGCGTTCGAGCTGCGGCGGCACGAGCCGTCCACATAGGAACCGGCGCCCGCACCGGACGCGTAGGAGTCGCCGAGTGCGACGTACTCCGGCGCGAACGGCGCGGGCGCCATCAGAGCTGCTGCTGCCAGTACCCCAGCCATGAGACCCATGAAGGCTGGAGTACCACTGTGGACGATCGACTAGAAGGGCATTAACCCAGACGTGTGGGCAGCACGCAGACCGGGATCGCGGTCTGCAGCGGCGTTCCGGACGGCGTCAGCTTCCCGCTCGCCCGGTCCACCGCGAACGACGTCACGTTGTTCGAGTTCTGGTTGGCCGCGAAGAGGAACTGCCCGGACGGGTCGAGCGTGATGTGCCGCGGGTACTTGCCCCCGACCGGCGTGTGGCCGACCAGGGTCAGCTCCGCGCCGTTGACCGCGAAGTGCGCCACGCTGTCGTGCCCGCGGTTCGACAGGTAGACGAACTTCCCGTCACCGGACACCAGCACCTCGGCCGGGTAGTTGCGCACGGATCCGGACGGCGCGGTTTTGAGCACCTGGCCCGGCGTGAGCTTCCCGTCGGCATAACCGCACGCCACGATCGTCGAGTCCAGCTCGTTCGCGACGTACGCCGTTTTGCCGTTGGGGTGGAACGCGATGTGGCGCGGCCCGGCACCCGGCTTGAGCTTCGCCGTCGAGACTCCCTTGAGCTGGCCCGCGGTGAACGAGTACACGAACACCGAGTCCGCGCCCAGGTCGACCGCCGCCGCGTACCGTCCGGCAGGGTCGAACACGACGTGGTGCGCGTGCGGGCCTTCCTGGCGGTCCGGGTCGGGCCCGGATCCCTTGTGCTGCACCTTCTGCGTGCGCGCACCCAGACCGCCGTCCGCCTTGACCGGGAACACGCTCAGCGAGCCCGACGAGTAGTCCGCGGTGATCAGGAACTTCCCGGACGGGTCGAGCGTCAGGTGGCACGGGTCGGCGCCGCCGGTCGGCTGCTTGTTGATCACCTTGAGCGTGCTCGCGTCGATCGCGGTGACCTCGCCCTTGGTGTTCTCGTTGACCGCGTACAGGAACCGGCCGTCGCGCGAGGAGATCACGAACGACGGGTTGACCACACCCGTGATCACGCCCGTCGTCTTCAGCTGGCCGTTCGCCGTGTCGTAAGTGCCGATGCCGATGCCCTTGGCGCCGCCGCTCCACGTCGTGTAGGCGCCGAAGAAGACTCTCCTGGTCGCAGGGGCCGCTTCGGCCGTTCCTCCGGTCATCAGCAATCCCGCTCCCACACCCATGGCTCCGAGAAACCGTCGCCGGTCCACACCCACGTCCGCACCTCCGGATACTCTCGTCGGCGGCGCAGCCCACAGTGGCCTAGACCGTTACAGTCAGGCAATAGGTGCAATGAAGATTGCGCTCAGCGCAACGGATCGTTCGAGGTCAACCGGGCCTTCTCGGCCTCGAGGTCGTAGGCGGGCGGCGGGAACTTCGGGTCCATCTCCCGCAGGGTCTCCAGCAGCAACCGGCTCACCGCCCAGTTCCGGTACCACTTGCGGTCGGAGGGCACCGCGTACCAGGGCGTGTCCGCGCAGTTCCGCAGCGCCTGCGTGTACGCCTCCTGGTACCTCGACCACTTGGAGCGCACGTCGATGTCGGCCGGGTTGTACTTCCAGTTCTTGCGCGGATCGTCCAGCCGCGCGAGCAGGCGTTCCTTCTGCACCTCCGGTGAGATGTGCAGGAAGCACTTGATCACCGTGGTGCCGGCGTCCGCGAGCTCCTTCTCGAACGCGTTGATCTCCTTGTAGCGCTTCTTGATCTCGGCGGCCGTGAGCAGACGCTCCACTTTCGGCACGAGGACGTCCTCGTAGTGGGAGCGGTCGAACGCGCCGATGCGCCCGTTCTCCGGAAGAACCTTCCTGATGCGCCACAGGAAGTGCTGACGACGTTCGGCGGGAGTCGGCTTCTTGAACGACGCGATGCGCACGCCCTGCGGGTTCACCAGGCCGACGACGTGCCTGACGACGCCGCCCTTGCCCGAGGTGTCCATCCCTTGCAGGACGAGGAGCACCGCGCGAGAGTTCTCCGCGTACAGCGCCTCCTGCAGGCCGTCCAGCTCGCCCCCGGTGACGGCGAGGTCCTCCGCGGCCTCCTTCTTGTTCTTGGGGCCGATCGGACGACCGGCCGGGTCGAGGGTGGAGAGATCCACCTGATCGAGTCGCAGGGCTTCACGAACCGACTTCTTCGCCATCATCTGACCGTAGCGATTCACCGCCGATCCCGCCCGCTGGGCAAAGATTCGCCACTGATCAGTGAATCTACGCAACGAACTGAGGCAGCATGCAACGCATCACGGTCGAAATCGCTTGTTCCGCACCCTAGCCTTGGAGGATGACCGCCATCGCTGAGCACCGGACCGCGGGGAACACCAATTTGGCTAGCGCTGACTACGTCGCCCTCGACGAGGAGTGGAGCACGCACAACTACCACCCGCTGCCGGTGGTCATCTCGCACGGCGAGGGGTCGTGGGTCACCGACGTCGAAGGCCGTCGCTACCTGGACTTCCTGTCCGGCTACTCGTCGCTGAACTTCGGCCACCGCCACCCCGCCCTGGTGGCCGCCGCCGTCGAGCAGCTCGGCCGCGTCACGCTGACCAGCCGCGCGTTCCACCACGACCAGTTCGGCCTGTTCTGCCGTGAGCTCGCCTCCCTGACCGGCACCGAGATGGTGCTCGCGATGAACTCCGGCGCCGAGGCCGTGGAGTCCGCGATCAAGGTCGCCCGCAAGTGGGCGTACCAGGTCAAGGGCGTGCCGGAGGGCACGGCCGAGATCATCGTGGCCGGGTCCAACTTCCACGGCCGCACCACGACCATCGTGTCGTTCTCGACCGACGAGACCGCGCGCAACGACTTCGGCCCGTTCACGCCGGGCTTCAAGGTGGTCAAGTACGGCACCCTCGACGAGGTCGAGTCCGCCATCTCGCCGCGCACCGCCGCGATCCTGATCGAGCCGATCCAGGGCGAGGCCGGCGTGGTCGTGCCGCCCGCCGGGTACCTGGCCGGGATCCGCCGCCTGTGCGACGAGCACAACGTCCTGATGATCGCCGACGAGATCCAGTCCGGCCTCGGCCGCACCGGCGAGCTGTTCGCCTTGGACCACGAGGGTGTGCGCGCCGACCTCTACACGCTGGGCAAGGCGCTGGGCGGCGGCATCCTGCCGGTGTCCGCGGTCGTGGGTTCCCGCGCGGTCCTGGGCGTGCTGAAGCCCGGTGAGCACGGGTCGACGTTCGGCGGCAACCCGCTCGCGTGCGCGGTGGGCCGTGCGGTCGTGCGGCTGCTGGAGACCGGCGAGTTCCAGGAGCGCTCCCGTGAGCTGGGCGCTCACCTGCATGCGGAACTGAACAAGCTCGTCGGTCACGGCGTGGCCGAGGTGCGCGGGCGCGGCCTGTGGGCCGGCGTCGAGATCGCGCCCGGCGGCCCGGTGGGACGTGCCGCGTCCGAGGCCCTGGCCGCGCGCGGGGTGCTCTGCAAGGAGACCCACGCGTCGACGCTGCGGGTGGCACCTCCTCTGGTGATCACGCGGGAGGAGATCGACAAGGGCGTGCAGGCGATCGCGGAGGTCGTTCGTCCCGATTTGGGGTGATTTGCACGCCTGGCCAGGTCACAAATGCGGCGGACGAGCCACCCGGCACGTCCGCCGCAGGCATGATTACTCGTATGGGTGAACGGGTGCGCATGGAGGCCGCGGCTGCTCTGGGCACGTGGACCGAGCCGGAAGAGGTCTACGCGCAGGGCCGTGCGCTGCGGTCCTCTGTGGACTTCAAGGCCCACCGCGCCGCCTCGCTGGCCGCTGCCCGCCCGTCCGTGCTGGAGTTCGTGAACGCCAGCAACGAGGGGCGGTTGGAGCACCTGATCCCGTTGCGGGTGGGCCGGATGCTCGCCAACCCGTTCGCCTTCTTCCGCGGCGCCGCCGGCCTTCAGGCGGGCGACCTCGCGGCCGGGTGCGCGACCGGCCTGCACGCTCAGTTGTGCGGTGATGCACACGCAGCGAACTTCGGCCTCTACGGCACGCCCGAGGGCCAGATCGTCATGGACATCAACGACTTCGACGAGACGCTGCCCGGCCCGTGGGAGTGGGACCTCAAGCGGCTCGTGGCGTCCCTGGTGCTGGCGGGCCGGGTCGGTGGTGTGTCGGACAAGGGCTGCCGCGACGCCGCCGAGGACGCGGTGAGCGCCTACCGGGCCGTGATCAAGCGCCTCGCGGAGATGCCGTTCATGGACTCGTGGACCGCTCTGGGCGACCAGTCCACGCTGTCGAAGGTCAAGGCCGACGACCTGATCAACGACTTCTCCAAGGCCGCCGAGAAGTCGCGCAAGAACACCAGCGCCCGCTTCGCCGCGAAGTGGACCGCGCACGACGGCGAGAAGTGGCGGTTCATCACGAACCCGCCGACGTTCACCGACGTCTCCCCTGCCACCGAAGCGGCCGTGATCGCCGCGCTGCCGTCCTACGTGGACACGCTGCGCGAGTCGCGGCGGAACCTGATCATGCGCTACGGCGTGTCGGACGTGGCGTTCCGCGTCGTCGGCACGGGCAGCGTCGGCCTGCGCAACTACCTGATCCTGTTGCACGGCAACGGCACCGAGGCGCTGGTGTTGCAGGCCAAGGAAGCACGCGCTTCCGCCCTGCAGCCGTTTCTCGACGTCGAGCCCGCCAAGCACGAGGGCAAGCGGATCGTGCACGGCGCGCGGCTCGTGCAGGCCGAGTCGGACATCCTGCTGGGCTGGACGACGATCGAGGGCCGGCCGTTCATCGTGCGGCAGTTCCGCAACCGCAAGGGCGAGATCGACGCGACCACGCTGAAGCGCGACGACCTCGACGACTACGGCCGGTTCGCGGGCGCCCTGCTGGCCCGCGCGCACACGCGTTCACTCGATCCGCGCCTGCTCGCCGGGTACTTCCAGAACGGCGGCGGCGAGGATCTCGACGAGGCGTTCGCGAAGTACGCGTTCGACTACGCGGACCAGACCGAGGCCGACCACGAGGAGTTGACCCGGCTCGTCAGGAACGGCAAGCTGCCCGCGGTCGTCGAGGACCGCTGACGCGCCTTCGGGCTTGTCGCGGAAAGTTGACCTAGCCTGGCGGTATGAAGATCCGCCGCGCCGCCTCCCCCGACGACGTGTTCGCCGCCGCGCACCTGTTCGACGCGCCGCCGCGGCCGGACGCGACGGCGCGGTTCCTGGCGCAGGATCACAGCCACCTGCTGATCGCCTACGTCGGCGACCAGCCGGCCGGGTTCGTGTCCGGTGTGGAGACGACACATCCGGACAAAGGCACCGAGATGTTTCTCTACGAACTCGGCGTGGACGACGCGTTCCTGCGCCGCGGCATCGGCACGGCGTTGGTGGAGGCCCTGAAAACCCTTGCGGCGGAACGGGGTTGCTACGCGATGTGGACCGGGACCGCCGCGGGGGACGCGGCGGCGCAGGCCACCTACAAGAAGGCGGGCGGGTCGATCGACGACGGCGCCTTCGTCAGCTGGGAGCTGTGAGCGGGCCCCTTTCCGGCCTCGCTTCCAGAAATCGCTGGATCACCAGCTGAAGAGCGATCAGGAAGAACGACACGGCACCGCCGCCGATCAGGCCCGCCTCGAACAGCGCCCGATCGGCCGCCGCCTTGCCCGGCACCGAGACCAGCAGCGCGCTGACGCTCACGCCGCACACCTTCCACCGCAACTCCGAGTCGGCCGCTTCCGGTGTGGCGATCTCGAGACGCATGTCCGGGCGCTTCAACTTGCTGAAGTCCGAAACGCACTCGGCCTCGAGGCCGGCGGGAGTGCCGTACACCTGCCCGGTCTCGCCGACCGATCCGGTCCTCGCGATCGCCTTCGCGATGACGCGGTGGTCCTCGACGGACGAGACCACGTAGTCCGCCGTGATGACCGGGCCGGTGACGGCCGTCCAGCTGCCCCGCTGCTCGATCACGTGTGCGTCGGGAGACCACGCGAGAAGGACCTTGCCCACGCGCGAGCCGTCGTCCGGATCGCTGCGCTGGCAGGCGAAGTACCCGGCGGTCTCCGCGTAGTCGCCGTGGAACCAGTCGGGCTCGATCGGCGGGATCGACTGGCGCGGCGGCTTCGGCCGGCCCCTGATCTCCACGACGTAGGCGACGCAGCCGTTGGCCTGCCGGCTTCCTTCGGAGAACCTCGTCGTCAGCAGCAGCGGCCCTTTCGGATCGCCCGGGTGGTTCGGTTCGAGGGTGACGCTGAGCTTCGCCGCTTTCTCCCTGTTGTTCTCGGGGTGGACGATGTGCACCTTGATGGTGTTGCGTTCGGCATCGGTCTCGGGTGGCTGGGACACAGCCGTTTCGTACCTGACCCAGGCGAACCAGCCCACTGCTCCTGCCACCACCAGGAGGAGCAGGACCATCGCGACCAGGCGGGTCAACGGCGTTTGCCGGCGGGCAGGCCGATGCCGGGTGGAATCGGGAGCCGCGGTCTCGGGCGGTACCGGTGTCGCCGGCGGTGTCGGATGCGCGGTCAGCGGGCGGTTCGACGGCCGCTTGCTCGGCGGCCGCTTGCTCGATCGCCGTTTCACCACGACAAGAACGACAACTCCCAGTGCGGCCAGCAGCTTTCCCGCGTGACGCATCGGCATGCACAGACCTTAGAGCCGGCAACCGGCATCGCGGGGGCGTCTGCCGCGAACTCCCCACGACACATCGCGTGGAATCCGAGCTACGTCCAGACCGGTTCGTCTACTTCGGATACTCGCCCGTCCGCCCGGAAGTGCAGGAACCGGTCGAACGACTTGGCGAACCACCGGTCGTGCGTGACCGCCACGACCGTGCCCTCGAAGTCGTTCAACGCGTTCTGCAACGCCTCCGCCGACGCGAGGTCGAGGTTGTCCGTCGGCTCGTCGAGCAGCAGCAGCGTCGCCCCGGACAGCTCCAGCAGCAGGATCTGGAACCGCGCCTGCTGTCCGCCCGAGAGGTTCTCGAACCGCTGGTCACCCGACTTGTCGAGCCCGTAGCGCTTCAGCACGGACATCGCGGCGCCACGATCGCGGCCACGACGCTGGTCGTCGCCGTGCCAGAGGATGTCGACGAGCGTGCGGCCGAGCCACTCCGGGTGCTCGTGCGTCTGCGCGAACAGGCCGGGCACCACGCGGGCGCCGAGCTTCCACGCGCCGGTCGTGCGGACGTCGTCGCCGCCGAGCAACCGCAGGAAGTGGCTCTTGCCGGACCCGTTCGAGCCGAGCACCGCGACCCGGTCACCGAAGAAGATCTCGTGCGAGAACGGCTTCATCAGCCCGGTCAGCTCCAGCTCCTCGCACGTGATCGCGCGAACGCCGGTGCGGCCGCCCTTCAGCCGAGGATTGACCTTCTCGTCCGTGGGGATCTCCGGTGGTGGACCGGCTTCCTCGAACCGTTGCAGCCGTGCGGCCATGACGCGGTACTTCGGCGCCATCGACTCGTAGTACTTCGCCTGTTGTTGGAGCGTGCGCACGAGTTCCTTGAGGCGCTCGTGCTCCTCGTTCCAGCGGCGGTGATCTTCCAGCAGCTTCTCGATGCGTTTCGCGCGGGCGGCGTGCCAGGTCGCGAACGAGCCGGCGTGCGTCCACGCGGAGTGCGCCTCGACCGTGACGACGTGCGTGGCGGCGTTGGCCAGCAGCTCGCGGTCGTGGCTGACGACCAGCACGGCCTTGTCGGTGGCCTTCAGCCGGTCCTCCAGCCAGCGCTTGCCGGGCACGTCGAGGTAGTTGTCGGGCTCGTCGAGCAGCAGGACCTGCTCGTGGCCGCGCAGCAACGTTTCGAGGACCAGGCGTTTCTGCTCGCCGCCGGACAGCGTGCGCACCTCGCGGAACCGTGCCCGGTCGTAGGGAAGGCCGAGTGCGGCGACGGTGACGGTGTCCCAGAGCACCTCGACGTCGTACCCGCCGACCTCGCCGTAGCTGGTGAGAGCGTTTGCGTACCGCATCTGGGCGGCTTCGTCGTCGGTGTCCATCAACGCGAGCTCGGCCTCGTCCAGCTCGGCCGCGGCCCGGCGCAGCGCCTCCGCGGCGACGGAGAGAAGCAGGTCGCGGACGAGTGAGTCGTCCCGCACCGACCCGATGAACTGCGGCATCACCGCCAGGCCGCCCTGCACGTGCACACTGCCCTGCTTCGGGGTGAGCTCGCCCGAAAGGATCCGTTGCAGCGTCGTCTTGCCGACACCGTTCGCGCCGACGAGCGCGACGACGGTCCCACCGCTCACCTTGAACGAGACGTCGCGGAACAGCTCCCTGCCGTCGGGAAGGGCGTACGCGAGCCCGTTCGCTTCCAGATAACCCACGCCGGTGATGGTCGGGGGTGCCCAGTTCCCGGCGCCAGCGAGTTTCCGGCTAACGGAGGCGGATCGGGTACCTGCGCAGCACGAGCGCACCGGCCGTGACCAGCAGGCACTGGAACGCCGGGCCGAACGCGCCGATCACCGTCAGCAGCACCGTGAGGCCGCCGAACACGAGCAGGAAGAGGTAGAACAGCCACGGGCGCACCTGGCGGTTCATCGTGCGGGCGAATCTCGGTTCGTCTGCCAGCAACCGCTGCTCGATCTCCTGGAGCGAGCGGCGTTCGGCTTCACTCAGCATGGGGGCCTCCGGAGGACGTCGGGACGTCATCATTCCCACTCGTCACCCAGTGGATACTCGAACGCCGCCTGAGTCAAACTCGGGATCGCCCGATCAGTCACACTTCCGCGCATTCTTCGGGGTGCTCGAAGAAGCTCGCGCTGAGACTCGATGCACGGCAGGTCACCGCCCGCGAGGCACGCCGCTGATCCAGGAGGACCTGACGAGGTCAGCTCACTGAGCGGCCGGCGTGTGGCTGTTCCCGGCGCTGCTGGAACGGCTCGTCCGACCCTGGTCAGCGGCTTAGCGCGACCAACCGGGAGACCGCCCGCAGGTACTTCTTCCGGTACCCGCCTTTGAGCATCTCCTCGGTGAACAGGTCCGACAGCGGCTGGCCGGACACCGCGACCGGGATGTCGCGGTCGTAGAGCCGGTCGCCGAACGCCACGAGCCGCAGCCCGACGTTCTGGTCCGGCGCCGGCTTGACGTCCTTGAGGTGCACGGCCGTGACGCCGTCGAGGAGCCGGCCGTACTTCGACGGGTGGATGCGGGCGAGCGCCTTGCACAGGTCGTCGAAGTCGTCGATGGTCGAGCCCGCGGTGTCGGCGGCCCTGGTCTCCAGCTCGTCGGACGACATCGGCGGCGGGGCGTCGGGCAGGCCGCGGTGGCGGTAGTCCGGGCCGTCGACGCGGACCACGTCGAACTTCGAGGACATCGACTGGATCTCGCGCAGGAAGTCGGCGGCGGCGAAGCGGCCCTCGCCGAGCTTGTCCGGCAGCGTGTTGGACGTGGCGGCGACGAACACGCCGGCCGCCGTCAGTTCCTTGATCAGGCGGGTGACGAGCATGGTGTCGCCGGGGTCGTCGAGCTCGAACTCGTCGATCGCGAGCAGCTTGTGGCCGCTCAGGCGTCGGACGGCCTCGGGGAACGTCAGCACGCCGACGAGGTTCGTCAGCTCGACGAACGTGCCGTACGCCTTGGGGCCCGGCACGGCGTGCCACAGCGACGCGAGCAGGTGGGTCTTGCCGACGCCGAAGCCGCCGTCGAGGTAGAGGCCGAGCTTGCCCTCGTCGTCCTTCGACCCGAACAGCGACCACGTCTTCTTGCGCTTGAGGCTGACCCGCGCGGCGAACAGGCGGCCCGCCTCGACCGCGGCGGCCTGGCTCGGCTCGTCCGGGTTGGGGAGGTAGGTGTCGAAGCTGACGGTGTCGAACCTCGGTGGCGGCACCAGGTTCTCGATCAGTTCGTCGGCACCGATCTGGGGATCCCGGTCGGACAAGCGCATGCCCGCAGCTTATCGGCGTGATGGGATGGGTCCGTGCAGATGTTGTGGCCCTCACCGGGCGTTGAGATGACCGACACAGCCCTCGAGTCGCTCTACGCCTATCCGCCGGACCGGACGTGGGTGACCGCCAACTTCGTGTCCAGCGTGGACGGTGCCGTCTCGGTCGACGGGCGGTCCGCGGGGCTGGGGTCGGCCGCGGACAAGAGGATCTTCACGCTCGGGCGCGAGCTGGCCGACGTCGTGCTGGTGGGAGCGGGAACGGTGTTGATCGAGGGCTACCGGCCCTCGGCACGGCTGCCGATCGCCGTGGTGACCGCGCGCGGGACGCTGACGCCGGACCTGCCGCTGTTCACCGGCTCCGCGGTGCCGCCGATCGTGATCACCTGCGCGGCCGCGGAGCTCCCGCCGCTGCCCGCCGACGTGATCGTCGCCGGCGAGGACGAGGTCGACCTCGCGCGGGCGGTGTCCGAGCTCGCGGCGCGAGGCCTCCACAAGATCAACCTGGAAGGCGGGCCGCGGCTGTTCGGGTCGATGATCGCGGAGGGACTGGTCGACGCGCTGAACCTGACGATCTCGCCGTTGCTCGCCGTCGGTGACTCGTCGCGGATCGCGCACGGCCCGGTGGTGCCGCCGGTGGAGCTGGAGCTCACGTCGGCCCTGCGCGCGGAGGACGTGTTGTTGTTGCGGTATCAGCGGCGAAATTCCAGCTGAAGAGGCAGGATGACCGCGTGGACCTACCGCTGACACCACCTCTGCAACCGATGCTCGCCACCGCGGTCGACGGTATACCGGATACTGCCGACCTGCTGTTCGAGCCCAAGTGGGACGGTTTCCGCTGCGTGGTGTTCCGCTCCGGCGACGAGGTCTTCCTGCAGTCCCGCAGCGGCAAGCCGCTCAACCGCTACTTCCCGGAGGTCGTCGCCTCGATGCTCGACGTGCTGCCCGACCGGGTGGTCGTCGACGGCGAGCTCGTCGTGGCGAAGAACGACGAGCTGGACTTCGACGCGTTGTCCGAGCGCATCCACCCGGCGGCGTCCCGCGTGACGATGCTGTCGGAGTCCACGCCCGCCACGTTCGTCGCGTTCGACCTGCTGGCGCTCGGGTCCGAGGTGCTGCTCGAGTCGCCGACGGTCGCGCGGCGCGAGGCGTTGCTCTCGTTGCCCGGCCTCAACATCACGCCCGCGACGACCTCGGTCGAGACGGCACGGCAGTGGTTCACGCTGTTCGAGGGCGCCGGTCTGGACGGCGTGATGGGCAAGCCGTCGGACGGCCCGTACACGCCGGGCAAGCGCTCGATGATCAAGGTGAAGCACGCCCGCACCGCGGACGTCGTGCTCGCGGGCCTGCGCTGGCACAAGGACACCGAGCCCGGCACGGCCGTCGGTTCGCTGCTGCTCGGCGTCTACGACTCGAACGACGTGTTGCACCACATCGGGGTCTGCGGCTCGTTCAAGGCCGCCGAACGCCGCTCGTTGGCCGAGGAGCTCGCGCCGCTGATCACCGAGTCCGCCGACCACCCGTGGGCGAACCCCGTTCCGGGACAACGGATTCCGGGTGAGATCAACCGCTGGCGCGGGAAGCAGGCCGAGTACGTGGCGTTGCGCCCCGAACGGGTGCTGGAGATCCACTACACGCAGACCGAGGGCGAGCAACCCGTGCGGTTGCGGCACAACGGCCAGTTCGCGCGGTGGCGCCCGGACCGCGAGCCGCTGTCGTGCCGCTACGACCAGCTCGACATCCCGGCCCGCTACGACGTGGCCTCGGTGCTGAAGGGCGAGCTGCGGGCCCGTTAGACCTCGGGTTTCGCCGACCGGGTCGCACCGACGGACGCGATCACGACGCAGCACACGGCGACCCACTGCGCCGGCCTGAGGTGCTCGCCGAGCAGCACCAGACCCGCCACCGCCGCGACCGCGGGCTCCAGCGACATCAGGATCCCGAACACGCGCGGCGGCATGCGGCGCAACGCCTCCAGCTCCAGCGAGTACGGGATCACCGACGACATCAGCGCCACGGCGAGCCCGGCCGCGAGCACGACCGGGTCGAGGATCGCGGTGCCCGCCGACGAGATGCCGAACGGCAGCGCGATGACCGAACCCACCACCATGGCGAGCGCGAGGCCCTTGCCGTCGGTCGTCCGACTGCCGAGCTTCGCCGTCACGAGGATGTACGCCGCCCAGCACGCGCCGGCGGCCAGCGCGAACAACACGCCCGTCCACACCAGACCGCCCTCGACCCGCGTGAGCAGCACCACACCGGTGCCCGCGAGCAGCACCCACACGCCGTCGAGCCAGCGCCGCGAACCCGCGACGGCCACCGCGAGCGGGCCGAGGAACTCGATGGTCACGGCCGCGCCGAGCGGGATGCGGTCGAGTGCCGCGTAGAAGCAGAGGTTCATCGCGGCCAGCACCACGCCGTAGCTCACGACGACGGCGAGCGTGCGGCGGTCCATCCGCAGCGACGGCCGCCAGATCAGGACCAGCACCAGCGCGGCCACGACCAGGCGCAACGTGACGGTGCCCGCCGAACCCGCGACCGCGAACAGCTGCTTCGCGATGGCCGCGCCGACCTGCACGCTGACGATCCCGAGCAGCACGAGTGCGGTCGGCGGGATGCCGCCCATGAGCCTCGCGACGGGGAGCCGATCCGCGTGAGCCATGCGCCCATCCTGACTCACGGTGTCACCCGAATATCCGACTCACTCTTTTCTCACCTCGAACATGCGACGCTCACCTTCCCGGAGTGTGAACGAGAGTGAGGACATCTGTGCGTCGCGCTGCCTTGGCCCTTCTGGCAGTGAGCGTGCTGACGGCGTGCAGCGCGGGACCTTCGACCCGGCCGGTGATCGCGGTCAAGGGCGAGGAGAACCAGCCCGTCGACCAGAGCGCGCTCGCGGGCCCGCAGCCCGTGCCGCCGCTGGACGAGTACAAGAAGGACTCGCTGGCGTGGGCACCGTGCAACGAACAGATGAAGGACCGCATCGGCGCCAATCCTCCCCAGGGTGACCAGACCTACGAGTGCGCGCGCATGACCGTGGTGCTCGACCCGCCGGGACGTCCGGGACGCGGCACGCTCGGCATCGCGTTGATGCGCGTCGGCACGGGCAAGAGCGCGTTGGTGGTGGTCAACGACCCCGGCGGTGAGCCCGGCACGGTGAAGGCGGCGCGCCTCGCGGCGTCGTTGCCGAAGGATCTCCTCAGCACGTACACGATCATCGGCGTGGACAGGCGCGGCACGGGCCGTTCGGACGGCATTTCGTGCGTACCGCAGGCAACGCGCGCGCAGCTCGTCGAGTACGACCCCGCCGAAACTGAGCAGTCGAACCTCGTCGTCGCCGCGGGTGAGGCGTCGCAGGAGTGCGTGCTCGACCTGGAGGGCAGGCTGACCGCGTTCGACTCCTGGCGCGCGGCCGCCGACCTCGAACGACTCCGCGACTACCTCGGCATCGACCGTCTCAACGCCATCGGTCTCGGCGAGGGCTCGCGCGTCGTCACGACCTACGCCCAGCGCTACCCGAACCGCATCGGCCGCATCGTGCTCGACGGCGCCCCGGACCCGACGCTCGACCAGGTCGGCGTCCTCGAGTCCCGTGCGGTCGCGGCCGAGACGACGTTCGACGAGTTCGCCAAGGACTGCAAGACCCGCGGCTGTGCGCTGGCCAACCCCCGCGAGGACGTGAAGGCGCTCCTGGCGCAGCTGCGCACGACGCGTGTCCGCGGCGAGTACGTGGACCTGACGCCAGGCTCCGCGCTGAACGCGGTCCTCGCGGGCCTCGCCGAACGCTCGCGCTGGCCCGCGCTGGCCGACGCGGTGGTGAAGGCGCGCGCCGGTGACGCCAGCGGCCTGTTCGACTTCCTCGGCCCGCTGGTGAACGACCTCGACGAGAACCCGCCGCGCTTCGACGCGGGCCTGATCATCGGCTGCAACGACACCGCCACGCGCATCCCGCCGGACCGCGTGAAGGCACTCGCCGCCGACTGGCAGAGCAAGCACGCGCTGTTCGGTGCCGTGTTCGCCCGCCAGCTGCTGCACTGCAACCCGTTCCCGCCGCCCAAGGCCGAGAAGCTCGATCCGTTGAAGAGCGCGCCGCCGATCGTGGTGCTCAGCACGGCCAACGACCCGGCGACGCCCGCGCCCGGCACTGAGCACACGGCGCAGCGGCTGCCGGGGTCGGCGTTGATCGGGTGGCAGGGCAGCGGGCACGGTGCGCTGGCCCTGTCCGGTTGCGCCACGACGGCGGTGCGCGACTACCTGATCGACGCGAAGGTGCCGTCGAACGGCACCGTCTGCCCGCCCTGATACTCCGTAGCCTCGACGGGTATGGGGGACCAGCCGACGAACCAGCTCCACGGCACCGCGAACAACGTCGTGCAGGTCCGGGACGTCCACGGTGATCTGTACCTGCACCAGCCGCAGCCGGCCATCCGCCCGGTGGTGCCGCACCAGCTCCCCGCTGACGTCCGGCAGTTCAGTGGCCGGGAGAACGAGCTCGAGCAGCTCGACGCGCTGCTGACCGAAGAACCCGCGGCGGTGGTCATCTGCGCGATCGCCGGCACAGCAGGCGTCGGCAAGACCGCTTTGGCGGTGCGCTGGGCCCACCGGGTACGTGACCACTTCCCCGACGGCCAGCTGTACGTCGACCTGCTCGGCTACTCCCCCGGCGCACCGGTCCAGCCCGCCCAAGCGCTGGAAGGCTTTCTCCACGCGCTCGGTGTGTCCGGTGACGCGATTCCGCCTCGGTTGGACGACCAGGCAGCGCTCTACCGCTCGCTCCTCGACGGACGCCGGGTGCTGGTCGTGCTCGACAACGCGAGCTCACCGGACCAGGTGCGCCCGCTCCTGCCCGGTTCGAGCAGCTGCTTCGCCCTCGTCACCAGCCGCAGCGGTCTCGCGGGCCTCGTCGCCCGCAACGGCGCCCAGCGACTGACCCTGGACCTGTTGTCCCGCAACGAGTCCCTGCGTCTGCTCCGCGATGTCGTCGGCGCGGACCGGGTCGACGCCGAACCGGAGGCCTCCGCGACCCTGATCGGCCAGTGCGGCCGGTTGCCGCTGGCGTCGCGCGTGGCAGGTGAACGAGCCGCGGCCGAACCGGGGCTCGCGCTGAGCGAGCTCACCACCGAACTGCAGGACGAACGCAGCCGCCTGGACCTGCTGTCCGACGACGACGGCGACGCGAGCACCGCCGTCCGCGCGGTCTTCTCGTGGTCGTACCGAAACCTGCCGCCCGCCGGCGCGCGGCTGTTCCGGTTGCTGGGCCTGCACCCAGGCCCCGACTTCGGCGTGCACGTGGCCGCCGCACTCGCCGATGTCGCGCTGCCCCAAGCGAAACGGCTCCTCCAGGCCCTTGCGGGGGCACACCTGATCCAGGCGAACGGTTCCGGCAGGTACCGGTTCCACGACGTGTTGCGCCTCTACGCGGCCGAGCTCGCCGAGTCGGAGGAGCCTGCCGAACTCCGGCTCGCGGCTGCCCAGCGCATGCTCCACTGGTACCTCCACTGCGCGATGACCGCCGACAACCTTCTCCTGCCACTGCTCAGGGCACCTCGGATCCAGTTGCCGGAACAGCCGGTCGCGCCCTTCACCACCCGCGGTGAAGCACTGGCGTGGTGCGAGGCCGAGGCCGCCAACCTCGCGGCAGCGACCCGGTGCGCTCACCAGCTCGGCGAACACTGGCTGGCGGCCGCGTTCCCCTGGGCCCTGTGGAGCTACTACGACCTGCGCAAACCGTGGATCGACTGGATCGCCACCTACGAGATCGGGCTGGCGTCCGCCCGCCTCGTCAACGACGACTCGACCTGCGCCTGGATCATCAGGTCGCTCGGCGTCGCGTACTACGACCTCCAGCGCTTCGACGAGGCCGCCGCCCTCTTCGAGGAGTCGCTCGCGATCCGCCGGAGCCCGGGATGTCTCGACATGCTCGGCTCCACCTACCGCAAGCAGGGCAACGTCGAGGCCGCGCTCGAGTGCCACCGGGAGGCACTCGCGCTCCGGCTCGAAAGTGACAATCCGCGCGGTCTCGCGGTCACGCTGAACCGGATGGGTTCCACCTATCGCGATCTCGGACGCTTCGACGAGTCGCTCGACCACCTGACCAGGTCACTCGAACTCAGGCGCGAGATCGGCGATCTGCACGGGCAGGGCTTCGCCCTCCACAGCATCGCGGCCACCTACGAGCAGCTCGACCGGCTGGACGAGGCGATGGAGGCGTACCGGGAGTCGCTGGTCGTCCGAAGGGAGATCGGCGACCGGCGCGGCGAGGCGGACATCCTGCTCTGCCTGGGAAAGATCCTGGCGCGGCTGGGCGAGACGGGCCGGGCACGGGAGGTGTGGGCGGAAGCTCTCGACACTTTCAGCGATCTCGGTGCGCCTCAGGCCGCCGACGTGGCGAGGATGCTGCAAGACCTCGACCAGACGTGACAAGGGGAGCTTCCCGCCTGGCCGGAGCGGGAGGCTCCCCGAGCGAACTTCGTGTCAGCAGCTGGAACAGCAGCCGCAGCCGGGACCCGTGCACCCGGAACAGCACCCACACGTACCCATCAGGGCCTCCCCGTCCTCCAAGCCGGACCTGCGCGGGACATCCGCGCACCCCACGGTCCGCCCCGGCACCAGCCCTGGGAACCCCTCTCACCCGAACGCGCGGCGACACCACCCGAGCCGTGGCAGCACGTGACTTCGCTACGCGCCCAGGTCGTCCAGAGCCTTCTGCGCTGCCTCCAGTTCGGCGCGCAACTGCTCCACCCGGGCCAGTTGCTGGGCACGCGCCGCGTTCAGGACGCCCTCGACGATCTCGGCGACCTCCGGCGTGAGCAGCTTCGCGGCCTGGGCCACGGCGGCCGGGGACACCGGGGTCGGGCGGATGGCCTTGCGGGTGCCCTGCAGCACCTCGACGGTCCACTCGCCCTCGCCCGCCGTCACCAGCGTCACGGTGACCTCGGGTGTGGCGCCCTTCGAGGACGGCTTGCGCGCCGCGGGCTTCGGAGCCGCCTGTTCGACTGGTGCGGCAGCGGGTTTCGGCTTGGGGGCCGCGGGCTTCACCGGCGCCTCCGGAACGTAGGGGTGAATGATCTCAGTCTCGCGCGGCGGCTCCGGCGGCGCAGGAGGTGGGGTCGCCGGCTTCTTGCGCGGCGGGGGCTTCTCCAGCGTCAGCTCGGCCGGGGAGAAGGACATCTCGTCCTTCGAGCCCGTCGGCCTGACCTGGATGAAGTCACCCTCTTCCGGGTCGGTGAACGCCAGCAGCTTCGCCGACCTCCCCGCCTCCATCCCCACCGCGGCCGCCGTGAACCACACCAGCGGCTGGGTGCCTCCGTCCAGTTGCGAGCGCAGGCTGTCGACGTCCTCCGCCGACAGCCCGCTCTTCTTCGCCATCGCGCTGCCTCCCCACCGTTCGAACACCTGTGCCCCAGCATGCCGCATACCCCTGACATTTCTGAGCACCGGGTCGGCAGCAAGATCGTTACGGGTTGCCGTCGACCCCGCAGATGTAGCCGGCGTTGATGCAGTTGCGGACCCGCCGTTCCAGCTCCGCCGGGTCCCACGCGTTCATGAAGTCACCGTGGAAGGTGTAGCCGGGCGCACTCGTCACGTTGGCGCCGTTGAGCGTGCCTCCCAACGACAACCCGGTGCCGTTCACCGGATAGGTGATCAGGAACTCCAGCCGCGGCACCACCACGGGATGCGACGACGGGCAGACCAGCCCCACCGCGAAAGCCATGTGGTCGCGGTGGTTCGCCGAGTCGAGGTCCCTCCCGTTCCAGCACGTCGGGAAGTCCAGGTACGTCTCGACCTTGGTGCCGGGCGGGCAGTTCAGGAAGTCGCGGTTCGACGGCGACTGCGTCGTGCACGACCACCGCGCCGCGGGGTTCTGGTCCGGTGACGTCGCTTTCGCGTTGCCCACCACGTACCGCAGCCCCTGCGGATGCGCGACGGCCCGCGTCCGGTCGTGAATGCCCTGGTAGTAGATCGTCACGCTGTCGGGCGCGACCGCCTGACCGTTCTTGTAAAGCGTCGGCACCCAATAAGCCGACTTGTCCGAGACCGGGTTGCAGTTCGTCGCCCCGGCCCGCAACGACGTCAGCGTGGAGAACGCGTCCGTCGTCCTGTTGCCGAAGAACTCGTGCATGTGTGAGACGCCCGACTGGTTCTGGAACACGATCGGGTCGTCCTGCCTGCGATGACTGGACGCGCAGGTGACCCGGAACTCCGACCCCGGAACAGCCTGCTGCTCCACCATCGCCCGCGCCTGCTCGGCGCTGTAGACGTGGCTGTGCCCCGCGTGCGACACCGCCGGCCGCTGTCCCACGACGAGTCCCGCCGCCACGAGCGACACCGCCACCGCCGCGATGCCGATCGCACCTCGAATCCGCACGTGCATGGAAACTCCTCTCGCACCACGATGTGTGAGAGCGCTCTCATGACAAACGGTAAACCCAGTTGCCAGCAGATGTCTACGTGAGGCTTGCTCACCCGATGACGTCGGGCTCCGCTTCCTCGGCCCGCAGCCGGTACTCACAGCCGTACTCGACGGCGTACGACAGCTCGTAGATGTGCACGATCTTCGGACCGCCGTGCAGGTGCACGTACGTCACGGTCTGCTTCGGGTCATCCGGCGTGGACGGCAGCGAGTCGACCCGGCCGTCGAGGGGACCGCCGACGTACCGCACGACGTACGGCTGGGACATGGCGACCTCCTCTCGCGTTCCTCCCAGTCTACGAGGTCGGCCACTCGATCCGTTCCCGATACAGCCGGTTGGCTCACTCAGTCCTGTTTGCGGGCACGCGAAGGCTGCACCCGCATCGGCTCGCCCGGCATCTTCGGGGTGCCTAGGAGAGGTCCATTGTGCTCACCAGGCAAAATGCTGACCTGGGACAACCATTGTACGGAGGGTTGTCGGGCGAGTTTCAGGCCGGTTTTCCAAGATCTTTCCAAATCGGCGTGTCGTGCGGCGTTTCGACATGAAGCGACCCCTTGGCTCCTGTGTTCCAAGGGGTCGCTTCACGGTCGTGATCAACCGTCGAATCGATTGTCCTTTGCCGCGTCGAGGAAAAGCCCCCACGCACCCGTGCTGAAGCTCAGCACGGAACCCTCGACGTTCTTGCTGTCGCGGGCAAAGGTCCTCTCGCCGACCAAGGCCAGCTCGACGCATTGACCTCCGTTGCCACCAGAGCGACTGGACTTGCGCCAGGTCGCTGTACTCAGGTCCGGGATCATGGCCCGCACCTCCTCGTCTTGCCGTCACAGTTGCCTGGCAACAGTATCGAGCAGCTTGACCGAGGCGGACGGCGACAAAGCGCTGGTCATCAATGCTCGCCACGTCAGCTCGTAGGACTCGATGCGGCCAGCCTCGGAGACGAAGAGCCCGTCGGTCACGTTCTCGGTGTAGGCCACGACCGTGTCGTCCGGTGACGTGAACAAGGTGAACGGGAAGCCGGTCGCGGCGTGTGCACCGGCCTTGAACGGAACGACCTGGATGACGACCGGTCCAGGCTCGTTGCGCTTCTTGTCGTTGGCGCGCTTGCGCTTGCTCAGCTCGATGAGGTGGTGGATCTGCTCCCGCATGGCGTCCGGACCGCCGACGGTGCGCCAGAGCGCGCCCTCGCTGAACACCAGGTGCAGCTGCGGTGGGTGCTCGCTGTTCAGCCGCTCGTCGAGGAGCTTCTGACGCCACGCGCGAGCCTCCACGAGACGAGGCACGTCGCCAGGACGATGCAGCGGGCTGGCCTCGATCACGGTCCGCGCGTAGGTCTTGGTCTGCACCAGGCCGTGCACGAGCTCCGGGTCGTACGCCCGGATCAGCGTCGCGGACTCCTCGGTGCCGAAGTACTTGCGCAGGCTGTCCGGCACGGCGCTGCCCCACGGCGTCGGAGGCCGACGGCGCTTCGCCTCCTTGCCGAGGTGCTTGAGCTCCTCACGTTCCTTGCCGCGCACCTTGAGCAGGTCGAGGAACTTGTCCAGGTCAGACGGGTTGACGCCGACACCGCCACGCAGGATCCGAGCCACCTTCGACTCGGAGCAGTCGAGCACCTCGGCGACCTGGAGCTTGCTGACGCCTGCGCTGGTCATCAGCTCACCCAGGCGCTTGCCGAGGTTCTTCTTGTAGTCGGACGGACCCTGCGTCATCGGTGTATCTCCTCCTGATCGCGAACAGTCTGCCCGATCCCCGGTGGATCGCAGTTCGCCCGATCGGGCGCCTGTGCAACCTGCACGTGCAGGTTTATGGTCGACTTGCTCGGATGCCTGCCTGTTCAGGTGTCGCAGAGCACCCGTCCTGGGCCAATTCGTCACAGTTGCGGCCCAGGGCGGGCCATACCCGCACCGGAGGTAGTTCGTCATGAACGCAGGTCAGCTCGCTGTTCTCACCGTCATCGGAGGTGGGGCAGCCATCGCCGTGGTCGCGGCGCTGCTGACCTGGTTGCAGGGCTGGTTGCGTAGGCGCCATGAGGTGCAGCGTTGCAAGCAGATCGCCCTGCGGATGGCTCAGGATGCTTCGACCTGGAAGCAGAACCTGACCAGCGAGAAGAAGCTCAAGCCCGTCGTTCCGGTTCGTGACCGCCCCCTGACCGGGCCGGATCGGCGCGTGGTGTGTCCGTCGATGACCTCCCCGACAGTCGGCGGACACATCACCACGCCTCCCCGCCACGCGAGGGCCTCGTGAGGCGCCTGCTCAACCGCCTCGACGACTGGATCGAGCGCACGTTCTTCGGGCGTCGTTCATGACGATGCCAGCCCTACCCGGGCACATCTGGTGGCACTCGGCCGTGGACGCACAGAACCACCTCTACGTGCACGACGAGGGTGAGGAGCCCGAGGACGGCATCTACGAAGCCGCCTGCGAGAAGCTCGTCATCCGCGACAAGCTGGTGCGCGAGGAGTACGGCTCCTACTGCCACGACTGCTTGCTCAAGCTCGGCCAGCACCAGGCGGCACGCCTTGAGGAGCACTTCGACAACTACGTCTCGACCTACGACGACTCGAAGTCCGCGCAGGACAAGGCGCCGTGAACCGCCACCTGTGGCTCCGAGCCCACCATTCGGTGATCTGGCATGCCTACCGAGCCGACCAGGTCGAGGCCGCGGAGTCCCACTCGCTCAAGGCCGCGTGCGGTCACGAGGCGCGCAGGGCCGACCTCGCGGGTGGTCCACCTCCGCCGGCCGTCGAGTTCGTGTGCGTCGTCGACATCGAGCTGCTGAACGCTCAGCGGCTCCCCAAGCCACTTCCCGATCGTCCCCGCACCGGAGGAGACCACGATGCCGCAGGGCAGCAATAAGACCAGGTTCTTGGACGGGCCGTACGCCATCTTCGCGTGGCTCGGCGTCGCCCTGCTGTGGCTCGCGTTCATCTTCTCGTTCTTCGCGATGACGAGCCGGGGCTGGGGTTCGGCGCCCTACGTGTGGATGCCGATGATGCTGGGCGGCGCGTGGGGCATCTGGTTCACGTTCCACAAGAAGGAGGAGCGGAGCCCCGGCGCGACCAAGCGAGGCGCGATGCACGTCGTCGTCGCCCTCGTCACGGCCTACCTCGTGCACAAGTTCTGGAACCGCAATCGCCATTGACCTGCGGATACCCGCACATAGGAGCAAAACCTGGCAATTGCGGGAATTAAGGCGTACTGTCGTCCATATGACGCTACTGACCGTAACGCTCCCCCTGGGGTGCACCGAAGTCAAGATCGTGAGACCCGAGGACGGCACCGAGATGTTGGTGCAGTTGCCGGTGATCGAGCAGAGCTCAACGGAAGACCCCTCGTTCACACCTGAGGTGCTCGACCGTTTCGAGCGCTACAGGAGGTACGACCGCAAGTCGCCTGCCCCTGATGTCGCCGAGTTCCTGGTGCGGGACTTGGGCTTCGAGGTCGAGGTGCCGCCGTCCAAGGCCTCGTCCGAGTTGAGGTTCATCTACACCGGTTCGAAGCGCTCAGCCACGCTGTGGCTGAACTCGGCGGGCTTGTTCTCCATCGCGAAGGATCAGTTCAACTTCGCCATGATGCTCGGGGGTGCAGTCCCGAAGGCCGAGAACCGGATCATGTTCCCGTTCGAGTCTTCCGACCCCCGAGAGATCGCGAAGACGTTTGTCTCATGGGCGAACGGCGAAGAAGGTGCTTGACCCCGAGTAACGACCTGCCCCGACCCGTGCTGGTCGGGGCTCGTTGCTGTCAGGACGCCTTGCTCGCGAGGAACAGCGGTGGCGGGTTGGGCACGGTGCCACCGAGCCCCCGCACGGTGCTGACGACTTCGAGGTCCCACTCGTGGTGGACCTGGAGGAGCTCGCGCTGGCGGTCCTGCTCGTCTTCCATGCGGTCGACCTTGTCGGCGAGCTTGTCCAGGCGCTCGCTGACCTTCACCGCGTAGTCCACGGAGCTCGCGGTGAGCACCTGTGCCGCGTCGGCTTCGAGCTTGCGCTTCTCCGACTTGAACTTCAGCGCCGCGATGCCGCCACCTGTCAGTCCCCCGCCGCCGAGCAGCGCGCCCACGTAGCCAACCCACTCTGGAAGGGCCATCAGCTCGTCCTTTCATCGGGGGCTCTGGCGACGAGCTCGGCCGCCACGCCTGAGAGTTGCTTCGCGCGGCGGATCTTCCAGATCCGGCAGATCGACGCGATAGCCAGCGCGAACAGGAACGCCGCGAATCCAAGGGCTCGGCTGCCGTTGACCCCGAGGGACCAGAGGCCGTACCACGCCCCGATGCCGGCCAACGGCCACAAGCCGATGCGCTCGATCAACACGCCCGAGACGTTGCCCATGATCATGCCAGCCAGCGCCGCGAAGGCCGAGAGGGCGAACCCGGCGATGAAGACTCTGCCCCAGGGGTCCGGGAACACCCTCAGCGTGCTCGTCGCGAACCTGTTGAAGTCCGCGAGGGCGGCGAGTCCGTAGAGGACGACCGCGGCGAGCACGGTGATCTGGAACGGTTCCCGTCCGGATGGGATGAGCTTCATGGTTTCCCCGTGGTCATCAGTAGTGCGGCTCGGTCGCGCGCCTCGTCACTCGGCCGCTGTGAACTGCTCGACGAACTGCTCGTTTGAGAGCACGAAGAACTGGGCCTGTTCCTTCTGGCCACCCCACATCGGACCGTAGATGAGCCAATGTCCGACTGGGACGCCGAAGTCCACGGGGGTCTGGTAGCCCCAAGCGAGCAGGGAACCTTCCGCTTCAGGGCTTCCCGCTCCGACCAGAATCGTCCAGGTGATGGGCGGATTGAAGGCCCCGACGAGGTTGTCGACGAAATCTTCGAAGTCGGACTGGTTGGTTTCTACCCACCGAATCGCTTCGAAACTCGGTGAATTCTGGGTGTAGCTCATTGCTCTCCTTAAGCCGGAACGGGCTCGATCAAGAGCTGCCGGTGGTTAAAGGTGCATGACGTACTGCCATTTGAATTGCGATGTTGCATGGTCACGGTGCCGGTGGCGCCAGGGGTCAGACCGGTCTGCATCGTTCGCCTCGTGAAGAGACTCTCCATCGTGCTGACCTGCTTGGTGTAGATCTGCCAGTTGTCGGAGGCCGCGACCGTCCCCGCCGATCCAGAGCAATGCCGCTAAGTTAAGCGACCCTGCCGAATATGTGCAGCTCGGGCGGCATATTGTGGCGAGTTCCCGTGTGGGTGGCCCGCTTGATCACCTTGTCTCCTGACCGGACTCGTTTAACCACGCGGGGATAGGAGCGGTGCCGGCGTCCACGACTGCGACGGTGCCGAATCTCCTCAATCGTCTCGGCTGTCGCTTTCTTCAACCGGTGAGGGGGAAAAACCCGCCTGGTTGGTGACCTGGCGGCGCACGGCGTTGAGACTGCGGACGAACGACAACTCGTCGACGTCCAGGCCGTCATCGGCATCCATGTCCTCGGCGGCCTCGAGCATCAGGTCACGGACCGCGTAGTGGGTCAGCAGCAGCGCCCAGATCTCCTGCCGCACCAGCTCCGGTGTCTTCGACCGCAGCAGCCGATGGTGCGGCATCTGATGGGTCTCGACCTCGTCCAGCGTGAGCTCGAACTCCCAGCGCTGCCGATACAACGCCGCCAGCTCCGCCGCCGGGGCGAGCTCGTGGTCCATGATCGAGGTGATCAGCCTGATCGTCTCGGCTTTGCCACCCCGGTTGGTGACCATGTACTCGACCACTCGCACGGCAATCCGCGCCTCGTCGGGGACACTGCGCCGCCTGCCTCGCTTGAGGTCGGACTTCATGTTCTTGGGCAGCAGCTCGGCTCGATAGGACCCATCCGGCAGCCATTCCAGCACCGGCACATCGACGTTATCGGATATACGCCAGACCAGCTCAGCCTCGGTCTGCCGCGCCTGGCACCACAACTCGTAGCTGAAGA
>NZ_BBOJ01000009.1 GCF_000974445.1 Lentzea aerocolonigenes
CGCCGACTCCGGCGGATGTTCCCAGGCGCTGCTGCACTATCTCACCGAGCTGGGCCTGGAGTACTCGATCGGGTTTCCCGCCCAGGACGGGGTCAAAGCGGCGATCGACGCGATCCCGGCGCAGGCCTGGCGCGCCGCGATCGACAGCGACGGCGGCCCGCGCGACGGCGCCCAGGTCGCCGAACTCACCACCTGGATGCCCACACCGAGCCGGGCAAGCCATTCCGCCGCGCGGACCTGGCCGCCCGGGATGCGGGTGATCGCCCGCCGTGAACGCCCGCATCCCGGCGCGCAACTACGCCTGACCGACCGCGACGGCTGGCGGATCACCTGCTTCGCCACCAACACCCGCGCACCCGGCTGGACCCTGCCCGATCTGGAGGTCCGTCACCGCCAGCGCGCCCGCGCCGAAGACCGCATCCGCGGCCAGAAAGACACCGGGATGCGCAACCTGCCCTTCCACGGCTTCACACAGAATCAGATCTGGCTCGAGATCGCCGCCCTGGCCGCCGACCTGCTCGCCTGGACCCAGACCCTCGCCTTCGACCAACACGAACCGGCACGGCGCTGGGAACCCAAACGACTACGGCTACGCGTCCTCACCGTCGCCGGACGCATCATCCACAGCGGACGCCGCCACCGACTCAGGCTGCCACGCGACTGGCCCTGGAACCATCTCATCCACACCGGCTACACCGCGCTGCACACCAGCTGAACCCAGCACCCCGACCCCACGACAAGGACCAGGAGAACCGGCGGCCCAGCGCCGGAAACCACCCCTGCCCAACACAATCGAGCACAGCACCCCGTCCACCGGCACCTCAACTAGGCGCCACGTGAAAGATCGAGGTTAGTGCCGTGACCGGCAGCCTTTGCCCCGTATTTCGACGTCCAGACGGGTGCATCGTGGTGCCGGCCCCGCGTCCTCATCCTGGTTGGCTTCGGACGTGGGGCCGGTGCCGCGAGGCGCCCTGCTGGGCGCCGGAAGACGCGGCGAAGGCTGCCGGTCACGGCACTAGGATCATCCGACGTGACGATCTCATTGCCCGGACCGGTCGCCTTCGTGCTCGGCGGCGGCGGAAGCCTCGGCGCCGCGCAGGTCGGCATGCTGCGCGCGTTGCAGGAGCACGGCGTGCGCCCGGACCTCGTCGTGGGCACCTCGGTCGGTTCGGTCAACGGTTCGCTGCTCGCTTTGGATCCGGAGAAGGCGGCGTCCAGGCTGGCCGTGCTGTGGGAGGGCATGACCCGCCAGCGCGTGTTCCCCGGTGGCCCGATCGCGCAGCTCCGTTCGTTGCGCACCAACAAGACCTACCTGTTCCCGAACACCGGCCTCGCGGACGTGCTGGCGGAGGGGCTGGACGGATGTGCCTCGTTCGACGGCCTGACGCTGCCGTTCGGCGCGGTGTCGGTCGACTGCGTGACCGGTGAGGCCGTCAACATCACGTCGGGCTCGCTGATCCCCGCGATCCTGGCCAGCGCGGCGATCCCGGGCGTCTACCCGCCCGTGCGGATCGACGACCGCGTCCTCTACGACGGTGGTGTGCTCGCCAACGTTCCGATCCGCCAGGCGCTGGCGATGGGCGCGAAGTCGTTGGTGGTGCTGGACTGCGCGTTCCCCGGCCACCTGCCTGGAGTGCCGGAGACGCTGGCCGAGACGCTGCTGTTCTGGGCCACGCTGGGCATGCGCAACCAGGCCGTGCTGGAGGTGGAGCTCGCGTCGCAGCAGGCGCCCGTGCTGTACCTGCCCGGTCCGCCCGTGCAGGCCGTGACGCCGCTGGACTTCTCGCACACCGCGGAGCTCGTCGAGGCCTCCTACGCGGCTTCGGCGGCGTTCCTGACGACGCTGGAGATCACGGGGGCCGGCCTGTACGGCCACCCCTCCCACGGCTGAGACATCGGCTCATTTGGAGCCTTTATCGATTCGGTTGGCCATGTAACGCCCTCATACCTCCGATGACCTCTTGAGTGCGGCCGCGAATTGGCGTAGACCTTTCCGCGGTAACACCGAGCACGTCTTCCTCCCGCCGCAGGAGGCGTCCACCAGGAGGCTGGCTCGTGCGCAAAACGTTGCGTCGTCTCGGCGTGTTGATGACCGCCGCTCTACTCGTTGCAGGCGTGAGCTCTCCGGCGCGCGCCGAGGTGCTGCATCCCCGTCAGGACTGGCTGCGGGCGTCCACGTCGGGGCTGTTCCTGCACTGGGGGATGCGGACGAATCCGGGCTACACCAGTTGCAGCGCTTGGGAAGCCGCGGTGACCGGTGGTGGCTGGTCCGCCAAGTACTGGGTGGACGAGGCGAAGAAGCTGCACGCGCAGTACCTCGTGCTGGCGTCGTTCCACTCCCGGCTCGGCTACGCGCGCGCGTGGCCGTCGGCGATTCCCGGCAGCTGCTCGACCAAGCGCGACTTCCTCGGCGAGCTGATCGACGCGGCGTCGGCGCAGGGGCTCAAGGTCATCAACTACATGACCGACGACCCGAAGTGGCACGACGAGGGCGGGCACGAGTGGCTCGACTCGGCCGCCTACTCGAAGTACAAGGGCAAGACGGTCGACCTCCAGGAACGGCCGGGGTTCGGGCAGTTCAGCTACGACAACTTCGTCGAAGTCATGCAGCGCTACCCCAAGCTCGCGGGGTTCTGGATCGACAACGACAACGCGTACTGGGAGCAGAACGGCCTGTACGAGCGGATCCGGCGGGAACGGCCGGACATGGTCCTCAGCAACAACAACGAGGACACGCCGATCATGGACACGATCAGCAACGAGCAGAAGACCGGCATGACGCCGTCGTACGACTACCCGCAGGCGGTGTACACGGCGGCGCCGCGGTTGATCGAGGCGTGCTTCAAGCTGCCGAGCGGCGGGGCGTGGTGGTACTCCGGCTCGAACTCCACCGTCGACTACAAGCTCACGCTGGGCAGGCTGATCACCAACGCCGGGTCGGACGTCAAGGCGTTGATGGCCGAGACCGCGATGGTCAACGGCAAGTTCCCGTCGAACCAGGCTTCCTTCAACAACTTCGCTTCGGGGTACCTCGGCGACATCTGGGAGTCGATCGGCGGCACGTACGGCGGCGGCTACCTGCACGACGGGTTGAAGCCGGGGTTCTGGAACGACGGCGCGCACGGCGTCACGACCGTGTCCAAAGTGGATCCTGATAAGCACTACGTCCACGTGCTGACGAAGCCGTCGGGCACGACGTTGAAGGTGCGGGACAACGGGTACAAGGTCTCGCGCGTGACGAACCTGCGCACCGGGGCGGCCGTGTCGTGGGCGCAGTCGGGTGGAACGCTGACCCTGAACGGGATTTCGTCGTGGGACCAGTACGACACCGTGTTCAAGGTCGAGACCGCGGGGCGTGAGGGGATCATCCCGGCGTCGTCGTACACGATGAGCGCGTCGGCGTCCGGGTCCGGCCACCCGGCCTCTGCCGCGGCGGACGGCAACTACCAGACCTACTGGGACGCAACGGGTGCGGGCACGGTGTCGTTGCGCTTCGACCTGGGCTCGGCCCGGCAGGTCTCGTACGTGGCGTTGAACCAGCGCGAGGACTCGACCACCTATCCGGCGTCCGGTTCCGCGCGCATCAAGAACTACAACGTCTACACGTCCAGCGACGGTTCCAACTGGACGAAGGTGAAGTCCGGGTCGTTGGCGAACCACCGCGGGGTGCAGTTCATCGACCTGCCCGCGAACACGACCGCACGGCACGTCCGGGTGGAGAAGACGTCCACGCAGGGCAAGGCGCAGCTGCGGGTCGACGAGGCGTGGCTCGGGTCGGCGTATCCCAGCTAGGTCGACGAGCGTCGTTCGCGCGACGCCCGCAGGTAGCCCATGACCAGGGATTCGAGGTCAGGTTCGGTGCCGGCCCAGCCTTTCGGCGCCGGCCTGGCCTCGCGCACCAGCAGGGTGGCCTGGCGTTCGGTGCGGGTCGCGTTGATCAGCGTTCCCTCCACAGCGGACTCGTCGGCGGCCGGGCCGACCAGGATCCGGTGCTGTGCAAGGACTTCCTCGATGTCACCGTCGACCTGGACCCGGCCCTCGTCGATCAGCAGGAGGTGGTCGCACACCTCGCGCAGGTCGCTGAGCAGGTGCGAGGACATCACGACCGTGGTGCCGCGCTCGGCGACCTCGGTCATGATGATCCGCAGCGTCTCGTCGCGGGCCAGCGGGTCCAGGTCGGACAGCGGTTCGTCCAGGAGCAGCAGCCGGGGGAGCCGTCCCAGCGCCATCGCGATGGCGACCTGGGTGAGGGCGCCCGCGGACAGCGTGCCGACCTTCGCGTCGTGGTCCACGCCGGCCAGCAGCCCGAGCACCTCGCGGACCCGGTCGGCCGACCAGCGGTCGTTCATGGCCGCGCAGGCCCGCGCCAGTTCGCGCACCGTGAGATCGCGGTAGAGGGAACGGTCCTGCGCCAGGAACGACACGTCCGGGTGGATCCGGCCCCGCACCGGAGTGCCGAAGGCGCTGATCTCACCGGTGGTCGGCCGGACGATGCCCGCCGCCATGCGCAGCAGGGTGCTCTTGCCCGCGCCGTTCGGGCCGACGAGCGCGACGACCTTCCCCCCGGGGACGGTGAAGTCGCAGTCGCGGACGGCCCAGCGGGCGCGGTACCGCTTGCCCAGTGCGGTGGCGGTCAGGGGATTCATGATCGTTCCTCGGCGGGGTAGTGCTCGTCGCGGACCGCCACGTACAGCGCGTCGACGTCCTCGACGACGAGCCCGCCTTTCTGGGCGCGGTCCATCCAGCCCGACAGTTCCTGGCGCAGCGGTGCGTCGTCGCCGGTGGTGGCCTCGGACGACAGCGACTTGGTCACGAAGGTGCCCAGACCGCGGCGGCCCTCCACCAGTCCGTCCCGTTCGAGCTCGCGGTAGGCCTTGAGCACGGTGTTGGGGTTGATGGCGGTCGCCTCCACCACCTCACGCGCCGCTGGCAGCCGGTCGCCGGGGTTCAGCAGTCCCAGTCGCATGGCTTGTTTGACCTGCTGGACGATCTGCATGTAGGTGGAGACCCCGGAGCGCCGGTCGATCCGGAACTCGATCACGTCGGTCAGCATAGGTGCTCGCGCGGTTGGAGGACCTGCGCAGTCCTCAGCTCTGACGCCGCAGCGCCCAGGTGGTACCGGCCAGCAGCAGGACGGCGAGCGCGCCGAAGATCGCCGCGTCGACGAGGTGCACCTGCCACGCCTGGCTCTCCGGGATGAAGTCCGCGTACCGCTTGGCGAGACCGGACTTCGGCAGGCACGCCAGGAACTCCTGTTGCGACTCCGCCGTCCCCGAGCCTTGCGGCACGCTCTTGCACGCCGCGGTCAGAGCGTTGACCTTGTCTTGCGCGACCGGTTGCCCGGCGGCGTCGAGATAGCCGTGGTCGAGCACGAGGCTGCCGTCCGTGTACACCGTCAGTTCCTTGTCCGGCGACACCTCCACGCGCTGGGCGGGAACCAGCCGGTCCACCAGACCGGCCAGGGCGAAGCGCACGACGACGAACGCGCCGAGCCCCGCGGTCATCGCCACCAGCGTGCGGCGCGACATGACACCGATGAAGGTGCCGAGGGCGAAGGCGAACAGCGCGTACCCGGCCGGGGAGACGTGCCCGATGCTGAAGTTCAGGGCCGTGAACGGACCGTTCATGAGCGGGCCCAGCGTGCCGGCCGCGGACAGCCACCACGAGACCATGGACTGGAGCACGGCCAGCACCACCAGCGCGGGCACCAGCGCCATCACCAGTTTGCTGACCATCCACCGGGTACGACTCACCGACTGGGTGAAGGCGAGCACGTGGGTGCCCTGTTCCAGCTCGCGGGCGAACAGGGGAGCCCCGATGAAGACACCGATCAGTGCAGGTCCGAAGAGGATCGACATCCGCGCGATGTCCAGCGGGTTCGCCCACGCCTCCGCGAAGCTCTTCGCCGCCGCCGCCGGTGCCGTGCACTGGTCGAGAGGCACCGACACGCAGCCGGTGAGCCCCGCGGAGGTGAGGGAATCGATCATGCTCGACCGCAGCAGCGTGATGACGCCCGCGCCGACGACCAGCAGGCCGAGCAGAGTGAGCAGCTGCGCGCGCTGCCGCCGCCAGGAAACCCAGATCATGCCGCTTCCTCCAGTGCTGCCTGACGCATGCGGTTCAGCACCAGCTCGCCGAGCGGGGTGCCGTTGGGGCTCAGCCGGTCGACGTCCCCGGCCAGCAGGATCCGGCCTCCGTGGAGCAGGACGAGGTGATCGCACACGCCTTCCAGCTCCGCCAGCACGTGCGACGACAGCACCACGGTAATGCCCTGGGTCCTCGCCTCGATCATCAGCGCGCGCAGCACGGCCTCGCGGGCCAGCGGGTCCAGATCGGCCAACGGCTCGTCGAGCAACAGCAACCCGGGCCGCTTGCCCAGCGCCAGCGCCAGCGCGACGCGGGTGCGCTGCCCGCCGGAGAGGGTGCCCACCCTGGCGTTCATCGGCACCTGAGCCTGCCCGACCAGGTACTCGGCGTAGCCCTGGTCCCAGGTCGGGTTGGTCCGCGCCCCGAACGTGAGCGTCTCGGTCACCGTGAACTGCGGGTACAGCGGCTTCTGCTGAGCCAGGTAGGACACCGCGGGGTGCAGCCCTTTGCCGGTCGGACGGTCGCCGAAGACGGAGATCCGCCCGGTCGTCGGGCTCAGCAACCCGGTGATCAGCCCCATCAGCGTGCTCTTGCCGGCGCCGTTCGGGCCGACGAGGGCCACGACCCGGTTGCTCGGGATCACCAGGGACGTCTCGCGCAGGGCCCAGCCGCGGCGGTACTTCTTGCCCAGGCCCTCGGCGATGACCGGAGGTGCCTGGTCAGGGTGCCTTCGCAGGTTCAAGGCAGTCTCCTTTCCGTCGTGGGATACGGCGCCAAGGTAACACCTTTCACTAGTGAAGTAGTGAACCGGTGATCAGTGCCTCGGGCGCGCAACCCGGCGGCGGGATGGGAGTCCGGGGGCGCGGTATCAGCTGTGTCGGCTGGGGAGGTCCGCCACGCTCCGCCCGCTGGAGCGGGGTGCGTGAAACTGGTGCCAACACCGACGGGGCGAGCGGACACGAACAGGTATGACGAGCGAAGACCCTGACGACCGCTCCCTGTGGTCGCAGGCCGCTGGGGGCGGTGCGCACGCCTTCGGGGTGCTGTTCGACCGGCACGCCAAGGCGGTTTACAACCACTGCTTCCGGTTGACGGCTTCCTGGGCCGAGGCCGAGGACCACCTGCAGGCCACGTTTCTGCTGGCCTGGCGCAAGCGGGCGGAGGTGCGGCTGGAGCGCGAGTCGGCGCTGCCGTGGCTGCTCACGGTGGCCACGAACGTCGTGCGCAACGAGCAGCGGTCCCTGCTGCGCAGGCTGAAGAACCTGCGGCGCGTCGGTGAGGAGCCGGCCGTGCCCGACCACGCGGATCTGGTGGTGGAACGGCTGGACGACCAGCGGCGGATGAAGGAGCTGCTCCGGGCGGTGGCGCGGTTGCCGCGCAACGAACGTGAGGCGCTCGCGCTGTGCGTGTGGTCCGAGGTGTCGTACGCGGATGCCGCCGCGGTCCTCGGGATCGCCGAGGGCAGCGTGCGGGCTCGGGTCAGCAAGGCCAAGTCGAAGCTCCAGCAGCAGCACCGCGAGCTCGTGCACACCGGGGAGGACCGATGACCAGCATGCTTCCGCCCACTCGCGACCTGCCGCCCGGCCGGCAGACCCGGATCCGCGCCGAGCTCGAACGGGCCGTCGCCGGACGCCGCAGGACCTCGCGCCTCACCGTGCCGCTCCTCGCCGCGGCTGCCGCGGTGGCCGTCGTCGCCACGGGCGTGGTGCTGCTGCGGCCCGCCCCCACGGACCCGACGCCCGCCATCTACACCACCACCTTGCCGCCGACAACGACGACCAGCATCGACTTCGGTGTGTCGCAGGAGACGGTCGCCGCCATCGAGGAGGGCTGCGCCAAGTCCGCGGGCGTGGGCAAGGCGAAGCTCTACCAGCTCCGGCACGAGGACACCCGGTGGGCGCTGCTCTACACCGACAAGGAGGCGCTGACCTGCAGCATCGGAGTGGGCGGCATCGAGTACAACTCGGGTTTCGGGCAGACCAGCGTGCCGTGGCTGCCGGGGCACTTCTCCATCGACACCATGGGGGCGAGGGCCGGCGGTGAGAAGACCATCGATCCCGCCTCCGCTGGTACGCGCGGCTACCGCCAGGTCGTCGGCCGGGTCGACAGCAGGGTGGCGCGGGTGACGTACACGGCCGACGGGGAGACCGTCGACGCCAAGATCGCCAACGGCACGTACGCCGTGCGCATGTACAAGCCGCCGAACTGGGCTCCGAGCTTCGACCCGAGGCAGGACCCGCCCGAGTTCGTGCAGGCCTACGACTCGGCGGGCAACCTGCTCGGCAGCAGCGCCGACACCGCGACCAACTGCTACTACGAGCCGTCGAGCCGCACGATCGTGTACGGGGACCGGCGGCTGGACCCCAGCACGTGCAAGCCCGCCCAGCCGTGGCGCTGACAGCGGCTACCCATCGGTAGCGTCAACCGACATACTGGTTGGTATGACGACTGTGGCGAACTTCGGCGGCACCAGCCACTACGCGGACCTCGACGGGCCCGTGCACTGGGTCGACTTCGGCGGACCTGAGGACGGGCCGTGGGTCGTCCTCGTGCACGGGCTCGGCGGGTCGCACCTGAACTGGGCGCTGCTGGCGCCGTTGCTCGCGGAGAAAGCCCGTGTCACGGCCGTCGACCTCGCCGGGCACGGCCTGACGAACCCGGAGGGCCGCGAGACCACGGTCCAGGCCAACACCCGGTTGCTGGGCCGGTTCGTGCGAGACGTCGTCAGGGAACCTGTGGTCCTCGTCGGCAACTCGATGGGCGGGCTGATCTCGCTCTTCCACGCCGCCTACAGCCCGGAGCTGGTCAAGGGCCTGGTGCTGGTCGACCCGGCCCTGCCGATGGTGTTCGGCACGCGGCCGGACCCGACCATGCTCGCCACGTTCTTCATGTACTCGGTGCCGGGCCTGGGCGAGCGGTTCCTCGCGAAGGCCCGGGCGGTGCCGGCCCGCAAGCAGATCGACCGCCTGCTCGAGATGGTGTGCGCGGATCCGTCGGGCATCCCCGAGGAGCTCAAGCTGGCCAGCGAGCACCTGATCGACGAGCGCGCGAAGGTCGACGGCCTGGACAAGGCGTTCCTCGCCGCCGCCCGCAGCACCGTGTTCACGACGTCGCGGCGCGGCGCCTACTACGCGGCGATGTCCAAGGTCCGCGTGCCGGTGTTCCTGATGAGCGGCGACCGGGACCGGCTGGTCAACGTCGCCGCCGCCCGGTTCGTCGCGCGCAGGCACCCGCACTGGCGCTACGACGAGTACGCGGGCATCGGTCACGTGCCCCAGATGGAGATCCCCGAGGTCGTGTCCGAGCGGGTCCTCGACTGGATGGATGCCAACCGTTTGAGCACCTCCGCGAGCTGACCGAGCGTGAGCCGCTCCCGCAGCACGGGGGCGGCTCCGGTCAGCACGAAGTGGTCGTCGAACTGCTCGACGCCGGTGAGCTCGATGCCGCGCGGCAGCTCCGGCACGGCGAAGACGCGCGCCGGCAGCCACCTGTGGAGCTTGACGTGCAGCTCCGAGCCGACCAACTGGACGGTCAACGGCAACCAACTGACCCGTTGGTACTCCGGAATGTCCGAGAAGTTCACCTCGACCCGGAACTCGACGGGGGACGTCACCAGCGTCGCGGGCGGGTTCACGTGCACGTCCCGGCACACGACGGTCGCGCGGCGAGCACGCCAGCGCGACCACCGCACGTTCTCGAGCTCGATGCGGACGTCGTCGAGCTGGCCGAGTGCCAGTCCGAGGGCACCCAGCCGTGCGTCGAGTCCTACTACGGTCAGGTGCAGGTCGTGCGCACCCACCTGAACCGTGACGTCGTGTCTCAGGCCGTGGTCTCCGGCTTCGCGTCGACGACCTTCTGCGCCGCTGCCGTGCTCTCGGCCGCCTCGGCGGCCAGCGCGACCATCTCGTCGAACCCGGCGCGGATGCCATCGGCGAGCAGCTGCACGTCCGGCACACCGTCGAAGTCGGCGTTGATGCCGAACGTGAACCTGTCCAGGTACGAGAAGATGCCGACGGTGATCCGGATCGTCGAGGCGACCGGCACGTACGGGAACATCTCCACCAGCGGGCGGCCGAGCATGTAGAGCGGGATGCGCGGGCCCGGCACGTTCGTGGTGACGGTCTGCAGGATCTGCTGGGGGAACCGCATCGCGGTCCGCGAGCCCAGCGCCATCAGCGTCGGCGCGGCGAAGTTCGACAGGTTCGTGATCACGTCGGCGCCGGCGGCCTGGCGGGAGCTCTTCAGATCGTCCATCTGCGCGCGGATCGACGCGAGCCGCTTCACCGGGTCCGCCTCGCCGACCGGCAGGTTCACCAGCACGGCGCTGACGCGGTTGTTGAGCTCGTTGTGCTGGTCGGCCTTGCGCATCGACACCGGCACCATGGTCCGCACGACCATGCCCTCGGTCAGCTCGCCGCGCTTCTCCAGCAGGTCGCGGAAACCACGCGTGATCGCCGTGAGGATGACGTCGTTCACGGTGCCACCGGCGGCCGTGCGGATCTGCTTGATCTCGGCCAGGTTCGCGCGCGCCCACACCCAGCGGCGGTGAGGCCCGATAGGACCGTTCAACGACGTCGCGGCCCGCGTGACCAGACGTCGCGCCGTGCCGGGCAGCGATCCGAGCACCGACTTGCCGAAGTCGACGATCTCGCTGAGCGAGCGCAGGTTCCGCGCGACCGCGGGCAACGCGGCGAGGTGCTGCACGGGCGTGACGACCGCGTCGCGCACACCGTCGACGACCAGGTCGAGGGTCGACGGCTGCCGCGCCGGCGTCCACTCCTTGGGCTCCGGGATAGCGCTGTCCTGCTTGAAGTCCAGCATGAGCTGGAGCATGTCCGTTCCGGACACTCCGTCGATCATGCAGTGGTGGACCTTGGAGATGATCGCCCAGCGGCCGCCTTCGAGACCCTCGACGAGCCAGGCCTCCCACAGCGGCTTCGTGTCGTCGAGCTTCTGCGCGAAGATCCGGCCCGCGAGGTTGCGCAGCTGGTCCTCGCCGCCCGGCGACGGCACCGCGGTGTGGCGCACGTGGTACAGGATGTTGAAGTGGTCGTCGTCGACCCAGACCGGACGGCCGACGTGGAACGGCAGGGCCTTCACCTTCTGCCGGTAGCGGGGAACCTGGTCCAGCCGCGACACGAAGAGGCGGATCACGTCACCGTAGGACGGCACCGGGCCGTCGAACACGAGGACGGAGCCGACGTGCATGGGCACGTTCTCGTCCTCGATGAAGTAGAAGCCTGCGTCCAAAGAGCTCATCCGATCCACTCGAAAAATGCTAGAGGACGAGAGCATCTGAATCGACGTCCATGCAGGTGAGAGGCACTGCACACGTGTGAGGTTGCCAACGCGTTACCTGGCGGTGGCGAATCGAGACTCGAAAGTACTGGCGAAAAGATCGTTCACGAAACATCATGGACTCACTGGGCAACGCCGCCCAGGGCGCCGGCTCGGGGTTGTCGACGTGTGGGGAGGCTCCTATGTCCGCTGTACCTTCGGACGAAGTCTTCGAAGTTCCTGCTGCCTCTCCGCTCCACCTCGTCAGAGGATCGGCACCGGGCCTGTTCTGGTACCTCACCGAGCCCACCCGCTGCGCCCTCGACGTCGGCGAGTTCGTCGCCACCCGTTCGATGCTGCGCGGCGCGCCTTCCGGTGACGGCCACCCGGTCCTCGTGTTCCCCGGCCTCGGAGCCGCGGACTCGTCCACGGTGATGCTGCGCCGGTTCCTGTCCGGTTTGGGCTACGACGTCCACCGGTGGGGCCTCGGCCGCAACATCGGGCCGACGCGCAAGGCCGTCGACGGCATGCACGCGTTGGTGAAGAAGGTTTCCGACTCCCACGGCGGCCCGGTGTCGATCGTCGGCTGGTCGCTCGGCGGGATCTTCGCGCGCGAGATGGCGCGCGACCACCCGCACCGCGTGCGCCAGGTGATCACGCTCGGGTCGCCGTACAACATGAGCGATCCCGTGCAGTCACGGGCGATGCCGGCCTTCGCGTTGTTCTCGCGCCTGCACATCCCGCGCGACGAGTTCCCGCCCCTGGAGTCGACGCGGCCGCCGATCCCGGTGCCCGCCACGTCGATCTACTCCAAGACGGACGGGATCGTGTCGTGGGAGTCGTGCGTCGAGGAACCGGGACCGCGGCGCGAAAGCGTGCAGGTGTCGTCCTCGCACCTGGGCTACGGCTTCAACGCCACCGTTCTGTGGGTGGTGGCTGACCGGCTGGCGCAGGCGGAGGGCACGTGGGCACCCTTCGCCGCGCCGCCCGGCATGGCCCGCATGTACCCGCGGGCCGCCTGATCTGCCCAGGAGGAGTTACTTCGTCATCGGCTTGCCGTTCGCCGTGACGTTGGTGAACTTCAGGCCGTCGACGTTCTTGACGGTGTTGGTGGTGGAGCCGACACCGTTGAACTTGCTGTCGCGCACTTCCAGGCCCTTGACGTGTTCCTGCGCGAGACCGGACACGTCGAGGACCTTGGAAGCCTTGGTGCAGCTGGAGTTCGAGACGGAGAACGGGCCGAACTTGGGCACATTGCTGCCCGTCTGCGAGTTGTAGGTCGTGGTGACGTAGACGAAGGCGCGCTCGAACGTGCCGGAGACGCTGTCCAGGTTGATGTTCTGCGAGAAGCCGCCGCGTTTGGTGTTGGACTTGACGTACAGCGCGAACTTGGTGGCGTTGACGCAGTTCAGCTTGTAGCCGTAGACGTTGCGGATGCCGCCGGTCTGCTCGGAGCCGCACGTGATGGCGCCCCAGTTGCCGTTCATGCGGCAGTTGACGACGACGATGTTCTGGCACGGCACGTTGATCCGCCGGCCGTCCTCGTCGCGGCCCGACTTGATGGCCACGTTGTCGTCGTGCGCGCCGAGATCGCTGTTGGAGATCACGACGTGGTCGCACGACTCCGGGTCGCACGCGTCGGTGTTGTTAGCGGCCGTTGACGGGTCGGTGTGCACGTCGTCGACCGTGACGTTCTTGCAGAGCGTGGGGTGGATCTGCCAGAACTTGGGGTTCTTCAGCGTGATTCCCTGGATCAGCACGGTGTCGCAGTCGTAGGGCTCGACGAACGTGGAACGCATGTTCTTGCCGGAGCCGGGAACCACGCGCTTCTCCGGTGGGGTTCCCTTGGCCACCAACGACTCCAGGTACGAGCGGTCGCTGCCCTTGTTCCAGCTGCCGGTGGCGCCCGCGTCGAGCGTGCCCTTGCCGGTGAGCGCGATGTTGGTCTGCCGATGGGCGTAGATCATGGGGGAGCGGTTCATGCACTCGATGCCCTCGTAGCGCGTGAGCACGGTCGGGAACTTCGAGGCGTCACCGGAGAACTTGAGCAGCACACCGTCCTCCAGGTGGAAGTCGACGTTGCTCAGCAGGTGGATCGCGCCCGTGACGTAGGTGCCCTTGGGCACGATGACGTGACCACCGCCCGCCGCGTTGCAGGCGGCGATGGCCTTCTTGAAGGCTTCGGTGTTGTCGGTCTTGTTGTCGCCCTTGGCGCCGTACGCGGTCGCGTCGAAGTTCCTGTCCGGGAACGACGGGAGCTTCGTGTTCCGCACGATCTCGGTGGCGGCCGGCCAGGGCAGGTCGGGCACAGCGACCGCGGCCGGGGTGAGCGCGGGTGTGGCGATCGCGGCCACGACGGTGGACTTCATCAGCAGCCGACGTGTGATCCTGCCGTCCATTCGACGTCCTCTTCCTCGGAGGCGAACGGCGGCGTTGCGTAAAAACTGTAAACGTTTTCGGCGAGCCTCACAACAGGCGGAACGCGGCGAGGGCGAGCTTGGCGCGGGCCAGGTCGGTGACGTCGAGGACCTTGCCGATCTGCTCCAGCCGGCGGGAGACGCTGCTGTGGTGCAGGTGCAGCAGGTCGGCGGCGCGGCGCAGCGATCCGGTGGCGCAGTAGGCGTCCAGGGTGTCGAGGTCTTCGGCGGACAGCGTGGCGACCGCGGTGACGTCGGCGTTGGCGCGCAGGGTTTCGGTGGGCACGTGGGCGAGCAGCGCGAGGGCGCCCAGGTCGGGGTGGTGGACGACGGGGGTGCGGGCGGTGGTGAAACGCAGCGCGGTCCGGGCCTCTGACCAGGCGCGGGCGGGGTGGGGGTCGGTGCCGATGCCGGCGCGGACGGCGGGTGGGAAGTCGCCCAGACGCGTGGCGAGCAGGACGCCCACGCCGGACGCCGGGTGGGGTGGGGCGGCAGCCGCGCCGACTGCCGGTGCGGCCTTCGCCGGGTGGGGTGGGCCAGCCACCTGCGCCGCCTTCACCAGGTGGCCCGGACACACCACGGCCGCCACCCGGTCCAGCGCGAGCTCCGAGCTCACCGCCACCACGTGCACCCGCTGGCCCGGCGCGAACCCCAGCAGCCGCAACGCCCGCGCGCGACCGGCCTCGTCGCTGTCGGCACTCACCACCAGCTCGACGAGCGCCGGATCGGCCATCGTCGTCCGGGCGGGTCCGTAACGCTCCACGACGGCCGCCGCCGCGATCGCGAGCCGGTCCAGCACCACCTCGTCGAGCGGGCCCGCGACGTCGCGTTCCAGCCAGACCTCGCCGATCTCCTCGTCGTCCAGCAGGATCGGGCTCCGCGACGACACCGCCGCCTCACCGTCCGCCGGCGTGCCGCCCGGTGACATGCGGATCACCTGACCTGTGCTGTGCAGGCGGATGCCCGCCACGCACTCCGCCAGGCCCGCCGACGCCCGTGCCAGAGCGGGGAGGTCGACGCGGCGGCGCATCAGGGTGTCGTAGAACATCACGATCCTGATCGCGCCCTCGACGTGCGAGTCCAGGTTCGACAGCCGGGTCGCCAACGCCTCCATGCCGCGACCATAGCGACGAATGGCGCGCCACGACGCCGGATCGCGCGACACGCGTCGGCTGAAGCGCGGCCGGAAGATCGTGAAGATGGTCGGCATGGATCCCGAGTTGGAAGCGTTCATCCCGTTCTTCCCGAAGGCCGAGCTGACCGACGTGGTGAAGGAACGGGCGGTCCTGGCCGAGCTCGCGGCCGGCATCCCGGCGGAGACGGACGGGATGCGGGTCGAGGACCGGCTGGTGCCCGGCAGTCCCGACGTGCCGGTGCGGATCTACCGGCCGCACGACGCGCACGGCACGGTTGTGTGGATGCACGGCGGTGGCTGGTGCATCGGTGACGTGGAGACCGAACACCCGTGGGCGTCCCGTGTTGCCGCGCGGTCGCAGGCGACGGTGATCTCCGTGGGCTACCGGCTGGCACCCGAGAACCCGTTCCCCGCCGCGCTGGACGACGCGTGGACGGTGCTGCTGTGGGCGCACGAGAACGCCGACGACCCGGACCTCCTCGCGGTCGCCGGGCACAGCGCGGGCGGTGGCCTGGCCGCGGCACTGGCGCTCAAAGCCCGCGACGAGCAGGGGCCGCCCATCCGGTTCCAGCTGCTGCACCAGCCGGGTCTCGACGACCGGCTCACGACGTGGTCGGCGCGGCACTTCACCGACACGCCCTGGTACACCCGCGCCAAGGCGTCCCAGGCGTGGGCGCACTACCTGAGCGGGCAGCCCGCCACGCCGTACGCGGCACCGGCGCGCGCCGAGGACCTGTCCGACCTGCCGCCCGCGTACGTCGCGAGCGCCGAGTTCTGCCCGAACCGCGACGAGAACATCGCCTACGCGACCAGGCTCATGCAGTCGGACGTGCAGGTCGAGCTGCACCAGTGGCCGGGCACCTTCCACGGCTCACAAGCACTTCTGTCCGCCGACGTGTCGCAACGCCAGTTCGCCGAGATCGGCGCCGTGCTGAGGAGGGCGTTCGCGTGAAGGCCGAACTGGAGGCGATCCACCGGGCCGGAGTTCCCGGTGTGTGGGCGGAAGTGCGGGAGAACGGCGAGGTGTGGCGCGGCGCCGCCGGCGACGTCACGCCGGACGTGCGGCACCGGATCGGCAGCGTCACCAAGACGTTCACCGCCGCCGCGATCATGCAGCTGGTGGAACGCGGCAAGATCGGGCTGGACACCCCGGTGCACGGCGACGCCACGGTCCGCACGCTGCTGAACATGACGAGCGGCCTGGCCGACTACCGGTTCCTCGCCTTCCCGTCGCTGCTGGAGGGGTCGCCGCAAAGCCTGGAGGACAACCAGTTCCGGCACTTCTACCCACGTGAGCTGATCAAGCTCGGCGTCGACGCGCCCGCGGTCCCACCGGGCACCTACTCCAACACCGGGTACCTGTTGCTGGGCAGGCTGATCGAGAAGGTCACCGGCACGACCGCCGAGCGGTGGATCACGCGCCACGTCATCGAACGGGCGGGCCTGCACAACACCATGTTCCCCACCGGAACGCGCATCGAGGGGCCGCATCCGCCGATGTTCGAGGCGTTGTTCGGGTTGCTGGACCCGCCGCGCGACTACAGCGTCTACGACATGTCGTGGGTCGGCGTGTCGGCCTCACTGATCTCGACCGTGGAGGACCTCAACCTGTTCTTCTCCGCGCTGCTCGACGGCAAGGTCGTGTCCCGGAAGTCGTTGGCGGAGATGCAGAAGACGGGGCCGGTGGTCGCTTTCGACGGTTCGACCGTCGAGTACGGGCTCGGGCTGCACCGGCACGGGGAGTTCTGGGGGCACGACGGTTCGGTGTGGGGCGCGGGCACGTGGTCGTTCCACAGCGCGGACGGCAGGCGGCAGGTGACGCTCGCGATCAACCTCCAGCGGTGGAACGACCCGGCGATCGACGAGGCGCTGAAAGCCTTCCAGCAGAAAGCGTTGTGTCAGCTGTAGATCGTGACCGTCAGGCGCGGGGTCGAACGGAAGTCGGTGGACTCGTACGACACCCGCGCCAGCGGCATCGCGCCCGCCGCCGCGGTCAGCGTCGTCTCGATCTCGTTGCGCTCGTCCTCGGTCAGGTACGCCCAGAACGAGCTGTGCCAGATCACCGTGTACGTGCCAGGGTCGACGGGTGGCACGAGGTTCTCGCGCAGCCACCGTCCGGCGGGAGAGCGTTCGACCTTCACGCCGACCTCGGCCGCGAGCTCGATGGCGTCGTCGAGGTCCCAGCGCAGCGAGTCGTGCTCCGGCGGGATGAACGAGTGCAGGATCATCGCGTGCCGGGGGTCGGCGGGGTCGCGCGGTTGCAGGTCGCAGCCTTTGCGGTCGACGATCTCGAGCTTCGGCGGGCGCGGGCCGGCGGCGGCCAGGCGCACCGGCGAGTCCTTGTCGCCCCACTCCCAGCCGAGGCCGAACCAGCGGTAGTGGTCGAGGATCAGGTTGAGGCCCGCGCAGGCGCCCAGTTCGAGCAGCCGGACCTTCGGCGCGCCGATCATGGTCAGGCCGCGCAGCAGGAACCCGGCCGTCTTCGGCTGGTGCTGCTGCACCGTGCGGTCCAGTGCCGCCAGGATCTCGCCGGGGTTCTCGACGATCGCGCGCTTGGCCGCGAGCCACGCGAGCAGCGCCGCCGAGTCGGAGTCCCCGGCCATCGCGGCGGCGTGGGCGCTGGCGAAGCGCTGGCTCAGGTCCGGCGCCTTGCCCGACAGCATCAGCAACCGCACCCCGGCCAGCGCCTGGATGCCGAACAACGGGCTGTGCACGGCGCTGTGCGAGCAGATCAGGTCGGCCACCGGGCCGCCCCGGTCGAGCTCGCTCGCGAGTTCGGAGAGGATGCGCGCCGAGACCGGCGCACTGGTGCGCAACCGCACCGCGAACGTGCGCAGTGTCGAGGCGCCGATGCCTGCCGCGGTCACGTGTCCTCCCGTCTCCGCCAGGGGACTTTACAAGGCGGGCGGTCGGTATCGTGCGGCCTGTGAGCGAGTTCCTGGAGCTGTCCGCGGCCGGTCCGGTCGCCACGTTGACGATCAACCGGCCGGCCAAGCGCAACGCGATGAGCTACGAGATGTGGTCGGCTCTGCCGGGCATCATGGCGCGCGTTTCCGCTGATGAGAGCGTCAGGGTGCTCGTCATCCGGGGTGGTGAGCACTTCTCGGCGGGGGCCGACATCGCCGAGTTCTCGACTTTGCGCCGGGGTCCGGAAGGCGCAGCGCACTACGGCGAGGCCGTCCACAACGGAGAGCGCGCGATCGCACAACTGGACAAACCGACGATCGCCGCGATCTCCGGTTTCTGCGTCGGCGGCGGGTGTGAGATCGCCCTCGCCTGCGACATGCGGGTGGCGGCGGCGGACGCGCGGTTCGGCATCACGCCCGCGAAGCTCGGCATCGTCTACAACTTCACGTCCACCAAGGCGCTCGTGGACGCGGTCGGGCCCGCGTGGGCGAAGCAGATCCTCTTCTCCGCCGACCTGATCGACTCGGCGACGGCGCTGCGGATCGGGCTCGTCAACGAGGTCGTGGAGTCGCTCGACGCCCGCGTGAAGGAGCTGTCCGAACAGATCGCGGGACGCGCGCAGGTGAGCGTGCGGGGCGCCAAGAAGATCATCAACTCGATCACCGACGGCGGGCACGAGGACGACTTCGTGCGGGCGCTGTACGCGGCGGCCGCCTCCAGCGCCGACTACGCGGAAGGCGTGTCGGCGTTCCTGGAGAAGCGGCCCCCGCGGTTCTAGCCGGCTAGTGGAACGTGACGGTCAGTTTGTTGCAGTCGCGGCAGCTGAACATGACGCGGTTGCCGGGTTCCTGGTCGTGCTTGGACCAGCTGTAGGCCTTCGGGCAGTTCCTGGTGATCGCGTTGCTGTACGGGGTCTTCGCATCGCGGTTCGGGTTGACGCACAGCATCGGCTTGCCGGTGACGGGGTGCCTGCGCAGGTTCGCGGCGGGGCAGTCGGGCAGCAGCGCGCCGGGACATCCGGCGGTGCCGCAGAACTGGCCGTTCGGAGGTGGTCCGTTGGTGGGGTTGATCGTGACGGGCACGTTGACGGCGTTGACGTAGCTGACGTTGTACCAGGGCGCGGGCGCGTCGGCGGGGTCGAAGTTGAACTCCGCCAGGCTGACCGGCTGCTCACCGGTGGTGCAGTGGCTCGGCCGGGCGCCGCAGTCACCGACGAGGCAGTGGAAGTTCGAGCCCGGTTCGCCGGTGCAGTGCTGGCGGGCGAAGAACTTGCCGCGCCAGTGGTTGCGGGGCCCGAGCGGGATGCGGACGGTCGCGGACTCGCCGGCCTTGAGCATCGGCAGCCCGTCGAGGTTCTGCGAGCCGTCGGCGTTCACCGCGGCGCCCACCCAGATCGGGCCGCCGGTGGAGTTGACGAGAGTGACCGAGTACGGCGGTGCGGCCGAGGCCGGTGACGCCAGCAGTGAGGCGGCGAGCGCCAGCAGCAGGACTATCCATTGTGGACGTAAGAGTGTTCGCACGGTTCGAAGCTAGGGTTGTCGAGGCTCGTGCGGAACTTCGGTGCTACCCCAGCATGTGCGCCAGCGCCCGCTGGAACACCTCGCGTTCGTCGGCGTCGAGCGCCGCGAGCGTGCCCGCGTCGACCTTCTGGATCGCGGCCAGCAGCACCATGGCCGCGCTCCGCCCCTCGGCCGTGGAACGCAGCAGCACCTGCCGCCGGTTGGTCTCGCTGCGTTCGCGGTCGCAGTAGCCGAGCGCCACGAGCTGGTCGGCGAGGCGGCTCGCGGCCTGCTTCGTGATCTCCAGCCTTCTGGCCAGGTCGCCGACCGTGCCTTCCTGGCGTGCCAGCTCGATCACGAACCACAGCGCCGTCGGCGGTACGGGGCGGTAGTCCTGTGCTTCCAGGGCCTGGTGCATCGCCTCGCGGTAGCGGCGCAGCACGACGGCCAGGCGTTCCGGCGTGGTCCGTGCTCCTCGGTCACCCGTGACGGCCTCCGCGTGCGGCGAACTGGGGAACGACCTGGGCTGCATGCGCCGACGATACCTCCAGATGCGGACTGTCTCATAGTGCGACTGTCCTGAGTATTGACAGTTCGCTGGGCCGCTCGTACGGTCCGTGCGTGCTGCACTACAGATTCGCCATGTGTGTGAGCGCTCTCGCGATCGTGTTCGGCTCTGCCGTGCCGGTCAACGCGTCAGCGGTCACCGCCCTGCGCGCAGAGTTACTCAAGCCGGCGAAGGCCGGCTGTCAGAAGCTCGTCGCGGCAGGCCGCAAGGCTCCGCCGCGCTGCCGTCCGTGCCCGAAGAAGCTGCTGGGGAGAGCGGTGAAGGGCAAGACGGTCCAGAAGAAGAAGAGGGTGAGGCCGCCGAGCCGATGCGTTCCCGTGCCGGATCTCGTGGTCCTGCCCACGGCCGCCGAAGGTCCTCCGACCCGCAGGCGCCGAGTGCTGACTTGGGGAAACTCAGCATGTTGCTTCGCACCAACGCCCAGCAGGCCCGCTGTCCCGCAGCGCTGGCGATCCGTCAGACGATCGGCGGTACCGACTTCCCGGAGGCCGCTCGTCTCGCCCACGCCGCGCTGGACGCGCCCGCGTGCCGCGATGACCCGGTCTGCCTCTGGAGAGCCCTGATCGTCCTGATCGCCGCGGGTGACCTGGTCACGGCCGACGCTCACGCGGACCGCCTGCCCGACCACGCCGTGCGCGCCCAGGTCCGGTCCCAGATCGCCCGCCTCTCCGGCGACCTCGGCGCCGCCCGCGACCTGCTGGCGAACGCGCCGCCGGCGGTGAAGTCGTCGCAGCTGCTGTCCGTGGCGCTGCTCGTCGAGGTGCTGGTGGACTCCGGTGACGTGGACGAGGCCGAGAAGACGTTGCTGGCCAACGAACTCGACCACGCGCTCCGGCGGCCGTCCAGCCTGCGCCCGGCACTTCTCGCCGCACGTGCGGCGGTGAATCGGGCGAGGGGCCGTCCGCTGGCCGCGTACGTGGACCACCTGGTGTGCGGTGACGACCTGCTGGCGATGGGGGTCACGAGTCCCGCGATCGCGCCGTGGCGCGGAAAAGCCGCACTCGCCGCCCACGACGCTCACCGCGAGGAGCTGGCGCGGCGGCTCGCGGTGGAGGAACTGGCCGCGGCCCGCCGCTGGGGCGAGCCGCGCACCGTCGGCACCGCCCTGTCCACACTCGGCCGCGTCGGCGGCGACGACGGCACGACGCTGCTCTCCGACGCGGCCGATCTCTTGGCCGTGGCCGGGGCCCGGCACGAGCTGGCCGCGATCCGGCTGGAGCTCGGCCACCGGCTGGCGGCCCGCGGTGACGACAGCGCGGCGCGGGGCGAGTACGCCTCCGCGCGTACCGCCGCGGCGCGCACCGGCGACGAACGGCATCTGCGGCAGGCATCCGAGGCGCTCGCCCGACTCCCTCCCGTGGCCGTGCGGGCGTTGACCCGGCAGGAAGACCTGGTCGCGAGCCTCGCCGAGGCCGGGCTGAGCAACCGTGCCATCGCCCAACGCCTGTTCCTGACCGTCAGCACCGTCGAGGTTCATCTGTCCAATGTGTACCGAAAGCTCGGTGTCAACGGCCGCAAGGACCTCGCCGGAGCACTGCGATGAACGCACTCTGCGCGCGGTCGGGCTGACCCGTCGCGGTACGGACCGCGCCACCGCCATCGCTCTCGCCCGCGAGGTCCTGCGGTCCGGTGCCGCGGACGACGACGTCCAGTACTGCCTGCACGTGCTGACGTACGCGGGCAGACCGGCGGGCAAACCGGACCTCACCGCACCCCGGCAGGCCCGCGAACTGGTCGACCAGGGGCGCTGCGAAGAGGCGCTGGAGGTGCTGCTCGCCTGTGACGAGTCGGGGGAGTCGCTGTTCGCCAGGGGACGGCTCAACCAGGCGGAGGGCCGGCACGACCGCGCCTACGCGGACTTCCTCGCCGCAGGCCGCGCGGCAGAGGCGGTGGGCATGACGAATCCCGCCATACTGCCGTGGTGTTCCGCGGCGGCCATCAGCGCGCACGAGGTGGGAAGGCCGGTGGTGGCACGGGCGCTCGCGGAAGCCGAACTGGTCGCCGCCCGCCGCTGGGGTGACGCGCGCACGGTCGGCCGAGCCCTGCACGCGGTCGCCCTGACCGGCGACGCGGATCGTGCCGTCACGCGGTTCACCACGGCGGTCCGGCTGCTCTCGGACGCGGAAGCGCTCGCCGAACTGCTGCCCGCCCGGCACCACCTGGCGCAAGCGCTTGCCACGCGAGGAAGACACGAGGAGGCCGTCGCGGTCTGCGCCTCCTCGCTCGCCATCGCCGCCGGAAATCCACTGTGGACCCGACAGGTGGAGGAGCTGGGCGCCCGCCTGGAACGTCTCAGCAGGCTCACCCCGCAGGAGTCCCGCACGGCGGCGCTGGCGTGCGGGATGAGCAACCGGGAGGTCGCGGCCGAGCTGGGCGTGACGACCAGGACCGTGGAGCTGCACCTGACTCAGGTGTACCGCAAGCTGGACGTGAAAGGGCGGCGTGAGCTGAACCGGGTGATCCTCCGGTTCGGCGTCACGCCGCCCTGACCGTTGGCGAGGTCGATGAACGGCGCATTCGTTCACCTGAGGTGGACAAATGCGCCGTTCATCGTGGGGGATCGGGCGGTTAGCCGCGGACGAACTTCCACTAGAGGTTGATGACACCCCGGTCGGGGTCGGCGAGCTTGCGGAACGCGGGCAGGCTCAGGTCGATGTGGTCACGGCCGCAGCCCATGCACTTGTCCTCGACCTTCGCCTTGACCTTCTTGCCGTTGAACGTCGCCACGACGAACACGTTGCGGCACAACGGGTCGTTGTTCGGGTTCGCTGCCGTCCAGTAGACCGGCGACACGGCCACCAGCACCTCGCTGCTCGCATCGATCGGGTCGCCGCACGCACCGGTGCCCCGGTCGTCGTAGAAGGTCGCCTTGCCGTCGACCACCTGTCCGAACGGGATGGCGGCGTTGGCGTCCACCGCGGCCACCAGCGACACGGCGGTGGCCGTACCGAGAACGGTCAGGAGCTTTCGAGTGAATGTCATGCGCCCCAAGCTATTCACCGGAACTCACCCTGCACATCTCGGTGCGACCCCAGACTCAGCAGCCGGGACTTCCCTGCCGTGACAACGTGAACAGCGTGACCGAGTGCGGCGGAACACCGGCGTTGAACGAGTTCGCGCCGACGTCGCGGCACGATTCGGTCATCCTCACCGCGCCGGGGTGCTCCCTGGTGTTGGCCGACGAGAAGCGTTCGGGCGCCACCGTGCGAACCCGAGCGCGCCCGTTGCCCGTGAACCCCCGCAGCAGGACCCTGGTGTCGACGGCGTCACTCGCCACCGGCGACCGGTTCACCACCATCAAGTGCACGGTGCCGTCCGGTGCCCGTGTCGCCGTCACGGCCAGCTTGTCGTACTTCTCGCGGCACCGGCCCTGCGGAGTGCCCGGCCCGTCGCACATCTCGGCCTCGGCCGGGCTGCGTTGCGGGTTGCCGGTGACGCTCTGCCGCACGCGCACCCCGCCCGCGTCGAACAACGGTCGCACCGCCTCGCGAGCCCACGCCTCGGCCGAGTAGACCCGGCCGCGGCCCAGCAGCGTGTACATGCCGTCCGAGCTCAGGTCGTTGCCCTCGATCCACGGCAGACCCAGTTCGAGGAAGTCCATCCACTGCGTCGCCATGTACAGCGCGTGGGTCATCGAGTAGGTGTACTCGGGATACACCCCGCCGCCGTCAGGACCCCACAACGCCCCGAACTCGGACACGGCGACGTGCGGGTTACCGGCGGCGCTGCGCCGAACCGCGTCGCGCAATTGCGCGAGCTTCCGCCGTTCGTTCGCCGCGCCCAGCACGTGCCAGTCGTGACCTTCCACCGCGGAGTCCCAGTCGGCGGTTCCGCTGCCGGTGAAGTGCGTGTACGGGTGCGCGGTGAGGCAGTCGTACCCGCTGTCGGCCGGAATCCCGTTGCCCTTCAACGCCTCGAACCTCGACACGAACGTGAGCCCGCCCCACGAGGCGCACACCTCGAGGCCTGGGTCGACCTGCCGCATCGCGTCCCGGAACTGCACGTATCCCTTGTGGACGGACGTGTACGAAGCCGCGATCCCCGCGCCACGCGGTGGAATCATGCCGCGCTGCCCGTCGCCGAACGTCACCGTCCCGCGGAACTCGTCGAGCACGAACTGCTTGGCCTGTGGGCTGCCCAGCGAGTCGACGCGTTGCCACACCTCACCGCCCACTCGGAGCTCGAAGTCGTCGAGCTGCGCGGCCGGGTAGTTGAGGTCGAACACCTGGTTCGCGGTCCCGTCGCTGGGCGCGTCCGCGGTACTGCCGCCGCACTTCCCGTCCGGCGTGGCGAGCTTGCCCAGCCGTTCGCCGGAGATCCGCCGCGTGCCGCCCCGGATGTACTGCTCCAGCGCCTCGTCCTCGTTCTGCGACATCCAGTACCGCTGGTTGGCGTGGTAGTTCTCGTTGCCGAGCTCCCACCGCGTGACGTGGTACGGCTGTAGGTGGTCCGCCGGGCGGCGCTCGGCCCAGTCCACGCCGCCGTTGGGGTTCACGCCGTCTCCCGCCGGCGTGTTGAGGTATTCGACCAGGTCGGCCGCGTCCGCCGCGGTGCCGATGGCCATCGGGACCATGATCTGGGCCTGCGCGCCCACCGCCGCCGTGAAGCGCATGTGTTCGTCGAGCCCGTACGACGGCAGCCGTCCGTTGAGCACGTCGTCCGCAGGTGTGCCCGGGTTGCCGAGCTCGATCCGGCCGTCGCGTTGGCACCTCCGGCCGGAGCCGATCGTGCCCTTCCACTGGGTCGTGTTGGCCACCGTGCCGCCGGGCCAGCGCAGCACTTTCACGCCCATCGACCGCGCTTTCTCCACCGCGTCGGGCACCGGCCGGTCGTTCACCGGGTCCCACGTGCCGTACCCGTCGAACGGATACCGGTGGTTGGCGCCGAGGAACGCGCCCGGCACCGGACCTTCGTCCTCCGCGGTGAACACGGTGATCTCGGCCGGTGCCGCCGAACTGCTCGGCGCCGCCACGACCATCGCCGCGAGCGCCACCGCGAACGCGTTGTGCAGTCTCATCTTCAGCCTCCCTGCACGTGTGCGGCGGCCCAGCAGTTCTGGGCGCAGGCCGCCAGCTCCCGCAGCGGTCCCGCCAGCTGTCCCGACCGTGGCGCGTTCGGCTTGTTGTTGTGCTGCAACGGATCGGCCTTCAGGTCGTAGTACTCCTTTTCACCGTTCGCGTATTCGACGTAGAGGTCGTTCCTGGTGCGGACGGCTTTGTACGACGGAGTGCCCGCGGCCAGGTCGTCGACGTCCGGATCCTCCGGACTCGCCTGGGGTTCGCGGTGCTCGACGAGCGCGGCGTTGCGCCAGTCCGGCTGGTTCTGGTTCCTGATCAGCCGCAGGAGGCTCCGGCCGTCGCGGTTCGCCGGGTTCGCTCCCGCCAGGTCGAGGAACGTGGCGAACAGGTCGACGTTCTGCACGACCTCGTCCCGCACGAAGTCACCGGTGTCCGCCCTGCCCGGCCTCCTGACCAGCAGTGGCACGTTCACGTCGTGGTCGTAGGCCGTGCCCTTGCCGCGGATCAGCCGGTGCTGGCCGAGGTGGAACCCGTTGTCCGAGGTGAAGACGATGAACGTGTCGTCGCGTTCGGCCGCCGTCAGCTTGGCGAGCACCCGTCCGACCAGGTCGTCGACCGACTGCACCATGCGAATGCGGTTGCGGAAGTCCTTGCGCAGTTCGTCGGTGATGCCCGGTCCGAGCGGTTCACGCCGCACCCAGCCGGGCTTGTCCGCGGTGTCCTCGTCGAACGACGGCAGCTCCTGCGCCACGTCGATGCTCGGGCAGCTCGGACCGCCGCAGTCGCCCCGGGGGAACTCGCCACCCGGCCGGTCGCGGGGCGCCGGCGGGAACCGCGGTTCGTCCTCGCCCGGCTGGAACGGCACCCGTGCGTGCGGCGAGAACGGCGCCACCTGCAGGAAGAACGGGCGGTTCGGGGCCAGCCGGCGGGACCGGTCGATGAAGTCCTCCGCGGTGCGCGCCAGGCGGTCGGTCAGGTAGACGTCCTGGCCGGGCTGCAGCCGCTTCGTGCCGGTCTCACGCACGTAGTCGCTGATGCTGTAGTTGAACTCGTTGTAGCCGCCGCCACCTGCGACGTGCCACTCGTCCCAGCCCTGCGGCACCTTGAAGTCCTCGCCGAGCGGGTACTCGTTGACGTACTTGCCCAGGTAACCGGTGCGGTAGTTCTGACGTTGCAACGCCGGCGCGTACGTGCGGCTCTCGTGGCGTTCGAAAGCCGGATAGCCGCCGTTGTCGGTGCCCACGTTGGTGAGCACGCCGGTGTTGTGCGGGTGCTCGCCGGTGAACATCGAGGCCCTGGACGGACAGCACAGCGAGTTCGAGACGAAGTAGTTGGTGAACCTGGTGCCGTTGTTCGCCAGCGACCTGGTCCTGCCCATGTACTTCAGCAGGTCGGCGGACAGGTCGTCGACCAGGAAGAAGATGATGTTCGGGTGGGCTGCCTGCGCCTGCAACGGCGTGGCCGTGGTGACGAGGCCCGACAGGAGCACGAGGACTAGCGCGAACCTTCTCATGCTCTCGGGACGCTAATGACGGCGCAGGCAGCCCGGTACTGCGGTGCGACCCCAACGTTTCCGCGGGGGTCAGAACACCTCGTCAGCGATGGTGGTGTCCGGGCCGTGGCCCGTGTGCACCACCGTGTCGCCGGGGAGCGTCAGCAGCTTCTCCCTGATCGACTTCTCGATCGTCGGCCGGTCCGAGAACGACCGGCCCGTCGCGCCCGGCCCGCCCTGGAACAGCGTGTCGCCGGTGAACACCGCGCCGAGCGACGGCACGTAGAAGCACACCGCGCCGGGCGAGTGGCCCGGCGTGTGGAGGACTTCGATCCGTTCGCCGGCGACGGTGATGACCTGGCCGTCCTCCAGCGCCTGGTGCGGGATCACGCCGGTGTGGGTCAGCGACCACACCACGTGGTCCGCCTGGTGCAGCGCGAGCGGCGCGCCCGTGGCGTGGGCCAGGTCCGGCGCGACGCGGACGTGGTCGTCGTGAGCGTGCGTCAGCAGGATCGCCACCACGCGACGGCCGTCCACGACCTTGAGGATCGCGTCGACGTCGTGCGGGGCGTCGATGACGACGCACTCCGAGGAGTCCCCGACGACCCAGACGTTGTTGTCGACGTCGAAGGTCTCGCCGTCCAGCGAGAACGTGCCGGACGTGACGGTGTGGTCCACTCGCAACGACATCAGAAGACCACGACCGATCGCAGCACCTCGCCGTGGTGCATCTTCTCGAACGCCGCTTCCACGCCGTCCAGCGGAATCTCCTCGCTGACGAACGCGTCGAGGTCGAACCGGCCCTGCTGGTACAGGTCGACGAGCATCGGGAAGTCCCGCGAGGGCAGGCAGTCGCCGTACCACGAGGACTTCAGCGCACCGCCGCGCGAGAAGAAGTCGATCAACGGCATCTCGAGCTTCATGTCCGGCGTCGGAACGCCCACCAGGACGACGGTTCCGGCGAGGTCGCGGGCGTAGAAGGCCTGCTTCCACGTCTCCGGGCGGCCGACCGCGTCGATCACGACGTCCGCGCCGAACGAGTCGGTCAGCCGCTGGATCTCGGTGATCACGTCGTCGACGTCGCGGACGTTGATGGTGTGCGTGGCGCCGAAACCCTTGGCCCACTCCAGCTTCCGCGGGTCGGTGTCCACCGCGATGATCTTCGCGGCACCGGCGATGCGGGCGCCCGCGATGGCGCCGTCACCGACACCGCCGCAGCCGATCACGGCCACCGAGTCGCCGCGGGTGACGCCACCGGTGTTGATCGCCGCGCCGACACCGGCCATCACGCCGCAGCCCAGCAGGCCGACGGCGGCCGCCCGCGCGGACGGGTCGACCTTCGTGCACTGTCCCGAGTGGACGAGCGTCTTCTCGACGAACGCGCCGATGCCCAGCGCCGGTGACAGCTTCGTGCCGTCGGTCAGCGTCATGGGCTGCGAGGCGTTGAACGTCGAGAAGCAGTACCAGGGCTTGCCGCGACGGCACGCACGGCACGTGCCGCACACCGCGCGCCAGTTCAGCACCACGAAGTCGCCTGGTTCCAGGTCCGTGACGCCCTCGCCGACGGACTCCACGACACCCGCGGCCTCGTGTCCCAGCAGGAACGGGAACTCGTCGTTGATGCCGCCCTCGCGGTAGTGCAGGTCGGTGTGGCAGACGCCGCACGCCTGGACCTTCACCACGGCCTCGCCGGGTCCTGGATCGGGCACCAGCACCGAGGTCAGCTCGACGGGTTGTCCTTTGCCACGGGCGACGATGCCCTTGACCTCTTGCGCCACTGCGACTCCGTTCTCACCTGATCAGGGTCGTGCCTTCGAACTCGCCGAGCTTTTCCCGGTAGAACTCAATCCCTACACCGTTGGGGTCGCGGATGTACAGGCTGTCCTCGACGCCCCGGTCCGGTCCCAGGTACTCGATCCCGGCGTCGTCCAGCTTGGCCTTGATCTCGTCGAACCGCTCGGGGGAGATGGACAGCGCGAGGTGCTGCACCGCGCCGATCGTCTCCGAGAACGGCGGGTGGTCGTGGCCCGGAAAGTCGAAGAACCCCAGCAGGTTCTTGCTGCCGAGGTCGAAGAAGAAGTGGCTGGAGCCGCGGTAGTCGCGGTTCTCCACCAGCTCCACGAGCGGGAAGCCGAGGAACTCCTGGTAGAAGCGGATCGTCTCCTCGACGTCCTTGCAGATCAACGCGATGTGGTGCACGCCCTGCGTGGGCGAGCCGCCGCGTTCGTCGAGCGGCTTCACGTACTGCTTGCGCAGCTCGTCGCGCTTGGCCCTGATGGCTTCGAGCTCCGCACCTTCTGGCTGTGGCATGCGAGCCAGAATAGTTGACTGTTCAAGCGGTCGCTGAACTAACCGGCGACGCCCTCGAACTCCGTCGCGTGGTCCTCCCGCAGCAGCGTGGCCCGCAGATGTGCCACGCTGGCCGCGGGATCCAGGCGCGTGCCGGCCTCCACCCGCGCCAGCAGCAGATCCGCCGGCTGGGGGCCGAAGACCTTCAGCGACGTGACGTCGTGCAGCCCGAACCCGTCCTCGACGCCCCAGTTCGCGAGGTTCCGCGCGCTCATCAGGTGCTCCGCGTCGTCCAGCGTCGGTGCCGAGAAGTACAGCCGTCCGTGCAGGTAGACGCCGCGCGCGCCGCTGGGCGCGATGATCGTGACGGGCTTGGGACTGCGGCAGGCGAGGAAGTGGAACGCGATCCCGCCACCGCGCGTGCCGACCACCGTGGCCGCGGTCAGGCCGCTCCAGGTCACCGGGCGTTTCGCGAACGCTTCCGCCTGGCCGAGCAGGAACTCGCGGTACATGCGCGGGGTGAGGTCCTGCAGGTAGTTCCACATCCGGAAGACGTGGTGGTAGCCGAGCTTGCCGGCGAGCTCCAGCGCCGCGCGGAACGCGAGCCGGCCTGCGTAGGTGTGCTCGTCGCACGGGGGAATCCGCCCGGCGCAGAACAGGTACTCGCCGTCGTGGGCGTACGCGATCGCCTTGTGCTCACCGGATTCCACGCCCCGCGAGCTCGTCCAGACCTCCGCGAACTCGCGGCCTTCCTCGGCCAGGTGGACCGTCAGCTCCGGATGCCCGGCCCGCAGCACCGGGTTGAACGACGTGCCGGCGAACCGCACGACGCCCAGCCGCGCGCGAGCCGGGTCCTCCGGAACGGCGGTGAGCGGCTCGAACTTCGACGACAGCGCCCGAGCCCGCAGCTGACGAGTCATCGCGGGTCAGGTTAGGTCGCGAAACGACCGACGTGAACCCGCGCGTCTCGTTTCGCGCGCCGTAGTGGCGTGGCTCAGTCCTCTTCGTCGCCTGGCCACTCGCCGGTCAGCTTCTGGAAGCCCTTGGCGCCGCCGCGGTCGATCGCGGCCTTCACCAGGCCGAAGATCGCGCCCTGCAACGCCGCGGCCGCCAGCACCTCGGTCCAGGCGCGGTTGCGCATCGTGGCACTGGGCGCTTCCTTGTCGCCCGCGACGAGCTTCCAGATCTGGCCGAAGATCGCGGTGGCGAGGAAGCCTCCCAGGGCGCCGAACAGCATTCCCAGTGGCCGGTACAGGAGCTTCATCGGTTCCTCCTGGAAATCGCCCAGATCGCCACGACGAGCGCGATCAGCGCCGCCGCGACGGCTCCGGGGTGACGGCGTGCCTTCTCGACCTGCTGCGCCACGGGATCCGGCAGCGACTCGATCGCCTGGTTCGTGGCCGCGGTCATCCGCACGACCGTCTCGTGTGCCTGTTCCTTCACGCGACCGGGCACGTCGACCTTGTGCGCCAACGCTTCCACGGTCTCGCCGAGCTCGCGGCGGGTGCGCTCGACGTCGCGTTGCAGCTGTTCCTTGGGGTCGCTCATCGGTGTGCGCTCTCCTTGATCGTCGCGATGTCACGCTGGACGTTGTCCATCGCCTGCCTGGGCACCGGGGGCGCGGCCTGCTTGACCTGCCCGCGGCCGACGAGCGCGAAGATGCCCGCGAACAGCAGAAGGGCGGCCGCGACGATCAACGCGGCCGCCCACGGCGGTACGACGAGGGCGAGCAGCAGGATCAGGCCGGCGACGACGCTCAGCCCGCCCCACCACGCGAACACCCCGGCCACGCCGAACATCCCGGCGCCGACACCGGCGTGCTTGCCCTTGTCCTTCAGCTCGGCGACCGCGAGACGGATCTCATCGCGCGCGAGCCTGCTCACCTGCTCGGACAGCTGGTTCACCAGCTGAGCGGTCGACGTGTCGGTGTTCATGCAGGTCGATTACCCACCGTCGACCTGCGTCAATCAGCCCTGCTGCTGGGCCTCGGCGACCTTCGCGTGGACCTCTTCCATGTCCACCTTGCGCGCCTGCTCGATCAGGTCGTCCAAAGCGTTGCCCGGCAACGCACCCGGCTGCGAGAACAGCACGACACCTTCCCGCACGATCATCAGCGTCGGGATCGACCGGATGCCGAACGTGGCCGCCAGCTCCTGCTGCGCCTCGGTGTCGACCTTGCCGAAGGTGATGTCCTCGTTCTTCTCGGACGCGGCCTCGAACGTGGGCGCGAACGCGCGGCACGGACCGCACCACTCGGCCCAGAAGTCGACCAGGACGATGCCGGAGCCGCCGACCACGTCGTTGAAGTTCTCGGTGGTCAGCTCGACCGTCGCCATGTTGGTCCTCCTCGTTTGCTGGTGGCACCACGTTCAACGAAGCAGGTGTCAACGGAATTCCCCCGGGTGCCGCCGGTCACGCCCGTTTCAACTTTTTGTGGACGTCTTCAACTCGGCGTTGTACGGTCCCCGCCATGATGCCGCGCCTGCTCGTGACCTCGCTGCTCGTACTGGGGCTCGCCGCCTGCGGGTCCACGTCTGACAGTCCTTCGCAGACGTCCACGCCCCCGTCCTCCGACCTCGGCTCGGTCAAGAAGGACGACAAGCTCGCCGCGCTGCTGCCACCCGAGATCGCGTCGGCCGGCACGTTGAAGGTCGGGTCGAACATCCAGAACCCGCCGAACAACTTCTACGACCAGGACGGCAAGACCCCGCTCGGGTCGGAGGTCGACCTGATCAAGGCGATCTCCGCCAAGCTCGGGCTCAAGGCCGAGCACAGCGACATGGTGTTCAGCTCGCTGATCACCAGCCTGGAGACCGGCCGCGTCGACGTGACGATGGCCGCGATGAACGACACCGCCGAACGCCAGCAGAAGATCGACTTCGTCGACTACTTCACGTCCGGCATCATGATCATGGTGCAGAAGGGCAACCCGCAGGGCGTCAAGGAACCCGACGACCTGTGCGGCAAGGGCGTCGCGGTGAACCTCGGCAGCTCGCAGGAGCAGTACGCCAAGGAGCAGAGCCAGAAGTGCCTCGACCGGGGCAAGCCCGAGGTGCAGCTCAGCGTCACCGACAGCGACACCGGCAACCAGAACCAGCTGCGCACCGGCCGGGTCGCCGCGATCCTCAACGACCTGCCGACCGCCGTCTACGTCGCGAAGACCGCCGGTGACGGCCAGTACTTCGAGGTCGTGCCGCTCGCCCCGATCAACGGCGGCCCGTACGGCATCGGCGTGGCGAAGAAGAACGCGAAGCTGTCCGAGGCGATCAAGGCGGCGTTGCAGTCGCTGATCGACGACGGCACCTACACCAAGATCCTCACCACGTGGGACATCAAGCAGGGTGCGATCACCAAGGCCGCGATCAATGGCAAGTGATCTCCGTGATGATCTCAGGGATGATCTGGTCGTCGTGCCGTTGCGCCACCCGTGGAGGTGGTTCAGCGGCGCGGTGATCCTGCTGATCATCGCCGGACTCGGCTGGGCGATGGCCGAGGCGCAGATCCAGTGGGAGGACGTGCCGGGGTTCTTCACGCACCCCGTGATGCTGGAAGGCCTGCTCAACACCATCGTGCTCACCGTCTGCGCGCAGGGCGGCGCGATCGTGCTCGGGGTCGTGGTCGCGTTGATGCGGCTGTCGGCGAACCCCGTCGCGCGGTGGTTCGCGGTCGGCTACATCTGGTTGTTCCGCGGGCTGCCGGTGCTGTTGCAGATCCTGATCTGGTTCAACCTCGCGCTGGTGTTCAAGAACATCAGCATCCCGATGTTGTTCACCGTGCCCACCAACGTCGTGATGACCGCGTTCGTGGCGGCGTTGCTGGGTCTCGGCCTGAACGAGAGCGCGTACATGGCCGAGATCGTCCGTGCGGGCCTGACCAGCGTCGATCCCGGTCAGACGGAGGCGGCGAAGTCGATCGGCATGACCCCGTTGACGACGTTGCGCAGGGTGGTCCTGCCGCAGGCGATGCGGGTGATCATCCCACCGACCGGCAACAACTTCATCAACATGATCAAGGGCACCTCGATGGCGTCGGTGATCGCCTTCCTGGAGCTGATCCACGCCGCGAACAACATCTCCTCGCGCAACCTGGAGATCATGGAAACCCTGTTCGCCGCCGCGGCCTGGTACCTCGTGATGGTGTCCCTGGCGTCGATCGGGCAGCACTACCTGGAGCGTGCGTATGGCCCTCGTTGAGGCGGTGGGAGTCCGCAAGTCGTTCGGCCACACCGAGGTGCTGCGAGGCATCGACCTGGAGGTCGGGCGCGGCGAGGTCGTGTGCCTGCTCGGGCCGTCCGGCGCGGGCAAGAGCACCTTCCTGCGCTGCGTGAACCACCTGGAGACCATCGACGCCGGCCGGATCTGGGTCGACGGCGTGCCGGTCGGGTTCCGCGCGTCCGGCGGGAAGCTGTTCGAGCTGCGCGAACACGAGGTGGCTTTTCAACGCCGTGACGTCGGGATGGTGTTCCAGCGGTTCAACCTGTTCCCGCACCGCACGGCGCTGGAGAACGTCATGGAGGGCCCGGTCCAGGTGCTGCGGCGGGACCGGGCCGAGGTGCGGGCGGAGTCGCTGGCGTTGCTGGAACGGGTGGGCCTCGCGGAGAAGGCCTCGGCTCATCCGGCGCAGCTGTCCGGCGGTCAGCAGCAACGTGTTGCGATCGCCCGCGCGCTGGCGATGAAACCCAAGCTGATGCTGTTCGACGAGCCCACGTCCGCGTTGGACCCGGAGCTGGTCGGCGAGGTGCTCGACGTGATGACCTCGCTGGCCCGCGACGGCATGACGATGATCGTGGTCACTCACGAGATCGGTTTCGCCCGCTCGGTCGCCGACCGCGTGGTGTTCCTCGTCGACGGAGCGGTGGTGGAGACCGGCACTCCGGCCGACGTGCTGGACAATCCGCAGCAGCCACGTACGCAACAGTTCCTCGCAAAGGTGCTCTGAGTTGATCGACGCCTCGTACCTCGCCCAGTTCCGCGAACCGGAGGGGTACCTCGACTTCGCCCGCTTCGGCCCGCCGTCGCTCCCGGTGGTCACGGCCACCTCGCGCCTGATGGACCAGGCTTCCCTGGCCGGTCCCTCCACAGTAGACACGCTGATGCGCGAGGAACAACGGGTGAAGGCCGCCGTCGCGCGGTTGTGCCGCACCGACACCGATCACGTGGCGCTGGTGCCGAACACGTCGATCGGCCTGTTCCAGGCGGCGTTCGGGCTGTCCGGCACGGTCATGTACAGCGCGGCGGAGTTCCCGTCCAACACCTACCCGTGGGTGCGGGCGGGCCTGCCGTCGGTGGTGCTGGACGGCCCGGTGACACCTGATGCCGTCGCCGCCTCGGTTTCGGGCGTCTCGGCGTTGTCGGTGTCCGCTGTGGACTTCCGTACCGGCTACCGCGCGGACCTGGCCGCGTTGCGCGAGGCCGTCGGCGACCGGCTGCTGATCGTGGACGGCATCCAGGGCTTCGGCGTGGCCGACGAACCGTGGGAGCTCGCCGACGTGCTGGTGGTCGGCGGTCAGAAGTGGTTGCGGGCGGGGTGGAGCACCGGTTTCGTCGTGCTGTCGGACCGCGCATTGGAGCGGCTGTCTCCCGTGCTGTCGGGCTGGACCGGCGCGGTGGACGCGGGCCTGTTCGACGACGAGGTCCACGAGCCTGCCGCGGACGCCGCCTCGTGGAACATCACGAACCTCTCGCCGGTCGTGTCCGGTGCGTTCGCGGAGGCACTGGAACTCGTCGAGCTCGCGGGCGTTCCGGCTCTGGACTCCGCGGTGTCGGAGGTCGTCGCCGAACTGGAGGAGATCGTGCTGTCGTGCGGCGGCGAGATCGTCTCCGCGCGCGACCGGCGGGCGGGGATCCTGGCGTTCACGATGCCCGAGGCCGCTTCCGTGGTGGGGGAGGCGTTGAACGCGTTCGGTGTCACGGCGACCGTCCGGCCCGAGCACGTCCGGTTGTCGCCGCACGCCACGACGTCGCGCGGAACTCTCGAACGGGTCCGCGCCGCCCTGAAGTCGTTGTCCCGGACCGCTTCCTCGCCGGTGCCGGCGGCGTTGTCGGCGCTGGTGCCGACGGTGGACTCGCTCGCCTCGGCGCTCGGCCCGGACACCGAGGTCGTGGTGCACGACCTGTCCCGGTTGCCGAACTCCATCATCGCGATCGCGGGCTCGCTGACCGGCCGCCGGGTGGGCGGCCCGATGACGGACCTGTTGCTGGGCCTGGTTCGGCGCGGCACGACCACGGACATGCCGGGCTACGAGACGTACGCGCCGGACGGGCGGGCGATCTGGTCGTCGACGACGTTCGTGCGCGACGCCTCCGGTGTTGCCGTGGGTTGCTTGTGCGTCAACAAGCTCGCGGCGCACGAGGCGTCCGGGCCGGTGGAGTCCTTCCCGCAGGACGTGGACACGTTGCAGCGGGTGCTGGTGGAGAAGGCCATCGCGGACGTCGGCGTGCCCGTCGAGCTGATGAAGAAGGTCCACAAGTCGCAGGTCGTGCGGGTGCTGGACGAGGCAGGGTTCTTCCTGATCCGCGACTCGGTCGACCACCTGGCGGGAGTCCTGGAGGTCACCCGCTACACGATCTACAACTACCTCAACGAGAACCGGGGCACCTGATCACCTTCGGTTGCAACCTGCGGCTGTACGCGTGTGCCGCCGATCCGACGCACCAGCACGTCGCCAAAAAGCAGTAGGCGGATTCGTTCGGGCGTGAAGGGTTCTTGCAACTTTCGTCTTCCTTTCTGTGCGACACGGAATAACCCCATTGCGCCAGTAGGCGGTTGTTGGGCCGAAATCGACTCGTTACCGTGCTGTACTGGCTGGCGAGTGCCAGTGTGAAATCAGTTCCTGAGGGGGGAACAATGATATTCGCCCGAAGATCGATCATTGGCGTTTTCTCCGGACTGACGCTTGTCGCGTCAATAGCGGTCGCCGTTCCGGCGAATGCCGAATCTGCGGCGAAAACGGACTCGATCGCCGGCACGTCCGCAGTCGTGTGGGACGAGAGCGCTCGCGCCGAGCGCAAGGTTTCCTCCGCCGAAGCCCAGCGGATCGTCAACGAGTACTGGACACCGGAACGGATCGCCGCGGCCAAGCCCGCCGTCGCCACCGCCGGCCCGACGGCGAAGTCGAACGCGACGACGTCGGCCGTGACGGGGAAGGCCGCGAACGGCTCCGCCCCGGCGGCACCGACGGTGACCGGCGGCCCGTCGGCCCAGGACGCCTGGTTCTCCTACACCACCGGCAAGATCTACTTCGTCGACCCGCGGAACAACGGCGGCTACCAGTGCTCCGGCAGTGCCGTGAACAGCGCCTCCAAGAGCCTCGTCGTCACCGCCGGCCACTGCGCGGTCGTGGGCGGCGGCAACGGGCAGGTCATGCGGAACTGGGTCTTCATCCCGGGCTACCAGAACGGCTCCGAGCCGCGTGGACGGTTCGCCGCCTACTGGTTCCACTACTCCACGGGCTGGTCGGTCCGCAACGACTGGCAGCGCGACTTCGCGTGGGTCGTGACCTACGCCAACAGCTCCGGCCAGAAAGTGGTCAACGCGGCGGGCGGCCACGGCTTCCGCTACAACGGCAGCTACAGCCGTTACGTGCACGTCGCCGGGTATCCCGGAAACAAGGACAACGGTCAGGTGCAGTGGTACTGCTGGGGAACGACCGACCGGTGGCCGAGCGCGAATGCCTATCGACTCGGCTGCAATTTCGGCGGCGGTGCCAGTGGTGGGCCGTGGCTCGAGGACTACCAGTCCAACGGCCTCGGTTACGTGATCAGTGCGACCCAGGGACTTCTCGACGGCAACAATTCCGGGCCGTATTATGACAGCCACGTGAATGACGTCTTCAACAACGCGAAGAACCAAACGCCGTAAGGAGCCTCCATGAGCACCCGCACGGTTGTGGTGGTAGCGCTGGTCGCGGCGACTGTCGTGGTGGGCGCCTCCGTGATCGCGGGGTTGCGGGGCACGGCTGGTCCGGCCGCACCGGCGGATCCCGCCGGTGCGGAGGTCGCCGATTCGCCGGCGGAGCACACCGACCCGGACTACTGGACCGAGGAACGCATGCGTGACGCGAAGCCGGTCCCGATGCCGCAACCGCCTGCGGGTGGCTGAGGGCGCAGCGAAGTACGAGTGAGGCCCATCCCCGCCGCAGGGGGTGGGCCTCCGTGCTGTCGTGATCAGCGCGAGGCGATCCAGCCGACGAGCGCGCTCCAGGCAGGGGAGGAGAATGCGAGGACGTCGCCGCTCGCGTTCTTCGAGTCCCGAACCAGCGCGTCGTGGGCCAGCGACACCTCGACGCAGTTGCTGTCCTCCGACCCGCCGCTGTAGCTGCTCTTACGCCAGAGGCGCTCCTGAGTCATCGTGTTCCCTTCGCGGTCGGCCGACGTAGTCCGCCAGCATGCTCCGCGATTGTTCCGCACCCAAGGCGAACTGATCCAGGCGATCGAAGATCAGCCGGGACCGTGCGATGGCACCGGGATCCTGTACGAACACCTTCGCGTGGTCGGTGTCGCTGAAGATCACCGGCCGCGACTTGTCGAACTCCCACAGGACGCAGTCGCTGGCGAGCACTGGTGCGTTGGCCGGGACGATTCGAATGACGTGGGTGTCGAACAGCAACCTGGCGTACTGGTCCTCCATGATCTCGCTGTTGCCGACCTGCAGCTGCAGCGCATGCTGATGGACGTAGAACAAACAAGTCGGCCGATTGTGTCGGCGCAGGATCGCTTGGCGATCGGTTCGGAACTGCACCAGAGTCGGGATGCGCTCCTCAGTGATCATTCCGGTCATCCGGTAGATGCCTTCGGCGTACTCCGGCGTTTGCAGGAGGCCGGGCACCGCTTGCGAGTCGTAGCTGATGATCGTCGTGGCGGTGGACTCGGCCATGGCGAGCGTGCGGAGGTTGCCGGACACCTGAACGAAGTACTCGTCGAACGCGTAGTGGTAGCGGCGCTTGAAGTCCGTCACGTAGTCGATGTCCTTGCCGCACATCGACAAGTACTGGATGAGGTCGATCTCGCTGGCGCGCGCCTTGCCGTGCTCGATGGTTGACATCTTGCTGGGGTCCCAGCCGAGCTTCTTCGCGAGCTCGTTGCTCTTGAGGCCGGTGCACGTCTCTCGCAGCCTCCGGAGCTCGTCGCCCAGGTCCCTGCTGTACGCGGTGGAGGGAGTCATGCGTCGACGCTATGGGTTGTATTCAATACAAGAAGCCGCTCGTTCGGGTGAAAACGGTGGCGGACCGGTTCTTCTTTCCCGCAGCTTGCATCTTTCGCTTAACGACATCTCGTGTTTACCGTTCAGGTGTGAGAGCGCTCTCAAAGGTGAGATGGCTGGCCGGCCTGGCCGCCGCAGCGATTGCCCTGTCGTCACTGGCGTCGTCCACCGCCGCGTCCGCGGCCGAGGACTACACGCAGAACGTGACGGCGCTGGACGCCACTCAGGCGAGGATCAACTTCACGCCGACGACCCCTGCCCTGTACGTCGACGTGCACTACCTGATCACCGGTACTCCGCAGCAGAACTTCCGCATGACCAACAACGCCGGCACCTGGCAGAAGACCGTCGGGTCGCTGTCGTCGGGCACGGTGATCGAGTACTGGTTCACCTACGAGAAGAGCGGGCCGCAGTACGACACCCCGCACTTCACCTACACGCACGGCAGCGCGCCGCAGCAGGTCGCGACGCCGTCGTTCAGCCCGCCCGGTGGCGCGTACACGTCCGGGCAGACCGTGACGATCACGACCGCGACGAGCGGCGCGACCATCCGGTACACAGTGGACGGTTCCACGCCGACCGCGAGCTCTCCCGTCTACAGCGGGCCGATCTCCGTGCCCACCAGCCGGACCGTCAACGCCATCGGCATCAAGGCGGGTCTCACGAACTCCGCCGTGGCGAGCGCGACCTACACGATCGGCACGCAGCAGGGGTGCGTCCAGTCGGACACCCCGAACTTCGGGCCGAACACGCGGATCTTCGACCCGAGCATGTCGGCTGCCAGCATCCAAGCGCAGCTCGACACCGACTTCAACAACCAGAAGGACACGCTGACCGCGCAGATGGCGCCGCGCCGGGTCGCGCACCTCTTCAAGCCCGGCACCTACAACGTCCACGACGACGTCGGTTACTACACGTCGGTCTCGGGTCTCGGGCGCAACCCCGGTGACGTCGTGATCAACGGCGACATCACTGTCGACGCGTTCAACGAGTCCGACAAGGGCGTGGCGCTGCAGAACTTCTGGCGCTCGGCCGAGAACATGGCGGTCAACCCGAGCAGCGGCACCAACCGGTGGGCCGTGGCGCAGGCCGCGCCGTTCCGCCGCATGGACATCCGCGGCAACCTGGCGCTCTACCCCGCGAGTTACGGCTTCGCGAGCGGTGGCTACACGGCCGACACCCGCGTGTCCGGTCAGACGGCGTCCATCTCGCAGCAGCAGTGGTACACGCGCGATTCCAACTACGGCAGCTGGGACGGCGGCGTCTGGAACATGGTGTTCTCCGGAACGCCTGGTGCGCCCGCGAACACGTTCCCGTCGCCGCCGGAGACGACGCTCGCGACGACGCCGGTCTCGCGTGACGTGCCCTACCTCTACTTCGAGACGGGCAAGTACCGGGTGTTCCTGCCCTCGTTGCGCACCAACGCTTCCGGGGCTTCGTGGATCAACGGCGGCACGCCGGGCACCTCGTTGCCGATGAGCCAGTTCTACGTCGTCAAGGCAGGTGACACCGCCTCGACGATCAACGCGGCGCTGGCGCAGGGCTGCAACCTGTTCTTCACGCCCGGCATCTACAACGTCGACCAGACGATCAACGTGACCCGCCCGAACACCGTCGTCCTGGGCATCGGGTACGCGACGATCGTGCCGCAGAACGGCGTCACCGCGATGCAGGTCGCCGACGTCGACGGCGTGCGGATCAAGGGCATCCTGTTCGACGCGGGCACGACCCTGTCTCCGTCGCTGCTCACCGTCGGCCCGTCGGGTTCGTCGGCGTCGCACGCGTCCAACCCGACGACGTTGCAGGACGTGTTCTTCCGGGTCGGCGGGGCCGTGGCGGGCAAGGCGACCAACAGCCTGGTCGTCAACAGCCACAACACGATCATCGACCACACCTGGATCTGGCGCGCCGACCACGGCAACGCCGGCACCTGGGGCTGGAACGAGGCGATCGGTGACACGGGCCTGGTGGTGAACGGCAACGACGTGCTGGCGACCGGGTTGTTCGTCGAGCACTACCAGAAGTACCAGGTGATCTGGAACGGCGAGCGCGGGCGGACGATCTTCTTCCAGAACGAGATGCCCTACGACGTGCCGAACCAGGCGTCTTGGAACAGGCCGAACGGGCAGGCCGGGTACGCGGCCTACAAGGTCGGCGACAACGTCACCACGCACGAGGCGTGGGGGCTGGGCAGCTACTGCTTCTTCAACGTCAACCCGTCGGTGCGCGCCGAGAACGCGTTCGAGGTGCCGCAGCGGTCCGGAGTGAGGATGCACAACCTGCTGACCGTGTCGCTCAACTACCAGGGAACGATCACCCACGTGATCAACAACGTGGGTGCGGTGACGCCGCCGGGCACGGTGCCGGTGAACGTCGTCAACTACCCGTAGCGTCAGGACGTCGGGCCCGCCGGCAGCCGTCGGCGGGCCCGATTTCGTTTCACGGGTGCGGCGTTGCATGATGCGTGGCATGTCGATCGAGCGGGGCGCCGAGTTCGCCGAGTTCTGGGCAGAGCGGCACCTGTGCACGCTGTCCACCGTGCGTCCGGACGGGACTCCCCACGTGGTTCCGGTGGGTGTGACGCTCGACGCCGAGGCCGGCATCGCGCGGATCATCACGCACGGCGCGTCGTGGAAGGTCAAGCACGTGCGCAAGGCCGGGTACGCGGCGGTGTGCCAGGTGGACGGTCGCCGGTGGTCGACGCTGGAGGGGCCCGCGGTCGTTCGCGAGGACGCGGCGTCCGTGGACGAGGCCGTGCGGCGGTACGCGCTGAGGTACCGGCAGCCTCGGGTCAACCCCGAGCGCGTGGTGATCGAGATCCAGGTGAAGCGTGTCACCGGCACCGTCTGACGTCGTCGTGGTCGGCATCGGGGCCGACGGGTGGGACGGGCTGTCGCCGGCCGCGCAAGCCGCGATCCGGTCCGCGCGGGTGTTGATGGGGAGCACGCGGCAGCTGGATCTGGTCCCGAGGGAGCTCGGGCGGGCCGGCGGGTCGTCGGCGCCGGGTGACCAGGAACGCGTGGCCTGGCCGTCGCCGCTGGTCCCGGCGCTGCCCGCGCTGTTCGAGAAGTACCGGGACGTCTGCGTGCTGGCGTCCGGCGATCCCATGTTCCACGGCATCGGCACCACCCTGGTCCGGTTGCTGGGCTCCCGTGTTTCCGTCATCCCGCACCCGTCGTCGGTGTCGCTGGCCTGTGCGCGGCTCGGGTGGGCGTTGAACGAGGTCGAGGTCGTGTCGCTCGTCGGGCGGTCGCCTGACCTGCTGCGACCCGCGTTGACGCCGGGGCGTCGGGTGCTCGTGCTGGGCGGTGACCCGGCTGCGGTCGCCGCTCTGGCGAGGCCGGTCACCGTGCTGGAGCAGCTGGGTGGGCCCGCCGAACGGGTGTACGAGTGGTCCGGGCAGGACGCGGACCCGTTGTGCGTCGTTGCCCTGGAGCCCACCGGCGACGCATACTCCCGCGTGCCGGGTTTGCCGGACGACGCTTACGAGACCGATGGTCAGTTGACGAAGCGCGAGGTGCGGGCGATTTCGCTGTCGAGATTGGCGCCGCTGCCGGGGCAGCTGCTGTGGGACGTGGGAGCCGGGTCGGGCTCCATCGCGATCGAGTGGGCGCGGACGCATCCGACGTGCCGGGCGATCGCCGTTGAGCAGTCCGCCGAACGTGCCGAGCGGATCGTGCGCAACGCGGCGTCTTTGGGCGTGCCGGGTGTGGACGTCCACATCGGACGCGCGCCGGAAGCGTTGCAGGGGCTGGAGAAGCCCGACGCGATCTTCATCGGTGGCGGGCTGACCGTGCCGGGTGTGGTGCAGGCGTGCTGGGACGCGCTGGCCTCCGGCGGGCGGCTGGTCGTGAACGCCGTGACGCTGGAGTCCGAGGCCGTGGTGGCGCAGTGGTACGCGCGGCTCGGCGGCGACCTGGTCCGGATCGCGGTCAACCGCGGGTCGGCGGTCGGCGGGTTCACCGGCTGGCGCCCGCACATGCCCGTGACGACGTGGAGCGTGCTCAAGTGACCGTGCACTTCATCGGGGCGGGCCCCGGTGCCGCCGACCTGATCACGGTGCGGGGCCGCTCGTTGATCGAGTCGTCGCCGGTGTGCCTGTACGCGGGCGCGTTGGTGCCCGTCGAACTGCTGGACTTCTGCCCGGACGGCGCGCGTCTCGTCGACACGGCGTCGCTGACGCTGGACGAGATCGTCGCCGAGCTGGCCGAGGCCTCGTCGCGGGGCCTGGACGTGGCTCGGCTGCACTCCGGGGATCCCGCGGTGTTCAGCGCGATGGCCGAGCAGATGCGGCGGCTGGACGCGCTGGGAATCGAGTACGACGTCACGCCCGGCGTGCCCGCCTTCGCGGCCGCGGCGGCGTCGTTGCAGCGCGAGCTGACGGTGCCCGGTGTCGGGCAGACCGTGATCCTCACGCGGACCTCGCAGCGCGCCACGCCGATGCCTCCCGGCGAGGACCTGGACACGTTGGGGCGCAGTCACGCGACCCTCGTGCTGCACCTCGCGGTGCGGCGGATCGCCGACGTGGTCGCGGAGCTGGTGCCGAACTACGGCGCGGACTGCCCGGTCGCCGTGGTGGCGTACGCGTCCCGGGCCGACGAGATCGTGCTGCGGGGGACGTTGGACGACATCGCCGCGCAGGTGGCCGCGGCCGGGATCAAGCGGACCGCGGTGATCATCGTGGGGCGGACGCTGGGGGCGACGCAGTTCCCGGACAGCCACCTGTACTCGCCGACGCGCGTTCGATGATCCTGATCCTCGGGGGCACGGGAGAGGCGCGGGAACTCGCGTCGCGCGTGACGGGGATGTTGTCGGCGGGGGACGGGAAAGGCGCGTCCGGGGTGGGTCCGGCGGGTGCGCTCCGGCTGCCTCGCGGCCCGGTCGTCTCGTCCCTGGCGGGTCGGGTGAGCAATCCCGCTCTTCCGGTCGGCGACGTCCGGATCGGCGGCTTCGGAGGGGTCGACGGGCTCGCCGAGTGGTTGCGGGACAACGACATCCACGCAGTGATCGACGCCACCCACCCGTTCGCGCGGCAGATCACCTCGAACGCCTTCGAGGCTTGCCAACGGGTCGGTGTGCCGTTCCTGATCCTGCGTCGGCCTGGCTTCACCCCTCAACCAGGCTGGTTCTGGGTGGACAGCGTCGCCGAGGCCGCGCGGAACCTGCCCGGCGAGAGGGTCTTCCTCACCACCGGGCGGCAGGACCTCGCGGAGTTCGCCGACTGCCCGCAGTGGTTCCTGGCGCGCATGGTCGAACCGCCGGAACCACCAATGCCGCACCGGATCGAGGTGCTGCTGTCGCGCGGACCGTTCACTGTGGACGGTGAGCTGGAGCTGATGCGCTCGCACCGGATCGACGTGCTCGTCACCAAGGACAGCGGTGGCTCGATGACCTCGGCCAAGCTCGAAGCCGCGCGTCAGCTCGGGATCCCGGTCGTGATCGTGCGACGGCCACCGCTACCGCCCGCCCAGGTGGTCCACACGGTGGAGGGCGCGCTCGGCTGGTTGGGCCGCTGAGGAGTCGAGGTCGTCGAGCTGCCGCTGGACGCGGGCGACATCGTTGTCGCGGCCCTGTTGCCGGTACAGCTCCAGCGCTTCCCGCCACACCGTGCGGGCCTGCGCCACCTCACCGAGGGCGACGTGGGGATGGCCGAGGTTGTCGAGGGTGTCGGCGGCTTCGGTGGTGTTGCCGCCCGTGCGGTAGCGGGCCAGTGCTTCCCGGTAGTGGTCGACGGCTTCGCGGTGGTCGCCGGTGTGGTAGGCGATGAACCCCAAGCTGTCCAGGTCGTCCGCCTCGCCGTCGTGGTCCTGTCGGCGCCGGTGCAGCGTGAGGGCTTCCTGGCAATGCACGCGGGCGGTGTCGTAGTCGCCCAGGTGCGCGGCGAGCCAGCCGACCGCGTTGAGCGCGTCGGCTTCCCACTGCGGCTCGTTCTGGCCGCGGAGAAGTGCCGCGGCACTGATGGCATGTGCCAACGCTTTCCGGTTGTCGCCCTGCTCCTCCCAGGCCCAGGCGAGGGCGTGGTGCGTCCGGGCCTGCTGGACGGGTACCTGGTGGCGTTCGGCCACGGCGAGGGCGCGGTGCAGGAAGGTGATGGCGTTCTCGTGCTGTCCGAACTCGGCGTGCGCGTGGCCGAGCTGCCGCAAAGCGTGCGGGAGAGCGGTCGGATCGGGCAGGTGTTCGGCTGCTTCGACCGCGGCCTGCCAGACGGCCAGGTTGTCATGGCGGTGCCCTCGTCTGATGTGGAACACGGCCAGGGTCGAGGCCACGTTCCACACGGCCTGGTGGCGGTCGTGGGCGGCCGCGATGTGCTGGGCGGCCAGCAGATGCGGGTGGTGAGCGTCCAGCCAGGCCAGAGCGGCCGCGTGGTCGGGCAGTGCGAGGGGCCGGGTACCGGGAGCGGGTGGGCCGAGCGGGATCGGTGGGCGGTGGGAGATCAAGCTGTGGGCGGTGTTGGCAGTGTGCAGGTAGAACTCGGCCATCCGCTCGAGCGCTGCTTCCCGTACGGGCTCGGACAGGCCCTGAGCGGTCGTGGTGGCGTAGGCGCGGACCAGGTCGTGCATCCGGTACCGGCCGTGCGGGTGCCGGTCGAGCAGTGAGTGCTCCTCCAGGGTGCGGAGGACTTTGCGGGTCTGTGCCTGGGAAAGACCGGTGAGGGCCGCGGCGGCGGGCAGGTCGATGTCCGGGCCGGGGGCGATTCCCAGCAACGCGAACGTGACGCGTTGCTCGTCGGTCAGCCGGTGCAGGGACCACGAGAGCACGGCCGGGAGGCTGGCCGTGGGGTCGATGTCGTGGTCGAGCACCGCGAGGCCGAGGTCGCGCAGTTCGGCGGCGTGTTCCGCGAGTGGGACGGTGGGGTGGGTGGTGGCGTGGCGGGCCGTGATCGCCAGGGCCAGGGGGTGGCGTCCGCACAGTTCGATCAGGTCGTCGGTCAGACCGGGCTCGGCGTTGATCCGCTGGTCACCGATGCGGGTGGCCAGCAACGAGCGGGCCTCGCCGGGGCTGAGGACGCCGAGGGACAGGTGACGGGCACCGTGGCGGTCGATCAACGAGGACAGGGTGGTGCGGCCGGTGACCAGCACGGTGCAGGTCGGGCTGCCGGGCAGCAGAGGGATCACCTGGTCCGCGGTGGCGGCGTTGTCCAGGACGACGAGGATCTGCTTGCCCGCCACCAGGCTCCGGTACAGCGAGGCCGCCGCGTCCAGGTCCGGCGGGAGGTGGTCGGCGTCCTGGCCCAGGGCGCTGAGGAACCCGCGCAACGCGTCGGCGGGGTCGGTCGGGCGGCCGGTGGGGCTGAACCCGTGCAGGTCGACGAACAACTGGCCGTCGGGAAACCGGTGCAGGTTGCGGTGCGCCCACGTGAGGGCCAGCCACGTCTTGCCGATCCCGCCCGCGCCACCGATCACCGAGATCACCACCGTCGCCTGGCCGTTCGTGGAGAGGGCCCGGTCCAGCTCGGCCAGTTCGAGGGCGCGGCCGGTGAACAGCGCGGGAGCGGCCGGAAGTTGGCGCGGCACGTTCGCGGACTCGGTGAGACCGGGGTCGGCGGCCAGGATCCGCTGGTGGAGCTCGCGCAGAGGCGGCCGGGGATCGACGCCCAGCTCCTCGGCCAGCCGGGCGCGCAGCCGCTCGTAGTGCTCCAGCGCGTCGGCCTGGCGACCGCTGCGGTACAGGGCGAGGACGAGCTGGGCCGCTACCTGTTCGTCCAGTGGATGCGCCTGGGCACGCGTGGTCAGCTCGGGCAGCAACGCGGCGTGCCGGCCTCGGCGCAGCGCCAGGTCGAGGCGGTCGGTGTCGGCGGCGAACCGTTCACGCTCCAGTTCCTGGCGCACCGCGGCGATCCACGGCGTGTCCAGACCGGCCAGCGCCTCACCCCGCCACACCTGTGCCGCCTGCTCCAGCAGTTCCGACGCGTGGGCCTCGTCGACGGCGGCATCGGCGACCAGGTGCCGGAACCGGTGCACGTCCACGCGGTCGGGTTCGACCAGCAGGACGTAGCCTCCGCCGCGCCGTTCGATCACCACCTCGTCCGCGACGCCGCTGGCGGACAACAGGGAGCGCAGCCGCGACAGGTAGTTGCTCACCAGCTGCCGGGCCCGCCGGGGTGGGCGTTCTCCCCAGATCCGGTCCACCAGCCCGTCGGTGGAGACCACCTGGTTGGCCTCGATCAGCAGCATCCCCAGCACGTACCGCTGGCGGGCGTGCCCGAGGTCCACTTCCGTTCCGTCGACCGACACCTCGACCTGACCCAGCACCCGCAGCTCCACCCTCACCCGCGCAGGTCCCCCTCCGATCGCGGCACGGCGCTGCTTACGGTTTATGCCCGAAGGACCCTGCACGGCACCACTGAACAGCCGATTCGCAGAACGTTGTGTGACCGGACGAAACCGGGCGTCCACGCTGGCCCTCGCCCCGGCCGCCGTGACGAACACAAGGAGAAGCGCATGTCAGGTGGACTCAGGCGACTCGCCGGGGGATTCCTGTCCGCCGGAAAGATCATCACCTGAGCCAGGACCGCTGACGGCGCTGTTCCGGCAGCGACCGCCTTGCCGTCGAGGGGACGGCAAGGCGGTCACTGCTGCGTCACGAGTGACTATTCGCCCAGTGCGCAGGCGATGGCCTGCTCCGGGGTCATCCGCGCCCCCTCCTGAAGGGCGTCGTGGTAGGCCCGTTCACCGAGTGCTTCGCGAGTTCTCGTCCGCCAGTCCTGCCTCTGGTCGAGCAGGAGGTCGAAACCGAACAGCGGCCGGCCGATCGGCTCCCACATCTTGTCCGCCGCCCCCTGCAGCACGGCCGCCCGAGTCCAGTCGCTCTCCGTCGCGGCGACCCACGACAGGAGATCCACACCGAACGGGTAGCCCAGCTGGTCCGTCACGTCACGTTTGACGCGGAGGCACTCGCACAGGTGAGTCGCCGCTTGCCGGGGATCGCCCGCGGTCAGCCACATGATGCCGATCGCGTTCAACGCCCAGGACAAGGCCCAGCGTTCGCCCAGTGACGCACAGATGTTCCGGCACTCGTCGAGCAGGTCCATGGCACGGCCGGTGTCGCCGGCCATACCGGCGACGAAGATCTGGATCGGATAGATGATCACCGCCGGCGCGGTCCACCGGTCCGACGCCCGGCGGCGGGCCAGCACGTCGTCGAGGAGCGGGATCGCCTGCGGCGGGTCGCCGGCCACCACACGCGCCCAGCCGAGGTGCTGGGTCGCATCGGTCAGGGCGGTGTCGTCGGCCAGCGCCAGGGCGAGGTCCCGGCTTTCCTCCAGCAGAGTCAGACCGCTCTGGTAGTCGCCCTGCAAGCTGGCGATCCAGCCGTTGATCCACAGTGCTCGGGCGCGTTCCCGGCTGGGTTCCGGGCTGGCCCGCAGGGCCCGGTCGAGCCAGTACCGGCCGTCGCGGACGAACCCGCACGCGATCCAGTAGAACCACAGGGCCGCGTTCAGCCGCAGGCCCTCGCGTTCCTGCCCCGGCACCGTCAGACAGTGGTCCAGCGCCGCGAAGAGGTTGGCCCGCTCTACCCGCAACCGCTCGGCCCACTCGGGCTGGCGCGGGCCGCTCGAGTCCGCGTCGGCCTGCTCGGCCAGGCGCAGGTAGTAGTCGCGGTGCCGGTTCTGCGGTCCAGCCGTGTCATCGATCTCGGCCAGCCGTTGCCGCCCGTACTGGCGGATGGTCTCCAGGACCCGGTACCGCACCCCGGTAGCGCGCTCCTCCCGGATCAGCACCGATTTGTCGATCAGTCCCGTCACGGCCTCGAAGACCTCGTCGGGGGCCAGCCCCGGGCCTGCGCACACCTGTTCGGCCGCATCCAGGTCGAAATCCCCGGCGAACACCGAACACCTGGCCCAGAGCAGCCGTTCCGGCTCCGAGCACAGCTCGAAGCTCCAGTCGACCGTCGTCCACAGGGTGTGATGGCGCGGCAGGGCCGCGGGAGCTCCACCCTTCAGCAACGCGAACCGGTCTTCCAGCCCGGCCAGCAACTCCTCCACCGACAACACCCGCAGCCGGACCGCGGCCAGCTCGATCGCCAGCGGCAGTCCGTCCAGCCGCCGGCACAGTCGCGCCACCTCCGGCCTGTTGTCCTCGGTCAGCACGAAACCGGGGGCGGCCGTGGCCGCCCTGTCCGCGAACAACGCCAGCGCGTCGCACAGGGGCGCCGGCACCGATGCGCCGGGCTCGGTGGAGGGCAGTGACAGCGGTGGGACCGGCCAGCGGTGTTCACCGGGGACGCCGAGCGGTTCCCTGCTGGTGGCCAGCACGGACAACCCCGGCGCGGCCTTCAGCAACCGGCTCACCAGCCGGCCGCACCCGTCCAGCACGTGCTCGCAGTTGTCCAGGATCAGCAGCAGGCGCTTGTCCGTCAGGAACGCGGTGAGCACGCTCAACGGATCCCGCCGCGAGTGGTCGCGCAGGCCCAGCGCGGCGGCGATGGTCTGCTCCACCAGTGCCGGATCGCCGAGCGCGGCCAGTTCCACCAGCCACACCCCGTCGGGAAACCTCCGGCGAACCGCGCGCCCGACGCGCAGGGCCAACCGGGACTTGCCCACCCCGCCGACCCCCGTCAAGGTCACCAGCCGGGCCGTCGACAGCACGCGCCGCACTTCGGCCGTGTCCTGCCGTCGACCCACGAAACTCGTCATGTCGGCCGGCAGATTGCCCGCCGCCCGCGTCTGTCCGACGTCAGCGGTCATCAGGCCCGGCTCTCTTGTCGTTCGGCGACCCACGTGGCCACCTGGGTGCGTGTGGTCAGCCCGAGTTTCGCGAGGATGTTCTCGACGTGGCCCTCGGCGGTGCGCTGAGAGATCACCAACCGGGCGGCGATCTGCTTGTTGGTCAGGCCCTGGGCGACCAACTCGGCAACCTCCTGTTCGCGCGGGGTCAGCCTCGTGGCGGCGCCGGCGGGGGCCGGCACCCCCTGTGGTTTCTCGTTCAGGGCGCAGGTGATGGCCTCTGCCAGGGCCAGGTCTCCGCCGCGCTGGAAAACGGTGCGGAAGGCACGCTCGCCCAGCGCGAGACGAACCCGCTTCTCGCACTCCTCGTGGTAGGCGAGCATGGGCCGGACCGTGGCGGGGGACGCGCCGATGGTGTGCCACAGCGCCTGCGCGGCGCCGAGAAGTTGCGCGGCGTGGCGTGGATCCGGCGCGCCGGCCGCGATCCAGGCCAGTGCCTCCAGGCACCAGGCGATCCCGAGCAGGTCCTCGATCAGGCGCTTGAGACGCAGACTCTCCCGCACCAGCCCGGCCGCTCGCGGGGAGTCGCCCTGCTGCCAGACCGCCAGGCCGAGGGCCCACAGTGACAGCGACCGGTACCAGACCTCCCCACGGGGTTCGGTGATCGCCAGCACCTCCTCGTGGCAGGCCAGGGCCCGTGCCGCGTCACCTCGCACCCCGCTGTACACGGCCAGGGCGAAGAGGGCGTCGAGCAGCCGAGGAAGATCGTTCCCGGCACGGAGCGCATCGAGGACCGTGTCCAGCAGCGCGACCGAGCGGGACAGGTCGCCCTGGTACCCCGCCACGTACCCGGCGGCGAGGGTGAACAACACGTGCGTCGAGGCGTCGTCCAGCTGCTTCGCGACCTCCTCGCCCTCGTCCACCAGCGCCGCGGCGGCCGCGACATCGTTCTGCTGTCCGGCCAGCATGGAGTCCGCGTAGAGGGCCCGGGCCCGGTCCACGCTGGGGCGGGACTGCTGGGCCAGGGCGTGGTCGAGCCAGTACCTGCCCTCGCTGAGCTGCCCCCGTCCGAACCAGTACGGGTACAGCGACGTGGCCATCCGCAGGCCGGCCCCTGCTTCGCCGGGTTCGGCGAGGCAGAACTCCAACGCGGCCCGCAGGTTGGGGTACTCCCGCTCCAGGCGGGTGAACCAGTCCACCTGCCGGTCACTGATCCACTCGGCCTCGGCGCCCGCCACCAGCGCGGCACACCAGTCTCGATGTCGCCGGCGCAGCGCGGTCTCCTGGCCGGATTCCCGCAGCCTGTCCTGGCCGTACTCGCTGAGGGTGTCGAGCATCCGGTACCGCACGTGGGCGCCGTCCTGCCGGATCAGGATCGACTTGCTCACCAGTGAGGTCACCAGGTCGAGCACGTCCTCCGGCGCCAGGCCGTCCCCGGCGCAGACGTCTTCCACCGCGGCCAGTTCGAAGCTGCCGGCGAACACCGTCAGTCGAGCCCAGAGCCGCTGTTCCGCGCGCGTGCACAGCTCGTAGCTCCACTCGATGCTGGCCTGCAGGGTCCGCTGCCGCGTCGGCGCGCTGCGCGGACCGGCGGCCAACAGCCGGAACCGGTTGGACATCCGGTTCAGGATCTCCTGCGGCCCCAGCGCCGCCAGCCGCGCCGCCGCGAGTTCGATCGCCAGTGGCAGGCCTTCCACCCGGCGGCAGATCTGTGCGACCGCGTCCAGGTTGTCCGCGGTGAGGCAGAACTCCGGCACCACCGCCACGGCCCGCTCGACGAACAGGGCCACCGCCGGGACCTGGGGCAGTCCTCGCAGGGTGGGTGGCTGTGCCAGGTCCGGTATCGGCAGCGGCGGTACCGGCAGCGTGACCTCCCCACCGACACCCAGCGCCTGCCGGCTGGTGGTCAGCACCCGCAACCCCGGGCAGGCCCGCAACAGCGCGTCGACCAGTTTCGCGACCGGGTCCACCAGGTGCTCGCAGTTGTCCAGCACCAGCAGGACGTGTCGTGCCGCCAGGTACTCGGTCAACAGCGTCATCGGCGGGCACGCCGAATGGTCTCCCGGTCCCACGGTGGCCTGCTCCCGCAGTCCCAGAACGGCGGCCACGGTGTGCGCCACCAGCTCCGGATCCCGCAGCTCGCCCAGTTCGACCAGCCACACCCCGTCGTCGAAGGACCGCCGCACCTGTGCGGCCACCCGCAGTGCGAGCCGGGACTTGCCGATCCCGCCGAACCCGATCAAGGTCACCAGGCGCGAGACCGACAACACCCGCTTGGCCTCGGTCACCTCCCGCCGGCGGCCGACGAAACTGGTCAACTCCACGGGCAGATTCCCGGCCTCGCCCGGAGCGATGAGCGACATGACACCTTCATCCCTGCGACCACGGTTGCCGGTCGACTTTTCGGGGCCAGTCGAACCCAGACGGGCCTACCACGTCAATCGACGATATACATGACCCGTATGGTCGCAGGGAAGGCGGCTAATCGGCAGGGTAGCGGCGCGGCGTGAACACCACACCCGCGTCGGTCACCACCGTCTGGGACGAGCCGATGATCAGCAGGCAGCGCATGTCGATCGTGTCCGGGTCGAGGTCTTTCAGCGTCCCGACGCGGATCTCCTCCTCGGGACCGCCCACGTCACGTCCGACGACGACCGGGGTCTCCGGGGCGCGGTGCTGGAGCAGCAGGTCGCGCATCTCGTGGACCTGGTGCGTGCGGGCCTTGGACGCCGGGTTGTAGATCGCGATCACCAGGTCGGCCTTGGCGGTGGCTTCCAGTCGTGAGGCGATGACGTCCCACGGCTTGAGCCTGTCGCTCAACGAGATCACCGCGTAGTCGTGGCCGAGCGGAGCACCGGCCTTGGCCGCCACGGCGTTCGCGGCCGTCACGCCCGGGATGACCCGCACCGGGACGTCACCGGCTTCCGCCGCGACCTCCAGGACGGCCGTGGCCATCGCGAAGACGCCGGGGTCGCCGGACGACACGACCGCGACCCGCTTGCCCTTGCGCGCGAGGTCCAGGGCGAAGGCGGCGCGTTCCGACTCGACCTGGTTGTGGGAGGCGTGTTTCGTCTGGCCGGGCCGGTCGGGAAGCCGGTTGAGGTAGGTGGTGTAACCGACGAGCTCGTCGGCGGCCTCGAGCTCCTGGCGGGCTTCCGGGGTGAGCCAGGCGGTCTTGCCGGGGCCCAGGCCCACGACGGTCACCTCGCCCTTGCGCGCCTCGGGCTTGGAGTTACTGGGCAGCAGCGCCAGGGAGAAGTAGGGGACCTCGGTGGGGTCGACGTCGGCCAGTGGCGACATCTTCTGGCGGCCGGTGGTGGCGCGCTCCACGTACCAGGCGCCGTCGAGCCTTCCCGACGCTTCGAGGGCCTCGCGGACGTTGCCGAAAGTGCGGCCGAGCTTGAGGATCGCGGCCGAGTCGGTGTCGGCCAGGCGGGTCGCGAGCTCGGCGGGGGGCAGCGTGCCGGGCAGGATGGTGAGGACCTCGTCGCGTTCGACCAGCGGGGTGCCGAGAACGGCACTCGCACCGCTGACGCTCGTGACGCCGGGCACGACCTCCCACTCGTAGCGGTCGGCGAGCCGCTTGTGCATGTGCATGTAGGAGCCGTAGAAGAACGGGTCTCCGGCGGCGAGGACGACGACGTCACGTCCGGCGTCGAGGTGCGCGGCGAGCTTGGCCGCGGCCTCCTCGTAGAACGCGTCGATCTCTCCCTGGTAGTCGTCGGTGTCCTCGGTCGTGACCGGGTAGACGAGCTGTTCGGTGATCTGGCCGTCGCGGAAGTACGGTGCCGCAATGGTTTTGGCGACACTGCGCCCGTGCCGCGCGCTGTGGAACGCGATCACGTCGGCTTCCCCGATGAGCCGTGCGGCCTTCACCGTCACGAGTTCCGGGTCACCAGGACCCAGGCCGACGCCGTAGAGCTTGCCCGTCATTCTTCCTCGCTCGCGATCGCGTTGATGGCCGCCGCCGTCATGGCACTGCCGCCGCGCCGGCCGTGCACCACGAGGTGCTCCAGATCCGTTGCGGCCAAAGCTTCTTTGGACTCTTTCGCGCCGATGAAGCCCACCGGGATGCCCAGGATCGCGGCCGGCCGGGGCGCTCCTGCCTCGATCAGGTCGATCAGGTGGAACAGCGCGGTCGGGGCGTTGCCGATGGCGATCACGGCACCCTCGAAGCGGTCCTGCAGCAGCTCCAGGGCGGCGGCGCTGCGGGTGTTGCCGATCTCCTTCGCCAGCGCGGGAGTGCGCGGATCCTGAAGGAAGCAAAGGACTTCGTTGTCCTTCGGCAGGCGGCGGCGGGTGACGCCGGACGCGACCATGTTGGCGTCGCACAGGATCGGCGCACCTGCCTGGAGCGCTTTGCGGGCGTTGCGGACGACGCCGGGGGAGAAGGCGACGTCGTTCGGCAGATCCGTCATGCCGCACGCGTGGATCATGCGGACCACGACTTTCGCGACGTCCTCGGGGAACCTGGTGAGGTCCGATTCCGCGCGAATGGTGGCGAAGGACTGGCGGTAGATCTCCGCGCCGTCCTTGATGTACTCCGTCACCTGTACCTCCGCTGCCTGTCCTGCTTCAGGCTGGTCATTTCACTCCCGGTATGTTGTGGGTCGTGCGAACGGCGTACAAGTGCCGGGCTTACCCCACTTCGGATCAGGTCGCGTTGTTGAGCCGTACGTTCGGCTGTGTGCGGCTGGTGTGGAACAAGACCTTGAGCGAGCGGAACCATCGCTACCGTGAGGCCGGTGCACGTACCTCGTACCGGGAGACTGATGCAGCGCTCACGGAGTGGAAGCGCACCAAGGAACTTGCCTTCTTGTCGGAGGTTTCCTGCGTGCCTTTGCAGCAGACGCTGCGTCACCAGCACACCGCATTCCAGAACTTCTTCGCCGGACGTGCTCGCTTCCCGAGGTTCAAGTCGCGAAGTGGTCGCCAGAGTGCACACTTCACCCGTTCGGCGTTCCGCATGCGGGAAGGCGTGCTGGTACTCGCCAAGAGCAGCGAGCCGTTGCATTTCGTGTGGTCGTTCGCCGACAAGGCCGTGAGGGGGTTGGAACCGACGATGGTCGTCGTGTCCCGCGACCCGGATGGCCGTTGGTACGTGACGTTCGCCGTGGACACCGACACGCCCGCTCCGAACGAGCCAACGGGGCGAGCGATCGGTATTGACCTGGGTTTGAAGGACTACCTGGTCACCAGCGACGGTGAACGCGTCCAGAATCCGCGGCATCTGGTCAGAAAGGCGCGGAACCTCGCTCGCTACCAGCGAAGGATGTCTCGTTGTCAACGCGGCGGGTTGAACCGCCGCAAGGCGAAGGTCAAGGTCGCTCGTGCGCAGCGCAAGATCTGCAACGCGCGGCAGGACTTTCTGCATCGAACAACCGCGCGACTGGTGCGCTCGGCTGACGTGATCGTGATCGAAGACCTCAACGTTGCCGCCATGGTGCGCAATCGTCGTCTTGCGCGTGCCATCCATGACAGCGGCTGGGGTGAGTTCCGTCGTCAGCTGGAGTACAAATGCGCTCGCGCCGGCCGTGCTCTTGTCGTGATCGATCGTTGGTACCCGTCGAGCAAGACCTGTTCGAGCTGCGGGCACAGGCTGACCGAGCTCCCATTGGCCGTCCGTTGCTGGACGTGTCCAGGTTGCCGCACCCGGCATGATCGGGATTTGAACGCGGCCAAGAACATTCTTGCGGTTGGTCGAGCCGCAGTCCGAGACAACTCGGGCGATGCCTGCGGAGCTGACGTCAGACGGCAAGGGGTCTCCCTGCCGCAGTCGGCTGTGAAACAGGAACCCCTGTGCTCCAGTGCAGGGGACAGTCAACTGATCTCCTCGTAGCCGTCGCCGGTCGCGACGAACTCGATCACATCACCGGCGGGCCGACCACATCGGCGTGCACAGCCCGACCAGTGCACCGCGCCGGGAGTGTCGGACCTGCTCCCTAGAATTGAAATTGGGGGTACCCGGCCGGGCACGTGTGTGTGGTGGGACGCATCTACCCAAGCGCGCGCATCGGCTCGTACGTCGGAGAGCGACTTGGCGCAGCCGGGTCGGCCGGTGCAGGCGCTGACGCCGTGCCACGGCGAGTCCGGATCCGTGATCAGCTCCGAGACGTCGGTTCCGGCGGGCACGACCAGGCTCCGCCACGGCGTCAACCGGAGCGGGACTCCGGGCAGCTGCCGCGCATCGAGTCGGCCCAACGGCACGCCGGGGGTTGTGGGCGAAGGTGCGACAGGCGTCACAGCCGGGGCGAACAGGACGTCGGAGGAGACACCGAAGTGCTCGGTGATCTTTCGCACACCGCCGTCCACTTCGGACAGGCGCCAGGCGGTCCCGCGCATCTCCTGGAAGAGGCGGGCGGCGGTCACCACGGCGTCGACCGGGTCGTGAACTCGGACACCTGTATCGGTACCGGCGAGCAGGAGCACCTCTCCGACCAGCCCGAAGTCGCCGCCCAGGCCACTCACCGCGTGGCCCACCGTCACCAGGAAACGCCCAGGCAGCGAAGCCAGCACCGGGTCCGCGCACAACGCCGCGTCCAGCGCGTCGACCAGCGACTGGTTGTCCTCCAGCGGCGCCGCGATGATGTTGCGGATCCGCTCGTGCGTCGCGGACGGCAACAGGCCCGCCGCACGCAACCGCTCACCCAGCTCCACGCCGTCCGCGAGGCCCCTGATCTGGAGGTTCGCCCGCGAGGTCAGCTCCAGCGAGCCGGATCCGAGCTCCAGTGCCGCGGCACGCACGACGTCCCACTGAGCAGCGGAAAGGGTGCCGCCGGGAACCCGGATGCGCGCCAGCCCGCCGTCGGCCGCGGCGTGCAGCTCTACGGCGCCGGGGCAGGCATCCGGGTGACTACGCATAGGTCGGACTGTAACCCGCCGGTTAGGGTGAGCCCGAACGACGAAGCGCAGGAGGAAGCCGGTGTGAATCCGGCGCGGTCCCGCCACTGTGACCAGCGGACGCTGGAAGTCAGGAACTCCGCTTCGCCTGTCACCCGCAACCTGGGGCGAGGACCCCACGAGGGATGGAGCCTGCGTGATCCTGCTGCTGTCGACCTCCGACACCGACCTGCTGTCGGCGCGTGCGAGCGGTGCCGAGTACCGGCTCGGCAACCCGGCGCGCACCACCGTGGACGACCTTCCCGGGCTGACCCAGGACGTCGAGCTCGTGCTCGTGCGCATCCTCGGCGGGCGCCGGATGTGGGAGGAGGGGCTCGACTGGCTGCTGGCCAGCGGGCTGCCGGTGGTCGTGCTCGGCGGTGAGCAGCAGCCCGACGCGGCACTGATGGAGCTGTCGACGGTGCCCGGCGGCGTGTGTGCCGAGGCGCACCTCTACCTCGCGCACGGCGGTCCGGCGAACCTGGCCGAGCTGCACAAGTTCCTGTCCGACACCGTCCTGCTGACCGGGCACGGCTTCGCGGCGCCCACGGCCACGCCCACGTGGGGTGTGCTGGAGCGGGAGACGACCGGAGAAGGCCCCACGGTCGCGGTGCTCTACTACCGCGCGCACCACGTCGCCGGGAACACCGCGTTCGTGCACGCGTTGTGCGACGCGATCGAGGCCAAGGGCGGCAGGCCGCTGCCCGTCTACTGCTCGTCGCTGCGCACCGCCGAGCCCGAGCTGCTGGACACGCTGCGCCAGGCCGACGCGCTGGTCGTCACGGTGCTCGCGGCCGGTGGCACGAATCCCGCCAAGGCGTCCGCCGGTGGTGACGACGACGCGTGGGACGTCGGCGCGCTGGCCGCGCTGGACGTGCCGATCCTGCAAGGACTTTGCCTCACCTCCAGCCGTGAGTCGTGGGACTCCAACGACGACGGACTGTCTCCTTTGGACACCGCGACCCAGGTCGCGATCCCCGAGTTCGACGGCCGGATCATCACGGTTCCGTTCTCCTTCAAGGAGATCGACCAGGACGGACTCACGGTCTACGTCGCCGATCCGGAACGGGCGCTGCGTGTCGCGGGCATCGCGGTCCGGCACGGGAAGCTGCGCCACATCCCCGTCGGTGAGCGCAAGATCGCCGTGATGCTGTCGGCGTACCCGACGAAGCACTCGCGCATCGGCAACGCGGTCGGGCTCGACACACCCGCGTCCACGGTCCGGCTGCTCAAGGCGATGCAGGAGCACGGTTACGACATCGGCGACGCGCTGCCCGGTGTCGAAGAGCTCGACGGCGATGCGTTGATCCACGCGCTGATCGCCGCCGGTGGCCAGGACGCGGACTGGCTGACGCAGGAGCAGTTCGAGAGCAACCCCGTGCGCATCGCGGCCGCCGACTACCGGGAGTTCTACGAGACGCTGCCGGAGGACTTCCGCGAGTCGATGCAGGAGCACTGGGGCGAGGCGCCCGGTGAGCTCTTCGTCGACCGCAGCAGGTCCAAGGACGGCGAGATCGTGCTGGCCGCGTTGCGGTCCAACAACGTCGTCGTGATCGTGCAGCCGCCGCGCGGGTTCGGCGAGAACCCGATCGCGATCTACCACGACCCCGACCTGCCGCCGTCGCACCACTACCTCGCGGCGTACCGGTGGATCGAGTCCGAGTTCGGCGCGGACGCCGTGGTGCACGTCGGCAAGCACGGCAACCTGGAGTGGTTGCCGGGCAAGACCGTCGGCATGTCGGCGTCCTGCGGCACGGACGCGGCGCTCGGCGACCTGCCGCTGGTCTACCCGTTCCTCGTCAACGACCCCGGAGAGGGCACGCAGGCCAAGCGGCGCGCGCACGCCACGCTGGTCGACCACCTGGTGCCGCCGATGGCGCGCGCCGACAGCTACGGCGACATCGCGCGGCTGGAGCAGCTGCTCGACGAGTACGGCTCGATCTCCGCGATGGACCCGGCGAAGCTGCCGGCGATCCGCGCGCAGATCTGGACGTTGATCCAGGCCGCGAAGCTCGACCACGACCTCGGCCTGGACGACCGGCCGCACGACGCGGAGTTCGACGAGTTCCTGCTGCACGTCGACGGCTGGCTGTGCGAGGTCAAGGACGTCCAGATCCGCGACGGCCTGCACGTCCTGGGTGAGGCGCCGACCGGTTCAGTGCGGGTCAACCTCGTGCTCGCGATGCTCCAGGCGCGGCAGATGTGGGGCGGCCAGGTCGCCGCGCTGCCCGGCCTGCGGGAAGCGCTCGGGCTCGTCGGCACGGCCCGTGAAGACGTTGACGCCGTTGAGGAACAGGCGCGCGCCCTCGTCCAGGCGATGGAGGACGCGGGCTGGGATCCCGACGTCTCGAAGACCCTGCACGAGTCCGTGGACGTGCAGAAGATCCTTGAATTCGCAGCTCTGGAAGTGGTGCCGCGGCTCGCCCGCACCACGGACGAGATGACCAACGTCCTGCACGCGCTGGACGGCGGCTACATCCCGGCCGGGCCGTCCGGTTCGCCGTTGCGCGGCCTGGTGAACGTGCTGCCGACGGGTCGCAACTTCTACTCCGTCGACCCGAAGGCCGTCCCGTCTCGCCTCGCGTGGGAGACCGGCCAGGCGATGGCGGACTCGCTGCTCGCCCGGTACCGCGAGGAGAACGACGGCGAGTGGCCGCCGTCGGTGGGCCTGTCGGTCTGGGGCACGTCCGCGATGCGCACGGCCGGTGACGACATCGCCGAGGTCTTCGCGCTGATGGGCGTGCGGCCGGTGTGGGACGACCAGTCCCGCCGCGTCACCGGGCTCGAGGTCATTGCGCTGGAGGAGCTGGACCGGCCGCGCATCGACGTCACGGTCCGGATCTCGGGCTTCTTCCGGGACGCCTTCCCCCACGTCGTGTCCCTTTTGGACGATGCCGTGCAGCTGGTGGCCGGCCTGGACGAGCCGGCGGAGCAGAACTTCGTGCGGGCGCACATGCTCTCCGACCTCGAAGAGCACGGCGACCAGCGCCGGGCGACCCTGCGGATCTTCGGGTCGAAGCCGGGCGCGTACGGCGCGGGCGTGCTGCCGTTGATCGACAGCCGCAACTGGCGCGACTCGTCGGACATCGCCGAGGTCTACGCGGTGTGGGGCGGGTACGCGTACGGCCGCGGCGTCGAGGGCATCTCCGCGCGTGAGGACATGGAGTCGGCGTACCGGCGGATCGCGGTGGCGGCCAAGAACATCGACACCCGCGAGCACGACATCGCCGACTCGGACGACTACTTCCAGTACCACGGCGGCATGGTCACGATGGTGAAGGCGTTGACCGGCAAGGCCCCCGCGGCGTACGTCGGAGACAGCACGCGGCCGGAAGCGGTCCGGACCCGCACTCTCACCGAGGAGACCTCGCGGATCTTCCGCGCCCGCGTGGTCAACCCGCGCTGGGTCGGAGCGATGCGCAACCACGGGTACAAGGGCGCGTTCGAGCTCCAGGCCACGGTCGAGTACCTGTTCGGCTACGACGCCACGACCGGTGTCGTCGCGGACTGGATGTACGAGAAGCTGACCGAGACCTACGTGCTCGACCCGGAGACCCGCAAGTTCCTCCAGACGTCGAACCCGTGGGCGCTGCACGGCATCGCCGAACGCCTCCTGGAGGCCGCCGACCGCAAGATGTGGGAGCACCCGGAGCCGTCCACTCTCGACGCTCTCCGCGCCGCCTACCTCGAAACCGAGGGCGACCTGGAAGACGGCGCCTAACCAGGTAACCCGTTCGGTCTAACGTTGAAAGACACGCGGGGCCCCCGCGTACCGCCAAAAGGTACGCGGGGGCCCCGCGTGTCGTCAGGAAACACGATCGAGGCGGACGCAGCAGTGGGTTGGTGACGGAGAGAGATGAGGGGTGTGGGTTTGTGAGGCGATCCCGTCCAGCAGGCCGCTGATCAGGCAGAGGTTCATCCCGCACACCAGTTCCGTGTGCCGTTGGGCCAGGCTGTGGAACGGGCAGTTGCCCAGCAGGACCGTCGTGCCGTCCTGCTGCGGCTCGAACCCGAGGCCCTCCAACGCCTGCACGACGTCGCCGCCCGCCTTCGTGGCCAGATCGGACCCCCACTCGTACGCGCGCCGGTTCAGGATCTCGCGCGGCGGCTCGCCCGTGGTCTGGGCTTCGAGCAGCGAGTCCGTCAGCAGGTGGCTCGCCGCCTCGTACCGCCGGTCGGGCAGCGACACCTCGATCTGCTCCTCCGACCGCCGATAGAGCTTCGCCGGCCGTCCCGCACCGGGTCCGGTGCGCCCCGACCGCCGCTCGTGGACCACGTCCAGCAGTCCCATCTCGACCAGCTTGTCGAGGTGGAACGCGGCTGTCGTGCGGGCGAGTCCGACGGCCTCGGAAGCCTCGTCCTTGCTGATGGGCGCGGTCTGGCGCACCACGAAGTCGTAGAGCTTGCGCCGGTTCGGCTCGTCGAGAGCCGCGACGGCGGCGACGTGGTCGGCCATCTCTAAAACCCACTTCTGTTGACTAAATTACTTCGACGGTTCTAACGTTAGCGCAAGTTGTCGTTAGAAGGAGGAAGTCATGGCAGTCCTGACGCGCACGGATCCCGCGACCCAGGCGTTCGTGCTGTTGCGCACGGTGTTCACGGCGGCGCCGATCCTGTTCGGGCTGGACAAGTTCTTCAACGTGCTCGTCGACTGGCCGACCTACCTGGCACCGTGGATCGACTCCGTCGTGCCCGGCAGCCCGCAGACCGCGATGTACCTCGTCGGCGTGATCGAGATCGTGGCCGGCGTGCTCGTGGCGGTGCGGCCGAAGTGGGGTGGCCTGGTCGTCGCGGCGTGGCTGCTCGGGATCATCGTCAACCTGCTGACCCTGCCCGGCTACTACGACGTCGCGTTGCGCGACTTCGGCCTGCTGGTCGGCGCGCTGGCGCTGTCCCGGCTGGCGAGCCGATGACGGGTCCGATCGACGTCGAGGCGGCGCAGCAGGCCGTCACGGACCTGCTGAAGGCGCTGGGCAAGGACCCGTACTCGGTGCACCTGGCCGACACACCGCGCCGCGTCGCCGAGGCGTACGCCGAACTGCTCACACCGAGGCCGTTCAACATGACGACGTTTCCCAACGACGAGGGCTACGACGAGCTCGTACTGGCGCGCGGCATTCCCGTGCAGTCGTTGTGCGAGCACCACATGCTGCCGTTCCACGGTGTCGCGCACGTCGGATACCTGCCGGGCGAACGGATCCTGGGGCTGTCGAAGCTCGCACGGGTCGTCGAGATGTTCGCCCGCGACCTCCAGGTGCAGGAACGGCTCACCAAGCAGGTCGCGGACTGGTTGCAGGAACACCTGCAGCCCAAGGGAGTCGGCGTCGTGATCGAGGCCGAGCACATGTGCATGGCGTTGAGAGGCGTGCGGGTCAACGGATCCAGCACGGTCACGTCGGCGTTGCAGGGTGTGCTGCGCAAGGATCCCGCATCACGTCAGGAGTTCTTCACCCTGGTGCACTCGTGAGCTCTTCACGGCCGGGACGCCGCCGCGCCGACAGCCACGTGAGCACGGCGGCGGTGAGGCCCACGACCAGGGAAGTCCAGATGTTCAGGCGCAGTCCCAAAATGTGGTTCGCCGCGTCGGTCCGCAGCGCCTCGATCCACAACCGGCCCGCGGTGTAGAGCGCCACGTACAGCCCGAAGGCGCGGCCGTGCCCGAGCCGGAAACGGCGGTCAGCCCAGATCACCGCGGCCGCCACCCCGAAGTCCCACACCAGTTCGTAGAGGAAGGCGGGGTGGAACGTGCCCAGGACGACCGGCAGGCCGTCCTGACCGAGGACGGCGTGTCCCGCCGACTGGTCCCACTGGTGGATCACGAGTCCCCAGGGCAGGTCGGTGGGCCCGCCGTACACCTCGTTGTTGAACCAGTTGCCGAGCCGCCCGATTCCTTGTCCCAGCGCGATTCCCGGGGCCGCCGCGTCCGCCATCGCCGGCAGCCGCACCCCGGCGCGCCGGGCACCGATCCAGCCGCCGAGCGCACCGAGGGCGATGGCGCCCCAGACGCCCATGCCGCCGTTCCAGATGTAGAGGGCCTCGATCGGCCGGCCGCCGGGCCCGAAGTACGGCTGCCACGACGTGGCCACGTGGTAGAGCCGCGCGCCGACGACGCCGAACGGGACCGCCCAGTAGGCGATCTGCGCGACGGCACCGCGATCGCCGCCGCGCTCGACCCAGCGGCGCTCGGTGAGCCAGATGGCGACGAGGATGCCCGCGACGATGCAGAAGGCGTAGGCGCGCAACGGGATCGGCCCGAGGTGCCACACGGCCTGCGTGGGACTCGGGATGACAGAGAGGATCGGCCCTTCCCCCAGGAGCATCGCGCCAGGATGGCCCTGTGGCAGTGACGTACCGGTGAAGTCCTAGACCGGTCCGAACACGTGGGTGCCGGGGGCCTCCGCGTCATCGCCGGCCCAGAACTCCAGCCACAGCTGGGCGAACTCCTCGCGCGACAGCCTGCCGTCACCGTCGGAGTCCAGCGCGGCGAAGTCCGTGACGCCGTCGTGCCCGAGCCACGCGGCGATCATCGTCCGGTACTCGCCGGGGGAGATGTAGTCGTCGCGGTCCTCGTCCACGGCGGCGAACATCGCGTCGGCGGTGTCGGTGACCGCCTCCGGTGTCTTCGGCAGCGCGTCCACGATGCCCAGCACGTCGTCGATCGTGACCTGGTCCCTGCCCGACGCCGCCGACAGCGTCGCCCACCAGCCCATCATCACCCCGGACAGCAGCTCCTCGTCGCCGCCGCGCAACGACACCCAGCGCGCGGTGAGGGCGCGGAAGTCGGTCTCGTCCAGGTAGCCGTCACCGTTGGCGTCCATCGCGCCGAAGACCACCGCCACCTTGCGTCTCTGCAAGTCGCTCGCCATGGGCAACGACGATAGGCCGAACGTCGCAACGGAATCTATCGGCCGAACGGGTCCGAACCACCCGGCAGGTGGAGGCGGCTCGACACGCCCAGCTTGCGGCAGGCGCCGGCCAGCACTCCCTCGACGGCCTCGGCGGGCAGGAGCAACGTCGACGCGATCTCCTCGTTGGAACGGCCTCGTGCCGCCAGTTCCGCCACCTGGTGCTCGGTCGGGGTCAGCGCGGTCGGCCCGGTCTGGCGCATCCGCCGGGGTCCGGCACCGGTCGCCACCAGTTCGGAGTACGCCCGCGCGGCCATCGCGGTGGAGCCGCACTTCTGCGAGAGGTCCAACGCTTCACGAAGGCACGCGCGCGCACCGGACGTGTCTCCCTGACGCCGCACCACGACGCCGAGGTCGACCAACGCGCGCGCCAACTCCAAACGGGCCGGAGAACCCCGCAGCAGCCGCACGGCCTCTTCCAGCAACGTCCGGCCCGCCGTTCCCGCGGTGACCCGGCCCGCCGCCCGCAACGCCATGCCCAACGCTCGCGGCGCACCCCACGACCAGGCGAGGCTGACCTCTTCGTCAGCCAGTTCGCGGGCCCGTTCACCGTCGCCCGTCGCCGCGCAGGCCAGCGCCGCACCGGAACGCCACGCCAACACGGCGGGATTGCGGTAAGGCCACAACGCGCAATGGCGTCCAGCGGCCAGGAACGCCTCCAACGCGTCGTGGTCGTCGCCTCGCGCGGTGAGCAACCGTCCGCGAACGGTCAACAGTCCTCCGTACGGCCACACACGCCGTGCCTCCTCGGTGGACGCCTCGGCGATGACGGCGTCGGCCTCGTCCAGGCGACCCTCCTCGAGGAGGATGTCGGCGAGCAGCGCGGCGTGCCAGGTCGTCACCGCGTGCCAGCGGCGGTCCTGGCGCAGCTGGTCGTCCGCCAGCGCGAGGTCGGCGCGGGCCGAGACGAGATCTCCCTTGCGGCGCTGGACGTTCGCGCGCATCACGTACGTCAGCGCGCGCAGAGCCGGCGGCTGCGAGCGGTCCACGTCGTCCAGCACGGCCAGCGCGGCGTCCAGCGAGTCGGCCAGGTTCAAGGTCATCGCGGACGCCAACGACGACAGGACGCCATCAGTCGACACGAGCGCAACGGCTTCGGCGGCACCGATGTCGCCGACCAGCACGTGGTGCAGAACCCCGGCGGGCGTGTCGAGCGGGACTGCCGACGGCACGGCCTCCTGCCACGCCAGGCCGTGCACCGCCAGATGTGCCTGAGCCCACGGCGGACCGCCCGCGAGCACCGCCACCAGTTCGGCCGGTTCGCCCTCGGCGTGCAGGGCGTACGACAGCGCCACGGCGGACTCGGCATCGTCCACATCGGACTGGTGTGCCTCGCGCAACCGTGCCGTGGCACCGGGAAGACCGCCGACCAGCTCGGCGACACCCAGCATCCTGAGCGCCCGCGCCGGGTTCGCCACCGGTTCCCGCAACGCCCGCCACAGCAGCCTCGCGGCGCCGGACGTGTCGCCCTGGTTCACCGCCTCCTGCGCGGCGCGGTCGAGCACCTCGCCCGCCCACGGCTCCAGTCCCGGCGAGGTCTCCAGCAGGTGGTCGGCCACCTCTCGGTCTGTGGCGCCGTGTGTGCGCAACGCTCGTGCGGCCCGCAGGTGCAACGCGGCTCGTGCGGACGCCGGCATGTCGTCGACAACCGCCCGCCCAGCCCCGCCGAGCAGCTCCACCGTGCGCACCGCCTCGGCCAGTTCCGCGGGGCTCAGCCCGGTGAGCTCGGCCAGCACTCCAGGACGCGGGGACGGTCCGAGCACCGCCAGGCACTGCGCGGTGGCCACCACCGCGGCCGGACGGCGGCGCAGTCGTGCCGCCACGATCGCGCCGGACACCTCCGCGCCGCGCTGGGCCACCTGCCACGCGGCCTCGGCCGTCGGCGGCACCCCGTCCTCCTCCAGGGCCTCGACCAGGCGCGTCACCGCCAGCGCGTTCCCGCCGGTCGCGTCGAGACAGGCGGCGACGAACTCCGGTGCCGGCGCGGGTGAGATCAGCGCGGCGACGTCGTCCGCGGACAGCGGGCCGAGCACAACGTGGTGGCACGAAGCCGTGATCTCGCCGTACGACGGGTCGTCACACCGCTCGCCGACGGTCAGCACCACCGCGATGGGCAGGCGCTGGATCCGCAACGTCAGATAGGCGAGCCAGCGCAGTGACGCGGCATCGGCCCAGTGGGCGTCGTCCACGGCGATGAGCAGGCCGGACGTGCCCGCGAGTGACGTGGCCAGCCGGTAGACGCCGTGCAGTGCGGCGAAGTCGGTGGACTGGCCGGGGTCGATGTCGAAGAGCTGGGCCACGATCCCGAACGGCAGGTCGCCCTCCAGCGCACTGCCGCGAGCCCGCACGACGTGTCTGCCGGAGGCTTCCCACAAATCAGCGAGGTCGTCCAGCACGGCGGTCTTGCCCGTGCCGGGCGCGCCTTCCACGACGGTGGTGGTGCCCGGCGTCACCTGGTCGCTGATTCCGGCACACCGCGCTTTCCGCCGGTTTTTCAAGATCTCTCCACAATCCGCGGGTGAATGGATCAGCAGAATTGATGCTAGGAGAAACAGCACCACTTGCCCAGGTAAACGTTCCTGAGCTATGGGGCGTCTCAACAGGGTCCGTGCACGTATGATCCCGCGGGCTACTACCTGAATGGGTAGCGGCAGCCGGACGGTGGCCACGCGTGGTCATCCCAACGGCCTAGATGTGCTGCCTCAGGGCTGGTCGTGGTGCGGGTGGTTGTGGTAGTGCAGCGCTTGTTCTCCGCCGCCGTGGAGCGAAAGGAAAAATGGGTGTCGGGGAATCGGGACGGGGTGTTCCGCGGCCGTGACGGAGAACGGGAGCTCCTGAGCGGTGTGCTGGACGCGGGAACGGGCGTCGTGCTCGTCGACGGCGCGGCGGGAACCGGCAAGACGCGGTTGCTGGCCGAGGTCGCCACAATCGCCGCACGCCGCGGTTTCGCCGTCGCCACGGCACAGGACGAGCTCGACCAGCCGTTCCTGCTGGCCCGCCTCGCCGAACGCGAACCGGATGGTCCCGCGCTCGTCGTGCTCGACGATCTGCACTTGGCCGAGCCCGGCACCCTGGCCGCGTTGCGCGCGCTGCTGCCCGCCTCCTCCCACGAGAAGGTCGTCTGGCTGCTCGCCCGCCGCACCGGAGAGGGCGCCGACCGCCTGTTCGCCGCCGCGCTCGCCCGCGGTGCCGTGCGGATCGAGCTGCGGCCGTTCACCGACGACGTGGTCGCGGACCTCGTCGCCGACCTCTGCGGCGGGGTTCCCGACCACGATCTCCGCGCGCTCGCGTCGACAGCGCAGGGGAATCCGGCCGAGCTGATCGGTCTTGTCGAAGCGCTGAAGGAAGACGGGCAGCTGGCGATCACCGCCGGGCGCGCGTCGTTGCGCACCGACTGCCCTCCGCGGCGCACGGAGGCGTTGCTGCGCGGCCGGGTCAGCGCGTTGAGCGGCAGGGCGAGGCACCTGCTGCAGGTCGCGTCCGTCCTCGGGCCGCGCTTCGAACCCGGTGACGTCGCGGAGATGCTGGCCTCCAGCACCGCGATCCTGTTGCCGGCACTGGACGAGGTCATCGGCGCCGGTGTCGTGACGTCGCTGGAGGACAGGCTGGCGTTCCGGCACGAACTGGTGTGGCGGCTGGTCGCCGACACCGTGCCGCCGCCCGTCCGGCGCGCGCTGCACCGCGAGGCCGGCGAGATGCTGCTGGGGCGCGGGGACTCCGCGGTCGTGGCGGCCCAGCACCTGTTGCACGGCGCTCAGCGCGGTGACGTCCGGTCGATCGACGGGCTGGTCGCGGCATCGAAAGCCGTGCTGTGGAACGCACCGGACGCGGCCGCCGAGCTCGCGGTGCGGGCGCTCGAGCTCACCGACCAGGCGTCCGCGTCGCTGGTGCACCGCACGGTGATCGCGGTGCGCGCGCTGATCGCGGCCGGGAAACTCACGGCGGCGCAAGCGCTCGCGCAGGACGCGTTGTCCCGTCAGGTCTCTCCGGAGCACGCCGCGAAGCTGCGGCACTGCGTGGCCACGACGACGTTGCTCGGCGCCCAGCACGCCGCGTCGGCGGAGATCTCCGAGGCGCTGCTGGCGGAACCGGAGCTGCCACCGGAACTCGCGCCGTGGGTGGAGATCACCAGGATGATGGCGCTGCTCGGGCACGACCGGTCCCGCGCGGAGGAACTGGCGGAAGCGGTCGTGCGCACCCACACGGGCTCGCCGGACGACGTGCTCGCGACGGCGCTGGCGGTGCTCGCCGCGATCGCCCGTGACCGCAGGGAACCCGGCGCCGCACTGGACCTGGCACGGGAGGCCGCGCAGTCTGCCACCTCCCACGACCTCTGCGCCTACCCGCAGCTGTTGCTGGCGACCGTCCTCGCCGGACTGCGCGAGTTCGCCGAGGCCGACGGCGTGGTGCGGCGAGCGCGCAGCGGACCGTCCTCCGTGGTGACCAAGGAGCTCATGGTCTCCGCCGTGCAGGCCCGGATCCTGTTGCAGGCCGGGCGGATCGAGGAGGCGGCGGCCGAGGCGCGCGACGCGGTGGCGGTCGCGGACGACACCGGGCACACCGCGCTGGTCGCGCCACCGTCGGCGGTGCTCGCGATGGTCGCGATCCACACCGGTGATCTGCCCGCCGCGATCGAGCACGTCGAGCAGTACCGCGGCCGCGCCGGAGTCGACGGGATCGTCTTCTCCCGCGCCTACTACCAGTGGGCCGACGTGCTGGTGTCGTACGTCGCCCACGGGCTCGACAAGGCCATGGGGCTGCTCACCGACGAGTACCCGGAGCTCGTGTCCTCGGGGCTGTTCGCCGAGGAACCCCGTGCTGCCGGGTGGTTCGTGCGCCGCGCGCTGGAGGCCGGCAACGTCGGGCTGGCCAAGGCCGTGGTGGACCGCGTCGAACAGCTGGCGGAGGAGAACCCGGGATTCCGCGCGGTGGCGGCTGCCGCGTTGCACGCGCGGGGCCTGCTCGACGGCGACGCCTCGCTGCTGGAGCTGGCGTCGCAGCAGCACCGCGACCTGTGGGCACGGGCCAACGCGGCCGAGGACCTCGGCGTGCTGCTGAGCGCCGCCGCTGATCGCGCGGACTCGGTGAAGGCGCTGGAGAACGCGCTCGGGCTGTACCGGGAGATCGGCGCGTCCCGCGACAGCGCCCGCGTGCTGGGCCGGCTGCGCAAGCTCGGCAGGCGCCGCAGGGCCGCACCCGTCCGTCCCGCGTCCGGATGGTCCAGTTTGGACGACACCGAACGGGCGATCGCCAACCTGGTGGCCAAGGGGCAGACGAACCGGCAGATCTCGACGCAGCTGTTCATGTCACCGCACACGGTGAACTTCCACCTGCGCAAGATCTTCCGCAAGCTCGAGATCAGCTCTCGCGTCGAGCTGGTGATGAGGTCGAGGGACGACCAGTGAGCCGTTTCGCCTGGCGCCGCAACTGAAGGATGCGGGCCGCGCCGACGACCGCGACCAGCACCGCACCGCCGATCGCCGCGAACAGCAGCGCCACGCCGAGCGGAAGACTGGCCTCGCCCCACAGGAAGTAGATGGTGGCGTTGCCGCCGTTCTGCAGGATGAAGACGAGCAGGAAGATCAGCACCACGATCGCGACGAGGACGGCGATCCACGTGCCGCTGATCCGTGTGGGCCGCAGCTTCTTCGGGGCGGCCGTCGCCGGGGGCGCGGTCTGGATCGGCTCGGTGACCGGCGTCTTCGGGGTCTCGTCGCTGGGAGTCGCCACGACGAGAATTATCGGCGACCCAGCGTGATTCCGCCCGCTGGCAAAAGGGTTACAACCTGCGCAGCCCCGAGAGAACCCGTTCGAGCAGCGCCAGGTTCGGCTTGTCACCGGGTTCGTGCACGGCGACCAGGTTCAACGTGATCAGGTCGCTCAGCAGCACCCGCGTGACGCCGAGCGGGATCTTCATGAGCGCGGAGATCTCGGCGACCGACCGCGGTTGCAGGCACAGCCGCATCATCGCCGCCTGGTCGTTGTTCGCGCGGTAAAGCCGATCCTCGTCCGTGGAGAGCAACGTCTCCAGGCGCAGGTCGTGGCGGGCCGAGGTCCGGCCACCGGTGCGGGCGTAGGGGCGAACGAGAGCGCTGTCCCGCGCGGGAGCGGGCGGTAGGTCTTCGTCTTCCTGCATCGGCCACTCCGGGGGAGGTTCCGGTGGGCGCTGGCGCAACGGTTCCTGACGGGGCAGTTGCTGCGTCTCGGCGCCGTGGGAGTCCCCTCTCGCGTCGGCGCGCAGCCGTCGGCGGGTAGCCGGAGACCCGAAACGCGCCCCCGTGTATCCGATTTCCGTCGCTTCCTCGTCGTGCACGTGCTCAAGCTATAACGAACACGCCCAAATGTATGTCGATCACGTTGCCTTTTTGTCACCCAAGTCGAATCTGACCTGGATTGCGGTCCCCGACGACGTCGTTTGGGTGCGCACGAGGTCGGCCAAACGGTTCACCAGCAACAGACCGCGACCGCCTGGTTCGTTTGCGTGAACAGGCGTTCGGCCAGCCAGAACATCGGTGATGTGGCCGTTGTCGTTGACTTGGCAAACAATACTTTCTCTTTCCGTCCAGACCCGGACCGTGCTCTCGCCGCCGCCGTGCCGGACGCTGTTCGTCGCGAGCTCGGTGACCGCGAGCGCGAAGTCGTCGACGCGATCACGGGCCAGGCCGAACTTCACCGCCTGTTCACGCGCGAAGGCCCGCACCGCCGCCATCGCGCCCGCTCCGACCAGCGTGCTCGCCGCGTCGGACGGGGTGGGCAACGGCAGCGAGTGCGCGGCGACGACCACCCGTGCGGGGTGGAAGTGGTCGCTGGGACGGTGGCCGCTCGCGTCGATCACGACCGGGTGAGTCTTCTCGGCGTCGGCCAGGACGTCGTGGGGGAGGGAGGAGGTGTCGTACGGGCACAGAATGCTCAGGTCACGGCCGCTGAACGCGTAGTTGACCAGTGCCTCGTGCAGCGCGCACGCCGGGTACTCGACGTCGGTGCGCAGGTCCCACACCGGCTCGCTGATGATCCGGACGGCTCCGCGGTGCCGGTCGGCGAACGCGCGGAGCTCGGGAATGATCCGGCCGGGGTTGCGGCCGGTGTCCGCCATGTCGATGAAGGTCACGAGGTGGGCGAACCCGCTCAGCGCCTCCTGGAGCAGCGTGAGGTTCCTGCTGGGCACCGCCACGGCGACGGGTTCGGCGTTCGCCAGACCCTCCACCACGAACGGGACCGTGCCGTCGATGTAGGACTCCTCGTCGGAGTAGAACAACGCCGGATGTGCGAACGTCATGTGCCACCTCTCGTCAACGTCCCAGGATGCGCACCCGGCACGTTGCTCAAACCCATCATTTCTTGACCCTCACACCGTGTCAGCCCCTACACAGGAGCAGTCATGTTCACCATCGGAGACTTCGCCCATCTGGGGCGCGTGTCGGTGCGGATGCTGCGCCATTACGACGCGGTCGGCCTGCTCCTGCCGGCCCACGTGGACCCGTCGTCGGGCTACCGCTTCTACACCGCCGCGCAGCTCCAGCGGCTCAACCGGCTCGTCGCGTTGAAGGACCTCGGTCTGACGCTCGAACAAGTCCGTGTCGTGCTCGACGAAAAGCTTTCCGGCGAACAGTTGCACGGAATGTTGTCGTTGCGGCGAGCCGAGCTGCGACAGCAGATCCTCGCGGACGAGTCGCGGTTGCGCCGGGTCGAAGCACGTCTCCGCGCCATTGAAAGAGAAGGCGCCATGCCCACCGACGAGATCGTCGTGAAGCCCGTTCCCGCCGTCCGGATCGCCCGCCTGACCGCCACCGCCGCGTCCTACGAGCCGCAGGACATCGGTCCGGTCATCCAACCGCTGTACTCGCAGCTGATGGAACGGCTCGACCGCGCCGGGGTGCCCATCGCCGGCTACGGCATCGCCACCTACGAGCCCGCCGAGGGCGACGCGGTCGTGGTGCACGCGGGCGTGACCGTGGCCGTCGAACCCTCCTCCGCCTACGACTTCGAGGTCGTCGACCTGCCCCCGGTGGAGTCGGCGGCGACGATCGTGCACCGCGGGCTGATGGACGACGTCGACGCCACCTACCAGGCCGTGGCGGTGTGGGTCGAGGCGAACGGCTTCCAGCAGAACGGGCTCGCCCGCGAGGTCTACCTGAACTACGGCGACGGGGATCCCGCGGACTGGGTCACCGAGCTGCAGCTGGAGATCACCAAGCCGTGAGCGCGATCACCGCGGCCAGCCCGAGCAGACCGACCGGCAGCGAGGCGACCGCGGCGAGCCCGCCCACCAGCAGCGGGCCGCCCGCGTCGCCCAGCTCGCGCCCGACCTCGGCACTGCCCATCGTCTGGCCCATCCGTTCCTCCGGCGTGGTTCTGGCCAGCGCCGCGAACGCGAGCGGGGTGACCGCTCCGGCTCCGGCGCCGATCAGCACGGCCGCGATCAGGGTTCCGGCGAGTCCGGGAATGCCGGCCGCCGCCGCGAACCCCGCCGCGGCGGCGAGCAGGCCGACGCGCGTGCCCGTGCGGGTGGTGAGGCGACCGGCGTCCATCGCCTTGCCGGCGCGGGGCTGGACGACCGCCGCGGTGATCGCGAGGAGCGACACCGCGGCACCGGTGACGACCGAGCCGTGGACGGCGGCTTTCACCGGCAGGAAGCCGACTCCGGTGGCGAGTGCCGCGGTGGACGCCGCGAGTGCGGCGGTCGGCCGGAGGAAGTCGCGGTGGGACAAGCGTTTCGCCAGGTCCCTGACGGTCTGCCGCTCGCGCGGAAGAGGTTCGAGGTTCGGGACGGTCAACGCCCACGCGGCCACGGCGACCGCCATCGCGGCCATCGTCAGGAACAGCACGTCAAAACTGCCGAAGTGGATCAGCACGCCACCGAGCAGCGGCCCGGCCGTGTACCCGATGCCCTTCCACGCCCCGTACCGTCCGAACGCCTTGCCGCGAGCGTTGTCCGGGGTGAGACGGGCGACCATCGCGCTCGCGGCCGGGGAGAACGCGGCCGCGGCGACGCCCTGGCCGAACCGGGCGACGGCGACGTTGTCGATCAGCACGAACGCGCTGCTCGCCACCGCGAAGGCGATGAGGCCGCCCAGCAGGACGGGGCGGGGGCCAATTCTGTCGGCGAGAGACCCGAAGACGGGCTTCAGCACGACCTCGGCGCCGTCGTAGATCGCCAGCAGGAGGCCGAGGGTCAGCAGGTCAGCCTGCAGGAACCCGAGACCGGACGCGACGCCGTGCGCGCCGAACGCCGTCACGAAACCCGCCGCGCACAGCGGTAGGACACTCGGGCCTGTGCCGAAGTGGCGCGCGTTCACCCACACGAACCTCACCGGCCCCATTTTCCGACACGCGGGGAGCTTTCGTACTCCAGGAGCGCACGAAAGGGCCCCGCGTGCGAGCTGGTGGGTGAGATGAGGGGGCGTGTGGTGCTGGGGAGCTGCCTGCCGTCAACGAAGCGATGTCGACGTGTGCACTGCTACGCGTCGTCCTGGTGGATGCGGCGGTGCAGCGACTCCATCCGTTCGTCCAGCTGCGCCGCGATCATCGCCGACGACATCAGCTCGTCCACGAAGTCCGCGGGCGGGCTGTCGTCGTACTTGTAGAACAGCTTGTGCTCCAGCGTGGCCCAGAAGTCCATGGCGATGGTCCGGAGCTGCACCTCGACCTTCACGTGCTCGACCCGGTCCGACAGGAACACCGGGATCCGCACGATGAGGTGCAGGCTCCGGTACCCGTTGGGCTTCGGGAGGGCGATGTAGTCCTTGGTGCGCAGGATCTCCACGTCGTGCTGCCGCGCGAGCATCGCCGACACGCGGTACACGTCGGACACGAACGGGCAGATCACCCGCACGCCGGCGATGTCGTCCAGGACGTCGCCGATGGACTCGACGTCGAGCGGCAAGCCCTTGCGCCGCAGCTTCTCGAGGATTCCCTCCGGTTTCTTCACCCGGTTGGTGATGTGTTCGATCGGGTCGTGCCGGTGGACCGAGTCGAACTCCTCGCTGAGGATGCGGAGCTTCGTCATCAGCTCCTCGATCGCGAACTTGTAGACGAGCAACCGCCGTTCGAGGTCGCGAAGGAGGCTCAGGTCGTCTGCCAGGTCGGTCACGACACCAGGGTACTGATCACGCGGACCCGCCCCGGCAGGCGGTCACGCAGAGCGACGGGGTTCACGGCTGCCTTCCCGAGGTCGTGAGCTGGATCAGCCAGTCCTCGTTCTGCCTGGCGATGACCTGCTCGCAGGCGGTGACGAAGTCGTCCTGCGCGGCGGGGTCCGGGCGTTCGGGCAGAGAGCGGGCGAGCTCCTCCAGGTCGTCGACCGTGCGGCGGTACCGGACGACCAGCCGGTCGTAGCCGCTCTGCGCGATGTGGGCGGTGACGGCACCGGCGATCGTGGTGAGCAGACCCGCCCACACCGCCAGCTGGTAGCCCTGCACGGCACCGACGGCGGCGAGGGCGGCGGCCATGCCCTGGAAGACGTACTCCGCCATCCGCATCCGCTGCAGGTTGCGGCGCAGGCGTTTCGCGGTCGCGCGGTGGTAGGAGATCTGCTCGCGGACGCGGCCGTCCACATAGGAGCGGACGTCGTAGATCAACGGGGTGGCGCTCGCCAGCTCGTGCATCTGCTCGTCGCCCTCGACGCGTTCGACGTTCTCCTTCAGCAACGCCACGGCTCTCGGGTCGCGGTACGGCGCCGCGCCCGCGAGGTACTTGCACACCTCGGCCTTCACCTGTTCCGCGATGATCCGCGTGCTCGCCCAACGGTCGCGTTCCGCGGGTTCCTTCACCGCGCGCACCCAGATGCCGGCGATCACCAGAGCCGCGGTCAGGACGGCGACCGCGATGCTCGTGACGGGCAGCCACCGCGCGTTGAACTGCGCCGCGACGACCGTGAGCACCGCGCTGCCGGCGAGCGTGCCGAGCACGGCCATCCGGTAGCGCAGCGCGCGGTCCTTGTGGTGGTCGGCAGATCTCGACCACGCCTCGTGCTTGCCCCACATCGCGCGGGCGGCGTTCTCGTCGACGGCAGGTCTCCTGGCGAGCCGCGCGGGCTGCGCGGTCTCCGGACGGGAGGTCGCGACGCCCTGCTCGGCCAGCCAGCGCCGGCTGATCGCGGCGTCGAACCCGGTACCGCCCCTGGCTTGCACGAGAGCGGCCACGAACGGGCTCGGCGCGGCGACGCGGTCCTCGATCCACGCGCACAGCTGCTCGTGCCGCACCGCACCGTCGAGCCTGCCCGCGAGCTCGGTGAACCGCGCGAGTCGTTGCGGCAGCGGCTCGTTGCCGTGCACCACCTCCGGGAACGGCCACCCGGACTCCGGCTGGGCGACCTCGATGACGGTCGTCGGCGTGTCGTCCGCGACCACCTCGACGTGGTTCTGCGGAACGAAGAACACCGTGGCCTCCTCCCGTGCGTGCTGAAGGGTGCCGAGCAGCTCGACGGCGCGTTTGGTGGCCCAGTCGTTCGGCCGCGGCTCCTCGCGGACGTCGATCCGCAGCCGCCCCTCCTGCACGACCACCTCCTGCGACGGCCGGCCGGGCAGGAACACCAGGCGCGGCAGGTTCGGCTGGCCCGCGTCGTTCTGCTCGTAGGTCGAGAACGTCCACTCGCGGTCGGGCAACAGGGTCCGCAGCGTCCACAGCGCGGACAGCTCCTTCCCGTCCGGCACGCCGATCACGCTGTACGTGCTGGACGGCCTGGCCAGCGCGCACGCCAGCAGCGGCAGGAGGATCGGGTCGTCCAGTGCTTTCGGCCGCGCGGACGGGTCGAACTCCTCCCGCACCACGTCCGGCAGCCGGTTGCTGATCGGCCGTTCGTCGAGCCACCGCAGCCAGCACGTCGTCATCGCCGGGACCAGCCGCGAGATCGTGCCGCGGTCGCCCACCAGCGCGTGGGCGACGTTGCGCCCGGCGTCACCGGGACGGGCGGAGCGGCGCAGGACGGCCGCGCTGCCGTCGGGGAACGACAGGTGGCCGAACGACGTGCCGGCGCGGCCGAGCAACCGGGTGTGCGGCCGCAGCTTCTCGTTCCAGGCGTCCCACGAGTCGGCGTCGTGGCTGGAGAAGGACGCCGCCACCAGGTCCATGCCCTTGGTCTCGCTGACCGCGAACAGCAACTGCTCCAGGCTCACGTGCCCACCTCCGCGGCCTGCGGGCCGTCGACGAGCCCGCACATGGACAGCAGCGCGAGCAGCGGGCGCAGCACGCGAGCCGGTCGGACACCCCGCGGGAACAGGTCGTTGCCGTCGGCCTGCGACCCCGTGGCCGACACGACGTGCAGCGTGCTGCGGTGGAACCGTTCGAAGACGTCGAGCAACGGCCGTGCTTCGTAGCGGTCCAGGAACGCGTAGAGGTCCCGGCTCTCCTCGCGGAACACGCCCGCGTCCAACGGTTCCTGCAGGTCCTCACGCCGGATCCAGTAGTCGACGGGGTGTTCGTAGCGCAGCTCGTCGGCCTTGGTCAGCACGACGGCGACCGGCAGGTCCTCCACGTCGTCGCGGCGGCCCATCCGTTCCAGGGCACCGGAGAACGCCGGGTTCCTGTTCGGCTGCCCGCCGCCGCGCAACGCGGGGAGCGCGCCCGCCGGGTGGTCGACGAACATCAACGCCGTCGCCCCGAGCACGAACTGGCCGCCGAGCGACTGCGGTCCCGACTGCACGAAGTCCTCGCCCGCCACGTCGAAGAACACGATCGGTCTCGTCGTGCCCGACGCCGTGCGCACCAGGAGGTAGGTGGCGAAGTCCTCCTTGAGGTCCTTGGTGGCGTTGAGCTTGTTGCCGCGCAGGAGCTGGTCGATCTCGCGCTGGAACGCCGCGTGCCGCAGCTCGTCCGCCGGTTCGAAGGCGAGGCCGTGGTGGCGCAGGTCGCCGCGCAACGCCTCGTGGATCATCGTGGTCAGCAGGTGCGTCTTGCCCGACGCGTGCCGGCCGACCAGGCCGATCACCACGGGGTCGCCGTGGTCGCGGTGCGAGACCGGCAGGTAGTGCTCGTGGTTCTCCTTGCCGGGGTTCGGGCACCTGACGTAGCAGCGGGCGCGGCGGTCCCTGCGCAGGACCTGGTTGGTGTGGCCGGAGAGGTCGGCCTTCATCCAGCGGGCACCGTTGTCGTCGACGACCCGCTTGTAGAGCTCGTCCTCGCGCCAGGCGAAGGACTCCAGGCAGATCGGACACTGCACGCGCTTGTCCTCGGGAGTCGTCATCTACAGCACCGCCACCAGGACCGCGATGGTCGCGACCACGAGGAAGACCGCCGCTGCCAACGGGATCAGCGGAACCTGCCGCGGTCCCGGCTTCGGTGCGCGCCTCGGCACGACGGGCTGCGGCACCGGCCGCACCACCGGTTTCGGCGGCCGCAGCTCGTCGAACCTGTCGTAACCCGGTTTCATGGCCGCCGTCACGTCGACCGGCTTCGGCAGGGGATCCCTGTCGTTCAGGCGTTCCAGCACCTGCACGGCTGTCGGCCGCCGCTCCGGGTCCTGGTCGAAGACGCCGTGCAGCAACGACTCCAGCACCTCGGGCTGCGAGGCCAGGTCGGGGACGTCGCCCGGCTGGACGTGCCTGCCCGTGAACAGCTCGTAGACGACCCGGCCCGCCGCGCGCACGTCGTGGCCGGGATGCGCCGCGGAACCGTTGCGGGACGGGCGGGGAGTCTCGCCGATGCCCGTTGTGTGCTCCAGGTTGGCGAGCTGGGTCGTCGCGCCGTCCCAGTACAACGACGGCAGTCCGACCGAGCAGTGCACCAGGCCGACGGCGTGCAGCTGGGCCAGCGCCCGGAAGAGACCGATCATGAACCGGCGGCGTTCGTCGATCAGCAACGTCCGCAGACCGCCGTCGACGCACTTGCCGCGCGGCGGTTCCAGCAGCAGGAACGGTTGCGCGGAGTCGAAGTCGTAGCCGACGATCCGCGGGAGTTCCGGCAGCGGGACCCGGTAGCGGGTGTGCAGCCGGGTCAGCGCACGGATCTCGTTGTCCAGCAACGTCTCCGCGACAGTGAGATCGTCTTGGGCGGGCAGTGACCTGAGCACCAGAGTTCTGCCGTCGTCGGTCCGCACGCGGTCGGGGTCCAGGGCCTGGATCCGCCAGGACGTCGCGCGGCCCGCCGGGTCGCGTCCGGTGAGCGTGTCGAAGTTCGAGGTGGCGGAGTGCTTCACCGCTGATCTCCCTGGGCGTGCACCGCGCGTTCGACGTACCGCGCGAGGATCGGGGTCAGCCGCACCGCGCCCACGGCGTCACCCCTGGTGCGGATGATCTCGTCGCACCCGGCGTCGACGGGCGGCAGATCCATGTCCGCCGACGCGAAGTGCACCATCCTGGCGTTGTCCGCCTGCAGCAGGCGGACGTCCTCCGCCGCGCACAGCTGCGTCATCCTGCTGCGCTCGGTGAGCTGCAGGATGCGCCGCGACGACGCCGAGCCCTGCCACAACGTCTCCGCGAGCCTGCGCCGGGGACCTTCGTCGGTGACGAACGCGGGCAGCTCGCGCAGGCCGGCCTGTTCGAGGTGGTCGTCGTAGGCGGCCACGAGTTCCTTCGCCCGCGCGGAGGAACGCTGTGCGTCGGCGGAGAGCGGCATGCGGGAGGCGATCGCGTCGAACGACGGCCGCAGCACCTCCAGCGTGATCGCCACCAGGTCGTGGTGCAGCACCTCGGCCAGCCCGGCGGAGGAGTCGCCGCCGAACGTGTGCCCGGTGTCCTCGACGCCGGAGATCACGTCGCCGAACACCTCGGCCACGGCGTCGACCCCGGCCGCCACGACGAGCAGCGAGTCCGCGAGGCGGCGGCTGCGGTCGGCGGGTGACCAGCGCTGCTCGATCGTGCGCGACACCTGGTCGGACAGCCGCTTGGTGGCGTTCTGCGCCTGGCGCAACGGCACCGCGTCCCGCCAGCGGCCGGCCACGGCCCGCCACGCGATCCAGGCCGACACCAGCGACACCGCGACCAGCACCACCAGCACGCCGGCGCCGATCAGCACGTCGGACGACAGCCCTCCCGGAAACCTCAGCCCGGCGGCGGCGCCTGCGACGGAGGTGAACACCGTGGCGCCGAAAACGAGCCCGAGGTCGGCACCGGCGGGACAGGGCGCGGACAGCAACGCGACCAGCACCGTCCACAAAGGAACCATCAGCAGCATCGGCCACGCGCCGAACCCCGGCAGCGCGGTGCTCAGCAGAGAGGTCAGGAACATCACCGGCAGCAGGTGCGTGACCGGGATCGGCCACACCTTCACCGGGGGCGGCGCGATCAGCCCGCGCGCCCACGTCTGGAGGTCCGCGGCCGCGTCCTGCTCGGTCACCGCGAGACTGCGCGCCGCACCGAGCCGGTTGCCCAGCCTGCGTGCCTGTTCGGCGATGCCCGGCAACGTGCGGCCGCCGAGCAGTTCGGTCGTCACGGCCTTGCGCACCGCGTCCGCCATCTCCTCGGAGTTGACCGGCGCGGGGGAGGGCAGGCCCTGTTCGAGGAGCTCGGAGGGCGGCGGGTACCCGTCGGCGAGGCTGGAATCAACGTCCTCCAACGCTCTGCGCGCCACCCGGTGGTACCGCAGCAGCGCGTCACCGGCGGCGCTGAGCCGGTCCAGCACCACCCGGTGCGTTTTCCTGAGACCCACCAGCCCACGCCACGACCGCCACCTGCCGATCGCCCGCTCCGCCGCCGTGAGCTCGCGGTGGGCGCGGGCCATCGCCTCGTGCAGGGGTGATCCCTCGCGCACCGACGTCGCGTCGCCCTCGGTCGCGGAGCGCACCACGGACGTCAGCTCGGTCGACTCGCGGTCGTGCAGCCGTGCCGCCACCCCGGTGGCGACGAGCTGCCGCAACGCCCGCAGCTTCAACGCCCGCATCATCCCCGGTTCGACCGTCGCGTAGTCGACGGCCAGCCCGGGACTCGCGGCCTGGTGCGGCATCGCGCCGACCTCCGCGACCACCCGGTCGAACACCTTGGGGAACCGCAGGGCGACCAGCAGGTCGTCCACAGTGGACTCGCCGCCGCCGGCGCCCGGCCGTTGCGAACCACCCTCCCACGGCACACCGGAACCATCGGTGACCCACAACGTCACGCCGACACCGGCCAGCGCCGAGGGCGTGCGCAGGACGGTCTCGATGCCGCCGATCGCCACCAGCACGACACCGGTCACCTGCGGCAGCCGGGCGAGCCGCTCGAAGTGCGCGTGGTGCTCGGCCAGCGCGTCCGTCGTGTCGATCACCAGCACGCGGCTCGACAGGACCGGGCCGTCCGCGCCCTGCGGCGTGCGGAGGTCCAGCGTCATCACCGGGTCCGGGGTCACGGGCGCAGCCATTCCGGGTCGCGCGCGACCCACTCGCGCAGGTCGGACAGGGTGTCCTGCAACGGGTTGTTGACACCGCGGAACGGCAGCCGCAGCGCGCCGGGCAGGGTCTCCTCCCAGAACTCGCGCAACGCGAGCAGCCGGCGCGTGCCGCTGCCACCGGTGCGTTCGCGGAGCTCCGCGTCGATCCGGGCCAGCTCGCTCGCCGCCAGGCCGACGATCCGGTCGAAGAGCTGCGACGGCTTGTCCGGCCGCCGATCCAGACCGCGCGGGGTGGTAGCGATCAGCTTGGCGCAGAAGTCGCGCCGGATCTGCTCGTCGTCGGTCAGCACCCACGCCTCGTACGCGGACAGCAGGCTCGCCCAGCTCGACAGCCGCCCGAACGGTTCCAGCGGCAGCCGCATGCTCGCCTGCGCGCCGTCACCGAGCTTCACGGTGATCGCGGACGGCGAGTCCTCGTCGCCTGCGACCGCGATCTGGTCGTTCCACGCCGCGCACAGCAGGTGGTGCAGGATCCGTTCGCGGTGCTCGGGAACCGTGGCCAGGTAACCGAAGTCGTAGCCCAGACGCTGCCGCCAGCGCAGGAAGTCCTGCTGCTCCTCGTTGCGCAGCGCGTCCGACCAGTGCTTGAGCACCTCGCGGACCTCCGGCACCTCGGTCAGTCCCATGGAGCTGCGGAACAGCACGACGGTGATCGACTCGGCCGCGATCGGCCGGAACTCGACGACCGCGTCCTGCCGCGGCAGCGACACCTCGTGGCGCAGGAACTTCTCCAGCTCGAAGTCCTGGGCGGAGGCGGGATAGCTGAACAGGATCCGCAACCGGCCGGTGCCGCTCGGCGCGAACCCTCCCGGCACGAGCCCGGCGAGCTTCTCCCGGAACTGCGCCAGCTCGTCGTCGCCGACCTGGACGCCCGGCTTGCCCGCGGCGGCCGCCAGCAGGTCCTGCAACGCGGGGAGCAACGGCCGGTGCTGCCCGTCGCGGTAGGAGAAGAGCCGCTTCACGGCCTGCTTCACCCGGTCCTTGACGTGCGCCACGGCCATCGCCGGGCCGCGGCCGTCCAGCACCATGTCGTAGGCGTGCTTCCAGCCCTCCTCGCCGAGGATCTCGGTGACGAGGTCGCCCGGCGTCGCGGTCGGCCGCAGCTTGCCGCCCTGGTGCACGTAGTAGTCCACGAACCGGCGCACCACGGCCTGGTAGAACGGTTCCAGGTCGCCCTGGCGCGGCAGCAGGTACGTGACGCCGACGCGCTGCTGGTACAGCTCGCGGGCGCGGGCGGTGAACCGCCGCTCGCTCTGCCGCGCGTGGTCCTCGAACGCGTTCACCAGCGACAGGACCTGCTGCTGCACGGCCTTGAGCTTGAGGTCCCAGCGCACCGCCTGGTCGTTCCACGCCGCGTGCCAGACCCGCTTGGCGCGCCAGGCGTACCAGTCGTTCTGGCGCGCGATCGCCGCCCGCACGGCGGGGTCGGAGAACTGGAGCTTGCGCAGGAACTTGCCCTTGATCCCCGCGGCGGCCGGAGGGTTCAGCGTCAGCCCCGCGGGCGCGGTGGGTTCACCGCGGCGCAGTTCGAGGATCTTGGCGAACCCGAGCGCGCTGGCCTCGTCGGTGAGCCCGTCGTGGCCGTTCAGCACCCGCCTGAGCCGGAACAGGTCGACCTCGCCGAGCAGCGACTTCACCGCGCGGCCGGCGTCGAACGTCTGCACCATGTCGGGGATCTGCCTGGCCAGCTGCTGGTCGAGCGTGCGCAGGCCGGACTCCATCGTGCGGGCCCGCGTGGCGAGCGCCCGTGCGATCGCCTCGGCACCGGACACCGCGGAGACCTCGTTGATCGGCACCGGAGCGCGCAGCCGCAGCGGGTCCAAATTGGACTCCGTGAAGAACCTCTCGATGAACGGCGAGTTGTTCTCCGCCTGCCCGGTGCCCGGTTCGTCCAGCTCGGTGACCGCGGCGGCGAGCAGGCGCGAGCTGATGATGTCCGCGATGTCGTCCACCGGCACGGTCATCGACGCGACGGAACTCGTGGACACACCGCGGTTCCCGATGCCGGTCGCAGCGGGCACCTCGCGTTCGACCGCGCCGTTGATGAACGAGTCCGCGAAGCTCATGTACGTCTGCGCGACGGCCTGACGCCCGCCGTCGCCGTCGGTGCCGAGGTCCGTGCCGATCAGCGACAGCACCAGCGACACGATCGACCGGTGCAGGTCCTCGCGCTGCACCCCGGGACCCTTGCCGAACAGGAACGCGGTCTGCACGGTCGAGGCGCGCAGCCGGATCTCCTCGCGGTCGGGGTACCGCACCGAGAGCTGGCCGCTGATCCCGGAGTTGTCCAGCTCGGTGCCCGCGACCTGGGCGTTCTGGTCGTCCACCAGCCGGAACAGGTCGAGCAGCGAGCGCCCCGCGTTGAGCCGCGCCGCCCTGCCGCCGCCGAGCCCCTCGTCGAACGCGCTCGGCATGAGCACCAGCGGGAAGATCCTCGCGCGGTAGTCCTGGTGCGCGAAGACGTCGCCGATCAGGTGCAGGAAGTCGAAGAAGATGCCGCTGCCCGTGCCGCCCGCGACGCTGAACGCCACGAACACGTCGCAGGACAACGACCTCTTGCCGCCACCCAGCAGCGCGAGCTCGCCGAGCGAGTTGTTGATCGCGCCGATCGCCTTGCGCAGCGGTGCCTGCGCCGCCGACGTGCCGCCGCGGAACGTCTCGAACAGGGCCGCGCGGCCCACCGTCGGGAGTTGACCGGCACCGCGGGCGAGCGGGCCGATCCGCGGTTCGCCCACCGGCGGTGGCAGCCACGGTTCGACGTACTGCGAGGCGGCGAGACGCAGGCTCCGCGCCACCTCGGGGTAGGTGTCGTGGTGCGGCACGAGTTCCCGCACGAGGTGCATGGTGCGTTCGGCGGCGGGCAGGTACTCGGGATCGGGCACGACCCGGCGTTCCAGGGAGCCGAACTCGTCCTCGCTGAGGTCCGCGTAGACGAACTGGAGGCACGACGGCAGCTGGTACGGCAGGAAGTTCTTGCCCTGCATGCGGTGCTGGAGCTCGGTGCCGTCCGGGCCGCACAGCTCCTCGCGCAGTCTGCGCTCCAGCTCGGCGCCGACGCGACAGCCGGTGCCACCCAGTCCGACGTACAGCATGGGCTGGTAGATCTGCATCGTTGTCCTTCCGGCTCAGAGCAGGTGGTTGTCGGACGGCCGTTGCTGCGGTTCCGCGGCGGTGAACGGGTCCTGGTGGTGTTCTTCGGAGAAGCCGACGGGGGAGTGCTCGTCCTCCACCTCGATCGACAGGCTCGGGCTCACGTCGACGCGCTCGCCGAGGTGCAACGACTGCGTGTCGCCGAAAGGAGTGCGCAGCTGCAGGCGGCCGCCGACCCTGCTGAGCTCGTAGCTGTCCTCGCCGCCGGCCGAGTGCGCCAGGTGCGGCACCCCGGCCGCCGCCTCGCCGAGGTGGAAGCGGAACACGGACGACGGCTGCTCCGGTGCGGCCAGGTCACCGCGCGACCGGTGGCCGTCGTAGAGGTGGACGACCAGCCCGCGCACGTCGCGGCGCCTGCGCCGGTGCAGGAACAGGACCAGCGCGGTGGTGACGACCGCCGCGATCGTGATGCCGATCGCGATCTGCGTCAGCGGCGGCGGTTCCTCGACGGTCGCCGTGAGCCGCCACTCGTAGATCACGTCGTCCGGGTTCTCGTCGTCCACGACCCGCAGCGTCACCGCGTTGGCGCCCTTGACCGTGTCGTCGGCGAAGGCGAGGTCGAAGTCGAACGTGCTGGTGCCCGACGGCGGCACGTCGAGCACGGTCTGCTCGCCGGGGATGCTCGCGACCGTGCCGGGGGCGGCGTCGGCGACGACGATCCTGGCCTTGCGGGCGCGGCCGGAGTTGTTGGTGACCGTGACCGTGCCGCGGACCGTGTCGCCCGGTGCGACGTTCCAGTCGGTGTTGCCGAACGTGGTGGTCGCGACCAGCGGGCGCGGGCCCGTGACGAGGGCCGCGTCGACGATCCTGGTGTCGCTGCTGATGCCGATGCCCGCGACCGTGCCGGTGAACTTGACCGCGCCCTTCGCCCCGCCCGGGATGACGATCTTGCCCGAGTAGACGCCGTCCTGGTCGCGGCTGTCGCCGTTCTGGGCGTCGTCGTTGAGCGGGATCAGGGTGGTGAAGCCCTCTCCCCTCACGTCGGCGGTGAACGACAGGTCCTTCAGCGCGCTCGGGTCCGTGATCGACCGGCTCCTGGTGTGCAGGCTCAGCGCGACCGTGACCTCCTGACCCGCCTGGGGCGCCGGAGGGTTCACGGTCATGCTCGACCGCACCGCGCCCTGGTACATGACGACCGTGCTGACGTCGAGCGGCGGTACACCGGGCGCGGACGTGATCTTCACGGTCCACTCGCCGGGCAACGGGTTCACGATCCGCAGCCCCTCGACCGTGCCGTTCTCACCGCTGACCTGGAACGTGGAGTCGCCCTGGGTGCCGGACTTCGGCACAGTCTTGCCTTCGGGGTCCACATAGGACACCGCGATGCGCGAGTCGTGCTTGGTCACGAGGATCGAACCGTCGGTGGCGATCACCGGGATGGTGACCTTGGCCTCGGCGGTGCCGCCACTGCTGACCGGGGTGCGCTGGATGTCGCTCGCGCCGGCGCACCTGGCCGCCTGGAAGGCCTTGATGAGCGCCTGGGCGACGTCGGCCGAACTGCTCACGACGGTCGCGGCAGGTGTCGGGGACTTCACGCCGCACTGGCCCTGGAACGAGCCCTTCGCGAACCTGTCGAGCTGCGCCTGGTCGACGTTGCCGAAGCCCAGCGGCCAGATCTGAGTCTTCTCCCGGTTGGCCTGCTGCAGCAGCGTCCCGATCAGCTCGGAGGCGGTGCGGTTGCGCTGGTCGCCGACGTTGTCCGGGCCGTAGCGCGGGCTGTCGGAGACGTCGAGCTTGCCGTCGGTGAGCAGGAAGATCAGTTTCGGGCCGCTCTTGTCGCCCTCGAGGTAGCTCAGCGCCTGCTGGAGCGCGGCCGCGTGGTCGGTCCCCTCGCCCTCACCGGCCTTGCGGCTCTTCAGCCCGCGGGTGCAGTCGCTGAGGCGCTGGCGGTCCTGAGCGGTCGCGACCGTGCTGGGCGGGCACACCACGTCGACCGGCGACTGGCCGCCGTTGTCGCTGCCGAACCCGACGACCGCGATGGTGCTCGACGGCGCGAACTCCCCGAGTGCGATCAGCGCGGCGGCGTCCCGTTCCCGGTCCACGTCCTGCGAACTGATGCTGCTCGACTCGTCGACCAGCACCACGATGTTCGCGGGCGTGATGACGGGTTCCGGTTGCTGTTGTTGCGGTGCCGCGCCTGTTGGTGAGGACGTGGACAGCAGTAACGCGGCCGCTGTCGAGGCGAGCACGGAGAGACGCATGAGTCAATTCACCCACTGACGCTGGTGGAATGTGGCGGGCGGTATTTCGATCGAACGCGCGCGCTGGCTCGTTACTGCCCTAATGACCGCAATCGTGCGGCCTATAAGTGCAGGTCACCGTGATTCCACCGCGCATGGATTCAATCTGCTTGCGCCGGGTGAGTGAAATTTTGACGATGCTGAAACATTGGCGTGCATGGGCGCGATTATGCTCGGTCATTTGGGTGGGAATCATGGACAAAACCTGGTCAATAGATGACCGATGGAGATGTCAGGTGCACACCGGAAACGCGTCGATAGGACGCGGTTATGAGAATCTGTCGTCAGAACTGGGCGACGGCTTCGGGCGCATAGCCGTAAAAGCCGGGAAGACCACCCGTGTGGAGGAACACGACGGGCACGTCGCTGAGCGGTGCCAGCTCGCGGAACTTCACGGCGGCCTTGCCGGTGTAGACCGGATCCAGGAGCACGCCCTCGGTCTCCGCGAACAGCTTCAGCACGTTCCACATGTCCTGCGTCGGCACGCCGTAACCCGGCCCGATGGTGTCGTCGGTGACGGTGACGTGGCCGAGCTCCGGCTTTCCGGTCCCGAGCAGCGCGGCGGCGTCGGTTGCGAGGCTGCGCAGTTCCCGCTCGGCGTCCTGGGCGGTGTGCGAGACGCTCGCCGCGTGGACGGTGCCGCCCCAGCCCAGGAGCTCGGTGCCGAGCGCGATGCCGGCCGCCGTGGCGCCGCTGCCGTCCGGGACGACGATGGTGGCGTTGTCGATGCCGCGGTCGTTCAGCTGCGCCACGAGCTCGACGGCGGCCGCGACGTACCCGAGCGCGCCGAGGCCGTTCGAGCCGCCGACGGGCAGCGTGACGGCCTTGTCGTGGTTGACCTTCTCGTAGGCCTGCACGGTCTCGTCGGCGTCCGCGCAGACGTGCACGTTCGCGCCGAACATGTGGTCCAGCACGACGTTGCCGGACTTCTCGTAGGCGTCGCCCTTCATCGGCACCTTGGCCGTGAGGACGAGCTCGCACCGCAGCCCGAGCTTCGCGCACGCGGCAGCGGTCTGCCGGCCGTGGTTGGTCTGCAGCGCGCCGAACGTGATGATCGTGTCCGCGCCGTCCTCGATCGCCTGGCCCAGCAGGAACTCGAGCTTGCGCAGCTTGTTGCCGCCCGCGCCGAGACCGTTGACGTCGTCGCGCTTGATCAGGACCGGCGGGCTGCCGAGCGCGGCGGCGAGCCTCGGAGCGTCGTCGAGCGGGGTCGGCCAGCTGCCCAGTGCGACTCGGGGGAACGCGCTCAGGTCCATGCCGGCGAGCTTAATTCAGACTTCGCGGCCGAACTCCGCGTAGCGCGTGGAACCGCTCTCCAGGGCTTCCAGCGCGAGCGTGAGCCTGCGGTGCAGCGACGGGTAGATCCGCGGCCTGGCCTCGTCGAGCGTCAGGTACACCACGGCTTCGAGCTCGTCGTCGTGCACGGAGGCGTCGTCGACGATCCCGCCGTCGAACACGAACTGGTGGCAGTCGCGCCAGACCCCGTTGCGCGGCGTCCAGTCCACCACGAGCAACCGGCCGAGCTCGATGGTGAGCCCGAGCTCCTCCCGGATCTCGCGGACCGCCGTGGCCTTCGGGGACTCGTTGTCGTCGGTCATGCCGCCGGGGATGTCCAGCACGGGCTTGTACGTCGGCACCACGAACAGGACCCGTCCGGCGGAGTCGCGGATCAGCGCGCCACCGGCACACGTCTTGGTGGGCCTGCGCGAGGCGATGCCCGGCTCGTACTCGAGCTCGGCTGGGCCCTCGTCCAGGACGTCGGTGGCGAAGGCGGCGGGGTCACCCGCGTGCAGAGCAGACACGAGTAGATGATCACACCACAGGGTGAATCGCGCACGGGGCGTGCCGGGGTTCACGCCTGGTGGGTGAATGTGCCGCGATGACGGAACGCAACCAAACGACCGGAGAGTACGCTTGGCCCTGTAACTCCGTGCGATCAATCGCCGATGTCCACGGCAACATCGGTGGAGGTGACGCCAATGGGGGCAACCGGTGCCGCCAAGCGCAGACGCGACGGTAGATCGGCCCCGTGGTCGGTGGTCGGGCTGACGGTCGTCTTCGTCGTGGTGGCCCAGGTCCAGTTCGCCATCGCGATCTCGGAAAAGGTCTGGTGGCCTGCCGCGGTCGGGATGTTGCTGCTGGCAGCGGCGGTCGCGTTCGTCAAGACGGCGCGCAGGCTGCGGTGGGAGGACGACGACCTGTACGAGACGCCGCCCGAGGTGGCCAAGCCGCTTCCCGCCCACTACGAGGCCCACATCGACCCCGACGGAAGCCTCGCCCGCGCGGTCGGAGAGGTGGTTCACGCCTCCCGCCGCTGGAGGGCCTGACAGCGCTCACACGGCGGAAGACCGGGCCGCGGTGGTCCGGTCATGTCGCCACGTCCTCGCCGAGATGGAGCCATGACGACGTCCGCCGAGTGGCTCGAAGTCCGCGCGCACCTGCTGGAGCACCGCCACGCCCTGGCCCTGAAGGCGGTGTCGGAGTACCCGTCGCTGCCCAAGGTCGCGGGCACACCGTTGCTCACGTCCCCCGGCTGGATGCCGTCCTCGCCCGTTCCGCTGGCCGACCTCTCCCTGGAACTGAGCCGCTCGCCTGCCTTCTCACCGGACCGCGGGGCGTTGCTCCCCGACGGCTTCGGCAGCTACTCCGAGGCGATGGCCGCGCTCGCCGCACCGGCCGTGTTCCAGAACCGCGAGACCTACCGCCTGCTCGGCTTCACCGGCCGGCACCTCACGTTCGGCCTCGGCACCTACTTCGACGGCATCGACGTGGGCGAGGCCTGCGCCCACGAGTACGCGGCCCTGTCGGCGGGCCGGATCTCCTCGCTGCCGCTGCGGTCGTCCATCGGCGATCCCTGCGATCTGGGTGCACGCCCGGTCAACGTCGCCATCAGCACGCTGACCATCCGCCACGATTCCTCCGGCTCGACGTTCTTCCTGCACTGGCGCGACCCGAAGCGCGTCGGCCACGCGGGAGGGATGTACCAGGTGCTGCCCGTCGGAGTCTTCCAGGGCGCGCAGGACAGCGACTTCTCGTTGTGGCACTGCATGATCCGCGAGTTCGCCGAGGAACTGCTGGGCGTCCCGGAGATCCACACGCCGGACTACGACACCTGGCCTTTTGCTTGTGAGCTGACTGCGGCAGCACGGGTGTACTACCTCGGCATGGGCGTGGACCCGCTGACGTTCGCCACCGACATGCTCACCGTCGCGGTGTTCGAGGCATCGAGGTTCGACGCGCTGTTCGGGGATCTGGTGTCGCACAACGACGAAGGCCGTGTGCTGGAAGGACTTCCGTTCACCGCCTCGAACGTCGAGCGGTTCGTGCACCACGAACCTACTCAGGCGGCGGGGGCGGCGCTGCTGTCGCTGGCGTGGCAGCACCGCGATGTGTTGCTTTAGGCCACCGCACAGATCTGCCGCCGGTCGAAGTTGGGACCGACGTGCCGCGTCCACTCCTCCTCGTTGAGCTCACGCCGTGCGCGGGCACACGCCTCGTCGGTGAGGTGCTCGCGCAGGTGGTGCAGCCGCGACAGGTCCCACAACACCACCTCCCCGGACTTCGAGCCGGTGGCCAGCATCCGGCCGTTCCTGCTCAGTGCGACGGCGGTCGGTTTGTCCGTGGTCAGCGGCGTGCCGATGCGGTAGGGGTGGGCGGGATCCTCGACGTTCCACAGCGTCACGCCGTCCTGGGCGTCGGCCACGACGAGCGTCTTGCCGTCGCCGCTGAGGGCCATGGACACCACGTCGAGTCCGGCGCCCAGCTGGGAGCCGTACCGGCGGGGCTGCCACGCGCTGGACACGTCCCAGATCAACACGTCGTCCCCGCCGGTGAACAGCGTCCTGCCGTCAGGGCTGAAGATCATGACTTGCGCGAAGTGGTCGTTCATCGGGTGTTCGAGCAGCCGGACGTTGTCCGGGGAGGAGATGTCGCGGATCACCACGCCGCCACGGCCGTGGCTCGCGATCGCGCGCTGGTCCGGGCGGAACGCCACCATGCTCTGGTGGTCGGAGCGGTCCGTCAGGGCATGACCGGTCTTGCGCGGTCGAGCCGTGTCGCTGACGTCCCACCGGGTCAGGGAGACGTTCCGGTCGGCACTCCACAACGTCTTGCCGTCCGCGGAGAAGCTGAGACCGACCACCTGCTCCTGCCCCTCGGCCAGTGGCGTGCCGAGGCGTTTCGGAACGACGGAATCGCTCATGTCCCACAGCGTCACCTTGCCGACCTTGGGGCCGAAGGCGTCCGGGCTGCCGCCACTCGCGGCCAGCACGAAGCCGTCCGGCCTGAAGGCGATCGACGTGATCACCGGGCCGACGTCGAGCTGTCCCGGACCGCGTGGCCGGTCGGGCGCGGAGATGTCCCACACCCGGCCGATGCCGATTTCCGGTGACGACACCAGGGTTCTGCCGCCCGGTCCGAAGGCGAGGGTTCGGACCGCGGCGTCGTGGTTGAGCTGCGGCAGGTTCCAGTGGACCGGCACGGAGGGGTTGTGCGGAGTCCACAGGACGATCGTGTTGTCCGCGCTCGCCGACGCCATCGTGCCGTTCTTGGCGAACGCCACTGCGTGCACGTCGTTGGTGTGGTCGGTCATCAGGTCGCTCGAACGGCGTGGCGCCGCCGGGTTCGTCATGTCCCAGACCGCCACCGTTTGGTCGAAACTCGCCGTGGCCATCGTGCGCCCGTCCTGACTGAACGCGACGTCGCGCAGCCCGGCCGTGTGTCCAGTCGGCGGTGAGCTGATCTGCGCCGGCCGGGACGGATCCGTGAAGTCCCACAGGTCGAGCCTGCTCGCGCTGCTCCCGATGTCGCCGTGCGCCAGAGCGAGAATCGGCCGGTCGGGAGCGAAGGCCAGCGCCGCGACCGTGTCGGTGCTGGACGCGGTGTACACCACCCGAGGAGTGGACGGCGTGCTGATGTCCCACACGTTTCTCGTGCTCGCCCGGCCACCAGTGCCCGCGAGGAGCTTGCCGTCGTGGCTGAACGCCACGTCGCCGTAGGTGCCGTTGTGCTCGAGCAGAAGGCCGCCGAGCTGTGCGGGGTGGTCGGGGTCGGTGACGTCCCACAACGTGATCGCGCTGCCGTGGGTGCTGGCGAGCAGCTTCCCGTCCGGGCTGAACGCCACGCCCAGCGAGTCCGTGATCGTGTGGCGGGTCGAGGGTGCGGGGATCGTGCTCCGCTTGCGCGGGTGGCCCAGGTCGTCCACCTGCCAGAGGATCACCTCCTTCTGGCTGGCGGTGGCCAGGAGGTGCCCGTCCCGGGAGAACTCCGCGCCCTGCACCCACGTGGTGTGCTCGGTGATCGGCTGGCCCAACGCTCTGGGGTGCAGAGGGTCGGACGCGTCCCACAGGCGAACCGTGTGGTCCTCGCCGTCGCCCGACACGAGGGTGCGGCCGTCCGGGCTGAAGGCGACGGTGAAGACCGAGCTGGTGTGGCCGGTGATGATCGTGGCGTAGTTGTTCATGGTCAGGGTGTGCAGCAGATCCGCTTCCGTTTCCCGGGAAGGCGCGATGCTGTGCGCGGCCAGGGTGAGGCGGAGCGCGAGCTGCGGGTCGGCGGAACGGACACCGTCGGCGCGGGCGATCAGCTCCCGCACGATGGCGGCGTCGCGTTCGCTCTGGGCGGTTCTCGCGTTCACCACGGCGATGACCGCGGCGACGAGCGCCATCACCGAGAAGGCCGTGAGCACGGAGACGGTCCGCCTGCGCCTGCGCCGGTCCCGCCGCCGGCGGTGATCTCGCCGGTCCCTGGTGGCGTCGAGGAACTCGCGGCCGTTCGCGTCGACCAGATCGTCCTCAGCGGACAGGTCGAGGACCGTCGCGGTGTAGCGCTCGTCGTCCCACAGGTAGCGCTCGGCGCGGTCCGCCGCGATCCACTCCTGGGCGGCCTGCTCGACGGACTGGACCGTGCGCAACGCCTTGCTGTGCCGGGCGATCGAGTCCGCCAGCGGACGCCACGCCGTGAGCAGCGCCTCGTGCGTGAACCTGACCAGGAGGCCCTGGTCGTCCGTCGTGAGCAGACGGCGCCTGGCGAACACGTCGACGACCGTCTGCATCTGCCATCCCAGGCCGGTGAGCGGCACCGAACGGCGCACCAGCCGGCCGCTCGCGTCCATGCTCGCCAGTCGCACCAGACCTGTCAGCACGTCTTCCTCGGAGAGGGCGGCGAGCACCTGGGCCTCCCGCAGCGCTCTGTCCGCGTGCGCCGCGAGCACGGCGTGCAGGCCGGAGAGCTCCTGGTAGCCGTTCTTCGCACCCAGCTCGTCGTAGGCCTCGATGGTGAGGCCGGCACCGCGCGGCTTCTTGTCGGCCAGCTGGTGCAGAGCGAAAGCGAGCAGCGGCAACGCCTCGCTGGTGTCCGTGTCGGCGATCAGCCGTGCGGAGAGCTCGGGTTCGAGGCGCAAGCCCGCGATCCGCGCGGGTTCCTCGATGGCGATCCGCAGCATGTCCTTGGCCAGCGGGCCGAGCAGCTCGTGCCCGATCGCCTCGGCGGACAGCCCCGGCAGCGCGGCGAGGTCGTCGAGGTACTCGGAACGCACGGTCACGACGACGCGGACCGGTCCCGCGATCGCTTCCGTCAGCAGTTCCGCCAGAGCGGTGCGGTCCTCGACGTCCGCGGAGGGCGCGAACAGCTCCTCCGCCTGGTCGATCGCGACCAGCACGCGACTGCCGGTGCCCTGGGCGATCAGCAGCGCGTCCGCGAGCTCGCGCAGACCCCGGAGCTGTGCGAGCTTCTCCCGCACGTCCCAGGGAAACCAGGTGAGCCCGTGACGTTTCGCCGTCTCGCTGAGCGCCTTCGCGAGCGAGTACCTGGCATCGCCCTCCGGCGACCACGGTTCCACGACCAGCCAGCCGGGATCAGTCCCCATGGCGGGGAGAAGTCCCGCTCGCAGCAACGACGACTTCCCGCACCCCGATGAACCGGTGATCGCGAGGACGGCGCGGCCGTCGTCCGCCCGCACCTGCGCCGCGAGCTTGCGCACCTCGGCGGCACGCCCGAAGAAGAGGCTGCTCCGTGCCGCCGTGAACGGGGCCATGCCGGGATAGGGGTTGTCGCCGTCACGCCACTCCGGCAGTCCGCGCGAGTCGAGCCGTCGCACCCTAGTGAGCACCTGCTCACGTGCGAGTGCCGGATCGTCGCTGGTGTACTGCTGCCGCTCGATCAGCTGGTGGGTGACGCCCTTCTCGGCGAGCAACGGGATCAGCAGGCAGCCGCGCGAGTCCGCGATCGCGACCTCTGCCGTGCACCACGTCGAGCGGACGTAGGCGCCGGACAGCACGCAGATGACGGCGTCCACGCGGTTCAGCTCGTGGTACAGCTTCAGCTTCCAGTCCTCGCCGACCGGAATCCCGTCACGCACGTCCCGGTCGAAGAACACCTCGTGGCCGTCTTCGGTCAGCCAGTCGAACACCGAGCTCGCAAGCTCGAAGTCAGGGGTCGCGTAGCTCAGGAAAAGCCGGGCCATGGCGTCGGGCTCTCTCCAATGAACGGGTTGGGCGTGTGCGCCCACTCCGTTGTCTTCGGATCAAGCCGCATCAGCGTTAGCGGTTTGGCTGGAAACGGGTCGTGCAGCAGCGCGTGCCGGTCCGGCGTGTCCGGCACGGTCTTCGCCACCACGTCCCAGAGTTCGGCGGCGGGCGCGTCGAGCGCAGAGACCAACCCGGTCAGCGCCGTCGCGAAGAACGTGGCGAACGTCTTGGCGCGCAAGGCTTCCCGGTCGGCGTGCAGTCGTGCTGGAAGGTCCGCGCGAGGACTGACGCGGATATCCGCCAGGTCGCGGTAGATCAGCCGGCGCGGTCTGCCGTTCACCAGGCCCACCAGCAGGTTCTGCTCGTGCGCCTCCAACGCCACGCCGCGGGCGAGCAGGGTCATCAGCGGTGGCACGGCCAGTTCCGCGAACTCCGCCAGCCACGTCACCGGGTCGCCCAGCGAGCGGATCGGCGGAGGGTCGCCAGCGGTCAACGCGGCCAGTGGAAGCAGGGTTTCGCCGTCGAGCGGCACGGGCTTGTCGCGCAGGATCACGCCCAGCGCGCGGTTCGGTTCGCCGTCGGTGAGAACCGCCGCCGAGGCCCTGTTGTGCTGGAGTTCAAGGCCCTCGACGACGTCGGAGAGGAAGTCGGAGACCGTCACGGCGGTGGCGATCGAGTTGCCGGAGATGTCCCGCACGGCCGAGGTGATCTGTGCGCTCAGCGTCGTCTTGACGTGCCAGGCGCCTGCCGACAGCGTTCGCAGGGCCATCAGCGGGTGTGCGGGCAAGGTCCCCGCGCCGGTCACGTTCAGGCGGTCGGCCTGCCACGGGTGCACCGGGAGGAGGATCGACGGGCCGTCGCGCAGTTCTGCCGGCCAGTCGCCGAAGACCACGTGGTCGCGGGTCGGGTGCAGGCGCAGCGCGACCACCGGGCGGTGTTCCGGGCCGTACGCGAGGTGGTCGTGGGCGGTGAAGCCGGTGCGGTTGCGGCAGCACGGGTGCAGCGGATGGCCGTCGACCACGCTCTGCTCGTGCTCCTCGAGCGACCTTTCGAGGAATGGAGTCGTGAGCGGGCTCGTTGTGCGGGACAGCGCCAGTCCGGCCACGCTGTGGGCCACTTCGGCGATGAGGTTCGCGGAGTGCGGCCAGCGTTGTGCGGTGAGGAGGTCGACCGGGTGGAGGTGCTCGTCCGGATCGGCGTTGACCTGCGGCAACGGCTCGATCGCGAACGCCCGGCGCAGGCGCGCCGAAATCGCCGCGCGGGCTTCCGGCAGTGCCGCGAGAAATCGTTCGGCACGGTCGGCTGGAAGTGCGGCGGCGAATTCGGACTCGACCCGCGTTTGCGTCAGAATGACCAGATCCTGACACATCGCCCTCAGGGAAGCGGACACCGGTGGAAGCGATCACTGACCCCGACGGCATCACCTCGACCGCCCTGCTCAACTGCCTGCGGCGCGAGGTGGGGGAGCCGGGGCCCGGCGGCACGATCCGGTTGCCCCGCGCCGGCGTTCTGCTGCGGGCGCGGGAGGGGCGCTGGCTCTCGGACCCCGAGGTGTTCTCCGGGACGTGGCAACCGGTGTCGTGGCACGAGCTCGCGGTGTTGGTGACCAAGGAGCTCGGTGACCCGCCGGTCGGGTTCCTCGACGAGATCGCTGGGTCGCGGTCGGCGATCGCCGCCGTCCTCGACGCCCGGCCCGCGCCGCCCGACGACCTCTACCAGCGCTCCGAGCAGGCGTTGATCGCCGGTCACCGCTACCACCCGGCGCCGAAGGGGCGCGGGGGCGTGCCCGCCTCCGAGTGGCTCCCGTACGCGCCCGAGGTGCACGCGCGGTTCTCGCTGGCGCAGTTGGAAGGGGAGTTCGCCGACGACGGCGAGGTGCCGCTGCCCGCGGGGATCCTGCCCGCGCACCCGTGGCAGCTCTCGTTGCTGGGAACGACCGGGACCTCGACCGGTCCCGAGGTCTGGCCGACGTCCTCGGTGCGCACGGTGTACGACCCGGCGGCGGACCTGTTCTACAAGTTCAGCCTCGACGTGCAGATCACCAACGACGTGCGCCGGCTCTGGACGCACGACCTGCGCTGGATCCCGCCGCTCGCGCGCCTGCTGAGACCGGTGTTCGACGACATCGCCTCGGCGTACCCCGGCACCGCGTTCCTGATCGACCGCGGTTATCGGACGTCACCGGATTCCTTTGAGGGACTTGCCGTCGTGGTGCGGGACGGCATCAGGCAGCACGTGCTGCCCGGCGTGACCCCGTTGCTGGCGGCCGGAATCAGCGAAGGGTTCGACGGGAACCCGTTGGACGGCCTGGATCGCGACGACGCGCTGCGGTGGTTCCGGCAGTACGTCTCCGTTGTCGTCCCTCCTGTGCTGCACGCGTTCTTCGCGCACGGCGTCGTGATGGAGTGCCACCTGCAGAACGTTCTTGTCGGAGTGGACGCCGAGGGGATGCCGGTCCAGGCGATCTTCCGCGACCCGGAGGGAATGCGGTTGCTGCCGCGCCACGCCCGGTTGCTGTCCGAAGTGGACGGAGAGGGCGGCTCGCGCGGGGTGTCCGAGGCGAAGGGCTGGGAGCGGCTCCAGTACTGCCTCGTCGTCAACCACCTCATCGAGATCGCGGGCGCCGTGCTGGACCGGCACCCCGGTCTGGACGTGTGGGCGGAAGCGCGGAGCGTCTTCCGCTCGTACGGATCGTTCACCCTGCTGAACTCGTTGCTGGAGAGCCCGTCGGTGCCCGCGAAGGCGAACCTCCTGCTGCGCTGGACCCGTGCGGAGGGTGCGGCGGGCGTCTACGTCGACTGCCCGAACCCGTTGTACAGGCGCTAGTTCGCCTCGATCGAGGTGAACCTCCGCGTCTGGCCGGTGATCGCGGTCTCGACCGGGGTGCGTTCGAGCGACGAGGCCCCGTAGAACCCGTGCACGCCGGTCGTGTGCTTGAGGACGTGGGCGACGTCCTCCGGCTCGGCGAGCGGGCCGCCGTGGCACAGCACCAGAACGTCGTCGCGGACCGCGTGTGCCGCGCCGGCCCACTCCTGCAGGAGCGCCACGCTCTCGTCCAGCGTCGGACCGCCGACGGCGCCGATCGTGCCGCCGACCGTGAGACCGAGGTGGCAGACGACGACGTCGGCGCCCGCCTCGGCCATCGCCGCGGCGTCCTGCGCGGAGAACACGTACGGGGCGGTGACGAGGTCGAGGCGGCGGGCCGTCGCGATCATCTCCACCTCCACGCCGTAGCCCATGCCGGTGGCTTCGAGGTTGGCGCGGAAGTTCCCGTCGATCAGCCCGACCGTGGGGAAGTTCTGCACACCGGCGAAACCGAGCCGTGCGAGCTCCGGCAGGAAGACCTCCGGCGAGTAGAACGGGTCGGTGGCGTTCACACCGGCCAGGACCGGCGTGCGCGTCACGACCGGCAGGATCTCCCTGGCCATGTCGACCACGACCTCGTTGGCGTTCCCGTACGCCAGCAGGCCCGCGAGCGATCCGCGGCCCGCCGTCCGGTAGCGCCCGGAGTTGAAGACGGTGAGCAGGTCGATGCCCCCGGTCTCCTGCGACTTGGCCGACAGGCCGCTGCCCGCACCGCCGCCGATGATCGCCGCACCGCGCGATGCCTTGGCGCGCAGGCGTTCCAGCACCTGCGCGCGAGTGAAGCCCACTGTCACTTCCCGCGGACGTGGTTGAGCACGGCGCTGATGTCGTTCTCCGCCAGGCCGTCCGCTGCGGCCGCGGCCAGCTTCTCCTGGGCGCCGGCGGCCACGCCGTTCGCGACACCGCCCGCGTCGAGCACGAGCCGGAGGTCCTTCTCCGCGAGGCCCAGGGAGAACTGCGTGGAACCGGGGTTCTCGAGCTTCGCGCGCACGCGCGGGATGAGGGAGCCGACGGCGGTGCCCTCCAGCGCGGTGAGGGCGGCGTCGGTCTCGACGCCGAGGGAGTCGGCGAGCGCCAGCGCCTCGGCCACCATGACGAACGACGACCCGAGCACCAGGTTCACCAGCAGCTTCACCGACGCGCCCGCGCCGGTGGGGCCGACGTGCTTGACCTTGCCCAGCACGGCGAGCACGTCCGCGGCGTCCGCGAGGTCGGCGTCGGCCGCGCCCGCGTAGATGCCGAGCTCACCGGAGCTCGCGGCGGGCAGGCTGCCCTTCACCGGTGCGTCGATCAGGCGGACGCCGTCGGGGAGGGTCTCCTTGAGCTCCGCGACGGCTTGCGGGCCGATCGTGGACATCTCGACGACGATCGTGCCGGGCTTCAACGCCTCCACCGCGTTCGCGTACACCTCGCGCACGGCGTCGGGGCCGAACAGCATGGAGATGACGAGCTCCGCGCCCGCCACGGCCTCCGCGGGCGTGCCGGCCGCGGTTGCACCCGCTTCGACGAGCGGCGCGGTCTTGTCCGCGGTGCGGTTCCACACGGTGAGGTCATGTCCGGCTGCCACCAGTCGGGTCGCCATGAGTGCGCCCATGCGGCCGAGTCCCAGAAACGCGATGCGAGTCACGTGGCCGGACAGTACAGCAGGGGCCCTGCCGTGCTGTTGGTTTTTGCGAACCTCATATGTCGCAACGACTTCACGTTCCGTTCACTGGAATGTAGGAAGCACGTGCTCACTCCGTCACCGGCAGTCCGTGGTGGACCGGTTCTGCCGACCTATTTGTTTCCTTAATTGCCACGAACGGTCTATTGGTCGTTCACCGTCCGTTCACTAGCGTCTCTTGTCACGTGACGGTGGGGGGTCGCGCCGAGGAGGGGTGCTCGGGCCTGGGAGGGGCCGAGCGTGGGTGGTGCAACCGTCATAACTGGGCTTTCAGGGGAGAATCGTGGCGTTTCCGGACGCGCGCAGTGGCTGCTGCGTGCCCGCACTCGTCCGCGCCTGGGTTGATCAACTTCCATCCGCTGAGGCGGTGGTCGACCCGGTGTCCGGCGAATCCATTACCTATCAACAACTTTGGCACCTCTCCGGAGGGGTGGCCGCCGAGCTGGCTGAACTGGGAGTCGCTCGGGGAGAGATCGTCGCCGTCGGTGGTGGACGGTCCGTCGGCATGGTCGTGGCGATGCTGGGAATCGCTCGCGCTGGTGCCGCGTACCTCCCGTTGGACGCGCACGCGCCCGCTGAACGGCTGAGCGCGCTGCTCGAAGAGGCGGGCACGCGGTTCCTGGTCGGCGGTGGCCCGGACCTGCCGGGCGTGCGCAGGGTGGTCGTTGGCGAGGGGAAACCGTTCAACGACAACGAAATCGATCAGGACGACCCGTTCTACGTGAACTACACGTCCGGTTCGACCGGGCGTCCCAAGGGCGTCGTGGTACCGCACCGCGCGGTCGTGCGGCTCGTGTCGAACCCGGTGTTCTGCACGATCGAGCCTGGTGACCGCGTGGCGAACCAGTCCAACCCCGCCTTCGACGCGACGACGTTCGAGCTGTGGAACACGCTGACGTCGGGCGGCACCGTCGTGGTGCTGCCGTCGATCACCGAACTGCGCATCGACGACTGGATCGCGCTGGTCAGGGACTCGGGCATCGCCACGATGTTCCTGACCACGTCGTTGTTCCACCTGGTCGCGCGGGAACGGCCCGCCGCGCTGCGGGCGTTGAAGACGGTGATCGCGGGCGGCGAGCAGATGGACCTCGCCGCCACCAGGCGAGTGCTGGAGTCGGGACCGCCCGCGAGGCTCGTCAACGGGTACGGCCCGACCGAGACCACCACGTTCGCCACGTATTACGACTGCACGCTGGACTCGCTGGCGGGCCTCGACCGGGTGCCGGTCGGCTTCCCGTTGCAGGACACGACGTTGCACCTGGTCGAGGGCGAGCTGTGCATCGGCGGTCCCGGTGTCGCGCTGGGCTACCTGCACCGGCCGGAGCTCACCGCCGAACGGTTCGTGCCCGACCCGGTGTCGGGAAAGCCCATGTACCGCACCGGAGATCTCGCCAGAGAGCTGCCGAACGGTGCGCTGGAGCTGCTCGGCAGGCGGGACCGGCAGGTGAAGCTGCGCGGGTTCCGCATCGAGCTGGAGGAGATCGAGCAGGCCGTCCTCGCGACAGGGCTCGCCGACAGCGCGTTCGTGGAGAAGGTGGGGGAGGGACCGGCGGCGTCGCTCGTCGGGTTCGTCCTGCCCAGGTCCACGGTGGACGGTGCGATGATCAGCGATGCCTTGCGCGCCAAGCTTCCCGCGTACATGGTGCCCGCGCGCTGGGTCCTGCTGACCGAGCTCCCGTACGGCCCGACCGGCAAGGTCGACAGAACGAGACTTCTTTCTCAAATCTCTGCGGACTCAGTGGTATCAGAGACCGATGAAGCCGCTCCTACTGATGTGACGGAACACGTAGGGCTGATCTGGCGGGAGGTGCTGGGGGTTCCCGGCGCCGATCCGGCGGACAACTTCATCGACTCAGGCGGGAACTCGATCCTCGCGATCCAGCTGGCCTCGCGCCTGCGGGAACGACTCGCGATCGACCTCGGCCCCACCGACGTCCTGCTGGCCGACTCGCTCGCCGAACTGGCCGAGCGCGTCCGCGATGAAGTAGCCGCTCGGTAACCAACGGCTTTTCCCTTCAGCACACACCGTTCTCTCGGTCGTGTGCGGTTTCCACGCACTCTTTTTCCGACTATCACGGAGTTTCGCGAGTGACTGAGACGCATCCGCTGTCGTTCGCGCAGGAACGGCTGTGGTTCATCGACGCCGCCGCGCCTGCCGCGCCGACGTACAACGTGCCGCTGCTGCTGAGGTGGCGGCAGAAGGTCGACGTGCCCCGGCTGACCGCCGCGCTGCACGCGGTCGCCGCCAAGCACGAGGTGCTGCGGACCCGCTACGAGCTGCGTGACGGCCGTCCGGTCCAGGTCGTCGGCGAACCGGACGTGCCGCTCGAGGTCGTGTCCGATGTGGACGACGTGCGGGCCGACGCGCTGCGCAGGGCTCGTATCGGGTTCGATCTTGCTGCGGCAGCGCCGATCCGCTGCACGCTGTGGCCGGGCGACCAGGACTTGTTGCTGGTCAACGTGCACCACATCGCCATCGACGGCTGGTCGCTCGCCGCGTTCTTCGACGACCTCGCCGCGGCCTACGCCGGTGCCGCACTGCTGCCGCTCCGGTTGCAGTACAAGGACTTCGCGCGGCAGGACCGGGCCTCGTTCGACACCGCGGCGATGAAGGACCTCGTCGTGCGCAGGGTCGAGGAGCTCAGCGAGTTCCCGACCGACCTCACCCTCGGCTCGCCGCGCCCGGCCACCGGCCCGGTTCGGCCGGGTGAGCAGCACGTCTTCGCGATCCCGGACGAGCTCTGGAACCGCGTGGGCGACCTGGCGAAGTCGTTGCGCGCCACGCCGTTCGTCGTGCTGTTCGCCGCCTACCAGGCGGTGGTGCAGCGCTGGTCCGGCCGCGACGAGTTCGTCCTCGGCACGGTCACCGCGAACCGGCCGCACGCCGACGCCGAGTCGCTCGTCGGGTTCTTCGTCAACACCGTGCCGCTGCGCTGCCTGCCGCAGCCGGACCAGACGTTCGCGGCGCTGTGCAAGCAGTCCCGCGTCGAGGCGTTCAAGTCGCTGACGTACCAGGGCATCCCGTTCGACCAGCTCACGGCGAACGGTGCGCGGGGTGTGGTCGACGTCGGCTTCGCGCTGCAGAACATGCACCCGCCCAAGGCCGGCACGCCGTGGAGCACGCCGGAACTGCTGCCCACCGGAACGGCGAAGTTCGACCTGATCCTCATCGTGGAGGACGACGCCGAGGGCAGGCGCGGGCGGATCGAGTTCGCGACGGACCAGTACACGGCCGAGATGGCCGCGTGTCTGGGCGACAACTTCCTCACGCTGCTGCGGGCCGCCGTCGACGCGCCTGACACCCCGCTCGCGAAACTGCCGTTGACAACTGATGGTTCCGTTGTTCTCGGTGCGCCGCAGGATCTTGGTGGCGCCACCTCGGTGCTCGACGTCGTGGGCCGTGGGTACACATCGGACACTCCGGCGGTGAGCGTCGCGGGCGACAGCGTGTCGTGGCGCGAGCTGGACGAGTGGTCGTGGGCTCTGGCGGACCAGGTCGCCGGCGAGTTCGTGCCGGTGCTGTCCGCCCGCAGTCCCGCGCTCGTCGCCGCGTGGCTCGGCGTCCTGCGTTCCGGCGCCGCCTACGCACCGTTGAGCCTCGACACCCCCGCCGACCGCCTGGACCACGTCCTGGCCGAGCTGGGCGCCCGGATCGTGCTCGCCGACCAGGCAGGCGCGGACCTGATCGCCCGCCACGGCACGGACGTCGAGGTGGTGCGGATCGAGGACTTCCGCGGTGTTCCCGGAACTCCGCGCACGGTCGACCTGATCGGTCAGGAACCGGCCGTCGTGATCTACACGTCCGGCACGACCGGCCGCCCCAAGGGAGTGCTGGTCCCGCACAGCGGCATGCTCAACACCTGCGTGTGGTGGGCGCGCGACATCGACCTCGGCCCCGGCGACCGGGTGCTGTGCACGTGGTCGACGTCGTTCGACGGCGCGACGCACGAGGTCTTCCGCGCATTGATCGCCGGCGCGGAACTGGTGTTCGCCGACGACGTCGAACGCCGCGACCCACCGGCGCTCACCCGGTTGCTGCGCGAGGTCACCGTGACGTCGATGACGCCGAGCCTGCTGCGCGCGATCCTCGACGCCGATGAGGGCGGCCCGACTTCCCTGCGCACGCTGTACGTGGGCGGTGAAGGACTGCCGACCACGCTCGCCGAGGAGTGCACGCGCCGCTGGGGCGTGCCGATGCGCAACATCTACGGCCCCACCGAGGCCAGCTGCATCAGCACGTTCGCCCCGGTCTCGCTCGACGGCCGCCCGCCCGCCATCGGTGTGCCGGTGCCGAACACCCGCGCGTACGTTCTGGGGCCGCGGCAGGAGGAACTGCCTGTCGGCGTGCCCGGCGAGCTGTGCGTCGCGGGCGCCGGGGTGGCGCTGGGCTACCTCGGTCAGCCGGAACGGACTGAGGCCGCGTTCCTCCTCGACCCCGCCGGTGGCCGGATGTACCGCACGGGTGACCGCGTTGTGTTGCGGGACGGGCAGATCGAGTACCTCGGTCGGGTCGACGACCAGGTGAAGGTGCTCGGCAACCGGATCGAGCTGGGTGAGGTCCGCAAGCTCCTGGAGGACCAGCCGTCGGTGAAGACGGCGGCGGTGAAGGCGGAGGGGACGCCGCTGAGGTTGGTGGCGTGGGTGGAGCTGAACGGCGAACTCCCGAACCGGGACGAGCTGCTCAAGCCCCTTCTCCGCTGGGTTCCCGCCGCCGTCCTCCCTTCCGAGGTCTACGTGGTCGACGCCATCCCCATGACCGGCAACGACAAGATGGACTTCACCGCGCTCGACGAGATGCGCGGCACCAAGCTGCCGGACGCCGTCCGCGGCACCGTCGAGCTCACCCCGGACCAGCGCCGCGCGGCCGAGCTGTTCGCGCAGGCTCTGGAGCGGGACGCCGACGAGCTCCCACCGGACGGCGACTTCTTCACCCTCGGCGGCCACTCGCTGCTCGCCGTGAAGATGCTCGCCGACACCCCGGTGGCGTTGCGGGACTTCCTGGCCGACCCGACCGTGGCCGGCCTCGGCGCGTTGCTGGGCAACGAAGCCGGCGACGACGTCGAGGTCGTCGGTGACGAGCACCCGGCGACCTCGGTGCAGCAACGGTTCTGGTTCATCGACAAGGTGTCGGCGTTGCGCACCGCCTACCTGGCACCGGTCCTGGCCGAGTTCACCGGCGTGGTCGACGTCGAACGCCTGCGCAAGGCCACCGAACTGGTGCTCGGCCGGCATCCCGCGCTCCGCTCGCGGTTCACGTTGAACGCCAAGCAGCGCAAGGTGTTCTACCGCACCGACGGCAGCGCGCCGGAGGTGCACGTGACCGACGCGGGAGACTGGCCGGAAGCCGACCTGGCCGAGCACCTCGCCCAGGTGTGCTGGACGCCGTTCGACCTCGCCACCGAGGCCCCGGCCTACGGCGAGATCGTCACGACGAAGGACCGCACGCTGCTCGTCCTCGTCACCCACCACATCGTCGCCGACGGGTGGTCGCACCAGGTGCTGGCCGAGCAGATCTCCCAGGCCTACCAGGGCGAAGATCTCGCCGAACCAGTCCACCCTGCGGCCGTCACGACGGCCGAGACGAGCGCGGACGAGATCATCGCGAGCCTCAGGAACGCCCCGACGGACATCGAGCTGCCGCACGACCGTTCGCGCGGCGCGGTGCAGGAGACCGCGGGGCGGACCCGCACCACCACGTTGCCCGCGGACGTCACCGCGACGCTGCGGGACCTGGGCAGCACGACGTTCATGACGGTGGCCGCGGTGCTGGCGGTCGCACTCGCCCGGCGCGGCACGCAGCGGGACTTCCTGTTCGCGTTCCCGTGGGCGGGCAGGGACAAGGCGCAGGACGCCGTCGGCATGTTCGTGAACACGCTGGTGCTGCGCGTCGACCTGCGCGACGAGCCGACGTGGCGCCAGCTGCTGGACCGGGTGCGTGAGCACAGCACCACCTGCTACCGCAACGCCGACGTGCCGTTCGACGCGATCGCCGCGGCGCTGCACCCCGGACGCGACCTCAGCAGGCCCGCCGTCACGCCCGTGTACGTGACCGCGCTGCCCGGCCACGCGGCCCCGCCGGACCTCGGCGTGCCCGCGCGGTACCTGACACCGGAACCGTTGCACATCAAGTACGAGGTCGAACTCACGGCCACAGACGCAGACGAACTGGAACTGTCGCTGGCCTACGCGACGGCGCTGTTCGAGCAATCCACTGTGGACGATCTACTCGCGTCGCTGGTCACCGCCGCGACCGACCTGGCCATCGATCCCGATGCGCCCGCACTGAAGGAGATCTGAGAGTGAACACAGCGACGCGCGACCAGGTGCGCCTGGCGTGGGCCGAGGTGCTGGACGTCGAGTCCGTACCGGACGACGTCAACTTCTTCGAGCTCGGCGGCGACTCGCTGCTGCTCATCGTCCTGCTCGAACGCCTCAACGGGATGACCGAACGTGATCTGGAGGCGGCCGACCTGTTCCAGCACAGCACCGTCACCGCGCAGGTCGAGCTGCTGACCTCGCCGGAGACGAAGCGCGAGCTCGTGGAACTGGGCGCGACGAACCGGCGTGGCCTGATCGGCCGCGCCCGACAGGGGAACTGAACGTGAGCGACACCGACATCGCGGTGGTGGGCGTCGGGTGCCGGTTCCCGGACGCCTGGACGCCGCAGGAGTTCTGGCACAACATCGGCAACGGCGTGGTGTCGACGCGTGAACTGCCGGAGGAGGCGTTGCGCGCGGCCGGGGTGTCCGACGCGCTGCTGACCGACCCCGGTTTCGTCCGCGTCGGCGCGACCCTGCCCGGCGTCGCCGACTTCGCCGCGGAGTTCTTCTCCTACCCGCCCACCGAGGCCGAGCTGATCGACCCGCAGCAGCGGGTCTTCCTCGAGGCCGCGTGGGAGGCGCTGGAGACCGCAGGGCACCCGCCGCGCCTCGACGGACCCGTCGTGGGCGTGTTCGCGGGTGGCGCGTCGAGCACCTACACGTCGATGTTGTTCGCCGCCAAGGCACAGGCGGAGGGCCTGGCCGCGGCGATCGACGACGTCGACCTGCACCTCGGCGGACTCGGCGACTTCCTGACCTCGCGGGTGGCCTACAAGCTCGGCCTGCGCGGACCGACCGTCGGCGTGCAGACCGCGTGCTCGTCCTCGCTCTACGCCGTGCACTACGCGACGCTGAGCCTGCTGTCCGGGGAGTGCGACATCGCGCTCGCCGGTGGCGCGACCGTGCTGGAACCCCTGGCGGGTTACCGGTACCAGGTCGGCGGCCTCATGTCCGCGGACGGCCTGTGCCGCGCGTTCGACGCGAAGTCCACCGGCACGTCGTTCAGCTCGGGCGTCGGAGTCGTTGCCCTGCGCAGGCTTTCGGACGCGCTGGCGGACGGCGACCGGATCCTCGCGGTGGTCAAGGGCAGCGCGGTCGGCAACGACGGCTCGGACCGCTCCGGCTTCACCGCGCCCAACCCGTCCGGCGTGGCCGAGGTCGTGGCCGGTGCGCTGCGGATCTCCGGTGTCAGCGCGGACGAGTTGCGGTACGTCGAGGCGCACGGCTCCGGCACGTCGCTCGGTGACCACATCGAGCTGCGCGGCCTCACCGAGGGCCTGCGGGCGAGCTCGAAGGGCACGAACTTCGTCGGCCTGGGCAGCGTGAAGGTCAACATCGGCCACACCGGTCCCGCCGCCGGCATCGCGGGCTTCATCAAGGCTGTCAACGTGGTCGCGACCGGCGACCTGCCCGCGCACCCGCTGTTCGAACGCCCGCGCGACCCCGGTGTGCTCGCCGAGAGCCCGTTCTTCCTGTCCTCGCAGGCAGGTCGCACGGACGACCGCGACCGGCACGTATTGATCAACTCTATGGGACTGGGCGGCACGAACGTCGCCGCCGTCATCGCCCCCGCACCGGCACCGGCGCGGCCGAGCGCCGAGGCGTCCGACGTCGTGCGGCTGGTGCTGTCCGCCCGCACCCGCACCGAGCTGGACGCCATGTCCAAGCGGCTGGCGGAGGCGATCGACCCGGCCGAGGCGGCCGACGTCGCGCACACGTTGCGGGTGGGGCGCAAGTCCTTCCCGGAACGTCGCGTGATCACCGCACCCGCCGAGAAGCTCGCCGCCGCGCTGAAGCTGCCGCGCCCGCCGTTCGCGAAGACGGTCAAGGCCGTGCCGCGCAAGGCCGTCGTGGTCGGCGCGGAGAACCTCGACCGGTTCCGGCTCGCGTTCGGTGCGAACGTCGAGGTGCGCGCGGAGGAAGGCGTGCTGCCGGAGGGCGTGCACGTCGTGTCCACTTCGGACGACTTCGACGAGGCCGTCACCACGGCGTGGCTCAACGGCGTCGAGGTGAACTGGGAGGCCCTCGCGGGCGACGCCGGACGGCGCGTGCCGCTGCCCGCGTACCCGTTGCCGCGCAAGCGGTACTGGGCGCTGGACCGCCTGCCCGCACTGGGGCAGGCCACCGCGGCTCCCGCGTGTGCCGTGGCGGCCTCGCCGGTAGCGGCGTCCGACGACGTCGAGGCGCAGCTGCTGGACGTGTGGCGCGACCTGTTCGGTGCCGACTCCATCGGTGTCGACGACGAGTTCGGCATGCTCGGCGGATCGTCGCTGCTGTCCGTCCGGATGGCCCTGGAGGTGCAGCAACGCACCGGCGTGCTGGTGAACGTCCACCGCGCCGGCGGCAGCAAGGCCACCGTGCGGCGCATCGCGGAGATCGTGCGCGGGGTGCAGGCCGGTGCCGAACGCGGTGCCGCCGACATCGACCCGATCGCGGACGGCGACGGCGACCTCGTCGACCTCGACATGGCGCTGCCGCTGGGAGACCTCGCCGTGCACGAGGCGGCGGGCAAGGACGTGCTGCTCACCGGCGCGACCGGGTTCCTCGGCACGTTCCTGCTGCACGAGCTGCTCGCCGCGACCGAGGGCCGGGTCTACTGCACCGTCCGCGCGGACGACGAGGAACACGCCCGCAAGCGGTTGCGCGAGGCGTCGGAGAAGCTCCTGCTGCCGGAACCGGACCGCGAGCGCGTCCGGATCGTGCTGGGTGACCTCAAGGACGGCGTGCTGGAGTCCTACCAGGACGGTGAGCTGTCCCGGCGGATCGGGTACGTCCTGCACTGCGCGGCGAAGGTCGTGTTCACCGAGCCGTACCGGGTGCTGCGCGAGGACAACGTGCTCGCCATGGTCGACCTGCTGCGGTGGATGCGCGGCCACGGCATCCGCGACTTCAGCTTCGTGTCGACGGTCGCCGCCACGCACTACGCGCTGGGCACCGACAACAGGATCCTGGAGACCCGGCAGCAGCCGCTCGACCCGCAGCAGGGCGGGTACGGCGTCAGCAAGTGGGTCGCCGAACGGATCCTGGAACGCGCCGAGGAGGACGGCATGCGGGTGCGGATCTTCCGCCCCGGCTTCATCCTCGGGTCGACCAAGACCGGTGCCTGCAACGACAAGGACCTCATCTGGAACGTGCTGACCAGCGGCCTGGCCGTCGGCGCGCACCCGCTCGACGACCGCGCGATGCCGATGGCACCCGTGGACGTCGTCGCTCGCGCCATGGCCGAGCTGACGGTGTCGCCGGGCTCGGTCGGCCGGGTCTACCACCTCGTGGACCGGCTCGCGTACAGCCCGCGCCGGATGTTCTCGCTGCTCGACGAGGCCGGCCTCACGACGGAGGCCGTCACGCCGAAGACGTGGCAGCAACGCATCGCGGACAAGGCACTCGACAGCGGTAGCGCGCTGCTCTCCACCATGGCGCTCTACGAGTTGGAAGGCCACGAGCTGGCCGACGACGGACTCGAAGCCGTCGCCTGGCGTCCGTGGCTGGAACGCGCGGAGCTGTCCAGCGCGCCGACGGGTGAGCTGCTGCGCCGTTGCCTGACTTTCCTCGCCGAACGGCACGACAAGTTCGGCGAGCTCATCACCGGCGTTCTCGGCGCCGACCTCGTGGAGGCATGAACATGAACCACCGCATCGGTGTGCTCGGCGCGGGCGTCATGGGCGCCGCGATCGCCACGCTCGCCATCGGTCACGGCGTCCCCGTCGTGCTGGTCGACGTCGACGACGAGACGCTCGCCAAGGCGCGCAAGGAAGTCCGTCAGCAGCTCAAGCTGGCCCGGTTGATGGGCAAGCTGCCCCGCACCGGCGAGGCCGAGCTGGTCACCACGACGGACTACGCCGACCTCGCGGACGTGACGTCGGTGATCGAGGCCGTCACGGAGAAGCCCGAGCTCAAGGCGAAGGTCCTCGCCGAGGTCTCCGGCGTCGTCAAGCCCGGCACGGTGATCGTGTCCAACACCTCGGCCATCCCCGTCGACGAGATGGCCGACTCGGTGGCGCGCCCGGAAGATCTGTGCGCCATCCACTTCATGAACCCGCCCTACCTGATCCGCGCCGTGGAGGTGATCCGCGGGCCGCGCACCGGTGACGAGACGATGAGCAAGGTCACCGACCTGCTCGCGGCACTCGACCGCGACGGTGTCGTCGTCGGCGACGGGCCCGGGTTCGTGATCAACCGCATCCTGCAGCGCTCGATCAACGAGGCCGCCCGCATCGTCGAGGAGGGCAGGGCGACGCCGGAAGCGGTCGACGCCGCCTTCGAGGGATGCCTCGGGCACCGCACCGGGCCGCTCGCGACGGCCGACCTGATCGGTCTGGACAACGTCGTGGACTCGTTGCGGGTGCTGCACGAACGCACGGGGGACCGGGGCTACGAGCCCTGCGACCTGCTGGTGGCGAAGGTCGCCGCCGGAGATTTCGGCCGCAAGACCGGCCGCGGATTCTACGAGCACGGAGGAGCACTGTGACCACGTCCGTCAACCACGCAGCCGAGATCGAGCGGCAGCTTCTGGGGTTCGTCGAGAAGCACACGAAGAAGACGTGGACGCCGGACGACGACTTCTTCGCGGCCGGTGCCGTGTCGTCCATGTTCGCGATGCAGCTCGTCGTCTTCATCGAGAGCACCTTCGACGTGGAGGTGTCCGGCGACGACCTGGTGATCGACAACTTCCGGACCGTCGGCGCGATGACCTCGCTGGTGTCGAGGTTGCGCGGTGAGTGACGAACTACGTGCGCTGGTCACCGAGCTGGTCGGTGACCGCGCGGACGAGTGGGACCGCGCCGGGGTGATCCCCGCCGACGTGGTCCGGAAGCTGGGGCGCGCGGGTGCGCTGTGCCCCGAGGTGCCGGTGAAGTTCGGCGGGCTCGGCCTGTCGAGCCTCGACAACGGCGAGTTCACCGCGCACGTCGGTGCGCTGTGCAGCTCGTTGCGCAGCCTGATGACCTCGCAGGGCATGGCGGCGTGGGCGATCCAGCGGTTCGGTTCGGCCGAGCAGCGGGCGCACTACCTCGCCAGGCTCACGTCGGGTGAGCTGGTCGGCATCGCGTTCAGCGAACGCGGTGCCGGCAGCGACCTCGCCGCGATGGGCACCACGATCCGGGCCGAGGGCGACGAGGTCGTCGTCGACGGCGCCAAGATCTGGGTCACCGGCGCGGGTTACGCCGACATGATCGTGGTGATCGGCCGGTTCGGTGACGGCGCCGCCGCGGTCGTCGTGCCGGTCGACGCACCGGGTGTGCAGATCAGCAGGGTCGCGAACCCGATGGGTTGCCGGGCCGCCGGACACTCCAATGTGGAGCTTCACGACGTGCGGCTGCCGGCGGAGGCGTTGCTGCGCGGCGCGGGTCAGCCGTTGCAGATGCTGGTCACTTCGGCGCTCACGTACGGCCGGGTGTCGGTGGCGTGGGGCTGTGTCGGCATTCTGCGGGCCTGCCTGGGCGCCGCCGCACGGCACGCCAAGGCGCGTCAGCAGTTCGGCAAGCCGCTCGCCGAGCACCAGCTCGTCGGCCGGCACCTGGCCGAGCTGCTGGTGGCGGAGCAGATCGCGACCCGTGCCTGCGAGCACGCGTCGCGGTGCTGGGACGACAACTCACCGGAGATGATCACCGCCGCCGTGGTGGCCAAGCACGTCAGCGCCGGCCACGCCGCGCGCGGCGCGTCCAGCGCGGTGCAGGTGCTCGCGTCGTCCGGTGCGAACGACGGCCACGTGGTCGCCCGCGCGTACCGGGACGCGAAGCTCATGGAGATCATCGAGGGCAGCAACGAGATCTGCCAGCTGGTGCTGGCGGAGCACGCCCTGGCGGTGGCGTCGTGACCATCGGCATCGGTGCGATCCACTGCTTGCTGCCCGAGGAGCGGGCCAAGGTCGTCGACCTGCCCGAGTTCGGGTTGCTGGGCCACGACGAGCAGGAGTTCGCGCGAGCGTCCGGAGTGGACACCGTCTCGGTGTTCGAGGACGCGGCGACCACCGACCTCGCTGCCCGCGCGATCACCGGGCTCGGGCCGGTCGACCCGGACGTGCTGATGGTCGTCGGCGCTCGTTCACCCGAGGTGCTGCTCGGATCGGACTCCGGTTCGGTGGAACACCAGGCAGGACTGAAGAAGGCGTTCTCGTTCACCGTGGACGGCCTGGGCTGCGCGGGTTCCAGCGCCGCGTGGGCACTCGCGGCGGACCTGCTCAAGGCCGATTCGAGCCGTGAGTCCGTGGTGATCACGCACGCCAGCCGGCCCACCGGCGCGGACCGGATCCGGTTCCCCGTCACGGTGATCGGCGACGGCGCGTACGCGATGACGATGGTGCGCGGCGGACGCCCGGTGCTGCGCGCACACCGGCAGGAGACCGACGGGTCGTTCCACGACCTGTTCCGCGTCGACTACAAGCAGGCGCCCTGGTACGAGTGGCGCGAGGAGTGCGACTCGGCGGACCGGTACCGCTTCGAACTGGCCATGCACAGCCAGAAGAGGCTCGGCCGGCTGGTGCGCGAGGTGCTCGCTGATGCGGGCGTGACGATCCCCCAGGTCGCCGCGACCATCATGCAGAACGTCACGGCCAGCGCGTACGGCTTCTACGAGACGTTGCTGGGCACGCCGATCCACCCGGTCTGCGGGCAGCACCTGAGCGAGCTCGGCCACCTCGGCGCGATGGACGTCGTGCTGAACCTGGACGCGCTGCTGCGTTCCGGTGAGCTGAACCCGGGAGATCTGGTGCTGGTGCTGAACAACAGCCCGGTCGCCGCGTGGGCGGTGACCCTGTGGGAGGTGTAGGGGTGAGCGAGACCGTCAAGTGCCTGGTGTGGGACCTCGACCACACGCTGTGGCAGGGAATTCTGCTCGAGGACGGCGATGTCGTGCTGGCCGACGAGATGCGCGCCGTGGTGATCGAGCTCGACTCGCGCGGCATCCTGCAGTCGGTCGCGAGCCGCAACGACCACGACAACGCGTGGGCCAAGCTGGAAGCACTGGGCCTCGCCGAGTACTTCGTGCACCCGCAGATCGGGTGGGGCCGCAAGTCCGACTCGGTCAAGGCGATCGCGGACTCGCTGAACTTCGCGCTGCGCACCATCGCGTTCATCGACGACACGCCGACCGAACGCGCCGAGGTCGAGTTCCACCACCCCGAAGTTCGGTGCTACGAGGCCGAACGGGCGCTGGAACTGCCGAGCCTGCCCGAGTTCAGCCCCGCCGTCGTCACGGTCGACGCACGCCGCCGCCGGGAGATGTACCAGGCGGGCTTCCAGCGCGAGGCCGCGCGGACCGAGCACGACGGGCCCGACGAGGAGTTCCTGCGCTCGCTCGGCCTGGAGCTGCGCATCCACCGGGCCGGCGACGAGGAGATCTCGCGCGTCGAGGAACTCACGTTGCGCACCAGCCAGATGAACGCGACCGGCGTGCACTACTCGGACGCGGACCTGCGCGCGCTGCTCGCCGACCCGCGCCACGAGGTGCTGGTCACCACGCTGACGGACCGCTTCGGCCCGCACGGCGCGGTGGGCGTCATGCTCATCGAGAAGCACCGCGACGTCTGGAACCTCAAGCTGCTCGCGACGTCGTGCCGCGTGGTGTCGTTCGGCACCGGCGCGGTGATCCTGCGGTGGCTCACCGACCAGGCCGCCCGCGCGGGCGTGCACCTGGTGGCCGACTTCCGCAAGACCGACCGCAACCGCATGATGGAGGTCGCGTACCGGTTCGCGGGCTTCACCACGGCGGACTGCTCCTGCCGGGCGACGCTCGCGGAGACCGACGTCGAGCGGCTGCACCTCGTGCCGACGCGCCAGGTCGAGTCGACGACGATGACCGTGCACGCACCGGAACTGGGCGGCCGCACGCTCTACGAGTGGTTCACCGGGTCCGTGCGGCGGTTCCCGGACGAGCCCGCGCTGGAGGTGCGCGGCGAGTCGATCACGTACGCCGAGCTGCACCGGCGCGTGGTCTCGCTGGCCGACCGCGTGCTGCGCGAGCACGGCAAGCCGCCGCAGCGCCTCGGCCTGCTCGCGGCCCGCAGCCTGGTCGCGTTCACCGGCTACCTCGCGGCACTGCGGCTGGGAGCGACGGTCACGCCGCTCAACCCGGGCTATCCCGGGCAGCGCAACCGGATGGTGGCCGAACTGGCCGGCATCGACGTGCTGCTGGTCGACGAGTCCGGTCTCGCGCAACGCACCGCGGAGCTGGACGAGCTGGTGCCGACCGTGCTCCCGTTGGCGGAGAACGACATCGTCGACACGGGTGTGGACGAGGACGTGCTGCCGCCGTACGACGTGTCGCTTGACGACGTGGCGTACGTGCTCTTCACGTCCGGCTCGACGGGCAGGCCCAAGGGCGTGCCGATCAAGCACCGCAACCTCTCGCCGTACGTCGCGCACAACATCGAGCGGTACGAGGTCACGCCGGGCTGCCGGATGTCGCACACGTTCGACCTGACCTTCGACCCGTCGGTGTTCGACCTGTTCGTCACCTGGGGCGGTGGCGCCACTCTCGTCGCACCGCAACGCAACGAGCTGCTCAAGCCGGTCGACTACGTGGTGAACCACGGCATCACGCACTGGTTCTCCGTGCCGTCGGTGGTCTCGGTCAGCGCGGAGCTGGGCAACCTGCCCATGGGCCGCGTGAGCACGTTGCGCTACAGCATCTTCATCGGCGAGCAGCTGACCATGCGGCAGGCCGGGCTGTGGCACGGCGTCGCGCCGGACGCGATCATCGAGAACGTCTACGGCCCGACCGAGCTGACCGTGGCGTGCACCGAGTACCGGCTGCCGCAGGACCCCGGCGACTGGCCGCGGACGTCGAACGACACGGTCCCGATCGGTCCGGTCTACGACTTCCTCGAGTACCAGGTCATCGACGAGGAGGGCAAGCCGGCGCAGGAGGGCGAGCTCGTCGTCCGCGGCTCGCAGCGGTTCGACGGCTACCTCGACCCCGGTGACAACCAGGGCAGGTTCGTCGCCCTGGCCGACGAGCTCACGCCGGAGCACTTCTACCGCACGGGTGACCGCGTGCGCGTGGAGGACGGCGAGTGGGTCCATCTCGGACGGTTGGACAACCAGGTGAAGGTGCGGGGCTACCGCATCGAGCTCGGTGAGGTCGAGGCCGCCATGCGCAAGCACCCCGACGTGTCGCAGGCGATCGTGGTCGCGGTGCGCGAGGGGGACGAGACCGAGCTGGTCGGGTTCTACACCGGCGCGCAGGTCGAGGCGACGAAGTTCCTGCTGTGGCTGCGCAAGCAGATCCCGGTGCACATGGTGCCGCGCAAGTACCGGCACCTGGAGGCGTTGCCGTTGAACGCCAACGGCAAGGTCGATCGGCCCGAGCTCCGCGACATGATCGCGGCGGAGAGGTAAGAAGATGTCGTTCCTCCGTCATCTGGTCCCGCCACCGGGACCGATCCGGATCCTCGCCGCCAGCAGCCTGGGCCGCAGCGTCGGCAACGGCATGCTGCTGTCGGTCAGCGTGCTGTTCTTCACCAGATCGGTGGGGCTGCCCGCGACCCAGGTCGGCCTGGGGCTCACCATCGCCGCCGTCGTCGGGATGCTCACCAGCATCCCGGCCGGGCACGCGGCGGACGTGCTGGGCGCGCGCAACACGGCGACGTTCTTCGTGGCGCTGCAAGGCGTTCTGATCTGCGGGTACGCACTGGTGGGCGGGTTCGTGGGGTTCCTGATCGCGGCGAGCCTCGTCGTGATGGCGGAGGCCGGCTCGGACGCCTCCCGCGGCGCGCTGGTCGCAGGGGTCGTGCCGAAGGAGGAACGCGTGCAGGCACGCGCGTTCATCCGCTCGGTCAACAACATCGGCATCTCGCTCGGCGCGGTGAGCGGTGGTGTCGCGCTGCACTTCGACACCAGGGCCGTGTACATCGGTCTGCTCATCACGTGCGGCCTGATCTACGTCGCGGCCGGGCTGGCCTACCTGATCCTGCCGCAGGTCGAGGCCGCGGCGAAGAAGAAGGAAGACTCCGACGGCCCGCGCTGGGTCGTTCTGCGCGACCACCCGTTCGTCGTGGTGGCGCTCATCAACGCGGTGCTGGTGATGAACGGCGGCATCCTCACCGTGGCCGTGCCGATCTGGATCGCCCAGCGCACGAACGCCCCGACGTGGGTCTACGCGGCGCTGCTCGTGCTCAACACGGTGACGGTCGTGCTGTTCCAGGTGCGGGTCAGCCAGGGCACCGACACCGCCGCGGGTGGCGCGAAAGCGTTGCGGCGAGCCGGGATCGCGTTGGCGGTGTGCTGTGCGTTGTTCGCGCTCGCCGCCGGTCAGCCCGCCTGGGTCGCGGTCGTCGCGCTGGTGGCCGGAGCGCTCGTGCACGTGCTCGGCGAACTGCTGGCCGCCGCCGGTGGCTGGGCGCTGGCCTACGAACTGGCGCCGGAGCACGCGATGGGTCAGTACCAGGGCCTCTTCGGCACGACGGACCAGCTCGCGGGGGCGGTCACCCCGGTGGCCGCGACCGTGCTGATCATCGGTATCGGCTGGCCGGGCTGGCTCGTGTTCGGCGCGTTGATGCTCGCCGCCGGTGCCGTCGCGCCGATCGCCCAGGGCTGGGCGTCGCGCACCCGCGAGCGCTACGGGGTGGTTGTCCAAAGTGGATGAAAAGGGGAGAGAGTTGAACCGGAGCTGCTACGGCTTCCCGGTGGAGTGTTCGGCCCACCCGGACGCGACGCACGTGATCGACGGGTTCTTCGGTCCTGAGGCGGGTCCCGTCGTGGCCGGCGCGCCGGTCGTGCACGTCCACGTGGACGTCGTCGAGCAGGACGGGGACCAGAAGGAGCCGCCGTACTTCCCGGAGAACTGGGAGGACGCCGACGAGATCACGATCGACGTCGGCAGGACCACGGCGCTCGTCGACCCGGCGGCCTGGACCGTGCGGATCTCGTTGTCGCGCCACGACCTGCACGACCAGATCGTGTGGGGACGCTGGATCCTGGAGCGCGCCTTCATCTACCTGGTCTGCCGGTCGCAGCGGCACTACCCGCTGCACGCCGGCGCGGTGGCGGTCGGTGGCCGCACCGCCGTCGTCACGGCGGACAGCGGCGTCGGCAAGTCGACGTTCTCCGCGTGGGCGTTGCGCCGCGGGGCGGACTTCGCCGGCGAGGACATCATGGTGCGGCACATGGACGACGAGTCCGGCACCCTGTGGGGCTACCCGCGCGTGACGTACCTGTCGCCGCAGCTGCTGGAGCTCTGGCCGCAGCTCGAAGGCGCGCAGAGCGCCGAGGTGCCCAAGCGCGACAAGTTCCGCGTGATCCTGCCGTCGTCGTTCGAACCGCGGATGCTCGCCGGATCGGTGCCGCACTGCCTGCTGTTCCTGGCGCGCGGTGACGGCTCGCTGCGGGACGTGGACGTCGACGACGCCGTCGAGCGCACCCGGTCCGACTGGAACACCGGCAAGATCGGCACGTCGTTCGAGGCGGACGTGGAGAAGGACCTGCGTGGGCTCCTGGAGGACATGCCCGTGTGGGAGCTGGCGTTGACCCCTGACTTCGACGGGAATTTCGACACCCTGGTCGCCGCGCTGGAGAGGAGCTGACGGTGGACTTCAGCCTGTTCTACTTCGCCAACAACAGCCGCGAGCTCGACAGCAACCGCTACGGCCTGCTGCTCGACGGCGCGAAGTTCGCCGACCGCAACGGTTTCACCGCCGTGTGGACCCCGGAGCGGCACTTCCACTCCTTCGGTGGCCTGTACCCGAACCCGTCGGTGACCGGTGCCGCGGTCGCCGCCGTGACCGAACGGATCCAGATCCGCGCGGGCAGCGTGGTCGCGCCGTTGCACAACCCGTTGCGCATCGCCGAGGAGTGGTCCGTCGTGGACAACATCTCCGGCGGCCGCGTGGGCCTCTCGTTCGCTTCCGGCTGGCACGCGGTGGACTTCGCGTTGAAGCCCGAGAACTACGAGAACCGCCGCCAGGTGCTGATCGACTACACCGAGCAGGTCCGCAGGTTGTGGCGCGGCGAGAAGATCGACGTCGTCGACGGCACCGGAAAGCCGCAGCAGGTCGGCGTCTTCCCGCCGCCGGTGCAGCCCGAGCTGCCGGTGTGGATCACCAGTGCCGGTGGCGTGGAGACGTTCCGCAACGCGGGCCGCGCCGGCGCAGGACTGCTGACCCACCTGCTCGGCCAGGACCTCGGCGAACTGGAGGCGAAGATCGCCGAGTACCGCGCGGCTTCCGTCGAGCACCACGGCAAAGAGGGCCACGTCGTGCTGATGGTGCACACGTTCCTCGGCGAGGACGAGGACGAGGTGCGCGAGCTGGTGCGCGGCCCGATGTCGGACTACCTGCGCAGCTCGCTCGGGCTGCTGCTGGGCTCGCAGCAGGGCAGTGCGCGCAAGATCGACCCGTCGACGTTGCGGGAGAAGGACGTCGACTTCCTGGTGCAGCGGGCGTTCGAGCGCTACTACGAGGACGGCGCGTTGCTCGGCACGGTCGACAAGACCCGCAAGATCGTCGACAGGGCCGCGGGCATCGGCGTCGACGAGATCGCGTGCCTGATCGACTTCGGCCTGCCGCAGCAGACCGTCCTCTCCGGACTGAACCACCTGAACTCCTTACGCCTGAGCACGTCATGAGCGCGCGCTTCCGCAGCACCGCGGCGACGTTCCCGACCGGCGTGACCGTGTTGAGCACCGTGTCCGACGGCGAACCGCACGGCATGACGGTGAACTCGTTCGCGTCGATCTCCATCGATCCGTTGCTGGTGCTCGTGTCGGTGAACAGCTCGTCGCGCACCTACGAACGGATCGTGCAGTCGGGTTCGTTCGCGGTGACCGTGCTGAGCGACGGCCAGCAGGAGGTCGCCCGGTGGTTCGCGAACTCCCAGCGGCCGTCCGGTGCCGACTCGTTCGCCGGCGTCTCGTGGAAACCGGCGCCGCACTCGCGGTCGCCGGTCCTGCTCGACGGGATCAGCTACTTCGACTGCGAGCTTGACCAGGCGTACACGGCCGGTGACCACACGATGCTCATCGGTGCCGTGCGCGCGTACGACGTCTTGTCCGACCGGCCGCCCCTGCTGTTCGTGCGCAGCCGGTTCACCGAACTGAGGAAGTGAGCATGGAACTGGTCAAGGAGTGCTACGGGTTCCGGGTGGTCTGCTCGGTGCACCCCGAGGCGCGCGACGTCGTCGAGGCGTTCTTCGGCCCCGGTGAGCCGCCGGCGGACGCTCCCGAGGTGCACCTGACGTTCGACGTGGTCGACGGAGCCGGTGTGCCGTCGGAGAACCCGCCGCACACGTTGGAGGTCATCGCCTCGAACCCGATCACCATCGACACGGGCAACTCCCGCGCGGTGATCGTTCCTGATGAGTGGAAGGCCACCGTAACGCTGGCGCGGGGCGACCTCGACGACCAGATCGTGTGGGGCCGCTGGATCCTGGAGCGCCTGTTCCTGTACCTGGTGTGCCGTTCGCCGCGGCACTACCCGCTGCACGCGGGCGCGGTCGGCGTGGACGGCCGGACGATGATGCTGTCCGCGCCCACCGGCACCGGCAAGTCCACGTTCACCTTCTGGTGCCTGCACCGCGGTGCCGAGCTGTTCGGCGAGGACATCATGGTGCGGCACATGGACGATCCGTCGCGCACGGCGTGGGGCTACTCGCAGGTCGTGTACCTGGACGAGGAGACGATCACGCGTGCCGGGCTCGCCGGCGCGGACGTCAGTTCCGTAGCACCGGGCGAGAAGGCTCGTGTGCAACTGCCGGAGTCGTTCCGGGAACGGTTGCACACCAAGGCAGATCTCGACGCGGCGGTGTTCCTGGTGCGTGACGGTTCGACCGGCAACCGCCCGCTTTCCCTCGACGAAGCCGTGAAACGTTGCTGGGACGACATCTCCACGGGCAAGACCGACCAGGCCGTGCTCGACGCGGTCGACGCTGACCTGCGGACGTTGCTGGCGGACCTGCCGCTGTACGAGTTCTCGCTCGACGGCGACCTGGACGACTGTTACGACGAGCTGCGCGACCTGCGCTGACACCGATCACGAAGGCCCGGAACCGGTACTGGTTCCGGGCCTTCGCCGTACCTGAGGAAGCACCGGAAGAACGAACTTCCTGCCGGAACTTCTTCGTGGTGGCAGGATCGATCACGTGATTACGTCGAGATCGTCCAACTCGGGACCAGCTGGTCGAGTCCTGAATTCAAGAGGGTGGATTCGGTTGTGACCGGAGTTGTTCCCCGGCGAGTCCTGTGGCCAGGCGTGGTCGGCGCCGTGCTGCTCACCGCCGGAGGTCTGGGGGCCGGTGCGATCGTCCGCAGGGATCCGTTGCTGAGCGGGACGATCCTGAACGCGTTGAGGTACGGCCACGGTCACGACCTGGCATTCCTGGTTCTGTTCACCGGCCTGGCTTTCATGGTGGTGTCTTGGGTCCGGCTCGGCCGTCTGGTCCTCTCCGGCGGGGCCGGTGGGCGGATCGTCGCACTCGCCGCGGCGGCGTGGACCGCCCCGCTGATCATCGCGCCTCCGCTGTACAGCCGTGACGTGTACAGCTATTTGGCGCAGGGCGCCGTGGCGTTGCGCGGCTTCGACCCGTACGTGCACGGTGCGTCCGTGTTGGACCTTCCGTTGCGCGGCAACGTGGCGGGTCTGTGGCAGGAGACGCCCTCGCCGTACGGGCCGCTGTTCCTCTTGCTGGGCAAGGTTACCGTCTTCATCACCGGTGACAACGTGATCCTGGGCGCGATCTTCATGCGTCTCGCGGTGCTCACCGGTCTGGTGCTCCTCGCGTGGGCCGTTCCCGGTCTCACCCGTCACCTCGGTGGTCGCACGTCGATCGCGATGTGGCTCACCGTCGCCAACCCTCTCGTGCTCGCACTGGGCATCGGCGGCGCGCACAACGACATCCTGATGGTCGGGCTGATGGCGGCCGGTGTGGTTATGGTGCTCGATCGCAGGCACCTCACCGGGTTCGCGTTGCTCGCCCTCGCGACCGCGGTCAAGGCAACAGCTTTCCTCGTCGTGCCGTTCCTGGTGTGGGTGTGGGCGGCTCGGCTGTCCGGCCCGGCACGGCACCGTTTCCTGACCGCGGCCGCCGCCGGGGGAGCGGCGTTCGTCGTCGTCTTCGCCGCGGCCACCGTCGTCGCGGGCGTCGACCTCGGCTGGATCGACGTGTTGCGCTCGCAGGGGCCGTTGCTGACGTGGATGTCGTTGCCCTGCGCGGTCGCGGAGCTCCTGTACTACTCGGTCGGCAGGTACGTTCCCGGGTTCACGTACCTGGGTGTCCTCAGCGTCTTCCGCGTGGCCGGAGTCATCGTGCTCGCGTACGTCCTGGTCCGGCAGTGGTGGCTGGCGCGTGCCGGTGGGGTCGAGGCGATCAAACGCGCCACGATCGCTCTGCTCGCGGTGTCGCTGCTCGCTCCTTCCGTGCTGCCGTGGTACTTCACGTGGGCGCTGGCGCTGGGGGCGGCGTTCGCCTGGAAGGAACGCTGGATCGGGGTCTTCGCCGGCATCTCGGTCTGGATGGTCCTGGTGACGTTGCCCGACGGCACGATCGTCGCCCGCTGGACCTACGACTCGATGAACCCCTGGGTGTGGTGGCCGTACTTCGCCGCGACGGTCGCGGCCAGCGCGTGGGTCGCGCGGGCGCTGTTGCGGCCGGAGCCCGCGCTCACGCCCGTTGCTGGAGGAACCGGTGGTTGAGCAGTTCGAGAACCGGGTGCTGAGGTTCGCGCCACTGGTGCTGTGCCTGTCGCTGGGCGTCTACGCCTGGACGCTGGGGAATCCGGCCGACTGGGGGATGATCGACCTCAAGGTCTACTGGAGCCTCGCCCCGAACCTGCTGACCGATCAGCTCTATTCGATCAACATGCCGTTCACGGCGGATTTCCCGCTGCCGTTCACCTATCCGCCGTTCGCGGCGATGGTGTTCCTGCCGATCTCCGCGCTGCCCTGGATCGCGGCGCGCGTGCTGTGGCAGGTGTTGTCCCTGCTCTGCCTGTGGTGGCTGGTGCGCACGGCGCTGAAGTTGCTGGCGGACAAGGTGGAGCAGCCGTTCGACGTGACGTGGTCGCGCCGGGCTCTGTTGTGGACGGCGCTGTGCGTGTGGTGCGAGCCGGTGCGCAAGACCCTCGACTTCGGACAGATCAACCTGGTCCTGGTCGCCGGGGTGTTCGCGGCGATGGTGGCGGTCCGGCAGTCCGTGGCGGGACTCGGGATCGGTGTCGGCGCCGGGATGAAGCTGACGCCGGCGATCTCCGGGCTGTACTTCCTCGTCACTCGGCGGTGGCGGGCCGCGGCGTGGTCGATCGCGGGCTTCGCCTTCACCGTGGTGCTGGGCTTCGTCGTGTCGGCCTCCGACTCCTGGCGCTACTGGTTCGAGCTGCTCGGCGCGGCCGATCGCGTCGGGCCGGTCGGGTCGGCGATCAACCAGTCGTTGCGCGGTGCGTTGTCGCGCACGCTCGGGTACGACGTCGAGACGTCGTGGCCGTGGCTGCTCGCCGTGGCGGTGTCGGGCGCGCTGACGTTCTTCGCCCTGCGCAACGCCGTTCGCGCCTCGGACACGTTGGCCGCTGTCGTCATCGTGCAGCTGTTCGGGTTGCTGGTGTCGCCGATCTCGTGGAGCCACCACTGGTTGTGGGCGATCCCGGTGGTGCTGTGGCTGATCTACGGGATCAGGCACCGGCGCGCGCTGGTGCTGGCTCTGGTGTGGGCGGTCGCGACCGGTTCGGACGTCATCACGTTCCTCATCAACCAGCAGCCGTCGATCTGGGAGATCCCGAGACCTTGGCCACTCGCGGCGCTCGGATGGGTTTACCCGGCGCTCGCGCTGATCACCCTCGCCGCCACGCCCGCGCTGCTCCGCGATCAGGAAAGGAGGCCGCAATGGGCACACTGATGAAGGTGGAACGGCGGCTGCTCGCCGTCGCCCCGTGGCTGCTCGCGATCTCCGCGGTCGTGCGCACGTGGGTCCTCGTCACCGGTTTCGGCAACGAGTCGATCGACCTCTACGTGTACTGGTCGCTGGCTCCGCACGTGCTCGACGGCGACCTGTACGCGGTGACGTCACCGCACTCGCCGCCGGACTTCCCGCTGCCGTTCACCTACCCGCCGTTCGGCGCGCTGGTGTTCCTGCCGATGACGTGGCTGTTCTGGGGCGCGGCGCAGTGGAGCTTCCGCGTGTTGTCCGTGCTGTGCCTGTACTGGATGGTGCGCGTGACGCTGCGCCTGGTCGCCGGTGACGCGTGGTCGAAGCTCTGGAACCAGCGGGCGATCCTGTGGACCGCGGTGCTGCTGTGGATGATGCCGGTCTTCCACACGTTCGAGTTCGGTCAGATCAACCTGGTGCTGGCGGCGCTCGTGCTGGCCGCGATGGTGGCCCGTGACTCGCGTGTCGCGGGTGCCGGGCTCGGTCTGACCGCCGGTGTGAAACTCGTGCCCGCGATCTCCGGCCTGTACTTCCTCGCCACGCGCAGGTGGGCGGCCGCGGCGTGGTCCGTCGTCGCGTTCGCCGTGAGCGTCGGCCTGGGATTCTTCGTGGACTTCGGCCAGGCGAAGCGTTACTGGTTCGAGCTGCTCTTCGACCCGTCGCGCGTGGGCCCGCTCGCCACCGCGCACAACCAGTCCCTGCGCGGTGCGTTGTCCCGGACGCTCGGCTACGACGTGGGCATGACCTGGCCGTGGCTGATCGCCGCCGTGGTGTCCGTGGCGCTGTGCTGCTTCGCCCTGCGCTCGGCCGTGCGCGCGGGTGACGCGTTGATCGGCGTGGTGGCGGTGCAGTTCCTCGGCCTGCTGCTCTCTCCGATCTCCTGGGACCACCACTGGGTGTGGGTCGCGCCGTTGCTGATCTGGCTGGTGCACGCCCGGTTGGTGCCGTGGGCGAGGACCACGCTGCTGGCGCTGTGGGTTCCGGTGATGTTCCTGGACGTCATCGCGTTCCAGCTCGACCGGCAGACGACGATCTGGACCATCAGCCGGCCGGGCTGGCTGTCGCTGGTCGGCTGGGCCTATCCCGCGCTGGCGTTGCTCACGCTGGTCGTGGTCGGCCTCGCGGTGAAGGCCGCGACACCGCGAAGCGCGCCCAGGAGCCCGGATCTCGCTCTGGCCAGTTAGGCCATTCGGGTGCTCATCCGCAACATTCGGCCCCGTTCCGGCGATTTCATCAACGGGCGGGGATCGAGGGGATGAGCGACCATCATTTTCGTCAGCTACACCAGGAAAGACGAATCGACAGTGCAGGCGCTGCGAGAGGACCTCGAGCGACTGCACTGGCCGGTGTGGATGGACCACGAGATCCACGGCGGCGAACAGTGGTGGCGCGAGATCATCGAGACGATCCAGCAGACCAGGGTGTTCCTCTTCGCGCTGTCCGACGCCTCGTGGCGGTCCCGGCCGTGCCAGGAAGAGCTCGACTACGCCAAGAGGCTCGGGATCCCGATCCTGCCCGTGCAGGTCGGCCCGATGCTCCACACGCGCATCCCTCTCATGGAGACGCACGCGATCGACTACCGCGAGCGCACGCCCGAAGCCGTGCTGTCACTGGTGGCGGCTCTCGCGGACCTGGGACGGCGTCAGGTGCGGTTGCCCGAACCGCTGCCCGAACCGCCGAAGGTGCCGTTCGAGTACCTGTACCGCATGGCGGAACGGCTGGGGCCGAAGCCGATTCCCGCTGACGACCAGGAAATGCTCATCGTCCAGTTCCGCAGCAAGCTGAAGAACGAGGACGACTCCGTCGCGCGGGCCGACATCGTCAAGCTGCTGAAGGAACTGCGCGGCCGCAGGGAGCTCACCGTCGGCAACGCCGAGGAGATCGACTCGCTGCTGGAGACCGCGGAGTCCAAGGTGGCGGAACCGGACGACGGCGCGACCCGGTTGCCGCCGACCGACCACTGGCGCAAGGGCAGGGTGGAGACGGCGCCGCCCAAGCCGAAGCCGGAGCCGGAGCCGGAGACGCCCGTGCCTCCGCCCGCCGATCTACCGCCCCGCGTGCGCAAGCCGGACCCGCCGATCTCACCACCGGAGCCGGTGCACCGCTGGCCCGCTCCCGAGACGCCGCAACCGGTGCGGGCGGAACCCGTGCCGGAGGAGCCCGCTCCCGCGCCGAAGGACGAACCGCAGGGGGACGCGGCACCGGCGTGGTTGCGGCAGCTCGTCGCGAACGGTCCCGCGGAACAACCGAGCCCCAACGCTCCCGTCACGCCGCCCGCCGAGCCGACCCAGCGCTGGTGGGGAGCTCAGGAGCAGCAGCGCGAAACCCCGCCCCCGCAACCAGAGCCTTCCCCGCAACCAGGGCCTCGCCCGCCGCCGAAGGGACGCGGGCTGGCGTTCGTGAGTGCGGTGCTCGGCGCCGCAGGTCTGCCGTTCCTGTACTTCGGGCCGGCCTGGGGCACCAGTGAAGCGCTGCGAGCGGGCGTGGTGATCCTGCTGATCGTCGTCGTGCTGGGGGTGTCGCTCGCCCTCGTCTCGGTGACGCGCAAGGAGAAGCACTCCCGAGCCGCCTTGGCGATCGCCGTCGCCGGTCTGGTCGGCGTCATCGTGTTCGCCGCGGCTTCCGGGATCTTCTAACAGGATTTGCCGCGCCGCAGGAATCCCACGATCAACGTGCCGATCGCCGCGAGTACGCCGAACAGGGGTGTGACCTCTGTGTCCCCGCCCGCCGCGTCGAGCACGCCGTAAGCCAGCGCACCGACTCCGAGGTAGGCCACCACGGCGAGAAGGAGGACGAGCCAGACAGCCGGCGTCTTCTTCTTTCGCCGCGGCTGCGGTTGCGGCACGGGTGCGGCCGGGCGCTGACCGGCAGCCTCCCACCAGTTGCCCGTCGCGGGCCTCTGTGGGACGGGCTGCGGTCGTTGCGGTGGCGGAGGTGCCATCTCGGGCCTGGGCTGCGGTGGCGCCTGGTGCGTCGCACTCCCCGCGACCACGGTCGTCGTGCGCTGCCACCACGGCACCTCCACGGGACCGAGCAGCGCTTCGAGGCCGCCCGCCGCGACCCACCCCGGCGTGCAACAGCTCTGCAGCCGCACCGCGAGCTCGTCGACCTGCGGGTCGCCGAGACCCTTCAGGTGCCGCCACACCGGGGTGTCGAACGAGCGGAAGTCCTGCTGGGTGAAGAGGAGGTTGTCGTCGGTGTTGAGGGTCGCCCACGTGGGGCGGCGTGCCAGGGCCGACAGCGACAGGTAGATGACGAGGCCGGGGAACGTGTCCATCCAGCGTCCCCACGGCCGGTCGGGCGGCTGGTAGTTGTGGTGCCCGGTCTCTGGCGGTGGCGGGTCGCCGGCGAAGGCCTCGATCCACGCGCAGTCGAAGTCGACCAGCCGCAACCCGCCGCGCGTGTCGACGAGGACGTTGCCGTGCTGAAGGTCGCCGTGCGCGAAACCGGCCTGCTGCAACCGGTCGACGAGACCGCGCCACGAATGCGCGAGGTCGGTGAGGGCGCCGACGTCCTGGCGCGTCACGAGGTCGTCGACGTGCCGGTTCAGCGTGTGACCCTCGATCCACGGCATCTCGACCACGGGCCAGGTGCTGCCGTTGACGCGGATGCCGTTGTCGATCCACCGCGGCAGTGCGACGGTGTCGGTGAGGCTCTTGGCGGTGAAGTACCCGTGCAGCGCGTCGTACCGTGCGCTGTCGCTCGCGTCCGCACGCGTGAAGAAGCGCAACGCACGTGCCTCGGTGCCCGCCATCGCCTTGAACACCACCGCGCTCGCGCCGGACGCCGGTGAGGGGATCTGGAAGATCGGGTGCACGACCAGTTCGAGAGCACGCAGCTCCTCGGTGGTGAACGCGTCGGGCTTCTGCACCGCCTTCATGTAGTCGTCGAACCTCGGAAATCGCATCAGACGCACACCACCAGCTGGTCAGGCCACGACGCCGCGACGCTGATCCGCATCAGCGTGACGTCGTCGTTGGTCATCTCCCGCGCGGCACGGCGGTCGTCGACGAGGGTCTGGAAGCGCTGCGGGTGGTTCAGTCCGGAAAGGACGGACCACAGCCGGTCCTCGTCCTTCTGGCGCTCACGCACCATCCAGTGCGCGAAGGCGTCCGTCGCGAGGTAGACCAGGTCGCCGGGCGCCAGGTCCCCCCGGGCGAACCGCATCTGGCCGATCACGTCCGGCAGCGCGTCGCGTGCGGTCGGCATTCCCTCGGGGTTGACGCCGAAGTCGTCCGCGGACATCTCCGGGAACTGGGCGACGAGCCGGTGGTGCCGCACCTGGAACAGCACGGTGTCGCCCAGTGCGACGGCCCGCCAGTGCGGGCGCCCGTCCAGATCGGCGAACTCGCAGCCGAGGAACGTGGCGAACGCGCCGACACTGTCCAGTTTGTACAGTTCGAGCCCGGACGCGCCCGACAACAACGGATCGTGCCGCCACTCGTGCTGTGCGCGCGAGGCCCAGTCCAGCAGCGAACGTCCGGTCAGCTCGACGTCCGCCGCGACGAACCCCTCGGCGAGCCGCATCGCCCACCGCGTCGAGCCGAAGCCCTCGGTGGCGCCGTCCGCCACCGCGAACCGGGGCCCGCGGCCGTGCACGTCCGCGGGTGCGGAGGCCGCGCCGTCCTCCCACTCCCAGGGGTCGTTGCCCTTCTTGGCAGTGGAGAAGACGACGGGCCAGGCGTGCATCGGCGTCACCGGGACCGATCCGGCACCCTGGTGCCGATCTGCAGCACCCGCAGCAACGTCGACTGACCGACGTTGAACGCGAGCCCGCGCGCACCGGGCCTGACGTCGTAGCCGTCGGCCCTGGCGTTCTCGACCATCGGCGGCGGCAGCTCACTGCTCAGCGCGAACAACTCCGGCCCCGGCAGCGGCAGTCCCGCCGGACCGGACGGGAACACGATCTCCTGGGACGTGGTGGGGGACAGGAACACGTTGAAGAACAACGCGGGCCCGTCGCTGGTCTCGATCGACGTCAGCCGCTTCACCCAGTCCTGCAGCGTCGCGCCCTGGTGCGGGCTGTCGGTCACCATGCCGTCGGTGATGTTGATGATGATCGGCGGGAACGAGTCCGGATGCGCCGACACCCAGTCGAACACGTGCGCCCCCGCCACCTCCACCGCCTGGCACATCGGCGTGCGGTAGCCGTGCACGGGATCCACCCACACCGGCATCTTCACGCTGACCGGCATGACGTCGATGGACGGTTCCTCCCGCACCGCGACGGGATTGGCCGCGAGCTCCGGCAACGGCACCAGCCCGCGCCCGGTCAACGCGCCACCGAACGCGCTCTCCACACCCTCACCGCCGGGCCCGGTGATCCGCGCCCCGTAGCTGAACACCCCGACGTCGAAGTAGTGCCGCACCGGCGCGTTGACCTCGATCGTCGCCTTCACGCACATGTCCAGCAGGATGTTGTTGACCGCCAGCGCCGCCCCCGAGGCGAGCGACCCGCTCGTGGCGCCCCAGGCGAGCTTCATGGAGTCCGACCGGTCGAGCAGGATGACGACACAACCGGGTGTCGCCCGGGAAACCCATTGCCGGTAAGTGCCCGTGGTCATCTTCGCTCCCCTTCGGCAGAGGCGGCCGTGATCAGGTTGTGCCGCACGACGGTCGCCGGCCACGCGGTACCCGGCAGCCACTCCCACCGGTTGCGGCAGTGCGGGTTGTGGCACTCGAACGCGTACCCCCGTCCCTCACGCCGCACGTCGAGCTCGAACCCCGCGCACCGCGGGCACTGCGCGATCTGCACCCGGTGCGCGTCGAAGTCCTCGAGCGGCACCGAGTTCGTCTCCGGCTGAGGTGGTGGGGCGGTGACGGGCTTGCCGGTCTGGGTCCACCACTGGTCGTTCGCCTTGGGGGTGGGGGCCGCGGCGGGCAGCGGGGGAGGCGGCACGTGCATCGGCCGGGGCGGGGGTTGCCTGATCGGTTGCGGCGCAGGCGTTTCCTGTTCTTCGGGCGTCCCGAGGAACAACAGGACGAGCGTGCTGGCGAACAAGGCGCTGAACGTGATGACGAGCAGCTTCTGCTCGGACTGGAGCTCCTTGTTGAGGACGGCGACGCCGAGCACAGCGCCCACCACCGCGAGCGCCACAGCCGCCACCAGGACCAACCGTGCGATGACCCGTTGGGACAAGATCAGCCCTCCTTGACGAAGAGATTGAAGGGACCGGTCTTCCGGTTGACCTGCCAGCAAGGCGTGGCCGGTTTCTCGTTGGTGGGGTCCACCCCCACCCACCTGCCCTTGAGCTGTGCGCACACCGTGAACGTGCCGTCCGCGACGGGGCCTGTGACGCTGCCGTTCTCATCGAGCTTGAGCGGCTTGCCGGACTGGATCGTCACCGAGCTGACGACCTCCCCGGTCGCCGGCTCGGTGTCCTGGTTGTCGGGGTCGGTCGTCTTCGCGAGCCGCAGGCGAACCGTCACGGTGCCGGCGGTCGCCTGCTCTGTCGGCTGCGCAGTCTGCTTCGAGTTCTTCTCCTCGGCGGGACTCATGGCACTGCCGAGCACCAGTGCGACCGCGAGCGAGATCAGCAACGCGTACGCCGGCGCCATGAACTGGCTGCGCATCCACTCAGGCATAGCGGTTCACCGGACGCCTCCCTGCGGTCAGGCGAGTCCTCACCTGTGAGTCGCACGGGAGTGCTGAAGCGTGTCAGTGGACGCGTCCCATTCCCACGAATGGCCCAACGCCGACCTGATCACTAGGCTGGGCGACGTGCCGGGGAGGAAGAAGCGCGCGGGTGGACTGCCGCGCTGGGCGGGCCCCTTCTACCTGACAGCAGGCGCGATCACGCTGATCTGGGCCGGAGTGCTGTTCAACGACTTCTTGAACGTGCCAGAACGCTGCCCGGACACCAGGGTGCGCTGCGGGGCGTTCCTGACCACGTCGCTGCGCCAGTACACGATGTCCTGGGTCGTCTTCGACGTCGCGCTCGCGACGATGCTGGTCGTCACCGGCTGGCTCGCCCTGCGCCGGCGGGACCACGTGCAGCTGCCCGCCTCGGTGACCGGCGCGTTGCTGTTCGTGGACGCCTGGTTCGACACGATGTCCAGCCCGCGCCGCGACCGGCCGCTCGCCTGGGCGCAGGCGTTGTTCGTCGAGGTGCCCCTGGGCGTGCTGTGCCTGTGGATCGCCGGGCGCGCGGAACGTGCCCGGCGGGAACGGCTCGCCGACGCGTTGCGACGGCTGGGCGAAGAGGAGGGAACGTCGTGACCGGCCAAGAAGGCGTTGTCGTGGTCCCGAAGGGCCGGCAGGGGCAGGTCCTTCGGGACGCACGGGCCACAGTGGAGGCCGAGCACCGCGCCCGCAACGCGAAGGCCTTGCGGGACAACGGTTTCGTCGACTAGCGAGCCGAACCGGTCCAGCCGGCGCTGATGCGGGCGATGCGCACGCGCTGCGGGTGGTCGCCGACCGGCACGGAGACGGTCTTCTGCCCGGTGCCGAAGTCGATCGCGGTGACCTGGTCGGAGCCGCTCTCGGAGATCACGCACGCGCGGCCGTCACCGCTGACGGTGGCCCAGTACGGCTTCGAGGCCGTGACGAGCGGGCCTTCCTGCAACGTGCCGCGGTCCACGACGGTGGCGTAGTCGTCCATCGTTCCCGCGACGCACAGCTTGCTGCCGTCGGGGCTCATGGACAGGCCGTGGTGGCGCGAGTCGTTGACGAACGTGGTGCGGTCGTCGCTCGTGTTCGGGTTCTTCGGCAGGGTCTTGACCCGCGTGACCTTGTCGGTGGCGACGTCGTACTCGACGAAACCGTTGAAGAACGACACCTGGAAGTACAGCTTCGAGAAGTCCGGGCTGAACATCGCGGGCCGCACGGCGTTCGACAGGTCCTTGCGGCCGAAGGCGTCCAGCCTGGCGCGCATGTCGATGGTCCTGACGATCTGGAAGGTGTTCGCGTCGACGACCGTGATGTGCCGGTCGCCCTTCATGAAGTCCTGCCAGGGCGCGTCGAAGTTGTTGTTGACCTCGCCGATCGACATGTTCCAGAGGTAGCGGCCGCCGTTGGTGAAGACGTTCTCGTGCGGCTTGTCACCGGTCTTGAACGAACCGAGCTGCGTGCCGGTGTTGATGTCCAGCACGTGCACGGTGTTGGAGGTCGACGCGGAGACCGCGATCCTGGTGCCGTCGGGGGAGACGGCCATGTGGTCGGACCGGAAGCCCGACACCGGGAAGCGCCACTTGATCTGCCCCGTGGCGAGGTCGAGCGAGACGACGTCGGCGAAGCTCGGCCGCGAGACGACCATGGCCGTGCCGTCGGGTGTGGCGTACATGTCGTCGACGAACTGGTCGTGTCCCTCGCCGGGGCCCGACCGGATGCCGAGGAAGAACGCCAGCTTGATCGGGTTGAGGTAGATCTCGGTCAGCCGCGCGTCCTTGTCGGGGATGACGTTGAGCCGGCCGATCTTCGCGAAGTCGCCGGTGGACTTGATGACGTCGGCGGTGCCGTCCCAGTTGTTGCCGACGAACATCACCTCGCGCAGTGGCGCCGCGGAGGCGGCCGGGGCGGTGACGCAGGCCGTGAGGACAGCCGCCGCAGCGACGGCGTGCGTGAGGCGACGACGTGTGAGAGCGCTTCCGGAAGCTTTCCGTGCAGGGTGCATCGCTACTTCTCCGTTGAAGTCGGCGCCCGCGAGGGAAGGCGCGTGCCGCAGGGAGAATCTGAACTTGGTCAAGTTCAGATTCTGGCTACTGGATAGTAGGCTCCGCGTGATCCGTGCCACAAGACCCAGTGGGGGAAACTGCCGTGCGGAACTGATGGAGGTGCGGTGGCAGGCAGGATCACCCCGGCGGAGGGCCGATACGGGGGCAAGGACGCGGCCGAGCGCCGGGACGAGCGGCGCAGGCGGTTCCGGGAAGCGGGCCTGGACGTCTTCGGCGCCGGGCCGGGGTACCGCGGCACCCGCCTGGGCGACCTGTGCAAGGCCGCCGGGCTGTCGAGCCGCCAGTTCTACGAGGAGTACCGCACTCTGGAGGACCTGCTGGCCGACCTGCACCTGTACGTCAACGACGTGGCGGGGAAGGCCGTCGCCGACGCGTTGCCCGGCATCGCGCACCTGAGCCTGCCCGAAATGCTTCCCCTGCTGGTGCACGCCTACGTGAAGGGCGCCTGCGCCGACCTGCGGCACGCCCGCATCGCCTACGTCGAGGTCGTCGGCGTCAGCCCGCGCATGGACCGCCAGCGCCTCGAACGCCGGTCCGTCTGGGTCGAGATGATCAACCGGCTGGCCGCGGACGCCGTCTCCCGCGGCGAGATCCCTCCCGGCAACTACCGGATCACCGCCGCGGCCATCATCGGCTCCGTCAACGGGCTCATGCACGACTGGGTGGTCGGCTGGGTCGACGCGACGCTGGACGAGATCGCGGACGAGCTGGCCCAGCTGGTGCTCGGCCGGTACAACATCGCCGGCTGAGACGATCCGCAGATCACTTCGCGGGCATGCTGGTGCCATGGTTGAGGATTTCGCCGTGCACCTCGTGTTCGACGGACCGGGCGACGCACCGCCGTTCGTGCTCACCTCGGGGCTCGGAGGCGCGATCGCCGACTGGGACGCCGTGACCCGGTTGCTCGTGCCGCGAGCGCGGGTGCTGCGGTTCGACCGGCCGGGCAACGGTTCCAGCGTCCCGTCTCGAGAGCCCGTCACGCTGCGGCGCGAGGTGGGCGTGCTGGACGCGGTGCTGGACGCCGCGGGAGGCCCGGCCGTGCTGGTCGGGCACTCGCTCGCCGGGCTGCACGTCGAGGGCTACGCCCGGCTGCGTCCGGAGCGCGTGCGGGGTGTGGTGCTCGTGGACCCCAGCCTCGTGCCGCCAGGAGTCGGGCGGCCGTTCGACGTGGGCTCGGTGGTCGCCGCCGCCTTCGTCCGATGTGGACTCACCGGTCTGGCGGCGCGGTGTGCCAGTTCGTTGCTCCGCCTGGCCGGCCGGCCTGCGATCCGTCCCGCCGTGGTGGCGGAGCTGGCCGCGTATCCGGAGATGGCCGCCGAGCTGGACGCGCTGCGAGGTGCGCATCCGTTGCCCGACGTGCCGTGGCAGGTTCTGACGGCAGGCAAGGCGCTCGGTCGTTCTCCCAGGCGTGTGCTCGCCGCGCACGAGTCGATGGCAGGCCTGTCGCCGCGAGGGGTGCATCGCGTGGTGCCGGGCTCGACGCACATGATGCAGCTCGACGAACCGGAGGTGGTCGCCGAGGCCGCCCTGAGGTGCCTCGCGCCCCGCTGAACCCTCCCGCCGAGGTGCTCGAGCTGAGGTGCGGGGTGACTCCTGGCGCAGGACACCAGATCACCTCGGGCGGACCGAATTGCCGCAACTCGCCCCCTGAACGCCGGAACTCGTGCCAGGGTCGGACCATGCGTGCTGTCGTCGTCACCGTTGTTGTCGCGCTCCTGTTCTCCTCTGGCTGCGCTGCCCGGCGGAACACCGCGGGGTCGGACGGTGGTGCTGACGCCACGGTCGTCACCGTGCTGCCGACGAGCGAGCCGGTCCAGCCGACGTACGTGCCGCCGAACGGGCCGTGCGCCGTCCAGGTGAACCTCCCCGAGCCCGCGACCACCACGACCACGCCTCCCGCCGCACGCCCGACCGGCAGCCACACCCCGGACGTCGCGCCGCACAACGCGGAGAACAACGGCTGGAAGGTCCGCAAGGGTCTGTCACCGGAGGCCCGTCAGGCCGGCGCGACCGCCGCGGAGAAGATCAAGCAGCCGCTGGCGGCGCTGTGCGGCGCCGGCGACTTCGCACTGGACCCGACGCGAAAGGCGTTGGCGGACCAGGGATTCGCCGACGCCACCGTGCAGTACGTCCGCACGCCGGTGGGCATGCGCGAACTCGCACCGGGGGTCTTCTTCGCCCTCGAGATCGGTGCCGCCTGCGTGCTCGGTGACCTCACGCCAGGCAGTCTGCGCCTGTCCGTCGACGGTCACACCGGTGAGAACTCCTGCGTCGAGCCGTTCTCACACTGACCACGTGTCTCCGATGCACCAGCACCACTCGCAGAGTCAGGGACAGGCGGCAAGCTGGCGAAGGTCTCCTCCACCCAGTCGGCGACGAAGTCCCGGACGTGCGGCAGGTGGTCCAAGCCGATGTGCTCCGCGCCGCCCTCTTCCGCTGTGAAGATCCGCAGCTCGCGTTTGGGGCTGTTGACCGCCTGGTCGTAGGAGCGGTGCGCGTAGGCCAGCGGGATCTGCCGGTCGTTCTCGCCGTGGCAGATCAGGAACGGCACGGTGATCTTCTCCACGACTCCGTCCAGCCGCACGTCGTCGGCGTGGGTGAGGAACGAGTCGAGGTCGTCGAAACCCCACACCCACAGGACGTGCTCCCAGTAGTGGGGGACCGGGCGTTCGCCCTCGCGTTCGACGCGGCGGCGTTGCACCGCGCCCCAGTCGTGGTTGGCGCCCCAGGCGACGACGAGCGCCAGGCGCTTCTCGAACGCGGCCGCTCGCGGGGCGTAGTAGCCGCCGAGCGACCAGCCGGCCAGGCCGATTCGTCGCGGGTCGACGTCGTCGCGAGTTTCGAGGTAGTCGACGCACGCGGCGGCCCACACCTCCGTCTCGATCCGTGACGTCAGGCCGCCCAGGCGCAGCGCCTCGCCGGAGCCGGGGGTGTCGACCATGAGCGTCGAGATGCCGCGTGCGGCGAGCTCGTCGGAGACCCCGGACAGGTAGATGTGCTCCTTCGTGCTGTCCAGGCCGTTCCACATGATCATCACGGGCGCCGGGCCGTGGTCGGCCGCGGGTGCCTTGGTGAAGTACGCGGGCAGAGTGGTGCCCTCGAAGGGGATCCAGACCCGGCTGGTGCGGGGATCGGCCAGGGCGAAGGACTTCTGCATGAGGTCGAGGCACCGCTCGTAGGTGGCGACGCGGTCGGGGGAGGACGCGCTCTGCATGCGTTCGGCCTGCACGAGGTAGTTCGTGGCCCGCGCGTAGAGGCGGCCCGCGTTCCGGGTGCGGCCGGCTTTCTCGGCTGCCTCCGCCTGGCCGACCAGAGCGTCGGCCAGCTGTGTCCACGCCTGGAGGAACTCGGTGGTGCCGGCGTCCTCACCGCGTCCGGCGGCCTCGCGGATCGGCCGGCAGGCGCGGTCGACCTCGTCGATCAGGCCGCCGCTGTTGAGCGTGGCCACAACGCTCAGGTTCCACACGTAGTTGCCGGGGAAGTACTCGAACACGGTTGGTCCTCTCGTGGTCAGGTGCGGAGGGCGTCGCTGATCGACTTCACTCCGCCGTGGGCGGTCAGGCCGCCGTCGACGGGGATCTCGGCGCCGGTGATGAACGAGGCGTCGTCGCTGATCAGGAACACCACCAGCGGTGCGATCTCGTCGGCGGATCCGGTGCGGCCCAACGGTGTCTCGGCGATGTTCGCGTCGCGGAACGCCGGGGACGCCGACGCGGTCATGGGTGTCTCGATGTAGCCGGGATGCACGGCGTTCACGCGGATGCCGCGACCACCGAGCTCCAGGCAGGCGCTTTTCGTCAGTCCTCGCACGGCCCACTTGCTGGTGGTGTAGGCGAGCGGGTAGTGCCCGGTCAGTGCGGCCGCCGAGCCGAGGGTGACGATCGAGCCGCCGGCGTTCATCAGCGGCAGCACGGACTGGACGGCCAGCAGCACGCCGCCGACGTTGACGGCGTGGACGCGGGCGAGGTCCGCGGGATCGAGCTCGCCCAGCCGCGGGCGCAGGGTGATGCCCGCGCTGGTGACCAGGCCGTCGATGCGCCCGTACCGCCGCGCGGCGTGGGCGACGAGATCGGACCAGCCGTCCGCGTCGGTGACATCGAACCGGTGGAAGTCCACATCGGACTCGTCGGAGGAGTCGAGGTCGACACCGATCACCTCGGCGCCCTCCACGACGAGCAGACGTGCCACCGCCGCGCCCAGTCCACGACCGGCTCCGGTGACGAGCACGACCTTCCCCGCCACCCGGCCCGTCACCGGGCACGCGTCCGGGAACGGGCAGCGCGGACCGGCGGCAGGTCGATCCCCGCCACGACCCGGTTGCGGATGGTCCCGATGCCCTCGACCGTCATCTCGACGACGTCACCCGGCCGCAGCGCCGGCGGGTCCTGCTCACCGCGCCTGCCCCACAGCTCGGCGAGGCAGCCGCCGTTGCCGCAGGTGCCGGACCCGAGCACGTCGCCGGCGCGGACCCACGTGCCGCGGGAGGCGTAGGAGACCAGCTCCTCGAACGGCCAGCCCATGTTCGACAGCAGGTCGTGGCCGACCTCGGCGCCGTTGACCGAAACCCGCAGGTCCAGCGCGAGAAACCCGTCCTCGTCGTGGAACGGCGCGAGCTCGTCGGCCGTCACGAGCCACGGGCCGAGCGTGGTGGCGGAGTCCTTTCCCTTGGCCGGGCCGAGGTTGACCTTCATCTCGCGGCGTTGCAGGTCCCTGGCGGACCAGTCGTTTAACACCGTGTAGCCGAAGATCGCGTCACGGGCCTGGGCGGGCGTCAGTGAGGACCCATCACGCCCGACGACCGCCGCCACTTCCAGTTCGAAGTCGAGCAGCCGCGAGCCCGGTGGTACCGGAACATCGTCGTGGGCACCGATGAGCGCGTAGGGGTTGGTGAAGTAGAACGTCGGTGCTTCGTACCACTCCGCTGGCACGCCGGAGCCACCGGACACACTGGCGACGACGCCTTCCACGTGCTCCTCGAACGCCACGAAGTCACGGACGGTGGGCGGTGCCAGCGGTGGCAGAAGGCGAACCCGGTCAAGGGGAGTGGGCGGGCCGGTGAGTGCGGCGGCACCGGCGGCCAGTGCCGCCGGCAGTCCGGCGCGGACGAGGTCGAGCACGGTGGTGCCGGAAGGCAGGGCGTGCAGGCCGTCGTCCGCGACCACGCCCGCGTGCACCGCGCCGTCCAGCTCATAGGTGGCGAAACGCATCAGGATTCCTCACACGGGCGGGGCGACGAACAGGCCCTTGTCGGGGTCGTTGAAGGACTTTTGCGCGACGAACTCGTTCATCGCGTTGGCCGTGCCCCACTGGTCGGAGACCTCTGGCTGGCTGAAGTCGTAGAGGTGCGGGTGCCAGGTGTCCTCGTCGACCTCGTCCAGCTCGGTCGTGTACTCGACGGTGTTGCCGTGCGGGTCGAGGAAGTAACTGAAGGTGTTGTTGCCGGCCAGGTGCCGGCCGGGTCCCCAGATCTTCTCCACCCCGGCCCTCAGCAGGCGGCCGGTGCCGCGCATGTACTCGTCGAGGCCACGCAGCTCGAAGGAGGCGTGGTGCAGCGACGGGTGCGGGCCCCGCGCGATGGCCATGCTGTGGTGCCAGGAGTTCACCCGCAGGAACCACATCATCTCGCCCATGCGCGGGTGCATCAGCGTGTCGGACAGGCGGAAACCCAGGTGTCGCTCGTAGAACGCGACGGTGCCCTCGGGATCCGCGGAGTTGACGACCACGTGCGACAGTCGCACCGGGACGGACTCGCCCTCCTCCACCTTGCGGTGCTTGCGGATCGCGACGTCGGCGCTCACCTCGATGGTGCGGCCCTCGTTGTCGAAGAACCGGAACCCGTAGCCGCCACCGGGGGTCAGCAGCACGCCCGGTTCGCTGACGAGCGTGACACCCGCGACGGCCAGTCGTGCGGCGAGGGCGTCGACGTCGGACGGGCTGGCGGCGCCGAAAGCGATCAGGTCGATCCGCTTGTCGGCGGCCTGGCGCAGCCGGACCACGTACTGCTCCGGCGAGCCTTCGGCGGCCAGGAAGGAGATGCCGGTGTCGCCGTGCTCGGCGGTCAGGCCCCAGGCACCGGTGAAGAAGTCCTGCTGGCGGGCGAGGTCGGGCACGGCGAGGTCGACGTGCCGCAGGTGGGTGATCAGGCGGTCGGTCACGATGGTTCCTCCAGTGAGGGTCACGCGGGCTGGGACACGAGGTCGCCGATGCGGTGGACGAGGCCGGGGATGTCGCCCTGCTCGTGGTCGAGCAGCCACTGGGCGATCTGGTTCGACGCCGCCACGACCTCCGCGGCGCGGGCGTGGCGGCGCGCGGTGAACGCGTCCCACAGCGCGTCGTCCAGGACGTCGCCTTCGACCAGCAGTTCGGCCAGCACCGTCGCGTCCTCCAGCGCCATGGCACCGCCCTGCGCGAGGGTGGGCGGGCACGAGTGGGCGGCGTCGCCGATGAGCACGACCCGGCCGCGGTGCCACGGCGCCGGCAGCAGGTGGGTCTCGAAGTTGGTGTAGTTGACCCGGCTCGGATCGGTGAGCGCGGACCGGATGTCGTCCCACGGTCCGTGGTAGGCCGAGGCGAGCTCGCACACCCGCGCCAGCCGTTGCTCCGGTGTCAGTCCACTGTGGTCACCCGAGTCCTCGACGACGTAGGCGTAGAGCGAGTCCTCACCGGTCGGGGTGTACCCGGCGAGGTAGCACGGTCCGCCGTAGTACAGGTCGGTGCGGGTGACGCTCGCCGGGCGAGGGCCGAACACGCGCCAGATCCCCATGCCCACGGGTCTCGGGTCCACGGAGATGCCGAGCATCCGGCGGGTGGCCGAACGGATGCCGTCCGCACCGACCACCAGGTCGTACCTGCCCGCCGAGCCGTCGGTGAACGTGACCTCGACTCCGGTGGCGTCCTGCTCCAGCCCGGCCACGGTGACGCCGAAACTGGTCTTCACCCCGGTCGCGATTGCCTGGTCCAGCAGGATCCGCGCCAGCAGTGGGCGGGGCATGCCCATCGTCGCCGGCAGGTCGGGGCCACCGCTGCGCACGTCCGGGAACTCGACGAGCAGCGTGCCGTCGCGGTCGGGGGCACGCAGGCCGAGGTTGTTGTACGGGAATCCCGCCCGGCTCACCCGCTCCCACACCCCGAGCCGCCGCAACTCGCGCAAGGCGTTGCCCTGCAACGTGATCCCGGAACCGATGGCGGCGATGTCGGGCTTGACCTCGACGAGGTCGACGGCCACACCGTGGCGCGTGAGCTGGATCGCTGTTGCCGTCCCGGCGAGACCACCGCCGATCACGAGCACGTTGTTCACCGCGGGCATGAGGACTCCTTCGTCCGTGCGGTCTACTTGACTGCGACCTACTTGACTGCGATGGGGGCGACCGGGGCGCCGACCGCGCCGGTCACGGGCAACGGGGCGGCGGTCAGCCAGAACTCGTGGACGCCGTCCGCGGCACAGTCCGCGGCGAGTGCGTCGAGGTCCCACATCTCGCCCAGGAACAGGCCGATGTGCGGGATCGCCACCTGGTGCAGCGGCTGGAACGCGCCGTCGAACTCGTTGGGCCGCACCTCGACACCCCACGTGTCGGTCGCGATCCCGGCGATCTCGTTGCCGTGCAACCAGTCCAGCGTGCTGAAGGACAGGCCGGGGGAGTCGCCGCCCGCGTAGTCGCCCCAGCCCTCCCTCCTGGCCCTGGTCAGCCGCCCGGTCCGCACCAGCACGAGATCACCCCGGCCGACCCGCGCGCTGGGTCCGTGCGTCGCGATCGCGGCTTCCAGGTGTTCGGTGGTGATGGCGAAGCCGTCGGGCAGCTCACCGTCTACTCCGGACACACGTCCGACGTCCAGCAGCACGCCGCGGCCCGCGATCAGCCCGGCCGTGGTCTCGATGCCGGTGACCTGATCGCCCTCGCTGGTCACGACGTCCCCGGCGCGGCGGCCGTTGTAGGCCAGCCCGTGGTCGAAGATGTGGCCGAGGCCGTCCCACTGCGTCGAGGCCTGCAACGGCATGAAGATCACGTCGTCGGCGCCGCCGATGCCGTGCGGGAAGCCCTGGGTGCCGCGCTCGGCGTCCACGCCGGTGTCGAGCATCGTGTGCACGGGGTTGGTGCGCCGCCGCCAGCCCCGCTGCGGGCCGTTCGCGTCGAACCGTTGCGCCAGCGAGAAGCTCGCGCCCCTGCGGACGAGCGCCGCGCCTTCCCTGCGCTTGGCGTCGGTGAGGAAGTTCAGGGTGCCCAGGACGTCGTCGGCGCCCCAGCGGCCCCAGTTGGAGCACCGCTTCGCCGCCGCCGCGATCGCGCCCTCGGGATCGTTCCGGTCCATGACCAGACGATCGCGGTCAGCGTGCGCATCAGGGAAGCCGAATTCTTCTATGCGCGATATCACTGCCGTTGATACCGTTCTGGACGTGAACCTCGCGCGCCTCGACCTGAACCTGCTGGTGGCGCTGGACGCGCTGCTGCAACAGCGCAGCGTCACCCGTGCCGCCGAACAGATGGGCCTCAGCCAACCCGCGGTGTCGGCCCAGCTCGCCCGGCTGCGCAGGCACTTCCACGACGACCTGCTCGCGCGGGCGGGCAACCAGTACCGGCTCACCCCGCTCGCCATCCAGCTCAAGGAACGCGTGCGGGTGGTGCTGTCCGGTGCGGAGCGGGTGTTCGCCGCCGAACCGGACTTCGACCGGGCGTCGTCGACCCGCGAGTTCTCCGTGCTGATCAGCGACTACGCTGTGGCGACCCTCGGTTCGGCGGTGGCACGGCTGCTCGCGGACGAGGCGCCGGGCACCCGGCTGCGGATGAACACCAACACGACCACCCTGGTCGACGACGCCGCCAGGACGCTGGTCAACGCCGATCTCATGGTCATGCCGCACGGGTTCGTGGAAGACCTCCCCCACCACGACCTCTACCGCGACGAGTGGGCGTGCCTCGTCGCGGCGAGCAACGACGAGGTGGGTGACGCGCTCACCGTCGAGCAGCTGGCGACCATGCCGTGGGTGGTCACCTACCACGGGCCCACCGCCTACACACCCGCCGTGCAGCAGATGCGGATGTCCGGTGTCGAGCCGCACATCCAGGTGATCACCGAGACGTTCCTGACCGTGCCGGGCCTGGTCCGCGACACCGGCCGGGTCGCCCTGCTGCAGCGGCGTCTGGCGGACCGCGTCCCCGTCGAGCTCGGCGTGCGCGTGCTGCCGTGCCCGGTCGAGGTCAGCCCGCTGGTGGAGGCCATGTGGTGGCACCCGATGCACGACGACGACCCCGAACATCGTTACCTGCGCGACCTTTTCGTGCGCGCGGCCGCGGTCATGACCGGCGATGAGATCCGCATCGACGGCACGGATAGTCCACTTAGGCAGAAGTGATTTCCCTGGCCGTTCGCGGCTGCTGACACTTCGGCGTGACGCAGGTCATCGAGGACCGGCGCCTACCCCCGGAGATGCCCGTGTCGGACCACACGCTTTCCGCGCACCCCGTCGCCGCGCCTGTCCAGGACCCGGCCACCGGCAGGCCCGCCGGTACCGCCCAGGCCGTGGTGCTCCTGCTGTCCAGCTGCCTGTCGGTGCTCGGCGCGGTGCTGCTCGCACCCGTTCTCCCCGCCATCCAGAACGCCTTCGCCGACACTCCCGGCGTCGCCACGCTCACGCCGGTCGTGCTGACGGTGCCCGCCCTCGTCATCGGCCTCACCGCGCCGCTGGCCGGCCGCATCATCGACCGCCTCGGACGGAAGCGGCTGCTCGTCGGCGCCCTCGTCGTATACGCCTTCGTCGGCACCGCGCCGCTGTGGCTGGCCTCCCTGCCACTCATCGTCGCCAGCCGCGTGCTGGTCGGCCTCACCGAGGCCGCGATCATGACCTGTTGCACGACCCTGCTCGCCGACTACTTCCACGGTGCCCAGCGCCAGCGCTACTTCGGGCTCCAGGTCGTGTACACCACCGTCGCGGCGACCGTGTTCTTCGCCGTGGGAGGACTGCTCGGCGCGAACGGCTGGCGCACCCCGTTCTGGCTCTACGCGGTCAGCCTGCCGCTCGCGTTCCTGGCCGCCCGCCACATCTGGCAGCCGCCTGCCCAGCCGCGGGCGAAGCTGCCCGCGCTGCCGTGGCGGACCCTGCTGGTCCCGGTCGGCGTCAGTCTCGTCGGTGGTCTCGTGTTCTACGTCCTCATCGTCGAACTGTCCTATGTGCTCGATCGCATCGGCGTCACGTCCACCGCCACCATCGGCGCGGTCAGCGCCATCGGCTCGCTGGCCACCGCGATCGCCGCCGCCGGGTACGCCCGCCTCGCCCGCTTCGGTCCGGGGATCACCGTCCCGGCCGCGTTCGTCCTGTGCGGCCTCGGAATCCTCGGCCTCGCACTCGCCGGCACCGTGCCGGTCGCCGCCGTCAGCGCCGTGATCGCCGGACTGGGCAACGGCCTGATGCTCCCCGCGCTGCTCACCTGGGCGCTGGGCTCACTGACCTTCGAACAGCGCGGCAGGGGAACGGGAATCTGGACCTCGGCCGTGTTCATCGGCCAGTTCGCCTGCCCGCTCGCCGTGCTGGCTCTCGCCGGCACCCTCGGTGGCCTGTCCGCGGCCCTGCTCGCGGTGGGAGCCGTTGCCCTTCTCGTGGCCTTCACCGTCCGGTTGCTCTCGACGCGGTGAAGCTGTACCGACCGGAACCGACCGTCACGACGGTGGCGTTCCTGGCCGGATCACGAGTGACGCCGAGGATTCCGGGCGCCGCGTGCAGCGGCTTGCCGGACTCCCTCACCGAACCGTTGCCGTCAGAAGGGATCACGATTTCCGCGGTGGTGTTGGCCGGCACGGTGACCGTCATCGTGAGCTCGTTGCCCTTCACCGACCACGTGTTCGCCAGCGCGCCGTACACGGTGTCGATGCTGCCTTCGGCGTGCGTGAGCCCGCCGCCGATGTGCGGTTCGACGACACTGCGGCGGTAGCCGGCCTCCTTGATCCGGATGCCGCCGATGTACTGGTGCATCCAGTCCGCGACCGCGCCGTAGGCGTAGTGGTTGAAGGAGTTCATGTCCACCGGGCCGAACGAGCCGTCGGGCTGGATCGAGTTCCAGCGCTCCCAGATGGTCGTGGCGCCCTTGCCGATCTCGTAGCCCCACGAGGGGTAGTCCTCTTTGGACAACAGGGCGTAGGCGAGGTCGTCACGGCCGATGTTGGACAACGCCACGAGCAGCCACGGCGTGCCGATGAAACCGGTCCTGAGGTGGTTGTCGCTCTCCGCGAGTTTCGCCACGTACTTCGCGCCGGCCTTGGCCTTCAGGGCGGCACCGGTGACGAGGTCCATGCCGAGCGCGAGGGCGTAGCCGGTCTGCGAGTTGCCCAGCACCGTGCCGTCCGCTGCCACGTAGGCGTTCGTGAACGCGGTGCGCACGTCCTCGTGGAGCCGGGCGTACTCGGCGGCTTCGGCGTCACGGCCGACCGCCCTGGCCATGTCGGCCATCATCCGCACGTCCTGTGCCCAGATGGCCGTGCCGATGACTCCCTGGTCCGACGGGTCGTCGAGGTTCAGCCAGTCGCCGGTGAAGAACGTCAGCCGCCCGGTCTCCAGGTTGTCCGGTCCGGCGCTCGCCCTGGCGTGGGCGAAGAACCGGCTCATCGCCTCGTAGTTGTCCCGCACCACCCTGGTGTCCCCGTAGGCGCGCCACAGGGCGTGCGGGACGGTGATGATCGCGTCCTCCCAGCCGACTCCGCTCTCGTCGAACGCGCCGTTGGTGGACGGCACGACGGCCGGGATGGAGCCGCTGCTCTTCTGCTCGTCGCGCACGTCGGCCATCCACTTGCCCAGGAACGCCCGCATGTCGCTGAGGTAGGTGGCGGTCGGCGCGAAGATGTTGATGTCGCCGGTCCAGCCCAGTCGCTCGTCGCGAGCGGGAGTGTCGGTCGGGATCGAGAGGAAGTTGCCCCGCGCACCCCAGGTCACGTTGCTGTGCAACTGGTTCAGCATGCCGTGGGAGGTGCTCAGCGTTCCCGTGCGTTTCAGGTCCGAGCCCCAGACAACACCTTTCACGTCCGCCGCGGCCGGCGGGGTGCTCAGGCCGGTGATCTCGACGTAGCGGAAGCCGTGCTGGGTGAACGTCGGCTGGTAGGTCACCGTGCCGTCGGTCGCGAACCGGTAGTGGTCGGTGGCGGTGGCGGCGCGGAGGTTCTCCACGTACGTCGTTCCGTCGCGGTTGAGCACCTCGGCGTGCCGGATCCGGGCCGTGTCACCGGCTTTCCCCGTGATCTTCACCCGCGCGACGCCGACCATGTTCTGCCCGAGGTCGTAGATCGTCACGCCGGGACGGGGCGTCGTGACCGCCACCGCGTCCAGCACCCGGGTCTCGCGCACCGGCTCGTCCGGTTGCGGCGTCAGCTTCGCGGTGTCGGACGGCCGGACGACCACCGGCTGCCACGACGAGTCGTCGAACCCGGCGTCGGTCCAGCCCCGCTGCGCGAACCGGGCGTCGTAGGTCTCGCCGATCTGGTTGTCGGTGGCGGCGAACGGTCCCTTCTGCCAACGCCAGCCCGGTGTCGTGTCGACCCACTGGACGGTGCCGTCGGTGTAAGTGATCTTCAACCGTGCGATCAGGGCCAGGTCGCTGCCGTACTGCCCCTTGCCCGCCAGCCCGACCTTGCCCGCCCACCAGCCGTCACCCAACGCGGCCCCGAAGCCGTTTCCTCCGGCCTGGACGAGGTTTGTCACGTCGTAGGTCTGCGACTGGATGCGCTTGGCGTACTCGGTGTAACCCGGTGCGAGGAACTGGTCGCCGACCTTGCGGCCGTTGAGAGTGAGCTCGTACACGCCGTGCGCCGAGGCGTACGCCCTCGCCTGCGCCACCTTCTTCCCTTGCAGGGTCCGGAACGACGTCCGCAGCAGCGGCTCGTAGGAGTCGCTGCCCACCAGCAGTGCGTCGGTGGTCCCCGTGACGGTCAGCTCGTGGTTCTCGAGGCTGCCACCGGTGAAGGGGTTGGGCACGGCGAGCTCGGGAGCGGCCAGCACGGTGCCGTCGGGCTTGGTCGCGGTGAACGACGTCACCGTCACCGATTCCTTCTCCCACGTCCGCAAGCCCGGCCGTCCGACGGGGAAGTCCGAGACGGTGCGCGTGTCGACGGTGGTGCCGTCCAGCACCGTCCGGATGGTGTCGCCCTGGACGGTGTAGGCGACCGTGTGGTCACCGGCGAGCAGTCCGGCACGCGTGAACCCGAACGGCCGCAGGTCGACCTCGGCGAGCAACGCGTAGCCGCCGTCGAGACGCCGGTGCGGTCGCAGCATCGGGACCGACGCGGCGGACGTGCCGACGTTGAGCTGCCACATGTACGCGTTGCCGGCGTCCTTCGCGCGCAGGAACGTGCCGAACGCCTCGTTGTTCAGCCGGAACTTCACCATCGCCGTGTAGTCGGTCCACTGGTCGTGGACCGGTGCGGGTTTGCCGATCCAGGCCGCCGATCCCCAGTCGGCCGGGGTGAGCAGACCCGTCTCGAACCACGCCGGACGGCTCCAGGCGCTCGGAACGCCCTTGTCGTCCCAGATCCGCACGCGCCAGTGGTACCGCGTCGCCGAGGCCAGAGCCGGTCCGCCGTAGGCGATGTCGGCCTGGTGGGACGACTTGACCTTCCCAGTTCGCCACACGTCGGCCGCTCCCGGTGAAGACCCGACCCGCAGCTCGTAGGCGGTCTGCGTCATCGCCCTGCGCGAGGACGCGGACTTCCAGCCGAACACCGGCGCCGCACCGGGAAGGCCGAGCGGGTTCACCCTGCCGTTCGTGGTGAGCCCTTCGACCTTCGCCGGCGGTGCCGCCACGCTCGCGGGTGCGATTCCCGCGAGCAGAGCGAGGCACGCCAGCACAACCAGGAGAGGGCGTGCTCGCCAGGACATGGTCAGCTCCGATCTGCGGTGGCTCGGAGCGGTGCCGCGCCAGTGGAGTGAGCGCCTGCGTGCCGGATCAGGTACGCAGGCCGGGGATCTTTTCCGTCAGCTCGTGCTGCCGGTCACCGAGGTGCCGGACCTGGTGATGTAGTAGGTGATCTTCGTGCCGCTCCAGAAGTGGAACGTCAGGGTCACCCGGCCGTCGGCGACCTCGTCGAAGAACGCCGGCTTGAGGATCATCCCGCCCGCGTTGTAGTCGGGCTGGAAGTGCTGCCAGAACTCCTTGAACGTGGTCCAGTTCGCCGGTCCCGCGGGGCGTCCGTCGGCGTACTTCGCTTCCATGGTCGCGAGTTGGTCGCCGTGGAACCGGGTGGGGATGCTGAACGAGGTGGTCGTGCCCGTGGCGTCGGCCTGCGTCGGCGGGTCGTAGCTGATGATGCTGATCTGCCACGGCACGCCTTGGGAGAACTGGGCTTCGATGGTGGCGTTGACGCCGTGCGCGCGATTGCCGGCGAGCCGGGTGAGTGCGGCCGCGGTGAGCGTCAGGGTGGTACCGGACACGGTGTAGTCGCTGCCGTTGACGAGGTTCGTGTTGCCCTGCCTCAATCGCCGGAACGACGTGCCGTTCAGGTTGAGCGTCAACGACTGCGCCGTGATCGCGCCGGTGCGGGGCAGGTAGATCTGGTCGGACGAGGCCGTGCCGGACCGCGTCGTCCAGCTCTTCCTGATCAGGTCGTGCAGACCCTGGTCGCGCCAGCGAAGTTCGTTGCGGTTCAGGAACTGTCCCGCGTCCCAGATCATCGTGGTGAGGTTGCGGAGGCGGGCGTGGTAGCCGACCGCTTCCAGGAACTTCAGGAACTCGCCGCGTTCGATCACGCCCGGCCGGGTGTGGTCGTAGTTGAGCAGCGCCCATTCGCCGATGATCACCGGGATGCCGCGGGAGACGAACGTGTTGTGCACGCGGTCGAAGGTGCTGACGAGGTCCTGTTCCACCTCCGCGTTGTAGCGGGTGAAACCGGCGATGTTCACGCTGAACGGCCAGAAGCCGTAGAAGTGGACTGTCGCGGCGATGTTGGTGTCGCGCAACTGGTTGTAGCTCGCCAGGAACGCGTCCAGCCGGGGCTGGTCGGAGGCGGTGTGCACGGTGGGCAGGACGAGCAGGCGGGTGGCGTTGCGGCCGCCAGAGCCGCGGACGATCCGGTGGAACTCCGCGTTCAGCTCGTGCAGGGCCCTGGCGTCCTCCTCTGTTCCGGAGGTGCCGGCGAACTGCGGTTCGTTGATGCTCTCGAACACGAGCTTCGAGGGGTGGTCGCGGAACGTCGTGGAGATCTGCGACCACAGGGCGGTGTACCTCGCCAGCACGGTCGCGCGATCACTCGGATACGTGTTGATCCACTGCCACGAGTCGTGGTGCAGGTTGATCATCACGTAGAGGCCTTCGGCGAGGGACCAGTCGACGATCTCGCGGACTCGGTTCAACCAGGCAGTGTCGATGGTGTACCCCGGCGCGGCACCGTGGTGGTTGCTCCACGTCACCGGGATGCGGATGCTCTTGTAGCCCTGGGAACGCACGTGCCGCAACAAGGCCTGCGTCGTGCGCGGATTGCCCCACGACGTCTCGTCGGGGATGGCGTCCATCGTGTTGCCCAGGTTCCAGCCCGGCTGCATCGCGGCGACGGTCCTCATCGCATCACCCGGCCGCGGCTCAGCCTGGGCACCGGTCGCCGTGAACGCCCCGGTCAGCAGCAGCGCGGCCAGAGCACAGGCCGTGAGACGAACTCGGTGCGCGATTCTGCGTGCGTTGAACAGACTCAACACTTCACTGTCCCTTGCTGTAGATGGATCCGCGGCGAGGCGTGCTGAACGATCCGATCCGTCTGTGAAGGCGAGGCGACGTGGGCCGAAATCTAAGCGCTTAGATTTGGGTGGTCAAGGTTGGTGCAGCTGATCGACGAGCATTCGACAAGGTCAATTCGAGGAAAGGCAGCCACAACTGGCTCGAATGACGGGCTCGGTCGGCAAAGGCCCCACCTCTCCTGTTTCCTCCTCGAGAAGAAGTCGCACCGCCGTGCGGCCGATGGCCTCCATCGGTTGCTGCACCGTGGTCAGCGGAGGCGACGACAGGCGGGTGGCGATGATGCCGTCGAAACCGGTGACCGCCACCTGGCCGGGAACGTCGATGCCGGCGTCGCGCAGCACGTTCAGCACGACCAGTGCTTCCTGGTCGGTCGCGCACACGAGGACGTCGGGAAGGTGTCCGCGAGCCAGAACGGGTGCCAGCGCGGCACGGGTGGTCGCCTCCTTGGCGGGCGCGCTCGGCAACGGCGGGTCGACCGCGAGGCCCGCGGCGGTGAGGGCGTCGGAGTAGCCGCCGAAGCGTTCCGCGAACTCCGCCGTCACGCTTTCCTCGCCGACGTAAGTGAATCGGCGGTGTCCGTGCTCGCGCAGCAGGTGTTCGACCAACCGGCGCATGCCCGATCGGTGGTCGACCAGGACCGTCCGCGTGCCGGCCGCGGTCGTCTCACCGCCGAGCTCGACCACGGGAATCCGGCGCGCGATGCGGGCCAGGGCCTCGGCAGGCGCGGCGCCGGCGAACGCGATCAGGCCGTCGACGCGTCCGGCGACGTCGACCACGGCGGGCAGGTCGTCCGGCACGGTCCCCGACCCGAGCATCAGCGCCAGACCCCGGCGGCGGCACTCGAGTTCCACGCCCCGCTGGACCAGGTCGGAGTACAGCGGGAACAGGCGTGCGTCATCGGCCGCACGCGCCCGCAGTTCGTCGCGTTCTCCGTCGTCGAGCAGGTAGCTGAAGGAGTACAGGCCGATGGCGCCGGTGCGTCCCTTCGCCAGCCCGCGCGCACTCACGTTCGGCACGTAACCCAGGGCGGCAGCGGCGGCCAGCACGGTGTCGAGCGTCTTCTTGCGCACCCGTTCCGGTTGGGCGAAAGCGAACGACACCGTCGCGATGGACACCCCGGCCCTCTCGGCGACGTCGTACACCGTGGGCCTGCGCGCCATCAGGTCGCACTCCTCGGCTCGGTCACCCCGGACATCGTGATCCACGGCGACCACGGCGTCAAAGCCGCGTGCGGAACGGAAGAAAAAGGCAGCGGCACCCGGCAGCCAGGTCTCTTCTCCTACGCCAGGGTGCAGGCGTGCCCGTTGAGGGTGAAGGCGCGTGGGTCGGCGTTGGTGCTGCCGCTCCCGGCGGTGAACCCCATCAGCAGTGTCTCGCCGGGACGGATGGTCTGGTTGTACGACACGGCGGTCGCGAAGACGTCACCGCCTGCCTGCTTCGGGGTCGCGTTCCACATCTCGGAGACCGTCTGGCCGTTGGCGAACGTCCACTTGAGCGTCCAGCCGTTGACGTCGGTGTTGCCGGTGTTGCCGATGGTCACGTCGGTGCGGAAGCCGCCGGGCCAGGTGTGCGTGACGCGGTAGGCGACCGAACAACCGTTGACCGGCTTCGGTTTCGCGGTCGTGGTGCGAGTGGTGGGGGCCGGTGCCGCCGGGGATGGCGTGCCGGCGGCCGGTTGGACGCAGGGTGGCCCCCAACGGCCGAGCCGCTTCTCGGAAGCGCTCGCCTCCGCCTCCTGCAGCAGGCGGTCGTCGGTCGTCTCGCTGCGCACCATGCCGAGCTCGACCGCGATGACCGCGTAGTCGGTGCCGTCCGCCAGCCGCAGGGAGCCCGCCGGCGTCGTGTCGACCGGCTTGTCGAGGAGCATGGTCCTCGCGAACGTCGTCGCCGCGTCGCTCCAGCACTCGTCGGGTGCGGCGAGCCCCTTGACCTTGATCTCCTGGCCGTCGGAGAGCTGGACGGTCCGCACGTCGACCACCTTCCGGACGGTGACGTCCTGCGCCTCGGGAGGCTCGACGAGCGTGGGGAAGTCCGGTGGGGACGTCGTGGCCAGGGCTGGTGTCTGCTGCTCGCCGCCTCCGCACGCGCCTGCCGCGCTGACGAGGAGAAGGGCGGCGACCAGGAGCCATCTGCCGGGTCTGGCGCTCACGGCGAAGTGCGGTCGTCTCATCGTTCCCCCAGTGCCCAGAAGTCTTCGGGCGAACGAACCAAGAGGTGTTCGCCCGAACGGCTGATCTCGTCTCGGCAGGCTACGACGCTTCCTCGAAACGCGGAAGAACCTTCCGCAATTCTGGACTTGCGCGTTCGACGCATTTCGAGTCGAAACACGTCGAACAGGTGGAGTAATCGTTTTCAAGGCTCCCTGAAACGCGGAATCGGTCTCGTCGTTCGCGCATGGTGCACGCCCCGGTGCGCGTGATCGGATCGGCTTCTCGTGCTTTGACTGCGTGGTGGTGAACCGATGTCGATTCTGGATGCGGTGCCGGAGACCAGTGGCCGCAACCTCGCGTCGCTGGACGACTCCTTTCAGCTGTGCGAGGTGACTGAGGGATTCGCGGACCAGTTCTGCTGTGCGTGCGACGACCTCGTCGGGGCGGAGTTCGTCCGCCTGTTCGGAAGCGAAGCCGAAGTGCTGTTGCTGGCGCAGTGTCTTTCTTTGCAGGCCAAGGGCGAAGGATTCTTCCGCGAGCACCTGAGCGTCCGCCGACAGCGGATGCGCCAGCTGCTGAAGGTGGTGGTGCACGCCGATGGTGGTGCGCTCGTGGCCGCCGTGCAGCCGTCCGGTCAGCCGCACACGGGGTTCACCCTGAGCAGGTCGAACGCGCGGATCCTCGAACGGATCGCCGAAGGGTGGACCGTCGAGCAGGTCGCCGCCGGGATCGAGATGACGACTCGGTCGGTCCGGTACCGGATGACCACCCTGTTGACCCTCCTCGAAGCCGGCAGCGGGCCGTCGGCGATCTCGAACGCCTACCTTTGGGGTGTGCTCGATCCGGTCGCGTGGCCACCCCGCGTTGCCCACGGCGTGGTCGGCCAGTCGTGGGCCGGATGATCACCGCCGAGCGGTTCTCGGCGTGGCGCCGCGTGAGTCGCGTGTGGACGTTGGAACAGGTCCTGGCAGGTGCGTGTCCTCTCCGGGCGGGAGGGACCGGAGAGGACACGCGGTCAGGGCCGGTCGCGGCTCAGGCGCACGCCTTGCCGTTCATGGCGGGGGAGAGGAACGGTGGGGTGCCGCCGTTGTAGCTCGCGTTGTACCCGACGGTCGCGGTACCGCCCGTCGCGAGCTTGCCGTTCCAGGACTCGCTCTGGACCCGCACGGCGTCGCCCGTGTCGGTCCAGGTCCCGTTCCAGCCCTGGGTGACGGTCACTCCCGGCGCGGAGAACGTCAGCGTCCAGCCGTCGACGGCAGGACCGCCGTTCTCGATGACGATCTCGCCGGTGTAACCGGACGACCACGAGCTGACCACCCTGTGGGTCACCTTGCACGTACCCGGCCCCTGCGGGGTGGTCGTCGTGGTGGAGGTGGTTGTCGTCGTGCTGGTCGGCTGCCAGTTGCCGGCGGCAGCCAGGTCGTACGCGCGCTGCGGGACGAACCGGCCGGCGGGTGCGATGCAGCCGTCGGCCTCGCCCGGCAGCTTGACCCACAGGAACGCCGCGATCTGGCCGTCACCGGTCTGGTCGGTGCTGGGCGTGCCGATCGCACGCCCGGCCGGGTCGCACCACTCGCTGCCGGCGGGACCGTTGCCGTTGCGGCTGGTGTCGACCACGGCCTTGAGCCGCGAGTCGCCCACCGCGTTCAGCACCGACTTCGCGTAGGACACCTCGTCGCCGGTGAACCGGTAGTTGGAGACGTTGGTGGCGATGCCGTCGGCGCTGTTGCTGATGTCGGCCGCGCGCAACCGTGATGCGGCCTCACCCGGTGAAAGCCATGCCGAGTGGCCGATGTCGAAGTACACCTTGGTCTGCGCCGAACCCGACTTGAGCTTCTTGCCCGCGTAGGCCATCGACGCCTTCGTCTGGTTCTGCTGGTCGGCGGACTGGCAGTTCGACATCAGCGGCAGCACGTCCGGTTCCAGCACGATCGCCGCCGGACGTCCCGCGATGCCCGCCGCCACCTGGTCGACCCACGCCCGGTAGGCGTCGTGCGACGGCGCGCCGCCACCGCTCGGGCCACCGCAGTCGCGGTTGGGGATGTTGTAGACGACCATGATCGGGATCTTGCCCGCGGACGCGGCGGCGCCCACGAAGGCGTCGACCTCTCCCCGCACGGTGCCCGTGTTGGTGGTGGTGAACCACCTGGCCTGCGGGGTGGCCGCGAGGCGTTCCCGGATGATCGGCGCTTTGGAGTCGCCGGGGTTGGCCGCGACCCACTTGGCCGCGCTGGTGTCCGGGTCCACGTAGAACGGTGACGGGGCAGCCTGGGCGGTGTTTCCGGCGGCGAGAGCGGAGACACCCGCGAGGAGTGTCGCCGCCACCACGCCGCTCGCAACAGCTTTGTTGCGCATGCGACGAATCTCCTTACAGCGCCGGGTAGGCGTTCTCGACGAGCGACTTGAACTGGGCCGGGAACCAGACGCCGGCGTGCGGTGCGTTCGGCATCGCGCCGGTGAGGTTGCCGCCGTTGGACTGCTGGTCGCCGCGGAAGGCCGGGTCGCACATCGGGTCGTGCTGCTTGCCTTCCTCGTTCGGGCCACTGGTCTTGGTCGCGATGCCGTCGGACTCACCCGGCGGCTTGATCCAGACGTAGGCGTCGAAGTTCGGCCGCGGCGAGGCCTGCGGTCGCGCACCGATGCCCGCTCCGGTCTGGTTGCACCAGTTGCCGCGGTGCAGGCGGCGGTCGATGCGCCCGGAGTTGACGTAGTCGTCCACAGTGGACCCGGTCGCGCCGGCGGGACGGTTCGCGCCGCCCCAGCCGTTGCGGGAGGTGTCGACCAGCATGCCGATGCTGCTCGGGAAGCCCGCCGCCACGAACCGCCGGTGCAGCTCGGCGCCGAAGTCGGCCTCGTCGAAGTACGGGTTCCACTCGTAGAACTTCGCGGACTTCAGCGGCTGGCCGCCGACGGTCTTCATCGGGTCGGTCAGGTGGGGTTCCTCGACCGGGGTGTAGTTCGCGGTGTTGGAGACGAAGCCGTCGACGCTGCCGAAGCCGTTCGTCGTGCCGCGGACCACGTCGGTGTAGAGCTGCACGGCGGGCACGATGTTGCTGTCCCAGCCCAGCCACGCGGAGTGCGCGATGTCGAGGTAGTTGTAGACGTTCGAGAACGCGCTCAGCTTGTCGAGCGCGTACTGGATGCCCTGCACGTACGCGCCGCTGGACTTCGCCTCGGCGCACTTGGGCTTGGCGGTGTTGGTGACGAGGTTGGGCAGCGAGTCGGGTTCGATGATCGCCACGATGCGCAGGTCGCGGTACTTCGAGTCACCCAGGATCGAGGCGATCGGGTCGATGTACTCGGACTTGTAGCGCGCCAGACCGTTCTTGCTGACTTCGAGCTCCCCGTTGGACGCCAGCGCCGAGCAGTCGCGGTTGGGCAGGTCGTACACGACGACCTGGAACACCAGGGGCCGGCCGGCCGCGGCCTGCTGACGCAGTGCCTCGTCCAGGTGACCGCGCAGGCCGCGGCCCGCCGTGATCGCGCCGATGCGGTCCATCCACACGGCCGTCGAGTTCTCCGCCACCTTGCGCATCGCCGTGCCGAGTGCGCCACCCGTGCTGGTCGCCAGGGTGTTGACCTGGGTGACGTAGTCGGGGTTGAGGTAGCCGGCCGCGCCCGCGTACGGGTTCGCCACGTGCCCGTCGGGGTTGCCGGGATCCTCCGACGTGGTGGTCGTGGTGGTGGTGGTCGTCGTCGTGGTGGTCGTGGTCTCAACCGGACCGCCCGTGCACGCCGTGCCGTTGAGCTTGAAGCTCGACGGCTTGTCGTTCGTGCCGGAGAAGGAAGCCTGGAAGCCGAGACTGTGCGACCCGCCGGCCGCCAAACCCTTGGCCCAGTCGGGGTTCTTCGCCGTGACGTGCTGGCCGGACTGGGTGATCGTGGCGTTCCAGTGGTTCGTGATCCGCTGGTTGCCGCCGAAGTCCCACTCCAGGGTCCAGCCGTCGGAGATCGCGTCACCCAGGTTGTTCACCGTGACGTTCGCGGTGAACCCGGTGTCCCACTGGTTGGCTTGGTAGTCCACCGAACACCCGGCGGCCGCACTGGCCTGGTTGCCCACCAGTACCAGCGCACTCGCGCAGAGCGTCAGTGCCGCGACGGCTGAGCCGCCGCGCACCAGATTCGTTGATCGCATGAGGGGTCCTCGCAGCATCGTTGCCGGGGCTGATCTGGGAGCGCTCCCAGTGAGGTCGGGACAGTAACCAACGAAGACCAATTCAGGAAGAATTCGTCGAACTACGAATCAATGATCAGCGGTCTGCGCCTTTGCACGCTCGGTGGTGCTTTGGAGCCGAGCCTGATGCGGGGAATCGGCGTGTAACGATTTCCTTGCGCGTGCAAGTTACTTTCTGTAGATATACCGTGTGTAGCGTTGCGCCATTTCGGTGACGGATAACGTCCCGGAAACTTTTGTCCAATCTGTTTCGAGAGTGCTGGAGCTCGCGTCGAGTGGCGGAAAAGGTAAGGCCATACGGCCTAGCAGATCTTAATTAGCCGATGTAACGGTTCGCTGATGTGAACTCAACTCGCCTTGTCGTGGGCCGAACGGCGGCAGGAGCGTTGGTGCTCGTATCGATTCAGTGTCGACCGGTCTTCACGCTTGTGAACTGACCCGGAGGTTCTGCCTGCTTTTGTCCGCCCTTTGGGGTAGCGCGAGCGAACAATCGGCGGACGTTTGCGGGTTTGATGTCGGCAGTCGGACCAAATTGTGGGTGGACCCTCTTTTGGTGAGGTTTCTTCTCCGTTACAGTCCGCTTCTGGGAGCGCTCCCAGATCAGCCTCTTGCAATCCCCTGTCATTGGAGGCTCACATGCATCGGCGCATGTCGAGAGCGACATCAGCGACTGCGGCAGTCCTGTTCGCGCGATCGGGCCCGGCCCGATCCGGCGGGTTTTCGGGCAGACCATTCCGGTTCTGCGCGTCCGCCCTGCACAGCCCCATCGGCTAGCTCCACCGCTTCGCGGGCACCTCCCGCGGCAAGCGCAGCTCCTGCTCCACCCGGCGCGGCGGACTTCGCCACGGCTGCCGGGTGAGCGGTGACTTCACACCTCGGTGCGGGACGTTCGGCGTGCGCAGGCGTCCCGCACCGAATCCAGGCCCGCGGGTCAACGGCTGACCCGTGACGGAGGAGGAACGAATGAGGTACCGGACCAGAGCGGGACGGTTGCGCAGTGGGCCTGTCGCCCTTGTCGCGGCCGCGATCGTCACCGCGGCGGTGATGCCGGCCGTCGCGCAGGCCGCGGTGGCGTGCTCGGTGAACTACAGCATCACGAGTGACTGGGGCAACGGCTTCGTCGCCGACGTCGCCATCAAGAACGAGGGCGACGCCATCAACGGCTGGACGCTCAGCTGGACGTTCCCGGACGGACAGCAGATCACCAACCTGTGGAACGGCAGCCACACGCAGTCCGGTGCCAAGGTCAGCGTCACGCCCGTGGACTGGAACAAGAACATCCCCGCCGGCGGTTCGGCGGCCTTCGGCTTCCAGGGCACGCGAGGCGGGGCCAACGGCAAACCGACCGACTTCGCGGTCAACGGTGTGTCCTGTGGTGGCGCCAACAAGGCGCCGTCGGTGGCGGTGACCTCGCCGACGGCTGGTCAGTCCTTCCAAAGTGGACAGACGATTCCGCTGGCGGCCACCGCGTCCGACAGCGACGGCACGGTGTCGAAGGTCGAGTTCATCGCCGACGGCGTCGTCCTTTCCACCGACACCACCGCTCCCTACGAGGGATCGTGGGCTGGAGCCTCCGTCGGTGACCACGCCGTCGCCGCTCGCGCGACCGACAACCTCGGTGCTGTCACGACGACGGCGCCGGTACCGGTGAAGGTGCTGGCCGGGGCGACGATCGTGGCCTCCCCGGCGACGATCAACGTCAAGCAGGGCGACAAGGCGACCTTCGCGGTGACGCTGGCGAGCCAGCCGTCGTCCTCGGTCACCGTCGCGGTCGCCCGGTCGTCGGGCAGCGCGGACCTCACCGCGGCGCCGACGTCGCTGACGTTCAGCACGACCAACTGGAACACGCCGCAGGACGTCACCGTCACCTCCGCGGCCAACGGCGGCGACCTGGCGTCGGCGGTCTTCTCCGCCACCGCGCCCGGCTTCACGCCGGCTTCGGTGACGGCCAAGGAGATCTCCTCGACGATCCCGAAGTTCCAGGAGGCGTTCCTCACCCAGTACAACAAGATCAAGGACCCGGCGAGCGGCTACTTCCGCAAGTTCGGCGAGCTGCTGGTGCCGTACCACGCGGTGGAGACGCTCAACGTCGAGGCGCCCGACCACGGGCACCAGACGACTTCCGAGGCGTTCAGCTACTACCTGTGGCTGGAGGCGAGCTACGGCAAGATCAGTGGCGACTGGGCTCCGTTCAAGTCGGCGTGGGCGTCGATGGAGAAGTTCATCATCCCGGCCAAAGCGGACCAGCCGACCAACGACAAGTACAACGCGGCCAAGCCCGCGACGTACGCGCCGGAGCACGACAGGATGACCGGTTATCCGTCCGAACTGGACAGCAGCGTCCCGGTGGGATCCGACCCGATTGCGGCCGAGCTGAAGGCGGCGTACGGCACGGACGACATCTACGGCATGCACTGGCTGCTGGACGTCGACAACACCCTCGGCTTCGGCCGGTGCGGTGACGGCACCACGGCGCCGTCGTACATCAACACCTACCAGCGCGGGTCGTCGGAGTCGGTGTGGGAGACCATCCCGCAGCCGTCCTGCGACACGTTCAAGCACGGTGGCCCCAACGGTTACCTGGACCTGTTCACCAAGGACAAGTCCTACGCCAAGCAGTGGAAGTACACCAACGCGCCGGACGCGGACGCCCGCGCGGTGCAGGTGGCGATGTTCGCCGAGCAGTGGGCGACCGAGCAGGGCAAGCAGTCGCAGATCGCGCCCGAGCTCGCGAAGGCCGCGAAGATGGGCGACTACCTGAGGTACGCGATGTTCGACAAGTACTTCAAGAAGATCGGCGACTGCACCAGCCCGACGACGTGCCCCGCGGCCACCGGCAAGGACAGCGAGCACTACCTGATGTCCTGGTACTACGCCTGGGGCGGTGCGACCGACACGAGCGCCGGCTGGGCGTGGCGCATCGGTGACGGTGCCTCGCACCAGGGTTACCAGAACCCGTTGGCGGCGTACGCGTTGGCCAACGTTCCTGCGCTGAAGCCGAAGTCGGCCACGGGCCAGCAGGACTGGGCCAAGAGCATGGACCGTCAGCTCGAGCTCCTGCAGTGGCTGCAGTCGTCCGACGGTGCCATCGCCGGTGGTGTCACGAACAGCTGGGAGGGCTCGTACAGCAAGCCTCCCGCCGGCACGCCCACGTTCTACGGCATGTTCTACGACGCGCACCCGGTGTGGCGCGACCCGCCGTCGAACCGGTGGTTCGGTTTCCAGGTGTGGCAGATGGAACGCACGGCCGCCCTGTACCAGAAGACCGGCGACCCGCGAGCCAAGAAGATCCTCGACAAGTGGGTGCCGTGGGCGCTCGCCAACACCACGGTCGGTGCCGGCGGGGCGTTCCAGATCCCGAACGACCTGGAGTGGACCGGCGCGCCGGACAACTGGAACCCGGCCTCGCCTGGTGCGAACGCGAACCTGCGGGTGAAGGTGCTGAACTCCAGCCAGGACGTCGGTGTGGCGGCGTCGTTCGCCAAAACCCTGCTCAACTACGCGGCCAAGGCGGGCAACGGCCCGGCGCGGACCACGGGTGAGGGTCTGCTGACGGCGTTGCTGTCCCACCAGGACGCCAAGGGCATCGCCATCCCGGAGACCCGCGAGGACTACAAGCGGTTCGACGACAAGTACAACGCCACCACCGGTGAGGGCGTCTACGTCCCGCCGGGCTGGACGGGCACCATGCCCAACGGCGACAAGATCGGCCAGGACTCCACGTTCCTGTCGATCCGCTCCTTCTACAAGAACGACCCGGACTGGCCGAAGGTGCAGCGCTACCTCGACGGTGGTCCCGCTCCGACCTTCACCTACCACCGGTTCTGGGCGCAGGCCGAGATCGCCACGGCGTTCTCGCTGCACGCGGAGCTCTTCGGCTAGCAGGTCGGCGCCGGCGCGTCCCCGAACACGGGGGACGCGCCGGCACCCTCACCCCCGATCAACAAAGGAGTTGTTCGCCATGCGTGTTCGAACCCTCCGGCCGGCGGCACTGCTGCTGGCCGCCGTCACGGCGGTGGCGGGGCTGGTGGTGGCCAACAGCGCACCCGAGGCCACCGCCGCCACGACGATCTGCGAGAAGTTCGGCTCGACCAAGGTCCAGGGTGGGCGGTACGTCGTCCAGAACAACGAGTGGGGCGCGAGCGACGGCCAGTGCATCAGCGTCTCCGACAACGGTTTCGCCATCACCTCCGGCAACCACAACGTGCCGACCAACGGAGCGCCCGCGGCCTACCCGTCGATCTACGCGGGCTGCCACTACGGCAACTGCTCCAGCGGCAGCGGACTTCCCTTGCAGGTCAACAGGTTCGGCACGCTCTCCGCCAGCGTCTCCTACAGCACCGCGAGCGGTTCCTGGAACGCCTCCTACGACCTGTGGTTCGACCCGAACCCCAACCAGCCGGGGCAGAACACCGGCGCCGAGCTGATGATCTGGGGCAGCCACCAGGGTCCGCCGCAGCCCATCGGCAGCAAGGTCGGTACCGCGTCCCTCGCCGGTACCGGCTGGGACGTCTGGGTCGGCAACATCGGCTGGAACGTCATCTCCTACGTCCGCCAGCAGACCACCAGCTCGCTCGACCTGAACCTCGCCGAGTTCGCGAACGACGCCGTGCGCCGGGGCCAGGTGCAGACCTCCTGGTACCTGACGAGCGTGCAGTTCGGGTTCGAACCCTGGCAGGGCGGACCCGGGCTCGCGGTGAACTCCTTCTCGTTCTCGCCCTCCGGTGACGGCGGTGGTGGTGGCCCCACCACGACCACGACCACCCCGAACCCCGGCGGTCCCGCGGCCTGCCGTGCCTCGCACAAGATCACCAACTCGTGGGGGAGCGGCTTCACCGCCGAGGTGACGCTCACCAACAGCGGATCGTCGACCGCGAACAACTGGCGCTCGACCTGGACCGCTCCGTCCGGTGTCTCGGTGACCAACGGCTGGAACGCGACCGTGTCGCAGAGCGGCTCGACGGTCACCGCCACCGCGCCGGGCTGGAGCCCCGACCTCGCTCCCGGCCAGAGCGTGACGGTCGGCTACCAGGCCAACGGACAGGCCGCGGCGCCGAACGGCTTCACGCTGAACGGCGCGCAGTGCTCGTGAACCCGTCCTGACGCCGTCCCCCGATCCCCCGCAGGCCGTTCGCGCCACCCGCCCGGTGCGGACGGCCTGCGGGCCCTCGGTCTTTCCGAATCCGCGAACGCATTTCCGGTGAGCATTGTTCGATTCGAATGTGGTCGAAGCACCTGTGAGTGACTTGACCCGCACCTGATTTCGCACCAGCGTCAAGTGCGGGGAAATTCGACGCAATGACGCGAGAGGAAGACTCTGTGGCGAACAATCGGCGATTACGGAAGCCGCGAACGCTCGTGGCCACTGGTGCGGTGGCGTCTCTGGTCGCGGCGGCGTTCACCGTCCAGACAGCCGGGAATGCGGCGGCGGCGGCGACCGCCGGACCCGCGCTGTCGGTGGACGTCGCCGCGGCCCGGCACGCGATCAGTCCCGGCATCTACGGCCTCAACGGTGGCGACCCGGCGTTCAACGCCGAGATCGGCCAGACGGTGGCGCGCTGGGGCGGCAACGCGTCCAGCCGGTACAACTTCAAGAACCGCACCTACAACACGGGCAGCGACTGGTTCTTCGAGAACATCGTCGCCGACGAGGCGCACTCCGTGGAAGGCGTGGTCGGCACCAACCTCGGTCGCGGCATCAAACCGGTCGTGACCGTGCCCATGGTCGGCTGGGTGGCCAAGGACTCGCCGTCGTCGCACCCGTTCGCGTGCGGGTTCCCGGCGACCCGGTTCCCCCAGCAGGACAGGTTCGACGAGTGGGACCCCAACTGCGGCAACGGTCAGCTCGACGGCAAGAACCTCACCGGCGTGCCGACCGACAGCTCGATCCCCGCGGGCGCGGCGTTCGCGGGTGAGATGGTGTCGCACCTGGTGAACAGGTTCGGCACGGCGGCGCAGGGCGGCGTGCCGACCTACGAGCTCGACAACGAACCGGTGCTGTGGGCCAACACGCATCGCGACGTGCACCCCGAGCTGGTGTCGATGGACGAGCTCGGCAACAAGGGCACCGCGACGGCCGCGGCGATCAAGGCCGCCGATCCGAGCGCGGCGGTGCTGGGCCCGTCCGGCTGGGGGTACTGCGAGTGGGTCGCGTCCGGTGTGGACGGTTGCGGACCTGGTGCCGACTCGGCCGCGCACGGCGGGCTCAACCTCTCCCAGTGGTACCTGAAGAACATGAAGGACTACAGCGACGCGCACGGCGGCAAGCGCTACCTGGACTACTTCGACCAGCACTTCTACCCGCAGATCAGCGGTGACAAGACGCCCGAGGCCAACGCCTTGCGGCTGCGGTCCATCCGGTCGCTGTGGGACCCGACGTACGTCGAGGAGTCCTGGATCGGCCCCGGCGGGGTCAACGCGCCGCCGCTGCAGTTCATCCGCACGATGAAGTCGTGGATCAACCAGTACTACCCCGGCACCAAGACCGCGATCACCGAGTACAACTGGGGTGCACTGGACGACATCAACGGCGCGCTGGCGCAGGCCGACGTCCTGGGTGTCTTCGGACGGGAGGGCCTCGACCTCGCCACGATGTGGGGTGAGCCCAAGCCGACCGATCCGGGCGCCTACGCGTTCCGGATGTACCGCAACTACGACGGCGCGGGCAGCCGGTTCGGCGACGTCAGCGTGTCGGCGAGCTCCGCGGACCAGGGTCAGTTGTCGGTGTACGCGGCGGAACGCGCCTCCGACAAGGCGCTGACCGTCATGGTCGTGAACAAGACCGGCGGCGACCTCACCTCGCCGCTGTCGCTGGCCGGGTTCGACAGCACCGGTGCGGCGCAGCGGTTCACGTACGGCCCCGCCGACCTGGGTCACATCGTGCGCGGCGGCGATCTCCCGGTGGCGGGCGGCCGTGTCGACGCGACCTATCCGGCGAACTCCATCACCCTGCTGGTCCTGCCGCAGGCCGGGTGCTCGGCGAGCCTGCAGGTCAACGGCGACTGGGGCACCGGGCACGTCGCGACGGTGACCGTCACCAACAACCGCGCCGCGGCGCTGACCGGGTGGAAGGTCAGCTGGACGTGGCCTGCCGGTCAGCAGATCACCAACTCGTGGAACACCACCCTGACGCAGAACGCCTCCGGTGTGATCGCCACCGACGTCGGGTGGAACGGCACGGTCGGTGCGGGCGGAGGCACCACGACCTTCGGGTTCGAGGCCACCGGCAGAGCGGCCGCGCCGAGGCTGACCTGCAGCCCCGTCTGAGCACGCGCGCTGTGAGGCCGGTCTGCCCGGCCTCACAGCCAGGTGCGGGTGTCGCGCCTGGCGAGGCGCTCCAGCAACAGGTCGACCTCGTCCCGTTCGGTCTTGGTGAGGGTCCGTTCCGGCTTGCGCTGGGCGTCGCTGCGCAGGAGTCCGCGCCGGTGCAGAACGTGTTTGCGAACCGCGAGCCCCACCCCCGGTTGCTGCTCGTAGCGGATCAGCGGCAGGTGGGCGTCGAAGAGCTCGTGCCGTTCGTCGCCGGTGAGGCGGACGACGTCGACCAGGAGCTCGGGGAAGCAGTAACCGGTCATGGCGCCGTCCGCTCCCCGTGCCATCTCGAAGTCGAGGAACAGACCGCCGTTGCCGCACAGGATCGACAGGCGCGGCATCTCACCGTTCTCCTCCGCCACGCGCAGTGCGCTGATCTTCTCCAGCCCCGGCCAGTCCTCGTGCTTCAGTATGACCACCGACGGCACCTGACACGCGATCCGGCGCAGCGCGGGCACGGACATGACGACGGAGAACGTCAGCGGGTGGTCCTGCACGACGATCGGGACCTCTGGCCCGAGCGCCGTCGCGGCCTGGGCGTAGTAGCCGACGATCTGGTCGTCGGTCCGGAGAGTGGCGGGCGGCGCGATCATCACGCCGGCCGCGCCCCTCGTCATGACCTGGTCGGTGAGGGCGCGCATCGTGCCGAAGCCGGGGGCGGACACGCCGACGACGACCGGCAGATCGGTGCGGTCCAGAACCGCCCAGACGATCTCGACCGACTCGTCCTGCGTCAGCTTCGGCGCTTCGCCCATCTGCCCCAGCACGGTCAGGCCGTCGACCCCGACCGCTGCGTGGAAGTCGACGAGCCGGCGGAGCGAGTCGAGGTCCAGCCGCCCGTCGGGGTGGAACGGGGTGGGCAGGACCGCGTAGACGCCTCGGGTGGACCGGTTGATCAGGCTCATGGGTCGGTGTTCCTCGCGATCCCGAGATTCATCGCGCTCCCTCCGGATTCCCGAGGAAACCGAACCGGTTTCCGGGCCGGGCGCGCAAATACCAAAATCGTGTTCTCCGGACAGTTTCTTCCTATTACCTCGGTGCACCGCGTGGACTCGAGTTGACGCAGGCGCACGACAGCGGTCAGTCGACGAGACCGGGCAGGAGGTGGTCCGCCGACTCCCGGAGTTGTCCTCGCACGGCGTCGAGGTCCACGTCGACGAGGGCGTGCTGCCGCTTGCGCCAGCGCCCGGCGATCATGACCGCCTCGATGTCACCGGCGCCCGCGTACAGCGCCGTCGCGACCGGATCCGTGATCGGCCACGTCCTCGGCGCGGAGCCGTCGACGACGACGAGGTCGGCCTGCAGGCCCGCCTCGAGCCTGCCGACGCGGTCGTCGAGGCCGAGCGCTCTGGCGCCTTCGACCGTTGCCCAGGCCAGCGCCTGTTTGGCGGTGATCGTCGCGGTCAGGGAGAACGCGCCGGTGGTCTGCCGGTGGTGGTCGTGGTCGAGGCCGCGCTGGTGGGCCAGTGCGATCCGGGCGGCGGAGAGCACGTCGGCGGGCGTGACCGCGTCGGTGTCCGTGCCCAGTGACGGCGCGGCACCCAGCTGGAGCAGGTGGCCGGTGACGGGGGAGCCGTGGCCCTGGCCGAGCTCGTTCTCCGGTGTGCACGTGATGGTCGCTCCCGCGTCGACCAGGATCTTGATCCACTCCTCGGTGAGCCCGGCGCCGTGCACGACGTTGGTGGAGGAGCTCAGCAGTCCGGCTGTCCGCACGCCCTCCCACCCAGGCCCCGGTGCTCCGCCGCTCTGGTGCATCGACACGACGATCCCGCGCTCGGCGGCGGCGCGGAAGTCGGCGACCGCGACGTCCGGAGTGGACAGTTGCGGGCCGCGGACCGCCAGGCCGAAGGTCAGCAACGCGTGGGTGCCGGCCGGGCCGTCGAGCAGCCGGTCGATCTCGCTCACGGGGTGGGCCGCGTCGGCGGCGGAGTACGGGGTGCCGTGCAGGAATACCCCGCGGATGCCGGACGACAGCAGGCCGTCGATCGCCGCGTCGGTGTGGTCCGGCGTGGGGGTGTTGTGGCACCAGTCGCCCAGGGTCGTGGTGCCGCGGTCGAGCTGGCTCAGCGCGCCTGCGAGCGTGCCGGCGCGCATGTCCTCCGGGCGGTAGTGCTGGGCCACAGCGCCGTGCATGCGGCCGAGGTAGTCCGCGAGCGTCCAGTCGACGCCCGTGCCGCGCAACGCTGTCTGCCACGTGTGCAGGTGGGCGTTGACCAGGCCGGGCATGATGATCCGGTCCGTGACGTCGACGATCTCGGCGCCGGTGTCGTCGAGGTCGGTGCCGATTGCGGTGATGCAGTCGTCGTTGATGAGGACGTCGGCGCGTTCGGCGTCGGGACGGTGCGACGCCATGGTGATCACCTGCGCGCCACGCAACAGAATGCGGCTCATCGGACGGTCTCCTGCTGGGCCACGGGCGTCATCGCGCGAGCGGCTGTCTGAGTCGACGCGAGGAAGTTCCGCGTGGCGATGTGTCCGATGTAGCCGTCGGGACGGATGAGCAGCAGGGTTTCCCCCTTGAGCCCGTAGCTGCGGCGGAAGTCTTCCCCGGCGTCGACGACGACACGCCGCAGCGGCGCCCCCGTGGCCGGCCAGTCGAGTTCCTCGCCGGCGGCAGCAGCATTCGGGCCGTGGGCGACGAGCGTGAAGTGCGGGCCCCGGAAGGAGTCGAACAGGTGCACCGGTGCACCGTCCTCGCCGAGCAGTTCGGCGTCCGGCGCACGATCACCGACCTGCAACGTCGTTGTGCGGTCGCAGTCGGTGGGTGCGAGCGGGCCGCCGTAGTAGGTCAGCGACAACTGCTGCTCGTCCTTGCCGCGGCGCAGGCTCGACGGGTCGAGCTTCGCGATGCCTTCGTACTTCTGCGTGGACAGGCCGAGCACGCCCGCGGCGATCGGCAGGCGTTCGGCCTCGTAGCTGTCCAACAGCCGCTCGTCAGCCCCTGCGAGGACCTGGCCGAGTTTCCAGCCGAGGTTGTAGGCGTCCTGGATGCCGGTGTTGAGGCCCTGGGCGCCGGCGGGGGTGTGCACGTGCGCGGCGTCGCCGGCGAGGAAGACCCGGCCGCGGCGGTAGGCCTCCGCCAGGCGGATGTTGGGCCGGAACACCGACCGCCAGCGGATGTCGTGCACCTCGATGTTCCGGTTGTGGGTGTGCGCCTGGATCCGCCTGGTGATCGCCTCCGCTCCCTCTGGCGGGTCCTCGTCCGGGGCCAGGCGGATCATCCACTGGAACAGGTCGCTGTGCGGCAACGGGCAGGCGCCGGCGAACCGGCCCTTCACTCCCGGCCAGACGTGCCAGCGATCGCGGGACAGACCGGTGGTGACCGCGTCGACGATCAGCATGCGGTCCTGTTCGTCGGTCGTGCCGAGGAAGCTCAGGCCGAGCTGGCCGCGCACGGCGCTCGCACCGCCTTCGGCTCCCACCAGATAGCTTGCCGTGATCTTCTCGGTTCCGTCGTCGCCGATCACCGTCGCGGTGACCGACGTGCTGTCCTGGACGAACTCGACGAGCTCCTGGCCGTACTCGACCCGGCCGCCCAGCTGTTCGAGCCGGTCGTGCAGCACGCTGTCGGTGCGGTACTGGGGAATCAGCCGCGTGTTCGGGTGGGGGACGTCGGTGGTGCGGTCGCGGTTGCGGAACATGCGCCACGGTGCGGCGACCGGTCCCAGGTGGATGCCCAGGCGCGGGTAGTCGCTGCTGCCGGCCAGGATGTCGTCGATCGTGCCGAGGTCGTCGAACACCTCCAGCGTCCGCGGCTGGATGCCCTTGGCACGCGAGCCTTCGAAGGAATGCGGTGCCTTGTCGATGATGCGGACGGTCACGCCGCGACGCATCAGGTCGATCGCCAGTGTGGTGCCGGTCGGGCCGGCGCCGGCGATCAGCACGTCGATGGTTCGGGAGTTCTCGGGGTCGTTCATGGTCAGAGCCGATCTGGGTGAGGAACGGCGAACGACGCGAGCAGCTCGCCGACGTCTTGGGGCCGTTCAAAAGGGGCCATGTGGCCGCATTGGGTGATGACGTGGGTCTGGCGTGGCCGCAGCAGTTCGGTGACGGTGCCGAGATGGGTGATCGGGGTGACCTGGTCGTCGTCGCCCCACACCAGCAGGGCCGGGATGCCCAGCTCGCCCGTCGCGCGGAAGAGCTCCTGCCGCTCGTACAACGGGAAGTCCTGCAGCGTCTGGAAGAACGAGTAGAGCGAGCCTTCGAACCGGTAGGCGTCGCGCACCATGGCGACCAGTTCGGCGGACAGCGCGGGATCGCGGACGTTGTGCCCGAGGTGTCCCTCCAGCAACTTGCGGCCGAAGCGCTGGGCGACGAACTCGCTCACGAAGTCGTTGCGCAGCAACCGTTGTGGGAGGGGACGTTGGCCCAGTCCGGCTGGTCCGACGACGGTGAGCGTGGCCAGCGCTTCGGGATATTGGTTGGCGTAGGCCATCGCGACAAGAGCACCCATGGAGGTGCCGACGACGTGCCACGGGGGAGTGAGGTTCAGCGCCGCAGTCAGTTCGGCCAGCTGCCGGACGAACAACGCCTCGTCGTAGGTGCGTCGCACCCGGTCGGAACCACCGCGGCCGTAGGCGCTGCAGACCAGGGTGCGCAGTCCTCGGGCGTGCAGCTGCTCGACGGCCCTGTCCCAGTAGAACAACGGGATCGTGATGCCGCCGACCAGCACGACGAGCGCGCCGTCTTCGGGACCTGCCAGCTCGTAATGCGTCACACCGTCGGACAGTTCGACGTAACTGCCGCGCAGAGTGCGCCGCGTCGTCTCGTCGAGCCGACGGTCCTCATCGGACGCGACGAAGTACCTCATCGCCGTTCCTCCTTCGTGCGCAGGAACTCCGCGATCGCAGCCGCCACCCAGTCCGGGTACTCCTCCGGCAGCAGATGCCCGCCGTCGGGGTGCACGCGCTCCTGCGCTCCCGGGATGTCGCGAGCGAAGTGCTGCCCGTCGATCTCGGCGCTGCGCAGGACCAACGTCGGGGCGGTGATCCGTGTGATCTCGCTGCTGCGGTCCGGCTGGCTCGTGTTGGCGAAGTCGACGAACGCCGACCGGTTCCCGGGACGGCTCGTCAACGCGTGCACCCGGTCCACCATGGCGTCGTTTACGATCGCCGACTTCGGGCCGACCGCTTCACGTAACCCTCGTTCGGTCGCGCCGCGCGGCAGCCACCGCCGCAACACCGGGCGCAGCAAGGGATTGCGCGCCAGCCGCAGCCCGGCGGGCAGCAACTTCCCCGGATAGCCCGTGGCGTTGACGAGCACCAGCCCGTCGACCCGCTCGGGCGCGTCCAACGCCAGGTTCCACGCGATGTTGCCGCCCAGCGAGTTGCCGGCCACCGTGAAGTGCGGCACGTGCAACGCGGTCATGAAGCGGGCGATCGTTCTCGCGTACGTCCCGACGCGGTAGTCGCGGTCCGGCCGCGGCCCCGTCCGTCCGAAGCCCGGCAGGTCTGGGCGGATCACGTCGTAGGACGACGACAACAGCGCGGCCACCCGCTCGAAGCCCTCCAACGACGAGCCGCTGCCGTGCAGCAGCACCACCGTCGGCCCCTGACCTGCTCGTTCGTAGTGAACGCGCAGGCCGTCCACCGAGACGGCCTCGGTGCCGGAGGTGGGGTTCTGGTTGCTCTTCATAATGGTTACAGTGTTGCCGTTATTGTGGGGGGTGTCAACCGGAGGTGATACTGATGCGCGTGACCAGTTCGTCTCAGCCCGCCGCCGGCGGCACCGAGTCCACTCGGCGCTCACGTGGCCGTCCCGCCGTCCCCCTGGACCGGATCCTCGCCACGGCGTTGCAACTCGTCGACGAGGAAGGCGCCGAGGCCCTGTCCATGCGGACTCTCGCGCAACGGCTCGAATCCGGCACGGCCACGCTGTACCGCCACTTCACCAGCCGGGCAGTGCTCGTCGGGCACGTGGTCGACCGCGTTCTCGGTGAGGTCGAGCTCGATGACCGGGCGCTGGCGAAGATGAGCTGGGACCAGGCCTGTCAGGCGCTCGCCCAGGCGATGTTCGACACGCTGGGCGAGCACCGCAAGGTCGCGCCCCTGCTCATGGAACAGACGCCGATCGGGCCCAACGCGATGATGCTGCGGGAACGCAGCCTGGCCGCCCTGCTCGGCGGAGGCCTGTCTCCGAGTCTCGCGGCGCGCGCCTACGCGACGCTCGCTCGTCACGTCCTGGGCTTCGCCATCCAGCTCTCCGGATCCGAGAACGCGGCCGAGCAGCAGCAGGTGTCGGCGTACTTCCACAAGTTGTCGCCCACCGACTTCCCGGCCACGCTCGCGGTCGCGGACTCGTTGCCGGTGCCGCTGGAGGACGAGTTCGCCTTCGGGCTGGAGCTGATCATCAACGGATTGCGTCAGCTGCACGCCCGCCGACTTCACTGACCCTGCTCGAACCGAAGCTGTCCGAACGCGCGAGCACGGCCGGGGCGCCCGGCCGTGCACTCGCCCGGCGAACGAACCCGTCGAGAAGCGCCTGAGTCAGGCGCTGTCGCGGAACACCATCGCCGTCGGCAACAGCACCGACGGCGGCAGGCCCTCCTCGCCGGCCAGCTCCGCGAGCAGCCGCCACGTCATCGTGCGGCCCAGTGCCTCGACCTCCTGCCTCACGGTGGTGAGCGGAGGCACCGCCGTGGAGGCCAGCACCGAGTCGTCGAACCCGACGACGGCGACGTCCTCGGGAACCTTCCTGCCACCGGCGCGCAGGACCCGCAGTGCGCCCAGCGCCATGATGTCGGCGGCCACGAACACCGCGTCGAGGTCCGGCGCCCTGCTCAGCAGTTCCTCCATCGCCGAGGCCCCGCTGTCGGGCGTGAAGTCGCTGTGCACCACCAGGTCCGCGGGCCGCTGCGCCTCTCCGACGCCACGCCGCCACCCGCTCAGCCTGTCGATGCCGACGGTCATGTCCTGCGGTCCGGCGATCGTCGCGATCCTCTTGCGCCCCAACGAGACGAGGTGGCGCGTCGCCTGCAACGCGCCGGTGAAGTTGTCGGCGTCGACGAACGGGACGTTGCCGACGAGGAGGGGACGGCCTCCGACCACCACCGGCAGACCCCTGGCGCTCAGGATCTGCGGCAGGGGATCACCTCCGTGCAGACTCAGCACGAGCGCGCCGTCCACGTGCCCGCCGCTCAGGTAGGCCACCATGTCGTGGTTGTCGTCCGGCTGGCTCATCATGACCAGGAGCTGGATCCTCCTGCCCGTGAGCTCCGTGTGCACGCCGCGCAGCACACCGGCGAAGAACGGGTCCGCGAGCACGCGGCTGCCCTGTTCGGACACGACCAGCGCGATCGCGTTCGCCTTGCTGCCGGCCAGCGTTCGCGCCGCGTGGTTGGGGCTGTAGCCGAGGCGCTCGATCGCGAGGTGCACGGCCTGGCGGGTCCGGTCGCTGACCTGCTCCCCGCCGTTGAGCACCCTGGACACCGTGGACTTCGACACCCCGGCCGCGAGCGCGACCTCCACGATGCGCGGGCCGGGGCGCCGGCTGGTGTCGGTCACGGAGTGGCGACGAGCGTGTTGCCGCGTGCGACCTGCGCGAACCACTTCGCGCTCAACTTGGGTGTGCGGACCTGGGTGTCGTAGTCGACGTGGACGATGCCGAACCGCTTCGCGTATCCCTCTGCCCACTCGAAGTTGTCGAGCAGTGACCAGCAGAAGTAGCCGCGCAGGTCCACTCCCGTCTCGATGGCGTCGTGTGCGGCGCGCAGGTGGGACTCCAGGTACGCGGTCCTGTCCAGGTCGTGGATCCCGTTGCCGTCGACCTCGTCTCGGAAGGCAGCGCCGTTCTCCGTGATGTAGAGCGGCAGCCGCGGGTACTGCGCGTGCAACCGCAGGAGCACCGACGCGAGCCCGTCCGGCCGCACCTCCCAGCCCATGTCGGTGACCGGCGCGTCGCGGCGTGGGAACGAGTGGTCTCCGACCCCGACCCACGGCGACGGCGCGGTCTCGCCGGGCTCGGCGCTGACGAAGTGCTCGGTGTAGTAGTTGACGCCGAGCATGTCGAGCGGCGCCGAGATGAGGCCGAGGTCGCCGTCCCGGACGTGCCGGGCGAAGCCGAACGGTTCCAGGTCGGCCAGGACGTCCGCCGGGTACCTGCCGTGGAACAGCGGGTCGAGGAAGATGCGCTGCTGCAAGCCGTCGAGCCGCCGTGCGACGTCCTGGTCGGCAGGAGACGCGGGGTCGGCGGGGATGATCGGGTACATGTTGAGCGTGATGCCCACGCGCGTGCACGGCGTGGCGGCCCGGATCGCTCGTGCCGCAAGGCCGTGCCCGAGCAGCAGGTGGTGCACGGCCGCGGCGGCGGCACCGGGTTCGGTGCGCCCCGGCGCGTGAACACCGGCCGCGTAGCCGAGAAACGCCGAGCACCAGGGTTCGTTCAGCGTGGTCCAGGTGGTGACGCGGTCACCGAGCGCCTCGGCTGCGGTGGTGGCGTAGTCGGCGAACCGGAACGCGGTGTCGCGCTCCGCCCAACCGCCGGCTTCTTCCAGCTTCTGCGGGAGGTCCCAGTGGTAGAGCGTCGGCCACGGCTGGATGTCGTGCTCCAGCAACGTGTCCACGAGCCTGCTGTAGAAGTCGAGCCCGGCCTTGTTGATCGCGCCACCGTCCGGGCGAACCCGCGGCCAGGCGATGGAGAACCGGTAGGCCCTCAGCCCGAGGTCGGCCATCATCCGGACGTCCTGCGCGAACCGGCGGTAGTGGTCGGCCGCGGGTTCACCGCTGTCACCGCCGACCACCTTGCCGGGCTGCCGGCAGAACTCGTCCCAGATGGAGTCCGTGCGACCGTCCACACCGGTCGCTCCCTCGACCTGGAACGCGGCGGTGGCCGCGCCCCAGAGGAATCCCTGCGGGAAAACGATGTCCGTCACATTCATCCCTTCACGGCGCCCTGCATCACACCGGCGACGATCTGCCGCCCGAGAACGAGGAACACGATCAGCACCGGAACCGTCGCGAGGGTCGTTCCGGCGAGCACGAGCGAGTAGTCGACGTAGTAGCCGCTCTGCAGCTTCTCCAGTGCGACCTGGAGAGTCGGGTTGTCGGGGGTCAGCACGATCAACGGCCACAGGAAGTCGTTCCAGGACTGCATGAACGTGAACACGCCGAGCATCGCGGCCGCCGGTCGGGCAGCGGGCAGCGCGACGTGCCAGAACGCGCGCCACAGGCTGCAACCGTCCATCCGCGCGGCCTCGACCAGTTCGTCGGGCACGGTGTCGACGAGGTACTGCCGCATCCAGAAAACCCCGAACGCGGTGACTAGGTTCGGCACGATCACGGATTCGAGCTCGCCCGCCCAGCCGAACTCCGCCATGGCCATGTACAGCGGGATGATGCCGAGCTGGGTCGGCACCGCCAGTGTCGCGACGACGAACAGGAACAGCACTCCTCGGCCGCGGAACCGCAGCTTGGCGAAGGCGAACCCGGCCAGCGTCGACAGCAGCACGACCGACACCGTCACGGTCCCGGAGACGATGAAGCTGTTGGCCAGCCCCTTCCAGAACGGGATGGTGTCGAACACGCGCACCGCGTTGGCGAAGAAGTTCCCACCGGGCACCAGCGTGAAGTCGCCGGTCAGCACCGAGTTGTCGCGGCTCGCCACCAGGAACGACCAGTAGAACGGGAAAGCCGAGCCCAGCACGAACGCCGCCAGCAGGCCGTAGACCACGAAGGAAGGACGTTTCATCGCACGGCCCTCCTCGTGAGCCAGAAGTTGAGGCCTGCCACCGCGATCACGATCAGGAACAGCGTCCACGCGATCGAGGCGGCGTAGCCGAGGTCGAACTGCTGGAACGCCGACTGGTACAGGTAGAGCACGACGGTCTGGTACTGGTGCACGGCGCCGCCGCCGCTGCCGCCGGCGGGATCGAACAGCTTGGGCTCGGTGAAGATCTGCAGTCCGCCGATCGTCGAGGTGACGATGACGAAGATCAGAGTGGGTTTCAGCAGCGGCAGCGTGATGCTGAAGAACTGCCGCACGGGGCCGGCACCGTCCACCACCGCGGCCTCGTACAGGTCGCGGGGGATCGCGAGCATCGCGGCCAGGACGATCAGCGCGTTGTAGCCCGTCCAGCGCCAGTTGACCATCGACGCGATCGCGACGTGGCTGCCGAAGGTGTCCGCCTGCCAGTCGATCGGCGGGATTCCCACCACCGACAGCACGGAGTTGACCAGCCCGAACTGAGGCCCGAACAGGTTGCCGAAGATGATCGTCAACGCGACCAGCGACGCGACGTAGGGCAGCAGCACGCCCATCCGCCACATCGTCCTGGCCCTCAGGTTCGCGGCGAGCAACGCGGCGAGCACCACCGCGACGATCACCTGCGGCACGCTGGAGAGCAGGAAGATGCTGAAGGTGTTGAACAGCGCGTTCCAGAACTGGCCGTCGGCGAACAGCGTCCGGTAGTTCTCGAGACCGACGAACGCCGGGTCGTCCGCGCCCAGGTTCCAGTCGAACAACGACACGTAAGCGGTGTACAGCAGGGGGAAGAGCCCGATCGCCCCGAACAGCACGAAGAACGGCGCCACGAACAGGTAAGGTGAGACCTTGCTGTCCAGTTTGGACAAACGATGCCGGAAGGGCGGGTGCTTGCGAACCTGCTCGGCCCGCTCGCGCCGCACCTCCCTGGTGAGAAGGGCGGTCACTTGGCCGCCTTCTGGGCTTCCTGGACGGCGGTCTTCCAGGCATCGTCGGCGTTCTTGCCCTGCTCGATCGACTGCAGCGCCGGGCTGAACACGTTGTCCTGGATCTGGCCGTCCTGAGGGCCCTTGTACTGGGCGGCCGCGACCTTCTTGGCCTGCGTGGCGAACAGGGCGCCGGCCTTGACGTCACCGAAGTAGGCGTTGGTCTGCTCCAGCAGAGCCGGGTCGCTCAGAGCCTTGACCTGGCTCGGGAACGTGCCCTTCGCCTTGAACGCCTTGATCTGCTGCTCCGGAGCCGTCAGCCACGCCGCGAGCTCGGCGGCCTTCTCGGCGTTCTTGCCCTGCTTCGGCACGGTCAGGTACGAGCCACCCCAGTTGCCGCCACCGTTCGGGAACGCGTCGGTGACAGCCCACTTGCCCTTGTTCTCCGGACCGGCCTGGGCCTCGATCACGCCCAGCATCCACGACGGACACGTCTTCGTGGCGAACGCACCGGCCTTGAACCCGGTGTTCCACTCGTTGCTCCACGCGACGAGCTTGGCCGACTGCCCCTTCGCCACGGCCTTCGTCACCGCGTCCCAGTCACCCCTGATCGCGGCGTTGGACTCGACGACCAGCTTGTCGCTCTTGTCGAAGTAGCCGACCTCGTGCTGGTTGTGCATGGCGTTGAAGATCTGCGAGGCGCTGTCGAACCAGGCCACGCCGCCGGACTTCGCGATGAACTGGTCACCGGCGGCGAAGTAGCTGTCCCACGTGGCGAACAACGACTTCACGGCCTCCGGGTCCGAGGGCAGCCCCGCCTTCTCGAACAGGTCCTTGCGGTAGCACATGGCCAGCGGGCCGATGTCGGTGCCGTAGCCGATCAGCTTGCCGTCCTTGGTGGTCGCGGCATCGGTCTTCCACTTGAGCCAGCGGTCGCCCGCGGCGTCCTTCGGCCCGACCTCGCCGAGGTCGTTGAACTGGCTCGCCTTCGACATCACCTGGCTGAGGTAGCCCTCCTCGATCGCCTCGACGTCAGCCAGGCCGGATCCCGCCCCCAGCTTGGTGAAGAGGTTCTGGTGGTGGGGAGAGGCCTGGCCCGCCTTGCGCTGGGTGATCTTGATGTCGGGGTGGGACGCCTCGTACTCCTTGAAGAGGTCCTCGTAGCCGAACTCGTTGAACGTCGCGACGGACAGCTCGGTCTTGCCATCGGCGCTCTGGCTCGTCGCTCCGCCCGAACCACAGGCGGTGACGGTCACAGCGGACATGGCGGCGCAGGCCAGGACGCTGGTCAAACGGCGGGGACGCACGGGAGAACTCCTCTGGTCTCAGCGGCGGATTCTGGGAGCGCTCCCAGACGGGCAGAGTCTGATTCAGAGCGCTTCGAGGTGTCAAGGAATCCTGATCCACTTGTAACTAAGGTGCAGGTGTTCCTGCCGGTTCGATCGTGGGCGAATGTGCGCTGAGCTGCTCTTATAGCGTTCGCGGTAGGGCGCTCGGGTTGCCCTTTCCGGTTCGCGCAGCACTGGTCTCGGTGTCCGAAGCGCCGGCGTCATCCACGTGGTTCCTGGGAGCGCTCCCAGACTTTGGGAGGCTGAACCCACCGCCGTCGACGGCACGGCGTGGGACGGTCAGCGCTCGCGCTGCACACCAAGGCGCGTGGCGTCAGCCCTTGAGGCGCGGGAACAGTGCTTCGGCGTTGCCGCGGTCGATCGCCTCGCGCAGCTTCGCGTCGAGCGGGTAGTTCTCGTACTGCTTGGTGAGGAAACCGATCGCGGGTGCGGGTGCGAACGGGAAGTCGCTGCCGTACGTGATGTGGTCGGGGTCGGCGACCTCGAGCAGGCTCGGCAGTGCGGCGGGCGTCGAGGACAGCGCGATGTCGTAGTAGAACTGCTTCAGCACCGCCAAGTGCTTGGGCACCTGGTGCTTCTGGTCGATGAGCGCCCACGCCTGCTGGAGCTTGTTCTTCTCGTTCAGCATCGTCAGCAGGATGCGGTAGGCGATGTAGGGGACGAAACCGCCGGCGTGGGCGAGGATGAACTTGATGCCGGGGTAGCGCTTCATCGACCCGGACAGGATCAGGCTGATCGCGGTGCGGGTGGTGTCGAGCAGGAAGTCCGCGGTGAACGAGGGGATGCCGGGGACGTCGGGCGCGGGCAGCTCGCCGGGGTGGATGAACACGGTGGTTTCCCGCTGGTGCAGGAACTCCAGCAGTGGCTGGAAGCCGGGGTCGCCGAGGTAGCGGCCGTCGTTGTTGGCGAGCAGCACGATTCCGTCGGCGTGCAGGACGTCGAGCGCGTACTCGGCTTCGGCGAGCGCACCGTCCACATCGGGCAGTGTGAGGGTGGCGAAGAAGCCGAACCGGTCGGGGCGCCGCTGCACGAGTTCCGCGCAGTACTGGTTGATCTCCCTGGCCCAGCGGCGCGCTTCCGGCACGTCGCCGAAGTACACGCCGGGAATGGTGAGCGAGAGGATGCCTGTCTGGATGTCGTTGCCGTCCATGAACTTCAGCGCGGAGTTCTCCGACCAGGAAGGCAGGTCCACGCCGGCGGGCCGGATGCCCTTCTCCTGCAGCCACGTCGCGTAGCGGGGCGGAACGACGTGCTGGTGGGTGTCGATCCGGCGTGCGCGGCTCATGACGTTTCCCCCGTCTTCGGTGTGACGAGCGCCGCCAGCACGCGTGGCAGAACCTCGGTCAGGAAGCTGTTGTCGGCGGTGCTGGGGGATTCGTTCAGCAGAGCGCGCTCCAGCACGGTCTCGTAGAGCGCGATGACCGTGATGACGGCGGCGTGGGGATCGACCGTCAACCGCAGGCCGAGGCGGTCGACCATGTCCTGCAGCAAAGTCGCCAGGGCGTCGTGGAAGACCTGTTCGGCGGCGGCGGTCGACGCGCGCAGCTCGGGTTGCCGCAGAGCTTGGGCGCGGAACTCGGCGTTGAGCAGGTACCACGTCTCGTCCGCCGCCGGTGATTGCATGAACTGAGCTGCCGCGGTCATCAGCACCCTGGTCACGGAGTCGTCATCACCGGGGTTCACAGCTGCCAGGCCGCTCTCCACCGCGGCACGCAGCCGGTCCGCGCGGTCACCCATCTGCGCCTCGTACACCGCGAGGAACAGCTCCTCCTTGCTGGCGAAGTTCGAGTAGAACGCGCCGCGGGTGAAGCCGGCCCGATCACAGATCAGCTCGACGGGGGCGTCGCGGATGCCGGTCTCGCTGAAGACCGCGTAGGCGGCCTCGACCAACCGCTGCCGGGTCTCGGCTCTACGGCGCGTAATCCCTCTGGTCATCACACCAGCCTTATGAGTGACGCGATACACGATGCATCGGATACATCGTGTATTTACGATACACGGTGTATCCGCCCTGATGGGAGCCCCGCATGTCGTCGTTCCTCTACCGGCTGGGCCGGGCAGCGGCCCGTGGTCGCCTGCTGGTCGCAGCTCTGTGGGTAGTGCTGCTCGCGGTCTGCGGGGGAGTGGCGGTGCTGGCGAGCCAGGGCACCGACGACACGTTCGCCATCCCGGGTTCGGAGTCGCAGGACGCGCTCGACCACCTCGGCCGGGTCTTCCCCGAGGTCAGCGGAACCTCCGCCCAGCTCGTCCTGGTCGTGCCCGAGGGGCGGCAGGTCGACACGCCCGGCAACCGGGCCGCGGTCGCGGCAGCGGTCGAGCGCATCGGCTCGATCGGCCAGGTGGCCACCGTGGTCAACCCGTTCGGGCAGAACGTCACGGGCGCGGTCTCGGGTGACGGACGGGCGGCGTTGATCGCGGTGCCGTTGAAGGTGCAGCTGGCCGACGTGGAACCGGCGACGAAGGCCGGCCTGTCGGCCGTCGCCGGCGATCTGGCGAAGTCGGTGGGCGACGGCGCGAAGGTCCACACCGGTGGCGACGCGTTCTCCAACCGGGTGCCGAAGCTGAGTCCCACCGAGGGCGTCGGACTGCTCATCGCGCTGCTGGTGCTGGTGCTGATGTTCCGGTCGCTGGTCGCGGCCGTCATGCCGCTGGTGACCGCGATCCTCGGCGTGGGCGTGTCGATCGGCCTGGTCTACCTGGCCACCGTCGTCACCCCGATCTCGTCCACGGCGCCGATGCTCGCGGTGATGCTGGGGCTCGCGGTGGGCATCGACTACGCCCTGTTCCTGCTGTCCCGGCATCGCGACCAGCTCGCGGAAGGACTGGAGGTGGAGGAGTCCATCGCCCGCGCCACCGCCACCGCGGGTTCCGCGGTGATCTTCGCCGGTCTGACCGTCGTGATCGCCCTGCTCGGGCTGTCCGTGGCCGGAATCCCGTTCCTCACCACCATGGGAGTGGCGGCGGCGGTCGCGGTCGCGCTGGCCGTCGCGATCGCGGTCACGCTCGTGCCCGCCCTGATGTCCTTCGCGGGTACGCGCTTGCGTCCACGTGCACCGAAGCCCCGCAAACGCGCCAAACCGCAGGTGGCCCGGTGGTGGGTGCGCACGGCCACCAAGGCGCCGCTGGTGACGGTGATCGTGATCGTGATCGGACTCGCGCTGTGCGCGGTTCCGGCGCTCGAACTGCGGCTGGCGTTGCCGGACAACGGAACTGAGGAGGAAGGCAGCCCCGCCCGCGACACCTACGACGTCGTGGCGGAGCACTTCGGGCCCGGTTACAACGGTCCGCTCATCGTCACCGCCGACATCATCACCAGCACGGACCCCGTCGGGCTGGTGAACAGGCTCGCCGACGACATCCGCGGCCTTCCCGGCGTCGCGTCGGTGCCGCTGGCGACGCCGAACCCCAAGGGGGACACGGGAATCATCCAGGTCGTTCCCGCGACCGCGCCGGACTCGCCGCAGACAGACGAGCTCGTCAACCGGTTGCGTGACCGCGAACAGCACTTCCTGGACGCCTTCGGAACGAAGACGGCGGTCACCGGCATCACCGCCGTCGGCATCGACGTCTCCGCCCAGCTCGGGAATGCGTTGCTCCCGTTCGGGATCCTCGTGGTGGGGTTGTCGCTCGTCCTGCTGGCCATGGTGTTCCGGTCGATCTGGGTCCCGATCAAGGCGACCGCCGGCTACCTGCTGTCGGTCGGCGCCGCGTTCGGCGCCACGTCGTTCGTGTTCCAGCAAGGACACTTCGCCGAACTGCTGCGCGTCACCCACACCGGCAGCGTCATCAGCTTCCTGCCCATCATCCTGATGGGTGTCCTTTTCGGACTCGCGATGGACTACGAGGTGTTCCTCGTCTCACGCATCCGCGAGGACTACGTGCACCACGGCGATCCGCACCACGCGATCGAGACCGGCTTCGTGTCGGCGGCTCGCGTCGTCGTCGCGGCGGCGGTGATCATGTTCGCGGTGTTCGCGGCTTTCGTGCCCGAAGGCAGTTCCACCATCAAGCCCATCGCGTTCAGCCTCGCGGTCGGTGTGTTCGTCGACGCGTTCATCGTGCGAATGACCCTGGTCCCCGCCGTGCTCGCGCTGCTGGGCCACCGCGCGTGGGGCCTGCCGCCCGAGCTCGACCGGGCGTTGCCCGTGTTCGACGCCGAGGGCGACGGACTGGTTCACGAGCTGCGGCTGGCCGACTGGCCGGGCACCGACGAAGCAGTCAGCGCACGCGAGCTGAGCCTCGACGACGACCGCGGGCAACCGGTCTTCCGGGACGTGGATCTCCACCTTCCACACGGCGAAGTGCTCGTCCTGCACGGTGTGGGCGCGACCGGCAAGACCGCGCTGCTGTTCACCCTCGCCGGGCGCGTCACCAAACACCGAGGTGATCTGAAGGTCCTGGGCCGTGTTCTGCCACAACACGCCCACGCACTGCGCCGGGAGGTGGCCGTCATTGCTTGCCGTGCCAACACCAACCCCGTCGGTGAGGCCGCCGCCGCTCTCGCCGACGGTGTCGGCCTGGTGCTGCTCGACGACATCGACGTCGTCCTGCGCACCGATGCCCGGGCCGCACTGCGCGACCTGCTCGCCCGGCGCACCGCGTCGTTCGTGGTCACCTGCCAGGACCCCGAGCGCATCGCCGACCTGCTGCCCTCCACCGCCCACGTGCGCGCCGTGCGCCCGCAGCCCGTCGAGGTCTTCTGATGCTCAAGCCGTTCGCCAACTCGGCCCGCGCCCTCGCTTCCGGGCCGCTGACGTGGAAGACCTGGACCGGGCTGGTCCTCGTGCCGGTCGTGATCGCGGGTCTGCTGGCGTGGGCGTTCGCCACGCCCGACCGCAACCACGGCACGGCCACCGCCGCCGTGGTCAACCTCGACGAACCCGTCACCGTGAACGGCCAGATCATCCCGCTGGGACGGGAACTGGCCGGAAAACTGACCCACAGCACCGATTCGCCGTACAGGTGGGTGCTCACCGACTCCGCCGACGGTGCGGACGGCCTCGCCGACGGCACCTACGCCGCCGTGGTGACCATTCCGAAGGACTTCTCCGCACGCGCTACCTCCACCGCCACGGCGAAACCGCTGGAGGCGACCAAGGCCGTGCTCAGCGTGCAGACCACGTCGTCCGCGGGCGTCATCGACCCCGAACTGTCCGAAGAGGTCGCCCGCACCACCCAGCAGTCCCTCGACCAGCAGGTCGTGGAAACCTACCTGGACAACGTCTACATCGCCTTCGGCACGATCCACGACCAGATCGGCAAGGCTGCCGACGGCGCCCGGCAGCTCGCCGACGGCACCGGCCAACTCGTCCCCGGTGCCCGCCAGGTCGCTGACGGCTCGGCTCAGCTGAGCACCGCCGCCACGCAGCTCGCGGACGGGGCAGCCCAGCTCGCGTCCGGCACCGCCCAGCTCGCCACCGGCTCGTCGCAGCTGGCCGCAGCTGGCCGCAGGCCTCACGCAGGCACAACGCGACACCGCGCAACTCCCCGCGCTGACCAGGCAGCTCGCCGACGGCGCGAACCAGGTCGCCCAGGGCAACGAACAACTCGCCGCCACCGTGGTGCCGCTCGCCAACAGGATCATCGCCGCGATCGACGCCCTGCCCTCCGCCGCGGCCGGTGCCGCCGAGTTCCAGCGGCTGGCCGGTCAGTGCGCCGGCACACCGGAGTTCTGCCGCGAGCTGTCAGCGGCAGCCGACAGGTTCACCGCGGACGCCGGACGCATCGACGGTGCCAAGGCCACCGTCCGCGACGCCGCCGTGCGAGCGCGCGACTCCGTGCAGGCACTCGCTTCCGGCGCCCGTCAGGTGGCGAACGGCAACGCCACCCTCGCCGCCCGTTCCGCGGAGCTCGCCACCGGCATCGCCGACGCCGCCACCGGCGCGCGGAGGCTCGACGCGGGAGTCCGTCAGGCCAACACCGGAGCGCAGCAGCTGTCCACCGGAGCGGGACAACTCGCGACGGGAGCCACCCAGCTCGCCACCGGAGCCGGGCAGCTCGCCGACGGCGTGAACAAGGTCGACGGGGGAGCGCGGCAACTCGCGACGGAACTCGACAAGGGCCGCAACCAGGTGCCCTCCTACACCGATGCCGAGCGCGCCCACCTCAAAACCGTTGCGGCCGACCCCACCACCGCCACGGTCGAGAGCACCTCCGCGGGCAACCTCGGCATCCCCTTGTTCGCCGCACTGGCGTTGTGGGCGCTGGCCCTCGCCACCTACCTGGTCACCCAGGCCGTGCCGGGAGCAGTGCTGACCGCCCGCGAACCGACGTGGCGCATCATCATCCGCGCCGCCGTGCCCGGTGCCACCGCCGCCGCACTGGCAGCGCTGACCATCACCGCCGTGGCCGTACCCGCCCTGCACCTGGATTTCGCCCGCACCCTCGGTTTCCTGGCGGTCGCACTGCTCGCGGCCTGCGCGTTCGTCGCGCTCAACCAGGCGATCACCGCCCTCTTCGGCCGAGGCGGCCGGCTGGCCGCCCTCGCCGTGCTCGTGCTCACCGCCGCCACCGGCATCGTGATCACCCTGCCCGGACCACTCCACGCGCTCGCGGACTACCTGCCGACCCGTGGAGCGGTGATCGCTCTGCGGGCGGTGGCGACCGGCGGGCCGGGTCTGGCCACGGGAGTGGCGCAACTGTGCGCCTGGCTGCTCATCGGCGGCCTGGCCTCCGTTCTGATCACCGACCGCCGCCGCTACCTGTCCACCCGGCGGCTTCGCCTGCGCGCCGATCACCTGGCCGTCGCCGCCGCGTGACGCCTTCCTCGGCACTTCAGGGCCGTTGGACAGCGCAGCTGCTGGAACTTCCGCCACACCTCGGGAGGGAACGACCAGCCGCGTACGGAGCCGTCGGTCATCTTCACGCTGGTGTCGGCCTCGCTGTGCGGGCCGATCATCTTGGCGGAAAGTGCGCCCCATGCACTCCGCGCTAACGCCTCGATTAATGGAATGGAACTACGTTCTGCGGACTTCGATTTCAACTAAATGGGAGGGAGGTGTGGCGTCCGCCGCTGCTCGGCGTCGCCACAGCCTGCGGGCCGCGACGCCGAGCAGCAGGTGTCCCGCGATGGCAGCTCCCGCGACGACAAGGCCGAGTCGATAGCCGAGTCCGATGTGGATGACCAATCCCGCCAGAACCACCAGCAGGGTCACCAGACGAGCGACGTGACTCTTCACTCGGCGGCACCGGGCTTGTCCGCTCGAACGCAGTGCAGGAACCAGCTGACCTGAGTGGTCGACCTGATCTCGAAGCCGGCGTCGGCGAGCATGGGCGCGATTCGCTCGACGGGGTTGTCCCGCATCGTCTCGCCCGCCGTCGCCCCGACCAGGCGCCTGCCCAGCTTTCCCTTGGGTGGCAGGAAGTCCGCGATGAGCACCCGGCCGCCTGGCCGCAGCACCCGGAACATCTCGGCGAACGCGGCGGCGCGGGCCTCCGCGGGGATGTGGTGCACCGCCAAGCTGGACACCACCACGTCGAACGACGCATCTGCCTGGTCGAGCGCCTCCGCCTTGCCGAGCTGGAAGGAGCAGTGGGCGTTCGCTCGTGTCCGTTGTGCCTGGGCGATCATCGGTTCGGACACGTCGACGCCCACGGCGTGCCCGCCAGGCGAGGCCGCGTCGGCTGCGAGCGACGTGAGGTAACCGGGTCCGCAGCCGATGTCGAGGACCTCGTCGCCCGCGGTGACCTCGGCGAGTTCGACGAGGCGGCCGAAGATGCGCTTGCGGGTTCCGTTGAACGCCACCGCGGAGAACAGCTCGTACGCGAACGCGTGGCTGATGGCGCCGGGGGCGCCGTCGGGTGCTTTGCCGTGCAGGCGTGTCTTGTGCATCGACCCGTCCTAACTTAGTGACGACTAAGAAGTGGTGCGCCGAGCTTAGTCACGACTAAGTAAGGTTGTCTAGGATGCTTCCGTGACCGAACAACAGGCCCGTCGAACCCGGATGCCGGCGCAGGAGCGGCGCGAGTCGATCCTCGCGGCGGCCACCGAGGTGTTCGCGGAAGTCGGCTACCTGCGCGGCAAGACCTCGGTGGTCGCGCGCAAGGTGGGTGTGAGCGAACCGGTGGTGTTCCAGAACTTCGGCACCAAGGCGAGCCTGTTCGCCGCGGTCGTGGACCGCGCGGCCGAGTACGTCTGCCGCATGGTCGAACGCCTCACGACCACGAACCTGCCGGTGTCCGGCCTGCTCGAGACCATGCTCGATCCTGAGCACCTGGAGCACGTGCACAGCGCCGGCTCCGTCGGCGCGATCTTCGCCGACGCTTCCACCATCACCGGTGAAGCCGAGATCGAAGCCGCCGCCCGCAACGCCGTCCAACGGTTCGCGGCCGCGATCACCGCGTTGCTCGACCGCGGCCGCGCGGACGGAGAACTGCGTGCCGATCTCGACACCGAGGCTGCCGCCTGGTGGCTGCTCTCGTTGGTGTCGTCCCAGAGATTCCGCCAGGTGACGGCCGGCGACCCGAAGGCGGTCGAGGCGCGGCTGGCGGAGAGCACTCTGATGTATCTGACGGGTCGGTAGGACTGTCCGGTGTGGACGCCACGAGGGTGACGAAGGACAGGTTGAACAGCACGGCGAGCATGCCGATGACGGTGATCCACGCCGCGGGTTTCCCGTGCCCTCCGGTGGTTGCTCGGGCGTGCGGGTGTTCCGGAGCGCCGGCCTTCGCCGAACAACGTCCGCAAGCACTCGTGTCGACTGGAAATCAGACAGTCATCCGTGCGATCTTGCGAGTGCCGTCGCACCGGAACACCTTGCCCGGGTCAGAAGATCAAACAGCGCAGCCGTGAGCCATCGGTGTCGCAACTGGCGGTCTGGTCGTTGTGGATTCTGGTCCACTCGCCCTTCACGTGCCGCTTCCAGTTGGTCGGGGTGCCGAACGCCACCCAGTAGTCGACGTCGCTGAACGTGACCGCGTCGACGTCGACCCCCGTGAAGTTGCCGCCCCTGCTGTTCCCGTGGTGCAGGACGGTTTGGGTGCACCCCCAGATGACGTCCTTCCGGGTGGAGCCCCCGTCCTTGTTCCAGATGTGGCACCGGTGTGGTCTCGTGTTGACGTCAGCGGTGATGTCCTGGCTGGTGTACAGGTCGTGCCCGGAGAAGTTGTCCGCCCTGCCGCAGATGACGCCACCCGTGCAGCCCCCCAGCGGGGTCACGTCAGAAGCCGCGGCGGTCGACGTCGCCTGGGCGGGTGAACCCAGCGCGAGCGGGACCAATGACGCGAGACAAGCCACTACGACCCCGCGGGACAAGGATCGGGCAAATTTCGAAGAAAAAATGAACATGGCACTCCATTGATTGTGAGCTGAACTGTCGAAGTCCCCGCGGGAATAGAACTTTCTATCGGTGATCAATATTTGGGTACCGCCGGCAGTGAGTTGTTCGGCTTCCGGTGTCCAACGTCCTCGCACGAGTGACGAGGAGGCAACGCGTGATCGGCAAGTTGAGACGCTGGGACGAAACTCCCTCCCTGACCAGCGGATACGTCGGTCGCTGGGACGGCGCGAGGCGTGTCCCAGATCGTCGCGTTCGGGCGATGGACGAGATGGGTCGTTTCGGACACCCTTGAACAGTGGCCGCAGGCGGGGAACAGAATGGTGGTCGGCACGCGCGGGAGCTCGGCGACCGGCTGGAACAGCTCAAGACGGTCAGCGGCCTCAGTTATGACCGGATCGGGCGCAAGGTTCACGTGAGCAAGTCCGCGGTGCATCGTTACTGCCGAGGAACGAGCGTGCCGCGGGAGTTCGGCATTGTGGAGCGCATCGCGCTGGCGTGTGGTGCGAGCCGTGACGAGATGGCCGTCCTGTACGGACTGTGGTCACAGGCGACGACGCCCCACACCGATGTCGACGAGAGAATTCCTGCTGCTGCCCTCGATGCCGAGCGGCCACTGCCCACCAAACACGTCAGGTCCAGGCGGAGGCCGGCCTGGGCGTTGGTGGCCGTGGTGCTGATCGTGGTGGTGCCGGCGGCCGTTCTGGTCGGGAGCACAGCCGGGGGTGCACGGTTCGCCGCCGGAGGCCCTGCGCACCAGTCGGTCGAAGGTCCGGCGTGGACCTTGCCGCCCGCTCGGGTGAAGAGCGAACTGTTCGGGGTCACGATCAACAGTGCGACCGGGGCCATGCCCGCGTTCCGCGTTGGCGCTGTCCGTTTCTGGGACGGCGGAACGCGGTGGTCGGAACTGCAGCGGCAGCGCGGAGAGTTCGACTGGACGACGCTGGACCGCCTGGTCGGTGGCGCGGAGAAAGCGGGACTGCCCCCGATGTTCGTCTTCGGCAGCACGCCGAGGTGGGCGAGTCCGAACGGCCAGGCCGGCCCCTATCCCGACGGCACTTCGGCGCCTCCCTCCGACCTCGTGGACTGGGACCTGTTCGTCCGGGCGGTGGCCGAGCGCTATCGGGGACGGATCGAGGCGTACGAGCTGTGGGTGCTGGCCAATGACCGCCGGTTCTACACGGGCAGCATCGAGGTCCTGGTCGAGATGACGCGCAGGGCGAGCCAGATCATCCGCGCCACCGACCCGTCGGCCACCGTGGTGTGCCCCGGCATGGGCCGGTTGCAGACCGAAGAAGGTCTGTCGTTCCTCCGCCGTTTCGTCGAGCTCAACGGATACGACCACTGCGATGTGGCAGGCATCAAGCTGTTCCGCCCGAACGCGTCCGACCCTCCAGAGGCCATGCTCAACCTCACCACGGCGATCGACCGGGTGATGCACGATGCCGGCGTCCACCCGAGGTTGTGGAGCACCGGCACCGACTACTCGATCGCGACCCAGCCACAGCTCGACGAGGTCACCGCCCGCAACTACGCGGTGCGCTTCTTCCTCGTCGGGATGTTCGCGCGGGAGGTCAACCTCGAGCGTCTCTACTTCTACAACTGGGGCGGCACGAAAATCCCCATCGTGCTGCAACCGGTCGGTGGGGTGCCGACGACGGCCGCGCTCGCCGTCGAGCAACTGCAACGGTGGCTGCACAACGCCAGCATCCGTTCGTGCGGCAAGGGCCTCGGGGTGAACCTGCCGGCCAACGTCTTCGAATGCGTCTACACGGTGACCGACTCGGGCCAGACCTTCGACGCGACGATCCGTTGGACCGACAGGGGAACCGCCGCGGTCTCGGCGCCCCGCAACAGCTACGAGGTGTGGCACCTCGACGGGCCGGTGAAGAACATCCAAGCCGGTGACACCCTCATGATCACCGAGGAACCCGTTCTCATCGCCTCGAATCCGACAGCGCCTCGCTGACGCCGGAGGTCTGGACGTGAGCGAAAACCCCGAACGAACGCATGGCCGGTCGAAGGTGCGTGCCGCGGCGTACTTCTGTTGCGCCGTCGCCGGTTGCGTGCTGATCCTCGCGGTCGTGGTGGCGTTGGCGCTCACGGCCGACCGGCTGGGCGGTGGTGCCCTCTACTTCGTCGGCCTCGTCGCGGCCCACCTGATCTGCCAGCCGATCGGCAGGCACGTCGTCGTCAGGTGCTGGATCGGGTTCAAGCGGAACACCTCGGCAGACGGATGGTCCGCACTCCAGTCCGATCCCCGGCGTCCCGTGCTCTACCTGCGCTCGTTCCTGGTCGACGATCTGCTGGCGCGCACCGGTGAGACCGCGCTGGACTACTTCCGGACCGAGGAGGAGCGGCTCGCCCGCGCGTTCGCCGGGATCGGACCACTGGTGGCGATCGGGCGGCCGGGTGAGCCGCTTCCACCGGCCGGTGCGCCCCGTCTCTACGTCGGTGACGACTGGCGGGAGACGGTGCGCGAGCTCCTCGACCGCTCCCAGCTGGTCCTCGTCGGCGCGGGGCGGGGTGAGGGACTGCGCTGGGAGCTCGGCCAGGTCAGAGCAACCGTCGACCCGCGCCGCGTCGTGGTCCTGCTCCCGTTCGGGAACCGGGAGTACGACAACTTCCGCTCCGACGTGGCCGACCTGTTCCCGCACCCGCTGCCCGACCTCGCGCCGCTGCCCGAGGCCGACGACCACACGGTCCGGGCAGCACTGCACTTCCGCGAGGACTGGACCGCGGAGCCGGTCCGCCTCGGCACCGATCGCGCCACCAGCCTCGAGATGGCGCTGCTGCAGCAGCTCGCACCCGTCTTCGCGCACCTGGACGACACCCGTGCACCGGCCAGGCTGCAACGGCAACGCGATCTGAGGTGGCTGGCGCTGAGCTTGGCCGGTCTCGTCCTCCTGCTGTCCACGGTGTGGGGACTCCTGCGCGTCTTCGTGCTGCGCTGAGACCCGACCGGACCCTACGGCGCGGTGGCGTGGATGCCGGCCAGGACGACGTCGACGATCTTCTCGGCGACCTCGCGGGTGAACGGGTGGCGCCGCCGGTTGACGTAGAGGTACACCGGCCCGGACAGCAGCTCGGTGAGGAAGTAGCTGTCGACAGGCGGGATCTCGCCCCTGTCGACGGCACTCTCGAACCGCCGGCGGGCGGCGGCGAACTGCTGGTCGTAGGCAGCGCGCATCGCCTCGGCCAGATCCGTGTTCGCCGTGGCCGCGACGGTGGCCTGCAGCATGGCGCGGCCGACCGGGCTCGACAGCCGCTCGGCCAGCGCCACCAGGAAGTCGACGAGATCACGCCGGAGATCGCCGGAGTCGTGCAGAGGCGCGGAGTCCTCCGCGTACCGCAGCAACGCGTCTTTCACCAGCTCGGCGCGGTCCGGCCAGTTGCGGTAGACGCTGTTCTTGTTGACGCCGGCGAGCTCGGCGATCTCCTCGTAGCGCAGGCCGGTCATGCCGTCGCGGGCAACGAGCTCCATCGTCGCCGCGAGGATCTGCGATCGCACCCGAGCGTTGCGGCCGCCCGGTCGCGCTGCCGGTCGTGCGCCGGCGTCGGTCGGCTCCGAGGTCTGCAGGTTCTCCGGCACGCCCCGATTCTCACACCTCCTGCACGTGCCGGTGGACAGCTCGGTCGATCAAGGCTAGCTTAAAGAGACGAACTGTCTCTTTAAGGGGTTGAGGTGTGACCACGTCAGTCGGCACGGTCGAGGCCGGTGCGATCAAGATCGCCTACGCGGAGTCCGGCGCCGGCGAGCCGGTGGTCCTGGTGCACGGCGGCGAAAGCACGCACGTCCAGTACGACGCGTTCCGGCCCCTGCTGGGCGACGGCATCCGTGCGATCGCCTACGACCAGCGCGACTCCGGGGCGACGGTCAACCCACCCGGCCCGTACGGCATCCCCGACCTCGCGGAGGACTGCGTCGCGCTGATCAGGGGCCTCGGGTGCGAACGGGCGCACGTCTTCGGATCCTCGTTCGGCGGCTTCATCGCCCTGCAGGTCGCGGTGTCGGCACCCGACGTCGTGCAGTCGCTGACCGTCGGCGCCACCTTCGCCGACGCCTCGGCTCTGCGGGCACCTGTGGCGTCCGAGATAGTCGCGCTGTCGCCGGCGCGGCGCGACGCCCGGATGCTTGCCTTCGCCCTGTCCGAACGCGGGCAGGCGGACGCGGAGGTGGTCGCGAAACTCCGGGCGATCCTGGTCCACCGCTCACCGGAGGCGGACGCCCGGCGACTGGCCGCGGTTGCGGGCTTCGACCTCACCGGCCGCCTGTCCGAGATCACGGCGCCGACTCTGCTCGTCTACGGCGAGGACGATCCCGTGGCCACTCCCGAGGTCGGACGGAAGATCGCCGGCGTGATCCCGGGGGCGAGGCTGGAGGTGGTTCCAGGCGCACGCCACGGGATCACGGTGGAGTTCGCCCAGGAGACCGCCCGGCTGCTCCGCGAGTTCGTGCTCGCCCACCCGTCCCGATGAGTCCCGCTCGTCATCACCGTTGTGGAGAAACACATGAAGATCCTCGTCTCCGGCGCGGGCGTCGCCGGCCTCTCACTCGGGCGCGTCCTCGGGGTTCGCGGGCATCAGGTCACGATCGTCGAGCTCGCCGACCGGTTGCGCGGCAACGGTTCTCCCATCGACGTCCGCGGCGACGCGATCGAGGTCGCCGCGAAGATGGGCATCCTGCCCGCGATCCGCGACGCGCGGATCCGCATGACCGAGCAGGTGCACTTCGTCGACGAGAACGGCACGGCCGTCGGCCGGTTGCCCGCCGACATCGGCGACTCGCCCGACGACATCGAGATCGCCCGCGAGGACCTGTCCCGAATCCTGGCCGACGCACTGCCGGACGCCGTGGACCTGCGGCTGGGCGAGTCGGTGACCACGATCGCCGCCGACGACGGCCGGGTGGACGTCCGCTTCGCCTCCGGCCGTTCGGAGAGTTTCGACCTCGTCCTGGGCGCCGACGGCCTGCACTCGGCGGTGCGGCGGCTCGTGTTCGGTCCGGAGCGGAACTGGATCCGGCACCTCGGCCTCTACACCGCCATCACCGACATGCCCGGTGAGGCCGACGCCGAAGCCGAGCGGATCAACCCGATGTTCAGCAGTCCGGGGCACCTGGCCGGCATCGCCCGGTTCAAGGACAGGGCGATCGGTCTGCTGATGTTCGCGTCCGATCCCCTCGACTACGACTACCGCGACGTCGAAGCGCAGAAGCGGATACTGCTCGACCAGTTCGCCGACTGTCGCTCGTGGAGGGTCCCGGCCATCCTCGACGCGGTGCGCGCCGATCCCGACCTCTACTTCGACTCGGTCAGCCAGATCCACCTGCCGGCCTGGCACCGCGGCCGGGTCGCGCTCGTGGGTGACGCGGCCCACTGCGCGTCCCCTCTCGCGGGCCGGGGCACGTCCCTGGCGCTGACGGGAGCCCAGTTCCTCGCCGAGGAGCTCGAGCGATCGGGTGGTGACCACGTCACGGCGTTCCCGCGGTACGAGGCCCGCCAGCGGCCGTACGTCGACTTCGCCCAGGGCACGGTCGAAAGTGGTGGTGCGCTTCTCGTGCCACCGACTCGGGAAGCGATCCTCGCGCGCAACCAGCTGCTCCAGCCGGTCGCGGGCGGCCGGTAGCCGGACGAGGTGCGCGCCCGGCTCCAGCCCGTGGTCAAGTGGAGCGCGATCCGTGCCCGCCCAGCGCTCCCACCACCGCCCGAACCACCAGCTCGGCCTTGGACCTCCCGGCCTGGACGAGATCGGTGGCGTCCTCCGGCAGCTGGTCGGCCTCCTGCAGCAGGGCCAGGTAGACCTGGCGGCACCAGTCCGCGCCCGTGGCGGTGATCTCACCCGCCTCGCGCAGCTGGGCGAAGACCTCCTCGAGCCCGGCCGCGACCTCGGGGGTCAGCCCGCCGTGGCACCCGGTTTCGTCGCTCATGAGCTCCATGGCGAACCGGTGGCCGGCCTTGAGCTCGAAGACGATCTCGGTGAGGCGCCGGAAGGCCACGAGTGGAGGTGCCCCGTCCGCCCGCGACTGGTCGAGTGCCGTGAGGTAGCGCTGGTTGAGCTGCTCGGTCAACGCCTCCAGCAGTGCCCGGCGTGAGGCGAACCGCCGGTGCACGGTGGCACGGGTGAGCCCGGCCGCCTCGCCGATGCGTTCCAGCGACGCCGCCGGATCTGCGGCCAGCACCTCCTCGGCGGCCGCGAGGATCCGCGCGGTGTTGTGCTCCGCGTCCGCTCGCAGTCGCCGCCCCGTGTCTCTGCCCGCCGTTGCCACTCGGAAATGATACACGCCAGTATCACTTATTGCGCTAACTGTGACAGCTGTGTATCACTTAAGGGGAGGAGGTACTACAACATGGACCTGCAGCTGGAAGGCAAGCGAGTGCTGGTCACCAGAGCCAGCAAGGGAATCGGACTGGCGATCGTCAAGGCCTTCACCGCGGAGGGCGCGTCGGTCGTGGCCACCGCCCGCCGCTCGACGTCCGAACTGGAGCGCACCGGGGCCGTCTTCATCCCGGCCGATCTGTCCACATCAGACGGACCGCAGCGGGTGGTCGAGACCGCGCTGGCCCAGAACCCGCAGCTCGACGTGCTGGTGAACAACGCGGGAGGAGGCGACCCGTCGGACGAACTTCTCGAAGACCCGTTCAGCGGTGACGACGACACCTGGGCGAACGTGTTCGCGTTGAACCTCAACGCGGCTGTCCGCACCACGCGGGCCGCGCTGCCGGCACTCGCGAAGGCGCGGGGCGCCGTGGTGAACATCAGCTCCAGCAGTGCCCGCGACCCGCACACCGCGCCGTTGCCCTACGCGGCGGCCAAAGCCGCGCTCAACACCTTCACCCGCGGCCTCGCCGAGGCGGCGGCACGGATGGGTGTCCGGATCAACGCCGTCACCCCCGGTGGCACGCGGACCGAACTGCTGGTGGGCGAGGACGGGTACGCCGCACAGATCGCGGCACGGATGGGCGTGGAGCACAGCGATCTGATCGCGACACTGCCCCAGCAGATCGGCATGCTGACCGACGAGCTGATCGACCCGGACGAGATCGCCCGCGCGGTGGTACTGCTCGCCTCTCCCACCATGCCGAGCGCCATCGGGTCGAACTGGACCGTCCACGGTGGAGCGATGAAGTCCGCCTGACTCGTGCAAGGGGAGGCCTGGGCCCGGCCTCCCCGGCACGATGCGGCTACTTGAGCGGCGTGCCGCCCGAGTTGTGGTACGCGATCGTCTTGTTGATCAGGTTCCCGCCGTCGGACTCGACCGTGGTCTGTTCCTGCTGCCCCGGGCCGAACAGGAGGGCGGCGATGTGCGAGTTCGCCACCTGGTCGAGGTGCGAGAAGAACCAGTCGACCTTGTCGTCCTTGTAGTGGCCGAAGGTGTTGTTCTGCGCCGCGTTGCCCAGGGGGATCTGCCACAGGACCACCGGCTTGCCCACCGACTCGGCCATCGTCTTGTAGAACGCCAGCTGGGCGGCGGCCTTCTGGTCGGTCCAGAAGTAGTCGAGGCCGCCGTGGGCGGGCTGCGCGTACCAGCCCGCGTCGCGGTCCGACACGTCGGTGGCCAGGAAGTCGGCGTTCTGTGCGCCGAGGCGGGCGTAGTCCGTGACGCACTGCTGGGTGTTCTGCTGCCAGTCGAAGCAGGACAGGTGCAATCCCGCGGCGGTGTTCGGCGCGTACTTGTGCGCCATGTCGATCAGGCAGCGGGCGAGCCCGGCGGCGCTGTCCTCGTGCGATCCGCAGTCCGTCGGATTCGCTGCCTTGACCTGCGCGGCGATCTTGTGCGGGTCGCCGAGCGACCGGGCGAAGCCCCAGAAGTCGGGCTCGATGTCGATCATGTCGTGCGAGGTGCCGATCTTCTGGAGGAAGAAGCGGTAGTCGTTCAGGTACCGGGTGAGCAGGTCGGCCCTGTTGATGGCCTTGACCTCACCCGGACCATCGCCCTCGCCCGCGAGATCGCCGAGGTCGCGCAGCGAGTACCAGGTCCAGAGGAACTTCTGCGGGCGTGGGCTGCCCTTGTAGGTCGCCTGAGCTGCCTTGGAGTCCCGCCAGGTCACATACGTGCCGGGCGCCGTGGTGCTGCCGTTCCAGCAGCCCCACCAGCTCGTCCACGCGTCCTGGCAGCGGGCCGCCGTGTAGTAGTCAGACGAGGGCGCGGGCTGGCTGTGCACGTAGGCGTACTGCACGTCGAACGGCGCGGCGTTCGCCGAGGTGTCGTTCATCATCCCGCCGATGAGCACCTTGTTGCTGCCCATGAAACTCTTCGCCGAGCTGCCGCCGGGGGCGACCGTGGTCGTCGGAGCCGCCGACGTCGGCTTGGTACCGCTCGGAGCCTGGCTCGCCGGAGCGCTGCTGCCCGGCGTGGCAGTAGTGGTGGGCGCGGCGTTGGTGCTGGAGCTGCCCGCGTTCCCGGTGCCGCTGATGCTGCCGGCCGGGACGAGCTGCCACTGCTGGTTGGCGCCGTTCCAGTCGTGGTACAGCGCGATGCGGCCCCCGTCGGCCTTGGAGCCGATCGGGACCTCGACGGCCTTGTCGTTGAAGCGGTTGATCAGACGCACGTAGCTGTCCGACGACTTCTTCAGGTGGAACTGCTGGTTGGCGCCGTTCAGATCCTTCCACTGCACCACCTGGGAGCCTTCGGCCTTCGACCAGCCGTAGTTGTCCAGCACCTTGCCGGAGTACCGGTTCTGCAGCCGGTAGTTCCCGTCACCCGCCTCGATGAACTTCCACTGCTGGTTCGCCCGGCCGGTGCGGCTCCACTGGACCACCGGGGCGCCGTCGTACGCGGCGTAGCCGTAGTCGTCCAGCACCTGGCCGGTGCTGCGGTTGACCAGCAGGTACCAGAAGCTGCTGTCCACGGTTTCCGCCGAGGCCGTGCTGACCACGGCCACGGAGCTGCCCACGACCGCCAGGCCGACGGCCGCCCAGAAACCCCGACGCTGGTACAACCGACGACGGCGATGCGCCTGCGACCGCCTGAGAACAGCCGATGCGCGACTGCGGCGGGCGCGGCCGCCGTGTTCCGCCTCCGGGGGCGTGGATGGGCGGGGAAACATGCCGATGCTCTCCTTCAACCGCTGCCTCTGCCGAGACCTCTGTCCGGACACCACCCAGTTGCCGCCGCCCCTCGCAAAGGTTGCCCCGGACCGCCAAGTTTTTTCGGGCACCGCGCGCCGGCCGGCCTGCTCGGCGTTCATCAGGATCTGCTCGGCGTCGGTCTGCCCCTGCGCGGTGAGTCGCTTGCCGAAGATCCGGCGGAAGCCGAGCTCCTCAGCGGCCCTCCACATCCCGTGCGCTGGTGAGCGATCTTCAGCTGACAGGAATACGCGCGAAGGCGAATGGTGCCGGCCTCTCGTCAAGCCGACGCTCTTGGAGCGACAACGTTTCCAGAGACAGGAGGCAGGACGATGTCGATCACACGCAGGAGGTTGGCCCATCCGCTCATCGGCGCTGCGGTCGCGACAGCGGTTCTCGGCCTGGCCGCGGCGCCGTCTGTTGGCGCACAACCGGTTGCCGCGACAGCGCAGGTCGTGCCGGGCGCGCAGGTCCCGCTGGGGTCGCGGTTCATCCCGCCCCACGTGCGAGGCGATCGCGAGTTCGCCGGCCACGGACCACAGGTCGTGCTGGACGCGACACTCGTGCTGATGCGGTCCCGCATCGACGTCAGGTTGCACATGCGGGCGACCGAGACGATGTCGGACTGGACGACGGTCGAAGGGACCAGGACGACGACGATCTACTACGCCCCGACGGGGTTGTGCGTCTCCGGCGTCAGCGTCGGAACGGTCAACAACAGCCACTACCGGGACACCGACCACGACGTCGACGTGCTGACTCCCGGCGGCACGAGCTTCGTCAGCAAGTACGAGGTCGTCGGTGACACCAACGGATCCGAGGCGGGTACGCGCACCGGAGTCACGGTTTACACGAAGGCGTTCACGGTGCGACTGGTGCCTTGCTAGTAAGGGTCGACCACGCTCAGGTGTGGCATGACCATTGCCGCGGCCTCGGCCCGTGTGCGCGCTCCGGTGCGGTCGAAGATGTGCTCCAGGTGTTTGCGCACGGTGCTCACCGCGATGAACAACTCCCGTGCGATGGCCGCGTTGCTGCGGCCCTGCGCCGCCAGCTGCAGGACCTCGAGCTCCCGGCGGCTCAGCCGGGGCACACCGTCGCGCCTGCGCTGGGCGTCGAGGAAGATCTCGTACAGGTGCGGTCGGAGCAGCTGAAGCACGAGGCGGTCGCGTTCGCTGAAGTCGGCGCCGCTGTCGCGGTCGAGGATGATCCGACGCGTTCGGCCTGGTTGGACCGGCAGCCTGGCCGACAGCCGGTGCATCTGGGGCGGGCCACCCATCTCGATCACGAACGGAGTTCTGGCCAGCTCCGCCTGGGTGTAGAAGTCCGAGTACATGACGACGCTGTGGCGGTCGCCGGTGCGTTCCGGGTAGCCACACGGCAGGAAGTCCCGCCACAACGACCAGTACGGGTCGTCCGGGTCGACGCTGTCGCGCAGCAGGACGTGCTCACCGCACTCCGACCACTGTTCGACGAGGAAAGCCCCGTGCGGCGGGTCGAACTCGGTGAAACCAACGGAGTCGCATCGGATCAGGCGGCTCAACCCGTCGAGCGCCGCCCACGGCATCACACCGTCCGGATCGTCGCGCCTGCTCTCCTCCACGAACGTCACCAGCGCGCGGAGGTCGTGCTCGGACAGAAGCTCGGTCATCACCCACCTCCCGCGCCGAACGACGCTACGCCGCGCGACACCGCACCGGAATACGCTTGCAAGCGAATACAGGGACTCGTTGTGGTCATCTACCTGCTTTGCCGTCTGCTGCTGGCCGCGGTCACGTTGCTGGTCGGCAGTTTCCTGTCGTTCCTGTTCGTGGCGAGCGCGGGCAACCCGCTCGCGGAGGCACGGCTGCGCCCTGGTGTGACCGAGGCCCAGATCCGAGCACTGGAAACAGACTTCGGCTTGGACAAACCGGTGCTGCAACGGTATTGGTCCTGGCTCACCGGGTTCGTCCACGGCGACTGGGGGCGCAGTCTCGCGCTGGGCAGCGCACGAGCGGACGTCCGGACAGCCGTTCTGGACGCGGTATCCATCACCGCTCGGCTGGTCACCGCCGCCGTTGTGCTCGCAGTGGTGTTGGGAGTGCTGGTGGGCGTGCTTTCGGCGCTCGCCCAGTACTCGATCGTCGACTACGCCGCGACCGGGCTGGCCTACGTGCTGATCTCCATCCCGGTCTTCTGCGTCGCGGTGATCATCAAGGCCTGTGGGATCCAGTTGAACGACCTGCTCGAAACCCTCGGGCTGAGCAGGTGGCTCGTCACCGCGGGCCCGCCGGGGTACACCGATGGTCTGCTGGACCTTCTTTACCGGCACTCGGGGACGTTGGTGCTGCCGACGCTCAGCCTGATGGTGATCAGCTTCGCGGGGTACAGCCGGTTCCAGCGAGCGTCGATGCTGGAGGTTCTCGACTCCGACTACGTGCGCACGGCCAAGGCCAAAGGCATCTCGCAGGCGCGGGTCGTCATCAGGCACGCGCTGCGCAACGCGTTGATCCCCGTGGTGACGGCGTTCTCGATGGACTTCGGCGGCATCCTCGGCGGAGCGCTGGTCGTCGAGACGGTGTTCGGCTGGCCGGGCATGAGCCACCTGCTCGTGAGCTCGGTGCGGCAGTACGACCCGCACATGCTCATGGGCTGGCTCGTGGTGGCCTCGACCATGACCGTCCTGTTCAACCTGGCCACCGATCTGATCTACAGCGTGCTCGACCCGCGGATCCGCGCCCGCTAGGTTCCTCGCAGTGGAAGAGGCCGATGGGACTGGCTGGTCGAATGTGTTCTGGAGCCCGTGCTCCCGATTTGCTCCCCAACGCATCGCAAACGGCCCGCCGACGAAATCATCGACAGGCCGTCTGACCAGGTAAAACACACTGCGGCGTCGGGTACCTCTGGATTGCGAGATCGCCCGCCGGGCCGGTGCTCACGGTTGTGGCACGGACACGATGATGTTGCCGTTGTCGTCGAGGTGTGCGGGGTACGTGCGGATCGCTGGTTGGCCGGTGGCCGAGCAGCCCGTGGCGAGGTCGAAGGTGTGGTTGTGCAGCGGGCAGATGACGACGGTGTCGTCGATCAGGCCGTCGGCCAGTGGGCCGCCCGCGTGCGGGCAGGTTGCCTGGACGGCGCGGATCCGGCCGTCCCGCAACCGGAACACCGCGATCTGCTGACCGGCGACGACGTGTGCGCGGCCTTCGCCCACCGGGATGTCGTCGGCCCGGGCCACCGGGTGCTCCGCGCTCATCGCACCGGCACCCGGGGCAGGACGATCAGCGGGAGCGCGGTGCGGAACTGACCGGGGGTGACGGGGTTCTCCCCTTCCAGCCACGGATCCCGGTAGGCCGCCACGGAGGCCTGCATCGCCGCGTCCAGCCGGGCCGCGATGCCTTCGCTGTCCGACACCACGACGGCACGGACGTGGTCGATGCCGACGCGGGGGACGAAGGCGTAGGTCCGTTCCAGCCACCGGGCGTTCTCCCGGTAGTACTGCAGGAACCGCCCGGTGATGGTCATGACCTCGTCCGGACTGTCCACTGTGGTCAGCAGGTCGCCCTTGCGGACGTGCGCGCCCGCCGCGCCGCCGACGTAGATCTCCCAGCGGCCGCCCTCGACGGCGACCACCCCCAGGTCCTTGACCAGTGCCTCCGAGCAGTTGCGCGGACAGCCGGCGACGGCGAGCTTCAGCTTGCCAGGGCTCTCCAGCCCCTTGAACCGTTCCTCGATGGCGATCCCCAGCGCGGTGGAGTCACCGAGACCGTACCGGCAGAAGTCGGAGCCGACACAGGTCTTCACGGTGCGGAAGCTCTTGCCGTAGGCGTGGCCGGACGGCATGCCGAGATCGGCCCACACCTTCGGCAGGTTCTCCTTGCGCACGCCGAGCAGGTCGATGCGCTGACCACCGGTGAGCTTCACCAGCGGCACCTCGTAGCGCTCGGCGACCTCGGCGATCCGGCGGAGCTCGCCAGGGGTGGTCACCCCGCCCTTGATCTGCGGCACGACGGAGAACGTGCCGTCCTTCTGAATGTTCGCGTGCACCCGGTCGTTGACGAAGCGGGCGTCCCGCTCGTCGACGAACTCCGCGCCCCACATCATGCGCAGCAACGAGGTCAGCGCCATCTTGCTCGCGGCGTCCGGCCGCCCGTCGCGGGCGAGCTCGGCGAACACCGCGGAGACCGAGCGCAGCCCCCGCGACCGGATCTCGGCCATGAGTTCCGGTTTGTCCATCGGGATGCACGGCACGTACCAGTTCGCCGCGGGATCATCCTCGATCTTCCCGCCCGCGGCCCATTCGACGATGTCGGCGACCAGGCCCTTGCACGAGCCGCAGCCCTTGCCCGCCCTGGTGGCGTTCATGACCCCGGACAGCGTGCGTTCCCCCGCCCGCACGCGGGCGACGAGATCGGCCTTGCTCACTCCGTTGCAGTTGCAGACCTGGGCGTCGTCGTCCAGTTCGGCCGCGCCGACTGACGGAGCCGGTGTGCCGATGTCGAACAGGAGCTGGATGCGTTCCTCCGGCAGGGGCAGCCCGCGGTCGAAGGCCTGCATGAGAAAGGCGACCTTGCTCACGTCACCCAGCAGGGTCGCCCCGACGAGCCGGTCGTCGCGGATTATCACGGTCTTGTACACGCCGTGCCTCGGCTCGGAGAACTGCACGAACTCGTCGTCCTCGCGCTCGGGCTGCTTGAGACCCATGGTCGCCACGTCGATCCCGGCGACCTTGAGCTTCGTCGCCGTCCGCGAGCCGTGGTAGGCCGACTGCGGGTTGTGCCCGGTGACGTGCTCGGCGAGCACCACGGCCTGCTCCCACAGCGGCGCGACCAGGCCGTAGACCTCGCCGCGGTGTTGTGCGCATTCCCCGACCGCGTAGATGTCGTCGTCGTCGACCGAGCGCAGCTGGTCGTCGACGACGATTCCCCGTTCGACCGTGAGTCCGGAGACGATGCCGAGCCCGACGTTGGGGCGGATTCCCGCGGTGACGACGACCATGTCGCAGTCGATGCTGGACCCGTCGGCGAAGGTCACTCCCGTCACGATGTCCTCGTGCCGGATGGCGGTCAGCCGCTGTCCGGTGTGGACGGTGATGCCGAGCTTGTCCACCGAGCGGCGGAGCACGTGCCCGGCCTGGGTGTCGAGTTGCTGGTTCATCAGCAGCGGCGCGGACTGGACGACGTGCACCTCGAGTTCGAGCACGCGCAGGCCGTGTGCGGCCTCCAGGCCGAGCAGACCGCCGCCGATCACCACGGCTCGCCGGTGCTCGCGGGCGTGGTGAACCATCGCCGCGCAGTCGTCGAGCGTGCGGAAGCCGAACACTCCTGGAGTGAGTGTCTTGTCATCGCGCCACATTCCCTCGACGGGCGGGTAGAACGGCCGGCTGCCGGTCGCGATGATCAGCTTGTCGTACGGCGTGATCGAGCCGTCGTCGGCCAGCACCAGCTTGGCGAACCGGTCGATCCGCACGACGCGGACCCCGGCGTGCAACGTGATCCCGTTGTCCCGGTACCACTCCACGGGGTTGAGGAAGATCTCGTCCGCGTCGTCGGTGCCGGCGAGCAAGCCGGACAACAGGATGCGGTTGTAGTTGCCGTACGGTTCGTCCCCGAACATGGTGATCGAGAACATCCGGTCACCGCCGCGGTGGAGAATCTCCTCCACCGCCCTGGCACCGGCCATGCCGTTGCCCACCACCACGAGCCGCTGCGGGTTCGTCACGGCTTCCTCCTCAGATCTCGACCATGCCGAAATCGACCACCAGCGTTCCGGTCACGCCTTCGGGTGCGGCCACGTGGAGCTCGACCCGGGTGTCGCTGAGCAGATCCTCGACGACCCGCAGCGCGACGTGCGTGGACTCCCTCGCCCCGATGGGGAAGTAGCGCATGGGCTGCCCGTCGCGCATGAGCACCACGCACACCAGCTCCGCAGTGCTGTTCCCACCCCGGAAGTACAGCGGCTGCGCGGTGAACCCCAGTGGGACCACATAGGTCAGCGCCGGATCGAGCAGGAACGGTTTCTCCAGCCCCTGACCTTGGAAGGCGTAGACGCCCTGCAGGAATCGTGGCGTGGTTTGCACTTGGAGAGCTCCTCTCAGTCGATCCGGGACACCGAAACCGCGCAGGTCTTGAACTCCGGCATGCGGGAGTGCGGGTCGAGCTCGGGGTTGGTCAACGCGTTGACGCCCACCCAGTGGAACGGCACGAAAACGGTGTCCGGCCGGATGTTCTCGGTGATCCGCGCCCGGAACACCGCCGCGCCGCGGCGCGTGCGCAGCCGCACCAGCTCGTTCGCGGTGACGCCGAGCCGACGAGCGACGGCCGGATGCAGCTCCACGTAGGCGTCCGGCTCGATCGCCACCAGCGCGCGCACTCGCCGGGTCTGCGCACCCGACTGGTAGTGCTGGATCGACCTGCCCGTGGTCAGCCGGTAGGGGAACTCGTCGTCGGGCAACTCTTCCGGCTCCCGGTGCTCGACCGGGTGGAAGCGGGCCCGGCCGTCCGGTGTCGCGAACCGCTCGGTGAACAGCCGGGGCGTGCCCGGATGGTCCTGCGCCGGACACGGCCAGAAGACGCCCTGTTCGGCGTCGATGCGCTCGTAGGTGATGCCGGCGTAGTCCGCGGGACCGCCGGCGCTGGCCCGGCGCAGCTCGTCGAAGACCGTGCGTGGATCGTCGGCGAAGTACCGGCCACGGCCGAGACGGTCGGCAAGGGCACGCAGTATCTCCAGATCGGTCCGCACTCCTTCCGGTGGCGGCAACGCGCGCCGCCGCCGCAGCACCCGGCCCTCGAAGTTGGTGACGGTGCCGTCCTCCTCGGCCCACTGCGCGGTCGGCAGCACCACGTCGGCGCGCGCCGCGGTCTCGGACAGGAAGAAGTCGGACACGACGAGGAAGTCCAGTGCCCTCAGGCGATCTCCGACGTGGTCGCTGTGCGGTGCGGACACGACGACGTTGGACCCCATGACCAGCAGCACCCGCACGTCCACGCCGAGCCGGTCGAGCATCTCGTACGCCGAGCGACCCGGCCCGGGCAGTTCGCCGGGGTCGACACCCCACACCGCGGCGACGTGGGCACGCGCGGCCGGGTCGTCGAGCCTGCGGTAGCCAGGCAGCTGGTCGGCCTTCTGCCCGTGCTCACGGCCGCCCTGACCGTTGCCCTGACCGGTGACCGTGGCGTACCCGGAATGCGGACGCCCTGGCAGACCGAGGGCCAGTGCGAGGTTGACGAACGCGAGCACGGTGTCGGTGCCGTTGCTGTGCTGCTCGGCGCCGCGGGCGGTCAGCACCATCGCCGAGGACGCCTCACCCAGCAGCCGCACCGCCTCCCGCAGCGCGGCGGTCGGCACCCCGGTGATGCGCTCCACCCGGTCCGGCCAGTACGCCCGCACCGTCCTGCGCACCTCCTCGAAGCCGGCGGTGCGCGCCGCGACGTACTCCTCGTCGAGGAAGCCCTCCCGGATGGCCAGGTGCAGCAGCCCGTTGGCCAGCGCGAGATCGGTGCCCGGCACCGGTTGCAGGTGCAGTGCGGAACCGAGGGCCGTCGGCGTGGCACGCGGATCGACGACGATGTGGCGGGCACCGGCCGCGCGCCCCTCGTCGAACCACTGCATGACCGGTGGCATGGTCTCGGCCGGATTGCTCCCCACGAGCATGATCACATCGGCCTCGGCGATGTCCTGCACCGGGAACGGCATGCCGCGATCGATCCCGAACGCCTTGCCGGCGGCCGCGGCCGCCGACGACATGCAGAACCGCCCGTTGTAGTCGATCGACGCCGTCCGCAACGCCACCCTGGCGAACTTGCCGAGCTGGTAGGCCTTCTCGTTGGTCAAACCCCCGCCGCCGAAGCACCCCACGCTGTCCGGGCCGTGCCGCAGCTGACTGCGCCGCACCGCGACTGCGATGCGGTCCAGCGCGTCGTCCCAGGACGTCGGCCGCAGCGGGGCATCCCGGTGCGACCGCACCAGCGGCACCGTGATCCGTTCGGGGTGGTCGAGCAGTTCCGCGGCACGCCAGCCCTTTCCGCACAACCCGCCCCGGTTCGTGGGGAAGTCCTCCCACGGGGTGAGCACCGCAGGACGGTCTCCGGCCACCACACGGATCCCGCACTGAAGCGAGCAGTACGGGCAGTGCGTGGCGGTGGGAGCCGGCCGACCCATACGGACAGGTTCCGTGGCCCACGTTTCTGAACCGTTGTAGCCACGTTACGAAGCCCGTGAACGCCGAGTCCAGCGCTGCGCCGATCTCGCCGGACCGTCCCACGCCGACCGCTTCTGGCACTCCGGGGTTGTACGCGCAGTCACGAATTCTGCTGTCTTTCCTGTTGGACGATCCAGGCGCTGAGGTGGGTGCGGGTGGAGAAACCGAGCTTGCTCAGGATGCTCGCCACGTGGCCTTCGGCGGTGCGTCGGGTGATCACCAGCTGTGCGGCGATCTCCTTGTTGGTCAATCCCTTCGCGACGAGCTCGGCGACCTGCCGCTCGCGGCGGGTCAGTTGCGTGCCCGCGTGAGCCGTCACGGCGGCGGCAGGGGTAGCGGTCGTCGGCTTCTCGCCGAGCGCGTAGGCAACGGTTTGATCCGGACCGAAGCCGGCGCCGCGGTCGAACGCGGCCTGGAAGGCACGGTCACCGAGAGCCTGGCGGACCCGCTGCTCACACGCCTTGTGCGGGACGTTCCAGTACGGGGAGGTCTGCGGGAGTGACTCACCGCCCACCAGTGCCCAGATCCGGTGCGCAGCGCCGAGCAGCACCGCGGCCCGATCGTTCTCGCCCACCACGCCCGCGATCCACGCCAGCAGTTCGACGACCACCGCCGTGCCGATGGTGTCGTTGAAGGCGTGCGTGATCCGCAAACTGTCCTTGGCATGTGTGCTCGCTCGCGTCAACTCGCCGTGCCGCCATTCGATGTTGGCGAGCACGTGGAGCGTGGAGGCCCTGGCCCACTGTTCGCCGTGTCGCTCGCAGAGTTCCAGGCTTCGCCGGCACACCTCGGTGGCACGGGCGAGATCCTCGGAGTAGAGGGCCATGGTGGACGTGTTGTAGGCGATGATCAACGTGGTGGTCAGTTCGCCGGTGGCTTCGAAACGTGCCAGTGCGTTCTCGAACAACGCCGGGGATCGCTCCGGGTCGCCTTCCTGCCATGCCGCGGCTCCCAGGTTGGCGGTGGCGTAGGCCAACGTGGCCTCGTCGCCCAGTTGCTCAGCCAGGTCCCGGGACTCCTGCGCCATGGTTGCCAAGCCTGCGATGTCGCCTTGGATGACGGCGAGGTGGGCGTTGACACTCAGGGCGGTGGCCCGTTCCCCGGTCGGCTCGGTGTCCAGGCTCAGTGCGCGGTCCAGCCAGTGGCGTCCCTCGGCCGAAAGACCGCAGCTCAGCCAGTAGAAGTACAGGATCCCGGCCAGGTGCAGCCCGGTCCGGGACTCACCGGGGGTGCTGAGGCAGAACTCCAGTGCGAGGCGGAGGTTGGCGTGTTCGGACCGGAGCCGGGCGGCGATCTGGAGTTGGTCAGGGCCGAACCAGCGGGCCTCGCCGCGTTCGGCGAGGTTCAGGTAGTAGTCGCGATGTCGTTGGCACAGAACCATTTCTTGCCCGGCCGCGCGCAGGACTTCCTGTCCGTAGTGCCGGATGGTGTCCAGCAACCGGTAACGGGCCTGTGGGCTGTGCTCCTGGTCTTCCCGGATCAGGATCGACTTGTCCACCAGTCCGGCCACCAGGTCCAGCACCTGGTGGGGGTCGATGCCGTCCCCGGCGCACACCGCCTCGGCGGCGTCCAGGTCGAAACCGTCGGCGAACACCGACACCCGAGCCCACAGGATCTGCTCTGGGGGCGTGCACAGTTCGTAGCTCCAGTCGACCACCGCCCGCAGCGTCTGATGGCGAGGCAGTACCGCGTGGCTGCTTCCGCGCAGGAACTGGAAGCGGTTGTCCAGCCGGTGCAGGATCTGCTCCAGCGAGAGCACCCGCAGCCATGCCGCGGCCAGTTCGATCGCCAGCGGCAACCCGTCCAGCTGGTGGCAGATCCGTGCCAGCGTCGCGTGGTTGTGGGTGTTCACGGTGAAACCGGGCCGCACGGGTGTCGCTCGCTCCGCGAACAGCCGGATCGCCTCGTTGCTGACGAGTTTCCCCGGCTGGGGCGGGTTTTCGGGGTCGGGCAGCGGCAGCGGCGGGACCGCGAGGACGTGTTCGGCGGAGATGCCCAGGGCGTGCCGGCTGGTGGCCAGGATGCGCAGACCCGGCACTGCCGTGAGCAGATCGACCGACAGCTCCGCGCAACCGCCCGCCAGGTGCTCGCAGTTGTCGAGCACCAGCAGCAGTTGCTTGTCGTGCAGGTGGTCCACCACTGCTTCGCGGGGCGACCGCGCCGACCGGTCACGCAGCCCGATGGTGTCCGCGACAGTCTGGTCCAGCAACGTGTGGTCCTGCAACGCGGCCAGTTCGACCAGCCACACCCCGTCCGTGAACGCCCGTCGCATCCCGGCCGCCACCCGCACGGCGAGGCGGGTCTTGCCCACACCGCCGACACCGGTCAGCGTCAGCAGCCGGGTGGTGGACAGCGCCTGCCTGGCTTCGGAGATCTCCTTTCGGCGGTCCACGAAACTCGTGGCCTCGGCGGGAAGGTTGCCGCACAGGTGCGGCGGTTTCCTGCCCGATGTGGCAGGTCTCTGATTCATCTGTGTCATCCAGGGGCGAGCCGGATCTCAGGCGACCTGTTTGGCCGCCACGGGTAGGGAGTCGCCGCAACCGGCGACAGCGTTATCACCGCAGCACAGAGTCTGGCAGGACGATTCCTCGCGGGCGACGAACGTGAAAGTTGATCATGTTCGGGGGGATCGGCCATCGACCGGCACACCGATCTCCGTATGCATCCCGGTATTTCTCCCGGTCCCTCCGCGCCGGTTTCGGGACAACCTTGTCCCCCTCGAGTGCGGGAGGAAGCCAAGATGGCCGTCGGCTCCCGTCGACGCTCGCCCAGGAGTGTGGGCGGCGACGGTCCCCAGGCCCTTCACCTGGCGTCGGACATGCGGCGTCCCGCCAGGTCCGGTCCGGAGTTCCGGGCATCGGCCGGCCGGCACTCGAGCAGCGGGTGGCGCTTTTTTCGTCGATCTGTGCCGCCCGGCAGAGCGCGGTAGGGCTCCGGACTGTCTTTCTCCCCAGCGATCCGGCGCCCTGCCGCGCTCACTTCCTCGTCCACCACCAGATTGAGGTGTGATCACCGTGCAGGAGACGACCCGTCAGGACTCAGGTGATCGAGTGGGGGCGTCGTGATTCGCGCGCAGGCCTTCGGCGGAGGCGATGTGGTTCACCTCTGGATGCCGGATCCGGTGACCGTGCCCGGCCACGCCCTGTGCGGCGTGGCCGGTCCCGCCGTCCGCGAGCAGAACGGTCAGTTGTGCTTGTCCTGCTGGCGGACCCACGGGGGCTCGCTCGGGTCGGCGTTCACCCGAGCGACCGCGGCGCGCGGCTGCTGACAGGCGAAGCGAGTCACAGTTCCGTGCTCGCCGGGCTCGGTGCCGACGTCGGCGTGAACTGGACGGGGAGGGCCGACAGCCCTCGCATCCAGACCGATGGCCGCCACACCAGGGCATCGGGGGACACCGCCAGAGTGAGGTCGGGCAGCCGGTCGAGGAGGACCTCGACGGCGGTTCTGGCGATGATTTCGGCGAGTTCGGGCGCTGGGTACACACAGCGGTGTTCGCCGTGGCTGAAGGACATGTGGGCGCGGTTGCCCACGGAGTCGGCACAGGGGTTCTGCCGGATGCCGGCATCCGCGTTCGCGGCGGCGAGACCGAGGATGAGCAGGTCGCCCGCGCGGATGCGCTGGCCTCCGAGAGAGGTGTCCCGGGTGGCGAACCGGCCTGCCATGTTCTGCGTGGGTGTGTCTTCCCAGAGCACCTCGTTGAGTGCCTCGCCGATGCTGTTGCGGCCGCCGGAGAGAGCGAGGGCGAAACGGTCGTCGGTGAGCATCAGCCGGACGGTGTTGCCGATCCAGGCCGAGGTCGGCAGCTGGCCGGCGTTCATCACGACGACGATGTCGTTGACGATCTCGTCGTTGGTCAGAGCCGCCGGATGCCCCAGCAGACGTGAGGTCACGTCCGGGCCGGGGTGAGCCCGCCTGCTGTCGACCAGCTGCGCCACCGCACCGCGAACCCGCGCGAAGGCTTCGAGGGCGTCGGGGCCGCCGTCGAAGGCGATTCCCATGTCGCGCACCAAGGTTGTCGCCCCGGCATCGGACATGCCGCACGTCTTCGCCACTGCCAGCAGCGGAATGGGGGCGGCGTACTGCGCCGTCAGGTCGGCCTCGCCGGTGCCGGCGAAGGTGTCGATCAGCCTGTCCGCGATTCGTTCGCAATCCAGGCGGAGTTCGAACGGGTCGATCTGGGAGAGCGCGTCACTGACAGCGCCCGCCCGGCGCCGGTGCTCCTGCCCCTCGGCGAACAACATGGAGGGTTGGTACGCGAACAGGGGGAGCAGCGGCCAGTCCGGCGGGATCCTGTCCCAGGCGTTCCAGCGACGGGGGTCGCGAGCGTAGAGCTGGGGACTGCCGGTGACGTGGAGGAGTTCGCGGTAGCCGAGTACGAGCCAGGCGGGGATGTCACCGTCGAGCAGGACCGGGGCGACCGGACCGTGCTGGCGGCGCATGTCGCGGTACAACTGGCCCGGGTTGTGCTGGAACTTCGGCCCGTGCAACGCCGTGGCCCTGGGAGTGGCGGCGTGTGCCGGCGGCCGCGAGAAGTGCTGCGGAGTGGTCATGGGGTGGTCTCCTGGGCGGCGGACAGGGCGTAGAGGTGGTTGACGAGGGCGATCAGCACGGACTTGCTCGACTCACGCCATCGGGCGTCGCAATCGATCAGCGGCACCTCGTCGGACAGCGACAGGGCGTCCCGCACCTGGTCCAGGCTGTGCACCGGCGGCTCGAAGTTGTTGCGGGCGACGATGAACGGCATCCCGTGGTGTTCGAGCCGGTCGATGGCGTACCAGGAATCGTCCAGGCGCCGGGTGTCCACCAGGACGACCGCGCCCAGTGTTCCGGCGAACAGGCTGTCCCACAGGAACCAGAACCGCGCCTGGCCCGGAGCGCCGAACAGGTACAGCACCATGTGGTCGTCGAGGCTGATCCGGCCGAAGTCGAAGGCGACCGTGGTGCTGGTCTTGCCCCGCACGGCACCGACGTCGTCGATCCCGGCACCGGCCTGTGTCATGGTCTCCTCGGTGCTCAACGGACGGATCTCGCTGACGGAACGGACCATCGTCGTCTTGCCCACCCCGAACCCGCCGACGATCACGATCTTGACCGCGTCCGCGGCGGTGCCGGCCAGCGGGGGACAGTCGGTCAGGTCAGAGCTTCTGGAGTCCAACGAGCACCTTCTTCAGCAATTCGACGTTGGGCAGTCGCTGCACGCCCGCCTGGACCCTTGAGAGAGAGCGACCTTCCGAGGACTGGTCGTCGGCGTGAGAGCGGACAGAGGGGTGACGGGCGGAGACCCGGCCGGTGTCGAGCAGGTCGCACAGCAGGATCTTGACGACGCTGACCGGAAGGCCCAGCGCCGCGGAGATCTCCACGACGGCCATCGGCCGATGGCACATGTGCAGGATCCGGATGTGCTCGGACTGCATTCCCGGGCTGGGCCCGCGTTCGCTGATGATCAGGGTGACCAGATCGAACGCCGTCTCGTGGGCGCGGCTGCGCCCGCCGGTGACGGCGTACAGCCGGTCCGGGGTCTCGTCGTCGAACGGGCGTCTGGTCATGGTCTGTGGCTCGGTTCCTGTTCCCGCGGTACTGCGATCAGGTAGTCGCCGAGTTGCTCGACCAGCTCGTTCATGTTGTGCCCGACCAGACCGACATCGGCGGCTTCGGAGGCCACCACGGCGAGATGCGCGCCTTCTCCCGCCTCCACGATGAACAACAGCCCGCCGTGGAACTCGATCATCGACTGTCGCACCCCGCCGTTGCCGTCGCCGAACTCGACGGACGCACCGTAGGAAAGGCTCTGGATGCCCGAGGCGATCGCGGCGAGCTGGTCGGCCCGGTCGATGGTCAGCGCGGAGGTGTGGCAGAGCTTGAGCCCGTCCCTGGACAGCACCAGCGCGTGCTGGGCGCCGAACGTCCGTGCCAGCAGGTTCTCCAGCAACCAGTCGAGGCCGGGGTTGGTGGTGGTCATCTGGATTCCTCTTCTGGGGAGTGGGTGAGGTGACGGCCGGGGCTCTGGCTCCTGCTGGCCTGCCGGAACGTGCTGAACCGGTCGCCGATGTCGCCGCGCGGGCGTACCGGTCCCGGTTGAGGAGCGGGAGAAGGCAGGAGACCTGTCATCGCGGTCTGTCCGCGGCGGCGTTTGGGCAGGTCTGGCGGATCACCGGGCTCCGGCGCCGCGTGCGCTCCCCCGGCGGAACCGCTTGCCCGGGGTGGCGCCGCCGGCGTGGGCTCGGGTGTGCGCTCGGCTGACTGCATCACCGGACCGGTGCCACCGTTGCGCGGCTCTGTGATCAACTGCCGGGGGATCAGCATCACCACGCCGGTGCCCCCGCGCGAGGACGGCCGGAAGGAGACCGTCAGACCGTGCTTGTGGGCCAGGCAGCCGACCACCGCGAGCCCGAGCCGGGTGCCCGACAGCGTCGTGAGGTTGAGTTGTCCGGCGGAGACGGTCTCCGCGGCGCGGCGCAACGCGGCGGCGCTCATCGCCAAACCTCCGTCTTCGACGGTGACCACGACGCCGGCGTGCACTTCCTCCACGTACACGTGCACTTCGTCGGAGGGAGGGGAGAAGCTGGTGGCGTTGTCCATCAGCTCGGCGAGTGCGTGGATGACGCCTTCGGCGGCGTACCCGGCGACGGCGACGGTGCTGGTCGAGTGCATCCGCACCCGTTGGTAGGCACTGATGCGGCTGACCGCGCCACGCAGAACGCTCTCCATCACGATCGGCTTCGTCCAGCGCCTGCCGGAGCGTGCACCGGTGAGGACCGCGATGCTGTCCGCGAGGCGGCTGGCCTGTGCGGTGGTGTGGTCGAGTTTCAGCAGGTCGCCCAGGACGTCCTCGGCGCAACGGTTCTCCATGTCGCGCAGGTCCGCGAGCATGCTGGTGGTCAGAGCCTGCACCCGGCCGGCAGCGTTGGCACACGCCGACATCGCGGCCGTGCGCCGACGTTCACTGCGACCGATCTCGTGCGCCAGCGTCCGCACGATGCGCTGGTGAACGGCATCGGCCGGTTGCGGTACCTGGGCGAGCACGGTGTCCACCGATTCCCCGTCGCGCAACCGCTCCACCACTGTGCACAGCGTGTAGTCGTTGAGCCGCGCGGCGTCGGCCTGCATCCGTGCGATCTGCTCGCGGAGTTGGTCGGCTGCCTGTGCCGTGTACGCCGCGATCGCGAGGGCGATGCACAACAGGACGGATGCCGTCACGCTGAAGGCAGCGACGAGCGGGTCGTCAGCGGTTGATGTCCGGGCGGTCAGCCAAAGGCAGGTGCCTCCGATGACCACCACCGCGACCGGCAGGGTGAGCAGCGCTCGTCCGATCGGCGAACGCGTTGCCCGAAGGCTGACGGATGTCTGTGCGGCCATTGCTGGGTCCTCGAGGGCTGTCGGCGGCAGAGAAAACCTGGTTGTGCATGACTTCCGGCCAATTACCGTCCACAATGGATAAAGGTGTGCCGGATGGGTGGCGCGCAAAAGATTGCACAGCACGGCGGAGATTTTTGTCGTGGCGTTAAGCAACTGCTCACACGATGGCAGCAGCACCCGAGCATTCTGGCACCTCTTGTCGGGCTGATCGGCCAAATCACGTGCTGTTTCGTCCGGCTGAGCGCTTCGAACTGTCGACCCGTCACGGATCAGGAACCGGAAGTCGTCGGATCGGTGATTCATGAGCAGGTTCCGGACTGGCCGGGTGATCTGTGGCCATCGGGATGGTAGTCGCGCCGAGGATGTGGATGCAGTAAATGGTGACTCGACTGCGGAGAAACACGTATACCTGTTTTGTACGGGGAAGGGCGCAGTCCACGTGCAAGAAGCCGGACAGCAGTGCGCGAGTTGCTCGGTACTGCTCGCATCAACGTCGAAGGCCTGGAACCGGATTCGGTTCCAGGCCTTCGACCTGCAACGGGCGGGACCGTTCAGGCGCGTTCAACGCACGGAGTTGCTCCCGACCTGTGAGCGGATCGGCGCAGGGTCAGGTTGCGAGACCGATGAGGGCCGTCCCGGTGCACACCTCGACGACGGGACCGTCGATGAGAACGTGCACCGGTCCTGGCGCGTCGTGGACAACGGTCTGGGTCCCGCACGAGGTTGCGGTCACCGTTCGCCCCTCGTAACGGACTTCGGCAGATGAGTGATCATGACCGGCCGGCGTGGTCTCGCCGTCGGCGAGCAGGAGGTGCCGTACACCGGTCCTGCGATCGTCCGCCCCCGGTGCGGGCACGGCCGGGTGCGGTGTGAGCCGTACGAGGTCGGTGATGGCGTTGTCGAGGCTCAGCCGATAAGGAACGCTGAGTGCGCCGGTCCAGTTGCCATCGACGTCCGCGACCTCACGAATCCAGAAGAGCAGGCACGGTTCGCCCTCGGCATCAAGGAACCCGGTGGCCGCGTAGTGGCCGGCCCCGTACGTCAGCTGTTGCCATCGTCGTACGCGCATCCGGCCGTCTTCGAAGGTGCCGACTCCGGCGAGGACGTCGTGGGTCGTGCCGTCTCGCCACGTTGAGACGATGAGGACGTGCTGGTCGCCGATCTGGAGAAGTTGCGGGCATTCCCATGCCTCACCGGACGGTAGGGGGCCGGTCGGGGAGGTCCGTGTGCTCGCCAGCACGCCGTCGTACGTCCACTCTTCCAGGTCGTCGGACACGAACGTCAACACCGCCGGAGTGCCGTCCCGATAGCCGGCACCCACGAGCATGCGCCATCGGTCGCCGTCGCGGACGACGACCGGGTCGCGGAACACGCGCAGGTCCTCGCCTGCCGGTGGGGTCACGATGATGTCGCCTTTGTCCCATCGCTGCCAGCCGTCGTCGGCGGGGCGGGCGAGGCGAACGGCGCCGAGATCGATGTCCGGCCGGTCGACGGAGGTGTAGTAGATCCTTGCCGAGAGCGCCGATGCCGGGTCGGGGAGGACGAGTCCGCCGGACCAGCAGCCGAGTTCGTCGTCGCCGGGTTCGAGGGCGATCGGGTGGTGGGTCCAGGTGATCAGGTCGGGGCTCGTCGCGTGGCCCCAGCGGCAGCGCGGGTTCCAGGCGCGGGCGCCGGGCACGGTTTGGTAGAAGAGTTCGTAGCGGCCGTTGCGCCAGGTGACGGCGAGCGGGTCGTTGAGCCATCCGTCGGGCGCGGTGAAGTGCACGGCGGGTCTGACCGAGGTGCCGAGCCGGGTGGGCAGGTTCACCCCTTCACCCCGCTCGAGGCGATGCTTCCGATGAAGGCGCGCTGGAAGGAGAGGAAAAGCACGAGGACGGGAATGGTGATCAGGGTTGCGTACGCCATCATCGGCCCCCAGGCGACGTCGAGTTGGAAGAAGTACTGGACTCCGACCATGACCGGGCGAAGGTCTTCGGACTGCACGGACATGAGCGGCCAGAGGAACTGGTTCCACGCGTTCAGGAAGGTGAGGATGGCGACCGTCGCGGTGGCCGGGCCGGCCAGCGGCAGGATGATGCTGCGATAGATGCGGAACCAGTTCGCCCCGTCGATGCGGGCGGCCTCGTCGAGTTCCTTGGGAATGGTCGACAGGTAGGAGTAGTACAGGTAGATGGAGAACGCGTTCGCGACGAACGGGATGATCTGCACCTGGTAGCTGTCGAGCCAGCCGAACGTCCACAGTGGCCTGCCGTCCTGGACGACGAGCCAGGGAAGCTTGTTGGCCCACCACAGCAGTGGCAGGGCGAAGGTCTCGAACGGGACGACGAGCGTGGCGATGATCAGGGTGAGGACGAGGCCCCTGCCGCGCCACCGCATGCGGGTCAGGGCGAACGCGGCCAGGCTGTTGATCAGCACGCCCAGGACGACGGTGAGCGCGGAGATGCCGATGGAGTTCGCCAGGAACCGCCAGGCGGGCACGGTGCGGAAGACCTCTGCGTAGTTGGCCAGGGAGATGTCGCCGACCGGGAGGAAGGCCCTGGGGGAGCTGAGGTCGGCGAAGATCTGGTCGTCGGGCTTCAGCGATGAGACGAGCATGAAGAGGATGGGCAAGCCGAAGAAGAGGGCGAGCACGGTGCGGACGACGTGGCCGCCGGCGGTGCCGAAACCTCGGTCAGGTCGTCTGCGGACGGGCTGGCCGGCCGCCTGGCGCACGCCGTCCCGGGTGGCGGTGATGGTGGCCATGGATCAGTCCTTGTCGCGGGTGAGGAAGCGCTGCACGAGGGAGACGGTGAGCACGAGGACGAAGAAGACGAGCGAGATCGCCGACGCGTAGGCGGTCTGCTGTTGCTCGTAGCCGGCACGGACGGACTGGAAGACGAGGGTCGACGTCGAGTAGAGCGGTCCGCCGTTGGTCATGATCTTGATCTGGGAGAAGAGGCTCAGCGCGGCGATGGTGATCGTCACGAGGATGAAGCTGCGAGTGGCGCGCAGCCCCGGCCAGGTGACGTAGCGGAACTTCTGCCACCTGCCGGCGCCGTCCAGCTCGGCGGCCTCGTACAGGTCGCCGGGGATGGTCTGCAGGCCGGCCAGCCAGATGACCATGTGGAAGCCGACTGCCTGCCAGATCGACATGAAGATGATGGCGGGCATCGCCGTCGCGGGATCGTTCAGCCAGTCGGTGCCCTGGACGAGGTTGAACGACACGGCTTGAAGCATGTGGTTGACCAGGCCGTCGCGCTGGTACATGAACGTCCACAGGATCGAAACCACCACGATCGACGTCACCACCGGCACGAAGTACACCGCTCGATAGGCGTTGATGCCACGGATCCGCGCGTTGATCAGGAGTGCGAGAACCAGGGCGAAGCCGGATTGGAGCGGGACGACGACGAGTCCGAAGTAGACGGTGTTGCGCAGGGACTTCCAGAACAGCGGGTCGGCGAAGAGCCTCGTGAAGTTGTCCAGTCCGACGAACTGCGGGCCCTGCGGTGAGACCAGTCGCGCATTCGTCAACGACAGCACGAATCCCAACAGGGCAGGGACGAAGAAGAAGGTGATGAGCAGCACGACCGCCGGTGTGACGAAGGCACGCGCGGTACGCGCCTCCGCCCGGCGTGCGCGACGCAGGCTGCCGCCGGCACCGGGTTTGCCGGCTGACGACGAGATGGCGATTGGTGAGGACACGCGGCTCGACTTCCTTCGCTGTGCCGGGACGTAGCCGGACCTGAGGTAGCGGGGCGCGGACCCGTGACGTCGGGCCCGCGCCCCGTGGTGCCGGATGGTTGCTGCGCGGCCTGCGCTCAGAAGCCGTAGGAGTTGTTGGCCTTGAGGTCGGCGTCGATGTCGGAGACGGCCTGGTCGAGGATCTTCTTCGGGTCGCCGCCCGCGATGATGTCCTGTGCGGCCTTGGCGAACGTCGTGGTGAGGAACGGATAGCCGGGCGACGGCGGCCGGACCGTGGCGTACTTGGCGGACTCGTCGAGGAAGAACCGCTTGGCACCACCGGGCTGCCAGCCGTCGACCAACGCGGCGGCTTCCTCGGTGGCGGGGATGACGTTCTGCTTCTCCGCCATCGCGGCGAGGTACTTCTTGTTCAGCGAGAACTTGATGTAGTCCACGGCCGCGGCCTTCTGGTCACACGTCGAGCTCACGGCCCACTGCCAGGAACCGCCACCGATCTTCGGGCCGTTGCCGAAGTCCGGCGGGGGCATGACGATGCCGTCGTCGCCGAGCTTGGACAGGTTGGCGGAGTTCCAGATGCCCGACCACACCATGGCCGACTTGCCGTTGACGAAGTCGGCGAAGGCGTCGGTGCTGGACTTCGCGGGCGTGTACCCGCTCTTGACCAGGCCCTGGAACCAGTTCGCCCACTTCAGTGCCGCGTCCCCGTTGAGGTTCCGGTCGGCGGTCTTGTAGCCGTTGCGGTCGATGAGGTCGCCACCGAAGCTCTGGAGGAAGGGCGAGTAGCCGTAGGTCCACCACTCGGTGCCGCTGTCACCGGTGCCGAGATCGAAGGCGTACTCGTGCTTGCCGCTGGCCTTGATCTTCGCCAGTGCGTCGGCGAACTCCTGCGCGGTCCACGGCTGGTCGACCGTGGCGATCCGGACGCCGGCCGCGGTGAGGGCGGACTTGTGCGCGAACAAGCCCAGCGCGGCGTCGTACAGACCGATCGAGTACAGCTTGCGCTGGTAGTTGCCCAGGGTGCTCTTGAGCTGCTTGGAGACGAGGTCCTGCGGCAGGTCGAGCGGCGCGAGGTAGCCCGCGTAGGCCCAGTTCGGCACGATCGGCGCGTCCGTGTCGAGGATGCACGGGAGCTTCTTCGCGGTCGCCGCGGCGACGACGGAGTCGTTGTACGACTTCTGCGGAAACGCCTGGACCTTGACCTTGTAGGTGCTCTGGCTCGCGTTGTAGTCCGCGACGATCTGGTTGACCACGTCGAGCTCCGCCGGGTTTCCGGCGTTGTGCGTCCAGAGCGTCAGTTCACCCCCGCTGCCACCGCTTCCGCTGGACGCCACGCCGCAAGCGGACAGCGTGAGGGCTGCTGTCGCGACGACCGCGAGGGTCACCGCGCCGCGTCTCCCGATCATGAACCGCCTCATCCCAACTCCTCCTGACCGGACCGGCCTGCTGCCCGCGACTCGCCGCAGGTGGCGTGCCGTCTGGGGCCTGAAGAAACGTTTCACCAGACTATGAAGTAACGTTCCTTCAGCGTCAAGGACGTGTTTCGGATCCGTGTCCTGCCGGGCGCCCCCGATAGAGTCCTGTGGCGATGTCAGGTGGGCCTCGCGAAGGGCGCGCCTTGTTCCAGGAGGTGAAGAGGTTGGCGACGACTCGTCGGCCGACGCTCAAGGACGTCGCACAGGCCGCGGGGGTCTCGACCACCACCGCGTCGGTCGTCCTGACCAACCGCCGGGAGGGCGTCCGTGTCCCGGACGCGACCCGCCACCGCGTCCAGCAGGCGGCCGAGGACCTCGGCTACCGCCCGAACATCCTCGCCCGCAGCCTGCGGACCCAGACGACCCGCACGATCGGGTTCGTCTCCGACGAGGTGACCACGACCCCGTTCGCCGTCGGCATGCTCGCCGCCGCGCAGGACGAGGCAGCGCGCCACGGGTACCTGCTGTTCGTCGTCAACCTGGGCCCGAACGCGCCGCTGGCCCTCCAGGAACAGGCGATCGACCAGCTGGCGCAGCACCAGGTCGGGCATTTCATCTACGGCTGCATGTACCACCGCGTCGTCGACCCGCCCGCGGGCCTACCGGCGGACGCGGTGTTCCTCAACTGCGAAGCGAGCGGCGGCCGGCACCGCTCCATCGTTCCGGACGAACGACAGGGGGCGTACGAGGTCGTCAAGGAACTGATCGAGGCTGGTCACCGCCGGATCGCCTTCCTCGACGACCACCGGCATCCGCCGGCCTCTCGCCTGCGCTTCAACGGTTTCCGGGCGGCGCTCGCGGAGCACGGACTGGAGTACGAGCCCGCGCTGCACCTGGAGACGACCCCGTTCGTGCGCGGCGGTCTGGTCCTGTCCGACCTGATCGACCTGCCCGACGAGCGGCGGCCCTCGGCCGTGTTCTGCTACAACGACCGCATCGCCATGGGCGCCTATCGCGCCGCGCGCGCCCGCGGTCTCCGCGTGCCGGAAGACCTGTCGATCGTGGGCTTCGACGACCAGGAGTTCATCGCTTCGGAACTCGACCCGCCGTTGACGACGGTCCGTCTTCCGCATCGGGAGATGGGCAGGCTCGCCATCCAGCTCGTGCTCGACGAACCGGGTGCGCTCGACGACGTGCCCGAGTCCGAGGACGGCGTCATCCGGATCGCCGGTGAACTCGTGCGACGCGATTCCGTCGCCGAGCCGCGCGGCGCCTGGGGACAACGCACGCCGTCGTCCTGACCGGTTCGTACGATGGGGGCGTGTCAACCCCTGGGGACCAGCGGCCGACGGCGAGCAGATCACGCCGAGTGGATGTCGCACGCCTGGCCGGCGTCTCCCCGGCGACGGTCTCCTTCGTGCTCAACCAGACCGCCGGGCAGACGATCAGCGACGAGACGCGGCAACGCGTCCTGCAGGCGGTCGCCGAACTCGACTACCGCCCCAACCTCGCCGCGCAGGGGTTGCGGCAGGGGCGCAGCGCGACCATCGGCTTCGTCAGTCACGACGCCGACTTCGGCGAGTTCGCCGCGTCCGCGATCAAGGGGGCGCACGAGGCGTGCGTTCGTCAGGGGAGTCTGCTGCTGCTGGTCAACACCGGCGGCTCGAACAGTCAGGCGGCACAGCTGATCGCCGAGCTGCTCGACCGGCAGGCCGACGCCCTCATCTTCGCCGCGGTCGGCACCAGGTCGGTGGTGCTCCCGGACGCCGCGCGGCGAGTTCCCACCGTCCTGCTGAACTGCTTCGCCCCGCACGATCCCGTGCCCGCCGTCCTGCCAGACGAGGTGCGCGGCGGTATGGAGGCCACCCAGGCGTTGCTCGACCTCGGCCACCGCGACATCGCCTACCTCACCGGCAAACCCAGCCAGTGGGCCACCAAAGCCCGGTTGCGCGGCTTTCGCGACGCATTGCGCGGCGCGGGACTCGACCCGCGCGAGCACACCGTGCTGCCCGGCAACTACCACGCGGACTCCGGCTACGAACTGACGCGCACGTTGCTGCGGAACGGCCGCCCGCCGACCGCGATCATGTGCGGCAACGACCGGATGGCGGTCGGCGCCGTCATGGCCCTGCTGGAGGCGGGCATCCGGGTGCCCCAGGACGTGTCGGTCATGGGGTACGACGACCAGTTCCAGCTCGCGGCGGAGATCCGCCCGGCCCTGAGCACCGTGCTGCTCCCGTACCCCGCGATGGGACGACTCGCGGCCGAGCAACTGGCCGGCGGCGGGGCCACCGTTTCGAGTGGACGCACGCTGGTGCACTGCCCGCTCGTGATGCGCGACTCCACGGCACCACCGGCCCGCTGACGGCGCACCCGAGTGGCACCCCGCTGCGGAATGTCCCGCCACTGACCGGAAACTTCGCGGCAACACGGTCTTGACGTGCGCGGAGGCGGCAGCCTAGCGTTCCGAACTAACCCGGGTTAGTGATTGCACCGCACGGTCCCCTGACCGAACGAGGTTCTCCGGAGGAACAAGCATGGCCAAGTCGAGAGGCACGCCACTGCTGGCGTCCGTCCTGGGTACGAGTCTTGCGGCCTTCTGTCTCGCGCCGCCCGCCGCACACGCCGCACCGCCGCCGGGGGCCGGCACTGCCGTGAAGGTCTGGTTGACCGACGTCGACACCGACAAGTGGGTCGCGAGCCAGAGCGACGTGTCGTTCCAGACCAAGCGGACGACCAACCCGCTCACGATCAAGGTGGACAACACCGTCAAGTACCAGAAGATGACCGGCTTCGGGGCGGCGCTGACGGATTCTTCGGCCTGGCTGATCAACGAGCTCTCGCCCGAGGGCCGCAGCACCTTGATGAAGCAGCTGTTCGATCCCGCCACGGGCGCCGGCCTGAACATGGTTCGCCTGCCGATGGGCGCCTCGGACTTCGCCGCGTCCGGAAACTACTCCTACGACGACATGCCTGCGGGACAGACGGACCCGACGCTGCGGAACTTCTCCATCCGGCACGACGAGCCGTACATCATTCCGGAGCTGAAGCATGCGCTCGCGCTGAACCCGTCGATCAAGATCACCGCTACCCCGTGGAGCCCGCCGGGGTGGATGAAGACCTCCGACAACATGATCGGAGGCACGCTCAAGGACGGGTACGCCCCGGTGCTGGCCAAGTACTTCGTGAAGTTCATCCAGGCCTACGGCAAAGCAGGCGTACCCGTCCACTACGTCACGCCGCAGAACGAGCCGCTGAACGCGCCCACGTGGCCCGGCATGTCCCTGACCCCCGCCCAGCAGACCGAGCTGGTCGCCCAGATGGGCAAGGCGTTCGCGGCCGAGAAGCTGCCCACGAAGATCATCGCGTGGGATCACAACTGGGACGTGCCGTCGTACCCGGAGGCGATCTTCAACAACCCCGCCACCGCCGACTACGCGGTCGGCGCCGGATGGCACATCTACAGCGGCACCCCGATCTACCAGACCCTGACCCACAACGACTACCCGGGCAAGGAGTCCTACCTCACCGAAGCCACCGGCGGTGACTGGCAGGTCAGCAAGCAGGCGGCCTTCCGCGAGGCGCTCAACACCTGGCTCATCGACGGGACACGCAACTGGGCCAACGGCGTGATGCTGTGGAACATCGCCCTCGACCCCGACAAGGGACCTCTCAACAGCGACACCAACGGCATCGGCATCTGCCGCGGACTGGTCACCATCGATCCCAAGACCGGCAGCGTGTCCTACAACGTCGACTACCACGCGCTGGCCCAGGTCTCCAGGTTCGTGAAACCCGGCGCCCACCGGATCTACTCCAACACGTTCGGGGAGGGAAGCGTCGAGAACGTCGCGTTCCAGAACCCCGACGGCTCCAAGGTTCTGGTCGCCTACAACGACAGCGCCGCCGAGAAGACCTTCAGCGTCGCCGACGGAACCCAGTCGTTCGACTACACCCTGGGCGCCGGGGACGCGGTCACGTTCACCTACTCCGGCCCCACCCAGAGCGGCAACGTCCCGGCAGCGGGCAACGTCACCGACCCCACGCACGACTTCACCTTCGGCGCGACCACGATCACCTACGACCCGGACCTGCTGCCCGTCCAGAACGGCGTCAAGACCGGAAACGACCTGCTCACCTACTCCCTTCCGGCAGGGGCGTCCGTCAAGACGCCCGGAGCGGCACTCAGCCGGAAGGGGTGGACCGTCACGTCGTCCTCGAACACGGCGGGTGATCCGGCGGCCAACGCGATCGACGGCAAGTCCGACACCCGGTGGCGCACGGGAATCCGGGCGAAGAGCGGGGACTGGTTCCAGATCGACTTCGGCCGTCCCACGACGTTCAACAAGATCGTGATGGACAACACCGCGGACAACGCCTTCGACTCCCTCGCCAAGTACCAGGTGTACGTCTCGAACGACGGCGTCAACTGGGGCAGCGCCGTCGCCAACGGCTCGGGAGACCTCGGCAAAGTGGCCATCTCCCTGGCACCGCAGAAAGCGCGGTACGTCCGCATCGTCAGCAGTGCGCCGTCGTTCTTCTTCCGCTGGTCCATCGGTGAGATCAACGTGTACGGATCGTCGTACAGGACTGCGTCGATCCAGGCCCCGACCGCGGTGTCCAGGAAACTCGAGCTGCGGAAGTGGACCGCACCAGACGGGGCGAAAGTGACCGTCGTCTACAACGGAAGCCGCAGCAACCAGAGCTTCCCCGTGTCGGCCGACGGCTCGTACACCTACACACTGCCCGGTGGAACCTCGGCGATGTTCACCACGCAAGGCCTGCCGAGCCAGCCGGCACCGACCTTCAGCAGCCTCACGCCGAGCCAGGGCATCCCCGGCTACAAGTTCAAGATCACGGGTTCCCACTTCGGGAAGACCCAGGGCCTTGGCACCGTCTACTTCGGACCGGTCCACGCCAGGATCGAAAGCTGGTCCGACACCAGCATCAGCGCCTACGTGCCGGCCGGGCTCGCCAACGGGAAGTACGAGGTGTCGGTGATCGGCGCCGGCGGCAAACCAGCGGGCGGAGCTCAGTTCACCGTCTCAGGCCTGGGCACGGCGGTGGCCCGCGACGGCTGGACAGCAACGGCGTCGAACGTGAGTCAGTGGCCCACAGACGTGCTGGCGAACATGATCGACGGCGACACCGACTCCAGGTACAGCTCCGGAACAGCCCAGCAGAACGGCATGTGGATCCAGGTGGACATGGGTCAGCCGCGAACCTTCAACCGGGTAGTGCTGGACTCCGGCAGCAGCACCGGTGACTACGCGCGCAGCGCCGACGTCTACGTGTCCTCCGACGCGGCCGGCTGGACGAAGGTCGCGTCCGTCAGGGCGAGCGGCCAACAGATCGAGCTGGCCTCCTTCCCGACGCAGACGGCTCGCTACCTCAAGGTCGTCAACACCGGCAGCTCAGGCAACTGGTGGTCGATCGCGGAAGTCGGCGTGCACCACAAGACAGAGCCGGATCCAGAGCCGGATCCGGGCGCCCCGCTGGCACGCGACAGCTGGTCGGCAACGGCGTCCAACGAAAGCCCGTGGCCCAACGACGCACTCGGCCACATCCTCGACGGCGACACCAGCTCCCGGTACAGCTCCGGGACAGGTCAGTACGACGGCATGTGGATCCAGGTGGACATGGCGCGGCCGCAGACCTTCAGCAAGGTCGAGCTGGACTCCGGCAGCAGCAGGGATGACTACGCCCGCAACGCAGACATCTACGTTTCCTCGGATGGAACCAGCTGGACGAAGGTCGCATCCGTCGTCGGCGACGGCCAACCGGTCCAGGGTGCATCCTTCCCGGCCCAGACGGCCCAGTACATCAAGGTCGTCAACACCGGCAGCGTCGGCAACTGGTGGTCCATCGCAGAGTTCAACGTCTACCGGTAGCAACCCACACCGACCTCCGAGCCCGGATCAGCCTTCCTGCTGACCGGGCCCGGAGCCATTTTCGGCCTGGCATTGCCGATTCGACCGAGTCGGATGCGGTCGAGCCGGCCGGCTGAAACGTCCGCGTGGCTCACACCGCTCGCCTGATCCTGAACTGAAAGGAGGTGCGGCCCGCTTCATCCTTGCCGGTCAAAGCCCCGCACGCCCTGCTTGCTCGAGGCCGTTCTGTTCGGCAGACGGAGCGCCGGCCTCGGCTTGGGTGGCGGCCCGCAGTGCAGTTCAGTGCTGCGGAACTGTGCGTCCTGAACGTGTCTCTCCAGTCAGTGGACAGGACCTTTGGGATCTGCTTGATGCAGCGGCAATTTCGCCGTGCGAGGCTGCATGCTGTGAGCGCATGGGTGGTGGCGAAGAGGTCACCGGCGATTCAATCGGCCGCGATTCGCTGACCTGCGGTTCCACGAAGCTGGATCACGAGCATTCGTGCGGATCCAGCGGGTTGCGGGAGGACTTCTGCTCCCAATTTGCTCCCGCACAACGCAAAGGGCCTGCCGATGGTGGCCATCGGCAGGCCCTTTGACCTGGTTAAACACACTGTGGGCGATACTGGGATCGAACCAGTGACCTCTTCGGTGTGAACGGGTCCTGCTGAGTGTCAGGCCGCCGCGTCTGTCTCCGTATTCGTGTCCTGACATGCGCTAATGGGTTTTCAGGTTCTCGCCGTGTCGCGCACGTCTCGCCTGTGCGCGGCTGTCTCAGCTACCGGATTTACTACCGGCTCAGATCTTGTGCCCTCAGTGCGGGCCTGCTGATTGGTTTGCTGGCTGGCCTTCTGCGTTGCTGTTAGTTGATGGGAACTGCCAGCGTGTAGGGCTACCTGGTGGCGTAGGCGTGGTGGCGTTATCGTTGGTCGGTCCGGCTTTTTTCAAGTCGGACCGACCGTGAGGAGCCTGGAGTCGCGACTAGGCGAAGGGCGCGGGCTGGTTGCAGTCTTGCAGAAAGTCCGTAACGTTCGGTGCATCCTTGACTAGGACGCTTGTGTCTGACAGCTGCGCGATGTCGTGTAGTGGATAAGATAGCACCCGGCTTGCTCGTGGTGGACAGCGCTCGTCGGCGTAAGAAAGCTTTGTTGCGATGTCCCTTGGTGGGGCTTCTCGTGGAGTTAAGGGTTGCAGATAGCGCCTCTTGATGGGCGTTGTCAATCCTGTACATGCCGAGACGTACGTCCGCGCAGTTCAGTAGGCGTCGAGGTGTTGCCAGTCTTCATCCGACACGATCGTGGTGTGCTGGCCCGCTTCGCCTATCTCGCCGTCTCTCACGCCTTCACTGCGCTATGGCTGTCGCGCATGACCGACCATCAAGACCCTCCGCGCCGAACCGCCGAACCGCCGAACCGCCGAACCGCCGAACCGCCGAACCGCACGCTGATCTGGAACCAGACCCGCCTACGGCACGCGCCGCGCGAGTACGAGCGGCACTAAACGAACACCGCACCTACCGATCACTCACCGCCGCAGCACCTTCGACGGGACCGTGTCGGCGGAGTCATCCACGAGTATGGCCATGCTGCTTGACCTGCATGGATGCAGTTTTCGGCACGCACAGGGTCCTGGCCGTCACGTCGCCGGACGGCTCGGTGCCGCGCTACATCGGGCAGTTCGTGATCGACCAGCAGACCTCCATCGAACCAAACCCGCCCAAGACCAAAGCCCCAGGCGACTGCTACCGCCTGCTGCCCCTCGGCGAGGTCGGCGACGACCCCGCGCTCCACCCGCGCAGCATCGTCCGCGTGTACGAGCCGCCGACCGACACCCAACCGCCAGCCGGGACCGTCATCACCCAGACGATCTCGAAGGAGAAGATGGAGTGGGCCAACCGAACGCACACCCGCCTGCAGAACCAACTGGCGTCCTTCGTCGAAGCACACGGCTTGCGGGCTCTGTCACCGGCACCGACGGCGCCCAGTTCGACGTCGCGTTCTGGCTGGGCGACACGTTCGTCCTCTGCGAAGTCAAGAGCCTGCCTACTGCAAGTGAAACCGACCAGTTGCGCTACGGCTTGGGCCAGATCATGGAATATGCCGCACTCCATGCGCGCCAAGGAGATGAAGTGCAGTCGGTGCTGTACGTCGAACAGCGGCCCTCCGCAGACCAGTGGGAAAGTGCCTGCGCACGCGGCGGCGTGATCCTGGCCTGGCCAGAGGTCCAGGACCGAGTCCTCGGCGAGCAGCCGATCCGCACTCTCGCGGCCCTGTGACGAAAAGGGGCAGTCGTAGCCGAGCCGTGGTGTCGCCGAACGATGCCGGTGATGCGCGATACCGTCTCGGGATGCCGAGACCACCCGCAGATTGCAGCAAAACCCAGACGGACGCGGCGAAACCTGAGGTGGTCCAAGGCCGCTACCTCTACGAGCGGCTGGGCGAGAAACCCTTCCAACAGCTCTGCGGGGCCTTGCTGGCCCGCGAGTTCCCCAACGTCACCTGCATGCCGATGGGGCAGTCTGACGGCGGCCGCGACATCGTGCGCGACGTGCCCGGCGGCCGAGTCGTGTACCAGGTCAAGTGGTCGGCGAACCCGGTCCGGCATCCGGTGGCCTGGCTGAAGACCGCACTGGACGGCGAAGCCGCCAACATCCGGCGCCTGGTGCAGGAAGGCGCAACCGAGTACTACCTCATCACCTCAGTCGCCGGAACGAGCGTTCCCGGGCGCGGCACGATGGACAAGGTCGATCAACTGCTGTCGCGGTACTCGGCCGAATTTGGCATCCCGATGCGCTGCTGGTGGCGCGCCGACCTCGATGCCCGCTTGGTCTCCGCTCCGCAGGAGCTGCTGTGGTCGTTCGCGGAGATGCTTGCCGGCTGGGACCTGATCCGCTACATGTCCGACTCCCCTCGGTTGCACGAGCGCGAGGAACTGTTGTGCGACGTGGTGACGAACGTCGTGGCGACCCAGTGGGAGGAGGACTCGAAGGTCAAGTTCAAGCAGGCGGACATGGACTCGTACGCACTCGATGACCTGTACGTGGACGTCGAGGCGGATCGCGTGGTCCATCCGCAGGGTACGGAGCGCATGGGTTCGCAACGGCCCGATCTTGAGGGGGTAGGAGGCGCGGCCCAGTACCTGCTCACGACCGACAGGCCGCTGACTCTGGTCCACGGTGCGCCAGGACAGGGGAAGTCCACTTTCGCCCAGTTCCTGTGCCAGTTGCACCGAACGGCCTTTCGCGCCAAGGCCGTGGCGGAAACCAACGGTGTGGTGGTGGGCGAGTTCGTGGTCGAGCGACCACGTCTGCCGTTGCGCATCGACCTGCGCGACTACGCCTCCTGGCTACTCGGGCACGATCCGTTCGACTTCGCCGACACCAGCCCGAAGAAACCCAGGCGAACCGCTCGTTCGCTGGAGTCGTTCCTGGTGCGTCTGCTCCAGGCGAAGGGTGGTGACCTGCCCGTTGGGGTAGCTGAGGTCCACGACCTCATGGCACGTTTCCCCCTCCTGGTCGTACTGGACGGGCTCGATGAGGTTGCGTCGGCAAAGCTGCGCGAGGACGTCGTGGTCCGCATCGTCGAGTTCACCGCGCGCCTGGCCGCGAACCGATGGGCTCCGCAGGTCGTCGTGACCACCCGGCCGAACTCGTCGGGACTGGCCGAGCCGGTGGGAAACCAGTTCGAGACGATCACCCTGAAACCTCTCGGCCCCGAGCTGCGCCGGTCCTACCTGTCGAAGTGGGCTGACTCGCGCGGACTGCAAACGGGCGACAGGGCGGCTCTCGAGCGCATCTTCGAGACGCGGTCGGCCGAACCGCACATCGCCCAGCTGGCAGGAAACCCGATGCAGCTGACGATCCTGCTCTACCTCATCCAGAAACGCGGCGACTCGATTCCGCACGCCAGGACCGAGCTGTACCGATCCTACATGGAGACGTTCCTCGACCGCGAGGCCGACAAGACCCCGGAAGTCCAGAAGCACCGCAACGACCTGGAGGAGGTGACGGCCTACCTCGGCTGGTGGTTCCAGTCGCAAGCCGAGTCGACGGGAGCTGGCGGGCAGCTGCCGGTGAGGGAGATCAAGCGAACCATCCTGAGCTACCTGTACGACGCCGCCAAGGACACCCACCTCGTCGACGAGCTGTTCACGGCCGTCACCGATCGGGTCTGGGCCCTCACAAGCAAGGAACAGGGGACCTTCCGGTTCGACGTCCAGCCGGTGCAGGAGTATTTCGCCGCCAACTACCTCTACTACGTCGCCGGAGCGGAGCAGCGCCAGTTCGACGCCTCCGAGGTCTTCCGCGCCTTGGTCCGGCGCCCCTACTGGTTCAACACCTGCCGGTTCTACGCGGGCTTCGCCGCCGTCAACGAACTCGCCGCTCTCGCAGAGGTTCTGGAGGAGGAGGTCGAAAAGTCCTCGCCTCCCTTCGACACCAAGTCTCTCAAGACACTCATCGCGCACACTCGCGTGGTCATCTGGACCTTGCTCGCCGACGGCGTGTTCGCCGCACGACCGAGGACTCAGGAGCGCGTCGTCCGGTTGATCAGCGACGACCTGAGCGTCCGGATGATCGACGACGCGCTGCAGCGGCGACAAGATCTGCCGTTCATGGCCGCGGACCGAGGCGGATCTGCTTTCGTTGGTGCGCTGCGGGAGGCCATCGCTGCCGAGCCTCGGCAGCCGATCAACCTCATACGTGCCAAGCTCGTTGCCTGCCTGCTGCCGCGGGATGAACCTGCGGCTGCGGAGTTGTGGGACACGTGGTGGCAGTCCCGGCTCAGCGCGGCGGCAGGAACCAGCGAGGAAATCGTGTGGTTGAAGCTCGGCAGGCCGGCGCGGAGCGCCACCCATCTGCCAGATGCGATCGCATCGAGGTTGACTCTTGATTCGCCCGGCGCCGTTCAAGCGGCCATGGAAGCAGGATTGTCCGCTCCCAACGACTCCGCGCAGGCAAGCCAACTTCTGCGGGCTGTACTCGATGGGCATTGCAGCGATGCTTTGCCTGCGGTTTACAGCTGCGAGGCGGCCAATGTGGTGTGGCTGTGGGCTCCACACCACTTCTACCGAAAAGCTGCGGACGAACTGTCAGTCGTGACCCTCGCTACCGATCATCCAGCATTCATCCCGATCGCGGGTCATCAACGGCACGCCGTCAAGCGCTTGGTTGCCTGGGATCCCCGGTACGAGCGTGTGCACGAGGCGATGAAGACTCGGCACGGAAAGCGGACGACTACGTCCTCATGGAGCAACACAGCTCGCGAGCTGGCGGCGATCCATGGTCCGTCGCTGCTCGGCGCCGAGATCGCGATCATCGGAGCCGCGCTCCCGCCAGATCGCCTGAAGGCCGCCGATGACCTCACAGAGGGCTCGCATCCTTTTGGTGAAAGAACCGACTACGGCCTGCTTCTTCGGGAGGTCCGGCTGCAGCGGCTCGATCCCGCGTGGTGGACCTGCGCGTTCGAGAGTTATCCCGACCACCTGTCGCGCGCGACATGGTTGCTGAGCCTGCTCGCCGTCGCAGACACCACCGTGGTGGTCGAATGCTTGGAGCACGTCGACGAGGTAGTCAGCACGCTGCCTGCCTCTGGCCTGCGCGCGGTTCGGCTCGCCTCAAGCCGGATGGGCGCGTCCGGGCTCGGACGGCGCCTGCACACCAGCGTCCTGAGCCAGCTCGACGGATACTCAGCCGACACCGCTTTGCTGGTACTGCACCACACCGTTTTACCGGGGAGTCCCGATCCGCTGGATGAACTTTCCGACGATCTGCTCAGCGCCATGATCAACCTTGAGGCATGTTCGTGGCCGGCTGTGCGAGCCGCGCACATGCGCATGACCTTGTCTCCGTCTCTCGCTGTCGGTGACTTACTTCGCTTAGGAGGCCCTAATAGGTACCCTGACGCCGTCTCAAGCGGACTGCCCAACGATGTCATGCACGACCTGCTTACGAGACCTGCGGACGTCCCCGTGGAATGGTTGATGGGAGCCGAAGCGCAGCACTCGGCGACGGTCGCTCAACCTGACTTGGCAGACTTCGCGGTCGCTGAGGGCTGGTTCGACTGAAGGCAGATATGATCCTTTGCGGACCGGCCCGGGATGGCGTTGCCCGGTCGTACCGGGATCGCGGTTGTCCTTAGGCCTTGTCCATCACCTGGACGGCTGATGTGGGCGCGCGCCGTTTCTCATGCCGTTTTGCGCATATCGGCATGTCGCCATCGGGTGCGCCGAGTACCTCAAGGTGCGGCACACCGTGGCGATGAGCTCGTGCACCGGCGCGTTGCACGTCGGCCTTGCCGCACTGGGGATCGGGGCGGGTGACGAGGAGCATCCGTGCTGACCTCCCCGGCATGGTGAGGCGGGCACCAGCAAGGTGCGCTGCGACAGCCTGGACTACTGGATGTTCCAGGACCTCTACAGCAACAACGGGTTGGTCGAGGCCGCACTGGACCTCCTGGTGCACGACGAGTACCGCAAGAACCCGTCGGCGTTCGGGGACTTCGGGCTCGCCCACGTGGAGCGGGCCTACGCGCGGCTCGGCGAGAAGCTGTGGCCGTACCACTCCCTGGACCAGCTCAAGAAACCTCTACGAGGTGACACCCAAGTCCGCCGCGACGACGTCCAGACGGTCCGCTCTCTCGCCGCTGGCTGCGTCTCCGGTGGCCGGCGACGTGGTCAACCTCGACTACGCGGGCTACTTTTCCATGCTGTGCTAAGACACCCGCTGGAGCAAGGACGTCGACCACTACCGCAAGGAAGCGGAGTGGACAACGGCGGAGTATCCGCTCGTCGGCCACGCGATCGGCGTGTACCCGTGCGCGCTCTGGCCGTTTCCTCTCAGGACCGGGTCGTCGATCTCAAGCCCACGCCCCGAATCCTGATGGTGCAGAGCGAACTGGACGTGATCACCAACTACAAAGGCGCGCAACGGGCACACCACCGCACCTCGGGCAGCACCAGGATGGTCTCGGTCGACGATGAGGGCCAGCACGGCCAGTACCTGGCGGGCCCGTCCCACCTGCGTCCAGGAGGTCGGCGACAAGTTCGTCTTCGACGGCTGCCCGCCACGGACGTGGTGTGCGGTACGGCCCCTCTGCCCGACGAGTTCGCCGTGTTCCCCGTGCGGGATTCAGTGGCCGCGGTGCCGTGCGCTCCTCCGAACGCAAGATCGCCCCGCCGAGACGTTCCGCCGGTGGAGAGGAACTGCTCAAGGTCGTCACGCCCATCGACTAAGGCGTCACTTTCCGTTAGTTTGCCCGAGGGTGACGATCAAGGTCTGGCGGACCTGTGCTATGGGATTGCGGTTTGTGGTGCTGCAGTAGAGATGACAATACAAGGACAAAAACTGGTCAATCTTTCCGTGTCGGCGTTCACGGTGCGCTGGCGCTGGCCGGCGAGGCGGTGATGATGCAGTTCAGAGCGGGTTTGATGGCTTGGGTGAGCGAATTCTCCTGAGCTGTACAGCATTCATTGCGCATGTAACCCGTCATCGGCGCGCATTCCCCGGAACTGGAGGAAGACTCGAATTCGATACGCCCGAACGGCGCTCTTCGTTAGACTGTTTGGGCGTATTTGCGTAACTGCGGTTGCTCCACCCGGGTAATGTTGAGTGTTCACCTAACAGGTTGAGTGCGGCGCGATGTACAACTACTGACCGTGACAGCCGCCGTCGATATGTTCAACGACTTCCGCAGGTGGCTCAGGGCGCTCGACGACGCGGATCTCGGTGTGGTCCTGATGCTGAGCGGTCCGCTGCGTGCCGCCGCTAAGCTCCCCCGCGGCGCCGCGGGACTGCGGGCGCCCGTGCGGCGCGAGCTGATGGCGGTGCGTGCACGACTGGCGAAAGCGAAGGTGCATCAGCTCGTCCGGGTCGCGGAGGAAGTGCTGTCGCCGGCCGCCGACCTCCTCGTGCACCAACTGTCGTTCAACGAGGCCCTGGTCGCCGACCCGTCGAAAGAACAGCTCGCCGAGATGCTCGTCGCTCTCGGGCGTCCTGTCGGGACGGTGGTGCTGTACGGCCTCCTGCTGGGCGACGCGAACGCCACGCCGACCGCCACGCGGTATCGCACCGAACTCGAGGACGCCCTCCGTAGTGCGCCCAGGAAATCCTTGTCAGACCTCGTTCAGAGTGGAGATCGTGACGTGACCGACCGCGTAGAGCCCAGTGACGGGCTCGTCGAGCTCGATCTGCGGTTCACCGAGTTCCGGGCCTTCGCTGCGGAGATGTCGGCGTCCCTGCGCAGGCTGGCCGACGACGTCGAACGTGGCGGCGTGGCCGTGCTGACCGCACTCGTGGACGAGTACGGCACGCGGCGCGATCAACTCGTGCGTGACCTGGAACTGCCGGAACATGCGGTGTTCGCCGACGCCGAGTCGCGGTTGAAGGAGTTGCGGGAGAAGGAGGCCGAACGGCAGCGCGAGGAAGAATCGGTTGCCGCCCGCGCCGACGAGATCACCGACCAGATCCGCGGACTGGAGACCATTCTCGGCACGCTTCGCGGAGAGGCCAAGAGCGGGGTGATGGACAGCGTGGCGGCGCTGCGGAAGGAGTACGCGGAGCTCACGTCCTCGGGCGACCTCGACATCGAGATAGACCTCGAACCAGCGTCTCAGCCCGGGGTGGAAGCGGAGCTGGGGCTACAGCCCGAGGCCTCCGTCGAGCTCCCCGCCGAGCCGGAGCTCCAGCCCGAGCGAGAGCTGGCTCCACAGCCCGAGTTGCGGGAACCGTTGCAGGACAAGGAGATCTCGGAGCCCTTTCCGTCTGCGGACGTGACCCTCGGGAGCCGTCCGAGCCTGCTCGAGCACTTGGGGGTCCCGTCACAGGACGAGTTCCTGCACGGCTGGGACGAGGGCGACCCGCCGCTCGCGGTCGACCTGACGCGTGCGGGCAGGCTTGGCGAGGCCTACTGGGTGACGGCGATGTCGGGAGAGTTCGACCGCCGGGTCGCCGCGTTGCGCTTCGCTGCGGCCGCCTACGCGGTCACGAGCAACGCCGAGGCCACCGCCGTGCTCGCCGCGCTGGACCTGGACGCCCAGGAGCTGAGCGCCGACACGGAGGCCGCGGTCGTGGTGACCACCGCCGTGCTCAGAGCAGGGTTGGTCGCGGGGTGGGGTCACCCGCTGCTCGCCCAGCTCGGTCCGGAGCTGACGTTGCCGGCGCCCTGGCAGACGTTGGTGGACGCGTGCATTGCGGCGGTGCGGCGCGAGTTCCGCGTCGACTTCGAGGTCGGGCTCGTTCCACCGGAGGAGGACGTGCACGAGGCGCGTGCCGAGCTCGGCAGGCAGGCCGCGGTGCTCCTCGAGGAACTGCCTCGGCGCAAGAACAACTACCAACGCGCCACCCGGGTGCTGCAGCGGCTCATGGTGAAGGGCCAGCCGTTGTCGAACGCGCTCGAGGCGGTTCGGGCGTGGTCGGACAACGCCTCGAACGGCCAGGCGCTGTCCGAGGTGGCCGCCGAGTTCGCGGCACCGGGAGCTATCGACGGAATGATCAAGGCCGCCGACGCGGCGATGAGAACGCCCAAGCAGTCACGGGTGCCCATCGTGGCGACGGCGTTGCGCACTTTGCGCCGCTCCGTCGAGGAGGTCGGGGCGATCGTGCAGGAGGCGGACGCGGTGCACCGCAGGTTGACCGCCGCCGAGTCCGACGACGCCGCGCTCGGTCAGAAGCTGCGCCGCGCGGCCGACGAGGCGGGCTCCGCCGAGGTTCCTCCCGGGATGGTCGGCGCCGCGGTCTCATTGCTGCACAGGTGGCTGGAGACGACAACCAGTCCTGTGTGGACCGGTTTCGGCCCAGGGGACTCACCGTTGTCCAGCGAGGCGCCCGGTATCGCCGAGCCGAGCGTCGACGTGCTGCTGCCGCTGCCGGACCTGCCTCGTGACGCACAGGGCCGGCCGGACCAGGATGATCTGCGCACGTCGGCGGTGCTCGCGCGGTTGAGCGAGCCGCTGGACCTGGACGCGGCGCTGCGCTCCTACTGTGAGATCGGGAATCTCCGCAGCGCGCTGAAGATGATCGAGCTGGCCGACACGGGCTTCTGGGCGGAAACCCAGCTGGCCGCGTCGGCCGCGGAGAAGGTCGCCTCAGCACGGGAGGTGCTCGTCCGGAAGCACCGCGCGAACCTGATGAAGGCGCGTGAGCTGTTCGCCCGAGTGCGCACGCAGAACCTCCTGGACCAGATCGAGGAGTCGACGGTCAGCGGCCGTCTGATGACGCTCGACAAGGTGCCAGACGGACGGTTCGACGAGGCCGCACGCCACGTGAGCGCTCTCGTCAGCGGCCTCGAAGCCAAGCAGCGTTCCTGGGGCGAGGAGCTCCGCGCGGAACTCGCCGCGTTGACGCTCACGGACCAGGATCGTCGGCGAGTCGCCGGCCTGTTGGAGGACGACGACACCGTGACCGCGGCGGAGTTCCTGGCGTTCGTCCGGGAGGGCAAACCGCTGCCTGAGTACGCCGAGCTGACCGGCCAGGACCTCAAGGCGTTCATCGGCGTGCTGGCCGACGGTGTCGCTCGCAACCTGATGGCTCCGCAGACCGGCGCCACCCATTGGGCCAAGCTGATCGTGAAGGATGGTGAGCTGGCAGAGCTCGGCGCCGTGGGAGTGAAGGCGTGGGACTCGCTCACCGACAACCGCCAGCACGGCGGTGACCAGCTGCCGGTGGTGGTGAAGGACATCCTGCGCGCGCTGGGCCTGAACTCTTCGACTCGGCCGCGGGAGTACAACCAGCGGCAACGCCTCGGCTTCCGCAAGTTCCGCGTGCAGGCGGTGCCGAGCGACGGTTCGTACGTGTCGGTGCTCGGGTCCGCCGCTTCCGAGTACAACGTGATCGTGGTGACGGACGAACGCCGGGGACGGACCGTGCTCGACGTCCTCGGTCCGGAAGAGTCCGGTCGGGCCAACGTCGTCCTGTACCTGCACCCGATGGACCTGGGCGCGCGCCGCCAGCTCGCGGCACACGCCGTCGGTACCTCTGCACAGGCGCTGGTGGTCGATCCCGCGGTGTTCAGCTGGGTCGCCGCGAAGGCACCGGGCTCGTGGCGGGCCACCCAGCGCGTCACGTTGCCCTGGACGGCGCTCAACCCGTACACCCCGTTCGTCGCGGGTCTCGTTCCTCCTGAGGTGTTCGTGGGACGTGCCAAGGAGATGGCACAGGTGATCGACCCGCACGGCGGGTTGTTCATCTACGGCGGACGACAGCTTGGCAAGTCGGCGTTGCTGCGCAGGGTGGAGGCCACGTTCAACTCGGCCGACGACCAGCACGCCGTCTACCTGGACCTCAAGGGACGCGGAATCGGCGAGGCCGAACCCGCCAGCCGCATCTGGCGCGAGCTCGTCGTCGAGCTCAAGGAACGCGGAGTGCTGCAGTCCAAGGTGGCCGCCGACGTCTCGGCCGACGACGTGGTCACGCAGATCCGCACCTGGCTCAACAACAAGCCCGGCAAGCGCTTGCTCCTGCTGGCGGACGAAGCCGACGCGTTCCTCACCGCCGACTCACGTGGCGTGCCGACGGCGGGTGGCGTCTCGACGTTCCCGAACGTGTTGCGGCTCAAGGAGCTCATGGAGTCCACCGAGCGGCGGTTCAAGGTCGTGTTCGCCGGCCTGCACCAGGTGCAGCGGTTCGGTCACCTGTCGAACGTGCCGCTCGCCCACGGTGGTCCCGACATCCTCGTCGGACCACTGGACGCGGCCGACGCACGCAAGCTCGTCGCCGAGCCGCTGGCGGCACTCGGTTACACGTTCGAACAGCCCGAGCTGGTCTGGCGACTGCTCGCGGCGACGAACTACCAGGCAAGCCTGATCCAGATCTTCTGCGAGGAACTAGTGCGCACCCTGCACAACCGGGTCTCGCAGATCCAGGACCTACCGATGCGGATCCGGGAGAGCGACGTCGAGGCGGTCGCGGCGAGCGACCGGGTACGGGCCCGCATCGCCGAGCGGCTGCGCATCACGATCAACCTCGAGGACCGCTACAGGGTCCTGATGCTGATCATCGCTCTGGACAGTCTCGAGGACTCCTTCGGCGCCGACTACAGCGCCGGCGAACTCCTGGAGAAGGCCCAGGTCTACTGGCCCGAGGGCTTCGACGACATGACGGTCACCCAGACCAGGATCCACCTCACCGAGATGGTGGGGCTTGGGTTGCTCATCCGGCTGTCGGGGCAGGACAGGTTCGCGGTGCGCAGCCCGAACGTGGTCAACATGCTCGGTACGAAGTCGGACCTGGAACGCGAGCTTGGGGAGACCGACTTCGACCTGCCCTACGAGTACAACCCACGCGACGCTCGCCGCCTGCTCCAGATCGACGGCAACGACGTGGACCGCAGGAGCCCGCTCACCGACGGGCAGCTGTCCGCCCTGACCGGTTCGACCGCGGGGTTGTCCCTCGTCGTCGGATCTGTGGCTCTCGGCATCGACCGAGTCGCCCAGGCTGTCAGCGACTACGCCAAGGTGCGCAGTCTGAACGTGGACATCTGCAAGATGGGCACCGACGTCACCAGGGCTCTGCAGGCTGCTTCGCGCCGCAAGCGGCCGACGGTCGTCGTCGCGGACCTGCGCGGCAAGTCACCCACGGAGATTCGTCGCGCGGAGCAGCTGCTGACCGAGTCGTCCGTAGCCGCAGTGCTGGTGCTGGAGCGCGACGAGGCGGAGAAGCTCGGCGCCGAACCCGTCCGGCTGGCCCGGTGGACGGTCGGCAGTCTGCGCAGCTGGCCGGAGTGCCCGTTCGATGTGGTCGAAGCACGCACCAGGTTGATCGAGGCCACCGGCGGCTGGCCGGAGCTCGTGGAGGACCTGATCAGCACCGTGGTCCGGCGCGGACGGACCCAGGCACAGGCGCTCGACATCGCGAGGCGCGGCACAGGCGATCGCGAGTGGGCCGCGAAGTTCCTCGACCAGGCGGACGTCAGCGCGGGTCTGCGAGACCGGATCGGCGTCTGGGTCGACTACTTCGACCCCGGCGACCTAGCCTCGCCGGCGGACGTCGCGGAAGCGTTGGAGATCGATCTCGCCCACGCGACAGCGCTGCTGGAAGAGCTGGCGGAACTGGGAGTGCTCGACGAGGGCGCCAACGGCGTCTCCCTCGACCGAGTGGTCCACCGCTGCCTGACGACGCTGCGCGGCACGCCGTGAGCAGGCAGTTGTGGGAACTGCCTTCGCTGCCTGGTCCGCGCGGCCATCTCGACGTCCTGTCGCGTGACCTGGATGACGGGTTCAGTTGCGTGTGGGTGCTTCCGGATGAACTGGTCGAGCGGGGAACGGCCGACGATCTCGTCGACATCGCCGGTGCGCGGCCCGACAGCGTCCGGGTCGAGGCGCCGCAACGGAGCCGGATGGTGGTGCCCGCGGCGCACCGGTGGCAGGCCCCTGCGGCCGTGACGATGCCGGCATGGGTCCGGAACACTTTGGGAATCCTGGATTTCGACGAGCCCCAAGATCCTGCGCCGATCGTGGCGGACCGTCCAGAAGAGACGGTCGTGGACAAGTTGGGCGCGTTGTTCGATATCCCGCTGACCGGCGACCCGCTGGCGTGCCTCGCCCTGGACGAGCAGCTGTCCGGCAAGGTCGTCGTGCTGTGCGGGTGGGATGGCTGGGACACCGCGGATCTCGGCGCGTGCGTCAGCCGGTTCACCGCTCTGCTCAAGGAACACGGGCTCGCCCCCACCTCCAGGCCGCGTCTGCTGGTCGCGGTCAGGGAGGGCGACCTGCCGGCGTCCGTGCTGGAGCGATCCGACCCGGTGACCACGAAGGTGCACTGGTGGTGGGACGTGTACGGCCGCCTGGACACCGCCACCGTCGCCGCGGCCGTACGTCGGCAATCCCCGTGGAAGACGACGAAAGGCAAGACAGCCATCCTCCGACAGCTGGTCGCGACCGAGGTGCTGATCGAGGTCGCCGGGCCTGACCTGCTGCTCGCCGAACACCTCGCCGGATCCTGGAACGGCCAGGCATCCACGCTCGCCGAGCAGATCGAAGCGCTGCCGTACGACGCCGTCGACGACGTCGTCCCTGCCGAGATCGATGGCCGGGCAGGGGGCGCACGTCCCCCGCAAGCGCTGCGAAGTGCTTGGCGCAAAGGAGTTGTGGACCGGTGGGACAGGCGCATCCGGATCAGTCCCGCGGCCAAGTTATCGTCCGCTGAGCACGGCAACCTCGACTCGTTGATCTGGCGCGGGCAGAGTCGTGCGCTCACACCTCTGGTGGACGGATGCCGTGCGCGTCTGGAAAAGGTGTTGCGGGACAACGCGTCGGCGTCAGTCATCGAACTGCTGGAGCGGGGGCAGGACACTCACGACTGGCGGCGGACTCGTTCCAGGCAGGGGACGCTGGAGCTGGGCGCGATGGCCTGGGCGGTCAGCAGCAGGCGGGTTCAGTTGTCCCGCCCGGATGCCGACCTCTTGTTCTGCGCGCGGGACGTCCGCAACTCTTTGGCGCACCTGAGTCCGTTGACCGATGAGGAACTCGACCGGCTGGCCGCGGTGATGCCGGAAACCCTGTGGTGAGGTGAGAGCATGTCCTTCGCGCGAAGTGCTGATCCGTTCTTCAGCGACTCGGACACCTACACCTTGATCGAGCACATCGCGAACCAGCGATCGCTCGTGATCTACGCCGGTGCCGGCGTCACGATTGACCGGACCGGGCAGTCGTGGCCGGCTCTCGTTGAGAAGCTGCTCAGAAAGCACAAGGACAGCGACGAGGTCTGCCGGGCGATCATGGCGACGAATACCCCGCTGCAGGCCGGCTCGATCGTGAGCCAGCTGTACCTCAACAGGTCGGACGGGTGGCGGACCGAGCTCGGCAACGACATCCGTGGCTGCCTCTACGAAGGCCGCGCCTGGCGGCAGGGCTCACTCGCGACGGCCGCGGTGAGGCTCGCGGCGGCGTTGGCTGACCACGGGCGGGAGTACTGCGTCGTCACCACCAACTACGACGACTTCATCGAGCAGGAAGTGCGCGTCCTCGCCGAGGACCGTGCGCGACGCGGCCTGCCTCCGATCGAGCTGCGGACCTCGGTGGTCGAACCTCAGGATGCACATCCGGACTTCGAGATCGTGGACCACGTCGAGCCCGGCCAGATCCTGCATCTACACGGCTACGTGCCCAACAGGACCGGGGAAGCCACCGACGTGGTCCTGAGCGAGAAGGACTACATGGCATCGCAAGCGCGCACGAGCGCGGTGCTGGAGTACCTCTTCCGCCGGCACTCGGTGATCATCGTCGGGTCGAGCCTGACCGACGCACCGCTGCTGAGCGCGCTCGCCAAGACCGTTCCCGGCGATAACGAGCAGCGGCTGCGAGTGGCGGTGACACCGTTGCAGAGCCTGCAGTTCCCGCCGGACTCGGACGCGTTCATCGGTGACGTCAAGGAAAGCGTCACTGACCGGATGGCTTCTTTCGGCGTGCGTGCGGTTTTCCCGGACTTCTTCTACCAGACCGCCCAGTTCCTGGCCGAGGCGAGGATCAGCCTGGACCGTCGGGACCCCGACGCCGTGGGACTGCCCGCGTCCGCGGTCGCGAGGTACCGCACCCGGCTGCACTCGTGGTGGAAAGCGTGGAGCGAGGAGCGCGGCGGCACCGAGCTCGAACGGCAGTTGACAGACCACCAGAAGCTGTGCGAGGCCATGGCACGCATCCGCCAGATGCTCAGCATCCCCCAGGCGGAAACGGTGAAGCTGGAGATCTGGGTGAGGTGGGACCCCAGGAAGCCTTCGGGTCTGCGGCTCTGGGCGTCCACCACGAACCTGTGGCAGCACACCGAGGTGATGAGATGCGCCGACATCGTCGCGAACTCGGCGTACACGTCGGTCCAGGCGTTCTGCTCGGGCCAGCCGGGCATTTACCCGTCTGACAGCGACAGGTGGAAGACCTACCTCTGCGTGCCGACGAGGGTCGACTCGGTCGACGGCGACCTGCCGATCGCCGTGATCTCCCTGGCGTCGATGCGAGACGGGAAAACGTCGCGGATCAGCGAGAAGAACGGCGCGCTGCTGCGCCGGGTCATCGTCGAGGTGATGAAGCCGGTCGCGGAGGCGATCACCGGGGGATGAGCGTGGCCTGCTTCCCGTACTCGCTGACTCGCAGCTCCAGCTCCGCGCGGAGGTGCGTGTCGAGATCGGCGAGCGTGCGTTCGTCGCCCAGCTCCAGACAGGCGTGGACGTTCTGTTCGACCAGCTCGTCGAACGGCAGCGGTGTGATGGGTTTCGTGCGCATCAGAACCGTGCCGACCCGCTCGTACACCCAGCCTGATGGCAGCGACTGCGATCCGTGCTCGACTGGTGACGCCATCGCCACGACCTCCCGTCGACCGTTGTGCTACTTCATCGTCCTCGGCCCACCCCATATAACACCGGAACAGTGATCGACATGAGCAATGAAGCGACTCCACTCGCGCGCTGGACGGTGCCGGCGGTCGCCGTCGTGGTCCTGGCGATCAGCGGCGGCGTGCTGGCCGTTCTGCGGCAGTCGGTGGACGGCTTGGTGTTCGCCGCGGCGGACAAGAAGGCGACGGCGCTGCTGGACATGGTGAAAGTCGCGGCGTCGCTCGCGGTCGGTGGAGGCGGCCTGTTCGCGTTGTACCTGGCCGCACGCGGGCAGCGCACGCAGGAGCTCAAGCTGGCGCTGCGCCCGCTCGCGGTGACGGAGGAGATCCGGCGATGGGTACATGAACTGCTCTGACAGCTACTAGATGACCTGAGTGCCGACCTGCTGCTGTGTCCTCCTCTGGCCAGCGCTGGTTGGTTCAGCGGCTGTCGCGTTCCTCCCCGCCTGCGCTTCAGGCGACCTGGCTGGTCGGGTAGCGGTCTTTGACGTGGGCGTGGAAGTACTTGCCGTGGCTTGGCGCCGCCATGAACTTGTCGTGCACCTCTGCCGGGACACCGGTGTACTGGTAGGTGTGGCCGCTCTTGAACACCACCTCCAGAGTGGCTGAAGCGCTGTCGTATCCGATGGACCGGGTCTGCTGCACGGATTGGTGACATCTGAGTTGGCTTGCCGTGATGGTGAGCTGGGAGGATGTCGCTGTGCCCAAGCCCTACCCCCAGGAGTTCCGCGACGATGTCGTGCGGGTCGCTCGTGACCGCGAGCCCGGCGTGACGGTCGAGCAGATCGCCAAGGACTTCGGGGTGCACCCGATGACGTTGTTCAAGTGGCTGCGCCAGGCCGAGATCGAGGACGGCGCCAAGCCCGGTACGAGCCGGGCCGAGTCGGCGGAGCTGCGTGAGGCGCGTAAGCGGATCAAGTTGCTGGAGCAGGAGAACGAGGTCCTGCGCCGGGCGACCGCGTACTTGTCGCAGGCGAACCTGCCGGGAAAAGGCTCTACCCGCTCGTGAACGAGCTGGCCGCGGACGGGATTCCCGTCGCGGTGACGTGCCGGGTCTTGAACATCGCTCGACAGCCGTACTACCGGTGGCGTGCCCGCCCGGGCACCGCTACTGAGTTCGAGCGGGCTCAGCGGGCGAACGCGTTGTTCGACGCGCACCGCGACGATCCGGAGTTCGGCTACCGGTTCCTGGCCGACGAAGCCCGCGACGCCGGCGTGTCGATGGCGGATCGGACCGCGTGGCGGATCTGCTCGTCCATGGGCTGGTGGAGCGCGTTCGGCAAGAAACGCGGCCGCAACGGCAAGAAGACCGGCCCGCCGGTGCACGACGACCTGGTCCGCCGCGACTTCACCGCCACAGCGCCGAATCTGTTGTGGCTGGCCGACATCACCGAACACCGCACCACAGAAGGAAAGCTGTATCTGTGCGCGGTCAAGGACGTCTCCTCCAACCGGATCGTGGGCTACTCCATCGACTCCCGGATGAAGTCCCGTCTCGCCGTCACCGCGCTCACCAACGCCCTCGCCCGCCGCGGTGACGTCGCCGGCTGCGTGGTGCACACCGACCGCGGCTCGCAATTTCGATCCAGGAAATTCGTCCGTGCACTCGCTCGTCATGGCCTGACCGGGTCGATGGGCCGGGTCGGCGCTGCGGGCGACAACGCCGCCATGGAGAGCTTCTTCGCGTTGCTGCAGAACAATGTTCTCGACCGGCGTACCTGGAACACTCGCGAGGAACTGCGGATCGCGATCGTCACCTGGATCGAACGCACCTACCACCGCCGCAGACGCCAAGCTGCCCTCGGCAGGTTGACCCCCATCGAATACGAAGCAATCATGACCACGCCAGCCAGTCAGGCTGCGTGACTACAACTGTCACCTACTCGTGCAGCAGACCCACCGGATGTTGGACGAGATGACGTGCCTGTGCTGCATGGTTCTCCCGCTTTCAGGGCTTCTGACCTGCGGATTCAGTGAGGGCGAAAATTGTCGGTGTGCTGCGGTACAACTACAGGGAGCGGAGGGGACGACATGACAGATCAGAGACCTGACGGGCGACTGCCGAACCCCAACGGCTGCCGGTGGTGCGGGGCGGACAGGCACGGTCACGACCAGCGGTGGGTCCCAGGAGTGAAGTGGCACGGCTGGGAACCGCCGACGAGCGAGCAGCGCAAACACCGCATGCTCGCCCGCCGCGCCAGGCGTCCGGACTGCGGCCGCGGAGCTACTGACTTGCTAGCTTCCTGAGCCTGGCGAAGGTGTCACGAAGCTCGCGGGGAACCTGGTCAGGCTCTTCGAGCCGCATCGTGACTTCCAGGACCATCGCCGGCTTGCCACGAGGGAAGTTCTCGGACTGCTCGCGCAACATGCGAGCGACCTTGTCGCTGAACTTGCCCTCACCGCGCTGAGCGGTGAAGTCGGCTGCGGTCCAGTCGCCTCCCGGCCGCGGCCAGGCCACGTTGGCCGTGCGTGCCCAGATGTCGTCGTCGAAGAGCTCCTCCAGCTCCTTCTTGTTCGTGGACTTGCCCAACCAGGAAACGACTTCTTCCTGGCGGGTTCCGAACTTTGTGGAGAGGTTGGCGGGACTGAAGATCCTGCTCTGGGTCTCGCTGTCGGCGTCGATCATCAGGACCACCGTGCGGTCGTGCTTGACCAGGTAGCTCGCCAGGTGCAGAGCGCCGTCGTTGCCGCCACATGCCCACAGCGCTATCCCAGCGGCCTGCAGCGACAGCCCTTCGGAGAGCGCGAACAGCACCGGGATCGCCTGCTGCTCGGTCTCGCCCTCGACGGCGAGGAAGCAGCGTTCGTGCAGCAGCACGGAGTTGCGCAGGCCGACCGCCGCAGCCACGGCGCCGAGGTGCCGGTCGAAGTCGGCGTGTGCCGCGGTGCCGAGACGTTCGACCAAGGTCCGTCGATGCTCGTCGAGGCGCAGAAGCACGACGTCCCGGATGTCGACGCCGTCGATCAGGTTCATCGAGTGGGTCGCCACGACGACACTAACGTGCGGCAGGTTCGCCTGCTCGCGGATCAGCCTCATGACCTCGCGCTGGAAGTGGTAGTCGAGGTGAGTGTCGGGCTCGTCGTAGACCACAATCGACTGGACGGGCGGCATGACGGCCTCTGCGCAATCGGCTGCCGGGCTGTCGAGAAGCTCACTGGTGGCTTCCCACACGGCCATGGAGATGCGGCGCGCGCTGCCCTGACCAGACCGGTCGAGCCGGACCGCCTCACCGCTCGCCCGCTCCAGCCGCAACGATGTCGGTCCCAGCACCGGGGCCACGGTCACGGTCGGCTCGACGGTGACCGTCGCGATGTCCGGGCACCGCTCGGCGATGTGGTCGGCCAGCGGCTTCGCCTCGATCGCCAGCCAGTTCGTGGCGTCGGTCGCGAGCTCCTCGATCTGACCGCGAACGGCGGATTCGTCCAGATAGGACTTGAACCGTACGCTGAGCACGGACCGGATCGCCGCTTCAGGCTGTAGTGCGGTGCCGTCGAACGCGGCCAGTCGCGGCATCCGGTCGAGCAGCCCTCGTGGGACCTCGGTCCAGCCTTGACTGCTCGAGTGCTTGGCGGCGTGCTCGCGCAACGCGGTGAGCAGCTCGGGCTTGTTCGCCTTCGCCAGGCCCATGCCGTACGACACGGCGAGCGTCCGCAGTTCGGGCACGCGCTTGCTGTCGAGATCGCGCAGGTCCTCGTCGTCGGGCATCGCCGCCCAGATCTGGTAGCGCGGATCAGCCCCGGCCTCGGCGATCCGGCGAACGCGGACCGAGGCCGGCAGCGCGAAGGCCTCCTGCTCCAGCACGTCGAGCGAGAACGTGCCGGTGACCTCCACGTGTGACTGTCTTTCGCCCGCCTGACCCGCGAGGTACGTCCTGTCGTCGTCGGTCAGCTTGTGCGTGCCGAGCAGGAACCCCAGCGCGCCGAGGGCGGCGGACTTACCGCCGTCGTTCGGTCCGGCCAGGATCGTGGGCTTGCTGATGGGGATCTCCGCGACGTCGGCGAGCGAGCGGAATCCTCGTACGGAATAGCTTTGAAGATGCGCCAATGACTGTCCATCTCGAATAGTCGATCGAAAGGGATCCTCCGGCCACCTTGCTGCGATCCGCCTCGCCGCGACCTGGTGGGGAGCACCCTAGAGGGTCACTCGGTCGGAAAGAAAACCGACGCGCCGCACGTTTCGTCGCAGTCGGTTCGGAGGTGGCTCAGGGTGTCACTCGATTGAGTGACGCCCTGTTGGCCGAGGTCATGAGATCGCGCGACATCGAGGCGTTGCTCGCCGGGGTGGAATTCGAGATTTGATTGTCTGGACCAATTCGCAGATTGGAGGGTAGGTTCTCCCCTCTCGTGCTGCCCCGTAGCACTCACCGGCGAAACGGCGAGAAACACCAGAAGTCGCAGTGGGAACTTCTGAGCAGCTCGAGGTGTTTGGGGCAGGTACTGTGCATCGAGAGCATCTGGGCGACCAATTTCCGGAACCTCGCAGATCTGTATGTGGCGATCTGGCCGGGCGCGGTGGTCGTTGGCGAGAACCACGCGGGCGGCTCCATGCGGGCGTGGTCCACTGCAGCCTGGAAGGTCGAGCACCTCGCCGGCGATCGTCACGCCCGCCTGTGTGCCGCCGCTCTGGCTGTGGCCGCGAAGGTCGCGGCACCGAGCCAGTCGTCGCTGCCGGAGCCGATGGCAGACACCACGCGGGGAGTGAACCCGCCGATTGCGGAGTCGATCGCGATGCCGGACAGCCGGGTTCGTGCTGGACATCTGGCCGTACAGCGAAGGCCAGTCACCGCTGACGGCCGAAGAACAGACGCCGAAGTGTGCAGGATGGCTGCTGCGAGCACAGACCACCGAGCTCCATGGCCCTTCACCGACGAGATCACCCTGCACTCCGGCCAGACTCCCGTGGTGGTGCGGCGCCCCGGTTACGCGCAAACACCGTGGGCGACGCGGTTGCCTGGTTGCCGGAACAGCGCGTGCTGTTCACCGGTGACCTCTTCTTCACCAACGAGTCCGGACGAGCCGGTCACAGGCACGGGAAGATCAGGAACATACACGCGCCGCAGGTGTGCGCGTGTCGGTGTGGTCGATCGAGAGCATCCGGCAATGCGCGCCCGCAGCGATCCGGTTTCGGCTCACACGGGGCAGTGTCACTAGGCGGCCACTCGACGAATCGACTGTCGCGTCAGCACATCAGATGAATACCCGAGACGTCGAACAGTCCAAGGAGATCATCAGGCAGCAGCAGGAGGCCGAAGTGGCGCTGCTTGCCCAACGCGAAAGAGTCAGGGAGATCCAGGCGCGGTGGAGGCGGTTGCAAAGCCCCGGAAGCCGACCTCCGCACGCAGACGGCGATGGTGAGAAGACAAGTTCGGCCGAGCCCGGCGAGAAGGCGTCGCGGCGCTTGAAGCCTTGGTTCAGGCGAGGAGCAAACAGTCCCAAGTGGACATTGAACTAGCTCAAGCACGCGAGGCGACACGGCCATTGCGGACGCTCGAGACGCTCTTCCCGCAGGGGTGACTCTGACCGTCGCACTCCAGACGACTACGTCAACTCGTGACGACCTTCTGAGGGAGGTCGTGCGCCCGCTGGCCAGCGAGGTGAACCAGCGTTGGAAAACCCTGTTTCCAGCTCGCGGCGACCTGCGCACCACGGCGTACGGCGAAGTTACCCGAGCCATCAGCGGGCACGACCTGCCTTTCACCGCGTTCAGCACAGCCGAAAGCATAGGAGCAGCGATCATCATCCGGCTGCTCACGGCTCAGACGGCGACCGGAGCGAGTTTCTGCTGGTTCGACGAGCCGCTCGAACACCTCGATCCGGAGGTTCGCCGACGCGTTGCGAACCTGCTCTCCCGTGCGGCAAGGGGAGCTGGCCCGCTCCGGCAGGTGGTGGTTACAACCTATGAGGAACAACTGGCTCACCACCTTCATGTACGGGATGAACAGCACGTACACCTCATCGACGTTCGCCAAACCACTTGATGCGTGGATCGTCGAACGCCGTGGGACTTTAAAACAAGCGGTGTAACTCTCGATCATCGACGGGACCGTCTCGGCGGAGTTATCCACGAGTATCGTCATGCGGCTTAACCTGCGTGGATACAGTCTCGGCACGCGCAACGTCAGGACCTCGAACACGAGCCCCCAAGACAGTGATTGGTCTGCTCTAGCTGCCCTTGTCGACGGACTGATGTGACGTGCGGCGAGGCAGGTTTGCTACCACTTTTACTACCGAGGCTCCGAGAGCAGAGAGCGCTCGACACCGAGAGATCTTCGATCTGCGCAGGTCAGAGGCTTCGGTTGTGATGATGATGCCGAGAACGAACCTGGTGACCTCTTCGGTAGTGGGCGAATAGATCACGGGCTGGATGGGCGAAAAGTCGCTGACCTGCGGATTCGCTGTCCGCAGACCTGAGGTTGGCAGGGCAGTTCCGCCCTACGCAACTCAGACGGCCTGTCGATGAAATCATCGACAGGCCGTCTGACTAGGTAAAACACACTGTGGGCGATACTGGGATCGAACCAGTGACCTCTTCGGTGTGAACTCTCGGCAGAGAGGTCAACTTCAGTCTTTGTCGAGGTCAGAGGGCCTATGGTGCTCTCTGTAGGTCAGCGGCCACCAGGCTGGTTGCTGTACTTCGCTGCTGTACAGCAGGACGCGAAGTCCGTCCTGACTGAGGCGTAAGCGCTGGGAGAGTAATGAATGCCCCACCGGAAGCCTGCGCCTCAGGTACCCGCTAGGCCGTCGCGTGCCAGTGGACGACGTATCCCGCTGCCTCGGCTGCGATGAGTGCATCGAGCTTCGACAGGTTCGTTCGCTGCGACATCTTGAAGGACTTGCCGCGGCGAGCGTCCAGCACCAACGCTGTCGCTCCGGGGAGCGTCTCGTTCATCGTGAGCTGGAGGATACGGAGGCCCACGTTCGCCGCTTCCTGAGTGAGCGGGAGCTCCTTCAGGTACACCAATACGGCGAACAGTGATCCATCTGGAAGACGGAGCCCGAGGTGTGGCTTGACCGTCAGTTCGAGGTCTCCTGATCGCCAACTGGTCCCGTTGACCTGGACGCCGGTGGCCTTGAGCTTGCGCAGCCAGGCCAGGTAGCCGGTCTTGATCTCGGTGAACGCCTTGGCTTGACCGCGTTTCGAGGCGTTCTCGATCGCTCGGTCGAAGATGGAGTCAGGGTTCGGCGAGTTAGCTGCGCTGCGCATGGCGTCCCGGGCTGGCTCGTAGAAGCCTCGACCGTGGAAGTCGTCTGCGAGGTAGACGGCCTTCTGGTCGGACACGATGCTGATGCGACCTCGTTGGCCGCTGGTGGCGTACTCCATGAAGGAGATCGCGCTGATTCTGACCGGGGACAAAGGTGTTCTCCAGTGTTCGTCGTCGAGGAACACCCGCCCCGACCTTAAGACTGTGTTAACGATGTGGCTGATCACTGGGCGATCAGCCACATCTACAGCTAGGGTCCGTAGTTGCGAACACAGGGCCCACGGAGGGGTGCTACCTCAGGCAGGTAGTCCCGCCGTGGGTCTAACTGTATGTGGCGATCCCGACAGAACGGGGGGTGCCACACAGGTGAATCTCGTTTTGTCACCTGTCGTTTGGTTGCAGTCGGTCATCGGATCTACCTGATCGCCGCTTGCTGTGGCCATCCATCTGGCTGATGCCTCACTACCGTGGTTTGGCGACACTGACTGCGCTTGGCTCGTGACGGCCTGCGCCGGCAGAGTCTTCGGCTGCGGTCCGGATTGGCCGACATGATCACGAAGGGAAGCCTGGACAGTGTGGGACTCCAGGCCGACCGCTTCGGTGTGAACGGCACCGGCTACGCCAAACCGGCGTCACCTCGAGACCTTCTGCCAGCAGCTTCACGATGGCCCGCTTCCTTGGGCACGTCATACCGACAGGTGAACACGAGGTCAGCGATGGGGGTACTCGCGTTCTTAGACGGCAACCTTGTTCCCTGTAGTGAACTGCTCCTGGCGGTGGGGCAAGACTCGACGCTGTCGCGGCCAGTTGGCGTTTGAGTCGCTGATCGAAATCGCCGAGGCGACTGCAAGAGACCTGTACGTCATAGACGCCGGTCAGTGCTACTGCACATGCCACCGAACGATCTTGTTGGTAACGGCATCCAGTAACACTCAACGCTTGTTGGTCGATTAGTCGTTGCCCTACTCAGACGGGAGGACCTGGAATTGTCTGCCAAAAAGACTTCGAAGAGTGCTGCGTCCATGCCCAAAGCGTCAGATAAGGTCAATTGGACGAACGCCGTAACCGCAGTAGCTGCCGTTGGAGCATGGATCACGAGTACTGTGGTGGCTGTACACGGCCCGTTCAATCAAGGTGACATTGCAAAGCAGCAATTCATTGCAAGAGTAGGTGTAGCGTGCAGCGCTCAGCGTATGTGGGAATTTGACACGTTGCTCGCACCTGGAACAAGGCTCGATAAGGGTAAGCTTGACACTATTCTCCCGTACCTTGAAGGCTCGATGAAGGCTTTTCGGGAGATCGCGGCACCGAAAGAGATGCAAAAGGAGTGGGCTGACGTGGTGAAGAGGAATGATCAGCGGCTGACAATTTGGCTCGACGCGCGGAAGATTGCCGACGCGCAACCTGACGATGCTGTAGACGATATAAACACGTATCTCCAAGCGCAGGTGCAGAGCCTAAATTCTCTCGACCAGAAGAACGCCGAATGGTACGCCGCAAACAGTGTCAGCTGTGCGCCGCAGCAGCCGATAAAGACCAAACAGAGCTGAGCGTGCCTCGCTGGGGCGCGGGCGCAATTGGTGTTTCCGCTGTCCGGTAACCCCGTGAATGGTTATCGACTGGTCGTCTAGTCAATTAGTCGTTGATGCACCCATTGATGGATATTGTCGATCAGTTCTTTATAGGACTTGATGTTCGCTAGACCTCCACCGTAGCTTTTTCCATGCGCCGTGTCGTTACGTATCTTCAGCAGTGTTCCAAGGAGATCGCGATTGGCATCCTTGTCCAGAAACTCCTTTAGTTCTTCAGTCCACGCATCGCTCAGTCGACCAATTAGTTTCTCGAACGCACCTGGATTCAGGTTTGGCGCGTTCTTGAACCACGATAGAGCGAATGTCTTGGCGACAGGCCCGGATGTGTCTGACACGTAGGCACATATTGCCATATGTAGGAGCTGCTCAAGATACCCGGAAAAGCGAACGCATAGGTACAGGTGCAAGTCCTGTTGCACGTTAATCGGTACGGTGGTGTACGAATCTCTGTATCGTTGGTAGGTTGAGTCTACCGCCGATTTCATGCGGTGTATCTCACGCCGCGCCTGTTCTCGGCTGCTCGTCGTCATGGCTGCTCAAACGCCTTGACGGCAAGCTGAAGGCGCTTGTTTACGCTCGCGCGGTGGGACGTACTCTTTTCGGTGTTCTCCCGAAATGCTTTGTCACTTTCCAGATTGGTTAGGCCGCGTTGCACGTCGCCAGGTGCAATCGATGTGTTTGACCGAATGGCCAAAGTGAGTCCTGAGAGGATTGCATCGGTTCGCGCTGCGTTGATGCTGCGTTCTCGTCGGAGTGCCTTCTCGCCTGCGGCTTCAACTAGCAAGGCGCACGCCTTTGCGAATTCCTCTTTCTCTCGTTCGGCTTCTTGCTCGGTCATTCCTTGGTTGGCGTCAAGGAAGTCCGTCATGAACGTTGCGAGTGGGGGCTTGAAAGCCTTATCGTCGGAACTGAGTCGCAGGGCGACGCTCTTCAGTGATAGATAGCGAAGGATCAACTCCTGGTCCTTAAGATCTCGGTGTACTGGGCCGAATAGTGTGCGCCAGTTCTTGTCAACGTTCATTTCTCGAATGGTTTGCATCAGGCGGCCGGGGAAGATGGCCACTCGGATTTGCTGCTCGTTGAGCTTTGTGCCGCCGCTGTTAATTCGCTCGAACAGGGCGTATATCGCCAGCTTTCCTTTGTCCCCTGTGGGTAGAACGACAGTGGCTTGGATCAACGCGTTGTTGAGTAGCCGTTGGTCGGCAGGCTGAAGCTGGTCGTAGGTCAAGCCGTGAAACGACTGTTTGCTAGAGGCGTAGTCCAGAGCGAAGTCGCGCTCTTCAGTGGGCGCCTGGTATTTTCCGCGATAGAAATCACGCAGGGTTGTCAGTCTCTGCTGGCCGTCCAAGACGATGTACTCGCGTGATTGCAGTTCGACGAGAAAGATGCCCGGAACCGGATATCCGAGCAAGATTGATTCTATGAATCGGTCCATCTGCTTTTTCTTCCACACGAAATTTCGCTGGAAGGCGACGTAGCCAGTACTCGCTACTCTTGGTTCTTCAGGATCGAAGCGGGGGACAATCAACTCGCCGCGATTGAACCTGCGGACAAGTCCCTCGACATCAAAGTCGACTCCAAAATAGCGAAGGGATTCTTCTGCTGATGGAGGGCTGAGCTCGACTTCATTTTCATCTTCCTCCGGGTCTAGAACCTCGGTGTCGGAGTCATCGAGCGAGCTTTCGTTGATATCCGTCACGCTGTCTCTCTCCTGTGTGCTCTCTGATTGACTTGGTCCCTCAACGAGGGCCGGGAGGTGCGTCGAGGGACTTCAATGCGGTCATTTAATGTTGTTGAGAATATGGTCGCGGAACTCCCAGGACCGTGCGAGGATGCAAGCGCCAGGCGACGCCATCGGTTCAGAAGTCAACATCCTCTTGACGGTCTCGTTAGAGAACGGAACGCCCTCTGAGACGGACGTCGACTCGATCGCCGTCACCAGTGCCCCTTCTGCGTTGATCTGCACCGTGTTTCCGAAGATGTCATCGAAGACATCGTCATCGATGACCACAACCGTTAGCAGAGTGGCGGTCAACGTGAGAGTGTCGAGTCCCATACCAAGGCAGTAGGCGTTCAGCCTGTTCTCGGCTCGTGCCTTCTCCAGTGCCCTGTAGAACGCCCAGTCGTCGTACTGGATCGGCACACCCTGACTGCCGTCGCGCTCAGGCTCGCCCAGCAGCTCCTCGGAGTACTCGCGGACCATGTTGCGCCACAGGTTGAAGTCGTTCTTCATGTCCCATGAAGCAACGCTGGATGGCTGGAACTCGCCTGCGGGGATGAGTCCGTAAATGCCGGCCGCGGTGGCTACCTTCGCGGGATCACGCCAATGCAGCAGGAACGTCGCCCGGCCGGTGTCGCGCTGGCGGCGCAGTGTGAGCGTCTCGATCGCGGGCATGACCGCACGCCGACGCAGATCGAACGGATCACCGATCAGCCCGCGTAGCGGCAGAGCCGTCCAGTCGGGTACTTCGTCAGCTGGCCCGGATCGCACTACCGAGGCCAGCTCGTGCGCGGCAGCCTCCGAAGCGTCCAGCTTGTCGAAGTAGGTACCTAGCCCGAAACCCAACCGCGGGGAGTCGCCACGGAGATCCGCGCTGAGCAGGCGGTAGCTCGCGCGGTTCTCGAAGAGCGCCGGCCGATCCAGGTACCGAATTGCTGAGGTGTACCGCTCGAACCGGTGGCCCGGCGCACGCAATGGCAGCACGCTCGACGCCTCTGGCTCGGCTCCGGTCACCTCGATCGGGACAGGCTCTTCCAACCAGTCAAGCTCGATGTCCTCAAGTCGGATCGGCCGTTCAGGCATCCACTCTGGTCGCGCCATGAACGGCGCGTCGCCCATGTGGAACTCGGAGCTGTACAGCTGTTTGGCGAGCTGCGCCAGCTCGCCGCGGTGGCGGTTCAGGAAGCGCCGGTTGCGCCTCCAGTCACTTTGGCTGGCCTCCACGGGGTCAGCGGCATCAACGAGTGCGTCGGTTGCTGGGGGAGCGACTGGCTGAAGCAGTTCCTGTGAGACGCCGACGTGGCTCGGAGGGATGTTCAGGCGGTTGGCGATGCGTAGCAATGTCTCCAGGTCGCGCACCTGGCGTTGGCCGGTCTCGATCTTTGAAACGTAGGACTGGTCCAGGTTCAGCAGCTTCGCCATCGCCGCCTGGTTCAAGCCGTTCGCCTGGCGGTACTCCCGCAGCACCTCGGCAAGCAGGCCGGTGTTCAGGCTCGCCTCCTGCGTCGGCCTGGACAACCACTGCTCTTCTTCGGCCATTTTCTTGGCGCTCCCGTGTCTCGCTCGGTTGCTTGACCAGCACGTATGCCGGTCAGTCATTCCCTTTGGTGCGATAGGACAAACGGTCTTTGGACATTGGGTTGTCGCGGGCTCGATGCTCGATCACATGAAGCCGAGCAAGCACTCAGTCCGCGGGCAAGTCGGTGAGCAGGTCCTCAAGACGCTCGTCGATGGCGTCAACCTCGCGGCGGACCGCACGCAGTTGCGTGCGCAGTTCGACCAGGCCTGCTCGGGTGTCCCGCAAGTGCTGTTCGGGGGAGGTGGCTTTGGCGTTGTGGTCCGAGACCACGGCGCCGGCGTTTGGTTTGACCTTGACGCGGCCTTCGGTGGCCAGGATTCGCACCGCCTCGCCGATGGTGTTGGGCGCGGCGCCGTACATCTCCGCCAGCTGGCGATAGCTGGGGAGCTTCGTTCCAACGGGGTACTTGCCGGAGTCGATCTCATGGCGCAGTAGATCAGCGAGTTCGGCGCGATTGCGCTGCTCAGAACCAGTCTCAACATCCTCGGCCACGACGTCAGCCTACCGGTGTCTTAAGCCACCTGTTGACACGTGTTGCCCTCTTCCCTACTGTCTCAAGTCACATCAACTGACTTAAGTCAGTTTTAGGAGGTTCACCCGATGAAGTCCCGAATTTTGATCACGTCTTTCCACAGCGAGGACCGGCTTCACCTGGTCGATGAGATCGCTGGTGGCGTTGCCGATGCATCCGCCATGGGCGATCTGGAGCTGCTGAGTGCCGCACTTCAGGAGGCGTTGCAGGCTCACGAGAACGGTGAGGTCATCGGTCCCGGGGTGGACGAGGTGACGCTGCGCCGGGCTGAACGACGCGCCCGTCTCGCGGACGACCGCCGTGAGCAGAACACGGTGGTTCTGGGCGGTGTGGCGTGAAGACCGCCCGCGAGATCGAGAAGACCCGTGTGGAGCACTCGCTGAGCAGGCATGACGGGCTGTACCAGCTGCTGGTGACGCTGCCGGGGGCGAACTTCGGGGGCCACCCCGCCTGCACCGACGAGGACCCGGAGCTGTTCTTCCCCGAGCCCGGTCAGGTGGCGCAGATCAGCGAGGCGAAGTCGGTGTGCGTGTCCTGCCCGATCGCCACGGCGTGCTTGTCGTACGCGCTGCGTCACGGCGTGGAGGGCGTGTGGGGCTGCACCACCGAAGACGAGCGCCGGGCGATGCGCCGGCCGGACTGGACCGGGAAGGCGGTGGCGTGATGAACGAGTTGATGGAGATGACGGAGCTGGCTGCGCGAGTGCTGCGGAAGCACCCGGTGGCGCCGCGTGTGGCCTACGTCAGCGTTGGCTACGGGAGCGCTCGTGGTGGGTTGGGCGTGGACTTCCAGCTGCCTGGGGGCAGGAATGCGCAGCAGGCGGTGACGTCGGTGGCGAGGTGGGCCGCGGCGCTGGACACGGTCGTGAGCGTCATCGACCACGACAACTACGTGGAGATCAGTGCTTACGCCACTGTGGACGGAGGTCCGGTCCGTGTGTGGGATCACCTGCACGGGCGTGAGATCGCCGAGCTGATCATGGCTACCGGTGTCGATGTCTACGACACGCGGACGGAGTTCGAGCCCGCGGTGCTGCTGGCTGCGTTCGCGGCTGAGGCGGTGGCGTGATGCGGTTCTTCGCGATGTGGCCGCTGGCCGCGTTCGGGTCGTTGCTCAAGCTCGTGTTCTGGGCCGCAGTCATCGGCGTTCTGTGCTACCTCGCGTTGCCGGAGTCGTTGCTGCCATTGGCTTTCGCGGCGCTTGGTGGCTTCGTGCTGGCGATGGTGCTGGTGCTCAAGGCGGTCACGAAGTCGCGTTCGAGGCGGGGTGAGCGGTGATGACGCTGGTGGATCGCAAGGCGGTGCGGATCGCGGCGAGTACCGAGGCGGACATCCGGCGTGCCGACGCTGCGGCGACGCGAGAGCTTGAGGTGGCTCGCGCGGAGATCGAGCTGGCCCGCGAGCGTGCTCAAGATGAGCGTGCGGCACGCCTGGCCCGGCACGAGGATCGGCAGGCCGAGCGCGCCCGGAAGCGGCTGGAACGGCAGGAACGCAAGGCCGATCGCCGGGAGCTGGCCGAGCAGCGGCGGGTGGTGCGTGCGGCCTGGTCGGCGCGTGTGACCGGGTGGCTGGCGGATCGGGTGATCGTGGTGCCGATCGTGCTGGCGATGGTGGGCGCGTGGTGGGGGCAGTTCCAGCTGTTCAGTCAGCGGCTTGGGTGGCCGGCGCTGCTGGCTGCTGCGGCGGCGACGGGTATCGAGTGCATCGGGTTCGTGTGCGGCCGGTTGGCGCATGTGGCCCGGCAGGCGGTCGTGGTGGCCACTGTGGACGGCCGTCAGGTGGAGCGTGATGACTCCGCGTGGGTGGAGCGTCTGGTGATGTGGCTGGTGGTCGGCTACGCGGCCGGGTCGAACTGGGCGCACTCGGGTGACCCGACGGTGGGTGTGCTGTCGATCGTGGGTGTGGCGGTGTGGGAGACGCGGGAACGTCGTGCGCACCGTCAGGCGCTCGCGGCCGCCGGTCGGCTTCCGGCACGGCGTCCGCGGTTCGGTCTGGTGCGGTGGTTGCGGTACCCGATGTGGACGTGGCGGGCGTGGTCGGTCGCGCTGCGGCACGGCCTGACCGACGCGACCGAGGCATTGGCAGTCGCCGACCGCGAGGCGGCCGAGCACCGCGCCCGCAAGGCCGCGGACAAGGCGCTCGGGTGGAGGGCGCGGCGTCGGTTCGGTCGCGTCGTGGCCGCCCGGATCAAGGCGACCGACGAGGAACGCCGCCGCGTGGCCGAGGCGGTCATCCGCGAGGCGGAGCAGGTGACCGGGGCAGCGGCTCTGCTGTTCGGTCCGGACGTCCTTCGGCAGCGGGCGACCGGGCCGCGACCGACCAGTGACAAGGCCCTCGGTGACCGCGACGACGAGCGGCCCGGCAGGTCGCGTTGGCTCGGATGGTTGCGGGTGGCCGGTCACGGCGACCGCGTGGCGGCCGAGACCACCGATACCGAGCCCGTGGTGATCGACGGCGTGGACATCACGGACCTGATGCCCGCCGCGCGGCAGGCCGCGACCGAGCTGGGCGACCGGCTGTCGCGTGACGCGCTGTGCGACGCCCTGCGCGCGGCCGGGTTGACGGTCGGTGGCAAGCGCCGCAAGGCCGTTTACGACGCGGTGCTGGCCGAACGCGACCGAGCTGCGTGACCGGCAGGGTGCGGCATCCACGCCGCGGTGGGTGCCGCGCCCGGCCGGCCATCGCACTCGGCAGGTCACAGTCCCGAGAAGGGGTACAGCAGATGGGCAACAGCCAACTGACGTTCGGGGAGCCGGAGTTCTTCGCCAGCTCCCACATCCACGACTACTGCAACAACGTGCGCACGCTGATGCGGCCGCTGGTGAGCGAGCTGCACGTGAGCGCGGAGGAGCTGGAAGCGGCGCTCAAGCACGTGAAGTCGGTCAACCCGCACGTGTTCGGGCTGGACTCGCGGGTGCGGGCCAAGCTCGTCGCCGCGCACCTCAAGCGCGCGTCCGAGGCGGCCGAGGTGATCTGCGCGTCGGCGGTGCGCACGTACCTGAGCTTCCGCAAGCACTACGTGGCGGAGATCGACATGACCGCGAAGAACCGCGGCCGGAACTTCCAGTTCGACAAGTAGGACGTCGCGTAACCGTTGGTACCGCGAGGAAACCGCACGGAAGGGAGAGATCAGTGGGAAGCAGGCGGATGGCAGGCGGCGACCTCGCGGCCAGCAACTCCGAGCAGGGTTACTACGTCCCGCGCAACTACGTGGGCAGCAAGGTGGCCCCGTACCTGGGGCAGTGGATGCTGATGCTGCTCGCGTGGCCCGTGGGGGCGCTCACGCACTGGATGATGGCCGACTCGGCACAACTTCCTTGGCTCACACCGGGTCTGGCCGTGATGGGCGCTGTTCTGGCTGGTGTGGCGTGGAAGGCGGGCGGCACCCGCTCACCGATCACGCAGACCCATGCGGCGCTGACGGTGCTGATCGGCACGGGCTGGATGGTGGCCTGCGCGATCACCGCGCCGTGGACGAACCCGCTGTTCGGGCTGTGGCTCTACGGCGGCGCCGGGCTGGCGATCTCGTGGAACATCCGCCGTGCTCTGCGCGGTGGCGAGGGTGACGCCACGAGCGGGCTGTTCGAAAAGGTCAAGCTCGCTGGGGTGAAGACGAAGGCGATCGAGGTGGCCCCGAACAAGGTCACCGCGGCTCTGGCTCTTCCTGCTGGTGAGGTGTCGGTGGAGGACGTGCAGGGGGCGTCGAACAAGCTGGCCGGCGCGCTGCGGCTGCACAAGGGTGCGGTCCGCATCAGCGGCGACCCAGACGACCTGTCGCAGGCCACGATGACGATCGTTCCCAACGACGTGCTGCGCCACCCTCAGCCGTGGCCTGGTCCGTCGGCGCCGGGTGGGTCCATTGTGGAACCGCTGGTTCCGGGCCTGTACGAGGACAACGAACCGGTTCAGCTGTGGCTGCCCGGTGACAAGAAGACCGCCCGTCAGCTCACCCACGTGCAGGTCAATGGCATGAACGGCTCGGGTAAGTCGCACGGCGCCAAGATCGCGTGGACCGAGATCGCCACGCGCCGCGACGTGGTGCTGATCGTGCTCGACCCGTCCAAGGGCGAGCAGACCGTCGGGTTCCTCGGGGACAACGTGCACACCGTGACCGGACACAAGGAGTGCGCGCAGTTCATCACCCGCGTGCCCGCGGCCATCACCGAGCAGGCCTCGCAGCTGGGCAAGTGGGGCTTTGACCAGTGGGTGCCGCAGGCCTACTCCGAGCACGACATGCCGTTCATCGTGCTGTGGATCGAGGAGGCTTCGCGGGTGCTCGAAGACGCCGCGACGCTGACCACGATCGCCGAAGAGGCCAGGTCCGCCGGTATCTCGGTGGTGTTGTCGCAGCAGAAGTCCAGCTTCCGCCGCATGAGCACCGACATCCGCTCGCAGCTCGGTGCGGGCTGGTGCTTCGGCGTCAACGACGCCAGCGACGCCGCGTTCTGCCTGTCCGACGAGATCGTGGAAGCGGGCGCGGCGCCGGAGCGGTGGAAGAACCGCCGGGCGGGCTCGTTCTACCTGGAGGCGCCCGGTATCGAGGAGGACCGGATGGTCATGCCCGCCCGCACGTTCGCCACCACCGACGCCGACATGTCCGCCGCTATCAACGATTGCCGCGACGTGCGCGCCGCGTTGTGGCCGCGTACCGCCGAACTGCTCGGACTGCCCACCCGCCCTGCGGGAACCACGACGGCGCCCGCGGGCATCCGCGAGAACTTCGCCCCGCTGCACAGCCTGGAGTCCATGCCCGACATCACCGACGAGGAGGCGTCCACCCCGCTCGAACTGCCCGCTGACCCGGAGTCCGATCTGGACGGCGACATGGACACCGAGCTGCCCGAGGACATCCCGCTGGATCTGCCGACCGGGCGCCCGCCGCGCCGCGTGGCACGGGATCGCCTGCGCCGCATCGTCGAGAAGCTCGTCGCCGACGGCCGCCAGGAGATCACCGTCCGGGACCTGCCCGACCCCGAAACCACCTTCGGCCGTAGCCGCTCATGGGTCTCGGGTGAGCTCGCCGCGCTGGCCCGCGACGGGGTGCTGCAGGAGGTCGGCACCGACGGCAAGGCCACCGTGTACCGCCCCGCGACCGGACACGCAGCGTGACACCTAGCGGGTGCCTGACGTCAGCGCACGTCACCTGACGTCAGGCGCCCGCACTCCCGCCCAATGCGCGCGGGTGCGCGTGCGCGCGCGAAACCCCATTCATAACACCGTTCTGATTGAAGGCTGACGACACGTCGGCCTGGTCTCGCACACCCCAAATCGACTACGCAGAGTGACATCTGGAGGGCGTCATGACCCGCTGTGAGTTCGTCGCAGTCCCCACTCAGCAGCACAACACCGAGGCCGTAAAGGCCGCAGACCTGGAGGTGCGCGACGAGCTGCGCCGCACCGACACCAAGGCGATCGGCATGCTCGGCTTGTTCAGCGTCGCGCTGGCCGCGCTGCTTGCGCTGATCGCCGCGCACCCCAGCACCTTCGCCACCGTCCTGCTGCGACTCGCGGCCCTGCCGGTCGCCGTGTCGATCGTGCTGCTGCTGTCGGTGATCCGCCCCGGCATCGTCCACAACAGCCCGCACGGCTTCCCGCGCTGGGCCATCTTCCGCGGCCAGCCCGCGGCGCTGCTGGACGACCTCACCGCACCCGACGCCCTCAATGGCCGCCTGGAAGTGCTGGCGGCGCTGTCGGCCAGCCTGCTGACCAAGTACCGGCGCATCCGCGCGGCAGTGCACCTGCTGGCCACCGGGTTCGCGCTGCTCACCCTCGCCTCGTTCACCGCCTGAACCGCAGGGGATCACCGTGACCACCACCGCCGCACAGCAGGCCGTGTACGAGATCGAGACCCTGGCCCACCACGAGGCCGCGCACGCCGTGATCGCCCTCGTCGGCGGCGGCACCGCCCCGAAGGTGCGGATCTGGCAGGCCAGCCCGACCCGCTGGCGGGGCTGGACCGACATGACGTTCGACGAGACCCCCGAGGGCGACCACGCCGCCGCGCTCGCGCTGCTGGCCGGCGTCCCCGCCGAACGGTTCTGGCTCGAATCCCACAACGTCCCGCGCGCCCGCTGGCCGCACGACGTGGACAGCAGCGGCGCCTACGACCGCCAGACGGTCCACGAGTGCCTCGCCCGCATCCCGCGCGACCAGCGCCCCGCCTTCCACGCGGTGCAGAGCAAGGCCGAACGGCTCGTCATCGCGCACTGGGACCGCATTACCGACCTCGCCGCCCGCCTCATCGAGGCGCGTTGCCTGCACCACGTCACCGCCTGAGCGTTCAGGGAGCCACCGATGACCGAGATTGATCCGTACCGGCTCGCCGTCGCGGTACACGAGCTGGGCCACCTCATCGCGTGGCAGCGGGCCGGGCTGCACATCAACGAGATCCGCGTGTTCGGCACCGGCGAGCGGGCAGAGGGCTACGTCGACCTCGGCAGGCAGCGCATCCGCGATACCGACCAGGCCCGCGCCTACCTGGTCGGCCTGCTCACCGGCAGGGAGGCGGAAGTGCGCTGGTGCGAGCTGTCCGGCATGCGTCACCACGACTACACCAGCGAGCCCGACATGCGCAGCTTCCGGCGCCTGCGCCGCCACAAGCTCGCCCGCCATCTCACCGACGCCGAACTCCGGCACGACGCGCGAGCGCTGGTGCGCGCGCAGTGGGAGCAGATCACCCGACTGGCGCCACGGCTCGCCCGGTGCGGCTGGCTCCCGCTGTGACTCGCGCACCGCGCCGCCTGCCGATCGCACACGTCCACGGCTGAACCCCAAACACACCAACGAAAGGAACACGACCATGGCCGGTCTTCCCGAGGTCACCGTCGCCGGAACCCTCACCGCCGATCCCGAACTCCGCTTCACCCAGTCCGGTATCGCCGTCGCGAACTTCACCGTCGCCGCCAACGACCGCCGCTACGACCAGCAGTCCGGGCAGTGGGTCGACGGCGACGCCACGTTCCTGCGCTGCACGCTGTGGCGCCAGCCCGCCGAAAACCTCGTCAACTCCGTCGGCAAAGGCAACCGGGTGCTGATCACCGGAACGCTGCGGCAGCGGCAGTTCGAACACGAGGGCCAGAAGCGCACCGTGCTGGAACTGGACGTCACCGAATGCGGGCCATCGGTGCGCTGGGCCACCGCGAAAGTCACCAAGGTCACCCGCACCAACGGTGGCGGGTCCACCCCGGCCGCGGACGCGTGGGGCAGTGCCCCGCCCGCGAGCGGGTCCGGGTTCGCCGACGAGCCGCCGTTCTGACCGACACCGGACGTTGCGGGGCGACGTCGGCAAGCCTCCGCCCCGCAACTCCGCTCTCCCACCGCTTCCACGGTTTCGAGGAGCCAGCCATGAGTACCACCAACACGATCCTGGCCACCACCACGGCCGCCGCTGCCGCGGGCTACCTGGCCACCAGCGCCTACGCCCTGCACCTGTTCAAGCGGCTGCACATCGACGCCCTGACCGGTCTGGGCAACCGGGAGGCGCTGGGCATCCTGGCCCATCGCGCGGCCACGCGCCGCCCCGGCTCGGTCGGGTTGCTGCTGCTGGACGTCGACAACTTCAAAGCCATCAACGACACCCACGGCCACGGCGGTGGCGACATGGTGCTGAAGGTGCTCGCCACGCGGCTCAATGCGCTGCGGCTGCCGGGAGAGCACGCGATCCGGCTGCACGGTGACGAGTTCGTGCTGTGGCTCGGACGCGTGCCGTCCGGCGAGCGTGGCCGCCAGACCGCCGCGCACCGTGTCGACGCCGTACGTGCCGCCCTGACGAAGCCGATCTTCCTTGACCGGCTTGGACGTGAACGCCAGCGCCTGAGCGTCGCGGTCAGCATCGGCGCGCAGACCCTGCCCAGCCGCGGCGTGCAGCTGCCCGCGCTGCTCGCCGGCGCCGACGCGGCCATGTACGCGGACAAGCACGGCCGCCACCTCACCAGCCTGCCCACCACCGGCCGCCTGCGCGACCACCGACCAGGACGAGAGAGCGCCTGATGGGCAGCCGGACGCGCCCGATCTGCGAAGTGGTGCTGCCGTGGAACGGGCAGAGCGCGTTCTGCCGCGGCCGGGAGGGCGGCCTGATCGTGTTCGCCTGGCGCGGCAGGCCCGGCGCCGTCCCGCCCGGCCTCGCCACCCGCCGCCAGCTCCGCGCGATCGGACTGCGCCCCAACGGGCAGGGCGCGCAGGCGCTGCTGTGGTTCCGCCACCGCCGCCCCTACCGCCGCGAAGAGCTGTGCGACCTGTTCCGCGTGGACCTCGCGGCGCAGGTCCGGCCGCTCACCGCCGCGCGGATCTTCGCGCTGGACAAGGCGATGGCCGCCCGCCGCTGGTGCCCTCAGTGCGAGCAGGACGTCGGCTACTGCGTGCCCACCTCCTACGGGCGCTGCTGGACCTGCTTCGAAGCCAACGAATCCGAGGAGGTGGCGTGATGAAGACCGGCAGCCTCTTCACCGGCTTCGGAGGTCTCGATCACGCTGCTCACCGCGTGTTCGGCGGTGCGCTCGCCTGGGTCTCGGACAACCACCCGTCAGCGGTCAAGCTCCTGGCCCACCGGCTGCCCGATGTCCCGAACCTGGGCGACATCACCGCCATCGACTGGAACCAAGTCGAGCCCGTGGACCTGCTCACCGCAGGTTTTCCGTGCCAGGACATCAGCCCCGCCGGCAAACGAGCCGGTATCGAAGGAGCCCGAAGTGGCCTCTGGACCCACGTCGTCGACGCCGTTCGCGTACTACAGCCCCGACACGTCGTGCTGGAGAACGTCGCTGCCCTCCTTGTTCGAGGACATGCCCGAGTCGCCGCCGACCTGGCCGCGCTCGGGTATGACCTGCGGTGGACATGCCTACGCGCTTCCGACGCCGGGGCACCACACCGCCGTGACCGGTGGTTCGGCTACGCGACACCTGCTCAAGACCCCGACCGCGCAACTCGCCGTGAATGGCGGCTCGCAGCACCCGGACAAGCGCAAAGCGGGCGGCCACGGGCCGACGCTCGCGGACGAGGTGGAGCACCTGCTGCCCACCCCGAAGGCCACGGACGGCACCAAGGGCGGCCCGAACTAACGCGGCTCGTCGGGCGACCTGACCCTGCCGTCCGCGGCTGCGCGGCTGCTGCCGACGCCGACGCGCGCCGACGCGGAGCGGACCAGCGCGACCTACGCGCGGGGCAACCCGACGCTGTTCGGGGCGTTGAGTGGGGAGCCTTCGAGCCCGCCATCCGCCGATGGGAACACCTCCTCGGACGACCCGCCCCTGAACCCACCCAGCCCGGAACCCGAGGCAACCACGTCCTGAGCCCGCGCTTCGTCGAATGGCTGATGGGCCTCGACGCCGGCTGGGTCACCGACGTGCCGGGCCTGTCGCGCACCGAGCAACTGCGCCTGCTCGGCAACGGAGTCGTCCCACAGCAAGGCACCGCCGCCCTGCACCACCTGCGCCAGATCGACCTCGTCGACCACAGCGAGCGCGCCGCGTGAACCCGCCCATCAACCCCCAAACCAGCGAAGGGAGCCCGGCCATGAGCACCGAACCCGACCGCCTCACCGAGATCCTGCGCGCCGCCGCACGCGGCTGGCACATCTTCCCCGCCGTACCCGACGCCAAGCGCCCGTTCGTCGACCAGTGGGAAGCCCGCGCCACCACCGACCCCGCCGTGATCCGCGACTTCTACACCCGGTACCCGCGGCACAACGTCGCGATCGCCACCGGTCCCTCCAACCTCGTGGTCGTCGACTGCGATGTCGCTAAGCCCGACGAGGTGGCACCGGATGGCTTCAACATGCTCGGAGTGGCAACGGGGCTCGATGTCCTGACGCTGCTGGCCGAACGCGCCAAGGCCACGATCCCGCCCACTTACGCCGCGCGCACCCCGTCCGGCGGCACGCACCTCTACTTCCTCGCGCCCAAGGGCACGGCGTTGCGCAACACGGCGGGCACGCTGGGATGGCTCGTCGACACCCGCGCGCACGGCGGCTACGTCATCGCTCCGCCGTCGACCACCCCGGCCGGCCGTTACGAGATCACCGACGACCGCCCGCCGGTCGAACTGCCCGCCTGGTTGGTCCAGGCACCCGCCGTTAAGCCGCCTATGGCCGTCTCAGCGCCCAACCAGAGCGCCCCTGCGCAACGCTCCGCGTACTTGGACGCGATCGTGCGCGGCGAGTGCGCCAAGGTCGCAGCGGCCCAACGAAGCCGCCACAACAAGACCCTGTTCCAGGCCGCGCTGAGCCTTGGCCAACTGGTCGGGGGCAACGAGATCAGCCACTCCGACGCTGCCCACATGTTGGAGCAATCCGCCGCCCACATGGCCGCCGGCGACTGCGACTGCACCCCGCGCCAGATCACCGCCACAGTCCAGTCAGGACTGAAGTTGGGCGCCACCAATGCCCGGCGGCTCGACAACCGCGCCGCCTGACCCCATCCCAACCGATCACACCAAGGAGAACGCATGTCGAAGTGCAGCACGTTCCTGTCCCACCTCGAAACCGCGGTCGAGGCGCTCAACGCCGCCAACTCCGCCAAGGGCTTCGAGTTCGCCAAGAAGGACCAGATCACCACGGCCGCCCACGCCGGCGACCAGATCGCGAAGGACCTCACCGACATCCTGCTCGCGATCGACACCGCGCTGGAGAAGCTCGCGGAGACGGCCAAGGAGCAGGGCGTGAAGGCCAGCGGCTCAATCGGCGACGCCAGCGCGGCGTTCTTCACCGCGGGGCGTGCGGTCAACGCGGCCCTGAAGCACACGGCCAAGGCGACCGACGCCGCGCACGCCGTCGACTTCCCGGCCATCAACAAGTAGCACCCCGGCCCGGTACCGGCCGCGTGCCGGTACCGGGCACCCACTCCGTCCACTCCAGACACCGCAGTTGGAGGCACCCCGATGAACGCGACGAACATGCACCCGCACGAGAGCGGTGCTGCGCGCGTTCTGCGTGCTGTGCCGGACGAACCCGGCCAGTCCGGAGACACCTGGGAACAGCCGGTTCCGCTCTCGGCCGCGCAGCGGGCGCTCCCGCCATTCCCGGTCAACGTCCTGCCGGGCTGGATGGCCGACATGGTCGACGCCGTCACCGAGTTCACTCAGACCCCGCCCGACCTCGCCGGATGCGTCGCGCTGTCCGCCCTGTCAACGGCTGCGGGCGGGCGCATCACCACCCGCATACGGCCGGGCTGGACCCAGCCGGTGAACCTCTTCTTGGTCGTCGCGCTGCCACCGGGCTCGCGGAAGTCGGACGTGTTCGCCGCGATGGCCGGACCCATCCGGGCCGCACAGGCCGAACTCGTCGAACTCGCCCTGCCCCAGATCGAGGAGGCCCGCGTCCAGAAGGCCGTCGCTGAACGGGAAGCGGAGAAGCTGGAGAAGAAGGCCAGTACCGCCGACGCCGCGTCCATCGGCCTGGCCGGTGACGCCGCGCTGCGCGCACAGGAGATTGTGATCCCAGCCAAACCGCGCTTGGTCGTGGACGACGTCACCGCGGAGATCGCCGCCACCATCATGGCCCAACAGGGCGGACGCCTCGCCGTGCTCGCACCCGAGGGCGGCATCGTCTCCAACATCGCCGGGCGCTACTCCGGCACCCCGAACTACGAAGTCTTCCTGCGCGGCCACGCCGGCGAATATCTCGAAGTCGACCGCCAGGGCCGCGAATCCGACTTCATCGAACACGCCTACCTCACCCTCGGACTCGTTGTACAGCCGCAGATCATCCGCGACCTGGGACAGATCAAGGCCGCCAAGGAACGCGGCCTGCTCGGACGCTTCCTCTACTCCCTGCCGGTCAGCACCGTTGGCTACCGCGAGATCCGCGTACCCGAGATGCCCGAGCACATCGCCGCGGACTACCGCGCCCGCATCGGCGGCCTGACCCTGCAACTGGCCATGTGGTCGGCGCCCGAAGTCGTCGACTTCAGCGCAGAAGCGGACGAAGCCATGTTCGCGTTGCAAGCGGAGATCGAGCCACGACTAGGACCGCGCGGCGCCTGGCACCACATCGCAGACTGGGCAGGCAAGTACGCCGGAACCGTTGCGCGCCTTGCCGGACTGCTGCACCTCGCGGACCGGCCCACCGACGCCTGGCACCACGAGATCGGCGTCAGCACGTTCGCGCGCGCCCGCGAACTCGGCTCGTACTACCTCGCGCACGCGCTCGCGGCGTTCGACCACATGGGCAAGGACGAGGCGTACGACGACGCCCGAGCCCTGCTCGGGTGGATCGTCGGCGAACGTCTTCGTCAGTTCACCCGCCGCGATGCACATCGCGCCAACCGCGGCAGGTTCACCACCGCCAGCGAGATCGGCCCGGCCCTCGAACTGCTCGAAGAGCACGGCCACATTCGCCAGCTCCCACTGCCCGAGCGGCAGGGAGCAGGACGCAAACCGAGCCCGACCTACCTTGTCCACCCCGTTCACCAGGCCGCAGACCGTGGACAGTTTGGACAGAATGGCCAGAATCCATGACCGGGCACAGTTCGTGCACGTCAAAGGCTTGTGAGCTGATCGCGCCCGCCGTGGACACAATGGGACACAACTCGGACAGAATTCGGGCCGCTCCACTGGCCCGAGGACCGCCGACTGGGTCGCGCGGTAATTGTGTCCAGATTCTGTCCCATTCTGTCCAAGCGAACCAAGATCACCGCACACCGGCGCTGAGCAGTGCAAACGACACCTTGCGGCCAATTCTGGCCATTCTGTCCAAACTGTCCGAGCCCCGGCGTGCCCAGATCCAGGGAGCACCCGTGAACGACAAGCTCGCCCTCGTCTCAGGCCAGCCACCTGGCTCGCGCAAGACGGAGGCCACGGTGACCACCGTGATCCAACCTCGTTGGCTCACCGTCAAGCAGGCAGCGCAGCACCTCGGCTACAGCCTCTCGAAGACCAAGATGCTCATTGCCACCAGGCAACTTCGATCACTCAAGGACGGCGGCAGTCGGCGGATTCTGCCGGAGTGGGTGGAGGAATACGTCCAGCGACGGGTTCAGGAGGCTGCCTGATGGCAGGCAAGGCGCGCGAGAACGGCGAAGGATCGATCTTCCCGTACAAGAACGGCTTCGCGGCCTACGTGTGGATCACTACGCCGTCCGGTAAGAGGAAGCGCAAGTGGGTGTACGGGCCGGACAGGGAGACCGTCCACGCCAAGTGGGTCAAGCTCCAGAACGACGCGAACGAGGGGCCGGTGACCTCCTCGGTGCCGAAGCTCGCGCCGTACCTCTACGGCTGGCTGGACGACATCGTCAAGCCGAGCCTCGCGCCGCTCACGCACAAGACCTACGAGACGTTCATACGCGTGCACATCGTGCCGGGGCTGGGGGAGAAGCCGCTCAACTTCACCGTGCGCGAGGGGCAGCTCTGGATGAACAAGCTCGCCCGGACCTGCCAGTGTTGCGCACAAGGCAAGGACGCCCGGCGCGCGGAGGACAAGCGGCGCTGCTGCTCGCTGGGCAAGTGCTGCCAAGAGCTGCTGTCGCTGCGTTCTCTGAACGACATCAGGGGATGTCTGCGGTCGGCGCTCACCCACGCGATGGCCGAGGACCTGCTGAAGAAGAACGTGATGACGCTGGTCAAGGTCAAGCGGGCTGGGGAGCGCCGGCGCAAGCCCAAGCGCAACCGCTGGTCCACCGAGCAAGCGAAGACGTTCCTGGTGTCGGCGCGACAGGATGACGACCCGTTCTACGCCGCGTACGTGTTGGTGATCGCGATGGCCATGCGCAAGGGAGAAGTGCTGGGGCTGCCTGAGGACGCTGTCGACGAGATCGAGCAGGTCCTCGACATCGCCTACCAGCTCCAACGGGTGGGTGGGAAGCTCCTGCACCGCGAGACCAAGACGGCGGCCTCGGACGAGACGCTGCCCATGCCTCCGATCGCCGCCACAGCGGTCCGGCTGCGGCGGAAGCAACGTGAGGCGGATCGAGTCGAGGCAGACATCGCCTGGCAGGAATGCGGCCTGTTGTTCACCACCCGGCATGGCACGCCGATCGAGCCGCGGAACTTCAACCGGTCATGGGACCGCCGATGCGAGAAAGCTGGCGTTCCCAAGATCACGGTTCACGACGGCCGACGGAGCTGCGCCTCGCTGCTCGCGGAGCTGAACGTGCACCCTCGGGTGATCATGCGCATCCTGCGGCACGCGAACATGAAGGTCACGATGGAGATCTACACCGAGGTCTCCGACGAGTCGACGCGAAAGGCACTACAGCAGCTGAGCGAGAGCCTCGGTATTTGAGCCGCAGCTGTACTTTGCTGCTGTACGACAAAGTCAGAGGCCCGGAACCTGAATGGCTCCGGGCCTCTGACCTGCAATGGGCGATACTGGGATCGAACCAGTGACCTCTTCGGTGTGAACGAAGCGCTCTCCCGCTGAGCTAAACGCCCGTGTTCTGTTGTCTTGCTGTCCCGCTCTCGCGGTGTGGCCATAGCTTACAACATCATCAACGAGAACCAAAAATCGGGCTCTGCAACCAGCTCCACTCGACGCCGAACCAGCCGCCGACCAGCGCGAACACGTTCAGGAGGTAGCAGGTGGCCAGCACGATGGCGCAGACGCCGGCCATCACCAGGCCTCGGACCCAGGCCGGCTGGCGCTTGAGCCACTCGACCCAGCGGTCGTAGTAGCGCTTGGCGAACTTCAGGACTCGGCCCGCCCACTCGAACTCCGTCGCGAGGATTGCCAGGCCTGCGAAGACCACCAGCCAGCCCGGGCCGGGGTACGGGATCATGATGATGCCGCCGACGAGGACCAGGCCGCCGATCACGCCCACGCCGATGCGGTAGGCGAGGTTCAGCGCCGGGTTCCGGTGGAACCAGTGGCGCCAGCCCCTGTGCTCGTCGGGCTTCGTGTCGGGCTTCGTCATGTGTCGATCATCCTGTTGGGACTCAGGCGGGTGCAACCTGGCCTCCTGCCAGCACCTCTGAGGGTTTCTGAGGTGCTTGGCGGCCTGGTTCCAGTGATACCGCGAAGGTCGTGTGCTTGTGCGCGTCGGCGGACCAGCTCAGCAACTGCGGAGTGGTCGAGCCTGCGGGCACGTCGAACACCGCCAACGGTACCGGCGCTTTCGTACTTGCACCCCAAACCACGTAAACGTGACTCGAGTCGTTCGGCTTGAGGTTCATCGGCACCACGGCGCCTGAGGTGGGGCTCGAGAGGACGACGGCCGCCTCCTCGCCGGAGCCTGTGCGCAGGACCGCCCTGTTCGTGGCCGGGTCGGCGGCCAGGGAGAGGGCCGTGTTCAGGTCGTTCGTGCGGGCCTGGGCGGCCGCTACCTCGCTGGATAGCTGGTTCACGCGCACGCCCAGGTAGCCGCCTCCGGCCAGGACGGCCAGTGCCGCGGCGGCGGCCAGCAGGACTCGGCCCGTGCGGCGGCTGTGTTGTGGGCGGCGCAACGGGGTCGGGGCCGCGTGGCGCGGGCTGGGCTGGGGCGGGATTTCCTGGGGGATGTGCTCGATCTGTTCCATCAGCCTCGCGCGCAGGCGGGGTGGTGGCTGCTCCTGGCGGACGGCGCCGCCGATGCCCGCGAGCACCTCCTGCGTCGACCGTACGGTGCGCTGGCAGGCGGGGCAGGTCGGCAGGTGGTCGCGGACCACCGCTTCCTCGTCCGGCTCCAGGGAGTGCATCGCCCAGCCGACGGCGAGCTCCTCGTGAGGGCACAACTCGCCGTTCACCGGTTTGCTCCTGTCGTCTCGCCGGTCTCGCCGGCCCACAAGTTGCCCAACGTGCCTCTCAGGCGTCTGATCGCGGCGAACGTGCGCGATTTCACAGTCCCCAGCGGCACGCCGGTCAGCTTCGCCACCTCGCACTGCGTGTAGCCGCCCAGATAGGCGAGGGCGATGACCTGCCGCTGCTCCTCCGGCAACGTGTGCAGGGCCGCTCTGACCTCGGCGCTCACCACGCTCACCAGCGCTTCGTGCTCGGAGCCCTCGACCGGGGGTGAGACGTCGTCGGTCAGGGGAACAGTCCGGCGGCGCTGGGTGTTCTCCTTGCGTACGGCGTCCACCGCGCGGTGGTGCACCAGGGTCATCAGCCAGGTGCCGAAACTTCCGCGGGTGGGGTCGAACCTGGCGGGGTGCCGCCAGAGCGCGAGGAAGGCTTCCTGGACGACGTCCTCGGCCAGTTCGGGGTCCACGCAGATGCGTCTGGCCAGCGAATAGGATGGTGTGCCGTACCTGTCGTACAGCTCACCGAACGCTGACCGGTCGCCTTGTGCGAGCCTCTGCACGAGCTCGAAGTCGGTCGGCCGGCCGTCGCGTGACGCGGCGGGTGGACCGGGCGAGTCAGCCACCAGAGATGTCCTCACGTCCAACATTCGCGCAACAGCCGGTACCGGGTTCAGGTTAGACCCAGCAAGATGGGGGTCGCTGTACGCGGGCTAAGAGCGAGGAGGGTACAGAGCGCGTGCAAACGGTCGCCGTGCGCAATCATGCTGACCCGATGGGGTGATCTGCGTCCGAATTGCGAGCGTTCCTCGCCACATGCACGTCACAACTAAGGTGCTCGGTCGTTTCATTGACCGGGAAGGGAGAAGAGGGTAACGACGATGCGCAACGATCACGTGACGCTCCGCTCGACAGCGGTCTTCGACCTGCTGGCGCCGAGGACCCCCGCGGTCCCGGTTCAGGTGGAGCTGCGATACGACACGAAGGACCCGTACGCGGTCGTCGCCGCGTTCCGCACCGGCCGTGCCGGTTGGGTCGAGTGGGTGTTCGCCCGCGACCTGCTCGCCGACGGTCTCATCGCCGACGCCGGCGACGGAGACGTCCGGATCCGCCCCGCCGCCGACGACCCCGAGGTCGTCGTGATCGAGCTGAGCTCGCCTTCCGGGCACGCCATGTTCGAGGCGTCCGCCCAGGAACTCGCAGACTTCCTCGACCGGACCTACGACGTCGTCGTGCCGGGCAACGAGCACCTCTGGGTCAACGTCGACGAGGCGCTCACGCACCTCATCTCGAACGACCTGAGCTGAATCATCCGAGGTAGGGGGCCCGCGAAGGTGGTGCGGGTACCCCCGGTGAAACCCGCTTGAACCCCTCGTATAAGGTTTGTTTCAACATCACGAAGTCAGTGATGTACGCGGATGTAGCGCAGTTGGTAGCGCATCACCTTGCCAAGGTGAGGGTCGCGAGTTCGAGTCTCGTCATCCGCTCTGTGGGTCCTCAGTGGATAGTTGGCTGTGGACTCATGCTCCTGGCGGAGTGGCCGAGTGGCTTAGGCAAGGGCCTGCAAAGCCCTGTACACGGGTTCGATTCCCGTCTCCGCCTCGGACGATTAGCTCAGCGGGAGAGCACTACCTTGACACGGTAGGGGTCACTGGTTCAATCCCAGTATCGTCCACTCGGATCACCAGCGGGGCCAGGTGCACAACGCACCTGGCCCCGCTGTCGTTCCGGGGTCTGCCGGCGTCCCCGCCACGCTCAAGATCAGCCGATTTGGAACTTCGGGGGACCGTCGGATAAAGTTCCTCTCGCACCACGGGAAACCCGCAAGGGAAACCTGAGGGGCACGCGGATGTAGCGCAGTTGGTAGCGCATCACCTTGCCAAGGTGAGGGTCGCGAGTTCGAGTCTCGTCATCCGCTCGGACGATTAGCTCAGCGGGAGAGCACTACCTTGACACGGTAGGGGTCACTGGTTCAATCCCAGTATCGTCCACTCACCCGAGAAGCCCTCGATCAAATCTGGTCGGGGGCTTCTTGCTGTTCGCGGCTTGGTGCGTCGGCCGCCCAGTTTTTGTCCAATTTTTGGTCGGAACCGCCGAAAATGCCCACTTTTTTGTCTTTTATCGACGCGGGTGGCGCGTCTACCGTTGTGCGCTGTGTCCGGCTACCAGTTCGATTTCTTCATCAGCTACAGTCGTGAAGGCAATGTGCAGAAATGGCTGCTCAACCATTTCTACAACAAGCTCAAGGACTGCCTGGCAGACGAGAGCGCCCTCCCGCCGCGGATCTACATGGACCGCCACATGCCCCGGGCTGTCGAGTGGGCTCACAACCTGCAGACCTCGCTGCGGCACAGCAAGATCATGATTCAGGTCATGACGCCGAGCTACTTCAGATCCGGCTGGTGCATGGCGGAGCTGTACAGCATGCGGGCCCGCGAGGAGATGCTCGGGTTCGCCAGTGCCAAGATCCCGCAGGGGTTGATCTACCCGATCCTGTTCTCGGATTCAGAGAACTTCCCCGAGGCGGAACGGATGCGCAAATGGCATGACTTCAAGGAATTCGCGCATCCCGATCCGGTGTACCAGCAAACGGTCGACTACATCCACTTCCACAAAGAAGTGAAACAGCTGGCGCGTGATCTCGCCGAGCTGGTGAACCAGGTGCCCGACTGGCGACCGGACTGGCCGATCGTCGAACGCCCCGACCCGATCGTCACTCCACGCCCGCCCCTACCGAGGTTCAAGCCATGTCCGGAACCGTGATCACGTTCTACTCCTACAAAGGCGGCGTCGGGCGCAGCTTCACCCTGGCCAACGCGGCGGTGCTGCTCGCACGCTGGGGTTACCGGGTGCTCGCGATCGATTGGGACCTGGAAGCTCCGGGTCTTCATCTTTACTTCCGGCCCCACGTTTCAGAGATGCCGCCCAGTGGTGTGGTCGATCTCGCACACGACTTCATCCAGAAAGTCCAGTACCCCGCCTCCCACACCGTGCGTGTCGACGTCGAGGGCGTACTCCACTTGATGGCCGCTGGGAAGATCGTCGACCATCGACTGGACGCCTCCTACGCCCCCAGGATGCAGGAGATCAACTGGGAGGCGCTGTACGAGGAGGGGTTCGCCGAGTTCCTCGAGGAACGCCGCGCCGAGTGGATCGCTCAGTACGACTTCGTGCTGATCGACAGCCGAACCGGCGTCTCGGACATCGCCGGTATCTGCACCGCCCAGTTGCCCGACCGTCTCGTTGTCGTGTTCACCGCGAACGACCAGAACCTCAACGACGTCGTCGACATTGCCCATCTCGCGGACCAGGCCAGGGATCGGCTGCCCTACGACCGTCCACGGCACCAGGTCATGCCGGTGTTGTCCCGGCTCGACAACCGGATGGAGTACCAGCGGGCTGAGGAGTGGCAGCAGAAGTGTGCGGGCGTCGTCGCGCCCTTGTTTCGCAACTGGCTGGTCAAAGGCGTGACGTCCGAACAGATGTTGCGGCACCTGACCGTGCCCTACATCTCCTACTGGAGCTTTGGCGAACTGCTCCCGGTCGTGGTGGAGCGACCGCCGTCACCGGACCAGATCTCGTTCGCGCTGGAGACGGTCGCCGCTGTGATCGCTCAGCAGTTCGACCGCACGGACCTGCTGGCCGACAACCGCGATGCCTATGTGGCGGCGGCCCGGTCGCGGCGGCGGAAGTTCGACCTGGACCTGCTGGTGTCGAGCCCCCGGAAGCAGTGGCGCACCGGGACCGAGCTGATCACCGAACTCCGGCTGCTCGGTCTCAAGGCGGACCGGTCAGTCTCCGGTGATCCGGAGATCCTTGACCAGGCAGGAGACGCCGCCGAGCACCTTTGCCTGGTTGTGGCAGGCGAACTGAGCCGGTGGCAGCTCACCGAGGCGGAGCGGTTCGTCCGGCGCACGCTCGGCCCAGACGGTGCTCAACGGCAGATGTTCTGCCTGCTGACCCGTGGCACGGACCGCGAGCTGCTGCCCGGCTTCCTGCGCAACCTCCGGCACCTGGATTTCGATCCGGGCGTCCGGCCGGTCCGGGTGGCGCGTGAGCTGCACGACCTGATCAAGGCAACCCCCGCGCCCGAGGCCGAGCCGGACCAGGAGGCGTTGAGGGACGCCGAGGCGGCCCTGCGCGAGTTGCCGGACCAGCTGCCGTATCCCGGGAGGTTCGTGCTCGTCGAGGAGACCGTGCGCGGCATGGCTGGCGCGCTCGACGACGGAGACATGGACCTGCTGCGCGACCGGTCCGCAGACCTGTCGCTGCTCGGCAAGCCGCACCGCAACGGAACCGGAGTGGCGGTGCCGGAGCGGCTGCGCACCGAGGTGAGCGCACTGCTCGCCCGGATAGAGCGACGAATCACCGCGTTCACGAACTGAAAGGGCGGCGTGATGCCGGAGACGTATGCACCCAGCGCGAGGGCCGCACTCCTCCAGTTGTGGTTGGAGGACCGAGTGATCCCCAACGTGGAGCTGGTCAAGCAGTACAAGATCGAGCTGTCCAAGGACGACCGCAACGCCTTGAATAACGCCGGGCTGCTCGAGTCCTCGAAGGAGGGTAGGAGGCTCCTTCACCGGATCACGGACCAGGGCGTCGCCTGGTGCACGAGCGACCTCATGGACGGCGACGCACCGTCACGGATCGGCCCGCTGGCACGGGTACACGCCTTGGTGCTGCGTCGGATCGTGCGGTTCGTCTACGAACGGGGGTTTCTCGCTGAGGCGATTCGCTCCGGTGATCTGGAGTCGTTGATCCGTCAGGTGTACCTGGATCTCGGTGACGGCTATCAGGACTGGGTCCGACTCGCGAAGATCCGCCCGCGCCTCAACGGCGCAGACCGCGAGGAGGTGGACGACACCATGCTGAAGATGGTCAAGACCGGCTACGCGCATCTGGTGCCCAGCTCGAACCGCAAGATGCTGACCGACGAGGACCACGCGGCCGCGATCCGGATCGGTGGCGAGGACAAGCACCTCATGGCGATCGAGGAATCATGACCGAGCACCTGCGTGAGGCGCTGGCGGTCGTGCGGTTCAACTCCGCCGAGACACCTGACGATGTCTGGCACGCCTCCCCGTTCCACATCGAAGGCCTGCACACCAGGGCTGAGCACCGCCTCCGGGCCGGCATCGCCGATGCGAGGGACAGCATCGGCCCGAGCGTTGGCGGTCTCGTGCTGCAGGGTGAGAAGGGCGTGGGCAAGACGCATCTGCTGGGCTCGGTGCGCAGGATGGTGCAACAGCAGGGCGGCTACTTCTTCCTCGTGGAAGTCACGTCCGGCATGGCGTTCTGGGACGACATCGCCGACGCGATGCGCAGCGAGCTGCGTCGTGCCAACGACGACGGCGAGCTGCAGCTCACGGTGCTCCTGCGGCAGTTGTGCCTGGGTGCCGATGCGCCTCCGGAGGCCGCCAGAGCTGTTCTGGGTGAGGCAACTCTGACGCCCGAACACCTCCGCACGTTCGTCACCGGTCTGCGCAAAGTAGACAGTCGCATCGCCGTGGAGTGTGGGGACACCATCCGAGCGTTGGTGCTGTACGCCTCGGAGCACTCCGACATCGGCCGGTCCTTCCTCAAGGGGGTCGACGACGCCGGGGAGGAACGTCGCCGCTGGGGCTTGCCGGCGGAGGCGAACCCGTCCCGTGCTCTGGTGCGCGACATCTCCCGTGTTCTCGCCATGACGGGGCCTTGCGTCATCGCCATCGACCAGCTCGACACTTTGGTCAACAAGGGGCAGGACGAGGTCGGGGAGAAGGTGACCAACCCGGAGCTGGTGCAGGAGATCGCAGACATCTCGGACGGCTTGATGCAGCTCCGTGAGACGACGAGGCGCACGATCACCGTGGTGGCCTGTCTGATCGACACGTGGCTGATGCTGAAGTCGATTGCGAGCGACACCGTCGAGGACCGTTTCACCACGACGCCGATCCTGGCCGCGATCGCTGATCCAGAGATCGGCAGGAAACTGGTCGAGAAGTGGCTGGGCGTGATCTACCAGCGCAACGGCATCACTCCACCGCATCCGACCTGGCCGGTGGCGCCGAGCGCGTTCGAGCCCGGGAACTGGGCGAACCGCACGCCCCGGCAGCTGCTCAAGCGGGTGCATCAGCACGCGGAAGCCTGTTTGTACGGCGAGATCAGGGAACTTGGTTCGTTCGACGAGCCACTGCCCTCCGACGTGGTGGCGGCACCTGTCACCGCGGGGCCCGAGCCGGACTACATGTCAGAGCTCGACGCCAGGTTCGAGCACTTGAAGCAGACGGCCGAGATAGCGGCGGTGGAGGTCAGACCGGCCAACGAGGACGAGATCCTGCCGGCCCTGCTCCTCGCCGGACTCAAGTCCTGGATCACCGAGGTCGGCAACGACGAGCTGAAATGGCACCCGGAGCCGAGTTCCGACGACATGCGGCTCCACGCCGGGCTGAGGCTCACCGTGAACGAGGAACTGGACACCCAGGAGCGCTGGGGTCTGCGGTTCATCGCGAGCAGTCACGGCAACCGAGTGCTGCGCAAGCTGCGCGACGCGCGTGCTGCGGCAGAAGGTTCGCACGGGGGCCGCGGCCGGCATCTGGTCATCATTCGCAACGGGCCGAAGGGCTGGACGGGCATGGTGACGCAACGGCTCGTGGCCGAGCTCGAGAGCGCGGGGGGTCGGTGCATCGACATCACGGACGACGACCTGAGGACATTCAGCGCGCTCAAGGAGATCTCCGCGGCACGGACCCACCAGCTGCTCGCCTGGCTGGTGGCACGGAAACCTGCCAGCAGCACCACGTTTCTGCGATCGGTGCTGCCACGGCAGGAACGAACGGCTGTGAGCCACCAGGAGACGCGCCCGCCGCCCTCGAAGCCGCAAGCGTCGAAGCTGGCAGCCCCGCAGCCGAAACCATCGCAGCCGAAATCCCAGGAGCCGAAGCCTCAGGAGCCTCAGCCGAAACTTGCGGCGAGCCCTGACGCGATCGTGCTCGGGATGGACGGCGAGATCCGCATCGAGCTCGAGTCGTTGCGCAAGCACGCCATCGTGTTCGCGGGCTCCGGCAGCGGGAAGACGGTGTTGCTGCGCAGGATCGTCGAGGAGTGTGCGCTGCGCGGGGTCTCGGCGATCGTGCTCGATCCCAACAACGATCTGGCGCGGCTCGGGGACGCCTGGCCCGAGCCGCCGGAGCAGTGGCGGCCGGGGGACCAGGAGTCGGCCGCGGAGTACCTGGCCGGCACCGAGGTCGTCGTGTGGACGCCGGGACGGGCGAGCGGACGGCCGCTCACCTTCCACCCGTTGCCCGACTTCGCCGAGGTGCGGGGGGACGAGGACGAGTTCGTCGCGGCCATCGAGGCTGCGGTGGCGCGGCTGGTGCCCCATGCGCGGATCGCCAACGGGACGAAGTTCGCGGTCCGCGGGCGTGCGGTGCTCAAGGAGGCGTTGAAGCACTACGCGCGTGAGGATCGGCGGGACCTCAACGGGTTCGTGGATCTGCTGGCGGAGTTGCCGGAGGGCGTCAGCAAGTTGACGTCGGCGGCGGCCACGGCGGCTGATCTCGCGGAGACCTTGAGGGCCGCGATGGTCAACGATCCTCTGCTCGCCGGGCAGGGGGAACCGACGGATCCCGGGGCGTTGCTCCGGCCGTCGCAAGGGAAACGGGCTCGGGTCTCGGTGATCAGCTTTGTCGGGTTGCCGTCGGACGAGCAGCGGCAGGGGTTCATCAGTCAGTTGCAGCTGGAGGTGTTCGCCTGGATCAAGCGCAACCCCGCGGCGGACCGGCCGCTCGGCGGGCTTCTGGTGATGGACGAGGCTCAGACGATCGCGCCGTCCGGTGGGGTCACGGCGAGCACGCAGACCACGATCCTGCTGGCCTCGCAGGCCCGCAAGTACGGGTTGGGGTTGTTGCTCGCCACGCAGGCGCCGAAAGGCGTGCACAACCAGGTCACCGGCAACGCGACCACGCAGTTCTTCGGGCGGTTGAACAGCCCCGCGCAGATCGCCGCGGCCACGGACATGGCGCGGGCCAAGGGGAGTTCGATCGCGGACATCTCGCGGTTGGAGCGCGGGCAGTTCTACGTCACCGGGGACACGTTCGGGTTCCGGCGGATGCGGGCGCCGCTGTGCCTGAGCCACCACCCGCCCAGTCCGTTGCGGCTGGAGGAAGTGGTCGAGAGGGCCAGGCGGTGACAAAGGGCGGTGTCCCCTCCAGGGGCACCGCCCTTGCGCGTCACGCCGTTGTCGACAGCATGTCCTCGATGCGTTGGCACAGCGTGGGGAACAGCTCGGTCGAGCCGCCGAGGACCACGAAGTTCACGGTCTCGTCGCCACCGCAGTGGACTTCCAACGCGTACACGGTGTCGTTCTCCCGTTCGACGCGCACCGCGACGGTCGTGTCGCCCAGGTGCACGCTGCCGGCGAGGCCGCGCTTGGTGAGCTCGGGCGATGCGGCGGCGAACTGTTCGGCCAGGGCGCGCAACGGGGCCTGCGCGGGCTCTTCGGCCGGAGGCGTCGTCACCTCGGCGACGGACACCCGGTCCCTGCCCGCGGTCTCCGCCGCCTCCACCCGGCTCACCAGGACGTCCACCAGGCCCTCGTCCGCACGCAGGTAGGGGCGCGGTGACGACGCGGGGACCTCGCCGGTCAGCACGGGCAGCACGTGCTCGTCGCCGTCCTGCGCCGCGAGTTCGTCCACAGTGGACACGAACGGCACGAGGAAGCGCACCTGCGCGTCCGGCTCGTCGTTGTTCTCCAGCACGGTGAGGCCGCGCTGCCGGCACGCCTCGACGACCTCGTCGGCCACGGCGCGCTGGTCCTCGGCGAACGACACGGCGATGTCGTAGGTCGCGGATTCGGTCACTCCAAACCTCCCTGTTGACTCCCGGCCGGCGGCCGGGAGCGTGCAGCATCCGCTCCCGGTGTTGACCAGAAGTGGATGAGGAGTGGACGTGTTGACCACTGCGGTGGGCAACGGGAAACACCTGGTTCAGCCGTTTTTGAAGATGAATCCTCGAAGGGAGCCCGCCGGAAGCGGGCGAAATTCAGAAATCAAATCCGATTCCCTTCGGAGGATTCGCCATGTCCAAAATCGTGTCCTCTTTCATCGCCGGCGCGACCACGCTGGTGACCGCTCTCGCCGTCGCGGCCGCTGTTTCCGGTGGTGGCACGGCCAGTGCGGACGAGAACCCGCCGGTCACCACCACGACCACCACGCAGACGCAGGACGGTGGCGGCAACCCGTGGCACGGGTGAGCTAGCCGCAAATGCGCCCCGGTCATTTTTCGAAACGGCCGGGGCGATTGCGGTGCCGGTGTTGGGGATGGTGTACTCGGCGCACGCCGGAGCGGGAGGCAATCGTGTCCGAAACTTTTGGTGAGCTGTTGCGTCAGCACCGCGTCGCCGCGGGGTTGTCGATGGGGCAGCTGGCGAAGCTGATCCACTACAGCAAGGGTTATCTCAGCAAGATCGAGAACGACCTCAAGCCGCCGACCCCGGTCGTGGCGCGGCTGTGCGACGGCGTCCTGGACGTCGGCGGGCGGCTGGTCGAGGCCGCGGCGCGGCAGGGCGCGGGACTCGGCCGGCGGCAGGTGCTGGTGGCGGGGACGATGCTCGGCGTCGGGGCGTTCGCGGGCGCGGGGCCGCGGTCGGTGCCGGACGAACAGGTGCTCGCCGGGATGCGCACCTCGTTCGAGAACCTGAAGGCCCTCGGCCTGCACACCAGTCCGATGCTGACGCTCGAACCGTTGAAAGCCTTGCAGCACACCGTGCACGGCATGGCGCGGGAGAACACCGGGCCGGTCGGCACGCGGCTGTTGCGGCTCGCCGCGCGCATCGCCGAGTACACCGGCTGGATGTGCCAGGAGGCCGGTGACGAGCAGGGCGCGCTGTGGTGGACGCGGCACGCCTCCGAACTCTCCCGCGCGGCAGGCGATCCGGACATCGCGAGCTACGCGTTCGTGCGGGAGGCGGGCCTCGCGCTCTACCGGCAGGACGCCTCCGCCACGATCAACCTCGCCCAGCAGGCGCAGTGGATCGGCAGCGCCGGTGCCCGCGTTCTCGCGCTGGCCGCACGACGTGAGGCGCAGGGACACGCGCTCGCGGGTGACCGGTACGCGGCGGAAAGCGCTTTCGACCGTGCCGCGCACCTGATGCGGTCCGCCACGACCGACAGTCCCTACCCGGCGCTCGGGTCGAGCGCGCCCGATCCGCTGGAGCTGGCCAGGGGATGGGCGATGTCCGACCTCGGCCTCAACGCCGAGGCCGCGGCCGTGCTGGACCGGCAGCTCGCCCTGGTACCGGCGAACTCCCGCCGCACCAGGGCCCGCTTCGGCACGCGGCGGTCGCTGGCGCACGCGTTGTCAGGCGAGGTCGACGAGAGCTGCCGCACGCTCGCCCAGACGCTGGACGACGCCGCGCACGTCGACTCCGCGACGGTGCGGACCGACCTGCGGCAGCTCGCCAGGACGTTGGGCAGGTGGCACAACCACCGCGCGGTCGTGGCGGTCTACCCGGACCTGAAACGCCTGCTGACTCACCGCTGACCGCACGCGCAAGCCAGCGCCGCGCGTTCGTCCCGCACCTCCTCGGCCTCCGGCTGGCCGAGCTCGCGGAACGCCACCTCGGCCGCGTTCCAGTGCGGCACGGCCTCGGCGTGCCGGCCGAGGGCGTGCATCGTCCGCGCCACCCCGATTTCGCCGTGCGAGCGGTGGGTCAGGTTGCCGGTGCCGCTCGCCACGTCCAGCAACGACTCGTAGAGGCGCAACGCGGCGAGCAGGTCGCCCTGGTCGCGCACGGTGGCCGCGCGGTCGTGCAGCAGCCTCGCCTGCAGCTCCGCGTCGGCCAGCCCGGCGGCCGCCTTCGTCGCGAGGTCGTGGTGGTGCAACGCCGCCTTGAACCTGCCCGCGAGCCGGTGGGCGTCGGCGATGTTGGTCAACGCGTAGGCGGACACGCAGGCGTCGCCGATCTCGACCGCGATCTCGTGCGCCTCCAGGTGGTCGGGGATGGCCTCGTCGAACATTCCGAGGTGCTGCCGGTTCGCGCCGCGGTTGTTCAGCGCGTGCGCGAGTCCTTGCAGGTGACCGATTTCCCGCAGGATCGGCACGGCGTCGTCGTGCTGGCGCAGCGCGACGTCGAACCTGCGGTGCTGTTCGTTGAGATAGCCGAGCATGCTCAACGCGTGCGCCCGGCCCCGGAGGTCCCCGCACTGCTCGTACTTGGCCAGCGCGGCCTCGAAGTGCCTCATCGCGACCTCGTGCGAACCGAGCTGCATGGCGGACATCGCGAGTGCGCACCGCGCCGCCGCCTGGCCCGCGACGTCACCGAGCCGCGCCCACCTCGCCAGTGCCTGCTCGGCGAAGTCGCGTCCCTCGGCGTGTTTGCCGAGCCTGTCGTTCGCGGTGGACAACCGTTGCAGCACGTGCGCCTGGCTGTGGTCGTCGTCCGTGCGCACGGACCTGACGGCGTCGATCCAGTCCGCGAACCGGTTGGCGGTGTTGAAGTGCCGCCAGATCAACGCGGCCAGCCGCCACCCGTGGTCTCCGCCCGAGTGCCTGATAGCGGCCATCAGGTTGTCGCGTTCGACGTTGATCCACTTGTGCGCCTCGTCCGCGTGCGTGAACCGCAGGCCGAGCGGGCTCTCGCGGTCCACCGACGGCAGGATGGTGAGGTCGAACGGGTACGCGACGCGCACCGCGTTGGCCAGCGTCACGAGGTAGAAGTCGAGCAGGCGTGCCAACGCTTCGGGGGACGGCGGTTGTGCGGCGGCGAACTCCTTGACGGAGTCCAGCATCTGGTAGCGGTCGAGGCCGACCTCTTCCAGCAGGCAGACCTCGTGCAGGTCGTAGAGCAGCTTGCGGGTGGCGGCGACGTCACGGCCGACGAGCGCGGCTGCGGCGTTGATGTCGACGTCCGGGCCGGGCAGGTGGCCGAACAGGCGGAAGACGTGCTGGAGCTCCTCGTCGAGCTGCAGGTAGGACGCGCGGACGGCGGCGGTGCCGTCCTCCTGCCACGGCCCGGTCTCGTCCATCAGGCCGAGCAGGTGATCGAGCGACCACCTGTCGTGCCGGCGGAACAACGCGGCCGCGACGTTGATCGGCATCGGCAGGTAGCCGCACCGCTTGACCAGCCCGGCCACATCGGCTGACCGGCCGCGGATCCGGAACGGGTCGGTCAGCGTCTGGAACATCGTCAGCGCGTCGTCGGGAGGCAGCGGGGACAGGCGCAGGTGCGCGCTGATGTCCGGCTCGCCCATGTGCCTGCTCGTCACGATCGCGAAGCAGCCCTCCGCTTCCGGCAGCAACGGCCTGACCTGCTCGGGGGAGGCGGCGTTGTCCAGCACCACGAGCGTTCTGGTGCCGTAGAGCCGGGACTGGAACAGCGTGGCCTTGCGGCCCACGGTGTCCGGGATCTGTTCCGCAGGGACACCCTGCTCGACGAGCAGCTGGGTGAGCGCGTCCGAGATCGACATCTCGACCACGTTGGGCGTGAACCCGTTGAGCCGCAACAGGATCTGCCCGTCGGGGAAACGGCCGCGGAGCCGGTGGGCGGCTTCGACGGCCAGCCCGGACTTCCCGATCCCGGGGGCGCCGCTGATCCAGATCGCGCGGCGTTCGCCCGTCGAGGCCGCCGCTGACTCGATCTCACCGAGTTCCGCCGCGCGGCCGGTGAACGCGCGGGGGCGCGACGGGAGGGAGCTGACCGGCTCGCCCCGCCGAGCGCGTTCGGCGAGGTTGCGCAGCACTGTTCCCGGCTCGATGCCGAAGTCGGCGAGTGCCTCGGCCGCGGCGTCGAACACGCGGACGGCGCCGACGCGGTCGCCACACGCGATCAGCGCGCGCATCAGCAGCTCGGAGTACTTCTGGTTGTCCGGTGCGGTGCGGACCGCGCGGCGCATCCGGTCCCGGGCGGACCGGTAGTCGCCGACGACCAGCTCCAGCTCGGCCAGGTCACCGAGCGCGTCGTCGTAGCTCTCCTCCGGAGGGATCACCTCGGCGCCGCCGACGCGGTCGATGTCGATGTCCTCCAGGAACCGTCCTCGCCGCAACGCGACCGCTTCGCGCAGGAGTTCTATTGCCCCGCGCTGGTCGTTGTCCTGCACCGCCTGCGCGGCTTGCGCCCGCAGCCGGTCGAAGCGCACGGTGTCGATCTGCTCCTCGTCGACGCGCAGCACGTAGCCCGTGGGGGTGGTGTCGATCGAGGCGTCGGTGAGCTCGAACGCCGTGCGGAGCCGCTTGATGTAGCTGCGGACGAGACTTCGGCGGTCGGGGTTCTTCGGCCACACCGTCTCGGTGAGCCGTTCGGGTGACACGGGTTTGTTCGCGTGCAACAGGAGTACGACGAGGATGAAGCGTTGCTGCTGGTCCCCCAACGGAACGGAGGTGTGTTCGTGCCACGCCTCCAGCGGACCGAGCATCCGGAATTCCACGCCGTCCTCCTAGCCGTCCGACTGCTGTCTGGGTGGAATGTCGCGCAAGGGTCCGTTGGCGTGTCAGGAAATCATCTTTTTGTCCACGTTTGATCAACGCGATCCGGTAACGGTTGCCCGCGTCACGCTTGGTGGTGAGGGGGAGACCGATGGTGTCCGATGTGTTGCCGTGTTACGTGGTGTGCGACGTGTCGTTCTCGATGACCGACCACCTCGGCGAGGTGAACGCCGGGATGCGGGAGTTTCGCGGTGCCCTGCACGCGGACCGGCGCGGGGCCGACCGGATTCGGCTCTGCGTGGTCGTTTTCGCGGAACGACCGCACGTCGTGCAGCCGTTGCGGCCGGCGCTCGCCCCAGCCGAAACCATTACACCCCGCCAGGAATCGGGTTCTGACTTCGGTTCCGCGTTCACCCTGGTGCGCGACACCGTCGAGCGGGACGTGCACGGCCTGAAGGCGCAGCGGTTGCGGGTGCGGCGGCCCGTGCTGTTCTTCGTCTCCGACGGCAGGGCGACCGATCCGGCCTGGCCGCTCGCGCTGGCACGGCTCACCGCGTCGGCCTCGTGCCCGGAGATGATCGCGTTCGGGCTCGGCGCCGTCGACCAGCCCGCGCTCGACCGCATCGGCACCTCGCGGGTCTTCCTGGGCTGCGACGGTGTGCGCCTGGGGATCGCGCTGGTCTCGTCGGTGGCGCGGACGGTCCTGCGTCCGGAGCACGTCTGACGGATCCACGGCGTGTCCACTTCTCGTCCACACGCCCGCCGCAACCTGCCTCCGCCGCACGTCAGCACACAAGGGGAGGAGAGCGGAGATGACGACGAACCTGGTTCGCGAGCTGAAGACACTGCGCAAGGGACGGGGCGTGCACGCGGGGCGGATCGTCGACAAGGTCGGTGCGGGCCTCGCCGCGGCGTGCGGGATCACCAGGGCCGACGGACCGGCCGCGGCGAGGCAGAAGCTCGTCACCAGGCTGACCGAGCTGGTCGAGCAGCTCCCCGAGGACCTCCAGCTCGCGGCACGGGCGGCGTTCGGTCTCATCCCGGACGTGCGGCACCCGCTCTACCAGGAACGCGTCGGCTGGGTGGCGGCGATGATCGACCGCGACGCCCGCACCGTGCGCCGCCGCGTCGACGAGGCGGTCGACCAGCTGGCCGAGCTCGCCGTCACGACCGCCCGGCGCGACGACGGCGGCTGGCACACCGCGGAGCTCAGCGTCGCCGTGGCACTGGACCAGGGGCAGCCGGAGGTGCTGGAGCGCTACCAGGTCGTCGTCGACTCCGACGGGGTGGACTCGCTGGAGTTCGCGTCGGTGTTCCCGGTGCGCAGGCGCGACGTGGACGTGCACCTGCTCTACGGAGGCACGTTGCAGGACCGGGGTTCTCCGCTGGAACGCCCCGGCTTCACCCTGGTTCCCGCCGAACCGCTGGCACGCGGCGCGACCTACGACTTCGCGGTGAGGTATCGGCTGCTCAACCGCGACGCGATGCACCCGTGCGTGCTGCACGTGCCCGAACGGCCGTGCGAGGTGTTCGACCTGCGCGTGCGGTTCGAGCACGACCGCAAGCGCTTCGTGCGGACGTTCGACGGCGTGCTGCAACGGTCCGACACCGAACCGAGCGGAAACCAGCACGCCGTGGACCGGGCAGGCGAGATCCACGTGCGGTTCCGGCGCCTGCTGCCGGGCCTGCTCTACGGCGCGCGGTGGGGAGGCTCGGCCGTGTGCTCGGCCCGGCGCGCCTCATGACCGGCGCGGCCAGGTGAGTGACATCGAAGCCAAAGGGAGATCATCGCGATTACGGTGGGAGGCTGATCGCGTTGCTGGATCACACACTTGAACAAGCCTGCAAGCGGGCTCCCAATCCTTCTGGATACCGTTGTTCGTGGGTTGATCGGCTGAGGCTGTGAACAGCTGGCACGTTTGAGGGGAACGGTGGGCGGACTGATGGAAATCAATCCTGCGGCGCATTACGAAAACGTGATCTTCTCCAGGCGAACGACGGAGTTCATGCGTCGAGAGGCGATTCTCGCCCCTGACGGTTCATCGGCCGATCTGCTGGCAGGCCTGATCGCGCGATTGGCCGGTGCAGAGCAGGCACTCGGGGAAGCAGCACACGATGCGGACGACGCCTTGACTGATTTCTACGACTTCACCCGGCGTGGGTTGTGCACCCTCGGTTCGCCTCTGTTGACGAACATCGCCGCGGGGCGTCAGGCCCTCGGTTCATGTTCGGCGGTGCCGCTGAAGGTTCGTTCCCTGGTGGCGGCCGACCTCGACTTGGCGGAAGCGTATTACAACCTCAACATGGGATCGGGCTATGATCTGAGCGATGCCGAAGACCCGTGCGCGTTGCTGCAGCGTCTCAACCAACATGCGGCGCGCGTGCAGAATTCCGGCAGTTGTGAGCGTTACGTGGGCAACATCGCGCATATCAGTGTGCATCATCCGCAGGTCCTGGACTTCATAGCGGTGAAGACCGGCCGCGACGACCTGGTTCACTTCAACATCTCGGTCGACGTCACGGATGACTTTACAGCCGCTCTGGCAGCTGGTTCGAGCATCAGGATGACTGATGGTTCCAGGCGGGGTGCCCAGGAGATTTGGGACGCGTTGGTGGCGTGTGCCTGGAGTTGCGGCGACCCAGGGTTGATCTCCCTCAAGCGGTACAATGCGGGTAACGCGCTCAGTGAGGTTGCGCCATACGTCACTACGGCGCCCTGTGCGGAGGTCGGCCTTTCGCCCGGCGAGACGTGCGTGTTCGGCTACGTCAACGTTGCCGCGTGCCTGAGTGCGGGGCCGAATCCAAAGGTGAACCTGGATCTGGTCGGCAAAGTGGCCGCTTGTCTCACTCGGATGCTTGATGACGCTGTCGAAGCCAGTGTCAAGGCCCTGCCGGTTCCGGCGAGCGCAGCCGTCATGGCATCGAAGCGAAAGATCGGCATCGGCCTGTGCGGCCTGGCTGACGCGCTATTGTGGATGGGGCTCGACTACGCCTCTCCGGAGAGCCTTCAGGTCGTTGCGGATGTGTTGGCGACCATCAACTTCTGCTCGAAGGAGGCGTCTTTGCGGCTGGCGCGGCGCCGCGGCCCTTTCGCCCGTTTCGACGATTCGCGATACCGGCACGATCCGGGCTTTCTCGCCCGGTTCGGTGAGATTCCTACTGTGATCGATCAGGTCGCGTGGCACAGGCTCGCTTCGCATGCGGCACGAGCAGGATTGCGCAACGTGATGACGACCGCTCTTCCGCCGTCGGGTCGCAGCGCTCTGCTCTTGGGTGTGAATCCGAGTATCGAACCATTTCTTACGTTGCATGACGGGGCCGACTGGGTGCTTCCGCTGCGCGTTATGATCGGCGCCAATCTTGTGCGGGCCGATGAGTGCTGGGGATCGCTGTTCAGGACCGCGACCGAGATATCGTCCGATGAACACCTGAACCTGCTTCGCATTGCGGTTCGTCTGGTTGACGACGGTGTCTCGAAGACGATAAATCTTCCGCAGAGCGCAACGCTGGAAGACGTGTGTCATATTTTCCGGCAGGCGTGGGATGCGGGATTGAAGGCCATCTCGGTCTATCGAGCCGGCAGTCGAGGTATTTTGGCCGCCTGAGCGAATGTGGTTGGCGTAGAGGGGATGGCCGATGCGCACCGACGACACGGCGCCGTATGAATTCACGGGCTCATTTGGCGTGCAGCTCAGGAACTTGCGAAAGGCCTGTAGGATGCGGCAGATCGAACTTGCTGTCGAGATCCCGGTGGATCACAGCTTGGTGAGTCGTTGGGAAACTGGTGCGATCCTGCCGTCTCGCAAAGATCTGGACAGGATCTGCACCGTTCTGGCCGTAGCGGATGTGTCACTCGAGGGGCTGCGTTACGCGTGGCGCCGCGACCGGAACGCTGCGGAAATGGATGATGCTCTCGTTTCCGGTCGCGCTGACTGGGTCGAGTCCTTGAGGCTCTCGGTGGACTCGGTCCGGTCGTTGCGCAAAAGCGGGCAGCCCAGGGTTGCCTTGCTTCTGGGTCGTCGTGACGCGGCGCGCCACCTGGACGCCGCTCGCTCGCTCCCGTGGCACACGGACAACCGTGCCGTCCTGACGGTGCTGGCGGAACTGCTGCTGGAGGAGTGCAAGGCGGGCCTTGACTACCTGCCGAGGGCGGAGGTGCGCGCCGGTTTCCTGGGCCAGGCGCTGGGCGATCAGCGGCTCGTTGTCGAGGCGATAGGCGGGGACGCCAGACTTTTCCACACGATCGCCGCGGAGGGTGTCGCATACGTGTCGGGGGACATCGACAAGGCCCACCTTCTCAGTCGTCATCTCCTCGACAGTCGCGAAAGCATTCCCGCTGAGTGGTTGCCCGAGATCGTGCGGGCCAGCGCCATCAACGCGGGGCGGCTTGGTGACGTGTCCGCGTTGCGCGTCGCTGAGGACACTCTCACGTGGCTTCGTGCCCACCGGGCCGATCTCCCGTCCGGGACGCACGCGTTCGTTCTTGAAGGCCTGGCCCGCGGCTGGTCGGGTGTCGACCTCGGGAGGGCTGTCGAGGTCATCGCCGAGGCATGGGAGGCAAGGGCGTCCGCGGAGGACTCGGAGGGAGCATCGTCACTACGCTTCGTGCAGATCGCTCGCAGCCAGGGAGAGATCGAAGTCGCATTGCGCTCCCGCGACAACCTCACTGACACCCTTGCGAAGCTCGGGAAGGCCATCGATGCCAGTAGGCGAAACCAATACGACAAATATGAGGCTCAACTTGCCGCACTGATTGGTCGATTGAACAGAGAGTGACGTGCCTGCTGCCCAGGGGAAGGACGACGAGATGAACCACCTTGCGTTCCAGTACTGCCCGAAGATCGCGGTCTTCAGTGCTGATGGGAGGAAGGTCCTGCTTTGCCGGAGGAAAGGAGAACAGGACTACGACGGTGTCTTCTCTCTGATCGGAGGGAAGATGGAGCACTCCGACGTGACGATCGTCGACGCGCTCAGCAGGGAGAAGACGGAGGAGGTGGGGGAAAGTTTCGCGATCAACGTTCTCCCGCAGTACAGCGTCAACGTCAACTTCGTGAAGGCCGACGGCAGCCACATGATCCTGCCGCACCACCTGGCCCGGCACATCGCCGGCGCGCCGGTGTTGAACCACGAGTACTCCGAGTTCGCCTGGGTGGATTTGGGAGAACTGGCCGCATTCGGTCCGAAGGTCGACAACATCACCTGGATCACCGCCGCGCTCAAGCGCCTCCTGGCCATCGTCGCTGACGACGACTTTGTGACCATCTGACGCCTACCCACCGGAGCACTTCCGCCATGCACCGCTATTACGACGACGTCTACGGCTTCAGCCCGGTTCCTGACGGCCTGCTGGGTGACCTCGTTGCCAGCAAGGCCGTCAACCGCCTGAGGGGCGTGGGTCAGGCAGGCGCGTCCTCGTTCGTTCGCGCGGGCCGCAGCAACACCCGTTTCGAGCACAGCTTGGGGGTGATGACACTCACCCGAATCCTTGGCGGCAGCGAGACAGAACAGGCCGCGGGCCTCCTGCAGGATCTCTCCCACACCGCTTTCTCTCACACGATCGACTATGTGTTCGATGACCGCATGGAGGAGTTTCACGAGCGCATCTTCGCCTCCGTCATCGAGCAGAACGACGTGCCGGAGATATTGGCCCGGCACGGCCACAACTGGCGGGAGCTGTTCTCGGAGCTGAACCTCCAGCGGGTGGACGTGCCCGCACCAGGCTTGTGCGCCGACCGGATCGACTACACCTTGCGGGACCTCATGAAGCTCGGCTGGATAACTGCGTCCCAGGCCCGTGCCTTCGTGGACCAGCTGACCTTCCGTGATGGCGTTGTGGTGTCTCTCGACGTGACCGCCGCTGTGCGCTTCACGGAGTGGTACGCCCACCTTGTGGGCGAGGTCTTCCTGCATCCGCTGGAGCTGTACGCACACCACACCTTCGCCCGGCTGCTCAAGGAGGCCTTCGCGGCCGAGGTGCTGACGGACGAGGACCTCCTTTCCACCGACGATGTCGTCTTGTCCAAGCTCCTCTCCGACGACAAGAACGGCTTCGATCGTGCGTTGGCCGCGCTGCGTCGCGTCCGGACGGTGACCGTCGGAGACCCTGTGCACGGAGTGCGGGTGCACGGCAAGGGCCGCCGGATCGACCCTCCTGTCGTCGTGGACGGCGCGGTAGTCCCCTTGTCACAGGTGCGGCCGGACACCAGTGCCCTGTGGACGAAGGTCGAGCGCGTGTCGCGCGACGGTGTTCTGGTGAGCGCCGGCTCTGCTGACGAGGCTTTGAGCCTCGGCGTTGTTCGATGAACGAGTTCGCGGTGGAACTCACCGCTCTCTCCTCGGCTCAAGCAGATCTGCTGCGCGGTGCCAGGCTGGCCGCGCCCCACGCACTGAATCCCGTGTCAGGATTCCTTGTGGGTGCCGCGGTGCTGACCGCGGACAGCAGGCAGTACCGGGGAACGTTTTTCGAGTCGTCATCCTTTCCGCTCGGCGTGTGCGCCGAATCCGCCGCGTTGGCCGCCGCTGTCACGGACGGCGCACGGGAGTTCGAGGCGATCGCTATCGTTGGAGGAGACCCCCGCTCCCACGAACGCGGTCGCCCGGTGACGCCGTGCGGCGGTTGTCGGCAGCGCATCCTCGACGTGGCGCACGACGTCGTGGTGCTCTGTGCCAACCTTGATCTTTCCCTGATCAGCCGTTACCGGATAGCCGACCTGCTTCCCTTCGCCTTCAGCGCCGACGACCTACCGCCCCGGCCGGGCCTTCCGGAATCCGAGAGCATGCCGCAGCCGTAGTTCCACCACACCGAGCACGCACAACTGGCCGAGCTTCATGACCGGCGCGGCTCGTACCACCGCTCGCCCGCGGGTTCGCCCGCCATGTTCCACGCCCAGGACCTGGTGGGCGTGATCCGGCAGTAGAGGCCGGGGCCGACGAGCCCGACGCGGTCGACCGGGTCCTCCGCGGTGCCGTAGACGCGGATGGCCCGGGCGCTGAACGGGGTGAGCGAGACCAGGTCGTCGACCACCAGCGAGACCGCGCGGCGGCCGGCGGTGATGTTGCGGAACTTGCGGGTGCGCAGGACCTGCTCGCCCACGCCGCCCACCCAGAAGTGCGTGCCGTCGTACTCGAACGCGACGGGGACCACGTCGGGGTGGCCGTCCTCGTTGATCGTCGCCAGGCGGGCCAGGGGTTGCTCGCGCAGGTAGGCGATCTCGTCGTCGGTGAACATGCCCCTCATACGAACAGAAGTGCGCATTTTCGACTACATCTGGACGGATGCGTCCACTCGTGCTGATCGACGTCGACGGCCCGCTCAACCCGTGGGCAGCGAACCCGAAGCCGCCGAACTACCGGCCGTTCGACATCAGGGTCGGCTGGCGGCGGAAGCTCCGGATCTGGCTCGATCCGGAGCACGGCGACCAGTTGAGACGGCTGGCCGACGAGGTGAACGCCGAGCTCGCGTGGGTCACCACGTGGATGCACCGGGCGAACACCGAGATCGGGCCGCGGCTCGGCCTGCCCGCGCTGAAGGTGGTCGAGTTCCACGACGAGCACGGCTGGAAGTACCCGGCCGTGGCCAGGTACGCGTACGAACGGCCGCTGGTCTGGTTCGACGACGACTTCGGGCTCCACGCCGCGCGCAGGCAGGAGTTCGTCCACAAGCGACGGCAGCTGACCACCGCGCTCGTGCACGTCGATCCGCGCACCGGGATCACGGCACAACACTTGAGTGAAGCCCGGAAAGCACTCTCCGGCAACCCCTGAGCCGCCGAGAATTCACGGTTGGAGTCGAGAAGGTCTCAACCGGCGCGGCTGGCTTGACAACGAAAGCTGTCCGCGCGAATCCTCCGCCTGTGCTGAAGCGAGGGAACGTCACCACGAAACTGATCGGTGTCGGCGCGTTGGTGCTTGCGGTGGCAGCCTGTGGCGCCCCGCCCGCCAAGGAGACGCCGGCCGGTGCCGCCGGGACCGCCAAGTCGGCGAGTGAGCTCGGTGGTATGGACAAGCTGGTCGAGGCCGCCAAGAAGGAGGGCAAGCTCAACGTCATCGCGCTGCCCCCGGACTGGGCGAACTACGGCGAGATCATCAAGGCGTTCGAGGCCAAGTACGGCGTCAAGGTCGACTCGGCTCAGCCGGACGCCTCCAGCCAGGAGGAGATCAACGCCGCCAAGCAGCTCAAGGGCAACGACCGCGCGCCCGACGTGTTCGACCTCGGACTGAACGTGGCGCTGGCCAACAAGGACCTGTTCGCGCCGTACAAGGTCAGCACCTGGGACGACATCCCCGCTGAGCTCAAGGACGCGGACGGCCTCTACTACGGCGACTACGGCGGCTTCATGTCGATCGGGTACGACGCCGCCAAGGTGCCGGCGCCGACGAGCGTCAAGGACCTGCTCAAGCCCGACTACAAGGGCAAGGTCGCACTCAACGGCGACCCGACGCAGGCCGGTGCCGCGTTCTCCGGCGTCATGATGGCGTCCCTGGGCAACGGTGGCTCCGCCGACGACATCGCGCCGGGCGTCGAGTTCTTCAAGCAGCTCAAGCAGGCCGGCAACTTCCAGCCGGTCGACCCGTCTCCCGCGACGATCGAGTCCGGGCAGACGCCGGTCGTCATCGACTGGGACTACACCAACGCCGCCCAGACCGAGAAGCTCAAGGGCAAGATGGACTGGAAGGTCGTCGTCCCGGCCGAGGCGCAGATCGGTGCCTACTACAACCAGGCCATCAGCAAGGACGCGCCGCACCCCGCGGCCGCGCGCCTGTGGCAGGAGTTCCTCTACTCCGACGAGGGCCAGAACCTCTACCTGAAGGGCATGTCCCGCCCGGTGCGCCTGGACAAGATGGGTGACAAGGCGGACAAGGCGGCGAAGGACAAGCTGCCCAAGACCGAGGGCAAGCAGGTGTTCCAGACGCAGGCGCAGGCCGACAAGGCCAAGGCCGTCCTGACCGCGACCTGGGCGCAGGCCATCGGATGACCTCAGTCGCTCCCGTAGCGGCAGCCCCCGGCGGTTCCACTCGCAAGAGTGGGGCCGCCGGTCGGCCATCTGCGGCCGCCTGGCTCGTCGCGGTGCCGTTCCTCGCGTTCGTCGGCACCTTCCTCGTCTACCCCACGGTGCTCGTGCTGGTCGGGGCCTTTCAGGACTCGGCAGGCGGGTTCACCTTCGACAACCTCTCAACCCTGTTCACCGGCGTCGTGTTCGACGCCTTCGTGCGCAGCATCGAGCTCTCGGCGCTCACCGCGCTGATCGGCGCGATCTTCGGCGCCCTGCTCACGTGGGCGATCGCGGTCGGCAACCCGGACGGGATGCTGCGCCGGGTCGTCGTCGCGGCCTCCGGTGTGCTCGCCCAGTTCGGTGGCGTGCCGCTGGCGTTCGCGTTCCTCGCGACCGTGGGCTTCGAGGGTCTCGTCACGAAGTTCCTGCGTGACAACGTTGGCATCGACCTGTTCGCCGGCAGCGCCTGGCTGTTCGAGCTGCCCGGCCTGACACTCGTCTACACGTTCTTCCAGATCCCGTTGATGGTCATCGTGTTCCTGCCCGCCCTGGACGGTCTGCGGCCGCAGTGGCGCGAGGCCAACGCGTCGCTGGGTGGCACGAGCTGGACGTACTGGCGTCACGTCGGCGGCCCGATCCTGACGCCGCCGTTCCTCGGCGCGCTGCTCCTGTTGTTCGCCAACGCCTTCAGCGCCTACGCCACGGCCGCCGCGCTCGTCTCGCAGGGCAGCCCGATCGTGCCGTTGCAGATCCGCGGTTTCCTCACCGGCGAGGTCGTGCTCGGCCAGGAGAACCTGGGCAAGGCGCTGGGCCTCGGCATGGTGATCGTCGTGAGCATCGCGATGGGCGTCAACGTGCTGCTGCAGCGGAGGGTGGCCAAGTGGGTTCGCTAGTGAAGCAGCGCGTCCTGCGCACGATCGTCCTGCTGGTCCTGGGCGTCTACTTCATCCTGCCGCTGATCGCGATGGCGGAGTTCTCCACGCGGGGCAAGGGCGGCAGCCGCAGCCTCGAGTCGTGGACGTCCATCGTCGACGACGAGGGCCTGATGGAGGCGCTCGTCAACTCGCTGCTGCTGTCGGTCACTTCGGCGGTTCTGATGCTGGTGCTGCTCGTGCCGACGATGGCGTGGATCCGGCTGCGGCTCCCGCAGCTGCAGCGGCTCGTGGAGTTCCTGTGCCTGCTGCCGCTCGCGATCCCCGCGATCGTGCTGGTGGTCGGCATGGCGCCGCTCTACGCCTGGGTGAACTACTTCCTCGGCGACTCACCGCTGACGCTGACCTTCGCCTACACGATCCTGGTGCTGCCGTTCGCCTACCGCGCGATCGACGCCGGACTCGCCGCGATCGACCTGAAGACGCTGGCCGAAGCCGCACGCAGCCTCGGCGCGTCGTGGTTCACGGTGCTGTGGAAGGTCGTCGTGCCGAACATCCGCGTCGCGCTGCTCGGCGCGTCGCTGCTGTCCGTGGCACTGGTGCTCGGCGAGTTCACCATCGCGTCGCTGCTCAACTTCGACACGTTGCAGGTGCAGGTCAACCTGCTCGGCAAGCGCAACGCGGGCGTGTCCATCGCGGTGTCGTTGCTGAGCCTGCTCTTCGCGTTCGTCCTCCTGTTCGCACTTTCCTACGTCGGCCAGCGGCGCCGTCAGACCGTGGTCGAGGAGTAACAACACATGGGTCACCTGGAACTCAAGGGACTGCGCAAGTCCTTCGGCGGCAACACCGCGCTGGACGGTCTCGACCTCGACCTCGCGGAAGGCGAGCTGGTCAGCCTGCTCGGCCCGTCCGGCTGCGGCAAGACGACGGCACTGCGCATCGTCGCGGGCTTCGAGACCGCCGACTCCGGCACGGTCACGGTGGGCGGCAAGGACATCACGAAGGTCCCGGCCAATCGGCGGGACATGGGCATGGTCTTCCAGGCCTACAGCCTCTTCCCGAACATGACCGCGGCGCAGAACGTCGCGTTCGGCCTGAAGATGCGCAAGGCCGACGCCAAGAAGGCAGGGGAGCTGCTGGAACTCGTCGGTCTGGCGCACCTCGGCGGCCGCTACCCGCACCAGATGTCGGGCGGTCAGCAGCAACGGGTCGCTCTGGCGCGTGCGTTGGCGATCCAGCCGCGCGTGCTGCTGCTGGACGAGCCGCTGTCCGCATTGGACGCCAAGGTCCGCGTGAACCTGCGCGACGAGATCCGCCGCATCCAGACCGAGCTCGGCATGACGACGTTGTTCGTCACGCACGACCAGGAGGAGGCGCTCGCCGTCTCGGACCGGGTCGGCGTCATGTCGCACGGACGGCTGGAGCAGCTCGACACCCCGTCCGTCGTCTACCGGGAGCCGAAGACGGCGTTCGTGGCGCAGTTCGTCGGCGTCACGAACTCGGTCGAGGCCAAGGCGGAAGGACAGACCGTCGTCATCAACGGCGTCACCCTGCCCGCCGCCCACGACCAACCGTCCGGAAGCGACGTTCGCGTCATCGTGCGGCCGGAGGACATCGGCGTTTCCGCACACGACGGCGACTCCGGTGGCAAGATCGTGGGCGACGTGCTGACCCAGTCGTTCCTCGGGCCGGTCACGCGGATCTCGGTGAGGGTCGGCGAGCAGGTGCTGCGCGTCGACCAGCCTTCCAACGCCGCGGCCGCCTACCAGCCCGGCACGCAGGTCGCACTCGACCTCAGCGAATCAAGGATCATGGTGGTACCGGGATGATCAGAAAGCTCCTCGCGCGCGACACGGCGGAGGCCCACCGGGTCGCGACGCCGTTGGAGCTGTTGTTCGACCTGAGCTTCGTGGTGGCGGTCGCCCAGGCCGCCGCCTCGTTGCACCACGCCGTGGTCGAGAACCACATCGGCCACGGCGTGCTCGCGTTCTGCATGGCGTTCTTCGCGCTCTGGCTGCCCTGGCTGAACTTCACCTGGTTCGCGAGCGCGTTCGACAACGACGACACGCTGTACCGGATCATCACGATGGTCCAGATCGCCGGAGTGCTCGTCATCGCCTCGGGCATTCCACGCGTGTTCGAGCACGACGACTACCGCGTCGTCGTCAGCGGGTACGTCGTCATCCGGCTCGCGATGGTCGCGCACTGGCTGCGCGCGTCGCGGGACAACCCCCAGCACCGGGCCTGCACCCGCCGCTACGCCGCCGGCATCGCGGGCATGCAGGTGTTGTGGGTGCTGTGGGTCGTGGTCGCGCCGCCGAGCATGCAGCTGCCGCTGTGGGTCCTCGGCATGATCGGCGAGCTGCTGGTGCCGGTGTGGGCCGAACGCGCCTCGTCGACGACCTGGCACCCCCACCACATCGCCGAACGGCACGGTCTCTTCACGCTGATCGTGCTCGGCGAGTCGATCCTGGCGGCGACGCTCGCGTTCCAGAAGGGCTTCGACAGCGGCGTCAACCTGATCTCGCTCGCCGCGGCGTCGCTGATCATCGTGTTCTCGGTGTGGTGGATCTACTTCGAGGCGCCCACCCACCTGCACAACATGAAGAAGGCGTTCCTCTGGGGCTACGCGCACCTGCTCATCCTCGGCTCGATCGCCGCACTCGGCGCCGGGCTCGCCGCGTCCGTCGACTACGACCTGCACCTCTCGCACGCGCCGGGCACGACGGTCGCCGCGTTCACCACCGTGCCGCTCGCGATCTTCTTCCTGTGCGTCTGGTACGTGCAGGACTGCCCCGGTCAGGCCGGGCTGCACAAGTACCTGCTGCCGCTGGGCTCGGTCGCGGTGCTCGCCGCGACGTTCGGACCGGCGCCGATCCACGTGACGGCGGGGATCGCGGCGGTGGTCGTGGTCCTCACGCGGCTGGTGCAGGGGCAGCCTCAGCGGGTCGAGGTGTAGTCGACTAGCGTGTCGCACGTCCAGGCCGCGCTGCCCTCGGCCTGCGGCATCCTGTCAGGCTGCGGAGTTTCGCTCAGTTCTGACACCGGGGGTGAAATGATCGTCGCCATGAACGGTGTTCGTGAACTCCGCCTGGTCGTCACCGCCGCCGACTACGACGAGGCCCTGCGTTTCTACCGAGACGTGCTCGGCCTCGAGCAACGGGCGGCCTTCGCGTCCGACGGCGGACGGGTCACGATCCTGGAGGCCGGCAGGGCCACGCTGGAGATCACCGATCCGCCGCACGCGGAGTTCATCGACCAGGTCGAGGTGGGTGAGCGCGTCGCCGGGCACATCCGGGTCGCGTTCGAGGTGGACGACTCCGCGGCGGTCACCCGTGACCTGGAGGCCGCGGGCGCCGAAGTGATCGCGGAACCCACGCGCACGCCGTGGAACTCCCTCAACGCGCGGCTGAAGGCGCCTGCGGGACTGCAGTTGACGCTGTTCCAGGAGCTGGGCGAGTGACGATCTCCGCTGCCGGTTATCGCGACCTCGCGAACCGGGACGTGCTCGCGTGCGCCGTGGTGACGGTCGCCGCCAAGCTACCGATGTCCATGACGCCGCTGATGATGGTGTTCCTGACCAGGGACCTGCCCGGCGGTTACGTGCTGGCGGCGTCGCTGACGGCGGTGTACGTGCTGGGGGAGATCCTCGGCGCGGCGCTGCTGGGGCTTCTGCTCGACCCGTCACGGATGCGCGGGCAGCTCAGCGCGGGGCTGGTCGTCGGCGCGGGTGCGTTCACGACGCTGGCGTTGACGACGAACACGACGGTGCTGGTGGTGGCGGCGCTGATCGCGGGCGCCGGACCGTCGACGACGCCGGGCGGGCTGCGCGCGATGCTGCTCGGGCTGGTGCCGGACTCGTTGGTGCCCAAGGCGATGGGCTTCGACGCCATGATCACGCAGGTCGTGTGGGCGGTGGCGCCCGCGCTGGTCACCGTGCTGGCGTTGAGCGTCGACCGGCGTGCGCCCGTCGTCGTGTCGGTCAGCCTGATCGTCGTCGCGGCGTGGCTGGTGTTCATCCTGCCGCGCGGGCACGTGACATCCCGCTCCGGCACGGCGAAGGTGCGCGTGGTCGTGTCTGCGTGGCCGATCTACCTGGTGAGCGCGGCGGCTCTGGCGCAGCTGGCGGTCGCGGAGCTGGTGCTGCCGGCGTTGCTGGAGCACCGGGGGATCGGCATCGGCTGGACCGGGCCGCTGCTCACGGGGTTCGCGGCGTGCAGCGCGCTGGGGGCGGTGCTGTACGGGCTGCGGCCGTGGCCGGGATCGTTGCGCGCCCAGGGACTCGTGCTGCTGGTGATCACCGCGACCTGTGTCGGAGCGGTGGCGTTGTTCCCGAACCTGCCGGGCATCGCGGGTGCGTTGCTGGCGGCCGGGTTGTTCCAGTCCGGCGTGCTCGTGACGCGGAGTCTGGCGCTGCGCGAACGGCTTCCGGTCGGGGCGCACGCCCCGGGGTTCTCGATGATGTACGCGGTGACCGGCGCGGGTTACGGCCTCACCGCCGTCGTCGCCGCGTGGGCGTTGGACGTCGGCTCGCCGATCTGGGCCGTTTTCGGTGGTGTCGCGGTGACTCTGGTCCTGACAGCGATCAGCGCGGCTGCCGAGAAACGACAGCCGCGCTGATCCGGACAGCTGCTACCCGCGGTAGAAGTTGCCCTGGGTCTGCACGTTCAGCTCGTCCGTGCGGAAGAACTTCGCCACGAACGTGCGCGGGTCGCGCATGTCGATGACGTCGAAGCCGCGGCCCATCTCCGAGGAGTAGATGTAGCCGTTGTACCAGTAGGTCGACCACGTGCCGCCGCCCGCCTTGTTCGGCATCGGGCCGCGCTCGAAGAAGCCGATCTCACGCGGCTTGCTCGAGTTCGTGAAGTCCCACACCGAGACGCCGCCCTGGTACCAGGACTGCACCATGATGTCCTTGCCGGGCACGGGGATCAGCGAGCCGTTGTGGGCGACGCAGTTCTCCGAGTCGGCCTGCATGCGCGGGATCTTGTAGTAGGACTTGAAGACCAGCTTGCGGTCCTTGCCCTTGCCCACGATGTCGTAGATGCCGTTGGCACCACGCGTCTGGCCGATCTTCTCGTTGCAGGTCGCGGCGCCACCGCCACCGAGCTCGTCGGTGAAGACGACCTTGGTGCCGTTGTTGTTGAAGGTGGCCGAGTGCCAGAACGCGAAGTGCGCGTCGTCCTGGACGCGGTTGATCTCCACCAGGTTCTCCCGGTTGGAGATGTCCCACAGCACGCCGTCACCCATGCACGCGCCGGCCGCGAGGTCGAGCTGCGGGTAGACGGTGATGTCGTGGCAACCGGAGGTCGCCGTGACGTAGCCGGTCTCGATGCTGCCGGTCTTGCCGGGGTTGCCGCCGTCCGGGAAGAGCACCGGAGCCTTGAGCAGCGACGCCTGCGCCGGGTTCTTCACGGGGACCTTGACGATCGAGATCTTGTCGTGCGGCGGCTGGCAGTCCGGGAACGTGGCGTTCGGCGAGTAGGACGAGATGTAGAGGTAGACGCTCTTCTTGTCCTTGGCCGGCACCAGCGTGTGGGTGTGCGAACCGCAGTCGGTCTCGACGGCGGCGACGTACTTCGGCGCCGACTTGTCGCTGATGTCGAAGACCTTGATGCCTTCCCACGACGACTTCTCGGTCGCCGGCTGGGACACGCTGTTGCACGAGTTGTCGTTGCGCGACGAGTCGGTCGACAGGAACAGCAGGTTCCCGTACACCGAGACGTCGTTCTGCGAGCCGGGACAGAGCACCGAGCTCTTGATCTTCGGGGACTTCGGGTTGCGGATGTCGTAGATGGTGAAGCCGTTGTAGTTGCCGACGAACGCGTAGTTGCCCTGGAACGCGATGTCGGTCTGCGTCTGGTCGAGCGGAGCCACCTTGTCCAGGTGCGACACCAGGACCATGTTGCGGCTGCGGCTGATCTCGTTCTCACCCGGGATGCCGTTGACCGGTTCCGCCTGGGCCTCGAGCTGAGCCTCGCTCAGTCCAGCGCCGTCGGACGGCAGGTCGGGTTCGGCGAACGCGGGCGCCGTCAACGTTGACAGCGTCAGCGCGAGCGCCCCCAGAACCGCGAACGGCGTTCTGCGCCGCCGGGCCGTTGCGCGTGAAGTCACAGCTTTACCCCCTCAGTACGGGTTGGTGGGGGGAGTATGACCCTTTCGCCTTGCTAAGGGCCAGCGTCTTTCGGAGGGTATTGTCCGGTCCATGCGATCTGGGGTTGTGGTCATCGTGGCGGCGTTCGCCCTGTTGGCGGGCTGTACATCGGAGCCTGATGCAGCGCCGATCATCGCGCCGGACACACCGGGGGGCTCGGCGCAGACGTTGTCACCGTCGGACGCTTCCCGTGCGATTCCGGCGCCGCCGAACGACGCCGACCGCAAGTACGTGGCGATGATGATCGTCCACCACGAGCAGGCGCTCGCGATGACGCGGTTCGCGCCCGACCGCGCGGAGAACGCGACCGTGAAAGGCCTGGCGGACCGCATCCGGTTCAGCCAGGAGCCCGAGATCGGTGCCATGAAGCAGTGGCAGCGGACGTTCAACGCGGCGGGTGGGCACGAAGATCACGGTTCGATGCCGGGCATGGCCACGCAGGACCAGCTCAACGCCCTCGGAGCCGCGCGCGGCAAGGACTTCGACCGGATGTTCCTGGAGCTGATGATCAAGCACCACGAGGGTGCGATCACGATGGCGACGGACGTGAAGGGCGCCGGCAGCAACGTTCAGGTCGAGGAGATGGCCGACGACGTGATCGCCGTGCAGACCGACGAGATCAACCGGATGAAGGCCCTGCTTCCCACGCTGTGAGACGGGCCTGCTCGGTGCGTTGCCGCGGCAGGACCATGTCCTCCGCGTGCGTGAACCTCTCCGGTTCATTGCCCGTGACCAGGCGTGCGATCGTGCGGTGGCCCTTGTGCGCCTCGCGGAACGCGTCGGACGCGACCCACGCGCGGAAGGCCTCTTCCGACTCGAACTCGTTGACCGAGACGTACGGCTGGTCGTCCTGCGTCGGCTTGAGCAACGTGCTGCGCAGCAGGCCGGGGACTCCGGGCAGGTGGGTGCGCATGTTGCCGCGGAAGTAGCGCTCGAACTCCTCGGACATCTCCGGGTTCACGAACATCCGGTTGGTCGCGATGAACATGCTGGCCTCCCGATCCCGACGCTCTGTCGGAAACTATTCCAACTCCCCGTCGGGAAAGCAAGGCGCGATACGATCCCGCTGTGCCGAGGATCAGCGCCGACACCGTGGCCGAGCACCGCGCCAACCGTTTGCGCGCCCTGCTGGACGCCGGGCGCGAGATCGTGGCGACCGAGGGGGCGGAGGCGCTGACGCTCGCGTCGCTCGCGAGACGCGTCGGGTTGTCGCGGCCGAGCCTCTACGAGTACTTCCGGTCCCGCGAGGAACTGGTCGCCGCGATCGTGTCGGACGCGCTGCCCGAGTGGGCGGACAAGCTGGAGGACGCGGTCAACAGCGCCGGGTCCGTGCCGGAGAAGATCGAGGCGTACCTGCGCACCGAGCTGGCGATCATCACCGACGGCAGCCACGGCGCCGTGGTGGCCCTGTCCGCGCACACGCTGCCGGACGCGTCGCGCGAGCAGATCAGGGCCGAGCACGAACGGCTGCTGGCGCCGTTGGTCGGTGTCTTCACCACGGCCGGGGTGCGGCGCGCGCACCTGCGGGCGATGCTCGTGCACGCGATGGTCGAGGCGACGTCACGGATGATCACGCCGGGGCGCAGCGAACACAACGAAGCTGTCATCCAGACGTTGCTCGACCAGGTGGTGCACGGGCTGGACCAACCCATCAGCTGAACGGCACCACCTCGCCGTGACGCACGAGCTCGCCGTAGTGCTCCGGTTCGACCGGGTCGAGGGCGAGGTCGAGCAACGCCTTCGCGGCCTGTGCGGGAGTCGGGGCGGTGCTGACGTCCCACCACAGCGCGGACGTCGGTGTGTTGATCATTCCGGGGCACGCGGAGGCGATCAGGATGCCGCGCTCCGCGTCTTCTTCGCGCCGTTGGGCCGCGAGGACGCGGACGGCGGCGACCTGGCCGATCTTGGACGGGATGTTCACGAAGCCGGGCCAGGCGCCGGTCCTGTTCTCCTTGATCTCGTCGCGCCAGCGGGCGATCTGGTCGTCGATCTCGTCCAGAGTGGACGGTGCCGTGAACCGTGTGTGGAGGACGGGCGCCAGGTGGTGGAGCGTGCCGAGCGAGCTCGCCACGACGATCAGTCTGCCGTTGTCGTTGAGCAGTGGCGCGAACTCCCGCAGGAGTCTCGTGGTGCCGAAGTTGTTGACCTGGGTGTACTCGTCCGCGATCTCGCGCGGGTCGTCGTCGGGGCCGATGCGCATCACGGCGTTGCCGAACACGATGTCGACGCCGCCGTGCCGTTGCTCCAGCTGTTTCGCCAAGTCGTGTGCGGAGTTCGGTTGTGCCACGTCGAACAGCTCGCCGCGGACCTGTGCGCTGCCCTGGATCGACTCGACCGCGGCGGTGATCCGGCCGGTGTCGCGGCCGGTGAGGTAGACGGTGTCGGTGGGCTTCAGGCGTTGCGCGAGCCCTTCTGCCAGTGCGAGGCCGAGTCCCTGCGTGGCGCCGGTGACCAGTGCGATCGTCATGACTTCGACGCTAGGACGGTTCTAAGCATGCGGGTAGCGAAAGAATGTCAACCGGGGTATGCGTAGATGTCATGGCCTTCACCGATGCGTCGCTGGTCGCTCTGCGGGTGTTCCGCGAGGTGGCCGAGCGCGGGACGTTGACCGCGGCGGCGACCGCGTTGGGCTACACGCAGTCTGCGGTGTCCCGGCAGATCGCGGCCTTGGAGCGTGCAGCGGGCGTCGTGTTGTTGGAACGGCGCCATGACGGCGTGCGGCTCACTGCGGCCGGACGGCTCGTGTTGAAGCGTGCGGCCGTTGTGGTCGATCAGGTCGATGCAGGCGCACGGGAGCTTGCAGGGCTGCCGGAAGAGGACGAGAGCACGGTCCGGCTCGGCTGGTTCGCCACGGCTGGTGCGTGGTTGGTGCCTGCCGCGCTTGTGGCGTTGAGGCGCACTCATCCATCCATCACCGTCGTCACGCGCGAGGGGAGCACACCGGCGTTGGTGCGCGCGTTGCGTGCGGGCACATTGGACATCGCGTTGATCGCGTCGTCACCGCCGTTTCGCGCTCCCGACGACGAGGTGCCCGCTTTGGAGATCGACACGCTCACGGAACGCAGTCTGCGTGTTGCTGTGCCGTCGGCGCATCCGTTGGCGCGCAACGACTTCATCGACATCGCGGACCTGCGGGACCAGCGCTGGATCTCCGGGCCGGGCGATCCGCTGGTGATGGGCGTGTGGCCGGGACTGGACGAACGGCCCGTCGTCGCGCACACCGCCCGTGACTGGCTGGCCAAGCTGCAGCTCGTCGCGGCGGGACTGGGCATCACGACCGTGTCGGCCGCGCTCGCCTCGGTCGTGCCCGCCGGGGTGCGGGTGCTGCCGGTGCGGGGCGGGCCGTCCGAGCAGCGCCGGGTGCTGATCGCGCGGGTGCCGGGGCCTGTCGCTGACCCCGTGTCGCGACTGGCGGCGGCATTGCGCGCGGCCGTGCTGGAGCATCAACCGATCGGTTGATCAGGGTGTCGCTCGTTGTTCGATGATCTGCTGTTCGTGCTCCACGATCGTGGTGGCATGGCAATCGTCGAAGTGCGCGAGCTGGGGAAGCGGTACGGGCCCCGCGTCGCGGTGGACTCGGTGTCGTTCGAGGTCGCCGAGGGGGAGATCTTCGGAATTCTGGGGCCGAACGGAGCGGGCAAGACCACGACGGTCGAGTGCGTGGCGGGGCTGCGGAAGCCGGACCGGGGGAGCGTGTCGGTGCTGGGGCGGGCACCGGGGGACGTGCGGTCCGCGATCGGGGTGCAGCTGCAGGCGTCCGAGCTGCCCGAACGGATTCGGGTGGGCGAGGCGCTGTCGCTGTTCTCGTCGTTCTACCCGTCGCCGGCCGACTGGTCGTCGCGGCTGGGGCTGTCCGGGCACCTGAAGGCGGAGTTCGGGCAGCTGTCCGGCGGGTTGAAGCAGCGGTTGTCGATCGCGCTGGCGTTGATCGGGTCGCCGCGGGTGGCGATCCTCGACGAGCTGACGACGGGACTCGATCCGCAGGCGCGGCGCGACACGTGGTCGGTGATCGAGGAGGTGCGGTCGGCCGGCGTGACGATCCTGCTGGTCACGCACTTCATGGAGGAGGCCGAACGGCTCTGCGACCGGGTCGCGGTGTTCCGCGACGGGCGCATCGCGGCGTTGGACACGCCTTCCGGGCTGGTGTCGCGTGTGGACGGTGCCACTCGGGTGCGGTTCGTGCCGTCCGCTTCGCTGGACGTCGCCCTGCTGCAGGCGCTGCCGGAGGTCACCGAGGTGTCGTCGGTGGGTTCGCAGCTCGTGGTGAGCGGGTCGGAGAACCTGCTGCACGCGGTGACTTCTTTGCTGGCGCGCAAGCAGATCGTGGCGCGGCAGCTGCGCGTCGACCAGGTCTCGCTGGACGACGCCTACGTCGAGCTGACCGGGGGTAGTCGTGCGGAAGATCATTGAGGTGGAGGCTCGGCTGTTCGTTCGCGATCGGCTGAACTCGGTGTTCGCTCTGGTGTTCCCGGCGGTGTTGCTGCTCGGGCTGGGGGCGGTTCCGGCGTTGCGGACGCCTGATCCGCAGTTCGGTGGTCTTCGGTTCATCGACAGCTACCTGTCGTCGATCGTCGTGTTCACGTTGGTGTTCATCGGGTTGCAGCGTCTGCCGACGGTCGTGGCGACGTATCGGGAGAAGGGCGTGCTGCGCCGGCTGTCCACGACGCCCATGCACCCGGCGCGGTTGCTGATCGGCCAGCTGGTGGTCAACTTCGGCGCGGCGATCTTGTCGGTGCTGCTGACTATCGTGGTGGCGTACGTCGTTTTCGGCGTCGACCTGCCCCACCATCCACTCGGCCTGGCGTGTGCCGTGGTGCTGGGAGGGGCTGGGACGTTCGCGCTGGGACTGGTGATCGCCGCACTGGCCCCGACCGCGCGGGCGGCCGGTGGCTGGGCGACGGTGGTGTTCATGCTGCTCATGTTCTTCGGCGGCGTGTACCTGCCGCGGTTCATGCTGCCCTCGGTGATTCAGACGATCGGCTCGTACTCGCCTCCCGGAGTGGAGGCGTTGCAACAGGCGTGGCTCGGCACCGCGCCGGATTGGAGGCATCTCGCGGTCATGGGGCTGGTGAGCCTCGTGGCGGGTGCTGTGGCGGCCAGGACGTTCCGCTGGGACTGACCCTGTTCGCGGCCGTACCCGCGCTCCACGGTCGGTTGCGTCGTCCGCCTGCCCGGCGGCCGGCGCGGTGCCGGCGGCGTTGCCGGACAGCGGTTTCGGCCCGGCCGGCCGTCGCAACGGCTAGGGTCCGGACATGTCGCCGATTCGGTGGCAGCTGCGCCGTTCACCGTGCTGCGCCGGTACGTCGAGCAGCAGGGCTCGCTCGATCATGACCGGCCGTCACCACCGGGCAGGGGCCCGGCGCATCAGCTCGCTGGGGGTTGCTCGTGGACATGGCCGCGTTGGACAGGTGGGAGCGCAGGCTCGCTTTCGTCGCGCACACGATCCCGTACTTCGTGCTGACGGTGACGACGGTGATGTACTCGATCTTCACCGCGCACTCGACCTCGGAGCGCTGGGTCACCTACGGCCTGGTGGCGTTCGGCTACGCGTGGATGGCGTGGTGGTTCACGCTGCACCCGCGGTGGCACGCCCGTGCGGAGCTCATGGCCGTGTTCATCGGTGGCATGGTCGTGTTCTACGCGGTGCTGGGCATGCGCGAGCACTGGTTCGGTGCGGTGTCGTACGCGGTGTACATCTACGCGAGCGAACTCCTGCGTGGCCGCTGGATGTTCTTCGTGGTGGCGCTCACCGCGGCGCTGGCGACGCTGTCGTTGTTCGGCGGCTATCCACCCGCGGAGGCCCGGCCGGCCTTCTGGTTGCTGCTGCTCGTGTTCGTGGTGGTGGCGTGCACCTTCACGTTCGTCGGCCACGTGACGACCGAGCAGGCCCGCCTGCGCAAGGATCTGCTGGAGGAGAACGAGGGCCTCCACGCCCAGCTCCTGGTGCAGGCGCACGAGGCGGGCGTGCAGGACGAGCGCCACCGCCTGGCGGGCGAGATCCACGACACGCTGGCCCAGGGCCTGACGGGCATCATCACGCAACTCTCGGCGGCCACCACCGACGACTGGGAATGCCGCGTCTCGGTGGCGGCCGACCTGGCCCGCGCGAACCTGGCCGAGGCCCGCCGTTCGGTGCACGCCCTGCGCCCGCCGGCCCTGGACTCCGCGGCCCTGCCGGAAGCGTTGGACGAGGTGGCCTCCGGCTGGTCCACGGTGTACGGCGTGCCGGTCTCGGTGACGCTGACCGGCGCCGTCCGCGTCATGCACCCGGAGGTCGAGGTCGCCCTCCTGCGCACGGCCCAGGAAGCGCTGGCGAACGTGGCCAAACACGCCTCCGCCTCCCGCGTGGGCCTGACCCTGTCGTACATGGAGGACGTGGTGACGCTGGACGTGCGCGACGACGGCGTGGGCTTCGACCTGGCACACCCGTCGGCGGGGTTCGGCCTGCCCGCGATGAGGCACCGGTTGCACCGGCTGTCGGGGGCGCTGTTCGTGGAGTCGGAGCCGGGGGCGGGGACGGCGATCTCGGCACGGGTGCCGGCGTGAGTGGCGGAGACTGGTTCCGTTGGCCGCGTGCACGTGGACAACACGAGTGCTTGGGGGCGACGTGGTTCGTGACGTGAGCGGAGCGTCGGCGGTCCGCGGCTGCCAGGCAGGGCCGGGCTCCGGCACCGCGAGGAGGCCGACGTGATCCGGCTCGTGATCGTCGACGACCACCCGGTCGTCCGCGACGGCCTGCGCGGCATGCTCGCCGCCTCCGACTTCGAGGTGGTCGGCGAGGCCGCCTCCGGTGACGAGGCGGTGGCCGTGGTCGCGGCGGTGTCGCCGGACGTCGTGCTGATGGACCTGCGGATGCCGGGTTCCGACGGGCTGTCCGCCATCGAGCGCCTGCGCACGCACCCGTGCCGCGTGCTGGTGCTCACCACCTACGACACCGATCGGGACGTGCTGCCCGCCATCAAGGCCGGCGCCACCGGTTACCTGTTGAAGGACACCCCGCGCGACGAGTTGCAGCGGGCCGTCCGGGCTGCTCACGCCGGGGAGGCCGTGCTGTCGCCCGCGGTGGCCACGAGGTTGCTGGGGCAGGTCCGGGAGCCTGCGCTGGAGCCGTTGTCGGCGCGGGAGCTCGACGTGCTGGCGCTGGTGGCGAAGGGATCCACGAACCGGGCGGTGGCGGCGGCCCTGTTCATCTCCGAGGCGACGGTGAAGACGCACCTGCTGCACGTCTACGCGAAGCTCGGCGTCTCGGACCGGGCCGCGGCGGTCGCGGTGGCGTACGAGCGCGGGCTGCTGCGAGGACGTGGACGCTGAGCTGGGTCGAGGAAACCCGGCAGCGGCGTTGATGCGGCCGGCGGCGACGTGGCGGTGCCCCGGCGGAGGTGCCCCGGCGGAGGTGCCCCGGCGGAGGTGCCCCGGCGGAGGTGCCCCGGCGGAGGTGCCCCGGCGGAGGTGCCCCGGCGGGCGGTGTCTGGCTGCGGTGCCCCGGCGGCGGGGCCACTTCGGTTGGCCCCGCCGCCTGCGGCAACTCCCCCTTGCCAAGCGGCACCCCCCGATGCCGCTCCCTCACCCCTCGCGTTGTAGGAACTCCCGCCAGTCGCCCAGATACGAGATGTCCTGAATGTCACCCGATTGGAGTAGTCCGTCCACCACGGCGTCGCGCAGCACGGTGGCCAGGGCGGCGCTGCCGTCCTCGAGCTCGATGACGCCGATCTCCAGCTCCGGGGGCTCTGCCGGGACGAGGTGGTCGCGCAGGATCTTCAGCGGCAGGTCGTAGAGCTCACCGACCACCGAGGCCGAGCCCGACTCGTGCATCGCGGGGAACTTGCCCCGCACCGAGAAGTACCGGTACTTGGCCGCACTGCGCGCCCGGCACACCATCGGCGTGCCCTGCAGCTGGGAGTGCAGCGGGCCGTCCTTCATGCCGCCGCCGTTGAGGAAGATCAGTGCCATGACTCTCCTGGGTCCGGTGGATGGGGGTCGACAGAACCGACAGCGGCAGGCCGCTGCCACCGTGCCGCACGGCCACCAGCTCGGCGGCGATCGAGACGGCGGTCTCCGCTGGGCTGCGGCCGCCGAGGTCCAGGCCGATCGGTGACCTCAAGCGCGCCAACGACGATTCGGGCACGCCCTCCGCACGGAGGCTGTCGAGGCGTTCGAGATGTGTGCGGCGCGAGCCCAACGCGCCGACGAATGCCAACGGCCTGGACAGCGCCTCACGCAGCACTGGGATGTCGAACTTCGGATCGTGCGTGAGCACCACAACGGCCGTGGAGGCATCGGTGTGTGTAGAGGCCAGATAGCGGTGCGGCCAGTCCACCACCACCGAGTGCGCTGCGGGGAAGCGCTCCGGAGTCGCGAAGATCGGCCGTGCGTCGCACACCGTCACGTGGTAGCCGAGGAAACGCCCGATCTCGGCGACCGCGGCGGCGTGGTCGATCGCGCCGAACACCAGCAGGCGCGGTGGCGGCATCCAGGACTCGGCGAACGTCCGGCCCTCGGCGCTGAGCAACACCGACACCGGATGACCGTCCACAGAGGCCTGAAGGGCCGCACGCAACGACGGGCTGTCCCGCTGCACCAGCACGTCCAGCGAACCGCCGCAGGTGAGGCCGACCGCGAACGCCGTGTCGTCGGAGTAGCCGAACGTGGCCAGCTCCGGCTCACCGGTCTCCAGCACCGTGCACGCCAGGTCGTAGACCTCGGCCTCCACGCAGCCGCCGGACACGCTGCCGATCACCTCGCCGGACGGGCCGACCGCCATCGCCGCGCCGACCGGGCGGGGCGCGCTGCCGCGCACGGCCACCACCGAGGCGACCGCGAAACGGTCCCACGACAGCAACGTCGGTGCCAGGTCACGCATCGAACCTCCCTCGGGCGGAGAGGCTCGGCCGGGTGGCCGCCCGGCCGAACCTCACCGCGTCACTTGCCGGTGATCAGATCCACGCCGAAGTACACGGCGAACATCAGGGCGAGGCCGGTCATCAGCCAGCCCGGCCAGCGGCCCTTGCAGATGCGCAGCACCACGTACGACACGAGGCCGGCGCCGATGCCGTTGGTGATCGAGTAGGTGAACGGGATGATCGCCACCGTCAGGAACACCGGGATGGTGAAGTCCGTGTCCTGCCACGGGATCCGGCGGATCTGGGTCATCATCAGCCCGCCGATCACCACCAGCGCGGGCGCCGCCGCCTGTGCGGGCACGATGGCCGCCAGCGGCGTGAAGAGCAGCGCCACCAGGAACAACCCGCCGGTCACCACCGAGGCCAGGCCGGTGCGGGCGCCTTCGCCAACGCCCGCGGCCGACTCCAGGAACACGGTGTTCGGGGCTGATCCCGTGACGCCGCCCGCGATCGCGCCGGCACCGTCGACCATCAGGATCTTGCCCATGCCCTCCACGCGACCGTCACGGGCGAGACCCGCCTCGTCGGCGACGGACGTGATCGTGCCCATGGCGTCGAAGAAACCCGACAGCACCAGCGTGAACAGGAAGATCGTCGCCGCGATCACGCCGGCCGACACGAAGCCGCCGAACAGGTCCACCCGGCCGAACAACCCGAAGTCGGGCGAGCCGACCACCGACGTCGGCAGGGAAGGCGTCACCAGGCCCCAGCCCTCGACGTGGAACACGGCGTTCACCAGCACGGCGACGACCGTGGCCACCACGATGCTGATCAGGACGGCACCGGGCACGCCGCGCGCCAGCAGGACGATCATCAGCAGCAGGCCGAGGCAGAAGATCGCGATCGGCCAGCCGCTGAGGTGGCCGTCGAGGCCCATGCGCACCGGCACCGTCGAGTGCGCCGCGTCCGGCGTGCGGGTCACGAAACCGGCGGAAACCAGTCCCACCAAAGCGATGTAGAGCCCGATGCCCACGGTGATGGCGATCTTCAACGGTCCGGGGATCGCGTTGATGATGCGTTCACGGACGCCGGACGCGGCCATGATCACGATGCACAGGCCCTCCAGCACCACCAGCCCGAAGGCCTGGGCCCACGTCATGGTCGGCGCCATCTGGAACGCCACCACGCCGTTCACGCCGAGGCCCGCCGCTATCGCCAGCGGTGCGTTGCCGACCAGTCCCATGAGGACGGTCATCACGCCCGCGGCCAGCGCGGTCGCCGTGGTGATCTCGGCGATGGTGAGCTTGGCGCCGGTGATGTCCGCGGACGCGCCGAGGATCAACGGGTTCAGCAGCACGATGTACGACATCGCGACGAACGTCGTGATGCCACCGCGCACTTCGCGGCCCAACGAGCTGCCACGTTCGGTGATGCGGAAGAACTGGTCGAGCGACGAAGACGTCGGTCGGCTCCGTAACTGGGTCATTGAAGGACGGCCTTTCCCATGCCGGTGGGCGCGTTCCATCGCCGGAACGCGTTTAGACAAGTGCAAGCTCCGGTCAGCTGAGGCTTTTGGCCGCTTTAGTAGTCGATACGAGTTGCGAGTGACATCCACGCGGTGAACGGGGCGTTGTCCTCGCCTGTGGAGATCTGGTGCACCGGCAAGTCCCACTCGCTGCGGGGCTTGCTGAAGAGTTCGTAGAACTCCCGGTCGTCGAACCCCGCCGCGGCCGCGTCGTCGCGGTCAGCGGCGTAGATCACCTTGTCCACGCGCGCCCAGAGCGCGGCGGACAGGCACAGGGGACACGGCTCGCACGAGGAGATCAGCGTGCAGCCGGTCAGACGGAAGTCACCGAGCGCCTGGCAGGCCGCGCGGATCGCGACGACCTCGGCGTGCGCGGTGGGGTCGAGCGTTGACGTCACCTGGTTGACGCCGGTGGCGATGACCTCGCCGTCACGGACGATCATCGCGCCGAACGGGCCACCTCCCGAGGCCACGTTGCGGGTGGCCAGGTCGATCGTGGCGAGCAGATGTGCGTTCACAGCAACAAACTCCAGAAACTCAGGTACCGGTGAGGTGTTCCGGGCGGACCGGGACGCGGGTGAGCGCCAGGCCGGTCGCCGCGCGGATCGCCGCCACGATCGCCGGGGTCGACGAGATGGTGGGCGGTTCGCCGACGCCGCGGATGCCGTACGGGGCGTGGGGGTCGGCGAGCTCGAGCACGTCGATGCTCATCGGCGGCATGTCGAGCACGGTCGGGATGAGGTAGTCGGTGAACGACGGGTTGCGCACCTTGCCGCCGGAGGTCTGGATCTCCTCCATCACCGCGAGGCCGAGGCCCTGGGCGGAACCGCCCTGGATCTGGCCGACCACGGCCTGCGGGTTCAGCGCCTTGCCGACGTCCTGGGCGCAGTCCAGGGCGACGACGCGCACGAGACCGAGGTCGACGTCCACGTCGACGACCGCGCGGTGAGCGGCGAAGCCGTACTGGACGTGCGCGTTGCCTTGCCCGGTAACGGGATCGATGGCCTCGGTCGCACGGTGACGCCACTCGGTGGTCTCGTCGATCACCTCGTCGCCGATGTCGGTGCGGCCGGCCAGCTTGTCGCGCACCAACGCGCAGGCGGCCTTCACCGCGCCACCGGTCACGTACGTCTGGCGCGAGGCGGAGGTCGAGCCACCGTTGCCGATCGTCGTGTCCATCGGCAGCACGGTCACGCGCTCGATGCCCAGCTCGGTCCGCACGATCTGCTGCATGATCGTCACCAGGCCCTGGCCGACCTCGCACGCAGCGGTGTGCACAGCGGCGGACAACGAACCGTTGACCATCGAAACGCGCACACGTGCGGTCGAGTAGTCGTCGTAGCCCTCGGAGAAGCAGATGTTCTTGATGCCGACGGCATATCCGACTCTGCGCACGACACCTTCGCCGTGCGTGGTGTTCGAGACACCACCGGGCAGTTCACGGATGTCCGACGACGTCCCTGCGGGCAAAGGCTTGTCCTGCACCAGCTTCAGCAGCTGCGCGACGGGCGCGGCCGAGTCGACCACCTGGCCGGTCGGCATCACGGAACCCTCGGTCATCGCGTTGCGCACCCGGACGTCCACCGGCGACATGCCCAGCGCCTCCGCCAGCTTGTCCATCTGGGACTCGTAGGCGAAACCTGCCTGCACAGCACCGAATCCGCGCATCGCACCGCACGGCGGGTTGTTCGTGTACACGCCGTACGCGTCCACGGTCACGTTGTCGACCTCGTACGGCCCAACGCCGAGCGTCGCCGCGTTGGCCACGACCGCAGGAGTCGACGACGCGTACGCGCCACCGTCCAGGTACATGCGAGTGCGGACGTAGACCAGCTTGCCCGTGTGGTCGGCGCCGTGCTCGTAGTACAGCACGGCCGGGTGCCGGTGCACGTGCCCGTAGAACGACTCCTCGCGGTTGTAGACCATCTTCACGGGCTTGCCGGTGTGCAGCGCCAGCAGACACGCGTGCACCTGCATGGACAGGTCCTCACGGCCACCGAACGCGCCACCGACACCCGAGAGCGTCAACCGGACCTGCTCCTGCGGCAGCCCGAGCGCGGCCGCGATCTGGTCGCGGTCGACGTGCAGCCACTGCGTCGCGATGTACAGGTCGACGGAACCGTCGGAAGCCGGCACCGCGAGCCCGGATTCCGGCCCGAGGAACGCCTGGTCCTGCATGCCGACCTCGTACCGGCCGGTGACCACGACCTCGGCCGTGACGTCCTGCGAGCCGCGCCGGATCGGCACGTGCCGCACCAGGTTCCCGCCGGGGTGCAACGGCGTGTCGTCCACCGCCGTTTCCATGTCCACAACGGGTTCGAGCACCTCGTACGTCACGACGATCTTCTTCATCGCCCGCAGCGCGGTCTCCGGGTGGTCGGCACCGACCAGCGCGATCGGCTCGCCCTGGTAGCGCACGACGTCCACGGCCAGCACCGGCTGGTCCTTGTGCTCCAACCCGTACAGGTTGCGGCCGGGTACGTCGTCAGCAGTCAGCACCGCGTACACGCCCGGCACCTTCAACGCCTCGGTGATGTCGACCGACGTGATGCGGGCGTACGGGTGGGGCGAGCGCAGGGTCGCGCCCCAGATCATGTCCTCGTGCCACAGGTCGGACGCGTAGGCGAACTCGCCGCGCACCTTCAGGTTGCCGTCCGGGCGTTGCGGCGACGTCCCGATGCCACCCGACACCGCGGAGGTCAGTTCGGCGGGAGTGAGGGTCATCGCGCAGCCTCCTGGAGCTTGGTGCTGGCGGCGGAGAGGTCACGCGCCAGCTCGTCGGTCGACGCCGTGAGCAGAACACCGTCCCGCACCACGACCTCACCGCCCACGATCAACAGTTTCAACGGCGGGGGAGTGCCCAGCACGAGCGCCGCCACCGGGTCCGCGATCCCCGCGTAGTCCATTCCGGACAGGTCCCACACGGCCAGGTCCGCGACCTTGCCCGGCTCGATCGAGCCCAGCGAGTCCGCCCGGCCGAGCACCTGCGCGCCGCCCATCGTGCCCATCCACAACGCCTTGCGGGCGTCCAGCGCACGTGGCCCACCGCGCTGACGGGCCTGGTACAGTGCCGAACGCAGCTCGACGACCAGTCCACCGTCCTCGTTGGACGCCGCGCCGTCGACCCCGAGCCCGACCGGTGCACCCGCGTCCAGCAGGTCCCGGACCGGCGCGATCCCGGTGCCCAGACGCCCGTTGGACGTCGGACAGTGCGCGGAACCCGTTGAGGTCGCCCCGAGGCGCTTCACCGCGTCGGCGTTGAGGTGCACGGTGTGCGCGAGCCACACGTCCGAACCCAGCCAGCCGAGCTGCTCGGCGTACTCGGTCGGCGTGCACCCGTTCTCCGCCAGGCACTGCTCTTCCTCGTCCAGCGTCTCGGCGAGGTGCGTGTGCAGCCGGACGCCGTGCCGGCGGGCCAGGGAAGCAGCTCCGGTCATCAGCTCCTTCGACACCGAGAACGGCGAGCACGGTCCGACGGCGACCCTCACCAGCGCGTCGTCCGCGGTCGAGTGGTAGTCGCCGATCGCCTGCTCGGTCGCGACCAGCGCGGCCTCGGTGTCCTCGACCAGGTTGTCCGGCGGCAGTCCGCCGTGGGACTCGCCGCGGTCCATCGACCCGCGGATCGCCTCCAGCCGGATCCCGATCCGCCGCCCCGCCGACACGAGCGCGTTGAACACGTCACCGCCGCCGGACGGGAAGACGTAGTGGTGGTCGGCGGCCAGCGTGCAGCCGGTCAACGCCAGCTTCGCGAGGCCCGCGGACGCCGCCGCGTGCGTCACGGTGTCGTCGAGCCCGCGCCACACCGGGTACAGCGTGGTCAGCCACTCGAACAGCGTCGCGTCCTGGGCGAGGCCCCGCGTCGCCCACTGGTACAGGTGGTGGTGCGTGTTGATCAGCCCCGGCGTGACCAGGCACGACGACGCGTCGACGTACGTGTGCGACTCGGACGGCCGAGGCGCGGGACCCGAACCGACGGACTGGATGCGCCCGTCGGCCACGACCACGTGACCGGACAGGTGCTCGGTCCCGGCCGAGTCCACGGTGGACACCGCACAGCGGTCGAGGACGATCATCGGCGCGACGCCGCCAATCGCACGGCGTCCAGGATCTTCTCGTAACCCGTGCAGCGGCACAGGTTCCCGGCGAGCGCCTCGCGGATCTCCGGGTCGGACGGGTTCGGCACGCGGTCGAGCAGGTCGTGCGCCTGCACCACGAGACCGGGCGTGCAGAACCCGCACTGCACCGCGCCCGCCTCGACGAACGCCTCCTGCACCGGGTCGAGCTGATCGCCCTCGGCGAGCCCCTCGACCGTGCGAACGGAACGGTCCTGCGCCTGCCCGGCCGCGACCAGGCACGCGCACACCGGCACGTTGTCCAGGTAGACCGTGCAGGAACCGCACTCGCCCTGCTCGCAGGCGTTCTTCGAACCGGGCAGCCCGAGCCGTTCACGCAACATGAACAGCAGCGACTCGCCCTCCCACACGTCGTCGGCCTGCCGCTGCTCGCCGTTGACCGTCACGTTCACGCGCATGGCCGCTCCTCGCTTCCATTCTTTTTGGCTAGAAGTTCCTGCCAGGCCCAGCCCAGCGTCCTGCGGGCCATCACGGCCAGAGCGTGCTTGCGGTAGGCCGCAGACCCGCGCACGTCGTCGATCGGTGACGCGGCCCGCGAGACCAGTTCCCCGAACTCGCGCTTCACCGAGTCCAGCAACGGCTTCGGGTTCTTGAAGTCCAGCGCCGAAGCCAGGAACTCCTCGGCCTCTGGCGCCCGGCGCGGCGTCGGAGCGGCCGACCCGACCGCGGCGCCCACCCGGTTCTCCTGCGGGAACAGCGAGATCGCGAACGAGCACACCGCGATCACCATGGCGTTGCGGGTGCCGACCTTCGAGAACTGTTGTGGCCCCTTGGCAGGCGTCAGGTGGACGGCCACGATCAGTTCGTCCGGCTCCAAGGCGTTCCGCTTGACCCCCAGGTAGAACTCGGCGGCCGGGATCATCCGCGTCCCGCGCACGGAGGCCACCTCGATGACCGCGTCCGACGCCAGCAGCACCGGGTGCGTGTCGCCCGCGGGGGAAGCCGCGCCGAGGTTGCCGCCCACCGTGCCCCGGTTGCGGATCTGCGGCGACCCGACAGTCCGCGAGGCCATGGCGAGGCCCGGCAGCTGAGCACCCAGCTCGTCGATGATCCGCACGTACGGCACGCCGGCACCGACGCGCAACCCGTCTTCCCACTGCTGGAGCTCGGGGATGCGCGTCAGGTCCAGCAGCGCGGCCGGCCTGCGGTGGTCGTAGTTCAGCTCCACCATGACGTCGGTGCCACCGGCGATCGGCACGGCGTCGGGGCGCTCGGCCTTGATCTCCAACGCCTCGGCGAGCGTTTCCGGTCGAAGGAAGTCCATCGTCAGCTACCTCGGTAGGTGGAGTAGGCGAACGGCGACAGCAGCAGCGGCACGTGGTAGTGCTGGGCCGGATCGGAGTAGTCGAAGGTGAGCACGACCTCGGGGAAGAACGGCGCCGCCTGCGAGGTGTCGAAGACCAGCCGGTACACGCCGGCCTCCAGACCGTCACCCCATCCGGTGATTCGTCCGTCGGCGTTCGTCTCGGCTTTCGCCACCTCGGTCCCGTCGCGGCGCTGCAGCGACACGGTGATGCCCGTGAACGGCCTGCCGCGTGCCGCGTCCAGCACGTGCGTGGAGATCGTCACTCGCCCTCCCATCTGGTTGTGAGCCAGTACACAGACCCGATGTGTCCCTGAGCTACGGCCGGATTACATGAATCAGCAGGCTCCTACACGTAACGAATTTGTGCTTTCCTACAAACACGAATGGACGAAAGTGACCTCCCATGTTGCTGCTGCGGACGTTGCTGCAGATGCCGGAACTGCGCCTGAGCCTGCACACCGGCTCCGACCAGCTCGACCGCACCGTCACCCGCGTGTACGGAACGGAGCTGCCCGACCCCAGCCGGTACCTGTCCGGCGGGGAGCTCGTGCTGTCCGGCCTGCTCTGGCACCACGGCCCGCAGGACTCCGAGACGTTCGTCCGCTCGCTCGCCTCCGCGAAGGTCGCGGGACTGGCCGCCAGTGAGACCGAGAACCGCGCGCTGCCCGGCGACCTGGTCGACGCTTGCGTTCGCCACCACGTGCCGTTGCTGGAGGTGCCGGTCGACCTGTCGTTCGCGACGATCACCGAGCGCGTCTCGATGGAGCTCGTCGGCCTCTCCCGGCACCGCCGCCTGCTGAACGTCGTCGCGGAGGGCTCCGGCCTGCCCGCGTTGCTGCTGGCGGGCAGCCACGAGCTGAGCGCGCAGTGCTGGGTGCTCTCCACGACCGGCAGGGTCGTCGCGGGCGGCGAACTGCCGGAGCGGGTGAGCCTGGTCAAGGAGTTCCTCCAGGCCGACCGTCTGCCGAAGACGGTCAGGGGCGTGACGCTCGTGCCCGTCTCCGAACGCGGCGGCAGCCGGCTCACCAGCTGGATCCTCGTCGTGGGCGGCGAACCGCAGCTGGAGGCCGCCGCCGAGCTCGCCTCGCTCGTCGCGCTGGAACGCCTGCGGCAGGCCCAGGGCCGTCAGATCGAGAACCGCACGGCCGCACCGCTGGTGGCCGCGGTGCTGAGCGGGTCGGCGGACCTGGAGTCACGTCTGGCGGCGGCCGGGCTGGAGGACGCCCGGCTGCGGGTGATCAGCGCCGTCACGTCCGACCAGCGCACGGAACTCGCGGCCGCCGTGCTGGAGGAAGCGCTGCCCCAAGCACTGGTGACGCCCGTCGCGGACACGGTCTGCGCCGTGGCGAAGGCCGACGACGCGGTGCCCGACGACGTGCGTGAGGCGATGCGCGTGATGGAACCGGGCCTCGGCTCGTCCCGCGTGCTCGTCGGCATCAGCTCACCGGTCGTCTCGCGTGGACTGCGTGGCGCTGCGGAGGAGGCAACGCACGCGCGCAGGCTCGGCGAACGGCGTGGAGGCCGCACGTGTGTGGTGGCGGGCGAGGAGATCGCACTGCACCAACTGCTGCTCGCGGGCGTGCCGGAGGAGTTGCGCGGTTCGTTGCGCAGGCGCCTGCTCGGCCCGGTGCTGGACTACGACGCCGAACACGGCTCCGACCTCGCCGGGACGTTGAAGGTGTTCCTGGACTGTTCGGGCTCCTGGACGACCGCCGCCGCCAAGCTGCACGTCCACGTGAACACGTTGCGGTACCGGGTGGGGCGCGTGGAGGAGCTGCTGGGCGTCGACCTGGCCGAGTTCGAGGCCCGCGTGGACCTCTTCCTGGCGTTGCAGGCGGGGTAGTTTGAAGGGGTGCCCTTCAGCCTGATGGAGGCGCTGCGCCGGCTGCGTTTTCAAAGCCCTCCCGCTCGTGTGTCCCCGCATCGGCCGATCGAACGAATCGCGGCCGACCTTCGTCGTGTGCGGCGGACACGGGCGTGCTTCGAGCCGGGGGCCTCGGCGGTCAAGAAGATCGCCGCTCGTCAGGCGTACGACGCGTTGCTCGTGCAGGCGTGCAAGGCGCTGGACGTCGACCATCGGTTGCGGGTCCTGCCTGAAGGGATGGACCGGGAGATCGAGCGGATCCGCGTCGAGGAAAGGCTGAGGGATCTCGGGTTGTCACTCTGACGGCTGATGCTGTGTGAGCCTTCAGGCTGATGTATCCGCGCCTGCTCGCTTCCTACTGTTCCCACCATGAAGACGGCCTTACTCGTGGGCCTGCTGCTGGCCGGGAGCACCGGCTGCGCGGCAGCGCCCAGCATCCGCGTGGTGGTGGACGGTTCGGGCACGACCGACCGGCTCACCTACGCCATTCCCGGTGAGGAGGAACGAGTCCTCCGCAACCCGGACATGCCGTTCGAGCGCATGAGCAAGCGCAAGGGCCGGATCGCGATCCGGCTCGAGGGCGTGCACGGCGAACTCACGTGCAAGATCATCATCAACGGACGTCAGGTGAAGTCCTCGACGTCGAACACGGGTGCCGCACTCACGTGCGATCACTCTATGGCCGTCTGACGCAAGAAGAAGAAAGCCCGTAACTTCGATGTGTTGGGGAGGTACGGGTGATGAGTGACGTACTGGCGATGACCACCACAGGGGTCATCAGGGGCAGGAACGACGTGCCGCCGCACTTCCGGCCGCCCGCGCCGCCGCGGCACTTCGTCGGCAGGGAAGCGGAACTGGCGGGCATTCGGGCCGGCGGGGTGACGGTGCTGAGCGGGGCCGGCGGGGTGGGGAAGACGGCGCTGGCGCTCAAGTGGTTGCGGGAGAGGGGATCCGGCGACCAGCTCTACTTCGATTTGGCCACGCACGACCTGGACGCGCTGCTGCGGGCGTTCCGTCTCAACCACGTGTCCGCGGACGACAGAGCCGCGCTGTTCCGCAGTCTCGTGAGCCGGCGGCAGTTCACCCTGTTGCTGGACAACGCGGACTCGGCCGACCAGGTGACGCCGCTGCTGCCCGCACAGGGGACGGTGCTGATCACCAGTCGTACCAGGCTGAATCTCCCACAGGCGGGCGAGATCGACGTCGCGCCGCTCACCGACGACGGACGCCTGCGGCAGCTCCTCGATCTGTCCTATGTGGAGCTTCCGGAACGGCAGGCGCGGCTCTACCGGCTCTGCGCGTGGCAGTCCGGTGCGTTCGACGTGCCGGTGGCGGCGGCGATCGCGGGAGAACCCGAGTGCGACGTCGAGGACGCGCTGGACGACCTGGTCGAGAAGTCGTTGCTGACCGAGGTCGGCGACTACGCGTTCAGGTTCCATGAGCTCGTGCGTGCTCATGCGCGCACGAAGAGCTAACGGCTTGAAAAGCACCAACGGCCGTTTAAGATGAAGCACTCCGCTGAACCGGAAGCGTTGGCGTTTAACGGTTATCAACACCGGGTGCTCCATTCGGGAATCTGAATTGGTCATATCCTTCTCGTCATGCCGAAGGATTTCCGCGCCACGACGCTCGAACGCGCCATCGGGCGGCAGCTGGCCGGGTGGCGCGCCGAGCGCGAGCTGAGCCTCGCCGAAGCGGGTCAGCGCGTGGGTTTCAGCGGTGCCAAGCTGTCCATGATGGAGAACGCGGTGCAGCCGTCGGCGCCCGTGGACGTCATGGCGCTCGGGTACGTCTACAAGGTGCCGACTCCGGAGTGGCAGGCCGTCGTGTTGCGCGCGCAGTACGCGGAACAGGTCCGTACGCGCGCGCTCGGCAACGCGGTGAACTTCGACCCGGCGGCGGACTTCGCGAACCTGGTGTTCGAGGCGACGCTGCTGCGGGTGTTCACGACGGATCTCGTTCCCGCGGTGTTCCAGCTCCCCGGCTACACCGACGCCGTGATGCAGACCGATGATCCGGTTCGGACCGCGCGGTTCGCGATGGTGCGGGAGGCGTGGTCCACGCGCCTGGGCGACAAGGATCCGCTCGCGGTGGAGGTGGTCTTCCCGGAGGCGGTGCTGTGGCAGGTCGTCGGCGGGCCGCGGGTGATGAAGGCGCAGCTGCTGCACCTGATGGAGGTCAGTGAGCACCCGACGGTGAGCGTTCAGGTCGTGCCGCGCACCGCCGGGGCCTATCCGGCGATGGGGTCGCCGTTCACGTTGCTGGGCTTCCCGCACCGCCAGCACAACGACGTGGCGTACCTGGAGACGTTCATCAGGGGCGAGTACGTCGAGGAGCCGGGCCTGACCGCGCAGTGCGCGCAGCGGTTCACGGGCCTGCGGGAGCTCGCGCTGGGCCCCGGCGAGTCGTTGGAGCTCATCGCCGAGGCCGCCGCCGAGCTGTGAGGGTCAGGGCGGGTCGATGCTGAAGACCACCCGGTGTCCGGTCCACTCGTTCAGGCCCCACAGGCGCCCGGACGCACGGCTGTAGGAGAGGTTCTGCGTGAGGCTGGGGGACTTGGTGAGGACGGAGGGCGCGCTGCCGGGGCGTGCGCGGTGGATGCACGAGTAGGCGCCGCGGGCGGTGGGGTCGGGGACCCAGCTCTCGGGGCACTCGCCGGACATGTAGTACCAGGTGCCGTCGGTGGCCACGCCCTGCATCTGGAAGACCGGTGTGCTGTAACCGGCCGTGGCGGAACTCGTGTTCACCGCGTCGCCGTTGTCCGCCCTGGGCATGTCGTGGGTGTCGCTCAGCGGCCAGCGGGCGATCCGGCCTCCTGCGCCTGCCGCGGAGCTGCGGTACTCGCCCGAGACCAGTGCGTGCGGGGTGGTGCTGCGGTCGAGGCTCAGCGAACCCAGGCAGATCGGTCCGCTCGCTCCCGCGCAGGCACGAGGATCGGCTGAGCGTTCTCCCGTGTGATAGCGGGCCACCAGCGGTAGCGCCCACTGGTGCCAGCGCGCTGACGAGACGCCGGCGCGGATGCCGGTTTCCTCGCGCGACGTGGTGCTCATCTTCCACAGGTACTGCAGGTCGAAGACGAGAAGTTCGCCGCCGTTGGCCACGAACAGCTTGTTGCCGTACCAGACCATGCCGTCGGCGTGGACGTTGGTCACGGGCACGAAGTTCCCGGACGTGGCGTTGCCGGTGGGCTGGACGAGCATGACGTGGCCGTAGGTGACCCGGCCGCCGGTGGACTCGGCGATGGTGACGCGCCCGAACTTGTTCTGGCCCGCGGCGGCGGTTCCGAAGAACCACGACGCCAGGTAGAGATGGTGGCCGTGGTACGACGTGCCGTCGAAGTCGTGCGAGGCCGTGAACCCCTGGGGGTGCCAGCCACCTTCCGAGGAGTAGGCGCTGGTGTTGTCGTCCCCCGAGTCCCAGCAGAAGCCGTCGTACCTGTAGGTGCCGTTCAGTCCCGTGTCGTGACACAGGGCCGACCGGCCGACGTGCTGCGCGGACTGTGCCACCTGCAACGGCGTGACCCTCGTGACCGCGCCGGACGCCTCGGCGCCCCTGATGGCCGCGCCGTAGGCACGCCAGTCCGCCGTCGGGTCGATCTTGAGCTTGAAGTCCCTGGAGGCGTTCGGCAGCACGGTCAACGCCGCCGCGGCTGAGGTCGGCTGCACCCACGTCAGCGAAGCGGCGAAAGCGATCAGCACGACCAGCAGCCGTCGACGGCCTCTTCCGGTGATCATCAACTCAGGCTAGCCACCGCTGAGCAGTGGAGATGTCGGATTCCTGAGAAAACTCCGGTTCGGCCGCTCACCTGGAGAAGGATCGAGGTGCACCCCAATCCGAGAAGGAGGCGGCATGTACCGCAGATTCGGTGTCCTGCTCGCGGCGGTCCTGGGCGTCACGCTCACCGCCGCGGCGCCGGCCACCGCAGACGGGTCCCTGCACGATCCAACAGGGCGGTTCCCGACGGAGTTCTCCCTGCCGAACGGGTGGCAACCGGAAGGTATCGCGATCAGCGGCACCACGGCCTACTTCGGGTCGCGGGCCGACGGGTCGATCTACGCGGCGGACCTGCGCACCGGCAACGGCAAGGTGCTCGCGAAGGGGTCTGGCACGCCGTCGCTCGGCATGAAGGTCGACGCACGCAAACGGCTGTGGGTCGCGGGCGGCACGGGCGGCGACGCACGCGTCTATGACACCCGCACGGGCGCATTGCTGGCGAAGTTCCAGTTCGCGACCACGGACACGTTCGTCAACGACGTCGTGCTGACCGAGAGGTCGGCGTGGTTCACCGACTCGCGCAAGGCGGTGCTCTACGAGGTGCCGCTGAGCCTGAAGCCGCACCGGACCCTCGCGTTGACCGGTGACCTCGTCATCACGCCCGGCGCGGTGAACCTCAACGGCATCGTCACCGGGCTCGACGGCGGCCTGATCGCGGTGCAGAGCAACACCGGCGTGCTGTTCAAGATCGATGCTCGGACGGGCAACACCACGAGCATCAATTTGCACGGTCAAACACTTGCGAATGGTGACGGCCTGTTGCGTGAGGGACGCCAGTTGTTCGTGGTGCAAAACAGGTTGAACAAAGTCGCGCGATACACGCTCGGCCGCGATGGCGCGACTCTTGCCGCGGAACGCACGGACCCGCGGTTCGACGTTCCCACGACCGTGGCCGCGTTCGGCAAGCGCCTCTACCTGCCGAATGCACGCTTCAGCACGCCGCCGACTCCGGAGACGACCTACACCGTTGTCTCAGTAGAGCGCCCATAGTGAAACGTGCATGAGAACTAGCCCGTACGGGGGTTCTTGCCTTGTGAGAACCCTCGTACCGGGTGTTGCTCCGCTCACTCGACTGGGTAGCCTGCCAACCGCGCACTGCGTGTGATCGCTGTCATTGGGTAACGATGATCTTTGCTTGTTACCTTATTGCAGCCGAAGGAGTGACCCAGGTTACGGAGACCGTGAGAGCGCTGTGAACGAGAAGAGCGGTTACACACCGACCAACTACCGGACCATTCGGTCCCGGCTGGCGGGTGTCGTGGTCGTTCCCAGTGTCGTTCTCCTGGTGATGTGGGCGGTTTTCTCCTCGTACACCGTTTTCGACGGTTTCTACATGCGCTCGATCGCATCCGGTGTGAAGGACGTGACGACCCCGTCCGCCGAGGCGTTCGTCGGGCTGCAGAAGGAACGCCAGCTGAGCCTCGTCCTGCTGAGCAAGGCGGGCGGTGTGGACGCGGCCGCGTTGAAGAAGCAGCAGGAGTCGACCGACGAATCCGTCCGGAAGATGAAAGACGCTTTCGCGGACCTTTCGGACAACTCGCCCCAGGACGTGGTCGACCGCATCAACGCCCTCAACTCCGTGCTGAACGAGCTGCCGCAGCAGCGCGCGCAGGTCGCGTCCGGCAACGCGAACCCGCAGGCGGTCTACGACTACTACAACAGCGTCCTCGACGCCGGTGTCGCGCTGTTCGCCCGGCAGGCGCGTCTGGTGCCGGACGCGGAGGCAGGGCAGGCGAGCGTCCACGCGGTCACGATCTTCCAGGCAGCCGACTGGTTGTCGCGCGCCGCCACGATCGGGTCGCGCGGGTTGCTCAACGGCAAGTTCACCCCGGCCGAGCGCGTCGAGTTCGCCCGGCTCGTCGGCGCCTACCACTCGGGCGTCGACTCCACGATCCCGTACGCCCTGCAGCAGTCCCGTCAGCGGTACGACGATCTGCGCGCGACCACGGAGTACCGGTCGTTGCTCGACCTCGAGGGCCGGATCATCAACGGCGACACGTCCGTCACCGAGCAGCAGTGGCGTGCCGCCGCCGGTCCGGTGCACGAGAACCTCGTCGGGATCGCGACCGGGCAGGCGCAGGCCGCGGCCGACCTCGGCCTCGACAAGGCGAACACCCGGCTCACCGCGGTGCTGATCGGCAGCCTCATCGCGTTGCTCGCCGTCGTCGTGGGCATCGTGCTCGCGCTGCGCATCTCGAACCGCCTGGTCAGCAAGGCGCTGGTCACGCGGCTCACCTCGTTGCGGGAGGACACCCTGCGGCTGGCGCAGGAACGGCTGCCGCACATCGTGGCGCGCCTGCGCGGTGGTGAGCAGGTGGACGTCCACCGCGACATGCCGCCGCTGGACTACGGCAACGACGAGATCGGCCAGGTCGCGGACGCCTTCAACACCGCCCAGTACACGGCCGTCGCGGCCGCGGTGAAGGAGACGCAGGCCCGTGAAGGCGTGAACCGGGTCTTCCTCGACATCGCGCACCGCAACCAGGGACTCGTCCACCGCCAGCTCAAGATCCTCGACAAACTCGAACGCGAGGAGGAGCACCCCGAGCAGCTCGACTCGCTCTTCCAGCTCGACCACCTGGCGACACGGGCCCGCCGCAACGCCGAGAACCTGATCATCCTCGCGGGGGAGCAGCCGGGCAGGCAGTGGCGCAAGCCGGTGCGGCTGAGCGACATCATCCGGTCCGCGGTCGCCGAGACCGAGCAGTACGTCCGGGTGAAGGTCAACCCGGTGCCGGACCGCGCCCTGGTCGGCGTCGCCGTCGCCGACACCATCCACCTGCTCGCGGAGCTCGTCGACAACGCGACGGCGTTCTCGTCGCCGCGCTCGGAGGTGATCGTCCACTCCAGCGCCGTGCCGCACGGGATCGTGATCGAGATCGAGGACCACGGTCTCGGCATGACGCAGGAGGAACGCCTCCAGGCCAACGCGAAGCTCTCCAACCCGCCGGACTTCGAGACGATGGCGTTCCGGGGCGAGTCGCGCCTCGGGCTGTTCGTCGTCGCCCGGCTCGCCGCACGCCGGGGCATCAAGGTGGAGCTGCGCGACTCGCCCTACGGCGGCACGGTCGCGTTGTGCGTGCTGCCGCCCAACATCGTCGCGCCGCACAACACCGCGGGCGACATCACCGAGACCACGCAGATGCCGGTGCGGTCGTTCCGCGACCAGCACCACGCCGCGGACCACCCGAGCTTCCCGCTGAAGGTGACCCCGGAATTCCAGGCGGCCTTGAACGCGACCGCGCCCCCAGCCGTTTCCGAAGCAGACGCATCGGTGGACGAACCAACCCCTGCGGCACCTCCGACGGACGGGAAGGCACCCCTTCCCCGCAGGAAGAAGCGGCAGAACCTCGCGCCGCAGCTCGTGCAGTCCTCGGAGGAGCCTTCGCACGCCGAGCCGGTGAGCAGCGATTGGTCGGCCGAACGGACCCGAGACGGGCTCGCCGCGTTCCAGCGCGGCACCCGTGACGCCCGGCTGACCGACGACTGGAGATCAGAAGGAGCCCCCTCGTCATGAAGGACAACACCAGCCAGCACGGCGAACTGAACTGGTTGCTGGAGGACCTGATCCAGCGCGTGGTCGGCGCCCGTCACGCGGTCGTGCTGTCGGCGGACGGACTCCTGCTCGGCCGCTCGGCCGGGCTGTCCCGCGACGACTCGGAGCACCTGTCCGCGATGGCGTCGGCGTTCCAGTCGCTCGCCCGCGGCACCGGCCGGCACTTCGGCGGCGGCGCGGTGCGGCAGACCATCGTGGAGATGGAGCACGCGTACCTGTTCGTGACGGCGGCGGGCCACGGCGCCTGCCTGGCCGTGCTGGGCGAGGAGGACGCGGACATGGGCATGATCGCGTACGAGATGAACATGCTGGTCAAGCGGGTGGGCACGTACCTCTCGTCGGCCCCGCGCACGGAAACGGCCACAGTTCCTTCGGCGCGTGAGTCGCGCTGATGACCGCGCGGGAGGACTGGTGGTACGACGAGGCCGCGGGGCCGCTGGTGCGGCCCTACGCGATGGTGCGCGGCCGCACCCGGCCGAACGCGCCTGATCTCCACCTGGTGACGCAGGTCCGCGCCTCCTCCTTTGCGTCCGACCAGACGTCGCTGACGGTCGAGCATCGCGAGATCATGGCCCTGTGCGCACGCCCGCTCTCGGTCGCCGAGGTCGCCGCCTACCTCGACGTCCCGCTCGTCGTCGTGAAGGTCCTGCTGTCGGACCTCATCGAGCGCGGTGACGTGATCGTGCAGAACTCCCCTCCCCAGATTCCCGACAGGGATCTCCTGCAGGCCGTACTGGATGGTGTTCGTGGGATCTGACGACCAGCTGACCGTGCCCACCGCGGTCAAGATCGTCATCGCAGGCGGGTTCGGCACCGGCAAGACCACGATGGTCGGGTCGGTGTCCGAGATCGCGCCGCTGAGGACCGAGGAGCTGCTCACCGAGGCGGGTGTGCACGTCGACGACCTCGCCGGCATCGAGGGCAAGGACACGACGACCGTCGCCCTGGACTTCGGGCGCATCACCATCAACACCAAGGTGGTGCTGTACCTGTTCGGGACGCCGGGCCAGAACCGGTTCTGGTTCATGTGGGACGAGCTCGCGACGGGTGCGATCGGCGCGGTGGTCCTCGTGGACACGCGGAGGCTCGACTCCTCGTTCCCGTCGATCGACTTCTTCGAGCACCGCGGCATCCCGTTCGTCGTCGCGGTGAACTGCTTCGACGGCGCGCAGCTGTACACGGTGGACGAGGTGCGGCACGCGCTGGACCTCGACGACTCGATCCCGGTGGTGCTGTGCGACGCGCGGGACCGGGAGTCGTCGAAGGCGGTGCTGGTCGGGCTGATCCAGCACTCGATGAACCGGCTCGAGGCGGCGGTTTAGGGGTTCTTGCGGACCAAGCCGGTGAACCCCGCGACGAACAACGTCGCGAACGCCCACGCCAGCAGTTGCAGGATCCACGTCGCCACGACCACGAACTGACCGGACGTCGTCGTCGTGGCGACCTGGCACCGTTGCACGGCGTCGGTCTTCACCAGGGGCGCGGCCGCGTTGAGCGCGTAGCCGATCTGTTCGACGGTCGAGCAGCGGACCGCGCCCGAGCCGAGCACCACCGCGGCCGACACGGCGAGCGTGCCGAGCAGCCACAGCAACGCGGTCGCGGGCCGGTAGCCGTAGCCGACCGTGGCGCCGGTGACGCGGTGCCACGCGCGGCTCCAGCGCGTCAGCCTGCCGCGGCGAAGGAGGTCGCGCTGCTGGGCGACGCGGATGCGCCGGACGTCGCGTTCGTGGCCCGCCGCCTGGTGCGCGGCGGCGAGCTGGGCGTAGGGCTGGGTCGCGTACTGCGGCGTCTTGTTCGCCAGCAGGTCGAGCCACTCGTCGAGGGTCGAGTCACGGGGTGAGCCCGCGTAGGTGAGCCCGTCCAGCTCCACCCGGCCGTCGGCGAAATCGGCCGGCAGGAACAGCTCCTGGCCCACCTTCACGTGTTTGACGTCCAACGCGGCCGTGGGGCCTTTCGCCGCGCCGCCGCGGAGGACCAGCTGACCGCCGATGCGGGATCCCCGGATGCGCACCGCCATGTACTGCTTCGAGGTGGCGCGGAATTCCTTTTCGAGCAGGACGCTGCCCTCGACCTGCATGTTCATGCCGTGCAGAGCGCTGTGGAGCGCGGTCAGGTCCGCGCCCTTGCAGTTGAGGTTGCCCCCGATGCGGGCACCGTCGAGGACAACTGTCGCGGACGTCTTGACGCCGCGGAGGTACAGGTCGCTGCCGGTGCGCAGTTTGGCCGCGTGGAGGGCGTTCCGGCTCTGGCTGAGCAGCTGTGCGCCGCGCAGGTTCACGTGACCGCCCACCGTCGTCTCGGCGAGGTCGAGGGCGTGGTGCTCGGTGCCGCCGTCGAGACGGGCTCGGACCAGGTAGACGTAGTGCTCGATCCGCATCCACGGCGCGATCACCGCCGGTGCGGTCAGACCGGACAGGTCGAGCGCGGACAGCTGCGCGCGGTCGAGCAGGATCGGCGCGTCCGCCGTGCAGTCCAAGAGCACCAACGGCCGTTTGGCCACCACGTCGCAGAGGTCGAGCTGTCCCTCGATGCGCGCGTTGCGGACCCTCAGGCCGCGAGGGTCGAGCTCGTCGGCGTCCACGAGCAGGTCGCGGATGGACGACGCGGAGATCGCGGCGCCTTCGAAGTCGACGAGCTCGCCCTTGGTGAGGTCCACGCCGATCACGTTAATCGTGATCTTCGCCGGAGCGGGCCGGATCGGCGCAAGCCGACCCGGCACCGGACTCACTTCGCGTAGTTGTGGAACCCGCGGCCCGACTTCTTGCCCAGCAGGCCCGCGTCCACCATGCGCAGCAGCAACGGCGGCGGCGAGTACAGCGGCTCCTTGAACTCGTCGTACATCGACTCGGCGATGGCCTTCGTGGTGTCGAGGCCGATCAGGTCGGTGAGGCGCAGCGGTCCCATCGGGTGCGCGCAGCCCAGCACCATGCCGTTGTCGATGTCGTCGGCCGAGGCGAAGCCGGACTCGAGCATGCGGATCGACGAGAGCAGGTAGGGGATCAGCAGCGCGTTGACCACGAACCCGGCGCGGTCCTGCGAGCGGATCACCTCCTTGTGGAGGGTGCCCCGGACGAACTCCTCGGCGCGGTCCTGGGTCTTCGCGCCGGTCAGCAGCGACGGCACGATCTCGACGAGCTTCAGCACCGGCACCGGGTTGAAGAAGTGCACGCCGATGACCTGCTCGGGACGGCCGGTGGCCATGCCCAGCTTCATGATCGGGATGGACGACGTGTTGGACGCGAAGATGGCGTCCTCGTCCTTCACGACCTTGTCGAGCGCGGTGAAGACCTCGGTCTTGACCTGCTCGTTCTCGGCGACGGCCTCGACCACGAACTGCCGGTCGCCGAAGTCGCCGATGTCGGTGGTGAACCGGATGCGCGCCAGGGCGGCGTCACGGTCGGCCTCACTGAGCTTGCCGGACTTCACGCCCCTGGCCAGCGAAGAGGCGATCCGCCCCTGCGCGGCCGCGGCCGCGTCCACGTTGACCTCGGCGACGATGACGTCGAGGCCGGCGCGGGCGCTCACCTCGGCGATTCCGGAGCCCATGAGGCCGGAACCGACGACTCCCACTCGTTGAATGTCACTCACGTGCCCGATCCTGCCACGACCTGCTCGAACGGGGGTCGTGGCCTCAGACCAGCTCCCGCAGCGACTCCTGCACCGTGAACGCGTAGTCGCCGACCGGGCGGTAGCCCAGCGCCAGAGCGGCGGACGTGTCGAGGACGAAGCCGCGGTGCCACGGGTGCAGGCCCGCCTCGGCGTGGTCGAGGAGGATCTCGTGCCACGACCAGTCGAGCGAGGCCGCGATGATCCGCGAGATCTCGAGGCCGTTCGGCGCGTCCGGGTCGGCGGCGTTCAGGACCCGCGCGCCGGGGTGGTGGGCGGCGGTCTCGATCAGCGCGGCCAGGTTCGCGGTGGCGGTCGGGTGGTCGACGCCCTCGCCGCGGGACGCGAGCACCACGACCCTGTGCCCCGCGAGGATCCGTTCGACGAAGTACCGCTCCAGCGGGCGCTTGTTGCCCGGTCCGTGCACTTTGGACGGTCGTAGCACGGTGACCGGCAGGCCGCTGTCGAGCAACGTCCGTTCCGCCGCGACCTTGTTCGGGCCGTACCCCTCGCGCGTGAACGGGTCGGACTCCTCGGGTTCGAGCGTCGGCTGGTCCTCGGTGACCGGGCCGTCGAACCGGGGAGGTTCGGGGGAGTTGGCGTGCCGGCCGCGGGAGTCCACGTACACGGCCTTCGCGGAGATCATCACGGTCGAGGTGGCGCGCCGGGCCAGCGGCAGCAGCAGCCGGGCGTCGGCGGCGGAGTAGCAGAGGCAGTCGACGAGCAGGTCGGCGCCGTCGCCCATCGCGGCGGCCAGCGCCTCCTGGTCGGTGCGGTCGACGTCGCGGCCCGGCGCGTCGACGGTCCAGCCCGCCGCTCGCAACCGCTTCGCCGCGGCCCGTCCGATCAGGCCGGTTCCCCCGAGGATCAACGCGCGTGGCACTCCCTCACCGTAACGGGGAGTGCCACGCGCGCGGGAGATCAGATCGAGTCGAGCTCTCGTTCGATCGCCGCCAGCTCCTCCGGCGAGCCCTGGACCTTGGGGCCCTTGAACCACTTCCGGGCGGAGACGAGCCACCAGATGCCCGCGAACCCGAGCACCACCAGCACCGCGATCGGCGTGTAGTTGAACGTCTTCGCCGTCACGGGGTACGCCTGGGGCAGCATGAACAGGATCGTGATGAACACGACCCAGGCCACCGCGACGACACCGATCGGCCTGCTCCACTTGCCGAGGTGCCACGGTCCGCGTTCGAACCGGTCGCCCTGCAGCAGGCGCAGCAGGGTGGGCAGCACGTAGGCGATGTAGAGGCCGATCACCGCGATCGACGTGACCGCCGCGTACGCCGTCGCGTTCCACAGGTACGGCAGGCCGAGCACGAACGCGCCGCCCGCGGCCAGCCAGATCGCGTTCGTGGGGGTGCGGGTGCGCTTGTTGATCTTGTGCCAGATCGAGGACGCGGGGAGCGCGCCGTCCCGCGAGAACGCGTAGATCATCCGCGAGTTCGCGGTGACCGACGACATGCCGCAGAACAGCTGGGCGCCGATCGCGATCAGCAGCAGGAGCTTGCCGCCGGTCACGCCGAGCGCGTCGATGAAGATCTGGGCCGGTGGCACGCCGGTCGCACTGCTCAGCGCGCCGTCGTAGTCGCGGATGGCGAACGTGATGCCGACCAGCAGCACCCAGCCGGCGACCAGCGACACGACGATCGACATCACGATGCCGCGCGGGCCGCTGCGGGCCGCGTCGTGCGTCTCCTCGGTCATGTGCGCCGAGGCGTCGTAGCCGGTGAACGTGTACTGCGCCAGCAACAGACCGAGCAGTCCGACGTAGAACGCCGACGACCAACCCGTGTTGTTGACGAAGTGCGTGAAGACGAACGAAGCGGACTGGTGCTCCGACGGCAACACGACCAACGCGCCGACGATGACCACCACGCCGATGATGTGCCACCACACACTGACGTCGTTCAGCAGCGCGACCAGCTTCACGCCGAACGTGTTCAGCAACCCGTGCAGCACCAGCACGATGCCGAAGATCAGGATCGTGTTCGGGGGAGTGGCCGCGAAGCCGAACTGGAGGTCGAGGAACGCGTTGATGAAGAACGCGGCACCGAAGTCGATGCCCGCCGTCACCGCGACCTGGCCGAGGAAGTTGAACCAGCCGGTGAACCACGACCAGGCGGGGCCATTGCTCGGTGCGAGCTTCGCCGCCCAGTAGTACAGCCCGCCCGCGGTCGGGAAGCTGGAGCAGACCTCCGCCATCGCGAGGCCGACGATCAGGGTCATCAGGCCGACGAACGGCCAGCCCCACACGATGAGCGCGGGCCCACCGGTGTTCATGCCGAAGCCGTAGAGCGTCAGGCAGCCGGACAGGATCGAGATGATCGTGAAGGACACGGCGAAGTTGGAGAAGCCGGACATGGTCCGGGAGAGCTCCTGGGCGTAGCCGAGCTCGTGCAGCCGCTGCTCGTCGGCTGACCGTTGCGCTGTGGGCGGACTGTCTGCTTCGTGACTCATCGGCGTCCTCCTCAATTGGACTCCGTCCAGTCCTTTAGACGGCGGTTGAGGGTGGCGCTCGTCACCCGGTGGTGTCAAGATGGTGCCGCCAATGGCTCGCAGACATACCTTTGGAGGAACGCGGGATGCTGACCGTCGAGGAGTTGCGCGAGGCCGTGGACACCGGTGAGATCGACACCGTCCTGGTGGCGATCGTGGACATGCAGGGGCGCCTGCAGGGCAAGCGGTGCGCGGCGCAGTACTTCCTCGACGAGGTCCTCGGGCACTCCGCGGAGGGCTGCAACTACCTGCTCGCCGTCGACGTCGAGATGAACCCGGTCAGCGGCTACGCGATGTCGAGCTGGGACCGAGGCTACGGCGACTTCGTGATGAAGCCGGACATCTCGACGTTGCGCCGCGTCCCGTGGCAGGAGGGCACCGCGCTGGTCATGTGCGACCTCGTCTGGGAGAACGACGAACCGGTCGTCGCCTCGCCGCGCCAGATCCTGCGCAAGCAGCTCGACCGGCTCGCCGCGCTCGGCCTGGAGGCCTACGTCGGCACCGAGCTCGAGTTCATCGTCTTCGACGACACGTACGAGCAGGCGTTCAACGCCGGCTACCGCAACCTCACGCCGTCGAACCAGTACAACGTCGACTACTCGTTGCTGGGCACCGCGCGCGTTGAACCGTTGCTGCGCGCGATCCGCAACGGCATGACGGGCGCGGGCATGGTCGTCGAGTCGGCCAAGGGGGAGTGCAACCCCGGCCAGCACGAGATCGCGTTCCGGTACACGACGGCGCTGCGAACGTGCGACCAGCACGCCATCTACAAGAACGGCGCCAAGGAGATCGCGGCGCAGCAGGGCAAGTCGCTCACGTTCATGGCGAAGTACAACGAACGCGAGGGCAACTCCTGCCACATCCACCTGAGCGTGCGGTCCAAGGACGGCGACCCGGTCTTCGCCGAGGGCCACGGCATGTCCAAGATGATGAAGCACTTCCTGGCGGGCCAACTGGCCGCGCTGCGGGAGTTCACCTACTTCCTGGCGCCGAACATCAACTCCTACAAGCGTTTCGTGAAGGGCTCGTTCGCGCCGACCGCGGTGGCGTGGGGCCGCGACAACCGCACGTGCGCGCTGCGGGTCGTCGGCCACGGGCAGTCGCTCAGGTTCGAGAACCGGGTACCCGGCGGGGACGTGAACCCGTACCTGGCGGTCGCGGCACTGATCGCGGCCGGTCTGCACGGGGTCGAGAACGAGCTGGAGCTGGAGGACGAGTTCGTCGGCAACGCCTACGCGTCCGACCGGCCGACCGTGCCGACGACGCTGCGCGAGGCGGCCGATCTGTTCGGCGCCAGCGAGATCGCGCGGGAGGCGTTCGGCAAGGACGTCGTCGACCACTACCTCAACGCGGCCAAGGTCGAGCTGGACGCGTTCGAGGCGGCGATCACGGACTGGGAGAAGGTACGCGGGTTTGAGCGCCTCTAAGCCACTCATCGGCATCAGCACGTACCTGGAGCGCACGCGCTTCGGGCACTGGGACGTGGAAGCCGCGGTGCTCTACCGCGGTTACCTCGACTGCGTGGTCAAGGCGGGCGGCAACCCGGTCATGCTGCCGCCGGTCGGCACCTGGACCGCCGAGACCATCGCGTTCCTGGACGGTCTGGTGATCGCGGGCGGCGCGGACATCGACCCCGCCGCCTACGGTGCCGAGAAGCACGAGAAGACCGGCGAACCGCGGCGCGACCGCGACGACGCCGAGTTCGCGTTGGTCGAGGCCGCGCTGAAGATCGACCTGCCGGTGCTCGGCGTGTGCCGGGGCATGCAGGTGCTCAACGTGGCGCTGGGCGGCACGCTGCACCAGCACATCGAGGGTCACAACCCGGCGCCGGGCGTCTTCGAGCACACCGAGATCGAGATCGTCGGGGACTCCCGGCTGCACGACGTCCTCGGCGACGCGACGACCGTGCAGTGCCATCACCACCAGTCGCTGGACCGGGTCGCGGACGGGCTGCGCGTCACCGCCGCGGCCCCCGACGGCACGGTCGAGGCCGTCGAACTGGAAAGCGCCCCGTTCGTCGTCGGCGTGCAGTCGCACCCCGAGCAGGACACCGAGGACCTGAGGTTGTTCGAAGCGCTGGTCGAAGCCGCAAGGAGAAGAGCGTCGTGACCTTTGACGTCATCAACCCCGCCACCGAGAAGGTCGTTCGGTCCGTACCGCACACCTCTCTCGAAGAGACGGACGCGGCGATCGTGCGCGCGCAGCAGGCGTTCCAGAGCTGGCGGAACGTCGCACCCGGCGATCGCGGACGGTTGCTGCGCAGGTTCGCGGAGCTCGTCGACTCCCACAACGAGGAGCTGGCGCGGCTGGAGGTCGAGAACTCCGGCCACACCATCGGCAACGCGCGGTGGGAAGCCGGCAACGTCCGTGACGTGCTGCACTACTACGCGGCCGCACCGGAACGGTTGTTCGGCAAGCAGATCCCGGTGCCCGGCGGCCTGGACGTGACGTTCCACGAGCCGCTCGGCGTCGTCGGCGTGATCGTGCCGTGGAACTTCCCGATGCCGATCGCGGGCTGGGGGTTCGCCCCGGCGCTCGCCGCGGGCAACACGGTCGTGCTCAAGCCCGCCGAGCTCACGCCGCTGACGGCGATCCGGCTCGGCGAGCTCGCCTTGGAGGCCGGGATCCCGGAGGGCGTGTTCCAGGTGCTGCCGGGCAAGGGCAGCGTCGTCGGCAACCGGTTCGTCACGCACCCGTTGGTGCGCAAGGTCGTCTTCACCGGCTCCACCGAGGTCGGCAAGCAGATCATGGCGGGCTGCGCGGACCAGGTGAAGCGGGTGACGCTGGAGCTGGGCGGCAAGTCGGCCAACATCGTCTTCGCGGACTCCGACCTGGAGAAGGCGGCGGCGACGGCGCCGTACGGGGTGTTCGACAACGCCGGGCAGGACTGCTGCGCCCGGTCGCGGATCCTCGTCCAGGCGAACGTCTACGACCGGTTCATGGAGCTGCTGGAGCCCGCGGTCAAGGGCGTCAAGGTCGGTGAGCCCGGCGAGGACGCGACCGAGATGGGGCCGCTCATCTCCGCGTCGCACCTCGGCAAGGTCGCGTCTTACGTACCAGACGACGCTCCCGTCGCGTTCCGGGGAAGCGCGCCGGACGGGCCGGGGTTCTGGTTCCCGCCGACGGTCCTCACGCCGCCCGCGGACCACCCGACGGTCTACGAGGAGATCTTCGGACCGGTCGTCGTGGTGTTGCCGTTCACCGACGAGGCGGACGCGATCCGGATCGCGAACGACTCCGAGTACGGGCTGTCCGGGTCGATCTGGACGAACGACGTGGGCCGCGCGATCCGGGTGTCCCGTGCCGTCGAGGCCGGAAATCTCTCTGTCAACTCACATTCGTCCGTCCGCTACTGGACGCCGTTCGGTGGCGTGAAGCAGTCCGGGCTCGGTCGCGAGCTCGGTCCGGACGCGCTGGACGCCTTCACCGAAGTCAAGAACGTCTTCATCGCTACCTGATTTCACGCAACCTGACAGGAGAAACAAGATGGTGCAGCGACTCGAGGGCCGCGTGGCCGTCGTGACGGGTGGCGGCAGCGGCATCGGACTCGCGACCGTGCGCAGGTTTGCGAGCGAGGGCGCGAAGGTCGTCGTCGCCGATCTCGACCCGGCGACCGGCAAGGCGGCCGCGGACGAGGCCGGTGGACTGTTCGTCCAGGTCGACGTGACCGACGAGGAGCAGGTCAAGGCGCTCTTCCAGACCACTGTGGACACTTACGGCAAGCTGGACATCGCGTTCAACAACGCCGGTATTTCGCCGCCCGACGACGATTCGATCCTGACGACGGGCATCGAGGCGTGGGACCGCGTCCAGAAGGTGAACCTCACGTCGGTCTACTTGTGCTGCAAGTACGCCATCCCGCACATGCAGGCCAACGGCAAGGGCTCGATCATCAACACCGCGTCGTTCGTCGCGACGATGGGCGCGGCGACGTCGCAGATCTCCTACACCGCGTCCAAGGGCGGTGTGCTGGCGATGTCACGTGAGCTCGGTGTGCAGTTCGCGCGCGAGGGCATCCGCGTGAATGCGCTTTCCCCCGGCCCGGTCAACACGCCGCTGCTGCAGGAGCTGTTCGCGAAGGACCCCGAGCGGGCCGCGCGGCGCCTGGTGCACGTACCGCTCGGCCGGTTCGCCGAACCTGAGGAAATCGCCGCGGCTGTCGCGTTCCTGGCGTCGGACGACTCGTCGTTCATGACGGCGTCGAACTTCCTCGTGGACGGTGGCATCGCCGGCGCGTACGTCACACCGCTCTAATGGTCGAACACGCGCAGGAGGCGTTGTTCCGCCCGGTACGGGCGGGCAACGCCTTCGAGGAGACCGTCGAACGGCTCATGCAGTCCATCCGGCTCGGCGTCGTCGCGCCGGGGGAGCGGCTGCCGTCCGAACGGGAGCTGGCCACCCGGCTCGGCGTGAGCAGGGTGACCGTGCGCGAGGCCATCAGAACGTTGCAGGAGAACAACTACGTCGAGTCGCGGCGCGGCCGGTACGGCGGCACGTTCGTCAACCAAGAGATCCCCAAGTCGGCACCCGGCAAGGAGTTCGGGGACATCCACGATGCGCTGACGCTGCGGAAAGTCCTGGAGACCGGTGCCGCGGAAGCCGCGGCCGGCCGGTCGCTCGGGCCGTCGGAACGACGCGGGCTGCGGACCCGGCTGGAGGAGGCGTCCACCGCGTCGCTCGCGGAGTACCGGCGCAAGGACTCGCGGCTGCACCTCGCGATCGCCGAGGCCACGGGGTCCGCGTCGCTCACCGCCGCCGTCGCCGAGGCCCGGATGCGCGCCAACGAGCTGCTGGACCACATCCCGCTGCTCGAGCCGAACCTGGCGCACTCCAACGCCCAGCACGAGCGCATCATCACCTCCATTTTGGACGGAGACCCGGCGTCGGCCCGGCAGGCGATGGCCGAGCACCTCGATGGAACGGCGTCGTTGCTGCGGGGTTTTTTGGTCTGACCGGTCAGACTCGCGCTCTGACAGGGCTGTGGAAGGGTTCTGGGCACCACCCAGGCAACGTGAAAAGGTTTTCAGGTACGGTAGTACCGTTGTCATGCACATTCCGCATGGCACAACACTTGGCGTGAGCCTTGCGGACAGTTACCGTCCGAATACCTCGGGGACTTGCAGCGGCAAGGAGCTGTTGATGCCAGGGTTGCGCAAGGTGTTTCACGACGCCATGGGCCGGGTGCACTCACTCCGCGTCTTGTCCGAGGCGGGCATGGTGAGTCTCAAGAACTTCAAGATGTCCGTGCAGGCCTTGAAAGAAGTCAAGGTCTGGGGACCGAACGTGACGGCGTTGCGCCGTTCCGTCCTGCTGAACCCGGACGGCATCGCGGTCGTCGACGAACGCGGCTCGGTCACGTACCGGCAGCTGGACCGGCGTTCCACCGCGATCGCGCAGGGCCTGCGCGCGCTGGGAGTGCAGCACACGCACATCGTGGCGCTGATGTGCCGCAACCACCGCGGCATGGTCGAGTCGCTGCTGGCGTGCGCCAAACTTGGCGTCCGCGTGCTGCTGGTGAACACGGGCTTCGGTGCTCCGGTCGTGCTGGACCTCCTGCAACGTGAACGGGCGTCGCTCGTCATTCACGACGAGGAGTTCACCCCGCTGTTCCACCAGTTGCCGCCGTCGATCCCGCGCTGGCTCGCGTGGTCGCGCGACGGACTGGACCGTCGCACGCCGACGCTCGACCAGCTGGTCGCCAAGGCGCCGCGCGGAGAGCTGGAACCGCCGCGCGAGCCCGGCGTCGTCATCCAGCTGACGTCGGGGACCACCGGCGTGCCGAAGGGAACCGCGCGCGAGATCAAGTCGGTGCTGACGGCGTCCGACTTCCTCGACCGCATCCCGATGAGGGCGAACGAGTCGACGTTCATCGCCGCGCCGATCTTCCACTCCGTCGGCTACTCGCACCTGACGCTCGCGATGTCGCTGGGCTCGCGCGCGGTGCTGCACCGCCGTTTCGACCCGCGCCGGACGCTGTGGTCGGTGCAGGGCCAGCGGTGCACGACGATCGTGCTGGTGCCGACGATGCTGCAGCGGATCATGGAGCTGGACCGCGCGGTGATCGACTCGTACGACCTGAGCCACCTGAACGTGGTGTTCTCCTCGGGCTCGACGCTCCCGCCGGACCTCGTGCACCGCACCCAGGCGGTGCTGGGACCGGTGCTCTACAACCTCTACGGCTCAACGGAAGTCGCGGTCGCCACCGTCGCGACACCGGACGACCTCGCCGCCGCGCCGTCCAGCGTCGGCCTGCCGCCGCACAACTGCATCGTGCGGCTCTACGACGAAGAAGGAAACCGCATCACGCGTTCGTTCGTGACGGGCAAGATCTACGTGCGCGGCTCTCTCACCGTCGACCTCTACACGGACGGTTCGCAGAAAGAGTCCATCGACGGGCTCGTCGCGACCGGCGACCTGGGCCACTTCGACCCCAACGGCCGGTTGTACTTCGACGGCCGTGAGGACGACATGATCGTGTCCGGCGGCGAGAACGTGTACCCGGTCGAGGTCGAGAACCTGCTCATGACGCACTACCGGGTGCGCGACGCGGCAGTGCTCGGCGTGCCGGATCCCGAGTACGGGCAACGGTTGCGCGCGTTCGTGGTGCCGGTGGCGGGTGCCCGCATCGACGTGCGGGAGCTGCGCGAGTTCGTGCGGACCAGACTGGCGCGGCACAAGGTGCCCCGCGAGGTCGTGGTCGTGCCGAAGCTGCCGCGCAACGCGACCGGGAAGGTGCTGAGGCGCCAGCTGCTGGCGATCCGGCTGGGGCCGCAGGCTTCGCAGTAGTCGTGTGGGCGGAACGCACGCCACCGCAGAACGAGGGGGACTGATCCGGCGGTGACGTGCGTTCCTGGCTGGTGGCGCGGCCCGGAACGTTGCCGAGCGAATTCGCGGTCAGACGGGTGCGTCGTGGTGCCGCCCCCGCGTCCTCATACCGGAGTCGTATGGGGGCGCGGGGGCGGTGCCGCGACGCGCCCTGCTGAGCGTGAATTCACCGCCAACGTTCCGGGGCCCGCCACCAGGAGCGCGCGACTCACGTCGTCGGGGACTCGGGCTTCAGACGGGAGTCGCGCGCTCGGTCGGGTCACCGCTCGAAGCGGTCGCCCCGGTCTCCGAACGGGCCGCGCTGCTCGAAGCCACCGCGGTCCTGGCCCCGGTCCTGGCCGCGGTCGGGTCCGCGGTCGCCGCGGTCGTACATCCGGACGTGGCCCGGCCCGCCGCGGTGGTCGAGACGGTTAGCCGCGACGGCTCCCACGATGCCTCCGCCGAGGACGAGACCCAGCAGGCCCACGGCGACCAGCTGGGTGGCGCGGTGTCCCGCGAAACGCCTCACGCGGCCAGGCCTGGCGGGTGCTGCAACCGAAGGGGTCGCTGTCGCTGGATGGGGTGCGGCCGGCGCTTCCGTCGCCGTCGCGGCTGCTGGTCTCTCCGCCGCCGGCTGGCCCGTGGCGGCTGCCGCTGGCTCGCCCGCCGCTGCCGCCGGCTGCTCGGCGGTGGGCTGCTGACCGGGCGTGGCCGGTGCCCCGGCCGGCAGCGGTGTCGTCGCCTGGTCCGGTGCAGGGGCGGCCTGCGGTTCGTTCTTCGGCGGCTCCTGCGGTGGAGGCGCCTGTCCCTGCTCGCTCATGTCCTCAACGATGCGCCGTTCGGCTGAGGCGAGGCTGACAGCCACCTGTTCGTTTCCTGAAGCCCGTTCCCGGCCGAGTTCAGCACCGGCCGCGAGCCCGCGAAGACGTGCCGCTGGTCGGCGTAGGTCGCGCCGAAGAGCTCGGCGTCGAGCACGCCGGACCACACGAAGTGCAACGTCGTGCGGGTGCCGTCACGGGCGTCGCGCCGCGCGTAGTGGTCGCGCAGGTCGGCGTACAGCAGGCGCAGTTCGTCCCGGTTGGCCTCGGTGAGGCGGACCGGGCATTCGACGACGACGTCGTGCATCTCGGTGCTCCGTTCGGCGGCGGGCCGGGCACACAGACTGCTCGCTCCACCCTCCCGGACGCATCCGAAAAACCACTCAGAAGCCGCTGCGTATGAATCGCGACCGGCGGAAACGACTTGCGTGGACCCGCTTCAATCGACCCATGGAACTCGTACCGCTGCGTCCTGAGTTCGCACCGCAGATGCTCGCGGGCGGACCGAACAACGACGAGGTCAACCGCTTCACCGGTACGCACGGCACGTTCACCCTGAAGGATTACGAGGCCTACATCGAGCGGACGCTGAACGACCCGAACCGGTACACCCGCGCGATCGTCGAGGACGGGAAGTGCATCGGCGAGGTCGTGCTGAATCCCATCGACGACGCCAACCGGAAATCGGGGCTGCGGATCGCCCTGTGGGACGGCTGGGGCAAGGGTTACGGCACCGCGGCGATCAGGCACGTCCTCGACCACGCGTTCACCGTGCGCAACCTCCACCGGGTGGACCTGGAGGTGTACGAGTTCAACGAAAGGGCGATCCACGTGTACCGGAAGTGCGGCTTCCGCGAGGAGGGCCGGCTGAGGGACGTCCTGCTCTGGGACGGCGTCTTCCACGACGCGATCGTCATGTCCATCTTGAGCACCGATAGCATCTGATCCGAAAACCACACTTCGAGCTAGGAGTCATCGTGTCCGAGTCGCGCCCAGCAGTCGCCCAGAACCCGCCGCGCGTGGTGGTTCCGGCTGGGACGACGGCGGGCACGGCCGTGCGCGAGGCAGGTCTGCCCGGCAAGGGGTCCGACGCGATCGTCGTGGTGAAGGACGCCGAGGGCCACCTGCGCGACCTGTCGTGGACCCCGCAGGTCGACGTCGAGGTCGAGGCCGTGGCCGCGGACACCGAGGACGGCCGCAGCGTCATCCGCCACTCCGCCGCGCACGTGCTGGCGCAGGCGGTGCAGCAGCAGTTCCCCCAGGCCAAGCTCGGCATCGGCCCGCCCGTGAAGGACGGCTTCTACTACGACTTCCAGGTCGAGAAGCCCTTCACCCCCGAGGACCTGCAGGCGCTGGAGAAGCGCATGAAGCAGATCATCAAGGGATCGCAGCGGTTCTCCCGCCGCGTGGTCGAGTCCGTCGACGCCGCCAAGGCCGAGCTGGCGAACGAGCCGTTCAAGCTGGAGCTCGTCGACATCAAGAGCGACGTCGACACCAGCGAGGTCATGGAGGTCGGCGGCGGCGAGCTGACGATCTACGACAACCTCGACCCGCGCTCCGGTGAGCAGGTCTGGGGCGACCTGTGCCGCGGCCCGCACGTGCCGACCACCAAGCACATCCCGGCGTTCAAGCTGACCCGCGTCGCCGCCGCGTACTGGCGGGGCAACGAGAACAACCCGCAGCTGCAGCGCATCTACGGCACCGCGTGGGAGTCCCAGGAGGCGCAGGACGCGTACCTGGAGCGCCTGGCCGAGGCCGAGCGCCGCGACCACCGCAAGCTGGGCACCGAGCTCGACCTGTTCTCGTTCCCGGACGAGATCGGCTCCGGTCTCGCGGTGTTCCACCCCAAGGGCGGCATCATCCGCAAGGCCATGGAGGACTACTCCCGGCAGCGGCACACCGAAGAGGGCTACGAGTTCGTCTACTCGCCGCACATCACCAAGGGCAACCTGTTCGAGGTCTCCGGCCACCTCGACTGGTACCGCGACGGCATGTACCCGGCGATGCACCTCGACGCCGAGCTCAACGAGGACGGCACGGTCCGCAAGCCCGGCCAGGACTACTACCTCAAGCCGATGAACTGCCCGTTCCACGACCTGATCTTCAAGTCGCGCGGGCGGTCGTACCGCGAGCTGCCGCTGCGCATGTTCGAGTTCGGCGGCGTGTACCGCTACGAGAAGTCCGGCGTGGTGCACGGCCTGACCCGAGTCCGCGGCATGACGCAGGACGACGCGCACATCTTCTGCACCAAGGACCAGATCCGCGACGAGCTGGCCTCGCTGCTGAAGTTCGTGCTCGACCTGCTGCGCGACTACGGCCTGGACGACTTCTACCTGGAGCTCTCGACCAAGAACCCCGAGAAGTACGTGGGTGACGACGAGATCTGGGAGGAGGCGACCGAGACGCTCGCCTCGGTGGCCCGCGAGTCCGGTCTGGAGCTCGTGCCGGATCCCGGTGGCGCCGCGTTCTACGGCCCGAAGATCTCGGTGCAGTGCCGTGACGCGCTCGGCCGCACCTGGCAGATGTCGACCATCCAGCTCGACTTCAACCTGCCGGAGCGGTTCGAGCTCGAGTACACCGGCCCGGACGGCTCACGCGTGCGCCCGGTCATGATCCACCGCGCGCTGTTCGGCTCGGTCGAGCGCTTCTTCGGCGTGCTGACCGAGCACTACGCGGGCGCGTTCCCGGCGTGGCTCGCGCCGGTCCAGGTCGTCGGCATCCCGGTCACCTCGGACAACGCCGACCACCTGTTCGCGGTGCGCGAGGTGCTGCGCAAGAAGGGCATCCGGGTCGACGTCGACGCGTCCGACGACCGCATGCAGAAGAAGATCCGCAACCACACCATGCAGAAGGTGCCGTTCATGCTCCTGGCCGGTGCCAAGGACGTGGAGGCGAACGCGGTGTCGTTCCGGTTCCGCGACGGCACGCAGATCAACGGCGTGCCGGTGGAGCGGGCCGTCGAGCAGATCGTCGACTGGGTGCAGCGCCGCGAGAACGCCTCGCCCACGGCGGAACTGCTCTCGTGACGCCTGAGTACTCCGAACAGGACGGTGTGGGGGTCCACGACGCGTTGCAGCGTCTGTGGACCCCGCACCGCCTGTCGTACGTGCAGGGCGCGGGCAAGGCGGAGGGCGACGAGCCCGCGGGCTGCCCGTTCTGCCGCGTGGTCACGCTGTCCGACGAGGACGGCCTGATCGTCGCGCGCGGCGCCGAGGTGTTCGCGGTGCTGAACCTGTACCCGTACAACCCCGGTCACCTGATGGTGCTGCCGTACCGGCACGTGCCGGACTACACGGACCTGACGCCGTCGGAGACCGCGGAGTTCGCCGCGTTCACGCAGAAGGCCATGCGGGTGGCGCGGCACGTGTCGTCGCCGCACGGGTTCAACGTCGGCATGAACCAGGGCGTCGTGGCCGGCGCCGGCATCGCCGCCCACCTGCACCAGCACGTGGTGCCGCGGTGGGGCGGGGACGCGAACTTCATGCCGGTCATCGGGCACACGAAGGTGTTGCCCCAGCTGCTGGGGGAGACGCGGCAGCTGCTCGCGGACGGTTGGAAGGCCGTCGACTGACTCGGTCGCGGCCGCCTTTGGGTTCGGTGTGTCTTGTATTGCCATGCGCTAAACACAGCGTTTAGCCAGGCCGGGCGTGATTGAAAGCCGTACTAATTCTTGGACAAAAGAGTGACAAAAACCACTCACGTTGTCCGCACCGGACATTCGGTGCTCTTTCCACCCGGCGCGGAATAGGTTGCATTGCAACTTTCGGGTGTTTTTGGCCGAACGATCGAGACGTAACGCCAGTACAAACCGATTCCAGGTAGGTGAGATCACCCACCTGGAGGTGTCAACTGCGAGTCAAGTCCCCGCCTATGGCCGATCGTCTCAACGTGTGCGAATGGTTACGGTGCGAACATGACCGCACCTGAGCGTTCGCGATTAGCGAGAGAACGGCTTTCGCGTGAGTTACGCCGGTTGCGCACCGAGGCGAAGATGACCGGCACGGCCACCGCCCGTGCCACCGGGATGAGCCAGTCAAAGCTGTCGAAGATCGAGAACGGCATGCTGCTCCCGTCCGTCACGGACGTGGAGCGTCTCGTAGCGGAATTGGCCGCGACGAGAGAGACGCGCATCGAACTGGTCGAACTCGCCAGGTCGCTGCACGCGGAGGCGGAAACCCGCCGAGTCGTGCTGCACCGAGGGGCGCACCGCCACCAGCAGACGGTGAGCCGCGTGGAGGCCCGAGCAGCGACATCGAGGTTCTTCCAGGTGAACCTGGTGCCCGCGTTGTTGCAGTCGGAGGCCTACCTGCGGATCGTGCTGGGGACGATGCCGCCGTCGGAGCAGGAGGCCGCGGTGGCCGCCCTGCGCATACGACGGTCCCGCATGGACGATCTGGCCAAGCAGTTCGTGTTCGTGCTCTCCGAAAGCGCGCTGCGCTGGCGGATGGGCTCGGCCGAGCTGATGGCGGAACAGGTCGAGCACCTGGCCGCGATCCAGCGCCGCCCGAACGTCCGCCTCGGCGTGGTGCCGTGGTCAGCCGACGCGAACGTGGTCGCGCTGCACGGTTTCCACATCTACGACGAGCGTGTCGTCACGGTCAGCGTGCTGACCGGCAACGCCACCATCACCGACCCGCTGGACGTGCGCGAGTACCTCGCGTTGTTCGGCAGGCTGGAGCGGCTGGCGGTGCGGGGGGAGGAGCTGCAGGCGTTGCTGAAGCGGATCGCGGAGGATCACCGCAGGCTCGGTTGAAGGGGGCCAGAGGGGGCTGGCGGTGCCTGGCGGGTGCCGTCCGCGACAGTCGCGGCCGAGGGGTCCGGAGACGGCACCGCCGAAGCACCCGAATACGCCCGGTATGAGGCCGCTTCGGCGGCGCCGTCTCCGAACCGCTCGCCCGTGACTCTCATCGAACAGCACCCACCAGGCACCGCCAGTTCGCCACTGCTCGTGGGTGCCGCCTCACCCGCGGGAAGTGCGTTTCACCAGTCCAGCTAGGCTGCGACACGCCATGCTGAACATCTTCGCTCGCGCGTCCGTCTCGCGCGTCACCGATCCGATCGGGGCGTGGCTGCTGGCGCGTGGCCTCACGCCCAACGCCGTCACCGTCGTCGGCACGGCCGGTGCCGTGGCGAGCGCGCTGTGGTTCATCCCCCGCGGGCAGCTGTTCCTGGGCTGCGCGCTGGTGACGTTCTTCGTGCTGCTCGACCTGATCGACGGCGCGATGGCCAGAGCGCAGGGACCGACGAAGTTCGGCGCCGTGCTCGACGCCACCTGCGACCGCATCGCCGACGGCGCGCTGTTCGCGGCGCTCACCTGGTACGCGTTCGACACGGGTGCGCGCTGGACGGCGGTGGCCGGCTTCATCTGCCTGGTGGCCTCGCAGGTCATCTCGTACGTGAAGGCGCGCGCCGAGGCGTCGGGGCTCTCCGCGGACGGTGGTCTGGCCGAGCGGGCGGAGCGCTTCATCGTCGCCCTGGTCGGTGCCGGTGTGCAGGGTCTCGGCGTGCCGCACCTGATGGACATCGCGTTGTGGCTGCTGGCGGTCATGACGGTCGCGACGGTGATCCAGCGGATCCTCGCCGTGGCCAAGTCGGCGCGGGAGGCCGCGTGAACCTCGCGACGCTCGGGTACACGGCCGGGTGGCGGCTCATCCGGCTGTTGCCGCAGTCGTGGGCCCACGCGCTGTTCCGCTTCGGCGCCGACTACGCCGCCAAGCGCGGTGGCGAGGGCGTCGAGCAGCTGCGCAAGAACCTGCGCCGGGTCGTGCCCCGTGCGGGTGAGGAAGAACTCGACGAGCTGGTGCGCGACTCGTTGCGGTCGTACGCGCGCTACTGGTGCGAGGCGTTCCGCCTGCCGTCGATGGACCTGCGCGCCGTGTACGAGAAGTGCAACTCGCAGGTGTCCGGCCAGGAGAACCTCGACGCGGCGTTGAGCGAGGGCAGCGGTGCGGTCGTCGCGCTTCCGCACAGCGGCAACTGGGACATGGCCGGTGTCTGGCTCGTGGGTCACTCCGGCACGTTCACGACGGTGGCCGAGCGGTTGAAGCCCGAGTCGCTGTACCGCAAGTTCGTGGAGTTCCGCGAGACCCTCGGCTTCGAGGTGCTCCCGCTCAACGGCGGCGACCGTCCACCCGCGACGGTGCTGGCCGAGCGCCTGCGGGACAACAAGGTCGTCTGCCTGCTCGCCGACCGCGACCTGACCGCGTCCGGCGTGCCCGTCACGTTCTTCGGCGAGCAGACCCTGATGCCCGCCGGCCCCGCGCACCTCGCCGCGACGACGGGGGCCGCGCTGCTCCCGGTCGGCTGCTGGTTCACCGAGGACGGCTGGCACTTCCGCATCCACCCGCCGATCAAGGTCAGCACCGTCCAGGCCGCCACCCAGGCCGTCGCGGACGTGTTCGCCGCCGACATCGCCGCGCACCCGGCCGACTGGCACATGCTCCAGAAGCTCTGGCTCGCCGACCTGCCGGAGAGCCGCCGCGCCGCCCTCGCCAGGAGGCTCTCGCGGTGAAGGTCGTGGCCAGATGAAGATCGGAATCGTCTGCCCGTACTCCTTCGACGTCCCGGGGGGAGTGCAGGCCCACGTCGTCGACCTCGCGCGCGCCCTGATCGGCCTCGGGCACTCCGTCAACGTCCTCGCGCCGGCCGACGACGACCAGGAACTGCCGCCGTTCGTCACGTCGGCGGGCCGCGCGGTCGGCATCCCGTACAACGGATCCGTGGCGCGGTTGTCCTTCGGCCCCGTCTCGTACGCACGGGTCCGCCGCTGGATCGACGAGCACCAGTTCGACGTCCTGCACCTGCACGAGCCCACGGCGCCGTCGCTGTCGTTCCTGGCGCTGATGGTCGCCGACGGCCCGATCGTCGCCACGTTCCACACCTCGACCCCGCGCTCCAAGATGCTCTCGGCGTTCCAGGGCGTGCTGCAACCGTTCCTGGAGAAGGTCACTGCCCGCATCGCCGTGTCCGCGCTGGCCAGGCGCGTGCAGGTCGAGCACCTCGGCGGCGACGCGGTGGAGATCCCCAACGGCGTCGACGTCGAGTTCTTCGCCTCGGCGTCCACTTTGGACGGCTACCCGCGCCCCGGTGGCACGATCGGCTTCGTCGGCCGCTACGACGAACCGCGCAAGGGCATGCCGATCCTGTGGGAGGCGTTCGGCCTGATCGCCGACGAGTTCCCGGACCTCAGGCTGCTGGTGGTGGGCCGCGGCGAGTCGACGTTCGACGGCCCGTTCGGGGACCGAGTGGATCTGCTCGGCCAGGTCGACGACGTCGAGAAGGCCCGGATGCTGCGTTCCGTGGACGTCTACGTCGCCCCGAACACCGGCGGCGAGTCGTTCGGCATCATCCTGACCGAGGCCATGTCCGCCGGCACCGCCGTGGTGGCGTCCGACCTCGACGCGTTCCGCCGCGTGCTGGACGACGGCAAGGCGGGCGTGCTGTTCCCGGTGGGCGACGCTGCCGCCCTGGCCGCCGCGTTGCGTTCGGTGCTGCGGGACTCGGCTTTGCGCGCCGAGTACGTCGACCTGGCGTCAGCGCGCGTGCAGACCTTCGACTGGTCCGTCGTCGCGTCGCAGGTCCTGCGCGTCTACGAAACGGCCATCGCCGCCGACCCGCGCCGGGTGAGCGAGGCATGACCACTTTCCTGGTTGTAGTGGTCTTCGCTTTGCTGCTGTCCGCGTGGGTCCTCTCGATCGCGAACCGCCTGGACCGCCTGCACGTCCGCACCGACGCCGCCTGGGCCGCCCTCGACGCGGCCCTGGCCCGCCGCGCCGTCGTGGTCCGAGCCCTCCTGGACCCGGCGTTGTCCGCCGCGGCTTCCCGCGCCGAGTCGGCATCCCGCTCCGAGCGCGAGCACGCCGAGAACGAGCTCTCGGGTTTGTTGGGCGCTCTGGACCGCTCTGCTCTGGCTCCCGCACTGGCTTTCGAACTGGCCGACGCCGAGGAACGCGTCGTGCTGGCCCGCCGCGTGCACAACGACGCCGTCCGCGACACCCTGCTCCAACGACGTCGTCGTGTGGCGCGGTGGCTTCGTCTGGCCGGCACCGCACCGCAGCCGTCGTACTTCGAGATCGCGGAGCCCTCCGCACCATCCGACGCCGTGATGCTGACGCCGCGGCCTTCTGCCCGTGTGGTGCTGACGGATGCTGCTGGGCGCGTGTTGTTGTTCCAGGGCTTCGACCCCGCGCGGCCTCAGGAGCTGTTCTGGTTCACCGTTGGTGGTGGCGTGGAGGACGGCGAGGAGCTGCGTGACGCGGCCGTTCGCGAGGCCTTCGAGGAGACCGGGCTGAAGCTCGCGCCGGACGCCTTGGTCGGGCCGGTGTGGCGGCGTCGTGCGGTGTTCAGCTTCGACGGCCAGACGTTCGATGCGGAGGAGTGGTTCTTCTACGCCTCCGTGGACGGGGATCTGGTTGTGGACACGTCGGGGTTCAACGACGTGGAGGAGACGACGATCTCCGGGTACCGGTGGTGGACGGCGGAGGAGCTGGAGTCCACTGAGGACACCGTGTACCCGGTGCAGCTGGCCGAGCTCCTGCCCGAGCTCACCGCCGACTGGGATGGCGAGACCCGCACGGTCCGCTGACCTTCAGTGCGCCGCGTCGTCGGCCTCCAGCTGCAAAGAAGTGAGTTTGGCGCGCACGTCCGAAATCAGTGGATGCTCGCGCCCGAGGATCGGCACGAAGTCATGGACACGACGGCCTCTCGCGAGTCTGCGGTCACCCACACCAGCAGCTGCACTTCCCGTGCCGCCCACGCGGGCTCGGCGTAGTCCGCGGCCAGCTGGGTCTTGCCCACCCCGCCCATGCCGGACAGCACGGTGGCCTGGACGCCGTCGGACGTCAGGATCGCCGTGTCGCCCTGGTCCAGCGTCCTCGCAAGCTGGTCCGCGGTGGAGCGTTGCTGGAAGGACCCCGCCAGCCGCGGGACCAGCCCGGCTCGCAGTGGCAGCGCCACCGCAGGACGTGCCGGCGGGGGCCTGGTGGAAGTGCACGCCGCCGGTGATCTTGCCGGCCTGCACGAACTGCCCGGACGCGTCCTCTACGGAGTTGGAGATGTCGTCGTGCGGCATCAGAGCAGTATCGGTTTGCCGCCCGCCCTTCCTGGCCGGAGCCGCGCCGAAGCACCCCGGACGGAGCAGTCAGCTCAGTTCAGCACCTCCTCGGCCACGGGAGCGCAGTGGCGCAGGATCAGCATGTCCGAGACGAAGCAGGCCACCTCGCCACTCGCCGTCCGGCCGATCCAGGTCGGGTAGGAGCCGTCGCCCCAGCCCGAGGCGTAGGCGACCAGGGTCGCTCCTGACTCGGGGTCGGGTATCACGACTGTGCGGGCCCCGATGATGTCCTCGAGGAGAGCGGCCTCGTCCGTCTCCCAGTCGAGGATGCGCTCGAACGCGGGGAGCGCGGTGGCGTCGAAGAAGGAACCTGTGCCGGCGTCGACCCCGAAGCCGTAGTACTCGTCTTGGCCGAGCAGGCGCGGATCCTCTCCTTCCTCCAGGGCCGGCTCCCACGTCGCCACGGGCTCCTCGGACACCACGAGCCTCGCCGCGGTGACGCGGACGTGGGCCGGGTCGTCGTCGAACCGGATGATCCCCAGCTCGACGGGGTAGTCGCCGGGCGGGACGGAGATCTTGAACGGATTGAGGTCCTCGCGCAGGCACGAGGGTTCGGCGGCGACGACCTGGCCGCTCGGCAGGCGGGCTGTGCCCGCCTGCACGACGTCGGTCGTGACGGTGCGATCGTTCAGCTTCCAGCGACGGCCGGGGACGAACGCGGTCTCGATGCCGTCGGCAGCCAGCGGCGTGGCAGGACGCCACGGCGGCTCGGCGAACTCCTCGGCCGGGTCCTCCAACACCAGGGCGACGCCGGGCGGCACCTCGGCGAACGTCGCCCAGTCGGGTAACCGCGGCACCTCGCTGAACAGTTCGGCCACGTCGACGGCCGGCTGGTGGTAGAACATGCCACCGCGATCGCCCGTCACCTTCGTGGCGTACTCCGACCTGCCGTCCGGCCGGTGCGACTTCGACGAGTACGCCGCGCTGTCGTCGAACTCGGCCTGGTCCGGCGTGTCGTACGTCCACTGGCGACTGTTCAGCCGGAACAACCGGTGATCGAGCACGCGGTACTCGACCACCCGCTCGCGTCTGCCCAACGCGTCGACGAACGACAGACGGGCGAAGCCCGCGGCCCAGGCGATCTCGCCGACTCTGACGACACGTCTGGATTCCGGTTCCACCAAGCAGAACGCGTACTGCTCGCCGGCGCGGTCACGCTGCTGCGCGACCGCGACCGGGAGCCGACCCACGATCCTGCGCTCGGCGGGATCCCAGCCCTCGCAGTGCACCACAGCCAGTGATTCGGTCATGGAGTGCACGTTACGGGGCCGGTCTGACAATTTTCGGAGGTGCCTAGACCGCCGGGATCACCGACGAGCCGTAGGCGTCGCGCGTCTTGTCCTTCTCGTCGTGCATCAGGTACAGCGCGAAGTTGTCGACTCCGATCTCCTTCAGCTCCTGCAACCGTTCCACGTGCGCCGACTCCGGACCGACCAGGCAGAACCGGTCCACGATCGCGTCGGGCACGAAGTCGGTCGAGCGGTTGCCCGCCTTGCCGTGGTGGGAGTAGTCGTAGCCCTCGCGGTCCTTGATGTAGTCGGTCAGGGCCTTGGGCACGACGCCCGAGTCCCCGTACCGCGCAACGAGGTCCGCCACGTGGTTGCCGACCATGCCGCCGAACCACCGCAACTGGTCCCGCTGATGGGAGAGATCAGTTCCGACGTAGGCGGGGGCCGCCACGCACATCGTGATGGCCGACGGGTCACGTCCGGCGGCGGTGGCGGCCTCGCGGACCGAGCCGATCGTCCAGCGGGCGATGTCCGGGTCGGCGGTCTGCAGGATGAAGCCGTCGGCCTGTTCGCCGACCATCTTCAGCGCCTTCGGACCGTACGCGGCCATCCACATCTCGAGCTTTCCGTTGCGCACCCACGGAATCTGCACGGGTGTGCCGTGGTGCTCCACGGAACGGCCTTCCGCCAGCTCCTTGATCACGTGCATCGCGGAACCCAAAGTGGCCAGGGAGGCCGGTTTCTGGCCGATCACGCGGCGGGCCGAGTCGCCTCGGCCGATGCCGCAGACCGTGCGGTTGCCGAACATGTCGTTCAGCGTCGCGAACAGTGATGCCGTCACCGACCAGTCGCGGGTGGACGGGTTGGTGACCATGGGGCCGATGACCAGGTCGCGGGTGGCCGCGAGGACCTGAGAGTAGATGACGAACGGTTCCTGCCACAGCACGCAGGAGTCGAACGTCCAGCCGTAGCGGAAGCCGCAGTCCTCGGCGGCGCGGAGGCCTTCCACCACGTCCCGCGCTGGCGGGTCGGTCTGCAGCACGATGCCGAAGTCCACGATCGTCCTTTCCTAGACCAGGTACTGGTTGAGGTCGCGGGGCACGAAGCGGCCGTGGCCCGTCGAGCCGTGGTAGGCGCCGTCGGCGATCACCTTGCGGCCGCGGGAGAACACGGTGTCGACCTTGCCGGTGACGTCGAAGCCCTCGTAGGCCGAGTAGTCCACGGCCATGTGGTGGGTCTCCGCCGAGATCGTCTGGGTGGCCGCGGGGTCGTAGATCACGACGTCCGCGTCCGCTCCCGGAGCGATCACGCCCTTGCGTGGGTACATGCCGAACATCCGGGCCGGGGTCGTGGAGGCGATCTCGACCCAGCGTTCGCGGGTGATCTCGCCCTTCACGACGCCCTGGTGGAGCAGGTCGACCCGGTGCTCGACGCCGGGCATGCCGTTGGGGATCTTGGAGAAGTCGCCCAGCCCCAGCTGTTTCTGGTCCTTGAAGCAGAACGGGCAGTGGTCGGTGCTCACCACCGAAAGATCGTTCGTCCGCAGACCTCGCCACAACGACGACTGGTGTTCCTTGGGGCGCAACGGAGGCGACGCCACGTACTTGGCGCCCTCGAAGCCGGGACGGGCCAGGTCCTCCAGCGACAGGTACAGGTACTGCGGGCACGTCTCCGCGAACACGTTCTGGCCCGTGTCACGAGCGGCCGTGACCGCGTCGAGTGCCTGTGCCGCGGACAAGTGCACGATGTACAACGGAGAACCGGTCACCTTCGCGAGCTGGATCGCGCGCGAGGTCGCCTCGCCCTCCAGTTCCGGCGGGCGGGTCAGCCCGTGCTGCACCGGGTCGCCGAGGCCGTTGGCGAGCGCCTGTGCGACGAGCTGGTCGATCGCGATGCCGTTCTCGGCGTGCATCATGATCGTGGCACCGGTCTCGCGCGCCTTCTGCATGGCGCGCAGGATCTCGCCGTCCGTCGCGTAGAAGACGCCGGGGTAGGCCATGAACATCTTGAAGCTGTTCACCCCGGCCGCGATGCACGACTCCATCTCCTTCAGCGACGCGTCGTTCACGTCGGAGATGATCATGTGGAAGCCGTAGTCGATCGCGCAGTTGCCGTCGGCCTTGCTGTGCCACTTGTCCAGAGTGGACAGCAACGAACTTCCCTTGGGCTGCACGGCGAAGTCCACGATCGTGGTCGTGCCGCCCCACGCCGCCGCGGTCGTGCCGGTCTCGAACGTGTCCGCGGACTGGGTGCCGCCGAACGGCATCTCCATGTGCGTGTGCACGTCGATGCCGCCGGGGATCACGTACTTCCCGGCCGCGTCGATCACCTCGTCGGCCTGCACCTCGAACCCCGGCGTGACGAGGGCGGCGATGTGCTCGCCCTCGATCAGCACGTCGGCCGCGTGCGAGCCGGTCGCGTTGATGACCAGGCCGTTGCGAATCAGGACGCTCACGGCTTCACCAGGCCCTCGTAGGTGTCGGGACGGCGGTCGCGGTAGAACGCCCACGTGTCGCGGACCTCGGTCAGCAGGTCGAGGTCCAGGTCGCGCACCACGAGCTCTTCCTCGGTGTCGGACGCCGCGTCACCGACGAGCTGGCCGCGCGGCGAGACGAAGTACGTCTGACCGTAGAACTCGTTGTCGCCCAACGGCTCCACGCCGACGCGGTTGATCGCGCCGACGAAGTACTCGTTCGCGACGGCCGCGGCGGGCTGCTCCAGCCGCCACAGGTACTCGCTCAGCGAACGAGACGTCGCGGACGGGTTGAACACGATCTTCGCGCCCGCGAGCCCCAACGCGCGCCAGCCCTCGGGGAAGTGGCGCTCGTAGCAGATGTAGACGCCGATCCGGCCCACCGCGGTGTCGAACACGGGATAACCGAGGTTGCCCGGCTTGAAGTAGAACTTCTCCCAGAAGCCCTTCACCTGCGGGATGTGGTTCTTGCGGTACTTGCCGAGGTACGTGCCGTCCGCGTCGATCACGGCCGCGGTGTTGTAGTAGACGCCCGGCTGTTCCACCTCGTACATCGGCACGATCAGCACGATGTTGTTCTGCGCCGCGACTTCCTGCATCAGCTCCGTGGTGGGGCCGTCGGGAATCGCCTCGGTGTAGGAGTAGAAGTCCGCGTCCTGAACCTGGCAGAAGTACGGTCCGTAGAAGAGCTCCTGGAGACACAACACCTGCGCGCCCTGGGAAGCGGCGCTGCGGATGTGCTCGACCGCGTTCGCGATCATCGACTCCTTGTCGCCCGTCCACTTCTGCTGGACGAGCGCCGCCCGGATGATGTTGCTCACCTGGTCGTCTCCTTTGCCGTGTTGTCCTTCAGAGCAAGGAAAACCAGGAAGCCGGCGACGAAGCCGACCACCCAGTTGTAGTCGTAGAGCGGCTTCAGGAACGGGATCAGGCCGTCCGCGGGGAACGGTCCGCCGTAGGCACCACCGACCGCGAGCACGGAGCCCACTAGGGTCGCCAGGACGGCACGCCAGTTCCAGCCGCCGTTGAACCAGTACGCGCCCCGCCCGTCCAGGTAGAGGTCGCCGAGGTGCAGCTGGGTCTTCTTGATCACCCAGTACCCGGCCACGAACACACCCGCCACCGAAGCGAGCAGACCGCCGTAGAACCCGAGCCACGCGAAGATGTAGATGCTCGGGTCGGAGATCAGCCGCCACGGCTGGATCAGGACGCCGACGACGCCCGTGATCAGACCGCCGATCGCGAACGTGATGCGCTTCGGGAACGCGTTCGAGAAGTCGTAGGACGGGCTGACGACGTTCGCCGCGAGGTTCGCCGAGATCGTGGCCAGCACCAGCGACATCAGCGCGATGAGCACCAGGATCGTGCTGTCGAAGCGGGACGCGAGGTCCGCCGGGTCCCAGATCGCCTCGCCGTACAGGGCCTGCGCGCCGGACGTGGTCAGGATCGCCACGATCGCGATGAACGACATCGTGGTCGGCAGACCGAGGATCTGCCCGGTGACCTGCTTGCGCTGCGACCCGCCGAACCGCGTGAAGTCCGGCATGTTCAACGAGAGCGTGGACCAGAACGCGATCATGCCCATCAGCGACGGGAAGAAGACCTTCCAGAAGTCGGGACCCCAGCCGAGCTTGCTGCCGGTGTGCAGGATCGGCCCGAAGCCGCCCGCCTTCACCAGCACGTAGCCCAGCAGGATCAGGAACCCGACGCTGACCAGCGGCGCCGTCCAGTTCTCGAATCGCCTGATCGCGTCCATGCCGCGCCAGATGACCAGCATCTGCACGACCCAGAAACCGAAGAAGCACAACCACAACGTCCAGGGCTGACCGCCCACGACGGAGGCCTTGGTCCACCCTTCCCCGGCCAGCCGGCCGATGATCACGTGCAGCGCCTTGCCGCCCACCCACGTCTGGATGCCGAACCAGGCACACGCGATGAACGCGCGGAGCAGCGCGACGAGGTTGGCCCCGCGGATCCCGTAGAACGCGCGGGCGAACACCGGGAACGGGATGCCGTACTTCGTGCCGGCGTGGCTGTTGAGCAGCATGGGGATCAGCACGATCAGGTTGCCCAGGGTGATCGTGAGGAACGCCTGCACCCAGTCCATGCCCAGCGCGATCAGCGACGCCGCGAGCGTGTAGCTGGGGATGTTGTGCGCCATGCCCATCCACAGCGCGAAGAAGTTGTACGTCGTCCAGGTCCGCTGCTCGATCGGCACCGGCGCGAGCTCGGGGTTGTAGAAACGGCTGTCCTTGATGGGACCCACGTCGCTCAGTTCGACGCGGCCGTCCGGTGTGACCTGGGGCGGGGAGGACTCAACTGCCATCGTTCAACCCCCTGTTACGCTGCTGAAACACGGCGAACGCGGTCGGTTCCATCGGAGAATCCTGGGTCCGGTGCCGCAGGTGTGGCAGTGTCAAAGTGTCCACGCTTGTCTTGATCCGCGCACATTCTGCGCACGTTCTGTTTCACTGAGCGGCGTGGCGATGTCGCGGCGAGCGGTCTTGATCGGTGGCGTGGGCCTGGTGGGCGCGGCGGGCACGTACGGCGCGCTGACCCCGCGCGGCCGCCGGCTCCTCGGCTGGACGGGCCCCGACGGAGTGGTGCCGAACGTGCCGCCCGTGCCCGTTCAGGCGACGCCGTGGGGCGCGTGGATGGGCACGGCCGGCCCGACCGTGCTCGTGCTGCACGGCCGCGGCGGCAGCGCGTCGTGGTGGGAGTCGCTCGGCCTGCCGCAGTTCCTGAACGGCCGCGGGTTCCGGTGTGCGGTGGTCAACGGCGGTGAGGACTACTGGGTCGGGCTGACCCCGCCGGTGCCGTTCGACGCGGCGCTGGGTGTGTCGATGGGCGGGTTCGGCGTGCTGGACATTGCCTCGCGGCGCCCGCTGAAGGCGGTGGCGGCGGTGAGCCCGGCGCTGTTCCCGACGTGGGAGGACGCAGAGCGGATCAACGGGTTCGCCTCGCGCGAGGTGTGGGAGCAGCACGAGCCGTTGCGGCACACGGCGGCCATCACGTCACCGGTCGGCGTGTGGTGCGGGCAGGAGGACCCGTTCCACGACCCGGCGCGGGACCTGGCGCGGGCGGTGGGCGCCGAGGGGGCGTTCGAGCACGGCGAACACGACGGCGGCTACTGGCGCCGCGTGTTGCCTGAGGCGCTGGGGTTCATCGAGCGCCGGCTTTGAGGTTCAGGCCAGTTCGCGGTCGAACACGTCCCGATGCAGGTGCACGAACGCGTGCTCCCGCCTGCTCCACTCGATCCGATCGGCGGGAGCAGCGCGCGACGTCCAGAACCGCACGTTGCGGGACTGCCGCTCGAGCACGCAGTCGACGAGGGCGTGCCGTTCGGAGACGTCGAGGCCGTACGCGTCGGCGATGAGCCGCACCTGCCTCGCCTGGTGGTCGAGCGGCATCGCCTGCCTGGACGAGATCGACCAGGTCCAGGCCAGGTACCCGACGTCCTCCAGGTGGCTTCCCGGTGCGGCTTCGTCGAAGTCGATGAACGCGACGGGCACGTCGTGCTGGAAGACCGCGTTGTTCGGCCCGGGATCGTGGTGGCACACCACGTCGAACCGCCCGGCCAGGTCGCTGCCCCGCGTGGCGTCGTGCATCTCCCGCAACAGCAGGGCCGCTGCCCCCACCTGCGCGTCCGACCAAGGCCGGAACCGGGGCGGAACGTGTCCCGGGACGAAGGAGAGCACGTCCGTCTCGCCGGTGCGCCGGAGAAACCGGGGAGCTCCGCGAAAGCCCCTGCTCTCCAGCAGGGTCAGCACGGACGCGGCGAAATCGGACCGGGGCCTGTGCACCTCGTTGCCCGACCGGAAGACACCGGAGGCCAGGCGGCCGCCGGTGAGCCGTTCGATCACCGGCGGGCTTTCGCCATCGGGACGCGGATCACGGCCGTGCCGGCCTTCCGGTCGTGCCACGTCCGCGTCCCGCGCAGGTCGAGCGCCTCCACCAGCGTCAGCACGAGCAGCACCAGCCCGCTCACCAGCAGCAGCGAGCCGAGCCACCCCGCAGAGGCGACCTCCAGGTGCTCGCCGATGACGACCCACGGCTGCTGCCAGCCGAGGCCCGCCATCAGCGCGGGCTCCCGCCAGCCCAGACCGGTCAGCACGAGCACCACGCCCGCGCCGGGCAGCGCGGTCGTGACGAGCGTGCGGGCCAGCACCTGTCTGAGGCTGAGGCCGGACGCGGGGCCCACGACCCTCAGGCCCACGAGGGCCTTGCCGAAGGTGTTCACGCGCAGCAGCAGTGCGTCGTACACGGCCGCACAGAGCACCACCAGCACGGGTTCGTGAACCAACGGCCACGCCACGACCAGCACCAGGAGCCAGTCGAGCAGACGGGCGATCAGCCGACGAACGAGCATGATTCACGCTATGGCGCGAAAGTCCGTCATAAGTGGTCAGTTCATGGCCAGTTACCGCACGAACTCCGCGACCCACCTGCCGTTGTCGCGCCTGACGGAACGCGAGGTCAGGCCGTCCGCCGCGAACGCCTCGATCTCGGACGGCGTGAGCGGCCAGGGCGGACCGTCGGGCACCGGGCCCTCGTCGCGGGCCACGGCGAGCACGAGCAGCTCCGACCCGGTCAGCCACGCGACGCGCTCGGTGGCCTGGGCGTGCAGGTCGACGGGCAGTGCCTGGACCGTCATGTTCTCGACGACCAGGTCGAACGCGTGGTGCCACTCCGCGGGCGGGTTGAGGAGATCGGCGACCACGTACTTCACCTTCGAGTCCGGATAGCGCGCCTGGACGGTCGCGATCCCGGTGGGGGAGATGTCGAACGCGACCACGTCGAAGCCCAGCGACGCCAGGAACTCCGAGTCGCGGCCGTAGCCACAGCCCACGACCAGGGCGCTCCGACCGGTGCCGTCGACACCGTCGGCCCACTCGACGAGGTGTGGTTGCGGGTGGGGCTGGTCCCAGGGGACGGAGGCCGTGCCGGCTTCGGCCTCCGCGTAGAGATCTTCGAACCAACCGGCCGGGTTGCTCGCCTGCAGGCGGCGGGCGTCGTCATCAGCGGACATGACGGTGTTCTACCGCGCCGGTCGCAGACCCACCCGGCGATTTTGCCGGTTCGGCAACGTCACTGCGCGGCGCGCGCCTGAGTCACGTAGTCGACCAGGCCGTCGTCGGCCGGCCACCCGATCTGCGCGCTGATCGACGCCTTGTTCTCGTCCCACGACCGCTGCGCAGCGGCCTGGATCGCCGCGTCGCCGCCCGTGAACCGGGCGCCCAGCGCGTCCCACTGCCGCGACAGCTCCACCACGCGCGGGTCGGTGGCGGGCGTGCCGTCGGCCATGTGCTGCCGCAGCTGCTTGACCAGCTCGAGCCAGGAGGCCTTCAGCGCCTCCACGGCCTCGGGGCCGAGGGCGGCGGCGCGGGACCGCAGGTCGGTGAGCTGGTCGGCGGTGAAGTAGCTCTCGTGCACGGACATCATCTCCAAAGTGGACAGAAGGGATTCGGTGGTGTGCCCGTCGAGCAGGGCGGTGAGCCGCGACCGCAGTGCCTCCACCTGCTGAGCCTGCGCGGTCAACGCGGCGAGCTGGGCCTGGAAGATCGGCCGCAGCGAGTCCGAACGCGACAGTGCCGACCGGACCTCGTCCAGCGAAAGACCGAGCTGGCGCAGCGATCTCACCTGATAGAGGCGTCGGACGTCGTCCGGGGTGTACCGACGGTGACCGGATGTCGTTCGCTCGGACGCGACGACCAGTCCGATCTCGTCGTAGTGGTGCAGCGTGCGGACGGTCAGTCCGCTCGCTTTGGCCAGGTCACCGATGCTCCAACGGGTCACACGACGACCGTAGGACCTCCCGTGGCGTGAGGTTCAAGCCCTGAACACCCGATCGAGCGGATAAATGACCGAACCGAATGCGCCGATGAAAACGAAGATCGGTCCCCAAACCAGATTGAGGAAAACTGTGTCTCGTTCCGGACTGTTCCGCGCCGCCGCCCTTCTCGCCGCCGGTGCGGCCCCGCTGCTGGCGGGCTCGGCCAACGCCGTGGAGGTGCCGCAGCTGAACGGTGGCCTCCCCGAGGTCGGCGCGGACAAGGTGATCTCCGACGCCACCGAGCACGCGAACCCGCTCGAGTCGGCGGGTGCCGTGCACCTCGGCCAGGTCAAGGCGCCCGTCGTGAACGACCTGCCCGCCGCGCCGGCCCTGCCCGAGCTGCCGGGCGCCGCGCAGGAGCGCACCGTTCCGAACCCGGTCGCGCCCGAGCTCGGCACCCTCCCGGCCCTGCCGAACGCCGAGGCCCTGGCCGGCAACGCGCACGTCGGTGACCTGAAGGCCCCGAGCCTGTCCGACCTGCCGACCAACGGTGTCGTGCCGAACCCGAACGTGCTGTCGGGCACCTTCCCGACCATCAACGGCTGAGTCGCACGCTGAAAATGGGCCCGTGCTGCCGTCACGGGCCCATTTCGTGCACCAGCAGCGCGACGTAGAGCGAGAGCACGGATTCCGGGTCCTCCAGCGACACGCCCAGGACCTGCTCGATCCGCGCCAGCTGCTGGTAGTAGGCGGTCCGGGAGAGGTGAGCAGCACCAGCCGCCGCCGACTTGTTGCCGCCGTTCTCGCACAGGCACCGCAGCAGCTCCACCAGCCGTGAGCCCTGCGCCGAGTCCCGCGCCAGCAACGGTCCGAGCTCGCGGTCCGCGAACGCCCGCACCCGCTCGTCCTCGCGCAGCAGGTGCAGCAGCCCGCGCAACCGCACGTCGTCGAGCCGGTGGTAGAGCTGCGTTCCCGGTGCCCGCAACGCCGCACCGGCCACGTGCGCGGCCTCGCCCAGCGACCGCCTGACGTCCGTCGTGGTCGTCACGGTCGTGCCCACGGCGATCACCACGGTCGACGCCGCCGTGCGGTGGATCTCGCGCGCGACTTTGCGCAGCACCCCTTCCACGCCAACGGTCATCGGCACTGAGAGCAACGCACGGACAGACGTGTCGTCCACGACGCCGACCAGCGCTGCGACCGTGACGCGTCGTCCGGCCAATGCGGTCGCTTCTGCCAGATCACGCAGTACTTCTTGTGTCGCAAGCGTTTGCCCGTGTAGTACCGATATTGGCCGCACGGCCACACCGATCAGTTGCCGCCGTTCGAGCGGCACGCCCAGCGCCGCCGCCCGCGCACCGAGGTCGGGCGACTGCGGTGACTGGCCCAACAGCTGTGCTAGCAACGTCCGGTGCGTCTGCCGTTCGAGCGATTCGCGATCACGTGCCACAAGGCGGTGCACGGCCAATGCGGACGCCGCGCGCTCGGCGACCACCACGTGCCGGTGCGGCGGCGGCTCCGGCGAGACGAGCACGAGCCGTCCCCAGTCGGCGCCGCGCGCGCCGACGATCGTGATCAGCCACCCGGACTCGGTGTCGTAGGCGGTCCGTTCGGACACCGTGACGGCACGCGACCGCGCCGCCCAGTCGTCCAGCAGCGTCACGGGATCGTGCCCCGCCGCGTCGTAGGCGAGCACGTCGTGGCCCAGCGTCTCCAGCACCACCGGCAGCCCGGACGTGCGCGCCACCTCGCGCAGCACCTCGGCGGGCTCGGCACCGGCGACCGTCAGTGCCGTGAACGTCTCGTGCACCTGCTCCGCGGCCCGCAGCTCGGCCAGCTGGGCGTCCACGATCAGCCCCACGACCGCCTCGGTGACGGCCACGTACTTCGTCTCCTCGGACAGCGTGACCAGCGGTAACCCGTGTCGTTCCGCCTCGGTCACCAGCGCGGCGGGCACGTCGTCGCGCCACCGCCGCCCCAGCTCGACGACCAGCCCGGCGCAGCCGACGGCGGCGAGCTCCTCGACGTACCGGGCGAGGCCCGACTCGGGCAGCATCACGCCGGTCGTGAGCACCAGCTCGCCGCCGCGCAGCAACGGCGCGATGTCTGCGATCTCCGCCACATGCACCCATCGGACGCGGCGGCTCAGGCCGGCTGATCCCGCGACCAAACGGGGCTTTCCCTGCCTGATCACGGGGAGAGCGACGACGTCGGCCACTGTCGGGTACATGGACACAACGTAATGCCAACCAGCCGATCCGGGTACAGGTTGTGCATGGCGGCGAACCTGGCGTCCCAGCAAACTCCAGTGCAGGAGCTGACGCCTGGAGGACGTGATGGCCCACAAGGAGCTGCTGGCACGACACCGCGCGGTGATGCCGAAGTGGCTGGCCCTCTACTACGACGAGCCCATCGAGATCGCGAGCGCCAGCGGGCGCCGGGTCACCGACCGCGAGGGCACGACCTACCTGGACTTCTTCGCGGGCATCCTGACCAACGCCATCGGCTACGACGTCGCGGAGATCAGCGACGCGATCCGGGCGCAGCTCGACACCGGCGTCCTGCACAGCTCGACGCTCTACCTGATCCGCTCGCAGGTCGAGCTGGCCGAGAAGATCGCCGAGCTGAGCGGCATCCCGGACGCCAAGGTGTTCTTCACCAACTCCGGCACCGAGGCCAACGAGACCGCGCTGATGCTCGCCACCCAGGCGCGCCGCAGCGAACAGGTGCTGGCCCTGCGCAACAGCTACCACGGCCGTGCGTTCGCCACGATCGCCATCACGGGCAACCGCGGCTGGTCGGCGTCCGCGCTGTCGCCGATCAAGGTCAGCTGGGTGCACGGCGGCTACCGCTACCGTTCGCCCTTCAGGTCGCTGTCCGACGCCGACTACATCAAGGCCTGCGTCGACGACCTGCGCGAGATCATCGAGACCACCACGTCCGGCGACGTCGCGTGCATGATCGCCGAGCCGATCCAGGGCGTCGGCGGCTTCACCTCGCCCCCCGACGGCCTGTTCCGCGCGTTCAAAGACGTCCTGGACGAGTACGGGATCCTGTTCATCTCCGACGAGGTGCAGACCGGCTGGGGCCGCACCGGGGAGCACTTCTGGGGCATCCAGGCGCACGACGTGGTGCCGGACGCGATGACGTTCGCGAAGGGTCTCGGCAACGGCCTCGCGATCGGCGGCGTGGTCGCGCGCGGCGACCTGATGGACTCGATCACCGCCAACTCGATCTCCACGTTCGGCGGCAACCCGATCTCCACGGCCGGCGCGCTCGCGACGGTGAACTACCTGCTGGAACACGACCTGCAGGCCAACGCGGCCAAGCTCGGCTCGCGGCTGCTCGGCGGCCTGCGCTCGCTGGCCGAGAAGTACCCGGTGATCGGCGACGTGCGCGGCAAGGGCCTGATGGTCGGCGTCGAGTTCGTGGGACCGGAGGGCGAGCCGAACCCCGGCGCGGCCGGTGTGGTGCTGAGCGAGGCGAAGGCGCGCGGGCTGCTGGTCGGCAAGGGCGGCCTGTACGGCAACGTGATCCGGCTGGCGCCGCCGATGACGCTGACCGAGGACGAGCTGGAAGAGGCGTTGGGAATCTTGGCGCAGGCGGTGGAGAAGGCGTGATCAAGCCCAAAATGATTCAACACTGGATCAACGGCAAGCCCTGGGACTCGGCTCCGGAACGCGCGGGTGACGTCTACGACCCGGCGACCGGCAAGGTGGCTTCGCAGGTCGCGTTCGCGTCGGTGTCCGAAGTGGACGCGGCGGTCTCGTCGGCCGCGGAAGCGTTTGCGTCGTGGCGCAACGCGTCCCTGGCGCAGCGCTCGACGGTGATGTTCAAGTTCCGGGAGCTGCTCAACGACCGCAAGGGCGAGCTGGCTCAGATCGTCAGCTCCGAGCACGGCAAGGTCGTCTCCGACGCGGGCGGCGAGATCCAGCGCGCGCTGGAGTCCGTCGAGTACGCGTGCGGGATCCCGCAGCTGCTCAAGGGCGGGTTCAGCGAGAACGCGTCGACTCGCGTGGACGTCTACTCGATCCAGCAGCCGGTCGGCGTGGTCGGCGTGATCTCGCCGTTCAACTTCCCGGCGATGGTGCCGCTGTGGTTCGTGCCGACGGCGATCGCGTGCGGCAACACCGTCGTGCTCAAACCGTCCGAAAAGGACCCGTCGGCCTCGAACTTCATCGCGTCGCTGTTCGCCGAGGCCGGGCTGCCCGACGGCGTGCTGAACGTCGTGCACGGCGACAAGGTGGCCGTGGACCGCTTGCTGGAACACCCGACCGTGAAGGCGATCTCGTTCGTCGGCTCGACCCCGATCGCCCGCTACGTCTACGAGACGGGCACCTCGCACGGCAAGCGCGTGCAGGCGCTGGGCGGCGCGAAGAACCACATGGTCGTGCTGCCCGACGCCGACCTGGACCTGGCCGCGGACGCCGCGGTGTCCGCCGGCTTCGGTTCGGCGGGGGAGCGCTGCATGGCGATCTCGGTGGTCGTCGCGGTCGGTCCCGTCGGCGACTCGCTGGTCTCGAAGATCAAGTCGCGGATCGCCGACGTGAAGGTGGGTTCGGGTCCGTCGTGCGAGATGGGGCCGCTCGTCACCGGCGTGCACCGGGACAAGGTGACGTCCTATTTGGACACGGGCGTCTCCGAGGGCGCGTCGCTCGTGGTCGACGGCCGCGAGCACCCGATCGACGGCGAGGCGAGCGGCTTCTGGCTCGGCCCGACGCTGTTCGACCACGTCGGCACGGACATGTCGATCTACACCGACGAGATCTTCGGCCCGGTGCTGTCGGTCGTGCGTTGCGAGACGTACGAAGAAGCCGTCGAGATGGTCAACACCAACCGCTACGGCAACGGCACCGCGATCTTCACCAACGACGGCGGCGCCGCACGCCGGTTCCAGAACGAGATCGAGGTGGGCATGGTCGGCGTGAACGTGCCGATCCCCGTGCCGGTCGCCTACTACTCGTTCGGCGGGTGGAAGGAATCGCTGTTCGGTGACGCACACGCGTACGGGCCGCACGGCGTGCACTTCTTCACACGGTCGAAGGTGGTCACCTCGCGGTGGCTGGACCCCTCGCACGGTGGCGTGAATTTGGGGTTCCCGCAGAACACGTAGATTGGCTCGGTGAGTACTCGCCGCTCTTACGACCGTGTGGCCGCGCGTTATGCGTCGGAACTGAGCGGCGAGCTCGCCGGGAAGCCGTTGGACCGGGCCTTGCTGGATGCCGTCGCCGAGCTGGCGGACGGTCCGGTGCTGGACGTCGGCTGCGGGCCGGGTCATGTCGGGACGTATCTGGCTGATCGGGTGTCTGTCGTCGGCGTGGATCTCTCACCGCAGATGTGCACGCACGCCGCGATACCCACTTGTGCCGGCGACATGACCGCACTGCCGTTTCGGTCGCACTCTGTCTCCGCGCTCGTCTGCCTGTACGCGGTCATCCACCTGGATGCGGACCAACGGGCGTTGGCGTACCGGGAGTTCGCACGGGTGCTGCGTCCCGGTGGGCACGCGTTGGTCGCGTTCCACGTGAGGGACGCGGAAACGCAGGCGGGGCAGGCGAAGACGCTGGCGGAGTGGTGGGGGAACGACGTCGACCTGACATTCCGGTTCCTTGATCCGGACGCGGAGACACGGGCGTTGGCGGGGGCGGGCCTCACGGTGACAGCCCGCCTCGACCGGTCCCCGCACCCGCAGGCCGAGCATCCGAGCGAGCGGTGCTATCTGTTGGCGCGCATGCCTTGACGGCGAGGAGCACGAGCCAGGCGAAGTAGGCGTAGGCGTTGATCCGCTCGAAGCCACCTGCCCACGGGGTGTCGTTCTGGTCGATCCCGCGCATCGCGAACGAGGAGGCGATGCCGAAGCCGACGACCACGATGATCGTCGCGATCGCGTAGTACCGGAACCAGCCAGGGTAGGCGATCGCCGAGAGGATCATCATCGCGACGACGAGCAGGCTGAACACGCCGGACAAGGCGATGTGCATGGTGTCGTTGAATCCCGCCGGCATGCCGCGTGAGCTCATGGCCCAGAACGTGTGTGTGGCAATGCCCACGAGGATGAAGTCCGCGATTTGAAGGATGCCGATCCACCGCACGCTTCGTTGATGGGAGATTTGCAGGACGCCGATTCCGAACGCGAGCAGCAGTGCGTTGTGGATGAGGATGACCGTCACCATCAGCGGCCGGACGGGCGATCCGAAGGCGCTGAGCTCGCTGATCGCCTGGTCCAGGAAGCTGTAGCCGTCGTACAGGGCGGCCGAGAGGGCATCTCCGGCGACGTACACCGCGACCGCTGCGATCGCGGTCAGAAGCACGCCCTTCTGCACCGTTGTCCTCGTGTGGGTGTTCATGTCCCCACCTCCGGACTTGATGGTCCGTCCGCGGACGGGCGCCGAACCAGAGCCGGAGCCTCACGACGCCGGGGACCTTCGCCCCTTCACCGCCGCACGAGGGCTCCCACCGTCCTGAACGGGCGGCGGGCTGCCCTCGTGCCTGTGCGGCTCTACTTGCTCGCGCGCGCCGCCAGCGCTTCCGGCAGCGGGTCGTAACGGGAGAAGTGACGTGTGAACGTCCCCGTGCCCGACGTCATGGCTCGCAGCTCGATCGCGTACCGCAGCAGCTCCGACGACGGCACCTCCGCGCGGATCACCGTCCGCCCGCCCTCGTCGGCCTCCGTGCCGAGCACGCGGCCGCGCCGGCCGGACAGGTCGCCCAGCACCGTGCCCATGTGCTCGTCGGGCAGGCGGATCGCGACCTCGTCCATCGGCTCCAGCAACGTCGTGCGCCCGGCGGCCGCCGCTTCCTTGAGCGCCAGTGCGCCCGCGGTCTGGAACGCCGCGTCCGACGAGTCGACCGAATGCGCCTTGCCGTCGACGAGGGTCACGCGGACGTCGACCACCGGGGTGCCGTCGTGCAGGCCCTTCTCCAGCTGCGCCCGCACGCCCTTCTCCACGGACGGGATGAACTGGTTCGGGATCGCGCCGCCGACGATCTTGTCGACGAACTGGAAGCCCGAGCCGCGGGGGAGGGGTTCGACCACGATGTCGCAGACCGCGTACTGGCCGTGGCCTCCGGACTGCTTCACGTGCCTGCCGTGGCCCTTGGCGGACCCCGCGAAGGTTTCCCTCAACGCCACGCGCACCGGTTCGGTGTCGATCTCCGCGCCACCCGCGCGCAGTCTGGCCAGCACGACGTCCGCGTGGGCCTCGCCCATGCACCACAGGACCATCTGGTGCGTCTCGGCGTTGCGGTCCAGGCGCAGCGTCGGGTCGCTCGCGACCAGGCGGTTGAGGTTGCGGGCCAGGTTGTCCTCGTCGCTGCGGGTGCGCGGCACGACCGCGACGGGCAGCAACGGTTCCGGCATGTCCCACGGCGCCATCAGCAGCGGCTTGTCCGGGGCGGACACGGTGTCGCCGGTCTCGGCGGTGGTCAGCTTGGTCAGCGCGCACAGGTCGCCGGCGACGCAATACGGGACTTCGCGCAGGGTCGCGCCCAGCGGCGAGTAGATGTGGGCCACGCGTTCGTCGGCGTCGTGGTCCTCGTGGCCGCGGTCGGACATGCCGTGGCCGGACACGTGCACGGGACGTTCCGGGCGCAGGGTGCCGGAGAAGACGCGGACCAGCGACACGCGGCCGACGTAGGAGTCCACGGCGGTGCGGACGACCTCGGCGACGAGTGGCCCGTCCGGGTCGGCGGCCATGCGGGGCTGCGGGATGCCGTCCACTGACGTCACGGACGGAAGTTCGTGCTCCAGCGGTGACGGGAACGCGCGCGCGATGCCGTCCAACAGCTCTGTGAGGCCCATGCCGGTTGCGGCGCACACGGGCATCACGGGGTGGAAGGAGCCGCGTGCGACGGCGGTCTCCAGGTCGGCGATCAACGTGTCCTGGTCGATCTCCTCGCCCGCCAGGTAGCGGTCCATGAGGGTCTCGTCCTCGCTCTCGGCGATGATTCCCTCGATCAACGCCGCCCGCTCGTCCGGGTAGTTCTCACCGGACGTCAGCAGCCCGACCAGCGAGTCGCCCTCCTGCATGTACAGCGGCACGACGCCCGCACCGAACGCCGCCTGGCACTCGATGACCTCGTTGCCGTAGTTCGCACGGTGGTGGTCTGTGCGTGTGATGACAACGGCACGTGGCATGCCGACGAGCGCACACTCCTCCCACAACGCGATGGTGGCCGCGTCGACGCCCTCGAAGGCGTTGACAACAAAAAGGGCCGCGTCCGCGGCCCGTAGTCCTGCCCTGAGCTCACCCACGAAGTCGACGTATCCGGGGGTGTCGATCAGATTGATCTTGATGTCCCCGTGCTGGATCGGGGCTACGGCGAGGCCTACCGATCGCTGTTGCCGCACAGCGGCCGGGTCGTGGTCGCAGACCGTGGTGCCCTCGGTGACCGATCCCGCGCGGTTCAGCACGCCGGTGGCGGCGAGCAGGGCCTCGGTGAGCGTCGTCTTGCCCGCACCGGACGGGCCAACGAGCACGACGTTGCGGACCTTGGCCGGGTCGTCCACAGCGACCGCGCCTGCCGGTGTCCCGTTGTCGGAGTTCTTGCTTCCCATGGCGACCTCCGTCAAGTCGTAGTGTTCGATCTCACACCCGTTCACCGTCCGGTACAAGTGCGGAGACCCGACTGGATGCCGACCGGCTCGCGAGTACGTTTCACGAACGAGCGAGTGACAGGGGTCACGACCTGCGGTTGATCGGAAAGTGGCCTTCTGGTTCCGGGCTCCAGTGGCTTGGGTGAGGTGGCCACGTCAGACGTAGGATGGGTTCACCAAGACTTCCCTCGTGAAAGGTTGCCCAGGTGAGCACTGATCAGGTCACGGGTACCGCCCGCGTCAAGCGCGGCATGGCCGAGATGCTCAAGGGTGGCGTGATCATGGACGTGGTCGACGCCACCCAGGCGAAGATCGCGGAGGACGCGGGCGCCGTCGCCGTCATGGCGCTCGAGCGCGTGCCCGCGGACATCCGCGCCCAGGGCGGCGTCGCGCGCATGAGCGACCCCGACCTGATCGACGGGATCATCAACGCCGTCTCGATCCCGGTGATGGCCAAGGCCCGCATCGGTCACTTCGTCGAGGCCCAGGTCCTCGCGTCCCTCGGCGTCGACTACATCGACGAGTCCGAGGTGCTGACCCCGGCCGACTACGCCAACCACATCGACAAGTGGGCGTTCACCGTGCCTTTCGTGTGTGGCGCGACGAACCTCGGCGAGGCCCTGCGCCGCATCACCGAGGGCGCGGCCATGATCCGCTCCAAGGGCGAGGCCGGCACCGGTGACGTCTCCAACGCCACCACGCACATGCGCAAGATCCGCCAGGAGATCCGCCGCCTGCAGAACCTCCCCGAGGACGAGCTGTACGTCGCCGCCAAGGAGCTCCAGGCGCCGTACGAGCTGGTCAAGGAGATCGCGCAGAACGGCAAGCTCCCCGTGGTGCTGTTCACCGCCGGCGGCATCGCGACCCCGGCCGACGCCGCGATGATGATGCAGCTCGGCGCCGAGGGCGTGTTCGTCGGCTCCGGCATCTTCAAGTCCGGCAACCCGGCCCAGCGCGCCGAGGCCATCGTGAAGGCCACGACCTTCTACGACGACCCGGACGTCATCGCCAAGGTCTCGCGCGGCCTGGGTGAGGCCATGGTCGGCATCAACGTCGACGAGATCCCCGAGCCGCACCGCCTGGCCGAGCGCGGCTGGTAAGGCTTCTCGAAGTGGGGCGCACCCGTCGCGGGTGCGCCCTTCGTCGTCTTCAGGTCGGCGAGAAGCAGTACGTCGTCTTGATCTCCGGGTACGCGAGCGCCAGCTTCGGGTCGCCCCCGCACGCCGCCTTGTCCACGGTGTTCGCGAGCACCTTCACCCGCACCGCCCCGAAGCTGCCGCAGTCCTTCTTCGGCGCGTTCGCCTGGAGCTGGGCCATCATGAAGTCGTAGCACTGACCGTCGGCGAACACCGGAACCAGACACACCGACAGGCTCTCCAGCACGCTGAACTTCAGGTACTGCAGGTACCCGTCTTCCGGTTCGCCACACTTGTCCTTAGTCGACGTCCCGACCTTGCTGACGGTGTAGTTGTGCTCGCCGCAGGCGACCTTCTTGTAGTCGGGCTGGATCGAGGTCCCGGTCATCAGCACGCAGTCGCCGACCTCCGCGAACGGCGGCGCCTTCGACGTCGTGGTCGGCGGGGTGGTCGTTGTCGTCGGGGCGGCGACCGTCGTCTGGGTGCCGCCGCCGAACTTGATCGTGTCCTTCGTGGACAGCCAGAAGACCAGGCCTCCCAACGCCAGCGCGAACACCGCCAGCACGGCCACGATCTTCACGCCCGCGCCGGACTCCCGGTGCGGTGCCACGGCAAGGATCGGCTCCGGCACCTCGTACACGCCGATGGGCCTGGTGGCGGACGGGTGCGGCGGCGGCTGCTGCGCCGGGGGCGGGGCGAAGGCGGAGAACGGGTCGCTGCCGGGTGGTTCGTAGAGGTCCGAGGGTCTCGGGCGCTCGGGTTCGTGCGGTGGTGTGGTCATGAGGTCCCCCAGGACTAACGGCCGTAGGTGTCGGTGAAGCAGTAGGTGGTCTTGATCTCCGGGTACGCCAGCGCCAGCGCGGGCGACTCGCCGCACGCCGCCTTGTCGACGGTGTCCGTGAGCACCTTCACCTTCACCACCTGGAGCCCGCCGCACGGCGCCGTCTGGAACTCGGCGTCGAACGAGGCGGTCGTGAAGCTGTAGCACTGGCCGTCGGTGAACACGGGGATCAGGCACAGGTTCACGCTCTTGCGGCCCGAGTAGCCGTGGTACTTCGTGTAGGAGTCACGGTCTTCGCCGCACTTCTCGCTCTGCGAGCCGAGCACCTTGCTCACCGTGTAGTTGTGCAGGCCGCCCTCGCAGGGGACCGGTTCGTACTTGATGTTGAACGACGCTCCCGACACCTTCGCGCAGTCACCGACCTTCGCCTGCGGCAGAGCCGAGGTCGTGACCGTGGGGCTCGGGGTGGTGCTGGTGGCGGTGTCGAGGCCGCCGTCCTTGGAGAACCAGTAGAGGACGAAGGACATCATCCCCAGCAGCAGCACGCCGAGCACGCTCGCGATCACCAGGCCGACGCGGGAGGCGGGCTTCGAGGGCACGGAGGGGGCGACGGGCGGTTGGGTGGGCGGGGCTGGCCACCCCGCGGGTGGCGAACCGGCCGCGTGGGTGGGCGGCTGGGCGGGCAGGCCCGTGGGTGCCGCCCACACGTTCGCCGGTTCGCCTGCCGTTTCCGGCGTGGCGAGCCTTTCCGGTTCGCCGGGCCCTTGCGGCGTGGCGGGTGGGATGGGCGGAGTCGTCACGGATGCCCCCTCGGCGTGGACGTGGATGTGATCGTCTGGCCGACGCGAGCAGTCCCCCCAGACTTCCGCCCATCCTAGGACCTCAGGTCCGCACCGTCTCCGCCAATCCGGACAACGCGGCGGGCAGCGGCTCGTGGTGCAGCACGCCGAGCCGTTGCGTGGCTCGGGTCAGTGCCACGTACAGCTCCGCCGCGCCGCGCGGGCCGTCGGCCAGGATCCGTTCCGGTGCCACGACGAGCACCGAGTCGTACTCGAGGCCCTTGCTCTCCGCGGCGGGCACCGTGCCGGGCACGCCGGGCGGGCCGATCACGACGCTCGTTCCCTCGAAGCCCGCCTCGACGAGCTCGAACTCCTCGATCGCGGCCGCCAGCTCGGACTCGGCGATCTGACGAGCCCACGGCTCGACACCGTTGGCGCGCACCGATTCCGGCGCCTGCACGTCCGGTGCGAACTCGGCCAGCACGCGGGCCGCCACGGCCATGATCTCAGCGGGCGTGCGGTAGTTGACCGTCAGCGAACGGTACTCCCAGCGGCCCTTCACGTACGGGTCCAGCATCTGGCCCCACGACGTGGCGCCCGCCGCCGCACGACGCTGCGCCAGGTCGCCCACCACCGTGAAGGAACGGCCGGGGCAGCGGCGCATCAGCACTCGCCAGTCCATTTCGGACAGTTCCTGCGCCTCGTCGACCACGACGTGCCGGTAGGTCCAGCTCCGGTCCGCGAGCGCGCGTTCGACGAGCGTGCGCTGGTCGTGCTCCTCGAAGCGCTCGGCGAGGTCGCTCTCCGTCAACATGTCCGTGGCGAAGAGGTGGTCCTCGTCGTCCATGTGATCGGCGCGGCTGACCAGGCTGTCCAGCACCTCGGCGGCGTAGCGGGCTTCTGCCTGACGTTCCGCCTCAGCCGCCTGGTCGACGGCCTGCTCGGTGCCGTCACGGCCCAGCAACTCGTGCAGCTCGTCGAGCAACGGCACGTCCGACACCGTCCAGGGCGAGCCCTCTGCGCGGTGCAGCGACGGGTCGCCGCCCGCCTCCGCCAGCCGTTCCGGCGACGCGTAGAGCTCGCCCAGCAGCTCGAACGGCGTCATGATCGGCCACAGGGAGTCGAGCGCCGCGACGAAGTTGTCGTCGTCGGCCAGGTCCCTCGTCAGGCCCGCCCGCATCTCCTCCCAGGCGTCCTTGTCGGACCGGGACATCCAGCCCTTCCCGATCCGGCCGATCGCGCGTTCGGTCAGGACGTACGTGACGATCTCGCGGAACACCTTGCGGGCCTCGTTGTGCGGCAGGCCGCTGTCGCGCGCCTCCTGCCGGGCCCACTCGGCGACGTCCGCGGTGATCGGGACGACGACGTCCTTCATCCCGATGGGAATCGGCTCGGACGGGAGCTTCTGCCGCGCGGCGACGGCGGCCTTGAGCACACCGGCCATCTTCAGCGAACCCTTGAGCCGCGCCACGTCCGGCGTGTCCTCGTCCACAGCGGACAGACCGGGCAGCAGGCTGCCGGTGGTCGAGAACACGACGTCGGACTCGCCCAGCGACGGCAGCACGCGGCCGATGTGGTTGAGGAACGCCGGGTTCGGGCCGACGACGAGCACGCCGTGCCGTTCCATGCGTTCGCGTTGCGTGTACATGAGGTACGCGACGCGGTGCAGCGCCACGACGGTCTTGCCGGTGCCGGGACCGCCCTCGATCACCAGCACGCCGGGGTGGTCGAGCCGGATGATGGCGTCCTGCTCGGCCTGGATCGTCGCCACGATGTCGCGCATGCCCTCGCCGCGCGGCGCGTTCAACGCCTCGAGCAGCGCCACGTCACCCTGCTCCTCGCCGAGCCTGCCGAACACCTCGTCGGTGAACCCGGCCACGGTGCGGCGGCGGGTGAGGAACTGGCGGCGCCTGCTCATGCCCTCGGGGTTCGCGCCGGTGGCGGTGTAGAACGGGCGCGCGGCCGGTGCCCGCCAGTCGAGCAGCACCGGCTCGAAGTCGTCGTCCTCGTCGAACAGCCCGATCCGGCCGATGTAGGACAGGTCACCGTCGACACCGTCCAGCCGGCCGAAGCACAGGCCGTAGTCGGCCACGTTCAGCCGCTTCATCTCGCGGTGACGGGCGCGCACCTCGTTGTCGCGGTCCATGGCGGTCTCGCCGGTACCACCCAGTGCTGACTGGAACGCGGCCTTCACGCGCGCGCGTTCGGCATCGAGCCGTGCGTACAGACCGGCCACGTAGTCGCGTTCGGACTGCAGTTCTTCTTCGTAACCCACGTGATCCCCAGTGCGCCTCTGTTCTGGCATGAGCGATGAGTGTGAACGATGCACGGGGTCTTGTGGCAAGGCCCCCCGTCTGCTATACGGTTATAGGGGCAGGGAACGGAGATCCGTTCCCTTTTTTCGTTTGCGGCGCAGCTCATCATGGCCACATGAACCTGCCGTACCGCTGGGACCTCGTGACGCCCGACCAGCTCGGGTCGTTGCTCGACGGCACCGCCGAGCCCGACACGTGGTACCTCGACGACCTCGCCGAGTGCTCCGGCAAGGTGTTGGCACGCAGCGGGAACGGCGACCTCGTGTTCGTCGGACGGTCACTCGACTCGATGTTCGACCTGCTCAGCGGAGCGTTGGAGGACACGGACCGCGTCCTGCGCCGGTTGCCGTTCTCGTTCGAGCGCGGGCGCGCCCTCACCTCCTCGGAGCTCACGCGCGCCCGCGAGATGCTCGCGGAGATCGGCGTCACGCCCGCCGCGCTGGCGAGGCGCGACCGGCCCGTCACGTTCGTCGACGTGGTGTACGAGGGCTCGACGTTCACGAAGCTCTTCGGGCTGCTCGACGACTGGATCACCGAGGAACGGGAGACGTGGCCCGCGATCCGGCGCAAGATCCGGTTCGTCGGCATCACCAGCCGCAAGAAGACCAGTCCGAACACGTGGCGCTGGCACCAGCACGCCGAGTGGACGCGCCGCCTGCCCGCGTCCTCCGTCGTGAACGTGTCGCTCGACGAGTTCGTCTGGTCCTACTTCGGCAACCACCAGTCCAAGCTGACGTGGCCCTACAAGCTGCACCGGTGGTGCGAGTACCTGCCGGAGGCCAAGCACGACGAGCGCACGCGCCAAGCCCTGGCCGAGGCTGTGCACCTCGTGCGTCTGGGGCGCACCAATGACGTCCGGCGGATGATCGCCCGCGCGATCGACGGCGAGCCCGCGCTCACCGAACCCTGGCTGCGCACGCTGTTCCGCGAGCTCAGCTAGTTCAGGTGCTCCGTGACCATCATCGCGGTCGTCCCCGGCTCCAGCGCCTTGCAGGTGTGCGGCACGTCCCCGGGATAGACGATGTAGTCACCTGGCCCGAGCTCGACCGGGTCGTCCGCGGGTCCCGCCAGGCACCGCCCCGACGCCACGATCATGTGCTCGACGCTGCCCGCCATGTGCGGATCGGACTCGCGGGCGCCGCCGGGTTCGAGGGTCAGCCAGTAGATGTCGTGCTTGGTGCCGGCACGGCACGCCGCGAGCAGGGTGACGGCGTAGTGCGCGCGCTCGGAGTAGATGACCGGGCCTTCGCCGGCGCGGATGACCTGGACGCGGGGCACGGCCGGCTCGACCAGGCGGCTGAACGGGACGCCCAGCGCCACGCCCAGCGCCCACAGGGTCTCCACGCTGGGGTTTCCGCTGCCGGACTCCAGCTGGGAGAGCGTCGACTTGGCGATTCCCGCCTTGCGCGCGACCTCGGTCAGCGTCATGCCGGTGCGATCCCGCTCACGGCGGAGGTTGGCCGCGATGAGGTCGAGTGGTGCGTTCGACACAGAAGTCCATCCGTTCGGCTTGACGAACACCCGTCTGGTGTTCATCGTAGTGGGTGATGCGTTCGATATGGCGAACTCTTGATGCTGTGCTCCTGCGTGACGTGGCCGCGGTGGCACTGGGTGCCGCGGTCACCGGCGCCTCCTTCGGCGCGATCTCGGTGAGCTCCGGCTTGCCGTGGTGGGTGCCGGTGCTGATGTCGGTGGCGATCTTCGCGGGTGGCTCGCAGTTCATGGCCGTGGGCATCGTCGCCGCGGGTGGCAGCCCTGCCGCCGCGGTGCTGGCCGGACTGGTCCTCAACGCGCGGCACCTGCCGTTCGGGCTCGCGATCGGGGACGTGCTCGGCAAGAGCCCCCTCGCGCGGGTCGTCGGCAGTCACCTGCTCATCGACGAGTCGACGGCCTTTGCCATGGCGCAGAAGGATCCCGCGAGAGCGCGGGCGGCCTACTGGGCGTGTGGCGTGGCGTTGTTCATCAGCTGGAACACGGGGGTGCTCGTCGGTGCGCTCGCCGGGCAGGCGATCGGCGACCCGATGACGTTCGGGCTGGACGCTGCGTTCCCCGCGGCACTGCTCGCGCTCACGTTGCCGGCCCTCAAGGACGCGGCCACGCGCAACGCGGCGCTCGTGGGCGCCGTGATCGCGCTGGCGACGACACCGTTCCTTCCTGCCGGTGTGCCCGTGCTGCTCGCGCTCGCCGGTCTGTTCGTGTTCAGGACGAAGAAGGAGGAGCCGTGCCCGTCACCGCGATCCTGATCCTCGCGGCCGGCACCTTCGCGATCCGGTTCGCCGGGCCGTTGCTGCGTGACCGCGTCACGTTGCCCGACCGGGTGCGCGAGCTGCTCTCGGCGAGCGCGACCGTGTTGCTGTTCGCGTTGGTGGCGATCTCGGCGTTGACGAGCGGCAAGCAGTTCGGTGGTTTCGCACTCGCGATCGGCGTGGTCGTCGGCGGACTCGCGGCCTGGCGCAAACTGCCGTTCGTCGCGGTCATCGTGCTGGCCGCCCTCACCACTGCCGGGTTGAGGTTTGCCGGAATTGCATAGAATTCAGTGCTTCCGCACGTGCGAAAAGAGCAGATTCGTGTGCACCTCCGTCACTTCGCGACGACTGGTGAACTTGTCCAGCACCAGTCGTTGAAGGTGACCGACGTCCGATACCGCGACGTGCACCAGGAAATCTTCCGGACCTGTCACGTGTGAGAGTGCGAGAGTTTCGGGCAATGAGAGCACGTACGACATGAACGGGTCGACGATCTCCTTGGTGTGCGGCCGGATCTTCACCGCGAGCATCGCCTGCACGTGCCGCCCGAGCGCGTTCAGGTCGACCTCGGCGTGGTAGCCGGTGATCACTCCGCGCTCGCGCAACGCCCGGTGCCGGACCACCGCCGTCGACTGCGCGACGTTCACGCGTTCGGCCAGGTCCTTGTTCTGCAGCCGCGCGTCCTTCCGCAGCTCCCGCACGATGGCCTCGTCGATCGAATCCAGCACGGCTTCTCTCCCTTCCACCGAATCGGCTGCGGTTCATCGACCGCCCTGCCGAGGAAGTCTCCACCATTCGGGCCATGACGCGCATCGAGACCATCGCAGTGCACGGCGGCCGCGACGACCTCGCGGAGCTCGGCGTGCACGCACCTCCCATCGACCTGTCCACCACCTACCCCGTGCCTGACCAGGCGCTCGGCGGGGAGGCACTGGGTGAGTGGGCGACCGGCGCGGCACGGGCCGCCTCGCCCGTGTACGCGCGGCTGCACAACCCGACGGTCGCGCGGTTCGAGCAGGCGCTCGCGTCTCTCGAGCACACCGAGGCCGCCGTCGCGTTCGGCAGCGGCATGGCCGCGGTGACCGCCGTGATCCAGGCAGCGTGCGTGATGGCCGGAAAGCCGCACGTCGTAGCCGTGCGGCCGCTTTACGGCGGTACGGACCACCTGCTGTCGTCCGGTCTCCTGGGCGTCTCCACCACGTACGTCGAAGCAGGCCTGGTGTCCTCCGCGATCCGGCCGGACACCGGGTTGATCGTCGTCGAGACGCCGGCGAACCCGAACCTGGACCTGGTCGACATCGACCACGTCGTGCGCCAGGCCGGTTCGGTGCCGGTGATGGTCGACAACACCTTCGCGACCCCGGTCCTGCAGAACCCGGTCCTGCACGGGGCCTCCTACGTGCTGCACTCCGGCACCAAGTACCTCGGCGGGCACGGGGACGTGCTCGGCGGCGTCGTGGCCTGCTCCGAGGACCGCGCGGCGGCGTTGCGGCAGGTCAGGATCATCACGGGCGCCGTGCTGCACCCGCTGGGCGGCTACCTGCTGCACCGCGGGCTCGCGACGCTGCCCCTGCGCGTCGAGGCGGCTTCGCGGTCGGCGCAGATCCTGGCTCTGCGGCTCGCCGAGCACGACGCCGTCGAGTTCGTGCGCTACCCGACCGCGTCGCCGCAGATGCGGGGGACCGGCGCGATGATCGCGTTCGGCGTGCACGGCGACCCGACCGAGGTCGTGCGGCGGCTCGGTCTGATCACCCCGGCGGTGTCGCTCGGTTCGGTCGACACGCTGATCGAGCACCCGTGGGCGCTCACCCACCGGCTCGTGCCGGGAGAAGATTTGCGGGCCTCGGGCGTTCCGGAGAATTTGCTGCGCATTTCAGTTGGACTTGAGCATGTCGAAGACATTTGGGACGACCTAAACGCGGCTCTGTGTGACGTCGATTACGTTAAGCCTTCCCCAAATGATTACTTGGCGCTGAGCGCGGCTCACTAAGGTCCCAACGCATCAGCGCGTCGGGGCGCGGGAGGTTCCGACGCGAGCATTTTTCCGTTTCGGAAGGAACCTCTTCGTGAGTTCTGTGGAAACTGATGCGGACGGCTACACCAAGGCGTTGAGCAAGCGCCAGGTGCAGATGATCGCGATCGGTGGCGCGATCGGCGTCGGCCTCTTCCTGGGTGCGGGCGGACGCCTCGCCACAGCGGGGCCGTCGCTGATCCTGTCCTACGCGTTGTGCGGTCTCGCGGCGTTCTTCGTCATGCGCGCGTTGGGCGAGCTCGTGCTGCACCGCCCAGTTGCCGGCAGCTTCGTGGAGTACGCCCGCGAGTTCATCGGCCCGTGGGCGGGCTTCACGTCCGGCTGGATGTACTGGGTGAACTGGGCGATGACCGGCATCGCCGAGATCACCGCCGTCGCGATCTACATGCACAAGTGGTTCCCGGACCTGCCGCAGTGGATCACCGCGCTGGTCGCACTCGTCGTGCTGGTCGCGATCAACATGTTGTCGGTCAAGCTCTTCGGTGAGCTGGAGTTCTGGTTCTCCGTCATCAAGGTGACCGCGATCGTGGTCTTCCTGGTCGTCGGCACGAGCCTGGTGATCGGCAACGCCGACGTCGGCGGCACCACCGCGTCGGTGTCGAACACCCTCGGCCACGGCGGCCTGTTCCCGGCGGGCTTCGGCGTCGCGCTGATGACGTTGCAGGCGGTCGTGTTCGCCTACTCCGCCATCGAACTGGTCGGCATCGCCGCGGGTGAGACCAAGGACCCCGAGAAGATCATGCCGCGCGCCATCAACGGCGTGGTGTACCGGATCGCCATCTTCTACGTCGGTTCCGTGCTGCTGCTGACGATGCTTCTGCCGTGGGACCACTTCACCGGCACCGAGTCGCCGTTCGTGACCGTGTTCTCCGCGCTGGGCATCCCGGCGGTCGGCGACATCATGAACGCCGTGGTGCTGACGGCGGCGCTCTCGTCGTGCAACTCGGGTCTGTACTCGACCGGCCGCATCCTGAGGTCGTTGGCGCAGAAGGGTGAGGCGCCCGCGTTCACCGGTCGCATGAACTCCCGGCACGTGCCGTACGGCGGCATCCTCTTCACCGGTGCGGCTTACCTCTTCGGCGTGGTGCTCAACTACACCGTGCCCAAGGAGGCGTTCGACATCGCGATCGCGGTGGCGTCGCTGGGCGTGGTGTCGACGTGGGCCACGCTGATCATCTGCCAGATGCGGTTGCGCAAGAAGGCACTCGCGGGTGAGGTCGCGCGGCCGTCGTACCGGATGCCGGGCGCGCCGTACACGTCGTGGGGGACGCTCGCGTTCCTCGCGCTGGTGATCGGGCAGATGGCGTTCGCGGGCACGGCGGAGAAGATCGCGTTCTGGTCGATTCCGGTGCTGGCGCTGGTGTTGTTCCTCGGCTGGAGGTTCGTGAAGTCGCGCGAGCAGGCCGCGGCACAGCAGAAGCAGCTGGTCTCGGTCGACTGATCGCAGTGCCTCGGGAGAGCCCCCTCGACTACCGTTGCGGCGGTGGACGAGGGGGTTCTTTCCTGGCTGCTGGACTCGGATCCGGCGATTCGGTGGCAGGTGCTGCGCGATCTCCGCGACGCACCCGCGGCCGAGTGGGAGGCCGAGCGCGCCCGGATCGCCGTGGAGGGGTGGGGCGCTTCGTTGCTGTCCCATCGGGACGCGAGTGGTCGCTGGACACCGAAGCTGTACGGCGAGAAGTGGATTTCCACCACCTACGCGCTGTTGGAGTTGCGGCAGTACGGACTGCCCGGAGACGTCGTCCGTGACTCGTGCGCGTTGTTCCTGAGCGACGACGTCTGGCGCAAGGACATGTGCATCGCGGGGTTCGCGCTGACGTTGCTGCGCTGGGCATCGCTGCCGCACGACGAGGTGCTCGACTTCGTGCTGGCCGGTCAGCTCGCCGACGGCGGGTGGAACTGTGAGTCCGACCGGCACAGCTCGTTCCACACGACGATCAACGTGCTGGAGGGCATGCCGAGCGGTGACGCGGCTGCGCGCGCACGTGAGTTTCTGCTCGTGCACAAGCTGTACCGGTCGCACCGCACGGGCAAGGTGGTGAAGCCGGAGTTCCTGCGTCCCGTGTTCCCGCCGCGTTGGCGGTATGACGTCTTGCGCGCGTTGGACCACTTCTGGTCAGTAGGCGAGCTACAGGACGAACGCCTGGAAGACGCGCTGACCGTGCTGCGGTCGAAACCGTGGAACGTGACGGCACCGCACCCCGGCAAGGTCTGGTTCGAACTGGAACCGCGTGGAGCCCCCAGCAGGTGGAACACGCTGCGCGCCCTGCGGGTGCTCAGAGCACGCAACGCCCGGTCTTGTTGAGCACGCGGGGCCCTTTCGTTCGCTCAGAGTGCACGAAAGCTCCCCGCGTGCACTCACGAAGCGGGGTAGAACTGCTCGTACCAGCGGCGTAGCGCCTTGATCCCGCGCTCGTGCTGGAGCAGCACCGGACGGGCCTGGTGGACCTTGTGGTCCCAGATGCGGACCTCCTCCCGCACCTCGGCCAGAGCCTGCGTGCGGAAGACGAGCTTGAGCGCGGGCGCGAGGAACGGCAGCCCGGTCGGCTTGCGGACGTGGTAGAGCATCCGCAGCTCGCTCGTGCGGTCGTCGATCGGCGTGGTGAGGGCGATGGCCGTCAGCGAGAGCATGCTGCCGAACACCCGCACCACCATGACGCCGGGCCCGTACATGAACACGTCGAAGGTGTTGTCGACCTCCCAGGCCAGCACCTTGCGTGCGAAGCGGCCGCGGACCTCGGCGAACGGCCCGTCCACGACGAGGTTCTGCACCGGCGGCTCGCTCTGCCCGTGGATGAAGTGGAAGTGGGACTCGTCGACGATGTTCTCGCGCATCTCCTGGATGTGGATGCGCGCGGTCTGGATGTCGTCGATCGGGCTCGCGAACTCCGCGGCCGTGGCCTCCGGGATCTCCGGCACCTCCCAGGTCGGGTCCGGCCCGACGTGCACGAAGATCAGCCCGCTGTGCTCTCTCACCTCGAACCCGCCGATCGACACCTTCGGCGGCCGGGCGGCGAACGGCGCGTGGGTGCACCGGCCGTCCGCGCCGAACCGCCAGCCGTGGAACGGGCACTCGACCTCCCCGTTCACCACCTTCCCGCCGACGCCGAGGTGTGCGCCGTAGTGCGGGCAGTGGGCGTCGCGCACCGCGGGCCGTCCGTCGGGGCCGCGGAACGCGATGAGCGCCCGCCCGAAGTAGTGCAGGGGCACGACCTTCCCGCGAGGGAGCTGGACACTGCGCAGGACCGCGTACCAGCCGTGCGGCACGAACGGCATCGGGTACTCATCAGCGCGTGGATCGCGGGGCAGGGTGGTCATGTGGTCATCGATGCTGGACACGTCAACGAGTTAACGTCGTTAACTCGACAGGATCGACACCCGTCGGGAGGAAAGACGATCACCGCGCGCTGGGCTGAAACGCCCAGGGGCAACCACTGCCAACGGCCCCCGGCGCGTCAAATATGCTGGTGGGCATGGTTGTCGCTGCCCCACCCGTCATCGGAGTGCTCGCCCTTCAGGGTGACGTCCAGGAGCACTTGGTCTCGCTGGCCAAGTGCGACGTCACCGCACGCCCCATCCGCCGTCCGGAGGAGCTCGACGAGCTGGACGGCATCGTCATCCCCGGCGGCGAGTCGACGACCATCAGCAAGCTGCTCGACAACTTCGAGCTGCTGGAGCCCCTGCGCGCGAAGATCAAGGCCGGCCTCCCCGCCTACGGGTCGTGCGCGGGCATGATCCTGCTGGCGAACAACGTCCTGGACGGCCGCGAGGACCAGCACCAGCTCGGTGGGCTCGACGTCACGGTCCGGCGCAACGCGTTCGGACGGCAGATCGACTCCTTCGAGACCGACCTCGATCTCGCGGGCGAGACCGTTCACGCCGTGTTCATCCGGGCACCCTGGGTGGAGGCGGTGGGCGGCGACGTCGAGGTGCTCGCTACGGTGCCTGTGACGGCTGAAGCGGGGGACGCCGCCGGTAGGATCGTCGCGGTCAGGCAGGGCAACGTGCTGGCGACGGCGTTCCACCCGGAGCTCACGGGCGACGAGCGCGTTCACCGCCTGTTCGTTGACATGGTCCGAGGTTCGACGGAGGAGAAATGAGCGGCCACTCAAAGTGGGCGACCACCAAGCACAAGAAGGCCGCTATTGACGCCAAGCGCGGCAAGCTCTTCGCGCGGCTGATCAAGAACATCGAGGTCGCGGCCCGCACCGGCGGCGGCGACCCCGACGGCAACCCGACGCTCTTCGACGCGATCCAGAAGGCCCGCAAGAACTCGGTCCCGCTGGACAACATCGAGCGCGCCCGCAAGCGCGGCGGCGGCGAGGAAGCCGGCGGCGCCGACTGGCAGACCATCATGTACGAGGGCTACGGCCCGAACGGCGTCGCGGTGCTCATCGAGTGCCTCACCGACAACCGCAACCGCGCCGCCACCGAGGTCCGCACGGCCATGACCCGCAACGGCGGCTCGATGGCCGACCCCGGCTCGGTGTCGTACATGTTCAGCCGCAAGGGCGTCGTGATCGTGCCGAAGGCGGGCACGTCCGAGGACGACGTCATGCTGGCCGTGCTCGAGGCCGGTGCCGAGGAGGTCAACGACCTGGGAGAGGCCTTCGAGGTCGTCTCCGAGGCGGGCGACCTGATCCCGGTCCGCAAGGCTCTCCAGGAGGCCGGCATCGACTACGAGTCGGCCGAGTCGAGCTTCCTGCCGTCGGTCTCGGTGCAGCTCGAGGCCGAGGGTGCCAAGAAGATCTTCAAGTTGATCGACGCGCTGGAGGACTGCGACGACGTGCAGAACGTCTTCGCGAACTTCGACGTGTCGGACGAGGTCATGGCCGAGGTCGGCTGAGACCAGCACGCGACGAACGCCGGTCCTGCGGGGCCGGCGTTTTTGCTTGCCCCTAGGGGATCTTCCCGGATGTTCCGGCGACTTCCCGGCCCTAGTCTCGCCTCTGGTGCCGACGCTTCCGCCAGGCCGGCCGTTCCCACCGCGAACCGCGCTGCCACGGAGGCCCTGCGATGAAGGCGATCGTCCAGGACAGATACGGCTCTCACGAGACGCTCAGACTTGCCGAGGTCGACCGGCCGACGCCTGCGAACGGCGAGGTGCTGGTGCGGGTGTGCGCGGCCTCGGTCAACGCCGCCGACTGGCACATCATGCGGGGCGATCCCCGTCTGGCGAGGCTCGCGATGCCTGTCGCGTTCGGGTGGTCCGGTCCCAAGAAGAAGATCCGCGGCCGGGACTTCGCGGGCGTGGTCGAAGCGGTGGGTCCGGGAGTCACGCGGTTCCGGCCCGGTGACGAGGTGTTCGGCGACCTCGGCTTCTCCGACGGCGCGTTCGCCGAGTACGTGTGCGCTGGGGAAGACCTGGTGGCGGCCAAGCCCGCGGGCCTCACGTTCGAGCAGGCCGCGGCGATCCCGCTGGCGGGCAACACGGCGCTGACGGGCGTGCGCGACGTGGCAGAGGCGAAACCGGGACAGCGCTTCCTGGTCAACGGCGCGTCCGGCGGCGTCGGCACGTTCGCCGTGCAGCTCGCGAAGTCGTTCGGCGCGGAGGTCACCGCCGTCTGCAGCGCACGCAACGCCGACCTGGTCCGGTCCATCGGCGCCGACCACGTGATCGACTACGCCGTGGACGACTTCACCGCGAACGGCCGCCGCTACGACGTCGTGCTGGACCTGGTGGCGAACCGCTCGCTGGCCGACCTCCGGCGGGCGCTGACGCCCGACGGGACTCTCGTGCTGTCCGGTGGAGGCGTGTCCGACGGCGGCAGCCTCGTCGGGCCGATGGGCCTGACGATCGCCGGCGGGCTGATCTCCCGCTTCGTCCGCCACCGCGTGCGGCAGCTCAACGTGGCGCCGAGCGCGGCGAACCTGGAGACGCTGGCCGGACTCGCCGAGTCCGGCACCGTGGTCCCCGTGATCGACAGGACCTACCCGCTGCCCGAGGCGCCGGAGGCGATCCGGTACCTCGAACTGGACCACGCACGGGCGAAGGTCGTCGTCACGGTCGAACACGCGGCCTAACGACTTCTACAGGCCGGGCCAGGCCAGCTTCAGGCGCGCGAACGCCGCGGCCAGTGCGGCGGGCGGGTCGGGCTCGGTGCCCGCCAGGTCGGGGACCTCCAGGACGTAGCGGGCGAGCTGCCGCACCGAGAAGTCGTCGCTCCCGGTCTCCTCCGCGATCACCTGCGCGAGCGTGGTCTCGCAGCCCGTCCACAACGACCGCGCGTACGTGCGCAACGCAGGGGTGGCGACCACGAGGTCGGCGAGGCGCGTGTCCTGCCGGGTGGAGTCCGGGTCGAACGGGCCGCGCGTCGCCAGGAAGTCGTGCAGCGCCTGGAGGATCGTGACGCCCTCAGGACGTTCGCGCACCGCGGCGGTCAGCGACTGCTCCCGTTCGCTGCGGTCGCCCAGGACGAGCGCCTCCTTGCCGCCGGGGAAGTGCGCGAAGAGCGTCGACACCGCCGTGTCGGCTTCGTCGGCGATCTCGGCGACGGTGACCTGGTCGAACCCGCGTTCCAGGAACAACCGTCGAGCCGCGCCGGCCAGCGCTTCCCTGGTGGCGGCCTTCTTGCGTTCGCGGCGACCTGTCGGAGTCATACCGAAATCATAGTCACTTCGATTATGGTGTGGCTATGACTACACGCTGGAACGTTCACCGCCTGCCGCGCGCCGAGGGGAAGACCTTCCTGGTCACCGGTGCCAACGCGGGCATCGGCTACCACGTCGCCGAGCAGCTCGCGGGCACCGGCGCGACCATCGTGCTGGGGAGTCGGAACGCTGAGAAGGCCGACGCGGCGATGGCGTCCATCCGGTCCGTGGTGCCTGGTGCGCGCGTGCGGCACCTACAGCTGGACCTCGCCGACCTCGACTCGGTGAAGGCCGCCGCTCACGAGCTGGACAGCCTCGACGCGGTCGTCTGCAACGGCGGCGTCATGATCGACGACGCCGAGCTCATGTACGCCACCAACCACCTCGGGCACTTCGCGCTGGTCGGCTGGCTGATGCCGCTGCTCGCGGGTGGGCGCGTCGTCACCACCGGCAGCCTCAGGGGCAAGAAGGTGAAGGCGGGGGACGACTACGCCAGGTCGAAGCAGGCGCAGATGCTGTTCGGGTTCGAGCTCGACCGGCGGCAGGGAGCCGTCACCAGCATCGTGAACCACCCCGGCGGCGCACTCGACTCGATCACGTTTCCCGCCTCCCTCCTGTTGCAGGGCAAGGACGCCGGCGCGTGGCCCGCCGTCAGGGCCGTCCTGGATCCGGACGTGCGCGGAGGCGAGATGGTGGGGCCGCGCGTGTTCGGGTTGCGCGGCGAGCCTCAGCTCGAGCCCGTGCGCAGTCAGCTGGCGGACGAGGCGCTCGCCGCCCGCGTGTGGGAGGAGAGCGTCGAACTCACTGGTGTCGAGCCAGTTTGACGAACGCCGCCCAGGCTTCGCGGGAGACGGGCAGGTGGGTGGCGGGCGCCTTGCTGTCCCGGATGCCGACGCCGCGCCCGATCTCCACGCAGTCAGCACCGCTACCGCTGTAGCTGCTCTTGCGCCAGATGGTCATCAGTGGCCCTCCAAGATGCTGTCGATCACCGCCCTCGATTGTTCCTCAGTGTGTCACGAACGCTGAAAGGGGTTTGACAGGTAGGAGAACTCTTTGAGGCGGTGCTGCGTAGAAGATGAAGGTTGTTGGCCCTTCGGAGTCGCCCTACGGGGGGTGGCTTCAAACCGCCCACTGCTGCGTTAGCTGAAGACTGTCGTGGTGAGCGTGTGGGAAAAGGCATCCGTTGGAGGTGTCAGGTGGGGATCAGGAAGGCGTTGTGTCATAGCCTGCGAAGTGTCGAAACAATCGTGGTTGACATCAGAACCGGGGCGTTGAGGATAACCCGGGATGAGCCTGGCGGGTGCCCGTTTATTGGCCAGGTGGTGTCCGGCATGAAGGCGGCGCGAGCCTGATCTGCGGCTTCTGCGTGGAACGTGAGAAAGCGTGCCCCGACACCGCTGCCCAGGTTGAGGCAGCGAGAGGGAGCGCCTGGGGCGGCTGAAACCGCTCGGGTTGAGTACCGTCGCGGGGCGCGCTGGCGGACCGGTTCGTAGTAGCGAGGAAGCTCCTGCTTGATGCGGTGGGAGTGGAGCGAAGGGGCCGGGTCATTCGTGGCTGTTGTTCGTCCGATCAACCGGGCCGCGGCCCGGGAGGAGTTGTGTGGACCAGCTGAAATTGCCGGGCAAGTCGTTTGAGATTTCGAAGTGGGAAGTGCAGGAGGCGTGGGAGAAGGTCAGGGCCAATAAAGGAGCGCCGGGGGTGGACGGGCAGACGCTGGCGGAGTTCGAGAAGGATCTGAAAGGCAATCTGTACAAGATCTGGAACCGGATGTCGTCA
>NZ_BBOJ01000008.1 GCF_000974445.1 Lentzea aerocolonigenes
CGAGGCTCCGGACACGAAGTGGGTCACCGACGTGACCGAGTTCCGGATCGGGGACCGCAAGGTCTACCTGTCACCCGTGATCGACCTGTTCGACCGGTCCGTCATCGCCTACTCCTGCGGACCCTCGCCGACGCTGGAGCTGACGAACTCCTCGCTGCGCGAGGCGATCGCCACCCTGCCCGCCGGGGCCGCGCCGCTGGTGCACTCCGACCAGGGCTTCCAGTACCAGCACGCCTCCTGGCGTGCCCTGCTGGCCGACGCGTGCCTGACCCAGTCGATGTCACGGCGCGCCAACTGTCTCGACAACTCGATCGCCGAGAACTTCTTCGGCCATCTGAAGGAAGAACTGTTCCACCACACCAGGTTCGACACCGTCGAGGAGTTCACCGTGGCTCTGCACGAGTACATCGACTGGTACAACACCACCCGTATCTCGACCACGCTCAAGGGCCTGAGCCCGGTCGAGTACCGAGCCCAGGCCCTCGCGGCCTAACCTTTACTTAGCCAGTCCAACTTCCGGGGACCAGTTCATCGGAGCGCCCCTCTTCCGGCACGAGCTCAGTTGATCGTGTAGCTGTCGCCGTAGACCTTCCACTTCAGCGGCGTCTTCAGGTCGAAGTTGCCGGCCTTGAGCCACACGCGCTGCGCGGTCTCGATGCGGGAGACGTCCTCGTGGGCCGCCTCCTGCTTCATGGCCCACACGCGGGCGTCCATGAAGGCGTTGAGCCACGTCTTCTCGTCGCCGCCCTGCGACGGCGGCTTCGCCTTGCCGAGCGCGCGCTTGCGGATGTTGCTGAAGCTGGTCTTGTCGCCACCGTCGCCGTGCACGACGATCGCGTCGTAGTAAGCGAACTGGCCGAGTGCCCGCACGCCGTCGGCCTTGCCCTGCTTCACGGCCGGGTTGAAGTACACGCGGTCGCGTTCGGACTCCTGCGCCGCCTTGAAGACGGAGTCCTTGGCCGCGGTCTTCCAGTCCTTGGTGTAGTTGGGGTCGAGGCCCGAGTGCGATGCCGTCCCGTTCACCTTGCGCAGTGCGGGAAGGTACTTCTCCAGGACGTTGCCGGGTTTCTTGGTCTTGTACAGCTCGACCAGGTCGAGCATGTCACCGGTACCGCTGCAGAAACCGATGATCCCCGCGGTGTAGCCGCGGCCGTCCTTGATGTCCTCGATGTAGCCGAACTGCGCTTTCCAGTCCAAAGAGGAGTTCTCCGCGCTGGACACGATCTGCATCGCGATGTCCTTGAGGCGCGGTTCGTCGAGGTTGGCCGCAGAGGCGGTCGTTGCGGTGGTGGTGATGAGCGCGGCGCACGTCAGCAGTGCGGCCGCGAGGCGACCAGAGATCTTCACGAGTTTTCCTCCGGGCAGGGATTGGGGTCCCGGGCGGCGTGAGAGCAACGGTAAGGGGTCCATACCTTTATTGGCAAGAGTCTTTACTAATTCGCGAAACGGACATTTGGCTCAGGGGATCTCGAAGTAGTCGCCGTAGACGTGCCACCGCAGCGGCCGTTCGAGGTTGAGCTTGCCCTCGTCGAGGAACCGGCGCTGCGCGGTGTCCACCCGGCTGGTCTCCTCGTGGGCGGGCTCCTGCTTCATCGTCCAGACCCGCGCGTCGAGGAACGCGTGCAGCCACTGGACCTCGTCGCCGCCCTGGGCGGGCGGACGGGCCCCGGAGTTCAAAGCCCGCTGGCGGATGCTGGAGAAGTCCAGGTCGCCCCAGCCGTCACCGTGCATGACGATCGCGTCGTAGTAGATGAACTGGCCGAGGGCCTGCACGCCGTCCTGCTTCGCGCGGTTCACAGCGGGGGTGAAGTACACGCGGTCGCGTTCGTGCTCCTGCGCGCCCTGGAAGGTGCCGTCGTTCGCTGCCGTGCGCCAGTCGTTCTGGAAGTTCGGGTCCAGGCCGTCGTGCGACGGGGTGCCGTTCACGCGTTCCAGTGCGGGCAGGTACTTCTCCAGCACGTTGCCGGGTTTCCAGTCGCGGTAGAGGCGAACGAGGTCGAGCATGTCGCCCGTGCCGCTGCAGAAGCCGATGATGCCGGCGGTGTAGCCCCGGCCGTCGTCGATGTCCTCGATGTAGCCGAACTGGGCGCGCCAGTCCAAAGAGGAGTTCTCCGCACTGGACACCAGCTGCATCGCGATGTCCTTGAGCGCGGGGTCGTTCAGGTCCGCTGCCTGCGCGGTGCCGGGAGTGATCAGGACCGCCGCGCAGAGAACCGTTGCCGCGAGCCGTGAAAACGTCTTCATGACGCTCCGTTCCACAGGGGAATCGGCGGCGACGCGGGGCACCGTAGCGTGAGAGCGTTCGCACGGGCAAGGGCCGGACACGGCAAAGGCTCCCGGCCGGAGCCGGGAGCCTTTGTGGTGCAAGCGGAACTACAGGAACTGACCGCCGCGGGTCACCGCGCCGTAGGCGTCCACGATGCCGTGACCGTAGAAGCCGTTGAACTTCGCGTCACCCTCACAGGTGGCGTCGAACTCCGGCGTGCGACCGACGTTGACGTACGAGACCGTGCGCGGGTTCGGGCACGCGCGCTGGATCGCCGTCTTGTAGAGCACCTTCTCGACCTTGTCCGGGTCCATGGTCAGACCGGGACGGCCCTTGTCCTTCTTGCCGTACTGGCTGACGATCAGCGCGGCGACACCGGCAGCGTGCGGGGAGGCCATCGAGGTGCCCTGCAGGAACTGGTAGTAGCCGACCTTGTCGCCCTGCACGGCCTTCTTGACGCCGGCGGCGAGGCCCTTCTCGGTGATGTTGCCGGCCTCGTCGACGTTGCCCTCGGCGACGGCGACGTTGCGCGGGTAGGTGGACAGGATCATGTTCTCGTTGGTGCGGTACCACGGCGTGCCGAGGCCGTCGCGGAAGTAGCCGCCGGGAGCCGAGATCGCCGTCTGCTCGACACCGTAGTTCGAGTAGTCGGACTTCGCGGTCGACGGGCCGAGCGCCGAGACCGAGATGACGTGGTTGCCCTCGGTCGGCAGGTTGAGGCAGGTGGCGTTGTCGACCGGACGCGGCCGGTTGTGACCCGGCGGGTAGTTCGGGCTCTGCACGTCCTGGCGCGGCTTGCCCAGGTCCTCGTGGTTGTTGCCCGCGGCACCGATCAGCGTGACGCCCTTGCGGTGCGCGTAGTTCAGCGCGCGCTGCACGGACGCGATGATCGTGCGCTGCTCCAGCTGCTCCTCCGGCGTGGCCGTGGAGTCGTTGATGCAGTTCATGTACCACGGGTCGACGTAGAACGACATGTTGATGACGTCCAGGCCGATGTCGGCGCCGTAGGTCAGGGCGTCGACGACGGGCTGCAGGAAGAACGAGCCCGCGTCCTGCCCACCGCGGATGTTCACCAGCGACACGTTCGGCGCGACACCGGAGATGCCGAAACCGTTGGCAGCGGCGCCGATGGTGCCGGCGACGTGCGTGCCGTGGCCGCCGTCGTCCCAGTTGGCCGGGTCGACGCAACCGCGGAACTCACACGGGCCGTCGAACTCTCCACCGTCGGCGTCGTTGGGCATGTCGACGGTGAAGTTGCGCGACAGCTCGTTGTTGAAGTTCGGCGCGATGTCCGGGTGGGAACCGTCCACACCGGTGTCGAGAATGCCGACGTACACGCGCTTGTCACCGGCCTGCTTGGCCCGCGCGATGTTCGAGCGGACGAGGTTCAGGCCCCACAGGTCGCCGTCCAGCGGGTCCATGCCGGCCGTCGACTTCGACGCGGCAGGAGCCTTGGCCGGCTGCGACGTCGTGTTCTCCTTCTCGACGTTGTCCCGCTTGGTCTTCTCGGCCTTCGCCGCGGGCGCGTGCCCGATCGGCTTCGACCGCGCGGCCCCGACGACCGCGTCCGAGGCGGACACCTTCTCCACGAACCCGTTCGCGGGAGCCTTCACGGTCAGCAGACCGATGGCCTTGTTGTCCCGCACGACCTCGCCACCCGCCGCGTGCACGGCGTCGATCGCGAAGTCGCGGTTGCCCGGGTCCTCCAGGAGGACGGTGTACTCCGTGTCCTGCTGGCCCGCGGTAGAGGCCGGCGCTGCCCCCGCCGCCGAAGTGCCCGCGGCGATCAGCGACACCGTTGCCGCCACCGCCATCACGGTTCTGCGCGTTCTCACCTAGCTGTCTCCTCACACCCGGTCAGGGCTGGATCCAACAACACGGGGCGGCCCCCGATTGCCGCCCAAGTCCGACACACTCGCACGAAAATTCGCCGGACATCAGCGCCTTTCGTACGGAATCGAACTGTAGCCGATCGGAAGCGGAGCGTGATGTTATGAGAACAAATCTTGACTTAACAACATTCAAGCGCTGAACTCCGCGTTTATGCGAAGACGGGTAATGGCATCGTCGGCATGCCTGCTCTTTCTCCTCTCTGCCTGCGGTGACGCTGGTCAGAGCACGCCGACGCTGCCTGGGCGTGGACCCAAACCAATCGTCGGGGTAATCCTTCCCGACCGGACGACATCCACGCGCTGGGAAGAACAAGATCGGCCGTTGCTCTCACAGGCGTTCAACTACGCGGACATCGAACCGTTCATGGAGAACGCCGAAGGCGACGAGGCGAAGTTCGCCCAGATCGCCGACGAGATGATCCGCCGCAAGGTGAAGGTCCTGATGATCACGCCGTTGTCGGCGGCGGGCGGCCTCGCGGTGCAGAAGAAGGCGAAGGCAGCGGGCATCCCGGTCATCGACTACGACCGCGTGACGCTCGGCGGCCAGGCGGAGTACCACGTCGGCTTCGACAGCGTGAACGTCGGCCAGCTCCAGGCGGACGGCCTGCTCGCGTGCCTCGGCGACAAGGCCGGTGCGCAGATCATCGAGATCGAGGGCGCGCCGACCGACCACAACGCCACGCTGTTCACCCAGGGTCAGAAGTCGCGGCTGTCCACGAAGTACGACAGCGGCGCCCTGAAGCTCGTGAAGTCGCAGCCGGTCGCGGACTGGAACAACGATCTCGGCGGTCAGCTGTTCGAGCAGATCCTGAACGAGAACGGCGGCAAGGTCGACGGCGTGGTCGCGGCCAACGACGGCCTGGCCGGCGCGGTCATCGCCGTGCTCAAGAAGAAGAACCTGGCGGGCAAGGTCCCGGTCACCGGTCAGGACGCCACGGTGGACGGCCTGCGCGCCGTGCTGCGCGGCGACCAGTGCATCACCGTCTACAAGCCGGTGCGCGACGAGGCCGAGGCCGCGGCCAGGCTGGCCATCGCGATCGCCCGCGGCGACCTGGAGGGTGCCGACGACCTCGCCACCGGCAACCTGCGGGATCCCGTCGCCCGGCGTGACATCAAGTCGGTGCTGCTCGGTGCGACGTTGATCAAGAAGGACACCGTGCGGACGCTCGTGACCGAGGGCATCGTCAAGCCCGCGGAACTGTGCGCGGGAGACGTCGCCCAGGCGTGCGCCCAGCAGGACATCCTCGGAGGGTGAAGCCCCGTCACGACCTGCCGCGTCAGGCCACGAGCCTCAGTCCGGCAGGTCGTGACGTCCCGAGATGAACTCCTGCACGGCGATCTTCGCCTTGATGATCGGCTGGCGGATCCGGGCCTCCCGGCGGTACGCCCGCGTGAGCTTGCGCGAGCCCTCCGGGTAACGCCAGCGCGCCCACGGTGAGCCCGGCCTGGCCAGCCGCACGGCGCCCACCGCGGGCACCACCGGCACCAGCAGGCCGAGCAGGCCCGTCCAGATCTTGCCCTTGAGCAGCGCCACGATGGCGAAGCACAGGTTCACGCCGATGGTGATCACCCTGGCCGTGAACGTGTCGGTCGGCGTCGTGTCCGGGTTCAGCTGGAGCACCTCGTCGTAGCCCAGCGGCCGGGCGCCGAGCAGGAACGTCCCCGTCAGGCCGACGGCGAGGAAGACGGCGTCCACGGACAGGCGCCCCGCCTTCGTCCAGTAGACGTCCCTCAGGTGCAGGATCAGCGCGAACTCGTCCAGCACCAGCGCCGCGCCCACCCCGAGCCCGGCCGCGGCGGCGCACCTCGCGCCGTAGAGGTCGTCCGGGATGACGAGGCCCGTGACGCTGGACAGGAGCAACAGCACGGTGCCGAACACGACGTGATGCACGTGCGTGTCGCCGTGCACGATGTTGCGCGGCCACCAGCGCACCTTCGCCCTGATCATGCGCACGCTGATGCGGATGAACACGAACGTGGTCACCAAGCCGATGAAGAAGAAGAGCAGTCGTTCGCTGCCGGTCAAGCACGGCCCCCTGGGTCAACGACCCTCCAGGTTACCGTCCCAGATCGTCGTCGACCCGTCCACGCACCTTCCCGATCTGGATCACGGTCTCGTTGGCGGTGCCGGAGAAGGTGTTGGTGATGATGTCGCCGCCCCGCTTGCGACGCCGCGACCCGGCCTTGGTCAGCAGCTTCTCGACGAGCGGCGCCAGGCCGTGGGCGACTCGCGGTGCGACGGAAACCTTGATCGACAACGTCGTCTGCTCGGGCACGGGTACCTCCGCATGCTCGTTTGGAACCTCACGGTATCAGTGGAGATCGATGGCTCGACTGCGAGCGGGGAGGCGTGGTTGACTGTCCAAGGTCGTACGTTTCGTGTTCGTGGATCACCCCCGCTCGCGGAACGAGGTTGCGAGCGCGTGGTTTCTCCAGGTTCCGGAGAAGGCGCCGCCGTGACTTGACCCGGTGGTCGCGAGCGCGATCCGGCACCTGTTAGAGGAGAAGTAGCAAGATGGCAGTACAGGGCACCGTCAAGTGGTTCAACGCGGAGAAGGGCTTCGGCTTCATCTCCCCCGACAACGGTGGCGCCGACGTGTTCGTCCACTACTCTGAGATCCAGATGAACGGCTACAAGGCTCTCGAGGAGAACCAGCGGGTCGAGTTCGAGATCGGTCAGGGCCAGAAGGGCCCGCAGGCCCAGGGCGTTCGCGCCGTCTGAGTCTGACTGGTCAGCACATCTGATCTGTCACAAAGCCGCTTGTCCAGTATCGGACAGGCGGCTTTGTCGCGTCTTGTGCCTTCTTGATCGCTGTTAGTAGTTTCGCCGACATGGGGAAACTGTTAGTAGCGGCGCTGTTGCTCTTCGTGGCCGGATGTTCCGGCGGTGAGAACGCGGTGCCAGGCGGCAGCAAGATCGACGCGTTGCTGGCCAAGGCTCCCGTGTACTCGGGCCAGGTCACGCCAGGCTCGGCAGTCGACCGCATCAAGAAGCGCGGCAAGCTGCTCATCGGCGGCTCCCAGGACGCGCCGTTGCTCTCGCAGCTCGACCCGATCAGCGGCGAGCTCACCGGTTTCGACGCCTACCTCGGCAAGCTCCTCGCCCACTACATCGTCGGCGGCCCGCGGACCGAGCTGCTCAGCGCCACCTCGGAGACGCGCGAGCCGTTGCTGGCCAACGGCACCGTCGACGTGATCATCCAGACGTACACGATCACTCCGCAACGGGCCGAGCGCGTCGCGTTCGCCGGCCCGTACTACCAGTCGGGGCAGTCCATCGCCGTCCGCAAGGGCACCTCCGGCATCACCAGACCCGCTGACCTGGCGGGGAAGACCGTGATCGTCGGCGCGAACACCCCCGGGGTGAAGGCGGTGCGCGACGCCGCTCCCACCGCCCAGATCGTCGAGTTCGGCTCCGACCCCGAGTGCCTGACCGCGTTGAAACAGGGCCGCGGCGAGGCGTACGTGCAGGACCAGGCGATCCTGGTGGCGGACGCGGCGAAGGACGGCGAGCTCCAGCTGGTCGGTGAGCCGTTCACCGAGGACCCGTACGGCATCGGCATCAAGCACGGCGACGCGGAGTTCACGAAGTTCGTCGACGACTGGCTGCGGGAGATCGGCAAGTCAGGGCTGTGGCAGGAGGTCTGGAAGCAGACGATCGGCACCGTGGTCACCGGTGACGTGCCGTCGCCACCCGCGATCGCCTCATGAGCCTGGTCCTCGAAGGCTTCCTGAACACCGTCGCGCTGACCCTGCTGTCGTTCGCTGGAGCACTTGTCGTCGGTCTTGCCGTTGCGGTGCTTCGGATCGTGCCGGTGCCGCTGCTGCGTGGCGTTGGTGCGACCTACGTGGAGGTGTGGCGCAACGTCCCGTTGCTCGCGTGGCTCGTGCTGTTCGTGTTCGGGCTGCCGGAGGTCGGGGTGAAGATGCCGTTGTTCTGGACGGCTTTCACGGCGATCGCGCTGTACGAGGCCGCTTTCGTGGCGGAGGCGCTGCGGTCCGGGGTGAGTTCGGTGGCTCTGGGGCAAGGGGAGGCCGCACGGGCGTTGGGGCTCACGTTCCGTCAGTCGTTGCGGCACGTGATCCTTCCTCAGGCTGGCCGGCGCGTTGTGCAGCCGTTGGCGAACATCGCGATCGCGTTGACGATGGCGACGGCACTGGCCGGTGTCGTCGGCGTGGTGGACATGACCCGTGCGGCACAACGGATCAACCTGGAGCTCGCACGGCCGTTGCTCGTCTTCACCGGCGTTGGGCTCTGTTATCTGGTGATGGCCGCGGGCATCGGGTTCGGCGCGCGGGCGCTGGAACGGCGGTTGGCCTGATGTTCGACGCTCCCGGTCCGCGCTTCCGCCGCAGGGTCTTCTGGGTCTCGGTGGTGTCCGTTTTCGTGCTCGTGGGGCTGCTCGCGCTGGGGTTGCGGCAGTTCGCGGCGAACGGGCAGCTGGACCCGGTTCGGTGGAGGCCGTACCTGACCTGGCCCGTGTGGCGGTATCTGCTCTCCGGCCTGTGGTCGACGGTGCTGGCGGCCTGCGCGACGGGGGTGCTGGCGATGGCGGGCGGCTTGCTGCTCGCGTTGCGGCCCAACCGGTTCACACGGGCGTACGCCGAGGTCATGCGCACGGTTCCGGTGCTGCTGCTCGTGTACGTGATGCTGTTCGTGCTGCCGTCGTTCGGTGTGAACCTGCCGCTGTTCTGGAAGCTCGTGGTGCCGCTGGCGTTGTCGCACGCGGCCTCCTGCGCGGTGATCTTCCGGGCGGGCATCGGGTCCGTCGATCCGGGGCAGCGCGAGGCCGGGTTGTCGTTGGGCATGCCGGACGGTGTGGTGACACGGTCCGTGGTGCTGCCACAGGCCGTTCGGCACATGACGCCGTTGCTGGTGACTCAGGCCGTCAGTCTGTTGAAGGACACATCGCTGGGGTATGTCGTCTCCTACACGGAGTTGTTGTTCAACGGCCGTGTGCTCGCGAACTACAACGGTCTGCTGATCCAGACCTTCATCGTCATCGCGTTCGTCTACCTCGTGGTCAACCTGGCGCTGTCCAGGCTGGCGCACCGGCTGGAGGCTGCTCGTGCCCGCACTGCTCGCTGAGGTCACCAGGTCCGGTTTCGTGGAGAGCCTGCACCACGGCAGCGTCGTCGGGCTGCTGCCGTCCGGTGAGGTGGGTGTCGCGGTCGGCGCGGTGGAGGACCCGGTGCTGCCGCGGTCGTGCATGAAACCGTTCCAGGCGTTGGCCTGCCTGTCCGCGGGCGCACCGCTCGAAGGGCCAACGCTCGCGATCGCGGCCGGCTCGCACACGGGGGAGGACCGGCACGTCGAGCTCGTGGTGCAGCTGCTCGGCGGGTTGCCCGTCGAGTCGCTGCGCTGCCCGGAGTCGTGGCCCGAGGACGAACAGACGCGGCACCGGCTGACCGAACCGTCACGGGTGCGGATGAACTGTTCCGGCAAGCACGCGGCGATGCTGGCGGCGTGCGTGCAGGCGCGGTGGCCGACGCAGACCTATCTGGAGCCGACGCATCCGTTGCAGCAGCTGGTGTCGCGCACGATGGAGGAACTGTCCGGGGAGACCGTTGCGCACACGGCGGTCGACGGATGTGGTGCGCCCGTGTACGCGTTGTCGTTGCACGGCTTGGCGCGCGCGATGCGAGGGTTGGTCCGCACGCCGGTTGCTGACGCCATGCGCAGGTTTCCGGAGTACGTCGGAGGAACCGGGCATGTGAACACGGTCGTCATGCAGCTGCTGCCGGGCGTGGTGGCCAAGGGCGGCGCGGAGGGCGTTCTCGTGCTGGCGACGGCGGCAGGGCACGCGGTGGCGGTGAAGGTGCTGGACGGGAATCCGCGCGCCACCACGGCGATCGGGCTCACGGCGCTGGCCGCGCTGGGGTACGACGTGTCGCCCGCGAAGGAACACCTGTCCGTGCCGGTGCTCGGTGGCGGGCAGGTCGTCGGGCAGGTGCGGACCGCCTTCTAGAACATCTCGGGGAGGTCCAGCATTCCGAGCTGGTTCATGACGGTCGCGGTGTCGCCGTACACCCGTTCGCAGATCAGCACGTCCTTGTCGAACAGGAACAAACCGACCATCCTGACCTTGAACGACCGGCCGGTCACCTCCTCGCCGACGAGGCTGCCGAGGTGCGTGCCCTGCAGCTCGAACTCGACGATCACGGCGTCGTCGGCGTGGTGGATCTCGACGACCTTGCTGTGCTGGTCCGGAAACGCCGCGCGGGTGCGCTGCCAGTACGCGCGGACCTCGTCCACGCCGTCGAGGACCTGGCCGGACGCCACGATCTCGTACCGGGGGTGGGGGAAGGTGTTCAGGGAGGTGTCGAAGTCGTGGTCGTTCCGCGACTCCACGTGCTCCAGGACGATCGCCTCGCGCAGCGCTCTGAGCGCCTTGGACTCGGTCATGCCGGCCGACCCTCCTACGTACGCCGTACGTCGCAGGGAAGTTACTCCACGCCGTATGGTCGCCGCCAGTGGCCACCTCACGTGAACCGTTGACCCGCGACCGCATCGTCGATGCGGCCGTGCGGTTGATCGAACGCGAGGGAGTGGAGGCCGTCTCGATGCGGCGCCTGGCCGCTGAGCTGGGCGCGGGCACGATGTCGCTGTACAACCACGTGCCGAACAAGGCGCTGCTGGTGGACCTCGCGGCCGAGCGGATCATGGCGGACGCGCAGCCGTACCACGTCGACAGCGACGACTGGCGTGACCACATCCGGGCGCACGCGCGGGCGGTGCGGGCGTTGGCGCGGCGGCATCCCCGTGCGTTCGTGATGCTGGCGACGCGGCGGCTGAGCACCGAGGCCGGGTTCCGCACGATCGAGGGCGCGCTGAGGAACTTCGACAGGGCGGGCTTCCGCGGCCCGGTCGCGGTCGGGATGATGCGGGCGATGGTGTCGTACCTGCTCGGTACGTTGATGCGGGAGGTCGCCACCTCGCCGGAGCTCGGCGGGATCGCGCTGTCGCCGTACGAAGGCGTTGACGCGTCGGGGTTTCCGTTGTCCGCGGAGGTGCTGGACGAGCTGGGCACCTTCAACCACGACCAGGAGTTCGAGTTCGGGCTCGAACTCCTGATCGCGGGGTTGGAGCGCTACCAGTCCTAGGGGCGCATCTCGTACTGGCCGGAGAGCTGCGCGACCTGCTGCCAGACGGCGTCGAAGCGGGCCTGGTCGACGTGCGGCTTGCGGATCTGCGCCACGGCCCACTGTTGCTGGGCCTCGGTGCTGCTGGCCTTGCCGTGCAGCGCGGTCGCGTAGCCGGCGAAGTCGCGGACCAGGACGTCGAAGATCTGGTCGAGCACGTTCGCGTCGGTCTTGGTGATCTTGGCCTGCTCCAGCACCAGCTGGCCGTAGACGACCAGGGTGAAGAGGTGGCCGAGGTTGAGCAGGAAGTCGAGGTCCTGCTGCTGCTTCTCGTCCGGCGCGGCGGTGGTGAGCAGGGTCTTGATCGCCTTGGCCTGCTCGTGGAACAGCCGCACGTTGGGCAGGTGGGCGTGCTCGGTGTAGATCGGCTCCCAGTCGTGGAACTGGATCTTGCCGAGGCCGCGCGCGGCGCCCTGGTGCCAGAAGAAGTCGTCGTCCTTCGGTTCGTGGACCGACGGGACCTCGTCGTAGGTCTTCGGGTTGAAGAGGTAGTTCGGCATGAACTTGAGCACCAGGGCCAGGTTCACGTGGACGGTGCCCTCGAGCTTGGGCAGCGCTCGGATGTCGGCCGTGGCGCGGGTGAAGTAGGTGTCCTTCTCGAACCCCTTGGCGGCGATGACGTCCCAGAGCAGGTCGATGACGTTCTCGCCCTCGCTCGTGACCTTCATCTTGGTGATGGGGTTGAAGAGGAGGTAGCGGCGGTCGTTCTCGCCCGCGGTCCGGAAGTAGTCCACCGCCCTGTCCGCGAAGAGCTTCATCGCGGTGAGGCGCGCGTACGCGTCGACGAAGTTCTGGCGCACGTGCGGGAAGTTCGTGACCGGGTTGCCGTAGAGGATCCGGTTGTGGGCGTGGGTGATCGCCTCGTAGAAGGAGTGCTCGCTGATGCCGATGCTGGCGGTGCAGAGGTTGAACTTGCCGACGTTGACGGTGTTCAGCGCGGCGGAGAAGGCGTCGGGGCCGCGGTGGAGGATGTCCTTCTCGGTCAGCGGGTAGTCCTCGAGGCGGAACTCGCTGACGAACATCTGGCTGTCGACGACGTTCTTGACCAGCTTGAAGTTCTCGTGCTGGCTGTCGACGGCGAAGAAGAGGTACTCGTCGTCGATCTTGCCGAAGACGCTGACCATGCCGGCGACGTTGCCGTTGCCGATGTAGTACTTGCTGCCGTTGGCCCGGTAGCCGTCGGCGGTCTTCGTGACGATCATGTCCGTGCTGTAGACGTCGGCGCCGTGCTCCTTCTCGGAGAGGCCGAACGCGAAGACGGCGCCGCTGTCGAGGAGCGCGGCGGCCTTCTGCTTGGCCTCTTCGTTGCCGCTCATCCAGATGGGGCCGAGGCCGAGCACCGTGACCTGCCAGGCGTACCAGTACTGGAGGCCGTAGAAGCCGAGCACCTCGCTGAACGCGGCGTTGCGGGCGGCGTCCCAGCGCTTGGTGGGGTCGACGCTGCTCGGCGTGCAGAAGGTGGCGAAGAGCTTCTCCTGCTTCACGAAGTCGAGGAACTCGGTGTACCAGACCTTGTCCTGGGCGTCGGCGATGAGCTGACGCTTGCCGCGGGCCTCGAACCAGTCGATCGTCGCCCTGAGCAGGCGGCGGGTCTCGTCGTCGAGGTGGGCGGGGTCGTAGTGGTTCGGGTCGAGCAGCACTGGCGCCTCCTTCGTCTCCGATCGGACGCTACCAGTGAGTAACTTGTGGGTCTACGTGGGGTTTCCCGCACGCTCAGAAATTGTCAGACCCCCGGCGTAACGTGCTCCGCATCACATTCTCTCCTCAGGAGGCTGCGTTGCGATGACGGTGGTCGTGGCGATCGGTACGCGCAAGGGGCTGTGGCTCGCCCGCAGCGAGGATCGGGTCACGTGGGAGGTCGACGGGCCGCACCACGCGATGCAGGAGGTGTACGCGGTCGCGTTCGACACGCGCTCCGGCCTCCGCCTGCTGGCCGGGGTGTCCTCACCGCACTTCGGGCCGGGCGTGTCCATTTCGGACGACCTGGGCGCGTCCTGGGAGGAGTCGTCGTCGCCCCCGATCACGTTCCCGGTCGAGGACGCCGCGCTGGAACGCGTGTGGCAGCTCCAACCGGCCCCGGCCTCCCAGCCGGGCGTCGTGTACGCGGGCACCCAGCCGTCGGCCCTGTTCAAGTCGACGGATGGCGGCCGCTCGTTCGAGTTCGTCGAGGGCCTCTGGAACCACCCGCACCGCCCGGAGTGGGAGGCGGGTTTCGGCGGCCAGGCCGTCCACACGATCGTGCCGGACCCGGCCGACCCGGACCGGGTGCTCGTGGCGATGTCGACCGGCGGCGTCTACCGCACCGCGGACGGCGGCAAGTCCTGGGAAGCCCGCAACAAGGGCATCAAGGCGTACTTCTTGCCGGACCCGTGGCCGGAGTTCGGCCAGTGCGTGCACAAGGTCGCCCAGCACCCGGCCCTCGCGTCCCGCTTCTACGCCCAGAACCACCACGGCGTCTACCGCAGCGACGACGGCGGCGACTCCTGGCAGTCCATAGCCGACGGCCTGCCCACCGACTTCGGCTTCGCGATGGTCGTCCACCCGCACGACCCGGACACGATCTTCACATTCCCGATCGAGGCCGACGCCCGCCGCTTCCCACCGGAGGGCAAGTGCCGCGTCTACCGCTCCCGCGACGCGGGCGCCACCTGGCACCCCCTGGGTACAGGCCTGCCGGACAACTTCTGGACCGCCGTGATGCGCGACGCGATGTGCACCGACAACGCCCCCGTCCCCGGCGTCTACTTCGGCTCCCGCTCGGGCGAGGTCTACGCGAGCCCAGACGAGGGCGAGACCTGGCACCAGGTAGCCGCCCACCTGCCAGACGTGATGTCGGTCCGAGCAGCGGTGATCCCGGCATGACCCGCCCCGCCCCAGCGAGGACGGTGCCGACATGAAGGTGACGGTCCTGATCCCCGGCGTCCTCCGAACAGCAACGGACGGCGCCTCCCAGGTAGACGTGGACGTGCCAGAACCAGCCACCCTGGGCGCCGCCCTGGACGTGCTGGCCAACACCTACCCGAGCCTGGACCGCCGCCTGCGAGACGAACGCTCCACCCTCCGCCGCTACGTGAACTTCTACGTCAACGGCGAGGAGTGCCGCCGCCTCTCCGGCCCAGCCACCCCACTACCAGCCGACGCCGAAATCCAAATCCTCCCCTCAGTAGCGGGCGGCTAACCCCACCCCACCGCCCCAACCACCAGCGGCGCCGCCCCTCAACCACCACCCGGCGGCGGATGGCGCCGCACCTCGCCCCACCAGTCAATTACCGCCGAGCGGGGGCTGGGCGTCGCACCCCGCTCCCGCCACCAACAGCTCCAGGCGACAGGTGGTCACCGACAAGCCGCCAGCGGGACGACCCACCACCGACCACCCACAACATCACCCGCTGGCACCACTACCACCGGCGCCCGCTCCAGCAGCTGGCATCCGTCCTACCAACTGGCATCCGTCCTACCAACTGGCATCCGTCCTACCAACTGGCATCCGTCCTACCAACTGGCATCCGTCCTACCAACTGGCATCCGTCCTACCAACTGGCATCCGTCCTACCAACTGGCAGCCGCCCTACCAACTGGCAGCCGCCCAGCAGCTGGCATCCGCTCCGCCAACCGGCATCCGTCCCGGCGACCGGCAGCCGCTCACCACCGACCGCCCACCACCGCCGCTGGCAGCCGCCGACAGCCCCACTGCCACAGCCCGCGACCGGCGGGCCCACCACTGCCTGCCCACGCCCGCCCGCGCCCGCCAGCCACCAACGCGGCCCACCAACACCGCCCACCAGCCCCGAAGAGCTAACCCGCCAGGAACGCGGCGATCACACCGCGGAAAAACGCGGGATCGTCCATCCACGGGTAGTGCCCAGCCCCAGGCTGCACCACCACGCCGCACCGCCGGAACAATCGCGCCGCCGACTCGGCCGCCGCAGGTGAGGGCAGCGCGTCCACTCCGCCAGCCAACAGCAACACCGGCACGTCCAACCCCGCCAACTCCTCCGGCGTCACGACCGGCGCACCCGCCGCGTAGTAGGCGGTGGCGGCGTTGGGCACGCGCATGGCGTCGGACGCGCGGGCGTGCTCCCGGGCCGTGTCGTCCCAACGCCCGTAGAAGAAAGGAGTCACCGCTGCCCAGTCACTTCCCGCGGTGCTGCCGGCGAGCACGGCCTCGACCGCGTTCTTCACCTCCGGGTACCAGGGCTCATCGGACCGGGCCTCCGCGCTCGCCCGCAGTTGCGTCAGGTCCGCGCTGATGCCGAGGGTGCGCAGGCTCGGTGTCACGAGCACCAGCCGCCGCACGTGCGACGGGTATCGCAGCGCGTACCGGATCGCGATCGACGCGCCCGCCGAGTGCGCCAGCACGTCCACCGGGTCGAAACCCGCGGCCGAGCGGTAGGCCTCGACGTCGTCGACGTGCAGGTCGAAGCGCAGTTCCGCCGGGTCCGCTGGGCCGGACCTCCCCGTGCCGCGCAGGTGCAGCAGGTGCAGGCGGGCGGGTAGTCCGCCGAGGTCGCCCAGGTACGACGGGGCGAGCAGCGGGCCTCCCGGTACGACGAGCAGTGGTGCGCCGTCGCCGAGTTCGTCATGAGCGATACCCATGAAGAGGATCATCACATGGTGCCCGAGTCACCTTTGTTCAACTGAACCTCAGTACGAGGCGAAGTCGTCGAGCAGGCTCGACGCGACCTCCACGTCCGGGCTGAGCTGGCGGTCGGACATGTCCGGGTTGAGTTTCGACTCGGCGGCTTCGAAGGCCGCCCGCAGCGCCGGTGTGTCCGGGGTGATGCCGCGCAGTCGCAGGGCGCGGACAGCGGCGACCACCTCGCAGGCAAGCACCAGGCGGAACGCGCCCAGTGAACGCAGGGCCTGGGACGCGGACTGGAAGGCGAAGCTCGAGTTCTCCTCCTGGCCCCGCGAGACCACGGCGTTGCCGATGCTCGCCGGTTCGGCGAGGGTGCGGACCTCGGCCAGCGCTGAGTTGGCGCTGTACTCGAGGATCATCACGCCCGAGCTGCCGGGCACGCCCTCGGCGAGGAACGGGCGCAGGCCGGTGAAGTTCGGCTCGACCAGCGTCGCCAGGCGGGCGGTCGACAGGTGGCCGGTGTGCAGCATCGACAGCCTCAACCGGTCGAGCGCCTGGCCGAGGTACGCGCTGTGGAACGCGCCGTGGTGGTAGGCGGCGTCGTCTTCTGGGCCGAAGTGGTCGGCGACGATCAACGGGTTCTCCGCCGCGGCGTTGAACTCGACGTCGAGCACGCGGCCCAGGTCGGTGGCGGCGTCGACGGCCGGGCCGTGGATCTGCGGGAAGCAGCGGTAGCCGAACGGGTCCTGGATGCGGGCCGGTGGCCGGGAGGGCTCGCCGAGCAGGCGGCGCATCTCGGCGGCGACGGCGACCTGGCCGGGGTGCGGACGGCCCAGGTGCACGCGTTCGTCGTAGGCCTCGACGGCGCCGTCGACCGCGAGGAACGACAGCGCGGCGACGACGTGGGTGGCCTTGAGCAGCTGGTGCGCGTCCTGCCAGGCGAGGCCCGCGATGCCGATGGTGAGGGCGTTGCTGCTGATCAACGCCAGTGCGTCACCCGAGTCGAGCTCGATCGGGTCCGGGGTCTGAGTGGAGCCGAGCCAGTAGCGCTCGCCGAGCAGGGTCAGGCCGGTTTCGGCCAGCGCGGTGAGGTCACCCGTGCCGATGGCGCCGTACTCGTGCACGCCGGGGTAGCAGCTGCTGTTCAGGGCGGCGAGCAGGGCGTCGGCCACGGCTCTGCGCACGCCCGCGCCACCTGCGAGGAGCTGGTTGAGGCGCACGACCATCATCGCGCGCACCTGTTCCTCGGGGAGCATGCCGCCGAGGCCACCCGCGTGGCTGCGCAGCAGGCGCAGGCCGTGCTCGGCCCAGCCCGCCGTGCTGACGATTTGGTCGCGGTTCGCGCCGACACCGGTCGTGCGCCCGTAGACCTGGCGGCGCACCACCAAACGCTGGCTCGCGTGCCACGACGCGTCGAGCCGTGAGAGTCCGTCGTCGTGCAGCGCCACCGGCGCGTGGTACCTCGCGACGCGCACCACGTCGTCGGCGCCGAGGGACTGACCGTCCAGCACGACAGGGGAGTCTTCGACCATGGCACCAATGTGAGCACATAGGGTTCAAAGGTGCTCGTACTGCATGGCCTGTGCACGACCGACGGCGTCCTCGCGCTGTGGGCCGAGGATTCCGGGCTGCCCGCCCGGAGTGAGAGCACGCGCCGGGACGCCCCGCACCCGTTCGCGGCGACGGCCGAGTCGCTGGCCGTCGCGCTCGGGCAGGAAGGCCTCAAGACGACGACGCGGGCGTTGCTGCTGCCGTCGTTCCCGTCGGGGCCGATGGCGTCGCCGGAGCTGGTTCGCGATCCGTTGACGGCTGGGCGCGCACAGCGGGGCAAGGTGCAGCTGCGGCAGTGGGGTGTTCCCACGGTTCGCCTCACCGGCACGCCGGAGCGCAGTGCCGAGGTGCGGCTGAGCGACTCCGCGCGGTTCGTGTTCGACGTGCTCAAGTTCGCGGCCGACCTCGTGGATCGCGGACGCGTGCTGCCGTCGGTCGCACCGGACCAGGCCGTCGCCCGGTGGGTTCCGGTGCTGTCGGGGACGGACTCGGCGCGGTTCGCGGCACTGCAGACCGCGATGCCGCCCGCCTGCCGGTGCGAGGAGATCGTCAGCGACCCCGCCGAACTGGTGCGCGCGGCGCTCACGACGGCGGTCGACGAGCAGGTGCGCGACCGGTTGAACGGCATGGGTCTCGCGCCGAAGCGACGTGGCCGCGCGACGACGGCGGAAATGTGGCTCGCCGCGCTCACCGGTGAGCCCGCGTTCGACGCGGACCCGGTGGAGCTCTACGACCTGCGCGAGCAGCTCGACCGGTGGCGTACGAGCGCGGGCAACGAGAGTCCTGTGCGCACGTGCTTCCGGCTGCGTTCGCCGGAGCAGCGCGAAGAGGACGAGTGGGCCGTCGAGTTCCTCCTGCAGGCCGTCGACGAACCGAGCGTCCTGGTGCCCGCGCACCAGGTGTGGTTCGCGGACGACGGCGTGCTGCGCCGCTGGATCCCCGCACCGCAGGAGCACCTGCTGGCCGACCTCGGCCGGGCGAGCAGGCTGCACCCCGACCTCGACGAGGCCTTGCGCAGTGCGCACCCGGTCGAGATGGAGGTCGGTGCGGAAGGCGCCTACCGGTTCCTGACTGCGGCACCGGTGCTGGCGCAGGCGGGGTTCGGAGTGCTGTTGCCGTCGTGGTGGCAGCAGCAGACGAAGCTGGGCCTGAAGCTCACGACGAAGAGCCGCGGCACGGCCGGAACCGTGGCCAAGGAGAGCGAGATCGGCTTGAAGTCCATTGTGGACTACAAGTGGGAGCTCGCTCTCGGCGAGGACACGCTCACCGACGCCGAACTCGCCGAACTGGCCAGGGCGAAGGTGCCGCTGGTGAAGGTGCGCGGCCAGTGGGTCCAGGTCGACCAGAAGCGCCTCGCCGCGGGTCTCGCGTTCCTCAAGCGCGGCGGTGGGCAGATGACCGCGGCCGAGGTCATGCTCCACAGCGGACTCACCGAGGAGGACGAGAGCCTGCCGCTTCCGCTGACCTCGGTCGAGGCCGACGGCTGGCTCGGGGACCTGTTGTCCGGCAAGGCCGACGAACAGCTCGAACCCGTTGAACCGCCGGCGAACTTCGGCGCGCGGCTCCGCCCGTACCAGCAGCGCGGCCTGGCCTGGCTCGCGTTCCTCGACAGGATCGGCCTCGGCGCCTGCCTGGCCGACGACATGGGCCTCGGCAAAACCGTTCAGCTGCTCGCACTCGAAGCGCTGAACCGCGCCCACGGCAAGCGCCCGCCGACGTTGCTGATCTGCCCGATGTCGGTCGTGGGCAACTGGCAACGCGAGGCGGCGAAATTCACCCCTGAGCTCTCGGTGCACGTGCACCACGGCGCGGACCGCCTGGACGGCGACGCGTTGCGCGAGGCCGTGGAGAGCCACGACCTGGTGCTCACCACCTACGCGCTCGCCGCCCGCGACGCAGACGCGCTGGGCGACCTCACCTGGGACCGCGTGGTCCTCGACGAGGCCCAGAACATCAAGAACAGCGCGACCCGCCAGTCCCAGGCAGTGCGTGGACTCAAGGCGCGCCACCGCGTCGCCCTGACCGGTACGCCCGTGGAGAACCGCCTGGCCGAGCTGTGGTCGATCATGGACTTCGCCAACCCCGGCGTGCTCGGCACCATCAACACCTTCCGCGCCCGCTTCGCCGTACCGGTCGAACGCCACAACGACCAGGACGCCGCCGCCCGCCTCCGCAAGATCACGAACCCGTTCGTGCTGCGCCGCGTGAAGACCGACCCGCGCATCATCAGCGACCTGCCGGACAAGGTCGAGATGCGCCAGCTCTGCAACCTCACCACCGAGCAGGCCTCGCTCTACCAGGCCGTCGTGAACGACATGCTGGAGAAGATCGAGGAAGCCGAAGGCATCGGCCGCAAAGGTCTGGTGCTCGCCACCATGTCCAAGCTCAAGCAGGTCTGCAACCACCCCGCGCACTTCCTCGGCGACGGTTCCCGCGTGGCCGGCCGCTCCGGCAAGCTCGCGCGCCTCGAGGAAGTCCTGGAGGAGGTGCTCGCCGAGGGCGACAAAGCGTTGTGCTTCACGCAGTTCACCGAGTTCGGCAGCATGCTCGTGCCCTACCTGGCCGCGCGCTTCGACACCGAGGTGATGTTCCTGCACGGCGGCACGAACAAGGCGACGCGCGACCGCATGGTCGAACGCTTCCAGGACAGCAAGGGCCCCTCGCTGTTCCTGTTGTCCCTCAAGGCAGGCGGCACCGGCCTCAACCTCACCGCGGCCAACCACGTGATCCACCTGGACCGCTGGTGGAACCCCGCAGTCGAGGACCAGGCCACCGACCGCGCGTTCCGCATCGGCCAGCGCCGCAACGTGCAGGTGCGCAAGTTCGTCTGCATCGGCACGCTCGAGGAACGCATCGACACGATGATCGAGGAAAAGCGCGCACTGGCCCAACTCGTCGTCGGCGCGGGCGAGAACTGGCTCACCGAGCTGTCGACCGCCCAGCTGCGCGACCTGCTGACCTTGTCCGGGGAGGCCGTCGGTGAGTGAGCACTGGTCCGGCGAACGCCCCCGCTACGGCAAGACCATCAAGGTCGACAACGGCCTCAAGGCCAAGAGCAAACGCGGCGACATCGGCACGACGTGGTGGTCGCGCCGCTTCATCGAGGTGCTCGAGTCGTTCGGCATGGGCGGCCGCCTCAGCCGTGGCCGCAACTACGCGCGCCAGGGCCAGGTGCTGTCACTCTCCCTCTCCACCAGCATGGTGATCGCCCTGGTGCAGGGCTCACGACCCACGCCGTACAAGGCGCGCATCGCGATCAAGGCGTTCACCACCCCGGAATGGCAGCGCATCGAGCACGCCCTGGCGGGCAAAGCCCTGTACGCGGCCAAACTGCTGGCAGGCGAGATGCCCGCCGACATCGAAACCCTGTTCGCCTCGCTCGGCCTCCAACTCTTCCCCGCCACGCAGCGCGAGATGACGATGGACTGCACCTGCCCGGACTGGGAAGTGCCGTGCAAGCACCTCGCCGCCACCTGCTACCTGCTGGCGGAGTCGTTCGACAACGACCCGTTCGAGATCCTCGCCTGGCGCGGCCGCAGTCGCGAAGACCTCCTCGAACGCCTCCGCACGCTCCGCGGCACCACCCGGACGGTGACGGCCCGCGAAGAAGCGCCACCCCTGACGAAGTGCCTGGACACGTTCTGGCAGAAGCGGACGACGTCGAGCCTGACCCTCGGCGACCCCACGGCGGAGGTGCGCCCGGACGCGGTGCTCGACCAGCTCGACGCCGTGCCGATCACCGTGCGCAAGTCGAACCTCGTCGACCTGCTGCGCCCGGCCTACCAGGCGCTCAAGCCGACCGACTAGAACAGCTCACTGATCTCCTTCCACGTGAACGCGCCGGCCCAGTCCTCGTCCCGCAGCCACCCGACGAAGGCCGTGTGGACCTTCTCGGCCGACACCGTCATCGTCTGGAAGTGCTCGACGGGCGAGCCGGCACGGTGCTCGAGCTGGTAGAGACCGTCGGGGCGTTGCCACACCTGGATGTAGGTGTGGTCGTCGCCCACCTCGGACAGGACCACGACGCTGTCGCGGGCCATGCCGAGGACCGCCGACTCGACCTGGGCGTCGGTCGGGGTCGTGGTGCGGCGGATTCGGGTTCCCTCCAGCACGGCACGCCGGTGATCAGTCATGCCGCATCTTGGCACCGGAACGGTGTTTGGATGGCGGGTGGGGTGATCAGGTCGCCGTGGTGGCGTCGCCGGTTCAGGCGGAATGTGTTGGTGTGTATGGGAATGTGTCCTTTCGGTCGGTGAGTGGGGGCGCGGTGGTCCGGCCTTGTCGTGAAGGCTGGAGGGCGGCGCGGTTTCGGTTGTTGACCGGGTGGGGTGCGGGCAGCAGGGATACAGGCGATGGAGGCGCGGCGCCTGGGTTGTTGACGGCGTGGAACCACAGGCTTTTGGTGCGAAGTGCTCGGCGGCGTCATGGATGCTCGCGAGCAGGGCGCAGTCGGAGCCGGCGGCTGTCCGCGTATCGGTGTGCGGGCAGTGAGCCGGTTTGTTCTGCGGCCTGCCTGGTTTCGGCGCGCGATCCGTTGGTTGGCCTGCGGTCCGGCTGCAGTGGGAGGCGGAAGGCAGGACGGCTTGGGTTGCTGACCGCGTGGTGCCGCACAGCTTCTCGTGCGAACGGTTACCGGAGTGTCGAACGCTCCGGGGCGTGCGGCTGGAAGCAGTGGTTGTTCGCTGGACACCTGCGGATGGGTGGGCCGTGGACCCGTTGGGCGCTGCGGACCGGGCGCGGTGGCGCGGTGGGCAGGGCGGCTCGGGTTGTTGGCCGTGTGGTGTTGTGCGGCTTCTCGGGTGAAGGTTTGGTGGCGTGTTGCAGGTTCGTGTGCGTGGTGCGGTTGGGCGCGTTGGTTGCTTGGCGTACGCCTGCGGATGGGTGGGGCCGTGGACCCGTTGGGGCGCTGCGGGCCGGGAGTGATGCGCGGCGGGCAGGGCAGCTCGGGTTGGTGGCCGCGTGGTGTTGCGCCGCTTCTCGGGTGAACGCTTGGCGGCGTGTCGTAGGTACGTGTGCGTGGTGCGGTTGGGCGCGTTGGTTGCTTGGCGTACGCCTGCGGATGGGTGCGGCCGTGACCCGTTGGGGCGCTGCGGGCCGGGCGCGGTGGCGCGGTGGGCAGGGCGGCTCGGGTCGGGTCGGCGGGCGCGGCGCGGCGAAGCGCGTGATGGTTGGTGGGGCGGCCGGGTGGGTGGGCGGCCTGGGGCCGCCCGTGCCGGTGGGTCAGTGGGGGAGTTTGGGCCTGGAGCGGTTGGCCAGGAGGGTCACGCCGGCGCCGGCGAGGCCTACCTGGAGGGCCAGTTCGATCCAGTCGATGCCCGGTGTGTCGGCCACGCCGAGGACCGTGGCCGCCGCGGTGCCCAGGAGGGCGGCGACGATGCCGACGAGGATGGTCGCCAGCAGCGACACGTGTTGCCTGCCCGGGACCACCAGCCGGCCCAGACCGCCGATGACGGCTCCGAAGAGCAGCGCGGTGAACAAGCCGCTGATTTCCACTGTTACCCCCTGAGACTCTGGTGCTTGCTACTCCAGGGTCCGCCGGGCCGGGGTCTGGCGAATCAGGTCTTACCCTGAGTGGTCCCTGACTTTCCCCCTAGCAGCGCGGCGGCCGCCGGGGACAGCTCGCGGCCCGGGACGTCCGGATCGCAGCCCACCCTCGCCAGGCGGGCGCGGATGGCGGTGGCGGAGCGTTGCATCTCTTCGGCCAGGAACTTGATGAGTGCGGTCGGGTTGTTGTCGATCGGGGCGAGCCAGGCGGTGCGCAGTTCGGTGTCGAGGGGCTCGGTCCAGGGCTGGTTGGCGTTGGCGTGACGGCTCGGGCGGCTGCGCAGGCGCGTGTGGGCGCCCAGGACGCGGGACAGGAGCTTGCCGACCGTGGCGCCGCCTTCGACTGGCATGCGAAGGCGGCCGTCCGCGATCACCTCTCCCGAGTCGAGCGATCCCAGCAGGTCCAGCACCAGGGACTCGTCCGAGTCCGTCGTCGCGCTCAGCCGGTAGTTGACCTCGCCGAGCTTGATCTCGTTGTGGAAGGTGGATGTCATGGGGTCGACGTTAGGGAGGGGGTCTGACGGTTTTTCCGGGTTGGGGGCTTCAGAGGCGGTTGTGAACGAGGAGTTCACTCGAAGGGGTGGCCCAGAGGTTCGTCGCCAGCGTCGCGAACACCACGGTGCGGCCGTCCGCGCTGATCGTCGGCGCCACCGAGAAGTTGTTGCCCTGCCTGCCGAAGCGCTCGCTCAGACGGACAACGGCACCGGACACCACGTCCTTGAGGAACACGTCGTCCACGTTGTTGCTGTCGTGCCGCACCAGGTTCGAGGCCAGCGACGAGAACACGACGAACCGGCCGTCCGCGCTCACCGACGGCTGGTACGGCTGTGCGTTCGCCACCGTCCCGTCAGGACGCGTGTTCACCCGCGTGATCGCCTTGGTGCGCAGGTCCTTCATGAAGATGTCCGGTGTGTCCTCAGTGTCACCGGGCACCAGCGTGTCGCCCCACGCCACGAACAACACGCGCGAACCATCAGGCGTGATGGCGGGCATCAGCGTGTAGGAGGAGGTCTGCGCACCTGAAGCAGACACGTTGACCCGTTCCACCGCACCGGAAACGACGTCCTTCACGAACATGTCCACGCTGCCGTTCGTGTCACCCGGCACCAGGTTCGTCGCGGCGGAGGGGAAGACGACCAGTCGTCCGTCAGCGCTCATCGCGAGGCCGTGGTGCACCAGCTTGTCGCCCTGCGCACCGGAAGCCGACGTGCTGATGCGTGTGACCCTCCCCAAGGAGCGATCTGTCAGGAACACGTCCGCCACGCCGTTGGTGTCTCCCTCCACCAACGTCGACGCCTCCGACCGGAACGCCACATAGCGCCCGTCAGCGGACATAGCCGGACTGCCGTACGCCGGGCCGTTGCCACCACTCACGCGCTCGACGCGTCCGGTGCGCATGTCCGTCACGAACACGTCGTCGACACCGTTGGTGTCACCGGGGACGAGGTTCGACGCCGACGACACGAACGCCACGAACCGTCCGTCCGCACTCAACGCGGGCGGGTCGAACGACGGCCCGTTCCCGCCACGCGACGCGGACCGCACGACACCGGTCCGCAAGTCCGAAACGAAGACGTCGGACACCCCGTTGCGGTCTCCGTGGACGAGGTTCGACGCGAGAGAGGGAAAGGCGACATAGCGCCCGTCAGCGCTGGTCACCGGTGTCGTGGAGTCGCCGTTGCCGTGCGTCAGTGGTCTGAGCACCGAGAACGACGCGGAAGCCGACGACGACAGGCCCACCACGAGCACAGCGGCCACAACGAGAGATTTGCCGAACACGGACGTGCACCACCCTTGGTCGCGGGGCGGCGACACCAGCCTAGCCCGAAGTCACGGAACTTCGACCGGTTCCGAGGTCGGCCACGTTCGCCGCGGCACGGCCCGCGCCCCACCCCGCCGCCGACCGCACCGTCACACGCGAGGTGCGCGTACGCGTGAACATCTCGTTGAACAAGGTGTCCACGGCCTGCTTGCGATCGGCCAGCACCGGCAGCAACCGCTCGTCGGAGACGGGAGCGTCGTCCTCCAGCCGCTCGCCGATCCGCGACGCGTAGGCCACCAGGAACGCCTTCCGGAACGGCCGCGAGCGCGCCTCGCTGCCCTTGCCCGCACGCCCACCTGCGGCGACCATCGCCCGCGTCGCCTGCACCAGCAAAGACGTCGACAGCAGCTCGATGCTCTCCAGGTCCACCTCGTCGCCGACCAGCGCGACGAACCCGAACCCGTCGTAGGCGACCGCACGCGACCTGAACGCCCTGGCCACCACCTGCACGAGCTGGGACTTCTCCTTGAAGTAGCTCTTGTCGAGCCACATCCGCCGCGACGTCGCGAGCGCCGGCAGGTCCGCGTCCAGCATCGCCCTTTCGAGCGCGTGCCGGTTCATCAGCTCCTGCGCCTTCGCCGACAACGCCTCCGCTTCCTCGGGGAACGACGTCGACTCGGCCTTCGCCAACAGCCCGCGCACGCGGTTGAGCACCTTCGGGTCCACACCCGCGCGCACGGCCGACATCAAACCGTCGCCCGGCAACGGCAGGATGCGTGGCAACGAGGGAAACCGGACGAGGTACGCCAACAGCTCAGAGGCCGTTCGTGACGCGAACGCCTGCGTCTCGATGTGACGCTCGGCCCACGCCTCCAGCAACGGTCCTTCCCACCACACGGTGGCGCCGATCTCGTCGAGCTGGCGCTGCCACCGCGGGTGCACGGTCATCGCGGGATGAGGCGAACAGGACAAAGCGATCACGTCCACCACCAGGGAAGTGGCCGACTCGTCGAGCGAACGCGACACCATTTCGCGAACGTCGTAGGGCAGCCAGCCCCGCTGCCACAGCCCGTCGACCGCTTTCACCAGTTCCACGACAGGCAGTATGAGACGTCCGCCATGTGCCAAGGTCTCCGACCACCTGGTAGACACGGGATGTGATCGAGCTCCAGTTCCGCGGCCGGACGGTCGTCCGCGACCACGCACTGGTGATGGCGATCATCAACCGCACCCCGGACTCGTTCTACGACAAGGGCGCCACCTACGCCGAGGACGTCGCGATGGAGGCCGTCCACCGCGTCGTCGACGAGGGCGCGGACATCGTCGACATCGGCGGTGTGAAGGCGGGCCCCGGCGACCTCGTCGACTCCGACGAAGAAGTGCGTCGCGTCGTGCCGTTCATCGCGCGTGTGCGCGAGGCGTACCCGGATCTCATCATCAGCAGCGACACGTGGCGCGCGGACGTCGGCCGGCTCGCCTGCGAGGCCGGTGCCGACCTGCTCAACGACACGTGGGCGGGCGCGGACCCGCACCTGGCCGAGGTCGCCGCGGAGTACGGCGCCGGTTACGTCTGCTCGCACACGGGCGGTGTGAAACCCCGTACGCGGCCGCATAGGGTTAGTTACCCGGACCTCGTGGCGGACGTCATCGCGGAGACGACCGCGCACGCGGAGAGGGTGGTCGCACTCGGTGTGCCTCGCAAGAGCGTGCTGATCGACCCCACACACGACTTCGGCAAGAACACATGGCACAGCCTCGCGCTGGTGCGGCACACGGACGCGTTGGTCGCGACCGGGTGGCCGGTGCTGATGGCGTTGTCCAACAAGGACTTCGTCGGGGAGACCCTCGGCGTAGAACTGCACGAGCGCGTCGAGGGCACCCTCGTCGCGACGGCGATCGCGGCGTTGGCGGGCGCCGCGGTGTTCCGCGCGCACGAAGTGGCGCGCACCAGACGAGTACTCGAGTCCGTCGCTCGACTTGCGCTGGAGGTATGAGGTGGACGACGTCTTCGCCCGGTTTTCGGAGAACCGGTGGGACGACTTCCTCGACGAGCTCGACAAGATCCGCGTGAGCGTGATCGACCCCGCGGAACGGCAGCAGGTGAAGGCGACTGCGCGCCGCGACGCTCGTGAGGCGGCCTCTCAGCCGTTGCTCGTGCGGATGGCCCTGGCGGACCACTACCTGAACCTGCTCGCCATCGGTGTGTGGGCCGGCGACGAGAGCTGGCGCGCTGAGCTGCGTGACCTCGTCGTCTCTCTCGTGCCCGAGGACGACGAGTCGCGCGACGATGCGCTGCTGAGCTCGGTCATCGCCGTGGTGCTCGCACAGTTGCTGCAGGACGCACGGCTGCGTGGTGGCTCCGAGGCCGACGTCATCGCACGGTCGGCGTGGGAGAAGGCCCAGGAGTGGGCGGCCTACGCGGAGGACCGTCACGTCGAACGGCTCCTGCACGCCTCCACGGAGGCCGGCGCGCGCGTTGTGACGGCCTCGGAGGTCCAGGAGGTCGTCGAACTGGCCACGGCGGCCGCGGACGACCAGCACGCCGAGACCCTCGCGGCGCTCGAGGCGGAGGGCCTCACCGCGGAGGTCATGAACGGCGTGTGGGTCGTGGACGGGGACTTCCGGAATCCCGTGCGGGCCGCCGCGCGCGCAATCACGCTGACCGGCTACGGATGCGTTCTCGCGCGCAACGTGCGGCAATCCGCCGTGATGCTGTGGCACGAGAACACGCTCGCCATGGCGGACTCGAAGGTGCCGCGCTGGCGCGTCTACCCGATCCTCGCGCCCGTTACTCCGCAATCGAAGTTTTCGGGCGGTGAAGGCCTGCCGTTCACCCGCGAGACACACCCGTTGGCACCCGCTCCTGAAGTCGTCCGCCGGTTGGCGGACGCCGTTGGTGTCAACCTGTCCCATCTGCTGGCGGCATTGCGGTGAAAGGGTGATCTTTGACTTTCCGCAACCTCGACTCGTTATCTTGGTGTCATGCCCAGATTTGCCGAGTTCGATGTGGAAGGCCTGCGCAAATCCAGCGCCGTCGCTGACTTTCCCTGGTCAGAGACGTGGGTCACGTTGATCCGCGTCGACGCCAAGGGAGTTGTCCGGCAAGCCAAGTCGTTGACCGAGAAAGCTTCTTTGCTGACCGTCGCGTCAGAAAAGGACCTCGTCATCGCCTCCTGCCCGGAGATTTACGCCGTCGACGACCTGTCGGCGGCCCGTGCCGCCGTCAGGGCTTCGGTCGCACGCGAAATGATGCCAAGCCTCGGATGAATGACTCCCGCCACTCGGGCTCAGCGGCGAGCGCGAGTTCCGGGAAACGCCGAAGAAGCGTTCCGAACGCGATCTCGCCCTCGATGCGAGCCAGCCGCGCCCCGACGCAGTAGTGGATCCCGTGCCCGAACGCGACGTGTGGGTTTCGGCCCAGCTGCAACACGTCCGGATCCGCGAACCGGGACGGATCCCGGTTCGCCGCCCCCAGTGAGATCACGACCTGTGAAGACCGCGGAATCGTGACCCCTCCGATCACCACGTCGGAGGTCGCGACGCGTATCAGCCCCGTGGGGAACGGCCCGTCGAAGCGCAGGAGCTCCTCGACGGCGTCCGGGATCAGGATCGGGTCGTCCATCAGCCTCCGCTTCATGGCGGGATCGCGCAGCAGCACGAGCAGACCGTTGCCGATGAGCTGCACAGTGGTCTCGTGGCCCGCTGTGATGAGCAACACGAGGTTGGCCACGAGGTTCGGTTCGTCGCGGAGCTCGGTGATGACGTCGTCGCCGGGCTCTTTCGTGTCCAGGAGGTTCTGGACGTACACGGCGAACCGGCCGTAGGCGTCGACCGTCGTCTCCGGTGCGATCAGCTCGGACGAGAGAGTGCGGACCACGTTCCTGTCCTGTGCGGGCACACCCAGAAGTTCGCAGATGACGGCGATCGGCAGCGGGTAGGCGAACGTTCCGATGACGTCGACCTCTTCTTCGGTCTCCCACGTGTCCAGCAGCTCGTTGGTGATCTGTGCGATGCGCGGCCGCAGGGATTCCATGCGCCGTGTGGAGAACGCGCGCGCGATAGGTTTGCGCAGCCGTGTGTGCTCCGGCGGGTCGCTGTGGTTCAGCATCCCGCCCGGGATGACGGCACTGCTGAGGCAGGGGTGGCTGAGCGCCTGCACGACGTCGTCGTAGCGGGCGATCATCCACGACTTCTGGCCGTCCGGGGTCTCGACCAGTGCGGGTCCCTGCTCGCGCCACCTGTCGAAGTACGGGATCGGATCGCTGAAGAAGCTCATGGTCACAGCGTGGCGTTTGGGCTGTTCAGGGGCATGAGTAGGCGATCACCCATCTCCCGGTCGCGGATCACCTAGCCTGGCGGCATGGGGTGGCCGTTCGTGGGGAGGGACACCGAACTCGTCGCGGTCCGGCGTGCGGTGCGCGGTGCCGGGCTGATCGTGGCCGGATCGGCCGGCGTTGGCAAGACACGTCTGGTGGACGAGGTGGCGTGCGACGTCCGGCTGCGAGCCACTGCGGCGATGTCGGCGATTCCGCTCGGCGTGATGGCGCCCTTCTTGCCGTCGGTGGAGCCCTCGCCGTTGGCGATGCTGCATGCCGCGCAGGAGGTATTGCGTGGTCGCGTCGTAGTTGTTGATGACATGCATCTGCTGGATGACGCGTCCGCAGGTCTGTTGCACATGCTCGTTCAGCACCGCGAGGCCGTGGTGGTGGCGACGTTGCGGTCGGGCGAACGGATGCCGGATCCCGTCCTGGCGCTGTGGAAGGACGAGCTGCTGCCGCGCATCGAGCTGCCACCGCTCGGGCAGGCCGAGGTGACCGAGGTGCTGTCCACCGTGCTGGGCGGTGCCGTGGAGAGCATGTCGGCAAAACGGCTGTGGACGGCCTGCGCGGGCAACATGTTGCTGCTGCGGGAGATGCACTTCGCGGCGGAGTGGGTCGAGCGCAACGGCATCTGGTCGTTGGAAGGCCCGCTGCCCCTCTCACCACGCCTGGTGGAGCTGATCGAGGCACACCTCGCCGCGGTGCCGGACGAGGATCGCCGCGCCCTGGAGCTGCTCGCGTTCGGCGAGCCGCTCGACCTGGCCGCCTCCGAAGCGTTGGACGGTCTTGTCGCCGTGACGGACGACGGACTGCGGCTGGCGCATCCGTTGTACGGCGAGGTGTTGCGCGCGCAGTGTCCGCCTTTGCGCAAGCGGAACCATCAGCGGTATCTGGCTTCGGTGCTCGACGATCCACTTCGTGTTGCCGTGTTGCGTCTTGAGAGCGGAACGGCAGACGATCCGGTGCTGCTGCTGACTGCCGCACAGCTGGCCACTGCGAGAGGCGCGGTTGCTCTGGCAGAACGGCTCTCACGTGCCGCATGGGCGGTCGGTGGTGGTGCGGAGGCCGGACTGCTGCTGGCGCAGGTGCTGGTGTTCAGCGACCGGCCGGCGGAGGCCGAAGAGGTCTTCGCGATGGTCTCCACCGACCACGACGACCCCGTCGTACGTGCCGTTCGCGCCCTGAACCTGGCCTGGGGCCTCGGGCGCGTCGAAGAGGCCGCGGGCATGCTCGAGATGAACGCCGCGCGGGTGAACCTGCTGTTCGACGCGGGAAAGTACGCCGAAGCGCGCGCGACGCTGACCGGTGAGGAACCGGAAGAGGCCGCCATCCTCGCGATGATCGACGCGGTGGAGGGCCGGTACGTCGGGCCATTTCCCGAGGTGCCGAAGCGCGAGGACCACATGCTGGCCTGGGAGTCCACACGGTTCGCCGAGGTGTTCACGCTGTCGTTGCACGGCGATCTGGCTGGTGCGGAACGCATTGCCGTGCAAGCACATGAGGAGAAGTCCGAGTGGGACTCCATGCGGTCCACATGGGCGATCACGCGGGCTGGGTTCGCACGGGCGCGCGGTCAGCTGGGGGACGCGCGCAGGTTGCTGCGAGAAGCCCGAACCGTGCGGCCGTTCGCCCAGTTGTGCGCACTCGCGTCCATAGAAGCGATGTTGGGCAACGACGCGAGAGAGTTGCTCGCCGCCGCGGAGAAGCAAGCACCGCAAGGCATGCGGCCGTCCCGCTACGGGCTGTGGGACGCGCGGGTCTGGGCAGGTGGCGCCTCGCCGTTCGAAGCCGCCGCGGACTTCCGTGCGCACGGCGAGTTCGCCGCGGAGGCGTTGATGCTGTACGAGGCCGTGCGGCTGGGACATGCGGACGGTGCGGCCGCCCGGCTTCGCGAGCTCGCCGAAACGACCACCGGGTTGATGGTGCCGGTCTACGCCGCGCACGCGGACGCGTTGGTGCGCAACGATTCTGCAGCACTGGTCGCGGTGGCGGCACGGTTCGAGGAGGCAGGAATGATGCTGCACGCGGCGGAAGCTGCTGCGGCATCAGGGGATCGTGCGTTGTTCAGCCGTTTGGTCGCGTTCTGCCAAGGAGCGCGCACGCCTGCGTTGGCCCTCATGACGGCACCGGCGCTCACGAGGCGGGAGCGCGAGATCGCCGCTCTGACCGCGCGGGGACTGACGAACAGGGAGATCGCCGAGTCGCTGGTGATCTCCGTGCGCACCGTCGACAACCACCTCTCGAACGCCTACGCGAAGCTCGGCATCACGACCCGCGGCGAGCTCGCGTTAGTCCTATCGGATGACAGCGGATAACAGAAAGCACGGGTCCGAACGACAGCCCCGGCATGGGCAACGCGTACGCGGTCGTCGACGTCGAAACCACCGGGCTCTCACCTGGTCACCACCACCGGGTGATCGAGGTCGCCGTCGTCCACGTCGACGAGACCGGCCGCCGGGTCGACGAGTGGTGCACGCTCGTCAACCCGCGACGTGACCTCGGGGCCCAGCACGTCCACGGCATCACCGCGGCCGAGGCACGCCGCGCACCGGACTTCGCCGCCATCGCGCCCGAACTCGCCGCGAGGCTCTCCGGCCGGGTGCTCGTCGCGCACAACCTGTCGTTCGACCTGCGGTTCCTGCAGGCGGAGTTCGCCCGGCTGGGGCACGAGCTCCCCGCGTCGGGCGTGTGCACGATGGAACTCGCCGGCCGGTATCTCGGTGCTTCGTCGCGTTCGCTCGCCGCGTGCTGTTCGGCGGCCGGCGTGCCGATGGGTGTCGCGCACTCCGCGTTGCACGACGCGCGCGCGTCCGCGGGTCTGCTGATGCGATGCCTTGACCGCGTGGGCGACGTCGAGCCGGTACGGCTGGAACTGCCGCGAACCGGTGCATTCGCGGTGCAACGCAGTCGCGCTCATGGGTCCGAACAGCACTTCCTGGCGAAGCTCGTGCGACTGTTGCCCCGCGTGGAGACGCCGTGGGGCGACGAGTACCTCGACGTGCTGGACCGGGCGTTGGTCGACCGGCACCTCTCGGCGGACGAGCAGGAGGAGCTGCTCGACGTGGCCCAGGCGCTCGACCTCGGCCTGCCGCAGGTGATGGAGCTGCACCGCGGTTACCTCGCCGCGCTGGCCGAAGTGGCGTGGGAGGACGGCCGGCTGTCCGCCGACGAGGAAGCCGATCTCCGGTTGGTCGCGTCGTTGCTCGGGGTCGACGTGGCCGAGGTGTTGCGGCCGTCGGTCCGGCTCTCGCTGGGAGACCTCGTCGTCTTCACCGGAGAGATGCGTGAGCCGCGTGACGTGTGGGAGAGCCGCGCGTCGTCGGCGGGGCTCACGGTGAAGGGCGGCGTCACCAAACGCACGGCGCTGGTGATCGCGGCCGATCCGGACACGATGTCGGGCAAGGCCGACAAGGCGCGCGCGTACGGCATTCCTGTCGTGTCCGAGGATTCGTTCGCAGGGCTGCTCGGTGAACTCACGGGCGGTGCGCGGTGATCGGCCACTTCGTGTTGCATCACGTCGTAACGGACCATGAGGACGTTGTGGCGCTCTGGTACGTGAACGCCGACGGCGTGAACACCGGCGCGTGGATCGTGCCTGCGGAGGAGGCGTTCACCTACCGCACCACGGCACGCCGTCTGGTCGACCTGTGCGCGGATCGGTTGCTGATCGGCTGGGACCCGTCGCTCGACCTGGTGCGGAGGCTGGAGTCGGTCGCGGGCACGCCGCCGCGGCACTGGGTGGCGCTGTCGATCCCGGACGCGCTGGCCGAGATCGGCGAGATCCGTGCCGCCTGCGAGAAACGGGTCGAGGAACACCGCGCGGAGAACCAGGCGATCGTGCCGTTGGAGTGGCAGGTCGACATCCCGGATCCGTTGCCCGCCACGGAGGAGGAGATGCACCGGTACGCGAGGCTCCGTCCTCCCTCGTTCGCTCCGGGAGCCGCGGCCGGGGTGCTGCGCGCGTGCCACCTGGTGCGGTGGACGGTGCGGCGCTGGCAGGAGACGGCGGCGGCGGTGGAACGGCGCAGCTACCTGAAGGACGAGCTCGGAACGCCGGAAGTGCTTCCGCCGCACTGGTTGCGCGCGATGACGGAGGCGATGGCGGATCATCCGGGACTGCGCAGGCGACTGGTGGGAGGGCGCGCGTGAACGACGTGACGCGGGTGGCCAGGTTGATCCGCGAACGCAACCGGGTCGACGCCGCGCTGTCGGCGTGCATCCGGCGACCGGCGCTGGCGGGACACCTCGGTGACTGGATCGCCGCCCAGGTCTTCGGGATCGAGCTGGAGCAGTGCACGACGGCCAGGGGCGTCGACGGACGGTTCGCCGACGGGCGGACCGTGAACATCAGGTGGTACCTCAAGCGGGACAACCTGCTCGACCTGCGCGAGGACGGACCGGAGCTCTACCTGGTGCTGACCGGTCCGCGGGCGCCGGCGGAGAGTTCGGCCGGCACCACGCGGCCGATGGTCGTGAACGCTGTCTACCTGTTCGACGCTGCTGCTGTTGTGGCAGATCTACGCGCGCGTGGGCGCAAGATCGGCGTTGCGTCCAGCGTGCGAGGTGAGCTGTGGGAGGCCGCGGAGATCTATCCGCGGCGCAACCCGGAGTTCCCCGTGACTGAAGAGCAACGCGAAATGCTGGCCCTCTTCGCCGGCTAGCTAGTCCTCGTCTGCTCGGAGGCTGTGGCCGTCCCACGTGAAGCGGACCGTCGTCACGGCGTCGTCGCCGTCGGTGCCGGTCGTGAGCTGGTGGATCGCGATGCCGGTCAGCTCCCGGTAGTCGCACCACTCGTGGTCCGACGTGAGCACCAGGTCCAGGTCGAAGTTGACCAGCAGCTCCAGCAGCTGGCCGCGGTTGGTGGCGTCGACGCCGACGAACACCTCGTCCAGCAGGATCAGGCGCGGTGAGTTCGGTGTGGCGTGGTAGTGAGCGGCTGCCGCGGCGAACAGCGGCAGGTGCAGCACGATGGCCTTCTCACCACCGGACAACGCGCCGTGGACGCGTTTGGTCACCGGGACCCAGCCTTCGCCGCGATCCACCTTCACAACGAACTGGTGCCACGTCGTGTAGTCCAGGACCTGGGCGAGTTGTTGTTCCCAGCCCGTTGCGGTGTCGTGCGCGCGTGCCTCCTCTACGCGCTCGCGGAAGAACTGGTGCAGCAACGCGCGTTCTTCGGCGTCGAGGTCCGAGCGCAGCAGGAGATCACGGGCCTCGCGGGTGCCTGGTGGAAGTTGCGGATCCACCTGCCAGACGAGCTGCACGCGGATGCCTGAGGCGGTTTGGACGCGTTCCAGGTGCTGGTTCATGGTTTCGACGAGCTCGGAGGCGCCCTGGATCCGTTGGGCGATGTGCCTTCTGGTGTCGCCGGTGAGCGTCTGGTCGAAGAGATCGCGTTCGCCGTCGGTGATGTGTGTGCGCGTGCGTTCGCGTTCGGCCTGCAACGCTTGAAGCAGCGCGGTGGCGCCCATGCGCGCGCCGTCGACGCTTGCGCTCAGCACGGTGACGTCGTCGTCGGGGTCGAGTGACAGGTCGATGCGGCCGGCCAGCTGTTGCTGGGCCTGGTGCACCGCCATGCCGAGGCGGGACTCGGCGTCACGGATCAGCTGTGCGTCGACCGGCCCCTCCGGCACGTCACCCGCGTCGGTGGGCAGGTGGCCGCTGGTGAGGTGGCGATAGCGCGCTTCGGCCGCGTCACGGACGACGGTGGCTTCCGCCGCACGTGCGGTGTCTGTCTTGCGCTTCTCCTCCAACGTGCCGAGTGTGCGCGCCAGACCAGTTTGCTTGTACTGCAGCGTTTCGCGTTCCTCGGCCAGGGCGAGTGCCTTGGTTCGCAACGAGATCAGCTGCTGGTCCAGCGCGTGGAACTCGGAGCCCGCAGACCGTTCGACGGTCTCCAGCGTGATGGCGAGGTCGGCGGCTTCCTGCTGACGAGCGGCGGCGGTCTCCTCGGCCTCGTCGGCGAGCGAACCGCTCAGTGCGGCGCGGCTCAGGGCGTCGTGAGAGATCGCTTCTGCCGTGAACGCGTCATGGCGGTCATCCAGCCAACGGTGACCCGCGTTGTGGAACGCCGACACCGCCTCCGTGTCCGGCACATCGGTGTCGATGGCGCGGAGGGTCTCGGCCACGGCGGCCTCGGTCTCCGCCACCCGCCGGGTCGCGGCGGCCACGGCGTCCTTCCGCGCCGCACACCGCAACTGGGCCTTCGTGCGCTGGTCCTCGGCGATCTCGATCGGGTCCGTCGACGGTTGCCGGGAGAGCTCGCCCGCCAGGGTCGCGCGGCGCACGGCGATCAGGTTCAGCGCGGCGTCCACCCCGGACAGGTCGGTCGCCAGCTGCTCGATCAGGCCGGTGAGCTCGGCGATGCGGCCCGCTCGTGCGCGTTTGCGGGAGTCCGCGCCGATGTAGGCGGGGGCGGGCTTGGTCCAGCGGCCGTGGGCGATGGCGAGGCGCCACGTCCCGTCCGCGCCGATGGCGGCGGTGTGGCCGGTGGCCGTCTCGCCGAACGCGATGCCCTGGAGGATGCGATGACAGCGGTCGTCGTCGGTGACGAGCACTTCCAGCAGCGTGCGACCGGGAGCGGGCGAAGCGAGCAGTGGTTCCGCGAAACGGTCGTGATCGGAGAGGCCGAACGAGGTGCCCGGCGTGAACCAGGCGTCGAGCAGGCCCGACGCCTCCAAAGCGGCCTCGACTGCGGCGCACACGGCCGGTGGCGTGCCAGGCCGGAAGTCGACCAAACGCCACAAAGGGGCGCCCCCGGCAGAAGAACGGTATTCGCCGTTGCGCGTGTACGGCGCGGGCGGCGGCACGTCGACCTGATTGGCGAGCTTCTCGCGGATGGCGTTGTACTGCGCGAGTTGGCCGTTCAACGCCGTGCGCGTCTCGTGCAGTCGTGCCTCGATGCGGCTGAATTCCTCACGGGCGAGGGCGCCGGCTTCCGCTACCTCGTCGTGTTCGGAGACCCGCAGCTCGGAACAGCCGTGTGTCCACGTTTCGAAGTCCGCACCGAACTTCGCAAACGCTTGCTCGAACGCCTGCTGCGCCACGGCTTCCGCTTCCGTGGCCAGTTCGAGCTCTTCACGAGTCTCTTCCAGCCGTTGGCGTGCAGCATCCCGTGCGTCGACCGCTCTCTCGTGCGCGGCAACGGCACGCTGGACCGAACTGATCTCTGCGGTGCGTGCGTCCACGGCGGCCGTGAGCAGCTGACGGCCCGCACGTGCGTCGGCGTCCGCGTCGATCTCGTCGAACACCGACGGCATACCGGCTCGTTCGGCAGCCTCTCGGGCCTCCGCGGCCGAACGCCGCAATTCGTCGGCGCGACCAGCGGCGTCTGCCTTGGCCTGCTCGGCCTGTTCGTCCTCGGCAACGGCCCGAGCACGGAGCTTCGCCGCGTGCGCGGCCGCCTCCGACGCGCGGAGGTTCGCGGAAGAAAGCTGCTGTCGCAACAGGTCGAGCTGCTTGCCCTCCTGGTAGGCGGGCAGGTCGGAGATGCCGGCGATCTCGGCGTCGACCGCGCTCGCCTCGCGTCCCAGCGCCGTGAGCTGCTCGAACGCTTCGTCGGTCAGCGCGATCTGCCGCTGGTAACGGCGCTCGCTCATCCGTGCGGCCCGCGTCAGGTCTTCGAGCTGCTCAGAAGAAGACGACAACGCATGGGCAGCCGCACCGAGAACGCGCTGCGCATAGGTGCGTTGGACGTCCGCGAGCCGTTCGGCGGTGGCGATGTCCTCGTCGAGCCGCCGCAGCTCCTCCCGCTGGTGGTCGAGCCGTTCGAACCCTTCGGCGATCTCGGTGAGATCGGACTGGTCCAGCGGCGGAAGCGCCTTGGACAGCAACGAGGACAGCATGCCCGGGTCGAGCCGTTCGGACAGCTTCGGCGTGCGCAGCTGCAGCAACGCCGTGATGAGCGAGTCGTACCGTTGCTCGCTCACGCCGGGGAACAAAGTCGTCCGCACCGTGTGGCGGTAATCCGCCGGTGAGGCGTGCACGACGCCGTGTTCACCAATCGCCGCAACGAGATCGTCCTTGGTCAACGGCCGACCGGCTTCGTTCACCAGCGCCAGGTCGCCCACCCGCAACGACGTGGTGAAGTACGTCGCGGTGACGTTGGAGGTGTTCGTGGTCGCCTGCAGCCGGGCACCGCAGGTGAACCACTCCTCGCCGTGCTGGAACTCCAGCCAGAGGTAACCGACGCGCGTGCTGCCCTGGTTGCCCTCGCCCATGAGGTTCCAGTGCATGGTGCGGTCCGCGCTGCCGAACGTCGACAGCCGGTGCGGGCGCAGGTTCGCGTCGAAGAGGTACGGCAGCAGCAGCTCGAGCGCTTTCGACTTGCCCGTGCCGTTGGGACCTCTGAGCAGCAGTCTGCCCTGGTAGAACGAGAAGATCTCGTCGTAGTAGCGCCAGACGTTGATGATCCCGGCGCGACTCGGTTGCCAGCGGTCAGTCATGCAGCTCCTCCACCGCGTACCTGGCCGCCGCGGGCAGCCTGCGAACGGTGCCGTTCTCCGTGCGCGCGAGCCCGAACGCCTCCAGCAGCGCGAGCCCTTCCGCCGCGAGCCTGCCCGCACCACCGTCAGACTGGTAGGCGGTGGCCCAGTTGCGGAACTTCGTGAGCAGCTCGCGTGCTTCTTCGACGAGATCCTCGAACCGTGCGGGACCTTGTGCCAACCGGTCGAGCAACAACAACGCAGCGACCTTCGCGTTGCTGTCGTCGTCCGGAAATCTTGTGTCCGTGGCGATCGCGTCAGGATCCACCACGAGAAACCCCTCGGCGCGTTCCTCCAGTGTGCAGCCGGCGAGCCCGATGCCGGTCTGCACGACCTTCCGGCCGGTGGGAGACGTCAGGAACGCGAGCTGACTCGCGGTGAGCTCGTCCCGGTACACCACGGGATCGTCGATCAGCCGGCGCATGGTGGAGTGCCGTTGCCACAGGCTGCGGTGCGCGCTCTCGTACCGGGTCTCGCGAGTGAGGTCCTCGATGCTGTCCACTGTGGAGGGCGGTACCGGCGCGGCCAGCAGCCGGGTGATGAGCGACGGGTCGGCACGCAGGTGTTCGCCGCCTTCGATGACACCGTTCTCCTCGAGGAAGGTCAGCACGTCGGCCAGCGCCGTCCTGTCGCTGCGCCGGTCGAGGTCGAACGACGGGAGCCCGTCCGCGGCGGCGGCTTGCTTGATGCGCGTGGTCAGCACGTCAACGGTCATCGTCGGAGACGCCAGCAACTCGGCACACACGAGACACAACAACACGTACCGCCGCCTGTCGAACAGCGGTCGTGTGCAGTCCGGCCGTTGCGTCGTCTTGAAGAGACGCGCGTATCCAGCGCGTGGCTCCACATGCACACGCCAGCCACAGTAGTAGTCGAACCACTTCATGATCGGTTCGCGACGCCTTCTGATGAGATCGAAACCGTCGTAGTCGTACACAGCGGAGACCAACGGCCGTGCGAGCAACAACCGCACACCGCGCGCCACCTCCTCGCTCTCCAACCGTGCGAGCTGGTTTCCGGTTCGGCTCATCGGCTCTGCACGTCGATCACGTAGTCGGGCCCGCTCAACGTGCCCTTCTGGGTGGTGATGGTCGCCCAGCCGCGGGCGTTGCGGAGGTTGATCTGCATCCGCCCGTCGCTCGTGCCGGCCGTGCGCGTGCCGGTGCTGTCCGGGTCGCTGCCGAGAGCCCGTCCGACCAGGTCGATCAGCCGGTGGAACGTGTCGTGGTCGAGGTTGGTCAGCGTGGAGATCCGGATCGGCCCGTCGGTCTGGATCTGCCGCCACGCGTGTTCGAGCTCCGCACGTTCCTTCTCGGCCTGCACGCGGCGGTTGCGGCGCACCTCGTCGACGTTGCGGACCTTGCCGGTGCTGCCGATGTGGTCCTGCTTGCCGGTCGTGCGCAGCTGCGGCGACACGGCCACCGGTGGCGTGTTGTGCCAGGGCTCAGCGCTCGGGATCAGCTCCCCGTCGGCGTGCGCGATGTGAGCGTGCCGCGCGGGCCACAACCCGAACGCCGCGTTGAACAGCTCGTGCGCCTCGTCCTCGGACTCGGTCCTGGCGAACCACTTGGCCAGCGCCCTGAAGTCAGCGGCGGTGTTGGTCGGTCTCTTGCGCTGCTCACTGATCCGGTCGAGTACACGCAGCAGCTGCACAATCGCCCTCCGCGCAACGTCCTGCAGTTCGTCGACGTTGTGAAACCACGCCTTGAGGCCGTCCCACGCCCGTGCGCGCTCATCGAGCCAATGCTCGCCCTGGTAGAGATCAGCACCGTTGCGCGCGCGTTCATGCAACTTGACGACGTCGATGTCGCTGATCTTCGCGCGCACGTGCTGCTTGCGCGCGTCGAGGTCCGCAACGAAGTCCCGCAGGTAGGTGACCGTGGTGCGCTTGACGTCCTGAAACGTTGCCAGGTCGGTCTGCTCGTCCCTGAGCAGCCGCTGCAGGTCCGCGTTGAACCGCGTGGTGTTGGTCCTGAGGGCGCCGAAGTGCGCTTCGAGCTCCATCAGGGCGGTGAACGCCCGCCGGTCGTCCGTAGTCTCCGCGAGCTCGTCGAGCCGGTCCGAGATAGCGTCGAGCACCGAGGTCTGCAAAGACCCGCTGCTGGTCAGCGTACTCAGCGCGTGCTCAACCCCTGCGAAAGCCGCCTCGCCGAGCTTGGTGAGCCCGTACCGCTGCTGAGCCGAGTCGAGCAACCCCCACTGACGCAGAGCAGTGAGCGACGCGGTCAGCTCATCGTCCGTCACCTGCTCGGACCAACCAACGTGCCTCAATCGTTGCTGCACGTCGTCGGCGGTGAGAACGGTCTCCAGACGCCCGTTCGCCACCCCGAACACGCGCAGGACCGCTGTGTGCAGCTCCGCGTGGTCGGTCGTGGTGAAGCGGAACAGGTCCGCCGGCACCCGTGAAAACGTCGTCACCTGTGTCACCGTACTTCCTTCGGGTGACACGGCCGTCAGGGCGACAGGTCGTCCAGAAGATCGTCCAGCACCAGTTCCTCCTCGACGCGACGTCCTGCCTGGCTCATGGCCGGTGCCAGCGCCGGATCCCAGAGGGCTTCGACCGGCGTCCCGGTGAGCGGGCGCCCGACGTCACCCGCGGCGAGGTAGGACGCGGTGTCGAAGCGCCACGCGGTGAAGGGCACACGGCCGTGCAGCACGTTCGCGATGCGAAGGCCGCCCCAGTCGAAGTCGCCGTGGTAGTGCAACGTGCCGTGCGCGGAGACGATCAGACGGAGCAGATGCATCACGGCGGCGCCGGGCTGGCCGCTCGTGCAGACCAACGGCGGGCAGGAGGGCCCCAGGTGGTCCGCTGCCGCCGCCACGACGACGGGGTTCTCGCAGACGAACACGTCCAGCGGAGCCAGACGCGGGGGATCACGGACGAGCTGGCGCAGCGTGAGATGCACTGGTTGGCCGATCCACGCCTCCAGACCTCGGTGCCCGGTGAGGCCCAGGGTGAGGACCGTGGTGGACAGTTCGTCCCGCATCAGGCCGACCGATGCCCACACCTCGCGCCGCCATTCCGCGCCGCTGCCGTCCGGCAGGCCGGAGAGGACACGGGCAGCACGCAGCGCCAGTGTCGCCAATGGCCGGTCATCGTCCAGGGCGTGGGCGTCACCTGTCGTGCGTGCCGCGAACCTGCCGATGGGCTCGCCCTGCGACGGCAGGTGCCGCAACACGACGTGCAGCGTGGTCAGCAGCTCCGCGGCGAGCTGTGGGGCCGGTGCGAGGCGTTTGACGAGGCCGCCGGCTCGCAACGACAGCGCCCACTCGGTGAGGCGCGGATCTGTCAGTTGTGCGAACGCCTTGTCCCACATCGCCTCCAGGTCGACGGCGTCCGGAAGCGGGCCGGTCAGTTCGAGCACCGCCGACGCCAGACCGTCCGGGTGCGCACCGGATCGGCGCAGCAGGTCGTCGACCGCCGGCAACGACACGCTCAACGCCCGGCCTGGGCGTGGGGCACGACCGAGCAGGCGGTGCACGGCCTGGCGTTGAGCCTCCGTCGCGTTCGGCAGCGTCACGCTGATGTCGAGCGGCTCGTCCCGTTCGAGGCGTTTGCGCACCCGAGCGACGAGCCAGGCCAGGTCCTCGCCACCGAGCAGGCGGTGCAGTCGCGTCATCCGGCGGCCACTCTGATGCGGCGGTGGCCGGTCCACTCCCACGGGGTCACCAGCACGGCCGGGATGTCGTCCGTGCGGGACAGCTGGGCGATCGCGAGCCCCGGCACCTCGGGGTAGCAGCCCCACTCCCGTTCGCTCGTCATCACGACGTCCAGGTCGAACGCCGCGAGCAGACCCATGCACTTCGCTCGTGAGTCGTCGTCGACACCCGCGAACGCCTCGTCCAGCGTCACCAGCCGCGGCGCGTGCGGATTGCCCGCGGAGGCGTAGTGCGAGGACGCCGCGGCGAACAGCGGGACGCTCGCCGTCAGCACGCGTTCACCACCGGAAGCCGGGCCGATCGCGGTCCGCCACTGGCCGTTCTGGTGGCGCTGGATGACGAACCGGTGCCACTTGCGGTAGTCCAGCGCCTCCGTCAGGTGCTCCAGCCACGTGCCCGCCGCGTTGCGGGCCCGCACGTTCGCGATCTCGGCCTGCAGGAACTCGCCGACAGCCGACCGGTCCTCGTCCGACCAGGCGTCGGAGGTCTGGCGCAGCAGGCGTTCGCGGGCCGTGGCCAGTCCGGCCGGGCCGTCCTCGACCGGCAACCACCTCAGCCGCAGGCGCATGCCGGTGCTGGTCGGGCGGCCGTCCAGTTCGGCGTTCATCCGCGCCACCTGTTCGTCGGCGGCGGAGATCAGTTCCTGGAGGGTGCTGGCGACCTCGTTGACGAGGTGGTTCTCCAGGATCTCGCGCTCGCGTTCGTCGAGGATCCGGCTGCGGTCGGCCACCTCGACCCGCAACGCGTCGGTGAGCTCCGGTGTGCTCGTGGCGCGGCCCTGGAACAGGACGTCGACGACGATGCCGTCGTCGAGCAACCTCGCTGTCGCCGAGTTCCCGTGCCGCGACAACGTGTCCATCAACGTCTTCAGCTCGTCGTTGACCTTGCGCTGGACGCGTTCCCACGTCTGGTCGTCGTCGGCCTGCTCGGCGAGCTCACGGTCGATCGTCCTGGCCAGCCGCACGGTCGGGTCCGGCGCCCACGACGTTGCGGGATCGGGAGTCGTCAGCCCGGGCAGTGCCACCGCGAGCAGCCCGGTCGTGGCGAACCGTCGCAGTGCCTCCGCCGCCTCGGCACGGTTCGCCGTCGCCTCGTCCAACTGCGCGCCGAGAGTGTCGAGCTGTCCCTCCGCCTTGCCCCGGCTCGTGAGTGCCTCGGTACGACGGCCGTCCGCGGCTTTGCGGTCGTCGCCGCACTGCCGCATCGCCTCCGCCACCTCGGCGAGCTGACGTTGCAGCTCTGCCACCGCGGAACCGACGGTGGCGGCCAGTGTCTCGTGGTGCTCGGCGGCGGCTTCACTCGCCACTGCCGCTTCCGCGGACTGCTCCTGCCGTGAGATGTGGTCCTCGGTCGCGGAGACGAGTTCGCCGCGAGCGCGCTCGTCGTCACGGATCGCGTCGCTGTGGCGGCGCCGGGCCGGCCAGAGAGCGGCGACGGCGACGCGGTACCGGGCCAGGGCCTCCGACACCGCTTCCAGCTCACCGCGAGTGGCGGGCAAGCCCACCTCGGCGGCTTCCTCCGCCAGACGGCGTTCCGTCGCACCGAAAGCGGTGTGGGTTTCGGCTCGCTTCTCTTCCGCGACGCGCCAGCGTTCGGCGAGGCGGTGTTGTTCGCCGTCGATCGCGTGCACCGCCGCGTGGGCCTTGCGCAACGCGGTGTCGTCCGGGCAGGCCGCGATCTCGGCGGCGAGGATCGCCCGCCGTTCGCGCACCGTGCGTTGCTCGGCCGCGATCGTGGCCAGTTCCTCCTGCACGGCAAGGAGTTCTGCACGCAACTCGGCAAGCCGGGCCAGCCGGGCGGCCTCGCGGGCACTGCGGCCGATGAACTCCGCCGCGGGCTTGCGCCACGCGCCCTCGAGCACTCCGATGCGGAACCGGCCGGTGAGATCGACCCAGTTCCTCCCGCCGCCGACACCGATGGTGGCGAGGATGGCGGACACCTGGTCGTCCGCTCGCAGCACCGACGTCAGGTTCGCCGGTTCGGCCTCGGCGGCGCGCAGGAAGACGTCCTCGGTGTCAGGCGAGATCAGTTCACCGTCCGGGGTCACCCAGGCGTCGAGCAGCCCCGCGCCCTCCAACGCGGCTTCGAGTCCCGCTCGCTCGTCGGCGGAGAGCTCGTCGCTGAAGTCGATCAGCTGCCACAGCGGAGCGCCTGGCCTGCCGTCACGGCGTGCGCGGCGCGTGTGGGGGACGGGTGGCAGGCTGTCCTCTCCCGCCTCCAGCTTGGTGATCTCCTCGCTCAGACCGGTCCCGCGAAGCCGTGCCGCGGCCTCACGCGTCCTCGTGCCGGCTTCGGCGTCCGCCAGTGCCGCGCTCGCGGCGTGCCCGGCGGCGTCCACGGGTGTCTTCACGGGGTTCGGTCCGTCGAGCGTCTCGACCCACAGCTCCAGTTCGGCGGGCACTTCGGCACGCAGCTCGACCGTGCTCGCCAGATGCCGGTGAGCTGCGGCGACCAGCGCCCGGCCCTGTTCCTCGACGGCCTCGGCAGCCTCGGCGCGGCGCTGGGCCACGGCATCGGCTTCCGCCGCGAGCTCGTCCACCCGCTGTCTCGCCTGTTCGAGCTTCGCCTTCGCCTGCTCCACGGACGTGATGAGCCCGCCGACGTGCCGGACCGCCCGGTGCTGGCGCTCGGCCGCGCGATCCGCTTCGGTGCGGTCGGTCAGCACCGCTTCGTCCAGCAGTGCCGCCTGAGCGGCCTCGGTCGCCGCCGCACGACAGCCTTCCAGCGCTTCCGCTGCTTCCTGGAGGCTCGCGGCCGCGTCACTCGCGAGTCTGGTGCGATAGCCGACGGTTTCGGCGGCCTTGGTGGCTTCGCCCGCCAGCCGACCGGCCTCACGCCGGAGCCGTTGCGCTTCCAGGGCAACCCGTTCCAGCTCTCGCGCGCTGCGCATCTCGGGGCTGGCCCGCAGCGCTTCGTCTCGGGCCCGCAGACGCGCCGCGTGCTGTTCGAGCTGGTTGAGCTGCGCTTCGGCCGCGTCGAGTGCTCGCTGTGCCTGCGCGTGTGCTTCTTGCGCCGCCGTGAGCTCGCGGTTGACGCGTTCGTAGTTGGACTGCGCGTTGCGTGGCTGCCCCGCGCGCCTGCGTGACGCCACCCGTGCATAGCACTGGTAGTGGCCGAGAAAGGACTCCGCCGCGTCACGTGCCTCGGTCATGGCGGCGAGGGCGTCGCGGTCCTCCTCCAGGCTGCGGAAGGCCTCCGCGACGTCGGCGATGACGGCCTGGTCCAGGGGCGGAAGGGCCTCAGTCAGCGCGTTGGACAGCGCCTTCTCGTTGGGGCGCTTGGACAACTGCGGTGCGCGCAGGTTGATCAGCAGGTCGACGAGAGCGGCGTAACGCTGCTCACCGAGTCCGAACAGTGCCTCGTCCACCGCACGCCGGTAGTCACGGGCCTTGTCGTAGACCGTGCCGTGCTCACCGAGCGCGTCGGCGAGCCGATCCCGTGCGAGCGCGGTGGTCGTGGCGTCGACCAACGAGAGATCCTGCCCGATCCGTTGGTGGGTGACGAAGAACCAGTGCCTCGCGATGCCGCGGCCGGACACCGCCTTCAGCCCGCACCCGATCGTGCGGTACTCCGCCGTGCCGTCGTCGTCGAGCCGGCCGAACTCCAGCCAGGTGTAGCCGAGCCGCTCCGGGTGCGGGTGCGCGCCGCCGAGCAGGAGGTTCCACTCCATCCGCTTCTTCGGGTCGGCGTCCGGTTCCACGCGATGGGGTGACAGTTCGCCGTCCAGCAGGAACGGCAGCATGAGCGCGAGCACCTTGGACTTGCCGGTGCCGTTGTTGCCGCGCAGCAACAAGCGTCCGTCGCGGAACCGGAACTCTTCCTGGTCGTAGTAGAAGAGGTCGACCAGCCCGGCCCGCAGTGGTTGCCAGCGTTCGCGCGAGGGAAGGGGCAGCACGTCGGTCACCTCGTGGTGGTGATGGTCGGTTCGGCGAGGGCGTAGCGGGCGAGCGCCGGTCGGGCACGAACCCGGTCGTGGTCCCGGGTCACCAGGTGCAGCGCCACGAGGCGGGTGAGAGCCTGCTCGACCAACTCGTCCTCGGAACCTGGTTCGGTGGCGTTGCGGCGCCAGTACGACTTGTGTTCCCGTGCCAGCACACGCACCCGTTCGTGGAGGTCTTCGATGCGCACTTCCACTTGTGCGGCAAGGTGTTCGGCGACGAGCAGCGTGACGTGTCCCTCCGTCCCGCTCTCGGGCATGCGCACGTCGGTGAGATCGTCCGCGGGGTCGATCATCGCGATGCCCTCGGCGCGGACCTCGGCGACCAGGCCGGTGAGTTCGCTGACCTGCCTGGTGAGCGCGGCACGCTGACGTGTCAGGTAGGCCAGCTCGTCTTCGCTCAATTCGTCGTAGTAGAGCACCGGCTCGTCCAGCAGCTGCCGGGTCAGCCGGTGACGGATCGCGCGGTTGCGCAGCTCGTCGCTGTCCGGCACGACGTCCGCGGACAGCTCGGTGAAATCGAGTTCGTCCATTGTGGACGGTCCGCGCCGGGTCGCCAGCATCGTGGCCAGCACCCGCCGTTCCACGTCGTACAGCACGTCACCGGTGTCCCGCACGAACGCGTCTTCCTCACCCGCGACCTTGCTCAGCACACCGAGGTCGAGCAGCAGCCGGACCACGGCCACCAGGTCCGAGCGTTCCTCCCGGCCGGTGAGCGTGAAGTCGATCCCCAGCTCCGGATCGGCAGCCCCCATGACCACCTGCCCTGCGAGCCGGCCCAGCGTGATCTGCGCGTCCGCCCGTTCGAGCGACGCCAACGCCAGACAGGTCAACACGTACCGCCGGCGGGTGAACGGCAGTTTCGACCGCGTGTCCCGCGCGGGATGGCTGGGGTCGTCCGTGGTCGCGGCGATCTTCACCAGCCGCGCCACCTCGCTGTCGACGACCAGCCGCCAGCCGGTGTTGAGGTCGAACCACGCGCGCAGTTCCGTCTCGTGCTTGCGGACCAGTCGATACTCCTCCGCCTGCGCGCTCGCCCGCAGCAACGGCCGCCGCAGCAACGCCCGCGCCGCTCTTCGCCGGTCGTCGGCCTGTGACGCGGTGAGGGTGTCCGACAACCGGCTCACGCCGACCACTCCTCGGGTTCGGCCGCGGTCAGGTCGACGATCTCGATGACGTGGTCGGGCCCGCGGAACGTTCCGGCCGGCGTGTGGATCTCCGCGAAGCCTTCGTCGAGTGCGGTCAACCTGATCTCCAGCGTGCCGTCGGACGTGGCCGTGGAAACGTGTCTTTGACGCGGTCCGCGAGCGGCCAAGGCGTCCCCGAGCAAGCCCAGGAACAAGGAGAACTCGGCCGGCTCGAGCGTCCCGACCTCGCTGAGCCTCGTCGGCCGGTGCGTCACCAGCCGCTTGCGCGCCAGCTCGGTCTCCTCAGCCTGCCGCGCCGCCCGTTCCGCCAGGATCCTGCGCTGGTCGGACCGGTCGACGATCCGGTTGGGCTTGCCGCGCCGCTCGTAGCTGCCCGTCTTGCGCAGTTGCGGGCTGATCAGCAACGGCGGCGCGTCGTACCAGGGCGTACTCGGCGCGACGGGCTGCTCCTCCCGTTCGGCCAGCGTGTCGGCGTCGACCGTGAGATGACGCGCCGACGACAACCCGAAAGCCGTCCGCCACAACCGATGCATCGTGGCCTCGTCCGGCGCCTGCGCGAACCACCGCGCCAGCGTGCGGAAGTCCGCCGACCGGTCCGACCGCCCCGCGCGCCGTTCGTTGAGCGCCGACACCACCTGCAACAGCGCCGGAATCGCCGCCCGCGCCCGAGCCCGGAGCAGCTTCGCCTGACTGGGATGCTGCGGCTCGCTGACGAACCACTGCCGCAACCCGAGCCAGCGTTCCCGCCACAACGCCAGCCCTCGTTCGAACTCTTCTTCGCGCCCCTGCTCCTCGCCTGGCGCCGCGTCCTCGGCCTCCCGCGCCGCGGCCATCACCAGCAGTGGCTCGGCGTCGTCGATCTCCGTGACGAGACCGGCGATCTCCGCCCCCGTGGTCACCAGGTCCTTGATGAACCGTTCGAGGTAGTCGATCAGCTGGTCCTTGTAGGCCCGGAACGCGTCGACGTCCACGTCGTGCAGGTCGATCGACCGCTGCAACGACCCCATGAACGCCTGCGCGTTGTCCGCGAGATCCGTGAACCGGCCCACCAGCCCCCGCAACAGCAGGTGCACCTTGGCCGGATCGGGCTCCTCCTGCCTGGCCAGCTCCAGCAGAGCCCGCAGCTGCGTGACGATGTCCGTGAGCGCGACGGCCTGCAGCGCACCCCGCCGACCGAGCGCCTCGTCGTACGTCTGCAGCGCCTGCTCAGCCGCCTCACCCGCCGCCGTCAGCTGGTAGAGGAAGCGAGCCCGGTGGAAGTCCTCCACCGACGTGACGCGGCTGGTGTCCGGGTCGGCGCGCAGGTTGCCCCAGTCCTTCAGCCTGCCGAGCGCGTCCGTTAACGCCGCGAGGTCCGCGTCCAGCTCCAGGTCCTCGGGCCGAAGGTGCACGACGAACCGCCGCTTGGCACGCACGAACTCCCCCATCACGGCGCGATAGAGGTCGACGTTCGGTGCAGTCAGGTGCGCGAACGGCTGATAGTCCGGCATGCGGGTCAGTCTGCCAGGAGGGTCTGACAGTTTCGGAACCGAACGGCGGTCAGCCGCGCAGATACGTCGTGACCCGCTCGCTCGCCGGCGTGATGCTCGGATGTCGATGTTCGGCTGAGCAGGTCGACGTGACGACCTGCTCCGGTCATCGCTGGAACTCGGGAGCGAGCTTGTCTCTCGGCTGGGTGGCGGTGGCTGACCGGCGGTTGCGGTACAGGAGGTAGGTTCCGACTGCGGCCGCGCCCGGGATGCCTGGAAGGCGAAGCCTGTGCCCGAAGACAAACCGATCAAGGACATGACCATGGCCGAACTCCTGGCCAACCAGGTCGACCTGGAACCGGTCGAGCAGGCACAACGCGCCGAAGAGGACTGATCAGCTGGTGCGGCTGAGCAGTTCGGTGACGGCGTGCGTGAGCCGTCCGTGGTCGGCCGGGGCCAGCGTGGACCACTGGCGTCCGTCGCCCGAGGCGCGGCGGGTGAACTGCCAGCGGCCGTCCGGGGTGTCGTAGAACGACACGGCATACGACCCACGGCGACGAGGGCCGAGTCCGCTGTGCTGGCGCTCGCGGCAGGCTGCGCCGAACTGGCCCATGCGCACCACGTTACCCAGCACCGAGGCGACCAGACGGGCGTCGGGTCGCGGAATCCGGGCGTCGACGAGCAAGCTTTCCAAGCGGCTGGAGGACTCGCCCGCCCGTGCGGCGGCTTGGTCGAGCACTTCGGCCGGGAAGCTGACGGACCGGGCTCGCGGCGTCGCGTGCTCCGGCAACAGTGTCACGACAGACCGGGGCAGCGCGCTCTCGTCGATCTGCTGCAGAGTGAACTCGTCGGCGGTGAGCACCGCGAGCACCGCGTACCGGCCGGCTCCGGCGGCGAGCGCGCGTACCCGTGGCCCGTTGGGATCAAGCCGTAGCCGGGCGTCGACCTCCCGTTCGGGCCGGGCCAGCATGCGCAGCCAGCCGGCCAGCGCGCCGTCCAGTTCGCCGCGGTCGGTGTAGCCCCTGTCCTCCAACGACTCCCACGCCACGCGGTGCAGCGACCTGCGTTCGTCGAGCGAGTCGCCGTGGCTGTTGATGGCCAGGATGGTGGGGAACTCGCCGAGCTCGAGGCGCTCCCAGCACAGGTCGAACTCCAGCCGGGACAACCGGTATCTCACTGCTGGTCGTCTCCGATCACCGGCGGTGCCACCGTCGGGAAGGTGCCCTCGCCCCACACGTCGTCGAGTTCTTCCAGGTACGGCGCGGACTTGTGCTCCTTGTCCTCCTCGTCCTGGCCACGCTGTGGCGCACCCGCCATGCCCATACCTGGCGTTCCGGCCGCACCCCGCGAACCCGCCGCCGCACCCTGCCCGCTGCGGCCGGTCTGCGCCGCCTCGCCGAACGCACCGACCCCGGCCGCGAGGCCGCGGCCCAGCTGTCCGGGTTGCTGACTGGTCACTCCGCTGCCGGGCCGTGGGGTGCCCACGCCGGAGCTGCTGCCGCGCGAGCTGGTGCCCCCGACCGGAACCGAACCCTGCGGCGGTCGCATCGTCGGCGGAAGAGGGCCGCCGGTCGGCGGTTGCGGGTTCGGTGTTGGCTGCAAGCCGGGTGGTGGCACCGGTTGTGGCGTCGGGCGCGGCAGCGTGTCGGCGGGCGGCTGATAGTTCGAGGAGCCCGTCGTGTCGTTGTTGTTGCCTTGCAACACCGGCGGCGGCGTGACGGTCTGCTGTTGTTGCTGCTGTTGCTGGGGCGGCGTGAACTGCTCGCCGGTCGACGTGGAGTGTTGCTGCGAGCTCCACTGCTGGGAGTGTTGAGTCTGCGAGTTCGACGGCTGCTGGATCGGGGTCTCCGCAACCTGAGCGGTCACCTGCGGCGGTGGCACGAACATGCCGATGCTCGTCACCGAGGACGAGGCGCCGTCGCGGTAGGTCTTCATCACCCGCACGGCCTCGCGCTTGGCCTCGTTGGCCTTCTGCTCTTCGATGTCCTGGTCGGTCTGCCCGCCGACCAGATGCGTCATCCCTGCCGGAATGCCGAAGTAGTCGTCGTTCGCGGTCGAGGACACCTGCACTGGCGGCGGCATCCCGTTCTTCGCGCCGTGGTAGAAGGACTGCTGGGCCTGGACTGAGTGGTGGGTCTCGGCCCCCGCCGCGCGAGCGTCTTCGGCGAACTGGGCCAGCGGAGCCATCGCACCGGAGAACGCCTCCCCGGCGGCGCCCACCCAGTCCACGCCCGCGTCCCGGTAGGCCGCCTCGATCTCGGCCTTCGCGTTCCCCATCACCGCACGAAAGCCGTTCCACGCGTCGTCCACGGCCTGAGCGAAGGACGCGCCGTCGTTGGTGTGAATCTTGTCGTACAGCTCCTGGTGCGACTTCGCATCGAAGTTGTAGTCGCCGATCACCGCGACCCCTCCCAGCCCTACTTCGCCAGGTTCTGCATGGCGGCTTCAGCCAGCTGCCGCGCCCCGTCGCACGGCTTCGGAAACCGGTCCCTGAAACTCGGGCTGACCGAGAAAGTCGCCAGCAGGTACTGACCGTCAGCCACATCGACCATCACGTCACAACGATCTTGGTCGGACGGGGCGGTGACGGAGATCGCTGGGAATGTGGCGATCGGTGCGGTTTCCTCTGCTTGCCCGGTGCGCTTGCCGCTGGTCCACACCTCGATCCCCTCGCTGGTCACTGGGGCAAGTCGGCTATCGGCACCCGTGACGGTCCACGAGCAGTCCTTGGCCTTGAAAGCTGGAGCGTTTCCCGGCCGCCCAGCCTCGTCGATCTTGAGCGGTGGCAGCTGCTCTGCCGTCAGCAGCTGACAGGGGTCCTTGCCATCGAGCTTGATCTCCCGAGGGCGAGCCGATGGCGGCTTGGTGGAGGTCGACTCCGTGGTCGAGGTCGCGGTTACGGGGGTGGGAGTCCCGCTCCTGGAGTCGCTGCAAGCCGTGATGAACGTGAGCACGGTGACGCTGGCCAGCAGGGCGGGTGCAGATCGTCGCATGGGGCTCAGACACCCCTGTTCTGCTGTTGCATCGCGGTGGTGTTGACATCCTCGGCCAGGTTGTAGGTCCTGGCTATCTTGCTCAGTTGGTCGATGGTGAGATCGAGTTGGTCCACGAACTGCTTGGTCACGTCAAGAGCCATGTCGGCGTTCTCCGCGAAGATCCTGGCAGCGTCGACAGATACCTCGTCTTGAGCCAGCGGCCTTGCACGGAGACTGTCACCCTCAAGCTTCAGGAAGTCCCGAACACTGTTGCGCACGGCCTCAAGGCGAGCCTTGAGGCTGAGCACCTTGCCGGGTTCGACACGCATGGTCACCGGACCGCCGGTGGACGGCCCGGAGCTTCCCCCGTCGGGCTTGGCTGCGTAGAACGGCATCGAGTTCCTCCCCTGAACCTGGATGCACGTGCTCAGCTCTCTTTGGCATCTAACGACCGCCACGCGGGGTAGTCAACCCATCGACCACCAACGTGGAATAAAAACACACTAAGTGGTTATTCATGGAGATCCTCCAAGAGGCGTACCGCCGCGGTGGCCGGATTTCATGCCATGTCAGTTGGTCTCGATCTCTCTGGTTACTTCTAATGGGTGCGTGTCGCGGCTTCTCGGCTTTCGTGCCCGTACCGCTCACCACTCCGTGCTACCGTGACTGCGCGCAATCGTGCGAGTGCGGATTGCAATGCCAGTGAGGTCGGGAGGGGCTCGTGGCTGGCTATCAGGTGGTTACCGCAGCAGTTCGCAAGGAAGCTGCCAAGTGGGACGAGTTCGCCGACGAAATAGGCCCTGTGCGCGATGCGATCGCCTCGATGACGTTGGATCCGCTGGCCTTCTTCGTGCTGGACGCGATCACATTCGCCACGATTCCGCTGAGGCTGCCGGCACCTCCGGAGGAGCTCGCGCGCTCGTACGAGGACATGCGCTCGTTCGTCGAGAAACTACTCGGCGAGGCACAAACCGAGTTCGCCGAGATCGCCGGGGCGCTCGTCAAGATCGCCGACACGTACGAGCAGGCCGAGGCCGTCGTCGAGCTCGAACTCGACCAGGTCTACTGAGGGCAGCGGGAGTGGCCATGACCAGTGCGGACTCGCAGTACCCGGCGTTGATCCAGGCACTCGAGGAAGCGTTCAAACTGGTTTATGAAGCGGTGAAACTGCTCATCGACAACTTCAACAAGGGCATTCACAACGTCAACACCAACCCGCTCATCTACCTGGCGCCGGACATCTTCGGAAAACTGGACCAGGGCCTGAACACGCTGCGGGACTGGGTGGACAAGTTCGCGAAGGCGACAGAGCAGTTCTTCAAGCATCAGGTTCCCGTCATCGCACTGATCAAAGCAAGCTTCGACTGGCTCACCCAGATGCAGAAGCCTGTATCGGACATCGCCTCGCGAGTTGGCGACTTCGAGCAGAACAAGAACTACGGCGAGTGGACCGGCCAGGCTGCCACCTACTACAGCGTGCAGGTGGTCGCGCGGCAGCAGAAGGCGCTTGACGCGCTGAGTCCGAAAGCGGAAGCGATCAGCAAGTGGCTCACCCAGGTGGCACAAGCGAACATCAAGTTCCTGAACACGTATGCCGCCCGGATCGGTGACATCGCCTCCAGCGCGGTCGCCGCTCTCATCTCCGCCGGCACGATCATCGGTGCGCTGGAGGCGATCGGCGACGCTGCGGAGGTGTGCGGGAAGCTGGTCGACAGCGCTGTCACCGTCTTCGGCGACAGCGTGGAGTACTACAGCCAGGCGATGAGCTTCATGCGCGATGCGGTGAGCACGCGCACCAGCACCGGTGCGTTTCCCAGGGACGCATGGCCGCAGGCGGTGAGCTGATGACCGACCTGAGCGCACTGGCCGCCGACCTGCGCAACATGAAGCTGGCCGAGGTACGCCTGCCGGAGATTCCCATCGGTCCGCAGCGACCGTCGCCGGAGCTACCCGCAGGGCCCTCCGACGAGTACACGGCGGCAGATGCCTCGAGGTCGTTGCGGGTGACCGTTGATCCAGAGGGCATGGTGCTGCGCTTCGAAGTTGCCGGTTCCTGGCTCTCCAGGCTTCCGGCCGCAGAGTTCGGGTCGGCGCTGATGGCGGCCTATCAGGACGCGTTGTGGATCGCTGCCGCGGTCGGACGTGAGGCGCGCCGAAACCGGCCGGAGCAGGAAGCGCCGGTCAGCTTCGAGAACTGGTCCGGTGCTGAGGACCTGGAGACGTTCCTGGCGAAGACCAAGGCCGAGCAGGCCGCGATCGGCCAGAGGTTGAGTGACGCCAGGGAGAACGCGGCGAGGGTGTCGTACGACGTGACTGAGCTGCGCAGTCCGTACGGGTTCGTGACGCTCCAGGTGCGCACCGGCGCGCTTGTCGGTCTGACGGCGAACACCGACACTATTTCCCGAGCGAATCCCGGTCAGGTGCAGCAGGACCTGTGGGAGGTGTTCGGCGACGCGGGCCTCAGATCGAACCGTGCCTCGGCGCCGGTGAGCAAGCCGTCGCGCAGGCGGCCGCAGGTCGAGGAAGACCCGGAAGAGGACCTGTGGAAAGGGTTGGGACGCAAGTGAATCGGTCGGTGAAGATAGCGGGCGTGCTGCTGCTCGCGCTGAGTGCCGGCGCGTGCGGAGGCACGAACGTGCGGCCGATCGAGCAGCCGACGTTCACCACACCGACCATCCCCGCGGCCGCCAAGTACAAGGCGGTGCCGACCTGCAAGCAGATCGAACAGAAGGTGCAGGGGTTGCCGAAGTTCCGGTCGGGCAACGAGAATCCGTCGCCGTTCGTCGACATGTTCACCGGGTGCGAGTTCCAGAACATTCCCGACTTCCCGCGCATCGGGCTGGACATCTCGGTGTGGCGCGATGAGCCGGGCAAGGCGAAGGCGCGCGAGCGGTTCGACGACTTCACGGATCCGGTTGACGACGGGCCTGCCGACGTGGGCGTTGGTGAACAGGCAAAATGGCAGAACGCCAAGGACAACGACAGCTGTTACCTGATCATCCTTGACGCCAACGCCGTGCTGTTGCTCAACAACAAGCCGTCCGAAAAGACGAATCCGAGATCGGAGGAGTGCCGGGGCAGGCTGAAGGAGCTCGCTGGGACGTTTTACGCCGTGGTTCAGCCGAGCTGACGGATCTCCAGTGCACGGGCGATCTCTTCGGTTTGCACCCGGCTGGTCGCAGGGACACCCGGCGTCCTGCTTCTTGGGTGTCCGCTTGGATGTGCGGCATGACCGAACACACCGACGCCGTGATGGTGGACCTCGCGCGAAAGATCTCCGAGTGGGTCGGTGACGGCAAGGCGGTTACGTCGAAAGGTGTGCTCAGGCCCGGAGATCTGCGCGAGGCGGCCTCGGCGCTCGGGGTGACGTTGCCGGAGAGGTTCCGGTCAGGGGCCGACGTGCCGGGCTGGCACGTGCCGTGGTCGGCGGCGCTCGGTGCCGGGATGCTGGTGATCGAGCGAGGCCGGGTGGTCGCACGGTCGGTCGAGGTCACCCAGGAGGTGTGGCTGGCCGGGTTCGTGGCGGCGCTGGCGGCGTTGTGCCGGGACGAGGAACTCGTTGGAGCCGCACGGATCGGGGAACGGGCGCTGGCGTTTCTCTCGGCGCATGGGCCGTGCACTGGTTATGAGCTGTACCAACACCTTCTCCACCGTCGGGATATCGGCAGCGGTCACTGGCAGCTGCTGGACGCGGCGGGCTACGAGAAGTCGGGTGATGCCCTGCTCGACCTGTTCCGGGGCTTTGGGGCCGTGCGCGGGCCTGCCGAGCTCACGAAGCTGGGTGAATGGGTGTTGGCCGAGATGGGCAAGCGTGGCGACGACGTCGTGCGCAGGGAGGTCATCTCCGCCGAACGGATCTGTCAGCTCAAGATCTCGTTGGAACGCATGTCGTGGCCGTGTTGGCGCCGGGTGCTGGTGCGGTCGGGTGACCATCTGGGCGAGTTGGACCGCGTGATTCAGGCCGCGATGCGGTGGGACGACGACCACCTGCACGCCTTCTACGTCGGGTCGCACCGGTACGGCGACCCCGGCTTCGACATGGAGGACGAGTACGAGGTCGCGGTGGGTGAGGTGTTCACCAGGTCGCGGAAGACCGTCCGGTACGTCTACGACTTCGGGGACGACTGGCGGCACGAGATCAAGCTCGAACGGGTGCTCGACGCCGAACCCGGCGTGACCTACCCGGTCTGCGTCGCCGGTGCCGGAGCCGTGCCGGTCGAGGACAGCAGACACCGGACGATCAAGTTCGATCAGGAGGACATCAACCGGCGGCTTGCCGGGCTGCCGGCGGAGGAAGGAGAACCGATGCTCGAGAAGGTCATCGAGATGATCGTCGTCGACGCGTACGGCGAGGACGAGCAACTGGGCTCGTTCCGGACGGTGTTCGAGGACGCGGTCGAGATCCCGATCAAGGCCACTGTGCTCGGTCACCAGATCGAGGTGCTGGAGTTCGACTACAACGAGCCGCTGCGAGGTGTGTTTGCGAAGTGTCGCGAGGGTGAGGTCTCACTCGTCGACGTCTGCTTCCCACCGGACACCGTGGCGGCCTGGATTCACGCCGCCTACCGGGACTTTCTCGGGCTCGAGCCGTTTCCGGCCACGCCGCGGCCGGACTGGACCTACCCGAACTGAGGACCTGGTCCCGAGCAGGTCGAACTGACGACTACGGCAGGATGGCGACGTGGGCAAGCGCAACCGTGAAAAGCGAGCCGCGAAGAAGAAGACCAGGGCGAATCGCAGCCCGACTCCACCGCGGCACGGCGTTGACGGGCACGAGGAGATGTGGGCGCCGCCTCCGGCCGTGTCCGCGGAGATGGTGGCCGAAGCGTTGAAGGAGGCGGCTTTCGCTCGCGCGTTCGACATGGACCACGTGGACAGGTGCATGGCGGATCTCGCAGGTCGCAGGCCTGTTGCCAATCCTCGGACGGTGGCCATCGGTGCCAAGATCGTGCTGGGCGCGGTGGTCGACCTGGTGTGGAAGAAGGGCTGGACGCCCGTCGACCTTCGCGAGCACGTCCTCCGGATCGCCGACGCGGCGGCTGGCAGCCTGCTGATCGACGTGATCGCCGAGGGCATGGCTGGGCATTCTCCGTCCACTGTGGATGAACGGTGGGCTGGGCAACTGCGCGGTATCGGCGCCGAGGTCTGGTGGGAGCCTGGTGTGCCACAACTGTTGCAGTGGGCGGATCGCCGCGGGGTCGATCTCGAGTTCGCGTTGCGGACCACGATCGTGTTGGTCGACGAGTTGATGAGGTTGCCCGAGCTGCCGTGCGTCATTCCGGTGCCGGGGTCGGCGGCCGCGCGGTCGTCCGCGTCGGTGGGTGGGGTGGACCAGAAGGTGCTGGCGCGGGTGCGGGGCCTGTTGGCCAAGGCGGAGTCCACGCAGTTCCCCGAGGAGGCCGAGGCTCTTTCGGCCAAGGCGCAGGAGCTGATGAACCGGCACGCCTTCGAACGTGCGGTGCTCGACGCTGATGAACACCGCGAGCAGACGGCGATCTCCAGCCGGTTGTGGCTCGACGCTCCATATGTCGACGCCAAGTCGCATCTGGTCGCCGCGATTGCCCGAGCGAACAGGTGCCGGTCGGTGTTCTACCCCCGGTTCGGGTTCGTCGCGCTGGTCGGTGAGGCGATGGATCTGGAGATCACCGAGCTGCTCGTCACCTCGCTGCTCGTTCAGGCGACCCGTGCGGTGGTCGCGGAAGGCAGTCAGGTCACCAGGACCGGAACGTCTCGCACCCGGTCGTTCCGGCAGTCCTTCCTGGTCTCGTACGCCACGCGGATCGGGGAACGGCTCGAGGAGGCCGGTGCTCGGGCGCACGATCCGGTCGAGGACGAGCGGCTGCTGCCGGTGCTGGCCGAGCGGTCGCGGGTGGTCGAGGAGACGTTCGAGACGATGTTCAGCGACCTCGTCCAGAGGTCGACGGCCGTCACCAACGGTGCCGGCTGGGAGGCGGGCCGGGCGGCCGCCGACCGCGCGGACATCAGCATCGAACGCAAGGCCGTCGACGTCTGATCGTCACGGATCTGGTGAACAGAGGGCTGCACGGTCCGTGAGCAGGCAACCCTCGTCCGGCCTATATACCCCCACGTCTGAGCGCTGAGAGCATTTCGGTGGCCGATGTAATCGGGGGGTGCCGTGCGCGAGGACACCGACGTCGTCATTCTGGGCGCTGGCATCGCCGGCACGATTCTGGCCGCCGTGCTGGCGCGGGGCGGGGTGAAGGTCGAGGTGCTCGATGCCGGGCGACATCCTCGGTTCGCCATCGGCGAGTCCACCATTCCGCACACCTCGACGCTGTTCCGGCTCATCGCCGAGCGGTACGACGTGCCGGAGATCAAGTATCTGGCCACGTTCCACGGTGCTCGGGCCAACGTTTCGGCCAACCACGGGATCAAGCGCGGGTTCAACTTCCACTGGCACGAGCCGGGGAAGCGGCAGGATCCCGAGCTGGCGCACCAGTTGCCCATTCCGAGCATCATGCACACCGAGACGCACTTCCTGCGGGCGGATCTCGACCACTGGGTGATGCGGGTGGCGGAGAAGTACGGTGCCGTTGTCCGGCAAGGGGTTCGCGTGACCGGTGTGGACCTTGGCGAGTCGGGTGTCACGGTCACAACCGAAACGGGTGTCACGCGTGCCCGGTTCATCGTCGACGCCAGTGGGTTCCGGTCCGTGTTGGCGTCCACATTGGACCTTAGGGACAAGCCTTGCCGGTTTCGGCACCATTCGCGGTCCATGTTCACGCACATGGAAGGTGTGGTGCCGTGGGAACGGGTCGCGGCAAGCAATCCCGGGCCGGTGCGGGGGAGTCAGTCGACGCTGCACCACATCTTCGACGGTGGCTGGATCTGGGTGATCCCTTTCAACAACCACCCGCGGGCGGGCAGCAAACTGGTCAGCGTTGGCATGACCGTGGATCCGCGGAAGCATCCCCGTCGTGATGTGCCGGCCGGGCTGGAGTTCGCCGAGTTCATCGAGCAATACCCGGACATCCGGGATCAGTTCTCCACAGCGCGGCCGGTTCGGGACTGGGTTGCCACTGATCGGCTGCAGTACTCGTCGTCGCGCACGACCGGGCATCGGTGGGCACTTGCGATGCACGCCGCCGGGTTTCTCGACCCGCTGTTCTCCCGCGGGTTGTCGTTCACGATGGACTGGATCAACGCCTTTGCCTGGCGGCTGTTGGACGCGCTCAAAGAGGACGACTTCTCGGTTGAGCGTTTCGAGCCGGTTGAGAGGCTCACCCGCGAGCTGCTCGACTACAACGACGGGCTGGTCGCCAACGCGTTCACGTCCTTCGGGTCGTTCGAGTTGTGGGACGCGTGGGTGCGCATCTGGGCGTTGGGGGAGCAGCTCGCGTTGTTCGAGTGCAATCGCAGCTACGCCCTGTTTCGCGCTACGAGGGATCCGGCGGTCCTCAAGCGGTTGGAGGACGTGGCGCCGCACGGGTCGTTGCCGGACATTCCCGAGGTGCGGCGGTTCTTCGCGTGGGCCTACGCGCAGGCCGGGGCGGTCGGTGACGGTGTCAGGCCGGCAAGGGAGGTGGCCGCCGAACTGCTCACCGGTATGGCGGAGTCGAACTTCTCGCCGCCTGAGTTCGGCATCGTCGATCCTGCCAACCGGTTCTTCACGGCCACGCCCAGGCGGATTCCCGGGGTGTTGCGGTGGGCTGCCAGGGAAGCGCCTGAGGAGATCGGGCGCAATCTCACGCAGGCGATCAAGTTGTTCGCCGCGATTCGGTTGCACCCGGAGGAGTTCAGCGTTGCCGAGGAGGTCAAGCAGGTGCTGGCGCGGGTTCCGGGGTTGGGCAGGGCGCTGCGCTGACTCGATGGGGTGATCCGCGCGGCGGCGTCGATCAAGAAAGGCTTCACGTTGCGCCGTTCGGGCTAACCTCCCGCCCGTGCGGACGAGGCTGACCCCCATGCAGCAGGCGGTGGTGGATGCCGGGCGCCCGTTGCCGCAGCTCACCGACCCTCTCGAGGTCGAGCTCCAGGTCAGTGCGTTCGTCGGGCCCTTTGCCGACAACGAGGAGTTGTGGGAGGCCGTCGTCGGGCACCTGCGGGAGGTGCCTAGCCGGCGCAGTGCGGCACTGCTGACGGCGCTCGGGCACCTGTTGCCCGGCCGGCCCGGGCAGTGGGCGGAAGAGGCGGCGCGGCAGCAGGACCGGCCTCGGTGGGATCTCGGAGGGCTGACGTTCGGGGAGTGCTGGATCGGGGACCGGTCGATCGACGCCGGATATCTGGCACTGCTGTGCAGTTATGCGTACAACGACGCGCCGCACGCCATGGTGTTCATGATCGATGAAATCAGTGGCGGGCTGACGCGGCACGCGTTTCTCACGCGGCACGTCGAGGAGGCGCTCGGGCGGCTCAAGCAGCAGGTGCGGTTGGAGTTGATCACCTCCGAGGCTGCTCATTGGCTGCTCAGCCGCAGTTACGACCGGTTCGAGCGGCGGCCTGGGCTCGGGGCCAGCCTGGACGTGCACCAGACTCGGCTGGTGGCGCGGAGGCGGATCAGGCTCGCGATGAATTGAGTGGGCTGTGCGAATCGCAACGTGATGATTCATCCGACTGTGCACATTGTCTGTAGCTCGATGGTGTGGTGGCCATTACTGTCCGGGATGTCGATCACGGGCGGAGGGACGAGAAGTGGCCACTCTTCTCGGGCGTGATGATCAAGCCCTCAGCCGTGTTCCCGACCAGGCCCGGCACTCGTGGTGGTCGGTCGCGACCCAGCGCTTCGGGCAGACGACCGCGCTGAGTCAGTTGCTGCTGGGCGCGACGCTCGGCTTCGGCATGACGTTCTGGGGCGCGTTCGTCGCCATCACGATCGGGGCGGTGCTGCTCAACGCTCTGGCGGTGACCATCGGTGTCATCGGGCAGCGGGAAGGGCTGTCCACGGCGCTCCTCTCGCGGTGGACCGGGTTCGGGCACGCCGGGTCGGCGATGCTCGGACTGATCATCGCCCTGTCCTGCACGGGGTGGTTCGGGGTGCAGACCGGGCTCGCGGGCGGGGTGCTCGCCGGTGTCGCAGGGGTGTTGCCCGCGCCGGTGTGGTCGCTGATCTTCGGGCTCGCGGTCACGGTCATCGCCGCCTGCGGTGTGCGCTGGATGGCGTGGGCCGCTCACGTGGCGGTGCCCGCGTTTCTGCTGTTGCTCGTCTGGCTCGTGCTGACCAGCGTCGGTGACGTGGCCTCGACCCTCGCGAGTCCCGCGCCGGGGCCGCCGATCGGCATGCTGACGGCGATCACGCTGGTCACGGGCAGTTTCATCGTCGGTGCGGCTGTCGCTCCGGACATGACGCGCTTCAACCGCTCCGAGTCCGACGTCGTCAAGCAGACGATTCTGGGCATCACGGCCGGCGAGTGGATCATCAGCCTGGCCGGGGTGGTCATCGCGCACGGGCTGGGCACCACCGACGTCATGGGCGTCATCGGGCGCTCCAGCGGGTGGATCGGGGCGCTCGTCGTCGTCACGGCGGTGCTGAAGATCAACGACTGGAACCTCTACTCCGCCTCGCTCGGGCTCGTGAACTTCTTCGACGCCGTCTTCGACGTGCGGATCAGCCGGGCGCAGGTGACCGTCGTGGTCGGCTGCGCGGGCAGTTTCCTCGCCGCGGCCGGGATCGTGCACCAGTTCAGCGGCTTCCTGGCGGTGCTGGGCGTGGTGTTCCCGCCCGTCGCCGGGATCATGATCGCCGAGTACTACGTCGTGCGGCGCTGGCGCAACGAGATCATCTCCACGCGGCCGCGCGTGCCCCGGTCGGCGCCTTCGTGGGTGCCCGCCACGGTGGTCATCTGGCCGGTCGCCGCCGTCGCCGGCGAGCTGCTGCCGTTCGGACAGTCCAGTGTGAACGCCCTCGTGCTCGCGTTCACCCTCTACGTCGCGGCCGGACGACTGGACCTGCTGCGCATGCGGACGCGCCGGGCGACCAACCGTAAGGTGGTCGGGGAAGCGTCGGCCGCCTGAGAGTTGGTTCCGCACATGCACATCGGCATCGACGTCGGCGGCACGAACACCGATGCCGTTCTCCTCGAAGGCCGCAGCGTGCTCGCCGAGTGCAAGCGGACGACGACCGCGGACGTGACGACCGGGATCGTCGAGGCGGTCGGCGGGCTGCGGCAGGCGTTCGACCCGGCGGCGATCAAGGCCGTCATGATCGGCACGACGCACTTCGTCAACGCCGTCGTCGAGGGCAGAGGGCTCACCCGGACCGCGGCCGTGCGGCTCGGACTTCCCGCCACCACAGCGCTTCCGCCGTTCGTCGACTGGCCGCGGCGGTTGCGGCAGGTCATCGGCGGGCACGGCTACCTCTGCCACGGCGGGCACGAGTACGACGGACGCGTCATCTCGCCGCTCGACGAGGACGAGCTGCGCCGGGTGGCCGCGGACATCGCCGCGAAGGGCGTGCGGTCGGTGGCCCTCTCGTCGGTGTTCTCGCTGGTCAACGGTGACCTGGAGCGTCAGGCGGCGGAGATCCTCACCGCCGAGGTGCCGGACCTCGTCATCAGCTTCTCGCACGAGATCGGGCGCCTCGGCCTGCTGGAGCGGGAGAACGCGACGATCATCAACGCCGCACTGCGCGAGCTCGCCGGCCAGATCGCCGACGGGCTCGTCGCATCGCTGACGGCACAAGGCATCCACGCGCCGCTCTTCCTCAGCCAGAACGACGGCACGCTGATGGAGCTGGAGTACGCGCGCTGCTACCCGGTCGCCACGTTCTCCTCCGGACTGACGAACTCCATGCGCGGCGGCGCGTTCCTGTCCGGACTCCACGAGTGCGCGGTGATCGACGTCGGCGGCACGACGACCGACATCGGCATGCTGCACAACGGTTTCCCGCGCGAAGCGTCGTCCGAGGTGACGATCAGCGGCGTGCGCACGAACTTCCGGATGCCCGACGTGCTGTCCCTCGGCCTCGGTGGCGGCAGCGTTGTGAACCAGACGCCGGACGGGATCGGCGTGGGCCCGGACAGCGTCGGATTCCGGTTGTCCCAGCAGGCTTTGGTGTTCGGCGGCGACACGCTCACCGTCACGGACGTCGCGGTCGCGGCGGGCCTCGCCGACATCGGCGACCCGGACCGCGTCCGCCACCTCGACCGCGCGTTGGTCGGCTCCGTGCTCGGCCACGTCCGCGACGAGATCTCCAGCCACGTCGACCGCATGCGCGCTTGCCCCGCGCCGTTGCCCGTCGTCCTGGTCGGCGGCGGCAGCGTGCTCGTGCCGGACGAGATCGAGGGCGTGAGCGAGCTGATCAGGCCCGCGCACCACGCGTTCGCCAACGCCATCGGCGCCGCGATCGCGCAGGTCGGCGGCGAGGTCGACCGCGTGTTCGCGATGGAACCGGCCCGCCGCGACGAGGTGCTCGACGCGGCACGGCAGGAGGCTGTGGACAAAGCGGTGGCCGCGGGCGCGAAGGCCGACACCGTGCGGATCGTCGACGTCGAGGAGATCCCGCTGGCCTACCTGCCCGGCAACGCGAGCCGCGTGCGCGCGAGGGCCGTCGGCGACCTGGTGTTCGACTAACTTTTCGCACCAGCACCGGCGGCACTACTGTCTCGCGCATGCACCTGCTCCAGCCCGACGAGGTGGACCGGCTCGCGCTGGGCGTGGTCGTGCTCGGCAGCGGCGGTGGGGGTGGCGAGCCCGAGACCCACGCCTTCGCGGCGATGCTCCGGCACGAAATGCGACAAAGCGGTCCTGTCACGGTGCTTTCGCCGGAAGAGGCCGATCCGGACGGGTACGCCGCACGGGTCGGGCTGATCGGCGCGCCGACCGTGATGATCGAGAAGCTCCCGTCAGGGCGGGAGGCGGAAGAGGCCCTGAAAGCGTTGCAGGGGCACGACTCCACGCCCGCGACCGCCGTGATCGGGTGGGAGGTCGGCGGGTGCAACGGGCTGTTGCCGCTGCTCCTCGCGGCACGGCTGGGGCTTCCGTACGTCGACGTGGACGGGATGGGGAGAGCGTTCCCGCGCATCGACCAGACGACCTACGACGCGGCGGGGTTGCCCACGACCCCGCTGGCCATCACCGAACCCGGCGGGAACCGGGCGGTGCTCGACTCGACCGGCATCGAGAAGCTCGCCCGCACGGTCATGGTCGACTTCGGCGGCTGGGCGATGATGGTGGCCAAGCCGCTGAAGCTCGCGGACGCCGTCGCGGCAGGCGTCACGGGGTCGCTGGCCCGCGCGCTGGAGCTCGGCGAGATCTGGTCGCAGCGCACGGTTCCGGTGGAGCAACGGGCGAAGGCCTCCGGCGGTTTCCTCGTCGCACGGGGAAAGGTCGTCGAGGTGTGGCGGGAGTCCGCCGGCGACTTCCCTCGTGGAACGGTGGCGCTGCGCCGGCTCGACACCGACGACGCGTACGTGCGCCTGGAGATGCAGGGCGAGTACCTCGTGGCTCTCGAGGACGGCGAGCCGCTCGTCACGACGCCCGACCTGCTGTGCTGCCTGGACGCCGACTCCGGCCTCCCGCTCTCGACCGAACGGCTCGCGTTCGGCGCGGTCGTGGACGTGGTCGCGCTCCCAGCCCCGCCGCAGTGGACGAAGCCGGAGATGCTCGGCCGCGTCGATCCGCGGGCCTTCGGCTACGACCTCGGCTACGTGCCGTTCCGGGACGCTCCGTGATCGACGACGCAGACTCGCTGACGGTGCGCGACCTGCTGGAGATGGGCGTGCTCGGCGACGCGTGTCTGCTGGCGGGCGAACGCGGCGTCGGCACCGAGGTCGCGGACGTGCGGCTGGCGGCGGACATGACGGCCGTCGAGGCGTGCTCCGCCGGTGACCTCGTGATCCTCACCGGGCACCAGCCCTACCTCGTCGAACTCGCGCTGCGCCGGGCCTACAGCGCGGACGTCCGGGCGGTCGTGCTGGTGCGCCCGCCGACCGGTGCGTACCAGCCTCCGTCCGCCGCGACGGTCTCGTTCGCGAACCGGCTCGGCGTGCCGCTGCTGCAGACCACGGCCGACGACCCGCTGCTGGTCGCCGACTCGTTGCGCACGGCCGTGCGACGGCCCGAAGTCACCGCCGCCCGGTTGCTGAACGCCGTCACCGCGCGGCTCGGGCGCAGCAAGCCGGATCCGCGGTCGGTGATCACGATCCTGTCCGGCGAGCTGCACGTGACGTGCGCGGTGATCAGCGCGGACGGCACCGCCATCGAGGGCGTGTCCCCGCCCGGCCTGCCACCGGACCTGCTGACCGGCTCGGTCGCCGTCACGGTCGAGATGACCGGGGGCTTCGCGGTGGCGGTCCCCGTCGAGACCGACCGGACCGGGCACGTCCACCTGTGGCTCGTCTCCCACGCCCGCGGCCGCAACAAGCGGTGGGCCGAGACCGTGCTGCAGATCAGCCAGGTCGCGTCGTGGGCGCTCGGCAACTGGGTCGCCGCCGAACGCCTCGAAACCGAGCGCCGCGCCCGTTCCCGCGGCTCGCTGCTGTCCGAGCTGCTCGCGTCGGGTGACGACGTGCCGCCGCAGCTGGTGCAGCAGGCCGTGCTCGCCGGGTGGCGGCTCGACGGCTGGCACACGGGCGTCTACGCGATGCCGAACGCGCCGACCCCCGACCTGTTCGACACCGCCAGCACCGAACGGCTGCGCGTCGAGCTGTCCCGCCGCGGCCTGCACGGCCAGCTGGTAGAGGGCGCGGAGGGCTGGTCGTTCTGGATCACCAACGACGCCGAACCGCCGCAGTCCCAGCACCGCGAGCTGACCGCGAAGATCGCCAGGGTGCTGGGTTCCTGCGCGCTCGTCGCGGGCATCGGGCGCCCGCATCCCGGTGCCGCCGGGGTCGGGCGCACGCTGGCGGAGGCCCGCGAGGCCGCCGCGATGACCGGGTCGGCGAAGGTCGTGCACGTCGACGAACTGGGCGTGCGGCGGCTGCTGTCGATGGCGGCCGAGACGCCCGCGCTGGTCGAGCAGGCGGCCCGGCTGCTCGAACCGCTGACGGGCGTCGAGGACGGGCAGCTGCTGCGCACGCTGGCGATCTACCTCGACGAGGAGTCGGTGACGTCGTCGGCGGCCGCGAGGCTGAAGGTGCACCGGAACACGGTGGCGCAACGGATCAACCGGGCCGAGCAGCTGCTCGGGGTCAGCCTGCTGAACCCGGACGAACGGCTGGCCGTCCACCTCGCGTGCCGGGCGGTGCGGGCCTCCGACGAGTGATCAGGTGGGCACGAACGCGGGCAGCACCGCGTCGACCTCGAACCCGCCGTCGTCCGTGGGTCCCGCGGTGAGGGTGCCGCCGACCATCTCGACGCGACCGCGCAGGCCGAGCAACCCGGTGCCGTTGCGGGGCACCGGATCCGGTGTGGACGACGGTGCCGTGTTGCGCACGACGGCACGGACGCTGCTCGGTCCACAGTGGACCGTGATGGCGGTGTGCGCGCCGGGCGCGTGCTTGTGCACGTTCGTCAGCGACTCCTGGACCACGCGGTACATCGTGCGGCGCACAGCGGGGGAGATGACGTCCGCGTCGCCGTGCTCGATCAGGGTGATCTGCAGCCCGGAGTCGGCCACGAGGCTGGAGAGCCGGTCGGGCAGCACGTCCGGGAGGCGGGGGCGGCCGGAGCGCAGCACGCCGACGAGGTCGCGCAGTTCCGCCAACGCCTGGCAGCCCGCGGTGCGCAGCTCCTCCGCCGCCTCGCGCACGCCCTCGTCCTTCGCCGCGATCCGCAACGCTCCGGCGTGCAGGACCATCAGGTTCAGCCGGTGCGTGACGACGTCGTGCATTTCGGCCGCGAGCCGCGTGCGTTCGTCGGCACGGGCCCGTTCGGCGAGCAGCTCGCGTTCGGCTCGTTCGGTCAGCGCCCGCACGAGCTTGCGGCGGGCGTTGAAGTAGAGGCCGGCCAGTCCCACGACGACGATCACGCCGAAACCGATCGACCACGGGAAAGCGATTACCAGGGCGGACTCGTGCCAAGCTCCCGGTGCCGCCTCGGGCAGCACCGGCACCAGGTCACCTGCCCGTCGCACGCGGGTGACGATACTGCCGGGTGTGTGCCTCGGATCACCTACTGGAGCAGGGGGTTGACCCTACTTTCGCAGGTGGCGGACAAGCGTTTTTCCGCCAGCCGGACGCAGGCGTCCGGCCGCCGGTCCTGTGTAGAGCGTCAGCCCCTGCGGAACAGCGCCGTCCACAGGAAGGACTTCCCGAACGCCGGGGAGTCCGGCCCCTGGTCCGTCATCCGGCGCAGCTCGACCTCGGTGAGGTCCTGGAAGATCCAGCGCAGCTCATCCGGCTCGTAGCCGACTCCACCCGCCAGCCCGCCCTGCCGGTACAGCTCGGCGTCCGGGGTGGAGGTGCCCTCCTCGGCGGTGAAGCAGGTGAGCGCGAAGTGGCCACCGGGTGCGAGGGCGCGGTCGAGCAACGCGAGGTAGCTGACCCGGCGGTGCGGCGGCAGGTGGTGGAAGCAACCCGAGTCGTAGATCAGGTCGTACGTGCCGGTCGTGGCGAACGCGTCGCCGTGACGGAACCGCACGTCCAGGCCCTCGCCGCGTTCCGACGCCCACGCGATGGCGGTCGCCGAGACGTCCACCGCGTCGACCTGGAACCCGTTGCGCGCCAGGTGGATCGCGTTGCGGCCGGGCCCACACCCCACGTCGAGGGCCCGGCCGGGCGCGATCAGGCCCCGTTCCAGGTAGCTCACCAGGCTCTCGTCCGGCTTGGCCACGAAGAACGGGACCTCGCGCTCCCGGTCGGCGTAGAAGCGGTCCCACCAGTCACCCGCCCGCTCGGTCCAGCGGTCGGCGCCGGGGTCGAAGAGACCGTCGAGCAGAGTGAGGACGTCGTCGACCGAACGGATGTGCCGATGCACCGGAAACCCCCAGGTAGATCGGCCTCCAGTTTAGCTCAGAGACCACCCTCGGAGAGGCGCTTGCGGTAGCCGCGGGCACCCTCGGACCCGACGTTCTCGTGGAAGTCGACGCCGCTCGGGTTGGTCTGCACGTGGTAGTAGGTGGCGCCCCACAGGCTGCCGGCCACCGAGTCGTCGAAGTGGAGGAAGTTCCCGTACTTGTAGCCCTTCTGGTACGGCGTGAGCGCGGTGGTCCTCATCGAGTACTCGGTCGCGATCACCGGCTTGCCCGGCCACTTCGACGCGCACCGCGACAGGGTTTCCGAGTACGTCAGCTCGTTCCAGCTGCCCTGGTTCGCGAAGTTGCCGTCGTCCGCGTTGCTGTAGAAGTGCACGCCCACGAAGTCGCACTTCTTGATCGCGTTGACGAAGTTCGGGTTGGCGTACCACGTGTCGGGGTTCGTGCCCTTGTTCGGCGAGAGCGCGGTGCCGCAGATCTTGGCTCCGGGGAAGGTCTCGCGGATGCGGTCGATCGTGACGCCCAGGTTGTAACCGTAGACCCACGGGTCGGCGACGCGGATGTTCGGCTCGTTGCCGAGCTCGATGATGCACTTGTCGGCGCCTGAGCGGATGCGCTTGTACTCGAAGAACCGCGAGTCGCGGATCTCTGCCACCGCGCGGTTCGGGTCGATCACGTTGTCGGTGTCGCCGGTGACGGTGCGGACGATGAGGAAGTTCGTCGCGCCGGCCGCGGTCCACACGTGGTCGGGGTAGTTCGCCCACGGGCCGGGGCCGGGCGTGCCCCAGCCGGTGACGACCTTGGCGAGGTTCGCGCCCTGGTTGGTGATCGCGTCGAGCCACGTCTGGTAGCCGTCGGTCAGCAACGGGCCGTGCGCGCGGTAGAACGGCGCGGCCGACGCCTGTCCCGGCAGCGACGCCAGGCCCGCCGCCGCGATGGCACCTGCCGCCAGCTTGCCCATCGCGCGGCGGCTGTACTGCTTCTCGCCGGTCATCGCCGGTCTCCCTTCGTTCGTGATCAGGCCAGAGGCAAGCGGGAGCGAGTATGAGAGCCGGTATGCGACCGGTATGCCGTTGCGCTCTCGTGCGGTGTATGGCAGCCTTGACCTCGTGATCTTCTGACCCCGCTCCGGCACGCACGTGCGTCCGTTTCCGATGTCTTTCGGCGGTGGGGGTCTCATGTCAGGTCAGCTGACGCTCAAGAACGTCACGAAGAGCTTTGCTCACAAGAAGGTGCTCGACGACGTCTCGCTGACGGTCCGGCCGGGCGAGAAGGCCGGTGTGGTCGGGGAGAACGGCTCCGGCAAGTCCACGTTGCTGCGGCTGCTGGCCCGGCAGGACGTGCCGGACGACGGCGAGGTCACCGTGGTCGCGCAGGGCGTCGGGTACCTCGCGCAGGTGCTCGACCTGCCCGGCGAGGCGACCGTCGGTGACGCGATCGACGCCGCGCTCGTCGAGATCCGCCTGCTGGAGCAGCAGATCGCGGCCGCGGCCGAGCACGAGCGGCTCGGCGAGCTCGGTGACCTGCTCACCGCGTTCGAGCTGCGCGACGGCTACTCGGCCGACGCGCGGGTCGAGGCCGCCATGTCCGCGCTGGGCATCGGCGGTGTCGCACGGGAACGACGGCTCGGCACGTTGTCCGGCGGGCAGCGGGCGAGACTCGCGCTGGCCGGTGTGCTGTCGGCCGAACCGGAACTGCTGCTGCTCGACGAACCCACGAACCACCTCGACGACGAGGCGCTGCAGTGGCTGGAGAACAGGCTCCAGCAGCACCGGGGCACGCTGGTCGTGGCGACGCACGACCGGCTGCTGCTGGAGCGGGTCAGCACGGCGATCATCGAGGTCGACCACCGCTCGATCACCCGCTGCGGCAACGGGTACGCGGGCTACGTCGCCGAGAAGAAGGCGGCACGGCAGCGGTGGGAGCAGGCCTACGCGGAGTGGGTCGGCGAGATCGGCCACTGGACCGAGTGGCGTGGTACGACGGCACATCGCGTCGCGCCGGGGCGGCCGATCCCGGATCACAACAAGTGCAAGTACAACGGCGACGGCCGGCGCGTGCAGGCGTCGATCAGGACGCGGGTGCGCAGTGCGTCCGAACGGCTGGAGCGGCTGCGCGCCGACCCGGTGCCGAAGCCGCCGGAACCGTTGCGCCTCAACGCCCCGCTCGACGCGGCGAGCAGAGAGGGCGTGGTGCTCGAACTGAGGGAGGCGAACGTCGACCGGCGGATGTGCGTCGGTGAGCTGACCGTCGAGGCAGGGCAACGACTTCTGGTGACCGGACCGAACGGCGCCGGCAAGTCGACGTTGCTCGACGTGCTCGCGGGCGTCCTCGAACCCGACCGCGGCACGGTCACCCGCCACGGCGTCGTCGGTTACCTGCCACAGGAAACCGTGGTGCGGAACCCGGAACAGACCGTGCTGGCCGCGTTCGGCGCGAGTGCCGAGCGGCTCAGGGCGCTGGGACTGTTCCACGAGACCGACTTCGCCACACCGGTCGGCGCGTTGTCGATCGGGCAACGGCGGCGGCTCGCGCTCGCCCGGTTGCTGCGGCAGGAATCCGACGTCCTGCTGCTCGACGAGCCGACCAACCACCTGTCGCTCGCGCTGGTGGAGGAGCTCGAAGCGGCACTGGCCGACTACCCCGGCGCGGTCGTCGTGGCCTCGCACGACCGGTTGCTGCGCAAGCGGTGGAGAGGTGAGGAGCTCAGAATGGCTCGTAGCAGTCGTACGTCTCGATAGAGCTGATCAGCCCGTCGCGCGTGTCCACGAACTGTGCGATGTGCGCGACGAGCTGCTCGCCTGTCCGCAGCACGCCGGTCCACGTCAGCCGGACGATCGTGGTGTCGCCGGAACGCACCGTCGAGTGCACGTCGTACTTCTGGCTCGACAGCAGTCCGGCACCCTTCACCGAGGCCGCGGCCATCTCGTCCGCGGACATGCGCGCACCGGCGGGTTTGATCAGGTTCGGGTGTTCGACGGTCACCGCGTCGGCGGTGAAGAACCCGCGCAGCTCGTCGCCGGACTGCCCGGCTTCGAGAGCCCTGTGCAGTGAGGTGATGGCGTCCATGTCCACAACCATAGTTGTACAACCGTGGTTGTCAATGTGAGGATGTGCGCCGTGGACCTGATGGACCTCGACCTCGCGACCCTCGCCCACCTGGCGGGCAGCTCGGCGAACGACGCGATCCTCAAGCAGCTGCACGAGATCGGGCACGAGGGCGTCCGCGTCTCGCACGGGTACGTGATCCAGCACCTGATCGAGGGCGCGCCCACGGTGTCCGAACTGGGAGAGCTGCTCGGCGTCACCCAGCAGGCCGCGTCGAAGCAGCTGCTCGAACTGGAACGGCTCGGCTACGTCACGCGCGTGCCCGACAGCGCGGACAGCCGGATCAGGCGGGCGCAGCTCACCGAACGCGGCCGGCGGCTGGTGAAGGACAGCCGCCGGCTCCGGCGCAGGTTGGACGCGAAGGTGGGCACCGACGAGGCCAAGCAGGCTCTCGTCCGGTTGCTCGACGAGACCGGCGGCACCGAGAACGTGCTCAGGCGCCGGGTCGCGCCGGGCGAGTAGGGCTCACGGCCGGAAGATCGGCTGGACCCAGTAGTTGCTGGCGTTCCACGTGTCCGTCGGGAAACCGCCTCCGTAGCGGTAGACGCCGGCGTTCGCGGACGCGCGGAACGGCGGCTGCACGACATTGCCCACGAAGTAGTTCTCCGTTGAGACGTAACCACCCGCCGGTGTGAAGTACGAGACGACGTACTCGGTGCCGGGTGCCACGGGAACTGGGGTGGCGAAGGTGATCTGGCTCGCGTCGCCGGAGGACGGTTGCTCGGCCAGCAGCACGCCGTTCGACGCGTAGACCCGCGCGGTCACCGGACCCCGGTAGTTGCCGCGCCGCAGGTAGACCCCGACGATCGAGCCCGGACGGTCGACGCTGGTGCGCAGACCGAGCTCGACGGCCTGGTCGTCGGCGTCCCAGACGTTCGAGCTCGGGATGTTCTCGAAGAAGAAGGTGGTGTCACGGGTCACCGGCGGAAGCGTCGTGCCGCCGACGTGGATCGTGCGCAGCTGGGTGATCGGGCCCGTGGTGGACGCGGTGTGGGCACGGGCCTTGAACGTCAACGGGCCGGGCGTGGTCGGCGTGATCACGTACATCCACCGCTCGCCCTGTGCGTCGAGGGTCGTCCAGGTCGCGCCGTCGTCGGTGGTGACGTCGACGTCGGTGATGCCGCCGGCCTCGCCGTTGACGGCGCCGCCGATGACCATGAGCGGTTCGTTCAGCGGGACGGACGCCTCCGCGGTCGGGGAGGACATGTAGACCTGCGGGCCGTCCGCGAAGGCCGGAGTGGGAGAGACCAGGACAAGTGCCAGCAGCAGTACTGCTAATCGTCTCATGTACGGCGAATCGTCCCTGGTAGAGCCGCGGTTACGGCGATGGACCGATCAGCCCGCCCTCGTTCAGCTGACGGTCGTACCCGTGTCCACCAGGCGGCCGAGATGACCTAGTTTTGTGCCGTGCTCGCGCTTTCGGTGTTGCTCCTGGTGGCCGTGCTGGTCTGTGCGGTCGTGCGACCGTGGGGCTGGCCCGAGGCCGTCGTCGCGGTGCCCGCGGCGGTCCTGGTCGTGCTCGTGGGGGCGTTGCCCTTCGACCACGTCGTGGACGAGACGGTGCGGCTGGGGCCCGTGATCGGGTTCCTGGCCGCCATCCTCGTGCTCGCGCAGCTCTGCGACGACGACGGGCTGTTCCACGCGTGCGGCACCTGGATGGCACGCGCGTCCGGCGGGCGGCCGCGGACGTTGCTGGGCGGGGTGTTCGTCGCGGCCTCGGCGACCACGGCGGTGCTCAGCCTGGACGCCACGGTCGTGCTGCTGACACCGGTCGTGTTCGCGACCGCGGCACAACTCGGCGTACGGCCGAAGCCGCACGTCTACGCGTGCACGCACCTGTCCAACAGCGCGTCGCTGCTGCTGCCGGTGTCGAACCTGACGAACCTGCTGGCGTTCGCGTCCAGCGGGCTGAGCTTCACGCGGTTCGCGGCGCTGATGGCGTTGCCGTGGGTGGTGGCGATCGCCTTGGAGTACGTGGTGTTCCGGTGGTTCTTCCGCACCGATCTCGACGCGCCCGCCCACGCGCCGTCCGTGCAGCAGCCGCGCGAGCTGCCCGTGTTCGCGCTCGCGACGGTCGGACTGACGCTGGCCGGGTTCGTGGTCGCGTCGGCCACCGGGATCGACCCGGCGTGGGCGGCGTGCGCGGGCGCGGTCGCGATGGCGGTCCGTGCGCTCGTGCGGAAGCGGACGACGGTGCTCAAGGTCGTGCAGGCGGCTTCGCTGCCGTTCCTCGCGTTCGTGCTCGGGCTGGGGATCGTGGTGCGGGCCGTGGTCGACAACGGTCTGGACGATCTCCTGCGGCACGTCGTGCCGAGCGGTCACGGGCTGCTCGCGTTGCTCGGGGTGGCCTTCGTGGCCGCCGTGCTGGCCAACGTGATCAACAACCTGCCGGCGGTGCTCGTGCTGCTGCCGCTGGTCGCGCCGATGGGACCAGGGCTGGTGCTCGCGGTGCTGCTCGGCGTGAACCTCGGTCCCAACCTCACCTACGCCGGGTCGCTCGCGACGTTGCTGTGGCGGCGGATCGTGCACGACCACGACACCGAGGTGAACCTGCCGGAGTTCACCAAGCTCGGTCTGCTCGCCGTGCCTGCCACCCTGATCGGCGCCGTCGTGGCACTGTGGGCGTCCCTGCACGTGATCGGAGGATGACCATGACGGTCCTCGTGTGGATCGCCGACGACACCTGGCAGTCCTGTGTGGACGCCGCACGCGCGTACGAGGGTTCCGAGTTCCTGCTGCTGCACGTGAGCGACCACGACGTGCCGGGCGCGGCGCACGGTGCCTTCGCCGGACTCTTCGGCCGTTCCTCCCGCGACCCCGGCACCAGGCTGGACGACCTCGCCGCCGGACACGCGGCACAGCTGCTCGACGCGGCCGCCGAGCGCCTCGGTCTGCCGTGCACCACGTCCGCGCGGATCGGCCGGGTCGAGCACGAAGTCGTTGCCGCCGCCGGGGAAGCCTCCCTGCTGATCCTCTGCCGCGACGGCGACGTGAGCCACGCCGGTCCGCGCAGCCTCGGTCACGCGACCCGGTTCGTCGTCGACCACGCGCCGTGTCCCGTGCTGCTGGTCTGGCCGACATAACTGCGTAGAAGAAAACTTGCGTGCACGCACTTTTCTCCTCTAACCTCGGGACTCCGAGAGTGGAAGGGGAGGACTCATGCGTGCCAAGGGCATCGCGTACGACACCGGTTTCGTCCGCCACGGCGAGATCTCGCTGGCGAAGTTCGACCTGGAGGTGGTCGAGCGGGACCTGACGGTCATCCGGGACGAACTGCACTGCAACGCCGTGCACCTGGTCGGAGGTTCGGCGCAGCGGCTGGAGCAGGCCGCCCGGATCGCCGCCTCGCTGGGGCTCGAGGTCTGGTTCTCGCCGTACCCGCTGGAGCTCGGACCGGCCGAGATCCTGGAGCTCTTCGCGGACTGCGCACAGCGGGCCGAGCGGATCCGGGCCGACGGCGCCGAGGTCGTGTTCGTGACCGGCGTCGAGCTGAGCATCATGAACTCCGGGTTCATGCCCGGCGGCGACGTCCTGGAGCGGTTGGGCGGAATCCTGGGCAAGCCCGAGCGGTTCCGCGAGATCAGCGCACGGCTCAACGAGTTCCTGCGGCAGGCCGTCGCCGTTGTGCGGGAACACTTCCAGGGCAGGCTCACCTACGCCTGCATCCCGTTCGAGGGCGTCGACTGGAGCCTGTTCGACGTCATGTCGTTCGAGCTGATCCGGTCGGCCGAGGTCGCCGACGTGTACGCCGAGAGCATCCGCAACGTCGTGGCGCAGGGCAAGCCCGTCGCGATCACGGGGTTCGGCACGGCGGCGTGGCGCGGTTCGGGGGCCGTGGCGCCGCGCAGCATGGAGATCGTCGAGCACGACTCGTCCGGACGTGCGGTGCGGGTGAAGGAGGGGTACGTCCGGGACGAGGAGGAGCAGGCCGCGTACCTGCGTGAGCTGCTGGAGATCTTCGAGGCCGAGAAGGTGGACGCGGCGTTCGTCTACATGTTCGCGCTCAACAACTATCCGCACCGGCCGGACGACCCGAGCCGCGACCTCGACATGGCCGGTCCCGGCATCGTCAAGGTGTACGACGACCTGTCGTGGGAGCCGAAGGCGGCGTTCGGGGCGGTCGCGGAAATCTACGCGCGGGTGTGAAGTCCCGCTTGGCACAATCGCGGGCATCATGAGCAGCAGACTGCGTGCGATCGCCCGCGAGACCGTCGAGATCTCGGAGCGGGGTTCCTACTCCACCGAGGCGGGCGAGGTCTCGATCGACGTCGTTCCCGCTGTTTCGGGCACCAGGCTCCACCTGCCGGATGAGCAGCTTTCGTTGCCCTCCAAGGCATCGGCGGTGCGGATCGACGTCACCAACGAGTCCACTTCGGAGGCCACCCGCCGGCTGGGCGGTGACCTCGCCTGCCTGGTCTTCGCCTCCGCCCGCAATCCCGGCGGTGGGTTCCTCAACGGTGCGCAGGCACAGGAGGAGAGCGTCGCCCGCGGGTCAGCGCTCTACCCGTGCCTGCGCACCGCCGGTGACTTCTACGCGTACCACCGGGCGCACGAGGACCTCACCTACAGCGATCGCGTGATCTACTCACCTCGCGTGCCGGTGTTCCGCGACGACAGGGGAAACCTGTTGCCGCAGCCCTACGAGGTCTCGTTCCTCACCGCCGCGGCACCGAACCGGTCCGCGATCCTGCGCACCCAGCCCGACCGCGCCGACGGCATCCCCGCCGCGTTGTTGCGCCGTGCCGTCCGCGTGCTGCACGTCGCCGCCGCGCACGGTCATCGGCGGCTCGTGCTGGGCGCGTGGGGCTGCGGGGTCTTCGGCAACGACCCCGCGACCGTCGCCGAGACGTTCCGGATCGCGCTGCGGGACAACCCGTACTTCGACCACGTCGTCTTCGCTGTGCTGGACCGGCAGAAGGGCGCGCCGGCACTGACGGCGTTCACCGGGCTGACCTGCGGTGAGCCAAAGTGATGCCAAGCTGAGCCAGAATTGCTTGCTGGTGGTGCCACGGTGTGCCATAGTGGTGCCATGGATCTGACCCCGTATGTGGCCTCCCTCGGCCGCGAGCTGCTGACCGCCGTCGAGACAGGCGGCGAAGAGGCGAGCGCGCTGGTCGAGCGGCTGACCGTGACGATGGAGTCGGCGATCCGGCTGGCGCTGCTCGAAGCGCTGTCCGCCGCCGCCGACGAGATCACCGCGGACCTGGCGCCGGACTCGGTGCAGGTGCTGTTGCGGGGTCGTGACCCCAAGTTCGTCGTGACGCGCCGCCCGGTGGAGCAGCCGGTCGCCGCCACGCCGGAGCCCGTCGCGGCACCCTCCGAGGACGTGGCGGCCGGCTTCGAGGACGGCACCACCGTGCGCATCAACGTCCGCCTGCCCGAACCGCTCAAGGCGGCGATCGACGAGGCCGCGGCCAAGGAGGGCCGCTCGGTCAACGCGTGGCTGGTGCGCGCCGCGTCGGCCCAGCTGACGCCCAGGCCCGGCGCCGAACCGCTGCGCGGTGGGCCCGCCCCCGCGTCGCAGCGTTTCGTCGGCTGGGTCCGTTAACCCACAGCTTTTCACTTCACGTCTCTGACCTGCGGAGACGTTCTTCGAGCACCTTCTGAGGGGACAGCCATGCCTTCTTACGACACGTACGAACCGATTTCCGTCCTGATCGACGTCTACGCGGGCTTCGTCCAGATCCTCGCGAGTGACCGCGTCGACACCGTGGTCGACGTGCGGCCGTCCGACCCGTCGGACTCCTCCGACGTCGAGGCGGCGCAGAAGACCCGCGTCGACTACGCCGACGGCGTGCTGACGATCCGCGGGCCGAAGCGGACGTTCGACTTCTCCAAGAAGACCAGGTCGGTCGACATCGTGGTCGAGCTGCCCACGGGGTCCAAAGTGGACGCCGACGTGACCGCGGGCAGCACCCGCACCACCGGTGTGCTGGGGCAGACCGAGATCGACATGTCGGCGGGCCACGTGCACGTCGACCGCACCGGGCCGTTGAAGATCGACACCGGCGCCGGGCAGGTCCGCGTCGGTGCCGTCACGGGCAACGCGGAGGTCAAGACCGGCAGCGGGCACGTCCGCGTCGGCTCGGTCGCCGGGTCGCTGACGGTCAAGAACTCGAACGGCAACACCGAGATCGGCGCGGTCGACGGTGACCTGCGGGCCCGCGCCGCCAACGGGGACATCACCGCCGAACGGGTCGGGGGAGCGCTGGAAGCCAAGAGCGCCATGGGATCCCTCACCGTCGGCGAGGTCGTGCGCGACACGGCCACGCTGAACACCGCGATGGGCAGCATCGAGATCGGCATCGCCGAGGGCACCGCCGCGTGGCTCGACACCAAGACCGGCTTCGGCCGCGTGCACAACTCGATGTCGACCGGCGAAGGCCCTGGCGACGCCGCCGAGACCGTCAAGATCACCGCCCACACGTCCTTCGGCGACATCACCGTCCGCCGTGCCTGAGGGGAACACGATGAACGCGATCACCGCGAGCGGCCTGCGCAGGTCCTACGGCGACAACGAAGTGCTCAAGGGTGTCGACCTGAGCGTCCCGCGCGGCACCGTCTTCTCGTTGCTCGGCGCGAACGGTGCGGGCAAGACCACCACGGTCAAGATCCTGTCCACGCTGATCAGGGCCGACGGCGGCAGTGCGTCGGTCGCCGGTCACGACGTCGCGCGTGATCCCGACGCCGTCCGCGAGGCGATCGGTGTCACGGGCCAGTTCTCCGCCGTCGACAACCTGTTGACGGGCCGGGAGAACCTCAAGCTGATGGCGGACCTGAACCACCTCGGTCGCGCCGAAGGCAAGGTCAAGGTCCAGTCGTTGCTGGAACAGTTCGACATCGCGGACGCGGCCGACAAGCCCGCGTCGACGTACTCGGGCGGCATGCGGCGCCGCCTCGACCTCGCGATGACGCTCGTCGGGTCGCCTCAGGTGATCTTCCTCGACGAGCCGACCACCGGTCTCGACCCGCGCGGGCGCCGTGCCATGTGGGACATCGTGCGGCGGATCGTGGCGGGCGGCGTCACGATCTTCCTCACCACCCAGTACCTGGAGGAGGCCGACGAGCTCGCCGACCGGATCGCGGTGCTGGACCACGGCAGGATCGTCGCCGAGGGCACCGCGGACGAGCTGAAGCGCCGCATCCCCGGCGGGCACGTCCTGTTGCAGTTCAACGAACTCCGCGAACTGGAGTCCGCGGCACGGCTCATCGGCTCCGCGACCCGTGACGGCGAGGCGCTCGCCCTGCGCGTGCCCAACGACGGCAGCGTCCGCTCGCTCAAGGCGTTGCTCGACCGGCTCGACCAGAACGCGGTCGAGGTCGAGTCGCTGAGCATGCACACCCCCGACCTCGACGACGTCTTCCTCGCCCTCACCGGCAAGCCCGAAACGGTGGCCCACTCATGAGTTACGCACTGGCCGACTCGGCGACGATGATCCGTCGCAACCTCAAGCGCGTGATCCGCTACCCCTCGATGACGTTCCAGCTGCTGCTCATGCCGGTCGTCTTCCTGCTGCTGTTCGTCTACGTCTTCGGCGGCACGCTCGGGGCCGGCATCGGCGGACCAACCGGCGGACGCGCCGAGTACCTGAACTACGTCACCCCGACGATCATCCTGATGGCGATCACCTCCGCCGTGCAGGGCACGACCATCTCCATCGCCCTGGACATGACCGAGGGCATCGTGGACCGCTTCCGCACCATGCCCATCGCCCGTGTGTCCGTCCTCACCGGACACGTCGTCGGCAGCCTGGTGCAGACCGTGCTGAGCATCTCGTTCGTGCTCGGGGTCGCGGTGCTCATCGGTTTCCGGCCGAACGCGAGCGTGGCCGGTTGGCTCGCGTTGGCCGGTCTGATGGTGGCCATGGCGTTCGCGCTCATCTGGCTGTCCGCCGCACTCGGGCTCGCGAGCAAGACCGTCGAGGGATCGAGCAACGTCGGCCTGCCGCTGATCCTGCTGCCGTTCTTCGGCAACGGTTTCGTGCCCACCGACTCGATGCCGACCGTGCTGCGGTGGTTCGCCGAGTACCAGCCGTTCACCCCGTTCATCAGCGCCCTGCGCGGCCTGCTGATGGGCACGCCGATCGGCAACGACGGCTGGATCGCCCTGGCCTGGTGCCTCGTCATCGGGTTCGGCGGCTACCTGTGGTCCAAGAAGCTGTTCAACCGCGAATCCACCCGCTGAACCAGCCGAAAGAGAGCACTGCCATGTTGCACGGCCTTCCCATGGATCGCGACGTCACCCCGTTCGACCCGCCCAGCCAGATCACCGCGGTGCGCGCGACCCGTCCGGTCAGCCCGATGCTCTTCCCCGACGGCCACGAGGGCTGGCTCGTCACCGGTTACGAAGCGGTCCGGCAGGCGTTGGGGGACACCAGGTTCAGCTCACGCCAGGACCTCGGCATCATCCACGTGCCGTTCCCGACGCCCGGCATGCCGGAGCAGACCGAGCCGTCACCGGTGACACCGGGACTCTTCATCACCATGGACCCGCCGGACCACACCCGGTTGCGGCGCAAGCTGACCGGCGCGTTCACCGTCAAGCGGATGAAGGCGCTGGAGGAGGGGATCATCGAGATCACCGAACGGCAGCTGGACGAGCTCGCGAAGCTCACCCCGCCGGTCGACCTCGTCGCGGAGTTCACGCTTCCGGTGCCGTCACTCGTGATCTGCGAGATGCTCGGCGTGCCGTACGCGGACCGCGAGACGTTCCAGCGCAACACCGCCAAGTTCATGGAGCGGGAGGTGAACCTGGAGGACAAGATGGCCGCGTACATGGCGATGCACACGTTCCTGTACGAGCTCGTCACCGCCAAGCGCGCCGAACCCGCTGACGACCTGCTGTCCGACCTGGCCCGCGACGAGGACCTCAGCCTCGAGGAACTCACCGGCATGGCGTTCCTGCTGCTGCTCGCGGGGCACGAGACGACGGCGAACATGCTGGCGCTGGGCACGTTCGCGTTGCTGGAGCACCCGGAACAACTGGCCGCACTGCGGGCGAACCCGGAGCTGGTTCCCGACGCCGTCGAGGAACTGCTGCGCTACCTGGCGGTCGCCGACGTGTTCTACCGCTACGCCGCCGAGGACATCGAGTTCTTCGGGGAGACGATCCGCGAGGGCTCCACGGTCATCCTGTCGCTGCTGGCGGGCAACCACGACCCGCAGCGCTACGAGCACCCCGACAGCCTCGACGTGCACCGCAACGCCCGCGGCCACCTGTCGTTCGGGCACGGCGTTCACCAGTGTCTCGGCCAGCAGCTGGCCCGCATCGAGATGCGGGCCGGCTTCGAGGGGTTGCTGCGTCGGTTCCCGACGTTGCGGCTGGCCGTTCCCGCTGGTGACGTGAAGCTCAGGACCGACATGAACATCTACGGCGTGCACGCCCTGCCGGTGACCTGGAAGTAGCGGCTCAGACGGTGAAACCACCGTCGACGTTGATGCTGGCGCCGGTGACGTACGCACCGGCGTTCCCCGCCAACGCCGCCACGACCGCCGCGATCTCCTCCGGTTCGCCGTACCGCCCCAGCGCGGTCAGCCCGCGAATCGTCTCCGCCATCGGCCCGTCCGCCGGGTTCATGTCGGTGTCCGTCGGACCGGGGTTCACGATGTTCGCCGTGATGCCCAGCGGCCCCAGCTCACGCGCCAGGCCCTTCGTCATCCCGATCAGCGCGGTCTTGCTGGCCGAGTAGAGCGCGAAACCGGGGAACGGCGCGTAGACCGCGACGTTGCTGCCGATGCTGATGATCCGCCCGCCCTCCCGCATGTGCCGTGCCGCCGCTCGTGCCGCCAGGTACGGCGCCCGGACGTTCACCGCCATCGTGTGGTCGAACTCTTCCCTGCCGAGCTCCTCCAGCGGCCCCACCTGGAACGTGCCGGCGTTGTTCACGAGCACGTCGAGCCGCCCGAACTCGGCCGCGGCCTCGTCGACCGCCGCCACGACGGCGTCCGGGTCGGCGCTGTCGGCCCGAATCGCCTTGACGCCTTCGGGTTTCGTGTTCTGGTACGTGACCGCGACCCGCGCGCCCAGTGCGGCGAGCTTCGCGGCCACCGCGGCTCCGATGCCGCGGCTGCCGCCGGTGACCAGAGCCGTCTTTCCTTCAAGTGATCCCATGCGGACCAGCCTGGCCGACCTCCGCGCGGAGTTCTGGCGGGAATCAGACGGCGGCTTTGCGCAACGGCGCCGACACCTCGTGCAGGTGCTCCAGCACGTACCCGTAGGAGCGGAACAACCCGCACTGCGCATAGGAGATCCCGCGCTCGGTGCAGAACTTGCTCACGATCACCTGCGCGTGCCGCAGGTGCGGCCGGGGCATGCTCGGGAACAGGTGGTGCTCGATCTGGTAGTTCAGGCCGCCGAGCAGCAGGTCCACGAACCAGCCGCCGCGGATGTTGCGCGAGGTGAGCACCTGCTTGCGCAGGAAGTCGAGCGAGTGCCCCGCCGAGAGCACCGGCATCCCCTTGTGGTTCGGGGCGAACGAACACCCCATGTAGAAACCCCACAACCCCTGGTGCACCACCACGAAGGCAATGGCCTGAACGGGGGAGAGGACCCAGAACACCGCCGCGAGGTACACCACGACGTTCGCGATCATCAGGTACCGCTCACGCCCCGAGTGCCTGATCGAGTGCGAGTGCAGTGCGAAACCCTCGAGCAGCAGCATCGGGAAGAACAACACCGCCTGGTGCGATGCGATCCACCGCAGCGGGCCGCGCTTGGCCTCGCCCTGCCGCCGGGTGAACGCGAGCACCGTGATGTCGACGTCCGGGTCCTCGTCCTCGTGGTTGGGGTTGGCGTGGTGCCGGTTGTGCTTGCCGACCCACCAGCCGTAGCTGACCCCGGTCAGCCCGCTGTGCACGTGTCCGGCGATCTCGTTCCACCGCTTCGAGGCGAAGATCTGTTTGTGCCCGGCGTCGTGCCCGATGAACGCCAGCTGGGTCGTCATCACCGCCAGTGCGGCGGCGACCACCAGCTGCCACCACGAGTCGCCGAGCAGCGCGAACGCCACCCACGTCGCCGCGTAGAGCGCCAGGTTCACGCCGATCCTGACGAGGTAGTGACCACGCCGCCGGTCGAGCAGGCGGGCCTGCTTGATCAAAGCGGCCAACTCGGCGAAGTCGCTCGCCTGCCGGAGTGCCATTCGCGCAGTATGCCCCCTCGGCGCGACGAGCCCGTGCACAGGCGATGAAGGCACCACCAACCGCACGGGTCCCGCCGACGCCGACACGATGGAGTGATCATGATCGACTTCTCCGGCGAGCCGCTCGCACCCGCCCGCGCCGTTGTTGTCCAGTTCTGCTCCACAGCTCGATCCGCAGAGAGGACCAGCAGTGGTGGTCGACCACACCACCGTGCTCATCGTGGGCGCGGGGCCGGCAGGGCTCGTGTTAGGCAACCTGCTTCGTGCAGCGGGGATCGGCACCGTCATCGTCGAACGGGCGAGCCGGGAACAGGTGCAGACCAGGGCCAGGGCCGGGTTCCTCGGCCCGAACAGCGCCAGGGTGCTGACCGAGCACGGGCTCGGTGCCGGATTGCTCCACAAAGGACATGCGCACGGCGTTTGCGCGTTCCGCGGTGAGGACGGCGAGTTCGAGCTGGACTACGGCGAGCTCGGCACCGGCGAGGTGCACACCGTGTACCCGCAGCAGGACCTCGTCACGGACCTGATCGCCGAGTACCTCGACCGGGGCGGCGACCTCCGGTTCGGCGTCACCGTCACCGACGTCGACCCGCGCACCGCGACGATCCGGTGCCGCGACGAGCGGGGTGAGTCCGTGGTCAGCGGCCGGTTCCTCGCAGGCTGCGACGGCGGCAACGGGGCGACCCGCGCGGCACTCGCGGCCCGGCGGTACCCGCAGGACCACGGCATCAGCTGGCTCGCACTGCTGGTGGAGGCGCCGCAGAGCATGGCCGCGGTCACCTACGGCATCCACGACGACGGGTTCGCCGGCCACATGGCGCGCAGCCCCGAGGTGACGCGGTACTACCTCCAGGTTCCTCCCGGCGACGACGCGGAGACCTGGACGGACGAACGGATCTGGTCCGCCCTCGACACCCGGCTGCGCACCGACGAGTTCGGGCAGCTCAAACAGGGGCCGGTCCTCGAACGGCGGATCGTGCGGCTGCGTTCCGAGGTCGCCGACCCGATCCAGCACGACAGGATGTTCCTCGCCGGTGACGCGGCCGGCCTGATCAGCCCGTCCGCCGCCAAGGGCGCCAACCTGGCGATCATGGAGGCCGAGGTGCTGGCCTCCGCCCTGATCTCCGCCCTGCACGACGACGAACGGCCGTTGGCCGCGTACTCGCGCACCTGCCTGCCCCGCATCTGGCGGGCGCAGGAGTTCTCGCGCTGGATGATCGACCTCCTGCACGGCCAGGACGACGACTTCCACCGCGGCCTGCGCCGCGCCCGGCTCGACAGCCTGCGCGACTCCCGCGCCCACCAGAACTTCTTCGCCGAGCAGTACGTCGGCATCTGAGCCACAGGAACCACGATCATGATCTCGACCCGCACACCCGTCCTCGCCGCTGCCGACCTCGACCGCCTCACCGCGACGATGGAGCTGATCAGGGCGCACGACACCCACTCCGTCCTGGCCGGTGCCCTACCGTCGCTGGACCCCGACCAGCGGGCCGCCGTGACGCGGCACGCCACGCTCGACCACGCCGCGTTGCTGATCTTCCCGGAAACCCTTGTGGGGCTTGCGGACGAGCTCGCGCGGCACGGCATCGAGGTCGGCACGATGACGCCCAGCGTCGTCGTCCGCGAACGGCTGAGCAGCCGGTACTCCGTGCCCGTCGCCGAACTGAACGTCGGCATCCTGCGCGCGCCCGTCTCCGACCGCAACGGCTGGCCGTGCGAGCTGGAGATCTTCGTGATGGTGACGCCACCGGAGCTCGCGCACATCGCGGAGGACGAACGCCGCCACGAGCGGGAGAACCACGTCGCGCTGGCCGTGCGGCGACCGGACCCGGTGTTGCTGCGCGGGTTGCGCACGATGATCTCCGGCGTCATGCGGCCCGACGGCGGCGGCTACAACGGCTACGAGAACAGCACCGTCCTCTACTTCCGCGACGCGCACTGCGCCGATCCCGCCTTCCGCCGGCTGGAGCTCGTCTCCGCGGGCCGTTTCCCGCAGCTGCAGGCGACGCACCAGCGCGAGTCGTGCGCCGGCACCGAACTGCTGCGCCTGCTCACCGGGGCGTGGGCCACGCAGGCCATCGCGACCGCCGCGGAACTGCACCTGCTCGACCACCTCGCGTCGGTTCACGACCTGCCCGCGCTCGCCGCGGCCACCGGCACCGAACCGCAGAGCCTGGCCCGGTTGCTGCGCTACCTCGCCTCCCTCGCCGTCGTCCACCTCTCCGGTGACCGCTACGGCCTGACCGACCTGGGCGAGCTGCTGCGCTCGGACCTCGCGGGCTCGATGCGTCCACTGGCCCTGATGTACGGAGGCCCGTTCTACCGGTCGTTCGCCGAGCTCACCGAGTCCGTCCGAAGTGGACAGGAGTCCTACGCGAAGGCGTTCGGCGCCCACCACTTCGCCCACATGGCAACGGATCCGGCACTGGCGGAGCTCTTCCACGGCTCCATGGCCGCGAGCAACGCCATGTTCACCGGCGTCACCAAGGTCGTCGACTTCTCCGGCGCCCGCACCGTGGTCGACGTGGCAGGCGGCAACGGCGAGCTGCTGTCCCGAGTCCTGCACGCCCACCCGGAGCTGCGCGGCGTCCTGCTGGACCTCCCGAACGCCCTGGCCGCCGCCCGGCCACGCCTCGCGGACCTGGCGGACCGCGTCACGCTGGTCCCCGGCGACTTCACCCGCGAGGTCCCGGCCACCGGCGACATCTACCTGCTGTCCCGCGTGCTGCACGACTGGGACGACGACCAGTGCCGCACCATCCTGGCCACGTGCGCGCGGAACATGCCCGCACACGCCGAACTGCTGGTGATCGAGCGCCTGCTGCCGGAGACGGGCGACCCGAGCTCCCTCGCCATCCCGTGGGACATCCACATGCTCTGCAACACCGGCGGCCGCGAGCGCACCGAGTCCGACTACCGCGCGCTGCTCGCCGAGACCGGCTTCGAGCTGGTCGAGACGCACTCGTTGCCGCTGGACGCCCACGTGATGCGCGCCCGGCGCCGCTGACGTGTGACCCGTTCTGCCCGGTCTCGCCGGGCAGAACGGGTGCCGGGGAAAGTCGTTGGATCACGAGGTGCGCGCCGACCTACCGTGACGCCGTGAGCGATCAACCTGCAACGCCGATCCAGGCCTTCGAACCGCCCTACTACGCGGTGGTCTTCACGACGGTGCGCACCCAGAACCAGAGCGGGTACGGCGAGACCAACGACCGGATGGAAGAGCTCGTGAAGGACGTCCCCGGTTACCTGGGGATGGACCACGCGCAGACCCCGGGCGGGCTGGGCATCACCGTCGGGTACTTCCGCGACGCCGACGCTCTCAGGCAGTGGCGGACCAACGCCGAACACCGCGCGGCGCAGCAGCGCGGACGGGACGACTGGTACGAGAGCTACACGCTGCACGTGGCGAAGGCGGAGCGGAGCCACGGGTTCACCCGTCCGACCGCATGAGGACCGCGCCGAACGCCGCCCAGAGCAGGTTGCCCCCGACGTAGGCGATGAGGCCGAAAATGCGGTAGCCGCCGAAGCTGTCCGACGTCTCCAACGGGATCAGCCCGATCGCCGTCGCCGAGCAGAGGGCGACGGCGAGGGCGGCGAGCAGTGCTCGCGCAGGGCCGCGAACGGTGGCCGTCAACGCCACGACCACGCTGGCCGGCGCGAGCAGGAAGAGGTCGAACGGCGGCCCGATCGCTGCGAAGAACAGGTTCGTCGCGGCGAAGAGCAGCATCGTCACGCACATGACGGCGAGCGCCGCGGTCGTCACCCTGCGCTCGCCGACGCGCTCACGGGAACGCCAGAGCCCCACGGCGATCAGCACCTCGGGGACCGTTCCCATGAGCAGGCCCCAGCGGTGCATGTCCCAGCCGAGGACCTCGCGCTCGATGTTGTACGACGTCGGGCCGTGCGCCAGCGTGAACGGCAGGAAGGCGAGGGCCCCGACGACGCCGCCGACGAGCATCGCCGCACCTGCCGCACGAGCCATCAGGCACCTCCTGAGGGCGCAATGCTGGCACACCGCAACGGTTCGGGCGAACGGGGCGATACACCCATGAGGGGGAAAGCAAGCCTTCGGAGGTACCCCCATGCATGCGACCAGACGGCTCACCGCAGCCGCCGCAGCAGTCCCTCTGGTTCTCTTCGGCACGGCGGCCCAGGCCGCACCCTTCGCCGCCGGCGCCGACGTGCTGGTCAGCGGCCCGTCGGCGCTGACGGCCTGCCCGTTCGGCGCCTCGGCCGACTTCGCCGCCGCCTACGACAACACCGAGGTCGAGCCTCAGGTGGCGGTCAACCCCGTCAACCCGGCCGAGATGATCGGCGCCACCCAGCAGGACCGCTGGCCGGACGGTGGCGCCCGCGGCCTGTCGTCGTGGATCACCCACGACGGCGGCGCGTCGTGGAGCAAGCTGCCGGACGTGCCGTGGAGCGCCTGCCAGGGCGGCCCGACGCGGTTCGGCCGCGTCACCGACCCGTGGGTGAGCTACGACAAGGCCGGCAACGCCTACTTCATCGGCCAGCCGATCGACTCGGCCGCGCTCGGCCTGTCCGCGATCTCGGTCACGAGCCTCGACCGGGCCACCGGGACCTGGCGGCCGCCGACGATCATCCAGGAGGACGCCGGCGACCGGTTCGTCTTCAACGACAAGGTTTCTGTCACCGGCGACCCGACTCGTGCCGGGTACGCCTACGCGACGTGGATCCGCGGCAGCTATCCCAACGACGGCAAGCAACACCCGATCGCGGACCTGCACTCGTTCGCCTACCGCGGGCAGCCGATGTTCTCCCGGACCACCGACGGCGGACTGACGTGGTCGACGCCGGTGCCGATGCGCAACTCGAACACCTACTTGCAGGGCAACCAGATCGCGGTCGGCCCGGACGGCACGCTGTACAACGTCGCCGCGAACCTGTTCACCGGTGGAACCTTCAACGACAACGGCGTCTACATGAGCGTCATGACCTCGCGTGACGCCGGACTGCACTGGTCGGCCCCGGTGAAGATCGCGCCGATCGGGTTCGCCCAGCTGTTCGTGCCGGACGACGGTTTCCCGATCCGCGCGGAGGACTACCTGCCCGACATCGCGGTCGACATGACCAGCGGCGCGGTCTACGTGGTCTGGGCCGACAGCCTCGGCACGGCGCTGAACAAGGTCGTGCTGGTGAAGTCCACCGACGGTGGACGGCACTGGACCGGACCGACCGTCGTCGCCACCGGCGGGCCGAACGTGCAGTCGTACAACCACGCGATCGACGTGTCGGACACCGGCATGGTCACCGTGACCTACTGGGACGACCGCAACAACGTGCTCGGTGACGGCATCGCCACCACCGACATCTGGGTGCGCCACTCGCACGACGGCACACTCAGCTGGGAGCCCGAACAGCACCTGCACGGGCCCTTCAACCACTACACCGCCCCGATTTCCTACTTCGCCCCCGGTGACCCGCGAGGCCTGTTCCTCGGGGACTACATGGGCCTCGAAACGATCTCGGGCAACAGCACCATCGCGTTCTTCACCTCGACGATCGCGGACGGCGCCGACGTGCACGCCGTGCGGCTGAACCACAGCTGACGGCTCACGCTCGCCGCCGGCGACGCCACAGCACGACGACGAGAGCCGCGACACCCGCGAGCGCCACCGCGCCGACCACCTTCCAGACCGGCGCGGTGCCGCTCGCCGCGGGCTCCGAGTCCGCCGCCCCGATCTCGAACACCGACGTGGCACTGGACCCGTCCGCCGGCACGTAGAGGCTCGCCAGGACCTCACAGGTGATGTTCTGGGCGGCGAACGCGTGCTGAACCTCCACGTGCGCGGTCATCACCGACTGCTCGGTGGTGAACATGCGCTCCTTCGTGCGCACCGTGACCTTCTGGCCATCCACCACCACCTCCTGGGCCACGTCGTCGAGGCCGTGGTCGCCGAACGCCCTCACGACCTTCAGTCCGTCCGGGAACGTGAGGGTGGCCGCCCGGATGTCGGGCGCGTTGCCGCCGACGGTGTACCCGCACCGCACGATGAGCTTGTCGCCGACGCGGACGCCGTCGTAGTCGATCTTGTCGACGGTGATCAGGCCCGCGCTGGCGCCCATGCCGCGCGGCTCGTGGAACCCCGAGTCGTAGCCGGTGACGACGGAGCCGGGGACCTTGATGTCGAAGATCAGGGTCTTGCCGGTCAACATGTCGAACTTCGACCCCGACTCGAAGGACTCGTCCGTGAGCTTGGTGAAGATCCACGCCGTCCCGTCGACGCGCGCCCGGTCCTCGGACTGCAGCCGGTTCGGGCCCGCGGGCAGGTCGTGCAGGCAGTAGGTGCCGTCCGCCGCCGACGTCGTGCTGTGGTCCGGATCGTCGACCACCGAGATCCGGTGCCCGGCGATGCGCGTCTCGGGCTCGCCGATCTGGAGGTCGAAGTCGCTGTCCAGCCACACCGTGCCGCACACCTCGGCACCGCGAACGCCGAACTCGACGGCACCACCGTCCGACTCGACCGTGGTCGGTGTGGTCGTGACGAACTTCGTCTCCTCGTGGCTGACGGTCCACCGGCCCGCGCGGGGCAGCCGGTACGTGCCGTCCGTCCCTGTGCGCGCGACGGTCTCCCGTCCCGACTCGTCCCGGAGCGCGACCTCCGCGTCGCGGTAGCCGGGCTCGTCCTCGTCGCGGACTCCGTTGGTGTTGCGGTCCCAGAAGACCGTGACGAGCGCGCCTTCCTCCGCGTGTGCGAACGGCGGGCAAGTGCACACGATCAACACGGCCAGCAGCAGCGCTCTCACCTGACGGCCCTCCTTCGCCACGCCACGAAAGCCACGACCAGGACAGCCGCGACGAGGAAGACGACCAGCAGGTTCCACCGCCGCCCGTCCGGCCAGGGATCCGCCGGCAGCGCCCGGATCAGGACCCGGTAGTTGTCGTTGCCCGCGTTCGCGTCAACGGGCGGGTGGAGGATCGTCTCTCCCGTCCAGAGCGAGACTTCGCTGTGCTCGAACGGCTTCTCGACCACGGCGACAGCGACGATCCGCTCCTCCTGACCCGGCGGCCGCCGGTCGGGGAACCTGACGCGAACGATCTGGTCGTCCGTCTTGCCCGGCGCGCCCTCGGTCTCGACGATCCGCAGGCCGTCCGGGAGGCGCAGGGATGCCGCGTAGTTGTCGTAGGCGGGTCCGGTGATCCGGTACCGGCCGACGATCTTGACCCGCTCGCCGACCCGCAGGTCTCGCGGAACGGTCGAGCCGTCGGGGTTCACGACGGTGATGTCCAGCGCCCTGGCGTCCTTGCCCTCGGTCGTCACCAACGCCGTGTCGAGCCCGATGATCTCCGTGTACGGGTCCTCGATGGACAGCACCTTCGACTTGCCGTCCCGCACGTCGAACTTCGACGTCTGCTTTTCGTCGGGGTTCTCCGACCGCCAGTGCGCGACGCCCCACCCGGTCTGGTCGATGCCGAGGCGGTCACCGGACTGCACCTGGACGTCCCCCGTGGGCACGTCGAGGAAGCAGTACGACCCGTCGTCGGCCGTGGCGACCTCGATCTTCGTCCCGACGACGCCCACGTTCTCCCGGAACATCCGCTGGCCGCCGATGCGCGGTTCGCCCTCCTGGCGCTCACCGTCGGCGTTCTCGTCGAGCCAGGCCGTGCCGCAGATCGAGGCGCCGTGCACCCCGATCACGACCTTCTCCCTGCCCGCCTCGGCCGGATCGACCACCGCGCTCGCGGCCGTGGTGACCCCGAACCGCTCGTCGTCGAACGTAACCGTCCACCGGCCGGGCTCCAGCGTCGCCTTGCCGCGCAGGTTCGTCTCCAGCCGGTAGGCGAGGCCGGTCGGCTTGGAGACCCTGAACGACGCCATGCCGTACGGCGGTTCGTCGTCCTGCCGCACACCGTCGCGGTTGCGGTCCCAGAAGATCTCGACCTCGGCACCGTCCCGCGCCGCCGCACTGCCCGTCCACGCCCCGCTCGCGACGGCGGCGACGAGGACACCCGTCACCAGTCTGCGCACAGCTTCCACCCCCCAGAGCAACTCGTCGTGCCGCACGGGAAGTGTCCGGACCCGAGGAAACGTTGCACGCGAGATGGACGGCCCCGGCCGTGCTCAACCGTACGAAGTACTGTCTTGGACACGCTCATGCGGACGGAGTTGGAATGGGTGAGGACCGGAGCTCGTCGATCCGTCTGCGCGTTCTCGACGTCGTCACGGACGGGGCGCTCAGGGAACTCGACCTGGACAAGCTCCTGGAGGTGCTGCTGGAGCGCGTCCGCGAGCTGTTCGCGGTCGACACCGCCACCGTCCTGCTGGTGGACCGCAGCGGCGGGCAGCTGGTGGCCAGGGCGACCTCGGGACTGGAGGAAGAGGTCTTCCAGGGCGTGCGCGTGCCGGTGGGCAAGGGCTTCGCGGGCCGCGTGGCCCAGCTCCGCGAACCGGTCCAGATCGAACGCGTCGACGAGTCCACAGTGGTCAACCCGCTGCTGCGGGAGCACGGGCTGCGGGTGCTGCTCGGCCTGCCGATGATCGTCGAGGACGTGCTGATCGGGGTCGTCCACGTCGGCAGCACCACGTCACGCCGCTTCACCGACGAGGAGATCGAGGCCCTGCGGCTCGTGGCCGACCGCCTGGCGGTCGCCGTGTACGCGGACCGGATGCGCGCCGAACGCGCCGCCGCGAGCCTGTTGCAGGAAAGCCTGCTGCCGACCCGCCTGCCGAGCGCCGAGGGCTGGGAGCTCGCCGCCCGTTACGTCGCGGGAGCGGAGATCGGCGTCGGCGGTGACTGGTACGACGTGTTCAGCCTGCCCGGCGAGCGCATCGGCGTGGTGATCGGCGACGTCGTCGGCAGCGGACTGAAGGCCGCCGTCGTCATGGGACGGCTCAGGAGCGCGTTGCGCGCCTACGCGCTGGACCACTCCGATCCCGCGGAGGTCCTGGACAAGCTGGACAGGAAAGCCGGCCACTTCGAGACCGACACCATGGCCACCGTCGCCTACGCGATCATCGACACGGCCACCCACCGCATGAGCCTCGCCGTGGCGGGACACCTGCCCCCGGTCGTCGCGGTGCCGGGCGGCGAGGCGAGGTTCGCCGCCGTCCACGTCGGTCCGCCCATCGGTTTCGACCTCGGCATCGCCCGCCGCACCACCGCCTTCGACGTACCGCCGGGCACGCTGATCGTCCTGTACACGGACGGCCTGGTGGAACGCCGGGGAGAGGATCTCGACGTCGGCCTGGAACGGCTGCGCGAGGTCGTCGCCCCGACGGAGCCCGAGGCGGCGTGCATCCGCATCATGGCCACGATGGTCGGCGACCAGCCGGCGACCGACGACATCGCGCTGGTGGCGATCCGGCACAGCGGCTGATCCCCAACGGCCGGCGCGGCTTCCTGCGTGCTCAAACCGGTCGACTGGGACGTCAGCGCTCTCCGGGGCAGAGCGTCCAGGTGCGGGTGATCGACCAGGCCACCGGCGCGTGGGGGCACCTGATGGTCGACCAGCTGCTCTTGAGCGACTGACCGCGCCCGTCTAGCCGGCGTCGATGCCCTCGCGGGCACGGGCGATCTCGAACGGGTTGGCCATGTTCTCGGCGAGCACCAGCGCCTGTCGATGCGCTGCGACCGCATCCGGATCACCCATGCGGCGCAGCGTTTCGCCGAGCTCGTTCAGCGTCTCGCACTCACCCACGCGGTCGTTCACGCTACGCAGCAACGCGAGCGCCCGCCGGTGCCGGTCCAGCGCCTCGCTGAACCGGCCGGCGGCCCGCAGCACGATCGCGAGGCTGCCCAGGAGGTGGCCCTCGATGTCGTCCGAACCCCACTCCCGGTTCAGCGCCAGTGCACGCAGGCAGTTCGCCTCCGCCTCGGCGACGTGGCCCTGGTGCGCGAGCACCAGCGCCATGTTCCCGAGCGCTCCGGCCCGTGTCTCAGGGGGAATGTCCGGGTACCGGAGTGCCCGCTCGTAGTACGCGATCGACTCGGTGTCCCTGCCGAGCCGGGCGTGCGCGGCGCCGAGGTTGTTCAGCGTTCCGCTCACCGACCGTTCGTCGCCCAGCGCGGCGAACAGGTCCAACGCTTCCTCGTAGCACCGCACGGCTTCTTCGATCCGCATGTTCCAGAACAGCGCCACACCGAGGTTCTTCACGGTGGTAGCCACACCCCGCGCGTCCCCGGTCTGCCGGGCGGCGGCCAGCGCGCGTTCCGTGCTCGGCACCCAGTTCGTGCTGTAGCCGCGGGCGTACCGGAAGTACCAGATCACGTTCGCGAGCCGCCACGCGTGGTCGTGCCAGCCGTGTGCGGCGGCGAAGTCACCGGCCGCCACGATGTTGTCGATCTCGTCGTCCAGTTGGCCGGACCGCAGGTAGAAGTCCAGCAGCCGCCTGGTCCCCGCCGGGTCGGGTTCCGCGTCGCGCGCGTACTTCAGAACGAGGTCGTGCATGCGGTAGCGGCCGGGCCGGTGCTGCTCCACCAGGTGAGCGGTCTCCAGCTCGGCGAGCGCGCCGGGGTCCCCGCAGAGAGCAGCAGCCGCCGCGTGGCTGATGTCCGGTCCGATCATCTGGCCGAGCAGCCGGAACGCCTTCGCCGCACGCGGTGAGAGAGCCCGGCAGGACGACGCGAGCACAGCGCGCAGGCTGGCGCTGGGATCATCGCCGTCGAGCGCCTCGAGACCGTCCGTGAGCTCCGTGGACAACGCCGCCAGCGGGAACTCCGGGTGCTGCGCCGCACGAGTGGCGACGATGCTGAGCGCCAGCGGCAGCCCCGCGCAGTACCGCAGGAGCTTCGAGGCCTCCTCGGGCTCACCCTCGAGTCGTTGTGCGCCAACGTGGTGCGCCAGCAGCCGCCGGGACTCGTCCTCGCTGAGGCAGTCGACGAACAGGCGCTCGCCGGTCACGTCGCCGAGATCGTTGCGGCTCGTGACCAGGACACCGCAACCGCCGCCGGGCAGCAGTGCGGCGACCTGCGCGGCGTCCCGTGCGTTGTCCAGAACCACGAGGATCTTCCGCCCGGCCACGAGCGTCCGGAACAACGCCGTGCGTGCGTCCTCGTCGTGTGGAATGTCCTGCGGCGGTACCCCGAGAGCGTGCAGGAACGACCGCAGCACAACCGTTGCCGCCACCGGTTCGCCGGTCGGGTCGAAGCCCCGCAGGTTCGCGTAGAGCTGGCCGTCCGGAAAGCAGGCCGCGTTGTCGTGCGCCCACCGCAACGCGAGCCAGGTCTTGCCGACCCCGCCAGTGCCCGCGATCGCCGAGATCGCCACCGTGCCACCGCCCACGACCGCGTCCAGCCGCTTCAGGTCGTCGTGCCGCCCGACGAACGACAGCGGGGCAGCGGGAAGCTGCCGCGGCACGACCAGATCCCGCCGCGTGGCAAGGCGTTCCGCGTGCAGCCGCGCCCGCAGCCCATCAGCCCACGGCGTGTGCACGCCGAGCAGCGCCTCACCCGACCACAACGCGAGCGCCTCTGACCCGCGTCCCGCGTCGCGCAACAGCCGGAACCGGTGCAGGTCCACGGACTCGGGTTCGGCCCGGAGCAGATAACCGCCGGCCAGCGAGACGATCGTGCGATCGCCGTCACCGAGCAGCGCCCGCAACCGGGCGACGTGGTTGCGCAAGGACGCGCGAGGATGGTCCGGAAGGTCGTCGCCCCACACCCGATCTACGAGCGTGTCGCAGGAGAGCACGGTGTTCACGTCGACCAGCAGCGCGGCCAGCAGCCCGCGCAGGCGGGGCTGCGTGATGGCGGCGACGCCCTCTCCGGTGTGGATCCCGACCTCGCCGAGCAGCACGAATCCTCTGGCCATCGCTCCCTGTGTACCACGGTTCGCAGCGGAGCGACCGGGCCTTCGTGCGCCGGCTCTGCCGCGGGGACAGCGGGAACCTGGCTGATCCGCACAAAGGTCCAGTACGCCGAACACCACCGACAAGACTCTGTTGATGTCCTCGATGTCGTGATCAGCCGGCAGCGGGCACACGTGCCCTCGCCCCCTGGGCGGAGGGCGAGGGCACGCGACGGCAGCGTGGTGGCTTGTCGGAGCACCCACCTGCCGGCCTGGAGGGAACCTACTTCGACGGGGCGATCAGCCCGCCGTTGCCGGCACGGGCGGCGTCGAAGCGGCGGGTCACGTCAGCCCAGTTGACCAGTGACCACAGCTTCTGCACGTAGTCCGGGCGCACGTTGCGGTACTGCAGGTAGTAGGCGTGCTCCCAGGCGTCGAACACCAGCACCGGGGTGGTGTTCATGCCGACGTTGCCGTGGTGGTCGTAGACCTGCTCGACGATCAGCCGCTGCGACAGCGGTTCCCAGGCCAGCACGCCCCAGCCTGAACCCTGCACCAGCGAGGTCGCGGCCGTCAGCTGCTTGGAGAACGCCTCGAACGAGCCGAAGTGCTCGTCGATCGCCGCGGCCAGCTCACCGTCGGGCCGGTCGCCGCCTTCGGGGGAGAGGTTGTCCCAGAACATCGTGTGCAGGACGTGCCCGGACAGGTTGAACGCGAAGGTCTTCTCCAGGCCGACGATGCCGGAGAAGTCCTCCTTCTCGCGCGTCTCGGCGAGCCGTTCGAGCATGTCGTTGGCGCCCTTGACGTAGGCGGCGTGGTGCTTGCTGTGGTGCAGCTCCAGGATCTCGCCGGTGATCGCGGGCTCCAGCGCCGCGTAGTCGTAGGGCAGGTCCGGCAGCACGTACTGGCTCATCAGTCTCTCCGGGAAGCTTCGCGGTGGGTATCGCCACTCTTTCGCAATAGCCAAGATCTCGCAACAGTGGGGGATCGATGCGACTTGACCGTGGTCGGCGCGAACGAGCTCGCTGTGCTGGTCACGCCGCTGAAGCGCCTGTACCGCCGCTTTTCCGGCCCGCTCCGGGCACGAGAGCGAGGAGCGGTTCACCGGATCCGCCGACAGGGTCACGGCTCATCTCGCGGTCTCCGGCACGCATGGGCACGGTCGACCCGGCGGAGGGGCGCCGTGGCTGGAGGTCCCTTGACCACTGGACGCTCCCGGTGCTGCCGTCTGCCACAACGTCCTGGTGCTGTGTCAGGGTGCGGCCGGCGAAAGGTTCAGGATGGCGAGGAGATCCAGGTACTCGGCCTTCGTCCACACGGTGCCGGTCGGGTTGCACAACCGGTACTCCGCGGCGTGCAAGCGGTCGTAGGCGCCGCGATCCACGTCGAGGAGGCATCGGATCCGATCCTGCTCAGCCTTGATCACTTGGCTGGCCGCGTCGCCGGTCATACCCGCTCCTGTTCGCGCGTTCGGTTCTGGTCGCCGACACGTGCGCCCACAACCAGGTCATCGTTCCAGGCGGTGCGCGTCGGGAGACGTGGTGCAGGAACAGGTTCCCCGGCAGGCGTGGCGGGCTTTGCGGCGGTGGTGGACGAACCACAGCAGGCCGGCGAGTCCGAACAGGACGGTGGAGACGACGAACAGGCCGGTGGTGGCCGCGGCGACCCCGGCACCGCTGACCAGCCCGAGTGGCAGGAGCAACGGGAGTGCGCAACAGCCCGCGCAGGCGAGCGCGGCGAGTGACGCGACGACCTTGCTCCGTCTCGGCGGACCTGCCTGCTCGGGGGTGATCGGCAGCTGGACGGCATCCCGGCCGGACGTGCTCATGTGAGGCCTTTCGTGACCGTTGTGAGCTCGATGAAGGGAATCGGGCAGTCCGGGCAGCTGCAGTTGGTCAGGCTGTCGCAGCGGGCGTCGACGACGCGCTGGAGCCCGCCGCGAATCGTGGTGAGGTCCTCGATCCGGCGGTCGACTTCTTCGAGCTTCGCCCTGGCGCGCTTCTGCAAGTCGGCGGAGGGGTGGCGCCGCCGGCCGGTGTCGAGGAGCTCGGCGACCTCGTCGAGCGTGAATCCGAGTCGTTGGGCGGCTTTGACGACGCGCAGCAGTGCGAGCGCGTCGTCGTCGTAGTCCCGATAACCACCCACGGATCGTGGCGGCTCCGGTAGCAGCCCGCGTCGCTCGTAGTAGCGCAGCGTCTGGACGTTCACGCCGGCCGCCGCGGCCAACTCACCTGACTTCACCGCCCCTCCCTCCTCAGGCCCGTGCGGCGAGTGCCGCCTGAGCCTGTGCGGCCAGGCCGTCGAGGACGATCTCCTTGTCCTGCGGCACTCGGACGTCGACGATCACCGCGTCACCGGCGCGGTTCACGGTGAAGTCGAAGAACGAACAACACTCGGCTTCGCGCGCGGTGAGGTCGCGAGCGTCGGCCTCGACCGCCGCGCCGCCGAGCAGGTGCAGCCGCAGCAGACCCGGCTCCTCGCGGCGCACGTCCCGCAGCGAGGAGCCGAACAGCGTCTCGAACTCCGCGAGCCGGGCAGGCTGGTCGGCGGTCGGCAACGTGCAGGCCAGACCGTCGACCCATCCCTCCACCGCATCGGCGGGTGGCGCGGACCGGATGGAATCGGACACCATGCCGCACACCTCCAGAACGTTCGGATCAGGGCCAACACCACAACGCTAAGCCTGTACCCGGGTACCGACTTCAATGAGACCCGCATCACACCCGCCGGGTGGTGGACACTGAAGCTGTGGACAAGCAGGCCGTTCACCACGACCTCGAACGCGCGCGAACGACATTTCGCGCGTTGCTGGACGGCGCGACGGACGACGACCTGCGGCGCCGCTCGAACGGCACGCTCTGGACCAACCGGCAGCTGTTGTTCCACATGCTGCTCGGATTTCTGATCATGCGTGCACTGCTCGCCCTGGCCAAGGTCATGGCGCGGCTGCCGGACCGGGTGGGCCGCGGTTGGGCGAGGTTGCTCAACGCGGGCACGAAGCCGTTCGACGTGGTGAACTTCGCCGGCTCCTGGCTCGGCGGCAGCACGATGCCCCGCAAGGCGATGGTCGTCTTGTGTGATCGCTGCATCGCGGCGTTGCACCGGCGCCTCGACCGGGAGAGCGACAGCGGGCTGGCCAAGGGGATGCCGTACCCGACGCGGTGGGATCCGTGCTTCCGCGAGTTCATGACCGTGGCGGACCTCTACCGCTTCCCGGTGCGGCACTTCGACTTCCACCGCGAGCAGCTCTCGTTGCACTGATCCGCGTCACCTGAGCAGACGGCGGACCACGTGAACGGCGTCGCGCCCAGCGCCTCGCAATGTCGCGGAGGACAGGGCCGCGTTGCCGTTCGAGCCCGATGAGGAAGGTCAGGCCGGGCAGCGCGCTGTACCCGGCTGGTGAGAACACCTAGTTGGTCGTTCGGCGCTCGAGGAAGACGGTGTCGCGCCACACGCCGTGGTGTCGCGCGATGCGTTCGCGGACGCCGAGGGTGCGGAAGCCCGCGGAGTGGTGCAGGGCGAGGCTGGCGCGGTTCTCGGGGAAGATCGAGGTCTGCAACGTCCAGAGTTCGGAGTCGTCGGCGGCGGTGACCTGCTTGTGCACCAAGGCTTTGCCGACGCCGCGACCGCGGAAGTCCGTGCCCACGTAGACGGACGTCTCGGCGACCCCTGCGTAGCGGTCCCGCGCGGACACCGCCGTCGCGGCGGCCCAGCCCGCTACCTGGCCGTCGATCTCGGCTACCCAGCGGTGGTCCGGCAGCCACTTGGCGTCGAGTGCTCTGCGTTGGGGGACTTCGGTTTCGAAGGTCGCGTCGCCGGTGGCGATGCCCTCGGCGTAGATGCGGCGCACGGCGGTCCAGTCCTCGTCACGCATCGCGCGGACGGTGACGTCGCCGGGGAGGTCGACCGGGCAGCACGGACGCTGTGCGAGCACTCCCATGACGACGTCGGCGGCGTGCGGGAGGCCGGTGCAGCACGACGGGTTCACGCTGACGTGCGTCGCCGTGCCTTCCTTGTGCTGCCTCAGAAAGCCGACCTCGACGAGCTTGCGCACGTGGTGCGAGCAGGTGGACTGGCTGATGCCGAGCAGGTCGGTCAGCTCGCCCACGGTCATCGACCGGCCGGCAGTCGCGACGGCGTGCAGCAGGCGTACGCGGGTCGGTTCAGCGAGGCACGCGAACCACTCCGCGTAGGTCGCGGCGTCGTTGGTGGGCAGCACGGCCGGGGACGTCGTCATGGCTGAAGTATCGACGCAAATCGATGGTTGCGTCAATCGATCCCGGTCGATACAGTCGGCGCACTGATTTGAAACTCTTCGATGCAAGGGGTGTGTGGTGGGCGAGTTGCCAGTCGTCGTGGTGGGTGCTGGACCTGCGGGTTTGTCCGCGGCGGCGCACTTGGTCGAGCGAGGTGAGCAGGTGCTCGTGCTGGAGGCGGGCGACCACGCTGGTGCAGCCGTGTCGCAGTGGAACCACGTCCGGCTGTTCTCGCAGTGGAGCGAGCTCGTCGATCCGGCGGCCGAGCGGCTGCTGAGCCGGGCCGGCTGGGTGCGGCCCGACGGTGACACCTGTCCGAGCGGCGGGGAGTGGGTGGAGAGCTACCTGCGCCCGCTCGCCGACGTGCTGGGCGACCGGGTGCGGTTCGGGGCGCGCGTGGTGGGGGTCGCGCGGCGTGGGCGGGACCGGATCGTGGACGCCGGACGCGAGGACGAGCCGCTGACCGTGCACGTGCGGACCGCCGCGGGGGAGGAGCGGGTCACGGCGCGAGCGGTGATCGACGCGTCTGGCACCTGGGGCTCGCCGAACCCGCTGGGCGGAGACGGACTTCCCGCTGTGGGAGAGAAGGCGGCGGCCGACAAGATCGTCTACCGCGTGCCGGACCTCGTGGCCGAACGCGCTCGCTACGCGGGCAAGCGGATCGCGGTTGCGGGCAGCGGGCACTCGGCGCTGACCGCGTTGGTGGTGCTGGCGGAACTCGCCGAGCAGGAGCCGGGCACGCGGATCGTGTGGCTGTTGCGGCGTGGTGCCGTGGGCAACGCCTTCGGTGGCGGGGAGGCCGACCAGTTGCCGGCGCGCGGTGCGTTGGGTCTGCGGGCGAAGAAAGCCGTTGAGGCCGGGCACATCACAACCGCCACGGGGTTCCGCACGGCCGCTGTCGACCGGGCGGCAGACGGCAGCCTCACGCTGGAGTCCTTCGACGGCCACCGGGTGGAGGGCGTCGACGAGGTCGTGGTGCTGACCGGGTTCCGGCCTGACCTGTCCTGGTTGTCGGAGGTCCGTCTCGAGCTGGATCCGGTGCTGCAGGCGCCGACGAAGCTCGCGCCGCTGATCGACCCGAACGTGCACTCGTGCGGCACCGTCTACCCCCACGGTGAAACCGAGCTGCGGCACCCGGAGCCGGGCGTGTACCTCGTCGGCATGAAGAGCTACGGCCGTGCGCCGACCTTCCTGTCGCTGACGGGCTACGAGCAGGCGCGCTCGGTGGTGGCGGCGATCGCAGGTGATCACGAGGCGGCCGGACGCGTGGAGCTCGTGCTGCCCGAGACCGGGGTGTGCGGTGGTGCGGGTGTGTTCGACGCGCCGGAGGTGGAGAACGAGGGCGGCTGCTGCGGTTCGCCGGAGCAGGGTGAGCTGACGATCGGCCTCGCGCCCAGCGCACGCTGAGGCAACGGCAGCCTGGTCTCGACGCCGGCTGCACGCTGGATGTCGGCATCAGCGGCCGCCGTCGCCCTGGGCCTCGTTTCGATGCACATCACAGTGGGGTGGATCGACTTTTGTCGATCCAAACCGTAGGGTCGTCGCCGTGCTGGACACCGTGGGATACGACCCCGAGGTCGCCGCGCGCCTGTTCAAGGCGCTGGGCGACCCGGTGCGCGTGCGGTTGGTCGCACTCGTCCGCCGCACCTGGGGCGGCGAGGCGTGCTTCTGCGACCTCGCGACCGAGTTCGACATGCCCCAGTCCTCGCTCAGTCACCACCTCAAGATCCTCGTCAACGCCGGCGTCCTGCAGCGCGAGCGCCGGGGCACCTGGAGCTGGTACCGCGTCGACGAGACCGTGCTCGACACCGTGGCACAGCTGCTGACTCCCGGCGGCCCGCTGCGTGAGGCCGCCGCCTGCTGCGACTGAACGCGCCCGATCGAACCTGGAGAAACCGTTGAGCACTGAGGTGGCGTCGAACGACGTCCTGCACCGGCTGTCCTTTTTGGACCGTTGGCTGCCGGCGTGGATCGGCCTGGCCGTGGTGGTCGGGCTCGGCCTCGGCCGGTTCGTGCCAGGGCTGCAAGGCCTGCTGGAGGCGGTGAAGATCGGCGAGGTGTCGCTGCCGATCGCGCTCGGCCTGCTGCTGATGATGTACCCGGTGCTCGCGAAGGTCCGCTACGACAAGCTCGACACCGTCACCCGCGACAAGCGCACGATGGTGTTGTCGTTGGTGCTGAACTGGGTGCTCGGTCCGGCGTTGATGTTCGCGCTGGCCTGGATCTTCCTGGCCGACCTGCCCGAGTACCGCACCGGCCTGATCATCGTCGGACTCGCCCGCTGCATCGCCATGGTGATCATCTGGAACGACCTCGCCTGCGGTGACCGGGAGGCCGCCGCGGTGCTGGTGGCGCTGAACTCGGTGTTCCAGGTGGTCGTGTTCGGTGTGCTCGGCTGGTTCTACCTCGACCTGCTGCCCGGCCGGCTCGGTCTGGACACCGCGTCGGTCGACTTCTCCGCGTGGGAGATCGCCAAGTCCGTGCTCATCTTCCTCGGCATCCCGCTGCTCGCCGGCTACCTGAGTCGCGAGCTGGGGGAGCGGTCGCGTGGGAGGGACTGGTACGAGTCGAAGTTCCTGCCGCGTGTCGGCCCGATCGCGTTGTACGGCTTGCTGTTCACGATCGTCATCCTGTTCGCGCTGCAGGGCGGGACGATCACCAACCGGCCGCTCGACGTCGCTCGGATCGCGCTGCCGCTGCTGGTCTACTTCGCGATCATGTGGGCGGGCTCCTACGCGCTCGGCAAGGCTTCCGGGCTTTCCTACGAGCGGACGACGACGCTGGCGTTCACCGCGGCGGGCAACAACTTCGAGCTCGCGATCGCCGTTGCGATCGGCGTGTTCGGCGTGACCTCCGGCCAGGCGCTGGCCGGGGTGGTCGGCCCGTTGATCGAGGTGCCGGTGCTCGTCGGGCTGGTCTACGTGAGCCTGTGGCTGCGTGGCCGTTGGACGGCACGTGCCCAGGTCTGATGTTGTCGTGATCGGCGGCGGCCAGGCAGGACTGGCCGCCGCCTACTACCTGCGCCGCGCGGGCATCGACCACGTGGTGCTGGACGCACAGCTCACACCGGGCGGCGCGTGGCCGCACGGGTGGGACTCGCTGCGGCTGTTCTCCCCGGCACGCCACAGTTCGCTGCCGGGCTGGCCGATGCCGCCGTTCCGCGACGGCTGTCCGACCGCGCAACACGTCGTGGACTACCTCGCCGCTTACGAGAAGCGCTACGACGTGCCTGTGCGCCGTCCCGTCCGGGTGACCTCAGTCAGCCGCACCGAGCGCGAACTCCTCGTGCACACGGACGTCGGAGACTGGTCGGCGCGGCACGTGATCAGCGCGACCGGCACGTGGTGGCGCCCGTTCCGCCCGCGGCTCGACCTCCCCGGCCGCCGGCTGCACACCGTCGACTACCGCGGGCCGGCCGAGTTCGCCGGACAGCGCGTCGCGGTGGTCGGTGGCGGCAACTCCGGGGCACAGATCGCCGCGGACCTCGCCGGGCACGTCGAGCTGACCTGGCTGACCCGCCGGCCACCTCGCTACCTGCCCGACGAGATCGACGGCAAGGCGCTGTTCGACATCGCCACCCGCCAGGTCGGCGGAGTCGGAGCACTCGGCGACATCGTTGCGGTGCCACCGGTACGGCAAGCGCGTGACCGCGGACTGCTGGTGGCACAACCGTTCAACGACGAAGCACTGTCTCAAGCCGACGCGGTGATCTGGTGCACCGGCTTCCGCCCGGCACTCGGACACCTGGCGCCGCTGCACCTGCGGGCGTCCAACGGGCTCATCCCGACCACCGGCACCCAGGCCATCGGGGAGCCCCGCCTGCACCTGCTGGGCTACGGCGACTGGACCGGCCCCGCCTCGGCGACGCTCATCGGCGTCGGCCCCACAGCCCGCGCCGCCGTGGCGCAGATCGCGAACGCGTGAACAGCAGGCGAACGCCGGCGCTGGAGGGTTGCCGGGAGAATCAGCTCAACGGATATTGAGTCAATGAACGTTGAGTGGTCGCCGTCGCTGGTCGCGCGGGCGCAACTGCACGCCGCGCTCGGCGAGCCTGCCCGGCTGGCGATCGTCGACCGGCTGCTGCTCGGCGACGCCTCGCCCAGCGAGGTCGGCCGCGAGCTGGGCCTGCCGAGCAACCTGTTGTCGCACCACGTGAAGCTGCTCGAACAGGTCGGCGTGCTCGAACGCACCCGCTCCGAAGGAGACCAGCGCCGCACCTACCTCCGGCTGCGCACCGGCGCCCTCGTCGACCTCGTGCCGACGAGCCTGCGTGCGGCACCGCGCGTGGTCTTCGTCTGCACGCACAACTCAGCGCGGTCACAGCTCGCGGCCGCCTTGTGGCGCAAGCGGAGCAAGGTGCCCACCGCGTCCGCGGGGACCGAACCCGCACAGCGCGTGCACCCGCTCGCCGTCGCCGCGGCACGGGCGCGCGGCCTGTCGCTGTCCCGCGCCCGCACCTCCCACATCGACCACGTGCTGCGACCGGACGACCTGGTGGTCGCGGTGTGCGACAACGCCCATGAACTCCTCGACACCCACGCGGACCGCCTGCACTGGTCGGTGCCCGATCCCTCGCGCGTCGGCACCGGCGCCGCGTTCGACGACGTCCTGCGTGATCTCGCCGGCCGGATCGACCGGCTGGCACCCGCCGTTTCACACCAGGAGTGAACGAATGACCGAGACGCACGAGCACCGCGACCTGAGCATCGACCAGCAGCTCGCGCTGCGCACCGCCGCGACTCGCCTGCAGGCGCAGTTCGACGGAGTCTTCGGCTCCGAGACCATCGAGCGCTTCCTGCATTCCGGCTACGACCAGTTCGCCTCCCGCAGCACCGTCCCGAACTTCCTGCCGCTGCTCGCCGAGCGGTTCGCCCGCCAGCGCCTGAAGGCACTCGCTGTCGTCGAAGGCCACGTCGACGACGGCAAGCCGATCGTGCTGTTCCTGTGCGTGCACAACGCGGGCCGCAGCCAGATGGCGCTCGGCTGGTTCGAACACCTCGCGGGCGACGGCGCGGTGGGCTGGTCGGGCGGCTCCGAACCCGGCTACGAGATCAACCCGTCCGCGATCGCCGCGATGGACGAGATCGGCATCGACATCTCCGGCGAGTACCCCAAGCCGTGGACCGACGAGATCGTCCGCGCCGCCGACGTCGTGATCACCATGGGCTGCGGCGACGCCTGCCCGGTGTTCCCCGGCAAGCGTTACCTCGACTGGGCCCTCGACGACCCCGCCGGCAAGGACGTCGCCGCCGTCCGCTCCGTGCGCGACGAGATCGAACGCCGCGTCCGCGGACTGCTCGAGGAACTCGGCGTCCCCGTCCGCGCCTGACCGAACACCTCGCGCAAGGGCCTGTCCGCGCTTCGCGGGCGGGCCCTCACACCGTTGCGGCGCGCCGTTCGCCGGTCACGTCGGCAAGTGCGGCCGTCAGCCTCTCGGTGGTCTCGGGCCGGACCCGGTAGTAGACCCAGGTGCCCCGGCGCTCCGAGTCGACCAGACCGGCCTGCCGCAGCAGCTTGAGGTGGTGGGAGATCGTCGGCTGCGACAGCTCGAACGCGGGCGTGAGCTCGCAGACGCAGACCTCGCCGTCACCCTGCGAGGCGATCATCGACAGCAGCCGCAGGCGCACCGGGTCGCCGAGCGCCTTGAACACCGTCGCGAGCTCGGCGGCCTGTTCCTCCGCGAGCGGCGCCTCCGGCAGCGGCTCGCAGCAGCCACCTTCTTGCTTCGACATATTTCAATATTGATGGCACTCCGGCCTTCGCGCAACACGCCCCTGGGTCTCAAGCCCGTCACCGCGAACACCCCAGCGCGGGACGCGGACTCGTGCTGCGGAGTCACCGCCTGCCGCACAACGGAGTGCACCCTCGAGTGACGCGCAGACGATCTCGGAGCGTGGGCATCCGGCATCCGCAGCCAGGGACTCGAACCCCAAACCCGTCGCGTCGCCGCGCTGGACATCAGCAAGGCGGAGCTCGGGCACAGCGACGCGCTCGCCCTGCGGGTGCCGCACCCAGGCAGTCGCACTCGGCGGACACCTCGGATCAAAGACGCTGGTCAACCGCGATTCCACACGGTGAGTAACACGCGCAAGGTGATTGCGACCACACATGTAGTAGGTATCACCCAAGTGGAGGTCTACTCATGACGCTTCGTAATCGAGTGAGGCTCGCGCTCCTGGTGACTGTCGTACCACTGACCCTCGTCACCGGAGGCATCGACGCCTCCGGTGCGCCGGTCAGACCGAATCTCCAGGCGGATCAGCTCACGGTCGCCGACCGGGTCAGCGCCGACAAGTCGCCGACGAGCCGGCTGGCGAAGACCGACCAGTCCCTGCTCGGGCGTACCGACTCCACGCTGGTGCCGGTGTTGATCAAGCTGGACTACGACTCCATGGCGACCTACGCCGGCGGCGTCAAGGGCCTGGCCCCGACCAGTCCGTCGGTCACCGGCAAGAAACTCGACGCACGGACCGCGGACCAGCAGCGTTACCACGGGTATGCGGCCGGTCAGGAGAAGGCCTTCACGGCGGAGCTGAAGAAGAAGGCTCCGAGCGCGATCACCGGCCTGTCCCTGCGCGTCGTCTACGGCGGCATTTCGGCCAGAGTGCCGGCCAACTCGGTCAAGGACATCCTGGCCATCCCGAACGTGGTCGCGGTGCAGGAAGACAGCATCAACAAGATCCTCACCGACTCCAGCTCCGAGTTCATCGGCGCGCCCACCGTCTACAACCAGCTCGGCACCACCGCCAACGCCGGCGAGGGCATCATCTACGGCAACCTGGACACCGGTGTCTGGCCGGAGCACCCGTCGTTCGCCGACCTGGGCAACCTGCGGGCGCCACCCGGCCCGGCCAGGGAGTGCAACTTCGGCGACAACCCGCTGACCCCGGCCAGCGACCCGTTCGCGTGCCAGGACAAGCTCATCGGTGGCGCGCACTTCGCCGACACCTACGACGCCCTGCAGGGTGATGACCCGTTCGCGGGAACCGCGCGCGACAGCAACGGCCACGGCACCCACACGGCGTCCACGTCGGCCGGCAACATCGTCGAGGACGTCACCATCCGCGGCCGCGACTTCGCCACGATCCACGGCATCGCCCCCGGTGCCTGGGTGATGGAGTACAAGGTCTGCGGCCCGGCCGGCTGCTTCGGCTCGGACACCACCGCCGCCGTCGGCCAGGCCATCCTGGACGGCGTGCAGGTGATCAACTACTCGATCTCCGGCGGCGAGGACCCGTTCACCGACCCGACCGAGCTGGCCTTCCTCGACGCGTACGCGGCCGGTGTGTTCGTGTCCGCGTCGGCAGGCAACGCCGGTCCCGGCGCGGGCACCGCCGGGCACCTGTCCCCGTGGGTGACCACGGTGGCGGCATCCACCCAGAGCCGGGAGTTCTTCAGCACGCTGACCGTGACCGGGAGCAACGGGGACACCTTCACCGCGGACGGCGCGTCGATCACGCCTGGTGCGGGTCCACTGCCGATCGTGCTGGCCAGCGACGCCCCGTACAGCGACGCGCTGTGCACGACGCCGGCTCCGGCCGGCCTGTTCACCGGCAAGATCGTCGCTTGCCAGCGCGGGCCCGGCCGGGTGCTGAAGGGATTCAACGTCAGCCAGGGCGGCGCGGCCGGCATGGTGTTGTACAACCCGACGCTGGCCGAAGCCCTCACCGACACGCACTGGCTGCCGGCGGTCCACCTCCCCGACGGAGGCCCGTTCCTGGCGTTCATGACCGGGCACAGCGGCGAGACCGCGACCTTCACCGCGGGAAGCCCGCGGACCGGCACCAACGGTGACGTGATGGCAGCGTTCTCATCACGTGGACCCGGCGGCCACTTCCTCAAGCCGGACGTGACCGCGCCAGGCGTGCAGATCCTCGCCGGGGACACCCCGGTGGTGGAGTCCACGTCGTCCGGGCCGGGTGGCGAGTACTTCCAGGCCATCGCCGGCACGTCGATGTCCTCACCGCACAACGCGGGCGCGGCCGTCCTGCTGCGGGCGCTGAACCCGTCCTGGACTCCGGGACAGGTCAAGTCAGGGCTGATGACCACCGCCGTCCAGGATCTGCGCAAGGAGGACCTGACCACCCCGGCAGGCCCGTTCGACTACGGCTCGGGCCGGATCGACCTGACCGACGCCGGGACGCCAGGGCTCACCTTCGACGAGACCGCGGCGAACATGGCGCTGCTCGGCAACGACCCGAACAACGCCGTGCACCTGAACATCCCGTCGGTCAACGCGAACGTGATGCCTGGCCGGTTGACCACGATCCGCACCGCGAAGAACGTGACCGGGGCGCGGCAGCGGTACACCGCGCAGACCACGGCCCCGGCCGGGGCGACGATCAGCGTGCAGCCGAAGACCTTCACGCTCGAACCCGGCCAGTCGGCGCAGCTCGCCATCACCATCGAGTCGCACGCGGCGCCGGCGCAGCACTTCGGCGAGGTCCGGCTGGTGCCGAACCGCGCCGGCCTGCCGACGCTGCACCTGCCGGTGGCGTTCGTGACCGGGCAGACGCAGGTCACCCTCGCCAGCGAGTGCGCGCCGACGGCGATCCCGGTGAACGGGACCAGCACCTGCCAGGTGACGGCAACCAACACCTCGTTCGACGACACCACGGTCAGCCTCACCACCAAGCTGAGCAACCAGCTCAAGGTGGAGTCGGCCAGTGGTGCCACCGTGGTGAACAAGCGCACGGTGAGCAAGCCGGACGTACCGCTCGCCGGTGCCGCCGCCGGCGTGCCGTCGGTGGATCCCGGCGCGCTGTTCGGCTACATCCCACTGGACGCGTTCGGGATCACACCGACGCCGATCGGCGATGAGGAGATCATCAACTTCAACGTCCCGTCGTTCGTGTACAACGGCGTGACCTACAGCCGGATCGGAGTGGATTCCAACGGCTACCTGGTCGCAGGTGGCGGTACGGCCGAGGACAACAACTGCTGCTCGCTGCCGCCCGGCCCCAGCCCAGCCCGGCCGAACAACGTGCTCGCGCCGTTCTGGACCGACCTGGACGGCACCGGCGCGCAAGGTGTGTACGCGACCGTGCTCACCGACGGCACCAACTCGTGGCTCGTGTTCGAGTACCGGGTGAACGTCTTCGGCACCGCGTCCGGCCGGGTGTTCCAGGTCTGGATCGGCATCGACGGGACGCAGGACATCACCTACGCCTACGACCCGGCGAACCTGCCGTCCAACCCGGGCCAGCCCTTCCTGGTCGGGGCGGAGAACCAGTTCGGCAACGGCGACATGGCGGCCACGCTTCCGGTCGCGGACCAGCGGGTGACCAGCACCGCCCCGACGCCGGGCGCGTCGGTGACCTACACCGTCACGGTGAAGGGCACCGAGCGGGGGACCGGGACGGTGACCACCGAGATGACCGGCCCTGACCTGCCGGGGACGGCCATCGTCCGCAACGAGATCAGGATCGGCTAGGAGTCGGTGAAGGTGGCCTTCTCCAAGTGGGACTTGGTGAAGGCCACCCTTCAGCACCCCGGGACCGGACAGTCGAAGCGGCCGCGCACGATCCTGCGCCTGGGTAAGGACGGTGATCCCGACCAGCCAATGCGCCTGGTCGAAGGACGCGGCGGGGCGTCGACAGCTGATACCGCGCAAGGTCGTCTCGTCCCGCGTGATGCCGGGCGCAGATTGATCCACAACGTGGAAAAGGAGAATGAGCACGCAGAATGCGAAGAAGCGGGTAGAGACGAATCTCTACTCGCTTCTTCGAAGTACGCCGCCAGGGACTCGAACCCCGGACCCGCTGATCAAGAGTCCTCGGGTGAGCCTTGATGGCGGTGTCGGATGATGTCGATGAGTACCCGGTCAGGTAAGCATGACCGAGTCGAGCAGGTTCTTGGCGATGTCGCGCAGTTTGACGTGGCGGCCGCGGTGCGCGGCTGCTGCAGCGTCACAACGTTCGACGGCGGTAAAACCGTGTTCGCGGCGGTGGGCTGCGACGGCCTCGGCCGGATCAGCTTCGCCCGGCCGGACTCAACTCGCGGCAGTTCATCTCCGCCCACACGACCTTGTTCGTCGCGGTCACGTTGAAGCCCCACCCGCGAGACAGCTGATCCACGAGAAGCAAGCCACGGCCACGTTCCCCGCCAGGCGCCGAAGCCCGCAGTCGAGGGAGATGCGTCCGGTCGCTGTCTTCGACGTCGATGTGCAGCAACGAGTTCGGCAGCTGGCACAACCGGAGCTTGACGGGTGGCCGACCGTGGTCGTAGGCGTTGCTGACCAGTTCTGTGACGAGCAGCTCAGCGTCTTCCACGCAATCGGTGTCCAGATGGGACAGTGACCGCCGCACGGATCGCCGCAGATCGCCGAGCGGTGGTGTCGCATCGCTGCTCAGGTCGACGTTCAAGACGAACCCGCGATGCCCGTTGGAAGAGGCTGTCACAAGTCCCTCCAGGGGTTTCGGTGCGTGCACGGGCCTTCATGTCGTGTACCCGGCTGCGGCCGGTCAACATGCATCACGAGCTGTCGCTGGTGATGGCGCGCAGTACTGTCAGGTGATGAGCGATGAACAGGGTGGCCCCGCCCTCCAGCCGACGCTGTCCGAGTGGCTCAAAGCCCGTGAGGAGACAGCACGCCATCTGGCCGCGGGGGCCACGCCACCCGTTGACGCGCAGTGGGTCCAGTTGCTTGCCGACCTGCTCGCCACCGAGCGTTCGTGGCAGGACCAGTACACCGAACTGATCGCACTCGGCAGCGCGGGTGGGCAGTTTCCCTCGTCCAACCGCTGAGGCGCGCCGACACCCACCATCGCGAAGAGGTGTACTGTCGAGGTAGGGGTCGATGCGTTTCGCATCCCCACTCATCCACGCGCCGTGCAGCCACTCCGGTTCCGCACACTCGCGACGACCACGCACGAGACGCGAAGAAAGCTGCAACGATGAGAAATTCTTCTTTGCCCTGTCCCCGAACGGAAAGCACCCAGTGACCCCGCACCCGGCGAACCAGCTGTTCAGCCATCCCGAGACGCACGACCCAGTTGCGACATCCAGTTCGATCGAGCCTGAACAGCCGTCCTGGACGAACCTGTTCCAGGAACCTGTGCCGGCCCAGCGAGCTTCCTCAGAGCGCTGAGAGCACGTTCGCGACCTTTCTCACGTGGGCTCCCTGCGTTCCGCGCCCAGCGCGTCCACATCGATCCTTCCGGCGACCACCGCTTCGGCGACGGCGCTGAGGTGCTGGTGCCGGCTTCGCGAGTAGCGGCGCAGCGCCTCGAACGCCTGGCTCATGCCGACGCCCAGCCGTTCCGCGAGAACGCCTTTCGCCTGTTCGATGAGCACTCTGCTCTGCAACGCGTGCTGCAGCTGGCCGGCCAGCAGGTCTCGCCGCGTGATGATCTGAGCCTGCAGCAGGCCGATGGTGGCCACGTCCGCCATGGCCTGGGCGACCCTGATGGTCGACTCACCCAGCGAACCCGCCTTGACGGTGAACAGGTTCAGCGCGCCGACGGTCTGCGCTCGCAGCCGCAAAGGCAAGGCGTGCACCGCACCAAACCCCGCGTCGAGGGCCGCCGACGAGAACTCGGGCCATCGCTGTGGCTGCTCGGCAAGTCCGGCCACCGTCACCGGTGTGCTGGTGAGGTAGCACTCCATGCACGGTCCCCGCCGGTCCTGGAGTTCGAACAGCTCGACCAGCCGCGCCGCATCGCTGGACGCGCCCACGACCTGGAGTTCGCGGCGATCGTCCGCGAGCAGGATGCCCGCGGCGTCCACCGCCAGCGTGTCGACGCAGCGGTTGGCCAACAGGTGCATGAACTCGACCGGGTCGAAGTCGGCGACCAGCGTGTCGGCCAGCTCGACGAACGTCTCTGCCAGGTTCTCCATCGCCATGCGGCCACCTCTGGTAGTTCGCCGGACGGGGTCACGCGTTTCCCGGCGCGCTGCCCGGACTCAGCCGCAAACGCCGGGCAACGACTTCGTGGGCGACCTCGACCACCGGCTGGTCGTGGGCGAACGCGTGCCCCCGCAGCCGCGCGAGGGCTTCCTCCATGCTCACACCCAACTGGACCGACAGCATCCCGGTCGCCTGGTGTACCTCGGCACGGCTGTCGGAGTGCAGCCGGGTCAGCTCGTCCAGCGCCAGCGAGAGGACGACCTCGGTCAGGACGTGGACGTCCAGAATCTGTGTCGTGGTGAGCGGGCCGGACCGGTACCGGTGCAGAGCGAGCGCTCCGATCCGGACGGCGCCACTGCACAACGGGAACACGAAGATCGCGGACGCTCCGGCCGCGCAGGCGGCCGGCACGAACAGTGGCCATCGCAGCCGGTTCTCCCGGGAGTCCAGCTCCGCCACCAGGACCGGCGCTCCGGAGCTCAACGCGTCCTCACCGGGGCCTTCGCCCAGGACGAACCTCAGGTTCTCGAGGCGTCCGCCGGTCGCGTTCGTGGCGTATCGCGACTCGCCCCGCCCTGTGCCGTTCACGAGTGTCAGCTGAGCCCCGCTCACGCCCGCCAGGTGAACGCACACCTCGCAGGCGGCTTCGACCAGCCGCTCACCGCTCACTCCGTTGCTTGTGCCGCGGTGTCCCTCAGCTTGCGGGCCAGCCGCTCCGGCCTCGGCCAGCGCACGCCGGTGACCCAGCCGAGTCGTTCGAAGATCCGGATCAGGCGCGCGGAGACGTCGATCTGGCCCCGGCGGACTCCGTGGCGGGCGCAGGTGGGGTCGGCGTGGTGGGAGTTGTGCCACGACTCGCCCATCGACAGGAGCGCCAGGGGCCAGAAGTTGGCCGACTTGTCGCGCGCCTCGAACGGCCGATCGCCGATCATGTGGCAGATCGAGTTGACCGACCAGGTCACGTGGTGCAGGGCCGCGACCCGGACGAGGCCGGCCCAGAAGAACGCCGTGAGCGCACCCCACCAGCTCCACGTGATGAGCCCGCCGAGCACCGCGGGAGCGATGAGCGTCACCGCGGTCAACGCCGGGAACCAGCGGTTGACCCGCTGGATGTCCGGATCGTCGAGCAGGTCGGGGGCGAAGCGTGCGGCGTTGGTCAGTTCCCGCCGGAACATCCAGCCCACGTGGGCGTGCCAGAAACCCTTGGCCAGTGCGACGGCGGACGTGCCGTACAGCCACGGCGAGTGTGGATCGCCCTCGCGGTCGGCGTAGGCGTGGTGGCGTCGGTGGTCGGCGACCCAGCCGATGATCTGGCCCTGCATCGCCATGCTGCCGGTCATCGCGAGCGCGATCCGCAAGGCGCGGCCGGCTTTGAAAGCGCCGTGGGTGAAGTAGCGGTGGAAGCCGACCGTCACGCCAAGACACGTGAAGGTGTAGAAGAAGACGGCGATCCCGACGTCGGCCCAGCCGAGGCCCCAGCCCCACGCGAGCGGCACGGCGGCGACGAGGGCCGCTGCCGGGACGACCGCGAAGAGCTTCACCAGGAACATCTCGAACGGGGTCTTCTCACCCGAGAACATCGGTTGTGGCCCAACCTGAACTCGGGGAACTGATGTGCTCACGCCACGAACCTCCAGAACGGCAGCTGCATCTCCGCCGCGGGGTCTGGGGCGATCGGTGTAGGTCACTCGGAAGTGATGGCTACCCCAGTCGTGGTGGTGACGAAACCTCACGTCACCTCATCCACAGTGGACGGTACTGGGCGAGGTCGGCGGCCGGTTGCGCGAGAACCGGCCGCCGGTTCGTCAGCCGGTCAGAGAACGCGCACGGAGACCGCCCGCGGTCCCTTGTCGCCCTCGCCGATCTCGAACTCCACCGGCTGGTTGTCCGGAATGCCTTGGAAGGCGTAGCCGTTCACCTCGGAGTGGTGCAGGAACAGGTCCGGTCCGCCGTTCTCGGGCGCGATGAAGCCGAAACCCTTGCTGCCGCTGAACCACTTGACGGTGCCTCGGTTCATGCACGTGCTCCTTCCACAGGCCGGAACACGTCGAACGCCTCCGGGAAAGTCGGGGTGGTGTGCTGGTCGTGTCGCGGGACCGCGCTGCGGGAACCCGGTGGCAGTGTTGCCAGGCCGAGCATCGACAGCAGCTCACGGCAGTCGCCCGCGTCGCGAGCGTGTTCCGCGACTCGTCTGGCGGCCTGGCGTTGTTGGACGATTTCCGCTCGTTCCGCGGACAGTCGTGCTTCGGCGAAGTCGACGGCTGCGCGGGATCTGGAAGGGGGAGGCTGGCGGTCCGGCAACAAGCCGGTGCTCCTGTCTCCGGCCGGAGAACCACCGGACCGGACGGGATCGGGGACCGCGTCGGCCGGATGCCGTCGGCTGGACCCCAACACGTCCCACAGTAGCCGAATGTTGCATGCCGTGGGTCAGTCGCGACCCGGTGGGCCGAGCGTCGCGGGTGCGGCCGGGTCGAGGTCCGCCACGCGAAGGCGGAACACCTGCAGGTCGAGGCCGAAGTACTTCACCGTCTCACCGACCCACTGCATTCCGTTGTTCCGCACGGTGGACGAGGCGCGGGAGTTGCCAGGTCGGATGACGGCGAACACCTCGTACACGTCCTGGCTGAACGCCCACGCGGCGAGGGCGTGAGTCACCTCGGTGGCGTAGCCGTTGCCCCAGGTGTCAGGACGTAGTTGCCAGCCGACCTCCAGATCCTCCCGGCCGGGCGGCAGCGGGAGCAGGAGGGCGCCGCCGATCACCTGACCGTCGGCGGTGCGTTCGACCGCCCAGCGGCCGGCCGGGGCCGGAAGACGGTCACTTTCCGCGCTCCACTGCTGCAGCAGCAGCCTCATGGCCGCCTCGTCCGGGACCTGGTCCATTCCAGGGCTGAGCCAGCGGGTCACCTCGGCGTGGCCGTAGACGTCCAGCGCGGCGGGTGCGTCGTCGACGAGCCACGGGCGCAACGTCAACCGGCGGGTGCTCAACACGTTGGCCGCGGGGAAGACGGTTCGTGACTCGGGCATGCGGATACTCCGATGATCGGTCCCGGAACGGGAGGACGCGCGTGTCAGCGCGTACGCCTGGCAGGGGGAACGAGCACAGGCGTCGTGACGGCCGGGTCCGTCGACAACGGCCGCCAGCCCCCGGCGAAATGCGGATTCCGCGTCAGTCTGTGACCGCGTGATGCGGCCAAAGCCGCCGTGGTGCAGAGCTGCTCCGAGTTCATCTCGGCGCTCCCGCCTCCAGCCGAACCGGCCGGGCTTCCTGATGCGCCCAAGGCGGCACCAGCTTGAGCGCTGCTGCACGACGTGCCCTCGGTGATCTCCACCGTACTCCGCTGCGGGCGGAATCGCTCAGCGCCATGAGGGGGCCAGATCCTCTTCCGCCTGAACGACCATCGACTCGAGCACCGGGCCGCCGAACGTGGTGACCATCGCGACGTCGGCGGCGTCACGGCCTCTGCCGATGACGACGCGGCCCTTGCGGGGCCCGTTGTTGCGCGGGTCGAAGGTCCACCAGCGGTCGCCCAGCCAGACCTCCATCCACGCCGCGAAGTCCATCGGAGCACCGTCGGGAGGCACGTCCAGGTCCGGCAGATAGCCGAAGACGTACCGGGCGGGAATGTTGAGGGCGCGGCAGAACGAGATCGCCAGATGCGTGAAGTCACGGCAGACACCGAAACCCGCGGCGTTGACGTCGGCCGCAGTGGACAACGCGGTGGAGGTGCCGTAGCCGAAGCTCAGCGACTCGTGGACGTGCCGGCAGATCTCGCGCACCCGGCCGTAACCGGGCGGATGAGCGCCGAACCTCGACCACGCCTCGTCGCCCAGCACGTCGGACACGCAGTACCTGCTGGGCAGCGTGTACAGCAGCACGTCGTCCGGAAGGCTGTCGGGCAGCGTCTCCGGCACGGTGTCGTACACGTCCTCCGTCCTGTCCGGCACGTCCACCCACGCGCTGTAGTGCACTGTGGACAGACCGGGAGGCAGCACCACTCGGGTGTTGCGGTTGCCGTACAGGTCGAGATAGTGCCGCATCGGGACGTCCGGCTTCACGTCCAGGTGCTCGTGGCTCAGTCGCACGTCCACGCTCCACAGTGGACGCACGAGGAACACCGCCGGCGTGGGCACTTCGGCGCGGTAGGTGAACGCACAACCGACGCGGAGCAGTCGGGTGCCCCACGTCGGTTGCGTCGCGCCAGTGCCGTAATGGCGCGAGTTCAACGCACCCGCTCGGGGATGTGGTCCAGCGCGCGCAAGACGTGCACCGCGAGATCCCGTGCGGCCTTGCCGTCGAGTTCGGTTCGGCCGGTCAGCACGTCCTCCACCGTCTTGAGCCTGCGCTCATATGCGGATGTGTGGGTCGATGTCGTCATCCAAGTCCTTGCGTTGTTTGTTCGGGTATGCAGGCGCTGCCGGCACCGTGCACGTCCACAATGGACCCATCGGCCTCGCTGTCCTGCAGCAGGACTTCGACGGTGTCGGTGTTTTCGCGCCGGGCGGCGCGCATCATGGCGTGGTGGGCGGTGGAAGGGCTGGTGTCAGGCGGAACGAGGAGCAGTGTGAGGCGGCGCCGGTCTCCCGCGACGACGTCCACGGTGTGCGGCGGCCTCGACCAGAACCCGCTGAGCCGGACCCGCACGCCGTCGGCGGCGATCTCCGATGGCGCGGTCTCCCACTCGGTCAGGTTGTAGCTCACCCGCGGGATCTCGCCCAGCCGAACTGCCAGCACCGCGAGCAGCGCGGGCAGTTCGGCGGCGAGGTCCCGGGAACGCGGCCACCAGGCACCGTCGACATACCCCGTGGTGAGCGCCTTCGGCCGCAACCGCAATCGCAGCGGATACCGAGGCTGCTCGTTGGCCGTGACAGCCGGAGGGGCCGTGGAATGGTGAGGAGCCGACGTCATGCCGGGACTCCCGTCTCCGGCCCTGAAAAAGGACCGGTTCAGGTTTCGCCGAGTGCGACGTGAGCTTGACCGCTCAGGTGCGAGATGCTCTCGGCACAACGGACACTACACGCTTTCAGGCCTGATCGACCGAAACGGCGTCGACCACTTCAGGGCGCGTGACGTTCCATGCACTCGGCGAGGTCCGACCATCCCATCAGCGGCGGGCCTGCCACCGGGGCCTCCCCGGCACCGACGCGTCCCATGGACTCGGCCACCAGACGTGCCACGGCCTCCGGTGCCTGCACGATGTCCCCGGTGGCGCGGGCGAGCACGATCCGAGGCTCGGCGGGATCGGTCTCGATCGACACCGCCCAGCCCTGCGTCGCGCTCCAGACGAGCATGACGTCACGATCCGGGTGAGCCACCGCGCGGCAGCCGAGCGCGATGTAGGCCGTCGCGGTGTCGGTGACCTCGAAGCTGATGCCGTCGCCCGGCACGCCGAGAGCCTCGGCGACCTTCTCCACATAACGCTCAAGGGCGCCTGCCAGCACGTACGTGCCCTCGGAGCTGGCGTTCCGGCCACGCGCGACCCGATCATCACCGATGGGCGCGGTCACTGCCATGCGGACTCCGTCTTCCTCAGATCGCTGCGGAGCCACGGCGGGCGGGCGCACGGACCGCGGAGGTGACGAAGCGAGCGGACGGGCCGATCAACGGCCCTGTGCCTTCACTGTAGCTGCTGCAGACTGACGGAGCGTTCGCCAGATCGCACGCACCCACGAGCGCGCACCGCCGCGGTGCGCGCTCCTGGGGAGAGCAGTGAGCCGTTCAGTCCTTCTTGAAGGCGTCTTTGACCTTCTCGGCCGACTCACTCAGGTGACCCTTCGCCTGGTCTACCTTGCCCTCGGTTTCCAAGCCCTTGTCGTCGGTCGCGTCACCGACGCCTTCCTTGACCTTGCCCTTGAGCTCGTCGGCCTTGGCGTCGAGCTTGTCGTCGGTGCCCATGTGTCCTTCCCCGACACCCGAATCTCAGGTGCGACGTCTGCCTCCGGATGCCCACTGAGACAGACCTCAACCGTCCGCGCCTCATCGGCCTGGGGAGTTGCAGGTGTCGACGACACCATTTCGTGTGAGCTGCACGGAACGTTTGCGGTTCACACGTTCGAGTTCACCTGCGGGCGGCGCACAGAAGCGTCCACCGTGGTGCGCCGACGTTGAGGAACGAGATTGCCGCGCAGCGGGTGAGCACTTGGCTCGTTCGGAATTGGTGAGTCCTGCCTGGGGTTCGTGCGCCTGCTGGTGGCTGGGGGGAGTGACCGCTGAAGGGAGGTCGTGCCGCACCTGACGCCGGTGTGAGCACTTGACCATTGGCTGCTGGCGTTCCCCATGTCCTTTCTGGTCGACTGGAGTTAGGTAGCGGTGTTGTTCGTCGGTGATGACTGGGCTGAAGATCATCACGACATTGAGATCATGGACATGAGTGGACGGGCGCTGGTCAAGGTCAGGCTGCCAGAAGGAGTCGAAGGGATTGCTCGGCTCCACGGGCTGATCGCCGAGCGGATCGGATCGGATGTTGATCCCGACCAGGTGCTGGTCGGGATCGAGACCGATCGTGGTCCGTGGGTGGCGGCGCTGGTGGCGAGTGGCTGTCGGGTGTTCGTGGTCAATCCGCGGCAGACGTTCCGGTTTCGCGAGCGGTTCTCGCCGTCTGGCGCGAAGAGCGACGCCGCGGACGCCCACGTGTTGGCAGACATGGTGCGCACCGACTCCCATCAACTGCGCCCAATCGCCGGAGACAGCGACCTGGCGGAGGCGGTCAAGCTGCTGGCTCGTGCTCACCAGAGCCTGATCTGGGACAGGCGGCGTCTGGTCGCTCGGTTGCGAGCACAGCTGCGGGACTTCTTCCCCGCCGCGCTGGCCGCGTTCGGTGAGGAACTCGCCGCCGCCGAGGCGTTGGACATCCTGAGGCAGGCGCCAGATCCAGACAAGGCGGTGACGTTGCCGCTTGCGAAGATCACCGCAGCCTTGCACCGCGCAGGCAGGCGCAAGATCGACGAGCGTGCGCGGAAGATTCAGGACGGGTTGCGTTCAGAACAGCTGCGCCTGCCCGCGACCGTGCAGCAGGCCTACGCCGCGATCGTGAACTCGCTCGTCGCGATGATCGCCACGACCGTCGAGCAGATCGACCACCTCGAGCAGGAACTGGCTGAGCAGTTCCACGAACACCCGGACTCGGCGATCTACCTCTCCCAACCCGGCATCGGCGTGGTTCTGGGGAGCCGAGTGCTCGGCGAGTTCGGTGACGACCCCGGCCGCTTGCCGGGCCCAAGGCTCGCAAGAACTACGCCGGCACCAGCCCGGTCACGATCGCCTCCGGCTGCAGAAGCGCTGTCAACGCCCGCTACGTGCGCAACGCCAGACTCATAAACGCGCTGATGCGCCAGGCGATGGCCGCGCTCGCGGCTCACCCGGCGCGCGGGCCTACTACGACCGCCAACGCGCACGAGGGCTCCCGCACAACGCCGCGCTGCGGCACGTCGGTAACCGCTTTGTCGGGATCCTCCACGGTTGCCTTGCTACCCACACGACGTACGACGAGACCACCGCCTGGAGCCACCACACCGCGGTTTCAGCGGCCTGATCCCTTAATCCCAGGGATGTCCTCGGGCTCACAAACCATGATCCACAACGATGAAGCGGAGAATGAAGATGTGTACGCAGAATGCAAAGAAGCAGGTAGAGACGAATCTCTACCTGCTTCTTCGAAGTACGCCGCCAGGGACTCGAACCCCGGACCCGCTGATTAAGAGTCAGCTGCTCTAACCAACTGAGCTAGCGGCGCTTGTTCACGGTGCCGTTTCCGACATGAAGAACGTTAGCACAGGGCATCCAACGGGTTTTCACGCGGGGGGTCGCTCGCCCTTCTCGAACCCGGTGTGGATCAGCCACTGCGCTGCCGCGTACGTCGGCATCACGCCGGCCGTCGCCACTCGTGCCGCACGTCCTTTGAGGACGAACCGACTCGCGCCGAGCAGGGCGTCCGATGCCGCGAACAGGGCCGCACCACCGAAAACTCGTCGTGCGCCCGCGCCTCGGACGGTCGACGCGGCGGCCACCATCGTGCCCAGGGTGAGGGCGTAGAGGCCCACTGGCTTGCCCATCGGGCCTGCTGCGCGGGCGAACGCGTAGGCACCGGCGGCGGAGGCTGCGACGATGGGCACCACCGCCTTGCGGGCGCCCGGTGTGGAGCGGCGGGCCAGGGCCGCGGTGTAGCCGACGTGGGCGACCAGGAAGCTGAAGAGTCCTGTTCGGAACGCTCGGTCGGAGTCGCCCAGCAGCGCCACGTCGCCCGCCCACGAGCCGGCCAGGCCCACGGCCATTCCCGGGTCGCGGGGAGGGCTGGCGACTGCCAAAGCGGGCATCAGCGCCGTTTTCGTGACCCTGCGCGCGGGCTTCGCGGAACGCACGGCTGCCGCGATCGAGTCCACGATCGCGGCAGCCGCGTAGAGCTTGTTCTTCATGAGCACCCCTCGTCTTCGAGGTGCTCACCTTAGGCTCAGCTCAGCGTCAGCGCTGTGTCGTCGATCACGAACGACGTCTGCAGCGACGCGTCCTCGACGCCCGTGAACTTGAAGGTCACGGTCTGGCCCGCGAACGACGACACGTCGAACGTCTTGAGCACGTAGCCCGCGGCCGCGTTCGTGTTCGACAGCGTGCCGAGCGTGGTGCTGCCCGCCGTGACCGTCAGCTTGTCGTAGACGGTGCTGCCGGTTTCGGCGGTGTCGATGTGCACGTAGAACGTCAGCGTCGCCTTGCAGCCGGCGGGGATCGTCACCGACTGGGACAGTGAGTCGGTGTGCGACGAGCCGTAGCCGTTGAGCCACGCCGAGTTGGTGCCGGTGCGGGCCGGCTGGGAGCTGTGCTGGCCGATGACGCTCGCGGTCGCCGTCCACGAGGCGGTGCCCGACTCGAAGCCCGGGTTGGCGATCTTCTGGCCGGAGCAGTTGCCGCCGCCCGTGCCGACGGTCCAGCTGAACGACGCGGAGCCGCTCTTGCCCGTGCTGTCCTTCGCCGTCACCGAGACGGTGGAGGACGCGGCGGTGGTGGGCGTGCCGGAGATGGTGCCGGTGCCCGAGTTGATGGACAGGCCCGCGGGCAGGCCGGTGGCGGACCACGTGTATGGCGCGGTGCCGCCGCTGGCCGACAGCGGCAGGTTCACCGCGGTGCCGACCGTGCTCGACTGGTTGCCTGGGTTGCCGACGGTGACGGTGCCGGTCGCGCTGCACGTCGGGTCGGCGGACTGGGCGGGCACGCTGACGGCGTCCCAGGCGGCCTTGACGGTGTCGAACTCCGCGCAGCTGCCGGGGTAGAGGTTCTTCGCGGCGGTCAGGGTCCACGTGCGGTACTTCAGGTACGAGCTGCCGGAGGTCTTGAGCAGCATGGCGTTGTAGAAGATCTTGATGGCCTTCTCGACGCCGAGACCCGTGATCGTCGTGTTGTTGCACGTGGTGCTGGCCGGCTGGCCGTTGGTCGGGTTCGTGCCCTGCGAGAGCAGGTAGAACCAGTGGTTGCCGGGGCCGGCGGCCGCGTGCACCTCGGTGTTCGGGATGGAGCTCGAGTAGCAGTTCGCGTGGCCGAGCGCCGACGGGTTGTACATGTTGCGGATCGGGCCCTTGCCGACCAGGTTGATCGTCTCGCCGACCAGGAAGTCCGGCTGGTCGTACGGCGACGGCTCGTTGGCGAACCACTCGGTCGTGGCGCCGAAGACGTCCGCGACGAACTCCTGCGTGCCCGCGCCGGAGATGCCGCCGGGCGTGTGGTCGTCGATGCCGTGGCCGAGCTCGTGGGCGACGACGTCGATCGAGCCGATCCACTGGTTGGTGCTGTTGTGTCCGATCTGGACCTGGCTGCCGTCGTAGTAGGCGTTCTGGTCGTTCAGGCCGACGCGCATCGGCCAGCCGCCGCCGTTGCCGTCGAAACCGTTGCGGCCCAGCCACTGCGTGAGCATCTTCGACTCGGTCTGCGCCGCGAACAGCACGTCGACGCACCCGGTCTCGCGGTTGGTCGCGGTGCCGTTGCCCCACGTGTCGGTCGACTTGGTGAACGTCGTGTTGGTCGCCGCGTCCTGGCAGCTGACGTTGGTCAGCGTCGGGTCCTTCATGGAGAACGACGAACCGGACTGCGTGGTGGCGATGGAGACGGGGTTCGGGCCGTTCCACGCGCTCGTGCCGGTGCCGTGCAGGACGTGTTCCTGCGTGTGCAGGACCTTGCCGGTGGTGGCGTCGACGACCACGTCGAGCTTGCTCGGGCCCTCGGCGTCCCGGCCGGTGACCGGGACCTTCCACGCGAGCACGGGAGCGGTGTCGAGCGCGTAGACGACCTGTTCTGCGGCGCCGACGCTGTCCACAGTGGACATCGCGGACCTGGCGGTGGTCTCGGCCTGGGCCTTGGTGACCGACCCGGTGGTGCTCGCCAGATCGATCGTCGAGCTCTGGCCGACGGAGGTCTGCAGCACCTGGCCGGTCGAGTTGGTGACGACGACGAAGTCACCGCCCACCACCGGAATCCCCTTGTAGGTCCGCTCGTACGGGATGTACTTGAGCCCGTTCGTGGACGAGATGACGCCGCGGCGGACGAACGTGTCGTTCGCGCCGGCGTGCAGCTGGGACGGCCGGCTGTCGACGAGGCTCGCGGCCGCGTCCACGGCCATCGCCTCGGCGGTCTGCGCCGGCGGCTGGGCGGCGGCGGTCTGCGCGCCGGTCTGGGTGAGAACCGCGGCGACCAGTGTTCCTGCCGCGGCCAGCACGAAAGTGCGTCTGGCTTGCATTTGTTCTCCTCGGTGCAGGGCGAAGACACCGGCCCTCGTTCGCAGGGGGAGCCGGTGGTTCGTCGAGGTGAATGTGGTGGCGGAGCAGGGAAAGGATCGGTTCTCCGCCGATCGTTAACAAGTACTAACTTATTCACACACAACTATTCGTGCATATATGTAGGGATTGATGCCGCACATTCCTGTGTTGGGGTTGTTGGCCGATTTGCCCCGAGAAGTCTGCGCAGTGCGGTTGGGGTGTGGCCGAGGTGTTCGCGCACGGTCCGGCACAGGTGCGCCTGGTCGGAAAAGCCGAGGTCCGCGGCGAGCACGGCCAGGCGGGACTCACCTCGTTCCAGCCGGTCCAGCGCGCGGCCGACGCGAACCCTGTTGCGGTAGCGGGTCAGCGACACCCCGAGCTCGCGGGTGAACGCCCGGCTCAGCCGGTACGGCGAGACACCGAGCAGCTCCGCGAGTCCGATCAGGCCCGCCGCGGCCGGGTGGTCGTCGCCGATCACACCGCGCGCCCTCGCCACCAGCGCCCTGTCTCCCGTGCCGTCCGGGACCGTCGTCGTGACGACCTGCCCCACGACCTCCGCCACCAGACCTGCCACGTCCTCGGCCACGTCGTCCGCGGTGCGGGTGGCGGCCAGGAGCCGCCGGTGGGCGAGGTCGAGCCTGCCGTCCACGTACAGCGACGACCGGGCCAGGCGCGGTGCCTCACCGGCCACGGCGTGCCACAGGCGGGGCGTCAGGCCGATCGACGTGCACACGTCGCCACCGGCGGGATGGGCGAAGTGCTCCTCCTCGCCGGGCAGGCCGAGGTAGCCGACGGTGCGGTCGAGGTCCGCGACTTCACCGCGGGCGCGCCGCCGGAACCCGCCGCGCTGCACGAGCACCAGCCGCACGTCCTCCCTCGGCTGTTCGCCCTTCCAACCGCGGTGGTCGTCCAGGCAGTCCACGACGGACACGCTGAACTCCGGACGCGCTGCGAGGTCGACGAAGGAGAGCACGTTTCCAGGCTAGGCCGGGGGTCTGACAATTTTCGGCGCAAGGATCTTCAAGACCCGCGGGCGGCCACGGCGCAGGCTGGAGCGGAGCACAACCTCGTAAGGAGCAGACATGCCCGCATTGGCCCAGCTCACCACGATCGTCCTCGACTGCGCGGACCCCGGACCGCTGGCCGAGTTCTACCGCGCTGTCACGGGGTGGGAGGTGACCTCCAGCGGTGAGGAGTACGCCTACCTGGGCTCGGACGGCGTCCAGCTCGCCCTCGTCCGCGTCCCCGACTACCGGCCGCCCTCGTGGCCGGGCCCCGACAAGCAGGCCCACCTCGACTTCCAGGTCGCCGACATCGACCTCGCGGTCAAGCAACTGCTGGAGCTCGGTGCCACCAAGCCGGACTTCCAGCCGGGCGGGGACGAGTGGACGGTGCTCGCCGACCCGCAGGGCCACCTCCTGTGCCTGGCCGCGTGATGGCGTCGATCATCAGGGAAGTCGTGATCGAGTCGAGCGCGGACGACGTGTGGAAGGTGGTCGGCGACTTCGCCACGGGTCCCTCGCGCATGGCACCGGGGTTCGTGGTCGACACCGTCGTCGAGGGCGACCGCCGGACCGTCACCTTCGGCAACGGCTCGGTGGCCGTGGAGCGGTTCGTCAGCCTCGACGACGACGCGCGCCGCCTCGCCTACTCGGTCGTCGGCGGCACCGTCGAACCGGAGCACGACAACGCGGTCTTCCAGGTCGTGGCCGACGGTGAACGGCGGTGCCGCGTGGTGTGGACGCGCGACGTGCTGCCGGAGGAGCTCGCTGCCCCGATCGCCGACGCGATGTCGCGCGGTCTGAGCGTCGTCAAGCAGACCCTGGACCGCTGAGCCAAGCCGATCGCGAGCCCGCGGCGGGTCATGCCGGCGTCGCCGCGAGGACGGGCGAGAAGCTGTAGTGCTCCACCGGGAAACGGCTCGCGGCCCGGTGCGCGCTGATCGTCGACGTCGGCCGCAGCAGGGTCGCTTCGCCGTGCTGGTTGAAGTAGTAGCTGCGCGCGGTGGCGCACTGCCCGAGCGAGAACACCGAGTTCTCCGCGACCCTCGTGCGCATGCGGCCGAGGAACTCGTCGTTGGCCCGCTGGGTGATCTCGAAGATCGAGGCGTCGCGGGAACGCATGGCGGTGAACAGCCGCCGGATGTGCTTCATCTGGCACTCGATGGTCGTGAAGTACGACAGACCGCTGTAGGAGTACGGACTGTTGAGCGACAGGTAGTTCGGGAACCCCGGCACGGTCACGCCCTCGTAGGCCTGGAACCTGTTCTGCCGCCACCACGCGCCGAGGTCCCTGCCGTCGCGGCCGAGGACCTCGAACGCGGGGAAGTTGGTGTCCCACAGGTTGAATCCCGTGGCCAGCACGAGAACGTCGATGTCGGTGCGGCCGTCGGCGGTGACCACGCCGGTGGCGTCGATCCGTTCGATGGCAGAGGTTTCGAGGTGCACGCGCGGTCGCGTGAACGTGCGGAAGTAGTCGTTGGAGAACGTGGGCCGCTTGCAGCCGAACGAGTAGTCCGGCGTGAGCTTGCGGCGCAGCCCCGGATCGCGGACCTGGCGGTGCAGATGCCTGCGGCACCACCACTCCGCGAGCCGGTTCGCGACGCGCAGCTGCTTGTAGTGCACGACTCCCGAGATCATCATCAGTTCGAGGAGCGAACTGCCCAGCCACCGCACGGCCCGTTGCACGAAAGGCAGGCGCGCGAACAGCTTCCGCACCGCCGGCGGGATCGGGTAGTCGGGTTTCGGGCTGACCCAGATCGGTGTGCGCTGGTACACCGTCAGCGCCGACGCGGTCTTCGCGAGTTCGGGGATCAGCTGCACGGCGGTGGCGCCGGTGCCGATGATCGCCACCCGCTTGCCCGTCAGGTCGGCGGGTTCCCAGGCGGCGGTGTGGATCACCTGGCCCTGGAACGACTCGATGCCCTCGATGTCGGGAGTCTTCGGCATCGACAGGAAGCCGGTGGCGGTGACCAGGTAGCGCGCGGTGAAGGTCTCGCCGTCGGTGACGACCTCCCAGTGGTCGTCCTTCCAGGTCGCGCCGGTGACGACCGTGCCGAACCGCATGAACCGCCGCAGGTCGTACTTGCGCGCCACGTGCCCGGCGTACCGCTTGAGCTCCTCGCCCGGCGCGAACAGCCGTGACCAGTGCGGGTTCGGCTCGAACGAGTAGGAGTACGTCGAGGACGGGATGTCCACGGCCAGCCCCGGATAGCGGTTGACGTGCCAGGTGCCGCCGAGGTCGTCCTCCCGCTCCAGGATCAGCAGGTTCTCGAACCCGAGCCGCCTGAGCTCGATCGCCGCGCCCATGCCGCCGAACCCGGCGCCGACGACGATCGCGTCGTGCTGCGGAGCCATCCCAGACCTCCTCCTGCGGAATCGCATGTCAGTTCCGGAACCGTATGTCAGTTCTCGGGTGATCACAAGAGTCCGCAGGTCATAGACTTGGCCCCATGACGTCCAGTGCCGAACCCGTCAGCCGCGCCGAGCGCAAGAAGCAGGAGCTGCGCCGCGAGATCATCGACGCGGCGTTCGACTGCTTCGCCGAACGCGGCTACCACGCCACCGGAATCGCCGACGTCGCCGCGCGGCTCGGCATCGGGCACGGCACGTTCTACCGGTACTTCCAGAACAAGCGGGACATCGTCGACCACGTCGTCGACGACCTGGTCGCCCGCATCACCGGCGCGCTCACGGCGGAGAACGCGCCGGACGCGGTGTCGACGCTCGCCGAGTACCGCGAGCAGTCCGCGCGCATCGGCGAGGCGCTGGGCCGCATCTTCGGCGAGGACCCCCGCGTGCCCCGCCTGCTGCTGTTCGAGGCGCCCGGCATCGACAGGGCGATGTCCGAACGGATCCTCGACCTGTTCGACCTGGCCGCCGCGCTCACCGCCGCCTACCTCTCGCACGGCGTCGAGCTGGGCTACCTGCGCGCGGACCTCGACGTCGACAACACCGCCAGGGCCATCAACGGCATGATCCTCGGCACGGCGATCTCGTCGCTGCGCACGCCGGAGGCCCAGGCGGCGCAGAGCGAGGCGCTGCGCCGCGTGATGTACGACGGCATCGCCGCACGCCCCTAGGCGAGCCAGGCCCGCGCGGCCACGACCAGCGCGTCGACCCCGGTGGACAGCGTCGGCTCGATGTCCGGCGCGAACTCGGGGGAGTGGTTCATCGCGACGGGCTGACCGGGTTCGCGCGTGCTGAAGTCGGTGCCGCCGAAGAACCAGAACACCGTCGGCACTCCCGCCGCCGTGCCGAACACGCCGACGTCCTCGCTGGCGTTGACCACGGCGCCCGGGATCAGGTTGTGCTTCCCGAAGTGCTCGGCGAAGACCTCCACCGTCCTCGCGGTCGCGTCCGGATCGGACACGAGCACGGGAGTGCCGTCGTACCAGTCGAACTCGGGCTCGCGCGGCGCCCCGGACGCGGCGGACTCGGCGCGGACGATCCGTTCGACGGCGCCGCGGACGATGCCCCGGACGTGCTCGTCGAACGACCGGATGTTGATCCCGATCTCGGCCGTCTCGGGGATCACGTTCTCCTTCGTGCCGGCCTGCAACCGTCCAACGGTGACGACGGCACGGTCGCTGGGCGCGATCTCGCGCGCGACGATCCCCTGCAACCGCACCACGGTGTGCGCGGCCATCAGCACCGGATCGACGGCCGTCTCGGGAGCCGATCCGTGGCCGCCGCGCCCGAACAACGTGACGCGAACGGAGTCGGAGGCCGCCATCACCGGGCCGCTGCCGTGCGCGATCATCCCGGCGGGCAACGGGCTGACGTGCTGCGCCAGCACGACTTCCGGCTTGCCGAACCGGTCGAACAGCCCGTCCTCGACCATGTTCCGCGCGCCGCAGCCCAGTTCCTCCGCCGGCTGGAAGACCACGAGCAGCGTGCCCGACCACTCCGCACGGGTCCGCGCGAGCTCCGCGGCCGCCCCGACCAGGCACGTGGCGTGCATGTCGTGCCCGCACGCGTGCGCCACCGGCACGTCCTCACCGTCGGCGTTGGTCGCACGGACGACCGACGCGTAGGGCAAGCCGGTCTTCTCCTGCACGGGCAACGCGTCGATGTCCGCCCTGAGCATGACGAGCGGGCCGTCCCCGTTGCGCAGCACTCCGGCGACACCGGTGCCGCCGATCCCGGTTGTGACGTCGAAACCCAAGGGGCGCAAGGCATCGGCGAGCACACCCGCCGTGCGGAACTCCTGCAGCGACAGTTCGGGGTGGCGGTGCAGGTCGCGGTAGAGCTCGTGCAGGTCGGTCATGGCCAGATCCTGACGACTGCGGACCGGCAACGCAAAAGGCCCCGACCGGCGAACCGGTCGGGGCCCTCTCACATCAGGTCGATCAGCCGATCAGACGCGTGCCACCCCAGCCCCAGCCGCGCTCGGTGCCGACCCACTCACCGGACTCGCCGGTCTGGACCCACGCGTACTCCATCAGGACGCCGTCGGTCCGGATGATCGTGAAGTGGTCGGCGTCGCCGCCCGCGATCAGTCGGATCCAGCGCCTGTCGCCACCCTCGTGGAACTCCTGCAGGCCGGTCGAGCCGTTGACCCACCAGGAGAGGGAGTTCAGGGCGTCACCCTTGATCTCGATGAACAGGTACGGGTCGAGACCCGTGATGCTCTTCGTGCCGCCCCAGCCCCAGCCCTTGATGACCTTGGAGAGGACGTTCGAGCCGTCGAACGTCCAGTAGGCCAGTTCGCCCTGGTTGTTGATCTCGATGAACTGGTTGCCGCTGACACCCGTGATCAGGCGGGCGTTGTTCCAGCCCCAGCCGACGACGTTCTCGGAGTAGGCACCGCCGTTCCACGTCCACTTGGACAGGCGGCCGTCGCCCTTGATCTCGAGGAACGTCTGCTCGTCGAGGGTTGTGATGGTGCGGGTGCCACCCCAGCCCCAGCCGCGGACCTGCTTGGCGTAGGACGAGCCCGAACGCTCCCAGTGGACGAGCTCACCCGCCCCGTTGATCTCGAGGAAGGACTGGCCGTTGGTCGTGGCGGTGGACATGCTCCGCTCACGCTCAACGCCCTTGAACGTCTTGTCCCCCTGCGCGAGGCTCGGGTTCGCAGTGACGACGGTGACCATCGCCGCGATGCCGAGCACAGCTGCCATTGCGCGCTTGAAACGCATGATTCGACTGCCCCCATAAACATTCAGTCGTGTACTAGACGCAGGCCATCTTGGCCTGACAACGCGCAGGTCACAACACATTTGTGTGCTATGTGAAACGTAGGTGACGCCGAGAGCGATGGAAGAGGTGCGAGGGAGTCTGTGCAGCACTGGACACACGCGTGCAGACGGGCTTTGAGGCGCGTGAGTGGGGCGAGAAGTGGGCGAGACGAATCCGAACAGGCTTCCCCATGTACATCAACCGGGCTCGAACTCAATTCTCTGATCAAGTGCCCTCGGCTGAGCTTCCGTCATCCGGCCAGGTGATGTCCGCGCAAGGACCTGACGCTGGATATCGTGTTCGGCGATCGGTGGAGCCTGATGATGGGCGGACGGTGGCGACTTCACAGCTTCGCCGCTATCGGTGTGACCGACACCACAAATGTTACTCACCGTATCTCGAGGGTCACGCTCGTTAGACCGGTCGGTCGATTGTTCTGAAGAGAACGCTGGTTGAAGCTGGCTGTCGCTATGGGGGATGTGTTCGACTTGGGGGGCTTTGATGCGCCACAGACCGGCGCGCGTTTTTGGCATGCGTGCATTCGCACTTGTCCTGGCTGTGTCAGCTGCGTCCATCGCACCAGTGGCGAACGCCGCTCCGGCGCCGAACGAGTTGCCGGACGGGGCGTCTGCCTTGGCGGCGGCGCGGAAGTTCGACAAGCCGGTGAAGGTTTCCGGGCTCACGACGGAAGCGTCGGAGACGGTGGCGAACCCGAACGGCACGATGACGTTCGCCCAGACGCTCAGGCCGGAGCGGGCCAAACGTGGTGGCAAGTGGGTGCCTGTTGATACCAAGTTGCGCAAGCATGCGGATGGCCTGATCCGCCCCGAGGCGACCTTGGTGGACCTCAGGCTCGCCGGAAAGGGCGAGGGCACGCCGCTTGCGGTGGTGGCCAAGGACGGCCTGGAGGTCGGCTTGAGCTGGCCCGAGGCGTTGCCGGAGCCGGTGGTCGACGGTGCAACGACGCGGTACTCGGAAGTGTGGCCCGGCGTTGACCTGAAGGTCATCGCGTCCGCTACCGGGTTCGGCCAGGTGCTGGTGGTGAAGACCTCCGAGGCGGCGAAGTCGGAGAAGTTGCGCAAGATCACTTACGGCTCGCACGTCAAGGGAGGAGTGCTGAGCCAGATCGATGGTTTGCTGCAGGTGAAGGACGGCAACGGACAAGTCCGGTTCACCGGTGACGCCTCACAGATGTGGGATGCGACCGGACGCTCGGCAAAGATGGGTGTCGAGGTCGCAGGCGACACGATCTCCGTCCTGCCCGATGAGGCGTTCCTGGCGTCGCCTGAGACGAAGTTCCCGGTGTCGATTGATCCGAGCTACAGGTGGGCCGGCTACAAGAATCACCACGCGGTGGCACAGGAATTGGCCCCGGATGCGCCGAACTACGACCGTACCGACGGCGAGCTGGGGGATCTCAAAGCGGGCTGGCATCCCAAGACTGGTTTCTCGGTCTCCTACGTCGAGATGGACATCGCGCCGATGGTCGGTAAGAAGATCCACTCGGCGAAGCTTGCGATTAAGGTGATCAACTCCGCGAACTGCGACCTGGTCGAACCGACTGCCGCGTGGCACACCGGGCCGATCGGTCCGGGCACCACGTGGCGCACCGGACCCCAGTGGTACACCAAGCAGTCGACTACCAACAAGAAGAACAACCCCAACTTCTGTCCCACTGACGGGCTGACCGAGTTCGACGTGCGGGGACAGATGCAGTACCAGGTCGACAACGGGTACACGAGCATGACCGTTGGACTGTCAAGCGACAACTACGCGGTGAACGACACGGCGTGGCGCCGGTTCGATCTCAACCCCGTGCTGCGTGTGGAATTCAACTCGTACCCGCTCCCGGCATCTGATCGCAGCCTGGAGCGCGGCCTGTTGCCCTGCCGCGAAGGCGGGGCGGCCAACCTGGTCTACGTGCCGACCAGGACGCCCCGCATGCGCGCCAAGCTGCAGGACCCGGATGGCGGTTCGTTGTGGTCATACTTCCAGCTTTACAAGTGGGTCGACCGAGTACCCCAGCGGATCGCGGCTTACCAGAACCAGGACACGCCGTCAGGATCCTATTCGGAGGCTGAGGTACAGCCAGGCACCATCACCCAAGACGGTCACTACTTCTGGACCGTGAGCACCGGTGATGGTGAGCTCGAGACCGTGGCCGGAGGACTGGGAACTTCGTGCGAGTTCATCGTCGACACGGTCAATCCGGTTGTTCCGCAACTGAGTTCGGTCGAGTATCCCTCGTCGCAGCCTGGTGGCGGTGTCGGCGTGACCGGCACGTTCGAGCTGGACTCGGTGAAGTCTGCGAGCGGCGACGTGGCGAAGTTCATCTACTCGTTCACCTCGGACGGGAGTGACTCCCTCAACAAGGAGATGCCTGTCAACTCCGATGGACGAGCGACGATCCGCTGGACGCCGAAAACGGCGGGCCCGCAGACGCTGTTCGTCAAGACTGTGGATCGCGCGGGCCGCCTGTCCGACCTTCAACGCTACGGGTTCATCGTGCTGGCCGGTGGGCATCCCGTCGCGCACTGGCCGCTGGACGGCACGCTGACTGACACCAACGGTGGCAACGCGTTGATGCCGGGTGGCAACCCAAACCTCGCCGCCACCGGTTACGTGGGCAAGGGGGTGGGGTTGAACGGCACGCAGGACTACTTCACCGGTGGCGCGGTGGACACCTCGAAAAACTTCACGTTGTCAGCATGGGCGAAGGCGGACAACGGTGGTTTCGACCGCACTGTTCTGTCTACTGTGGATTCATCTGTGCTCAGCTCGAGTCTGTACTACGACCAGGGGACCAAGCGCTGGACTTTCGGCATGACGGCCGCGGGTAACAAGGCCGACCTCAAGGTGGTGCGCGCAAAGGGTGAGGCGCCGATCGGTGTCTGGACTCACCTCACTGGCACCTACGAAGCCACCACCAAGACGCTCACTCTTCACGTCGATGGCCTGAAGCAGGGTGAGGTCGCGGGAGTAGAAGGCTGGCAGGCTTCGCAGTTGCTGGTGGGGCGGCACCGTTGGAACGGCCAGGACGCCGGCGGTTTCGTCGGCACGATCGACGAGATCAAGATGTACAACCGGACGCTGAATGACTCTGAGATCAAAGTGCTGGCCAGGCAGGCAGGAATTCGCGCCCACTACAAGATCGGTGAGGCCGCTGGTACCTCGACCAAGGACGAGGTAACGGGCAGGAACGCCATTCTCGCTGGCAAGACCACTTGGGAGCAGGGCGGCAACTACACGTCGCTGCTCCTCAACGGACCTGACGCGGACGGCAATCCGCAGGATCTCGAGGCATATGTGTCGACTCCGAGCCCTGGAATCCGCACGGACCGTTCCTACACGGTGTCCGCTTGGGCCAGGCTGGATCTGGAGGCGCACGAGGACAAGCCCAGGACAATCGTGAGCCTGGTGCAGAACGGCGCCTCGCAGTTCGATCTCCGCTACAGCGGCGCATCGAAGAAGTGGGAGTTCGTGATGGGCGGCACCACTGTGGAGACTGCCTACCGTGCGGGTCTGAAGAAGTGGGTCTATCTGACTGCCGTGCACGACACGACGGACTCCGAGATGCGGCTGTACCTCAACGGTGTGTACATCACCAGGGCGCCGTTCACCGGCGGGTCAGCGTCGACGGAGTCCACTTTGGAAATGGGCAGGCTCACCCCTACCACCGCCGCGGGCGCGTTCTGGAAGGGCGGCATCGACGACGTGCGGGTCTACGCCGGTGCGCTGTCGGACGAAGAGATCCTGGCCCAGGCAGTTCGCAGCTGATCCAGTACCTCCGCCTAACAGAGGAAATTCATGCGTGCTCACGCGACGTGGTCACGCGCACTAGCCCTGTCGCTGGGCTGGGTCATGATCGCTGGTGTCGTCACTCCGACTCCGGCGCTTGCCCAGCCCACGGGCAGAGACGTGCGCAAACCCGACACCCAGACCGAGAAGAACGTCCCTGGCGTGCCCGCGAAGTTGCGGCAGGCCAACCAGATCACGGCGACCAACGAGCCTGTCGCGAAGGTCGGCTGGCCCGTGCCGAGCAAGTCGGACGTCGCCTCCTCTGGCGACTTCCGGCAGGCGGGCATTTCCCCGATCAAGGTGAGCAAGACGGATGCGACCCCGGTGCGGGTCGAGACCTTCAGCCAGGACACGTCGGCGAAGGTCGGCGTGGCCGGTGTGGTGCTGAAGGTGTCCGACAAGGCGGGTAAGTCGCCCGGCAAGACTTCGGTTCAGCTCGACTACGCCGGCTTCGACAACGCCTACGGCGGCGACTACGGCTCGCGGCTAAGGCTAGTGCAGCTGCCGGAGTGCGCTCTGTCCACACCGGACAAGGCAGAGTGCAGGACCCGGACACCATTGGCGTCACGCAACGACGTCAAAGCCAAGAGGCTGACCGCAACGGACGTCACTGCCACCTCGGGGCCGATGGTGTTGGCGGCCGAGCCTGCCGCGGGTGGTGCGGGTGGTTCGTTCCAGGCGACCACTCTGTCTCCTGCGGGCAGCTGGTCAGCAGGTGGTTCGAGCGGTGACTTCACCTACAACTACCCGATCAAACTACCGGGTTCTGTCGGTGGAAATGCACCACAAGTGGCGCTGGGCTACTCGTCCAGTGGTGTCGACGGGCGCACCAGTGCGACGAACAACCAGGCGTCATCCGTCGGTGACGGGTGGGATCTCAGCGCGGGCGGGTTCATCGAGCGTCGGTACAAGGGCTGCGGCGAGGATGTGAACACCACGATCGGCCAGCAGAAAACGGCCGACCTGTGCTGGGCGACGGACAACGCCACGATCCAGCTCGCCGGCATCTCCTCGGAACTGGTGAACATCCCCGGCACGAACCAGTGGCGGGCCAAGAACGACGACGGTTCCATGATCGAGCGCCTCAACCGCGCGCCGGTGGCGGGCGGCGACGACAACGGCGAGTTCTGGAAGGTCACGACGCCGAACGGCACCCAGTACTTCCTGGGCTCCCGTGAAGCCGAGTCGACGTGGACCGTGCCGGTGTTCGGCAACCACCCCGGTGAGCCGTGCTGGGTGCAGGGCAAGCCGTTCAAAGAGCTGTCGTGCCGCCAGGCATGGCGGTGGAACGTCGACTACGTGGTGGATCCCAGGGGCAACGTCACCCGGTTCTACTACCAGACCGAGAAGAACCGGTACGGCCGCAACCTGGACGCTGCCGACGGCGTGCAGTACGACCGTGCCGGACGACTGCACCGGATCGACTACGGCCTGCACAGCTCGGATGAGAACGCGCCGGCACCGGGACGGGTCCAGCTCCACTACTCGGAGCGGTGCGTTCCGTCGAGTGGTTTCGACTGCAACCCGAGCAAGTTGAACAAGGACAACGCGAAGCAGTGGCCGGATGTGCCGTTCGACCAGATCTGCGCGCCTGGTGCGAGGTGCGAGAATCAGTACTCACCGACGTTCTTCTCCCAGCTGCGGCTGACGAAGATCAGCACTCACGTGCGCAGGGAGAACGTCGCGGCGGAGTGGCGCGATGTCGATCAGTGGGAGCTGGGCCAGAGCTTCCCTCCGTCCAACGACGGTCTCGACCCGGCGCTGTGGCTGGACAGCATCAAGCACACCGGCCTGGTGGGTGAGTCGAAGTCGTTGCCGGCGACGAAATTCGAGCGCATCACGCTGGCGAACCGGGTGGATGGCGACGAGTACCCGCCACTGTTGCGCGGGCGGATCAAGCGTGTCCAGCACGAGGCAGGTGGCATCACCGAGGTCGAGTACACCGACAAGGACTGCGTTCCCGGTCAGCGCATGCCCACCAAGGAGAATGCGCACCTCAACACGCTGCGGTGCTTCCCGTCGTACTGGACTCCGGAAGGCGCCCTGAAGCCGCAGCTGCACTGGTTCCACAAGTACGTGGTGCGCGCGGTGATCGCGGACGACCGCGTTCGTGAGCTCAGCGAGCAGACCAAGGTCTACTACGAGTACGAGAGCATCGCGAACGCTCCGCTGTGGCACTACGACGAGAACGACTTCGCCGACGCGACTTACCGGACGTGGTCGCAGTGGCGCGGCTACAACAAGGTCCGCACGATCTCCGGTGACGTCAACGAGCCGGATCGGCCGGTGACCGAAAAGATCTACTTGCGCGGCATGGACGGCGACACGGAGCCGGACGGCAAGCGCGATGCTTGGGTCGAGTACGACGGTGAGCGGATCGAGGACGTCGAGCGTCTCAAGGGCTTCGAGTGGAAGACGATCGTCAGGAACGGCAACGCGGTGCACTCGAAGGCCACGAGCGAACCGTGGATGTCACCGCCCACCGCGCTCAACGGTGACGACAGGGCGTTGCTGCTCAACACCAAAACCGTGACGACCGCGAACCACCTCGGTGCTGACCGGTGGCGGACCAAACGGGCGAGCACGACGTTCGATGATGTTCACGGCCGCGCCCTCACCGTCCAGGACGAGGGTGACGTCGACGTCACCGGTGACGAACGGTGCACGATCACCACCTATGTGGCCAATGAGGCCGCGTGGATGTGGAACTACGCCAGCCGGATCCTCACCTATGCCGCGAAATGTGACGCTGCCGCAACGGATGACAACACCATCAGTGACACGGTTTCCGCCTACGACGGCAAGTCGTTCGGTGAGGCGCCGACCAAGGGCCTCGTGACTACCGCGTCGCGGTGGAACGGCGAGCGTACGAGCCCGCGTCTGTACCAAGCCGTCACGACAACCGAGTACGACATCTACGGCCGGGTCAAGAAGACGACTGACCCCGGACTCGGCGAGACCACCACGGTGAGCGAACCCGCGTTCGGCTTCCCGGTGCGCAAGGTGACCACCACCAACGCCAAGGGCCACGTCTCGATCGTCGAGTACGATCCTGCGCTCGGACTGCCGATCGCCCAGATCGGCGCCAACGGTGAACGGACCGACGCGAAGTACGACGCGCTCGGCCGGCTGACCCACACCTGGTTGCCGCACCGCGAGCGTGATCTGAGCGCCAGCGCGATGTACGAGTACGTCTACGACGAATCAACCGCGACCGTCGTGGAGGTCTCGAAGTCGTTGCGCGAGCGGGACGAGGGGTACAACGTCTCGTACAAGATCTTCGACGGCCTGCTGCGCCCCCGGCAGACCCAGACTCCAGACGGCGAGCAGAAGGCCGGGGAGCTCGGACGGGTCATCACCGACACGTTCTACGACTCGCGCGCTCTGGTCACCAAGACCAACAACGCGTTCTTCAACAACCAGCCACCGGACGGCAAGTTGTTCGTGGTGCTGGACGTGCAGGTGCCGAACCAGGAGTTCACCAAGTACGACAAGCTGTCCCGCCCGGCCAGTGTGTCGTACCACAAGTTCGGCACGCCGCAGTGGAGCACGACCACTGTCTACGCGGGCGACCGTGTCCATGTGACGCCGCCGCCGGGGCAGATCCCGACAACCGTCGTAACCGACGCACACGGCCGCGAGATCGAACGGCTCCAACACGACGGCCTCGGTGCCGACAGCACGAAGTCGAAGTACAACTTCAAGGGCCAGTTGGAGGAGGTCACCGATCCCTCAGGCAACAAATGGTCATACGAGTACGACCTGCTGGGCCGCAAGTGGAAGGAAACCGACCCGGACCGCGGTACGACCACTGTCGAGTACAACAATCTCGACCAGGTTGTGAAGACGACCGACAGCGAAGGCCGGTCGATGTCGTTCAAGTACGACCAGCTCGGACGCAAGACCCAGATGCTCTCCGGCGGGACGAAGCTTGCGGAGTGGACGTACGACGGACAGAAGAAGGGGCTGCTCGATTCGGCCACCCGGTTCTCCGGAGGACAGGCGTACGTCCAGCGGATCACCCAGTACGACGACTACAGCCGCATCCTCCAGTCCGAGGTCGAGATCCCTGCGTCCGAAGGGGCCCTGGGCGGCCGGACCTACAGGTTCGAGCGCGACTACACGCCGGTCAGCGGTGCACTCCTCTTCACGCAGTCGCCAGCCGCTGGTGGGTTGGCTGTGGAAAGGGTTTCCACCGCCTACAACGACCAAGGCGCGCCGATCAAGACGGGCGGCCTGAACACCTATGTGAACGAGCACATCTACTCGAAGTTCGGTGAGACGCTTCGCCTGACCCTCGGTGCCGACCAGAGCCCCGACCAGCTGTGGCTGACGAACTACTTCGAGGAGGGCAGCCGCCGACTCGAACAGTCCATCGTGGACCGCTCGCGAGACACCGACTACCGGATCTCCAACCGGAAGTACTCTTACGACACCGGTGGGAACGTCACGAGGATCGCGGACGAGCCGAGCAACAAGTCGGCGTGGGACACCCAGTGCTTCCGCTACGACAACCTGCGCAGGCTGACCAAGGCGTTCACGCCCAGCTCCGGTGACTGCGCCACGACTGCTGTCGGTGGTGTGGACCCATACCAGCAGGAGTACCAGTACGACAAGATCGGCAACCGGACGCTGGAGCGCACGACCACGGCATCGGGCGTGGCCAGCCGCAAGTACAACTACGATCCGGCGAACCAGCCGCACGTGGTCCGCTCGATCGACGAGACCGGCCCGTCCGGCACCGCTCGCGACGAGTTCGGCTACGACAAGACGGGCAACACCCGCACTCGCAAGGTCGCGGGCAACACCCAGACGATCGCTTACGACGTCGAGGGCCGCACCGCCAAGGTGGTGGAAGCTTCCGGCAAGGAGTCGTCGTACCTGTACGACGCCGATGGCGGTCGCCTGATCAAGCGAGAGCAGGGCCGCACGACGCTCTATCTGCCCGAGGGCATGGAGTTGGTCAAGGATGATGCGACCAACCAGGTGTCCGGCAAGCGGTACTACGCGCACGGCGGCACCGTGGTGGCGGTCCGGCACTCGAACGGCCGGCTGTCCTACGAGGTCAGTGACCACCAGGGCACGCCGACGCTCTCGGTCAAGGCCGGGGACCTGACGTACCAGCGTCAGTACTTCGACCCGTTCGGCAAAGCACGTGGCCCGAACGGCGGCGCGTGGCCCGATGACAAGGGTTTTGTCGGCGGTACCCGTGACACCTCGGGCCTGACTCACCTTGGTGCTCGTGAATACGACCCGGCGACCGGCCGGTTCCTGTCGGATGACCCGATCATGAACACGGCGAACCCGCAGCAGGTCAACGGTTACTCGTACAGCAACAACAACCCGGTGACGTTCAGCGACCCGACAGGCATGTACCTGGAGGGTGGTGTCGAGAACGGCCAAAGCTACGGGATCGACAAAGAACGCAACATCATCGTCGGCAACTGGCCCGGCGGCGATGAGGCGTCTGCGGCGGCCTATCCGACGGCGACGAACAAGCGTCGCAAGGCTCACGCCGCTCACAACGCGCAGCAGCAGGCTCGTTATGACGCTGCCGGTGGCAAGGACAAGTACGAGGAGTATCTGCGCGAGGCGAACAACTCGCAGTCGTGGTGGGACGTCGTCGTCGCGGAGCTTCCTGAGTTGTTGATGGACCTCACGGGCATCAACGACGTCAAGAACTGCTTCACGCAGTTCGACATCCTGGCGTGCGTCAGCCTGGTGCCGTGGGCGAAGGCGTTCAAGCTGGTGCAGGCCGGGGAGCGGATCGCCAAGGCGATCATGAAGGCCAACCGGATCATCGACAAGATCAAGGACTCGTGGGCTCGGCTTCGGAAGATTGAGGACAAGGCCGAGGAGGTCGCTGAGACTGCGACCGCGTGTCTGGTCAACAGTTTTGTGCCAGGTACGCGGGTGTTGATGGCCGACGGCTCGTCGAAACCGATCGAGCAGATAAAACTAGGCGACAAGCTTCTTGCCACAGATCCGGAGACCGGTGAAAGCCGGGAGCAGGACGTGGTGCGGACCATCGTCGGTGACGGCTCCAAGAATCTCGTGGAACTGACCGTCGACGGTCAGGCCGAGAAGATCGTCGCCACCGACGGGCATCGGTTCTGGTTGCCGGAGCTCAAGGAGTGGGTGCGAGCGGACAAGCTCGTCGCCGGTGTCTGGCTGCAAACCTCTGCCGGCACCTGGGTGCAGGTCGTTCAGGTACGGCAGCGGACTGCTCAACAGCGCGTTCACAATCTGACGGTCAACGGTGCCCACACCTACCATGTGCTTGCAGGCAGCACAGCGGTCCTTTCCCACAACTGCGGCACCTCGATCGGGCCGGTAGACCATCTCGCACTCGGCCGAGACAAGTACGACGTGACAGGTTTCGCGGAGCACGTCGAGGCACGGCACCTCATGGGTAACGTCGACGGTTGGCGTCAGGAGGTGTCCAAAGCGGTCCAGCGCACGGCAAATGGTGAAGGCCGCATTTCGTTCATGCTCGATGGTCTGCCAGGTGCGGGGCAGGGGCCGCAGGTTGCACTCAAGCGGGCCAGGGAAGCTGCGGCCGCGAACAATGGTAGTCTGATGCCCACGCAGTGGGAGCTGATCCAGGTGGCGGATGCTGGATTGATGGATTTTGTTCAGTTCTTCAGGCACAACAAGCGTCTTGGTACTTGGGGGCCGGTGTGAAGCGCTTTCCTGCGGGGTTCGATCTCCGCGACGGGCGATCATTTTCTTTGATCGACTATCGGCATGGTCATGGCTACGTGCTCTTGCGCGGGTTCCCTGAAATCGATGACGACCTTCCAGGCGGAGCTTCCTTGCGGGTCCTGGATGTGCTCTTCTCTGGTGTCATCAGGCTGTCCTGCTGGAAGGACGCCGGCGAGCTCCACCTCAGGGAAGCGACTGTCGCTCAGCGGACTGGGATCGAAGCCAGGGTTGGCGGATTCCGCGCTGGGCAGAGAGTGTTCCTGCTCAGGTCGGACTCGCTTGAAGAGTACATTGTCTCCTATGGCATTCAATGGGCGGAGTTCGAATTGCCTGGCGGTGCTCAGAGTCCTCTCGTCTCCGAGGATCCTGAATACCGAAAGGCGTATCCTCCGACTGCAGGAGTGATCTGTACCGCTTAGCTTAGGTCATCTCGTTACTGGGGTTGCACCGGAAAGGCTGGACCCTTTCACCTGAAACCTGCGGCCCGGACACGATCAAGGTGCCCGGCCCGCAGAGCGATGGAGAGGGTGCGCGGAAGTCCGCGCGGCCCCCGCTCAGACGTCGGCCAGCACCTGCGTGGCGTGGCGTTCCGCGGCTTCGAGTCCGATGAGGATCTGCGAGGCGCGGGCCAGGTGAGCAGGGTCACCGGTCTTTCCCGCCGCCGTCACGAGGTCGGCTACTTCGGTCCACAACGGAGCGATCTCGGCGTACAGCCGGTGCCCGAGGCGGATGTCGTCGTCACCGGTGATCTCGGCGGCCTCGGCGAGGAAGTCGCGGTACAGCGCGCGGAACAGCGAGCCGCCGGTGCCGCCGCGTTCCATCAGCGTCGCGGCGAGCGGCAGATCGTGGGCCGGCTCGCGGGAGCGGTCGAGCCACTTCGTCACCTGCCGGGCCGCCTTGCCGATGCCGCGGTGGCCGAGGTTCGCGATGGGCGGGTTGAGGAAGGCACGCGCGTTGCCGGCAATCGCTTTCCGGACGGCGTCGCGCAGATCGACCTCCACGGCGCCGGAGATCGTGAACGAGAGGTTGCGGGCGGTCATCGGCCCTCGTTCGCCGCGCGCCCGTGCCAGGCTCTCCAGCGTGGTCGTCACGGCGCCGCCCTGCTGTGCGGTGTCGATCAGGTGGGCGTGGGTGTCGTCGTAGCCGCGCATCGCGACGAAGTGGCCCCCGAAGTGCACTTTCGTGCCGAAGTACTCCAGGTGGTAGCAGTCCAGCTGGAGCCCGACCGGCCGTCCTTCGGCGAGCGCGGTGGTCACGTTCTGCCAGGCCTTGCGGGGTGAAGTGGTCTCCTGGACGTGCAGCGTCAGGCCCAGCCGGTCCGCGGCGGTCCGGGTGAGCGCCATCGGTTTGACGCGACCGCCGAGGAACGGGAAGTCCATGTTCTTCGCGTCCCAGTAGACGAAGCCCAGCCCCTCGCCGAGGCCGAACAACATCGGCTCGGAGCGTTCGAGACCCTCGTGGCGCAGCAGGGCGCCGAGCGTGGTGGTCTCGCAGTGCAGGCCGCCGGGGAACGCGACGTTCTCGATGATCACGCGGTCCATGCTCGACCCTCTCACGGTGTGAGGGTCAACTTCTGGGAGATCGGATGCAACGTTGGAGGCCACTTCTCCATTAGGGGTGCGAAATCGAGGTCGAGCGACGATCGGGAGTGGCCGGTGGAGTTTGCTGAGTACGTGGCGAGGCAGCGTCCCGCGCTGATGCGGTTCGCCATGGTCCTGACCTGCCGGACGTGGCTGGCCGAGGACCTGGTGAGCGACGTGTTGGGCCGGGCGTTCGAGCGCTGGGAACGGATCTCGGTGATGGAGGAGCCGAACGCCTACGTGCGGCGGATGATCGTCAACGAGTACCTGTCCTGGCGCAGGATGCTGAGCCGCACGTTCCCGCGCGCCGAGGTCGAGCCGTCGGTGATCTCCGACGGCGCGGACGAGCGGGCCGAGCGGGACGCGATGATCAACCGCCTCGCCGGCCTGCCGAAGAAGCAACGCGCGGCCGTGGTCCTGCGCTACTACGCGGGCCTGTCCGACAGGGAGATCGCCACGCAGTTGGGGTGCCGGGAGCCGACAGTGCGCAGCCAGATCCACCGGGCGCTCACCGTTCTGCGCATCGACCTCACGGCCACCGCACCCAACTTCCAGGAGACCTCATGAGCGACCTTCGCACCCTCCACGACGCCTTCGCAGAGTTGGAACGACGCGTCGACGCCGCAACCGCGGGCGTGGCACCGGTCGTGCGCCCGCGGCGAGCAGTGCGGCTGGTCCCCGTGATGGCCACCGTAGTCGCGGTGGCGGCCCTGTTCGCGGGCGCGGTGTGGCTCGTACCGGGCAACTCCAGCACGCCCGCCGGCCCACCGACCCCGGCACCGGCCACGACCACGGCGCGCAACCCGGTCCCCGCCACACCGGACGACCTGATCGCCCGGTTCAAGGTGGTGCTCGGCGACACCGCGACGGTCGAGGTGACCCAGAAGCACACCTTCTCAGGAGCGCCCGCGTCCTCGGGGAACAACGCGCCACCCGGTGGAGGAGTGGTCCTCGTCCCCGAGACAGTGAACCCGAACTACCCCAGCTACGCGCTCGTCGGCGGGACTCTGACCTCGGCAGGCATCAAGGGGAGCTTCGGCCTCCTGATGTACCCCGGCCACGACTCCGAGCCCCGCAATTGGTGCAGGAACGCCAAGCCGGCGGACTGTGTCGTCAGCACACTGCCCGACGGCTCCCGGCTGGCGGCCGAGACCGCGCGGCCGGATCAGGGCGCGGTGTCGTACATGGTGTGCATCAAGCGGCCCGACGGGACGATGATCCGGTTGCAGATCAGCAACCAGGAGGACCCCGCGGGCGCGGTGATCGGCACGCCGGGCGGCCTGTTCTACGCGTCGCAGCCGCCGCTGACCCTCGAGCAGCTGAAGGCGATCGTCACCTCCGACAAGTGGTGACGATGATGGCCGGCCACCTCGGTGGCCGGCCATTCGCCGAAATGCAGAAAAGCAGGCAGAGACGAATCTCTACCTGCTTCTCTGGAGTACGCCGCCAGGGACTCGAACCCCGGACCCGCTGATCAAGAGTCCTCGGGTGGGGCCCGTTGGGGGTGCCGGTTGATGTCGGTGGGTGCCGTTTCCGCACTTCGAGGTCAAGCAGCGCCGGGTGTCCCTGTCTCGTCATGTCGCCTTGTGTCGCAACAGGTCGGGGATCTCGGGCGCGGCTCGGGCTCCCGAGGCACCGCTTCGGGGGCCTGCACGATGTCGAGCGGACAGGTGAGTGGCGGCGTCGTAGTCGTCGGAGCCGACCTGGACGCTCACGAGAGGTCGAAGGGGGAGGGGGAGTGGTTCTCCCAGATCTGGCGGGATGCCTGTTCTGGGTAGGGCAGAGTCTTGGACTCGGTGTCCAGGACACGGGTGAGGTGCTCGCCAGGCCGGTGTGCGGACCAGCCCGCGTCGCCGGTGGTGACGAAGCGGACCCACGTTTCCCGGAGTTCGCGGGAGAGCGCGACGGCGTCGGGAGTGGGCTCCTCGCCGATGAGTTGGGTGCCGACGGGGCTGTCCAGCGTGCCGAACGCCAAGGGCATGTCGAGGCTGTGGCAGGCGCCCAGGATGCCGCCGAGGGCTGGGGCGGTCCAGCACAGTTCGAACAGGTACGAGGTGCCCCCGGCTGCGGCGTTCGCCTCGGCCAGCTGCTGTGACGGCATGCGGAAGAGGGCGTCGGAGTACACCGCCTCGACCAGTTCCTCCGGGCCTGCCTGCGGGAACGCGGCGCGGTAGGCCCGCGCGCCGTCCGGCTGCGGGGCGAGCAGTTCCAAGGCTGCGTGGGCATCCTCCTCGGTGAAGGTGCCATGCCGTCCGCTCATGACGCTGAAGTACCGGAATTCGTCCTGGGCGTGGCCGACGAGCAGTTCGGTCCCGCTCGCACGCCCGCCGGTCAGCGCGGGCCATGGTGTTTCCGGGAAGACCTCTCCGTCGACGACGGGGCACAGCGCGGCGCCGGTCTCCGTGAGGCGTCCCCAGCTCTCCCGGTACGCGTGGAGGCCGGCGTTGAAAGAGGTGAGCTCCGCGGCCAGGTGCCACGGGTCGATGTCGCGCAAGGCCTCGACGGTGGGGCCCGCCGCGCCGACCCGGTCCGCGAACACGGCGGTGACCTGCCGTGCCAGCGCGGGGGTGCTGTACAGCCCCGGCACCGAATGGGCGATGGCCCGCCGGAACAGACCGCGCGCGGACTTCATCGTCAGCAGGGCGGCGACCGAGCCCGCACCGGCCGACACCCCGCCCACGGTGACCCGGCCGGGATCGCCACCAAAGGCAGCGATGTTGCGCTGCACCCACTCCAGCGCTGCGATCTGGTCGAGGAATCCGCGGTTGGGTGGCGCGTCGTCGAGGAATGCGAATCCCTCCGCACCCACGCGGCAGTTGATGGTCACCACGACGATTCCCGACTCGGCCAGCGCTGCCGGGTCGAACATCGGGTCGCTCGACGCCGCCGAGAGGTAGCCGCCCACGGGAATCCACACCAGCACCGGCAGTCCCGCCGCGCCGGGATCCGGAGTGCCGATGTTGAGCGTCAGCCAGTCGGTTCCCTGCGGGGCCACGGCGATCGGCAGGGACAGCGGCACCACGGGGCCGAACTCGACCGCCTGCCTGGTCCCCTCCCAGTGGTGCGGCGGCGCCGGCGCGGCGAAGCGGAGCGCCCCGACCGGGGGCTGGGCGTAGGGAATGCCGCGGAACACCGTGTGCCCCTGCCGCCGGCGCCCCTGCACCACGCCTTCCGTAGTCCGTGCTTTCGGCTCTTCGGTCATGTCGATTCCCTCCCTCGATCGAACCACCAGGGTTATAGGTCAGGTGTATTATGTCAACTGTATTGGATAATTCTCGGGTGCGAGGGAGAGGGCTGGCGATGCCGAAACAGGTGGATCACCGCGGACGCCGCGAAGCGATTGCTCGCGCACTGTGGCGCGTGGTGGAGCGGCGCGGCGTCACACAGCTGACGATGCGCGTGGTGGCGCAGGAGGCAGGCATGTCACTCGGGCAGCTGCAGCACTACTTCGCCTCCCGGACCGCCATGCTCTCCTTCGCCATGGATCTCGCGTCCGAGCAGACCTCGATGCGCATACAGCAGGGCCTCGATCAGCTCGGTGACCGCCCGCACCCCCGTGCCGTGCTGCGACTGACGCTCGCCGAAATGCTCCCCCTGCACGCCGACGCCCGCGCGACCAGTCGGATGAGCGCCGCCTACGTCCTGGAGGCGCTGCACGACGAAGCCGTGCACGAGCAGGCGCGCCGCGGCCTCGTCGAAGGGCGGGCCCTCGTCGAGCAGTTGGTCCGCCAGGCGATCGCCGACGGGCACATCGACTCCAGCTACGAGCCGGCGACTGAGACCAATCTGCTTCTCGCCCTCACCGGCTTCACCTCCTTGATCGAACTCGACGTGATCGAGCCCCAGGACGCGCTCGCGGCGATCGACGTGCACTTGGACCGGCTGTTCAGCTGCACGTGACCTGCCCCAGGGCGGACGGATGGGCAGGATCAGCTCTGATCCGGCGGCATTCGAGCGTGACGTCCTGCTGCCCGAGGTCAAGGTCGTGTTGTGCTGGGCACGACCTTCTTGCCGGAGCACCAAGCACCCGATCACGCGCACCTGAGCTACTACGGCGGGTTGGACGCGAGACCTCGTCCACGGACTTACCCGACTCGCCGGCCTCTTGCGTCGCGGGCGATCAAAATCGGGTCGCGCGGTGCTGTGGCGGCCGCCTCGGATCGCCTGTGCGTGCCACGCCGCCGACTCGCAGGCCTTAACCCCAGGGATGTCTCGGGCTCGCAAACCATGATCCAGAACCACGAAAGGGAGAATTCGGATGCGCACCCGAAAAGCAAAGAAGCAGGTAGAGACGAATCTCTACCTGCTTCTCTGGAGTACGCCGCCAGGGACTCGAACCCCGGACCCGCTGATTAAGAGTCAGCTGCTCTAACCAACTGAGCTAGCGGCGCTTGTTTGTGTGCCGGTCACTTGCCGTTCCGACGTGGAGAACGTTAGCACACGCCGAACGCGCGCTCCCAATCGGCTGGTCAGCACCGGTTTTGGTGCATCGGGAGCGTAACGATCCGGCCACTCGCGCAACTTCGGACCACCTCCTGTCGTCCCCTGATCGGGGGACGCTGAAACGACTTCGTGCAGGCAGTCTCGGGAGTGGCGACAAGAGATCGGAAGTACGTCGATGGGGATGTGGGGCAGGCGCGGTCGTGGGGTGGTCGCAGCGGGAATCGCTGTGATGCTGATCGCAGGCTGTTCAGGTGGAGGCGAGGGGGCCAAGGGCGCTGCGGGTGAGTCGTCGGCTGCTCCTCCGCCGCCGAAGCCCGTCACTCTGACGCTGGCGTTGAACAACGGCGCGGCGGACGTGTCGCCCGGCCTGCCCGTCATCGCGACGGCGGCGGACGGGAAGCTGACCGAGGTCAAGCTGACCAACCCAGAGGGCAAGGTCGTCGAGGGGAAGATGAACCCCGAGTCGACGCAGTGGACCAACACCGAGCCGCTCGGGTACGCGAAGACCTACAAGCTGGTGGCCACGGCGACCGGCGAGGACGGCAAGCCGCAGACCAAGGAGTCGTCCTTCACCACGGTGAAGCCGCGCACGCTCACGTACGTGTCGACGAACCCGCAGGACGGCACCACGATCGGCGTGGGTCAGCCGCTCGCCTTCTACTTCGACGAGCCGGTGGCCGACAAGGTCGCGGCCGAGAAGATGCTGGAGATCACCACCGAGCCCAAGGTCGAGGGCGCCTTCTACTGGTTCAACAAGAAGGAGGTGCACTGGCGTCCGGAGAAGTTCTGGAAGCCGGGCACCAAGATCACCATGCACATCAAGGTCTACGGCAAGCACGTCGGTGACGGCATCTACGGCCAGGAAGACCGCACGATCACCACGACGGTCGGCGACGAGGTCATCTACGAGGCGGACGGCCAGACCCACCAGGTCAACGTCAAGGTCAACGGCCAGGTCGTGCGGACCATGCCGACCTCGATGGGCAACGCGGCCAACACCACCCCCACCGGCACGTACGTGCTGATGGAGAAGCACGACCGCATGATCATGGACTCGACCACGTACGGCTTGGCGCTGGAGAACGGCGGCTACAAGACGCCGGTCAGCTGGGCGTACCGCATGTCGAACAGCGGCATCTTCTTCCACCAGGCCGAGTGGTCCATCGGTGACCAGGGCCGCCGCAACGTGAGCCACGGCTGCCTCAACCTCTCGCCGGAGAACGCCAAGTGGGTGTTCGACACCAGCAAGCAGGGCGACGTGGTCGTCGTCACCAACTCGGGCGGCCCGCCGCTGGAGCCGTGGGACGGCTTCGGCGACTGGCAGGTGCCGTGGAACCAGTGGGTGCAGGGCAACCGCTGACGTGCCCTGCGGCAGGCAGGCGGGCGGTCGTCGCTCGCCTGCCCGGTTCCGTTCCACGGTCAGCGTCAGCAGCTTTCACTCCGTGCCGTGGTCCGCGTGCAGGCAGCCTCTGCGACGAAGTGAGTTTGACGCACGTCCACGTGCCGCCTGGACACTCTCAGGACACCGTGACCCGGCCGCCCTCCACGGTCAGGTGGCGGTTCACCCGCACCGCCTCCAGCATCCGCCGGTCGTGCGTCACCAGCAGCAACGTGCCGGGGTAGTTGTCCAGCGCCGACTCCAGCTGTTCGATCGCCGGCAGGTCGAGGTGGTTCGTCGGCTCGTCGAGCACCAGCAGGTTCACCCCGCGGCCCTGCAGCAACGCCAGCGCGGCCCGCGTCCGTTCGCCCGGCGACAGGGAAGAAGCGGTCCGCAGCACGTGTGCCGCCTTGAGGCCGAACTTCGCCAGCAACGTCCGCACGTCGGCCGGGTTCATCTCCGGCACGGCCTCCTGGAACGCGTCCACCAGCGGCAGGTCGCCGAGGAACAGGCCGCGGGCCTGGTCGACCTCGCCGACCACGACGCCGGAGCCCAGGGTCGCGTAGCCCGACGCCAGTTCTGCCCTTCCGAGCAGTGCCGCGAGCAACGTCGACTTGCCCGCGCCGTTCGCGCCGGTGATCGCGACGCGGTCCGCCCAGTCGATCTGCAGGTCCACCGGGCCGAGCGTGAACTCCCCGCGTGACACGACCGCCGCGCGCAGGGAGGCCACCACGGCGCCGGAACGCGGGGCGGAGGCGATCTCCATCCGCAGCTCCCACTCCTTGCGGGGCTCCTCGACGACGTCCAGGCGTTCGATCATGCGGTCGGTCTGGCGGGCCTTCGAGGCCTGCTTCTCGGTGGCGTCGGCGCGGAACTTGCGGGCGTTCTTGTCGTTGTCGCCCGCCTTGCGCCGCGCGTTCTTCACGCCCTTCTCCATCCACGACCGCTGCATGCGGGCGCGGGCCTCCAGCGAGGCCTTGGTGTCGGCGTACTCCTCGTAGTCGTCCCGTGCGTGCTGGCGGGCACGCGCGCGCTCTTCGAGGTACGACTCGTAGCCGCCGCCGTACAACCGCACCTGGTTCTGGTGCAGGTCGAGCTCCAGCACGCTCGTCACCGTGCGGGCGAGGAACTCGCGGTCGTGCGACACCAGGACCGTGCCGGCGCGCAGTCCTGTGACGAACTTCTCCAACCGCTCCAGGCCGTCGAGGTCGAGGTCGTTGGTGGGTTCGTCGAGCAGGAAGATGTCGTACCGGCTCAGCAGCAACGACGCCATGCCCGCCCGTGCGGCCTGACCACCGGACAGCGAGGTCATCAACGCGTCCAGGCCCACGGTCAGCCCGAGGTCGTCGACGACCTCCAACGACCGTTCCTCCAGGTCGGCACCGCCCAGGGCGAGCCACTGGTCCAACGCCTCGGAGTAGCCCTCGTCGTTGCCCGCCGTCAGCGCCTCGGTGGCCACGTCCAGCGCCGTCTGAGCCGCGGCGACACCGGTGCGGCGGGCCAGGAACTCCCGCACGGTCTCGCCCTCGAGACGCTCCGGCTCCTGGGCGAGGTGGCCGACGTTCGCCGAGGGCGGGTTCAGCGAGACGCGCCCTGACTCGGCGGGGATGAGGCCGGCCAGCGTGCGGAGCAGCGTCGACTTGCCCGCGCCGTTCACGCCGACGAGGCCGATCACGTCACCGGGAGCGACCACGAGGTCGAGGCCGGAGAACAGGACTCGGTCACCGTGACCTGCGGCGAGATCCTTGGCGACGAGCGTGGTCATAAGAGGGCGCTCCGGCAGGAATGGGAGGGGGGTCCGGGGGCTTGCCCCCGGCGTGGGGTCTGGGGGCTCGGCCCCCAGAAAACACAACGAAGCCTGGCTATGTTTGCGCCTTTTGCAAACATAGCCAGGCTGTCAGGGTGAGTGACGGGACTTGAACCCGCGACACCTGGGATCACAACCCAGTGCTCTGCCAGCTGAGCTACACCCACCACGTACCGGCGTTCACCGGCGGGGAAAGCATAGCAACGACAGCTACCGATATTGAAATCGGGGGTCAGTCGGCGTTCTTCAGCAGCTCAGCGGCCACGGCCTGCGCCTGCTCCGTCGTCGGACCGGGCTGCGGCACGAACGCCGTCCGCCGGTAGTACGCGAGCTCCCGGATCGACTCGACGATGTCCGCGAGCGCCCGGTGCGCGAGGCCCTTGCCCGGCTGCGCGTAGTAGATGCGCGGGTACCAGCGCCGGCACAGCTCCTTGATCGACGACACGTCGACCATGCGGTAGTGCAGGTGCGCGTCCAGCGCCGGCATGTCGCGGGCGATGAAGCCGCGGTCGGTGGCGATGGAGTTGCCGGCCAGGGGAGCGGTCCGCGGGTCCGGGACCCACTCCTTGATGTAGGCCAGGACGGCGGCTTCGGCTTCCTCCATCGAGACCGTGGAGGCGCGCACCTCCTCCGTCAGACCTGACTTGGCGTGCATCTCCATGACGACTTCCGGCATCGAGGCCAGCACTTCGTCGGAAGCGTGGATCACTATGTCCACGCCGTCGCCGAGCACGTTCAGCTCGGCGTCCGTGACCAGTGCCGCGATCTCGATCAGGGCGTCCTTGCCCAGGTCGAGTCCGGTCATCTCGCAGTCGATCCACACCAGACGATCCATCACGCCTCGAACATTACTGCGCCGGGGCTCAACTTCGAGTGGCGGCGTGCAGCAACCTGGTTACGCTCCTCGTGCATGACGGTTCAAGCTGAGATCGCTGCTGGATACGCGTCCGAGAGCGCGGCCATCGAACTCGGCGCTGTGCTGGTCGACGGAGCAGTCGAATCGACCGCACACGTCCGCATCCCGTTGTCCATGGTCAACCGCCACGGACTTGTCGCGGGCGCAACGGGAACGGGCAAGACGAAGACGTTGCAGCTGCTCGCCGAACAGCTGTCGAACAACGGCGTGCCGGTGCTGATGGCGGACGTCAAGGGCGACTTGTCCGGTCTGTCGCGGGAAGGCGAGCGCAGCGACCGGACGGACACCCGCGCCAAGGACACCGGCGACGACTGGCAGCCGCAGTCGTACCCGATCCAGTTCCTGTCGATCGGCACGGGCGGCATCGGGGTGCCGCTGCGGGCGACGATAACGAGCTTCGGGCCGATCCTGCTGTCGAAGGTGCTGGGCCTGAACGACACCCAGGAGTCGACCCTGGGACTGATCTTCCACTGGGCGGACTCGAAGGGGCTGCCGCTGCTCGACACCAAGGACCTGCGCAGCGTCATCCAGCACCTCACGAGCGACGAGGGCAAGGAAGACCTCAAGGGCATCGGTGGCGTGTCGAGCTCGACGGCGGGTGTGATCCTGCGGGCGCTGGTCAACCTGGAGGCGCAGGGCGGCGACAGGTTCTTCGGCGAACCGGAGCTGGACCCGGCCGACCTGATGCGGCAGCGCGACGGCAAGGGTGTCGTCAGCCTGCTCGAACTGGCCGAGCTGCAGGGCAATCCCGCGTTGTTCTCGACGTTCCTGATGTGGCTGCTCGCGGAACTGTTCGAGACGCTGCCGGAAGAGGGCGACGTCGAGAAGCCCAAGCTCGTCTTCTTCTTCGACGAGGCGCACTTGCTGTTCTCGAACGCGTCGAAGGCGTTCCTCGACCAGATCACCCAGACCGTGAAGCTCATCCGGTCCAAGGGAATCGGCGTCTTCTTCTGCACGCAGCTGCCGACCGACATTCCGAACGACGTGCTGTCACAGCTCGGCGCGCGCGTACAGCACGCACTGCGGGCCTTCACGCCAGACGACCAGAAGGCGTTGTCGCGCACGGTGAAGACGTACCCGAACACACCGCACTACGACCTGGAGAAGGCGCTCACGTCGCTCGGCATCGGCGAGGCGATCATCACCGTGCTGAGCGAGAAGGGCGCACCGACCCCGGTCGCGTGGACTCGGCTGCGGGCGCCGCGCTCGTTGATGGACACCATCGGCAACGACGCGATCAAGCAGGCGGCCCAGCAGAGCGACCTCCACGGCAAGTACTCCGAGACCGTGGACCGCGAGTCGGCCTACGAGCAGCTCATGCGGAAAGTCGCGCCACCTCAGCAGGAACAGCAAGCCCCGGAACCCCCTCCGCAAAGGCACGAGAAGGAGGAACCGGGACTCGTCGAGAAGGTGCTCGGCAACAGCGCGGTGAAGTCGTTCCTGCGGTCAGCCGGCAGCGCCCTGGCGCGCGAGATCACGCGGGGCATCTTCGGCACCTCGCGCAAGCGACGCTGACAGCACAGCCGCGCCGAGGCAGAGGGCGCCCGCGACGTACCAGGCCAGGTCGTAGCTGCCCAGGTGGTCCCGGGTGAGCCCGGCCGCGGACGCCGCCAGTGCCGCGCCGAGCTGGTGCGACGCGAACACCCAGCCGAACACCACGGGCCCGGACATGCCGAAGTACTGGCGGCACAACGCCACGGTCGGCGGCACCGTCGCGACCCAGTCCAGGCCGTAGAAGATGATGAACACCAGCATCGACGGGTGTGCCGACGCGCCGAACAGCTGAGGAAGCAGCATCAGCGAGAGGCCGCGCAACGCGTAGTAGGCGGCGAGCAGCAGCCGTGAGTCGACACGGTCCGTCAGCCATCCGGACGCGATAGTGCCCACGATGTCGAACACACCGACCAATGCGAGCAGTCCGGCCGCAGTCGTCGTCGGCATGCCGTGGTCGTGCGCGGCGGGAATGAAGTGCGTGCCCACCAGACCGTTCGTGGACGCACCGCAGATGGCGAACCCACCGGCCAGCAACCAGAACGGCCGTGTGCGAGCAGCGGAACCCAACGCGGTCAGAGCACGACGAGCCGCACCACCGGACGGCGGCGGGGGAGTGTCCTCGGTCGCGCCGAGCGGCAAGAGCCCCACGTCCCGCGGGTACTCGCGCAGGAAGAACGCCGCCAGTGGCACCACGGCCAGCGCGGCGATGCAGATCACCAGCGACGCGGGCCGCCAGCCGTAGCTCTCGGACAGCCACGCCACGGTCGGCAGGAACACCAGCTGACCGGCCGCACCACCCGCCGTCAGCACGCCCGTGACCAGGCCCCGGTGCCGCACGAACCAGCGCCCGGTGATCGTCGCGACGAACGCGAGCGCCATCGAGCCCGTGCCGAGCCCGACCACGACACCCCAGAGCAGGACCAGCTGCCACGACGCCGTCATGAACACCGTCAGCCCGCTGCCGACGGCGACCATGGTCAACGCGTACGTCACCACGACCCGCACGCCGAACCGGTCCATCAGCGCGGCCGCGAACGGCGCGGTCAACCCGTACAGCAAGAGGTTGATCGAGATGGCGAGCGAGATCGTGCCGGTCGTCCAGCCGAACTCCGCCCGCAACGGCTCGATCAACGCGCCGGGTGCCGCGCGGAACGACGCGGCACCCACCAAGGCGATGAAGGACACACCTGCGACAACCCAGGCCCAATGGAGTCTCACGCCGACAAGGTTCGGTGATGGCCGACCCTGCGACCAGTGGCCCGATGGCCAACATGTGAAAGAATCCGGCCATGCACCGGATCGCCGTTCTCGCGCTCGAGCAGTCGGTGGCGTTCGACATCGGCAGCTCGACGCACATGTTCGCCCGGCTCGCGGACCGCTACGAGGTCGTCGTCTGCTCGCCGGACCGCCGTCCGATCCCCACGACCGGCGGCTTCACCATCGCGCCCGAGTACGGCTTGGAGGTCCTCCAAGACGCGGACACGGTGCTCGTGCCGGGCACCCACTACCCGCCGGCGCGCGAAGGCAGGCTCGAACCCGCCGTCCGGGAGGCCCTCACGACGACGAACGCGTCCCGGATCATGTCGATCTGCACCGGCGCGTTCGTGCTCGCCGCCGCCGGGCTGCTCGACGGCAGGCCCGCGACCACGCACTGGGGCACCACTGACCAGTTCCGCGCGCTGTACCCGAAGGTGCGCCTCAACCCGGACGTGCTGTTCATCGACGACGGCGACATCCTCACCTCGGCGGGCGTCGCCGCGGGCATCGACCTGTGCCTGCACGTCATCAGGTCCGACCACGGCAGCGAGGTGGCGAACTGGATCGCCCGCTACTGCGTGGTCCCCGCGTGGCGGCAGGGCGGCCAGTCCCAGTTCGTCGACCGCCCGGTGCCGAGCTACCCGGACACCTCCACCGCGCTCGCCCGCGAGTGGGCCTTGGAACGCCTCCAAGAACCGCTCGACCTCGCCGCGATGGCCGCCCAGGTGCGGATGAGCGTGCGCACGTTCACCCGCCGGTTCCGCGCGGAGACCGGCATGTCACCGGGCCAGTGGCTGACGCAGCAGCGCGTCGACCGGGCCCGGCACCTGCTCGAGTCCACCGACCTGCCGATCGACCAGGTCGCGAGGCACGCGGGGTTCGGGACGGGAGCGGCGTTGCGGCAGCAGCTGGCGGCGTCGATCGGGGTGTCGCCGAGCGCCTACCGTCAGACGTTCCGTTCCGCTTGACCCTCCACAGTGGACTGCTCTGGGGACACCTCGACCAGGAACGGCCGCAGCAGGTCCGGCACGGCGGCGTCGGCCAGCGCCAGGCCGTCGGACTCGCCGACGTCCGTCACGTGGTACACGCCCGCACCCGCCGCGGTCGTCGCGCCGATCGTCATCAAACCGCTGCGGCGCTGGAAGAACGACCTCCGGATGCGCCAGCCGATGATGCCGGTGCGCTGCAACGCGACCGTGCTGCGGACCAGAGAGTTGTTGCGCGTCACCAGATAACGCTCGTCGAGCGCGTTGCCGAGCGAGCGGTAGTTGTCCCAGCCGATCAGCGCGGCGAACGGGATGATCGCCACGGGGATCGGCCACGCCCACGACGGCGCCCAGGCCGCGAGGCCGGCCGCGATCACGACCCACGGCACCACGTGCCGGACCACGCTGCGGCGCAACGCGGCGAACGGGTGCTTGCGGAGCTTGCGCAGAGTCGGGTCGTCGGCGACTTTCAGCACGTCCTGGGAGACCTGGTGCGCCACGGACAACGGCGCTGGCGGCAGCAGCAGGTTGCTCTCGCCCTTCGAACCCAGTCCCGTCGTCACCGCGGCCAGCTTGGCGCCCCTGCCGGCACGGACCAGCAGCGGTTCCTGGATGTCGACGCCGCGCAGCCGTTGCTCCTCCACGGAAACCGACCTCGTGGTGAGCAGACCTCGTTGCACCCGCAGGGTTCCGTCCGGCTCACGGGTCAGCCGGTAGTTCCAGAACTGCAGGACGTAGAGCGGCACCGACAGCACGAGCCCCGCCACGACGAGCGCCACCGCGAACGCGCCGAACAACGTCAGGCTCGGGTGCTCGAACAGCCACTCCCACAGGTCCTGCACCGGGTGCAGGCCGAGGTCGTCCGCGTAGTTCGACAGCACGCCGAACAGGGCACCGATCGCGACCAGGCCCGACAGCGACAGCGGCGCGAACTTCAGCCACTTCAGGTCGAGCTGCGAGATGACCGCGGACTCCGGCAGCACCGGCACCGCGTGCGCCTCACCCCGGGGCACGACCGCCTTCTGCAGCAACAGGACCCGCAGCCGTTCGGCCTCCTCCTGCGTCACCGCGTCGAGCGTGAGGCCGTCGGTGCCGGGGGTGTCCTGCTGGCCCGTGCCGATCCGCACCGCTGAAAGCCCGAAGACGCGGTGACCCGGCTTCGAGGTGAGGTCGACCGTCCTGATGCGATCACGCGGGACCGCGAGCTGCTTGCGGGTCAGCAACCCGGTGTGCAGCTCGACCTGGTCGTCGGTGATGCGGTACTTCGTGGTGCGCCAGATGAAGTAGCTGAACGCGAGGATCGCCGCGACGGTGACACCGCTGGCGATCAGCCGCCACTTCTCGCCGTTGCCGGTGAACAGCAGCACGAGGATCGGCACCAGCATCGCGATGCCCTCGTTGAGCGGACGCACGACCAGCATCCGCACGTGCAGGCGGTGCCACTCGGCCAGCGGCTCGGTGAACTCCGGCGCCGCGGGCAGGCCTGCCGGCAACTCGGCTGGAGTGCTCACGTGGCATCACCGGGCGTGGCCTGCGTGGTGTTCGTCAGCTCCACCACGAGCTGCTGCGCCGTCACGTGGTCCAGGCCCTCGATCTCCACGGGACCCGCGGCCGACGCCGTCGTCACCGTGACCGTCGCGAGGCCGAGCAACTGCTGGAACGGCCCGCGTTTGGTGTCGATCGTCTGGATCCGCGAGACCGGGGCGACGCGCCACTCCTGGTTGAGCCAGCCGGAGAGCGTGTACACCGCGTCCGGCGTCGTCTCCCAGCGGTGGACGCGGTAGCGCCACGTCGGTTCGACCGCGGTGTGCACGAGTCCGACGACCAGCGTGGCGATCAGGAGTGCGAGCTCCCACGTCGGTGGTTCGTTCACCAGCAGGAACACGACGAGCTGTGGCACGAAGAGCACGAGCCAGAAGAAGGCAGCCTGCATCGTCCACAACAGGACGGACTTCGGGCTCACCTGGTGACGAGGCGTGCGCAGTTGCAGAGTCACCCCACAAGGGTGCCTCACCCGCACCTGGTGGTGTGGCCAGGTGGGTCAATTCGGGTGGTGACGGCGAGGTGGTCTTGCTTGCGAGGGAGGCAAGACCACCTCGACCGGCCGGTTCGATCAGGGCTTGGCGCAGTACGGGGGTGTGAAGGTGTCAGGGGTGTCGGCGGATGCCGCACCCGCCACCGTCACGAGCGCCCCCAAACTGAGGATCACCGCGGCGATGGTTCGAGCGATAGTGTTCAACTTCATTGAGGTGCTCCGTTCGATAGGTGGCGGCCGTGGATGAGGGCAGGAAGTCGTTGACGAGGTTCGGCGCGCGGTTGCGGACGGTCCGGCTGCAACGCGGCCTGTCGCAAAAGGACCTCGCGTGCCCCGGTGTCTCCATGAGCTACGTGTCGCGGCTGGAGTCCGGCGAACGGGTGCCGTCGCCCGCCGTCGTGCGCAGGCTCGCGGAGGTGCTCGGCGTCGACCCGTCCGAGCTGATGGTCGACGAGGACCGCACCGCCATGCAGGACGAGGCGCTGGCGTGGTGCGAGGCGCTGCTCGCCTACCACGACGGCGACCTGGTGATGGCCGTCGACCTGCTGGAAACGCTGGGAAAGCGGTCGGACGAGGAGATGTTCGGCTGGTGCGTGCGGTGGACTCGCCTGGTGATGCTGGCGAGGCAGCGCGACCACGAGGGTCTGCTGCTGGCGGCGGCGAAGCTGCGCAAGTCGTGGTCTCCAGGTCCGGCGGTGGACGCGCTGGTGGAGATCCTGCGCGCATCCTCGTTGCGGCGCCTCGCCCGGACGGCCGAATCCGTGAAAGCCGCGACGGAGGCCGTAGAGCTGGCCAGTGGTGACGGCGAACGGGTGCGCCGGGTCAACACGCGCGCGCTCATCTCGTTGTGCGCGGAGCTGACGGCGGCCGGACGTCTCGCCGACGCGGAGCAGGTCGTGGACCAGCTTTCCGCGCGGCTGCCCGAACTCGGGCGCGACCGGCTCGCGATCTCCACGTGGTGGGCGCGGGCCAAGGTCGCCGACCGGCTGGGCGACCGCACGGAGGCCGCGCACTGCATCCGCGAGGCCGTCGCGATGCTCGACGACTACGACGGCGATCCCGAGTACCGGTGCCGGATTCGGCTGGCCGGTGCGTCCATCGGGTTGCGCACGCCCGGTGCGAACCTCGACGAAGTCGTTGCGTTGCTGGACAAAGTGGAGACGACCGTCGCGGCGATGCGCCGGCAGGGCGGCCTGCTCGCGCACGCCCGCGCGTTGCGGGCGGAACTCGCGTTGCGCGACGGCGAGGTCGACCGGGCGCGTGAGCTCGCCGAGAGCGCGCTCTCGACCGGACAGCTCGACGCCGAGCAGCAGCTGCGGTGCCACCTGCTGCTCGTGCGGGCGGCGGACGAGGTCGACCCGGACGGCAGCACCTCCGCGCGCACGGCACTGGCCGCGCTGCTGGAACACATCAACCCCGAGGGCGTCGACCCGCTCCTGTGGCGCGACGTGGCTCGCATCGCGCTGCGCAAGCACTGAGGGCGCAAGCTCTGCGGCTGGGCGACGTTGCCCGGTCATGACCGCCCCTCGCTCGTTAACTGGACACCTTGTTAACGGAGCATGACACACACCGGATACCCCTCACATCACCCAATTCCACCCTGTGAGCATGGGTAAAACACCCAAGAACCGGCAGTAACCGGTAGGCGGCAAGCGACCGAACGGGCGATTGATCGGCGGGCCTCTCGGAGTAATTGTCAATTACTTGACAATGGATGCCTCGGTGGTGGTCAAGTTCATCCACCACACCACGGCTCCGGCGCGTCCCTTGACGTCAAGGGTCGTGTAGATGCGCTGGAGGTGGTTCTGCACCGTCTTGGGGGACAGACCGAGCGTCTCCGCGATCATCGCGGTGCTCGCGCCGGCGGCCACGAGCCGCAGCACCTCGATGCCGCGTTTGGTGAGCCCGGCCCGCAGCGCGCGGGCGATCCGGGTGTTCGTGTGCTCCGCGGTACCGGCGTCGTGCAGCTCTCCCGGCTGCGGGACGCGTATCACGGCGTCCTCGCGCTTGGGCTCGAAACGCCTGTGCGCCAACTGTTCCACGAGTCGTGACGACAGGTCGTGCTCGCGCATCCTGAGCAGGTCGCGGCCTTCCTGCAGCTCCCACAACCGGTACTGCTCCAGCTGGAGGCGTGCGTGCCGCAACGCGCGTTCGAGGTCGCCGGACCGTTCGTGCGCCTCGCTCAACTGCTGGTGCGCGTGCACCGCGACTTCCCGTGCCAGACAGCTCATCGCGAGCTCGGCGGCCTGGGTCAGCTGGGTGATCTGCTCCGGGTAGCGCCCCCGCGCCCCGCTCAGCCGGGCGCGCGCCATCAACGCCTCCGCCCTCGCGACCGGGCGGGTCCTTCCGGCAAGCAACTGGTCAGCGCGCTGCCAGCTGCGGTGCGCGCGGTCAAGTTCACCCAGATCGATGCGCACGTGTGTCAGCAGCACGTTGACCATCGCCATCCGCACCGGGTCGCCGACCTGCTTCCACCGGTCGCGCACCTGTGCGCACAACGCTTCCGCGCGCCGGAGCTTGCGCACGCACGGCTCGCCGTCGAGGCTGCAGCGGTTCTCCGCGGTCCGGATCATGCAGTGCTCGTGGTACTGCACGCGCAGCACCTTCGCCTGTTCGAACAGCACCGAGCCGATCAGCTCGCTGTCGCCGGTGAGCTCCGCGAGGCCCAGCGCGCGGGCGAACGAGTGGAAGCTCCGTTCCCGCGAGTCGAGCCGCAGTTCCACCACGGCACGGGAAAAGCTGCACCGCGCCTGCAGTCCGATGTGGCGGTTCGCCGCCGCGATCTCCTGCACCTTGTCGATCGTGTCGAGCGCGCTGGGCCACAACCCGCGTTTGCCGAGCGCCACGGACTGCGTCAGCACGCCCTCCGCGACGCCCTCGACGTCGTCCAGCCACGTGAACGCGGCAACCGCTTTCTCCGCGTACTCCAACGCATCGCCTGGTCTGCCCTCGTCCAGTGCGATGCGCGCCTCGCGCAGGTTGTGCACGGCGTTGGACCGCGGATCCGCCGTCCTGCCGGGAACCGTCATGGGTGTTGCCCCCTCACTCGGGGGCGAGCCTACTGCTGTTCCCGCAGTTGACGTTTCAACACTTTTCCGGCCGCGTTGCGTGGCAGCTCCTCGAGGAAGAAGACATCACGCGGAACGGAGAACCGCGCGAGGTTCGCCCTCACGTGGTCCCGCACCTGTTCCGCGGTCAGGGTTTTCGCGCCGACGACGAACGCGGCGAGGCGCTGCCCCCACTCGTCGTCCGGCACGCCGAGCACCGCGACCTCCGTGACGCCGTCGAGGTTCGAGAGGAGGTCCTCGACCTCGCGCGGGTAGACGTTCTCGCCGCCGGAGATGATCATCTCGTCGTCGCGGCCCGCCACGAACAGCAGGCCGTCGCGGACGTAGCCGAGATCACCGGTCGACATCAGGCCGTTCAACGACTCCTTGCTGGTGCCGTTGGTGTAGCCGTCGAAGAGCATCTCGTTGCCGACGAAGATCCGCCCGGTCTCGCCGGGCGCGACTGGGTTGCCCCTGTCGTCCACAATGGCCAGACGGGTGCCGAGCGGTGGTTGTCCCGCCGTGCCGGGCTCGCGGAGCATCTCCTCTGGTGTCGCGATGCTCGCCCAGCTCACTTCCGTTGAGCCGTAGAGGTTGTAGAGCACCGGCCCGAACTCCTCCAGCGTGCGGGTGGCCACGCGCGGGGGCAGGGCGGACCCGCTGGAGGCGATGATCCGCAGCTTGGGCCGGTGCGGGGTCTCCAGCATGCGTTGCAGCATCACGGGAACGACGAACATCGCGGTGCACTGCTCCGCGTCCTTCAGCGCCTGTGCGGGATCGAACTTCCGGCGCAGCACCAGCGTCGCCCCGAGTACGAGCCCGAGCTGGAACGCGGCGAGGCCCCAGGCGTGGAAGAGCGGGGAGGTGATCGAGATGACGTCGCCGTGCCTGAGCGGGATCCGCGACAGCAGTGCGGCGGCGGGGGCGAGGCTCGCGGGTTCCGGGCGTTTGGCGCCCTTGGGCGCACCGGTTGTGCCGGAGGTGAGGATGATCAGCCGGCCGCGCGGAGGCCTGCGGGGCAGTGGCGTCGTGGGCCCGTTGAGGATGAGCGACTCGAGCTCGTCGCTGAAGTACGTGGGGACGTCGGGCAGCAGGTCGGCGAACTCGCGGTCGGCGACGATCCTGTCGATCTTCTGGTCCTGCGCGACCTGGGCCAGTTGTCCTTTGCTCAGGCCGGTGTTGAGCAGGACGGCGTCAGCGCCGATCTTGGTGCAGGCGGTCATCGTCTCGATGAACCCGCGGTGGTTGCGGCACAGCAGGCCGACGCGTTCCCTGGCGCGGAAGGCGTGCGCGAGCCGGCTGGTGCGCTCGTGGACCTCGGCGTAGGTGAGAGTGCCGTCGTCGTCGACGATCGCCGCGCGGTCGGGGTGTCGTCCCGCGCCCGTCTGGTAACCCCAGGCGAGCGTGATGTCCCACTGCACGTAGCCGCGCACGGTGCCGGAGAGCCCTCGCGGGCCCAACGGCCGGATCACTCCGGCTTTGACCAGGGTCAGCAGCACGCGGGTCAGCATGAACCACACTCTGCCACTAACCTACTTGCGAGTAGGTAACGCTGTGACTGCGGTCACATCTCGGTGTCGGACGCGGCGACGACGGCTTCCCTCAGCGCTGCCCGCAAACGGCCGACTTCCAGCGGTGTCAGCACGGCGGCCTCTCCCGGCGGCACGTTGATCACGATGTGCCCCTGGCTGACGAACACCGTCAAGTCCCGTCGGCGCGAAGCGATGTCGCGGCAGCTCACCTGCCACTCCTCTTTGGCTCCCACGGGTTTCTTCCTCCAGCTCACTCGGCGCGCCGGGCCCGGTCGTCCCGGCGCTCGCGTCGGTGAGACGCGCGCCACCGGTGGTCATGACGAAGGTTTCCCGTTCGGGGGAACCGTCTTCGCCGAGCGACCGTGCCGAGCTGCGGATAGCGTCGCACGTGGGACGAGTTCTGGTCACCAGGAGGGGTGAAAATGGCGGAACCGCAACGCATCGTGATCGCAGGGACGGGCCTCGCCGGTGCCTCCGCGGCGGGCGCGCTCCGGGAGCGCGGCTACGGCGGCAAGATCACCATGTTCGGCACCGAGCACCACCGGCCCTACGAACTGCCCGCGCTGTCCAAAGACCTGCTGCTGGGAAAGGCCTCCGAACCCACGTGGGTGCACGAGCCGAGTTTCTACGCCGACAACGAGATCGACCTCCAGCTCGGCGTCTCGGTGCTGGAGGTGCGGCCCGGCGATCACGCGATCGTTGACTCCGATGGAGCAGTGCGTTCCTACGATCGGCTCTTGCTCGCGACCGGATCGCGCCCCCGCGTTCTGCCTGGCGCGCAAGGACATGTGCTGCGCACGCTGGACGACTCGCTCGCGTTGAAGTCGGCGTTGCGCGAGGGCAGGCACGTCGTGATCATCGGCGCGGGCTGGATCGGCTGCGAGGTGGCGTCCGCGGCCCGCACGCACGGCTGCCGCGTCACGGTGGTCGATCCGCTGTCCGAACCGCTGGTGCGCGTGCTCGGCACCGAGATGGGCGCGATGTTCCGCGGCCTGCACACCGAACACGGCGTCGAGTTCAAGCTCGGCACCGGAGTGCAGGGCTTCACCCCGTCCGGCCCGCGCCTCGACGACGGCACCGAACTGATCCCGGACGTGACGGTGCTGGCGGTGGGCGCGACACCACGACTCGAACTGGCCGAGGCCGCCGGACTGGACCTGGCCGACGGGGGCGTGGCCGTCGACGCCACGTTGCGCACCTCCGCGCCGGACGTGTTCGCGGCCGGCGACATCGCGGCGCACGACCACCCCCGCTACGACGGCCGGGTCCGGGTCGAGCACTGGGCCAACGCGAAGGACCAGGGCACCTACGTCGCCGGTCCGCTGCTCGGGGAGGACGAGCCGTACGAGAAGTCGCCGTACTTCTTCACCGACCAGTACGACCTCGGCATGGAGTACCGCGGTCTCGCCGGTCCCGACGACGAGGTGGTGGTGCGCGGCGACCTGGCCGCGCGGCAGTTCATCGCGTTCTGGCTGCGGGACGGGCGGGTGCGGGCCGCCATGAACGTCAACGTCTGGGACGACGGCGCGGCGTTGAAGGCGTTGGTGGACGCGCAGGCGACCACGACGCCGGATCAGCTGCGCGAGGCGGAGCTGAGTTCGCTGGTCTAGATGCAGGACCCGTGCACGGGGCTCTCGCCCTCGGCCAGTTCGCTGAGGGCCTTGCGGAGGACCACCATCTCCTGATGGGAGAAGCGGGTGCGGAAGGAGCGCTCGACGTCGGCCAGCGCGTCGCCCGCCTCCTTCTGCAGCTCGCGACCCTTGTCGGTGATCACCGGCGTGCGCACCCGGCGGTCCTTGGGGTCGGGCACCCGCATGATCAGGCCGGCCCGTTCGAGCTTGTCGAGCTCGCTCATCAGCGTGGTCTTGTCCAGGCCGAGCATCGCCCCGAGCTTGAGCTGGGTGCGCGCGGCCTCCTCGTCGCTCGCGAGCGCCTGGAGCACCAGCTGCCCGCGCAGGGAGATGCCGAACTTCGCGATCTCGTCGGCGAACGCGGACCCGACCCGCTGGGCGGCGCGGTGCAGCAGCCAGTTGAAGTCCCACTTCTCGACGCACGCGGCGATCGGTTGCTGCACCTCCATGTGGTCCATCCTACATCCCGGCGAAGATGTTCTTGGTTGAGAACATCTTGACTCGGAACTTCTCCACTCGTATGTTCTGGGTATGACCAATCTGCTGCACATCGACTCGAGCATCCGCCACGAGGGCTCCGTGACCCGCGAGATCACCGGTGCGTTCGCCGACGTCTGGAGGTCCGTCAACCCCCAGGGCGGCTACACCCACCGCGACCTGGCCGCGGCGCCGATCCCGCACGTGGACGGCACGGCGCAGGACATCAAGACCGACCTGGTCGCCGAGGTCAGGGCCGCGGACGTGATCCTCATCGGCGCACCGATGTACAACTTCTCGATCCCGTCGACGCTCAAGGCGTGGATCGACCAGATCGCGAGCCCGGAGTTCTTCCCGCGCGAGGACGGCACCTTCGAGCTCGGCGGCAAGCGGGTGGTCGTCGTGACGGCTCGCGGTGGCTCGTACAAGCCGGGCACGCCGCGCGAGGGTTTCGACTTCCAGGAGCCGTACCTGCGGGCCGTGCTGTCGATGATCGGGCTGGACCAGCACCTGGAGTTCGTCCACGCAGAGCTGACCATGGCCGAGGTGAACCCGCAGCTGCACGAGTTCCGCGAGCTGGCGGTCGAGTCGCTGGCCGACGCGCACCGCGTGGTGAAGGAACTCGCGTCCGCCTAATGTCGGTCGGGTGATCGACAAGGTTGCTTGGGTTCACGTCCTCGACGGACGGGTGCTCGTCGCCCGTTCGCACGGCAAGGACACGTTCTACGTGCCCGGCGGCAAGCGCGAGCCGGGTGAGTCCGACGTCGAGACGCTCGTGCGCGAGATCCGCGAGGAGCTGTCCGTCGACGTCTCCGCCGCCGAGCTGCTCGGTGTGTTCGAGGCTCAGGCGCACGGTCGCGCCGAGGGGGAGACCGTGCGGATGACCTGCTACACGGCGTCTTTCGCGGGAGAGCTGAAGCCGGCGAGCGAGATCGCCGAGCTGGCGTGGTTCACCGCCGCCGACGCGGACCGGGTCTCACCGGTCACGCGGATCATCTTCACCCATCTGCACGAGGCCGGACTGCTGGCCTAGTCTGGTAAGCGCTTTCCGGGCAGCGGGTGGCCACTCCATCTGGTCAGCCGCTTCGCGCGGGGGCTCGACGCGCTGTGAAGCGGCGCGTCCGGCTCCCGTGCGCCCAGAAGGCGGCGGCCGTGCTGAGCACGGCGATGATCACGTAGATCGCCGTGAAGCCGAGGTGCGCGACGAGCACCGCGCCCACCGCGAGGCCGAGCGGCCCCGCGGTGAACACGATGCTGATCGCGGTGGCGCTGACCCGGCCGATCACCGCGGGCGGCGTGCGCTGCTGGACGAGGGTGGCGACCGCGATCACGGCCCAGGCGAGACCTGCACCGTGCACGAACCCGGCCGCGAGGACCGCGGGCAGCCAGGCCGTCGTGCGGGCCAGCGCCGCGACCGCGATCAGGGCGAGTCCCACCGCGACGTTCGCGCGTCGTCCCAGCAGGCCCGCGACGACCGATCCGGCGCCCTGGGCGGCGGTCAGCACGCCGAGGAACTCCGGTCCGTGGTGCAGGCCCTTCTCCACCAGTGAGAACGCCGCCGCGGTGTGCAGTGAGCCCGCGAACAACGCCGTTGCCGCACCAGCGATCGGCCAGATCAGGGCCTTCAGGTGCGGCCAGCTGGGTGACTCGTGCGGTGCGGGCGGTGGTTCGGCGACGCGGATCATGCTGGTGGCCGCCGCGGCGAACAGGAACGACAGGGCGTCGATCGCCACCACCGGCCACGCGCCGTACGCGGCGAACAGGGCCGCGCCCGCCAGCGGTGCGACGAGCTTCATGCCTTCCTGCAACGACATCCGCAGTCCGTTGATCCTCGCGAGCCGGTCCGGTGGCAGCAACGCCACGAGCAACGCCGGTTCGGCGGCGCTCACCAGCACTGCTTTCGTGCCGTAGACCAGCAGCACCGCGAAGACCACCCAGATCTCGTCGGTGAAGAACAGCACGGCGAGCACCGGGACGATCGCCAGGTCGGTCCAGACGAGCAGGGGCTTCTTGCGGCGCGCGTCCACGAACCTGCCGAGCCACGGCGAGAGCACACCCGGCGCGTACACGCACAGCAGCGCGAGAGTCGCGAGGGCGTCGCTGCCCGTCAGCGTCTTCACCCAGACTCCGGCGACCAGGTACATCGCGCTCGTTCCGAAGAAGGACAGCGCAAGACCCGCGAAGTACCACCGCACCACGTCGCAACCCCCCCAGATACGACGGAAGGAGGCGAGCAGCGCTCTCCTCCCACTTCAACATATAGCGCACCCCCGCTCTTGCGGCAAGACCCCCGGTGTGCTTCATCATTTCCCGGCCAACGCGTTTTACCTGGGGAAATGGGGATTCCATGATCGACGTCATCATCGCCGGCGGCGGGCCGACCGGCATGATGCTGGCCGGCGAGCTGCGGCTGCACGGGGTGCGGGTGGTGCTGCTGGAGAGGGACCTGGAGCCGACCGAGGTCGTCCGGGCGCTCGGCCTGCACGCGCGCAGCATCGAGATCCTGGACCAACGCGGCCTGGTCGACCGGTTCCTGCCGCTGGGCACGAAGCACCCGCTCGCCGGCTTCTTCGCGGGCATCGACAAGCCCGCGCCGGAGCGGCTCGACACCAAGTACCCGCACACGCTCGGGCTGCCGCAGCCGGTCACCGAGCGCCTGCTCACCGAGCACGCCGTCGAGATGGGCGCCGAGATCCGGCGCGGATGCACGGTCACGGGGCTCTCGCAGGACGACGAAGGGGTGACCGTCGAGCTGGCGGACGGCACGTCGTCGCGGGCGCGCTACCTGGTCGGGTGCGACGGCGGGCGCAGCACCGTGCGGAAGCTGGCCGGCATCGACTTCCCCGGCGAGCCCACGCGGGTGGAGACGCTGCTCGGCGAGATGGAGATCGGCGTCCCGTGGGAGGAGGCGATGCCGTTGATGCTGGAGGTCCGCAAGACGCAGAAGCGGTTCGGCATCGGCCCGTTCGGCGACGGGGTGTACCGGGTCGTCGTGCCCGCCGAGGGGGTGTCGGAGGACCGTGCGGTCATGCCGACGCTCGACGACTTCAAGGAGCAGCTGCGGCGGGTCGCGGGTACCGACTTCGGCGTGCACTCGCCGCGGTGGATGTCCCGCTTCGGCGACGCCACGCGGCAGGCCGAGCGCTACCGGGCGGGGCGGGTGTTCCTCGCGGGCGACGCGGCGCACATCCACCCGCCGACCGGTGGCCAGGGGCTCAACCTCGGTGTGCAGGACGCGTTCAACCTGGGCTGGAAGCTCGCCGCGGCCGTGCACGGCCGGGCACCCGCCGGGCTGCTCGACACCTACGAGGCCGAACGGCACCCGGTGGCCGAGGAGGTGCTGAACAACACCCGCGCCCAGATCGAGCTGATGAAGGTCGAGCCGGGGCCGCAGTCGGTGCGGCGGCTGCTGACGGAGCTCGTCGGGTTCGAGCAGGTCAACAGGTACCTGGTCGAGAAGATCATCGCGGTGTCGGTGCGGTACGACCTCGGTTCCGAGAACGACCTGGTCGGCAGGCGGATCGGGGACCTCGCGCTGAAGCGGGGCGGGCTCTACGACCAGATGCACGCCGGTCGCGCGATCCTGCTCGACCAGACCGGAACGCTCTCGGCCGGGGGCTGGGCGGACCGGGTCGACCACCTCGTCGACGTCAGCGAGGAGCTGGACGCGCCCGCCGTGCTGCTGCGGCCGGACGGGCACGTGGCGTGGGCCGGCTCCGACCAGCAGGAGCTGGAGGCGGAGCTCGCGCGCTGGTTCGGTGCCGCCTTGTAGCCGCTCCAATCGCCAGGCCGAGGTCACCCGTTCGGGGGCCGGGGGCGCGCTGTCACACTGTGCGGCGTGTCCGAGCCGACGAACGCCGTGCTGCTCCGCGCAGCCGAGCTCACCGCCTCGGGGAAGCCTCGGCAGGCCATCGACCTGCTGCGGCCCCTCGTGGCGGCGAACCCTCGGCACGCCGAGGCGTGGTGCCGGCTCGCGGCCGCCCACCTCGACCTCGGTGAGGCGGACCGGGCACTCGACTCGGCCAAGCGGGCGATGACCCTCGACGGCGAGCCCGCCTGGCCGCAGCGGCTGGCGGCGCTCGCGTTGAGCGACCTCGGCCGGCACCAGGAGGCGGCGGTCGCGGCACGCGAGTCCGTGCGCCGCAAGCCCGGCGACTGGCGGTGCTACGTCGTGCTGGCCGAGGTGCTCGCCGACGCTCCGGACGGTGCCGTGGAGGCGTTCGACTCGGCCCTGCACGCTTCCCAGCTCGCGCCGAGCGAGGCGCGGGCGTTCCAGGTGCTCGGCGACGCGGCCCTGCGTCTGCGCGACTGGGGCACCGCGGAGCACGCGTACCGCACGGCGATCAAGCTCGACCCGTCCGACGCCGACTCCAAGGCGAACCTCGCGACCGTGCAACGGCGGCGTTCGGCCAAGCCCGCGCCGGTGCAGTTGAACAAGCTCCAGGTGTGGCGCGCGCTGCGCATGCTGTCGTTGCTGCTCGTCGGCGGCGGTTTACTCGCGTTGATCGCGGGCATGCCGCGGCCCACGCCCTACCTCGGGTTCTTCACCGCCGCCCTGGTGCTGTGCTGCCTGGTCGTGGCGTTGCGCCTGCGGCCGTTCAGGATGCTGTTCGGCCTGCGCAAGCTTGCCGTGACGGTGTCGCTGCTCGCCGCGTCGGCTCTCATCCTGACGGCGTGGACGGTCGCGTTGCTGTTCGGCGCAACCACGATGCAGCCGCTTGTGCTTTCCTGGTTGTGCGCTGTCGTGGGGGGAGCGCTCGTCTACGTCGGAGGAGGCAGGAAGCGGTGATGCGTCGCAACGCGGTCGCGCTCGCGTTCCTGCTGTTCCTCGGACAGCTGTTCATCGTCGCCGCGCCCGCGGAGCCCGCGCCCGCCTCCGGTTCCGTCGTCCGCCACGGCCACGACTTCGCGAACCTGCCCGGCGCCGCGCCCAAACCGCACAACCGCAACGCGGCGCAGGTCCCGCAGTCCCAGCTGCCGATGGACTCCCCGCCGGTCGCGAAGCCCTCGCTGCCCGTCCGCTTCATCGTCTCCTTCGCCCGGCGCGTGCACCGCACGCCCGACGGCATCCGCTGGACCCCGCAGCGGGACCGCTCTCCGCCTTCCGGTCGCTGAAACCCGTTTCCAGCAACCAATTCCGGAAGGCTTTCCCAACCATGTCGCGTGACAACGCGCGACGGGGTCTCCTCGTGCGCGCACTGGCAGCGCTCGGGGTCCTCGTCGCGTCCACTTTCCTGCTGCTCACCACCGATCCCCGCCTCGGCCTCGACCTGCGCGGCGGAACCCAGATCGTCCTCGAGGCCAAGGGCGACGCCGACGCCGCCGACCGCTCACTGGAGGTGTTGAGGCGCCGGGTCGACGCTTTGGGCGTCGCCGAACCGGTGATCGCCCGCTCCGGCGAGAACCGCATCGTCGTCGAACTGCCCGGCGTCCAGGACCCCGAGGAGGCCGTGAAGGTCCTCGGCCGCACCGCGCAGCTCCTGGTGCAGCGCAACGGCCAGACCGTCATGACCGGCGAGGGCATCTCGGACGCCACGTCCGTGCGCAACCCGCAGGGCGCGGGTTTCCTGGTCAACATCCAGTTCCGCGGCGACGCGCCGTCGAAGTGGCAGAAGGTCACCGGTGAGGCGGCCTGCGAACCGTCCGGCACGCCCGGCCGCCAGATCGCGTTCGTGCTGGACGGCAAGCCGATCTCGTCGCCGGAGGTCAGCCTCGACACGCCGTGCGGCGCCGGCCAGGCGGGTGGTGCCACGTCGATCACCGGCCGGTTCTCCCAGGAGGAGGCCAAGGAACTGGCCCTGGTCATCCGTTCCGGCGCGCTGCCCGTGCCGGTCGAGGTGATCGAACAGCGCACCGTCGGGGCGACGCTCGGTGCCGAGGCGATCGAGGCCAGCGCTCAGGCCGCGATCATCGGCATCGCGCTCACCTCGGTGTTCCTGATCTTCGCCTACCGGTTGGCGGGGTTCCTCGCCGTGGTGGCTCTGGCCGGTTACGCGGCCGTCGCCTACGCGGGGCTGCTGGCCGTGGGCGCGACGTTGACGTTGCCAGGCCTGGCCGGTTTCGTGCTCGCGATCGGCATGGCGGTCGACGCGAACGTCCTGATCTTCGAACGGGCGCGGGAGGAGTACGCCCGCAAACCGAACCTGCGGCGCGCCGCGGAGGGAGGTTTCCGCGGTGCGCTGAGCGCGATCGCCGACTCGAACGTGACGACCCTGCTGGCGGCCGGTCTGCTGTTCTGGCTGGCCACGGGCCCGGTGCGCGGCTTCGGCGTCACGTTGACCATCGGTGTGCTGGCGTCGATGTTCAGCGCCCTCGTGCTGTCGCGCGTGCTGGTGCTGTGGCTGTTCGGCACCCGGTTCGTGGCGAAGCGCCCGCGGTTGAGCGGCCTGCACACGTTGGGCTGGGTGCGCCGGCGGCTGTCCGTCGTGCTGTACCGCCGTCCGTCGTTGTGGCTGATCAGCGCCGGTGCCGTGGTGCTGGTGGCGGTCGCGGGCCTGTTCGTGCGCGGCCTGAACCTGGGCGTCGAGTTCACCGGCGGCCGCATGCTCGACTTCACCGCGGGCGGCCCGATCGACGCCGGCAGGGTGCGCACCGCGTTGTCCGACGCGGGTTTCCCGGACGTGGTCGTCTCGTCCTCTGGCTCCGAGGTCTCCCTGCGCACCGGCCCGATCGACGACGCGCAGTCGTCCCGCATCGGCCAGGTCGTCTCCTCGGCGGTGGACGGCGGCGCCCGCCAGTCGAGCAACGAGCTGATCGGCCCGTCGCTGTCGTCCGAACTGCGCCGCAACGCCGTCATCGGCCTGGCCATCGCCGTGCTCGCCCAGCTCGGCTACCTGGCCGTCCGCTTCGACTGGCGCCTGGGCCTCGCCACGGTCGCCGCCCTGCTCAGCGACGTGCTGGTCCTGATCGGCGTGTTCGCGTGGCTGGGCAAGACGGCCGACGGCGTGTTCCTCGCGGCCCTGCTGACCGTGATCGGCTACTCGGTGAACGACTCGGTGGTGGTCTTCGACCGCCTGCGCTCGTTGCGCGGCTCCCGGTTGAAGGCGCCTTACCCGGACGTGGTCTCGGACGCGGTCGTGCAGACCGTGCCCCGCACCGTGAACACGGGCATCGGCGTGCTCTTCGTGCTGTCGGCGTTGCTGGTGCTCGGCGACGGCTCGTTGGCCAACTTCGCGACGGCGCTGCTCATCGGACTGATCGCCGGCACCGCGTCCACAGTGGTCACCGCAGCCCCGGTCGCCCTCTGGCTGGAGTCGCGCTGGCCGCGTCGAGCAGTTTCGAAGAAGCGCGTCTCGGAGGTGCGGGCCTAGCGTTTGCGCATGATTACTCACGCGCACTCGATGACCATCAACGTCGGGGACCTGGACGAGGGCCTGCGGTTCTACGTGGACGTGCTGGGTTGGGAGAAGCGGCAGGACAACAACGAGGCCGGCCTGCGCTGGCTGACCGTCGCTCCTCCCGGCGCCCAGACGGCGTTCGCGCTGACGGTTTCCGACACGCCCAACGTGTCGTTCTCGACGGGCTGTGGGGTCTCGCTGATCACCGACGACATCGACGCCGACGTCGCGGCGTTCGAGCGGGAGGGGGTGCGGGTGAAGGCGGCGCCGGAGACCATGCCGTGGGGTGATCGGGCGACCTGGTTCAGCGACCCGTTCGGCAACGAGTTCTTCCTCGTTCAGCCCGCTTCGTAGCAGAGTGGGCGGCATGACCTCTTTCGCCGCGTACCAGAACGAGATCTACCTGCAGGGGCTCGGCGGCGCGGTGCCGCCGTTCACCACCGACCCGGACGCGCTGGAGCAGTCGGCGCGCGAGCGGCTGGGGCCGGGTCCGTTCTGGTACGTGGCGGGAGGCGCGGGCTCCGGCGCCACCGTGCGGGCGAACCGGGACGCGTTCGAGCGGGTGCGGATCGTGCCGCGGATGCTCACCAACGCGACCGAACGCCACCTCGGTGTCTCGGTGCTGGGCACGGAGCTGCCCGCGCCGGTGATGCTCGCACCCGTTGGCGTGCAGTCGATCCTGCACCCGGACGGCGAGCTGGCCACCGCCCGTGCCGCGGCCGAGCTCGGGGTGCCGATGGTGCTGTCGACGGCGTCCTCGCACACCATCGAGGAGGTCGCCGAGGCGTCCGGCGACGGGCCGCGCTGGTACCAGCTGTACTGGCCGAACGACCCGGACGTGTGCGCATCGCTGCTGGAGCGGGCGAAGAAGGCCGGGTACACGGCGTTGGTCGTCACGCTCGACACGTGGACGCTGGCGTGGCGGCCGCACGACCTCGACCAGGCGTACCTGCCGTTCCTGCGCGGGGTGGGCACGGCGATCCCGTTCAGCGACCCGGTTTTCCGCGCCGGGCTGCAGAAGTCGCCCGAGGAGGATCTGCCGATGGCGATCCTGCGGTGGGTGCAGCTCTTCACCGGCACCGACAAGTCGTGGGACCAGCTCGCGTTCCTGCGCGAGCACTGGGACGGGCCGATCGTCCTCAAAGGAATCCAGCACCCGGACGACGCGCGCAAGGCCGTCGAGTCCGGAATGGACGGTGTCGTCGTGTCGAACCACGGCGGGCGGCAGGTCGACGGCGCGGTCGGGTCGCTGGACGTGCTGCCGTCGATCGTCGAGGCGGTGGGGGAGCAGGTCGACGTGCTGTTCGACTCCGGGATCCGCTCCGGTGCCGACATCGTGAAGGCGCTGGCGCTGGGCGCCAAGGCCGTGATGGTCGGGCGGCCGTTCGCCTACGGACTGGCGCACGGCGGGCAGGTCGGTGTGAAGCACGTGCTGAGGAGCCTGCTCGCCGACTTCGACCTGACGCTGGGACTGTCGGGTCACCGCAGCCCGGCCGAGCTGGGCCCGGACGCGCTGCGGTTCACCTGACGAACGAGTACTACGGCATCGTCGCGGTCATCCGGGCGAGCGTGGCGAAGTCGGCTGGCTGCACCCGCAGCCAGCCCTCGCTCTTCGCCGCGAGGTACCGCCCGCTCGGCGTGTCGATGTACGAGAGCGGAGCGAGGCAACGCTGCTTGCGGCCCCGGTGGTCGCGCTTGGCCGAGTAGACCTGACCGGCACCGGTGCGCGGCTGGCCCATGATCTCCTTGAGCTGCGCCACCAGCTGGTCGTTCGGCGTGCTCGTCGGACGGCTCTGCTGCATGAACGAGCCCGTGTCCTCATAGGACGGCTGACGCTTCTGCTTCAGCGCGTCCTCCGGCACCGTGATCGGGTTGCCCTTGCCGGCCGGCGTGGGCGGCAGCGCGCCGACGAGCGCCTGCGGTGCCTCCTCCGGGCGGACGGGCTCCAGCACGAACTGCTGGTCCGGCGTCAGCACGATGCGCAGCGCGTCCTGGCCGTTCGACACGACCAGCGCGCTCTGCTGCGGGCCGTCCTTCACGCTGAAGTACGCCCAGTACTCGACGCCCGCCTCCACCACGAGCCGCAGCGCGCCGGCCAGGTCCGGGTGGACCTGGCTGCCGCGCGCGAGCCCGGTCTGTTCGAGTTGCGCCCACGCCGTGCGCTGCAACTGGTCGAGCTCGCTCAGGTCGCCCGACTCGAGGCGTTCCTCGTCGTAGTCGACCTGGGCGAGCAGCGCACGGTGCAACGACGGCAGGCCCGCCGCCTGCCACGCCTGGTAGAGCGCGGTGACTGGAATGGCGACCCTGCTTCTCAGCACGACTTTCTCCTCATCCGCCGATGACGGGCGGAGCCACCATCGTTCCGTCACCGAAGATGTCCTCGGTCTCCTGCAGGTAGGACGCGGACTTGTGTTCCTTGTCCTCGTCTCCCTCACCTTTGCCACCGTGGCCGCCCATGCCGCCACCCATGCCCGCGGCGCCACCGCGCCCGGCCGCACCAGCAGCGCCGGACCCGGCAGGCCCGAAGCCGCCGGCGCCACGCCCCTGCTCACCGGCGACACCGGCCGCGCCACCGAACCCGCTGCCCATGCCACCGGGACCGCCGAGGCCACGGGCCGCCGCGGCACCACCGAGGCCACCGCCGCCGCCACCACGACCACCGCCCGTGCCACCACCGGGCCCGCCGAGCCCACGACCACCGGGGCCGCCACCCTGACGGTTGCGCGGGTCGTTGGGGTCGAACCGGCCGCGGTTGCGCGGGTCGTTCGGGTTGTTCGGATCCCACCGGCCACCGGGCGGAATGCCCTGGTCGGAGCCGGGAGGCCGGTTGCGCGGGTCGTTGGGGTCGGTGCCGGGCGGGAACTGGGTCTGCGGGGGACCCGGTTCGAGCCACGACGGGTTGGTGGTGTCACCCGGCGGCTTCCAGCCGGACTTGTTGGTGTCGTCACCGGGACCGCCCGTGCCGGGCGGCTGGCCGGTACCGGGAGGCTGGCCCGTGCCGGGAGGCGTGTACGGATCTCCCGAGCCGTTGCGGTCGACCTGGTTGATGTTCTTGTCGCCGCCGCCCTGCTGCTCCATGCCCGCATCGCCGGCGGTCGGCGAGATGAAGGTCGGCATGGTGCTGACGGTCGCCGCGGCGGCGTCCCGGTACTGGTTGTACGCCCGGATGTTCTGCTCGTTGGACTGCTGGTTCTTCTTGACCGCCTCGTCGTAGTCGGTCTCCCACCACGCCAGGTCGTTGAAGTACGGCTTGTCCGGCACCTTCGGAGGTTCCGACATCGAGTTCTTGGCGTTGACGTACGCCTCACCGAGGGCTTCGGTGTTCTTTCCCGCGGTGCCCGCGGACTCGCCGGTGACGTCGGCCCAGGTCGCGAGCGGCGACGTCGCGCCACGGGCCGCGTCACCTGCCGAGCCCTCCCAGCTGGCGCCGGAGTCGCTCACCGCCTTGTTGATGAGAGCCGACACGTCGACGTGGCCGTTGGCGAGGTCCGTCCAGGCCTGCGCGGCCGGTGTGGTGCTCTGGTTCGGCCCCTTGCCCTTGTCGAACCACTTGTAGACAGTTTCGCCGTCCGCGCAGGGAATCAGCGCGAAGCCGGCAGTACTCGACGCGTCCCCAGCCATCTCCCTACCCCTTCAGGTTCGTGATGATCAACTGCGCGACTCGCTCGCTCTCAGGGCACGGCTTCTTGGCGGTTCGCTCGTCCGCGGCGGTGGAGACCTGAACCATGACCGAGTCGGTCTTGGAGGCCTGGACGACGGTCGCGCACGCCAGCTCGCCACCACCCCGGTCATAGGAGACCACCCGTACACCGTCGATCTTCTTGTCGGTGAAGTTGGGAGTGTCCTTGACGTTGTTTACCGCGTCTTCGAAGTCCTGGCCCTCGGTCACCGTGACCACGTAGGTCGAGTTCTTGATGACGTCCTTGCCTTGATAGGTGCAGTTCGGGCCGAGCACGCCCGTGCCGGGCGTGGTGGCGCGCAGCGTGCCGAGTGTGGCCACCTGGTCCGGCTTGAGGACGCTGCACGGGGCGGACACGTACTTGGCGATGCTCAGGCCCGGTCCGCCACTCGTGGGCTCACTGGTCGTCGTCTGGCCGCCGGTCGCAGGCGGAGTCGTGGGGTTTCCGCCGGTCTGGCTGCTCGTACATCCTGCGAGCGCACCGAAGGCGAACACCGTGGCCAGCAGAGCGGTCATGCGCTTCAAGATCGTGTCAGCCCTTCACCGCGGCCTCTGCCGCCTCGTCGGTGCCCCGGTACTCGGCCAGAGCCTTTTCGATGTTCTTGATGGTCTGCTCGAGCGCCTTCTGCGCTTCGATGTTCGCCCACACGTAGCCACCTTCAGCACCGCTGGCAGCCCTGACCACGGAGTTCTTCGCAGCCTCGCTGACCGGGTCGGGGCCGGGAGCGCCCAATCGCTCGAGGTCGTTGCCCTTGCGCTGCAGGTCCATCAACTTTTCGATCGCAAGCCTCAAGCCGTCGATCATCTTCTGCGCCTGGTCAGGATCGACACTGAACTTCGTGACTCCGCCACCTGCGGCCGCGCCTGCCGCCGCTCCAGCGGCCGCACCGGCTCTCACGGGCACGAGTGCATCGAACATCAGCATCTCAGCCAGCTCCCCTCAGAACTCAACACCCCGGTTAGAGGATTTTTACACAGGCGAGGTTCCCCTTGGAGGCGATCGAATCAGCTGATCAGGTCACATGGCCGATTCGTTCAAGACCACGCGGAGCAACCGGCCTACGGTCGAGGACATGATCGAACGAGCGAGGAACTTCATCTGGCTGAACGCCCGCACGCTGGAACAACGCTGGTTCGAGCACGCCTTCGACGGTGGCGCGGCGCACGCCGTCGTCCAGGCCGTGCTGGCCTTCCGCAACGACGACGGTGGTTATGGTCACGCCCTCGAACCCGACCACCGCGGGCCCACCAGCCAGCCGCTGCACGTCCTGCGCGCCCTCCAGATGTTCGGCGAGGTCAACGCTCCCGAGCACGCCGAACCGGTGTTGGCCTGGCTCGAGGCGACCTGTCCCGACGGGAGTGTCCCGTTCGGCATGTCGACGTCGAAGGGTCACCCGATGGCGCCGTGGGTCACCGCCGACGACCAGGGCGGACTGCTGCTGACCTCCCAGATCGCCGCCGCGCTGCACGCTCTGGAGCTGAACCACCCCTGGCTCGACCGGGCGACCGACTACTGCTGGCAGGAGATCGAGAAGCTCGACCACACCCATCCGTATGAGCTGCGCGGGGCGGTGATGTTCCTGGACGAGGTGCCCGACCGGGCGCGCGCCGAGCTCGCCGCCGAGAAGATCAAGCACCTCAAGCCGAGCACCGAGGGGTACGCGGAGGGCGAATCCCTTCCGCTGCACGAGTACGCGCGGAAGCCCTCCAGCGTCGCCAGGACCTGGTTCTCCGAGGAGGAGCTCGAGAACGACCTCGACGAGTTGCAGAACGGACAGCAGGAGGACGGCGGCTGGAACTTCGGCTTCCCCGCCTTCACTCCGATCACCCACTTCGAATGGCGCTCCATCGCCACGATCGACGCCCTGCTGACGCTGCGCCGTTACGGCCGGATCAGCTGACCCAGCGGCACGCCGGCCAACGCGCGAACCTCGCGGGCCAGGTGCGCCTGGTCCGCGTAGCCGGCTTCGACAGCCACCGAGGCGAACGGCAGCCCGCTCCACGCCAGGCGCATCGCCGCGTCGAACCGCAGCACGCGCTGCAACACCTTGGGCGGATAGCCGAACGCGTCCAGGCACCGGCGCCGCAGCTGCCGCGAGCTCAGGCCGATCTCCCACGCCGCCGCGGCGACGTCGACGGTTCGCAGCAACGAGGCCGTGCCGCTCAGCACGGGATCCACCACCACCCGCGTGGCGCAGAACGCCACCATGTCCGAGAAGGACTCGAGCCGGGCGGAAGGCACCAGTTCCGGCAACGGAACCCGCAGATCCCGCACCGCGTGCGCGGGCACGCCGAACACCGACGGGAACGCCCCCGGTGGCAGCCGCACGCCGTACAACGTCCCGGGCGCGACGTGAGCGAGCTGCGCCCGCGTGTCCGGGCCTGCCACGAACAACGCGCCGGAAGCGGGTGTCCACATCAGATCGGTGCAGCCGTCCGGCACCACGCGCTGCACGGTCGGCGTGGAGACCGTGCGCGTCCACAGGCAGGCGAGGCCCGCGGGGGCGGGACGTTCCGCGTACACAGGTCCATCATCCACCCGTGGCAGGATGATCAACGACATCTACTGGGAGGAATGTCGATGAAGTGAATCCTGTCCACGGCAGCAGCGGTTTCGGTCGCTCTGGGCGTGATCCTCGCCGGCGCGGGCACTGCGTCCGCGCAGGAGCCCTACAAGAAGTACCCGACGAAGTCCGCGTGCGAGACGGCGGGCTTCCAGTACTACGCGACCGGCAAGACGGTGCGCTGGGACTGCACCGGGCCGCACTCCGCGAGCCCCGCCGGCCAGAAGTACTGGCTCTACCTGCTGCCCAGGTGAAACGACCGGAAGCCCTGCTCCTCGCGCTGAGGAGCAGGGCTTCCGGTTTCCTGTGGACGATACTGGGATTGAACCAGTGACCCCTACCGTGTCAAGGTAGTGCTCTCCCGCTGAGCTAATCGTCCGTGCAGGACGAGATTCTAGCCCAGAGCCGCCGGGACATGCGCACGCAGGGGTCAGGTTCCGAACTTCACCCAGTTCACGCTCACGTACGGCGCGGGCTGCCCCGAAGTGAACGTCACGTAGACGTCGTGCACCCCGCTGATGTCGGAGATGTTGGCCGGAATGGTTCTCCACGCGTCCCAGCCACCGGTGTTGCCCACCGCGAACGAGCCGACGGGAGCCGCCGTCCGCGAACCCAGCCGCACCTCGACCAGGCCGCTCACGCCGCCACTCGCACCGGAGGCGACCCGCGCGTAGAACTGTCGGGCCGGACCGGAGCCGAAGTCGACGCCGGAGAACTTCAGGTAGCCGCCGTTCGCGATCTGGTGCACGCCCGAACCGCCCTCGGCCGGGGCGATCGAGCCGCCGGAACGCTCGGACGCGTTCTCCGCCTGGAGTTCGGAGTACGCGCTTCCGCCGCCACCAGGGGGAGTGGTGGTCGTGGTGGTGGTGGTCGTCGGGGGAGTGCCGCCAGCCGTGTAGACGGCCACGTAGTCCACGACCAGCGAGTGCCCGGACTGAGTGGCCGCGACAGGGGTCGGCTGGTTGTTGTTCAGCGCGTTCGGGAACGCGCCGCCCATCGCGAGGTTCAGCAGGATGAAGTAGCCCGCGTGCGACGTCATCTGGTCCCACACGCCGGCGCCGACGCGGTCCCTCGTCACCTGGTGGTACGACTGGCCGTCGACGAACCACGTGAACGTCTTCGCGGCGTCGTCCCACTCGAAGCGGTAGGTGTGGAAGGCGGACTGGCAGGACGGGCCGGGGCACGTTCGCGAGTTGCCGATGCCGGTGAACTCGCCGCAGGCACCGCCGGGCGCGACGTCGCAGTGCAGCACGCCCCAGACGGAGTTGATGCCGTTGACGTTCTCCATGATGTCGAACTCGCCGATGCCCGGCCAGTTCCAGTAGTTGCCGCGGAACGGCGAGCCCAGCGCCCAGAACGCCGGCCAGTAGCCGAGTGCGGCCTGGCCGGTGACGTTCGGCATCTGGATGCGGCCCTCGATCGCGAGCTTCCCGCCCACCGCCGGCTTGAAGTTCGCGCGCTGGGTCTCGATGCGCGACGACGTCCAGTTGCCCGCGCCGTCCTTCAGCGCGGTGATGCGCAGGTTGCCCGCGCCGTCGAGTTTGATGTTCTGCGTGCTGTTGGTGTAGTTCTGGATCTCGCCCGTGCCCCAGTTGGCAGGACCGCCGGGGTAGGCGTGACCGAGGTCGAAGATCCAGTTGGAGCTCGACGGCAGCGAACCGTTCGGGCCGTTGAAGTCGTCACCCCACACCTGCGTCCATCCCGCGGCAGGGGGTGGGATCGAAGCGTTGGCGGACATGGCGGCGATCGCCAGGGGTACCGCGGCAAGAAGAGCTGTCGTGGCCGCGAGGACGCGGCGGCGTTGCTTCATGCGCGAGTGACCTCCTCGTCACGGGTGCAGTCCATTTATGAGAGCGCTCTCACGGCGTAAGAACAAGCGCCCGTTCGGACCAACGCTCGTCAATGCGCCAGGTTGCGCCGCGTCTCGTTTGGACTGGGCAGATCAGGTCGAGGGTGGCGGGCAGATCCAGCGGCGCGGTTCGGAGAGCGGACGTTCGTGCAGCTGCTGCCAGACGCCACCTCATGCGTCTCGCTCAACCCGCCGTGATCTGAAACGCCCTGCGCCACAAGCAAAGCCCAGACTTCAGCTGAAACGATCACTTGGCGTCCGCGTAGCACGTCACCGGCACCGCGTTCATCGGGAACCGCACCGCGGTCTCGCCGAACAGCAACCGCGTCGCCTCGCGCCCGGCGTCCGCGATCGCCTCGATCACCGCCTCCGCGTCCTCACGAGGGCAGTGCACGAGCACCTCGTCGTGCTGGAAGAACACGAGATGCGCATCCGCGGGCAACCGGTTGCGCAGCACGCCGAGCAGCGCCGCCGTCCAGTCCGCCGCGCTGCCCTGCACGACGAAGTTGCGGGTGAACCGGCCCCAGTTCCTGGCCGCCTGCCGCGACGAGCTCGACACCTCGCCCGAGTCGTCGGCGCCGCCGGTCAGCTCGCGCCACGCCTCCGAGGGGGAGGGGGAGGTGCGCCCGAGCCGTGTGCGCACCATCCGGCCCTGTTCACCGGCCTGCGCCGCCGCTTCCACGTAGCCGACTGCGACGGGAAACCTCCTGCGCAGCACGGCGAGCAGCGGCCCCGCCTCACCGGACGTGCCGCCGTACATCGCCGACAGCATCGCGATCTTCGCGCGCGGTCTCTCGCCGGAGAACGAGTCGGCGGCCAGCGCGGAGTACAGGTCGTCGTCCCCGCACACCTCGATCAACCTCTGATCTCCCGACAGCGCCGCGAGAATGCGCGGTTCGAGTTGCGACGCGTCCGCCGCCACCAGGCACCAGCCCTCGTCCGCGATCACGGCCTTGCGCATCAGCCGTGGAATCTGCAGCGCCGCACCGCCCCGCGACGCCCATCGGCCCGAAACCACCCCTCCCACAACGTAATCAGGCCGGAACCGCCCGTCCCGCACCCACGCGTCGAGCCACGTCCAGCCGTGCGCCACCCACAGCCGTGCACGCTCCTTGTACTCCAGCAACGGTTCCACGGCGGGATGGTCGATCTTCTTCAGCACCCACCGCCGCGCGGACGGCACGTCGATGCCCTCCCGCGCGAACGCCCGCACGATGCTCGCCGGCGCGTCCGGGTTGACCTCCTTGCCGCCGAACGCCTCACGGATCTGGTCCGCGAGCGCCTGCAACACCTTCGGCCGCACGCCCGGCGCGGTCCGCGGGCCGAGCATCTCCTCCAGGATCTCGTTGTGCACGTCCTCCCGCCACGGCAGTCCGTGGTGCGTCATCTCCGCGGCCACCAGCGCCGACGCCGACTCCGCCGCGATGAGCAACCCCAGGGCCGGATTCCGTTGCTGGGCGCGGAAAACGAGCGACAACGCCGCCACCGCGTCCGTGCCGCCCGGCAGCACCACCGGCTCCGGCTCGAACAACGTCAGCTCGACGTCCTTCTTGCGCGGTCCCAGATCCGCCGGTGCGGGCAGTCCCAGCTCCCGCGCCAGCGCCGCGGGGAGCTCTCGCGGTTCGCGGTGCCTGCCCTCGGCGCCGAGCAGCAACGCCTCGGTCAGGTGGAGGTCCCAGCACCGGTCCACCCGCACCCCTTCGGCCAGCAGCGCCGGGTAGATCTCGCCGGTGTCGGCCCACACCCACCTCGGCCTGTGGGCGCGTTCCAGCGACGTGACGGCGGAGGCCAGCGACGAAGCCGTCATCACGGGACCGGCGGGCGTCCCGTCGTCGTGCAGCTTCTGCCACCGGCCCGCGCCGTCCGCTTCCGGGACGAGGGCGACCAGCACAGCTCAGATTGTGCAGCGGGGGTCTGACAATTTCAGTTCAGGCTGAAACGCAGGCCGCTAGTCGTTGGAGCTTCTCCATGCCAGTCAGCAAAGGAGTGAAGGAAAAACGGGAAAAGACCACGATGGTGTGGTCTTCCTACCCCTCGCCCACACCCCAGCCGACTATGAAGCCGTGGACCGAGCACTCAGCGTCGCCGCATTGCTGGATCCCACCCACCAGGTGGTCCCCTTTCACGGCAGAGAAACCGAGCTGCAGACCCTCACGCACTGGCGCGACAGCCCCGCGCCACAGGCGTCCCTGCTGCTGCACGCACCGGCCGGCGCGGGCAAGACCAGGCTCCTGCAGCACTTCCAGCAGGAGCACTGGGACGACGACGAGCACGGCAGGCTGCTGCTGATCGACGACGCCGACCGCCTGGCGTGGCAGGACGTCTTCCGGAAACTGCAGGACACCCTCCGGCACGGACCGGCGCGCACGCGCGTGCTGCTGGCGGCGAGGGCCACGGGCTGGTGGTGGTCCTCCACCCGCCAGCGCATCGCGGACTTCGACCACGAGGTCACCGACCTCGAGCTCGCCCCCACCCTCGACGACCGCGCGGAGTCGTTCACCCTGGCCTGCCAGCACTTCGCCAAGCAGCTCAGCGTCACCGCCCCCGACGAGCCACCGCCGAACATCGCCCACGAAACGGTCCTCGACCTGCACCTCGCCGCGCTGACCTCGGTCCGCGGCGACCCGTGCGACGTGAACCGCACCCAGCTCGTCCGTCAGCTCCTCGACCACGGCCCGGCCACCGGCCGCCTGGCAGAGGACTTCCTCGCGGTCACCACGCCGAACACCCCGGACCCCGACTTGCTCGCCCGCGCGGCCCCGCGCTGGCCCCAGCTGCGCCAGAAGCTCGACGAGGTCGTCGCCACGAACCCGGCGATCGCGCTCGTCCTCGCCCCGGACAGCCTCCGCATCGCCGCCGAGATCGGTTCCCAGGCCACGCTCGACCACCTCGCCCGCCAGGTCTTCCGCTCCGAACGGTTCGCCGTCGACGCGATCGGATCGTTGCTCACCCGCAGGTTGGTCGAGCGCGCCACCAGCACCCTCGAACGCGCCGAGATGTACGGGATGCTCAGCGCCCGCACGATGCTCTGCGGCCTGCGCCAGGAGTCCGTCGAGGCCTCCCAGAACGAGGTCGAGTGCTACCGCGAGCTCGTGCGGCAGGACCCCGAGAACCGGCCGTTGCTCGCGGACGCGCTCGGAGACCTGGGCCTGAGGCTCATCAACGCCGGGCGGCGGGACGAGGTGCTGGCGGTCTCCGAGGAGGCCATCGCGCTCTGGCACGAGATCGCGCTCGACGACCCGGAAACCACCCCGCAGCTCGCCTCCGCCCTCGAACAGATCAGCTACCGCTACCAGGCGCTCGGCCAGGACGAGGCCGCGATGACCGCCATCAGCCGCGCCACCCTGCTCTTCCAGGAACTGTCGAAGAACCACCCGGCCCTGTTCCGCTCCGACTTCGCGCGGGTCGCGGCCGCCATGGCCCGCCGCTTCCACGTCGAGGGCCAGAAACAGCACGCGGCGGACTCGATGCAGCTCTCCATCGCGAACTGGCGGGTGCTCGCCCAGGAGGATCCGCGCTACGAACCGGAGCTCGCCCGCAACCTCGTCGTCGCCGCCACCATGCTCATCGACCTGAGCAGGGCCGAAGCGGCGCGCGAGGCGGTGAAGGAGGCCGTCGACCTCTTCCGCAGGCTCGCTGTCGTCAACCCCGAGACGTTCCGCGCCGAGCTCGCCGGTGCGCTGGTGCGGCACAGCCAGGCGCTGGGCGAGGGCCTGGACGCCGAGCTCACCGCGCGCGAAGCCGTGATGGCGTGGCGCGAGACCGGCGACAGGAAGGGCCTCGGCGCGGCACTGCTCAACGTCGCCCAGATCGCCCGCGACCTCGGCGCGGCGGAGGAAGCCGTCGAGGTGTACCGGGAACTGGTGGCGGAGGACCTCGTCTGGAACCAGGTCGACCTCGTGGTCGCCCTGGCGGCCCTCGTCGAGCAGCAGCTCCGGCACGACCTGGACGACGAGGCGTTGCGCACCGCCGACGAGTGTCTCGACATCTGCCACCGGCTGCCGTCGCAGCTCGTCGACTTCTTCGGCGCGAAACTGGCTCCCGCCCTGCAGTCCGCGGCGCGCGCACTGTCCGATTCGGACCACCACGTCCGCGCGGTGCGGGCGTCCGAGTTCGCGGTCGAGGTCTGCTGTGTGCTCATTCCGAAGACGTCACCCGCCGTCTACCCCGCCGCTGTCCAGCAGCACGCGTGCCGGCTCCGTGGCGCGGAACGCAAGGACGAGGCGCGCAACACCGCGCACACGGCCCTCGTGATGTGGCACCTGAGCGGGCTGGACCTCGACCGGCAACCCGACTACGCCGATGCGTTGACGATCTACGGACGGCTCTGCGCGGAGACGAGTTACGAGACGGACAAAGCACTTCGGCTCACCCACCGCGCGGTCGAGATCCTCCGCGAGGCGGGTGAGCCGGTGAAGCTGGAGTTTGCCCTCGAAACGGTCGAGGCGCTCAGCTCTTGGTGAGCATCGACCGCACGAAGAACGCCACGTTGGCCGGACGCTCCGCCAGACGACGCATGAAGTAGCCGTACCACTCGTCGCCGTACGGCACGTACACGCGCATGCGGTTGCCCTCGGCGGCGATGCGGCGCTGCTCCTCGGGCCGGATGCCGTACAGCATCTGGAACTCGTAGGAGTCCTTCGACCGCGCGGAGGCCAGGTCGGCGGCGATCGCGATCAGCCGCGGGTCGTGCGAGGCCACCATCGGGTAGCCCTGACCCTCCATCAGCACCTTGAGGCACCGCACGTACGACAGGTCGACGTCGTGCTTGTCCTGGTACGCAACGGAAGCAGGCTCCTGGTACGCACCCTTGCACAGCCGCACACGCGAACCGGAGTACGCGAGATCCCGGCAGTCCTGCTCGGTGCGCCGCAAGTACGCCTGCAGCACCGCGCCGACCCAGGGGAAGTCCACGCGGAGCTCACGCAGGATCCCCAGCGTGGAGTCCGTGGTGGTGTGGTCCTCCATGTCCAGCGTCACGGTCGTGCCGACGACAGCGGCGGCGGCACAGATCCGCCGCGCGTTCTCCAGCGCGATCTTCTCGCCGTCGACCGGCAGCGACTGGCCGACGGCGGACAGCTTCACCGACACCTCGGCGCCGTCCGTCAGACCGTGCGACTCCAGCCGCGCGAGCAGCGTCAGGTACGCCTCGACGGTGTCGTTGGCCTGCGATTCCTCGACGGTGTCCTCACCGAGGTGGTCCAGCGTCACCAGGCGCCCGTCGGCGAGCACCTCGGCCGTCGCGCGGATCGCCGACGAGACGTCCGCACCGGCGACGAACCGCTCGACGACCGGCCGGGTCAGCGGCGTCGACTCGACGAGCTTGCGCGTGCCCGCGCTGCGGGACGCCAGAAGAAGGCTGTTGCGCAACATCAGAGCCCCTGGTGCGGGTGGAGGTGGTTGGTGGGCGCCGCGAAGGTCTCCTTGATGGAACGCGGGCTGACCCAGCGGAGCAGGTTGTGGACCGACCCCGCCTTGTCGTTCGTGCCGGACGCGCGGCCGCCGCCGAACGGCTGCTGACCCACGACGGCACCGGTCGGCTTGTCGTTGACGTAGAAGTTGCCGGCGGCGAACCGCAGCTCCTCCTGCGCGTGCGCGACGGCGGACCGGTCACGAGCGATGATCGAACCGGTCAGCCCGTACGGCGCCGCGCTCTCCATCTGCCGCAGGACCTTCAGGTAGTCCGCGTCCTCGAAGACGTGGACCGCGAGCACCGGGCCGAAGAACTCGGTGGTGAACACGGAGTTCGTGGGGTCGGAACCGACGAGCACGGTCGGGCGGACGAAGAAGCCGTCCGAGTCGTCCGCGGTGCCGCCGGCGGCGATCTCCAGCGACGAGTCGGCGCGAGCGGCCTGCAGCACACCCGACAGCTTGTCGAACGAACGGCGGTCGATCACCGCGCCACCGAAGTTCGAGAAGTCGGTGACGTCGCCGTAGGTCAGCGCCTCGACCTCGGCCAGGAACTGGTCGGAGATCTTGTTCCACACCGACCGCGGCACGTAGGCGCGCGACGCGGCGGAGCACTTCTGGCCCTGGTACTCGAAGGCACCGCGGAGCAGGGCGACGCGCAGCACGTCCGGGTCGGCCGACGGGTGCGCCAGGACGAAGTCCTTGCCGCCGGTCTCTCCGACGATCCGCGGGTACGAGCGGTAGTTGGCGATGTTCGCGCCGACCTGCGCCCACAGCTTCTGGAACGTCGCGGTGGAACCGGTGAAGTGGATGCCCGCGAGGTCAGGGGAGCTCAGCGCCACCTCGGACACGGCGAGACCGTCGCCGGGCAGCAGGTTGATGACGCCGGGCGGCATGCCCGCCTCTTCCAGCAGCCGCATGGTGAGGTGCGCGGCGAACGACTGGGTCGGCGACGGCTTCCACAGCACCACGTTGCCCATCAGCGCGGGCGCGGTCGGCAGGTTGCCGGCGATGGCGGTGAAGTTGAACGGCGTGATCGCGTAGACGAAACCCTCGAGCGGACGGTGGTCCGTGCGGTTCCACACGCCGGGGGACGAGATCGGCTGCTCGGCCAGCAGGTTGCGGGCGAACTGCACGTTGAAGCGCCAGAAGTCGATCAGCTCGCACGCCGAGTCGATCTCCGCCTGGATCGCGGTCTTCGACTGGCCGAGCATCGTGGCGGCGTTCAGCGTCTGTCGCCACGGGCCGGCGAGCAGGTCGGCGGCACGCAGCAGGATCGCCGCGCGGTCGTCGAACGACATCGCGCGCCACGCCGGAGCGGCCTCACGAGCGGTGCGCAGAGCGTCCTGGGTGTCCTGCTGGGTCGCGCCGGCCAGCGTGCCGAGGACCGAGCGGTGGTTGTGCGGCTGGACGACGTCGAACCGCGCGCCGCCACCCATGCGCTGCTCGCCACCGATGGTCATCGTCAGCTCGAGCGGCTCCTTCTGCAGCTCGGCCAGCTTGGCCTGCAGTTCGGCGCGCTCCGGGGTGCCGGGGGCGTACTGCAGGACCGGCTCGTTGACCGGGGCGGGAACCTGGGTGACAGCGTCCACTCGTCAACTCCTCTTTGAGATGGGGTGCCCAAACCGTAAGTCCGCACCCTCTCCTCCTCTTTGTGCAACCGGCCAAGATTCACCATGCCAGATGTAGAATCGGCCAACATTGAAGTGCACGCGGGGAGCTTTCGTGTCGTAAAAGGACACGCGGGGTCCCCGCGTACCGGAAAGGCAGGGCGGGGATGAGCCTGCGTCACATCCTGATCGCGCTCGGCGATCCCCTCGTCGAACTGCAGGTCGCGCCCAACGGCCTGGAGGTCGACGTGCGCGATGTCGTGATCATGGATCCGGACGACCCGCCGGATGCGGCTGCCGGAGATCTGGCCTTGCTCATCGGGGCACGTGGCCGGGCCGCGTTGCCGCTGATCAGGGCCGCCGGACGAGCGAAAGCAGCGGCCGTCGCGGTCAAGGAGTCGTCGCAGGCGCTCGAACAGGCGGCGACCGACGCGGGCGTGGCCTTGCTGGAGGTCCGGCCCGAGGTGCGCTGGGGGCACCTGGAGTCGTTGGCCAAGGGCGTGCTGACCACCACGACCGACGACGGCGAGGTCCTCGGTGACCTGTTCGCGCTCGCGCAAACGATTGCGACCCTGACCGGCGGCATCGTCAGCATCGAGGACACCGCGAGCCGCGTGCTGGCCTACTCGCGGTCCTCCGACGAGGTCGACGAACTGCGGCGGCTGTCCATCCTGGGCCGCCAGGGCCCCGAGCCGTACCTGAAGATGCTGCGCGAGTGGGGCGTCTACAACCTGCTGCGGTCGTCGGAAGAGGTCGTCCGGATCGACGAACGCCCGGAGCTCGGCATCCGGCGCCGCATCGCCGTCGGCATCCACGCGGGACGGCAGCCCCTCGGCGCGATCTGGGTGCAGGAGGGCGACCAGCCGTTGACCGAGCAGGCGGAACGGGCGTTGCTCGGCGCCGCCCGCGTCACCGCTCCGCACCTGATCCACCAGCGCAACCAGCCTGCGTCACGGTTCCGCGAGAACCTCCTCGCCGCGCTGCTGACCGGCCGGATGGACGCCGCCACCGTCGCCGGCCAGATCGGCGCCGATCCGCGCAAGCCCGCCGCCGTGGTGGTCTTCGCGCTGCGAGGTGGCGAAGGCGACCGCAGCGAGCACGAGCTCCGGCGCGCCGAGATGACCGGGCTGATCTCCGTGCACGCGGCGGCGTACCGGCGCAGCGCGTTGGTGAGCGAGTCCGGCGGCCGCACCTACGTGCTGCTCCCGGACCTCGCGCCGAACGCCCAGCTGCTGAACCTGACCAGGGAGATCGTCACCACCGCACGACGGCACCTGCACACGGCCGTCCAGGCGGCCGTCGGCTCGACGGTGTCCACGTTGGACGAGGTGCAGATCTCCCGGCAGGAGGCCGAACGCGTGCTCGACGCGATGGCCCGCGACCTCGACGACGAGGTGGCGACGCTGGCCGACGTCCGGTCGCAGGTCCTCGTCAGCGAGATCCTGGCGCTGCTCCAGGACAATCCGCGGATCCGCGATCCCCGGATCGACGCGCTCGACCCGGAGCTCGCGAAGTCACTGCTGGCGTACCTCGACGCGTTGGGTGACGTGCGCGCGGCGGCAGACCGTCTGCACGTACACCCGAACACGTTGCGGTACCGGTTGAAGCGTGCCAAAGAGAGTGGTGATGGCCTGGACCTCGACGACCCGCTCGTCCGGCTCGTCGCCCAGCTTCAGCTCAGGATGCGGTAGAGCAGCGCCCGTTCCGCGATCGTCCACGTCGTCGTGGTGAGCAGGTAGAGGCCTGCTGCCAGCGGCAGGTAGGCCGCCACCAGGATCGTGCCGAACGGCAGCACCTTGATCAGCCCGGTCATGAACCCCGGCGTGGGAGTCGTCGTCATCCGCGACTGTTGCCAGCGCACGGTCAGATAGGCCACGACGGCGAGCAGGCCGAACAGCACGAAGAAGACCCACGCGAAACTGCTCATGAAATGAGCACTTAGCGAAACCCCGAAAACAGTGCCATCCAGGAGGGGGTTGGGGGTCGTGACGACCTGGTAAATGACCATGAAGAACGGCATCGTGGCGAGCATCGGCAGCATGCCGGCGAACATCGACACACCGTTGCGCTTGTAGACCTTCTGGGACTCCTCGGAGAGTCGCACGAGGTCCTTGCCGTACTTCTTCTGCAGCTTCTGGATCTCGGGGGCGAGCTTGGCCTTGGCCTTCTCGCCGCGCACGGCGGCGCGGTACAGCGGGTGCAGCATCAGCCGCACCGCGATGGTGAACAGGACGATGGCGAGCGCGGGCATGCCGAAGCTCGCCAGGGCAGCGCCCAGGTCAGCGAACAAGGGTTGGTTCTCCGTATCGAGTTGGGATTTCGGGGGACGTCAGAACGTCCCGCATCCCGGTGCTCGAGGACGGGCCCTGCCTGCGGCGTCGGGATTGCGCAGCCGCAGTTGTGCTGTGCGTTGTGCTCGTTCCCGGATCGAGAGCGACCTCGCCGGTGCCACCGACAGCGGCACCAGCGAGACGATCACGATCAACGCCAGGGCGAGCGCGGTCACGGCCGCGACGACCTCGGTGGGCGAGGAGAACAACGTGAAGGCGTAGAGGGCAGGCAGGAAGACCGCGAGCATCAAGAGCGCTCGATTCCTGGTCTCCGGCCGCCACATGCCTTGCAGACTACCGGGTAGGGAGCGGCTCGGTGCCGAGAACGTTGCCCTGGTGGTCGTACAACGTGACGAGCGTCGCGTCCTCCTTGCTGGGCCACCACGCGAGCAGCCAGTCCCTGCCGATGGTCGCCGTCACCTTCAGGCCGTCCCTGGTCTCGATGAGGGCCTTGCCGACTTTCGGGCTCACCCTTGCGCTGAAGAAACGCATGGGGTTGCTGCCGTCACGGTCCGAATGAAGGCTCGCTCCGTACGAGAGGACCAGCCTCGACCCGAGTTCTTCGAGGCCTTCCGCTCGTCCGCTGCCCGTGAGACTGGCGTGGCCGCCCTGGACGTGGCGGCACAGCAACTCGCTCTGCGGGCCGGTGAACAGCGCCAGCGTCATGATCCCGCGCTGGTCGACGACTGACACTTCGGTGGGAGCCTCGGGGAAGTTCGGCGGTTTCTCTCGCCGGTCGCTCGCCTCGATCATCTCCCGGCACTCCGCGAGCGCGGCCTCGGTGTCCGCGCCGGGCGCCCTGGGCTCGGCCGTCCACGACGCCGAGGCGTTCGGGTTGGTCGGCGTCCAGAGCACCAGCGTCACGGCGACGGCGGCCACGAGCGCGGTCGCGGGCACGGCGAGGCGCCACCAGCGGCGGGACGGTTTCGTGCTGATCTCGTTGAGCAGCGCGTGTTTGCGGACCTGCACGCGCAACGGGTCGAGCTGCGGGATGTCAGGGGTGATCACAGTGCCTCCTCCACGAATGCGCCACGCACGGTGCGTTGCGCACGAGCGAGTCGGGACTTCACCGTGCCGACCGGGATGCCGAGCACCTGGGCGATCTGCGCCTGGCTCAGGTCCGACCACGCGGACATCTCCAGCACCTCGCGGTCCCCGGCGGGCAGCTTCTCGAGCTCGGCGATCACCGCTCTGGTCCTGGTCTCCGCGTCCACCCGCCACGCCACGTCGTCGGCGTGGTCGTCGTCGGTGTCGTGCCGCGGAACCCTGCCGAGCGCTGCCCGGTACCGCGTGCGGGAGCGCTGGTGGTTGCGGGTGGCTCCGAGCGCGACCGTGTACAACCACGGCAGCAGTGACCACGGTTGGGATCCCTCAACCACGACTGACGTGCGTTTGCGCCACGTTTCCATGAACACCACGGACACCAGGTCCTCGGCGACCGCCCACGTGCCGGTGCGGCGCAGGCAGTAGGCGAACACGGCTCGGGCGTGGCGTTCGAACAGCTGCCCGAACGCCTCGCTCCCGCCGGCCCGGACCTGCCCCCAGAGTTCTTCGTCGGTCACGGACCCTCCTCTCTGCTCCGTTCATGTCCGCAGGGGGAGGGCCGGTTCACGCCTCGACCAGGCCGGGCCGTTCCGGGTGGTCGTAGCGCACGAAGAGGTCGGCCACCGGGTCGTAGTCGTCGAACGCGGGCAGCGTCCACTCCTCGGCGGTCTTGCGCCTGAGCGCGCTGGGGGAGAGCCACAGGTGCACCGTGAGCTCGGCGGGCAGCCAACGGTCGAGCATCAGGGTGCCGTCGACGAGCACGACACCGTTCTCCGGCAGGTCGACGTACTCCGCGCGGCTCGCCCGGTCGGTGGCCGCGTTCCACAGCGACGGCAGCACCTTGCCGTCCGGCGCGGGGTCGAGGACCTCGCGCTGTAGGCCCTTGTAGTCGAACCAGTCGTGCCGGTAGGAGTACGGGTCGGTGCGGCCGTGTTCCAGCCGCACCGACGCCGGGCGCAGGAAGTCCTGAATGGACACTCGCTGGACCGTGCGGCCCAAGGAGCGCAACGGTTCCACGACGGCGTCCGCGAGCCTCCCCGGCTCGGCGGCGGGTGCCGCGTCGATCAGCACCCGCACCCGGCCGTCCATCTCGCCGATGCGGTCGACGATCTCCGTCACGAGCGTGTCGAACGTGAGAGGCCGGACCTTCACGGCTGCCAGTCCGCCCAGGCCGTGTCCCACCAGATGTCACCGGAGGCGAGCATCTTCTCGATCTTGATGCCCTCCGCCCGGATCGACTCGGCCTCCTCTGCGGAGTACTTGCCCGAGGCGACCTGCTCCTCGAACTCGTCGAGGTCGCGCTGCTCCCAGGTGCCGTCGGGAGCCAGGGTGTAGTCCAGCGCGTGGTCGAGGGTCTCGAACCCGTCCTCGACGCGCCGGTAGGGCGCCTGGAGGTTCAGGTAGTAGTTGCCGAAGACCCGGTCGTCGCCCTTCCAGAACAGGTCGACGGAGTAGGCGTCGCCCGGCCGGTGCAGCATGAGCTTGCCGTGGCCTCGCCAGAAGCCGCGGTCGGGCTTGTCCCACGGGTGCGGGTGGTGGTGGTCGGGGTAGGTGAGCCGGGTACCCGGTTCCACGAACACCGCGAGCAGCCCCGGCTCGTCGACGATCACCCTCGTCGGCATCTCCGACCAGACCTTGCCGTGCAGCACCTCACGCCGCACCACGACCTCACCCGGCGTGAACCACCTCATGGGCTGAACTTACGTGATCACGCCGCGCCGCGTCCTGGGCCATCATCCTCCGCTTGAGCGCGGGCACGGCGTTGGTCACGCGCAGGAACGTCCGCAGGAACGCGAGCACGATCCGTCCGATGACGGGCTTGTGGATCGCGCCGTTGCCGTCCATCTGCGCGCGCGAGGCCAGCACCGCCTCGAACCCGTACTGGATCATCTCCCGCTCGTACTCGGAGATCGCCTGGACGACGTCCTTGCCGTGGTGGGCCTCCGTGAGCTTGCGGCAGAGCAGTTCCGCGTCCCGCAACGCCGTGTTCGCGCCGATGCCGCGGCCGGGCGTCATGAGGTGGATCGAGTCGCCGATCATCGTGACGTTGCTCGCCTCCCACGGTTCCAGCGGTTCGGACGTGCGGACCTTGATCGGGAACACGGTCGCGGGGTCGGCCAGCGCGAAGAGCTTGCGCAGGTTCGGGTGGAACTTCGGCGTCATGTCCAGCACGACCTGCTTGAGCTGCTCCTGGCTCAGGCCCTTGAGGTCCCCGAACTTGTCGTGCGAGGCCGCGTAGCCCCACATGATGTAGTCGTCCTCGGCGCTCCTCCCGTCGAAGCGCATGACGTGGATGATCACGAACGCGCCCTTCGGCCCGTACAGCAACGTCACGCCGCCGTCGGCCTGCGGCGGCAGGAGGTTCGCGTTCTCCGGCGTGAGCGGCAGCTTGGCCGCGATCGACGTGATGCCGGTGTCCACGATCTTCGCGTGCGGCAGGTACTGCCTGCGCACCTTGGACTGCGCCCCGTCCGCGCCGACCAGCACGTCACCGGTCTCGGACGTGCCGTCGTCGAAGAACGCCGTGACCGAGCCGTCGTCGTTGCGGCTGAAGTGCGTGAACGTCTTGTCGAACCGGACGACGTCGTCCAGGCCGTTCAGCAGCGCCGTCCGCATCGCGATCCGGCTGACCGAGTTCTCCCGGTGGGCGGGGTCCTTGGCCTGAGGGATCTCGCCGACCAGCAGCTCCCCGTACTTCTCGGTCCGCATGTTGATCCGCACCGCCGGTCGCGCGGTGGTGCGGACGAACTCGGCGAACACGTCCGGCGGCAAGCAGCTCTGCAACGCCTTGCTGCCGTCCGGGCTGATCCCGACCCGGAACCCGATCAACATGCTGCGCGGCGTGCGGTCGCGTTCGAACAGCGCCACCTCCACGCCGGCCTTCTTCAGCCCGTGCGCCAGGCACAGGCCACCTGTCCCCGCTCCGATGATGAGCACCCGCATGACAGCCTCCCCTACTAAGTCTCTTAGCAAGAAAGATATTCAGTTCGTGAGACTCTTGTCAAACACTTCTAGTGGGGCAGCTGGCTCGCCACGTCGGAGAGCTGCACGAATGGATCCCGCGCCTGGGCGAAGGAGTGCGAGACACGCACTCCTGGCGGTGGGTCGCGTGTTCGAGGTGTTCAGCAGTGGCCCCGCAGCGCCTCTCCTGAGGGGCGGTCCTCCGCTCGCGGTGACCGACTGGGCCACAAGGCGGCGCGATCTCAGAAGTCGTCGCTGCCGAGCCGCTTCAACCGCGCCGACCCGATCGAACGCCGCACGTCGTCCGCCGGCAGCAGCCTGACCAGCTGTTCCAGCGCCTCGACGTCGTGCTCGCCGGAGTCGGTCTGCGTGAACGTCCACAGCGCGTTCGCGTCCCCGCGCGAAAGCACGGCCTTGCGCACGCCGGTCGCGAGGTCGTCCCGCTCGGCCAGCACGAACGGTGCCTCGGAGCGGCGCAGCAGGGAGCCGCGGTAGCGGGAGGCGGCCAGCGGGACGTCGCCGTCCTTGAGCGCGGCACGGACGGCGAGGAAGTCCGCCTCGACGTCCGCGGTGAGCCGGTAAGGCCTGGTCGCGAGCACGTCGGCGCCGAGTTGGGCGCGCAGGCGGTGCAGCTCGGCGCGCACGGTCGTGGGGTTGCCGCGTTCGCCGTAGAGCCGCAGGGCGAGCTGGTCTGCCGACAGCCTGCCGTGCAACGTCAGCGCGCACAGGATCTCGGCGTGCCGTGAGGAGATCGGAACTTCGCGCCCGTCCAGCACGACCTTGGGCTCGGGCAGCAGGAACGACAGCGACAGCACGCTGCGCCGCACGTGGCGTTGCCTCGGCACGCGCAGCAGGTAGCCCTGGGCGAGCGGCTCCAGCAGCGCCTCGCGGCCGTCGGGCAGGCGCACCCGGTCGGTGGAGACGTCGACGCGCGACGGCAGCAGCCCGTACGGCTCGACCGCGACGACCCGGCCGGTCTGGCTGAGCAGGGCGCCGGGTTCGCCGCGCAGCGCGATGAGGTGCCGCATGTTGCGCGCCCGCAGCTCATCGTCCTGCGCGTGCATCCTGGCGAGCATCGCGGACTCGGCGAGCCTGGCCGAGGCGGACACCAGCGCCACCATCGACGGGTGGACCGTCTCGATCGGGCCGCTGAGGTCGACGACGCCGATCGTCGTGCCGGTGTCGGGATCGCGGATCGGGCTCGCCGCGCACGTCCAGCGGTGGTAGGTCCGCACGAGGTGCTCGGCGGAGTGGACCGTCACCGGCGCGTTCGTCGCGAGCGCGGTGCCCATGCCGTTCGTGCCGGCGGCGTCCTCCGACCAGCACGTTCCCTCGGCCAGGCCGACGTCCTCCGCACTGCCGCGGGTGTCCTTGGAGCCTTCGCACCACAGGATGTGGCCCTGCGCGTCGGCGACGATCATGATGTGCCTGGCCTCTTCCGCGAAGCCCAGCAGGGTCTCGCGCAGCACCGGCAGGCTCGAGTGCAGCGGGTGCCGTTCGCGCAGGTCGGGGAGCTCGTCGGCGGCGAACACGGTCGGCGCGGTGTGCAGGTCGGGATCGACGTTGGCGGCGAGTGACCGTTGCCACGACGCGGAAATCACCGAGCGTGGCGAATCAGCCGTGCGAGTACCACTCAACACGGCTTCTCTGACGCGACTCAGCAACAGCGCGTGTTGCCCGGGGTCGTGGGTCACTGATCCATCCACGGCTTGCAACGAGCATGCAACGTTCTGCTGCTTACTTTCTCATTTTCCCCAGCGATGTCCTTCAGCGGGCCTTTGTTCAGCAGGAGCGAGAATGACGCAGTACGCGGCACCGGGTCGGCCCGGCAGCGTGGTCGCGTACCGGCAGAGGTACGACCACTTCATCGGCGGCGACTACGTGGCCCCCGTGTCCGGTGAGTACGCCGGGAACGTCACGCCGGTGACCGGCGAGGTGTTCACGGAGGTCGCACGCGGTACCGACGCTGACCGCGCACGTGCCCTGCACGCGGCCAGTGGCGCCGCACGGGCGTGGGGGAGCACCACGGCACGAGAGCGCGCAACGGTCCTGTGCGAGATCGCGGACCGGGTCGAGGAGCACGCGACCGAGCTCGCCGTCGCCGAGACGTGGGACAACGGCAAGCCGGTGCGCGAGGCCCTGGTCGCCGACGTGCCGTTGCTGATCGAGCAGTTCCGCCAGTTCGCCGCGGCCATCCGCACCGAGGTGGGTCAGGTCGAGCAGGTCGGCCGCGACACCTGCGACTACCGCTCGTACCAGCCGCTCGGTGTCGTGCACGAACGGCTGTCCTGGACGTTCCCGCTGTTGAACGCGGGCCGCGTCCTCGCCCCGGCGCTGGCCGCGGGCAACGCCGTGGTGCTGGAGCCCGCGCTGCAGACGCCGGCGTCGATTCACGTCCTGCTAGGCGTGATCGCGGATCTGCTGCCGCCCGGTGTGGTGAACGTTGTCACTGGATCGGATGACCACCCGGTCGTGTCCGCCCGGTGCCCGAACATCTTCTTCGCGGACGTGCCCGCGCACCGCGACAACTTCTTGGACAAGGCGCTGGAAGGCTTCGCGATGTTCGCGGCCAACCAGGGCGAGATCTCCACCGCCCCGTCGCGCGCGCTCATCCAGACCTCGATCTACGAGGAACTGCTCACCCTCGCGACCGAGCGCACGCGGCAGCTCCGGCTGGGCGACCCGCTCGACACCGACACGATGGTCGGCGCTGTCGTCAGTCTCGCCCAGCGCGACCGGGTCATGGCCTACGTCGAGCGCGGCAGGGCCGAGGGCGCGCGCCTGGTGACCGGTGGCGAGGCGGACGGTCACTACGTCCAGCCCACGATCTTCGAGGGCGACCACCGTTCCGCGGTGTTCGCCGCCGACGTGCTCGGCCCGGTCGTGTCGGTGACCAGGTTCGACGACCGCGACGACGCGCTGAAGATCGCCAACGAGTCCACGGCCCAGCTCGGCGCCGGCGTCTGGTGCCGCGACGTGACGCTGGCGCACAACGTCGGCCAGGAACTGCGCGCCGAGCGGGTGTGGGTCAACAACTACCACGCGTACCCGGCGAACACCGCCGCGCTCGCCGAGTACCGCCGTCCGAAGCACCTGCTGGTCAGCTACTCCGACCGCGCGCAGGGCTACTTCTGAGGGCCTACTTCTTCCACGGCACCTGCGTGGACGCGTAGTAGTTGATGCCCTGGAGCTTCCAGCGCGGCCCCTGCGCGCCCAGCCGCGGCGCGAAGCGGTCCCAGTTGTGGGTGGCTGCGCTCGACCAGCCGAGCTCGGCGGCCACCGGCAGGCGCGGGAACGCCATGTACTCGATGTCGGCGGAGGTCCTGATGGTCTCCGTCCACAGTGGAGCTTCAACGTCGCGGATGCTGGTTTCGGTGACACCGTTGAGGTACGCGCCGGGGTTCCAGCTGTAGGCGTCCCTGACCTCGACGAGTCCTGCCCAGTCCAGGCCGAGCTTGGTGTTCTTGTTGTACTTCATGTCGAGGTAGACGCGGTTCGCCGGCGACATCAGGACCTTGTTGCCGCGCTGGGCCGCCGCGGCGACGTTCGCGTCGGACCTCGTCGTACCCCAGAACTGCGGGACGAGCGCGGTGTCCGTGGTGGTCTTGATGAACTCGTGCCAGCCCGCCGTGGTCTTGCCGTACTTCTTCACGATCGGCAGGACCCGGTTCATGAACGTCACGTAGTCCGCGTCGGGCGTGCTCAGCGCCTCGTCGCCGCCGATGTGGAAGTACGGGCCGGGCGTGATCGCGGAGACCTCGCGGACGACGTCCTCGATGAACTTGTAGGTGATCTCCTTGCTGATGCACAGGCTGGAGAAGCCGACGTCCGTGCCGGTGTAGAGCGGGCGCTTTTTGCCGTCGCAGTTCAGTTCGGCGTAGCTCGCCTGCGCGGCGTTGGTGTGGCCGGGCATGTCGAACTCCGGGATCACCGTGATGCCGCGGTTCTGGGCGTAGGTGACGAGGTCCTTGTACTGCTCCTGGGTGTAGTAGAGCTTGCCCGTCCTGCCGCCGACCTCGGTGCTGCCGCCGATCCTGGTCAGGTCCGGCCAGCTCTTGATCTCCAGCCGCCAGCCCTGGTCGTCGCTCAGGTGGAGGTGGAAGTAGTTGATTTTGAACGCTGCTGTCTGGTCGATGTAGCGCTTCACCTGGTCCGGCGTGAAGAAGTGCCTGCTCACGTCGAGCATGGCGCCTCGGTGCTGGTACCTCGGGTGGTCGAGGATGCTGGCGCCCGGGACCTGCCACGGGCCTGGCTGCTTGGTCCTGGCCTCTGATTTGGGCGGCAGGAGCTGGCGCAGCGTTGCTGTGCCGTTGAAGTGGCCGGCTGTGGTGTTGGCTCGGATGATCACCTGGTTCGGGGTCACGTCCAGCTGGTAGCCCTCTTGGCCGGTTTTCGGGTCTGCGCCTGATGTCAGGACGATTCCGTCTCCGGTTATGCCGTCGGTGATCGGGAGTTGGAAGCCTGTCGAGGGGCGGAGGATTTCTGCCAGGCGTTCTGCTGGTTTGCGGGCGTCCGGGGTGGTCAACTGGATCTTGGCGGAGGCGGTCAGGGTGAAGGTGATGTCCGTGCGGGGTTGGACCTGTACGGGCTGGGGGACCAGTTCCTGGAGCGGGGTCGCTGCCTCTGCTGTTCCGGTCATCAGGGCTCCTGATGCGGTGATCGCCAGGGCTGCCAGGGCGGCCTGCAGTTGTTTTCTTCTCACGCCAATCCTCCGGGCACGGGGGGACCTGGGGTGGCGGCGTTGGAGTCACGGTTTCAGGTGGTGGTGGGGGTGTCAAGGTTCAGACCAATTGGGGTGTGCGCCTGGGTTGCGTAGGTCGTCCCCCTGGTGCGTTGGCGTCTGCCGGCTTCGTGTCCGATGGGTGGTTGGGGTTGGGCGGGTTCCGTTCCTGTTTCGAGATTTCTGGGGCGCCGCCCCAGACCCCGCCAATCTGATCAAGGACCGGTCCAGCGCCGTGGGCGGGTTGATGGCACGCCTGTTGGGTTGGGCGGCTTGCTGTTGGGTGGGTGGTGCGGTTCGGGCGGTGTGGTCCCGTCGCGAGCCGTGCCAGGAGCTGGTCACACCCGAGGGGAGAGGTCAAGTCGCGAAAAGCGTGCGACTTGACCTCTCCCCTCGGGCGCGACAAGAGCTGTGGCACGACTCGTGACGGGACCACACCGCCGGAACCTCGCGTTTCAAGCAAGGACTGCTCGGCTGCGCCATCGCGTCGCCTCGCCTTCGGCCTCGGGCTTGGGCTTGCCTGCGGCGTCGCGTTGCCTTGCTAGAGGTGTTCCTTGCTCAGCTTGCGCCACAGGGCCGGGAGGTCTGCTTCCGTCTTGTGGGCTCGCTCCACTTCCTTGCCGTACAACAGGCCGAAGGTGAAGCCGTTCTCGTCGCCCCTGCCCAGTTCCAGCAGAACGGGGCGGGCTACGACCGAGTCCTGGTGCTCGCCCAGGAGGGTTTGGACGTCCTTTGCACGCTTGCGCAGGGCCTTCGCGTGCTTGCCCAGGGCGGGCTCGGCCACCTCTGCACTGTAGCGCAGGCGTTTGGCGGCCTTGCGGGCCTCGTGGAGGGGCTCGTCGCTGTCTTGGGTGGAGAGGGCTGCTTGTACGCGCTCGTCCAGGCGGTGGCGGGCCTTTTCCACCAAGGCGGGGAGGACGTCTTTGGCCTTGCCTGCGGCTTGCTTGGTCAGAGGTGGGGCGGAGAGCAGCGCGTCGATGGCGTTCAGGAGGGTGAAGTAGCGCTTGCTGTCCAGGGCGGCGATGGAGTCCTTGTGCGCCTTGGCTTCCAGTGGGGCGAAGTGTCGGGTGAGGCGGGCGGCCACGTCGCCCAGGACCACCTCTGGGGGGAGGGCGTGGAGGCCGTCTTCGAAGCGGGCGCGGAGTACTTCCAGGTCTCGGGACGCGCCCAGGACGGTGGCCAGCCACTTGAGTTCGTCGGTCAGTTCTCGGGTGGCTTCGCGGGGGACGACCTTGCTGAAGGCTTGCAGGGCCGAGCGCATTCGGCGGGTGGCCACTCGCATCTGGTGGATGGCGTCCGGCTCGTTGCGGCGGACTCGGGGGTCCTGGTTCTGGAGGGCGGCGCGTTGTTCGTGGAGGTAGGCGAGGACCACGTCGCCCGCTGTGGATTTTTTGGTGAGGGTGGGGATGGCGTCTCGTTTCACGCCGATCACCTGGGAGAGCTTGGACTTCGAGGACGAGGGGCGGATGCCCGCGTCGCCCAGGTGGCGTTCGACGGTGTCCAGGAGGGCGCGGTCGCCGCTTTCGCCCAGTTCCACCTCGATCTCGCGCCACGACGTTGTGGTGGTGGAGGAGCCCATGGTCTGGGCGGTGACCACGTCGTCCACGACCTCGGCCAGCAGTTCGCCGGTGCCGTTGGTGAGTTGCCAGCGGCGGCGGTTGGTGTGGATTTCGGCGACGGGGGCCAGACCTTGGCCGCGGGTGTGGGCTCGGACCAGGGAGGAGAGGTCCTTCGGCGGGTTCTTGGTGCCTCGGCCCAAGGGGACTCGGATTTCCTGGCGGGAGTCTTCGCCTGCGGGGAGTTTGAGGTGCCAGCCTTCGTCGTCGCCGCCCACTCGGCGGCGCAGCGTCACGCCTGCTCGGGCCAGGCGGTAGTCCGTGGTGTCGAAGTACGTGGCTGCCAGGTCGAACTCCTCCGGGCCCGTTGCCACGCCGGTGATCTCCGTGAGGTCTGGCAGGCTCGCGTCCGATGGTGCCTCGTACTTGCGTTCGGTCTCAGTAACAGAGGTCGCCATTTACTAGTAATACCTCGTTTTGTCGCAGTTCACCCACTGTGGTGACCGTGCGTGAGGAGTGGTGGCCACGGCTGGGCGGAACGTGAACTCGAATGCGTGTATTCAGTGGTCGGCGCCTTTCGTAGGGGTGTGGTGTCCGGTTCGCTGGGTGGGTGCCCACGGAGAAGGAACGGCTTGACGTCGTCGAGCCGCAGGTCGCCACGTTGATCAGTCACGTCGGTCAGCTCGCGGCCGAGCTCGAACGTGTTTCGGCTCGGTTGACCGTGTTGGAGCGGCGGCTGTCCGGTGCGGGGGACGGGCCGCTGGCCGACCTCGACGCGGTGGAGGGGGAGATCGCGCCGCTGGTCTTGGCGTTGCGGAAGGCGTGGGACGCCGAGCAGGAGATCCTGGCCGATCCGGCTCGGGTCGAGCTGAAGCAGGAAGTGCTGGAGTTCGACGGGCTCAAGGCTCGGCGGGACGAGGCCCGGTCCAAGTTGGACGGTGGGCGCGTGCCGCGGTTCGAGCGGGACGCGTTGTCGCACGAGGTTCGCCAGATGGAGTGGCTGATCAACGCCAACGAGGCCAGTGCCAAGCGGGCGGCGGAGCGGCTCGAGGCCGACGAGGACGCGGCTGCCGAGGAGTGGCGGACCGAGGCCGTGCTCGCCGGGGACAAGGCTCGCGGTGAGATCAAGGACGCGGCCGCGCGGCGCATTTCCGAGGCGCTCGGGCAGTACTCGCGGATGCCCGTGTGGTTCCGCGTGGGGCTGGGGGAGATCCCGACGCCGGACCCGTCGTTCTGGCTGGAGTCGGCGATCGCGGTGCTCGCGTACCGGCTGGAGTACGGGGTCACGGACGCCGTGTCGCCGCTGGGGACGCCGCCGTCGGCTTCGTCCGGGTGCCAGAACTGGGTTCGCCGCACGAACGTCCACGCCGACATCACCGACCGGCTCACGACGCTCGCCGCCACGTTCCACCTGCAGTAACCTCCGCGGCAACCGCGCGGTTGCGGGAGGTGTCGAGTGGACCGGATCGAACGCGATGTGCTGATCAACGCGTCGCGGCGGCGCGTCTGGGACGCGCTGACCTCGGCCGTGCACGGCACCGGACGTGGGGTCACCGAGAAGGTCGAGCCCGAGTCGTTCCTCTCGTGGCGCCGGCCGGGTCCGCTGGGGCCCGACCCGGTGCCCGGCAACGCGACGCTGGTCGAGTTCACGCTCACGCCCGCGGACGGCGGCACGTTGTTGCAGGTCGTGGAGAGCGGGTTCACGCAGCTCGACCTGCCGCCGGAGGAGCAGGAGCGGTACGCGGCCGGCAACGTCGGTGGCTGGGGACGCGAACTGGACGAGCTGCGGGAGCACCTGGAGAAGTGAGTCAGGTCGACGACGTGCTGACCGCCATCAAGAGGATCGCTGAAAGCTGAAGCTGCCGCCCACCACCGTCGCGAGTACCGGGATCTCCGCGATCGACTCACTCGTGCGGGGATCGTCGCCGAGCACCACGAGGTCCGCGAGCTTGCCCGGCGTGAGGCTGCCCAGCACGTGCTCCTTGCGGCAGGCGTGGGCGCTGCCGAGCGTGTACGCGCGGATCGCCTCCTCCACGGTGATCGCCTCGTCCGGCCCGACCGCGCGGCCGCCGGACGAGCGGCGCCGCACCATGAACTCGATGGCGCGCAACGGGGCTCCGTCCGCGACCGGCCGGTCCGAGCTGCCCGCGACGATGATCCCGCGGTCGAGGAACGACCGTCCGCGGTACATCCAGGGCGCTCGTTCCTCGCCCATGATCTCGCTGTAGTCGTCGCCGTACGACCAGAGGAACGTCGGCTGGACGACAGGGATCAGGCCGAGCGCGGCGATCCGGTCGAGCTGGTCGGGGCGCACCAGGCCGCAGTGCTCGATGCGGTGCCGGGCATCGGCGCGCGGTCGTTGCCGCTGGGCTTCCGCCACCGCGTCCAGCGTGAAGTCGATCGCGCGGTCGCCGATCGCGTGGATCGCGAGCTGCCACCCGGCGTGGTGCCCGTCGACGATCGCCGCCCGCATGAACTCCTCGGACTCGGCGAGCTGACCGGTGTTCGCGGTGCCGGCGTAGGGCTCGGTCAACGCGGCCGTGCGCGCGATCATGCCGCCGTCGGTCCACAGCTTCATGGCGCCCAGCGACAGCATGTCGTCGCCGAACCCGGTGTGCAGGCCCAGGTCGATCGCGCGGGGAACGCCGTCCGCGGGGTCGGCTGCGACCTCGTGCAGGACGTGCGCGGAGACCATGAGCTGCACGCGGATCGGCAGCTGGGCGCGTTGGTACGCGGCTGCTTCCAGCGGGCTGCCGGCGATCAGGCCCGCGCCGATGCCCGCCTCCGCGCACATCGTGACGCCCTCGGACAGGACCTGCCGCGCGCTGGTGTGCAGTTCGGCGGCGATCTCGTCGAGCGAGTACGGCAGCCGCAACGAGCGGGCGGCCAACTGCTCGTTCTCAGTCAGCCAGCCGTCGCTGCTGATGCCGGGAAGCCGGTCGAGCACCGGTGAGTTCACGACGCACGCGTGCCCGGAGATGTCGGCGACGTAGACCGGCCTGCCGCCGCTGACCTGGTCGAGGTCGGCGGCGGTGAGCGGGGAGTCCATGATCCGGCGGTCGTAACCGGACGCCTCGATCCAGCCCTCGCCGGGCGCGCCGGCGAGACGGTCGAGGATCTGGGCGACGGTCGACAGCCCGGACAGGTCGACGGTGCGGCGGCCGTTCCACGCGAGGTGCGTGTGGGCGTCGATGAAACCGGGCAGCACCACGGCGGTGCCGAGGTCGACGGTCTCGGTGGCCGGCAGGTCCTCGACCTGCTCGTCCAGCCCGGCGATGCGGCCCTGCCAGATGCCGATCGTGTGCGCGGCGGGACGTGCCGGGTCCATCGTGAGGGCCCGGCAGCCCGTCAGTTTCAGGTCCAGCTTCACCCGATGAGTCTCATGCCGTCGCGAGGACCGGCACGGGAGTGTTGGTCAGCACGGAAGCCAGGATCTCACCCGAACGCACCGCGACGTTGGACAGCAGCGACGACGTGATGCCGTGCGAGTGCTCGGTGCCGCCCTGCAGGTAGATGCCACCGCGCAACGTCGACTGCACGCGGTAGTCGCGGCCCACGACCAGACGGCCCGCATCGTCGCGTGCGCACGTCACGTCGAGTGAACCCAGTGCGGGCGCGGCCTCGTCGTAGCCGGTCGCGAGCAGCACGAGGTCGGCGTCGACGAACTCCTGCTCACCGGTGACGAGCGACTGGATCACCGCGCGGGCGCCGTCCGCGGACTCCTCGACCGCGACGAGCCTCGTCATGTTCATCATCTTCAGGCGCTCGGTGCCGAGGACCTTCTCCTGGTACGCGGTGCGGTAGAGCTGCGCGATCAGATCGACGTCGACGACCGAGTAGTTGGTGTTGCGGTGGTAGTCCATCAACCGCTGCTTCACGGCGTCCGGGGCGTCGTAGTAGTGGTCGACGGCCTCGGGGTCGAAGATCCGGTTCGCGAACGAGCTGTCGTCCGCGGGGGAGTAGCCGTAGCGGGAGAACACCGAGCACACCTCGGCGCCGGGGAACTCGCGGTGCAGGTGCGCCACGGCCTCGGCGGCGCTCTGGCCGGCGCCGACGACGACGCAGCGCTTCGGGTCGTCGAGCTCGCCGATGCGGTGCAGGAACTGGCTGTTGTGCCAGACGCGGTCCGACAGCGCGATGCCCTCGGGCACGGCCGGGCACAGTCCGGTGGCGAAGACCAGGTTGCGTGCGTGGTACACGTCACCGGTGGCCGTGGTCACCTCGAACAGGTCGTCCTGGATCGCTTCCACGCCAACGGCTTCGGTGCTGTACGCGACCAGGTCGTCCACCTGCGCCGCCGCCCACTCGAAGTAGTCGTGGAACTCGACCCGCAGCGGGAACAGGTTCTTGTGGTTGACGAAGTCGATGAGCCGGTCGCGGTCTTTGAGGTAGCAGAGGAACGAGAAACCGCTAGCCGGGTTCCTCATCGTGACCAGGTCCTTGAGGAACGACACCTGCATGGTGGCGTCGTCGAGCAGCATGCCCCGATGCCAGCCGAACGTCTGCTGACGTTCCAGGAACACCGCGGTGACAGGGGTTTCGGCCTGCTCGTTGTGCTCGGTGAGAGCGATGGCGAGCGCCAGGTTCGAGGGACCGAACCCGATGCCGACGATGTCGTAGATCGGATGCATGAGCACTTAACTTAGGGAAGCCTAAGCTTGCTTGGCAAGCCGTCAGTTAGGTTAGCCTGACCGTATCGCACCGGAGTAGAGGGAGGCACCCCCATGCGGGTCGTCATGTTCGGGTTCCAGACCTGGGGTCATCGCACCCTGCAGGCACTTTTGGCGTCCGAGCACGAGGTCGTCCTGGTGGTGACCCACCCCGGGGGTGAGGGTGCGTACGAGAAGATCTGGAGCGATTCGGTCGAGGACCTGGCGCGCGAGAACGGCGTCGAGGTCGTCGTCCGCGAACGTCCGGAGGACCAGGAACTGCTCGAGAAGCTGCGCGCGGCCGACCCGGACGTGATCGTCGCCTGCAACTGGCGGACCTGGATCCCGCCGCAGGTCTTCGCGCTGCCCAAGCACGGCACGTTGAACGTGCACGACTCGCTCCTGCCGAAGTACGCGGGCTTCTCGCCGTTGATCTGGGCGCTGCTCAACGACGAGAAGGAAGTCGGCGTGACGGCGCACATGATGGACGACACGCTCGACGCCGGCGACATCGTGCTGCAACGCTCGGTCCCGGTCGGCCCACGCGACACGACGGCGGACCTGTTCGCGAAGACGCTGGAGCTCTTCGGCCCGATCACCGTCGACGGCCTCGCCGAGATCGCGTCCGGCCGGACGGACTTCGTGAAGCAGGACCGGTCGCAGGCCTCGTTCTTCCACAAGCGCGCCGAGGAGGACCTGCGAATCGACTTCTCGTGGACGGCCGAGGAACTGGACCGCCTGGTGCGGGCCCAGTGCGCGCCGTACCCGAGCGCGTTCTGCTTCCACCGCGGCCAGCGCCTGGAGATCATCGAGGCGGAGGTCTCGGAGGCCGTGTACGGCGGCACTCCCGGCCGGATCTTCTACCGCGAAGGCGACGGCGTGGCGGTCGTCGCGGGCGCCGAGGCCCGGCGCGGCCGCAGCAAGGCGTTGCTGGTCAAGAAGGTTCGCGTCGCCGACGGCACCGAGCTCAAGGCCCACGAGTACTTCAAGAACATGGGCGGCTACCTGACCTCCCGTCCCTGAACTGTGACACGCGGATCACGGGCCGCTTGATCGGCTCGTGATCCGCATGGTCGATCATTGCCGCATGAATCGCGCGGCGGTGACGTCACTGGTGGTCTTCGTACTGCTCGTGGCAGTGGGCTGGTACCTGACGAAGCTCCAGTCGTCCCAGGAGAATTCGCCCGTCCCGACCGGCGCCGCGCCGTCGGGCTCCAAGGACCTCGGCGCGCTGAAGATCGCGCCGGAGGGCAAGATGGCCGGCTACAGCCGCGACCGGTTCCCGCACTGGGCCTCGCAGGGGAACTCCTGCGACACCAGGGAGATCGTGCTGCAGCGCCAGGGCACCGACGTGAAGACGGACAAGGACTGCAAGGCCGTCTCCGGCACCTGGAACAGCCCCTACGACAACGTGGTGATCAAGGACGCGGCCGAGGTCGACATCGACCACACCGTGCCCCTGGCCGAAGCGTGGCGTTCCGGCGCGGACAAGTGGACCGACGACGAGCGCAAGGCGTTCGCCAACGACCTCGGCGGCATCCAGCTGATCGCGGTGACCGCGAAGTCCAACCGCGGCAAGGGCGACCAGGACCCGGCGAAGTGGAAGCCGCCGGTCGAGGCGTACTGGTGCACGTACGCGCAGCACTGGATCTCGGTGAAGGTCACCTACAAGCTGACCGCGGACCAGGCGGAGCACGACGCGCTGGCCGTGATGCTCAAGGCCTGCTGATCGGTTCGCCCGGACGCCGGTCGGGCCCGCCTTCTGCCGCGCCAGAACCGGGTCGACGCCGTGTTCGGCCCTGCTCCACGGGTCGGCCCTGCCGCAGCACGCGACGTCGTGTGCACCGCCGGCAACCCGAACACGCCCAGCCGAGGCAACCTCCGCGCTGTCGCCTCCGCGCCGCTGCCTCCTCGGTGACGACGACGCAGCCCGCCCCAGGTAGGCCGCGTCGCCCACGCCCCACTGGTCAGCCTCCGCCTCAGCGCCGCCACGAGGTCGCCTGCACGGCCGGCGACCCGAACACCTCCAGCTGAGGCAACCTTCAGCCGTGGCAACCTTCGCGCCGTCGCCTCCTCGGTGACCACGCCTGCTCGGTGACGACGTGGCCCGACCCAGGCGGGCCTCGTCGCCCACCCCCGAGTCAGCTTCCCCACGAGGTTGTCCGCACCGTCAGCGACCCCAACATCTCCGGCCGCCGCCTTCCCGGTGCCGCGCAAACCTCTGCGCTGCCGCCTCCCGCCGGCGCCGTCGCAACCTTCGCGCCGCCGCCTCCCGCCGGCGCCGCCGCAAACCTCCGAGCCGCAAACCTCCGAGCCGCAACTTCCCCGATGACGACGCTTCCCCGATGACGACGCTTCCCCGATGACGACGCTTCCCCGATGACGACGCTTCCCCGATGACGCCGTCTCCCCGATGACCACGCCTCCCCGGTGACGACGACGCGGCCCGACCCCCCAGGCGGGCCGCGTCGCCCACCGCCCCCTACACGGCGTGAACCGACTCGAACAGCCCCGACAGCTTCCAGTGCGTCACGTACCCCATGGCCTCGGCCGCGATGAGCACGTCCAGCTTCCCGAGGTTCGTCCGCGCGGGCATCTGGTACGCCTTGCCGCGCCGCACATCGAGGATCATCGGCGTGGCGCCCGGCAGCGTGTCCGCGATCGTGTGCTGCAGGATCCGCAGCCCGACGTTCGCCGCCTCCCTGGTCAGCGGCGTCTCCTTGGTGTGCACGAGCACCGCGTAGGTCGATCCGTCCTTCTTGCGCAGCCCCAGGTGCGGACGGACCTTCAGGGTGAGCTCGCCGGCGCGGTAGGTGGCCCCCTCCACCGGCACGCCGGTCGCCTTGAACGACGCCAGCCAGGGCAGGAAACCGTCGGCGATCTCCTCGAACGCCCGCGGCTGCCCCGTCCGGTTGGCGTTCATGACCGCCTTCTTCAGCTCCAGTTCAGGTTCGGTGGAGTTGACCGCTCGGCGCATGGCGTCGCGGATCGGGTTGTAGAACCCGCAGACCCTCGTGTCGGAGGCCAGGTACATCCCCCGCTGCTCGGAGACGATGTTGATGCGTCCACGCTGGCCGCTCATGACGTACTCGGTGAACGACAGTGCGGTGACGCTGACGTTGTTGTCCGGCAACGCTTTCTCCCCTCGTACCGCTCTCTTCACCTGACGTTATCCGAGGGGTCTGACAAAAACGGGACTGCGCCGAACGGGCTAACCGTCACAGAGAGTTGAACATTCAACCGAACGGGTGGCACTCACAGTTGCGACTTCGGCCTCAATCGGTGAGCGGACGGTGATGGACTGGCTGCTGATCGCATGGATGACCGTTCGTCTGCCGTTCGCCGACGCTCACTGAACGCTCACCGCACGGCAGTCGGAAGTCACACTCCGTAGAAGATCAACTCAGGAGAATGGAACCCGTCAGGAAGAACACGGCGAGGGAGCACGATGGCGGTCAAGGCGGAGCGTTCACCCGATAGAGCGGGTGACGTCGAGGTTCCGCAGCCGCGGCAGCCGACGAGGTGGCTCGTCCACCCCGACCAGTGGCCGCACGCGGCCCAGGTCACGGTCATCCTCGTGCTGATCGCCCTGCTGCTGTGGGCCATCGCCGTGACGCTGGGGCCTGACCAGGCCTTCATCGTCGGTTCCGCGGGCATCGCGGCCAAGCTCATCTGCATGTACCTGGACACCCGCGTCCGCCACTGAGCGGTCAGCCCGTCCGCCCGTACCGCTCCGCCGCGCGTGCCTTCGCCTTCGCGGCCTCGATCTCGCGGTCCTTCGGCGGCGCGGTCGTCACCAGCGCGTCGAGCAGTTCCTGCGTCGCCGCCGCCACCGCCGCGACGGCCTGGTCGAACGCGGCCTGGTTTGCCGCCGACGGTTTCGCCGCCCCGCTCACCTTCCGCACGTACTGCAGCGCCGCGGCCTGCACCTCGTCGGACGTGGCAGGCGGTTCGAAGTTGTGGAGCACCCGGATGTTTCGGCACATGCCTCCACTATGACCTGTTGGGCGGCGCCGCGCGGGTGTGGATGCGTTCTCCCTGCTTGCCGAACAGGCTGATGATCTCGGCGGGCCGGCCGTCCGCGCTGCTGAGCGCGTGCGGCTGACGGCAGTCGAACTCGGCCACCTCGCCCGCCCGCAGCACGACCTCCTTGTCGCCGAGCCGCAGCCGGATCCGTCCGCTCAGCACGTAGAACCACTCGTAGCCCTCGTGCACGCGCGGCTCGTGCAGCTCGGCGTCGCTGAGGATCATCTTCCACGCCTGCAGCGGGCCGATCGAGCGCGTCAACGGGATGCCGACGCGGCCGTGGTCGAGCTCGCGCGGCTTCATCGCGACGCGCGGATCACCCACCTCGGGCGCTCCGACCAGGTCGTCCAGCGTCACCTGGTAGGTCCGCGACAACGGCAGCAGCAGCTCCAGCGTCGGCTTGCGCTGGTCGGTCTCCAGGCGCGACAGCGTCGACTTCGAGATGCCCGTCATCTCGGACAACGTCGCCAGCGTCAGGTCGTGCTCGGCTCGCAGCGCGGCGAGCCGTTGTCCCACGGTTGTTGCCATAACGGCAACATACTTTGCCAAAACTGGACTGTCGACCGCACTGTTGAGCCATGGGACACGAAGTAGTGATCATCGGTGGGGGAGCGGCCGGACTCAGCGCCGCTCTGGTGCTGACCAGGGCGCGCCGCAGGGTGCTCGTGGTCGACGGTGCCGAGCCGCGCAACAAACCGGCCGCGCACATGCACAACTACCTCTCTCGTGACGGGCTCTCGCCGTTGGACCTGCTCAAGCACGGTCGCGCCGAGGTCGAGGGCTACGGCGGAGAGATCGTCAACGACACGGTCACCCGCGTGACCAAGACGGACGACGGGTTCGCCGTCGAGTTGTCCGAACGCACGGTGCACGCCCAGCGCCTGCTGTTCGCGACAGGTCTGGTCGACGAGGTGCCGGACCACCTGCGCGAGCGCTGGGGACGCGACGTCTTCAGCTGCCCGTACTGCCACGGCTACGAGGTCCGCGACCAGAAGCTCGCGGTGTTCGGCGAGGAGATGAAGGTCGCGCTGGTCCGGCAGTGGTCGGACGACGTCACGCACGTTCCGTCGGTGGACGGCATCGAGGTGGAGGACGACCGGCTCGTCGCGGTGATCTCCGGTTCCGACCGCATTCCGGCCGACGCGCTCGTGTACTCCGCACCGGTCAAACCGCGGGACGAGTTCCTGCTGGCGTTGGGTGCGGAAACCGAGAAGACACCAGTCGGTCCGTTCGTGCGCACGGATGGAAAGGGCCGCACGAGCGTGCCTGGTGTCTACGCAGCAGGCAACGTCACGGACCCGGCGGCCATCGTGATCGTCGCCGCCGCCCAGGGCGCCCAGGCGGCCGGAATGATCAACATGGACCTGGTCACAGCGGCAGGCTGATCCGGAACACCGAACCGCGGCCGAGCTCGCTGGTCACCGACACCGTGCCGCCGTGCGCCTCCACCAGGTGCCGCGTGATCGCGAGGCCGAGTCCGCTGCCGCCCGTGCGGCGGCTGCGGGACTTGTCGGCACGCCAGAACCTGTCGAACACGTGCGGCAGGTCGTCCGGGGCGATGCCCGTACCGGTGTCGGCGACCTCGAGAACCGCGTTGCCCTGCTCCTGGAAGAGCTTCACGACGACCTCGCCGCCAGGCGGGGTGTAGCGGACGGCGTTGGCGACGAGGTTGCCGAGCGCCTGGCGCAGCCGCACCGGGTCCGCGCTGAGGTGCACCGGCGTGGTCTCCGCCCGCAGCAGGATCTCGCGGTTCTGCTGGGAGTTCACGACCTGCTCCACGACGTCGTCGAGTGCGATCGGTTCGGGGTGCAGCCGCAACGTGCCCGCGTCGGCCTGCGCCAGGTCGTGCAGGTCGTCCACGAGTCGTTGCAGGAGAAGGGATTCCTCCAGCAGCATGGCGATCAGGTGCGGGTCCGGCTCGGCCAGCCCGTCCTGCGTCGCCTCCAGCCAGCCGGTGATGTTGCCCAACGGCGTGCGCAGCTCGTGCGCCACATCGCTCACCATGGCCTGCCGCTGCCGTTCGGTCTCGGCGAGCTTCTCGGACATCGCGTTGAACGACTTCGCCAGCTCGCCGATCTCGCCCGCGCCGCCGTCGACGCGCACGGTCCGATCGCCCTCGGCGGTGCGCCTGGTGGCGGTGGTCAACGCCCGGATCGGCCGGACCAGCTGCGTCGCGGTGATCCAGGACGCGAACCCGGCCAGCGCGAGAATTCCCAGCGCCACCAGGATGATCCGCTTGGTCCCGGTCGTCGACAGGTCGATCGTCTGCGGTCCGGCACCGGTCGGTTCGGTGATGAACGCGTGCGCGTACTCGGCCACCCACGGTCGCAGCTGCTCGCGGCGCGCGGTGTCCATGCACTCCGCGACCGGGGGATCCGAGTACTTGACGACCGTGATCTCCCAGTCGAGTGGGATCGGCCCGTCCTTCGGCGCGAACCGGTAGGTCTGGGGCAGCCGGCTGATGCACCCCTCGAACAGGCCGTGCAGCTCGGCGTAGGCGGCTGTCTCGGTCGGCGTCAGCGTGTAGAGCTGGTCGCCCACCGTGCAGTCCTCCCACTGGGACAGGTTGCCAGGCTCGTCGCTCGCGAGCCGCGGCCTGCGGTTGGGCTGCTCCACGATGGTGATCTTGTCGTTGCACTGCAACAACCGGTCCGCGTAGCTCCGCAACTTGGCGTGCTCGTCGTCGGTGAGCATGAACGGTCCGACCGCTCTCGGGTCGATCTTGCCCGCACCCGGCTTGAGCCACGAGTCGACGTTGAGCGGGTCGACCGACACCTTCGGGTTGACGGGCAGTGGTGGAGAACTCGCGTTGCCGGTGTCCAGCAACGGTTTGCCGTTGCGGTCGGTCAGCGCGATGCGCCGGCTGAACGCCCGCGCCAGATCGTCCACTTCGGACTTGGCGGCGGCCCAGCTCCGGTGCGTGGCCGCCGCCTTCAGCAGCCCGTCGTAGATCTGCGCGTCCGTGGCGAGCGCTTCACCCTGCTCCTGCCGGATCGCGCCGGTGGTCGCCTGGCTGGCGAGCCACGCCGTCACCGCGATCGAGCACGCCGCGATCACCAGGGAGAACAGGAAGAACCGGACCAGGAGGCTCTTCATACCAGCTTGTACCCGATGCCGTAGACGGTGAGCAGTCGTTCCGGCCGGCGCGGATCCTGCTCGATCTTGCGGCGCAGCTTCATCATGTGCACGTCGACCGTCCGTGCCGTGATGAACCCGTCGTCCAGCAGCTGTTCGCGCGTGAACACCCGGTGCGGCTGCGCGGCCATCTTCGCCAGCAACCGGAACTCCGCGGGCGTGAGGCTCACCAGCTCGTCGTCGATGCGCACCTCGTGCCGGATCGGATCGACCGTCAGGCCGCCGACCTTGAGCACGGTCGCGCTGGTCTCACGCGCACGCCCGGTGCGTCGCAGAATCGTCCGCACCCGCGCCACCATCTGCCTGGGCCGGAACGGTTTGGTGATGTAGTCGTCCGCGCCCAGGTCGAACCCGAGCAGCACGTCGTCCTCGGTGGACCTCGCGGTGAGCAGCACGATCGGCACGTCCGACTCGGTGCGGACGGCCCGCATCACGTCGATCCCGTCCACCAGCGGCATCATCACGTCCAGCACCAGCAGGTCGGGGTTGCGCCGCCGGGTCTCGTCGATCGCGGCCCGCCCGTCGTGGACGACCACCACGGAATGCCCGTCGTGCTCGAGGTACCGGCGCACGAGCTCCGCCTGGTGAACGTTGTCCTCGGCGACGAGGATGTGTGCACACACAGTTCGAAGTATGCAGGTCTTCACGACAGTCAAGCGGGACGTAAACAGGTTCTTCATCAGTTCCGGCGAGCGTTGCGGTCATGAAGGTGCACCTGGTTCTGGGGGCTGTCGCACTGACGGCGCTCCTGCTGACCACCTCGCAACTGGCAGGTGAGACATCTCCGGCGGCCGCGCCGACCACCGCTCCGCCGCCGTCTTCTTCCGCCGCGCCTTCGCCGATCCCACCGCCCCCATCGCCGCCGCGCGTCTACGCGTCCAGTTCGGACCTGCCCGACGGCCCCGACTTCCCCGCCACCGGAGCCGCCAGCTTTCACGTCGTCCCCGGCTCGGGACCGGTCGTCGGCACCGGCCCGTTGCGCACCTACGCCGTCGAGGTCGAAGACGGCGTCACGGTCGACGAGCAGGCTTTCGCGTCGTTCGTCGACGCCACGCTGGCAGATCCGCGCGGCTGGACAGCGAAAGGCGAGCGTTCGGTACAACGTGTCTCTGGCCCGGCGTCGGTGCGCATCAGGTTGACCTCGCAGCAGACCGCACGCGCCGTGTGCGGCTACGAGATCCCGGTGGACGTCTCGTGCCGCAACGGCAACCTGGTGTTCCTGAGCGCCGCCCGCTGGTTCCGCGGCGCCGTCGCCTTCCTGCCCGACCTGACCTCGTACCGCCGGTACATGGTCAACCACGAGGTCGGCCACGCGTTCGGCCAGGGACACCGCCCGTGCGAGGTGGAGGGCGGTCCGGCGCCGGTCATGATGCAGCAGACGTTCAGCGTGGCGAACGACGAGATCGTGCGCATCACTCAGGGCGTGCCACAGGGCGCGGTCATTCCGCAGGACGGGAAGGTGTGCACGCCGAACGGGTGGCCGTATCCGTGACCTTGCGGGCCACGACCACCGTCGTGGTCTCGCCCTCGACCGCGAACACCGGTTCCACGTGCCCGAACACCTTCCTGAGCTCGGTGACGACGTCGGCGCCGCTGAAGCCCGCGATCAGCCGGTAGCCCGTGCGCAGGAGCTTCGTGGTCCAGGTCTTCTTGGCGAGCCGCACGTCGAACACGAACAACCGCCCACCCGGCTTGAGCGCGTCCGCCGCGTTGGCGATCGCCGCCGGCACGTCCGGCATCGCGCTGAACGCCCCGAGCGCGACCGCTGCGTCGAACTGCCCGGCCCCGTGGTCGGTGGTGCACGCGTCGGCCTGCCGCACATCGACGTTCGCCGCCCGCTTCCTGGCGATGGCGACCATGCGCGGGCTGAAGTCCATCGCGACCACACGTCCTTGCGGCCCAACGGCTTCGACGAGGGCGGGGATCAACGCCCCGGTGCCGCACCCGATGTCGAGCACGGCCTCGCCGGGTTTCAGGTCCAGTTCGGCGATCGCCAGCGCGTTGAGCTTTCCGGAGAACCGGTCGAGCACGCGGTAGTAGGTGAGTGCGGCGAAGTCCCAGAGCTGCATGGCGTCCCCCTTCGTTTTGCAATGCGATCGCATCGTAAAACAGGGTGCAGCTAGGATGCAATGCGATCGCATTGGAGATGTCGCATGCCGAAGCAGGTGGACCACGACGAGCGCCGGCGCCAGATCGGTGACGCCGTGTGCCGGTTGATCGCCGCGCGTGGCCTGGACGCCGTGAGCCTGCGTCACGTGGCCGCCGAGGCGGACGTGTCGATGGGGCGCGTCCAGCACTACTTCGCGACCAAGGACGAGATGCTGATGTTCGCGTTCGAGATGATCAGCGAACGCGTCGCCGCCCGCCTCGGCGCGGTCTTCTCGGACGACCCGGCGCGGTACCTGCGCGCGATCCTGCTGGAGCTGCTGCCGTTGAGCCCCGCGGCTCGTGCGGAGGCGCCGGTGCTCGCGGCGTTCCTCGCGCACGCCGTGGTCGAACCGCGCGTCGCGGAACCGTTGCGCCAGGGCCACGGCGAGATGGTGGCGTGGCTGGCGGGGATGATCGGCGCCGTGCGTCCGGGCGGTGATCCGGAGCAGGACGCCGCGGCGCTGCTGGCGTTCGCCGACGGGCTGATGCTTCAGGTGTTGATGGGTCAGGTGTCACCGAAGGCCGCGGAAGCGTTGGTGGACCACCAACTCGGCCGTGTGCTCACTTGATGTTGATGTCCGTCTCCATAGCCTGACCGGATGGACGTGGACACGAGGCTGCTGAGGTACTTCGCCGCCATCGCAGAGGAGGGCAACCTCACGCGCGCCGCGCATCGGCTGTTCGTGTCGCAACCGTCGTTGACCAAACAGCTCAAACACCTCGAGTCGCAGCTGGGTGTGCGGCTGTTCACCAGGTCCAGCACCGGAATGACGCTGACGGACGCCGGTCACGCCCTCGCCGCGCGCGTGCCGCCGGTGCTCGCGGACTGGGACGCCGCGGTGAGTCAGACCAGGAGCGCGGCGCGCGTGCTGCGCGTCGGATTCCTCATCAGCGCGGCGAACGACGCGACGCAGGACATCGTCACGTCGTTCGGCAGGCTGAGGCCGGGGTGGCAGGTCGATCTGAGGCAGGCGTCGTGGTCGGACCCGACGGCGGGCCTGGGTGCGGAGGAGGTGCCGGTCGCCTTGCTGCGCCTGCCCTTTCCCGGTCAGGAGTCGTTCGAGGTGCGCCCGCTGTTCACCGAACCTCGTTGCGCCGCCTTGCCTTCCGCGCATCCGCTGGCCGGACGTGACGAGATCGCCTTCCCGGAACTGTGGGACGAACCGGTGATCGTCGCCCCGTCGCTCGAGGGAACCTGGCGCGAGCACTGGCTGGCTCTGTCCGAACGGGACGGTCGCGAGGTCCGCGTCGGTGCCGTCACGGAGCGGCCGGACGAGTTCCTGAGCGCGATCGCCGACGGCCACGGCATCGCGCTGGTGCCGGCGTGCGCGTCCCGGTTCCACGCCAGACCGGACGTGGTCTACGTGCCGGTGACCGGCGTGAGCCCCAGTGAGGTGGCCGTGGCGTGGCTCCCGGACGCGGGCGACGTGGTGGCCGACTTCGTCCGCTGCTGCCTGGACGTCACGCGCTCGCGGCGCACCGGCTGCGGCACTCGCTCGGGCTGAACCCGTGCACGCGCTTGAACGCGGCGCTGAACCCGAACGCGTCCGCGTACCCGACCTGCCGCGCCACCGCTGCCACCGTCCGCGACGGGTCGGCGAGCAGATCGGCCGCCACGGTCATCCGCCACTCGGTCAGGTAGGTCAGCGGCGGCACCCCGACCAGCCTGGCGAACCGCCCGGTGAGCGTCGTCCGCGACACCCCGGCCTCCTTGGCCAGCAAGGCGAGGGTCCACGCCTTCCCCGGCTGCGCGTGCATCGCTTCGAGGGCCGGTCCGACCACCGCGTCCGCCCGTGCCGCGAGCCACCCGGAGCTATGTTCGCGGTCGAACCACTCCCGCAGCGCACACACCATCAGCCAGTCCAGCAACCGATCCGTCACCACCCCGGGCCCACCGGTTCCCACAGCCGAATAGAACGCAGCGCACTCGTCGGTCCCCGGAGCCACGAGCGCATCCGGCAACACTGCCGTCAGCCGCCGCGCCACGGCCCCCGTGACCTCGTACGTCCCGCTGACCACCGTCGCACGTCCTTCCGCGACAACGGATTCCTGCACCACGACGATGTCCCCGGCCTTCGCGGTCTCGCCCAGCACCGTGACCTCGCCCGACGCCACCGCGTACAACGTGAGCCCGGACAACACCCGCGTCCCGGCCATCTCGACCCGGCGCACCCCGGCCCCATCCGCGCGCACCCCGCGCAGCAGTTCGTCGAACGGCTCCATGCCTCACACGATACGTCCGGACGATCGAACATCATCGATGAACTCTCGGCCATGTCCGCCGCCCACGATGCCGGGTTGGCTGCAGTGCATGACACAAGAGATCCTGGTCCTCGGCGCCACCGGCAAGACGGGCCGTCGCGTTGTCCGCACCCTGGAATCCTCAGACGCCGAGGTCCGCAGCGCTTCCCGTGCCACCGGCTTCGACTGGAACGACCCCACGACGTGGAAACCGTTCGTGCACGGCACCCACGCGGCCTACGTGATCGCGCCGGAAGACCCGCGGAGGGCAGCCCCGTTCGTGGAACTGGCAGAGTCGTCCGGCGTCCAACGCCTGGTCCTGCTCTCGGGCCGAGGCCTCGACGAAACGCCCGAGGAGTTCTTCCAGGGCATGCACGCCGCCGAGAAAGCGGTCCGGGCCAGCACCCTGCCCTGGACCATCCTGCGCGCCAACAACTTCAACCAGAACTTCTCCGAGGACGTCTGGCACCCCGAGATCCGCGCCAGCCGCCTGTCCCTCCCGGTCGACGACACCCCGGAACCGTTCGTGGACGTCCAGGACGTGGCCGACGTGGCAGCACTCGCCCTGACCACCGACGACCACAACGGCCAGACCTACACCCTCACCGGCCCGGAAGCCATCACGTTCACCGCGGCCCTGGCCAAGATCTCCACGGCCAGCGGCCTCCCAGCAGAACTGGTCCGCCTCACCCCGGAGGAGTACCGGAACCTCCTGCTCTCCCAGGGAGTCCCGGAACAGGTGGCCGCCGAGCTGAACGAGATGTTCGACGGCATGCGCCGCGGCCGGCTGGCCACCCCGACCGACGACGTGAGCCGCCTGCTGGGCCGCCCGGCCACCAGCTTCGACACCTACGTGGCCACCGCCCGGTTCTAGCGCCGAGGCAACAACAGGTGCACGGCAAACCCGGCCGCCGTGGCCATGACCGCCTGGTAGACGACCGAGAGCTGGTACAGCGAGCCCACGACGAAGGCCGCCTCCAGCCCGGTCGCCCACCACCCGGCCAACTCGCCGAGCCCGAGCACGTGCCACCCGAAGAACCCGGCACACCACCCGGCCACGACCCACCCGGCCCGCCCGCCCCGCCTGGCCAGGAGCACGGTGGACACAGCGGCGACGGCGTTGAACGCGAGCGCGACCCCGGTCAGCGTCGCGTCGGGGCTCCAGAGCAGGCCGGCGAGCGTCTGCACGACCAGAACAGTGATGACGAGCCCGATGCCCAACCGCGTCTTGTCCACGCGGCAGGGTAACCAGCCGTGCGCGTCCCGGCGTGGTTCCATGCCCTGATGATTCCGACCGAAGCGGACCTCGCGGATGCGTTGACCACGGCCGTTCGTGCGGCCGTCATGGACCTGTTCCGCGACAACCCAGGTCACACGTTCTACTTCATCACGCTGACCACGCCCGGCGAGGCGTTCGGCCCGGCGCTGTCGGCGTGGTCGTACGAGGCGCTGGCGCAGAGAACGGACGCCGACGACGTTCGCTACTCCTACGCCGATTCGCCGTTCTCGATCGTGGGCGAGGAGCACCTGAAGCCGGTCCGCGAACTGTTCGCCGCGCGGCCCGAGGTGTTCGCCATCGACTACGACGACGTGTCCGAGGCGGAGTTCGATCTTCGCCTGCGCGCGATGGAGACGGCGCTGCAGAGGCTGTCTGACGAAGGGCTGTTCGGTGTCGGCGAGGCTCGCGCGGGCGTGCTGGTCCTGGTCGAGGTCGTTCCTGACGACGAGGAGAACACCGCTGCCAGGGCTCGTCGGCTCAACCCGCCGGGGCCGGCGCTGGACGCTTGGCTGGCCTACTGGACCTAGACCTGTTCAAGAGCCACGGAACGAAGAAGGCCGCTGACCTGTCTGTGCAGGTCAGCGGCCATTCGTTCCAGCGCCCCTGGCAGGATTCGAACCTGCGACCTCGGGATTAGAAGTCCCTCGCTCTCTCCACTGAGCTACAGAGGCTGGAGGGGGTTCGGAGACGGCCACGAATCGTGGTCGCCTGGCGCCCCCACCGGACACATCGTCCGAAGACGATCGACTGTTTCCGCCCTACGTCCAAACGGGTGACGAAAACAGTCTAAACGTGATGAGGGTCACGTCCGTGGGGCCGTTGAGGCTCTCTCCACGAGAGAAACGTCGAGTCTCGTCGGCCGCGGCGGTCTGCCGCCGGCCAGTAATTTCAGCGCCAGCTCGCCGGCTCGGCGACCCTTGTCGGCCAGGGGTTGACGCACGGTAGTCAGTGGCGGGTCGCTGTAGGCCGCTTCAGGCACATCGTCGAAGCCGACCACGGAAAGGTCGCGCGGGACGGTCAGGTTCAGGTCGCGGGCCGCTTGGAGGGCGCCGAACGCCAGTTGGTCCGACGCGCACAGCAGGGCGCTCGGGCGCGGCTCGCGGGTGAGCAACCACCGCGCGCCTAGACGTCCGAGTTCGCGATCACTGCCGCGCGCCTCCCACACCGGAACATTGTCCGGTCGCACCCCGCCTTTTTCCAAAGTGTCGAGGTAGCCGCCGAGTCGGTCGCGGCTGACGCGAAAGCCCACGTCCGAACGGCGCTCGGCCGACACGGGGCCGGTTGCTCCGTCCGGGTGCAGTGCGAACGTCAGAACGCCGAAGCGGGTGTGTCCCAAGCCGAGCAGGTGTGCCGCGGCGAGCGATGCGCCCTCGTGGTCCTGCACCTCGACTCGTGCCGTGCCGGGCAGCACCGGCTGGTCGATGACCACCAACGGGAGTCCGCGGGCGGCCACCGCGTCCAGTGCGGGGGCCGAGTCCGGCAGCGAGTACGCCACCATCACGTCGGCCTGGGCTCGCGTCACGATCGAGGGGCGCGGGCCGCCCGTGGCGTCGCCCGGCATCAGGACCAGGCTGTGGTCGTGGCCGTCGACGGTCGACGCCAGGCCGTCGAGCACGATCGACAGCGCCGGATCCGAGAACGCGCCGGACAGGCCCTGCGGCAGCATGAAGCCCACGGCTGCCGACGACCGTGTGGCCAGAGAGCGTGCAACGGGGTCAGGGCCCGCATAGCCCAGAGAGCGCGCCGTCTCGAGGATGCGTTCGCGCAACGACGACGAGAGCTGATCGGGACGGTTGTACGCGTTCGACACCGTTGCCCTGGAAACCCCGACCGCTGCGGCGACGGTGTCCAGCGTCGGCCGGCGTCGGCGATCGGAGTCCACGAAAGCATCGTATGCGACAGATCGCACCCAAATCACTGGCGCGGCTGAAGCGCTTCAGTCATGCTGGAACGCATGTCCCCGCGCCTGGCCACGTTCGTCGTCTTCCTGTTGAACGGCGCTGTCTTCGGCACCTGGGCGGCCCGCGTGCCCGCGCTGGCCGAGCAGGTCGGCGCGGAGGTGGGCAGCCTCGGGCTGGCGTTGCTCGGGGCGAGTGCCGGGCTGGCCGTCACGGCGCCGCTCGCGGCACGGGTGTGCGCCGTCTACGGATCGCGCGGAGTGCTGATAGCGAGCAGCGTCCTCAGTCCGTTGCTTCTGCCCGTGCTCGCGCTTTCGCAGTCGCCCTTGCAGTTGGGATTGACGCTCATCGCACTGGGCGCGAGTGTCGCCGCGATGGACGTGTCGATGAACGTCGCCGCGGTCGTCGTCGTCCGCGATCTCCAACGGCCGTTGATGCCGCAGTTCCACGCGGGCTTCAGCGTCGGCGGTCTCATCGGCTCGTTGGGCAGCGCCGCCGCCGCTCAGGCGCAGTGGTCACCCATGAGGCATTTCTTGCTGGCGGCGTTCATAGGTCTGTTGGTGACCGCCGTCATCGCGCAGAAGATCCCTGGGGGAGTAGGGGAGCGTCATAGGGAAGAAGTCACCGAACGCACAAACGTGCTCAAGAGCCCTGTCCTCTGGCTGTTGGCGAGCGTCGCGCTGTGCAGTGCCATCGCGGAAGGGTCGGCGGCGGACTGGTCGGCGTTGTTCATGGTGCGTGAACGGGGCATGGGCGACGCGGCGGGTGCATACGCCTATGCGGGCTTCTCCGTCGCGATGGCGCTCGCACGATGGTTCGGCGAACCCATTCAACGCACGCTCGGCCCGCACCGCCTGCTCGCCGCGGGTGGTGGCCTTGCCGCGACCGGACTGGCAACGGCCGTTCTCGTCCCTGTGCCGGCCGCCGGATACCTCGGGTTCGGGCTGGCCGGCCTCGGGCTCGCGTTCTCGTTCCCCGTGGTCATGGACCTGGCGAGCGAGACGGGCAAGCGTGCGGACGGCAGCGGTGGCGAACGGGAGCTGGGGCTCGTGACGACGATCGCCTACACGGGGTTCCTCGCGGGTCCGCCGATCGTGGGCGGGCTGGCGCACGTCAGTTCGCTCGTGGTGTCGCTCGGGTTCGTGGCGCTGGTCACCGCGCTGATCATCCCGGCGACGTGGCTGGCCAGGCGGGCCGCTAGGCAGTCGGCATCCGTTTGAGCGCCTGCTGGCCGATCGGCTCCAGCGCGTCCCGTGCCTTCGCTTCCGTTGCGCCGCTCATGCCGATGGCGACCAACAACGACTCGGTGCGCGTCACGGCGATGGTGGCCGTGCACACCATGTCCTTCTCCTGCTGGCCGCAGCTGAGCCACGTGGCGTGCTTGCTCGTTTCGACCTCTTGGCCCTTCTTCTGGATGTTCTTCGACTCGTCGAACGAGCGGTAGGGGACCGCCACCAGCACGTACGCGCTCTCCTTCAGGCTGAAGAGGCACGAGTTCGGCATCTCCTTGCGAGGCGCGGGCTGGACCTGCAGCGTCCCGATCGGCTTGAGGTCCTTCTCCGTCACCAGGCCGCACGGGTCGACTCCGGCGGTCTTGCGCGGCGTCGCGATGGCGAGCGGAGGCGGCGGCGCCGCGACAGGTTCGCCCTGGACGCGGTACGAGCAGCCGGCGACCGCGAGCAGGGTGAGCAGGAGGAGGAGAGAACGTCTCACACGGCGCAACCCTAGAGGGTCGTAGGCTCCCGGACGTGGCAATCGAACGCTCCACCAGAACGGGTTTGGTGCCCCTCGTCGTCATCGGCTTCGCGGTGGCGGCGCTGGCCGCCGTCGCGCTGAGCGCGCTCTCGGGCAACCCTCCGGCAGGGCTGCTCGTGGTGCGCGTGCTGACTGAGACAGGCGCGGTGGTGACCATCGGCTCGTTGCTGCTGGCGGCGTTCCTCGTGCCACCGCAGAAGAACGGCACTCTCGCAGCAGACGGTTACGCCGCGATGCGCACCGCGGGGTGGTTCGCGTTGGTGTGGCTGGTCGGTGCCGTGCTGTCGGTGCCGTTCACCACGGCCGCCGCGATCGACCGCCCGGTCGGCTCCTTCACCCTCAGCCAGATGATCGCGACGGCGATGCTGCTGGAGCAGTCCAAGGCGTGGATGCTGACGGCGATCATCGTGAGCTTGCTCGCACTGGCCTGCCGGTTGGTGCTGTCGTGGGGATGGACGACGGTCCTGCTGTTCCTGGCGATCTTCGCGCTGGTCCCGGTGGCCGTCACCGGTCACTCGTCGTCCGGCGGTTCGCACGACATGGCGACGAACAGCCTGTTGTTCCACCTGGTCGCCGCGGTGCTGTGGGTGGGCGGGCTGATCGCGTTGCTCGCGCACGGCAGGCGTGGCGGTGCTCACCTGCCTCTCGCCGCGACGAGGTTCTCGAAGGTGGCGCTGGTCTGCTGGATCGTCATGGCGGTCTCTGGCGTGGTGAACGCGTTCGTGCGCATCACTCCCGTTGACCTCTTCACGTCGACCTACGGCATGCTCACGCTCGGCAAAATGGCGTGTCTGCTGCTGTTGGGCGTCTTCGGCTACTTCCAGCGCGAACGCGGCGTGAAGGGTGTTGTCGACGGCAAGCCGCACGCGTTGCTCAAGCTCGCCGGCCTCGAAGTGCTGCTGATGATGTTCACCATCGGTCTCGCGGTGGCGTTGGCGCGCACTCCTCCTCCGTCGGGCAGCACCGAACTGCCCAGCCGCACGGAGATCGCCATCGGGTACGACCTGGCCGGGCCGCCCACGCTGGCGAAGATCCTGTTCGACTGGCGCTTCGACCTGATCTTCGGAACGGCGGCGCTGGCGCTCGCCCTGCTGTACGTCCTGGGTGTGCGCAGGCTCGTCAAGCGCGGTGACAAGTGGCCGGTCGGCCGCACGGTCGCGTGGCTGTGCGGGTGTTTCTCGTTGCTCTTCGCGACGTCGTCGGGCATGGGGCGGTACTCGCCGGCGATGTTCAGCGTCCACATGGAAGCGCACATGGTGCTGTCCATGCTGACGCCGATCCTGTTCGTCCTGGGTGGACCGGTCACGCTGGCGTTGCGCGCGTTGCCGGTCAACAAAGAAGTGCCGGGGTCACGAGAGTGGGTGCTGGCCTTCGTGCACTCACCGTTCGCGCGTCTGCTGACGAACCCCTTCGTCGCGTTGGCGTTGTTCGTCGGGTCCTTCTACGCGCTGTACTTCTCCGGCCTGTTCGAGGCTGCGCTGCCGTACCACTGGGCGCACCTCGCGATGAACGCACACTTCATCCTCGCCGGCTACGTCTTCTACTGGCCCGTGATCGGCGTTGACCCGTCACCGAACAAGCTGCCGCCGCTCGGCCGGTTGGGGCTGTTGTTCGCGTCGATCCCGTTCCACGCGTTCTTCGGTGTCGTGCTGATGAGTTCGCAGACCGTCATCGGTGAACAGTTCTACCGCGGCCTCTCGTTGCCGTGGGTGCAGAACCTGCTGGAGGACCAGCGACTCGGCGGCGGCATCGCGTGGGCGGCGGGGGAGCTGCCGTTGCTGGTGGTCATGGTCGCCCTGCTCACGCAGTGGGCGCGGCAGGACACCCGCGACGCGAAGCGGTTGGACCGCAAGGCCGACGCCGATGGCGACGCCGACCTCGAGGCCTACAACGCGATGCTCCGCAAGATGGCCGGAAAGGATTAGAGCGACAGCGGCCTGCGGAACCCGCGGACCGCGAAGAACGCGCCGACGGCGGCGATCGCGCCGCTCGTGGCCAGTGCGCCGACCACGCCGGTGACGGGGTGGGCGAGCGCGAGGCTGCGGGCGGCGTCGACCGCGTAGGTCAGCGGGTTGACCTTCGCGATCGCCTGCAGCCAGCCGGGCAGGCCGCCCACCGGCACGAACGCGCTGGACGCGAACATCAGCGGGAACATCGCCAGGAAACCGACGGTCTGCATCAGTTCCGCCTTGCGCACCCACGCCGCGATCGCGATGAACACCCAGCTCAACGCCCATCCGACGACCAGAGCGAGGCCGAGGGCGGCGAGCGTGCCGACCATGCCGCCGTCGGGGCGGAAGCCGAACACGAGCACGCCGAACGCGATCATCAGCACGAGCTGGAACGCCGTGCGAACCGCGTCGGAGAGGTTGCGTGCCAGCAGAACCGTGCTCGGGCGGATGGGCAGCGAACGGAACCGTGCGAGCACACCGTTCGACATGTCCTGCACGAGCCCGATGCCGGACGCGAGAGAGGACTGCATCGCGGTGTTCACGAGGATCGCGGGCAGCAGGTAGTTGATGTAGGTCATGCCGGGCGGGAAGTTCGCCGTGGACGTGATGCTGCTGAAGATCTGGCTGAACAGCGTCAGCATGATCAACGGCTGTAACACGCTGAAGAACACCAGTGCGGGCGTGCGCAACAGAGCTCTGAGTGAACGGCCGGTCAGCACGAGAACCTGTGTCGGGTAGCTGCTGCCGTGCCAGGTCAAGGTCGCCATGATTCCCCCTAGTTCGCGGCGAGAGTGAGGTAGACGTCGTCCAGGGTCGGCTCTTTGAGGCCGATTTCGTGCGCTTCCAAGCCGTTGTCGTCCAACGCGCGCACGACCGTTGCAAGGTCCCGTGAGGCGCTGACGGGCGTAGTGAGCGTGAGGCCTTCCACGACGGGATGGAGTCCCACGGCGTTGACGGCCTTCATCGCTATGTCCACATCGGACGCCGAGTCGAGCGTCACCGTCACCGTGCGCTGGCCGACCTGGGCCTTGAGCTCGGCCGACGTGCCGGACGCGACGACCTTGCCCTTGGACAGCACGGTGATCGTGTCGGCGAGCCGGTCAGCTTCGTCCAGGTACTGGGTTGTGAGCAGAACGGTTGTGCCGTCCGCAGCGAGCTTCTCGACGATCTCCCACATGGCGAGCCGGCTGGCCGGGTCGAGTCCGGTGGTCGGTTCGTCGAGGAACAGCACCTCGGGACGGCCGACCAGGCTGGCGGCCAGGTCGAGACGGCGCCGCATACCGCCGGAGTAGGTCTTGGCGTTGCGCTTGGCGGCCTCGGTGAGGTCGAACTGTTCCAGCAGGTCGTCCGCGCGCTGGTGGGCCTGGTTGCGGCTGGCGCCCAGCAGGCGGGCGATCAGAACGAGGTTGTCGTGGCCGCTCAGCTGTTCGTCGACGGCCGCGAACTGGCCGGTCAGCCCGATCCGGCTGCGCACCTCGTGACCCTGGCGGACGACGTCGAACCCGGCGATCTTCGCGCTGCCACCGGACGGCGGCAGCATCGTCGTGAGAATGTTGATCAGTGTGGTCTTGCCGGCGCCGTTGTGGCCCAGCAGGCCGAGTACGGAGCCCCTCTTCGCGGTGACGCTCACGCCGTCGAGCGCGTGCACGTCGCCGAACTTCTTGCTGACATCGGTGGCTTCGATCATGAGCTCACTCATCTGTCTCCCCCTTTGAGTGCGCCGTGCAGGAAAAGGTCGACGATGGTCGCGGGTTCGGCGGTGGTCTGGCCGAAGCCCGCGCCCATGCGGTTGGTGAAGACGGCGCCGAGCAGCATCCGGGCGGCGAGATCGGGGCTGACCCGCATCTCCTCCTCGCCGAACAGGCCTGCCACGGCCTCGGACAGCTGCTGCATGCCGATCGGCGGTCCCTTGTGCTTCTTGTGGTCCTCGTCGTGCGGTTGGTAGCCGGTCTCGCGCAACGTGCCGATGAGGCCCCACATGCGGTCGAGGTAGCCGCTGAACGTGGCGACTCCCGAAGTCAGCCGTTGCTCCAACGGCATGTCCGCCGGGATCGCTTCGAGGCGGGCGACTTCCTCGTCCGACCGCAGCGCGCGTTGGACGCACGCGTCGAGCAGCTCCGCCTTGTCCCTGAAGACGCGGAACACCGTGCCTTCCGCGATGCCCGCGGCCGCGGCGATCTGGCTGGTGGTGACGTTCGCGCCGGCCTTCACGACGAGCGGCAACGTCGCCTGGACGATCGCTTCTCGGCGATCTTCCGGGCTCATCGCGGGGGCGCGGCGGCGGCGAGGTTCCTCTGACACGTCCGCAACTGTATGAGTGAGTCCTCACTCATGTCAATGAGTGGGCGCTCACTCACTCGCCCGGCTCGAGCGTCGCCCTAGCAGACACCTCCGACAATTCCGCGGTCCGAGGCGGTCCAAGATCCCGACCTGTCCACAACCCGCGAGTAATCCACAGATCCCCGGCCACCCCACTCCCTCCGCCCCCTCCAGGAGCAACCTGGACCAGCAACCCCACGACCTGGAGGCAAGAACCCGATGTCCTGGAATTCCACGCTGGTCACCGTCGTTGGACATGTGGCGAGCGACATCTCGTACCGCTTCGGCGACGACGGCAAGACGAACGCCTTCTTCCAGCTGAGCTCGACCGAACGCCGGTACAACACGGCGATCGGCGACTGGGAGGACGGCGAGACGCTCTGGCTCGGCGTGTCGTGCTGGCGCAAGTTGGCCGACAGCGTGAAGACCGCGCTGTCCAAAGGTGATCCCGTGATCGTCCAGGGAAAGCTGCGCATGCGTCAGTACGAGAAGGACGACGTGAAGAAGACGGTGTTCAACCTGGACGCGTCGCACATCGGGCTGGATCTGAGCCGTGTGCAGTCACTCGGCTCCGCTCCCGTCGTTGAACCGCGGGTGAGTCACGATCTCGCCGAGGAACCCGTGCCGTTTTGATCTTGCGCCCTTCGGGGCAACCGGGCACGAGAGTTCCCCGATCCCACCCGATCCGGCAGCGCCGCCGGTGAAGATGTACGCACTGCGATCCACGAAGGAGGGAAGCTCGTAGATCGGGGCCGCTGAGGACCGATCGCCGAGAGTCGTTCACGTTCGAACGGAACGGGCAGGTCACCGACTCGCGTGACGCTTGATCCGAGGGTGAACACGGGCTTGTCGGCGACCGAGGTCAGGAGCCTCCGAGCACCGCTCTACGATCGCCGCCATGGCCGAGTTCATCTACACCATGAAAAAGGTGCGCAAGGCGCACGGTGACAAGGTCATCCTCGATGACGTCACGATCATGTTCTACCCCGGCGCGAAGATCGGTGTGGTCGGTCCCAACGGCGCCGGCAAGTCGAGCGTGCTCAAGATCATGGCGGGGTTGGACACACCCGGCAACGGTGAGGCCTACCTGTCCCCCGGTTACTCGGTGGGCATCCTGCAGCAGGAACCGCCGCTCAACGAGGAGAAGACCGTCCTCGGCAACGTCCAGGAGGGCCTGGGCGAGATCAAGGTGAAGCTGGACCGCTTCAACGAGATCGCCGAGCTGATGGCGACCGACTACTCCGACGAGCTGATGGAGGAGATGGGCAAGCTCCAGGAGGAGCTCGACCACGCCAACGCGTGGGACCTCGACTCCCAGCTGGAGCAGGCGATGGACGCCCTGCGCTGCCCGCCGCCGGACGCCGAGGTCACCAAGCTCTCCGGTGGTGAGCGCCGCCGCGTCGCGCTGTGCAAGCTGCTGCTGAGCAAGCCCGACCTGCTGCTGCTCGACGAGCCCACCAACCACCTGGACGCGGAGAGCGTCCTGTGGCTGGAGCAGCACCTCGCGCAGTACCCCGGCGCCGTGCTCGCCGTCACCCACGACCGGTACTTCCTGGACAACCTGGCCGAGTGGATCCTCGAGCTCGACCGCGGCCGCGCGATCCCCTACGAGGGCAACTACTCCACCTACCTGGAGAAGAAGGCCGAGCGTCTCGCGGTCCAGGGCAAGAAGGACCAGAAGCTGCAGAAGCGCCTCAAGGACGAGCTGGAGTGGGTGCGCTCCGGCGCCAAGGCCCGCCAGGCCAAGTCCAAGGCGCGTCTGGGTCGCTACGAGGAGATGGCGGCCGAGGCGGAGAAGACCCGCAAGCTCGACTTCGAGGAGATCCAGATCCCGCCGGGCCCGCGTCTGGGCAACGTCGTGGTCGAGGTCGACAAGCTGAAGAAGGGCTTCGGCGACCGGGTGCTGATCGACGGGCTGTCGTTCACGTTGCCGCGCAACGGCATCGTGGGCGTCATCGGTCCGAACGGCGTCGGCAAGACCACGCTGTTCAAGACGATCGTCGGCCTCGAGCAGCCGGACGCCGGCGACGTCAAGGTCGGCGAGACGGTGCTGCTGTCGTACGTCGACCAGAACCGCGGTGGCATCGACCCGAAGAAGAACGTGTGGGAGGTCGTGTCCGGCGGACTCGACTACATCCACGTCGGCAACGTCGAGATGCCGTCGCGCGCGTACGTCAGCGCGTTCGGCTTCAAGGGCCCGGACCAGCAGAAGCCCGCGGGCGTGCTGTCCGGTGGTGAGCGCAACCGCCTGAACCTCGCGCTCACGCTCAAGATCGGCGGCAACCTGATCCTGCTGGACGAGCCGACGAACGACCTCGACGTCGAGACCCTGGGCTCGCTGGAGAACGCTCTCGAGCAGTTCCCCGGCTGTGCCGTCGTGATCTCCCACGACCGGTGGTTCCTCGACCGCGTCGCCACGCACATCCTCGCGTGGGAGGGCACGGACGAGAACCCGTCGCAGTGGTACTGGTTCGAGGGCAACTTCGAAGGTTACGAAAAGAACAAGATCGAGCGCATGGGTGCCGAAGCGGCCCGCCCGCACCGTGTCACGTATCGCAAGCTGACACGGGACTGAGAGGGCAACGGCGACGTCGTGGCGGCGAGGGGCGAGACGCAGGCGAACGTCGAGGTGAGCACGCTGGTCGTGCCCGCCTGGCGGCTGCGTTGGCGCGCACCGGAGCTCGCTCTGGTGCTGGGTGAGCGCGCACTCGCGCTCGCCTCCGCCCGTCACGACGAGGCCGACCGCCTGCGGGCGGAGTCGCTGGTGGTCTTCGCGGGCAACCGCGTCGGCCGCGGCGTCCGCGTCGCCGACCGCGCGATCGACGCGTTGAAGGCGGCCGAGGCCGCCGGTGAGTACGAGACCGCGTGGCTGCTGCGGGTGGAGCTCGCCGCGTGCGCGCGATCCGTGGGCGCACCGCTGACGGGGTTCGCGGCGGTGACGCCCGTGCTGGAGGCGCCGGACGTGCCCGCGGAACTGCGGGCGTCGGCCCTGGTGCAGGCCAGCGAATGCCTCGTCACCGTCGGCCGCGGTGACGAACCCACCCTCGCGCTCGCGGAGGCGGACCAGCTCTACGTCGCCGACACGACGCTGGACGACGACACTCGCCTGCTGCTGCGCGGACTGATCCGCGCGGTGCAGGCGGCGCGGCACCGGCGGTGGGGCGACATCGCCGCCGCCATCGGTGCCGCACGCGAAGGCCTCGACCTGCTGAGCAGGTTCGCGGACCCGTCGGCGGACAGCGGCCAGGGGCTCGGCCGGCTCACGCTGGAGCTGGTGCTCGCGTTGATGGACGCGAACCGCCTGCTCGACGCGAGCGCGGCCGGCACCCCGCTGCTCGACCGCCCGGTGCGCGCGCCCTCGGCCTCCACCACCGGCTGGCTGCGCCTGGCTCTGGCGACCCGAGTGCACCTGCCCGCGGGCAGGGTCGCACTCGCCAGGGAGATGCTGCACGAAGCCGCGGTGAGCGCCGAACGCCATCAGCTCGACACCCTGATGGCGGAAAGCCTGCTCGCGCTGGCTCACGTGCACGAGGTGTCCGGTGAACTGGCTGAGGCGCTGACCAACCTGCGTTCGGCCCACGCCGCCGAACGCCGCCGGGCCCGCGCCGTCTACGCGGTGCGCGCCCGACTCGCCGCCGAGTTCTCCGGTGTCCACAGACAGCCGGCCGACCTGCACCAGCAACTGGCGAGCCTGCTCCGCCCGGTCGAGGGCATGCCCGCCGTCACCGACGGCGTGCTGTCCGCCGCGCTGAAGCAACAGCTGCGCCAGTGGCGCCCTGTCCAGGTCCGCAAGGGCGAGGGCTTGAAGGACAGGCGCGTTCGCCGCGCCGCCGAAGACATGACCGTGGAAGGCTTGTCCGCGGCCCGCCAGCACGCCGCCGACCGGTGGCGCATGGTCCAGCCGTTCGGCGAGCCCGACGACAAAACCCCGGAACCTGTGGAACTGCCACCCGCATCCCCGTCCTCTTCCTCTGATCGCACCGTCCCGGCCTCGGGCCTGATCGCCTCCGCCGGAGCCATGGTGAGCGGCCGCCGTCGCGCCGCCCGTGTGGCCGCTGGCGAGATCGAGGACGACCAGCCCACCACCGTCGCCGAAACCCCTCCCGCTCCGGAGCCGTCGGCGCCGCAGCTGTCCGTCGAGCAGGAACGCAAGCGCAAGGTCGAGCAGCAGCTCATGGAGCTGCAGCGCGAGGCTCGCCGCCAGATCGAGGCGGAACGCCAGGCCCGCGCAGAACAACGTGCTCAGGCGGAACGCGAAGCCCAGGCCGCGGAGGAAGCGGCTCGCCAGGAGGCCGCGCGCCAAGAGGCTGCCCGCCAGGAAGCCGCCCGTGAAGAGGCCGCGCGGCAGGAAGCCGCCCGTCAGGAGGCCGCGCGTCTGGAAGCGGCTGCCCGCGAGGAGGCCGCGCGGCAGGAGGCGGCTCGTCTGGAGGCCGCGCGTCAGGAAGCGGCCCGTCTGGAGGCTGCCCGCGAAGAGGCCGCTCGCAAGGAAGAGGCTCGCCGGGAAGCCGCCCGTCAGGAGGCGGTGCGCCGGGACGTCGCCCGCCAGGAAGCGGCTCACCAGGAAGTCGCGCGTCAGGCCGCCGAACGCGAAGCCGCCGCCCGCGAGGAGGCAGCGCGCGCGCAAGCCGTCCGCGAGGAAACCGGTGCGTCCCAGCCGGAAAGCGTGCTCGACATGCTCAAGGCCCAGGGCCTGCGAGCCGGCGGCCGTCGCCGGGCGAAGGACACCGAGTCGCCGTCCGGCACCCCGTCGTGGCGGGTGGAACCCCCGTCCCGCCTCCGCCAGGAGGACTCGGCCGCAGAACCGCAGAAACCCTTCGCCGCCTCGGCCGGCGCCCACACGTCTGCGGAGGACCAGCCGAACCACCTCGGCGACCAGAGCACCCCGGACCGTCCCAGCCGCTCGGGCCTGTCCGCGGCGTTCGCCCGCCCGCCGGCGGCCCCGGACTTCGGCCCCCACCTGGACGAGCCGGCCTACCCGCCGCACACCCCGGCATCGGGCTTCCCTTCCGCTCCGCAAGACCCGGACGAGCGCAAGCTCCCCGACCTGGACTTCAGCTCACTCGACTTCAGCACCCCGAAGCCGGCCGCCTCACCGGAGCCGGAACCAGACCGCGAACCGCTGCCGCCCGTCCCGGACCCGATCCCGTCGGTGCCGACGCCGGACGAGATCCCGCAGCCCTCCGAGCCGGACCTGATGTCGAGCACCTTCCTGAGCTCCGCGGACGTGGAGGACGACGTCCCGACGGTCCCGGTACCCCGCCCCGACCCGGCCGAAAAACCCACCTTCGGCACCCAGCCCGGCTTCGGCACGCAACCGACGTTCGGCACGCAGACCTTCGGCACCCAGCCCACCTTCGGAACCCAGACGGGCTTCGGCACCCAGCCCGCTTTCGGCTCCGACCCGGCTCCGGGCACACAGCCCGACCCGGCTGGCCAGTCCGGCTTCGGCTCCGGGGCTGGTTTTGGCGGGCAGTCGGACTCGGCGACCCAACCCGGCTTCGGCTCCGGTTTTGGTGCGCAGCCGGACTCTGCGATCCAATCCGGCTTCGGCTCTGGGGCTGGTTTTGGCGGGCAGTCGGACTCGGCGACCCAACCAGGCTTCGGCTCCGAAGCCGGGTTCGGAGCGCAGCCCGACTCGACCGGTCAGTCCGGCATCGGCTCCGAGACCGGGTTCGGTGCACAGCCCGACTCCGCCACCAAGCCAGGTGTGACGGTGCCGGAAGGGTCAGCCCAACCAGATTTCGCCGGCGGCTCCGACTCGACCCCGCAGTACGACTTCTTCGCCACGGGCTCCGAGTCTCCTGACGCGTCGGCTCAAGCGAGCAGCGAGTCGGCAGACGCCACTCCCACCACACCGATCAGCACGCCGTCAGGCGAGCAGGCAGGCGAGCAGGCAGGCGAGTCCGGTGGCCGGGCGGGCCGTCCGAGCAGCCGTCGCAGGCCGAGCGATCTCAGCCTCGCGGATCTGCTCGCCGAGGCGTTGGTGGCCTACGAAACAGGCCGTCGCTCGGACGAGGAGCAGCTCGAAGCCGCCGACCTGTCTCCCGCGGACTGGTCGGCCGGCGAATCAGGGTCCAGCGCCGAAACCGCCTCCGAGCCGGCCGGCGCGGACTCCGCGGCTGGTCCAGGGGAGTCGTTCGGCTCGTCGCAGGCGTCGGCGGTGTCGGAGACGTCGTTCGGCTCGCAGGAGTCGGCGGAGTCCGGGTCGGATGCCGAGTCGAACTCCGACTCGATCTTTCGCTTCGGCTTGCCGCCGTTCTCAACGGAGTCGACGGCGGACGCTCGCCCGGCCGCGGACTCAGGTTTCGGCTCTACGTACAGCTTGCAGCCGGATGACTCCTCGGCGGAGGCCCGGCCCAGCTCCGACTCGTACTTCGGCACCGGCCAGTCCTTCGGCACGCGGCAGGACACCGCGGCCGAAGCCCTGCCCAGCTCGGACGCCTTCGGGACGAGTCCGTCGTTCGGGTCCCCGCAGGTACCGCGGGAAACAGGTGACAGCCGGCTGAGCTCGGAGTCGTACTTCCTCCCGGAGCAGCCCTCGGCCGAGCCGCAGCCCTTCACCCCTCAACCCACAGCTGAGCCGTTCCTGACACAGCCCGCAGCCGAGCCCTTCGTGCCGCAGCCCGCTTCTGAGCCCTTCCTGACACAGCCCGCGGCCGAGCCGTTCGTGCCACAGCCAGCGGCCGAGCCCTACGTCCCACAGCCCGCGGCCGAGCCCTTCGCCCAGCCGTTCGCCGAACAGCAGCCCTACACCCAGCAGCCGTTCAGCCAGCAGACCTTCGGCTCGCAGCCCTTAGCTTCCCAACCCTTCACCCCCCAGCCGGAAGCGAACGCCACCACGGCTCCACCTGCCGAGTCCGAGCAGGAGAAGACCGGCCCGATCGTCCCCGTGGGCGCCGCCCCGGACAGCGAGACGACCGGTCCCATCCGTCCCGTTCGCCCGGACGGGCCCGCCGGGTGGACGTTGCCGGGGGCGTGAGGTGGTCAGCGCCACACCTCAAGCCTTGCCCAACTCGCCCGCGCGCGCCTGAGCGGGCGGGTGGGTGAGTTCCTCGGTTCGGCGGTCGTGTCACGCCGGGCCCGTGATCTGTTGTGTGCCACGGATCGGGTGGTTGCGGACCGTCCGAACCAGCCGCGTTCCTGGCTCGCCCGCGATGCGGAATGTGTTGTCACGACTGATGATGTGACTCGATTCAGCCCTCGATTCAGTGGTTCGACAGTGCCCCTCCCGTTGCCGGTGACGGCCCTCACCCCATCTAGGGTGGGGGCGGACCCGGCACACAGAGGTGCCGGATAGCGTGGAGTCGCCTGAAGATGACCTCGACTGGAGCCCCGACCCGAACCGACGACGTCTCCGCGGTACCCGCCGCGGGTGATGACAGTCGATCGGCCAGTCCTGAGCAGGTCCGTGACGAGCTGATCGAACGGGCCGCCGCCAATGCCCCCGAACTCGCTGATCTGATCCGCCTCTTCTACCGGCACGTGCCCGCCGAGGAAGTCAACGACGACGACCCGGTGGACCTGGTCGGAGCGGTGCGGTCGAACTACCAGCTCGCCGAGAGCCGCGTTCCCGGACGCGCCGCGGTGCGCATCCTCAACCCGACGCGGGCGACCGACGGGTGGCAGTGTCCTGTCACCGTGGTCCAGGTCGTCACGGACGACATGCCGTATCTCGTGGACTCGGTGGCGTCCGAGCTCACGCGGGGCGGTGTGCAGGTGCAGCGCGTTGTGCACCCCATCGTCGTCGTGCGGCGTGACCCGGTCACCGGTGAGCGCACCGAGGTGCTGCCGCTCGCGGATCCGGCCGACCCGCCGGCTGATGCGCTGGCCGAGTCGTGGATGAACATCGAGGTCGACCTCATCACCGACCCCGATCGGGCCCGCGAGCTCGAGACCCGGCTGCTGACGGTGCTCACCGACGTCCGCGAGGTCGTCGAGGACACCGACCGCATGGTGACCACGGCGCTGCAGCTGGCCGACGAGCTGGAGAAGGACTCGTCCGAGGACACCACGGACGGCGCGAAGCTGCTCAAGTGGCTCGCGGACGGGCACTTCACGTTCATGGGCTACCGGCAGTACGAGCTGGTGCAGGAGGACGGCGAACCGGCGCTGCGGGCCGTGCTCGCGAGTGGTCTCGGTGTGCTGCGGCAGGACAGCCTCGCGGCGCGCAGCCTCACCGCCGGGCCGGACAACGGCGCGCAGGCGCTCAGCCCCGAGCTGCTGGTGCTGACGCAGGCGAGCGCGCAGAGCAGCGTGCACCGCAGCGTCTACCCCTACTACGTGGGCGTGAAGACGTTCGACTCCGAGGGCAACGTCTCCGGTGAGCACCGGTTCCTGGGCATCTTCAGCACCACCGCGCTGCACGAGGACGTGCTCGACATCCCGGTGATCGAGCGCCGCGTGCGCGAGGTCATCCACCGCGCGGGCTTCCCGCTGCAGTCCTACTCGGGCCAGCGGATGCTCGAGGTGATCCAGAACTACCCGCGCACCGAGCTGTTCTCGGTGGACAGCGACACGCTGTACCAGACCACGACGGGCGTCATCGCTCTCGCGGAACGGCGGCGGCTGCGGCTGTTCCTGCGCCGCGACCCGTTCGGCCGCTTCTTCTCGTGCCTGGTCTACCTGCCGCGCGACCGCTACACGACGACGAGCCGCCTCGCGATGCAGGAGGTGCTGCTCGCCGAGCTCGGTGGCCTGAACCTCGAGTACAGCGCGCGCATCGGCGAGTCGGCGCTGGCCCGCGTGCACTTCATGGTGCACACGGACCCCGCGCGCACGCTGGAGCCGGACGTCCACGCGATCCAGGCCAAGCTCGCCGAGGCCGTGCGCAGCTGGGACGACCGCATGGTCGAGGCCGTCGGGGGCGACGACCTCGGCGCCGAGTCGGCCACGGAACAGGGCCAGCGGTTCGCCTCGGTCTTCCCGGAGGCCTACAAGGAGGACTTCCCGGCCTCCACGGGTCTCGAGGACTACCGGCGCATCGAGAAGCTCGTCGAGGGCGACCTCGACATGGTCTTCTACGTGCCCGAGGACGCCGAGCCGGGGGAGCGGCGCTTCAAGCTGTTCGTGACCGGTGCGGGCATCACGCTGTCCGACGTGCTGCCGATGTTGCAGCGCATGGGCGTCATCGTGGTCGACGAGCGGCCGTACGAGATCGCCCGCGAAGACGGCGTGCAGTGCTGGATCTACGACTTCGGCCTGCGGATCGACCAGGCCGCGCTCGCGCAGCTGTCCGAGGCCGACCTCGAGAACGTCCGCGAGCGGTTCCAGAACGCGTTCGCCGCCGTCTGGCGCGGTGAGGCCGAGGTCGACCGGTTCAACTCGCTGGTGCTGCAGGCCGGGCTCACCTGGCAGCAGGCCGCGATGCTGCGCGCGTACACGAAGTACCTGCGGCAGGCGGGCACGCCGTACTCGCAGGACTACATCGAGGACGCCGTGCTCGGTCACACGAGCGTGGCGATCGCGCTGGTCGCGTTGTTCGAGGCGCGGTTCGACCCGCGCCTGGACGAGCCGACGCGGGCCGACCGCACCGAGACGATGGTCGTCGAGATCGGCAAGCTGATCGACGACGTGACGAGCCTCGACGCGGACCGGATCCTGCGCAGCCTGCTCGCTCTGATCAACGCCACGCTGCGGACGAACTACTTCTTCCGCGACGCCGACGGCAACTCCCGGCCGTACCTGTCGGTCAAGCTCGACCCGCAGGCGATCCCGGACCTGCCGGCGCCGCGGCCGAAGTTCGAGATCTTCGTGTACTCGCCGCGGGTCGAGGGCGTGCACCTGCGGTTCGGCAGCGTCGCGCGTGGTGGTCTGCGCTGGTCCGACCGCCGTGAGGACTTCCGCACGGAGATCCTCGGCCTGGTCAAGGCACAGGCCGTGAAGAACGCGGTGATCGTGCCGGTCGGCGCCAAGGGCGGCTTCGTCGTCAAGAAGCCGGTCCCGCCGACGGGCGACCCCGGCATCGACCGCGAGAACTTCATGTCCGAGGGCATCGCCTGCTACAAGATGTTCATCTCGGGCCTGCTCGACCTCACCGACAACCTGATCAACAACGAGGTCGTGCCCGCGCCGCAGGTCGTGCGCTACGACGGCGACGACACGTACCTCGTCGTGGCCGCGGACAAGGGCACCGCGACGTTCTCCGACATCGCCAACGGCGTGAGCCAGAGCTACGGCTTCTGGCTGGGCGACGCGTTCGCCTCCGGTGGCTCGATCGGCTACGACCACAAGGCCATGGGCATCACGGCCAAGGGCGCGTGGGAGAGCGTGAAGCGCTCGTTCCGCGAGCTCGGCGTCGACACGCAGTCCGAGGAGTTCACCGTCGTCGGCATCGGCGACATGTCCGGTGACGTGTTCGGCAACGGCATGATGCTGTCCGAGCACATCCGGCTCGTGGCCGCGTTCGACCACCGGCACGTGTTCATCGACCCGAACCCCGTCGCGGCCACCTCGTTCGCCGAGCGGGTGCGGCTGTTCAACGTGCCGCGCTCGTCGTGGGACGACTACGACCGCTCGCTGATCAGCGAGGGCGGCGGCGTCTTCCCGCTGTCGGCGAAGTCGATCCCGATCTCGGAGCAGGCCCGCGTCGCGCTGGGACTGGCCGAGGGCGTGGAGAAGCTGTCGCCGCCGGAGCTCAAGAAGGCGATCCTGCTCGCGCCGGTCGACCTGCTCTGGAACGGCGGCATCGGCACCTACGTCAAGGCGTCGACCGAGTCGCACGCCGACGTCGGCGACAAGGCCAACGACGCGATCCGCGTCAACGGCGCCGACCTGCGCGTCAAGGTCGTCGGTGAGGGCGGCAACCTGGGCCTGACCCAGCGCGGCCGCATCGAGTTCGCGCGCAGCGGCGGCAAGGTCAACACCGACGCGCTCGACAACTCCGCGGGCGTCGACTGCTCCGACCACGAGGTCAACATCAAGATCCTGCTGGACCACCTGGTCCGGGAGGGCTCGCTGGAGCAGCAGCAGCGCAACGAGGTCCTCGGCGAGATGACCGACGAGGTCGGCGAGCTCGTGCTGGCCGACAACTACTCGCAGAACAACGTCCTCGGCGTCAGCAGGGCGCACGCCGCCCCGATGCTGTCGGTGCACGCGCGGCTCACGGCCGACCTCGAGCAGCGCGGTGCGCTCAACCGCGAGCTGGAGGCGTTGCCGAGCCCGGCGGAGTTCAAGGCGCTGGAGAAGAACGGCGAGGGCCTCACCTCGCCCGAGCTCGCCACGCTGCTCGCTTTCACCAAGCTCACGCTGAAGGAAGAGCTGCTCGCGAGCGACATCCCGACGATCGACACGTTCAAGAACAAGCTGCCGGACTACTTCCCGACCCTGCTGCGCGAGCGTTTCGGGACTGCCATCCCGAACCACCCGCTGGCCAGGGAGATCATCACCACGGTGGTCGTCAACGAGGTCGTCGACGGCGGCGGCGTGTCCTACGCGTTCCGGCTGGCCGAGGAGATGAGCGCGTCGGCGACCGACGCGGTCCGCTCCTACGCCGTCGTGACCGAGGTCTTCGACCTGCCGGCGATCTGGCGCGAGATCCAGGCGCTGGACAACGTGGTTCCGACGGCGGTCCAGGACAGCATGGTCCTGGAGACCCGCCGGCTGCTCGACCGCGCGTCGCGGTGGCTGCTGTCGAACCGCCCGCAGCCGCTGGCGGTGGGCTCGACGATCAACCGCTTCCGCGGCGTGGTCGAGGGGCTCAGCCCGTACGCCTTCGACCTGTTGCAGGGCAAGGAGTACGACGTGGTCGCGGGCAAGGCGGACCGGTACGTCGAACAGGGCGTCCCGGCCGAGCTGGCCCGCAAGGTCGCCGCGCTGCTGTACATGTACGGCCTGCTCGACGTCACCGAGATCGCCGAGCTGGCCGAACGCGAGTTCGGGCCGACCGGCGGCGCGGGCCCGGAGCGCTCGCACCGGGAGACGGCCGAGGTGTACTTCGCGCTGTCCGACCACCTCGACATCGACCACATGCTGGACTCGGTGACGAACCTGGAGCGCGGGAACCGCTGGCACGCCCTGGCCCGGCTGGCTCTGCGCGACGACTTCTACTCGTCGTTGCGGGCCATCTCGATCGACGTGCTGAGGGCGAGCGACGACGGCGACACGCCGACCGAGAAGATCGCCAAGTGGGAGCAGGCCAACGCTTCCCGCCTGGCCCGCTCGCGCGGTGCGCTGGAGGAGATCAACCGGGCCCACCAGCTGGACCTGGCCACGCTCTCCGTCGCCGCACGCCAGGTGCGGAGCATGGTTCGCTAGTACGTGCAGACCGGGGCGCAGCGGATACCGGTCCGCTGCGCCCCGTTCGCGTCAGACGACCTGTTCCAGCTCCACGCGCTGTGCGATGGCGCGACGCAGCCAGTGCCGTCCCACCACGAGCAGCAACGCCACCCCGATCGCCGCGACCGTGCCGACGGCGGACCCCAGCCACAGTCCCAGCGTGTCCATGCCGTCGGCGGGGGAGGGGATGTCGGCGAACGTGACGTAGACGAACAGCCAGGCGAGCACCACGGCTCCTGCGGCGATGGCGCCGATCGCGATGTTCGTCCACGTGATCGCGCCGGACTCGAACACGGTGCCCTGGCCCGCCCGGTGCAGCATTGCTCCCAACGCCACCGCCAGGACCTGGCAGCACGCGACGAAGATGATCGCGGACGTCACGAACGGCACGCGCACGGCCTCGTAGGGCGGGAAGAACGCGACCTCGTCGGCGGCGGCCGTCGGGATCACCACCACCTGCGCGAACAGCCCGCCGAGGAACGCGATGGCGAGCAGGGACTGCAGGAAGATCACCAGTAGGCGAGACATAGATCGAGTATCGAGAGTTGCCTATCGACTTTCAATCGGCTGGCGTGGAGATCCTGTGAAGGTTCGCGGGCTGTAGGGTCCCTGCATGGGTGTCTTCGTCACGGGTGTGCGACCGCGGTGGTCGGACATGGATGCGTTCGGCCACGTCAACCACGCGAACACGGTGACGTTGCTGGAAGAGGCCCGCATCGAGCTGCTGTTCACCGAGGCCGCCCGGCACGGCGTCAAGGAGATGGCCGAGGGCATGGTCGTGGCGCGGCTCGTCGTCGACTACCTGGCGCCGATCGTGTTCACGGGCGAGGACGTCGTGGTCGAGATGTCGGTGCGGGAGCTCAAGTCCGCGTCGTTCACGCTCGACTACGTGGTGCGCGGCAGCCGCGAGCCGAACAGCCCCGTGGTCACCAGGGCGGAGACGCTCATGGCGCCCTACAACGTGACCACCGCACGGCCTCGGCGCCTGACCGATGCCGAGCGCGATTTCCTCGCCGGGTGGCGAGCAGGGGGTAATGGTGCCTGAGCTGGTGCTGGCCGACGCGGCCGAGAGAGACGACCTCGGGGCGTTCGCGGCGCGGGCGGTGCGGCTCGACGGCCAGACCGTCGTGCGGCTGCGCAACCGCAACTCCGAGCTGCTCGACGCGTGGGTCGCAACGCCGTTCGACACGCTCGCCACGCGAACCGTTGCGGGGCAAGCGAATCCGGCCGACGTGACGGTGTCGGGCTCCGAGTTGCTGACGGGCCTCGCGGTCATGCGGGACGAACGCATCGACCCCGGAGCGGCCAAGGACCTGATGTGGCGGTCGGCCCTGCCGCCCGTCGAGGGCTGGCTGGTGGTGGACCGCCTGCCCGTCGAGGTCGTCTCGAAGCTCGCGGACGAAGGTGTCGAGGTGGCGCGGGAGAACACCGGCCCGCACGGGACGCCGCCCGCGTCGTTGCTCGACCAGACCGTGCTGACGGTCAGCGGGTCCGGGCTGGACGTGAAGATCCCGCTGCGGTGCCTGTTCGCCTTGTCGGGCATGGGTTTCCTCGGCGAGAACGGCGACGTCCGGGTCACCGCGACCGACTCGTGGCTGCGGATCGACGCCAAGTTCGGCGCGGTGGTCCGCAGAAGGCACTCGATGCTGCCGCTGATCGTCTGATCAGGACCGCATGATCGTGGCACGATGTCGCGCGTGTCCGCCGATACGCACGAGGAGATCGAGTACCGCGTCTCCACGCTGGAGCTCTTCTTCGACCTGGTCTTCGTCTTCACGATCACGCAGCTGACCGGCAAGCTGGCCGACGACACGTCGCCACTGGGGTTCGCGCAGATCGTGATCATGCTGTTCGTGATCCTCTGGATGTACTTCGGGTACGTCTGGCTGACGAACGCCGTCCCGCCGAACACCACTCTCCGGCGGTTGCTGCTCATGGGCGGTATGGGTGGGTTCCTGGTCATTGCGCTGGCCGTGCCGAACGCGTTCGGGTCCGCCGGAATCGCGTTCGGTGTCGGGTACCTGATCGTGAACCTGGTGCACTCCGGGCTGTTCATCTCGGCGGCCGGGCCGGGATCGGCGGCGGCCATGGCGAGGCTCGCGCCGTTCAACCTCGGGTCGGCGGGTCTGGTGTTCATCGGCGGGTTCCTGCCCAGCACGTGGCGGGCGGTGGCGTGGACCGCGGCGGTCGCGCTCATGATCCTGTCGCCGTACGTGAACCGGCGGCACGGCGAGTTCCAGATCAGGTCGGCGCACTTCGTGGAACGGCACGGGCTCGTGGTCATCGTGGCGCTCGGCGAGTCGATCATCGCCATCGGCATCGGGGCGGCGGGACTGCCGATCAACCTGCAGCTCGTCGTGGCGTCCCTGCTCGGTCTCGCGCTGGTCTACCAGCTCTGGTGGTGCTACTTCGGCCGTGAGCAGGACGCGCGCGCAGAGCACAACCTCGCGAGCATGACGCCGTCCGACCGTGCACGTGCGGCGCTCTCGGCGTTCGGGTTCGCGCACGCGCCGATCCTGCTCGGCATCGTCGTCGTCGCGGTCGGGGTGAAGAAGACGATCGGGCACGCCACCGAGCACCTCTACTTCAGCGGAGCGCTGGCGCTGGGCGGCGGCGCGGCGATCTTCCTGCTGGGCGAGATCTACTTCCGGTGGCGGCTGCGGATCGGCAGCAACACGTGGCGGGCCGCCGCGGTGATCGCGGCACTCGCGACCGTGCCGATCGGGTTGTGGCTCGCGATCGCCCAACTCGGCGCGCTCGTACTCGTGTTCGGTGTACTTCTGGTCGTGGAGGGCAAACGGGCCGTGTGATACGGATCGCACTTCCGCTCCGACGTCATGTTCCGGGCCCCCTGACGTTTTACAAAGGACGAAGGACTAGTTCTGGGGGTTGACCAGTGGAGTTTCGCCTCCTGGGACCGATCGAGGTCGTCGACGGGGGCCGGGCACTGCCGGTGGGAGGGCCGAAGCCGCGGACGCTGCTCGCGGTCCTCGCGCTGTCGGCCGGCCGCACGGTGCCGGTCGACTCGTTGATCGACGCCGTCTGGGGCGAGGATCCGCCGGACACCGCACGGGCTGCGCTGCACACGTACGTGTCGTCGATCCGCCGGTCGCTGAAGGTCGACGTCATCAGCCGGGACGCCGGCGGCTACCGGCTCGACGGAACCACAGACCACAAGAAGTTCATCGACCTCGTGGCACGCGCACGGGCAGAGCAGGACCCCGCGCTCTACCGGGAGGCTCTCGGCCTGTGGCGGGGTGAACCGCTCGGCGGCGCGCAGGGGACGTGGGCGGACAACGAACGCGCACGGCTGGGAGAGCTGCGGTACGCGGCGATCGAGGAAAGGGTCGAGGCCGAGCTCCAGCGCGGTGACGCCACCGACATCGCGGAGCTGACGAGCCTGGTCGCCGGGCAGCCGTTGCGCGAACGGTTGCGCGCCCAGCTCATGCGCGCGTTGCACCAGGCGGGGCGGCAGGCCGACGCCCTCGCGGTGTACCAGGAGGGCAGGACCGTCCTCGACGAGGAGCTGGGTCTCGAACCCGGCGCGGAGCTGCGGCAGGCCCACGACCTCGTTCTCCAGGGTGACGACCACCAGCCCGAACCGGTCGAGGTGACCCGGCCGAGCCAGCTGCCGTTCGACATCGCCGACTTCACCGGGCGCCGCACCGAGACCGCCGAACTGCTCAAGAAGCTCAGGCAGGAGGCGACCGGCTCACGGTTGTGCGCCGTCTACGGCAAGCCCGGCGCGGGCAAGAGCACGCTCGCCATGCACGTCGCCCACCTGCTGCGCGACGACTTCCCCGACGGCCAGCTCTACGCGTCGTTGCGGGGAGTGCAGACCGTGAGGTCCGATCCCGCCGAAGTGCTCGGTGGGTTCCTGCGCGCGCTCGGCGTCGCGGACCTGCCACAAGACCTCGACGAACGCACACAGCTCTACCGCTCGTTGCTCGCCAACCGGCGCGTGCTCGTCGTACTGGACGACGCGTCGGACGAACGCCAGGTGCGGCCGTTGCTGCCCGGCAGACACACGAGCGCTGTGCTCGTCACGAGCCGAGAGCGGCTCAGCGCTCTGGAGGGAGCCGCCCAGCTCGACCTGGGCGTTCTCGACGACGAGGAGGCACTGGAACTCCTCGACACCGTCGTCGGCAACCGGCGCGTCGGAGCCGAGCTCGACGAAGCCCGCGACATCGTGCGGCTGTGCGGACATCTGCCGCTGGCCCTGCGCATCGCGGGCGCCCGGCTCGCCGCACGGCCGCAGTGGCAGCTGCGCAGGCTCGCCGACCGGCTGCGCGTGCAGCACCGCGTTCTCCAGGAGCTCACCCTCGGCGATCTCGAGGTGCGCGGCAGTCTCGCGTTGAGCTACGACGGGCTGGAAGAGACCGAACGGGCAGCGCTGCGGCGGCTCGGGTTGCTGGACGTCTCGTCGTTCGGCGGCTGGGTCGTCGGGCCGTTGCTCGGCTGCGACCGCTACGACGCCGAGGACGTCGTGCAACGGCTCGTCGACGCGCAGCTGCTGGACGACACCGGCGGCGACCGGTACCGGCTGCACGACCTGACCAGGGCGTTCGCCAGGGAGCGCGGCGAGACCGAGGAGACGGACTTCGCCACCGCCGCCACCCGCGCCGCCGAGGCGTGGCTCGCGCTGGTCGAGACCGCGGGCAGCCGGATGCCGCACGCCACGTTCGACATCGACGTCGTGAACCCGCACCTCGACGCCGACCAGGTCGACGAGATCCTCGCCGACCCCGAGGCGTGGTTCGACGCGGAGCAGACGGGGCTCGTCGGCGTCGTCGAACGGGTCAGCGAGCTGGACCTGACCGACGTCGCGACCAGGCTCGCGGCCGCGCTGTGCTCGTCGCGGTTCTCCGTGCGCAACCTGTTCGGCCAGTGGTGGCGCACGCACTCCGCGGCTCTCGAAGCCGCCCGCCGTGCCGGTGACACCGACGGCGAGGCGAGGCTCCTCGCCGGGCTCGGCTGGCTGCGCTACGAGCAGGACCGCTTCGACGAGGCCGCGTCCTGCTACCAGCAGTCGCTCGCGTTGCGCGACGACCCGAAGGTGTGGCTCGACCTCAGCACCGTGCAGCGCGAGACCGGCCGGCTGGCCGACGCCCGCGCGTCACTGGACCGCGCGCTCGCCGACCTCACCGAACCCCAGCTGCGCGCCCAGGCGTTGCACGGGCTCGGGCGCGTGCTCACCGAGCAGGACGAGCTGACCGAGGCGCTGGCCGCGTGCGAGGAGGCCGTGCGCCTCTACACCGAACTCGGTGACGAGCGCGCCAGGGCCATCGCGGCCCGGTCGGTCGGCATCGTCCACCGCGCCGCCGGCAGGCTCGACGACGCCGCCCGGTGGTGCGAGGAGGCCGTCACGCTCCTGCGCGGCATGGACGACCCGCTCATGTCCGCCTACGCGGTGCAGGCGCTCGCCAAGGTCCGCATCCGGCAGGGACGCGGTGCCGAGGTGCACGAGGAGCTCCTCGCGAGCCTGACCGTGTGCAACGAGATGGGCGACGGCTTCGGCCAGGCCCTCGTCCTGCGCACGCTCGGCGAGCTGCACCTCGCGGACGGCGACTACGCCGAGGCGGTGCGCCGCCTGGAGCGCTCCCTGCAGTGGTGGGAGGCGCTGGGCCTGCCCGTCTGGCGTGAGCGAACCGCCCGTGACCTGCGGGAAGCTCGTCAGGGTGAAGCTTCGCTGTCCGTTCTGAAAGTTTTCTGAAAGACCGCTCTGAGGTTTCTTTCAGTTCTCTCCCGCAGTCTTTCCCCATCGCACCGAGAGCAGATGACGAGCCGGTGAGCCACCTGGGGGTGCTCACCGCCTCGTGTGACAGCTGGGGGGAACCAGTCATGATCCGCAAGACGATGACCACCGCGATCGTCGGCGTGATCCTCGCTCTCGGTGCGATTCCCGCCAGCGCGGACACCCGCCTCGACGTCCGCGACCTCGCCGCCGCGAACCTCGGCAAGACGACCTGCGACACCAACAGCCTCGGTGGCCGCGGCTTCATGGACAGCTGCCGCCTCCAGCACGCCTGGTGCGCGGACTTCGCCAGATGGGTCTGGGGCAACCGGAACCTCTACACGGACCGGCTGAACCCCGCGGCAGGCAGCTTCTACCTCTACGGCGAGCAGAACGGCACGATCCACAAGGACGCGTCGTACGTCCCGCAGGTCGGTGACGCGATCGTCTACGACTACTTCGGTGCCGGCCGGGCCAAGCACGTCGCCCTCGTCGACGCGGTCAACGCCGACGGCACGATCCGCGCGATCAACGGCAACTCCGGCGGCACCACCGAGATGAACTCGACCGTCCGGTACTCGACCGGTGTCGGCCGCGTCGGCCAGGTGATCAACGGTCAGACCGTCTCCGCGTTCGTGAGCCCTGTCGGTGCCGGCAACGTCCGTTCCGCCGTGTCCCGCATCGGCGTCCGCTTCACCGACTCGTCCGTCCACGTCAAGGAGGGCAACCTCTACGACGGCTGGCTCAACGAGTACGGCGGCGGTGTGGTGAAGTCTGAAGTGGACGGTGACATGATCGGTGTCCTGACCACGTCCGGTGACCTGTTCGTCAAGCAGGGCAACCTCTACGAGACCTGGTACAACCAGGCCGGTGGCGTGAAGGACTTCTCGCTGGAGTCGTCGAAGGGCCGCGTCGGCATCGTGCGCACCGACGGCACCGTCGCGGTGAAGGAAGGCGGCCCGCAGGGCACCTGGGTCGAGCAGATGGGCAATGCCAAGGAAGTCGAGCTCTCCGGCGACTACCTCGGTGTGGTCAGCAACGACAGCACCGCGTACGTGAAGAAGGGCAACCTGTACGAGTCCTGGACGACGCAGCTCGGTGACGTCGCCGACCTGGAGATCTCGGCCGACCGGATCGGCGCGCTGCGCACGGACGGCACGCTGACGGTCAAGGACGGCGGCCTGTACGGGTCGTGGGTCGAGCAGACCAGCGGTGTCAAGGACTTCGACCTCTCCGGTGACTACATCGGTGTCGTGTTCAACGACGGGCTGGCCACGGTGAAGCAGGGCACCCTCTACGCGGGCTGGGTCAACCAGCTGGGTTCCGCGAAGGCCGTCGAGGTCAACGCCAAGGCCGGACGCATCGGTGTCCTGACCGACAACGGCGCGCTGACCGTGAAGGAAGGCGGCCCGTACGGCTCCTGGGTCGACCAGACGAGCGGCGTCGCAGAGTTCCAGCTGACCAACTACTGATCGGGGGACGAGAGGGCCGCGGGGTGAAGATCCCGCGGCCCTCTCGCGCATTCATGAACGACATCCTGCTCAGGGCCGCCAGCTGGGTCGGCGTGCCGTACAGCCAGGAAGCGCTGCACACCAACGAACACGGCACCTACCGCACCGACTGCTCCGGCTACGTCTCCATGGCGTGGGGACTCACCTGCGCCCGCGGGGGCCTCAACACCGTCGACCTCGTCGGGGTGAGCACACTCATCACGAAGGACGAGCTCCAGCCGGGGGACGTGCTGATCGACGCGAACGGGGACCGCACCACCCGGCACGCCACGATTTTCGTGGGCTGGGCCGACGTCCGCCGCGAGTCGTACTGGGCCTTCGAGCAACGCGGCGGGTACGGCACCACGATCAGGGTCGTGCCGTACCCGTACGACGACCGCGCCGACAACTACCGGCCGTACCGGCGGCCACGGCTGGTGGCAGCCGGTCAGACGAGCCAGACCGCGGTGTCCGGCGGCAGCTGATCGCCGTCCATCGGGCCGGACGACAGCAGCACCTGCCCGGGAGGCAGCGGCACGGACGCACCCGACGTGTTCAGAGCACAGATCAGCCCGCCACCCTTGCGGCGGAACGCGAAGCAGCCCGCCGGGGCGCCGTACCACTCGAGCTCCTCGCCGGAGAACGCCGCGTTGGACTTCCGGTGCTCCAGCGCCTCGCGGTACAGCGACAGCATCGAACCGGGGTCCTCGAGCTGGGCCTCCGCGGTGAGGTGGTCCCACTCGTTCGGCTGCGGCAGCCACGTGTTCACCGCCGTGGAGAACCCGAACGGCGGGGTCGTGCCCTCCCACGGGATCGGCACGCGGCAGCCGTCACGGCCGCGCTCGGTGTGGCCGGAGCGCTCCCAGGTCGGGTCCTGCAGGGCCCAGTCCGGCAGCTCCACGTTCGGCAGGCCGAGCTCTTCGCCGTTGTAGAGGTAGATCACGCCTGGGAGCGCCAGTTCGACCAGCGTCATCGCGCGGGCCCGCTGCTCGCCCAGCGCGCCGCCGCCGTAGCGGGTCACGTGCCGCACCACGTCGTGGTTGGACAGCGTCCACGTGGCGGGCGTGCCGGTGAGAGCCACGGCGCCCAGCGAGTGCTCGATGGCCGACCGCACGGCGTCTGCGTCGAAGCCCGCCTCGACCAGGCGGAAGTTGAAGCCCAGGTGCAGCTCGTCGGGACGGACGTAGGCGGCGAAGCGCTCGTCGTCCTTCACCCAGATCTCGCCGACGGCCATCGTGCCGGGGTAGCCGTCCATGACCTTGCGGATCATGCGGTGGATCTCGTGCACGCCGTCGTTGTCGAAGCGCGGGTCGTGCGCGTCGTCGGACAGCACGCCGGGCACCTGGACGCGGATCTCCATGTCCGGCAGGCCCTCTGGCTTGGCCATGCCGTGCGCCACGTCGATGCGGAAGCCGTCGACGCCGCGGTCCAGCCAGAAGCGCAGCGTGTGCTCCAGGTCGGCGCGGACCTCCGGGTGGTCCCAGTTGAGGTCCGGCTGCTCCGGCGCGAACAGGTGCAGGTACCACTGGCCGTCGGGCACGCGGGTCCAGGCGGGGCCGCCGAATACGGAGACCCAGTTGTTCGGCGGCTGCGAGCCGTCGAAGCCGCGGCCCTCGCGGAAGATGTAGCGCGACCGCTCCATGCTGCCGGGACCGGCCTGCAGCGCCTCCTGGAACCACTCGTGCAGGTCGCTCGTGTGGTTCGGGACCAGGTCGACGGTCACCCGGATGTTGTGCTCGTGCGCGTCCGCCACCAGCCGGTCGAACGCGGCCAGGTCGCCGAAGAGCGGGTCGACGTCGCGCGGGTCGGCGACGTCGTAGCCGTGGTCGGCCATCGGCGAGCGGTAGAACGGGGTGAGCCACAGGGCGTCGACCCCGAGCAGTTCCAGGTAGCCGAGGCGGGACCGGATGCCGTCGAGGTCGCCGACGCCGTCGCCGTTGGAGTCGGCGAAGGAGCGCACGTAGACCTGGTAGAAGACGGCGTCACGCCACCAGGCGGCCTCTTCGGCGATCTCGGGGGTGAGGTCGGAGGATCGTCGCACGGGGGGTCATCCTGCCATTCGTATCGCTGCGAAAGGACCCGTTCGGGTGATGGGCGCTCAGGACCAGCTGTTCATCAGACTGTTCGCGGCCATCTCCAGGTAGTCCCAGAGCTGCTTGCGGTGTGCCTCGTCCAGGCCGGCCTCGTCGACGGCGATCCGCATGCAGCGCAGCCACGCGTCGCGTTCGATCGGTCCGATCTTGAACGGCACGTGACGCATCCGCAGCCTCGGGTGGCCCCGGTTCTCCGAATAGGTGTGGGGGCCGCCCCAGTACTGCATGAGGAACAGCCGCAGGCGCTCTTCCGCAGGTCCGAGGTCCTCTTCCGGGTACAGGGGCAGGAGGATCTCGTCGGCCTTCACCTCTTTGTAGAAGCGCGCGACGATGCGGTGGAACGTCTCCTCGCCACCGACCTGTTCGAAGAAGCTCACGGGGTTGCCCACACGTCCATCCTGACTCACGCCGGCCACCGCGCGCAGGCCGCCCCGCCTGTTCGTTTCGCCATAGGGGTGTGAACTGGCAGGACGCCGGGTGATCACCGTCTCGAATGGGTGTTCTAACTCACCCTGCGCCGTGCGCGGTCACTTCGCGGTGAAGCCGGCTTCCTCCAGCGCGGGCATCAGCTGCGCGCGCAGGTTGCGCTGGACCGCCCACTGCCGGCCCGGCCGCGTCTTCACGGTGACGCGCAGGGTGATGTTGTCGGCGGTGAACTTCTCCACGCCGAGCACCTCGGGCTTGGCCGTGATGTCCGTCTTGACCGGGTCCATCTCCGCGACCTCGGAGACCTTGCGCTCCAGCACCTTGGTGGCCTCGGCGAGGTTCGCGCCGTAGCTCAGCGGCAGGTCGACGACCGCGACCGCGAAGCCCTGCGACGAGTTGCCGACGCGCAGGATCTCGCCGTTGCGGACGTACCAGACGGTGCCGCCCGTGTCCCGGATCGTGGTGGTGCGCAGCGCGACCGCCTCGACAGTTCCGGTCGCCGGGCCGAGGTCGACGACGTCGCCGACGCCGTACTGGTCCTCCAGCAGCATGAACATGCCGGACAGGAAGTCCTTGACCAGGTTCTGGGCGCCGAAACCGATGGCGACGCCCAGGATGCCGGCCGAGGTCAGCACCGGTGTGATGTCCATGCCGACCACGATCATGATCTCCAGGAACGCTATTCCGAAGATCAGGATCGTCACGATCGACTTGAGCACCGAGCCGATGGTCTTCGCGCGCTGCTCACGGCGCTCGGAGATCAGGTTCCCGAGCGCCTGCGGTGCGCGTTCCCGCAACGGCTTGAGCAGGCCAGGCTTCTTGCCCTCCTTGCCCGGCGTCGTGATCCGGTCGATGACCTTGCGGAGCAGCGCCCTGATCACGATGGCGGCGATCAGGATCACGACGATCTTGATCGCGCCCGCCAGGATCGTGGGACCGTACTTCTCGAAGAAGTCGATCGCCTGGGCCGTCTTGTTCGCGGCGTCATCCACGGGACTCTGCGCCAACACGTGGTCGTGCCCTCCTACAACTCCATGCCGGTGGCATTCGCGAGAAACGTCAGCTGGTCCACGGCGAGAGCGACCGTCCGGCTGACCGAACGGCCCGCGTGACCGACCTCGGTCTCGCGGCGGATCAGCACGGGGTGCTTGGTCGGATCACTTGACGAAGCGTGCTGCAGTGCCGCGCACATCTTCCTGGCGTGGTTGGGGTCCACACGAGAATCCGACTCGAACACCGTGAACAACACGGAAGGGTACTCAACGTCCGTTACCACTCGGTGATAAGGCGAGTAGGAGAGCAGCCAGTCCAGCTCCTCGGAAACGCTTGCGCTGCCGTACTCGTCGGCCCACAACCGTCCGAGCAGGAACTTCTCGTAGCGCACCATGTCCAGCAGTGGCGCTGAGCACACCACGGCGGCGTAGAGCTCTGGCCGCTGGGTCAGCGCGGCGCCCACGAGCAGGCCGCCGTTGGAGCCGCCCATGATCGCCAGCTGCTGGGGCGTGGTCCAGCCGTCGCGCACCAGGCGTTCCGCGGCGGCGTGGAAGTCGTCGAACACGTTCTGCTTGTTGGCGCGCATGCCGGCGACGTGCCAGTCCTCGCCCTCCTCGTCGCCGCCGCGCAACGACACGTGCACCCACACACCGCCCGCTTCCACCCAGGCCAGCGTGGTCGCGCTGTAGCCGGGGCCGCGGCCGATCGCGAAGCCGCCGTAGCCGGTGAGCAGCGCGGGGCGGGGCAGGTCGGGCTTCTGCTCGCCGCTCACGACGAACATGCGGACGGTGGTGCCGTCCTTGGACGTGTACGCGATCTGCTGCGTCTTCACGGCCGGCAGCTCGACGCGGCCCGGCGAGGCCTCGTGCAGCACCGTTTCGCCGGTGGACGTGGAGAAGCGGTACACCGACTGCGGCGTGACGAAGTCCGTCCACCCGAACCACACCGTGTCCTGGTCGTGGCCGGTGTGCGCGTCCACGACGGACATGCCGTGCACCGAACCCGTGCCGGGCAGCGGGATCTGCCGCTGGTGCGCACCGGTCGCGGCGTCGTGCAGGTGCAGCTCGGACACCGCGTGCCGGGTGCGGGCGACGACGAGGTCGCCGTCGAGCCAGCGCACACCGTCCAGCACGGAGTCCGGTTCCTCGCCGATGAGCTCGGTCCACTCGGTGGGGTTCGCCGGGTCCGCGACGCAGAGGCGCTGCCGCGGTGCGTTCAGGGTGGTGTGCAGGTAGAGCCTGCCATCGCGCGCGACGAACGCCGAGCACTGCACGCCGGCCTCGGACAGGATCACGGGCTTGAGCTCGCCGTCGCCGTGCAGGTCCGCGATCCACACGGAGTCGTGCTTCGTCGTGCTCGGTGCACCGCTCACGATCAGCCAGCGGCCGTCCTGCGAGAGGTTGAGCGTGTAGTAGAAGGTGTGCTCCAGGCCGTCGCCGTGCACGTTGAGGTCCGTGTCCGGGTCGGTGCCGACGCGATGGCGCCACACGCGCCGATGGAACAGCTTCTCGTCGTCGGGCAGCAACGCCGGGTCGACCTGGCGTACGTAGTAGAACTCCTCACCGCCGGGCAGCCAGCCGATCGCGGAGTAGCGGCACCGGTCGATGGGGCCCTCGATGAGCTCGCCGGTCTCGACGTCGATGACGTGCAGCAGCGAGTGCTCGTTGCCGCCGATCGAGACCTGGTAGGCCAGCCGCGTTCCTTCGAGACTGGGGGACCAGCCGTCCAGCGTGGTCCTGCCGGACGGGTCGAGCGCGCTGACGTCGAGCAGCACGCGTTCGGTGCCGTCGGTCTCGCGCACCACGACGACGGGGTGGTCCTGCTCGGGACCGCGGCTCGTGAAGAACGCCCTGCCCGCGCGCCAGGTCGGGGTGGACACCGAACCCGTGCGCATCAGCTCCTTCAGCCGCTCGCCCAGGCGTGCGCGGCCCGGCATCGCGTCCAACCAGGAGCGTGCGAGCACGTCCTGCGCCTGCGACCACGCTTCGGTGCGAGGGTCCGCGGTGTCCTCGAGCCAGCGGTACGGATCGGCGACTTCGCGCCCGTGAATCTGCTCGGCGAGGTTTAGCCGCTCGGCGATCGGGTAGATGATCGTCGCAGGCAGTGGAGTGGAAGGTGCCTCTGTCACCTTGTCAAGGGTAGCGGGCGATGAAAACCATCTCCGATAGGGAGCTGGTTCACCCCGGGTTTGATCACACATCCATGACGCGTCACTTATCACACGTGATTTTTTGCTGGTAAGTGTGGTCTCCTATGGCTGAACCGGTGGAGGTGGTCGCGTGCCAGACCGACAACCGACCCCTATCGGCGCCTCGCAGGCCGGCGAGACGGCGCCGACGGTGCCCCCATGCCGAAAACAGGCCGAACTGCGGGCAGTGCCCGATGGGGAGCGAGACGGGGGAGGTTCCGGTCAGACACCGGCGATTTTCCCCTGGGGAAGACGCAAGGTCCTGCTGCTGAACGCCACGTTCGAGCCGCTCACGGCCCTGTCACTGCGCCGGGCGGTCGTCCTGGTGGTGTGCGGCAAGGCCGAAGTCGTGCACGGAGACGCCTCCGGGCTGGTGCTGCACTCGTCGAAGTCCGAGGTGCTCGTGCCATCCGTGATCCGGCTGAGCACCTACGTGCGGGTGCCTTATCGCGGTCGTGTGCCGATGACCCGTGCCGGGCTCATGCACCGGGACCGTTATCGCTGCGCCTACTGCGGCGGGCGGGCCGAGACGATCGACCACGTCGTGCCGCGCTCTCGTGGCGGACCTCACGCCTGGACCAACTGCGTCGCCTGCTGTGCGAAGTGCAACCACCGCAAGGCGGACAAGCTGCTGTCCGAACTGGGCTGGCGGCTGCGCGTCGTTCCCGCGGCGCCACGTGGTCCTCACTGGCGGCTGCTCGCCGGGGTGGCCGAGGCTGATCCGCAGTGGCTGCCGTACCTGGGTGAACCCGCGGCCTGATCAGCGTTGCAGGGTCAGGCCGCGAGGGAGAAGTCGTTCTGGCGCGCGGTGATGCGCACGGAGTCGTTCGCGGTGATGCGGACCGAGTCGTCCATCGTGATGCGCACGGAGTCTTCACGCGCGGTGATGCGGACGCTGTCCTGCTGAGCGGTGATGCGCACGGAGTCGTCGAGCGCCGTGATCCGGACCGAGTCGTCGTGCGCGGTGATCCGGACCGAGTCGTCCATGGTGATCCGGACGGAGTCGTCGTGAGCGGTGATGCGCACCGAGTCGTCGTGAGCGGTGATGCGGACCGAGTCGTCCATGGTGATCCGGACCGAGTCCTCGGCCGTGATGCGCACGGAGTCGTCCATCGTGATGCGCACCGAGTCGTCGAGCGCCGTGATCCGGACCGAATCGTCAGCGGTGATCCGAACGGAGTCGCTCATCGTGATCCGGACGGAGTCACTGGCCGTAATACGCACTGAATCGTCCTTGTAGCTCGGAAGAGTGAAGGTCACGGCCTGGGGGCGGGTCATCGTGAACATTTTGTGTCCTCCAGGACTCTCGGGGCGGGTGCGCAAGACCCGTATAGGTGAAAAGCTAAGAGGTGGGTGTTCCGGGAACAAGACCCCAAACCGGCACCCGTTCGCATCCGACCGGGTGAGGACTGACCGGGTGTAACCGCTGCGCCGCACGAGAGCACTCATTGCCTCTACTGGCCGGTATCGGCACGCTGCGTAGCCCCCGAACCGGTCGAACGTGATATGCGTCATACCCCGGAAGGTGTGACTGGAGCCTGCGGCCCGCGCTCGTGACCGCACGAGGCCGTCGACCCGCTGTCACTGGTAGTTGCTGCCGCAATCACGGCCGTTCTGCACGGCCACGACCCGCGCCCTGCTCCATCCAGGTGCTCGGTCTCGCCGAACCGGTGGTTCCGCGCCGTGTCGCGTCCACGGCGGCCGGAGCTCTGCTAGGGCTTCGGTCGACGTCTGATCCGCGACAGCCGGGCCCGAGGCGGCTCGATCGTGGGATTGATCGCGATCACGCTGGCCCGGCCGCTCACGCGCGGGTGAGTTGGGCTACCGTACCCGCCGTGACCATCGTGGAGACCGTTCTCGTCTTCGCGCTGATCCCGCTGGCGATCTACGGCGTGATCACGCTGCTGACGGTGAGGCCAAAGGCCACCCGGATTCCCCGGTACCGGCCCGGCCAGGAGTGGGGCTACGCCCCGGTGTGGTGGAGCGCGAACCCGGCCGGGTTGAGCGCGGAGCACCACAGCGCCGCCGAGCCCGCTACCTCGGGCTCGACCGCCAAGGGAGGTGCCCGTGGCAACTGGTAAGGCGATCGAGGCCGTCGACCCGTCGACGCTGCCGGTCGGTGCCGTCGTGACGAACAGCGGCCGTGTGTCCGTGGCGAAGATGTACGAGCCGCACGCACCGGAGCTGCCGTTCACGCCGACCCAGCTCGCGCAGCTGGACGAGGCGCTGACCCTGTCGAGCCGCACGACCGGCCTCGACTTCAGCGTGTACCTGGGCGAGCTCGGCTCGTCCTCCCGCGAGCGCGCGGAGGAACTGCACGCCTCCACCGACCGCCCGTCGCACCACGTCCTGGTGGCCGTGTCGCCGGGCGAGCGCGTCGTCGAGGTCGTGACCGGCGAGGAGTCCCACCGCCGTCTCCCCGACCGCGGCGCCAAGCTCGCGGTGATGAGCATGGTGGCGTCCTTCAAGGAGGGCGACCTCGCGGGCGGCCTCGTGTCGGGCCTGCGCATGCTGACCGACCAGGCGGGCAACGCACCGCGTTCCTGATCCCCGTTGTGAAGGCCCCCGGTGCGCGCGCCGGGGGCCTTCTTACGTCTTGAGCAGGATCACCACGTCGGACACCTGAGTCCAGCCCCGGTACTGGCCGGGCTCGGCGGTGATCACGAACCCCGTGCGCGCGCCGGCTTTCCGCGCCTCGTCGACGAGCACGCCGAGCACCACCTCGAACCGGCCGCTGATGTCGTGCGGAGCCGCGTCCTCGCCGTGCACGCCGATCGTGCCGGACCCGATCAGCTCGCCGTCACGGGTGATGCGCACCGAGATCACCTCGCCGCGCGTCACCGACACCGTGCAGCCCTCCGGAATCTCGGTGGGCGCGGTGAGATCGGTGCGCAGGAACTTCTCCGGCGGACCCGCGGGACGACCGCGCAGACGGGCGTGGGCGAGCACGTCGTCCACGTCGATCGTGGGGTACACGAGCCGGTCCGCGTGTTCGGTGTTGACGCTCACGTGGAAGTTCGGTGAGTCCGAACTGGCCACGACGACCTCGCCGTCCCGTCCGGGAAGCATGTTGTGCGACGGGTTGCGAGGCTTGCGGCCGATCGTCTTGCTACCACCGGCGCACCTGCCGGGACAGTCCGAAGTGCGGGTGGTGCTCGGCCACCAACGCCGACAGCCTGCCGTCCAGGACGCCGTACTCGTTCAGCAGCGCGAAGACGCGTTCGAAGTACGTCGGCATCGCCTCGGAAGCGACGTACCACTGGTGCCACTTCTTCAGCGTGAAGCCGGAGCGGGCGGCGAGGTGAACGCGCAGTTCGTCGAGTGTGCGGCCGAAGTGCCGGCCAGGTCCGAGCAGGGCTTCGCCGAGCGCGAGGTGGAAGCCCGGTTCGTCGGTGACGAACTGCCCCTCCATCTCGTGTTCGCCCTCGACCACGTCGTCCAGACCGGGGCCGGTGGTGTCGTCGAGGCACGCTTGTCGTGCGACCGTGTCGAGGTCCACCCACGGCTGCACGTCGGCGCGGTCGTTGCGCGCCACCACGAGATCGGACACCTTCTCCCAGCCGAGCCGGGTGTAGAGGTGCGCGCCCTCCGCGGAGGCGAACAGGAACCCTGTCGTCGCGCCTTCCGCGACCGCCGCGTGCACCAGGGCACCCATCAGCACGCTCGCCAAGCCGCGCCGCCGGTGCTCGGGTTCGGTCCAGATGCGGTGTGCCACGGCGTCTTCACCGACCACGGCCATCAGTCCGCTCGCCGCTTCCTCCCCGGCCGACGTCAGGAGCCGCGCCTGGATCACGTGCGTGCGCTTCACTTCCACCGTGTAGCCGGTTGGCGCGGACGGCCGCAGATGGCCGGTCAGCGCGCACCGCATGAAGGCTTCATCCGGCCGGGCCACCACCAGTCCGGCCTTCTCCACGGCCCGGCACACCGCGTCCGGCGACTGCGTCGGCACGCTGAGCCAGGTCGGTTCGCGCTTGAGGGCGACGCGGTGGGCCATCGCCGTCGCGTTCGCCTCGTCGGTGGCGATCCACTCGGCCCGCCGATGAGGTCGCTTGACGTCGACGACCAGGTAGCCGTCCTCGTAGTGGGAAGTCAGCTGGTCGGCCGCGATCCAGCCGCGGTGCCAGCGCTCCACCGGGGTCTCAGTCCCTGCGGGCGACGACGACATCGGCGACCTCCTCCCAGCCGAGCCTGCGGTAGAGGTGCAGGCCGTCGTCCGAGGCGAACAACAGCCCGGTCGTCGTGCCGTCCGCCACGGCCTCCTGGGCGAGCACGCCCATCACGACACTGCCGAGGCCTCGGCGCCGATGCTCCGGTGACGTCTGGATGCGGTGCGGCACAGCGTCTTCACCGACGACGGCCATCAGTCCGCTCGCCGCTGGTGCGCCGTTGTGCAGCAGGCGGACTTCGATGACGTTCTCGCGCTTCACCACCACCGAGTAGCCATCGGGCGGTTGCGGAGCAGGGTGATCGGCGAGCGCACGTCGCATGAACGTCTCCGGTGCGCGCACGGTCAAACCGGCGTCCTGCAAGGCTTTCAAGACAGCTTCCGGAGAGTTCGTCGGCACCGTCAGCCAGTCGTCCTGACCGGTCAGAGCGGTGAGTCCGGTCACGGTGGACTCGTCGGTGACGACACGTTCGACGCGCCGGCCCGGCCGGTCGACGCGGATTTCCAGCCACCCCGGGCCTTCGCGTTCCACCAGCCCGTCGGCCTTGGCCCAGCCCGCGCACCAGCGCTTCACGAGTTCTTTCACAACTTCCCCCAAGAGACGGGACGGCCCCGTGACGCGTCGAAGCGCCACAGGGCCGTCACCACCAAGCGAAATTCAGGAGCGGTCGAACTCCTGAGCCGCCAGAGCACGCACGATGCCGGCACGCCCCTCGGACACCAGGCGGCGCAACGCCGGCGGGTGTTCGTCGGCGAGCCACGCGTCCGCGGCCTCCACAGTGGACCTGGCGATCGACCACGCCGGGAACATGCCCACGACCATGGACTGCGCGCGCTCGGACGTGCGGCGGTCCCACACGCTCTTCACGTCGGCGAAGTAGCGCTCGACGTACGGCGCGAGCAGCTCCTTCTGGCCGGGGTGCGAGATGCCCGCGATGATCGCCTCGCTGACCGCGTTGGGCAGGTCGTCGTCGTTCACCGCGCGGTCCCAGGCCTCGTCCTTGGCCTCGATCGTCGGGCGCAGGGCACGGGCCTGCTGCGCGCGGCGGTGGCCGGTGGAGGTCGGGTCGCGCTCCTCCTCGGCGTTGATCTCCGGCAGGTCCGCCTTGCCGTGCGCCACGAGGGCCTGCAGCAGACGCCAGCGCAGGTCCGTGTCGACGTCCAGGCCTTCCAGGACAGCGCTGCCGTCGTACCAGCCGCGCAGCACGTCCAAAGTGGACTCGTCCAGCACGGACGACGACAGCGCGTTCACGAACGCCAGCTGGTGGTCCGAGCCCGGTTCGGCCGCCTGGGCCAGCTCCAGCGCCTTCGCCACGAACCGGCGCCAGCCCTCCGCACGCCACGAGTCGTCCGCGTACGAGGACAGCGAGGTCTGGGCCTGCAGCAGAAGCCGTTGCACGACACCGACCTCGGACTCGGAGTGCAGACCGCCGAGCACCAGGTTCACGAAGTCGCGGGCCTTCAGCTCGGCCTCGCGGGTCATCTCCCACGCGGCCGACCAGCACAGCGTGCGCGGCAGCGGCTCGGCGATGTCGGAGATGTGGTCGATCAGCCCGGCCAGCGAGTCCGGGTCGAGGCGCATCGTGCAGTACGTGAGGTCGTCGTCGTTGACCAGCACGATCTTGCCGCGGTGCACGCCGACCAGTTCCGGAACCTCGGTGCGGTCGCCGGTCACGTCGAGCTCGTGGCGGTGCGTGCGGACGAGTTTGCCCGAAGAGTCAGCGTCGTAGACACCGATCGCGATGCGGTGCGTGCGCAGTTCGCCGGCACCGGGACGCGCGCCGCCCTGCAGCACCGCGAACTCGGTGAAGCGGCCGTCCGCGTCAACGGTGAACTTGGGGCGCAACAGATTCAGGCCGGTGGTCTCCAGCCACTGCGCGCTCCACCACGACAGGTCGCGGCCCGACGCCTCCTCCAGCGCGCCCAGCAGATCGGCCAAAGTGGCGTTGCCCCAGGCGTGCTTGGCGAAGTAGACCCGCAGGCCCGCCAGGAAGTTCTCCAGGCCGACGTACGCGACGAGCTGCTTCAGCACGGAAGCGCCCTTGGCGTAGGTGATGCCGTCGAAGTTGACCTCGACCGCCTGCACGTCGGAGATGTCCGCGGCGACCGGGTGCGTCGACGGGAGCTGGTCTTGCCGGTACGCCCACGACTTCTCGATCTTCGCGAACGTCGTCCACGCCTGGCGGTACTCGGTGGCCTCGGCCTGCGCGAGCACGGAAGCCCAGGTGGCGAACGACTCGTTCAGCCACAGGTCGTCCCACCAGCGCATGGTCACGAGGTCGCCGAACCACATGTGCGCCATCTCGTGCAGCACGGTCTCCGCGCGCCGCTCGTAGAGGTAGCGCGTGACGCGGCTGCGGAAGACGTAGTCCTCCAGGAACGTGACGCAGCCCGCGTTCTCCATCGCACCCGCGTTGAACTCCGGCACGAAGCACTGGTCGTACTTGCCGAACGGGTACTGCACCCCGAACGCCTTGTGGAAGAACCCGAAGCCCTGCTTGGTCTCGGTGAACAGGCGCTCGGCGTCCATGTGCGGCGCGAGCGAGGCACGGCAGTAGATGCCGAGCGGGATGCGGAAGTCACCCTCGACGAACTCGTCGCGCCACTCCGCGTACGGCCCGGCGACCAGCGCGACGATGTAGGTCGACATCGGCTTGGTGGTGGCGAACGTGTGCACGTCCGCGCCGCCCTCGCCGTCCTCGGTGGAGGTGATCTCGCCGTTCGAGATGACCTTCCAGTCGTGCGGCGCCGTCACCTTCATCGAGTAGACGGACTTCAGGTCGGGCTGGTCGAAGCACGCGAACATGCGCTTGGCGTCCGCGGTCTCGAACTGCGAGTACAGGTACACACCGCCGTCGACCGGGTCGACGAACCGGTGCAGGCCCTCACCGGTGTTCATGTACCGGCAGTCGGCCTCGATGGTGAGCTCGTTGGTCTCCGCGAGGTCCGGCAGCTTGACGCCGTCCTCCTCGCGGTAGTCGGAGACGTCCAGCTCGCTGCCGTTCAGCACAGCGCGGTGCACGGTCGCCGCCACGATGTCGATCCACGAGGAAGCACCCGGAGTCCGGCTGCGGAACACCACGGTGGTGGTGGAGCGGAACGTGTCCGTACCCGGCTTTCCGCCGCCGTCGGTCAGGTCCAGCTCGATCCGGTAGGACTCCACTTCCAGCAGCTCAGCACGTTCCTGAGCCTGGTCGCGGGTGAGGTTGGGCGCGGCCACTGGTCACCTCGTCTGCCACGCGTTTGGTTACGCGCTGACGTCGTCGGGAATGGTTATGACTCCCGCATCCAATCACGGAACCGGCGTACGGGAAGAGATGACAGGGTGATCTGGTTGGGCTGATGGGGCGATAACCGCACCCAACGCGACAGAACGCGACTGAAGGGGCACGCATGGCCGACAAGGCGAAGGTCGACTTCTACTTCGACCCTCTTTGTCCGTTCGCCTGGATCACCTCCCGGTGGATCCTCGAGGTGGAGAAGGTCCGCGAGATCGACCTGAGCTTCCACGTGATGAGTCTTTCCGTGCTGAACGAGGGCCGCGACCTGCCCGAGCAGTACAAGGAGCTCATGACCAAGGGCTGGGGTCCGGTCCGCGTCGCCATCGCCGCCGAGCAGAAGTTCGGCAACGAGGTGCTGCCGCGCCTCTACACCGCGATGGGCACCCGGATCCACAACGAGGGCAACAAGAACTTCGACGAGGTCATCAAGCTGGCGCTGGCCGACGCCGAGCTGCCCGCCGAGCTGGCGGACGCCGCGACGTCGACCGACTTCGACGACGAGCTGAAGAAGAGCCACCACCGCGGCATGGACCCGGTCGGCATGGACGTCGGCACGCCGACCATCCACATCGACGACGTGGCGTTCTTCGGCCCGGTGCTCACGAAGATCCCGCGGGGCGAGGAAGCCGGCAAGATCTTCGACGGCGCCCGGCTGCTCGCCGGCTACCCGCACTTCTTCGAGCTGAAGCGCACGAGGTCGGGCGAGCTGGACTTCAGCTGAGTTTTTTGTCGGTGGTGCTCGCTAACGTCCTTGGACATGGCACACCACCACGTCGAAGTCGCAGTGCAGGGGTCCTGGTCGCTGGCGACGTCCCGGGCCTTCTGGGAGGGCTTCACGCCGTCGGCGTTGCCTGCGCGCGAAGGCGAGGCGCTGCAGGCGACGTTCCTGGTCGAGGGTGAGTGGCGTCGTGCTTCGGTCTCCGTGACCCAGCGCGGCGCCACAGCTGTGCTGGCCCTGTCCGGTGACGGTGACGGTGACCTCGACCTGGCCGCGGCGCAGGTGAGCCGGTTCCTGTCCCTGGACGTCGACGGCCGGGCCTGGCCTGAGGTGGGCGCGCGCGATCCGGTGATCGCCGCCGCTCAGGCCTCGTTACCCGGCTTGCGGCCGTGCGGCTTCTACTCGCCGTACGAGGCCGCGGCCTGGTCGGTGCTGTCGCAGCGGATCCGCGTGTCGCAGGCGGCGGCCCTGAAGGCCTCGCTGTCCCGTGACGGTGTGTTCCCGGCACCGGCCGAGCTGCTGGGGCTTTCTCTGGACCTGCCGGGCCGCAAGCCCGAGTACCTGCGCGCGGTGGCCGAGGCGGCGCTCGACGGTCTGCTGGACGCCGTGACGTTGCGCTCGATGAAACCCGCGGCGGCCGTTCTGGCCGTGCAGCAGGTCAAGGGGCTGGGCCCGTTCGCCGCCGAGCTGGTCGTGCTGCGCGGGGCGAACGCGCCGGATGCCGTGCCGCACAACGAGTCCCGGCTGACCGACGAGGTGGCTCACCGGTACGGGCGGCCGTTGACCGAGGTGTCCGAGGCGTGGCGGCCGTACCGGACGTGGGCGGCGGTGCACCTGAGGGTGCTGCGGGAACGGCGGCTCGCGGGTGTGGTGGCGGCTTCGAGTGGGTGAGGTGCCCTCGTGCACCGCGACCCGATGTGACACTCTGGAGCCCGTCAGCGCATTAGGTGTCACATCCGCCTGGAGGGCTCTCGTGATCGAGGTCGTCAACCCCGCCACCGAGGAAGTCGTCGGCACGCTCGCCGAAGGCACACCGGCCGACGTCGACACGGCCGTGGCCGCCGCGGTGGCCGCCTTCCCGGCGTGGTCGCAGACCTCGGTGGACGAGCGCGCGAAGATCGTCCGCACCATCGTCGAAGGCCTCAAGGAGCGCGCGGGCGAGCTCGCCGCCACCATGACCACCGAGATGGGCACGCCCATCACGTTCAGCCAGAAGGTCCAGGTCGCGAACCCGATCGCCATCGCGGAGGGCGTCGCGGACGTGCTGGAGAGCGGCTACTTCGAGCCCGAGGAGATCGGCAACTCGCTGATCTTCCGCGAGCCGATCGGTGTCGTCGCCGCCATCACGCCGTGGAACTTCCCGTTGCAGCAGATGGTCGCGAAGGTCGTGCCGGCACTCGCCGCGGGCAACACCGTGGTGCTCAAGCCGAGCGAGCTCGCGCCCAAGACCGCCGACCTGCTCGCCGAGATCGTCGTGGACGCCGTGCCGGCGGGCGTGTTCCACCTCGTCCACGGCACCGGGCCGGTCGTCGGTGAGGCGCTCGCAGCGCACCCGGACGTGGACATGGTGTCGTTCACCGGCTCGACCAAGGCCGGACGCCGGGTGTCCGCGGTGGCGTCCGAGACGGTCAAGCGGGTCGCACTGGAGCTCGGCGGCAAGTCGGCGTGCATCGTGCTCGACGACGCCGACCTCGGCCGGGCGGTGAAGATCGCGGTCGCCAACTCGTTCATGAACAACGGCCAGGCGTGCAGCGCGTGGACCAGGCTGCTCGTGCCCGCTGACCGCCACGACGAGGCCGTCGAACTGGCTGCCCAGGCCGCGGCCAAGTACACCCCGGCAGACCCTGCGGACCCGGCCACCCGCATCGGACCGGCCGTGTCGAAGGCTCAGCGCGACCGCGTGATCGGCTACATCCGCAAGGGTGTCGAGGAGGGCGCGCGACTTGCCGCCGGTGGGCCGGAATCGCCTCTGCCGCAAGGGTTCTACGTCATGCCGACGGTGTTCGGCAACGTCACGCCGGAGATGACGATCGCCCAGGAGGAGATCTTCGGGCCGGTTCTGTCGGTCATGCCGTACGCGGACGAGGACGACGCGGTGCGGATCGCGAACTCCACCATCTACGGCCTGGCGGGTGGCGTGTTCTCCGCCGACACCGACAGGGCGTTGCGGGTGGCCAAGCGACTGCGGACCGGTCAGGTCGACATCAACGCCGCCGCGTTCAACACCAGCGCGCCGTTCGGCGGCTACCGCCAGTCGGGCAACGGCCGCGAGTTCGGCAGGTTCGGCCTGGACGAGTTCTGCGAGATCAAGTCGGTCCAGCGTTAATTGAGCTGCGAGTAATGCCGTGGCGGCGTATCACTGCTGCCATGGCTGACTCGGCGCTGAGCATCAGGACCATCACCGAATCCGACATCCCCGAGTTCCAACGGGTGATGGCGTGGGCGTTCAACGACGACCCCCGCGGCGTGGACAGCAAGTGGCTCAAGGTGATCGAGCACGACCGCGCGCACGCGGTCCTCGACGGCGACGAGATCATCGGCACCGCAGGCATTCTGACCCGCGAGATCACCGTTCCGGGTGGTCTTCAGGCACCGGCCGGCGCGGTCACCGTCGTCACGGTCAAGCCCGGTCACCGGCGCCGGGGCGTCGCGACGTTGCTGATGAAGACCCAGCTGCACGGCATGCACGAGTCGGGCGAGCCGATCGCGATCCTCTGGGCCTCGGAGGGCTCGATCTACCGGCGGTTCGGCTACGGCGAGCTCGCCACCAGCCTCAACCGGATGACGATGCCGACGCGGGTGGCGTTCCACCCCGGCGTCCCGGTGAGCGGCACCCGCATCCGGCAGGTGAGCCGCGAAGAGGCGATGCCGTTCATGCGCGAGATGCACGACCGGGTGCGCCGCACGCGCGTCGGCTGGCTGAACCGCGTCGAGGCGACGTGGGACGTGCAGCTCGCCGACCGCGAGGTCGACCGCGACGGACTCACCGCGTACCGCTACTGCCTGCACCCCGAGGGGTACGTCGTGTTCCGGGTCAAGGGCGGCCGCAGTCCGCGCGGGCCGCAGGACGAGCTGCACGTGCGGGAGCTGGTGTGCGAGACCGAGCAGGCGTACGCGGACCTGTACCGGTTCCTGCTCGACACCGATCTGACGGCCGAGATCTCCTTCTACACCGCCGCCGACGACCCGATCCTGCACATGGTCGACAACCCGCGGCAGGTGAGCCGTGACCTCGGCGATGCGCTGTGGCTGCGAATCGTCGACGTCGACCGCGCGCTGCCGCTGCGGCGTTATTCGTCCGATGTGGACAGTGTGATCGAGGTCGAGGACTCGTTCTGCCCGTGGAACTCCGGCCGCTGGCGCTTCACCGTCAAGGGTGGTGAGGCGGTCGTCACCCGCACCGAGGATCCGGCGGACGTCTCTCTCGACGCGGCCGCACTCGGCAGTGTTTTCCTCGGCGGTGTACGGCTTTCCGTGCTCAAGCGTGCACACCGCGTGGTGGAACACACACCAGGACACGTGGACATGTTGACGTTGGCGTTCATCGACACGCAGGAGCCGCATTGCCCTGAGGTGTTCTGACGGAACTACGCCCGCCGTCCACTCGTTGACGGTTTACCTGGTGTGGGAGGTAACCGTGGGCACCGTCGTGTGGGTTGTCGTGCTGGTACTGCTGGTCGCAGGGGTGTTCTACCTGGTCAGTCAGAGCAACGCGCGCAAGGCGCGTGAGCTCGACGACGCCAAGGCGGAGGCGCGTCGCTGGGTCGAGCGGCTCGGCGGGCAGGTGATGAGCCTCACGGGCACCAACTCCGCGTCCACGCAGGCGCTGGCGGACGCGTCCGAGCGCTTCACCGCGGCCGGCTCGCAGATGGAGCAGGCCCGCACGATTCCGCAGGCGCGGCTGGTCACCGAGACCGCGATGGAAGGTCTGCACTACGTGCGCGCGGCGCGTGAGGCCATGGGCATGGACCCCGGACCCGCGCTGCCCGAGAGCGCCGGGCAGCGGCAGGCGGGTGCCGTGAGCGAGGACCGCCAGGTCAGCGTCGAGGGCCACCAGTACGCCGCGTCGCCGCAGTCCGGCGCCGGCACGCCCTACTACTACCCCGGTGGCATGGTCGCTGGGCGCCCGGTGCCGCGTGGCTGGTACTCCGAGCCGTGGTGGAAGCCCGCGCTGGTGGCCGGTGCATGGGGCGTGGGCACGTTTCTGCTGATGGACGCCATGTTCTCCGGTATGCACGGAGTCGGTGACTACGGCATGGCGGACATGGGTATGGGCGACTTCGGTGGCGACATGGGCGGTGTCGCGGACGTGGGCGACGCCGGTGGCTTCGACTTCGGCGACATGGGCGGGTTCGATTTTTAAGTGCTCACGAACTGAGCACTTTCCAGCCGCACCCCAAACCACCCCGCCGAACTTTTCTCAGGGCTGGCAGGCAGGGCACCAGAAGAGGTTGCGAGCTGCCAGTTCCGTGGTCATGACCTCGGTGCCGCAGATCAGGCACTGCTCACCGGCACGGCGGTAGACGTACACCTCACCGCCGTGCCGATCCACGCGCGGCGCACGACCCATGGCCCGCGGCATGTGCTCGCGGCGGACGGTGTTGATCTGCCCGACCTTCACGCCGTCCTTCATCAGCACGACCAGGTCGTCCCACATCGCGTCCCACAGCTCGCGGCTGACCTTGTTGCCGACCAGCAGCGGGTTCACGTTGTGCCGGAACAGCACCTCGGCGCGGTAGACGTTGCCGACGCCCGCGAGGACCTTCTGGTCCATCAGCAGCACGGCGAGCGGCTGCTTCGACCGGATGATCCGCTCGTAGGCGCGGTCGGGGTCGGCGTCCTTGCGCAACGGGTCGGGGCCGAGCCGTTCCCGGATGGCCTTGACCTCGTCTTTGTTCAGCACCTCGCACGCGGTGGGGCCGCGCAGGTCCGTCCAGTGCGTCTCGCCGGCCATCCGCATCCTGACCTGTCCGACCGGTGGCAGGACGGGCAGCGGTGACTCGGTGAACGTCCCGTACAGGCCGAGGTGGACGTGCACGACCGCGTCCGGGCCGTACACGTGGAACAGGTGCTTCCCGTGGGCCTCGGCGCGGACGAGTTTCCGTCCGTCCACGAGGGACGCCGCGAAGCGTCCCTGCGGACTGGAGACGGACACGGGCCTGCCCGCGTACCGGCGCTGGTGCAGCCGCGCGAGGCGGTGCAGCGTGTGGCCCTCGGGCATCAGGCCTTGTTCTCGTAGGCGCTGACCTTGTCGATGCGGCGCTGATGCCGCGGCTCGCCCGAGAACGGCGTCTTGAGGAACGCCGAGACGATCGCCGTCGCCTCCTCGGTGGAGTGCTGACGGGCGCCGATGCCGACGAGGTTGGCGTCGTTGTGCTCGCGGGCGAGCTGGGCGGTGTCGGTGTTCCAGGCGAGCGCGGCGCGGGCACCCTTCACCTTGTTCGCGGCGATCTGCTCGCCGTTGCCCGAGCCGCCGATCACCACGCCGAGGCTGCCGGGGTCCGCCACGACCTTCTCGGCGGCGTCGGTGCAGAACGAGACGTAGTCGTCCTGGGCGTCGTATTCGTGGGCGCCGACGTCGACGACCTCGTAACCCTGCTCCTTGAGAGCGGTGGACAGGTGGGACTTCAGCTCGAAGCCCGCGTGGTCTGCTGCCAGATAAACGCGCACGTCCGGGAGTCTGACACGCTGGTGGGTGTGTTCAGCCAAGAGGGGTACCAGCTGAGGCTGGAATGGGGGCCCGAAGGCGTCGACGCGCTGCGGGACTGTGACGTGCTGGTTGTCGTCGACGTGCTGTCGTTCACGACGTCTGTCGACCTGGTCGTCGGCAACGGTGGTCAGGTGCGGCCGTCCCGTTGGCAGCCGGCTTCGGGGAGAACACTGCGACCAGCATCACTGGTCGGTCGGAGTGGATTGGTCGAGTTGCCGTCACCGAACGGGTCGAACCTCTGCTTCCTCGCCGCCGAGACCGGCGCCCACGTGCTCGCCGCCTGCCTGCGCAACGCCTCGGCGGTGGCGAAGCGGGCGCAGGAGCTGGGGGAGACGATCGGCGTGATCCCAGCCGGTGAACGGTGGGGGCTCGACATCCTCAACTCCGGCCCGCGGGAGTTCGGGCCGCTGCGGCCGTGCGTCGAGGACCACCTGGGGGCTGGCGCGGTGCTTTCTGCGTTGTCCGGTGACGCGTCGCCTGAGGTTCAGCTCGCGGTCGCGGCGTTCAGGAACACCGATGTCGCGGACGCCGTGCGGAAGTGCGGGTCGGGACGTGAGCTGATCGAGAACGGCCATGCCGCGGACGTGGAACTGGCGGTTGAGATCGGGGTCAGCAACGCTGTCCCCGTACTGGTGGAGGGGGTTTTGCGGTGATCGAGATCGCCGACGGTGTGTTCATCAAGCGGCACACCGACCTGGACCTGACGTTGGGGTACATCACCGGCTCAGGTGATTCGCTGCTCGTGGACTCGGGGATGGACTACGCGCTCGCGCAGGAGATCCGCCCGTCGCGGATCGTGTTGACGCACAACCACTTCGACCACGTGCTCGCGACGGAGGCGTTCCTGCCGTGCGAGGTGTGGGCGCACGAGGACTGCGTCGTCGACGAGGAGCTGCTCGAAAGCCGTGCCGCGTACTACTCGGAGCCGTTCGAGGGCAAGCTGATCGAGCCCACGCACACGTTCCGCGACACGGTCACGCTGGACGTCGGCGGCCGCAGGGTCGACCTGCACCACTTCGGGCCCGCGCACTCCTCGCACGACGTGATCGTGCACGTGCCGGACGTGGACGTGGTGTTCGCGGGCGATCTGGTCGAGGAGGGCGCTGAGGCCAAGGCCGGTTCGGATGCCACGCCCTCGAACTGGCGCGCCGTCCTCGATCGGATCCTGGACCTGAACCCGCGGATCATCGTGCCGGGCCACGGGAAGCCGGTCGACGCGCAGTTCGTGCGGGAGATGGAGATCCCCGGCGAGTAGCAACGGGGTCTAGCCAGGGGGCCAGGTGAGGCCGCGTCCGCCCAGGACGTGGCAGTGCACGTGGAAGACGGTCTGGCCGCCGTCCCTGCCGGTGTTGAACACCAGCCGGTAGCCGGACTCGTCGACGCCCTCGGACTTCGCGACCTGGTGCGCGGTGGCGAGGATCTCCCCCGCGAGCACCGGGTCGACGTCGCCGATCGCCTGATGGTGCTCCTTGGGGATCACCAGGACGTGCGTGGGCGCCTTGGGGTCGATGTCGCGGAAGGCGAGCGTGGTGTCGGTCTCCGTCACCACGGTCGCCGGGATCTCGCCCGCGACGATGCGGCAGAACAGGCAGTTGGTCACCCTTGAATGCTATTGGGTGCCGCATTGGTTCCATTGGGCTCTGTTGTTCCCGCCCGCCGGGGATCAATCATGTCGGGATGAAAGGCGCCAAGCTGCTGGTGGTCGTGCGGTGCCTCATCAGCTTCGCGATCGGCGTGCTGCTCCTGGTCCTCGCGATCCGCTTCGGTGAGGCGCTCTGGCGGGCGGTCCAGTAGCTCCCCAGCTGTTTCCTCAGTGGACGAAGCAGAACTCGTTGCCCTCCGGGTCGCGCATGACCTGGAAGCTGCCCTTCTCGTCGGTGACGACCACGCCCTCGCGTGACGCGCCGAGGTTGACCGCCTTCACGACCGCCGCTTCGATGTCGTCGACCTCGAAGTCGAGGTGCAGCCGGTTCTTCACGTCCTTGCGCTCGGGCACCGGCTGGAACGACATCCGCACGCCGCCGGGCGGTTCGACGTGCGCCCAGCCGTGCTCGCGGTTCACCGGCTCGCAGCCGAGCAACTCGGCCCAGAACCGGACCAGCCGGCTCGGCTCGTTGCTGTCGATGACGATCTGCTCAAGACGCATCGGTGTCCACCAGGTTCTCCCGTGCCCAGTTCTGTCCGGCCCAGTTCTCTCGGGCCCAGTCGCAGCAGAGATCGAGCAGTCCGAGCATCTTGCGCCCTCGCGCGGTCAGCTCGTACTCGACGCGCGGCGGGTTCTCGTCGAAGGCCTCGCGCACCACCGTGCCGTCGCGCTCCACCGCCCGCAACGTCCCGGTGAGCACTTTGGGAGTCACGACCGGCAGCCCGCGCAACACGTGCGTCGTCGACTTGTCACCGATGCGGTACGGCAGGTCGACCACAGCGTTGGTCGTTGGCTCGCCGTGCTGGCATTCCACCTGCTCACCCCCAGCATCGTCGCGGAAACCGGATCCCCGCACCCTACCGTCGCGCCCATGGCGAAGATCGTTGTTTCCGGAGCGTCCGGCAACGCGTGACGACAGATCGTGGCGGCACTCCGGCCCCAGCCCGCCAGCATCACGCAGCACAAAGGCCACAAGCCACCGTCATCACGCAACCACGAAATCCGCAGGTCACCCGCATCGCGCAACCACGAGGCCAGCAGCCCAGCCGCTTCACCCAAAGAAGGAGCAAACCTGCCCGCTCACGCATCCACGTGGGAACCGGGCCCGACCTCGCTCACGCAATCCATATGGGAACCGCACCCTCACGCACCCCACATGGCGACTGAATCCGGCCGCTAACGACCCCACGCGAGAACCCCACCGCATATCGGATCCGTACCTGGCCAGCTCATGCACCGCACGTGAGAACCCATCGCACATCGGATCCGCACCCGGCAGCTCGCACACCCCACGTAAGAACCCACCGCACATCGAAACCGCACCCCGCCAGCTCACCCAACCACCCGCGATGGGGGTCCGGGGGCAAGCCCCCGGCTGGGGGTCTGGGGGCTCGGCCCCCAGAAAAAACACGAGAGGCCGACGAGGTCTGCGCTCTCCGCAGACACACGTCGACCTCGGCCGCGAGCGGGCGACGGGAATCGAACCCGCGTAGCTAGTTTGGAAGACTAGGGCTCTACCATTGAGCTACGCCCGCGTTGCCGCCCCTCGGAAGGGGCTGCGGTCAAGAGCTTAACGCAGGGCGGTAAGCTGGTTGCAACCGGGGCGTGGCGCAGTTTGGTAGCGCACCCGCTTTGGGAGCGGGGGGTCGCAGGTTCAAATCCTGTCGCCCCGATCGGTTGACGAAAGCCCTCGGCAACGGCTGTTGTCGGGGGCTTTCGGTTTCACAGGTATCTGCTGGCCCACGCCGCGAGCACTTCTGCCACGTAGGCGGCGTCGGCGCGACCTGTGAGCAGGTGGTCGGCGCCGTCGAGTGAGATGAACGACTTCGGGTGGCGGGCCGCGTCGAAGATGGTCCTGGCGTTGTCGACGCCGACGAGGTCGTCCTGTGGCGAGTGCATGACGAGCAGTGCGCGGTGCAGGCCGGCGATGCACGCGGTCTGGTTCTGTTCTTTGATGTCGGTCAGGAAGTGGTGGCTGATTCGGAACGGGCGTCCGGCGAGCTGCACTTCGGCCACGCCGTGTTGCTCGATCTCCGCTGCCGATGAGCCGATCAGGTGCTCGACGTGGGCGGTGTCGGCTGGTGCGCCGATCGTGACGACGGCGCGGACTTCTGGCACCTGGTGTGCGGCGGCGAGGACTGCGGCGCCGCCGAGTGAGTGTCCGATGAGGACGCTGGGGGCGCCGATCGTGTCGCGGAGGTGGGTTGCGGCGCAGACGAGGTCGTCGACGTTGGAGGTGAACGTCGTGTTGGCGAAGTCGCCGCCGGACTGGCCGAGGCCGGTGAAGTCGAACCTCAGGACCGCGACTCCGCGGGCTGCCAGTGCGCGGGAGATCCTGGTGGCGGCCACCGAGTCCTTGCCGCAGGTGAAGCAGTGTGCGAACACCGCGGTCGCGGCGATGTCTCCCGGCGGCAGTTCGAGCCGGCCTGCCAGCGACTGGCCGTCGATGCCGGCGAAGACCGCTTTCCGGTTGTCCATGACCTCTATGGTGCGTCACGTGCGCTATCAGTACCTGGACGCCCGGCTCCGGCACGCGTTCGACGACGCGAAGCTCGACCGGGGGCAGCGGGCGCTGTTGCAGGGGGTGTTGCGGGCTCTCGATCCCGACGCGCATCTCGGGGAGCACGTGGCCGGGCTCAACAGCGCGTTTCTGGCCGTCACCCGTGCGCAGGTCGCCCTCGAGAGTCACGCCGTTGAGGATCAGCCGCGGTGGAACCTGTTGCGGCGCATCATCACCACCTCGCTCGCGTGTGTGGACGCCGCCAAGCCCGCGTACGTCCACGGTGGCGCCGGGGAGCTCGCGCGGGCGCGCAGGGTTCTCCTCGGCGTCGACGCGGCCATCGCGGCGGATGGTCAGAGGCTCGATCCGCAGGTCACGGCCGCGGCTGCCGCGAAGCTCGACCCGCGGGCGTTGGGGGACGCGGTGAAGCGGTGGATCACTCCACTGTGGAACGGGATCGAACTTCCGTTGCGCGCCAGGATGATCGCGGAGGTCGCGGTCGTGGTGGCGGTGCACGGCAGGGACGGGCGGCAGCTGCGCGCGGATCTGTTGCGGTGGCTCAAGAAGCCCGGTGATCTCGAAGAGGTGCTCTGGCCGGAGCCGCGCCGGCACGTCGTGGCGTTGGTCGTGCGGGGTGCGCGGGTGTTGCGGCACCTGGACGAGCTGCTGCCAGAGGCGCGGCAGGAGCCGTTGCACCGCAACAGGTTGCCGAAGGACGACTTCCTGAAGGACGCCGTCAACGGGTCGTCGGTGCTGGTGCGGTTGCCGGTCAACGCGGCCGACACGCACACCGCGGCGTTGCGGGGGAGGCGGATCCTCAACGAGGTGCTCGACCAGTACGCGGCGGGGGAGCGGCTCACCGAGCTGCACGTCGCGCCCGTTTGGCAGGTCAGCGGGCCTGGTGGGCGGGTCACGCGCGGTACCGAGCACCGGCGCACGGTCGGCAACGCGTATCCGCTCACCGCGTACTGGCCGGCGGAGCTGCGCAGTGCGATGCGGGTGGCGAATCTCGCACGTCAGGTCGACGCGCCGATGGCCAGCGCCGGGCTCGCGTGGAGTGCGCTGGAGGCGACCGGGCTGGATCCGAGCAAGATCGCGTGGCTGGCGAAGGCGTGCGCTTTGCAGATGCTGCGGCAGCACCTGATCAGCCTGCACGTCCTCGTCATCAACCACGACGACGAGCTGCGCCGGCCGCTCGCCGCGCAGGTGCCGACCACCGGCGTGAAGCACCACCTGAGGTCCGTGGACGCCTGGCTGGAGGTGCTGGTCCGCAACAACCGCCCGAACGAACAGCTCGCCGCAGCCCAGGAGGCCCTCGCGGCGCTGGCCGAGGACGAGGGCGGGCTGGTGCAGGACCTGGTGGAGCTCTGGCAGGGCAGGCTCGCGGACTCGAAGGTCCTCGCGGGCTGGTTGCGGGAGCAGGAGGACACCGCCGCCGCGGTGCTGGAATGGCTCTACGTCACCAGGAACCTGGCGTTCCACGCCGGCCGGTTCGTCTCTCCCGCCGACACCCTCACCGCGCACGCCGGTCAGGCCGTCGCCGATCTGACGCTCGAGTTCCTCGGGAACTGGCGCACGGTGGAAAGACAGCGGAGCCGGCAGGAGACCTCCTCGGTGGAGATCTACCGCCGGCTCGCGCAGAGGCAGGATCAGCTGGTGGCCCGGCTCAAGCGGGCGGGATCCGTCCGCAGGCTCAGCGTCGAGGACATCTCCGGCCCCGACGAGAAGTGGTGGTCCCGCGGTAAGAGTTAAGGCACTGAGTTACAGCTCACAGCTACGGCTTGGCCTTGGTGAGCCAGTCCTCGACGCGGTCGGGGTTCGCTTCGACCCACCGCCGTGCCGCCTCGTCCGGCGACATCTTGTACTTGGCGATGAACGACGCGACCGCGTTCTGCTCGTCGTTGCTCCACTGGAAGTTCTGGATCAGCCGGGCAGCGGGGCCGCCCTTGTCCATGAACTTCTTGGACGCGATCTTGTCGAGGTCGTAGCCCGGGTAGTCGCAGGCGACCTTGGCGGGATCGGCGTCGCAGCCCGCCTTGTACTCCGGCAGGTCGACCTTGATCAGCTCGATGTCGAGGTGCAGCCACTGCGGCTCGAAGAAGTAGCCGATCAGCGGCGTCTTCTTCTCCTCGGCCTGCCGGAACGCCTTGATCAGGGACTGCTCGCTGCCCGCGTAGACGACCTTGTAGTTGAGGCCCAGGTTCTTGACCAGTGCCTCGTCGTTCGTCACGTACGAGGGGTCGCCGTCAAGCACCTGGCCCCTGCCCTCGGACTGCGCGGTCTTGAACAGGTCTGCGTACTTGTTGAGGTTCTGGTAGTTCGTGATGTCCGGGTAGGTCTTCTTCATCCACGGCGGCACGTACCAGCCGATCACGCCCTGGTTGCCGGACGGGCCGACTCGCACGGCGGTGCGCTTCTCGTCGATGTACTTCTGCTTCAAGTCCTCGTGACCCCAGTTCTCCAGGATCACGTCGATCTCGCCCGAGTCGAGGCCCTGCCAGGCGGTCTGCTCGTCGACCTCTTTCTTCGTCACCTTGCAACCGAGGCGCTTCTCGGCGAGGTAGCCGATGACGGCCGCGTTCGCCTCGTAGCCGACCCACGGGTTGACCGCGATGGTGATGGAGTTGCAGGGCTCGGTCGGAGTTGCCGAACTGGAACGCGGTGACGACGACGTCGATCCACCGCCGCATCCGGCAATCGTCAACACGAATGTCATTGCCAGAGCGATTCTGGGGGCTTGCACGAACAGCTCCTCGTCGAGGGGAACGAGCGGTGCAGGAGACCGCTCAGTTCAGCTTTTCCCCTTCGCTCAGACCCAGTCAAGTCATGGGATGATTGGTTGTCCATAAAGGACTCCATTCGTCGTAACCCTTGACCGCATCCGTGTGAAGGTCGATGCTGTCGCGCATCGAGAAACGGTGTGCGCAGTCCGCAACAGGTCGGAGTGGTTTGAGCGTGGATCCCGTGATTTCGGTCAGGGACCTGTGGAAGGTGTTTGGCTCCAATGCGTCTCAAGTGGTGGCATCGGACGAGCTGAAGTCGTTGTCACGGTCGGAGCTGATGGACCGCACGGGTTCCGTTGCCGCTGTGCGCGGAGTGGACTTCGACGTCGCTCCGGGCGAGATGTTCGTGGTCATGGGCTTGTCCGGGTCGGGCAAGTCCACACTGGTCCGTTGTCTCACGAGACTGGTGGAACCGACCGCGGGCACGATCATGTTCGAAGGCGAGAACATTCTCGAAGCGGACGCCAAACGCCTGCGCGACCTGCGCAGGAACAAGTTCTCCATGGTGTTCCAGCACTTCGGTCTGCTTCCTCACCGCACCGTCGCCGACAACGTCGGTTACGGACTGGAAATCCGCGGGGTACCGCGGGCGAAACGTGGAGAACGATCACAGGAAGTGATCGATCTCGTGGGCCTCTCGGGCTACGAGAAGTCCTATCCGGATCAGCTGTCCGGCGGTATGCAACAGCGCGTCGGGCTTGCGCGCGCGCTCGCCGGTGATCCAGATGTTTTGTTCTTCGATGAACCTTTCTCCGCGCTCGACCCGTTGATCCGGCGCGACATGCAGTCCGAGGTCATCAGGCTGCACCGCGAGGTCGGCAAGACGATGGTCTTCATCACCCACGACCTGAGCGAGGCGCTCAAGCTGGGCGACCGCATCCTGATCATGCGTGACGGTCAGGTCGTGCAGGTCGGCACGGGTGACGAGCTGGTCGGAGCCCCCGCGGACGACTACGTGCGGGACTTCGTGAAGGACGTTCCGCGTTCGCACGTGCTGACCTTGAAGTGGATCATGCGGCCGCCGCGTCCCGAGGATGAACTGGACGGGCCGGAGCTGTCGCCGGAGACCGTCGTACGTGAGGCCGTGCGCAGCGTGCTGAGCGCCGACAAGCCCGTGAAGGTCGTGCGGGACGGCGAGCTGCTCGGCGTGGTGGCTGACGAGGAGATCCTCGGGGTCGTGGCCGGGGAGGCGTGATGGTTGCCGTAGCCGCCCCGCGGCAACTACCTCGCAAGGCCCTGATCATCGGCGCGATCGTGCTCGCCTGGCTGGTGTTGTGGCTGCTCCTGCGCAACATCGGGACGTTGCCGCTGGACGCCTCCGCGATGACGCCGCTGCACCGGTGGATCAACAGCATCAACGACGCGGTCGGTGCGTCCAGGAACTCCAATCCGCTGTTCCTGTACTTCTTCAACGAGATCCGGCTCGTCATCAACGAGTTCGTGACCTTCGTCCAGGCCCTGATCGCGCAGCCGTCGTTCGGGCGGCCGGTGCCGGTGATCGGCTGGCTCGGCGTGGTCGGGATCGCGGGGTTCGTGAGCCTCGTGGTCGCCGGCTGGCGGGTCGCGCTGCTCGCCGTCGCGGGGTTCGTGTTCCTGGGCCTGCAGGGGTTGTGGCAGGAGAGCATGGACACGCTCTCGCTGACGCTCGCCGCCGTCGTGATCTCGTTGCTCATCGGCATTCCGCTGGGCATCTGGGCAGGACTGTCCGATCGGGCCAACCGGGTCATGACACCGGTGCTCGACTTCATGCAGACGATGCCGACGTTCGTCTACTTGGCACCGTTGACGTTGTTCTTCCTGATCGGTCCCGCTTCGGCGACGATCGCGACGCTGATCTACGCGGCGCCGCCGGCGATCAGGATCACCGCGCACGCCATCAGGTCGGTGCCGCGCAACACCGTCGAAGCTTCGGAGTCCCTTGGCGCGACTCGGAAGCAGACGCTGGTGAAGGTGCTGCTGCCGTCCGCGCGCAAGACCATCGTGCTGGGCGTGAACCAGACGATCATGGCCGCGCTGTCCATGGTCACGATCGCCGCGCTGATCGACGCGCCGGGCCTGGGCAAGACGGTCGTGAAGGCGTTGCAGACGCTCGACGTCGGCACGGCGTTCAACGCGGGCCTCGCGATCGTGGTGCTGGCGATCGTGCTGGACCGCGTGACGACCGCCGCGACCGAACGCCGCACGCTTCCGCGCTGGGCGTTGTTCAGCGGCCTCGGCGTGACAGGTGTCACCGTCTACTTCTCCTACACCTACCTGTGGGCGGCGGAGTTCCCGTCCGAAGTGGAGATCGGCAGCTCGATCCGCAAGGGCGCGACGGCCGTGACGGAGTGGGCGCAGGACTCGCTGACGGTGCTCACGGGTGGCTTCAAGGACTTCGTCACCTGGGCGCTGATCAACCCGTTGCAGGCGCTGCTGGCCGAGTCGCCGTGGTTCCTGGTGGCGCTGGTGATCGTGGCGCTGTCGTTCCTGATCGGCGGCGTCCGGTGCGCGGTGGTGTCCGCGGCGTGTGTCGGTCTGCTCGTCGCGACCGGTCTGTGGCAGGACTCGATGATCACGCTGGCGTCCACGCTGGTCGCCACGATCATGGTGATGATCCTCGGCGTCGTGGTCGGCGTGTGGATGGGACGCAGCAGGCGCGCGGACCGGGTCATCAGGCCGATCCTCGACGCCGGCCAGGTGATGCCCGCGTTCGTGTACCTGGTGCCGTTCCTCGCGCTGTTCGCGGCTTCGCGGTTCACCGCGATCATCGCGGCCGTGGTGTTCGCGGCACCGGTCGCCATCAAGATCATCGCTGACGGCATCCGCGCGGTCTCGCCCGCGACGGTGGAAGCTTCCACGGCTCTCGGTTCCAGCTCGTGGCAGACGATCGTGAAGGTGCAGCTCCCGATGGCGCGCGGGGCGTTGACCCTCGCCGCCAACCAGGGACTGATCTACGTGCTCTCGATGGTCGTCGTCGGCGGTCTCGTCGGCGCCGGCGCACTCGGCTACGACGTCGTGGCCGGGTTCTCGCAGAGCAATTTGTACGGCAAGGGGCTCGCGGCAGGTGTCGCGATCGTCGTGCTGGGCGTGATGCTCGACCGCCTCACCCAGGCGGCCGCCAAGCGGTGGACCAACTAGGAGGTCTGGAAAGTGGCAAGGCACAACGTGCTGGGAGCGGTGCTCGTAGGGGCACTCGCGCTTTCAGGTTGCGGTGGCGCCAAGGTCGGTGACTCGTCCTCGGGCGCGACCGGCGACTGCGGCACGTTCAACCTCGCGGTCAACCCGTGGGTCGGCTACGAGGCGAACGCGGCGGTTCTCGCGTACGTGGCCGAGAAGGAACTCAAGTGCAAGGTCACCAAGAAGGAGCTCAAGGAAGAGGTCGCCTGGCAGGGCTTCGGCACCGGTGAGGTCGACGCGGTGGTCGAGAACTGGGGCCACGACGACCTGCGCAAGAAGTACATCGACGAGCAGAAGACCGCCGTCAGCGCGGGTTCGACGGGCGTGAAGGGCCAGATCGGCTGGTACGTGCCGCCGTGGCTCGCCAAGGAGCACCCCGACATCCTGGACTGGAACAACCTCAACAAGTACGCCGACCAGTTCAAGACGTCCGAGTCGGGCGACAAGGGCCAGCTGCTCGACGGCGACCCGTCGTTCGTGACCAACGACGAGGCTCTGGTGAAGAACCTCTCGTTGAACTACAAGGTCGTCTACGGCGGCAGCGAGACCGCGTTGATCCAGGCCTTCCGCCAGGCGGAGAAGGACAAGAAGTGGGTCATCGGCTACTTCTACTCGCCGCAGTGGCTGCTCAACGAGATCAAGCTCGAGAAGGTGAAGCTGCCCGAGTACAAGGCGGGCTGTGACGCCGACGCCGAGAAGGTCGCCTGCGACTACCCGGACTACGACCTCGACAAGATCGTGTCCAAGAAGTTCGCCGATGCCAACGGTCCCGCGTTCCAGTTGGTCAAGAACTTCAAGTGGACCAACGAGGACCAGAACACGGTCGCGAAGTACATCGCCGAGGACAAGATGAAGCCGGAGGACGCGGCCAAGAAGTGGGTCGAGGCCAACGGCGACAAGGTCAAGGCCTGGATGGCCAAGGCCTAGTGCTGTGACTGCCGGTCTTCGCCGTGTTCCGCTGGCCGGACGCGGCGGGGGCCGGCAGTTCCACGTCCGCTGCACACCACGGGGTTGAGTGGGTCGAACGGCTCACCGACCGCGAAACAGCTGACGGCCGGTCGTCTGGACGTTCGAGAGCCCTCGACGTGCGGTGGCAGCACACCCCAGGTCGGCGTCGTGCATCGGCTGCGGCAGGGACGCGACCTGTGACGGTTCGACACGGCAGCGGGAGTGCATCGTCGTCGGGGTCGCGAGCCCGGGCTCACGAACGGGGCAGTCGCGGCCGCGGACGGCACTGCCGGTCGTCCCACCGACCGTGGAGCTGACCCTGCCGGTGGCGAACCGGATCGTCGTCCACCCCCGCTGAGCTCGGCACCCGAGCCGGGAGGACCTCGTCGCCGACCGCGTGGCGGCGTCCATCAACACTCCCGGTCATGGCAGTCGGGTGACGCCGCGAGGTCAACGCGCGGAAAGGCGTCTGCAAGCACTACCGGCCCCCGAGCCGATAGTGATCGCAGACGCCCATACCCCCGGCATCACGCGGCCTGTTGCCCGTTCGGTACCTCAGGCTCGTGCCGATGCGTCATCCGGTGCCACCACGAACGCGGCTGCCCGCCGTTGTGGTAGTACTCCCGGACGCGGCGGGCGTCCTCGTGCAGGGCGGCCTGCCGGTAGTCGATCTCGGCCTTGATCGCTTCGGGCGTCCATTCCATCTGACTCACTCCTCAGTTTCGCCGTGCAGATGTCACTGTTGACGAGGATGAGATTGGTCCTGAGGGGTAGCCCCTCACATCCGACGATCACCTAAGGGACGGCCGCAGGACCCCTTACGCCGGGCTCTCGTAGCTGGATCAGGCGATTCCCGAGGTGCGGGTAAGGGACCACGATCGAAGGCATGACTGTCGCCCACTTACCCATGCGAGCTGCGAAGTTCTTCGATCCGACCACCGAGGTGCACTTCGACGAGGTGCTCGACACCTGGCACGTCTTCAGCCTCAGCGACGTCCAGCGCGTGCTCTTCGACGAGGAGCACTTCTCGGCCGGCTACGGCCTCACCGACGAGACGAGGCCGCTCGCCAACCCCGTCCTCAGCGGCATGTGGGCCGCGGACGGGCAACGCCACCGCGACCTGAGGGTGGCCGTCGCCGACCCGTTCAGCCCTCGCGTGATGTCCCGGCTCGAAGACCAGATCCGCGCGATCGCCACCGAGCTGATCGACGGGCTCGAGCCGTCGGGGTTCGATATCGTGCCGCGCGTCGCTAGGCCGCTGCCCACCAGGGTGATCTGCCACCTGCTCGGCCTCGACCTCAGCGCCGAGACGAAGATGACCGCCTGGATCGACGAGTGGTACCGGGCCTCGGTCACGACCAGCACCGTCCCGCCGCAGAAGGAGATGGCGCGGTACTTCGCCGAGGAGATCGAGCGTCAGCGCACCGAGCCGGAGGGCGGGCTGATCGCCGAACTGCTCGCCGCGCAGACCGGCGGCTACCACGTGGACGGGCGGCCCCTGTCGGACTGGGACCTCGTCGGGTACTGCGCGATGCTGCTGGGCGCCGGCGTCGACACGACGTTCGCGAGCATTCCGAACGCCGTGCTGTTCCTCACCGAACACGGGTGGTGGAGCGAGCTGCACGACGACCCGTCGCTGATCCCCGGTGCCGTCGAGGAGACGATGCGGTGGTACCCGGTCTTCCCAGGCCCGCGTCGGCTGGTGCTGCGGGACGTCGTGATCGGTGGTCAGCAACTCCGGGCGGGCCAGTGGGTGAGCGGGTGGCTCAGCGCCGCCAACCGCGACCCCGCGCGCTACCCGGACCCGAACGTGTTCGACATACGGCGGCGGACCCGCATCATGTCGTTCGGGCACGGGCCGCACCACTGCCTCGGCGCGAACCTCGCGCGGCTGGAGCAGCGGGTGCTGCTGGAGGAGATGGTGCGCCGGCTTCCGTTGCTGCGCAGGGAAACCGGCGCACCGCTCGTGCGGCGGGAGTGGATGCTCGACAACCTCGAGACAGCCACCTTCCGCTTCGACTAGCTGACGCGGGCGTTCGCCGTCGCGCTCTCGGCCGTCGCGCGCACCGCGGTGACGGCGACGAGCTCGTTGTCCGCCGGTTGCGCGTCCTCGTAGTTCGAGTTGATCACGGTCACGAGGTTGAATTCCACCTGGCCGGCCGCCGCGTCGGCGGCCGTGTAGGTGTAGGCGAACGGGAACTCGACCTTGCCGGTGGGCGACGCAGCGACGCGCTGGATCAGGTAGCCGACCTCCTCGTAGTAGCCGTGCACCGACTTGCGCTTCAGCGAGACGCGGACGTTCTCGTCGTAGCGGGTGTTGGTGACCGACACCTTGATCCTCTTGGTCTCGCCCGCGCGCGCCGTGGACGGCACGGACAGGCCGGACAGCTTGACGTCGTGTGTCGCCACCTCCAGCACCTGCTCGGTCGTGCCGGTGCGGCCGTCCTTCGTGGTGCCGGTGACGCGCACCGTGTACTTGCCGTCCTTGGCGTAGCGGTGGCTGACTGCCTGTGTACCGGTGACCGGCGTGGAGGCGCCGTCACCGAACTGGATCTCGCCGCTCACCAGCTCACGGCCGAGCGGATCTCCCGAGCCGGGCTCGAACTGGACGTCGTCGAAGACCGACGGCTGCTCCACGCTCGTGTACGCATTGGGCTTGATGGCCGGGGCGTTCGCGAAGCTCACCTTGAACTGGCCCGCGCTCTCGGCGTCCTGGGCGACGCGGACCAGGTAGCTCTCCCCGGCGGTCGCGGTGAACACCAGGCCGTAGGGGTCCGAGCCGCCCGCGCAGTCCAGTTCGGACAGATCAGCCGCGCGGCGGACGTTCAGCACGGTGGACCAGACCGACCACTTCACGTGCACGATGCGCGTGCGGTCTGGGGTGTAGCGGAACCAGACGGACTGGTTGGCGTCCGGACCACAGCTCGCCGTCAGCTCGTCCGGCTCGCTGGTCGCTCGGCGCAGGTCGCCATCGAGCGTCGCGGGGAATCCGACGACCGTCGCCGACGCACGGTTGTCGTTGGGCGCGGCTGGGATCGTCGTGAGATCGAAGGTGAATTCCCGGCCGTATCCCGCGTAGTTCTCGATGAGTGCGAAGTGGTAGGTCGTGCCGGCCTTCACCGGGAACACGTCGGCGGTGAATCCGGTGTTGTAGGTGCAGGCGCCCGGCACAAGCGTGAGCGCGCCGCGGTCGCCGGTGTACACGCCGATGGTGGGCCCACCGGAGGATGAGACGCGCAGGAACCCGTCCTCCTGCGCGGTGTAGCGCGTCCACACGGTCGACTGACCCCAGTAGTGGCACGCGGTCGGGTCGTCGGTGGCCTTGGTGGCACCGACGGTGGTGAGCTTCGCGCTGAACGGCAGTGCGGTGATCGTCGTGGCGTTGCCGAAGTCGTCGTTCGCGGGCGGGTCGGCGGCGAGTGCGACACCCGGCAACAGTGCGGTGGCCAGTGCGGCCGCCATCGTGGCGATGAAGGTTCTCATTGTGTCCCCCAGGTCAGTTCATGGCCGAGTCGGTCACGGCGGCGGGACGCACGGTCGTCGCGATCGAGATGACCTCGTTGTCCAGCGGGCGTGCGTCCCGCACGGGGTAGGACGGCGACGCCACCGCGCGGAAGGCGACCTTGCCCATCGCCAGGTCCTCGGGGGTGAAGGTGTACGAGAACGGGAACTGCACCTTGCGCGTGGGGTGCGCGGGCACGTCGAGCGTCAACTGCCCGACCTCGTTCCACGACGAGCCGTTGGACCGGTACAACGTGACGGTGGTCTTCTCGAGGTACCGCGTGTTCGCCACGTGCACGGTGATCGGCTTGCTCTGACCGGCCCTTGCGGACGTCGGGACGACGAACTTCGTGATGCCCACGTCGTGGGTCTCGATCTTCACCTCCCCGGTGGCGGTTCCGGTGCGGCCGTCCGCGGAGGTCGCCCTCGTGGTCACGCGGTAGGTGCCGTCGGCCTGGTACCGGTGGCTCACCGAACCCTGCTGGGCCGGCAGGGTCGTGCCGTCGCCGAAGTCCCACTCGGCGGCGAGTTCGCCGTCGTCGGGGGCCGAGTCGGCGTTGAACGCCACGTCGCTGTAGACCGTGTTCCCGTTGCCGCCGATGCCGATGTAGGGCCGCAGGGGCGGCGCCTCGGTCAGGCTCACGGAGATCGGCTGGACGTTGCGGTGTGCGGCGGTGAAGCGCAGGTAGTAGGTCGTGCCGGGAGTGGCCCGGAAGATCGCGCGCTGCGAGGTGTTGCCGTCGGCGCAGGTGACCTCGCGGAGTCCGGTGATGTCACTGCCAGCGTAGACGGTGACGGCCGACGTGTTGCCCTGGACCCTCGGCACCACGGACAGCGCCTCTGCCGGGGCGGTGTAGGAGTACCACACCGACGGTCGCTGCTCGTCGTACACGCAAGTCGACTCGGGCTCGTCGGCCTCGAACGACGCCACGGTCACGTCCGGCTGCGCGGTGAACGGCAACGTGACGGGCTGGGCCTGGGCGAAGTTGTCGTTGGCCGCAGGGGCGAGCTGGTCGAGCGCGAACTTCAGCGTGCCGCCGTAGCCGCCGACGAGGAAGTGGTAGGTCGTGCCCGCCTTGGCGGGGAACGTGATCGGCGAGGTGGCACCGATGCTGCACGCGTCGTCCACGCCGCGCAACTCACCACGCAGGCCCGTGCTGGCTGACGTGATCATGCTCTGGCTGCTTCCGGCGGTCGTGGCCCGCACCAGCACGTCCGCGGTGGGCGTGTAGGAGTACCAGACCGACCGCTCGACGGACGTCTGGCACCAGGTCGGGTCGTCCGCCGCCCTCGTGGCGCCGCCGATGTCCTGCGTGTCGCTGAAGGGCAGGGTCGTGACCTGCGTGGACGTGGAAAAGTCGTCGTTGGACGGTGGTGCCGCGTGTGCCACACCCGGCACCAGCACCCCCATCAGCGCGGCGGTCACGACCGCCAGTGATCGTGCGGAAGGCATGCGAAAGCTCCCCCAAGTCCCCAGACCCCCGCGCCCGAACGGCCGGGAGTTCCCCGGCCCTTAATCGTTCCGGGCGGGACGTGTGTTGCACGTCCCGCCCGAATTGCTCTGTCCGGCCTACTTCTGCATGGCCGTCACATCAGCCGCCCACTGCCAGGGCGCCGCCGTGCCACCGGGCAGCGAGTTGAAGTACTCCCACCCGGCCACTCCACCGAAGTTGGAGTACTTGGTCTTCAACGACATCACGGTGTTCCTGAGCGTGGAGATGCTCACGTAGCCCGACCCGCCGTTGGCCGGGTTGGTGAGCGTGCCGAGCACGACCTTGTTCGCCGGGATCACCCGGCGGTTGATGATCTGGTCGTAGTGGGCGGTGCTGCCCGCGTTGCCCCAGCCGTTGTAGAACTGGCCGTTGAACCATGCGATCTTCGAGCCGTGGCTGCGGTACAGGTCCTCGTAGTTGAAGCCCGACAGGTTGCCGCCTCCCTGCAGCGCACTCGCCACGGGGGACAGCGTCACGATGAAGCCGGCGCCGAAGTCCGCCTTCAGCTGGTCGATCACCCGCCGGATGCCCGCGATCGACATGCGCTCCTCGACGTCGAGGTCGACGCCGTTGAGCTGGTAGGTGCGGATCACGTCCCGCAGCAACGGGTAGTACTCGGTGAACCTGGTGTCGAGCCTGGTGAACGAGCCCGGCGCGGCGCCGCCCACCATGCCGATCACGTTGACGCCGCGAGCCCGCAGCGCGGCGAGGTCCCGCCACATCTGGGTGTACCGCGAGTGCGACGGCGGGTGGTCGTTGAGGTGGACGACCTTGTCCTCGTTGAGGTGGATGGCGGCGACGAGGACGTCGGTCACGCCGGTGTTGCGGTCGATCAGCGGCTTCGGCGAGACGTACGTGCCGGTCGCGCCGTTGCTGTACTGGGTCTGGTAGTAGACGACTGTGCGTTTCTGCGTGGCCGCCTGGGCCGGTGGCGCGGCGAGCGCCACCAGCAGCAGGGCCAGGAACAGCTTCTTCATGCGTTACCTCGTGAATCGCAGGGTGATCACTTGGAACGGGCGCAGCACCACCTCTGCCGACGCGTCACCCAGAGGCCGTTCGAGCAGGTCGGTCTCCTGGATTCCCTTGTGGGCGAAGGAAGTGCTGATGCGGGCGCGGGCTCGGCCGCCGTGCGCCTCGTAGAGCCGGACGACGACGTCGCCCGACCGGTCGTCGGCCAGTTTCACGGCCTCGACCCTGACCGCGGGGTTGTCCGTGGACACCAGCGGTTCCGGTGTCACGGAGCCGCGGACGACCTGCGGCGGCAGGTTGATGCGACAGCCGGCGTCGATGGCGGCCGGGAGGTCGCCGATCACCAGGGCGTAGCGGAAGCGGTGCTCGCCCTGGTCAGTTTCCGGGTCGGGAAAGCGAGGCGCGCGCAGCAGGGACAGGCGCACGGTCGTGGTGGTTCCGCCGTCCTCACGGGTCGTGCGGGTGACCTCGTGGCCGTAGGTCGAGTCGTTGACGACCGCGACGCCGTAACCGGGCTCGCCGACGTGCAGGAAGCGGTGGGCGCAGATCTCGAACTTCGCGGCCTCCCACGAGGTGTTGGTGTGCACCGGGCGGTGCAGGTGGCCGAACTGGGTCTCCGCGGCCGAGACCTCGGCGCGCAGGTCGAGCGGGAACGCGATCTTGAGCAGCTTCTCCCGTTCCTGCCAGTCGATCTCGGTTTCGAAGTCGACCTGCTTCGCGCGCTCGCGCAGCCGGATCGTCTGGGTGAGCACCGAGTTGCCGAACTTGGCCCTGACCACGATGCCGTCGGAGGTGTCGACCCGTTCGGACGGGATCAGGTCGGCCTTCCAGTTGCGGTAGAACGGGTCGATGTCCCAGGCGTCCCACTGGTTCGGGTTGTCGCGGTGCAGCTGCGGCATCCCCGCGAACCCGTGCGGCGGCAGGACCTCCCGGTCGTTCTCCAGGTCGAGGATCGAGGTCACGATGCCGTCGGTGTCGATCGTGACGCGCAGCCGGCCGTTGTCCAGCACGCCGTTCTCCGGCGCCACGAACGGCTCGGGCGCGTCGCCGCCGAGCACGTCGAACGTCAGCTCGTCGTCGCCGTCACCCTTCAGAACGTCGATGGCCTGCGCGGTCAGGGCCTTCAGCTCCGACGCCACACGGGCGTAGGTGGCCTCGGCCTCGCGGTGCACCCAGGCGATCGAGCTGCCCGGCAGGATGTCGTGGAACTGGTGCAGCAGCACGGTCTTCCACAACCGGTCGAGCTCGTCGTACGGGTAGTCGGCGCCGGCGAGAGCGGCGGCCGTGGACCAGTGCTCGGCCTCGCGCAGCAGGTGTTCGCTGCGGCGGTTGCCCTGCTTGGTCTTGGCCTGCGTGGTGTAGGTGGCGCGGTGCTTCTCCAGGTACAGCTCGCCCGCCCACACCGGGGCGTCCGGGTACTCGTCCTGCGCGGCCTGGAAGAACTCGCGCGGAGGTTCCACGCGAACCGTCGGTGAGCCTTCGAGGTTCGCCACGCGGTGCGCGGTCTCCATCATCTCGCGGGTGGGGCCGCCACCGCCGTCGCCGTAGCCGAACGGCACCAGCGAGCGGGAAGCCTTGGCGTGCTCGGCGAACTGGCGTGACGCGCGGGCCAGTTCCTCGCCGGACAGCGACGAGTTGTAGGTGTCGACGGGCGGGAAGTGCGTGAAGATCCGCGTGCCGTCGATGCCCTCCCACCAGAACGTGTGGTGCGGGAACTTGTTGATCTGGTTCCACGACAGCTTCTGGGTGAGGAACCAGCGCGACCCGCTCAGCTTGATCAGCTGGGGAAGCGCGGCGCTGTAGCCGAAGGAGTCCGGCAGCCAGACCTCTTCGGTCTCGACACCGAAGTTGTCCAGGAAGAAGCGCTTGCCGTGCACGAGCTGGCGCGCCATCGCCTCTCCGCCGGGCATGTTCGTGTCCGACTCGACCCACATGCCGCCGACCGGCACGAACTGGCCGGCGCGGACCTTCTCGCGGACGCGGTCCCAGACGTGCGGGTGGTGCTCCTTCATCCACGCGTACTGCTGGGCCTGGGAGCACGCGAAGTAGAAGTCCGGGTAGGAGTCCATGAGCTTGGTGACGTTGGAGAACGTGCGCGCGCACTTGCGGACCGTCTCGCGCAGCGGCCACAGCCACGCGGAGTCGATGTGCGCGTGGCCGATCGCGGAGATCTTGTGCGCGGAGGCGTTCGCGGGCAACGAGAGCACGTGCTCCAGCTCGGCCCGGGCCAGGTCGGCGGTCGCGGCCACCTCGCCCGGGTCGAGCGCGTCCATCGCCCGGTCCAGCGCGTGCAGAACCTTGTGCCGGCGCGGGTCGTGGTCCGGCAGTTCCTTCATCAGGCTTTGGAGCACCTCGATGTCGAGCATCAGGTGCCAGACCTGCGGCTGGAACACCGCGAGCTCGGCCTTGAGGATCTTGTACAACGGGTCGGTGCCCGCCGTTTCCTTGTCGCCCAGCGGGGTCGGCAGGAACGGGTGGAAGTCGAGGATCGTCGGGTTGCCCGCGGCTTCGAGGTAGAAGAGGACCTCGTCACCGTCGACCGGGAGGTAGGTGTTGCGCGGCTCGATGCCCTTGATCGGCTCGCCCTGCGCGTTGTAGGCGAGGCCCTCGGACTGGAAACCGGGGCCGGGGTGGGTGAAGCCGAGGTCCAGCACGACCTCGACCTGCTTGCCCTGCCACGCCTGCGGGACCTGCCCGGTCAGCCGGAACCAGCTCGTGCTCCACGGCGCACCCCACGCGTCGCCGACGCTCGCCGGTGCGTAGGTGGCCTGGAGGGCTTCGGCGACAGGGACGGGCTCGTCCGGGACGTTCCAGACGGCGAGCTCCAACGGTGCGGTCTCGCCGTAGATCGCCGGGCGGATGCGTTCCTTCAGCGTGCGGTTGAGTCGTTCTTCCAGCAGCGCGCGTTCGTCGTGCACTTCGTCGTCACCCCAGCTCGATCGAGGCCCGCACGCCGTTGCGCGCGAGAGACATCCACTCTTCGAAGAAAGCGCCACCAGGTCCCCACGAGGGCCGGTCGCCGTGCAGCGTGATCGGTGTGCGCTCGGCGGGTGCCGGCGCGGCCTCGCGCACGATCCTGGCGATCGCCTCCCCGAGCGGCTTGACCTTGCGTTCCGTCGTGAGCAACCCCAACTCGTACTCGCGTTCGGGGAAGTCCACCAACGCGCGGTCGACGTCGTGCGAGCACCACCACGTGACGCCCCACAGGTTCGAGCAGGTCAGCGCGTTCGCAAGCGTTTGCTCGGCGAACTGGGGTGCCTGCTCGGCGCTGATCTCGGGCTGGGCGGCACCGACCTCCTGCAGCCACACCGGGCGTCGCGGGTCCTCGGCGTGCGCCTTGGCCAGTTCCACCAGGTACTCGGCGTGATGAACGCTCTCAGGCGAGAGGGGGCCGTAGCGCTGTGCCGTGCCGTTGAACACCCACGAGTGCACGGTGGTCATCGCGCCCTTGTTGGCCGCGTGCTCGGGCAGGAACGAGTGCTCGCTCTCGTACCAGACCGCGTCGTACTCGGAGTGCACGTGCGGCAGGCCCGGTGCGGCACTGTCGCACTCCGCGAGCAGGGTGTCGATCCACTCCGACGCCTGCTCGGGGGTGCACGGGTTCGACTCGGTGAGCAGGTTGACCTCGTTGCCCAGCGTGAAGCCGAGGAAGTTCGGCTTGTCGCGCAACGCCTCCGCGAGCGTGCGGACGTAGAACCTCTGTCCGCTGATCACGTCCGCGTCGGTGAAGATGTTGCGGCGGTGCCAGGTCTGCACCCAGGACGGGTAGAAGTCGAAGCTCGACAGGTGTCCCTGCAGCACGTCGACCTGCACGTCCAGGCCGGTCTCGCGGGCTGCGTCGACCATCCGGGCGAGCTGCTCGACGGCGGTGGGGCGGACGAGACCGCGGTTGGGCTGGAACACCGGCCACAGCGGGAAGACCCGCACGTGGTCGAGGCCCAGGTTCGCGATGGACTCGAAGTCGGCTTTGACGTCGTCGAGGGAGAAGTCGAGCCAGTGGTGGAACCAGCCGGTGGACGGGGTGTAGTTCACGCCGAAACGCACAGTGTTCAATTCCTCTTGGTTTCTATCCCTTGATGGCGCCTTCTCCCACACCGCGGAAGAAGTGCTTTTGCAGCAACAGGAACAGCAGGATCAGCGGGAGGACGGCGATGATCGTGCCCGCCGCCACCAGCCGCTGGTTCTGCACGAACGTGCCCTGGAGGTACGCCAGGCCGATGGTGAGCGTGTACTTCTGCTGGTCGCTGAGCACCACGAGCGGCCAGAGGAAGTCGTCCCAGCTGAACATGAACGAGAACAGCGCCACCACGACCAGCGTGCCCTTCACCGACGGCAGCGCGAGGCGGGTGAAGCGCTGCCACGCGTTGGCGCCGTCGATGACCGCGGCTTCCTCGACTTCGGCGGGCAGTGCGAGGAAGGCGTTGCGCAGCAACAGTACGTTGAGCGCGGCGATCGAGCCGGGCAGGACGACGCCGGTGAGCGTGTTGGTGAGGCCGAGCCCGCGCATCACCAGGAACAGCGAGATCAGGATCGCCTCGAACGGCACCAGGATGCTGCTCGCGAAGATCACCGCGGCGAACCTGCGGCCCTTGAACTTCAGCCGTGCCAGCGCGTAGCCGGCCATGGCCGCGCCCAGGCAGTTGGTGATGACGTTGACGCCCGCCACACCGAGCGAGTTGAGCGCGAACGTCCAGACCGGTACCACCTCGGCGACCGCGGCGTAGTTGCCGAACGTCGGGTCGTCCGGGATGAAGTCGGGGACGAAGACGTCCTCGCCCGGTCCCTTGATGCTGGTCGCGAACTGCCAGAGGAACGGTCCGATGCTGATCGCGAGGATGCTCAGGAGTCCCAGGTAGCGCAGTGCCAGTTTGTAGTGGGCCGGTTTCACAGCTGGTCCTCCCTGCGGTTGAGCTTGAGGGTGATCAGCAGCAGGCCCAGCAGGATCACGAACAGCACGAAGCTCAGCGCCGAGGCGTACCCGACCTCGCCGGTGAGGCCGCGGCCGACCGACTGGATGAGCATCACCATCGTGGTGCCGGCCCCGCCCGGTCCGCCGGTGCCGCCGGAGAGCAGGTAGATCTCGGAGAACACGCGGAAGCCGTTGACCGCGCTCAGCGCCGCGATGAGCACCATGGTCGGCCTGAGCGCGGGCACGGTGACCGACCAGAAGCGGCGCACCGGTCCCGCGCCGTCGACCATCGCGGCCTCGTGCAGGTCCTTCGGCACGTTCGCGAGCGCGGCCAGGTAGATCACCATGTAGTAGCCGAGGCCGCGCCAGACCGTGACGACCATGGAGCTGACGAGCAGCAGCGTCGAGTCGGTGAGGAACGGGATCCTCGTGCCACCCAACGCTTCCACGACGCTGTTCACCAGGCCGCGGCTGTCGAGCAGCCAGGTCCAGATGAGGCCGACCACGACCGCGGACGCGATGACCGGCGTGAAGAACGCCGTGCGGAAGATCCCGATGCCCGGCACGACCTTCTGCGCGAGCATCGCGATCAGCAGCGGCAACAGCACCAGTGGTGGGACCACGCCGATCATGTAGAGCAGGCTGTTGCGCGCGGCCAGCCAGAACTTGGGGTCCTGCGCCATCCGCACGAAGTTGTCGACGCCGGTGAACTGGCCGCCGCCCAGCGCGCTCGCGTCCGTGAACGCGAGCACGATCATGTTCAGGAACGGGAAGATCGTGAACATGAGGCAGACGGCCAGTCCTGGCAACAGGAACAGCCACGGCGTGTAGGGCCTGTGCGTCATTTTCCGGGGATCACTTGAGGAGCCGGTTGCACTCGGCGACGGCGTCGTCGAGGGCCTGTTTGGCGGACTTCTTGCCGAGCATGGCGTCCGCGAGCTGTTGCAGCAGCGCCTCGCGCATCTGGTCGCTGAACTGCACGGGCGTGTAGTTGACGGCGGTCTTGAGCTGCTTGGCCGCCGCGACGCGCACGCGTGCCTCGTCGCTGCCGTCCTCCGTGGTGAAGTAGGGGTCGTCGCCGCCCTTGCTGGTGGAGGGGAAGATCGAGGCGAGCTTGGCGAACTTCACCTGGTTCTCGGCGTTGGTGACGAACCGGCCGAACGCGAGCGCCGTCGCCTGGTTCTTGCTGCTCTTGGGCACGCTCACGCCGTGCAGGAACATGTTGGCGCTGCCCGTGTTCGTGATGGGCTTGGTGATGCCGATGTTCGCGTACAGGCTGGGCGCGTCGGTCTTGAACTTGCCGAGGTCGTACGCGCTGCCGGGGTTGAGCGCGGTCTGCTGCGCCATGAACTTCGCGCCGGCGCCGGTGTAGTTCTGCGTCAGCGCCTCGGGGATCAGCGCGCCCACGTCGTACATCCGCTTGTAGGTCTCGACGAACTCGACGCCCTTGGGTTCGTTGAACGTGAACTTGTCGTTCTCGAACACCTTCACGCCGTAGAGCCCGAAGTCGGCGATGGACGGCGTCTGGCCGAGCATCGCGACCTTCTTCTGTGCGAGCTGAAGGGCCTGCTGCTCCAGCTCCTTGAAGTTCGTCGGCGGCTTGTTCGGGTCGAGGCCTGCCTGCGTGAACAGGGCCTTGTTGTAGAAGATCGGGCCGGTGTTGAGGTACCAGGGGAAGCCGTAGCAGCCGCCCTTGCCGGGGATCTCGAACGCCTGCCAGGCGTTCTCGAGGTACTCGGGCTTGGCGTCTTTCAGGCTCTCGTCGAGGTTCACGAGCTGCCCTGCCTTGGCGAGCGGGAAGCTGAGGTCCGGCGGCACGTTGATCACGTCGGGGAGGCTCCCCGCGCTCGCGTCGGCCATGACCTTGGCCAGGTACCCGTCCGCGGGCTGGTCCACCCACTTCACGGTGGTGCCCTGGTGCTGCTTCTGGAACGCGTCGATGACACCGTTGACGTAATCGGTGTACTTGGGCTTGAGAGACCAGGTCTGGAACGTGATCTCACCGGTGACCTGGCCGGACGCCGACGAGTTGCTCGCGGTGTTGCTCGACAGACCACAGCCCGCGACGGACGACGTGATCGGGAGGGCCACCAGGCCCGCGAGGAACGTGCGCCTCTTCATTGACACCCACCTCCTTGGACGCGGACCCTAGCTAAACCGGTTTATCTCCGGCTAGCCTCCGAACGTCTAGTTGTCTTGTTCCGGACAGAGCGGGGTTGTCGTGAAGAGGCCGACGATCAAGGACATCGCGGCTGCCGCGGGCGTGTCCAAAGGGGCCGTGTCGTTGGCCCTGAACGGCCGGTCAGGGGTGTCCGAGCAGACTCGCGCGCGCGTGCTGGCGGTGGCGTCGTCCCTGGGGTACCGGCCTTCGGTGACCGCGCGGGCGCTGTCGTCCGCGTCGGCCGACGCGGTGGGGCTGGTGCTGGTGCGGCCGCCGCGGGCGTTGGGGGACGAGGCGTTCTTCTTCCAGCTGATCGCCGGGATGCAGTCCGCGATGTCTTCCGCGTTGCTGCTGCAGGTGGTGGAGTCGCGCGAGGCGGAGATCGAGCTGTATCGGCGGTGGTGGGCGGAGCACCGAGTTGACGGGGTGTTCCTCGTGGATCTGCTGGTGTCGGATCCGCGGGTGGAGTTGATGTCGTCGTTGGGGCTGCCGGCTGTTGTGGTGGGTGGGGCCGGGCACCACGGGGAGCTGGCATCCGTGTGGGCTGATGACTACGCGGCGATGACTTCTGTTGTGGAGTATTTGAAGTCGTTGGGGCATCGGCGGATTGCCCGGATTGCCGGGTTGGGGTCGTTGTTGCACACGGTGCGGCGGGATGAGGCGTTTGCTTCGTCTGTTGTGGACGGTGGTGCGAGCGGTGGTGTGGACGGTGTTGTGGTGTACGGGGACTACTCGGCGGAGTCCGGGGCCGCTGCTACTCGGGAGTTGTTGTCGCGCGGTGATCGTCCTACGGCGATCGTTTACGACAACGATGTGATGGCCGTGGCTGGGGTCGAGGTTGCTTCTTCGTTGGGGGTTGCGGTGCCTGCGGAGTTGTCGATTGTTGCTTGGGACGACTCGGTTTTGTGTCAGCACGGGCGGTTGACTGCGTTGTCTCGGGACACGTTCGCGTTTGGGGCTCGGGCGGCTCGGGCGTTGTTGGCTGTGGTGGGTGGGGCTTTGCCCACGGATGTCGAGGATGTGTTGCCTGAGTTGGTGGTTCGGGGGTCTTCTGGGGGCGCGCCGGGTGCGTAGGTCGTCCCCCTGGTGCGTTGGCGGCTTGCTGTTTGGTGTCCGATAGGTGGTCTTGTTGCGTGCTTGGGGTGCCGGTTGCGTGCTGGGTGCCGGTTGCGTGCTTCCCCTTTTCTGGGGCGCCGCCCCAGACCCCGCCAATCTGATCAAGGACCAGTCCAGCGCCGTGGGCGGGTTGATGGCACGCCTGTTGCTTTCGGCGGCTGCGCGTTGCGTTGGTGGTGCGGTTCGGGCGGTGTGGTCCCGTCACGAGCCGTGCCAGGAGCGAGTCACACCCGAGGGGAGAGGTCAAGTCGCGAAAAGCGTGCGACTTGACCTCTCCCCTCGGGCGCGACAAGAGCTGTGGCACGACTCGTGACGGGACCACACCGCCGGAACCTTGCGGTTTCAAGCAAGGACGGCTCGGCTGCGCCTTCGCGTCGGCTCGCCTTCGGCCTCGCCTTGGGGCGGCTCGCCTTCGGCCTCGCCGCTCGGGCTCGCCTGCGGCGTCGCGGGGGTCAGGTCAGTGAAGCCACCTGGTCGCTGACCACCTGTGCTGCTGCGGAGACCAGGGCTGTGACCGCCGGGTTCGTCGAGTTGTCCTGGCGCCAGCCGAACTGCGTGTAGACGCGGAACGTCGGGGACCAGGGCAAGCGGACCAACCTGCCTTCCGCCAGCTCGGAGGACACGGTCACCTCTGGCATCAGGGCGATGCCGAGGCCTGAGGCCACTGCTCGTTTCGCCGCGTCCACCGAGTCCAGTTCCAGGACGGGGGCTCTGGTGTCGTCGAAGCCGAGGCTGTTCTCGAACAGTTCGTGGTACGAGGCGCCGTTCTCCGCGCGGATCAGGGTGCTGCTGGTGATGTCGTCCTCGGTCAGGGACTGGCGCTGGGCCAACACGTGGTTGGGGCCCGCGACCATGACGAGAGGTTCGGGGCAGAGGACTGTGGTTTCGAGGCCCTCGCGGGGCTCGATGGCTCCGATGAAGAAGGCGCAGTCCAACTGGCCGTCGCGCACCGAGTTGAGGTTGTTCAGGGCGTTGCGCGAGTGCAGGGAGAGTTGGACGGACGGGTAGCGCCAGCACATGTATTCGATGAGTGGTAACAGGCGGTAGTCGGTCAAACTCTGTGCGGAACCGATGACGAGTTTGCCGTGGGGCTCGCCGTTCATCGTTATGGCTTTTCGGGCCTTTTCGGTGAGGTTGATGATGTTTCGTGCGAACGGGAGGAGTTCCACGCCCGCCGACGTCATCTGGATACCTCGGGGGAGACGGCGGAAAAGGACGACGCCGAGGCCCTCCTCGAGGGCCTTGATGCGGGTCGTGATGGTTGGCTGCGAGCAGTTGAGCGTGGCTGCGGCCTTGGTGAAGCTCCCTGTCTGTACCACGGTTGTGAACGCGAGAAGCTGGCGTGTCTCCATCAGGCGGATCCTCGGAGTAAAACGGTGCGACGACTTTTTCTCGTTCGTTCCCGTGGTCCTGTTACGCGTGGTTCGGGAGTCGTAACGCTACCTGTCTGCCGCGACGTCCCGATTAGTGCTAACGGAGTCATCTTGATCGGTTGGGAAACGTGGCTGCGGCCGAAAGAGTGAAATTTAAACGTCGCCTTTGACGGGCCGTAGTCGGATGACTCTTTTCTGTTAAGTGGTTCGGCAGGCGAACAAAAACGCCGCCGCCCCGGGGTGGGCGGCGGCGCTGGTGGAGTGCGGGGACTAACAGGACGCGGCGGCTGCGGCCACGAGGATGCGGTAGGTCGTGTCGGCCTGGGTGATCTGCAGTTCGTAGCCGCCGCCACCGGACTCCGGGCGGCCGTCGTACTTGGCGAACTCGGGGTACGTGGAGAGCTCGGTGGTGGTCGTCAGGCGGTTGACCTTCACGGTGGTGGGCATGCGGACGGTCTGGCGGGAGGTCGGGGGCATGGCGCTCGTCCAGCTCGTGAGTTCGCCCTTGATCTCGTAGAGCTCGCCGTCGGTCTGGCGCAGCCACAGGCGCGGGCGGTCCCGGTCGGTGTTGCTGAACGGCCTGCCGACCGAGCAGGAGTGGTAGCGCTGGCCGAGTTTCACCACGGCGAACGGGACGTCGCGGACGTCGCCGTCCAACAGGGAGACGAAGCCTCCGGCGATCGCGCTCGCGTTGGTCTCGCGGTGGGCGGCGATGGCGCGGAACGACTGGGTCGGCATGCCCGCGTTGTAGTCCTCGTCGGACAGGCGGATGTCCCAGCCGCGGTGGGCCTCGGTGTAGCCGGAGGCCAGCTGTGGTGCGGAGAGGTCGGCGTTCTCGGCGACCAGGCCTTCCGAGGTGGTGCCGTCGGTGTAGATGTAGGCGGCGACGGTGGCTTCCGGTGGTGTGGCCGCGGTGGCCGCCGGTGCCGTGGTCAGGCCGATCAACGCGGCGGTCGCGGCCGTCAGCGCGAGGAGTCTCGTGCGGTGACGCTTCATCGTTGTTCCCCCAACTGAGAAGAAGTCGTGCCCGGAAGCCAATCGGGGGTGGCTCACAGTCGGGTCACGGGCGCGGAACCGGGGTGGCGGCGGTCACAGCGCGGGTCTCGCCTAGACTCGCTGGGAATCCGGGCGCCCTGTGTGGCGGTACCGGCTGTCTTGCACGTTCTTGTTCGTATCGAGGAGTCCACGTTGAAGAGCACCGTCGAGCACCTGAGCCCGACGAGGGTCCGGATCAACGTCGAGGTGCCGTTCGACGAGCTCAAGTCGAACTTCGACCAGGCGTACCGGAAGCTCGCGAAGCAGGTCCGCATCCCCGGCTTCCGTCCGGGCAAGGCCCCGGCCAAGGTGCTGGAGAGCCGCATCGGCCGCGCGCCGGTCCTGGACGAGGTCATCCAGGAGGCCATCCCGGCCAAGTACCTGGAAGCGGTCTCCGCGGGTGAGGTCCGGACGCTCGGCCGTCCCGACTTCGAGGTCACCAAGATCGAGGACGGCGAGACGCTCGAGTTCACCGCCGAGGTCGACGTCCGGCCCGAGATCACCGTGCCCGCGTTCGGCGAGCTCGCCGTGACCGTCGACGAGCAGGAGGTAACCGACGAGGACGTGACCACCCAGCTCGACGAGCTGCGCGCCCGCTTCGGCACGCTCGCCGGCGTCACCCGCCCGGCCGAGACCGGCGACTTCGTCAGCATCGACCTGTCCGCCACGGTCGACGGCGAGGAGGTCGAGGAGGCCCGCACCACCGGCCTGTCCTACGAGATCGGCTCCGGCCAGCTCGTCGAAGGCATCGACGACGCGCTCGTCGGCGCCTCCGAGGGCGAGACCAAGACCTTCTCCACCACGCTCGTCGCGGGTGAGCACACCGGCCGCGAGGCCGAGGTGTCCGTCGTGCTGAACTCCGTCAAGGAGCGTCAGCTGCCCGAGCTGGACGACGAGTTCGCGCAGCTCGCCAGCGAGTTCGACACGCTCGACGAGCTCAAGGACGACCTGAAGACCCGCCTGGCCCGCGTCAAGAAGATGCAGCAGGGCGTCCAGGCGCGCGACAAGGTCCTCGAGGCGCTGCTGGAGACCACCGAGGTCCCGCTGCCCGAGGGCATCGTCCAGGGCGAGATCGACGCCCGCAAGCACGACGCCGTGCACGCCTTCGACCACGACGACGCGAAGTTCGCGTCGTGGCTCGAGGAGCAGGGCCAGTCGGAGGAGGAGTTCGACACCGAGCTGCGCAAGGCCGCCGAGCAGGCCGTCAAGACGCAGCTGGTGCTCGACTCGATCGCCGACGCCGAGCAGGTCACGGTGTCCGACGGCGAGCTGACCGAGCGGATCATCTACCAGGCCCAGCGCTTCGGCATCTCGCCCGACGAGTACGTCAAGCGCGCGCAGCAGTCCGGTCAGCTCGGCGCGATCTTCGCCGACGTCCGCCGCGGCAAGGCGCTGGCGAGCGTCGTGCGCCAGGCCACGGTGAGCGACACCTCGGGCACCAAGCTGGACCTCGAGGAGCTCTTCGGCGAGACCAAGTCCGGAGAGGACGCGGAGTAGCTCCCGTCACTCCCCGCGCGAGCGGGCGAGCGCCGGAAATGCAGCCCTGAGCGAACGCGGGCGGTGTCGGGCATCTGACGCCGCCCGTCTTCGTTAAGGTCGATCGCAGAGAGTTTTGGCATCCAGATTCGTTCCACCTGGAGTTAGGCAGGCAGACGTGACGCAGCACTCCTTCCCGACCCCCGAGATGCGGTCGGCCACCGCCGGGATGAACCTCAACGACTCGGTGTACGAGCGGCTGCTCCGCGAGCGGATCATCGTCCTGGGATCGCAGGTCGAAGAGGGCATCGCCAACCAGATCACCGCTCAGCTGCTGCTGCTGGCCGCTGAGGACCCCGAGAAGGACATCACCCTCTACATCAACTCGCCGGGTGGTTCCGTCACGGCGGGCATGGCCATCTACGACACGATGCAGCTCATCGAGCCGGACGTGGCCACCGTCGCGATGGGTCTCGCGGCCTCGATGGGGCAGTTCCTGCTCTCCGCGGGTGCTCCTGGCAAGCGCCAGGCGCTTCCGCACGCGCGCATCCTCATGCACCAGCCGTCGGCCGGTGTCGGCGGTACGGCCGCGGACATCGCGATCCAGGCGGACATGCTGACGCGCACCAAGCGCGAGATGGCCGAGCTGATCGCCGAGCACACCGGCCAGCCGGTCGAGCGCATCATCCAGGACTCCGACCGCGACCGCTGGTTCACCGCGCAGGAAGCGCTGGAGTACGGCTTCGTCGACAAGGTCGTTACCCGCGCGCAGCCGGTCGGCTCGAGCAACTGACGTCAGCTAGGAGATCTCGAAGTGAGCCAGTTCCACATGCCTCAGTCGCGGTACGTGCTGCCGTCGTTCGTCGAGCGCACCAGCTACGGCATGAAGGAGTCGAACCCGTACAACAAGCTGTTCGAGGAGCGCATCATCTTCCTCGGCGTGCAGGTTGACGACGCTTCGGCCAACGACGTGATGGCGCAGCTGCTGGTGCTCGAGTCCGAGGACCCCGACCGCGACATCCTGATGTACATCAACTCGCCGGGTGGCTCGTTCACCTCGCTGATGGCCATCTACGACACCATGCAGTTCGTCCGCCCGGACATCCAGACGTACTGCCTCGGCCAGGCCGCCTCGGCCGCCGCGGTGCTGCTGGCCGCCGGCACGCCCGGCAAGCGCCACGCGCTGCCGAACGCGCGAATCCTGATCCACCAGCCCTCCATGGAGGGTGCGTACGGTCAGGTGTCCGACCTGGAGATCCAGTCGAACGAGATCCAGCGCGTGCGCCGCCTGATGGAGTCCACCCTCGCGCGGCACACCAACCGGACGGCAGAGGAGGTCCGCGAGAGCATCGAGCGCGACCGGATCCTCACGGCCGACGAGGCCAAGGAGTACGGCATCGTCGACTCGGTGCTGCCCTACCGCAAGCTCTCGGCCAAGTCCTGACGGGCGCCGGTGGGTGAGGTGTGCTCGCGAAGAGCACTCGCCTCGCCCACCGCCCGGGTTCGTCGGGGGACACCCCGGACCCCCGGGCCTCCCGAGGGCTGGGAAACTCCAGCCCTCGGAGCCGCGCACCCGTCCGACACGCCGGTGTGACCGGTTAACTGGCCTGATCGGCGCGTCGGAGGGACGCTGGTCCTCCCCTGAAACGGGGTAGGCCAGGTACCGTCAGGAGAACGGGCTCAGCACCCACAGCCAGTGGGACTGCCACAGCAAGTCAGCAGGCGCACTACAGCAGGTGTGCGCCGGAGGGGACATAGGTCAGCGGTCATGGCGCGTATCGGTGACGGCGGCGACTTGCTGAAGTGCTCTTTCTGCGGAAAGAGCCAGAAGCAGGTGAAGAAACTCATCGCCGGCCCCGGCGTCTACATCTGCGATGAGTGCATCGATCTCTGCAACGAGATCATCGAGGAGGAGCTGGCCGAAGCCGGCGACGTGAAGCTCGACGAGCTGCCGAAGCCCGCCGAGATCCACGAGTTCCTCGACCAGTACGTCATCGGCCAGAGTGATGCCAAGCGCACCCTCTCCGTCGCCGTCTACAACCACTACAAGCGCATCCAGGCGGGCGACCGCGGGCGCGAGGGTCGTGACGACGGCGTCGAGCTGGCGAAGTCGAACATCTTGATGCTCGGCCCGACGGGCTGCGGCAAGACCTACCTCGCGCAGACGCTCGCGAAGATGCTGAACGTGCCGTTCGCCATCGCCGACGCGACCGCGCTGACGGAGGCCGGCTACGTCGGTGAGGACGTCGAGAACATCCTCCTGAAGCTCATCCAGGCCGCGGACTACGACGTGAAGCGCGCCGAGACGGGCATCATCTACATCGACGAGGTCGACAAGATCGCTCGAAAGAGTGAAAACCCGTCGATCACGCGCGACGTGTCCGGTGAGGGCGTCCAGCAGGCGCTGCTCAAGATCCTGGAAGGCACCACCGCATCGGTGCCCCCGCAGGGCGGCCGCAAGCACCCGCACCAGGAGTTCATCCAGATCGACACGACGAACGTGCTGTTCATCGTGGCGGGCGCCTTCGCGGGCCTCGAGAAGATCATTCAGGACCGCGTCGGCAAGCGCGGCCTGGGCTTCGGTGCCGAGGTGCGCTCCAAGGCCGAGGTGGACGCGGCGGACTACTTCGCCGACTCCATGCCGGAGGACCTGATCAAGTTCGGCCTGATCCCCGAGTTCATCGGGCGTCTGCCGATGGTCGCCTCCGTCACGAACCTCGACAAGCCGTCGCTGGTGATGATCCTCACCGAGCCGAAGAACGCCCTGGTCAAGCAGTACCAGAAGCTCTTCGAGATGGACGGCGTCGAGCTCGAGTTCACCAAGACCGCGCTCGAAGCGGTCGCCGACCAGGCGATCCTGCGCGGCACCGGTGCTCGTGGTCTGCGCGCGATCATGGAAGAGGTCCTGCTCCCGGTGATGTACGACATCCCGAGCCGCACGGACGTCGCCAAGGTCGTCATCACCGAGCAGACGGTGAAGGAGAACGTGAACCCGACGATCGTGGCCCGGCAGCCCTCGCGCCGGGAGCGGCGAGAGAAGTCGGCGTAGCGTGCTCGCAGTGGACTTCTCTCTCGTGCTGGCCGGGGGGACACCTCCGAACCTCCGAGGCGGGAAGTCGGCGTAAGCGATCTTTGTTCGAAAGGGCGTCCGGTTCCGGCCGGGCGCCCTTTCGGCGTTCTAAGGTGGAGTCATGTCGCTGCCTCACGTGCTCCTCATCCACGGCTGGACCGGCTCGGGCCCCGACCACTGGCAGAGCTGGCTCGCCCGCACGGTGTCCGAGCACGGCGGCCTCGCCGACATGCCGCATTTCAGCGACCCGGACGAGCCCGACCTGGCCACCTGGCTGCGTGAGCTCGACACCCACCTCGAAGCCGCCCCGGCCGACCGCGAACGGGTCGTCGTGGCCCACTCACTCGGCTGCTACCTGTGGCTGCACCACGCCGCCCGTCAGGGCATCGGACACGTCGACCGCGTGCTCCTGGTGGCGCCGCCCGCCCCGGACCACCCGGAACGCGCGATCAAGTCGTTCTTCCCCGCCCCGCTCGACCCAGCGGGCCTGCGCCGCGCCGCCACCGACACCCGCCTGGTCGTGGGCGAGGGTGACCCGTACTGCTCGATGACCGCCTCGAAGCAGCTCGCCGAGGCGTTGCGGATCGAGATCGACGTCCTGCCGGGGGCGGCGCACATCAACACCGACGCGGGCTACGGGGAGTGGCCGTCGGTGCTCAAGTGGGTGCGGTCGAAGACGGTGCCGCTCTCACCGCGCTAGAGACTGTTGCTGGGGGGGCAATGGTGATCGAGTGGCTGGCCCGCGGGCTGCCCGAGCTCGTCGAGGCGCACCGGCGCCGGTGCGGCGGTGACCACCTCGTCGCTGTTCCAGGTCGGGCCGATCACGAAGGTCGGGACCGCGACCCTCGTCGTGCAGTTGGCCAACGAGGGGCTGTTCGACGCGCCCGCGCCGGTGGAAGTCGGGAAAGCCGTTGGCACGTACCGCACAGGACAGGTTGACGTGCACGTGACGCCGAGTGTCGGCGGCGGGATACGGGTGATCGCGGTCGAACCCGTCGGCGGCCGCCACCCGACGACCGTCCTTTGTGGACGTGACGAGCGGGGTTTCGTGCGCTGGCTGCACCACGGACGGGTGGCGGTTCGGATCTGACAAGGGGGACGGATGATCGACCTGCAGGAGCTGATCGACGAACACGGTGTCGTCGGTGCTCAAGTGGCCGTGCTGCACAACGGCGAAATCGTCGACATAGCAGCAGGTGTGCTCAACAACGTCACACGCGAGCCTGTGACGTCGGACGCGATCTTCCAGATCGGGTCGATCACCAAGATCTGGACGGCGACGCTCGTCCAGGAGTTGGTGAACGAGGGCCTGCTCGACCTCGACCGCCCGGTCCGCGACGTCGTCCCCGAGTTCCGGCTGGCCGACGAGCAGGCCGCGCGCGTCATCACGCCGCGTCAGCTCCTCAGCCACACCGCGGGGTTCGAGGGCGACCTCTACCACGACACCGGCAACGGCGACGACATGCTGGTGAAGTACATCGAGCGCATGGCCGACACCGCGCAGACCACTCCGCCCGGCGCGCTGTACGTGTACTGCAACGCCGGCTACGTGGTGCTCGGCCGGATCGTGGAAGTGTTGCGCGGCAAGCCTTTCAACACGGTTCTGCGTGAACGTCTCATCGAACGTCTAGGTCTGCCCGCCGCCACGCGCCACACCGAGTACGACGGCCACACGTGCGCCTCTGGCCACGTGGGCGCTGAGCTCAAACCCACGGAGGAGAAGACACCCGAGGGCGACTCACCGGCCGGGTCGGTGCTCGCGATGAGCGCGCGGGACCTGCTCGCGTTCGTGCGGATGCACCTCGACACCACCGAGTTCGACGCGATGCGCGAGACCCAGGTCGTGCTCCCCGACCTCGGTTACGGCGGCAGGCAGGGTCTCGGCTGGATGTTGCACGAGTACGACGGCGGCATCACCGGCCTCGGGCACACCGGTCAGACGCCGGGCTTCCAGTCGTCCCTGCGGGTCGTTCCGGAGCGCGGCCTCGCGATCGCGGTGCTCACCAACGGGGGAGCGCCCGCGCCGGTCATGCGGGCGGTGCACGAGAAGGTGTTGGGAGAGCTGGCGAACATCAGTCTGCCGACCCGCCCGGAGCCGCCTGCCGTGCCCGTCCCGGTCGACGTCGAGAAGGTGGCCGGCGTCTACCGGGCCGTGCGGGCCGATGTCCACGTCACCGCGACCGAGCACGGCACGGTGCAGGTGCGCGCCGTGCCCGACGCTGGTGAGGACGTGGTCGAGGAGTACACCGGGTTCCGCGACGACGCCCTGATCGCCGTGGAGAAGGAAGGCGGGCACCACTCCGTGGTCGTCCTCTGTGGACGCGACGAGCAGGACAGGGTCAAGTGGCTGCACTACGGCCGCGTGGCCGTGCGCGTCTAAACAGCGCGCTTCGCGTACTTCGCGAGGAACTGCACGACGTCCGGGGTCACCTTGCGGTAGAACTCGTCGTCGTGCCCGCCGGGCTTCACCGTGCCGACCTCGGGCCGCACCTCGCGGATGAACCGGCGGGTGCCCTCGATGAACCGGTCGTGGTCGCCGATCCACACGCCGAGCGCGGTCGGGCCGGTGGAGCCGAGGTGGCGCAACGGGTCCAGCGACGTCCACTCGGCCTCGTTCTTGAACGCCCTGCGCTTGGCCATCTCCGGCCACGTGGTGATCAGGCCGGGGGAGACGGTCGCCGCGGCCGCGATCGGGTCGCCACGCTCGGCGCGACGGCGGGCGTACAGCAGCGCGCCGAAGCCGCCCATGGACACGCCCGTCACCGCGAACGGCTCGCCGTAGCCGCGTTCCTTGAGCCAGCGGGGGATCTCGTCGAGCAGCATGGCCATCGGGTCGTCGCCGGGGACGTTCTCGTGCCAGTAGTTGTCGCCGCCGTCGACCGCGACGAAGCCGAACGCCGGGACCGAGCCCTTCGCCACCGCAGAGGTCAGGACGCCGGCGAGATCGCCCGCGTTGGCGTGCCGGGCGTCGCCGTGCAGGCCGTGCAGGAGGATCGACATCGGCAGGCCGCGGGTGCTCGCGCCGGTCGGGAGGTAGAAGGTGAGGGTGACGTCGCGGTGGCGTGCGGCCGAGTACACGCGTTCGAAGCGGACGGTCGGCTTGGCCGCCGGCGTCCGGCTGAGGCCCTCCGCCGTCGCGATCTGCTGCTCGGCGGCGGTGGACGACGACACGTACGTCGCTACCCCTGCGGCCGTCGCGACGACCGCGCCGATCGCCGCGAGGAGTGTGCGGCGGCTGTACCTCGGTTCCCCCATGCTCACCTCATCGCGTGGGCACCGTTCCTCGTTTCCTTCTCAGAGGACGGAACGCACGCGTAAGGAGGACAGTTCCTCGTCCGAAAAACCCAGCCAGCGCAACACGCGATCATTGTGCGCGCCGAGCGCGGGCACCGCACCCGGTGACCACTCGAAGCCCTCGGTCGCAGGTGGCAGCATGCGGGCCGTTCCGCCGGGAACCTGCACGTCAACCCACGTGTCGAGCTGCGGGTGGGTGGGCAGTTCGGTGATCGAGCGGGTCAGCGCGGCTGGCACGTCGGCCCGGTCCAGAGCGGCCAGCAACTCGGTCGCGGTGAGGTCCGAAAAGGCCTGTTCGAGAATCTTCTGCAGCTCCGCTCGGTGCTGGACGCGGGACGCCACTGTGGCGAACCTCTCCTCCGCCGCCAGCCCGATCATCGCGCACAGCCGCTGCCACTGGCCGTCGTTCTGCACGGCCAGGTGCACGGCGCCGTCCGCGCAGGTCACCGGCCCGTACGGCGCGATGCTCGGGTGGTGCGCACCCGACCGCGGCGCCGCGGCACCCGTCCCGGCCGCGTAGAGCATCGGCTGGTGCATCCACTCGGCCATCGCCCCGAACAGCGACAGCCGCAGCCGCGTGCCCGAACCCGTCCTGGACCGCTGCAACAACGCCGCCAGCACCGCCGCGTGCAGCTGGACGCCCGCCGCGATGTCCGCGACCGAGATGCCGGCCCGCGCGACCACGTCACCCTCTCCGGTCAGCGACACCAGCCCGGCCTCGGACTGCACCAGTGCGTCGAACGCCTTGCGGTCCGCGTACGGGCCGTCCCAGCCGTAACCGGACAGCTCGCCGACGATCAACGTCTCCGGCAGCTCCAGCGCGAGACGAGACCACACGCGGGGCGACAGGTTGCACAGCAGCACGTCAGCCCGCGCGATCAGCCGGTCCAGCACCTCGCGGCCGTCGGGGTGGTTGATGTCGAGCGACACCGACTCCTTGCCGACGTTCGTCCACGCGAAGTACGACGACACCTCTCCGCACGCCGAGTCGTAGTGCCGAGCGAAGTCGCCGACGCCCGGCCGTTCGATCTTGATCACGCGAGCCCCGAGATCGGCCAGCAGCCGCGTCGCGTAGGGCACGGCGACGGCCTGCTCCAGGCTCACCACCACGACACCGTCAAGCGGTCTCAAGCACGCGCTCCCCACCGGTGTAGATGTTCATCGAGTCGCCGCGCAGGAAGCCGATGAGCGTCATGCCCTGCTCCTCGGCGAGCTCGACGGCGAGCGACGACGGCGCCGACACCGCGGCGAGCACCGGAATCCCGGCCATCGCCGCCTTCTGCACCAGCTCGAACGACGCCCGCCCGGACACCATCAGCACCGCGCCGCGCAACGGCACGAGGTTCTGCAGCACCGCCCAGCCCAGCACCTTGTCGACGGCGTTGTGCCTGCCCACGTCCTCCCGCACGACCAGCAGCTCACCGTTCACGAACAGCCCGGCCGCGTGCAGCCCGCCCGTGCTCTCGAAGACCTTCTGCCGTTCCCGCAACGCGTCCGGGAACCCCGTGAGCGCGTCCGGCGTGACTCTGACGTCGTCCAGCGCGGGGGAGTGCCGCGTCTTGAGCTTCACCGCGTCCAGCGCGGCCTTCCCGCAGACCCCGCACGACGACGTGGTGTAGAAGTTCCGCTCCACCCCGGTGTCCGGCGGCGGCACCCCGTCGGCCAGCGCGACGTCCAGCACGTTGTAGGTGTTCATGCCGTCGGGCCCGGTGCCCTCGCAGAACCGGGCGACCGAGACGTCTTCCGCCGACCCGATGACACCCTCGCTGAGCAGGAAGCCGTGCGCGAGCTCGACGTCCTGGCCGGGAGTGCGCATCGTGACGGCCAACGCCTTCCCGTTGACCCTCAGCTCCAGCGGCTCCTCGGCGGCGAGCGCGTCGACCCTGCGGCGCCGACCGCTCGACGACACCCGCTCGACCGCTCGGCGCACCGTCACTCGGCCCATGTGCACATCTCCTTCGGACCGCTATGTTCCCCACCGACCAGGCTACGTGGGAGGGATCTCGGGGCATGGACGACGTCGTGATCGTGGGAGGCGGCCACAACGGGCTGGTGGCGGCCGCGTACCTCGCGCGGGCGGGGAAGTCGGTCAGGGTGCTGGAGAAGCTGCCGCACGTCGGCGGGGCGGCGGTGAGCGCGTCACCGTGGGAGGGTGTCGACGCCCGGCTCTCGCGCTTCTCGTACCTCGTGTCGCTGCTGCCCGACCAGATCGTGTCCGATCTCGGGCTCAACCTGAAGCTGCGGTCGCGGGCCGCGTCGTCGTACACGCCGAACGGCAAGACCGGGCTGCTGGTCGAGCGTTCGCCCGGCGAGGCGACCGTGAAGTCGTTCGAGGCCGTCTGCGGGTCGCTGGACGACTGGGAGCGGTGGCAGCGCTGGTACGCGGACCTGGAGCTGATGGCCGCTGCTCTGGCGCCGACACTCCTGGAGCCGTTGGTGTCACGCGAACACCTGCGCGTGCACGTCGACGCGGTGGCGCGCGGGCGGTTGTGGGAGCAGGTCTTCGAACGGCCGATCGGCGCGACGTTGCAGGAGCTCTTCGACAACAACCTGGTGCGCGGTGTCGTGGCCACGGACGCGTTGATCGGCACGCACTCGTCGTTGCACTCGTTGCGCGCCAACAAGTGCTTCCTCTACCACGTGATCGGCAACGGTTCCGGTGAGTGGAAGGTCCCCGTGGGCGGCATGGGCGGGGTCACCGCCGAGCTGGAACGGGTGGCGCGCGAGGCCGGCGCCCAGATCGTCACGGGTGCCGAGGTGACGTCCATCGAAACGGACGGCAAGACCGTGTCGGTGGTGTGCGGCGACGAGACTTTCGAAGCGCGGTTCGTGCTGTCCAATGTGGCCCCTTCGGTGCTGGGGCGGTTGCGGGGCGAGGAAGTTCACGACGCGCCCGGTTGTCAGCTGAAGATCAACATGTTGTTGCGCAGGCTGCCGGAGCTGAAGTCCGGTGTGGACGCTCGGCTCGCGTTCGCCGGCACGTTCCACCTCGACGAGTCGTACGACCAGCTGGAGACCGCGTACCTGGAGAGCGTCGCGGGGCAGGTGCCGTCGGTGCTGCCGGGCGAGATGTACTGCCACTCGCTGACCGACCCGTCGATCCTCGGGTCGTCGCTCGCGGGCCACGAGACGCTGACGCTGTTCGGTCTGCACCTGCCCGCCTCACTGTTCGAGGGTCGCAACACCGAACTCCGCGACGAGCTCGTCCAGCGGTACCTGAACCAGCTCAACGCGCACCTGGTCGAGCCGATCCAGGACTGCCTCGCCGTCGACGCCGACGGCGAGCCGTGCATCGAGGCCCGCACGCCGCTGGACCTGGAGGAAGAGCTCGGCCTGCCGGGTGGCAACATCTTCCACGGAGAGCTCGACTGGCCGTTCGCCGAGACCGACGACGAGGTCGGCAGGTGGGGTGTCGAGACGGGCGACGACAACGTCTTCGTCTGCGGCGCGGGGTCCCGGCGGGGCGGTGGGGTCAGCGGCATCGGCGGCCACAACGCGGCGCGGGCGGTTCTCGAACGCATTTGAGACATTTTTACCGTGACATTTAGGATGACAGACGCCGTCATCTATGGTTACAGTTGTCCGCGTGGGGGACTTCTACGGAATCGCAGAGATCGCTGACGCCATGGGCCTCAGCCGGCAGCTGGTGGCCGTGTGGCGCAAGCGTCGCTCGCACGGCATCCCGGAGCCGGACGCCGAGCTCGCGTCCGGCCCGATCTGGCGCCGCGAGACCGTCGAGCCGTGGATCGAGCGGACCCGAGGACGGCTCGGCCTCGCCGGGGCGCGGGAGTCGGCGAGCCGGAGTCTGCGGCTGCGGACGTGCCGCCGGGTGCTGCGGCTCGCGGCGCTGATGCTGGAGGAACCCCAGCGGCCGCGGGTGCTCAACGAGGCGGCGGACCAGCTGCGCGACCTGATCCACGAGATCGACCAGACCGCGGACGACGTGGTGGGCGCGCTGCTGCGGGAGCTCGTCGAACCGGTGCGCGACCCGGACGTGCCCGCGGAACTGCTGCGGGTGCCGGTCATCGAGTCGTTGCCGCTGGTGACCGCCGTCGCACGGAACTCGCCAGACTGGTGACCAACGCGCCGAGTGCGGCCAACGCCATGTCGGCGTGGGCGTCCCACATGTCGCCCTGCTGGCCGTTGTAGGCCTCGGCGAGATCAGGGGCGAGCGTCATGGCGATCGCCCACTCGAGCAGTTCGTAGAGCGCGCTCGTCGCCAGCACGATCTCCAGCGACCGCAACCACTTCTGCCGCAGGACCGCGGTCACGCACACGCCGTACGCGAAGTGCACGAGCCGGTCGAAGTGGTTGCGGTCCCAGGAGAACACCTCGGACAGCCGCACGCCGAACAGTGCGTCCGTCCAGTCGTCGTACGGGACGAACGAGTAGATCCAGCGCGCCGCGATCGTGTGCAGCGCCAGGAACGTCAGCGCCCACGCCCATTGTGCGGTGTCGAGGCGCTTGCGGAGCAGCCACAGCGCCACCAGTGCCACCGCCGTCAACGAGCTGTGCAACGCCTGCTCGGCTGGCCACGGCGGGTCGATCCACGTCACCGCGACCAGTGCTCCGAACGCCCCCAGCAACCACAGCGGCCCCCGTGTCATGCGGCTTTTATATCAGGATTTATATATCAAGGAAGCTTGCTAAAGACTTCTTGCTACGCGTACGGTGGTGTCATGACCGAGCCCCGCATACGCGACCCCAAGGCGCTGCGAGCCCTCTCGCACCCGTTCCGGTGGAAGCTGATCAACCTGCTGACGGAAGAGGGCGCGCAGACCGCGACGCAGTGCTCGGAGCGGCTCGACGAGAGCGTCGCGAGTTGCTCGTACCACCTGAACATGCTGGCCAAGTACGGCTTCGTGGAAGAGGTCGAGAGCCCAGGCCGGCAGAAGCCGTGGCGGATCGCGAAGAAGCGTGAGGCGATCTCGCCGGACGGGCTCGACCCCGAAGGTGCGATGGCCGCCGAGGCGGCCGCATTGGCTTACGTGGACCAGCAGTTCGAGATGCTCCGCGAGCGGTTGATCGCACGCAAGTTGCTGCCGTGGGAATGGCGTGACTCGGTCGGCACCATCGACAGCGTCAAGTTTCTGACCGTCGAAGAACTCGCCGAGTACAAGGCCGAGTTGGAGGCGTTGCTGCGCAAGTACAAGGAGCGCGCGGACGACCCGTCCCTGCGTCCCGAGGGTTCTCGTCCGGTCCGGTTGTTCCTGGGCGTCACCGTGGCGCCTGAACACGAGTAACTGTCACAAGATAGGGGAATTGTCGTGTTACCTCACGATCAAGCGTTTGCTATCGCGAAGCAACGACGGGATGACCTGGAGGGCGATGCGGCAGCTCACCGGCTCGTTCGCACACCTGAGGAAGTCGCTGCCAAGTCGGAGCGCCGGGGTGGCGCGGGCGTGCTCGCCTCAGGGCCTCGCCGCTGGAGGCTGTTCGGACGCGTTCGACCGGCGTAACGTGTGACCTCGCCGCCGCTGTAAAGGTTTTCAACACCTTTCATCGGGAGGCACGTGTGTTCTCCAGGCTCGGTGCGGCGGTGGCGGCGGCACTGCTCGCCACGACAGTGCTCGCACACCCCGCCCAGGGTGTTCAGACACCGGCGGCGGACTTCAACGTCAAGGACTACGGGGCCGTCGGCAACGGCAGCGCCAGCGACACGGCGGCGATCGACAGGGCGATCACGGCGGCGAACGCGGCCGGTGGCGGGACGGTCCGGTTCCCGTCCGGCACCTACCGTTCGCCCAAGTCGATCCACATGAAGAGCAACGTCACGCTCCAGCTCGACGCCGGTGCGACGATCATGGGGGCGAAGGGTGGCGGTTACGACAAGCCCGAGCCGAACCCCAACGACAAGTATCAGGACTACGGGCACAGCCACTTCCGCAACGCGATGATCTGGGGCGACCGGCTGACCAACATCGGCTTCGTCGGCTCCGGCACCATCGACGGCGGTGGCGCGCTGATCACCGGCAACCCGGACAGCGGCGAGGCCGACAAGATCATCTCGTTGACGCGCTGCGAGAACCTCACCGTCAGCGGCATCAAGCTGCGGCGCGGCGGCCACTTCGCGATGCTGATCAACGGGTGCAAGAACGTCGTCTCCGACCGGCTCACGATCGACACCGCGAGCGACCGCGACGGCTGGAACGTCATCAGCACCACCAACGTGACGATCACCAACGGCAACTTCGCGGCCAACGACGACGCGCTCGCGTTCAAGAGTGACTACGCCCTCGGGCAGAAGCTGTCCAACGGCAACGTGAAGGTCTACGACACCAAGCTCAGTGCCAAGTGCTGCAACGCGTTGATGTTCGGCTCCGAGACGTGCGGCGACTTCACCGGCTACGACTTCCAGCGCATCGACGTCAAGGGCTCCAACAAGTCCGGGCTCGGGCTCGTGTCGATGGACGGGTCGGTCATCTCCGACGTGCACTACCGGGACATCACCGTCAGCGGTGTGCGGTCGCCGATCATGCTCAAGGTCGGCGCCCGCAAACGCTGCGGCAACAGTCCCGGCGTCGGCACCATCAAGAACATCACCTACGACAACATCACCATCAACGGTGCCTCGCCGTCGTTCAGCCCCACGATCATGGGCGACGTCGACGGCCACGTCACCGACGTGACGTTCACCAACGTCAAGATCAATGTGCCGGGTGGCAACGGCACGACGTCGACGAACCCGCCGAGCAACGACCGCAAGAACTACAACCCGAACAGCATCGGCACCAGGCCCGCGTACGGCTGGTACGTCCGCTACGCCGACCGCATCAGGTTCCAGGGCGGCGGAGTCTCGTTCACCAGCGACGACGGCCGTCCCGCCGTGATCGCCAACAGCTCCAGCGACATCACGTTCGACGGCTTCGCCTGGGAGCGCGGCGGCAAGAGCCCCGCGGACTTCGTCTTCCAGAACGTCAACGGGTTCTGCGTGCGGGGGAGCGGGTCGCCGCGCGTGACGGCGACCGGCTCCACCGAAGGCTGTTAGGCCGCTTCCAGCCGCACGATGACCGACTTGGAGGTCGGAGTTCCCGAGATGTCCGCCTTGGAGTCCAGTGGCACCAAGGGGTTCGCCTCCGGGAAGTACGTGGCCACGCACCCGTGCGCGGTCGGGTAGGAGACGATCCGGAACGACTCGGCGCGGCGTTCCACGACGCCCGTCGGGTCGTCCTTCCACTCCGACACGATGTTCACCATCTGACCGTCGGAGAGCCCCAGCCGTGCGATGTCATCGGGGTTCACGAACACCACGCGCCGTCCGTCCTTCACGCCGCGGTAGCGGTCGTCGAGGCCGTAGATCGTGGTGTTGTACTGGTCGTGGCTGCGCAGGGTCTGCATGAGCAGCCTGCCCTGCGGCACCTCGATCACGGTCAGCTCGTTGGCCGTGAAGTTCGCCTTGCCGGTCGTCGTCGCGAACTCCTGCGAGTCGCGCGGCGGGTGCGGCAGCACGAAACCGTCGGGCTGACGCACGCGCGTGTTGTAGTCCGTGCACCCCGGCACCACACGAGAGATGTGCTCGCGGATGACGTCGTAGTCCTTCTCGAACTCCTCCCACGCCACCGGGTGCGCCGAGCCGAGCACCTTGCGGGCGAGCCGGCAGATGATCGAGACCTCGGACAGCAGCTGGTCGGACGCGGGCTTGAGCCGGCCGCGCGAGCGGTGCACGACCGACATCGAGTCCTCGACCGTCACGAACTGCTCACCGGAGTGCTGGACGTCGCTTTCGGTGCGGCCCAACGCGGGCAGGATCAACGCGGTGCGGCCGTGCACCACGTGCGAGCGGTTGAGCTTCGTGGAGACGTGCACGGTCAACGAGCACTGCTCCAGCGCCTTCTCGGTCACCGGGGTGTCCGGGGTGGCGCTGACGAAGTTGCCGCCCATCGCGATGAAGACCTTGCCGCGGCCGTGGCGCATGGCGTTGATCGCGTCGACGGTGTCGAAGCCGTGCTTGCGCGGCACCTGGATGCCGAACTCGTTCTCCAGCGCCAGCAGGAACTTCTCCGGCATCTTCTCGTAGATGCCCATGGTCCGGTCGCCCTGCACGTTCGAGTGGCCGCGCACCGGGCACAGGCCCGCGCCCGGCTTGCCGATCATGCCGCGCAGGAACATGACGTTCGCGACCTCGCGGATCGTCGGCACGCTGTGCTTGTGCTGCGTCAGGCCCATCGCCCAGCAGGCGATCGTGCGCTGCGAGTCGACGAACATGCCGGCGACCCTGGTGATCTGCTCGCGGGTGAGGCCGGTCGCGGTGAGCACGCGGTCCCAGTCGAGTTCGCGCAGGCTCTCGGCGTAGGCCTCGAAGCCGTGCGTCTTGGAGGCGATGAAGTCCTTGTCGAGCTTGTCCCACGACAGCAGCAGGTGGCCGACCGCCTGGAACAGCGCCTGGTCGCCGCCGACCTTGATCTGCACGAACTCGTCGCACAGCGCCGTGCCGCGGCCGACCACGCCCGCGACGTTCTGCGGGTTCTTGAACCGCATCAGGCCCGCTTCCGGCAGCGGGTTCACGGCGATGATCCTGGCGCCGTTCTTCTTGGCGTCCTCCAGCGCGCTGAGCATGCGCGGGTGGTTCGTGCCGGGGTTCTGGCCGATGACCACGATCAGGTCGGCGCGGTCGAAGTCGGAGATCGACACCGAGCCCTTGCCGATGCCGATGGTCTCGTTCAGCGCGGAGCCCGACGACTCGTGGCACATGTTCGAGCAGTCCGGCAGGTTGTTGGTGCCGAACGAGCGGACCAGCAGCTGGTAGAGGAACGCGGCCTCGTTGCTGGTGCGGCCCGACGTGTAGAAGATCGCCTCGTCGGGCGACGACAGGGCGTTCAGCTCGTCCGCGATCATCATGAACGCGGCGTCCCAGCCGATCGGCGTGTAGTGCGTGGCGCCGGGCTCGAGCACCATCGGTTCGGTGAGCCGGCCCTGCTGCCCGAGCCAGTAGTCGGTCTTCGTGCGCAGGCTCTCGATCGAGTGCTCGGCGAAGAACTCGGGCCCGATCCGCCGCTTGGTGGCTTCCTCCGCGACGGCCTTGGCGCCGTTCTCGCAGAACTCCGCCATCTTGCGGTGGCCCTGCGGCTCCGGCCACGCGCAACCGGGGCAGTCGAAACCTTCGCGCTGGTTGAGCAGGCGCAACGTCTTGACCGTCCGGCTCACGCCCATCTGCTCGACCGCGCGGTCGAGCGACACGAGCACACCGGGAATACCCGCCGCCCATGTCTTGGGGGTGCTGACTTCGAGCTCGGACTCGTCGACGTCGTGCTGCGGGGGCTTGCTGCTCATGGGGTTCATTCTTCGCTGATCGACGTCGGCGCCGCCAGCGCCCCCGAAGAACGCGGCGGCGTCGCCCGTCACGGGCCCCAAGGGGTTGAACGGTCCGTGACGGTCAATTGTGATCGGGGTCACTCCCGCCCGGCACCTCTGAAAGGGTGATCATTCGCAGGTGTTCTCGGTCGGCATCTGACCGTCCGTGGAGAAGTACCTGCGCCGGTCGCCGGGAAGGCCCTGGTCGGGTTTCGGCGGTTCGACGAACTGCGGCGCGAGGTAGCCCTCCCGCGCCGCCGTGCACGAGATCGAGTACTGGAAGCCCTTGGAGTCCGAGGGCCACAGCCCCTCGGGGGTGATCGCGTACGTCACCTGCTCGCGGACGGCCGCGACCATCTCCATCTGGTCGAGGAGCTTCTTCGGCTCCGGCGGCTCGAACGCGTACGCGAACACGTAGTCCGCCGTCACGGCCGGATAGCCGTCCTTCTCGCCGAGCGTCATCTTCCCGGACACGCGGATGCCGCCGGGCAGCAGTTTCATGCCCTGCTTGAGGCGCGTGGTCCAGCCGGGCAGGTTCTTCGCGACGTGCTCGCGGACCTCCGGCGCCAGCATCGCGAGGAACCGGTCGGGCTTGTGCTCGGTGAGCATCGCCGGGTCCATCCGGGACGCGATGAGGGCCTGCCGCACCTGCTCGTACGCCGGGTTGGCGTCCGGCACGACGATGCCCTTCTCGCCCTCCGGCCACTGCTCCGCGGGTGTGCTCGCGAACGGGACCTCGACGTTCACGCCCGTGGGAGGCAGTTTCACGTCGGGCAGCGAGACCTGGTCGAACCTGCCGGTGAGGTAGAACCCGAACAGCACGGCGCCGATGACGAGCAGCGCGATCCCGGACACGATCTTGCCGCCGTGCCTGCGCAGCCGTGCCTGCCTCCGTTGCCTGCGGATCTCGCGTTTCGCCCGCCTGTTGGCCGCGCGGATCCACGCCGCGTCCTTCAGATCGGGATGGTCGTCGATGTCGTACTGCACGTTCCCCCCAGGAAAGCTCCGATACGACCTCACACGTTCGCGGGCTCCCGCGGGTTGCCACCGCGTTAGCAGGTATCTCGTTTCAAGTCGATACCCCCGGCTCCGTAGACTCGTCAGCTGTGACTGAACTCGACACCGCAACCCAGCGTCCTGACCTCCCCGCCGCGTGGACTCCGGCGGAGGTAGAGGCGGAGCTGTACCAGCGGTGGGTCGACCGGGGCTACTTCGAGGCGGACGTCAAGAGCGACAAGCCGCCGTTCACCATCGTCCTGCCCCCGCCCAACGTCACCGGCAGCCTCCACATGGGCCACGCCATGAACCACAGCGTGATGGACGCGCTGACCAGGCGCCGCCGCATGCAGGGCTACGAGGTCCTGTGGCTCCCGGGCATGGACCACGCCGGCATCGCGACGCAGAACGCCGTCGAGCGCGACCTCGCCAAGCAGGGCCTGTCGCGGCACGACCTCGGGCGCGAGAAGTTCGTCGCGCGCGTCTGGGAGTGGAAAGAGGAGTACGGCGGCAAGATCCTCGACCAGATGAAGCGGCTCGGCGACGGCATCGACTGGTCGCGCGAGCGCTTCACCATGGACGAGGGGCTGTCGCGCGCCGTCCAGACGATCTTCAAGAAGATGTACGACGACGGCCTGATCTACCAGGCCGAGCGGATCATCAACTGGTGCCCGCGCTGCCAGACGGCGCTGTCGGACGTCGAGGTCGACCACAGCGACGACGACGGCGAGCTCGTCTCGATCCGCTACGGCGACGGGGAGAACTCGATCGTCGTCGCGACCACGCGCGCCGAGACGATGCTGGGTGACACCGCGGTCGCCGTCCACCCGGACGACGAGCGCTACCAGCACCTCATCGGCACCGAGGTCGAGCTGCCGCTGACCGGCCGCCGCATCCCGATCGTCGCGGACACGCACGTCGACCCGAAGTTCGGCACCGGCGCGGTCAAGGTCACGCCGGCCCACGACCCGAACGACTTCGAGATCGGCCAGCGCCACGACCTGCCGAACCTCACGATCATGGACGGCCGCGCGACCATCACCGCACACGGCCCGTTCGAGGGGCTCGACCGGTTCGAGGCACGTCCGGCGATCGTCGCCGCGTTGCGCGCGGAGGGCCGGATCGTCGCGGAGAAGCGGCCGTACGTCCACGCCGTCGGGCACTGCTCGCGGTGCGACACGGTCATCGAGCCGCGGCTGTCGCTGCAGTGGTGGGTCAAGGTCGAGAGCATCGCCGCCAAGGCGTCGGCCGCCGTCCGCGACGGCCGCACCAAGATCCACCCGGCCGAGCTGAACAAGCGGTACTTCGACTGGACCGACAACCTGCACGACTGGTGCATCTCGCGTCAGCTGTGGTGGGGGCACCGGATCCCGGTCTGGTACGGCCCGAACGGCGAGGTCGTCTGCGTCGGACCGGACGAGGAGGTTCCCTCCGGCGAGGGCTGGCGGCAGGACGAGGACGTCCTCGACACCTGGTTCTCGTCGGGCCTGTGGCCGTTCTCGACGCTGGGCTGGCCGGACTCCACCGAGGACCTTCGCAAGTTCTATCCGACGTCGGTTCTGTCGACCGGTTACGACATCCTGTTCTTCTGGGTCGTCCGGATGATGATGTTCGGCCTGTACGCGATGGACGACGTGCAGCCGTTCGACCACGTCTTCCTGCACGGCCTGATCCGGGACCAGTACGGCAAGAAGATGTCGAAGACCAAGGGCAACGGCATCGACCCGCTGGACTGGATGGAGCGCTACGGCGCGGACGCCACCCGGTTCACGTTGCTGCGCGGCACGAACCCCGGTTCGGACATGGCCGTCGCCGAGGAGTGGGCGGCCGGTTCGCGCAACTTCACCACGAAGCTGTGGAACGCCACCCGTTTCGCGCTGGCCAACGGTGCGACGGTGGCTCGTCCGCTGCCTTCACGCGACGAGTTGACGGCGGCCGACCGCTGGATCCTCGACGAGCTCGACGCGTTGGTGTCCACTGTGGACTCCAACTTCGAGGCGTTCCAGTTCTCGCGTGCTTGCGAGGCGCTGTACAGCTTCACGTGGGACGAGTTCTGCGACTGGTACCTGGAGATCGCGAAGGTCCAGATCGCGGACGGCCGCGCCGAGGCCACGCAGTCCGTCCTGGGCCACGTCCTCGACGTGCTGCTGCGCCTGCTGCACCCGTCGATCCCGTTCATCACCGAGACGCTGTGGACCGCGCTGACCGGTGAGGAGTCGCTCGTCGTCGCGGAGTGGCCGAAGGCGTCCGGTGCCGAGCGCGATCTCGACGCCCTGGCGCAGATCGAGGGCCTGAAGAAGCTGGCCACCGAGATCCGCCGGTTCCGTTCCGAGCAGGGCCTCAAGCCGGGCCAGAAGGTCGTCGGCAAGGTCCGCGGCGCGTGCTGCGTCGGCCTGACCGACCAGGTTCCCGCGGTGCGTTCGCTGACGCGCCTGACCGAGCCGACTGACGAGTTCACGGTCTCGGCGACGCTGGAGGTCGGCCTGCCCAAGGGCGCGGTGAGGGTCGAGCTGGACCTGTCCGGCGCGATCGACGTCGCGGCGGAGCGCAAGCGGCTGGCGAAGGACCTGGCCGCGGCGCAGAAGGAGCTCGAGGGCACGACGAAGAAGCTGGGCAACGAGGCGTTCCTCGCCAAGGCGCCCGCCGACGTCAAAGCCAAGATCGAGGAGCGCAAGGCCACGGCCGAGGCCGACATCGAGCGGATCAACCAGCGCCTGGCAGCGCTGCCGGAGGCGTAAGCACAGTGGACACGAACCTCGACGAGTTCCTCGACGTCGAGAACGAGCTCAACGAGCGGTGGCCCGAGACCAAGCTCGAGCCGTCGCTCGACCGGATCAAGGCGCTGGCGCACGTGCTGGGCGACCCGCAGACGAACTACCCGGTCGTTCAGCTGACGGGCACCAACGGCAAGACGTCGACGTCGCGCATGACCGATGCGTTGTTCACGCGCATCGGTCTGCGCACCGGCCGGTACACGAGCCCGCACCTGCAGCTCGCGACCGAGCGGATCAGCCTCGACAACCAGCCGATCAGCCCGGAGCGCTACGTCGAGGTCTACCGCGACATCGAGCCGTACGTCGCGATGGTCGACTCGCGGTCCGAGATCCGGATGAGCAAGTTCGAGGTGCTCACCGGCATGGCGTACGCGGCCTTCGCGGACGCGCCGGTCGACGTCGCGGTCGTCGAGGTCGGCATGGGCGGCACGTGGGACGCGACGTCCATCGCGGACGCGAAGATCGCCGTGCTGACGCCGATCGGACTGGACCACACCGAGTACCTGGGCAACCGTCCCGAGGACATCGCGGTGGAGAAGGCCGGGATCATCAAACCCGGCTCGGTCGCGATCGTCGGCGAGCAGACGCCCGACGTCATGAAGGTCATCCTGGAACGAGTGGCGTCGGTCGACGCGACGGTGGCCCGTTTCGGCAGCGAGTTCGGCGTTGTGTCGAGGTCGGTGGCGGTGGGCGGCCAGCTGATCACGTTGCAGGGCCTCGGCGGCATCTACGAGGACATCTTCCTGCCGTTGCACGGGGAGCACCAGGCGGCCAACGCCGCGCTGGCGCTGGCGTCGGTCGAAGCGTTCTTCGGCGCGGGCCCGGACCGCCAGCTCGACGTGGAGGCGATCCGCGAGGGCTTCGCCACCGTGATCAACCCGGGCCGCCTGGAACGGGTCCGGTCCGCGCCCAACGTGTTCGTCGACGCCGCGCACAACCCGCACGGCGCCGCGGCACTGGCACAGGCGTTGGAGTCGGAGTTCGGCTTCCGCAAGCTCGTCGCGGTCGTGGCCGTCATGTCCGACAAGGACGCCGAGGGCATCCTGTCGGCCCTGGAACCGGTCGTGCAGGAACTGGTGATCACCACCAACTCTTCGCCGCGGGCCATGGACCCGGACGTCCTGGCGGGTCTGGCCGTGCCGATCTTCGGCGAGGACCGTTTCGAGGTGCGCCCGCGCCTCGTGGACGCCGTCGAGGAAGCCATCCACCTCACCGAGGACGAGCTGTCCGGCGGCGGCGTCATCGTCACCGGCTCCGTCGTCACCGCGGGCGAGGCCCGTGCGCTGTTCGGAAAGGAGCCGGCATGACCTCCCCGGCCCCTCTGAAGAAGGACCCGCTCAAGGCGTTCCGGGGCATCATGGCCGGCACGTTGATCCTCGAGGTCATCGTCGTGGCCCTGGCCCTCCCGGTGATCGCGAAGCTGCACGGCGGCGTGGGCACGCTGGTGGGCTGGGTGGCGTTCGGCTTCATCGCGGTGTTCATCGCGATGTGCGCCTTCGTCCGCCGCCCCTGGGCCATCCCCGCCGTGGTGGCGCTGCACGTCCTGCTGATCGCCACGTGGTTCCTGCTGCCCGCGCTGGGCGTGATCGGCGTGATCTTCGGCCTCGTGTGGATCTACATGCTGTGGCTGCGCAAGGACCTGCTCAAGCGCATGGCGGAGGGCAGGCTGCCCGCGCAGCAGGCGGATCAGGCCTCGTCGTAGGCCATCAACGAGTTCGGCTCGACGAACCCCCTCGGCATCGGCGTGGTCAGTCGAATGCGGGGTTCTCGGGTTCGTGAGGCGAGAGATAAACGGAAAGGCCGTTGTAAATTCCACTCGCCTTGTGCCCGCGAACCGAAAATTGGCAGTAGAACTCGTCCGTGGCGACCCGTGCGACGTCGGCTGATCTCAATGCGCCCGCGAGAACGTCATCTTTGAGCGCGTCACACCAGCAATAGGGGCCCACTTCAGTCCCTTGCCCGCGACGGCAGCCGCGACCGGCCTGGGCGACGCGCACAGGCGGCGAGCAGCATTGCGGCGCTGACGAAAAGCATCAAAGAACGACGCATGCCGCACTTCGTACCCTTAGTCGTCGCAATGCCTCGGTGACACTTCGCGTGGTTCACCCGATCGTGCTTTGAAACCGGGACGAGGGCCGTGGCCTGGCGCTATGCTGCAAGGCGCACGAATCTGCAGGGGAGGCACTGGGGATGAGCGGAACCAAGGTCGATCTCGACACGCTGCGCGCGGCCATCAAGGAGTACGAGTCGATCCGCGACGAGCTGATGGACGCGAAGACCACGGGCAACGCGATGGTGGCGGTCAAGGGCGCCGGTCGCGACATGCCGAGCCAGGTCTACGCGACCTGGGCTGCCACCGCGGGTGAAATGCACCAGAAGTCGAACCAGCAGCTCCAGGACACGTTGACTGCCCGGATCGACAACCTCAAGGCCACTCTGGCTCAGTACGAGCAGACCGAGCAGGGCAACCAGGCCAACCTCAAGCCGAAGGACTGAGCTGTTGCGCATCCGAACGATCGTCGCCGGCACCGCCGCCCTCGCAATCCTGGCGGGATGCAGCACCGGCGGCGGTACCACCGGTACGCCGACCACCGCGACCCAGCCGACGAGCACCAGCAGCAGCGGCGGAGCGCCGAAGGTTCAGAACCCGCTCGATCTGAAGGCTTTCGAGGCTGATCCGTGCAGTGCGGTCAAGCCTGCCCAGATCGAGGCCTACGGCATGCCGGGCGTCGCCGGCAAGGTGAACACCACTGCTCCTGGGCCTGCCTGTTCCTGGCTCGGCGCGAGCACCGCGGCGAAGGCCGCTCCCGCTCTGGTGATCCTGCCCGCCGGCACGAACCTCGACTCCGTGTACGGCAACAAGGACAACGGAACCTATGCGGTGTTCGAGCCGCAGCCCGCCGTCCAGGGCTACCCGGCTGTGCTCACCCTCGCCGTCGACCAGCGTTCGAGCGGCAGCTGTGAGCTCACCGTCGGAGCCTCCGACGACAGGGCGATCCTCTTCACGTTCCAGAGTGTCAAAGGCAGTTCCCGGTTCGCCGACCCGTGTGGCTCTGTCACCGAGTTCGCGAACCTCGCCATCACGACGATCAAGGCAGGTGCGAAATGACACGGCCCGCGCCCAGCTGCTTCACCCAGGACAACACCCGTGCTGACGGGTTCACCGGGCACGAGATCTACGCCCAGATGACCAGCGGTCCCGGCACCGGTAGCGCGCAGGCCGGAGCCAACGCCGCTGCTCAGCTCGAGCGCACGTACGCCGGGATCGAGACGCGGCTCAAGCGGGTCGGCGAGACGCTGGGGGAGGCGTGGACCGGCGCCAGCGCGGACGCCGCGCAGGCCGCCGGCAACCCGATCAACCAGGCCATGATCCAGATGCAGGATTCGTTGCGGCAGGCGGACCACTCGCTGTCCAACCAGGTCTACCAGTTCAACTACAACAAGTCCCAGCTCAAGAACATGCCGGAGAAGAAGCCGGACACCGGCTTCTGGGACGACGTGACGCCCTGGGACACCGACGCTGAGGACGCCGTCAACGGCTACAACAGCGACGAGTCGCACAACCGCAAGGTCTACCGGGAGTTCCAGAGCGCCAGCAACACGAACCGGGGCGATCTGCCCAAGGAGTTCCCCGGCGTCACGGCGGACAACCTCAACATCGAGGTGACCAACACCGGTGGTGACGACGGCCGGGACAAGACCACGAACACCAGCACCGGCCGCCCGTCCGGCAACACCGGCACCGGTTTCCCGAACCCGACCGGTTCCCCGACGGGCCCGCCCGGCACCACCTGGACCCCGCCCGGCGGCGACAACGGCGGCCGCACCGACCTCAGCTGGGCCGGTGGCGGCGACGGTGGGGGCGGCGGCGGTGGCGGCAACAAGCCGGGTGACCTCGGTGGCGTCAAGCCGCCCGCCGGCAACGTGATCGACCGGCCGCCGAACGCGGGCATTCCGCCTATCGGTGTGCCCGGTGGTCCTGGCCCGGCTGGTCAGAGCACCGGTCGCGGTCCCGGCGGCGGTGGCAAGTTCGGTGGCGGTCCCGGTGGTGGCGGCAAGTTCGGCGGCGGTCCCGGTGGCGCCGGCAAGATGGGCGGGCTCGGCGGCACGGGTACCGGTAGTGGCACCAGTGCTCAGCAGCCCGGTGGCAAGTCCGGTGTGTTCGGTGGCATGGGCGAGCACGGGCCCAACGCGGGCGGTCGTGGTGGTGCCGGTGCTGCCGGTCGTGGTGGCGCTGCCGGCGCGGGTGGCATGGGCGGTCACGGGCAGAAGGGGCAGGGCGAGGACGACCTCGAGCACAAGTCCGCCGACTACCTGATCACCGAGGAGAACACGAACGAGATCATCGGTGACATGCCGATGGTCGCACCGCCGACGATCGGGGGGTGAAGTGCTGCGATCGTCCATTCAGCTGTCCGACCTCGCGTTCGACGTGCTGTGGAAGCAGGAGAAGCTGGGTGACTACCACCCGGCGCTGCACGTCGACTCGCCCGGTGAGACCGAGGACGAGCGCGCTGTCATCGAGCGCGACGTCATCGGCGAGCTGCGCAGGGTCGGGCTGGACCACCCGGACGTTCGGGGCACGCTGCACCTGATCGCCAAGGCGGACAGGGACTACTCGGCGTGGATCGCGGTCACGCCGAGCGAGACCAAGCCGGTCGTCGTCGCGGCGAACGGGCAACACGGCGTGCTCGCCGTGCACGACAACGGATTCGTGCAGCTGCACCCGGTCCGTCCGGAGAACGCGCCGGAGGTTCTCGCGATGCAGCTGCCGGACGTGCCCGCCGGCCGGGGCGCGTCGATCAACGTGCACGCGTCCGAGATCAACGTGCACCAGCCGGGCAAGGCGTCGCCGTCGGTGTCGCTGCGCCAGCTGCTCGCCCAGCCCCGCAAGGGCACGGCGAAGCTGTACGCGGCGAAGCGCGGCGCTGAGGGCAGGGAGCGGGCCAAGACCTTCCTCACCACGATCGACTTCGAGGACGGCCGCTGGCTCGTGGTCAAGTACACCGACCAGAACCACCAGACGTGGGTGCACGCCACGCCCGCGTCGCGCCAGATCATCACGGACTGGCTCAAGCGCCTCACGTGACCCTGTGACGGTCGAAGTTCACTTCCGGTTTCACCGCCGGTCAGACCGGCGGACTACAAACCGCGCATGACCTTCGACCGTCGCACGTTGTTCAAGGCAGGCGCACTCGGCACGGCCGCGGCGCTGGTGCCGTCCGGCATCGGCCTCGCGCAGACCAGCCGACCGATCCTCACCCACGGCGTGCAGTCCGGCGACGTCACGCGGGACGGCGCCATCGTGTGGACCCGCGCCGACCGCCCGTCCCGGATGCTCGTCGAGGTGTCCAACGACCCGAGGTTCCGCCACGCCCGGTGCGTCCGCGGTCCGTTGCTCACGCCGGAAACCGGTGGCACCGGCCAGGTCAGGGTCACGAGCCTGCTGCCCGGCCGTCCCGCCTACTACCGCGTCACGGCCGAGGACCTCGACGGACGCACCCGCAGCGAACCCGTCACCGGCAGTTTCACCACCGCCCCGCTCGGCCGCGACGACGTGCGGTTCGTGTGGTCCGGTGATGTCGCGGGCCAGGGCTGGGGCATCAACCCCGACATCGGCGGCATGCCGATCTTCAAGGCGATGGCCGACCGCCGTCCCGACTTCTTCATCCACAGTGGCGACAGCGTCTACTCCGACGGCCCGATGAAGGAGTCCGTCACGCTCCCGGACGGCCGGATCTGGCGCAACGTCGTCACGCCGGAGAAGTCCAAAGTGGCCGAAACGCTCGACGAGTACCGCGGCCAGTTCGCCTACAACCTCCTCGACGAGAACCTCAAGCGCTTCGCCGCCCAGGTCCCCGTCTTCGCGCAATGGGACGACCACGAGGTCACCAACAACTGGTACCCCGGCGAGATCCTCGATCTCCCGCAGTACACCGAGAAGCGCGTCGACGTGTTGGCGCAGCGGGCTTTCCAGGCGTTCCACGAGTGGATGCCGATCGACCGGCACAAGGCTGTCGACGGCCGCGTGTACCGGAAGTTCAGCTACGGCCGCAACGTCGAGATCTTCGTGCTCGACATGCGCACCTACAAGGACAAGAACACCTCGCCCAAGGACCAGCCGGGCGTGATCCTCGGTGCGGCACAGGCGAAGTGGCTCGTGGACGCGCTCTCCCGCAGCACCGCCACGTGGAAGATCATCGCCGCCGACCTGCCGATCGGCCTCACCGTGCCCGACGGCGCCGACATCGAGGGCGTCGCGAACGGCCTGCCCGGCGCACCCAACGGTCGTGAGCACGAGATCGCGTGGGTGTTGCGGGAGCTCAAGAAGCGGCGCGTCCGCAACACCGTGTGGCTCACCGCGGACGTCCACTACACCGCGGCGCACCACTACTCGCCCGAGCGCGCGGCCGTCGGCGACTTCGACCCGTTCTGGGAGTTCGTGTCCGGCCCGCTGCACGCCGGTGCGTTCGGCCCGAACAAGCTCGACCCGACCTTCGGCCCCGAGGCCGTCTTCGTGCACGCCCCGCCGGCCGCCAACACCACGCCGCTGGACGGGTTCCAGCACTTCGGCGAGGTGCAGGCGAGCCGGGACGAGCTCACGGTCTGGCTGCGTGACGCGACCGGCGCTTCGCTCTGGTCCAAAACGCTGAGGGCGGCCTGACGATCGCAATAGGGTCGGTGCGTGCCCATCTCGTTCGACACCACCGGCTTCCGTCAGCTCGGCCAGCACATCTGGCAGCACCCCAGCGGTGACCAGGCCGAGCTGGCCTACTACAACCTGGTGCCGGACCTGCCGGCCGGGCTGGACGACCTGCCCAAGCTCAGGCACGACCTCGCACTGATCCACGGCGAGAGCGGCTGCCTGATCGAGGCGCACGTCGTCCAGCTCGCCGGAGTGCCGGCGCTGCTGCGGATCGTCAAGATGCCGTTGCCGAACCAGCCGAACGGGCAGGTGTTCCTCTGCTCGTTCACCGTGCCCAAGGCGAACTGCAGCGCCGTGCTGCAGCTCGGGGCGGTGGAGCGCGGGACGACAGGCCTGCGCGAGGCGATGTTGATGGCGGAGATCGGGTTCGACCAGTGGGTCAGGCCGCATCCGTACGCGCCGGAGCTGCAGGGCGTGCTGCCGTTCCACGCGGGCGACGATCCCCGCCACGACTCGAGGTTCCCTGACCACCCGTTGTCGCGCGTGCGCGCATGGGCGCACCACGTCGTCCGCACGGCACGACTGGACCCGCAGTTCGGGTCGCTGCCGCCGTTCCAGGTCCAGGCACCACCGCCGCCGGTCGCGCCGGGCCAGACGCTGGTGACGGCACTGCCCAGCCTGCCGGTCAAGGACTTCGTCGGCCTGCAGATCGGCGAGCAGACGACGTACTGGCGGATGACGGACCCGAAGCTCAAGGAGATGCTCGGCCGCGGCCTCATGGGCCGGTCACCGCTCGCGGAGACCAGGTTCCGCGACATGCTCATGATCGACGTCGAGTCCGGCGAAGCGATGATCCCCGACCGGTTCACCACCAACGGCAACATGACCGCGCACGGCACACATCTGGTTCAGGTCACGCTGCCCGAAGCGGATGCCCAGCTCTCGGACGACGACGTGAACGAAGCGTTCGCGTGGGCGGGACGGATGGCCGCGGTCGCGGCGGAACGCGGTGAGCACCTCTCCCTCGAACCGATCGAGAGCCAGGCGGAGCAGGCGAACCCGCACGTGCTGCTGGCCGTGCAACAGCACGAGGGGCAGCCGGTCGCCGTCGCCCAGTTCTCGCCTCCGCCGACGGAAGGACCGCTGGCGGGGTCGCCGAGCCGCAGCGCGCCCGCGACACCGGAGTCCGTCGAGGGCATCGGCCTGATCGCCGGGATGGCGGTCAACGAGTGGCGGTCGCACCCGCTCCGGATGGCGATCACCTACAAGCGTCCGGCAGGCTGATCGCAAATATTTGCAGAGCCCGACGTATTGTTTCCCGCTCTTTCTCGTGGTTTCGTGCAGCAACCCTGCAAGAAGTTGCGACAAGGAGGTCGCGATGCGTCGGGTCGTCGCCGCGCTCGCTGCACTGGTTCTGCTCCCCCTCACACCGGTCCAGGCCGTTGCCGCACCGAAGCAACGCCTCGCCGTGGGCGAGGTGGTGGACATAGCGCCCGGTGTGCGCGACGGGGACGCGAAACTCGCGTTGCCGCCGAAGCGCGACGACCTCCGAGGTGAGCGGTTCTACTTCGTGATGCCCGACCGGTTCGCGAACGGCGACCCCGGCAACGACCGCGGCCGCTCCACCGCCGCCGAGAACGGCTTCAACCCCGCTGACAAGGGCTTCTACCACGGCGGTGACCTCAAGGGCCTGCGCGGGAAGCTCGACTACCTCGACGGCATGGGCATCACGGCGATCTGGATGACGCCGATGTTCCTCAACCGCTGGGTGCAGGGCGATTCCGCCGGCTACCACGGTTACTGGACCGTCGACTTCACCAAGCTCGACCCGCACTTCGGCACCACGCAGGAGATGCGCGACCTGATCCGCGACGCGCACCGGCGCGGCATCAAGGTGTTCTTCGACATCGTCGCGAACCACACCGCCGACGTGATCAAGTACGCCGAGGGCAAGACGCAGTACGTCAGCACGGGTGCGCAGCCGTACCTGGACGCCGACGGCAAGCCGTTCGACATCGCCGAGTACGCGGGCCGCAAGGACTTCCCGAAGCTCGACGCGGCCAAGTCGTTCCCGTACACGCCAGTCAAGCAGGGCCCGACGAAGTACCCGTTGTGGCTCAACGACTCCACGCTCTACCACAACCGCGGTGACTCGACGTTCTCCGGCGAGTCGAGCGAGCAGGGCGACTTCTCCGGCCTCGACGACCTGATGACCGAGCACCCGCGCGTGGTCAACGGCATGAAGGACATCTTCACCAGCTGGATCGACACGCTCGACATCGACGGCTACCGCGTCGACACCGTCAAGCACGTCAACCTGGAGTTCTGGCAGGCACTCGCGCCGCACGTGAAGCAGTACGCGAACCGCAAGGGCAAGAAGGACTTCTTCGTGTTCGGCGAGGTCTTCGACTCCTCCCCGGAGAACACCTCGAAGTACACGACCGCGGGGAAGATGCAGGCCACGCTGGACTTCCCGTTCCAGAGCAGCGCGCTGAGCTTCCTGTCCGGCAAGGGCTCGCAGCGGCTCGGTGAGGTGCTGCTGGACGACGACCGCTACACCGACGCCGACTCCAACGCCTCGTCGTTGCCCACGTTCCTCGGCAACCACGACATGGGCCGCATCGCGTGGATGATCCGCAACGACCGTCCTGGCATCTCGGACGCCGAACTGCTGGAACGGCTCAAGCTCGGCAACGCCCTGATGTACCTGTGGCGCGGCAACCCGGTCGTCTACTACGGCGACGAGCAGGGTTTCGCGGGCACGGGCGGCGACAAGCTGGCGCGCCAGGACATGTTCGCTTCCAAGACGCCGGAGTACATGGCGGAGAAGCTGGTCGGGTCGGATCGAACTGGAGCCCAGGACAACTTCAACACCGCGCACCCGCTCTACCAGCAGCTCAAGGCACTCGCGGCCCAGGTCGACCGCGACCCCGTGTGGCGTGACGGCAACCAGGTGCTCCGGTACGCCGACGGTGACGTGTTCGCGTTCAGCCGCATCCTCGGCCGCGAGCACCTCGTCGTCGCCAACGCGGGCACCTCGCCCGCGACCGTGACCGTGCCGGTGTCCTCGGCGGCGTTCGAGAACGCGCAGGTCCAGAACGGCCGTGTCACGGTGACCGTGCCCGCGCTGTCGACGTTGGTGCTCAAGGGAACCAGCGATGTGACGGCCTCGAAGCCGTCGCCCGTGCTGGTCGCGCCGGCCGCTGGAACCGTGCTGGACAAGCGGGTCGAGCTCCGCGCGGACGGCATCGGCGCGCCCAACGCGGCCGCCACGTTCGCGGCGCGCGTCGAAGGCACCAGCGACTGGACCGTGCTGGGCACCGACGACGCCGCTCCGTACCGCGTTTTCGCTGACCTGTCAGCACTTCCGGGCGCCGCGGTGGGCAAGCGCGTCGAGCTGCGGGTCGTGGCGAAGTCGGGGGAGATCGGTGCGGACGGCGCGTTCGTCTCGCTGGTCGCCGCGCCGCCGGTGCCGGATCCCGGCACGAAGAACCCGGACTGGCTGGTCGTGCACTACGCACGCGACAACTACGACGGCTGGGGCCTGCACGCCTGGGGCGACATCGAGACGCCGGTCGACTGGAACGCGCCGCTGCCGTTCGCGGGGGAGGACTCCTACGGGCGCTTCGCGTGGGTGAAGCTGATGCCGGGCGCGAAGTCCGTTGGGATCATCGCGCACAAGGGCGACGAGAAGGACACGTCCGCCGACCGGTTCGTCGACCCGAGCGTGACGCCCGAGGTGTGGCTGAAGCAGGGCCAGCCGCAGGTGTTCGCCTCGGAGCAGGCCGCTACCGGCAAGGCGGTCGTGCACTACGTCGGTGACGCCACGGGAACCGTGGTGCGAGTGGCCGGACGGGCGGACGTGCCGTTCACCAACGGCCAGGCGGAACTTCCCCCGACCACGGACTTCTCGGTGGTGCGCGGCACGACCGTGGAGGCTTCCGGCAAGTTCACGAGTGGCCACTCGTGGGTCGCGAACGGCGAGGTGCACGCCACGAAGGCCGCTGCCGAGAACCGGGCGGTGATCCACTACCACCGCGCGGACGGCGACTACACCGACTGGACGATGTACCACTGGACGGGGTCCGCGGAGCCCTCGCCGGGCTGGAACCAGTCGCAGGTGCCGGACGGGCGGGACGCGTTCGGTGTGTACTGGTCGGTGCCGCTCGCCGCGGGCGCGGCGGGGCTGAGCTACATCATCCACCGCGGCGACACCAAGGACCCCGGACCCGACCAGTTCCTCGACCTGGGGCAGAAGGGGAACGAGGTGTGGCAGTTGCAGGGCAACGAGACCTACCTGCTGCCGTCGAACGCCGGTCCGGCCGCCGATGACGACCTGACCAAGGCCAAGGCGATCTGGATCTCCCGCGACAAGGTCGTGTGGGACGTGCCGGCGGTCCAGTCCGACGGCTACCGGCTCGAGTACGGCTCACGGGTGCTGCGGCTGTCTCCCACGACCGAGGAGGTGTCGGCGCAGTTCCCGCACCTGCGCGGCACGCCGGTGTTCGCGGTGCGCGGGTTCGTCGACGAGGCGTTGCGGGACAAGCTCTCCGCCGTGCACGTCGACGCGGGCGGCGCGATCCGGCACCGCACGGGTGTGCAGATCGCGGGGGTGCTCGACGACCGTTATGCCGCTGCCGCAACGAAACTGACGTTCGGGCCGACGTTCGACCGCGACCGCGCGTCGGTGCGGTTGTGGGCGCCGACCGCTCAGAACGTGAAGCTGCGGCTGTTCGACCAGCCGTCCGGCGAACCCCAGAAGGTCGTGCAGCTCAAGCGCGACGACGCCTCGGGCTCGTGGACCGGTTCCGGCAACTGGAAGAACAGGTACTACCAGTTCGAGGTCACCAACTGGCAGCGCACGGTCGTGGTCACCGACCCGTACTCCGTCGCCCTGTCGGTGAACTCGACGCACTCGCAGTTCGCCGACCTCCAGGACGGCCGGTCGATGCCCGCCGGGTGGTCTCGCGACGTGGCCAAGGGCATGGGCGGCGCGATCACCGAGCTGCACGTGCGGGACTTCTCGATCAACGACCAGTCCGTCCCGGCGGCCGATCGCGGCACGTACAAGGCGTTCACGCACCGCGACTCCGTCGGCATGAAGCACCTCAGGACGTTGGCGGGCGCGGGCATGGACACCGTGCACCTGCTGCCGACGTTCGACATCGCGACGATCCCCGAGAAGCGCTCGGAGCAGGCAACGCCCGCGTGTGATCTGAAGTCGTTGCCCGCGGACTCTTCTGAACAGCAGGCCTGCGTCGGTGCGGTGGCTGGTCGTGACGGCTTCAACTGGGGCTACGACCCGTTCCACTACGACGTGCCGGAGGGTTCGTACGCCACGGCGGACGCGCAGAACGGCTGGGCGCGGTCGAAGCAGTACCGCGAGATGGTGAAGTCGTTGCACGACAACGGCAACCGCGTCGTGGTGGACGTGGTCTACAACCACACTGCGGCGTTCGGCGACGCACCGACGTCTGTGTTGGACAAGGTCGTGCCCGGCTACTACCAGCGGCTCAACCTCGACGGGTCGGTCGCGAACTCGACGTGCTGCGCGAACACGGCGACCGAGAACGCCATGATGGGCAAGCTCGTCGTGGACTCGGTGGTGCGCTGGGCGCGCAACTACAAGGTCGACGGGTTCCGGTTCGACCTGATGGGCCACCACCCGAAGGCGAACATCCTGGCCGTGCGGGCCGCCCTGGACGCGCTGACCGTGGAGAAGGACGGCGTGGACGGGCGCAAGATCGGCGTCTACGGCGAGGGCTGGGACTTCGGCGAGGTGGCCGGCAACGCCCGGTTCGAGCAGGCCACCCAGGCGAACATGGCGGGCACGGGCATCGGCACGTTCAGCGACCGGCTGCGTGACGCGGTGCGCGGCGGTGGGCCGTTCGACGACGACCCGCGCGTGCAGGGCATCGGTTCCGGTCTGGCCGGGGACGTGAACTCGTCGCCCGCCAACGGTGATGTCGCCGCACGGCTGGAGAACTACAGCGACCTGGTGAAGCTGGGCATGGCAGGCAACATGGCGTCGTACCGGTTCCAGTCGACGGCCGGGCCGGTGGTTGCGGGACGGGATGTCCGGTACAACGGCTCGCCTGCCGGGTACACCGGGCAGCCGTTGGAGGCCATCACGTACGTCGATGCGCACGACAACGAGACGTTGTTCGACGCGTTGACCTACAAGTTGAAGCCTTCGACGTCTGCCGCGGATCGCGTGAAGATGCAGACGGTGGCACTGGCGCCGGTGCTGCTCGGGCAGGGGTGGCCGTTCGTCCACGCGGGCACCGAGTTCCTGCGCTCGAAGTCGTTGGACCGCAACAGCTACGACTCCGGCGACTGGTTCAACTCCTACGACCCGTCGTTGCGCGACAACGGCTTCGGTCGAGGTCTGCCGCCCAAGGCCGACAACGAGTCGAAGTGGCCGTACGCGAAGCCGTTGCTGGCCGGGCCGAAGCCTTCGTCCGCGGACATGAAGGCCTCGCTGGACGCGACGCTGGAGCTGCTGCGCATTCGTCAGTCGTCGCCGCTGTTCTCGCTCGGGTCGGCCGACCTCGTGCAGCAGAAGGTGTCGTTCCCGGCCGCGGCGTCCGGGGTGATCGTCATGCACGTCGACGACACGGTCGGCCCGGACGTGGACCCGGCCCGGCGCGGGCTCGTCGTGGTGATCAACCCGTACCCGACGGACCAGGCCGTCACGCTGCCGCCTGGTGACTGGAAGCCCGTGACCAGCGAGAAGCGGGCGGGGGCAGCGCGTTCGGTCGTGGTGCTCGAGAGGTAGTTGGGCTCACAAATAGTTTTGCTGACAGATTATTTGGTACCGTAGTGCTCATGGGCACGACGGGGTGTGTTGACCTGCTGATGCTGCTGCATCTGACGGGGCATGCGCTGGAGACAGAGCTGACGGCGAGGCTCGCGGAGATCGGACTGACTCCGCGAGCCCGCTGCGTGTTGTCCAACGCGCTGGACGCGGATCGCACGCAGTCCGAGATCGCCGACCTGGCCAGCATCGACAAGACGACCATGGTCGTGACGATGGACGCCCTGGAGTCGGCGGGGTATGCAGAGCGCAAGCCGTCGCCGTCGGACCGTCGTGCGCGCGTGGTCGTGGTGACCGAGCTGGGCCGGGAGATGGTGGCGAAGGGCGACCGGGTCGTGGCCGACGTCTACGAGAGCGTCCTGGGCTCGTTGCCGGCCGATGAGCGAGATGGCCTGGTCAGGGGCCTGGAGCGGCTGTTGGAGGGGCGCCTGAGCGTGCCGATGCCGTGCGAGAAGCCGCCGCGCAAACGTGCTCTGCGTCATGCAGTTGGGTAAAAGATAGTCCCGTACAAAACTATCTGTTACGGTTCCTCTTATGACTTCAGGGGGATCGAAGACGGACTCGCGCTGGCTGGCGCTGATCGTGCTGTGCGCGGGCATGTTGATGATCGTTCTCGATCAGACGATCGTGAACGTGGCACTGCCCGCGATCGAGGAAGACCTCAAGTTCGGCCAGGCCGGGCTGGCCTGGGTCGTGAACGCGTACCTGATCGCGTACGGCGGTCTGCTGCTGCTCGCCGGGCGCCTGGGCGACCTGATCGGGCACAAGAAGGTGTTCCTGCTCGGCCTCGGCGTCTTCACGGTCGCGTCGCTGCTGTGCGGTGTGTCGTTCAGCGCGGAGATGCTGATCGTTTCTCGTTTCGTCCAGGGTGCCGGTGGCGCTCTGGCCACGTCGGTGACGCTGGGCATGGTCGTGACGATGTTCCCGGAGCCGGAGGAGCAGAGGCGCGCCATCGGTGTGTTCAGCTTCGTGGCGGCGGCGGGCGCGTCCATCGGCCTGCTGCTCGGCGGCGTGCTGACCGACGCCATGTCGTGGCACTGGATCTTCTTCGTGAACATCCCGATCGGCGTCGTGGCGGCGGTGGCTGCTGTCCGCCTGGTGCCTTCGTCGGTGGGGCTGGGCCTGCGCGAGGGCGCGGACGTCCTCGGCGCACTGCTGATCGTGGCCGCGGTGATGCTCGGCGTGTACACGATCGTCAAGGCGGAGCACTACGGCTTCGGCTCGGTCCAGACACTCGGCCTGGGCGCCGTAGCGGTGGCGTTGCTGGTGGGCTTCGTGTGGCGCCAACGCACCGCCGTGAAGCCGTTGCTGCCGTTGCGGGTTTTCCGTTCACGCAACGTGACCGGTGCGAACCTGGTGCAGATCTCGATGGTCGCCGGCATGTTCGGCTTGTTCTTCCTCGGCACGCTGTACATGCAGCTCGTGCTGTCGTACACGCCGCTGCAGATCGGCCTGGCGTTCATGCCCGTCGCCGGCGCGATCGCGGTGTTCTCGGTGTCGCTCTCGGCACGCCTGAACACCCGGTTCGGCGAGCGGAACATGCTGATCGTGGGCCTGCTGTTCATGCTGGTGGGCATGGTGGTGTTCACGCAGGTGCCGGTGGACGGCTCTTACGTCGCCCACATCCTGCCCGCGGTGGCACCGCTCGGCATCGGCCTGGGCCTGTCGTTCCCGGCCCTGATGTCGCTCGCGATGTCCGGCGCCGCACACGACGAGGCCGGCCTCGCGTCGGGGTTGGTGAACACGACCGCGCAGGTGGGCGGCGCCCTCGGCCTGGCGGTGCTGGCGACCACCTCGACCACGTACACGTCGTCGCTGCTGGCGTCAGGCGTCGGCCGGCTGGAGGCGTTGACGTCGGGCTTCCACCTGGCGTTCTGGATCTCCGCCGTGCTCGTGGCGGTGGCGCTGGGCCTGGCGGTGTTCGTGCTGCGGCAGGTCACGCCGGACCGCGAGGCCCAGCCGGTGCTGGTGCACTAGCGGCTTCGCTACCCTGTCGGCACTTCCCGTTCCTGTTTTGCAAGGAGTTGTCCGTCGTGTCCGAGCGCACCCTGGTTCTGGTCAAGCCCGATGGCGTCGAGCGTGGTCTCGTTGGCGAGGTGATCGCCCGCATCGAGCGCAAGGGCCTCAAGCTCGCCGCGCTGGAGCTGCGCACCGCTGACCGTGCCACCGCCGAGCAGCACTACGCGGAGCACGACGGCAAGCCGTTCTACAACGACCTCGTCGACTTCATCACCGGCGGCCCGCTGGTCGCGCTGGTCGTGGAGGGCGTGCGGGCGATCCCCGCGTTCCGTCAGCTCGCCGGCGGCACCGACCCCGTGGAGAAGGCGACTCCCGGCACGATCCGTGGGGACTTCGGGCTGGAGGTCCAGTACAACCTGGTGCACGGGTCGGACTCGGCGGAGTCGGCGGAGCGCGAGATCAAGATCTGGTTCCCGAACCTCTGAGGGGTTTGCTGAACGGCCTCGGCTTTGTGCCGGGGCCGTTTTGTTTGCTTGGAGGGATCCCACCGCCGGGGCCGCTCGAGTGTGCGGGTGGGCTCGGCCATCGCGCCTGTCGGGGCGTTGGCCCTTGATCCACAGCGCTTCGCGCGGGCTGGCTGGAACCCCGCGGATCAGGCGGTTCGGCGCGGGCTGCTTCCCAAGCCGCCTGCCTTCGCGCCGTTCAGCACTGTCCCCTCCGGATATCCGAGGGGCAGGTACATGTCCACCGCGTCCCACCGTTCGTTGCCCACCGCGATCGCGTTCGGCATCCGCCCGTACTCCCGGAAACCGAGGCTTTCGTAGAGCTCGATCGCGCCGTGGTTGTTGCCGCGCACGCCCAGCATGAGGATCTCGATGCCCGCCTCGCGGGCGCGGTCGATCAAGCCCGCGACGACCAGTTTGCCGAGGCCCAGGCCTCGCGCGCTGGGGTGGGCCATGATCTGCTGGATCTCGGCGCGGTGCTGGAAGACGGCGGTGCCTCCACGCCGCCAGAGCCCCACCGCCCGCACCACACCGTCGACCAGAGCGGCGGCGAACGCGGCGTCGTCGTCGCGGACCTGCTTCAGCACGCCGTCGAGCCACAGCGAAATGCGTTCCAGGGTTGGGGGCTCGTGGTAGCCGACGGCGCCGCCTGAGGCGACCACGTCGTGCACGACTGCGTGGATTTCGGCGCGCATCTGGTCGTCGGCCTCGGTCAGCCACCGCAGCGAGATCTCCGGCATGTCGCGATCGTAATTGCGTCGAAAATTGTCGGACCCCTTGGCTAACGTCGGGTGGGTGGAGAACCTCGTCGAGGCCAAGGCGCTGACCAAGCACTTCGGGACGTTCGAAGCCGTGCGCGGCATCGACGTCGAGGTGCGGCGCGGGGAGGCTTTCGGGTTTCTCGGGCCCAACGGGGCGGGGAAGTCGTCGACCATGCGGATGATCTCGTGCGTGTCCGGGCGCACGGGTGGTGAGCTGAAGGTTCTCGGCATGGATCCGGACGTCGACGGGCCCAAGATCCGGGCGCGGCTCGGGGTGGTGCCGCAGCTGGACAATTTGGACACCGAGCTCACGGTCCGGCAGAACCTCCAGGTCTACGGGCGGTACTTCGGGATGTCGCGGCAGAAGTGTCGCGAGAAGGCGACGGAGCTGCTGGAGTTCGCGCAGCTCTCGGACCGGGCCGACCACGAGGTCGAACCGTTGTCGGGCGGGATGAAGCGCCGGCTGACGATCGCGCGGTCGTTGGTCAACGACCCCGAGCTGCTGCTGCTCGACGAACCCACGACGGGGTTGGACCCGCAGGCGCGGCACCTGTTGTGGGACAGGCTGTTCCGGCTCAAGCAGGACGGCGTCACGCTCATCATCACCACGCACTACATGGACGAGGCCGAGCAGCTCTGCGACCGGCTCGTGGTCATGGACGGCGGGCGGATCGCGGCCGAGGGGTCGCCCGCCGAGCTGATCGGCCGGTACTCCACCAGGGAGGTGCTGGAGCTGCGGTTCCAGCCGGGGGCGCCGAAGCCCGACCTCGAGCGGTTCGCCGAGCGGGTCGAGGTGCTGCCGGACAGGTTGCTGCTCTACACGCAGGACGGTGAGCACACGCTCGGCAAAGTCCACGAGGCCGGGGTGCAGCCGGTGCAGAGCTTGGTTCGGCGGAGTTCACTGGAGGACGTGTTCCTCAAGCTCACCGGCCGGACGTTGGTGGACTGATGCAGACGCTGAAGGCCTCCTGGTTCGGCTTCGAGAAGCACTGGACGTGGTACCGGCGCAACTGGCGGGCCACGGTCGTGACGAGCTTCCTCACGCCGGTGCTGTTCCTGCTGGCGCTCGGGATCGGGTTCGGCTCGCAGGTGCAGTCGACGGCGCTAATCGGAGGCGTGCCGTACCTGCAGTACATCGCGCCGGCGTTGGTGGTGGTCACGGCGTTGCAGGGGGCCACGTTCGAGGCGACGTACGCGATCATGTCAGCGTTCCTGTGGCAGAAGACGTACGTCGGCATGGTGGCCACGCCGATCACGCCCGCGCAGGTCCTCTACGGGCAGGTGTTGTGGATCGGGGCGCAGTTGTTCGCGCGCTCGGCGGTCTTCGTGGTCATCGCGGTGCTGCTGGGAGCGGCGGCCGGTCCGGGACTGCTGTGGTCGGTTCCACTCGGGACGCTGGCGGGGCTCGCGTTCGCCTGTCCGTTGATCGCCTACAGCGCGCGGCTGGACAAACCGGACAGCTTCACCACCATCTTCCGCTTCGTGCTCATGCCAATGATGTTGTTCACCGGCGCGTACTTCCCGGTCAGCCAGCTGCCTGACTGGTTGGTGCCGCTGGTGTGGCTGACGCCGGCGTGGCACGGCATCGAGCTCGCGCGCGGCACCGCGTTCGGGACGTTGGACCTCTTACCGGCGTTGGGGCACATCGCGTTCCTCACGGCGATGACGGCCGCGGGCATCGCCCTCGCGGTGAAGACCTTCCACCGAAGGCTGGCGGTATGACGCAGACCCTCGATCGAGAGAAGGCCGCGCCCGCGAGCGTCGGGTTGCTGTGGCGCGTGATCCCGCCGGGGCTGTACGGCGGGAAGGCCAGCATGCTCGTGGAACGGGCCGCGCTGGTGAACCGGCGGGCCTGGTTCGTGCTGGTCGGCGGGGCCTTCGAGCCCCTGCTGTTCCTGTGGTCGCTCGGGCTCGGCTTCGGTCAGATGGTCAGCTCGGTGGCCGGGCCGGACGGGCGGCCGATCAGTTACGCGGCGTTCGTGGCGCCCGCGCTGCTGGCGGCGAGCGCGATGAACGGGGCCGTGTACGACGCGACGTTCAACGTGTTCTTCAAGTTCAAGTACGTGAAGCTGTACGACGCGATGCTCACGACCCCGATGGGGCCGATGGACATCGCGATCGGGGAGATCTCCTGGGCGTTGCTGCGGGGCGGGCTGTACTCGGCCGGGTTCCTCGCGGTGATGCTCGGGATGGGGCTCATCGCCTCGCCGTGGGCGTTGCTCGCGTTGCCGGTGGCGCTGCTGGTGGCGTTCGCGTTCGCGGCGGTGGGCATGGCGGCGACGACGTTCATGCGGTCGTGGCAGGACTTCGACCTCGTGCAGCTCGCGGTGCTGCCGCTGTTCCTGTTCTCGACGACGTTCTACCCGCTGTCGGTCTACCCCGGCTGGTTGCAGGCGGTGGTCAGCTGGACGCCGCTCTACCACGCGATCGAGCTGATGCGCGGGCTCACGCTGGGCGTGGTCGGCTGGGGCATGCTCGGTCACGTCGCGTACTTCGTGGTGTTGGCGGCCGTGGGAACGGTGGTGGCGGCGAGGCGCCTGGGGACGTTGTTGCTGGACTGACCGCGATTCGGCGTCCTGTGCCGCGATCGGCAACCAACGCCCGCGTCTTCGGCGCTCAGCAGGGCGCCTCGCGGCACCGGCCCCACATAACCAGGATGAGGACGTGGGGCCGGCACCGCGATGCACCCGTCTGACCACCGAATACGGAGCAAAGGCTGCCGATCGCGGCACTGACACAGGGCCCGTTACTCTGGAAGCGTGAGTGTCGAGTCTGTTTTCCCCAGGTTGGAGCCACTGCTGCCGCGGATCTCCAAGCCGGTGCAGTACGTCGGCGGGGAGCTCAACGCGACCGTCAAGGACTGGGACGCGGCGTCCGTGCGCTGGGCTTTGATGTACCCCGACGCGTACGAGGTCGGCCTGCCGAACCAGGGCGTCATGATCCTCTACGAGATCCTCAACGAGCTGCCGGACGTGCTCGCCGAGCGCACGTACGCCGTGTGGCCGGACCTCGAGAAGCTCATGCGTGAGCACGACGTCCCGCAGTTCACGGTGGACGGGCACCGGCCGTTGAAGGCGTTCGACCTGATGGGCATCAGCTTCGCGACGGAGCTGGGCTACACGAACATGCTCACGGCCCTGGACCTCGCGGGCATCCCGATCCACGCTGCCGACCGCACCGAGGACGACCCGATCGTGGTCGCCGGCGGCCACGCGGCGTTCAACCCGGAGCCGATCGCGGACTTCGTCGACGCGGCGGTGCTCGGCGACGGTGAGGAAGCCGTCCTCGAGATCACCGAGATCGTGAAGACGTGGAAGGCCGAGGGGTGTCCCGGCGGCCGCGACGAGGTGCTGACCAGGCTCGCCGAGACCGGTGGCGTCTACGTCCCGCGCTTCTACGACGTGGAGTACCTGCCGGACGGCCGCATCCAGCGCGTCGTGCCGAACCGCGACCGCGTGCCGTACCGCGTGTTCAAGCGCACCACGATGGACCTCGACGCGTGGCCGTACCCGAAGCAGCCGCTGGTGCCGCTCGCCGAGAGCGTGCACGAGCGGATGAGCGTCGAGATCTTCCGCGGCTGCACCCGCGGCTGCCGCTTCTGCCAGGCGGGCATGATCACCCGCCCGGTGCGTGAACGGTCCATCGAGGGCATCGGCGCCATGGTCCAGAAGGGACTGGAGGCGACCGGCTTCGAGGAGGTCGGGCTTCTCAGCCTGTCCAGCGCCGACCACAGCGAGATCGCCGAGATCACCAAGGGCCTCGCGGACCGCTACGAGGGCACGAACACGGGCCTGAGCCTGCCGAGCACCCGCGTCGACGCGTTCAACATCGATCTCGCGAACGAGTTGTCCCGCAACGGAAGGCGCTCCGGTCTCACCTTCGCGCCCGAAGGCGGCAGCGAGCGGATGCGGCGCGTCATCAACAAGATGGTGTCCGAAGAGGACCTCATCAGGACGGTGTCGGCCGCGTTCTCCAACGGCTGGCGCCAGGTGAAGCTGTACTTCATGTGCGGCCTGCCCACCGAGGAGGACGAGGACGTCCTGCAGATCGCGGAGATGGCGAAGAACGTCATCCGCGCCGGACGTCAGGCCAGCGGCCGCAACGACGTCCGCTGCACGATCTCCATCGGCGGTTTCGTGCCCAAGCCGCACACGCCGTTCCAGTGGGCCCCGCAGTGCGACCCGGACACGGTCGACGACCGGCTCCGCAAGCTCCGCGAGGCCGTCAACGCCGACCGCAGCCTCGGCCGCAACATCGGCATGCGCTACCACGACGGCAAGCCGAGCCTCATCGAAGGCCTGCTCAGCCGCGGTGACCGCCGCATCGGCAAGGTCATCGAGGCCGTGTGGCGCGACGGCGGCCGGTTCGACGGCTGGACCGAGCACTTCTCCTACGACCGCTGGACCACCATGGCCGCGCGGGAGCTGGAGCCGCTCGGCGTCGACCTCGCCTGGTTCACCACGCGTGAGCGCGAGGAGCTGGAGGTCCTGCCCTGGGACCACCTCGACTCGGGCCTCGACAAGGAATGGCTCTGGGCCGACTGGCAGGACGCGCTCGACGAGCGCGAGCAGGACGACTGCCGCTGGACGCCGTGCTTCGACTGCGGTGTCTGCCCGGCGATGGGCACGGACATCGAGGTCGGCCCGACGGGCCGCAAGCTGCTGCCGATCTCCCCGGTGGGCGTCGGCTCGCCGGTGAAGAACCCGTCCCTGACCTCATAGCTCTCAGCTGACGGCACGCGGGGCCCTTTCGTGCGGCCAGAGCGAACGAAAGCTCCCCGCGTGCACTTCGTACGAGCGTTGGCGGCCCTACTTCGTGACGGCGGCCAGCGCGTCCACGAGCCCGTGCCCGTAGAACGAGTTGTACTCCGAGTACCCGGTGCAGAACGCGTCCTGCACCCCGGTCCCGTTCAGGTCGTAGTCAGCCGGACACGCCAACGTCTCCGCCTGCGCGTTCAGCATCCGCCCCAGCGACAGCGCGTCGGTGTCCGGATGCGTCGACGCGATCAGCGCCGCCACCCCGGCCGCGTGCGGGGTCGCCATCGACGTCCCGCACGAGTAGTCGTAGCCGGACGGCACGGTCGACAGCACGCACCCGCCCTGCGTCCGCGAGTCGCCACCTGGTGCCGTCACGTCGATCGCGCCGAGCCCGTACGAGCTGTAGCCCGCCTTGGTCTTGGTCGACTCCACCGCCGACACGCCGACCACGTTCTTGAGCTGCGCGGGCAGCACCACGCAGGTCGAGTCGACCGGCCGCGTCTGCGCGTCGCCGTTCGTCGGAGACACCGAGTCACGGCCCGGCCGGGACAGGTCCGCCGCGTTGTTGCCCGCCGCGGCGACCGTGAGCACGTTGCGAGAGGTGGCGTAGTCGACGGCACGACGCACGGCCTCGTACACGACGCGCTGACCAGGAGCGCTCTGGCACGTGAACAGGTACGGGTCGATGAAGTAGCTGTTGTTGGTGATGGTCATGCCCTGTGCGGCAGCCCACATGAAGCCGCACACCGCGTACTCGGGGTAGATGAAGCCGTCGTCGTCCACGACCTTCACGGACGCGATGCGCACACCGGGTGCGACGCCCGTGGTGCCGCGGCCGTCGTCAGCCGCGGCGATGGTGCCCGCGACGTGCGTGCCGTGGGCCGAGGTCGTCGGGGCCCACGCGCCGGGTGACGTGTCCGGCTTGCCGGTCAGGCAGCCCGCGGACAGCTCCGGGGCCAGCGCCTCGACCAGGTCGGGGTGACGCGGGTCGACACCGGAGTCCAGCACGCCCACGACCACGGACTTCGAACCCGTGCTGATCGCGTGCGCGGCCGGGGCCTTGATGAGATCCATGTCCCACTGTTCGCCGGAGCGGACGCCGGACGGCCTCAGCAGCTCGGTGTCGTCCTTCTTCCGCTTCACCGACTTCTTGACGCTCTCTGCCTGGGCGCTGTACGCGCGCTGCGGGCCGATCATCTTGAGGAATCCCGGGTCGGGTGACGTGGCCACCGCGACACCGATCTCCGGGTAGTAGACGGTCGTGGTGCCGCACGCCTCCGCGATCTCGGCGTTGGCCGCCTCAGCGGTCGTGAACTGCGAGAACACCACGAGGTAGCGCAGCAGCGGGCCCGGCTGGATGCACGAGGAGACCGCCGGCTCCGCACCGGCGGGAAGTGACGCCGCCAGACACCCGGCCGCGAGCAGCGCGGACAGAGCCGCCGCCCGTGCGCGGTGGAGCAGAGGCACCGGGGACCTCCAGGTTGGCAAGGCGTCCAGTCAGCCGGACCGTAGCCACGCGCAACGATCTAGACAAGCTGAACGTTCTGAATCGGGTTCACGGTACCGTCCTACCGGACGAACAGCCTGCGCCGATGGGACCGCTCACCCGTCGGAACACCTCTCGGGAGCACCACTGAGCCGCCACCAGCCCAACAACCCGTCTGCCGCAGCCGTGCAGAAACTGCGCCTCCGCTACACCAAGCGGGGGAGGTTGCGTTTCACCTCGCACCGCGACATCGCTCGTACGTTCGAACGTGCGCTGCGCAGGGCAGGCGTACCCATGGCGTACTCGCAGGGCTTCAGCCCTCACCCGAAGGTGTCGTGGGTCGGTGCCGCGCCGACCGGTGTCGCCAGCGAGGCGGAGTACGTCGAGGTGTCGGTGGTCGAACGGGTCGACCCGCAGGCGCTGAAGATCGCACTCGACGAGGCCCTGCCGCCCGGCATCGACGTCGTCGACATCGTGCAGGCGCACGGTGGCAACCTCACCGAGCGCATCGACGCGAGCGAGTGGCGGATCGAGCTCGACGGGGTCGAGCCCGATGAGCTCGCGAAAGCGGTGAGCGTCTTCCTCGCGGCGGAGTCCGTCGAGGTCGAACGGCTCACCAAGAGCGGCACGAAGATGCTCGACGTGCGGCCCGCCGTCGTGTCAGCGCTGGTCGAACCACGTTCGAGCGACGCCGGACACGATGAGGCCGGATTGTCACAACCGTGTGGGATACTCATGACGGTCGTTCGGCAGGTAACGCCTACCGTCCGACCCGACGACGTGCTGAATGCGCTTCGTGTCGTCGCCGATCTCGTGCCGCCGGTACCTGCGAGAGCAACCCGGATGGCGCAGGGACGGCTCGACGACGAAGGCAGGCTGGTGGACCCGCTCCAGCAGGACAGAGAGTCCTGACGAGTGCAGACGGTGTCTGATTGGTCCTCGCCAGCCGCGCGCAAACAGGAGGAGCGGCGCTGACAGCGGCGTCGTCGTGGGACCTGCGCAAGCGTGCGCCCGGTGAGGCGCCACGCCACTGCGCGCGAGGCAAGGATTCCCGCCGCGAGCAGCGGTGGAGAGAGACAAGAGAGGCCCCTGCGCGGCCGCGTCCTCACGGGACGCGCCCGGGGGTGGAGGAGCTGCATGTCGAACACGGAAAAGCCTGCCGGTGGCACCGGCGGGCAGGGTGTGGTTGCCGCACGCCCTGAGCTGGCGGACCTGCCGGACAAGCTGCGGGTGCACGCGTTGGCGAAGCTGCTGGACGTCAGCAGCAAGGACGTGATGACGGCGCTGGCCGACCTCGGTGAGGTCGCCCGCAGCGCGCAGTCGAGCGTGAGCCGCGACGTCGCGCTGAAGGTCGCCGAGACCCTGGTGGACTGGGACGACGTCGTCACCGGTGAGGTCACCGAGGACTACGAGCCGCCTGCGGTCCCCGCCTTCGAGGCACCGGCGCTCGCGCCGATCTTCGCGGCACCGACGGCGGTCTTCATGCCGCCGCAGCCGATCGAACGGCCGAAGGCGGCGGCGTCGCCCTTCGTCGTCGAGGAGGAGTCGGCGCAGGACGAGAAGTCCGTCGGCGAGATCGCCGCGGACGAGCTCGACGCCGCGGAGGCGGAAGCGGAGACCGAGGGCGAGGACGAGGGCGACAGCCGTCGCCGTCGTCGTCGTGGCCGCCGTGGCCGTGGCCGCGGGAAGGGCACGGACGCCGAGGCGGGTGGCGAGGAGACCGACGAGGCCGAGGACGCCGAGGCCACCTCGGAGACCGAAGCCGCCGACGAGACCGACGAGGAGGGCGACGAGAGCTCGACCCGTCGTCGCCGCCGTCGCCGCCGCCGCAAGACCGGCGCGGACGACGACGTGACGTCCGAGGACGACCCGCCGAACACGGTGGTGCACGTCCGCGAGTCGCGCGACGCGCGTGACGACAAGGCCGACTCCGAGGCCGCGCAGAGCGAGGTGCGCAGCATCCGCGGCTCGACGCGCCTGGAGGCCAAGCGCCAGCGCCGGCGCGACGGTCGCGAGGCCGGTCGCCGCCGTGCCCCGGTGCTGACCGAGGCCGAGTTCCTGGCCCGCCGCGAGGCCGTGGCCCGCACGATGGTCGTCCGCGAGCGCGGCGACCGCACCCAGATCGGCGTGCTGGAAGACGGCGTGCTCGTCGAGCACTTCGTCACGTCGTCGGGCAGCGGCTCGATCGTGGGCAACGTCTACCTCGGCCGCGTGCAGAACGTGCTGCCGAGCATGGAGGCCGCGTTCATCGACATCGGCCGCGGCCGCAACGCCGTGCTGTACGCCGGTGAGGTCGACTGGGACGCCGCCGGTCTCGAGGGCAAGTCCCGCAAGATCGAGCAGGCGTTGTCGAGCGGCGACTCCGTGCTCGTCCAGGTCACCAAGGACCCGGTCGGCCACAAGGGCGCGCGCCTCACGACCCAGATCAGCCTGCCCGGCCGCTTCCTGGTCTACGTGCCGGGCGGCGGTGCGACGGGCATCAGCCGCAAGCTGCCGGACAACGAGCGCAAGCGCCTCAAGGACATCCTCAAGCGGGTCGTCCCCGAGGACGCCGGCGTGATCATCCGCACCGCCTCGGAGGGCATCTCCGAGGAGGAGCTGGCGCGCGACGTCACGCGTCTGCAGGCGCAGTGGAAGGTCATCAAGGAGAAGTCCGAGAGCACCTCCACCAAGGCGCCGACGCTGCTCTACGAAGAGCCGGACCTGCTGGTGAAGGTCGTCCGCGACCTGTTCACCGAGGACTTCGCCCAGCTCGTCGTCCAGGGCGACGAGGCGTGGGACGTCATCGACGGCTACGTCCGCCACGTGGCGCCGGACCTGCAGGACCGCCTGAAGAAGCACGTCGGCAACAACGACGCGTTCGTCGAGTACCGCATCGACGAGCAGCTGTTGAAGGCGCTCGACCGCAAGGTCTGGCTGCCCTCGGGCGGCTACCTGATCATCGACCGCACCGAGGCGATGACGGTCATCGACGTCAACACCGGCAAGTTCACCGGATCGGGTGGCAATCTCGAAGAGACGGTGACTCGCAACAACCTGGAGTCGGCCGAGGAGATCGTCCGACAGCTCCGGCTGCGCGACATCGGCGGCATCATCGTCATCGACTTCATCGACATGGTCCTGGAGTCGAACCGCGACCTGGTGCTGCGCCGCCTGACCGAGTGCCTGGGCCGTGACCGCACGCGTCACCAGGTCGCCGAGGTCACCTCGCTGGGCCTGGTGCAGATGACCCGCAAGCGGGTCGGCACCGGTCTGCTCGAGGCGTTCAGCCAGACGTGTGAGCACTGCCGCGGCCGCGGCGTCGTCGTGTCCACCGAGCCCGTGCACTCGCACGGCGGTGGCAACGGCGGCGGCCAGCAGCAGCCGCAGGGCGGTGGCCGCAAGTCGCGCCGCAACAAGGGTGGTTCGGAGCAGGCGGCCGAGGTGGTCGAGGCGGCCGTCGAGGCGCCGGTCGAGCCGGAGATCCCCGAGGTCGTCGAGCCGGGCGAGCCCGAGGACGTCTCCGAGGACGCGGTCGCCGCGGACCAGGAGCACGACAGCCACGGCGGTCGCCGCCGTCGCCGTCGTCGCCGCGACAAGGAGTCGCAGGCGGTCGTCGACGCGGTCGTGGTCGAGGAGCAGGCGGTCAACGGCACCGTGCCGCACGAGGTCGCGGAGGACCCGGCCCCGGTCGAGGTCGAGCCGGTCGTCGAGACCCCGGCGCAGCAGCCTGCCGCCGAGGTCATCGAGGAGTCGGCCGAGGAGCTCGTCGAGCCGGTGGCCCCGGAACCCGAGCGCCCGCTGGTGACCGGCCGGATCGGCGCGCAGCAGCCCGCCGTGACGGGCCGCATCGGTGCGCAGCAGCCGAAGCCGGTCGAGGAGCCCGCGCAGGCACCCGTCGTGACCGGTCGCATCGGCGCACAGCTGCCCAAGCCGGTCGAGGAGCCCGCGCAGGAGCCCGTGGCGGCTCCCGAGCCGGTCGCCGCGCCCGAACCCGTCGCCCAGGCCCCTGTGGTGCCCGTGGAGCCTCCTGCGGCCCGTCCGCGGCGTCGTGCGGCCAAGCGCGCCGCCGGTGCCCCGGTCGCGCACGAGGCGCCCGCTCCGGTGGTCGTCGAGGTGCCGAAGCAGCCCGAGGTCCAGATGCCCGCACCGGTGGTCACCACCACCCGCAGGCGCCGCGCCGTGTCGCGGCCCGCGGGACCGCCGGTCCAGGAGGACTGACGCAGGAGCGGTCGTGCGTGCAGGGCGCTCACCGAGGCGAACGCCCTGCACGTGTTCGGACAGATCCCCAGACCGGGGCTGCCTTCAGGCGGCCCCGGTTCTGCTGTGTGAGGGACTGCACAGCCAGCACGAACGCGATCAGGGCACCCCGGTTTGCTCCGGCCGTACCCACTCCCGTAACCTTGTGGACGGCCCGTTATCCAACGGGTCCTGTCGTGTGCCCCCTCTGGTGAATTTCCCAGGCGGGATGGCGCATGGCCCGTCACCATCGAGTAGCAGGAGACTTCCGTCCTGATGTACGCGATCGTCAAGACCGGCGGCAAGCAGTACAAGGTCGCTGTCGGCGACATCGTCGAGGTCGAGAAGCTCGAGGGCGAGCCGGGCACCGAAATCTCCCTCCAGACGCTGCTCGTGGTCGACGGCACTGACGTCACCGCTGACGCGGCGGCCCTGGAGAAGTTCTCGGTGACCGGCAAGGTCGTCGAGCACACCAAGGGCCCGAAGATTCGCATCCACAAGTTCAAGAACAAGACCGGCTACCACAAGCGACAGGGTCACCGTCAGAAGCTGACCCGCGTCGAGGTCACCGGCATCACCGGTAAGTGAGGACCTGACTTCTCATGGCACACAAAAAGGGTGCGTCCAGTTCCCGCAACGGCCGTGACTCCAACCCCCAGTACCTGGGTGTGAAGCGGTTCGGCGGTCAGGTCGTCAAGGCCGGCGAGATCCTGATCCGCCAGCGCGGCACCAAGTTCCACCCCGGCGTCGGCGTCGGCATCGGCAAGGACGACACGTTGTTCGCCCTGCTGCCGGGTGCGGTGGAGTTCGGTATGAAGCGCGGTCGCAAGACCGTCAACATCGTCCCGGTTGCGGTCTGAGGACCGTCTCCGCGCGATAGCACTACCTCATCGAGGGGCGGGACCGGTCTTCCGGCACCGCCCCTCGTCGCTTGTTCAAGACCTTTTGAGAGGAAGTAGTTCCGTGGCTCGTTTTGTTGACCGGGTGGTGATCCACGCTGCCGCCGGCAACGGGGGCAACGGCTGCGCTTCCGTGCATCGCGAGAAGTTCAAGCCGCTCGGCGGCCCGGACGGCGGCAACGGCGGCAGCGGCGGCAACGTCGTGCTCGTCGTCGACTCGCAGGTGCACACCCTGCTGGACTTCCACTTCCGCCCGCACGCCTCCGCCACCAGCGGCAAGGCCGGTGCCGGTGCGAACCGCGACGGCGCGAACGGTGAGGACCTGGTCCTGCGCGTCCCGGACGGCACCGTGGTGCTGACCGAGGACGGCGAGATCGTCGCGGACCTCGTCGGCGAGGGCACCCAGCTCATCGCCGCCGCCGGTGGCCGCGGTGGCCTGGGCAACGCCGCTCTGGCGTCCAAGGCCCGCAAGGCCCCCGGTTTCGCGTTGCTCGGTGAGCCGGGCGAGACGCGGGACCTGGTGCTTGAGCTCAAGTCCGTCGCGGACGTCGGCCTGCTCGGGTTCCCGTCCGCCGGCAAGTCGTCGCTGATCTCGGTGCTCTCCGCCGCGAAGCCGAAGATCGCCGACTACCCGTTCACCACGCTGGTGCCGAACCTCGGCGTGATCACCGCGGGCGAGACCATCTTCACGATGGCCGACGTCCCCGGTCTGATCCCCGGCGCGTCGCAGGGCAAGGGCCTCGGCCTCGACTTCCTGCGCCACATCGAGCGCACCGCCGTGCTCGCTCACGTCGTCGACTGCGCGACCTACGAGCCCGGCCGCGACCCGATCGCGGACATCGACGCGCTGGAGAACGAGCTGGCGCAGTACACCCCGTCGCTCGGCGGCAACCTGGCCGACCGGCCGCGCGTGGTGATCCTGAACAAGATCGACATCCCGGACGCCAAGGACCTGGCCGACATCGTCCGCCCGGAGATCGAGGCCCGCGGCCTGCCGGTGTTCGAGGTGTCGACGGTGTCCCGCGAGGGACTGCGCGAGCTCTCCTTCAAGCTCGCCGAGGTGGTGCGCGAGTACCGCGCCGCCCAGCCGAAGAAGGAATCGACCCGCATCGTGCTGCGGCCGACCGCCGTGGACGACGAAGGGTTCACCGTGACCGAGGACCCCTCGGTCGAGGGTGGCTTCATCGTCAGGGGCGACCGCCCCGAGCGCTGGATCCGCCAGACCGACTTCTCCAACGACGAAGCCGTCGGTTACCTCGCGGACCGCCTGAGCAGGCTGGGTGTCGAGGACAAGCTCGTGAAGATGGGCGCCGTTCCCGGCTGCCAGGTCACCATCGGCGACCTGGTGTTCGACTGGGAGCCGACCACGCCGGCCGGTATCGCGATGACGATGACCGGACGTGGCACGGACGCCCGCCTCGAGCGCAACGACCGCATCGGCGCCCACGAGCGCAAGGCCCTGAAGAAGGCCCGCCGCGCGCCCGGCGACTACGGCGACGACTTCGACGAGGAGTAAACCGTGACGGCCCCCGCGGTCTCACAAGCTCGCACCGCGGTCGCTTCGGCGAACCGCATCGTGGTGAAGGTCGGTTCTTCCTCTCTGACAACGGCCGAGGGCGGCCTCGACCCGGCGCGCCTCGACGCGCTGGTCGACGCCGTCGCGGCCCGGTGCGCCGCGGGGAGCCAGGTCGTCCTGGTGTCCTCCGGTGCGATCGCCGCGGGCCTGGCGCCGTTGAAGATCTCCCGCCGCCCGCGCGACCTCGCCACCCAGCAGGCCGCGGCGAGCGTCGGTCAGCTGACGCTGGCGCACGCTTACGCGAACTCGTTCGGCCGCTACAACCTGATCGTCGGCCAGGTCCTGCTGACCGCCGACGACGTCGTGCGCCGCGCCCACTACCGCAACGCCCAGCGCACGTTCTCGCGCCTGCTGGCCCTGGGTGCCGTTCCGGTCGTGAACGAGAACGACACCGTTGCCACCGAAGAGATCCGCTTCGGCGACAACGACCGCCTGGCCGCCCTGGTGGCTCATCTGGTGGGCGCCGACGCGTTGTTCCTGCTGTCCGACGTGGACGCCCTCTACTCGGGCGACCCGCGCAAGCCCGGCGCCGTCCGCATCTCCGAGGTGGCGTCGGCGTCCGATGTGGACGGTGTGCAGGCCGGAAGCGTTGGTGCGTCGGGGTTGGGCACCGGCGGCATGGCCTCCAAACTCGCCGCCGCCCGCCTGGCCTCCTCCGCGGGCATCCCGGTCCTGCTGACCAGCGCCACCGAGGCACACCGCGCGCTGACCTCCGCGGACGTCGGCACCGCCTTCGCCGCAACGGGTTCGCGCCTGACCGCCCGCCGCTTCTGGCTCGGCTACGCCACCGACGCGAACGGCCGCCTGCACCTCGACGACGGCGCCGTCGCCGCAGTGGTGGGCAGGCGCCGCTCGTTGCTGGCGGCTGGAATCACGGGAGTGGACGGCGACTTCGAAGCAGGCGACGTCGTGGAGCTGCTCAGCCACGCGGGCGAGGTCGTGGCCCGCGGCGTGGTCGGCTACGACTCGGCGGAGCTGCCGTCGTTGATCGGCCGCAAGACCCACGACCTGCCGGAGGAGCAGCGCCGCGAGGTCGTGCACGCGGATGACCTGGTGCCGCTGACTAGGTGAGTTCGGCGCCCTTCGTCTCCGGAAGCGTCAGCACCACCAGGAACGTGATCACCGCGGCCACCGCGACGTACCAGAAGAACACCGTCCCGCCGACGGCCTGGATGACCAGCGGAGCGGTGCCGCCGAACAGCGCGACCGTCAGGTTGTACCAGGCACCGATGCCGAGCCCGCGCAGTTCGGTCGGGAACAGCTCGCTCATGATCGCCGGCGCGATCGACGTGAGTGCGGTGTAGAGCCCGAGACCGACGCAGAACACGATCACCAGGTTCGCCAGACCGGGTTTGACCAACGTGGACAGCGGCACGACCAGCAACGCCATCGCCGCCGACCACACGAGCATCTGCGGTTTGCGGCCGTAGCGGTCTGCCATCCACCCCATCGGGTACTGCAGCGCGATGAACACGACGGTGCCGATCGACAACGCCAGGAACACGTCGATGTCGTTGGCGCCCTTGGTCTTCACCGCGAACGGCGTCAGCGCCGAGAAGAACGTGTAGAAGCTCAGCGTCGAGAGCAACGTGATGCCGATGAGCTGCCCGACGGCCTTCGGGTGCTCCTTGAGCGTCGTCATCAGCGGGTTGCGCAGGCTCTGCGCCTTGGCCTTGTTGTCCTCGAACTGCTCGGTCTCCTTGAGCTCGCGCCGCAGCCACAACCCGATCAGCCCGAGCACGCCGCCGATCAGGAACGGCACGCGCCACCCGTAGGAGGCCATCGCGGCCTTGTCGAGGTTGCGGGACAGGAAGAACCCGAGCAGCGACGCGATCAGCACCGCCGCACCCGTCGAGATGTAGAAGAACGACGAGTACCGCCCACGGTGGTCCGCCGGCGCGATCTCCGCGAGGTACGCCGACGCGTTGGAGACCTCACCGCCGAGTGCCATGCCCTGCGCGATGCGGGCGAGCACGAGCAGCACCGGTGAAAGCCAGCCGACCTGCTCGAACGTCGGCAGCAGTCCGATCGCGACCGAACCACCCGACATCAGCACGATCGTCAGCAGCATCGCGGTGCGGCGTCCTTTGAGGTCCGCGAACCGGCCGAGCAGGTAGCCGCCGAGCGGCCGGAAGAAGAACGCGAGCGCGAACGTGGCGAACGTGCTGAGCAGCGCGGCGGTTTCGTTGCCCGCCGGGAAGATCTGGGTGGCGAAGTAGATGCTGAACGCCGTGTAGATGCCCCAGTCGTACCACTCCACGGCGTTTCCGGCGCTTGATGCGACCAGCGTCCGGACGGGCAGTCGATGCGTCTCCGATGTAACCGCCATGGACGCACCCTGACACACTCAGTGGCGTGCGATCTATGGGTTTGGTGACCTTGGTTGTCCGCGACTACGACGAGGCGATCCGCTTCTACGTGGACGGACTGGGATTCACGCTGGTCGAGGACACGCCGCAGGGCGACAAGCGCTGGGTCGTGGTGTCGGCCGGCGGAGGAGCGTCGCTGTTGCTGGCTCAGGCGGACACGGACCAGCAGGCCGCGCGGGTCGGTGACCAGACCGGCGGCCGCGTCGGGTTCTTCCTCAACACCGACGACTTCGACCGCGACCACGCGCGCATGACCGCGTTCGGCGTGCGTTTCCTGGAGACTCCGCGTGAGGAGGTCTACGGCAAGGTCGCCGTGTTCGAGGACCTCTACGGCAACCGCTGGGACCTGCTTCAGCCCGCGCGCGCCTGACCCGGAGACATCCCGACGATCCGTTTGAACGCACGGCTGAACGCCGCCTCCGACTCATAGCCGAGGCCACGGGCGATCTCGCTGACGGTGGTGTCACGGTCCCGTAGACGGTTCATCGCCACGTGCATGCGCCACCGCGTGACGTAGCGCATGGCCGGTTCGCCGACGAGATCGGTGAACCGTGCCGCGAACGCCGACCGGGACATCGACGTCTGGTGCGCCAGCCGTTCGACGGTCCACGGCTGGGCGGGATCGCGGTGGATCAACGCCAGCGCGTGCCCGATCTGCTGGTCCTGCAACGCGCCCAGCCAACCGGTGCGCGCGGCCGGATCGTTGGCGAGCCAGGAGCGGATCGTCTGGATCACCAGGACGTCCGCGAGCCTCGTGATCACCGCTTCGCCGCCGGGGCGCAGGTTTCTCGCCTCGACGGCCATGAGATCGATCGTGGCGCGCATGTCGTCGGCGCGACGGACGTACAGGACGTGCGGCAACACGTTGATGAGGTGCTTCGCCGCGGGATGGTCGAAGCGCACCGCACCACACACGAGGTGCGTGACGGCGCCACCGTCGCCGTGTCGGAGGATCGCGTAGTTGTTGGTTTCGAACGTGTGCGGCAACGTCGTGACGAGCGGCGTCTCGGCGTTGGGAGCGCTGAACAACCGGTGGCCTTCGCCGCCCGGCACGAGCAGCACGTCGCCGGGTTCGAGCTCGGTGACCTTGCCGTCGACCTCGATCTCGCAGCGGCCGCTGGTGAGCACGTGGAACCACAGGCAGTCGGCCATGTCGGGCATCGTGAGGCCCCACGGCTCGGTGAGCTCCGTCCGGCAGTAGAAGGTGCCGGACATCCTCATCAGGTGCAGGGCCTCACCCAGTGCGTCCGTCATGCACCCAGTCTGGACGAACGAGCAAGTCTGCGCGATGAACTGTCATTGAGAGTCCGGCGGTGAGGCGACAGAGTGAACGCCATGGGGACAATCACGCTGATCGCAGCCGCCGCGTCCGGTCTGATGGCCGGCCTGTTCTTCGCCTTCTCCACCGCCGTCATGCCCGGTCTCGCCGACCTGCCGGCCGAGGACGCCCGTGCGGCCATGCGCCGGATCAACGTCCGCATCCAGAACCCGCTATTCCTGCTGGTCTTCCTCGGCAACGTCGTTCTGTGCGGCATCGAGGTCTTCCAGGGCAGGGTCGTGGGCGGCCTGCTCTACATCGTGGGGTCGTTCCTTCTGACGATGGTCGTCAACGTGCCGATGAACAACCGTCTCGAGAGGACCGACGACGCGTACTGGCCCGCCTACCTGCGCACGTGGACGCTCTGGAACCACGTGCGCGGCGTCGCCTGCCTCGCCTCGACGGTCACCCTGCTGCTCGGATTCTGAGCCCGTGCTTGGGGCGCATCGCGGCGACGCCGGTGGGGGTGATGCGCTGGTTCAGCAGTTCCGGCTTCGGCCGTTGCAGCAACGCTTTCAGCATCACGGTGAGCTCTGTCGTCGCGAGCCCGGCACCGATGCACCGGTGCGGACCGCCGCCGAACGGCAGGAACTCGTGTGGCGCGGGCTTGCGTTCCCAGCGGTCCGGGTCGAACCGCAGCGGATCCGGCCACACCTCGGCCAGCCGATGCGTGACGTACGGGCTGTACAGCAGGAACGTGCCTTCCTTGATCCGTTTCCCGGCGAACTCGAACGGCTGCGCCGCCACGCGTGCCGAAACCACCGCCGGCGGGTAGAGCCTCAACGTCTCGTTCACCACGTTCGCCAAGTAGTCGTCGTCCTCGCAGGCGCGCTCCCACACGCCGTTGTGCCGCAACAGATTGAAGATGGCCCACGCCATCGCACCGCTGGTGGTCTCGTATCCGGCGGCGATGAGCGTCACGACCTGGTCGCGCACTTCGAGGTCGCTCAGGCCGTCGCTGTGCACGAGAGAGGTGAGCACGTCACCGGTCGTCTTGCCTTGACGTGTCTCCTCGATCGCCTTGTACACCCGTGCGTCGACGGCTCTGCGCGCCCTCATCGCGTTGCGCCACGCCGGGGCTTTCGTCCGTCTGAGCAACGTGACCACCGCGGGGTTGCGGTCGATCAGGTTGATCAGCACCTGCAGGTGTGCCCCGAAGAAGTCCGCTTCCCGCGCCAGCTCCTCGCCGAACAACGCGTGGATCGTGCTGCGCCGGATCGCCCGGCGGAACTCCTGGTAGGCGTCCACGACCTCGCCCGGCCGCCACGCGTCGAGCGCCGCCTCCGCGTTGGCCTGCATGACCGGCACGTAGCTCGCGATCTGCCGGTGCACCAGCGCGGGCTGCACGAGCCTCCGCCGTCGCTTGTGGTCCTCGCCGTCGCTGACGATCAACGACGTGGGCCCGTCGACCGGCACCAGCACCTGGAACGCCCGCTCCACCTCGAAGAGCTCGGAGTGGGCGAACACGAACCTGTTCGCCTCCGGCCCGAGCAGGTAGGTGTACGGGCCCATCCGCACGACCGGCCCGAACCGCCGGTGCAGGGCGGAGAGGAGATCGGCCTGCCGGAACCGCACGACGTCCGGAATCATGGCCCCGACACTGCCACACCGCGGTGGTGGCGGGCTTGGCGTCCGATCGGCTCACTTCGCGTGGCGTTCGGGTGAATGTCGTGCCGTGCCGAACCGCGCTGCGAGATCCTTTCGCCGGGTCGGGGCCCACCGCACGGAAGGCACCACCGTGTCCCGAGCCAGGCTCGCGATGGCACTCACCATCGGTTTGATGAGCACCGCCGTCGTGTTCGCACCACCGGCGCTCGCCGACCACTTCGTGTCGAAGACGTTCCACCCGACCGGCGGCGAACAGACCTACCCGATCCCCGCGGGCGTCACGAAGCTCCGCGTGGTCACCATCGGCGGCCGTGGCGGCAAGGGCGCCGACGGCGGCGACAACTCGGCCCCGAGCGGCAGACCGGGCTTCCGCGCCACGGCGGACCTCGCCGTTCCTCCCGGCGTCACGCAACTCGTGGTCGCGGTCGGTCAGAACGGCGGCGACGGCAGCGGCGCGAACGGCGGAGAACCCGGCTTCGGCGGCGGCGCGTCCGGTGGGCTCGGCACCCCGTTCGCGGGCGGTGCCGGTGGCGGCGCGAGCCACGTGCGGCTCTGCGCGGGCTGCGAAAGGGTGGTCGTCGCACCTGGTGGCGGTGGCGGGGGAGGCCGCTGTTTCGCGATCGGCTGCATCTCGGGCAGCAACGGTGGCAACGCGGGCGAGAACAACGGCGGCTCGCCGGGCGTCCCGGGACCCGGTGGATTCCCTGGATTTCCCGGCGTTTTCGGGCTCGGCGGCGTCGGCGCGCCCGGCAACCCCGCGACCGCCGGCGGTGGCGGCGGGGGAGGAGGCGGCGGTGGCTGGTTCGGTGGCGGAGGCGGCGCGTCCGGCTTCCAGGCACCGACCCCGTTGATCGTCGCGGTCGACGGCGGTGACGGCGGCAACGGTTCGGGCCACGCCGGTGCCGGGGTGTCGGGCTTCGTGCTCGAGGAGACCACCGACGAGCCGTCGGTGACCATCAGCTACCTCGTCGAGTCCACGACGATCACCTACACAGGTCCCGCTTCCGGTTTCACCGGCGAACCGGTGATGCTGTCCGCACGCCTCACCTCGTCGAGCGGGCCAGTGCCGAACGCCCCGCTCGTGTTCCGCCTCAACGCCACCGAAACGTGTGTCGGCACGACGAACTCCAACGGCGTCGCGTCCTGCTCGATCACGCCGGACGAGGTCGCGGGCACCTATCCGCTGGCGATCGGCTACGGCGGCGACGTGACGCACCAGCCGTCACGCACCGAGGTCCGGTTCGAGGTGACGCGCAAACCGACCACGCTCACCTACACGGGCGCCGTGACCGGAGACTTCCACGACCCCGCAACGGTGTCCGCCCGCCTGACGGTCTTCGGCGCACCTGTTGCCTCCCAGCCTGTCGCGTTCAAGCTCAACGACACCGAGACTTGCACCGGCACCACCAACGCCGACGGGGTGGCGTCCTGCGCTCTCACGCCAGGTGAACCCGCCGGCACGTACCCGTTGACCGCGGCCTTCGCGGGCACCAAGGGCCTGCTGCCGTCGGATACCGGCATCGATTTCGTTGTCACCAAAGAAGAAACCGGCCTCATCTACACCGGCGACGCCACGGTCGCCAACGCCGAACCCGCCCGGCTCGCCGCCAAGCTGATCGAGGACGACGGCACACCCGTCGCCGGACGCAGCGTCCAGCTCGGCCTCGGCGGCACACAGTCCTGTGTGGACACCACGAACACCCAAGGCACGGCGGAGTGCACCATCACGTCCGTCGACCAACCCCTGAACGCGGCCGGAACCCTGCCCGTGACGGCGACCTTCGCCGGCGACCAGTTCTACGAACCGAGCCAGACGTCCGCCGCGGTCGGCCTGCGACACATGACCGGCCGCGGCTTCGGCGTCTCCGGACGAGTCCTCGGCCTGACGGTGGCACCGACCCCCGACACGGGCGAAGTCCGCGTCGCCCGCGCCACGACCACCGCACCACCGTGCACCGCGACCGTCTCGGCACCGCTGAACGCCTGGGCGCTCTGCGCGTCGGTGATCACGACCCTGGCACCGGGCACCTCGACCACACGCGCGTCGGTCGCGGAACTCGGCATCGGCGTCGTCGCCCTGCGAGACGTCGTGGCGACGTCACGCAGCACGTGCGGCGGCGCGACCGGCACCGTCACGATCGGCGCGCTCACCGTCGCAGGCATCCCGGTCACCGTCACGACGGCGCCCAACACCACGATCCCGCTGCCCGGCGGCAAGATCGTGATCAACGAACAGGTACCGGCGCCCGGCGGCCTCAAGGTCAACGGCGCGCACATCACCCTGCCCGGCGTGGACCTCGTGGTGTCGTCCGCGACGTCCGGCGTCCACCACTGCTAGCGGGGACCGGGCCACCACGACGCGTCGGTGCGCAACGGATACCCGCGCACCGGCGCGAACTCCCGCCGCGAAGCACGCACCAGCCTCCAGAGCCAGATCAGCCCGACCACCGAGATCAACGCGAGCCCGAGCCACGTGAAGGCCGTGAACAGCCGCACCTGCACCGCCGTCGGCTGTGGCATGTACCCGGCCTCGAGGGCCTGCTCCTGCCACGGCTGGTCGGTCAGCACCATGGTGATCAGCACGGCGATGCTGTTCATCGAATCCCACAAGGCGTGCAGCAACGACACACCGAGGTAGGCCCAGAACAGCCGCCCGGTCAACATGAAGTGCTCGCGAGCACTGCGCGAGAACAACACGCCACCGAGGATCGCCGTCCACAACCCGTGCCCGAACGGAGCGAGGAACCCGCGCAACAACTCCGTCGTCACCAGGTCGATCAGCGACAACCCGTTCTCGGTGATCGTGGCCGTGAGCGCGTACCCGGCCGACTCGAAGGCCGCGAACCCGAACCCGACGCTCGCCCCGAGCACCAGCCCGTCACGACACGACTTGTGAGCCAGGTGCCGCGTCAGCAACGCCAGCGCCGCTAGCTTGACCATCTCCTCGATCAACCCGACACCGACGAACAGCAGCGGTGACGGATGCAGCAGGTACGTCTCCAGCAACGACGCACCCAGCACGCCCAGCACACCACCGACCGCGAACGTCCTGAACACCAGCTCCCCGGTGACCTCACCGGAGTGACCGCGCTCGAACGCCCAGGTCACGAACGTCCCCGGCACCAGGAAGCTGCCCAGCAGCACGATGGTCGGGATCAGGTTGGCGTTGCCGGTGATGTAGGTGATCACCACCGTCGCGACCCACAGAGCCGATCCGACGAGGAACATCCGCAACCACGACCTGCGACGGCGCGTTGTGGGTACCGGCATCACCATGGGCCGGAGTTTCTCGCTCATGGCCTGCGCGGACAACTTCACACCCATGCCTTGAGTGCTTCGAGCACAGAATGGAGCGTGTCATTGGGGGCAGCCCATGCCAAGATCATCAGATTTGAAGGGGTCACATGACTGAGTTGCCGCTGCAGTTCGCGGAACCCGATGACGATCTCGAGCGGGTTCGGGCAACGTTGTACAGCCTTGACCCAGACGGTGACCGGACTGCTGGTGTGTTGAGAGACACGCTCGACCAGTTGTACGACGGTCAGCGAACCGGGAGGTGGAACTTCGATCAGCTGCACAAGACCGAGAAGACGCACATGGGAACCCTGGTGGAGATCAACCTGCACCGTGAGTTCCAGTTCGGTGACGGCTTTGAGACCGATTACGAGATTGCAGGAGTGCAGGTCGACTGCAAGTTTTCGATGAGCCAGGGCGCTTGGATGCTGCCTCCGGAGTCGATCGGGCACATCTGTCTGGTCATCTGGGCAAGTGATCAGCAGTGCGCATGGACCGCAGGACTGGTGAAGGTCATACCCCAGTTCCTCGGCACTGCCAACCGTGACCTCAAGCGGCGACTCACACCCGAAGGCCGTGCCCAAGTTGTCAAACTGTGGCCAGATCACGGAAAGCTGCAGGAGAACCTGCTCCTGCACATCCCCGGTGACGTGCGCGATCAGATCTTCTCAGCGAAATCCAGCCGCGGTAATCAGCACGGTCAGGCGCGCGTGAACGAACTGTTCCGCCGAGTGCACGGGCGTCTCATCGGGAGAGCGGTCATAGCGACTGTGGCGCAGCAGGACGACTTCATGAAGCGCGTACGCGGGTCAGGCGGCGCGCGTTCGATCCTTCGGCCTGAAGGAATCATCATTCTTGGGCATCAGGACAACGATCCGAAGGTGGCGAACGATCTCGGGTTGCCGGTGCCGCGCAAGGGGCAGGTCGTCGCAGCACGAGTGGTACCGGCTGACGAGGGAGACCAGCGGCAAACCGCTGAGATCCAGGGGCGGCGCTGGGCCGTAGCCGTGCCTGGCGACCCCATCGTCGAGGCGCCGGTTGTGCCCCGGAAATCAGCCGAGTAGGGCGTGGCGCGTCCAGACTCCGGGAATTGTCAGTCCTCCGCACTAGTGTCGAACCCATGTTCGAGATGATGAAGGGTGTCCACGACGGCTGCTACCGCGTCTTGCAGCTCTTCGTGCTCCCAAACCCGCAACACCCTCCACCCGGCGTTGGTGAGGGACTGGTTGACCGTTCGATCGCGCTCGACGTTCCGCCTGAGCTTCGGCGACCAGTACCACTCGTTCGTCGTAGGCTGTCGTCCGTGGTCTGGGCACACATGCCAGAAGCAGCCGTCGATGAAGACAGCGACCTTCCGGGCGGTGAAGACGATGTCGGGTTTGACCTTGACGCCGTCGCCAAGGCGCAGCAGGAAATCCTTGCGATACCTGTACCCGAGCTTGAAGAGCGCGCTTCGCAGTGCAGCCTCGGGTTTCGTACCACTGCGCCGGTTCGCCTGCATGTTCCGCGAGCGCCCAGCGTTCAGCGGCGCTGGGTAGGTACCGCTCGCGTGTGCTCGAGCGCGGGCGGCAGCTCTGCTGCTCTTATCAGACATGCGCGAAAGCCTCTTGTGCCGGTTGGCTACAGGTACGGGGCGCCGGTGGACGATACTGCATCGCGAGGTACACCTGATCACATTTGGACGCGAAAGGGGCGCTTGTGCAGAGTCTCGAGGTAGTGGAGATCTGCGCCGGTGCCGGTGGTCAGGCGCTGGGGCTTGAGAAAGCTGGCTTCAGTCATCGGCTTGCCGTTGAGCTGGACGTGAACGCGGCAGCGACGCTGCGCAAGAACCTCAAGTCGGACGTGGTGATCACTGGCGACGTCGCTGATCCTTCCGTGCTGAACCCGATGGAACACCTGGGGGTGTCGTTGCTGGCTGGTGGTGTGCCTTGTCCCCCATTCAGCATCGCGGGCAAGCAGCTCGGTGCCGACGACATGCGGGACCTGTTCGCCTGGGCGGTTGAGCTGTGCGATGTCATGAAGCCGCGCGCCTTGATGCTCGAGAACGTCCGTGGCCTCAGTATGCCCAGGTTCGCCGGCTACCGGCAGCACGTCCTCGATCGGCTGAACGACATGGGTTACGTCGCTGAGTGGCGTCTCCTGCACGCATCGGACTTTGGGGTTCCTCAACTCCGGCCGCGTTTCGTACTTGTCGCTCTGCAGAACAAGTTCGCCCCCTATTTCACCTGGCCTGAGCCGACCGGTGCGGCACCCACGGTGGGGGAGACGTTGAAGGACCTCATGGCCGCGGACGGCTGGGAAGGTGCCGAAGAGTGGGCGGCTCAGGCGAACGACATCGCACCAACCATCGTGGGTGGCTCCAAGAAACATGGCGGAGCTGACCTCGGCCCGACTCGCGCGAAGCGGGCGTGGGCAGAGCTCGGTGTCGACGCAATGGGAGTCGCTGACGCGCCGCCCCAGCCTGGCGACAAGTTCAAGGTAGGACCGAAGCTGACCTGCGAGATGGTTGCCAGGATCCAAGGGTGGCGCGACGGCGAGTGGATCTTCGAGGGTCGTAAGACCTCGCGATACCGCCAGATCGGTAACGCTTTCCCGCCACCCGTGGCTGAAGCGATCGGCAAGCGCATCCGTGCTGCCTTGAACATGGAGGGTGAGGGCAGGGATCGGGCGGTCGACAGCGACCACAACCCGTTGTACCGGGCGCTGAAGGAGTCGGGCGATTTCATGACTCACCGGCAGCTGGAAAGGGCTGTCGGTCGACCCATCGAGGCATATGAGCTGGAGCGCACGATCTCTGATCTGGGGCGTGACTTCGAGGTCGAGACGAAGGACGGTGCTTCGGCGATGGCGTACAAACTGGGGCCGTTCAAGGCCTTCACAGGCCAAGAGGGTCATTTGCGGCACGAGATGTTCGTGCGCCACCGCACAAAGATCAGCTAGGAGGAAGGCTGGATGTCCACATAGGCAAAGTGCCCGGCTAAGGTGGACATCCGGCTCAGCATCAGTCGTCGTCCCCGACGATGGCGATGAGGTCTTTTTTCGACATCGCGACGTACTTCTTCCTCTTCGCGGTGTTCCGGATGATCGCAGGGATCAGCTCGTAGGTCAGATCGAGTGATCCGAGCACGTAGTAGTCGATGTCGTTTGACTCGAGGCTCACAATATCCATGCCCAGTTCGCGCAACTCTCGCAGGCGGCGCTCGGTGTGGACGGAGTCGGCGGTCACGACCCTGAGCAGGGCTGCCTCCACGTTCTGGCCTTTGCGTTGCAAAAGCAGGCTGAACAACTCCTCGTGCACACGGCTCCCATAGGGAACGGCGAGATAGGCCGCAGGAACGGTGCCACCGTACCGTCGCTCCATTTCAGTGCCGAGTTGGGCGCGCAGCTCATGAAACTCTTCGCACCGCTCCGGAAGGCCCAGCCGTACGTAAGCCTGCATGGACTCAGCGAGGAGCCGCTTAGCGTACAAATAGGTGTCGAGCAGGTCCTGACTGGAGGTTCCGCTCCGAAGCTGGACCAGCAGATCTTCGGTTGCGGCCGCTGTATCGGGCCTCAACCGGCTCCAGTCACCCTGCGGATACCGAGATGCGGTCAAGCTATTTCCCCTTCTGCTTCAGCTGGTTACTGCAGACTTGGTGGATACCGGAGGACGTGGACGTCCTCGCCCGCGTCCTGCACGGCTTGGAGGTCTCCAAGCCACTGACGGAGAAAGCGTGTCCCTTGCTCGTCGACGTCCCCAGCTCGCATGAACGTCACCTTGTTACCGAGCCTCACACGAGGGTCGTAACCAGGGCGATTGCCGTTCAGGTTGTTCTGCAAGTCAAGGCCGGCGGCGAAGCGCCGTATGTCCGACACGAAGTCCAGTACGAGGACACGATCCTTGCCGGGGGCGAGGCGGAGTCCCCTGCCCAGTTGCTGAACGAAAATCCGTCTGCTGTGAGTGACGCGTTGGAACACCACGATGTTGACATCCGGCGCGTCGATGCCCTCGTTCAATATGTCGACAGCACAAAGCGCTCCGATGCGGCCGTCGGTGAAGTCCCACAGCACACGGCTGCGCGTAGGCGTGTCGATGGATCGGCCGTCGCTGGTCTTTGATGCGATCACATTAGACCGGGTGAATCCGAGCGCATTGATGCGAGCTGCCATGCGCTCGGCATGATCGATGGTGCCGCAGAAGACGATCGCTCGTGGCTGGGCAACCTCTTTCCAGGCCTCGGCGAGCCGCTCTACGACGGCGTCGTCCCACTCTTCGATGAAGATCGTCCGATTGATTCCGCGCGGTGTTAGCGTGACATCCGCGTCCGGCAGCCCGTGGGCGAGCTTGTGCCAGTCGATGTTGTCAGTGAACATCCTGTAGTCGACGTTGGCGAGGTAACCCTCTTTGAGTCCTCGGACGAGGTCGAGGTCGACGACGGGGTGATCGAACCAACTATGGAGCGTCTTGCCGTCAGGCCGCCACGGCGTGGCCGTCATACCAACCAGGAACGCTCCACCGTCTCCGGCAGAAAGATCGTCCAGGACCGAGTCGTACGCGCCGGTACCGAGGTGGTGGCATTCGTCCACGATGACCAATTTGTAGTCTTGCAAGGTCCGTCCTTGCGCCACATGCGACGCGACACTGTCCACACAAGCGAAGACGACGTCGAGATCGGCGAGAGTCTGTGGTGCCGGCCGTTCATAGCCGTTCCAGACCCCCGTTGCCGCAGATGCCGGGAGCATTGGCCAGAACGATCGCTCGAGCTGGTAGACGAGTTCGTTGCGGTGCGCCAAGACGAGGGCCTTGGCGCCCGGCCGCAAAGAGCTGAACCGCCTGTAGAACTCGGCAGCCACGAGCGTCTTACCCAGACCAGTGGCAAGCACCACCAGCGCGCTGCGTGAGCCGCTGAGCAGCTCCTTCATCGTTCTGTCCACAGCTTGCTCTTGGTACGACCGCAGCTGGAACTGCTCCGGGAGGCGCTGTGACAACGGTGCGTCCGGGATGCGATCAGCTTGCTTGAGCAGCGCTCGCCGGTCCCAAAGCTGCAGCGGGATACCGCTCGTGGCGAGAGTGCTCTGCAGGCTTCGCACACCATTCTCGAAGCCGTTCAAACTGACAATGGCTGGAATGTCTGCCTGGTACCGGCGACATGCTTCGATCGTCTCGTCGACCACGGAGGTACCGACCGCCGTTCGCCAGCGCTTGACCTGGAACAGCCATCTGCGGCCGTTGTACGTTCCGATCACGTCGGCGCCGCCATCTCCTGACGCGCCGACTCGCTGCACGCCTTCGTACCCTTTGGCGATCAGCATGCGTTCGACCGTGCGCTCGAACGCCCGCCAACTTGAACCGGCCAGATGCAGGTCGTTGACGATGCGCTGCGTCATGAGGAGAGCTTGTTGGTCAGAAACTCCGCAGCGGCGCGCGCTCGGACTACCAGTAGCTGCTCCGGCTGCTCATAGCGAAGGTATGAAGCACAGTCCTCCATGCACCGCAAGTACTTGATCTTCAGCTCTTCCTGGAGCTTTGCGGACACGACTGAACCCAGAGGGCCGTCTTCTGGCCAGTGGTCGGTCCAGACTTTTCCTCCGAACCAAGCAATCGGATAACGGCCGAAGAAGGCGGCGAGAGCGTCTCGGTTGCAATACTTGAGGTAGGCGCCGGATTTGAGTCTGCCAATTTCCTCCAGGTCAACGTTTGCGCGGATCATTTCGTTTGCCATCGAGCGCTGCTGTGCTTCGTCGAGTTCACTGTAGAAGTCCGCGGCATGCGGTATGTCCAAGACGCGCTCGGTGATGTCGGCGAACAAGCCCTTGATGTCGTCGCGAACCGTGTCAGGGTTGTCGACGACCGATTCGCCCCAGCCTTGTATCAGCAAGTCGCTTGTCAGTACTGCGACGGTGTGTCCGGGTTTCCCGTGGAGTTTCGAGTGCAGGTCGTAGATGTATTGGGCTGCTTCAGAAGCGATTAGGTATTCCGGGCGGATCCCATTGCTCACGAAGACGTCGTGGTTCAGGTCTGCGAAAATCGTGATAGAGCCTGACTTCTTGTCTGTCACCAAGGGCACGGACGGACGCTGGTGTGCTACCGCGATTGGCCGGTGGACTGCATGGACGAAGATGTCCACTGGGTTGGTCTTCACGCCGTTCGAGAGGATGATGCTCAGCCCGCGGGCGCCGAGCTCGTCGCGTAGTTCTGATTCGAGCCTGAGGACCTCAGGGCTTGCAGGATGGGGAGCTCCAGAAAGGCTTCCGCAAGTATTGCAATGGTCGGAGTCTGCCTTGTTTTCCTTTTCGCAGAAGTTGCAGCGCCAAGGAAAAAGAAGTTCTGGAGTCTGATCTGCGCCACACTTCGGGCAGGTATCGGCGGACTTGGGCACTTTCTCTTTGCAGTCCGCACTGTAGCAAGGCTTGCCTATCAAAATCTTGCCGCAGCCGGTGCACGATTCTGCATCGTTGACATTTTGAAAACTGCAGTCAGGGCACTCGGGTAGAGCTTCGATCGGTGCTTCCGTTGCGGACTCTACAAGTTCCCACCACTTGGAGTCGTCAAAGTATCCGTCTTCTTTGTTTATAAATTTCTGATAGTAATCAGCCTCGGTCTCTCGTGGAATTCGTACTGCCTTCTTCTTTACGGTGTCATAGCGGCCCATGTACATGTCGGGCAGGCCGAAGTTGCGTACCTTGCGGTAGCCCTGAAAAAGCTTCGATACGGGCGATTCGTTCGGGTTGTCGTCGGTCCACTTACTGGGGAGTAGTGAATCGCCGCGCAGATATTGCATGGCGCTCTGCCATTCGTCTGTGGCCTGCTGAAAGTTCTGTTTCTGGAAGTCAACTGGTACATGGTCGAGGTGAATCTCGCCCACTATGCGACCGTACTGCTGATCGGTTGGATATTCGCGCTCGCGATTCCCGGTGGTTTCGTCAACGTGCTCGAAAAATGCATCCTTTTCGGCTTCGCGAATCGCGCGACCGTTTCGGATGAGGTCGATGCCGAACTTGTCCTTGTCGTCGAACCGCTGAATCCCCACCCAGCCGTGCACGCGTTGAGACAACTGGCGACTTTCAGTTCCGCCGCACCGAGGGCAGGTCTCGTTCCCGTTGAAGTCTGTGCCGTCATGGGTGCATCGGCGAGAGCTGCCGAGCTCCTCGTCAATGGTGATCCGTGCGGGAATAGTTCCGTGTCCAGAACGCTGAACGAAGCGTTCAGCTGACCAGGTGCAATGCTCAAATGGTTGGCACGGGGTGTTGTTCACCGTTATCTTGACGGCGTGCTGGCTGTCGCCACGGATCAGTGTGGCATAACGGCGGCCAATTCGCTCGCGAAGCGCATGTTTTGGCATCTTGGCTACCTCGCGGATGAACCCTGCATTCTGATCGCCTGTCGGCCACCAGCCTCGAACCTCGACGATGGTGCCGTGTTCAAAGCCTTGTGGCTTGTCGATCAGCTCTGAGTTGACCTCGAACTTTCCTGTTTTCACGAGTTGGGGCAGGTCAAGCAGGACTTCGACAGCTTTCTCGTCTTCTGGCCTAGCTGAGATCACGCGAGTGATGCGGCCAAGCTTGCCGGTGGCGATGTTGAAACCCATCCCGAACAAGCCGAGCGTGTCGAAGGGATTCTTAGTTGAGTATCCGGCCTGCATCGCTTGCCCGATCTGTTCATCGGTCAAGCCGGCGCCCGTGTCGCGAACACGGATCAAGCCTTGGCCGCGACTTACCTCCGAGAGTCCAGGAACTTCGATGACTACGTGCCGCACCGGGGACCGAATTCCTTGAACCTCGGCAGCGTGGAAAGAGTCCACTGCGTTGTCGATGAGTTCGCTGATTGCGTCGATAGGGGTGATAGGCGTTCGCGTCAGCGCGATGAGGACCTGTGGTGTTGGTGTGATGTCAAGGAGCTTGTGCGGCATCTCCGGGCAGTCCTATCGGGGCGACTGGGTGCTTGGCCGTTGAGTCGGCGAGCCTAGTTGTCTCTCAGGTCACTGTCGTGTGTTTTGGAGGTGTCTTCACCCATTTGCCGCTTGAGTTGTCTTACGGCGAGCCGCAGCAGAGCTACGCGATCGGCTGTGGGAGTCGCTTTGACCATCTGCGCGAACCAGGGTGCCACCCAGGTTTTACTGCGGAGAGGCCACTCCCCGAGCGGGAGATCGCTTCCTGGCCTCCACTGCGGTGCGGGCGGCACGGGCGAATGGACCGTAGCCTGCATGTCGACAGCGGGTTCATCTTCCTGCTGGACACGAAGACCGAGTTCGGCCGTCAGGCCGATGAGCCACCACTGGAAGGCACGGTGCGCGACATCCTCGAGTGCTTCCCGGATCGCTGTTGAGGTGAGCGGAGTCGCCTGGTACGCGGTCAGAGCCAGGCCTGGAGGCGGTTGACGCCGTGCCGCGTTGTGGTTAGAGACCGGCTCGTATGCCAAAGGCGCTGATTCGTTGTCCTGATCGGCTGCGCGACTGATCTCCTCCACGGTGCGGATGTTGATGTCTGCCCGAAGGTAGTCGCGAATCCCCTTGTAGAAATCCTTTGGCTGGGTGATGAAGAGTGCTGCTCCTGCCCGCACCTGCATCTCGTCGATCAATGAGGGCCACGGGCGGTCGGGCTGACCCGGCACATTGGTCTGATACCAATCTTCCTTGGTGTCACGGGATACCAGAAGGACGAGCCGGGGTTCCGCGAGGGTGGCAGCGTGCTCCAAGAGCTCCTCCCACAGGAGGAAATCTCCGGCGATCTGCAGGTCTGTCGCGTTGCTCTTCGCCGTATCCTTGAACCCTGGAGGTATCTCGTTCGGAAATCGGTAGGATATCGCGTCTTCGACTAGCTGACGAACCTTGCTGGGCTGCGGCTGCCTGCCAAGCCGGTCGCCGAAGAGCCTGGACACGCGAGGAAGAACGCTGTCTGAACCAGCGGCAAGCGTGCTGAGTGCGATATCCTGAGTGCTGGTGATCGTGGCGACACGTTCGAGTAGCGCCTCCTTCCACGACTTCATCATGTCCTGAAAGGTGTTCTTGTTGATGAGGGCGCGCAGCTCAGACTGGCCATCCTCATCTGCGGCGTACTGATCCAGAAGCTGACTGACCTCACTGGCCGCGGCAGCGACGTTCTTCCACGCACTGTCCAGGTGGTTCTGGACGCGTGCGCCAGCGTGCCTGAGGTCATCCATTCGATCTTTGATTACCTTGGGACGCCCTCGGACGAATTCGAGGCCTACCTGATATGGAAGCCACAGGCGATCCGATACGAGCTCAAGGGCATCGAGTACCTGATTCCTGGCCGGTGACGTGTAGCGGTACAGATCCAAGAGGACGTTGGTGTCCAGGACGATCAGGGCGTTGCGATAGAACTGTTCGGGTGCCGCTCCGGCGGTGGAGCTTGCATTGCCTACCCACGCTCGGTACAGCTTCAGCAGGGACAGCTCATCTGAGTTGCCAGTCACGGTTGAGAAGGATGCCTCAAATCGGCATGATCGTGAACTGGTATTCCTTCTGGTGAGGAATGTCCTTCGGTCCGGTGCTCAGTTCGTCACCGCCAACGCGAACGGAAGAACCGATGGCACCCCCTCCTTCCTGAGCATCCGAGCGGCCACGGTCATCGTCCAGCCGGTGTCGATGTGGTCGTCCACCAACAGGACCGGACCGTCCACACCGGACACGTCCGGTGCCTCGCCCGACCGCACGAGCCCGGCCAGTCGCTGTGCGCTGTTGGCGCGGTGCGTCGACTCACCGAGCCACACGGTGCCGAGCAGGGGCAACCGGCCGATGGACGCGATCTTCTGACCGAAGCTGCCGACCAGAGCGGGCCGCCGCCGTGAACCGACGGTCACCACGCCGACCGGACGCTCGTCCCAGCCCCACGCCGACAGCACCTTCACACAGGCCGCGAACACGTCGTCCGGGATCTCCTGGTCGACCCCGTCGGCGAGCAGGTCGCGCAGGCGGTTGCCCCAGCCGATGTCGGTGAGCCTGCCCAGGGCCCTGCCCGTGGCCGCGACCTCCGACGGCCCGATCTTGCCCGACAGCGAGACCTCGATCGCGGCCATGCCCGTCGGCCACATCTTGCGCGGGGCCACGTCCACGCCCGGCCGCAGCAGCCGTTCGCGCGCCGCGCCGGCCGCGGTCTCCGACACCTCGACCGACAACCGCTCTCCGGTGCAGTTGTCGCAACGGCCGCACTCGCGCGCGGTCGGATCGTCGAGCTGGTCCTGCAGGAACTTCATCCGGCACGACCCGGTGCGGAGGTACTCGATCATCACCTGCTGCTCGGCCCTGCGCGCCTCCGCGATGCGCGCGTACCGCTCGCCGTCGTACTCCCACGGCCGCCAGGTCGACTCCCACCCACCGCGCACGCGCCGCACCGCGCCGTCGACGTCCAGCACCTTCAGGACGACCTCGAGCCTGCTGCGCGACAGCTCGACCACCGGCTCCAGCGCCGCCGTCGAGAGCGGCCTGCCCGCACCGTCGAGCGCGGACAGCACCTGCCTGACCACAACCTCCGCGGGGAAGGCGAGCGACGCGAAGTACGCCCAGATGTCACGGTCCTCGTGGCCCGGCAGCAGGACCACCTCGGCGCGTTCGACGCCGCGGCCCGCGCGCCCGATCTGCTGGTAGTACGCGATGGGAGAGGAGGGCGCGCCGACGTGGACGACGAACCCCAGGTCCGGCTTGTCGAAACCCATGCCCAGCGCGGAGGTCGCGACGAGCGCTTTGACCCGGTTGTTCAGCAGGTCCTCCTCGGCGCGTTCGCGTTCGGCGGGCTCGGTCTTGCCCGAGTACGCGGCCACCGCGAAGCCCCGTGACGCGAGGAACGCCGCGATGTCGTCCGCCGCCGCGACCGTGAGGGTGTAGATGATCCCGGAGCCGGGCAGCCGGTCGAGCTGCTCCGCGAGCCACCCGAGGCGCGACTCCGCGGTGGGCAGCAGCGCGACCGAGAGACGCAGGCTGTCGCGGTCCAGCGGCCCGCGCAGGACCAGGGTGCCCTCGTCGGCGCCGAGCCCCAGCTGCTCGGTGACGTCGTGCACCACCCGGTCGTTCGCCGTCGCCGTCGTCGCCAGCACCGGCACGCCCGGTGGCAGCTCCGTCAGCAACGTCCGCAGCCTGCGGTAGTCCGGCCGGAAGTCGTGCCCCCAGTCCGAGATGCAGTGCGCCTCGTCGACGACGAGCATGCCCGCGGACGCCGTCAGGGAAGGAAGCACCGCGTCCCGGAAATCGGGGTTGTTCAGCCGTTCCGGACTCACCAGGAGCACGTCGACGTCGCCGGCCGCGACCTGCTCCTGCACGGCGTCCCACTCGTCGGTGTTCGCCGAGTTGATCGTCACCGCGTGCACACCCGCCCGTGCCGCCGCGTCGATCTGGTTGCGCATCAACGCGAGCAGCGGCGACACGATGACCGTGGGTCCCTCACCGAGCTGACGCAGCAACGCCGTCGCGATGAAGTACACGGCCGACTTGCCCCAGCCGGTGCGCTGGACGACGAGAGCTCTGCGGCGCTGGGCCACGAGGGTGTGGATCGCGGTCCACTGGTCCTCGCGCAGCACGGCCTCGGGGCCTGCCAGTGCTCGGAGCCGCTCCTCCGCCAGTTCTCGCAGTGCGATGTCGTCCATGGAGAGCAAGCTTGCCAGGCAGGTCCGACAGTTTCTGATTGCCGCTGTTCCGCAGACGGCGGCGAGGTCGCCTCTGTTCGTCTTACCGACGCGACCTCGCGAGCGGGCCGCAAACCGTTTTCTGGCACTCAACCGCAGGTCGTAAGCTGTGCGGCGTGACTGATGACCTGCGCGACCAGGTGCACGCGGCAGCTCGCCGCGCCCGCGTCGCCGCCGACGAACTCGTCCTCGCCACCCGCGAGCGCAAGGACGCCGCGCTCCAGGAGATGGCCGCCGCGCTCCGCCAGCGCGCGCCAGAGATCATCGAGGCCAACCAGAAGGACCTCGAAGCGGGCAGGGCAGCGGGTCTCCCGGAGAACATCCTCGACCGTCTCACCCTCACCGAAGCCCGGATCGAAGGCGTCGCCAAGGGCCTCGAAACCGTTGCGGGACAGAACGACCCGGTCGGCGAGGTCATCCAGGGCGGCATCCTCCCGAACGGCCTGGAGCTCAAGCAGGTCCGCGTCCCGATGGGCGTCGTCGGCATGGTCTACGAGGGCCGTCCGAACGTCACGGTCGACGCCGCCGGGCTCGCGCTGAAGTCGGGCAACGCCGCGTTGCTGCGCGGTTCCTCGACCGCCGAGCACTCCAACACCACGCTCGTCGCCGTCCTGCGCGACGCACTCGAAAGCGTGAACCTGCCGGCCGACTGCGTGCAGCTGCTGCCGTGCCACGACCGCGCGTCCGTCACGCACCTCATCACCGCGCGCGGTCTGGTCGACCTGGTGATTCCGCGTGGTGGCGCCGGTCTGATCAACGCCGTCGTCGAGCAGGCGACGGTTCCCACGATCGAGACCGGTGTCGGTAACTGCCACGTCTACGTGGACTCGCACGCCGACCTCGACATGGCCGAGGCCATCGTCCTCAACGCCAAGACGCGGCGCACGAGCGTGTGCAACGCCGCGGAGTCGCTCCTGGTGCACAAGGACGTCGCGGCGGAGTTCGTTCCGCGCATCACCAAGGCGTTGCAGCAGGAGAGCGTGACCATTCATGGCGACGAGCAGTTCGCTCAGCAGCCGAACGTCCAGAAGGCGACCGACGACGACTGGGGCACCGAGTACCTGAGCCTCGACATCGCGGCGAAGGTGGTCGACTCTCTCGACGACGCGGTGAAGCACATCGCGACGTACGGCTCCGGTCACAGCGAAGCGATCGTGACGAACGACGTCGCAGCAGCACGCAGGTTCACGGCCCGTGTGGATGCGGCGGCCGTGTTCGTCAACGCCTCCACGGCGTTCACCGACGGCGCGGAGTTCGGCATGGGCGCGGAGATCGGGATCTCCACGCAGAAGCTGCACGCGCGCGGCCCGATGGGCCTGACCGAGCTGACGTCCTCTAAATGGGTCGTGTGGGGCGAAGGCCACACCCGCCCGAAGGCGTAGCTCTACCTTCGGAGACATGGCTCCCACGTATCCGTTCTCCGAACCCGATGGCCTGACCCTCGATCCGACCTACGAACGTTTACGGCGTGAAGAACCTGTCTCGCGCGTGACGTACCCGTTTGGCGGCGAGGGTTGGCTCGTCACGTCCTACGAAGAGACGGAGTTCGTTCTCGGCGACCCGAGGTTCAGCCGAGCGCGAACGGTCAACCAGGACGTGCCGAGGATGCAGCCCCTCATCGCACCGGGCGAGTCCATCCTCACGCACGACGGCGCGGACCACGCGCGCATGCGCCGGTTGGTGTCCAAGGCGTTCACGGTGCGCCGGATCGAGGAGCTGCGGCCGCGCGCGCAGCAGATCACCGACGAGCTGCTCGACCGCCTGGACAACCCCGGCGACCTGGTCGAGGGCTTCACGATGCCGTTCCCGATGACGATCATCTGCGAGCTGCTCGGAGTGCCGTTCGAGGACCGCGCCGAGTTCCGCACGTGGTCGAACCAGGTGCTGTCCACAATCGGCGGCCACACGCCCGAAGAGGCGATGCACGGCATGATGAGCCTCTACGGCTACTTCACCGACCTCGTCGCTAAACGCCGTGCACAGCCCACGAACGACCTGATGGGCGCGCTCGTCGCGGCTCGTGACAACGACGACCGGCTCACTGAGGACGAACTGGTCCGTTTCGGCATCGCGTTGCTGGTGGCGGGTCACGAGACGACGGCGAACATGCTCGCGAACAGCGTCATCACGTTGTTCGAGCACCCGGACGCCATGAAGCGCCTGCGTGAGAACCCGGAGACGCTGCCCAACGCGATCGAGGAGCTGCTGCGGTTCATCCCGCTCGGCAGCGGCGCCGGCTTCACCCGCATCGCCACCGAGGACGTCCAGGTCGGCAACGCGCTGGTGAAGGAAGGCGACGCCGTGCTGGTGGTCCTGTCGTCGGCGAACCACGACAAGTCGGTGTATCCCAACGCCGACGAACTGGACGTGGAGCGCGAGGTGGGCCAGCACCTCCAGTTCGGGCACGGCATCCACTTCTGCCTCGGTTCGCAGCTCGCACGGATGGAGCTGCAGGTCGCGCTCGGTGCGATCCTGCGCAGGATGCCGGGTCTGCGGCTCGCGGAACCCGTCGAGTTCCGCAAGGGTTCGCTGGTCAGGGGGCCTGTGCGGCTCGTAGTGGCCTGGTGAGAAAAATCTTGGCCGGGTCGCGTCATGGGGGACGGGAGCGTGCGTTCCTCCATCACGCGGCTCTGCTTCGGGGTGGGCCGCGACCCGAACGGCCCGTCCTCCCCCGGGGCCGTGCGGTGTGATCAGCACGACCGGCGCCGGGCCACGGGAGCGGCCCGGCGCCGGTCTACGCTGTTTTGATGCGCATCGGCGTCATGGGTGGCACGTTCGACCCCATCCACCACGGTCACCTCGTGGCCGCCAGCGAGGTGCAGGCCAGGTTCGACCTGGACCGCGTGATCTTCGTGCCGACGGGAAAGCCCTGGCAGAAGGCGTCGCGAGAGGTCTCCGCCGCCGAGGACCGCTACCTGATGACGGTGATCGCCACCGCGTCCAACCCCCGCTTCTCCGTCAGCCGGGTCGACATCGACCGCGAAGGCCCCACGTACACCGTGGACACCCTCACGGACCTGAAGAAGCAGTACCCCGACGCGGAGCTGTTCTTCATCACCGGAGCCGACGCGCTGGAGCAGATCCTGTCGTGGAAGCGCGCCGCCGACGCGTTCGAGCTCGCCCACTTCATCGGGGTCACCCGTCCGGGCTACACGCTCGACGACCACCACCTGCCGCCAGGGGCCGTCTCGCTCGTCGAGGTCCCGGCCATGGCCATCTCGTCCACCGGGTGCCGCGCACGCACTGCTTCCGGTCAGCCGGTTTGGTATTTGGTCCCAGACGGTGTGGTCCAGTACATCGCCAAAACTGGCTTGTACTCCGAGTCGTGACCACGTTCGAGTGGATTTCGCGTGCATCCGTGGTCTCGGGGAGCAACAATCATCGCGTTGTTGCTGGTTCGTGGAAGGCAAGACTTTGGCTACAGGCACCGTGAAGTGGTTCAACGCCGAGAAGGGGTTCGGCTTCATCGCCCCCGACGACGGCTCGGCTGACGTCTTCGTGCACTACTCGGAGATTCAGTCCAAGGGGTTCCGCTCGCTCGAGGAGAACCAGAAGGTCGAGTTCGAGGTCGGACAGGGCCAGAAGGGGCCGCAGGCCCAGCAGGTCCGCCCGCTCTAAGCTTCGGCGGCACGTGAAGGCCACCTCAGGGCGCTGAGGTGGCCTTCGTCATGCTTGGGCGCGAAGTACCCGTTGGCGCTCGCCGGTACCCTCAGTAACTCGTGTGGGCGTATCGACGCTCGCCGGAAGTCAGAGGAGTGACGTGGCAGCCACCGACGAGGCACGACGGCTGGCGCTGGTCGCGGCGAACGCAGCGGCCGACAAGAAGGCGCACGACGTGACGGTGCTCGACGTCTCCGACCAGCTCGTGATCACGGACGTGTTCGTGATCGCGTCCGCTCCGAACGAGCGGCAGGTCGGCGCGATCGTCGACAACATCGAGGAGAAGCTGCGGGAGGCCGGCACGAAGCCGGTGCGCCGCGAAGGGGCCCGCGAGGGCCGGTGGGTGCTGCTGGACTTCGTCGACGTCGTGGTGCACGTGCAGCACGTCGAGGAGCGCAGCTTCTACGGCCTGGAGCGGCTGTGGAAGGACTGCCCGCGCATCGAGTTCGAAGCGGACGTCCCCGCCGACTCCACGGCTGAATGAGGTAGCAGATGGCCCTGAGCCGGCTCGTGCTGTGGCGGCACGGTGAGACCGACTACAACGCGACAGGTCGCCTGCAGGGTCATCTGGACTCGGCGCTCACCGAGACCGGCTTGAACCAGGCCAGGTTCGCCGTGCCGGTGCTCGCCGGGTTCGAACCGGAGATCGTCGTGGCGTCCGACCTGCAACGCGCGCGCAACACCGCCGGGGTGTTCACGTCGTCGACGGAGATCCCGCTGCGGATCGACGAACGGCTGCGCGAGACGCATCTGGGCAAGTGGCAGGGGCTGAACGTCGCTGAGGTGGAGCAGGAGTGGCCAGGTCAGGTCACCGTCTGGCGCACCGATCCCACCTTCACACCGCCGGACGGCGAGTCGCGCGTCGAGGTGGCCGAGCGCGCCATCCAGGTCGTGCAGGAAGTGGACGCGGAGTTCTCCGGAACCGTCATGTTGTGCGCGCACGGTGGCCTGATCAGCGCGTTGACCGGGCGCCTGCTGGACCTGCCGGTGCAGACCTGGTCGCAGCTCGGCGGCATCTCGAACTGCCACTGGACCGTGTTCACCCGCCGCAACGACCGGTGGCGGCTGACGTCGTACAACGCGGGCACCACGCGTTGAGACTGCTCGTCCTCGGGGACTCGCTGTCGTTCTTCGGGCCGTCCGGGCCGTTACCGGCTGATCACCCTCGGCTGTGGCACAACATCTGCGCCGCGGAACTGGGTGGTTCGGCGGAGCTGGCGGCCGGGTTCGGGTGGACGGCACGCGATGCCTGGTGGGCGTTGACCGGGGATCCGCGGATCTGGTCGTTGCTGCCTCGTACGGACGTGCTGGTGTTCGCGGTGGGCAGCATGGACACGTTGCCCTCGCCGTTGCCCACGTATCTGCGCGAGGGGCTGCGTTATGTGCGGCCGGACTGGCTGCGGCGGTGGGTCCGTGAGCGCTACAAGGCGGCTCAACCGCTGTTGGCGCCCTACGCGCGCGCGTCGCTGCCTCCTGCACTGACCGCGCGCTATCTGCGGGACATGCTCCAGTCGGTGCGCAACCTCCAGTACACGATGCCGGCGATCGGGATCGTGCCGTCGGTGCACCGCGCGGAAACGTACGCGTCCGCGCATCAGGGGCACACGGCTGCGGTTGCGGCCGTGCGCGAGTGGGCCGCACGTGCGGACGTGCCGCTGCTGGACCTGCCGGCCGTGATCGGGGAGCACGTGCGGTCCGGTGCCGGGAATCCGGACGGGATGCACTGGGGCTGGGAGGGGCACGAGCTCGTCGGCAAGGCGATGGCCGCGCTGATCTCGTCCGTGGCGTTGAGTCCCTCGGAGGAGTGAGCCCCGTAGGCTCGTCGCTCGTGCGCATCTCCATCGTCACCGACTCCACGGCATACCTGCCCGAGGGGTTCGCGAAGCGCCATTCGATCACCGTGGTGCCGCTGCACGTCGCGGTGGACGGCGCGGGACGTCTCGACGGCGTGGACTTCGGCCCGTTCGAGCTGGCCGCCGCACTGGCCGAGCACCGCCGAGTGACCACGTCGCGTCCCACACCCGGCGAGATGGCTGACGTGTACCGGGACGTGCTGTCGTCGTCCGACGCGGTCGTGTCGATTCATCTCTCTCGTGAGCTGTCGGGCACGTGGGAGGCCGCACGGCTGGCTGCCGAGGAGATCGACCCGTCTCGCATCCGTGTGGTCGACTCGCGCTCGACGGGCATGGGGCTCGGGTTCTCGGTGTTGCGCGCCTGTGCTGCTGTCACCGCTGGGCGGACCCACGCCGAGGTCGAGGAGGCCGCGTCGTCCGCTGCCCGGGAGAGCCGGATGTTCTTCTGCCTCGAGACGCTGGAGCACCTGCGCCGGGGCGGCCGGATCGGCACGGCGGCCGCGCTGGTGGGGACCGCGCTGGCCGTGAAGCCGTTGCTGCACATGGACGACGGCCGGATCGTGCCGTTGGAGAAGGTGCGCACGATGAGCCGCGCCGTGGGCCGTCTGGTCGACCTGGCGGCGGCCGCGGCGGGTGACGGGCCGGTGGGCCTGGCCGTGCACCACCTGGCCGCTCCCGAACGCGCCGCGGAGCTGGCGACGCGCCTGGACGAGCGCCTGCCCGGCTCCACGGGATGCGTGATCTCGGAGGTCGGCGCGGTGATCGGCGCTCACACGGGCCCGGGGGTGCTGGGCGTGGTGGTGCTGCCGGGAGGACCCGACAGCCTCCCACAGACCCCCGACAATTCCCCGTCCCCGAGCCGTGAGTGATCGCGACCTGTCCACAACCCGCGAGTAATCCACAGCCACGCAACTCACCCCACCTCCCCACCCCTCCCGCTCCGTAACGTCCCCCGCATGTTCCCCCGCCCCCATCCGGACGACCGCCCGAGCGAACGCCTGGCCGCCCTGGCCGACAAGGTGAGAGCCGACCCGACCCTGGTCTTCGCGCGCTCGGAGGACTCCGACGAGCACGGCCCACCCCGCCGCCGTCTCCGCCTACCGCGCCTGCCGCGCCGAGGCCTCCTCGCTCTCGGCATAGCGGTGGCGTGCACCGTGATCGGCCTGGGCAGCTGGTGGCAGAGCCCCGCCGCGGAGCAGGCGCCCGCCCTGGCCCTGGTGAGCACCACAGCCCAAGCTCCCGAGCTGGTCGTGAACGTGATAGGCGAGGTAGCCACCCCTGGCCTCGTGACGGTGACATCAGGCGCCCGAGTGGCCGACGCCGTCCGCCTGGCAGGCGGCCCGAAACCGGGCACGGACCTCCACGACCTGAACCTCGCCCGCAAACTCACCGACGGCGAACAGATCGCGGTGGGCATCCCACCTCAGGCACCAGCAGGCGCCGTCCCGTCAAAGCTGAACCTGAACTCCGCCACCGCGACAGAACTGGACGCCCTCCCCGGCGTGGGCCCGGTGACGGCCCAACGCATCGTGGACCGCCGCACCCGCAAAGGCCCGTTCGCCTCGGTAGACGACCTCCGCGACGTGGAAGGCATAGGCGACTCGAAGCTGGCCAAGCTTGCGGACCTGGTCCACACATGACCCTCGCCACCACCGCCCTGGCCCTCTCCGCCCGCACCAAAGCCCACCTCCACCACCTGACCGTGACCACGGCCGTGGCCCTCTACGCCCGCACGAGAGCCCAGTTCCACCACCTGACCCACCCCGCAACCCTCCACGCCGACCACAACCACCCCCATCAGGCCGTCAGCCTCGACTTCCGCCTCCACCGCCCCGCCACCCCGAGACGCCGCCGCCTCAACCCCCTGAAAACCGCAGTCCGCCGCCTCCTGGCCGCCTACCAACTGCCCCCGCTCCCTCCGCCTCACCCACTCCCTCTGGCGCCGGAGCGTCCGCAGTGCCGCTTGTGCGCCGCAACCTCCTAGCCCTGCGCGTCGGGCGCTCGCCAAGTCATCCGTCCGCTGACCGCTCACGTGGGCCAGCCCTGCTCCCACCCAGACAACCCCTAGTTGCCCTCATCAGGAGCCACTCGTGTCCGTCCACCTCCCCAACAAGCCCCGCCACGCCTCCACCGGCCACTACGCGACCGCTCAGCCCAAAGCCACCCGCCACGACAGCCGGACCCCGAGCCCTGCTCAACCTCGCGACGACGGCCGGACCCCGAGTCCTCCTCGAGCTCGCGACGACGGCCGAGTCCCGAGTCCTCGTCGAGCTCGCGACGACGGCCGAGTCCCGAGCCCTCCTCAACCCCGCCACCACAGCCAGACCCCGATCCCTCCCCAACCCCGCCACCACAGCCAAGCCCCAAGCCCTCCCCAACCCCGGCAAGGCAGCCCAACCCCTGATCCCAGCTCCACCCAGGGGAGGCCCGGATGGTCCGCAAACACCAGGTAGCCCACGACTACCGCTTGGTCCCAGCCGCAGCATCCGTCTGGACCACCGCCGCGGCCGGCCTCTTCATCGGCTGGCAAGCGGCAGTCCTGACCGGACTGACAGCCGGAACGATCGGCTTCGCGGCCTTGCGAAGAGCGTGGTGGACCAGAACCTGTGCGATAGCCCTCCTGATCTCCGGACCGGTCGCAGCGGCCTGGGTCGGCGGCCACGTCCTCAGGGCCGAAACCCACCCGCTTCGTCTGGCCGCCAACGAAGGCCGCAGCACCACCCTGACCGTCGAGCTCAGCACCAGACCGCGCGGCATCCGGGCCGAGGGCTTCGGCGGCCACCAGGCCGGTGTCGACCACGTGGTCATCACCGCGACCGCGAACGGCGCCCAGCTCGTGCTGCTCGCACCAGCGGCGAAGTGGCGGGATCTGTTGCCAGGCCAGGAAGTCACGGTCAAAGGCACGCTCGCGCCACCTCGGGGCGGTGACCTCGCCTCGGCGATGTTGAGGGTTCGCGGCCCGCCGATCGACCCTCAGCCGCCTCCGGTCTGGCAGAGCTGGGCGGACGAGCTCCGAGACGGCCTGCGACGAGCCAGTGGCGTTCTCGGCGACGAGGAGGCCGGGTTGCTGCCGGCGCTCGTGGTGGGTGACACCGAGCAGATGGTGCCGCGCATCGTGGACGAGTTCCGGACCGCGGGCCTGGCTCACCTGCTCGCGGTGAGCGGCGCGAATCTTGCCATCGTGTGCGGGGTGGTCTACCTGCTGCTGCGACGTCTCGGGCCGCGGAAGGCGGCCGTTGCGGCGATGGTGACGCTCGTCGGGTTCGTGGTCCTGGCCGGGCCCGAGCCCAGCGTCCTCAGGGCCGCGGTCATGGGTGCCGTCGCCTTGCTGGCGTTGGTGCTGGGGCGGGAGCGGTCCACGTTGCCGAGCCTCGCGGCCGCCGTGCTGGTGCTGGTGTTCGTTGATCCGGCACTGGGTGGTGATCCGGGGTTCGCGTTGTCGGTGGTCGCGACGGCGGCGTTGGTGCTCGTCGCGCCGAAGTGGGCGCGGGCGCTCAAGCAACACGGTGTGCCGAACGGACTGGCCGAGGCGATCGTGGTGCCGACGGCCGCGAGTCTTGCCACGGCTCCCGTGGTGGCCGGGCTGTCCGGTCAGGTGAGCCTCGTGTCGGTGGTGGCCAACCTGGTCGCCGGGCCGGTGGTCGCGCCGGCGACGGTGCTGGGTGTGGTGGCGGCGGTGACAGCGCCGCTCTGGCCCGCAGCTGCGGAGCTGGTGACCCACGTCGCCGGGCCCGCGGTGACGTGGCTGATCCAGGTCGGGCGGCAGGCGGCGGCCGTGCCCGGTGCGTCGGTCACCTGGCCCGAGGGATGGGTCGGGGCGATCGCGCTGGTCGCTGTCGTGGCGGCAACAGTGTTGTTGCTGCGGCTGAAGAAGACGCGGACGTTGGTCGTCGCGGTGCTCGTCGGCGGGTTCGTGGTGCTGGTGCCGTTGAAGGTAGTGGCTCCGGTCTGGCCGCCGGACGGGTGGAAGGTCGTCAGCTGCGATGTCGGGCAGGGCGACGCGCTCGTTCTCGCCACTGACGACGCGGACCGAGCGGTCGTCGTGGACACCGGGCCCGATCCCGGCGCGGTCGACCGGTGCCTGAAGACGTTGGGGATCAAGAGGATTCCGCTCGTGGTGCTGACGCATCTGCACGCGGATCACGTCGGCGGTCTCGCCGCGGTGCTCACCGGGCGTGCGGTGGGTGTGGTGGCGGTGGGTCCGCTCAAGGAGCCCGCGTGGGCGTGGAGGGAGGTCAGCGAGCAGGCCCGCGCACACGGCGTGCGAGTGGTGGAACCGAAGGCGGGCGAACGGTTCGCCTTGCCAGGACTGGAGTTGGAGGTGCTCGGACCTCGGCGGCCGCCGGTCGCCCAGGACACCAACACGATGGTGAACGACTACTCGCTGGTGCTCAAGGCGCACACCAGAGCGGGTCGTGTGCTGCTCACCGGTGACGTCGAGCTGGCCGGCCAGGCGGCGTTGCTGGGGGAGCGGGACCTCGTGGCCGAGGTGCTCAAGGTGCCGCACCACGGCTCGCGGTACTCGCTGCCCGCGTTCCTCAAGGCCGTGCGGCCGCGAGTGGCGCTGGTGAGCGTCGGCACGGGCAACAGGTACGGCCATCCGAGCCCGCACGTGCTCGACGTGTTGCGGGCGGGAGGCGCCCTGGTGCTGCGCACGGACAAGGACGGCGACCTGGCGGTGTTGCCAGGAAACCGAATCGTACGAAGGAGAAGAGATGAACGACGTCTGGGTCAGGCTGTTCAACGGGCGTCACCCGATCCCCGGTGGCACGCCGGGGCTCGCGTGGGCGCTGTGGCAGATGAACTACTCCGCAACGCCGTGGCCGCACGAAGAGCTGAAACCCGATTTCGGTTTCTACATCTGCGAAACACTCGAAGACGGCACGCGCGCGCTCACGTACAAGGCGATCACCACACACGTGCTGCCGCCCACGAAGGCCGCGAAACCGGAGGAGGCTTACGACCTCATGTCGGAGTTCGTGTTCGACGACGACCTGAGGATCACGCCGCAGGACTGGCACGACTACCACTACAACGCGCTCAAGGCGGAATGCCCCTGGCCGCAACGGATCGTGGCGTGGCGCGCGGAGGTGAGGCCGGTCGGACCGCACGTGATGGAGAGCCTGCAACGGTTTCCGCGCACCGGCTGGCTCAGGACCGACGCGATTTCCTTCTGACACAACGCGGTCCGGGGACGTGTGAGCGTCCCCGGACCGGAAGGAGGTGACTAGCCCAGCGCCTTGATGACGGCCTCGGCCGACGGTGGGACCGTCGCGCGCGGGCCGATCGTGTCGCCGAGCGCGTCGAGGGTCTTGAGGCCGTCGCCGGTGATGAGCAGCACGGTCTCGCCGTCCGGGTCGAGCTGGCCCGCCTCGATCAGCTTCTTCGCCGTTGCCACGGTCACGCCGCCGGCGGTCTCGGCGAAGATGCCCTCGGTGCGGGCGAGGAGCTTGATGCCCTCGACGACCTCTTCGTCGGTCACGTCCTCGATGGCACCGTTGGTGCGGCGTACCGCGTCGAGGACGTAGGGGCCGTCGGCCGGGGCGCCGATCGCCAGCGAGCGGGCGATGGTGTCCGGGCGGACCGGGCGGATGACGTCGTGGCCTTCCTTGTACGCGGCGGAGACCGGGCTGCAGCCGGTGGCCTGGGCGCCGAACACGCGGTACGGGGTGGCCTCGACCAGGTCGAGCTGGCCGAGCTCGCGGAACGCCTTGTCGACCTTGGTGAGCTGCGAGCCGGACGCGATCGGCACCACGATCTGGTCGGGCAGGCGCCAGCCCAGCTGTTCGGCGACCTCGTAGCCGAGGGTCTTCGAGCCCTCCGCGTAGTACGGGCGGACGTTGACGTTCACGAACGCCCAGTCCTCGTGCTCCGCGGCGAGTTCCTGGGCCAGGCGGTTCACGTCGTCGTAGTTGCCGTCGACGGCGATCAGGGCGCCTTCGTAGACCGCGCTCATCAGGATCTTGGCGCGCTCGAGAGAGGAGGGAACCAGCACGACCGACTGCCAGCCCGCGCGGGCGGCGGCCGCGGCGACGGCGTTCGCCAGGTTGCCGGTGGACGGGCAGGCCAGGACCTTGAAGCCGAGCTCACGGGCCGCGGCGAGGGCCACGCCGACCACGCGGTCCTTGAACGAGTGGGTGGGGTTGCCGGTGTCGTCCTTCACCCAGACCTTGCGGACGCCCAGGGCCTTGGCGAGGTTGTCGGCCTCGACCAGGCGGGTGCCGCCGGGGTCGGTGTTCGGGTGCTGTTCCACAGTGGACGGAACGGGGAGAAGGCCGCGGTAGCGCCAGATCGACTTGGGGCCGGCCTCGATGTCCTCGCGCCGGATCCTGCCGAAGTCGTAGGCCACTTCCAGCGGCCCGAAACACTCCAGACAGGCGTACTCAGCAGCGAGAGGAGTCTCATTTCCGCATTCACGGCACAGCAGTGCACGGGCGGGGCCGAGGTCGAAGGTCGTGCTCGTGGGCACAGTGACAGCAGTCATCGCGAGGTATCTCCTCATCTTTCCCGCGAAATCGAACGGGTCGGAATTGGCACCGTGATCGTCCGCGCGCAGTGATGCACTGCGGCGCTGACGCCGGTTGCCGGGGCTTCTTCGGGCCGGTCCCTCTGCCCCTCTGGATGAGCGGTGTTCAGTTGTGGCCACCAAGCTACGGCAACAGTCCGCGGCTCAGCCACCGACGTCCACGATCCGGGACGTGGGAGGATGCGGAGCGTGAGCGCACCGGAGTCACTGCACCTCGTCGTCGGCGAGGAGGAGTTGCTGGTCGAACGTGCTGTTCGGGCGGCGCTCGAGGCCGCACGCGAGGTCGATCCGAACGCCGATCTGACCCGTGTGCAGGTGACTGACCTCACTCCTCCCGAGCTGGCCGAGCTGGTGAGCCCGTCGCTGTTCGCGGAGGGTCGCGTGATCGTCCTGCAGAGCGCGCAGGAGATCAGCAAGGAGATCGCCGACACGGTGCTCTCCTACGTCAAGGCGCCCGCGGACGGGGTCACGCTCGTCGTCGTGCACACGGGCGGTGGTCGCAGCAAGGCGGCCAAGGACCTGCCCGGACAGCTGAAGAAGGCCGGTGCCGCGGTCACCGAGTGCGCCAAGATCACCAAGCCCGGTGAGCGGGAGGCGTTCGTGCGCAACGAGGTGCGGCGGGCGGGCGGCAAGATCGACCCGGAGGGCGTCGCCACGCTCATCGACGCCGTGGGCACGAACCTGCGCGAGCTCGCGGCCGCGGCGTCACAGCTCGTGTCGGACACCGACGGCAAGGTGACGGTCGACGAGATCCGCCGCTACCACCAGGGCAAGGCCGAGGTGACCGGGTTCGCGGTCGCGGAGAAGGCCGTGACCGGTGACCGTGCGGGTGCCATGGAGGCGTTGCGCTGGGCCATGCAGCTCGGCGTGCCGCACGTGCTGGTCGCGGACGCGCTCGCCGACGCGGTGCGCACGGTCGCGCGGGTGTCCGCGGTGGGCCGTGCCGACCCGTTCAGCCTGGCGGGCCCGCTCGGCATGCCGCCGTGGAAGATCAAGAAGGCGCAGGCTCAGGCGCGCGGCTGGGACCAGTCCGGTCTCGCCGACGCGATGCAGGTGGTCGCGGGGCTCAACGCCGACGTGAAGGGTGTGGCCGCCGACGCGGACTACGCGCTGGAGCGTGCTGTGCTCAGGATCGTGGCGGCGCACGGCCGTCGTTAAGCGGTGTCGATCACGAACCGCTGATCGCACTCGCCCACGAGTGCCTCGGCGCTCTCACCTGTGCCCGCGATGCCGACGCAGCCTCGGCCTTCGACGCGCAGGGTGTACTCGGCCTCCGCGTGTTCGAGGGTGAACGGCGTGGCTTTGGTGCAGTCGTCCCACGGCTCCAGCAGGCCGTCCTCCAGCACCTTCAGGCATCCCTTGCCGAACTGCGGGTGGTGCCACACGATGCGGTACGCGCCGGAACCGAGTGGTTCGAGCGTGGTCGTCTGCGGTGCCACGGCGGAACACGGTCGTTGCACGGCCACGAGCGGGCCGTAGCGGCCGTCGCGCACGTGTCCGTCGGTCAGACACAGGTCCGGCGCGGCGACCGGCCTGATCCGCACCGGCGAGGTCGGGACCGAGGTGCCGGCGGGCGGGTCCTGGCCACCGGACACCGCGAACCAGGTGCCCGCCGCGGCGAGGACCACGAGCGCGGCCGCCGCCGGCCACCACACCGAACGACGTCGCTGGAGCGCCACCGCCGCAGCGGGTTCGGCGATCGAGGCGCGGGCCTGTTGCCACGAGTCGACCTGGTCACCTTCACCGCACGCGTGCACGAACGCGTCCAGCACGTCCGGTACCGGTAGCCGCTTTCCCGCGAGCACGTCGGCCAGGGTGCTGCGCGCCAGCACCTTTCCCTGCTCGGCGGCGCGTTTCTCCAACTGGCGATAGGTGAGGCCGGACCGTTGTTTCAGGTCACGCAAGGCCGCGATGAACTCCCCCTGGCTGTTCACGTCTCCCGATCTTGCCGTCCGGAGGTGTCCCTGACCAGGCCGGACAAGGTCGGACTGACCGGACGGCCGCATCCACTTGTACGACCGCCGCTGATCTCGGAAAGCTCTGTCTCGCCCCGGCCGGGTGCCTCACACGAACCGAAATCCAACACAAACGAGGGGTGGCTGACGTGCGTGAAATTCGCGCTGCGTTGACCGGTTTGGCACTGGTGGGCTTGTCGTTGTCCGGCGCCGCGACGGCGAACGCGGACGGCATGTCCGCGATGGGCGGCTGCGGCGAGGTCAAGAACCCGAAGACGTCCGGTGCCAAGGCGCACTGGGAGCTGAGCTGCCGCGACGGCAAGATCCGCGTGAGCGGCTGGGTCGAGGACACCGACGCGGACGGCCAGTGCGCCAAGGTGAAGGCGGTGTTCGCGAGCGGCAACACGGAGTTCAGCAGGGCGGCGTGCCCGAAGGGCAAGCGCATCCCGTTCGACTGGGCGCATCCCGGCTCGATCGCGAGCGTCTACCTCTTCGAGTACGACGCGTGATGGCCGGCCTGGTCAGGCTCTGCGCCGCCGTGCTGGCGGCCATGTTCATCGCCACCGGTATCGCGCAGGCGGTGCCTCCCGAACCGGTGTTGCAGGTGCAGGCGGGCGCGCCGTGCTTCGTGTCCGGCTACAGCCTGCACGCCCAAGAGCAGATGGCGGCGCGACGCATCACGTCCGACCACGTCGAGAACGTCGTGCACGACACCTGCAGCCGCGCCAAGAAACAGAGCAACGGCACGTGGAAGTACACGGATCGCAAGATCACCGTCGTTGCCAACAACAACGGCTACGTTGTGACGGTATGGCGCAACTAGTCAGCTGGGACCGCTCGGTGAACGCCGCCTACATCGGGTTCCGCGAGATCGGGCCCGGCGAGGCCGCGAAGCAGCTCACGGTCACCGAGGAGGGCGGCAGCATCGCCGCCGTGCTCGACTTCGGGGCCGACGGGGAGCTGCTCGGCATCGAACTGCTGGACGCCGAGCGCCAGCTGCCGAGGGAACTGCGCGACTGACGACGAAGGGGCCTCACTCCACGCGGGGTGAGGCCCCTTCCGCCGTCTCACCGCCGCGGAATCCCGATCAGGTACTGGGCGCCCGTGAAGCCTGGTTCGACGCCGATCGTCCAGCTGAACGACTCGGTGCGATCCAGACCGTCGGTCATTCGCCGCAGCTCACCGCGTCCGTACATGCGCAGGAACGACACGACGCTGTCGAAGAACATCATGAACGGCAGCACCGGCACGACGTAGGTGAGCAGCAGCCGCAGCAGGTAGCGCGGCAGGGGATTGCGCTGGAACGGCGCCGACACCAGCACGGTCAGCGTGAGCAGGAACGGGAAGAGCAACACGTAGAGGAACGACCGTTTGGTGTCCACGACGACGATCGGCTGCCTGGCGTCGACGGCGTTCTGCAGCATCCGTTGAGCGAGCGACGGCGGGAAGTGGTGGAACGCGCCGTAGATCGTGCGCGTGCCCTCGATCCGGCAGGCCGTGGCATCGACCGAAGAAGACACGTGGTCCACGGAGCAACACGAGTCAGGCAGCCGACGACGGTTCTCCGCCTCCACACGCTCGAACGCGCGCACGTTCGGCACCAGGTCCGTCAGCGTCACGTGTGTGTGGATGCCCTCGTCATGCAGTCGCTGCTGGATCAACGGCACAGGCCCGCCCGATCCTGAGCAAAGGTCGACGATCCGGCTGTCCGCGCCCGTGCGCAGAGCCAGCGCCAACGGCCGCGAGTACTCCCGCGCGGCATCCGTCAGCCGGTAGATGAACGCGATGGACTCGGTGTGCAGGGTCCGCAGCACGGCCGGGGTGCGGTCGAGGTCGTGGAGCTCGATGAAGTCGATGCGCGGAAGCGATTCCATGGATCTACGCCTACCGTGCAGGCACACCGGCTGGGAACAGCGAAAAGGGCCCGCTCACCGGAGCGGGCCCTTCTCAGCAAAGCTCTACAGCGGAATCAGCCCTCGAGCTGGTTCGCGCGCAGCGCCATCGCCGACTTCTTGTTGGCGGCCTGGTTGGCGTGGATAACGCCCTTGGTGGCGGCCTTGTCGAGCTTGCGGGACGCGTCCTGCAGCAGCTCCAGGGCCTTCGCCTTGTCACCGGCCTCGGCAGCCTCGCGGAACTTGCGGATGGCCGTCTTCAGGGACGACTTGACCGACTTGTTGCGCAGGCGCGCCTTCTCGTTGGTCTTGATCCGCTTGAGCTGGGACTTGATGTTCGCCATGCGACATCACCCTTCTTGTCGAAACCGGAGTTCGTGACGCGCTTCGTCGGCACCAGCCTGAGCTGGCTCTCCTCCACGGCGGAGTGCCGCGCGTTCACGACGACGAAGGATATCAGGCCTGCTCAGCGCACCGTGAACGCGGCCTTCTCCGCGCCCACCACGGCCTCGTAGCCGCCCCGCGCGACCTCACGCCGCCCGTCGCCGTCCACGTCGCCGACCGTCAGCGCCAGCTGCGAGAGCTTGAACGACACCTCGACCTGTTTCGACTGTCCCGCAGCGAGTTCCACGCGACTCCAGCCCACCAGCCGGGTGTCCGGCGTCAGCACCGGTGAGGCCGGCTGCCGCACGTAGACGGGCACCACCACGGTGCCAGCGCGCGCGCCGGTGTTCGCCACCGTGAACTTCACCACGCCCGTGGAGCGGTCAACGGACACGGAGGTGCCCGACGTCGCGAACGAGGTGTACGACAGGCCGTGCCCGAACGGGTACAACGGGTCGTACTTGGCAGAAGCCGACGTGTTCGCGCCCGGCAGCTGGTCGTAGGTCAGCGTCGGGTCACCCAGAGCCTTGGGCCACGACACCGACAGCTTGCCGCTCGGGTTCACCGCGCCGAACAGCACGTCCGCGATCGCCCGGCCACCCTCGCTGCCCGGCAACCAGCCCGCGACCAGCGCGTTCGCGTCCGCCGCGCCGCCGAGCACCTGCGGACGCGCGGTCAGCAGCACCACGACCACCGGCTTGCCGGTCGCCTGCACCGCGTCCACCCACGCCTGCTGCTCGGCGGTCAGCGCCGGGTTCTCCGTGTCTGCAGGTCCCTCCGCACCGGGCTTCTCACCCAGGACGACGACGACCGCGTCCGCACCGGCTGCCTCGGTAACAGCAGCCGCAGGCGTCGCAGCGTGCACAACGGACGCACCGGGAACGGCCTCGCGGACGCCGGTCAGCACGGTCGCGGTCGGCGGCAACGGCGAGTTGTCCGGCACGCCCTGCCACTCCACGGTCCAGCCACCGAGCTGGCGGCGCACGTCGTCCGCGGTCTCCCCGGTCACGACGATCTTCTTGGCGGCGTTCGACAACGGCAGCACGCCGTCGTTCTTCAGCAGCACCGTGCCCTCGGCGGCCGCCTGCCGCGCCAGGTCCCGGTCCACGCCGACAACAGCCGAATCCGCTTTGGACGGGTCGACGTACGGCTTTTCGAACAGCCCCAGGTCGAACTTGAGCTTCAGCACCCGCCGCACGGCCTGGTCGATCCGCCCGCGCGACACGGACCCGTCGCGCACGTTCGCCAGCAGCAGCGACGTGAACTCCGCCGCGTTCGACGGCTCCATCGCCATGTCCACCCCGGCGTTGACGCTCATCGCGATCGCCGTCTTGTAGTCGGGCGCGACCTTGTGCCGGTCCACCAGGTACTTCATGTCCTGCCAGTCCGACACCGCGACGCCCTTGAAGCCCATGCGCTGCCGCAGCTGCGTCTGCAACATGTACTTCGACGCGTGCACCGGCACCCCGTTGAGCGAACCGGAGTTGATCATCACCGTGCGCACGCCCGCGTCGAACTGCGCCTGGAACGACGGCAGCACCACGTCCTGCAGCTGCCGGATCGGAATCTGCGCCGCCGCGCGGTCGTGCCCGTTCGCCGGCGCCGAGTAGCCGGCGAAGTGCTTCGCCGTCGCCGTGAGCTGCGCGGTGTCGTCCACCTTGGACTGCTGCCCGCGCACGTTCGCCGCCGCGAGCTGTCCCGCGAGGAACGAGTCCTCGCTGTACGTCTCGTAGTAACGGCCCCAACGGGTGTCACGCGCGATGTCCGACACAGGGGCGAAATTCCAGAAGACACCCGTTGCGCGCAACGCCTTCGATGCGGACACACCGATCTTCTCCTGCAGACCGGGGTCCCACGTCGCGCCGAGCCCGATCTGGTGCGGGAACATCGTCGCGGAGATGACGTTGTTGTGCCCGTGCACGCCGTCCGCGCCGTAGATGATCGGGATCTTCAACCTGTTGTGCTCCAACGCATAACGCTGGATCGCGTTGTTCATCTCGGCCCACGCCCTGGGCGTGTTCTCGACCGGTGCGTCACCACCGCCGGACAGGATCGAACCGACGTACGCGTCGGAGAGCACCGCCTTCAGGCAGGACTCGACCAACGGACCGTTGGCGTTGTTGCAGTCACCGCGCAGCTTCCCGACGCGGATCTGCGCCATCTGCCCGATCTTCTCCTCGAGCGTCATTCTCCGCAGCAGGTCCTCGACCCGTCGCTCCGTCGACGCCCGAGCGTCCAGATAGATCTCCTTGCCCGCCGCCAGACCACCAGCCGGTGTCAGTGACGCGATCAGCACAGCAACGCCCAGCACGCCGAGACCGGCGCGCCTGCGGGAAAACAAAGCCAAGGCTCCTCCACGCTCCCGTGCGCCCGCCGCACACGATCGCGTGGAGACCTCGGGTGGAACACCCGCCGAACGGGGGAACTCCGTGAGAGCGGTTTCATGCTGGTGAAACGCCTGTTCAGCCTCCTGCGCCGAAACGGGGGAAGATGCCAGTCATGACATTGCCCGCACTCCCGGAAGAGTTCCAGCGCGTGCTCTGCGTCGTCGCGCACCCCGACGACATGGAGTACGGCCTGTCCTCCGCCGTCGCCCGTTGGACCGCCAACGGCATCGAGGTCGGCTACCTCCTGCTCACCCGAGGCGAGGCCGGCATGCCGAACCCTCCGGAGGAGACGGCCCGCCTGCGCCTGGCCGAGCAGCAGGCCGCCTGCGCCGCGGTCGGCGTCGAGCACCTGACCGTTCTCGACCACCCGGACGGCGTCCTCGTCTACGGACTCGACCTGCGCCGGGACATCTGCCGCGAGATCCGCCGGTTCAAGCCCGACGTCGTGCTCGGCAGCAGCTTCGAGGTCGAGACGCCGTACGGGTTCGACCAGGCGGACCACCGCGCGGCCGGACTCGCGACCCTCGACGCGATCAGGGACGCGGGCAACCGCTGGGTCTTCCCCGACCAGACCGAGGAACCGCACTCGCCGCGCTGGTACCTCCAGCCGGCGTTCGCCAACCCGACCCACGGCGTCGACGTGACGGGTGAACCGCTGCGGCGCGGCGTGGCCTCCCTCGAAGCGCACGCCGCGTACCTGGCCGCACTTCCCGGCCACCCCGCCCCCGCGGACTTCATCCCGAAGTTCGCCGCGATGGGCGGCCAGGCCATGGGCGTCGAGCACGCCGTGCTGTTCCGCGCCCACGACCTTCAAGCACCGCCGGAGTTCTAGGAATCCGGATTCTTCGGCGGCCTGCCGCGGCGAGGCATGTTCTTCGCGTCGCCGGGCAGCCGGCCCGCGTCCGACAGTGCGCGCCGCAGCAGGAACTCGATCTGCGCGTTGGTGCTGCGCAGCTCGTCGTTCGCCCACCTGCTCAACGCGTCGTGCACGGCCGGATCGAGCCTGAGCAGAACGCTTTTGCGATCCGCCATCAGGTGTACAGCGACCCGGTGTTCACCACGGGCTGAGTGGAGCGGTCACCGCACAGGACCACGAGCAGGTTCGAGACCATCGCCGCCTTGCGCTCCTCGTCGAGCTCCACGACGTCCTGCTCGGCGAGCCGCTGCAACGCGAGCTCGACCATGCCGACGGCGCCTTCCACGATCCGGGTCCGTGCCGCCACGACCGCGCCCGCCTGCTGCCGCTGCAACATGGCCTGGGCGATCTCCGGCGCGTACGCGAGGTGCGTGAGCCGCGACTCGATCACCTTCACGCCCGCGGACTGCACGCGTGCCGCGATCTCGATGGCGAGCGTCTCGGTGATCTCGTCCGCGTTCTCCCGCAGCGACAGACCGGTCGCCTCGTGGTTGTCGTACGGGTAGCTGGTGGCGATGTGCCGTACGGCGGTCTCCGTCTGGATGCCGACGAACCGCACGAAGTCGTCCACCTCGAACCGTGCGCGCGCAGTGTCTTCCACCTGCCAGACGACAACGGCGGCGATTTCGATCGGGTTGCCGTCCGCGTCGTTGACCTTGAGCGTCGCCGTCTCGTGGTTGCGGATCCGGGTCGAGATCTTTTGCCGTGTGGTGAACGGGTTCGCCCACCGCAGACCGTCCGTGCGGACCGTGCCGACGTAACGGCCGAGGAACTGCAACACGCGCGCCTCGCCGGGCGCGACGGTGAAGAGCCCTCTCATGATCAGTGTCGCGGCCAGGAACAACAGCACCGCGGCGATGAGGAGCCCCGCCGGCGGGTTGCCGCCGGTCTCGTCCGCCTTCACGACCCCCAGCACGAACACCCACACGCTCACGGCGAACACCACCAGTCCAGCGAAGAACATCGGCAGACCGGGCAGCTCCCGTGCGTGCTTCTCACGCACGACAGGCGCCGGCATGTGCACTGTCGCGTCGATCGTCGCGCTCATCCTGACCCCCTATCGAAGTAGTAGCTAAGTGATATCACTTTTCCGAGGTGATCGCCAGTTAGGCTGATCCGCATGAGGGTGAAGAAGCAGCGCGTGGCCGCGTACGGGGTCTGCATCAACGACGACGACGAGATCCTGCTGGCGCGCTGGCTCGGCCCGAACGGCAAGCGCTGGATCCTGCCCGGCGGCGGCATCGACCACGGCGAGCACCCGCACGACGCGGTCATCCGGGAGTTCGAGGAGGAGACCGGGTTCGAGGTCGAGGTGCTGCGGCTGATCGGCATCGACTCGGAGCTCCGCGAGGAGGCCGACCGCGACTACCACGCGTTGAGGATCATGTACGAGGTCCGGATCGTAGGTGGTGAACTGCGGTACGAGGTGGACGGCACAACCGACCTCGCGCAGTGGTTTCCCGTCGCAGACATCGGACAACTCGACAGGGTGCCCTCGGTCGATACGGCCCTCGGTTTGCACCGAACTGCCCCACCTGCCGGAATCTTGCGCTAGTTTGGCCCTACCGCCGCCAACTTCCCATCACTGGAGTTGGCGAATGATCCGATCACTGGCCGCTGTCGGCGCGGCCGCCCTGCTGTCGTCCTTCGTCCACGTCCCCGCCTTCGCGGCGGTCGTCACCGTGTCGAGCGCGTCCTCCCTGCAGGCCGCGATCGACTCCGCCCGGCCCGGCCAGCGCCTCGTGCTCGCCGGCGGTGTGCAAGACAGGTCCGTCAAGATCACCAGGTCCGGCATCACGATCGCCGCGCAGACCGTCGGCGGCACCGTGTTCACCAGCGGCGGGTTCGAGCTCGGCGCCGTCAGGAACGTGACCGTCGAGGGCTTCGTCTTCGACGGCACGAGCAAGCTGGACGTGCCCGCCGAGGCGCAGGCGACCCGCATCACCCGCAACACCTACAACGGCAACAAGAGCGGTGCCTCGCTCAGCGTCAGCGCCGACGACGTGCAGGTCGACCACAACACGTTCTCGAACCGCACGAACGAGGGCGTGTACCTGCAGGTCACCGGTCCCGGCAGCGACATCGCGAAACGGACCTGGATCCACCACAACTACTTCTACAACCACCAGTTCAGCGGCGCGAACGGCGGCGAGTCGATCCGGCTCGGCTACAGCCACAAGCAGTCGAAGTCCGCGAACGCGATCATCGAGCACAACCTGTTCGAGAAGGCGGACGGCGACGCCGAGGCGATCTCAGTGAAGTCGTCGGACAACACCGTCCGCTACAACACGATCCGCAACAGCAAGGGCTACATCGTCTTGCGCCACGGCAACCGCACGACTGTCGAGGGCAACCTGCTGTTCAACAGCGGTATCCGGTTCCACGGCAACGACCACAAGATCTACAACAACTACGTGGAGAGCACCCGCGACCGCGCGATCGTGTTCGGCTCCGGCAGCGAGGCCGACAGCAGGCCGACCTCCAAGGAACACGACAGGCCCGACCGCGTGACCGTCGCCTTCAACACGCTGATCGGCACCGGCACGGTGGTGGACAGCGACGGCGGCAACTTCAAGGCGAAGGACTGCGTGCTCGCGAACAACGTCATCAAGGGCTCGTCGGGCGGCGTCGTCTCCATGCACAGCGGCTCGGTCGTGAAGTACGAGGGCAACGTCATCTGGGGCGGCAACGGCGGAAGCATGCCTTCGTCCGGTTACCGCTCCATCGACCCGAAGCTCGCGAAGGACGCCAACGGGCTGTTCCGTCTCACGGCCGGTAGCCCTGCCATCGACGTGTCAGTGGGCACCTACTCCTACGTGACGCGTGACTTCGACCCGCAGGCACGTTCCGGCAAGCCGGACGTCGGAGCGGACGAGTACAGCACCTCGGCGATCCGCAAGGCCCTGACCAAGGCCGACGTGGGGCCGTCAGCGCCGTAGCTTGCCCCTGAGGGCAGACATCGGATTCATCCCTGCTGGACGGGGCAAGCGGCCCTGGCCGAACTGCCCCGTCCGCAGGAGCTCCGCACTACGTTCGGTCCACCGTCGCCGCTGGGCCACCACAGGAGTTGGCAAATGATCCGATCACTGGCCGCAGTGGGTGCGGCCGCCCTGCTGTCGTCCCTCGTCCAGGCGCCCGCGCACGCCGCGGTCGTCAGCGTGCCGGACGTGACCGCCCTGCAGGCCGCGATCAACTCGGCGAGAGCAGGTCAGCGCATCGTGCTCGCCAACGGCGTGCACCGCGCCGACAAACCGATCAAGATCACCAAGTCGAAGATCACCATCGCGGCCGAGCAGGCCGGCGGCGCCGTGTTCAACGCCGGTGGCTTCGAGTTCGGCGCGGTGCGCGGCGTGACGATCGAGGGCTTCGTCTTCAACGGCACGAGCACCCTGTCCGTGCCGGCGGAGGCGGAGGGGACCCGCATCACCCGCACGACGTTCGACGGCGACAAGAGCGGCGCTTCGCTCACCGTGGGCGCCGACGACGTGCAGGTCGACCACAACACGTTCTCGAACCGCACGAACGAGGGCGTGTACCTGCAGGTCACTGGACCGGACGGTGCGATCGCGCAGCGCACCTGGGTCCACCACAACTACTTCTACAACCACAGCTACACCGGCTTGAACGGCGGCGAGTCGATCCGGCTCGGCTACAGCTACAAGCAGCAGCTGTCGGCGTACGCGGTCATCGAGCACAACCTCTTCGACAAGGCCAACGGCGACTCGGAGGCCATCTCGGTCAAGGCGTCGGACAACTCGGTCCGCTTCAACACGATCCGCAACAGCAAGGGCTACATCGTCCTGCGCCACGGTCACCGCAACACCGTCGAGGGCAACCTGCTGTTCGGCAGTGGCATCCGGTTCCACGGGAACGACCACAAGGTGTTCAACAACTACGTGGAGAACAGCGGCGACCGCGCGATCGTCTTCGGCAAGGGGTCCGAGACCGACAGCGGGCCGACCTCGAAGCTGCACGACCGCCCGGACCGCGTGACCGTGGCGTTCAACACCCTGGTCGGAACGGGCGCCGTGGTCGACAACGACACCGACACCTACGCGCCCAAGGACTGCGTGTTCGCGAACAACGTCATCAAGGGTTCGTCGTCGAAGTTCATCGAGATGATGAGCGGCGCGACGGTGAAGTACGAGGGCAACATCATCTGGGGAGGAAGCGCCGGCATCTCGTCGGGCTACCGCTCGGTCGACCCGAAGCTGGTGCGTGACGCGAACGGACTGCTGCGCCTGTCGTCGGGCAGTCCTGCGATCGAGACCTCCGCGGGCACGTACTCGTACGTGACGCGTGACTTCGACCCGCAGTCCCGCGTCGGCAAGCCCGATGTGGGGGCGGACGAGTACAGCTCTTCGTCCGTCAGGAAGCCGCTGACGCCCGCGGATGTCGGGGTCTCCGCACCCTGACTCGGGCATTTGTCCTGGTGGCCGCACGTTTCGCGGCTACCGGGACCCCCGATTTGGAGATCGAAACAGGCCCGTGTAATGTTCTCCATGTCAGAGCGAAGCGGGCCGGAAATCAAAACCGGAACGGGCCTGGCAAAAGCCGAAGACAAAGGGCCTCCAAGAGGCCGATTTGACACCGGCGAGGAACACCAAATAAGCTTCAGCAACACAAGCCCCGAGAGAAAAACTCCGGAAACGGAGTTCGGATCCGGTGAGCGCGTGTTCTTTGAGAACTCAACAGCGTGCCGAAACACAGCCAGTAATATGAATACTCCTCGTCAGGAGTATTCCTTTGAGTAGATAGACCAGATTGCCAGACACATTCCGTCTGGAGCGATCACAACGATCCTTATTGGAGAGTTTGATCCTGGCTCAGGACGAACGCTGGCGGCGTGCTTAACACATGCAAGTCGAGCGGTAAGGCCCTTCGGGGTACACGAGCGGCGAACGGGTGAGTAACACGTGGGTAACCTGCCCTGTACTCTGGGATAAGCCTTGGAAACGAGGTCTAATACCGGATACGACTCTTGAAGGCATCTTTGAGGGTGGAAAGTTCCGGCGGTATGGGATGGACCCGCGGCCTATCAGCTTGTTGGTGGGGTAATGGCCTACCAAGGCGACGACGGGTAGCCGGCCTGAGAGGGTGACCGGCCACACTGGGACTGAGACACGGCCCAGACTCCTACGGGAGGCAGCAGTGGGGAATATTGCACAATGGGCGAAAGCCTGATGCAGCGACGCCGCGTGAGGGATGACGGCCTTCGGGTTGTAAACCTCTTTCAGCAGGGACGAAGCGCAAGTGACGGTACCTGCAGAAGAAGCACCGGCTAACTACGTGCCAGCAGCCGCGGTAATACGTAGGGTGCGAGCGTTGTCCGGAATTATTGGGCGTAAAGAGCTCGTAGGCGGTTTGT
>NZ_BBOJ01000007.1 GCF_000974445.1 Lentzea aerocolonigenes
CGGCGCAGGATCAGGCCGGTGACGGTGTCGATCTCGAAGCCGAACGCGTCGATCAGCCGGCACTGCGAGTTCACCCTGGCCCGCAACACCGGGTCCAGCGGGGCCGCCGCGAGCAGGGCACGCCCGCGCACCCCGAACAGGTCGGTGACCGGCAGCCGCAGGCCCTGCTTGGCCAGCACCGCGTGCACGCCCGCTTTCAACCCCGATCGCCGGCCGACCAGCCGGCACCGGTACCGGACCAGCTCACGTAACTCCCGCACCTCCGGCGGAGCGATCCACGCCTCGGGCAGGCGGCCCATACGCAGCAGGTCCGCCAGATCGGTGGCATCCCGCACATCGTTTTTCACCCGCCGGGTCGTGAATCCCTTGATCCCCAGCGGATGCGCCAGATGCACGTGCGCACCCGCTTCCGCGAGCACGTCCGCGGCCCAGTACCAGCCATAGGTGGCCTCCAGCACCACCTCCGGCTCCTCACCGGCCTTGGCGATCTCGGCCATCAACGCCATTGGATCGTTCACGATCCGCACCGCGTCCAGCCGCTCACCCTCAGCGGTCATCCGCACGATCACCGAACGAGATCGGTGCAGATCGATCCCGACGAACTGTTTCCCGTCATACTCAGACACAGGGGCCTCCCTTGCGTGAGGACTTAGGCAACCCGAGTGTCCGCTCGGGACCCACCAGGAGCGAGGCCCCGCTCCTTCATCGCATCAAGCCCCAATCGCAGTCATGCGTGGTTGCGTTGGGTTGTTCGGCTCACCCCATTGCCGCTTGCCCGATGACGCATAGCCCTGTCCGGCTCGGCTTCGCCATCGCGGTTGGTGGGGGCTCGGCTTCGCCGTTGTGACGTTGGTGGCGGGAGGTTCTGCTCGGCTTCGCCATTGCGGTTGGCGGGTGCTTGGCTTTGCCATTGCCGCGTTGTGGTGGGCGATTCAGCTTGGCTGCGCTGTTGTCGCTTGGCTTCGGCTTCGCGAGATTGACCCCCATTGGACGTGACCTCATTGAATTGACCCCGCGGAACTGTCTCCACGCGGTAGACGTATCACGCGGGAGGAAGAACCGGTCGCCTATGTAGGCGTTGGCCGGTCAGTGTTGGCGAGGCACCTCGGCGCGGTCGGGCAGTGGTGACGGCGGTGCCTGTCCGTGGGCATGGCGGCAGGCGTCAACGTCGCCTCGCCGTGCTCAGGCGTAGTTGATCAACACCGCCTCACAGGTGGTCAGGCAGCATCGCTGTGCCTGCCTGGCGGCGGTCAGGCGATGTTGATCGGGTTGCGTCTTGGCTTTTGTTGGGGGTCGAGCCAGTCGGGTGCGTAGAAGGTCGGGATGCCGTTGACCATCCTGACGTTCCACTTGCTCTGGTGGATGAGTGTGTGGTGGTGGCGGCAGAGCAGCACTGCGTTGTCGACGGAGGTGTCGCCGCCATTGGCCCAGTGCTGGACGTGGTGGGCGTCGCAGTGTCTGGGCGGCCTACCGCAACCGGGAAAGGCGCAACCCCGGTCTCGGGCGACCAGGGTCCGCCGGATCCCGGCCGGGAAGGTGCGGGTCTTGCGACCGATGTCCATCGGCTGACCCTGGCTGCCCAGCAGCAGCGGGATGATGCCCGCATTGCAGGCGAGCTGGCGGACCTGCTCGGCGGGGATGTGATCGCCGTTGTCGAGCATGCCCTGCCCGACCCGGTTGGCGAGGTCCTCGTGCCGCATCGTCACGGTCAGCGTGACCGGCTCGCCGCCGTGCTCGGGCAGCTGGTCGGCGCGCAGCATCAAGTCGATCAGGTCGGCGAGGGCGTCGCCTTCGCGTTCGGAGCGGCTGCGCTCGTCTGGGCCTTGCCCGGTGTCGGGGCGGGGCTTGGCCAGCGGATCCAGCAACGCCTCGTACTTCGCACCGGCGACCTTGTCCAGCTTCGCCCGGATCTCCAGCCGCCCGTTCTTCCACTGCATCAAGTGCTGATTCGTCGGCGGCGCGGGCTCAGGATCACGCGGCTCCGGATCGTTCTGGTAGAGGCTGTAGGCCAGTTTCGCACCCAGGGTGCGGACTGTGGCGGGCTCGAAGTCGCGGGCGTACCCCACCACCGTGACTTCATGTTCGGCGGGCACGGTCTTCATCACCGCCGCGACCGCCGCGACGTGGTCGACCGACAGCGCGCCCTCGGCCACCGCCTCCGCCGTGAGCGGAAGCTTAGGAGCGAGTTCGCTGCCGGTCGGGGTGATCTCATTCGTCAGCAGCGCGGCAGTGTCGATCCACCGCTTGGCGACGTGAATGTCCCAGCGGACGACGTGCCGCAACACCTTCGGCAAATCCTTGTAGCCGAGCTCGCTCGCGGCTCCGCGCCGATCCAATTCGGCGACGATCTGCAACGCGGCATTCTCACGGACCCGGATTTCCGTCACCTCGTCGACGAGACTGCGGAGCAGCTCGTCGGTGGAGAGGAGGCGGGTTTCGATCACGTGTTCTAATCTACCGCAAGATCACGACCAGATAACGGGTAAAGCCGCACACGATAGGGTGAACCAAGCGATGGCGAAGCCGAGTCGAACCGGGCAATGCGAACGCGGGCAAGCGGTAATGAGGTGGGCCGAACAACGAACGCAACCACGCACGCGTGCGATTGGGGCTTGACTTTGGGAGCGAGGTGCTAGCCTTTTCGGATCGGGCGGGTGCGGAGCATCCGACCTTTTCCGCCCGACACAGCGCCTCGCAAGGGCCCCGAAGTCAAGCCCCAATCGCAATCGTCGCGAAGCGGCGATGAAATGACCCGGCTCGTCATACAACCCACGCAACCACCACCGCAAAAGCGACCCGCGCACCCCAGAAAGCCTCAGTAAACGCAGGGCGGCCGGTACCCGTCGATCCTCAACCCGCGAAACTCCAGGTCATTGGGCGTCTTACCAACGAACACCAGCCCACGGGCATCATCAAGGGCCTCGGCAAGCGGATACGCAGGTGCGCCCAGCTCCGGCAAGACGGTCCACCGAGACGGCGCGAAGCTGAAGAACCGAGTCACCAGCCGCCCCCGCGTCGACGGGATCTTGGTGACCCACTTGTCACCGCCACTCCAGTGCGAGGCTGGCCGCAGCTGCGCGTACAGGTCGTCCCGAGCGCGGTAGGTCATCCAGAACCCACGAGACCCACTCAGGTCGGCCTGCGCCTCGAACTGGTTGCCGAGCCACACGACCATGACGTGCCAGTCGTTCGACAAAAACTTGATCTTCGCCGAGTAGCCGTGCGACCGAGGAACCAGGATGCTGCCGGTAGCAGGCGAGGTCGCACCCTCGCCACTGGCCAGCCACTGCTGCAACCGATCGATGGACGGCGTGTCGCACTCACGGCCGTGAGAGGCCGAGGCAGAAGCGGTCCCGGTCAGAAGGAGCAGCGCGTACGCGATCACCGCGACGCGGCCGAGCGTTGAGTTCATGCGCATCTGGCGGACGGTAGCGGAAATTGGTATGAACCATTCCGTTCACTGTTGACGCCGGCACGGTTACCCAGGACAGCGGATTGTGAGCCCTGTTCACAACAACCACTGTGTGCCTGGTGCACTCCGCCAGATGCATTGCATTGTTCAGCGTCATAACGGTTCTGACCGTTCAGCTCACCGCGCCGGCCGCAGCGTCGGAGGGCTGCTCCCCCACCATCGACGAGCGGAAGTTCGCCTCGGCCTCCACCTTGCGCGCGTTGAACGCCACCGTTGCCGCGTTCGGTGTCCGGTCGACCGGAAGCCCTGCCCACCAGCGCCTGATCTCCTGGCTGGAGCGTCACGTCGACCGGCTTCCCGGTGTGTCCGTGCGGTCCGAGCACTTCGGGATCCAGCGGTGGCAGCCCGGGCCCGGGCTGCTCGTGTCGGACGGCGTGGTTCCGGTCGCCGCCGCGATTCCCTACTCCGCGCCCGGTTTGCGCTCGGGTGAGCTGGTCAGGTTGCCCGCCGGCACGCCGATCACCGCAGCCAACGCGCGCGGGAAGGTGGTGCTGCGCGACTTCCCGGCCGTCGACCGCGGGTATCTCGCCGAGCCGTTCCTCAACCAGGACATGGTCGACGCGGGGCTTGCCGAGGCCGCCGGGGTGGTCGTCGCGTTTCCGTTTCCGCACGAGCAGGTGAAGGGCTACTGGGATCCTCATCTCGGCACGCACTACCGGGTGCCCGGTGTGTTCGTCGGGGCGGACGCGGCGGCGAAGCTCCAGGCCGGCGCCCAGACTACGGTCGGGGTTCTCGCGGCACGTGTACCGGCTGTGACGCGGTCGTTGGTCGCCACGCTGCCCGGCATCAGCAACGAGCGGATCGTGCTCGACACCAACACCGACGGTGTGGGGTGGGTGCAGGAGAACGGAACGGTCGCGCTCCTCGCCCTCGCCGAGCACTTCGCCCGCCTGCCGTTGCGGTGCCGGCCGCGGACGATCGAGTTCGTGTTCGCCACGGGGCACCTGCACCGGCCCGCCGAGGGCAGCGAGTTCCGGGCGCGGGCGCTCGACGCCGAGTACGACTCCGGGTCCGTGGCGTTCGCGTTCGTGCTGGAACACCTGGGCACGCGGGAGTTCCTGCCCGGCAACGGTTCTCTTCAGCCGACAGGCGCGGCGGAGCCGTCGGGGTGGTTCGCGGGCAGTCCCGCACTGACCCAGGCCGCTTTCACGGCGCTGTCCGGAAGGAGCGTGGATCGCACGTTCGTCCTGCCCGGCGCCGACGTCCCGGTGCCGGACAGGACGCCGCCGCAGTGCTCGTTCGGTGGCATCGGCACGCACTTCCACTCGCACCTGATCCCGACGATGGCGATGATCTCCGGTCCGTGGACGCTCTGGGCGCCCGCGTTCGGCGCCGAGGCCGTCGACCACGAACGGATGCGACGTCAGGTGCTCGCCGCCGGTGACGCCATCACGGCGCTGAGTCCCCTACCGCGGGACCAGATCGCAGGGCCGTACACCGACCTTCGAAGAGCGCGGGCCGGTGGCGCGCCGACGTGTTCGCACGACCTGCCGCCGGAGTGGGCACCTAGACCCTGATCAGCGCCTGCACCGGCAGGTGGTCGGACGGGTACTGGCCGTCGCGGTGGTAGGTGTTGATCGCGGCGGCCTCGACGGTGACGCCGCGGGTGAGGATCCAGTCGATGCGCGGGCCGTCCGGGACGAGCGGGCCGTAGCCGTGGAACGTCCCGTACGCCGGGGTGGTCTGAGGGCCCGCGAGCCACGAGTCCTCCAGCCCGTCGGTCAGCACGGAGTACGTCGGTGACGCCGTCGCCACCGCGTTGAAGTCACCGGTGAGCACGACCGGCAGCTTCAGCGTGTCGATCCGCTGGTGGACGAACTCCGCGCTGCGCAGGCGGGAGTTCTCCGACTCGTGGTCGAAGTGGGTGTTCACGACGACGAACTGCCTGCCCGTCGCGCGGTCGGCGAACCGGACCCACGTCACCATGCGGATCACGTTGTTGCCCCACGAGCGCGAGCCCACGACGTTCGGCGTCGCGGACAGCCAGTGGTGGTCGAACTCGAGCGGCTCCAGCCGGAGCGTGTCGAAGAAGATCGCCATGAACTCGTCGTGGCTGCCGCCCGCACGGCCGAGCCCGACCCAGTCGTAGTGGTCGGGCAGGTCGTGGGCGATGTCGAGCAGCTGGCCGTACAGGCCTTCTTGCGTGCCCAGCACCGCGGGCAGCTCGTTGAGCAGGAGCTGGGCCATCACGGGTCGCCTGGCGCGCCACGAGTTCGGCTCGGCGTCCGAGGCGTAGCGCAGGTTGAACGACATGACGGGCAAGGTCGACATCCGACTGAGCATGGCACAGGCCGGCTTCAGTTGAAGCCGGCCTGCGTTCCACCTACGCCGGCGCGTAGCCGGTCGGGCGGGCCGAGAACGTGCCGCGGCCCTGCGTCCGGCTGCGCAACCTCGTCACGTACCCGAACATCTCGGCCAGCGGCACGCTCGCCGTGACCACCGTCGTACCGGCCCTCGCGACGGAACCGAGGATCCGGCCCCGGCGCGAGGCGAGGTCACCCAGCACGCCACCGAGGTACTCCTCCGGCACGGTGACCGTGACCTCGGCGATCGGTTCGAGCAACGTCATCGCGCCCGCCTTCAAGGCCTCGCGCAGGCCCAGCCGGCCGGCCGTGCGGAACGCCATCTCCGACGAGTCCTTGACGTGCGTGGACCCGTCGGTGAGCGTCACGCGCAGCCCGGTCACCGGGTGGCCGAGCGGTCCCTCGGCCAGCGCGTCGCGGCAGCCCTGTTCGACCGCGCGGACGAACTCCTGCGGCACGCGCCCGCCGGTGACCGCCGAGCGGAACTCGAACCCGGTCTCCAGCGGCTCGGTGTCGATGACGACGTGAGCGAACTGGCCGGCACCTCCGTCCTGCTTCACGTGCCGGTAGACGAATCCCGTGACACCGGCGGCGACGGTCTCGCGGTAGGACACGCGCGGGCGTCCCGTGGTGATCTCGATGCGGTGGGTCGTGCGCGCCTTCTCCACCGCGACCTCCAGGTGCAGCTCGCCGAGGCCCGACAGCACCGTCTGGCCGGTCTCCGGGTCCGTCGCCACGCGCAGGGACGGGTCCTCGTCGACCAGGTGCGCGAGCGCCTCGGTCAGCCGCGCGTTGTCCGCGCTGGTCCGCGTCTCCACGGCCACGGACACGACGGGGTCGGCCGACACCGGCGGTTCGAGGAGCAGCGGAGCCGTTGGCGCGCACAGGGTCGTCCCCGTGCGAGCCGACTTCAGCCCCACCAGCGCCACGATGTCACCCGCGACGGCGCAGTCGACCGGCGTGTGCCGATCGGCCTGCACCCGCAGGATCCTGCCGATGCGTTCGTTCCTGCCGCCCACCTGGACCGTCTCTCCCTTGTGGAGGGTGCCCGAGTAGACGCGGACGAACGTCAGCCGCCCGGTGGCGGTGGCGTTCACCTTGAACACCAACGCCGCGAACGGCGCGTCCGGATCCGGTACCCGTTCCTCGCCGTCGACGCCGCGCACCGCCGGAACGTCCACAGGGGACGGGAGGTACGCGATCACCGCGTCCAGCAACGGTTCCACACCCCGGTTCCGGTACGCCGAGCCGCACAGCACGACGGTTCCGAGACCTCGCCGAGTCAGTTCCTTCAGCGCGTTTCTCAGGGTCTGCTCGGACAGTCCTCCGGCGAAGAACTCCTCCACGACTTCGGGATGCAGTTCCGCCACCGCCTCCTCCAGCAGGTGACGGCGCCGTTGTGCCTCTGCCAGCAACGTTTCCGGCACCGGCCCTTCGGTCAGGGAGTCCTCCCAGGTGAGTGCGACCATCCGCACCAGGTCGACGACGCCGGCGAACCCGTCCTCGGCACCGATCGGCAGCTGCACGACGAGCGGCACGGTGTGCAGCCGCGTTCGCAGCGACTCCACGGCCGTGTCGAGGTCCGCGCCGGGCCGGTCGAGCTTGTTGACGAACGCGATCCGCGGCACGCCGTGCCGGTCCGCCTGCCGCCACACCGACTCGCTCTGCGGCTCGACGCCCGCGACACCGTCGAACACGGCGACAGCGCCGTCGAGGACCCGCAGCGACCGTTCGACCTCGTCGGAGAAGTCGACGTGGCCGGGCGTGTCGATGAGGTTGATGCGATGACCGTCCCACGTGCAGCTCACGGCCGCGGCGAAGATCGTGATGCCGCGGTCGCGTTCCTGCGGGTCGAAGTCCGTGACGGTCGTGCCGTCGTGGACCTCACCGCGCTTGTACGTGGTGCCGGTGGCGAACAGAACCCGTTCGGTGAGGGTGGTCTTGCCCGCGTCGACGTGGGCGAGGATGCCCAGGTTGCGGACGGCGTTCAACGTGGTCGTGCGCATGGCTGAGTGCCTTTTCGTGGTGAAAGGACGTGCAGGTCAGCGCGATGAGCCGACGAACGGCGTGTTCGTCAGACGCTCCGGTGCCCGGCGCGCAGCGGGCAGCCGGGGTGCGAGGACACGAGGATCACGTCGAAGCGGGACGGGAGGACGACAACGGCGGTACGCACGGCCGGTCCCTCCTCGTCGCTCGGTGATGTTGATCGTGGAGTGTAGACACACGAACGCTCGCACGACAGCGGTTTATCGACTCAGCAGCGCCTGGGTCTTCTCCGCGACAGTGCTAACAACCGGCCACAGCTCGTTGTTCCGCCAGTTGGCCACACCGGCCGTCGCGATGGTGTCCAGGAGTTCGCGCAGCTCGTGGACCGCGTCCACCTCCTGCTGGTCGCGGAACACGTCGCCGAGCTCGAACGAGAGCCGCGGGTTCATGACGTCCTGGACGGCCCACTGCTGCAGGACGTGTCCCGGCAGCACCTGAGCGAGCCGGTAGTAGAAGTCGGCGCGCTTCAACGGCCGGCGCACCCCCGCGTGGATGGCCGCGTCACGTGCCCACCACTCGACGACCTTCTCCGCTTCCTCCCGCGACTCCCACTGCCGCAGCTCGCGCCGCTTCAACGGCTTGGTGAGCTGGCGCTGCACGGCCGGCTGGTAGACCCCGCGCACGCGGAAGTTCGTCAGGTGCACGCGCGGCAGGACCATCTGGGACACCGGTCCGGGGCTGCCGCGGTGCCGGCCGACCACGACGACGTCCTGCCCGCCGTCACCCCACTGCGGTGGCAGCACCCACACCTTCGTGCCGGCCGAGAAGTGCTTCAGGTCGGTGGCGGCGACGTTCGCGACCACGCACCACCCCAGGAGTTCGTCCACCGTCACAGTCTGCGGCGGAACACCGTTTCGACGCTCGCCGTTTTACGGGACATGCGTCTGCGTTTGCTCGGTGACTCCATCGCCGCGGGCGTCGGCAGCACGCGTGGAGAGGACACCCTCGGCCCACTGCTCGCCGCACGTCTCCGCGCGGCAGGACACCACGTCGACCTGAGGGTCCACGCCGTGCCCGGTGCCCGCTCTGCCGACCTGAAAGCGCAGGTCCGGACCGCGATCGCGGGCGGAGTCGACCTCGCCGTGATCGTCATCGGCGCGAACGACCTGACCAGGTTCGTCCCCGCCCACGTCGGCGCGCAGCAGCTGCACGACGCCGTCGCGGACCTGCGCGGTGCGGGTGCGCGGGTCGTCGTCAGCACCGCGCCCGACCTGAGCGTGGTCGCGCACGTACCGCCCGCGTTGCGCGCCGTCGTGTCGACCGTGAGCCGCGACTACGCCCAGGCGCAGCTGCAGGCCGTCATCCGGGCGGGCGGAGTCGTCGCGCACGTCGAACGTGCCGTCTCGGCTCGGTTCGCCGCTGATCCGGCGTTGTTCGCCACCGACCGCTTCCACCCGTCCGCCGCCGGCTACCGCGTCATCGCCGAGGCGCTCGCGCCCGCGGTCGAGGCAGTTCTGCAAGCCTGACCGATTGCGATCACGGCACGCGCGTCGTACTGTCCGCACTAAGTTCAAGCATTGAACGAATGAGGTGGATCATGACGGCGCCCACTCCGGCGGACAAGTTCTCCTTCGGTCTCTGGACCGTGGGCTGGCCGGGTCGCGACCCGTTCGGCGACGCCACGCGGCCGGACCTGGACGTGGTCGAGGCGGTGCAGCGGCTGGCCGAGCTCGGGGCCTACGGGATGTCGTTCCACGACGACGACCTGTTCGGGTTCGCGGCGACCAACCGGCAGCAGCAGATCGACCGGCTCAAGGCCGCGCTCGACGAGACCGGCCTGGTCATCCCGATGATGACGACGAACCTGTTCACCCACCCGGTGTTCAAGGACGGCGGATTCACCAGCAACGACCGCGGTGTGCGGCGGTTCGCGCTGCGCAAGGTGCTGCGCAACATCGAGCTGGCGGCCGAGCTCGGCGCGAAAACCTACGTGCTGTGGGGCGGCCGTGAGGGCTCCGAGTACGACACGGCCAAGGACGTGCGGGCGGCGCTCGACCGGTACCGCGAGTCCATGAACCTGCTGACCCAGTTCGTCACGGACCGGGGCTACGACATCCGGTTCGCGCTCGAGCCGAAGCCGAACGAGCCGCGCGGCGACATCCTGCTGCCGACGATCGGGCACGCGCTCGGGTTCATCTCGACGCTCGACAAGCCGGAACTCGTCGGGCTCAACCCCGAGGTCGGGCACGAGCAGATGGCCGGGCTCAACTTCGTGCACGGCATCGCGCAGGCGTTGTGGCAGGGCAAGCTCTTCCACATCGACCTCAACGGTCAGCGCGGCATCAAGTACGACCAGGACCTGGTGTTCGGCCACGGCGACCTGATGAACGCGTTCGCGCTGGTCGACCTGCTGGAGACCGCCGGCTACGACGGTCCGCGGCACTTCGACTACAAGCCGTCACGCACCGAGGACATCAAGGGCGTGTGGGACTCCGCCGCGGCGAACATGCGGATGTACCTGCTGCTCAAGGAGCGCGCCGCCGCGTTCCGCGCCGACCCAGAGGTGCAGGAGGCGCTGCAGGTCGCGGGCGTCGCCGACCTGGGCAAGCCGACCCTGAACGACGGGGAGTCCTACGACGACCTCCTCAAGGACGACAGCTTCGACCCGGAGAAGGCGGCCGAGCGCGGCTTCGGGTTCGTGCGGCTGAACCAGCTCGCGCTCGAGCACCTCGCGGGAGCGCGCTGACATGACGCTCGTCGCGGGCGTCGACTCCTCGACGCAGTCGTGCAAGGTCGTGGTGCGCGAGGCGGAGACCGGCGAGCTCGTCCGGGAGGGCCGCGCCACGCACCCGGACGGCACCGAGGTGCACCCGTCGCACTGGTGGGACGCGCTGCAGTCCGCGCTGTCGGACGCCGGAGGGCTCGACGACGTCGCGGCGCTGAGCGTGGCGGGCCAGCAGCACGGCATGGTCTGCCTCGACGAGGACGGCGAGGTCGTGCGGGAAGCGCTGCTGTGGAACGACACCCGTTCCGCAGCGGCCGCGGCCTCCCTGACCGACGAACTGGGCGCGCAGCAGTGGGCTGAGCGGATCGGCCTGGTGCCGGTCGCGTCGTTCACGATCACCAAGCTGCGCTGGCTCGCCCAGCACGAACCGGCCAACGCGGCGCGCACCGCGGCGGTCTGCCTGCCGCACGACTGGCTGACGTGGCGGCTGCGCGGCACCGGGGACCTGGGCGACCTGGTCACGGACCGCTCGGACGCGTCCGGCACCGGCTACTTCGACTCGGTGACGGACAAGTACGTGCCGGACCTGGTGTCGCTGGCGCTGGGCCGTTCCGACGTGGCGCTGCCGCGCGTGCTCGGTCCCGCCGAGTTCGTCGACGGCCCGGTGCGGCTCGGCGCGGGTGCCGGGGACAACGCGGCGGCGATGCTGGGTGTCGGCGGCGGCGCGGACGTCGTGGTGTCGCTCGGCACGTCCGGCGTCGTCACGGCGACGAGTGAGGTGCGGGCGTCGGACGCGTCCGGGATCGTGGCGGGCTTCGCGGACGCCACGGGCCGGTACCTGCCGCTCGCGTGCACGTTGAACGCCGCCCGCGTGCTGGACGCGACCGCCCGGATGCTGGGCGTCGACCTCGCGACGCTGAGCTCGCTGGCGCTGTCCGCCAAGCCCGGCGCGGAAGGCGTGGTGATGGTGCCGTACCTGGAGGGTGAACGGACGCCGAACCTCCCGGACGCGACGGGTGCGCTGCACGGCCTGACGCTGACGAACGCCACACCGGCGAACATCGCGCGTGCCGCCGTGGAGGGCATGTTGTGCGGGCTCGCGGTGGGGCTCGACGCGTTGGCCGAGCAGGGTGCGGACGTCACCGGTGTGCGGCTGGTGGGCGGGGCGGCGGTCTCGCCCGCGGTGCGGGAGATCGCGCCGGTCGTGTTCGGGGTGCCGGTGACCGTGCCGGCGCCGGGTGAGTACGTCGCGGACGGTGCGGCCCGGCAGGCGGCGTGGACGCTCGCCGGTGGGGCGACACCGCCGGAGTGGACGCTCGCGGAGAGCCGGCGGTACGAGGCGGACGCGGTGCCGGAGGTGCGGGCCCGGTACGCGGACGCGGCGCAGAAGTACCTGAGCCGATGAGCAGCGCCGAGGAGGTGCCGCACCCCTGCAAGCCCGGCGGGGTGCGGCTCCCCCGGTCGTCACCGCGATACTGGGCGCGATGACCACCGTCGACCACCTGCGACAGGTTCGCCTCGGCAACCTGCGAACGGTCCTGCTCGCACTCGTCGACCGTCCCGGCTCGCGGGCCGACCTCGCGGCCCGCACCGGTCTCACCAAAGCCACCCTCTCCAACCTCACCGAACCGTTGCTGGCCAACGGGATCCTCCTCGAGGAGCCCGCGGCCCTCACCGGCATGGGCAGGCCGTCCAAGCCACTGCGCTTCCACCCGGACGGACCGGTCGCGATCGGCGCGGAGATCAACGTCAGCCACCTCGCCGTCGAGACCCTCGGCCTCGACGGCGAGACCCTCCAGCGCCACCTCGTGCCCACCGACATCCGCAAATCCACGCCGGACGAGGTGCTCGACCGCGTCGCCGAGCTGATCAACCAGATCTCCGGACCGCGCAAGCACCTCGGCGTCGGCTTGGCGATCCCCGGCGTGGTGCACGACGGCGTCGTCGTCCGGGCCCCCAACCTGCCGAAACTCGTCGGCGCGCCACTCGCCGAAGGGCTGCGCCGCCGCCTCGGTCTCGACGTCGAGCTCGACAACGAGGCCAACGTCGCGGCGCTCGCGCACCTGTGGCCTCACCACCTCGCCGGCGAGGACTTCGTGCACGTCTCCGCCGACGTCGGCATCGGTGCGGGCGTGGTCCTCAACGGCGAGGTGTACCGCGGTGTCAGCGGGTTCGCGGGCGAGCTCGGGCACGTCGTGATCGAACGCGACGGTGTCCGGTGCACGTGCGGCAGCCGGGGCTGCGTCGAGCGGTACGCGGGTCTCGACGTCATCCTGCGCGAGGCGGGACGACGCCGGCTCGACTCGCTCCAGAAAGCACTCGACGCGGGTGATCCCAAGGCGCTCAAGGCGGTCCGCGACGCCGGAGAGGCGCTCGGGGTCGGACTGGCGACGCTGATGAACCTCTTCGACGTGCCGACGGTCGTGCTCGGCGGCAGCTACGCCGTGCTGCACGAGCACCTCAGCGCCGCCGTCCAGTCCGAAATGGACGGCCGGGTGCTCGCCGGCGGCGAGCGGCACACCCGGTTGATCGCCTCACCCCTCGGCGAGTTCGCCGTGGCGCGGGGTGCGGCGGGACTGGTCACCCGGCGCGCCGTGCACCAGCCCGAGCGCCTTTTCGCATAGCCAGTCCGCCCAGGCCGGCGGCGGCCAGCCCCACGACCAGGGAGAGGTAGCCACCGACGATGCCGTAGCCGGTGCCGGGGCCGCCCTTGGCCATGAGCACGACCAGCAGGCCGATCACCGCACCGACGGCACCCGTCCCCACCGCCACGACGGCACCCCGTCCACGCCTCAGAGCCAGCACGCCCAGCACAACTCCGACGATTCCGATCGCGGCGCCCACCAGCGACCAGGCACGTCCCGCGGTCATCTCATATGCAGCAACAGCAAGATTCATGGCAAGAGCATGTCTTCGGCGCCCACCGCGAGTCGTCGTGCGCGCGCAGACAACCACTACTGCGCTCGTAGTAGATCAACAGTCCTCCCCGTGCAGGATCTACCAGCGCGAACATCGGATTAAGGTGCACGCATGAACGCGCGTTGGCTGGACTGGGTGATCGCCGCCGGAGTGGCGGCGAGCCTCGTGACCGCCGGGCACCCCGCCACCGGGCCCGGTTACGCGTTGCTGGCCGCGAGCGGGCTCGCGCTGGCGGCGCGCAGGACGGCGCCGGTCGCGGTGCTGGCCGCCACGGGACTCCTCGCGCTGGGCTACCAGGCGACCGGCGCCGACGTGCCGGTGATCGCGTTCCTGTTCGCGGTCTACTCGACGATGAGGGCTGGCCACCGGGTCGTCACGCTCGTTGGCTCGGTCCTGATGCTCGCCGCGCTCCCCGTCGCGGCGCTCCTCTCGCCCCGCGACCTCACCACCTACGAGGCGTTCGCGCAGACCCGGGACGTCCTGCAGATCGCGTGGCTCATCGCCGCCGCGGCCGCCGGTGAAGCGCTCAGGCAGGCCGAGCGCAGGGCCGACGAGGCCGAACGCACCCGCGAGGAGACCGCGCGCCGCCGTGCCAACGAGGAACGCCTGCACATCGCGCGCGAGCTGCACGACTCGCTCACCCACCAGATCTCGGTGATCAAGCTCCAGGCCGAGGTCGCGGTCCACCTGGCGCAGAAGCGCGGCGAGGACGTGCCGGAAGCCCTCGTGGCCATCCGGGACGCGGGCCGGGAGGCGGCCAGGGAGCTCCGCGCGACGCTGGAAGCGCTCAGAGACGACGACAAGAACCCGCCGCACGGCATCGACGACGTCGCCGAGCTGGTGCAACGCGCCCGAGCCACCGGTCTCGACGCGCAGCTGACCATCGAGGGCCGCAACACCGACGTGCCGGCCGCCGTGGAACGCACGGCGTACCGGATCGTGCAGGAGTCGCTGACGAACATCGCCCGCCACGCCGCCGCCGCGACCGCGCAGGTCCGCATCGACTTCCGTCCCGACGCGCTGCTCATCCGTGTCGACGACGACGGCAAGGCCTCTCCCAAGACGTCCGAACCGGGCGTCGGACTGCTCGGCATGCGTGAACGCGTCACCGCACTCGGCGGCAGCCTCCAGGCCGCACCGCGCACCGAGGGCGGGTTCACCGTGCAGGCCGAACTCCCGGTGGCACAGCCGTGATCCGCGTGCTCCTGGTCGACGACCAGCCGTTGATCCGCAGCGGCTTCCGCGCGTTGCTCGACGCGGAGGACGACATCGAGGTCGTGGCAGAAGCGGCGAACGGCTCCGAAGGCGTCGACCAGGCCCGGCGGCACCTCCCGGACATCGCGCTGATCGACATCCAGATGCCGGACGTCGACGGCATCGAGGCGACCAGGCGCATCGCCGCCGATCCGGCCCTCGCGGCCGTCCACGTCGTGATCCTGACCAACTACGGCCTCGACGAGTACGTCTTCCACGCGCTGAAGGCAGGCGCGGCAGGGTTCCTCGTGAAGGACGTGCAGCCGGAGGACTTCCTGCACGCCGTCCGGGTAGCGGCCCGCGGCGACGCACTGCTCGCCCCGTCGATCACCCGCCGGCTGATCGACCGGTACGTCAGCCAGCCGCCGCGGCAGAACGTGAGCCTCGGGCAGCTCACCAACCGCGAACGGGAAGCCGTCGTGATGGTCGCTCGTGGTCTGTCGAACGACGCGATCGCGGCGGCCATGGTGATCAGCCCGCTCACCGCCAAGACGCACGTGAACCGCGCGATGACCAAGCTGCACGCACGGGACCGCGCGCAGCTCGTGGTCATCGCCTACGAGTCGGGCCTGGTGGTGCCGCAGGCCTGATGAACACGGGCTGGTCTGCGGTGTAACGCAGGTGAAGCCGAGCTCCGATCAGGTAGGCGAACCCGCGTGATCGGAGGTCAGCTTTGAGCTTCCCCAGGCGCCTCGTCGCCGTCGGGCTCGTGGGCACGGTGCTGATCCTGATCAGCCTGATCACGTTGACCAGCTGGCAGACCTGGGCCGGGATCGGCGACTTCCTCTGGCAGAACCGCATCCGGATCCTGCTGATCGGCCTGGGCTCGTACCTCCTGTTCGTCGCGATCAGGAACACCCGCCGGTTGATGGTCCGCCGACCGCGGTCGCCCGCGTTGAGACCCGCGGTCGTCGTCGGCGCCGGGGTGATCGTCGCCGCCGTCGGCTGGGGTGCGACGAGCTGGCTGCTGGCGGAGGCGAACAAGGCGCCTGCGGACGCCCGGCCGCAGGCCCGAGTCGAGGCGATCAAGACGGGCCTGAGCATCGGCGCGGGCACCGGTGGTGTGTTCGCGCTGCTGCTGGCGGTTCGGCGGCAGTGGCACCAGGAGATCACCGCCGCGGACACCAACCTCGACGCCTCGGAGAAGCGGATCACCGAGCTGTACACGAAGGCGGTCGAGCAGCTCGGCTCGGACAAGGCACCGGTTCGGCTGGGCGGCCTGTACGCGTTGGAACGGCTGGCGCAGAACAACGAGTCACAACGCCAGACCATCGTGAACGTGTTCTGCGCCTACCTGCGCATGCCCAACACCTACGAGTCGGCCAGTGACCAGGCGCAGGAGCGGGAGGTCCGGCTGACCGCCCAGCACCTGATCCGTGATCACCTGCACGCCGCGCAGAAGGGGTTTCCGCCGTCCACGTTCTGGCCCGGCATCCGCATCGATCTCACTGGTGCAGTCCTGGAGGATTTCAGCCTTGCCGGTTGCCAGGTCGGTCCGGCGAACTTCACCGACGCGACCTTCACCGGGACCGCCACGTTCGCCGAGGCCGATCTGCGCGGTCACGCCCTCTTCGCTCGAACGCGCTTCGAAGGATTCGCTCTCTTCGACGACACGACCTTCCCCATGGGCATCACGGACTTCGTCTCGGCCACCTTCACCGGACCCTGTTCATTGGACGGCGCTTCCTTCGGCACGGTGTACTTCCACAGCGCGACCTTCAAATCCAGCGTGACCGGCACGATCCACGCCTCCGAGGTGTATGGGCAACCAGGCACGGTCTACCTTTGCCCGCAGCCCGACCCGTTTCACCGCGATCCCTGCCCACCGCCGCCGAAACCGCCGGTGGACGGGGTTCAAGTCGCCCCGCAGGCCGGGTGAACGGGCCCAGGCAGACACCCGGCGGCCAGCCAGTCACGCGTGCTGACGAACGCCGCGTCGATCAACTCCTGCGCCCGCCCGAAGTCCCCTGGTGACACCCGCAACGGGCACAACGACGGCACCACCCGCAGGTCAACGGAATCCCGATACCGCTCCACGTCCAGCGCCAGCCGGTGGTTGACCAGCAACGTCAACGCCTGCAACGCGACCCCGATCGCACTGCGCGGCGGCGACGTCAACGCACACGCGTACCCGGTCGGGAGCACCCACACCTGGTCCGCCCCCAGCTCGACCGCGTGCGACACGGGATTGTTGTTCACCGCGCCGCCGTCCATCAGGTAGCGGCCGTCGAGCTGCAGCGGCGGGAACACCGCGGGGATCGCGGTCGAGGCGAGCACCGAGTCGACCGCGTTTCCCTTGGAGAGCAGCACTTCCGCGCCCGACAACACGTCGGTGGCGCCCACGTGCACCGGGATCGCCGTGCCGGTCAGGTCGATCGAGCCCAGCGACCGTTCCAGCACCCGGCGCAAGGAGGACTGCGGCACCAGGTGGTCGCGGAACCCCAGCAACCCGAGTAAGCCCTGCACCGGCCGAAGAGGGAAGACATCCGTCCGCCTCAACGAGACCCACAAAGACACGAGAGAGTCCACATCGGACGGATGCAACGCGAACCACACGGCGTTGGCCGCGCCCACCGAGGTGCCGACCATGAAGTCCGGGCGGACATCGGCTTCGGTGAGCGCGGCCAGCATGCCGACCTCAATCGCGCCCAAGCTCCCACCGCCTGCGAGCACGAACGCGGTCGCCATGTCCTCATCCTCCTCGCCGGGCAGGCGAACAAGCGAGGGGCCAACTCCTCCGCGACGGGTGGCGGCACGGCCCCGAACCATCCGCACCGGATGAACCGGCGCACCCGATCGTCCGGCGAGCCTGAACACCCCAGCGGAGACGAGAGGTGGGCGACGTGGTCAGTGCGGAGAAGCAGAGGCTCAACGAGGCCGGTCCGTGGCGGAGGTGGGGGCCGTACCTGAGCGAACGGCAGTGGGGCACGGTCAGGGAGGGGCACGATCCGAGTGATGCCTGGACGTCGTTCACCCACGAGCAGGCGCGGTACCGGGCCTACCGGTGGGGTGAGGACGGGCTGGCGGGGTTCAGCGACGACCGGCAGCGGGTCTGTCTCGCGGTGGCGTTGTGGAACGGCGAGGACCCGATCCTCAAGGAGCGGTTGTTCGGCCTGACCAACGGCGAGGGCAACCACGGCGAGGACGTCAAGGAGTGCTACTACTACCTCGACGCCACGCCGACGTCCTCGTACCTGCGGATGCTCTACAAGTACCCGCAGGCCGAGTTCCCTTACGAGGACCTGGTCGCCACCAACGCCGCGCGCACCCGGCTCGAGCCCGAGTACGAGCTGCTCGACACCGGGGTGTTCGACGACGACCGCTACTTCGACGTCGTCGTGGAGTACGCCAAGGCCGGGCCCGAGGACGTGTTGATGCGCATCACCGCGCACAACCGCGGGCCCGAGGACGCCACGCTGCACGTCCTGCCCACGCTGTGGTTCCGGCACACGTGGTCGTGGGGCGGGGACATCCGGCAGCCGACGCTGCACGTCTGCGAGCCGGGCACGGTCCGCGCGGAGCACCCCGACCTCGGCGTGCGGTGGTGGTACGTGGCACCGCCGGCGCCGATCCTCGTGACGGAGAACGAGACCGACAACGAGCGGGTGTTCGGTTCGCCCAACGCCACCCCGCACGTCAAGGACGGCATCGACCGGTTCGTGGTCCACGGCGACACCACCGCGGTCACGCCCGACGGTGTCGGCACGAAGGCCGCCGCCCACCACGAGCTGCGCATCCCCGCCGGACGCAGCGCCACGATCAGGGTCCGGATGACCGACACCAGTCTCCAGGACCCGTTCGACGGCTTCGACGCGACGATCACCCAGCGCCGAGAAGAGGCCGACGACTTCTACGACGAGGTCCTCGGCGGCGATCCGCGCGGTGACGAACGGCTCGTGTGCCGGCAGGCGCTCGCGGGACTGCTGTGGTCGCGGCAGTTCTACGCGTTCGACGTCGAGCGCTGGCTCACCGAACGCGGCACCGATCCCCTTGGGGCCGACCAGAACTGGCGGCACCTCGCCGCCGAGGACGTCATCGTCATGCCGGACAAGTGGGAGTACCCGTGGTTCGCCGCGTGGGACCTCGCCTTCCACGCGGTGCCGCTGGTGATCGTCGACCCGGAGCTCGCGAAGGAGCAGATCGAGCTGCTGCTCACCCGCCGCTACCTGCACCCCAACGGCCAGATCCCCGCCTACGAGTGGAACTTCGGCGACGTCAACCCGCCGGTGCACGCGTGGGCCGCGTGGTTCGTCTACCAGTACGACCACGACAAGGACTTCCTGGCGCGGGTGTTCCCGCCGTTGCTGCGCGCGTTCAGCTGGTGGCTCAACCGCAAGGACGCCGACGGCAGGAACCTGTTCCAGGGCGGGTTCCTCGGGCTCGACAACATCGGCGTGTTCGACCGCAGCGCTCCCCTGCCCACCGGCGGGCGCATCGACCAGGCCGACGGCACCGCGTGGATGGCGTTGTACTGCCAGAACCTCATCCAGATGGCGCTGGAGCTGGGTGAGACCGAGCAGGCCGCGACGCTGCTGGAGAACCTCGCGTGGATCGCGGCGGCCACCGGTCACGTCGGCAGCGGGTTGTGGGACGAGGAGGACGGCTTCTTCCACGACGTGCTGCGCCACCCGGACGGCACCTCCACGCCGTTGAAGATCCGGTCCGCCGTCGGGCTGCTGCCGCTGGCCGCCGCGACCGTGATCGGGGCGGACGTGCGGCGCGAGCACCCCGAGCTGATCGACGGCATGCGCGAGTTCCTCGACCGGCACCCGGCGGTGCGGGCCGCGTTGTGGGGACACGGCGCGCAGGCCGACGCCGAGGGCCCGGTGCTGTTCGCGTTGTTCGACGAGAGCCGCCTGCGCCGGATCCTCGCGCGGATGCTCGACCCGGAGGAGTTCCTGAGCCCGCACGGGATCCGCTCGCTGTCGCGCTGGCACGCCGAGCACCCTTTCGAGATCACCGTCGACGGCGTCGAGCACCACGTCGGCTACCTGCCCGCCGAGTCCGACAGCGGCATGTTCGGCGGCAACTCCAACTGGCGCGGACCGGTGTGGCTGCCGATCAACGTGCTGGTGATCAGGGCGTTGCTGCACCTGCACGAGTACTTCGGCGACGGCTTCACGGTCGAGTGCCCGACCGGGTCGGGACGTCACCTGAACCTGCGGGAGGTGGCGCGGGACATCGGCGAACGGCTGCTGGACACGTTCCTGTTCGGTGTGGACGGTCGCCCGGTCCACGGTGGACAGACGCGGTACCGGGACGAGCACTGGCGGGACCTGCCGTTGTTCTACGAGTACCTCCACGGCGACAACGGCGCGGGCATCGGCGCCAGCCACCAGACCGGGTGGACCGCGCTGATCGCCCTGCTGCCGCGGGAGGTGGCGCGATGAGCTGGCCGGACCAACCCGTCATCTACGAGATCAACACCGCGGTGTGGCTGGGCGAGCTCTCGCGGGCCGCGGGCAGGGAGATCACGCTCGGCGACGTGCCGTCGTCCGCCTGGCACGAGGTCACCCCGGCCGGGGTGGACGCGGTGTGGCTGATGGGCGTGTGGGAGCGCAGCCTGCTGGGGCTCGCGATGGCCAACGCGAACCCCGGTCTGCGGGCGTCGTTCCACGAGGTGCTGCCAGATCTGCGCCCGGAGGACGTCACGGGGTCGCCGTACTGCGTGCAGCGGTACGTGGTGGCTGAGGCGTTCGGCGGCGACGAAGGCCTGGCGAAGGCTCGGGCCGAGCTCGCGGCGCGTGGTGTGCGGCTGGTGCTCGACTACGTGCCGAACCACGTGGCGCCGGACCACCCGTGGGTGCTGAAGCATCCGGAGTTCTTCGTGCGCGACGACAACGGCGATCTGGAACGGGGACGGGACCCCTACTTCCCCGCCTGGCCGGACGTCGTGCAGCTCGACGCCTTCTCCCCCGCGCTGCGGTCGGCGGCGACGATGACGCTCAGCTCGGTCGCGGCCCGGTGCGACGGCATCCGCTGCGACATGGCCATGCTCGTCACCAACGAGGTCTTCGCCCGCACGTGGAACCGGACGCCGCCGGAGCAGGACTACTGGCCGGAGATCATCGGCGGGCTGCGGGCGGAACACCCGGAGACCGTGCTGATCGCCGAGGCCTACTGGGACATGGAGTGGGCGTTGCAGCAGCAGGGCTTCAACTTCTGCTACGACAAGCGCCTCTACGACCGGTTCATCAGCGGCGAGGGGCTTCGCGACCACCTGCGGGCCGATTTCGGCTACCAGTCACGGCTCCTGCGGTTCCTGGAGAACCAGGACGAGCCGCGCGTCGCGCACGAACTGCCGCCCGCCGCCGCCCGTGCCGCCGCGGTGGCGATCGCGACGCTGCCGGGAGCGACGCTGTGGCACGAGGGCCAGTTCGAGGGCAGGCGCGCCCGGCCGCCGGTGTTCCTCACCCGGCGGCCGGACGAGCCGCTCGACCACGACCTCGCCGCCTGGTACAGGCGGCTGCTCGCGATCGTGCACGACCACCGGGTGCGGCGCGGTGACTGGCGCCTGCTCGAGACCGAGGGCTGGCCGGACAACCAGTCGTGCCGGCAGCTGCTGACGTGGACGTGGACAGCGGCCGACGGCACCCGGCACGTCGTGGTCGTGAACTTCTCCGATCGTCCTGCTCAGGGACTGCTGCCGGTGGAGCTGCACCGCTACACCGATCTGCTCGACGGCATGGTCTACGAGCAGGACGACGATCTCAGTCCCCTGTACGTGGCGCTGGGGCCTTGGGGATGTCATCTCTTCGCGGCGGCCTGAGCAGGGCCGCCGCCCACCCCGCCGCCGGGTCGACGTCGACCAGCAGCACCTTCACCAGCACGGTGAGCGGTACCGCGAGCAACGCGCCGAGCGGGCCGAGCACCCAGGCCCAGAACACCAGGGCCAGGAAGGTGACGGTGGTCGACAGCCCGGCGGCGTCCCCGGTGAACCTGGGCTGGATCAACGACTGCACCACGAAGTTCAGCACTCCGTAGAACACCAGTACGGCCACCGCCCGGCGCGGGCCGTGCTGCAGCAGTGCCAGCACGGCCGGTGGCGCGACGCCGAGGAGGAACCCGATGTTGGGGATGTAGTTGGTGACGAACGACAACACGCCCCACAGCAGCGCGAGCGGAATGCTCAGCAACGCGAGCGCCACCGTGTCCAGCACCGCCACGACGAGCCCGAAGACCGTCGTGACGACGAGGTAGCGGCGGCTGCGGCGGACGAACTCGGTGAACGCCTCCCGCAGGTGCGGCCGGTCCACCGCGATGTCGGCCAGCCGCGAGTTCGCCCAGCCCACCTCGACCCCCAGGAACAGCAGCAGGGCCAACAGGAACACCAGGCTCGTGGTGAGGCTCGTCAGCTCGGTGAGCAGCCCGCCGATCGCGCCCATCAGCTGGCCGCGGTCGAGGCCGTTGATCGCCCGTTCGGCGCGCACGACCAGCTCGTCTCGCGCGAACTCCGGGAGCATCGACGCGAGCCGTGCGCCAGACACCGCGACCGTGACCGCCACGACCGCCAGCACGCCGTAGACCAGCACGACCACGGTGAGCGTCGCGAGCCACGGCGGCGCGCCGCGGCCGCGCAGCCACCGGTGCACGGGACTGATCGCGATGACGACCAGCAGCGCCAGCATCGCCGGCGCCACCAGCCACGCGACCGCCCGCACACCGGCGACCACGACGACCGCGGCCGCGCCACCGAGCAGGATCGTGAGTGCGCGTGGCATCAATGCCGTGACGGTTCGTAGGTCGTCGTTGTCGTGGACTTCGCCTCGGAACCGTGGACCACGACGGCCCAGATCACCGTGACGCACAGGGCGATGACGATCGTGGACCAGACCGGGTGAATCGACACGAACATCAGCTGCGCGACCGCGTTGACGACCGCGAGCACCACCGCGACCACTCGCGCCCACGCGGCACCGGACATCAGCGCGCCGCCCGCGAGCGCCACCAGGATCCCGATCAGAAGGGTGATCCAGCCCCACGCGGTGATGTCGAAGACGAGCACCTGCTCCTCGGTCACGACGTAGTACTCACCGCGGAACAACGCCACCAACCCCTCGATGGCGTTGAACGAGCCCATGACGATCATCATGATGCCCGCGAACCAGATCCAGCCGAGCCAGCCTGTCTCCCGCATCGTGCCTCCGTTGTCCGGAATGGGTTGTGCGGCCACCGTGACACCGGCGCGCGGTGCGGATCTTCACCCGTTCCGCGCGAGAGGCGGCGGGGTCCTCCGTCCCGGCGGGTGAAGACCTGTCGTGGCCTCGCCGGTGACTGTCGATCCCATGACGACACAACCCCCGTACCCGCTGATCGCCGACCACGGCCTGATCGGCGACCTGCAGACCGCCGCGCTGGTGTCCACCGACGGCACCGTGGACTGGTTCTGCGGCCCGCGGTTCGACTCGCCCGCGGTGTTCGCCTCGCTGCTCGACCGCCAGCGCGGCGGGTTCTGCCGCATCGCGCCCGCGGGTCGCACCGGACGTCAGCTGTACTTCCCCGACACCGCGGTGCTGATCACCCGGTTCATGACCGACGAGGGCACGGGTGAGGTGATCGACTTCATGCCGCCGCTGCCCGACCACGACGCGACCGACCGGCACCGGCTGGTGCGGATCGTGCGGTGCGTGCGCGGCCGCATGACGTTCGAGGTCGACGTGGCGCCGCGGTTCGACTACGGCCGCCGCGCCCACCGCGCCAGGATCACCGGCGACGGGGTGGTCTTCGAGTGCGGCCAGTCCGGCCTGGTGGTGCACGCGGTGCGCGAGCCCGGCGATCCGCGGCTGGTGTCCGGGGAGATCACCGCGACGCAGGACCTGCACGCGACCCTCTCCCTGGTGGAGGGGCAGACCCGCGGTGTCGTGCTGGAGTCCGGCGCCGCGGGTCCGCCGCGTGCCGTCACCTCCGCGCAGGCGCGTGAGCTGTTCGACGCGACCGTGCTGTTCTGGCACGGCTGGCTCGCCCAGTCGGCCTACCGCGGCCGGTGGCGCGAGGCGGTCGACCGGTCGGCGATCACGTTGAAGCTGCTCACCTACGCGCCGACCGGGGCGTTGGTCGCGGCGCCGACCGCCGGTCTGCCCGAGCAGCTCGGCGGTGAGCGGAACTGGGACTACCGCTTCACGTGGGTCCGTGACGCGTCGTTCGCGGTGTCGTCCTTGCTGCGCCTGGGTTTCACCGAGGAGGCGACGGCGTTCGGGCGGTGGCTCACCCAGCGGTGCGAGGAGGGCGGCCCGTTGAAGGTGATGTACGCGGTGGACGGGTCCGCTGATCTCAAGGAGCACGTCCTGGAGCACTTCGAGGGGTACCGCGGGTCGTCACCGGTGCGGGCGGGCAACGGCGCGGCCGACCAGCTGCAGCTCGACATCTACGGCGAGTTCCTGGACAGCGTGTACGCGGCGCACCTCTGCGGTGTGCGCGTGTCGCACCGGGGCTGGCACGCGGTGGTCGAGCAGCTGGAGTGGCTGGCGCAGAACTGGGACCAGCCGGAGGAGGGCATCTGGGAGACCCGCTCCGGTCGTGCCGACTTCACCTACGGCCGGGTGATGAGCTGGGTCGCGTTCGACCGGGCGATCCGCATCGCGTCCGCCGAGGGCAGGCCGGGGCCGGTCGAGCGGTGGCGTTCGATCCGCGACCGGATCTACGGCCAGGTCTGGGAACGCGGCTGGGACCGCCGGACGGGTGCGTTCGTGCAGCGGTACGGAGCATCAGCGTTGGACGCGTCGCTGCTGCGGCTGCCGCAGGTCGGGTTCGTCGCGCCGCGCGACCCGGTGTGGCTGGACGCGTTGGCGGCCATGGAGTCCCTCGTCCACGACAGCCTCGTGCTGCGCTACGACACCGAGGCCGCGCCGGACGGGCTGCGCGGGTCGGAGGGCACGTTCTCGTTGTGCACGTTCAACTACGTCTCCGCGCTGGCGTTGTCCGGACGGACCCGCGAGGCGCGGCTGGTGTTCGAGAAGATGCTCACCTACGGCAACCACCTCGGGCTCTTCGCCGAGGAGATCGGCCTGAACGGCGAACAGCTGGGCAACTTCCCGCAGGCGTTCACGCATCTGGCCCTCATCGACGCGGCCGTCACCCTCGACGAACAGCTCACCCCGCGCGGGTGAGGACTGCCGCCGCCGTTGTCTCGCACAGTTTCGGCCATGGCCACTTTGACCGTGTGGAAGTTCGACACCTCCGACGGGGCGCGCAACGCGCTCGACCTCCTGCAGAAACTCCAGGAGCAGCAACTGATCACCATCCGCGACACCGCGTACGTCTACTGGGAGGCCGATGCGAAACGCCCGAAGACCAAGGAGCTCGGCAAGCTCACCGGCGCGGGTGCGCTCGGCGGCGCGTTCTGGGGTCTGCTGTTCGGGCTGATCTTCTTCATCCCGGTGCTCGGCGCGGCGATCGGGGCCGGCGTCGGCGCACTGGCCGGATCGTTGTCCCGCGCGGGCATTGACGACGACTTCGTCCAGGACGTGAGGGAGAGCGTCACGCCGGGCACGTCGGCGTTGTTCGTCATGTCGGAGAACGCGGTCGTCGACCGGGTGGCCGACCAGTTCAAGCAGACGGGAGCCACGCTGATCACCACGAACCTCTCGACCGAGCAGGAGAAGCTGCTGAAGGAGACGTTCACCTCGTGACCTGGGCGGTGGTGCGACCGGCGGCGACTGTCGGGGTGCTGCTGCTGGTCTACTACCGCCTGCCGATGGACCAGCCGGAGGACGCGTACAGCGTGCTCCGGCTGGTCGCGGCTCTGCTGCTGGTCGGCGTGGTGTTCTGGTGGCAGGTGCGGACGATCGGGCGGTCCGCACGTCCCGGCTGGCAGGGCGTGCAGGCCCTCGCCCTCGTGATTCCCCTGTACCTCTTGGTGTTCGCTCAGGCGTGCTTCCTGCTGGCGAGACATCAGCCCGGCAGCTTCACCGTCGCGTTGGACCGGACGGACGCGTTGTACTTCGTCGTCACGGTGTTCTCCACGGTCGGATTCGGTGACATCACACCGGTTTCGTCGATGGCCCGCGCGCTGGTGACCGTGCAGATGGTGCTGAACCTGCTCGTGGTGGGAGTGGCGCTGAAGGTCATCCTCGCCGCGGTTCGCCGTCGCTCCGGATGAACAGCGCGAAGACGAGCCCGACGACGGCGAACAGCACGAGCAACGTGAGTGCCGCCCGGTAGGGGTGTCCGGCGCCGGTGAGGACCGAGCCGACGAGCGCGGTGCCGAACGAGGACCCGAGGTTCGACACCGCGCGCGACACCCCGGACACGTCCGCCTGGTCGGCGTCGGGCCACCGCGACTGCACGACGTTGACCGACGCGGTCAGCATGATCCCGATGCCCGCGCCGAGCAGGAACAGGCCGACCGGTTGCTGGAGCGTGCCGGCGATCGTGAGCACGAACCCGGCGCGGATCAACGTGCGCTGGGCGTACTTGCGGGCGAACCGGCCCGCGAGAGCCGAGGTGACGAGCATGCCGGCGGTGGCGGGCAGCAGGGCGACGCCGGTCTCGATCGCGCTCAGACCCTGTTGCTGCTGCAGGTGCACGGACAGCACGAAGAACGTGCCCTGCAACACCAGCCACTGCACCAGCTGCGTGCCGAGGCCGAGGTTCGAGGTGCGGTCCTTGAAGAGTTTCGGCTCGCACAACGGGTTGCTGCTCCGGTTGATGTGCCAGGCGAACGCGGCCAGCACCACCGCGCCCGACCCGATCAGCAGCCACGTTGTGCCCTGCCAGCCGTTCACGTTGGTGCGCAACACACCCAGCACGAGCAGGAACAGCCCCGCACCCGACAGGAACGCGCCCAGGAGGTCGAACTTCCCCGGCGTGCCCGCGGTCTTCGGCAGGTTCCTGGCGAGCACGATGATCACCGCCACCACCAGCACCTGGACGCCGAACGACGCGCGCCAGCTGAACGTGCTCGTGATCAGCCCACCCAGCAACGGTCCCGCCGCCGCACCCAGCCCGCCCGCCCCGGACACCACGCCGAATCCTCTGGCCCGAGCCGTCGGGTCGGTGGCGAGCGCAGTGACGAGGATGTAGATGGGCGGGATCATCAACGCCGACCCGACGCCTTCGAGCAGCGCGTAGCCGACGAGCAGCAGGCCGGGACCGGGGGCGAACGCGGCGAGCAGCGCGCCGGTGCCGTAGATCGTGAGGCCCAGCACGAAACACCGGCGGCGGCCCCACAGATCGGTGAGCTTGCTGCCCGGCACCATCAGCGCGGCCATGACGAGCGTGAACATCGTGATGGTGGTCTGGACGCCGGTGATCGTCGTGCCGAGGTCGTGCGCGATGGTGCTGATGGCGACGTTCATGTTGGTGGCGGCGTAGCTCGCGATGAACTGGGCCAGCGCCAAGGGGAGGATCTTCACCGGCCACCGCCCGCGAAACCGTCTTGATGAAGGGAACCTTCATCAACGTTGGTGCGGGCCCGTTCGGGGGACGCCGTCACACGCCCTCCCCCACCCGCAGGTGCCCGGCTGCCTTGCCCAGCAACGAGTGCACGACCCGCAGCACGTCCGCCACCCGGTCCCGGTGCTCGCGCAGCACCTCCACCTGCCGTGCCGCCTCCCGCAGCATCCGATCCGCCCGCATCCGCGCGGTCTCCTCGATCAGCTGGGCGTCGCGCAGGGATTCCTTGCGCCGCAACGCCAGCGCCAGCTCGAAGTCCTCCTGGACCTGGGCGCGCTGCCTGGCCGCGGCCTCGTCGAGCGCGAGGCGCCGCGCCTCGCCCTCACGGACCAGCCGCGTCATGCGTTCGCGGGTGGTGGCGAGCAGGTCGCGGTGCTCGGCGTGGGTCTGCTGCGCGGAAGCCCAGACGTGGTCCTCGATCGCGCCGGCCCGCTCGACGATCGCGGCGGCCTCCGTCAGGGCCGCGTCGACGGCGTGCCGGAGACGTTCGCCCACCGCCTCGGGTGACAGCGGCTGACGGCACAGGCGGTCGATGCGGTCGCGCAACGCCCGGTTCTCCTCGCGCGCCGCCTCCAGGTTGCGGGCGAGCGACACGGCTCGTGCCTCCGCCGCGTCGCGATCGGCTGCCAGCAGGGTGAAGTCCCGTTCGGCCTCGCCCACGTAGTACTGGACCTGGTCGCGGCGGTAGCCGAGCCACGCGACGTCGAACCCGGTGCGCAGCGGCAGGAGCTCGGTGGTCATGAGCGCACCAGGGCCAGGCGCGCGCGGCACAGGCCGCCGATGTTCTGGAACGGCGCGGACGGCACTCCAGCGGTGATCACGTGCACCCGCGTGCCGCTCAACAGAGCGGCGCGGACCGCCACGTCGGCGAGCAGGCCGCAGCGACGGGACGGGGACCACCCCCTCGCGACGTCGGTGGGAGCGGGGCCGTACCAGGCGGTGGCCGTGACGTCCTCCGGGTAGCCGACGATCAGATCGTCCAGACGGCCCGCGGCGAGAGCGTTGAGGGTGTCGTCGACGCCCTCCACCGAGAGCTGCCGGACACGACCGCGTTCGTTGAAGTCGGCCAGCACGCCTTCGACGGACGACCGGGCGGCCGCGCGGGTCTCGGCGGCGATGCGGTTCGGGGTGAGGTCGCGACCGGTCCAGCGGACCACGACGTCGCGGCGGACGGGGGCGGGCAACGCCTCCCACAGCGTGCCCACCACCTCGTCCTCCCCCGCGACCACCAGGAGCCTGGCCTCCTGGCGGTCGAGCATCTCCGCGCACGCGGCGGCGGCGGACCGCACGCCTTCTGGCCACTGCGGTTCCGGGTAGTTCAACGAGATCCGTTCGGTGCCGCCCACGAGGTCCGCGCTGCACCGCCCGGCGGTCACGGCGACGCGCGGCGGGCGTTCCTGCAACCAGGCGAGCACCGGCAGGACGTGGGCCGGTGAGCTGAACCAGGCGAGGTCCAGATGGCGCAGGCCCGGCGTGTGGAAGACGCGTGCCGGCAGTTCCTCCCCCGCGAACGCCACGAGCGTGTCCGCCGTCGGGTACAGGGATCGGGCCCGGTGCAGCACTTCGCCGATCGTGTCGACCAGTTCCGGGCCGGCGCCGTCGCTGCGCAGCTGGTCCGCCAGGCGCAGCCAGCGCGCCCGCCACGACCTCAGCGGGCTCGATCCCAGGTAGACGGAGGCGACGGGACGAGCGGGACGGACGACGTCGATCAGGTCGCGCAGCGCGAGTCGATGGCTCATGAGGCACAGGTTCTGCGGGCGGGCACATCCGCTGCTTCACCCGCCGCAGGTGAACCCCCGCGCCGCTACCGCCCGCGGAGGGGGAGGCCACACACGTGTCCGGGCGAGCAACGTCGGTGCTGGAGGTGACCGATCTTGAGACGTGAACCCAACCGTTCTCGTTCCCGGCGCATCGTGTTCGTCGTGGCCGTGCTCCTCGCCGTCGTCGCCACGGGCAGCAAGGAGGAGTGCGGTCCGCCGAGGACGACCGGGACGCTGGCGACGCTGTCGTTGCTCCCCAGGCTGATGGGCGTACTGGGACGGGGGCTGTGGCTGATTTCCGTTTCCAGCGGTTCGATCACGCGATCATGCCCTGACTAATCCCATCGGGAGACAAAACGCGATGTCCGACAGTTCGGAGTGCGAGCCTCACAGCCCCGAGACCGGCCAGGCGAAGCTGCGCGTGCCCACCGCGGCGACACCTCTCGTCCGACGCGGAGCTCTGCTATCCACAGTGGACGACCACGTGTCGTCCGCGCCGGTCACGGTGGTGACAGGCCCTGCGGGGTGCGGCAAGACGACGCTGCTCGCCGAGTGGGCGCGCCGCCGTGGCGACCGCGTGGCGTGGCTGACGCTCGACGAGCACGACAACCAACCGGCGCGGCTGCGGGCCGCCATCCGTGACGCTCTCGGCCTCACGGACGCGATCCCGTTGACCGAACCGGCTTTCTCCTCCGCCGTCGTCGCCGCGTTCGACCAGGTGCCCGCTTCGGTGTGCCTGGTGCTCGACAACGTGCACGAGATCCGCGACGCCGAGGCGCTCGCGAGCATCGACCTGCTCACCCGCCGACCACCGGACCGGTTGCGCCTCGTGCTGCTGGGCCGTTTCCCTCCTGCCCTGCACCTCGGCCGCCTGCACCTGGAAGGGCGGCTGCGCGAGGTGCTGCCGGACGAGTTCGCGTTCGGGCGCGGCGAAACCGAGGCACTGCTCGCGGCGCACGGCGTGGAGCTCTCGCCGGCCGATGTCGATCTGCTGCTCAGACGCACGGAAGGGTGGATCGGCGGGTTGCGCTTCGCGGTGATGAACCTGGCGGCGGGATCGGCCAAGCCGGACGAGCTGCTGATGTTCGCAGGTCTGGACCAGGTCGTGAGCCGCTATCTCGGCGAGGAGGTGCTGGCGCGGCACCCGCAGCGGGTGCGGGACCTGCTCGTCGCGACCAGCGTGTGCGACACGGTGAGCGCGGAACTGGCCGGCGCGCTCACCGGTCACCCCAGCCCCGGCGTGGTGCTGGACGCGTTGGAGCGCACCAACTCGTTCGTCAGCAGGCTCGAGGCGGCGCCGGAGTGGTACCGCTGCCACCCGGTGCTGCGCGCGCACCTGTCCGCGGAGCTGCGCCGGTCCCGTCCGGCGGACGAGATGGCGCTGCACCGGACGGCGGCGCACTGGTACCACCACAACGACGAACCGGCGGTGGCGTTGCGGCACGCGTTGCGGGCGGGCGACGACCAGCTGACAGCGGAGATCGTGGAGCACTCGGTGCTGCAAGAGGTGCTGAGGGAGGGCAGCGGCCGGTTGCGGGCGGTGGTCGACGCGGTGCCCGTCCACGTGCTCGCGCGGCCTCAGGTGGGTGTCGTCGCGGCGCTGGTCGCGATGGACGCGGGTGACGTCGCGGCCGCGGACCGGGTGCTCACCGGGCTCGGCGGCGAGTCGCTCGCGTTGCGGCAGGACAGGGTGCGGGTGCTGCACGCGACGGCGTTGTTGCGGCGGGGCCGGTTCGACGCGCGGCTGGGTGAGGCGTTGCGGGTGATGGCACGCACGGCGGCGGGGCGTGGCGGCACCGACGCGGAGGTGGCGGCGTTGCTGAACCGCGGGGTCGCGGCGATGTTGTCGGGTGATCACGCGGGTGCGGAACACGATCTGGTGCGGGCGTCGGCGATCGCGCGGCAGGAGCGGTTCGACCACGCGGTGCTGGACTGCCAGGTCCATCTGGCGGCACTGACGAGCGCGTCCGGGGACATCCGGGCCGCGGCGAGGCAGGCGGGTGAGGCGCTGGAGTTCGCCGCCGAGAAGGGCTGGCAGTCGCACTTCGTCTGCGCGCTCGCCTACACCCTGGTCGGGGTGCAGGCGTACCTGAGGCTGGACGACGCCCGCGCCGTGGAGCTCGCGGGCCGCGCGGTGCTCGCGCTGGGCGACCGTCCCGATCCGGCGACGTCACTGGCAGTGTCCACATTGGACGCCGCGGTGTCGTTCCCGACGGCGGGCGACCCGCGCGCGGTCGTCGGCCGGGTCCGCGAGCAGTGGCAGGACGTCGCCGGCAGACAAGTCGTACCACCCGTCATCGCGCACATCGCCCCGGCCGTGCAACGGATCGCCCTGCGCTCGGGAGACGAGCAGTGGGCGTCGGCGATGCCCGAACAGGTGGAGGCGATGTTCGGTCCGTGCGGCGAACAGGCGGTGCTGCGCGCGGTCGTGCACACCCATCACGCCCGCGTGTCCCAGGCACGCAAGGCCGTCGAACCGTTGCTGTCGGGCGATCTGCCCGCCCTGGCGGTCCCGACGGTCGTCGACGGCTGGTTGCTGGAGGCCGTGCTCGTCGACCGTTCCGGCGACCAGCGACGCGCGCACGAGGCCGTGACCCGAGCGCTGGCCGCCGCCGAACCGGTCGGCGCGCTGCGCCCGTTCCTCAACGCCGGCAAGCCGGTGCGCGACCTGCTCGCGCGCGGCGCCGGACGCTTCGGCAGGCTGGAGTCGTTCGCCACCACCACGATGACCGCGCTGCCGGCCGCGTCGACGGCCTCCACCGACGTGCTGACCAGCCGTGAACGCGACCTGCTCCTCGAACTGCCGTCGATGCGCACGACCGAGGAGATAGCCGACTCGCTGTTCGTGTCGGTCAACACGGTGAAGACGCACCTGCGCGGCATCTACCGCAAGCTCGGCGTGAACCAGCGCCGCGACGCGGTGCTCGCGGCCAGGCGGCTGGGCCTGATCTGACTTGGCCCCTTGGGGCACGGCGGCCCTGAGCGCCACACTTGATCCACGCGAACCCCGCCGACACGATCGCCAGGTTCGTCTCACTCGCAATCGCGAGCCGCTTCCGCGCCAACGGCACCCCCGGCCGTGCGCTGCTCAGCGCTGCGCACGACCGGGCGGGGTGCCGCCACCTGCCGGAGCTTCGCCACTTCGGACGCGGCGAGCAGGAACGCGCCGAAGTTGGAGGTGTCGTCGCGCCTCACCGGCTGATGGCCGGACGGCTGCTTCCCGATGCCCCGCACGTACCCGAGTCGGCCGCTTCCTTAGAGCGCGACGCGCACCATCCCGTTCCAGCCCGTCATCGCGACCGGCCGACAGGTGGCCGCGTTCAGCACACCCACCCAGGCCGGCCCGCAGGTGAAGAACGCCGTGCCGCTGGTCTCCGGGCCGGGACAGTTGGTCGGGTCGCCGAGGTTGCCCCCGGCTGCCCGCCGCGCCTGCGCGAGCCTGGCGGCCATGTGCCTGAAGTCGTTGAGGTAGCCGCCGCGGTAGGGCGCCAGGCAGCGCGTGCAGAGCCGCACGACGACACCGGTGAGGCAGCCCACAGATCATCCGGAAACACCAGGGGCCGAGGTGCCGTTGTAAAGATTGGTCGGTGTGGTCCGTGTCCCCCGGGCCTCACCTGAATCGCCTTCGCGGAAGACCGTCCGGCTGGTACCGCGTCGAGCCACTCGCCGAGAGGCGACCGCCGCACCGACCACCCGAAGCCCGCCCCAGGACGTCACACCCCCTCAACGACCTGGCGGCACACCGCCCTCAAGCCGCCTACCCCCAAGACGGCTTGAGGGCCACCCGCTTCCCTTGCACAGCCACGGTTTCCTGCGTCACACGGGTGAGCGCGCACACAGAACACCGAAGCTCGCCACCAGATCGTCATCCCCCAACGGACGACCTGGTGGCACCCAGCCCTCGAGCCGTCCACCTCCCGCAGGCGACTTGAGGGCAACCCGCTTTCCCTTGCACAGCCACGGTTCCCTGCATCACACAGGTGAGCGAGCACACAGAACACCTGGAAACACAACGGATCCCCGCGCCGTTGAACACAACGGTCGGTGCGGAACGAGTCCCTGGGCCCCAACACAAGAGCCTTCGCGGAACACCGTCCGGCTGGAGCCGCGTCGAGCCACCCGCCGAGAGGCGACCACCACGACCTGCCCCCAGGCTGCCGTTCTCCCCCGGTCAGCGTGGGGGCTTCCCACTTCTCAGGCGACCCCGGCGGCGATCAGCTTCTTCCAGATCTCGCCCTGGTCGACCACCTCGACGCCGAGCTTCTCCGCCTTCGTCAGCTTGCTCGCCCCGACGCCCTCGCCGGTGATCAGCATGTCCGTGGTCGAGGACACCGACGACGCGGCCGTTGCGCCAGCGCGTTCGCACATCTTCTGGAACGTCGGGCGGGTGACCTTCTCGCCGGAGCGCGGGTCGCTGATCGAGCCCGTGATGACGACCGACTTGCCCTCCAGGGGTGCGCCGGCCACCACGACGGGTGGCAGGTCCTCCTCGCGGACGTCGAGGGAGACGCCGCGTTCGCGGAGGCGTTCGATCTCCGGGCGCAGGCGGGCCAGGTGCTGGTTCAGGGACTCGGCCACCTTCTGACCGATGTCCTCCACGTCCACGAGCTTCTCCACGCCCGCGTCCGCCACCTCTTCGAGCGAGCCGAAGCCCGCGCGGCACAGGCGGGCGGCGGTGCCCTCGGAGGCCATCGGGATGGACAGGCCGATGAGGGCGCGGCGCAGGCCCACGGAGCGGCTGCGTTCGATCGACTCGATCATGCGGGTGGCGGAGACCTCGCCCACGCGGTCGAACTCCAGCAGGCGTTCCTTGGTGAGCGTGTAGAAGTCCGACGGGTTCACCAGGTCGCCGGTCTCGGCCAGGCGCTCGATCCAGACCTGGCCGATGGCGTCGATGTCGGCGGCGGCGCGGGAGGACCAGTGGATCAGGCGGCGCACGGTCTGGGCCGGGCAGACCGCGTTCGTGCAGAACAGCTCGCGGCTGTTGCCCTGCTCGGTGAGCGGCTGCGCGCACGACGGGCACTCCGACGGCGGCACGATCTCCCGCTCGGCTCCCGTGCGCTTGGACTCGTCGAGCACGCCCGCGACGAACGGGATCACGTCGCCCGCGCGGCGGACCAGGACCGTGTCGCCGATCTTGATGCCGCGCGAGCGGATGACCTCCTGGTTGGCCAGGGTCGCGCGGGTCACCGTGGTGCCGCCGACGAACACCGGCTCCAGCCACGCCACGGGAGCGATCTTGCCGGTCTTGCCCACGTCCCACACGACGTCCATCAGCACCGTCGTCTTCTCCTCGGCGGCGAACTTGTACGCGATCGCGCCGCGCGGTGAGCTCGAACGGGTGCCCGCGGCGGCGAACGCGTCACGGTTGGCCAGGCGCAGCACGGCGCCGTCGAGGTCGTAGTCGAGGCTGTTGCGCGCCTGCTCGATGGCTCCGATGAGCTCCTGGGCCTCCGCAGCGGAGGAGCAGTGCTTCATGTCCGCCACGCTGAAACCGAGCTTGCGCAGACCGGCGTCCAGGTCGGCGTCGGCGGTCTCCGGGTCCGTCGTCAGGTCGAACGCGAAGAACTGCATGCGGCGGCCCTCGACCGCCTTCGGATCCTTCGCGCGCAACGTGCCCGCGGCGGCGTTGCGCGGGTTGATCAGCGGTTTGTCCGGGTTCTTCCTGTTGTACGCGTCGAAGGTCGAGCGCAGCATCACGCACTCGCCGCGCACCTCGACCCGGCCGGGCGCGTCGACCTTGTCCGGCACGCCGTCGCACAACGCGCGCGTCAGGAACGTGACGTCGTCACCCGTCGTGCCGTCGCCGCGGGTGACCGCGCGGGCCAACCGGCCGTTCTCGTAGACCAGCGCGAGCGACAGCCCGTCCAGCTTCGGCATCACCACGACCGGCTGGCCGGGGAACCGGGAGAAGAACGACTCGACCTGCTCGGGCTTGTTCGCCTTCTCCAGCGACAGCATCGGCCGCGAGTGCCGCACCGGCGCGTGCAGCACCGACGGCGCGCCCACGTGGTCCAGAGGGTTGTCCTCCGGAGCCAGCTCCGGGTGCTCGGCGACCAACGCGCGGAACTCGTCCTCGATCGCGTCGTACTCGGCGTCCGCCACCAGCGGCTCGCCCTGGTAGTACGCGTCACGCAGCTCGACGATCCGCGCGGCGAGCTCCTGAATCCGGTCCCCAGCTGCACTCATGAAGGGGACGTTACCGGGGAGCACCGACAATTTCGTGCAGCCGCGATCGAGCGCTGCTCAAGCCCCGTTCACGCGCTCCCAGAGCCACCCGAACCGGTCAATGCGCCACAACTGGGCGCCCACGACCAGCGTCGCCCCGAACACCGTCGGCCACACCTGGAGCGCCACCAGACCCCAGATGATCAGCGCGAACCCCACCGACCCCGCCGCCACGAGCAGCCGCAGCACCGCGCGGTGGTCAGGAGGTATCGCCACCCGCTTCTCCAGCCAGGCGCGCTCGCCGTAGATCCCGCGCTCCGTCCAGCTGCGCGGCGCGGAAACCGGCGGGAACACCTTCACGTTCAGCCAGAGCCACACGACCACGACGAAGATCGGCACCAGGCACCACGCGCCGATCCACGTCCGGCTCCAGATCGCGAGCAGCATCGCCGGGATCGCCGCGAACCGGGTCCACACGCTCCACGGGTTCGCGTGCCGCCGCCACGCCTCGTCGTCCATCCGGAACGCACGAGCCACGGACTCAACCATCCCCCACCCCCTTGAAGGCCGACAGGAACCTGTCGTCGGCGAACAGACCGTGCGTCAGCATCTCCAGCCCGGCCACCGCACCCCGCACGGCCACGGAGGTCTCCGCCGGATCACCACCGAGGTGCCGGCCGACGTGCCCGCTGAGCACCAACGGCGCCAGCAGCCAGGCCACGTACGTCACGGCACGAGCGCGCGCGTCCGAGCCGGGCCGGACCCACCCCTCCGCCTCGCCCTTCGCCAGCCACGACTCGGTGCGCGCGACGATCGAGTCGAACAGCGCCGAGGCGCTCTCGGTGCCGTCGAGCAGCGAACGTGCCAGGTAGCGGCGCACGGGCGTGGCGGCCTGCAGGACCTCGGCGAGATCGGCCTCGGAGTCCACGCCTTCGAGCGCGTACTCGTCGCACGCCTGCCTGAGCCCGTCCTTCGACCCGAAGTGGTGCAGCACCAGGGCCGCCGACACACCGGCATCCGCGGCGACCGCGCGCACGGACGTCCCCGCCACGCCGTCGGCACCGAACCGCGCCAAAGCGGCATCTCTGATCCGGGCGCGCGCCGTCAGGTCTGAACGCATGTTCAGAGTATTGAACAAACGTTCAGCCCGCGCAAGTCAGTCCCGCGGCCCCCGCAGCGTCAGGACCACCCGCAGCACGTGCTCGACGGCGGCGGGGAACACCGCGCCTCTCAGTTCGTCGCGGTGCGCGAGCGTCAGCCCGGCGAACTCGAGCATCCGCTCCGGCCCCACCCGCCCGACCACGAGCGCGGCGACCTCCTCCAGGTCGAGGCCCGGATTGTCGAGGCGGGTCAACGCGAACTCGACGATCAGCTCGTCATCGGTCACCGGTCACCTCCTACGGCGCGAGCATCCTCTTGAAGTCAGGACACTCGACCAACGGCTCGTGCGTGCACGTGGACGCGTGTTCGAGACTTTCACGCATCCGCTGCAGACGAGCGATGTCCTCACCGAGAGTCGCGACCTTCTCGGCGATGGTCGCCTGCAACACGGCGTCGCCGGCCCTCGCCACCAGGAACCGCCTGATCTCCGCCACCGAGAAGCCGGCGCGGCGGGCGCAGTTGATCAGCGTCAACCGTTGCAGCACCTCGGGTTCGTACGTGCGGCGCAGCCCGTTGCGGCCGCTCGACGTCAGCAGGCCCTTCTTCTCGTAGAACCGCAGAGCCGACGGTGCGAGCCCTGACTTCTCCGCGACTTCGGCGATGTCCAGCACGCTTCGAGGCTATCCCTCGATCTTGATGTTCCTCGAACATTTCCCGAACCACGCCCGGTTCCGGCTCCGGCACCGTATCGCCCCGAACGGTTCTTCCGATCTTGTGAGGGGGCTTCCATGAAGCTGAGACACGTGGTTTTCGGTGTGACGACAGCAGTCGCGCTCTTGTTAGGCAGCGTCCCGGCGTCGGCCGGCGCCGCGCCGGGGCGTCTCTCGGTGTCCGGCGCCGAGGTGATCGATCCGTCCGGAAACCCGATCGTGCTGCGGGGCTACAACTGGGGGCACTGGGGCACGGTCCAGCCGCAGGACGCGGGCGACCACGTCGCGGCGGGCGCCAACTCGGTCCGGATCCCGTTGCGCTGGTGGGGAGTCTGGAAGGACGACGTCGACAGCCGCGACCCCGATCCGGGCAATCCCAGCCACATCAAGCCAGGACACCTGGCGGTGCTCGACCAGATGATCGAGCAGGCGAGCTCCTCCGGCATGTGGATCACGCTGTTCGTCGACTCGAACTACGGGCAGGGCGCGGGCGGGCGGCCTGACAACTTCTGGACCAACCCCGTGATGAAGCAGCAGTTCAAGGAGGTCTGGCAGTTCCTCGTGCGGCGCTACAAGACCAAGCCGCACATGGGCGCGTTCGAGATCCTGCCCGAACCGAAGCCGGTCGGCCAGAGCGACGGCGAGGTGAAGGCGTTCTACGACGAGATGATCGCCGCGATCCGCACGATCGACCGCAGGACGCCGGTCGTGGTGGGACCCAACGACAACTACAGCTGCAGCCGTCTCGACGGCGCCCACACGACGGTCGACCCGAAGGTCATCTACACCTGCAACTACTTCATCTTCGAGAACCCGCTCAACCGGATCGGCCAGATCACCGGCTTCCGCGCCAGGCACGACGTCCCGGTGTGGATCAACCAGATCGGCATCGAGAGCGGCGACACCGACGCCAAGGCGAAGGCCCGCGAAGTGCTCGGGGCCTTCGACACCAACCGGATCGGCTGGGCGTGGTGGACCTACCGGCTCAACGGCACCAACGCCTTGACGCACGGCATCTACTACCTCGACCCGAACGCCCCGGACGGCTGGGCGGTCAAGAAGGACTGGCTGAGGCTGGTGAACGGCTACCTCGCCGCATGACCGGCTCCTCCACGTAACGCCAGCTGAGCGCCGCCGCCACGATCGTGAGGACCGCCGCGATCGGCCCGGCGGCGGCGCCCAGCTCCGGCCGCAGCCACAGCGTCAGCGGGTAGTTCCACAGATAGGCGCCGTAGGACAGCACTCCCAGCGCCACCAGCGGACGGACCGGCGTCGCCACCTCCTCCCACTTCGACCACGCCAGCAGCAGCACCGCCGTGCAGCCCGCGATCGCCGGACCCGCCACCAGGTACGTCAGCACGTGGCCGCGCAACGGGATCACCGACAGCACCGACAGGCCCGCCAAAGCGATCGGCACCGCCCAGCGCGGGACGCGGGTCAGCTTCAGCCTCGTCGCCGCGCCGATCACGAAGCACACGAACCACGACGTCGGCAGCGCGTAGGCGTTGTCGGCGTCGGGCCACAGCCAGACCAGCGTCGCCGTGCACGCCGCAAGTGCTCCGAGCGCCGTCACGACCAGCACCGCGCCGGTCCGGTCGCGCACCCACGCGAACGCCAGCAACGCCGGCCACAGCAGGTAGAACTGCTCCTCCGTCGCGAGCGTCCAGCTGTGGAACGCCGCCGGGCTCACCCCGCCGATCGGCAGGTTGCCGGTGAACGTCAGCAGCACCGCAGCCGTCCGCACCAGTTCGTCGCGCTCCCCCAACGGGTCGAACACGAGCGTGACCACCACGAAGACAACCGTCAGCGCTGCCAACGCCGGCAACAGCCTGCGCGCCCGCCGCAGGTAGAACCGCTTGAAGTCGACGCGCCCCCTGCTCTCCAGCTCCCCGGTGAGCACGCCGGTGATCAGGTAGCCGCTCAACGTGAAGAACACGACGACCCCGACCACACCGGCACCGGGGAACACGTCGGGAAACGCGTGCCGCAGCATCACGAGCAGAATCGCGACGCCGCGCAGCACGTCCAGCCCGGCGATGCGCCTCACCGCACCGCTCCCCTGATGAGCTTGTCCAGCAGGTCCGGATAGGACAGTCCGGCGGCCGCGAACATCTTGGGCACCTGCGACTCCGCCGTCATGCCCGGCATGGTGTTGACCTCGTTGAGCACCAGGCCGTCGTCGGTGAGGAAGAAGTCGACGCGCGCCAGCCCGCGGCACCCGAGCGCCTCGTAGACCTTCAGGGCGGCGTCTTCCAGGGCCTTCAGCTCGGTGTCCGCCAACGGCGCCGGGATGAGGAACTCGGCACTGCCGTCGTACTTCACGGTGGTGTCGAAGAGACCGGGCACCTGGATCTCCAGCGGTGGCCCTGTCCTGCGCCCTTCGTCCGGGTCGTCGAGTACCGCGATGTCGATCTCCCGGCCTTCGAGCACCTCCTCGACGAGCACCCTGTCGTCGAGCTCCAGCGCCTGGCGGACAGCGGGTTCGAGCTCCCCCTCCTGCTCCACGAGCCGCACCCCGAAGCTCGACCCCGCCGCCACCGGCTTCACCACGACAGGGCCGGTGAAGTCCACAGTGGACGCGTTGGTGACCAGCCTGCCCCGCGCCGTCCGCACCCCGACGGCCTCGGCGACGAGCTTGGTGGCCCACTTGTCCATCGCGAGCGCACCGGCCCGCAACGGCGAGCCCACGTACGGAATCCCCGCCAGCTCGCACAACCCGGCCAGCGTGCCGTCCTCCCCCAACGGCCCGTGGACCAGCGGCAGCACCACGTCGCAGCTCGCCAGCACGTCGAGCGCGGCGGCGAGGCTGCCGGACGCCGACGTGTCCAGGACCTGCCCGCTCTGTCCGCACCAGCGGCCGTCGCGACCGATCGTGAGCGCCACGACCTCGTACTTCGCCGGATCGAGCGCGGCCCGCACCGACGCCGCCGACGCCACGGACACGTCGTGCTCGCAGTTCTGTCCGCCGCCGATCACGGCAACGCGGATTCCCTTCACAGCTGCACCCCGGATTCAGGTTTGGTTTTGGTCAACACTGAAGTAATAGAGACGATCATCCGACCAGCCGCCGCACCCGCGGGCCGATGCCGGTCACGACCTCGTGCGGGATGGTCCCCGCCCACCGCGCCCAGTCCGCGACCGTCGGTTCGCCCCGCTCCCCCGGCCCGAACACCACGGCCTCGTCCCCCGGCGCCACGGCGTCGTCCCCGACGTCCACCACGACCTGGTCCATCGAGATCACCCCGACGACCCGCCGGCGCCGTCCCGCGAGCCACACCTCCGCGGCCCCCGAAGCCGCCCGCGGCAGCCCGTCCGCGTACCCCACCGGCAGCAGCGCCAACGTCGTCGCACGGTTCGTGACGTGCGCATGTCCGTAGCCGACGCCGGTCCCCGCGGCCACCCGCCGCACCTGGACCACCGGTGCGGTGAACCGCAACGCGGAACGCAGCCGGGTGCTCCCGGACGGGTCGATCCCCACCAGCCCGGCCCCGATCCGGACGACGTCCAGATGCGTGCCGGGGTCCGTCAGCGCCGCGCTCGTGGCCGCCAGGTGCCGCACCGACGGCAGCAACCCGGCCTGGCGCGCCATCTCGACGCCGCGCAGCAACGCACGCTTCCCGGACTCATTCGCTCCAAGCGTGTCGGCACACGGCAGATGTCCCATCACTCCGACGACCGAGACCTTCCCGGCCAGTTCCGCACGACGAGCGGCCGACATCAACGCCAGCCACTCCTCCGGCGCGGCGCCGTCGCGCGCCATCCCGGTGTCCAGCTGGAGGTGCACGCGCACCGGACCGGCCCGTTCGACCGCGGCCAGGTGCTCGAGGCTCGGCACGCTGAGGTCGATCCCGTACCGCACCGCCTGGTGCACGTCGACGTCGACCGGGTTGAGCCAGCTGAGCACCGGAACGTCCACACCGGACTCCCGCACCGCCACCGCCTCGGCGAGCGACGTGACGCCGATCCACGTCGCACCGGCGGCGACCGCCGTCCGGGCCACGTCGCCGAGACCGTGCCCGAACCCGTCCGCCTTCACCACGGCCATGACCTCGCCGCGAGCCAGCGCCACGAACCGCCGGGTGTTGTCCGCCACCGCAGCGAGATCGACGGAGAGCGAGGGTGACGCCGACGCCTGGCGCAGGCGCGTCACGAGCGCGCCCACGCAGGCACCTCCACCGGTCCGTAGACAGCGTTGTCAGCGCCGCTCAGCAACGCCCAGTAGCGGTCGCCGTAGGACCAGTGCCACCACTCGGTCGGGTAGTTGACCAGGCCGGCGCTGCTCAACGCGTCCGCCAGCACCGTCCGGTTGCGGCGTGCCTCGGCGTCCACCGGCGCGGCGAAGAAGCACGCGCCGTCGCTCTCCTCGGGCGTGGCGTCGACCTCCGTGCCCATCCACAGCTCGACACCCGACGTCGTGACGAGCGTGAGGTCGACCGCCGCACCGGCGACGTGCGGGGCGACGGCCAGCGGCGCCACGAACCGGCTGGACAACCGGTCCAGCTCGACCGCGTCGGCCGCGGGGTGGAGCTCGCGCAGCTCGGCCGTGTACCGCTCGATGATCGCGCTCTGGTCGGCGGCGCTGCGGTGCCCCTCGACCACGCGCAGGTCCACACCGGACGGAAGCAGCGCGCGGGCCACGTCGAGCCGCCGCGCGAGGCCCTCGCGCACCAGCACGCCGGGCGCGAAGTCCAGTGGTACCAACGGATCCCCGTTGTCGAGCACGCGAACGGCGCGCACGACCGGATCTGCGAGCAGGATGGTCATGTGGCCAAACTAGGAACGCGCGGCCACGGCGAACTCGTCCTCGCGGCCACCCCCTCACGCCGAACGGCCGGTTCGACGACGTCCACATCGGCCGTTCGGCCGAGGGCTTGACTTGAACCGCGATTCAAGTCGCATCCTCTGCACATGAAGATCCACCACCTGAACTGCGGTTCCGTGCGCCGGATCGAGCCGACCTACGAAGGTCTGCCGAGCGCGCACGCCGTGAACCACTGCCTGCTCGTGCACACGGACAGCGGACTCGTGCTCGTCGAAACAGGACTCGGCCTCGACGACGTCCGCAGTCCGGAAGACACCCTCGGCGCGGCCTGGGTGGAGATGGCCCAGCCGGTGCTGGACGAGCAGGAGACCGCGATCCGCCAGATCGAACGGCTCGGGTACGACCCCGCCGACGTCCGCGACGTCATCGTCACGCACCTCGACGTCGACCACTGCGGAGGCCTCCCGGACTTCCCGCACGCCACGGTCCACGTCCTGGCCGCCGAACTGCGCGCGGCGATCGCGGAGGCGCCGAGCCGCCGCTACCGCCCGGCGCACTGGGCGCACGGTCCACAGTGGCGCACCTACGAGTCCGCGGACGGCGAGTGGTTCGGCTTCCCCTCCATCCAGCCCCACGGCCTGCCCGAGGAGATCAAGCTCGTCCCGATGGGCGGCCACACCGCGGGCCACACCGGCGTCGCCGTGCACGACGGCTCACGGTGGTTGTTGCACTGCGGCGACGCCTACTACTACCACCGCGAACTGGATGAACACCCCGAACCGCACCCGATTCTCGACATCGTGCAGACCGGGTCCGAAGTCGACCACGACCAACGCGTCAGCACCCAGGACCGTTTGAGGGCGCTGGCCCGCGACCACGCGAGCGAGGTGACGATCTTCAGCGCACACGACCCGTGGGAATTCGGCAGACTGGCGTCGTGACTCGACAAAGGACGAACTGACGTGCACGCCGCCGGCCTGGTGCTGCACCCGCAACGAGACTCCGCCGCCGCCGTCGAGGCAGTGCTCGGCTGGGCGGCGAACCGCGGTGTCGAGATCCTCGGCATCTCCGACGAGATCCAGCGACTCCGCTGCGAGGCCACCCCGGTCTCGCCGGAGGAGCTGGGCCGTCGCGCCGACCTGGTCGTGAGCCTCGGCGGCGACGGAACGATGCTGCGCGCCATGCGCCTGGCCGACGGCGAACGCGCCCCGGTCCTGGGCGTCAACCTGGGCAAACTCGGCTTCCTGGCCGAGGTCGACGTCCCGGATCTGCCGGCCGCTCTGTCCGCTATTGACGCCCACGACTTCACCGTCGAGCCGCGCCTGGCCGTCGACGCGGTCTTCGGCGACCAGAAAGTCACGGCGTTCAACGACATCGCCGTGGTCCGCATCCCCGGTGAGGGCAGCGCACGGGTCGCCGTCCGCGTGGCCGGCCAGCCGTTCGTCAGCTACGCGGCGGACGCGGTCATCGTCGCGACCCCGACCGGCTCGACCGCGTACAGCTTCTCCGCGGGCGGCCCGATCACGAGCCCGTCCGTCGAGGCCCTCCTGGTCACCCCGGCCGCACCGCACTCCGCCTACAGCCGGGGCGTCGTGCTGTCCGTGCGGGACGACGTGGAGCTCGACCTCCTGCCGTCCAGCGGCCGGTTGGCGGTCGAGGTGGACGGCATGGTCGCGGGCTACGTCTCATCGGGCGACCGCGTGTCGTTGCGCGCCCGCCCCGCCGCCGCCCGCGTGGTGCGGCTGGGGATGACGACGTTCTACCAGCGGGCGCGGCGCAAGCTGCAGCTCACGGACTCGGCGGAGCTGACGTGAGGCTGCGCGACCCCGCGCGCGATCAGAACCGCGGGATCAAGGGAGCGGTCTGGCCAACTGCGGCCCGTCAACTCACTCGTTGAGGCGGGCTTCTCGACCTAGGCTGCACCCCTGCCCGGCGAGCGCCGGGCAGCAGATGGGGGTCTGAGAATGTCAGAGTTGAGCAGACGCGGTGTGTTCGCGCTGGGCGCGGGCGTCGCACTCGGAGCAGGCACCGGAGTCGCGGCCGCCGACACGAACCGCGAGGCGGACCTGCCCGGTTTCAAGCACAACTACGCGCAGGTCAACGGCGTGCGCCTGCACTACGTCACGGGTGGGCGCGGTGAGCCGCTCGTGCTCCTGCCGGGCTGGCCGCAGACGTGGTGGGAGTACCACCAGATCATGCCCGCGCTCGCCACGAGGTTCCGGGTGATCGCGGTCGACCTGCGCGGGATGGGCGGGTCCGAGAAGCCCGCGGGCGGCTACGACAAGAAGACGATGGCGGCCGACATCCACGCGCTCGTGAAGCACCTGGGGTACGAGAAGGTCGGCCTCGCCGGGCACGACATCGGCAGCCAGGTCGCGTTCAGCTTCGCGGCCAACTACCCGGCCGCCACGCGCAAGGTCGCGTTCATGGACGTGCTGCACCCCGACGAGGGTTACTACCAGCTCCCGCTGCTGCCGCCGCCCGGCCAGTTCAGCCTCTGGTGGTTCGCGTTCAACCAGGTGCAGACGCTGCCCGAACAGCTGCTGGCCGGACGGTTCCGCCACCTGATCGACTGGCTGTTCGCGAACACCGCGTTCAACCCGGACGCGATCGACGAGCGGTCGCGGCAGATCTACGCGCGGGCCTACAACTCGCCGGACGCCATCCGCGCGAGCAACGGCTGGTACCAGGCGTTCCACCAGGACATCGCCGACGGCAAGACCTACGCCAAGCTGACGCCACCGGTGCTGGGGCTGGCCTCGGTGCTGTCCATCGAGCAGTTCAGGGCGGCGCTGCCGAACTTGGCCACCGATTTCAAGGCCGTGCAGATCGACGGCGCCGGGCACTGGCTCGCGGAGGAGCAGCCCGACGCCGTCGCCCGTGAGCTCACGCAGTTCTTCTCCTAGGGATGAACGCCGCGACCGCGCACGCCAGCAGCGCGGTCGCGGCACCCATCCCCATGATCAGCTTGAAGCTGAACGGAACCGTCACCTGCGTCAGCACCACGCCCGCCACCGCGCTGGAGACCGACGTGCCGATCGCGCGCATCAACGTGTTGAGGCTGTTCGCGGCGGCGGTCTCCGACGTCGGCACAGCCGACATGATCAGCGCGGGCATCGCGCCGTACGCCAGGCCGATGCCGGCGCCCATCACCGCCGACACGACGACGAGCTGCCACACCGCGGACATCAGGATCACGCCCGTGCCGTAGCCCAGCGCCACCACGACCGTGCCGAGCATCAGCGTGGCGCGCGGACCACGGGCCGTCGTGATCCGCGCGGACACCGGTGCCATCAGCATCATCACCAGGCCGGACGGGACGAGCACCAGGCCCGTGACCAGCAGCGACTGGCCGAGTCCGTGGCCCGTGGACGCCGGGAGCTGGAGGATCTGCGGCAGCACCAGTGACTGCGCGAACATCGAGAACGCGAACACGGCCGACGCGACGTTGGTCAGCAGCACCTGACGGCGGGCCGTGGTGCGCAGGTCGACCAGCGGCTGGGCCGACCGCAGCTCCCACCAGCCCCACAACCCCAGCGCCACCGCCGCGCCGACGAACAACCCGGTCGTGGCGGCGCCGCTCCACGTCGAGGCTTTGGACACGCCCAGGAGCAGGCAGACCAACGCGACGGAGAGCCCCAACGCACCCACGAGGTCGAAGCGGCCTCCACTGCGCACCGCCGACTCCGGCACGCAGGTCAGCACCGCCGCCAGCACGATCACGCCGGCCGCGGCCGAGGTCCAGAACAGCAGGTGCCAGTCGCTCTGCTCGGCCAGGAACGCCGCCGCGGGCAGGCCGAGCGCGCCGCCGACGCCCAGTGAGGCGCTCATCAGGGCGGTCGCCGACGCCAGTCGTTCGGCCGGCAGCTCGTCGCGCATGATGCTGATGCCGAGCGGGATGACCCCCACGGCGAGCCCTTGCACGACGCGTCCGGCGATCAGCGGGACGAGCGAGTGGCTCAGCGCCGCGATCACCGAACCCGTCACCAGCATGACCAGGCTCACGACGAGCATGCGGCGCTTGCCGTACATGTCGCCGAGCCGGCCGACCACGGGTGTCGCCACCGCGCTGGCCAGCAGCGTCGCGGTGATCAACCAGGTCGTGTCCCCCGGCGACGAGCCCAGGAGCTGCGGAAATCTCGGCAGCAGCGGGATGACCAGCGTCTGCATCAGCGACACGACGATGCCGCCCATCGCGAGCACGGCCACGACCACGTTGGGGCGCGTCACCGGACGCGTTTCTTCGAGGAGCACGCCATCAGTCTAAGTCAGTCGCTTGACTTAATTCACGTGGGTGGGCAAGTTGGAAGAGAGAACAGCTCCCACCACGAAGGAACTCCCGAATGTCCGAAGTAGACGAACTGCCCCGGTTCCCGTTCCCCGTCGACGCCGCGCTGGAGCCACCCGCCGAATGGGCCGAGCTGCGCGCGAAATGTCCCGTGGCGCACGTCCAACTCGCCAGCGGTGACGAAGCGGCGCTGATCACCCGGCACGCGGACGTCAAGACGATCCTGTCCGACCCGCGGTTCACCAGGCCGACCCGCGGCGACGACGCCGCGCGCATGACCGACACCGAGGAAGGCGGCATCTTCAACAGCGAGATGTCGGCGGTGATCCCCCAGCACGGCGAGGCGCACCTGGCGTGGCGCCGCAGCATCGGCAAGTGGTTCACCGCCAAGCGGATGAACGCGCTGCGCCCCGGCATCGCGGCGATGGCCGAGCAGCTGATCGACGACATGGTCGCCAAGGGCGCGCCCGCGGACCTCAAGGCGAGCCTCGGTTTCCCGCTGCCCGTCTGGGTCATCTGCGACATGCTCGGCGTGCCCGACGCCGACCGCGACCGGTTCTCGCACTGGTCGGACGCGATGCTCAGCATGACCCGCTTCTCCGCCGATGAGATGAAGGCGGCGGAGCTGGAGTTCGGGATGTACATGGCCGCGCACATCGCGGCGAAGCGGGAGAACCCCGGCGACGACCTGCTCAGCGCGCTGATCGCGGACCCGGAGCCGATGTCCGACGTCACGCTGATCGCCACCGGCATCGGACTGCTGGTCGCGGGCCACGAGACGACCGCGAACATGATCACGAAGATGGTCGCGATGCTGCTGGAGGACCGCGGCCGGTGGGAGTCGCTGCTCGCCGACCCGGCGCTGGTGCGCACCGCCGTCGAGGAGTCGATGCGCATGGACGCCAACGCGGGTCTCGGCATGGCCCGCTACATCACCGAGGACGTCGAGATCGGCGGCACGGTTCTGCCGCGCGGCACCACCGTGATGTGCAGCATGGCCGCGGCGAACCGGGACGAGGACGCGTTCGAGCGGGCGTCCGAAATGGACCTGGCCCGCACTCCCAACCAGCACCTGGCGTTCGGCGCGGGTGCCCACGCGTGCCTCGGTCAGCCGCTGGCGCGCACCGAGCTCCAGGTCGTGCTCGAAGTGCTGCTCCGCAAGCTCCCGTCGCTCGACCTGGCCGTCGGAGTGGATGATCTGCGTCGAGTCGAGGGGCTCGTCGTGGGCGGGCTCGTGGAACTACCGGTGCGATGGTGACGTGATGAACAAGGTCGACGACAACCCGTCGAGGGCGGAGCGGGCGCACGCAACGCGTGAGCTGATCCTGACCGCGGCCGAACGCCTGTTCGCCGAGCACGGGGTGCTGGCTGTCTCGAACCGGCAGGTCAGCGAGGCCGCCGGACAGGGCAACAACACGGCCGTCGGCTACCACTTCGGCACCAAGGCCGATCTCGTGCGCGCCATCGCCCGCAAGCACCTGGCGCAGATCGAGGAGCGCCGCCAGGAGGTGCTCGCCCGGATCGGTGACAGCACGGACGTCCGGGACTGGCTGTCGTGCCTCGTGCGGCCGGTCACGGACCACCTGGCGGAGGTGGGCAGTCCCACCTGGTTCGCCCGGTTCGGCGCGCAGGTCATGACGGATCCGACGCTGCGGCCGATCATCGTCGACGAGACGCAGTCGTCGCCGTCGATGGTGCGGGTCCTGGCGGGCCTGGAGACCTGCCTGCGGCACCTGCCGGACGACGTGCGGGCCGAGCGGTTCGACATGTCCCGGCAGCTGCTCGTGCACATGATCGCCGAACGCGAGCGCGCCCTCGCCGACAACACCCCCACGCCGCGTGCCAGCTGGCACGACGCCGCGACCGGCCTCGTCGACGCCCTCGTCGGGATGTGGCTCGCGCCGGTCACCAACGACTCGTAGTGAGGAACACCGAACGTGAAGATCACCGTCGACCAGGACAAGTGCTGCGGCGCCGGAACGTGCGTGCTGCTCGCCCCTGACGTGTTCGACCAGCGCGATGAGGACGGCATCGTGGTGCTGCTCGACTCCCAGCCGCCGGCCGGGCTGCACGCGCTCGTGCACGAGGCCGCGAGCGTGTGCCCGGCCTCCGCCATCGCGGTGAGCGAATGACGCTGATCGTCGGCGCCTCGGCCGCCGGTCTCGCGACCGCCGAAGCGTTGCGCCGCAAGGGGTACACCGGCCGTCTGACGATCCTCGGCGCCGAGCCGCACCTGCCGTACGACCGGCCGCCGCTGTCCAAGCAGGTCCTGTCCGGCACGTGGGAACCCGCGAAGGCCCAGCTCCGGCCGGCCGAGGCGCTCGCCGCCCTGGACGCCGAGTTCGTGCTCGGCGACCCGGCCGTACACCTCGACGTCTCCGAACGGGCCGTGCACACGGCTTCCGGTCGCGTGCTCAAGGCCGACAACGTCGTGCTGGCAACGGGTCTGCGCCCGCGCACGTTGCCGGGCCAGCGCACGCTCCGGACGCTCGACGACGCGGTGGCGTTGCGCGCAGACCTGCTGAAGGCCAAGCGCGCGGTCGTCGTCGGCGACGGTGTGCTGGGTGCGGAGATCGCCGCGACCGCACGGCAGATGGGCGTCGCGGTGACGCTGGCAGGCCCGCAGCAGGCGCCGATGGCGCTCCAGCTCGGGCCCGTGGTCGCCGAACTGCTCGCCGAGCTGCACACCGCGCAGGGTGTCGACCTCAGGCTCGGCGCCGCCGTCACCGGGGTCGAGGACGACGGCGTGCTGCTGGAGACCGGTGAGGTGCTGCCCGCCGACCTCGTCGTGGTGGCGTTCGGCTCCGCTCCGGCGACGGACTGGTTGCAGGACAGCGGACTCGTGCTCGGCAACGGCGTCGTCTGCGACTCCCGCTGCCGTGCCGCCGACGGCATCTGGGCCGTCGGCGACGTCGCCCGCTGGCACCACGAGACGCTCGGCAGGCTGGTGCGGCTGGAGAACCGGACGAACGCCACCGAGCAGGCCATCGCCGTCGCCGGCAACGTCCTCGGCGCCGACCAGCCCTACACACCCGTGCCGTACTTCTGGACCGACCAGTTCGACGCGAAGATCCACGTCCACGGGTTCGTCGCGCCGGGAGCGTCCGTTGTGGAGGGAAGTCTGGCCGAACGTCGTTTCGTGGTGCGCTATCACCGCGGCGGCGAGGTGGTCGGCGTGCTGGGCTGGAACATGCCCAAGCATGCCAGGCTGCACCGCCAGGAGATCACTCCGAGTTGTCGCGCACCCGTCGCAGCATCAACGCCAAGTAGAGCCTGAACCGTCCCGAGGCCGAGTCGAGCTCGAACCCGAGCGCCGACTCGGCCCGGGCCAGGCGTGCCGTCATCGTGCTGTGGTGACGGTGCAACGCGGCCGCGGCCTGCCGCACCGAACCGGTCGCGCAGAGCGCGTCGAGTGCGATGATCATGCCCGGTTCCGCAGCGAGCCCGTCGAGCGCGCGGACGTCCGGAAGTGCCGCGATGTCCGCGCGGTCGAGCCGCTCGGCGAGGAGGCCGAGGCTGCCGAGCTTTTCCCACCACACGACCGGCTCACCGTCCGATGTGTACCGCAGCGCGGTGCGCGCGGCCTGCCACGACTTCGCGGCGTCGATCGCGGGCAGCAGCGGGCCGATGCCGAGGCGCCCGGTCACGTCCGGCACCTCCGTCGTGAGCACCGCCTTGACCGAACCCAGCTGCGCCGACCGGCCGGCCACCTCACCGGTCGCCGCGAGCACGCGCAACGGTGCCGTGGCGCCGATGCCGAGCAGGTGCAGGGCCCGCGACCGTTCCGCGGTGCCGACGCCTTCGGAGAGGACCAGTTCGACGAGCGCGGGATCGCCGAGCTCCGGCAGCGGAACGCTCGAGTGGTCGAGCAGGACGGCGGCGGCGATCGCGAACCGTTCGAGCAGCATGTCGTCCAGAGGTGCCGGCGAGCCCTCGCGCGCGACCCAGACCTCGACGCCGCCCTCCAGCGGCCGCACCGCCGCGCGCGCCGGCACCGGCCCCGTCGTGACGGCACCGCCCGCGTCGGCCCGCAGGCACAGTCCCTGTCCCGGCGCGTGCAGGCCGACCGGGCAGCCGGCGAGCTCGGACGTGCTGCGCACCAGGGTGTCGAGGCCCGCGCGCTCGGTGATGAGGCGATCGAAGAACCCGATCACCCGCACCGCGTTCTCCGCGTCGGCGTCCAGCCCGGACAACCTCAGCAACAGGCCTCTCATCCCGTCACCATAACCCCGACAGGTGGCTGGTGAGGTGCCCCGAACGCCCGCCACGTGTCGGCTGCCCGTCCCGCCGTCCAGAGCCGAGGATCGCTTCATGAGCTACGCCATCGACCCCGAACTGCTCCCCTGGCTCGACATGCTGCCGGGTGTGGTCCTGAAGGACTACGACGCCCTCCTGACCGCTCGTGCCGGGCAGGCCCAGCTGAGCGAAATCATGCCGTCCTACGAGCCGGCGAACCAGATCGACGTCCGCGACACGACGGTCCCCGGCCCGTCCGACGCCCCGGACGTGCCGGTCCGGATCTACACCCCGGCGAACCTCGAGGCACCCGTGCCGGGCCTGGTGTACATCCACGGCGGCGGGTTCGTGCTCGGCGACCTCGACATGTTCCACGCGCACGTGCTGCGGCTCGCCGACGAGCTCGGCATCGTCATCGTGTCGGTGGACTACCGGCTCGCGCCCGAACACCCCTTCCCGGCACCCGTCGAGGACTGCTACGCGGCGCTGAAGTGGGTCGCGGCCAAGGCGGAGGAGCTCGGCATCGACCCGGCGCGGATCGGCGTCGGCGGCGAGAGCGCCGGTGGCGGCCTCACCGCGGGAACCGTGCTGCTGGCGCGCGACCGCGGCGGCCCCGAGCTGTGCTTCCAGTACCTCGGCATCCCCGAGCTGGACGACCGCCTCGACACGGAGTCGATGCGCGACTACGTCGACACCCCGCTGTGGAACCGCCCCAACGCGATCTTCAGCTGGGCCAGCTACCTCGGCGCCGAGCCCGGCGACGTCTCCCCCTACGCCGCCCCGGCCCGTGCCACCGACCTCGCCGGCCTGCCGCCCGCCTTCGTGACGACCTGCCAGTACGACCCGCTGCGGGACGAGGGCATCGAGTACGCCCGCCGCCTCGCGCACGCCGGCGTGCCGACCGAGCTCCGCCACTACCCCGCCACGTTCCACGGTTCCTCGTTCATCGAGAGCGCGGCGATCACCCGCCGGATGTTCGCCGACGAGGTGGAGGCGTTGCGCCGCGGTCTTCGCGTCTGACCCGCACGTACCCGCGCGCCCTCTGCGGACGCGCGGGTTCTTTTGTTCGACAGTCGATTCGTCGAATTTCGCGATTTCCGCGGCGCCGTGGTCGAAATGATTGTTGAAATGTTGACGCCCAGCTGAACACCGCCCTACGGTTTTGGAAAGCGCTTTCCAATTCCCGGGGAGAAACACCCATGGTCTCGAAAGCACGGAAGATCAAAGTCGCTCTTCTCACCGCCGCGCTGGCCATCGCCGGATCCGGCCTGACGAGCCCGGCAGCGGCGGACGTGCAGCTCAACGCCGCGCAGATCGTCTCCGACATGGGGGCGGGCTGGAACCTGGGCAACCAGCTGGAGGCCAGCTCGAACGGAGTTCCGAACGAAACGGCGTGGGGTCAACCCGTCATCACGCAGGCGCTCGTCGACAAGGTGAAAGCCGCCGGGTTCAAGACGATCCGAATCCCGGTGTCCTACCTGAACAAGATCGGGCCCGGCCCGAACTACACGATCGACGCCGCGTGGCTGAACCGGATCCAGCAGGTCGTGAACTACGCCTACAACCGCGGCCTGCACGTGCTCATCAACATGCACGGCGACGGGTACAAGACCGTCAACGGCGCGTGGCTCATCTGCGACGCGGGCAACCAGACGGCGATCAAGGACAAGTACCAGAAGGTCTGGCAACAGATCGCGACCAGGTTCGCGAGCTACGACCAGCGCCTGATCCTCGAGTCGATGAACGAGAACTTCGACGGGCAGTGGGGCGCGCCGACGCAGCCGTGCTACTCGAACATCAACGCCTACAACCAGATCTTCGTGGACACCGTGCGCAGGGCCGGCGGGAACAACAGCTCGCGGTGGCTGCTGGTGCCGGGCTGGAACACGAACATCGACTACACGACGGGCAACTACGGCTTCGTGCTGCCGACCGACCGGTACCGCTCGCCGTCCATCCCCAGCACCGAACAACGGCTCATGATCTCCGTGCACTACTACGACCCGTGGGACTTCACGGGCGAGGAGAGCACCAAGATCACGCAGTGGGGACGCGGGGCGACGAACCCGGCCAAGAAGTCCACGTGGGGCCAGGAGGACTTCCTGGACGCGCAGCTGAAGAAGGTCTACGACAAGTTCGTCACCAAGGGCTACCCCGCGGTCGTCGGTGAGTACGGCGCGATCGACAAGGCCTTCGCCGACTCCTCGAACCCCCGGTACCGCGCGGACTACGTGCGTGCCGTCGCGGCCACGGCCAAGAAGTACGGTGCGGCTCCCGTCTACTGGGACAACGGTTACAACGGCCAGTACGGGTTCGGGTTGTTCGACCGGGCGTCCGTCACCGTGACCCAGCAGGGCATGATCGGCGCCATTCTGAGCGGAGTCGCCTGATCACGTGACTGTTCGACGCCTCGTCCGAGTCGGGCGGGGCGTCGAACGGTCAGTTGCCTGGTCACGAGCAACTCTCAACGGGCTTCCCGTGCGCGCCGACGGGTCGTCCGCTGCGTCTCCAGTCGCCGCTGGGTCTCGCCGACACCGCCGCACGGACGAGCCCGCTCACCCCGGACGGCGTTCCCAGCCGTACCCGCTCACGCAGTCAACGTTTGAAGCCCCCGGCGACACCGCTCACCCTGCCAGCGTCTCCGGCACCCAGCCGACGCCGCTCACCACGGCAGCGTCTCCGGCTCCCGGCCGACGCCCGCGCTCACCCCGCCGGCATTCCGAGCCAGCTGACCGACGCCCCCGGCCGCAGCCGCGCTCACCCTCCGAGCGCGCCCGCCAGCACCCCGATCGCGTCCGGCCCGGTCCGGCAGCACCCACCAACCAACCGCGCCCCGCGCCCGGTCCACTCCCCGGCGAGCCCGGCGAACCCCGTCCCGTCCCCGGTCCAAGCCCGCTCCGCCGCGTCCCACTCCTCGCCGCTGTTCGGATAAACCACCACAGGCAACCCCGTGGCCGACGCGACCGACACCGCGTGGGCGACGTCCTCCGGCGGGCAGCAGTTCACGCCGACCGCGATCACCTCGTCGACGCCCGCGGCCACCGCGAACGCCTCCTCCAGCGGCTGGCCGGCGCACGTGCGGTCGCCGCGGATGCTGTACGAGAGCCAGACCGGCACGCCGCTGCCCCTGACCACCTCCAGCACGGCCTCTGCCTCGTCGACGTCCGGGATCGTCTCGACGGCCAGCACGTCCGGGGCGGCCTCCACCAGCGTCTCGATGCGGGGGCGGTGGAACTCCACCAGCTCCTTCACGCTCAGGCCGTAGCGGCCGCGGTATTCCGAGCCGTCGGCGAGCATGGCGCCGTACGGGCCCACCGACGCGGCTACCCAGCGTTGTCCGTCCACATCGGACGCGGCGGAGCGGGCCAGTGAGACGCTCGTGTGGAGCAGGCGGGCGGTCTCCACGAAACCGATGCCCTGCTTGGCGAAGCCCTCGAAGGTCACCTGGTAGCTCGCCGTGATGGCGACCTCGGCGCCCGCGCGGTAGAACGCCAGGTGGGCATCGCGCACGGCGTCGGGGTCGGTGAGCAGCAGCCTGCCCGACCACAGCGCGTCGGACAGGTCGTGCCCGGCCAGTTCCAGTGCCGTCGACATTCCGCCGTCGAGCACGACGACCCGGTTCGCGAGCGCCTCTTCCAGTTCCACGTGGACGATCCTACGAGCCTGCGCTCCCGCTCACCGAACTGCCCGACCTGGTCACGTGGCAGGTGACGACAGCGCCGCTCCAGCAGTGGAACGTCAGCGTCACCCGCGCGTTGTCGTTGGTCTCGGCGAAGAACTCCGGCGTGAGCGTGGTGACGCCAGTCGCGCAGTTCGGTGCGAGGATCCGGTCGAACTCCTTGAAGGTGAACGTGGTTCCGTTGGTGTTCAACCTCCACTGGAAGGACGTGCGGCCGGACGGCCACGTCCAGATCAGCCGCCAGCCGTTGACGCGGTCGCCGACGGCGACGTCAGCGGTGAAGCCGTTCTCCCACTGGCAGCCCGGTGCGGCGGCACGGGCCACCACCGCCAGGCCGACGGTCGCGGCCACCGAGACGAAAGCCGCCGCCAGCGCGACGCTGCGCCATCCGGTCATCAGACTCCTCCCGAATTCTGGGAGCGTTCCCAGACGAGGCCGACCGCGACGCCAGGACCAAGAACGGGGGACGAGCGCGTCGAATTGTGGTCGAACACCGGCACGAACCTCGCGATGCGGTTCAGCGCCATTCGAGTCGAATTGTCGAACACGTACGGGATTTCCACGGGAATCCGGAAAAATCATGACGGCATTTCAGCTCCACCCCCTGTCGGAACGCTTTCGTGACCGTTACAGTCCCGAACCTGGGAGCGCTCCCAGGCGGCGCTTCGAACTCCTGTCATCGGAGGCTCACGTGCAGAGTCGCATGTCGAGAGCTGTGACAGCCGTCCTCCTCGCGCTGGTCGCGGGGCTGGCCGGTCCACTCGCATCACCGTCGGCCGCCGCGCCCGCGTTCAACTACGCCGAGGCGCTGCAGAAGTCGGTCTGGTTCTACGACGCACAGCGGTCGGGGAAGCTGTCACCGGACAACAGGGTGAGCTGGCGCGCGGACTCGGCGCTGCGCGACGGTTCGGACGTCGGACTCGACCTGTCCGGCGGTTTCTACGACGCGGGCGACCACGTGAAGTTCGGGCTGCCCTTCGCGTTCAGCGTGTCCATGCTCGCCTGGGGAGCCGTCGAGAACCGGGACGCCTACGCGAGCTCCGGCCAGCTCCAGCACCTGATGGCGAACCTCAGGCACGGCGCGGACTGGATCATCAAGGCGCACCCGTCCCCCAACGTCGTCTACGGGCAGGTCGGCGCGGGCAACCCCGACCACGCCTGGTGGGGATCGGCGGAGGTCATGCCCATGGCCCGGCCGTCGTACAAAGTGGACACCTCGTGCCCCGGCTCCGACCTCGCCGGCGAGTACGCGGCCGCGATGGCGTCGGCGTCGATGGTCTTCAAGGACACCGATCCGTCCTACGCGGCCACCCTCCTCACGCACGCCAAGCAGCTCTACTCGTTCGCCGACACCTACCGCGGCAAGTACAGCTCGTGCATCACCGACGCCGCGAACTTCTACAACTCCTGGAGCGGCTACCAGGACGAACTGGCGTGGGGTGCGATCTGGCTGCACCGCGCGACCGGTGACGCGAGCTACCTGACCAAGGCCAAGGCGGAGTACCAGAAGCTCGGCACCGAACCGCAGAGCTCCGAACGCTCCTACCGGTGGACCATCGCGTGGGACGACAAGTCCTACGGCGCCTACGTTCTGATGGCCAAGCTCACCGGCGAGCAGACCTACATCACCGACGCCAACCGCTGGCTGGACTTCTGGACGACCGGGTACAACGGCAACAAGGTCCGCTACTCCCCCGGCGGCCAGGCGGTGCTCGACAGCTGGGGCTCACTGCGCTACGCGGCCAACACCGCGTTCGCCGCGCTCACCTACTCGGACTGGCTGTCCACACGCGACAGTGCGCGGGCCAGGACCTACCACGACTTCGGCGTGCGGCAGGTGAACTACGCGCTCGGCGACAACCCTCGCAACTCCAGCTACGTGGTCGGGTTCGGCACGAACCCGCCGCGCAACCCGCACCACCGCACCGCGCACGGGTCGTGGGCCGACAGCATCCAGGAACCCGTCACGAGCAGGCACGTGCTCTACGGCGCGCTGGTCGGCGGCCCCAGCACCAACAACGACGCCTACACCGACAGCCGCAGCGACTACGTGATGAACGAGGTCGCGCTCGACTACAACGCCGGCTTCACCGGTGCGCTCGCCCGGCTGTACAAGGAGTTCGGCGGCACCCCGCTCGCGAACTTCCCGGTCGCCGAGACGCCGGACGGGCCGGAGCTCACGGTGCAGGCGTCGGTGAACCAGGGCGCCGCCCAGTTCACCGAGGTCAAGGCGTTCGTGCTGAACAAGACCGCCTGGCCCGCGAGGACGTTCAACGGCACCCTGCGCTACTACTTCACGCTCGACGGCACCACCACGCCGAGCCAGATCAGCGTCACCACGAACTACAACCAGTGCGGCGCGGCGAGCCCGCCCGTGCAGCACCGCGGCTCGATCTACTACGTCGAGATCCCGTGCTCCGGCGTGGCTCCGGCCGGGCAGTCCGCGTACCGCAAGGAAGTCCAGTTCCGCATCACCAGCACCGGGACGTGGGATCCGGCCAACGACTGGTCCTACGCCGGGCTGGGCAGCGGCAACACGGTCGTTCAGACCGACAGGATCGTGCTGCGCCAGGACGGCAAGACGGTGTGGGGCACCGAGCCCGGCGGCGGCGTGTCCGACAACGACCCGCCGACCGTCCCGACCGGACTGACCGCCTCGAACGCCGCCAGCTCCAGCGTCACGCTGAGCTGGACCGCGTCGACCGACAACGTCGGCGTCACGGGGTACGAGGTCCTCGACGGCACCGCGGTCGTCGGCCAGTCGGCCACGACGAGCCTCCAGGTCACCGGTCTCACGCCCGACACGCAGTACACGTTCGCCGTGCGGGCGAAGGACGCGTCGGGCAACGTCTCCGCCGCGAGCACGCCGGTCACCACCCGGACGTTGCCGGGCGTGAGAAGCACGCTGACGGCGCAGCACAGGGGCACCGGCGCCGCCACGTCGAACCAGATCACCGCCACGCTCCAGCTGACCAACCGCGGCACCACACCGGTCGGCCTCACCACGACGACGCTGCGGTACTGGTTCACCGGCGACGCGCCGTCGCCGAGCTACCAGGTGTGGTGCGACTGGGCGCAGCTGGGATGTGCGAGCGTCCAGGCACGCGTGGTCAAGCTCTCGACCGCCCGTCCGGGAGCCGACGCGTACCTCGAGGTGTCCTTCACCGCGGGCAGCCTCGCCGCTGGTGCGAGCACGGGCGAGATCCAGGTGAGGGTCGCGAAGTCCGACTGGTCCGGTTTCACCCAGTCCGACGACCACAGCTACCGGATCAGCAACGGGCTCACGGACTTCGACCGGGTCACCGCGCACACCGGCGGTGTCCTCGCGTGGGGTGCCGAGCCCTGACGATCTTCGGAGCGGGGCGTTCTGCGCGCCCAGGCGTCCCGCGCCGAGCCCAACCCCGGCCACTGGCCGGCCCTCCCGCGTCCCCGGTACAGCGGCGTACCGGGGACGCGCTCTCACGGCCGACACGCGGCCGGTTCGGTCGAGTTCGAACTGACGGCCGCTGACTCCTACGATGTGCGGCATGACGGAGATTGACCGGCAGCGACGACCCGGCCCGCGGATCGATGAGGTCGCCCGGCTGGCCGGTGTGTCCAAGTCGACGGTCTCCAGGGTGATCAACGACGAGCAGTACGTGAGCGCCAAGGCCCGCGACGCCGTGCACACGGCGATCACCCGGCTCAAGTACAGCCCGAACCACGCCGCCCGGTCCCTCGCGGGCAGCAAGGCGAACGCCATCGCGCTGATCGTGTCCGAACAGGGCAGCAGGGTGCTCGGCGACCCGTTCTTCGCGGGCGTGCTGCGCGGCGTGCACGCGGAGCTCTCCGGGCGGCGCATCCAGCTGCTGCTGATGCTCAGCCGGCCGGAGGACCACGACGACCTCCTCGGCTACCTGGCGGGCGGTCACGTCGACGGAGCGCTGCTGGTGAGCCTGCACGGCGACGACCCGTTGCCGAACCTGCTGCACGAGATCGGCCTGCCGGTCGTCGTCGGCGGCCGCCCGCTCGGCACCGCCTCCGTGCCGTTCGTTGACTCCGACAACTTCACCGGCGGCCTGGACGCCGTGCGCCACCTGGTGTCGCTGGGCCGCAACAGGATCGCGACCGTCGCCGGCCCGCGCGACATGGCGGCGGGCCTCGATCGGCTCAGCGGCTGGCGCCGGGGCCTCGGCGAGGCGAAGCTCTCCGCGGACCTCGTGGTGGAGGCCGACTTCACGCCGGAGAGCGGCGCCCAGGCGATGACCGAGCTGCTCGACCGCGCGCCGGACATCGACGCCGTCTTCGTCGCCGCCGACATCATCGCGCTGGGCGTGTTGCAGGTCCTGCACGCCCGCGGCAGGCGGGTCCCGGAGGACGTGGCGGTGGTCGGGTTCGACGACTCGCTGCTCGCCTCGACCGCGACGCCGCCGCTCACCACGGTGCGGCAGGACGTCGAACAGCTCGGCCGCACGATGACGTGGCGGCTGCTGGGCGAGCTCGCCGGCGAGGAAGGGCTGCCGCCGTCGCTGTTGCTGCCGACCTCTTTGGTGCGTCGCGCGAGCGCCTAGGAAATCAGCGCGTACGACAGGTCGGAGCACTCGTCAGGGCCGAACGGCACGGCGCTGTTGCTGCATGCGCCGAGCCGATCCACGCGCCTGCCAGAGCGCCGCCGTCACCCGTTGGTCCGTGCGTCCACATCGTCCTTCGGCTGCCTGGACCACACGTCGCTGACGCGGTGCGTGCCTGAGGAAGCACTCAGTGTTAACCCATCGGACACACTTCCGGGAACGCTCCCAGTTGTCCCAACTGTGACCTGAGCCATGAATGGCGAGGTCATCCCGGTGTCAAGGCCCGAAACTGCCTGGTGCCGCCAGGAGTGTGGCTTGACACACGTTTGAATCCAGGGCGACACTCTGCCGCATCTGGGAGCGCTCCCAGAACCCGCCCGCCGAGACCAGAGGAGTTCTCCCGTGCGACACCGTTGGGTCAGCGTGCTGATCTGTGCCGCCGTGTCCGCCGCCGCCACCACTGCGTGCGGGTCGGGCGGGGCCAGTCAGTCCGGGGACGGAAAAACCGAACTCACGATCGCCACGTTCAACGAGTTCGGCTACGAGGACCTGTTCAAGGAGTACGAGGCGGCCCACCCGGACGTCAAGATCACTCAGCGCAAGACCGGACAGGGTCAGCCGCACCACCAGAACCTGTTCACCAAGCTGGGCGCCGGATCCGGGCTCGCCGACATCGAGGCGATCGAGGAGGGCTACCTCAGCCAGGTGATGTCGAAGTCCAGCCAGTTCAACGATCTCAAGGAGATCGGCCCGGCGGTCGAGGGAGACCGCTGGCTGAAGTGGAAGACCGAGGCCGTCACCACCAAGGACGGCAAGCTGATCGGCTACGGCACGGACATCGGCCCGCTCGCGATGTGCTACCGCAAGGACCTGTTCGCGCAGGCCGGTCTCCCGTCGGACCCGGAGGGCGTGAAGGCGCTCTTCGCCACGTGGGACGCGTACTTCGCGGCCGGTGACCAGTTCATCGCCAAGGTTCCGGGTGTCGCCTGGTTCGACAGCGCCGCCCAGGTCTTCAACGCGATGCACAACCAGCACGAGACCGGCTACTACGACAAGTCCGACAAGCTCGTCGTGGACACCAACCCCGACATCAAGGCCGACTGGACCGCGGTGACCACCGCTGTCTCGAAGGGGCAGTCGGCCAGGCTCGCGGCGTTCAGCCCCGAGTGGAACACCGGCTTCAAGCTCGGCAAGTTCGCCACCAAGACCTGCCCGTCGTGGATGCTGGGCGTGGTCGAGTCGCAGGCGGGCCCCGAGAACAAGGGCAAGTGGGCTGTCACCGACGCGTTCCCGAACGGTGGCGGCAACTGGGGTGGCTCGTACCTGAGCGTGCCGAAGCAGAGCAAGAACGCCAAGAAGGCCGCCGAGCTCGCGGCCTGGCTGACGGCTCCGGAGCAGCAGATCAAGGCGTTCAAGGCCAAGGGCACGTTCCCGAGCCAGGTCAAGGCTCTGAGCGACCCGGCTCTGCTGGAGCAGACCAACGCCTACTTCGGTGACGTCAAGGCCGGCGCGCTGTTCGCCACGCAGGCCAAGAAGGTCACGGCCGCGCAGTACAAGGGCCCGGCCGACGGCCAGATCCAGGAGACGGTGTTCAGCCCGGCGCTGCAGTCGGTCGAGCAGGGCAAGAGCGCCGACGAGGCCTGGAAGACCGCCGTCGAAGGCGCTCAGAAGGCGGCCAAGTAGTGACCGCCGTTCTCTCCAAGGTGGACCGCGGGCGAGCTGACGAGGCTCGCCCGCGGCCCCCGCGGCGACACCGTCTGTCCAAGCTGGACACGAAGGTCTCGCCGTACCTGTTCGTCGCGCCGTTCTTCCTCCTGTTCGGCGCGATCGGCATGTTCCCGTTGCTGTACACGGCCTACGTCTCCCTGTTCGACTGGGAGGTCGGCGCCGACGAACCGACGTTCATCGGGCTCGAAAACTACAAGACGCTGTTCGCGGACGACCAGTTCTGGAACGCGCTGTTCAACACGTTCAGCATCTTCGTGCTCTCCAGCGGTCCGCAGATCGTCGTCGCGGTCGCGCTCGCCGCGCTGCTGAACGAGAACCTGCGGGCCCGCACCGGCTGGCGGATGGGTGTCCTGCTCCCCTACGTCGCGAGCCTCGTGGCGCTGACGATCATCTTCGGCAACCTGTTCGGGCCGCAGTACGGTCTGGTCAACGACGTGCTCTCGGCCGTGGGCATCGGTCCGATCGACTGGCAGGCCGACACGTTCGGCAGCCACATCGCGATCGCGTCGATGGTCAACTGGCGCTGGACCGGCTACAACGCGCTGATCGTGCTCGCCGCGATGCAGGCCATCCCCCGTGACATCTACGAGGCGGCGGTCGTCGACGGCGCGAGCGCGCTGCGGCGGTTCTTCAGCATCACGCTGCCGTTGCTGAAGCCGACGCTGATCTTCGTGATCGTCACCTCGACGATCGGCGGTCTGCAGATCTTCACCGAGCCCAAGCTGTTCGAGCCGTCCGGCGGCAGCGGTGGCGGCGCGGAGCACCAGTACCAGACCGTCGTGCTCTACCTGTACCAGTCGGCGTTCCAGGGTCTCGACCTCGGTTACGCCTCCGCCATCGCCTGGGTGCTGTTCCTGATCATCATCAGCGTCGCCGGCCTCAACTTCTTCCTCACGAGGAGGGCGGTGCGATGACGAACCGCAGACCGTCTTTCCTGATCTACGGGTTGCTCGGCGCGTTCGTGCTCGGCTCGGCCTTCCCGTTCTACTGGTCGTTCCTCGTCGCGAGCCGCGACAACGCCGTGCTGACCGGGGACTTCACGCTGATCCCCGGCGGGAACTTCTTCTCCAACGCCATGCGGGTGTTCGACACCATCCCGTTCTGGAAGGCGCTGGCCAACAGCTTCATCGTCTCCGGGACCGTGACGGTGTCGGTGGTGCTGCTGTCCACGCTGGCCGGGTTCGCGTTCGCCAAGCTGCGGTTCCGCGGGCGCGGTGCGCTGTTCCTGTTCGTGGTGGCAACGTTGGCAGTGCCCACCCAGCTCGGCATCATCCCGCTGTACATGGCGATGGCCGAGTTCGGCTGGGCCGGTGAGCTCGAAGCCGTGATCGTGCCGAACCTCGTCACCGCGTTCGGTGTGTTCTGGATGAGGCAGTACCTGCTCGACGCCGTTCCCGACGAACTCGTCGAGGCTGCCCGCATGGACGGCTGCAGCCTGTGGCGGACTTTCTGGCACGTCGCTCTTCCCGCCGCCCGGCCTGCCGCCGCGATGCTGGGCGTGTTCACGTTCATGCAGTCCTGGAACGACTTCCTGTGGCCACTGGTCGTGTTGAACGCCGACAACCCGACCCTCCAGGTGGCCCTGGAGAAGCTCCAAAGCGGGTACTACGTCGACTACTCGCTCGTACTCGCCGGAACGACACTCGCAACGGTTCCGGTGCTCATCGTGTTCCTCGTGCTCGGGCGGCAGATCGTCGCCGGTGTGATGCAGGGCGCCGTCAAGGGGTGAAAATGGAGAACATTGTTTTCCCACAGGGTTTTCTGTGGGGAGCCGCCACCGCTGCGTTCCAGGTGGAGGGTGCGACCGAGCTCGACGGCCGCACCGACTCCATCTGGGACGAGTTCTGCCGGCAGCCCGGCAAGGTGGTCGGCGGCGACTGCGGTGAACCCGCCGCCGACCACTACCGCCGGTTCGAGCAGGACGTGGCGATGATGGCCGATCTCGGGCTCAAGGCGTACCGGTTCTCGATCGCCTGGCCGCGGGTGCGGCCGGACGGCGGCGACGTGAACCCGGCCGGGCTCGACTTCTACAAGCGGCTGATCGACACGTTGCTGGAGCACGACATCGTGCCGTGGCCGACGCTGTACCACTGGGACCTGCCGCAGAAGCTCGAGGAAGCGGGTGGCTGGGCCAACCGCGACACCGCGTTCCGGTTCGCCGACTACGCGGCCGCCACCGTGGAGGCGCTCGGTGACCGCGTCGGTACCTGGACGACGTTGAACGAGCCGTGGTGCTCGGCGTTCCTCGGCTACGCGTCGGGCGTGCACGCGCCGGGCCGCACCGACCCGCGCGCCGCTGTCGCCGCCGTGCACCACCTGTTGCTCGGGCACGGGCTCGCCTCCACCACGATCCGGGCCGCGGCACCGGACGCGAAGGTCGGCATCACGCTGAACATGTACCCGATCATCCCGGTCGACCCGAGCGATCCTTCGGACCTCGACGTCGCGCGCAGGCTCGACGGGTTGCAGCAGCGGATCTTCCTGGACCCGTTGCTGCGCGGCGAGTATCCCGCCGACATCCTCGCGGACCTCGAGCCGTTCGGGTTCGGCGAGCACGTGCGCGACGGCGACCTCGGCGTGATCTCCGCACCGATGGACATGCTCGGCGTCAACTACTACACCGAGCACTACGTCAGCTCGTCGCCCAACGGCAGCGAGCCCGGTCCGTCGCCGTGGGTGGGCGTGCAGCACGCGTCGTTCCCCCGCCGTGACGCGCCCAGGACCGACATGGACTGGGAAGTTCATCCGGACGGTCTCACCACCGTGCTGCTGCGGCTGCACCACGACTACCCGCGGCTTCCGCTCTACATCACGGAGAACGGCGCCGCGTTCCGCGACGACTTCTCCGGCAACGGTGCGATCGACGACGTCGACCGCACCGGCTACATCGCCTCGCACCTGCGCGCCGCTCACACGGCGATCAAGGCGGGGGTCGACCTGCGGGGCTACTTCTGCTGGTCGCTGCTGGACAACTTCGAGTGGGCCGAGGGGTACGCGAAGAGGTTCGGCATCGTCCACGTCGACTACGCCACCCAGATCCGGACCCCGAAGATGAGTGCGAGGTGGTTCAGCAGGGTGGCCCGCGACAACGCGCTCGTCAGCGTCTCATGACGGAAGGCAGGAGTCGCCGCCCCGGCCCGCGCATCGAGGAGGTCGCGCGCGTGGCCGGGGTGTCGAAGTCCACCGTCTCCCGGGTGATCAACGGAGAGAAGTACGTCAGCGAGCGGTCACGCCTGGCGGTGCACCGCGCGATCGCGATGCTCGGCTACAGCCCGAACCACGCCGCGAGGACCCTCGCGGGCAGCAGGGCCAACGCGATCGCGCTCGTGATCTCCGAACTGGGCAGCCGGGTGCTCGCCGACCCGTTCTTCGCCGGCGTGCTGCGCGGGGTGCACGCCGAGCTGGCGGGCCGGCACGTCCAGCTGCTGATGATGATGAACCAGCCGCTCGACGGCGAGGACCAGGTCGCCTACCTCACCGGCGGGCACGTCGACGGCGCGCTGGTGGTGAGCCTGCACGGCGAGGATCCGTTGCCGCGCACGCTGCACGAGACGGGGCTGCCCATCGTGGTGGGCGGCCGCCCTCTCGCGGGCGGCGCCGTCCCGTTCGTCGACTCGGACAACTTCAACGGCGCGTTGCAGGCGGTGCGCCTGCTGGTTTCCCTGGGCCGCACGAAGATCGCCACGATCGCGGGCCCGCACGACATGGCCGTCGGCATGGACCGGCTCAGCGGGTGGCGGTGCGGGCTCGCGGAGCACGGCATGTCCGTGGCCCTGGTGGTGCACAGCGACTTCACGCCGGAGAGCGGCGCGCTGGCGATGGAGGAGCTGCTGCGCAGAGCACCCGATCTCGACGCGGTGTTCGTGGCGGCCGACATCATGGCGCTGGGCGCGTTGAGAGTGCTGCAGGCGCGCGGTTACCGGATCCCCGACGACGTGGCGGTCGTGGGGTTCGACGACTCGGTGCTCGCGTCGACCGCCGTGCCCCCGCTCACCACCGTGCGGCAGGACGTCGAACAGTTCGGCCGCACCCTGACCTGGCGCCTGCTCTCCGAGCTCTCCGGCGACGAGAAACTGCCGCAGTCGATCCTGCTGCCGACCTCGCTGGTGCGCAGAACGAGCGCCTGACCTCCGCGCGAATCGAACACATTCGACGCGAAAGCAATTTCGCTCCAGCCTGAACCACAGTCAGGAGCAGGCCGTATTCACCACTGCGTGAGAACAGAGCGGGGGTTGCGAATGCAGGCAGGCAGGTTCTTCGACGAGTCACCGGACGACGCTCCAGCGCTGCCGGAAGAGGCGGTTCTGCGCGTGCTGTGGATGACCGCACAGGGAATGGTGTGGCCGTGGCTGTTGCAGAGCATGTGCCGCCCGGACGCGATCAAGCAGGCCCTGCAGGCGGAACTGATCTGGGCACCCGTCGGTGACCACCTCGGCTACCACATCACCGACGCGGGCAGGCGGCGGATTGTCGAGTGGTACCAGGAAAATCGTCCTGGGCGAGGTGCGGAGGACAACGCCGGCCACTGGCGTGCGGTCACCCAACGCTGACCGCACCGACAGCGACGCACCAGTGCGGGGTGTCGTCGCGGGCCCTGGACTCGGGCGCGGGTCCAGGGCCGTCGGCTGTGCACGGATGCTTTGTGCCCCAACGAAAACCCTCGCCGTTCGACTCGAATCGACTCGGGCAGCACACCATCAGGCGCTCCGAAACCTGAGCAGGGCAACAGAAATTCGTCGAAGGCTCCGAACGCCGTCTTGACCGCCGGCGCTCGAAGCCTGAGTCTGGGAGCGCTCCCAGACTCAGCGACGAGGACGTGATGCGCATGGCACGCCGCCGGCTCCTTCTGGTGATCGCGCTCGTCGCGGCCTGTCTGCCCGGGGTGGCGGCGGCGGCACCGGACGCCACCGTCGTGGTCAACGCGAAGGCGGCACTGGCGACCGTGCCGGACACCGCGATCGGCGTGAATCACGCGATCTGGGACGGCCAGCTCGGCACGAACGCGGTGAACGACCTGCTCGGCGACGCCGGCGTGCGGATGATGCGCTACCCCGGCGGTTCGTACGGCGACATCTACCACTGGAAGGACCACACGGCCCCCGGCGGGTACGTGGCGCCCAACACCGACTTCGACACGTTCATGGCCGGTGTGCGCAGGGCTCAGGCACAACCGATCATCATCGCCAACTACGGCACCGGCACACCGCAGGAAGCCGCCGACTGGGTCCACTACGCCAACGTGACCAAGGGCTACGGCGTGAAGTACTGGGAGATCGGCAACGAGCTCTACGGCAACGGGCACTACGGGGCCAACTGGGAGGCCGACAACCACCCTGACAAGAGCCCTGCCGGGTACGCCAGGGAAACCGTCGCGTTCGCCCAGGCGATGAAGGCGGCCGACCCCACGATCAAGGTCGGCGCGGTGCTCACCACCCCCGCGAACTGGCCGGACGCGATCGTCGGCACCGGGGACGCCTCGAGCTGGAACCAGACGGTGCTGTCGATCGCGGGCCCGCACGTGGACTTCGTGATCGTCCACTGGTACCCCGGCGGGTCCACGACCGCGCAGTCCCTGGCGAGCGCCGACCAGGTTCCCGACATGATGTACCTGCTGCGCCGGCAGATCACCCAGTACGCGGGGCCGGACGCGGACCGGCTCGGCATCGCCATGACCGAGATGAACGCCACGTACGGCCGCAACACCCAGCCGGGCGCGCTCTTCGCGGCGGAGGCCTACACGTCGTTGCTGGAGAACGGCGTCTTCACCGTCGACTGGTGGAACGTCCACAACGGAGCGACCAAGGCGTCCACTGTGGCCGGTCAGCCCGACTTCGACGACTTCGGCCTGCTCTCCAGCGGAACCTGCCTGGAGAACGGTCCCTGCGAACCGGCGCTCAACACGCCGTTCGCGCCGTACCACGCGCTGAAGATGCTGAGTCTCTTCGCCAGTCCCGGCGACCAGCTCGTCCGTGCGGGCTCAGGTGATCCGGCGATCAGGGCGCACGCGGCACGCCGGCCCAACGGTGATCTCTCCGTGCTGCTGCTCAACTCCGACGAGAACAACTCGCGCACGGTCGCCATCGACTACGCGGGTTACACGCCGTCCGCGAGTGCGCCGACCGTCCACACGTTCACCAACGGCGCCACCGGTGTCACGACGTCGACGGACGGCAGCGCGACGACCAGGACGCTGCCTCCGTTGTCGCTCACCACGCTCGTCCTGCATCCGTCGCACCCGGCCCGGCTTCCCGCCGCGCCCGGCAAGCCCAGCGCCTCCACCACCGACCGGACGGCGACGATCGCCTGGCCGTCCGTGCCCGGTGCGGTGAAGTACGAGATCCACCGCCAGCTCGGCACGACCAGCGAGCAGTGGGGCGAGACGCCGGGAACCTCGTTCACCGCCGCGAACCTCGACCCCGGCAGCAGGTACACCGTCAACGTGCTGGCCCGGGACGCCGCGGGTGCGCTGTCGTGGGCCTCTCCCCCGCTCACCGTCACCACCGGCAGCCCGGCGCAGAGCACCTGCACGGTCCGGCTGTCCAACGTGACCGACTGGGCCAGCGGGTGGGTCGGCAACGTCGAGATCACGAACGGCGGCACGCAGCCGATCGCCGACTGGACGCTGAACTTCACCTGGCCCACCGGCCTGCAACAGGTGTCGTCGGGCTGGAACGCGACGTGGGCGCAGTCCGGGAAGACGGTCACCGTCACCGGCTCCGCGCGCATCGAACCGAACGCGACGGTCAGCACCGGGTTCGTCGGCGCCTACACCGGGCCGAACATCCAGCCGTCGGCCTTCACGCTGAACGGAACTCTCTGTCACACGGCGTCTTGAACCACGAAGGAGAGCGCATGAAGCTGCGGCACAACGTTGTGGGCGCGCTGATCGCGGCTGTCGTGGCCGCGGCCGGGATGGTCGCCATCGGCACCGCCCCGGTCACGGCGGTGGCGGCCGCCGGCGGCACCGGCACCGGGTACCTGCACACCAGCGGGAACAAGATCCTGGACAGCACCGGCGCGACGATCCGGCTGACCGGCATCAACTGGTTCGGGATGGAGACCGACAACAAGACCTTCCACGGCCTGTGGGCCAGCCGCACGTGGCGCCAGCAGGTCGACCAGATGGCGCAGCTGGGCTACAACACGTTGCGCATCCCGTACTCGAACGACGCGCTGAAGCCCGACGCCAAGGCCACCGGCATCAACGACTACAGCAATCCCGACCTGGTCGGGCTGTCGCCGTTGCAGATCCTCGACAAGGTGATCGCCTACGCGGGCCAGAAGGGGATGCGCGTCATCCTCGACCGGCACCGGCCGACCAGCGCCGGGCAGTCCGCCCTCTGGTACACGGCGGGTGCCCCGGAGACCACGTGGATCAACGACTGGAAGATGCTCGCCCAGCGCTACGCGGGCAACACCACGGTCATCGGCGCCGACCTGCACAACGAGCCGCACGCCGAGGGCACCAACCCGGCCGCGACCGGTTCCTGCTGGGGTTGCGGCGACACCGCCCGCGACTGGCGGCTGGCCGCCGAACGCGCGGGCAACGCGATCCTGGGTGTGCAGCCGAACTGGCTGATCTTCGTCGAGGGCGTGAGCTGCCCGAGCGGCGGACTCTCGAACGTCTGGGACGGCGACCCGTCCAACGACGAGGACTGCGGCTGGTGGGGCGGGAACCTGTCGAAGGCGGGCCAGTTCCCGGTGCGGCTGTCCGTGGCCAACCGGTTGGTCTACTCCCCGCACGAGTACGCGACGTCGGTCTACAACCAGCCGTGGTTCAGTGCGCCCAACTACCCGGCGAACATGCCGGGGATCTGGGACAAGTACTGGGGTTACCTGTACAAGCAGAACATCGCGCCGCTGATGATGGGCGAGTTCGGCACCACGCTGGCCAATCCGGTCGACAAGGTGTGGCTGGAGAACCTCATGGCCTACACCGGGACCGGCGTCAACGGCATGTCGTTCACCTACTGGTCGTGGAACCCGAACTCCGGTGACACGGGCGGCATCCTGAACGACGACTGGACCACGGTCAACCAGGCGAAGCAGAACATCCTGCAGCCGTACCTCATCCCGCCGGCCGGTGGTCCCGGCCCGACGACCACCACCACCACCACCACGACCGGCGGCGGTGGCACCGGCGCGTGCAAGTCGGCGTGGAAGCTCGACAACTCGTGGCAGGGCGGCTTCCAGGGCGCGTTGACCGTCACCAACACCGGGACGGACGCGGCCAACCCGTGGAAGGTGACGTTCACGCTGCCCAGCGGGGTCACCATCTCCAACGGCTGGAACGGCACCTTCAGCCAGAGCGGCGCCACGGTCACGGTGACCGCGCCGTCGCACGCCCCGTCGCTGGGTGCTGGGGCGTCGGTGTCGCTCGGCTTCACGGCCAACGGCACGACGGCGGCGCCTTCCGCGGTGACGCTCAACCAGTTACCCTGCACCGCCTGACGCTGAACGCACGCGGGGCGCTTTCGTACGCCAGAAGCGTACGAAAGCTCCCCGCGTGTACTTCTGCAGCGATTCAGACGGTGGCGGCGGCGCTGTGCCGTGAGACGAAAGCGGCGATCGGCTCCGCGACGGCCGCGGGAGCCGTGGTGACGGAGAAGTGGTCGCCGCCCTGAAGGACGGACTCCTCGCACCCCGGGAACAGCTCGCGCAGGAAGGCCCTGGTCGCCGGGGTGATCGCGTTCCCAGGGGCGGCGCTCCAGGAGAGCACCGGGCAGTCGATCACTGCCGCCTGCTCGGGCCCGTAGCTCCACCCGACCAGTGCGGGCGCTTCTCCCTCGACGAACGTGGCCGCGTCCCTCATGCCCTGGTCGACGACGCCCGGACCGGCTGCTCGCGCGGCCGCACGCCAGTCCAGCCCGGTCGGCTCGAAGAGCGCGTCGAAAGCGCCCGCGACGTCGCCCGCCTGGTAGTGCCCCGCCATCGCCTCGAACGCGGGCCCCAGCGTTCCCAACAGCTCCGCGTACTCGCTCGCCACCAGCCAGCTGCTCGACGGCAACGGCTCGAGCAGCGCCAGCGAGCGCACCCGGTCCGGGTGGGAGGAGGCGAGCACGAGAGCGATCATCGCGCCCTCGGAGTGTCCGACGACGTGTGCCCGGTCCACGTCGAGGTGGTCCATCAGGGCGATGATGTCGGCCGCCTGCACGTCGAACCCACCGGCCGGTCCGCCCGTCGTCCCGTACCCGCGCCGGTGGTGGCGGATCCTCCTGCACTCGCCGAACGCCGGTTGTGCCGCCAGCGGGCGGAGGAAGTCCGCGTAGATCGCACCGTGGACGAACAGCACCGGTTCGCCGTCGCCCTGATCGTCGTAGGCCAGTTCGATGCCGTTCACGTTCGTCGTCCTCATCGGAACCCCCTTGGTTCGAAGTGGTGGGTCCGAGACTCGCCGTCCGAGGGGCCGGGCGGATCGGCACTGGCTGCCAACCCGGGGTCCGGGGCGTGGGTACAACTACCCAACTCCACTTCGGAGGGTCATTCTGAAGGCGTGAAGGCCGTCGCCACGGCTCACCTCACCCGTGCTCGGGAGCTGCACCGCGACTCCCGCTGGGAGGAGGCGTGTACCGAGTACGCCGTGGCCGACACCGAGGACCCCCTCGCCGTCGAGGACCTGGAGTCGTTCGCCGAGGCGGCCCAGGTCTGCGCCAGGAGTGACGAGGCGGTCACCCTGCTCCGGCGCGTGTTCGACCTCCGCGTCGGCCGCGGCGAGCTCGACGAGGCGGCGCAGGTCGCGTTCTGGCTGTGGTGGGTGCTGTTGAACACCAACCAGCACGTCGAAGCCAACGGCTGGCTCAGGCAGACGGGCCGCGTCCTCGGCCCGGTCACCAGTCTGTGGCTGAGGATCCCCGAGGCGATGTTCGAGGCGACGACGGGCGACCGCTCCCGTGCCGAGGAGCTGCTGGGGGCGGTCGTCGGCGAAGGCCGGGGCGAGGTGATCCCCTGGGCGTTGTGCCTGTGGGGCCAGACCCTCATCGACGGCGGGCGGCTGGCGGACGGGCTCGACCGCCTGGAGGAGGCGATGGCCGTGCTGCTCGACCACGGCCTGTCGCCGCGCGTCACGCCGTGGATCTACTGCGCCGCCGTCCGCGGGTGCTGTCTCGCCCGCGACTTCGCGCGTGCCAGGGCGTGGAACCGGTCGATGGCCAGGTGGCTCGACTCGTTGAGCAGCCTGCGAGGCGCGTATCTCGGGAACTGCCGCATCTACCGTTCGCGGTTGATGTGCCTCAACGGTGCCTGGCCCGCTGCCCTCGACGAGATCGCCGAGGTCTGCGACGACCTCGACGGCCACACCGGGTGGATCTGCGGTCACGCGTACTACCAGCTCGGTGAGGTCCGCCGGCTGCGCGGCGAGTGGGTCGCCGCGGAGGACGCCTACCGGCGCGCGGCGGAACACGGCTGCCCGACGCAGCCCGGACTCGGCCTCCTGCGGCTCGCGGAAGGGGACGTCGGCGCCGCGTCGGCGGGTGTCCGCCGGGCGCTGACCGAGGTGATCTCGAAGCCCGACCGCCTCGACCTGCTGGAGGCCGCGATCGCCATCCACCTGGAGGCGGGGAGGATCGAGGCGGCCAGGGACGCGCTGGCCGAGTTCGAGGAGATCACGGCGGAGCTGGCGATGCCGGTCATCGAGGCCGGACGATCCGCCGTCGCGGGCGCGCTGGCTCTCGCGGAGGGTGATCCCGCAGGCGCGTTGCCACTGCTGCGGCGGGCCGTCGGCACCTGGGAGGACCAGAACGCCCCGCACGAGGTGGCCAAGCTGAACGTCCTGATCGGCAGGGCCTGCCACGCGCTCGGCGACCACGACGGCGCGCGGCTCGAGTTCTCCGCGGCCAGGAAGACCTTCGAACGGCTCGGTGCGCGCCCGGACCTGGCCGCGCTGGACCGGGTCGTCGCCGCACTGGACGGTGCGGCCGGAGCGCACGGGCTCACCCGGCGCGAGACCGAGGTCCTCCGGCTCATCGCGCGTGGCAAGGCGAACCGTGCGATCGCCGAGGAGCTGCACCTCAGCGAACGCACGGTCCACCGTCACGTTTCCAACATCTTCACCAAGCTCGACGTCGACTCACGCACCGCGGCGGTCGCTTACGGGATCAAGCACCGCATCGTCGAGATGGGCACCCTCTGAGGCTGAACGCACGCGGGGCCCTTTCGTGCACCAGGAGTGAACGAAAGCGCCCCGCGTGTACTTCTGCAGCGATTCAGACGGTGGCGGAGGTGCGGGCGGCCAGGCCCTCGATGACGCCGCTCAGCTTCTCGGTGACCTCGGGGTCGTCGACCGGGTGGAGCTCGGCGAAGCGGACCACCGAGGAGGGGATCGACAGCGTCAGGTCCTCGGCGACCTCGGCACCGGCGATCTTGGCGGCCTTGCGGGCCTCGTCCTGGGCCCACACGCCGCCGTACTGGCCGAACGCGGTGCCGACGACGGCGACCGGCTTGCCGGCCAGGGCACCGGCGCCGTAGGGCCGCGACAGCCAGTCGATGGCGTTCTTCAGCACGGCGGGAATGGTGCCGTTGTACTCGGGCGAGACCAGCAGCAGTGCGTCGGCGTCGGCGGCTGCCTCGCGGAGCTTGATCGCGGCGGCGGGGACGCTGCCCTCGGCGTCGATGTCCTCGTTGTAGAACGGCACCGTGTCCAGACCGTCGTACAGGCCGACCTCGACGTGCTCCGGCGCGATCTGGGCCGCGGCCTCGGCGAGCCTGCGGTTGGTCGAGCCGGCGCGGAGGCTGCCGACGAGGGTGAGGATGCGGACGGCCATGACGAACTCCCAGTTGCAAGCTGTGGTTGAACGGTCCTCAGCGTAAACGGGACGCGGCCCGTTTATCTTCCGGCTAGGCTGCGAAGGTGATCGACGGCACATCTCTGCCCCTCCTGGGCGCCGAAACGCCCCTGCGTGCGGACGCCGTGCGCAACCGCGCCCTCCTGCTGGAGGCTGCGGCGCGGCTGGCGGCCGAACGCGGCGCGGGTGCCATCACGATGGAGACGGTGGCCGCCGCCGCGGGGGTCGGGAAGGGCACCGTGTCGCGGCGCTTCGGCGACCGCAACGGACTGCTCCAGGCCCTGCTCGACCACACGGAGCAGGTGTTCCAGAAGGCGTTCCTCAGCGGTCCACCGCCACTGGGACCCGACGCGGACCCGGCGACGCGGCTGCGGGCGTTCGGACCGGCTCTGCTGCGCCACGAACACGCCCAGCACGACCTCTACCTGGCCGCGGAGCCCGCGGGTGACCGCAAGTTCACGGTCCCGCCTCGCCGCCTGCGCCACACGCACGTCGCGGCGCTCGTGCGCGCGGTCCTCCCGGACGCCGACGCCGAACTGCTGGCCCACACCCTGCTGTCCACAGTGGACGTGGTGCTGGTCGACCACCTGGTCCGCGGGCACGGCTTTTCGCTGGAACGGGTCGAGGCCGGCTGGCACGACCTGCTCGACCGGCTCACTCGTGGTTGAGCGCCCCTGACCGGAAGACCGCGAGCTCGGCGCGTTCGAAACCCGCCGTCTTGACCAGGTCGGCCAGTGCCTGCTCGATCGCCGGTGTTTCGGCGAGGTGCTGGTCGAGCTCGACCCGTGCGACGTCGCCCAGGTCGCGGACTCGGAGGTCCCTGCTCGGGGTGCCCGCTTCGGCGAGCCACGCCCTGGTCGCCTGCTCCGCGCGTTCCACCCTCGCCAGCCGCGCGGGCGTGATCGTCAGCCCGTACCGCACCCGGCTGGCCAGGCACGGTTGCGCTGGTTTGTCCCACGTGGACAGTTCCCAGTGCAGGCTCACCGCCCGGACGTCGGCCTTCGTCATCCCGAGGTCGCGCAACGGCGTGTGCACCCCGATCTCGTCACCGGCCCTGATGCCCGGCCGGAACGGGTCCCTCGCGTCGTCGGCGTTCGTCCCGGTCGCGACCGCCGGGATGCCCTGCTCCCGCGCGACCTCGGTGATGGCGTCCAGGACGGTGGACTTGCAGAAGTAGCAGCGGTCGCGGCCGTTCGCGACGTAGCCGGGGTTGTCCAGCTCGGTGGTGCCGGGCGCGATGTGCCGCACGCCGAGGTCCTGGGCGAACGCGGCCGCGTGCCGCAGTTCGGCGGCGGCGAGGCTCGCGGAGTCGGCGGTGACCGCGAGGACCGCCGCCGGCCCGTTGGCGCGGACCGCGGCCGCGAGGACCAGTGCGGAGTCCGTGCCTCCGGAGAAGGCGACGGCGACCGGCCCGATCTCGGCGAGCTCGGCGACGAGCCGGGTGGCGATGTCCATCAGGGCTGCTCCTTCTCCGCGGCCGCCAGCACCGCCCGCAACGGCAGCCCCGTCTGCCTGGCCACCGCGACGGCGTCGTCGTACTCGGGTTTGCCGCGGTGCGGACCGTGCTTGCGACGCACCGGCATGCCGTGCACGAGCACGGTCTCGGTGGTGCGCGCGACCGCGGTGCGCCGGACCGTGGTCCACCGCACGCCGAGGGTTCCGGTCTCGGCGAACAGCAGCCGTTCGACCTCTTCGGCGGCCTCCGGGGTCACCAGGGCGTGCAGGACGTGCGCCGGCCGCCCCTTCTTCATGACGGCGGGGGTGATCCAGCTGTCGAGGGCACCCCGCTCGAGCAGCAACTCGGCGACGTGCCCGAGAACCTCTCCGGTGATGTCGTCGAGGTTCGTCTCCAGCACGACCAGGTCCCGCACGTCGGCCTCGGCCTCACCGAGCCGGACGACCGCGACGTTGGGCCGGTCGGGCAGCGTGCGCGTGCCGGCGCCGTACCCGGTGGCGCGCAACAGCATGGGAGGCGGGGGTCGGTAGTCGGCGTTCAGGGCGCGGAGCAGTGCGGCGGCCGTGGGCGTGACCGTCTCGCCGGTCAACGACGTCCCGGTGACCTGCGCGCCTTCGAGCAACTTCGCGGTGGCCGGAGCCGGGCACGGCAGGAGTCCGTGGGCGGTGCGGATGGTGCCGGTGCCGAGCGGCAGCGGTTCGCAGTGGACGGTGCGGACTTCGAGAGCGTGCAGCGCGGCGGCGACCCCGACGACGTCGACGAGGGTGTCGTGGCCGCCGAGCTCGTGCAGGTGCACCTCGTCGGAGTGCTCGCCGTGCAGCCGGCCCTCGACCTCGGCGATGGCTCTCAGGGCGGCGACCGCTGTGTCGGCCACCGCGCGGTTGCGGACTCGGCCGGCCATGGCGATCAGTTCGGCGGCCTTGCGGGAGGTGGCGTGGTCGGAGACGGACACCGTGGCCTGGGCGGCGGTGAGGCCGTGAGTGGTGACGCTCGGGACGGTGAGGTCCCAGCCCGTCAGGCCGGTGTCGGTGATCGCGGCGCGGATGGCGTCGAGCGGGGCCCCGGCGTCGACCAGGGCGGCGAGGAGCATGTCGCCGGCCAGGCCGGTGAACGGGGAGATGACGCAGATGCAGGTCATGGGGCGCTCCGGCGGGCCGCGTGGGAGGGGTGGGGTGAGGTGTTACAGCTGACGAGGGTCACGACGTGCTGCTCCGGCACGCCACCCGCGACAACCGGAACGCCGCCATCGCCGCACCGAACCCCGAGTCGATGTTCACCACGGTGATCCCGGCCGCACACGACGCGTGCATCGCCAGCAACGCCGTCACGCCCTCCAGCCCCGCGCCGTACCCGGTCGAGGTCGGCACCGCGACCACCGGGCACGCGACCAGGCCGCCGATCGCGCTCGCCAGCGCGCCCTCCATGCCCGCCACCACGATGACGGTGTCCGCGGCGCGCAGGCGGTCCTGTTCGGCGAGGAGGCGGTGCAGGCCCGCCACGCCCACGTCCGTGACGAGGGTGACGTCCAGGCCCACCGCCGTGGCGATCGCGGCGGCTTCCAGGGCCACCGGCTGGTCCGCGGTGCCTGCCGCGGCGACGACGACTGTGAACGTCGTGCGTGGTGCTGGGCGCCACACGAGCAGGCGGGCCGACTCGTCGTACGAGCCGCCCGGCACGGCGTCCAGAACCTCGGAAGCGGACGTGACACGCGTGACGAGGACCGGGCCGTCGTTGTGCTGCAACAAGGTTCGCACGATCGACACGATCTGCGGAGCTGTCTTGCCGGTGCCGTAGACGACCTCGGGGAGTCCCTGGCGCGCCTCGCGGCCGACGTCCACGCGTGCGAAGCCGAGGTCGACCGCATCGGATCCGGTCACGCCGCTCCTCCCCGCTCCACGACCGAAGTCAGTTCGCGGCCGATCTGCGCCAGCAGCTCGGGAGCCCGGGAGATCGCGGGTTCCAGGGCGCCCGCGCGCTCCAGCAACGACCACGCGCCGACGATGCCCGCCGATCGCAGGTCAGCCACCTGGAGCCGGACGTCTCCCGCGACCACGACGACTGGTACGCCGTGCCGGGCGGCTGCCTCGGCCACGCCCACGGGTGCCTTGCCGCGCAGGCTCTGCGCGTCGAACCGACCCTCGCCGACCACGACGAGCGAGGCGCCGCGCAGGGCTTCCTCGAGGCCGATCTCGCCCAGCACGAACTCGGCTCCGGACACGCGCTGGGCGCCGAGGGCCGCCAACGCCGCGAAACCCGCGCCGCCCGCCGCGCCCGCGCCGGGTGACGAGCTCATGTCACGGCCGGTCGCGCGGGTCATCACCGCGGCGAACTCGCGCAGGCCGCGCTCCAGCACCTCGACGTCGCGCGGTGAGGCGCCCTTCTGCGGGCCGAACACCGCGGCAGCACCGGAAGGACCGGTCAACGGGTTGTCCACATCGGACATGAGCGACACGCGCGCCAGACGTAACCGGAAGTCCAAAGAGGACAAGTCGACGTGCGCCACCCCGGTCAACGCGGCACCGCCCGGACCCAGCGGCACGCCGCGGGAGTCGGTGATGCGGGCGCCGAGTGCGCGCAGCAGGCCCGCTCCCCCGTCGGTCGTCGCGCTGCCGCCCACCGCGAGGACGATGTCGAGGCAGCCGTGGTCCAGCGCGGCACGGATCAACGCGCCGGTCCCGTGGCTGTCGGCCACGAGCGGCGCCGGTTCACCGCCCGGCAGCAGGTCGAGCCCGCTGGCCCTGGCCATCTCGATCACCGCACGGGTGCCGCGCACCGCGAACGCCGCACGCACCGGACGTCCGGTCGGCCCGGTCACGTCGGCCTGCACCTCGCGATAACCGGCCCGCGCCAACGCTTCCAGCGTTCCTTCGCCGCCGTCGGCGACCGGCATCGCCGTCGCGCGCCCGCCGGCCTCCGCAACACCCTTCACGACCGCCGCGCACGCCTGTGCCGCGGTGAGGCATCCCCGGAACTTGTCCAGGCACACGAGAATCACCGGCGCACCCCCTCGACGTAAGGAATCGTCTGCGGCCCCTCCGGCAGCACACAAAGCCGAGCGTCCGGTCCTGCCGCCGCCAACGCCTCGGCCACCGCGAGAGAAATGTCCGCGGTCTGCGACAGATGTGCGGTCGCCAGCTGAGCATCGCTCAGGTGCGAGGTGCGCATCACCACCCGGCAGTCGGCCTGGATGCGGGCCTGGATCTGCACCTGCCACTGGTCCGGCACGGTGACCTCCCGCGACGAGATCTCGGCGAACAACGCCGCCGGCGAGTCCGCGGAGGCCAGCACCTCGCGGTACGAGCCGTGGTCGGGGAACCCGTCGCGGCACTCGGCGGCGCACACGATCGTGCCGCCCGGCTTCACCACCTCGTAGGCCGCCGACATCCCCTTCACCGCCTGGTAGAGGTTCTGGTCCAGCGGATAGCCGGAGTTCGTCGTCACCACCACGTCGAACAGCTGCGGCACCGGCTGCATCGCCACCGAACGAGCCGTGCGCACGGCGGCGGCGTGCATCGCCAGCAGATCACCACCGAACGCGGCGACGACCTCCTTGTCCTGGTTCAGCACCACGTCGAACCCGAACGTCACCCCGGTCGCGGCCGCGATGGCACGCACGTCGTCGTGCACCGGGTTGCCCTCGATGATCCCCCACGTCGCCCGCGGGTGCCCGATCCGGCGCGCGTCGTGCAGCACCAGCACGGTCTCCAGCGCGGCGAGGCCGGGCGCGACCAGCTTCGGCCCGCCGGAGAACCCGGCGAAGAAGTGCGGTTCGACGAACCCCGTGGTGATCCGCACGTCCGCGTCCACCCACTCGCTGTTGAGCCACACCGGCACGTCCGCACCGAGCGTTCCCATCCACGTCAGGCTCGCGCGGTCGCGGGCGTCGTGGTTCACGATCCGCACCGTGTCGACCACCTCGTCACCGAACATCGCGCGCAGCTCCGCCTCGGTGTTGCCGCGGTGCGTTCCGGTCGCGACCAGCACGACGACGTCGGCGAGGTCGACCAGTCCGTCGAGCTCCTCCAGGATCGCCGGGATCATCAGGTGCCTGGGCTGCGGCCGCGTCCCGTCGCAGGCGGAGATCGCGACGGTCTGGCCGCGGCGCACGCGGTCCCGCAACGGCGGACCCGCCACCGGTTCACGCAACGCCCGGCGCAGAACTTCCCGCGGCGGCGCGGAAACCGGGTGGTGCTTCGGCGTCACGACCGTCGTCACCGCCGGGTCGACGCGCAGGTCCAGCCCCGTCTCGCCGTAGGCCAGGCGCACGGTGTCCATCACTTCGCTCCCAAGTAGACGCGCTCCGCCGTACCGCCGAACACGAGGTCGCGTTCGGCGGCGCTGAGCCCGGAGGTCAGCTCCTCCGCGACCTGGACGACCTCCTCGTAGGACGCCGCGAGCAGGCAGACCGGCCAGTCCGTGCCGACCATCAGCCGCTCGGGGCCGAACGCCTGCAGCGCAACGTCCACGTAGGGCCGGAAGTCGTCGACAGTCCACTGAGGACCTGCTTCCGTGACGAGACCCGACAGCTTGGCGGTCACGTTCGGCAACGCCGCGAGTGCCGCCAGATGCGCCGACCACGGCTCCAGCGAGCGTCCGGCGATGTCCGGTTTGGACAGGTGGTCCAGCACGAACACCAGGTCCGGCACCGTCCGCACCGCCTCGAGCGCCGCGGGCAGCTGGTGCGGGCGAGTCAGCACGTCGTAGACCAGCCCCGCGTCCCGCACGGCCCGCAGTCCCGCGATCACGTCGGCGCGCAGCAGCCAGTGCGGGTCCGGTTCGGCCTGCACCAGGTGCCGGACACCCACCAGCCGGTCGCCGCCCGGTCCCGACCGCAGCCGGTCCAGCTGCTCGGCGACGTCGGGCGCGGTGAGGTCGACCCATCCGACGACACCCTCGATCAGGTCGGAGTTCCCCGCCACCGCGAGGAACTCCGCCGTCTCGTCGACGTCGTTGAGCACCTGGACGAGCACCGTGGCGTCGACCCCGGCCGGTCCGGCCACCGCGCTCAGGTCCTCCGGCCCGAAGTCGCGCCGGATCACGTCCAGCTCGTCGAGCCACTCCTGCGGCCGCGCGGAGAGATCCCACAGGTGGTGGTGGGCGTCGACGCGCCGCGCCGCGGTCATGCCTGACCGATCCGCTGCCGCTGCACGCCGAGCCGGTCGATCGCGAGCTCGACCGAGTCTCCGGCGCGCAGGTACTCGAAGTCGTTCACGCCGAGCGCCACCCCCGCGGGCGTACCCGTGTTCACGACGTCACCGGGTTCGAGGACCATGAACTGGCTGAGGTACCAGATGACGTGGTGGACGCCGAAGAGCATGTTCTTCGTGTTGCCGTCCTGCCGCAGTTCGCCGTTCACACTCAGCCTCAGGCCGAGCGCCTGCGGGTCGCCCACCTCGTCGGCGGTGACCAGCCACGGCCCCAGCGGGTTGAACGTCTCGCAGGACTTGCCCTTGGTCCACTGGCCGCCGCGTTCGATCTGGAACTCGCGTTCGCTGACGTCGTTGGAGATCGCGTAGCCCGCGATGACCGCCGCCGCGTCCTGCGGGCTCTCCAGGTACCTCGCGGGCGCGCCCAGCACGACCGCCAGCTCCACCTCGTAGTCGGTCTTCACGCTCCCCCGAGGCACGAGCACCGTGTCGTCCGGCCCGACGACCGTGTTGGTGTTCTTCATGAACACCACGGGTTCGGCGGGCGGTTCCGCCGACGTCTCCGCCGCGTGGTCGGAGTAGTTGAGGCCGATGCAGATCAGGGCGCCGGGACGGGCGACGGGCGCGCCGATCCGCAGGCCCGTGACGTCCAGCTCCGGCAGGCCGGGCAGGGCGTCGCGCACCCGCGCCACGCCACCGCCCGCCAGGAAATCGCCGTTGATCTCACTCGTCACCGGGCGCAGGTCGCGCGCCTGGCCCGCGTCGTCGAGCACCGCGGGGATCTCGGAGCCCTTCTCACCCACTCTGAGCAGTCGCATCGCCGTTCCTCAATCGTTCGTGTGGAAGCTGGTCACGGGGTCGGCACGCCGACCTCGATCAGCCGTGCGTCACGCAGTTCCGCCCACAGCGCGGCGGGGACAGGAGTCGTGAACACGGCGACGTTCGCGCGGATCTCGGCCTCGGTGCGGGCTCCGATCAGCGCACCGGTCACCGCGGGGTGACCGAAGGGGAACCACAGCGCCGCGGCCGGCAGCGTCGTGCCGTGCCGCGCGCAGATCGCGGCGATCCGCCTCGCCCGGTCGAGGACCGCGGCCGGGGCCGTGCGGTAGTCGTACGTGGCGGTCTGCGGAACCTCCTGCGTGGCCAGCAGACCGGAGTTGAAGAGCCCGGCGGCGACGACCTCGACGCCGAGCCGCGCGCACAGCGGCAGGAGCTCGGCCAGCGCCGGCTGTTCCAGCAGGGTGTAGCGGCCCGCGAGCAGGATCGTGTCGACGGTGTCCGAACCGGACTCCAGCACGAACCGGGCGAGCATCTGCCACTGGTTCATCCCGATGCCGATCCTGCTGATCACGCCCTGCCGCCGCAGTTCCACCAGCGCGGGCAGGGCCTCGTGCACCGCCTGGTCCCAGTGGTCGTCCGGGTCGTGCAGGTACACGACGTCCACGCGGTCGAGCCCTAGTCGTTCCAAAGAGGACTCCAGACTGCGGCGCACACCCTCCGCGCTGAAGTCCCACACGCGGCGCTGGGTCGCCGGCACCGCGAAGCCCTCTGGATCGAGCCCGCGACCGCCGGGATCGGGCACCAGCAGGCGTCCCACCTTGGTGGACAACAGGAACTCGTCCCGCGGACGGTCCCGCAACGCGGCGCCGAGCCGGCGTTCCGCCAGTCCCAGCCCGTAGTGCGGCGCGGTGTCGAAGATCCGGACACCGGTCTCCCACGCCGCGTCCACCACGGCACGGGCCTCGCGCTCGGTCACTTCCGCGTACAGGTTGCCGAGCGGGGAGGTGCCCAGTCCCAGCCGGCTCACGACATCAGCCACGCGGACGCAACCGCAACGCGTCCATACCGCCGTCCACGGCGAGCACGGTTCCGGTGGTCGACCCCGACAGAGGGCTTGCGAGGTAAGCGATCGACGAGGCGATCTCGTCCGCGCTCACCAGCCGGCCGTGCGGCTGCCTGGCCTCCAGCGCCGCCAGCTCGGCTGCCGGGTCCGCGGCCGTGTCGAGCAGCCTGCGCACCCACGGGGTGTCGGCCGTGCCGGGCGCGACCGCGTTGACGCGGATGCCCTCACGGATGTGGTCGGCCGCGATCGCGCGCGTCAAGGCGTGCACCGCGCCCTTGCTCGCCGAGTACACGGCCCGCTGCGGCAGACCGGCCGTCCCCGCGATGGACCCGGTGTTGACGATGGCGGCGGCACGGGAGTTCCGCAGGTGCGGCAGACAGGCACGCGCCACCCTCGCCATCCCCAGAACGTTGACGTCGAAGACCTTCAGCCACTCGGCGTCCGTCGCGGCGGTCACGTCGCCCTGCGCTCCGATGCCCGCGTTGTTGATCAAGACGTCGATCCCGCCGAAGTGCTCGACCACCGCCGCCACCGCGTCGCGGACGCTCTGGTCGTCCGTGACGTCCGCCCGCACGAACAACATCGCCTCCGGCAGGTCGTCCGCCGCCAGGTCGAGCACCGCGACCCGCGCACCGCGGCCCGCCAGCAGCTCGGCCGTGCTGCGGCCGATGCCGGAGCCACCACCGGTGACCAGCGCCACCAGCCCGTCGAAGTCACTCATGTCGCGTCCGTTCATCCGTGGTCAGCGCTCCAGCCGGCTGGGGTCACCCGCAGCGCTGCGCCGCACGAGCCACGCTTCGGTGATGTGCTCGTACATCGCGGCCGCCGCACCCTCCGGGTCGTGCGCCGCGATCCGCTCGTAGATGCGGCGGTGTCCCTTGTTCGAGGCCACGCACAGCGCGCGGTCGGTCCGGCCGGTGTACCTGGCCGTGTGGAACACCTGGCTCTCCAGCGCCCGCACGACGCCCCTGGCGATGCGGTTGCCGGATGCCCGCATGATCGTGTCGTGGAAGAGGTAGTCCTGGTCGCGATAGGACGCCGGGTCGTCCACCATCTGGTCCATGAGGTCCACGAAAGCGCTCAGCGCGTCCAGCGTCTCCTGGTCGGCGGTGCGGGCGGCCACCAGCGCCATGTCCGACTCGAGCAGCCTGCGCGTGACGACGAGATCGTCGAGGACTCCCAGCGTCTCGTCCTCGGCGATGACCGCCCCGAGGACGAGCTCGTCGAGCATGTTCCACGACGACGGTTCCGTGACGATCGTGCCGGCTCCCTGGCGGACCTGCACGAGACCCTTCTCCTGCAGCACTTTCATCGCCTCGCGGATGACGGTCCTGCTCACCGAGAACGTCTCGCACAGCACCGGCTCCGGCGGCAGCGACGTGCCGGACGGGTGATCGCCGCGCACGATCCGTTCGACGAGCTCGGTCGTGATCGCCCTGGCCAGGTTCGCGGGCCGGCGCGCCCAGCCCGGGGCGGCGAGCGCGCTCACGGACGCGCTCGGTTGCTGGCCTGATGCCGTCATCGTTCCTCCGTTGCACCGCTCGCCGACGGGCTGAGCGTCCGGCCGAGTGTAACCACAAACGGCCGTTGACGTAATACGTCATACGAATTACGTTCAGCAGCACCTCGCCGGACCAGTTGTCGTCCGGCCACCGAAATCGAGAAGTGAGCCTCAATGAAGCAGCGCACACTTTGGACCACGGCCCTGGTGGTGGGCCTGACGCTGACGGCCGGCTGCGGAAGCGCCGCCGGACCCGGTTCGTCCTCCGGCGGTTCGAGCGACAAGCTGGTGGTCTGGGACTGGAAGTCCGGTGACCCCAAGGCGGCGGGCTACGTCGAGAAGGCCAAGGCGGACTTCGCGAAGAAGCACCCCGGCGTGAACGTGGAGTTCGTGGCCCAGCCGTTCGACCAGTACTACACCCTGCTCGGCGCGGCCATCCAGGCCGGCAAGGGACCCGACGTCATCCTCTTCAACGGTGGCGGGCAGATCCGCGACCGCTCCGACGCGCTCGCCCCGCTCGACTCCTACGTCGCCGACGACAAGCAGCGGCTGGCCGGCTGGGACGCGTTCACCAAGGCGGGCAAGGTCTACGCCGAGCCGGTGACCCTGCAGGGCCACCCGATCTACTACAACAAGGACCTCTACCAGAAGGCCGGCATCGACGCTCCCGCGAAGACCTGGGACGACTTCGTCAAGAACTGCGGCGTCGTCACCGCGAAGACCGGCGCCAAGTGCTTCGCGCTGGGCAACAAGGAGGGCGTCGGCATCCAGTTCTTCCTGTCCGCCATGGGATCCGCCGTCCTGACGCCGCAGGAGTACGACGACTGGATCGCGGGCAAGCGCAACTGGTCCTCACCTGACGTCAAGCGCATCTTCGAGCTGTGGAAGCAGACCGCCGACGCCGGGCTCAACACCGACGGCGCCAACTCCACCGCGATGTTCAACGACGCGTTCGCCGCGTTCAACTCCGCCAAGGCCGCCAACGTCATCGGCCTGATGTCGGACGTCGGGCACTGGAAGGACTTCGCCGAGTTCCTGACCCCGGAGAAGCTCGGTGTCATGCAGGCGCCCCTGGTCAACCCCGCGGCGAAGCCGAGCCTGCCCTACGACGGCGGCATCGGGTACGCGGTCGCGAAGTGGACGAAGGACCCGAAGCTCGCCGCGGACCTGGTGCGGTCGCTGACCTCCACCGAGGCGCTCAAGGCGTTCTACGTGGACGGTGGCGCGATCGCCTCCGACACCACGATCGACACCTCCGCGGGCGGTCCCGCCGTCAAGACCATCGTCTCCGAGGTCAAGTCCGGCAAGCCCGCCTTGCACGTCGCCCTGTCGTCCAAGACGATCGATCTCATGGGACGGCTCTCCCAGCAGTTGCTCAGCGGCTCCACCACGGTGGACGACGTGCTGCAGCAGCTGGCGGCGTCGGACAAGACGGGCTGACGTCGTGGCGGCACCCTCTCTGTCTCCGGCGGGCTCGGTCTCGGCCGAGCCCGCCGGGGTGCGGCGGCGCACTCGCGTGGGCTCGCGGGCCGAACGCCTGGCACCGCTGGTCCTCGTGGCACCGGCCGTCCTGATCATCGTCGTGCTGCGGTTGTGGCCCCTCGTGCTCGGGGTGAACTTCTCGTTCACCGGCGACGGCGACCGCAACGGGATGATGGTCGGCTTCGCCAACTACCTCACCCTGTTCAGCGACCCGTTGTTCCGCACGGCGTTGCGCAACGTCGGTCTGCTCGTGCTGCTGCTGCCGGTGGCGGTCGCGATTCCGGGTCTGCTCGCGACGTTCATCTACCTGCGGGTGCCGGGACATCGGCTCTACCGCGGTGTCTACTTCTTCCCCGCCGTGCTCTCACCGGTGATCGTCGGCGCGATCTTCAACCTGCTGCTCGCGTTCGACGGTCCGCTCAACCGGCTGCTCGGCGGTCTCGGCCTGGGACCGGTGGACTGGCTCGGCGATCCCGGCGTGGCGATCTTCACCGTCGTCGGGGTGCACGTCTGGGCGACGTTCGGCATGGCGCTGGTGGTCTTCCTCGCCGGGTTCGCCACGCTCGACTCGTCCCTGCTGGATGCGGCCAAAGTGGACGGTGCGTCGTTCGCGCAGACCATCTGGCACGTGATCGTCCCGAGCCTGTCGCGCACCATCCAGTTCGTCTTCGTCACCACCATGATCGGCATGCTGACCTCGATGTTCGGTCTGCTGTACGTGATGACGAGCGGCGGGCCGGAGGGGTCGACCTACCTGCCCGAGTACTACATCTGGATCCAGCAGGGGCAGATGAACCAGCCCGCGCTGGCCTCCGCCGCCTCCACCGCACTGTTCCTGATCATGCTCGTCGTGGGGCTGGCTCAGATCGGCATCCTGCGACGTGCCGCCGGCAAGGAGGACTGATGTCCGGCTCCCGGTTGACCAAGTGGGTCGTCGCCGTCCCGATGGCCGTGCTCGCGCTGGCCACCGTGTATCCCCTGGTGTTCACCACCAACGTGGCGATGAAGACCCGCCGCGACTACACCCTCGACCGGTTCTCCCTGGCGGACTCGCTGCGGTGGGACAACGTCGTCAAGGCGTGGACGAGCGTGGGGATGTCGAAGTACTTCCTCAACTCGGTGGTCGTCGTGGCGTGCTCGGTGGCGCTGTTGCTGCTGCTCGGGTCGATGGCGGGCTTCGCGTTGGGACGGCTGCGTTTCCGCGGTTCGTCCACGCTGTTCCTCGGCATCCTCGCGGCGCTGTTCGTGCCGTTCCAGGTGATCATGGTGCCGCTCGCGCGGATCATGGCCGACAGCGGGCTCATCGACACGTATCCGGGGCTCGTCCTCGCCTACGTGGCCCAGTTCCTGCCGTTCACGATCTTCCTGCTGACCAGCTACTACTCGACCGTGCCCGCGGAGATCGTCGACGCGGCCCGCATCGACGGGAACACCGTCTACGGGGTCTACTGGCGGATCATGCTGCCGATCGGCGCGCCCGCGCTGCTGTCCGTCGGCGTGCTCAACGCCCTGTTCTGCTGGAACGACGTGCTCATCTCGTTGTTGATGATGCCGTCCGCCGAGCACCGCACCCTGATGGTCGGAGTCACCTCGTTGCGCGGGCAGTACTCCGACGACATCCCCACGTTCGCGTCCGGCGTGCTGATCGCCGCGATCCCCGTGCTGGTCGTCTACCTGTTCCTGCAACGACAGATCGCCGACGGTGTCACCGCCGGGTCCACGAAGGGCTGACATGCGCATCACTGGTCTGCGGACCCTCACCACGATCCACGACTGGGGCCGGCCGGTGGGGGACGCCAACGGCGTCTACGCCGACGGCGTCGTACGGGTCCCGATCGTCGTCGTCGAGACGGACGCGGGCATCAGCGGCGTCGGCCTCGGGCCGCACGTCGAGATCGAGAGCGTCTTCTCCGCCATCGAGGGCGAGGACCCCAGGTCCGTCACCGCCCTCTACGACCGCATGCAGCGCCGGATGTTCAAGGCGGGTCACGCGGGCGCCGTGTTCGGCACGATCGGAGCGCTCGACACCGCGCTGTGGGACATCAAGGCGCAGGCGGCGGGAGAACCGTTGTGGCGCCTGCTCGGCGGCCGCGACCGCCGGGTGCCGGCCTACGCCTCGGCGCTGGACATCGCGCTCGACGACGACGAGTTCGTCTCGGTGTACCAGGAGTACGCCGACCGCGGGCTGCGCGCGGCGAAGATCAAGGGCGGTCTCGACGTCGAGCACGACACGTACCGCCTCGGCCTCGTCCGCGACGTCCTCGCGAAGGCCGGCCGCGGCACGAGGCCGAGCCTGATGCTCGACGTCAACGAGACCTGGACGCGCAAGCAGGCGGTCCGGTACGTCAGCGAGATCGAACGCACCCACGACCTGACGTGGATCGAGGAACCGGTCCGGCGCTGGGACGCCGAAGGGCACGCGGTGGTCGGCCGCGGCATCCGCGCCTCGGTCGCCACCGGCGAGAACCTGACCGGGCTCGAACAACACCGGTCGCTCATCGCGGCGGGAGCCGTCGACGTCGTGCAGACGGCCGCGGTCTGGGGCATCACCCACTTCCTGCGGGTCGCCACCCTCGCCCACGCCCACGACCTGCCCGTGAGCCCCATCGGCACCACACCGCTCGGCCTGCTGCACGCCGCCACGTCCGTGCCCAACCACCTGGTGAGCGAACTGCAGGACCTGCGGCCGCCGCTCGGCGTCTCCGTGGACGCGCACGTCGAGGGCGGGGCGTACGTGCTCGGCGACACCCCGGGCCTGGGCCTGCGCGTCGACGAGGAAGCCGTCGCGGCGGCGAAGCACCTGCTCCCCCACCCGCTCTCCGGCGGCTCCCACATCCGTCCGGACCGCGCCGGACACCGCCTCCACGTCGTCGAACCGGACGCCCCCGTCACCGCCTGAGGAGACCACAATGGACAGCCCACAGCGCTTCGGCATGGTGATCCGTCTCCGCGACGAACACCGCGAGGAGTACCTCCGGCTCCACTCGGCCGTGTGGCCCGGCGTCGAACGAGCGATGCTCGACGTCGGCATCCGGAACTTCACGATCTTCCTGCACGGTGACCTGCTCTTCGGCTACTACGAGTTCCACGGCGACGACCACGACGCCGCCCAGGCGAGCATCGCCGCCGACCCGGAGACCCAGCGGTGGTGGACGCTGACCGACCCGTGCCAGGAGTCCCTGGCCGAGCCGGGCTCCGGCCACTGGTGGGCACCGATGCAGGAGGTCTGGCATCTGGAGCCGCCCACCACCGCGTGACGCCCTGAGGGCCCGCGCCGACGTCCGGCTCGGCGCGGGCCCGCACACCGGTGTCGCCCGTGAGCCGTGCCGCGGCCGTCGTGGGCCGGGCACCGCGGCGACGTGAGCCGTGCCGCCAGGTCCCAGCCGCCGCGGGCCAGACGCCGACACCGGCACAACACGGCAACGTGAGCCGTGCTGCGAGGCCGTGAGCCGTGCCGCCCACCACACACCACCACCGGCACAACGCAGCAACACGAGCCGCGCCACCACGCACCGGACGCCGACTCCGGCACAACCAACACAGTCTCCGGCCGCTGTGACGGCCGGTGTTCTCGCACGCCCCTTTCCCCCCGAATGGAGCCAGCAATGAAGCTGCTCGCTTCCCTGATCGGCCGGTCCGCCGCCGCCGCTCTCTTAGCGCTCGGTGGCATCACCGTCGCCTCGGCCCCCGCCACGGCCGCCGTCATGACCACCCTCTACGCCTCTCCCACCGGATCCGGCACGGCCTGCTCGTCCGCCCAGCCGTGTTCGATCACGCAGGCCCAGGCGTCCGTGAGGACGCTCGTCCCGACGATGACCGGCGACGTCGTGGTCCAGCTCGCCGGCGGCACGTACACGTTGAGCTCACCGCTCACCTTCACCGCCGCCGACTCCGGCACCAGCGGCCACACCGTGATCTGGCAGGGCTCGCAGGGTTCGGTCATCTCCGGCGGCCAGAAGGTCACCGGCTGGACGCAGGCGGACGCCGCGCAGAACATCTGGAAGGCGAACGTCGGCACCGGGTTCGACACCCGCCAGCTCTACGTCGACGGCAAGATCGCGACGCGGGCCCGCACCGCGGTCAACCGGTCCGACTTCACGCTCACGTCCAGCGGGATGACCTTCACCAGCAGCGCGTTGTCGTACCTGAACAACCTCGGCAACAAGAACAGGGTCGAGCTCGAGTCGGCCAACTCGTTCACCGACCGGTTCACGCCGGTGCAGTCGATCTCCGGCAACACGATCACGATGCAGCAACCCGCGTGGGACAACAACACCTGGGGCTGGGACACCGTCCAGTTCCCGTTCAACCAGGCGGGGTTCTGGCTGGAGAACGCGCGGGAGTTCCTCGACGCCGAGGGCGAGTGGTACCTCGACACGGCCACCGGCACCCTCTACTACAAGCCGTTGGCGGGCCAGAACATCGCGAACGCCGACGTGCGGCTGCCGCGGTTGCAGTCGTTGGTGAACGTCGGCGGCACCTATGACGCGCCGGCCCACAACATCTCGTTCAGCGGCCTGCAGTTCTCGCACACGAGCTGGCTGTTGCCGAGCACGAACGAGGGCTACGCCGACCAGCAGACCGGCGGCTACATCCGGGGAACGTGGAGCACCAGGCCTTCGAACGCGTTCAGCACCTGCGGTTCCGGCTGCTCCCAGTTCGAGTCGACCCGTCCCGGCTTCAGCCAGATGCCCGCGGCCGTCCAGGTGTCGGCCGCCAACGCCATCACCTTCAGCGGCAGCAGGTTCACGAACATCGGCCAGGTCGGCGTCGGCATCGGCAACGACGCCAACGGCCACACCACCGGTGTCGGGCTCGGCGCGAACAACATCACGGTCACCGGCAGCACCTTCGAGCAGATCTCGGCCGGCGGCATCGTCGTCGGCGGCCTGCGGGCCGACGCGCACCACCCGAGCGACAGCCGCATGACGGTCCAGAACATCACCCTCAGCAACAACAAGGTCCACGACGTCGCTCTCGAGTACCGCAGCCACGTCGGCGTCCTGGTCACCTACGCCACGAACGCGACCATCTCGCACAACGAGATCTACAACCTGCCGTACTCGGGCCTCAACCTGGGCTACGGCTGGGGCATCAACGACCCCGGCGGCAGCCAGGAGTACCAGAACCGCGGCACGTACAACTACCAGCCGCTCTACACCACGGCGACGACGGCGAAGAACAACCTCGTCCTCGGCAACCACATCCACGACACGATGACGACCATGTCGGACGGCGGCGGTTTCTACATGCTGTCCGCGAGCCCCGGCACGGTGCTCAGGCAGAACTACTTCAGGTCCATGAACCGCGGCTTCGACATGTACTTCGACGAGGGGTCGCGCTACGTCTCGGTGACGGGCAACGTCTACCAGGGCGGCTGGAACTGGGCTCACGCGAACGCCAGCGACAACAACCACACCGGTGACCTCACGCTTACGAACAACTGGTCCGACCACGACGGTGCCGACATCACGAACGGCACGCGCGGCAACACCGTCACGGGCACCGTCTTCGTCAGCAACGGCGCCTGGCCGAGCGGCGCGCAGAACGTGATGGCGGCCGCCGGCGTCCAGCCCACCCAGAACGTGAAGATCCTCGGCCAGCAGTCGGGCCGCTGCGTCGACATCAACGGCGCTTCGACCACCAACGGTGAACAGGCCCAGCTGTGGGACTGCTCCGGCAACACCAACCAGCGGTGGACCTACACGTCGAACAAGCAGCTCGTCGTGTACGGCAACAAGTGCCTCGACGCCTTCGGTGCCGGGACCGCCAACGGGACCGCGGCCGTGATCTGGGACTGCAACGGCGGCGCCAACCAGCAGTGGAACGTCAACGCCGACGGCACGATCACCGGTGTGCAGTCGGGGAGGTGCCTCGACGCGATCGCCCTGGGCACCACCAACGGGACCAAGCTGCACCTGTGGGACTGCTGGGGTGGCGCCAACCAGCAGTGGAACCTGATTCCCTGACCGGTTCCGCAACAACAGCACGACAACCGAGCTACAACAGCACGCAGGTACTCCTTCGGTGAGCAAACCACAACCGAGGGAGGACATGGTGAGAACCAAGCTGGCGGCGGTGCTGCTCGGAGTGCTGGCGGTCGTGGGGCTCGTCGTCGTTCCGGCGGCGAGCGCCACGCCGTTCTACCGCGATGTCTACATGCGGGACAACGCCGGCGACGTGGGCAACGAGCCCAGCGCCGGCAGCATCTACACCAGTCCCGACATCAAGGTCTGCTGGACACCCGTGCCGTGCGCGGTGTCGCAGAACCCCAGAGTCGGGCTGAACAACTACGTGTTCGTGACGTTGCGCCGCAAGCCCGGCGGCATCGGCAACGTCGACGGCAACCTCGTGCTGTACCGCAGCAACCTCGGCGGCGGGACGGCGTGGCCGGGCGGCTGGACGTACATCAACAACATCGGCGCCAGCGTGCCGGTGGGCGGCACCACGGTCATGCTCACCTGGCCGGGCTGGAACGTGCCGGGTCCCGCGCACTTCTGCCTGCTCGCGCGCTGGGTGTCCCCCAACATCGACCCGATGACGTTCGCCGAGGGACCCAACACTCAGCTCAACGCCCAGCGGAACAACAACATCGTGTGGCGCAACGTCAACTCGGTGCGGGTGTTCCCGGACCGGCCGTACTGGGTGACGTACACCATCGGCAACCCGAACCCGTTCGACGGCAGGCAGAGCCTGATCCTCGAGCAGCCGGAGCGGCCGTTCGCGGGCAGGGTGACGATCGATCTCGGCCAGGAGCTCACGGCCAGGTGGCGGGCCGCCGGGCAGAAGGGCGCCGGGCTGAAGCAGGTGGGCGAGACGCAGTTCCAGATCGTCGAGCCGAAGCTCGCCCGTCTCGACGGGCTGGCGCTCAAGGGTGAGGAGCGCATCGAGATCGGCCTGACGTTCGAGACCGACGTCGAGGCGGAGCCCGCGGTGCTGCAGGTGCGCCAGGTCGACGAGCGGGAGGGCGACCTCGGTGGCGCGGAGTACCGGATCAACGAGAAGGAGAACGACAAGGAGTGAGTATCAGCCCCGGCAGGTCCGTCTCCGTTGAGCGGAGACGGACCTGCCGAAGGGGTGCTCAATGAAGACGCTCATGGTTCTGTTGCTGCTGTTGCTGGGAATCGTTCCCGCACAAGGAGTACCGGACTGCGACCAGCCCGACTGCCCGATCGTCGTGGACGCCCAGGACGGCCCGGTGCACGAGAGAGCGGACGACTACTCCGCTGTGGTGAAACTGCGCAACGGGGCGGCGAAGCAGAACGTCGAAGTGGCGTACAAGTTCGTCGACGGCACGGCGAAGCTGGGTGAGGACTACAAGGCGGCGCCGAACGGAACGGTCACGATCAAGGCGGGTCAGACCAGCGCCCGGATTCCGTACACGGTGCTGCGCGTCGACGGTCAGCAGAAGCAGTTCTACCTGCAGATCACCGCGGTGAAGCCGGGCGAGATCGGCAAGGCCGTGGGCGTGTTCACGATCGGCGGCAAGAGGTGAACAGCGCCAGGGCCTGAGCCCAGTGCCTCGCGGCCTCGGTCCACCGCCCGCACCGGCCCTCCAGGTCGGCCGCCGTGCGGTGGACCGAGGCCTCCTCGAACTCGTCGGGTGCCTGGGCACGCGCGGCCAGTGCGGCCACGAGGTGGTCGCGGGCGGCGGCGAGGTCCCCCAGCGCCAGCTCGGTCTCGCCGAGGTGGTGCAGTGCCGACGCCTCGCGGTGGCGGTCGCCGAGCGCACGGCACACCTCGAGAGAGGCGGTCAGGTGTTCCCGTGCCACGGCCGGGTCGCCGAGCGCGAGCTGCGTGACACCGAGGTGGGCCAGCGCGTCGGCCTCGAAGCGGTGGTCGGTGACCTCACGGCTGATCCGCAACGCGTCACCGAAGTAGCGCAGTGCCGGTGCGCGGTCGGCGAGCTGGTGGAACGCGTTGCCCAGCGACATGAGGGTCGCCGCCTCCAGCCGGGAGTTCCCCTTGGCGCGGAAGGTTTCCAGCGCCGCGAACAACGGTTCGACCGCCAGGTCCGGCCGGCCCATCCGCACGTAGGTGTAACCGAGGTTGCGCCTGGCGAGCGCCACCCCCACCTCGTCGCCCGCGGCGCCGTGCACCCGTGTCGCCGCCTGGTACGACTCCAGCGCCTGCCCGAACTCGCGCAGCTCCGAGTGCGCGTTGCCGATGTTGTTGTGCAGCCGCGCTTCCCCGCGCAGATCACCTGCCTCCCGCACCAGCGCGAGCGCTTGTCGTTGCACCACCATGGCTTCGGCGATGCGTGAGGTCATCTGCAACGCGATTCCGAGTCCGCGCAACATCTCCGCCTCGGCGCGCGGGTCGCCGAGCGCGCGGGCCGCGGTGACGGCGTGCTCGCACTGCTCGACGCGAGCGGCCCAGTTGCCGCGCGCCTCGAAGTAGCTCGTGAGCAGGTACGCCAGCTGCCACGTCTCCCGGTGCAGCCCGCGGCGGGCCGCGAGCCGGATCACGTGCGACATGTTGTCGCGCTCGGCGTCGAGGCAGGCGAGCACTTCGGCCCGGTCCGCGGTGAACGGGAGGTCGTCGCACGGCGCACGGGTCACGAGGTCATGCCGCGGGTTGAGCACCTGGCCGGCCGCGTGGGCGATCGTGAGGTACCGGTCGAGCATCCGCTCCACGCCGTCACCGAGGTCGCCGCTCTGCCGGGCGAACAGGCGGACCAGGTCGTGCAACGCGTACCGGCCGTTGCCCACCTCGCTGACGAGGTGCGTCGCGACGAGCTCGTCGAGGCCAGGGCCCAGCGCGTCGGCGAGGTCGGCGGGGAAGCTCGCACCGGGATGTTCGCCGAGCACGCGGAACAAGCGCGCCGCAGGTTCGCTCAACGTGCGGTGTGCGCTGGCGAACACGGTGCGCACCGTGCGGTCGTCGCCGTCGACCGTCAGCACGTCCAACGGGTCGTTGCGGGTCAACTCCCGGACCAGGTCCGCGATCCGCCTGCCGGGCCGGACCGCGAGACGCGCGGCCGCGATGCGCAACGCGAGCGGCAATCGTCCACAGTGGACGACCAGGTCCGTCGTCGCGGCCGACTCCGCGTGCACCCTGGTCTCCCCGAGGATCCCGGTCAGCAGGGAATGCGCCTCCGGCTCGCTCAGCAGGCCGAGCCGCACGGTGTGCACGGCGTGGCGCGTGCCGAGCGCGGAGAGCGTGTCGCGACTCGTGATCAGCAGCAGGTTGCCCTGGTCGCCCGGCACCAGCGGCAGCACGTCACGCGCGCGGCGCACGTCGTCCAGCACGATGAGCACCCGCTTGCCGTGCAACAACGTCCGGTACAGCGCGGCCGGATCGGCTGACACGCGATCCGACGGAACGCCGAGGCTGTGCAGCATCTCGGTCAGCGCCTGGGCGGGCGTGAGCCGTTGCAGGTCCAGGAACACCTGCCCGTCGGGGAAGCGTTCGGCGACGCGGTGCGCCCACTCGACCGCGAACGTGGTCTTGCCGACCCCCGCCACACCGGAGACCACGACGATCGGCGGCAGGCAGGCCAGTTCGGCGAACTCGGCGGCACGGCCGGTGAAATGACCGGCGCGGGCGGGCAGCTGGGCCGGTTTCGCGCTCTGCAACGCGGGGTCGCGGCGCAGGATCGCGGTGTGCAGCGCGGTGAGCTCGGGGCCGGGGTCGGTGCCGAGCTCGTCGGCGAGCCGGGATCTCAGCTTCCGGAACGCTTCGAGCGCGTCGGCGTGCCTCCCGTCGAGGTGCAACGCCCGCATCAGCAGGCCGACGAGCCGTTCCCGCGTGGGATGGCTCCCCACCAGCCGTTCGAGCTCCGCGATCGCGTCCTGGTGGTCGAGCCGGTCGGCCCAGTGGACCTCCAGCGCGGTGATTCGCTGTTCCCGCAACCGGTGGATCTCCGCGCGGCCCCAGCCGAACAGCTCGGTGCCGGCCGCCGGCTCACCCCGCCACAGGCTGAGGTCCCTCGTCCGTTCGAACAGCTCGGCGTCGACGGTCGCGTCCAGCTGGTAGCCGCCGGGCTTGGTGACGAGCGCGCCGGGCAGGCCGCAGTCGGCGAGTGCCTGCCGCACGCGGGCGACGTAGCTGTGCAACGACCGCACGGCCGTGCGCGGCGGATCCTCGCCCCACAACACGTCCACGAGACCCTCGACCGGGACCGTGGCACCCGCGCGCAGTGCGAGGACCGCGATGATGCCGTGTTGCCGCGCACCGCTCAGTGCGGCCCGCCCGTGCGGGCCGCACACCTCGACCGGCCCGAGAATCCGGACCTCACCACGTGGTCCCCCCACGTGGTGAACGGTAGCCCGCAGGCAGGACCTGGCGGCAGTGCGGATTCGCTTATGGCGTCACAAGGTCCACCGCTGCGCACCGGACCCGTTGCAGCTCCACAGCTGCACCCGCGTCCCGGTGACGTCGAGGCACTTGCCGCCGATACCGGTGATGGAACCGTTGGCCTGCAACGACCACTTCTGGTTCGGACTACCCGAACAAGACCACACGATCACACTGGTCCCATCCGCCGACGAACCACCCGACGCGTCCAGGCACAGGCCGCCGTTGCCGGTGATGGAACCGTTGGCCCCGTTGAGGGTCCACCGTTGCGCGGTACCGCGGTCGCAGTCGGCGATCCTGACCTGGGACCCGGACGTGGCGGCGGCGTCGAGACACCTTCGTGCCGCCGGGTTGACCAGCGCGGTCGACCACTTCTGCGTGGCCGAGTCGGTGCACGTCCACAGTCTGACCTCGGTGGCGACGTCGAGGCACTTGCCGCCGATACCGGTGATGGAACCGTTGGCCTGCAACGACCACTTCTGGTTCGCACTACCCGAACAAGGCCACACGATCACACTGGTCCCATCCGCCGACGAACCGCCTGAGGCGTCCAGGCACTTGCCGTCCTTGCCGACCAACGCGTTCGTCGCCTCGGCGTAACGCCAGTCCTGCGAAGCGGCGCTGGTGCAGTCGGACACCACCACGTGGGTGCCGTCGGCGCTGCTGCCGCCCACCGGGTCGAGGCAACGGCCCGCGTTGCGCACCGGGTTGGCCGGCGGTGTGCCGGTGGCCCGGTAGGAGCGGCCGGCCACGGCAGCGAAGGTGACGCGGTCGCCGTTGCGGGTGCCGCTCACCGCCTGTCCTGTCGAGGTGTCGACGAGTGTGTAGGCGCCGGAGAAGATCGCGTTGCGCAGGGTCAGGCTGCCGGAGAACGCCGGGGTCGCGGTGAAGTCCACGCCGCCCGCGCTGGTCCAGGACGCGTCCACGGTGACGTTGCCGCGGGCCTTGAGGCCGCTCACCGAGCCCGACGTCCACGCGCCCGGCTTGGCGGGCAGGACGTGGACGTCCCCGTTCTGGCTCTGCAGCAGCATCTCGGTGATGCCGGCGGTCGCGCCGAAGTTGCCGTCGATCTGGAACGGCGGGTGGGTGTCGAAGAGGTTGGCCAGCGTGGAGTTCTTGAGCTGTTCGGAGAGCATCTTGTGGGAGTGGTCGCCGTCGAGCAGCCGCGCCCAGAAGTTGACCTTCCACGCCTTGCTCCACCCGGTTCCGCCGTCGCCGCGCGCGGTCAGTGACACCTTGGCGGCGTCACCGAACGCCGAGCCCGCCGTGATCTGCCGGCCGGGGTGCAGCGCGTAGAGGTGCGAGATGTGCCGGTGGTCGTCGGTCCTTGCGTCCAGATCCGCTTTCCACTCCTGGAGCTGACCCCAAGAGCCGACCCGCAGGCCGGGGTCGAGCTTGTCCAGCGCGGCCTGCACCTGAGCGCGGAACGTGGTGTCCACGCCGAGAGTGGAGGACGCGGCGACGGTGTCGTTGAACAGGCCCCACACGATCTGCTGCGCCATCGAGTCGCCCGCGGTGAAGTCGCCGTGCTCCGGCGAGTACGACGGCGTGGCGACGAGCTTGCCGTCACGCGGGTCGGTGCGCAGGTTCGCCAGCCAGAACTCGCTGGCGCCCTTGAGCAGCGGGTAGACCCTGTTGAGCAGCGCCGGGTCTTGGCCGAACCGGTAGAGGTCGTAGAGCTGGGAGGCGAGCCAGCCGTTCGCCTCGGGGAACCAGAACGCCGTCGCCCAGTCGTGCACGCCCGTGAAGCCGAACGGGTTGGTCTCGTTCTGCACCACCCAACCACCGGTGCCGAAGACGTTGGCGGCGCTCGCCTCACCCGGTGCCTTCATCTGTTCCACGAACCTGACGTACGGCTCCGCGGTCTCGGCCAGGTTCGCCTGCGCCGCGTGCCAGTAGTTCATCTGGACGTTGATGTTGGTGTGGTAGTCCGACGCCCACGGCGGCGAGGTCGACTGGTTCCACACGCCCTGGAGGTTGGCGGGCAGCGAACCCGGCCGGGACGACGCGATGAGCAGGTAGCGGCCGTACTGGTAGAACAACGCCTCCAGCGCGCGGTCGTCCGCCGAGGTGCCACCCGTGTACGCGGCGCGCAGGTCGTCGGTGGGCTTGTCCGGCATCACCTGGCCGATGTTGAGCTTCACCCGGTCGAACAACGCCTTGTGGTCGGCGACGTGCTCCGCGCGCAACGTCGCGTACGACTTGGCCGCCGCCGCGTCGACCGCGGCCGTGACCGCGTTCCGGGGGTCGGCGCCGCGGTAGGACGGGTAGGTGTCGGCGTAGTTCGTGCCTGCACCGATGACGAAGGTCGCGCTGTTCGCGCCCGACACCGTCACCGTGCTGCCGCTGCTGGTGACCGTTCCGCCGTCGGTGAGCACGCGGATCTGCGCCTCGAAGATCATGCCGTTGTCGGCGAGCGTGCCGCGCACGGTCAACCTGCCGTTCGACGCGGACGCCGTGAAGTCCGACCGCGGTGAGCTGTACCGGAGCGTGAACGACACCTTGCCGGACTGGTTCGCGCCGAGCCGCCCGACCATCACCTCGCCCGGGTAGCTCGCGAAGTACTCGCGGTTGTAGGCGACTCCGCCGTCGGTGTAGCTGACCTTGGCGGTGGCGTCTCCGATGTTGAGCTCACGCCGGTAGCCGGTGGAGGAGCCGGACTGACCGGCCAGGTCCAGGTGCAGGTCGCCGAACGTCTGGTAGGCGCCGAACCCGGACTTGCGCTGGCCGAGCTTGCCCGCCACCCAGTTCGGATCCGCCTTGCCGTCGCGGTTGATCACGTCGACGACCTCCTGCAGCGCTCCCGGCCGCGGCGAGGTCCAGTTGCCGAAGTTGTACCCCGGTGAGCCGGGGCCGCCGGTCCACAGCGACTTCTCGTTGAACTGCAACCGTTCCGAGGACGTGCCGCCGAAGACCATCGCCCCGAGCGCGCCGTTGCCGATCGGCAGGGCACGGCTCTCCCAGTCGTTCGCCGGTTCGTCGTACCAGAGGGTGTTGCCGTCCGCCGCGGCCTGCGCCGAGGCGGTGGGGACGGCCGAGGGCCGCAACGCGACACCCGTCGACGCGACCACCGTCAGCGCGGCGGCCACGGCCAGCAGCCTGGTACCCGACCTGAGCCTGCCCATATCGCTCCCTTGCGATAGATCGGAGGACTCGCCGTGATCAGCGTTCGATCCCTGCGAATGCCGAGCATGATGCGGGAGCGGTGGTCACTTGCACAAGAATTGATCGGATGAATGTCGAACGTGTTCGACGCTCAACGATTCAGCCAGCCGGTCGCCGCGACGACCTCACGAGCGATCACGGCCACAGCCCGGCCGTCGGTCGCAATGCGGACGACGTCTGTCGGTGCGGCTTCCGCCAGATGCACGGCCATGGTGGCGCTGCGCTGGAGGTGTGCGTCGAGCTGGCCGCCGATCTCGCGCGCGGTCAGGCGGTTCCGGGCCGTGGCGTCCTCGGCGGTGAGGAGCACCGAGGTGATCCGAGGGGTGCCGCCCATCGCTCTGGCGATCAGGTCGGGTTCCAGGACCGAGACGGTGTTGGTGTAGATGAGCCGCCGGTAGCCGAGCCCGGCGTAGTTGCCCCACAGCGCGGCGAGGTTGGCCTCCGTCATCTTCGTGCGGGAGGGGTCGTCCGGCGGCGCGGGAAACGCCTGGTCGAGGTTGTCGCCCTCGACCAGGCAGTGGGAGACGCCGGCGGCCTGCAACTGCGCGGAGACCTCCCAGCCGACCGTGGTCTTGCCGACGCCGGAACGTCCCCCGATTAGCAGTGCTTCGGTGTGATCAGGCACGAGGCCCACTTCTACCGCTCCGAACGGCGTTCGACACTGGTCGAACCGATTCGACCGTCGTGGCGCGTGCCTTAGGATGCCGGGAAGTCGAACCGGTTCATTCGACACGGCCAGGGAGACGGGCATGAACATCGGAGAGATCGCCAAGCGGGCCGGGGTGTCCCGCAGCACCGTGTCGTACGCGTTGAGCGGCAAGCGACCGGTGTCTGCGGCGACCGTGCGGCGGATCAACGACGTCATCGCCGAGCTCGGCTACCGCCCCAACGCCAGCGCCCGCGCACTCGCCGAGGGCCGCACGCGCACGATCGGGCTCGTCATCCCGCCCGCGAGCGCCCGCCTGACCGACGTCCAGCTCAGCTTCGTGGCGAGCGTCGTCGAGGCCGCCGCCGCCCACGACCTCGACGTGCTCCTGTCCCCGAGCGGCGGCGACCACGACAGGTCGTTCGAACGGATCGTCACCGGCCGCCGCGTCGACGGCGTGATCCTCATGGAGATCCTGCTGCACGACCCGAGGGTCGAGCGCCTCACCAGCACCGGCCTGCCGTTCGTGACGATCGGCCACGTCGAGGACCCGCGCGCGTCCTGGTGGGTCGACGTCGACTACGGCGGCCTGATCAGCCGCTGCGTCCGCCACCTCGCCGACCTCGGCCACACCGACGTCGTGCTGATCAACCGCTCGGACGAACTGGTCGCGTCGGGCTACGGCCCCGCGGTGCGCGCCACGAAGGCGTTCCTCGACACGGCGGAGGAACGCGGCCTGCGCGCCCACGACGTCTGCTGCGCCGACGACCCCGCCGCCGGTCTCGCGTGCTTCGAGCAGATCCGGGTCAGGCTGCCGGAGGTGACGGCGGCGGTGACGATCAACGAGGCCGCGCTGCCGGGCGTGCAGCGCGCGTTGCACCGGGCCGGCCTCGACGTGCCGGGCGACTTCTCGCTGACCGGGGTGATCGCGGACCGGCTGGCCGAGGACTTCCACCCACCGCTGACCGCCGCGGACGTGCCGGCGGGGCAGATGGCGCAGCTGGCCGTGGACCTGTTGCTGGAGCAGATCGGTGACCCGTCGGCGACGCCTGGGCACGCGTTGCTGGCGCCGTCCGTGACGCTGCGGTCGAGCACGGGGGCTCGTCGGGGGCGGTGACGCTGCGGTCGGGCACCGGGGCGCGTCGCGAGCGCTGACGCAGCGGCCGCGCACGGGAGCGCGACGCGGACAGCGACGCTCCACTCGAGCGCGGGGACGCGTCGCGAGCGCTGACACCGGCCGCGCCACCTGCGCCGCCGATGACGCTGCACCCGGTACGGGCCTCGGTCGAGTCGCCGGCTGCGCGACGCCCCTCGCCGACAACGCTGTCAAACCTGGCGACACCCAGGCACCCGCCACCGGCGACACCGCACCCAGCCCCAGCGCCTGCCACCACCGGCGACACCGCACCCAGCCCCAGGCCAGCCCCGCTCCCACCGCGCACCCCACCTCCTGACGATCACCCATGCGAACCGGTTCGATCCGACATACCCTTGCCCTGACACTCCCTCTGCGCGTACTTTCACTCCTCGATCGAACCGGTTCGACTCTCCGTTCCCCTGACCAGTCACGGAGTCCTCATGGTTCACCGACGAACCAGCACAACCCTGGCGGCAGTCTTGGCATCAGCGTTCGCCTTCATCCCACCGGCCCAAGCCGCGAACGAGTCCATCAGCGTCAACTTCTCCGTCACCACCGGCACACCCACCTACCGCGCCTCCGGCTGGATCTACGGCATGACGGAGAACGGCACGGGGCCCGCCGACCACTTCTTCAAAGACGTCAAGTTCCGCTACATGCGGGCGGGCGGCGCCCAGCTCGACAGTCCCGGTGGCTGGGTGTCCGGCAAGTACGACCGCCGCTGGAACTCGACCAGGGCCCAGCTCCAACGCACCCGCCAGCTGGGTGGTGAGTTCATCCTGCTGGTGCACGACCTCTGGGGCGCCGACGGGTATCCGATCTCCCGCTTCCCCGGCGACAACGGCGACTGGACCGACTACGACAACTTCCTCACCCGCGTGATCGACGACGTGCGGGCGACGGGTGCCACCGTTCAGTGGGACCTGTGGAACGAGCCCAACATCACGGCGTTCTGGAACCGTCCGCAGTCCCAGTACTTCGAGCTGTGGCGGCGCACCTTCCAACGCGTCCGCGCGGCCTTCCCCGCGCAGCCGATCGTCGGACCGAGTCTCGCGGGCGTGCCCTCGACCGGCGGGTGGTGGACGCAGTACCTGGACTTCATCAAGTCCAGCAACACCGTTCCCGACATCATCAGCTGGCACTCGCTGCCGAGCGACCCGGTGACCAACGTGGCGGTGGCGAACCAGACGCTCGACGCGCGCGGCATTCCACACCCGCGTCCGTACCAGATCAACGAGTACGGCGCCGGCGACGAGCAGAACCCCGGTGACGGCTCGTGGTACGTCGCGCGGCTGGAACGTGCCGGCGCGGACGGGCTGCGGGCCAACTGGGCCAGCTCCGGGAACCTGCACAACGACCTCGGCAACCTGCTCGTGCGCAACGGAACCGGGCAGCACCAGCCCAAGGGCGAGTGGTGGGTCTACCGGTTCTACGGCTCGCAGACCGGACAGATCGTCTCCACGACGCCCAGCCAGTCCTACGACCCGTTCGCCACCAAGGCGAACGGCGTGGCGAAGGTGCTGGTCGGTGGTGGCGGCACGACAGGCAACGTCGCGGTCGGCCTGCAACGCCTCGACGCCACGTCCGGCATCGTGCAGAACAACCAGGTGCGGGTGCTCGTCCAGCGCATCCCGTACAACAACGGCGGTGCCGTCCAAGGTCCGGTGACCGTTCAGGACTCCGTGATGTCGTTGTCCGGCACCGGAATCACGGTCAACGTGCCGCACAACACCCTCGAAGAGGCGTTCACCGTCACGGTGCTGCCACCGTCGAGCACCGGCTTCCAGTCCGTCGCCGCGGCCCAGCACTCCCAGCAGTGCCTGGACAACACGGACCTGAGCACGGCCGACGGCAACCAGCAACAGCAGTTCCCCTGCGAAGGCGGCGACCAGCAGCTGTGGAACTTCACGCCGGTGCAGGGTGTCGCGGGCACCTACACCGTCGTGAACCAGCAGTCCGGCAAGTGCCTGGACACCTCGTCCACGGCGGACGGCGCCCCGGTCGTGCAGCAGACGTGCTCCCCCGGCTCGACGAGCCAGCAGTACGCGCTGCGCAAGGTCACCTACAGCGGCAACGATCCGCACGACTACCAACTCGTCGCGCGCAACAGCGGAAAGTGCGTCGACGTCAACGGGATCTCCACCGCCGCGCGCGCCCGGATCATCCAGTGGACCTGCAAGTCCGCGAACCAGAGCAGTGAGCTGAACCAGACCTGGCGGCTGTGGGGGTCGAGCTCATGACCTTCTCCCCTCGGGAGTTCGGCTGAGCCGCACGGAGCAACGTCACCGGTCCGAGCGGTCTTGAGAGGTAGCGACCGAACGGCGCTTGTCGGCGCCGTTCGGGTCGCCCTACGGTCATGTGGGAGCGCTCCCAGAAGCCCCGTCGACGAGGACGGAGAACCTCACAGACATGAGATCGCACCCATCACGTCTACTCACCGCGGCAGTGCTCGCGGTGTTGACTGCGACCTCACTCCAGTTCGCGGGCACCGCCGCGGCAGCGGAGTACGAGCGCGTGCTGAACGGAAAGTTCGACAGCGGCTCCGCCGATCCCTGGTGGAGCAGCGCCGGCGTGACCAACCGCGTGACCGGTGGCGAGCTGTGCGCGGCCGTCACCGGAGGAACCACCAACCCGTGGGACGCACTGATCGGCCAGAACGGGATCCCGTTCGAGAGCGGGCAGTCCTACACCTTCTCGTTCGACGCCTACGCGACCACCGCGCAGACCGTCGCCGCCGCGGCGGGTGAGAGCGTGAGCCCGTACCGCGGGATCGCCAAGCAGGACTTCGCGCTCACCACGGCCAAGCAGCACTTCACGTTCACCTTCACGTCCACTCTGGACTTCCCGGACGCGGGCAACGGCCAGGTCGCCTTCCAGCTGGGCGGTCAGACGTTCGCCAACACCATCTGCGTGGACAACGTCTCGATGATCGGCGGCGTGAAGCCACCCGGTGGCGTCAACCCAAACCCCACCAAGAAGGTCCAGGTCGACCTGGTCGCGTACGTGCCGGGCCTGCCCAAGCGCGCGACGCTGGTCTCCACCGCCACCACGGCGCAGCAGTGGACCCTCAAGAACTCCGCGGGCGCGACGGTGGCCACCGGTCAGACCGCGCCCAAGGGAGCGGACGCCACCTCCGGCGACTCGGTGCACCTGATCGACTTCTCGTCGTTCGACACGCCGGGCACCGGGTACACGCTGTCCGTGGGCGCGGACAGCAGCTTCCCGTTCGACATCTCCGCCGACCCGATCAAGAAGCTGCGCTACGACTCGCTGGCGTTCTTCTACCACCAGCGCAGCGGCACGCCGATCGACGCGCAGTACGTCGGCAGCGAGTACGCGCGCCCGGCCGGTCACGTCAACGTCGCGCCGAACCAGGGCGACAACAACGTGCCGTGCCGCGCGGAGATCTCGTGCGGGTACACGCTCGACGTGCGCGGCGGCTGGTACGACGCGGGCGACCAGGGCAAGTACGTGGTCAACGGCGGCATCGCGGCCTGGCAGCTGCTCAACTCCTACGAGCGGGCGGTCCGGCTCGGTGACGCGTCGGCGTTCCGCGACGGCACGCTGGCCATTCCGGAGAAGACCAACGGCGTGCCCGACCTGCTCGACGAGGCGCGCTGGGAGGTCGACTTCCTGCTGAAGATGCAGGCGCCGGACGGCATGGCGCACCACAAGATCCACGATGCGGCGTGGACGGCGCTGCCCACCCGTCCCGAACTGGACGACCAGCCGCGCAGGCTGTCCGCGACCAGCACCGCGGCGACGCTGAACCTGGCCGCCGTCGCCGCCCAGGCGTCCCGGCTCTGGCGCGACATCGACGCGACGTACTCGGCGAAACTGCTCGCGGCGGCGCGCAAGGCGTACACCGCGGCCAAGGCCAACCCGGCCAAGCTCGCCGACCCCAACGACAACGTCGGCGGCGGCGCGTACGACGACAAGACGGTGACCGACGAGTTCTACTGGGCCGCCGCAGAGCTGTACACCACCACCGGTGACAGCTCCTACCGGGCCGACGTGACCTCGTCGCCGCACTACAAGGCCGCCGGTCTCACCAGGGCGGGCTTCTACTGGGGCGGCACGGCGCCACTGGGTGACATCACGCTCGCCGTGGCACCCAACGGTCTTCCCGCTGCCGACGTCACCGCGATCAAGTCGGTGTTCGCCTCCGTGGCGGACCAGCACCTCACGGCCATGGGGCAGATGGGCTACGCCACGCCGTACGACAACAGCGCCGACGGCTACGTCTGGGGCTCGAACTCGGCGGTGCTGAACAACGCGCAGGTCCTCGCGCTGGCACACGACTTCACCGGTGCCGCGAAGTACCGCGACGGCGTGTTCGAGGCGCTGCACTACCTGCTGGGCCGCAACCCGCTGAGCACCTCGTACGTGGCGGGCTACGGCGACCAGGCGGTCCGCAACGTGCACCACCGGTTCTGGGCGAAGCAGAACGACGCGACGCTGCCGATCGCGCCGCCCGGGTCCCTGTCCGGCGGCCCGAACAGCGCGCTGCAGGACCCGGTGGTCCAGCGGCTGCTCGTCGGCTGCCCGCAGCAGAAGTGCTGGGTGGACGACATCGGCGCCTACTCGGTGAACGAGGTGGCGGTCAACTGGAACTCCGCGCTGGCCTGGGTGACCGGCTGGGCGGCGGAGAAGTCCGGCAAGCCCACCACGCCGCCGCCGTCGGACTGCGAGGTCAAGTACGACGCCACCAAGTGGCAGGGCGGCCTGTCCGCGCACGTGGCGCTGAAGAACACCGGCACCACCGCGTGGACGTCGTGGAAGCTCGCGTTCTCCTTCCCCGGCACGCAGAAGGTCACCACCGGGTGGTCGGCGAACTGGAACCAGAGCGGCCGTGACGTGACCGCGACGAACATGTCGTGGAACGGCCAGGTCGACCCCGGCAAGTCCGTCTACATCGGATTCAACGCCTCCGGCGGTGGAGACGACCCGAAGACCTTCACCATCAACGGCAAGACCTGCAAGACCGGCTGACCGGACACCGCCGGGGACGGCTCACCCGCCGTCCCCGGCGGTTCACCGGGACAGTCTTTCCCGCACCACAACGGCTTCCGGCATGCGCAGGGCGTCGTAGATCGGCAACGCGGCGGTCCAGAGCCGGCGTGCCTCGGCGAGTTCGCCGGTGCGTTCCCGCGCGACCGCCATCGCGTCCAGCGACAGGGCTTCCTGCTCGCGGTCCTCCATCTCCCTGGCGTGGGCCAGCGCCTGTTCGTGACACACGAGAGCTTCGGCGAACCGGCCGGACGCGCACGCCGCGCGGCCACGTCCGTTGAGAGCGGCGCACTCGAGCTTGCGGTCGCCGAGCTTCACGGCGAGCGTCTCCGCCTGCTGGTGCAGAATTGCCGCCTCCTGATGTCGCCCCATGTGCTCGTGGGCGTCACCGAGGTTGATGAGCACCTCCGCCTCGCCGACGGGATCACCGATCTCGCGGAACACCGTGATCGCGTGCCCGTGGTGTTCGAGCGCCTCGTCGTGACGGCCCCACTGCGAACAGATCCGGCCGAGCTCCGTGTGCGCCACCGACTCGGCCGCGCGGTCGCCGATGTCGTGCAGGATCCGCAACGCGCGCTGGTGGTGGTCGTGCGCTTCCTCCAGCCGTCCCTGACTCTGCAGGACGGTGCCGAGGTCGTTGAGGATCCGTCCCTGCCCGACCCGCTTGCCGATCTCCGCGTAGATCTCGGCCGCCTGCCGGTAGCACTCCACGGCCTCGTCGCGCCTGCCGAGGCTGTACTGCACCTGCCCGATGCTGGCCAGTGCGACGGCCTCCTGGCCGCGGTCGCCCGTCTTGCGGCCCAGGGCCAGTGCCTGGCCGTAGGTGGCGAGAGCGTCGTGGTAGTGGCGGACCCGGCTTTCGTGGTGGCCCAGCTCTTGCAGCGTCTGAGCCTCCCCCTGCGGGTCCCCGAGGCTCCGGAACAGCCGCAGCGCCTGGCGGTAGTGCTCCCCGGCCTCGCTGTAGGCACCGGAGCGGGCGTGCGCGCGCCCGAGTTCCAGCAGGGCACGGGCCTGATCACCGAAGTCCTCTGCCGCCGAGAGTGCGCGCTGGTGCACCGAGAACGCGTCGGTGTTGTGGTAGCCGACGGTGAGGTGCCCCGCTATCGCCTGGGCGATCCTGACGGCGTAGCCGACGAGCTCACCAGCCGCCGTCCGCGTGATCGCGACGAAGGTGAGCCGTTCGGTGTCCAGCCAGGTTTTCGCGGCCTCGGCCGTGAGTGGCGGACCAGCGGTCTCGCCGCGGCGCCGCTTCTCGTCCGGGTAGAGGACGTCCACGGCGGCCAGGGCACCGGTCAGGTAGTGCTCGTAGAGGTTCTTCAACGCGACCTGGCGGTCGAGTTCGGTGAGCCGCTGTCCGGCGCGCTCCCGGGCGAAGACGCGCAGGAGGTCGTGCATGGTCCAGCGGCCCGCGCCGGACCGCTCGACGAGATGGGCGCCGTGCAGGACGTCGAGCAACGACCGGGCGTCCGCGCCGGCGAGCGCGGAGACGGCGGCGGTGTCGGTGTCGCGGCCGGGATGCAGGCCCAGCAACCAGAACAGCCGGTTCGCGGCCTCCGGCAGGTGCCGTTCGGACCAGGAGAACACGGCGCGCACCGCGGTGTCGGCGTCGGCACCGGCCTCCAGGCTGTCCAGCCGGCTGCGCTCGTCGGCGAGGTCGTCGAGGCCGACGCGTCCGCGTCGCGCCACGAGCTCCGCCGCGATGCGCAGCGCCAGCGGAAGCCTGGCGCACTGCGCCGCGAGGTCGTCGAGCTCCGCCGGGGTGGCCACCCCGGCGCCGATCAGCAGCCGGAGTAGTGCGGCCGCCTCCTCGGCACCGAGCACGTCCAGCCCGACGCGGCCCGCCCCGTCGCGAGCCACCAACCCCACGAGGTCGTCGCGACTGGTCACCACGACCGTGCTGTCCGGTCCGGCCGGAAGCAGCGGACGAACGTGCGCGGCGTCGCGCGCGTTGTCGAGCACCACGAGGATCCGCTTGCCCGCGGTCAGGCTCCGGAAGAGCGCGACCTGGGCCTGCGGGGAACCGGAGATCTGGTCGGCGGTGGCGCCGAGAGCGGTCAGGAACCCGAACAGCGCCTCCTCCGGCGGCAGCGCACCCGCGGGGTCGAAGCCGCGCAGGTCGACGTGGAGCTGCCCGTCGGGGAACCGGTCGGCGACGTGATGCGCCCAACGAACCGCCAGCGCCGTCTTGCCCACGCCCGCCGTGCCGCAGACCGCGACCACGGCGACCGTGCCTCGTCGCGCGGCGGCGACGGCGTCGAGGGCCGCGAGCTCGGCCTGCCGTCCGGTGAAGCCCGCCACCACGGGCGGCAGCTGCGCCGGGCGCGGAGCGGCTGCCGCGGGCGCGACCAGCAGCCGGGCGTCGTGCGCGAGGATCGCCTCCTGGATGCCCGTCAGCACCGGTGACGGTTCCACACCGGAGTGCTCGACGAGCCCGCGGCGCGCTCGCTGGAACGCCTCCAGGGCGTCCGCCTGGCGGCCCGCGCGGTACAGGGCCGTCATCAGCTGTCCCCACAACCGTTCGTTGCCGGGATGGACGGCCGTGAGATCCGCCAGCTCGGTGACCAGCTCCGCTCCCGCCCCGGCAGCCAGGTCGGCATCCACCCGGCCCTGCACGGCGTCGAGACGCAGGCCGTCGAGCCGGGTCCGCTCCGCCTCCAGCGCGGCGATCCCGTCGAACTCGTGGTACGCCGTCCCCCGCCACAACCGCAGCGCGGCGGTCAACCGCTCGTGCGCGAGAGGGATCGCGCCGTCCGCCAGAGCCGCGCGCCCTTCCCTCGCGAGCCGCTGGAACCGGACCGCGTCAACGACGTCCGGCTCCAGCAGCACGTACCCCGGTGCGCGGGTCGAGATCAGCTCCGCCAGCGGCCCCACGCCCCGGCGCAGCCTCGAGACGTAGGTGCGAACCGTCCGTTCCGCGTCGGCCGGCGGCACGGGCCCCCACAGCTCGGACACGAACATCGCCACGCTCACCGGCCGGCCCGCGTACGCCGCGAGCAGCGCGAGCATCGCCCGCAGTCGCGGCCCGCCGGGATCCAGCAGGGTGCCGCCCGCCTCCACCTCGAGCGGCCCCAGCACCCCGAGCACGACGTCAGGCGCCCGCTGCCCCGCCATCCAGTCCCTGTTCCACCACACCGAGAAGAGCCACCGGTCCGCCAGACCCCTCGCTGTCGCTGGCGATCCGGTGATCGTAGCGGTGTCGTGAAACCCGTTGCGGCGCAGACTGATCCGCTCAGCGGCCGTGCTCCGGTCGGCGCAGTGCGAGCCGTCGTGCGGCCCTGTTGGGGGCAGGGCCGCACGACGGTTCCCCCCTCGGCCGGTCAGACCGGGAAGACACCGAACGCTTGGGAGACGGTGCCGTTGCAGACCCAGATCTGCACCGCGAGGCCTTCGTCGGTCCGCCCGCCGGGCACGTCGAGGCAGTGGGTCTTCGTACCCGCGACGCGAGACTTGAGCGTCACGAAGTCCGGCAGGTCCCGTCCGGCCTGCCACCGCTCGTTGCTGCTCCTGTTGCAGGGCCACTGGCCGACCGACGTCCCGTTCGCGGCTCCACCTTGCACGTCCAGGCACTTCAGCGTGACCGCGTTGCGGATCTCGAAGATGTGGTCGTCGTGGTCGATGAAGTCCCATCGCTGGAACGCGTTGTTGCGGTCGCACTGGACCTGCACGACGACCGCGCCGTCTGCCCAAGACCCGCCCTGGGGCTGCAGGCACTTGCCGCTGACCGACGACCGGATCGTCACATCGAAGTGGTCGTCCGCCAGCGCCGGCGCGGCCGCACCGACCGTTCCCGCCACGGCCGCGACGAACGCCAGCGCTGACGTCGTGATCCGCCTTCTCATTCAGCTACCTCCGTGAGTGACGACGCCGGATCGTTCACGGCGTCGTCACTCACGATGGCGGGCCCCGTCGACAATCCGTCGACAGTCGGTCGACACGCCCGCTCATTCCGAGGTGAAGCGCCCCTTGACCGTGAAGGCACCGGCCTGCCCGACGTAGCCGTCGGCGCGCGCGTCACGCTTGCCCGCGTCGTGGTTGTACTGGGCCGCGAAGGTGTGCACCCCGACCGGCATCGTGCGGCCGGGCTTGAGCTCCCAGCGGTAGATGACCGCGCCGTCGGCCTCCTTCACGGTGACCGTGAAGTCGTCGGCGGGCATGGTCTGCCACTGGCCGGTGGTCCGCACACCTCCCGTCTGCACGACGCGCAGCTCCAGGCTGACCGCGGTGAGCGGCTGGGTGGTCTTGAACTCCACCCTGCTCTGCGCCCAGTTGGGGTGCTGGTGCAGATCGACGAAGCCCAGCGTCGACAACGGCCCGTCCGACACGGGTTTCCCGCTGAGCGGAGCCGGGTCGATCGCGGACGACGTGCTGCCGGTGGTCTGCTGGACCGGCGGGTTCGGCGCGGGCGGAGCCACGGTGCTGCCGGTGGTGCCGACAGCGGGGGTGGTGCTCGAGGTCGTGACGCTCGAGCTCGCCGTCGGAATCGTCGCGGTGTCGTCCGGAGGTGGCCCGGTCCGGACGATCGCGGCCACGGCGATGCCCGCCACGGCCAGTGCTCCCGCGGCGGCCAGACCGGCGAAGGTCACTCTGGTCCACGACCTCGCGATGCCCGGCTTCGCGGCGGACACCTCGGCTCCCGCCATGGCGCGGTCCACCCGTGCCAGCATCCGGCCGCGGTCCGGCCGGTGAGCCTCGGCGGCCTCGCGCAGCTGCCTGCTGATGCTCTCGTTCACCGAGTCCCCCTCCCCGTCATCACGTCTCCGGCCGCGTGCGGGCCGAGGATGCGTTCCAGCTCCGCCATCCCCTTTGAGGTCTGGCTCTTCACCGCGCCCACCGAGATCCCCAGCGCCAGCGCGGTGTCCTTCTCCGACAGGTCGAAGGCGTGACGGAGGATGACGCACGCCCGTTTGCGGAACGGCAGGCGGTCCAGCGCCGCCCGCACGTCCACCACGGCGGCCAGGTCCGGCCCGTGCGTCTGCTGTGGACCGCGGGAGAAGAACAGCGCGATCCGCCTGCGCTCACGAGTCGCGCTGCGGATGCGTTCCCGCGCCAGGTTCGCGACCACACCGCGGGCGTACGCGAGCGGGTTCTCCGCCGCGCGCAGCCTGTCCCAGCGCTGCCACAGCGCGACCAGGGCGTCCGCCGCCAGGTCGTCGGCGGCACCCGCCTCTCCCGTCAGCAACCAGGCGAAGCGGGCCAGTTCGGCGTGGTGACGCTCGAAGAAGTCGTGGAACTCCGCCGATCTGTGGTCGACGACCATGTTTCTCGGTTGCCCTCTCCCTGCCACGCCTGCATCGGGCGGCAATGTACCTGTTGCCGAAGTGGGCCGGGCGGCCACGGTCCGGGGCATGGACCGTGGCCGTCCGGTGATCAGGACGGGTCCCCGTACAGGACACCGCGGCCGTTGCTGCCGACGTAGACGCGGCCGAACACCTCGGGATCACCGGTGATGACCCCGCCGACGGTCCCGCCGAACTGGTTGCGGTCGTCGTTGATCCGCGTCCAGGTCGTGCCGCCGTCGACCGAGCGGAAGATCCCGGTCACGCCGTTCACCGTGCCGATGAGGTAGAGCGCCGGGTAGCGGGCACCGGCGGCCGCCTTGCCGAAACCGACGGAGTCCGCCCTATGCACGCCGGCGAGCTTCTTGAAGCTCATGCCGCCGTCGGTGGAGTGCGAGAGGCCGTCGTGGCTCGCGATCCACAGGTCCCCGGTGGCGCCGGGAGCGGCCTTGAGACGTCCGGCGGTGAGCCCACCGGCACGGGCGGCGAAGTTCCTGCCGCCGTCGGTGCTGGCGAACACCGTGCTGCCGCTGAGCGCGTAGAAGGTTCCGGGCGTGGAGCGGTCAGCCACCACGGCCGTGCCCGCGGGCAGGCCGGTGGACGCCTTCCACGTCTTGCCCCAGTCGGTGGAGACGTGCGGCAGCTGACCGGACGCGGTCCACACCAGGGTGCCGCCGTCGGCCGAGATCGCCGCCGTACCGCCGCCCGCCCCGCTCACGGGCGAACCGGCGAACGGCTTCCAGGTGACGCCGCCGTCGGTGGAGTACGCGCCGCGTTCCTCGTTGCCGTAGCCGACGCGGACCACCACGTTCGGCTTGGCCTGCGCGAAGTCGATGCCGGTGGTGTTGGTGAACCGCGGTCCGTCGGTGGCCCCGGACGGCACCTTCGCCAGGTCGTCGTGGCGGAACCCGCCGACGTCGCCGAGCGCGCTCACCAGCTTGCCGCCCGGCGGCACGACCAGGCCGAGCACCGCGGTCTCCTCCAGGCCCTTGACCGGGACCGACCAGTGCGTGGGTCGTCCGCTGTCGGCCGCGGTCACGTCCTTGCTGGCCCACAGGCCCGATCCGGTGCCGTACAGCGCGTGGCCGGAGTCGAACGGGTCGATGGCCAGCGCGCCCATCCAGTGACCGATGCCGGTGCCGACGTACGGTGCCGCGGAGGCGTCGCGCTCGGACGTCGCTCCCAGCGCCTTCCAGGTGTCACCGCCGTCGGTGGTGCGGAACAGCTCGTCCGACGGCCACCAGCGGCACAGGGTCGTGACCATCACCGTGGACGGGCGCTGCGGGTCCACCGCGAGTCCCGCGTACCCGAAACCGGTGCCGGGCATCGGCGAGATGTCCTTCCACGCTCCGCTCGACGGCGTGTGCTTCCAGACCGAACCCGCCTTGACCCCGTTCGGGCCGGGGACGTCGGTGTACGTCACGTAGAACGAGCCGTCACCGGAGAGCACGCCGTGGTGGGGCAGCTGGCCGGTGGGCTGGCCGGGCACGGCGGTCCAGGTGGCGCCGCCGTCGGTGGAGCGGTACAGCGAGGTCGTCCGGTCGGCGACACCCACGTAGATCGTCTTGCTGCCGGCCGGTCCGAACGTCACGAAGGACAGGCCCACTCCGCTGCTGCCACCGTCCTTCACCGGGAAGGACGACACCTGGTTCCAGGTCGCACCCTGGTCGGTGCTGCGCCACAGCCCGTTCTTGCGGGTGCCCAGGTAGAGCGTGCGGTTGTCGGCGGGGTCGATCGCGAGCCGCTCGCCCATCGACCGGCCGTCCTCGTTGGCACCGAGCTTGAACGGCAGGTCGGTGCGCTGGAACGTCCTGCCCTGGTCGGTGGACCGCAGGATCGCGCCGTTGCCCGCCCACTCGTTGGTGTAGGTGCCGGTCGCGAGGTACAGGCGGTCGGGGTCGACCGGGTCGGTCGCGACGCTCTCGATGCCGAGCAGGTTCCAGTCCGCGGCCCAGTCGGTCAGCGGCACCCACTGGCCGGCATGGGCGTCCCAGCGATACGCACCGCCCATGTCGGTCCGCGCGTACAGCAGGCCCTTGCGGCTGGGGTTGAAGACGAACCCGGTGACGAAGCCGCCGCCCGCGATCTGCACGTTGCGCCAGGAGTACCCGCCGGAACCGGTCGCCGGGGTCGACGGCGGCGGGGTGGACGTGGTGGCGGACGGCCTGGACGCGGCGGCTGCCACGACGGGAGCGGACGGTGCGGCCGGTTTGTCCGCCTTCGCGACCTTCCACCGCTGGTCGTCCCCGCCGCGGTCGTCGGCCTGGACGACCGCCTGGCCGTCGCCGTCGTTCGCGCACAGCACCTTGCCGCTGCTGCGCGAGACGATCTTCACCGCCCCGCCGCCGACGTCGGTGAGCTTCCACTGCTGGTGCTCGGCTCCGGTGTCCGACTGCTGTTCGACGCCTGCCTGCGCCGCCGAGCCGGTGCGGACGCCCAGCACCTTCCTGCTGTTGTTGTTGACGAGCTGGTAGTAGCCGCCGTCCACGGGCTTGAGCCGCCACTGCTGGCTCGCGGCGTCGGGGCTGCGCTTCTCCTGCTGGATCCGCACACCGTCCGCCGCGTCCGCCCCGGCCACGTCCAGCGCGTTGCCGCTGCGCACCGAGACGAACTGGTAGTAGGCGGCGGCGTCGACCGTCACGGGATCGGAGTCGCTCCACACCACCCCGAGGTAGGAACCGGCGATCGCCGACACCCCCAGCGCGGCGGCGATCGCCGTCCTGTGCCTGCGTGCACGCGGCCCGACACCACCGCGCCGGCCCTGGGCGGACCTGGTCTTGCTCATGGCAGCACTCCTTGATCGTCTGCAGCTCTGCCCCTGAGTTGCCGCCGCTCGCGGAAAGGTTGCCGCGTCTTTCTCAGCGCCGTCCGTCGCCGTACGCCGGCCGGTCCGAGCCGGGTCGTGGCGTAGGGCGCGGCAGCGACCTGCGCCAGGTCCCGCCGGTGTTCCAGTGCAGGCCGCACGTGACACACGACCTCACGGCTGATCTCGTCGCCGACGTCTCTGTTTCGTAAATTCTGTGAGCGCTAACAGGTCTGGCCTGGCGTTATCTAGATGTCACTTGACTGGTCCATTGTTAGCGATAACACTCGCCGCCTACAGCATTGTTGCCTGCCGGTGACATCAAGGAGAACCGATGAGGCTTGTCCAGATCGCGGCCGCCACCGCGCTCGCCGTGACCCTCTCCGCGTGTGGTTCCGCGGAGAAGACGGTCGACCAGAAGGGCGGGTCGAACGACGGCGCACTGGTCGGCGTGACCATGCCCACCCGGTCGTCGGAACGTTGGATCCACGACGGCGACAACATCAAGAAGGCGTTGGAAGGCAAGGGTTACAAGGTCGACCTCCAGTACGCGGAGAACGACATCCCGACCCAGGCCAACCAGATCGAGAACCAGATCACCAAGGGCGCCAAGCTCCTGATCGTGGCCTCGATCGACGGCACCGCGATCACCTCGCAGCTGCAGCAGGCCGCCGACGCCAAGATCCCGGTGATCGCGTACGACCGGTTGATCCGCAAGAGCCCGAACGTGGACTACTACGCCACCTTCGACAACTACAAGGTCGGTGTGGAGCAGGCCAACTCGCTGCTCGCCGGTCTGAAGACGCGCGGTGAGGGCCCGTTCAACGTCGAGCTGTTCGCGGGCTCGCCGGACGACAACAACGCCACGTTCTTCTTCAACGGCGCCATGTCCGTGCTGCAGCCGCTGATCGACCAGGGCAAGCTCGTCGTGAAGTCCGGCCAGAAGGACTTCAAGACCGTCGCGATCCTGCGCTGGGAGCCGGCGACCGCGCAGAAGCGCATGGAGGACCTCCTCACCTCGACCTACGGCGGTGCCAAGGTCGACGGCGTCCTCTCCCCCTACGACGGTCTGTCGATCGGCATCCTGTCCGCGCTCAAGAGCAGCGGCTACGGCACGCCCGCCCAGGCGTACCCGATCGTGACCGGCCAGGACGCCGAGGTCGCCTCGGTGAAGTCGATCATCGCGGGTGAGCAGTACTCCACGATCCACAAGGACACCCGCAAGCTCGCCGAGGTCACCGTGACCATGGCGGACGCGGTGCTCAAGGGCGGCAAGCCCGAGGTCAACAACACCAAGGACTACGACAACGGCAACAAGGTCGTTCCGTCGTACCTGCTGCAGCCGGTCACCGTCGACAAGTCGAACTACCAGAAGGAACTGATCGACAGCGGCTACTACACCGCCGACCAGCTCAGGTAACCATCGTGTCTGACGAAATCCTGGTGATGCGCGGCATCACCAAGAGGTTCGCAGGGGTCACCGCGCTGCACGACGTCTCGTTGAGCGTGCGGCGCGGTGAGATCCACGCGATCTGCGGAGAGAACGGCGCCGGCAAGTCCACGCTGATGAAGGTGCTGTCCGGGGTGCACCCGGACGGCTCGTACGACGGCGAGATCCTCTTCGAGGGCGAGCCGTGCGCGTTCAACGGTGTGCGGGACAGCGAGCGCCGCGGCATCGTGATCATCCACCAGGAGCTGGCGCTGTGCGGCCAGCTCTCCGTGGCGGAGAACCTGTTCCTGGGCAACGAAAGAGCGCGGCGCGGGTTCATCGACTGGAACCGCACCAACCACGAGGCGCAGGCACTGCTCGACCGCGTGGGGCTCCGGGAGAACCCGACGACTCCGGTCAACGACCTGGGTGTCGGCAAGCAGCAGCTGGTCGAGATCGCCAAGGCACTGTCCAAAGAGGTCAAACTGCTGATCCTGGACGAACCGACGGCGGCGTTGAACGACGACGACTCGCAGCACCTGCTGGACCTGCTCGACGGCCTGCGCGACGAGGGCATCACCTCCGTGATCATCTCGCACAAGCTGGGCGAGGTCACCAGGATCGCCGACACCGTCACGGTGCTGCGCGACGGCAAGACCATCGAGACGCTGCCGGCCGAGGGCCTCAGCGAAGAGCGGATCATCGCGGGCATGGTCGGCCGCGACCTCGAGCACCGGTTCCCTCCCCGCACGCCCGACATCGGCGAGGAGGTGCTGCGCATCGAGGACTGGACGGTGCACAGCCCCGCCCAGCCGGATCGGGTGGTCGTCGACAACGCCACGTTGTCGGTGCGGCGCGGTGAGATCGTCGGTCTCGCCGGACTGATGGGCGCCGGTCGCACCGAGCTCGCGATGAGCGTGTTCGGCCGCACCTACGGCGTCGGCATCTCCGGCCGGGTCGTCAAGGACGGCCAGGAGATCGACACCCGCACCGTGCAGGCGGCGATCCGCAACGGGCTCGCGTACGTCAGCGAGGACCGCAAGCGGTACGGGCTCAACCTGATCGAGGGCGTGCAGCGCAACGTCTCCGCCGCCGCGCTGGAGAAGCTCGCGACCCGTGGGTGGGTGAACGAGAACGAGGAGTACACGGTCGCGGAACGGTTCCGGAAGTCCATGGGCATCAGGACGGCCGCCGTGTCGACGCCGACCGGCACGCTGTCCGGTGGCAACCAGCAGAAGGTCGTGCTGGCGAAGTGGATGTTCACCGACCCGGACGTGCTGATCCTCGACGAGCCCACGCGCGGCATCGACGTCGGTGCGAAGTACGAGATCTACTCGATCATCAACGACCTCGCCGCACAGGGCAGGGCCGTGCTGGTGATCTCGTCGGAGCTGCCGGAGCTGCTGGGCCTGTGCGACCGCGTCTACGCGCTGTCGGAAGGCCGCATCACCGGTGAGGTCAGCCGCGAAGAGGCCACGCAGGAACGCCTGATGCAGTACATGACACGAGGACAGAACTCATGACCACGAAGACCGCGCCGCAGACGGTCGCCGCACCGGCGACGCCGTCCAGCCGCCTCTCGATCAACCTGCGGCAGTCGGGCATCTACGTCGCGTTCGCGCTGATCATCGTGCTGTTCACGGTGCTGACCGACGGCGCCCTGCTGCAGCCGCAGAACATCTCGAACATCATCGTGCAGAACTCGTACGTGCTGATCCTGGCGATCGGCATGATCCTGGTGATCATCGGCGGGCACATCGACCTCTCGGTCGGCTCGACGGTGGCGCTCACGGGTGCGATCTGCGCGGTGCTGACCGTCCAGTGGGGACTCCCGTGGCCGGTGGCGGTGCTGCTGACGCTGCTCTCGGGCGCGCTCATCGGTGCGGCGCAGGGCTACTGGATCGCCTACTTCGGCATTCCGGCGTTCATCGTCACCCTGGCCGGCATGCTCGTGTTCCGCGCGCTGACCCTGACCACGCTCGGCAACCAGGGCATCGGCCCGTTCCCCGACGAGATCCGCTCGCTGGCCAACGGCTTCACCGGTGGCTACCTCGGCAACGTCGCCCTCGGCCCGCTCGGCGGCGCCGACCTGGTGAGCCTGCTCGCCGGTCTCGCCTGCGTGGCCGGGTTCGCGTTGTCGCAGTGGCGCAAGCGCGCGGCCCGGCTCGGCTACGGCCAGACCGTGGACCCGATGCCGGTGTTCGTGCTCAAGCTCGTGGGTGTCGCGGTCGTCGTGATGGCGGTCGTGGTGCAGCTCGCCCGGTTCCGCAACCTGCCGTGGGTGCTGGTGCTGCTCGCGGCGCTCGCGCTCGGCTACTCGTTGATGGCGAACAACTCCGTGTTCGGACGGCACATCTACTCGATCGGCGGCAACCTGCAGGCCGCCACGCTGTCCGGCGTGAAGGTCAAGGCCGTCACGTTCTGGGTGTTCGTCAACATGGGCGCGCTGGCCGCGCTCGCCGGTGTCATCTTCGCGGGACGGCTCAACCAGGCCGGCCCGACCGCGGGCACGGCGTTCGAGCTCGACGCCATCGCCGCGGCGTTCATCGGCGGTGCCGCCGTGCAGGGTGGTGTCGGCAAGGTCGTCGGCGCCATCACCGGCGGCCTGATGATGGGCGTGATCAACAACGGCATGTCCCTCATCGGCGCTCCCAGCGAACGCGTGATGCTCGTCAAGGGACTCGTCCTGCTCGCGGCCGTCGCCTACGACGTCTGGACCAAGCGACGCGCCTGACAGTTCTGCTCCACACAACAAAATCCGGAAGGCAACAACAACGATGTTGTTATCCCTGCGCCATTTCGGCGTCGTTGTCGCCGTGACGGCCGCGTTGGTGACCATCCCTGCCACCAACGCGGCCTCCGCGGCCGAGTCACCGCTGCGCATCGCGGCGAACGCGTTGTCCGTGCCGAACCTCGACGAGGTCCGCGGGAACCTGACCCTGCCGACCGCCGGTGAGAACGGCACAACCGTCACGTGGACCTCGTCCAACCGCAAGGTGATCACGCCGACCGGAGAGGTGAGTCGTCCGCCCGCGGGCGGCAAGGCCGCCAAGGTCGTGCTCACGGCGAAGGTCAGCAGCGGCAAGCAGAGCACCTCCCGCTCGCTCACCGCGACCGTGCTCCCGCTGCCAGCCAAGGAACCACTGGCCGGCTACGGCTTCTTCTACTTCACCGGTGAGGGCAGCCCGAACGGCGAGCAGATCTACGCCGCCGCCAGCAACGGCAACAACCCGTTGCAGTTCACCGAGCTCAACAACGGCCAGCCGATCCTCAAGTCGAGCCTCGGCGAGCTGGGCGTGCGCGACCCGTTCATCCTGCGCTCCCCCGAGGGCGACAAGTTCTACCTGCTGGCCACGGATCTGAAGATCAACGGCGGCAACGGCTGGGACGCGGCGCAGCGCCACGGCAGCCGGTCGATCATGGTGTGGGAGTCGACGGACCTGCGGAACTGGTCGCGCCAGCGCAGCGTCGAGGTGTCCCCGCCGACCGCGGGCAACACGTGGGCCCCCGAGGCGCACTGGGACGCCAAGCGCGGCACCTACGTCGTCTACTGGGCCTCGAAGCTGTTCGCGGAGAACGATCCCGGCCACACGGGCGACTCCTACAACCGGATGATGTACTCGACCACGCGCGACTTCGTCACGTTCAGCCCGGCGAAGGTGTGGATCGACCCGGGCTACTCCGTGATCGACTCGACGGTCATCGAGGACAACGGCACGTTCTACCGGTACACCAAGGACGAGCGGAACAACACGTCGACCACGCCGTGCAGCAAGTTCATCACCGCGGAGAAGTCGACCGACCTGCTCAACCCGAAGTACGACTTCGTCGCGGAGTGCATCGGCAAGGCCACCGCGACCAGCCCCGGCCTCTCCGCCGGTGAGGGCCCGACCGGGTTCAAGTCCAACACCGAGAACAAGTGGTACCTGTTCATCGACGAGTTCGGCGGCCGCGGCTACGTGCCGTTCGAGACCACCGACCTCGCCTCCGGCAAGTGGACGATGTCGACCGGCGCCAAGCTGCCCGCCTCGCCGCGGCACGGCACGGTTCTCCCGGTGACGCAGGCCGAGCTCACCCGTCTCACCGCTGCACCGGCGCCGGTCAAGGCCGACGCCAAGGGCCTCGTCGCGCACTGGCCGCTCAACGCCGGCTCCGGGTCGGTCGCGGCCGACGCCACCGGGCACGGCTACGACGGCGTGCTGGCAGGCAAGACGTCGTGGTCCGGTGGGGCGTTGTCGCTGAACGGCGGGCACGTCCAGCTGCCGAACAACATGCTGACGGGCGCCGCGGCGGCCACCGTGTCCGCCGACGTGTGGATCGATCCGGGCCAGCAGACGCCGTACTTCCTCTACGGGTTCGGCAACACCGCGCCCGACGGGGCCGGCAAGGGCTACCTGTTCAGCACCGGTGACACGTACCGCGGCGCGATCGCGACCGGGAACTGGTCGACCGAGCAGGGCGTGAACTCGGGCAAGGCGTTGCCGCGCGGTGTCTGGAAGAACGTCACCCTGACCGTCGGCAACGGCGTCGAGGTGCTGTACCTGGACGGCGTCGAGGTCGCGCGCAACGCGAACGTGACGACCAAGCCGTCGGACATCGGCGGTGGCGTGACGGCGGCGAACTACCTGGGCCGCTCGGTCTACGCCGCGGACAGGAACCTCCTCGGCAAGATGAAGGACGTCCGGCTCTACAACCGCGCCCTGTCTGGTGCGGAGGTCGCCGGCCTGCCGTCGAACAGCACGGTGATCACCTCGGTCACGCTCGCGTCCTTGAAGGCGCCGGCGATCATCGACTCGGCGGCGAACACCGTGGTGCTGCCGGTCAAGCCCGGTACGGACCTGCGCCGGCTCGCCCCGCAGTTCGGTCTCGCTCCTGGCGCGAAGATCACCCCGTCCGGAACCGTCGACCTGCGCAAGCCGAAGAAGTTCACGGTCACCAACGCGTCCGGTGACCGTCGTGAGTGGACGGTCGAGGCCCACGAGATGCGCAGCCCGGTGCTGCCGGGCCTGAACGCGGACCCGAACATCATCGCGTTCGGCGACACGTACTACATCTACGCGACCACCGACGGGTTCGACGGCTGGAGCGGCACCAAGTTCTCCGCCTGGTCGTCGAAGAACCTCGTCGACTGGAAGGACGAGGGCGTGATCCTCGACCTCGGCCCGGACGTCAGCTGGGCGGACAGCCGGGCCTGGGCGCCCACGATCGTCGAGCGGGGCGGTAAGTACTACTTCTACTTCTGCGCCGACGCGAAGATCGGTGTCGCGGTGTCCGACAAGCCGGCGGGCCCGTTCGTCGACTCGGGCAAGCCGCTGATCGCCCGCAACCCCGGCGGTGGCCAGGCGATCGACCCGGCGGTGTTCGTCGACAAGTCCGGCCAGGCGTACCTGTACTGGGGCAACGGCGAGGCCTACGTGGTGCCGCTGAACGCGGACATGGTCTCGTACGACGCCACGAAGATCACGCGGCTGAACGGCCTGGACGAGTTCCGCGAGGGCCTGTTCATGGTGGAGCGCCAGGGCACGTACTACCTGAGCTGGTCGATCGACGACACCCGCAGCGAGAACTACCGCGTCGGGTACGCGACTGCCACGAGCCCGCTCGGCCCGTTCACCAACCGCGGCCTGATCCTCCAGAAGGACCCGAAACTGGGCGTTCTCGGCACCGGTCACAGCTCGATGCTGCGCGTGCCCGGCACCGACGACTGGTACCTGGTGTACCACCGCTTCGCCATCCCCGGCGGGGACGGGACGCACCGCGAGACCACGATCGACCGGATGAGGTTCAACCGCGACGGCACAATCGCGCCGGTGGTGCCGACCCTGGAGAGCGTGGCGCCGCAGAAGATCCGGCGGCAGAACTGCCGGATGTTCTACAGCTGACCGCGCGCTTGTCGTGGATCCCGCACCGGCCGCTGGTGCGGGATCCGCGGCGCCTCACGTGCGGATCCCGCACCGGCGATCCGGTGCGGGATCCGCCGCATCTCACGGGGTCGACAGCTCGAACCGCTGCACGTTCACCGCTCCGCCCAGCGCCTGCGTGGCGTGGTTGAAGATGCCGAACCGGTACCCCATGAAGAACTGCCACTCGCTCTTCAACGTGAAGGCCGTCCCGAGCGGCGTGAACGTCACCCCGTCCGTGCTGTAGGAGAACCGGGCCTGCCTGCCACTCCCCGGCCGGATGTCCGCGTTGGCGCGCAACCAGATCCGGGTGCCGGTGAAGTTCGCGCTCGCGATCTCCGTGCCGGTGCCGGTGGTGTTCCAGTTGCCGTCCATGGTCAGCCCGTTGACCATGACGACCCGGTTGCGGCCGTTGTCCCGCTTGATCCCGATCCACGCCGACGAGTCGCGCAGCATCGCGAGTCCGGTGCGGTCGCCGTCGCGCATCGACGTGAGGTCGAGCGTGACGGTGCCGGTGGACGACGGTCCCTGGATCCGGTGGGTCAACGTGTTGCGGGCGTTGTACAGGTCATTGGTCACGGTGGCGGTGGACAACCGCAGGCCGTTGTTGACGCTGTACTTCGTGGTGTCCGGGTTGTGGTTCCACTCCCACTGCGGCCCCAGTTGCGTGCCCTGGAACGTGTCCACCCCTGTCATGGGTTTGACCTGGCGTGGCGGGGCCGGCAGGTTCGGCATCGGGTAGGTCGCGCCCCAGCCTCCGTTGACGGTGGTGATGCGCGGCCAGCCGTCGGCGGTCCAGGTGATCGGCGCGAGCACCGGCATGCGGCCGCCCGGGTAGGCGTCGATGAACGCCATGTAGTACCAGTCGCCGTTCTGCGTCTGCACCAGGCCGCCCTGGTGCGGCACTCCCGCGCCCTGCACCGGAGACGGCATGTTCAGCAGCACCTGCTGGACGGTGTACGGGCCGAACGGGCTCGACGCCTTGAGCACGTACTGGCCGTTCGCGGGCCTGGTCAGCCAGATGTAGTAGCTGCCGTTGCGCTTGTAGAACCTGGCGCCTTCCAGGGTTCCGATGTTGGAGGGCGTCTGGAACACCTGCTGCGACCGCACCTCGGACTTCCCGTCCGCCGAGAGCTGCGCGACGCTGATCTGGGTGTTGCCGTACGCGACGTACATCGTGTCGTTGTCGTCGACCAGCATCCCGGCGTCGTAGTAGCACTTGTTGATGGTGGACAGCTTCGACCACTGCCCGTCGACCGCGGCGGCCGTGTAGATGTGGGTCTGGGCGAAGTCGATGCACCCACCCCAGTAGAACGTGTTGTTGCTCTTGCGGTGGTTGAGGAACGACGCCCAGATGCCGCGCACGTAGCCCCTGCCGCCGTTGAGGTCGTACTTGGCGCCGAAGTCCAGTCGCGGCACCGAGTGTCCGGCGTACTCCCAGTTCACCAGGTCGTAGGAACGCAGGACCGGCGCGCCCGGCGAGTAGTGCATGGTCGAGGCCGAGTAGTAGTACGTGTCGCCCACGCGGATGATGTCGCCGTCCGCGAAGTCCTGCCACATCACCGGGTTCTTGAACGTGGTGGCCTGTGGCGGCGTGGTCGTGGTGGTAGTGGTGGTGGTCGTCGTCGTGGGAGTTCCGGTGTCGTTGCAGGTGACACCGTTGAGCCGGAACGACGTCGGGTCGGGGTTGGCCGAGGTGAACGTGCCGTTGAAGCCGAACTCGGCCTTGCCGCCGGCCGGGATCGCCGCGTTGTGGGAGACGTTGCGCGCTTTCACCTCGCCGCCGCTCTGCGTGATCTCGGCGTTCCAGTGCTGTCCGACCTGCTGGCCAGAGGCGTAGGTCCACTCGAGCGTCCAGCCGTTGATCGCGTCACCGGTGTTCGTGATGGACACGGACGCGCCGAAGCCGCCCTGCCACTCGGAGGTCTTGGTGTAGGTGACCGAGCAGCCGGGAGCGGCCTGCGCGGCCGTGCTCGCGGCCAGTCCTCCTGCTACGAGGGTGAGTGCGGCGAGCGTCGCCGCGACGGGTGCGCGCCTCATGATCGTGACCACCTCTGGTTGGTCTGACCGTTGCAGGTCCACAGCACGAGCCGAGATCCGTTCGTCGTGCCCGACCGTTCTACGTCCAGGCACAGGCCCGCGTTGGCGTTGCGCAGTGATCCGTCGGATCCCAGCGTCCAGCGCTGGTTCGCCTGGCCGTTGCACGACCAGATGATCACGCGCGTGCCGTTGGCGGTGCCCTGGTTGTAGGCGTCGAGGCACTTGTCGCCGAACACGCGGACCTCACCGTTCGGCCAGCTGGTCCACTGCTGGCTCGCGGGGGTGAGGCAGTCCTGGATCACGGTGTTCGCCCCGGCGGCGGTGGAGGAGTTCTCGACGTCGAGGCAGCGGTTCGAAGCCGCTCCGCGCAGCCGCGAGGTGGTGGCCTGGATCGGGCTGCCGCCGGTGACCTTGAAGGCGACGACACCGTGCGCGGGGACCGAAGCGGAGATCGCACCCGAGCTCGCCGACGTGCCGCCGGTCCACAGGTCGGTCAGCGTCAGGTTCGTGCCGGACACGCCGATCTGGGCGGCCGTGGTGCTGATCGTCGTCGTGCCGCTCCCCCGGTTGAACAGGCCGACGGCGACCGTGCCGTCCGACAGCGGCTTGACGAACACCTCGGTGGCGCCGTCGTCACGCACTCGCCGGCCACCGGCGCCCAGAGCGTCCTGGTTCACCGCGATCAGCCGCGAGTTGCGCAGGATCGCGCTCACGTCGGCCGACATGGTGCGGATGTCGTTGCCCGCCATCAGGGGCGCGGCCATCAGCGACCACAGCGTGAAGTGCGAGCGGGACTCGGTGAGGGAGAGTCCTGGCCGTCCGACGACCAGCATGTCCGGGTCGTTCCAGTGGCCGGGGCCTGCCTGGACGGCGAGCGGGGCGGTGATGTCGAGGACGTTGCCCACGCCCATCGGGTAGCTGTTGACGTTGTTGTTCTGCCAGATGTCGAGCAGGTCCTCGGTGGTGCGCCACAGGTCGGCGACCTCGCCCCAGTTGTACTTGTCGCCGGTCGGGCTGTGGAAGCTGTTGGAGTTGATGCTGTAGACGATCGGACGTCCGGTGCCGCGCAACGCGTCCCGCATGATCGTGAACCGGGCGATCTGCTCGTCGCGGGTGCCGGCACCCGAGCACCAGTCGTACTTGAGGTAGTCGACGCCCCACGACGCGAACGTGCGGGCGTCCTGGACCTCGTGCCCCTTGCTGCCGGTCGCGCCGGGGAACGCGCCGGTGCCCTGGGCGCACGTCTTCTCGTTCGGCGCCTGGTAGATGCCGAACTTGAGGCCACGCGCGTGGATGTAGTCGCCGAGCGCCTTCATGCCGCTGGAGAACTTCGTGGGGTGCGCGCGGAGGTTGCCCTGGCCGTCGCGCTGCGGGTCGAACCAGCAGTCGTCGACGACCACGTACTGGTAGCCGGCGTCGCGCATGCCGGACGAGACCATCGTGTCGGCGGCCTGGCGGACCTGGGCCTCGGTGATGCCGCAGCCGAAGCTGTTCCAGCTGTTCCAGCCGAGAGGCGGGGTCAGCGCGGGGCTGCCGGGTGCGGCCGGGGTGACGTGCCCGGCGTCGGTGGCGGCCGCGGAACGGGCGGCGCGGGCCGCGGACGCGGCGTCGACCCCCGTACCCGCGGCGGACGCGGCGTCGGCGACCAGTCCGGTGCCCGCGGACGCGGCGGGTGCGGTGATCGTCGCGAGTGCTGTCAGCGCCGCGGCAACGAGGTGCGGCAGTCTCCTGGGCATCATCGCCCCTTTCTCGAAGCAGGGAGACGCCGCCGGTGCGGGTTTCCGGCGGCGTCGGTCCTGGGGTGTCAGCAGGTCGAGTTGGTCTGCGTCAGCAGGCCCAGACGCCAGGGCCAGTGGTTGTACTCACCACCCGCGCCCGGATCCATGCCCTGGTAGAGGAACTTGAGCTGGCAGGGGTTGATCTCCATCGTCTGGTCCACGCCGGCGCGGATCATCTCGCCGTGGCTGATGTCGCGCGTCCACTGTCCACTCGGGAACGTGACGTTGTTGCTCCTGGCGAACGGGTTGGACTCCTCTGCGGCCAGTGCGGTCCACGGGCCGGTGATCGCGGGCGCGGTCCAGGTGCGGAACCAGCGCCTGCCGTCGGACCCGATGGCCTCGTGCACCAGCAGCCACTGGTTCTTGCCCGCCACCTTGTAGACGTTGGAGGCCTCGAACAACCTGTTCTTGTTCGAGTCCTGCAACGCGATGACGGTGTTGGTGAACCCGTTGGGGAACTGGGCCATCGTCGTCTCGGAGCGGTAGAGGTGACCGTTGTCGTCGGACGAGAACAGGTAGCACTTGGCGGTGTCGCACACCAGCCAGAAGTCGACCCAGTAGCCGTTGCCGATGTTGTCGCGGATGATCTGCGGCATGCCGTTGGCGTAGAAGTTCTTCGGTGCCGACCACGACGACGGGTTCGAGATGTCCGTGGTCGTGGAGTACGACGCGTTCGAGCCCGTCTGGTAGACGAGGTACCAGAGACGTTGTGGCGCGAAGTAGAACACGTGCGGTGCGGCCTTGTAGCCACTGCCGACCGGTGTGCGATCGAGGTAGTAGTGCGGCGCCGAGGCGGCCTGCGACCAGTCGCTGAAGCTCGTGTACATCAGGTTGTAGCCGTTGGTGTACACCGAGGCGAACACGTGGTACTTGCCGTTGTAGTACACCACGCTCGGGTCCTTGACCGAGTACACGGTCGGGTGCGCGCTGTCCGGCTTCGGACTGATCAACGCACCGCTCGACGACCAGCGGAAGCTCGACGGCAGGTTGCCCACCGGCGGGTTGTCCGTTGTCGTCGTCGTGGTGGTCGTGGTCGTGGTCGTGGTGGTCGGGCCGACGTCTCCGGTGCACAGCGTGCCGTTGAGGGTGAACGCAGTGGGGTTCGGGTTGGTCGTGCCGGTGGAGGAACCGTTGAACCCGAACTCGACCCGGCCGCCCGTCGGGATCGCCGGGTTGTACGAGACGTTGCGGGCGGTGACCTCGCTGCCCGACTGGGTCACCTCGGCGTTCCAGGCCTGCTTCACCTGCTGGCCGGCACCGAAGCTCCAGGTCAGCGTCCAGCCGTTGACGGCGTCACCGAGGTTGGTGACGACGACGCCGGCGGTGAACCCACCGTCCCATTGCGACGGTGCGGAGTAGGTCACCGAGCACCCCGGTGCGGCCGCGGCGGGAGGCACCGTCACGGCGGCGAGCGCGGACATCGCGACGATCGGCACGGCCGCCAAGGCCGTGAGCCGGACACGGCGGGAGCGGAACAGTCGTGCGAGGAACATGATCACCCTTCGTCGTCGGAGGGAGGCAGGGGTCACGGACTGGCGCAGGTGGCGGCACCGACGGCCGGCGCACCGGAACCGGAGGCGAGGAAGCCGAACGTAGCGGTGGCGCCGGGGTCGACCGTGCCGTTGTAGGCGGCGTTCGTGACCGTGACCGACCCGCTGGCGGTGCCGCCCCAGATCTGGCCGATCGCGTGGCCGCCCGGCAGGGTGAACCGGACCGTCCAGCCGTTGATCGCGGCCGCGGTGGGGTTGGCGACGGTGACCTCGGCCTGGAAGCCTCCGCTCCAGGTGCTGACGATCTTCGACGTCGCCGTGCACGTGCCACCGGGCTGCTGCGGGTCGCCGATGCTGCCGGGCACCGAGGCGAGGGCGTTGTACCAGACCGTGGCCATCTTGCTGTAGCCCGCGGCGTTGGGGTGGATGCCGTCGGGGAGATCGGAGATCGGCACCGCCGGGTACATGTCGACCACGTGCACCCGCTTGCCCGCCGCCGCTTTCGCCCGCAGCAACGGCACGATGGCGGCGTTGAAGTTGCGCACGGTGCCGTCGGCGAACCGGATCGGGATGATCGTCGCGACGAACACCTCGGCGGACGGCGCCTGGTTCGTGATCTTGTCCACCAGCGCGGACAACCGTCGCGGTGCGCCGGCCGGGTCGCTGCCGTACATGTCGTTGGTGCCGATGTGCAGCAGGATCGTGCGCGGGGTGTAGGTGCGCAGCCAGTTGACGACGTTCGCGTCGATCTGCGCGATGGTCCAGCCGGGGTGGCCCTCGTGGTTGCGGTCGGGCATCGAGCCGGGACCGTCCGCCAGCGAGCCGACGAAGTCGACGTTGCGCCCGGCGGCCCGCAGCTTCGTGCCGAGATCGAGCCGGTAGCCGCCGATCGAGCCGCCCTGGGTGATCGAGTCGCCCAGCGGCATCACGCGCACCGGGTCGGCCGCCTCCACAGTGGACTGATCGGCGACAGCGGGTGAGACCGCCAGCAGGGTGGTGATCAGCGCGGCGCACAGAGCCTTGAGCGGGTTCGGCATGACAGAGCCTTCCCGGGAGGAACCGGACACGTGGTCTGTCAGCAATGTAACGAGGCCGTCACACTCGGTCAAAGCTAAACTTGTGAGCGTTAACGTTTAGCAAACAGCGTTCGACACTGTCGAATTCCGTTCGATGCCAACAAGATCTGTTAACGCAAACATCAGTGCGGCGGAGCCACCGACGCACCCTCTCGCACCGGCATCGGCACACGGTGGATCATCGGTGCCCGAGCACGGCGTTCACGCCGTTCCACCATCTCCACCAGCACCGCGACCGCACGCGCGCCGAGCTCGTAGTGCGGCAGGGCGACGGTGGTGAGCCGCGGGCGCATCCACGAGGCGATCGGGTGGTCGTCGAACCCGATCACCGACACGTCACCGGGCACCGACAGCCCGGCCTCACCCAGCGCCTGGTACGCCCCGAACGCCAGGCGGTCGTTGAAGCAGACCAGCGCCTTGGGCAGGTGGTGGCGCAGGAGCTCCCTGGTGGCGTCGTACCCGCACTCCGGAGTCCACTTCGGACACCGGTGCGCACTGACCACCTCGACGCCCGCCGACCCGAACACCTCGTGCAGGCCGAGCAGGCGCTCCACGGCCGCGATGCTGTTCGGCGGCACGTCGTACGGCCCTGGCCCCGCGCCGATCAGGTGCACACCGCTGTCGTGCCCCGCGTCGACGAGGACGTGCGCCGCCGACCTGCCGCCCCGCACCTCGTCGGACACGACGGACGGGGTGTCGCGTCTCGTCGCGGCCGCGGCGTTGAGCAGCACGGCGGGCCCGTGGTGCAGGCAGTCCGGCACCGCGACCGCACGCGTGTACATGGCGGCGAAGACGATGCCGTCGGCCCGCCTGTCCCGCATCGCCTCGACGAGGTCCCGCTCGACCACCGGGTCGCCGCCGGACTCCCCCACGAACAGCATGAACCCGCGCGCGTAGGCGGCGTCGACAGCGCCCTTGACCATGTCGCCCGCGAGGCCCGACGAGGCGACGGTGTCGGACACGAACCCGATCGTCCGCGACAGCCCCTCCGCAGGGCTCTGCGTCACGGTCCCGCGCCGGTAGCCCAGCTCCTGCGCCGTGGAGAGCACCCTCCGCTCGGCCGCCTCGGAGATGCGCAGCTCCCGCGCACGCCCTGTCATGACGAGCGACGCCGTCGTGACGGAGACGCCGCTCGCCGCCGCGACGTCGGCCAGTGTCACGCGCGTTCGTCCCATCACAGATCCGCCTCCCGCTGCCGTACGGGCCCCGGCCCAGGTCTCCTGGCCGGAGGTTCCACGAAACACCTGCGGTCACACGTGCTGCCGAACGGTCCCGGCGGAAGGGAGGCGTCCGGCGTGCGGGCTACCGTTCCAGGCGGCCCGGATCGCCCGCCTCACCGCGGCGCACCAGCCACGCCTCGGTGATGTGGGTGAACATGGCTTCAGCCGCACCGTCCGGGTCTCTGGCCGCGATGCGTTCGCAGATGCGCCGGTGCCCCTTGTTGGACGCCGTGCACAGGTCGCGGTCGCTGCGGCCCTGGTAGCCGGCCGCGTTGATCACCTGGCTCTCCAGCGACTTGATCACGCCGCGGGCGATGCGGTTGCCCGACGCCTGCATGATCACGTCGTGGAACAGGCGGTCGTGCTCCTCGTAGCTGCGGGTGTCGTCGACGAGCTCGTCCATCCGGTCCACCAGCGCGGCCAGCCGGTCCAGGGCCTCCTGATCGGCCGTGCGCGCGGCCACCTGGGCCATGTCCGACTCCAGCAACCGCCTCGTCACGACGACGTCGTCGAGGATCGCGAGGGTCTCGTCCTGCGCGATCGTGGCGCCGAGCACGAGCTCGTCGAGCATGTTCCACTGCGTTCGCGGGGTGACCGTCGTGCCCGCGCCCTGGCGGACCCGGACCAGGCCTTTCTCCTGCAGCACCTTCACCGCCTCGCGGATCACGGTCCTGCTCACCGAGAACGTCTCGCAGAGCACCGGCTCGGGCGGCAGGGTGGCGCCAGGCGGGTAGGTGCCGCGCACGACCCGCTCGACGAGCTCCGCGGTGACCGCCGCCGCGAGGTTCGCCGGTCTCCTGGTCCAGCCGGGGCCGGCGGGCTCTGACCGCGTCGCTGCCATGTCGCCTCCGTTGCGCTGCACAGCCCTGTTGTACCGGACTCGACATTATACGTAACACCATTGACGTCACACGTCATACGAGTTACGTTCCGATTGACCTGAACGGCAGAACGGCGCGGGGTGCCCGGCCGCGCTGCCGCGTGGTGCCGCAGTGGCGAAGTTCTGACGCCACAACAACTCCCCGACAGTCCACAAAGGATACCGAGCTGCCCGAGTCCGCCGCCACGGGAGGGTGATCCAGCCACACCAGGAGGTCCCTTGTCCACGTCCTCGTTCTCCGCTGTGCGCGGGCGGATCGCCGTCGCCGCCACAGCGGTGGTGATCGCCGCGCTCGCCACCGCCCCTCCCGCCTCCGCGGCCACCACGACGCTGTACGCCTCCCCCACCGGCACCGGAACCACGTGCACCACCGCGGATCCGTGTTCGCTTCCGGCGGCGCAGGCGGCGGTGCGGTCGCTCACCGGTTCGATGTCCGGTGACATCGTCGTGGAGCTCGCCGACGGGGTGTACCGGCTGAGCCAGCCGCTGCGGCTGACGGCCGCGGACTCCGGCACCAACGGCTACCGCGTGCTGTGGCAGGCCGCCGCGTCGGCGCGCCCGGTCATCAGCGGTGCCAGAGCGGTCACCGGGTGGTCGGTCGCCGACGCCGGGAAGAACATCTGGCGGGCGAACATCGGCACCGGCGTCGACAGCCGCCAGCTGTACGTGAACGGGGCGATCGCCACCCGTGCGCGGACGCAGGTCAACCGCTCCGACTTCACGTTCACCGACACCGGCATGCGCTTCTCGAACAGCGCGCTGAACTACCTCAACAACCTGGCGAACCAGAACCGCGTCGAGGTCGAGAGCGTCAACTCGTTCACCGACCGCTACTCGCCGGTGCAGAGCATCAGCGGCAACTTCCTCACGATGCAGCAGCCCGCGTGGAACAACAACACGTTCGGCTACGACGCTCTCAACAACCCGTTCCGGGCCGGGCCGCTCTACCTGGCGAACGCCTACGAGTTCCTCGACGCGCAGGGCGAGTGGTACATCAACCCCGGCCAGGGCGCGGTCTACTACATCCCGCGCGCCGGGCAGAACATGAGCAACGTCAGCGTCGAGCTGCCGGTGCTGCAGTCGCTGGTCAACGTCGGCGGCACCTACGACGCGCCCGCGCGGGACATCTCGTTCAGCGGCATCACCTTCACCGGCACGTCGTGGCTCGGCCCCAGCAGCAACCAGGGCTTCGCCGACCAGCAGACCGGTGCCTACATCTCCGGCAACTGGAACTGGCCCGCCGACCGGCTGAACTCGTGCAAGAGCGGTTGCCCGGCGTTCGAGGCGGTCCGGCCGCACTGGTCCCAGATGCCCGCCGCCATCCAGATCTCCGCGGCCAGCGGCATCACCTTCACCGGTTCCCGTTTCACCAACCTCGGGCAGACCGCGATCGGCATCGGCAACGACGCCAACGCGCACGCCAGCGGTGTCGGGCTCGGCGCGTCCGGTATCACGATCACCAGGTCGGAGATCGACCAGAACTCGGCGGGCGGCGTCATCGTCGGTGGCGTGCGCGCCGACGCACACCACCCGAGCGACCAGCGGATGGTCAACCGGGACATCACGGTCAGCTACAACCGCATCCACGACCTCGGCATCGAGTACCGCGGCAACGTCTCGGTGCTCAACACCTACGTCAGCACCGCGACCGTGGCCCACAACGAGATCTACAACATGCCGTACTCCGGCCTGTCCCTCGGCTACGGCTGGGGCGCCAACGACGCGGGCGGCAGCAACCACTACGCCAACCGAGGGCTGTACAACTACCAGCCTCGTTACTCGACGCCCACCACCGCGTCCAACAACAAGCTGCTCAACAACTACGTCCACGACGTCATGCAGCAGATGACCGACGGCGGTTGCATCTACACGCTCGGATGGAACCCGAACGCGGAGATCAGCGGCAACTACTGCTTGCGCACCAACGGATGGTTCGGCCTCTACTTCGACGAGGGCTCCAAGTACTACCGCGCCACCGGCAACGTCTTCTCCGCCACCGGCACGTGGGCCACCGCCAACTACGGCGGCGGCGAGAACATGGGCAACTGGACCGTCACCGGCAACTGGTCGACCAACGGCAGCAGCAACGTGAACAACGGCGACCGCGGCAACGTCGTCAACAACAACACCGTGGTCTCCAACAACAACTGGCCGGCCGGCGCCCAGGCCGTGATGGCGAACGCCGGACCCGGTGGCACCGGTGGCGGCGGCCGGGAGAACGTCACGGTCGTCGGCACTCAGTCAAGCCGTTGCCTGGACGTCGCCAACACCAACAACAACACCCAGGCACGGCTCTGGGACTGCAACGGCGGTACGAGCCAGCGCTGGAACCACACGTCCGCCAAGCAGCTCACCATCGGGGGCAAGTGCCTCGACGCCAGCGGCAACGGAACGTCCAACGGCACCGCGGCGATCCTGTGGGACTGCCACGGCGGCCTGAACCAGCAGTGGAACGTCAACGCCGACGGCAGCATCACCGGCGGGCAGTCCGGGTTGTGCCTCGACGCCAGCGGGAACGGAACCGCGAACGGCACGCTGATCCAGCTGTGGACGTGCCACGGCGGCACCAACCAGAAGTGGACCCTGCGGGCCTGACACCAACGATGAACGGCGCTTTTGTCCACACGTGAACAAAAGCGCCGTTCATCGAGCAAACCAGGGGTCAGGAGCAGGCGGTGTTGTTCAGGGTCGGTGACGCGAACGGTGGCGTTGAGCCGTTGTAGTTCGCGTTGTAGCCGATCGTGGTCTGGCCGCCGGACGGGATCGAGCCGTTGTAGTCGACGTTGGTGACCCTGACGACGTCACCGGTGTCGTTCCACGTCCCGCTCCAGCCGTTCGTGACGGTGGCGCCGGGAGCCGAGAACGTGAGGGTCCAGCCGTTGATCGCCGCGCCGCGGTTCTCGATCACGATCTCCGCGTTGTAGCCGCCCTGCCACTGGCTGAGCACGCGCTGGGTCACCCGGCAGCCGCCGCCGGGGTTGTTGTTCGTCGTGGTCGTCGTGGTCGTGGTCGTCGTCGTGGTGGTGGTCGGGCCCGCCGCCATCGCCAGCTCGTAGGCGCGTTGCGGCACGAACTGGCCGGCCGGTCCGATGCAGCCGTCCGACTCGCCGGGCAGCTTCACCCACAGGAAGGCGGCGATCTTCGAGTCACCGGTGTTCGTCGTGCTGGGCGTGCCGATCGCGCGTCCCGGCGGGTCGCACCACTCGCTGCCCTGCGGGCCGTTGCCGTTGCGGCTCGTGTCGACGACCGCCTGGAGGCGTCCGTCGCCCACCGCGTTCAGCACGGACTTGGCGAAGTTCACCTCGTTGGCCGTGCGCTGGTAGTTCGACACGTTCGTCGAGATGCCGTCGGCGCTGTTGGAGATGTCCGCGCCGCGCAACCGGTTCGCGGCCTCCGCCGGAGCGAGCCAGGCGGAGTGCCCGATGTCGAAGTACACCTTCGCCTGCCCGGAACCGGACTTGAGCTTCTTGCCCGCGTAGGCGATGGACGCCTTCGTCTGGTTCTGCTGGTCCGCGCTCTGGCAGTTCGTCATCAACGGCAGCACGTCGGGCTCGAGCACGATCGTCGCCGGACGACCGGCCAGGCCCGCCGCCACCTCGTCCACCCAGGCCCGGTACGCCTGGTGGGACGGCGCCCCTCCACCGCTCGCACCGCCGCAGTCGCGGTTGGGGATGTTGTAGACCACCAGGATCGGGATCTTGCCCGCCGACGCCGCCGCGCCGACGAACGAGCTGACCTCCGAGCGGACCGACGAGGTGTTGGTGGTCGTGTACCACCGCGCCTGCGGCACCGAGGCGATCCGGTCGCGGATGACCGCCGCCCGCGAGTCACCGGGGTTGGCGGCCACCCACTTCGCGCTGGAGCTCGACGGGTCGACGTAGAACGCCGACTCCGCGGCGTGGACGGTCGTGCCGCCTCCCACGGCCAGGACGACGACACCGGCCACAAGAACACCGGCGCCCGCGCATGCGCCGGTCGCCCGCTTCCACCGTGACGCGGTGCCGTGGGGGCGGGGAGAAGGCGGCGACAGATCAGTTGCACTCATTCAGGTCCTCGCAGCGTCGTTGCTGATGCGGAACTAACACTCATGAGAGCGCTCTCACACACGGGCCGCAGCAGCTCCGCGACCTGGGGAAAGCGAATTCAGGCTCGGGCAAATGTAACCACGGCCCCCGGCACGGTCAATGCTAAAGCTGTTAGCTAGAACTTTAGCAGGTGTCGATTCGACGATTCGACGAATGCGATTCGATCGGGTGTTCCTGGGCTCCTGGGAGCGCTCCCGGAAGATTTGTACTCCGTTCAGCTCAATCTTTCCGCAAAAGCGCCGCCGAGTCCTTGTGAGCGTGAACACAGAGCTGTCACACTTCGAGACGGCGCACGTGGGTGAAGGAGACGGCAGTGAACATTCCCGGGCGCACGCGAGATTCCGGTGGCTACACCCGCAGGGCACCACACCTCGGGTGACAGCAAGGCGGCACCTTCAACGCACACACCGAGAAGCGGCACCGCCGCACCGGAGTCCACGTGTGAATCCGATCATCCCAGCCATCCCTCCCGGCATTCCCGGGCGTGTTTCGAAAGTGTGGAAGATGAAACTGACATCGAGGTCAGTGTCACTTGTCCCGATTGCTTCGACAGTGGCGGCGGCGACCATCGCCGCATCGTTGATCCTGACCACCAACGCGAACGCGGCAACCACTCTCGGCGCTGCCGCGGAGCAGAGCGGCCGCTATTTCGGCACCGCGGTGTCCGCGAACAAGCTGGGCGACTCGACGTACGTCGGGATCCTGAACCGCGAGTTCAACATGGTCACGGCCGAGAACGAGATGAAGATCGACGCGACCGAGCCGAACCAGAACCAGTTCAGCTACGGCAACGCGGACCGGATCGTGAACCAGGCGCGCAACCAGGGCAAGCGGGTGCGCGGGCACACCCTCGCCTGGCACTCGCAGCAGCCCGGCTGGATGCAGAGCATGTCCGGCACCGCGCTGCGCAACGCGATGCTCAACCACATCACCAAGGTCGCGACCTACTACCGCGGCAAGATCTACGCCTGGGACGTGGTGAACGAGGCCTTCGCGGACGGCAGCAGCGGCGGGCGTCGCGACTCCAACCTCCAGCGCACCGGCAACGACTGGATCGAGGCCGCGTTCCGCGCGGCCCGTGCGGCCGACCCCGACGCGAAGCTCTGCTACAACGACTACAACACCGACGACTGGTCGCACGCCAAGACCCAGGGCGTCTACCGGATGGTCCAGGACTTCAAGTCCCGCGGCGTCCCCATCGACTGCGTCGGCTTCCAGTCCCACTTCAACCCGCAGAGCCCGGTTCCCTCGAACTACCAGACGACCCTGCAGAACTTCGCCAACCTCGGCGTCGACGTGCAGATCACCGAGCTGGACATCGAGGGCTCCGGCAGCGCCCAGGCGTCGAACTACGACCGCGTGACGCGGGCCTGTCTCGCCGTGACGCGGTGCGCCGGCATCACGACGTGGGGCATCCGCGACACCGACTCGTGGCGCTCTTCCGGCACCCCGTTGCTGTTCGACGGCGGCGGCAACAAGAAGGCCGCCTACACGTCCGTGCTGAACGCGCTGAACGCGGGCGGCCCCGGCCCGACGACCACCACGACGACCACGACCACCACCACGACGACGACCACCACCACGACCACCACCAACGGTCCTGGCCCCGGCGGCTGCACCGCGTCGGTGTCGCTGAACCAGTGGGGCGAGGGGTTCGTCGCCACGGTCAAGGTCACGGCCGGCTCCTCCGCCCTGCGCGGCTGGCAGGTCGCGACGACCCTGTCGTCCGGCACGGTCACCAACTCGTGGAGCGCGAACCGCAGCGGCAACAGCGGAGCGATCACCTGGTCCAACGTGGACTACAACGGCTCCGTGCCCGCCGGTCAGTCCACCGAGTTCGGCTTCCAGGGCACGGGTAGCGGGGCGAACCTGAACCCCTCCTGCACCGCGAACTGACTCCACCGCACCACAGACCGCAGGGCTGCTCCGCGGGAAGGACGGGCGCCGCGGAGCAGCCCTGCTCCCACCTGGAGACGATGATGGCCGAGAAACGAAAACTCTTGACGAGACTCGCACTCGCGGTGGGCGTGGTGCTCACGCTGGCCGCCCCGGCGCACGCCGACAACCCGATCGTGCAACACGTCTACACCGCCGACCCGGCGCCGTTGGTCCACAACGGACGGGTCTACCTCTACACCGGGCACGACGAGGACGGCTCCACCTGGTTCACCATGAAGGACTGGCGGGTCTGGTCGTCGGCCGACATGGTCAACTGGACCGACCACGGCTCCCCCATGAGCCTGAACACGTTCAGCTGGGCGAAGCAGGACGCGTGGGCGGGGCAGGCCGTCGAGCGCAACGGCAAGTTCTACTGGTACGTCCCGGTCGTCACGAAGGCCACGGGGCGTCCGGCCATCGGTGTCGGCGTCTCCGACAGCCCCACGGGCCCGTTCCGCGACGCCCTCGGCCGGCCCCTGGTGGAGAACGGCGAGATCGACCCGACGGTCATGATCGACGACAACGGTCAGGCGTACCTGTACTGGGGCAACCCCAACCTCTCGTACGTCCGCCTCAACACCGACATGATCTCGTACTCGGGCGGCATCACCCGGATCCCGCTCACCACGGCCGGGTTCGGCACGCGCACCGGTGACGCGAACCGCCCGACCCTCTACGAGGAGGGTCCCTGGGTGTACAAGCGCAACGGCCTGTACTACAACGTCTTCGCGGCGAAGTGCTGCTCGGAGTTCATCGCCTACTCCACCTCGCCCGGCCCCACCGGACCGTGGACCTACCGCGGCACCGTGATGCCCACGCAGGGCAGCAGCTTCACGAACCACCCCGGCATCGTCGACTTCAAGGGCAGCTCGTACTTCTTCTACCACAACGGCGCGTTGCCGGGCGGTGGCGGCTTCACCCGCTCCGTCGCGGTGGAGAAGTTCAGCTACAACGCCGACGGCACCATCCCCACGATCAACATGACCACGACGGGACCGCCGGCGGCCGACACGCTCAACCCCTACGTCCGGCAGGAAGCCGAGACCATCGCCTGGGGCAGCGGCATCGAGACCGAGGCCGCCAGCGAGGGCGGCATGAACGTCGGCTTCATCAACAACGGTGACTACATCAAGGTGAAGAACGTTGCTTTCGGCGGCGGGGCAACGACCTTCTCCGCACGGGTGGCGTCCACCGTCGCGGGAAGCTCCGTCGAGGTCCGCACCGGCGGCCCCAACGGCACTCTCGCCGGCCGCTGCACGGTGCCCAACACCGGCGGCTGGCAGAACTGGACGACCGTGTCGTGCGGGGTGAGCGGGCTGACCGGAACCCAGGACCTCTACCTGAGGTTCAGCGGTGGCAGCGGTTACCTGTTCAACCTGAACTGGTGGCAGTTCGGCGGTGCGCGATGAACGCCAGGGCTCATCAGGACGGTCTTCGCATCGCCGCCCTCGTCGCGGCCGCGCTGCTGCTGATCGCCGCGGTGGCGCTCTCGCTGGTGCCGCAACCCGCGGTGGCCGCGTCGCTGGCGCGGGTCACGAACTTCGGCACCAACCCGACCAACCTGAACATGTACGTCTACGTGCCAGACAGGGTCGCGCCGCGGCCCGCGCTGCTGGTGATGGTGCACTACTGCACGGGTTCCGCGAGCGCCGTCCACAACGGCAACGGACGCGACTACGTGACGGCGGCGGACCGGTACGGATACGTGATCGTGTACCCGGAGGCGACGCGGGACGGCCGCTGCTTCGACGTGTCCACCGCGAACGCGTTGCGCCGCAACGGAGGCAGCGACTCCACCGGGATCATGTCGATGGTGTCGTACGCGCGTCAGCGCTACAACGTCGACCCGGCACGCATCGTCGTCTCGGGTTTCTCGTCCGGCGCGATGATGACCAACGTCCTGGCCGCCGAGTACCCGGACGTGTTCAGCGCGGGTGCGGCGTTCTCCGGTGTCCCGGCGGGCTGCTTCGCGACGACGAACGGGTCGTTGTGGAACAGCCAGTGCTCGGGCGGGAACCTGCTGAAGACCCCGCAGCAGTGGGGTGACCAGGCCAGAGCGATGTACCCCGGCTACACCGGCCGGTACCCGCGGATGCAGCTGTGGCACGGCACGAACGACACCACGCTGGCGTACCCGAACTTCGGTGAGGAACTCGACCAGTGGACCAACCTGCACGGGGTGAGCAGGACGCCCTCGTCCACCGACCAGCCGAAGCAGAACTGGACGCGCACCCGGTACGGCACCGGCGTCGAGGGCGTCAGCATCCAGGGCGTCGGCCACGACCTGCCGATGGCGGGCATGCTCGCCTACTCGATCGCGTTCCTCGGCCTGGACAGCAACCCGCCCACCACAACGACAACGACAACAACCACGACCACCACCACGACGACGACCACCACCACAACCACGCCGGTGCCGTCTGACGGATGCAAGGTCACCGCTTCGGTCAACCCCTGGAACACCGGCCTGACCGAGACGATCACCATCACCAACACGTCGAGCACCGCGGTGAACGGGTGGCAGCTGCAGTTCACGCTGCCCGGTGGACAGGCCATCACGGGCGGCTGGAGCGCCACCTACTCCCCCGCCACCGGTCAGGTGACCGCGCGCAACGTCGACTACAACGCCCAGATCCCGCCGAACGGTTCGGTGTCGATCGGCTTCCAGGCCACCCACACCGGCGACACCGCGGCCGCCGGCGAGTTCACGCTGAACGGACTGTCATGTCAGAACTGAACCGGCGGCAGCTCATGAAGCTCGGCGCGGGCGTCGTGCTCACGCAGGCGGGCTGGACCGCGACGCCCAGCGCGAACGCGGCGGACGTGCGCGCGGCCAACGACCTCTCGCTGTGGTACGACCGCCCGGCGGGGTCCGACTGGCTGCGCGCGCTGCCGGTCGGCAACGGCAGGCTGGGCGCGATGGTGTTCGGCAACACCGACACCGAACGCCTCCAGCTCAACGAGGACACGCTCTGGGCGGGCGGCCCGCACGACTACAGCAACCCGCGCGGTGCGGGCGCCCTCGCCCAGATCAGGCAGCTCGTGTTCTCGAACCAGTGGACGCAGGCGCAGTCGCTGATCGACCAGACGATGCTGGGCAGCCCGGCGGGGCAGCTGGCGTACCAGCCGGTGGGTGACCTCCGGCTGGCGTTGCCGTCCGCGACCGTGTCGGGATACCAGCGGTCGCTCGACCTCACGACGGCGACCGCGGTCGTGACCTACACGGCGAACAACGTGCGGTACAAGCGCGAGGTCTTCGCGAGCGCGCCGGACCAGGTGATCGTGATGCGGCTGACTGCGGAGACGCCGGGGTCGATCTCGTTCACCGCGTCGTTCAGCACTCCACAGCGGGCGTCTGCGTCCACTGTGGACGGCACGACCATCCAGCTCGACGGCGTGTCCGGCACGCAACGCGGCATCGCGGGCGCGGTCCGGTTCGCCGCACTGGCCAAAGCCGTGACGGAAGGCGGCACCACCACGAGCTCGGGCGGAACCCTGCGCGTCGCGAACGCCAACGCGGTGACGCTGCTGATCTCCATCGCCACGAGCTACGTCGACTTCCGCACGGTCAACGGCGACCACCTGGGCATCGCCCGCGGTCGCCTCAATGCCGCGCAGGGTGTCCCCTACGACACCCTGCGCGGCCGTCACGTCGCCGACTACCAGGCGTTGTTCGGCAGGGTCACGCTCGACCTGGGCCGGACGGCGGCGGCCGACCAGCCGACCGACGTCCGGATCACCCGCCACGCGAGCACGAACGACCCGCAGTTCTCCGTGCTGCTGTTCCAGTACGGCAGATACCTGCTGATCTCCTCGTCCCGGCCGGGTTCGCAACCGGCGAACCTGCAGGGCATCTGGAACGACCAGATGAGCCCGTCGTGGGACTCGAAGTTCACCATCAACGCCAACCTGCCGATGAACTACTGGCCCGCGGACACCACCAACCTCGGCGAGTGCTTCCAGCCGGTGTTCCGCATGGTCAACGACCTCACGGTCACCGGCGCCCGCACGGCCCAGGTGCAGTACAACGCGCGCGGCTGGGTCACCCACCACAACACCGACGCCTGGCGCGGTTCCTCGGTCGTGGACTTCGCCGCGGCCGGCATGTGGCAGACCGGTGGCGCGTGGCTCTCGACGCTGATCTGGGACCACTACCTGTTCACCGGCGACGTGGCCTTCCTGCGCACGTACTACCCGGCGCTGAAGGGGTGCGCGCAGTTCTTCCTCGACACCCTCGTCACGGAACCGAGCCTCGGTTTCCTCGTCACCAACCCGTCGAACTCGCCGGAGCTCAACCACCACGCGAACGCCAGCGTGTGCGCCGGGCCGACGATGGACATGCAGATCCTCCGCGACCTGTTCGACGGCTGCGCCTCCGCGTCGGAGGTGCTCGGTGTCGACGCCGACTTCCGCACCCAGGTGCGGGCGGCCCGGCAACGGCTCGCCCCGATCAAGGTCGGCTCGCGGGGCAACGTCATGGAGTGGCTGTACGACTGGGTGGAGACCGAACGCGAGCACCGGCACGTCTCGCACCTCTACGGCCTGCACCCGAGCAACCAGATCACCAAACGCGGCACTCCCCAGCTGCACGCCGCGGCGCGCAGGACGCTCGAGCTGCGCGGTGACGCGGGCACGGGGTGGTCGCTGGCCTGGAAAATCAACTTCTGGGCCCGGCTCGAGGAGGGATCCAGGGCGCACGACCTGCTGCGGTCGCTGGTGACGACCGACCGTCTCGCGCCCAACATGTTCGACCTGCACCCGCCGTTCCAGATCGACGGCAACTTCGGGGCGACGTCCGGCATCGCGGAAATGCTGCTGCACAGCCACAACGGCGAGCTGCACGTGCTGCCGGCGCTGCCACCGTCCTGGCCCGCGGGCAGCGTCACCGGCCTGCGCGGGCGCGGCGGCCACACCGTCGGCGCGACCTGGGGTGCCGACGGCGCGATCACGCTGACCGTCACGCCCGACCGCGACGGCACCGTCCGCATCAGGAACCGGATCTTCACCGGCACGTTCGAGCTGCAGGACACGACGACCGGCACGGCGGTCCAGCCGACGAAGCCCGAGCCCGACGTGGTGACGTTCGCGGTCCAAAGCGGACACACCTACCGCGCGACCGGCCGGGGAACCGGGTCCGAACCGGTGGTGCGGCCGGGCGTGTACTACCGGCTCGTCGCGAAGCACAGCGGGAAGTACGCCGACATCAGCGGATCGTCGACCGCGGCGGGCGCCCTGCTGCAGCAGTGGTCCCAGACCACCGGGCTCAACCAGCAGTTCGACTTCCTCGACTCCGGTGGCGGCTACTACCGCGTCCGGGCCAGGCACAGCGGTCTCGTGCTCCAGGTCGCGAGCTCGAGCACCGGCGCCGACATCACCCAGCAGACCGACACCGGCGCGACGAGCCAGCAGTGGCGCGTGGTCGACCAGGGCGGCGGCGTGATCAGCCTGCTCAACCGGCAGAGCGGCCTGGCCATGGACGTCTGGCAGGCGTCGACCGCCGACGGTGCCCGCGTCTCCCAGTGGACCCAGAGCGGAGCCCAGAACCAGCGCTTCCAAGTCCAACCAGTCTGACCACCGAAGGGACAACGATGTTCCACCAGCACGAGGGACCCTGCCATGTCCCGGCATAGAATCGCGATCGCTCTCGCCGCCGCCAGCGCCGTGGTCTTCCTCGGCGCGGCGGGCATCGCGCTCGGCGGCACCACCCCCGGCCACGTCACCGCGGCGGCGGGAACAGCGGGGTGCGGCAAGGCACCCGCACTGAACAGCGGCCCGCACACCATCAACACCGGTGGGCAGAACCGCTCCTACATCCTGAGGGTGCCTGCGAACTACGACAGCAACCGGCAGTACCGGTTGTTCGTCGGCCTGCACTGGCTCGGCGGCACCGCCGACAACGTCGACTCCGGCGGATCCGACGGCTACAACTGGTCCTACTACGGACTGCGCAAGCTGGCCGACGCCGCCAACAACGGCACGATCTTCGTCGCGCCGCAGGGCAACAGCAACGGCTGGGCCAACCCCGGCGGCCAGGACCTCACGTTCATCGACGACCTCACCCGCCTGCTCGACAACAGCCTGTGCATCGACACGACCCAACGCTTCGCCGGCGGCTTCAGCTACGGCGGCGGCATGTCGTACGCGATCGCCTGCGCCCGAGCCAACGTGTTCCGCGCGGTCGTGGTCTACTCCGGCGCACAGCTCAGCGGGTGCAGCGGCGGCACGCAGCCCATCGCGTACATGGGCATCCACGGCGTCAGCGACAACGTGCTGAACATCAGCCAGGGCCGGGGACTGCGCGACACCTTCGTGCGCAACAACGGCTGCACAGCGCAGAACGCACCCGAACCCCGTGCAGGCAGCCGCACGCACATCATCACCAACTACAGCGGTTGCCGTGCGGGCTATCCCGTGGTGTGGGCGGCGTTCGACGGCGGGCACACGCCGGGTCCGATCGACTCGGGCGGAGACGGCTGGCGGACCTGGACGTCCGGTGAGGCGTGGAAGTTCATCACCCAGTTCACGGGCGGCACCGACCCGACCAGCACTACGACGACCACAACGACCACCACCACGACGACGACGAACCCGCCCGGTGACGCGGAATGCCGGGTCAGCGACAAGATCAACGCCTGGAACACCGGGCTGACGTCGGAGATCACCATCACGAACACCGGCACCGCGCCGGTCAGCGGGTGGTCGCTGGTCTTCACCCTGCCCGGCGGGCAGACCATCACGAGCGGCTGGAGCGCGACCTACTCCCCCACGTCGGGTCAGGTGACGGCGAAGAACGTCAACTACAACCCGGACATCGCGCCCAACGCCTCGATCAGCATCGGCTTCCAGGCCACCCACGGCGGCAACGCCTCTGCACCGACGTCGTTCGCCCTCAACGGCAAGACGTGCGCAGTCGCCTGACCATCACCACAGGGAGTGCGAACAAACCCATGCGACGGAACACCATTCAACGAGCGTGGTCGCTGGTCGCGGCCGTCACGCTGGCGTTCGCCGGCGTCAGCGTCGCCGCGGCCGAAACGCCCTCGGTCCTCGCCGGGACCGCGGGCTGCGGCAAGGCACCGACACTGCGCAACGGCAACCAGACCATCCAGAGCAACGGCAAGAACCGCTCGTTCATCCTCAGCATCCCCGACAACTACGACAACACCCGCCAGTACCGCCTGATCTTCGGGTTCCACTGGTGGGGCGGCACCGCGGACCAGGTGGCGGGCGGCGGCAGCGACGGCGCCGTCTACGCCCACTACGGGCTGAAGCAGCTGTCGAACAACTCGGCGATCTTCGTCGCGCCGCAGGGCATCGGCAACGGCTGGGCCAACACCGGCGGCGAGGACGTCACGTTCGTCGACGACATGCTCCGCCGGATCGAGAACGACCTCTGCGTGGACACCGCGCAACGGTTCTCGCTCGGCTTCAGCTACGGCGGCGCCATGAGCATCTCGCTCGCGTGTTCCCGCCCGACCGTGTTCCGCGCGATCGCGGCCATCGCGTCACCGGGCGAGATCAGCGGCTGCGCCGGTGGCACCGCACCCGTGGCCTACATGGGCATCCACGGCATCAACGACAACATCGGCTCGGGCCGCGGCCAGCGCGACCGGTGGGTGCGCAACAACGGCTGCACGCCGCAGAACGCCCCCGAACCAGGCCCCAACAGCCGCACGCACATCACCACCACCTACTCCGGTTGCCGAACCGGCTATCCGGTGGTCTGGGCTCCGTTCGACGGTGGCCACCAGCAGGGACCGGTGGACGGCTGTGCGGGCTGCGAGAGCGGTGCGCGCAGCTGGGTGAAGAGCGAGGTGTGGAAGTTCTTCACCGGTGACACGACGCCGGCGCCGACGACGTTCCGGCTGCGCGGCGAGGCGTCCGGCCGTTGCCTCGACGTCAACGGTGCGGGCACGGCCAACGGCACGCAGATGATCACCTGGGACTGCCACAGCAACGCCAACCAGCAGTTCACCCAGAACGGCCAAGCACTCCAGGTCACCGGCAAGTGCCTGGACGCGCCCAACAACGCCACCTCCGGCACCAGGGTCCGGATCTGGGACTGCAACGGCGCCGCCAACCAGGGGTGGACCATCACCACCACCGGCACCGTCACCAGCGTCCAAACAGGACTCTGCCTCACCTCGGGCGGCACCGCCAACGGCGCCGCCGTCACCGTGGCGACCTGCCAGGGCGGCACCAACCAGCGCTGGGCCAAGGCCTAGCACGAAAGACGGGTGAGGGCGGCCTCCAGCAGCGGGGCCGCCTTCACCACTCCGCCGCCAGTGTGATGAACGAAGGGGACAACGATGTTCCACCAGCACAAGGAGCCCTGCCATGTCCCGGCATAGGATCGTGATAGCCCTGGCCGCAGCCAGTGCCGTGGTCTTTCTCGGCGCGGCCGGAATCGCGCTCGGCGGCACCACACCCGACGGTCGCGTCGGCACCACCGCGGCCACGCCGGGCTGCGGCAAGGCACCCGCACTGAACAGCGGCCAGCACACCATCAACAGCGGTGGGCAGAACCGGTCGTACATCCTGCGGCTGCCCCCGAGCTACGACAACAACCGCCAGTACCGGCTGTTCGTCGGGCTGCACTGGCGCGGTGGCACCATGAACGACGTCGACTCCGGCGGAACCGACGGCTACAACTGGTCGTACTACGGACTCCGAAAGCTGGCCGACGCCGCGAACAACAGCACGATCTTCGTCGCTCCCCAGGGCAACGGCAACGGCTGGGCCAACCCCGGTGGGCAGGACCTGACGTTCATCGACGACCTCACCAGGCTGCTCGACAACAGCCTCTGCATCGACACGACCCAGCGCTTCGCCGGCGGCTTCAGCTACGGCGGCGGCATGTCGTACTCCATCGCCTGTTCCCGCGCCAACGTGTTCCGCGCCGTCGTCGTGTACTCCGGCGCCGAACTCAGCGGATGCAGCGGCGGTACCCAGCCCATCGGGTACATGGGCATCCACGGCGTGAGCGACAACGTGCTCGGCATCGGCCTCGGCCGCGGTCTGCGCGACAGGTTCGTGCGCAACAACGGCTGCACAGCCCAGAACGCACCCGAGCCGGGTGCCGGCAGCCGCACGCACATCATCACCAACTACAGCGGCTGCCGCTCCGGCTACCCGGTCGTCTGGGCGGCCTTCGACGGCGGGCACACCCCCGGCCCGATCGACTCCGGCGGAGACGGCTGGCGCACGTGGACGTCCGGTGAGGCGTGGAAGTTCATCACCCAGTTCGCTCCCGGCGGCGGCCCGACGTCGACCACGACGACCACCACCACGACACCTCCGAACCCGACGACGTTCCGGCTGCGCGGCGAGGCCTCCGGCCGTTGCCTCGACGTCACCGGAGCCGGCAGCGCCAACGGCACCCAGCTGATCACGTGGGACTGCCACACCAACGCCAACCAGCAGTTCACGCAGAACGGCCAGGCCCTCCAGGTCCTCGGCAAGTGCCTCGACGCACCCAACAACGCGGGCTCCGGCACGAGGGTCCAGATCTGGGACTGCCACGGCGGCGCCAACCAGAGCTGGAACGTCACCACCGACGGCACCGTCACGAGCGTCCAAACGGGACTGTGCCTCACCTCCACCGGCACCGCCAACAACGCGTCCGTGACGGTGGCGACCTGCCAAGGCGGCACCAACCAGCGCTGGGCGAAGGCGTGACCATGCGACTGAACGGAACACCTCGCCGGACGGCGTGGCTGGTGGCGGCGGCCACCGCCGCACTCGTGCTCTCGGGTCTCAGCTCCGCCAACGCGAGTCCACCGCGGGTAGCCGGGGACCAGGCCGCGCAGGCAGCCACTCCCGGCTGCGGCAAGGCTCCCACCCTGCGCAACGGCAAGCTGACGATCCAGAGCGGCGGCAAGAGCCGCTCGTTCATCCTCAGCATCCCCGACAACTACGACAACACCCGCCAGTACCGCCTGGTCTTCGGTTTCCACTGGTACGGCGGCACGGCCGAGCAGGTGGCGGGTGGCGGCAGCGACGGCGACGTCTACGCCCACTACGGCCTGCGGCGGCTGGCCAACAACTCGACGATCTTCGTCGCACCGCAGGGTCTCAACAACGGCTGGGCGAACTCCGGCGGCGAGGACGTGCGGTTCGTCGACGACATGATCAGCCGCATCGGCGGTGACCTCTGCGTCGACACCGCGCAGGTCTTCGCGCTGGGCTTCAGCTACGGCGCCGGGATGAGCGTTGCGCTCGCCTGCGCCCGCCCGACGGTCTTCCGCGCCATCGTCTCCATCGCGGGCGGGGAGATCAGCGGGTGCGCGGGCGGCACCGCGCCCGTGGCGTTCATGGGCATCCACGGCCTCGGCGACAACATCGCCGGCGGACGGGCGCTGCGGGACAGATGGGTCCGCAACAACGGCTGCACGCCGCAGAACGCCCCCGAACCCGCGCGGGGCAGCAACACGCACATCACCACGTACTACTCGGGGTGCAAGACCGGCTATCCGGTGGTCTGGGCACCGTTCGACGGCGGCCACCAACAGGGACCGGTGGACGGCTGCGCAGGGTGCGAAAGCGGGGCGCGCAGCTGGGTCAAGGCCGAGGTGTGGAAGTTCTTCACCGGCGAAACACCTCCTGTCCCGACCACGTTCCGCCTGCGCGGCGAGGCGTCTTCACGGTGCCTCGACGTCAACGGAGCGGGCACGGCCAACGGCACGCAGATGATCACCTGGGACTGCCACAGCAACGCCAACCAGCAGTTCACCCAGAACGGCCAGGCACTCCAGGTCACCGGCAAGTGCCTGGACGCACCCAACAACGCCACCTCCGGCACCAGGGTCCGGATCTGGGACTGCAACGGCGCCGCCAACCAGGGGTGGACCATCACCACCACCGGCACCATCACCAGCGTCCAAACAGGACTCTGCCTGACGTCCGGCGGGACGGGCAACGGCGCGGCCGTCACCGTGGCGACCTGCCAGGGCGGCACCAACCAGCGCTGGGCGAAGGCCTAGCCAACCACCCTCAAGGGGTTGAGGTGAAGGCGGCCATCGAGCGCGGTGGCCGCCTTCACTCTGTGCGGGTCGTTCCCGAGACCGCGACGACGGAGAGCAGCACCAGCGCCCCGGCCGGAGCGAGAACGGTCCACGGCGCCAGTTCGAGGTACGGCTGGTTCTCCGACAGCAGCCGGCCCCACTCGGGCGTCGGCGGCTGCTCGCCCAGGCCCAGGAAGCCCAGCGAGGCCAGCACGAGAACCGTGGTGGGCAGGCGCAGCACCGCGTTGCGCACCACGGCGGGCAGCACGGCGGGCAACAGGCTGCGCCGCATCAGGTGCACCGGGCCCGCCCCCATCGACTTGGACACGCGCACGTGTTCGGTGGCCCGCTCCTGCTCGAACAGCGCGGCGGCCTGGACGGCGTACGGGGTCCAGGCGACGAGGCACACCGCGCACGCCGCACCCCACACCGACGGCCCGGTGACCGCGGTCGTCAGCAGCCCCGCGAGGACCGCCGGCAGCGTCGAGGTCACCTCGGTGAGACCCGCGCCCGCCCGGCCGGTCATGCCGAGCAGCAGTCCGATGAGGACACTCACGACCGTCACCGCCAGTGCGAGCGCGGTCGTGCGCAGCGCACCGTGTCCCAGCCGGGCCAGCAGATCGCGGCCGAGCGCGTCCGTGCCGAGCGGGTGCGCGATCGACGGTGCCGCGAGCCTGGCCGCCGTGTCGACGTGCAGCGGGTCGCGCGCGAGACCCGCCACGACCAGCGCCAGCAACACGAGCACGCAGGTTCCGCCGACCCGGCGGACGAAGCGGTGCGGCCGCGGTGCCGGCGGGTTCAGCGCGGGCAGGGCGCCGTCGCGCAGGGCGGGACCGAGCAGGCGACGGCGCACGGCACCGACGGCGACGCCCGCGACGACGCCGAGCAGCACGAGGACCAGGGTCGCGGTCTGCAACGGCGGGAGGTCCCTCGCCACCGCCGCGTCCAGCGCGAGCCTGCCGAGACCGGGGATGTTGAAGATCTTCTCCACCGCGACCGCGCCACCGACCAGTGCGACGACGGTCGGCAGCAGCTGCGGGAGCACGCCCGCCACCGCGGCCCTCAGCCCGTGCCGCGCGATGTGGGACGGCGGAAACCCGCAGGCGTGCCAGAACCGCACCCACTGCTCGGTGAACACGGCGGGCAGCGACTGGTCGAGCAGGCCGCCGATCACCGCACCGGACGGCACTCCCAGCGCGAGCGCGGGCAGCACCATCGACGACGGCCCTTCCCAGCCACTCGACGGGAACCAGCCCAGCCACACCGCGAACACCGTCGCGAGCAGTGAGGCGAGCAGGAACTTGGGCAGCGCGGCCAGGAACGCGGCCACCGCACCCGACCGCTCCTGGCGCAGCCGCAACCGTCCGCCCAGCCGCACCGTGCGGGCGCAGACCAGTGCGGCCACCACGACCGTGACCACCAGGGCGCCGAGCATGAGCGTGGCCGAGACCGCGAACGCCGTCATCACCTCGGGCAGCACCGGCGCGCCCGACACCCACGACACCCCCGCGTCGCCGCGCGGCAGTCCGCCGAGCCAGTGCACGAGGTGCGGCAACGGCCCCTGGTCCAGGCCGAGCTCCTCGCGCACCGCCGCGAGCTGCTCAGGAGTCGGGTCCTGGTCGGCCGACCGCGCGCGCAGCACGGCCAGAGCGGGATCGGAGCCGGACAGCCACGGCAGCAGGGCGACCGCCGCCAGCAGACCGGCCCCGGCCACGACCCGGCCGACGGCGCTCACCTGAGGTGCGTCGCGGCGGTGATCAGCGTTCGTTCACGCGGATCCAGCGCCACGTTCTCGACGCGCGTGCTGATGCCCTGCACGGCCTTCTCGTGCACCAGCGGCACCACGGCGTCCGTGCGCAGGATCTCCGCCTCCGCCTGCATGATCTTCTGCTGCCGCAGCGCGGTGTCGCTCTCCTGCGCCGCTGCCGCGATGGCCTGGTCGACCTTCGCGTCCTTGAGGCGGGCGATGTTGTAGACACCCGTGCTGGTGAAGTCGCTCGCGAGGAACGCGACCGCGTCACCGGTGTCGAGCAGCGTCACGCGCGAGAACACCAACGCGTCGTACCTGCCGGCGAGCAGGTCGGCCTCCATCTGCGTGTACTCGCGCACGTCCTGCTGCACTGTGAACCCGGCCTTCTCGAGCTGCTGCTGGAGAACGGTCGCGACCTCGGGCAGTTCGGCGCGGTTGGTGTAGGTGGCGAGCCTCAGCGTCCTGCCCGCGGTCTTGGCCTTGACGTCGGTCGCGGCGTCCGCCCGCCCGGTCACCGCGACCCGCTTGTCCGCGGCCCATCCCACAGCCGGGCCGAACAACCCCTTCGCCGCATCGGCATAGCCACCGAAGACCGGCCCGACGACAGCGGAGGAGTCCACCGCGGCACGAGCGGCCGCACGCAGCGTCGCGTCGGCGAAGATCCCGTCCCCGGTGTTGAGCACCAGGCTGTCGGTCCGCACCGACGGCACGTCGTGCCGCGTGTCCCCGGCCAGCAACTCGGCCTGGGAGGTGGGAATCCACTCGGCGACGTCGGCCTCACCGGACCGCAGCGCGTTGGCCCGCGCGGTGCCGTCGGCCACCCAGGTCACGTCGACGCCCGCGAGCTTCGCCCGGCCACCCCAGTAGCCGTCGAAGCGGTCCAGCGTCGCCGAGCTCTTCCCGTTGAGCTTCGAGATCTTGAACGCCCCGGTGCCGGTGCCGACGGGACTCACCGTGCCGTCCTGGGCGTAGGCCTTCGCCGCGAGGATGCCGAGCGCGGGACTGGCCAGCCGCAGCGGCAGCACGGGATCGGGGTTGGTCGTGCTGATCATGACGGTGTCGGCGTCGTCGGCCTTGGCGGTCAGCGTCACGTCGCTGAGCACCCTCGGCTTGACCTTGGCCGCGGCGGCGTGCCCGAGCGCGGCGACCACGGACTCCGCGGTGACCTCGGTGCCGTCGTGGAAGGTGGCCTTGCGCAGCTCGAAGGACCAGGTGGTCGCGTCCTTGCGGCTCCAGGAGGTGGCCAACGCGGGCGCGGCGGCACCCTCGGCGTTCAGCGCGGTGAGCCCTTCGGCCACGGAGAGCTTGCTCAGCACCGTGGCGTCGTTGCTGAACGGCGACAGCGCCTGCGCCGGCGGCACCGCGAGCGCGACCCGCAACCGTGCCGAGCCGTCACTCGTGCCCGAGCCGCTGGACACGAAACAGCCTGTCAGCAACGGGGTGAGGGTGAGCAGGGCGCAGAGGCCGGTGACGGAGCGCATGGAAGTCCTGTCGGGCAAGGGATCGGTCACGTCACCCTATGAGGCAAGCCTAACCAAATGCGCCGGGTAGTGGTTGAAATCTCAATGACCACCTGGGTAGGCACCGGTGTCGCTCAGCCGCCCGCGAACAGGGACAGCGTCTCGACCGGCTCCGCGGAGTCGCCCGCGCTGTCCACAACGGACAAGAAGAGAGGAGTGCGCGCCGCCGCTCCGCCGCCGGGCGACACGCACTCCTCCAAGGCGATCATCGAGTCGCGGCAAGGGCTGTGCGGGCCGCATTTCCACACAGCCGTGACGCCGTTCCCGTGACCGCCCGCCTCTCCTCACCGATCCGCATCCCAGCCGATCCGCATCTCAGCCGGCCCGCGTCCACGACCGGCCCCGGCCTCGGCCGGCCGCGCCTCTCCGCAGCCGACCAGCACCGTCCTCAGCCGGCCGCACCCCTGGCAGCAGCCGGATCCGGAGTGCTCGCCCGACGCGACAACCGCGGCGGCAACAGCATCAGCGGTGGCGGCTGCTTGCCGTCGAGCTTGGCCACCAGCAGGTCCACCGCGTGCCGCCCGAGCTCCTCCGCGGGCAGCCGCACCGACGTGAGCGGCGGTGACATCTGCTCGGCGAGGTCGTCCGGGCAGATCGCCACCACGGCGACGTCGCCGGGCACCTGCCGTCCGGCCGCGCGCAGGCACGCGCTGATCCAGCCGAGCGCCGCCTCGTTGTGCACCACCAGCGCCGTCATCGACGGATGTGCGCGGATCAGCGCTTTCACCGCCCGCAGCACCGAGTCGTGGTCGTCCTCGACGGACAACGCCGTCGCCGCCACTCCCCTGCGCATCGCGGCCGCGCTGAAGCCGTTCATCGTCCGGTGCGCGAAACCCGCGTTGCGGCGGTAGACCGCACTCGGCGCGCCCAGGAACCCGATGGAGCGGTGCCCGAGGTCGGCGAGGTGGTCGACGCACTTCGCGCCGGCCGCCTCGAAGTCGAGGTCCACGCAGGTGAGGCCTCGCGCCGCCGTCGGGTGTCCGATGAGGACGGACGGCTTCGACAGCTGACGCAGCAGCGGCACCCTGTCGTCGTCCATCTCCACGTCCATCACCAGGAAGCCGTCGACCTGGGAGCTGTTCGCCGCCCTGCGCAGTCCTGCCGCGCCGTCGTCCGCGGTCATCAGCAGCAGGTCCATGTCGTACCGGCGCGCGGTCGTCACGGCCGCGCTGACGAACCGCGTCACGGCGGGCAGGTGCACGCCCGCGCGCAGCGGCAGGACCAGCCCGATCACGTTCGCACGACTGCCGGCGAGGGCCCGGTCGGCGGCGTGCGGCTGGTAGCCCAGCGCCCTGATGCTCTCCCGGACGCGGGACTTCGTGCCGGCGGAGATCGACCGCTTGCCCGTGAGGACGTAGGAGACAGTGCTCGGAGCGACCCCGGCATGCCGCGCGACGTCCGCGATGGTGACCACACCGCCTCCTTTCACGCATTCACTCACAGAGCGTTCCGTCACCATAGGGAGCACGTTCAGATGACATCAAGAGACGTGTTCGCGTTAACATTTCTCGTCCCCTTGTGGTCCAGACGAATTCCGTACTGTCTGGAAACTTGCCGGACAGAACGACAGACCGGTCGTCGTGAGCACGCTCACAACCTCCGACCTGCGCCCCGAGCGGGCTCCTGCGCGGGCGGAAGCCGCGCAGGAGCCGTCTTCAGGACAGCTCGGTCGTCACAGCGCCGGGTAGGCGTTGCGCATGAGCTCCTGGAACTGAGCGGAGAACCACTTGCCCGACAGCGGGGCATCCGCCAGCGCACCCGACATGTTGTTGCCGTTGCGGATGTTGCCGGTGTAGGTCGGGTCGCACATCTTGTCGGCGCCCTTGCCCTCGTTGTTCGGGATCTCCTTGCTCGCGCCGTCGGACTCACCCGGCGGCTTCATCCACACGTACGCGTCGATGCCCGCGGCGGGGGCCGCCTTCGGCCGCTCGCCCAGGCCGGCACCGGACTGGTTGCACCAGTTGCCGAGGTGGATGCGCCGGTCCAGCTTGCCGCCGTTGACGTAGGTGTCCACCGTCGTCTTCGGCCCGGGGCCCGTCGGCCGCGCACTGCCGCCCCAGCCGTTGCGGCTGGTGTCGATCAGCATGCCGACGTTCGCGTCGAAGCCCGCCTGCACGGCCCGCTGCCGGAACGCCTGCGCGTAGGACAGCTCGTCGACGTAGCGGTTCCAGTCCACCCACTTCGACTGACGCACGGACGTGCCGTTCACGGAGTCGTCGATCGTGAAGTACGGCTCCTTCAGCGCACCGTAGTTCGCGGTGTTGGCGATGAACCCGTGGACGTTCGCCTTCGTGCTACCGGACGCGTTGGCCGCCTGGAACAGCAGCTCGGCCGTCGGGCCGAAGTTGTCGTCCCAGCCGATCCAGCCGTGGTGGCCGATGTCGAGGTAGTTGTAGACGTTCGGGATCGCGCCCAGCTTCGCGAGTGCGTAGCCGACACCGGTGATGTAGTTGCCGTTCGCCTTCATGACGTCGCACGCGTCGACCTTGGTCGGGCGGGGCGTCACGTTGGTGATCAGGTTCGGCAGCGAATCGATCTCGACCGTGGTGACGATCCTCAGGTCCTTGTACGCGGGCTTCGCGAGGATCGCGGCGATCGGGTCGATGTACTCCGTCTTGTAGCGGTCGATCTCGGTGGGCTTGAGCTCACCGTTGGACGCGAGCGCCGAGCAGTCGCGACCGGGCAGGTTGTAGATCACGAACTGGATCACGAGTGGTGAGCCCGCCGCCTGGCGCACCGCCTCGTTCAGGTGTCCTTCGATGCCACGGCCGTCGACCGTGCCGGTGATCGCCGCGATGCGGTCGATCCACACACCGGTCGGCTGGTTCGCGACGCGGCTGCCGCCCGGCTCGGCCGCGGCCTTCGCCGACCAGTCCGGGTTCACGTACATCTTCGCGTTCGCGTACGGGTTGTCGACCCGGTTGCCGGGGTTCGGGTTGGGGTTCCCGCTCGTGGTCGTCGTCGTGGTGGTCGTGCTCGTCGGCACCACGCCCGTGCACGTCGTCCCGTTGAGCGTGAACGTCGCCGGGTCGGTGTTCGTGCCGCTGTAGCTGCCGTTGAAGCCGATCTCGGTGGCCGCGCCGGTACCCAGGCTGCCGTTCCACGACATGCTGGTCGCGGTCACGTCCGCGCCCGACTGCGTCCAGTTCGCGCTCCACCCCTGGGTCACGCGCTGCGAGCCGGGGAACGTGAACTTCAGGGTCCAGTTCGACAGCGCGTCACCCAGGTTGGTGATCTTCACCTTGCCGCCGAACCCGCCGCCGCCCCAGTTGTTCGCCGTGTAGTCCACACGGCAACCCGGTGCCGCGCCCGCGGGTGCGCTGAGCGCCACCCCGAACGTCGCCACGGCGCAGGCGACCACGACACCCGCCGCGGCCCACCGCCTCTGTCCGTTGAGCCTCATTGCTCAGGATCTCCTGTCTCTCAATGGTGTTTGATCGCGATGAGCGAGCACGCGGTGGGCGTGCACTCGAGTCTTTTCAGGCCGAGGTGCTCCATGCCGGTCACGCCGGTGATCGCGAACCCCTCTCCGAACACGAGGTCCGGGTCGCCCCGCACCTCGCCCCGCACCAGCGCGGCGCGCCACGCCTCCTCCAGTCCAGGACGGAGAACGAGCAGCCCCAGGCGTTCGTAGGGCGGCTTCACACAGGTGCCCCACTCCGCGATGTACGGCCCGTAGACCTTCGCCCGCACCGAACCCGCGAACGCGGCGAAGTCCTCGCCCTTGCGCACGTCGGTGCATTCGCCGGTGACGTCGTTCAGCCACGCGGCGATGCCGTCGACGCCCTTGCCGGGGTCCGGGGCCGGTCCGGCGCGTGCGACCAAGACGGCGCACACGACCGAACCGACCACGAAGAGGGCGAGGAGGACCCTCATCACGGGATGGCGCAACTCACGCCGTTGAGCGTGAAGTTCACGGGATCCGTCACCGCACCCGACGTGTTCACGTTGAACCCGAACTCCGTCGTGCCACCGGCCGCGATGTCCGCGTTCCACGCGGCACCCTTGGCCGTCGCCTTCCCGCTCGCCACGGTGACCGTGGACGACCAGGACGACTGGAGCTGCTGCCCGCTGGGGAAGTCCCAGACGAGCTGCCACGCGCGCACGGCTTCCGAGCTGCCGTTGGCGATCTTCACGTTCGCCGTGAAGCCGCCGTTCCAGGTGCTCGGCTTGGTGTAGGTGACCGTGCACGCGCCGGGTCCGCTGCCGGTGCGCACCGTGACGCCCGCCGACGACGGCGAGGCGTTGCCCGCCGAGTCGACCGCGACCACGCGGAAGGTGTACTCGGTGTTCGCGGTCAGCCCGCGGACCGTGGCGGAGTTCGTGGTCGAGGTGGCCACGACCTGGTCACCGCGGTAGACGCGGTACTCCGACACACCGAAGTTGTCCGACGACGCCGTCCAGTCCAGCCGCGCGGAGCTGCCGGTGACCGAGGACGCGACCGGCGTACCGGGAGCGGTCGGCGGCTGCGTGTCCGGCACGCTGCCCCCGAACACCACGTCCGAGCAGCTGTAGAACGCCTCCGGGCTGTCGGAGCGCTGCCAGAGCGAGTAGATGATGTGCCGGCCGGACTTGTTGGGAAGCTTGGCCTGCCAGCTGTACTCGCCGTTGCCCAGCGGCGGGTTGGTGATCTTGTCGAACGGCACGGGTTCCAGGTCCGACCACTTGAGCGGCTTCGTGACGTCGAAGCCGTCCTTCGTGACGTACTGCTCCCACGTGCCGGGGTGCGGCGCCCAAGCGTTGTACTTGAACGTCACCGAGGCGTTCGCCGTCACCTGGGTGACCGGCCAGTCCGCCCGCGGCAGGTTGTAGGCGTCGTACTTCGTGGTGGGCCCGCACAGGCTGCCGTCGGGGATGATTTCACGGTGCCGCCCGGCGGCGTTGCTGATCAGGTTGCCGTACCAGTCCCACAACGGCTGCTTCCCGCCCTGGGCCACCGCCGCGATGCACGCCGGGTTGGTGGGCTGCAGGTCACCGCCACCGCTGCCGGCGCGACCGTCCTGGTAGCAGAGGTACGTGCGGCTGCCGGGCCAGACCATCGAACCGTGTGCGAGCGCGGGAGCGCTGGTCTGCACGAGGAGAGCGCCGATCGCCGCGGCGATCGCCAGGAGTGCGATTGGTTTTCTCATGTCGATCCTCCTCACCCGTAGATCTCTGCGTGCAGGGAGAACGCGGTGGCGATCTCGGTCTGCGCCCAGAAGCGGTGGTAGGTGAACGTCGGCGCAGGTCCACCGTCCAGATAGGACTGGACCTTCGGCCACTGCGGGTCGTTGCGGAACATGGACCGCATCGACAGGAACGACGAGTTCTGCCCGATCTGGTCGCCGTTCGGCATCTTCCCGGTCCAGCCCGGCGGCACGTACGGTCCCTCACCGGTCGTGGCGTTGTACGTGTCGTCGAACCGCTTGTAGTCCTCGCGGACCTCCGGCGTCGCGATGCCCAGGCTGTCCTGGTGCGCGAGCAACGACGTCAGCAGCGCCTCACCGGTCGTCTTGGCCTGGGCGTTGCCCGACTTCGACGCGTAGTTCAGCAGCACCTTGGCGAGCGACGCCGCCGTGCCGACGTCCTGGTTGCGGTTGAGGACCCGCACCCGCAGGTTCGCGTTCGCACCAGGGTTGGTGGCGTTCCACGTGTCCGGCGCACCGGTCCACTCCAGGTCCGCGGGGATCTGGAAGTTCGTGCCGGTCGTGGTGTTCGCGATCGCCCACGGCACCCACTTGTCGAGGATCTTCTTGGCCCGCGCGTCACCGGTCAGCCGGTAGAGCGCGGCGGTCCTCTCCAGACCCCACACCTGGAAGCCGAACCACCGGTTCGACGGCGGGTCGCGCCACACCGGGTGGGCGTCGTAGTACATGCCGTAGAACGTCGGGGTGCCGGCGGGAGGCGCGGCGTACTGGCCCTCCCAGCTGTTCGTGACACCACCGGCGATCGCACCGTCGGCGGACTGCAGCCACTGCAGCATCTCGAGCTGCCGGCTCAGGCTCGTCGCCCAGTCCTGCTGCCCGGTGGCCGACTTCGGCTTGAGAGCCGGCACGTTCGCGAGAGCGTGCGCTGCCAACGGGTTCTGGTAGCCCTGGTGCGAGGCGCCGTCACCGATGCGCCACGACCAGCCGGCCGACGTGTCGTACGCGCCGCCCCAGGCGTAGTACCAGGACATCAGGTAGTGCGCACTGTTCTTCCCGGTCCCGGCAGGGCAGGACGGGCTGGAGCAGTTGCCGATCTTCTTGAAGTACTTGTCGTACATCGCGTACCGCAGGTAGTCGCCCATCTTGGCCGACTTGCCCATCTCGTTCGCGATGTCACCGGCCTTGCCCTGCGCCGTGGCCCACTGCTGGGCGAGCAGCGCCACCTGCACCACGCGGGCGTCCGCGTCGGGAGCATTGGTGTACTTCCACTGCTTGGCGTAGGAGGAGTCCTTGGTGAACAGGTCCAGGTAGCCGTTGGGGCCACCGTGCTTGAACGTGTCGCAGGAAGGCTGCGGGATGGTCTCCCACACCGACTCCGACGAGCCGCGCTGGTAGGTGTTGATGTACGACGGCGCCGTGGTGCCGTCACCGCACCGGCCGAAGCCGTAGGTGTTGTCGACGTCGAGCAACCAGTGCATGCCGTAGATGTCCGAGTTGCCGTACGCGGACTTCAGCTCGCCCGCGATCGGGTCGGAGCCCACCGGGACGCTGCTGTCGAGCACCGCCGGGTACCGGTCCATCCTCGGGTGCTCCGGCGCGTAGGTCGCGGGCTTCGAGGCGTTGTAGGAGTCGTTCGTCGGCTGGTCGGCCTTCGCCGGGATGATGAACTTCTCCATCGAGGCGAACGCGGACTTGAACGGCGCCCAGTCACCGGTGACGCGGCCGTAGCTCGCTTCCAGCCACAGGTAGTAGCTGTAGGCCTCGGACGTCGTCTGGTGACCGTGGTCCGGTGCCTCCACCATCAGCGTCTCGACCGAGTGGTACGGCACGAGCAGGTCGCCGAACTTGCGGAAGTAGCCGCTGGCAGGGTCCTTGATCTTGTTGTACTGATCCAGGAAGGCCTTGTTGAAGTCCGAAGTGGACGGATCGATCTCCTTGGCCGTGACGCTCGCCGGGCTGTGGCCGGGTGCCGACGCCGTGAACGTGGCGGTCGCGAGCTCACCACCGTTGTTCGCCGAGGTCACCGTGACCGTCTGCTTGGCGGTGCTGGAGAACGTGAGCGTCGCCGGGGTCGCCGTCAGGTCCGTGCTGCCGCTGCGGGCGATGGTGACGGTGACGGGCTGGCTCGGTGCCGTGGCCAGGGAGACGTCGAACGTCGCCGACTGACCCTGCTTGACCGAGACCGTGCTGGGCGTCGCCAGCACCGCGGGTCCGGCCAGCACCTTGACCGAGGCCGGCGCGGACGTGCTCGCCAGACCCTTGTCGTCGGTGGCCCGTGCGGTGATGACGTGGTCGCCCGCCGTCGGCGAGGTCCAGGTGCCGCTGTACGGCGCGCTGGTGTCCGTCGCGATCAGCTGGTCGTCCGCGTAGAAGTCGACCTTCGCCACCGCGCCGTCGTCCGTCGCGGTCGCCGCCAGCGGGATCTGCGCGGGCAGGGTGTAGGTGCTGCCCGACGCGGGCGCGGTCAGTGCGACCGTGGGAGCCTTGTTCGGGCCGGTGCAGGACACGCCGTTGACCGCGAAGTCCGTGGGTGGCCGGTTGGTCGCACCCTTGCTGCCGTTGAAGCCGACCTGCGCCGTGCCGCCGGCCGGGATCGTGCGCGCCCAGTCCGGGTTGGTCACGGTCACGACCGCGCCGTTCTGCGTGAAGTTGCCGTTCCAGCCCTGCGTGACGCGTTGCCCGTCGGGGAACGTCCACGTCAGGTTCCAGCCGTTCAACGCGTCTCCGTCGTTGCGGATGGACACCGCCGCGCCGAATCCGTTGTTCCACTCGTTGGTGACTTGGTAGGTGACGCTGCAGGCCACCGCGGCCGGTGCCGCCACGGCGGGTACCCCGCCGGTCAGCACCACCGCCGCAACCGCCAACGCCACTGTTCGTCGAGTCATGCCGCCGCCCTCTCGACAACTGGGAGCGCTCCCAGAGTTCACGGCACTGTAACGTGGGCCACATCGGCCAACTGGCCCCCGGTGCAGTCGAATCTGGCCCGAAAAGTCCTGCCCGGTAAGCCTTTCGGCGCAACACCGGTTCGTCTGCGAGATCCTCTTACTGCTCTCTTCGAGTGGAATTCTGGGAGCGGTCCCAGAGGAGGGTGGGGGCGCCCTCACCACGAAGGGCGCCCCCTGTTCTCATCAGCCGCGGCCGGCTCCCGCCCCGGCCGTGACCACGCTCTTCACGCTGCTCGCGCCGTCGAGCGGGTACGAATAGGGAAGGCTCTTCACCGAGCCGCCCTGGTCGCCCGCGCCCGAGTTGACGAAGTGGTTGTTGCGCGCGACGAGCGCACCACCGGGCGAGCTGCCCTCACCGCGGTGGAACGGATCCTTGGTGTTCTCGAAGTAGTTGCTTTCGACGAGTACACCGGCCTCGACGGTCGACGCGACGCCGTAGTCGGTCACACCGCCGTAATAGTTGTTGTAGACGTGCACCGGGTTGCCGAACCGCACGCGCGGGTGCCGTTGCTGCGTGCCGGCGAACCAGTTGTGGTGGTAGGTCACCCGCAGCTTGCCCCTGTCCTCCGAGCCGTTGCCGTCGCTGTGGCCGAGCAGCATCGTCTTGTTGTGACTGGAGAACTTGTTCCAGGACACGGTGACGTAGTCGGACGCCCGCTTGACGTCGACCGCGCCGTCGTAGCCGTTGGAGAAGCTGCTGTGGTCGACCCACACGCGGGTGGAGTACTGCACGTTGATCGCGTCGTCACCCCAGTCGCGGAAGTTGAGGTTGCGGACGATCACGTTCGACGCGTTGCTGATGTTGAGGCCCTGACCGGTGATCGTCGCGCCCGACCCGACACCCTCGACCGTCTTGTTCGAGGCGATCTTCGTCATGCTCGGCAGCGAGATCGTGCCGGACACCCGCACCACCGCCGGGCTCGACGACCCGACGGCCGCGACGAACGCCGCCGCGGTGGTGACGGTGACCGGGGAGGCACTGCCACCACCGGTCGTGCCACCGCCCTGGGTGGCCCAGCCGACCAGACCGAACGGTGCGGCGGACGCCTGCGGGGCGGAGATCACGCCGGCGACCAGAGCGGCCACCGAAACAATTGCTGCGCGTTTTGGAATCATTCCACGCTCCTGTGAGTGAGCGGCGGTGCATCCACGGAAGCAGCTCGCAACATTCCGGTCAACCATTTCGAAGGTATTCGAGTCGAACACATCGACAATGGTTGACAAGAAACAGCAAACGCCTACCATCGATTTACCGCCGCGCATCCCCTGCATGCGGAGCGCACATGAAGAAACTGACAACAACGGTGTTGGCAGCGGCCTTCGCCCTGTTTCTCGCACCACCGGCACAGGCAGCGGGCAGCACCTTTCCCACCCCGACCGGCCAGAAGCCGGTCAGCGCCACCGTCAAGGTGCCGTCGGGCACCTACGACGGTGGCATGAAACGGTTCTACGGCACCGGGAACCTCGGTTCCGGAGGCCAGAACGAGAACCAGGACCCGATCTTCCAGCTGGCCGACGGCGCGTCGCTCAAGAACGTCGTGCTCGGCGCACCGGCTGCGGACGGCGTCCACTGTCTCGGCACCTGCACGCTCACCAACGTGTGGTGGGAGGACGTCGGCGAGGACGCGGCCACGTTCAAGGGCACGTCGTCGTCGCAGACCATGACCATCAACGGTGGTGGCGCGCGCAAGGCGGCCGACAAGGTGTTCCAGCACAACGGGCCCGGCACGATGGTCATCCGCAACTTCCAGGTGGACGACTTCGGCAAGCTCTACCGGTCCTGCGGCAACTGCAAGACGCAGCACAAGCGGAACGTCGTGCTGGAGAACATCACCGCGTTCTCCCCCGGCAAGGCACTGGTGGGCATCAACACCAACTACGGCGACACCGCGCGGTTCTCCCGGATCACGATCGTCGGTGACAGCAGCAAGAAGATTGCGATCTGCGACAAGTACCAGGGCGTCACCAGCGGTGAACCGAAGAAAATCGGCACGGGTGCGGACAGCACCAACTGCCTGTTCAAGTCCTCGGACATCACCTACCGCTAGCGGAAAAGCCCCGGCAGCCGGCCGGGGCTTTTCTCACCACACTTCAAGTGTGTGAACTCCGATGTGCTCCAAATTCCAGTCGTCACCGATTCCCGGCCGAGCCGAGAACGTGACGTTCCCGTTCTCGTCGAGCGGATCGGCGATGCTCAGGCGGTGCGGCGGTGTCCGGTCGAAGTCGACGTGCGGGTGCAGCAGACCGCGTTCGTACCACCGGCCGGCGTCGGTCGCGCCCAGCACGGTGAGGCTCGCCGATCCGTTGCCGTGGATCTCGCAGTCCACGTTGAACGCCTCCGCCAGGTGCACGGTCTTGAGCACCGGCGTGATGCCACCGGCACCGACCGGCCCGACCCGCAGGATGTCGCACGCCCCCGAGGTGATCCACTCGGCGCGCGTGTGGTGCTTGCCCCACGCCACCTCCGGGCCGATCACCGGGATGTCGAGCTGGTCCGCGAGCCACCGGTAGGAGCTGGTCGACGCCTCCTCCATCGGTTCCTCGAACCAGTAGAAGTCCAGCTCCTGCAACGCCTTTCCGAGCCGCAGCGCCTCGGTCCGCGAGTACCAGTGGCTCGCGTCGAGCATCAGCGCGACGTCCGGTCCGACCGCCTCCCGCACGGCCCGGCACGCCTCGATGTCACGGGAGACGCTGGGAGCGCCCGGCACCGGTGGCATCCAGGTGTGCAGCTTGATCGCCCGGTAGCCTGCCGAGACCAGGTGCTTGGCGAAGTCGGCGTAGTCGTCCGGCGTCGCGAGCCCGTCGGTGTCGCCGCACATCGTGCTGGCGTAGGCGGGGATCCGAACGCGGGCGCCGCCGGCGAGCTTCCACGCGGGCAGCCCTGCCTTGCGCGCGACGAGGTCCCACAACGCCGTGTCGACGAAACCGAGCGCACGGTCCGTGAACCCGCCGCCCGATCCGCGTTGCCGCCGGGCCATGAGCCGCCACAGGCGTTCGCGGTCCCACGGGTCCTGCCCGGTCAGCACCGGCCGCACGTGCTTTTCGAGCACCGACGGCCGGAGGTGGTCCGGCTGGATCGGGCAGTACCCGGTGGCGCCGTCGGCGTCGGTGATCTCCAGCAACGCCTCGGTGACCTCGTGCTCGGGCGCCGGATGCCGGTGGCCCTCGGGGTCCACGGCCGTGCACGCGGTGGTGGTGAACGTGCGCACGGCCACGCGTTCGATCACTTCCGCTTCTCCCACTCCTGCTGGGCGGTCGTGAGCTTGGCCGCGAGCTGGTTCAGGAACTCCTGCGCGGGCAGCTGGCCCAGCAGCACCTTCTGGTACAGCGGCTCGGTGTCGGTCTTGGTGATCGACGAGTACTCCGGCAGGTAGACCGGCGCGGGCACGAGCACGGTCGCCGGGTCCTCCAGCACGCCGAGCGCCATCTTCACGGCCGGGTTCTTCTGGATCCACTCGGCACCGCGCACGTCGGTGTTCGCCGGGATCTGGCCGACCTTCTCGTTCCAGTACCCGTTGCTCTCCGCGGAGGTCAGGAACTCGACGAACTTCCAGGCCGCGTCGGTGTTCTTGCTGCCCTTGAACACCGCGAAGCCGTCGGTCGGGTTCGGCACGACGGTGCGTTTGCCGGACGGGCCCTTCGGCAACGGCATGGCGGCGACCTTCTGCGGGCCGAGCGCCTTCATGACGTCGGCGGTGGAGCCGAGGTTGTGGTGCATCATCGCGACCGTGCCGCCGGTGAACTGGGCGACCATCTGCGTGTAGTTGTTGTTGACGTCCGCTTCCGGCGTGGACTTCTTGTAGATTCCCGCGATCTTGCCGACCAGCTCGGCGTTGCGCGGGTCCGAGACCGTGCTCTTGCCACCGTCGTAGAACTTGTCGACGCCCGAGTAGGAGTAGGCCTCGGCGAGCAGCTGGAAGATCGAGCCGGCGCCACCGCGGATGGTGAACCCGTACTTGTTGTCGGCGGGCTTGGTGAGCTTCGCGGCCGCGTCGATCAACTGGTCCCAGGTCTCGGGCGCGGCGATCTTCTGCTCGGCGAACAGGTCCGAGCGGTACCAGACGACGTCGAGGTTGCCCGACGCGGGCGCGGCGTAGAGCTTGCCGTCCATCGAGGTCTGCCGCACCGTCTCCAGCAGGCCGGGCAGCAGCTTCCCCTTCAGCGGTCCCGACTCCACCCGCTCGTCCAGCGGCTCCAACGCCTCCTGCCCCACCAGGTGCGCCAGGTACGAGGTCGTGACGCCGCCGACATCCGGTGTCGACCCGCCCGCGATGGCCGTGTCGTACTTCTGCTGCACGGACGAGCTCGGGATGCCGACGTACTCCACCTTGATGTTCGGGTTGGCAGCCTCGAACCGCTTGATCAGCTCTTCGTAGATGGGCGTGCGGCCGGGCCCACCGTTGTTGTCCCAGAACGTGATCGTCGTGGGCCCGTCCTGTCCTCCGGCGGAACACGCGCTCAGCACGAGCGCCAGTGCGACCAGCATTCTTCTCATGTTTCTCCCCTATCCCTTGACCGCACCGGCGCTCAGTCCCTGGACCAGGAACCGCTGCACCACCGCGAAAACCAGCACGACCGGTACCGCGGCGACGACACCGCCGGCCGCGAGCGCCCCGAAGTCGGTGTTGAACTCCCCCAGCGCGTAGCTGAGGCCGACGGGCAGCGTGAACTTGTCCTGTTTGCTCGCGAACATCAGCGCGAACAGGAAGTTGTTCCAGGCACCGATGAATGCGAACGACCCGACGGCCACGAGCGCGGGTCGCAGCTGCGGCAACGTCACGGCGAAGAACGCGCGCAGCCGCGAACAGCCGTCGACCATCGCGGCTTCCTCGAGCTCGACCGGGACGTTGCGGACGAACCCGCTCATCAGGATCAGCGCGAGCGGCAGCTGGAACGCGGTGTCCGCGATGACCAGTCCGGTGAGGCTGTTCAACAACCCGGCGGACTTGAAGATCACGAACAACGGGATCAGCAGCATGGCGCCGGGGATGAACTGCGTGCACAGCAACGCGAGCAGGAACACCCGCTGGCCGCGGAACCTGAAGCGCGCCAGGGCGTAGCCGCCCATCAGGGCGAACACCGTGACCACGACGAGCGTGCCGAGCGCGATGATCAGGCTGTTCTGGAAGAACAACCCGAACCCGATGCCGTTCCACACGGTGTCGAAGTGCTCGAACGTGATCGGCCACGGCACGAGCGCGGTCTCCCCCGCCGGCCGCAGCGCGAACACGAGCATCCAGTAGAACGGGATGAGCGTGAACAACAAGTAGAGCAGCAGCGGGAGGTGCAGCCGGAGGTACCGGCCGGGATCGCGGTGCTTCTTGCGCCGCGGCGGCACCGGTGGCGGCGGCGAGACGGTCGCCGGACGGGTGAGGGTCTGGGTCATGCCCGGCTCCCGAACTTGGACAGCCTCAGGTAGAGGATCGAGAAGAACAGCAGGATCACGAAGCCGGCCATCGTGAGCGCCGAGCCGTAGCCGAAGTCGTGCGAGTCGACGGCCTTGCGCGCCACGTACAGCGGCAGCGTGGTGGTCTGGTTCGCCGGGCCACCGCCGGTGAGCGTGTAGATCAGGTCGACGTTGTTGAACTCCCACACCGCGCGCAGCAACGTCGACAGCACGATCGCGTCGCGCAGGTGCGGCAGGGTGACGCTGACGAACCGGCGCCACCGCCCGGCCCCGTCGACCGACGCCGCCTCGTACAGGTCGTTCGGGATGGTCTGCAGGTCGGCGAGCAGCAGGATCGCGAAGAACGGCACGCCGCGCCACAGCTCGGTGACAACGGTCGCCGGGAACACCGTGGCCGGGTCGCCGAGCACCGAGGTGCCGGGATCCCCGATGCCCCACTGCGCGAGCTGCTGGAAGATCCCCGTCGACGGGTTGTAGAGCAGGATCCAGATGCCCGTGGTGAGCACGCCGGACACCGCCCACGGCGAGAACACCAGCGACCGTGCCAGCGCGCGGCCGACGAACGTCTCGTTCACGATCAACGCGAGGACCAGGCCCAGCACCAGTTGCAGGCCCACCTCGACGACGACCCACTTGGCACTGAACGCGAGGCTCTGCCAGAAGAGCTGGTCCTCGAACAGCATCCGGCGGAAGTTCTCGAAGCCGATGAAGCCGTTCTTCCACGGCTGCGTGACGGTGTGCTGGCGGAGGCTGAACCACCCGACGCTCGCGATCGGGTAGACCAGGAACACCGCCATCAGCACCAGGGTGGGAGCGATGAGCGCGTACGGCGCCCAGGTGCGAGTCCTCACGCCGGGTTCCACCCACTCAGGTAGGCGTTCTTCGTGTACTGCTTCGCTTGCTCGTCGGTGAGCTGCGGCCGGTCGGTGCCGGTGCCCGCACCGGGGCCGGTGTTGCGGTACTCCGCGAACCTGGCATCACGCCACGGGAAGCCGGACATGTCCGTCCACGGCACGGGCTTGATCGCGGCGGGCAGTTCGGTGTTGCGGATGACGACCTGGGCGATGGCCTCCGGGTCGCCGCCGGGGTGCCACGGCCTGCCGAGGAAGTACGTTCCGGCGGGCGCGTCGCTGCGGATCTTCGAGTTGACGATCAGGAAGCCGTGCTGGTTGGCACGTTGCGTGCTGGCCGCGGTCACGTACCCGTTCGGGTCGCTGCCGCGGGTGAGCGCGGTGATCGTCGCCCGGTCGAAGACGGCGGTGGCACGGCCGAAGATGAAGTCGACGTCACCGGTGATCGCGCAGTCCCGGTAGTACTGGCGGGACCTCGTGGTCACGTTCGGGCTGTCGGCGTACAGCGTGTCCTGGTGGCCTTCGAAGTGCACGCGGTCGAAGAACATCCGGTCGCCGGTGGCCTTCACCGCGACGGCCTGGGTGTTCGTGATCTCCGGGTGCTGCCTGCGGTCGAAGGAGTTCCGGAACGTGAGGTCGCGCGCCTCGAAGTCGTCCGCGGCGATGGTCGCGGTGGCGCTGCCGGACGTGCCGTACGTGGTGCCGTCGGGTTTCTTGGTGCCGTTCGCGTTGTCGTAGTCGATCACGACGTCCTGCGCGCGCCCGGTGGCACCGCGCAGGGTCAGGCCGCGCTTGCTCGCCGGGATCTTGACGACCTCGCGGTACACGCCCTTCGGAATCGTGATCACGGCACCGGCCGGCGCGGCGTCGATCGCGGCCTGTACGGTCGCGAAACCCTTGCCCACCACCAGATGCCGGCCAGCCGATTGCGCGCCGGCCTTCAGGTTCCTGATCCGGTGCGCGGGTTCGAGGCCTCGGTTGAGCGTCGGCGTCCAGCCCGCGTCCGTGCCGAGCTTCTTCTCCGGGTTCGCGGCGTTGAACGCGTCCACCAGGCTGGTGGGCCTGCCGTCGACCAGGTTGCCGGTGTCGGTGATCGCCGTGCCGCCCCAGTTGTAGACGATCTTCTCGGGGGCGATGCCGCGGATGAGGTTGTTCTGCGCGTAGATCTGGGACTTCACGCCGACGCCCCAGCTGTACACCTGCGAGCCCTCGTACAGGTTGTCGTAGACGTGCACCTGACCGAACCGCACTCGGGGCGCGCGTTCCTGGACGTTGCGGAAGACGTTGTGGTGCACCGAGACGCGCAGCTTGCCGGGGTCGGTCGTGGAGCTGTTCGACGAGCCGATCAACATGGTCTTGCCGTGCTCGCTGAAGATGTTGCGGGACACCGTGACGAGGTCCGCGGCCGAGGTGATGTCGAGCTGGCCGTCGTGCACCTGGTACGGCCGCTGGAAGTACAGCGGCTGGGTGCTGTCGACGTTCGGTTCGTCGGTGAACGTGTTGTGGTCGACCCACACGTGCTCGGACTTCTGCACGGACACCGAGTCGTAGAGCGAGTTCCAGTTGCCGGGCGGCGAACCGGGGCTCGAGTCCGTGGGATCCCACTGCGGGAAGCAGTCGCTGGTGTCGCGGAACGTCAGGTTGCGCACGATCACGTTGCGCGCGCCGTGGATCCGCAGGCTGCCACCGGTGATCCCGGCGCCGCGGCCGGTGCCGATGATCGTGGTGTCCGAGCCGACGTTCAGCGCGATGGTCGCCTCCTGCCGCTTCGCCGACGCGGCCCTGGCGTTCTCCAGCGGTCCCTCGGGTTCGCGCTCCCAGCCCCAGACCGCGGGGTCGTAGGCGGCGAGGTACCCGGCCAGGGTGTAGCCGTCGGCCGCGTAGTCCTTGCACGCCAACGGTTTCCCGGTGTCGTCGGTGTTCGCGTCGATCACGCCGCTGACCTTGATGATCCGCGGCGCCGGGGAGACCAGTGCCGCGACCAGTTCGGCGCGCGTGCGCACCTCGTGCACGTTGCTCGCGGGGGCGGCCGCACCGCCGGTCGTGCCCGGCCCGCTGGAGGCCCACCCGTCGCCCGCGGGCAACACCTCCCTGGCCGGGTCGTGGCCGGCGTGCGCGGGGAGGCTCACCGCCCCGACACCTGCGCACGCCAAAACCAGCGCGCCAACGAAAAGCCGCATGACGGAATACCCTTCAGAAAGGATTCACATTCTTGAACACCGTCCACGATCGTGAAACGGATATTACGAATGTGTCCGCCGTGCGTCAACGGAGCGAATTCATTCGACAATTCAGCGCGGCATTCGACGACCTGTCGAGTCGAATGCCGTCGAATTGCCGAATTCAGGACTCGGCGGGCCTGCGCATCGCAGGCACGAGCGCCAGTGCGGGCAGCAGGAGCAACGGCACCACCAGCAGGCCGCGCAGGACGCCGACGTGGTCGCCGAGCAGGCCTACGAGCGGCGGTCCCGCCAGGAACGCCGTGTAGCCGATGACGGCGACGACGCTCACGCGGGCGGCCGCGCGTTCCGGCTCGTCCGCGGCGGCGCTCATGCCGACCGGGAAGCCCAGCGCGGTGCCGAGCCCCCACACGGCCACGCCGGCCACCGCCACGAGCGGAGATCCGCCGAACACCGCCAGCGCCACCCCGGACGCGGCCAGCAGCATCGTGGTGACGAGCACCGGCACGCGACCCCAGCGGTCCAGCGCGATCGTGCCGAAGATCCGGCCGAACGTCATCGTCGTGACGAACACGCCGAACACGATCGCGCCCGTCGCGGGGTCGACCTGGTAGCCGTCGATGAACGCCACCGCCACCCAGTCGTTCGCAGTGCCCTCGGTGAACGCGAGCACCAGCACGAGCAGCCCGATCAGCAGCGTGCGCGGCTCCCGCCAGGCGGCCATGACCCCGCTGCTCTGACCCTGCTCCGCCTCACCGGCCAGTTTGTAGGCGCGCGCCGCGAGCAGCGTGCCTGCCGCGACGATCGCCGCCACCACGGCCAGGTGCGCGGTCACCGGCAGGAGCACCCAGGCGGCCAGGGACGCGAGACCGGCGGCGGCCACGGTGCCGAGGCTCCACATGGCGTGGAACCGCGGCATGACCGTGCGGCCGAGAGCGCGTTCCACCTCCGCCGCTTCCACGTTCATCGCCACGTCGCACGTGCCGGAGCCGTACCCGAGCACGAAGATCCCGATCCCCGTCAGCAGCACCGACGGGAACGCCCCGATGCCGACGCCCGCTGTGGCAAGCCCCGCGGAGACGACCACCGCCGACACGTACACCGTGCGCTTGGGCCCGAGCCGGTGCGTGACCTCTCCGGCGGTGAGCATCGCCAGGAACGCGCCCGCGGACATGGACAGCAGCAGCAACCCCAGCGCACCCGGCGTCAGCCCGAGCGCGTCGCGGGCGGCGGGCACGCGGGCGAACCAGGTCGCCACGGCCACGCCGTTGAGCCCGAAGGTCACCGCGACGCCTGCGGCAGCGGATCGGACCTGATCGCGTGACACGGTGACCGCCATTCCGGTACCCCTTTCTCGATACACAAAGTACATACCCCACACATGAGAGCGCTTCCACCGCAATACTGCGGAGATGACGGCAGAACGCACCGCCACGCTGGACGACGTGGCAAAGGCCGCAGGCGTGTCACGGGCGACCGCCTCACGTGTGGTCACCGGCCAGGGCCCGGCATCACGACACGCACGCGACCGCGTCGCCGCGGCCGTGGCCGCGCTCGGCTACGTGCCGGACGCCGCCGCCCGCGCACTGGTCACCCGCACGGGCACACGCCTCGCCATCGCGGTCATCGGCCACACCGCCGCCGTGCTCGACGATCCGTACGTCGGCCGCGTGCTGACCACGGCCGCGCACGTCGCGGCCGAGCGCGAGGTCGGGGTGTCGCTGCACTGGTTGCCCCTGAACGATCCCGGCTCACTCGCGAGGCTCGCCGACGGCCGCGGGCTCGGCGGCCTCGTGGTGGTCAACCCGACGCGGCCGGCGCTCGAGACCGTGCCGCGGAACCTGCGCGGCCGGGTGGTCGCGATCGGCGTCGGCGCACGTGACGTGCCGTCGTTCGACGTCGACAACCGCGCCGGGACCGAGGGGGTGGTGCGGCACCTGGTGCGCACCGGCCGGCGCAGGATCGCGATGGTCACCGGGCCCGCCTGGCTGCCGTGCGGAGACCGTGCCGTCGAGGCCTACCGGCAGGTGCTGCACGACAGCGGCGGCGAACCCAGGGTCGTGCCCGGTGACTTCACCGCCGTCCGCGGTGCCCGCGCGGCGGCCGAGATCATGGCGCGGTGGCCGGACACCGACGCGGTGTTCGCGTTGAGCGACCTCACCGCTCTGGGTGTCCTGGACGGACTGCACGCGCTCGGCGTGCAGGTGCCGGGCGACGTGGCGGTGGCGGGGTTCGACGACATCGCGTTCGCCGGTCTCAGCCGCCCGGCGCTCACCACGAGCACGCACCCGGTGGAGGAGATCGCCACGGCGGCGGCCCAGGCCGTGCTCGACCGGCACAACACCGGCCGAGCCACGTTCTTCCCGTCCCGGCTCGTCGTCCGGGACAGCGCCTGATCACTCCACCGTGCAGGCCTCGCCGTTGAGGGCGAACACGCCGGGGACGGAGTTCCTGCCGCGCACCGAACCGTTGAACCCGATCTGCACCGAGGCACCGGGCGCGATCTGCGGGTTGTAGTTCGCGTTCACGGCGTTGACGGTCGCACCGGACTGGCGCGACGTGGCGTTCCACATGCCGTCGACGGTCTGGCCGTCGGCGAAGCTCCACCTGAGGGTCCAGCCGTTGATCGTCGACGTGCCGGTGTTGCGCACCGTCACGCTGGCCTGGAAGCCGCCGGGCCACTGGTTGGTGACGCGGTACGCGACGGCGCAGACACGGGCGGGCGGACGTGGCGTCGTGGTCGTCGGGCGGGGCTGGGTCGTGGTTGGACGGGGCTCCGTCGTGGTCGGTGACTGAGGCGGGAGCGCCGCTCTGGTGGTCGTGCCCGGCGTTCCCGGAGTTCCCGGGGCGTTGGGGATCGGCGGAGCCGCGAGGGGCGGGGCGGCGTCGAGGCCGTTGCAGGGCGGGCCCCAGAGCCCCCTGTTGGCGGCGGCCGCCTCCGTCTCGGCGCTGATCAGCGGTCCGCCGTCCGCACCCTCCGCGCGCAGCACGCCGCGCTGCACCGCGAGCAACGCGTAGTCGGTGCCGTCCTCCAGCGTCAGGTTCACCTCGCCGGACAGGAAACGGTTGATCCGGACGGCGCTGGCCAGCAGGGTCGACCTGGCGAACGCGAGCGCGCCCGCCGACCAGCAGTCCGGCGGCGCCGCGAGCTGAGCCACACGCACCGCTGTACCGTCGGCGAGCTCAACGGTCCGTGCGTCGAGCACGTCACGCACGAAGTGAAGGACGTTCTCGGGCCGTGTGTCCTCGTTGATGAGCGAAGGCTGCTTGACGGGCATGCGGGTGGACGGCGCCGACTCCGGCGGTCCTCCGGTACACGCTCCGGTGAGCAGGACCACAACCACGAGCAACTGCCTGCGTGACACCACTAACCCCTATTGTCGTTGAATCTTGAACGACAATAGGGGTTCAAGCGGCCCGTGGAATCGACCGTTCGGAGTGGACTGCTGCGTCCTAATTCGAGTCAGTTGATTCCGTTTGCCAGGCGGTGGTACGCCGAATTCCAGCGCAACCGGTCGAGGAAGGACGCCGGCGTGGTGTCGGCGTCGATCAGCACCAGTTCGGTCGCCGCCATGGTGGCGAAGTCCCGCAGCGTCTCGGCCCCGACCGCGTGGGTCATGACCGTGTGGTGGGGTCCGCCGGCGGTGAGCCAGCACTCGGCCGAGGTGGACAGTGACGGTGCGGGCTGCCAGACCGCGCGGGCGACGGGCAGGTTGGGCAGCGGCTCGTCGGGTGGGACGACGGTGACTTCATTGGCCACCAATCGGAAGCGGTCGCCGAGGTCGGCCAGGCCGATCACGACGGCGGGTCCGGGGGTGGCGTCGAAGACGAGTCGGACGGGGTCTTCGCGGTCGCCGATGCCGAGCGGGTGGATCTCGCACGACGGCTGGTCGGCGGCGATGGTCGGGCAGACTTCGAGCATGTGGGCGCCGAGGATCTTCGGGGTGCCGGGTCCGAAGTGGTAGGTGTAGTCCTCCATGAACGAGGTGCCGCGGCCGGTTCCGGTGCCCATGGCCTTGACGGCGGCGAGCAGTGCGGAGGTCTTCCAGTCGCCTTCGCCGCCGAAGCCGTAGCCGTCGGCCATGAGCCGTTGGACGGCGAGGCCGGGGAGCTGGCGCAGTCCGCCGAGGTCCTGGAAGTTCGTGGTGAACGCGCCGAAGCCGCCTTCGTCCAGGAAGGACCGCAGGCCGATCTCGATGCGCGCGGCGTAGCGCAGCGAGTCGTGCCGCTCTCCCCCGCGGGCGAGTTCCGCGGCGAGCCGGTAGGTCTCGGCGTAGTCGGCCACGAGCAGGTCGATGTCCGCGTCAGCGACGGCGTCCACCTTCTCCACGAGATCGTTCACGCCGTAGGTGTTGACCGAGACACCGAACCGCAGCTCCGCCTCGACCTTGTCGCCCTCGGTCACCGCGACATCGCGCATGTTGTCACCGAACCGAGCCAGCTTCAACGACCGCAGATGCGCCACACCCGCCGCCGCACGCGCCCAGCCGTCGATGCGCTCGGCCAGGTGCGGGTCGCTCGCGTGACCCGCCACCGTCTTGCGCGCCACGCCGATCCGCGTCTGGATGTAGGCGAACTCCCGGTCGCCGTGCGCGGCCTGGTTGAGGTTCATGAAGTCCATGTCGATGGTCGACCACGGCAGGGCTTCGTTGAGCTGGGTGTGCAGGTGCAGCAACGGTTTGCGCAGCAGGTCCAACCCGGTGATCCACATCTTCGCCGGGGAGAACGTGTGCATCCACGCGATCACACCGACGCACGACGGGTCGTTGTTGGCCTCCTGCATGACCGCGCGGATGGCCGCGGAGTCGGTCAGCACCGGCTTCCACACGATCTCGGTGCTGATCCGGCCGCTGTCGCTGAGCATCCGCTGGATCTGCTGGGACTGCGCGGCCACCTGGTCGAGCGTCTCGGGACCGTAGAGGTGCTGGCTGCCCGTGAGGAACCAGATCTGGGGCTTGCCCGGCATGTGCTCTCCTTCTGGGCTCACTGGCCGTAGACGTTCTGGTAGCGCTGGTAAAGCCGGTCGACGTGTTCCTGCTCGATCGGTTCGGCCTTGCCGAGTTGGAGTGCGAAGTGGACGGTGCGTGCGACGTCCTCGAGCATCACCGCGGACTTCACCGCGGCCCGAGGCGTGGCACCGACGGTGAACGGTCCGTGGTTGCGCATGAGCACCGCGGTGGACCTGCTGGTGCGCAGGGTTTCCACGATGCCCTTGCCGATGGAGTCGTCGCCGATCAACGCGAACGGGCCGACCGGGATCTCCCCGCCGAACTCGTCCGCGATCATCGTCAGCACGCACGGGATCGGCTCCCCGCGCGCCGCCCACGCTGTCGCGTAAGGGGAATGCGTGTGCACCACCCCGTTGACCTCGGGCATGTGACGGTAGACGTAGGCGTGCGCGGCGGTGTCCGACGACGGCGCGTACTCGCCCTCGACGAGCTTGCCGTGCAGGTCGGTGACGACCATCGCGTCCGGCCCGAGGTCGTCGTAGGACACACCCGACGGCTTGATCACCATCAGGTCCTGACCCGGGACGCGCGCGGACACGTTGCCCGCGGTCCAGATCACCAGCTCGTACTTGGTCAGCTCGCGGTGCAGGTCGGCGACCGTGCGGCGCAGCTCCGACGTGACGGACATCAGTTCTTCGCCTCCAGTGCGTCACGGCGGTACTGGCGCAACCGGTGCATGACGTCGTTGGCGCCACGCCCGAAGTAGTCGTGCAGCTCGAGGTAGTCGAGGAACAGCCGTTCGTAGGCCTCGACGTTCTCGGGGATGGGCGTGAAGACGTTGCGGCGCACGGATCCCATGGCCTTGGCGGCCTCGCGGATGTCCTCGAACGCCCCCGCGGCCACCGCCGCGTGCATCGCCGAACCGAGCGCCGGCCCCTGCGCCGAGCCGATGACCGACAGCGGCAGGTTCACGACGTCGGTGTAGATCTGCATCAGCAGGGCGTTCTTGATGAGCCCGCCCGCGATCACCAGTTCGGTGACCGGCACGCCGGCGTCGGTGAAGGTGTCGATGATGACCCGCGTGCCGAACGCCGTGGCTTCGAGGAGCGCCCGGTAGACGTCCTCGGCCTTCGTCGCCAGCGTCTGCCCGACCACAACCCCCGACAGCTCGTGGTCGACCAGCACGGACCTGTTGCCGCTGTGCCAGTCCAGCGCGACCAGCCCGTGCTCACCAACCCGTTGCGTGGCAGCGAGTTCGGTGAGGAGTTCGTGCACCGTGATGCCGCGCTCGTTCGCCTGCTCGTGGTAGGCGGGCGGAACCTGGTTCTTCACGAACCAAGCGAAGATGTCACCGACACCGCTCTGCCCGGCCTCGTAACCCCACAACCCCGGAACAATGCCGCCGTCCACGACACCGCACATGCCAGGAACCTCACGCAGCACATCGCCGCTCATCACGTGACACGTGGACGTGCCCATGATCGCGACCATCTGCCCCGGCTCCACCGCCTGCGCGGCCGGAGCGGTCACGTGCGCATCGACGTTGCCGACCGCGACCGCAATGCCCTCGGGCAACCCGGTCCACTCGGCGGCCTGCTTGGTGAGAGTCCCGGCCTTGTCGCCCAGCGCGGACAACGGGTGGTCGAGCTTGTCGGCCACGAAGTTCTCGAACTGCGGGTTGAGCTGCTTGAGGAAGTCCTCGCTCGGATACGCACCGTCCTGGTGAATCCCCTTGTACCCGGCCGTGCAGGCGTTGCGCGTGTACGTGCCCGTGAGCTGCCAGATGATCCAGTCGGCGGCCTCGACCCAGTGCTCCATGGCCGCGTAGACCTCAGGCGCCTCCTCCAGCACCTGCAGCCCCTTGGCGAACTCCCACTCGGAGGAGATCAATCCGCCGTACCTCGCGAGCCACGGCTCCTTGCGCTGCCGGGCGAGCTCGTTGATCCGGTCGGCCTGCCCCTGCGCAGCGTGGTGACGCCAGAGCTTGATGTAGGCGTGGGGATTCTCGGCAAACTCCGGCAGGTCGCACAACGGCGTCCCGTCAGCGGTAACCGGAACCATCGTGCAGGCCGTGAAGTCCGTCCCGATGCCGATCACCTGCTCCGCCGAGATCCCGGCCGCCTCAACGGCCTGCGGGACGGCGGTGCGCAGGACGTCGAGGTAGTCGGCCGGAACCTGCAGCGCCCACTCCGGCGGCAACGGCCGCCCAGTAGCAGGCAGAACCTGGTCCACCACACCATGGCGGTACTCGGACACGGCGGTACCGAGCTCGGCACCATCACGGACGCGCACGACCACGGCGCGGCCGGACAGGGTGCCGAAGTCGACACCCACCACACACGCGTCGCGGTCGATCGTCTTGTCAGTCACGCGCTGAGTGTTATCGCTAACATTCGGTCCGTCAAGATGCCCCGCACACATCGTGATTTCCCAGCGAGCACGGGAAATGGTAACGGCGTGAGCGCACGACAAAACGCCCACGCCAGGAGGGCCGCTCCGGCCTGGTCGCCTCGGCTGCTCCGGCTGGCTTGGCTGCCCCGGCTGGCCTGGCTGCCTTGGTCGCCCCGATCAGCGGATCGGCTGCGGGCCGGTCGGCTGATCACGGGATGGTGGGTTGGACTACGAGCCTGGTCGACTGACAGCGGATGACTGGTCAGCCGCAGGGCCCGGTCGGCCGGTCGGCCCGTCGGCCGGTCGCGGATGGCGCGGGTCGGCTGGTTGCGACTGCTTGGTTGCGTTGGAGCGTGCCGAGTGCCGTTGCGCGGGGTCGGCTTGCGCTGGAATTTGGGCGGGTCGGCTTGGGGTGGTTCGGCGCGGGTTCCAGCGGGGTGGTCACCTTTTGCTGGTTCGTGTCGCTTTATGTTGGTGGTCGCTTGGGCCGTATGACGAGCCGGGTCATTTCATCGCCGCTTCGCGACGATTGCGATTGGGGCTTGACTTCGGGGCCCTTGCGAGGCGCTGTGTCGGGCGGAAAAGGTCGGATGCTTCGCACCCGCCCGATCCGAAAAGGCTAGCACCTCGCACCCAAAGTCAAGCCCCAATCGCATTCGTGCGTGGTTCCGTTTGTTGTTCGGCTCACCTCATTACCGGTTGCCCGCGTTCGCATTGCCCTGTCCGGCTCGGCTTCGCCATCGCGGTTGTTGGGGGCTCGGCTTCGCCGTCGTGGCGTTGGCAAGGGAGGTTCGGCTCGGCTTTGCCATCGCCATCTTCCATTGCCATTGCGGCTTGCCTTCGGCTTCGCGAGATTAGCCGTACTGGATGCGGCCTCGCGGAGACAGCCCCGCGTGACGAGAGAAACGCACGGGAGGAGCAAAGTGCTGGGAGAGAAATAGCCGTCCGTTGCAGCCGTTGGTCAGCAGCGCCGGCCAGGCGACTGGCCGTGTCGCGGAGGCGTAGGCGAGGTGACTGGCCGTGCCCTGGACAGCATTCATCAGCCTGCCTCGCCGTGGTCAGGACGCCTTCATCGACACCGCCCCCGTAGGCCAGGCGGCCTTCATCGACACCGCCTCCCCGTAGCCAGGCGGCCCGCACCAACACCGCTTCGCTGTGGTTAGGCGGTGTTGATCAGGTTGCGCCGGGGACTTCGTTGGGAGTCAAGCCAGGCCGGTGGGTAGAACGTCGGCATCCCGGTGACCAGCTTGACCTCCCACTCGCTCTGGTGGATGAGCGTGTGGTGGTGGCGGCAGAGCAGCACCGCGTTGTCCACCGACGTGTCGCCGCCGTTGGCCCAGTGGCGAATGTGGTGGGCGTCGCACTGCCTGGGCGGTCTGCCGCAGCCCGGGAAGGCGCAGCCCCGATCCCTCGTGACGAGGGTCCGGCGAATTGCAGCCGGGAAGGTACGGGTCTTGCGGCCGACGTTCAGCGGCTGGCCCGCTCCGCCCAGGACCATCGGGATGATGCCCGCGTTGCAGGCCAGCTCACGCACCTGCTCGACCGGGACGCGGTCGCCGTTGTCGAGGGTGGCGTGGCCGACCTGGTTGGCCAGGTCCTCGTAGGGCATGGTCAGGGTCAAGGTGACTGGTTCGCCGCCGTGCTCCGGCAGCTGGTCGGCCCGCAGCATCAGATCGACCAGCTCGGCCAGGGCGTCGCCCTCGCGTTCCTCGCGGGAGCGCAGGTCCGGGCCCTCTTCAGCGGTGGTCGGGCGGGGCTTGGCCAAGGGATCGAGCAGCGCCTCGTACTTCGCGCCGGTGACCTTGTCGAGCTTCGCGCAGATCTCCAGTCGCCCGTTCTTCCAGAACATCGAGTGCTGATTGCCCAGCGGCGCAGGCTTGGGGTCGCGGGGCTCCGGGTCGTCTTGGAAGAGGCTGTAGGCGAGTTTCGCACCCAGGGTGCGGACGGTGTGGGGCTCGAAGTCGCGGGCGTAGCCCACCACGTCGGCTTCGCGGTCGGCGGGCACGGTCTGCATCACCGCCGCGACCGCCGCCACGTGCTCGACCGACAGCGCGCCCTCGGCCACCGCCTCCGCCGTCAGCGGAAGCTTGGGGGCGAGTTCGCTGCCGGTCGGGGTGATCTCGTTGGTCAGCAGGGCGGCGTTGTCGATCCAGCGCTTGGCGATGTGGATGTCCCAGCGGACGACGTGCCGCAGCACCCGCGGCAAATTCCTGTAGCCGAGTTCGCTCGCGGCTCCGCGCCGATCCAATTCGGCGGCGATCTGCAACGCGGCATTCTCACGAACCCGGATTTCCGTCACCTCGTCGACGAGACTGCGGAGCAGCTCGTCAGTGGAGAGGAGGCGGGTTTCGATCACGTGTTCTAATCTACCGCAAGATCACGGCAAGATAACGGGAAAAGCGGAACACGATAGGGTGAAACAACCAGTCTGATCCGCAAAGCCGAAGGCAAGCGGCGAGGGCGAAGCCGAGCCGAACCGGGCAATCCGAACGCAGGCAAGCGGTAATGAGGTGAGCCGAACAACAAACGCAACCACGCACGCTTGCGATTGGGGCTTGACTTTGGGAGCGAGGTGCTAGCCTTTTCGGATCGGGCGGGTGCGGAGCATCCGACCTTTTCCGCCCGACACAGCGCCTCGCAAGGGCCCCGAAGTCAAGCCCCAATCGCAATCGTCGCGAAGCGGCGATGAAATGACCCGGCTCGTCATACGACCCACGCGCCCACCAACACAAAGGCGACCACACCAGCAAAAGGTGACCAACCCCGCTGGAACCCGCACCGAACCACCCCAAGCCGACCCGCGCACGCCCAACGCAAGCCGACCCCCGCAAGCCGACCCGGCGCTACGCCACCCGGTTCGTTCCAACGCCCCCGGCACGCCCCAACGCAAGCCGACCAGCACCACTCAAGCACCCGCCAACTCAAAGTCGACCAACGAGTGGCGACCACCCCCGCAGGACCAGCCGCCACCCCACCCCTCACGCAGGCGGCGCTACGCTCGCCCGAGTGACCAACACCGGCGCAATGGCCCGCCGAGGCCGAGCCGTCTCCCCATCGCTCAACTGCTCCAGCAGCAACCCCAACGTCTCCCGCGCCACCGCCGCGAAGTCCGGGCGCACGGTCGTCAACGGTGGGATGAAGTACGCGGCCTCGGGCACGTCGTCGAAGCCGATGACGCTCACGTCGTGCGGCACTCGACGGCCCCGTTCGCTCAGCGCCAGCAGCAGGCCGAGCGCCAGGTGGTCGTTCGAGCAGAACACCGCGGTCACCTCCGGCATCCTCGCCAGCATCTGGCCTGCGCGGTGGCCCGATGCCGCGCTCCAGTCCGCCGTCACCAGCGGTGGCACCTCGGCGTTGGCCGCCTCCAGGGCTCGGCGCCAGCCCTGGGCCCGGCCCGCCGCGTCGAACCAGTCGGTGGGGCCTGACACGTGCCAGACCGTTTGGTGGCCCGCTTGGAGCAGGTGGGTTGTCGCCTCGAACGCGCCTGCCGCCTGGTCCACCGTCACCAGCGGGGTCGGGCGGTCCGGGTCGCCGTCGACCGTCACGAGCGGTACGCCTGCCGGGACGTCGGCCAGGGCGTCGGCGGCCGAGCCGTTCGGGGCGATCACCACGATGCCGGCCACGCGTTGGTCGCGGTGGCGTTCTACTGCGGCCGCGATCGAGTCGCGGTCCAGCACTGTCACGCGGCGGACGCTCACGGCGAAGCCTGCCTTGCCGGCCGCTTCCTCGAAGGCGGACAGCAGCGAGGCCGGGCCGTACAGCGTCGAGTTCTGCGCCACCACGCCGATCAGCTGGGTCTTGCCGGTGACCAGCGCCCTCGCCGCGCGGTTGGGGCGGTAGTCGAGTTCCTTGATGGCCGCCTGCACGCGCAGTCTGGTCTGCTCGCGGACGTTCGGGTGGTTGTTCAGGACGCGCGAGACCGTCTGGTGCGATACCCCTGCGAGTCGTGCGACGTCGGTCATCGCGGGGTCACGCGAGGTCTTCTCCACGAGCGGGCTCCGATCCCTTGGTCTAGACCGATATGTTAGCGATAACACCAGTCAGTCAGGATGCGACACCTTTATCGCCTTCCTCATTTCAGGCCGAACATCGCACGTCAGCGGGTTTTTGAGGCAGCCGATCCGCCCTGCTGACCACCGATCGCTCGATGATGCGTGAGGTGCCCCGTTGCACCAACACACACTGGCCGGCAGGCGACTTCGGCAGCGAGAAGGCGCCGCGAGCGCGCTGCGGACCAGGGCGTCCGCTGCACGCAAGTGTGCCTCTCGTGCTCGAAGTGAGCGCTAACATAAGGCTGCGAACTCGTTACGAGCAATGGCTTGACGCGCCGGATGTGAGCGTTCACTGTTGTCCACCTGACAGCCGCGGGCACGTGGCCGGGCTCCGCGACACCGTAGTCACCTCGGAGGAATCGCTGTGCTGAAGAAGATCACGACAGCCGCCAGCGTGATCGCGCTGTGCGCGCTCGCCGCGTGTGGTTCTGGTTCTGGCGGTGCCGGCAACGGCACTGGTTCATCCGGTGGCGACGCCATCACGATGGGCTTCGCCCAGGTGGGCGCGGAGAGCGGCTGGCGCACCGCCAACACCAAGTCGATCCAGGAAGAGGCCAAGGCCGCCGGGATCGACCTGAAGTTCTCCGACGCGCAGCAGAAGCAGGAGAACCAGATCAAGGCGATCCGCTCCTACATCCAGCAGAAGGTCAAGGTCATCGCGTTCTCCCCGGTGGTGGAGACCGGCTGGGACACCGTGCTGCTGGAGGCCAAGCGGGCCAACATCCCGGTCATCCTGACCGACCGCGCGATCGACTCCGACGACACGTCGCTGTACAAGACGTTCCTCGGCTCGGACTTCGTGGAGGAGGGCCGCAAGGCCGGTGACTGGATGGTCGCCAACGCCACCGGCCCCACCAACGTCGTCGAACTGCAGGGCACCACGGGCGCGGCTCCCGCGATCGACCGCAAGAAGGGCTTCGAGGAGAAGATCGCCTCCAAGCCCGACATCAAGATCGTGGCGTCGCAGACCGGTGACTTCACCCGCTCCGGCGGCAAGCAGGTCATGGAAGCCTTCCTGAAGTCCCAGCCCAAGATCGACGTCGTCTACGCGCACAACGACGACATGGGCCTCGGTGCGATCGAGGCGATCAAGGCCGCGGGCAAGGTGCCCGGCAAGGACATCAAGATCATCACGGTGGACGCGGTCAAGGACGGCATGACCGCCCTGGCCAACGGCGAGATCAACTACATCGTCGAGTGCAACCCCCTGCTCGGCAAGCAGCTCATGGAACTCGCCAAGAAGGTCGTCAAGGGCGAAGACGTCCCCGCACGGGTCGTCACCGAGGAAGGCGCCTTCAACCAGGAACAGGCCAAGGCAGCGCTCCCCACGCGCCAGTACTGATCCCACCAAAAGACTGCGGGACCCGTCGCTCTGCCCAAGTGGCGACGGGTCCCGCACCCCAATGACGAGGGCCCCAGCCATGACCGAGTCACTGTCACCGGTCGTCGAGATGCGAGGCATCAGCCTCGCGTTCCCCGGCGTGAAGGCGTTGCAGGACGTCGACTTCCGGCTGTTCCCCGGCGAAGTGCACGCCCTCATGGGCGAGAACGGCGCCGGCAAGTCCACCCTGATCAAGACCCTGACCGGCGTCCACCGGCCCGACAGCGGGCAGGTCGTCCTGGCGGGCACCGACGTGGCGTTCTCCTCCCCCGGCCAGGCGCAGGAAGCCGGGATCAGCACGGTGTACCAGGAGGTCAACCTCTGCGCGAACCTCACGGTCGCGGAGAACATCCTGCTGGGCCGCGAACCGAGAAAGCTCGGCGGCATCGACTTCCCCGCCATGCGCAAGCGCGCGGCGGAAGTGCTGTCGCGCATCGGAGTGCACATCGACCCCGCGTCGAGCCTCGGTGAACACCCGATCGCCGTGCAGCAGCTCGTCGCCATCGCCCGCGCCATCACGATCGACTGCCGGGTGCTCGTGCTCGACGAACCGACGTCCAGTTTGGACGCCGGCGAGGTCGCCGAGCTGTTCCGCATCATGCGCGTCCTGCGCGACGAAGGCGTCGCAATCCTCTTCGTCTCCCACTTCCTCGACCAGGTCTACGAGATCTCCGACCGCATGACGGTGCTGCGCAACGGAACCCTCGTCGGCGAGCACCTCAGCGCGGACGTCGACCGCCGGGCGCTCATCGCCCAGATGATCGGCCGCGACCTCGGCGCGCTGGAGGCGATCGAGGAAGCCGCGGAGAAGCACCAGGCCGACGGACCCGTGCTGGTGCAGGCGGAAGGCCTCGGCCGCCGTGGCGCGATCGAACCGTTCGACCTCGACATCCGCGCGGGCGAGGTGGTCGGCCTCGCAGGGCTTCTCGGCTCCGGCCGCACGGAACTCGCGCGGCTGCTGTTCGGCGCCGACAAGGCCGACTCCGGCCGGTTGCTCGTCGACGGCAAACCGCTGCACCTGCGCGGACCGCGCTCCGCGATCGCCGCCGGCATCGCGTTCAGCTCCGAGGACCGCAAGGGCGAAGGGCTAGTCGCCGACCTCAGCATCCGCGACAACCTCGTGCTGGCCATGCAGGCCGCCCGCGGCTGGACCCGCCCGCTGTCCCGCCGCGTCAAGGACGAGCTCGTCGAGAAGTACGTGGCGGCACTGGACATCCGGCCCGCCAACCCCGACGCGCTCGTGCGCACGCTCTCCGGCGGCAACCAGCAGAAGGTCCTCCTGGCCCGCTGGCTCGTCACCGAACCACGACTGCTCATCCTCGACGAGCCGACGCGCGGCATCGACATCGGCGCCAAGGCCCAGATCCAGCACCTCGTCACGACCCTCGCCGCGGAAGGCACCGCGATCCTGTTCATCTCCGCGGAACTGGAAGAGGTCGTCCGCATCGCCGACCGGATCGTCGTCCTGCGCGACCGGCACAAGATCGCCGAGCTCGACGGCAGCGCGAGCCTCGACGAGGTCGTCGAGCTGATCGCCGGCGGTGCCGCACCGGAGAAGGTGGCGTCATGAAGAACCGGTTGCTCTGGCCGCTGATCGCACTCGCCGCGCTGCTGGTGCTCAACCTCGTCGTGACGCCGTCGTTCTTCGCGTTGCGCATGCAGGACGGCCACCTCTACGGCGGACTCGTCGACGTGCTCAAGAACGGCGCACCGACCCTGCTGATCGCCCTGGGCATGACGCTGGTCATCGCCACCCGCGGCATCGACCTCTCCGTCGGTGCCGTCGCCGCGATCGCCGGTGCGGTGACCTGTGTCCACATCGGATCCTCCGGTGACGCGGGCACGGCGTTCGTCGGCATGGCGATCGCGCTGGTGCTCTGCGCGGTGCTGGGCCTGTGGAACGGTTTCCTGGTGGCAGGACTCGGCATCCAGCCCATCATCGCCACCCTGGTCCTGATGACCGCGGGCCGTGGTGTCGCCATGCTGGTCACCGAAGGTCAGATCATCACCGTCAACAACGACCCGTACCGCCAGGTCGGCGCCGGGTTCGTGGTGCTGCCGATCTCGATCCTGATCGCCCTCGCGGTGCTGGGCCTGGTCGCGTTCACCACCCGCAAGACCGCACTCGGCATGCTGATCGAATCTGTCGGCGTGAACCCCGAGGCCTCCCGCCTCGCCGGCGTGAAATCGAAGACGATCATCTGGACCGTCTACGTCTTCGCCGCCGTCTGCGCGGGCATCGCGGGCCTGATGATCAGCTCGAACGTGAGCGCCGCCGACGCCAACAACGCGGGCCTGTGGATCGAGATGGACGCGATCCTCGCCGTCGTCATCGGCGGCACCTCGCTCGCCGGTGGCCGCTACTCGCTGACCGGCACCCTGCTCGGGGCGCTGATCATCCAGACGCTGACCACCACCGTCTACACGATCGGCGTCGCACCCGAGGTCACGCTGGTCTTCAAGGCGATCGTCGTCATCGCGGTCTGCCTCGTGCAGGCACCGAAGGCCCGCGCCGCACTCAGCTTCCGGAAGGTGGCCGTCTCATGACCGCTCTCGCCCAACGAGTGCCGTCACGGTTCCTCCCCGTCCTCGCGACCGTGATCCTGTTCGTCCTCGCCTTCGGCGTGGGCTCGGTGCGGTACGACGGGTTCGCGTCCGGTCAGGTCATCGCGAACCTGTTCATCGACAACGCCTTCCTCATCGTGCTCGCCGCCGGCATGACCTTCGTCATCCTCAGCGGCGGCATCGACCTCTCCGTCGGCTCCGTCGTCGCACTGTCCACAATGGTCACCGCCGCCGGACTCCGCGCAGGATGGCCGGTCCCCCTGGTCATCATCGCCGTCCTGCTGATCGGCTCGACGCTCGGACTGCTCATGGGCCTGGTCATCCACAAGTTCGACATCCAGCCCTTCATCGTCACCCTCGCCGGCATGTTCCTCGCCCGCGGCCTCTGCTTCCTCATCAGCGTGGAATCCGTCTCCATCAAGGACACCACCTTCCGCGACGTCGCCACCGCCGTCATCGAACTGCCCGGCGGCGTCACGATCACCTACAACGTGATCATCGCGCTCCTGGTCGTCCTCGCCGCCCTCTACGTCCTGCACCGCACCCGCTTCGGCCGCACGGTCTACGCGGTCGGCGGCAACGAGCAGTCCGCACTGCTGATGGGACTCAAGACCTCACGAGCCAAGGTCGGCGTGTACGTCATCAGCGGTTTCTGCTCCTCGCTCGCGGGCCTGCTGTTCAGCCTCTACATGCTCTCCGGCTACGGCCTGCACGCCGTCGGCATGGAACTCGACGCCATCGCGGCGGTCGTCATCGGCGGCACGCTGCTCGCCGGCGGCGTCGGCTACGTGCTCGGCGGGCTGGTGGGTGTGCTGGTGCTCGGCACGATCCAGACGCTGATCTCGTTCCAGGGCACGCTCAGCTCGTGGTGGACGAAAATTGTGATCGGTGTCCTGCTGCTGGTCTTCATCGCCGTGCAGCGAACTATGATGCGTGGCCGCTTCCGTTCCCTCGCCTAGGAGTCACATGCTGGTCAGACGGTGGCCGATGGCCGCAGTGCTCGCGTTGGTGGTCGTGGTCGCCGGTGTGGTGGGCGTGGTCGCGCTGCGCGGCCAGCCCGGTGTCGCGGGCGAGGCCGTCGCCGCAGCCGGTGTGAGCGCCGCGGCGGACCTCGGTGAGGCCACGTCCGTCCCGAGCAGCTCGGTGAGCCCGACCACGACGACGAGCACCACCACGACGACAGCCTCCGCACCACCGAAGGCACCGACCCCGGCCGCCGCACCCCTGGCGGGAAAGCTCCAGCCGGGCGTGACCCGCACCGGGGTGGCGACGTTCTACGACTCCAACGGCAGCGGCGCGTGTTCGTACGACGCGAGCCCCGACCCGCTGACCGCGGCGATGAACTGGTCGGACTACGAGGACTCCGCGGCGTGCGGTGCGTACGTCCTGGTCAAGGCGGCCAACGGCAAGAGCATCACCGTGCGGATCACGAACCTCTGCCCCGCGCCCTGCCGGGTCGGGCAGCTCGATCTGAGCGCGCAGGCGTTCGCCCAGCTGGCACCACCCGTCCAGGGTGAAATCCCGATCACCTGGACGCTCGTGAGCCCGGCGCTGTCGAAGAAGATCTCGATCCGCTACAAGACCGGCTCCAGCCAGTACTGGTGCGGCATCCAGGTCATCGACCACCGCAACCCGGTGGCACGGCTGGAGGTCCAGGCCGGCGGGCAGTGGAGGCAGCTCAAGCGCGCCGACTACAACTACTTCCTCTCCGAGAACGGGGCGGGCTGCGGCGGTCAGGTCGCGGTCACCGACCTCTACGGCGAACGCCTGGTCCTGAACGCCCTTCCGGTCAAACCGGACGTGATCCAGCCCACCACCGTGCAGTTCGCCCAGCACTGAGCGGGCGGGGAATGCCGTCCGCGAGCACATTGTTGATCGTGACATGGCGAACGAGACCGTGGAGCTCAGCCCCACCGAGTGGGTGCAGAACCAGACGAAGAAGATCCTGGAGACGGGAACCACCGAGGGCATCAAGGTGCTCGGCAAGCCGATCGTGCTGCTGACCGTGCGCGGGGCGAAGAGCGGCAAGCTGCGCTACACCCCCGTCATGCGCGTGGAGCACGACGGCAGCTACGCCGTGGTGGCGTCCAAGGGCGGCGCACCCGAGCACCCCACCTGGTACCACAACATCGTGGCGCACCCGGAGGTCGTCCTGCAGGACGGCACGGTGGTGAAGAACTACGTCGCCCGCGAGGTCGACGGCACCGAGCGGGCCGAGTGGTGGGAGCGGGCCGTGGCGGCCTACCCGTCCTACGCCGAGTACCAGACCAAGACCGACAGGCAGATCCCGGTTTTCGTGCTCGACCCGAAGTGACGGGCAGGCCGCGCCGCGACTACCAGCCGAGGGACAGCCCCGCGAGGTAGTCGCCGAGCTTCGTGGCGATCAACCTGTGGTCGCGCGCCGAGAAGTGCCAGTCGCACCCGAGCAGGTCGAGCGCCGAGTCCGCGAAGTTCCAGTACCGGACTCGGCTGTCGCCCTGGTTGGTGCGGTCCTGCACGACCTGGCGCGCGGCGTCGGCGAACGCCCCGGACGCTTGGGGCACGCCGACGATGATGGTCGTGCCCGAGCCGTAACGGGTGCGCAGCTTCTGCAGGAAGGCGACGTAGGCCGAGCGGTACGCCGCCACCAGGCTTTCCTGGGTGGGCCACTGCTCGCCGGGCCTGAGCGCGGTGGAGAAGTCGTTGGTGCCCAGGCCGACCACGACGACCTGCGGCTTCCAGGTGCCGGGGTTCTGCCAGACGTCGCCGTCGACGTGCAGCAACGCCCGGTCGTAGTACGTGCGGTAGCTCGTGCCGGGGTCTCCGCCGTTGTAGTTGCGCACCATGCCGCGGCCGGAGAACGCGTTGACCTGGTAGTCGGCGTTCAGCGCGCGGGCGGTGAGGGCCCCGAAGCTCACGTCGGTGTTGGTGTTGCGGGCGACGCCGCCGTTCGAGGAGCAGTCGCGGGTGGTGGAGAGGTTGCCGTAGCCGGCGGTCAGCGAGTCGCCGATGAACTCGATCTGCCGGGACCTGGCCGCGGGCTTGGCCAGGATCGACCCGCCGCTCGCGGCGACGAACCCGCCGAACTCCCCCGCCGCCCACGGGCTCTCGGTCCGCTTGACCAGCCGGACGCGGTGCTCGGCGTTGCTGAGGTTGTTCACCCAGTGCGTGACCTTGCCCGGCGTCACCAGCGTCGCGACGGTCGTGCCGTCGACCTGGACGTCGTAGTCGTTGTTCGAGTCGTTCAGGACGACCCCGACGCCGGTGCCGCGGAACCGGCCCTCGAAGTAGACGCCGGGCCAGCTGTACTGCCCGGACTTGGTGACGCGGCCCGCGGTGTGCGCCTGGGCCAAGCCGTCCGGTGGAGGCGGCGCCTGACCCGTGCACGAGGTGCCGTTGAGCGCGAAGTCGGCCGGGGCCGGACTCGTCGAGCCGTTCACGACGAAGCCGATGCCGGCGCTCGCGCCGGTGGCGAGCGAGCCGTTGTAGTTCACGTTGTCGACCGCGACCTGCGCGCCGGTCTGGCGCACCGTCCCGTTCCAGATCTGCGAGACCGTCTGCCCGCCGCCGAACGACCACGTGAGACGCCAGGAGGTGACCGGGTCACCGAGGTTCGTGACGTCCACCTTGGCGATGAAGCCGCCCTGCCACTCGTTGGTCACCTCGTAGGCGACCTTGCACCCGGTGGCGGCCGAGGCCTGCGGGACGCTGATCGTGACTGCCGCCAGCGCGGCGGTGAGGACGGCCGCGGCCGCCGACTTGGACCGGTACACCTGTGTACCTCCGTACATCCACTGTGGACGGATGAGGAAGCCTGCGAAGCGCTTCGACACGAAGCGTAGCGAACAACCTTGTCGGTTCACAGGTGGTTGTGCCGCAACGTGTTCACGCGAATCGACAACACCTGCTCGAACGCCGTCGAACCCCCGCGTTCGAAGGATTCGACGATCGTGGTCGAACGTCGTCGAACCGCGGGTCCACAATGGACCAGGATCCACAAAGGCGTGCCCCGAACCCGTTACCCGTGAACGGCTACGGTCGTGGGGCCTGCTCAGCCGGGTCGGCGCGACGCGGGGACGTGCGCGCGCCGTAGCGGGCCAGGTAGACCGCGCGTCCCGCGAGGCTCACCTCGAGGTGTTCCAGCACCGGTTCGAAGAACGTCTTGCGCTGGGCGGCATCGGTGACGATGGTCGCGATGAAGTACAACGTCGAGAAGGCGGCGATGAACAGGCACACCTGCACCAGGTCGTTCGCCATCGGGAGCTGGACGCCGAACAGCTCGCCCCGGGCGGGATCGTGGCCCACCCACGACTTCACGGCGGCGTCCGGCACGGTGAGCTTCCCGAGCACGGCGAAGGCCGCGAAGACCACCGCCGCGAACACCAGTGCCTGCAGCATCTGCGTGAGCAGCAGGATCAGCAGCATGTTCGCGCGCTCCAGCCCGGTCAGCGGCGGCGTGGTGCCCTCAGCCGGCGCGCTCGCACCGCCGAACGGATCAGCGGGCAGAGCACTCACCCGGTGACTCCAGCCGGTGCTCAGCTCGCGGAGTTCCGCGGCGAACACCGACCGCAGGAACAGGCCGCCCAGGACCGCGAAGAAGCCGAGAACCAGCAACATCCGGCTCCTGGAGATCTGCCCGGCGCTCTGCCAGATCTCCGCCGTGTAGAAACCGAACGTCGTCACCAGCAACAACAACGGCATGGCGCGGCTGGTCATCGTCCCGACGCTTCGCAGCTGACGCAGCGCCGCCCGCAGTGCCCACCCGAAGATCGACCCCATGCCGACCGCGGTCAGCACGAGCAGCGCCGCCACCACGAGCAGAGCGGCGAGGCTGCCCGTCAACGCGGGTATCAAGATGGCCGAGCCGTCGAGCAGGGTGGCCGCGAACGGCCACACCACCACGTAGCAGCCGATGATCACCAAAGCGACTTCGAAACCGCGGTCGTCCAGGGCTCGATCGCGTGCCCAGCCCGCGGTGAGCCACGCACCGACGGCGGGGAAGACGACCGACCCGGCCAGCGCCACGGTGTAGAGCACCAGGAAGAGGGGATTCTCGAGCCGCGACTGGAACTCGGCGTCCCCGTCGACGAAGGTCAGCACGGCGTACAGGACGTCGGTCAGCCCCAGCCACACCACGGCGGGAACGATGCGGACCGCGAGGTTCTTCTCCAGTCCACGCACCACCGCGGGCAGGCCCCGGCGGCGGAACCACTGCTCGACCTTGCGCGAGTCCAGTTCGGACATACCCATGTGTTCGATCATCCCCACCAAGTCGGGCGCCACCTCCAGCTCGTGATGAACGGCACTTTTGTCCATTTGAGACGGACAAAAGCGCCGTTCATCACGCGCGTTGCAGCCAGGTGGCCGGTGGTTCCGGACAGTCGGCGCGTGCGGCCCGCAGTACCGGTGCGGTGTGCTGGAAGCGTGCACTATAACCGCGAAGGGATTCCACGAACATGCTCAGACCCTGCGTCGTCCGTACCGAGGCGCGGTGGGTGCCGCGCCTCACCACTCCCGGGCGCGGTACCCGCCGTTCAGCGTTCTGCAGCGGCGAAAACCGGGTTCGAGTAGAACCAGAGGTCTTCCCACGGGTCGGACTTGCCGGCCACGTCGATCGCCGGACCGGCCGGATCCACAGCCGCTCCGTGGTAGCCCGGAGCGCTCCGCTTGCCGTCGGTGCCGCGGACCCGGACGTAGAACGGCCCGTCGACGGTGATCCGGTGGACCAGTTCGACGGTGCCGGTCCGCCGCCGGACATCCCATGACCGCACGACTTTCGTGTGCGGTGTGTGGAACACGGACCGATCAGTGACGGGGCCGGTGATCCCTCCGACGATCAGGTCGACCCGCGCGAGCTGGGGCACGAAACCGGCGAAGTTGGGCTGGTCGGCCACATCGATCCGCACCACCACCTCGACCACGTCACCGCGCCGCACCCGCAGCGTGCCGCCCATCGCGACGCCGCCCGCGCCGGATCCGCGCCGGCGCAGCCGCACGTCCAGGCCGGCCACGAGATCGCCGAGGCAGACCCACATCCGGCCGGCCCGCATCGCCCGCATCACCTCGCGGTGCCCGCGGTGCGTCACGCCGACCCAGGTCTTGTTGTAGGCGCCCGGCGGGAACGAGCTGTACTCCGTGACGGGGCGACCGGCGTTCACCGGGTCCGGGAAGCGGCCGGTGCTGTTGAACGTGTGCCCTTCGCTGTCGTACGGCACGTTGTCGTAGCCCTGCTGGTCCAGCTTGTCGACCGGGTTCTTCATCCAGTCCCCGCAGCCCTGGTGGCCGTCCGAGGTCGTGGTGATCCACCACGGCTTGCCCTCGGCGAGCAGGCTGTCCCAGAGGCCGCCGACCGTGGAGGTGGCCCAGTCGAACCCTCCCCAGGTGCGGTAGCTCTCGGCCGGATAGCCGGGGAACGAGAACTTGCCGGGGGCCGAGTCGTACAACCCGCGGCCGCGCGCCATGCCGGGCGCCGGCAGGCCCGCCGCCTGGTGACCGGGCGCGCCCTCCATGCCGATCACGACGCTCGGCGCGGCGTCCCTCCAGTTCCTGGTCTCCTGCGGGGAGTTGATGCCCAGCCGCGACGGGTGGTTCGGCAGCACGAGAGCGTCGTCGATCCGGCGCGCGGCCACGGCGTCCTTCAGAAACTTCAACGCCTCCAACGCGATCGCCTCGTTGGCGGGCGTGCCGTCGCGCGTGCCGTTCACCCGCGCGTCGAACCGGGTGACGAACTCCTGCAACACACCGGCCTCGTTGCGACCGGGAGCGAGCATCAGCGTGGTGTGCTCGCCCGCCGGGATGTTCCACTCCAGGCCGGTGAACACCAGCACGTCCTCGTACGCGCGCCGCGCCGCCGCGATGTCCGACGTCAGCGGAGGAACGCTGTGCGTCGCGAACGGGACGTTGCCGTGGTCGGTGATCGTCAACCAGCTCAGGCCGTGTCGCCGCGCGCGTTCGACCTGGGTGGCCACCGGGTACATCGCGTCGTTGCTGTACTGACTGTGGATGTGGTGGTCGCCTGCCAGCCAGAGGTACCCGTCGCGGCGCTCGTCGTGCGCGTGGGCCGGTGTGCCGCTGAGCACGGCTCCGGCCGCGAGACCGGAGCCCAGCAGGAACCGGCGCCTGTCGGTCTGTCCCATGATCACGCACCGCTCGCCGGTGGTGCGGCCACGGCGGGGACCGCGGCCGACGACTGCACACTCGCCGCCAACAAGCCAACGACAGCAACAGATCTGGTCATTCGGACCACGCGCACCGCACGACTCCTGACTCATGTTCGAGCACGACGCCGCGAGGCTAGATCGACGCGAAGAACTTTCACATATCGCGGACATGACAACTCCGTGTACACAAAGCAACGAACACCGGGAAATCCGCGCATCGCTCGGTTTTCGCGAAAGACCGTCCACTGCGGACCTGGCGTCCGACAGTCGAATTCGACGACCGGCGGGGTGCTGTTCCGGCGAACGGGTGAACGGGCATGATTTGCGTGCTGCCCGGAGCGCAGCGACGAGGAAAGGACCTGTGCGATGCCCGCCCAGCCGCACGCCGGAGCCGGCCCGACCAACCGCAGCACGTCCGCGACCATCGCGCCGTTCATCCTGCGGTACCTCGTCACGGTCACTGATGACCTCAGCGCGGATCTGCGGCCGGCGCTCGCGCACGCCGGTCTGGACGAGACCGTGCTGGCAGCGGCGGACCTGCGGGTGTCCTACCGCCAGGGCAGCGAGGTCATCCGGCACGCCCTGCGCCTCACCGGCAACGACCACCTGGGACTGCGGGTCGGTGCCCGGCAGCACCCCGCCGCGTGGGGCCTGATGGGGTTCGCCCTCATGGCCGCCGACACGCTCAAAGACGCCGTCGAGACGGGCGTGCGGTTCCAGAACCTCTCCGGCGCGATGGTGGTGTGGTCGGCGGGGCAGGCCGACGACGGCTTCACGCTGTGGGCCGACCTGCCTGATCCGGCGGTGGACCCCGGCGTCGGCACGTTCCTGATCGAGGAGGCCTTCGCGAGCGTCGTCACCGTCACGCGGTTCACGCTGGCCGAGTTCCGGCCGCGGCAGGTGGAGTTCGCCTTCCCCACCCCGCCGGACACCACGCCGTTCGCCGACCTGTTCCGCTGCCCGGTCCGCTTCTCCGCACCTCGCAACGCTCTCGTCTTCCCCGCCGGGTCCGGGCGCACCGAGATGCCCTCCCGCGACCCGGTCACCTACTCCTCCACGCTCGCGGTGCTCGAGAGCCAGGTGGCGTCCCGGCGCTCCCGCCAGGACCTGCTGGAGGTGCTGGAGGTCTCGATCGCGCAGAGCCTGCCGGACGTGCCGACCTTCGCCGAACAGGCGCGCAGGCAGGCGACGGGTGAACGGACGTTGCGCCGCCGTCTCGCCGAGTGCGGCACCACCTACGAGGCGCTCGTCGACGGCGTGCGGCGGGAGCGGGTCGAACAGCTGCTGCGGCAGCCAGAGCTGACGCTGACCGACATCACGCGCCGGACCGGGTTCTCCGACGTCCGCGCGCTGCGCCGGGCGATCCGCCGCTGGCACGACATGACCCCGTTGCAGCTGCGCGGCACGGTGCTCGACCAGGACGACTGATCAGCGCGTGCGCACCCACGTCGTCTTCTCCCTGGTCCACTGGTCGAACGCGGTCGTGGACTTCTCCGCGCCACCGAACCCCGACTGCTTCCAGCCGCCGAACGGCGTGGTGATGTCGCCTTCGCTGTAGGAGTTGACCGAGATGACGCCCGCGTGGATGCCGCGTGCCAGCCGCCAGGCGAGGTCGATGTCCCGCGTCCACACCGAGGCGGCGAGACCGTAGTCGGTGTCGTTGGCGAGCCGGACCGCTTCCTCCGCGGTGGTGAAGGTCTGGACGGTGACGACGGGCCCGAACAGCTCGTCGGTGAGGACAGCCGATCCGTAAGGGACGTCGGTGACCACGGTCGGCGGGTAGTACGCACCACCGGGGTGCAGGCCGTCCGGCAGGTCAGCGGCGTGCACGCGGGCACCGGCCGCGCGGGCCTCGTCCACCGCCTTCGCCACCCGGTCCCTGGCGGTGTGACTGATCAGCGGGCCGATCCGGGTCGCGGGGTCGGCCGGATCACCGACGACCAGTGCGCCGACGGCCGTGACGAACCGGTCCACCACCTCGTCGGCGATGTCGCGGTGCACCAGGACGCGGGAGCCCGCCGTGCAGTTCTGGCCGGCGGTGAGGAACGCGGCGTCGACCATGTTCTCGACGAGGTCGCCGAACCCGAGCGCGTCCGCCATCAGCACCTGCGGGCTCTTGCCGCCCATCTCCAGCGACACGCGCTTGAAGTTCGTCAGCGCGGCCGTGGCGAGCACGAGACGTCCGGTGGCGGTCGAGCCTGTGAACGAGAGTGCTCCCACCACCGGATCACCGGCCAGTGCGACACCCGTGACGGCACCGTCGCCCGGCAGGACCGTCAGCACGCCGCCGGGCAGACCGGCCTCCTCGGCGAGACCCGCCAGGCGCAGTGCCGACCGCGGTGTCTGCTCGGCGGGCTTGAGCAGCAGGCAGTTCCCGGCGGCGAGCGCGGGGCCGATCTTCCACGCGGCCATGGCGAGCGGGTAGTTCCACGGCAGGATCGCGGCGACCACCCCGACGGGCTCGCGGGTGATGACGCCGAGGTGGCCGGGGCCGGTGGGGGCGACGCGGCCGAAGACCTTGTCCGCGGCCTCGGCGAACCAGCGCACCGACTCGATCGCTCCCGGTACGTCACAGGTCCGGCACTCGGTGATCGGCTTGCCCGCGTCCTCGCAGTCGAGCCGCGCGAGGACCTCGGCGTCGCGTTCCATCAGGTCCGCGAGTCGCGACAGGACGGCCGCGCGTTCTCGCGGTGACCGCCGCGACCAGCTCTCCTGGGCCAGCGCGGCGCGTTCGGCAGCCGCGGTGACCTCGGCCTGGGTGGTGACGGGCAGGGTGGTGATCAGCTCGCCCGTCGCGGGGTTGCGGACTTCGAGGCTCACACCGCCTCCTCGTACCGGAACGCGGCGGGCGCCGGAGGCCTGCCCTCGGTCGGCCAGCCCATCTCCCTCGCCAGCTTCGTCACGTGCTTCAGGTACGCACCGCTGTCGACGTACCCGGTGTGCCGCGGCGAGTCGACGAACTTGAGGCCACCGCTGAGGTCGGGCCGGTCCTCGCGGATCATCCGCGTGAACCGCTCGGGTCCACTTCGGACGTACGAGGCGATGAGCTGCGCCTGGAGGTCGAAGAGCTGGTAGGCGCCCGAGTTCGTCTCGATGAACCCGACCCCGCACAACCCGCGGTGCTCGCGGGAGAACACCGACAGGTACAGGTCCGGGTGCTGTTCGTCGCCGAAGTACCGCTGCGCCACCGGAACCGCGTGGCGGTAGCCGGTAGCGAGCAGGACGAGATCGAACTCGTCCCAGGTGCCGTCGGTGAAGACCACCGTCTTGCCGTCGGTGTGCGCGATGCCGGGCTTGGCCGTGATGTCGCCGTGCCGCAGGTGGTGGATCAGCATCGAGTTGACGACCGGGTGCGTCTCGAACAGCCGGTGGTCGGGTGCGGGCAGGCCGAGCCGCGCGGGGTCGCCGTCGAACATCCTGAGCAGCGCGCCGAAGACCTTCTGCTCCAGCCACTTCGGCAGGTGCGGCCCGGTGTCGGACAACGTGTCGACCGGGCGGCCGAACAGGTGCTTGGGGATGAACCAGTAGCCGCGGCGCATGCTGATCACGGCGTGGTCGGCGGTGCGTGCGGCGTCGCAGGCGATGTCGCAGCCGGAGTTGCCCGCGCCGACGACGAGCACCCGCTTGCCGCGCAGCTCGGCCGCGTCGCGGTAGCCCATGGTGTGCCGGACCTCGCCGGTGAAGTGTCCCGGCAGCTCGGGGATGTTGGGGTGCCACTGGGAACCGGTGCACACCACCACCTGCGCGTGCACGGTGCTGCTGCCGTCGGCCCTGGTGACGGTCCAGGTGCCGTCGGCGTTCTTCTCGACGTCGCGGATCTCGACGCCGAACTCGATGCGCTCGGTCAGCCCGTACGCGGCGGCGAAGGACCTGAGGTAGCTCAGGACCTGCCGGTGTGAGGGGTAGTCCGGGAAGTGGTCGGGCATCGGCCACCCGCCGAACGCCGACCTGGTCTTGCTGGAGATGAAGTGGGCGGAGGAGTACATCGGGCCGCCGGGGTTGTCGATGTCCCAGATGCCGCCGACCGCGGTGTGCCGTTCGACGTGCGTGTACGGGAGACCCCTGTCGGCCAGTGCCCTGGCCACCGCGAGCCCGGCGGGCCCTGCTCCGATCACGCACGTGTCAAGTTCGTTGTCGTCCACGAGCCCGCCTTTCTCTTTCAGCTCAACGTATTGATGTGACGCTCACGGGGAACTGACCGCATCGGCCACAACAGGGACCTCAGCGGCCGCTGTCGTCATCCGCAGCAGCGGCACCGACACGATCACCATGCCCATCGCGAACACCGCGCCCAGCACCGCGGCGCCGGCGTTGTCCAGCAACAGCCCCACCACCAACGGCCCCGCGCCCGTGCCGAGGGCCGAGGCACCGCTCAGCGCGGCGACCAGGCGTCCGGACGGGTCGAGCACCGCGGCCGCGGCGATCATCTGCACCAGCACGGCCAGCTGACACGCCTGCCACACCACCACCGCGACCGTGAACAGGACGGGCTCGTCGCTGATCACCGCCACCGCCATCGCGACGGCTTCCACCACCACGAACGCCGCCATCGACCGCAGCCGCCCGAACCGGCGTGCGGCCGGTGCGCCCACCACCGCGCCGGCGAGTGCCACGACGCTCGACACCGCCAGGACGACGGACACGGTCGTGGTGTCCATGCCGACGTGTTCGCGGCCGAAGATCGCGGCGTAGGCCCACGCTCCCTGGGTGATGGCCCACAACGCGGCGGTGCCGAGCAGGAGGACCACCGAGGGCTTGCCGGGTCGCGTCCCTGCCGCTGTCACGACCGGGCTCTCCGGCAGCCTCGCCACCAGGAACCAGGCGGGCGCACAGCTCGCCGCCAGCAGGAAGAACCCGGCACCTGCCCACCAGTCGTTCGCGATCGGCACCGCCACGATCATCAGCGCGGCGATCGCGACCGTGCCGGCGACGGCCACCGCGGACGCCTTGCCGGAGTCCTCCACGGCCGCCAGTGCCGCCGTGGCCGCCGCGTAGACGACACCGAGTCCGGCTCCCAGCACGAGGTTCGTCAGCAGCAGGGTGACCGGGTCGGCCGCCACGCCGACCCACAGCGCCCCGAACGCGGTGAGCGCCAGGCCGAACCTCGCCATCGCGACCCGCCCCGGCCTCGCCGCGCGGGCCGCGAGCAGCAGCGTCACGACGGCGGTCGCGGTCAGCTGGGCCGCGCCGATCAGGCCGGCCCCGGCGCCCGCCAGCCCGGCGCGGGAGGCGAAGTCGTCGATGAACACCGGCATCACGTTCGTGCCCGCGCTGCCGACCGCGACGCCGGCGACCAGCGCGACCGCGACCCCGAGGGACAAGTTCTTCGCCACCGCTCAGCCCGCGCGCTCGGGCACGAGCTCCCAGCTGCCGCCGTTGCGCCGGGCCAGGCCGCGGCGCTCCAGGTCCTCGAGGTAGCGGACCATCCCGCGGTCACCGCGCTTGCGGAACAACGGCAGGATCTTCGGCAGCAGGTTGGGCACGAGCATCGCGAGCCGGGTGGTCCACGACTCGCTCGGCCGGGCGTAGGCCTCCAGCCGCGGCTTGTCGAGCATGCTGACGGCGGCCGCCACCACGTCGGACGGCTGCTGCGGCGGCTCCTGGAACTGCATGGAGTTGCCGCCCTCGACGGCCTCCCGGCGCAGCATCGGCGTGTCGGTGGCCGACGGCAGCACCGATCCCACCAGGATGCCCTTCTCCCGCAGGTCGAGACCGATCGCCAGCATCGCGCCGCGCAGCCCGAACTTGGACGCGCAGTACACCGGCGTCTCGCCCAGCGGGAAGATGCCGGCGATCGACACGGTGCTGATCACCCGCGGGTCGCGGGACTTCCACAACAGCGGGATGGCGAGCCGCGTGGTGACCAGCGGCGAGGTCGTGTTGAGCGTGATCTCCCGCTCGATGCTGGCGATGTCGCGCTCGTCGAACCGTTCGGTGCTGGTCATGCCGACGTTGTTGACGAGCACGTCGAGCCGGCCGTACTCCTCGCCGATCCGCTCGAGCACCTGCTCGATCCGCGCCCAGTCCATCAGGTCGCAGCCGATGCCGAGGTGGCCGCCGCCCGGCAGTTCCTCCGCGACCTTCTTCGCGCGGACCTCGTCGATGTCGATGACGACGCACTGGGCGCCGCTGGAGGCGAACCGCCGGCACATCGCGCTGCCGATGCCGCCGGCGCCTCCCGTGACGGCGATGACCTTGTCCCGGAAGTCGTAGCTCATGGCGGTGACCACCTCTTCGTGACTCGTTTTCTCGTTGTCACGAAGCTATTGGCGTGCGGCGGCGCTGGAACTGGCCGGCGAGGCCACAGAGGGAACCGCAGCGGCCAAACGCGGAACCGCCGAAGACCGTTCGCGGCCTTCGGCGGTTCCTGTCTCAACTGGAGCGGATCAGGCGGTCGTGCCGGTGACCGCGCTCCCCGACTTCGTCACGTGGTAGGAAACCTTGGTGCCGCTCCAGTAGTGGAAGGTGAGCGTCACTCGCTGGTTGTCCTTGACGTTGCTGAAGAACTCCGGCTTCAGGGTGGTCAGGCGGTCGGTGTAGTTCGGCGCGAACGCGTAGTCGTACTCCTTGAAGGCCGTCCAGTCCTGGGGGCCGGCGAAGGTGCCGTCGTCGTACTTGGCCTCCATGGTCGCGAGCTGGTCGCCGCGGAAGTTCGTCGGGATCTCGAACTTGCTCGTCGTCCCGGTCGCGTCGGACAGCACCGGCGCCTCGTAGGTGATGACGTAGAACCGCCACGGCACGCCCTGGGAGAAACGGGCCGTGAGCACGGCGTTGACACCGTAGGTCCGCGAGCCGCTCAGCTTCGTCAACGCCGGCGCGGTCAGGGTCAGCTGGTCGCCGTCGATCGTGTAGTCACGGCCACGCGACAACTCGATGTTTCCGTTGTACAGCCCCGAGAACTTCGCCCCGTTGAGGTTGAGCGCGATCGTCCTGGCGGTGATGGTGCTCGGCTTCGCGAGGAACACCTGGTCGGTGGCCGCCGTGGCGGACCGGGTCGTCCAGCTCGACTTGATCTGCGCGAAGAGCTGCGGGTCCTTCCACTGGAACGTCGTGCGGTCGAAGTGCTGACCGTTGTCCCACAACATGGTGGTGATCTTCTTGGTGCGGGCGTAGTAGCCGACGTACTCGAAGAACTTCAGCTTCTCGCCCTGCTCGATCGTGCCGACGTGCCGGTCGAACCCGAGCAGCCCGAACTCGCCGAGAATCACCGGGATGCCCTTGGCGATGAAGCTGTTGTGGACGCGGTCGAACGAGTCGGTGTCGAACTGCTGGGCGGTGGCGTCGTAGCGGATGCCGCCCGCGACGTTCGCGCTGAACGGCCAGTAGCCGTAGGAGTGCACGGTCGCGATCAGGTTGGGGTCGTGCAGGCCCTGGATCTGCTCGACCAGCGGGTCGACGTACTGCTGCTCGGTCGAGGTGTGCAGGGTCGGCAGGACCAGCAGGCGGGTGGCGTCGTTGCCGCCCGAGCGGCGCACGATGTCGTGGAACGCGGCGTTCAGCTCGGCGTTGAGCGCGATCTCCTGGGGCTTGCCCGTGCTCCCGGCGAACTGCGGCTCGTTCCAGCTCTCGAACATCAGCTTGGGCCCGAACTCGGTGAACGCGGGCGTCAGCTGCTTCCAGATGCTGGTGAACTGGGCCAGCACGCGGTCGTGCTCGGCGGGCATCTTCGACATCCACTGCCACGAGTCGTGGTGCACGTTCATCAGCACGTACAGGTCGCGTGCCAACGCCCAGCGCACGACCTCCTTGACGCGGGCGAGGTAGTCGGCCTCGATCGTGTAGTCCGGTGCCGGGCCCTGGTGCTGCCCCCACGTCACCGGGACGCGGATGCTCCGGTAGCCCTGCGCCTTCACGTTGTCCAGCAACGCTTCCGTGACGCGCGGGTTGCCCCACGACGTCTCGTCGGGGCCGGTGGCGTCGAGCGTGTTGCCGAGGTTCCAGCCCGGCTCCATGGCCGCCGTGTGCTCCATCGCGGTGAGGCTCGGTCCGCCGTGGACGCACGTGACACCGTTGAGCGAGAACGACAACGGCGCCGTGTTGGCGTGGCCCCAGGTGCCGTTGAGGCCGAAGGTCACCGTCGCGTTCGTCGCGATCTTGGCGTTGTGGCCGGAGTTCTTGGCCGTGACCACGTCGTCGGACTCGCTGACCTGGGCGTTCCAGCCGTGGCCGAGCTGCTGGCCGGTCGGCCACTCCCACTTCAGCTCCCAGCCGTCGAGTGCGGGGCCGAGGTTGGCCACGGCGACTTCGGCGGTGAAACCTCCCTGCCACTGGCCCTTCACCGTGTACGTGACGCGGCAGCCCGCCTCCGGTGCCGCTGCCGACGCCGGGGCGACGGCCGTGGCCAGGATCGTGCACCCGGCCACCACTACACCGAGAACTGTCCGTGCTTTGCGGAACATGAACCCTCGCAATCAGGTGAGCGGCTGGTAGTCGAACCAGTCGAATCCGACGGTGCCCGCGGTCGCGTACATGCCGATGACGCGGCCGGTGAAGCCTCCGGAGACCTCGGTCGAGAGGTACTTGCCGTCGAGCGTGGCGAGCGAGGTGACCGTGCCGTCGGCTTCCTCCACGCCGAACGTGAGGGTGTCGGGCCCGGAACGGGCCTCCCACATCGTCTTCCTCTCGTCCACCTGCACGACGAGGACCACCGGCCCGTCAGGTGCCGGGCGGGACGCGACCACGGTGCGCAGCGGGCCGATGCGGGCGAGGACCCGGACCTCTCCGGACGCCACCTCGATCTCGTAGTGGTGTTCCTCGTCCAGCCGGACCGCGAGACCGCCGCTGCCCTCCGCCGGGTCCAGCAACGTCCGGGCGCGGCAGGACAGGTGCTGCTGACGCCGGCCGACGAAGATCACCGCCGGATCGTCCACAGAGGACCCCCGCGCGTGCAGGGTCAGCCACCCGGAGCGTTCCTTCGTGGTGCAGTGCTGCTCGGAACGGTCGCGCAACGACACCCAGCACGGTCGCAGCTCACCGGCGTCGAAGTCGTCCAGGTCCGCCACGGCGCCGGGGTCGCCGGACGTCAGCTCCCCCACGACCGGCCAGCCGTCGGACCAGGTCACCGGCGCCAGGAACGTCTCACGGCCGAGCACGTGCCATCCCGGCGTGCCCCCACCGGGCCGCACGGCGAGCAGCACCATCCACCACGACCCGTCCGGTGCCTGCACGAGATCGGCGTGGCCGGTGTTCTGCACGGGCTCGTCGGTGCTGCGGTGCGAGAGGATCGGGTTGGCGGGACACGGTTCGAACGGGCCGTTCGGGGACGGGCCGCGCGCGATCGAGACGGCGTGGCCGCGCTCGGTGCCGCCCTCGGCGATCATCAGGTACCAGTGCTCACCGATCCGGTACAGGTGCGGTGCTTCCGGGGCCTTCGCCTTCGGGGTTCCGGACCAGAGCCGTTGCGGCGTCCCGAAGGTCTCGCCGGTCGACGGGTCGATCCGGTACTGCTGCACTCCGGCGACAGTGCACCAGCAGTTGCCGTCGTCGTCCCAGGCGAGGTCCGGGTCGATGCCGCCGACGTCCGGCAGCAGCACGGGGTCCGACCACGGTCCCGCCGGGTCGGTGGTGGTGAAGACCATGTTGCCGCCGCCGTGGCTCACGCTCGTGACGATCAGCCAGAACCGGCCGTCGTGGTGGCGCAGCGTCGGCGCGTAGATTCCGGCCGACGCCGGCGTTTCCGCGGTCAGCCGCAGCTGGCTCGGCCGGTCCAGCGCGTTGCCGATCTGCGTCCAGTGCACCAGGTCGCGGCTGTGGAAGACCGGGATGCCGGGGAAGTACTCGAAGCTGGAGCAGACCAGGTAGTAGTCCTCCCCCACGCGGCACACGCTGGGGTCGGGGAACATCCCCGGGATCACTGGCTGGGTCACCCGTCAACTCCTCTGGTCGTGAGCCGGTACAGCACCGCGGACGGTGCGGTGGGGAGGGTCAGCGTCAGCTCCGCGGTGTCCTGCCGCCACCACGCGACCGCGGGCGAGGCGGACGGGTAGAGCCGTTCCACCACGACGTCCACATGGGACAGATTGGGCAACTTCAGGACCGTGGTGTCCTCACCGCCACGACGCCAGACGGTCAGGTACGTCGTGGACGACGTCGACGCGGCGAGGGCGAGCCACGGGTCGTCCCAGCCGGGAAGTCCCAGTGGCCACGAGGGAACGGACTGCGGCAGGTCGGCGCGGACGGCCTTGTACACCGCCACCGCCTCGTGCACGAGCGCACGCGCCTCTGGTTGCAGGTCGGCGATCCGGCCGGACAGGTGGATCCGGCCCAGGAGCGCGTTCGTCATGGTGAACGCGACCTCGTCGAGCGAGTGCTCCGGCTGCGGATAGGCCCAGACCGCGGCCTGCTCCGGGGTCATGGCCGTCGGCGCGGCGGCCGCGATCGACGCGTAGCGCTCCAGGTGCTGCTGGTCGCTGGTGGACTGCAGCTGCGTGCGCGACAGCAGCGCGTGGTCGATGCGCATGCCGCCGGACGCGCAGTTCTCCAGCACCAGGTGCGGGTGACGGTCCAGCACGCCGTCGAGCCAGTCGAGGTGGGCGCGGTTGTGGCCGAGCAGCCCGTCCGCGGGGCTCTCGCCCTCCCGCGAACTGGTGCCGGAACCCGGGTTGATGTTGTGGTCGAGCTTCAGGTATCCGACACCCCAGCCGGCCAAGCGGTCCACCACCTCGTCCAGGTGGGCGCGGGCGGCGGGGTGGCGCAGGTCGAGGTGGTGGCGGCCGACGTCGGCGACCCGCACGCCGTCACGGCGGAAGAACGCCTCGTCGGGCAGACTCCGCGCGAGCGGACTGTCGACGCCGATGACCTCGGGCTCCAGCCACAGCCCAGGAACCATGCCGCGCTCCTGGATCCGCGTCAGCACCTCCCCGAGCCCGCCGGGGAAACGGCTGCGCGACGCCTGCCACGCACCGACCGTGCCCCACCAGCTCTCGCCCTGCTCGGCGTACCAGCCGGCGTCGATGACGAAGTACTCCGCACCGGCGTCGGCCGCGGCGTCGATCAACGGCAGCAGCTCGGCCGTGGTCGGGTCGCCCATCAGGCAGTTCATGTAGTCGTTGAAGATCACGGGCAGGCCGGTGTGGTCGGGATGCGGCCTGCGGCTCGCGCGGCGGTACCGGGTCAGCGCGGCGAACGCGTCGTCCGGCCCGCCGTCGGCGCTGAACGCCAGCGAGACGGGCACGGTGCGGAACTCCTCACCCGACGCCAGCACGCGGTTCCAGCCGTGCTGGAGCTCCACCGGCCCGGACAGCGCCACGTAGCCGGTGCCGCCGAGCTCACCGCACTCCCAGGACCAGCCACCGCCGTTGTGCTCGATCTGCCAGACCCACGTCCGGCCCGTCTCGCGGTCGGTGAGGCCACCCATGGGCAGGTGGCCGTTGCTGGACCACACTCCTTTGCCGGCAACGGTGAACGCGCTCTTGTGCCGGTAGTCGGCCAGCCGTCCGTCCCGGTCCGGTGAGCTGAGGCGCAGCGGTTCACGCCGCCACCGGCCTTCGGCGTTCCAGTCGTTCTCCGCCCACAGCACGTCGGCGCTGTCCGGCGGGCCGGCCGTGAGACCGCCCAGCACCAGCGAGGTGACCGACTCCAGCCGCAGCGGAGCACTCCCCTCGTTGCGCACGGCGACCTCGGCGCGGACCGCGGGAACGCCCTGCGGTGAACGGAAGGTCACCTCCACGGCCAGACCGCTCACGTCGTCGTGCAGGTCGAGGACGAGCACCTCCCAGTCCTTTTCGGACGGTGTGCGGTGGCCGCGGTACCGCAGCCGTCCGCCGATCACCGTGTCGACGAGGCGGTTGCTCGACCAATGACAGCCGTGGTCCGTGGTCGTCACCTCCACCAGTGGCAGCGACGTGCCGCTGCGGCGCACCCCGTCGTCGGTGACGTCGAACTCCCACTCCAGGGCTTCGTGGCCCCAGCGGATCGTGATCATCGCGGCCGCCTCTCCCGCAGCACGGCGCAGCCGCCCGGCGGCAGTGTCGCCACCGGTTGCCCGGTGAGCAGGTCGTGGGTCCTCGCGAGCAACGGCACGGTGTCGGCGCGGTGGTTGAGCACGACGTGCCAGCGGTCGCCGTTCGCGGCCTGCCGGGTGACCGCTTCGACGCCGGGAGGCAGGCCCGGCAGGACCGGGGTGACCCCGGCGTCGTCGAGCAGCTCGGCGACGAGCGCGCCGTAGTCCGTGCTGTCGAGCCGGGTGGACAGGTACCAGGCCGTGCCCCTGCCGCACCGGTTCTTGGTGATCGCCGGGGATCCCGCGAGCATTCCGTGGGTGTAGGTGGCGACGACCTCCGCACCTTCCGGCCACAGCGACTCGCTCCACACCGTGCCGTGCGCACCGTCGGAGAGCGTGATCCGCTCGTCCTGCCGCAACGGCCGGTACTCCACGACCCGGATGCCGAGCGCCTCCCGCAGGGGTGCGACCGGATAGCCACCGAGCCGTGCTTGGGCGCGGTCGTCGACGACTCCGCTGAAGTGCTGGACGAGCAGCGTGCCCCCGCCCTCGACGTACCGGCGGAGGTTCTCCGCGCCGGCGTCGGACAGCAGGTACAGCGCCGGGGCGAGCACGAGCCGGTAGCGGCCCAGATCCGCTTCCGGGTGGGCGAAGTCGGCGACCAGTCCGGCGTCCCACAACGCGCGGTGGGCGGCGCGGAGCGAGGAGTGGTAGTCCAGGTCGGACGACGGCAGGCCGTCCGAGTTCAGCGCCCACCACGCGTCGGAGTCGTGCAGCACGGCCACGTCCGCGGTGACGGTCGACCCGGCTAGCTCGGCGAGGGCGGCGACGGCGGCACCGGTCTCCTTCACCTCGGCGAAGACGCGGCTGTCCGGTCCGGCGTGCGGCACCATCGCCGAGTGCCACTGCTCGGCACCGGCCTTCGACTGGCGCCACTGGAAGAACAACGCCCCCTCCGAGCCGCGCGCGATGTGGCTCAGGGAGTGCCGCAGGATCTCGCCGGGGTCCTTGGCCAGCGTCCGGCCGCGGTCGTAGACGGTGCTCGTGCCCTGTTCCATCAGCAGCCACGGCCGCCCGCCCGCGAACGACCGGGCGCGGTCGGCGGTGAAGGCGGCCTCCGCGGCCGCCTCCAGGCCGGGCGCGGACGGGTAGAAGTCGATGGAGACCAGGTCGACCTCGCGGCTCAGCGCCCACAGGTCGATGTTCTGGTAGCCGGGCAGCATCATGTTGGTCGTCACCGGCCGGTCGCTGTGCGCGCGGATCGCGTCCCGCTGCTCCGAGTAGGCGGCGACCACCTCGTCGGAGAAGAACCTGCTGAAGTCCAGCAGGAGCCCGGGATTGCGGTGCCACTGGGTGGCGCGCGGCGGCAGGACCTGCTCCCAGCTGCCGTAGCGCTGGCTCCAGAACGCGGTCCCCCACGTCTCGTTCAGCACGTCCAGCGAGCCGTACTTCGCGCGCAACCACACGCGGAACGCGGCGGCGGTGTGGTCGCACCAGCACAACGTCACGTACTCGTTGTGCACGTGCCACAACGCCACGGCCGGGTGGTCGCCGTAGCGTTCGGCGAGCGCGGAGGCGATGCGGCGGGCCGCGGCGCGGTAGGCGGGAGCGCTGAGGCAGTACGTGTCGCGGCTGCCGTGCACCAGCCTGGTGCCGTCCCGCGTGACCGGCATGGCGTCCGGGTGCGCCAGGGTGAACCACGGCGGCGGCGAGGCGGTCGGGGTGGCGAGGTCGACCGCGACTCCGTTGGCGTGCAGGCGATCCAGGTGCTTGTCGAGCCACTCGAAGTCGTAACGGCCTTCCTCTGGCTCCAGCAGTGCCCAGGAGAACACGCCGACCGTGGCCAGGTTGACCCTGGCCTCGCGCATCAGCTGGTCGTCCTCCTTCCACACCTGCTCGTCCCACTGCTCGGGGTTGTAGTCGCCGCCGAACGCGAGGCCGCCCAGCCGGTTGGTGATCACGCCTCCTCCCGCACGGGCAGGCTCGCGCCGTCACGCAGGAACAGCGGGATGCGATCGATCGGTGCGGCGACGGTGACGGTCCGGCCGCCCTCGTGCTCCTCTCCGCTCCACACGTCGGCCCACCGCGCACCGGCGGGCAGGCAGACCTCGCGCTCGCGGACACCCGCCTCGGTGACCGGCGCGACCAGCAGGTCGGGTCCGAGCAGGAACGCGTCCTCGACGTCCCACGCCGCCGGGTCGTCCGGGAACTCGAGGAACACCGGCCGCATCGGTGGCACACCGGTCTCCGAGGCCGTGCGCATCTGCCGCATCACGTACGGGCGCAGGCGTTCCCGCAGCCGCAGGTGCGCGGCGAGGATCTCGTAGGTCTCCTCGCCGTAGGACCAGACCTCGTTGGCCAGACCGGTCATCGCGGGCTCCAGCACCTGCTCGTCACCGCGGAAGCCGTGCAGGCGGAACAGCGGGCAGAACGTGCCGTACTGGAACCAGCGCACCAGGACCTCGCGGTAGGCGGGGTCGTCGGGGTCACCGCCGTGGAAGCCGCCGATGTCCGTGGTCCACCAGGGAATGCCGGACATCATCACGTTCAGGCCGGCCTTGATCTGGGTGCGCAGCGAGGCGAAGTCGGTGGCGATGTCCCCGGACCACAGCGCGGCGCCGTACCGTTGCGCGCCCGCCCACGACGAACGGTTGAGCGAGATGATCTCGGTCTCGCCGGCCGCCTTCAGTCCGTCGTGGACAGTGCGGGCGTTCTCGCGCGGATACAGGTTGCCCACTTCCAGCCCGGGACCGGCGTGGTAGCGCAGGTTGTACTGGTGGCCGGGCTTGAGCTCGGGTTCACCGGCGTCCAGCCAGAACACCTTGACGCCGAGCTCGTGGTAGCCGCGCCGGATGCGTTCCCAGACGAACTCGCGGGCCTCCGGGTTGGTGGCGTCGTAGAACGCGACCTGGGCGGAGTACGCGCCGAGTCCCTTGTCCGGCCAGTCCGCGTGCGCCATCGGCCCGAACTCCGTGCCGATGAAGAAACCCTGGTCCAGCATCGGGTGGTAGTTCTCGCTGGCGGGGCTCACCGACGGCCAGACCGAGACCATCAGCTTGACGCCCATCTCGTCGAGCTCGCGGACCATGCCCGCCGGGTCGGGCCATTCGGCGGGATCGAACTTCCACTCGCCGAGGTGCGTCCAGTGGAAGAAGTCGCAGACGATCACGGACAACGGCAGCCCGCGCCGCTGGTACTCGCGGGCGACCTCCATCAGCTCGTCCTGGGTGCGGTAGCGGAGCTTGCACTGCCAGAAACCCGAGGCCCACTCGGGAAGTTCGGGGGCGTGACCGGTCGCGTCGGCGTAACGGCTCAGCACGTCGGCCGGTTGTCCGGCGGTGATCCAGTAGTCGATCTGCCGGGCGCTGTCGGAGACCCAGCGGGTGCCGGTCTCGGCCAGCTCGACGCGGCCGATGGCTGGCGAGTTCCACAGCAGGCCGTAGCCGCGGTCGGAGACCAGCAACGGGATGGTGACCTCGGCGTTGCGCTGCACCAGGTCGATGACCGCGCCCTTCTGGTCCAGCAGACCGTGGGTGTGCTGGCCGAGGCCGTAGAACCGTTCTCCCCGGTAGGCCTGGAAACGCTGCTCCAGCCGGTGGTAGCCGTTGCCCGTCGCGGTGGCGAGCCGCGGGCCGGGCCACCAGAAGTGCGCGGACTGCTCGGCGAGCAGCTCGGTGCCGTCCTCGGTCCGCAGGAACGTGAGCCGTCCGGCGGACGCGCCGAGCTCCGGGGTGAGCTTTCCCTCGGTGCCGGCGTCGACCCTGACGGTGATCCTGCCGTTGACCAGCGTCGCGTGGTGCTCGGCGATCTTGATCTCCGCGTCGCCGCCGGAGGGAGGGGTGTCCAGCAACGCTCCCGGCAGGTCCTCGGCCAGCGGACCGCCGGGGGTCGCCCTGACCCGGACGGCATCGGGGCCCCACGCCTCGACGCGCAGGGTCTCGCCCTTGGCGCGCCATTCGAGCGCGGTGCCGAGGTCTCGGAAGTGTGTGGGCATGCGGGAGCTCCTCGCGTTCGTGGGGAGTGCGGAGAAGGTCAGGACTGGCGCGGCGCGGGCCCCGTGCTGTCCCTGACGGTCAGCACGGGCGTGAGCAGGACCCGGTCGTCCGCCGGCCGGTCGCCGGCGTTGACCGCCGTGATCCTGCGCATGATCTGCTCGACGGCGACCCGGCCGAGCTCCTGCGCGGAACCGGTGACCGCGGTGAGCCTCGGCGCGAACTGCTCGGCGAGCTGGTCCTGGCACAACGCGATCACCGAGACGTCCTCGGGCACGGTCCGCCCGCTGGTGCGCAGCAGGGTCAGCAGCGGTCCGATCGCGCCTTCGTTCTGCACCACGAAACCGGTGGTGCCGGGGCGGTCGGCGAGGATGCGGGCGAGCGTTCCGGCGGTGCTCTCGTAGGTGCCCTCGCACGACCGGTGCAGGAACCGCAGACCGCGCTGTTCGGCACGGCCGCGGAACCCGGTGAGCGTGCGCTCGGCGTAGCCCGCGTGGCGGTGGTAGACCCCGGAGCCGTAGCCGATGAACGCGACCTCGCGGTGGCCGAGGTCGGCCAGGTGGTCGGCGCACAACGCGCCGGCCGTCGCGAAGTCGTGGTCCACACAGGACAGTCCACGCGCGTCGTCGGCCAGGCCGATCAACGCCGCCTGCGTGCCGAGTGACCGCAGCACCGGGATGCGTTCGTCGTCCAGCTCGACGTCCATCATGATCAGGCCGTCGGCCAGGCCGCTGCCCGCGATCCGGCGCACCCCGTCCGGGCCCTCGTCGTTGGTGATCAGCAGGACGTCGTAGCCGTGCTGACGGGCCGCCATCGTCACCGAGATGGCGATCTCCATCATCACCGGGACGTAGACGTCGGTGCGCAGCGGCACCATCAGCGCGACGATGTGCGATCGCCGCGCGGCCAGGGCGCGGGCACCGGCGTTGGGGTGGTATCCGAGCTCCCGCACGGAGCTCTGCACCCGCTGCCGGGTCTCCTCGGAGATCGCGCGCTTGCCGCTCAGCACGTAGCTCACCGTGCTGGACGACACGCCCGCGTGCCTGGCCACGTCGGCAATGGTCACCATGAAAGTTCAGCCCTTGATAGCACCGGTCAGGACGCCCGTGCGGAAGTGCTTCTGCACGAACGGGTAAACGATGAGCAGCGGAACCAGCGTCAGCACCACGACCGCCATCTGCAGTGACAGCGGCGCGGTCTGGGCGAACTGGGAACCGAACCCGGCGTTGACCGAGCCCGGCATTCCGTTGCCGCGGTTGACGTAAGTCAGCAACACGTACTGCAACGGCCACTTCTCGCTGTCCGTCGGCATGTACAACATGACGTTGAAGAACGAGTTCCAGTAGCCGACGCCGTAGAACAGCGCCATCACCGCCGTGACGGCACGGGAGGTGGGCAACACGATGGACCACAGGATCCGCCAGTCCCCCGCGCCGTCGATCCGTGCCGCCTCGATCAGGTCCAGCGACGTGCTCGAGTAGAACGCGCGCAGGATCAGGATGTTGAACACGGACACCGCACTCGGCAGGATCAGCGCCCACCACTGCCCGTAGCCGCCGAGTCCGGTGACGACCAGGAACGTGGGGATCAGGCCGCCGTTGACGAACATGGTGATGATCAGCAACGTCAGGATGAAGCGGTGCCCGAGCGACCGCGACCTCGACAGGCCGTAGGCGCACATGACGGAGACGACCATCGACACGATCGTGCCGACCGCGGTGATGCCGAGACTCACCAGCAGCGCGGTGCGCACCGTCGAGTCCGCGAGCATCACCTTGTAGGCCTCGAGCGTCAGTCCGTCCGGCCAGATCACGAGGCCGCCCGCCCTGTTGACCGCCGCCTGGGTGGACAGGCTGGTCACCACGATGATCCACAGCGGCACCAGCATGATCAGCAGCACGCCGCCGAGGGTGATGCCCTTGGCGGCCTCACCGCCCAGCGTCGGTGGTTCCTCCCAGGCCGGGCGTTCGGTCCGCCGCCTGCGGCGAACCTCCTGGGGCGCGGAGGGTTTCGGGCCGGTGCCCGTGTCGGTGCGTTCGATCGCCAGAGTCATTTCCGGTACAACCCGTCTTCGCCGAAGGCGTGCGCCAGCTTGTTCGCACCCCAGATGAGCAGCAACGAGATGACGCTCTTGAACAGCCCCGCCGCCGCGCCGTAGCTGTAGTCGTTGGTGGCGATGCCGTAGTAGAACGAGAAGGTGTCCAGCACTTCGGCCGCGTCGTGGCCGACCGCCACCCGCTGGATCAGGAACTGCTCGAACCCGACGGTCAGCGCGTTGCCCAGGCGCAGCACCAGCAGCAGCACGATGACCGAACGCAGACCGGGCAGCGTGATGTGCCACAACCGCCGCCACCGACCGGCTCCGTCGGCCGCCGCCGCCTCGTAGAGATCGGTGTTGATCGCGGCGAGCGCCGCCAGGAACACGATGATCCCCCAGCCGGCCTCCTTCCAGATCACCTGGGAGGTGACCAGGAGCGCGAAGCTGTCCGGGTCGGTCATGATGTCCCACGTGCCGATGTCGTTGTTGCGCAGGAAGTGGTTCACCGCGCCGGCACCGCCGAGCATCTGCTGGAAGATCGTGATCGCCAGCACCCACGAGAAGAAGTGCGGCAGGTAGACCACGGACTGGATGAAGTTGCGGATCCGCAGGGACAGCACGGAGTTCAGCAGCAGCGCCAGCGCGATCGGGACCGGGAAGAACAGGATCAGCTGGACGAAGCTGAGGTACAGCGTGTTGCGCACCGCTCCCCAGAACAGCGGGTCGCCCATCAGCCGCTCGAACTGGTAGAAGCCCGCCCACGGGCTGTTCAGGACCCCGGCCAGCGGGTCGTACTCCTGGAAGGCGGTGACGAGCCCGAACAACGGCACGTAGTTGAAGGCCACCAGCAGGAGGACGGCGGGCACCGTCATCAGGATCAGCGACCGGTCGCGCCGCAACCTGATCCGCCAGTTCAGCCTCGCAGGCCGTTCCGCGCGGCCTGATCGGAGCGTGGTCACTGTCCCGTGCCGAACTTCTGCAGGACGTTGTCGTTCATCCACTGGATCAGCCGGTCACCACCACCACTGGACTTCCAGGTCGTGGCCGCGTCCTTGAGGTCCTGGATCGACTTCTTGCCGTGGATGACGTCCTTCAGGGTGTCCTCGACGGGCTGCGCGGCGTCGGCCGTGGCCTGCGCCTGCGGCATGCTGATGTTCATGCCCCAGAAGACCGGCTTGGAGAGGGCCTTCACGTTGGCGGCCTGCCAGGCGGTCATGTCCTTGGTGACGTTCGGCGCGGACTGGTTGCTGATGACCGCGGAAGGGGCGGCGAGGAACGGGTAGGTCTGGGCCTGGACCTCCTTCTGGCCCGCCTCCGTGGGCTTCGGCGCCCCGTTCTCCACGGTGAAGTGAGTGCCCTCGACCCCGAAGTTGACCATCGTGTACTCGGCGGACCCGAACGGCGCGGCCAGGTAGTTCGCGACGGCCAGCAGCTCCTCGATCTGCTCCTTCTTCAGGTTGGCGTTGAAGTAGCTGATGATGTCGGTGGCCGAACCCACGTCGACGCGGGGCGCGCTCTTGCCGTCCGCGGCGAAGAAGTTGAAGGCGCCGCGGCGGTAGTTCGGGTTGGCGGCCTGGCCGGACTGGTGGTCGGCGAGGTTCCACGCGCCGGTCCCGCCACCTCCGATGAGCGCCTTGCCGGCGTAGAACCGGGTGTTGCCGCCGGCGTTGTCGCCTGCCAGCGCGTCGGGGTGGATGTACCCGGCGACCGCGAGCTTGCGGTGCCAGTCCGCCGCGTCCAGGAACTCCTGCGTCTCGAACAGGTGGACGAGCTTCCCGTTGTCCACCTTCCACTTCAGCGGTGCGCCGAACGCCGTGTAGAAGTACCGGTACACGTCGTCGAACGCCCAGACGCCCGCCTTCGCGTCGGTGAGCTCCTTGCCGAGGTTCATCAGGTCGTCGGCCGACTTCACCTGGTCGGCCGTGATGCCCTTGGCCTCCAGCACGTCCCGCCGGTAGAAGATGCAGCCGGCGATCTTGTACCCGGTGGAGAACGCCGGGATCCCGTACAGCTTGTCGCCCCAGGCACCGGCCCGCCACGCGGCGGTGGGGATGGCCGCGAGGTTCGGGTACTTCTTGATGTTGTCACCGGACAGGTACGGCGTCAGGTCCGCGAGCTGGTTCCCGACGAGGCCGCCGGTGTTGAAGTTGGAGTTCCACCAGGCCGGCAGGTCGATCCAGTCGGGGAGCTTCTTCGCCGCGGTCATCGTCGGAATGATCGTGTTGTAGTTGTTGCCGTCGGCGGGCTTCATCTCGAGCTGGACGCCCAGCGCCTTGTTCATGGCCTGGTAGAAGGCGTTGTCGGCGGGCGGGATGGTTCCCCACAGGGGCGTGACCGCGGAGTACTTGCCGCCCTTGCCCGGCACTCCGGAGACCGTGGCGACCCGGTTGGCCGGGTAGCTCAGGAAGCCGGGATCCGTCATGACGTCGGGGCCGCCCGCCACGGAGGCGATGTCCGGCTTGATCGACGTGTTCGGCACGTAGGCCGGCAGCACGGCGTTGAGGCCTGACCCCGAGTTCACGCCGGCCCGTGACGGACCTCCTCCGCCACAGGCCGACAGCAGCGGTCCCATCGCGACAAGACCCGCGGCCGAGATCGTGGCGCTCAGAAAGTTCCTGCGGTTCAACTCCATGCCCATGGCGGAACCGATCCTTCGTCGTCGAAGTGTCGAAGCGCTTAAACAGATGATGGGCAGGTTAGTGACGCAGCTCCCACTTAACAAGACCGTTGACAGCGGAAACCCAAGCGTGCCACCGTCGAAACGCTTCACCGCTAGCTCCGACCTGAGGGGTTACCAAGTGGTTTCCGAGTCCGTGTTCGCCGCCGAGACCCTGCCGTTCCGCGACCCCGCGCTGTCGACGCGCAAGCGCATCGACGATCTGCTCGGGCGGCTGACGCTCGACGAGCGGATCGCGATGCTGCACCAGTACTCACCGGCCGTGCCGCGGCTGGGCGTCGCCGCGTTCCGCACGGGCAGCGAGGCACTGCACGGCGTCGCCTGGCTCGGTGTCGCCACCGTGTTCCCGCAGGCGGTCGGGCTGGGCGCGACCTGGGACGAGGACCTGGTGCACCGCGTCGCCGAGGCCACGTCGGTCGAGCTCAGGGCGTTCCACTACCACCGCCCGACGGCGATCGGCACGGGCCGGAACAGCCTCCAGGCGTGGGCGCCGGTGCTGAACCTGCTGCGCGACCCGAGGTGGGGCCGCAACGAGGAGGGCTACTCCGAGGACCCGCTGCACACCGCGCGCCTCGGCATCGCGTTCTGCCGCGGGATGACGGGCGACCACCACCGGTTCCTGCGCACGGCGACCGTGCTGAAGCACTACCTGGCCTACAACAACGAGGACGACCGCTGCGTCACGTCCTCGGGTGTGCGCCCGCGCGTGCTGCAGGAGTACGACCTCGCGGCCTTCCGCCCCGTGATCGCCTCCGGTGCCGCGACCGGGGCCATGGCCGCGTACAACCTGGTCAACGGCCGTCCGTGCCACGTCACCCCGCTCATCGAGACGGAGCTGCGGCGCTGGGCGGAGCCGACCGGGCACGAGCTGTTCGTGGTCAGCGACGCCGAGGCACCGTCCAACCTGGTCGACCCCGAGCACTACTTCGACGACCACGCGGAGTCGCACGCCGCCGCGCTGAAGGCCGGCATCGACAGCTTCACCGACCACGGCGAGGACAGCGGCACCCCGATCGGCAGGCTGCGCGAGGCGCTCGACCGCGGCCTGATCGACTCCGCTGACGTGGACCGCGCGGTGCGGCGGCAACTGGAGATCCGCTTCCGCCTCGGCGAGTTCGACCCCGATCTCGACCCCTACGCCTCGATCGGTCCCGAGGTCATCGACTCCCCCGGACACCGCGCCCTCGCGCTGGAGGCCGCGACCGAGTCGATCGTGTTGCTGCGCAACGAAGGCCTCCTGCCGCTGCAAGGCGCCCCGCGGATCGCCGTGATCGGTCCGCTCGCGGACACGTTGTGCGAGGACTGGTACAGCGGCACGCTGCCGTACCAGGTGACGGTCGCGGGCGGGCTCCAGGCGGTGCTCGGTGACCGCGGCGGCGCGGTGGTCGTGGCCGACGGCGCCGACCGGGTCGCGCTGCGCTCGCGCACGAGCGGCGAACTGCTCGGCAAGACCGCGTTCGACGTCGTCGACTGGGGCGACGGCGTGCTGACGTTCAAGTCGGTGGAGAACGGCCGCTACCTGAGCCTCAAGCGCGAGGACGGCTCGCTCGCCGCGGACCAGGAGCAGATCAAGAGCTGGGACGTCTGCGAGACGTTCCGCCTGGTGCCGGTGGACGACTCGGTGTTGTTCCAGAACGTGTTCACGGGCCGGTACGCCGTCGTCGACCCCGTCGACGGCCGGGTCAGCCTCACCGCGGAGACGCCGGAAGCCGCCGAACGGTGGGAGCACGAGCTCCTGCGCGACGGCACCGCCGAGGCGCTCGCGGCCGCCGTGTCCGCCGACGTGGCCGTGGTCGTCCTCGGCAACCACCCGCTCATCCACGGCCGCGAGACCGAGGACCGCAGGAGCATCGCGCTGCCCGCCTCCCAGGACTCGCTGCTGCGCGCGGTCGCGGGCGTCCGCGAGGACACCGCGCTGGTGGTGATGAGCAGCTACCCCTACGCCCTGGACTGGGCGGACGAGCACCTGCCCGCCGTGGTGTGGACGTCCCACGGCGGGCAGGAGACAGGCCGGGCGCTGGCGGCGGTCCTGCTGGGCGAGGCCGAACCGTCCGGGCGGCTGCCGCAGACGTGGTACCGCGGCGACGACGAGCTCCCGCACCCCCTCGACTACGACATCATCAAGGCGGGCTGGACCTACCAGTACCACCGCACCGCGCCGCTGTACCCGTTCGGCCACGGCCTGTCCTACACGTCGTTCGCCCACCGCGATCTGATCTTGTCGTCGGACACGATCACTCAGCACAGCTCCGTCGACGTCTCGGTGACGGTGACCAACACCGGTTCGCGGGCCGGCAGCGAGGTCGTCCAGCTCTACGTCCGCGCCCTCGGCGCCCGCTACGAGGCCCCGCGGCTGCGGCTGGCCGACTTCCGCAAGGTCAGGCTCGACGCGGGTGAGAGCCGCGTGCTGACGTTCCGGCTGCCGGCCGACCAGCTGGCCCACTGGGACGTGGCGACCGGCGGCTTCACCGTCGATCCCGGCGCCCACGAGGTCCTGGTGGCCCGTTCCGCCGACGACGTGGTGCTCACGGCGCCGCTGACCGCGGTGGGCCCGCCTCCCGCTCCTCGCGCAGCTGTCGACCACCGCGTGCTCGCGGCCGACTTCGACGACTACGAGGGCGCGACCCTGGTCGACGCGACCCTGACTTCCGGAGACGCCGTCACCGCGGCGGGTTCGCCGGCGACGCTGTGGTTCCGGTCCGTCGACCTGTCCGGTGCCGTCCGGGTCGAGGCGGAAGTGGCCTGGGACAACGGTGATCCGGCCGAACGGCTGGAGTTCTGGGCGGGCGAGGAGCTGCTGGCGTCGCTCCCGGTGCCGGTGACCGGCGGCCGCTACACGTGGGCGACCGCGGCGGCCTCCCTCGAGGTGCCGGCGGAGGGGGTGCACGACCTGAAGGTGGTGCTGCACGGCACGTTCCGGCTGGAGGCTTTCCGGTTCTCCGCGGCCGGGTGAGACCGGTGGCCCGCCGAACCGGCGGTGGCGGGCCACCACCTTTCCCCTCTGCCAGAGTCGCTGGGCAGAGGCGGGGTGGCTCCGTCCCTGGAGGGCCCACCCCTTCTGCCTGGGCCACCGGGCAGAGCCGGGGTGGCGCGTCCACCCCTTCTGCCAGGCCACTGGCGGAAACCGGGTGGCCCGTCCCTGGCGGGAGGCGGGCCACCCACTTCATCTCCTCTGCCGGGGCACAGCCGGCAGAGGCCGGTGGCCCGCCGAACCGGCGGTGGCGGGCCACCACCCTTCCTCTCCACGTCACCGGGAGAGGGCCGGGCGGCCCGTCCCTGGCGGGCGACGGGCCGCCCCCAGGCGTCTGCGAGTACCACCGACCTTCGAGTTCGTGGTACTCGCAGACGTCCACACCACCTTCGAAGGAGCCTCGATGCCGTTGACCGACCTCAGCCTCGACGAGCTCGTCCAGTACCGCCCGGACCTGCCCGGCCCGCAGGACTTCGACGCGTTCTGGGACCGCACCCTCGCCGAGGCCCGCGCCGCCGGTGGCGCGGTCAAGGCCGACCGGGTCACCGACCACCTGCTGCGCACGGTCGACGTCGACGACGTCCGCTTCCCCGGTTGGAACGGCGAACCGGTGGCCGCCTGGCTGCTGCGGCCGCGCGGCGTCGAGGGACCGCTGCCCGTCGTCGTCTCGTTCATCGGCTACAGCGGTGGCCGCGGCCTGCCGACCGACCACCTGCTCTGGCCGTCCGCCGGGTACGCCCAGCTCGTGGTCGACAGCCGGGGCCAGGGCCACGACACCCCGGACCGCGACCCGGGAGGCCCGCAGTGGGTCAAGGGTTTCCTGACCAGGGGCATCGACTCGCCGGAGAACTACTACTACCGGCGGCTCATGACCGACTGCGTGCGCGCCGTCGACGCGGTGGCCGAGCTGCCGGGGCTGGACCGGGAACGGGTGATCGCCGCCGGCGGCAGCCAGGGCGGCGGGCTGGCGCTCGCGGTGGCAGGGCTGACCCGCGTCGCGGCCGTGATGCCGGACGTGCCGTTCCTGTGCCATTACCGGCGGGCCGCGGACGTGTGCGGCGAAGGGCCGTACCAGGAGCTGGCCGAGTACCTGCGCTGGCACAGCAGGCATCTCGTGGAACCGGCCTTCGCCACCCTCTCCTACTTCGACGGCGTCCACTTCGCGCAACGGGCGACGGCGCCGGCGTTGTTCAGCGTCGGGCTGATGGACCCGATCTGCCCACCGTCCACTGTGTACGCCGCGTTCAACCGGTACGCGGGCGACGACCGGACCATGACCGTGTGGCCGTTCGCCGACCACGGCGGTGGGTACGGCTCGAACCCGGTCGCGCAACTGGAGTGGTTGCGCGACCGCGGTCTGGGCGTCAGCTAGCGGAGCCGATGAACTCGCGCACCGACGACCGCGGATCACCCGACCGCACCAGCGCCTCCCCCACGAGCACGACGTCCGCGCCCCACCCGTGGTACTCCGCGACGTCCTCGGGCCCCGTCACCCCGGACTCCGCGACCCGGACCGAACCCTCGGGCAGGTGAGGGGCCAGCTTCTGGAAGACCGCGCGGTCGACCTCCAACGTCGTCAGGTCGCGCGCGTTCACCCCGATGACCTCGGCGCCGATCGAGGCCGCCCGCGCCAGCTCGTCCTCCGTGTGCACCTCGACCAGCGGGGTGAGGCCGAGCTCGCGGGCCAGGCCGTGCAGCTCCTCCAGCTGGCCGCCGGGCAGCGAGACCACCATGAGCAACGCGAGGTCCGCGCCCCACGCCCGCGCCTCCCAGAGCTGGTACGGCGTGACGATGAAGTCCTTGCGCAGCACGGGAACGCCGACGCGCGCCCGGACGGCGGCGAGGTCGTCGAGGGAGCCGCCGAACCGGCGCTGCTCGGTGAGCACGCTGATCGCCGCCGCGCCGCCCGCCGCGTAGTCCGCGGCCAGCGCCGCCGGGTCCGCGATGGTGGCGAGCTCGCCCTTGCTGGGGCTCTTGCGCTTCACCTCGGCGATGATCGACACACCGGGCGCGCGGAACGCCGGCAGCGGGTCGAGGGCGGGCGGTGCGTCCGCGGCGCGTGCCTTCACCTCGGCGAGCGGGAGCTCGCTCTGCCGCCCCGCCAGATCCTCGCGCACACCTGCCAGGATCCCGTCCAGCACCGTCACGATCATGCCCTTTCGTCGGCGAACACCTGCTCCCAGCTTGCCGTACGGGCAGCCGGGAGCAGGTGTCGCCTCTCCGGCCTCAGCCGAACGAGACGGAGTAGCTGTTGGTGTTGAAGTTGAGGCCACCGCTCGACGAGGTGATCTCGTAGCCGAACTGCACCGCGCCGACCGTCACGTCGCCGAACCAGCCGCGGCCGCGGATCCAGTCCATCACCGCCTTGACGTCGACCTGGCCGGCCCCGGTGTTGGAGGTGCGCACGAACGAGAACACCTGGTTCGCGCCGTTCGAGCCGCGGTAGACGTTCCAGCTGTGCCCGCCCACCGAGACCGACGCCTGCCAGGACCCGATCGGGCCGACGGCGCCGACCTTGTTCATCCACAGCATGATCTCGTAGGCGTTGTTGTCGGCCCAGATGTCGTACGCGGTCGTGTAGGCGCCGGCGTTCGGGTACGAGACGTTGAAGCTGCTCGACAGGCTTCCGAGTGAGCTCAGCCTCCGGTTCACCATCCTCTCCGAATGCGGGTACGCCTTGATCCCGCCGGTGTTGGGATGGTTCGCCCAAACGCCCCAGTTGCTGTAGGAGTTCGCCCAGATCGTCTGGGGGCCGTAGCCGCTTCCCCAGATGTTGTTGCGCACCGTGTAGCCGCCGTTCGACCAGGTTCCCCACCTGTCGGAGGAGCTCCAGGTAGCCGCCTGCGCGGTGCCCGCAGCCACGGAAACCGTCAGCACGGCCGCCATCGCGACAATCAGCGCACGCATCAGTTTGTTCATCGAACTTCCCTTCCGCACCTCATTGAACGGAATTCGCGCCGCCACAGGATTCGAAGCGGTTCGCTCGATTTAAAGTAACATCGAAATCATCGAACACAACCGCACGAAACTATTCGACTGCATTCGTCGCAAAATTATTCTGGATCCCGTTCTTCGCACCCGTACGACTCAGCAGCTTCGGCGGCAGCAACGTGAGCGACGGCGGCTCGTGGCCCGCCAGCTTGGCCATCAGCAGCTCGACCGCGTGCCGCCCGAGCACCTCGGCCGGCAGCTGGACCGACGTCACCCGCAGCCGCTCGGCGAGCTCGTCCGGGCAGATCGCCACGACGGCGACGTCCTCCGGCACCCGCCGCCCCTCGGCGCGCAGGCACTCCACGACCCAACCGAGCACCGCCTCGTTGTGCACGACCAGCGCGGTCATTCTCGGCAGCTCCCGCAGCAACGTGCTGACGACGGCGCGCACCGAGCCGTGGCGCTGCTCGGCGGGCAGAGCGGTAGACGTGACGCCGCGCCGCATGGCCGCGGCGCTGAAGCCGGTGAGGGTCCGCTGCGCGAAACCCGTGTTGCGCGTGTAGACAACGCTTGGGGCGCCGAGGAATCCGATGCTGCGGTGACCGAGCCCGGCGAGGTGGTCGACGCACCGCGCACCCGCCGCCTCGAAGTCGAGATCGACGCAGGTGAGGCCCTTGACCGTCGCCGGATGCCCCAGCAGGACGGCGGGCTTGCCGAGCTCGCGCAGCACCGGCACCCGGTCGTCGTCCATGCCCACGTCCATGACCAGGAACCCGTCGACGCCCGCCACCCGGCGCAGTCCCGCGGCACCCTGGTCGGCGGTCACCAGCAGCACGTCCATGTCGTGCGCACGGGCGGCGGTGGCCACCGCCGTCACGAACCGCATGACCACCGGCAGGTGCACGCCCTCCCTCAACGGCAGGGCCAGCGCCAGCACGTTCGCACGGCCGGAGACGGGCTCTCTCGCGCCCACGTGCGGCCGGTAGCCGAGCTGCTGAATGCTTTCCTTCACCCGCACGCGGGTCCCGGCCGAAACCGGGCGTCTGCCGCTCAGCACGTAAGAAACCGTGCTGGGAGCTACCCCCGCGTGTTTCGCGACGTCCACGATGGTGACCACGCCGACACCTCCGGCCAGGACGAATCGAAGCGCTTCGAACGTAATTCGGAATGTGACACAGCCGAAACTCGCGCGTCAAGCAAATGACCCGTGTTCGACGATTTCGACGGAAACGGCGTCGATGTTCAACGGCCCGTTCGACTCCCCGGACCCTCCCGCAGCCCCCGCACGCCACCTACGATGATCGCCACCAGTCGAGACGACGAGAAGGGCGGGCATGATCACAATCAAGGAGGTCGCCCGCCACGCCGGCGTGTCGATGAGCACGGTGTCCTACGTGCTCAGCGGGAAGCGGAGCATCTCGGAGGAGACCAAGCGCCGCGTCGAGCAGAGCATCGCCGCGCTCGGCTACCACCCGAACGCCGGTGCGCGGGCGCTCGCCTCGAACCGTTCGCAGGTGCTCGGCCTGGTCGTCCCGTTGCACTCCGACCAGAACCTGCCCGTCATCATGCAGTTCGTCTCGTCGATCGTGGCCTCGGCCCGCGACTACGACTACGACGTGCTGGTCCTCACCAAGGAGGCGGGGCCCGGCGAGGCGCACCGGGTCACCGCGCGGTCGATGGCGGACGCGATCATCGTGATGGACGTCGAGAGCGCGGATCCGCGCATTCCTGAGCTCCGTTCCATCGACGCGCCGGTCGTGCTGCTCGGCATGCCCGACGACCACGAGGGCCTCAGCTGCGTCGACCTCGACTTCGAGACCGCCGGCAGGCAGATGGCCGGGCACCTCGCGGAGCGCGGCCACCGGTCGATCGCGCTGATCGGCTCCCCGCCCGCCGTGTACGAACGCGGCACCAGCTACGCCGCGAGACTGCTGCACGGTTTCCAGAGCGAGACCACCAAGCGGAGCATGCCGGCCTCGGTGCACTCGTGCGCGCCCGGCTACGACTCCGTCTCGGCCTGCCTGGACGCCGTGCTGCACCCCGACCGCGGCATCACCGGCCTGGTCGTGCACAACGAGGCGGTCCTCGGCACGCTGCTGCTCGAACTGCGGCGCCGGTCGCTCGACGTGCCCGCCGACCTGTCGGTGATCACGCTGTGCCCCGACGACGTCGCGGCGACCCTGCCCGTGCCGCTCACGTCCATCGCCGTTCCCGCGCAGGAGCTCGGAGCGATCGCCGTCGAGATGGTGATGACCAGGCTCACCCAGGAGCAGGCACCGGAGGTTCGCCTGCTTCAGCCGCGCCTCACCGACCGCGGCAGCACCTCCGCCCGCTGAAAACGATTTCTCCTTCGCGTTCGACATTATTCGACTCGAATGCGGTCGAACGCGGCTACATCCCATTTACGTGAAAGTCCTTCCCCACCGAACCCCTGCGTCGTAGCCTGCCCAGACGAAGATCCACCGTTCGGCCGAACCCGATTTGGTTCGATCGCCGACACCGCCGCGCCGCAGAGGAACAATGAGACGACTGCTGGGTGCCCTCACCACAAGACCCACCGGCTGGCTGTTGGCAGTCGCCGTTCTGCTCCTCGGCGCGGCCGGGGCGTGCGGAGGGGACGGTGAACAGGCGGCCCCGGCGCCCACGACGACGACACCGTACGTCCCGCAGATCATCGAACCGCCGGACAAGACGGGGTTGACCGTGCGGCAGGTCGTCGACGTGCGCACGGTGCAGTTGTCCGACGGCGAGGAGGTGCGGGTCAAGGGACTGGCCGCACCCGACACGTGCTGGGCCGACGCGGCCGCCACGTTCGCGAGGTCGATGCTGCTGGAGAAGCCGGTCGAGACCACACCGGACGGCGAGGCGCTGGTGTCGCTGCGGCTCGCCGACGGCACCGACTACGGCCTGCTCGCCGTCGAGCTCGGCATGGTGCGCAACGAGGCGGCGGACGACCGCGCCATGAGCGAGGCCGAGAAGACCGCGTCGACCAAGAAGCTCGGCCGGTGGGGGCCACCCTGCACCGGTCAGACGTCCGCCGCACCGGCGCCGGCTCCCGGTCCGACCACCACCACGACCACGACGGTCGCGGCCAAGCCCGTCAGCGGATGTTCCGTCGCCTACGTCATCACGGACAGGTGGCCCGGCGGTTTCCGCACCGACGTGACGATCCGCAACACCGGCAACGCCCCGCTCAGCGGCTGGACGTTGCAGTGGAAGTTCGCGAACGGCCAGACGGTGTCGGAGATGTGGAACGCCACGTCGAAGCAGTCGGGTCCGGACGTCTCGGCGACCGCGATGAACTACAACCAGACGATCGGCGCCGGAGAGTCCGTGCTGATGGGGTTCACCGGCTCCAGCGGCAACACCAACGCCGCGCCGGGTGCCTTCAGCCTGAACGGTTTTTCCTGCAAGCTCGGCTGATCACACGGGCACCTCGGCCAGCCCGCCGTCGAGCACCTGGCGGACGCCCGGCCGCACCTCGACGTCCGCACGCCGGTCGCGGTACCGCACCGCGACCGTGCGCCGCGCCGGGCAACCGTGCAGCGCCACCGCCGTCAGCTCACCTTCGCACCAGGTCAGGTCGACCGTGAGCCCGCCACGAGCACGCAGCCCGAGCACCGTGCCACGCCGCCACGCGGGCGGCAGCGCGGGCAGCAGCCACAGTTCGCCGACGTGGCTCTGCAGCAGCATTTCGGCGATCGCGGCCGTGATGCCGAAGTTGCCGTCGATCTGGAACGGCGGGTGGGCGCAGAACAGGTTCCGGTAGACACCGCCACCACCCTTCGCGGTGACATCGGTGAGGAACAGGTCCAGCAGTTCCCCTGCCCGCTGCCCCTCGCCCAACCGCGCCCACAACGCCGTCTTCCAGGCCAGGGACCACCCGGTGCCCGCGTCGCCTCGCTCCAGCAACGCCTTCCCGGCCGCCGACGCGAGCTCGGGTGAGCGTTGCGGATCGATCCGCCGGCCGGGGTGCAGACCGACGAGGTGCGACACGTGCCGGTGACCCGGCTCGGCGTCCGGCAGTTCGTCCGCCCACTCGAGCAGCTGACCGCGGCTGCCGATCGGAGGAGAAGGCAGCCGTGGCAACAGGTTCCGCGCCTTCCTCACCACGTCGTCCTCGATGCCGAGGACTTCGGCGGCCGCCACCAGCCGGTCGAAGAGCTCCCACGTCAGCGTCAGGTCCATTGTGGACCCAATACCGACGGCGACCGGTTCGCCGCCGGCGAGGTAGTGGTTCTCCGGCGAGGTCGACGGCGCCGTCGTCAACGCGCCCTCGTGCTCGACGAGCCAGGCGGCACAGAACTCGGCGGCTCCGCGCAGCACCGGCCAGGCCCGCTCGCGCAACCACTCCACGTCGCCGCCGAACTCGAAGTGCTCCCACAGGTGCAGGCTGAGCCACGCCGCCGCCATCGGCCAGTTCGCCCACGCGGGATCGCCCGTGCCCGCACCGACCGGCGTGGCGAGGCACCACGGATCGCTGTTGTGGTGGGCCACCCAGCCGGGCGCCCCGTACAGGCTCCGCGCGACGTGCTCGCCCTGTGCCGCGAGCTGTTCGACGAACTCGAGCAGCGGCTCGTGGCACTCGGGCAGACCGGTCGTCTCGGCGGGCCAGTAGTTCATCTGCAGGTTGATGTTGAGCGTGTAGTTGCCGCGCCACGGCGGGTCGACGTGCGGGTTCCAGATGCCCTGCAGGTTCGCCGGCAGCGTGCCCGGCCGTGAGCTCGTGATCAGCAGGTACCGTCCGAAGTGGAACGACAGCGCCGCCAGCGCCGGGTCACGGGCCGCGATCCGTTCGTCGAGGGGCTCCTCGGGCGCGGGTCCGAGGTCGAGGTGGACGCGGTCGAACAGTTCCCGGTGCGCGGCAACGGACTCCTCCCGGAACCGGTGCCAGCCGAACTCGCGCGCCTGCTCGACGCGGGTGGTGGCGAGCCGGGCGCACTCGGCGGGATCGCGTTCCGGCTCGGCGCTGGGACCGCGGTAGCCCGCCTCGGTCGCCACGTAGACCGTGACCACGTCCGGACCTTCGCGGTCGATCGTGGTCGCCACGGCGTACGCCATCCCGGTCGCGCCGGACAGCCCGGCGACCTCGCCGGCGGTGAACCCGTTGCCGCCCAAGGCGTTGCTGAGCCGCACCGCCACGTCGGCAGCCCCGCGCACCCGCCAGGCCAGCACGTGCAGGCCGGCGTGGCAGACCGCCTCCCGCAGCACGTCGGCCTCGCCCGCGCGGTAGGTCACCGAGTACACGCCGGTGCGCAGGTCGAGCGCGCGCCGGTACCCCGTCCGGGCACCACTCGTGCGGACGTCCAGCCGCAGGTCCGCGAGCGGCAGGTAGCGCGCGGTGTCCGGGCCCTGGACCGTTTTCAGCAGTGCCTCGGCCCCCACCGGATCTCCCGCCAGAGCGAGCTGCCGCGCTCGCGCCACCACGGCCGGGTCGCCGTCCGCGGGTGGCAGGGGCTCCCCCGACCACAGCCGGTCGTCGTTGAGCTGCACCAGCTCGGTGTCCACACCGCCGAACGCCATCGCGCCGAGCCTGCCGGTGCCGAGCGGCAGCGCCTCCTCCCACACCGACGCGGGCTCGCGGAACCACAGGACGTCGTCAGCGCTCATGCTGTTTTCCACATCCAAATCGAAGCGATTCGACGCAACCGAGAGGAAAGCTCGCACAAGGCCTCGGCACAGTCAAGGCACGTCGGCGCGGACAAGCCGGAATCCACGGGTTTCGACCCGTTCGCCGTCGAACGAGCTCGTCCGTTCGATCCAGGTGAAATGGAACACACATTCATCGATGGCCATTCCGCGATATGTGCCGATCTGTTCGGAACGCTAAGTTGATTTCGACGTGAATGGTGCCGCCCGGCGGTCGGGCAGATGAGTGGAGTTCGGCGTGACGGCGGTGCGTGAACGAGGGCGGGCACTGGCACGGGTGGGCACGCTCAGCCCGGTCGCCCGTCTGCTCGTCGGCAGCCAGCTGCTGTTCAACGTCGGCTTCTACCTCGTCGTCCCGTACCTCGCCGGTCACCTCGCGAACGACCTGGGGCTCGCGGGCTGGCTCGTCGGCCTCGTCCTGGGCCTGCGGACGTTCAGCCAGCAGGGCCTGTTCGTCCTCGGCGGCACCCTCACCGACAGGTTCGGCCCGAAACCCGTCGTCCTCGCGGGCTGCGCCGTGCGGGTGGCGGGGTTCGCCGTGCTCGCGGCCGCGACGTCGTTGCCCGGCGTGCTGGGCGGCGTGGTGCTCGTCGGCCTCGCGGGCGCGTTGTTCTCCCCCGCCGTGGAGTCGTCGCTGGCTCGTGAGGCGGGCCCGGACGGCCGCGCCGACGCGTTCTCGGTCTTCGCGGTGTGCGGTGAGATCGGTGCGGTCGCGGGTCCGCTGCTCGGCGTGGTGCTGGCCGGTCAGTTCCGCGTCGCCTGCGTCGCGGGCGCGGCGTTGTTCATCGGGATCGGGCTGCTGCACCTGCGGTTCCTGCCGCGCCTGCCCGGCGAGCACCGCGACGAACCCGTGCTGGACGGCTGGCGCGAGGTGCTCGGCAACCGGGTGTTCCTGGTGTTCGCCGCCGGTTACTCCGCCTACCTGGTGTCGTACAACCAGCTCTACCTGGCGCTGCCCGCCGAGCTGAACCGCGTGGGCGCGGACGACAGGATGCTCGGGTTGCTGTTCGCGCTCGCCTCGACGCTGATCATCCTCGGCCAGCTGCCGGTGTCCGCCCTCTCGCGCAAACTTCTCGGCAGGACCGGCGCGCTCGTCGGCGGGTTCGTCCTCATCGGACTCGCGTTCGCCGTGGTGGCGTTGCGCCCGCCGGGGGTCACGGGCGCCGTCGCGTTCGTCGTGCTGCTCATCTTCGGCCAGATGCTCGTCGTGCCACGGGCGAAGGAGCTCGTGCCCGTGCTGGCGGGCGAACGCAGGCTCGGCACGTACTTCGGTGTGCTGGCCTCCGCCGGTGGTGTGGCCGTGCTCGTGGGCAGCACGGCCGGTGGCGCCCTGCTGGAACACGGCCGCGTCGCCTGGGTCGTGCTCGCACTGCTTCCCATGGCGGGCGCCTGCGTGCTCGCCGCTCTCGCGCGCCGTGCCTGGTGATCAGCCCGCCACGATCCGCCACTGCTGGTTGGAACTGTTGCTGTCGCTCCACTGACCGAGGTTCGACCCGCTCGCCGTGCGTCCCATGCCGTCCAGGTACAGGCCGGTGGCACGGTTTCTGACGCGCACGTCGTTGCCCCTGCTCGTGCCGGTCACCACGGTCCACTGCTGGCTCGTGCCGGTGTTGCCGGCGCGCTGGCCCGTGTCGGAGCCGTTGGACGTGCGGCCCGCGCCGTCGAGGTAGAGCCCGGTGGACGCGTTGCGGAACCGGACGTACGCGCCGGTGTTCTCGACGATCCACCGCTGGGTGGCGCTGCCGCTGTCGGCTTCCTGGCCTGCCGCGGAGTCGGCGGTCCGGCCCAGGCCGTCGGCGTACCGGCCGCTCCCGATGTTGCGGATCCTGACCGTGGTGGTGCTGTTCTCCGCGAGCCCCCACGCGTGGTGCAGCCGCTGCAGCCCGGACTGGTTAGTCAGCGACAACGTGGTGCCGCTGCGGGTGGTCAGGCTGTACCAGTCACCGTCGCGCAGGCCGGGCCAGTACACGCTGCCCATTCCGAGGCTGCGCAGCTTCGCGCTGACGCCGCGGACGTAGTCGGCCATGTACGACCCGCTGGGGATGCTGTAGTCGATGGCGTCGAAGGACACGCCGTTCTTGCTGCCCGGCCCCATCGCGCCGCCCCACTCGGTGGCGATCGTGCGGCTCGCGTAGTTGCCGATGTAGCTCGCGATGTGGTCCGCCCACTGGGTTTCGCTCTCGTACCCGGCGAAGAACGAGTAGTCGTGGACCGCGAGCAACGTGCCGTTCAGCCTGCTGTCGCCGCCGACCGCCGGAACGTTCTGGGCGAGGCCGGCGCCGTCGAGGATCACCCGGCCGCGCGGAACGCTCGAGTACCTGCCGAGCCAGGAGTTGTACATGTTGTTGAGGTCGCTCGTGCCGTAGCCGTGCGGCTCGTTGATGACCTCGAAGTAGGCGTTCGGGTGGGAGCCGTACTTCGCGACGACCTTGTCCCACATCTGGTTGAAGGCGTTGACGTTCTGCGGCCTGCCGCCGGTGTACGCCCAGTACGCCAGGATCACGTTGCCCTTGCCGAGCGCGGTGTCGATCGCCCCGGTGTAGGTGGCCCAGTAGTTGGCCACCGTCGGTTCGTTGATGGGCAACCGGACCGTGTTGGCACCGGTGATCGAGTAGAGCTGGCCGACCACCCGGTCCGCGACGGTGGCCGCGGACGAGTAGGTGTCCGACGCGCTGAGCCCGGACGGGTACAGCACGCCGTTGACGAAGTTGTCCCTCTGGTCGGCCCAGTTCACGCCGCGGAACCCGGCCGTGGAGGCCTGTGCCGCGGTGGAGGTGCCAGCCATCACCCCCACCGCGACCAGGAGGGCCAGCAATGCGGAAAGCGCTTTCCTGAAACGACTCATCGGCTGCTCCACTGCGTTGTGTCACTGATCGAGGTCGTCCGACCGCACTGCGTGTCCGATGGCCATGAGAGCAGCCGCGCCGAGCCGCCGTCAAGAAAATGAGCATGCTCATTTGGGCCGCTCGGCCGGGTGTAGCCGACTCTTCTGACCTCGGTCGATTCCGCGTTCGATGGATTGTCCTGGCCGTTCGACACACCTGTACCCTCGGTGGGACGGACGAAAAGTCTTACTCATGAAGGAGCCGTCTCGGTGGATGCAGAAGCCGCGTACGCGCCACCCGCCTCGTACCGCCCCGGCTACGAGCTGGTGGCCGAGCGGATCCTCGAGCTCATCGCCGAGCTGGAGCTGCGCCCCGGTGACCGCATGCCGACCGAGAACGAGCTGGCCGGCCGGATGGGGACCAGCCGGACCGTGGTGCGGGAGGCGGTGAAGATCCTCTCGGCGCTCGGGAGGGTGCGCGCTCACAAGGGACGCGGGCTCTACGTGGCCGACGACGAGGGCATGCTCGGCTCGTCCCGGTGGGGCGGCTTCTTCCTGCCCACCGACCTCGACCACGTGTACATGCTCTTCGAGTTCCGCAAGGTCCAGGAGGTCGCCGCCGCACGGCAGGCCGCCACCAGGGCGACACCGGCCGAGCTGCGCGCCGTCGAGGTGGCGGCGGAGCTGTGCCGGAAGGGGCACGTCACCGGGCAGGACGCGATGTTCGACCAGGGCGACGACGACTTCCACCTGGCCGTCGCGGCCGCCTCGCACAACCAGTTCCTCGTCGCCGCGGTGCGCGAGGCCCGCCGGTTGCAGCGGCAGTCCAACGTCATCGGGCTGAACGGCGCGGTCGGCGGACATGCCGCGGAGGCCGTCCAGGAGCACGCCGCGATCTACCGCGCGATCCGCGACGGTGACGCCGACGCGGCCGGCGCCGCTGCCGCCGTGCACGTGGACAGGACGCTGGAGGACTACCGGCGCGAGATCCAGCGCCGCGTCTTCGGCTGACCTGGACCCGCCTTCCGGATTTGTGCTACAACCGTTTCGGTGCTCGATGTGATGTGTCGCACTAAGTCCTGACACACCGCCGCGATCGCCGTCGTGTCCGCCGCACGACCGCACACCCGACGCCGCAGAACTCGAATAACCCCATGGAACGAGGGTTGCGATGTTCAGCAGTCCATCCGTGCGACGGCGGACCCGGTCGGCGACAGCCGCACTGGCAGCCGGCGTGCTCACAGCGACGACATTGGTGCTGTTGCCCGGTTCCGCGGAAGCGGCGGCGAGCACCCTCGGTGCCGCGGCAGCGCAGAGCGGCCGGTACTTCGGAGCCGCGATCTCCGCGAGCCACCTCGGCGAACAGGCGTACGTGAACACGTGGGGCACGGAGTTCAACAGCGTCACGCCGGAAAACGAGATGAAGTGGGACACCGTCGAGCCCAACCGCAACCAGTTCAACTTCGCCCCGGCGGACCGGATCGTGAGCCAGGCGCGCAGCCGGAACATGTCGGTCCGCGGCCACACCTTCGTCTGGTACCAGCAGATTCCCGGCTGGGTCAGCGGCCTGAACGGGAACGACCTGCGCTCGGCGATCGCGAACCACATCAACCAGGTGGCCGGTCACTGGAAGGGCCAGATCTACGCCTGGGACGTGGTGAACGAGGCGTTCGAGGAGAACGGAACCCGGCGCCAGTGGTTCGTCCAGCAGCGGCTCGGCGACGGCTACATGGAGGAGGCGTTCCGCACCGCCCGCGCCGCCGACCCCAACGCCAAGCTCTGCTACAACGACTACAACACCGACGGCATCAACGCGAAGAGCACCGGTATCTACAACATGGTGCGCGACTTCAAGTCACGCGGCGTGCCGATCGACTGCGTCGGCTTCCAGAGCCACCTCGGGCAAGGCGCGAACCTCAGCAGCTACCAGGCGAACCTGCAACGGTTCGCCGACCTCGGCGTCGACGTGCAGATCACGGAGCTCGACGTCGGCGGCTCCGGTTCCGCCCAGGCCGCGACGTACCGCACGGTGGTCCAGGCGTGCATGGCCGTGTCCCGCTGCACCGGGATCACCCCGTGGGGCGTCACGGACAAGTACTCGTGGCGGTCGGGCGACACCCCGTTGTTGTTCGACGGCAACTACAACAAGAAGCAGGCGTACACCGCAGTGCTCGACGCGCTGAACGGCGGCGGCGGTGGTGGCGGCGATGGCACGCTGCGCTCCGTGTCCGCGGGCAAGTGCCTGGACGTGCCGAACTCCTCGACCAGTCCGGGAACCCAGCTGCGGATCTGGGACTGCCAGACCACAGCGAACCAGCAGTGGACGCGCTCGGCCTCGGGTGAGATCTCGGTCTACACCGGCGACTCGAAGCGCTGCCTCGACACGTCCGGCACGGGCAGCGGCGCGAACTCGGTCATCGCGAACTGCAACGGCGGCAACAACCAGAAGTGGAACGTCAACAGCAACGGCACGATCACGAACGTCCAGTCAGGACTGTGCCTGGACGTCTACGGCCGGGGAACCGCCAACGGCACCAAGGTGATCATCTGGACCTGCAACGGCGGCACCAACCAGCAGTGGACCGGCCTGAAGCCACCGAACCCCGGCACCGGCCCGCTCCCGTCGCGGTACACGTGGAGCTCCAGCCAGCAGCTGATCTCACCGAAGTCCGACGCGACGCACAACATCGCGGGCATCAAGGACCCGTCGGTCGTCTACCACGACGGCAAGTGGCACGTCTTCGCCAGCGTCGCGAACGCGGCCGGCTACAACATGGTGTACCTGAGCTTCACCGACTGGTCGCAGGCGAGCGCGGCGCCTCACTTCTACCTCGACCAGTCCGGGATCGGCACCGGCTACCGGGCGGCACCCGAGGTGTTCTACTTCGCGCCGCAGAACCTCTGGTACCTGGTCTACCAGGACGGCAACGCCGCCTACTCGACCAACACCGACATCAACAACCCGGCGGGGTGGACCGCGCCGAAGCACTTCTACCCGGACGTGCCGCAGATCATCCGGGACAACATCGGCAACGGCTACTGGGTCGACATGTGGGTCATCTGCGACTCGGTCAACTGCCACCTGTTCTCCTCCGACGACAACGGTCACCTCTACCGGTCGCAGACGACGGTCGGGAGCTTCCCGAACGGCATGAGCGAACCGGTGATCGCCCTGCAGGACTCGGACAGGTACCGGCTGTTCGAGGCGTCCAACGTGTACAAAGTGGACGGTTCGAACCAGTACCTGATGCTCATCGAGGCGATCGGGTCGCAGGGCCGGTACTTCCGCTCGTGGACGTCGGGCAGCATCGCCGGACCGTGGACGCCGCTGGCCGACGCGGAGGCCACGCCGTTCGCGGGCCCGGCCAACGTGACCTTCCCCAGCGGCCTGTGGACGCAGGACATCAGCCACGGCGAGATGGTCCGGACCGGCACCGACCAGACGCTGACCATCAGTCCGTGCAAGATCCGCTACCTCTACCAGGGCCGCGACCCCAACTCCGGTGGCGACTACAACAGCCTGCCGTGGCGGCTGGGCCTGATCACGCAAACGAACTCCGCCTGCTGACCGGCTGAACGTCGTCCCCCGCACCAGACGAGCGTCAGCCGGCCCGCCGCCGCACGCTGCTCGGCAGCGGACTCGCCGCACCGGCCGCACTGGGCCAGGTCGCGTGTGCCGAGACAGTGCACACCGAGGTCGCCGATCTCCATCAGGCGCCGGCCGGGGACCGCACGAGCTCGCCGTTCCGCCTCGACCTCACCGGCACCTGGAAGTGCAAGCACGTCAGCCGCGCGGCCGACCGGGACCAGAACTCGACCCGGGTCTGGGCGTGGTCAGGCTCGTGAACCGGCAGAGCGGCCTCAGCCAGAGGTTCGGCCTGCAACGCCTCCGGGTTGGCGGTGGGTGGTTGTGGTCGCCGGCGCGGCCACAACCACCCGCGCTGCCGCTCCCGCCACCACCTCGGGGGCCAGCGCGTCTACGCGGGCAGTTCTCCGCGGCCGCCCGCAGTACGTCGGTGAAGACACGGTCCGGAACGATCCGCCGATCAACTGACTGACGCGGCGGCTGCCGCAGGCAGATGTGGGCGGGCCCGGTCTCACGTCCGGCTGGGTCGTGTGCCGATGGTGCTCCTTGACACACAGTTGGCAGCCCTTCAAGATGGTCGACAATCGACAAACGACGGTCGACACAGGAGGAAAAGTGAAATTCGAGAGCAAGCCGAAGTTCGTCGCGTTCGACATGAACGGGACGTTGATCCACTTCCGCATCAACGAGGTGATCCGCCGCGTCCTGGGTGACCGGCTCCCCGCCGAGATCGCCGACGAGGTCCTGAAGACCGGCAACGAGTTCCGGTACGACGAGACCCTGGGCGACTACAAGCCGTTCCACCAGGTCATCGCTCACTCGCTGGAGCGCACCCTGCACCACTTCGGCCTGGGGTACCGCGCCGGTGACGCCGAGGCGGTGTACGAGCAGATCCCCACGTTCACGCCCTACCCCGGTGTCACCGAGGCGCTGAACCGCCTGGCCGAGGAGTTTCCGCTGGTCATCGTGACGAACACCGACGACGTCCACGCGCCGAGCCTCGTGGAGAACCTCAAGGCTCCGTTCGAGGTCGTCATCACCGCCGAGCAGATGGGCTGCTACAAGCCGCGGCTGCACGCGTGGCGGTACACGCTGGACAAGCTCGGCGCGACGCCCGACGAGATCGCGTGGGTCTCGGCGAGCCCGAAGTACGACCTCCGCTCCGCGACCGTCATGGGCTTCGACAAGAAGGTGTACGTGGACCGCGGCTTCGAGCCGGACCACCCGTGGCTCGGCGCCAGGCGGATCACCGACATCGCCGACCTCCCCGTCCTCTTCGGTCTGCCGCGTCCCTGACGCACGCTCGAGACGACTGGAGAGCAGCGATGAAGTTCACGCCTTACTGGCTCGACACCGCTCCGCAGGGCCCTGACCGGTCGCGGACCGACATCAGCGGCCGCGTCGACGTCGCGGTCGTCGGAGCGGGCCTCACCGGTCTGTCGACGGCGTTGCACCTGGCCCGCAGGGGTGCCGACGTGCACGTCTTCGAGAAGGAGACGGTGGGCTGGGGCGCGTCGGGTCGCAACGGCGGTATGGCCACGACCGGCCTGTCGATCGGCTTCCGCGACGCGGTCGGCCGGTACGGGTTGGACACGGCGAAGGCGTATTTGCTGGCCTACCACGACGCGGTCGACACCGTGGAGAAGGTCATCGGCGACGAGGGCATCGACTGCGACTTCGCCCGCACCGGCAAGCTGAACCTCGCGTCCAAGCCCGCTCACGTCGACGGCATGCGCAAGACCGCCGACATGCTGTCCGGGCTCGGTTTCGAGCACCGCGTGGTGAGCAGGAACGAGCTTCGCGCGGAGATCGGCTCCGACCGGTTCCACGGTGCGCTGGTCGACGCCAGGAGTGCCGGGCTGCACGTCGGCAAGTTCACCAGGGGACTCGCCGAGGCCGCGGTGCGGGCCGGCGCCACGATCCACGAGAAGGCGCCGGTCGAGCGGTTCCGGCGGCTGGGCGGGGCGAAACACGAGCTGGTCACACCGCGGGGAACCGTGCAGGCGGACCAGGTGCTCGTGGCGACCAGCGGCTACACCGGCAGGCCGTTCCGCTGGCAGCAGTTCAGGATCGCGCCCGTCGGCAGCTTCATCATCGTGACCGAGCCGCTGGGCGAGGACGTCTGCGACGAGCTGCTGCCGACCAGGCGGATGGCGTCGACGTCCAGGAACCTGTTGAACTACTTCAGGATCACGCCGGACCACCGGCTGCTCTTCGGTGGCCGCGCCCGGTTCACCATGTCCAACCCGCAGTCGGACGAGAAGTGCGGGCGCATCCTGCAGAAGGCGATGACCGAGGTCTTCCCGCAGCTCGCGAACGCGCGGGTGGACTACTGCTGGGGCGGTCTGGTCGACATGAGCATGGACCGCATGGTGCACGCCGGCGAGCACGACGGACTGTTCTACTCGCTCGGCTACTCCGGCCACGGCGTGCAGATGGCCACGCACATGGGCAAGCAGATGGCCGAGTACCTGAACGGAACGACGAGTGCGAACCCTTGGCGCGACTTGAAGTTCACCCGCATCCCCGGGCACTTCGGACCGCCCTGGTTCCTTCCTTTCGCAGGCGCTTACTACAGGTTCAAGGACCTCATGAAGTGAGCGGGCCACCCTCGTCCCGCACCTCGTTCCCCCGTATGAAGAAGGACGGCCACCATGCGAGTCACCACACCACTGCGTGCCGCGTTCGCCGCGACGTCCCTGACTCTCGCGCTGGTCGCGTGCGGGTCGGGAGGCGCTCCGCAGACCGTTCAGCAGAGCGGTGAGCCCGGCCAGTCGGTCGAGCACACCGATGACATCTCGGCCGGTGTTCAGGCTGATCCCGCCGCGGTGAAGCTGCTGCCCGAGTCCGTGAAGTCCAAGGGCAAGATCTCGGTGGCGATGGACCTGTCGAGTCCACCGACCACGTTCATGGCGGCGGACAACAAGACGCCGATCGGGTTCAACCCGGACATGGCGCGGTTGATCGCGGCCAAGCTCGGGGTGAAGCTGCAGATCGACAACGTCAAGTTCGACACCATCATCCCCGGTCTGCAGGGCGGCCGGTTCGACTTCACCGCGACCACCATGGGCGCCACGGCGGAGCGGCTGAAGGTGCTCGACATGGTCAACTACTTCCAGACCGGCACCGGCGTCGCGGTCCCCAAGAGCAACCCGCAGAAGCTGGCCGTCCATGAGTTGTGCGAGCGTCGTGTCGGCGTGCAGTCCGGCAGCACGCAGGAGCTCAAGTGGCTGCCGCAGCTGACCGAGAAGGACTGCACGAGCCAGGGCAAGCCCGCCATCACGGGCGTGACGCTGCCGAGTGTCACCGACGCGCTGACCCAGTTGTCCTCCAAGCGTCTCGACGCGGTGATGTACGACTTCACCTCGCTCGCCTGGGCGGCCAAGCGGCAGCCGAACGTGCTGGAGGTCCTCCCGGAACGCGTGGTCACCACGAATGTGAACGTGGCGCTGCCCAAGGGTTCTCCGCTGACCCCGGCGGTCCAGGCGGCGATTCAGTCCATCATCGACAGTCCGAAGTACGCCGAAGCGCTTGACCGCTGGGGCTTCCAGGGCCTGGGCATCAAGACCGCGGCGCCGGCCGCCCCGCTGGGGCAATGATGTCGACGGCCACCACCGGTTCGAAGACCGGAACCCAGCCGTTGCCGGACCTGCTGCCGGAGAACAAGAAGCGGATCACGCCGAAACGTCCGCGCGACTATCTCTGTTGGGCGGTCGCCATCGCGATCGTCGGCGGCCTGGTCACCACGACGGTGACGAACGAGAACTACCAGTGGCCGGTGGTGTTCAGCTACTTCACCACCGAGGCCATTCTGGACGGTCTGGTGCTGACGCTGGTCCTGACCGTGGCCAGCATGGTGCTGGGCACGCTGCTCGGGTTGCTGCTCGCGGTGATGCGGATGTCGCACCAGGCGCCGATCTCCGGCCTGGCGCGGCTGTACATCACGTTCTTCCGCGGCACACCGGTGCTCGTGCAGCTGATCTTCTGGTTCAACATCGCCGCGCTGTACCCGAACATCACCATCGGCATCCCGTTCACCGACATCTCCACACCGGTGGACATGAACGCGCTGATGACTCCGCTGACCGCGGCGATCGTCGGTCTGACGCTGAACCAGGCCGCGTACATGGCGGAGATCATCCGCGGCGGGTTCGCGTCGGTGAACCGCGGCCAGTACGAGGCCGCGGACTCGTTGGGCATGAGCGGGTTCACCCGGCTCCGCCACGTGATCATCCCGCAGACCATGCCCGCGATCATCCCCGCCACCGGCAACCAGGTCATCGGCATGCTCAAGGAGACGTCCCTGGTCAGCGTGCTCGGCGTGGCGGAACTGCTCAACAGCGCACAGTCGATCTACGCGCGGACCTACCAGACCATTCCGCTGCTGATCGTGGCGAGCCTCTGGTACCTGATCATGACGATGGCGCTGAGCGTGCCGCAGTCGATGATCGAACGCCGCTTCTCCCGCTCGACCCGCAGGCCCGCCCCGGTGGCCGTCGCCACGAAGGAGTCGTTGCTGTGAAAGCCGACGGAACGATCGAGGCACGCCAGTTGTACAAGAGCTACGGCAGTCACGAGGTGCTGCGCGGGATCGACCTGTCGGTCAAGGCCGGCGAGATCTCCTGCATCATCGGGCCGAGCGGGAGCGGGAAATCGACACTTCTGCGCTGTGTCAACGGGTTGGAGACCATCGACCGCGGTGTGCTGCGGGTCAACGGAGAGGACTTCGGCTACGTCGAGAAGGACAACGCCTACCACGCCGTCTCCCCGCAACGGCTGGCCGAGCAACGCTCCCACATCGGGATGGTCTTCCAGCAGTTCAACCTGTTCCCCAACATGACCGCCGAGGACAACGTCATGTCCGGACCGGTGCTGGTCAAGAAGACCGACCGCAAAACCGCCCGTGAACAGGCCCAGAAACTCCTGGCCCAGGTCGGCCTCGCCGGATGCGGCCACAAGTACCCCGCCCAGCTGTCCGGCGGCCAGCAGCAACGCGTCGCCATCGCCCGCGCACTGGCGATGCAGCCCAGCATCATGCTGTTCGACGAACCCACCAGCGCCCTCGACCCCGAACTCGTCGGCGAAGTCCTCGCCGTCATGCGCGACCTCGCCCACCACGGCATGACCATGCTCGTCGTCACCCACGAGATGGGCTTCGCCCGCGACGTCGCCGACGAAGTCCTCTTCATGGACGACGGAATCGCCGTGGAGCGCGGCGACGCCCGCGAAGTACTCGCCAACCCCCGCGAAAAACGAACCCAGGAGTTCCTGGAAAGGGTGCTGTGACTGTGATCGAAAGTGCTGTGAAGGCAACGGATCGGCTCCAGGCTCTCGGTCTGGAGCTGCCCGCCCTCGGATTCGGTGCGAGCCCGCACTTCGTGAACCACCGGACGGTGGATTCGAGCATCTACATCTCGGGCCAGTTGCCGTACCGGGACGGCGTGCTGCTGGGCCAGGGCGTCGTCGGCCGGGACGTCGACGTGCCGATGGCGCGCGACTTCGCCCGCCAGACCGCGCTCAACGCACTCGCCATCGCCGCGGACGCGGTGGGGGATCTCGACCGGGTCAGGGTCGTGCAGATGCTGGTATTCGTGGCCAGCACACCGGATCTGGGCGAGCAGTCGCGGGTCGCCGACGCGGCCAGTGACCTCCTCGTCGAGGTACTGGGTGAGAACGGACGGCACGCGCGCACCGCGATCGGCGTCGCGGGCCTGCCGCGCAACAGTCCGGTCGAGATCCAGATGGTCTGCGCCGCGGTGCAGGAGAGGAGTGCAACGTGAGTCAGCTCCAGCGAGCGCTCGCCGCCCTGGCAGGGCGGATCGACACCCCGGCGCCGATCGTGCTGGTCGACGTGCTGCAGGACAACATCGACCGCATGCAGGCTTTCGCCGGCCAGCACGGCCTCCACGTCCGACCGCACGTCAAGACGCACAAGTGCGTCGAGATCGGCAGGCGCCAGCTCGCGGCGGGAGCGGTCGGCATCACCGCGGGCAACGTCGGTGAGGCCGAGGTCTTCGCCGCGGCCGGATTCGACGACATCTTCCTCGCCTACCCGGTCTGGCCCTCGGGGACCAAGGGCGCGCGGTTGCGCGGGCTGACCGAGTCCTCCCGGCTGCGGGTCGGCGTGGACAACGTCGCGGCGATCGACGCACTCGCCGACGCGATGGCGGGCGAACCGGAGCGGCTGGAGGTCGTGATCGAGGTGGACTGCGGCGCCCGTCGCTCCGGGGCACCGCCTGAGCTCGCGGGCGACCTCGCTTCGGCCGCCCGCCGGCGCGGCCTGGTGCCGGTGGGCGTCTTCACGTATCCGGGTCACGGCAGCGCCGGTCCGGACGCTCGCCTGCGCGCCGCGCAGGACCAGGACGTCGCGCTCGTCACCGCGGTGCGCAGCCTCACCGCTGCCGGGATCACCGCTCAGGTGGTGAGTGCCGGCTCCACCCCGACCGTCGAGTTCACCGGCAGCAGCGTGATCACCGAGATCCGGCCAGGCGAGTACGTCTTCTGCGACCTGAACAACACCCGGCTCGGCGCCTGCACGGACGACCAGGTCGCGCTGTTCGTCGCCACCACCGTGGTCAGCGACTGGGTCCCCGACCAGGTGATCGTCGACGCGGGCACCAAAGCCCTCAGCCGGGAGGGCAGCGCCGAACGCGGCTACGGCGGCATCGCCGGCACGAAGGCCGTCCTGACCAAGCTCAACGAGTACCACGGATTCCTCGCGTTGCCCGCCGGCGAGGTCCGCCCCACCATCGGCACCGTGCTACCGGTGGTGCCGAACCACGTCTGCCCGGTCGTCATCAACTTCGAGGAACTGATCGTCACCGACAGCACGGGCACGTCGCTGCAGCGTTGGCCGGTCGACGCCCGCGGATTCCTCAGCTGACCCACAGGAGTTGCCCGACATGAGACTCGACCACGTGACGGCCCTGGTGACCGGTGCCGGCAGCGGCATCGGCGAGGCCGTGAGCTCCCGCTTCCGCCGCGAGGGCGCACGACTGCTGCTCACCAGCCGCAGGGAGCGGCTCGACACGGCCCAGCCCGACGACCTGTACGTCCCCGGCGATCTCAACGACGAGGCGTTCGTCGAAGCCCTCGCCCGTCAGGCCGCCGAGTCGTTCGGCACCGTCGACGTCGTCGTCCTCAACCACGGCCTGCAGGCGAGCAGCCCGCTCACCGAGATGAGCTGCGAGGCGGCGAAGAACGTGCTCGACAGCAACCTGCTCAGCGCGTTCCTGGTGATGAAGCACTTCGCGCCGCTGATGCCCGCCGCGGGAGGGTCGTTCGTCTGTGTCGGCTCACGGCTCGGCATGGTCGGCAAGGCGGGCGAAGTCCTGTACTCCGCGGCCAAGGGTGGTCTGATCATGCTCGCCAAGGGCGCCGCGATCGAGTGGGCGGCACGCAACATCCGCGTCAACGTCGTCGCCCCCGGCCTGACCGTCACGCCGATCATCGAGGCGTCCATCCAGCGCAGTGCCGACCCCGAGGCCTACCGCCGCGAGCGCGAGTCCCAGATCCCGCTCCAGCGCCTCGCCACTCCGGAGGAGGTCGCCGACGCGGTGCTCTTCCTGGCGTCCTCGGAGTCGACCTACATCACCGGAGCGGTGCTACCTGTCGACGGCGGATACACCGCGTTCTGAGCATGGCCTCACGCCTGCCGGGGATGAACCTCGGCGTGGCCGCTGAGCCCTGTCTGGAAGTGGGCGGCCAACTCCTTGCGGAACTCGTCGATGGAGCCCTCCAGCGCGACCGCGGCCAGCCTCTCGTGCTCGACAGCCAGCTCGCGCGGGTCGCTGTAGGTCTGGTGATCGACGCTGAGGTAGAGCCGCAGCTTCGTCTCCCAGCCGTTCCACAGGTTCTGCAGAGCGCCACTGCCGGAGAGGTCGTAGAAGAGCCGGTGGAAGCCGAGGTGCGCGTCGACGCTGGCCGCGATGTCGTTCTTCGCCAAGGCCTGGTGGAGGTCCTCGACGGTCTGCAGCAACCTCGACCGCTCGGAACCGCGCAACGCCTCGGCCGAGAGCTCTGCGGCGTACGGCTCGACGAGCAGGCGGATCGCGTCGATCTCGGCGACGTCCCGAGCGCTCACCTCCGCGACGAACGCCCCGCGGTAGGGGATCTTGACGATGAGCCCCTCCTCCTCCAGCTTGGTGAGCGCCTCGCGCAGCGGGGACCGGCTGATGCCGAGATCCGCGGCGATGTGCGCCTCCCGCAGCTGCCCGCCGGGAGGCACGGTCCCGTCGAGAATGGCGGCACGCAGCACGCGGTAGACGCCGTCCGGCGTCGTCGTCCGGTCTTCGATCCACTCGAACTTGCGGTCCATTCCCCCGCCGCCTCCCCTTTGTCTATTGTCGACTATACCGGCTTGGCGGCGGTCAGGTTTCAGCGGAGTTGGGCGACGACCTCGTCGAGGGCCACAGCGAGCGCCTGCTCGACGTTGGTCCAGTCGTCCTTGGCGTGGGCCAGGAGGTACTCGCGCCGTTGTGGGACACGCTGCGCGCGCCAGTTCGTGATCAACGCGCGTAGCGTCAGCCGGGCCAGCGCGGCGACGGGCAGGAGTGCGAGTTCCGAGTCCTCGACCAGCCGGACGCGCTCGTAGCCCTTCAGGAAGGCGCAGGCGTCCTGCCAGGGGTTCTCCTGGCCGCGGCCGAGCAGGTTGGCCATGGGCACGGCGAGGTCGAAGATCAGGGCACTGCGCACCGTGTCACCGAAGTCGATGACGCCGGTCACGAACGGCTCGCCGTGCGGGTCTACGACCACGTTGTAGGGGCTGTAGTCGCCGTGGATCACCTGTGTCTCCAGGCCGCTCAGGCGCGGTACGACGATCTCGCCGAACAGCCGGGACACTTCCCCTGCCAGCCGGCGGTGCCCGGCGTCCGGCGTGTGCGTGACCAGCCCGGTCAGGTGGTGGAAGTGCTTGATGTCCCACGCCAGCCCTCGCCCGTCGGCGGGGTGCGCGAATCCTGCGAGTGCCACGTCGATGCGGCCCAGCATCTCGCCCGCCGCGGCGAGCTGCCGCGCGTCGCGGTTCGCCCCGGCCCAGACCGGGCCGGCGACGAAGCCGAACACCCGCAGGATGCGCGTTCCGACGGCCACGCTGTCGTGCCCGTCGACGGTCAGCCGCACGCGCTGGACCGGCAGTTCAGGAGCGGTGTCCTCGAGGAAGCGCATCGCGGCGGTCTGCAGGTCGACAACGCTCTCGTCCTCGCCCGGCGGCGACACCTTCACGAGGTGGTCACCAGAGCCGGTCGTGAGCCGGAAGGTGTCGTCCTTCTCCGTGGCCAGCCGCTTGAGCCGCCCGCGCAGCCGGTAGTGCTGTTCGAGGAGCGTCTCCACGAGCGTGACGTCGACAGGCTCGTGGGCCGACGCCAGTCCACTGTCGACCATGAGGCGCCTGCCGGAGTCCGCCAGCGGTGGGATGGTCACGGTGTGTCCCTTCGATCAGCCGTTACAGCCGGTCCTGCGCGACCTGGGCGAAGGTCTCCAGGAACCGGGTCACGTCGGCAGCGTCGAACGCAAGCGGCGGACGGATCTTCAGCACGTTCGCCTTGGGGCCGGTGCCGCTGATGAGCACCCGCCGGTCACGCAGATCGTTGATGACGTCCTCGGCGAGCGCACGGTGGGGTTCGCGCGTCTCCCGGTCCTTCACGAGCTCGACGCCGACGTAGAGACCGCAGCCGCGGACTTCGGCGACGTACGGCGACTCCCGCGTGATCTCCTCGAGCCCGGCGCGCAGGGCCGTACCGTTGTCGAGGACGCTCTGCTGGACGTTCTCCTGCTCGAAGACGTCCAGCACCGCGGCGGCCGCCGCCACCGGGATCGAGCTGCCGCCGAAGGTGTTGAAGTAGCGGACGTTGCGCCCGAACTCGTCGGAGACCTCCGGGCGGAAGACGACGCCGGAGACCGGCAGCCCGTTGCCCATCGGCTTGCCCATGGTCACGATGTCCGGCACCACGCCGTGGCGCGCGAAGCCCCACATGGACTCCCCGAGCCTGGCGAACCCGGACTGCACCTCGTCGGCGATGTAGACACCGCCGGCCGCGTGCACCTCCTCGATCATCGCCTTCAGGTAGCCGACCGGGTCGGTGAAGATCCCGTCACTGCTGTACGCCCCGTCCGTGACCAGGGCGGCGAGCCGGTAACCGTGACGCTCCAGGTCGTCGATGGCGCCACGGACCTGCGCACGCATGTGGTCGGCCAGCGTCGACCCCGGCGCGACGAGCCGTGGGTCCGGCGGGTCGATCAGCCTGACGTTCGGCCCCAGTGGAGATCCTGTGCCCAGGGTCGGCGAGAAGCTCGCGACCTCACGCGTGATGCCGTGGTAGGCCCAGCGCGTCGCGATGATGCCCTCACCGCCGGTGTGGAACCTGGCCACGCGCATCGCGAGGTCGTTCGCCTCCGAGCCGCTGCACGCGATGCTCAGCTTCGACAGCTCCGCGGGAAAGGTCGCGAGCAGCCGTTCCGCGTAGTCCACCAGCGAGTCCTGGACGTAGCGCGTGTTGATGTTGACCGCCGACATCTGCCGGGTGACGGCCTCCACCACGTGCGGGTGCGCGTGCCCGACGCACGGGACGTTGTTGTAGGCGTCGAGGTAGTCGTTGCCGTCGCGGTCGATCAGGTGAGCGCCGTGACCGGAGACGAACTCGACCGGTGTGCGGTAGATGAGGGTGTAGCCGGGTCCCAGCACCTCGGTCCGGCGCCGGATCGTGTCCTGGAGACGGTCGGGGAGCGCGTCCAGCACGGCCGGGTCGAAACGGTTCGGGTAGCCGGCGATCGCCCGGCTCAGTGTCGTAGTCATCGGCCGTCACTTTCCTCTGGTTCCGCAGGTGACCTGACCGTACCACTTTTAGTTCCAGTTCCAAACTGAAACTTTATAAGCGATGAAGGGTCCCTTCATCCACGTCAGGTGGATGAAGGGACCCTTCATCGCGAGCGTGGCTCAGAACGCGGGCGCGGGCTGCTGCTCCGCACGCGGCGCTTGACGACGTGCGTCGAGCAGAGCCTCCCGCAACCGGGCCTGAGCCAGCGTCAGACACGAGTACCCCGCGCCGCGTGCGGTCGACAGCCCCAGCACCTGCGTGGCGACCGTGACCCGCGGAACGGAGGGAAGGCGCTCCTCGAGGCGCCTGCGCACCTCGGGCAGGACTTCCTCGACCAGCGCGCGCAACCTGCCCACGAAGAAGATCGACTCAGGGTCCAGGGTCACGACGACGGTGGTCACAGCCGTCACCAACGCCGTGGTGAACGCCTCCACCACCGCCGCGCGCACCTCGTCGTGGCGCGCCTCGCCCCAGAGGTCGTCGATGCGTTCCATCCCCAGTCCCCGCTCATGCGCGAACGCGAGCAGCCCTCCCGTGCTCAGCAGCTTTTCGAGGGGTTTGTCGTGCACTCCGGAGGAGAGCACGCCGACGCCACCGAACGAGGGAGTGCTCCCGCGAGCAAGCGCGCGGTCGGTGCAGCAGGCGAAGCTGAGCATGCTGCTGACGCTGAAGAGTGCCGCGTTCCTGATCGTGACGTCGTCGGCGAGGACGCCCAGCAAGGACGCGTTCGCGTCGCTGTCGAGCAGCACCGGGGCGCCGAGCAGGTCCGCCAGCGCGCGCTGCAGGCCGGAGCCGGCGAGGTAGGTCATCGACTCGGCCGGGCCGAAGATCTCGGCACCGTCGCGGACCCGGCCGGGCACGGCCACGACGACCTGCCGCAACGGCCCAGCCGCGGACTGGCGGGCGCCGGCGATCAGACCGGCCAGCCAGGCGGCGGCCTGGCCGACGTCGTCGTGGTTCGCGGTGGGCACGATCACGTGCTGGATCTCGCGTCCCCTCAGGTCGGTCGCGAGAACACCGGTGGTCTGCGCACCGAAGCTCACGCCGACGACGTGCCCGGTGGTGCCGGGGATGTCCAGGTAGGTGGACGGCCGGCCACGACCGGCGACCGCGTCGACCCCGCCGTCCACGACGAAGCCGTCGGCCCGCAGCTCCTCCACCGCCCTGGACACCGTGGCCTTGCTCAGGCCCGTCAGCTCGATGAGCTTGTTGCGCGTCAAGGGCGCCTGGGCGAGAACGACGTCGAGGACGGATGCTTTGTTGTAGTCGCGCGTGGTCGGGTTGATCGTCACCCTGGTTACCATAGCAAAGATTTTAGTTTGGAACTGGAACAAATGGTGGTGTTCGCCCGGCCCCAGGAACTCGGACGAAGCAGGGCAACCGGCGCTCCCGAAGGCCACCGCGGTCGTCGTCGCACCCGCCACGTACAACACGATCAACAAGTGGGCGGCTGGTATCGCCGACACCTGCCTGCTCACCCAGCTCGCTGAGCTGACCGGGCTCGGTGTCCCGCTCGCGGTGCTGCCGTTCGTGAACACCGCGCTTGCGAACAACCGTCCGTTCCGGCGCAGCGTCGACGAGTTGCGCGAGTCGGACGTGACCGTGCTGTTCGGTGAGGGTGGGTTCGTGCCACATCCGCCGCGGACGGATGGCCAGGCCATGGACTCCTGTCCCTGGGGTGCGGCGTTGTCGGCCGTGAAATCCTTCAGCACCGGCGCCGACTGATACCTCAAGCGCTGCCCGCCACCACCTCCGGCCGCAGCAGGTCGGCCAGCGTCTGCGCCGGCAGCAATCCCTTCTCCAGCACCAGTTCCGCCACTCCCCTGCCGGTGGCGAGCGCTTCCTTGGCGATGTCGGTCGCCGCGTTGTACCCGATGTGGGGGTTGAGCGCGGTGACCAGACCGATGGAGTTCTCGACGGCCGCCCGCAGCACCTCGGTGTTGGCGGTGATGCCGTCCACGCACCGCTCGGCCAGAGTGAGACAGGCCGCGCGCAGGTGCGTGATCGACTCCGACAGCGAGTGCAGGATGATCGGCTCGAAGGCGTTGAGCTGCAGCTGGCCCGCTTCGGCCGCCATGGTGATCGTGACGTCGTTGCCGATCACCTCGAACGCGACCTGGTTGACGACCTCGGGGATCACCGGGTTGACCTTGCCCGGCATGATCGACGAACCGGCCTGCACGGGCGGCAGGTTGATCTCGCCGAAACCCGCGCGCGGACCGGACGAGAGCAGGCGCAGGTCGTTGCAGGTCTTGGAGAGCTTGACGGCGATCCGTTTCAGCACACCGGACATCTGCACGAACGCGCCGCAGTCCTGGGTGGCCTCGACCAGGTTCGCGGCTGTCACCAACTCCAGCCCGGTGATCGCGGCGAGGTGGCGGCGGGCCGCCTCCGCGTAGCCCGGCGCGGCGTTGAGGCCGGTGCCGATCGCGGTGGCGCCCAGGTTGATCTCGTGGATCAGCAGGACCGCCTCGGCGAGCCGGGCGCGGTCCTCGTCGAGCATGACGGCGTAGGTGGAGAACTCCTGCCCCAGGGTCATCGGCACCGCGTCCTGCAGCTGCGTGCGGCCCATCTTCAGGACGTCGCGGAACTCGACCGCCTTGCGGGCGAAGGCTTCCTGCAAAACCGACATCGCGTCCAGCAGGCCGCGCACGGCGAAGATCGTCGCGATCCGCACGGCCGTGGGGTACACGTCGTTCGTGGACTGCCCGAGGTTGACGTCCTCGTTGGGGTGCAGGTTCGAGTACTCGCCCTTCTCGTGGCCGAGCAGTTCCAGCGCGCGGTTCGCCACGACCTCGTTGGCGTTCATGTTCGTCGAGGTGCCGGCTCCGCCCTGGATCACGTCCACGACGAACTGGTCGAGCAGCTTGCCCGCCCGGATCTCGCGGCACGCCTCGGTGATCGCGGCGGCCTTCACCGAGTCGAGCAGGCCGAGCTCCTCGTTGGCGAGCGCCGCGGCTTCCTTGACCGCGGCCATTGCCCCCACCAGGTGCGGGTAGGAGGAGATCGGCGTGCCGGTGATCGGGAAGTTCTCCTTGGCGCGCAACGTGTGCACGCCCCAGTACGCTTCGGCGGGCACGTCGCGGTCGCCGAGCAGGTCGTGCTCTCTTCGAGAGTCCGCGGCAGTCATGGCAGTCCTTCGGAAGGAGGGCCTTCCGCGACGGGGGCGGTCGCGGAAGGCCGAGCGGTGTCAGCTCCAGCGGTCCTTGGCCTTGTAGTAGGCGCCACCGAACGGCAGGAACCAGGCGGTGCCGTTGTAGAACGGCACGGGAACCTTCGGGAAACCGAGGCCGCGCAACGGGTTGGCCTCCGGCTTGCCGTCCATCATGTCGGCGACCGCACGGCCCATGTAGGTCGCCATCTGGACGCCGTGGCCGCAGTAGCCCATGGAGTAGTACAGGCCGTCGATCTCCCCCGCGTGCGGGATGCGGTCCCAGGAGAAGCCGACCATGCCTCCCCACACGTAGTCGATCCGCACCCCGGCCAGCTGCGGGAAGATCTCCGTCATCTCCCGTTTGAGGATGTCGCCGCTCTTGATGTCGGAAGCCGGGTTGGAGGGTGCGAAACGGGCCCGGCCACCGAACGCGAGGCGGTTGTCCGGGGTGAGGCGGACGTAGTGGCCGACGTTCTTGTGGGCGACCAGCAGGCGGCCGTTGGGGATGAGCTCCTTGGCGCGCGCCTCACCCAGCGGCTCGGTGACGATGATGAAGCTGCCGACGTTGATGAGCCGCTTGCGGAACCACGGCATCGACTTGTCGGTGTAGGCGTCCGTCGCCGCCATGACCTGCTTGGCGCGGATGGTGCCGTGCATCGTCTCCACCACGAAGCCGCCGCCGGGCAGGCGGGTGAGGCCGGTGGCGGCGTTGCGCTCGTGGATCTGCGCACCGGCGCGTTCGGCGGCGTCCGCGAGGCCGCCGACGAACTTGCCCACGTGCAGGCCCGCGCTGAGCGGGTCGAGCAGAGCGCCGTGGTAGTAGTCCGAACCGATCTCGGCCCGCAGGTCGCTCTTGCTCAGCACGACCGTCTCGTGACCGAAGTTCTCGGCCAGTTCGCGCTGCTTGGCCTGCAGGTGCTCGAAGTGCTTGGGCTTGCAGGCCAGGCCGAGGCGCCCGGCGCGGGTGAAGTCGCAGTCGATCTGCTCCCTCAGCGTCAGGTCCTCGACGAGGTCCACGGCGTCGCGGAAGGCGTTGTACAGCTCAAGAGCACGCTCCTGGCCGTACCGCTTGCGGGCCTCGCCGGGCGGGATCGTGATGCCCTGCGTGCACATGCTGCCGTTGCGGCCGGACGCACCGGAGCCGATCTGGTCCTTCTCGACCAGCACCACGGACGCGCCTTTGCGGGCCGCGTGGTAGGCGGTCGACAGGCCGGTGAGACCGCCGCCGATGACCACCACGTCCGCGCTCTCGGGAAGTGGCTTGCCCGAGCGGTCGGGCCGTTGCGGGGCGGTGTCGAGCCAGTAGGGGATCTGTTTCATGGCGGCGGTTCCTCCGGTGTCAGCAGCCGAGCAGAGCGGGCAGCCCCGACAGGTCGGGCAGCTCGTCGTAGGGCTGGTAGTCGCTGCTGCCGCGACGGCCGTAGCGGTTGATCCACACGCGGCGATTCAGACCGAGGTCCCTGGTGGGGATGTGGTCGTACTCCCAGCCCTGCGCGACGTGGATCACCTGGCTCGGGTCGACGTCCATGGTCTGGAAGGCGTACTCGAACGTCTGCCGGTCCGGCTTGTACGCCTTGGCCTGCTGCGCGGTGATCACGTAGTCGAACTCGACGCCGATGTTCTCGACGTTGCGCGCGATGAGGTTGTCGTCGGTGTTGGAGATGATCGCGATCTCGTACTTCTTCTTCAGCGCCCGCAACGCCTCGGGCACCTCGGGCCAGGGCCCGAAGGTCGGGACGGCCTCGACGAGGGCGTCGCCGTCGGACTCGCGGTACTCCAGGCCGTGCAGCCGCATGGCGTTGCGCAGGCTGGAGTGCAGGATCTCGTGGTAGGGCCGGTAGGCCTCCAGGACGGCCTGGAAGCGCATGACCCGGAAGTCGTCCAGGAACTCGTCGACGTCCAGCCCGTCCAGGTCCAGCCGGTCGGCCAGCACCTTCAGGGTGGTCGGGGCGAGCTCGAAGTTGATCAGGGTCGCATAGGCGTCGAAGGTGACGATCTGACGCATGATGTCCAATCCTCTTTCTCAGACCACCCGGTCGCCGGGGGTCACGCTGATGACGGAGCCGGCGGCGGGCAGTGCTACCAGCGCGCGGTTGCTCAGGTGCGGTTCCCGAAGCCGATGCAGACGTTCTTGGTCTGCGTGTAGCTGTCCAGCCCCTCCAGGCCCTTCTCGCGGCCCCAGCCGCTGTGCTTGTAGCCGCCGAAGGGCAGTTCCACGCCGGTGCCGACGCCGGTGGCGTTGACGTTGACCTGGCCGGCACGGATGCCGTGCGCCATTCGCAGGGCCTTGTCGATGTCCCGCGTCCACACGTACGACGACAGGCCGAACGGGCTGTCGTTGGCGATCTCCAGCGCGTCCTCGACGTCGTCGAACTCGATGACGGTCACGACGGGACCGAAGATCTCCTCACGGGCGACCCGGTGCTGGTTGGTCAGTCCGGAAAGGACGGTCGGCGCGACGTAGTAGCCGCGGCGCAGCGTCAGGTCCGCCGGTTCGCCACCGCCCGCACGGACCGTCGCACCCTCCTCGCGGGCGACGTCCAGGTATCCCAGCACCTTGTCGCGCTGGCGTGCCGAGACGAGCGGCCCGACGTCGGGGTCGGTGAGTCCGGGGCCCACGCGCAGCGCGTTCGCGTGGGCCGCCAGCCGGTCCAGGAACTCCTCGGCACCGCGCTGCAACAGCAGCCGGGTTCCGGCCGAGCAGGTCTGGCCCGCGTTTCCGAACGCCGAGGCCGCGATGGCACCCAGCGCCAGGTCGAAGTCGGCGTCGGCGAACACGACGACCGGTGACTTGCCACCCAGCTCGACGACCGACGGCACCACGTTCTCGGCGGCGGCCTGGGCGACCTTGATCCCGGTCGCCACCGACCCGGTGAACGTCACCTGGTCGATGCCGGCATGCCCGGCCAGCGCCGCACCGGTCTCGCCGTCACCGGGCACGACGTTGAGCACCCCCGGCGGCAGACCGCACTCCAGCGCGATCCGGGCGATCTCCAGCGGCGTCAGAGGTGCTTCCGGCGACGGCTTCAGCACCACCGTGCAGCCGGCCGCGAGCGCGGGAGCGCTCCCCCGCGCGGTGTTCTGCAACGGGTAGTTGAACGGGATGATCTGCCCGGACACGCCGATCGGCTCGCGCACGGTGTAGTCGATCAGGCCCGGTCCCAGCGGGATGGTGGAGCCACCGAGCTTGTCCGCGAAGCCCGCGTAGAACTCGAAGTACCGCGCGGCGGCCTCGACGTCGGCCCTGGCCTGCTTCAGCGGCTTGCCCACGTCGAGGCTCTCCAGCCGCGCCAGCCGTTCGACATCGGCCCTGATGGCCTCGGCGATCCGGTAGAGCAGCCGACCGCGGTCCGCCGCGCGCATGCCCGCCCACTCGGGAGCGGTGAACGCGGCACGAGCGGCGGCGACCGCAGCGTCCACGTCCGCCTTGCCCGCCAACGAAACCTCGGCGATCGGGTCGCCCAAGGCCGGGTCCACGACGGTGAAGGTGCGACCGTCGGCCGCGGGCACCCGCTTGCCGTCGATCAGCAGCTCGGTGACGTTCATGGCTTGATCTCGCCTTCGACCGCACCGAAGATGACGACCTCGTCGCCGGGGCGCACGGTGCGGATGCGGCGCACCCACAGCACGATCCCGTCCCAGTCGGCGCGCACCTCTTCGAGCGTGTTGCCGTAGTGGTCCACGATCTGGCCGATCAGGTCGCCTTCCTTGCAGGTGTCGCCCGGCTCGGAGTGGCTGACGAAGAACCCGCCGGCGTTGGAACGGGCGAACGTGCCCGAAACCGCCGTGTAGACGTCCCGCAGCTCCACCTCGCCGTCGATCATCTTCAGGCTGCGCAGGATGTTGCGGATCGAGTGAAGGTGCCGCTCGACGTTGGCCTCGCGGTAGGTGGCGCCACCGCACTCGATGGTGATGGCGGGCTTGCCGGCCGCGAGCACGGGATGGCGGACCGTGCCGCCCCACTTGCCGCCCTTCCAAACCAGCTCGTGCCCGGCGGCCAGGGCGATGTCCGTCGCCAGGTCCTCGTAACCGCCCTGGAGGATGACCAACGGGGCGATCTCGCCGTAGGCGCCACCGGTGTGCAGGTCGACCACGGCGTCGACAACGGGGACGACCGCCTCGACGAACTTGGCGGCCAGCCGTTGCGAGTAGGAGCCGTCCGGGTCGCCGGGGAAGATGCGGTTGAGGTTCAGGTGGTCGATGCCGCTCGCACGGGCGGCCGCCTCGAACGCCGGGGTGTTCATGCACGGGATGCCGACGACGGTGCCCCGCAGGGTGGCCGGGTCGAGCTCGGCGAGCGCGCGCCGGATGGCCTCCTGGCCGTCGTACTCGTCGCCGTGCACGCCCGCGTCCACACAGAGGACCGGGCCGTCCTGGGCGCCGTTGACGACGATCAGCGGAATGCCGAGCTCCACGCCGTAACTGCTGGTGCCGACCGGGATGAGGCCCTGGGCGCGCTCCCCCGGCGAGACGGTCAGCGGACCGATGGAGTACATGTGGTTCCTTCCCAATGAGTGGTTCAGACGCGGGGCGACTACAGCACCCGTTCCAGGAACTCCTGGGTTCGTTTTTCGCGGGGGTTGGCGAGCACCTCACGCGCGTCACCGCGTTCCACGGCGACTCCGCCGTCCATGAACAGCACCTCGTCGGCGACGTCGCGGGCGAAGCCCATCTCGTGGGTGACGACGAGCATGGTCATGCCGTGGTGGGCGAGGTCGCGCATGACGGCGAGGACTTCGCCGACGAGTTCGGGGTCGAGTGCGCTGGTGGGTTCGTCGAACAGCATGATGCTGGGCTCCATCGCGAGTGCCCGTGCGATGGCGACGCGTTGTTGCTGGCCGCCGGAGAGCTGGGCGGGGTATTTGTGGCCGCACCCGGCGAGCCCGACCTGGGCCAGGAGTCTCTGGGCCTGTTCCTTGGCGACCTTGCGGCTGATCTTCTTGACCAGTACCGGCCCGGACATGACGTTGTCCTCGGCGGTCATGTTGGGGAACAGGTTGAACTGCTGGAACACCATGCCGATGTGGGAGCGCTGCTCGGCCAGCCGTTGCGGACGCAGAGCGTGGTAGGCACGTTCCTTCTCGACGTAGCCGAAGTCCTCGCCGTTGACTCGCAGCACACCGCGGTCGATGGTCTCCAACCCGTTGACACACCGCAACAACGTGGACTTCCCGGACCCGCTGGGGCCGATGATGCAGGAGATCTCGCCGGCCTTGACGGTCAGGTCGATCCCGCGCAGGACCTCGTGATGTCCGAAGCTCTTGCACAACTGGCGTGCCACGATCGTTCCGTCGGCTTTCACAGCAACGACTCCTTCGTCGCGACGGCCACCGGGGCAGGCCTGCGGGTCGAACGGGAGAAACGGCGTTCGATCATCGACTGCGGCACGCTCAGCGCCATTGTCATGATCAGGTACCAGAGGCTCGCCACGATCAGCAGCGGAATGGTCTGGTAAGTGCGGGCGTAGATCGACTGTGCGCTGTTGAGCAGTTCGGCCACGCCGAGCACGCTGACCAGGGAGGTTTCCTTGAGCATGCCGATGACCTGGTTGCCGGTGGCGGGGATGATCGCGGGCATGGTCTGCGGGATGATCACGTGGCGGAGCCTGGTGAAACCGCTCATGCCCAGGGAGTCAGCGGCTTCGTACTGGCCGCGGTTCACCGAGGCGAACCCGCCGCGGATGATCTCGGCCATGTAGGCGGCCTGGTTCAGCGTCAGACCGACGATGGCCGCGGTCAGCGGAGTCATCAGGGCGTTCATGTCCACCGGTGTGGAGATGTCGGTGAAGGGGATGCCGATGGTGATGTTCGGGTAGAGCGCGGCGATGTTGAACCAGAAGATCAGCTGCACGAGCACCGGTGTGCCGCGGAAGAACGTGATGTAGAGCCGGGCCAGGCCGGAGATCGGTGCCTGGTGCGACATCCGCATCACCGCGAGCAGCAACCCGAGCAGCGTGCCCAGCACCATGCTGGCCACGGTCAGGACCAGCGTGAGGACCAGACCGTCCAGAATGGCCTCGGTGGTGAAGTAGCTGAACACCACCGGCCACTGGTAGTTCTCGTTCGTCACCGTCGTGGTGACCAGGCCGCCGACGATCGCGATCGCGACCGCCCAAGACACGTAGTCGCGCGGACGCTTCGGCGTGATCCGCTTCTTCTGTTCCGGCAACAGTTCGGACACCGGCCGACTCCTGGTAGGTGAACCGATCGTATTGGTGGACATCATCACCCCAGTGGGACGGCCGGCGCCGCGGTCTTGATGCCCAGGCCCTGGAAGCCCCAGCGGTCAAGCGCTTCGGCGTACTTCGGACTGTCGATGATGGACTGAATCGCCGCCTGAACCGCCGGGGTCAGCGGAGAACCCTTGGGCAGCGCCACGTTCACATTCGTGGTGACCACGCGTTCCGGGAGGACCTCCAGCACGTTCGGCTGCCGCTTGGCCGCCCAGGCGAGCGAGGTGAAGTCGTACATCACCGCGTCGAGACGCTTGGAGGACAACTGGGTCAGCGCGTCGGTGACACTCGGCAGCGTCACGCCCGTGATGGCGGGCTTGCCCTGGCTCGTGCAGTCCTTCTCGGTCAGCTGCGGCAGCCACTTGAGCTCCTGCGTGCTGCCGGACTGCACGCCGACACGACGCCCGCACAACTCATGGACGGCCAGCTTCTGCGGGTTGCTCTTGGGGACCGCGACGCCGGTGCCGGTCTGGAAGTAGTTGACCATGTCGAGCACCTTCAGCCGCTCCGCCGTGGCGCCCATGGTGGACGCGGTGAAGTCGAACCGGCCGCCCTGCAGACCCGGGATGATCGTGTCGAACTTGACGTTTTGGATCTGCAGCTTCACCCCGAGCTTGGCGGCGATGAGTCGCGCCATGTCCGGGTTGAACCCGATCGGCGTCTTGTTGTCCGTCGCCATGAACGTGGTGGGCGGGGCCGACAGGTCCATCGGCACCGAGAGCGTGCCCTTGGCCTTCACCGCCTCGGGCAGCAGCTTCACCACGGCCGGATCCGGTTGTACGCCGACCGAGATGTCATCGGTGTGCTCGACCAACTGGCCGGGCTCACCGCTCTGCGGAGCGCTCTGAGGAGCGCCAGTCGACCCGCAAGCGGCGAGCGTGACGGCCAAGGCCGTCGAGACGATCGTTGCGCTCAAGCTTCTGCTGACTCGCATGGGTTTGCTCCTACTCAAAGGGAAAGCACGCCAGGGGCGGGCGTGATGTCTGTCAGTGGTGAGGGGTGGCGATGGCGGCGAGGTGCGTGCCGGGACGGACGGACAGCCCGTTCATGTGGTAGATGACCGTTCCGGAGGAGACGGCGGTGATCTTGTGCTCGGCGCCGTCGACCGGGTCGACGACGCGGCCGATGGTCTGTCCCTCGGTGACCTCGTCGCCGGTGACGGCGTCCGGGTACCAGAGGCCGGTGACCTCGGACTCGACCTCGCCCGTCCAGATCCAGTCGCGCGGCTGCGCGGTCACCGGTGCGAGGTTCTGCGGTGCCTCGACGACGCCGAGGTGGTGCAGCAGCCGGTACAGGCCGTCGAGCAGCCTGCGGACGGTGGCGGGCTCCCGGTCGCCGAGTTGCCCGGTCTCGATCAGGATCGCGGGAACACCCCGCCGGTTCGCCGCGGCGTGGCTGTTGCCGCCGTCCGGGCTGGTGCCGAAGATGGCCCGCTCGTAGCCGACCGCGCGGGCCATTGCCCTGTTCTTCGCGTCCAGCGCGTCGTCGCCGGTCAGGCGGTAGCCGACGAAGTCGAGCAGGTACTGGTCGATGCCACCGCTGTGCAGGTCCGCGTAGGCGTCGGCGCCGTCGATCAGGTGCTCGAACAACCAGGCCGCCATCCGCTCGGTGGGGCCGCCGCCGGGGTCGCCGGGGAAGACTCGGTTGATGTTGATGCCGTCCAACGGGGAGATGTTGAGCCGCCCGCCGTAGACGGCCGCCGGGTTGGCCACGGGGCAGATCACCACCTGGCCGGCGACGTCGTCCGGTTCCAGCAGCCCGGCCAGGCGGGCGGTGGCGTCGAGGGGAATGAACTCGCCGCCGTGGACACCACCGGTGAGCACGACCCTGGGGCCGGGCCGCGAGCCGTTGATGAGGATCAGAGGAACGTCCACCGTCGTGCTGCCGAGATCAGCGGTCAGACTCCCGCGGGTCTTCTGGCCGGGCTCCGCACTCAGCGGACCGATGGTCAGGTTCATGTCTCGCTTACCTCGTTCGGGCTCAGGCCACGGTGCGGGCGTGGGTGGTGACGAAGTCGATCGGCTGGGAGGTGCGGCCCTCCAGAACGAGGTCCGCGGCGATGTCGCCCATGGCGGGCGCGAGCTTGAAACCCTGACCGGAGAAACCGGCCAGCAGGACGACGTCGTCGCAGCCGGGCACAGGGCCGACCAACGGCAGGTTGCTGTGCGTGTAGCCCTCCATGAAGACCGACACGCGCACCGGGTCGGGGTTCAACCCGGGCAGGTGTCGCCGCAGCACCGCCGTGAACGTCTCCAGTTCCTCCGGTGCGACGGTCCGGTTCAGCCGGTTCGGGTCGTCGACCGGCTGGTGGTGGGTCTGGGGCAGGCCGAGCTTCACGGTCAGGCCGTCCGGAGACGGGATGCCGTAGAAAGAGTCCTCGCCACAACGGATGAAGGCGGGACGCTCCGCGTCTGCCGAGGGATCCTCGTGCGGCAGGAACCAGGCGCTGATCGCGCGGCAGATGCTCACCTCCCACGGCAAGTCGGGCAACAGATCGCCCACCCACGGGCCGGGGGTGACGACCGCGGCGTCGAAGCGTTCGGTGCCGGTGTCGGTGCGGATCTCCACGCCTCCCCCGGCGACGGGAGCGACCTCGCGCACCGGCGTGTAGCGGCGGATCCGGGCTCCCAGCTCCTCGGCACGCCGAGCCGCGGTCTGGACCGTGAGCTCCGGGCGGATGTAGCCGGCGTGGCAGTCGAGGATCACCAGGTCGCCGTCGTCGACGCGGAACTGCGGGAACCGCTTGGCCATCGCCTCGGCGTCGATCACCTCGTGGTCGAGGCCGTGCTCGGCGATGCCGTCCACGACGGTGCGCATGTGCGGGTCGTCGGCCGGACCCCAGACCAGGGCACCCGTGAGGCGGCGCAGTTCCCGCCCGGTCTCCGCCTGCAGCTGCTTCCACAGGGCGTCCGCGTGCTGCACGAGCGGTACGTAGCGGCTGTCGTGCGTCTGCACGCTGCGGAAGACACGGGTCTCACCACCGGCGGCACCGCGGTCGTGACCGGGAGCGAACCGGTCGTAGCCGACAACCTCGGCACCCCGTGCCGCCAGTCGCCAGGCGGCCTGACTGCCCACCGTGCCCGTCCCGACGACGGCGACTCGTTTCTTGCTGGCCATGTCGTTTCCTTGTCGGTGGGTGCGGGACGCCTCAGGCCGCGACGCGGTCGGCGGTCGAGATGAAGTCGATGGACTGAGCCGAGGAGCCGTTCAGCGCCAGATCCGCGGCGATGTCGCCGAAGGCCGGCGCGAGCTTGAAGCCGTGGCCGGAGAAACCGGCGAGCAGGATCACGTTCTCGTTGCCCGGCAGCGGACCGACCAGCGGGCGGCTGCTCTCGGTGTAGCCCTCCATGTAGACGGCCAGGCGGGTCGGGTCGGGGCACAGGTCGGGCAGGTAGCGGCCGATCAGCTCGCGGTAGATCTCGAGCTCTTCCGGCTGCACCGTCCGGTCCAGCTGGTTCGGGTCGTCCGCGAGGCGGTGCAGGGCCTGGGAGAGGCCGAGCTTGACCGACACACCGTCCGGGGAGGGCAGGCCGTAGCAGTGGGTGGGTGAGGTGCGGATGAAGGCGGGGCGCTCCTCCCCGAACCAGGCGTCGGGAGTGGTGGACATGAACCAGGCGCTGATCACCCGGCGAACGTCCACCTCCCACGGCAGGTCGGGCAGGAGGTCGTTGACCCAGGGGCCGGGGGTGACGACGGCGGCGTCGAAGTGCTCGCTGCCGGTGTCGGTGCGGATCTCCACGCCGTTCGCGACGGGGACGATCTCGCGGACCGGGGTGTAGCGGTGAATCACGGCACCCAGCTGCTCGGCGTGACGGGCGGCGGTCTGAATGGTCAGTTCAGGGCGGATGAAGCCGGCGCGCCGATCGAGCACGACCGCGTCACCTTCGTCGAGCCGGTACTGCGGGAACCGCTTGGCCAGGGACTCGGCGTCGAGAACATCGTGGTCGAGGCCGTGCTCGGCGATGGACTCGAGGACGGTGGCCATCTGCTGTCCCTCGGGGGACCCCATGAGCAGACATCCGGTGAGCCGGCGCAACTCCCGGCCGGTCTCCTGCTGCAACTGCTCCCACAGGACGTCGGCGTGCTGGAGCAGCGGCACGTACCGGGTGTCCTCGAAGTGCGCGCTGCGGAAGATCCGGGTCTCGCCACCGGCGGCGCTGCGGTCGTGGCCGGGGGCGAACCGGTCGTAACCGACGACCTCGGCGCCACGGGCTGCCAGCCGCCAGGCGGCCTGACTGCCCATCGTTCCCACACCGACGACGGCGACGCGCTTCCTGGCAGCTGACACAGGACCTGTCCTTTCGATTCGCGGGCCCCTCAAGAGGGCTCGTGCCACAATGTGGAACGTCGTGCTAGGATCTGGCACGAACCATGACACCGGCATCGAGGGGAGTCAAGAGGGTGTTCACAGGAAATTCAGAGAGTTAATGGGGGTGACCGGATGGAGATGAAGAGCGTCACCAGGTCGTTGCGCGTCCTGGAAGCGGTCGCCCAGCATCAGCCGGTCACGGTCGGGGAGCTGACGAAGCTCTTCGGCCTGCCGAAGTCGACCGTGCAACGCACCCTGGTCACCCTGGCGGAAGCCGGCTGGCTGCGAGCCAGCCGCAAGGACACCACCCGCTGGGAGATCGGCGCCCGCGTCCTGGCTGTGCGGCCGGCCGCTCTGCAGGGCTCCAGCCTGCTGGCGGTCGCGCACGAGCCGATGGTCCGCCTGCGCGACGCGCTGAACGAGACGATCCACCTGTCGGTGCCGGACGTCCTGCAGAGCATGGTCGTGGTGGACCGCGTCGACTGCGACCACCCCGTGCGAACCTTCCACGCCATCGGCGACACCTCGCCCCTGCACGCCACTGCGGCCGGACGCGCCGTCCTGGCCCAGCTGCCGGCGTCCGAAGTGGACGAGTTCATCGCGCACGGGCTGGAGCGGTTCACCGACACGACCCCGACCGACCCCGACGAACTGTGCGCGGAGCTCGACCGGATCCGCACCGACGGCTACGCGGTCAACCACAACCAGTACCGGCCCGGCATCTGTGCCGTCGCCGCGCCCGTCCTGGAGGAGGACGGCACTCCGCTCGCCGCCGTCGCGGTCTCCATGCCCGACTCCCGCTTCGACCCGAACCGGCTGCCCGAGTGGGGCCGCATGGTCGCCGACGCGGCCAAGGAAGCCACGGAACGCCGGAGCGCCTGAACGTCACCCACACGGCAATGAACGGCCCTTCACCGACGAACGTGAAGGGCCGGCCTTGTGCGCGTCGCCAATCCGCACCGAGCCGACTTGAACCTGTGTGACACGTGCGCCCTTGACCTCTTCGGACTCCATTGCCACCATGATGTGCCGTAATCTGGAACGTCGTTGCACAATGTGGCACGCGGTTCCGACGAAGTTGAGGAGCACACCGTGAAGCCCACCTGTCTGCTGCTGGACCTCGACGGCACGCTGGTGGACTCCGCGGCCGGCATCACCGCGAGCGTCGCCGCCACGTTGACGGCGATCGGCGTTCCCGTGCCCGACAGCGACACCTTGCGGAGCTTCGTCGGCCCGCCGATGCGCCAGACGTTCCGGGAGGTCGTCGGCCTTGACGAGCCGACCGCCGAACGCGCTCTGCGGCTGTACCGAGCGGACTACGCGGCGAGAGGCGCGCTGAACAGCCGGGTCTACGACGGGATTCCCAGCCTGTTGGAGACGCTGGCCGCAGGCGGCTTCCCGCTGGGCGTGGCGACGTCGAAGGTCGAGGACCAGGCTGAGCGGATCATCGAACACCACGACCTGACCACACATCTGACGACCGTGTGCGGCACGTCAGACGCGGCGGGCCGGGCCACCAAGCGTGATGTCATCCGTGAGTGCCTGCGGCGCATGCGGGAGCAGGGCGTCGACGTCTCGCGGCCGCTGATGGTGGGTGACCGCGGCTACGACGTGCTGAGCGCCGCAGCCGAAGGCATCCCCGCAGTCCGCGTGCTGTGGGGCTACGGAACCCCTGACGAGTCGGTGAACGCCCACGCGACTGTCGACTCGCCACAGGCATTGACCCGGCTGCTGATGCCGTCGGGCCGACCGGAGCGGGACCTCCTGTCGCGCGCCCTTTCCTGACCTGCTCTCGCCAACATCGCGGAAGGTTCCGTCCACCATGGACAGTGTCGATGAGAAGATCATCGCCGAGCTGACCCGCAACGCCCGCATCTCGCACGCCGAGCTGGCCGGTCGAGTGCTGCTGTCCCGCAACGCGGTGCGCCAGCGCATCGAACGACTGGAGCGCCAGGGACACATCGCCGGTTACACCATCGTCCGGGCCGGCGACGACTCCGGCGACATCGTTTCCGCGCTCGTGCTCATCTACCGCCAGGACCGCATGCGCGGCGGCGATGTGCTGGCCGCGCTCAAACGCATCCCGGAGGTCGTGATCTGCGAGGTCCTCAGCGGCGACTTCGACATCATGGTGCGTCTGGAGGCGGCGACGCTGCAGCGGCTGCGGGACATCTGGGAAGACATCGCCGAGATGCCCGGCGTCCGTGACACCGTCACCGCGCTCACCCTGTCCTCGGTGGTGAACCGCACGCGAGGAGCAGGGCGAGGTTCGGCGGCGCCGACTACAACCGGGAGCCCGCCCGGAGATGGTTGACGCACACGACCTTGGGCTGGGTCATCTCCTCGAAGGCGAAGCGCACGCCCTCGCGGCCCATGCTGCCGTGCTTGAACCCGCCGAACGGCATGGCGTCGAACCGGTAGTCGGACGAGTCGTTGATCATCACTCCTCCGGCTTCCAGTAGCCGGGCGGCGGTCAGGGCTCGGTCCAGGCGCGCGGTGAAGATTCCCGCGTGGAGGCTGTAGTCGATGGCGTTGGCCTGCTCGATGGCGTCCTCGAAGGACTCGACGGGCTGCAGCACCACGACCGGCGCGAACACCTCCTCCTGCCAGATCGAACTGGTGCTCGGAACACCCTCCAGCACGGCAGGCTTGTACACCGAGCCACTCACCTCGTTGCCGCACAACAGGATTGCGCCCCGTTCCACGGCCGCGTGGACCTTCGCCCGGATGGCGAGCGCGGCCTGCCTGGTGATCATCGGGCCGACGTCGGTGCGCTCGTCGAGCGGGTCTCCGACCCTCAGCAACTCAGTGCGAGCGACGAAAGCGTCGCGGAAGCGTTCGTAGACCTGGTGGGCGATCAGGATTCGCTGGGTGCCGATGCAGTTCTGGCCCGCGGCCCAGAACGCGCCGGAGACGCAGGACTCCACCGCCTCGTCGAGGTCGGCGTCGTCCATCACGATGACCGGGGCGTTGCCACCCAGGTCCATGGCGAGTTTCTTCAGGCCGGCCGTGCGGGAGATGGCCTCGCCGGTGGCGAATCCGCCGGTGAAGGACACCATGCGCACGTCGGGGACGGAGACGATCGCGGCGGCGATGTCGGCCTCGCCGTTGACGACGGTGACGACCTCCTCCGGCAGGCCGGCCTCGACGAGGGTGTCGACCAGGCGCAGCGCGGACAGCGGCGTCAGGGCGGACGGTTTGAGGATGACCGCGTTGCCGCCCGCGACGGCCGGTCCGAGCTTGTGGGCGACCAGGTTGAGCGGGTCGTTGAACGGGGTGATGGCTGCGATGATGCCCAGAGGTTCGCGGGTGAACCAGCCCTGCCGGTTCTCCGAGCCCTCATAGGAGTCGAACGGGATGACCTCACCGGCGTTGCGCCGGGCCTCGGCCGCGGACAGCGAGAGGGTGTTGACGGCGCGGGCGACTTCCTTGCGGGCCTGGGTGATGGTCTTGCCGGCCTCGCTCACGATCAGCCGCGCGAACGACTCCGCGCGCTGCTCGACCAGACGGGAGGCACGTTCCAGGACGGAGGCCCTGGACGCGCGGGACAACGCGGCCGCGACACGCCGCCCGCGCCTGGCCTGCCGCAGGACGCTGCCGATGGCGGTGGCATCGACGGTGGGAACCGAGGCGATGATCTCGCCGGTGTAGGGATTGCGCACGGGCGCCATCTCGGCTCCGGCCTCGACGCCGGTGTGTGTGATGGTGTCAGACAAGGTGGGTCTCCTGGAGGACGCGGCGCGTGGCGGTGGCGTGACGCTGGTGGATGGCGATGATGTCCGAGAGCAGGGCGCAGGCGGTCTCGATGCGGCCGGCGCCAGGGCCGGACACCGTGACCGTGCCGAGGAGGTCGGTGTGGAACGAAACCGCGTTGACCGGGCCTGACACGCCCGCGAGCGGGTGGTGGGCGGGCAGGGCGAGCGGGGCGACACGGGCGTCGACGCTCCCGTCCTCGTTGCGGGTGGCGGAGCCGACGAGCTTCCAGCGCAACGCCTTCGAGGCGGCGTCCCGCACTTCGTCAGGTGTGATCGCGGAGATGCCCTCGCAGAAGACGTCCTCGCGACGCAGGTCGGCGCCGAGCACCTCGTTCGCCAGGATCACGACCTTGAGCTGAACGTCGTGACCCTCGATGTCGGCGGTGGGGTCGGCTTCGGCGTATCCGAGTTCCTGCGCTTCCGCGATGGCCGCCGACAGATCGACACCTTCCTCGATCCGGCCGAGGACGTAGTTCGACGTGCCGTTCATGATGCCTTCGACGCCGGTGATCTCCAGCCCGCCGAACAGTTTTTCGGCCGTGCGCAGGACGGGCGTGCCGCTCAGCACCGAGCCCTCGAACTCGAAGCTGACACCGTGCTCGGCAGCCAGCGCCTTGAGCGCCCTGCCGGCGAGGGCGACCGGTCCTTTGTTCGTGGTGCACACGTGCTTGCCGGATTCGAGAGCCCAGCGCACGTGCGAGAGGGCGGGCTCACCGTCGGCGGGGTTGGTGAACGTCGCCTCCACGACGATGTCGGACGGCACGTCGCGGATCACCCACTCGTTGCGTGGATCAGCGCTTCCGCCCGGCAGCCGCGCGAAGTTCAGCTCCCCCGGCTCGGCGGCCAGCAGCGGCGCCAGATCGATGCCGTCGGTGTCCACCAGGGAACCGGCCCTCAGATCGGTGATCGCCACGACGCGCAGGGCGAAGCCCAAGTCTTCGGCAAGGCGGTCCCCGCGCTGGGACACCAGTTCGGCGAGCGCGCGGTTGACGCCGCCGAAGCCGATGAGGGCCAGGTCGTATCGGCTCATGTGAGAGGCTCCTTCGCGATCCACCGCATCCGACTGCGGTGCGGATGCTCAAAAGCCTCGCCGCCAGGCCTGTCACCTGCTCCATTCCACAACGCTCACAGAGCATGCCGATGTGCGCCGGACTGATGACAGTTCGCACAGCACGGTGCAGTCAGAAAGCCGTGCAGCCCCCGTCCACGGGGAAAGCTCGGGGCGCCGTCCGGTGAGTGAGTACGAGGTTGGCGCCGTCCCGGCGGAGGTGGGAGTGTTCCTCCTCGTTCATGTAATCCACTATGTGGCACGCCGTGCTAATTTATGGCACGACAATCTCCACCCCGAAAGGGGCGGTCAAGCGATGTGAGAAGAGAATGCAGAAGACCAACAGGGGGTAACGCGTGGAGATGAAGAGCGTGACCAGGTCGCTGCGCATCCTGGAGGCGGTCGCGCAGCACCAACCGGTCACGGTGGGCGAACTGACCAAGCTCTTCGGGCTGCCCAAGTCGACCGTGCAGCGCACACTCGTCACGCTGCACGAAGCAGGATGGTTGCGTGCCAACCGGAAGGACACGACGCGCTGGGAGATCGGCGCGCGCGTGCTCGCCGTGCGCCCGGCCGCTCTCCAGGGCTCCAGTCTGCTCGCGGCGGCCCGCGATCCCATGATCCGGTTGCGGGACAAGGTGAACGAGACGATCCACCTGTCCGTTCCCGACGCGTTGGACTGCATGGTGGTGGTCGACCGCATCGACTCGTCGCACGCGGTGCGCACGTTCCACGACATCGGCGACATCTCGCCGTTGCACGCCACGGCGGGCGGACGGGCGATACTGGCCAACACCGGCAAGTCCGATCGGGACGAAGTCCTCGCCAGGCCGCTGGAGAGCTACAGCGAGACCACCCTCACCGATCCGCAGCAGCTCAGGGCGGAGCTGGAGCTGGTGTCGGCGAACGGCTACGCGGTCAACCGCAACCAGTTCCGTCCCGGCGTGTGCGCCATCGCCTCGGCAGTGCTCGACTCCGACGGCTCACCGCTGGCCGCGGTGGTGATCTCCATGCCGGACTCCCGCTACGACCCGGACCGGCTCCCCGAACTCGGCCGCCTCGTCGCCGAAACCGCCAAGGAGATCTCCGCCCGCAGACTGGGCTCCTGATCTCGATGAACGGCGCATTTGTCCACCTGGGGCCGACGAATGCGCCGTTCATCGGGAGCGGTCAGGTCACCGGCACCGCCACGTACTTGTAGTCGAGGAACTCGTCGATGCCGACTCGGCCGCCCTCGCGACCCAGGCCGGACTGCTTCACGCCGCCGAACGGCGCGGCGGGGTTCGAGACGAGACCGGTGTTGAGGCCGACCATGCCCGCTTCCAGCCGTTCGCTCACGCGCAACGCCCGGTCGAGAGACTCGGTGAACACGTAGCCCACGAGGCCCCACTCGGTGTCGTTGGCGCGGCGCAGGACCTCGTCCTCGTCGTCGAACGTCAGGATCGCCGCGACCGGGCCGAAGATCTCCGTCCCCATCAGGTCGCTGTCCGGTGACACGCGGCTCAGCACGGTCGGCGGGTAGAAGCTGCCGGGTCCGGTCGGCGTCCGGCCGCCGGCGAGGACCCGTGCGCCGCGCTGGACGGCGTCCTCGACCAGGCGCTCCACCTTGCGGCGGCCGTTCTGGTCGATCAGCGGTCCGACGTCGACGCCCGGTTCGGTACCGGGTCCGACGTTGAGCGCGCTCATGCGCGCCGCGAGCCGCACGGCGAACTCCTCCGCCACGTCGCGGTGGACGAAGAACCGGTTGGCCGCGGTGCAGGCCTCGCCCATGTTGCGCATCTTGGCGACCATCGCCCCGTCGACGGCCTTCTCCAGGTCGGCGTCGTCGAACACGATGAACGGCGCGTTGCCGCCCAGCTCCATCGACGTGCGCACGACCTGCTCAGCCGACTGCTCGAGCAGCAGCTTGCCCACCTGCGTGGACCCGGTGAACGACAGCTTGCGGATCCGTCCGCCGCGCAGCAGCGGTTCGACGACCTCGCCCGGCCTGGACGTCGTGACGACGTTCAGCACACCGTCCGGCAGCCCGGCCTCGCGCAGGATCTCCGCCAGCACGAGGCTCGACAACGGAGTCTGCGGCGCGGGCTTGAGGACCATCGTGCAGCCGGCCGCGATCGCCGGTCCGATCTTGCGGGTGCCCATCGCCAGCGGGAAGTTCCACGGCGTGATCAGCAGGCACGGGCCGACCGGGCGACGCATCAGCAGCATCCGGTTGCGGCCGTCCGGCAGGGTGCCGAAGCCGCCCTCGATCCGCACAGCCTCCTCGGAGAACCACCGGAAGAACTCGGCCGCGTAGGCGACCTCGCCCCGTGCTTCGGCGAGCGGCTTGCCCATCTCCGTGGTCATCAGCAGCGCGAGCTCGTCGGTGCGCGACACGATGATGTCGTAGGCACGGCGCAGGATCTCGCTGCGCGCACGCGGCGCGGTGGCGGCCCACTCCTCCTGGACCCGCACCGCGGCGTCCACGGCGAGCTGCGCGTCCTTGGTGCCCGCGTCAGCGACGTGGCAGACGACCTCGCCGGTCGCCGGGTTGTCGACGGGCATCGTGGCGCCGTCCGCGGCGTCCACCCACGTACCGCCGATGAACAACTGCTTCGGAACGTCGATCATGGGTTCCCTCCTGGGTCGAGCAGCTCTGCCAGGTGCACGGCGCGGGCGCCGAGGTGGTCGACCTGGGTGGCGCAGCTGAAGCCGTCCGCCACGACGACGGCATCGGGGTTCTCTTCCAGTCGTGGCCGCAGGGACAGGCCCGCGACGGCCATCGACGTGTCGTAGTGCTGTTCCTCGAAACCGAAGTTGCCGGCGAGCCCGCAGCAGCCCTCGGCCTCGGTCACCGTCCGCACACCGAGCTTGCGCAGCAGGTCACGCGGACCGCCGAACGTGGCGTACTCGTGGCAATGCGTTTGCAGCACCACCGAGTCCGGCACGCCGGGCTGCCAGTCCGAAGTGGACAGATCGGTCAACGCGGACGTCAGTGTGTGCACGCGCGCCGCGACCCGCCGGGCGGCGTCGGTGCCCAGCAGTTCGGGCACGTCCCGCTTCAACGCGGCCGCGCAGCTCGGCTCCGCCACCACGATCGGCAGGTCGCGGTCCGGGCCACGATCGAGCCGGGTGACGGTGCGGGCCATCACCCGGCGTGCCACCGAAAGCTGACCGGTGCTGACCCACGTGAGGCCGCAGCACAGTCCGCTGCTCGGTGTGCAGGGCAGGCCGGCGGCGTCGAGCACGCGGGAGGCGGCGCCGGCGACCTGCGGGCGGAAGGCACGCGTGAAGCTGTCCACGAACAGCACCGCGGCCGGTCTGTCGACCGCCGTGCGCAGAACCGATTTCAGCGCACGGCGGGACGCGAAGGGCGGGATGGCCCGGTGTCGGGTGACACCGCCGAGCCACGCGGCGACCTTGCCCAGCGGGCCGCGCAGGACCGCGTTGAGCGGCCGTGCGACGTAACCGGCGAGCTTCGAGGTCGCGGGCAGCCAACCCAGCGAGTAGTGCGACCGCGGACGGATCCGGCCGCGGTAGTGCTGGTGCAGGAACTCGGCCTTGTAGGTGGCCATGTCCACACCGGTCGGACAGTCCGTCGAACACGCCTTGCACGACAGGCAGAGGTCCAGCGCGTCCCGAACCTCGGTCGAACGCCAGCCGTCGCGGACGACGTCACCGCGCAGCATCTCCTGGAGCATCCGGGCACGGCCGCGGGTGGAGTGGTTCTCCTCCCCTGTCGCTCGGTAACTCGGGCACATCACGCCACCGGAACCGCTGCGGCAGCGGCCGACACCGACGCAGCGCCGGACCGCGCCCTCGAAGCCGCCCTCGAAGGTGAACAGCGTCGGACGCCCCTGCGGCTGCGGGACATCCAGCGCGAGATCGGCGTCCACCGCGGACGGCGCCACGATGACACCGGGGTTCAGCAGACCGTCCGGGTCGAAAGCTCGTTTGAAGGCCTCGAAAGCCGCGATGACCTCCCGGCTGTACATGACCTCCAGCAGTTCGCTGCGCGCCCGTCCGTCGCCGTGCTCGCCCGAGAGCGTGCCGCCGTGGCGCACCACGACCTCGGCCGCCTCGCGCAGGAACCGGCGAGTGGCCTCCCTGCCCTCCTCGCTGCCCAGGTCGAAGTCGATGCGCACGTGCACGCACCCGGCACCGAAGTGTCCATAAAGGACGCCGGTGAGCCGGTGCGCGGCCAGCAACGCGCGGAAGTCGCGCAGGTAGCCCGCGAGGTTCTCCGGCGCCACCGCGGCGTCCTCCCAGCCCGGCCACGACTCACCGCCGTCGACCAGCCGGGCGGCGAGGCCCGCCCCGTCCTCACGCACCCGCCACAGCGAACGCCGCTGGGCTTCGCTGTCGACGACTCTGCCGTCGAGCATCCGCCCGCGCGCCTTCAACGTGTCGAGCAGCTGCCCGGCGCGGACCGCGACCTCGCCCGAATCGTCGCCGTCCAGCTCGACGTACAGCCACGCGCGACCTTCCGGAAGGCCGATGACCGAGCCGGAACCACGCCGGGCGCGCATGGTCGCCACGATCGCGGAGTCCATGCCCTCGACCGCGGTGGGCTTCCACCGCAGGATCTCGGGCACGTCCTCGGCCGCGTCCACGACGTCGTCGTAGCCCAATGCCAGCAACGTCGCCGCACGGGCGGTGGGCACGAGCCGCACCGTGGCCGCGACGACGACCGCGCACGTGCCCTCGGTGCCGACCAGCGCACGGGCCAGGTCGAAGCCGTTCTCCGGCAGGAGGTGGTGCAGCTGGTACCCGGAGACCTGCCGCGGGATGCGGCCCAGCTCGGTGCGGAGCGGCGCGAGGTTCTCGCCGATCAGCCGCCGCAGCCGGGCGTCCAGCTCGGCGACCTGGTCCTCCGCGGCGTCGAGTGACCGCAGTCCCGTGTGATCCGCGATCGCGTGCAAGCCGTCGATCGTGACGATCTCCAGCGACTCGACGTGGCCACTGGTGCGACCGTGCCGCACGGACCGGTTGCCGCACGCGTCGTTGCCGATCATGCCGCCGATCGTGCAACGGCTGTGCGAGGACGGATCCGGGCCGAACGTGAGGCCGTGCGGCGCGACCGCGTCACGCAGGTCGTCCAGCACCACGCCGGGCTCCACTCGCGCGGTGTGCGCGACCGGGTCGATGTCGAGGATCCGGTTCATGCCGCGGGAGAGGTCGAGCACGAGACCGGGCCCGACGGCGTTGCCCGCCATGCTCGTGCCGCCTCCCCGCGCCGTGACCGACACTCCGAGCTCCCGGCAGGCCCGCAGCGCCGCGGACACCTCCTCGGGAGATCGGGGGAAGGCCACGGCGCGAGGCGCCACCCGGTAGTTGGAGGCGTCGTAGGCGAAGGGCGCAGTTCCTCCGGCCTCCGACTCCACCCGCAGTCCGGGGGCGGTCTCGGCGAGCAGTCGCACCAGCGGGTCGCCGGTCATCGACCCGACACTCCGGCTTCCACGGCGGCGGACCAGGCCCGCAGCCCTTCGTCGACGGAGTTCTCGTCGATCACGAGAGCGGGGATCATCCGCACGACCTGGTTCCACGCACCGCAGAGCAGCAGGAGCAGACCCTCGTCCACCGCGGCGCGCTGGACCCGGCCGGCGGTCTCCGGGTCGGGGCGGCCGTCCTCGGTGACGAACTCGGTCGCGAGCATCAACCCGGCGCCCCGCACGTCACCGATGGCGGGTGTCCTGGCGGCGACCGCCTCCAACCCAGCCCGCAGCCGCGCGCCCATCAGCTCGGCGTTCTGCACGAGCTTCTCCTCCTCGACGACCTCCAGCGTGGCGACGGCGGCCGCACACGCCACGGCGTTCGCGCCGTAGGTACCTCCCTGCGAGCCCGGCCACGCCTTGCTCATCAGCTCCTCGCTCGCCGCGATGCCGGAGAGGGTGAAGCCGCTGGCCAGGCCCTTCGCGGTGACGAGGATGTCCGGCGTGACACCGGAGTGCTCGTGGCCCCAGAACCGGCCGGTGCGCCCGACACCCGTCTGCACCTCGTCGAGGATCAGCAGGAAGCCGTGCCGGTCGGCGCGCTCGCGCAACCCCTCCAGGAACGCGCGGGGCGCCGGCACGTAGCCGCCCTCGCCGAGCACCGGCTCCACGATGAGCGCCGCGGTGTCAGCGGGCGAGGAGATCGTCTGGAGCACGTAGTCGAGCTCCTGCAACGCGAACCGCGTCGCGGTCTCCTCGTCCCAGCCGTACCGGTAGGCCGTCGGGAACGGCGTGACGACGACCCCGCTCATCAACGGGGAGAAGCCGGACCGGAACCGCGTGCCGGACGTCGTCATGGACGCGGCGGCGACCGTGCGGCCGTGGAAACCGCCGTGGCAGACCAGGATGTTCGGCCTGCCGGTCGCCTGCCGCGCCAGACGCATCGCCGCCTCCACGGCCTCGCTGCCGGAGTTGACGAAGAACAGGCTGTCGAGGCTCTCCGGCAGCACCTCGCCCAGCTTGGCGACGAGCCGGCGCAGCGGCTGGTGCATGACCGTCGTGTACTGGCCGTGGATCAGGGTCGCGACCTGCTCCTGGGCGGCGGCCACGACCTTGGGGTGGCAGTGGCCGGTGCTGGTGACGCCGATGCCCGCGGTGAAGTCCAGGTACCGCCGCCCGTCCTCGCCGTACAGGTGAACCCCCTCGCCGCGGACCGCGACGACGGGGGTGGCTTGGCGCAGGTGCGGTGACAGTGCGGTCATGGTCATCTCCCGGCCGGATGGTCGTGTTGTGGTGGCGACCACCTGAGCCTCTCCGCAGCGCCGCACGCCGACAACGCGTGTTCTGTCCAGCCCGACGTCGTTGTTTGGACGTTTTGTCAACCGAAGGCCCTCACCGAGCCGCCGAACGGCCTCCCGAGGTGACGGGAATCCGCGCTTGCGCAGGTGAGAGCCGCTTGTCAAAGTGGCGCGGTGCCCGAGAACCAAGGCTCCGCGCCGCTCACCGTGGCAGGAGTGCTCGCCCTGCCCGTGCTGGCCGCGGGGCTGCCGGAGGTCGTGGTCGGCGGGGCCGGCCTGGACCGGCTGGTCCGCTGGGTGCACATCACCGAACTGACCGACCCCGCGTCGTTCCTCAAGGGCGGCGAGCTGGTGCTCACGACCGGCGTGCCGCTGCCCGGCGACACCTCGCAGGTGCGTCGTTACGTCGACGAGCTCGCCGACGTGGGTGCCGCGGCGCTGGTGCTCGAGCTCGTCCGCCGGTTCCACCGCCCGCCCGACGACCTGATCCGCGCCTGTCAGGCCCGCCGGCTGCCGCTGATCACGCTCGCCAGGGACGTCAACTTCCTGGAGGTGACCCAGGTCGTCCACACGCTGATCTTGGGCAACCAGACCGAGGTCCTGCGCCGTACCCAGAAGATCCACGACACCTTCACGGCACTGACCCTGCGCGGCGCGGGACCGGAGGAGGTGGTGCGGACGGCGGTCGAGATGACCCACCGCACCGTCGTGCTGGAGAACCTCGCCCACCAGGCGGTGATCTGCGAACCCGCCGACGTGGACGCCGAGGTGGCGCTGGAGCGGTGGGAACAGCGGTCACGAGCCACCGTCGTCAAGGACCGGACCGAGGTTCTCGGTCCTGAGGGCTGGCTGGCGACACCGGTCGAGTTCCAGGGCGAACGCTGGGGCCGCGTCGTGATGCTGCCCGGCAAGTCGTTCGGCGCCGACGACGTCACCGTGCTGGAGCGAGCGGCCATGACCCTCACGATCGCCCGGCTCATCCACTCCACCTCGTGGGAACGCAACGCGCACCGCAGCGTCCTGCAGGAAATCGCCGAGCAGCGCTACCGCTCCCCCACCGAGGCGAGGGCCCGCGCCGCCGCTCTCGGCCTGCCCGCCGCGGACGCCTCGTTCCTCGCCGTGCTGGTCGACACCCCGCGGAGCGCGACCGAGGTGGAAACCCTGCTGTCGCAGACCCTGGAGCGGACCGCGCTGGTCGGCACGTTCACCGACCAGCGCGTCGGAGTGCTGCTGTTCCTGCGCAGGGGCCAGCCGTGGCAGTCCGCGGTGGAACTGCTGAGCCGTGCCGCCCGCGCTCAGGACGCCGGTGTCGTGGTGAGCGTCGGGTGCGAGGTCACCGACCTCGCCCACGTCGCACGTTCCTTCCGGGAGGCCGGGCGCGTCGCCGAGGCCGTCCTCCCCGGTTCCACCGACCGGCTCTTCTACCAGCTGTCCGACATCGGCCTGCGGCACCTGCTGCACACGCTGCGCGACGACATCCGCGTCCAGGACTACGTCGAACGGCAGATCGGCCGGCTGGTCGAGCACGACGCCCGCCACGGCACCGAGCTGCTGCCCACGTTGCGCCACTACCTCGACGCAGCGGGCAACAAGACCATCGCCGCACGCCGTGGCGGCATCTCCCGGCAGACGCTCTACGAACGTCTGCGCCTGCTGGAAAGGCTGCTGGAGCGGGACCTCGAGGCAGGCGAGCACCGGACCGAGCTGCACGTGGCGCTCCTCCTGCTCGACGTCCTGCGCGGCTGACGACTCACGCCGTCCGTTCGCCCGTGAGCAGCTGGGTCGCGGCGAACCCCGCGTACAGCCGATCACTCGCGACGAGCTCGTCGTGGGTGCCCGCCGCCCGCACGATCCCGTTGTCCAGCACCACGATCCGGTCCGCCGAGGTGACCGTCGACAACCGGTGCGCCACCACGAGCACGGTCATCGTCTTCGCGGCGGCCGTGACGACGTCCCGGATCGCCATCTCGTTCGCGGCGTCGAGCTGCGAGGTGATCTCGTCGAGCAGCAGCAGGCGGGGACGGCGGATCAGCGCGCGGGCGAGCGCCACCCGCTGCCGTTCGCCGCCGGACAGGAACGTGCCGCGGTGGCCGACCTGCGTGTCCAGGCCGTCCGGCAGCCGTTCGACGAGCGTGTCCAGCCGGGTCTGCGCCAGGGCGTCGCGGATCTCCTCGTCGCCTGCCCAGGGCCGGCCGTAGACGAGGTTGTCGCGCAACGTCCCGGACAGCAGCGGCGCGTCCTGTTCGACGTACCCGATGCCCGCGCGCAGGTCCGCGAGGTCCCACTCCGCGAGGTCGCGGCCGTCCAGCAGAATCCGGCCGGCGGTCGGCTCGTAGAACCGTTCGATCAACGCGAAGAGCGTGGACTTCCCGGCGCCGGACGGACCGACGAACGCGGTGAGCCCGGTCGCGGGGACCTCGACGCTCACCCCGCGCAGCACCTCCGGCAGCTCGGGGCCGTAGCTGAACCGCACGCCGGAGAACTCCAGGCGCGCCGCGTCCTGCCCGAGGGCACAGGGCTGGGGGTCACCGGCCGGTTCCGCCTCCATCTCGTCGACCTCCGACAGGCGGCGCACCGCGGCCAGTCCGATCTGCAGGCGGCTGCCCGCGTGCAGCAGCTGCCCGATCGGCTCGTGCAGGTAGAACAGGAACAGCAGGAACGCGACCAATGTGGACAGTGAGATCGCACCGGTCGCGACCCGCGCCCCGCCGATGCCGAGCACGGCGAGGAACGCCGCCTGGACCGCCAGGGTGTTGGACCCGTGCACCAGGGACTCCCACCGGGCAGAACGCAGACCGGCGCGCCACGCGTCCTCGGCACCGCGGTCGATCGCGGCGATCTCCCTGGCCTCCGCGCCCGCGGACTTGACCGTGCGGAAGGCACCGAGCACGCGTTCCATTCGCGCCCCGGTCTCCCCCACCGCGGTCTGCGCGGCGCGGGACGCCTTCTCGATCATCGGCATGCCCGCGCCCGCGAGCGCGCCGACCACCGCGAGCACGGCCAGGGTGACGCCGAGCAGGACGGGGTCCATCACGCCCATCATCACGACCATCACGACGGACGTGACCGCACCGGTGACCAGCCCGACGAGCGCGCTGGTGCACACCTCGCGCAACAACGTCGTGTCGCTGGTGAAGCGCGACAGCAGGTCGCCGGGCTCGGTCCGTTGCACGGCAGGCACGCGCAGCGAGAGCAGTCGCCTGGTCAGTCGCTTCCTGGCCACCAGCACGACCGACTCCGCGGCCCGTTCGAGCAGGTAGTCGCCGATCATCGCGATCGCGGCACCGGCGAGCGCGAGGCCGACCAGCAGCACCAGCAGCCCGGTGATCGCGCCACCGGTGCCCAGCCTGTCCACCAGCGCCTTCGCGGCGAGCGGCTGGGCGGCCGCGGCGAGACCGCCGAGCAGGACCAGCGCCCCTCCGAACAGGACGGTGCGCCGCTGGGGCCGGACGTACCCCAGCAGCGTTCGCCAGGCCGGGCGGTCGATCTGCGTGCGCACGGTGACACAGCTCCGTTTCTCGTTGGACGGTCACCTGATCCTCGTGCCGTGCCACCGTTCGCAGCATCGCCGAACCGGCCGGACAGGCCAGCCGGGTGGCTGGAGATCACCCTCCACCTGGCGGGTCCGTCAACGCCCGGCGCGGACAGCACGCGGCGACGCGCCCCACACCCGGCGGCAGACCTTGTTGAACGCCTGCAGGTCCGGGATGCCCACGGCCGCCGCCACCGCGGCGATCGGCAACGTCGACTCGCGCAGGAGGTGGCGGGCCCGGTGGAGCCGGCGCTCACGGATGTGCGCCACGACGGTCGTCCCCTTCTCCGCCCGGAACAACCTCGTCAGGTGGTTGTGCGACACCCCGGCGGCCACCGCGACCTCCGCCACGCTCAACGGCCCCGCCAGGTTCGACTCGATGTGGGCGATCGCGGCGGACACCGCGGCGTGCGGTCCCGTGGCGTCGGACAGCCGCGCGGTGTGCCACAGCGCCGTCCACACCGCGGCCACCGCCATGGCGGGCTCGGTCGCCGCGACGGCGATCGCCTGGCGCAGCAACGTCGTCAGCACTGGGGTGTCGGCTCCGGCGTCCTGCATCACCGGAACCGTTCTGGCCGCACCGGTCTCCGCCAGGCGCAGGTGGACGTACAGGTGTTCCGACCGTCCGCGGTAGTGGTACGTGATCCGCTCGCCCGGCGGCACCAGGCTCACGTGGCCCGGCCTGATCCGGTGGCGGTGACCGCCGGCGTCGAGCTCGCCGTCGTAGCCGTACAGGTGGAACTGCCACAGGTCCGGCAGCCGGAAGACGTCACGCGGGCGCGAGGTGCCGTGGACACCGACTCCGAGGTTCACGACGACAGGAGGCTCGTCCAGTCGCACGCTCACCCGTTCCACGGTGAGAAATTACCAGTAATGGTGAGTGCAACCCATTACAAGGCAACAGGAAACGCCCAGACTCCGTTGGGTGGAAACCACTCACCTGCTGTCGTCCGCGCAGGTCGCCCGGTTCGTGGCGCAGGGCTTCCTGCGGCTCGACTCGGTCGTCCCCGACGACCTCAACCACGCGGCCACGGCGGCGATGCCGCACGGAATGCCCGATCTTCCCTACGGAACACCGTTGGCGAACGCCTACGAGGAAGGCTCGTTCGTCCGCCGGATCATGGATCTCCCGGCGATCGCGGGCGCCGTGCGCAGCCTCGTCGGCCCCTCCCCGAACGTCGACCACCACGCCGTGCACGTGCGGGAACCGCAGGAGGGCGCGGCCCAGCACCTGCACGCCGACGCCATCATCGACACCCGCCCCGACGCGTTCGACGTGCAGCTCATGTACTACCCGCACGAGGTCACCGCCGAGATGGGCGGCACGCTGCTGGTGCCTGGCAGCCACCTGCGCCGGACCAACGAGACCGACATCGGCCGCTACCAGAACCTGCGCGGGCAGGTGCGTCTCACCTGCCCGGCCGGCACGGTCCTCCTGCTGCACCACGGGATCTGGCACGGCGGCCGGCGCAACGACTCGGCGCACCGGCGGTACATGTTCAAGATCCGGCTCAACCCGACGGTCCCGCAGATCCGCTGGTGGGACACCACCGACCTCGGCTCACCGGAGGTCCTGGCCGAGCTCGACGCCAGGATGCCGTGGTACGAGTGGGCGACCGGACGGCTGGAGATCTACAACCGGATCAGGCTCTGGCGGGCGCTGACGTGCGACCCGGACTTCGACCTCGACCACTGGGTCACCAGGGTCACCAACCGTCCGGGGAGGACCGCGTGAAGCAGCGAGTTCTGGTGCTGTACCTGGCGAACTCGGCGCTCGACGCGCCCGTCGTCGGCTGGTCGTCCTACGACGGCACCGGCCGGAGCGCCCCGACGGCCGGCGACGGCGACGAACCGCCGTACGAAACCGGCGTGGACGCGCTGCGGGACGGGTGGCGCCTGTTCCAGGCCTCCCAGCTCATCCCGCCGCACCCCGGTCACGAGTACGACACGTCGTTCCTCAAGCACGAGTTCTTCTTCGAAAAGCTGGAGTGAAGGCCGAGGTAGGTCAGCGGACCGGGGTCGGCGACCGGGATCTCGTGGAAGCCGAGCCGGTCGTAGAAGGCCCTGGCCGCGGTGTTGGCCGTGACCATGCCGAGGTGAACGCCCGGCACCCCCTTGCGCCACAACGCGTCGAGGAAGGCCGACATCAACGCGCGGCCGTGCCCCTGCCGCTGGTACTGCGGCAACAGGTCGATGTGCAGGTGCGCCGGGTAGTCCTCGAGCCCGGGCACGAGCATGCGTCCGGGGTCGTGCATCAGCCCGATCATGACCTCGGACGGCGTGACCGGCGGCCTGCTCGGCGCCGGGTACCGGTGCACGAGCCCCGGCAGCCAGGACTCCCGGTACTGCTCGACGAACGTGGCCGTGTCGGCCGTGCCCAGAACGTAGCCGACGGCCCGTTCCCCGTTGTCCAGCACGAAGGTGAGGTCCGGTGCCAGCTCGGCGTAGGGCCCGGCGAAGATGCTGGGCACGAGGTCGAGGTCCGGGTAGAGGTGGCGCGAGTCACCACCCTCGTGGGCGGTCCGGACGCAGATGTCGTACAGCGCGGCGCGGTCGTCCGGGCGGTAGGGCCGGACTACGGGTGATGGGCTCATGCGCGCCATCGTCGCCCACGTGGGAGCGCTCCCACAAGGCGGTTTCCGACGGAGGTAGAGGCCTGCGATCGAGCTGGCCCAACGCAACCAGCGAATCCTGAAGAACCACCCATCCTGCCGATGCACGACAAATGAATAGCGCGGAACCACCGGCACGCCCAACACCGCCAACGCCGCGCGGAGTTCAAGCGTGCGATCACCGCCGCTGACGGCGCGCGGAGCTCAAGCGTGCGACCACCGACGCCGACGCCGCGGAGCTCAAGCGTGCGATCGCCGCCGGGTCAGCCCACGCGACAACACATCGACTCGACGGCGTTGCGAGGCCTGGCGGCGAAGCCCGCGAGCCTTCCTCCAGTTTCCTGGCGGAACCACCGGAAATCCCCTGTGGACGGTCAGCACAAACCCGCCGACGCCCCACCGCCAGCAGCCCGGAAAGCGCTTTCACACAACGATTGACGGCCTCGCGAACCTCCCTCTACGTTGAGATTTCCGAGCAGTTCCCGGAAAGGCAGGGTCAATGCGCAGACGTTCACTCCTCGGCGTGGCCGCCACCGCGATCGTCACCCCTGTGGTGACCGGCAACCGGGCGATCGCCGACCCACAGCCACAGGGCAGGTCCCGCTGGGTCAACACCTGGGTCTCGATGCCTCAGCTGTGCGAGCCGCACAACATGCCGCCACCACCCTTCACCCAGGGCAACCTGGTGCTGGCCAACGCCACCCTGCGCCAGACCGTGCGGGTGACGATCGGCGGCCGGCGGATTCGGTTGCGCTTCAACAACGCCTTCGGTGGCGCGACCCTGCCGATCACCGCCGTCACCGTCGCGCTGCCGAAGGACGGCAAGGCGGGTGTCCACGAGGTCCAGCCGGGCACGGTCCGGAAGGTGACGTTCACCGGACGGTCCTCAGTGGACATCACGGACGGCGCGCTGATGGTGTCCGATCCGCTCGACTTCCCGCTCGAACCGGGGACGAACCTCACGGTGAGCGTGTTCCTGGCCGACGGGCAGGCGTCCAGCTCGATCACCTCGCATCCGGGTTCCCGCACCACGTCCCACCTGATCGCCGGCAACCACGTCGAGGACGCGGGCCTGCCGAACGCGACGCCCACCGACCACTGGTACTTCCTGAGCGGGGTCGAGGTCCAAGCCACCGACGCCAGAGGCGTGGTCGTCATCGGTGACTCGCTGACCGACGGCCGCGGCTCCACCACCAACGGCAACGACCGCTGGCCAGACCGGCTCTTCGACCGGCTCCAGGCCGGCCACGACACCAGGCGGATCGCGGTGCTGAACCAGGCTGCCGGTGGCAACCGCGTGCTGAACAACGGTCTCGGGCCGAGCGTGCTGTCCCGGATCGACCGCGATCTGCTGGCGCAGAGCGGTGTCGCGTGGCTGCTGTTGTTCGAGGGCGTCAACGACATCGGCACGGCCGCACCCGACGAGAGCTCGCAGAAGAAGACAGCCGACGACCTGATCGCGGGCTACCAGCAGGTGATCGAACGGGCGCACACGCACGACATCCCGGTCTACGGAGCGACGCTGCTCCCCTTCGGCGGCGCCGGTTACGACGATCCCGGCGGCTTCCGCGAGACGGCCAGGCAGGCGGTGAACCGGTGGATCCGGACCAGCCGCCGCTTCGACGCCGTCATCGACTTCGACGCCGCCGTGCGCGATCCCGCGATTCCCCGGCAGCTCCTGCCCGCGTTCGACGTGGGCGACCACCTCCACCTGAACCCGGCTGGCTACCGGGCCCTGGCGGAAGCGGTGCCGACGCGCCTCTTCCGAGGCTGAACCTACGGGTTGATCCTGGTGTAGGCGGGCTTCGGCCTCAGGTTCGAGTCGAACAGGCAGGCCGCGCCTTCACCGGGGAACGTGCCCGGCACCCACGAGTGGCGGTCGGTGTAGCCCCACGTGGTGAACTCCACGCACCGCGAGACGGCGTGGCAGTCGTCCCAGATCTGCTTGTACATGGTCGCCTGCTGGTTCAGCTTGTTCTGGTCGGCCGGCAGCTGGATGCGCACGTCGGCCTCGGTGATCGCGATGTCGACACCGAGGGCGGCGAGCCGCTCGAGGTTCTGCCGGAAGCCCGACGGGTAGCCGTACCGGGTCGCCAGGTGGGTCTGGATGCCCACGCCGTCGATCGGCACGCCCTGCTGCTTGAGCGAACGCACGAGGTTGTACATGGCGTTGCTCTTGGCGTTCATGCCCTCGGTGTTGTAGTCGTTGATGTAGAGCTTGGCCGAGGGGTCGGCGGCACGGGCCGCGCGGAAGGCGTCGGCGACGAAGTTGTCACCGAGCCTCGTCTGGAAGATCGACTGCCGTCGTGAGCCGTTGTCCTCGAAGATCTCGTTGACGACGTCCCAGGCACGGATCTTGCCGCGGTAGCGGCCCATCTCGGTGTTGATGTGCTGCTGGACCACGGTGCGCAGCTCGCCCCCACCGAGGTTGTTCAGCCAGTTCGGGTACTGGCTGTGCCACACCAGCGTGTGCCCGCGCACGGTCTTGCCGTTCTGCTGGGCGTAGTTGACGATCGCGTCCGCACCGGACCAGTTGAACTGGTTGCGGTTCGGCTCGACCACCGCCCACTTCATCTCGTTCTCCGGCGTGACGCTGTCGAACTCCCGCGTCAGCACCGACCGGTAGTCCGCCTGGCTGCCCAGAGGTCCGGCAGCCACCGCACTGCCGACGTACCGGTTCGTGATGTCCTTCAACGGTCCCGCAGCGGTTGCCGGAACCGCCTGGCCCGTCACCATCACGGCCGCCGCCGCCGTGATCGCGAGAACCCGTGGTAAGCGCAACTTCATTGTCGCTCCTGTTGGGGTTGACTACATGCGTTTGCTCTCCGGCGGTCCGAGGTAGCTCGGTCGCAGCCCACCGGTGTCCACGACCAGCTTCTGCACCACGACGGTCGGATCGACCATCCAGAACTTGAGCACGTGCGGTCCCGCGGTGAGCACGTGCTTCGTGGCGGTGAGGTTGACGTTGTCGGAGGTCATGCGCTCCCACTGCCGGTTCATCAGCGAGTGGTCGGCACCGGAGGTCTTGATGATGTCCACGACCTGCGGTGCCGCGTCGTCGAACGACACCGCGTACCGCAACCCCGGCGTCGGCAGCACTCCGGCGCGGGGCGAGAGGTGCGCCCACACCGTCACCTCACCGGGGGTGAACAAGGTCATCCGGTACTCCAGCCTGGGGCCGCGGCCGGGTTCCCGGCTCGCCGCGGTCACCGGGAACGGCTTCATGCCCGCCCCGGTGCGTCCGATGCCCGGGATGCGCCGCCACCGGACGCCGTTCGCCGCCACGTTCGCGCTGGCGTGCTCGGCTTCCACCGACACGTACCCGCTCGCCTCCATGAACCCCGAGCGCCACGACCGCGGCACGTCGGGGTTGCGGACGACGGCCTCGACGGTCACCGTGCGACCGGCACCGGACACCACGATCGGAACCCGTGTCGTGCCACGGGGTGCGCGCGCCCAGTCGACCTCGACCGTTGCCCGCAGCTGCTTCTCGACGCGTCCCGACCCGGGTCGCACGACCAGCCACGGCACGCCGGCGTGGATCGTGCAGGCGAACGGTTCGCGGCCGCGGTTGAAGACGTCGACGAACTGCCCCGGCCGGCTCTGGAACGGGCTGAACTCCGGGAGCACCGGAGTGTCCGAAGAGGACGGCCACCACTGCTCGGAGCCGTCGATCGCGACGCCCATCTCGGCGCCCTCGGGCACGGTGATCCGCTGCACCGGCGGGAAGATCTCGTCGGGCAACGCCACGTTGTCCTTCTCGGGCTGCTGCCACGGCGCGTTCGGGCCGTAGCGTTCGACGTCGCCGTAGCCGATGTGCGGCTGGGTCTGGAAGCCACGCCACTTGCCACCGGCGACGAGAGTGTTGAACCGCTCCGCCAGCGCCAGGTCGTCGGCGAACCGCGCCTCCGCCGTCGCGGCGAGATCGTTGGCGAGCGTCCGGCCCTGCTTGGCGTAGAAGATGTTCGTGAACTCCGCGCGCCGCAGCTCGTACAGGTTCGCGGTGGCCTTCACCTGGTACAGCACCAGTTCGAAGAAGGCGTCCTGGTAGTGCGACGGAAGCCGGGACGCGATCCGCTCGGCGCGCTCGCCCAACTCGCGCCACTCCTCCGTCACCCGGTCCAGCTCGCCGTGGTGGACGAGGCTGAACGGCGTCTGCTTGTCGTCGTAGAGGATCGCGGTGCCCTCGACGGTGATCCTGCGGTTCAGCAGCTCGGGTTTGCGCCGCGCCTGGAGCTTGCCGTAGGTGCTCAGCACCTCGGCGATGTCGGCGGCACACCGGGAGCCGAAGTTCTGCGCGGCGTACTCGCGTTCCCACTGGGGCAAGCGCTCCAGCGGCATCGGTTTCCAGGCCTGGTCGAAGAAGAACTGCGCCGGCAGCTCGTTGCCCTTGAAGTCACCGACGTTCGCGACCCACAGCCGCGAGACGCCGTACTCGGCGGCCTGGTCGAGCTGTTCCCAGACGTTGGCGAGCGCGGCCGTGTCGACCCACTTGTAGTTGCGGCCGCCACCGACGTAGTCGAAGTGGTAGTACAGGCCGTACCCGCCGGCACGGGGTGGCAGCGACTGGTCGGGGAGCTTGCAGAGGTTGCCCCAGTTGTCGTCGGGGAACACGACGGTGACGTGGTCCGGTGGCCGCAGTCCCTTGTCCCAGTACCGCAGCACTTCCTTGTAGAGAGTCCACACCTGCGGGATCTCCGCCGGGTCGCGGCCGGTGACGCGGGCCAGCACCTCCTGCTCGGCGGCGAGGATCGACTGCATCAGCTCGATGCTGTCGCCGTCGGGCAGCCCGGTGTCGCCGTTGCCGCGCATGCCGACGGTGACGACGCCCTCGAAGTCCTCGTCCACCATGCGTTTGATGCCGTCGGCCCAGTAGGCCTTGATCGCCTCGGGGTTGCGGCGGAAGCTCCACTCCCCCGTGCCGCCGTACGGGTCCTGTCCCGGCTTGGCGTGGCGGTTCCACTCCTCGATGCCGCGCATCATCGGCGCCTCGTGCGAGGTGCCCATGACGATGCCGTAGCGCTTGGCGGTGGCGTGGTTCAGCGGGTCGTCCTCGGCGAACGCGCGGCCCCACACCGCCGGCCAGACGTAGTTGCCCTTCAGCCGCAGGACGGTCTCGAAGACCTTCTCCCAGAACAGGTGGTTGAACCCGCCGGGGTGGCCCGGTGCGTGACCGGGCCCGAAGTAGCGCGGAGCCCACGTGCCCAGCGCCGGGTTCTCGTCGTTGATGAAGATGCCGCGGTACTTCACGAACGGTGTGCCGAGGCTGTGCCGGTCCGGCGACACGTGCAGCTCGTCGCGGTGCTCCACGGGCACGTCGTCCCACCAGTACCAGGGCGAGACTCCGATGCTCCGGGAGAGGTCGTAGGTGCCGTAGATCGTGCCGCGCGGGTCGCTGCCGGTGAGCAACAGCAGGCGTCTGCGACCCGCTCGCACGACCTGGGTCAGCGACGTCTCCCACTTGCCCGCGACGCCGGCGACGTCGAGGTCGAGCTCGTCGACGAGCGGGCTGCCGAGAGTGCCGACCAGCACCGCGTCACCGTCGGCCGGGAGCGCGTTGACGAGCTGCGGCCTGATCCCGGTGACGCGCTCGACGTCCGCCTGGAGGTCGGCCGCGACCCGCACGACCCCTGGGTGGTCGGTGGTGCTGACCACGATCGGTGCCGCTCTTCTCTTCGACACCAGGGGAAAGCGCGCCGAACCACCCTGCTCCGACACGAGGCCGGCGGCGGAGGCTGTTCCGGTGACGCTCGCTCCCGCTGTCAGAGCGGCCAGCAGCTGCAGGAAGTTCCGACGGGCGAGGGGCGAGGTCATCGTTGAGCTCCTCCTCCAGGTGTCAGCCCTTCACCGAACCGGTGAGCCCTCCCACCATCCGGCGTTCGGCGAGCACGAAGAACGTGAGTGCCGGGATCATGGACAGCGCGGTGAAGGCGAGCACCTTCGCGGTGTCCTGGGTGTGCTCCGACTGGAACATCGCGACGCCCAGCGGGAGCGTGAAGTTGGTGGAGTCGTTGAACACCAGCAGTGGCAGCAGGAAGAAGTTCCAGCTGCTGACGAACGCGAGCACGGACACGGTGGCCAGCGCGGGCCGGGACAGCGGCAGCAGGATCCGCCAGAAGAACCCGAGCCTGGCCGCGCCGTCGAGCAACGCGGCGTCCTCGAGCTCGGTGGGAATCGCGTGCATGAACGGCCGCAGGATCACGATCGTGATCGGCAGGGAGAACGCCGCCTCGGGAATGGCCACGCCGAGCGGGTTCTCCAGCAGTCCGAGCTGACGCAGCCACAGGTACAACGGCAGCGTCGCGACCCCGAGCGGGAACAGCAGCCCGAGCGTGAACAGCGTGTAGAACGCCTCACGGCCCCGGAAGACGTAGCGGGACAACGCGAACGCCGCCATCGAGCCGAACGCGACGGCCAGCGTCGTCGCGATCACCGCGATCAGCGCGCTGTTCCAGAGCAGTCGCCAGAACACCGGCGAGGTCAGCACGTCCCGGTAGTTCTCCCACACCCACGGGCCGGGAAGGCCCGCCGGCGAGGAGTTGATCTGAGCGGTGGTGCGGAACCCGCCCAGCAACACGAACAGCAGCGGCACCACCGTGATGCCGACGACGGCGAACGCGGCCAGGTAGCCGGCGGTGTTGCGACGTGCCATCTCAGCTCACCGCCCTGGTCAGCGCGCCGTCGGTGTCCCGGCGCAGTGCGAACCGCTGGTAGAACAACGCGAAGGTGAAGCAGATGATGAACAGGATCACCGCGACCGCGCTGCCGAACCCGAACTCGTACCGCTTGAACCCGTGGTCGATCAGGTAGGTCGCCATGGTCGTGGACGCGTTCGCGGGCCCGCCCAGCGTCATGATCCAGACCAGGTCGAACAGCTGCAGCGACCCGATCACCGACAGGAAGATCCACACGCGGATCGTGGGTCCCAGCAACGGGAGCACCACGTGCCGGGTGGTCTGCCAGCTCGACGCGCCGTCGAGCGCGGCGGCTTCCCGCAACTCGGCGGGGATGCCCTGGAGCCCGGCCAGCAGGAGGATCACGCCGAAACCGATGTACTTCCAGGTGATCACGATGAACAACGTGTAGAGCACGAGTCCCTGGTCGGCCAGCCACTGGTGCACGAACGAGCCGAGGCCGACACCGCGCAGGACCTCGTCGACGAACCCACCCGGTTGCAGCATCAGCAGCCAGATCACCGCGGTCACGGCCTCGGACAGCACGTACGGTGCGAAAACCACCATGCGCAGGAACGTCCGGCCGCGCAGCTTCCGGTTGAGCAGCAGCGCGAGGCTGATGCTGAGCGGGAGCTGCACGATGATCGAGAGAGCCGCGATGATCAGGTTGTGCCCGATGGCACCCCGGAACACCTCGCCGGAGAAGGCGTCGACGTAGTTGTCCAGGCCGACGAAGTCCGTCAGCGGGCCGAAGCCGTTCCACGAGTAGAGGCTGTAGTACACGGCCACGCAGATCGGCACCAGGACGAACCCGGCGAACAGCAGCAGGCCTGGTCCCAGCAGGAGCGCGAGCTCGAGCCGGGTGCGCAGGCGCGACCGCCGCCGGGTGCCCCCGGCCGCTGGCGCGTGCGGCACGGGGGCGGTCGGTGGCCGCGTGGTGATCGCGGCGCTCATCACTTGTTCCCGGCAGCTGCTTTGCTGACCGACCCGACGATCGTGCTCGGGTCACCCTGCCCTGCGAAGAAGTTCGCGATCGCGTCGTTCAGCGCCTGACCGACGTTGGTCGGCATCGCGATGTCGAAGTAGAACTGCAGGTGCGGCGCCTTCGACACGTACTCCGCGATCTTCTTGTGCGTCTCGGTCTTCAGCGACGCCACCGCGGCCGGGTGGACGGGCAGGCCGGAGCCCGTCGCGGCGAGCTTCTTCTGCACCTCCTCGCCGACGAGGTGGCCGAGGAAGTCCGCGCACGCCTTGGCCGCACGCGTGGTGCAGGAGAAACCGTCACCGCCGCCGAGGACGGAGTTCGGGTCACCCTGACCACCGGGCACGGCCGGGAACGGGAACCAGCCGATCTTCGAGTCCAGGTCCTTGTCCTCGGTCAGCGACTGCATCACGTCCGGGTTCCAGTCGCCCTGCAGCTCCATGGCGGCCTTGCCGGTCGCGAGCATGCCGGCCGAGCTGCCGGCGCCCTGCTGGGCCGGCGTGCCGACGAAGCCGTCCTGGAACGGCTTGGTGTCCAGGAACGCCTTGAGGTTCTCGCCCGCCTTGGTGAAGCACGGGTCGGAGAAGTCCTTCTTCTCCACCGCGGTCTTCAGCGAGTCGACGGAGCACTGCCGGATCGCGAAGTAGTTGTAGTAGAAGGCATCCGGCCAGCGGTCCTTGCCACCCACGGCGATCGGCACCAGGTTCGCCGTCTTCAGCTTGGCCACCGCGGCGTTCAGCTCGTCCAGCGTGGTGGGCGGGCTGGTGACCCCGGCGGTCGCGAAGAGGTCCTTGCGGTACCAGAACCCGACGGCGTGCATCTGGTACGGCACACCGTACTGCTTGCCCGCGGACTGCCAGCCCGTCGCCGCCTGGCCGAGCGGTCCGATCCAGCTCTTCGACGCCTGCGTGATGTCGGCGAGCTTGCCAGAGCTGAGCTGCGAGACCAGTGAGCCACCGCCCCACTGCTGGAAGATGTCCGGTGGTGTGTTGCCCTGCAGCGCAAGGGGCACCTTGGTCTGGAACTGCTCGTTCTGCAACGGCTCGATCGTGAACGAGACGTCCTGGTGGGTCTTGTGGAAGTCGTCGGCGATCTGCTGCCAGATCGTCTTCATCGGTTCCGTGGTCCGGTTGTGCCACCAGGTGAGCGTGACCGGACCGTTGGCGGAGGCGTCGCCGCCACCCGAACCACTGCACGCGGCGAGCAGGAGTGTCGCTGCGGCGGCGAGGGCGACGGACAACTTGTGCACAGAACGCATTGAGGTCCACTCCTGACGACGTCGGCCGAGTTGGACAGGCGGTGAGCGATGCGCGACGGGTAGTGAGAATTGCGCGTCCGCCGCCGTGTGTCAATCGTTGTCGATAACGTTTTACAACGCTAGCCTGGCCCCCGTGCCTCCCCGCTCTCGTGTCACGATCCGTGACGTCGCCGCTCAGGCCGGCGTCTCGGTCGCCACCGTGTCCAAGGTCCTGAACCAGCGCTACGGCGTCTCCGCCGACACGTTCGCGAAGGTGACGGCCGTGATCAAGGAGCTGGGCTACGAGGCGAGCCTGGTCGCGCAGAGCCTGCGCAACCACCGCACCAACGTGATCGGCATCCTGGTCGCCGACATCGAGCCGTTCAGCACCGAACTGCTCAAGGGCGCGGCCGACGCCATCCGCGGCACCGGTTTCGAGCTGGTCGTGTACTCGGCGGGCGGCCGCACCGGCGATCCGGAGGGCTGGGAGCAGCGTTACCTGACGCGGCTCAGCGGCACCCTGGTCGACGGTGCCGTGCTCGTCACGCCTGCCGTCGACCTCGAAGGCCTGCCCGGCACACCCGTCGTCGCCGTCGACCCGCACACCGGGCGCGCGGCACTGCCCACAGTGGACTCCGACAACCTCCACGGCGGACGGCTCGCCACCGAGCACCTGCTCGCGCTCGGCCACCGCCGGATCGCCCTGCTCACCGGCCGCGAGGACCTGAAGTCCGCCCAGCAGCGCGAAACCGGCTACCGGGGCGCGCTCGCCAGCGCGGGCATCGAGGTCGACGAGAGCCTGATCCGCCGCGGTGACTACGACCACGACGTGGCGGCCGAGTCGGCACGGGCGCTGCTGAGCGAACCCGACCGCCCGACCGCCGTGTTCGCCGCCAACGACATCTCCGCCATCGGTGCCATCGAGGCCGCGCTCGAGCTCGGGCTGCGGGTGCCGGAGGACCTCTCGGTGGTCGGTTTCGACAACATCCCCGAGTCCGCGCTGTGCACCCCTCCGCTCACGACGGTGCAGCAGCCGATCCGGGAGATGGGCCAGCGCGCCGTCACGTTGCTGGTTCGGCTCATCAACGGCGAAGACCCGGAAGACACGCACATCACGCTCGGCACCGAGCTCGTCGTCCGCCAGACGACGCGCGCGCTGCTTTCCTGACCCCAGGAGGACCTGTGACGACCGAGGCCACCACGTCCGGCGAGCTCTGGCGCGATCCGCAGGCCGCGCCGGCCGACCGCGTGCGCGACCTGATCACCAGGATGACCGTCCGCGAGAAAGTCGCGCAGCTGTACGGGGTGTGGGTCGGCATCGAGTCCGGCGGCGAGGTCGCACCTCACCAGCACGACCTCGCCGCGCCGATCGACTGGGACGAGCTCGTCCAGCACGGTCTCGGCCAGCTCACCCGCGTGTTCGGCACGCGCCCCATCGCGCCGGAGGTCGGCGCGCGCAGCCTCGCCCGCACCCAGCGCGAGATCATCACGCGCGGCCGGTTCGGCATTCCCGCCGTGGTGCACGAGGAGTGCCTGACCGGTCTCGCCGCCTGGCAGGCCACGGTGTACCCGTCGCCGCTGTGCTGGGGCGCGAGCTTCGAGCCGGACCTGGTGCAGCGCATGACCGAGCTCATGGGCCGGTCGATGCGCCGTCTCGGCGTGCACCAGGGTCTCGCGCCGGTGCTCGACGTGGCGAGGGACCTGCGCTGGGGCCGCGTCGAGGAGTCGATCGGCGAGGACCCGCACCTCGTCGGGCTCATCGGCAGCGCGTACGTCTCCGGGCTCGAGTCGGCGGGGATCGTCGCCACGCTCAAGCACTTCGCGGGCCACTCGGGTTCGCGTGCCGGGCGCAACCTCGCGCCGTCCTCGGTCGGTCCGCGCGAGTTCGTCGACGTGCTGCTGCCGCCGTTCGAGATGGCGCTGCGAGCGGGTGCGCGCTCGGTGATGAACTCCTACACCAGCAACGACGGTCTTCCGGCCGCCGCCGATCCCGGGTTGCTCACCGAACGGCTGCGCGACGAGTACGGGTTCGCCGGAACCGTGGTGGCCGACTACTTCGCCATCCCGTTCCTGCACCGGCTGCACGGCGTGGCGGCGGACCGGGAGGATGCCGCGATCCAGTCGCTCGTCGCGGGCATCGACGTCGAACTGCCCACTGTGGACTGTTACGGCGAACCCCTGCTCGCCGCACTCGACGCCGGCACCGTCGACGAGGCCGTGGTCGACCGCGCGCTCGAACGCGTGCTGCTGCAGAAGCTCGAGCTCGGCCTGCTCGACCCGGACTACTCCCCCGACGTGCCCGGTGAGGAGATCGACCTCGACGACGCCGAGTCGAGGGCGCTGGCGCGACGGCTCGCCGAACGGTCGATCGTGTTGCTGCACAACGACGGACTGCTCCCGCTGACCGGCAGGCGCAAGGTCGCCGTCGTCGGCCCGCGGGCGAACGACGCCGGTGCCGTCATGGGCTGCTACTCGTTCCCGTTGCACGTCGGCGTGCACCACCCGGAAGTGCCGATCGGCCTCGACGTGCCCACCGTCGTGGACGCGCTGCGGGCCGACCACGACGTCGTGTACTCGCTCGGCTGCCCGGTGCTCGGTGGCACGGACGACGAGATCGCCGCGGCGGTCGAGGCCGCGCGCGAGGCGGAGGTCTGCGTCGCCGTGCTCGGCGACCAGGCGGGCCTGTTCGGCGCGGGCACGTCCGGCGAGGGCTGCGACGCCACCGACCTCAGGCTGCCCGGCAGGCAGGAGGAGCTGCTGGAGGCGCTGCTCGCGACGGGCACCCCGGTCGTGCTGGTGCTGCTGTCCGGACGGCCGTACGAGCTGCACCGCCAGATCGACCGGCTCGCGGCCGTCGTCTGCGGCTTCTACCCCGGCGAGGAGGGCGCGGCCGCGCTGGCCGACGTCCTCAGTGGACGGACGAACCCGTCCGGCAGGCTCCCGGTGACCTTCCCCGGCGCCGGCACGAGCCAGCCGTGGACGTACCTCGTCGCACCGCTCGGCGAGCGCACCGACATCAGCAGTGTCGACCCGACGCCGCTGTTCCCCTTCGGCCACGGCCTGTCCTACGCGCCGGTCACCTGGCTGACCACCGGTGTCGAGGCGCGGGAGTGGCCGACCGACGGCACGTGCCGGCTGGTCACGGTCCTGCGCAACGACAAGGAGATCGCGACCACCGAGGTCGTCCAGATCTACCTGCACGACCCCGTGGCCGAGGTCGCGAGGCCGACGCAGCAGCTGATCGGCGCGGTGAAGGTCGATCTCGCGCCCGGCCAGACCCGCACCGTCACCGCCGAGCTGCACGCGGACCTCACCGCGTACACCGGCCGCGCGGGTCACCGCCAGGTCGACCAGGGCGACGTCGAGCTCCGCGTCGGCAGGTCGAGCACGGACGTCCACGCGGCTCTGCGGCTCGTGCTCACCGGCCCTCGCCGCCGCGTGGGCTACGACCGTGTTCTGACACCGGTCTTCGACATTCGGTAGTGTCCATTGCGGACAGGCCGGGTTGTCGGAGGAGAGCTCTGTGCTGGAGATCAGCGGACTGACGTGGGCCGTGACGATCGGGGTGATCGTCCTGTTGCTGGCGGTGGACCTCGTGCTCGCGGCGTGGCGCCCTCACCGGATCGGCTTCCGCGAGGCCAGTCTCTGGTCGGTGTTCTACATCCTCGTCGCCGTGGGTTTCGGCGTGTGGTTCGCCACGGCCCACGGCGGCGGGTTCGGCGCCGAGTACTTCGCGGGCTACATCGTCGAGAAGAGCCTGTCGGTCGACAACCTGTTCGTCTTCGTGATCATCATGACGACGTTCCTGGTGCCCGAGGAGCACCAGCACAAGGTGCTGACGTTCGGCATCGTGCTCGCGCTGATCATGCGCGGCATCTTCATCGCCGTCGGCGCCACGCTGCTGTCGTTGTTCTCCTTCATGTTCCTGCTGTTCGGCCTGCTGCTGATCTACACGGCCGTGCAGCTCTTCCGGCACCGCAACGAGGACCCGGACGTCGAGAACAACGTCGTCGTGAAGACCGCCCGCAAGCTCCTGCCCGTCACCGACGACTACGTCGGCGGCAAGATCTTCACGCGGATCGACGGCAAGCGCATGGCCACTCCCCTGTTCGTCGTGCTCGTGGCCATCGGCGGCGTCGACCTGCTGTTCGCGCTCGACTCGATCCCCGCGGTGTTCGGCGTGACCGAGCAGCCGTACATCGTGTTCACCGCCAACGCGTTCGCGCTGCTCGGCCTGCGCGCGTTGTTCTTCCTCGTCAAGGGCCTGCTCGACCGGTTGGTGTACCTGTCGGCCGGTCTCGCGGTCATCCTGGCGTTCATCGGCGTCAAGCTGATCCTGCACTGGGGTCACGTCGACATCTCCGCGTCGATCCCCGAGGTGCCGACCCCGCTCAGCCTCGGCGTGATCATCGGCATCCTCGTGATCGTGACCGTCGCCAGCCTCGTCAAGACGCGCAACGACCCGTCGGCGAAGGCGCACGCGGGATCGCTGCACGGCCACAAGGAACCCGAAACCGACTAAGGTTTCTGCCCACGCTCGTCCGCCGATCTCGGAGGTGTGCACCGTGGGTGCCGGCACGTACGGAGACGCCGCTTACCGCTTCCTCGTTCCCGACGCGCCGCACCACAAGCGCACCGACTCGGACCTGTTCCCCGCGTTCGACTCCACCCGCGCCACCACGCTGAACGTGTTCCGCGCCAGGCCGGGTGTGCAGCGCCCGCGCCTGATCTCGTCGTGGTCGGGAACGATCGAAAGCCTGTTGCTGGCGTTCCCGTCCTACGGTGTGCGGGCGCCGGAGCTCACGGCCGGCTACCGCTCGGTGATCAACGCGATGCGCATCGGGACCCGGTTCGTCGTGGTGCACCACGAGAGCGACCGGCAGGTCGTCGAGGAGTGGTTCAGCGGGCATCCCGCCGCGAACGTGTCGTACGTGCCGATGCCCGACTACGTCGACTTCACGGACTGGGCGGAGGACGGCTACCTCGCGCTCGTCGACGCGGACGACACCGACGACCTCCGCACCTACCTGCTGGAACCGTGGTCGTTCCCGCGCTCGGGAGACTCGCTGATCGCGGACACCGCCGAGGAGTTCACCGCGCTGCGGGCGAGCCAGGCGCCGCTCGTGTTCCAGGGCGGGAACTGCCTGATCGGTGACGACTTCTGGTTGCTGGGCACCGACTACTTCCTCGACACGCTCGAACTGATCCGCAGCGGCGAGCTCCCGATCAGCGTGCCGGAGGGCCGCACGGAGGTCGAGTTCGTGCGGGAGCTGTTCCGGCGGCACGTCGACAGCACGCGCGAGCTCCAGCTCGTCGGCACGAAACGGCCGTTGGGCCTGAAGAGGTACTACGCGACCGTTTCGGACGGGGAGTTCTTCCTCGACCTGCCCGGTGGCGGCACCGGGGACCTCCAGCCGATCTTCCACATCGACATGTTCGTGACGCTCGCCGGACCGGCGGACGACGGCCGGTTCCGCGTGCTCGTCGGCAGTCCAGCGCTCGCCGACGCCGCGCTGGGCACGAAGTCGCCGTTCGCGTTGCAGACCGCCTACGACGAGATCGCGGCCGAGTTCGACCGGCTGGGCTTCGCCGTCGTGCGCAACCCGCTCGTGCACCGGCCGCAGATCACCCAGCGCCTCACGTTCGCCGCTCTGCGGGACTTCGCGGCCACCCCGGACGGCGCCGAGCTGCGCGAGGTCGTCGCCCAGTTCACGGCGGCGGGTGCGCAGCAGGACACCGTGGTCCAGGTGCGGTCGTGGCACCACATCACCTGGAACAACTGCCTGGTGGAGAACAGTTCCAGTGCCGGGAAGTCTGTCTACCTGCCGACGTTCGGGCACGGCGAGCAGGCCGACCTCGCGGTGATCGACGACGAGATGGAACGGCTGTGGACCGGTTTCGGGTTCTCGGTGGTCCGGCTCGCCGACTTCAACGCGTTCGCCAGCCGTCTGGGTGTCGTGCACTGCATCAAGAAGTACCTGGGACGGGGTGCGTGATGATCGATCACCTGATCTACGCCGCGCCGGATCTCGACGCCGCGGTCGACGAGATCGAGCAACGGTTCGGTGTGCGCGCCGCGGGCGGTGGCCAGCACCTCGGTCTGGGGACGCACAACAGGTTGCTCGCGCTCGGTCCGCGAACGTACCTGGAGATCATCGCGCCGGACCCGCGCCAGCCGGAGCCGGACCTGCCCCGTCCGTTCGGAGTGGACGGTGTGACGACGCCGGGCCTGGTCGGCTGGGCGATCACGTGCGACGACATCGACCAGGCGCGGACCGCGGCCACGACCGCGGGTTTCGACCCCGGCGCCGTGATCGGCGGACAACGGCGGACGGCCTCGGGTGACGTGCTGCGGTGGCGGCTGACCAGCAACGCCCTCACCGGCGGCGTCGTGCCGTTCCTGATCAGCTGGGGTGACACGCCGTCGCCGGCGATCTCCGCGCCACCCGGCCTCGTGCTGGAGTCGGTGCACGTCGAGCACCCCGAGCCGGCGCTGATCACGTCCTGCCTGCACGCCCTCGGCGCCTTGGTCGAGGTCCGCTCTGCTCAGGAACCCGCCCTGGTCGCCGTGATCTCGGGACACGAACTCAGATAAGTAACACTTGACTACTTAGTAACAGGTGTTACACGATCCGCGGCATGGATCTGCACGAGGCCGAGCCCGCCCGCGATCCGCGGGTGCGCCGCACCCGCGCGGCGGTGATGCAGGCCGTCTTCGACCTGGTCAGCGCACGCGGCACGACCGCGATCACGGTCTCGGAGATCGCCGAGCTCGCGGACGTCAGCCGCCGCGTCGTCTACCAGCACTTCGGCGACCTCGACACGCTGCTGCTGGAGACCGGCCTCGACCTCGCGCGGCGTGAGCTGCTGCCCCGGCTGGCGGATCTTCGCGAACCCGTGGACGGGCGTGCGGAAACGCTCGTCCTGGCCCGGCACTTCTCGGACAACCGCGTGTTCTACCGCGCGCTGCTGACCGGCTCCTGCGCGTTCGCCCTGGACCGCGGCCTGATCAGGCTGATGCTGCCGCTCAACCGGCACGGCGTCGCGCACCGCTACGGCGACAAGCTCTCCCCGCAGGCGATCGACGACCTCGCCGCGTTCATCACCGGTGGCGCGGGCTCCTTCGTCACGACCTGGGTGGTCGACGGCGCGCCCGACCCCGAGGCCTTCACCGACCGGCTGCTGAGCGTGATCTCACTGATGATGGAGCTCCGATGATCAGCTATCTCATCGAACGCAAGCTCAAGCTCTCCCCGCCCCTGACCCGTGACGTGGTGGTGCAGCGGGATCTGCGCGTGCCGATGCCCGACGGCGTGGAACTGCTGGCCGACAGGTGGATGCCGCACTCCGGTGGCGACGGGCTGCCGACCGCGTTGATCCGCTCCCCCTACGGCAGGCGCGGGTTCGGCACGGTGTTCGCGAGGCCGCTGGCCGAACGCGGTTACCAGGTGCTGATCCAGAGCGTGCGCGGCGGGTTCGGCTCCGGCGGCACGTTCGACCCGATGCGCCAGGAACGCGCCGACGGCCTCGCGACCCTCGACTGGCTCGTCGCCCAGCCGTGGAGCGACGCGATCGTGCTGTACGGCCTGAGCTACCTCGGGCACGTGCAGTGGGCGGTCGCCGACCAGCTGCCACCGCAGGTCAAGGCGATGATCCCGATCGTCACCGAGTCCGCGTTGACGCTGGAGTTCCTGCGCCCCGACGGCATCTCGCTGGAGACGCCGTTCGGCTGGGGCGTGCTGGTGGGCACGCAGGAACGCCCGCTCGCGATGCTGCGCAAGCCCTTCCAGGACAAGAAGACGGCCAAGGCGCTCCAGGTGCTCCCGCTCGTCCAGGCGGACGTCGCCGCCTTCGGCGAGCGTTCCGCGTACATCCAGGACATCCTCACCCACGACGCCGGTTCCGCGCGGTGGGACGGGCTCGACCACAGCCACCGCGTCCCCGGCGTGACCGTGCCGGTCAGCTCGATCGGCGGCTGGTACGACATCTTCCTGCCCGGTCAGCTGCGCGACTACCGCGTGTTGCAGGACAACGGCCGCAACGCCCGGCTGACCGTCGGCCCGTGGACGCACACGGACATCACCGCCACGCCCGTCGAGGAGGCGCTGGAGTTCGGTCTCGCCCACGCCAACGGGATGGCGCCGCCGCACCGCGAGCCGGTCCGGCTGTACGTCATGGGCGAGGAGGCGTGGCGCGACTTCCCGTCGTGGCCGCCGCCCGGATACTCGTCGCAGCGCTTCCACCTCACTTCCGGAGGTGTGCTCAGCGCTGAGGTTCCCGCAGAGTCCTCAGTGGACTCCTACCGCTACGACCCCGCCGATCCCACGCCCGCCGTCGGTGGTGTGCGCCTGGCCGGGGACAGCGGCCGGGTCGACAACACCGCCCTGGAGGCGCGGCCGGACGTGCTCACCTACACCACGCCGTTACTGGAGAAGGACGTCGAGGTCATCGGTGAGGTGAGCGCCGAGATCTGGTTCTCGTCCAGCCTGCCGCACGCCGACGTGTTCGTGCGACTGTGCGACGTCGATTCCGACGGCCGGTCGTGGAACGTGTGCGACGGGCTGGTGAGCCTCACCGGAGCACAGGAGAAGCAGTGCGCCACCGTGCGGCTGTGGCCGACGGCGTACCGCTTCCGGTGCGGGCACCGCATCCGGGTCCAGGTGTCCAGTGGCGCGTTCCCGCGGTACGCGCGCAACCCCGGTACCGGTGAGTCACGGGCCACCGCCACGACACTGCTGGCAGCAGACCAGACCGTCCACTGCGGACAGTCCGTGATCACGCTGCCGGTGCGCTGACGGTCAGGGACCCTTGCCTTTGCCCTTGCCGGACTTGCCCTTGCCGCTCTTGCCGTTCTGCTGGACCTGAACGGGCGCCGGCTGCACGGTGGTCTCGGCCACCGGTTGCTGGACGACCGGTGCCGGTGCCTGCACGGTGGTGCTCGGCTGCGTGGACACGGGCGCGGTGGTGGCCGGTGGCGCCGACTCCGCCGGTGCGGCGTGGTTCTGCGCGAGGATGCCGGTGCCGGCCGCCGCGATCAGCACCGCGGCCGACGCGGCGGCGAGCAGCCCCCGTGAACGCCGCGGCACGACAAAGGTCCGCGTGTCCGCCGCGAGCAACGCCTTGGCGCACTCGCGTGCGGTGGGACGGCGGGCAGCGGACAGGGACGTCATCAACGTCAGCAGCCGGGCGACACCGAACGGCAGGTCGTCCGGCACGACCGGCGGCCGGTGCAACCTGGCCACGGCCGCCTCGATCTCGGCGCCCTCGTACTCCCGGTGCCCGGTAAGGCATTCCAGCAGCACCAGCCCCAACGCGTACACGTCGACCGCCGGCGTGATCTCGCCGCCACGCACCTGCTCCGGCGCCAGGTAGGCCGCCGTGCCGACGACCTGGTCGGCCCGCGTGACCCGAGCGCCGTCCACGAGGCGCACCAGGCCGAAGTCGGCCAGACGGGGCACATCGTCCTCGCCCAGCAGGATGTTGGAGGGCTTGACGTCACGGTGGACGAGGCCCTGATCGTGCACGTGAGCCAATGCGTCGGCCAGTGCCGCCCCGAGCCGGCGCACGTCCTCGACGCGCATAGGCCCGCGGTCGAGGCGATCACGCAACGTACGCCCCTCGACCAGTTCCAGCACCATGAACGGCGTCTCGCCGGTGGTGTCCGCGTCGTAGACCGTCACCAGCCCCGGATGCGACAGTCCCGCAAGCGTGCGGATCTCGTTGTCGAACCGGCGCGCGTCCGCCAGATCACGACCCTTGCGGAACAGCTTGATCGCGACGTCACGCGCGAGCACGGTGTCCCTGGCGCGGCGCACCTCGGCCACGCCACCCGTGCCCAGCACCTCGCCCAACCTGTAGCGGTCGGCGAGAAGACTCCTGTCCGGCATGATCCGGGATTCCCCGCCGAACGGGCGACCTAACCTTCCGGGAGGGGGCCGTGCGCACTGATCGGCGCGGTCGTGTCGCTGATGGTCACGTTCCAGCGGCTGCGCCCATGACGAGCTTTGGTTGCGTCATCGCCGCTTCGCGACGATTGCAATTGGCGCTTGACTTCGGGGCCCTTGCGAGGCGCTGTGTCGGGCGGAAAAGGTCGGATGCTCCGCACCCGCCCGATCCGTGGACGGTAGCACCTCGCTCCCAAAGTCAAGCCCCAATCGCAGTCGTGCGTGGTTGCGTTGGGTTGTTCGGCTCACCTCATTACCGCTTGCCCGATGACGCATTGCCCTGTCCGGCTCGGCTTCGCCATCGCGGTTGTCAGGGGCGCTCGACTTCGCCTTCGACAGTGGTTCAGCTGGAGGGCCGGTTGTGCCTTGCCACTGCGGTCAGTGAGACGCATCGGCGATGCCGCTGCCATTGCTGTTTATCACTGTCGCGACCACTTCGCCATCGCCGTCGCGGAATTGTCGACGCGCGACAGAATGGGCCACGCAACGAGGAGGAAGCCGTAGCCCATTCGCCATCGGATACGTTTCCTCGTCGCGGCCAGGCAGCATCGCCGTGCCTTCCTGCGGCGGTCAGGCGATGTTGATCGGGTTGCGTCTTGGCTTTTGTTGGGGGTCGAGCCAGTCGGGTGCGTAGAAGGTCGGGATGCCGTTGACCATCCTGACGTTCCACTTGCTCTGGTGGATGAGTGTGTGGTGGTGGCGGCAGAGCAGCACGGCGTTGTCGACGGAGGTGTCGCCTCCGTTGGCCCAGTGTTTGATGTGGTGGGCGTCGCAGTGTCTGGGCGGTCTGCCGCAGCCCGGGAACGCGCAGCCCCGATCCCTCGCGACCAGAGTCCGACGGATTCCTGCCGGGAAGGTGCGGGTCTTGCGGCCGATGTCCATCGGCTGACCCTGGCTGCCCAGCAGCAGCGGGATGATGCCCGCATTGCACGCCAGCTGACGCACCTGCTCGGCCGGGATGTGATCGCCGTTGTCGAGCATGCCCTGCCCGACCCGCTCGGCGAGGTCCTCGTGCCGCATGGTCACAGTGAGAGTGACCGGTTCGCCGCCGTGTTCGGGCAGCTGGTCGGCGCGCAGCATCAGGTCGATCAGGTCGGCGAGTGCGTCGCCTTCGCGTTCGGAGCGGCTGCGCGCGTCTGGGCCTTGCCCGGTGTCCGGGCGGGGCTTGGCCAGCGGATCCAGGAGTGCCTCGTACTTGGCGCCGGTGACCTTGTCCAGCTTGGCGCGGATCTCCAGCCGCCCGTTCTTCCACTGCATCAAGTGCTGATTGCCCGGCGGCGCAGGCTCGGCGTCACGAGGCTCCGGGTCGTTCTGGAAGAGGCTGTAGGCGAGCGTGTTGCCGAGCTTGCGGACTGTGACGGGCTCGAAGTCGCGTGCGTAGCCGACCACGGTGGTCTCGTGTTCGGCGGGCACGGTCTTCATGATTTCAGCGATTGCCGCGACGTGGTCGATCGACAACGCGCCCTCGGCCACCGCCTCCGCCGTCAGCGGCAGCTTAGGAGCGAGTTCGCTGCCGGTCGGGGTGATCTCATTCGTCAGCAGAGCGGCAGTGTCGATCCACCGGTTGGCGACGCGGAGATCCCAGCGGACGACGTGCCGCAACACCTGCGGCAAATTCCGGTAACCCAGCTCGCTCGCGGCTCCGCGCCGATCCAATTCGGCGACGATCTGCAAGGCGGCATTCTCGCGGACCCGGATTTCCGTCACCTCGTCGACGAGACTGCGGAGCAGCTCGTCGGTGGAGAGGAGGCGGTTTTCGATCACGTGTTCTAATCTACCGCAAGATCACGACCAGATAACGGGTAAAGCCGCACACGATAGGGTGAACCAGCGATGGCGAAGCCGAGCCGGACAGGGCAATGCGAACGCAGGAAACCGGTAATGAGGCGAGCTGACCAACAGACGCAACCACGCACGCTTGCGATTGGGGCTTGACTTTGGGTGCGAGGTGCTAGCCTTTTCGGATCGGGCGGGTGCGAAGCATCCGACCTTTTCCGCCCGACACAGCGCCTCGCAAGGGCCCCGAAGTCAAGCCCCAATCGCAATCGTCGCGAAGCGGCGATGAAATGACCCGGCTCGTCATACGACCCACGCAACCACCACCGCAAGACGACCGCACCAGCAAAAGGCGCCTTGACCGGACGCGACCTTGTTGGCGGCACGCTTGCGGTTCTTCGGTGCATACAGCCCATCAGGCCACCATCCGCTGCCGCACACCCACCCGCTCCGCTTGAACGCCCAGGACCGCACCAAGAGGTTCATCAACGCTTGATCGATACGACACCCCTGCCCGGTTGTGAAGGATTCTCACGTCCTTCACCATCGGGCCCCATGCGCCTGATCACGCTCGCCGCCGCCGTCGCGCTCACGATCCCGGCCGCACCGGCGGTCGCCGCCCCGGCTGCCCCTGCCGCCCCGAAGATCGCCACCTACAACGTCTTCATGTTGTCGCGGAACCTCTACCCGAACTGGGGGCAGGTGGCGCGGGCCGACCTGATCGACAGCACCGGTGTGCTGAACGGCCAGGACGTGGTCGTGCTGCAGGAGGCATTCGACAACACCGCCTCCGACCGGCTGCTCGCCAACCTCCGCGACACCTACCCGCACCAGACGCCGGTCCTCGGGCGCAGCACTGCCGGGTGGGACGTCACGAGCGGCGCCTACCGCGACTCGACTCCCGAGGACGGTGGGGTCGCGGTGCTGAGCCGGTGGCCGATCACCACGCGGGTTCAGCACGTCTACCGGGACGCGTGTGGTGCGGACTGGTTCTCCAACAAGGGTTTCGCCTACGTGCGCATCGAGGCGCCGTCCGGGCCGTTGCACGTGATCGGCACGCACATGCAGGCCGAGGACTCCTCCTGCACCAGCGCGCCGTCGGGGTACCGCGCCAAGCAGCGCGCCGAGATCAAGGCGTTCCTGACTGCGCGGAACATTCCCGCTTCCGAACCCGTCTACGTGGCCGGTGACATGAACGTCGTCAAGGCCAGTGACGAGTTTCCGCGGATGGTCGCCGACCTGGGCGCGGCGACGCCCGAGATCGGCGGGCACCCGTTCTCGTGGGACTGCGCGGACAACAGCGTGTGCCGCGACCAGTACGGGCCGGAGTACGCGTCCGAGCACCTCGACTACGTGCTCAGCATTCAAGGACCGGTGCTGCGCAACGAGACGCGGCGGGTGAAGAGTCCTGAGTGGTCGATCTGGTCGTGGGGGCGCAAGTACACCTACACGGACTTCTCCGACCACTACCCCGTGTTCGCTAGCTGAGCGCGGCCACCAGCCTCTTCGCCTGCACCACCGCCTTGCTGGAACCCTTGCGCGCCGCGACTTCCGCGAGTCCGTCGACGTCACCGCCCGGTTTGAGCTGCTGGGCCAGTTCGACGGCGAGCTCGATCACGTCCGCGACCCGGTTGTGCGTCCACAGTTTCGGCAGGAGTGCCACCAGGGCGTCCCAGATCTCCTTCAGCGCACCTGACCTGGCGGCGTCGCGCAGGCCTGGCACGACCCGGTTCAGCGCGAGCTCGCCGCGGTGCACCAGCAGGCCGATCATCTCGCCCAGCGGCTTGCCTTCGAGCTGGGAGCGAGAGGCCAGGATCAGCAGGGCGTCGACGGCGTGGGCGCGGTTGACCGTGACCTCGGCACCGAGTCCGTACGCGAGTGCCAGGTCCATGCCGATGCCGAGCGGGCCGTCGGCTTCGGCGAGCATCGGCAGCAACGGGCCGTCGCTGCCTCCCTTCGAGTAGAGCCGGTTCGCGAAGTGCGGCACGAGGCGTGCGGCCACGGCGTCGCGTTGCGCCGGCAGGACGGCCGGCCACCACTCGATCAACGGGCCCCAGTCGCCGTACCCGTACCAGTGCTGCTCCGGAGCGGGCAGGCCCGGCGTGACGGTGGCGAACAACCGTTTTTCGGTCACCGCCGGCCGGTAGTAGCCGTAGTCGGCCGTGGTGCGGATCTTCTCGGCCAGCGCGACGACCGGATCGGTCCGGTCGGCGAGCCACTGACGGAGCAGCCGTCCCGTGTTGCCGGGCAACGACGCGAAAGCCTCGGGTGCGACGTCGCGAGGAAGGCGCTGGTAGGCCTGTTCGAGGTCGCGCGGCCACGGTTCCCAGCCCTCCGCGTCGGCCTTGGCCAGCCGTTCCAGCAACGTGTCGGCGTCGAGCAGGCCGGACGCCTCGGTCGGGGGCGAGACCAGGGCCGGGCGCGGCGAGTGCACCAGGCCGTTCCTGATCTCGCGCAGCCGCAGGGCGAGCCGGTCGCTGATCGAACCCGGCTGTGTCCGCTTGAGCTGCGTCAGCCACTTGCGAGTGGATTCCAGCACCGACGCGATGGACCCCGACCACGTCGCCGGTTCGGCCACGGCGGCGATGATCGCGATCAGCTCGGACCAGGGGTCGCTCTTCGAGTGCTCGGAGTAGTAGGAGTTGCGGTTCTGGATCCACGGGTGCTTGTCGTAGATCGGCCCGAACGCCTTCGCGACCGCATCCCTGTCCTGCCAGGCGAACCGGACCACGGCCTCGATGATCCGTTCCGCGGTGACCGCGTCGACGTGCCCGGCGTTGCGGCCGAACAGTGCCCGCACCTCGCCGGTCAGCTCGTCGAGCGTGGCGATCGGTTCGGGCCACGGACGGGGCGTGAACGGGGCCAGCGCGACGGCTTCCTCCACGAGCGCCTCGCCACCGAGCTGCGCCGCGAGGTCCGCCGGCAGCTGCTCGGCCAACGCCAGCAGGTCGGCCCGAGTGTCCGCGCTGATCTTGGCCAGGTGCTTCGCGACCAGTTTGACCGCCTGGCCGCGCAGGTCGTCCGACTCGTGCGCGAACAGTTCGGCGACGACCAGCACCACCTCGTCCGCACTGGTCTTCGCGTGCTTGCCGAGCCACGTGAGCTGGGCGCGGACGAGCTTCTTCTCAGAGCGCCCGAACACCCACCGGCTCGCGTCGCACAGCAGGTCGAAGTCGAGCCTGCCTGCCTCGTCGAGCGACTTCAGCCGGTCCTGGGCCAGCGTGGCGACGGTCGAGCGAGAGTCCGGCAGCATCGCGACGTAGTCCCGCGCGTGCTCCGCCCTCTCGTCCTGCGTGACCTCCAGAACCTCGTGCAGGGCCAGGAAACCCTCCATCTCCTTGGCACTGCCGCCCTGCTGGAGCCGGGCGAGGCAGCCGTCGAGGAGGACCTGCCGGTCCGCCCTGTCGCGCAGCAACGTTCCCCACTGCCGGGTGTTCGCGATGATCGCTCCGGCGCCGACCACCTCGAGCATGCGCGGGAACAACACCTCGTAGCCCGCCGGGAAGTCCACGTGGCCGCCGCGGCCCATGAAGTGCAGCAGGAACCCGTCGTTGTCCGGCGGGTTCTCGCCGCAGAACGCCAGGACGATCCTCAGCAGGTCGTGCCGCGTGGTGTTGCGCGTCGGCATCTTGGCCGCGAGCCTGGCCGCCAGGTCGGGCAGCCACTTCTCGTCGCGGTCGCGGAGCAGACCGATCACCACGCCGATCCCGTCGTGCGGGGACCTCTGGTGGTGCCAGATCTGGTACCTGATCAGCCACGGCGCGAGCGCCGACGGGGTCTGGAGCAACCCGGCGCCCGCGATGGCGAGCGTCTCCCGGTGGTGCCAGCTCCGTTCACCCGCCCGGTGCTGCTTCTCGTACGCGACGAGCTGCGCCGCGAGCTCCTTGCGGTCGCTGACGTTCGTGAGCGCCGCCCCGAGAGGGACCGGCTCATCGGCCTCGATCAGCGCACGGATCTCGTCGAACGTCATGCCTTGCTCCTGACCATGTCCGCCGCCAGCACGTGCTTGCACTTGCCGCGTCCGCCCCGGTACTCCGCCCACCACTGACACGTGCAGGCGTCACCGTTCACCCGGTAGTCGCCGATCACCGCGGTGTCACCGTCCCAGCTGACCGCGTTCTGCTCGACGAGCGCCTTCGCGTTGCGCAGCCTGGGGTTCATCGCCTGCACGTCCGCGCCTTCGTACGGCAGCTCGCGGTGGAAGTACGACGCTTCCGCGAGGTCGTAGCCCACGCGTCCGGCCGTGCCGAGCTGCGCCAACGCGTCCTTGACCCGGCCGGCGGTGAGCCCCGAACGTTCGGCGAGGTCCGCGATGTCCACGCGGGGTTCGAAGTCGAGCAGTGCGCCGATCAGTTCGGCGTCGGTGTCGGCGTCCCCGGCGGCCAGGCCGTCGAGGACCGCGCCCTCACCGGACAGGCCCCGGTTGACCTCCGGGGAGAGCACGAGCGTCAGCCGTTGCGCGCCGAGGTCGACCTCCCAGCCGCTCGCGACCGGTTTGCCGTCGGCGGGCGGGCCGTACAACCTCACCGCCTTCGCGAAGCGCAGCAACGGGATGAGCGTTTCGAGGCGGTTCGGCCCGGCCAGGCACACGGCGTTGGCGGACGCGGTTCCGCTGAGCCGCAACGACTTCCCGGACGGCACCGCCCACACCGCGGCTCGGCCTTTGGGGAGCGTGCGCAGGAACCGGGTGGCGTCGGCAGGACTCAGCTCGGCCTTCAGGTCGAAGCGCGAGGTGAGCACCTGGGTTTCGGCGAAGCCGCGCAGCCAGCGGGGCGGCAGCGGGACCTTCTTCTCGACGACCGCGCCGTCGAGCGTGCCGACCTCGACCTGGTCGGGCCCGACGGTCAGGTGCAGCGGATCGCCTTTGGTCACGCGCGCGAGGGCCCGGCGCAGCGGCTCGTTGACGTCGACGTTCGTGGTGCCGCGGTCGTGCACCTCGCCGTCGAGCGCGCCGCTGAGCACGTCGAGCCGCGCGTACACCCCGCAGCAGCCCGAGAACGACTCGAACCGCAACCGGTCGCCGTTGCAGGTGACGACCGGGTCGCGCAGGCGTTCGGTGGTGGGCTGGAAGTAGCGGGTGCCCGCGATCTTCGCGATGGCGAGCAACGCCGTGGCGGCCTGCTGCGAGTCGGCGAGGAACCCGGTGAAGAAGCGCGGGTTCGGCGCGCGGCCGCCGGAGGTCTGCAGGCCCAGGGCGCGACGCGTCTCGTCCAGCCGGGAGTCGGCGACGTAGGCGTACGAGTGCATCGCGCCACTCTAGGGAACAGATGTTCGATCGTGGGGCGGAACGATCAAACGTACCGGCGCAACAGGTCCTCCTCCGTCTCCCGCCGCACGATCGGCCGCGCCACGCCGTCGCGCACCGCGACGACCGGCGGTCGGCAGACCTGGTTGTAGTTCGACGCCAGCGCGTGGTGGTACGCACCCGTCACCGGCACCGCGAGCAGGTCGCCCGCGTGCACGTCGGCGGGCAGCGGCACGTCCTCGGCCAGCACGTCACCGGCCTCGCAGTGCCGCCCGACCATGGTCACGGGCTTTCGCGCGCCACCGCGACCGACCAGTCGCACCGCGTACTTCGCCCCGTACAACGCGGGCCGCGGGTTGTCGCTCATGCCGCCGTCGACCGCCACGAAGGTCCGAGCACCGTGCTTGACCGCGCAGACCCGGTACAGCGTGACGCCGGCGTTCGCGACGATCGACCGGCCCGGCTCGATCAGCAGCTTCGGTACCGGCACGCGGTGCAGCGCGCACTCGTAGTTCAGCGTTCCCCGCACCCGTTGCGTGAAGCCGAAGAGGTCGAACGACGACTCGCCGGGCAGGTACGGCGCGCAGAAGCCGCCACCGAGGTCGAGTTGCTCGACGCGCACCCCGCACGACGCGATCAGACCGACCATGCGCCGCACGGTTTCCTCGTAGGACGCGACGTGCCGGACCTGGGAGCCGATGTGGCAGTGCAGCCCGACGAGCCTGAGCGACGGCTGCTCTACGACCCGCAGGATCGCCTCCAGTGCGGCGCCGGAAGCCAGTGAGAAACCGAACTTCTGGTCCTCGACCCCCGTCGTGACGGCCGCGTGGGTGCGCGCGTCCACGCCGGGCGTCACGCGGATCACGACCTCCTGACCGTGCCGGGACAGGGCACCGAGCTGGGCGATCTCGTCGAACGAGTCGACGACGATCCGCGAAACCCCGTGCTGCAGCGCGGCTTTGAGGTCCTCACCGGTCTTCACGTTGCCGTGCATGACGATTCGCCGCGCCGGAAAGCCCGCCGCCCGCGCCAGGGCCAGCTCACCGGCGGAGGACACGTCGAGCGACAGGCCCTCGGAGGCCATCCACCGGTAGACCTCCGGGCAGGGCAACGACTTGCCGGCGAACACCACCTCGGCCTCCGGCAGCGCACGCCGGAAAGCCCTGGCGCGGTGGCGGACCGTCGTCTCGTCCAGCACCTGGCACGGCGTGCCGAACTGGGCCGCGAGCCGCGTGGCGCCGACTCCACCGATGACGAGGTCCGAACCGGAGAGGTGAGTTCCGTCCGGCCAGAGACCCTCTTCCAGCACCGGCTCGGTGGCACATCCGGTGCTGGGCAACAACTCCGCGAGCGTCATGCGTCCAGCACACGCCTGACGGACGCCCGTGCCCAGGTCCCGGACGAGACCCTGACACGGGCACCCCTCACCTTGACGCAATTCTGACTGGCGCCGTTACCCACGTCACTCAGAGCTCCAGCCGGTATCCCATGCCGGGCTCGGTGATGAGGTGACGCGGATGGGCGGCGTCGTCCTCCAGCTTCCGCCGCAGCTGCGCGAAGTACACCCGCAGGTACTGCGACTCGTTGACGTGCATCGGCCCCCACACCTCCTGCAGCAGCTGCTTCTGCGACACGAGACGCCCCGGATTGCGCGCGAGAACCTCCACCAGCCCCCACTCGGTGGGCGTCAGGTGAACTTCGCGGCCATCCCGCCGCACCTTCTTCGCCGCCAGGTCCACGACGAACGACGACGTCTCGACCACGGGATCCCCTGCCTCCCGCGCCACCCCCCGCCGCACGGCCGCGCGCAGCCTGGCCAGGAGCTCGTCCATCCCGAACGGCTTGGTGACGTAGTCGTCGGCGCCCGCGTCCAGGGCCTCGACCTTGGCCGAGGAGTCGGTGCGCGCGGACAACACGATGATCGGGATCGTCGACCAGCCGCGCAGGCCCGCGATCACCTCCACGCCGTCGATGTCAGGCAGGCCGAGGTCCAGCACGACCACGTCCGGTTTGCCTTCGACCGCGACGCCGAGTGCGGATTTGCCGTCGTAGGCCGTCATCACGTCGTAGCCCCGTGCGCTGAGGTTGATCCTCAACGCGCGCACGATCTGCGGTTCGTCGTCGACCACCAGCACGGACGTCATCGAATTGCGCTATCGATGGCACGGTTCAGCGCGGTCACGTTGACGGTGGTCGTGAACGTGACCGAGGTGTTGGCAGCGACCAGTTCGCGCACCTTCTCCGTGGTGAGCCCGGACGCGCGGGCCACGCGGGGCACCTGCAACGCCGCGTAGTCCGGGCTGATGTCCGGGTCCAGACCGGACGCCGACGCGGTCACCGCGTCCTGCGGCACGTCGATCTCCGGCACGCCCTCGCGTTGTGCCACGGCGGTGCGGCGCTCGGCGACGACCTTGTCGTAGTCGAGGTTCAGCTCGCTCTTGTTCGAGCCGCCGGACGCGGGCAGCGTCGCCGCGGACGGACGTGGCTGGAAGTACTGGTCGCCCTCGCGGACGACGGCCACCAGCGTCGTGTCCTGCGCCTCGGCGTTGGCGCGCAGGCCCGGCAGGCGGGACACGCCCCACACCGTCAGCGGGTAGAGCACGCCGAGGAGCACGGTGAGCGCGAGCAGGATCCGCAGACCCGCCCACGACTGCTTCAGAAAGTTGTCCATGTCAGCCGATCCCCGGGATGAGTCGGACGAGCAGATCGATCAGCCAGATCCCGGCGAACGGCGTCACGACGCCGCCGAGGCCGTAGATCAGCAGGTTGCGCCGCAGCAACGCCGAGGCGCTGGACGGCCGGTAGCGAACGCCCTTCAGAGCCAGCGGGATCAGCGCCACGATGATCACCGCGTTGAAGATCACCGCCGACAGGATCGCGGACCGCGGTGTCGCGAGGTGCATGATGTTCAGCTTGTCGAGCGCCGGGTAGATCGCCGCGAACATCGCGGGCAGGATCGCGAAGTACTTCGCGAGGTCGTTCGCCACGGAGAACGTCGTGAGCGCACCGCGGGTGATCAGCAGCTGCTTGCCGATCTCCACGATCTCGATGAGCTTGGTCGGGTCCGAGTCGAGGTCGACCATGTTGCCGGCCTCCTTCGCGGCCGACGTGCCGGTGTTCATCGCGACGCCGACGTCCGCCTGGGCCAGTGCGGGCGCGTCGTTCGTGCCGTCGCCGGTCATGGCGACCAGCCGGCCGCCTTCCTGTTCCTGGCGGATCAGGGCCATCTTGTCCTCGGGCCTGGCCTCGGCGAGGAAGTCGTCGACGCCTGCCTCCTCCGCGATGGCCTTGGCGGTCAACGGGTTGTCGCCGGTGACCATGACCGTGCGGATGCCCATCGCGCGCAGCTCGGCGAACCGTTCCTTCATGCCGGGCTTCACGACGTCCGACAGCCGGATGACGCCGAGGACCGTGCCGTTCTCCGCGACGACGAGCGGTGTGCCGCCCTGCGCGCTGATGTCGTCCACGACCTCGCGGGCCGTGTCGCTGAGCTGGAACGCGGACGCCGCGCCCTTGCGGATGACGCGGCCGTCGAGGTCGATGCCGGACATGCGGGTCTGCGCGGTGAACGGCACGAACTCGCCGGTCTTCTCGTGGTCGGACGCGGGTTGCCCGCCCGCGAGCTCCAAAATGCTGCGGCCTTCCGGGGTGTCGTCCGCCAGGCTCGCGAGCCGCGCGGCCGCCACCAGCGTCTCGTGGGACGCCGGGCCGAGCGGGATGAACTCGGTCGCGCGCCGGTTTCCCCACGTGATCGTGCCGGTCTTGTCGAGCAGCAACGTGTCGATGTCGCCGGCGGCCTCGACGGCCTTGCCGGAGGTCGCGAGCACGTTGCGCTGCACCAGCCTGTCCATGCCCGCGATGCCGATGGCGGACAGCAGCGCGCCGATCGTGGTCGGGATCAGGCAGACCAGCAGCGCGGTCAGCACGACGACCGACTGCTCGCCGCCGGAGTAGATCGCGAACGGCTGCAACGCCACGACCGCGAGCACGAAGATGATCGTCAACGTGGACAGCAGGATCGTCAGCGCGATCTCGTTCGGCGTCTTCTGCCGTTCCGCGCCTTCGACCAACGCGATCATCCGGTCCACGAAGGACTCACCCGGCTTGGTCGTGATCCGCACGACGATCCGGTCGGACAGCACGGTCGTGCCGCCGGTGACCGCGCACCGGTCACCTCCGGACTCGCGGATCACGGGTGCGGACTCGCCGGTGATCGCGGACTCGTCGACGGTCGCGATGCCCTCGACGACGTCACCGTCACCGGGGATCACCTCCCCCGCCTCCACCACGACCAGGTCGCCGACCTTCAGCTCGGTGCCCGCGACGACGTCACCGTTGATCATCCTCGCGACGGCGTCCTTCTTGGTCCTGCGCAACGAGTCCGCCTGCGCCTTGCCGCGTCCTTCCGCGACGGCCTCCGCGAGGTTCGCGAAGAGCACGGTGAACCACAGCCACAGCGCCACGGCGACGGTGAACACGCTCGGGTCTGTCGCCGCGAACACGGTGACCAGCACCGAGCCGACCCAGACGACGAACATGACCGGGCTGCGGAGCTGGTGGCGCGGGTGGAGCTTCCGCACCGCGTCCGGAACGGCGGCGGCGATGCCGGGTTTGGTGGTCACAGCAGTGCCTCCGCGATGGGACCGAGAGCGAGAGCGGGAACGAAGGTCAGCGCGGCGACCAGCACGATGCTGCCGCCCAGCAGGGTGGCGAACAGCGGCCCGGTCGTGGGCAGCGTGCCCGCCGTCACCGGCACCTTCTTCTGCGCCGCGAGGGAACCCGCCAGCGCGAGCACCGCGATGATCGGGACGAACCGGCCGAACAGCATGCACAGCCCCAGTGACGACTGGAACCAGTCGCTGGTCACCGTGATGCCGCCGAACGCGCTGCCGTTGTTGTTCGACGCCGACGCGTACGCGTAGAGGATCTCCGACAGACCGTGCGCCCCAGGATTGTTCAACGCACCCGGTGTGCTCGGCAGGATCGCCGCGATGCCCGCGCCGATCAGCAACACCGCCGGCATCGCGAGGATCGACACCGCGGCGGCCGTCACCTCCTTGCGCCCCAGCTTCTTGCCCAGGTACTCGGGCGTGCGGCCGACCATCAGGCCCGCCAGGAACATCGCGATGATCGCCATCACCAGGATGCTGTAGAGGCCCGTGCCGACACCGCCGGGCGTCATCTCGCCGAACAGCATGTTCAGCAACGTTCCGCCGCCGCCGAGCCCGGTGTAGCTGTCGTGCCAGGAGTTCACCGCCCCCGTCGACGTGCCGGTGGTGGAGTTCGCGAAGAGCGCGCTGCCCGCGATGCCGAACCGCAGCTCCTTGCCCTCCAACGGCCTCAGGCCCGCGGCTTCGGCACCCCAGATCACCGCCAGCATCGCGGCCCAGATCGTTCCCATGACACCGAGGAGGACGTAACCCTGCTTCCGCTCGCCCACGAGCTGCCCGAACGTGCGGGTCAGCGCGACCGGGACCACCAGCAGCAGGAAGATCTCGAACAGGTTCGACCACTCGTTGGGGTTCTCGAACGGGTGCGCCGAGTTCGCGTTCAGCACACCGCCGCCGTTGGTGCCGAGCTCCTTGATGGCCTCCTGGCTGGCGACCGGGGCGTTCGCGACGACCTGGCCGTCGACGTCCACACCGGACTTGAGCGACATCGTGACGCCCATGACGATCAGCACGAGGGCCGCGACGAACGCGATCGGCAGCAGGATCCGGACGGTGCCGCGGGTGAGGTCGACCCAGAAGTTGCCGAGCCTGTCGGTCTGGTAGCGGACGAACCCGCGGACCAGCGCGATCGCCACCGCCAGTCCCACCGCCGCCGACACGAAGTTCTGCACGGTCAGCCCGAGCATCTGGACGGTGTGGCCCATCACGGTTTCCGGCACGTACGACTGCCAGTTCGTGTTGGTGACGAAGCTGACGGCGGTGTTGAACGCCATGCCGGGCCCGACGTCACCGCGGCCGAAGTCGAAGGGCAGCAACGACTGCACGCGCTGGATCACGTACAGGAACACGATTCCGGCGAACGAGAAGCCCAGCACGCCGAACGCGTAGGTGCTCCACTTCTGCTCGGCGTCCGGGTCGATCCGCGCGAACCGGTAGATCGCGCGTTCCAGCTTCGAGTGGCTCCTGGCCGTGAAGACCCGGGCCATGTAGTCGCCGAGAGGGCGGTACGCGACCGCGAGGGCCGCGACGAGAACGCCGACCTGAACCAGGCCGGCCACGAGAGGTGACATCAGAACTTCTCCGGCCTGACGAGCGCGACGAACAGGTAGACGATCAGCAGCAGCGCGATCACGCCCGCGACGGCGTTCGCGACGACACCCGTGCCGCTCACAACTTCTCCAGTCCGCGCACCGTCAGGCCCAGCACGACGAAACACCCGATCAGCAGCAACGCGTAGGCCAGGTCGGCCATACGCCGCTCCCTTCAACGACAAGGCTTCTTGTTGACGCTCGGAAGCGTGCATCAGGAAACCCCTGACCAGGCGATGCCTGACAACGTCCTTACGGCGTCAGGCCCGGCGTTTACGCGTTCTTGAGGCCGGGGAGACGTGGGTCTCATCCGATGGGGCCAGCGCGGGTGACGGTGTGTGAGATCGTCGATCGATGACGGTGCTGAACGAGGTCGCCGCGCTGCTCCCCGCCCAGGGACTGGTCGCGGTCGACGGAGTGGACGGCGCGGGCAAGACGACGTACTGCGACGAACTCGCCGCGGTGTTGCGGGCGCAGGGCCGTGCCGTGGTGCGCGCGTCGGTGGACGACTTCCACCACCCGCGGGCCCGGCGCTGGCAGCGGGGCCGGACGTCGCCGGAGGGGTTCTTCCTGGACAGCTTCGACTACGAGCGGTTCACCGACCACCTGCTCAGACCGTTCGCGGCCGGGCGACCGTTCCGGCGCGCGAGCCACGACCTGGAGACCGACGAGTACGTGGACGCCGAGGCCGAGGTCGCGCCACCGTCCGCGCTCCTGCTGGTGGACGGGATCTTCCTGCACCGCGACGAACTCGTGGACCACTGGGACTTCTCGGTGTTCCTGTCCGTCGACTTCGCGGTGTCGGTGGGGCGCATGGCGTTGCGCGACGGCAGCCCGCCCGACCCGGACGACCCGCGCAACCGCCGGTACGTCGAGGGACAGCGGCTGTACTTCGCTCGGTGCGATCCGGCCCGTCGTGCCGACCTGGTGATCGACCACAACTGAAGTACGGTGTCGGGCGTGACCGAGCCGGCGAAGAAGACCGTCCAACTGCCCCAGTGCCCGCAGTGCGAGTCCGACGACCTGCGGCCCTACGGCAACGGCTCCAAGTGGATCTGCCCGAGCTGCCGGTTCCTGGCGCCGTGCTGCGAACCGGACACCGCCTGCCACTGGTAGTCGGCAACGGTGTGGTCAACACCGTCCCCGAGGTGCGCACCGCGTGATATCCACTCGCACGTGACCGAGCCAGTGCGCCGCGAGGATACGTGGCACCGGACAGCCCGCGACTGCTACCCGGACCCGTACCGGATCATGCGGATCCAGTTCCCGATCGTCGAGGAGCTGCGCGGCACTCCGCGTGAGACGTGGCCGCAGCCAGACTCCTTGCCTACGGCTCTGGGCTACCTGGCCGAGACGTTCGAGGACTGCGGCTGGGACGACCTGGCCCTGCGGGTGCACCAGGAGATCCTCGAACTGCAACGGGGCCGCCCGGAGCAGACGCTGCGGGCGCTGACGGCGATCCGCGGGAACCTCGTGCGGCAGGAGCTCCACGAGGAGGCGATGCGGGCCGCCCACGAGGAGTACGAGTTCGCGAAGCAGCGCGGCAAGCACGAGGTCGCGCACACGGCCAAGTACTGGGTGACCAACGTCCTCGGCAAGCTCGGCCGGCACGAGGAGGCGGCGCGCATCGCCCGCGAGTCGGTGGCGGAACGGCGCGAGTGGCCACCGTCCAAGAAGGACCGCTCGGCGGTCTACCAGCTCGCACACGCCCATGTGGAGTACGCGCACCGCCTCATGAGGATCAGGTCGTACGAGCAGGCCGTCGCCCCGCTGGAGGAAGCCGCGGCCTTCTGGCGTGAACGCGCCTGGGACGACGCCGCGAGTCTCTACACCGTGCTCGACGAGCTCTGCGCTCTTCACCTGCGTCTGGGCAACCTCGACGAGGCCCTGAGGTGCCACACCGAAGGCGTCGCCGCGATCAGGACCCGCGCGGAGCGGCGGGGTGAGCTCGAGTTCCTCGGCCACCTCGGCGGCGTGCTCAACAACCACGGCAACCGGCTGCACGCCCTCGGACTCGACGAGGAGGCGCTCACGGCGGCCCAGGAATCGGTCGAGTGGTACCGGAAGTACGCCGCGAAAGCCCCTGCGCCGACGGGGAAACTGTGGCTGAAGCTGGCGATCGCGCTCACGAGCCTCGGCAGCCGGCTGGACGACGTGGGCAGGTTCGACGAGGCACTCGACGCCAACGACGAGTCCATCGCTCTCATCACCGAGCGCGTGGACGGCGCCGACGGGCAGGCGGAGCTGGCACGGGCGTGGACGAACCGGGCCAGCGCCCTGATCGCCCTCAGTTCCTTCACCGAAGCCGGTGAGGCTGCGGCGAAAGGTCTGGAGCTCTACCATGCGGCGGACGGCAAAGCCATGGCGCGCAACACCTTCGCCCTGGCTTCCGCACACGCGGGCAACCACGACGTGGCACTGGAGGCGTCACTGCGGTCGGTCGCCGAGTACCGGGAGTGGAGCGCGGACGACGCTCACGAGTACGGCGGCCTGCTGGCCGACGCGCTCACCGACCACGCCCTGATCCGCCTTCTGCGCTCCGAACGCGCCGAGGCCGAGGCCGCCATCACGGAGTCCATCGCCCTGCACGAAACGCTCGTCGCCGCCAATCCTGGCCGCTACCAACGTGAACTCGACCGCGCGCGTGCGGTCGCCGCCCGGATCTGAGAACGCGAAAGGGCACCGCCCGAAAGCGGTGCCCCGTCGTCACGTCAGATCACTTGCCGCTGCGGTACGCCGTCCAGGCGCTCTGCATGCGGCTGTTCTGGCCGTTGGTGAACTGGTTGTAGCAGGAGTCGTACGAGTAGTCCATGTAGTTGTGGATCGGGTCGAGCCCCGCCAGACGGCAGGAGTCGCGGCCTTCCGGGCACCCCGAGGTGGAGCTCTTCTGCGCCGGGGTGTCGGCGACCTCGTCGTTGGTCGCGGTGCAGCCGCCCTGGAAGGTGTGCCAGAGGCCCATCCAGTGACCGGTCTCGTGCGTGAGCGTCTTGCCCAGGTTGAAGTTCGTCGCCGAACCGCCCGGAACGCTCGTGTACTTGATGACCACGCCGTCCATCTTCGGGTCACCGGCGTACCAGTTCGGGAACGTCGCGAACCCGAGGTTGCTGGTGTCGGTCGACCACACGTTGAGCGTCGAGGCCGTGCCCACGCGCGTGGCCGTCTTCATCGCCCGTTCCGTCGACGCGGTGTCCACGCCGGTGAACCAGGTGTTGTTCGACCAGCGCTTGGTCTCCTGCAGGACGAACTTGAACCCGGTGTTGGCGGCCGTTCCCGGAAGCTCGGAACCGGCGAAACCCTGGTTCAGGACCTCGATCTGCTTGGCGATGGTGGCGTCGGAAACCGCTCCGACCCCGCCCGTGCCGGTGACGACGTGGAACACGACCGGGATCGTGCCGCCCACCGCCGCCGCGGAGAGATCGGTGCGGTTGAGCGCCTTCTCCGCGATCTTCTTGCGCAGGTCGGCGTTCATCCGAGCCGCCTCGGCGTCGCTGACCTCGTTGCGCTCCTGGCCGTGGCTGCCGGGCAGCGCACGGGCCGTGGCGTGCTCGTCCGCGCACATGACCGAGTCACCGGACGCGGTCGCGGCCGGAGAGCCGCCGAGCAGGGTGATCGCGCCCGCTGCGAGCAGACCGGCCGCGAGGGCCGAGTGGGCGCGCTTTTTCGTTTGGAACATTGAACTTTCCTCCATGCAGGGTGGAGGAATAGTGACTCACGCATGGGTCCTTTGTGGATCTTGACGTTTTCACAGAATACGAACGTCGTAGGCCGGAAGGCCGCTCCACCACCGTGCGTAACGCTTGTAGACCTGCGGTTCGCGGTCGCCGAGGAGCTTGCGGAGCTCGGCCGCCTCCTGCGCCAGACCGGCCCAGTCGTCGTCGCCCAACGCGTGGAAAGCGGTTGCCTCAACGCTTCCGTCCTCGGCCGGGCGCCAGACCCCGGCCACGTGACCGTCGACGAGCAGCGTCGGCAGGGTGTCGCCGTTGTTGCGGATGACTACTTTGCGGTACTGCTCGGGGATGATCCGGCTGCGGTCCGCGTAGGCGAGCAACGTGCTGTCCCACATGGCCATCAGCCGTGGCGGCGCCGGGGTGTCTTCGTCCGGGATTGTCCGATTTGGAACGTCGTAGTGCTCGCCGGTCTGCACCACGTCGACCAGCTCCAGCGCCTCCCTGATCGCACCGCGCGGCAGCATGGTGAACTGGTTCAGGTCGAGCACGGTCGCGGGCCCGAACCCCGTCAGGTAGCGGCGCAGCAGTTCGGCCAGGCACTCCAACCGTTCCCGCGGCTCGGTCGCAACGGACTGGTAGGCCGGTCGCAGCCCGAACGACCACGGCCCGCCCGTCGGCGCGTGCACGAGCCCGGCGTAGGTGCGCAGCGCCCACCACACACCGGGCTGCCCGACGTCGCCGACGTGCGAGTGCAGCAGTTCCTCGACCTCCGCCTTCTGGCGGGGTGTCCGCGCGAACTCCAGCAGGTGCTCCAGCAGCGCGTCGGCTTGCTCGACCGTGATGTCCATGCCCTTGAACCGCTTGTCGTACAGCCGGGAGGCGCGCAACGCGGGCAGCATCGCGTGGTGGAACACCTCCCGGTCGGCCGCCGTGACGGCGTGCAGGGTGAGCCGCATCAGCGACGCCTTGCGGACCACCCCGCTCGTGAACGCCTCGTCCAGGTCCGCGGGGTCGAAGCCCTCGATCCGGTTCCACAGCGCGATGTACGGTGACGCCGGCTCCTGCGCCTGGATCGCCACGATCCTGTCCACGGCGGTCACGACGTCGACCGGTTCACGCCGCAGCAGCATCTGCCGGTCGAGCGTGGCGCGGTTGAGCTGACGTGCCGTGAAGGTCATGCCCGCGATCCTGGCTCACCGCAGCTTCGACGGCCACCAGATTCGCCCGCCGATGTCCACCGACAGCGCCGGGACGAGCAACGACCGCACCAGCAACGTGTCGAGCAGGACACCGAACGCCACGATGAACGCGATCTGCGTGAGGAACAGGATCGGCAGCACGGCGAGCGCGGCGAACGTCGCCGCCAGCACCACACCGGCCGACGTGATCACACCACCGGTCAGACTGAGACCGCGCAGGGTCCCCTCGACCGTGCCGAGTCGCTGAGTCTCCTCGCGGACCCTGGTCATCAGGAAGATGTTGTAGTCGATACCCAGTGCCACCAGGAACACGAACCCGAACAGCGGCACCACCGGGTCCGAGCCGGGGAAGTCGAAGACGTGGTTGAACACCAGCGCCGAGACGCCCATCGTGGCCGCGAACGACAACACGACCGTCGCGATCAGCAGCAACGGCGCGAGCAACGACCGCAGCAGCAGCGCCAGCACCAGGAAGATCACGACCAGCACGATCGGGATGATCAGCAACCGGTCGTGCTCGGACGTCGTCCTGGTGTCGAGCAACGTCGCCGTCTGCCCGCCGACCTTGGTGTCGTCGATCCCGTGCACCGCCGCACGAATGCGCTCGACCGTCGCGACCGCCGCATCGGAGTCCGGCGCGTCCTTCAGCGTGGCCTCGATCCGGACCAGGCCGTCCGCCGTGCCGCTGGGCCTGACGTCGGCCACGCCGTCCACCTTGGACTTCGCCAGCACCTCGGCGGTCCTGCCCTCGGGCGCGATGATCACGGTCGGCGAGCCGGTGCCGCCGGGGAAGTGCCTCGACAGGACCTCCTGTCCCGCAACGGACTCGACCTCGGTCAGGAACACGTCGGACTGGGCGGTGCCGGACGCCTTGAGCTGCGGCAGGAACGCGGCGCCCGCGAGCAGCACCAGCGCCGTGACGATCCAGATCGCCCGCGGCCTGCGGCGCACCAGCCCGGCCACGCGTCCCCAGAGCCCGGTCGTCTCCGGGTGCGGTGAGCCGAGCTTCGGCGAGAACGGCCAGAACGCGCCGCGCCCGATCAGCGCGAGCGTCGCGGGCAGGAACGTCATCGTGGTCAGCAACGCCGCGCCGATGCCGATGGCCGCGACGGGCCCGAGCCCCTTGTTGGAGTCGAGGTCGCTGAACAGCAGGCACAGCACGCCGAGGATGACCGTGCCGGCCGATGCCGCGATGGGCTCAATGGTGCCGCGCCAGGCCGTGCGGATCGCCGTGTACTTGTCCTCGGTGTCACGCAGTTCCTCGCGGAACCTCGACACGAGCAACAACGCGTAGTCCGTCGCCGCGCCGAACACGAGGATCGAGAGAATGCCCTGGCTTTGGCCGTTGAGCGCCAGCACGTCGTTCTTGGCGAGCAAGTACACGACGAAGCTGGCGAGTCCGAGCGCGAACACCGCCGACACGAGCACGACGACCGGCAGCAGCGGACTGCGGTAGACCACGAGCAGGATCAACGCGACCACCGCGCCCGCGACGATCAGCAGCAACCCGTCGATCCCGCCGAACGCCTCGACGAGGTCGGCGACCTGCGCGGCAGGCCCGGTGACCAGCACCGTCAGCCCTGCCGGAGCGCCACGCGCGCCGTCGCGCAGCTGCACCACCGAGTCGCGGACCTCCTTCGAGGGGTCGAGCAGCACCACGATCTGGGCGGCGTCCTTGTCGTTGGGCGCGGGGATCACCGGCGACGCCTGGAAGCCCTTGCCTCGGTCGGCGAGGAACTTCCTGTCCTCGTCGGTCAGTCCGCCGGACCGTTCGACCACGACGATCGCCGGGATCGCGTTGGTGCGCTGGAACTTCTTCTGCAGCTCCGCGACCTGCGTGGACTCGGCGGAGTTCGGCAGGAACGCGCTGCTGTCGTTCTCCGCCACCTCCGACAGCTTGCCCGCGTACGGCCCGGTGAAGCCACCCAGCGCCAGCCAGACCACGAGCAGGACCCCGGCGAGGACTCGCATCAGACATTCCTTCGATCGTCGAACGTTTCGATGGTCGAAACAGTATGCTGAGACGGTGAGCGAGGCAAGTGACTACGACCTGAGCATGCTCGTGCGCGCGTTGGTCATGGAGTCGAACCGGTTCCTGGAGATCTTCAGCGCGGCGCACGAGCTGCACACCACCGACATGACGGCCCTGAACCTGATCATGACGGCCCGCTCCCCCATGACACCCGGCGCGCTCGCGAAGGCGCTCAACCTCAGCGCCTCCGCGACGACGTCCGTGCTGGACCGGCTGGCCAGAGCCGGTCACGTGGTCCGCGAACGCGACCCCGAAGACCGCCGCCGCGTCGAGCTGCGGGTCCTGTCCGACGCGCAGGCGCTCGCCGCGACGTTCTTCCAGCCGCTGGCGCGCGAGTACTCCCAGGCGTGGGAACGGCTCAGCCCCGCCGACCGCGAGGTCGTGGCGAGCTTCCTGAGCACCACGACCGAGGCGACGGCACGGGTGCGCGACGAGGTGATCGGTCAGCCCACCGGCAAACGGCGTCCGCAGACGAGCAGCAGCAACTCCTGAGCGGGCCGCCGCAGCGGCTCGCCCTCGCCGAACGTCCAGTCGAGGTCCGTCGCCTCCAGCCGCTTGCCGTCGAGGTCTGCGCCGAAGTACTTGACGTGACGCTGACTCACGCCGCCGAGGACGATCCCGAGGCGCTCCGCCGGCACCCTGCGGTCGATGCCGAGCGCGACCGTGATGTCCAGGCCGTGGATGACGTCGTGCGACAGCGCCCCGGCCAGGCCGCCACCCGGTGGCGTCCAGGGGTGGTCGATGTTGGCCTTCAGCGCGCCGAGCAGCTCGTCGGTGGTCAGGTTTTCCGCGTCCTTGCGGGCCATGCGGTTCGAGGCGTGGTTGAACCTGCCGCCCGACTTCAGCATCTCCAGCAGCACTCGCGCGCCCGAGCTGCGGAACGGCAGCGTGGTGTGCGCGATGACGTGCTTCACGGTCCAGCCCTCGCACAGGCTGGGCGCGTCCCACTGCTCCTCGGTGAGGCCGCTCAGGAGTTCTGCCTGGTCACGCCGTTCCGCCGCCACCGCGGCCATGATGTCTTCGGTCATGCCCTACGTACGGAACGGCGCGGCGAAACTCATCGGTCCGGCCCGAGCGGTTCGAGCTTGGCCGGCACGTGCTTGTGCCAGGGCGTCCCCGCCCACTCGTCGCGGTCCTCGGCGGCGGTCAGCTCGTTCGGCGCGACGCCCGTGCGTTCCCCGACCGTGAGCCCGAGGCCGTTGGGAAGTGAGATGTGGCCTGGGCGCATGGTGTCCGTGGTGTCCACAGAGACCTCCGCGCTGCCGCGCCGGGTCGTGAGCCTGACCTTGTCGCCGGTCGTGACCCCCAGCCGCGTCGCGTCGGTGACGCTCATGCGCAGGCGGCCGTCCGGGTCGCGCCGCCGCCAGCTGGGATCGCGCATGATCGTGTTGGCCGTGAACGCGCGCCGCTCTCCCGCCGACAGCACGAACGGCCAGTCCAGGTCCTGCGCCGGAACCGGCCTGTCCCGCAGTGCGGCGACCGCGGCCAGCAGTTCCGGCACGTCCAGGTTGATCCGGGTCCTGGGAAGGCGCTGCCACGACGCGTCGTACTCGTCGTCGGTGATGTGCACGCCGTGCGGGCCGTTGACGATCGCCTCGAAGAGCCGTTCGCCCGCGATGATCCCGGAGCCGTAGCCCGCCTTCTCGACGCCGGCAGGGTTCTTGCGGGCGCACTCGTGCGCGGCCATCCACAGCACGGCGGCCGCTGACGCGTCGTGCGGCAGCGTCGGCCCGAGGGTGCGGTACAGCAGCACGGACGCGAACCGCCGTTTCGCCGGATCCGCGAGCACCGCGAGGAACGCCTGGGCGAACTCGGCGCGTCCCGCCGCCGCGGCCGCACGCAACGGCGCGTAGTCGTCCTCGGTGAGCGCACCCGACGCCTCGACGAGCCGGGCGTGGATCTCCGGTTCTGCCAGCACGCCGTCCGGTGCGGCCACGACGGGGTGCCGCAGGTGGAAGATGTTGCGCGGGAAGTCGAAGTTGAAGAACGTGGCCTCGAACTTCTCGAACTGCGTCGGCGCGGGCAGCACGTAGTCGGCCAGGCGGGCGGTCTCGGTCATGGCGACGTCGATGACGACCACGAGCTCCAGCGCGGCGAGCGCTTCCCGCATGCGCGCCGAGTCGGCCAGCGAGTGCGCGGGGTTCGCGCTCTCGACCAGCATCGCCCGGTAGCGGGCCGGGTGGTCGGTGAGGATCTCCTCGGCGATCACGTTGCACGGCACGAGACCGCTGATGATCCGCGCGCCCGCGACCGGGCTGCGCGGGCCCTCGCCGTCGGCGTACCCGCGGTCCCGGCCGATCGGCACCAGGCTGGAGGGCACGTACTGCGTTCCCGGCTTGCCGAAGTTGCCGGTGAGCAGCCAGACGAGCTTCTCGACGTAGCTGACGAGCGTGGAGTCGCGGTTCATCTGGACGCCGAGGTCCTCGAAGACCGCCACGGACCCGGCGGCGGCGATCCGGGCGGCGACGGCCCGCACCAGCGTTTCCTCGACGTCGGCGACGGCGCAGTAGTCCGCGACCGGCACCTCGCGCAGGACGGCGGTGACGGCGTCGAGGCCGTCCGCGTGCTCGGCGAGCCAGTCCGCGGCGATCAGGTCCTCCTGCACGAGCACCGCGGCCAGCGCGGTGAGCAGGTAGAGGTCGGTACCCGGCCGGACCTGGAGGTGGAAGTCGGCCAGCTCCGCCGTCTCGGTCCGCACCGGGTCGATCACGATCATCGACCGGGCCGGGTCCTTGGCGATGTCCTTGAGCACCGAGCGGGCCCGCGGGAAGCCGTGCGACTGGTAGGGGTTCTTGCCGACGAACAGCGCGACCTCGCAGTGCTCGAAGTCCGCGCGGGTCATGCTGCCGAGCATGCGGGCGTTCACCCAGAACTCGCCGGTCTTCTCCTGCGCGAGCGCGGACGAGCGGTAGCGGGCACCGAAGGCCGCCAACGTGGCGGGCGAGTAGGCGCCACCGAGGTGGTTGCCCTGGCCGCCGCCACCGTAGTAGAAGATCGTTTCCCCGCCGAAGGTGTCGCGGACCTCGCCCAGCCGTGCCGCGATCTCGCTGATCGCGGTGTCCCAGTCGATCTCCTCGAAGCCGCCGTCGGGCCGCCGCCGCAGCGGGCGGGTGATCCGGCCGGTGTCGCCGTTCTGGTGCAGGTCGAGACGCAGCGCCTTGTTGCAGGTGTAGCCGGCCGACGCGGGGTGGAGCTTGTCGCCGCGGATCTTGTCGAACGACCGGCCGTCGTCACCGACGAGGATCTCGATCCCGCAGTTGCACTCGCAGAGGATGCAGGCGCTGGGTTTCCACATGGGCCAGGCTCCTAGTCTCGTCGCTCCAGCAGGGGCGCGATCTCGGTCAACACGTCGTCCAGCGGGCCCAGGTCGCGGTGCGCGCGGCACAGGATGATCGCGCCCTCGATCGCGGACACGACCAGCGTCGCGAGCCGCTGCGCGCGTGGTGCCGCGAAACCGCTCTCCTCGAACGCCTGGGCCAGGCCTGCCTGCCACTGGGCGAAGATCTCCCGCACCACGTCACCGGCGTCGGGGACGAGGTCGCGGCTGTCCAGCGCCATCGCGGCGACGGGGCAGCCCGCCCGGAAGTCGGTCTTGGTCAGCGCCCGCTTCCAGAAGGCCACGAGCCGGTCCACCATCTGCCGCGCGTCGCCCTCGGCCGACTCGCGGACCATCGTGGCGATGTAGTCCCCCGCCTGGCGGACCGCGCCCAGGACCAGCTCGTTCCGGCCGCCGGGGAAGTGGTGGTACACGGACCCCCGCGGCGCACCGCTGTGCGCCAGCACCGCGTCGACCGTGACACCGGCCGCACCGCGTTCCCGCAGCAGCAGCACGGCGCTGTCCAGCATCCGCTGCTTGGTGCCGCGCCTGCCCTGATCGCTCATGACACCTTCTCCCTGATTCGGGAGTATGGCAGAAACCATAGTCGCTGGTCGAGGGCGGTCCGCGTAGGGTCGATTCGTGATCGAGACGCTGGAGCCGTTCCGAGTCGAACTGACCGGCTACTGCTACCGCATGCTCGGCTCCGGCTTCGAGGCCGAAGACGCCGTGCAGGAAACGCTCGTGCGCGCGTGGAAGGCCTACGACAGCTACGACTCGTCGCGCGCGTCGCTGCGCACCTGGCTGTACCGCATCGCCACGAACATCTGCATCGACATGCAGCGCAGCGCCCAGCGGCGCGCGTTGGCCATCGACCTCGGGCCTTCCGGCGGCGAGATCGGCGCGCCCCTGTCCGAACGCGTCTTCGTGCAGCCCGTACCCGACGCGTTGGTGCTGCCCGAGGACCAGGCGATTCGGCGCGAGACGATCCGGTTGGCGTTCGTGGCCGCGTTGCAGCACCTGCCGGCCCGTCAGCGCGCCGTCCTACTCCTGCGCGACGTGCTGGCCTGGCCGGCGGCCGAGATCGCGACCCTGCTGGACATCTCGGTCGCGTCGGCGAACAGCGCGCTGCAACGGGCGCGCGCGACGTTGCGGACCGTCGACCCCGGCGAGCCCCTGAACCCCGCCGACCCCGTGCAGAAGTCGCTGCTGAGCCGCTACTGCGAGGCGTTCGACCGCCACGACATGCGCACTCTCGTCGCGCTGCTGCACGAGGACGCGACGATGTCGATGCCTCCGTTCAGCTGGTGGCTGCGCGGCCGCGGCCCGATCTCAGCGGTGCTGAACGCCCCGGACTCCCCCTGCGCCGGCGCGTGGCTGGTTCCCGTGCGGGCCAACGCCTCGCCCGCGTACTGGCAGATGCGGCCGGGGATGGACCGCCCGTTCGGGCTGGTGTTCCTCGACGTGCGCGGTGGCCTGGTCACGGGCAGCACGACGTTCCTGAACGTCGACGAGCTGCTGCCGATGTTCGGCGCACCGATTGGTTCCGGACGGCCGGGCCGTATCTCCGTGGACGACTAGGAATCCATCCGGCCCGCGTTGTGACCTCGCCCTCGACCGGGTACGGGCGTGCTGCCAGCAGGTCCTCAGCGCGACCGAGGTGTCGCGGCACCCGGTGGTGGACTCCGTGTTCGTCAAGATGCTCAAGATCGGCGACGTGCTGCCAGCGTCGAGTCGCGCCACGTCCAGCCGGGCACGTCGCCGAGGACTCGGACGGGCCGGCAGCGGCAAGATCTCGAGTTGTCCACAGGCTCGCGATGCGCTGACCTGCGCCTTCACGATTCGCGGTAACCTGTGGACAGCCAGGGAACCGAAAACGCGAATTGTTCGTTCCGCAGTGGAAGGAAGCGCGGGGGGCGGGCGAGTCGGGCCGGACCGAAACGCCGGTGCACCTCACCCGAGGCCTCTAGGCTGGCCCTCGTGATCCGGATCGTGCCGTCGGACGAGGTGCCGTGGGAGGACGTCGAGGCGATCTTCGACGGATCCGAGCCCGGCAAGTGCCACTGCCAGCGCTACAAGGTCAAGGGCTGGATGTGGCGCGACTCGACGCTGGACGAACGGGTCGCCGCGCACACCGAACAGTCCGCGCGCGGCAGCGGCCTGGTGGCCTACGTGGACGACCAGCCCGCCGGATGGGTCGCGGTCGAACCCCGGTGCGACTACGCGAAGCTCCTCGACATGCCCATCCCGTGGAAGGGGCGAGCCGAGGACAAGGACGACGACGGCGTGTGGGCCGTGACGTGTTTCGTGGTGCGCAAGGGTTTCCGGCGGCAGGGCCTCACCTACGAGCTGGCGGCGGCCACCGTCGGCCACGCGCGTGCGCACGGTGCCCGCGCGGTCGAGGCGTACCCGATGATCGCCGCGCCCGGCCAGAACGTCACCTGGGGTGAGATGCACGTCGGGGCGCGGCAGGTGTTCGAGGAGGCCGGGTTCACGCAGGTCACCCATCCCACCAAACGACGCTTCGTGATGCGGGTGGACTTCTGATGCGGGCGGACACCTCGTACGGGCGACGCCTGGTGCGGGCCGACACCTCGTGCGGGCGGACAGCTGGTGCGGGCCGATACCTGACGCCAGCCGACGCCCGAAGCCAACCGACACCCAAGCGAGCCGACACCTGAAGCGAGCCAACACCTGATGGACTTCGACGAGATCGTCATCGACACCGACCGCGGCTCCGTCCCGGCCCTGACCGCGGGCGACGGCCCGATCGTCGTGTGCTGGCACGGTTTTCCCGACCACCCGGCGTCGTTCGGCCCCCTCGCCGAACGCCTGGTCGCCGCGGGCCGTCGCGTGGTCGCGCCGTTCCTGCGCGGGCACCACCCGTCGACCGTGGACGAGATGCCGTTCGGCGACGGGCTCACGCTGGCCGCCGATGCCGCCGCGGTGAACGCCGCGCTGTCCGAAGAGCCGTTGGACGTGATCGGGCACGACATCGGTGCCGGGGTGGCCGGGCGGCTCGCGGCGGTGTGGCCGGAGCGGGTTCGTCGGGTCGTCACGATGTCCGTGCCGCCGCCGGCCGCGTTGGGCACGATCTTCGACGATCCCGCGCAGCAGCAACGGTTCTTCTACCTGTTCCTGTTCCAGGTGCCCGGTGTCGCCGAAGACTTGTTCAACGACGAGCTGATCGGTTACCTGTGGCGCACGTGGTCGCCGGGGCTCGAGGTGCCGGAGCACGTGAGGGAGCTGTACGCGGATCCCGGGGTGCGGGCCAGTGCGCTGAAGTTGTACCGGGCGAACTTCGACCGGTCGCTGCACGACCCGTCGCTGGCGGAGCTCGCGAAGGTCTCGGAGAAGCCCGCGTCGATCCCGATGCTGGTGCTCGCGGGTGCCGAGGACGGGTGCATCACGCCAGACAACTACGACAGCGCCGCCACGGGTCTCGCCCCGGGGTCGAGGGTCGAGATCGTGGCGGGCGCCGGGCACTTCCTGCAGCTAGACCGCCCCGACGAGGTCGCGGCGCTCGCGCTTGACTGGCTGCGCTGACTTGCGAATCCGGCCCCACGGCTTGAACACCGACAGGACGTAGGCGAACAGCAGCAGCGTCGGCGCGACCACGACCGGGTGCAGCAGATCAGACGGGATGACCGCGCTCGGGTCGCCCGCCAGCATGCGCTCCCCGATCCGTGCCGCCTCGGCCACGCCCGGCCGCAGCGCGAACGCGATCAGCAGCGACATGCCGACGTTCATGAAGAGCTTGACGGCGACCCACCAGTACTTCACCAGTCCGTACTTGCTGCCGACGCCGAGCACCACGCCCGAGATCATGCAGACGAGGCTCGCGCCGAACATGGGCCAGATCGCGAACAGGTCGACCGCCTGGATCGCGATCCCCGCGGTGGTGACGTCCTCAGTGGACAGTGCGACCACGACGAGGATGCCCAGTGCGAGGTCGATGCCGAGCCACGCCGCCGCCGACAGGACGTGCACGAGCAGCACGGCCTTGCGGGCGCGGCCGCTGAGCTTGCGGGTGGTAGTCATCGCGGTGCACTCCTTCTCTCGTGGTGTCGCGTCTTACTCTCGCGACCACGAGGGCGTGCATCATCCGCTCACGTTCTGATCTCGCGTACGTCAGTTTGCGTACGCCTCACCCGCCCGGCGTGACGATCCCTCGCTCGTACGCGAACACCACCGCGTGCGTGCGGTCCCGCAGCCCCAGCTTGGCCAGCACCCGTGACACGTGCGTCTTCACCGTCGTCTCCCCCAGGTACAACGACGCCGCGATCTCCGCGTTCGACGCGCCCTTTGCGAGCTCCACCAGCACCTCGAACTCGCGGTCGGTCAGCTCCGGCGGCCTGGTGCGCTCACGGGCACCGGTGCTGAACCGCGCGATCACCCGCCGCGTCACCTCGGGCGACAGCAACGCGTCGCCGCGCGCCACGACCCGCACGGACTCGACCAGGTCCTCCGGCGACGCGTTCTTCAGCAGGAACCCGCTCGCGCCCGCCTGCAACGCCTCGAACAGGTAGTCCTCGCGGTCGAACGTCGTCAGGATGACCACCCGAGTGCCGTCACCGGCGGCGAGGATGCGCCGGGTGGCTTCGAGGCCGTCCATGCGCGGCATCTGCACGTCCATCAGCACGACGTCGGGCCGCAGCCGCGCCACCAGTTCCACCGCGTCGGCGCCGTCACCCGCTTCGCCGACCACCTCGATGCCCGGCTCCGTGCCGAGGATGACCCGGAAGCCGGCGCGGACCAGGTCTTGGTCGTCGGCCAGCACGACTCGCAAACTCACGCCTTCTCCTCCGTAGGCAGTGATGCACGGACCAGATACCCCGCATCACGCCGTGGTCCTGCTTCCAGCGAACCGCCATGCACGGCCAGACGTTCGCGCATCCCGACCAGTCCGAAACCTGCGTCGGTGGACGATGACGGTCCACGGCCGTCGTCGGTGATCTCCAGTTCGAGCGCGCTGTCCAGGAAACGCATCCGTACGTCCACGTGTTGCGCGTCTGCGTGTTTGACCACGTTCGTCAGTGCCTCCTGCACGACTCGATACGCGGACAACGCGACACCGGACGGCACCTCTCTCGGGGAGCCGTACACGCCGTGCGAGACCTCCAGGCCCGCAGCGCGCGCGTTCTCGAAGAGTTCCGGCAGATCGTCGAGACCGGGCGCCGCCCGCAGTTCCTCCTGGGCGTCCGCGCGCAGCACGCCGAGGAGGCCGCGCAGTTCGTTGATCGCGGTCCGCGCGGTCTGCTCCACGGTCTGCAACGCGTCGCGCGCCATCGCGGGATCGGAGTCCAGGACCCGGCGCGCGGCACCGGCCTGGATGCCCATCACGGACACGTGGTGCGCCACCACGTCGTGCAGGTCGCGGGCGATGCGCAGGCGTTCGGCCGCGATGGCACCGGCGGTGTTGCGCTCCTGCGACCGCCGCAGCTCCTCTGCCTGGAACTCGAGCTGCGCCCGGCGCCGGGCGCCCGACCACGCCATCTCCCCCACCACGTAGGCGAAGAGGAAGAAGAAGATGTTGAACTCCAGTCCGTAGAGGACGGAGGCGAGCACGGGGTCGAGCGGCCCGGCGGCGTTCTCGAAGTTGCCCTTGGGACCGAGCAGCGCCCGCACGAGGCTGAAACCCAGCCACAGGAACATCGCGACGATGACGCCGATGCGGGACCAGCGGGCGACGAGGCGGTTCTGCTCCCACGCGCCGACCGTGAAGATCGCGAGGAAGAGGATCGCCGACGGCACCAGCGTGTCGCCGGCCTTGTTCACCTGCGCGGCGATGAACAACGCGGACACCACGAGCATGACGGCCAGCGGGTAGCGGCGCCGCACGACCAGAGGCACGGACAACGCGAGCACCCACGCCAGTTGCGCGAGCAGACCGGGCGGGTCCTTGAAGACGTAGGCGCCCATGCTGTTGACCAGGGTGGTGACCTCGACCGCGCACAGCAGCACGATCACCGCGATGCCGATGTCGCGCCGCCGTTGCGCGGGCGTCGGGCCTGGCCGCCGCCATTCGTTCCACACGGGCTCTTCCACTCCGGTCACGCTACCCGGAGCACCTTTTCCATCGGTAACCGAAGCTGTTCACCCCGCGGGGTGTTTCCGGCCACAAAATTGGACTGGCCGCGACCAGTTACCCAATACTCGCGCTACCCGCGAGTAACCTCCCCTGCGACAAGGCGTGGAATGTCCATTCGTCACTTATTCTTGTCCACCGCCCTGCTGGCCGGCGCGCTCACCGCATGCGGCTCGGATGACCAGTTGACGGAACCTGTTCGCACAGGTCCTGGCGTGACTGCTGAATCGATCTCGCTCGGCGTGTTGACAGACATGACTGGCCCGTTCAAAGGAACCACGGTTTTTCGCATCCGCGGCTACGAGCTCTATCTGGACGATGTCAACAAACGCGGCGGAGTGTGCGGCCGCCGGGTCGAGCTGAAACAGAAGGACCACGCCTACGACGTCCAGAAGGCCCTCGACGGCTATTTCGAGCTCGAACCCCAGGTGCTGGGTTTCATCGACGTGGTCGGTCAGCCGATGACCGCGGCCATCGAGCCCGACCTGATGCAGACCCGCGCGCTGACCGTGCCGGTGTCGTGGGCGGCCTCCCTGCTCGGCAACCCGCACATGATGATCGTCGGTACCACCTACGACCTCGACATCATCAACGGGCTCGACTTCTACAAGCGCAAGGGCGCCCTGGCGGCCGGTGACACCATCGGTCACGTCCACCTGCGCGGCAGCTTCGGCGACAACGCCCTGGAGGGCAGCCGGTTCGCCGCGGAGAACTGGGGCCTGAAGATCTCCGAGCAGGCGGTCACCGAGACGACGGCGAACCTCCTCGACCAGATCACCGCACTGAAGGCCGCCAACGCCAAGGTCCTGGTCCTGAGCCTGACTCCGCCGCAGACCGCCGCCGCGGTGGGCATCGCCGCCCAGCTCGGCTGGACCGTGCCGATCCTGTCCAGCGCCGTCAGCTACGACCCGGCGATCATGCAGTCCCCGGTCGCCCCGGTGTTCGCGAAGCAGGTCCTGCTCACCTCGCCGGTCGCGCCGTGGAGCGCGGACGCGCAGGGCGTCCGCGAGCTGCGCGACAGCTACCACCAGCGCTTTCCCGGCGAGGAAGGCACGCTGAACACCGTGCACGGCTACACCGTCGCGATGGCGTTCGTGGCCGTGCTGGAGAAGGCGTGCGCCAAGAAGGACCTGAGCCGCGACGGCGTGCTGCGCGCGTTCCACGACACCAACTCGCTCAACACCAAGAGCCTCACCGGCGAGCTGCGGTTCTCGTTGGTGGGCAGGCCGTCCGCGACCCAGTCGTACATGAGCCGGCCGGACGCGAACGTGCCCGGCACGCTGAAGGTCGAGGAGAACCTCAGGGAGTCGGAACTGGTGAAGCTCAAGGGAACCCGCGCGCGTTGACCTACGGTTGACCGATGGGCCTCGATCTCACGGTGCTCGGGTGCGCGACCCCGTACCCGAGCACGGACAACCCCTGTTCCGGCTATCTCGTGTCGCACGGCGACACTCGCTTGTGGATGGACGCGGGCACCGGCACGCTGGGCCCGCTCCAGCGCCACACCCGGCTGGAGGACCTCGACGCGATCTGGATCTCGCACCTGCACGCGGACCACAGCGCCGACCTGCTCACCGCCTACTACGCCCTGCTCTTCGCGGACGTCGAGCGCGACCGGATCCCGTTGTACGGCCCGCCCGGCATCGCCGACCGCCTCGCGGCGTTCCTCACCAACGGCCCGCGACGCAGCCCTGTCGAGGACGCGTTCGAGATCACCGAGCTGCACCACGGTCACGAAACGGCGGTCGGCTCCCTGCGGCTGACGACGGCGGCCGTCGAGCACGGCATCCCCGCGTTCGGGGTGCGGATCGAGGCCGCGGGCGCGTCGCTGACCTACTCCGGCGACACCGCGCCGTGCCGGAACCTCACGGAGCTGGCGAGCGGCACCGACGTGCTGCTGTGCGAGTCGGAGAGTGCCGTGAAGACGTCCGACACGGCTCATCACACGCCGGAGGACGCGGGCGAGACCGCGACGGCGGCCGGCGCGGGACGGTTGATCATCACGCACGTGGGCCGCTTCCTGACCCCGCAGGAAGCGGTCACCCGTGCCTCGGCCCGTTACCCGGGGCCGATCGAGCACGCCGCGCCGGGCGTCACGTTCAGCGTTGGTTGATGCGGACCAGGTTGCCGGCCGGGTCGCGGAACGAGCAGTCCCGCACTCCCCACGGCTGGTCCTCCGGCTCCTGCAGCACCTCGCCGACGCCTTCCTTCTCCACCCACGCCTTCGCACGGTCGAACGTGCCCTGGAGGTCGTCCGAGGCGAGAGAAAGGGCCGTGTAGACGCCCTTCGCCATGAGGACTGCGATCGTGCGGCGTTCCTCGTCGCTCACGCCGGGGTCGGCGGCGGGCGGGTGCAGCACGATTCCGGTCTCGGGCTGGGCGGGCGGGCCGACGGTGATCCAGCGCATCTTGCCCTGGCCCACGTCCTGGCGGACCTCGAAGCCGAGCGCGTCGCGGAAGAAGCCGAGGGACTTCTCGGGGTCGTCTGCCGGCAGGAACGCCGAGGCGATGATGACTGACATGGCGATCAACCTAATCGGACGGACCCGCCGCCGCTTCTTTATTCCTGATCGGACGCATCACGGCTTTGGCGAGGCAGTTCGGGATGCCCTGGCCGTCCTCGGAGGCGACTTTGCGGTACTGGCTCGGTGACATGCCGACGAGCTCGGAGAACCGCGTGCTGAACGTGCCGAGCGACGTGCAGCCGACCTCGAAGCAGACCTCGGTGACGGACAGGTCGCCGCGGCGCAGCAACGTCATCGCGCGCTCGATGCGCCGGGTCATGAGGTAGCTGTACGGCGACTCGCCGAACGCCGCGCGGAACGCCCTCGACAGGTGTCCGGCGGACAGGTGGACGCCGCGCGCCAGTGCCGCGACGTCGAGAGGCTCGCGGTACTCGCGGTCGATCCTGTCGCGGACCTTGCGGAGCAGCACGAGCTCCTGCAGGCGCGGGTCTGGGGCGGTCACGTCGAACAGCCTAAGACCCGCGCCTGACAATTCGCTGGCTAACAGGCGCCTTGGTCGCGCCAGACGCCCCACTCACCGGTGGTGCCGGGTTCCTCACCCTTCGTCCACCACTGGGCGCGCCACTTGCGGCCCTTGTGCGACACCTCGTTGCCGCCAGTGTAGACCTGCTCGCGGTCCCACGCGGGCAGCGAACAGGCCGGGTTCGACGTGGTGGTGGTCGTCGTCGTGGTGGTCGTGGACGTCGGCGTGCTGCCACCGCCGATCTTCGGATAGTCCGCGCTGATGGCGTACGACTGGCCGCCGAACGTGAACACGAAGTTCGACGGCGTCGAGATCGGCAGCTGGTAGCTGACCGTCATCTCGATCGACGCGCCCGGTGCGAGCGACTGCCACGACGGCAGCGTGAGCTCCGCCTTCTGGAAGTCACCCTTCAGGCCGCCTGCGTTGGAGCCGCTGTGGCCCTTCGCCACGACCTTGAGCCCGAAGCCGGACTGGTCGGCCATGCTGCCCGGCGCGCTGGTGCCGTAGTCGAACGCGATCTTCGTGCCGCCGGGGATCGTGACGGTCGACCGGTTCGTGAACTTGATCTTCGGCGTGATCGGGTAGTTGTTGTCCCCCAGCGCGAAGCCGTACACGTCCACGTCGACCGCGAGCGACTGCGACTGCTGGGACGACGCCTTCGAGGCACCGTAGGGCGCGGCGCCGTTCAGACCGGTGTTGATGGTCGACAGCAGCGTGTCGCCGATGAAGTACTCCTTCTTGACGGAGTCGTAGTTGTAGTCGCCGGCGAGCTCCCAGATCATGATGCCGCCAAGACCCTTGTCGCGCACGTACTTGGCCTTCTCCGCGATCGACTGCTCGGTCTCCGTGGAGAGGAACACCTTCTTGTCGTTGTTCCACAGCCACGGCGACTTCAGCGTCGCGTCGTAGTACGGCGTGTAGGTTCCGGTCAGGCGGTCCGCCGGGTCGTTGACCGGGTCCAGGCCGTACTGCGAGGAGTACGAACCGGTGACCTTGGCTTCGAGGTTCTTGATGTGCCACAACGGGTTCACCCCGGACGGAACCTCGGCGCCACCCGCCGTGACGTCGTGCCAGAGGTTGTCGATGCCGGTCGCGCCGTTGCCGCACGGCGTGGTCGAGCCGACCGACGAACCGGTGCCGGGCGGGCACTTCGACTGGTCCGGCAGCGCGGCCCTGCCCCACAACCCGTTGGTGCCACCGGTGACGCCCTGCCAGCCGCGCGAGTAGAACGGCACGCCGATGTTGATGCGTCCGGCCTGCATGGCGCCGCGGTAGTAGTGGTACGCCCAGTCGGTGTTGAGGTAGCCCATTCCTTCGTACTGCGGCGCCGTGTACACGCCACCGGCGGAGAGCTCGCCGTCCTTGCCGTCGTCGTAGAGCGCGGCGTTCGGCCCGACGAAGTGGTTCCACGAACCGTGCAGGTCGTAGCTCATGACGTTGAGGTAGTCGAGGTACTTCACGACCTGGTAGGACTCCTGGCCGCGCAGCAGCCAGCCGGACGCGGGCACGGCGGCGGTGAGCAGGTAGTGCTTGCCGTCGGCGGCACCGGCGCGGTCGAGCTTCTCCCGCAACGTCTTCATGATGGCCTGGTACCCGGCCCACAACGTGCCGCGGTTGGCGTTGGAGATCCAGAAGTCGTCCGGGTTGCCCGCGTGGTTGTTCGACGTGGCGTACTCGTAGTCGATGTCGGCGCCGTTGAACCCGTACTGGCGCAGGAAACCCACCACGCTGTCCGCGAACGTGTCGATCGCCGCCTGCGACTGCCCCAGCTTGTAGAAGCCACCCGACGCGTTGCGCGTGCCGTCGGCGTTGAAGAAGCCACCGGTCTCCGCCCAGCCGCCGATGGAGATCAGCGTCTTGACGTTCGGGTACTGCTTCTTGAACTTGGTGAGCTGGTTGAAGTGCCCCTTGTAGGGCAACGACGGGTCCATCTCGGCACCGGCGACACCCGGCCACTCCATGCCGATCGACGAGTTGCCGGCGTCCTGAGCACCGACCGAGATCTTGTTCTGCGCGTCGATGTGCGCGAACGCGTAGTTGAGGTGCGTGACCTTCGACCAGGGGATGTCCTTGGCGAGGTACCCCGGCTGACCGTTCTTGCCGGTCCTCCAGCTGGTGAAGTAGCCGATGACGCGGCGGGACTTGTCCGAGCCCAGGTTCTCGCGGCCGGCGGTGTCGTAGACGGTGCAGTAGGGCACGTCGACGCCCGTCGTCTTGTAGAGCCCGTCCGGCCGGCAGTCCTCGTGGGCGGCGGCCGCGGTGGGCGCGTTGGTCACGGCTATCAGGGTCCCGGCTAGCAGGGCTAGCGCCGGGACCACTCTGGTGAGCAGTCGCAAGGGAAGGACCTCCTGGCTAGGGCGGCGGCCACTGCCCCGAACGGTAAAATGGTCCAGACCTTTACGTCAACGGGTCGATCACTGACAACGTTTGCGGCAGCTCAACGCGATCACTGACATCGGATGTCAGTGATACGGCTTAGCGTCCCTCCCATGAGTGCAAACGACTTCGACTTCTTCCACGGCCGCTGGCACGTCACGAACCGCAAGATCGCCGACATTCCCGGACGCGGCACGGAGTGGGTCGAGTTCGACGCGGAGTCCGACTGCCGGCCGGTTCTGGGTGGCGCGGCGAACGTCGACACGCTGCACGCGCCCGGCTGGGAGGGCATGACGCTGCGCCAGTACGACCCCGAACGGCAGGTCTGGCGCATCTGGTGGGCCTCCACCCGCGCGCCCGGCCACCTCGACCCGCCGGTGGAAGGCCGGTTCGAGGGCGACCACGGCGTGTTCTTCGGCGACGACGTGGTCGGCGGGCAGGCGGTGAAGGTGCGGTTCGACTGGACCGCGGGTGCCGAACCGGTCTGGCAGCAGCAGTTCTCCTACGACGACGGTGCCACCTGGGAGACGAACTGGATCATGCGGTTCAGCCCGGCCGCGTGACCTGGGAACCAATGTTTCGCCAAGGTCTGCCCCGCAAGCTCGTCTCACCCGACCGAAAGGGGGAGACATGCTGGGGAAGAAGGCAGCGGCCGCGACGGGGATCGCGGTGGTCGCGCTCGTGCTGGGTGTGGGTGTGGCAGCGGCGGCGAGTGACGACGGCAAGGAGCAGAACGGCACGCGGGTGACCTCGGAACAGCCCGAGGCCACGAAACCGCCGACGCTCGTCGCACCGGCGGGCAAGGACCAGTAGGCGGAAGAGCCGGGGCGGACAGCCCCGGCTCTTCTCGTGTCACCCGCTAGCCCCGTCTTTCGCACATGGCGATGAGTGAGATGGTCCCCGGAATCGGGGATTTATTGATCATGGTGGTTGAGTCGGGTCGACGGCAAGAAGGTCGAGCAGTCTGGCCTGGACAGGGCCGGGTTGCGGGATGGTCGCGGGTTGCCCGTTGGTGGCCGGGATCAGCCGTAACCCGGCCAGGGCCTGGAAGATGAGCGTGCCGGTGGGCTTGGCTTTCTGGCCGGGATACAGCCCGGTCATGGCGGTGTCCGGGGCGAGGGCTCGGCGCACGGAACGCTCGACGAGGCAGAAGATCAGCAATGCCAGGCAGATCACGGTGATCAGGGCCTCGATGCGCCGGTTGGTCTTGAGGAACATCGGCGCGACCGCGAGCGGGCCCTTGAACGCGCTGTAGCGGCGTTCCACCACTTCCTGGCCTTTGTAGCGGATCAACACTTCTGCGGCGTCGATGGTGGCGGGCAGGTTGGTGAGCAGGGCGTACCAGCCGTCGGTAGCGGCCTCCGCGTCCACGGTGGCCTGGTCGAACCACCAGGTCAGGGCGGGTTTGCCGGTGGCCGGGTCGGTGCCGGTCTCGCTGCGCAGGTAGGCCTTGACCCGGCGGTCGCGGGCGATGGCGGTGACCCGGTCGGTCACGGCCTGCTCAGTCGGGTAGTGCCGCGATCCCAGGCCGCGGGTCAGCCGTTCCAGGTCATCGCGGGCGCGGTCGAGCTTCTTGGTCCGCGCCGTGACGGCCGCTGCGGCTCGCGCGCTGGAGTGCACGAACACCCGCCGCAACCGCAGCGCGGGATCGGTCTTCTTCTTGCCGGGCACGACGAGTTCGTCTTCGAGCACCCGCCAGGCGCCAGTGCGATCGGCGGGCTTGCCCGCGTCACGTTCCGCGGTGTAGTCCACGGTGGCGGCCGCGTCGATGTCGAGCCCGGCCAGCTCGGCAGTGCTGACGTAGAGCTTGGACGCCGGGGCGATGAACTCCACCCCAGCCGCGATCATCGCGTGCAGATTGCCGTAGGAGACGAGTTTGGAGTCACCGACGAGCAGGAAACTCCTCGGCCCGGCAACGTCTTTCAACGCGGTCATCGCACCCACGACCTGGGCCACCTCGCCGGCGTTGCCGTCGTAGGCGCGGTGCCAGAGCGGGATCCCGCCATCGGCGGTCGCCGCCAGCCCGGCCTGGATCTGCTTCAGATCCGGGCGGCGGTCCTTCGGATGACCGAACTTCGGGGTCGCGAACTGGTCATCAGCCTGCTCGTAGGCACCGAACAGCGAGATCGAGGTCATGTCCCAGTGCAGCCGGGACACATCCACCCCGAACGCGGCGATCGCTTGCGCCCCAACCGATCCGACGATCCTGTCGAGTTCCGGCGCGATCGCGTCCAAGGCGCGGGCGATCCGGTCATCGCCCAGCGCGGCCGGGTCGATGCCGAGTGTCTCCCCGACCGCCCAGGCCCGCGCCCAGTCCTGGACCCGGTACAACGGCGATGGTGAGGTCAGCCGGTTCGCCACCAGCGCCTCGATCACCTGCCCGTGCGTCAGGATCGCCACATCCTCGCGGATCGGGCAGGCCCGGTCGACGATCCCCGCGAGGTCCAGCCGGTGGCAGTACTCGGCCACCACCGGCAACGCACCCAGCACCTTCTCCACACTCGGCCCGCCATAGGCCATCGGCTGCCGAGACCGTCGTTCCCGCATCCCGCCACGATAAGATGATCAAGGCGAATCGCTGTAGCGGCCCCAACCGACCTCATGTGCGAAAGACGGGGCTAGCCGATCTGCGTCAGCGCCAGCCCACCTGCCATCAGCACCACACACGCCAGGCCGTGCACGACCGGGTTGCGGACCAGCAGCGCCACGAACTCCCGCAGGAACGCGCTGGGCACGAAGTACCAGGCCGTCGGCGCGCCGATGACCTGCAACCGCAGACCCTGCTTGCGGGAGAGCACGGCGGTGCGGAACACGTGGTAGTTGTTCGTGACGGCGACGACCCGGCCGGTGAGGCCGCGATCGGCGAGCAACTTCTTGCTGTAGCGGAGGTTCTCCTCCGTGGTGGTCGCCTGGTCCTCCAGCACCACGTCCTCGGCGGGCACGCCGCGCTCGAACAGGTACTCGCTCATCGCGAACGCCTCCGACACGTGCTCGTCGGAGCCCTTCCCGCCCGTCACGACGATCACCGGCGAGCGGCCCGCTTCCTGTTCGCGCCGGTACAGCCGCAACGCGCGCTCGAGCCGGTTCGCGAGCAGCGGCGGCACGCGGGAGCCGAGCAGGCCGGCGCCGAGCACCACGATGCCGTCGAACCCGCTGCGGCGCCCGGTGCGGCCGTAGATCACCGAGTACAGCAGCAGGCTCACGAACAGGAACGCGATGTAGGCCGACACCAGGAAAAGGCCGATCGCGCTGCCGCGGACCCAGTCGTTGGACTGGCTGATGCCCCACCCGAAGTAGGCCATCTCACCCAGCAGCGCGAGACCGGCGAGCAGCGAGAGCAGGTTGCCGAGTGAACGGCCCTCGCGGCGGACCATCACCAGGCCGTTGGCCAGCAACGCGAGCGGGAGCAGCAGCAGGCCCAGCACGGCCAGCATGAACGCGAGCACCAGCGGCAGGCTGAGCACCGGGTTGTCCCGCCCGGCCTCCGCCAGGAGCAGCAACAGCATCACCAGCGCGATGCCCAGCCAGACCGCGTTGCTCAGCCTGCGGCGGTCGCGCAGCATCCCGTACACGAAGAAGACGGCAGGGATCAGGAAGAGCAGGGCGGCCGGCACCGGCCAAGGGTAATACCGATGATCATTCGGTGCTGTTGGATTCCGGGGCGGGCTGCGCTGCGGGTTTCGGCCGCGGCCTCAACCGCACCGCACCCGCGGTGAGGTCGAGCGGACCGGTCTCCTCGTAGTCCTCGCCGGTGCCGGAGTCCGTCGCCTCGGTGCGGAGCTTGCGCCCCGGGAACAACTCGCCCAACTGACCCATGCCTTCGACCCTACCCTCAGAACAGGGCGATGAGCAGCACGATCACGGCGATCGCGACGACGATCGGGATCAGCGCGCCGGTGGGCGGCCTGCGGTAGTGGCTGCGGACCGTGGTCGTGCGGAAGAAGCTGAACGGCGCGCTGCGGCGGTGCCGGCGAACCCAGGGCATCTCGTCCTCCTCACAGTGACTTCCTAGATCGGGGATACCCCGGTCCCGAGGCGGTCGAGTACTCCAGCCAGACCAACCTCCGCCACCTCCCGGTCGCCGATGTCGTTGCCGTACAGCACCTCGTGCCACGGCCCGAGCCGGTGCCAGATCAACGCACGTCTGCGCAGCTCACGGTCCACGCCGTAGGTGTCCGCGAACGCCTCGGCGAACTCGGGCGGCGTGCCGTGCAGCGCCCACGCCAGGTCGACCGCCGCGTCCCCGACGTGCAGGTCACCGAAGTCGATCACGCCGGTCAGCACGCCGTCACGGCCCAGCACGTGCTCGGGACCGAGGTCGCCGTGCACGAGCGTGTCCACGGGCAGCCCGTCGAGCTCGGCCAGGAACTCCTCGCCGCCGGGCACCCGCACCTCGGCGCGGAACCGTTCCACCGGCAACGGCCTGGGCCCGACGCCGCTCCGCACCGCCTCCGCCACGGGCGCCGCGTGCAGCGCGAACAGGAACTCGCCGAGCTGCCTGCCCTGCTCCGCGTTCAACGCCGTCAGTTCCTCGCCGGGCACCAGTTCGTGCCGCACCACCACCGGATTGCGCGACACCACCACCGGCACCGGGACGGGCAGCGGCAGCAGAGGAGCGAGCCACGGCATCACCACGGACTCGCGTTCGAGCTGCGGCCCGATCTCGGGACGGCGCGGCCGCCGTTCCACCCAGCGTTCGTCGACCAGCACGGCCGTGCTGTCCCAGCCCTCACCGAGGTACGTCACGCGCCCAGTGTTACCAGGGGTCAGAATCTCGGGGTGGCCGCCACCGTCTCCTCCAAGCTGCTGTCGCTGCTCGGCACGTTCGACAGCCGGCACCGCCGCCAGACGCTCAGCGGCATCGCGCGGCGCAGCGGGCTGCCGATCAGCACCGTGCACCGGTTGCTGGCCGAACTGGCCGAGTGGGGTGCGGTGCGGCGGCTCGACTCCGGGGAGTACGTGATCGGGCGGCGGATCTGGCGGCTCGGCCTGCTCGCGTCCGGGGAGGTGGACCTGAGCCGGGTCGCGGAACCGTTCCTGCACGACCTGCACGCCGCGACACGGGCCGTGGTGCACCTGGCCGTGCGGGAGGGAACGGAGGTCCTGTACCTCGACCGGGTGTCCGGGCACGCGTCGGTGCCGATCGTGAGCTCGACCGGCAGCCGGTTGCCGCTGCACTCGACCGGTGTCGGCAAGGTGCTGCTCGCGCACGCGCCCGCGGAGGTGCAGGAGGAGGTCCTCCAGCACAAGCTGACCCGCCTGACCCCGTACACGGTCACCGAGCCGGGACGGATGCGCGCGCAGCTGCACCGGATCCGGCGTGACGGGTACGCGCAGACGTTCGAGGAGATGACGCTCGGGGCGTGCAGCGTGGCGGTGCCGGTCGAGGTGGACGGGCACGTCGTCGCGGCGCTCGGCATCGTGGTGCCGGACCTGCGCAACGTGCGGGCCAGGTTGGTGGCGGCGTTGCAGGTCGCGGCGAAGGGCATCGGGCGGACGCTGCAGCCGGGTTTCCACCCACCGGAAGAAGGTCTTGGATGACGTACCTCACAAGCGGTTGAATCTTCAACCGTGGCAAGCGAAAAGCGTGAGCTCATCATTGGCGGCGAAAGCGTTCCCGCGCTGGACGGCCGCACCACCGACGACCTCAACCCCTACACGGGTGAGGTGTACGCCGTCGTCGCCGCGGCAGGGACCGCCGACGTCGCGCGTGCCGTCGACGCGGCGGAGGAGGCGTTCGCGGAGTGGTCCGCGACGCCGCCGTCGGCCCGGCGGCGAATTCTGCTGAAAGCCGCCGACGTGCTGGAGTCCCGCACGCCGGAGGCCATCGCGCTGATGGCCCAGGAGGTCGGCGGTGTCGCCGGGTGGGCCGGTTTCAACGTGATGCTGGCGGCCGGCATGCTGCGCGAGGCGGCCGCGGCGGTCACCCAGCCGGTCGGCGAGGTGCTGACCACGGAGACGCCGGGGCAGCTGTCGCTCGCGGTGCGGGAGCCGCTCGGCGTGGTGGCGGCGTTCTCGCCGTGGAACGCGCCGATCATCCTCAGCACGCGCGCCGTCGCCGCCCCGCTCGCCGCCGGCAACACCGTGGTGATGAAGCCCAGCGAGGACGCGCCGATCGCGGCCGGGCTGTTCATCGCCGACGTGCTGCACGAGGCCGGGTTGCCGGCGGGCGTGCTCAACGTCGTGACGAACGCACCGTCCGACGCCGCGGAGATCGCGGAGGCGCTGATCGCCGACCCGCGGGTGCGGGCGGTGAACTTCACCGGGTCGACCGAGGTCGGCCGGATCGTCGGAACCCTTGCCGCACAACACCTCAAGCCCGCGGTCCTGGAGCTCGGCGGCAAGAACTCGTTGCTGGTGCTCGACGACGCGGACCTCGACCACGCGGTCGAGGCGGCGACGTTCAGCGCGTTCTTCAACGCCGGTCAGATCTGCATGTCGGCCGACCGGATCCTGGTGCACGAGTCGGTGGCGGAGGAGTTCACGGCGAAGTTCGCCGCCAAGGTCGCCTCGCTCCCCCACGGCGACCCGGCCGACCCCGGCACGGTGATCGGTCCCGTGATCACGCCGCGCTCCGCCGAACGCGTGGCCGCGCTGGTCTCCGAGGCGGTCGAGGCGGGTGCTCGCGTGCGGGCCGGTGGTGACGGCGTCCCGCACGTGCTGGACGGCGTGACGCCGCGGATGCGCATCTTCACCGAGGAGATCTTCGGCCCGGCCGTCGTCGTGACTGCGGTCGCGGACGACGACGAGGCCGTCGCCATCGCCAACGACACCGAGCACGGCCTGACAGCGGGCATCCTCACCGAGGACGCACGGCGCGGCCTGGCCCTCGCCCGGCGGATCCGCACCGGCATCGTGCACGTCGGCAACCAGACCGTGGACGACGCGCCGCAGGTGCCGTTCGGCGGGGTCAAGGCCAGCGGGTACGGCAGGTTCGGTGGCCGGTGGGGCATCGAGTCCTTCTCGGCGACCCGGTGGGTCACCGTGGCCGGTGGGCACGGCCACTTCCCGATCTAGCGACGTTCCGGGCCGCGCCACCGGCGAGGCCCGGTTCAGCTCGCCAGCCCTGCTTCGTGCGCGACGATCGCCGCCTGCACCCGGTTCTCCGCCCCGAGCCGGGTCAGGATGGCGCTCACGTGCCCCTTCACCGTGCCCTCGACCAGGTCCAGGCGCCGGGCGATCTGCGCGTTCGACAGCCCTTCGCCCAGCAACGCCAGCACGTCCCGTTCGCGCGCGGTCAGCGACTCCACCAGGGACTTCGCCCGGCCCGTCCGGCCGCCGCGGAACCGCGTGATCATCCGTGCCGCGACCTTGGGGGCGAGGTAGGCGCCGCCGGACGCCAGCGCGTGCACGCCCGCGATCAGCTCGCGCGGGTCGCCCGACTTCAGCAGGAAGCCCCGTGCGCCGCCGTCCAGTGCCTGTTCCAGGTAGCCGTCGTCGTTGAACGTCGTCAGCATCGCCACCCCGAAGCCGAGGCGTGCCAGCTCGCGGGCCGCCTCCAGCCCGTCGAGGCGCGGCATGCGGACGTCCAGCAGCACGACGTCCGGCCGGTGCTTCAGAGCGAGGTCGACGGCCTCGCGCCCGTCGGACGCCTCCGCCACCACCTCGATCGCCGGATCGGAACCGAGGATGGCGCGCACGCCGGCACGCACCATCGCCTCGTCGTCGGCGAGCAGAACCCGGATCACGACTCCCCCGCGTGTGGAAGCGTGGCGACCAGCTCGAACCTGCCCCCGCCACGGCTGACGCGCAGCGTACCTCCCGCGAGCCGCACCCGTTCGCGCAACGCGACCAGGCCCAGGCGGCTGCCCGCACCCCGGCGCAGTCCCGCATCGTTGCTCGCCTCGACGACCGTCGTCGCGTCCTCCGACGTGACCTTCAGCAGCAGCAAGGACTTCGGCGCGTGCTTGGCGGCGTTCGTCAACGCCTCCTGCACCACCCGGAGCACGGTCGGCTCCACAGTGGACGGCACGGCACCGTCCACGGAGAACTCGACCCGCAACCCCGCCGCCACCGCGCGGTCCACGAGGTCGCGCAACTCCAGCACGGACGGCGGGTCGCCCTCCCTCAACAGGAGCACGAGGTCCGCCAGCCGTTCCGTGGCCGCGGCCGCCGTCACCCTCAGCCGCGCCGCCGCGTCCTGGTGCTCGGCGGGCACCGTCATCTCCAGCGCACCGGCCTGCAACGCGATCAGGCTCAGCTCGTGGCCGAGCGTGTCGTGCACCTCGTGCGCGATCCGGGTGCGTTCGCGCAGGTGAGCGGCCTCGGCACCGGCGGCGGCCAGTGCGGCCTGCTGGTGCGCGACGCGGCCCAGGAACCACGGCAGCGCCACCGCGAGACCCACCACGGTGAGACCCATCAGGCCACCCGCGACAGCGCCCGCCAACACCAGTGCCGTCCACCCGTTGGCCGTACGACGTCCCAGCAGGAACGACGCGATGAACAGGGGAATCCACACCGCCACCGTCCACGGTGGAACGCCGTCGTGCATCGCGAACGAGACCGCGACCGCCACCGCGACGCATCCCGCGAGGGCTGCCGTCCTCATCGCCTCCACCTCACCACCGCCACGCCGGCGTTCATCACGCTCGACACGCCCAACCACACCACAAGCGGCAGCGAATAGTGCATCAGTTGGAAGAACGTCATGTCCCGGCCTCCGTACAGGACTCCCAGCAACGCGGGCAACGCCAGCAGCACGGCGAGCGGCACGAACCTCAGCACCTGCCACGCCTTGTGGAACCTCCGCGGCCGCCGCAGGGCACGAATCCCCAGCGCGAGCGACAACAACGTCAGTCCCGCCAGCACGAGGTCGATCAGCAGCCGGTACGACGTGGGCTCCGGTGGTGCCTTGCCGTCCACGAGGTCGGCGATGCCGTTCTCCAGCGCGTACGTGCCCTCGTTGCCGAGCGTGAGCCCGCTGGTGGACATGACCGCGATCCCGTACCCGGACGGGGTGATCAGCTGACCGGCCGTGGCGGTGAACCAGATGCCGTTGTGCCGCAACCGGCCCTCGGAGTCGGCCTGCCAGCCCATGCCGTCCCGCGGCGCCAGCTCCGGTTGGGCGGCCAGCCACTTGGCCATGTCCGAGGCCGTGGTGATCACGCCGTCCGACCCGGTGACGAACCGGTGCGGCTCGGTGAGCGGGACCGAGAACCCGTAGGCGTAGCCGTGGCCCTTGCGGAAGTCCGGTGGCAGGTCCCGCGGCGTCACGTCGATCGCGACGGTGTCCCGCATCCCGAGGGGTTCGAAGACGTGCTTCTTCAGGTAGGCGTTGAAGTTCTCCCCCGACGCGAGCTCGACCAGCCGCGCGGCCAGGTGGTAGTTCGTGTTGGTGTACCGGAACTGACCGTCGGGGACGGCCTCCCGCAGCACCTCCCGTGCCCGGTCGAGAGCCTCCGCGGGAGTGTTCGGCTGCGCCAGGCTCTTCTCCGGCAACGTGCGGTCGCTGATGCCCGACGTGTGACCGAGCAGCTGACGCGGTGTGACCCGTGAGTCGAAGACCGGACGGTCCAGGTCGATCTTGCCCGCGTCGGCGAGCTGCCGGACGGCGAGTGCCGTGAACGACTTGCTGACCGACGCGATCGCCATCTTCGTGTTCCCCGTGATCGGCTCGCCCGCCGAGTCGTGCCCGTAGGCCTCGACGGCGACGACCTGGTCCCCCTTGGTGATCGCCACCGCGACGCCCGGATGGGAGGCCTCGCCCGCGAAGGTGGACACCAGCAGCGTGAGTGCTGCACCCCAGATGTTCATGTCCCACAACGTATGGAGCGCGAGCAGGAGAAACCCGACCCGAAAGACAGAGCGGACCCCCGACGAAAGTCAGGGGTCCGCTGGGGGAACTCAGTGACCCGCGGCCATCTCCGCCGCCAGCCTGTCGTCACCGCTCTGCTCCTTGAGCGGCTTCTCCTTGATGAACACCACCGCGAGCAGCGCCAGCACCGCGAACGGCGCGCCCACCAGGAAGATCTCCGCCGTCGCCGTCGCGTAGATCTCGGCGATCACGGCCTTGACCGCGGGCGGCAGCACCGAGATGTCCGGCACCTCGTTGCCACCCGTGCCGCCCATCGGCCCGAACTTCTCGGCCGCGAGCGACGAGACCTTGCTCGCCAGCACCGCGCCCAGCGCCGACACACCGATCGCACCGCCCAGCGAGCGGAAGAACGTCAGCGTCGACGTGGTGGCGCCGAGGTCCTTGGCCGGCACGTCGTTCTGCGCCGCCAGGACCAGGTTCTGCATCAGCAGTCCGACGCCGACGCCGAGCACGAACATGTGCACGGACACCATGAACACGGTGGTGGTCGCGGTGATCGTGGACAGCAGCAGCATGCCGCCGACCATGATCACGCCACCGGCGACCAGGAACGCCTTCCACTTGCCGAACTTCGTGATCAGCTGTCCCGCCACGGTCGACGAGATCAGCAGGCCGAAGATCAGCGGCAGGCCCAGCAGACCCGCCTGGGTCGGCGTCTTGCCGAGCGAGAGCTGGAAGTACTGCGAGAGGAACACCGTGCCGCCGAACATCGCGACACCGACCAGGGCGCTGGCGATGGTCGTGAGCGAGACGGTGCGGTTGCGGAAGATCGACAGCGGCACGATCGGGTCGTGCGCCGTGGCCTCGACGCGCACGGCGGCCACGAGCAGCAGGACGCCGAGCGTCACCAGGCCCGCGGTCCAGCCCGACCACCACTCGAACTTCTGACCGGCCAGCGAGGACCAGATCAGCAGCGTCGAGACACCGGACACGATCAGGAACGCGCCCAGGTAGTCGATCTTCGTGTCCTCCTTGCGCACGACCGGCAGGTGCAGGGTGCGCTGGAGCAGCCAGATCGCGGCCAGGGCGAACGGCACGCCGACGAAGAAGCACCAGCGCCAGCCCAGCCACGACGTGTCGACCAGCACGCCGCCGATCAGCGGGCCCGCCACGGTGCCGACGCCGAACACGGCGCCGAACAGGCCGGAGTAACGGCCGAGCTCGCGCGGCGGGATCATCGCCGCCATCACGATCGTGGCGAGTGCCGTGACGCCACCGGCTCCCAGGCCCTGCACCACGCGGCTGACGATCAGCATCTCGATGTTCTGCGAGAAGCCCGCGATCAGCGAGCCCGCCACGTACAGGCTGAGCGAGGCCTGGATCAGCAGCTTGCGGCTGTAGAGGTCGGCGAGCTTGCCCCACAGCGGCACGGTCGCCGTCATCGCGAGCAGCTCGGTGGTGACGATCCAGGCGAAGATCGACTGCGAGCCCTTCAGCTCGGCGACGATGCGCGGCAACGCGTTCGACACGACGGTGCCCGCCAGGATGGCGACGAACATGCCCAGCATCAGGCCGGACATGGCCTGCACGACGTCGCGTCTGCTGTGTACCGGTGTCACTTCTGCTTCGGTGGTCATGATCCCCCTTCGTGGTGGTGCGGCACGTGAGCCAGCCCGGTGGCGAACAGGTCGAGCGCCTCACCGACCAGGTCGCCCAGCGAGACCGCGTCGTCCTGCGCCCAGCGCGTGATCGCACAGCGGAACGCGGCGGTCCCGGCGGCGACCAGCAGGCGCGGGTACAGGTGCGAGGCCGGCAGCCCCGCCCGCCGCGCCACGGCGTCCGCGAGCTGCTGCTCGGACTCCGCGTTGCTGGCGAACGCGCGGACCAGCAGGTCCGGCCGCTGCATCAGGACGTCCTTGCGCAGCAGCCACAGGTCGCGGGCGTTGTCCATCTCCTCGGTGACCTCGGCGAGCACCGAGGACCGGTAGGCCTCGAACGGGCTGACGCCGGCGTCCGCGGCGACGATGCGCCCGGCCATGCGCGGACCCAGTTCCGGGTCCGCGCCGATGAGCGCCTCGTCCTTGCTCGCGAAGTAGTTGAAGAAGGTCCGCACCGAGACGTCGGCCTCGGCGGCGATCTCCTCAACGGTGACGTGGTCGTAGCCCCGCTCAGCGGCGAGACGCACGGTCGCCCGCTCGAGCGCGGCACGCGTGCGGCGCTTCTTGCGGTCGCGCAGGCTCTCCCCCGGCTGGTTCACGGGGCAAGCGTACACGACAGTTTTGCAGTGACTGCAACTTTGCAGAGTGTGAAGTAGGTCGCCTACGACCAGGGGGTTTTCGGTTTGGCCTGGAGCTCGCCGTCGACGTAGAGATCGACCCTCTCACTGAAGAAGCAGGCCATCCCACCGATTTTCTGGCTCTCGGGCAGCGGGGACCGGTAGATCCACACGAGGTCCTCGTGAACCTTCCCGTTGACCTCGACCGACCAGTACGTGGCGGTGCCCTTGTACGGGCAGTGCGTCTGCGTGTCCGACGGCCTGAGCAGATCGAACCGGACGTCGCTCAACGGCAGGTAGTACCGCGGTGGAAGGCTCGTCTCGAACAGGATCCGCGGCTGTGTGGACGCCGCCAGCGTGACCCCGTCGAGCGCGACCCGCACGTGCCGTGAGCTGCCCAGGACGTCGACCCGCTTGTACGGGTCGCGCGGGTGCACGTAGATCGGCTCGTCCTCCTCCAGCCACTCGTCCATGGCGGAGAACTCGAACCGGACGAGGTCCCGCAGCTCCTCGATCGGCGAGTCGGGGTAGGTCAGCGCCGCGCCCTCGGCGGTGCCGCCCGCCGTGACCACGTCGTGGAGCACGCCCTCGCCCCTGCTCGGCGAGTGCTTGGTCTCCCCCGTCGGCTTCAGCTCGACGCGCACGGCCGAAAGCGGCAGGTAGTAGGCCGGGTAGTGGGGGATCTCCCAGACGAGGTGCGGCGAGGTCGTGTCCGCGACCAGATCGCCACCGAAGTACGCACGGACCCGCTTCGCCGAGGTCTCGACCCGGACCCGGCCACGCTGCTCGTTGCCCATGTCCTGTACCAACACGGGACGGGCGGGCAGGCTTCCCGGATCAGGCGTTGCCGTCGAAGAGGCTCGTGACCGAGCCGTCCTCGAAGACCTCCTGGATCGCCCGTGCCAGCAACGGCGCGATGCTCAGCACCGTCAGGCCGGGGAACCGCCGCTCGTGCGGGATCGGCAGGGTGTCGGTGAGGATCACCTCGCGGGCCTTGCTGGCGACGAGCCGCTCGTAGGCGTCGCCGGACAGCACGCCGTGCGTGGCCACCAGGACGACGTCCTTCGCGCCCTGCTCCAGCAGCTGCCGTGCCGCCGACGTGCTCGTCAGCGCCGTGTCGATCATGTCGTCGACCACGACGCACGTGCGGCCCTCGACGTCACCGACGACGCGGTTGGCCACCACCTCGTTGGGACGCAACGGATCACGCGTCTTGTGGATGAAGGCGATCGGGCAGCCGCCGAGCAGGTCGGCCCACTTCTCGGCGAGCCTGGTCCGCCCGGCGTCCGGCGACACGATGGTGAGCTCCTCGCCGTGGTACCGGACTCGGACGTGGTCGGTGAGCAGCCACATCGCGTGCAGGTGGTCGACGGGGCCGTCGAAGAAGCCCTGCGCCTGCGCGGTGTGCAGGTCCACGGTGACGATCCGGTCCGCACCGGCGGTGCGGAACATGTCCGCGACGAGCCGTGCCGACACGGGTTCACGTCCCGCGTACTTGCGGTCCTGCCGCGCGTACGGGTACGACGGCACGACCGCGGTGATGCGCTTGGCCGAGGCGCGCTTGAGGGCGTCGACCATGAGCAGCTGCTCCATCAGCCAGTCGTTGATGGGCGCGCTGTGGCTCTGCATGACGAACGCGTCCGCGCCGCGCACGGACTCCTCGAAGCGGACGAAGATCTCGCCGTTCGCGAAGTCGTAGGCGGCCTGCGGCGTGATGGCGACACCGAGGTGCTTGGCCACCGACTCGGCGAGCTTCGGGTGAGCCCTGCCGGTCAGGAGGATGAGCTGCCGCTTCGCGATGCCCGGCTTGCCGCTGACCATCGTTCACGCTCCACGTTCGTCCAACGTTGAACCCGATCGTTCAACATTGCCGCGAGATCACGCAAACGGCGCGTCCGGCCGATGAGATTCCACGTTGCTGGGCACACCGGATTACCCCGATCGGGCACACCCACACGTAGTCCTGTAGCAGGTCCTGACCTCCACGCTCGGTATAGATCGGGGGAACCGGATTCACCTCATGGGGTATGACGAGTGTGATTCCTTGATCAGCGTGCTTGAGGAGGCAATGACCATGCCTACGCTCCTCGCATGCCTGACAACCAGGACACACCGGGACCGACACCGCAGGCCCAGACCGCGAGCCCGGTCGTGATGAGCACGCCCATCCACGACCAGATCGCGGATCGGCTCGGAGTTCGCCAGAAACACCGGCGTCCGGACTGACCGGCGTCCCATTTGGGGCGGTCACGACCTTCGGCGGTAACGGTCCCGGTCGTGAGCCGGTAGGAAGACCCCCTCTGCGGACAAGAGGGGAGCTTGTCGATGCGACTCACCGTGCTGGCCGCCGCGGCCGCACTCATGATCACCGGAACGCCCGCTGTCCAGGCCGACCCCGGCGTCCCCCGGATCGGCTGGACGGCCTGCGGACCCGACCACCCCGGCTTCGAGTGCGCCTCCGTGAAGGTGCCGCTCGACTACGACAACCCGCGCGGCGCGACCACGACCGTCGCGCTGGCGCGCAAACCGGCCACGGACAAGGCGAACCGGATCGGGTCGCTGTTCCTCAACCCCGGCGGGCCGGGCGGGTCCGGCGTCGACTTCGCGCTCGGTGCGGGCGAGAGGCTGTCGGCGAACCTGCAGGGCCGCTTCGACATCGTCGGTTTCGACCCGCGCGGCATCGGCAGGTCCGATCCGCTGCACTGCTTCGCCAGCGAGGCGGATCTGAACAAGTTCTTCGAAGGGATTCCCGGTTTCCCCTACCAGGCGAGCCAGGAGCGTCCCTTCTTCGAGCGCTACCGCTCGCTCGGCCCCGAGTGCCGCGACGACCAGGCGATCGCACGGCACATGAGCACCGCCGACGTGGCCAGGGACATGGACCTGCTGCGCCGGGCGGTCGGCGACCGCAAGATCAGCTACCTCGGCTTCTCGTACGGCTCGTTCCTCGGCGCCACCTACGCGAACCTGTTCCCGAACAACATCCGTGCGCTCGTGGTCGACGGCGTGCTCAACCCGGTGCTGTGGTCGAGCGGGCGGCAGATCGAGTCCGACCGCATCGCGACCAAGGAGGAGTTCCGCGAGTTCCTCCGCAACTGCGACGAGGCCAAGTGCGTCTTCGGACCGAACTCGGAGAAGCGCTGGAACGCGTTGCTCGCCTCGGTGCGCGCCAAGCCGATCCAGCTCGGCGACCAGGTGTACACCTACGACGCCGTGATCAACGCCGCGATCGGCGCGATGTACTCGCCGCGCGACTGGCCGGACGCCGCGGCGCTGTTCGACCAGCTGTCCGACGCGGCGGCGGGGCTGTCCGTCACGGCCGCGGAACCGGACTACCCCAACGGTTTCGACGCCTACAACGGCAACGTGTGCGCGGACATCGAGTTCCCGCACGACTTCGGCGCGTACCGGTCGACCGCTCGTTACGCGGCGGCGGGTTCGGAGTTCGGGCCGGCGTGGTGGTGGGGCAACGCGGCGTGCGCGAACTGGCCGACCAACCCCGACCGCTTCACCGGACCGTGGCGCACCCGCACCAACGCACCGGTTCTGGTGGTGGGCAACTACTTCGACGGCATCACGGACTTCCGCGGTGCGCAGGCCGTGAACCGACAGATCGCTGGTAGCCGTCTGCTCGCTTATGCGGGTTGGGGACACACGGCGTACGGGGTCAGCAAGTGCGCGAGCGACCACACGAACGCGTACCTGCTCAACGGAACGCTGCCTCCGGTCGGCACGGTGTGCCCGGCGAACCCGAACCCGTTCCTGCCCACCGCGGCGGCCGCCGAGCCGTTGTTCAAACCCGCCCGGCGCTGACTTCCTGAGCCAGTTCCACGGCGGCACGCGCCGGGTCGTGGCCGAACCGGCTGCCGAACGCGTCGTGCACGCGCCACCCCGCGTGGGTGAGCGCACGCCAGCGTGCGAGATGCGCCCGCGTCCCCTCCGGATGCGGGCGCGTCTCCACCGCGACCGCGTCTTCCTTCTCCCCCACCACGAGGTCGACCCGCCACTGCCCCACCGGATAGCCGGTGCGCACGGTCAGCCCGGTGGCTTTCAGCTCCTCGGCCAGCCGAGCCGTCCAGGTGTCCTCGGGGTCCGCACCCGCCGTTTCCGTCGGCGCGACGTCCGCGTGCCGCAAGTACTCGCCGATCAGTCCGGGTGGTTCGGGTGCTGATGCGATCACGTGGACCTTGCGGCGCGCACGAGTCGTGAGCACCGCCAGCAGGTTGCGGTCGTTCACGAACCGCCACGCGCCCGGTTTGGCGTCCGCGGCGAGGCTGATGACGACCTCGTCGAACTCACCGCCCTGCACGCCGTGCACCGTGCCCGCGCGCACACCGCCCGTAGTGATCTCGTCCAGCGTCAGTTCGTTCAGCAGCGCATCTTCGAGTGCGTCTGCTTGCGCGCGGAACGGCGTCACGACACCGATGGACCGCACGCCCGTGGCGACACGTTTACGGACATGGGCGAGCACGGCGTCGACCTCGGCCTGGTTGACGCCCTTCGAGGTCCGTTCGCCGTCGACGCGTTCGGTGTCGATGCAGTCGACATCGGCGATCGCCGGGTGCGTGGTAAGCAACGCGATCCTGCCGTCGTAGAACCTGGTGGCGGCGAACCCGATCAGGTGCGGTGCGCAGCGGTGGTGTTCGTCGAGCCAGTGCACGCCCGCGGTCGCGGCCGCGGCGTCGAACAGGCTCACCTTCGGCACGTCCAGCCGATCGCGCAGGTCCTGCGTGCCCTCCGCCTCGACCGCCGCCTGCACGGCCTGGTCGCTCACGAACGACACGTGCCGCAGCTGCCGCGGATCGCCCCCGATCACCGCGGACCGCCCGCGCAGCAACGCCGGCGCGGCGAGCGGCTGGTCGACGTGACTCGCCTCGTCGATGATCACCAGGTCGAACATCGCCGGTACCGGCGGCAGGATGTCCTCCACGTCGGACAACGTCCCGACCCACAACGGCAGTGCCGCCACCAGGTCCGCGCTGTCGATCTCGGCCAGCCCGCGCCGCCGTGCCGCCCGGCCGGACCGCAACGCCTTCGCGAGCGCGGCCACCGCCCGGCGCGCGCCCGAGCCGCGGCGGCTGACCGAGTACTCCTTGAGCCACAAGGCGGTCGCCTGCCTGCTCGCGGTGTCCTGCTCGGCCAGCAACGGCCGCAGCTCGGCGAACGTGGTGCCGCCGTTCGCCCCGAGCCGGACCGCGGCCGCCGTCTGCTCGGCTGCTTCGACCGCGGCGGCGAGGTCCTCCGGTGACGCCTGGTTCGCGCCCGTCAGTTTTCGTGCTTTGCCGAGCGCCCACCCGGTGCGCAGTCCACTCAGGAATCCCGTGCGTGGTTCGAGAAGGTCGTACAGCTGCGGGAAATCCACGCCTGCATCGAACGCCTTGGGTGCTACGGAACGATGTGCGGCCATCAGCGCGTGATGCTTGCGCGCTTCCGCGGCAAGCTTCTCGTCGTTCAACGCCTGTGCGACCGTGCGCTCCACACGGGCAACGGCCGCCGCGGCAGCACGCCGGTTCTTGTCGAGTTCCTTCACCCGGTCCGGACGGCTGGTGGCGTCGAGCCCGTCACTGAGCTCGCGCGCCATCTCCTGCCGCAGTTCGGAGTCGCCGAACAGCACCGGCACCGGGCCACCCGCGCGGCGCAACGCGGCACCGAGCACGTCGGCGGCGTTGCGGGTGCGGCTCGCGAGCAACACGGACTTGCCCGTGGCCACCGCGTCGAGCGCCAACGCGGCGAGGGTGTGTGTCTTGCCCGAACCAGGAGGTCCACCAACAACGGTGATCCGTGCACGACGTGCGTGCTCCACGGCTTGTTGCTGACTGTGGCTGAGCGGCAACGCGGAACTGATCGGCTCGTCACGGTCGTCCGGTGCGGCGCCGGCCCCGTAGAGCGCGGCGAACGCGGTGTCCTCGATGCTCTGCTTCGTGGCCCACTCGACCAGCGCCGACCCCTGCTCGGTCGTCACGACGGGCTCACCCGCGTGCAGCCCGGCACCCATCGCCACCGCGAGCTGATCACCTGAGATCAACGTCCTGGGGTCCGCACCGACGATCGGCACGTCCTCGAAACCGGCCTGCCGCAGCGTCTCGGTGATCCACTCCTCGGTCGGCGCGAGCGCGGCCTCCCGTTCCGCCGTCTTCGCCCAGTCGTCGATCAACGGGAACACCCCGGCGTCACCGGCCACGTGGAAGGCGTAGTTCGCCCCAACGCCCTTGTGCAGGCGCACGGGCCGTGAGATCAACGGCAGGCACACGCGCCGCCGCTGACCGCCGATCTGCGCGGGCCCCGCCAGGAACGCCCAGCCGAGCCGCAGCAGCCGGTCCTCCTGGTGCAGCGCGTCGAACGCGGCGAGGTGCGCGGCCTGGTCACGTGCCTGCTTCGGCGCGTTCCACGTGACGGGCTGCCCGTCCTGCTGGAGGGTGATGGCGCGCCACGCCGGCTCGTGGTCGCCGAGCCAGAGCAGCCCCGCCGCCTTCGTCAGGTCGAGCTGGACCTTCTGCGGCTGCTCGGCGGCGCTGAGCCGGGCCAGGGTGCGCAGGACGGCGGGCACGTTCACGCCGCACATCGTGCCACCCGAATCAGGGTGTGCCGCCGCGCACCACCAGGGCCAGCTGCGTGCGGTCCCGCAGGCCGAGCTTGCGCAACGCACCCGACACGTGGTTCTTCACCGTGCCCTCGGTGATGAACAGGCGTGCGGCGATCTCGCGGTTGCTCGCGCCGGTGGCGACGAGCGCGGCCACGTCCGACTCCCGCGCGGACAGCAGCTCCTGGCCGGGGAACCGAGTCCTGCCGGGACCGACGACCTCGGCGACCAGCCGTGCGGCGACCGGACTGTCCAGGATCGTCTGGCCCGCCGCGACCTTGTGGATCGCCGCGACCAGCTCGTCCGGTGAGGTGTCCTTCAGCAGGTAGCCGCTCGCGCCTGCCCGCAACGCGCCGAAGACGTAGTCGTCCTCCTCGAAGGTCGTCAGCACGATGCACGCCACGGCGGGATGGTCCTCCTTCAGCGCGGCGATCAACGCCACTCCGTCCATCACCGGCATCCGTGCGTCGACCAACGCGACATCAGGGCGTGAGTCCATCTTGGCCAGTGCGTCCGCACCGTGCGCGGCCTCCGCGACGACCTCGATGCCGTCCTCGATGTCCAGCAACGTCCGCAGGCCCCTGCGCATCAGCGGCTGGTCGTCGACCAGCATCACCCTGATCATGCGGGCAGCTCCACGCGCAGCTCGAACCCGCCGCCGGGCCGGTTCCCCGCGCTGACCGCGCCGCCCAGCGCCGTGACGCGTTCGGTCAGCGCGACCAGGCCGAACCCGTCCTGCGACGGCTCGGCGCCGATGCCGTCATCAGTGATCACCAGCTGGACTCCCTCTTCCTCGAAGCGGAGTTCGGCGGACGCGGTGGCCGCTCGGGCGTGCCGCAGCACGTTCGTCAGTCCCTCCTGGAACGCCCGGTACAGCACGATCTCGGCGTCCGGACCGAGGTCGCGCTCCGCACCGGTGACGTGAAGATCGACCTTCAGACCGTCGAAAGAGCGGGCCAGCTCGCCGAGCGCGGCACTCCCCCGGCGGCCCTCCAGCGCGAGAGGCCGCAACGCGCGCACGGACCGGCGTGTCTCCGTCAGCGCCTCCACGGTCAGCAGTTTGGACTGCCGCACCTCGTCCCACGCCCTGTCGACGGCACGCTCGCGCAGTCTCTCCGCGTTCTCCAGCCCGACCTTGATCACCGTCAGGTAGTGGCCCACCGAGTCGTGCATCTCCCGCGCCATCCGCGCACGCTCCTCCGCGACAGCCAACCTGCGGATCTCCTCCTCACGCGCGTTCAACTCGTTCAACAACAAGGCAGCCTTGCGCACGGCCGCAGCCACACTGATGCCGAAGGCGCACAGCACTGCGTTGATCAACGAGATGCGCAACGAGTCGGCCCACTCCTGGCCGTAGACCACCATCCCGCCGACGAAGAACATCGCGACGACGACCCCGAGCACCCCGTACGCCGAGCGGGTGCCGAAGACCTGCGCCACGTTGCCGAGCCCGATCAGCAGCAGCGGCGCGACCAGCCCGCTGCCGTCGACAGCCGCCAGCACCACACACACGATCACGAACGCGACGCTTGCCGCTCTGCGCGTCGCGTTGAGCTCCCACGGCAACATGAACCACAACGCGACCAGCACCACCAGCAGGCCGGCGAGCGGGAGGACCCCCAGATACCCCGGGAACGTGGGCGCGCCGAGCAGGTGCACGACGAGCACCGCCGGCGCCACGACCCAGAACAGCACGGTGAACAGCAGTGGACGCACGGCATCGACGCTAGCCAGATCACGGCGCCCGCACATCGGACTCAGGAAGGTCCGGCACCCATGACTTCAGTCATGGTCCGATGCCTGTCCGCGGCTGGATGTGCGCCGGACGCGGGGTTCGTAGCGTTCCCGGCATGCACATCTCCTTGCGGATTCTGTTGGCACTGCTGGGTTTCATCGTCACGATCCTGGCCATCGCCGGCGTGGCACAGCTCGCGACCGCGTCGTGGCCGCCGGTGGTCGCGATCGCGGTCGCGGGCACGGCCGTCTCGGCGGGTGTCCTCTGGTTGGTCCGCCTCCTGCGCCGGCGCGTCGACCGAAAGCCTTGGGACCTACTGACGTTCGACCGCACCGCACTGCCGGTGGTGGTGTGCGGCATCGCGCTCGCCGCGGTGGTGGCGCTGGCGGGCGGGGCGGTGAGCGTGTGGCTCGGCTTCGCGGACTGGGGGCTCGGAGACGCCGTGCCGGCGGAGCTGAGCCGGCCCGCCGCGATCATCTCGCTCGCCGCGACCACCCTGCTGGTGCAGGGGTTTCCCGAGGAGCTCGTGTTCCGCGGGTACGTCCTCGGCAATCTGCACGAGCGGCTGCCGCTGTGGGGCGCGGTCGTGGTCAGTTCGCTGATCTTCGGGTCCATCCACGTGGTGTCCCGCAGCGGTGCGACCACCATCAGCGAACGGCTGGTCTACGCGGTCATGGCGATCGGGTTCGGGCTGGCGCTGGCGGTGTGCCGCACAGTCAGCGGTTCGCTCTGGCTCGGCATCGGCTTCCACGCCGGCCACGACGCGTTCGTGCGGATGTTCGTCACCGTGCGCCCTGATGCGTTCATCGCGGCGCAGCTGGTCACCTTCGGTGCGCTGGCGACGGCTGCGGCGGTGGCGTGGCGAGCGTCCCGCAGAACGCCCGCCACGCTGTGAACCAACGCCAGGAACTACAGCGTCAGGCTCCACGTGTCGATGGTGCCGACATCGGCGGCGGCCGCGTCACGGACCTGGAGCTTCCAGGTGCCGTTGCGCGTCTCCGACGACAGGTTGACGGTGTAGGTCTGGTCGATGTTGTCCGCGCTGCCACCGGCGCGGTTGTGCAGTGAGTAGGACGACCCGTCCGGAGCGATCAGGTCGACCACGAGGTCACCGCGGTAGGTGTGCTTGATGTGCACCTCGACCTGGCTGGTGGCCGACGCGGTGCCGGTGCAGCCGCTGACCGTGATCGAGCTCGACACCGTCGAAACGTCCGGGATCGCGACGTCCGTGTCGTTGGTCTGCTTGCCGCACGAGGCGGAGCCGACCGTCCACGTGAAGGACGTGCTGCCCGAGCCACCGGCCGACGCCGTGGCCGTGACGGTCACGTTGTAGGTGCCCGCGGTGGTCGCGGTACCGGTGACCAGACCGTTCGAGGAACCGATCGACAGACCGGTGGGCAGCCCGGTGGCCGACCACGTGTACGGCGCGGTGCCGCCGGACGCCGTCAGCTGCAGGTTCGCCGTGCCGTTGAGCGCGGTGGTCTGCGCGCCGGGGTTGGTCACGCCGACGCCGGGAACGCCGCCGGTGTTGGTGCGCAGCAAGCGGTTCGGCGAGTTCGTGCCGGGGCTCGTGACCTTGTTCGGCGTGGCCGCGGCGATGATCGCGGCCTGCACCTCGGCCGGGGTCTTGCCGGGGTTGTCCGCGAGGTACAGCGCCGCCGCGCCCGCCACGTGCGGCGAGGCCATCGACGTGCCGCTCATCGTGGCGGAGCCGGTGTTGTTGTTGTAGGACGCCGAAACGATGTCCTGTCCGGGTGCGAACAGGTCGCTGCAGGTGCCGTAGCTGGAGAACGACGCGCGGGCGTCGGTGCGGGCCGTCGCCATGACGTTGATCGTCTCGGTGACGCGCTGCGGCGAGTACTTGCAGGAGTCGTCGTTGAAGTTGCCCGCCGCGACGACGTAGGTGACACCGCGCTGGATCGACGCGCGGACGGCGTCGTCGAGGACGCGGCTCGGCTCGTTCGCGGTGCCGGTGTACAGGCTCATGTTCGCGACGGCCGGCAGGACGGCGTTCGCGGTGACCCAGTCGACGCCCGCCGCCTCGGTGGAGACGGAGCCGCCGCCGCCGCAGTTGAGCACGCGGACGGCCTTGAGCTTGACATTCTTGGCCACGCCGTAGGTGGCGCCACCGACCGTGCCGGACACGTGCGTGCCGTGGCCCTGGCAGTCCTTGCCGTTCTGGCCGTCGGTGAACGCGTCGAACCCGAAGCTCGCCCGCCCGCCGAAGTCGGTGTGGTCGTAGTTGATGCCGGTGTCGATCACGTACGCCGTGACGTTGGAAGCGTCCGTGCTGTAGCTGTACTTGTTGTTCAGCGGGAGGTCGGTCTGGTCGACCCGGTCGAGACCCCACGACGGCGGGTTGAGCTGGTCAGCCAGGATTTGGACGGTCCGGTCCTGCTCGACGTAGGCCACCGCCGGGTCGGCCGCGAGGCGCTTGGCCTGCGAGGCCGACATGGTGGCGGAGAAGCCCTTGAAGGCCGCCTTGTAGGTGAACCCGATCTTGCCTCCGTAGCGCCCGACCAGGCCGTCGGAGTTGCCCCGGACGGCGTCACGCGCCATGGCGTTGTCTCTGAGCACCACGATGTAGCTGTCCTGGACGGAGTTCGGCGCGTTCTCCGCGAGGATCTGTCCCTCGGGCTGTGCGGCCACAGCCTGTGGGAGCGCTAACACCGTGCTGACGGCGGCGACCGCCGCCACACCGAGCGTGCGCAGGGTGCGTCGATTCATCACTGCTCCTTGTTTGCAGGGAACCGCGTGCGAACGCGGGGCCGGCCCTCGACGGCCCGTCAGGATGCGTTCACACGCGGTGCGAAACAGCGTCAGTCCGCAAGCGGACGTGATGAATCTTTAGTTGAGACAACGATGAGTACAAGCGACTTTCGTACGGTTCTCAGCCGGCGAGCGCGAAAAGTTCGTCCGGGCGGCCAGACTGCTTGAGCACCGCCAGGGACTGCTTCTCCAGCTGACGAATCCGCTCGCGGGTCAGCCCGAGCTCCTCGGCGACCTCCTGGAGCGTGCGCTCACGCCCGTCCTCCAGGCCGAAGCGCAGACGCAGGATCCGCACCTGCCGTGCGGGCAGGACGTCCAAGAGGGACCGCACGCCGTCGGTGAACTCCTGGCGCTCCACGAGATCCGGCGCCGACACGCCGTCGGTGTCCTGGATCAGGTCGCCCAGCACCGAGTCGCCCTCGTCGCCGACCGGCGTCTCCAGCGACACGCAAGTGCGTGCCGCGTCACGGAGGTCCTGGACGCGGCTCGCGGAACACTTGGCCTCGGCGGCGATCTCCTCGACCGTGGCCTCCCGGCCCAGCGCCGCGGAGAGCTTCTGGCCGATCTTCTTGAGCTTGTTGACCTCCTCCACGACGTGCACCGGCAGGCGGACCGTGCGGGTCTGCTCGGCAAGACCCCGTTCGATCGCCTGACGGATCCACCACATCGCGTAGGTGGAGAACTTGTAGCCCTTGGCGTAGTCGAACTTCTCGACCGCGCGGATCAGTCCGAGGTTGCCCTCCTGCACGACGTCCAGGAACGGCAGCCCGCGGAACGAGTGCTTCTTCGCGACCGACACGACCAGGCGCAGGTTCGCGCGGATCATGTGATCCTTGGCGCGCTCGCCGTCGGCGGCGATGCGCCTGAGCAGCCGGCGATCGTGCGAGCTGTCGCCGGTCTCCAGGAGGTGCGCCGCGTAGACACCGGCCTCGATGCGCTTGGCGAGGTCGACCTCTTCGGACGCGGTGAGCAGCGGCGTGCCGCCGACGTCGCGCAGGTACTGGCCGACCAGGTCCGCGTCCTGCTGCCCGGACACGCGGTTCTTCAGATCTGCGGGCATGACAAATCCCCCGTTTCCGTTGGCAGGAGTGGCAGCCGGAAGTGGCTGCCTCACGTGTAACGGTTCAGAGGCCTTGGTCATTCCGCGGTTCGGGCTGTGACCTCAGCCTCACCTTCGTGATCGCGTGGTGCTCGACGGCCAGCACCTCGACCTTCCAGCCGGAGACCTCCACCACGTCACCGGGTTCTTCCGGGATGCGGCCAAGGAGCACCAGCACCAGACCCGCGATCGTCGCGTACGGACCGGCAGGCGGGTCCCGCAGCTCGACGCCGACGTCCGCCAGGTCGTGCACCGGGAACGTGCCGGGCAGCTCGATCGAGCCGTCCGCCTCCGCCCGCACCGCGACCACGTCCGAGTCTGTCTCGTCGTAGATCTCGCCGACGATCTCCTCGAGCAGGTCCTCCAGCGTCACGATGCCGTCGACCGCGCCGTGTTCGTCCACGACGAGTGCCATCTGTTCGTGCTCGGCCTTCATGCGCCGCAACGCGTCCGTGACGCGCACCGAGTCCGGCAGGACCATGGGCACCCGCGTCACGTCCGCGAGCGCCACGTCGTCGTCGAGCAGATCGCGCAGGTTCACCACGCCGACCACGTCGTCCAGGTGACCGTCCTTCGTCACCGGGGCCCGTGAGTGTCCGGACCTCGCCAAGATTTCCCGCGCGGTCGCGGTGTCCAAACCTGCGTCGAGGACGGTGACCAGGCGGCGCGGGACCAGGACCTCGCGCAGCTTGCGTTCGTGGATCTCCAGCGCGCCGGTCATGATCGTGCGCTGCTCCGGGTTCAGATGCTGTTGCACCTCAACGAGATCACGCAGTTCCTCCGCCGACATCTGCTCGTCGTCGGCGTCCGGGTCGCCGCCGAAGATCCGGACCACGAGGTCGGTCGACTTGCTGAGCAACCACACCACCGGCCGTGACACGGTCGACAGCAGGTCGAGCGGGCGAGCGATGATCTTCGACCAGCGCACCGCGTACTGCATCGCCAGGCGCTTGGGCGCCAGTTCCCCCAGGACCAGCGTGACAAACGTGAGAATGACGGTGACCAGCGCGATAGCGACCCCGTTCGCCGCTGCACCGAGGAACTCCAGCAACGGCACGAGGGGCTGCGCGAGAGAGACGGCAGCCGTCGCCGAGGCGAGGAAACCCGACAGCGTGATGCCGATCTGGATGGTCGCGAAATACCTGTTCGGATCGCGTGCGAGGCGCACGAGCGTGTGGCGTCCTTCGCGCTCCAACGACCGCAGCTGCCCTTCCCGCAACGACACCAGCGCCATCTCGCTGCCCGCGAACGTCGCGTTCAGCAACACCAGCACAGCGACCAGAGCGAGGTTGAAGCCATACCCGTCCACACGTTTGGGGTAGCACGCGTGGTGGTATTTCGCACCCTGACGGCCATCTTGAGCAGCCAGGAGGGCCCTCAGGCAAACGAGGTGGGGAAAGAGATGGATGCTCCCGAGGTGCTCAGCACCTCCGCGAGGACCGTGTACGCCCTGCCGGAGGACAAACCCGATCTGGCCGCCGTGCGCGCTTGGGCGTGCAGTCTTGTCGGAGATGTCTCTGAGGACGTTCGGCTCGACGTGCTCCTCGTGTGCACAGAACTCGCCAGCAACGCCTACGAGCACGCTGAGGGGCCACGGACCGTGCGGGTGCATAGGCAAGCCGACGTCATCCGCATCGAGGTGGACGACCACACTCCGGCCGAACTTCCGCACTTGGGCGAGTCACGGCTCGGTGATTCGCGGGGGCGTGGACTGCTGTTGATCGCCCAGATCTCACGTTGCTGGGGCACGCGCGACTTCGCCGGTGGCAAGACCATCTGGGCAGAGGTGAGCGCATAGGTCGTCTGTGCGTTTCGCACAGAAAAGTCATGACACCGCACGGATGGGTCTTGCCGGGCGCCGCCTCGACTCTTGAGGCATGACGACAACGGTTTCTCCAGCGGTCAGGCCGCTGGTGCGCCACGGGTTCGAGATGCTCGCGGCGATGCTGATCGGGATGGCGCTGCTCGGGCCCCTGTGGACACCTGAGCGCGTCGAGCTCGCCGCCCTGTGGATGGCGGTGTCGATGTCCGTGCCCATGGCGTTGTGGATGCGCTATCGCGGCCATGGCCGGATCTTCGAGATGTCCGCGGCGATGTTCGTGCCGTACCTCGTGCTGTTCGTGCCGTACTGGCTCGGCGCGCTCGACGGTGATGCGGTGGAGATGGGCGGGCACGTGCTGATGCTCCCCGCGATGGTCGCCGTGATGATCCGCTATCGGCACGAGCACGGGACACCTACTACGAATCGGGTCATACGCGCGTTGGGCGATCGTTGGCCGATGGTTGTTGCTCTGGCCCTGTCGTTCGACTTCTGGCAGACGCCGCTCGTGCCTCCCGTTTGGACGCTGCTGCTGTGCCAGGCGGCGTACCTGGTCTGGGGCCGACGCGCGCCACGGCTGCAACTGGCGGTGTTCGGTGTGTACCTCGTGCTGGCCGCTGCGGTGATCGTGGTGTCGCCTTCGCTCGGGGTCCTGCTGATCGCTCTGGGATGGGGCGCGCACGCCGTGTGGGACCTCGTGCACCACGTCCGCAACGCCGTCGTGCCCCGGTGGTGGTCGGAGTTCTGCGGAGTGTTCGACCTGGTCGTAGCGGTCACGATCCTGCTGAAGTGGTTCTAGGCTGATGGCGATGAACGATCTTCCGCACACCGCGCTGCGCGGAACCCTGCACGTGCTGTGGGCGAGCTGTCTCGTCGTGCCGCTGATCGCGGTGCTGCGCGAACCGTCCGCCACGCGCTGGCTCGGCGTGCTCGGGCTGCTGGCGCTGGCCGTCGCGTACGCGGTGACGTTGCGCGGCGGCCCCGTCTGGGTGCTCGTGGCGGCGACCCTGGTCTCGATCCCGCTGGTGGCACCCGTCGGTCCCCGCGAGATGTCGACGTGGGCGTGGATCGGCGGCGCCGCGGCCGGTTTCGCGCCACTGCTGCTGACGGGCGTGTGGCGGTGGTTGGCGGCGATCTGCGCGGTCGTGCTGACGGGCGTGGTCGGCGCCTTCGTGGCGCACTACGCCACGACGTACCAGATGATCGCGGTGGCGGTCGGGGCGACGATCCTCGCGATGGCGGGCCTGCCGATGTGGTTCGCCGGCCTGCTGGCCCAGGCACGGGCGGGCCGTGAGGCGCAGGCGGAACTGGCGGTGAGCGAGGAACGGCTGCGGTTCGCCCGTGACGTGCACGACCTGCTCGGCCACCGCCTCACCGTGATCGCGCTGAAGGCCGAACTGGCCGGCCGGTTGGCCTCGACCGATCCGGAGCGGTCGTCCGTCGAGGCGTTCGAGGTGCAACGGCTCGCCTCCTCGGCGCTGGAGGAAGTGCGCGACGCGGTGCACGGCTACCGCGCGGTGAACCTGCCCGAGCAGCTGGAGGCCGTGCGGAACGTGCTGCGGGAGGCGGGCATCCGTTGCACCGTCACGAAAGTCCCGGTGCACGGCGAGAGCGCCACCCAACTCGCGCTGGCGCTGCGCGAGGCGTGCACGAACGTCCTGCGCCACAGCCACGCGACGTGGTGCATGATCGACGTCGCGGTCGTGGACGGGGAGGTGCGGATGACCGTCACGAACGACGGCACCGAGAAGCCGTCCGGTTCCGGCAACGGCCTGCGCGGCATGAGCGAACGTCTGGTCGCGGTGGGAGGCAAGGTGTCCGTCGAACAGTCGGCCGACTCGTTCACACTGCAGGTCGTGGTGCCCGCGTGATCAGGGTGCTGCTGGCCGACGACGAGGAGCTGATCCGCGACGCCCTAGCGGCCCTGCTGGACCTGGAACCGGACCTGGAGGTGGTCGCCAGGGCCGGCGACGGCAGGGCGGCCGTGGAGGCAGCCCGCGCCCACCGCCCGGACGTGGCCGTGGTGGACCTGCAGATGCCCCTCCTCGACGGCCTGGAGGTCACCGAGGAACTGGCGCGGGCCCTGCCGTCGTGCGCGGTGGTGATCCTGACCGGCCGAGGCAGACCCCCACACCTGCAACAGGCCCTGCAGGCGGGAGCGAAGGGCTTCCTGCCCAAGGGCTCCCCCGGCGGCACACTCGCCGACGTGATCCGCCGCGTCCACTCGGGCTCGCGCTGGGTGGACCCGGCCCTGGCAGCCGACGCGCTGGCCGCACCCCCGTGCCCGCTGACGCAACGGGAGCTGGAAGTGCTCAGGCTGAGCGAGTTCGGGACGCCGGTGGCGGAGATCGCCGCGCGCACCTCGTTGTCGGCGGGGACGGTGCGGAACCACCTGGCTGCGGCGGTGGCCAAGCTCGGGGTGGGTGGCCGGGCGGACGCTTTTCAGGTGGCGCACGAGCACGGGTGGCTCTAGCGGCGCGGTGAGGGCGGCGCGACGGGGCGGGGGCCCAACTCCGGCGGCCGACGTGAGCCGGCGGGCTCGGCAGCACTGTCGGCGTGGCTTGAGCGGGCGACGCAGGTCGGCGGGCTCGGCGACATTGTCGGCGCGACTCCCGCGGCCGACGCAGGCCGGCGGGCTCGACATCGTCGGTGTGGCCTCAGCGGGCGACGTGAGTCGGCATGCTCGGCAGCATTATCGGCGCGACTCCCGCGACCGACGTAAGCCGACACGCTCGGCAGCACTGTCGGCGTGACTCCCGCGGCCGACGTAAGCCGGCGGACTCGGCAGCGCTGTCGGCGCGACTCCTGCGACCGACGTAAGCCGGCACGCGCGGCGACATTGTCGGCGCGGCTTCAGTGGGCGACGTGAGCCGGCGGACTTGGCCACGTTGTCGGTGACGTTCCACCGGCCGCGATGGACCGGCGAGCTCGCGTTGATTCCCGTTGAGCACGCCGTTGTCCACACGGGTCGCCGACCACGTGTCCGCCGCGGTCCCTATCTCGTTGCGCGACCGGCCCAGCCGACACCCGCCAGCCGACGCGCGCTCTAGCCGCCCTCCCCCGACGGCCCCGACGTGAGCACGTCGAACGCGTGCCTGCGGTGCTCCGCGAACAGCTTCAGCGCCCCGTCTACGTTGCCCAGCCTCAGCGCCGCGACCAGGTCCCGGTGCTCCTCGCGGATCTGCTCGAGGTAGCCGTGCGTGCTCACGTTCACCCGCGTGATCAGGAACAGGTGCACCTGCGACCTGATCGCCTGCCAGGCCTGGGTCAACCGCGAGTGGGCGGCGGCCGCGTACACGGCGTCGTGGAACGCTATGTCGCACCGCACCATCTCGTGTGGGGTGTCCGCGCGGTCCATTGCGGTGGCGGCCTTTTCGATCAGCTCCAGTGACTCGTCGGAGGCCTGGTCGACCACTCTCCGGACGGCCAGGACCTCCAGTGCGCCGCGCAGGCTGTCCAGTTCGGCCACGTCTTGCACGGACAGGGCCGTCACCGTTGCGCCGCGGTGCCATTCGGTGCGCACGAGGCCCTCTCGTTCCAGCGACTGCAGCGCCTCGCGGATCGGGCCTCGGCTGACCTTCAGGGCCTCCGACAGCTCCACCTCCCGCAGGGGCGCGCCCGGTGCGTAGCGGCCGTCGAAGATCGCCTCGCGGATCACGTCCGCGACCTCGCTGCTCAGGCCTCGCCTGCGTGCAGGTCCCACCGTCATGTCGCAATGTTAACAAGCACACAGGTTGCCCGCTTGTCTCAATGTTAACATTCCTACATGCCGAACATCCCACGCTTTCACCTCGCCATGCCCGTTGACGACCTCGACGCCGCGCGCCGCTTCTACGGCGAGACGCTCGGCCTGGAGCAGGGGCGCAGCTCGGACACCTGGGTCGACTGGAACCTGCACGGCCACCAGTTCGTCACGCACCTCGCCCCGAAATCGGGGGCGGGACGGGTCAGCAACCCCGTCGACGGGCACGACGTGCCGGTGCCCCACTTCGGACTGGTCCTGACCGTGCCGGAGTTCCAGGTCCTGGCCGAGAAGCTTCAGGGCGCCGGAACGAAGTTCGTCATCGAGCCGTACGTGCGGTTCAAGGGTGAGCCGGGCGAGCAGTGGACGATGTTCCTGCTGGACCCGGCGGGCAACGCGCTCGAGTTCAAGGCGTTCGCGGACGACTCCCAGGTGTTCGCAGTCTGATGTCACAGGTCTGAGGACTCCAGCCCTAAGGCTCCAGCCTGAAGACCCCAGGCCGAAGACCCAGCATGAGGACTCAACGCGAAGACACAGCGCGAAGACCCAGCCTCAACCACTGAAGGCCGAACCCTAAAGGCCCGTTAAAAATCTTGCACGTCGCGCAAGTTTCGGTAGCGTGGGAGTGACGCCGAGCCACGACCTGGTCACACCGGGTCAGACAGGGAGAGGCCATGACCACGGCCGAGCGGCAGCGCAGCGCTCAGGAGCTCATCCGTCCGCAGCTGCCTTCCGAACTCACCAAGCGCGACGGATGCCCGTTCGACCCGGCCAGCGGGCTGACCGAGTTGAGCGGGCAGGGGCGGATCCACCGGATCGAGCACAACGGTGAGACCGTCTGGCTCGTCACCGGGCACGAGGAGGCGCGGGCGGTGCTCGCCGAGCCCAGGATGAGCTCCGACCGGATCAACAGCCCCCGCGCCAGGAAGCTCATCTCGCCCGAGCTGCACGCCGAGCTGTTCCCGCCGCAGCGCAGGGCCGGGTCGTTCATCTTCATGGACGCCCCCGAGCACACCCGTTTTCGCAGGCTGCTGACCGGCCAGTTCACCGTGCGGCGGATGCGGGACCTGACGCCGCGGGTGCACGAGATCGTCACCGCGCAGCTCGACGCGATGATCGAGAAGGGGCCGCCCGCGGACCTGGTGCACGACTTCGCACTGCCGGTGCCGTCGCTGGTGATCTGCGAGCTGCTGGGCGTCGACTACGGCGACCGCGACGAGTTCCAGCGCCGCACAGCCAAGCTGCTCAGCCTCACCACGACCATCGAGGAGCAGATCAAGGTCAACACGGACCTGGGCCTGTTCATGCGGTCACTCGTCCGCGACAAGCAGAAGAACCCGGGAGACGACCTGTTGTCCGGGCTCGTCCGCGACACCGACCTCAACACCGACGAGCTCACCGGCATCGCGAACCTGCTGCTCATCGCCGGCCACGAGACGACGGCCAACATGCTCGCGCTCGGCACGTTCGCACTGCTGGAGCACCCCGACCAGTTCGCCAAGCTGCGCGAGCACCCGGAGCTCGCCGAGAACGCGGTCGAGGAGCTGCTGCGCTACCTGTCGATCATCAGCATGGGCGTCTCACGGCACGCCAAGGAGGACGTCACGATCGGCGGCGCCACCATCAAGGCCGGCGAAACGGTCGTAGTGTCGGTGCCGGCCGTCAACCGGGACGCGAGCCAGTACGACAACCCGCACGAGCTGCTCGTCGACCGGCCGCGCGGGCACCACGTGGCGTTCGGGCACGGCATCCACCAGTGCCTCGGCCAGCAGCTGGCGCGCGTGGAGATGACCGTCGGCTTCACCGAACTGCTGCGCAGGCTGCCGACGCTGAAGCTCGCCGTCCCCGCGGACGAGGTGCCGCTGCGCACCGACATGTCGATCTACGGAGTGCACAAGCTGCCTGTCAGTTGGTGAACCCCGTCAGTTGGTGAACACAGTCAGTTGATGAACACGCTTACCTGGTGAAACCGGTGCCGAGCTGGTCGATCATCCGGCCGATCAGCTCGGCCGCCGTGTACCGCTCCGAGGCCTGCGGCGTGTCCAGCCACCACTGCACGACGGCGCGCAACGTCGCGAGGATCGTGGACGCCGTCACGGCCGGGTACGGGTCCACCGAAGCGTCGAGTCCGCACCGTTCCGCGATCACCGCGGTCAGCTCCTGCTCACGGGCGGAGTAGGCGGCGAACACGTGCGGCAGCAGTGCCGGGTGGCGGCGCAGCTCCCGCGACCGGCGGAGGCGTTCGAGGTCGACGTGCTGCGGGTAGATCGACTGCAACGCCCCGCGCAACGCGACGAGGACCGGTTCGTCGGCGGGCCTGGCCGCGAACTCCCGCACGAACGTCTCGGCCGTCTGCTTGTCGCCGGCCATGACGGCTTCCTCTTTGGACGAGAAGTAGTTGAAGAACGTCCGCAGCGACACCCCGGCCGCCCGCGCGATCTGCTCCACCGTCACCCGGTCGAGGCCGTGCTCCACGCACAGGCTCCAAGCGGCTTCCCCCAGAGCTTCCCTGGTAGCCGCCTTCTTGCGTTCGCGCAGGCCCGTCATGGCGGAAAGATTAAAGCGTCCCGGAAATTGGTGTAGACCTTGTCACTCGAGCGAGCACCTCACTACGGTCCGTGAGAACGCTCTCACGACCTACGGAGGACCGGGTGCGCCTACTCGGAGTCGTCGTACTGGCCGGCGCCCTGCTCACCGCCGGACAGGCCCATGCCTCTCCCCCGCGAGCAGCCGCCCCATCAGCGTCCCAATCAGCGTCCCAATCAGCGTCCCAATCAGCGTCCCAATCAGCGTCCCAATCAGCGTCCCAATCAGCGTCACGGCCGACCGTCACGCTGATCACCGGAGATCAGGTGCTCACCGGCCAACGGGCGATCAGACCAGCACCCGGCCGTGAACAGGTCATGTTCACGACCTACACGGCGCAGGGCCACGAGTACGTGGTGCCGAACGACGCCATACCGCTGATCGCGAACGGCCGTCTCGACGAACGCCTCTTCGACGTCACCGAGCTCGCCACGTACAGCGGCGCGCTGCCGGTGATCGTCACCTACCCCGAGGGCACCCTCAACGCCCAATCCGGCACCAAGCTGAACAGCATCAACGGCGTCGCGTTCGACGCTGCCAGGACGCCGGTTGTCGGAATGTCAACATCCACCAAGTCGACATCCGGCCTGTCGACATCGGGCCTGGCAACACCCAGCTTGTCAACATCCGGAATGTCAACATTGGACATGTCGGCCTCCGGCATCAAGAAGATCTGGCTCGACGCCAAGCGCAAGGCGACCCTCGACCGCAGTGTCCCCCAGATCAACGCCCCCGCGGCCTACGCGGCGGGCTTCACCGGCAAGGGCACCACCGTCGCCGTCCTCGACACCGGCGTCGACCAGACCCACCCCGACCTCGCCGACCGCGAGATCGCCGAACGCAACTTCACGTCCTCCCCCGACGCGGGCGATCACTACGGCCACGGCACGCACGTGGCGTCGATCATCGCGGGCACCGGCGCGAAGAGCGGCGGCAAGTACCGCGGCGTGGCGCCGGACGCGCGCATCCTCGACGTGAAAGTCCTGGGAGACAACGGGTCCGGTCAGGACAGCCAGATCATCGCCGGTGTGGAGTGGGCCGTCGAGCAGGGCGCCCAGGTCGTCAACATGAGCCTCGGCGGCTACGACACGCCCGAGATCGAGCCCCTCGAAGAGGCCGTCAACCGCCTCACCGCCGACAAGGGCACGCCGTTCGTGGTCGCCGCCGGCAACAGCGGCCCCACCACCAGCACCATCGGCTCGCCCGGCACCGCCGACGCCGCGCTCACCGTCGGCGCCGTCGACGACCAGAACCGGATCGCGGAGTTCTCGAGCCGCGGCCCCACCAAGGCGGGCGCACTCAAACCCGACCTCACCGCGCCCGGCGTCGGCATCGTCGCCGCCCTGCACTCCGACGGCAGGATCGGCCCGCCCGTCGCCGACGGCTACACCTCCCTGGACGGCACGTCGATGGCCACGCCGCACGTCGCGGGCGCGGCGGCCCTGGTGCGCCAGCAGCGCCCGGACCTCACCGGCGCGACGCTCAAGGCGAGCCTCACCGGCAGCACCACGCCGACGGCGAACCTGACGCCGTTCGAGCAGGGCTCCGGCCGCGTCGACGTCGCCAGGTTGATCAAGCAGAACGTGACCTCGAACCCGGCGAGCATCAGCTTCGGCTCCCACCGGTGGCCGCACTCGGGCAAGCTGACGAAGGAGATCACCTACACCAACGCGGGCGCGGAACCCGTCACCCTCGACCTCACCACCGAGACGAACGGCAGCCTGTTCAGCGTCTCCCCCGCGAAGCTCACCGTTGCTCCCAACGGCTCCGCGACCGCCACGGTCACCGCGGACATCGCCCGACAACCGGCCGGTGGCGTCTTCGGCGGCGCGGTGGTCGCGAGCGGCGTGCGCACGGCCGTCGTCGCCGATCTGGAGGTCGAGAGCTACGACGTCACGATCACCGGAACCGAGCGCTCCGGAGCGAAGACGAACTCGACCTTCGCGTTCCTGATCAACGTCGACACCGGCGCCCGCGTCTGGCCGAACAGCGAGACCGGCGTCGCCCGCCTCGCCAAGGGCCGCTACGTCCTCACGGGCAGCGTCATGTCGTCCAGCGGCCCTTACACCCACGACGTCATCAACTACCCGAACCTCACCGTCACCGGCGCCACGACGATCGACCTCGACGCGCGGCAGGCGAAACCGGTGCAGGTGAAGCTCCCGGTCAGCGCGCGACTGTCGTTGCTGCAGACCGGTTTCGAACGCATCGTCAACGGCACGAGCTACACCATCGGCAACTTCTCCGTCGGCGGCGTGATCGACCACCTCGGTGTCGCGAGCCTCGGCCCCGACTCGGCCGAGGTGACCGGCAAGATCGCGACGTTCTGGAACGCGGGCCCCGACTTCTACGGACTCGCCTGGTACCGCAAGGGATCCGCGCCGAACGGCCTCACCAGGACCGTCTCGAAGAGAGACCTCGCCACCGTCAAGGTCGACATGCCGGCACTCAAGCCGGGCCAGCACGCCAGCATCGGCCACACCTCGGCACCCGAGGGCCGCGCCGACTGGAACTACGGCTCGCTCGACAACCTGGCCCCGGGCCCGCGCACCGAGTACTACGGCGGCGAGGGCGGCGACTGGTCGCGCAGGTTCAACCTGTTCGACGACAGCGGCAACATCGGCGCACTCGTCGGTCCGCTCAGGCACTACCGGCCTGGCCGCAGCTACCTGGAACCGTTCAACCGCGCGGTGTTCGGCCCAGCGCTGCCCGAGACGAGGGACGTCCCGCACTCGTTCCGCACCGGCGACCTGATCCGGATCACCGTCCCGCTCCACGGCGACAACGCGGGCAACGAGGGCTACAGCCCCGTCACCGAGGCCAGAACCACGCTGTACCGCGACAACGTGAAGGCCGTCGAAACGGCCGAGGCCGGCTGGGCACTGCTCGACGTCGAACCGGGCGCCGCGAACTACCGCCTGGAGACCACAGCCACGCGCGAGAACCTGTTGAGCACCAAGGTGTCCGGCGTCTGGACGTTCCGCAGCGACACGACGGCCGAGCGGACAGCGCTGCCGCTGAGCGTCATCCGCTTCACCCCGCAGCTCGACGACGACGGCTACGCCCAGGCCGGACGGATGCTGGCGGTGCCGATCTCGACCCAGTCGCAGACCGGCTCGGTGAGGATCACGTCCGTCGAGGTCTCCTACGACAACGGCACGACGTGGCGCCCGACCCCGGTCACGAGCAACCGCGTGCTGCTCGCCCACCCGAGCAACGCCAAGTCGGTTTCCCTGCGGGCCAAGGCGTCCGGGCACGGCCAGACCGTGGAACAGACGATCATCAATGCCTACCTGCTCCGCTAGCCTAAGGATCATGGGGACGGCGGCGCGTGAACTGACCGACGACATGGTGCTCGACCACTGCGCGCCGCCGCCCACCAGGAACTCAGCCCACACGGTGACCATCCCCGGCCGCCACGTCGCCGACGTCGCGCGGCACCCCGACGGACGGCTCGCGGTGATCACCTGGTCCAGCCCGAAGATCGACCCCGGACTGCTCAACCCCGCGCTTCACGTCGTCGAGACCGACGGCACCGTCGTCGATCTCGGCGCCACACCCGTCGACGCGGGCAACCCGGTGTGGTGGGGCGACGAGGTCGTCTACCTCGCCCTGACGCCACCGCACGTCCAGGGCGGCAACGCGGTGTTCGACCAGCGCCACCGCAACCTCACCGCGGGCATGCCGGCCTGCCCGGTCGAGCTGGTGCAGGACGACGGCGACGCGCCGGTCGTGGTGGTCGCGACCGGACTGGACACCGAGTTCCACCGCCTCGGCGGGGGCCTGCTCGCGCGCATCAAGGGTTCGCACAAACGCAGGAACGACTTCATCGAAGACATCCCTTGGGGCACACAGGAACGCCTTCGTTACCGCGCGCAGGACGGGCTGGAGCTCGACGGGCTGCTCGTGCTGCCACCAGGCAAGACTCGGGACGACGGGCCGTTTCCTCTCATCACCCTCGTCCACGGCGGCCCCTACGACCGCTGGGCCGACGACCTCCAGCTCCAATGGGTGCCGTCGGCGCAGTGGTTCGCGCACCAGGGGTTCGCGAGCTTCCTGCCCAACCCCAGGGGCAGCCTGGGCAGAGGGCACGAGTTCGCCGCGAGCGTCTCCAAACGGGTCGGGCAGGAGGAGTGGCACGACATCGAGACCGGCATCGACCTCCTCGTCGAGGAAGGCGTCGCCGATCCCGGCCGGCTCGGCATCTCCGGCTGGAGCCACGGCGGGTTCATGGCCGCCTGGGCGACCACGCGGACCGACAGGTTCAAGGCCGCGCTCGTGGGCGCGGGCATCGCCGACTGGCCCAGGCTGATCGCGACGGGCGAGTGGGGGACTTTCGAGGCGGCACTGGGCGACGGGCCGGAGCACAGCCCGCTCACCTACGCGGACCGGATCCGCACACCGTTGTTGATCGTGCACGGCGCGGACGACACCAACGTCCCGGTGGAGCAAGCCGAACTGCTGCACGGGGCCGTGAAGCACTCCGAACTCGTCGTCTACCCCGGCGAGGGGCACTCCCTCAGAAAGCGTGAGCACAGGTTGGATCTGCTGAACCGAGCCAGAAGGTTCTTCGCGAAGCTCTGACACTTGCGCAACGCTTTCGCAAGCAATGCAAACTCGTAGCAAGCCAGTGCAAGCGAAGCCCATCGACCCGGGCTCAATTTTGAGCGGACGTTCGGAGGCGAACCTCCCGCACCTGCCATCACCCAGCCGCTGGTGATCGCCCCTGCGCCGCCCACGACGGGGCTCAACCGCCCGAACAGCGACACATCTTTCCTGTTCAGAGCATGATGTCGCAAATTTGCGCAATCACGTCGACATATTGCGGTAATCTGCTGGGCACTTCTACGGTGAGGCGCGCCACACCCCCTCGCGTCCCCACCGAGAAGGGCCAAGCACGCCATGTCACCGACGACACGCGTTCGCTCCCTGCTAGCCCCGCTGACAGCACTGATCACCGCCGCGGCCACCCTGACCGTCTCCCCAGCCGCGCAGGCCGCGCCGGTGAGCCTGGAACTGCGGAAGCAGACCCGCATCGACCAGGTCACGCTCTCCGCCCCGAGGAACAGCACCGAAACGTTCGCCGTGCAGACGAGTCTCGACGGCAGAGGCTGGTCGATGCTCGTCGCGGAGGCGCCCCACGCCTTCTCCAACGGCAAGGTCACGTTCCAGGTCGACCCGACGCTCGTGAAGCACGTCCGCGCCACGAAGACCACAGCCAAACTCGAGGTCCACGAGGCCGCGGTCAGCGCCACACTCCAGGCCACGTACAGCGCCAGCAGCACCAACCAGAGCTACGGGCCCGGCAACGCCGGTGACGGCGACCAGGGCACGTACTGGGAGAGCGCGAACAACGCGTTCCCGCAGTGGATCCAGGCCGATCTCGGCGCCGCGCTGAAAGCGGACCAGGTCGTGCTGAAGCTCCCGGCCGCGAACTGGGGCACGCGCACGCAGACCCTCGCCGTGCAGGGCAGCACGGACGGAAACACCTTCACCGACCTGGTGCCGAGCAGGGGGTACGAGTTCAACCCCGCTGCGAACAACACCGTCACCATCGGCTTCACCGCGGCCACCACGCGGTACGTCCGGCTGCGGATCACCGCGAACACCGGCTGGCCTGCGGGTCAGATCAGCGAGTTCGAGGTCCGCGGTCCCACGACCGGTGACACGCAGGCGCCCACCGCACCGGGCAGCCTCGCCTTCACCCAGCCCCAGGCCGGGCAGATCCGGCTCACCTGGAACGCGAGCACGGACAACGTCGGCGTCACCGGCTACGACGTCTACGCCAACGGCAGCCTCCGCAGCACGGTCACCGGCACCACCTACACCGACAGCCAGCCCGACGGCCTGCGGGTGACCTACCACGTGATCGCGAAGGACGCGGCGGGCAACCAGTCCCCCGCCAGCAACTCCGTGACGCGGGAAGGGGCCACCGGCACGAACCTCGCGCAGGGCAAGCCCGTCACGGCCAACAACAACGTGCACAACTTCGTCGCGGCCAACGCCAACGACGGAAATCTGGGCACCTACTGGGAGTCGGGCGGCTTCCCCGGCACGCTGACCGTCCAACTTGGATCGAACGCGGACCTCAGCTCGATCGCCGTCAAGCTCAACCCCGACGCGATCTGGGGCGCCCGCACGCAGAACGTCGAGGTGCTCGGCCGCGAACAGAACGCCACCGGCTTCACCAGCCTCGTCGCGGGGCGCGACTACCGCTGGGATCCCGCCAGCGGCAACAGCGTCACGATCGGACTGGCGGCGCGCGTCGCCGACGTCCAGCTCCGCATCACGTCCAACACGGGCGCGCCCGGCGCGCAGGTGGCGGAGATCCAGGTGTTCGGCACCCCTGCCCCGAACCCCGACCTCACCGTCACCGGCACGTCGTTCACGCCGTCGAGCCCGGTCGAGACCGACCAGATCACGTTGAACGCGACCGTCCGCAACGCCGGCAGCGCCGCGTCCGGAGCGACCGACGTGACGTTCTTCCTCGGCACCACCGCGGTCGGCACGGCACAACTGAACGCGCTCGCGGCCGGTGCGCAGGCAGGCGTCAGCACGACGATCGCGGCACGTCCGGAAGGCTCGTACCAGTACACCGCCAAGGTCGACGAGACCAAGAAGGTCGCGGAGCAGGACGAAACCAACAACGCCAGGCCGCACCCCGACCCGCTGGTCGTGACGCCGGTGCCGAGCTCCGACCTCGTCGCCGTCCCGTCCTGGTCGCCGAGCAACCCGGGCAACGGCCAGAACACCACGTTCAGCGTCGCGCTCAAGAACCAGGGCACGCTCGCGTCCGCGTCGGGCGCCCACGGCATCACGGTCTCGATCCTGACCAGCAGCGGCCAGACGGTCCGCACGCTGACCGGCAGCCACACCGGCACGATCAACGCGGGCGCCACGACCGCCGCGGTCACCCTCGGCACCTGGCAGGCCGCCGACGGCCGCTACACGATCCGCACGACGATCGCGAACGACGGCAACGAGATCCCCGCCAAGCAGGGCAACAACACCAGCGAGCAGTCGTTGTTCATCGGCCGCGGCGCGAGCGTCCCGTGGCAGCACGTGGAGGCCGAGGACGCGACCGCCGGCGGTGGCGCACAGGTCCTGGGTCCCAACAGGACGATCGGCGATCTCGCCGGTGAGGCGTCCGGCCGTCGCGCCGTCACGTTGAACGGCACCGGCCAGTCGGTCGAGTTCACCACATCGGCACCCACCAACACCCTCGTCACCAGGTTCTCGATCCCGGACAGCTCCGGTGGCGGCGGCATCACCTCGACCCTCAACGTCTACGTCAACGGCCAGTTCCACAAGGCCATCGACCTGACGTCGAAGTACACGTGGCTCTACGGCAACGAAGCCGAGCCGGGCAACTCGCCGGGTGCCGGCGGGCCGCGCCACCTCTACGACGAGGCGAACGTGATGCTCAACCAGACGTTCCCGGCGGGCACGAAGATCAAGCTGCAGAAGGACGCGGCCAACACCACGAACTACGCGATCGACTTCGTGAACTTCGAGGAAGCCCGCGCCGCCGCGAACCCCGACGCGGCGCGCTACGCCGTGCCCGCCGGGTTCACCCACCAGGACGTGCAGAACGCGCTCGACCGCGTCCGCATGGACACCACGGGGAACCTGGTCGGCGTCTACCTGCCCGCCGGCACCTACCAGACGGCGCAGAAGTTCCAGGTGTACGGCAGGGCGATCCGGGTGATCGGCGCAGGTCCCTGGTTCACCCGGTTCCAGGCGCCGTCCAGCCAGGAGAACACCGACATCGGCTTCGACGCGCAGTCGTCCGCGAGTGGCTCGACATTCAGCGGGTTCGCCGTGTTCGGCAACTACACCGCGCGCATCAACGGGCCGGGCAAGGTGTTCAACTTCGCCGGCGTCCAGAACACGACCATCGAGAACATCTGGGTCGAGCACATGATGTGCCTGTTCTGGGGCAACAACGTCGACAACAACACGATCAGGGACAGCCGCATCCGCGACATGTACGCCGACGGTCTCAACATGACCAACGGGTCGGCGGGCAACCGGATCTCCAACATCGAGGCGCGCTCGACCGGTGACGACGCGTTCGCGCTGTTCGCCGCCACCGACAACGGCGGAAGCGGCCAGCAGAACAACACCTTCGAGAACCTGAGCGTGCTGACGCCGTGGCGCGCTGCTGGTCTGGCGGTCTACGGCGGCAAGCTCAACACGTTCCGCAACATCTACGTGGCGGACACGCTCACCTACTCCGCCGTGACGATCAGCTCGCTCGACTTCGGTTACCCGATGGAGGACTTCGGGCCGGAGCCGACGACGTTCAGCGGGCTCACCCTGGTGCGGTCCGGCGGTCACTTCTGGGGTGCGCAGACGTTCGGCGCGATCTGGATGTTCTCGGCCTCCAAGAAGTACACGGGGATCCGGGTGAGCGACGTCGAGATCATCGACCCGACGTACAGCGGAATCATGTTCCAGACCAAGTACAACGGTGCCGCCGAGAACATCTTCCAGGACACCGTCCTCTCCAACGTCAGCATCTCGGGTGCGCGCAAGAGCGGCGACCAGTTCGACGCCAAGTCCGGCTTCGGCCTGTGGGCCAACGAGATGCCGGAACCGGGCCAGGGCCCTGCCGCCGGCGCGGTGACGATCAACGGCATCCGCTTCAGCGACAACTTCCAGGACATCCGGAACACGACCTCCACTTTCACGATCACCATCAACTGATTTCCCTGCCGTGAAGGAAAATTCGATGAAATCCACGCTCATGAAGCGTGCGGTGAGTGCTGCACTCGTCACCGCACTGACACTGTTCGGACTGACACCGACGGCAGGAGCAGCGGTCGTACGGCTGTCCGCGAACCTGACCGCGTCGAGCACCAACGGCCCGTACGGCGCGGGCAACGCCGGTGACGGCAACCAGGGCAGCTACTGGGAGAGCACGAACAACGTGTTCCCGCAGTGGATCCAGGCCGACCTGGGCGCCGCGCGGGACGTCAGCAAGGTCGTGCTGCGACTGCCCTCGAACTGGGAGCAGCGCACGCAAACGCTTGCCGTGCAAGGAAGTCAGAACGGCTCGCAGTTCAGCGACCTCTCCGGGTCGAGCGGCAGGGTGTTCTCACCCGCCTCGAACAACACGGTGACGCTGGACTTCGCGGCGACCAGCGCCCGGTACGTCCGCGTCACGATCACCGCGAACACCGGCTGGCCCGCCGGGCAGCTCAGCGAGTTCGAGGTGCACGGCGAGTCCGGTCCCGTCGACCCGCCACCGGGCGACAACCTGGCCCAGGGCAAGCCGGTCGAGGAGTCCGGGCACGTGCACGACTTCGTGGCGGCCAACGCCGTCGACGGCAACACCGGCACGTACTGGGAGTCGAACGGCTTCCCCGGTCACCTGACCGCGAAGCTCGGTGCCAACGCGGACCTCACCTCGGTCGTCGTGAAGCTCAACCCGGACCCGGTCTGGGGCGCGCGCACGCAGAGCTTCGAGGTGCTGGGCCGGGAGTCGAGCGCCACGGCGTTCGCGACCCTGAAGGCACGCGCGGACTACCGGTTCGACCCGGCGAGCGGCAACAGCGTCACGATCCCGGTGACCGGCCGGGCCGCGGACGTGCGGCTGCACTTCTACTCGAACACCGGCGCGCCCGGTGGCCAGGTCGCCGAGTTCCAGGTCTTCGGCGCCGCCGCGCCCGCTCCCGACCTGACCGTCACGAACCTGACGTGGACGCCGTCGAGCCCGACCGAGGCGGACACGATCAGGTTCACCGCCACCGTGCGCAACGGCGGGACAGTCGCGTCGGGTGCGACGACCGTCAACGTCACGCTCGGCGGCACCGTCGCGGGCACCGCGCAGGTCGGCGGGCTCGCTCCCGGAGCCACCGCCGCCGTCACCGTCGACGCAGGCCGGCGGGGTGCCGGGTCCTACGCGGCCGCGGCCACTGCGGACCCGGCCAACCAGGTCGCGGAGACCAACGAGGGCAACAACACCTTCACCTCCGGCTCTCCCCTGGTCGTCGGCGCGGCACCGGGACCGGACCTGCAGATCACCGGCATCACGCCGAACCCGTCGTCACCGGCGGCGGGCCAGCAGGTGACGTTCGCGGTGCAGGTCACCAACCGCGGCACCTCGGCGGCGGGCGCGTCGGTCACGCGCGTGGTCGTCGGCAGCAGCACCCTGAACTCCAACACCGGCACCATCAACGCCGGTCAGACCGTCACCGTCACCGTCGGCTCGTGGACCGCCACGAACGGCGGCGCCACGGCGACCGCGACCGCCGACGCCACCGGTCAGGTCGCGGAGACCAACGAGAACAACAACACCGCCACCAGGTCCATTGTGGTCGGACGCGGCGCGTCGGTGCCGTTCACGAGCTACGAGGCCGAAGCCGGCCGCTACCAGGGCCAGCTGCTGGAGGCCGACGCGAAGCGCACGTTCGGGCACACCAGCTTCGGCAGCGAGTCGAGCGGGCGCAAGTCGGTGCGGCTCGACGCGCAGGGTCAGTTCGTGGAGATCACCTCGACGGTCAGCACGAACTCGATCGTGGTCCGCAACTCGATCCCGGACGCGGCCGGTGGCGGCGGCCAGGAAGCGACGATCAGCCTGTACGCCAACGACCAGTTCGTGCAGAAGCTGACGCTGTCGTCGCGCCACAGCTGGCTCTACGGCACCTGCGACGACCCGGAGTGCCTCACGAATCGGCCGGGTGGCGACGCCCGCAGGTTGTTCGACGAGTCGTCGTCGTTGCTCGCCAACACCTACCCGGCGGGCACCCGCTTCAAGCTCCAGCGCGACGCGGGTGACAGCGCGCAGTTCTACGTCATCGACCTGATCGACCTGGAACAGGTCGCGCCCGCCGCGCAGAAGCCCACCGAGTGCGCGTCCATCACGCAGTACGGCGCCACGCCCAACGACCAGACCGACGACGCGGACGCGATTCAGCGGGCGGTGACCGCCGACCAGAACGGCGAAATCCCGTGCGTCTGGATCCCGGAGGGCAAGTTCCGGCAGGAGAAGAAGATCCTGACGGTGTTCAACAGCGGTGGCTACAACCAGGTCGGCATCCGCAACGTCACGATCCGCGGCGCCGGCATGTGGCACTCGCAGCTGTTCTCGCTGACCCAGCCGCAGGACGCGAACACGATCAACCACCCGCACGAGGGCAACTTCGGGTTCGACATCGACGACAACACCCAGATCTCGGACATCGCGATCTTCGGTTCCGGCCGGATCCGCGGCGGTGACGGCAACGCCGAGGGCGGGGTCGGCCTCAACGGCCGGTTCGGCAAGAACACGAAGATCACGAATGTGTGGATCGAGCACGCCAACGTCGGCGTGTGGGTCGGCCGCGACTACGCGAACCTGCCCGACCGCTGGAACCCCGGTGACGGCCTGCAGTTCAGCGGCATGCGCATCCGCGACACCTACGCCGACGGCATCAACTTCACCAACGGCACCAGCAACTCCACGGTGTTCAACTCGTCGTTCCGCACCACGGGCGACGACGCGCTGGCGGTGTGGGCGTCGAAGTACGTGAAGGACCAGAACGCGGACGTGGGCAAGAACAACGCGTTCCTCAACAACACGATCGCGTTGCCGTGGCGTGCCAACGGAATCGCCATCTACGGAGGTGCGAACAACCGCGCGGAGAACAACATCGTCTCCGACACCGCCAACTACCCGGGCATCATGCTGGCGACCGACCACGACCCGCTGCCGTTCTCGGGGACGACATTGCTCGCCAACAACGCCCTGTACCGCACGGGTGGCGCGTTCTGGGGTGAGGCGCAGGAGTTCGGCGCCATCACGCTGTTCTCGCAGAACCTGCCGATCCCCGGCGTCGTCATCCGGGACACGGAGATCCTCGACTCCACGTTCGACGGCATCCAGTTCAAGGGTGGCGGCAGCGGCATGCCGGACGTCGCGATCACCAACGTGCGGATCGACAGGTCGAACAACGGCTCCGGCATCCTGGCGATGGCCCAGGCTCGCGGTTCGGCGAGGCTGACGAACGTGACGATCACGAACTCGCGCGACGGCGACATCCTGATCGAACCCGGCTCGCAGTTCATCATCAACTAGATCACCTTTAGAACCACCTCCGGCCGGGTATTCCCTGGCCGGAGGTGGTGTCACATGTCCGCGGTCGTGGTCGGTTTCGACGGTTCGGACCTCGCGAGGCGTGCCGCTCTCTGGGGCGCCGAGGAAGCTTCCCGGTGCGGTTGTGCTCTCCAGGTCGTGCAGGCGGTTCGCGCGCCACTGCCCGAGCCCGTTTTCGCGCCGATGTCCGCGCCGGTGCCGGAGTTCGTCACCGAGGAGACGATGTCCCGCGCCGCCGAGGACCACCTCGCCGAGCTCGCGGCCGAGATCAGGCAGAACTGGCCGGATCTCCAGGTGTCCACGCGCGTGCAGATCGGCCGCCCCGCCGAGGTGCTCGCCGGCGAACCCGGCGACCTGCTCGTCCTCGGTTCCTCCGGCCGGACCGGCATCGCGGAGATGTTCCTCGGTTCCACCGCGGCCGAGCTGGTGTCGACCGGCGGGCGTCCCGTCGTCGTGACGCGGTCCGGGCCCGTGGACGGGCGGGTCGTGGTCGGTGTCGACGGTTCCGAGACCTCGACGGACGCGATCGCGTTCGCCTTCGCGTTCGCCGCGAGGCACGGCCGTGAGCTGCTGGCGATCCACGCGTTCAACGACGTCGGCTGGGCCGAGCTGCCCGAGCAGGACGTCGACCACGTCCGCGTGGACCTCGCGAAGCTGCTCGACGAACAGCTGGCGTCGCACCTCGCCCGTCACCCCGAGGTGCACGTGGCGCAGGAGGTCGCGTTCGACGCTCCCGCGCGCGCGTTGCTCCAGGCGGCCGACGGCGCTGCGCTCATCGCGGTCGGAAGTCACGGCCGCGGCGCGGTGAAGCGTGCGATCCTGGGTTCAGTGAGCCACGCTGTGCTCCACCACGCGCCGTGCCCGGTCGCCGTGGTTCATCGGAGGTGACGCGAGATGCGCGGGTTAGCGGCCGTGCTGTTGTGTCTGACGTTGGCTGGGTGCGCGGGTCAGGTACCACCGCCACAGCTGCCCGCGTCGAGCACTCCCACCACTGACACGTCGACGCCGAGCATCCCCGCTCCGCCGACGCCCTCGCCGACGCTGCTGTCCACGAGCCCGTCGCGGGCGCTGGACCTCATGACGGTGCGGGGAACCGTGTCGACGGGTGTGGAGCCGGGATGCGTCCTGCTCGACACCGGCTCGACCCAGTACCTGCTGCTCGGCGCCGACCCCGCGATCGCCGTGGCGGGCGCGCAGGTGGAGGTGACGGGGAAACCCGATCCCGGTGGGATGACGACCTGCCAGCAGGGCACACCGTTCGCCGTCGTGAAGACCCAACGCGTCAGTTAGAACCCTTCACAGTTCTTCCAGCTCTTCGCGCCAGTCCGTGAACGGGTCGGCGAACTCGAGCTCGTCCGCGAGGGCGAGCTCCTCGTCGGTCGCCAACGCGTCGGTGAGTGCGGCCGTGATCGCCTCGGGCGAGGCGGAGGCCGTGATCACCACGACCTCCTGCACCCGGTCGCCCGGCCACGGCCCGAGGTTGCCGACCCGCAGCGAGCCGCCCGCGGACTCGAGCCACAGCGCCTCGTCCGGCTGACTGACCACCCACACCCGGCCGCGAGTCCGCACCACGCCGTCGAGCAGGACGTCCATGGCGTGGTGCAGGCGCATCGGGTGGAACGGCCGCCGCTCGCGGAAGCGGACGACGTGCACGCCGTGTTCCGCTGTGAACGGCGGCTGGCCGTGCAGCAGCGATCCGTAGCCGTCGTCGAACGCTCCGCGCCGGGCGCCGTCCGGGATGGCGGCGAACAGTGCGGGCACGTCGAGCGCGGCGAGGTCCTGCCGCGGCGCGAGCGGGTTGAGCCGGTCGAGCACTGCGTCCAGCACGGGGTCGGTGCCGGTGACGACCAGCGCGTCGGCGAACTCGGCCTGGCCCACCACGACCTGGGAGACGGTCCGCTCGTCACCCTCGGCCGCGGCCCTGCCCCGTTCGGCGAGCGTCGCGTCGCCCGTCGCGTCGGCCAGCCACGTGGCGTGGTCGACGACGGTGACAACGGCCTCGACGTGGACGTCGGTCTCGCTCAGGGCGAAGCACACGGCCTCCGGTTCGAGCACGGGGTCCAGGTGCACGATCACCTTGCGGTCCAGCTGCTCCAGCAACGGGATCAGGTCGAGCCGCAGGGTGCACGACACGCACCCGTGCGCGAGTTCCAGCACCGTCAGCACGCCGTCGACCCAGCGCCGCACGACACCTTCGGCCAGCCCGCTCAGGTCGTGGCGGACCAGCACCGATTCCGGAGTCACGCGCCAGATCTCGTCGGCCACGTCGTGGCTCGCGAACCCCGCTACCAGTACGACCTCGGTTCCCATGCCCGCAGCCTAAATGAACATGATTGTCATTTCAACTCTGGGCTCCGATGTGGACGGTCTGCACGCGGCCGTCGGGCCGGCCGTCAGGCGTGCTCGTGCAGGTCGGCGAGGTCCCACTCCGGCAGCGGGTCCTCCAGCGTGCGCCAGAACTCCGCGCCGGCCGCGAACTCCTCGTCGGTCAGCAACGCCGGTTCCAGACGGCGGCGCGGCTCGTCGAGGTCCAGGCCGACGCCGATGAGGACGAGCTCCTGCCGCGCCTGCGGAGAGTCCAGCAGCTGCCCCGGCTCCAGCGTGAGGTTCGGACCCGCCTGCGACCACACGGCCAGCACGTCGGGGCGCGTGGCGATGTGGCAGAAACCCTTGCTGCGCAACACTCCGTCCCAATCGGACAGTGCCGCCACCAGCCGGGCCGGGTGGAACGGCCGTGCGGCACGGAAGGCGACCGACCGGATGCCGTACTCCTCGGTCTCCGGGGTGTGCCCGCCCGCCAGTTCCTGAGCCCAGCCGGGAGCCTGTGCCGCGGTGATCGGGTCGTAGCGGCCGGTGTCGAGGACCTCGCCCAGGTCGACGACGCCGCGGCGGGTGTGCAGCAGACGGGCGGCGGGGTTCAGCCTGCGCAGCACCGCGTCGAGGGTCGCGAGCTCGTCAGCGGTGACGAGGTCGGTCTTGTTGACCACCAGCAGGTCGGCGAACTCGACCTGGTCGACGAGCAGGTCGGAGATCGTGCGCTCATCCCCTTCGGCGGCGGCCAGGTCGCGGTCGGCGAGCTGATCACCGGTCGTCAGCTCGCACAGGAAGCCCGCCGCGTCCACGACGGTGACCATCGTGTCCAGCTGGGCGTGGTCCGACAGGCTCGTGCCGTCCTCGAACGTCCAGTCGAAGGTGGCGGCCACCGGCATCGGCTCCGAGATGCCGGTCGACTCGATCAGGATCGTGTCGAACCGGCCGGACCGCGCCAGCTCCCCGACGCTCTCGAGCAGGTCCTCCCGCAACGTGCAGCAGATGCAGCCGTTGGTCAGCTCGACGAGCCGTTCCTCGGTGCGGTCGAGACTGCCCTGGCCGGCGACCAGGGCGGCATCGATGTTGATCTCACTCATGTCGTTGACGATCACCGCCACCCGCCGCCCCTCCCGGTTCGCGAGCACGTGGTTGAGCAACGTGGTCTTCCCAGCGCCGAGAAAACCGGACAGGACGGTGACGGGTGTACGCCTCATACGGACATGATAATCATCTTCATCAGGCGAGAGCGCGGCGGAGGAAGTCGGCGGCCTGGTTGATCGCGGCCTCGGCGGCGTGCGTGCCGCGCAACGCGTTCAGCATCACGAAGTCGTGGATCGCGCCCGCGTACCGGACGGCGGTGACGGGCACGCCCGCCTCGCGCAGCTTGTCGGCGTAGGCCTCGCCCTCGTCGCGCAGCACGTCGGCCTCCGCGGTGATCACCAGCGCCTGCGGCAGGCCTGCCAGCTGCTCCTTCGTGGCACGCAGCGGGGACGCGGTGATCTCGGCGCGCTCGGCCGGGTTCGTCGTGTACTGGTCCCAGAACCACTGCATGCCGTCGCGGCGCAGGAAGTAGCCCTCGGCGAACTGCAGGTACGAGTCCGTGTCGAAGTTCGCGTCGGTCACCGGGTAGAACAGCACCTGGGCCTTGAGCTGGACGTCGCCGCGTTCCTTTGCCTGCAACGTGAGCGCCGCGGCCATGTTGCCGCCGACCGAGTCGCCGGCGACGGCGATGCGCGAGGCGTCGAGGCCGTAGTCGGCGCCGTTGCTCAGGATCCACCGCGCGGCGGCGTAGTTCTGGTTGATCGCGACCGGGTAGCGGGCCTCCGGCGAGAGCGAGTAGTCCGGGAAGACGACGGCGGCGCCCGCCTTCGTGGCGAGCTCGCGGACCAGGCGGTCGTGGGTGTGGGCGTTGCCGAAGACCCAGCCGGCGCCGTGGACGTAGAGGATCACGGGGAGCACGCCGGTGGTGCCGGCCGGCTTCACCACACGGATCTTGAAGCCGTCGAGCTCGATCCACTGCTCGTCGATCGCGGGCTTCTCGATCTCGCCCGACTGGACCTCGTCGACGGCCTTGCGGCCCTCCTCCGGGGCGATCTCGAACAGGAACGGCGGCTGGGCGGTGGCGGCGGCGAACTCGGCGGCGGCGGGCTCGAGGACTGGACGCTTCATGACTTTCCTCCTGGCGTTCCGGGGTGGACGCCATAAAGGTATTGCGCGATTAAATCGCGCACAACGTAATCGTCGCCTCACGCCGTCCGGGAATAACTGCCGCACGACTCGCGCACCGTCAGCGTCGGCCACAGCACGACCCGGTGCACCGGGCGGTCCAGCGGGTCGGCGAGCCTGGCCAGCGCGAGTTGGGCGGCCAGGGCGCCCAACCGGTGCTTCTGCGGGCGCACGGCCGTCAGCGGCGGATCCGACGCCGCGGCCACCTCGTCGTCGTACGACACCACGGCGAGGTCGTCCGGCACGCGCACTCCCCGCTCCCGCGCGCGTTCGAGCAGCCCGATCGCCTCGCGGTCGGCGTGCACGAGGACGGCGTGCACGGAGGCGGCCAGGCACTCGTCGATCACCTCGTCGACCGCGCGAGTCCACTGTGGAGAGCCGTACGGCGGCACGTCGAGCACGGGAACGCCGTGGAACGGCAGCTCCAGCGACGACACGGCCGTCGTCCAGCCCGCGCGGATGGCGTCGCTGTGCGGGCTCTCCCGCGACGTGACCAGGCTGATGCGGCGGTGGCCGAGCGTCGCCAGGTGCCGCACCGCGAGGCCCGCGCCGATCGCGTGGTCGGTCACCGCGGCGTCCAGCGCGATCGTGGGCAGCTCCGGCGGCGGGAGCCGTTCGACCAGCACGACCGGAACGGACTGCGCGCCCAGCCAGCGCAGCAGTTCGACGCCCGCCCGGCCGGTCGTGCTCGGTGCCACCAGCAGGGTCTGCACGCCGCGGTCGAGCAGCTCGGACACCTTGCGGCGGTCCTCCGCGGCGTCGTAGCTGGACGCGCGCAGCACCAGCCGCCCGCCCGCCGCCGCCACCGCGGTCTGCACGCCCTGGATCACGGCCGGCCAGTAGTACTCGACCGACGGCGCGACCATGCCGACCAGCGGGTGCGTGGCGGCGGGACCGACCACGGACTGCGGTCCGCGCGGGGACGGTTCGGCGTGCCGGGGCAGGGTGATCCCGCCGTGCACGCGCACCACCAGGCCGCGGTCGGCGAGCGCCGTCACGTCCCGGCGCACCGTCACCGCGGAGACGCCGAGCAGTTCCACCAGCTCCGGCAATCGGACGGTGCCCTGCGTCCGGACGGCGCGCAGGATCAACTCATGGCGCTGAGCAGCCAACTTCTGGGTCATGTCTTCGCTTCTGATCGTTCCCGAGCGTTTCTGATCGTTTCGTTGACCGGTGAGTGTGCCACGCGTTGAGGTGTCCTCCATCACTCCAGCAGGAGGGTCAGCAATGGAGCTTTCCCCAGCGCTGCGGGCCCGCGGTCTCTCACGCCGCGGTTTCCTGCGCGCCACCGCCGCTCTGGGCGCGGCAGGTCTCGCCGGCGGCTGCTCGGCGACCGCCGCACCACCCGGCGCCACCAAGGTCACCATCTGGTCGTGGCTCACCGGCATGGACAAGTACGTCGCCGCATTCAACGGAGCGCAAAAAGACGTCTTCGTGGAGCTGCGGGTGATCGCGGCCGGCCTGTCCGGCGGGTACGCCCAGCAGACCAACGCGATCAGGGCGCACAACGCGCCCGACGTCCTGCACGTCGAGTACCAGGGTCTGCCGCAGATCCTGCTCACCGGTGGCCTGCGCGACCTCACCGCGGACATGGCCGACCTGGAGAGCCAGTACTCGCCCGCCGCGTGGCGCGGGGTGCGGCCCGACGGCAGGACGTGGGGCGTGCCGATGGACCTCGCGCCGATGGTCTTCTACTACCGCAAGGACCTCTTCGACCAGCACGGCATCGCGTTGCCGCGCACGTGGGACGAGTTCCGCGCGGCGGCAGCGGCGGTCAAGCAGGTCGACCCGCAGGCGCGCATCTGCTCGTTCCCGCTCAACGACGGCTCGTTCTTCGCCGGCATGTCGTGGCAGGCGGGCGATCCGTGGTGGACGGCGCAGGGCGACACGTGGGCCGTCGACATCGCCGGCGAGGGAACGCTGCGCACCGGCACGTTCTGGCAGTCGATGATCTCGGAGAACCTCGTCGCCGGTGTCGTGCACGGCACGCAGGACTGGATCGCCGGGATGCACGACGGCAAGCTGTGGGGCCTGCTCGGCGCGTCCTGGAGCGTCGGCACCCTGGGCCGGTCGATCCCGAAGGACACCGGCCGCTGGGCCGTCGCGACCATGCCGACGTGGAACGGCAAGCCCTCCAACGGAGTGCAGGGCGGCACGGCGTTCGGGATCTCCGCGGAGAGCAAGGCCCCCGAGGCCGCGATGACGTTCCTGCGCTGGCTCAGCACGAACCCGGACGTGCCGAAGATCGGCAGCACCTTCACCACGCCGTTCCCCGCGCACCTGCCGAACCGGGCCGTCGCGCGGCAGGCCTACAAGGGCGGTTACTTCATCGGCGATCCGGTCTACGACGTCCTCGACGAGGCGGCGAAGCGCGTGCCGGACTGGACGTGGGGACCCAACGCGCTGCGGCTGTTCTCGACGATCTCCGACTCGTTCGGGCCGGTCCGCGGTGGCGGGACGACGTTGCCCGACGCGCTTCGGAAGATCCAGCAGAGCGCCGTGGCCGACATGCGCGCCAAGGGACTTTCGGTGCGGGAAGGGAAATCGGCATGAGCGTTCTCGCGCCCGAACGCACACCTGTGCTGGAAGAACGGTCCGCGGAACCGGCCGTGCGGACCCGCAGGAAGGACTTCGCGGGACTGGTCCTGGCCATCCCGTTCCTGGTGCTGCTCGTGGGCACGGTGCTGGTTCCCGTGCTGTACGCGCTGTACCTGAGCCTGTTCACGGAACGCCTGAGCGGCCTGGGTTTCTCCGGTCCCGAGCACGTGTTCGTGTGGCTCGGCAACTACGTCTCGGTCGTCGCGGACAAGGCGTTCCACGCGGGCCTGGGCAACGTCGCGCTGTTCGCGCTGGTGCACATCCCCAGCATGCTGATCGGGGCGCTGGTCCTGGCTCTGCTGCTGGACTCCGCCGTCGTGCGGCTGCGGCGGATGTGGTCGCTGGCGGTGTTCGTGCCGTACGCGGTGCCCGTGGTCATCGGCGGCCTGATCTGGGCGTACCTCTACAGCCCCACGATCGGCCCGATCAAGAACCTGCTCGGCATCGATCCGTTGAGCGACACCGCGGTGCTGCCGTCGATCGCGAACATCGCGACGTGGCAGTGGGTCGGCTACAACATGATCATCTTCTACACGGCGTTGCAGGCCGTGCCGAAGGAGATCGTGGAGGCGGCGCGCGCGGACGGCGCGGGCGGGTTGCGCACCGCGTGGTCGATCAAGATCCCGGTGATCCGGCCGACGATCTTCGTGGCGGTGGTGTTCACCGTCATCGGGTCGTTGCAGCTGTTCACCGAACCCATGGTGCTCAGGGGCTTCACCGGCACGGTGACCAGCACCTGGACGCCCAGCATGTACGTGTACGAGGCCGCGTTCGTGGCCGGTGACAACGGGCGCGCCGCGGCGGCGTCGGTGCTGCTCGCGGTGATCTGCGCGGTGCTCTCCGCCGTCGTCATGCGCTTCTCGACTCGGAGGTCGTCGCGGTGAGCGTCGTGGACAGCAAGTCCCGCTGGGTATCTGTTCCGGCGGTGCACGTGATCCTCGTGGTGGCGGCGCTGTACAGCCTGCTGCCGCTGGTGTGGCTGGTCACGTCGTCGACCAAGTCGCTCGGCGACTTCTCCACCACCGGGGCTTTCGAGTTCGGCGACTGGAACCTGTGGGCCAACGTGAAGGCGTTGTTCGCCCAGGAGAACGGCATCTTCTGGCAGTGGCTGCTCAACTCCGTGCTGTACGCGGGCGGTGGAGCCGTGCTGGGCGCGCTGATCTGCGCCGCGTGCGGGTACGCCATCGCCAAGACGAGCTTCCCCGGCCGAAAGCTGTTGTTCGCGCTGACGCTCACCGGTGTGCTCGTGCCGACGACCGTGCTGGCGCTGCCGATGTACCTGCTCGCGTCGGAGCTCCGGGTCGTGGACACGTTCTGGGCGGTGTTCATCCCGTTGCTCACCAACCCGTTCGGCGTCTACCTCGCCAGGGTGTACGCCGACGCGTCGGTGCCGGACGAGGTGCTGGAGGCCGCGCGCGTCGACGGGGCCGGTCAGCTCCGCACGTTCTTCACCGTGGCGCTGCCGATGATGCGGCCCGGTGTGGTGACCGTGCTGCTGTTCCAGTTCATCGGGATCTGGAACAACTTCTTCCTGCCGCTGGTGCTGCTGACCGATCCGAAGCTCTTCCCCGTCAGCCTCGGCCTCTTCCAGTGGAGCACGCGGCAGAACCAGTTCCCCCAGTACACGCCGCTGGTGATCACCGGGTCGCTGCTCGCGGTGCTGCCGCTGGTGGTGGCGTTCCTGGTGCTGAACCGGCAGTGGCGCAAGGGGCTCGCGGCGGGGAGCGTCAAGTGAACCGTCCCGAGGTCCTCCTCGCGATGAGCCAGGACGTCGCCGACCTCCAGTTCGGACCGCGTGAGCTGGAACGACTGGGGAGGTTGGCCCGTGTCGGCAATCCCCTGGTGGCACAGGACTTCTCGTCCCCCGCAGTGCGCCGCCGCCTGGCGTCGGTGGAGGTGCTGATCACCTCGTGGGGCTGTCCACCTCTGGACGCCGACGTGCTGGCGGCGGCACCCCGGCTGCGGGCCGCCCTGCACGCGGCGGGCAGCGTCCGGTCGCACGTCGGTGACGCCGTGTTCGACCGCGACGTCCTCGTCACGACCGCCGCGCACGTCAACGCCGAACCCGTGGCGCAGTACACCGTCGCGGCGATCCTGTGGGCGTTCAAGAAGGCACCGTTCCTGGCGGCCGACGCCCGCCGGTACCGCGAGGACTGGGGCTACCGCGAACGGCGCGGCGAGCTCTCGGGCCTGGGCCGCACGATCGTGCTGGTCGGGTTCTCGCGGGTGGGCCGCCGGGTCGTGGAGTTGTTGCGGCGGCTGCAGCTCGGCCGGTTGCTCGTGGTCGACCCGGTGGTGGACCCCGCGCTGGTGCGGGCGGCGGGCGCGGAGCTCGTGTCCCTGGCCGAGGCACTCCCCCAGGCCGACGTGCTGAGCCTGCACGCCCCGGCGCTGCCGGAGACGCACCACCTGATCGGAGCGGCGGAACTGGCGGCGCTGCCCGAGCACGCCACGCTGGTCAACACCGCTCGTGGGTCCCTTGTGGACACCGCGGCACTGGAGGAAGCCTGTGCGCACGGACGCGTGCACGCCGTGCTGGACGTGACCGACCCCGAACCGCTGCCCGCGTGGTCACGGCTGTACGACCTGCCGAACGTGGTGATCACGCCGCACGTGGCCGGGTCGCTGGGATCGGAGACCAGGTTGATGGCCGCGGCGGCGCTCGACGAGCTGGAGCGGTACGTGAGCGGGCAGCCGCCGCTGGAGCCGGTGACGAGGCACGGGTTGACGGTGCAGGCATGAGGGGCGGCAGCGGCACGAGCCTGAGCAACTGGCACCGCCTCCTCGACCCCGCGCCCCGGAACTGGACGGCGGCACCAGCATGATCCTCCCTCCCGAGAACCGCTTCCTCTCCCCTCACACGGGCTGGACCCGCGAGCACTGGGAGGCCATCGCCGACCACGTGCTCGACTCCGTCAACCCGTACTGGTCCCCGAGGTGCGCCCGCATCGACCTCCCCGGCGAGCCCAGCCGCTTCGGCCCGGTCTCCGACGGCCTCGAAGGGTTCGCGCGCACGTTCCTGCTCGCGGGGTTCCGGGTCGCGGGTGGTGGCGATCCGAAGCTGCTGGAGCGGTACGCCTGGGGACTCGCCGCCGGCACCGACCCGCACTCGCCGGAGGCCTGGCCGCGGCCGGACCAGCTGGGGCAGGCCAAGGTCGAAGCCGCGTCGATCGCGCTCATCCTGCAGCTGACCAGGCCCTGGCTGTGGGACCACCTCGACGACGGCGTGCGCGACCGTGTCGTCGGCTGGCTCGGCACCGTGGTCGGGCAGCCGTACCCGCCGATCAACTGGGTGTGGTTCCGGATCGTCGTCGAGTCGTTCCTGCGCGAGGCCGGTGGCGAGTGGTCATCGGAGGACGTCGAGCACGACCTGGCGCTGCACGCGTCGTTCCGGCGTGAGGGCGGATGGCTCAGCGACGGCGAAGAGCGCGCGTTCGACCACTACACGGGCTGGGCGCTGCACCTGTACCCGTCGCTGTGGACGCACCTGTTCGACGTGCCGGATTCGCTGTGCTCGCAGGAGACCCGCCGCGCCTGGTCCGACGATCTCGCCCGGTACCTGGAGGACGCAGCCGCGCTGGTCGGTGCCGACGGGTCGCCGCTCATGCAGGGGCGCAGCCTCACCTACCGGTTCGCGGCCGCGGCGCCGTTCTGGGTCGGCGCGATCACGGGTGTGGCGGAGCCCGGGCTGGTGCGGCGCGCGGCGTCCGGGGTGCTGCGGCACTTCGTCGACCACGGCGCGCTCGAACCGGACGGCCTGCTGCGCCTCGGCTGGCACGGCTCCTGGCCCGCGTTGCGCCAGGCCTACTCCGGCCCTGGCTCGCCTTACTGGGCCTCCAAGGGCATGCTGGGTCTCGCGCTGCCCGCCGACCATCCCGTGTGGACGGACGTGGAACGGCCGCTGCCGGTGGAGACGCACGACTTCACCCGCGTGATCGCGGCGCCGGGCTGGCTGGTGTCGGCGAGGCGTTCCGACGGCATCGTCACGGCGGTGAACCACGGCACGGACCACGCGTTGCCGGGAGACCAGAGGGCGGACTCCCCGCTGTACGCGAAGCTGGGCTATTCCACGGCGACGATGCCGTGCGTCACCGACAACTCGGTGGCGCTGGTCGACCCCGAAGGCGCGGCCAGCCACCGCGCGGGCTTCCGGACGTTGTTCGTCGAGGAGCTGCCCGGTGGCGTGGTGGCCGGTGCGTCGCGCGGGTCCGTGCGCTGGGTCGACACCAGCGCGGACGACTCACCCGACCACGGTTCCGGTCGCAGCGGCGAGGTCGTCGAAGGCCCACCGGTGCTCGTGGTCTCCGTCGTGCGCGACGGCGTGGAGATCCGCATCGTGCGGGTCGACGGCGACACGGACGCGCGGCTGCGGCTGTCGGGCTGGCCGGTCGCGGCCGACCTGCGACCGCGCGCGGAGTCCCTGACAGGGCCCGAGATCGTGGTGACCGGTGCGCGCCTGCGCTCTTCGCTGTGCGCCCTGCGCGGGTTCGACCTGGCCGGCGTCGACACCGAGTCCGGATCGTCGCCACTGGGCAAGTTCGTCGCGGTCCCCCGGCTGACCACCGCCGGAGGAGTTCCCCGTGGTGAGGTGCTCGCCGCCGCCGTGCGCCTGGACCGGGGCTGCGGCGCCTTCACCAACCCGCTCTTCCTGCCGCACGGCGACGAGGTCGTGCTGCGGTGGAGCGATGGACTCGACACGAGGATCACCCTGCCCAATTCCTAGGAGGAGCCGTGGTCACCCGCAGGACAGTGTTGTCCGGTGCAGCCGCCGCCGCAGCAGCGACGGCGCTGGGCACCAACGCCAGTGCCGACCAGACCATCGCGATCGACCCCAGCACGAGCTACGGCACGTGGGAAGGCTGGGGCACGTCCCTCGCCTGGTGGGCCAACGTGTTCGGTGACCGCGACGACCTCGCGGACCTGTGGTTCACCACGAAGTCCGTGACCTACAACGGAACCGCGCTGCCGGGGCTGGGCATGAACATCGCCCGCTACAACCTCGGCGCGTGCAGCTGGAACAGCGTGAACGGCGAGAGCATGGTCGCCTCGCCGAACATCCCGCGGTTCAAGCAGATCGAGACCTTCTGGCAGGACTGGAACGTCACCGACCCGAACTCGTGGCAGTGGGGCGCCGACGCCAAACAACGCGCGGCCGTCGTGAAGGCCGTGGCCCGTGGCGCGATCACGGAACTGTTCTCCAACTCGCCCGCGTGGTGGATGTGCCTCAACCACAACCCTTCCGGCGCCGCCAACGCGAACAGCAACAACCTCCAGTCGTGGAACTACCGCACCCACGCCTCCTACCTGGCCGAGGTCACCCGGCAGTTCCGCGACCGCTTCGGCGTCACGTTCCGCACGGTGGACCCGTTCAACGAGCCCGCGTCGGACTACTGGTCGGCGACCGGCAAGCAGGAGGGCTGCCACTTCGACCCGTCCCTCCAACGAACCATCCTGCAGTACCTGCGCGAGGAGCTGAACAACCGAGGCCTGTCCGGAACGCGCATCTCCGCGTCCGACGAGACCAGCTACGACGTGGCACGCAGCACGTGGAGTTCCTTCGACGCCACCACGAAGTCCGTCGTGAACCAGATCAACGTCCACGGCTACCAGGGCTCCGGCGGCCGTCGCGACCTCCTGTACACCGACGCGCGGTCGGTCGGCAAGGTGCTGTGGAACTCCGAGTACGGCGACAAGGACGGCACCGGCCTGTCGATGGCGAGCAACCTGTGCCTGGACTGGCGCTGGCTGCACCCGACGGCGTGGTGCTACTGGCAGGTGATGGACCCGACCCCGGAGTGGGCGTTGATCGCCTACGACCCGAGCACGCTGAGGGCGGGTGCCGTCGGGAACAAGCTGTACGTGCTCGCGCAGTTCACCCGCCACATCCGGCCGGGCATGCAGGTCATCTCCGCCTCCACCGGGAACGCCGCCGCGGCCTACGACCCCGCCGCCCGCAGGCTGGTGCTCGTCGGCGTCAACACCGCGACCTCGGCGCAGACGATCACCTTCGACCTCACCCGGTACGGCACCCTGCCCACCGGGCTGGTCACCCGGTGGTCCACCTCGACGACCAGCGGCAGCGACAGGTACGTCCAGCGCACCGACGTCCGGCTGGACGGCAAGCTGCTGCGGGTCCCGTTCGCGGCGGGGCAGGTGCAGACGTTCCAGCTGGACGGAGTGTCCGCGTGACCGGCGTGCGCTGCTGACTCTCGACGGTGGCTCGCGAGATTCCCGGGATGCCCTGGGTGGTTCCCGGGAATCTCGCGAGGTCGAGGCGGAGGCGATCGGTGTGGCCTGCACTGAACCGGCTGTGTTGTCTTGCGTTGGGAGCGACACCCGGTCGGGTCGCGCCACCTCCGCACTGCGCAGAGCCCGGCCACGACCACGAACCCGAGCGCGAGAACCCAGATTTGTTCGACCATCGATTCGACCGTCGAATTGACGAATCCCACCGCACTGTTGCGATTTCCGCGCCGCGCAACGCCATACTCCCCTCAGGAAAGCGCTTACCTACACCCTGCGCAAGAGGTAGGAGAAGTCCTGTGAACAGGAGAGTGGCAGGTACTTCCGTTTCGACCGTCCTGGCACTGGCGAGCTTCGCGGCACCGGCAGCCGCCGCCCCGGCGGCAACGCTGACCGTGGCGGCCGACGGCAGCGCCCAGTTCCGCACCGTGCAGGCCGCGATCAACGCGGCTCCGGTCAACAGCACCGCGCGCACCACGATCACGATCAAGGCCGGCACCTACCGCGAGGTCGTGCGGGTGCCGGCGAACAAGACCGCGATCACGTTGCAGGGACTGGGTTCGGGTCCCGCGCAGACCGTGCTCGTGTTCAACAACAGCGCGACCAGTCACGGCACGTTCAACAGCGCCAGCATGTTCGTCGACGGCCGCGACTTCGGCGCCACGAACCTCACCATCTCCAACGACTACGTGGAGCAGCCAGGCAACGAGGGCAACCAGGCCGTGGCGTTGCACCTCAACGCTGACCGCGCCGTGTTCCGCAACGTCCGGATGCTCGGCGACCAGGACACGTTGCTGGTCAACGAGAAGACCCGCGCGTACATGGCCGACTCGTACGTGGAGGGCACCGTCGACTTCATCTTCGGGGGCGGCACCATGGTCTTCGAACGCACGACCGTGCACGAGAAGCGCACGGTCGGCGGCCCGATCACCGCTGCCAGCACGCCGGCCGCCAAGAAGTACGGCCTGTTGTTCTACCGCTGCACGATCACGGGCACCACCAACAACACCACGCAGCTCGGCCGGCCGTGGCGGCCTGACGGTCAAGTCCTCTACCGCGAGTCCACCCTCACCTCCACGCTCAAGACCGCGCAGCCGTGGACCGACATGAGTGGCAACTCGTGGAAGAAGGCCAGGTTCTTCGAGTACCGCAACACCGGCGCGGGCGCCGGCACGAACTCCAACCGGCCGCAGCTGCCCGACGCCCAGGCCGGTGACTACACCCCGCAGAAGTACCTCGCTGGCACCGACGGCTGGAACCCGAGGTGAAGCACCGCCGCCCCGACAGGAAGAGCCTCGTACCCCTCATCGGCCTCCTCGCGGCCGCACTGGCCGTCACGGGGACGAACGCCTCCGCGGCGGCCCCCGCCCAGATCTTCATCGCGGGAGACTCCACCGCGTCGACCTACACGTCGTCGCAGGCTCCGCGCGCCGGGTGGGGGCAAGCGCTGCCGGTGTTCCTCACCCCGAGCGCCGTGGCGCGCAACGAGGCGCTGTCGGGCGCCAGCTCGAAGAGTTTCGTCGACCTGGGTCGGCTCGACCGGATCCTGGCGCGGATCAAGCCCGGCGACCACCTGCTCATCTCGTTCGGGCACAACGACGAGAAGAAGGAAGACCCGGCCCGCTACACCGAGCCGTCGACGACCTACAAGTCCTACCTCTCGCAGTACATCGACAAGAGCCGGGCCAAGGGTGCGAAGCCGGTGCTGGTGACGTCGGTCGAACGGCGCCGCTTCTCCAGCTCGGGAGCGATCACGCCGACGCACGGCGCGTACCCGGCGGCGATGCGCGAGCTCGCGCGGGCCAAGGGAGTGCCGTTGATCGACCTGACCGCGATGAGCACGGCGCTGTTCAACCGCGTTGGACCCGAAGGAACCAAGAAGTACTTCATGCACCTCAAGGCCGGGCAGTTCCCCAACTACCCCGACGGTGTGGAGGACAACACGCATTTCCAGGCGACTGGTGCGATCGAGGTCGCGAGGCTCGTCGCCACCGCTCTGCGCAACCAGGACGTGATTCCGCCCCAGGCGTTCTGGAAGCTCGGCGACCAGATTCCCCCGAGCGCGATCGCGTGGCCGAAGTCCGCTCAGTGACCGAAGTCCCGCAACAAGCCCGCGTACCGCTTGGGCGGCGGGACGGCGAACTCGTCCCGCTTGCCGGTGCGCAGACCCATCTCCACCAGGGCCTGCACGGTGAGGACGGCGGACTGGACGCCGTCGACCACGGGCACGCCGATCGCGCTCGCGATCGGCGCAGCCCAGTCCGTCATGCCCGCGCAGCCGAGCACCACCGCGTCCGCGTCGTCCTCCTCGACGGCGCGGGCACAGGCGGCGGTGACGAGATCCAGTGCGCCGGGATCGAGCTCCAGCACGGGGATGTCGCAGGCGTGCACGCCCCGGCACAGCCCGCGCATCCCGTAGCGTTCGGCGAGCTCCCACGCGCGGCCGCGGGTGCGGGACAGCGTCGTCACCACGGTGAAGCCCCGTCCCAGGTAGGCGGCGGTGCGCATGGCGGCTTCGGCGATCCCCACGACGGGCCCGGCCGCGAGCTCCCGTGCGGCGTCGAGTCCGGGGTCGCCGAAGCACGCGACGACATAACCGTCCACACCGGACCGTTCCCCGGCGGCGACCTCGGCCAGCAGACCGGGCACGCTGAGCGCCTCGTCGTAGTGACTCTCGATCGACTCCGGTCCCATCGCCGGGCTCACCGCGTGCACGGTGGTCCCGGCAGCGGCCACGGCCTTGGCGGACCGCTCCACCAGCGCGGTCATGTCCGCGCTGGTGTTGGGGTTCACGACCTTGATGATCATCGCTTGGACGCCGCGGTGTACACGGCCAGGCCCACGATCATTCCGATGAACCAGGTGTACTGCGCGGCGGGCGCCAGCACGGGCACGAGCACCGGCGCCACCGCGACGACCGCGCCGGCGGCGGTCGCGGCGATCGCCTTCGGGTTGTAGCCCTTGCGGTAGTGGTACTGCCCGTCCGGGGACATCGTGAACAGGTCGTCCACCACCACCTTCTGCTTGCGCACCAGGTAGTAGTCCGCGATCAGCACGCCGAACAGCGGTCCGATGAACGCGCCGAGCACCTCCAGCGTGTAGTGGATGACCTCCGGGCTGTTGTAGAGGTTCCACGGCGTGATGAGCACCGACCCGACGGCGGCGATCATGCCGCCCGCGCGCCAGCTGATCTTCTGCGGGCTGACGTTGGAGAAGTCGAACGCGGGCGAGATGAAGTTCGCGACGATGTTGATGCCGATGGTGGCCACGCTGAACGTCAAGGCGCCCAGCACGATCGCGAACGTGCTGTCGACGCGTGCGACCGTCTCGACCGGGTCCGTGATGAGCTCGCCGAACACCGGCAGCGTCAGCGACGTGGTCACGACGACCAGCACCGAGAACACCAGGAAGTTCACCGGCAGGCCGAGCACGTTGCCCCGCTTGACCGCGGCGAACGAGCGGCCGTAGCGGGAGAAGTCGCCGAAGTTCAGCATCGGGCCGGAGAAGTACGATACGACCAGGGCGATCGCGCCGAGCATCACCGGGATCGACGCCAGTCCCGTGTGGCGAACCTCGCCGAGGCTCAGGTCGATCGCGCCCCAGCCCGCCCGGTAGATCAGGTAGCCGGTGAGCACGAACATCACCACGTACACGGCGGGTCCGCAGAAGTCGATGAACCGGCGGATCGTCTCCATGCCGGTCCAGAACACCGCGGCCTGCACGAACCAGAGCAGGGTGAAGGAGGCCCAGCCGAGCAGCGGAAGCCCGAGGAACCCGTACTGCTGCACGTCCGCGTACGGCATCAGCGCCGGGAAGAGCTTGAGCAGCACCACGTTCAGCGCGGCCGACGCCAGGTAGGTCTGGATGCCGTACCAGGCCACGGCGATGAGCCCGCGGATGATCGCCGGCACGTTCGCGCCCAGCACGCCGAACGACGCGCGGCAGATGACCGGGTACGGCACACCCGTCACCTGGCTCGGTTTCGCGACCAGGTTGCAGAACACGTTCACGATGCCGATGCCGACCAGCAGCGCCAGCAGCACCTGCCAGCTGGACAGGCCGAGCATGAACAGGCTGCCCGCGGTCACGTACCCGCCGACGCTGTGCACGTCCGACATCCAGAACGCGAAGATGTTGTACGAGCCCCAGGTCTGCTTCTTCAGCGGCGCCAGGTCCTCGTTGGTGAGGCGCGGGTCGTACTGCGGCGTGGTGCCGATCGCCGGGCGGGAGACTGTATCGGTCATCACCGACTCCTCGTGAACCTGGGATGTGGTGCGAGAAGCCTGGTCCCGGCTTGTTACGCCGTCATGACGCGAACCGTATATCTTTCGCGGGCCGATTCATTCGCCCTCGACGAGCAACCCCGTGTGACGAGGCAATGTGGCCAGTGACGCCCGCAGCCGCCCGTGGTGCGCCCGCGCCGCCGCGACCAGCCGCTCCACGTCCCGCGCCAGGAACGCCGCGAGCATCTCCTCGTGGTCGCGGTGCATCTCCGCCTTCGCGCCGTCCGACACGTGTGCCATCGGCTGCACGGGTTCGGTGGTGTTCCAGGCCGACTCCAGCATCGCCAGCAGCCGGTGCATGCCGCACGGCCGGACCAGCGCGAGGTGGAACCGCCTGCTGTCGCGGTGGTAGCCGCGCACGTCGTGGGCTTCGATGGCGTGGCCGAGCGCCTCGTGGGTCGCGGTCGCCTCCACGTCGTCCTGTTCGGTCGCCGAGGCCACCGCGGCGGTCAGCGCCGCCACCTCCAGCACCTCGCGCACCACGTACAACTCGTGCAACTCGCGGGCGGTCAGCCTGGCCACGTGATAGCCGAGGTTGGGCCGGTGCTCGACGAGGCCCTCGCCGATCAGGGTCTTGAGCGCCTCCCGCACCGGGATGCGGCTCACCCCGAACACCTGCGCGACCTCGTCCAGCGGGATCGGCGTGCCCGGCGGCACCTCGCCGTCGAGCAGGCACCGGCGCAGCTCCTCGAGGATGGACGCCTGGGACCCGCCCGGCTGGTCGCTGACCAGCCGGGCGATCAACGCAGAACGCTTCCGCGGGCCCGCCACGCCCAGCAGCGTAGGCCACCACCCGGCCGGTCGGCCGGTTTCCTCGTGGCCGGAGATCTCCTAGCCTGCGCTCATGCCATTTTGGAAAGCGCTCTCCGTGCTTCTGGCACTTCAACTCGCGACCGCGGCCACTCCGGCCCTCGCGCACCCCTCCTCCTGCGCTCGCCCGGACGTGCTGTTCTGCGAGGACTTCCAGTCCGTCCCGCTCGGCGGCGCCACCAGTCTCAACTGGGGCGTCGACACGAGCCACGGCACGCTCACCGTGGAGAGAGCCCCACGCGGCCAACGGGTTCTCCACGCGCACACCGAGCGCAACGGACGTGCGTTCCTGAAGGTCGAGGACTTCGCGCCGCCCGGCAACAGCTTCTACGGCCGGGTGCGGCTCAAGGTCAAGGCCTTCCCGCGCAAGCCCGACTGGGCCCACTACACCCTGATCGAGACCACCGGCCAGGGCGCGGAGATCGTGCGGCCGCTCGGTGGTCAGTACGTGCCCACTGTGGACCGTGCGCTGTGGGGCGTGGGAGCCGACGGCGGGCCGACCGGTGACTGGACGAACTGGCGCGAGTCGGCGCCGTCCCGCGAGGACGTGTGGCAGTGCGTCGAGTGGCGGATGGACGCGTCCGACAACCGGGTCGAGCTCTGGTTCGACGGCGTCGCCCAGCCGGATCTGACCGTGTCGACGCGCAGCCACGGCGGCAACCCCGTGGACTTCGTCTTCCCGCGGTTCAACACCGTGAAGTTCGGCTGGCAGCTCTACCAGCCCAACGACGGCGCGTACGACCTCTGGATGGACGACATCGCGCTGGCCACCAAGCGGATCGGCTGCTGACTCCTCCCGGACCGGCGGGCGCCTCGACGAGTACGGGGCGCCCGCCTGTTGAGACGGTGAATTCCTTCTGCCCCAAGGAATCGACGTCGATTCGATGCGATTGTCCGCATCGACATCCGGCCCTAACCTGGCTGCACGCGGCGATTCACCTAGGGAGACAACTGTGCGGAAAACCCTGCTGGCGGTGGCAGCTCTCGCGGTCCTGCCGTTCGTCACCGCCGCCGCTCCGGCGTCCGCGGACCAGCCCGATTGCGCCCCGGCGGCCACGACTGCGTCGACGAACGCCGCGAGCGTGAAGGTCTGGCTCGCCGGCGACTCGACGATGGCCGACCCGCGATCGACCTGCCCGGTCGGCTGGGGCAGCCAGTTCGACGCGTTGTTCAAAGACGACGTCACGGTCGTGAACGCCGCGGTGGCCGGTCGGAGCATCCAGACCTGGCTGTACGAGTCCAACGTGCAGAGCACCAAGGACTCCGCCGGTGAGTGCGTGGTGAGCCCCAAGACGTTCCACCAGCGCTGGCTGACCATGCTCGATCCCGCCGCCGGGATGAAGGCCGGCGACTACCTGATGATCCAGTTCGGGATCAACGACGGCGACCGCAACTGCCCCCGGCACGTGGGTTCGGCGCGCTACAAGGAACTCCTCGCCCTCATGGCCAAGGCGGCCAAGGACCGCGGCGTCACGCCGATCTTCCTGACGCCGGTGTCGGCGATCAGGTGCAGCGGCAGCACGGCGGTGGCCACCCGCGGCTTCCTGACCGAGACGTTCGACGCGGCCAGGAGCGCCGGAGTCACCGTCGTCGACCTGCACAAGCTGAGCTACACGCTCTACAACACGCTCAAGCTGTGCCCCAACGACGGTGACTACACCAGGGGCCCTGTCGGCGCCTTCTTCTGCAACGACCACACCCACTTCGAGGCCGCCGGTGCGAAGCAGATCGCCGGGGTGGTCGCGAAGGCCTTGCGCGACCAGCGAATCCCTCTTTCCAGCTACCTCAGGTGACCTTGCGTCCCACCGCGGCGAGGCCGGTGAACCGCTCGGGGTTCTCGTCGACCTCGTCGAGGTTCTCCGGCCGCCACAGCGGCAGGTACACCACACCGGGATCGACCAGCTCGAGGCCGTCGAACAGCGCCCGCACCTCGGTGCGCGAGCGCATGGACATCGGCGTCGCCGTGCGCTGGTACAGGGTCTGGTGCTCGTCCGCGCGCTGTGGCTGACCTTCGTGCGTGGCGTGCGACATCACGAGGAAGCTGCCCGGCGCCATGGCCTCGCGGTAGCCGGCGACCACCGCGGCGGGGTCGTCGGCGTCGGGCACGAAGTGCAGGACCGCGACCATCATCACGGCCACCGGCCGGCTGAAGTCGAGCAGGCCGGTGACCTCGGGAAGCTGCAGCAGCAGGTCGGGACGGCGCAGGTCGGCCTGCACCACGGCCGTCTGCGGGTCGCCCTTGAGGATCGTGCGGCTGTGGGTGACGGCGACGGGGTCGATGTCGGCGTAGACCACCCGAGCGTCCGGCGCGGCCGCCCTGGCGACCTCGTGCACGTTCCCGGCGGTGGGAATGCCGGAGCCGAGGTCGAGGAACTGGCGGATGCCGGCGGCGACGCAGAACCTCACCGCGCGCCGCAGGAACGCCCGGTTGGCCTGCATGATCAGCGGGAGGTCCGGCCACATCGCGATGGCCTGCTCGGCCATCTCGCGGTCGGCGGCGAAGTTGTGCGCCCCGCCGAGGTAGTAGTCGTACACGCGGGCCGCGCTGGGACGGCTGAGGTCGATGTCGCTGGGCAGCGCCGACGGTTCCGTTGGCATGCAGGTCCTCGCTTCCCGGGGCTGATCGAACGAACACGGTAGCCGACCCCGCGCGTCACGGCCGGAGGTCCCTGACGGTGAGCGCGGTGCCGGGGACCGGGTCCTCGCCGGGGAACTGGAGCTGCCACGCGGACGGCGACTCGGCCTCGACCTCGATCCGGTCGCCGCTGCGGCGCGTCCGGAACGTGGAGCCGCCGACCTCGGTCGTGATCTCGGCGCCGTCGTCGAGGTGGTGGATCCGCAACGTGACGCCGTCGGCGTAGTCGTAGTCCGGGCGGTCGTCGACGGCACCGAGCGGGAGGACGGTGTTCGGCCTGACCAGCAACGGCACGGTGAGGAAGTCGCATGTCATCGTTGTCCACCGGCCGCCGGGCACCTCTGCGCCGGTGAAGAAGTCCGTCCAGGTGCCCTCGGGCACGTAGAAGGACACCCGGCCGCTGTCGGAGAACACCGGCGCCACCAGCAGGCTGTCGCCGAGCATGTACTGCCGTTCAAGGTGCGTGCACGCCGGGTCGTCGGGGAACTCCAGCGCCATCGCCCGCATCATCGGCGTTCCGTCGGTGACCGCCTGCGACGCCGCGTGGTGCAGGTACGGCATCAGCCGGGCCTTCAGCTTGGCGAACACCCGCAGCACGTCGACGGCCTCCTCGTCGAACAGCCACGGCACCCGATACGACCTGCTGCCGTGCAGGCGGCTGTGCGACGACAGCAGGCCGAACGCGATCCACCGCTTGAACAACGCCGGATCGGGGGTGCCCTCGAAGCCGCCGATGTCGTGGCTCCAGTAGCCGAACCCCGACAGGCCCAGGGACAGCCCGCCGCGCAGGCTCTCGGCCATGGCCTCGTAGGTCGACTCGCAGTCGCCGCCCCAGTGCACCGGGAACTGCTGCGATCCCGCGGTGGCGGCACGCGCGAACACCACCGCCTCGCCGTCACCACGGCGTTTGCGCAGCACCTCGAACACCGTCTGGTTGTAGAGGTAGGCGTAGTAGTTGTGCATGCGCTCGGGATCGGAGCCGTCGAAGTACACGACGTCGGTGGGGATGCGCTCGCCGAAGTCGGTCTTGAAGCAGTCGACGCCCTGGTCGAGCAGAGCGTCCAGTTTGGACGCGTACCACTCGCGGGCGGCGGGGTTCGTGAAGTCCACCAGCGCCATGCCCGGCTGCCAGAGGTCCCACTGCCACACGTCACCGTTCGGCCGCTTGAGCAGGAAGCCGCCTTCGACCCCCTCGGCGAACAGCGGAGATCGTTGCCCCACATAGGGGTTGATCCAGACCGAGATCCGCAGGTCCCGCGACTTCAGCCGGTCCAGCATGCCCACCGGGTCCGGGAACGTGCGCGGGTCCCACTCGAAGTCGCACCAGTTGTACTCGCGCATCCAGAAGCAGTCGAAGTGGAACACGCTGAGCGGCAGGTCGCGTTCGATCATGCCGTCGATGAAGCCCGACACCGTCTGCTCGTCGTACGACGTCGTGAAGGACGTGGACAGCCAGAGGCCGAACGACCACGCCGGCGGCATCGGCGGCCTGCCGGTCAGCGCCGTGTACTTGCGCAGGATCTCCTTCGGGCTCGGGCCGTAGATCACGAAGTACTCCAGCGACTGCCCTTCGACGCTGAACTGCACGCAGGACACCTTCTCCGAGGCGACCTCGAACGACACGTGACCCGGATGGTTGACGAACACGCCGTACCCCGCATTCGTCAGGTAGAACGGCACGTTCTTGTACGCCTGCTCACTGCTCGTGCCGCCGTCCGCGTTCCAGATGTCGACCGTCTGCCCATTGCGCACCAACGGCCCGAAGCGCTCGCCGAGCCCGTAGACGACCTCGCCGACGCCGAGAGCGAGCCGGTCCCGGACGTAGTGCCTGCCGTCCAGCGTCATGAAGCCCATGCCCTTGGCCGCGCTGGACGTCAGCACCTCGCCGCCGGCCGCGAACTCGACCTGCCAGTCGCGGCTCACCTTCACCTCCAGCGCGCCGGACGTGAGGGAGTCGCCGGTGAGGCGCACGTGGGGCTCTGTCCTGTCGAGGCCGAACTCCGGTTTCCTGGGGAGCCCGCCCTCGAAGTGCGTCAGGCTCACCCCGATCACGTCCGGCATCGGCGAGGAGAACCGGACGGTCGCCACCGGACCCTGCAGGAGGTCGCCGCGGTGCCGGATCGGGCGGGTCGGCGCGTGGACCACCAGCTCCCCCGCCGCCGGGGTGATGTCGTAGACCTCGACCGGATGCGCCGCCTGCACTCCGTCGCGCAGCAGCCAGTAACCGTTGCTGAACTTCATTCGACCGCTTTCACCGCTCGAATTCGAATCGAATCGCTTCGATTCTCTTTTGTCACGGGAGACATTAGCGATGACGTGCCTGGTGAGGAAGCCTCGAAATTCCCCCGCATTCGCGTTCCCGAACGAGTTTTCCGTGGCAGTTCTCGATCAGCGCACGAACACCGGCGGCTCGTCGGCGGCCAGGTCGTCCGGCAGGTGCAGGCCCTTCTGCCGCGGCACGAGCTCGGACTGCAGCACGATCGCCGCTGCCCCGATCGCCGGTGCGGACGCGGCCGACGGCGACAACCGCACGGAGACGGGGTGGGCGTCGCGGGCGATGAACGCGGTGTCGAGCTCGGCGCGCAGGACCGGGAGGTAGACAGAGCCGGCGACGGCGAAGCTCGGGCCGGTCAGGACGAGCACTTCCAGGTCCAGGACGCCGGCCAGGGAGCGGGCGGCCACGGCGATGTAGCGGGCGGAGCGTTCCAGGAGAGCCAGGGCCCGGGGGTTGCCGTGACGGGCTGCGCGGCTGATGGCGGCGAAGTCGGAGGCGATGGGGGTTCGGGCGGGCGTGCGGCGCAGAGCTGCCGTGGTCTTGGCGGACGTCCGGGCCGGTGCCGCGGGCTCCATCCCCGCCGAAGCCTCACCACCGATCCCGTCCCCCACCCGGTTCACCGCCGCGCCACCGGTCCCGTCCAGCACCCGGCCCAGCGCCGCACCCGGCACCACAGCTCGCGCCCCAGCACGGCTCCGTCCACCCACCAGCCCGGCCGCCCGCCTCAACGCCCGATCCGCCCGAGCCTGCGCCACCACCGCCCCCGGCCCCGCCAACGCCTCCAGGCATCCCCTGGCCCCACACCAACATTCCGGACCATCGACGTCCAGGCACATGTGCCCGATCTCGCCGGCGTGCCCGCTCGGTCCCCGGTGCGTGGCCCCACCGAGCACCACCCCGGCACCGAGCCCGGTCCCCATGTACAGCGCGGCGAACGTCGCGGAGGCCCCGACCCCACCGGACCAGTGCTCGCCGATCGCCGCCGCGGTCGCGTCGTTGTCCAGCACGACCGGCAACCCGGTCGCCTCCTCCAGCGCCTGAGCGAACTCGCCGAGCGCTGACGGACGCGCCGACACGAGGCCCAGCCCGAGGATTCGATCGCGTTCGACACCCACGCTGTCGATCAGCGCGTCGACCTCGCCGGCCATCGTGGCGACGAGACCGCTGCCCGCGCGCGAGATCCGGGCGACGACGGCGCCGCCGAGGTTGGTCAGGACGTACGTGATGCGTGCGTCGTCGAGGTGGACGCCGACGGCGTAGCGCGCGAAGTGGTTGAGCTGCAACATGACCCGGCGCTTGCCGCCGGTGGATTCCGCGTGACCGGTCTCGGCCACGAGGCCCTCGTCGATCAGGCCGCGGACGACCGTGGAGATCGTGCCGCCGGTCAGGCCGCTGGCGTTGACCAGGCCCACCCGGCTGATCATGCCCGCCGCGCGGATCAGGTCCAGCACCGCAGCTCTGGTGCTGGCGTGGGTCACGCGCGCCGGTCCGCCCACCGCATTCCTCCGTCGAACGACGAACTTTCCTCATCGACAAGTCGCGACCAGTAAAGCATCCAGGAGCGTTGACTTTCTTTGTTTAGTATCTGAAGAATCCTCGCCGCGAACCACCCAGCGGCGGGGAGGATCAACGATGCACAGGCGGCTTTGGGCACTCGGTCTGGCGGTGGTCGTGGCGGCGACCGCGGGCTGTTCAGGATCCGGCGGTGGCGGTCAAGCCAGGGACACGCTCGTCGTCTACACCGGGCAGGCCGGCGACTTCCAGCTCAACTTCAACCCGTACTCCCCCACCTTCATCGAGGGCATGGGCACGATCAACGAGCCACTGTTCTTCTTCAACATCGCTGCCGACCAGCAGCCGAAGCCGATGCTGGGCACGGACTTCAAGTGGAACACCGACGGTACCGAACTGGCGATCACGTTGCGGGACAACGTGTCCTGGGCCGACGGCGAGAAGTTCACCGCCGAGGACGTGGTGTTCACCCTGGACATGGTCGCCAAGAACCCGGCGCTGAACAAGACCGCCTACAAGGGCACGGCCACCGCGACCGACGACACGCACGTGGTGGTCAAGTTCCCCGAGCCCGCCTACATGGACGGCCCGCAGGTGCTCGGCCAGATGTGGATCATGCCGGAGCACATCTGGAAGAACGTCGCCAACCCGGCGACCGAGGTCAACCCCAAGCCGGTCGGCACCGGCCCGTTCGTGCTCGGTGACTTCAAGGCGCAGTCGTTCACCCTCAAGGCGAACCCGAAGTACTGGGGCGGTGAGCCCGCGGTCAAGCAGGTCCGCTACCTGTCGCTGTCGGGCAACCAGGCCGGTGTCGACGCGCTGAAGGCCGGGTCGATCGACTGGCAGACCGGCCCGATCCCGGACATCAAGGACATCGAGAAGAACTACCCCGGGTACAAGGCGATCACGTTGCCGCTCAACCAGGTCTCGTTGTACACCTGCTCCAACACCCAGCTGGGCTGCCAGGGCGCGCAGACCGATCCGGCCGTGCGCAAGGCGATCTACTACGGCATGAACCGCACCCAGATCAACTCACTGGCCTTCCAGAACGTCAACAGCGAGATGTCCCCCGGCTTCACCCTGCAGCCCCGCGACGCCGCGCTCCTGTCGAGCAAGCTCACCGACCGCATGGCGCCGATGAACCCGGACACCGCCAAGGCCAACGAACTGCTCACCTCCGCCGGGTACGTCAAGGGTGCGGACGGCATCTACGCCAAGGACGGGAAGCCGTTGGCGCTCAGCGTGAAGGTCGTCGCCGGCTGGACCGACTACATCACCGCGCTGGAGACGCTGAGCCAGCAGCTGCTCCAGATCGGCATCAAGATCACCCCGCAGCAGCTGTCGTGGAACGAGTGGGCCGACGCGCGCGGCCGCGGCCAGTTCGAGCTGTTGATCGACTCCGTCGAGCAGGGCCCCGCACCGGATCCGTACTACACCTACGCCTACTTCTTCTCCACCACGGCCACCGCTCCGGTCGGGCAGGCCGCCTTCCCGAACTACTCCCGGTTCAGCAACCCGATCGTCGACAACGCGCTGGCCGAGCTGAAGAAGACCGACCGCGGCAACCCCGCGCGGCAGCCGCACTACGACGCGATCCAGGTCGAGCTCGAGAAGTACATGCCCTACATCCCGGTGCTGACCGGCGGAATCCCCAACGAGTACAACGACAAGGCGTTCACCGGCTGGCCCACCAAGGACGACCTCTACGCGTTCCCGGCGGTGTGGAAGCGGCCCGACGCCTCCCAGGTGTACATGAAGCTCAAGCCCGCCGGGAAGTAGCGATGAACTACTACGTGCGCAAGGCCGCCTTCTACCTGGCGGCCTTGTGGGCGGCGGTCACGCTGAACTTCGTCATCCCCAGAATGCTGCCGGGCAACCCGGTCGACATCCTGATGGCGAAGCTGCAGCAACGCGGCGGAAGCGTGGACCCCGCCGCCCGCCAGGCCTACGAAACACTGCTCGGCACGGGTGGCGGCGGCTCGGTCTTCAGCGAGTACGTCGCCTATCTGGGCAACCTGCTGCGCGGTGACCTGGGCGTGTCCGTCAGCGCGTTCCCGGCGAAGGTCTCCGACGTGATCGCGGACTCGCTGCCGTGGACCGTCGTGCTGGTCGGGCTCGCGACGCTGCTGTCGTTCCTGCTCGGCGTCGGGCTCGGCGCGCTCGTCGGCTGGAAGCGCGGCACCTGGCTCGACGCGCTGGTGCCCGCGACCACCGTGCTGTCCGCGGTGCCGTACTTCTGGCTGGCCCTCATCCTGGTCGCGCTGCTGTCGACCGGGCTGGGCTGGTTCCCGCTCAACGGCGGCTACGACGTCGTTCTCGATCCGGGTTGGAGCGGTGAGTTCATCGGATCGGCCATCTACCACGGCATCCTGCCCGCGCTGACGATCGTGATCTCCTCGGTCGGCGGGTGGCTGCTCGGAATGCGCAACATGATGGTCTCGGCGATGTCCGAGGACTATGTGCTGACCGCACGCGCGAAGGGGCTCAAGGACAGCCGGATCATGATCCGGTACGCGGCCCGCAACGCCGTGCTGCCCTCCGTCGCCGGGTTCGCGATCTCGCTCGGGTTCGTGGTGTCCGGGTCGATCGTCACGGAGCTGGTGTTCTCCTACCCCGGCATCGGGTCGAAGCTGCTGCAGGCCGTGCAGAACAACGACTACGCGCTGATGCAGGGCATCTTCCTGGTGATCACGATCGCGGTGCTGGGCGCCAACCTGGTCGTGGACCTGCTGTACGGGCTGATCGACGCCAGGACCAGGGATCGGAGCGTGGTGTCGTGACCAACCTCAGTCCGCTCACCGAGGTCGCGCCCGAAGTCCCGAGATCGCGCAACCGCTGGCGGGGCCTGCTGCCCCGCTGGTCCCCCAAACTGGGCACCGGGCTCGGCCTGGCCGGTGCGATCGTCCTGTTCGGACTGATCGGGCCGCTCGTCACCGGTGACCCGGCCACGATCAGGGACTTCGGCCTCACCCCGCCCGGCGGCGAACACCTCCTCGGCACCACGGTCACCGGCCAGGACATCCTCGCCCAGCTGGCCCACGCCACCCGCGGGTCGCTGCAGATCGGCCTGCTCGTCGGGATCATGGCGACCGTGCTGTCCGGCGTCTTCGGCATCGTCGGCGCGTACGCGGGCGGGGTCGTGGACGAGATCTTCTCGTTGTTCTCCAACGTGATGCTGGTGATCCCCGGTCTGCCGCTGGTCATCGTCATCGCCGGCTTCGTGCCGCCGGACCAGCGCGGCACGGGGACGATCTCGCTGGTCCTCGCGATCACGGGGTGGGCGGCGGCGGCCCGCGTGCTGCGGGCGCAAACGTTGTCGTTGCGCAACAGGGACTACGTGGCCGCGGCGCGGGTGTCCGGTGAGAAGACCTGGCGGGTGATCTGCGTCGAGATCCTGCCGAACCTGTTGCCGATCCTCGCCTCGCAGTTCGTGTTCGCCGTCGTGCTGGCCATCCTCAGCGAGGCGGGCCTGTCGTTCCTCGGGCTCGGCGCGGCCAACTCGTCGACGCTCGGCACGATGCTCTACTACGCCCAGAACGGCTTCGCGCTGCAACGGGACGCGTGGTGGTGGTTCGTCCCGCCTGGACTGATCATCGCCCTGTTCGGCGGTGCGCTGGCGCTGATCAACTTCAGCATCGACGAGATCATCAACCCCAAGCTGCGCGATCGTGCCCGGCGCGCACGGGACGTGGTGGCGGTCGAGACGGACACCGCGGCCGCCGAGCAGGACGCCGTGCTGACGGTGAAGAACCTCAACGTCGTGTACCAGGCGGACACGCCCGTGCACGCGGTCAAGGACGTGTCGCTGACGTTGCGGCGTGGCGAGATCCTCGGCCTGGCAGGGGAATCCGGCTGCGGCAAGACGACCCTCGCGTACGCGATCAACCGCCTGCACCGGCCGCCGGCCGAGGTCACGTCGGGCTCGGTCACGTTCCACGACCGCGACGGCGAGGACGTCGACGTCCTGGCGTTGGCACCGGAGGAGCTCAGGGCGTTCCGGTGGGTCAAGCTCTCCATGGTGTTCCAGGGCGCCATGAACGCGCTGAACCCGGTCACCCCGATCCGCGCGCAGCTCCAGGACGTCCTGCGCACGCACCGCCCCGGCATGCCGGCCTCGGACCGCGAGAAGCGGTGCGCGGAGGTACTCCGGCTCGTCGGGGTCGACCCGGCCAGGCTCGGTTCGTTCCCGCACGAGCTGTCCGGCGGGATGCGGCAGCGCGTCATGATCGCCATGGCGCTGCTGCTCGACCCACAGGTGATGATCATGGACGAACCCACCACCGCGCTGGACGTGCTGGTGCAACGGGAGATCCTCAACGAGATCAAGCGTTTGCGCGACGAGCTGAGCTTCGCGGTCGTGTTCATCACCCACGATCTGCCGTTGCTGCTGGAGCTGAGCGACCGCATCGCGGTGATGCGCGACGGCGAGGTCGTCGAGTACGCGGACGCCGAGGAGATGTACCTGCGGCCGCAACACCCGTACACGCGGGAGCTGCTGGCGTCGTTCCCCGGCCTGAACGACGACCGAGGAGCCCTGATCCGATGACCACACTGGAAGTCCGCAACCTCAGCAAGACCTTCCACAAGCTCCGCGCGGTCGACAACGTCTCGTTCACCCTCACGCCCGGCCGCACGGTGGCGCTGGTCGGCGAGTCCGGGTCCGGCAAGTCGACGGTCGCCAGGATGATCGCCCGGCTGGTCCGCCCCACCTCGGGCGAAATCCTGCTGACCTCCTCCGACGGCGAACCGGTGCCGCGCAAGGCCTATCGCGACCACGTGCAGATGATCTTCCAGGACCCGTTCGCCTCGCTCAACCCGTTCCACACCGTCGAACACCACCTCGTCCGGCCGCTGCGGCTGCACGGGCGTTCCCGCGCCGAGGTACCGCACCTGCTGGAACGGGTCAGCCTCCCGCCGGACTTCGCGCACCGGCGGCCGCACGAGCTGTCCGGCGGGCAACGGCAGCGGGTCGCCATCGCCCGCGCGCTCGCACCGGGTGCCAAGGTGATCATCGCCGACGAGCCGGTGTCCATGCTGGACGTCTCGATCCGCCTGGGAGTGCTCAAGCTGCTCGCCCGCCTGCAACGCGAGGAGAACCTCGCCGTCCTCTACATCACGCACGACCTCGCCACCGCACGGCACTTCTCCGACGAGGTGCTCGTGATGCACCGGGGCCGAATCGTCGAGCACGGGCCGAGCGACGAGGTGCTCACCCGTCCGGAAGCCCCGTACACGCGACAACTCGCCGCCGCCGCACCAGATCCGGACGCCCGGTTCCGCCAGGGAGGACAGCCTTGATCCGCCAACACCTGCACGACGGCTGGCAGCTGACCGCGACGACGAACGAGGTGCCGGACAACATCAGGGGCAGGACGGTGCCCGCGACCGTGCCCGGCAGCACCCACCTCGACCTGCTCGCGTCCGGGCTGATCACCGACCCGTTCCTCGACCGGGCCGAGACCGAGCTGACCTGGATGCACCGCACGGACTGGCGCTACAGCACCACGTTCCTCGCCGCCGCGGTCACGTCGGACCAGCGCGTCGACCTCGTGTTCGACGGCCTCGACACCATGGCGACCGTGCGGCTCAACGGACACGTCCTCGGCCACACCGCGAACATGCACCGGACCTACCGGTTCGACGTCCGCGAGTTCCTGTTCGACGGCGGCAACGACCTCACGGTGTCGTTCTCGTCCGCCCTGGCGCACGCCGAAAAGGTCGAGGCCGGTCTCGGACCCCGCGCCCACGTGAACGCCCACCCGTTCAACATGATCCGCAAGATGGCGTGCAGCTTCGGCTGGGACTGGGGCCCTGACCTGCAGACCACCGGCATCTGGCGGCCGGTGCGGCTGGAGCGCTGGCACACCGCGCGGCTCGCCGGGGTGCGGCCGGTCGTGACCGTCTCGCCGGACGGGACCGGACACGTCGAACTGCACACCGACCTGGAGTGGGCCGCGCAGGAGGACCTGACGCTGCACATCGCCGTCGGCTCGCGCGAGCACACCGTCGCCGTCCCCGCCGGGCAGGAGACCGTGGTGGCCCGCGTCGACGTCCCGGACGTCGACCTGTGGTGGCCGGCGGGATACGGTGACCAACCGCTCTACGACCTGGATGTGGCACTGCACGCGCGATCGTCCGTTGTGGACGTCGTGCGCCGGCGGATCGGGTTCCGCACGATCGTCGTGGACACGACACCCGACGAGATCGGCACGCCGTTCACCGTGGTGGTGAACTCCAAACCCGTCTTCGTCAAGGGCGCCAACTGGATTCCCGACGACCACTTCCTGACCAGGATCACTCCCGAACGGCTGGCGCGGCGCGTCGACCAGGCCCTGGGCGCGCACGTCAACCTGCTGCGCGTGTGGGGTGGCGGGATCTACGAGTCCGACGACTTCTACGACATCTGCGACGCGCGCGGTGTCCTGGTGTGGCAGGACTTCCCGCTCGCGTGCGCCGCGTACCCCGAGGAAGAACCGGTGCGCGGCGAGTTGGAGGCCGAGGCCCGCGAGAACGTCTCGCGCCTGATGTCGCACGCCTCGCTCGCGCTGTGGAACGGCGGCAACGAGAACCTGTGGGGCTTCGCCGACTGGGGCTGGCCGTGGCAGCTGGAGGGCAGGACCTGGGGCCTCGGTTACTACGACGAGCTGCTGCCGGGGATCGTCGCCGAGCTCGACCCGACCCGGTTCTACTGCCCCAGCAGCCCGTACAGCCCGGTCGAGGGCCTGCACCCGAACGACGAGAACCACGGCACCCGGCACGAGTGGCAGGTCTGGAACGAGGTCGACTACACGCACTACCGCGACCACGTGCCCCGGTTCTGCGCGGAGTTCGGCTTCCAGGGCCCGCCGACGTGGTCGACGCTGACCCGCTGGATCCACGACCAGCCGCTGACGCCGACGTCACCGAGCTTCCTGACGCACCAGAAGGCCGAGGACGGCAACGGCAAGCTCGACCGCGGCCTGGCGGCACACCTGCCCGTGCCGGAGGAGTTCCCGGACTGGCACTGGGCGACGCAGCTCAACCAGGCACGCGCGGTGAGCTTCGGCATCGAGCACTTCCGCTCGTGGTGGCCGCGCACGGCGGGCGCGGTCGTCTGGCAGCTCAACGACTGCTGGCCGGTGACGTCGTGGGCGGCGATCGACAGCGAGGAACGCCTCAAGCCGTTGTGGTACGGGCTGCGGCACGCGTTCGCGCCGCGGCTGCTGACCTTCCAGCCGCGAGACGGCCGGCTCGTCCTCGTCGCCGTGAACGACCACGACGAGCCGTGGGACGCGCACATCACCCTCGACCGGCAGAGCTTCCGGGGCGTTACCCTGCACCTGACCAGACTGCGCCGGAAGGTGCCGCCCCGGTCGGTTGTCGAGCTCTACCTCGACGAACCGCTGCGGCAGCCGGTGAACGCGGATGCGGAGGTGATGGTGGCGACCACCGCCGAGGCCCGCGCGATCCTGCCGTTCCTGCCCGACTCGCAGCTCGCCTACCACCCGAGGCCTCTCGACGCGCGCGCAGAAGCGGTGCGCGGCGGGTACGAGGTGGAGGTGCGCGCCGACTCGTTCGCCCAGGACGTGGCGATCCTGGCCGACCGGGTCGCGCCCGACGCCGTCGTGGACGACATGCTCGTGCCGATGCTCGCCGGAGAGGTCCGCGTCTTCGGCATCCGCACCGGCGCCACCGTCGATCCCGCGGCCTTCACCGACCCGCTGGTGCTGCGCTGTGCCAACGATCTCGGCGCGGTCGGGTCGTGATCGGCGCGGTCGGGCTCGTGCTGGCCAGGCCCGCGCGGCTGCTGGGCGTCGAGCCGTTCTTCATGGAGTTCATCGCGGGGATCGAGGAACGGCTCGCCGAACGCGACCTCTCGGTGCTGCTGCACGTGGTGGCTGACCACGAGGCCGAGATCGCCGCGTACCGCCGCTGGGCGGCGCGCGGCCTGGTCGACGCGACCGTGGTGGTGAACCCGGTGGTGGACGACCCGCGCCCGGCCGTGGTGCGGGAACTGGGACTTCCCGCCGTCGTCGTCGGGGACGGCGGCGGGTTGCCCGACGTCCGCACCGATCACCGCGGCCCGGTGCTGGAAGCCCTGGGTCACCTGCTGGACCTGGGCCACCGGCGGATCGCGAGGGTCACCGGGCCGTCCGCCCTGCAGCACACGCAGGCACGCACGGCCGCGTTGCTCTCGCGCTGCCCGGAGGCCGTGATCGTCGAGGGCGACTACTCCGAGGAGGCGGGCGCCAAGCTGACCACCGCGCTGCTGAACCTCGCGGACCCGCCCACCGCGATCCTCTACGACAACGACGTGATGGCCGTGGCGGGTCTGGCCGCGGCCACGTCGTCCGGTGTGGCGGTGCCGTCGCAGCTCAGCCTCGTCGCGTGGGACGACTCGACGTTGTGCCGCTTGGCAACCCCTGCGCTGACGACGATGAGCGTGGACGTGCACCAGTTCGGTGTGCTGGTGGCGGAGTCGGTGCTGGAATGCGTCGACGGTCTTCCCGTGACGGTGCGCTGGTCTCCCGCCGCGCACTACGTTGCGCGCGGCACCACGGCAGCGGCCCCGTAGCTCACTGCGATCCGGTTTCCACCAGCCTCGCGCTGATCGGTTCGAGCTCCGCGACCAACTCGTCGAGCTCGGCGGGAGTGAGCGCCTCGTACGGTGCCTCCGCGAGCTCGTCGGTGAGGGCTTCGATCCGTTGCTGGAGCTCACGACCGGCGTCGGTGAACCGGCCGTCCGCGTCGACGACCCCGCGCTTGCGCAGGCCCTCCATCACTTCGGCGAGCCGCTTCTTCGGCAGGTGGTGGATGCGCCCGAACGACTCCGGCGGGTGGATGCCCATGGCGATGGCGGAGAGCACGTGCGCCTCCGTGCCGCCGACGCGCGCGCCGACGAGAGCGGCGATGTGCCCGTCACCGCGGTGTTCGCGCAACATGGTCGCGGAGTGCCAGAGCCGGGCGACAGGATCGCTCGGCACCTCGACAGTGCGCATCCCCGCGTACATCACCCTGCCTTCCATGGGCGCGCTCGTCGCGGCCTTCGTCGTCAGGTCGGCGGCGCGCACCAGGCCAGGGGTGCCGGCGAGGTCGCCGAGGATGCGGCGCAGGGAGGCCGCGCTGCCCCGTTCCCGCGCGGCGACGGACGCCTCGGGCGGGATCGTCTCCCACGCGCTCGGGATGTGCCGCGCGGCCTCACCGTCGGCGAAGTTGTAGAACGCCGCGTGCACGACCTCCGCCGAGACCCGTCCCAGCGGTGCGGCGCGGCTCGCGAAGTACCCGTCCCAGTAGGTGCGGTGGCCGAGCGCGGCCAGTTCCTCGTTGCACTCGTCGGCGAAGAACGTGACCAGGCAGATCGGTTCCAGGAGCTCGTGCATGCGACGAGCGGTGCGAGACATGGCCTTCATCGTGCCATCGGCTTGCGGGCGAGCAACGTGAACGTGTTCGGCAGCCTTCCCCGCCACGCCGCCGCGTCAAGGTCGCCCCACCGGAAGAACGGCTCCGCGTGCTCGGCCACGTGCCGCAGCTCCAGCCCGGCGCCGAGCACCGCGGTGACGATCCCGGCCAGCGTCGCCTGGTACTCCACCGCGCCGCCTGCGGGAAAGGTGTCGTTGACGTGGGACCGCTCGAAGTACCCGCGGTCGGGGCGGATCCTGGGCTCGTCCTCGTCCCACGTCCACAGCGGCACCAAGGGGTGTGCCTCGAGCACGAACAGGTGCCCGCCCGGCCGCAGCAACCGTACGACGTCCTCGGCCCAGGAACCGAGGTCCGGCAACCAGATCAACGCGCCCTTGCCGGTGTAGACGAGATCGGCGCAGCCGTCCCGCAGCGGCGCTCCGGGCAGCTCCGCGATCACGTACCGGCAGTTGACGCCCAGCTCGTCCGCTCTGAGTTGCGCGGCCTTGGCCGTGACGGAGCTGAAGTCGACGCCGACCACGGACCGGGCGCCCTCCGCGACGAGTGCGAGGTCGTCCAGGCCGTGGCCGCTCTGCAGGTGCACCACGGCAGGCGACTCCGCCAGCAACGGCCGCAGCACCTCCAGCTCGACCGCGGCCAGGGACGAGGAGTTCCTGGCCTGGTCGAGAAGTTCCTGGTGTTCCTGGACGTACTTGTCCGACGCGGCTTCCCACGCGCTCCGGTTCCCCATGGTTCCACTGTGCACGAACCGATCAGGCGGGCGCCACCGCTCGCCCGGTCTGCGGGGAGATCATGCCCGCGCACAGGCCGCGGCTCGCCAGCACCTGTGCGATGCGGGGAATCGCGGTGAGCGTGTTGGCCGGGCCGTCGTGCATGAGGATCACCTGGCCGTTGGTGAGTCTGCCGTTCGCCTGCACGATCGCGTCGACGCTCGCGTTGTTCCAGTCCTGCGAGTCGACGTCCCAGAGGATCTGCCGCAGGCCGTACTGGGTCGCGACGGACTGCACCGTCGCGTTCGTCCCGCCGTACGGGGGACGGAACAGCCTCGGCGTGCCACCACCGGCGGCGGAGATCGCCCGCTGGGTGCGGGAGATCTCCGAGTCGACCTGCGCCCTGGCCATCTGGTCCAGGTGCGGGTGGGTGTAGCTGTGGTTGCCGACCCACATGCCGGCGCTCACCTGCGCGCGGACCAGCGCGGGATTGGCCGCGGCTGCCTGGCCCACGTTGAACATGGTGGCGCGCAGGCCGTTCTGCCGCAGTGCGTTGAGCAGGCTCTGCGTCTTGGTCGTGGGGCCGTCGTCGAAGGTGAGCCCGACGTACCCGTTGCAGGCGGCGGCGTTCGCCTGGCCCGAGCCGACGACGCTCGCCGCGGCCAGCACGACGGCGGCGAGGAATCTGGTGTGCACGAGAGAGATCTCCTTCAATGCCTGTGCGCATTCACGGAAAGGCGGCGGAGAACTGGCGTTTTCGGTCAGCCACAAGCACTTTAGCGCGCACGGCAAGGAGGGCGTGCATTCGATTGAATTCGACGGACGTTCGACTGTTCGACTCGACCGAATGTCCACATCGGACCACTCGGCACGTCCGGGGTGAACCGATTGACATCTTCACGAGTTTCGAACGCGTCGAACGCCTCAGCTGAGCAGCTCCACGACGTGCAGCACGTGGTCGCGCGCCCACGTCCGGTGCCAGCCGCCGTGCAACGTGACCAGGAGCTCCTCCCCCGACGTCACCGCGACCACCTGACCGACCGGCCCGATCGTGCCGTACAGCCGGATCAGGTCACCCGGCGTGAGTTCGTCGGCCCGCTTGGTCCCGGTGTTGCGCGCGGACGAAGCCGGCCGCACGAGCACGGTGAACAGCCACCACGAGACGCCGCACACCGCGGGGGTCGTGATCACCAGGACACCCGCGACGACCGGCCTGCTGGTGACCACCACGGCCGCGCCGACCAACGACCACAGCAGTCCTGCGAACGCCGCGATGTGCGCCGAGCTCACCGGGTGGTGGCCGACCTGGAGCCATCCCGTCGTGCGCACCCAGCCCGCCTTGGTCAGCCCGCGCGGCGGCCTGCCGTCGCCGAGACCGGGCACCAGACCGGCGGCGGGCTTGCTGAACAGATCGATGCTGCTGTCAGTCGGCACGCCGCCACCTCAGCTGGTTCTTGCCGTTGCGGGCACAGACCATCTCCTCGCCGCTCGGAGACTTCTTCCGCGCACCTTCCTCGGAGCACCGCCGGCCCAGCAGGATGCCGGTCAGCGTCGTCTCGGACGTCGTCGTGGTGGTCTCCGGCTCCTCGGGCTCAGGCGATTCGGACGTTCCCGGCACGGGCGGGGTGGTCGTCGTCGTGGTCGGCGCCGGAGACGACGAGGTCGAGGACGGCGTGCTGGAGGTCGTCACCGCACCCGGAGCGCACCCGACCGACCACAGACCGCGATGTTGCTGGCGAGCCGCGGCTTCGACGGGCGCGAGCTCGTCACGGGCCGACAGGTCCGCCGGCACCACGCCGTCGCCCACCACGGTCTGCGCGTAGTCCGCCCCGTCCGGCAGCCGCACGTCGACCGCGATCCGATCGTCCCCGGACCCGGCGTCCTTCCTGACGGTGAGCCGCACGTTCTTGCCCAGCAACAGGTTCCGGGCGGCGGCGAGGGACTCCGACACCCAGCACTGCCCCGCGGGGCGCACCCCGGCGACCCGAGCGTGGAAGAAGAGTCCGGTGGCGGGCTCCACGCCTTCGAACCGATCCACATCGGACACGCTGTGGACCGTCACCTCGAAGGAGTCACCCCGGTGCAGGGCCTCCCGGGGCGCGACGTCCTTCGCCGGGACGTCGGCGTTCATGAACCCGGCCGCACCCGTCGTGGCGAGCGCGGTCAGAACCCCGAGGCCCATGATCGTGAGCCTGGTGGGCTGGCTGGTGTGCCACCAGAAACGGCGGACGGCCCCCGGCCGCGTCGTGGTGGACTCTGATGTGCTCGGCAAGGGCGGTTCCCGATCCGTGAGAGTCGTACGGTCTGGTATACGGGAGGTCCGCCGGAAATGTTCAATCGATCAACCGCCTATGTTTCACAGAACGCCGTGTTATTGCTTCCGCACACGTTCGGAGAGCACCACCCGTGACCGGATGGTGCTCTCGTCCCCTGGAAGAGGAAAGTCAGTATCCGTTGAGCGAAACGGCCAGGTCGGCGATCGCCAGCGGGAACTGGCCGACGACGGTCGCCGCGCCGCTCAGCAGGTTCACGGTGTACAACGACGCCGAGCCGTTCGGCGCGACCAGGGTCGCGAACCCCGCCGAGGAGACCGCTTTCCCACCGCTCAGCGTGCTGAAGATGTCGAAGCCCGCGTTGGCACCGGCGTCCACACCCAGCTTGCCGGTGGCGGCCAGCAGGCCGTTGTTCGCCGGTGACTGGACGAGCACCTCGTCGGTGGCCGTGCCGATGTCGAACAACGTGGTCGCGGTGCCGGGGTCGAGGTCGTTGTTCGTGTACGCGACCGCCGTGACACCCCTGGTCGGCCCGAGGGCGGGCGGGGTGGACAGGAAGGCGTCCTCGGTCGTGGTGTTGTCGCCGAGGTTGTGCCGGAGGTTCTGACCGGTGTCGCCGACCACCCGGAGCCGGTCGGCCGCCGGGTTGAAGTCCACCCCGAAGTTCGTGCCGTACAACGGGACGGTCAGCTGCGAGACCTTGGTGATGACCGGGTCGGGCTGCGACGGCGGGTTGGGCAGCTTGACGGAGTAGATGCCGCCCTTGTTGCCCACCAGGTACATCAACCCGTCCTGAACCCGGAAGTCCAGCCCGATCGCCGCCGTGTCACCGGAAAAACCCTGGATCTGTCGCACCCAGTCCAGCACCTGCGGCTTGTCCGTCGTGAACGTCACCATCAACGTGCCGTCCGCCGAAATTCCGAACGCTCGCAGTCCGGAAGGCTGAGCGACACTGCTCCCGCCGCTCGCCACGACGGCCGCGGCCATCGACACCACCACGGCCGCCGCAGCGACTCCCCGCTTGATCCGCGCCTTCATCAGCCCACTCCCCTGTGCGAAGAACCTTGCGGCACAAGCTATTCGACAGGTCTGGACATCTACTGGACGCGCGGGGAAGATCAGCTCCCGGTCAGCGAGACGGCCAGGTCGGTGATCGCCAGCGGGAACTGCCCGATGCTGGTCGCCGTGCCGTTCAACAGGTTCACGCTGTACAACGACGACGAGCCGTTCGGTGCGACGAGAGTGGCGAACCCGGCCACCGACACGGCCTTGCCACCGCTCAACGTGCTGTAGATGTCGAAGCCCGCGTTGGCACCGGCGTCCACGGTGAGGCTGCCGGTCGGCGCCAGAGTTCCGTTGTTGGCGGGCGACTGGATGAGCACCTGGTCGCTCGTGGTGCCGATGTCGAACAACGTGGTCGCCGTGCCGGGGTCGAGGTCGTTGTTCGTGTACGCCGCCGCGGTGACGCCCTTGGTCGATCCCGTCGTGGGCGGGGTGGAAAGAGCGGTGTCCGCGACGGTGGTGTGCGTGTTGAGGTCGTGGCGCAGGTTCTGGCCGTTGTCACCGACCACCCGGAGCCGGTCGGCCGCCGGGTTGAAGTCCACCCCGAAGTTCGTGCCCTGCAGCGAGACCGTCAGCTGCGAGACCTTGGTGACGACCGGGTCCGGCTGTGACGGCAGGTTGGGCAGCCGAACGGAGTAGATGCCACCCTTGTTGCCCACCAGGTACATCAACCCGTCCTGAACCCGGAAGTCCAGCCCGATCGCCGCCGTGTCACCCGAGAAGCCCTGGATCTGTCTCACCCAGTCCAGCACCTGCGGCTTGTCCGTCGTGAACGTCGCCATCACCTTGCCGTCCGCCGAGATCCCGAACGCGCGCAGACCCGCGGCCGGAGCGGCGTGGCCCGCGGTGCTCCCCGCCAGCGTGGCGGCCACCACCGACGCGACCACCGCGGCCGCGGCGGCAACCCGCTTGGTTCGAACGTTCATCAGCCCTCATTCCCTGTGGAATCACCTTGCGACACAAGCTATTGGGCTGGACTGGACGTCGATTGGACGTCGGTTGGACGTGGCGCGCCGGCCTCTTGCGGTCACCCGCGAGCAGGCACCACAGTGCAGGCACACGTACTCGAGGGGGCGCCATGAAGGTCAGGGTGGCAGCGGTGGGCCTGGCGGCGGTCGTCGCGGGGATCTCGCTCACCACGGGCACCGCGACCGGCGCGACCGAGACGACGTGCTCGACGCCGGTGCTGACGTCCGCGCCGGTGCATCTCACAGATCCCGGCAGGTGGAGCTACACCTACCACGTCTCCTGGTGCGTGGAGGGCGGACGGATCACCGGCATCACCCAGCACATCGCCCACGAGGAGGACGGCAGCACGTGCGTCTGGGTGGCGAACCAGGAGGAGTCGAAGACACCTGTTCCGGACGGCAGCGGGGCCTGGGACTCGTTCAACATGGTCGAACTGTCCTGCAAGGACGGCGCCGGCAAGCCGGGCAGCGTGAACCCGTGGGGTGTCATCACCGTTCGGCCGGACGGCACCAGCACCGTGCTGCGCAAGGGAATCGGCGACCTCGTCGAGAACTAGCGCCGTGCCCGCCGCAACACCGCGAGAGTGGCCGCCTCCGCCTGCCGGTGGCCGGTCTCCCGGTGCACGGCGAGCGCCTGGAACGCGTGATCGGTGCCGTCGCGGGGATTGCCCGACGCGAGCAGGATGCCGGCGACCGCCGTCAGGGCTTGGCCCTCCAGCGCGCGGTAGCCCGCGTTCCGCGCCAGCGCGAGAGCCTGCCGGGCGAGAGCGGGGTCGGCGGTGACGGTGGCGAGACCGATGAGGATGTCGATCTCGGGATACCTGTCCCCGGTGTTGCGGACGAGGTCGAGTGCCTGGCGGTAGTGCCGGATCGCGTCCGTGCGGTGACCGAGCCGGTGGTCGACGGCCGCCAGTGCGGCGAGCGCTTCCACCTCGGTCCGGGGATCACCGGCCTCCTGGGCCAGGAAGAGTCCCGTGCGGGCGTGCTCCAGCGCCTCTGCCGCGCGGCCGAGGTCACCGCACGTCGCGGCCAGCCTGCCGCGGGTCTGGGCCTCACCGCCACGGTTGCCGCTCTCCTGGTGCAGGGCGAGAGCGCGGGTGAGCAGCTCGGCCGCTTCGACGGGCAGTCCGCGGGCGCGTTGCGTGTGGCCGAGGTTGCCGAGGTTGATCGCTTCGCCGTACCGCGACCCGATCTGCCGGTACCGGCTCAGCGCCAGGGTGTAGTGCTCGGCCGCCTGCTCCAGCCTGCCCATCTCCCAGTGGACGAGGCCGAGGTTCCCGAGCGCGACGGCCTCACCCGCGGGCTGGCCGATGCTCCTGCTCAGCGCGAGGCACCTCGCGAAGCGCGCGGCCGCTGCGGCGAGCCGCCCCGACTGCCAGTAGACGCACCCGAGGTTGCCCAGCACGGCGGCGCCGGCCGCCGCCCACTCCGCCTGCCGCGCAAGCAGTCGTGCGTGGGTGTAGTGCCGGACGGCGTCCTGGTACCTGCCCTGCCGGAAGTACAGGTCGGCCAGGCTCAGCCTCGCGGCGGCCTGCGGGCGGGGCTCGCCGGACTCCTCGGCCGCGGCCAGCGCCGACTGTGCGGTGGCGAGCCAGTCGACGCGCCGGCTGGACATCCAGAAGTAGCCCCGGAGCGCGTCGGCGAGCAACCACGCCGTGGCCCGCGGCCCGCCTTTCGCCGCGCTCCTGACCGCCGCGACGAGGTTGGCGCGTTCGGAGTCGAGCCAGTTCGCGGCCTCCGCCGGTCCGGTGACGCCCGCCGGTGGCCGTACCAGGAGCGGCGGTAGCGGCAGCCTCAGCATGTGCGGGTAGAGCAACCGGGCCGCGGCGTCCACAGCGCACAGGTACCAGTCGTACAAACGCTGGAGAGCGGCCGCGCGATCCTCCTCCGTCTCGTGGCGCGCCGCCTGCTCGGCCGCGTAGAGCCGGAGCAGGTCGTGAAAGCTGTAGCGGCCGGGGACGTGGAACTCGACGAGGTGCGCGGCGGCGAGCCGGTCCAGCAACCGCGCCGCCTGCTCGGGTTCCGCCCCGGCGAGGACCGCGACGGCCTCCGTCCCGGTGTCGCTGCCCGGCAGGAGGCTCAGCAGGCGGAACAACCGTTGCGCCTGCGCGGGCAACGCGGCGTAGGAGAGGTCGAAGGCCGTGCGGACCGCCGTGTGCTCGTCGCCCGGCACCGCGAGGGCCGTCAACAGGTTGCCCCGCCTCAGCTCGGCCACGTGGTCGTCGATCCCGCGGCCGGGGTGGTCGGCGAGGTTGGCGGCCGCGATCCGCAACGCGAGCGGCAGGTGGGCGCACAGCTCGGCGAAGTCGGCCGCCGCCACCGGTTCCGCCCGGATCCGCTCCGGCCCGAGCACACTCGCCAGCAGCTCCAGGGCGTCCGTGGGACTCAGCACGTCGAGCGTCACCTGACGGGCGCCGTGCGAGGCGACCAGACCGGTCATCCGATCACGGCAGGTCACCACGACCAGGCACGCGGAGCCCGCCGGCAACAGCGGGCGGACCTGGTCAGGGTCGGCGGCGTTGTCGAGCAGCACCAGCACCTTCCGGTCGGTCGTCAGCGTCCGGAACATGGCCGACGCGGCGTCCACGTCGACGGGCACGCGCTCGGCGGGAACCTCCAGCGCGGTGAGGAACTGGGTGAGCACCTCCAGTGGCGCCGCCGCCCCGCCCCTGGAGTGCCCGCGCAGGTTCGCGTAGAGCTGCCCGTCCGGGAACCGGTCCGCGACGCGGTGCGCCCAGTGCACGGCCAGCGCGGTCTTCCCGACGCCCGCGGTGCCGGAGATCGCGGCGATCGTCACGGCGTCGACGGAACGCCCGCTCACCGGAACCAGGGAATCCAATGTGGACACTTGAGCCGTCCGCCCGGTGAACCCGGGAGGGTGCGCCGGCAGCTGTCTCGGCACGCGCGGCACGGCCCTGGCCCGCGTGGCGGCGTTCTCGGCGCCACCGAAGTCGGTGTCGTGCAGCAAGGTCGCGTGTGCCGCGCGCAGTTCCGGCCCTGGGTCGATGCCGAGCTCCTCCACGAGCCGGGCACGGGCCTCGTGGTAGACCTGGAAGGCCGCGGCACGACGACCGACGGCGTGGTAGGCCCGGATCAGGCGCGCCTGTGCGGGTTCGTCCAGCGGCTGGTCGGCTGCCGCCTCGGCGATGTCGGCGAGCACGTCCGCCGCGGACCCGATCGCGATCATCGCGTCGCCTTGGCGGGCGAGCGCCTCCCGGTGCACCGCCACGAGCGACACGACCTTCGGATGCGTGGCGAGCACGGGAAGATCCGCGAACGGCCTGCCGTGCCACATCTTCAGCGCCGTGCCCAGCCCGGCCGCGGCACGGTCCCAGTCGCCGTCGCGGTAGGCGTCGTTCGCCTCCGCGACGAGGCGGCGGAACGCCACCAGGTCGACGTCCACCGCGTCCGGGTTCACCGCGTAGCCGCCGTTCGCGAACGGCAGGACCCCGCTGCCCGACCGTGCCGAACGGCCGGGCTCCAGCAACCGGCGCAGGTGTTTGACGTGCGTCTGCAGGACGTTCACGGCACTCGGTGGTGGCCGGTCGCCCCACAGCGCGTCCACCAGCGACCCGGTGGCCACCGGTTCCCCTTCTGCGAGCACGAGAAGTCCCAGCACGGCCCGTCGTCCTGGCGGACCGAGCTCGATCTCCGTCCTGCCGTTCCACGCCCGCGTCGAACCCAGCACCTGGATCCGCACAGAGCTCATCGCAGACCTACCAGCCCCAGCGCGAGGCCGGCTGCTGAGCGTTTCGCGGTGCCAGGTCGAGGAAGTGGAACGCGGGCAGCGGGCCGGTGCAGGTCGCCACGACACCACCGAGCCCGGCGACCGCGGCCCGGACGCCCTCGGCCTCGTCCAGTCGCACCAGGTACGCCCGGAGCTCCTCGGTGTGCTCCGGCGCTTCGAGCAGGGCGACCGACCGCGCCATCGCCGACACCGGTGCGAGCACCGCGTCGGCCTGACTCCTGCGCCACGCGACGATCTCCCTGGCGATCTGCTCACCTCCCGCGATGGTGGACGTGAGGTCCGCGCCCCGTGCGGTGAACGTCGCCTTGCCGTGCACGGCACGAAGCGCGGTGTCCTCGTCGAACACGAGGCGAACGTGCATCTCCGCCAAGCCGTCCAACCGGTCGAGGTGCTGGCGCAGCAGCGGCGCCCTGAGCGCGAGCACGGCGGCACGGGCCGCGGCCTCGTCGACCGCGACCGTGCCGATCCGCAGCGGCAGCACCGGTCCGCCCGGCAGCAACGCGCACAGCTCCGCGAGGTGGGCCGTGGCCTCCTCCTCGGTCAGCTCGCGGTTCTCCCGCCGGTCGCTCACCACGACCGCGAGCTCGTCCAGGCCGATCAACCGGAACGGCGAGCATTCCGGCAGACGGTGGCTCGCCCGCACCACCCCGTGCAAGAACAGGCTCACGGCTGGGGTTCCTCCACGGCGACGGGAGCCGGCGTGACGGCGGGAGCCGGTGTGACGACGGCGGGTGCGACCACCGCCGGGACCGCCGCCTGGGTCAGCAGGCCGTAGGTGCCGGCGATGCCCTGTCCCCCTGGCGGCTGCACCACCACACCTCTGCGCGCGACTTCGAGTCGTTGCATCGCCTCGAGATAACGGATGTAGGTGTCGACGCTCGCGATCACGACCTTGATGTCGATGCTCAGGATCTCGATGCCGATCAACGACACCTTCACCGACGCGTCGATCACGAGTCCCTTGTCCAGCAGGACGTTCAGCACGTCGGCCAGGCCGCCGGAGCCCGGAACGGCAGGAGCGGTCACGATGATGTCCTCTCTTCGTGCGACAGGCTCGCGATGTCGACCGGCAGCCGGACACCGGACGTGTCGGGATCTCCGAGTGCTTCGCGCAACGCCGCGAACTGGCGTTGCAGCGAGATCAGCGCCTGACCGAGGTTCTCCACCTCCTCCGCGGTGAGGGTGCCCGCGTCCACCCGGCGCAGCGCCTGACGCTCGAGCAGTTCGCACACGATCTCCAGCACCGCCACGACGATCCGGCCCAGTCCGCGTCCCGCGTCCTGCGCGCTCATCGGATCTCGCCGCCGATGCCGATCAACAACAACCTCAGGTCGAGCCGGATCAGTTCCACGCCCGCCAGCGCGATCACCACGTCACCCCGCACGACCGCGCCCCGGTGCACCACCCGGTCGAGCAGGTCGACCAGGCTCGCCGTGCCGTGCTCAGGCATCGGCGAGCTCCACCTTCGTGAACGAGTACGGCGGCCACGGCCCGGTGATCTCCACCGCGAGCCCCAGCTCGGCGGCCAGCCGGTCGGCCTCGGCGGGGAACTCCGTCCCGGCGTCCACCAGGTAAGCGGTTTCCAGGAGCGCGTCGCGGGTGACGTCGCGGGACACGCTCTCGTCCGCCCGTTCGCCCAGCTTCTCGTGCAGAACCGCGGCGGCACGGCGAACCGCGTCGGCGTCGGCGAGCCGCTGCCGGCGTTGAGCCAGGTACGCCGTGCCGGAAAGCCCGTCGAGCCGCACCGCTTCCCGTTGCGCGGCACGCACTTTCACTCCCCACTCCTGCCGTCCCCGCACGCGGTCCAGCCAGGCCGACACCTCCTCGTGGCGGGCGTCGAGCAACCGCACGGCCGCGTCGGCCCCTTCGAGGACGGTCCCGAACCGCAGCGGCAGCACCGGTTCGTGGCGGAACACCGAGCGCACGACGGCGTCGTGGTAGCGGGCCAGCACCGCGAGCGGGCTGTCCTCGGAAGGCTCGTCCAGGTCGAGCCCGGTGAACCGGTCCAGGTCGACCTCGGCCACGACGAGCGCGAGCCCGCGGTGGCCGACCAGCCACGGCCCGGCGAGGTCGAGAGGCAGGTCCCTGGTGATCGCGTAGGCGTACAGACCGCGGCTCATCGGCGTTCCTCCACCACCCGCTCCAGCTCCGCGACGCGGTCGCGCAGCACGGCGTTCTGCTGGGCGAGCTCGTTCGCCTCAGCGGTCCGGTCCACCGCTTTGGGTGTGAAGAAAGGATCGTTCGTCCACCAGTCCATTCCCATCTCACGCGCTGTCTGCGCGGAAGCCACGAACAACCGCACCCGCAACGTGAGCAGCTCTATGTCCACCACGCAGACGGCGATGTCCCCGACTATCACCACACCTTTGTCCAGGACGCGTTCCAACGTGTCGGCGAGCGAACCGGATCTGTTGTCCACGAAGAACCATCCCGTCACATGTCGGTCGTCCCACGGGTGTAGCGCCTGAGCCGCTCGCAGCCGCACAACTCACCGGCGGCGTCGACGTCGACTCGATAGGTGGCGATGATGCTGGTGGTTGCCGGAATTCGTTCCAGCTCGACGACGTCGACCAGCACCGACCAGCCGCCGTCCGGCACAGCGCGAATGCCCGAAACGGCTTCCGGTGTCCTGCCGATCAGAGCACTGAACTGTTCGGTCGCGGCTCGAATTGCCAATACCGCGGTGAGTTTTTCAGGTTTTCCGGATGGCGAACCGTCATTCGAATCGTCAGCCACTCTCCCGATCTTAGGCATGCGGGAGAGTGGCGTGCCGAATTGCCCGCCGGGAAAGAATTAACACGTTCACTTTCAACTGCGCAAACGGTCGAACACTGGTCCGCCCGTTTCAGTCGGTTGCGCAATTCAGTGGCGCAATCGCGCCGTCGGTTCGACTACTCGACCGAGCACTGCGCCCCGTTGAGGGAGAAGGAGGAGGGCGTCGACGGCGGACCCCACGCGTTGGCGTTGAACCCGATCTGCACCGAACCGCCGGGCGCGACCTGCGGGTTGTAGTCGGCGTTCACGGCGTTGACGGTCGCCCCGGACTGCCGGGACGAGGCGTTCCACATCTCCCTGACGGACTCGCCATTCGCGAGGTTCCAGCGCAGCGTCCAGCCGTTGGTCGTCGAGGTCCCGGTGTTGCGCCAGGTCACGGTCGCTTGGAAGCCGCCCTGCCACTGCCCGGCGATCCGGTACGCGACCGCGCACGACCGCGCGGGCGGCGGCGGTGTCGTGGTGGTCGTCGGCCCAGGAGGGGGCGGCGGTGGCGGTGTGGCGGAAGTGGTGGTGGTCGTGGTCGGCGCGGAAGTCGGCTTGGCCGTGCCGGAACCGTCACACGGCGGGCCCCACAGCCCGCGTTTCGCGGCGGCGGCTTCGGACTGAGCGGCGATCAGCGGGCCGCCGTCGACGCCTTCCGGCCGCATCGCGCCCTGCTGCACGGCGAGCACCGCGTAGTCGGTGCCGTCCTCGAGCTCCATGTTGATCTCGCCCGGTGTCAGGCCGGTGAAGCGCACCGAGGCGGCGAGCAGCGTCTTCCTGGCGAACGCCAGGGAGGCCTCCGCCCAGCACGGCTCGGGCGGGGCGAGCAGGGCGACGCGGACCTTGGAGCCGTCCGCCAGCTCGACCGTGCGGCCGTCGATCACGTCGCGGACGACGGTGAGCACGTTCTGGGGCGGCACCACCTCGTTGATGAGCGTGGGCGGTTTCAGGTACGACGGGGTGGACGGTGGCGGCGCGGCCGGCTCAGCCGTGCACGCTCCGGTGAGCAGTACCAACATCACCAGCAAATGGCTGCGCGCCACCGTCACTCCCGACTATCTCACCGAAGAAGCTGTCCAGCGTTGGTTCGCACCAGAGGTCGCGTGGTACAAACCGATTCTTGCGCCGTCCTCACGCGACTCACCGACGACGTCGAGCAGCGCTCCCGTCGCGGCGTTGACGAAGGTCCAGCTGTCGTCGCCGGTGGAGGACAGGATCCACCTGGCAGCCGGACTGTCGCTGGAGATCAGCGTCGCGTTACCGTCCACAGCGGCGATTCGCTGGCCAGTGGCGGAGTTCACCACGGCGAACTGGACGTCGTTGCCGTAACCGCCCGTCTTGCGCTCCAGACGCCACACCTGGTCCTGCGCGGCGGTGTTCGTCGTGCGCTGCACCAGCGAGGTGCCCGACGGCGCGAGCGACTTGCCGCTCTGCGCGCCCGTGAGGCGGTACTTGCCGTTCAGCGCGGCCGAACGGTCCAGTCCGCTCACGCCCGTCACGTCGAACGTCACGACCGACTTCGCGGGCACGGTGAGGGTCGCCTTGCGGTCCTTCACCTTCACCGCGCCGCCCTTGACGAGCGCGCCGAACATGTCCGTCACGATCGGACGGACCGAGGCGTTCGGCCGCACCGACCCGAACGCGGACAGGTCCAGGGTGACCGACTGCGGCTGCTCGGACTGGTTCAGGTGCACCACGGACTTCAGCTCGGTGTTGCGCACCGCCGCCACGTCGGACTTGGTGTTGACCTTGATCATCCGGTCGCCCGGCTTGATGTAGTGCGTGAAGTTCCGCAGCGTGTGGAACTTGCTGTTGACCCGCGCGGGGCAGGTCGCGAGCGTGTCCTGCGGGCCGCAGTTGAACGGGATCTGGACGACGCCCCAGTTCATGCCGTTCGGCGTCTCGCCGCCGGGCTTCATGTTGTCGTAGTCCTCGACGGCCTGCCACAGCAGCCAGGCGCGGGGCTCGAGCTCGCGCAGGTCGTCGATCACCCGTGCGGCGATGCCCAGCCCGGAGTCCATGGCGGTGAAGTTCTGGGAGTTGCCCCAGGACCCGTCGACCTCGCTCATCCACATCGGCTTGTCCGCGGCCTTGGCGATGTCACGCGCGGACGTGCGGCGGTCCTGGCCGTAGGTGTGGACGTTGAGCTGACCGACCTGCGAGCGCACGGCGGCCGGGTACCCCGCCCAGTCGTCGGCGAAGATGCCGGGGTTGGTCTCGTCCGGTGCGGACACGACTGCCTTCAACCGCTTGGCGCGCAACGCGTCGGCCACGGCGGGCACGACCTTCGCCTGCAGCGCCGGGCTCATGTGCGCGCCCTCCTGGCGGCCGCCCGTCGGGTTGCCGTCCGGACCGAGCTTCGTGCCCCAGTACGTGGTGTTGGGCTCGTTGAACGGGTCGAGCGTCGAGAACTTGATGCCGTGCGCGCGCTCGAGCTCCGCGGTCGCCTGCGTCAGGTACGCGGCGAAGTCCTTGACGCGGTCCTCGCGCAGCTGGTCGGCCGACGCGTCGAAACCGCCGGAGACGTACCCGCTGACGGTCTGGAACCACGGCGGCGAGTTGCTGAACGCCTCCCACTTCGTGACCTGAGACTTGATCTTGTCGACCCACCAGCGCTGGCGCGGGTCCGCCGAGGCGTCGAAGAACCGCGGATCACCCGGCTTCCACCAGTCGGTGTCCTTGCGAGTGGTCCCGGAAGGCGCTTTCCACCAACCGGGCACGGCCGCGCCGGCGCGCAGGTACGACGGCACGTCCGGGGCGTTGCCGCCACCGATGTTGTAGCGGGCGATGTTGAGGTTGAGCCCGTCCTCACCGAACAGCAGCTCGGCGAGCTGGTTGCGAATCTCGTCCGGGTATCCCCCGGTGGCGTTCGCGAACCAGATGAGGCTCGTTCCCCACCCCTGGAAGGACTCCTGTTGGTAGGTCGGATCCGGCCGCACGGTCACGGACTCCACAGCGGCCGCGGCGGGAACTCCGCTGGCGACCACTGTGGACAACGTGAGCGCCGAAGCGGCGAGAAGTGCAGGGAATCTTGTCATCGGTTCTCCGTCGAACAGTCGATGTGCGCGCTAACATCTACCGAGGACGGCATGGTGCGTCAAGGGCTTGCCGAGCGGTGGCGCGACCGCTCGGCAAGCCCTTTCCCAGGAACGCTCGCCCCCCGAGGAGAGGCGGGCTCTGCTCGCTCACACCCCGAGGAGGGTCACTTGAGCGAGCAGGTGGCGAAGCGTTCCAGGCCTTCCGGCTTCGCGGCGACGCGACCGATCGCGGTCTCGATCCGGTTGAGCGCCGCGACGCGCTTGTCCTTCAACGGGCCGAGAATCGCGTTCTGCACGAAGTTCGGGCCACCCTGACCCGCGGACGTCCGCAGCCGCTCGTTCGCCTCGGCCTGCTGCTTGCCGAGGTTGGCGAGCTCGCGGTCCACTTCGGCCTTCGCCTGAGCCGGGACGTTCTGCACGACGGGCAGCGGACACTCGATCGTCTTCCCCGACGCCGACGCGTTGTTTCCGGACCCGTTGTTGCCGTTCGCGTTGCCGTTGCCGTTGCCGTTCGCGTTCCCGTTGTTGCCGGACGCCTGCTTCGTCGGCGCCGCCGCCACCGCCGGCGCCGAGCCGACTCCGCAGGGCGCGAATCGTTCAAGCCCCTCCGGCTTCTCCGCCACGCGGCCGATCGCTGTTTCGATCCGGTTCAGCGCCGCGACACGCTTGTCCTTCAACGGACCGACAATCGCGTTCTGCACGAAGTTCGGGCCACCCTGACCCGCCGACGTGCGCAGACGGTTGTTCGCCTCGGCTATCTGCTTGTCCAGGTTCGCCAGTTCACGCTGGACCTCGGCCTGCGCCTGGGCGGGAACCGCGGGGATGACGGGCTTCGGGCACGCGATCGACTGGCCAGCGGCGTTGTTGCCCTCACCCGCGGCGAACGCGGCGATAGCGGTACCGGCGGTCAGCGTCGCGGCGACGGCGATTCCGGCGACGAGCACCCGCTTGCGCCGTTCTGGTTTTGCATGCGCTCTCGACATGTTCGAACCCTCACGAATCAGTGGATGAAATCTGCCGGCACAGCGGGATACGGACCGGGACGGTCAAGGGTTCAACCACTTGTGAGCGCTCACAGCAAATGGCATGCTGGCGTCCCGTCGTTCCGCAGCCCGCACCTGCGCAGAATTCGGGGTCCGCCATGCCATCGGGGCACAGAGTCGTGCACGACCAGCTTCTCTTGAGAGTTCAGGGGGTGAACCTCAAGGTCGCCGCCGTGCACCGCGGGGGCACCGCCGAGCCGATCGTCTTCCTGCACGGCTTCGGCACGAGCAAGGAGGACTACACCGACATCACCCAGCGGCACGAGTTCACGGAACGCGCTTTCCTGGCGTTCGACCTGCCCGGATGCGGCGCCACGGAGTGCGCCGACCTCAGGGCGATCGACGTGCCGTTCATCGTGGACACCGCCCGCGCCGTGCTCGATCGCGCCGGCATCGGCCGCTACCACGTCGTCGGGCACTCGCTCGGCGGTCTCACGGCGCTGCTGCTCGCGCACCGCGAACCGAGCCGGGTGCTCAGCTTCGTCAACATCAAGGGCACGCTCGCTCCCGAGGACTGCGCGCCGACCAGGCAGTTGCTGTCCCACCAGGAGACCGGCGACCTCTTCCACCGGTTCGTCGAGGGAATCCGCCACTCCCAGGGCTACTCGAGCGGCCTGTACGGCGCGAACCTGCCGTACAAGATCCGCCCGGGAGCCGTGCCCGGCATCTTCCGGTCCGTGGTCGAGCTCGCCGACCACGGGGAGCTGTTGAACAAGTTCCTCGCGCTCCCCATCCCGAAGATGTACCTCTACGGCGAGGAATGCGCGTCACTGTCCTATTTGCCGCTGCTCGACGCGAACGGGGTGGAGCTCGCCGAGATCCCGCACAGCGGGCACCTCCCGATGTACTCCAACCCCGTCGCGACGTGGAAGCGGATCGCCGGGTTCTACGCCGGCGACCTCAGTCAGCGAATTCCGGCCGCCAGGCGGTGGTAGGCGGCGTTCCAGCGCAACCGGTCACCGAACTGGGCCGGGGTGGTCGACGAGTCGATCAGCACCAGTTCGGTGGCCGCCATGGTGGCGAAGTCCCGCAGCGTCTCGGCCCCGACCGCGTGGGTCATGACCGTGTGGTGGGGTCCGCCGGCGGTGAGCCAGCACTCGGCCGAGGTGGACAGTGACGGTGCGGGCTGCCAGACGGCGCGGGCGACGGACAGGTTGGGCAGCGGCTCGTCGGGTGGGACGACGGTGATTTCATTGGCCACCAATCGGAAGCGGTCGCCGAGGTCGGCCAGGCCGATCACGACGGCGGGTCCGGGGGTGGCGTCGAAGACGAGTCGGACGGGGTCTTCGCGGTCGCCGATGCCGAGCGGGTGGATTTCACACGACGGCTGGTCCGCCGCGATCGTCGGGCACACCTCCAGCATGTGGGCGCCGAGGATCTTCGGGGTGCCGGGTCCGAAGTGGTAGGTGTAGTCCTCCATGAATGAGGTGCCGCGGCCCGTGCCGACGCCCATGGCCTTGACGGCGGCGAGCAGTGCGGAGGTCTTCCAGTCGCCTTCGCCGCCGAAGCCGTAGCCGTCGGCCATGAGCCGTTGGACGGCGAGGCCGGGGAGCTGGCGCAGTCCGCCGAGGTCCTGGAAGTTCGTGGTGAACGCGCCGAAGCCGCCTTCGTCCAGGAAGGACCGCAGGCCGATCTCGATGCGGGCGGCGTAGCGCAGCGAGTCGTGCCGGTCTCCCCCGCGGGCGAGTTCCGCGGCGAGCCGGTAGGTCTCGGCGTAGTCGGCCACGAGCAGGTCGATGTCCGCGTCGGACACTGCGTCGACCTTCGCCACGAGATCATTCACGCCGTAGGTGTTGACCGAGACACCGAACCGCAGCTCCGCCTCGACCTTGTCGCCCTCGGTCACCGCGACGTCGCGCATGTTGTCGCCGAACCGGGCCAGCTTCAACGACCGCAGATGCGCCACACCCGCCGCCGCACGCGCCCAGCCGTCGATGCGCTCGGCCAGGTGCGGGTCGCTCGCGTGACCCGCCACCGTCTTGCGCGCCACGCCGATCCGCGTCTGGATGTACGCGAACTCCCGGTCGCCGTGCGCCGCCTGGTTGAGGTTCATGAAGTCCATGTCGATCGTGGACCACGGCAGCGCCTCATTCAACTGCGTGTGCAAGTGCAGCAAAGGTTTGCGCAGCAGGTCCAGCCCGGTGATCCACATCTTCGCCGGGGAGAACGTGTGCATCCACGCGATCACACCGACGCACGACGGGTCGTTGTTCGCCTCCTGCATGATCCCGCGGATCGCGGCCGCGTCGGTCAGCACCGGCTTCCACACGATCTCGGTGCTGATCCGGCCGGACTCGCTGAGCATCCGCTGGATCTGCTGCGACTGCGCGGCCACCTGGTCGAGCGTCTCGGGGCCGTACAGGTGCTGGCCGCCCGTCAGGAACCAGACCTGGGGCTTGCCCGCGAACGACATCTTCTCTCCTCGTGGGCTCACTGCCCGTAGACGTTCTGGTAGCGCTGGTAGAGCCGGTCGACGTCCTGCTGTTCGATCGGTTCGGCCTTGCCGAGCTGGAGTGCGAAGTGGACGGTGCGTGCCACGTCCTCCAGCATCACGGCGGACTTCACCGCCGAACGCGCGCTCGGGCCGACCGTGAACGGGCCGTGGTTGCGCATCAGCACCGCCCGGGACCTGCTGCCGCGCAAGGTTTCCACGATGCCGCGCCCGATCGAGTCGTCGCCGATCAACGCGAACGGGCCGACCGGGATCTCACCGCCGAACTCGTCCGCGATCATCGTCAGCACACAGGGAATCGGCTCTCCGCGCGCCGCCCACGCCGTGGCGTAAGGGGAATGCGTGTGCACGACACCGTTCACCTCGGGCATGTGGCGGTAGACGTACGCGTGCGCGGCGGTGTCCGACGACGGCGCGAACTCACCCTCGACGAGCTTGCCGTGCAGGTCGGTCACGACCATCGCGTCCGGCCCCAGCTGGTCGTAGGACACCCCGGACGGCTTGATCACCATCAGCTCGTGGCCCGGCACGCGCGCGGAGACGTTGCCCGCGGTCCAGATCACCAGCTCGTACTTGGTGAGCTCGCGGTGCAGGTCGGCGACCGTGCGGCGCAGCTCAGAGGTCACCGACATCAGTTCTTCCCTTCCAGTGCGTCACGGCGGAACTTGCGCAGCCGGCGCATGACGTCGTTGACACCGCGGCCGAAGTAGTCGTGCAGCTCGAGGTAGTCGAGGAACAGCCGTTCGTAGGCCTCGACGTTCTCCGGAATCGGCGTGAAGACGTGACGCTGCACCGATCCCATGGCGTTCGCGGCACCGCGGATGTCTTCGAACGCCCCCGCGGCCACCGCCGCGTGCATCGCCGAACCGAGCGCCGGCCCCTGCGCCGAACCGATGACCGACAGCGGCAGGTTCACGACGTCGGCGTAGATCTGCATCAGCAACGGGTTCTTGACCAGACCACCGGCGATCACCAGTTCGGTCACGGGCACGCCGGCGTCGGTGAAGGTGTCGATGATGACCCGCGTACCGAACGCCGTGGCCTCCAGCAACGCCCGGTAGACGTCTTCGGCCTTCGTCGCCAGCGTCTGCCCGACGACCACACCGGACAGTTCGTGGTCGACCAGCACGGACCTGTTGCCGCTGTGCCAGTCCAGCGCGACCAGGCCGTGCTCACCAACCCGTTGCGTGGCAGCGAGTTCGGTGAGGAGTTCGTGCACCGTGATGCCGCGCTCGTTCGCCTGCTCGTGGTAGGCGGGCGGAACCTGGTTCTTCACGAACCAAGCGAAGATGTCACCGACACCGCTCTGCCCGGCCTCGTAACCCCACAACCCCGGAACAATGCCGCCGTCCACGACACCGCACATGCCAGGAACCTCACGCAGCACATCGCCGCTCATCACGTGACACGTGGACGTGCCCATGATCGCGACCATCTGCCCCGGCTCCACCGCCTGCGCGGCCGGAGCGGTCACGTGCGCATCGACGTTGCCGACCGCGACCGCGATTCCCTCGGGCAGCCCGGTCCACGCCGCGGCTTCAGCGGTCAGGGTTCCGGCCGTGTCGCCCAGCGCGGACAGCGGGTGGTCGAGCTTGTCCGCCACGAAAGTCGCGAACGCGGGGTTGAGCTCGGCGAGGAACTCCTCGCTCGGGTACGCACCGTCCTGGTGGATCCCCTTGTACCCGGCGGTGCAGGCGTTGCGCGTGTACCGGCCGGTGAGCTGCCAGATGATCCAGTCCGCCGCCTCGACCCAGTGCTCCATCGCCGCATAGACCTCAGGCGCCTCCTCCAGCACCTGCAAGCCCTTGGCGAACTCCCACTCCGACGAGATCAGCCCGCCGTAACGCGGAAGCCACGACTCCTTGCGGTCGTGTGCCAGGTCGTTGATCCGGTCGGCCTGCCCCTGCGCGGCGTGGTGACGCCACAGCTTCACGTAGGCGTGCGGGTTCTCCGCGAACTCCGGCAGGTCGCACAACGGGGTTCCGTCGGCGGTCACCGGAACCATCGTGCAGGCGGTGAAGTCGGTGCCGATCCCGATGACGAGCTCCGGCGCGACACCGGCGTCCGCCACGGCCTGAGGGACGGCGGTCCGCAGGACGTCGAGGTAGTCGCTCGGAACCTGGAGCGCCCACTCCGGCGGCAGGGCGCGGCCCGTCGCGGGCAGCACTCCGTCCACCACGCCGTGGCTGTAGTCGTGCACCGCGGTGCCGAGCTCGGCACCGTCACGGACGCGCACCACCACCGCACGGCCGGACAACGTGCCGAAGTCGACACCCACCACACAGGCGTCGGGATGGATCGTCTTGTCAGTCACGCGCTGAGTGTTATCGCTAACATTCGGTCCGTCAAGTACGGGCGGAGAAGTCGCGAAAGCCTTGATGAGGCTAGGTGGGCCAAGAGAGTGAACGTATGACAAGACGTCCCGGTCGACGGAGGCCGGCCGGGACCTGGGCCCACCCGGCGATCAGGCGGGCGGTGCCACGCTGTCCCGCGCCACCAGAACAGGTTTGATGGAACGCCGCGGCTGCGCGGACTCGCCCTCGCTCACCTGCTCGAGCAACAACCCCAGCGTCTCCCGTGCCACCGCCGCGAAGTCCGGGCGGATGGTCGTGAGCGGCGGGATGAAGTACGCGGCTTCCGGCACGTCGTCGAAGCCGACCACGCTCACGTCGTGCGGCACCCGCCTGCCGCGTTCGTGCATCGCCCGCAGCACGCCGAGGGCGAGGTGGTCGTTCGAGCAGAACACCGCCGTGACCTCGGGCATCCTCGCCAGCATCTGCCCCGCCTTGTAGCCGGAGGCCGCGCTCCAGTCGGCGGCCATCACCGGCGGCACCTCCTTGCCTGCCGCCTCCAGCGCCTCGCGCCAGCCCTGCACGCGACCGGCCGCGTCGAACCAGTCGGTCGGACCGGAGACGTGCCACACCGTGTCGTGCCCGGCGTTCAGGAGGTGCTCGGTGGCGTCGTAGGCCCCCGACGCCTGGTCGACCGTCACCAGCGGCGTCGGCCGGCCGGGGTCACCGTCCACAGTCACCAGCGGCAGGCCGGCGGGGACGTCGGCGAGCGCGTCGGCGGCGGACGAGTTCGGTGCGATCACGACGATGCCCGCCACGCGCTGGTCGCGGTGGCGTTCGACGGCGGCCGCTATCGAGTCGCGGTCGAGGACCTTGACGCGGCCGACGCTCACACCGAACCCGGCCTCGCCCGCCGCCTCCTCGAAGGCGGACAGCAGCGAGGCCGGGCCGTACAGCGTCGAGTTCTGCGCGACCACGCCGATCAGGTAGGTCTTGCCGGTGACCAGGGCACGAGCTGCCCTGTTCGGACGGTAGCCCAGCTCCTTGATGGCGGCGCGAACCCGCAGCCGGGTCTGCTCGCGAACGTTCGGATGGTCGTTGAGCACGCGCGAAACCGTCTGGTGGGACACCCCGGCCAGGCGGGCGACGTCGGTCATCGCGGGGTCACGCGTGGTCTTCTGGTCCACGAACGGTCTCCGATCCTTGGTCTAGACCTAGGGTGTTAGCGATAACACCCGTCAGCCTCGGTTCAGCAGACCCATTGTGACTCCTACTCGAGCCGGAACGTCGCACGTCGGCGCGCGTCGCGGTCGTTTCCGGGTCTGCCGACCACCAGTCTGCCCCGATCGTGAATGAGATAAGAATCTGCTCCAACATTCAACGAAATCGCCTTGCCGTCGGCGAGCCCCCGAACCTGCGTGAAGCTGGTCGCCCGGCCGTACGCGTCGGAGTCCTCGAACGGGTCGATGCGGACCCCGTTCGCGTCCGCCCGCACGTACCGGTCGGGGAAGTTCACCGACTGCAGCGCGACCGTCCCGGTGCCGAGAAGCCCCGGTACGAACCGGAACTGCGAGTCGGCCAGCTCGCGGACGTTGCCGTCGACCCGCAGCTGGTACTCGTAGTGCCGCACGTGCAGTCCGTCCATCGTGGCCAGCCGCGAGATCGGGCCGCCCTTGCCGACCGGGACGCCGAAGCTCGGTGTGCCGTCGGCGTTCCAGTGCAGGCGCTGCACTCGGGTGTGCCGGTTCGGGTCGAACAGCGGGTCGCCGTTGATGTCGCGGTAGTCGCGGGCGTGGTAGACCAGCACGTCCATGTCGCCGACCGTCGTGAACGAGTTGTGCCCCGGCCCGTACTGCGAGCTCGGCGCGTTGGTCGCGAACACCGGGTTCGGCGACTTGGTCCACGACCGCGCGTCGAGCAGGTTCGCGTTCTCGTCGGCGGTCAGCAGGCCCATGCAGTACCGGGCGTCGGTGGCGCTCGCGGAGAACGTCACGAACACCCGGCCGTTGCGGATGAGCACCGCCGGGCCCTCGTTCACCCGGAAACCCTGCACCTCCCACGACGCCGTCGGCGTGGCGATCCGCACCGGCGCGGTCTTCAACGCGAGCGGCGAGGCCATCTCGGCGATGTAGAGGTTGGTGCCGGAACCGACGGCGGGGTCGTTCTGCGCCCACAGGAGGTAGCGCTTGCCGCGGTGCGCGAACGTCGTCGCGTCCAGGGTGAACGTGTCCAGGTGCGTCACGATCTGGCCGCGCAGCACCCAGCCGTCCGCGCGCGGGTCGGCGTTCGGGGACTCCAGCACGTAGGTGCGGATGCGGAACGGTTCGTCCTTGTCACCGGCGGCGAAGTAGACGTACCACTTGCCGTCGATGCGGTGCAGCTCCGGCGCCCAGATGTAGCCGCCCATCCTGCCGGACGCCGGACGGCGCCAGATCGTGCGTTCCCGTGCCGAGGTCAGGCCGTCCAGGGTGGACGCGCCGCGGATGACGATCCGGTCGTACTCCGGCACGGACCCGGTCAGGTAGTACATGCCGTCGGTCGGCGGCGTGATGAACGGGTCGGCGCGCTGCTCGACGAGCGGGCTGCGGGTGGGCAGCTCGGCCGGTGCTTCCGGCGCGGCCACGACAGGAGCGGAGGCCGCGAGCGACACCGTGCCGGTGGCGGCGAGAACACCACCGGTGCCCAGCAACAGGGTTCTGCGGTCGATCACTTGCGGCTCCTGTCCTTGACGCGGAAGACCGTGATGGAGTTCGGCGGGAACGTGTAGCTGAACGAGCTGCGCACGCTCACCTGGGACGTGCGCGGCTTGATGGGCTGGACGAACTCGGTGTTGATGTCGTCGGGGCGTCCCTGCAGGGTGGTGACCCGCGCGGTGGACGCCACCGGGACACCGAGGTCGATCTTGGTGCGGGCGGCGTTGTCCTGGGCGTTGACGACCTTGACGATCAGCTCACCGGTGGCGAGGTCGCGGGTGACGACCTGACGGAACGGCTCGGCCAGCTTGTCGTCGGTGAACTCGCCCCACTTCTGCCCGTCGAGGAACAGCGCGACGTGGCGTCCCTTCACCTCGACCCGCACGTCGTAGGTGCGGCCGGTCTCGATGCTGGTGTTGTTGCTCATCAGCGTGCTCTTGCCACCGCCGACGGCCTTCTCCACCGCGGACTGGGTGTTGTTCCAGCCGCCGAGGTTCCACCAGTAGTAGTTGCCGGTGTCCTGCACGCCGAACGCGACGAGGAAGCCCTCGCGGCCGGACTGCTTGGTGGCCTTGAGGTTCAGGGTGTAGTCGTGCCAGTTCCGGTCGCCGGCGGTCACGAGCGTGTTCTCGGCGGCGGCGTCGGACTGGACGTAGGCGCCGTTCACGACGTTCCAGGTGCCCTTGCCGGTCCTGGTCCACTGCGCGTCGGTGCCGGAGAAGTCGTCGTTGAACAGCTGCTGGCCGGACGTGCTGGTGACGCGCACGTCGTCGTAGCTCGCGGCGGTCGCCCACGTCGAGAGGCCGATCGCGCCGGTGATCGGGGCCTGGGTGGACGGCGTGGCCGACGCCGTGCTGGGCACGACCTCGTCACCGACGTTGTTCATGAACAGCTTCTGCGTCTCGTAGCTGGCCGATCCCCACGACGCGTGGTTGTTGAACCAGATCATGTCCGGCTTCCACTGCACGTAGTCCTCGTTGGACAGCAATGGCGCGTAGGAGGCGAGCTTCACGACGTCGGCGTTGCGTTCGAGGCCGGTCATGAACGCGGCTTCGCTCAGCGCGTTGAAGAACTTGTTGTCCAGAGAGGCGTACTCGCCGAGGAACACCTTCGGACCGTTGCGGTCGTAGGAGTCGTAGCGGTTGTTGTTCTCCAGGAACCAGCTCGGGCTGTTGTAGTAGTGCTCGTCGACCATCTTCACGCCGGCCTGCTTGTTGAGCTGCCACAGGCGGTCGAACGTGCCGCCGGTGTCGTCGGGGCCGGAGTTGCTGACGACGGTGATGTCCGGGTACTTGGCGTTGATGGCCTTGCGGAACTCGGTGAAGCGGGCGAAGAACTCGTCGGGCAGGTTCTCCTCGTTGCCGACCGAGAGGTGCGTGAGCTTGAACGGCTTGGGGTGCCCCATCTCGGCGCGCTTGCGGCCCCACGCCGAGTCGGCGGGACCGTTGGCGAACTCGATGAGGTCGAGCGTGTCCTGGATGTGCCGTTGCAGCAGCGCGGGGTCGTCGGTGGCGCGGTTCTGGCCGCAGCCGGTGACGAGCGCGGGCACGACGGGCAGCGGCATGGCGCCGACGTCCTCGGAGAACTGGAAGTACTCGTAGTAGCCGAGGCCGTAGGACTGGTTGTAGCCCCAGAAGTTCCAGTTGGTGGCACGCTGCTCGACTGGGCCGATCGTGTCCTTCCACTGGTACGAACGGCGGCGCTCGTAGTTCGGCGCGTCGTAGCCGTAGTGGCTGCCGGTGTTGACCAGGCAGCCACCGGGGAACCGGACGAAGCCGGGTTTGAGCGCGGCGATCTTCTCGGCCAGGTCGCGGCGCAGGCCGTGGCCCTTGAAGGTGTCCCGCGGCATCAGCGAGATCATGTCGAGGCGCAGGGTGCCGCCGCCGTCACCGGTGACCAGCAGCCTGCCGGTCGTGGTGGACTTCTTCGCGCGGACCGTGCCGCTGTAGCGGGTCCAGCCGTCGCCCTTGACCTGCACCTTCACCGGATCGCCCAGCGCGTTGCCCGCCGGGTCGGTGATCGTGGCGGTCAGCGGCGTGGTGGCCTGGTCGGTGCGCGCCCAGACGGAGAAGTCGTAGCGCTGTCCCTCCTGGACGGCGATGCCGGAGTTGTAGCCCGAGTTGATGACGCCCGCGGGCAGGCCGAGCTTGAGGTAACGGCGGTTGCGGTCGTTCATCCGGCCGTTGTCGTCGATCACGTCTACCGTGCCGCTGTGCGGTGCCCATCCGGTCAGCGGTGTGTAGCTCGCGTTGTCGGCCTTGTCGTACTCGAACGAACGGTTCTGGACGAGCTCGGCGTACAGGCCACCGTCGGCGGCCCGGTTGATGTCCTCGAAGAAGACGCCGTACATCGTGTCGTCGATCGACGCGCCCTTCTTCGTGGCGTCGACCTTGAGCGTGTAGTCGGTGTCGACCGCCGCGCCCGAACCGGGGACGGCGGCCAGCAGGGAGGCCGCGAGTGCGGCGGACAGCAGAACGTGCCTGGGGGACATGAAGTAGAGCTCCCGGCGTTCGGAAGTGCCTTCGCAGGAAAAGTGAGCGCTAACATACGACCGCAATGGAATCAGGTCAACGGTTACAAGTCGTTATGGCCGAAGGCTTGACGCGCCGGATGTGAGCGTTCACTGTTGTCCACCTGACAGCCGCGGGCACGTGGCCGGGCTCCGCGACACCGTAGTCACCTCGGAGGAATCGCTGTGCTGAAGAAGATCACGACAGCCGCCAGCGTGATCGCGCTGTGCGCGCTCGCCGCGTGTGGTTCTGGTTCTGGCGGTGCCGGCAACGGCACTGGTTCATCCGGTGGCGACGCCATCACGATGGGCTTCGCCCAGGTGGGCGCGGAGAGCGGCTGGCGCACCGCCAACACCAAGTCGATCCAGGAAGAGGCCAAGGCCGCCGGGATCGACCTGAAGTTCTCCGACGCGCAGCAGAAGCAGGAGAACCAGATCAAGGCGATCCGCTCCTACATCCAGCAGAAGGTCAAGGTCATCGCGTTCTCCCCGGTGGTGGAGACCGGCTGGGACACCGTGCTGCTGGAGGCCAAGCGGGCCAACATCCCGGTCATCCTGACCGACCGCGCGATCGACTCCGACGACACGTCGCTGTACAAGACGTTCCTCGGCTCGGACTTCGTGGAGGAGGGCCGCAAGGCCGGTGACTGGATGGTCGCCAACGCCACCGGCCCCACCAACGTCGTCGAACTGCAGGGCACCACGGGTGCCGCGCCGGCGATCGACCGGAAGAAGGGGTTCGAGGAGAAGATCGCCTCCAAGCCCGACATCAAGATCGTGGCGTCGCAGACCGGTGACTTCACCCGCTCCGGCGGCAAGCAGGTCATGGAAGCCTTCCTGAAGTCCCAGCCCAAGATCGACGTCGTCTACGCGCACAACGACGACATGGGCCTGGGCGCGATCGAGGCGATCAAGGCCGCGGGCAAGGTGCCCGGCAAGGACATCAAGATCATCACGGTGGACGCGGTCAAGGACGGCATGACCGCCCTGGCCAACGGCGAGATCAACTACATCGTCGAGTGCAACCCCCTGCTCGGCAAGCAGCTCATGGAACTCGCCAAGAAGGTCGTCAAGGGCGAAAACGTCCCCGCACGGGTCGTCACCGAAGAGGGCGCCTTCAACCAGGAGCAGGCCAAGGCCGCACTGCCGAACCGCCAGTACTGATCCCACCAAAGACTGCGGGACCCGTCACTCTCTCACGTTCCAGTGGCGGGTCCCGCACCCCAAGCGACGAAGGCTCCCTCATGACCGAGTCACCGCCGCCCGTCGTCGAGATGCGAGGCATCAGCCTCGCATTTCCTGGCGTGAAGGCGTTGCAGGACGTCGACTTCCGGCTGTTCCCCGGCGAAGTGCACGCCCTCATGGGCGAGAACGGCGCCGGCAAGTCCACCCTGATCAAGACCCTCACCGGTGTTCACACGCCGGACAGCGGCACAGTGCAGCTCGCGGGTGACGCGGTCGCGTTCTCCTCCCCCGGCCAGGCGCAGGAAGCCGGGATCAGCACGGTGTACCAGGAGGTCAACCTCTGCGCGAACCTCACGGTCGCGGAGAACATCCTGCTGGGCCGCGAACCGAGAAAGCTCGGCGGCATCGACTTCCCCGCCATGCGCAAGCGCGCGGCGGAAGTGCTGTCGCGCATCGGCGTGCACATCGACCCCGCGTCGAGCCTCGGTGAACACCCGATCGCCGTGCAGCAGCTCGTCGCCATCGCCCGTGCCATCGCGGTCGACTGCCGGGTGCTCGTGCTCGACGAACCGACGTCCAGTTTGGACGCCGGCGAGGTCGCCGAGCTGTTCCGCATCATGCGCGTGCTGCGCGGCGAAGGCGTCGCGATCCTCTTCGTCTCCCACTTCCTCGACCAGGTCTACGAGATCTCCGACCGCATGACGGTGCTGCGCAACGGAACTCTCGTCGGCGAGCACCTGACCTCGGAACTCGACCGGCGCGCGCTGGTCTCGAAGATGATCGGCCGCGAGCTCGGTGCGCTGGAGGCGATCGAGGAAGCCGCGGAGAAGCACCAGGCAGACGGACCGGTGCTCGTGCGCGCGGAAGGCCTCGGCCGCCGCGGCGCGATCGCGCCGTTCGACCTCGACGTCCGCGCGGGCGAGGTGGTCGGGCTGGCCGGTCTGCTGGGTTCCGGCCGCACAGAACTCGCGCGGCTGCTCTTCGGCGCCGACAAGGCCGACTCCGGTCAGTTGCTCGTCGACGGCAAGCCGCTGCACCTGCGCGGCCCGCGCTCGGCGATCGCGGCCGGCATCGCGTTCTGTTCGGAGGACCGCAAGGGCGAAGGCCTGGTCGCGGACCTCTCCATCCGTGACAACCTCGTGCTGGCCATGCAGGCCGCGCGCGGCTGGACCCGTCCGCTGTCCCGCCGGGTGAAGGACGAGCTGGTCGAGAAGTACCTGGCGGCGCTGGACATCCGGCCCGCCAACCCGGACGCGCTCGTGCGCACGCTCTCCGGCGGCAACCAGCAGAAGGTCCTGCTGGCCCGCTGGCTCGTCACCGAACCGCGGTTGCTGATCCTGGACGAGCCGACGCGCGGCATCGACATCGGCGCCAAGGCCCAGATCCAGCACCTCGTCACGACCCTCGCCGCGGAAGGCACGGCGGTGCTGTTCATCTCGGCGGAGTTGGAGGAGGTCGTGCGCATCGCCGACCGGATCGTCGTGCTGCGCGACCGGCACAAGATCGCCGAGCTGGACGGCGGGGCGAGTTTGGACGAGGTCGTCGGCCTCATCGCGGGTGAACAGCTCCCGGAAGGGGTGGCGTCGTGAAGAACCGCTTGCTCTGGCCGATCGTGGCGCTGGTCGCCCTGCTGCTGCTCAACCTCATCTTCACTCCGTCGTTCTTCGCGTTGCGCATCCAGGACGGCCACCTCTACGGCGGCCTGGTCGACGTGCTCAAGAACGGCGCGCCCACGCTCCTCATCGCGATCGGCATGACGCTGGTCATCGCCACCCGCGGCATCGACCTCTCCGTCGGCGCCGTCGCGGCGATCGCGGCCGCGGTGACGTGTGTCCACATCGGAACGTCACCGGACTTCGGCACGGCGTTGGCAGGCATGGCGATCGCGCTGGTGCTCTGCGCGGTGCTGGGCCTGTGGAACGGTTTCCTGGTGGCAGGACTCGGCATCCAGCCCATCATCGCCACCCTGGTCCTGATGACCGCAGGCCGCGGCATCGCCATGCTGGTGACCGAGGGCCAGATCATCACCGTCAACAACAACGCCTACCGCCAGGTCGGCGCCGGGTTCGTGGTGCTGCCGGTCTCGATCCTGATCAGCCTCGCGGTGCTCGGTCTGGTCGCGTTCACCACGCGCAAGACCGCACTCGGCATGCTGATCGAGTCGGTCGGCGTGAACCCCGAGGCCTCCCGCCTCGCCGGCGTGAAGTCCAAGACGATCATCTGGACCGTCTACGTGTTCGCGGCGGTCTGCGCGGGCATCGCCGGTCTGATGATCAGCTCGAACGTGAGCGCGGCCGACGCCAACAGCAACGGGTTGTGGATCGAGATGGACGCGATCCTCGCCGTCGTCATCGGCGGCACGTCGCTCGCGGGCGGCCGGTACTCGCTCGCCGGCACGCTGCTCGGCTCCCTGATCATCCAGACCCTCACCACGACCGTCTACACGATCGGCGTGGCGGCGGAGGTCACGCTGGTGTTCAAGGCGGTCGTCGTCATCACCGTGTGCCTGATCCAGTCGCCGAAGGCCCGCGCCGCACTCAGCTTCCGGAAGGTGGCCGTCGCGTCATGACCGCTCTCACCACCCGGCTGCCGTCGCGGTTCCTGCCGGTCCTCGCGACCGTGGTGCTGTTCGTGATCACGTTCGGCGTCGGCTCGGTCCGGTACGACGGGTTCGCGTCCGGTCAGGTCATCGCGAACCTGTTCATCGACAACGCCTTCCTCATCGTGCTCGCCGCGGGCATGACCTTCGTCATCCTCAGCGGCGGCATCGACCTCTCCGTCGGCTCCGTCGTCGCACTGTCCACAATGGTCACCGCCGCCGGACTCCGCGCAGGCTGGCCGGTCCCCCTGGTCATCATCGCCGTCCTGCTGATCGGCTCGACGCTCGGACTGCTCATGGGCCTGGTCATCCACAAGTTCGACATCCAGCCCTTCATCGTCACCCTCGCCGGCATGTTCCTCGCCCGCGGCCTCTGCTTCCTCATCAGCGTGGAATCCGTCTCCATCAAGGACACGACCTTCCGCGACGTCGCCACCGCCGTCATCGAACTGCCCGGCGGCGTCACGATCACCTACAACGTGGTCATCGCGCTCGTCGTCGTGCTGGCGGCGCTGTTCGTCCTGCACCGCACCCGCTTCGGCCGCACGGTCTACGCGGTCGGCGGCAACGAGCAGTCGGCGATGCTGATGGGGCTCAAGACCGGGCGCACCAAGGTCGGCGTGTACGTGATCAGCGGCTTCTGCTCGGCGCTGGCCGGGCTGCTGTTCAGCCTGTACATGCTCTCCGGGTACGGCCTGCACGCGGTCGGCATGGAGCTCGACGCCATCGCGGCCGTGGTCATCGGCGGCACTCTGCTGGCGGGCGGGCTCGGGTACGTGCTCGGCAGCCTCGCCGGGGTGCTGGTGCTCGGCACGATCCAGACGCTGATCTCGTTCCAGGGCACGCTCAGCTCGTGGTGGACGAAGATCGTGATCGGCGCGCTGCTGCTGGTCTTCATCGCGGTCCAGCGCGGGATGATCCGCGACCGGCGCTGAGCCGGACCGCCCGGCTGGTCGCTGACCAGCCGGGCGGTACCCCCAGCTAGGAGGCCAGCGGGACGTCACCTCCGATGCCCCACTGGGTGGTGAACTGGCCGCGCACGTACCAGTTGCCCTCCCACGGACGCCACACGGCGAGGTCGGTCACGCCGTCACCGTTGAAGTCGCCGGGCACCGGGATGTCGCCGCCGATCCCCCACTGGGTCGTGCTGATGCCCCGCACGTACCAGTTTCCTTCGGACGGACGCCACACGGCGAGATCCGCGACGGCGTCGCCGTTGTAGTCGCCCACAACAGGGATGTCACCGCCGATCCCCCACTGCGTGGTGCTGATCCCGCGCACGTACCAGTTGCCTTCAGACGGACGCCACACGGCGAGATCCGTGATGCCGTCACCGTTGTAGTCACCCGCCACGGGAACGTCGCCACCGATGCCCCACTGCGTGGTGCTGATCCCGCGGACGTACCAGTTGCCCTCGGACGGACGCCACACCGCGAAGTCCGTGATGCCGTCACCGTTGTAGTCACCGGGCACCGGAATGTCGCCACCGATGCCCCACTGGACGGTGCCGATGCCGCGCACGTACCAGTTTCCTTCGGACGGACGCCACACGGCGAGGTCGGTGACGCCGTCACCGTCGTAGTCACCGGGCACCGGAATGTCGCCACCGATCCCCCACTGGGTCGTGCTGATCCCGCGCACGTACCAGTTGCCCTCGGACGGACGCCAGACCGTCAGATCCGTTGTCCCGTCACCGTTGTAGTCGCCTTCCGGGCCCCACCGGGTGAACAGCGAGTACAGCAACAGGTTCGGCGACCCGGTGCCGGGACCGCCGACCACGCCGGGCGTGGCGTTGCGGACGATGGCGTCGTGCACGCGCTGGGCAGGGGCGGCTGGATGCCGTTGCAGGTACAGCGCGGCCACGCCCGCCACGTGCGGGGTCGCCATCGAGGTGCCGCTGATGTTGTTCGTCGCGGTGTCACTCGTGTTCCACGACGACGTGATGCCGACACCAGGCGCGAACAGGTCGGTGCAGGTACCGAAGTTCGAGAACGACGCTCTGGCGTCGTTCGTGCCGGTGGCGTTCACCGTCAGCGCCTGCGCGACCCTCGCGGGCGAGGTCTGGCACGCGTCGGTGTTGGAGTTGCCCGACGCCACCGCGTAGGTGATGCCCGACGCGATCGAGTTGCGGATCGCCGTGTCCAGCGGGTCGAACGCGCCACCGCCCAGGCTCATGTTCGCGACCGCCGGCCTGACCGCGTTGGCGGTCACCCAGTCCACTCCGCTGATCACACCGGCGAAACTGCCGCTGCCGGAACAGTTCAGCACCTTGACGGCGACGAGCCGCACCGCCTTGGCCACGCCGTACTCCGCGCCACCGATCGTGCCCGCCACGTGCGTGCCGTGGCCGTTGCAGTCGGTGTCGTTGCCGTCCCCGGTGGTGTTGATGCCCCAGCTCGCCCGTCCGCCGAACGTCGAGTGGGACACCCGGATGCCCGTGTCGATCACGTAGGCACGTACACCGGGTGCGGTCGGCCCGTAGTTGTACCGCTGGTCCAGCGGCAGGTTCCGCTGGTCGATGCGGTCCAGTCCCCAGGACGGCGGGTTCACCTGAACGGCGTCCGCCTTCACCACGGCGTCCTGGTACACCGCCGCCACACGAGGATCACGCGCCAACGACTTGGCGCTGGCCGCGGTGGCGCTGACCGCGAACCCCTGCAGCGCGTGCTGCCAGGAGGCGGTCACCTTTCCGTTGTACTGCTTGGCGAGCGAGCCCGAACTCGTCGCCGCCACACCGTTGCGGAGCACGACCACGTACTGGTCCGCGATCGCCTTCCCCGCCGGTGCGGCGATGACGACCCCGTCGGCCGCCGACGCCGTCGTGACACCGGTCGTCAGTCCGGCCGCTGCCACGAGGATCCCTACAAGCGCACGCCGTCTGGCGCGTCTGCCCGAGGTTTTCACAAACGCCCCTCTCATCCGAGACAAGCCTTGTGCAGGCGCACGATGCGCCCGCACAGGAGGTCGTCGCAGCGGAGGTTTCGCTACCGGAAAAGTGGGTAGTGGATCCAAATGACTCCGTCGGGACCACCCGGCTACGCGATGTGCTCGCCAGGCCGCGACGCAGACAGCAGTCAGCGATCTGGTCCTTTCGGCCACCGGGAAAGTGCTCAACTGCCGGTCGTTCAGGTCGGCACGGCGAGCCCGTCGAGGCGGGCTTTGAGCTGATCGGCCTCCGGCACGCCGATGTCGTCGTAGAGGGCGGCCGCCTCACGCCACAGCGCTGCCGCCTCAGCCGGGTTTCCCGTGCTGCAACGCACCTTTCCGATGCCGTCGAGCGCACGGGCCCGTTCGTACCTGTCGCCGGTCTCGGTGGCCAGCGCGAGCGCGGCGTCGTGGTGCAACTCAGCCTGGTCGAACCGGCGCATCGCCGTCGCGGCGGCCGCGATGCCGTTGAGCGCCTGTGCTTCCTGGAACCGCTCGCCGAGGCGCCTGTCCAGCGTCAGCGCCTGGCGGAACGACCGCAACGCCTGTGCGGGCAAACCCATGCGCAGCAACAGATCCCCCTGGAAGCCGAGCACCGCGGCCTCGCTGGCGAGGTCCCCGGCCGCCGCGTGCACGGCCAGGGCCCGTTCGACGTGGCGGCGCGCGACCCAGTGGTTGCCGAGCCTGGTGTGCAGGACGGCGAGGTTGCCGGACACGAAACCCTCGCCCTGGCGATCACCCAGCTCGCGGCACATCTCGGCGGCCCGGTGCAACGACCGCGCGGATTCCCGGTGAAGGCCGAGGAGCGCGTACACCAGCCCGAGGTTGCAGTGCTCGATGCTCTCCATCATCCGGTCGTCCAGCAGCTGGGCCAGCTCCAGCGCCCGGCGGTGGCAGTCCACGGTCTCCCGGTAGCTGCCGAGCCGCAGGCGCACGAACGCGAGGTTGGCCAGCACCATCGCCTCGCTCGCCCGGTCGCCGAGATCGCGCGCGATCGCCAGCGCCCGCCGGTAGTGCTCGATCGCGTCGCCGTGCCTGCCCAGCCTGGCGTACACGCCCGCCAGGTTGCTGGTGGTCCTCGCCTCGCCGGTCCGGTCACCTTCCTGCCTGCGCAGAACCAGTGCCGCGTCGAGGTGTTCGGCCGCCTCGGCATAACGACCGAGGTGGTGGCACACACCACCGAGGTTGTTGAGCGCCGCGCCGATGCCGGCCGGGTCGCCGAGTCTGCGGGCGGCGTGCAGCGCGTGCCGGTGGACGGTCTGCGCCTCGGCCAGATGACGGCCCTGGTCCAGGTAGGGCCGCAACGCCTGCGCCAGCTCGCAGGCCTGGGCGTGCCAGCCGTGAAGCGCGCAGTGCGCGACGACGGCGACCAGGTTCGCCCGCTCGGCGTTGAGCCAGTGCGCGGCCAGGACCGGGTCGTGCAGCGGCGGCGTGCGGAACGCGGACGGTGGCGGTGTGCGGCCACGACCCAGTGGCAGCACGGTTTCGGCGACGTTCGCGGCGTGCACGTAGTAGTCGAAGAGTCCGGTGAGCGCGGCCTCGACGGCGTCGGCCGGTGGTTGGCGCCGGCCGTAGGCACGCAGCAGGTCGTGGACGTGGTACCGGCCCTTGGCACCGCGCTGCACCAGATGTGCGCGGCAGAGCGCCCCGACGAGCCGTCCCGCCTCCTCGGGTGAGGTCTCCAGCAGGGCGGCGGCGGCGTGCACGTCGAAGTCGGCGCCCGGATGCCAGGTGAGGAGGCCGAACGCGCGTGCCGCGGCGGGAGGCAGCACCCGGTAGGACCAGTCGAACACCGCCACCACGGCGGTGCCCGGATCACCGCCGGCGTCCATCTCGTCGAGCGCGCGCTGCCGGTCGGCCAGGGTCACGGCGAGCTCGTCGAGCGGGACCGCGGACTGCGCCGCGAGCTCGGCGACGATGCGCAACGCCAGCGGCAGCCCGGCGCACTGCCCCGCGATCGCTCCCGCACCCTCCTGGTCGCCGATCAGGCTCCCGAGCAGCGCCTGGGACTCGTCCGCTGTCATCGGGTCCAGCCGCACCCGCCGGGCGCCGTCCCGCGCCACCAGACCGGCGAGGTCGTCGCGGCTCGTCACCACGACCACGCAGCCCGCGGTGCCCGGCAGCAGCGGCCGCACCTGCTCGGCGGCACGCGCGTTGTCCAGCACCACCAGCATCTTCCGGTCCGCGATCGCCGTCCGGTACCGGCCGGACAGCTCGGCGATGTCGTGGCCCGCGTGGGCGCCGCGTTCACCGAGCACCCGCAGGAACCCCACCAGCACCTGCTCCGGCGGCACCGGCGTGCCGGGTCCGTAGCCGCGCAGGTCCACGTACAGGCAGCCGTCGGGGAACCGGTCACGTGCGCCGTGCGCCCAGTGCACCGCCAGCGCGGTCTTGCCCACCCCCGCCGTTCCGACGACCGCGGTGGTGCCGGATGCCGCGGCCGACAGGCGATCCAGCTCGTCGTGCCTGCCGACGAACGGTTCCGCGTCCGGCGGCAACTGCCACGGAACGGCAGCGGCGCGCGGCGGAACGGCGGCGGTCCGCACGGGCCCTGCCAGCCCGGGGTCGTCGCGCAGGATCCGTTGGTGCAGCTGCTTGATCTCGGGGCTCGGGTCGGCTCCCAGCTCCGCGTGCAGCACCCGCCGCAGCCGGTCGTACGCCCGCATCGCCTCGCCCGGCCTGCCGCTGCGGTACAGGGCGAGCATCAGCTGGCCCCACAACCGTTCCCGCAGCTCGTACCGGCCAGTGAGCTCACGCAGCTCGGCGGCGAGCCCCGCGTGCCTGCCGAGCTCGAGCCGTGCCTGAACGCAGTCCTCGATGGCGTCGACGCGCCGTTCCTCCAGCATCCGGACGGTGGGCGCGACCGCCTGCGGGACCGGCACTCCGTCGAGCACGGGACCTCGCCACAGCGCGCCCGCACTGGTCAGCCGCTCGACGGCCTGTTCGTGCTCGCCGCGCGCGAGACAGTCCCTGCCCGCGAGCGCGAGCGCGGTGAAGCCGAGGACGTCGAGGTCGTCCGGCTCCGAGGCGAGCAGGTAGCCACCGCTGGCGGTCTCGATCCTCGTGCTGTTCCTCCCGCCGGAGCGCAGCAGCCGACGCAGGTCGCTGACGTACGAACGCAGGTTGATCCGCGCGGACCGCGGCGGGGAGCCGTCCCACAGCGCGTCGACGATCCGTTCGGTCGGCACGAAGGTGTTGGCGTGCAAGGCGAGCACGCCGAGCAGCACCCTGGCCATCCGCCGCGCGGGCAACGCAGGACCGTGGTCGGTGGCGATCTCGACCGGCCCGAGAATGCGAAGTCTCACCCACACTCTCCAGCGTCACCAGGAAGTGTCGACGTTTCGAGCCTAGGGCCGGGAACGGCGGTCGTACGCACCCAATCGGAGTGAAGCGTTTGCGTACACGACGCCGTGTACGCCGTTGTGTACGCGGGCAGCCGATCGTGCCGGACATGGGAGCCGTCACAGTGCCATCGCCCCGGATGATCGGGCGCTCACAGGAGTTGCGGGTGCTCACCGGGGTGGTGGAGACCGGCGGCGCCGCGATCGTGCTCGGCGAGCCGGGCATCGGGAAGTCGCGGCTCGTGACCGCGGCGGCGGACCACGCGGTGGGGTTGGGAATGCGGGTGTTGCGAGGCCGCGCCGACGCCTCGGCACCGCTGCGGGCGTTGTCCGAGGCGGTGCTTTCGCTCGCCCGCGACGACGGCCTGCCCGCCGACCCCGTGCTCCTGCCCTACCGGCACGCGCTCGCCCGGTTCGCCCCGGAATGGCGCGACAGCGGGACCAGCGACGAGCCCCTTGTCGTTGTCGCGGAAGGGCTTCTGCGACTGCTGGGCGTCCTCGGCCGCGACACCGGCTGCGTGCTGGTCCTGGAAGACCTGCACGACGCGGACGTGGGAACAGTGGCGATCCTCGACTACGTCGCCGACAAGCTGGCGCAGCAGCGGGTGTCCGTGCTCGCGACCGCGAGGGACGAGGAGAGCCCGGTGCTGGAGCTCGCGCGGGACGGCAGGCGCGATGGCCTCACCGCGGTCTCACTCGGTCGGCTGGACAGGGCGCGGACGGGTGAGCTGGTCGCGTCCTGTCTCGGTGTGGCGTCGGGCGCGGTGCCAGGTGCCCTGGTGGAGGAGGTGTTCCGCGACAGCGAGGGTGTGCCGTTCGTGGCCGCGGAGCTGGTCGCGGCCGGGCACCTCGTGCGGGAGCCGGGCTGGGCGGTGCGGGCTGGTGCGGACACCGTTGTGCAGGAGCCGGGTGGGTGGTCGGCGCGATGTCCTGAGGACACCGTTGTGCCGGAAGCGGTTGTGCACAGCGTCGCGGGCCAGGTCCGCGGGCTCGGCGCCGAGCTCGCCGATCTCCTCACCACCGCCGCGGTGTTCGGGCGCCGGTTTCCGCTGCCGGCGCTGCGGGCCATGTCCGGTCTCGGCAGGCACGAGCTCGTGCGGAGGCTGCGTCCCGCCGTGGCGAAGCAGCTCGTCGCACCGGATCCCCTCGCGGCGGGCTGGTACTCGTTCCGGCACGCGCTGACCCCACAGGCCCTGCTGAGCAAGGCAGGCGAACGGGTGGAGCTCGCCCGGCGCGCCGCCGAGGCGGTGGAGGCCTGCTGGCCGGGGCTGCCCGGCGAGTGGTGCGCGGTGGCGGCCGGGTTGTGGCTCGTGGCCGGCGAGACCGGCACTGCCCGGCGGCTGTTCGTCGACGCGGGACAGCGCGCGCTCACCGACGGGAACGCGGTCACCGCCGTGCGGCTGCTGCGCCGGGCGCAGGAGTTGGCGACGTCGTGCTGCGAGCCGATCGCGGTGCTGGCGCCGCTGCTCACCGCGCTCGCCGAGGCGGGCAAGGTCGAGCAGGCCCTCGCCCTGGCCGCGAACGTCGACGACCTCGGCCTCGACCAGGCAGGACGAGCCGTGCTGCACACCACGCTCGCGCGGGTGGCGGTGCGAGCGGGACTGCCGTCACGCGGCCACGAGGAGCTGGAAACCGCCCGCGGGCTGCTGGGCCCAGACGCCTCACCGGAGCTCGACCTGGTCACCGCGCACCTGACGGCGGACGCGGAGGACCTGGCGTTGCGGGCACTCGGCGAGGCCGCCCGGTCCAGGTTGCCCGCCCTCGCCTGCGAGGCGTTGGAGCTGCTCGGAACCCTTGCGGCGCAACGAGACCCCGCCGAGGCGGACGCGCGGTTGCGGCGGATGGCCGAATTGGCGCACCAGCACCGGCTGCCCGCGATGCGACTGCGGGCGCGCGCGAGGTCCGCCGTCAACCACACGCTGCGCACCGGCGACGACACCCGGCTGCGTCAGGTGTGCGGTCAGGCGTTCGAGGCGGGCGCGGTGCTGGAAGGGCACCTGCTGCAGGCGAAGCTGGTCATGACCACGGTGCTGCGCGGTGAGATCGTGCTCGCCGCCGAGCTCGCCGACCGCTGCCTCCCCGAGGTGACCAGGCTGGGACTGCGGCAGGTGGCCAACGACGTGATCACCGCCAAGGCGGTCGCGTTCGCGTTGCGCGGGCAACGTTCGGCGATGGAGCGCGCGGTGCGGTCGTTGGACGGCAACGTCTCCGCTCTGGTGCCTGCCGCCTGCGAGACGTTCTGCGCTCTCGTAGAGGAGGACAGGCGACGAGCGGTGGACGCGCTGGACCTGGCCGGCGCACGGGACGCGGCGCACCACCTCCAGGCGTGGCCGCACGGGCTGAGAGTCCTGCTGGGGGCGCTCGACGGCGAGATGGGCTGGTCGCACCACCGCGCCGCGGTCGAGGCCGCACGCGCGGGATCGGCGTGGCACCGCCAGTTCCTCCTGCTGACCGAAGCGGTGCTGGCCGGCCGGGACGGTCGCGCAGACCAGGCGGCGGAGGCGATGGCGGAGCACGGCCGGGTCGCCGAGCCGTTCGCGCTGACCCGCGGGCTCGGGCTGCGGCTGGCCGCGGAGGCCGCGCTCACCGACGGGTGGGGTGACCCGGCGAGCTGGTTGCGCGAGGCGGAGGAGTACTTCCACGTCGGCCAGCTGACCGCGCTCAGGAACGCCTGCCGCGCGTTGCTGCGGCGAGCCGGGTGGACCGCGTCGCAACGCCGCACCGGCACCAGCGACGTTCCCGCCGGGCTGCGGCTGCTCGGCATCACCGCGCGGGAGAACGAGGTGCTGCGGCTGCTGGCGGAACGGCTCGGCAACACCGAGATCGCCAGACGGCTCTACATCTCACCGCGCACGGCGGAGAAGCACGTCGCGAGCCTGCTCGCCAAGACCGGTGAGCACGACCGCAGTTCGCTGCACAGGTTCGCCATCGACCACGTGAGCGACCTCGCGGGCTGACCCCGTCACCCGTTGAGCGTCACGGTTTCCGCCTCCTCCTCGCCCACGCTGTCGAGGAGCACCTCCAGCCAGGCCACGATCAGTTCCGTCGCCTCTTCCGGCTCCGGCATGCCGATGCCCAGCACGTTCTCCTTCTGCCACAGCTCGAACACGGGCCGCCGCTGCGGTTCGACCACGGTGTGCCCGTCCGCGCGCAGCGTCTCCACGTGCCTGCGCACCACCGGTTTGTCCCACATGACCTCGTTCATGGCGGGGAAGAACAACGCCGGCCGGGTGGCGGCCAGCAGCGCGGTCTGGGCCGGTGACGAGCCGAGGCCGAGTGCGGTCGCCGCCAGCACGTTCGCGGTGGCCGGCAGCACGACGATCCCCAGCGACCTCCTGGCGAACTCGACCGGGTTGAGGTCCGGGTCGTCGCTGACGCACACCTCGTCCGCGTACCAGCCCGCGACTTCTCGCCGCAGGAACCGTTCCGCGCTGTGCGTCAGCAGCACGCGCAGGCTCAGGTCGATCTCCTGCCGCAGCCACGTCAGATATCCCGGCATGCCCAGTGCGGCACTGGATCCGGTCACGATGATCGAAAGCGCGTCGTCTCGCATGCGCACACCGTCCACCGTCCCGTGCGGTGGTGGCCATGGGGGACGGCCCCCAATCCACGCGCGGCGGCCGCGGCGAATTCCGGGGTCCCGTCCCCACTGCGGCGCGAGGTCCGCCGCTGACACGGTGAGTTCCGCCGACGCCTCGGCAGAAACGGGGGTGACTCCCATGAAGAAGATCGCGATCCGCAAGAACGGTTCGATCAAGCTCACGTCTTCCGCGCCGGGCTACTGCACTCCTTGTTGCTGATGAACCGGGCGGCCGCTCCCGTGCTCTGCCCGGGAGCGGCCATCCACCTACCTCCCGGAGTTCTCGATGTCCGCGCACCGTCTGGAGTTCCACCCGCTGACCTACGTCGAGGAGCACGACGGGATCACCGTCGGCAGGCCCGACGCCGAGTCCTACGCCACGCTGCCGGAGGACGGAGCGGCCCTGCTGCGCCGGCTGTCGGAGGGCATGCCGGTGCCGGAAGCGGCCGACTGGTACCGGACCGAGTTCGGTGAGCCCATCGACATGGAGGACTTCGTCGCGGCGCTGCACGAGCTCGGGTTCATCCGCGAGGCCGGGGAAAGTCCGGCTGTGGCAAGGGAAGTCCGGTTCCAGCGGCTCGGCCGTGCGGTGTTCTCACCACTCGCGTGGGCGTGCTACGCCGTGCTCGTGGCCGTGGCGCTGGTCCTGATGGCCGCACAACCCCAGCTGCGCCCGCACGCGGAGAACGTCTTCTTCACCTCCTCGCTCGTCGCGGTGCAGCTGGTGCTGACGTTCTCCCAGATCCCCGCGCTCCTGCTGCACGAGGGCTATCACGTGCTGGCCGGGCGGAGACTCGGTCTGCCGTCGAAGCTCAGCGTCGGCAGGCGGTTGTACTTCCTCGTCGTGCAGACCGAGCTCGACGGCCTGCTCAGCGTGCCGCGGCGCAAGCGCTACCTGCCGTTCCTCGCGGGCATGCTCGCCGACCTGCTGCTGTTCAGCCTGCTGACGGCGACCAGCGCGGTAGCGGGGCCGAACCTGGTGGGGCGCTTGGCACTCGCCGTCGCCTACCTGATCGTGTTGCGGCTGGCCTGGCAGTTCTACGTGTTCCTGCGCACCGACCTCTACTTCGTGTTCACCACCGCGCTCGGCTGCACGAACCTGCACGAGGCCACCACGGCGTACTTGCGTGACAGGTTCGCCTGGTTGCCGGGCGTCCGCAGGTCGCCGCAGCAGGACTGGTCCCCACGCGATCGGCAGGTCGCGCCGTGGTTCGCGGCGATCACCGTCGCCGGAGTGGGTTTCCTGCTGGTGACGCTCGTGGTCGCGATCCTGCCGGTGATCGTGGGGTTCGCGGTCAGGACGTGGAACGCGCTGGCGCAGGGCACCTCGGGCGGCGCGGGTTTCTGGGACTCCGCCGTGTCCGTTCTGTTGATCTTGATCCAGGCCGTCCTGCTGCTCGTGGTCTCCCGCCGCGACAGCTCATCGAGGAAGGAACGAGCATGAGCGAGCACCTGTGGCGGACCGGTCCGCGAGCCGAGGCCTTCGGTGACGCCGACTTCGAGGTCGACTGCCACTCCAGGCTGCGCGGGCCGTACACCGGCGTGGGAACACTGCTGCGCGCGTTGGTGCCGGCCGTGCACGCCGAACGGCCTGATCTCGTCCAGCGCCACGCACTGGAGATCCTCTCCGCCGCGCCCGAGCTGTCCGGTCTGATCGGCGCGGGACCGCAGACCCTCACCTCGCTCGCGATCCCCAGTGAGCGCACGAGGATCTACCCCGCGAACAGGACCCGGCGGCTCGCCCACGGCGTCTTCGAGTTCCTGCGGTCGCACGCCGAGCTCGCCGGCCACGATCCGCTGACGCTGGCGTTCACGAACCTCGACGAGGCCGACCACACCGACCAGGAGTTCGTCGCCATCGCGTTGCGGCGCAGCGGATCCGGCCCGCTGCGGTTCGTGGTCACGACCCGCACCGAGCACGTCGACGAGGAGCTGGCGGCCTCGCTGCGCCGGTACGCGCGGCAGACCGTTCCGGCGCAACGTCCGGATTTCGTTGGCACGGAAGAAGAAGCGCTGCGGGCGTTCATCGACGGCGACTGCACCTCGGACGATCCCCGCCTGCTCGCCGCGTACGCCGCGGCCGCGGACGACGTGCGCGCCCGGCTGCACGACGAACGCGCCGCCCGGCTCACGGGAGGTGACAGCAGCCTCGGCCTCGGTGCGTTGCTGTACCACCTCGAACACGGCAGCGATTCCGCCGGAGCGGGCAGCATCGCGATGCTCGACGCCGCGAACCACTGCTTCGACATGGGTTTCTACAACATGCTCCTCGACATCGTGCCGCGCGGCAGGGCGATCACGGATCCTGACGCGGAGCAGGAGCGCCACTGGCTGCTCACCACCAAGATGACCACCGCGCTCGCGTCGCTCGACCGCAGCCTGGAGAGCCTGCCGTACTACGACGAGCTGCGTGAGCGGCACACCCTGCCGATGGTGCACCTGTTCTGCTCCTACGCGATGGCGATGCTCTACACGCGGCACCACCCGCCGGAGCACAAAGACCACCACCAGGCCAAGGTGCTGCTCAACAACGCCGTCGCCATCGCCTCCCTGCTGCCCGACATCGAGCAGCGGACGTTCCAGACGGTGTTCCAGAACAACGGCAAGGCGTTGGTCGAGATGCACCTGGGCAACCTCCCAGGTTCTCTCGCGCTGGTGAACGAGGGCGTGCGGCGGCTCGACGCGGAACTGGATCCGGAGAAGCACCAGCTGCACAGGTCGGTGCTGCTGAACAACAGGGCCAAGGTGCTGGTGGCACTGGGCCGCGTCGAGGAGGCACTCGCCGACCTCCACGCGGTGATCGAGGTCGACCCCAACTACCCCGACTACTACTTCGACCGCGCCGACGTGTGGCGCAGGCTGGGCGAGCCGGAACACGCGCTGGCCGACTACGCCAAAGCCATGACGCTCACCGCGCCGTTCCTCGAGCTGCACTACAACCGCGCCGACCTGCGCGCGGAACTGGGCGACCTCGAGGGCGCGATCACCGATCTGTCCTATGTGGTCGAACTGGAACCCGACCAGCTGGACGCGCGCATCAACCTGGTCAGCCTCCTGATCGACACCGGCTCGTTCGACACCGCCCGCGCCTGCGTCGACGAAGGCCTGCGCGTGCACCCGGAGGACGCGCGACTGCTGCACGCGAGCGGCCTGCTGGCAATGGAGACGGGCGATCTCGACCTGGCGGCCAAGGAGTTCGATCATGCACTGCGCATCGACGCCCAACTCGTGGCCGCACGGGCCAGCCGCGCCGCCCTCGCCCACACCACCGGCGACCAGAACGCGGCCATCGAGGACCTCACCGTCGCCATCTCACTCGACACCGGCAACCCGGACCTGTTGTACAACAGGGGTTTCGTGTACCAGGCAGCCGGCAGGTACCGCGAGGCCATCGACGACTACTCCCGCGCACTGGTGCTGCCCGGCGCCGACGAGCCAGGACTGCTGCACCAGCGGACGATGTGCGAGGCCGAACTCGTGGACCACCGATGACGACCCGTGCTGACCCAGCGCTCACCGGCGAGGACCTCCGCACGTTCATGCGGACCTGGCCCACCGGCATCGCCGTGGTGACCAGCACCGCGGGCACGAACCCGGTGGGCTGCACGGTGAACAGCTTCACGTCCGTCTCCCTGCACCCACCGCTGCTGATGATCTCACTGGCCCAGCACAGCAGCACCCTCGCAGTGATCCGGCAACGGGAGTCGTTCGCCGTCAACGTCCTCGGCTACGCACACCGCCGGCTCGCCACCCGGTTCGCCACGCCCGGCGACGACAGGTTCGCGGGCGTGCCGTGGAACGAACGACTCGGCGTCCCCGTTCTGGACGCCGCGACGGCCGCGGCGGTGTGCACGGTTCGCCAGGTCGTCGAGGTCGCCGACCACGTGCTGGTGATCGGCAGCCCGTGCTGGTGCGGACACCGCGGCGAGAGCGATCCGTTGGTGTTCTTCGACAGCGCGCACCACCGGCTCGCGTGATCCGTGGAACACGCGTGAACGTGTGCGCGGTCGGCTTCGACAGCCCGATCTGGTCATCGGCCTTGGCCTGGGCCGGACATGCTCATGACACTCGGGTCTGCCGTTGTGGGAGGTCTTGAAGTGGACACCGGACTTCAGCAGGCCAACGAGCGGGTCGGCTTTGGTGGTTCGGCGCGGGTTCCAGCGGGGTTGGTCACCTTTTGCCGGTGTGGTCGCTTTGTGTTGGTGGTTGCGCGGGCCATATGACGAGCTTTGGTTGCATCATCGCCGCTTCGCGACGATTGCGATTGGGGCTTGACTTCGGGGCCCTTGCGAGGCGCTGTGTCGGGCGGAAAAGGTCGGATGCTTCGCACCCGCCCGGTCCGAAAAGGCTAGCACCTCGCACCCAAAGTCAAGCCCCAATCGCGGTCGTGCGTGGTTGCGTTTGTTGTTCGGCTCACCTAATTACCGGTTGCCCGCGTTCGCATTGCCCGATTCGACTCGGCTTCGCCATCGCTTGGTTCAACCTATCGTGTGCGGCTTTACCTGTTATTCGTTCGTGATCTTGCGGTAGATTAGACACGTGATCGAAACCCGCCTCCTCTCCACCGACGAGCCGCTCCGCAGTCTCGTCGACGAGGTGACGGAAATCCGGGTCCGCGAGAACGCCGCGTTGCAGATCGTCGCCGAATTGGATCGGCGCGGAGCCGCGACCGAACTCGGTTACAGGAATTTGCCGCAAGTGCTGCGGCACGTCGTCCGCTGGGACATCCACATCGCCAAGCGCTGGATCGACAACGCCGCCCTGCTGACCAACGAGATCACCCCGACCGGCAGCGAACTCGCCCCCAAGCTTCCGCTCACCGCCGAGGCGGTGGCCGAAGGCGCGCTGTCGGTCGAGCACGTCGCGGCGGTCGCGGCGGTGATGCAGACCGTGCCCGCCGACCGCGAAGCCGACGTGGTGGGCTACGCCCGCGACTTCGAGCCCCACACCGTCCGCACACTGGGTGCGAAACTCGCCTACAGCCTCTTCCAAGACGACCCGGAGCCGCGCGACCCCGAGCTCACGCCGCCGCCGGGCAATCAGCACTCGATGTTCTGGAAGAACGGGCGGCTGGAGATCCGGGCCAAGCTCGACAAGGTGACCGGCGCGAAGTACGAGGCGCTGCTCGACCTGCTGGCCAAGCCCCGCCCGACCACCGCCGACGAAGGCCCCGACCCGCGCACCCGCGAGGAACGCGAAGGCGACGCCCTGGCCGAGCTGGTCGACCTGATGCTGCGGGCCGACCAACTGCCCGAGCACGGCGGCGAACCAGTCACCCTGACCCTGACCATGCCCTACGAGGACCTCGCCAACCAGGTCGGCCACGCCACCCTCGACAACGGCGACCGCGTCCCGGTCGAGCAGGTGCGTGAGCTGGCGTGCAACGCGGGCATCATCCCGATGGTCCTCGGCGGAGCAGGCCAGCCGCTCAACGTCGGCCGCAAGACCCGCACCTTCCCGGCCGCGATCCGCAGGATTCTGGTCACCAGGGATCGGGGCTGTGCCTTCCCTGGCTGCGGCAGACCGCCCAGGCAGTGCGACGCCCACCACATCACACACTGGGCCAACGGCGGAAACACCTCCGTCGACAACGCCGTGCTGCTCTGCCGCCACCACCACACGCTCATCCACCAGAGCAAGTGGGACGTCAGGATGGTCAACGGCATCCCGACCTTCTACGCACCCGAGTGGCTGGACCCGCTCCGCAAACCCAGACGGAATCCGATCAACATCGCCTGACCACGGCCAGGCAGGCGATAGCGATGCCGCCCCGGTCACGGCGAGGACGCTGATGACTGAGGCTCGGCCACCACGAGCAAGCAGATCAATGCTGCCGGGCCGATGGCTGGATCGGCTGCGGCCTTCCATTCATCGCGTGGGCCATTCTGTCGTGCTTTGACGGCGAGACACCGATGGCAAAGTGATCCCGGCGACGGACAACGACAAAGGGTAAACCGCGACGGCGGCGGCATTGCCGAGCGCCCCACAAGCCGCAATGGCAAGGCACAACCACCTCTCCCGCTGAACCGCCGTCAATGGCGACGCCGAGCACCCAACAACCGCGATGACGAAGCCGAGTCGGACAGGGCAATGCGAACGCAGGCAACCGGTAATGAGGTGAGCCGAACAACCCAACGCAACCACGCACGACCGCGATTGGGGCTTGATGCGATGAAGGAGCGGGGCCTCGCTCCTGGTGGGTCCCGAGCGGACACTCGGGTTGCTCACTCCAACTCAAGGGAGGCCCCTGTGTCTGAGTATGACGGGAAACAGTTCGTCGGGATCGATTTGCACCGGTCTCGTTCGGTGATCGTGCGGATGACCGCTGAGGGTGAGCGGTTGGACGCGGTGCGGATCGTGAACGATCCGATGCGGTTGATGGCCGAGATCGGCAAGGCCGGTGAGGCGCCGGAGGTGGTGCTGGAGGCCACCTATGGCTGGTACTGGGCCGCGGACGTGCTGGCGGAGGCGGGCGCGCACGTGCATCTGGCGCATCCGCTGGGGATCAAGGGATTCACGACCCGGCGGGTGAAAAACGATGTGCGGGATGCCACGGATCTGGCGGACCTGCTGCGGATGGGCCGCCTGCCCGAGGCGTGGATCGCTCCGCCGGCGGTGCGGGAGCTGCGGGAGTTGGTGCGGTATCGGTGCCGGCTGGTCGGCCGGCGGTCGGGGTTGAAAGCGGGTGTGCACGCGGTGCTGGCCAAGCAGGGCCTGCGGCTGCCGGTCACCGATCTGTTCGGGGTGCGCGGGCGTGTCCTGCTCGCGCAGGTTCCGCTGGAGCCGGTGTTGCGGGCCAGGGTGAACTCGCAGTGCCGGCTGATCGACGCGTTCGGTTTCGAGATCGACACCGTCACCGGCCTGCTGCTGCGCCGGGCCGCCAAAGACCCCGGCTGGACGGTGATCCAGCAGATCCCCG
>NZ_BBOJ01000006.1 GCF_000974445.1 Lentzea aerocolonigenes
ACCCACGCCTGATGCTGATCGAAGGCGCGAAATACAGCCCGCAGGACAACCCCGTCGAACGCATCTGGGCCGGGCTCAAACACCACATCGCCAATACCGCACCCGCCACCATGGCCGGCCGCGTCCGCCAGGCACACGCCTACTTCCGCGACCGCACCACCGAACAGAACCTCACCACCACCGCACCCTGGACCAGCCCCTGGCTACCCCAAGGTTTCGGACAAGACTTCTGGCCACGTGCTTAGCTGTACGAGTTGCCGTCGTACGACCAGGCAGCACGAACGCGTACGTCGTGACCAAAGAGATTCACGTGGGAGCGCGTCTGCCAGGCGGCCTGCTGATCACAGCGATCGAACCCGCGCTCAGTATCGACACCTGCTATGACTGCGCCCACGTCTTCAACGAAGGTGCGCCTGCAGTGCATGTCGTCCAAGACGAGGAAGCTCTAGCGGCACAACGCGATGTTCTGCATCTGCATTGCGCGCAGATCCGCAGCGCGGACTCCCTTCGCTATGTGGTTGCCGAACAACACACGGCCACCTTCGCCGCGCTGCGGCAGGCCGTCGAGAGGCTGACCCAGTCGACCCACCGCAGTAGCAAGATCAAGAACGCCATCAACGACGTGTCAACGGCATTCGACGCCTACAGCGCGTTGTTCGAGAACTGATGCACCGCACGTTTTCGGTCGCCAGCTCCCAGCACTCGTTCTCCACCTTGCCTGGTGGCAGTTCACGTCAGTTCTCGCGACGACCCGTCAGAAGGGATCTGTCCGATGGAGTTTCCCAAAGCTGCAGCGCTCACCGCCGAGGACATCTCTGCGCTCGTGTCATCCGACGCGGTCACCTTCCTGTTCGATGCCCGAGCCGGCACTGCAGTCGCACGAGCCACCAAGACCTGCGAGGAGCTAGACAACCGCACCATCGCGTGCGGCGTCGAGATCGTCGGGTTCCAGCTAGAGCGGCCCTTCGACGTCGAGTGGAACGAGCATGCAGCCGTCACCACGGTGTGTCGAGCCCGGCTGTTCCAGTCGGACCTGTCTTGGTCGACCGTCCTGAACTTGCTGCGGCCGGGCGATCGCCTCACACAACGGTGGCTCGCCGACGCTCGCAACGACACCCTGCACGACACCGGCCTCACGGTCGACGAGCTCGCGATCGAAGTCGGTCGTAGCGGTCCGCCGTTGGTCTTCCACGTGCTCAGGCATGTCACCACACCCGACGACCCATGCCGGTTGGTCCTGCGCCGCACGTAATCGCCTCCGGAAACGAGCCTCATGGCCAGGGAGAGCAGCATGTCCGAGCCTTCCACCTCCACTCCCCAAACCGGCGTCAATCCCCCGACGCAGGACTATTCACGCGGCGAGTCCCCGGATCGTTCGTTGCTCTCTGCGGTGACCACCCTCAGCGATCTCCGGGCGCTTCTCCCGATCCTGAACAGCGACCGTGCGGTGTTCGCGGCGGCCGGCGTGATCGCCCACGCCGCGTGCTCCGGCCAGTTCGACAACGAGGAGCTCACCGTCGTGGTGACCGATCTCTGCGCAGACCTGTTGCACCTGGCCGATGCCCTGGGCATCGACCACGCCGAGCTTGCTGCCGATAGCCAGGCCTACTACTTGGACGAGCTCGGCCGCTGATCCGCAACGCTCCCAACCGAACCTCCGCCTCCTCCCACGATCGGAGTCGGCTTCAACCGCAGAATGAGGATCACGTCGTGACCAGCTCTCCGATGCTGCTCTACGACCCACTCCAGGTGTGGTCACAGGTCTTCAGCAACCCAACGCTCGCCGCGGCACTAGCCGACGTCTTCTCCTGCATCGAGATCAACGTCATGGCCGGGCTGCTCGATGAAGCGGGCGAGCCTCATGCCTCGCGACGCTGGCTGTCCCGCCACCTCGCAGACTGCCTCACGCCCGAGCGACACCTGAACTGACGCACACAGGAATCCACTGCCCGGCACACGGCCGACCAAAAGCACGGGGCAAGTTGAGGAGCGAGGGTGAGCAAGGTCCACCCGAGGGACCTGTCGATCTGCGCCGACGCTATCAGCTCGTTCCAGGTCCGCGCCGATGAACCCGGCCCGAAAAGCACGGGCCGGAACCCCCGCCGCCCCCTGCGGGGCCTTCCACGACCTGAGCTCCGAGACGCAGATCGACAGCCCCCTCGGGCGAACCCACTCGAAGTATTGCCAGCGGGTGGGCGGATTCGAGAACCGGGGAGGTCGGGATCCGATCACCGAATCTGACAAGGAGTTCTCGTCATGGCTGGAGAGACCACCATCACCGTCGTCGGCAACCTCACCGCGGACCCGGAGTTCCGCTTCATCCAGAGCGGTGCCGCGGTGGCGTCCTTCACGGTCGCGTCTACGCCCCGCACGTTCGACAAGCAGTCGGGCGAGTGGAAGGACGGCGAAGCGCTGTTCCTGCGGTGCAACGTGTGGCGGCAGGTCGCCGAGAACGTGGCCGAGTCGCTCACCCGCGGTTCGCGAGTGCTCGTCACCGGGCGCCTGCGCCAGCGTTCCTTCGAGACGAAGGAAGGCGAGAAGCGCACGGTGGTGGAGCTGGAGGTCGACGAAATCGGCCCCTCGCTGCGCTACGCGACCGCGAAGGTCAACAAGGTCAGCCGTGGAGATGGCGGCCGGCCCGTTCAGCACGCCCCCGTGCCGGCTCAGGACCCGTGGAACGAGGCACCGCACGCCAGCGCTCGTGGCTTCGTCGGCGAGCCCGCGTTCTGACCTCTACACCGAGCGGGCCCGGATGCACAGCGTCCGGGCCCGCTCCGGCTGCGGTGGCCGATGAGGGCGCCCGCCACCGCCACCTCGCCGTCCTTCACCAGTTCTCTCCGGCCGATCAGTGGCGCGCGTCCATCCACCTAGGACGTTGCAGCCCGATCCCCCTGGCCGGACGCATCCGCCGCGCCCCAAGCGGGTTGCGTCCGGCCAAGGTCGGCCGCTCGGTCCTGCACCCGATGAACCTCAATGCTCTCCGGCCGAGCTGAGGCGCGTGCTGCCACCCCACAGCACAGCTGCCCGCTCGCCCTCGGCCAGGCGTGCGCGAGACCCCGCATCGCCACGCCTGGCCAGGGTTGTCCGGCTATCCACCACAGAGGTCGAGGATGGGCTCCTCCACTGTGGACGAGCTTGGAGGTGCGCCCCGACGAAAGAGGTCTGTCGTGCAGAAGCAGACAAGCGATCGGAGGCTCGGCACGCCAACATGTTCCAGGTCGACTTCTCACCCGATCGTGGGACAAGGCCGAGGAAGAGAACCCGCCGCAGCACACGAAGTCAGCACGACCGCTCGTCCTCTCCATCACCGGTTCCGCGGACCGCACCGCCGACGTGCTCTACCCTCAAATCGCATGAGGGTCACCGCGCTGGTCGTGTTCATGCGTCTCATCGGCGCTGGCGGAGTCGGCGCCTACGTCGGAGCCGCGGCCTCCGGTTTGATCGCCGTACTGACCGGCAAGGTGTTCGCACCAGGTAGCCCTTGGACGACTGGGCTGCCGTTCCTGATCGTGATCGGCGCGGTGCTCACCATGGGCATCGCACGGCTGACGCGTGCTTGGTTCCTGCCGGCTGTCGCGACCCGGCGCATTCTGTGGGGTGCTGCGGCCGGAGCGGTGCTCCTACCGCTGGCGGTCGCCGTCGGAGAACTCGGAGATCTCGCCCCCATCGCGGTCGGCCTGATGGCCATCGGCTGGGTGACCACGGTCGTCCTCTGGATTCAGTGGTTCCGTCGTCGTTCCAGCCACTCCCCCCGACGGAGGGCCAGCGAACGAGCGCGCTAGGCGAGCGTCGCCGCTACGGCCGGGTCAGCCGGGTCGGGTGCCAGGTCTGTCAGGACAGGAGGCTCGCTGGCTTCGACGGTGGACTTCCGCTCGTCCCTGCCTGCCGCGATCAGTCGCCGAGCCGTCTTCTCGTCCACTCCGAACAGTGTGGCGATCTGCTCGACTGTTCGGTCTGCCTCGGCGGCGGCCAGCGCTGCGCGGCCCTGCTCGGCCCGGTGCTGCTCAACCACGACATCGCGCCGTTCGTGAAGTCGTGCGATCGCCAGCTCATGAGGAGCCGTACGTCGTTCACACTCCTGCTCCGCCTCAGCGATCTTCTCGTCGGCCAAGAAGTACACCTCGAGAGCAGAGTCGACATTCCGCTCGTTCTCGCGCTGCTGTGCAAGCTGCTCTACGTGCCGCTCGCGCGCTGCAGCCAGTCGCCTGCTGACCATGGTCGACCGGCGTGCCCGACGCCTGCCTCCGGCTCCAGATGCAGCCATGCCCTTCTCCCTCCCGATCCGTCCTTAGTTCCAAGCGAACGACACGGTGAGAAGAACGTCAACGAAAACCGGCCCAGATCGGTTGTTTCGCCGACGCCCACGGGAACACGGCGACAGACCGAGCCATCGAACAGCGAAGGCGTGCCGGCCCGATGGACCAGCACGCCTTCGTGTGTCGTCGCATAAGCCCACGAGGGGCTCACCGCACAACGCGGATCTCGCCAGAAACTGCGACGACAAGTTGCCGGCGCACAGGACTCAGTAAGACCCAAACCGGCATCGCAGAGTCTAGCGGTCTGTGACCGCCGAATGTGCAAAGGCGATCCGCCGCAGGCGACACGACCGCCTCGCGCCAGGCCGCCTTGACGCGACTCCGAACTCTCCAAGCCGCCCAGCTGCGCCTCAACCTGCCTGCGCTGAGTGGTCACCTGAGCCCCCCTGCCCTCAATCATCTTATGCCGTGCCAGCCGCATCAAGGCACCCCAAAAACATTTTGCCTCCGCAGGCTCCGTCAAAATCTTTTTCGGGACCCACCTTGACCCGGCCGTCACACCACAAGGACCGGCAGGGACAGGGGGAGCGGGGAGGAATGGGCGGCATTTCAACAATTGAACTGCCACACTCAAGGCATTGACCAGCGGATATCTTGCAAATCGCGCGCCAGTGAATATGCAGATACACCCCATCGTGCTACTTCAATTTCTTGCGAAGCACCCTATTCGGTCACTAGGATCAGAATTGCAAGAAAGAAGCGCCGGGAACGCCAGACCCGGTGAAGCACAAAATCAGTAGTGGGGTAATCCATGTCTGCAGCTATTTCTGTTCCAGAGACCATTTCCGAGCTTGCCGAGCTGGTCAGGTCAGGCAACATCCGCGCAGCCCGCAAGCTCGGGCGGAAGTTGCTCAAGGTCGCGCCCACGCGGACGCTGTGGGTGATCGCGCGCATCGCCAACGAGCTGGACGAGCGCCCGCACACCGCCCTTGCGTTCATCAACCACCTGTTGGAGACCGCCCCGAGCCAGGAAGACCGTGCGATCGTCGCGGCATGCTTGCCCGAGCCGGGTGAAACGCGCCGGACCGTTGAACGGAGCTCCCAGCGCGCGCCGCATTGGAACAGCACCAACAAGCACGAAGCGCCGCGCGATCTGAAGACCGAGCAGCGGAACGAGCTGCGCCGCAAAGCTCGTTCCCGTCAGGAACAGGCCGACGCCGCCGGGTTCGCTCGCTACCGCGTCGACAGCGCCGGAGTTGCGGACGGGGATCAGGTGCCGGACCGCCATGACCGTGCGGCCGCCGAGCAGGTCTACGCCTCAGGGTTCGACTACGACCGCGCGGCGTTGTACGCCAATGAGGTGCCGTTCGCGTGCCTCGCGTGCGGGATCTGCCGAGGACGCTATGACCTGAACGCAGCGCGCGTCCAAGCCGGACATGGTGACGACATGCTGTGTGGCGAATGCCGTGTGGTAGGTTGCGCAGGTCTCCCGGAGTTGGTGGTTGGCCACAGCCTTGCAGACCTTGTGACGGCCCGTTGCTCGTTCGTCTGGACGAAGCACGGCGACGTTGTCGCGCGGGCACTGCTGCGCTCCGACTGGCGCCACGCCCCTACGGATGCCGTGCGCGAGATCATCACGGACTACGCACGCGCTTACCTTTCAGCCGAACCGCCCGCCGAAGCACGGCAGGATACCGCCGAACTCAGCGACTGTGTGACGTGCGGAGTCCAGCGCGAACCTAACGACACCAACGCACCTGTCGCCGACGACGGCCAGTGCGCCGCGTGCCGAGAGCTGGCCGCCGAGCTGGACGAACTGGCCGCCGCGTAGAGGTCCCAACGCACGAGCGCGTTCCCGAAGCCCCCGGTTTCCGCCGGGGGCTTTCGCGTGTGCACCTCCCCCGTGCCTCAGCAGCCCAGCCTCTCTTCTTGCCCCCGTCCAGGCCTGCCCGCCCTCACCTCCGAGCCGCCCTCACCCGCCGCCCGCCGCTCCCCAACCTCCGTCCCTCAGCCCGCCGGCACACAGCACCTCTTGCACTGTGAGTGCTCCACGGTTCTGAATCGATAAACCACCGAGTTTTGCACGCTATTGGCGCGCGTGCTGGACGTCCTTTCACGACCGAGTTTGAGCTGGTGGTTGTGATCGGCGTGCGCAAGCTCTCGCCCGGTGGGCACCAGTACCTCACCGGCTCGGTGGCTTGTGCGGACCGCGGTCTGGAGGCCGGCGAGTCACTGTCGGACTACTACTTGGCGCACGGCTACCCACCTGGCGAATGGTTCGGGCGTGGCGCAGCCGTTCTGAACATGCACGGCGAAGTCACGGCCGCACAGATGAACGCGCTGTTCGGCGAAGGCCGCCACCCGGACGCAGACCGCATCCAGGCGGAGATGATCGCCCTCGGTCACACCGAGGCGGAAGCCTTGTCCGCCACCAAACTCGGCTACCGGTTCCCTCAGTACGACGGTGCGGATCGGTTGCGCGGCAAAGTCATCGAGGCCTACAAGCGGCACAACCTCGACAACAACCTGCCGCCAGGCGCTCCGATCGATGACGCCACACGCGCGGACCTTCGTCGCCTCGTCCTGTCACAGGCTTACGCCGACGAACACGAAGGCCAGCTGCCTTCAGAGGACGAGCTGACCAAGTGGCTCGCCGCGCAGAAGAAGGCCATGAAGTCGGCCGTCAGCGGCGTAGAGCTCGTTTGCGCGCCTTCGAAATCCGTCAGCGTCGCCTGGGCGCTCGCCGACGAGCGCACCCGCGAGCTCCTCGTGAGTCTTCATCGCCAGGCGGTGCGCGAAACCCTTGCCTACTTCGAGAACACCGTCGCGTACACCCGCAAGGGTGCTGGTGGCTACACGCAGCACGACGTGAAGGGGATCACCGCAGCAATCTTCGAGCACTGGGACTCACGCGCGGCCGACCCGCATCTGCACACCCATGTGCTCATCAGCACGAAGGTGCAGGGCCCGGATGGACGCTGGACCTCATTGGACGGACGCACCGTCCTCGCCGCTGCGGTCACGTTGTCGGAGTACTACAACAGCCGTGTTCGCGACCTCTGCCGCGAACACGGTGCCTCGTGGACCGAACGCCCCTCTGGTGGCATCGACGCGAAGCGGCCGACGTGGGAGCTGGACGGAGTGCCCGCCGCCCTGTTGACCGGTTTCTCGCAGCGCGCGGCCCAGGTCGAGCAGGACCGCGCCCGTCGAATCGTCGAATTCCGTCGGCAGCACGGCCGAGAGCCTTCTCCCAAAGAGGTTCTCGAGATCTCCAAGCGTGCCCAGTACGGCACCCGAAGCAGCAAGCAGGCGCCGCGGTCACTGGCCGAACACCTCCACCGCTGGCGTCTCCGGGCCGAGAAAATGGTCCCCGAGCAGGTGATCGATGCGCTGGGGCAACGAGTGTTCGGCGGCCACGCCGACAACATCGCGGACTTCAACCTGCACGAGCTCGCCAAGGCAACGCTCACAGTTGTCTCCGACCAGCGTGGTCACTTCAACACCTGGAACATCGAAGCCGAAGCACATCGCCAGACCGCGCACCTGCGTGTCGCGGACAGAGGCCGCGACCAGTTGATCGCCGATGTCGTGCGCACGGTGCTGCAATCGCCGGACCTGGTGTCGCTGGAGGCACCTTCGCTGGTAGCCGAACCGAACGCTCTGCGGCGACGTTCCGGCGAGTCGGTCTTCGTCGAGCACAATAGCCAGCGGTTCACGACCGGCCGAACCTTGCGCGAGGAGTCCGCCCTAGCCACCTGGGGTGCCCTCACCGACGGCCGTCGTCTTCTTCCAGAGACTGTTGCCAACGCGATTTCCGGAGGAGGTTCGCTCAACCGCGGCCAGCGAGCCGCCGTCACCTCGTTCGCGAAATCCGGACGCCGAGTGCAATTGCTGTACGCCCCAGCCGGAGCCGGCAAGACCACTGCGATGCGGGTCTACGCCAACGCCGTGCGCGCGGAAGGTGGCCGGGTGTACGCGTTCGGGCCGAGCGCACGGGCCGCGCACGTGCTCGCCGACGCGATCGACGCCCGCCCACACACCCTGCACCAGGTCACCTTCGCTCAGAAGATAGGCGTTGCAGAGAAAGCCTTCCCGTTCCGCCGCGGCGACGTGCTGATCATCGATGAGGTCTCGATGGCGGGCACGCACACATTGCATGACGTCGTCGCCTTCGCTTTGCGCCGCGGAGCCGATGTCAGGCTGGTCGGCGACGACAAGCAGCTCGCAGCAGTGGAAGCCGGTGGCGCGGTCCGCTGGTTCGCACACGTCCACGGCGCCGTGCGGCTCAAGGAGGTCGTGAGATTCCGCGATCCCGGCCAGCGGGCCGCATCGCTCGCACTCCATGACGCTGATCCCGCGGGCCTCGACTACTACTTCGACCAGGGCTGGATCTCTGACGGCAGCCGCGAAACGATCCGAGACGCCGCCCACCGTGCCTGGCGCAACGACCTCGACGCCGGCCACCAGTCTCTGCTGATCGTCCCGACCAACGACGACGTCACCGCGCTCAACCTTGAAGCCCGAGCGCTGCGCATGCTCCGCGGAGATGTGAGCGGCAAGGGTCGGGCTGCACAACTTCACGACGGTACCCACGCCAGCGCTGGCGACTGGGTAGTCACCCGTCGCAACGACCGGCTGCGGACGTTGTTCGGCGGCAAGGACTTCATCAAGAACGGCGACACGTGGGACGTCGTCAAGGTACGTCGCGACGGTGCGCTGAAACTGCGGCACCAGGTCAGCCGCGGCACCGTGGTGGTGCCCTCCAGCTACGTCACCGAGGAGGTCGAGCTGGGCTACGCGGCCACGATCAACCGCGTCCAGGGAATGACAAGCCGCGGTTCCGCGCATGCGATCGCCACCCACGGCATCTCTCGTGAACAGCTCTACACCCTCGCCACTCGCGCCGTGAACGACAACCGCATCTACGTCGAAACCCACCAGCACACCATCGACTCGCACCAGGAGACGCCACTCGAACGGACCGCACGCGGCGTGCTCGAGGCCGCCCTCACCCGTTCATCGGCCGAGACTGCCGCCAACGAAGAGCTGCGCAACGCCCTAGCGGCGGCCGAGTCGTTGAGCACGTTGGTCGGCCGTCACGACTACGTCGCGCTGCTGGGCGTCGACGAACAGGTTGAGGCGGTGCTCACCGACCAGGTTCCCGAGCTGTTCGACCGTCCGGCCATCCCGGCGCTGCGACAAACCCTCCGCACAGCCGAAGCCCTCGGCTGGCAGTCCGGACCATTGCTCGCGTCCGCTCTCTCGGCGGGCCCGCTCGACACCGAGGACGTCGAGGATCCAGCTGCTGTGCTCCAGTGGCGTGTAAAGCAACGACTGCTCGACAGCGACCCGCCCGCGCGCGTCTCCGCGCCGACCTTGGCCGCCACGAACCGTTGGCGCGCCGTCATCGAGCAGCACGCGCCTACCGCCGCAGTCGAGGACACCACATGGGAACCGGTGTGGCACCTTGCAGCCGCAGCAGCCTCCGAGGGCCTCGACGCTGACACGGCCATGGCCGAAGCCGCCCGTTGGCTTGCCGCACGCCCAACAGCTGACCCCTTGCCCGACCATCAGTTCGCGGCCGATTCCCTGCAGGCCGCACTCCTTGAACAGCGCCGTGAGGGCGGCGGATGGCGCTCTGTGCTGCCATGGCTCGCACATCCGAACCACCAGCAACTCCGCGAAACCCCAGAGCTGCTCGACTATCTGTGGGACCTGAACCAGGTGATGGGCGCACGTGTCGAGGAGTTGCGAACGCTGGTCATCACTGACGAGCCGGCATGGGCCGCCGGATTGGGACCGCGCCCCCACCATGATCCCGCTGCTGCCGAACTGTGGGACGAGCTGGCGGGGCTGGGCGCGGCCTACCGGAACACCTACAACGTCACTACCAACGAACCCCTTCGCCCACTAGGCGCAGAGCCCGAAGGCGACGGTCCACGCGCACGTGCGTGGCAAGACCTGATCGTCCGGTGGACGCCGCCGTCCACAAGCGACACCTCACACCCCGACAGCACCAAGACCAACCGCACCAGCACCTTGGACAGGTTGCGTGACGCGATCGACCCGGACGACCTGCTAGCCGCGATCGCCGCTGACGAAATCGCCTCTTCACACCCCTTCGAGGACCTGCACGACCTCGTGCGCCGCTACGAACGGAGTGCACGAGCCGCCGACGAACAGCACCTCGAAACCCAGATCACTCACGTCCTCGCCGCTCGCGCCCCCTCCGCGCTCGGGCAAGACGCCGAACCTGCGCTGCGCTGGCTCCTACACCTGGCGCACAGCTGGGGTTGGACCATCGAGCAGGCAGTCCCTGACAGCGACAGCCTCTCCGGCCTCGATGGCGCACGTGATCCGGCCGCCGTGCTCTACCGACGGGTCGAACAGCGCATCCAACGTGCCGTCGCGCCAGGCGAACAGGAGCGGCCCCGCGGCCCACTCCCCTGGCTCGACGCCGCGGATCCAGCTGCGCTCACCGACCGTCCCGAGCTGGCAAAGCACCTCGACCAGCTCGCACGGGCGATCACCGAGCGCGCAGCCCAGCTGCGCCAGGACGTCGCTGAGTCGCAGCCGCGTTGGTCTAGCGGTCTCGGTCCGCGTCCCATCGACTCGACCGCCGCATCCCGGTGGGACGAGTTGGCCGCAAGCGCTGCGGCATACCGCGAGGCATACCGCATCACGACCAACAACCCAGACGTCCCGCTTGGGCCACAGCCCCGCAGGGACGACTCCCGTAGCCGAGCCTGGAACAAACTCAACGAACAGTGGAGGCCAGTCGTGACCACACCTGAAGATCAGTTCTCGTCGAACGAACGCCGTATCGCGGCTCTGCGCGACGACGTGATCGAGCGAGCTGAAGATCTCCGCGAGGACGCCAAGGCGCTCGCGGCCAGTCGAGATGACGCACATCCCGCGCACACCGCTGAGGAGCTACACCGCTACGACGATGTAGAAGAGGTCGACGAGCGACACGATCTCAGCTCTGGGATGGACTATTGAGGCGAGCGCTGCTCCCCTGCACACGCCGTCTCCGAGCTGGGCGCGTCCGCAAGTGCGTTCCACGAGCGCACAAGGCGCGAAGGCGAACGGTTTCGGCTAGCCACGCACTCTCGTCACGACAGGGCGCTGCGCGCGCAGTCCAGAAGGTCAGGAAGGCCGGAAAGAAGTTGTTCGCGCGTGTGGCGCGACAGACTGAGCGTCGCGAGGTTGTCGACCGCGGTGAGCAGGAGCAGGCTGGGCCATTCGTATCCGTCCAGTCCTGCGGCCGTGCCACCCCGGGCGGCGTACTGCGACCTGAGCTCGTCGTGCCGTTCATCGGGCAGATAGTGAGCGACCATCGCCACGTCAAGCGCGCGGACACCAAGGCCGCAGCGCGCGAAGTCCACTACCCCGACCGACCCGCCCTGTTCGTCGACCATGAGGTGGTCTTCATGGATACCGGCGTGCACCGCTCCGATCTCGCCTTGGATCTTCTCCAGGCTTTCGAGCACTTCCTCACTGACCAACATCGCCCGCCACAACAACTCCAAGTCCGCGCGCGCCAGTGCATCTCCTAGCGCTTCAGTCAGTGTGCCCGCAGCCTTGTCGAAGTAGACGGAGTCATAGCGGCGCGCCGCCGTCGTCACGCGCGTGGTCGAGTCCGATAGCTCAGTACGGTGCAATGCCGACAGAACACGCCCGTAAGCCGCCATGAGCTGGTCGGTCTCCAAGGCACTGATACGGCCTGGAACCCACTTCGACAGGATCCATTTCCGATCCCCCAGGGACACAGGCACCACGCCACCCTCGGCGCGGCCCAGCGGAGTTGGCGTGCGAATGTCAGGGTTGCTGGCGAGGTCGCGCAGCCAGGCCAGCTGAAACGCTAGCCCTGGTTCATCGACCACTTCCTTCAACGCGTAGTCGGCGTGGCCGTCGCTGACCTTGTACACGCCGTCGCCAGTGAACCCGGGCAACAGTTCGTAACTGATCAAGTCAACGCCGAACAACGCGCCCACCGAGGCATACGACGATGCGACCTCGGCATCCCGCGCAGCATTCATACCCGCCCCACACACTCGATCATCCCAGCTGAGCCAGGCTAACGACCATGACGGCCCCACGCTCGGCGACACGGGTGAACTCCCATGGGCGCTGCGCATCCTGCACGGCGCCCTGCATCGACCGCATCACACCCATGAACCTGAACCACCCGCGACAATCATGGACGACGCCAAGGCCGAAACAGACCCGGCATGCCGGGCGCGTTACCCAGTAGCGCCGGAGTGGTCACGTAGCCTGCTACGACCGATGCCTTGGAAGTCTCAGAAGTTGGACGGCAGTGCAATGCGACAAGCAGCCTGCGCCTGGAGCACGCGGCGCGCTGAACCGGAGCTCATCTGCCGACCGAGCGCGGGCTCGACGTGTTGGACGGAAGCCGTGAGCAGCAACGTCACCAAGCGTCATCGACACCAGTGTGGGTTGGCATGACGGACAGCGCCGACACCGAACAGCTTGGACTTGGCCTTACCCTTATTGCCTTCACCAAGTGGGGATGGGTATTTCGCGACCAGCCCATCCGTGACTACGGCATCGACGCACACGTGGAACCCAAGACGGACGGCGTGCCGTCGGGGCGCCCTGTGGCCCTGCAGATCAAGACCGGGCGATCCTACTTCGAGCCGACTTCCGAGGGGTGGCGGTATCGCGCGAAGGGGAACGAACGTCACCTGCGCTACTGGTTGGGACATACCCTCCCCGTCCTGATCATCTTCTGTGATCCGGACACAGAAACCTTGTACTGGCAGCACGTCACTGCGGAACGAATCAACTACACGCCGAACGACTGGACGATCGTCATCCCACGCGATCAGACGATCACCCCAGACTCCAAAGACGCTATCGCCGCCATTGCCTTTGCAGCAGTTGGCGCGACGGAAGACCCGCTGGACGAGACGATGCCGCACTTGCCGCCGTCGGTGGCGGACGCCATTCGTCGCGTTGCGGCTAGCGAGGCGCGCGGAGCGCTGCGGCTCGCCGTCGCGTTGGCGCGCGGGCGTTGTGAACCGCGATTGGCGGTCGAGACAATCCTGGCCAGCCAGCCAAGCTGGTTGGTGCGTGGCGGTGGGCAGTTCGAAGCGATCCTGGGCGCGTACTCGGTGGAACACGGCCACCCCGACCTGGCAGCTCAGGCGTTCACACTGGCCGCCGGGCAGGTCGAAGCAATCGCAGGGCGGCTATACGCCCTCGCCGCGGTTTTCACCGCCGGTACCGGAGACATGACCAGGGCAGCTGACCTGCTGAGGAAGGCTGAGACCGCTGGTGGATCACCTCTGCTCCTCGATGCCGTCCGTTGGCACGTTAGGCGCTTGAGCGAAACCAGCCAGATCCCGGTTCCGGAAGCCCTCCGGGCTGCGTCACCACACGACCTGGCCAGCGAAGAGATGTGCCTGCAGATTCTCGGCGAGGATGCAGGACACCGCCGTGACATCAGCGGAGTGGTGTCCTACGCCGAGCAGGCACTGGCCGCAGGTCCGGACAACAGCGGTCTGCAATTGCGGATGGCGGAGGCGCTTTTGTGGCGCGTGACAGATGGCTCTGCCGCTGTGCCGGCGGAGGATCTGCGCCGCGCCGAGGAGCTGGCCACGACCGCATGGCAACAGCGACGCCGCTGGTCGGGCCCCAGCGAGCAGGCGCTCACGGTGCTGCTGCGCAAGCACTACCTTGTCGGCGCATACGCAACCATGATCAACCTAGCCACGCCCTCGCCCCAGGGACATGCGAGCGAACACGAAGCAAGCGAAGGAAATGTCGCCTACCTCGGCACCATCGCGGCCCTCACCCTGGGCCAACGAGACAAGGCGACCGAGTTCGTTGACCGAGTTGAGGGAAAGCCGATCGCCGCAGGTCTACGCGCGCTGACCGCCGACCCTGATCTTCCACGCGACGACCAGATCGAATTGTGGCGAGAGGCACTACCGACCATCGAGCAGCACGACTTGCGCTTGCGCGGCATCTACCTGATGGCGACCTTGGGTGCCTGGCCGTTTCCCGAACTCGATCAGGCGCGCGAATCCGGAATCATCGATCCGGTCACAGCCGATCTCCTGGGCGCCCGCTGCGAAGCCGGCCGCGGCAACGTTCAAACCGCAGTCATGCAGTTGCGCCGTCACGTCGCTACGTCGGCCGCTGCGGTGGAGCTATTGGTCGAGGTGTTGGAGAACGACGGCCAATACGATCAGGCGCTGCAGGAATGTGCTCGGGGAATCGCTCGCTTCGGCGACGTCGCGCTGGACGCGATGCGGTTGAACCTGCTGCTGCGAAGCCACAAGCCTGACGCCGCTGCGGAGTCGGCTGTCCAGCTCCTGTCTCGCCCCGATCTCCCGGCTGAGCGACGGCTGGCGCTGCGTCGCGGGTTGATCGGGTTCTACTCGATGCGCGGGGACTGGATGAACGTCGAAACGCAGAGTCGAGCGGCGCTTGGCGAGCATCCACAAGAGGCCGATCTTCAGTGGGTGCTGATCGGCGCAACCATCAACCAAGGTCGTCTCGACGATGCATGGGCACGCTTGCAGCAACTCAATCCGCCCATCATCCATCGCGGCGCGCTGGGTGCGTGGATGGGCCTGCATGCGCAGTTCGGTTTCACCGAAGCCGACATCGCCACGGCGCTGGAGAGCCTGACCCGCTGGCCTGACGATTCCGAGGTCTGTGCGCAGATCCTTGCCACGTTGATGCACGCGGGTGGTCGGCACGCCCCAGACGGGCGCCCGATCTTGCCCGATCTTGACGAAGCTGGCCAGCAGAGATTTCAGGAAGCCCTCCTCGACTACACAACCCGTCATCCCGACGGTCCGATCCGGACGATCAACATCGACGGACTGAGCTTCGCCGAGATGATGCGGGCCCAATTGGCGCCGCGTGCTGAGCAGGATCGGCTGTTGCTGAACCTCGTTAGGCAGGCACGGCTGCCCCTCGGATTGGTGGTCGCATCCCGCGGCCAGCTGTATACCCAAGCGCTGATCCAACGCGCCTGCGGTCCAATAGTCGCGATGACCCTGGATCCCGACCGCTTCGATTGGGAAATCGCCGCCGCAACGAACTCCCTCAACCAGTCGGTCGTGGTGGAGACCAGCGCGTTGACCACTGCCACGTTGCTCACTGACCGATGGCCCTCACTGCGAGCTGCGTTCGCCGAACTCGTCGTGCCGCGCAACGTGCTACACGACATCCAGGCAACCGGTGCCGAACTTCGCCGCGATCCCGACAGCGTGAGCTGGATAGGATTCGATCCCGACCAGAGCGCTTTGACGGTAACCGAGCATTCCGGGCAGCAAGCCAGCGAGTTCATCGCTCGGATTGCCGATGTCGACCGTGCAGCTCGTGATCTTGTCGCTGTAGACACTCCTGCTCGCGAGGTCTTCCCCGACCGGGGTGGTTTCGGCGATCGAGAAGTTTGGGTCAGCTCGCTCGAAACGGCTGCTCAGACGGGCAAACCGTTGTGGAGCGATGATGTCGTTGTTCGCGAACTGGCTGTAGAGCGTGAAATACCCGCGTTCAGCACCCTCGCCCTGCTGCACGTGCTGATCGAGGCGAACCTGGCCGAGGACTCGCTGCGCGTCGACGTGCAGACGTTGGCCCGCGCCCACGTCGTCGATCTGACCCTGACCGCCGAGGAGCTCCTTGGCCTTGCTCGCGACGAGAACTGGTCTCTCGGTGCGGCGGCTACTTATGTGCAGCGCGGTGGCTTCTGGTCCGACTACAACAGCGCACTCGCCGACTGCCTGCCCATCCTCGAGAACGTTCATGCACACGAACCGGACCTACTCGTCGCATGGCTGGTCAGAGTCTGCATCGGCGTCGCCGACCACCTCGCGAACAGCGCCTTGGAAGACACCCTTGGTCGGGTCACCGACACGATCGCCGATCATCTGGCCGTCGACACACCAACTCGAGACGTCTTGCACGACGCAGCCCGCGCTGCCGGCGAAACCATTCGCCGGCAGCGGGACGAGCGAGATCACTGAACTGGTTGGTTCCGTCGACGAAGTCGGAAAGCACTTCTCCGCCAAGCATGTCGTTGCCATGATCACTGACTGCGGCGTGTCCGCGAATGTTGACACCACTCGATTAGCCTCCTCGGTCCCTACCGCTCGGCCGTCGTCGATGGCTCAGGTCCAGGTGGCCCCCAGCCCCCAGGTGATGGCGTGCCTGCGCACATTTCTCGGTCCTGCCGGGGACACTGCCAACCATCCAGGCTGTGATCGCTGTGATGGGAGCACGATTGGCGGGCAAGTATGCACCCCTGACGGGACGCCTTGCTGCCGCGGCAAGCGACGGTCTGCGGGGTGTTGAGCTGTCGTTTGCCGAGATTGCTGACCTTGTCGGTGGTCTGCCGGCCTCGGCATACGACCACCGGGCGTGGTGGGCCAACGGTGTGCGATCCCAGCAGGCGGCGTGGCACCACGCCGGTTGGCGGGTCGACCTCGTCTCCCTGGAACGCCGTCACGTGCGGTTCGTTCGACATGACGCTCCGATGGCAGCAGCAGGTGAGAGCCAGCCGGACGTTACAGCGATTGAGCTGCCCATCGACGACGACGCTCCCGCTCTGGACGTGCGCGTGCGTTGTGTATGGCGTGTCGGCGGCGAGGTTGGACTGTCCGACGAAAAGCTGGTGTTCCCGCGCTTGCCTCGTGTCGCCGCGATCTATCGTTTGACCTTCGCGAACTCGGCGGGGAGGCCTCGGATCTATGTCGGTGAGACCAACAACCTTCGGCGCCGCGTCGGCAACTACCGCAATCCTGGGCCGACGCAGCGAACGAGTCAGCGGCTCCACGATGAACTCGTCCGCCACCTGGCGGCGGGTGGCACTGTCAGTCTGTCCGTGGCTGTCGAAGCGGACATCGAGACGGATGGACAGCGCTCCGTGTTGCCTCTGGCTCGCAAGACGGCTCGCGTTCTTGCAGAGCACGCCGCACTCGCTCTGGTGTACGTCGACGACGTAGTGGACATCCTGAATGCGGATCGAGGGGCGGAGTGACGCGGTCAACGGTTGGCGAGCGACGCCAAACTTCGGTCACGAAGATGTTGTGGCGTCAGAATTCTACGAAGTTGATCAAGCTCGTGATGACGGCCTCAGTGCTGCAATCTGCAGAGAAGCGGTGCCGAAACTCGCTGGCACAGCCAAGTGGTTCACGCTCCGCGGCGTCAGGACCCGAAGCAGCTCTCAAGCGTGCTGCTCGGCGATCTCGTGCCGATCGGCGCGGGCACGTCCGTCGTCGCGGTGGTCCCCATCAAGGCAGTCCGGACTCCCCCACTCACGGGCGAGTCGGTCAGCGAAGCCGGGGCGCCACTGGTGCAGCCAGTGCTGCGCATCGCGTTCGGTGGCATTCGGGCCGACGTTGGCCGCACGCCAGCTGTAAGCAAGCGTCGCCACCTCCATCGCCAGTCCGGGATGCTGGCTCCAGCACTGAGGAATCGGCCGAGCACGACTCCCGTCAACGCCAACGAACGTGACGTTGTACCAAGCCACGAAGTTGTCGACGGTGTTCCGCGGATCTCCGTCTCCAGCAGGGTCGCTCTCGGCAGCTGCAGGCGGGCTGAACCACACCCACGGGGCTGGCTCGGCCGCAGCATCCTCGTCCGCACTGGACTCCGGTCCGGGTCGCGCAACCAACTGGTTGACCCTGTCTTCGAGGCGCCGCAGCTTCCGCGTCAGCGCCTCGACGAGATCAGTCAGCGCCGAGATCTGAGCATCCCGGTCTCCCACATCGGCACCCGACCGCTCTGCCTCGCCGCTCATGCCGCGAATCCGCCGAACTGGCCGGTCCTCGGCCCTGCTCCGACAGCGAGCCCGTCCGAACCGAGCTCGACCTGCCCGTCGCGCACAGCCTGAACGTGGCTGCAGATCATCTTCCAATCGGGTCGTTTCCGCACATCGACGGTACGGGCCAGGATCGGGGCAAGGTGCCGGTGGATCACCAGGACGCGACCGCGGCGCACGCGACGAACGTCGCCTGGTCGGTAGGTGGGCACCGTCTCCAGCCCGACCGAGGTGCGGGCATGGCCAAGAAGGCCGTCGCTTTGCTGCTGGTACCGACGACGATCGTGATGCCCCGTCAGCAAGGAAACCCACTCCAAGGTGGTCCGGTCCTTGATCCCGCCCCAGACCGACAAGGTCGTGGTGTTGTCCAACAGCTGACGGGTTCGCTGGGTACCGAACGCATCTTCCAGTGCTGCCACGGTTTGAGCGCCCCAGTGGATGAGCACGCCACGGCCGGCGGAGTCGGAGATGATATCCGGGATCTGCGGTACGGGAGTCGCGTTCGTGATCTCGTCGAGGATCGCGGAGGCTGGTGGGTCGAGGCGGCGGTTCGGAGAGTGCAGCGCCATTTCCTGTGCCGTCGTCAGCCAATGCTCGACCAGCGCAGTGAGAATCGGCGCGGCCTGCGCGGACTGGTGCTGGCCGGCGATCAGGTACAACGAGCCTTGCTGCGCCAGGAACTCCCGCACATCGAAGTCCTGGCCAGGAGCAGGAGTGCACAGCTCTCGGATCTGCGGGTCCATGAACGGCTCGATCACCCGCCGCACGCTCAGCCACACCGCATCGGATGTCTCGGCGACCAAGCCGATCTCCGAACGCAGGTTCCGGGCGTACTCGTGCAGGCCAGCCTGCTGAAGCAGCCGGACCGGTTCCTGGTCAACAGGCTTGCTGATCGCCCACCGCACCAAGTCGTCAACGCCGCGGCCGTGCGTCGCAGCGGCGAGGAAGTAGGCCTGCAGCACCACTTTCGCTCGGTCGCGGAAGACCTTGTCGTTGCCACCCACTCCGGTCAGGCCGACAGAGGCAGCCTCGACCATCGTGTGCGAACGGCGGTACGCCACAGTGGTGTCGTCGCATCCTTGCATTGGCCACCAGTGCACTCGAGCCGGCCACGCCACCGTGCCGGTCAGGTCGATCAACTTCACCGGCGCAGCGGGACGGCGGCCGACGCGGAGCAGAGCGGTGAACTCCAACAAATCGGGCTTCGTAGTCGAGCACAGCAACGCACCGGGCGCCGCGATCACCTTGTGCACAAGGTCCTGACGGCTCTTGCCGGACTGGGTCGGGGCAAGAGTGCCGGTGGGATTCTCGAGCGGTGTGCACATCGGCTCACGCCACTGCGTGAGATGCAACGGCACCGCTACTTCCTCCAGCGGTGCCTGCCGTACCTGCGCACGAGAGAGGCTCGGCCGGGTCCATGCAGCGGTGCGACGGCCTGCAGCCAACGACAGTTCTTCCCTGACATCCTCGCGTTTCGCGTGCCCTGCTGCAGCGGGGCCGAACCGCCGCCAGGCGGGCAACACCGCGGCCAGCATCAGTCCGCTGAGGACGACCAGCAGCATGCTCGTGACGGTCCAGTACAAACCGGTGTGCGAAGAAAGGGTGCTGGCCCACGGCTCGCCCAGGCCGCTCGCAGGCTGTCCCGGCTGCGCGACAACGCCGAGCGCCCCGGTGAACCAGGTGTCGAAGCCGGGTAGCTCCCAAGGCCCATCGAGCAACACGGTGCTCAGCGCGACGCCGAGCATCAAGGTGGTGGCGACAGCAGCAATTGCGCTGAGCACGGCGACGATCAGGCCAATCAATGCCAGGTCACGGTCACCGGTGGGCGACACAGCGGTCCTCATGATCGCGGGTCCTCGCCGACTTGCCCGCCGACGACCCTGCGGATGGCAACGACCTTGGATTCCCAGGACTTGAGGTTGGTCAGGATGACGCCGTGGTCGGTGTCGTAAGCATCGACCACGTACCCGTGGCCGATGTACATGCCGACATGTCCGGGGCGCGCCGCGGTGCCGTCAGAGCCGGGGATGAACAACATGTCGCCGGGCTGCACTTTGGCAAGAGAGCCAACTGCGACACCGTCGTACATCTGGGTGTAGGTCGTTCGGGAGATCTTGACACCGGCATGCGCCCAGGCCGCCATCATCAGCCCCGAGCAGTCGAAGGAGTCTGGACCGGTGGCGCCCCATACGTATGGGCGGCCAAGCTTGGCCAGCACGTAGGTCACGGCGGCTCGTTGCTGCGGCTGAGTCGGTAGAGCGAAGTCAGCCGGGAGCTTCTTGGGATCGACCTCGCCGAGTTCGCCAGCGCCCTTGTCCGGGCAACCGCCGAAAGCGAGGTCGACAGGCAGCACAACATCAGCGCCCGACGAGGGCACGGGGTTGTTCGGACCTCTCCAGTACTTCGCGGTGAGCGCGGCAGCCGCCGGTTCGCGAGGTCCGTATCGCTCTGGGAATTCGGAGCGCTGCACGGCCTGCTCAGCCTCACCGGGTGGTTTGGTGTGCCAGCCTGGCACCGCGAGCAACGCGTCGTAGAACTTGCCGGCCGCGTAAACCGGGTCGAGCAGCTGCGCCGGGCTGCCCCAGCCCATGCTGGGGCGCTGTTGGAACAATCCGAGGCTGTCGCGGTCGCCGTAAGCGACGTTGCGCAGTTCGGACTCGACCATAGAGGTGGCCAAGGCCAGCACGGCCGCCCGCTCGGGCAGCTTTCGGCCGACGGCGACGGCCACGATGATCTGCGCGTTGGTCAACTGCTCCGCGGTGAACGGGTGGTCACCGACCTGCTGGGTTACGCCGCCAGGCCCGTACCCGGCGGACAGGCCGGATGGTGAGCACGAGGCGGCCGCAGCGAACACGCTGGTCATCGAGAGCAGGACGGCGCCCACAAGGAGCGCCGGGATCACGACTGCTACATAGACGGCGGCAACCACCCCACCGAGCACCGGTGCTGAGAACGCTCGGGGCGCTGCCACGGTGTCCTACCCGGCCTGACGCAGCTGTGCGTTTGTGTCGAAGACCCGCCGCTCCGCGCCCGACAACACGGTCTGGACCTTGTAACCGGGCGCGTTCTCCACCTTCCACAGCGCGCGGCCCTGGCGATCCATCGCCCAACCCGTGATGACCTCTTGCTCGCGTTCCGACAGCCCCAAGGCTTCGGCGAGCTCATCGGCGACTCGTGTGGACTGACCTAGCAGCACTCGACTCGAGCACAGGGCGAGAAGGTCTCGGGCTATGGCAACTTCCTGCGAGCCTGCCGCGCCGACCGACATAAGGTCACTCGGCTTGTGTGCGATCAGGACCTGGATGCTCTTCTCGATACGGGACAGCCGCAGTTCTGAGTCGGCGGCCTGCACGGCGCGCAGCCCGAGCCGCATCTGCCTCCACATCTCGTCGCGCACCACGATGCGGATGTCGCCGTCGGCCTGCAGATCCGTCGCCATGCTCGACCACGACCCGAGGCAGGTCAGAGCGACTGCGATCGCTTGGTCGCCACGGGAGCGCAACAACGACAGGTCCATCGACTGCACTGGCGCGTCCCAGTCGAGCCGGATGTTGGTTTCCTCATCGAACAGGCCGGCCAGCGGGCCGGAGATGAGATTGCCCAGCGCGTCAGTCATCGGCCGGAGCGCGTCGAGGAACTGACGGCGGTCAGCGAACCGGGTGGTCTCACACAGCACGTTGTCCGGGTCTGCCAGCACCCGCTGCACGTCGGGGATGGTGATCGGCCGCAGCTCGGTGTAGCCGTCCCCGATACCCACCAGTCCCCGCAGGACCGCTGAAAGCACAGCCTCGTCGGTCACGGTGGGCTCGTAGCCCTGCGCATCGGCCAGCGCCACTAACAGCTTGACCCAGCGGCCGAGAACACCGGCTAGTTCTTCGCGTTGACGGGAAACCGACCAACTGTTCCAACGGCTGCGCAATGGCCCAAGGTCCAGCGCGTTGAGTCGAGCAGGGCTCCCTCGACCGAGCGCGATCGGCGTGTTGCCCATTGCACGGACCAGCGGGCTGTACTCCCCCTTGACGTCTCCGGCGATCAAGCTGCGGAACCCGAACATCATCATCCGCAGCAGGAACGCCGCGATCGTGCTCGACTTACCGCGACCGGGTTCACCGAACACGATGAGGTTCGGGTTGGTCGACAGTCCACGTAGGACCCATTCGACGGGGTGGACGTAGAACGCACCGCCCGACAACGTGTCGTATCCCATCCGCGCCCCCACCGCAGGCACACCCGCGGCGGCCAACAGAGGGAACAAGCCACCGATTTCGCTGGTGGCAGCCTGGTAGACCGCAAGTGGCGCCTCGACAGGCGACCAACCTTCACCTGGGCGCGCCCGACCTCGCCGCGGTGCGATCGGCCGGTTCACCCGATCTCGGGCTGTCCTCGGCTGCTGTGGCGCACGTGTCGTATCCGGCAGCGCACCGAAAGTACCGAGCAGCTGAGCCACGCTGCGCTCACCAGCACGTCTACGGCTCACAACAGACCTCCTCGCTGCCGCGGCAACCCGATCCCGACCGGGAGCACGGCGGCGACGAATGCGGAGTCCTGCGCCAGTTCCAACCTGAGCAACCGGAATCGACCGCTCGCGTCGTTCTCCAACCGCGCAGCGTGGTCCTCGACGTTCCAGCTGCTCGGCACGGTGACTGACGCCGCCAGGGCAAACCGCACAACCGAGTGACCAGCAGCGACAGCACGCTCCTGCACGAGGGCACCGCGAGCATCGCGCTCCTCCATGGCGGAGGCGTTGAAACCCTTGCGCCGCTTGATATCTGTCATCACGTTCGTGCGAAACCTGTTGCCGCGAACGGCCCGCTGCGCACGGCGCGCATCAAGAACCTCATAGTGAATGGCCAAGGTTCGCCGCTCCCCTGCCGTACGAACAGCGAGCAACGGACCGAGGCTGCCGAACACGGTGCCCGCTTCAGGCATCAACGCGGTGTAGGCGACGGTGGTGAAGCCGTCGTGGGTGTAGGAACGTGCGGATGGAACAGGTGTGGCGGTCGGCCCGGCCGCCGCCTTCTCCAACCCCCGACCGCGGGTGCCACGTTCGTTTGCCGCGGCCAGCAACGCCCGTGCGGCTGGGTTGAACCCGGTACGAAGGGCTTCGGCCATGCCCGGCCCGTCCAGCCATTGGACAGTGCGAGCTCCGAGCGCCTTGAGCGGGTCCTCCAGACCGTCCAGTACCCGATAGAGCGCCTGCGCGCGACCGGCGACACCGCCGCCGGCAGCAGCGGCCGGCTTGCGGAGCTTGTCCTCCGAGCCGGACACCACGACGAACAGCTCGTGCCTGACCGAGACGTTGCCGATGATGTGGTCCAACTCGGCGTTGGCCTGACGGGCCAACGCAGGCGCGTCGCGGATCTCATGATCGCCGCGCCACACCTCGTACTCAGTTCCGTCGTCCGGCACGGTGCGGACCAGCAGGCTCAACCGATCTACGACATCGCGGTGGCCCAGCGACAGCAGCAGGGTGCCAAGCCGATTTGCCAGCCGCTCACACTGCTCATCGGACAACATTCCGACACCGGAGTGGGTCAGCCTGGCGGCCGCACCCCACCGGCCCTCAACAGTGTCGTGTATCAAACAGACACGACCGACGTCCCGAAACTGCGGGCCGTCCGGAAAGCTCACGCGCTGAAGCGCACCTGGCAGGTCAGGCTCATTCGGGTCGACTGGCATACCGGCGGCGGCCTTCGACTGCCAGCGCGACCAGCCGGTGATGATGCCGACCTCGAAGAGCACAAGGTGCGCCAGCCAACGCATCGCGGGACGGCCGCGCACCGGAACCACCACGAGCGCGGCGATCGTTCCGCAGACCAACAAGAGAATCCCCGCGTCTGCAAACCGACCAGCGCTGATCGCCCACAACACCGGCGCCCCCAGCGCGATGCAGACAAGTGCCTGCAGTGGGGTCAGGCCCATGATCCAACCGGCGTGCTCGCGACGGTCGAGTCCTCTGTAGATTCGGGGCGTGGTCATACGATCACCGCCGCTTCCTCAGCTCCTGCAGCAGCTTCGCCGCCGCCTTCGCCTTCGGCTCCGTAGTGACCCGAAGGGCCGGTGTTGGGGCTCGACGAGACGACCGATCCGGTATTGGCGGCAGGTGGCACGGACTCGTGGTCGTCATCGTCGGGATTCGGCTCGTCCGATCCGGCGCCGCTCGAGTCGTCACCGGACGTGGCGCTCTTGTTGTCCTGGTTAGAGTTCTGCGAGGCAGAGTGGCTGCTTGACGACTGTCCGACGCCAGTCTCGTCCATCTCCTGCTCGGCGTACTCAGCGGCGGCTTCGTCGAACCGGCCGGTGTTCGCGTCTTCCTGGGAACCGCCACCGCCCCCTCCGCCGCGTGCACCGGACGCTGCCAGAGCTGCCGGATTGTTCTCGCCGTAGGAGTCGACACCTGCTCCGGACAGGGCATCACGGAACGCAGCACCGGCATCGCTGTTGGGGTCCACGAAGGCGAATAGCCGGAACAGGACGAACGGGCAGCACAACGAGATGATCAGCACTCCAACGCCCGCGAGCAGTCCGGACAGCCCCTGCGATCCACCGGAGATCGCGATTCCCAGCACCAGGGTCATCGCCAGCACGGCCTTCATCGCGACGCACACCATCAGCCACCGGCACGTCCGCCAGAACCACGAGGCGGTGATGCCGGACAGCAGCCCAGCCGCCGAGACCGGCACGGTCGCGACCATGACGTAAACAGCCGCTTCGCGGAACAGCATCTCCAGCACGTAGCCGATTCCGGCCGGGATCACTCCGATCAAAGCTGCGATGCCGAGCACGGTGGCGTTCACTCCGTCGCCGGCCGCGTCGAGGAACCCGGTCGCGTTGAGTGCGTCGGTGAAGTTCTCCGCCCGCAGTCCGTACTTCAGGATCCCGGAGGTGAGCCCGTCGACCCCGGCCAAGAACGCCGCGACGATTCCAACGGTCAAGGCGAGCGCAACGCCGTACTGCACGGGTCCTCCCACCAGCCGTAGAAAACCCCGGCCGCCCCGCAACGTCGTGGCGGTCAGTTGCCAGAAGAACAAACCGAGCGCGAGGACACCGCTGATCCACAGCATCATCGGCCACAAGATCGAAACCGGTCCGCTACGCGTGTCCACCGTGAACACCGAGAACTTGTCCGCCAGGCCGAACGCCGCCTGCAGGACGAACAAGGATGCCCGCCACAGAGCCAGCATCGCGGCCTCGAACCCGGTGACGATCATGTCCCGGACCGGTCCGCCGAGCGCGTTGCCGATGTCGTCGAAGGGCCACATCTCTAACTCAGCTCCCGATAGCCGGCCTTCACCATGTCCGCGCTACCGGGCCACGCAGGGAGCCGCCGCTGCCAGCGCGCCGGCAGCGATGCGCCACCCGGTGCCGGACCAGCGCATTGCCTGGCAGTCGCCGACTCCCGCCGCCACGGCTTCGCCGTTGAACCCGACCGAGAATTGCCCCAGCACGCACACCACCACGTAGTGGCTGGCCGTGACCGCGCCTTTCACCTGGCCATGGGTGACGAGGTAGCTCGCGGTCAGACCAGTGACCGAGCCTGCCGCGGGCAGTTGCGCACGCGCCCGCATGGAACGCAGCAATGACGTCAGCCCTGTCGAGCCGGGGTCCGGCGCACCGGGTTCGGAGAGCTCGCGATAACCAAGGGCGTAAACCTGCGGGTCGGCGGAGGCCAGCGCTGTCTCGTTGAGCGCCTTCAGCTGTCCGAGCGCACCTTCCGGCGTCTCGGGAAAGCCGCCGGGTATCCAACGGCCGTTGGTGATCGTCGGCGCTGCGACAGCAATAGCGGGTCCGGCAGAACCTGTCGTCATGGCCTGCGGCTGCGCCGCCTGGGCAGGCAGCTGCAACATGGGTGCTGCCGCCAGCACGTTCTCGTCCTGGGCCGCAGTGCCATTTCTCGTCACGGTCTCCGAAGTCGATGTCGGAGAGCTCGTAGATGCGCTGTGCGGGTCCGTGGCGTGGTGCGCGACCACGACCGCCGCAACGGCACCCAGCAGCACGACTGCGACAATGGCGATGCTGCCCAACCTGAGCCCAGCTCGTGCGCGGCGGCCTGTGCCCGGCGGCTTCGCGGCCATCACTTGACGCTCGCGAAGTGGTCGATGATCTGCCAACCGATCCCGTAGAGCAGCCCACCGGCGATGGCGCACAACATCATCACCAGGCCGATCCGGCCAGCTCGGTGGTGATCCACCCAGCGACCGCCCGCCCACACGATCAGGCCGGCGAAGAACCCCAGCACCAGAGCCATGCCGGCGCCCCACTTCGCATTGCCGACAACCTCGACGATCACCTCGCTGCCAGGCGGGGCGACCGGTGTCGGGTTCGGGATGTCGGCCAACACCGCCGTGATGTACGTGATCATGGCCGTCCCTTCGTGCCATGCCACCCGCGAACGACGTGCGGGAGAAGTCCCCATCGGCTGAGCAACGGCGTGATCGCCTGCCGCAACCGAAGAGGTGTGACCGCCCCGGTAACACCCGACGCGGCGAGTTCGGGGTCATGCGACACGAACACCGCGCTTTCGAGCAACGCACACACCCGACGCCCCGCAGCTCCAGCGACACCCGCGGGCCAGCGTTTGGCGCCCATCACGACCAGCTGGACAGGCGGGCTGACCACGCCGGTGACCACCCAACGCTCGAGGCGAGCAAGCACCTGCTCGGCGTGCAACAGCGAAGGACGACTCGGTCGCACCACCAGCACCGGCAACGGCGCGGGAGTGCCTCGACGCAACCACGCCCCAGCGCCGAGCAGCGGGTGCGCCGCCACCCGCCAAGGATCGTGACCGAGGTCGACGACGGTGATCTCCGGGCGCGGGCCCTGCGGAAGCCAGAACCGCGGTGGCGGCACCATGCCCGGAGCAATGACCGGCAGAGCCGTTTCCAGGCGTGCCACCAGCGCATGCGCGCGCCACGAGAAGCGAATGTGGACTTGTGGGTGCGGCTTGGTCAACCACGGGCCGTCCGAGCGCGCGGCGATCGCCAATCCCGACCGCGGCGGGTCAGCCGGATCGATCAGAAGCACGTTCCGATGTGCGAGCTGCAGCGCATCGGCCATCAAGGCGGTGAACACCGACGCGCCGGCGCCTGGCGATCCGGCCAACACCGGAATCACCAAGCCAAACCCGTTCCAGTCAACCGGGGCAGCCGCACCTGGCGGCAAGCCCTGACGTTGGATCACGGCGGCAGCGGCTGCCACATCGGCTGCCGCGGCGTGTGCCGCTTCGCCGAATGCAGGGCGACGAACGCCGTCTGCGGCTTTGATGGCGGCCGCGAGCATGCCCGCATCGACTGCCGCGTCGACATCGGCGGCCTGCAGTCCCCGCCACGCTCGCCGGGCGACCAGCGCGAGCTCGCTCTCGAGGACCTGGACGCCCTCGGGTTCGCTCGGCGTGCAGGCCGTCCCGACGAGTGGCATCGGCGATTTCCTTGGGGGCGCAATGGAACTCGCCGGTGTCGAGGATCCGCTGGCGGCCGGGTTGGTTTCGGTACCTGCTGGCGGAGCACACCGCTGTGGGCGAAACGATCCTGCCGCGAACGATTTCGACCCCGCGAAACCCGACAGTGGATTCTGCCGTGCCGCACCGGCCCATGACTCGGCACCGACGCAACCAGACGCTGGATTACGTAGCGTGCTCGCAGAGCCGCCCAAAGCGTTACACGCCGACAACTCTCGACCGACAACAACCACCATTCCCCCCTTCACGCAGGTTCCATTGGACATCGCGACCCTGAATCGAATAACGCCCGAGCTACGACGCCCAGCAGATCGGCAGCGCGGACCGTGGTCGCACAACCATCAACGGGATACTGCAGGTCACAGGGCCCGAAACAGCCTCATCACCTATAGCCGGCACGCCTTCTTCCATCCAACGGAATTTCCTTCACCCAGCCAAGCCGCACACCCAGCGGGGTTCATTGACACTTCATTCCCGAGGATATTCCGAAGTACCGAAGCGTCAACCATTCCGAGCATTAGCGTGCACATGACTCGAACCCACCCGCTCCGCGACCAGTTCCAATCGCCGGAAAATGAGCAAGGTTCAGAACCCAACTCTTCCAGTGAGCAAAAGTCGTACCCCGCTTCGCCTTGCTATAGGGAGACCGCAACTAGCCACGGTGACTCAGCTCTCTGCGATGACATGTGCCGTAACGGTGCCGTACGAGCCAACACCCAGTCGGGATTGAATTTAGTCAACACTGAAGCAACTGTAGATACAGGTTTGAACGGCGGTTCGCTTGGCGCCGGCACGCACTGTGGGTGACGTTTAGTGGTTGGTGACTCCTCAACGGGTTCCCCGTCCAGTCGCGCGACGCAGACCCCGTTGGGGGAATCCACCTTGCGAGCCCTCCCTTGGAGCCTTTCCAAGCGATACGAAGGAAGTCGCAACCAAGGCGAGAGGATCCCGTGTCCAAACAGCTTGACCATCCGCCGGCGCTCGACGGCAGCTTGCGAGCACGGAACATCGACCTCAGCGAGGCCGACGCGCAGTTCCGGCAGTGGATGCACGAAAACCTCAGCCACGCAGCAGACCACTTCGGGCTCACCGTTGTAGGACAAGCTCGGTTCGGCTGGTCCGATAGGTCGATCAGCGCACGCGTGCAAGCAGCTGACCGGCAGCTCTGGCTTCGAGTGGCGTCCGAGGACAAGCAGTGGACCGGCGGCGACTTCTGGACCGGCAACTTCGCCGCCAACGTGTTCGCCACGCTGTCCAAGCCGCGGGTTCTCGACGTCTACGAGTGGGAGGAGTGGCGGCAGCAGCGTGCCGAGTTGATGACCTTGGCTCCAGGTTCACCCTGCTCCCCCACCGATACGTTGAGCCATGCCATCGACCTTCCCGATGAGTGGTGGACGCAGCTCGGCAGAACGATCCAGGTGGTCGCGGCGACACCTACCGACCGCATCAATGCCGATCAGGCTCTGGTCACCGGCAGGATCCAGCAGCACATCGGGAACTCGCTGAACCCCGTCGTCCGCCAATGGGAAACCGTGCACGGCGACCTGCACTGGGCGAACCTGATGGGACCAGACTTCAGCTTGCTGGATTGGGAGTCATGGGGCCGCGGTCCAGTTGGGACAGACGCGGCCACACTGTTCTGCTACAGCCTTCTCGTGCCAGAGACCGCTGATCGAGTGTGGAGCACCTTCGCCCACGTGCTCCACACCGACGCTGGACAGCTCGCCCTGCTCTACGTCGCTGCCCGGCTGCTGCACCGAATCGACAAGGGCGACCACCCGGACCTCGCCGCACCACTGAGGAAGCTCGTCGAAACCTTCTGAACTGACGTCAGACTGCCTCTTCGAGTGGCCACGGCGCCTCCCCGAGGCGAGCGATCAGGACCCTCGACTCCTCCGAATCCAAACTGGACTCGCTCAGCGCACGTACGGTCGTTGCGTAGCCATCTAGCGAGGCCTCGTCCTCGATGAACGCAGTGGAGTTCTCGCACTCCACGCACACAACGGGTTCGTACTTCGCGAAGGTCAAGCGGGTGAACGGCATGTCCATGCCGACGTGCGCCCCGATCTTCGTCGGCATGATCCGGATGACGATGTTCGAACGGACCGCCCTGCGCAACAGGTGGTGAAGTTGCTCCCGGCGCACGTCAGGTCCACCAACAGGCAGGGACAGTGCTAGTTCGTGGAGGTAGAACGTGCAGGTCAGTTGGCTGCGGCGTAGCTGTTCCTGCATCTTCAGCCGCGCCCCGACACGCGCTTCCACTTCGTCCGCTGGAATGTTGGGCGAAGCTGACATCGCCGCACGCATATACGCAGGTGTCTGCAGCATTTCCGGCAACGCAAGCCCTCGCCAGCTGACCAACGTCTTGGCCGCAGCGATGTTCTCCAAGAGGGTGCGGTGGTGAACCGGCGGACAAGTTCCGTGCACTTGCAACCAGCTCTTGACGTGCGCCACCGGAAGCAGTGACAGGAGGTGGTCACATTCAGCGGGCTCCACCCCGCAGATGCCCAGCAACAGGCCCAGCTCGACAGCACTGGTGCCACCCTTGCCGTTGAGCAGCCCCGAAAGCTTGGCCGGGTCCCAGTCGAGCCGCTCGGCGAGCGCAAGTGAGGAGCTGAAGTCTGTACGTGCGATGGCCGTTCGAAGCCCATTGCCGAGCTCACGGCCTCGTACAGTGGAAAATCGTTTCGGCATCGCGCGCGCCTTTTCCTTGCTGTAGCTGAAGGTCTGTCCTGCCAGACAGCAACAGCCAACCTCGCCTGCGCCGGTTCGCACCAGCTCGCGAATCTCGCATCGATCTGGCGGAGTTCCCACATCTGTGGGCCTTTACCTGCAAAGACGCTCTGATGGACGAAGCTTCCACGATCGGGTGATCGCCCCGATTCAATGCGCAGGGGGCGAGCTGGCTAGGGTGCCGCGGGTGACCACATCGGAGTCTGCGGACAAGGTGCTGCCTGTGGAGCAGTACGTGGCTGGCTTGGCCCGCAAGCGCATGGCCGCCGGAGTGCTGTTTCGCGACAGGGCGGGCAGGGTGCTGTTGCTCGAGCCGTCTTACAAGCCGAACTGGGAGATTCCCGGTGGCGCAGTGGAAGCGGACGAGTCGCCGTGGGCGACAGCGACTCGTGAGCTCGCTGAGGAGTTGGGGTGGGAACGGCCGCTAGGTCGACTGCTCGTGGTGGACTACGTGCGGCCACAAGACTCCCGTCCTGAGGGTGTCGTGTTCGTCTTCGACGGCGGTGTGCTCGACGAGACCGATCTGGTCGGCATGGTGTTCACGGATGGCGAGATCCTCTCCGCGAGCTTCCGAAGCTTGGACGAAGCCCGGAGCAAGGTGAAGCCGCTGCTGGCTGACCGTCTGGCAGTCGCCGTGCAGGCTGCCGAGCAAGGCGCCACCGCGTTGTGCGAACAGGGACAGCGCGTCGCGTAGCCCGGTTTCCTGCCGTACCACCCTGGTTAGCCGGTCAGCGCGACCGAGTTCAGTTGGTCCCGTGGCGCCGGAACAGCGGTGATGCCACCAGCGGTGTCCTTAGTGGCCGTGTGTTGCTTGCCCGCTGTCCGGTAGAGGCTGTCGTGGATGCCGTCGGCGAAGAGCAGTCCACTCAGGTCCCGGCGGGTTTTGGCGGTCTGGCAGTCGGCGCGGAACCCGGACGCGCCAAGCAACAGCGCGAGTTCCGCGGTGGCGGAGTTGGCGGTGTCGATGCCATGAGCTTTCGTCGCCGCACCCCACAGTTCCGCGTCAGCGTGCCCGCCTTCAGCCAGCTGGGACGCCATGACGGCGCCCAATAGCGCGGTCGCGAGCTGGACGTGCGTGCGGCCGAGAGTGATCAGCGCTGAGTCACGCAGTCGGTGCACGTCGCCGGTGGTTTTCCGCTCGGAAAGCCGGGCGGTCACTGTGTCAAAGACTGCGGCCGCGCCTCCGAGCGCGGTGGCGGTGACCAGCGGTCGATACTCGGCGAAGTGTTCGCGCAGCAGCCCCATCCCTTGCCCGTGCAGAACCTCCTCTGGCTGCACCTTCACCGCGTCGAGGTCCAGGACGCCCCACGTCCAGCCGGCCAGCCCGGTCGGCGGAATCGGCTGACGGACCATGCCCGGTTCGCTCGCGTCGACTGCGGCGGCAACGAGCTGGCCATCCGGGGCTCGGAAGAACAGCACGAACACCGCGGCTTCGGTCAGGCGGCTGATCCAGGTCTTCCGGCCAGTTACCGTCCACGTTCCGTCCGATCCGGCGACGGCGCAGGTCCTGGTTTCCGCCGGACGGGATCCACCATGGGGCTCGGTGACCGCGATCCCGGCCAGGTCGCCCGCCAGCAGCCGCGGGATCCACCGGCGCTTGGTCTGCGGACTGCCGTGGCGGGCGATGAGCCTGCCGTGGCCGAGTCCAGTGGTGTCACGCAGGTCGATATCGCAGTAGCCGCACATGAACTGCGTCAGCACCTGAAACACGTCCGGTTCCCCGGTCGTGTCGACGTGGCGGGCGAGGTCCTGCCGAATCATCCGCAGACGGCCGCTCCTCTCCGTGCCCGCAGGGAGGTCCGGACCCACCAGATAGCGCCTCAGGGCTCGGTCCAACATCTCCGCGACACTCGTGAGCCGGGTCCAGTCGATCCTGCCGCCGGGGTCGAGGACAGGCTGCAGCGGCTGCAGCCAGGTCTTGATCGCCTCGGTCGCTGCGGGTGCACCGTCAGGCATGGCCGGTTTCACCGGACCTCTCCCTGCACGCGGGCCGGACGGCCATAGGCCAGCACTCCCGGTGGGACATCGCGAGTGACCAAGGAGCCGGCCCCGACCAGTGCGCACTCACCGATCACCACACCTGCCAGCACGACGCAGCCGCTGCCGACCTTGGCCCCGGTGTCAAACCTCGGTGCAGCGAGTGTGGGCTCACGGTCCGGATCACGCCAGGTCAGCGTCCTGTCGTTGATCGTGCGGACGCCGGCGCCCAGGAACACGCGATCAGCTAGCACGGTCGAACTGGTGATGTGCGAGCCAGGTGAGCAGCGCACGTCGCGGCCGATGCGGGTCTCGCGTTCCACGGTGAGGTGGTGACCGAGTTGCGTCTCCGTGCCGACCTGCACCGCTGTGCGGAGCAGCGTGTGGTGCCCGACCAGTGTGTTCACGCCGATTCCGACCTCGGCATAGACAACCGCGCCCGAGCGAACAGTCCCTCCTGCGCCGATCACTGTGCCGCCACCGACACCAGGACGGATCTTCCCGACGGCGTAGCCGAGTTCGGGCTTTCCGATGACGGTGTGCTCCTCAACGCGAGCCTGCTCGCCGATGGTCGTGCCGCCGTGAACCACGGCGAACGGCTCGATCACCGCACCAGAGCGGATCACGACCGGACGCGGCGTGCCCAGCTCATCAACCGGAATGAACATCGCGTATCGGCTGATCACGACGTTGCTGTCCGCGTGCAACAGGCCTGCGCGGTCGAGCTCACAAACAGTCATCTCCCGACCAACGGCAGAGAAGTTCGGCTCCGACGTTATTGGGGTGCTCATCGTCGTCCCTCCTCCTGCGGCAGGACGGTGGGCTGCCGCGGCAGCACCCAGAACACGACCTACGCCACCTCTCTGACCAGCGAAGTTGCTGGACCCGGTGCGCCGTTTGCAGGGTGTGCAAATCAGCTGGCACGCACCGTGATCGTTTGGATACGCTGAAACACCCTGCTCTGAGTGAGGAGTGCAGGCGATGGATCCGACTCGCGCGATCTGGGACTCCCAGGAGGTCCGAGTCGCTGTCGATTCCGGTGATCTCGGCGCGATAGTGCGTGCCGTCCGTCGCGCCACCCCGCTCACGCTGGCCGATCTCGCGGAGAAGTGCGGCTACTCCATTTCCACGCTGTCGCGGATGGAGCGTGGCAAGCAGCCACTGCGTGACGTTCAGGTCCTGCGGTGCCTGGCCAAGGCGCTGAAGATCCCGCCGCACCTGCTCGGTCTCACCGACACACGATCACGGTCCGTGCACGCGCCGCGTCCCGTCGCTAGGGTCAACGTCATCCTGGCGCCGGACGAGGAGACCGATCCCATGCGTCGTCGCACGCTGCTCGCGGGACTGACCAGTCTGGCCGGCACCGCGGCACTCGGTGCCGGAGTTCCGTCCTGGGCCAAGAACGACCCGGTGGACGCGCTTGAGCGCGCCCTGCTCGCTCCACCCTCAACGGGCGCCATCCCGGTAGAGGTCACCGAACTGCGGCGCCAAGTAGCCGAAGTGCGCTCGGTGTTCCAGCTCGGCCACTACACCGAATCCGCCTCCAGGCTGCCCGCCGTCTTGTCGACCGCGATGGCCACCCGCGCGGAAGCAGAGAATCCCGCCGACGCCAACAGCCTGATGGCCGACCTGTACACGCTCGCATCCGAGCTCATGGTCAAACTCAACCGCACGCAGTCCGCACTGATCACAGCAGACCGCGCGGTGCAAACGGCCCACGACACGGACGACATCCTCACCCAAGCCACAGCACATCGCGCGTGGGCGATCGTGCTACGTCGTACCGGGCACGCCGACGCCGCACAGAGCCTGATCTCCGACTCCATCGAGAGCTTGCAGCCTGATCTGCACCGCGGCCCAGAGCACCTGTCGGTGTACGGATCTCTGCTGTCGACCGCTGCCTACACCGCAGCCGTCGACGGTGACCGCGACACCGCCCTCACCCTGACAGCAGAAGCAGTCGAGGCGGCCGCCAGGCTCGGCTCAGACGGCAATCACCGGTTCACCGCCTTCGGTCCCACCGGCGTTGGCTTGTACCGGATCAGCGTCGCCAGAGCCCTCGGCGACTACGGCGCCGCGATCGAAGCCGCAAGGCGGATCAACCCGGCCGCTATCCCGGTGGCCGAACGACGTGCTCGCTACTGGTCCGACATCGCCCACGCCTTCCACGAGTGGAACAAACCCGAGCAATCCCTCCGCGCGCTGCTGGCTGCCGAACAGGCTTCCCCTGACGAAGTCCGATACCGCAAGCCGATCCAGCAGATCACCATCAGCCTGCTGCGACATCCGACAGCGCGCGCTCTGCCAGGCTTGGAGGCCTTCGCTGCCCGTACAGGCGCGGTCGCGTAGACGCCCAACTGGGCGGAGCGCTCGCTCAGCTCATCCCGATGGCGTATGAGTAAGTGCATGGTCACTGCTGTCGTCTTCGACGTCGGGGAAACGCTGTTGGACGATTCGCGCGAGTGGGGTGCGTGGGCCGACTGGATCGGCGTGCCGCGGCACACGTTCTCGACAGTTCTTGGCGCGGTTACAGTCTCTGGAAGAGACAACGCGGAGACCTTCCAGTACTTCCGGCCAGGCTTCGACGTCGCGCACGAACGGCAGTTGCGCGAAGACGCCGGGCTGGGCGAACAGATTGACGAGCAGGACCTCTACCCTGATGTCCGGTCAAGCCTCGCCGCGCTGCGGGGCCTTGGACTCAAGGTTGGGGTTGCCGGCAACCAGACCACCCGTGCAGGCGAGCTGCTGCGGGCTCTTGCCCTGCCGGCAGACTTCGTCTCGACGTCCGGGGAATGGGGCGTTGCGAAGCCATCGAACGCCTTCTTCGATCGCGTTGTTGAAGCTGCTGCTGCGCCCGCGGAGCAGATCGTGTACGTGGGAGATCATCGGGACAACGACGTCGTGGCCGCGAAGGCGGTGGGACTGCGCACGGCGCTGATCCGCCGCGGTCCTTGGGGATACCTCTGGGCCAACGATCCGTTGGTGGAACGGGATGCCGATTGGGTCATCGACTCACTCGGCGAGCTTCCTGCGCTGCTCGCTGGCTAGAGCCCGTCAGATCGCCCGTGCTCCAGCCCAAGCTGCGAGCTCAACCACCCTGCTGTTTCCAGGACGGTGCTGGAGCAGCGAAGCGAGCGTGCCCTTGACCTGAGGATGTTCCCGCGTGTGTTGAGGAGCCGCGTCCCGCGCCATCTCGATGCAGACATAGGCCTCTTCATGGTGGCCCAGCTCGTGCTGCGCGTTACTCAGCTCGATGTAGTAGTGAGAACGGCGCTCCGCGGGCAACTCCCCCGACGGATGCCATGTCGCTGCCCGCTCGATGCCCGCCGGGTCGCGCAGCTCGGTGGCCACCGCGAGTTCGTGGATGCGAATCGACTGCGGGCCAAAGGCAGTGCCGCGGTAGACGCCTTCAGGAACCCTCTTGGCCGCCTCGTTGGCCTCACTCAGATGGTCTCGGGCCGCGCGAGGATCGCCGATCCGCCCGGCCACCACTGCGGCTCGCATGTGAAGGGATCCATAGGCGGCAGCAACGTGTTCATCGTCCAGATTGGACAAAGACGACTCACTGGCAGCCTTGACGAGTGCTCGACCAGCAGTGCTCAGATCACCGCTGGCGAAGAACGTCTCTGTGCGGACGTACTCGGCGGCTGCCACGAGCAGCGGGTCGTTCGCCTGAGCCGCGGACTGTCGCATGAGATCGATGAGGCGGGCTGAGAGATCAAGGTATCCGAACTTGAACGCTATCCCGTCCGCAGCGCGAAGTGCGAGAGCACGAAGCAACGCGACCTGTTGCTGCTGCAGGCCTTCCATAGCGAGCTGCCCTGCACGCGCCAGCTCTGCGAGGAGGTCCGGCAGGGCGTCGGCAAGAGCGCCGTACCTGGCTTCAAGACGGTGCTCGTTGACCCGAGCCACGTCTGCGCTGATCTCAACGAGCGTACGAGTGGGCCCGTCGTCAGGAAGATCGAATGCATCGAGTGCCCGCCGCACAAGCGGGATGACTCCGTGCACCCGATCAAGGCTATGTCCGATCTGGATGGACCCACGAGGATCACGTCGCGGCTGGCCTGATCGACTGCCGATCGACCGCATCTCGGCACGTTCGTCCGCCGCTGAGAGCAACGACTTCTGCGGATAGAGAAGCTCCAGCAACTCACGGAGACTTGTAAGTTCGAGCGCTCGCACGAGCTGTCGCTGCGTTGGCGGTTCAGGAGTCGCCTCGCCACGTTCCCATCGCCCGACAGTTCCGGTGGTGACGCCAAGGTGCAGAGCAAGCCGCTCCTGTGAGAAACCCACGACCTTGCGGCGCTTCGAGAACGCCTCCCTCGGCGTGGCCATCGATCCCCCTGATGTGAATGCGCATAGTTCACCACGAGCCTAGCTTGGAGGGTGCACAAAACAGCGGATCAGTCCAAAGATGTCCAGCTTCACCCAATCGGGGCATCCGCACGTTTGTGCAGGTAGAGGCGCCAGATGATAGATCCCTGCTAGATCGCCGGCAGATTCGTGGGCTGGATTCTGAGCGGCGCGGCAATTTGAGTGGATCACTACCGACATCGCGCGCAGATCGCGCTTACGTCCGCGGGAAGTGATCGGGCATGTCTCGCAGCTACAAATGGCAACCGCATGACGGGGCGCGCCACGCGCTACCGAGCTCACTCGCTGAAGGCGATCCGGGAAGCACGTTGTGCGGAATCGAGGTCACCACCAAGTCCGACAAGTGGCCAGAATCCGAACGGTGCTGGCCGATGTGCGGGGTGTGTGACCTCGCCTGGCGAGAGGAGGAGCAGATCCTGCCGTGGCCTCGCGAGGGCATGCAGCCCGTGACTGAATCCGCGCAGATCAAGGAAGTGATCGCTCCCCTCACGAGCCGCTCCTACGAGGACGCCCTCCGTGGAGCGTGATCGCGAACCAGCCGACATCGGATACGTCCCGTGCGGTGTCGAGCAGATCGCTCAAGATGAGGCTCGACTTCGACAAGACCCAGACAGCGGACTCGGAGCCTCCTGGGGCCTGCGCGCACTCGGTCACCACCTGCAGTCGGAACCCGAACTGGTCGAACGCACGCTCCAGTCTGTCGTCACCCACGCGGACCCGCGGATTGCTGTCTCCGCAGCGAGCATCCTGGCAAGGGTCCTGCTCGACGGCGTCCCACAGGATCAACTCGTCTCGCCCATCGCGTTCCCGATCACGTTCGCCATCCCGGAGGACGTGGACGCCAACGATCGCGCAGCGTGGCAGGAGAACGTCAAGGTCGCGTCCGCCTTCGTGTCCGCACACGCGGCACGGGATGCGGTTGCTATCCAGCGCGCTGCATCGCTCCTGGGCGGCGCTGGCGCGTTCGAAGTGCTGGTCGTTCTGGTCGACTCGGCGGCGCGGAAGCTGGAGCGCCACGCTGCTTGGTTCGGTGAGGCGTTGCGTTCCGCGGAGTCCCCGCACGAGGCTGCGCCAAGTCTCGAGGACACGGGTAGATCGTGAAGTTGGTCGACAAGGTCTCCAAGGACCGACGACTGTCCTGGAACCGCAAAGGCGGACTGATGTTGACCGCATTTCTCGAACGCGTAGGCCTTGAGCTCACGGTAGTGCGACTACGCGAGCTGACCAGGCTCCCCAACGCGGATCTGGCCAACCAGTTGCAGCGCTTCATCAAGGCCGGCGTGTTGACCCGCCGGACAGACCTTGAGGCGTTTCCGGCAGAGGACTACTTCCTGCTGCCACAGGAAATGCGCGTTCGCGCGCGGACCACACTGCAGTTGGCCGATGATGCCGAACTGAGGGAACTCACAGAGGAACGCGGCCTCGACATCGAAGCTGCCTTCGGCCAGTTCTCGACCCGGCAGCCTTACAAAGTGGCTCTCGGCAAGGCGCTGCGCGACGTGCGCAACGACCTCACTTGGAGCCTCACAGACGTGGCAACCGTTGCGCCGGTACAGGTATCGGTGGCAACCCTGTCCAACTACGAATGTGGCGTCACCCTTCCAACGCCGATCATGGTCGCCCAACTGGCCCGCCTCTACGGGGTGAACGCGGTCGATCTGATCGTGCACGCCGCGTGCCACTCAAAGACCGACAAGAGGGTGCAACAGCTGAAGATCGCTGACCCGACGTTCCGCGCGGTACTCACGCACCTGTACGCCGCTCATGATCAGCAATAGTGGCGGCTCACGCAACGACTCCCCTGCGTTGCACGTCTTAAGCCAGTTCGCTGGGCATCCACACATACGCGCGGTTGCATAAAGCTCATGACCGCGACAACTGGCACACGGGACGGCAGGGAGCGCCGTAGACACCGACCCGGTCTTACGACCGCAGAGGCAATAATCGGCGCAGTCGTTCCGGACTCCCTCACGGCAGCGTGCCTGAAAAGGGAGCCGCTCACCTCTCTCAACCTCAGCGAGTTGTCGGGCGACGGCACGATCCACTTCGGAATGGCCGCGATCGACGACCACGGCAGGTTCGCCGACCGCCGGATCCTTCGGGCGCTGAGCTGGGAGCCGGAAGGCCGGATCGACATCGCGCTACACGGCGACATCATCGTTGTTCGCTCAGCTCACTACGGAACTGACCTGGTCTCGCCCAGAGGTTTCATCAAGCTGCCGCTCCCGATCCGGAGATGGCGTTCCCTGAACGCCGGCGACAGACTGTTGCTCGTTTGCATTCCCACGTCGGCAGTGCTCTTGGCGTACGACTGCGCGGCATTGGGGAAAATTCTCAACGCGTACCACGCACCTGCCGTCGGACTCGATCATGCAGCGCCCAGATGCAGCTGATCTAGCCGCAGCTCGCGCAGTGCTCGAACGGCTAGGCGTGACCCCCGAGGATCTTCTCGACGCGCAGCAAGCTCCATGCGAGCACGTGCCAACCTTCGCCGAGTTCGTGCCCGTTGTCGCGACCGCGGTGAGCGATGGGACCAGGCGCCTCTACGGAATCTACTGGGCACGAGTAGTGACGCTCTGGGGAACTCGAACGCTCGATGAGCCTACGGCTACTGAAATCGCAGCGTTGGTCGAATCCACGAAGTCGCGGGCTGTGGTGCGGCGCAACAGTCGTGGCGGCCGAAGTGCCGGCGAGCACATGGTCGCCGCGCTGCGCTGCCTCTACAAGTTTGCGGCCGCCGATGACCACATCGCACTTGCCCGCAACCCCGCGCTGCTCGTTCCAAAGCCTCGCAGGATCCCATCGACACGCCGAGGCCTGCAGAACGTGCGAGTCGAGGAGGTCGCAGAAGTCGCGTCCACGACGGGGAACGACCCAGCGCTCGACGCGCTCCTCGTCCGCCTTCACCTGGAAACGGCCTGCCGCACTGGTGCTGCGCTCGCTCTTCGCCCCTGCGACATCGACGAAGAACAGTGCCTGATCCTTCTGCAGGAGAAGGGTGGGGTCTTCCGCTGGCAGCCGGCATCTCCGACCCTCATCGCGCACCTGATCGACCACGGCCTCGTGCGCGGCAGTGCGGATCCACGAGGCCCGTTGCTCCGCTACCGAGATGGCAGGCCCCTCTCGAAGCGCCGCTACGACGGCCTGTGGGCACGCGTGCGCCGACAACACGAGTGGGCTGCACGCCAGCTGGTCAGCACACATTGGTTGCGCCACACGACGCTCACGTTCGTTGAACGCAGGTTCGGCTTGGCCGTCGCCCAGGCGTACGCGGGCCACTCGCCGGCGAACAACTCCGCGACCACAACGACGACCTACATCCGCGCCAACGAGATCGAGGTCGCGACAGCGCTGGCCGCACTGACCGGCGAACCACACCCTCTCGCCATTGCAGCGTGAGTGGAGCAGACGCCGCACGCGTCTAAACGAACATATGTGCGAATGCGGTGATAGGTTCTTGCCTCATGGATCGGCAGCTTCTCGAACCGTCCCAAATGGATGGTCAGCTCACGTACAGGTTCGACACGACCGGCCGCCGGGTGGCGCTCCTGCCCGCGCGATGCAAACTCGGTCGGCACACCCTCGGCCACTCTCAGTTCCGAGCGGTCGTGCACGACGGCGAAGCCCACATCAGCTGCCTGGCCTGCGCCACCGACACCCCCGATCACTTCTGGCGGCTGACCGCCACGGCACCCGCACCCGACAGGGCGGAGCTGTCCGAGGAGCTTTACCTCGATCTCGTCCAGAGCCGATCGCGGGCTGCACTGTCCTCAAAGGACCGCCAACATGATTAACAGCCCATTCACTATCTGGGAGGGCGACGACGTACACGGCCGCAGACCCGTGCTCACCGGCGTCTCGGTCAGCCTGGACGACTTGTTCGCCCGCAAACCCGGCGCCAGGCGGCATGTCATACCCACTGGACTCGACTTGACCGGTGCGGTGAAAGGGCAGCTCCACGGCCGCTTCCCCGGCGTCGAAGGCGACTGGCTCGGCGTCGTCAACTACGCGATCAACTACGCCGACGGCCGGCGAGAGAAGCTGTACGTGCCCGACCAGCTCGTCTCCTTCGACGTGCTGCGATTGCGGGAGTAGACGGAGCTGACCTGCACCGACGCGCGAAGTTAGGCCGATCGGGTTACTTTCAGATTCCTGGTGAGAGGGCAACACATCAGGAACGGAGGTCACCATGGCTGCGGCGCACAGCTCCGTTCCCGCGTGGATCGACCCCATGCTTGCCAAGCCAGACGGCGGACGCCTCCGCGAGGGCCCGCAGTGGGCCTATGAGTACAAGCTGGACGGCTACCGCGTGGCGATGCGGATCGCTGCGGACGGCACCACGGTGCTGACCAGCCGTAACGGTCTCGACCTCACCGCCGAGTTCGCTGAGCTGACCAGCGGGCTGACCGCGGCGCTGCGAGGGCGCGCCGCGGTCCTCGACGGTGAGGTCGTGGTCTACAACGAGGCCGGGCAGATCGACTTCGGCCTGCTGCAGCAACGACGAGGCCGCTTCCAAAGGCACCGCACCGCCCGGCGCACTGACCCGTTCGACGACGTCCCCGTCCGGTTCCTGGCGTTCGACCTCCTACAGCTCGACCACCAGCTTCTCCTCGACCGGCCGTACAAACAGCGACGGCAACAGCTCACCGAGCTCTCCATGCCTGATCCGTTCCGGATCACCGTGGTGCCGTCGTTCACCACCGAAGATCTGTCCGCCGAGCGCCTGACTCCGCAACGGCTCCTCGAGCGCGTGGCAGCAGAAGGTCACGAAGGCCTTGTCGCCAAGCGGCTCGATTCTCCTTATCTCCCCGGCAAGCGGCCCGACTTCTGGTGCAAGCACCCGCTCGTGCAGACACACGAGGTCATCGTGTGCGGCTGGAGGCCTGGCCAGAGCGGCTTCACCGGCACCGTCGGCGGACTCCTGCTCGGCGCGCACGACCCGGACACCGGCGACCTGGTCTACATCGGCGATGTGGGCACCGGCTTCACCAGGCAGGATCGCGATCAGCTGCGCGACCGGCTGCAACCGCTGGAGCGCCCCGGCCACCCGTTTGCAGCCGCGCCCCCGCGTGAGGATGTCGTGCGTGCTCGATGGGTGGACCCGGTGCTGGTCGGCGAGGTTCGGTTCCGGCAGTTCACCCGCGGCGACGACGGTCGGCTACGGCACACCGCGTGGCGTGGTTTGCGCGCGGACCGCGATCCGTCCGAGGTGATCGCACCGCAGCCAGGCCGCCCCAGCCCGCAGCGTGCCGCCGAGTCGCCCGAGATCGGCAGTCGCGTGACGGTCAACGCGGGCGGCCGCACGCTCACTCTGTCCAACTTGGACAAGACGCTGTATCCGGACGGCACGACCAAGAGCGAGATTATTGCCTACTACAGCAGGATCGCTCCGATCTTGCTGCCGCACTTGCGCGACAGACCGGTCACGTTCGTCAGGTTCCCCAACGGGGTACACGGGCAGAAGTTCTTCCAGAAGAGCACCGACGCGAGCGCGCCGGGCTGGCTTCCGACCGTGTCGTTGCGCAGCGGCGGTTCCCGGCGGGGAGCCGACGCCGACGAGATCGTTCGGTATCCGCTGCTGCACGAACTCGCGGCCCTCGTGTGGGCCGCCAACCTCGCGGCGCTCGAACTTCACGTTCCTCAATGGACAGTTGTGGACGGCACACGAGAACTGCCTAACAGGCTCGTGTTCGACCTCGATCCCGGACCAGGCACCACGATCGTCGATTGCTGCCGGGTGGCCGAGCGGCTGTACGAAGTGCTCGCTGCAGACGGTCTTAGCCCGGTCGCTACGACTTCCGGCTCGAAGGGCCTGCAGGTCTACGCAGGCATCGAGACGACCAACGCACAGGCCCCTTCGGCTTACGCAAAAGCCATCGCGCTGGCCTTCGAGCAGGAGACACCTCAACAGGTGACGGCCACAATGACGAAAGCGCGCCGTGAGGGCAAGGTGTTCATCGACTGGAGTCAGAACAACGCCGCCAAGACCACCATCGCACCCTACTCGCTACGCGGTCGCGACGAGCCGACCGTGGCAACACCGATCACGTGGGACGAGGTCCGCGACTGCCGCAAGCCGGAACAGTTGGTGTTCACCGCGGACGAGGTGCTCGAACGAGCAGACGACATTGGCGATCTCTTCGCATCCGTCGACCAGCACCGAGCACCCCTTCCCGGTTGATAGCGATAAGTCGGGCCGGTGAACGCTGTGGCGATCCGGGTAACCCGCACACAAACCGCTCAGCTGGCCGACGAGCGAGGTCGGCCGAGGCCGGGCAGAAACCGGCCGGCGCGCGAGGCGTAAGCCTTGTATACCTCGCCGTGCGTGCGCAGCAGGTACGGTTCCTCCACCACACGGACCTGGATCTCAATCGCGAGCACGAGCGCAACCAGGGCTCCCAGAGCGATCACGTTGGGCGCCAACAAGGCCAGGCCAACGCCGGTCGTGATCATCGCGGTGAAGACAGGGTTGCGCACGTGCGCGAACAGACCGTGCGTGACCAGCGTGGTTGCTTCCGCCTGATCCACACCGATTCGCCAGGACGTGCCCATCGCCCGCTGAGCCGCCAAGGTGGCCGCGATTCCGCCGACCGCCAGCACCGCGCCGATAGCGTGACCGGCTCCTCCATCGAGAGCATCGACCGGTGTGAGCACGCCGGCCAGCTGCAACGCGGGGGCTGCCAGGCCCAGGACGAGCGCCGCCGCGAACAGCGCACCGCCCCACCATTCGAGCGAGCCCATCGGGCCGCGGACACCAAGGAAGCCTGTGGACCCTGTCGCGCGCCATTGCGCCCAGCTGCGCCAGCCGAACGCCAGCGCCAGGTAGACCACGGACATGCCCAATGCCAAGCCGACCATCCGACACTCCTCACAGAATCTCGCCCGCGCTCTCCGCGAACTCGTGGACGTTGTCCTGGCGGTCGACACCGACTCCGTGGACGACCCGGTGACCACAAGGTGGTTATACGAACGGCGTGCTGATATCAGCCAGTGCCGAGCGGCTGCGCGTTGCGGGCGGTGAGCATCGCCTTGAGTGTCAGCACTTCAGCGTCCTGGCTGGTCGCGATGGAGTTGGCGAGATTTCGCACGACCGGAGTGGCCGCCTTGTCCGCCGCATACCGGGACATCGCGCCGCCACCCTCGTGGTGCCGCGTCATCAGCTGCAGGAACAGCACGTCGAATTCCTTGCCGTTCAACCCGCGCAGGCGAGCGAGTTCCTGCGATGTGGCCATGCCCGGCATGCGGCCACCGTCCACACCGGACGCGGAATGGTGGTGATCACCGTTCATCCACGTCATCAGCTGACCCGCGGGCGCCTGCTCGAGCTCGCCCCACATGTTGAGCCAGCCCTTCATCCTGCCGACCTGCTCAAGTTGAGTCGACCCGATGTCGAACGCGATCTGGCGCACGTCGGTGTCGTTGCTGCGGCTCGGCACGAGGTTGGCCATCTGCACGGCCTGCAGGTGGTGCCACGACATGTCCTGGTTGAACCCGATGTCGACCGCGGTCGGTGCGTTGTCGGGCGAGTTGGAACGCGCGAGAGCGATTCCTCCGGCCGCACCGAGCAACACCAGCGAGATACCGACCGCGATCCCGATCACCCGCCGGGACCAGTTCGGGGTCGTCGCCTGCTCGTCCATCATTTGCCTCCAAGCGGGGGCGGCGTTGAACGGCACGCCCCAAGGTGATCAAGATTTGGAGCTACCCGATCAACGTCGACCAGTAGAACCAGAACGCCTGCAGCACCGCACCGGCGATAAGCAGGTACCAGAGGATGAGGACCACGCTGTGGTAGCCGACCATCGCGGCCGTTGCCCGTCGTGGTGACGGCAGATGCCCTTGCTCGAGGTTGTGCAGCGTCGTGTACCAGAAGATCGGGATCATCGCGGCCCACACGGCCATGCAGTACGGGCACAGCGCCCCGATCACGTACAGGCTTTGAAAGATCAGCCAGTGCACGAACACGACGCCGAACGTGACGCCGGCCTGCAGACCAAGCCAGCACCAGCGCGGCAACGCCGCACCAGTCGCCAGCACCACGCCGATCGTGACGACCGCTGCGAACCCGGCGATGCCGAGCAGCGGGTTCGGGAACCCGAACACCTCGGCCTGCGAAGTCTTCATGATCGAGCCGCAGCTCAGCACCGGGTTGATGCTGCACGTCGGGACGTAGTCGGAGTTTCTGAGCAGCGCGATCTTCTCGACGGTCAGCACGAAGGCCGCGATCAGGCCGATCCCGCCGCCCGCGATGAGCAGCCACGGGAGCAGCCGGGTCACGAATCGCACTTCGGTTGAGGTCACTTGGCCAGTTCCCGGTCGATGGTGGCCTTGAGCGCGCTGTAGCTCGGCGGCCCCTGGAACTTGGTGCCGTTGATGAAGAACGTCGGAGTGCCCTGGACGCCCACGGTCACGCCGTCCTTGCGGTCCCTGAGCACTCGCTCCACAGTGGCCGGATCGTTCACGTCGGCTTCGAACTTGGCCATTTCCAGTCCGAGGTCACGAGCGAACCCGAAGAACGTCTCGCGGTGCGAGACCTGCTGGTCGCCCCAGCTCGCCTGGGTCTCGTACATGCGGTGGTACATCGCTTCGAGCTTGCCCTGCTTGCCCGCGGCCTCAACAACAGTGGCGGCCAGCTCGGCGTTGCGGTGGGCGGGAACCGGGAAGTAGCGCATCACGAACGTCACGCGGTCGCCGTACTCGCCCCGCAGCTTCTCCACGCCGGGGTAAGCCGCACGGCACGCCTCACATTCGAGGTCGAGGAACTCGACGACGGTCACCTTGGCGTTGGGCACGTCGTTGAGCTTGTGACTGTCGGGCCGGACAAGCGCGGCCATCGCCGGCGCCGGGACGGGTCCGACGGCGTTGGTGGACCCTGGCTGCTGCGGTGTCGAGGGCCCGGTGAGCTTGCTGATCAGGATGAAGCCTCCGACCACCACCACGACGACAGCGATGATGATCAACGAAATCCTGGCGTTCTTGGTCATGACGACATACCTCTGCAACGGTGCGAAGAATGTGGACGATCGCGTGCCGCCCAGCCGGAAGCCGAGCAGCGAGAGGTCGTCTACGTCCTCAGCACGCAGAGCTGCGTGAGCCGCACACCCGGACGCCGATCCGGGCCCCGCCAAGGCACAGGCACGGATACGGCGCTCACGAGGAACAGGCCGGGGCTGCGCAGTCCCATGACCACGAGCAGGACGACGAGCAGCACCGCCAGGCAGGCTCCGGACACTCCGCCGAGGTCTTCGAGCAGATCCGATGCGGCGTCGCCGGTGATTGGCAAGTCCGCGAACACCTGCGTCTCGACGTTCGTGCATTGCGAGGACCAGGCAACGTCCCGCTCGCACGGCGTGCCCTGCAGCAACGCGATCCCCACGACCAGCGCGAGCACAGCGAAGACCCGCACGAGACTCACTCGCGCGATCATCCGCATGCTGCCGGCGCCAGGCACGCGCACCAGGCTAGCGGTCACGAACACGCTGCCGTCAGCACGCGTCGCAGCAGCCGGAGTCACCCTGCTTCGGCGTGCTCGCCACCGTGAGGTTCAGCGACTGAGGAGTGGTCGGAGTGACGGCGGTGACCTCGGGCAGCGGAGTGCTCTTGGCGGCACGGATGGCGTTGAGGATGACCAGCACCTCGGCGGACTCGTGCACGAGCACGACAGTGGCCAGCCCCAGCACACCGAAGGCGGCCAACGGGATCAGCACGCCGATGATTGCGAGCGACAGGCCGACGTTCTGCAGCATCACCCGGCGGGCGTGGCGCGCGTGCGCCAGCACCTGGGGCAGGTGACGCAGGTCCTCCCCCATCAGCGCCACGTCGGCGGTCTCGATCGCCACGTCGGTTCCCATGGCGCCCATGGCGATGCCGACGTCGGCGGTGGCCAGCGCGGGGGCGTCGTTGACGCCGTCGCCGACCATGGCGATCTTGCGGCCGTTGCGCAGCTGGCCGACCAGCGTCGCCTTGTCCTCGGGCAGCAGTTCAGCGTGGACGGTGGTGATGCCCGCCTTGCCTGCCAGAGCCGTTGCGGTGGCGGTGTTGTCGCCTGTGAGCATCGCGGTGTCGATGTTCAGGCCGCGCAACCTGCTGATGACCTCAGCAGCTTCGTCACGCAGCTCGTCACGGACCGCGACGGCGCCGAGCAGAGTCCCGTCCCGCTCGAGGAGGACGACGGTGGCGCCTGCCTGCTGGAGCCGGTTGACCTCGCCTCGCAGCGATCCAGGATCAACCCAGCCGGGCTTACCCAGCCGCACCGAGACTCCATCCAACGATCCGATCAGACCGTGACCGGGCACCGCGGTGGCGTCGTCCGCGGCCGGCACGGTATCTGCGGCTTGCAGGATCGCGCGGGCCAGCGGGTGCTCGCTGCGAGCTTCGAGTGCCGCAGCCGCGGCCAGCACTTGCTCGCGAGTGCTCTCACCAGCGGGCAGGACGTCCACGACGCGGGGAGCGTTGCGGGTCAGCGTGCCGGTCTTGTCCAGCGCGACAGTGCCGATGCGGCCGAGTTCCTCCAGCGCGGCGCCGCCCTTGACCAGTGCGCCCTGCCTGCTCGCCGCGCCCACGGCGGCGACGACGGTCAGCGGGATGGAGATCGCCAGCGCGCACGGGGACGCGGCGACGAGCACAACGAGCGCGCGTTCGAGCCACACCATGGGGTCGCCCAGCAGCGCCCCGAACCCGGCGATGAGCACGGCCAGGATCATGATCGCCGGGACGAGCGGGCGGGCGATGCGGTCGGCGAGGCGCTGCCCGGTGCCCTTGCGGTCCTGGGCCTCCTCGACGATGTGCACGATCCGTGCGAGCGAGGAGTCCGAGGCGCGCGCGGTGACCTCGACCTCGATGGCGCCGCCGCCGTTGATCGCGCCCGCGTGCACCGTGTTGCCAGGACCGGCCTCGACCGGAACCGACTCGCCGGTGATCGCCGACAGGTCGAGGTTGGTGTGGCCGGTGCGGATGATTCCGTCGGTCGCGGCGCGTTCACCGGGTCGCAGCACCATGCGGTCGCCGACCACGAGTTCGTCCGGGGCGACCTGGAGCTCGGTCCCGTCCCGCAGTACCGACGCGGTGGGCGGCACCAGGCCCAGCAGTGCTCGCAGGCCCCGGCGGGTGCGGGCGATGGCGTAGTGCTCCAGGCCTTCGGCGATGGAGAACAGCACGCCGAGCATGGCGGCCTCGGTGATCTGTCCTAACGCGACAGCGCCGATCGCGGCGATCGTCATCAGGGTGGCGACCCCGACCCGGCGACGCAGCAGGTTGCGCACGGCCCCCGGCACGAACGAGGCTGCGCCCACCACCGCCGAGGCCAACGTCAGCCCATTGCCCGCCAGCTCCGCTCCCGTGGAACCGAGCCAGAACCCGGCCGCCAGCAGCACTGCGGCGACGGCGGCCAGTTGCAGCTCACGGACCTGCCACCAGCTTCCCGACCCCTGCTCGGGACCGTGGTCGTCGACCTGCGGGTCGCCTTGCGCCGTCGTTGTCCTTGAGCGCGGCTCCTGCGGCCCGCAGCATTCGTCAGCCACGACTCACCCCTCCAGTGTTCTGCTGTCGGTCATACCCGCGGGCACGACCTCGTCCGTGTGCTCTGCCAGAACCGCGGCGACCAGCACCCGGCCGCGGCCGGTCAGCGCGTACATCACGAGCCGGCCGTCGCGACGGGACGACACCAGTCCGGCGATCTTGAGCTGCCGGAGGTGGTGCGAAGTCAGGTTCTGCGCCGCGCCGACGACCCATGAGGCGTCACACACGCACAGCTCCCCGCCGGTCAGCAGCGCCGCCGCGATCCGCAGCCGCGTGGGATCACCCAGCGCCCGCGCCGCTGCCGCCGCCGACTCCACCGCAGACAGCTCAGGCAGACCCGTCCGGATCTCCTCAGCGTGCGGCAAGTCCAGGCACAACAGGTCACAGGTGTCCCGGCGTTCCTCAGTCACACGCACATCCTAACGCTCATTGATACGTTGGAACAGACTTCGGCGGCCTCATATCAACGCCCGTTGCTATCTCCTCACCGAGAACCCGCAGGATGACCAGGCCGACGGCGGCCGACGAGGCATCCCAACGTGCGGGATCGGCCTCGTGGTGCCTAGCTATCGTGATCGCGGCCCGGAGACGTTCGGGCACGGGAAACCTGTCTTTCAAAGGACGAGTGCGTGGCCTGGCACCAGTACGCGTTCGGCTTCGCCGCGGGATTGTTGATCTCCCTGGTGACAGCGCCGGTCGGCGTCTCCGGTGCGGTGTTCCTCTTGCCGATGCAACTCAGCGTGCTCGCGGTTCCCAGCCCGGCCGTCACGCCCACCAACCTGATGTTCAACATCGTGGCCGCGCCCGGCGCTCTGCTCCGGTACCGACGGCACGGTTCCCTGGGCGGGCCGCTGACGCGCCAGCTCATCGCCGGCACTCTGCCGGGCGTCGTCGTAGGCGCCTTGATCAGGGTCTTCGCGGTACCTGGGGCCCGCGAGTTCAGGCTCATCGTCGCCGCGGTTCTGCTGCCTCTCGGCGTATGGCTGTGCTGGCGAACCGTGCGGCCGCGGCATAACGGTCAACGCCGTCAACCGTCGCCCAAGCTCGTCATGACGCTCGGTCTGGTCGCCGGCGCGGTCGGTGGGATCTCCGGGATCGGTGGCGGCTCGATCCTCGGCCCCGTCCTCGTGGGCTTGGGCCTGTCAGTCACCGTTGTCGCACCGGCAGCCCTTGCCTCGACGTTTCTGACCTCGATCGTCGGTGCGGCAACCTATACCGTGCTGTCCTTCACCACCTCAGGGGACATCGCGCCCGAGTGGCTGCTCGGCCTCGCTTGTGGACTGGGTGGCCTGCTCGGCGGCTACCTCGGCGCCCATCTCCAACCGCGCCTGCCCGAAGTCGTGCTGCGGCGCGTCCTCGGCGGACTCGCGATCAGCCTGGCACTCCTCTATCTCGTCCAGGCCTTCCGCTGACCACGTTTGTGCGAGGCCAGCCGGAACATCGCCTGTTGCGGCAGGCATGAGCCCGCCGCAACAGGCCGAGCTCATGCAGCCTTCAGCGCCTGGGCCAGATCGGCGATGAGGCCTTCGGCGTCACCGGCGTTGTCCTCGAGCAAGAGCAGCCACTCGCCTAGGGCGTGACTGAGTTCGGGTCGTTCCTGCAGCCTTGAGGATACGGCGAGCGGTGTAGGCGTCAGCGACGCGAAATCATTCCAATTCCTCTCGAACTAGAATTTCTCGTCGCAGGAGTGGAATTACGCCGAGACCGCCCCATGCATGAATCAAATGCCAGCGATTGATCTCACCTATAACGCTGCCCGAACACCACCACGCGGCCCATTTGGATCAAAAGGCCGGACTCATCCCTTAGTTAGCACGCAACTACCCTCCGACCTGATCCATTAGCCCATTCGAGGCACACGACAACCGTCAGCTAACAGCAGCAAGCACGACGGCGATACCCCGATGCACACTTCACGGCGACGGTGAACTAAATAGACAACCGGTAGCAGCAGGGTATTCAGCCCTGCAGATTTGACATGAGCAAGTCGCGGCGAGCGGTGATCTAGGTGCCGTGATCGCAGCGCCGTTCCTCGCGGAGGGCAGATGCAGCAAAAGCACCATGCGCGCATCTCGGCGGCGAACCAAAAGGTAGCCACTGCCGGCACGACGAAAGGCTCCACATGTTACGCGGAATGCGCCTTCGAAGAACTCGCTCGCCCAGGAGGAAGCAGGCTGCCTTGGTGGCCGCGCTCCTCGTTGCCAGCGGCGCGTCGTTCGCTGCCACACCCGTCGCGACCGCGGCTCCTGGTGACATCATCCGCAGCTTTACCGCAGAGATTCCAGCGTGCTCCGTCGGTGTCGGCATCGCATTCAACGGAACCGAGCTGCTCGTCTCCTGCGCGAACTCCAACATCCTGTCGGGCGTCAACACTACTGACGGACGCCCGACCCGCAGCTACACCGTGACAGGCCTCGGGGGTATCGGCGCAATCGCGTTCGACCGAGCCGGCGACCAGGTGTGGGCCTGCGATGCGGCCAGTGAAGACGTGTACACCGTCGATCTCGCCACCGGCAGTTCGCAGCGTCGCTTCGAATCCGATGGTTGTTTCGACGGTCTGGCGTACGACGCGACGGACGGCACATTGTGGGCAGGTGGTGACGTGTCGTCCACGATCACCCACTTCAGTCAGGCCGGCACGGTACTGGGCACGATCAACGTGGGCGGCAGGCTGAACGGATGCGGGAAGTCGGGGCTTGCGGCAGGACAGTCAGAGCTGTTCGTCGCCAACAACGGCTGCTCCGAGGTCTTCCGGATGAGCAAGGACGGCGCAGACCTCACCAGAATCGGAACCTATCCAGCCCGCATCGAAGATCTCGAATGCGATGACGTCACGTTCCCCGGGACCAGCGTGATCTGGACCAAGGACGCGTACGACGGCGTGCTCAACGCCTTCGACGTGGGCTCCGTGAACTGCGGTATCAACGCATACCGCGACTCCGACGCGGACGGAATCTCCGACGACTGGGAGTCGCATCCGATCGATACAAATGGTGACGGCACTGCCGACCTTGATCTCCCGGCGATGGGGGCGAATCCGCTTCACAAGGACTTCTTCGTCGAAATCGACTGGTTGACCAAGGAGCCGCGTCGTATCGGTCCGATCTCCCTCGGCGGTGGCTACAACCACCAACCGTCCACGACAGCGGTCAACCAGGTGGTCAGCGCATTCAGGAACTGGCCAGTGCCAAACCCTGATGGCCAGCAGGGCATCAACCTGCACATGGACGGCGGACCGGACACGATCATGAATCCGGTGACCAGCGAGAAGTGGTCAAGCCGAAGCCGGGCAAACGGAATCGGCAACGCGACACCACCCTCCGAGTGGACCGACTGGCAGCCCTTGGACGCACTACGAACCCAGAACGTCGACACAGCGCGACGCGGCATCTTCCACTACGTCTTGTACGTCGACGACCTTGGCTGCTCCCCCAGCGGCTGCACGACCGGCATCAGCAGAGGGATCCCAGGCCACGATCTCCTGATCGCACGCGGCAAGATCGACACGGACACACAAGAGGGCGTGACGCTGGCCCACGAACTCGGTCACAACCTCGGCCTCGGACACGGTGGTCGTGAACGGCGTGACGACCCCGGCAGTCGTTACGTGAACGAGAAGGCCAACTACCTCTCGATCATGAACTACTTCTACTCGAACACCGGGCTGCAGACCAACGCAGGTACAGGGGCGATCATCACCTACTCCAGCAGGGAACTCGACCCGCTGCACCGGGACGCCCTCGAGGAGGCGGGCGGTCTCACCCCCGATCCGTTCGGGCATTTCCGGGTCAAGTACCGCTGTCCCAACAACTCCAAGCGTGACGGCGACAGCTGGACCGCCATCGACTGGAACTGCGACGGCACAGTGCAGGACGGGTCCAAGAATCCGAACATCCAGAACCCCGCGGACGTCGCAGAGTGGAAGGCAGATCCTCTGCGTTCGTTGGGATCAGAGGACTTCAATCACCTCTACTTCTGGGGCACCGGCGCCACCTGGGACGCCCGCAATGTCGCCGTCGTGGACTTCAACCAGCCGGGAACCGCGGAACCGACCGTCGAGAAGGCCAAGGCCGACAACGTGTGGTGGCCCGACCTGGCACTCGTCTCCACGACCAATGTGGACCTGATCGCTTATCCGAACACCGGCATCGTGGACATACCTCTGAGCTTCACCAACCAGGGAGGATCTCCCCTGACGGTGCGCCCTCAACTCACAGCCGACCCACGCTTCACGACAGCGGCTTCGGGTGACGTCACGATCGAAAGCGCTGCAAGCAAAGAGGTTCGCCTTCGCTTCGACACCAACGGCGTCAGCGCACCGGGCACCTATGCCGCCACCCTAGAGCTCGGACACAACGACGCCGGAGTGCTCGGCTCGACGCGAGTCGCCGTGAAGATCCCGACGCCTGGCGACATCGGTGCGTCGGGCTGTGCGCAAGCACGGGAAGCGCGCAACGCCGCCGACCTCCGGCCTTACCAGGCGCCGGCATTGGACGCTTACCTGGCGACCTGCCAGCAGGCATCGGTCACGATCGACATCAAGCCAGGTGACAACCAGAACGTGATCAACACCAAGAGCATGGGCAAGGTGCCTGTCGCGATACTTGGAACCGCAGCGTTCAACCCGCTCAAGACGGTGAACCCGAAGTCGCTCACGTTCGGCCTGAACGGGACGGAACGCAGTCTCGCAACGTGCGACACCCGTCGCGGCGAGGACGTCAACCGCGATGGACACCTGGACATGGTCTGCCACTTCGAAACGAGACTCACCGGGTTGGGAACAACATCCACGCAGGCAACGATGCGTGGCCAGCTCACGAACGGCACCCAATTCAGCGCATCCGACAAGGTCCGAGTGATCAAGCCCAACGGGTCGTGCAAGTTCTCGTAGCAAATGAAGAACGGCCGGCTCCGGCCGGTGCAACAGCCGCATAGATCGTCTGGGCCAAGTAGACGGTTCGTCAGCTCGCGACCGCGAGCTGACGAACCGTCCGTGGACGAGTCCCGCCTGCTGCTCGCCGACGCGCAGACGTCGGGAGTCTCGCGACGGTGATCGCGCGGCGCTCGCCGCCACGTTCCTCCCGCTCGAGTTCAAGACGTTGGGCAGGCACTCGCGGCTTCAACGATGTGGTGGGCGGCCTGGTCGATCTGCTCGGTGGTGCTCCAGCGGCCCAGCGACAACCGCAACGCCCCCAAGCCGCGGTCTGCGGGCATGCCCATGGCGGTGAGCACGGGTGAGGGCTGGTGGTTGCCGCTGTGGCAGGCTGAACCGGTGGACGCGGCGATTGCCGTTGTGGCGTCGAGTAGTTCGTGTCCGGCGATGCCGTCGATGCTGATGTTGAGGGTGTTGGGCAGCCGGGCCGTGTCAGGGCCGTTGAGGTGTACTCGGCCGGGCAGTTCGGCGGCAAGGCGATGATGCAGGCGGTCGCGCAGCTCGCGGATGCGGTCATGGCAACCCGAGGCGAGGTCTTTCGCAGCGAGTTCGGCGGCGGTGCCGAGGGCGACGGCGAGGGCGACGTTCTCGGTGCCCGCGCGCAGGCCGTGCTCCTGGCCGCCGCCGTACACCAACGGCTCCAGAGGTACACCGGGCCAGATGCACAGGGCGCCGATTCCCTTGGGTGCGTACATCTTGTGCCCCACCACCGTCACGAGATCAAGCTCGGTCGCGTCGAACTGGATCTTGCCGATCGCCTGGGCGGCATCGGTGTGGAACACCACGCCGTACTCGCGGGCGATGCGGGCCAGTTCGTCGATCGGTTGCAGGGCACCGGTTTCGTTGTTCGCCGCCATGACGGACACGAGGACGGTGCGCGGGTTGATCGCCGCGGCGAGATCGGCAGGGTCGACCAGGCCGTTGCCGTCGACGGGCAGGAACGTCACCTCCGCGTTGTGCCAGCGGCGCAGCGCCTCGCACGCCTGGAGCACGGCGGGATGCTCGGTGGGTTGGGTGATCACGTGCGGCCGGACCACGCCGGAGGCCAGCACGGCGCCACGGATGGCGAGGTTGTCGGCCTCGGAGCCGGATCCGGTGAACACGATCCGCTCAGCTGACGTGCCGAGAAGTGCTGCCACCTGATCACGGGCGTGGTCCAGCGCGATTCGGGACTCGCGGCCGTAGTGGTGTGTGCTGGACGGGTTGCCGAACTCCGCGGTCAGGTACGGCAGCATCGACTCGGCCACCGCGGGATCGATCGGTGTGGTGGCGTTGTAGTCGAGGTAGATCGGTCCGTCGAGGAGTCCACGTGGGACGGTCACGCGCTGACCTTCCTGTTGGAGTGGGTTTCGTACATGCGCACGGCGACCACGATTCCGGACAGCGCTGTGAGTGCGGCGACCACCCACACCGCGGCGCGCAGGCCCCAGAGGTCGGCGACGATGCCGCCGAGCAGAGCGCCCACCGCAAAGCCACCGTCGCGCCAGAGCCGGTAGACACCAACCGCTCGCGCACGCCACGCTGGGTGCGCAACGTCGCCGATCGTCGCCAGCAGGGTCGGGTAGACCATCGCGGTGCCTGCGCCCAGCAGCACGGCCGCCACCAGCCACACCGCGAAGGTGTCGGCGACCGCGACGAGCGCGAGCGCGGCAGCTTGGATGAGCATGCCAGCGGTGATCAGGTGTTTGCGGCCCCACCGGTCTGACAGCGGGCCGGTGACCAGTTGCCCCAGGCCCCACACGGCCGGGTAGACGGCGGCCAGGACACCGATCTTGGCGACCGAGAGGCCGGCGGTGGCGAACAGGATCGGGAACAGGCCCCACGCCAGACCGTCGTTGAGGTTGTTCACCATCCCAGCCTGGCTCGCCGCCGACAACGCGGGCTCCCGCAGGCTCGTGCGGGTGAAGATCTCGCGGTCACTCGGCATGCCCTCAGCGGCAGCGGGGTGCTGTGTCGCTTCAAGCCGAGCATGTTCTCGGGTCTCCCGCACGGCGAACACGGTCAGACCGATCCCAAGGACCACATAGGACAGCCCGAGCAGGAACGGTGCCGGGCGCAGCCCGTAGCGGGCAGCGAGGTAGCCAGTGGCGAGCGCGGTGACCGCGACGGCGATGTAGCCGGCGGCCTCGTTGAGGCCCATCGCAAGGCCGCGGCGCGACGGCCCGGCCAGGTCGATCTTCATGATCACGGTGGTGGACCAGGTCAGGCCCTGGTTGACGCCGAGCAGCACGTTCGCCGCAACCACCCATCCCCACGACGGCGCCCAGATCAGCATCAGCGGCACGGGGATCGCGGCCAGCCAGCCGGCCAGCAGCACCGGGCGGCGGCCGAAGCGGTCGGACCAGGTGCCCGCGAAGTAGTTGGTGGCGGCCTTGGTCAGGCCGAAGGCGACCACGTAGGTGAGCACGAACGTGTAGCCGGTCAGGCCGAACTCGTCCTTGGCCAGCAGTGGCAGCACCGCGCGTTCCTGGCCGAGTACACCGCCGACCAGTGCGTTGACCGCGACGAGCAGGCTGAACTGGGCGAGGTTGGCGCGCAGGCCGAGCTGCAGGCTCACCTGCCGCTCTCCAGGCGTCCGCCGGTCGCGTCGGCCCAATCCTGAGGTCCGCCGGTGAGCACGGCGACGTCGCGGTGTCCCGCCTGTTCGAGGAGGCTGGCCGCGCCCATGGCCCGTTCGCCGTGTCCGCACATCACGATCAGCGGTTCCTGCGGCACCTCGTCAACGCGGTTGGGCAGGTCGCCGAGCTCGACGTGCTGCGCGCCCGGCAGGTGACCGGAGGCGAACTCGGGTTCCTGCCGGATGTCCAGCACCGGTCCGCTCACCTGGTCTGGGCCCACCAATCTGGTTGTGGCGGTGGGAAGTTCCGCGGCAGCCCATGCGTCCATTCCGCCGTTGAGCTCACCTGCCAGGCTGAGGTAGCCGATCTTGGCTGCCTGCCAGGCGATCTCCGCCGGGTCCTGGTCGGCGGCGCGCACCACGACCAGCGGCCGGTCGTGCGGCGCCAGCCAGCCAAGCCACGACGCGAACACCGGCCGCAGCGGAATCGACAGCGCACCAGGCACGTGCACGGCGGCGAACTCGTCGACCGGTCGCACGTCGATCAACCGGGCGCCGTCGGCCAGAAGCCGCTGCACCGAACCAACTTCCAGCGGTGGCAGCTCGGGCGTTCCTGTGAGAACGCCTTTGCGGTTGATCTCACCGAGGCGGCGGAAGTATGGCGGGTAGCTGCCGAGGGAACCGAGTAGCTCCTTCACGAAGGCGTCCTCGTCGGCCGCACGCAGCAACGGGTTCGTCGCCTTCTCCCTGCCGATCGTGCTCGTGCGGTCCGCACCAGGCGGGGCGGAGCAGAAGGATCCGGCGCCGTGAGTGGGCCAGACCGCCACGTCGTCGGGCAGCTCAGCGAGCCTGCGCAACGACGCGTACTGAGCGCGGGCGAGCTCCTCGGTTCGGTCGGGAGCCACGAGGTCCGTCCGTGCGGCAGCACCGACGATCAGCGAGCCACCGGTGAACACCCCGAGCGGACGGTCGCCGTCGAGCAGCAGGAACGACAGGTGCTCGTCGGTATGGCCCGGAGTCCCTAACGCCCGCAGACGTAAGCCGCCAAGGTCGACCTCGTCACCGTCACGCAGCCCGCTATGTGCGAACTCGCGGTGCCCGGCCGCGGAGGCGAGCACGCGGGTGTCCTCGGTCGCGGAGAGCTGGCGGGCGCCGGACAGGAAGTCCGCGTGCAGGTGGGTGTCAGCGGCGAACGCCACGCTCAGCCGACGTCGCTGCGCCGCGCGGCCGATCTCCCTCAGGTCGAGGCTCACGTCGACGACCAGCGCCCGGCCGTCGCCCAGATCGACCAGATACGCGGAGTTCCCCAGCCCCTCGTCGACAAGCGAAAGCACCTCAGCCACGGTCATCGTCTCCTTCCCACATCCAGTGTTCTACACTATTCCAAGGATGATTGGAGAACCATGGGCGACCGGGATGCCAAGAACGCGTTGTTCGACCAGTTCGCTCGGGTCGGCAAAGCCCTCGCGAGCGGCAAACGACTGGAGCTGCTCGACCTGATCGCTCAGGGCGAGCGCACGGTCGACGCGCTCGCGAAGTCGGCGGAGCTGGGACTGACGACCGCGTCGGCGCATCTGCAGACGCTCAAGCAGGCCAATCTCGTGGTCACTCGGCGCGAGGGCACGAAGATCTTCTATCGGCTCGCCGGATACGACGTCGCCGCGCTGTTCGCGCAGCTGCGCACCGTCGCGGACGATCGGCTGCCAGACGTCCGCACCGCGCGTGAGGCCTACCTCGGCGACGACACGGAAGCAGTCAGCCGCGAGGAGCTCCTCGACCGTGTCCGGTCGGGACGCGCGACCGTGATCGACGTGCGCCCGGCCGAGGAGTACGCCGCCGGGCACATCCCCGGCGCTGTGTCCGTCCCGCTGGACGAGCTGGCGGACCGACTGGCCGAGCTCCCGGCCGACCAGGAGGTCGTGGCGTACTGCCGCGGTGCCTACTGCGTGCTCTCCCACGAGGCCGTCCGGCTGCTCACCGCGCAGGGACGAACTGCCCGGCGCCTTGCCGACGGCATGCTCGAGTGGCGTCTCGCCGAACTCCCCGTCGCGGTCTGACGCTCCGAGAAATGGACACTCTGATCACTCGTCACCCCGCCCAGCGACGCATCCTGACGGTGCTCGTCGCAGCCCAGATCCTCAGCGGCGCCGGACTGGCCGCGGGCATCACCGTCGGCGCGCTGCTCGCCCAAGACATGCTCGGAGCCACCAGCGCGGCAGGCTTACCCGCGGCCCTGTTCACCATCGGCTCTGCACTCGCCGCCCTTCTGTTTGCCCGCGTCTCCGGCCTGCACGGCAGACGCGCCGGTCTCGCCGGCGGTTACCTCACCGGCGCAGTGGGCGCGCTCGGAGTCGTCATCGCCGCCGCCACCGACAACGCCGTGCTGTTGTTCGTCGCATTGTTCGTCTACGGCGCAGGCAGCTCGACCAACCTGCAAGCCCGCTACGCCGGCGCTGATCTGGCTGCCCCACAAGGCCGCGGCCGTGCAGTGAGCACGGTGCTCGTCGCCACCACGGCCGGCGCGGTGCTCGGCCCCAACCTCGTGACCCCGACCGGCGAGCTCGCCGCGAGCTGGAACGTCCCAGCGCTGGCGGGGCCGTTCATCCTCGCGGCGTTCGCCTACATCGCGGCCGCCATCGTGCTGTGGGTGATGCTGCGGCCCGACCCGCTCCTCACCGCCCGGTCGCTGCCCGCCGATCCCGTGGCGAGCGGCGACTCCAGCGGCAACACGCGGCTGTTGCTGATCGGCGCGACCACCATGGTGATCATCCAGCCGGTGATGATCGCGATCATGACCATGACCCCGGTCCACATGCGCCACCACGGCCACGACCTCGCCGCCACCGGCTTCGTCATCGCCGTCCACGTGGCCGGGATGTACCTGCCGTCGCCGATCAGCGGGTGGCTCGTGGACCGGATCGGCAGGCTGCCCGTCGTCGCCGCCTCCGGCGTCACCCTACTCGCAGCGGGGCTGGTGGCCGGTTTCGCACCCGCCAACTCCACTGCGCTGCTCGCCCTCGCGCTCGGACTGCTCGGCCTGGGCTGGAACTTCGGACTGGTCAGCGGCAGCGCGCTGGTCACGGACACCGTTCCGCTCGAAACCCGCGCCACCGTGCAGGGCCGGATCGACACGGCCATCGCCGTATCCGGTGCCACCGGTGGCATGGCCTCCGGATTCGTCGTCGCGAGCAGCAGTTTTCCCACTCTTTCGTTCGCGGGAGGCATCATCGCGCTCGTTCTCGTGCCGCTGGTCGCCATCCGCCCGCGCCTCAAAGTCTGACTTTCTGGGATCGATCTGGCCCTGCGTGTCGAGTTCCGGTGGGGTTCGATCGTCTTCTACTCGACGAGACGGCCAACCCCACCGGAGGTGCGTGATGCGACTCGACGTGCTGGACCACGAGCACCGGCTGCGCGTCCGGATGTTCTTCTCCTTCGCGGAGCTGACCTCGCGGGTGCCGATGTCCGACGTGCCGAAGACGCTGCTGTACCGGCCGGAGTTCCTCGGCGCACCGCTGCTCGACCTGTCCGCCGAGATGATGCGCGGCCCGTCGTTCTGGACCGCGGGCGAACGCGAGTACATGGCGATGTTCACCGCCCAGCTGCTGCGCTGCCCGTTCTGCATCGAGAGCCACACTGAGATGACCCGGATCGCCTCGAACGGAGAGATCGACGCAGCCGATCCCGGCTCGGCGCGACCCGAGCTCACCGCGGTCCTGGCCCTGCTGGAGAAGGTCACCACCGCGCCGGATGACGTGAGCACGGCCGATGTCCCGCAGGGTGTTGGGCACGAGGCGGTGCTGGACGCGTTGCACGTCAACCTGATCTGGAACATCGTCAACCGGCTGGCCAACGCGTTCGGCTTCCAGCTCGACTCCGAGGAGCAGCTCCTCAAGGGCACGAAGTCGCTGCACCGCTTCGGCTATCGCTTCCCCGGCTTCTTGACCGGCCCGACGAACGGCGTCAAGACCGGTGATCGGTACGACCGGCTGGCCGGCAACCTGCGCACGACAGTGTTCGACTCCCCCGCCAAGACCGACCCGGCCACACGGCGCGCCGCGGCAAGCGGCGAACCGACCGACGCACCGTGGGCGTCGTATGCCGCCAAGGTCCGCGACTCATCGTTCCGGGTGACCGACACCGACATCGCCGATCTCAAGTCCGCGGGTCTCAGCGAGGACGAGATCTTCGAGATCACCGCCGCCGCGGCTGTCGGCGCCGGTCTGCGCAGCCTCGACGCCGGCCGACGTGCTGTCCCGCAAGGCTGATCGAAGGTACTCATGACCGATTAGTGGCAGGCTGGCTCAGGCCTTGACCGCGGCCACCCGTTCGACCATGCCGAGCTTGAGCCGTTCTTGCTGCTGCACCACGAACCCGGCCTGCTCCACCAACGGCAACGGCCGCCGGGTCTGGTAGTCACCACACATCCGCACGCTCAGCTTCTCCAGCAACGATTGTCCGAAGTGGACGATCCGGTGGTGACTGCCGACGTGGTCGAGCAAGAGCAGCTTCCCACCAGGCCGCAGCACACGGTGCATCTCAGCAATCGCCTCACGCTCGTCGGGGACACCGCACAGGCCGAGCGTGCAGACCACGGTGTCGAACGATTCGTCCGGGAACGGCAACGCCTGCGCGTCTCCCTCGTGCAACTCGACTTCACGCCCGAGTTCGGCCGCGCGAGTGCGGGCGACGTCGAGCATGGCCGGGCTGAGGTCCAGGCCGGTCAGCCTGACGTCCGCCGGGTAGTGCGGGAGGTTGAGGCCGGTGCCGATCGCCACCTCCAACACGTCACCGGTCGCCTGCGGACACACCCATTCCCGGCCCCCGCTGAACTGGACGCGTTCGAAGAACCCGATGTCGCGGTCGTAGCGCGGCGCGTAGCGATCCCACACCTCACGAAGACCTTCGTTGCTGAGCTTCTTGCTCATGTCGATGCCCCTTCAGGCAGCAGTCCACGCGTGAGCAGGCCTGCCAGCGTGGATGGAACGGCAGCGGTGTCCTGAGGCTCTTGCCTGGCGGGATCCCAGTGCAGATGCACCGCCCACAACACGCAGGTCTCCAGGATCGTGCGAGCGACCAGCGGTGCCGGTCCGGGAAGCCGCAACGCCTTGCGCCGCTGGAGATACTCGGTCAGCACCACAACGAGGCCCGAGCGTCCCTGGCCGAACCAGACGTCGGCCAGCTCCGGCAACTCGGGGGCGCAGCGGTCGACCAGTTTGATGCTGACCCGGTGCCGGGACAGCGTGTCGTACAGGTTCGTGATGATCTCGGTCAGCTCTACGGCGAGCGGGCCACGTCGTCGTTTCGACAGCGCCTCGACCAGCCGCAGCTGCTCGACCTCGCCCCGCAGCCGCTCGGCCACCATCGCGGCCAGCTCGCCCTCCGCCGGCGCACGGACTGGCAGGTCGGCCACTTCGGGCAGCGGCTCCACCCCGTCGGCGAACCGCAGCGCCGCCCCGAGCAACGCGTCCTTGTTCTCGACGTAGCCGTAGACGGTGCCCTTCGCCACCCCCAGCGCGTCGGCGACGTCCTGCATCTGAGTCCGTTGAAAACCCTGCGCGATGAACGTCTCGGCCGCGGCCGAGACGAGCTTCGGAAACATGTCCGCTGAACGAGTGCGTGGCACCCGCCCAGCATAAATGACCGACTGAGTCAGTCAACACCGTTCGCCGCCCGAATTGCGCTGTGCACTACCAAGGCGATGCGGTCAGCGGCCTGATCCGGGTCGGGCTGGCCGGCGTCGAGCCAGGCGATCACGCCCTCGAGGGTGACCGTCGGCACGTACTGCACCGCCCAGTCCAGCCATGGACCTTCCGGAATCACCGCGGCCAGCTCGCGCCGCGTGACCTCCGCCGACATCGCCTGCATTCCGTTCACCACGTCACGGAAGTCCGGTTCACGCACCGCGTGCCGGAACAGCAAGCGGAATCCGTCCGGATCGTCGGCAGCAGCACGCAGCAGAGCGGAGATGCTGCTCTCGTCGTAGTCACTGGAACCGACCGTTGCTTCCAGCCGGGCACACGCCCGATCGAGCACAGCCCGGTACAGGTCGGCCTTCGAGTCGAAGTGCCGGTACAGCAACACAAGGGTGACCCCGGCTTCAGCAGCCACACCGTCCAGTCCGGTCGCCACATATCCGGTACGGGCGAACGCGCGGGTCGCAGCGTCCAGGATCTGCTCGCGTCGCTGTGCACGCGGCATGCGCTGCACGTTCTGAGGGCTCGCCACCACCGTTACCTCCGCTTGTTTAGGTCAGACTAAACAAGTAGCTTTGTTTAAGTCAACTTATACAAGATGACCTGAACAAGGGGCACACGTCATGGTTTCTCCTGCCCAGCTGCCGTTCGAGCAGCCCCAGCCGCTGCAGGTCCCTCCGCAACTGCGCGTACTTCAGTCCCAGGGCGCGGTCCACCGGATTCGCACCGCGGTGGGCCACGACGCGTGGCTCGTTACCGACTACGCCCACGTGCGCGACCTGCTCGGCGACGACCGGCTCGGCAGATCCCACCCCGACCCGCAGAACGCTGCGCGCACCGGCGAATCCGCCCTGTTCGGCGGCCCGCTGGGAGACTTCGTCACCGAGCGGGCCGACCACGCCCGCATGCGGGCGCTGCTGCAACCGCACTTCTCCCCCAAGCACATGCGCGCACTGCGTCCCCGCATCGACGCACTGACCGCACAACTGCTCGATCAACTGGCCACCTCAGAGACTCCAGCCGACCTGCACGCCGCGGTCGCAGTCCCGCTGCCGATCCTCGTGATCTGCGAACTGCTCGGCGTGCCCTACGACGACCGCGACCAGTTCCGCGCCTGGACCGAAGCCGCCGCGAACATCAACGACCGCACCGTCTCCGAACAAGGTCTCGGCAACCTGTTTGGCTACGGCATGCGCCTCGTCGAGACCAAGTGGCGAGAGCCAGGCGACGACGTGATCTCCCGCCTGCGCGCGACCGACGGCGTCTCCACCGAGGAGGCCGCCATGCTCTCCATGGCACTGCTCTTCGCCGGCCACGAGACGACCGTGGTCCAGATCGGCATGGGCGCGCTGCTCCTGCTCGCCAACCCTGATCAGTGGAACGCGCTGCGGGAGGACCCTGGCCTCATCCCGAACGCCGTTGAGGAGATCCTTCGCGCGCCCGGCAAGGGCGGCGGCGGGATCCCCCGCTATGCCCGCACCGACATGGAGATCGACGGTGTCAGGATCAGCGCTGGCGACCTCGTCCTGCTCGACATTGGCGCCGCTAACCACGACGCGACCGTCTTCGCCGAGCCGGACCGCGTCGATGTCTCGCGCCAGGCCGCCGCCCACCTCACCTTCGGACACGGCCTCCGCTACTGCATCGGCGCACCACTGGCCCGCATGGAACTACAAGCCGTCTTCTCCCAGCTGATCCCGCGCTTCCCCACCATGCACCTGGCCGTTCCCGTAGAGGACCTGACGATCCGCCGCGACGTGCTGACCGGTGGGCTTATGGCACTTCCGGTGACTTGGGCCCGTTGACCTTTCGGACAGTGCGGTCGTGCTCGTCAGAGTCATCCCAGCTCTCGGGTACGCCGACGACGCGATCATCGTCATCGCGGTGTTGCGCGGCGTGCTGGGCTCGAGGCGGTCGGCGCACCGGCCCGGAACCGAGGACGGTTTCGCTGCTGTCATCAGGCTTACGGGGGTGCGACGTGCGGATTGAGTTGTTGCTTGCCACTGACTGCCCGAACGCGGCAGCAGCCAGAGACGTGGTGACCGGGGCGTTGCGCGAGCTCGACCTCGACGTCCCCGTGCTGGAACGAGTCGGGGACTTCCCGTCACCCACCGTCCTGGTCGACGGGGTCGACGTGATGAACCACCACGACGGTGCACCGGAGATGCACGCGTGCCGGCTGGACGTGCCCACGGCCGAGCGGGTTCTCGCCGCGTTGCGCCACCGCACACACGACGACACAACACAGTGAGGCCACCAAGCTGCAGCCCTGGTCACACGAGTAGCGCCACCGAACCCGTGACCGCCGCGCCCTTCAACTGGACGGGCAAAGGTGTCTTCGAGGCGCGGGTGCGGGCGGTACATGCTGCCGCCCGCACCCGGCACGCTGTCAGCTGTGGTTCAGCCGCACGGCGTGAACATCGGCTCCGTCAGCGATGGTTGAGGTGAAGAAGGCGATGGTGTTGTTACCCGAGATCGTTTCGAGTCCCATGTAGTCGCCGAGGAACAAGCCTCTCGGATCGCTGGGCGCGAAGTACGAAATCGGCGCGGTGTAGTGGTTGAACGGCCCGTACAGGTGCTGTTCTGGCTCCCAGCTCTGGGTGCCGTTGTGCGAGTGGCGGATCCAGATGTCGGTGGTGGCGACGCCGTCACCGAGCACGTTGTTCCGGTCGTCCCAGTAGGTCAGGGTGACCATGCCGGTGTCCGACACGTCGATCGAGTGGTTGTAGGACTGCACGCCGGCACCACCGGTGGCGACGACGGTCGGGCCGCTCCAGTGCTTGCCGCCGTCGGTGGACTTGACCAGCACGACCTTGTTCAGGGCGGCGCCGAGTCCGTCGGCCCACACGACGTAGACCGCGCCGCTGGTCATGTCGACCGCGATGTCGGGCAGGTAGTCCTCGGCGCGGATCGGGAAGTTGTCGTCGGGCACGAACAGCTGGGCGAACTGGATCGGCGCGATCTTCGCGGGCGCCGACCAGTGCAGGCCGGCGTCGCGGGAGGTCATGACGCCCATGTAGACGCCCTTGTCGTTGTTACCCGCACCGGTGAATAGGTTCGCGGCGACGTTGTACAGCGTGCCGTCCGGGCCGACCGCGATCTGGTTGCCCTGCATGTAGGTGTTCGAGTCGCGCATCGACACCGGCGTGGACCAGGTCAGTCCGCCGTCGGTCGTCCGGGAGAACATCGGTTTTCCGCGGTAGGCGAACGAGTGCAGGTCCGCGATCGGGTGTTGCTTGCCGTCGTTGGGGTAGGTCCCCCGGATCCACGTCGCGTACGCGTAGCCGGGACGGGTCGGATCGCCGGTGACGGAGACCTTGTCGTTGAAGACGCCCCGGTCGCCGGAGTCCTCCTGGATGATCTGCGGCGGCCGCCAGGTGCCGGTGGTCCGGTCGAGGCTGGTGACCGAGATCGCGGACAAGCCGAGCGCAGCCGAGTCGATGGGCTGGCCGATGAAGTAGGCGTTGCCCGCCTTGTCGTAGGTCACCCACGGGTCGGTGACGCGGCCGAACCGCGTGGGGCCGCCCTGGCAGCCGCTCCACGGCACGTCCGGCAGCTTGGTCCAGCTAGCGCCGCCGTTGTGCGTGATCCACGAGGACAGGCCGCGTGCGCCGCCGTCCGGCCAGCGGTCCTGCTGGGTCGCGCCGATCATCTCGGCCGGGTTGACCGGGTTGACCGCCACCTGCGGCTCGACCTCGGTGTTGTCGTAGGCGGCGGCGAAGTCCGCCGATGCGCCGAAGGAACAGGCCGTCAGCGTTGATGGGCCGCTGACCAGGACGTCGACACCAGCGGCAAAGGGCGCGGCCGGCGCAGGAGCCGCTGCGCTGAAGAGAACCAGAGGGACGGCTGCAGCAGCTGCGATGAGCCGTCTGGTCGCATGCATGGGGGTACCTCCGCATGTCTGCTTTCCCCCTCATGGGTGAATCGTCGTAGCAGACCGGATCGTTGCGCCAGCGGCTCGATGAGCAAGCGTCAGCCCCTCGGCGCATACATGATCACGGCGACTCCGATCAAGCAGATGCCCGCGCCCAGGTAGTCCCACCGGTCCGGTCGGAAGCCGTCCAGCACCATGCCCCAGGCGAGCGAACCGGCAACGAAGACTCCGCCATAGGCGGCGAGGATCCGTCCGAAGTTCGGATCGGGCTGGAACGTCGCGACGAATCCGTACGCGCCGAGCGCCAGCACGCCGCCAGCGATCCACAGCAGACCGCGATGTTCCCGGAGTCCTTGCCACACCAGCCAGGCGCCGCCGATCTCGGCCACCGCAGCGAGCACGAACAACACGACAGAACGCAGAACCGTCATGATCCGGCAGTTTGGCAGCCACAACCGTCACCAGCGCACCGGTGCCGGCGACGAACCACCATCCACGTGCCAGCACCCACCACTGCAACGACGGCAATACCAACCAGCACGTCACGGAAGCCGATCGCCGAGAAGAACCCCGCCACACCACCGACGCCCAGCACGGGCACCAGACAGCACAGCAGGCAGGCCGCGCCGGCGAACCACGCGATTCGGCGCGCCGTGTCAGCAGCAGGAGCCTGCATCGGCAGCCTTCCCTTCGGCGAGGCCGGCGAACGGCAGCGGGCAGGACGGGATGTGCGAGCACGCGATGAGATCGTCGCAGCCCGCGGCCACCGCGGCCTTCAACGTGTCACGGATGATCTCCAGGTCGGCGATCCTGGTCTCGACCTCGGCCAGCTTGGCTGTCGCCCGCACCTGGAGTCCCGGTTTGCCGTGCCGGTGCGTCCCGAGGTCGAGCAGTTCGGCGACCTCGTCGAGGGTGAAGCCGAGCCGCTGAGCAGCTTTGATGACCCTGATGACGGTCACCGTCTCCGCGGGGTACATCCGGTGCCCGCCCAGCGTCCGGCCCGGTTCCGCCAGGAGCCCGACCCGCTCGTAGTACCGCAGTGTCTGCCGGTTCACGCCCGCGGCATCAGCGACTTCCCCGGCTCGCAACCCGGTCATGCCCGCATCCCTTCCGCCCTAGCGGCAAGTGCTTCGAGCACGGCAGCGTGCTGATGGGGAACCTTGATCTCCAGGCGCAGGCCGCCGCCAGTCGCGACCAAGCTGAACGTGAAGAACGAACAGCAGCCGGTCTCCCGCACCACGAGGTCGGCCGCCTGCGCGGCCACCTCGGCCCGCGGCTGAAGGTCCAGCGACAGAGAGGTGACGTCAACGCGCCGAACGCTCTGCACCGACTCCGCGAACAACGCGTCGAACTCGGCGACGCGCAGTGGCCGCTCCTCGGTGGGCAACGTGCATGCGTCCGGCGCCCACTGCTCAGCTTTTCTGGTCATGATTCGACGGTAAGCCTGTACCCAGGTACCGCATGCAAGTCACTGACAGCCGCATCCAGCAGCGGACTTGGCCCCGGCCACCGTAACGGCCTACTCCGTTGGCGTGCAGCAGGCGCTGACCCCGCAGCACGACATACTCGATTTGCTGTCCTTGCTCGCGGACTTGATCGACCAGCTCCCCGCGAATGTCCTGCTCCACGAGTCCACCCGACCGTTGGAGTAGGCCTGGCAGTGCCTCCAACAGGTGATCTTCTCGGACGTAAGCGTTGCACGGTGCACCGCCAGGGCGGCGCAGCACACTGGTGAAGCCACGTCGCCACCGGTATCCGCCCCGTGGACCCAGTGCCCGTCCATCCGCCGGCACAAGCTTGAGTCCGCGGGTTTGGGTGAGGTCGAGTTCCTTGAGCAGGGTGCCGAGGGGTCGCATCGCGGCCTGGGAGTCCTCAGCCAGCACCATCCGCTGGCCAGTCGGCTTGCGGCGCCTCGTACGGGGCCAGGTCAGTTGCGTCGTGGTAGCCGAGTTCGATCAGGCGGATTCGCAGCGCATCGAAGTTTTCGTCTGATCGCGTGTCGCTGAGCTCTCGCAGCACGTTCATCGCAATGCCAGCGATGTGGTGCTGTTCCCAGGGTTCCCCCTTCCCCAGGAGCGCCAGCAGGATGCTTGTGCTTTGCCCTGGGACAGTTGCGGGCTGGCACCGCTCAGCCACGTCCGTGGAATAGTCGATCTCGCCGTTTGTCAGCTGCAACGTGCGAAGCGTGAGATCTGTCCAAGTCTCGTTCGAAAGGCCGGACACGAACGCCCACCGGCCGGCAGCCTTGAGTGCCTCCACCGGGACGACCGCTTGGTTGGCATCAAGGGCAGCTCGCCAGGTAGCAACCGCCTTTTCCATGGCAGGCGAGTCACCTGCACGTTCCTGAACGAGAAACGCGCTGTCGTTCAACACGGCGGCAAGCAGGTCTGCGTCGCCGCGGAAGCTCCGGATGACAGTCTCCACGTCGTAGCCGGGGACATCGTCCCTGACCGCTGCGAGGATCCACATGACCGCGCCCTCGGACTTTCGTTTGGCGGCTTCGAAGAGGTCGTCGCGAAGCGCCTCGTAGAACCACGGCGTGGATCGACTTGAGTACTTGAGGGTCAGATCGAACGTTGCGTCACCAAGTGCGGAGTCGCGGAAGAGCACGTCGAGGTTCTCCTCGAGCCACGAGCTCGCAATGACCTCCAGGCGCAAGCGCTTATGGGCGAGCACCGCGCGGTACTCCATACCAACCGCGCCTGGAAGCCTGACCAGTTCGTCGAGCAGTGCGATGAACTCGCTCCTAGCCTTGCCCTGCTGTCGATGTTCCCAGGCTGCCAGAGCCAGCACGGCGTACAGGCCTCGACCTCTCCTGCTGTTGAGGGCGCTGTTCAGATAGTCCCTGCCGCCCGAGGAAAGATCACCAGAATGCGCGTCACGATCGATCAGTGCCGACGCGCGTGACCACAGAGCGTCCAGATGCTGTCCGATCGGCGCATCATGGTCAGCAAGCGCTCCGATCAGGTCAACAAACGCAACCTCGGTCGGGCCCCAGTCGGCGTCGTAGTCAAAGTCGTTATCTCTTCCGAGCACGTTCGGCGGCCATTGCTCAGACAAGCCGAGCTCGCCGGCGGCGATGATCGAGTCCACTTGCGACACGACCTCGCCAACCTTCTTGGAGAGGCCGACGAAGTAGTGCGAGACGTGGACAGGCTCACGCAGAATCCGCACAACGGCGGCTGGATCGACTGCCCACGCTATCGTGTTTTGTTCTACAGCAGCCTGTAGCGCCCTTGCCAGCTCTCGTGCGCTCACCAATTCACGCTCAGCCGCCTCATCAGGACGCCACTGCGCGACCAACTCGGCTGCCGTCAGAACAGGGAGCGCCGCCAGCTGTTCGGCACTGTGCGGCGACCGGCTCCAGTACCCGGCAGACGTCGGTGTTCTCGTGTCGAACGGCACCTCGGGGGGTCCGTACTTGGCAGTCACGTGAGCAATCTCCGCCTGCCAGGCCTCCAGCACGTGGTCTGGCAGCACCGCGGACCACAGCCAGGCATTCACCCAATCTCGGGGCACAACATCACTGTCCATGGTGGACGGGGTACCCAGCGCTTCCCTCCAGATCGCAAGGGCGTCCGGTTCTGGGTCGTTCGCAAGAACTTCGTCGATGAGGTCTTTGTCGTCGCCTGTCGGAGATCCCGCGAGACGGCGACGCACGTACTCGATCTTCTCCGCCACAGGTACGTCCTCGGCTTCAGCGAGCACTCGCGCCATCAGCCGTTCACCCGCGACTCCGGGAATGCTGCTGACCCACTCTCGAAGTTGTGCCGTCGTAACACCGAAGCAGCGCGCTTCCCCGATCAGCCGGGCGAGGTAGTGCGAGATGATCACCAGGTAGTACCGGTCATCGTCCCCTAGATCGGTCGTCAACCTTGAGATGTCTTGCACCACCCACGCCGCAGTCTCATGGCCTGCCGCATCACGGACCTTGGCCACCATCATGCGCACTCTGCCGACAACGTTCTCAGCATTCAGTCCCGCTACAAGCGGCTCGAGCACCGTCTTGTAGTAGTACCTGTCGCTCCCCATCGGTTCCGCATTGAGCACACAACGCGCCACACGATCGACCACGCGAGCCGCCGGTGTGGCCTTCTTGACCGCGCCCACAGCCAGCGCGCGTACGGCTCGGTTGTCGGGATGCGCGGCCATCACATCACCCACGATCCCGTGGCCGGCTTCACCCAGCTGCGTCGCAACGCTTAGGAGCTGGAACCTGGCTTCGAGGCGTTGCTCGACAGGGAGGTGCTTCGAGTCAGCGAACAGCGACGCCAATAAAGCCGCCACCATGGCCGGCGCGGTCCGCCCAAGCCCGTCGACGAGCGCACCTCCGGACCATGCAGTCCCGGGCTCCGGTGCCGTCAACACTTCCGCTTCATACAAAGGTTCCAGCCATGCTGGATCAGACAAACTCGACAGGAACAGCCTGAGGTGATGGTGGTTGGTCGCCAACGCCCGAAGCCGATCAATCTGATCAGAGTCGTTCCACGGCTCAACGGCCAACTCACGCAGAGCACGCACAACGTCATCCGGCGGAGTGAACATCCGCACGAACCAAGCGATTGTGCTTTCGTAGAGGGTCGTGGCATGTGCCAAGGCAGTATCCGTGTGCAGCCCAGCGCTAGCACGCTGACGCAACCGGTTGTACTCAACGACAGGGTCGAGCTGGCCTGAGAGCGGGTCGACACCGGCCTTCGCCTTCAAGTAGCCCAGCAACCTGGCAGCGTGAACCGAGTTCCGATCTCGCTTCTCTGCAACCTTCCGCAGAACAACCTTCAGCTTCTCCAACGACGCGTCATCGTCGTTGTCCCACTGAGCAACCTCAGACTCGTACTGTCCCCAAGCATCCAGAACCGCAGGAAGACCACCGGCAACCGGCGTTCGACCGCTGACCACCGCGTCCAGCGCCTCACGAAGGTTGTAGACCGCGCTCTCCGCCAATCGAAGATCACTGTCACCACTCAGTGCCGAACCAAGCAGCGCCGCCGCCGTCTTCAGCGCGGCAACCACCTTGCCACCGCGCTCCGGCAACTCGTTCTCGATCTGAGCAACCACCTCAGGCGGCAACTCTGGCAAGGGCAGGCCGTCGCCTGCGGTCATCGACACGGAATCAGTCTGTGGCAGCACCTCGTTGATTCCGCGGACGACTCGCCGCGCAGTGCCGGTTCCCCTGTCAGCAGCGTCGAACTGCTCGTGACGCTGCCCTGCGAGGACCGAACGGCTGTGCCGCCGCGGTGTCAGGCCTTCGACGTATCGTGTTCGACCATCTGGCCAAACGTCGCAGTTGGAGGACCGTCCGTGGTGGCCGTGCGTTGGGAGGACTTCGACGAGAACCCAGCCGGGTACGAGAGGCTCGCCAAGCTGCTCATCCTCCGCGAGTTCCCCGGCGCCGTCGCCATCGACGGGCGCGGTGGAGACGGTGGTGTCGACCTGCGCTGGGACAGCCCCGACGGCCTCGTCATCTTCGAGTGCAAGAAGTACACCAAGATCGCCAACACGCAGCGGCGCCATATCAAGCGCTCGCTCGGCAACGCCGCGAATTACCAGCCCGCTCGTTGGATCCTCGTCGTACCAACCGACCCCACGCCGACCCAGCACGAGTGGTTCACCTCGCAGCTCGCCACAGACGTCCCGTTCACGATCGAGTGGCTTGGCCGCAACTGGCTGGACGAACGGATCGCAGCACACCCCGACATCCGACGCTCTGTCCTCGACGGCGCTCAGATCGAGGTGTTCAAGGCAGTCGCCGAAGCACGAGCAGAAGCGGACTTCCTCATCGGAGCCTCGGACTTCGCCTCACGAGCCATGACGCTGCACAGCCGAGCCAACGAACTCTCCCCCTCGTGGAACATCCGGTGGGATGCGACCAAGAACGAGGTGATCGCAAGCCCGAAACCGGGCGCACCGCCTGAAGACGTCCGCATCAACTTCGAACTGGACTTCCCTTCCGATGACCAGGGAGCGCAAGCCACCCGGCGCCAATACGAGGACGTGGTCGCGGTTGGCGGCACGATCACGATCCCTCCCCAGTACGTGACGAGCATCAGCAACGCAGGGCTGGAGGCACTCGGGCTTTTGGCCGGTCCCGGCGAGCTCACCATCGCCACCCCGCCGGAAACCGACGGCCTGCCGATTCCAGTCACCTTCCGTACTACGGGCGGTGGCCAGCAACCCACTCGACCACTTCAGGTAATCCTCAGCCGTCGGGAGCGAGGACTCGAGGGCATCACGCTGCACGGAAGAGACGTCACCGGGCTCCTGACAGTTCAACTCGTACTTCGCCAGAGGCCAGGGTGCCAACCTACCTTCAGCGCGAGTCTCGTCGCTTCAGACGGCACATCGCCGGAATTGCCCCTCTCGGCGGTCGACCCCGCCGCGCTGCTGCGACTCAACGAGCTGCTGGCAGGCATTGACGTCGGCCGCACAATGGAGATCAGCTTCCCGGACGGGCGCGCAAACGCACCGCTCACAGCGCCAGCCGATCCAATGTTCGCACGGCTACGCGACCTCCTGGAGGATCTCGTCACCGTGCGAGATTCACTCGGCCTGAACCTTCCAATACCTCAGCGATGGCGACGCTCCGACGAACGCAACATCCGGTTCGCGGCCCAAATCCTCCGCGGCGAGTCCGCCGCGCTACCTGGACGTACCCAACCGACTTTCCACCAATCGGCGGAGCAACATCTGCACCTGCTCAACATCGTTCCCACGACTCGCGTGAACATGAGAATCCAAGGCGAAAGCGTACAACTGACATTTAACGACGTAAACTTCGAAATTGGGCCGCTGACAATTCAGTTCAGCTCACTCGATCTTCAGAACCCCGAGGCATGCAAAGACGCGGCCCTCGCAGGGAGAGAGGTGAAGTGCGTCTTTCACCCTCGAGCCGAATCGACGACGATCGCATCCCTTGAACCAGTCACCGCGTCTAACGAAAGCGCTGGTCACGGCTAGATCGCGCTCCTGCCCACGGCACCCTTGCCGTCGACAAGCCAAAACCACGAACATCAACTGTCGAGCTCCAGCAAAGTGCGCTGGTAGAGTCCGTGGACCGAGTGTTCAACTCGGTCCACGGTCACCGGCTTCATCCTTAACAGCGGGCCGGATGCTCGCATCGAGTATCCGGCCCGCTGCGTTATGGCGGGAGCGTGACGTAGCCGACTAGAGGCGCTGGCGGTGCGCCGCCGCAGGATTCCGCGCACCCGCATGCTCCAGTCGGGTCGAACTCGCCGACCCAGCTGTCGCCTGCGGGCGAAGCACCGGGCATCTGCGCGACCAGTTGCGGCGTCGCCGACGCGGATCGCCGCGCCGTCATTACCTGCCCGCATCCACAAACTAGACACCACGACCACCAGTCGAAACTGGGCAGGAGTGACGATGACGAAGCGCGATAGATCGGGCAAGGCGGTTTCGGGGGTAGGTCAAGACGCTGCGCTCGGAGCGCTCGCCACGTTGGCGAGTGTCGCACTTGGCGCGAACCCCATCGGGGCGACGCTGGTGGGCGGCAGCGCACCAGTGCTCAAGTACTTGCAACAGGTCTGGACCCAGGCAGGAGAGCGTCGCGGGGACCGCGCGGCGCGGTCGCTCAAGCACGCGGCCGACCTGATGGACGTTGGCCTCGACATCCTGGTGGAGCGTGCAGTTGGTTATGACGCTCGTCTCGAACTGCTCGCCCAGGTCTTGGAAGCAGCGGCGAGGACCTCGATGGAGGACAAGATCCAGGCCCTCGGCCAGATCCTCGCCGATGGCCTGCGCAGTGACAGCCACCTTGACGAAGCGAGGCTGCTGGCCTCGATGGTGAACGACCTGGAGGCACCGCACGTCGTGGTGCTGAAGCTGATCGCTAAGCAACCGGTGCCTCCGGAGTCGATGTGGTCCAACCCTGGCGGGCCCCGTGGTTGGGAACGGACCCATGTGGCACTGGCGTTGCCCGACTACGACAGTTTTCTTGACGGGGTGCTGGCCGCGCTCGTTCGCCACGGCGCCTTGCGAACTTTGGGCGACGGGACCTGGGACGGCATGGCGAACATCGACGCGCACGGCATCACGACACTAGGAATCCGCTGCTTGCAGCTCTTCGGCCACGAACCAACCGAGGGTTCAAGCGTTCCCGACGGACCCACTGAACCCGAAAACTAGGTCCGGACAATACGCGCGGCCACCTTCCGGGCCTACCTTTCGAACCACAGCCCAGCGCGGCGCACTCCCGCAAAGTTCAGCCGGACAAGACACCTCAGGTAATGTCCTGTCCGCGTGAAGATCGGTGTTCGGACCCCTAGTTGGCGCCAGGAGATCATCTTCCTCGCCAATCGCCCGCTTGGGCAGCGCGCTCCCATCAGCCCAGGTCAACGCCGATTCCACTGGATACTCTGTGGATTGTCCAGGAGCCGTGTTGGAGTGCTGCAAACCTGCCGGGACAATGCCACGGTGCCGAACTTCGATCTTGTCCCCGGAGGCGCTCCACCGACGCTGAATTCGGAGTTCGAGGTCGCGTTTGTGACCGAGGCCGGCGAGCAGCGGTTGTCCCTGACCGAGGCGTGGTCGGTGCCGTTCGAGTCTTGCCTGCCGGTGCGACGCTTCCCCTCTTACAAGGGGCAATGCCACTACATCGGCCAGTGGTGGACCGCGACGACCGGCACCTTGGTCGGCTTCGAGTCCTGGTTGGAACGGGATCGGCTGATGCTGCTCGACTTCGATCCGGACACCGTCGACGCTCTCCACGCGGCGCTGGCCACTTCGAGCGTTCGCAGTGGTGGCACTGCTGACAAACGGTCAAGCGGTTGCCCGCGACGCAGACGCCGTCAGAACTGCCCTGGCCAAACCGAGCGCTCCGCCCCGCCGGCGACCGTGGCAGCGCGTCATCGCTGCGGTAGTAGCGGCTTGGTTCGAGATGCGCCGCGGCTGACGGCCGCTCAAGTTCAGCGTCAACTGAACGCCACGCAGGGGCTGGACGGGGATGGACTGTCAGCCAGATCACGCATCTCGCTGCCGCTGTATGGCTGCACAACCCAGGTTCATCCAGCTGACGGGTCTCAACGATGGGAAACGGCGTTCAAGTCGTTGAATCGCCGCATGGTCTGGACGAAGACGCGCTGCACGCCGAACCAGCTCCAACACCGGCACGCGCACGGAGCCTCGCCGTCTCAGTTCCCTCTGCCAGTGGGCCTCCGCCTCGTCAATGATCTCGGTGAGGGCCTTGTCCAGCGACTCGGCAGACAGGTGGTCACAGACCTGCAGAAACTCGGACAGCCCCTCGTGATCCGACCCGTGACATTCCAGCAGCAACCCCTGTTTGATCGATTCGTAGTTGGCAACCAAGACCTGTTCCGCCGTGTAGTTGTCACAGCCTTGGAGTGCGGTTAGGGCATCGGCAGCGAGCTTCCAACGACCAGCTGAGGCATCAAGGTCGAGCGGCACACCGCGGTTCAACGCCTCGATTGTCGCCTGTGGAGCGAGGACTGCGTGCAATGCCACCAACGACTCCGAGTCTGCCAGCATCGACTCGATCATCCGCTCGGTCTCCTGCGGCCTGGCTTCTGCCATCACCATAACGATCTGCAACATGTGCATGTCGTTTTGGCCGAAGTACGGCTCGATAGCTTCGGCAAGCTCTGACATGTCCACGGCAGCAACGATCTTCTCGAAGGCAGGTAGGTCTGCTTCCCAGACGAACGTCATCAGTTCCGAGAGTGCTTGCCATCCTCGGGGCATGGACGAACTGATCGCGCGAGCCAGCACCATGGCGTCGAGCTGCGAGACGAGTTTGACTGCCACTCTCCCACTGTGTCTCGTTGGCTTTCGGTAGCGTAGGAAGCTCGGTCCGAACCCGAGTACGTGCCACAGAAAGTCGTACACGCCGTCAGGCCAGGACTCCACGGGATCGGCGTTGATCGCGGCGGCGACCTTTGGAAGGAACACCTCTGCCAGCCGCAGGCTAAGCGGTGGATCAAGCCACGCGATCGTCTTAGCCATTTGACAGCCTGCCCAAGCCTCGCTCTTGTTGTCCTTGAACAGGTCGAGCAGGGCACCGGCGTCGAGTGCCTCGGCTATGGACGCATGCAGCGCAGGACCACCGGCGTACCAGATCCTGTCGACCGCCTCTCCAAAGATCGCGGCCGATGTCATGTCGTCGGCGACCCACCTGGAGGTCAAGCTGCGCACGTCAATGTCCCGCAGAAGCTCCGTAGTGAAGTCGCTACGTTCCGCGCCAAGCCAGTTGAACAACTCCCTCACGCCTGAAGCGTCCTTAGCCGTCATCTCATCGACCCACTGCTTGAGCACCGCAGCCATTGAAGTGACTTGGCGCGTCTGTGCAAGGCCGTCCTGCCAACGCCCGAGATAGCACAAGACATGAGCGCGGAGGCCGATGTCGGTGCCTCGCACGTCCACGGCTATGAGCCGATCGATCAACTGCGCGATCGTTGCGTCGCTCGCAGCGCCGTGCGACCGCAGGATCCACATGTGATCCCAGCCAAACCCGTGCCAACTGGTGAGCCAGGCAAGTCCGGCGAGACTGGTCGTCGGATCTGCGATCGCAGCCTCGACGACAGCGGCGATGACGCGGCGGTCTCGCTCCACATCATCCTTCGGCGGAGGTGGAGCCGGAGTCGACTTGCGAAGCGCTGGTTGTGCCGTCACCGGTCGGTCCCCCACATCCACTATCGGGAGTACCTTCGGTCGTACGTATGGTGGCGCCTCGTGTGGATAAGGATCAAGTAGATACCGCAGAGCGTTCCATGCAGCCTGTACATGCGCGCACCTGTAGTAGCCGTCCTCATCGTAGATCAACTGTTCTGCGCGCAGAACCTCGAGGGCTCGAACTACCCATGCCTCGTCACGTCCTACAAGGACCGCCTTCTCACAAAGAGCTGCCACCGACGTACCCGCGTCTGCGGTCGCAATCTGCTCGACAGCGATGACAACCAGCGCAAGGTGGGCATCCTCTCGATCACGCACTCGTGCGATCGCTCCCGCAACGCGACGCCACCTACCGGACAACACGAAGCAGAACTGCCAAGGCGTACCCTGGTTCGCCGCGGCGCGGAGACGAGGAACTACCGACTCGTCATGAAACCTCTCTCCCACGTTCGGGTCGACGCGACTCACCTGCCGAGTCAGTGAGGCAAGATCTTTCGACAACTCCGCGTGAAGCGTTGCTACGGCACGCTTCTCCACCATCCGCACCACAGGCGCAGGCCCTCGCACCTCCTCCGTGCTCACGACCAGAACGCAGCGATCTGGCTCTGCAGCCTCGAGAATTTCACGCAAGGTGTCACCCGGAACGGATTGCGCATCGTCGATCAACGCGATGAGAGGGCCTTCGACGGCAAGCAGTTCGTCCACGAGCAGGCTGCCGTCGACGTGTCGTGCCGAGTCGCGGAGCCGCAGGGATTTCCATCCCTCACGGACCCGATCGGCGACGACCTGGAACGCGGTGACCGACTTACCGCTGCCGCTTCTTCCCACCAGGATTGCCGCGCAGGTGGCCTCAAGCGCGGTCTGCACCTCAACGACCTCATGAAACCGCGGGCAGACGTCAGCGGCTCCAGGGCCGAGAGGACTGCCGCTCAGCGCCGTCGCGAGCTCCCAGGGTCCGCCGAAACGAATGGGCCGCCAAGCAGCCGTTCCGAGATCCGAGGCAATCAGTTCCGTCGGTGATCGGTCACCCCAATAAGTGATGTTCAGATTGCCGGACACGTGGCCCGCCTGGACAACCGGTCCAGAGACCGAGCCGTCGACGGAGTTCTGCACAACGGAACCGGACGGCCCTGTTTCAGGCCGCGACGCAAGCAACGGATCCAGCCGGGCGTTGAGTTTGGCGAACTCCTGCAACACGGTGAGGTCCAGCGTGGTCAGTCTCGAGAGCGTCTCCGTGCCGGCTGCGACTAGAAACTCCTGGCGACGGGTCGTCAACGCTACAACCTGAACGCATGCCGCTTGGAGCAGCTGATCGAAGTACTCCTCGCCGTCCCCGCCGAGCGCTGTCCGCCGCAAGATCTCGTCGGCGCCGTTTCGAAGGGCAGTTGCCAGACGACCTGAATCCGCGTTATTGCGCGCAACGAGACTCTGCTGGTCGCCGCACTGCTCAAGTACCTCCACCACGGCAGCAGCCGCGGCAGCTCGATCGTTCTCGGAGAGGTTCCTGTACTCGTGTCCGTACGCGACGTACAGTTCGTCGCCCAACCGTTGTGCCACCTGGGAAAGTGCGCGACGGACCTTCCGGTCGTCGGACAGGCTGGCAGCGCGCCCGCCGAGCACACCCACGGTCCCGCCGCCCAACTCGCCCGCGACCTTGCTACCAGTGCCGGCTTCGACGGCGAACTTCACCACCGTCTCCGCGAGCTTGACGAGCACGGCTCCGAGCAGCGACACATTCCCCTCCCCCACCATTCGACCACTAGAGGCAGTATCGCTTAGACCAGACCGCCGCATGTCAGCCGTAGCATGCCCCCATGAGGCTCCTCAGGCGCGGGGGACGCGACGACTTCGACCATGACACCTTCACGATGCTCGTCGAAGGAACTCGCCGATTCACGGACGCCGGCCTAGCAGAGGACGAGGCCACAGAAGCTTCAGCGAAAGCCTGGATCCAGGCGATGGACCTAACTGCCCCTGTGGTGGCCGCAGACATCCGGCGAACCGCGCCACGAATGTTGCGACGCCGCCGCCGGGGACACAAGCTGTTCCAGCGCGCACTCCAGGCGTATTGGGGACGTCCGCTTGATCTCTATCTCGCCGTCTGTGTCGCCGTTCACGAGGCTGGGGAGCGGTTCGACAAGCGGCTGGCCCGCGAAGCCGAGGAGCGACAGGATTTTCACTTCGAGGTGCTAACCGGCCTGCACGCTCGGGCATGCCGGACAGCCTTCGAGGTGCATCACGCGCTCGCCGGTGGCTTTCCCATGGCCGCGCTCGCTCGCTGCCGCACCCTGCATGAGATCGCTGTGATCATGCGCGTCCTCTCAGAGTTCGGAGAGACCGACGACCACGCAGATCTGGCTGAACGCTTCTACCTTCACGAGGCGGTCCTGACAGCCAAGGACGCGAGGACTTACCAACTCCACTGCGCCGAACTGGGAACCGATCCTCTCCCCGCAGAGGAGATCGCCCAACTCGATCAATCTCGACAGGAACTCCTCGACAGGTTCGGGACCGAGTACAAGGAGTCTTACGGCTGGGCCACAGGACTCAACGGACTGAGACGTCCCAACTTCGCCGAGTTGGAGAAGCTCGTCAACGTCGCCCACCTTCGAGGTCACTACAGCTGGGCCAGTCACGAGATCCACGCCGATGCGAGAGGGTCGTTGCTCAACGTCTTCGAGCAGGGGCAGACGCTGTACAAGCAGACCGGACCGATGTTGTTCGGGTTTGCCGAGCCCGCCGTCTGGGCGCTGGCATCGCTGGAACTGTGCGTCCGGACGTTGCTGCACAGCACAGACGAGGTTTCTCCGATTGAGCTTCTTGGTTGCAAGGCGTTGGAACATCTGATCGCTGACGGATCCCAGCTGTTCGAAGACGCAGAAACGTTCGTGGAGAAGATGGAACAGCAGGTGCATCGCTGGACTCCATGGAGACGTCACCTTTGGGTCGAGTGGCGCCTGATCTTTTCGAAATAGTCGCAGCATCACCCGACGTTTGGCGACTAGGCGAGTTCAGTCCGAGAGGTCCGCAACCAGCTGGAATCATGCAACATCCGCCGGTCTGGTACCTTCTGCAACCATGGAGCAGATTCCCCAGTTGGGGGAACTCTCCCCGGTTGCAGGTAGTCGGAGGCATGACGGGGACGCCGGTGCGTCTCCCCCGTTTTGGGGAAATTGCCCCGCGGTGGGGGTTCAAGTCCCCCCTCGGACATCGAAGTTGATCAAGCAAGTGGGTTGTCGCATGATTAGTCGCGACGACCCACTTGCTGGTTTCACTCTTGAGCTGTCGCAGATTTGAGACCGCTTCCGTTCCTGAGGAAGATGGCCGTTATCGTTTCGAAGCGTTGCCCGCCCGAGTTTCGCAATGAGTTCGAATCTCAACGTGTCGCTGCTAGGGCGATTGGTTCGATGATCGAGGCGCGCGCTACGCGACATTGCGGGCATGAATCAAGAAGGCCCGTACGGCGGGCTGCATAGCCTTCACAGGGACTGCCGCCCGCCGAGCGAAACGACACGTTCCGGCTGCACACAGGAGTCCGGCATCTCATGCAGACGAACGAGATCCTGGAGCTCGCTTGGCCTTTGCGCGGACGGCCGCGCGGAGAACCTCCTGCAAGCTGGTGGAGCGATCGGACAAGTGAAGCCGTGCGCGGGTACTCACGATCAACTGAACTTACGCAGAAGGAATCGAGTACACATATTCCTTGCCACCTCTGTTTGAGGTAGAACTGCGCTCTCGTCGAAGTGCTCCGACGGCCGCAAGTCGCTTCAGCCGGTTGTTCATGTTGGACAACGTGACACCAAGAGACTCGGACAAGTCATTGGCTCGGAACGTCTTCAGATTCGCAGCGTGCTCGTAAGTCTCAACCAAGAATTCAGGCGCAGCTATCAGACGAAGTTCGCCACGATCAACCGACGCTGCAACCAGGTCACGCCGTTCCAGACACACCGAGATCGTCTCTCGAGTTTCGTCGTTAAGACCGCTCAGGACGACCACGGCAGCCGACACGTCTCCGGCTGCCACACTTGTGTAGAACTTACCAAGAAATTCATCAGCGAAACTGATCGTCATTGCATCCACACCAACGAAATCAATGACGACTTCAGAGCCCGAAGATGGAGCGTCAACTTGCTTCTCCAGGCTGTCCCTGACAGTCCGCGCCTTGCTCCGCGTGGCCAGGAACTCGCCATGCGCGCCCACGTCAAACACCTGTGCCGCAGCCATGATCCTCTCCCGACTTCATTGAACGCATTGAACCATGTCGACGAGTCAGTGGGGAGAGGTGACGCGCAGCCAGGCCCAGGTGCCGCAGACCCGCGTTTCGACGGTGAGCCCTGAGCAACGTCGCTCGTCCCGATTGGCCACCACACTGGCCACCGCGTCACCGCTGCGCAGCACCAGCCGCGTCACTCCGCCATGACGGGTGACCCGCCACAGGTCGGCGAGACCGTTGCCCCGCTCCTCCTCTGTTCCGGTGGCCCCCTTCTCAAGCGCGCGAAGGAGCGCGGCCTCCGCGGTGTCGAGGTCACGGTGGCGGACGTTGCGGCTCAAGTGTGTGAGGACACCAACACCCGTGTCGCACACTGCAAACTCGAGCCCTTGGCGGCCACTGGTGCGCCCGGTGTAGAACTGGGCCGCGGCGAAAGCCCCGAGCGGACCCGTTCCGTGACTGATCGCATTGTCGATCAGCTCACCGACCGCCTGGAAGACAAGCCCCCGCAGCTCGGGACTGAAGTGAGTCCTGATCATCCGCCCGAGCCTCAGCACGACGTCGTCGGCTTCGTCCTGGCCGGCCAGGTGAACGACCTCGAGCAGCCGGTCGGACAGGTTCTTCCGGTCACCGAACGGCAGCTCACCATCGATCACTGCCCCTTCCGGCAGAAGGGACAGCACGTTCATCCGCTCCAGATAGGACATGACACCCCCGTCCCGCGGAGTGATCAGGACGGTCTTCCGGTCACCCGCCGAGCGGGCGAGGGTGACGATGGCCGTCAGCTCGAGTGGGCAGGCGAACGTCAGTTCGCGCGCGTCGAGCACCAACCGCCCCCGGTCGACGGGTTCGACTCGCAACTCACGGCGCCGCAAAGGACACCGGCCCGTCAACTCGATGCGCATGCACCCAAGCATCCCAGACGGACACGCTGGGACCCCCGCCACAGGGGTGTCGCTTTCACGTGCTTCAATGAAAGCGCGGCACCCGCCCGCCCAGCCGAACGCGAGCCACGAGGAGCGACCACAGTGGCCGGAGAGAACCACGTCGATCACAAGGCACTCAAACGGTTTGCGGAGAACCGGGTGAACGTCGCGAAGGAGGACGCGTGCAAACGGCGCGAACAGGTCGGACACCTCCGGGCGCGACTCGAGGCGCACATCAGCGTCAACCCGGACTACGACCTGGTGAAGCTGCGCGCGTCCGGCAGCACGGCCAAGCACACCGCGATCAAGGCCGTGCGAGGCGAAGGGTCAGACGCGGACGTCGCCGCCTACCTGCGGACCGGTGATCCGGACCTCGACGAGGCGAAGATCCTTGAGTGGCTGCACGAGCGCTGCGTCGAGGTGTACGGCAAGACCAAGGTCGCGGACGACTTCACGATCTCGCAGCACGCGGTCGGCATCGTCCTGCGCGGGTCCGGGCTCAAGATCGACGTCGCCCCGGTCCTGTACCTCAACGATCCAGACGACCAGGGCTACCTCGTCACCCGCCGAGGTGAGCGGGTGCTGACGTCCGTCACGCTCCACCTGCGGTTCATCGCCAAGCGGAAGGCCGCGGCCGGTCCGGGCTACGCCGAGCTCATCCGGCTGCTGAAGGCGTGGATCCGGCACGCGAAGCGCCACGACCCGCAGTTGCGGTGCAAGAGCTTCCTGCTCGAGCTCGTCGTGGCACACCTGTGGGAGGTCGGCTGGCACGCGGTTCCGCTTCAGGTGAACGACTACCCGGCTGCCTTCGAGCAGGTGCTGTCATACCTCACGGTCACCGAACTGAAGCAGCCGATCGTGTTCAACGACTTCTACCAGCCCGACGCCGTTGGGCCGTCCACGGACGCCGTCCAGATCTGGGATCCGGTGAACGCGGCGAACAACGTCGCCTCGACCTACAGCGACCTTGACCGTCGGCGCTTGGTCGACCTCGCCGGCGAGGCGCTCGACAACGTCTCGTGGGCGGCGACGACGCCCGCCAAAGGCACGGCGAACGACGCCTGGCGCCAGCTCTTCGGACCTACCTTCCCGGGAATCTGACCATGACCCGCTCGTTGACGCGCTCCTCCTCCTACACGATCACGGACGCCCGCTACGTGGGCGCCAAGATCGGCGCGGACCTGCGCCAGCTCCGCGCCGTGTACGGCAAGCCCGCGGACCTCGACCTGATCGACCGGTACGTGGAGGAGGTAGCCCTGCTGCTGAACCAGGGCTACCTCGACACGGTCGACTACGGATTCCGCGACGCCACCGGCAACGTGTGGAAACTGCGCATGCGTTACCGCGCAAGTTTCGGCGGCCACCTGGTGGACAACCCGCCAGGGCGCCTCCCGCGCACCGCGGACGTCGCCACACTGCCCTTCCACTCCTTCCTCACCTACAGCCCCGCTTTCCACGCGCTCCCTCCTTCCGAACAGCACGCGTTCAAGGAGACGCTCCCGATCAGCCGGACTACGGGCACGGAGCCCGGCACCGGCTCCAGCTACACCGCCCCAGGCCATGGCTACGGCCGCAACGGCATCGGCGTCACCCGCGACGTGTACGTCGCCTCCGAGTACTGAACCCACTGCTGGAGTACCTTCCCGTGAGCACGCTGGACGACCTCTTCCACCCTGTCATCGAACTGCCCGAGCCCGTTCGCCAAGCCCGGTACGACCGGCTCGTCGGGCTCGACGACGTCAAGCACCGGCTCCGCAAGGAGGCAATGCTGCTCGCCACACCCGACCGCCTGGCCCGGTGGGCCGCGGAGCACCACGCGGGAGCCGACACCGCTGCGTTGTCGCTTTTCGCCGACCGTGCGCCCCTGTTCGTCTTCGCGGGCGACGTCGGCTCCGGCAAGTCGGCGCTGGCCGAGTCGTTCGGTTGCGACCTGGCCGTCCAGCTAGGACTTCCGGTGCACCTGTACCGGCTCAGGCTCAGCACTCGCGGCAGCGGTCTCGTCGGCGAGATGACCTCGCTCATCGGCGACGCCTTCACCCGCCTGCGGGAGGAGGGCAACCTCGCGATGACCCGCCACGGAGCAGACACCGTCCTCGTGTTCGTCGTGGACGAGGCCGACGCCCTGGTGCAGTCCCGCGAGGCCCAGCAGATGCACCACGAGGACCGGGCCGGCGTCGACGCCTTCCTCGCCGGAGTCGACAGCCTCGCCGGTGCCGGGCTGCCGATCCTCGTGGTCCTGTGCACCAACCGGGTCTCCGCGCTCGACCCGGCCGTCATGCGTCGCGCCGCCGCGACGTTCACCTTCACCCGGCCCGACGCACAACAGCGGCACGCCATACTCGGTGCAGGACTCCTCGGACTCGGCATCCGGGAGGACACCCTCGCGAAGCTCGTCGAGCTCACCGGGCCGCACAGTAGCCGCCCCGGCTTCACCAGCTCGGACCTGACCCAGCGCCTCATCCCCGCCGCGATCCTCGACGCGTTCCCCACCGGACCGGTGACCGACGACAGTCTGCTCACCCTCGCAGCCGAACTCCCGCCCAGCCCGGTGTTCTCCGAGCTCGCGTAGAGCCGGCACGCCCTGCCCCAATCCGACCTGCAGTTGTGCACCCGTGAGTGAGGTTTTCGAAGGTGGCCCAGGTGGACGACATGGACCAGGTCTTCTTGAGCTACCGGCATTCCGACGGCGACGAGCTGGCGGAGGCCACGGCCTGGGTCCTCCGCTCCCACGGCGTTCCGGTCTGGCACGACCAGACTCATCTCCCGCCGGGACGGTTCGACCGTCGGCTGGACGAGGCGCTCAAGTCCGATCTGTCCGGAGCGGTGCTGCTGATCACCCCGGACATCGTCCACTCGGACATCGTGCGGAACCAGGAGCTGCCCGCGCTGCTTGCGCTAGAAGCGGACTCGGCCTTCACATTCGCCATCGGCAGCGTCGTGATGGATTCGACGGGCAAGCTGGACTTCGGCGCGCCGGACCGCTTCCTACCTCAGGAAGGGTGGTCACTGCGGGACTTCGACCAGTTCCCGGTGACGACCCGCGAGGAAATCGCCCGGCTGGCTGGGGAGATGGCCGCCCGGCGCGTACGCCGTGCCGCCGTCGATGGCCGACTGCTATTGAACCTGCAGACGCGTCTCCCCGCACGCGGCACGCCGAAGGCGCCGCTGGCGGTCCGCACCCGCCCGCCGCTGCCCGGCACCAGCGTCCCCCCGCCCGAGGCGTGGGCGGACATCGCCCCGTTCCTCGCCGATCTCCCCCGGCTGGTGCAGGCAGCCGGGGTCAAGCACCTGCACATCACCGGCGGGGCACATCTGAGCATCGCGTTCGCCCTCGGCGCGGCGGTTCCGACGACCTCCGGTCTGACCGTCTCCGTGGTGGACCACCACGGCAACGACTGGAGCGGTGGAACAGCTCCGTCGGTGCCGTTGGCGGAGGAGGAGATCTCTCTCGGCGACGTGTCGGACGGCCCGGTGGCCGTGTACCTCGACCTCGTGGACACAGCTCCCAACAAGGAGTTCCGGCGCTACGTCGAGAGCAATCGGTTCGCGCGAGCGGTGGAGATCCTCGTCGCCGAGCGCGAGCTGATTCCGGCCGAAGCCGGTCCCGCGCTGGTGACCGAGCTACGTCGGCGGATCGGGGAGCTCGCGGCGGGCTCGCCGGTCCACCTATTCCTGCGCGTTCCGTTTCCAGTCGCGGTGCTGCTGGGTCGAGCGTGCAACACGCTGCGCGTGGTGCTCTACGAGTGGGAACGGGAGGGGGAAACGCCCGCCTACCTCGAGATGGCCACCGTGTCAGCTGGCCGAAGCGGCGGTCCCGTCATCAGCTGGACGACCGACCGCTGAGGAAAGCGACGTACAAAGTGGACAGCTTGTTGACAACTTCGTGTGTGGGCCACTCACAGGAGGCCAGCGGGCGTCTGGTGTGCCTACTCTCCCGCCGAGACCTCGGTGCCGGGCACGCACCAGCAGTAGTCATCTCACCGCAGAGCCCTCACGACACCAGCACACATTCGCTGTGCAACAGCAGGAGGCACGAGTGACAACAACACTCGACAAGGAGTTCAAACAAGCGGTCCGGAACGTGACCATCCGGGACGAGAAGCAGGCGCGTGCGATCGCCGCGCACACAGAGGTCCGCGAACTGCTCGAAGCGGATGCCGAACTGCGCGAGTGGGGAATCAACTCGATCCTCATCGGCTCGTACGCCCGCCTGACAGCCCGCTACCCTGGCAAGGATGTCGACGTCTTCCTGCGTTTCACCGAGCTGTCCGCTCGCCACGACCCAGCGAAGATCTACAACGCGGTGCAGCGCGTGCTCGTCGCAGAGTACGGCTTGAAGGGTGAGGATCCGAACGGCCGCGTCACCCCCCAGCCCCGGTCGCTGAAGATCGATTTTCCGGATCCGGACGAGCCACTGGGCGACACGTCGTTCTCCATCGACGCGGTACCAGCAGTGCCGCTGCAAGGACATTGGGGCATTCCCAACCGCGATCGGCAGGAGTGGGACAAGGAAGATCGCCGCTGGATCAAGACCGACCCGATCCAGTTCGCCGACGACACCGAGGCCCTCTCCGTTGCTACATGGAGCCCGCAGGTCGGCGGCGACAACGCGTACCGGCCGATCGTGCGGCTGCTACGGCAGGTGCGTCACGTGCATCTCGGAGACCGGCGTCCAGGTGGCCTGTTCGTCGAGGTAGCGGCGTTCCACGTGTGGAAGGCCCAACTGGTGGCGGGCTCCACCTGGGCTGACCTGCTCACCTCCACTCTTGAGCAGGTCGCAGGAAAGTTCGCGGACTGCGCGACGAGCGGGTTGCCCGACCCCGTGTTCGGCACCCCCATGAAGCCGACGCTCGAACCTGGGTTGTGGACAGCGGCGGCGCACGCCTTCGACGGATTCGCGACGCTGGCCCGTCAGGCCCTCGACGCAGATCCCTGCAAGGCGGCCAAGATCTGGCGCGAGATCCTCGGTACGAACGACCGGGGTCAGGTGCTCGTGCTGCCCGACGGCTGCGACGCCAACGGGCTCCCGCTCGGCGCGATCTCCGCCGTCACCGCGGTGGGCAGCGACCAGCCCCGAGGCTTCGCGAGCCCCACGGCACCGTTCATCACGCGAGGCTGACCAACGAGGTGGACACGTACGACATCGGGGCGTTCGAACGCTTCTGCGCCGGACTGGTCAACGAGGGCTTCTCCCCGGTCCCCGGCACCGAGCAGCGGGAGTGGAGCGGTCCGCTTCCACCAAGCCTACGGTCGCTCACCCCGACCACCCGGATGAAGATCTACTTCTACGACGGCTGGCCGCTCCAACACGCCCGCGTGGTGGTGGAAGGACTCCACTCTGAACACTCCGCAGCAGGAACGATCTGCCTGTGGGCGGACGACGATCCGGCTCAGGTCGCCGGGCGTGATCTCAAGGCGTTGTGGGACCGCCTGGACGAGTGGGCTGCGCTCGCACAGAAGGGGTTCCGGGTTGAGGACCGCGCGCTCGACTCCTACCTCGTCTTCGAACGGAGGTCGACCAGCTACCGGGCTGAACTTCCGTTCGCCGACCTGACCCAGCACAGCAGCGACGGCACCCTTTTCGGGCTCATCGCCACCATTGCGGGCACGAGCACTCTGATGATCGAAACGCAGGAACGCGCGGGACCGCCCAAGCAAGAAACCTCGCGCCTCAACGGAGCCTTCTGTCTCCGTCGCAACATCGGCACCCCACCGCGCAACCTCGGTGAGGTTCTCGATGCCTTGACCCGCCGACAAAGGCTGCACCTCGACCGCGGCCTGGCGCGGAGATCGCCGGCTCGACTGGCGGAACCCAGTGGGGGACTCGACTTCGTCGTGCTCGCCTGGTCTCGCCACGACACCTACGACGCGATGGTGCTGGCGTTCGAGGATGAGGACGGCACACTCCGCACATCGGCGTTGCCCGCCACTTCCAACGACACCGGCACACGCAGGCGGCGAGCCGGTCCGGACGCGGACCTGCTGGACTGCAAGAAGGTGCTGGTCGCTGGAGCGGGTTCCGTCGGTGGCCACGTCGCTGTCGCGCTCGCGTCTGCCGGCGTTGGCAGGATCTCCCTGCACGACAACGACCACCTCACGTCCGGCAACCTGGTCCGCCACGTCTGCCCGAAGTACCTCGTGGGTTTTCCCAAGACCGCGGCCGTGTCCTTCGTGATCGGTGACCACGCACCGTGGACCCGCACAGTGCTGCACGACGTTCTCCCCCACGGCCAGGCAGAACTGACCGAGCAGATCGACGGAGTCGATCTCGTGGTCGACTGCACCGGGCTGTTCTCCCTGTCGGCGGCACTGGCCGAGATCTGCCGGAGAACGGGTGTCCCGCTCGTCACCGGCGCGCTCTACCACGGAGGTGCCCTCGCCCGCGTCCAACGCCAGGCAGAAGGCGACACACCCATCGCCGCGCGTCCGGCAGATCCGGCCTACCTCGATCTGCCGACGGAGGATCCAGTCGCGCCGTCAGCAGGCTTCCTGGAGCTGGGCTGCACCGCGCCCGTGCACAACGCATCGCCCGTCGCCGTTCTGCACACCGCCGCGGAAATCTCGCGCACGGCCGTCGACCTCCTCACCGGCCGACGCCAACTGCCCGACGAGCGCATCATCGTGCACCAGGCGCTGAAGCCCCCGTTCGATCGCGCCGGGACGTACGACGGCCCCCGCCCGGAGATGGACGGGACGACATGACCCGTCGTCCCGTCCTCATCATGTCGGAAACCGCGCAGGCCACCATGTTCAGGGCAGCCGCTCGCGAACATCCCTGCGAGACAGGCGGAATCCTGCTCGGCGTGTACGTCGACGGTCAGCCGTGGGTCACGGCCGCGGTGGAGATCTCCAGTGTGGACCGGGGACGCCGCCACTACAAGCTCCCAGGAGGAACGACCCAGGCGGCGGTGCGCAACGCCAGGAAGTCCGATCGGCGGCTGGGGTACCTCGGGGACTGGCACAGCCATCCCTCCGACGTCGGACCGAGTTCCACCGACCTCATGAGCCTCGCGCTCATCTCCGTCAAGCACCCTCAGAAACCGAACCCCACCCTGGTGGTCGTGCGCGCTACGGCCGCCGGCCATTCGCTTGACGCACACCGAGTCGTCGTTGTCACTCCCCGAAAATGTGAGGTGACGCTCGCGGGGGATCTACCACCGCCGGATCCCCCTTCGCCTCAGGTTCGACCGCGTTAGCCGGCCACGAGACACTGGAGGACTTCTTGCCCGCCAACGGAATGCCCAGCGCCAGCGGCGCGAGGGTCGCCGGTGACGACTACCAATGGCTGCACGCCTGGCGCTACTGCATGGAGATGCTGTACGAGGCGATCACCGGCCACCACCCGAACCCCGTCGTCGCGGTCGGGGTGGAGGAACCTGGTGTCGGGAACGGCGACGACGTCGTGCTCTACCGGCAGCGGCCACCGAACACCTACGTTCAGGTCAAGTACGCCGTGGACCACCGGGCAGCGGTGAGTCTCGACTATCTCGACCAGCAGGACGTTCTCCGGAAGATGGTCCAGGCGCACATCACGCTGACCGCCGGGGGCGACCCGGTGGAGATGCGCCTCGTGACCAATCGCACCATCGATCCCGCCGACACGTTGCTCCGAGACCGCGACGGTCGCGACGGCAGGCTGCTGCCGCGTGCCGCGCAGGGAGGCCCGCGGTCAGAACGAGGACAAGCACGAGCCGAATGGGCGGCCAAGGCGAAGGTCGACGAGCCGACGCTGATGGCCTTCCTCGGCCAGTTCCACCTCGATGTCGCCTACGACCTTGGCCGGCTCCGGAAGGACGTCAGCCTGCTCATGACCGCGAACGGACTCCGTTCCGACGCTGTCGCGGTCAGCCTCGGTGCCGGCTGGATCTCACAGCAGGTCATCGCCGGCCGCCGGAGGCTGGGCGCGGACGACGTTAGGAGCGCGATCATGGCTCTGGGGCTGGAGTGCGGTTCACCGTGGACGACGATCTCCATCGCCACCATCAAACACGACCAGGTCGCGCACCAGGCAGCGGTCGCCCTCGACTGGGTGGACCGCTTCAGCGGTGACACGGACTGGACCCGGATCGCGCCCCTGCCGCCGCACACCTGGGACGACCTCGCCGCAGACGTCCGGTCCGTTCCTGACCGGCTCGGCGGCAGCAAGAGGGTTCTGGTCAGCGGGCACCTGCGACAGGCCACGGGTTTCCTGGTCGGCTCCGAACTGCGGCGCGTGCTGGGCTACGAAGTCGGAATTCGCCAAGGCGACCAGCTTTGGACCAGCGAGGCGAACACGCCGCCGTACGACCTCACGGTGTCAGAGACGGTCGTCGAGTCGGGGCCAGGAACCGCGATCATCGTGAACGTCGCGGCCAACGCCGCAGAAGACGCCATCAGCTGGATCACTGCCAACGAGGTGCCGGTGAGCAAGATCCTCACTGTCACGCCGTCCCGCGGGGTGGGGCCGAAGTCCGTGCCCACAGCCGAGGCGGCCAACGGCCTCGCCGTGGCGATTCGAGATCTTGCCCGGCCGCACGCACCAGCAGGTCCGCTCCACCTGTTCCTGATCGGACCTCTCGGACTGGCCGTGCTGCTCGGACACCATTGGAACCGACTCACGACCACGCACGTGTACGAGCATCTGGGTGGACAGGAGTACACCCCCGCCTTCGTCGTTCGCGCTTGACCTCGCTGCGGTTCGAGTTGATCAAGCGGGTCAGTGTTCAATCCTGGCCCGCTTTCGTTCTCGGGTTTGCCGCTTAGAACGCGCACGCTTATCCGAACAGCAACTCGTCGATGCGAGCTGCGGTTCCACATCTGTGGCTCGACTGGTGCGCTCCTCTGAACGCCTCGTCAAGACCGAGCCGGACTGCCCTCGTACACCCCAGACATCCGACAGGGACTCGGTGCTCAGATGATCAACCGGTGCCGCTACTTCCCCACTACCACGGACACAAGCCAGCTCCATTCGCTCGACAGGCGGTAATGCGCCAACATCCGTCGGGGTCTAGAAGCTTCACCTTTGCGCACCACCACGCGACTGATGCTCTCCTGCTGTGGAGGGGTGCTCGGCGCCAGTACGACGCATGCTGCCTGTCACTCGGTCCCGTCTTCGACGGCCTGCTCGACCTCGTCCACCTCCGCAGCCGTGCCCTGGTTCCTCGCACCGGCGCACTGGGCGACGGCTCTGCTCGGTGGATCCCACGGACGTGAGACGTGGACGGCGCGCGCCGTAGCCCGAATGGCTGGCAGCCTGTTCACGAACGGCCGCCTAACCTGTTACGGCGACGGGGGGTGGCGACATGGAACCTTGCGAACGCGCACCTTCACGCCCTCGCCACCCCTCCCGACTGATGGGACCGGTCACGCTGGCAAGCGTGCTCTGCGTCGTGGCGCTCGCCAGATTCACGGGAAATACACCACCTGGTTTCGGGTGGAAACCTACGAAATCTCTGTCTTGTCCCTATTGCGAGTCTCGTTCTACGTGGCTCACGGAGCACAGCGGGTGGTGTCGAGGTGATGGCCTTTTCCGATGGAGCCCGTGTTTGTTGTGCGACGAGCTCCTGATCAGCTGGAACGGAAGGCACTGGCGGTGTCCACACGACCACGAGGCGGACGCGCTGCTGTGCCCAGGCTGCTCCGCTCTCAGTCCCATCGGGCGCAACTCCAAGGTCAGGTGCGTTGGGCGTACCAAGCACACGTTCACCGCTGCACCGCACCTATGTGAAGAGTGCGAACAGGGCTATGTCGTGTGCTTGCTCGGCAGCAATCGTGGGGTCTGTGAGGCCTGTGGAACGGAATGGCAGGTGACAGGGTGAGCTCCGATGCTGTGGGAACGATCTCCAGTGGTTCTGGAAAGGTCGGCCGGTACTTCACAGTGGTCAGCACGATGCCGTCGATCCTGCTCATTGCCTACACGTACATGCTCGTGCGGGTGAGCTGGTCGGGGCCTGTCAACTGGTCGGCGCTCTCCGAGGTGAAGCTGCACGAGATCGCGTTCCTCGGACTTGGCGCGCTCGTGCTGGCCCTCGCCACAAACCCGCTGCAATTCCCAATGATCCAGATGTTCGAAGGTTACTGGGGCACCTCACGCCTGGGAGTCGCGTTGGCGACCGCAAGAGTGATGCACCATCGTCGTCGCCGGACTGCATTAGAAGTAGCGGAGTTGGCGGCTGACGACAACGTGAAGGCCCATGGCCCACTAGCGCTGCGCTACGAGGACGTACCTGTGGAGGTGGTGGAGTCCGCCGTCGTCCGCGCTGAGAGCAGCCGAGCACGCAACAGTTACCCGGACATCGCCGACGTCATGCCGACGAGGCTGGGCAATGTGCTGCGACGTTACGAGACCAACGTCGGCGCACCCTACGGACTCGATCCGCTAATGACCATTCCGAGGCTCGTGATGCTCGGCGGCGAGCGGGAGATCTCTTACGTGCAGGATCAACGGGTCCAGCTCGAACTCGCTATCAGAACTACCTTCGTCGCGCTGTGCGCGATGGTCATTACCTTCGTCCTGATGGGCCGTCACGGGCTCTGGATGCTCCTTGCGATCGTGCCCTACGGCGTCTCATTCTTCGCCTACCGCGGCGCGGTCGCCCTCGCGCACGAGTACGGCACTAGTTTGGCTGTACTGACTGATCTCAGCAGGTTCGATCTGTATGACCGTCTGCGGCTCCCGCAAGTCGCCAACGGAGCCGACGAACGCGCGAGGAACGCGACACTGATGGAGGTCTTCAGGTTCGACCGCAAGGCATCCCTGCCCTACGAACATCCCCTTCCGTCCCGGCAGGGCGTCGAGCTGATTGTCAAGCAGGCTGCGGCCGAGCCGCCCGAATGACCGTTGCCTGGAACAACCTGACACGATTCGGCTGTGGTGGCTGACCAAGGTGACGAGCAGACGGACGAGACCGCGCCGCAGGACAACCGGATCCCCCCGCCGGCCAACCGGAACGAGCCCCGAGGTTGGCGCCCTGGCCAAGCAGCGGCACGACCTGTCGGCAGCCAAACGGACAGCCCGCAACTACGTCGGCGCGATCGGTGGCTCTGGGGCTGGCCGATCGCGGTGATCACGGCTATGGCCGTGCTGGGTCAGGTGTGGGGCCCGTTCGGAGTGCTGCTCGCCGGGGTCGCAATTACCGGGATACTGGCTCTCTACGTCGGTTCCGGCGTATTCCCCCGGATCGTGAGCATTGCAATCGCACTCACCGCATGTGTCGTTCTGATCGGTATCTTCGCGAGCTACAGCTTCGGTCTCCTCAGTTACCGGCCGATCGGCACAGCGCAGACATCATCAGCAACCAATGCGCCCCCGAATGCCGACTACCTACGCGGCGGCTCGGCGCGAGGCACGTCCCTCAACGCCATCAACATCGATCGGCAGGTTCTGCGCGACGCTCAACTGGACGGTGTCATCGCCAGAGGCGCCTCGATGGACAACACCGTGTTGGAGGGCGCCAAACTTGCGGGTGCCGATCTCCGCGGTTCGAACCTCCACGCCGCCCGACTGCGCGGCGCCGATCTCCGTGGTGCCGACCTCAGTGGGGTGAACCTGACCGAGGCAGACCTGACTGATGCCTGCCTTCGTGGCGCGAACCTATCCGGGGCTGTACTAGAGAAGGTAACGGCGACAAACGCCGCAGTCGACGACGTGGTGGTCTCCGAACTACAGAAACGCCAGGCAGCGTCCTGGCCATCGTCGTCACCAGCTTCCGCCACGGCATGCTCGCGCTGACACGGCTCAGGTTGTCCTCGAGGCCTGGCTCAAACCGATGCATCGTCTCCTGATGTTGTGCTGCGATCAGCGAGACAGCCGAGCAAACGACGCCGATGCGAATTGGCCCCAGATCCGCTCTGACGGCGATCAGAAGCTCGTCAGTGGCAGTGCTCGGCCAACTTCACCCCAATGGAGCACCAACCTCGGCTGTGTTCCAACCTCGAGGGGAGCCTGGCGGACAAGACCAGCTGGGCGCACTCGGACGTAGGGCTTGGACGTGTAGTCGTTCGAGCCCAGGCCGTAGACGATCACGCCCATGAACACGCCTGTCGTCAGGCGGCAACGGCTGCGCAAGGCCAGGCACAAGTCGCTCTCCAGACATGGAGACACTGCCGAAGCATCCAGCTGAAGTAACGAGGGGGTCCTCTCTCGCGAATGATCAGTCGTGCGAACAGCGCGCGAGGTCGATTCAAGAGGAGGTGCCTGTGATGGCGTCTCTCCAGGGCGGACCCGTTCGGCTTGTGCTGTCAATGTCTTACGACGAACCAGGGCGAGCGGCGCCGTGGATTGGGCCGCTCTTGGCACTCGGAGCTAGGGCCGCGCGCTACTCACGGAAGTCAATCGGCCGACAGTTGGTTATCGCTCTGTCAGTGCCGAAGCGGGACTTTGCAGCGTCTCTGATCGGGTGTGGTTGGGTTCTCGCAAGCCAGGCACCGACTCTAACGGCGCCGCTGGATGCTCTCCGTGACATGGAACCAGGACAGCCACTCCGGGCCGTCAACAGCCGTCAAGTGATCGCGGGGGTGTTCTCGTACCTGGACGAACGAGCGCATCCGCCCCAGGCGCACTTCGCCGGGTCGTCATGGAGGATCGACGGCATCCGAGCGCTGGCCCCAATTACTGAGCTTGACCAGCCTGAACGCGCACCTCGTCCGGAGCCAGGCAGCCTCGAACACATGGCGCGACTCGATCAGGCGTGGGATGACCGCCTCGCAAGGCCGGCTGCCGACCTCGCCATTGTCGGAACGTTGGCGTGGCTGAAGGAGGACTTTGAGGCACATCTCGCTCGGCAAAACGACCAGTTGCCGTCGAGCAGAATAGGGTCTTTGCTCATGCCAAAGATTGGCCGAGTGGCAACCTGGTTTACCCTGGTGTATTCCTCAGCCAGTCTCGCAGACCACCTGCCCATACCTGGAAGCGTGAACGCAGTGATTCTCGACGGGAACGGAGCTATCAAGTACCTATCCGAGATCGAAGCTCCCGTCGTGATCTGCGTATTGGATCGCTCGGTTGCAGACGAGACAGCAGCAGAGCTTGTGATTCAGCTGCGCAATACTCGTAGCGAGCCGTTGTCGCTTAATAATGACCTTGGTTGGCCCCCGCCGGCTGGTGTCGAAGCCTTGGCATTCACTGTGGCGCTATGAGCCGTATCGATGGGCTGAACCAGCGCTACGCTGCATCTGCCAGTCTCGTTCATACCGGAGTTGAAGTCGTCGCCGTCGAGGATCCTGTTGGGGCACGCTTCAATGCTGCTGTCCGTCGACTAATTGCGCTGTTCAAGGACGATGGTGGAGCCTGCATTGAGGACCTGGTCGGCGCGGCCAAGGCGCTACGTTGGCGGCAGATCACCCAGGCCCAGCCTCTGGAATTCAACCCCAGCCTGCCCCAACTGGCCAGAGAGGTCACTAAGCACGCCAAGCGCCTGCACGGGGCCATCGGGGATCAAGGGCTGCTCGACGAGCTCGCTTCCGCAGCTGACCTGGTGGCTTCGAGCGATCCCGTTGTGGGGACGCTGCTGCTGCGGTCGATCGAAGAGGTTGGTGCGGGTTCCATCATCGTGATCGCTGGCAGCAAGGCTGCCGCGGCGGGACTGAAGTCATGGCTTCAGGAGCACGACGTACTGCTGTCCACCGTAGGTGAACTCGAGCGAAACGAGTCCCAGCGTGATCAGGCCTACGTCATTGGACCGCCCCGGTTCTACCGATCGTCGCTGGTAACAGCGCCAGTCACCAGCGAGGTGAGTTTCTTCCTGCCAGCTTGGTTTGGTGACCGCAGCGTGCCCCGGTCTGCCATCGCCGCCTACGCAGAGGGAGCGATCCGAATCGAAGCCCGGGTTTTCCTTGAGGGCGACACGGCTGGGTCGGGCCCCGCTCCGTCGGACGAGCCTGAGGATGCGAATGATTACCTGCCCCAACCAGTTTGGGGCAAGCACCAGAACGGTGATCGTGAGCCAACCAGCGAGGAGGTCGAAGCTCGCAAGGTGCTGCTCAGCGGCAACCGAGCCATGTGGCTCGACGACGGGGAAAGGATCCGCTCCCTTAACCCGGAGCAGCCTGCCGGAGAGCGTGTCACCTACACGGATGTTGCAGCGGTCAGGACGGGCACGTACCTGCTGCTGCGGCAGGGTCAGACCGAGCGCGACGCGCTGTACCAGGCGGCTATTGCCCGCCTGGCGCGCGGTGTGGTCATCGACGAGGCCCAGCGGGCCTGGAAGTACCTGCTAGCTGAGCGGATTCAGAAGGCAGGGTATCGAGAAGTGGTCAAGCAGCTGCGGGCAGTAGGAGTGAAAGCCGCAGACCGGGCGCGTGCTTGGGTGAATCCCGCTCTGATCCGCCCTGTCAGCGATCAAGACTTCGAACGGCTCCTGCGGTGGCTCGGCATTCCGACCCAGCCGACGTTCGGCTATGCCTCCACGCTGCGCAGGACGCTATATCAGGTGAGCGCGGAGATCGGGAAGTTACTTGAAGGGGCCGTCTCTTCTGCGGACCTTTCAGAACTGGAGGCTGGTGGCCGTATCAGGCTGGACGTGGAGGCCGAAGGCTTTCGGGGCATCCTCGCGACCCGCGTGCTTGCGGTCTCTCCATTCACAGAAATCGTGCCACGACATGATGCACGTGTGCCGTTTGAAGATCGGGGTGGGCAGTGGCTCGAATGATGCCCGCATTCTGCCCGGATGATGTGTCACCGGGCGAGAAGGCTGTGTATACGGCGTTTCGAGAGAGTGGCGAGACCGACAACTGGGTCGTACTGCACTCCCTCGGCATCGCCGATCACGTGCGCCAGGTCGAAGGCGAGGCCGACTTTGTCGTCATCATTCCGAATACCGGAATCCTGATTATCGAGGTAAAGTCGCATCAGTCGATCGACCGGCGTGCCGATGGGAGCTGGAAACTCGGCAACGACGCGCCGACCGCCCGCGGACCATTCCAGCAGGCCAGCGAAGCTATGCACAGCCTTCGCGCCTATCTGAGGCAAAAACGCGTCGACCTGCGCTCGGTGCCGATGCTCTCCGCTGTCTGGTTCACCGGCGTCCGCGCTCGTACCATGCTGCCGCCGAACCCAGAGTGGCACGACTGGCAAGTGCTGGACTCGGAGGACCTGAAAGCCGCCCCAGCAGCCGTCGTGCGGACACTAACGGCCGGGACGAAGCACCTCGACGGCAAGATCAAGTACTTCTCCTACGGCGGCGTCGGACCTGACGGGGAGACTGCTGACCGCGTCGCCAGGCTGCTGCGTCCCAAGTTCGAGCTGGCAACGGTCGCCGGAGATCGTCGCCGTGCCCACAAAACCCAGCTTGTCTCCTTCATCGAGGAGCAGTTCCTCGCCCTCGACGCCGTGGCCGAGAACCGCAGCGTGTTGTTTGCAGGTCCAGCGGGTACAGGCAAAACGTTTCTCGCCATGGAATCGGCCCGGCGCGAGGTGGCGACCGGAAAGCAGGGACGACTGCTGTGTTTCAACCGCTTTCTCGGCAAACGTCTCGTCGCCGACATGGCAGACCTCGACGGCCTCACGGTCGGCACCTTCCATCAGGAGTTGCTCCGTCTCGCTGGGCTTCACCATGCTCCCAACAACCCAACACGCGGGTTCTGGAGGGAGGAACTGCCCGAACGTGCATTAGAGACGCTGATAAATAGCGGCCCGGCGTCGGCGAACGACTTCCTGATTGTTGACGAGATCCAAGACATCGCCACCGAGCAGTATCTCGACGTACTCGACTTGATGGTGGATGGCGGGCTGAAGGATGGGCGGGTGCTGCTGTTCGGCGACTTCGAGCGCCAGGCGATCTTCGAGAACGAGACCGGTCGCGAACGACTTCGCGCCCGCACGCCCCACCTGACCAGTCACAAGCTGATACACAACTGTCGCAATCTGCCGCGAATCGGTTACCAGGTGAATCTCCTTTGCGACCTCCAGCCGGGCTACCAGCGGTTCCGCCGCCCCGACGACGGCATCGACCCGACCTTCCGCCAATACCGGGCCGGGCAGGACCAGTCAGCGCTCCTCGCAGCCGCTATCCGGGAACTCAGGAACGAGGGCTACGAGCTGAACGAGATCGTCGTACTCAGTCCCCATCGCGACTATTCGACTGCGGCCACCACAAACGAGCAGTGGCTTCGGCAGATTCTGAAAGCCGCCGACGGACTCCCAGCCCGTCCCGGCCAGGTGCAGTACTCGACCATCCATGCCTTCAAAGGACTAGAAGCGCCAGCGGTCGTCGTCACCGACCTCGACCGCCAGGTAGCGGCCATCGAAAACTTCGACTCACTGCTCTACATCGGACTGACGCGTGCCACCGACCGCCTAATCGCCCTAATCGAAACGAACACACTCCGCAAGGCCGTAGGAGGCACCGCATGAGCGGACTCGAAGCCCGCGCCATCGTCGAAGCCGAACTACGGCGCGAACTATTCGGCCCCACAGGAGACGACGATCCCACCGGGAAGCCCCTCGACTGCGCCAGCGGCACGCTCACCTTCGCCAATGCTGAGGAAAGCAGGGGGCAGTTCCATGACGCCACCACCAAAGAAGAGATCCTCACCATCGGGACACCGCTGTCCCGCTACGGGATCGGCGTGCTCTACAGCGGTGCCGCCGTCGCTGGCACAGCCATCGAAGCATCTGGAACGACGGACGGCGACGACGTCGACCTGACCGGCGTCCCCGGCGTGGCGACCAGCGAGGACGACCCCAATGGCCCGCCGATCGAGATCAAGGGATCGCTCTGGCAGGACGAGGCCGACTCCGACGACTTCGACCTGACCGACGCAAACAGGTTCAAACCGTCCGCGATGGCCATCTCGTTTCAGTGTCGCGTCCCTGTTGGCGGCTCGTTACGAATCCGCGTGAGCGGCGCCCATTACAAGAAGCTCATGGTGCACATTCCCAGCGTCAGCAAGCCTGTCGATTGGTGGGTCCGCCGCCCGTTCGAGCTGCTGGGCATCGTCCCGGCGGCCGTGCTGCGGCACGAGACCAACCGGCTCAAGAACGTCCCCACAGTCCCTGAGGGCGACGTGCCAGGCGTCGCTCCAACAACGCAGGTCTTCAGCCGACCGGTGCCGGGCGGGGATGATCCGGAGCTGCGTCTCATCACCGTGGCTGTGGTCAACAACGCGATGGGCACTGGGCCCAGCAGCGCCTTGTTTCAGATGGGCTTCACGGTCACCCCCGTCGGTGACCTGACGATCGAACCCTATCCCGAGGTTGAGCTGCCTGATCGAGATGCCGAAGAGCAGTCCATCGACCTGCTCTACCGCAACAAGCGGACCTATGCCATCGGGCACGGCTGCGCTGCAGAGTGGGACGGTGGCGCGGGATCGCCCGTGCCGTTCGTGAAGGCGGTCGCGTTGCCGACCTATGAGGTTGTCAGCCTGACACCGGACGTCTACCGAACCGATGAGCGCGGCAGGTACCTGTTGGACGCCGAAGGCAACCGCCAGGCCGTCAATGTCAGCATGAAGGAACTTGCTGACGGCACCGACAGGGGCAAACAACAGGTCGAGACCGTTCTACGGCTATACGGCGAGTGGATCGCTGGCCGAACGTCGGAGATCGACGACCTGCCCGAACGTTTGCGCCCCGCCGCGCGCCGGCACATGAAGCTGGCGAGCGATGCTCTCAAGCGGATGCAGGAGGGCTGGGCGCTGGTGGAATCGAACCCGACAGCGACCCAGGCTTTCCGCTGGGCTAATGAGGCGATGCTCTACCAGCAAGTACGATCCAACTTTCCGCTGCGAGAAGTCGAGCGAGGAAAGGACGATGTCCTTCGGATCAAGGGCAGCCACCCCAAGCCGGACATCCCGAAAGGCAGAGGCACATGGCGTCCTTTCCAGATCGCCTTCATCCTCGCCAGCCTGCCCGAGCTGGTCGACCCGACCCGGAAGACCCGCTCGCTCGTTGACCTGATCTTCTTCCCGACTGGCGGTGGTAAGACTGAGGCATACCTCGGCGCCTCCGCGATCAGCTTGTTGGCCCGGCGGCTCCGCAATCCGGACGATGCTGGTACCGACATCCTGATGCGGTACACGCTGCGGTTGCTCACCGCACAGCAGTTCTTGCGCGCTGCCTCGTTGGTCTGCGTGCTCGAAGAGATTCGCGACAACAACCCGGACTCTCTTGGAGTCTCGCCGTTCGGCATTGGGATCTGGCTCGGCGGGTCGTCGACACCGAACAGTTGGAAGAAAGCCGTTGAAGTGCTCGGCAAGCTGCGCCGCAACCCGCACGAGCAGAACCTCTTCCTGCTGTTGCGCTGCCCATGGTGCGGTACACAAATGGGCACCAAGCCCAAGGGCAGGGGAGGGCAGGACGTCATTGGATACGAAGAGGTCAGGCGGCAGAAAGTCGTCCTACGTTGCGTCGACTCACAGTGCCGCTACTCCCGGCGCGCCGGCCTTCCCGTCCACGTCGTCGACGAGGACATCTACGCAGTCCGTCCCTCGATCGTCATAGGCACGGTCGACAAGTTCGCCATGATGGCATGGCGTCCCGAAGCACGGAACCTATTCGGGTTGGACGAGCAGGGCGAGCGCTCCGTTTCACCCCCTGGTCTGATCATCCAGGACGAACTACACCTCATCTCCGGACCGCTCGGCTCCATGGTCGGGCTCTACGAACCAGTTGTTGACGAGTTGTGCACTGACCGCCGCGGCGAGGCCCCCATCCCACCCAAGATAATTGCCTCGACCGCCACCATCCGGCGCTTCGAGGACCAGATCAAGGGCCTCTACGGGCGCGACGAAGTCGCGTTGTTTCCGCCGCACGGGCTGGAGGAAGGCCGCTCCTTCTTCGCCGAGCCCGCCCGGCTGCCCAGTGGGGAACTGGAACCGGGACGGCGCTACATGGGGATCATGAGCGCCTCGCTCGGGTCGATGCAAACTATCCAGACCCGGGTGCTTGCCGCCACCCTGCAGGGCGCCACAAAGGTGCCCGAGGATGATCGCGACGGCTACTGGACCAATCTCAACTTCCTGAACTCGTTGCGCGAGCTCGGCAATACCGTCTCGCTGCTGGAGTCCGACGTACCTGACTACCTGACGGGTCTGGTACGTCGCGACGGCATCGATCCCCGCTGGCCGAACCGCTCCATGGAATTGACGTCCCGTCGCCGGTCGGACGAGATCCCCAAGGCGATCGAACAACTTCAGGTGCGCTACGTGCCGGGACAGGACCGTCAGGAGGCAATCGACATCTGCCTCGCATCGAATATCATCGAGGTTGGGGTCGACATCGACCGTCTTGGTCTGATGACCATCGTCGGTCAGCCAAAGACCACCGCGCAGTACATCCAGGTCTCTGGTCGTGTCGGCCGCCGCGCCGACGTCAGCCCTGGCCTAGTCATCACCATCTATGGTGCTGCAAAGCCGAGAGACCGCAGCCATTACGAGCGCTTCCGCACCTACCACCAGCAGCTCTATGCCCAGGTCGAGCCGACCTCGGTCACGCCGTTCGCCACCCCAGTACTGCGCCGGGCGCTCCACGCCGCCGCCGTGGCGTACGTCCGCCAGGTCTCCCCCAGGGACCTACCGCCGTACCCGTTTCCGGCTCAGGAGTTCGACGAGGCAATCGATTTGCTCCGCGAGCGTGCCCTCATGGCCGACAAGGACGAGGTCCTGATACTGGAGAAGATCGCGGAAAAGCGAGCCCGCCAGTGGAATGGCTGGGAACGGACGCAGTGGGAAGCCAACCCGCCGCCGTGGGGCGACCCTAAGCAGGGACTGATGCGCTACGCCGGCATGCTTCCCGACCTAGGCAGTAAAGCCACCATCTGGGACGTACCTACCAGCATGCGAAACGTCGACGCCGAATGCCGTCTAGCGATTTCGCTGGCCTACACCCACGCCGATGCTGACATGGAGGACGGACTATGAGCACTGGTGCAATGCGGCGAGCCCAGCTCGTCACACCGTTCGGCGTGGGTGCCATGAGCGTGCTCGTCAACGGCACGTCTGTCATCACGGCAGGACTCGACCACTGGTACAAGCCCGACGACATCGGCACGCTCGCACTCGAGGAATACCAGGAACACGACTGGAGGCTGGAGGCAAGGCTGCAGGTTTCGGAATTCCGGCTACCGCCGGACTTCCGACCCCAAGGCCAGGGCAACGACAAGCGCAACGTCAAGCTGACCGTGCCGGTGCTCCGCTTCCCTCGGTGGTGCTTCTGCATGTTCTGCAAGCGGCTCGAACTCTCTACGCTCACTATGCAGCAGCCGGTCATTTGCAAAGACAAGAAGCACGCCGACTTGAAGTACAAGCCGCGTATGTCGCAGGTGCCGTTCGTTGCCGTCTGCTCCGCCGGGCACCTCGACGACTTCCCGTTCGAGAAATGGGTGCACAGGTCGCACCAGCCGACCTGTACTGGGACACTGCGCCTCAAGTCGCTGGGCGGCGGTGGTCTGGACGGTCAGCGAGTGGTCTGTGACGCCTGCGGCAAGGAGCGCAACCTTCGGGGCATCACCGAGGCGCGCCACGTTAACGGTGAAGAGCACACCAATTTGAGCGACCAGCTGTCGTCGCCCAACGACCCCTATCTCTGTACTGGTGCCCGCCCGTGGTTGGCGAAACTCGACGGGGTATGTGACCAGCCGATTCGCGGCGCCCTACGCGCCGCCGGCAACGTCTACTTCCCAAAGGTTGAATCCTCCATTTACCTGCCACGCAAGGAGGGAGCAGTCAGTGAAGAAATGCATAAACTAATGGGCCATCCAGCAGTCAGCGGCACTATGCGGACGCTGCACAGCATCTTTGGTGCCGAACTCGGCGTGAACATGCTCCGCGAGCAGCTCCTTAAGAACGTGCCGCCGGAACTGTTCGGCCCGATCTCCGATGAGGAACTCATCGCCGGATACCGCGATCTTCTTGGGGTCGGCGAGGAAGAACCGGAGTCCGGCGAGGAATCCGACGCCGAACTGCTCACCGGCGGCGACGTGTGGCGCTTTCCGGAGTTCCAGCACATCCGCGAAACGCCGAAGGATGACTACCTAACGGCGACCAATCCCGGTCTCCACACGGACCTCAATCGCTACCTAGAGCGCGCCCGCTCCGTCGACGTGCTTCGAGAGACCCGAGCGCTGCGAGGCTTCACCCGAGTTAGAGACGACGTGTTGAAGTTGAGCGCCGGAAAGGCGCTACTACGCCGTCAGCCGCTGCCGCCGGTCCAGGACTGGTTGCCTGCTTACGTGGTCAAGGGCGAGGGCATCTACTTCGAGCTCGACCCCGGAAGGCTCGCGGCGTGGGAGATCCGCGCTGAAGTCCAGACCCGTGCCCAAAACATCACCAACAACTACGGTCAAGTCGCCGCGCAGCGCGGCCTTCAGGACCGCGCCCTGACTCCGCGGTTCGTGCTACTGCACACTCTCGGGCACCTGCTGATCAACGAGTTGATCTTCGCCTGCGGCTACAGCTCGGCGTCGCTCCGTGAGCGGCTCTACGTCTCGACGACCGTCGGGAGGGAGATGGCCGGACTACTGATCTACACGGCAGCCGGCGACTCAGAGGGCACGATGGGCGGTCTGGTACGGATGGCGCGTCCCGACAACCTTCGCTCCGTCTTCGCCTCGGCGATCTCGGACGCCCGCTGGTGCTCGACCGATCCCGTATGCATGGATGTTGGAGAAAAGGGACAGGGACCGGACTCGTGCAACCTGGCTGCGTGTCACGGCTGCGCGCTGCTCCCGGAAACAAGCTGCGAGGAGTTCAACCGTTTCCTCGATCGGGGCCTAGTGATCGGGACATATACCGACCCGACTCTTGGCTACTTCTCTTCGTTCGCCTAGCTGTACCTGGCCAACAAACCGTGGTGAACGAGGCAGGGGCGACAGCGTCCCGTCCAGCGGGGTTGAGCTAATGGAGCCTGTTGGTCAGGTGTGCCGTCCCTCCGGACTCCCTCCACGAGCCACCACCGGAGACAGAAGACGGCGAGCGTGGCACGTGTCTGTCCCCAGTCCCAATCTCGCCGGTCGAGCTGTCCGCCCAGGTAGGCGCGTCGTTCCACCCTGTACCGCTCGAAAAATCATCACTGCAGCCGGCTTGAGCCGCAACGCTGACGAGCGGACTGGTTGCAGCGAGAGAACGCTGTCCCGTCCCCCTCTGCTTCCTCGTGATCGGGCCAGAAAGCTGCCATCGTCCATCGCAAGGACGGGTTCAGCTGGCGTGTCCCACACGTCCCGGCGCGTGAAACCGCAGGCAGCGCCCCCATGCACCACGACCGAGGCCCGTCCCGCGTCATCACCGCGGGACGGGCCTCCTCCATCGAACGGGCTAGGTGGCCTACTCAGAGCCAGGAAGCGCTACGTGGGTGAATAGTGTGCGACTTCGTCCTCGGACATTCTCTTACCCCACGGGATTCCTCAGAATCCCGTGGGGTAGTTCATATTTCGACCACTTTTACGCCAGCGCACTAATCCAACGCGAGCGCCGGTTGAACTGGACGACGAGCAGGCTCCATGGTTTTCAGGATTAGTGGTGCAGGTCGAATTTCAAGACGGTAATCGTCATAGTGAATCTGCAGGCGTTGCTCGCGGACTTGATCGACCAACTCCTCGCCCACACCTTCCTGCACCGACCCAGCAGTCCGCGCGAGTAGATGTGGCAGCGCCTCGAGCAGGTGGTCTTCTCGGACGTAAAGGTTCCGCGGTGCGTTCTCGGGGCGTCGCTTGGCGCTGCTGAAGCCATGCCTGCACCGGTAGCCCGCTCGCCCATGAACCCAGTGCCCATCCATCCGCCGGCCACACAGCCCGCACACCACGAGCCCGGCGAGCAGGTAGCGCCGAACCTCCCCGTCCTTGGCAGGCGTCGCCACCCGCAAGCCCTGAACCGCGACGAACGTCTCGTCATCAATGAGAGGCTCATGCACGATGCGCTCGGACACTTCCCACTCACTGACCGGGTTGTACCGCAGCGCACCCGAGCCGCGCCCGCCAACACGTCCGCGTGACCCGTGACCTGTCGTACTGCTTCGATTCCACACCTGCCGACCGGTATACCGCGGATTCTCCAAAATCATCGCCACCGTCCGCACGATCCACCGCTCTCCCGACCTGTGAGCGTTCCGCTTCGGATCCGCGCCCGACGGGCATACCACGCCACGCTCGTTGAGCTCACGCGCCAACGACGCCACCGTCCGCCCGCGTGCACGTTCGGCGAAAATCCATCGCACCCACGGCGCGGTCACCGGATCCGGCGCCAACACCTGCACACGCCGGCCCCACCGACCATGCACAGGATTCGGATGACGACCACCATCAACCAACCGATAGCCGTACGGCGGCCGTCCACCCAGGAAACGCCCCTGCAACCGCGTCTGAGACCGCATCGCCGCCAACACCCGCTGACGCGCACGCGCCACCTCACGCTGCGCCTGTGCACCCAGCAACACCATCAACGCCTCATGCACAGGGCTGCCGAGTTCCACCGGACCTCCCGCTTCCGGCAGCCATACCTCGACACCCAGTGCGTTCAGCCGAGCCACGACCTCGCGGAACTGATCGCCGTGAAACGCCCGCTCGTACTCACCGACGACAACCGCGTCGAAGTCACGATCAGGGCCCGCGGCAGCCGCCAGCAACGCCGCAGCCTCCGGACGGTCCAGCCACGACCACCGCCGCGACACACCCACATCGAAGAACTCCGCGACGACAGAGCCAACGCCGTCGATCAACTCATCCGACACGGCGCGCTGCCACGCGCGAGACGTCTGCACATCCTGAAATTTGCTCGTCGACATCCGGCCGTAGAACGCAAAGCGCAGGCCAGGCTCCTCAGACGGTGCCACTGGACGGCGACGTCCCGTCAACGCGGCAACCAGTTCGGCGTTCGTCAACGTGGCCACAGTCAGCTCCCTCGGTCAAAACCGAGACCCACACGCCAGAGGCATCGTGACGACGTCCTGTCCATCTCCACCCGAACAGACCAAGCGCGAGCCACACCAGACATCGGGCCAGCTCCCCATCACGGCTAGCCCACTCAGATGTCATCTAACGGTGCAGGGGACACACGGCGGCACCGGCAGAGTTTGTCCACCAGCACTTGTGCGCCCGAAGCGATCAGCACGCGCCCGGCTTTGCCGGCGGGCGGATCGGCCGCCGGCACGGCCTCGTCCAGGGCGGCGAGCGTCTCCTCCGGCGTGCCCTGGTCCTCGAGCTGGTCGCGAAGTCCTCGCCAGCGCAGTTCGGTGACCTTGGCCGCGTCCTCCGTGTCGTGTGATGCAACGAGGTGGACCAACGCGAACGGGCCAGGCGCCGTAGCTACGTCCCGCAACTTCGACATGGCCACGTACGCGGTGTTCCCGCTGTCTGGACGTCTACACGAGTGAACCGCGCCGCGGCCGACGCATTTCGGTCGACCGGCGAGATTAGGCGCAACTCCGAGGGGTAGTTCGGTCCGAGTGGACCCCCGGCTTGAACGAGGCGGTGGACCTTACCGCGCCGGAACGTCGTCCACGACCACAACGAGCCCTCAGCGGGGTCACCGGCGCTGTCCGTCGGACCGATCACCGAGCCGGGGCGATCGGCTCCGTGCCGTTGGTTCGGGGCATGCGAAGGAGGATCCATGGAATTGACAGCTGCGACTACCGTCCGCAAACCCGTCGCGGAGGTGTTCGCGTTCTGGCGCGACCTGCAGAACCTCCCGACGTTCATGGGACATCTCAAAGAGATCCGCACCACCGGCGGCCGGACGAGCCACTGGGTCGCCGACGCCCCGTTCGGTCAGAACGTGGAGTGGGACGCGGAGATCACCGACGAGGTGCCCGCCGAGAAGATCGCCTGGCGGTCGACCGGCGACGCCGACGTGCCGAACGCCGGCACGGTCCGGTTCGTGCCCGCCCCGGACGGCGAGAGCACCGAGGTCCACGTCGGCCTGGTGTACGAGATTCCGGGCGGTGCGATCGGCAAGGCGGTCGCCCAGTACTTCGGCGAGGAACCGCATCAACAGCTCGACGACGACCTGCGCCGGTTCAAGCAGGTGCTGGAGACCGGTGAGGTCGTCCGGTCCGACGGCGCCCCGTGGGGCAAGCGGGCCCGCGAGGAGTTCCCGCAGCGCCCGGCACAACCGCTGTCGGACGCCGAACTGGAGAAGGGACCGGACGCATGAGGGCGAACACCTGGGCGGGCCGCAACAAGGTCGAGGTCCGCGACGTGCCGGACCCGAAGATCCTGAACAACCGCGATGCCATCGTCCGGATCACCTCCACCGCGATCTGCGGCTCGGACCTGCACCTGGTCAACGGCTACGTGCCGACCATGCAGGACGGCGACGTCATGGGGCACGAGTTCATGGGCGAGGTCGTCGAGGTCGCCCCCGGTGTCGCCCCCGACCGGCTGCGCGTCGGGGACCGGGTCGTGGTGCCGTTCCCGATCGCCTGTGGCGCGTGTGCCGCCTGCGCGGCCGGGCTGTACTCGTGCTGCGAGAACACCAACCCGAACGCCGGGATCGCGGAGAAGATGTTCGGGCACCCCGTCGCGGGGATCTTCGGCTACTCGCACCTGACCGGCGGTTTCGCCGGCGGTCAGGCGCAGTACGCGCGCGTGCCGTTCGCCGACGTCGGCCCGTTGAAGATCGAGTCGGACCTGACCGACGAGCAGGTGCTGTTCCTCTCCGACATCCTGCCCACCGGCTACATGGGTGCCGACATGTGCGACATCCGGCCCAGCGACGTGGTGGCGGTCTGGGGTGCCGGCCCGGTCGGCCAGTTCGCCATGGACAGCGCCAGGGTCCTCGGCGCCGCGGAGGTCATCGCCATCGACAAGGAGCCCTATCGGCTGCGGATGGCGGCACAGGCAGGCCACACGCCCGTGAACTTCGAGGAGGTCGACGTGCGGTCGCGGCTGCTGGAGCTGACCGGTGGGCGCGGACCGGACAAGTGCATCGACGCCGTCGGCCTGGAAGCCACGCACGGCAGCCCGCACATCTCCGCCTACGACCGGGTCAAGCAGGCCGTGCGGTCCGAGACCGACCGACCGCACGCCTTGCGTCAGGCCATCATGTCCTGTCGCAGCGGCGGCGTCGTCTCGGTGATCGGCGTGTACGGCGGACTGATCGACAAGTTCCCCGCCGGCGCGTGGATGAACCGCTCGCTGACACTGCGCACCGGGCAGTGCCACGTCCACCGCTACATGAAGCCGCTGCTGGAACGCATCGAACGCGGGGAGATCGATCCGACCAGGATCATCACCCACACCCTCTCGCTCAACGAGGCCGAACGCGGCTTCGAGATGTTCAAGAACAAGCAGGACAACTGCGAGAAAGTCGTCCTCAAACCCTGACAGACACCCGCGTTCGGTCACCGCGACGAGCACGGTGACCGAACGCGGGTGAGTCACGCGCGCAGCGCGTCCAGCATCTCGAGCGAACGCTGAACAGCCGTAGTCGCACCGACCAGTCGGAGCTTCGACCCAGCCCGGTTCACGCGTCGCTCGGCCTGGGCGAGCACCTTCAAGCCGACGGTTCCCAGGAACGTCACCTGGCTCAGGTCCAGCACGATCGTGGCGTTCGACATGTCCAGGTGCGGCTCGATCTCGCGGACAAACAGGTCCACAGTGGACGCATCGATCTCCCCACTGAGATGAATCACGCGAAGTCTGGTCATCTTCGCGACGGTGACGGGTACCAAGATGCGCACCTCCAGCAGATCTCCGGGTGAAGACGGTCCCGCACCACACGCGTGCGACGCTTCGGTCCGCGAGGCAGAATTCCCCGGCAGGCGGTAGACCTGCGGGGTCACTTCCGGAGTTTCTCGCGGCGCTCCTGCTGGCGGTGACCGCAGGCGGCGTCGTCGAGGACGCCGCGAAGCTCGGCGATCACGATGCCGGGTCTGCCATCGCAGAACTCAAGATCCACACGCTCGGTGAACTGGCCCACGCGCGACCGGCACTATCCGCCTGACGACTCGTCGTCGTCCGTTTCCGGAGCCCGAGGTGCCGCGGCAGGAGTCACTCCCCCGCACGCGACGAGATCACCGCGACCGGGTGCAGCGCTGACGGCCAGCTGCACCGAGCCGGAGGTCCGCGCGCCCGCCCGTTCGTAGGCCCGGACGGTGTCGGCCGCGACCCGGTCCCACGAGTACCGCGCACACGCCCGGTCGCGGCCCGCGACACCGAACTCCTCGCGAAGGATCTCATCGCCGAGCAACCCGCCCAGCACCTTGGCCAGATGACGCGGCCTGCCAGGCGGCACGTGCACACCCGTCACCCCGTCGACCACCGAGTCCGCCAACGCGCCCACCGCGGTCGCCACCACGGGCACGCCGCACGCCATCGCCTCGAGCGAGGCGTGGCCGACCGGTTCACAACGCGGCGCACACACCACAATGTCCGCGGAACGCAGCAAATCGGCCGTCTGCTCACGCGGCACGGCGCCGGTGAACACAATCCGGTCCGCGACCCCTGCGCACGTGGCGAACGCGCGCAACCGCCGCACCTCGGGTGTCCGCCCGAGGTGCCGTTTTCCCGGTCCGCCGATGATCACCAACTCGGCGTCGTCCACTTGGCACAGCACCTTCACGAGGTCGGCCAGCCCGCTGTGCGACGCAGTGGTCCACACCGCCACGATGCGACTCCGCGTACCACGTTTGGCGCTTTGTCCCCACGGAGTGAACATCCGCACGTCCACACCGGTCGGAACGACGGAGATCCGGCGTCGATCGACCCCCATGCGCACGAGCGTGAACACCTCGCTGGACGACATCGCGGCGACCCGCGTCGCCTCTCCGCCGACGAGTCGTTCTCCTTGCTGCCGCCTGGCAGAACCGCCGATCCCGTAGTACGTCTGCACCACGGGAATCCCTTGGCGTTCGGCCAGCACGCTGGCCAGTCCGGACGTCCAACCGTGCGCGTGCACGACGTCCGGCGGGTTGTCCCGCCACTCGCGGCCGAGAGAATCGGCGAGCCGGCCCAGGTGCGGGACGATCTCGTCCTCGTCGACGCGCTGCGCGGGCCCGGCGGACACGCGCACGACGTCGTAGCCGAACTCCGTGCGGTCGCGGCCGGGCGGACGCGAGCACTCCCGGCGGGTGTAGACCGTGACGTCGTGGCCGCCGGCGGTGAGTGCCGCAGCCAGTCCTGCGACGTGCACGAACTGTCCGGCACCGGACTCCTGTGCCGACACCATCGCGATCCGGAATCGGTCGTGCTTCACGTCCGCCTCCTCGCGTCGAATGAAGAAGGCAATCGTCGACGAACCGGCCACGGTGGCGCTTCAGCAGAGGAGGACGAAGTCGACGGTCCTGATTGGTCACGCCGGTTCACACAGGTGTGGCGGCGACACGGGGCGCGGCCGTACGTCGTTGTTCCGGTTCTCACGCAAAGGCAGCAGCCACCGGGGACCTGACCGGGCCGCACGGACTTCGTGCCGGCGGGCGTCCCCGCCGGCACGTCCGGCTCACCGGCGTGCACGCGAACGCGGCCACGCTCTTCGGCCTCCCAGGACGAACCCGGCGGCCGTTCCGGTCACGGGTGCAGCACGACCTTGGTGAAACCGTCGACCCGTTTGTCGAACTTCTCGTACGCCATCGGCGCCTCGTCGAGCGACAGTTCGTGCGACACCACGAAGCTGGGCTTCGCCCGGCCCGCGATGATCAGGTCACGCAACCCCGTGTTGTAACGCTTGACGTTGCACTGACCAGTGCCCATCCGCAGGCCCTTCTCGAACATGCGCCCGATCGACACGAGGAGCATGCCCTGCTTCGCCTTCTCGTCCGCCGCACCGGGGTCCGCGGGCACGTACAGTCCTGGCACGCCGAGCATGCCGGTCGCACGAACCGCCTCGATCAACGAGTTCAGCACGACGGCCGGTTCCTCCTTGGCGCCGCTGTCCGAGTGCGCCTGGTATCCGACAGCGTCGACGCCCTTGTCCGCACCGCCGAGCTCGGCGCACTGCTCGACGATCTGCTGCGCGGCGTTGCCCTTGGTGAAGTCGATCGGCACGGCGCCGATCTCCTGTGCCTTCTGCAACCGCTCGTGCACGCGGTCGACCACGAACACCTCGGCCGCACCGCGCAACAGCGCGGAGTAGGCGGCCATCAAGCCGACCGGACCGGCACCGAACACGGCGACCGACTCGCCGAGGGTGACCTCGGCGAGCTCGCAGCCGTGATAGCCGGTCGGGAAGATGTCGGCCAGCAACACGAAGTCGAGTTCGTGCTCATTTCCGGGCGGCAGCTTGAGGCAGTTGAAGTCCGCGTACGGCACGCGGAGCTTCTCGGCCTGCCCACCGGGGTACGGGCCCATCGACACGTATCCGTAGGCGCCACCGGCGAACCCGGGATTCACCGTGACGCAGAATCCCGTGTAGCCGCGTACGCAGTTGACGCAGAACCCGCAGGCGACGTTGAACGGCATCACCACCCGATCGCCCTGTTTGATCGCGGTGACACCGTCGCCCACCTGCTCGACCACGCCGAGGTTCTCGTGCCCGAACACGATGCCCGGCTCGGCGGCGGTCCGTCCCTCGTACATGTGCAGATCGGATCCGCAGATCGCGGTCGAGGTGATGCGGACGATCACGTCGTCGGGGTGCTGGAGTTTCGGGTCCGGTACCTCTTCGACAGCTACCTTGTACGGCTCCTTGTAAACGACAGCCTTCATGTTCACCAACTTCGGCAGTAGATTCGTGCCATGGCGCAACGCCTTGGCACGCTGCTTGTCTCCGTTCAGGGACTGTCGGGCACGCTGTATCCAGCCGGCACGGAAGTGGTCATCCGCGGCGGTGGGACCTCCGTCGACGCGTTCGTCAACGGCGACTGGGTCTCCCTCGCGTGGTGGGAGTTCTCGGACAGTGCCGCGTCCGACAGGCCCTGACGTTGGTCGAGCACCCGAGCTCGCCGTGCGGGCGGTGAGCGGATGACGAACCGCGGCCTGGACGTGTGCCTCACCGCCCTGACACCGCGAAGACAGGGGTGCCGTCCTTGTCCGTGCGGGCATCGAGGACCTTGTCACTCAGATAGTCCGCCGATTCCGGCGAAACGAAGACACGTTCGCCGGAACGAGCGGTGACCACCTCGTCGCCCTCCTCGGGCGCGTCGGCTCGCGTGACGTGCAGGTCGCCGTCCGCGAAGTCGAGCCGCAGTCCCGCCGACGGTCCCTCCCCCGCCATCAGCTCCCTGATCACACCGGCCGCAACAGGCGTCATCTCCAGCACTGCAACCTCCCGATCGATCATCGACCACCCAGGACGACCGTCAACTCGGTCCGCTGCTCCCCGCGTTGCACCGAAACAGACGTCCTTTCCCCGACGCGCGAAGACCTCAACACGGCCTGCACGTCCTGCACATCGCCGACCTCCTCACCCTTCATCGCCACGATCACGTCCCCGGCTCGCATCCCGCCGGTCTCGGCAGGCCCTCCGGGCTCGACCCCCAGGACCAGAGCTCCGCGTTCAGCGGAAATCCCGAACCGCGAGCGGATCTCCGGCGTGAGGTCCCCCAAGGACGCCCCGAGGTACGGGTGCTCGACCTTGCCGGCGGACAACAACTTCTCCGCCACGTTCAGGGTCACGCCGGACGGAATCGCGAACCCGAGGGACTCCGCGCCCTGCGCCGGCGGGATGTAGGCCTCGTTGATCCCGATGACACGTCCGGCTGAATCGAGCAGTGCGCCACCGGAGTTGCCGGGCGAGATCGGCGCGTCGGTCTGGATGAGTTCGACCTGCGGCCCGCCGGGCAACGTCCGGTGCAGACCGGACACGATCCCCGCCGTCACCGTGAACTCCAACCCGAGTGGACTCCCGATCGCCAGCACGGTGTCCCCCGGCCTGGGCAGCTCGTCGCGGAACTCGGCAGCAGGCAGGTTCTTCCGCTCGGTGCGGATCACCGCGAGATCCGACAACGGATCCGTGGCGAGCACCTCGCCACCGGACTCCTGCCCATCGGCGTACCGGATGCGCACCTGCCGGTTGGTCTTCACCACGTGCTCGTTCGTCACCACCACGTCAGAACGCAGCACCACGCCACTGCCCACGCCGTCCTCGACGCGGACGGTCATCGCCGAAGGCGCGGTGCGCGTGACCACGTCGGCGTAGGAGCCCGCACCGGCAGGCGGCGGAGACCGACTGTCCGAGCATGCGACCACGCCCAGCAACAAGAGCAAGAAAGTCAGAATTCGTGCGAACATGTCGCCCGGCTACCCGCCGATACCCGACTCACACGAGGTACAGCTGAAATCCCAGCAGATTCGCTTGCAGCGAGGGAAGGACCTGCGGCAACAGGTCCACCACGTTGAGCGTCCAAGAAGGACAGACGCGCAGTCTCCGCCCTCGTGCGCCGGCACGCCGCAGGGTCTCCGGGGTTCGTCTCCGGTCGGCGACTTGCTCCTGGAGGACGAACGCGGACGGAAACTTCGTCCTCACAGGAGAAGGCGCACTCCACCGAACTCGACCGGTTCACCGTTTGCCGAACACCGCGAAGACGGGCGTGCGGGCGTCGAGGACACCCGGCTACCCGCCGGAATCCGCGCTGCACAGGTCCTCCCGAAGTCGCGTCAGTTCCGCGTCGAGCGATGGCACGATCCGGCGCAACAGGTCCACCGACGCGACTGCGAGCCGCACGGCCTCGGAGTCACGCGCGTCCCCCAGCAGCCGTTCGATCCGCCACGACAGGCTCGCCAGCGTGGAGTCGTCGGTGGCAGGCGGCAGAACACCCTCCAGGTCAGGAGGGTCACCGTCGGACGAGCGCAGCGAACGCAGCGCCGACACCACGTCCGGACGCGCGGTGAGCTCGTCCAGCACGCCGATCACGCGGAACACTCTGGCGACCAGGCGGGGATGGCCGGGATGACTGTCCAGCCAGGACAGCAGGGCGCTGTCGCCGCCCACGTGCTTCACCACGCGCAGCATGTCCGCGGCGACAGCGTGCGGCAGCTCCGCGTGGAACGGGAGGACGCGGGCTACCTGGTTCACGAGTTCCCGTTCGTCCGCGGGGGCCAGCTGGTCCTCGGTGAACTCGCGCACCAGGGCCGGGTCGAGACTGAAGTGGGCCATGGCTCCAGATAGCCGTGCATGGCCGAGCCAAACACGGGTATCGCTGGACACATGCTGACCGCAGAGACGATCGACCGCATCATCAGGCTTCGCGGTGACGGGTTGCCCGTCACCTCGGTCTACGTGGACGTGCGTGGTGAACCCGGCGCCGTGGTGTCCAAGGTGTCCAGCATGTTGCACGAGCTCAAGCCGCTCGCCGAGGACGACGACCTGGACCGCGAGGCGCGGCTGTCCGTCCGGGACGATCTCGACCGGATCGAGAACGCGATCCGCACCGGAAACTGGAGGAACTCGACAACCGTCGCGATGTTCTCCTGCAGCGGCAGGGACCTCTTCGAACAGGTCGAGCTGCCGCGGCACGTCACGGATCGGGTCGTCGTGGACGCCACACCATGGGTACGGCCCATGCTCGGCGTGCTGGACGAGTACCACCGGGCGCTGGTCGTGGTGACCACGCGGCGCGAGGCGCGACTGTGGGCGCTGTACCAGGAAGAGATCGAGGAGCTGGAGAAGCTCCGCGACCCCGTCGCGCCCGAGCTCGACGGCCACCGGGACGAGGAACTGGACAAACGGCATTTCCGACGGGTGGTCGGCGCCGTGCACGACCTGTGGCGGGCCGGGAACTTCGAGATTCTCGTGCTCGGCGGCGTGCACGAGGAAGTCGCCGGGCTCGTCGAGATGCTGCCGAAGGAACTCGAGAACAGGATCGCCGGCGAGTTCCACGTCGACCTCGACCGCGCCACGAACGCCGCTGTACGAACGGAAGCCGACCGGATCCTCGAACGGTACGAGCGCGAACAGGAGCGCACGCAGGTCGAGGAAACCCTGGAGAAGCACGCGACGGGCGGGTTGGCGGCCGTGGGACTGCGCGACTGCCTGTGGGCCGGAGCGACGGCCGCCGTGGACGTGCTGCTCGTGCAGGACGACGTCATGACGCCGGGCGTGGTGTGCGACGAGAACCACTGGCTCGCCACCGAAGGCGCGGACTGCCCGCTGTGCGGCAGGAAGCTTCGCCGTACACCGGACGTACTCGACGAACTGGTGGAGACGGTGGTCAACGAGGCGGGATCGGTCGAACACGTGCGGGTGGACACGCCGCTGCGCGAGCACGTCGTGGCCGCTCATCTCAGGTTTCCACTCCCTCCGCTCCCCTAGCGCGGGTTGCGGGCGCCGGCGGCCGATGTGCTCACTGACCACGGGCACGTTCGTGCTGCTCGACCGGAAAATCCACAGTGGACGGTCGCATTCGCTGCCCGTGAGGCCCGGCACCGGGAACCAGGCCGGTTCCGCCGCGGCCTGCGCGAAGGCCTGGAGTGCGGCACGTCTCTTCCGGCCGATACGGGTGGTCCTGTCTCTGGAGCACGAACGCGGGCGGGGAAGTTGGACCTCGCAGGAGTACGCGAGCGGGCCCGGTCGTTTGCCAGCCTGGTGGTGTCCGCCACGAGAGGAGACAGGACGATGACACTCATGCGGTTCGACCCCTTCCGCGAGCTCGACCGCGTCACCGAGCAGGTGCTGGGCGGCACGCGGACGCGCTCGACGATGCCCATCGAGGCCTACCGCCGGGGCGACGAGGTGTACGTGCACGTCGACCTGCCCGGTGTCGAGCCGAGCACCGTAGACGTGACCGTCGAACGCAACGTCGTCACCATCCGCGCGACCCGTCGCCCACTGCACGGGGACAACGACGAGGTCATCATCAACGAACGGCCGCAAGGCGAGTTCAGCCGTCAGTTCTTCCTGGGTGCCAACCTGGACATGAACGGACTGGAGGCGAGCTTCGACCGCGGCGTGCTCACCCTGCGCATCCCGGTGTCGGAGGAGAGCAAGCCCCGACGCGTCGAGATCGCCGGCGGCAGCGAGCAGCCACGCGTGATCGAGGCTCAGAACACCGGCTCCTGAGCGAGGTCCTGTGTGGGTAGCGGAAACGTGACCGAGGGCTGGGCGTTCGAGGGACAGCCGCCGGCGCTGCCGTCCGGTCCGGGCGGCGGGATCGTCACCCTCGTCAACGGCACGTCGTTCTGCGTCTGCGGCCACGACGGCGACATCCATCCCGCGGGACCGCAGGGCACCTTCTACCTGGACACGCGCATCGTGTCCAGGTGGCGGGTGCTGCTCAACGGTGCGCCGGTCGAGCCGATCACCGTAGTGCCCGGCGAGCCGTTCCGCACGACGTTCCTCGGCCGCGCACACCTCGGGCAGCACGGTGAAAGCTCGCTGCTGGTCGAACGCACCCGGTACGTCGGCGCGGGCATGCGGGAAGACGTGGTGCTGCGCAACTACGGCCCGGCGGACGTGGCGGTGACGCTGACCGTGCACGTCCAGGCGGACTTCGCGGATCTCTTCGAGGTCAAGGAAGACCGGGTGCGCCCGGACGACAGGCACGCCGCGGAGGTGCGCGGTGACGGGCTGAGACTCAGCCGCCGCAGCCGTGGCCTGTGGGTGAGCGGCGAGCACGCCGAGTACGCGCTGGATCGGCTGACGTTCCACGTGCTCGTGCCCGCGCGAGGCGAGTGGTCGACCCGTGTGGTCGCGCGGCCGGTGGTGGACGGCGAGCCTGCTCCGCCGCTGTTCCCACTGGACCACCCGGTCGAACAGTCGGCACCGGTGCTGCGGGCACGGCGGTGGCATGAGATGGGCCCGGTGCTCCGGGTGTTCGGCGACCCCGCGCTGATGCGCACGCTCCGGCAGAGCCGCGAGGACCTGGGCGCACTGCGGATCTTCGATCCGGACCGGCCGGAAGACGTCGTGCTCGCGGCGGGGGCGCCGTGGTTCATGACGTTGTTCGGGCGCGACTCGATCCTGTCGTCGCTGATGGCGCTCGCCCTCGACCCGTCGCCCGCGCTCGGCACGGTGCAGACCCTTGCGCGCCATCAGGGTCAGGTGGTCGAGCCGAACAGCGAGGAGGAACCCGGCCGCATCCCGCACGAGATGAGGTTCGGCGCGGACGTGTCGCTCGCGTTGGGCGGCCGCAACATCTACTACGGCACAGCCGATGCCACGCCGTTGTTCGTAGTGCTGCTCGGCGAGCTCAGCCGGTGGGGCATCGAGCGTGAGCAGGTCGAGGCGCTGCTGCCGCACGCCGACCGCGCGCTCGAGTGGGTCGACCGCTACGGCGACCGCGACGGCGACGGCTTCGTCGAGTACCAGCGGGCCACCGAACGCGGACTGGTGAACCAGGGCTGGAAGGACTCGTGGGACGGCGTCAACTTCGCCGACGGCACGATCGCCCGCAGCCCGATCGCGTTGTGCGAGGTCCAGGGCTATGTGTACGCGGCTTTTCGCGCGCGGGCCGGTCTCGCGCGGGCCACCGGCGCCGATCCCCGGTACTGGGACGAGCGCGCGGCCGAGTTGAAGAAGCGTTTCAACGACACGTTCTGGCTTCCCGCACAGGGTCGTTACGCCGTGGCGCTGGACCACGAGAAGCGGCCGGTCGACGCAGTCACATCCAACGTCGGGCACTGCCTGTGGACCGGCATCGTCGACGACGACAAGGCGTCGCACGTCGCGTCGTCGTTGCTGTCACCCGAGATGTTCACCGGCTGGGGTGTGCGCACGCTCGCGTCGGACATGGGCGCCTACAACCCCATGAGCTACCACAACGGATCCGTCTGGCCGCACGACTCGGCCATCGTCGCCGCCGGCCTGATGCGGTACGGGTTCGTCGAGCACGCACAACGCGTCGCCACCGCCGTGTTCGACGCCGCCGACGCGTTCGGCGGCCGGTTGCCCGAGCTGCTGTGCGGGTTCGACCGCGCCTCCTATGCCCGCCCGGTGCCGTACCCGACATCCTGCTCGCCGCAGGCGTGGGCCTCGGCCGCACCGGTGCACCTGCTCCGGGTGTTGCTGCGGCTGGAGCCGTCGGTGCCGGACGGTGAGGTCCGGCTCGCGCCCGCGTTGCCCGGCGCGTTCCTGCCGCTCGCGATCGACAACGTGCCGCTGGCGGGCGCGCGGGTCACGGTGGAGGTCGACACGGAGGTCAGGGTTGCCGGGCTACCAGACGAAATCTCCGCAGTCCACGACGTCCCAACAGGTTTCACCGCGCGCGCCACGGGGATTCGTCCAGAATGGAGCAGCTGAAAGTCGCCATGGTGGCGCCCCCTTGGTTCGAGCTTCCCCCGACCGCGTACGGCGGCATCGAGTCGATGTGCGCGGACCTGACCGACCAGCTGACAAGACGTGGCGTGCGAGTCACTCTGATCGGCGTCGGCCGCAACCGGACTCGTGCCCGATTCATCGCTGTTTCACTGACAGCGCAACAGGAACGCATCGGACAGGCCATGCCAGAGGTGGTGCACGCAGCCGCACTGCCGGACCTGCTCGACCGCCTCGACGTGGACGTCGTGCACGACCACACGCTGGCCGGTCCGCTGCTGGCGCGCGGCCGCGACCTGCCGACCGTGGTGACCGCGCACGGCCCGGTGACCGGCGAGATGGGGCGGTACTACCGGCACCTGGGTCGCAGCGTGCACCTCGTGGCGCTGTCCGACGCGCAGCGCGTCGCCGCACCGTCGATGCACTGGGCCGGCACCGTCCACAACGCCGTGAAGGTCGGTGACTTCCCGTACTGCTCACGAAAGAAGGACTTCGCACTGTTCCTCGGTCGCGCCACACCGGAGAAGGGCATCCCGACGGCCATCACGGCCGCGCGTGCGGCGGGCGTGCGGCTGCTGATCGCCGCGAAGTGCCGTGAACCCGACGAGCGGAGGTACTTCCACGACGTGGTGGAACCCATGCTGGGCAGCGGGGTCGAGTGGCTCGGCGAAGTCGGCAGGACGCGCAAGCTGTCCCTGCTCGCGGCCGCGCGCTGCCTGCTCTTCCCGATCCAGTGGGCGGAGCCGTTCGGCATCGTGATGGCGGAGGCGCTGGCGTGCGGCACTCCGGTCGTGGCACTGCGCCGGGGTTCCGTGCCGGAGGTGGTCGTGCACGGAAGGACCGGGTTCGTCTGCGACTCCGTGGCAGAACTCATTTCCGGGCTGCGCGACGTGGAATCGCTGAGCCCGCTGCACTGTCGTTCGGACGCTCGGGATCGGTTCGACGTCGACCTGATGGCGTCGCGCTACGAGTCGCTGTACCGCTCGGTCATCGCACGAGCGGGCAACGGCGTCGGGCTGCCCAGGTCCCACGTCGCAACGACCAACGGGAACGGCCACACGTTGGCTGTGCCCGTCGCCAAATGGCGTGAGCACACCGGTGTCGGCCCGAAATCGACGGGTAGTCACGCACCATGACCGCGCTCAAGCCCACGCCGGTGGCCGACCCGGGAGCGACCGGACGGCAGCTCAAGGGCTCCACCCTGCTGAAGTTGTTCACCACCACCGACCACAAGCAGATCGGGTTGATGTACCTGACGACATCGTTCGGGTTCTTCCTCGCCGGCGGCCTGATGGCCCTGCTGATGCGCGGCGAGCTCGCCCGGCCCGGCCTGCAGTTCCTGTCGAACGAGCAGTACAACCAGCTGTTCACCATGCACGGCACGATCATGCTGCTGCTCTACGCGACACCGATCGTGTTCGGGTTCGCGAACTACGTGTTGCCGCTGCAGATCGGCTCACCGGACGTCGCGTTCCCGCGGCTGAACGCCCTGGCGTACTGGCTCTACCTCTTCGGCGGGCTGATCGTCATGTACGGCTTCGTGACGCCCGCGGGTGCGGCCGACTTCGGCTGGACCGCCTATCCCCCGCTGAGCACGGCCACCTACGCACCGGGCGTCGGCGGAGACCTGTGGGCCGCCGGACTCGTGATCAGCGGGCTCGGCACCATCCTGGGCGCGGTCAACATGGTCACCACCGTGGTGTGCCTGCGCGCACCGGGCATGACGATGTTCCGGATGCCCATCTTCACCTGGAACATCCTGGTCACGTCGATCCTGGTGCTGATCGCGTTTCCCATCTTCACCGCCGCGCTGCTGGGTCTGCTCGCGGACCGGCACCTCGGCGCGCACGTCTTCGACCCGGCGAACGGAGGGCCGATCCTGTACCAGCACCTGTTCTGGTTCTTCGGCCACCCCGAGGTCTACATCGTCGCGCTGCCGTTCTTCGGGATCGTGACCGAGGTGCTGCCGGTGTTCAGCCGCAAACCCCTGTTCGGCTACAAGGGTCTCGTCTACGCGACGCTCGCGATCGCGCTGTACTCGGTGGTCGTGTGGGCACACCACATGTTCGCGACCGGCGCGGTTCTGCTGCTGTTCTTCTCCGCCACCACCTTCATCATCGCCATCCCCACGGGCATCAAGTTCTTCAACTGGATCGGCACCATGTGGAAGGGTGCCATCACGCTGGAGTCGCCGATGCTGTTCTCCGTCGGGTTCCTGGTGACGTTCCTGTTCGGTGGCCTGTCCGGCATCCTGCTCGCGTCGCCACCGCTCGACTTCCACGTGCACGACACGTACTTCGTCGTCGCGCACTTCCACTACGTCCTGTTCGGCACCATCGTCTTCGCCACCTACGCGGGGATCTACTTCTGGTTTCCCAAGACGACCGGCCGGATGATGAACGAACGGCTCGCCAAGCTGCACTTCTGGACGCAGTTCATCGGGTTCCACGGCACTTTTCTGGTGCACCACTGGCTCGGCTCCAACGGCATGCCGCGTCGCTACGCCGACTACCTGCCGACCGACGACTTCACGACCCTCAACATGGTCTCCACGGTGTTCGCGTTCCTGCTGGGCCTGTCCACGCTGCTGTTCATCTACAACGTGGTCCGCAGCTACCGCTACGGCGAACCCGCCGGCCGCGACGACCCGTGGGGCTTCGGCAACTCCCTCGAATGGGCCACGACGTCGCCGCCGCCCCGGCACAACTTCCACGAGCTGCCGCGCATCCGCTCCGAGCGACCGGCCTTCGAGCTGCACCACCCGCACATGGTCGAACGGATGCGCAAGGAGGCCCACGTGTCGGTCCTGCGGCGCGGACCGGCCGGCGTCGACGAGACCACCGAGAAGGCCCTCGCACCCACCCACCGCGACGACACCGACCCGGACTGAGTCATGGATTCCTCGTACGAGAAGCAACAGCTGCGACAGATCGAGAACTGGTTCGAAGCCAACGACCCACGGCTGGCCGAGGCACTGAGCGGACCAGTCCACAAAACGGCGAACCGCAGGTCCGTCCGCGTTGCGGTGGACCTGCTCGCCCTCGCCCTGCTGGTGCTGGGAATCACCACCACCAGCCTGTTCCTCGTCTTCACGGGCTTGGTCTGCGGCATGATCGGCGTCTGCCTGCACACCACGTACCGCAAGCGGACCCGTTGAGCGTCATCCGCGCACCACGTCCAGCAAGGCGAGCGACCGGTGCACCGCCGCGGTCCTGCTGATCAGGCACAGGCTCGATCCCACCCGGCGCACGTGGTTCTCAGCCTCCACGAGCGCCCGCAGCCCCGCGGCACCGAGGAACGTGACATCGCTGAGATCAACCACGATCAACGCGTCCGAAATGTCCAGATGTGGCTCTATGGCGTGAATCAGCCTGTCCACCGTGTACGAGTCGATCTCTCCGCTCACACTGACCCTGATCACCTTCGCGACCGCGACGGGAACCACCACGCCCACCTCCAGCTCTGTTGTCGTGAGTGGACGATCGCGTATTGCGCGGGTTCGACGCTTCGATCCGCCAGGCGCAAATCCCCGGCACGCCATGGGCCTGCCGTGTCACGCGCGGAGCTTCTTGCGCCGCTCCTGCTGGCGGTACCCGTAGGCGGCTTGACGCACGGCCTCGTCGCTCTCCAGCCGCGCCCCCAACGCACCGGCGACGGTCGCCACCGACGCCGCGAGCCACGCCACGCCGAGGTAGTCCGAAAGGGCAGGGGGATGCTCTATCTGCCGCCCCAGCACGGCAGGATCGAGCACGAGCCATCCCGCCGCAAGCACGAGGAGGAACAACGCCAGGTAGAGCGTTGTGATCCCCAGCCCGATCGTGATCACGGTGGTCAGGTTGTACAACCTCGCTCGTTCCCGTCCGAGCTCATCGGACGGTCGTTCCCACAGCCCGTGGGTGGCGATCAGCCACACCACCATCGCGGTGATCGACAGCAGCATCGCCGCCGTCAGCCGCACGGCCGACCCGGACGCGCCGAGCTGCCAGATGGTCGAGCTGATCAACGCGTACGCGCCGGTGCCGAACGCGGCCACGAGCACACTGGACAGTCCCATCGCGAGCTGCCAGGGCCGGTTCGCCCTGACCATGCCCGCGACCAGCCTCAAGCGGCCTGCCAGCCCGGGCGCCACGAACCGCACGCCGATGTCATCGGAGGGTGAGTCGATTCTTTTGGCCAGCCGCCCCACCCGCCCCTCGCGGTCGGTCAGCTCACCCACGACGGCGCTCACGACGTCCGCGGTCTTGCGGCGCAGGCCCCAGCTTCCCAGTGCCGGGAGCGACGCCACGGCGAGGCCGTCGGCGGCGCTGGCGTCGGCGACGACCGGGTCCGTGCCCGCGCGTCGCGGCAGGTCGGTCAGGCACACCCACAGGTCGCACCGCTCCTCGACGACCTGGTCGCGCACGGCCTGCACCACGTGCCGCACCGTGCCGTGCTCGTCGGCCGCGAACTGGTCGCACACTGGCACGATCCGCCAGGTCACGTCGCCGTCCACGTCACGGGACAACCGGCGCGGCAGCTCCTCCGCGACGTCCTCCACGATGACGGTGGCCAGCCCCGGATCGGCGAGCAGGCCCAGCACCACTGTTTCTCGCATGTGCCATCGGGTACCTCGGCTGGCCCTGGTTACTCCTGCAGGGCGTGGCCCCTCTGGTGGTACGGGTTGTCGAGGAGGACGCCTCCCATCCAGCTCTGCGGGTGCGCCTTCACCATCGGCACGATGACCTCACCACCGAACACGTTGAGGTCGTAGAAGCAGAGCACGTACACCGAGCGTCTGCTCGCCCACACACCGGCGTTCACCTCGTGGCTGAACAGGGCGTCCATCTGTTCCGCGTGCCCCAGCGTCCGCTCCGCCCACCCCATGTCCCCCACCACCCGGCAGCTCGTCGGCGCCGTGGCGGACCAGGCGTCGAGCTCGGCGAGCATCGTGTCGCTGTCGAACGTGCCACCGCCCAGGTGCCCGCCTTCCGGCTCGTGCACCTCCAGCAACGGATCCGGTCCACCCAGGCTGCTCACGGCTTCTTCCCTCCCCCCGCGGCGGCGAAGTACCGGCACGCCTCGCCGCGGCGCAGCCCCTCACGCAGGAACGGGACCAGCAGCAAGTCCCGTTCGGCACGACCGTGGTGGAAGACGCACAGATGTGCGTGGACGTCCAGCGTCACGCCGTTGAAAGACGTACTCATCCCCGCCCCTCCCAGGGCTGCCCTTGCAGCACCTGCCACGCACGTGTGGCCACGTGCACGTTGAGGCGAGTTTCCACATCTGTCAGGTCGAAACCGGTGATCTTGCGGATCCGGCCGAGCCGGTACCGCAGCGTGCTGCGGTGGATGAACAGCGCGGTCGCCGTCCGGTCGTAGTTGCCACCGCTCTCCAGGAACTCGGACAGCGTGTGGACCATGTCCGCGGTCCTGCTGTCGTCGTAGTCGATCAGACCGCCCAGCCACTCCCGCACGAACGCCTCGACGTCGGCACGGCTGTTGCCCGTGTCAAGAATTCGGTAGAGGCCGAGCTGGGCGAACGACGTGGCTCCGCGGGGCGTGCGGGACATCTGCCGGATGCGCAGCGTGCGCATCGCCTCGGTGAACGAGCGCGGCAGCTCGTCCGGCGCGGAGCAGCTTCCACCGATCGCGATCACACCGGTGTCGGCCCCCAACTCCCGCGTCATCGCACGGAACAACGCCTCACCGTCCGGAATGCCGTGCACCAGCATCACGACCACACCGGAGCGCCGCGAGCACAGCGCCCTCCACTCCAGTTCGGCCATCGCGCGGGTGATCGCGTCGGACACGGCGTCATCGGCCTGCACGCCGTGCCACTGCGCGACCACGACGTGGTGAGGTCCGCGCAGGTCGTGGCCCAGTGCGTCGGCGCGGGCGTACGCGCTGTCGTTGTCCGTGCCGATGACGAGGTCGTCCACCAGTTCACGGTGCAGCCTGAGCTCGACCTCGGCGAGGCTGCGCTGGTGGGCCAGCTCCAGGGCGAGCACCGTCGTGCCGTACTCCAGGGTGAAGATCTCGTGCTCGCTCGCGGTCTTCCCGGGATCGACGAGGGCGACCACGCCCAGCACCTCGTGGTGCGGCCTGACCAACGAGATCAGCCGGTCACGGTCCCGCAGCGGCCGCGTCGCACGAGCAGCGCGGCGCAGCAGGTCCTCCCGGCGCCGCGCGGGCATCTTCGGGTACGGGTCCGGGCGGCCCGCTCCCGCCCAGGTGCGCAGGTTGCCGAACCGGTCCTCGATGGCGACGGGCAGTCCGGTCAGATCGCTCAGCGCGTGAGCGATCCCTGGTTCGCCGGCGCCCGAAGCGGTCACCCGAGTCAGCACGTCGTGCACTTCCTGCTGTTGCCGCAACCGGGACACGGTCTCGGTCAGCTGTGCGTTGACGAGCGCGCGTTCGTCGTTGGACCGGCGCAGCTCGACCCGCTGTTCGTACTCCTTGCGGTGCAGGGCGGCGCTGGCCAGCGCGGCGCTGGTCTGCTGGCCGAGCACGTTGAGCAGGAACAGCTCGTCGACCGTCGGCTCCCGCTCCGCGACCACGACCAGGCACCCGGTGACGCCGCTCAGGCCCCGCAACAGGATCGCCCAGCGCCACTTCCCGTCGGAAAGCGTCACACCGGTGTCATGATCCTCCAGTTCGGACACGATCCGGTCGAGCTCGCGGTCGGCGGGCTGGCCCGAAGGTGTGCGCACCAGTCTTCCGCCGACCATCAGATAGGTCGTGTCGGCCGCGCACGGGCCGAGTGACGGCACCGAAGTCGCCGCGAGGGCAAGGATCTTCGCCGCGTCCCGGCCGTCGAACATCATCATCGACAACACGAACAGGCCGTAAAGATTGGACAGTTGCGCCCGCGCCCAACGGTCCAAGCCTCCCGCGCCGATGGCCATGTCCTCCCCTGTGCCGTAGTTGCCTTGTCAACGAGCCTAGCCCCGCCGTCACTGTGCTGCCGGGTCCAGCGCGGAGGGCTGATTTCGCCCTCCCAGGCGGACGCGCCGCGCAACCACCTTCGCCACGGTGGAAGCCATGACACTGATGCGTTTCGACCCGTTCCGCGAACTCGACCGGCTTTCCGAACAGACGGTCCGCACGCCGCGTGCGCTGCCGATGGAGGCGTTCCGCCGCAGCGAGGAGTGCGTCGTCGCGCTCGACCTTCCCGGTGTGGACAGTGCGGACGTCGACGTGACCGTGGAACGCAACGTGGTCACGGTCAAGGCGACGCGGCACCCGTTGCGGCAGGAGAACGACGAGGTGCTGATCGACGAACGTCCGCACGGCGAGTTCAGCCGCCAGTTCTTCCTCGGCGACATGCTCGACGCCGGCAACCTGTCCGCCGACTTCGACCGCGGCGTGCTCGTGCTGACGATTCCGGTCGCCGAGTCCAGCAAGCCTCGCAAGATCGAGATCTCCTGAGGAGACACTGATGACCACGCAGCACTCAGGCGCGCACGCGCGTACGACGACCTCTGCCGGCCAGCGGCGGACGATCGCGTCGTTCACCAACTACCGCGACGCCGAACGGGCCGTGGATTTCCTGTCGGACAACAAGTTCCCGGTCGACCGCACCGCGATCATCGGCAACGACGTCCGCATGGTCGAGCAGGTCGTCGGCCGGATGAACTGGGGCCGCGCACTGCTCAACGGCGCCGTGTCCGGTGCCATCCCCGGCCTGCTGTTCGGCTGGATCTTCGGCCTGTTCGACCTCATCAACCCACTCGTCACCTCCTTGACGCTGGCCCTGTACGGCCTGGTGTTCGGTGCGATCATCGGCGCGATCATCGGGGCGATCTCCTACGGGATGCAGCGCGGCCGGCGTGACTTCAGTTCCGTCACCGCGATGGTGCCGAGCCGGTACGACCTCGTCGTGGACGAGGAGGTCGCCGGTGAGGCGCAGCAGCTGCTGGCCAAGCTGGGCGCCGGGAGTGGTTCCTGATGGCCAAGGCAGTCGGAATCGACCTGGGCACGACGAACTCCGCGATCGCGGTGATGGAGGGCGGCCAGCCCACCGTGATCCCGAACGCGGAAGGGTCCCGCACTACCCCGTCCGTCGTGGCCTTCACCGAGAGCGGCGAACGGCTGGTCGGCCAGCTGGCGAAGCGCCAGGCGATCCTGAACCCCAAGGGCACGATCTACTCGGCGAAGCGTTTCGTCGGCCGCCGCTTCGAGGAGGTCAGCGAGGAGGCCGCGACCGTCACGTTCGACGTGGTCGAAGGCCCGAACGGCTCCGTGCGCTTCCAGGTGCGGGGCAAGCCGTACGCGCCGGAGGAGATCAGCGCGCAGGTGCTGCGCAAGCTGGTCGACGACGCGTCGAACTACCTCGGCGAGAAGGTGCGGGAGGCCGTGATAACGGTGCCCGCGTACTTCAACGACTCGCAACGTCAGGCCACCAAGGACGCCGGCAAGATCGCCGGGCTGGAGGTCCTGCGGATCATCAACGAGCCGACGGCCGCCGCGCTCGCCTACGGGCTGGACAAGAAGGAGCACGAGACGGTGCTCGTGTTCGACCTCGGCGGTGGCACGTTCGACGTGTCGCTGCTCGACGTCGGCGACGGCGTGGTCGAGGTCCGTTCGACCTCCGGCGACACCCACCTGGGCGGCGACGACTTCGACCGCAGGCTGGTGGACCACCTGGCGGACAAGTTCAAGAACGACACCGGTATCGACCTGCGCACCGACCCGCAGGCCCTGCAACGGCTCTACGAGGCCGCGGAGAAGGCCAAGGTCGAGCTCAGCTCGGTCACCCAGACGCAGGTGAGCCTGCCGTTCATCACCGCCGACTCCGACGGCCCCAAACACCTGACCGAGACCGTCACGCGGTCGACGTTCGAGCAGATCACGGCCGACCTGGTGGAGCGCTGCCTCGGCCCGGTCGAGCAGGCCATGGCCGACGGCAAGGTGTCCGCGAACGACATCGACGAGGTCATCCTCGTCGGCGGTTCGACCAGGATCCCGGCCGTGCAGAAGCTCGTCCGCCGCCTCACGGGCGGCAAGGACCCGAACATGAGCGTCAACCCGGACGAGGTCGTGGCACTCGGTGCCGCCGTCCAGGCCGGTGTGCTCAAGGGCGAGGTCAAGGACGTGCTGCTGCTCGACGTGACCCCGCTGTCGCTGGGCGTGGAGACCCGCGGCGGCGTCATGACCCGGATCATCGAGCGCAACACGACGATCCCGGCCCGCCGCTCCGAGGTGTTCTCGACCGCCGAGGACAACCAGCCCGCCGTGGACATCGTCGTGCTGCAGGGCGAACGCGAACGCGCGGCCGACAACCGCGTGCTGGGCCGGTTCCAGCTCACCGGGATCAGGCCCGCGCCGCGCGGTGAACCGCAGATCGAGGTCACCTTCGACATCGACGCCAACGGCATCCTCAACGTGACCGCCCGGGACAAGGACACCGGCGCGGAACAGGGCATCACCATCAGCGAGAGCTCGAACCTCGACACGTCCGAGATCGAGAGGATGGTGACCGACGCCCAGGCGCACCAGGCGGAGGACCAGCGGCTGCGCGAAGCCGTGGACGCCCGCAACACCCTGGACTCGATCGCCTACCAGGTCGAGAAGACCTTGTCGGACCTCGGCGACAACGCCCCGTCGCACGAGCGTGCCCGTGCCGAGCTGCTGATCTCCGACGCCCGCGAGGCGCTGAAGTCGGAGGCACCGGTGGAGCGCGTGCGCGAGCTGACCGACGAGCTGACACAGGTCCTGCAGGGCCTGCAGGTGGCGCGGTCGTCCGGTCCCCCGCCCGCATCGGAGCAGGGTTCGTCCTCGTCGGAGGACGACGTCGTCGACGCCGACTTCGATCGGGTGTAGCCGATGACCACCCAGGGGAACGCCGCGAACTCCGCCCCCGAGGTCGCGGCCGAGAACGGGACCGGCGCCGCTCCCCCCGCGACGCCGGTCCCGGAGCTCGCCGAGCTGGAGGACCGCTGGCTGCGTGCAGTGGCCGAGCTGGACAACGTGCGCAAGCGCTACGGCCGTGAGCTGGACCGGGAACGAACCGCCGAACGCGCACGGGTGGCGTCGGCGTGGCTGCCCGTGCTCGACAACCTCGAGCTGGCACTGGGCCACGCGTCCGACGACGCGTTCACCGAGGGCGTGCGGGCGATCCGCGACCAGGCGGTCGAGGTGCTCGCCCGGCTCGGCTACCCGCGCCAGGACGCGACCGGCGTGCCGTTCGACCCCAACCTGCACGAGGTGGTGACCGTGCTGGACGACCCGGACGCACCGCCCAGCACAGTCGTGCGCGTGCTGCGGCCCGGCTACGGCGTCCTCCGCCCGGCCGCGGTCGCCGTCTCCCGTGCCGCGCGGGAGTGAACCGCCGTGGCCAGGGACTTCTACGAGGCGCTCGGCGTGCCACGCGGGGCGAACAGCGAGGAGATCCAGCGGGCGTACCGCAAGCTCGCACGTCAGTACCACCCGGACGTCAACCGCGACCCCGGTGCCGAGGACCGGTTCAAGGAGGTCAGCGAGGCGTACGAGGTCCTGTCGGATCCGGAGCAGCGCAAGCGGTACGACCGGTTCGGCGCGGATTTCCGCCGGATCCCCGAAGACTACGACGAACGCGTCGGTGCCGGTCGCGGCGGCCGCACGGTGTACACCAGCGGGCCGGGCTCCGGAGGCTTCGAGGACTTCGACTTCGAGGACCTGCTCGGCGGCTTCTTCCGCCGCGGCGGCCGGAGCGGCCCGATTCCGGGCGCCGACCAGGAGGCCGTGCTCACGCTCTCGGTAGAGGAGGCCTACCGGGGTGGGCAGCGCAGGTTGACCATCAGCGACCGCGAGCTGGACGTGACGATCCCGCCCGGTGTGGTCGACGGCCAGCGCATCCGGCTGTCCGGCCAGGGCGGGCGCGGCTCGGGCGGCGGCACCGCCGGTGACCTGTTCCTGGTGGTGCGGATCGCGCCCCATCCGCGGTACCGGCTGGAGGGCCGCGACATCATCGTGGACCTGCCCGTCACGCCGTGGGAGGCAGCACTCGGCGCCACCGTGCCGATCATGACGCCCGGTGGCGACGTCAAGGTCCGGGTGGTGCCGGGATCGTCGAGCGGTCGGCGGCTGCGGCTGCGGGGCGAGGGCATGCCGAACCCGCGCGGCACACCGGGTGACCTGTACGCGGTCGTGAAGATCATGGTGCCCAAGCGCCTCGGCAAGCGGGAACGCGAGCTGTTCGAGGAACTGGCCGCCGTGTCCGACTTCGACCCGAGGGGGTCGTGATGTACCCGCTGACCAAACCCGTCCGGCTGAGCACGAACCGCGTGTCCGCCCACACCGGACTGCACCCGGAGCTGGTCCGCCGGTTCGCCGCGCTCGGGCTGATCGAGTGCGCGGCCGATGAGACCGGACGGCTGTGGTTCCCGCCGGAGACCGTCGCCCGCATCGCGCGGATCCAGCGGCTGCGCAGCGGGTTGTCGCTCAACTACACCTCGGTCGGGCTCGTGCTGGATTTGCTCGACCGGATCCGTGTCCTGGAAGCACAAGCACGCGGGAGTGATCGACGATGGACGTGAACCGGCTCACGCAGAAGTCGCAGGAGGCCCTGCAGTCCGCCCAGGACATCGCCCAGCGGCTCGGGCACACCGAGACCGACGGCGAACACCTCCTGCTCGCACTGGTCGACCAGCCGGACGGTCTCGTACCGCGGTTGCTCGCCCAGGTCGGCGTGAACGTGCAGACCCTGCGCGACGACGTGAACACCGAACTCTCGCGGCGCCCCAAGGTGACCGGGCCGGGTGTCCAACCCGGACAGATCAACGTCACCCGCCGCCTGCTGGCCGTGCTCGACGCCGCCGAACGAGAAGCCAAGCGGCTCAAGGACTCCTACGTCAGCGTGGAGCACCTGCTGCTGGCGCTGGCCGAGGAGGGCGACCGCACGAAGGCCGGCAACATCCTGGCGCGGCACGGCATCACGCGGGACAAGTTCCTGGAGTCGCTGACGAAGATCCGCGGCAACCAGCGCGTGCAGAGCGCGACGCCGGAGGGCACCTACGAGGCGTTGGAGAAGTACGGCCGCGACCTCGTCGACGACGCGCGGACGGGTGACCTCGACCCGGTGATCGGGCGGGACGCCGAGATCCGTCGCGTGATCCAGATCCTGTCCCGCAAGACGAAGAACAACCCCGTGCTGATCGGCGAGCCCGGCGTCGGCAAGACCGCGATCGTCGAAGGGCTCGCGCAGCGGATCGTGCGCGGTGACGTGCCGGAAGGGTTGCGGGACAAGACGGTCTTCGCACTCGACATGGGGTCGCTGGTCGCGGGCGCCAAGTACCGCGGCGAGTTCGAGGAACGGCTCAAGGCCGTGCTCGCCGAGGTCAAGGCCGCCGAGGGGCGCATCCTGCTGTTCGTCGACGAGCTGCACACCGTCGTCGGTGCCGGCGCCGCCGAGGGATCGATGGACGCCGGCAACATGCTCAAGCCGATGCTCGCCCGCGGTGAGCTGCACATGATCGGCGCGACCACGCTCGACGAGTACCGCAAGCACATCGAGAAGGACGCGGCGCTGGAACGCCGGTTCCAGACCGTGCTCGTGGACGAGCCGACGCCGGAGGACGCGATCTCGATCCTGCGCGGGCTGCGCGAACGGCTGGAGGTCTACCACGGCGTCAAGATCCAGGACGCCGCGCTGGTGTCCTCCGTCGTGCTGTCCCGCCGCTACATCACCGACCGGTTCCTGCCGGACAAGGCGATCGACCTGGTGGACGAGGCGTGCGCGCGGCTGCGCACCGAGATCGACTCGATGCCCGCCGAACTGGACGAGATCTCCCGCCGGGTGACCCGGCTGGAGATCGAGGAAGCCGCACTGTCCAAGGAAACCGACCAGGCGTCGAAGCAACGGCTCGAAACGCTGCGACGTGAGCTGGCGGACCTGCGCGCCGAGCTCGACGCGATGACGGCGCAGTGGGAGGCCGAACGGCAGGCCATCCGCCGGGTGCAGGAGCTGCGCGGCGACCTGGAACGCGTGCGCCGCGAAGCCGAGGAGGCGGAACGGTCCTACGACCTCAACCGGGCCGCAGAGCTGCGGTACGGCCGGCTCGCCGAGCTGGAGCGACAGCTCGTGTCCGAGGAGGAAAGGCTTGCCACCAAACAGGGTGAGCACCGGCTGCTGCGCGAGGTCGTGACCGAGGACGAGATCGCCGAGATCGTCGCGGCGTGGACCGGCATCCCGGTGTCGCGGCTCAAGGAGAGCGAGCGCGAGAAGCTGCTGAGGCTGGACGAGATCCTGCACGAGCGGGTGATCGGCCAGGACGAGGCGGTGCGGCTGGTGGCCGACGCGATCATCCGTGCGCGCGCTGGGGTGAAGGACCCGCGCAAGCCGATCGGGTCGTTCCTCTTCCTCGGTCCCACCGGTGTCGGCAAGACCGAGCTGGCCAAGACGCTGGCGTCCGCGTTGTTCGACAGCGACGACAACATGGTGCGCCTGGACATGAGCGAGTACCAGGAGAAGCACACGGTGTCGCGGCTCGTAGGCGCGCCGCCCGGTTACGTCGGCTACGACGAGGGCGGTCAGCTCACGGAAGCCGTGCAGCGCAAGCCCTACTCGGTCGTCCTGCTGGACGAGATCGAGAAGGCGCACCCGGACGTGTTCAACACGTTCCTGCAGGTGCTCGACGACGGCCGGATCACCGACTCGCAGGGCCGCACGGTCGACTTCCGCAACACGGTGATCATCATGACGTCCAACATCGGTTCGGAGTACCTGCTGGAGGGCGTGACGGCGGACGGCGAGATCAAGCCGGACGCGCGCGGAGCGGTGATGGCGTCGTTGCGGGAGCACTTCCGCCCTGAGTTCCTCAACCGCGTCGACGACGTCGTGCTGTTCACCCCGTTGCGGCTGGAGCAGCTCGAACGCATCGTCGACCTGCAGTTCGCCGAGCTGCGCACTCGTCTCGCGGAGCGCCGGATCGACGTCGAGCTCACGCCGGCGGCGTCCGAGTTCATCGCGCGGCGCGGGTTCGACCCGGTCTACGGCGCCCGTCCGTTGCGCCGCTACATCGCCCACGAGGTCGAGACCCGCGTCGCGCGGGCATTGATCTCCGGTGAGGTGCTGGAGGACGCGACGATCCGGGTGGACGTGGTGGACGGCGAGCTGTCCGTCACCACGGCCGCCGAGAGCAGGGCTGCCGCATGACCATCGAGTGTCAGAACTGCGGCAAGAAGAACCGCGTTCCCGCTGCCGCACAAGGCAAACCCAAGTGCGGCAACTGCGGGCAGCCGCTCCCCTGGATCGCCGACGCGCTCGACGACACCTTCGCCGCGGTCGCCGAGCAGGCGGACGTCCCGGTGCTGGTCGACCTGTGGGCGACGTGGTGCGGGCCGTGCCGGATGGTCAGTCCGGTGCTGGACCAGCTCGCCCGCGAACGGGCGGGCGACATCAAGCTCGTGCGGGTCGACGTCGATCGCGCACCTCAACTCTCGCAACGGTTCGAGGTGCGTGCGGTGCCCACGTTGCTGATCTTGCGCCACGGCGAGGTGATCGCCAGGCAACCGGGTGCGCTGCCCGCGCCCCAGCTGCGCGCCTGGCTGGACCAGGCGCTCACCCCGGAGGTGAAAACATGATCAACCGTTCCCTGTTGCGGCAGCTGCCCGCGCGCGTCACCACCGGCGCGTACGTGCTCAACTCGGGCCTGGGCAAGCTGCACGCCGACCAGGAGGCCGCCGAGTCGATGCAGGGCTGGGCCGCGAGCACCTATCCGGTGCTGGGCAAGCTCGATCCCAAGCAGTTCGCCACCTTGCTGGCGGCCGGGGAGATCGCGACCGGTGTCGCTCTGCTGGTGCCGTTCGTGCCCGCGATGGTCGCCGGTGCGGCACTCACGGGGTTCGCCGGCGCGTTGCTCGGCCTCTACCTGAGGACACCGGGCATGCGGAAGGAACGGAGCCTGCGTCCGACCGAGGAGGGCACCTCGCTCGCGAAGGACGTGTGGCTGCTGGGCATCGGACTGTCTCTGGTGCTCGACGACGCGACTCGGGAGGACCGATGACCACCGTCGTGGACGAACATCTCGCCCTGGTGCGGGAAGTGGTACCGCAGACCCCGCAGGGCTGCCGGGAATGTCTCATCGCCCGCACGCCCTGGGTCCACTTGCGACTGTGCCTGACCTGTGGCCACGTGGGCTGCTGCGACTCCTCGCCGATGAAGCACGCCCGCCGGCACGCGTTCGCGGGCGGCCACCCGATCGTGCGGTCCTTCGAACCCGGCGAGAACTGGCGGTGGTGCTATGTCCACGAAGCTTTCGTCTGAGTCGTCGGAATCCGGGGTACTGGAGACACCGGACGAACACGGGGCGTTCCCCCGCCTCGACGACGAGCAGATCGACCAGCTCGCGCGGTACGGAACCAGGCGCCCCGTGAGAGAAGGCGAGGTCCTGTACTCCGAGGGCGACCGCGGCCACGACTTCTTCGTGATCGTCAGCGGGCTGGTGCACGTGCTGGAGAACGGTCAGGTCGTGCGGGTGCACGGGCCGCGGCGGTTTCTCGGCGAGCTCGGTCTCCTGGAAGGACAACCGTCGTTCGCCTCGGCCGTGGTCGCCGAGCCCGGTGAGGTGGTCCAGCTGACGACCGACGAGCTGCGTTCGTTGGTGCACGACGATCCGGTGCTGGGGGACGTGATCCTGCGCGCGTACCTGATGCGGCGCGCGGTGCTCATCGGCCGCGGCGGCGGACTGCAGATCATCGGGTCGTGCTTCTCCCCCGACACCAAGCGGCTGCTGGAGTTCGCCGCCCGCAACCGGATTCCGCACCGGCTGGTCGACACCGACAAGGACGACCACGCCGAGGAACTGCTGCGCCGGTTCGGCGTGGCCACCGACGAAACACCCGTGGTGGTCGTGCCTGGCGGCCAGACGCTGCGCAACCCCAGCAACCGGAAGCTCGCGCAGACACTCGGCCTGCACTCGTCCACCCCTCCGAGCGACGTGACCGATCTGCTGGTGGTGGGCGCGGGACCCGGCGGGCTCGCGGCCGTCGTCTACGGCGCGGCGGACGGGCTCGGTGTCGTGGCCGTCGACTCGGTCGCGGCCGGTGGCCAGGCCGGGACGACGTCGCGGATCGAGAACTACCTGGGTTTCCCCGCCGGCATCTCCGGCCCCGAGCTGGCCGAACGCGCGGTGCTGCAGGCGGAGAAGTTCGGCGTGCCGGTGAACGTGTCGGTGGAGGCGGTCTCGTTCTCCCCGCGTGACGGCCACTACGTGGTGGGCTTCGACGACTCCTCCGAGGTCCGGACGCGGTCGCTGGTGATCGCGACCGGCGCGCGCTACCGCAAGCTCAGCCTGCCGCGGCTCGCCGACTTCGAGTCCACCAGCGTGTACTACGCCGCCACGATCCACGAAGCTCGCGAGTGTCAGGCGAACCCGGTCGCGATCGTCGGCGGGGGCAACTCGGGTGGCCAGGCGGCCGTGTTCCTCGCCGACCGGGTACCCGGCGTCCACCTGGTGGTGCGCGACGCCGATCTGAACAAGAACATGTCCCGCTATCTGGTCGACCGCGTGCTGCGCCATCCGCGGATCGAGGTGTTGCTGCACCACGAGGTCGTGGAGCTGCTCGGCGACAACCAGGTCGAGGGCGTGGTCGTGGAGGACAACCAGAACCACCACCGGCGCACGCTGCAGGTGCGGGCGCTGTTCGTGTTCATCGGCGCGACCCCTTGCACCGCATGGCTTTCGCGACTGGTTGCACTTGACGAGGACGGCTTCGTGCTGACCGGCGAGCACGTCGCGAACGGCGACACCTGGTGGCACAAGGGCAGAAGGCCGTTCCCGCTGGAGACGAACAGACCGGGTGTGTTCGCCATCGGGGACGTGCGCAGCGGTTCCATCAAACGGGTCGGCTCCGCCGTCGGTGAGGGAGCGATGGTGGTCCGGCTCGTCCACGAACACCTCTCGTTCGGAGCGACGACATGACGTGGTGGCGGATCTTCCTGGCCGGTCTCGTGCTGTGGCTGCTGGCGGTCGCGATCACGTACCTGACCGGCAACCCGATCCTGATCCCGACCCTGGTGCTGCTGGGCAGCTTCCTCGTGCCGGTGACGTTCGTGACGTGGGCGTTCGGGCGCCGCGATACCGGGGAGATCACGGCGGAGCTGGTGTTCCGCACGTTCGTCGTCGGCGGCGTGCTCGGGGTGCTCGGTGCGTCCGTGCTGGAGGCGTACCTGCTCCACCCGTCGCCGTGGATGTACGTCGGCGTGGGACTGATCGAAGAGGCCGTCAAGCTGGCGGCGCTGGCGCTGCTCACCCGGCACCTCGCGGTGAAATCCACCCGCGACGGGATGATCCTCGGCGCCTCGGTCGGCTTCGGGTTCTCCGCCTTCGAGTCCGCCGGCTACGCACTGACGTCGCTGTTCACCGACTCCGGACTGTCGCTCAGCAACCTGGTGACCACCGAGATCCTGCGCGGCCTGCTGGCACCCGTCGGGCACGGCCTGTGGACCGCGATCCTCGGAGGCACGCTCTTCGCGTGGAGCACCAGGCGTCACTTCGTGCTGACCTGGCCGCTGGTGCTCGCCTTCCTCGGGGTGTCGGCGCTGCACGCACTGTGGGACTCGATGTCGATGATCGCGGTGCTCGTGACCCTGGCCCTGACCGGCGAACCGTGGCAGTACCAGCTGCTCCTGCGCGGCGCCCTCCCGGAGCCGACCCCGTCCCAGGTCGCCGTGTACACGACCACGAACTGGCTCGGCCTGGCGCTGATCTCGGTCATCGGCCTGCTGTGGCTGTGGTCGATGGCCCGCCAGGCGCGCCGGGAGCGGCGCGCGCCGTCTCCCCTCTACCGCATCCGCACCGGCCCGTTCGCCATGACCGGGCAGGAAGGAGAAAGCCGATGAGCGACACCGGCTTCGCACCGTTCACCGCCACCGTCGACAAGACCAACCGGATGCTGCACGAGATCGAGGAGGCGTTCGGCTGGCCACGCGAGCGCCGCAACCAGTCCTACGCAGCACTGCGCGGCGTCCTGCACGCGTTGCGAGACCGGCTGACCGTGCAGGAGGCCGCGCACCTCGGGGCCCAGCTGCCGATGCTGGTGCGCGGCATCTACTACGAGGGCTGGCGCCCAGCCGAGGTGCCGATCAAGATGCACCACGACGAGTTCGTCGACCGGGTCCGGCACGACTTCGTGTACGACGCCGACGTCGACGAGGTCGTCCGGACGGTGTCGAACGTACTGCGCGCCCACATCACCGAGGGCGAGTGGGAGGACGTCAAGGCGTCAATGCCCAAGGACCTCGCGGGCGTGCTGCCGTGAACGCCTAGCCCGCCGACTCGGGACCGAGCAGCTGCGAACCGTCGCCCCGGCACTCCTTCAGGTGGTCGCTGAGCGCGATCGTCAGCCGTTCCTCAGTCACCGCCCACACGTGCGTCACCGTGCACCAGGGGCACGTGCGCTTCCGCATTTCCAGACCCATGGCCCGAGAGTACCGAGGAGCCACCGATGCCTGTCATGAACGTGACCAGGTTCGAGCACTTCTTCCGCACCGCCGCCGGTCTCGACGTCGACAAGGAAGATCTCAAGCGCTACAACGAGTTCGTCGACCGCAACCTGGCTGACCTGTACCTGATGGCCGGGGTCACGGCGAAGACGAACGGCCGGGATGTGCTGCAGCCTTACGACTTCCCGATCACCAAGGGCCTGCAGGAGCTCGTCCGCGAGTTCGAGAAGCTCTTCCCCGAGCTCGAGGACGTGCTGGACGAGATGACGTCCCGGCCGCCGGACGTCGTGCTGTCCGACGAGGCAGAGGCCTGGGTGCCGCGGGTGGCGGGTGGGGTGAGCCTGGGCCTCGCCCGCACATTCAAGATCATCGAACCGGATCTGGTGAATCCCCGGACTCGGCATTGGGACACGGCGTTCCGTCTGTTCGACCTGTTGCTGTGACGGGGTTCTCGTCCTGACGGGGTGAGGTTTGCGACCGGGCTCGTCCTGTCAGGACGAAGCAGACCGGCGAGAGGAAGTGCCAAAGTGCGAGATCAGCCGACCGACAGGAGCAGGTGACCATGACAGCGGACGACTGGAAAGGCGCGCTGGACCAGCTCACCGCGCAGTCCAAGGGCAAGGCCGTGACCATCGAGGTGCTCGACCGCGAGTTCGGGGACCAGCACGAGGTGGAGCGGCTGCCGTTCGCCTACGCCACCTACGACCCGAAGGACGACGTCGCGATCATCGCCGTCGGCGGCGACGCGCGCTATCCCGTCGTCCTGCGGCACATGGTGTGGCGGCCCGACGAGATCGACGTGGCCGCGGGCCCGGCGCTGCGGATCGTCGAGCGGGACGGCACGACCACGCTGGCGACGTTCTACGACGCCGGCTGAAACTCCCGCGGCAGCTGGGCGGTCACGTGCTCGAACTGCTCGTCACCGACCGTGTCGTGCACGGTGGTGAGCACGGCGCGGACACCGTCCGTGGTCTCGCGGACGGTCAGACCGGTGTGGTCGCTGACCCTGCGGACGAACTCGTCGAAGCCGAACGTCTCCGCACGGCCCGCGGGCAGGTCGTTCAGCGACGGCGGCAGCAGACCGGCGAGGTGCCGGGCCTCCCCGGCGCTCAGCCGTTCGGCGAGCGCGCTCAGCGTCGCCCTGGTGAGGTCCGCGGCTTCCTCGCGGGACAGACCGGAGCGTTCCGCGACGGTGTGGAAGAACTCGCGAGCTTCCATGAGACAGCTCCCTTCGGTTGCTGCCGTGGTTGCCCGTTTCCGCCACCTCCGACACCTGAGGCGGCAGAGCGTGAGGAGGTTTCGGCATGAGGGCGGAGACGATCGAACTCGGCATCGCGGACCTGGCGGTGCCACCGGGAACGCACCTGTGCGGGTTCTACCGCGGATCCGACGAACGGAGGAACATGGTGGTGCCCTACGTCGACACCGGGCTGACCGCCGGGGACAGGTGCCTGTGCGCGGTGGACGAGATGGAACTGCCCGCCTGGGAGGCCGAGGGCAGCCAGCTGGACATCCGCTCGCCGCGAGACATCTACCTCGGGCGTGGCGAGTTCGCCGCCGCCGAGATGCTGGGGTTCTGGGAGACGTGGTCGTCGGCCGCCCTGTCCGGCAGCTACACCGTCGCCCGCGTGCTGGGCGAGATGACGTGGGCGGTCCAGGAGGTCATCGGGCCCGCGAACCTGATCACCTACGAGTCCGAGCTCAACCGGTTCGCACCGCGCTACCACCAGGTGATTCTGTGCCTGTACGACCTGGAGAAGTTCGGCGGCGCGCTCCTGATGGACGTCATCAGGACGCACCCGAAGGTGCTCATGGGGACCACGGTCGTGGAGAACCTCTACCACGTGCCTCCCGACCAGCTGATCCACCACTGGTCGTGAGCGCCGCCGGACCCGGCCGCGAAGCCGCGCTGCGCGACGAGCTCGCGTTGTTCCGGCCGTTGCTCGCGTTGTCGATGGTGATGACCAACACTCGGGACGAGACCTCGATCCTGCGCATCGCCACCTCGTCCGTGCCCGCGCTGGGCGGGTGCCGCACCGAGGCCGTGCTGTTCGGCGACCTCTGGTGGTCCGACGGTCACGACGGGCGGCTGCGGTCGCGGCTGGAGATGCTCGGGCAGACGGAGGGCCCGGTCGACGTCGGCACCGGCTGGGCGTGGGCGTACTCGCTGGCCAACTCGGCGCGCGTACCGGGACACCTGGTGGTGAGCCGTGACACCGAACCCGCGCAGCACCACCGCTTCCTGCTCAAGGTGCTGGCCCAGCAGACGGCTGTCGCGCTCGCGAACGCCGTCATGCGCGGGCGGGAACGCGAGAGCCTGGAGCGCGAACGTGTCGCCAACGCGGAGCTGCAGCGCAGCCTCGACATCCACAACCGGCTCACCGCCGTCGCTTCGGCGGGCGGCGGGCAGGAGGGGATCGCCCACGCCGTGCACGAGCTGACCGGACTGGTCGTCGCGGTCGAGGACCGGCACGGCAACCTCACCGCGTGGGCAGGCTCCGGCAGGCCGGACCCGTACCCGAAAGCACCGGCCGCACAGCGGGAACGCCTCCTGCACCGGCTGATCACCGCGCACGAGCCGGTCCGCGACGGCGACCGGCTGATCGTGGCCGCGCAGGTCGGCAGCGACGTGCTCGGCGTGCTGGCCCTGGTCGACCCGGAGCGCGCCGCGCACGACACCGAACGGGTCGCGCTGGAACACGGCAACACGGTGCTCACGCTCGAACTCGCCCACCAGCGTGCCCTGGCCGAGGTCGAACTGCGGCTGCGGCGCGACCTCGTGGAGGAGCTGCTGGCAGGCACGGACACCGGCGGCGCCCGCGAACGGGCCCGCGCGCTGGGCTACGACCTGGCCAGGCCGCACCGGGTGCTGCTGGTCGCGCACGGCGGCCAGCGCGGCAACCACGAGCACCTTTTCGACGCGGTCCGGCACGCGTTCTCCGCGGTCGGCATCGGCTCGTTGCTGGCGACCAGGCCCGGCGGAGTCGCGGTCCTGTGCCACACGGACCACGACTGGGAACGACTGCGCAAGGCGATCGAGACCCGGCTCGGTGCCCGCGGCCGGTGCCGTGTCGGCGTGGGCGCACCGTGCGTGGACCCGCCGGACTTCCCGCGCTCACACGGACAGGCGCAGCTGGCGTTGAAGATGCAGATCACCACCGGCAGCCCTCCCCAGGTCACCGTGTTCGACGATCTCGGCGTGTACCGGTTGCTGTCCGAGATCAGCGACATCGGCTCGGTCGAGTCCTTCATCCACCGGTGGCTCGGCACGTTGCTCGACTACGACACTGCCAAGGGCGCGCAGCTGGTGGAAACGCTGTCCGAGTACCTGGAGCACGGCGGCAACTACGACGAGACCTCACGCCGCCTCGCGTTGCACCGCAGCACGTTGCGCTACCGGTTGCAGCGAATCCGTTCCGTGTCCGGATATGAGCTCAACGACCCGGACACCAGGTTCAACCTGCAGCTGGCCACGCGGGCGTGGACCACCGTGCACACCATGCACGACCGCACCTGAGGCCTGGGAACTCAATGCGGAACGCGCAGCGCTTCCTCGACGGTCTCGTACAGCCCGATCAGGCCCGCGGCGCTCGCCTCGCCGAGTGCCGTGTCCACCGCGCCTCCGCGCTGCACCACGCAGAACTCGACGTGCAGACGACCGAGCCACTCCACGAACTTGACCAGCAGCTGAGCCGTGACGGGGTGCATTCCGGCCCGCTCCGCCAGCTCGAGCACGATCAGCTTCGCGCCGCCGGTGATCTGCCTGCCGACCAGCCCCATGAGGCCGATGACGGCGCGATCGGGCGATCCGCTGGCGATCCGCACCAGCCGTGCCCCCGGACGGATGTCGTCCAAGGGGAACACGGTCATCTCGTACTCCGTCGACCCCCGCACCTGTGCCAGTCAACTGGCGCCCGAAGTCCTCGGGCCAGCCGGAGGACGCAGAGTTCCGGCCGGAACGCGCGGGGTTCTAGGCTCGGTTGAGTGATCACGTTGTCCGCGTTCCCCGTAGTCCACGTGACCGACCTCGACGAGGCCCGCCTCGCCATCGAACGCACCTACCTGCCGCACCAGCTGTCCGTGCGGGAACCGTTGGAGCGGTTCGACATGCGGCTCAACGCGGTCAAGGTCGGTGCACTCACCGCCGGACACCTGAGCTACGGCGCGCCGGTCCGCCTGACGACGGTGGACGCCTCCAACTTCCACGTGAACATCCCGCTCACCGGACGGTGCGAGCAGCGATGCGGATCAGCCGAGCCAGTGGCCTCCGACCCCGGCCGCGCGGCCGTCTTCATGCCGGGCCGCCCCGCAGACCTGCACTGGGGTCCCGACTGCGGTCAGCTGTGTCTCATGCTCGACCGCACCGAAGTGGAACGGGAGCTGGAACGTCAGCTCTGCCGGCCGCTCGGCGCTCCGCTCGAGTTCGCGCCGGCGATGGACCTCACGACGCCCGCCGCACGATCGTGGCTCGATGTGCTGAAGTTGCTGGAAAGCCCGCAGACGCACCATCCGTTGCTCGCCACCCATCTGCAGAACATGGTGATCGCGGGCCTGTTGCTCACACAGCCGCACAACTACCGCGACCAGCTCGACGCGCCGCAACGCCGAGCACCCGCCGCGATCCAGAAGGCGGTCGAACTCATATCCGAAGCGCCAGAACGCCCGTGGACACCCGGCATCCTCGCCGCCAAGGTGGCTGTCAGCGTCCGCACGTTGCAGTACGGGTTCAAGCGTTCATTCGATCTCTCCCCCATGGCCTACCTGCGCGAAGTGCGACTTGACCGCGTGCACGCCGACCTGCGCGCGGGCGGCACCGTCGCAGCCGTCGCAGCTCGCTGGGGGTTCTTCCACCACGGCCGGTTCGCCGCCGCCTACCGGCGCAAGTTCGGCTGCCTGCCCTCGGACACGGTGTCGAGGTAGTCGACGAGTGGCCCCGGCTGATCGCCGCTGCCCGTGAGCTCGGCACCACGCACCAAACTGGTGCCGCTGGAAATCGCCAGGCCGCGGAACTCCGTTATCTGCGTCTGCGAACTGGACGCTGGCTCCGACGGCCCGGTGTCCAGCCGGTCTTCCCCGACGACCCCGCCGAGCGATCGGTGGGTGCGATGCTCGTTGTAGTGCCACTCGCACTCACGCAGCACGTGCCATGGGTGGCCTGTTTAAGGCCCGCGCGTATTCAACATTTGCCACGAAAGTTCTAATCCAGAGTCAGCGGAGCTAAGTGGTCGCTTTCGGAAGTTCTTCGGGGGTCGTGGCGACCTGATCAGTAGGGGTTGTCGAGGTAGAGGCGGCAGGCGCAGTCGAGGGCTTCTTCGGGGCTGCCGCTGGGGAATCCGGAGGGCAGGATCTGGTTCTCGTAGCGGTCGCTGCTGGCGAGGTAGAGCCCGAAGCCCCAATGGCGGGCCGAGCCGCCGTAGCGCAACCGGATCAGCGGCTGTGTGGTCCCGTCGGGCAGGTGTGCCTCGACGTAGACGAACGCGTCCCGGTAGCGGAACTCGAGTTCACCCGCCTGTGGCCAGTGCGTGGCGGCGTGGGCGCGCAACCGTTGCCCGACAGAGATCTTGGTGGACTCCGGTGGGGTAGCCATGACCGACATCGTGCCCGACCGCAATCCTGGGCGGCGCTCTGACCGTCGATCATGAAACGAGCCTCGTCGCGATGCCCGTGGCCCAGGCCTGCCCGGTAACGGTGACCGGCGCGATCAGGCGGGTGCTGACCCGCCGCGCCCGAGGTCAGAAGACGCCGTATCGGGACAAGATCCGGGCCCGGATCGTGCTGCTGGCCGCCCGCGGGTGCTCCAACGCGGTGATCGCGGCGGAAGTGGGAGTCACCGTGGACACGGTCCGGACCTGGCGCGGCCGGTTCGCGGCGCAGGGGCTGGCGGGACTGACCGATCGGGCCCGCTCAGGCCGGCCGCCGCGGTTCACCCCGGTGCAGGTCGCTCAGGTCAAGGCGCTGGCCTGCCAGCTACCGGCCCGTGCGGGGGCGCCGTTGTCGCGATGGTCGTGCCCGGAACTGGCCCGGGAGGTGGTGACCGGCGGCATCGCGGAGGCGATGTCGGCCTCGACGGTGTGGCGGTGGCTGACGCGGGAGGCGATCAAACCCTGGCAGTACCGGTCGTGGTTGTTCCCCCGTGACCCGGACTTCGCCGCCAAGGCCGAGCGGGTGCTGGACCTGTATGAGCGTCGCTGGCAGGGCCGGGAGCTGGGCCCGCGGGAGTATGCGATCTCCAGCGATGAGAAGACCTCGATCCAGGCCCGGTGCCGCTGCCACCCGAGCCTGGCACCGGGGCGGGCGCGGATGATGCGGGTCAGCCACGACTACACGCGCGGTGGCGCGGTGGCGTATCTGGCCGCCTACGACGTGCACCAGGCACGGGTGTTCGGGCGATGCGCGCCCTCGACAGGGATCGCGCCGTTCATGACGCTGGTCGAGCAGGTCATGACCCAGCAGCCGTATGCCTCGGCCAAGCGAGTGTTCTGGGTGGTGGACAACGGCTCCTCACATCGCGGCCAGGCGGCGATCGATCGGCTGGCCGCGCGGTTCCCGAACGCGGTCATGGTGCACACCCCGGTGCACGCCTCGTGGGTCAACCAGGTCGAGGTCTACTTCTCGGTGGTGCAACGCAAAGTCGTGTCACCCAACGACTTCACCGATCTGGCCGAGGTCGAGCAACGACTTGCCGCGTTCGAGAACCGCCACAACGCCACCGCCCAGCCCTTCCGCTGGAAGTTCACCCGCCGTGACCTGCGCGACCTTCTCACCAGGATCAGCGAGCACGAACGCCAGGACGCCTCGGCCGAACTTCCCCGCGCGGCATGATCACCCCCGAAGAACTTCCGAAAGCGACCACTAAGCATGCCGAGGTCATCAAGAAGCTCGGGCTGTGGTGACTCCGGTGACCGCGTTCATCCCGCCCGGCGGGCCTGAGCCGCGTCTCCGCAGCTCAGGCCTGGGCTCGCGCTAGTTGTGATAGCGCCACTTGACGAGGGTGTTGGTCCGGTCACAGGGCAGCAGGACGAGGGGGTAGGTCGACGATCCCGGAATCCAGGTGTAGTACGGCGCCAGGCAACCGCCCCAATACGCATTCTGCAGCATCACGTGGCCGGTCGTGCCCGTGGGCAGCGCGTTCCAGCGGTCGACGCCGCTAGCGCACCAACTCAGAGTGACGTCGTCCGGCGACCAGGCCGTGAGGCATGTGCCGGTCGCGTTGTGGATCAGTTGGAGGTAACTCGCGGGGGCCGTGTATTGCCACTTCTGGTAGTCGACTTGCCCATGTCCACATTTGTGGAGGTAGGCGTCGTCGCCTCTGTCGTTGCCGTCCAAGCACCAGGTTGGGTTGCCCACATTCTCGTAGTGTGTGGTTGGGTACGCGTAGGTTGTGGTTGGGGCGGCAGACGCCGGTGCGGCGGCCAGCATGAGGCCGGCGACCGCGACGATCATCGCGACGCCGAGTGCACCGATTCTCCTGAGCGCCCTTGCCCTGTGCGCGATCACAATGTGTACCTCCGTAACGTGGTTTGGTATCGGTTACCGAAGTTCGGTCAGATTTCGACTCCGCCCTGATAGATGCCTTTGCCGGTCTGTAACCGTTGGCACATCTGGAGATCTACCCGACCCGCGTTGTCCGCGATCGGTGTAAGCCCTGGCGGACAACGGATTGCGGACTATGGTCGTTCTGGGAGACACGAGCTGGGGGTGGCGGATGCCGCGTGGGGAACGGCCGTTGGATGACGGCGACGGTCCGGTGCTGCGGTTCGCGGCTGATCTGCGGCGGTTGCGGGCGAGTGCGGGCGGTCTGAGTTATCGGGAGCTGGCGCGCCGGTCGCACTTCTCGTCCACGGCGTTGTCGGATGCGGCGGGCGGACGCAGGCTTCCCGGCCTGGAGGTCGTGCTGGGCTACGTCCGTGCGTGCGGCGGAGATGAGGAGCAGTGGCGGCAACGCTGGCACGACGTCGCCGCCGAACTCGCCGTCGCCCAGCAGGTCCCGCCTGCGCGCGCCGAGGAGGACGGGCCTGCACCGTATGTCGGGTTGGCGGCGTTCGGGGCGCAGGATGCCGATCGGTTCTTCGGCCGGGAAACCGTGGTCGAGACACTGCTCGCCAGGTTGGTGCGGCAGCGTTTCGTCGCGGTGTTCGGCGCCTCCGGCGAGGGCAAGTCATCGCTGCTGCGTGCCGGGCTCGCACCGCGGATCCGTGCGGTGGTATTCACTCCTGGACCGAACCCGGTCGAGGAGTGCGCTGTCCGCCTGGCCGCGCACACCGGTCGCACACCCGGCCCGGTGTATGAGGACTTGCTGGCCGATCCGCTCAATCTGCACCGCTTCGTGCGGTGCGCGTCCCCGGACGATGATCTGGTGCTGGTGATCGACCAGTTCGAGGAGATCTTCACCCTCTGTGCCGCCCCTTCGCGACGGTCGCAGTTCATCGACATGCTGCTGGCCGCCGTCGTCGCATCGAACAGCCGCACTCGTGTGGTGTTGGGCGTGCGCTCCGACTTCTACCCGCACTGCGCCCAGCATCCGGCGCTGGCCGCCGCACTGACCGACGCGCAGATCCTGCTCGGCGCGATGACCCCGGACGAGCTGCGCCGCGCGATCACCCAACCCGCTGTGAAGGCGGGCTGCAGCGTCGAAGCCGCGTTGCTGACCACGCTGGTGGCGGAGGCGGCCGGACGCAGCGGGGTGCTGCCGCTGGTGTCGCACGCGCTGCTGGAGACATGGCGCCGTCGCCGCGGCCACAGCCTCACCCTCGCCGGCTATCAGGCCGCGGGTGGCATCCACGGCGCTCTGGCGCGCAGCGCCGAGGCAGTGTTCGCGGCGTTGCCCGCGGATCAGCGAACGGCCGCACGCCATCTGTTCCTGCGTCTGACCGCGTTGGGTGAGGGCACCGAGGACACCAAACGCCGCATCGGCCGCGCGGAGGTGCCGGAGACGGGCCCGGTGCTCGACGTGTTGGCCGGCGCCCGGCTGATCACCCTCGACCAGGACAGCGTGGAGATCACGCATGAAGCGCTGTTCCGAGCGTGGCCTCGATTGCGCGAGTGGCTGGCCGAGGACCGTGACGGGCTGCGCATCCACCACCAGCTCACCGAGGCGGCCCGGATCTGGGACGAGCTCGGGCGCGACACCGGCGCCCTGTACCGGACCACACGCCTGGCCCTGACCTCGGAATGGGCCGATCGCGCCGGCCCCGCGCTCACCGCGCGCGAACAGCAATTTCTCACCGCGAGTTGGACCGAAGAGAACGCCGAACGCACCGCGGCCCGCCGGCGCACACGCCAACTCCGCTGGCTCGCCGCAGGACTGGCCGCCCTGCTCGTGCTGGCGACCGCCGGAGCGGGCATCGCCGTGTACCAACGCCGCGAGACCGAACGCCTCAGCCTGATCACCCAATCCCGGCAGCTCGCCGCTCTGTCCCAGGAACAGGCCGCGACCAATCCAGAGGAATCCATCCGCACCGCCCTACAGGCCTACAACACCTATCCCACCGTCGAAGCCCGCAGCCGCCTGCTCACCGCCAACGCGGCACGGCCGCCGCATCACATCCCTCTCGCCCACGATCGATCTCTGTTGAAAGGGGCATACAGCCCCGACGGCACGATTTTCGCCGTCCTCGACGGCCGCTCACAGCTCACGCTGTACGATTGCGCGACACTCACCGTCACCAGCATGGTGAGCCCGCCTGCCGGTGCCGACCGCATCGCGACCTTCGCGTTGAGCCAGGATGGCCGGACCGTCGCGGTGGCTGACGACGTCGGCCGCCTTTTCCTGGTGGACAGGACCAGTCCCTCCGAGCCAGAGGAGCTGGGCGTTCACGTGGGCTCCGGGCTGAACTTCAGCGCCGACGGCCGTTCACTGGTCGCCGCGGGCGCGACGACAACGGCAATCTGGGACGTCGCATCCGGCCGGAAACGCAGAGATCTCGCCGTCCGCGGAACGCACGCAATCGCGTCCGACAGCCGCACTCTCGCGATCGGCGACGGGGGTGAACTCCAGGTCTGGGACATCGAAACCGGCGAACGCCGAGGCAGCTACCGCTTCGGCGATACGCATATCTCGCGGATCCGGGCCGTGCCGAACAGCTCCCTTGTCGTGGTGTCGTTTGAAGACAGCGGCGTCGTGGTGTGGGACACCGCCGCAGGCGCACCGGCCGGCAGCCTCCCATCGCATGAGCCCGCAGGGCGCGGTGTGGCCGTGAGCGCCGACGGAACCACGATCGCCGTCGCGAGCAAAGTCGCGAAGGTGAATCTGTGGGACATCCAGCGTGGTATCCCACGTGGATCCCTGATCATCGGTGAACGAGCGTTGGGTCTGGAGTTCGCCCCCGATGGCACATTGGCTGTGCTGAGCAGCAACGCCATCAGCTTCTGGCCGGCCGCCACGTACCTCAACTCGTCTCTGCCCCCTGTTCAGGCGCTCTCGTTCGACGCCTCCGGCTCGAGCGTGCTGGCGCTGACCTCAGCGGGCACCGTGCAGAAGTTCGACGATCGACTGCGCAGCACCGGCACAACGAGCGTCGGAGCCGACGGGACGACAGGCCGCTTCAGCCCCGACCGCACACTCGTCGCGGTCGCAAGCCCAGGAAAGCCACTCGCCGTGCACGACCTGACGTCAGGGCGACAGACGCACCTGACTGGCGCGGGTTTCGTGCCGGACGCGCCACAACTGCTCGCCTTCAAGCCCGACTCGCATGCCCTGCTCGCTGTTGGCCGCAGGAACCCGGACGCGGTGTGGCGCTTGGACAGACCCGACGAGCCTACGCTGATCGGCAGCCAGCCGCAGCGCGCCGCGGCGACCTTTGGCGCAGGCGACGACGTGGTGCTGGTGAACGATGACGGTTGCATGAACGTCCGCAACATCGTCACCTGGCGGACGCTGCAGCCCGCATGTGACGGTCCCAAGAACGGGATCGCCTTGAGCCCGGACCGCCGCTGGCTCGCCGTCGCAACCTCACGTCACATCGTGACCGTCTGGGACACCACAACCTGGCGTGTAACCGTCGACATCTCGGACGCAGCCGCTGACACGATCGCATCGCCCCCTAACGAGGTGGCTGTGCTGGCGTTCAGCCCTGACAGCGCGCGCCTGGCGATCAGCAGCACCGACCACAAGATCACCGTGTGGGACATACCCTCCGGCCAGAACTGGGCAACGCTGAGCGACGACACCCACAACGTGACGCATCTGGCCTGGCATCCCGACGGACACGCACTCGTGTCTGCCAGCACGGACAACACCCTGCACCTGTGGCCCCTCGACGTGGACGAGGCAGTCCACACACTCCGCCTGCACGTCGGACCTCGGTAAGGGTCCGAGCCGCAGTATTCGTCCACACCGGACCATTGACACCTGCGTCGCAGGGATCGCCTGCGCCTGGTGATCGGGCTGCGCACCGCGGAGAGTCACCTGGAAAGCATCCTGGCCAAATCCGGCCTCGCCAATCGCACCGAGCTGGCCGTCTGGATCAGTGGGCAACGAGACGGTCGGGAGCGGTGACAGCGGGCACCCACCAGCATGACCTCGACGACCCGCACCTGGCTCCTGATCTGGTGCCCGCGCAACTCCGCGAGGCCTTCCGCGACGCTGACGCGTCCGACGTAACCTGATGCTCATCGGGGGTTCGCACCGGATGCGCGACACGAAAGAAGTGCGCACCTGAGCCACGACGCGGCCGGTCATGCGGGGAAGTGCATGGTGGCATCGCGCACGTCATGGTCGAGCCCCCTCCCCGCCATCAGGGCAACGTTCGTCGGTGAGGGCTACGCGGCCGGCGAGCATGACGCACAGTTCGTCGTAGGGGTAGGCGGGCAGGTCGAGGGTGCCGGGCTCGCCTTCCCACGCGCCGCCGAACCGGCGGTTGTCGGCTTCGCTGCCGAAGCTGCGCCATTCGGTTTCCGACCAGGTCGGGCCTGCGTGGCTGTGCGCTGTGTCAGGTGGTCAGCGCCGGGCCTTGAAGGCGTCGTTGGTCCGTAGCGGGTCGGTGTAGAGGCAGCACCAGCGTTGTCGGCGTGGGCAAGCCCTTCGGTTCCGCGATCGCCGCCTGAAACCGTCGCAGTTTGGCGTCAGCCGCCTCAAGCCGCTTCTTCGTGGGCCTCGCGCGTCCACAGGTGTTCGCCGCCTACGCCCTCATGAGCCGGCGGCACTCGCGCTCGGTTGCCGGTAGGGCCGCACGGCACGGCGCGCGATTGCGAAACGGTGCGTCTCCGACGGCCCGTCGTAGATCCGGAACGGTCGTACCTCCCTGAACAGACGGGCCAGCGGGGCGTCGGCCGCCGAGATGCCGAGTGCTCCGCAGATCTGCACCGCCCGGTCGACCACCCGGTTCACGGCCTCCGCCACGAAGGTCTTGGACACCGAGGTGAGTTGCGCGGCGGTGGAGCCGGTGTCCAGCTCCCAGGCGGTACGCAGGATCAGAGCACGGCTCGCCTCGATGTCGATCTCGGAGTCGGCCAGCATCTGCTGCACCATGCCGAGGTCCCCCAGGACGGAGCCGAACGCCATGCGACTGCCCGCCCGTTCCAGTGCGGCGTCCTGGGCGCGCCGCGCGGCTCCCAGCCAGCGCATGCAGTGCGTAATACGGGCGGGGCCGAGCCGGACCTGCGCTCCCTCGAAGCCGTGGCCGACCGCGCCGAGCACCTGGTCGTCCCCCACCACACACTCGTCGAAGACGATCTCGCTGTGCCCGGCGAAGAGCCCCTCGTCCAGGGTCTCGATATCCCGGACGATGCTCATGCCGGGTGTACCGGCGTCGACCAGGAACATGGTGGCGCCGCCTGGATCTCCGGGGTTGCCGGCGGTGCGGGCCATGACGATGGCGAAGCCGGCACCGCGGGCGCCGCTGATGAACCACTTGCGCCCGTCGATGCGCCACCCGCCGGGAACCCGGGTCGCGGTGGTCCTCAGGGAGCGGGGATCGGCCCCAGCTCCCGGTGCCGGTTCGGTCATGGCGAAGCAGGACCGAACCTCGCCGGCGGCGAGCGGGCGCAGATAGCGCTCCTTCTGGTCTTCGGTGGCGACCTTCTCCAGCAGGTGCATGTTGCCCTCGTCCGGGGCCGCGCAGTTCAGCGCCAGGGGGCCGAGCAGCGAGTAACCCACTGCTTCGAACACCACCGCCTGCCCGCGCAGGTCGAGTCCGTGCCCGCCCCACCGCGTCGCCACGTGCGGAGCGAACACGCCCGCCTCACGAGCGCCTTTCTGCAGGGTTTCCCGCACGGACTCGGGGGCGTCGTGCAGGGACCCGCCGCAGTCGCGCTCCGCCGGGATCACCACCTCGCGTACGAACGCGGAAGTGGAGGCGGCAAGTTGGGCAACAGCCGGATCGACATCGAACTGGATGGGCACGGGACCTCCCGCCGACAGGCGTACGGGCATCAGGCCCGCCGCGTACCTAGAAACTGTATAGCGTCTTGAGTATCTTGCCGAGAGCACCCGGCGACGGGATGACGGCAGGAGAGACGTCCAATGAGCCACCCCGTGAGCACCGAGCCGGTCCGGGTCGTCCGTCACACCGACGGAGTCGTTGAGGTCAGACTGGACGCCCCTGAGCGGGGCAACGCCCTTGACCTGGCAACGGCCGAGGCACTGCGGGACACGACCGCCCAGGTGGCCGCGGACCCGGGCGGCGCGGTCCTGTTGCGGGCGGCGGGCGACACCTTCTGCGTGGGCGGTGACCTGCGCGCCTTCGCCGGTCGCGGCGAGGGGACGGGCGCCTATGTGCATGCCGTGGCGACTGCCGCGCACACCGCGATACAGGTCCTGCACGAGCTGCCGGTACCGGTGGTGACCGCCGTGCGGGGCGCTGCCGCGGGCGGCGGGGTGGGCCTCGCCCTCGTGGGCGACATCGTCCTGGCGGGCCGGTCCGCACGGTTCCGGCTGGCGTACACGGACGTCGGGCTCACGCCGGACTGTGGGGCCTCCTGGTTCCTGCCGCGCCTGGTCGGCCCTCGACTGGCGGCGGACCTCATCCTCACCAACCGGGTCCTGACCGGGGACGATGCCGAACGGTGGGGCCTGGTCTCCCGGTCGGTCGACGACGCGGAGCTGGATGCGGCGGCGCACCGGACCGCTGCTGGACTGGCCGCCGGCGCCGGTGCCGCACTGCGCGCCGCGAAGGGCCTGCTGCGGGGCCGTGCCGGGCACGGACTGGGCCGCCACCTCGTCGAGGAGGCGCGACAGATCGCCGCGCTGGCGGACGGACGGGCGGCCCAGGACCGCATGGCGTCGTTCCTCGCCGCCCGGGACCGCGCCCGGACGGGCAACAGCCGGACACAACCCAGGGAACCCTGAGGGTGTTTCTTGATTCCCTCTTCACTAACAAGCCCGCCGGAGCGTAACCTCCGGGCAACTCAGAACCGAGGAACCGGTCACCACAGAACCGGGGAAAAGGTGTGGCGATGCACTCTGCTGCCGTGGACCTTCCGGACTCTCCCGACGACGCACTCGCCGAAGCCGTCGTCGACCTCGTTCTGCGTGGCATGTGGCGCGGCAGGCCCGAGTCGGAGCACCGCCCCTTGGTCGACGCCGGGCTGGCGATGGTGAAGGGTCCGCTGGCGCTGCCGACCGAGCGTGCCAAGGCCGCCGTGTCGCGGATCCTGCGGATCTCCCCGGGATCAGCGCAGGAGGAGCAGATCACCGCGGCGTACGAGGCCTTTCTGCCGCTCAACAGGAAGATCCGCGAGGTGTGCACGGCATGGCAGTGCCGCACCGACGGCACCGCCAACGACCACTCCGACAGCGTCTACGACGCCGGGGTGCGCGAGTCGCTGGAAGACGTGCACGAGGCCATCCAGCCCGTGCTGCGCAGGCTGGAGCGGGTGCTCGAAGGCAGCGGCTGGTACCTCACCGCCCTGGAGGAAGCCCTCGACCGCTTCGACGACGGTGCGGTGCAGTGGCTGGCCTCGCCCCTGTGCGACTCGTACCACACCGTGTGGATGCGGCTGCACCAGGAGTTGCTGCTCGTGCTGGGGATCAGCCGGGCCGAGGACGAGGCTCGTGAAGAGGAACTGGTCACGAGGAGCCGGGGTTGAGCGTCACCGACCGCGAGACGGCCTCCCTCGCACCGTCCGAGGTCCCCGGCCGGATCCTGGTGCCCTACGGGCAGGGCCGGATCCGTGGGCTCGACGCCGAAGAACTGGGCGCCCACGGCACAGCGATGGACCGTCTGGTGGCTCTCGGGCTACCCGTCGTACCGGGGCTCACCGTGCCGGCCGGCGCCTCCGCGTCGCTGTGTGAACCCGGCACCGCCGAAGCCGCTGTCGACCTGATCGAACAGCTCTCGGGGCGGCGGATCGGCGACGCCGGCCGGCCGTTGCTGCTGCGTCTGTCGGCGAGCGCCCCGATCGAGATCGCCGGACTGCCGCCCGACCTCGCCTGCCTCGGCATCACCTCCGCCGGCGCCGACGGCCTGTGCGCCGTCATCGGACGCGAGGACGCGCTGTACGAGGTGTGGGCCGGTACCGTGCGGATGATCGCCGAGTACGCCCTCGACGTACCCGGCGCGGTGCTCGACGACGCTCTCCTCGACACGCCCGAGCCGCGGGCACGGGTCGATGCGCTGCTGTCCCTGGTCACGCGGCACGGTGCACGGCCCTTCCCCGACGACCCGGCCCAGCAGCTCGCACTGGCCGCCCGTGCCCTCCTCGTCCGGTGGGACTCACCGCGAGCGAGAAGATCGCGCAAGGCACAGCGGCTGCCCGCTGATCTGGGTATCGCCCTGCACGTGCAGGCGCTGCGCATCGGCCCGGCGGACCACTCCGGCTACGGCACGGCGGTCAGCCGCCATCCCGAGACCGGCCGCCTCTTTCCCCACGGCTCGTTCTTCCGGGGGGTGCGCCGCAGCGCCCCACCACCGCACACCAGTGAACCGCTGGACCGGCTCGCCGGCGGAACAGCTCTCCTGGAGCATTCCCTGCTCACCCTCGAACGTCATCTGCACGCACCTGTCTCCGTCGACTTCGAGGTGCGTGACGGCGAGATCTCCCTGCTCGCCGCCGGCGCGCAACAACGGCCGCCACTACGGGCCTCGGTGTGTCTCGCCGCCGACCTGGCACGCGACGGCGCACTCGGCCCCGAGGAGGCCGTGCTCCGGATCAGCCCGGCGCAGGTGCAGGAACTGCTGCACCCCCAACTCCGGCTGACCGGCGGCGAGGAGCTCCTGGTCAAGGGACTGCCCGCCTCCCCTGGCGCGGCGACCGGTGTGATCGTGCTGTCCAGTGAACGTGCCCTCGAACTGAGCGCGGACGGCAGCCAGGTCGTGCTCGCGGCCCACGAGACGAGCCCGGCGGACGTCCCGGGAATGCTGGCGTCCGCCGCCGTGCTGACCGGCACCGGCGGTATCGCCTCGCATGCCGCCGTGGTGGCGCGGGGCGCCGGCAAGCCCGCGGTGTGCGGCGCCGAGGGGCTGCGCGTGGACCGGGCCGCCGGGACGGTGCGGATCGGGAACCGGGTGCTGCGCGAGGGCGACCCCGTCTCGATGGACGGCCGCACCGGCGCCGTCTACGCGGGGACGCTGAGCGTCAGTGTCGCCGGACCGCCGCCCGAACTGTCCACACTGCTGCAGTGGGCGGACGGCATGCGCCGACTGGGTGTGCGGGCCAACGCCGACAGCGCCGCGGAGGTGAGCACCGCCGTCGCCCTGGGGGCGGAGGGTGTCGGGCTGTGCCGTACGGAGCACCAGTTCCTCGGGGAGCGGCTGCCGCTGATCCGCCGGGTGATCCTGGCCGCCGACCCGGCGGCCCGCGACGAGGCGCTGTCGGCACTGGAACACGCCCAGCACCAGGACTTCAGAGCTCTCCTGGCCGCGGTCGGGAACCGTCCCGTGACCGTACGGCTGCTGGACGCCCCGCTGCACGAGTTCCTGCCGGCCCCCGGGCAGGCCGAGAACGCCGGCGAGGAGCAGCGGGCCGCCGCGCTGCGTGAGGCGAATCCGATGCTCGGGCTGCGCGGGGTGCGGCTGGCGCTGCTGCACGAGCGGCTCTACCCGGCGCAGGCCGAGGCGCTCTTCGCCGCCTGGGCGGACGTCGCCGCCACCGGAGTCCGGCCCGAGCTGGAGGTGATGATCCCGCTCGTCAGCGTGCCGGAGGAGCTCGCCGCCGCGGCCGCGTACGTGCACGGGGCCGCCGAGGCAGTCGCCGCCCGCACCGGTGTGCAGGTTCCGTACCGGTTCGGCACGATGATCGAGACCCCGCGGGCCGCACTGCTCGCCGGCGAACTCGCCGACCACGCCGAGTTCTTCTCCTTCGGCACCAACGACCTCACCCAGCTGACCTACGGATTCTCCCGGGACGACGTCGAGCGCCAGGTGCTCGCCAACTATCAAGAGCGCGGTGTGCTGACGGCCAGCCCCTTCGCGCGGCTCGACCCGCACGGCGTGGGCGCCCTGGTCGCTCTGGCGGCCGAGCGGGCACGGAGCGTGCGGCCCGGTATCAAGCTGGGCGTGTGCGGAGAGCACGGCGGGGATCCGGAGTCGATCGCGTTCTGCGACGGCCTGGGCCTCGACTACGTCTCCTGTTCCGCGCACCGCGTGCCCGTGGCCCGGATGGCGGCCGCGCACAGTGCCCTGCGCAAGCGGCGTGACGAGACCGGGAGCGCACGATGACGAGCACCGTGACCGACGGCACGGCCCTGTCGGCCGGCGAACTCGACGACCTGCGCGAGACCGTGCGGTCGGTGTGCGCGGACGCCGGGGGCACCGCGGCGGTGCGCCGGCTGCCCGAGCGCTCCCCCGGCATCGACGCCGCGTTGTGGGACACCCTCGGCCGGCAGGTCGGCCTCGCCGCCCTCGGTCTGCCCGAGTCGGCGGGAGGCATCGGCGGCCTGGCCGAGATCGCCGTGGTCTGCGAGGAGTTGGGCAGGACGCTGGCACCGGTACCGCTGCTGTCCTCCACCGTGCTGGCCGGGCAGGTGCTGGCCGGGTGCGATACGGCCGACGAGGCGCTCGCCGAGCTGGCCGGGGGCACGGTGCACGCCCTGGCGGTGGCGGCGCCCGACGGAACGTGGCGGTCCGACGCCGTGACGGTGGCCGTCTCCTGGCAGGGCGGTGTCCCGGTCCTCGACGGCACCGTGCCGTTCGTCCTCGACGGCGCCGATGCCCAGGCGCTGGTGGTGGCCGGCATCGGGGTCGACGGCGTGGACCTCTTCCTCGCCGATCCGAGCGGGCCCGGGGTCACGGTTCGCCGGGTGCCCACCCTGGACCTCAGCCGAGGCCAGGCGGTGGTCGCCTTCTCCGGCGCCAGGGTCCGGGCGCTGACCACCGGGGGCGAGGGCGCGGATGTCGTCTCCCGCGCGCTGGACGTGGCCCTGGTCGCCCTGGCCGCCGAGCAACTCGGCGGTGTGCAGGCGGCGTTGGACATGACGGTGGCCCATGTGCGGCACCGCACCCAGTTCGGCAGGGCGATCGGCAGCTTCCAGGCGGTCAAGCACACGTGCGCCGACATGCTGCTCCAGGTCGAGTCCGCACGGTCGGCGGTGGTACGCGCGGTCCGGGCGGCCGGCTCGCCCGAGGCGCTGGCCGAAGCGGCGGCGGTCGCCCAGGCGTGGTGCTGCGAGGCCTTCGTGTCCGTCGCCGCCGAGTGCGTTCAGCTCCACGGCGGCATGGGCTTCACCTGGGAGCACGACGCGCATCTGTACTTCCGGCGTGCCCAGTCCGACGCCGTCCTGCTGGGCGACGCCGCGCATCACCGGGAACGACTGGCTGGGCTGCTGGCCTGGTGACGAGGAAGGCGGGACCGTCATGACCACCAGGCTCATGGCCGAGGGCCTGTTCGAGGGTGCCGATCCCCTGCGGCTCGTGGGCGCGCGATGCTCCGGATGCCACACTGTCGTCTTCCCCCGGCAAGACTCGTGTCCCCGGTGTGCCGTCGGTGCCATGTCCGCGCATGTGCTGCCGGTGCGGGGCCTGGTGTGGTCGTGGACACTCCAGGCGTTCCCGCCCAAGCCGCCGTACCGGCCGCCGTCCGGGGGCTTCCAGCCGTATCACGTGGGCTATGTGGACCTCGGTGAGGTGCTGGTCGAGGCGCGGCTGGAGGTGCCCCGCCGGCAGATGCGGATCGGGCTGCCGGTCCGGCTCACCACGATGCCCGCCTACCACGACGAGGACGGGACCGAGGTGCTGACCTTCGCGTTCCGCCCGGACCCGGAAGAGGACAGATGACCAGGGCGAGGTCCGACGAGGTTTACGTGGTCGGCTGCGGTATGCACCCCTTCGGCCGCGACGAGACCGTCACCGGGATGGCCATGGCCGAGCGGGCCGTGCGCGAGGCGCTGGCCGACGCCGGTGTCGGCTGGGAGGACATCGGCTACGCGGCCGGCGGCTCCGACGTGTCCGGCAAGCCCGACACGCTGGTGGGCCGCCTGGGTCTGACCGGTGTGCCGTTCGTCAACGTGCAGAACGGCTGCGCGACCGGCGCCTCGACCGTGCTCGCGGTGGCCAACGCCCTCCGCGCGGGCGAGGCCTCGCTGGGCCTGGCGGTGGGCTTCGACAAGCACGAGCGGGGCGCTTTCACCGTGTCCGCGGCCCGCTACGGCCTTGGCGACTGGTACGCCGAGAGCGGCATGATGCTGACGACCCAATTCTTCGCCCTGAAGACCCGGCGGTATCTGCACGAGCACGGAGTCTCGGAACGGGCGCTGGCCATGGTCGCGGCACGGGCCTTCCGCAACGGCGCCCAGCACCCCATGGCCTGGCGGCGCAAGCCGCTCACGGAGCAGGAGATCCTCGACTCCGCCGAGGTCAGTCCCCCGCTCACCCAGTACATGTTCTGCTCGCCAGGGCAGGGTGCGGCGGCACTGGTCCTGGCCCTCGGCGACCGCGCCTTCGACCTGTGCGAACGTCCGGTCAGACTGGCGTCGTTGGCGCTGCGCACCCGGCGGTTCGGGTCGTTCGAGGTGTTCTCGCCCTGGCTGCCGCCGGGGCCGCACCGCAGCCCGAGTGTGGACGCCGCGGAGGCGGTCTTCCGCCGGGCCGGTCTGCGGCCGGCGGATGTGCGGGTCGCTCAGCTGCAGGACACCGACAGCGGCTCGGAGCTGATCCACCTGGCGGAGACCGGGCTCTGCGGCCACGGCGAGCAGGAGGAACTGCTGGCCGCCGGGGACACCGACGCCACGGGCCGGATCCCGGTCAACACCGACGGCGGCTGCCTGGCCGGCGGTGAGCCCGTCGGCGCCTCGGGGCTGCGCCAGTTCCACGAAGTCGTACGGCAGTTGCAGGGCCGGGCGCCGGGAGTGCAGGTACCGGGCGCTCCCCAGGTGGGCTTCACGCATGTGTACGGGGCGCCCGGTATCAGTGCGTGCGCGGTGCTGACGGTCTGAGAGGCAGCGGACGCAGCCGACACTGGGCGGACCCGCAGCGGGATGGGCGGTCCGGCCGCCCCGCGCAGCCCGAAGGGGCGCGGATACCCCGGCCTGGCCGGCGACGCTGCCGGAGGGCCACGAGACGACGGGTGGGCTGGTCGCGGGCCGCGAGCCGTTGCCCTGGTGAAACGCTGACCCGGTGAGCCGACGTGTGCGTCAGGTCTGTGCGGCGGCCGGCTTCTGGTCGGCGGCGACGATGCGCAGCGCCAACGACCTCACCGCCTCCAGCACGGCCTGGGACGGCAGTTGGGACAGCGGCCCTCCCTCGGCCCGCAGTGCCGTGACGAGCATGGTCGCACTGATCAGGGTGCGGACCGCGAGTGCCTGCGCCGCGTGCCGTGACTTGGCCGCCCGGGGGCTGCGGGTGATGCCCTCGGGCAGATAGTCGTAGCCTCGCTGGACGTGCCGCTGTTCGAACTCGTCCCTCAGCGCCTTGACGCTGCCGCTGGCCGAGGCGACCTGTACCTGGTAGAGGCGGGCCTCGTCCGGGTTCCGCTCCACCCAGTCCCACACGGCGTCGATGACCCTCAGCAGGCCCTCCGCGTCACCCGGCTCGGACTCCGGCCGGGCCGCCTCCACGACCGCGTTCAGCTGGTCGAAGACCCGGCGCATGGCGAGTTCGAGCAGCTCCTCCTTGCCGTCGAAGTGGTAGTAGACGGCCGTGGGCACGACTTGGGCCTCGTCGGCGATGTCCTGGATGCTGGTCTCCGCGAATCCGTTCCGGCCGAACACCCGTACGGCGGCGGTGATGATGTGCTGCCGTCGCGAGGGGCGGTGGGCAGGCTGCTTGCCGTTCTCCGTGCTGGCCATCATGCTCCCCTGCGACTGCCGTGAACCGCGTCCGCGCGTCCCGTTTACTGACCATGCTATCCAGTAACTCCGACGTTGGAACGCGTAACTCCAGCTGCACAGATGACTCCAGAGCTCAAGGCTCCCGGCATACTTGACATCATGACGACGCCCAGAACCCGCGCTGCTCACCGCCCTTCGCGCAAGCAGTGGGTGATCGAGGCGGCCACCGAGCTGTTCGCCACCCAGCCGCCGGACGAGGTGACGGTGGCCGACATCGCCGCTCGCGCGGAGATGACCTCGGCTGCGGTGTACTACCACTTCTCCTCCAAGGACCAGGTCCTGGTGGAAGGTATGCGGGTGTTCGCGGCCGCGCTGCGCGAGCAGATGGAGGCGCTCACCGAGGCCCACACTTCCGACTCCGACATCGGTCCCGCCGTCACCGCGCTGCTGGCCTGGCTGGGCGAGCACCGGTCGGCCGCCACCGTGTTCTTCGTGTCGTCGGCCGGCATGAGCCAGGACGCGGAGGCGCTGCGGCAGGAGAGCCGTACGGCGCTGGTGCGTGAACTGGTGCTGCTGATCCGCAAGGCCCGCACGTCGGTCTCCGACGCCGAGGCGGCGGTGATCGCCCTGGGTCTGCTGGCGCTGTTGGAGACCGCGGCGATCTCGCAGGTCCGCGGTGACGACGTCTACCGCTCGCTCGGCCACCGCTCCTTCGTCCGTGAGGTCGGCCTGCTCGCCGAGCGGATCGCCGACCCGGCCACCTGAGCGGACCGGGGTCGCCGAGACCTCGGATCACACCAGCAGACGCAGGGGCTTGCGCAGCAGTTCACCGATCGTGCGCAGATATTCGGCCGCGGGTGCCCCGTCGACGGCGCGGTGGTCGAAGGTCAGGCTCAGGGTGAGCACACGCGTCCGCACAGGCCGGTCGTCCACCCACTCGACGCCGTCCTTGAGCCTGCCCACACCGAGAATCGCGACATTTCCGGTGTTGATGACGGGCGTGAAGAAGTCGACGCCGTATCCGCCCAGCGAAGTGACCGTGAAAGTGGCGCCTTCCAGCTGAGCCGGAGAGATCCGCCCCTCGCGCGCGGCCTCCGCCAGGGCCCTCGACCGGCGGGCGATCTCGGGCAGCGGCAGTGCCTCAGCGTCCTCGATCACCGGGACCAGCAGGCCACCCGGAACGGCCACCGCGAACCCGAGGTGGATGGCGCCGAGCAGATGGATGCCGTCCTCCCGCACCGTCGCGTTGAGCAGCGGGTGCCGGCGCAGCGCCAGCGCGGCGGCCTTGAGCAGGAAGTCGTTGAGGCTGGGCACCGGCAGGTCACCGTCGGCCCACTCCTCCTTGAGCCGCTCCCGCAGGGACACCACGGCGTCCATCCGCACTTCGTAGCCGTGTGTCAGCTGCGCCATCTCCTGGAGGCTGGCGTGCATCCGGCGGGCGATGGTGCCGCGCATCCCGGTGAGCGGGAGGACATCGCCGGCCTGGGGTTCGTCCGCAGTGCGGCGCGCGGGCGTCGGCGCGGGCGTCGGCGTGACGGCCTCGAGGTCGGCCCTGCGGATCCAGCCGCCCGGGCCGGTGCCGTTCACCTCGGAGAGATCGATGCCCCGTTCTTTCGCCAGCTTGCGCACCAGCGGCGAGGCGGAAGCGCCCGGCGGGGCCGGTGCGACGAGGCCGCCGGGGAAGGCAGCCAAGAACTCCTCGACGTCCTCGGAGATGATCCGCCCACCGGGTCCGGTGCCGCGTACCGCGGTGAGATCGACGTCGGCCGCGGCCGCCACCCGCCGTGCGTTCGGTGAGGACAGGAGCCGGCCACCGGCGCCGCGTGGGGCGGCGCTGCCGTTGGGAGAGCTCGCCGCGCCGTTCGGGGTCGGCACCGCAGAGGCAGCGCCGACGAGCACGGGCTCCACGGCCGCGGGCCCGGCGGACATCGGCGTACCCCTTGGATCCGGTGGCTGCTCGCCCTCCGCCAGCAGCCAGCCGATGAGGGCCCCGGGCGGGACCGTGGTCCCCGCCGGAACCACGGGGTGGAAGATTCCCCCGGCCTCCGCCTCGATGTCCACGTCCACCTTGTCGGTGGCCAGCCGCAGCAGTGCGTCACCCTCGGCGACGACGGCGCCGGTGGCCACGAGCCACTCGTCGATCATGCCTTCCTGCATGGAGAGACCGATCTTCGGCAGCAGAACCTCGACCGCCACGTCGGTCACGACCTTTCGAGAAGGCGGCGGCAGCCCTCGGCGATCCGCGCGCGATCGGGCACGTACGCCTTCTCGAGGACCGGGGAGAAGGGAACCGGGGAGAAGGGGGCGCCGATGCGCAGGACCGGCGCGTCCAGGTGGTCGAAGGCCGCGTCCTGGATCTGGGCGGCGATCTCCGCGCCGAGTCCGCCGAAGGTGACGGCCTCGTGCACCACGAGCGCCCGGTTGGTCCGGCGCACGGAGGCGAACATGGTCTCGGTGTCCAGGGGCTGCACGGTACGGGGGTCGATCACCTCGATCTCCACCCCCTGAACCGCGAGTTCGTCGGCCGCCGCGAGGGCCTCGCCCACCATGCGGCCCAGGGCGATGACGGTGACGTCGGAGCCCTGCCGCGCGGTGTGCGCCTGGCCCAGCGGAATGCCGTAGATCTCCTCGGGCACCTCGCCGGCGCTGCCCAGCAGGACCTTGTTCAGCATCACGACGACCGGGTTGTCGTCCCGGATGGCCGAGACGGTCAGGCCCTTGGCGGTGTACGCGTCGGACGGCATGACCACCTTGAGGCCGGGAACATGGGCGAGCCAGGCCTCCAGGCTCTGGCTGTGCTGGGCGGCTGCGCCGAGGCCCGCGCCGGAGGCGGTGGTGATGGTGAGCGGCACGGACAGGGCGCCGCCGAACATGTACTTCATCTTGGCGGCCTGGTTGACGATCTGGTCGAGGCAGACGCCGATGAAGTCCATGAACATCAGGTCGACGACGGGTCGCAGGCCACGCGCGGCGGCGCCGACACCGAGGCCGACCAGCGCGGCCTCCGAGATGGGTGTGTCGATCATGCGGCGGGGCCCGAACTCGTCGAGCAGGTTGTCGAACATGCGGAACACGCCGCCGTAACCGGCCACGTCCTCGCCGGCGACGAAGACGTTCTCGTCCTCGCGCATGGCCTGCGCGAGTCCCTCGTTGAAGGCCTTGACGTAACTCAGTTTGCGGGCCGTGCCGTCCGGCGCGGCGGCCCGTGCTTCGGTGATGGTGGTCATGGCGGTCATCCCGAGTAGACGTTGAGCAGCAGGTCGGCTGGGTCGGGCAGAGGGCTCGCCTCGGCGTACGCGATGGCCTCGGCGACCTCGTCGCGGGTGCGCTGCCACACCTCGTCCAGCTCGGCGCGCGTGGCGGTGCCGTCGGCGACGGCCCGGGCCTCCAGCAGGTCGATGGGGTCACGGGCCTTCCACTCGGCGACCTCCTCGTCCGAGCGGTAGGGGTGACGCAGTCCCTTGACGCCCTGGTGGTCGTAGAAGCGGTAGGTCTTGGCCTCGATCATCATCGGACCGGCGCCCGCCCGAGCCCGTGCGACGGCGTCGGCGGCGGCGCGGTGGACGGCGAGTGCGTCCATGCCGTCGACGATCACACCGGGCATGCCGTAGGCGGCGGCCCGGTCGGCGACGTCGGTGAGCAGCATGTGCCCGGACTGCGGGGTGAACTCCGCGTAGCCGTTGTTCTCGCAGACGAAGACCACCGGCAGGCCGAGGATCGCGGCCATGTTCGCGCCCTCGTGGAAGGCGCCGATGTTGGTGGCGCCATCGCCGAAGAAGGTCACAGCAACGCTGTCCTCGCCCTTGTACCGGGCGGCGAAGGCGGCACCCACGGCGATCGGGACGCCCGCCCCGACGATTCCGTTGGCGCCGAGCATGCCGCGGGTGAGGTCGTTGATGTGCATGCTCCCGCCGCGGCCGAGGCAGGCGCCGGTGACCCGGCCGTACAGCTCGGCGTACATCTCACGCAGGCCGACGCCCTTGGCCACCGCGTGCCCGTGGCCCCGGTGGGTGGAAGTGATCTGGTCGTCGTCGCGCAGGGCCGCCATCACGCCGGCGGCCACGGCTTCCTGGCCGACGTAGAGGTGCAGGAAACCGGGCAGTCTGCCCGCCTCCATGAGCTTGCCTGCCTCGGTCTCGAACAGCCGGATGCGCACCATGCGCTCGTGCAGATCCTTGACGACCTGCGCGGTTTCCTGGTTCGCGGCCGGATCGGCCGACTTCTTCGATGTCCTCTGAGCCATCGTCCGTCCCTTCGCCCCGAGCGAGGTGTAACCAGCGATCGGACTTTGTTGTATCGGTATACAGTAACTAGCCAGGGGCACCTTACTGAAGAGGTTCTCTAATTACTATGGGCAGGACTCAACCGGCGTCGGGACCGCCGCCACGCGCCCTCACCCGAGGCTGGGTCAGCTTGATCCAGCCACTGGACGGCACCTCGAGTCAGACGACGACGAGGAGCTGCCCGCCGAGTCCGGCCGAGCCGGCGATCGCCCGCGAGATGTGGGAGCGGCGCACGGGGGCACAGCCGAGCGCCTCACCGCAGAAGCGCTCCACCACTTCCAGGCCCCGCACCACGACCCCCGCCTCGAAGAGGTGGACATCCGCGCCCGTCCGGGCGCCTCGACTGGACCGGTCGCCCCATCGGCCATCGGGCCACCTCTCCGCCGGTCTGCCCAGCCATCTCACCGAGTAGCTGGAGCCACTCAACAGAAAGATCCCGTCGAGCCGAGCGTGTCTCTTTCACAGAAGGCGGGGTGAGCTCTGGGATGCCGCCCCGCGAAGTTCAGCACTTACTATTGACACACACCACTAACTCCTGTTGTTGTGTCGGTCACAGCGCAGCTGTAGCACCAGGACCCCTTCACCAGCTCGCGGCTGGGAGGATTGAGGACACCGTGGTCCAGATCAATTCACCGGAGACCCGAACGGCGGACGACGATCGCCCCCTACCGCCCCCCGCTCCGGAATACACCTCATGGATCGGCCAGGACCGCTCCACGGACGCCGCGGGCGTCGCGACGCGGCAGGACGCGGCCGAACTCGCCGAGCGTGTCGTCGAGCACTACATCAACAACACCACGCACGAAGCCGAGGAGCAGTGGACGGAACCCGTCGACAACTACCTCGACGCCGACCGCTGGCTGCGGGAGATGGACGCCGTCCACCGGAGCGTTCCGCTGCCCCTGGCCATGTCGTGCGAGCTCCCCGGACCGGGCACCTACAAGGCGTTGGACGTGCTCGGCGTCCCCATTCTGATCACCCGGGACCGCAAGGGCGTCGTGCACGCGATGATCAACGCCTGCCGCCACCGCGGCGCCGAACTCGTCGAGCCGGGCTGCGGCGTGGCGAAGCGGATCACCTGCCCTTACCACGCCTGGTCGTACGACCTGTCGGGCGAACTGCGCGGCGTGTACGCCGAGAAGACCTTCGGCGAAGTGCCACGCGAGAAGCGCAGCCTGATCCAGCTCCCCGTCGGTGAGCGCGCCGGCATCGTCTTCGTATCGCTGGATCCGGCCGCCGAGCACGACCTGGACGCCTGGCTGGGAGGCTTGCAGCCGCTCCTGGAAGGACTCCGCTTCGCGGACTGCCACCACTACGCGACCCGTGAGCTGACCAGCCCGAACTGGAAGATCACCCTCGACGGGTACCTGGAGACCTACCACTTCGCTTCACTGCACACGAAGACGGTCTTCGAGACGAACTTCTCCAACATGATGGCCCATGACACCTGGGGCCCCCACCAGCGTCTCGGCGCCGCCCTGCGACCCGTCGCCGATCTGGTGGAACTGCCCCCGGAGCAGCGCGATCCGGGCGACGTCGTGGGAGCCATCTACTGGCTCTTCCCCGGTCTGGCCATCGCCGGCACCTGGCGCAACAAGATCGCCGTGTCCCTCGTGATTCCCCGTACTGCCACCGAATCGGTGACCCAGCAGATCGTCCTGCTGCGCGAGCCTGCCGTCACCGAGGAGGAACGTCACGCCGCCGACCAGTTCGGCGAGTGGTTCTACGAGGTGGTCCGCGACGAGGACTACGCAACCACCTACGGAGTGCAGCGGGGGCTGAAGGCCCTCGCCGGAACCGACTTCGTCTTCGGACGCAACGAACCCGGGCTCCAGCACTTCCACCGCACCATCCACCGCCTCCTGGACGAGGCGTCCAGATGACGAACCAACAACCCTCGCAGGAGAACAACATGGTGGCTACGGGCAGCCTCGACGGACGTGTCGCAGTGATCACGGGCAGCACGCGCAGTATCGGCCGCGCCATCGCCGAGGCCTTCCTGGCCGACGGGGCAACGGTCGTGCTCAGCGGCCGCTCGGATGTCAAGGGCAAGCAGGCGCTGGAGGAGCTCCAGGCCGGCGAGAAGGCCGTCTTCCACGCCTGCGACTCGAACAGCCAGGCGGACATCGAGGCACTCGTCGACTGGACGGTCGAGCGCTTCGGCCGACTGGACATCATGGTCAACAACGTCGGCGGCACCGAGGGCTTCGCCCTGATCCACGAGCTGGGCGACGAGGCGTGGCACAAGGCGCTCGACCTGAACCTCAACGCCTACTTCTACGGCACCCGCCGTGCGCTGAAGCCCATGCTGGAAGGCGGCTGGGGGCGGGTCATCAACATCTCCTCGGTCGAGGGCAAGCAGGCCAACAAGCCCGCGATCAGCCACTACATCACCAACAAGCACGCCATCCACGGTCTGACCAAGGCGACCGCCTTCGAGTACGGCACCCTGGGCATCACCTGCAACGCGATCTGCCCCGGCGCCGTCGACACCGACCTGATGCGTGCCGCGGGACCAGCCGCGGCCGAGGCCGAGGGCATCAGTTACGAGGAGTGGCTGGGCCGGTTCGCCGAGCACGCCGCCACCAAGAAGATCACCACCGTCGAGCAGATCGCGGGAGTCGCCAGGCTGCTCGCGAGCGACGCGGGCGTGGGCATCACCGGCACGCTCATCAGCGTCGACGGCGGCACGGCGCAGTGGTGAGCGGAGCAGCGGACAGCAGGAGCCCCATCACCATGAAGCACTGGATCATCGACTGGCAGCGCAACGAGCGACTGCCCCACTACACCAGGGCCAACGCGGGCGAGACCCTGCCGGAACCGGCCAGCCCGCTGGGCTGGAGCCTGGTCTGGGGGCGCGGCCTGCAGGGCTGGCGCCGCGGCTTCGTCGACTTCGGCATCTACCGCGATGAGGAGGTCGCCGGCACCCGGCCCCCGTTCGTCGGAATCTTCGGCGGCTACTTCTACCTCAACCTCTCGCACCTGCGGCTGTTCGGCATCCGCATGGGGCAGACCGCCGACCAGATCGACGCGGCCTTCGTCGGCCAGCGCTCCGACACCCCGGCGTACGTGGCGCACCCCGACGACCAGGACGCGGACCTGACGGCCAAGGCCGGCGGGATCCTCCAGCAGATGCTCGGCCAGAGCGGCTACCCGGAGGCCGACGCCGACCACGAGCGGCTGCGCCGGATCCGCCGCGAGCGGCCCGACCTCTCGCGGTTGTCCGACGCCGAGCTGGTGGCGTGGGCGCGCGGCCTGCTCGACGACGTCGAGACGACCTTCCAACGGCACGTCGAGTCGTCGCTGCCCGCGTCGGTCGGACCCGCCATTCTCGGCCCGCTGTGCGCGAGCGTCGATCGTCCCGGCGCGATGCTCGATCTCATCGGAGGGCTGGGTGACGTCGACTCGGCCGCCCCCTCGGCGGGCCTGTGGGCGCTGTCCCGGCAGGTGGCGGCCTCCGCCGAACTGACGGCACTGTTCGACCAGGGCCCGTTGGCGGTCGAGCAGTCGCTCGAGGAAGCGACCGGGGACGTGACGGCGTTCCGGGACTCCTTCGCCGAGTTCCTCGCCGCGTCCGGCGACCGCGGCCCCAACGAGTGGGACATCCACGCGCTGTCCTGGGAGGCCGCCCCGATCCAGGCGCTGTCCCTGGTCGACCGGATCCGGCACAGCTCCGACGGTGATTCCCCGGCCGCGCGGCACCAGCGGCTCACGGCACACCGTCAAGCGACGGCGGCGGAGGTCCGTGGGGCCCTCCCCGAGGACGTGCAGCCGATGTTCGACGCCGGAATGCATGCGTCCAACGTGTGGATCCCGGCGCGCGAGCGAACCAAGGCGAACTGCGTCACCGTCATCAACGAAATCCGGATGGCGATCCGCGAACTCGGCCGGCGCGGTGTCGAGGCAGGACGCTTCGCTCAACCCGAAGACGTGATGATGCTGCTGGACACCGAGCTCGACGACTATGTCGCCGATCCGGACCGCTTCGGCCCCGTCATCGCCCAGCGGCTTCAGGAGTACGGCGAACTGCGCGAACTGGAACCGCCGTTCTTCATCGCGGACGACTCCCGGACCGAGATCGACAGCTGGCCGCGGCGCAGCGAAGAGCACACTGAGGCCGCTGTCGAGGGCGACGTGCTCAAAGGCGTCGGCGGCAGCTACGGCACGTACACCGGTAGGGTCCGGGTCGTCACCGATCCGGCCTCGTGCGAGGCGCTGGAGCCGGGCGAGGTGCTGGTGGCACCGATCACCGACGCCGCCTGGACCCCGCTGTTCCTCGTCGCCGGAGCGGCCGTCGTGGATGTCGGCGCGCTCAACAGCCACGCTGTCGTGGTCTGCCGTGAGCTGGGCATTCCCGCCGTCATCTCCGTCGAGGACGGTACGCAGCGGCTGCGTGACGGCATGGTGATCACGGTCGACGGTGAGCGGGGCACGGTCACCGTCGACGGCGTCCCGGTGGCCGCCCATCTCTGAAACCGACCGAACGCCACCCTCGGGTCGCTGCCGTGCGCAGTGGCCCGAGGGTGAGCCTGGCCGTCCGCAGCAAGGGCCTGCATCCTCGCCCAGCACATCCGCCGGAACACGCCGGGCGGCGAGCTCACGTGGTCGCCGGGCGCGACGACGACGCATTGCGGCGTACGCCGACGGCTGGCGCTTCACCCACCGCACGCTGACGCGCAGCTGGTCGGACGGCAACCCTGCCGTGCTGGCCTGCCGATGGCGCAAGGTGGTAACACGAGGAAAGGACGACTGTGTCCGAGGAAATCATCGTCGCCGGATGGATGGAGTACGCGCCCGAGGAGCGCGACACCATGCTGGGACATCTCGTCGAGGTCCAGGAGCGGACCCTGGAGACGGAGCCGGGCTGCCTGGACTACGCCATCACGGCGGACCCCACCCAGGCGGGACGCATTCGGGTGTTCGAACGCTGGGTCTCCCAGCAGGCCCTCGACGAACACTTCACCACCCCGCACATCAAGGATTTCCGGACGGCGGTGGCCGGGCTGACCAGGGTGGGAGTCTCCCTGAACGTGCACAGCGTCGCCGAAACACGAACCATGCGTTGAGACCCCACGCCCTTAAGGCCAATGCCAGGAACTCAGGCGGCTCTGTGTTGGCTTGAGACAGAGGCGGGCGCGTACGCGTACGCCCTCGGTGTCCGGCATACCGAGCAAGCCGCTCAGGCCAGGCGTGCCGTCCTACGGGTCCGGCGTCAGCCTCACCAGCATTTTGCCGATGTTGCCGCCGCCGAGGAGGGAGAGCAGTGCCTCGGCCGCGTGCTCGAGGCCGTCCACCACTGTTTCGCGGGCGACGATCCGGCCCGAGCGCAGCCAGCCCGCGACCCGCTGCTCGAACTCCGGCCGCAGGTCGTCGTGGTCGCGGACGATGAAACCGCACAACGTCAGCCGCTTGAGGACCGCTTGGATCAAGTGGTTGATGTCCGCGGTCCGCCGGCCGCCCCCGAACTGCGACATCATGCCGCAGAGGGCGACTCGGCCACCGGTCCGCAGCGCGTGCAGGGCCGCGGCGAGCTGCTCACCGCCCACGTTGTCGAAGTACACGTCGATCCCGTCGGGTGCCAGCCGGGCCAGCGCCTCGCGCACTGGCTGGGCACGGTAGTCCGCGGCCGCGTCGTAGCCGAACTCCTCGACCAGCAGGGCGCACTTGTCGGGCCCGCCGGCGGTACCGATCACTCGTTCCGCGCCCAGCATGCGCGCGAACTGGCCGGCGGCGGTGCCGACGGCCCCGGCAGCCGCCGACACGAAGACGGTGTCGCCGGGGCGCAGCGCCGCGATCCGGGTCAGGCCCACGTACGCGGTGAATCCCGTCTGACCGAGCAGCCCCAACCAAGTAGGCAGCGGGGCGAGTCGCGGGTCGATGCGATCCGCCCCGTCGGTGTCCGCCCCCACCAGGACGGCCCGCTCCCGCCAGCCCAGCTGGTGACGTACGAAGGCACCCGGCGGTACGGAGGGACAGCGGCTCTCCTCCACGACACCGAGGGCGCGCCCGTCGAGCGGTGATCCGGGGGCGAAGTTGTGCGTGTAGTGCTTCTCGGTGGTCTCCAGCCGCCCGCGCATGGACGGGTCGACGCTCATGTAGAGATTGCGGACGAGGACCTGCCCCTCACCGAGGGGCGGCAGGGGGCGTTCCTCGACGGCGAAGTCACCGGGGATCGGTTCTTTCCCAGGTCGGCGTACGAGACAGACCACCCGGGTGGTGCGGGGTGTCACCGGCTCACTCCTCCTGCTGCCGGGCGACGCGCCGCTGGGCGAACCGGCCCACCCAGCCGGCCATCTGGAGGTCCGCGTGGCGCAGTTCGCCCGACAGCCAGCGGGCCTGGAAGTCGAAGATGCCCTGCGCTCCGGTCCCGGGATCGGTCACCTCGACCAGGCCGTCCTCGGTGAGCCGGTACACGTGCCCGGTCAGCGGGTGGATCACTTGCTTGGGCATGGACCCCTCACTCCTGCACTCGGCGGCGCACGCCGCGCTTGGTCACGGTCACCGGGCCCTCGACCCGGAGCCGGCAGGCGAGCCGGGTCAGGCCGTCCGCCGGCTTGCGCAGGGCCTCGATGCCCTCGTGTTCCAGCGGACCCACGGGCGAACAGTTCTCGGCACCCTCCTCCACCTGAACGAAGCAGGTGCGGCAGGTGCCCTTGCCGCCGCAGACGGTGGGCCAGCGGTAGCCGAGCCGCTGGGCGGCGGTGAACAGGTCCTCCCCGTCGAGGACGTCGATCTCGGCGCCGGAGGGCAGGATCGCCACCCGGTGGGTCACGGTCACCGCTTCATCCACCGGTCGAGCGTCTGGTTGAAGTGACGGATGCGGCTCTCCTGGTAGTTGGCCAGGGTGATGCCCGGTTTGCGCATCGTCTTCAGGCCCTCCTGGACGTAGGGCAGGTTCTCGCAGTCCTGGTCGAAGACGGGCCCGAGCACACCCAGTTCCGGGATGTCCGCGAAGAGCACGTCCTCGGGCACCCAGCGGATCTTGACCGGCGGCGGCATCTCACCGGGCTGCTTCGGTGCGGACATGAAGATGATCTCGGCGGTGCAGGAGTCCGGGTCGAGACCGTTGGGCCGGAACCGGTAGATGATGTTGGACTTGGCGCCGCCCCAGGGGTTGAAGTTGGGGAAGAGCAGGTAGTTGATGGCGTCGAGCAGTTCGGTGTCGGCGGTCTGCGAGAAGTCCTGGTGCGAGGTGGCCGCCAGCTGCTCCCGCATCCGCTGGGCGAGGACCTGACGGGCGGTGCCGCCGGGCGGGATGGCGGGGAGGTCGTCCCCTTCCTTCATCACCAGGTCACGGCCCTGGGCCGCCGAGTAGAACGAGCGCGAGTCGTAGAACGTCTCCAGAACGTCCTCCTCCGTGACGGAGTCCGCCACGTGGGGGCTGGGAGCGCCCTGAATGTTGATCATCCGGTTCCAGTTGGGCTGGTCGGCCATGACGTCGTACTGCGAGTTGGCGTCGGCGAGCCACGGCAGCATCTGCGGATGCGTGGCGATCACGTGGAAGGACTCGATGAAAGCGTCCTGCGCGATCTTCCAGTTGCAGGGCAGCACCTTGCCGATGTGGAGCGACTTGTAGCGGTCCTCCAACGGCCAGATGTAGTACTCGTCGAAGGTGCCGCGGTAGCTGTCGAAGGGCTCCGCGTACGGGTCCATGTTGACGAAGACGAAGCCGCGCCAGGTGGCAACCTTGGCCTCGGGCAGCGTGAACTTCTCCGGGGTGATGTGGGGGAAGTCCCAGGCGCACGGCGGGCTCTGGAAGGAGCCGTCGAGGTTCCAGGTGAACCCGTGGAACGCGCAGCGGAACTCGCCGACGTTGCCGCCGTTCGTACGCAGTTTGCGGCCGCGGTGCAGGCACGCGTTCACGAAGGCGCGTATCTCGTCGGGGGCCGTCCGCACGATGATCAGCGAGTCGTTGCCGATCTCGTAGACCTCGTGGTCACCGACCTCGGGTATCTCGCTCTCCAGGCAGGCGAACTGCCAGACGCGGCGCCACACGAGCTCCATCTCCCGCTCGGCCCATTCGCGGGAGGTGAAGCGCGCGGTGTCGATGTCCTCGCTGCCGAGGTGGTCGTTGTGGTCGAGCCTCAGCGCCGGTGGAACTGGCCGGCTGTCCCGGTCGAGGTAGTCCTGGACGCTGGGTCCGGGGCACCGAGCCGATCCCAGCCCCGATGATTCGTCCATCATCTCTCCTCCGGCAGAAACTTTAGAATGAGTGTAGTTACTGTCTCCGGCCGGGAGCAACACTCACGTCGGTGTCCGAACGTCACATCGTCCGAGCTCTCCACGAAGTACGCCGCCTCACGTGGACCTACCTGGGGCCACCCCCGCCCAGAGCCCACTGGGCCATGTCACACACTCCAACGCCCTTGAGGCTGTACTACCTCATAAGTTTCCTGGTGGAGGTCGCCGAGCCGGCGCGGCAGGGACTTGTCTCCTCGCACGTCGAGACCTTCTCGATCGAGGAGACGCCGGTTGCTTGCCAGCGCCTGCACGCCAGGGAGATCAACGGCCGGGCGGCCCCGAGACTCCACGGCCGGTTGCCGAGTACGGGTGCTTCGTGGTTGCGCGCGCTCAGCCGGCCACCGGACCCCGCGCGCCCACCGTCCGTGCCACACAACGCCGCAGCACCGTCAGGAACTCCGGTGTCTGCCACGGCCCCCGGTCCACGCGCCCGGTGTCCGCCACACCGAGGTCCTGCACGTCGTAGCGGCCGCGGCAATGGCCGAGGGTGAAGTAGCAGACCTCTCCGAGCCCGTACCGCTTGAGATACAGCACCGGCCGGGGTGCATCGTCAGCAGCCGCCGCGCCACCCTCGACGAACCCGCGGCACGGCCCCGTGTACTCGGCGTGCAGCAGCACCTCCAACTCGCCGTGCAGCTCGCACACGTACAGCTCGTCGGTGACCGTGAACGGTTCGATCCCAGCGACCAGCGGATGGCCGGGCCGGGTCACCCGCACCTCGTACGGTTCGATCGGCGGGTGGGCCAGGAACTGGCTGCCGAGCACGACCGCTACTTCGCCGAGGAGCCGCGGCGTGGTGAACACCCGCGGTCCTCCGGAAGCCAGCGGCTCGATCACCGAGTTGGTGCCGTGCAGGGCCAGCCAGCGTCCGCCCCGCTCGACGAACCCAGCCAGTGCAGCCCGCTCCGCCGGGCTTGGCCGGACATCGCAGGTGTAGGTGACCAGCAGGTCGGCCCCCTCCAGCGCGGCGGCACAGTCGTAGTCCTGGAAGACCGTCGTACGTACCCTCGGATGCTCTCCGAGCAGTTCGAGCAGCCGGAGCCGCGCGTAGTCGAAATCGTGCCACCTGCCGGCGCAGACCAGTACGGCGTCCAGGCGGCCGGCCGGGCCCACCACGGCTCAGTACTGGACGCGGGTCAGCAGCCCGCCGTCCACCACCAGGTTGACCCCGACGCAGAAGGAGCCGGTCCGGCCGAGCAGGAACGCCACGGCGGCCGCCACGTCCTCCGCGGTGCCGTAGCGGCCGATCGGCAGCTTGGCGAGGACCTCCGCGTACACCTCCGGACGGCTGGTGCGGATGGTCTCCCAGGCGCCGCCGGGAAAGTCGATCGGGCCGGGCGAGACGGTGTTGACGCGGATGCCCTTCGGCGCGAGTGCGTGCGCGAGTGCCGAAGCGTGCTGGACCACGGCGGCCTTCAGGGCGGAATAGGAGTTCGCACCGGCAGGCCGGGCGGTGTCGGAGGCGTTGGTGGTGCCGATGGCCACCACGGCGGCCCGGTCGGAGGCCTCCAGGTGGGGCATGGCCGCCTCGACGAGTCCCGCGAACGGGATCAGGTCACCGCGCAGGCTGGCCTCCCACGACTCGGGGCCCTTGACGTTGCCAGCCGACACGTTGGACACCAGCAGGTCCAGGCCGTCGAGTTCACCTGCCGCCCGCTCCACGAAGCCCGCGAGCGCGGCCGGGTCGGTGACGTCGACCGGTTCGGCGAACACCGTCGCACCCTCGCCGCGCAGTTCGGCCGCTGCCTTGGCGAGCGCCTCCTCGCCCCTGGCGCACAGCGCCAGCGCGCAGCCCTCGGCCGCCAGGGTTGCGGCGATCGCCCGGCCGATGCCCCGGCTCGCGCCGGTCACCAGTGCCTTCGCGCCGGTCAGTCCCAGATCCATCGATGTCACTCCTTTGTGATTGCGGAACAGGCCCCGGTGCGGGACAGGCCCCAGGTGACTGCGGGAACGAACCGCGAGGCCCCCAGGTTGTCGTCCCTCAGTTGCCGGAGATCTGCGAGAACGGCACCCGGTCCACGCGCGGCTCCGGCGGCAGCTCCAGCACTCGCTCGCCGATCAGATTGCGCTGGATCTGGTCAGTGCCTCCGGCCAGCCGGTAGCCGGGAGCGCCGAGCAGATGCTGGGTCCAGGCGAACGTTCCCGGCTCGCCCGTGTCGGCGCAGATCCGGGCGCCCATGAGTTCGGCGGCGACCTGCCCGGTGCGGGTGAGCAGGTCGGAGGCCATGAGCTTGGTCAGCGACGCCTCCGGGCCGGGCCGGCCGCCGGAGACGCTCGTTCTGGCGACGCGGTCCACGGTGGCGGCGCGCAGCGCGGTGCGGACGTACAGGTCGGCGAGGCGCTGACGGACCAGCGGGTCGCCGGTGCGGCCGAGAGACCGGGCGAGGGCGAGAACGTCCGTGAAGGTGCCACCCTTGCGCCGGTTGCCGCTGCCGGAGGCGGTCCGTTCGAAGCCGAGGGTGGTGGTGGCCACCTCCCAGCCCTGACCAGGGCGCCCGATCCGGAGCCGGTCCGGGACGCGTACGCCGCTGAGGAAGACCTCGTTGAAGGAGGCACCGCCGCTCATCTGGCGGATGGGGCGCACCTCCACGCCGGAGGTGTCCAGCGGGACCAGGAAGGCGGTGATGCCCGCCTGTTTGACGACATCCGGATCGGTGCGGGCGAGCAGCAGGCCGTAGTCGGCGAACTGTGCTCCCGAGGTCCACACCTTCTGTCCGTCGACGACCCAGTCTCCCCCGTCCTCCTGCCGGGCGCGGGTGCGCAGGGCCGCGAGGTCGGAGCCGGCACCGGGTTCGCTGAAGAGCTGGCAGGCCAGCAGGTCGGTGCGCAGGAACGCGCGTGCGTAGTCACGGCGCTGCTCGGCCGTTCCGAACAGGGAGACGGCCATCGCGACCAGGCGCACGGTGACACTGATCAGCTCGGTGGACGGCGGCACCTCGAAGGCCGACTCCTCCTGGGCGAAGGCCGCCGCGTGGGCGGCGGTGAGGCCGGCGCCGCCCTTGTCCCGGGGCAGGGTGAGGGCCTGGTACCCGGCGTCGAAGCGGGCTCGCTGGTAGGCGCGGCAGCGCTCCAGCAGCAGGCGCTCCTCGGCTTCGGGGATGTTGTGGAACACGGCGAGGCCGGCGGCCTCACAGGTCGTCTCCGGCGCTCGCACGGGTTCGAGCACAGTGACCAGCCACTGTCGGACCGGTGCACGCCATGCGTCCACATCGGGCTGGGACATGGCTCCTCCTTCGGACGACACTTACCAGACGACAGTTGCAGTAACAGTGGCCAGAAGGAATCCCGAGCCATCCGCTTGAACACGCACGGATGCGTTCTGCTTGGCGCAGAGTGTTCCGCACTTTCTTGATAAACGCTACAGTCCTCGCATCGACCCTCCCCTGAACCCGGGAGAGAGCCGAGAGCCGCCGGAGGAGCCATGTCGCTGCTGCCACTCGACCGTCGCGCCCAGGAGACCCCAGCCGAACCCGCCCTGGTGGACGACTGGGAAGTGCTGTCCTGGTCCGGCCTCGCCGGCCAGGTGACACGGGCGGCGGCACGGCTGCTGGAGATCGCCCCCGGCCCTCACGACCGGGTCGTAGTGCTGGGCGACAACGCCATTCCGACGGTGGTGACCCATCTGGCCGGACTGCGCGCCGGTGTGGGGACCGTTGCCGCGTCCCGGCATCTGACGCCGGGCGAGCTCGTGGACCAGATCATCGACGCGGGGGCGACCGGGATCATCGCCGGCCCCGCCGGGGCGGGTGCCGCCCTGGACGCGGCCAGGGAACTGGGCCTGCCGCTGGTGATGCACGGCGCTCCGCCGATCGGGCACGCCTTCGACTGGGACCTCTGGCTGGCGGCCACGCCCGCCGGCCGCCCGGTCCCCGCGGACCGGCCCGCCCGGCCGCCCCTCGTCTACACCTCGGGAACCACGGGCCGGGCACGCGGCACCGAGGTTCGCTGGGTGACAGGCCCGGTCGCCGACAGCGCCGCGTATCTGACCGCGATGGCCGCCCGGTCCGGATTCCCGCCGGGACCGCACCTGGTGTGCGGCCCGCTGCAGCACAACGCGCCGCTGACGTCGCTGCGGCACCTTGTGGCCGGTCAGCAGGTGATCGTCCTCGGCAGATACGACCCGGCGACGTTCCTGAGCCGCGTCGCGAAGTGGCGGGTCACCTCCACCGTCATGGTGCCCACCCACTTCCAACGACTGCTCGCCCTGCCGGAAGAGGTGCGCACGCGGTACGACGTCTCCAGCCTCGCCCAGGTGTCCCACACGGGATCCGCGTGCCCGCCGGACGTGAAGCGGGCCATGATCGAGTGGTTCGGACCGGTGCTGACCGAGTCTTACGGCGCCAGCGAGGCGGGCACCGTGGCCCGCATCAGCAGCACGGAGTGGCTCGAACACCCCGGCTCGGTGGGGCGCGCCCAACCCCCGTTCGAGGTCCTGGTGACCGATGACGACGGCCGACCTCTGCCGCCCGGCGAACGGGGACTGCTCGCCTTCCGCGCGCCCGAGGACCGGGGCGTTCGCTACCACGCGGATCCGGACAAGACGAAGGCCGCCTATCTCTCTCCCGGCGTCTTCACCCTCGGCGACATCGGCTACGTCGACGCGAACGGCTACATCTTCATCACCGACCGAGCCGCGGACGTCGTGGTCTCCGGCGGCGTCAACCTGTACCCGGCGGAGAGCGAGGCGGTGCTGCGGCAGCACCCGGCGGTCGCCGAGGTAGCGGTCATCGGCGTGCCCGATCCGGACTTCGGCGAGTCGCTGCGGGCGCTGGTCGTGGCAGCCGTGGATGGGACGCTGGCCGAGGAACTGGACCGGTTCTGCCGCGACCGGCTGGCCGCCTACAAGTGCCCGAAGACTTACGAGTTCGTTCCTGAGCTCCTGCGCAACGCGATGGGCAAGCTCGACAAACGCGCGATGCGCCGGCCCTACTGGCGCTCCGAGCGGACCATCGCGGGCTGAGCCAGGCCGAGGACCGCCGACCCCTCGTACGAAGGATCATCCATGACCGAACTCCTGCTCATCCGGCACGGCCTCCCGCTGGCGGGCGTGTACGACCCAGGGCTGTCGCCGGAGGGCACCGCGCAGGCCGAGCGCCTCGCCGCCTGGCTGGTGCACGAGGACATCGACGCCCTGTACACCAGCCCGTTCCGGCGTGCCCGCGAGACGGTGGCGCCCCTGGAACGACTCACCGACATGACCGCGACGGTGCTGGACGACCTGCGCGAGTGGGACACGGACGTCTCACACCCCTACACGCCACCTGAGCAGATCAACGCGGACGATCCCAAAGCGGCGGCGCTCGCAGAGGGACGGTACGAGGACTTCGTGCCCGATCTGGACTGGGACGCCTTCCGCGCGCGTGCCGTACGGGCCATGAACACCATCCTCGACACCCACTCCGGCGGGCAAGTCGCGGCCGTGTGCCACGGCGGCATCACGAACACCTGTCTGGCGACCGTGCTCGGCCTGCCCACGATGTTCTGGTTCCACCCCGGCTACACCTCGGTCTGCCGGGTCCGGCGGCTGCCGGGCGGCCGGATCGTTCTGCACTCGGTGAACGAGACGGCCCACCTGATCGCCGAGCGTGCCGTCGACGCGATCGCCTGACCCCCGGCCCGACCCGCCCCACTCCCCAGGAGGTCCCGGCCATGCCCGGATCCGTCATCGTCGCCGGAGTCAGAACGCCCATCGGCAAACTGATGGGCACTCTGAGCACCGCGTCCGCCGTCGACCTCGGCGCCCACGCCATCAGCGCGGCGCTGAACGCCGTGCACCTGGACCCGGCCGCGGTGGAGGCCGTCGTCATGGGCCATGTCGTCCAGGCCGGGGCCGGCCCCAATCCGGCACGGCAGGCCGCGATCCGTGCCGGAGTCCCGTTCTCCGTACCCGCGAGCACCGTCAACAAGCTCTGTCTGTCAGGTCTGCACGCCATCGCCCTGGCCGACCTCATGATCGCGTCGGGCCGCCACGAGGTGGTCGTCGCGGGCGGCATGGAGTCCATGTCGGGCGCCCCGCACCTGTTGCGCGGAGCGCGCACCGGCTGGAAGTACGGTGCGGCCGCCGTCGAGGACGCTCTCGACCGTGACGCCCTCGTCTGCGCCTTCGACGGCGTCTCCATGGGCGCGGCCACCGAGCGGTACCAGCAGCCGTTCGCCCTGACCCGTGAGGAGCAGGACGAGTACAGCGCGCTCTCCCACCGACGGGCCGCCCGCGCCCAGGAGTCCGGCGCGTTGACCGACGAGATCGTCCCCTTCACGGTGACGGGACGGCACGGCGAGACGGTGGTGGACACCGACGAGGGCGTGCGGCCGGGAAGCAGCGCCGACAGCCTGGGGCACCTGAGGTCCGCCTTCTCCAGCGGGGGCGCCATCACCGCGGGGAACTCCTCGCAGCTCTCCGACGGCGCCGCGGCCATCGTCGTGATGAGCGCCGAACGCGCCCGGCGGGAGGGCCTGACCCCGCTCGCCGAGATCGGCGCCTACGGCACGGTCGCGGGCCCCGACCCCTCCCTGCTGGTCCAGCCGGCCGGCGCGGTCCGCGACGCCCTGTCCAGGGACGGCCGGTTCAAAGCCGCCGACCTGGACCTCTTCGAGATCAACGAGGCGTTCGCAGGAATAGCCCTCGCCTCCGTACGAGAGCTGGACATCCCCTTGGAGAAGGTGAACGTCAACGGCGGCGCCATCGCCCTCGGCCACCCCGTCGGCATGACGGGTGCCCGCCTGGTGCTGACCCTCGCGGCGGAGCTGCGGCGGCGCGGCGGTGGAACCGGGGCGGCGTCCCTGTGCGGGGGCGGCGGCCAGGGCGACGCGCTGCTGCTGCACGTGCCCACGCAGGCCTGAACCCCGGAGGTGACGCATGATGAACGACCAACCGCCCCTGGCCGAGACGATCCTCACCGTGGCGACCCGCGCCCCGGCAGCCGACGGAGTCGTCTCCCTCACCCTGCGCCGCTCGGACGGCGAGGCACTCCCCTCCTGGACGCCGGGTGCCCACATCGACGTACTCCTGGACAGCGACGACGGCGACCTGATCCGTCAGTACTCCCTGTGCGGGCGCCCAGAGGAACGCGAGGCCTGGCAGATCGCCGTGCTGCGCGAACCGCAGGGCCGCGGCGGCTCCGCGTACGTCCACGACCACATGCGCGAAGGCAGCACCGTCCGGGTCCGCGGTCCACGGAACAACTTCCCGCTGCGGCCCGCCGCACGCCATCTGTTCGTCGCAGGCGGCGTCGGCATCACGCCGATCCTGCCCATGGTCGAGGCCGCTGAGGCCGCAGGGGCCGACTGGCGTCTGCTGTACGGCGGCCGCACCCGCACCTCCATGGCGTTCCTGGACCGTCTCGCACCGTACGGGGACCGTGTGCTGATCCGTCCTCAGGACGAGTACGGCCTGCTGGACCTCGCCGCCTTCCTCGGCCCACCCGAGCCGGACACGCTGGTGCACGCCTGCGGTCCCGAACCCCTGCTGCGGGCCGTACAGGAGAAGTCCGCGGACTGGCCGCCAGGCACGCTGGGCGTCGAGCGGTTCGCGTCGGCTGCCTCGGCCGGGGCGGGTCCGGCCGAGGCGTTCGAGGTCGAGCTCGCCCGTTCCGGGCTCACTCTCACCGTGCCGCCGGACCGCTCGGTGCTCGAAGCCGTGGAGGAGGCCGGTGTCGCGGTGACCTTCTCCTGCCGGGAGGGCACATGCGGTACTTGCGAGACCGACGTGCTCGACGGCAGGCCCGACCACCGCGACTCCCTGCTGACCGAGGACGAGCGGGCCGCCGGCGACACCATCCTCATCTGCGTCTCGCGTTCGTGCGGGCCTCGCCTGGTCCTCGACCTGTGAGCAGTGGGGCTCACTCACACCGTCCCTGTTCCGCCCGCCAGTCATCTGCCAGGACGTCAGCCCAGACAGGTCTGGACCTGATCAGCCCAGACCTGTTCACGGCCTTCAGTGCTATGCCGGTTGTTCGACCTCACCGCGCCAGTTGCCAGCTACCCCACAACAGTGTTCGAGAGTTACTCGACTCGGTCGGGATTGGATGGGTGGCGGCGCCACCAACCCAGCAGTGCGGCCAGGATCAGTGAACCGCCCAGTGCTCCTACGGCCGCACCCATCCACGGAACCTGGTCGTGCAGCAGGACGGTGGCCACAATGAGCGCGATGTAGATCGTGGAGGTGATGATCCAGAACCGCACCCGTGGGGATTTGGCCGCGCGGTTGGGCATTAGAAGAGTCCCTTCAATCCTGAGACGAACTTCGCGCCACCGGTGAAGCCGCTGATCGCCATGGCGCTCAGGCCGTCGTCGCGGACTTCCTGCGGAGTGCCGCCGCCCAGCGAGGAGCCAAGCCCTGCGCCGGCGCCCGCACCGAGTGCGGACATCACGCCGCCCGCCGCGATGCAGCCCGCTCCGGCCGTCGCGGGGCAAGACAGTGCGAGTGCTCCGACGGCTACGCCGCCGACGAGCCCGCCGATTGCCGCGCCCCACGTCGAGCCCGTGCTGGCGCCTGTGGGGTCGCTGTTGTTGATCGGGTCCCCCTGGGCGTAGTTGTACGGGTTCGGTTCCTGGCCGGTGGGGTCCGGTGACCGGAAACGGGCGAACGCGCTGTCGTACACCCGGTACCCCATGAAATAGGTACCCAGTTGCAACTGGTACGCACCCAGGTATCGGAACGGGTTCACTGCGGCCGCGGTTCCGGTCGCCGTGACCGTCCCGTACGCGGTGTAGTCGTACTCGGCGACCAGGTTGCCGGAGGTGTCGACCAGGCCGATCACGCTGCCCTGGTGGTCGGTGACCGCCCCGTACCGGGCACCGGCGCCATCCTTCAGCCCGATGAGCAGTCCCTCCGCATCGCGGGTGTAGCTGGAGCGCTTGCCGTTGTCGACGGTCTCCGTGATGCCCAGGGCGGTGTGCGTCAAGACGTGTGTGACCTGGCTGCCGCCGGCGGTCTCGGTGATCGTCCTGGGCTGGGTCTGCTGGCTGGTGTCGTAGCGGACGTCGAGCACCTGGGTCGTGCCGGCGTGGCCGGTGAGGACCTGGTTGGTGGGGCTGAAGGTGTACCGCGATTCCGGGTTGGTCGTCGACGCGTGGTTGCCCGCGCCGTCGAACGCCACGGTCGTGTCATTTGCCTTGGTGGCCTGGTCGGCGGCGTTGACGGTGTACGTGCGGCCTTCACCGGAGAGCAGGTTCGTGGCGTTGTCGTAGTCGTAAGTCGTGCCCGGCGCGGTCTTGAGCCTGCCTGCGCCGTCATAGGCGAAGGACCGGGTGCTGCTGCCCCTGGTCTTGACCTGGATCCTGTCGGTGTCGGTGCCGTCGGGCTTCGTGTAGCGGTTGGTGGTCTTCAGCAGCTCACCGCCACCGGGCCGGGTGACGGTCACCGAGGTCTGGCGTCCGGCGTTGTCGTAGCCGGTGGTCTGCACGGCGCCACCGGGGAACGTCGTCGTGGTGCGCCGATCGGCGTTGTCGTAGTTGAAGGTCGTTGTGCCGCCGTAGGAGTCCTGCAACGTCTTGAGGCGGTTCGCCTCGTCGTAGTCGTACTTCGCCACACCCGTCGGGGTGGTCAGCGTCTTGACGTTGCCCGCCTTGTCGTAGGTGTAGGAGACGACCTCGGTGCCTCGCGTGACCTTCTCGAGCAGGTTGCGCGGGTCGTACTCGAAGACCCTCGTCGCGTCGGCGGTCTGCGTCCTGGTGAGGTTGCCGTTGGCGTCGAAGGCGTTGGACTGCAACACGGTGCCGTTGTGCGTGATGGTCGTGACGCGGTCGAGCTTGTCGTAGCTGTAGACGATCTTCTTGCCGTTGCCGTCGGTCATGCTGTCGATGCGTGAGAGTGCGTCGTAGGTGAACGTCGTCGGCTTGGCCGGTGCTGGCGGGACAACCTTTGTCAGGTTGCCGCGGTCGTCGTACTCGTAGGTGGTCTTGGCCTGCTTGCCGTCCGTTTTCGACTCGACCAGGCCCATCCGTTCGGTGTAGGTCAGCACTTCGAGGTCCGCGTTCAGGCCCGTCGATCGGATGCTGGTCACGTTGCCGTTGTCGTCGTAGTGCCGGGTCACCTGGTTGCCCGACGCGTCGGTGATCTGCGTCGGCAGGTGGGGATGCGCCGAGTCGGTGTAGCCGACGACGTTCTTCGCACCGGTCGCGAGTTTCGTCCCGATCAGGTTCTGCTGCGGGTCGTAGTCGTAGGTGGTGGAGTGCTGCAGCCCGTTGGTCGTGACGTTGACGTCGCTGTTGGCCGTCCAGGTACGTGACTGCGTGTGGCCGAGGGCGTCGGTGGCCTTCGTCTGCCGCCCTGGCGACTCGAACTCGTGCACCGAGCTGTGCAGGTTCGGGTCGGTGACCTTCGTCCGGTCGACGCTGTCATCGGCGTAGGTCGTGGACGCCCCGGTGCCGTCGCGGGTCGGTTCGGAGAGCTTGGTGATCTGCGATGAATCCGTTTCGTACTCGAGTTTCCAGATGTTGCCGCGGCCGTCGGTGACGGAGGTCAACAGATCCCGTTCGGTGTCGTAGCCGAACTTGACCTTGTTTCCCGCCCGGTCGGTGAGTTCGCTGATCAGGTCGTCGTCGTAGATGTAGTTGCCGAATGTCAACCCGGTCGGGTCGGTCAGCGAGGAGTCCCTGCCCTGAGCATCGCGGTTGAACGTGGTGACGCGGCCTTGCGAGTCGGTGATCGACGCCAGGGACCCGTCCGGCCGGTAGCGGTTGGTGTTGGCGTTGCCGTTGCGGTCGGTCTGCGACACGAACCAGCCCTTGCCGGTGAACAGCCACCGCTCGCCGGAGTCGTTGAACGTGACGACGTAGCCACCCTCCGGCGTCTTCGTCAGCGACGCGCGGAAGTGCTTGGCGGGAGCGAACGTGCCGTCCTCGTTCTCCGGGAACTCCACGCAATACCCGTTGGGGCCGTGCAGGATCCGCATCTTCGCGTTGGTGAAGCCCGGGTCCTCCAGCCCGATCTCGGTACCGCTGTGGATCCAGTTGTACGCGGTCTGGGCGTTGTAGAACCGGTCGGCGGACATGTTGAGGCCGGTGCCCTTGATGGTCAGTTCGCGATAGGACAGCACGACGTTGCGCGTGTCCAGGTTGACCAGCAGTTCCAGCCGGTCGCTGATCTGGTGCCGCTCCATCGGGTACCACGGCAGCACACCGAGGTTGTAGTTCAGACAGGTCGTCCGCATCGCCGAGGCGTCACCCGGCGCCCGCCACGCCCGGTCCGGCGGTGCGCCGCCTACGGGCGTGCGGTTCACCTCGATCGTCGGCTTCGCCGGTTCTGCGGCGGCGGGAGCGGATGCCCCACTCGCCACCAGAGCCGTGATAACGGCACAGCTGAACGCGCGCAGCACGAAGCCGCGCAGCAATCTGCGCTTCATTCTTGTTCTTCCCCCTAAGCGACCGTGCAGGCCCCCCGGCCGACACGAATCCCAAGTTAGCGATAGATCAACTCCTGCCACACCGCCATGAGGAGTGATTGACTCGGCCAATCGCCAGTCGATACCCGTTCTCAGTCGCTTCAAACATCAAATTTCCCCGAATTATGGAGTGTCGTCTCCATTGGCAGGCGTTTCTTGCCGTCACCTTCCGGAATTGTGATTCCTGTGGCGGTGAACCTGGTGACGATGCGGGAGGTCTTTCGGCTCGCAGCCTGGTCAGGAGACTGTGGTCCAGCCCGGCCAGGGACCGAGGTCGCCTCGCAGACACGCGAGGCGGCCTGCTGTTGCTGGCGGGGTCGTCGGTCGCGGTCTGGGCGGCGAAACACGCCAGCCGTAACTCGCGGATGTCGCGCAGCACCGGGTAATCCGGCCAGCTGGAGGTCCGCGACGGCGAGTTGATCCACCACAGCGACCGCGGCTCGGCCCAATTTCGATCCAGGAAATTCGTCCAGGCACTCGTGCGCCACAGCTTGACCGGGTCGATGGGCCGGGTCGGCGCCGCGGGTGACAACGCCGCGATGGAAAGTTCTTCGCGTTGCTGCAGAACAATGTTCTCGACCGGCACACCTGGACCACCCGCGAGGAACTGCGGATCGCGATCGTGACCTGGATCGAACGCACCTGCCACCGCCGCAGACGCCAAGCCGCCCTCGGCAGGTTGACCCCCATCGAATACGAGACAATCATGCCCACGCCAGCCAGTCAGGCTGCGTGACTACAACTGTCACCTACTCGTGCAGCAGACCCCCGAGAACCGATCACTACGAGCCGCGCGCACGTGGAAATCAGTCATCACCTCGACCCCTGGCGCCGCCCACGCCGTTGCGGTGGCTTGCCGGCTTGTCGCGCCGAACTGCTCGATCGCCTGACGGATCTCGCTGACCGGTAGAACGACCTCGGGCTAGCCGCGGTCCGGTAGCAGGTAGGCGTGCACGAGCCGCAGCGGCACCTTGTGCCGGGCGCATTTCTGCGCGGCCCACGCCACGGCCGACAGTGCCGAGGTGGAGTTGTCGACGCCTACGACCATCGGCGCGGACGGTGCTTTCGTCGTTGTCCTCCAGCAAGAACCGGTGGCGGAGATCCCGCCGCGGCAACGGTAGACATCGGGAGGTCAAGCGGACGCTGCCCGTAGGTTTTGCGGCGTCCGTGTCCCCGGCCTGAATCTCCCGCGCACAGCGGCGGCGTCCACGTTCAGCAGCAGGAGCACCACAGCCGCAACGGACAGGGGCAGGACCGCCGTGTGCACGAGCAACATGTCGTTGAACGCGGATCCGAAGACGTAGATGGCGTAGTTGTAGATCGCGTACATCAGCACGCCGAGCCAGGTCAGTTGCGCGCCAACGGATCCACGTCGCGACATCACCAGCGAGCCCACCAGCAACGGCACCGCCAGCACCAGCGTGACCAGGTCGTAGGCACGCAGCTCCGCGACCACCTCGAGCGGGTCCTGATAGAGGCTCTGCTCACACAGCCCCACCACCGACGAGACGGTCATCAGCACCGCGACGACCACAGACACCAGCCAGGCTCGGCCCGGTTGGCCGATCTGTCCTGCCTTCATGCCGTCTGCCGCCTTCACGTATCACCCACATCGACGCTAGGCCGGCCGCGCTGGAGCGCAGGAGATTCGAAGGTCCCCAGCGCTGGGGACGACGGGCTCTGCGACACGCCCAACGCACCGACAAGTCCGGGAAGCGGCATCTCGATGAAGGCGCTCGGCGCGCCGAAGTACGCCGCACTCAGGATCCCGCTCCGCTTCAGCAGGTGCCCACGCTGAGCCGTGAACTGGTGGACCGGGTACGCGGTCAGTTCGCCCCAGTACGGCATCCAGGTGCGCTGACCTCCTGGTCTCAGCCGGCGATTCGCCGAACCGCGGCGACGGCGTCCCCCAGCGAGGAATGGCATCCGATCACCTGGCGGAGCCCGGTGACGGTCAGTGGCCGGAGCACCGCGCGTTGAGCGGCCACCACGGCCACGGCCCCGCCACGGCACGTCGCCTGCTGGTGAGCATGAGCGAGGAGGTTGACGCCGCCGGAACCGAAGAACGTCACGCCGCGCAGATCGACGACCGTTCCGCCCACCTCGACCGCCACGTCATCGCTCAGCGCCGAACGCAAAGGCTCAATGGTGTCCTGGCCGACTTCGCCGGACACACCGATCACGTGCACACCGTGGCACCACGACAGCCAGACGGCTATCTGGAGTTCGTGGCCGTGGTCCTGCTCGCCCATGGTTGCTCCCTCACCGACCGGGGAGAACGGCATCCGAGCACGGGAGGCCCGAACAAGCGCTCACGTTGCCCGCCAGGCAACCAGCCAACCAGAGATCGGGCCTCGGCTCAGGTGGAACACCAGCCGATCAGGCGATCGGAGGATCACCCGTTTACCGCAAGCGGGAGATTAGTGCTCACAGCTCGTGAAGCCGAACGGGCCAGTCACCTCGGGTCCGCGGTCCCTGGTTCGCAGTGGGTGGTGTCCGCATCGTTGAGGAGCAACCGATCACCTTCCCGAACAGGGGTGCGAGAGCACCTGACGACGAGCAGCAACACGACTGGAGGTCGTCGTGACCGACACGGCACGGAGGTCCCGCAGAACGGCACGTCGAAGCAGCTACCTGGTTGCGGCGTTGCTCGACGTGACCTTGCTGGTTCTGATCAACGTGTCACCGGGCTGGCAGGCGATACCGGTGCTCACCGCCGCGGCGGCCGACGTGGTCGTGGCGGTGGACGTCGCGCTTGCCGTCGCGCTCGTCGTCAACCTGCTCTGTCTGGCTCGCCCTCGACGGTCGTTGGCCGCAGTGGGCGACGTGGTCAGCACGGCCGCCGGGTTGGCTGCGGTGTTCAGAGTGCTTCAGGTGTTCCCGTTCAGCTTCGCCGGTTCGGCCACGGACTGGGCCGCAATCACTCGCCTGACCCTCATCTCGATCATCGTCGTGGTGTCCATCGCCCTGGTGGTGCAGCTCGTCGTGCTGGTGCGCGTCCTCGTACTCGGGCCCGAGCGGCGCGACTAGCAGGCGTACCACCTCGCGGCCCGGGTACCCGATCACAGTGTCTGAGGGGCCGATTGCGGCGTGACCTCAGCCCGGCCCCGTGGGGACCCCATGCCCTGTTTCGCGATCGATCCGGAAGACGGCGTGGGAGCAACGAAACCCGAGTGAGGCATGGACCCGCGAACTGCTGAACGCACCCGACCGGAGGAATTGATGACGGACTCGACCAGGCCGGTGGTCGTCGGCGTCGACGGATCGGCATCGGCGTCACACGCGGTGCGATGGGCCGCCGGGGAAGCGGAGGCGCAAGACGGGGCTCGTGATCCTGCACTCCTGCCTGCTGGTCCCGGTCCACGCGCCACACCTGGCTGGATCGTCCGAGGCCTGTGCGGAAGCGGTGTTCGACCACGGCCGGGTGGTGCTCGTCGAGGCCACCACCGTGGCCGCGGAGACAGCGCCTCAGATCGAGGTGACCACGGAACTGACCACCGGCGGTGCGGCCGAGCAACTCGTGGGGCGATCCGCGTCGGCCCAGCTGGTGGTGCTGGGTTCGCGCGGTCTGGGCGGGTTCACCGGTCTGCTCGTGGGCTCTGTCGCGGTTGGTGTGACGACCCATGCGCATTGCCCGACCGTCGTCATTCGGGAGCCGTCTTCCGAAGCGGTTGCTGAGCGCGACGCACCTGTCGTGGTCGGTCTGGACGGATCGCCCGCCGGCGATGCCGCCCTGGCGTTCGCCTTCGAGGCCGCCGCGCTGCGCGGAGTCGCCTTGCACGCCGTGCACACGTGGTGGGACGTCACCGCCGAAACGGCGTGGCAGCGCGGACTGACCGCGACCAATCTCGCGTCGATCGAGGCCGCGGAACAGCGGTTGCTGACCGAACACCTGGCCACCTGTGCGGCGGCGTATCCCCATGTGCCCGTGCACCGAGTGCTCACCCGCGACCGGCCGGCGCACACCCTGGTCCAGCAGTCCGCGAACGCACAGCTGATCGTGGTCGGCACACGAGGACGCGGCGGTTTCCGCGGCCTGCTGCTCGGATCCACCAGCCAGGCGCTGATCCACCACGCTTGTTGCCCCGTCGCGGTGGTTCCGCTGACACAGCACTGATTTCCGGTTCAGCCGACCGTCCGAAGTGGAGCTTTAGGGACGCCCGAACCGCACGCGCTGAACTACGCTCGGCAGATGCGCAACGACGCCGAACGAAGCCCTGAGGATCTCTTCGACGGATTCCCCGAGGGGCTTGCCCTCTGTCGCGCGATCCAGAGGGCCGTCTGCGCGATCGGCGAAGCGACCACGAAGACGACGAAGAGCCAGGTCGCCTTCCGCCGTCGCCGAGGCTTCGCCTACGTGTGGCGTCCGGGCCAGTACGTCAACAGTGCCGTGCCGGCGGTGCTCAGCATCGCCTTGCCCCGCGAAGTGAGGTCCGACCGCTTCAAGGAGGTCGTCCATCCTTCGGCGGGCGTGTGGATGCACCACATCGAGCTGCACGACGCCAGCGAGCTGGACGATCAGGTTCTCGGATGGCTGGCGGAGGCTTTCGCGAGCGCCGGTTGACCGCAGCTGCTCGATCGCCGGTTCAGGGCAAGAGCGGCACACTCCAGACGAGGGCGGTGCCGTGATCCGGTGCGCTGTCGATGGTGAGCGTTCCGGCGTGTTTTTCGGCGCGAGTGCGGAGATTCGCCAGGCCGCTGCGGCGAGTGGTGCCGCCGATGCCGCAGCCGTCGTCTTCGATCCGAGCGGTGACCGCGTCGGGAGTCGCGGTGACGTCGACCGTCGCAGTGTTGGCACGGGCGTGGCGTGCGGTGTTGGACAAGGCTTCGCGGACGACCGCGATAAGGTCCGCGGCGATGTCGCCGGGCACAAGGGTGTCCAGCGGGCCGTCGAACCGCAGGGCCGGGGTGAAGCCGAGGGGCTCGGTGGCGTCGTGGATGACGGCGGTGAGCTGGCGGCGCAGACTCGGTGGCTCGTCGGCTGTCAGTGGTGTCTGCAGGTTGAAGATCGTCGTCCGGATGTCGCCGACCACCTGGTCCAGCTTGCGCACGACGGTCACGAGTCGCCGTCGTTGGTCGGTGGTCGCGGTGGTGGCGATGCTGTGCAGGGACAGGCCGGCCGCGAAGACCTCCTGGATCACGTGGTCGTGCAGGTCGCGGCCAATGCGGTCGCGATCTTCCAGCAACTGCAGCGTCTCGGCGTCGGCGCGGTGCAGGGCGAGGCGCTGGGCCAGCGCTGCCTGGGAGGCGAACGAGGCGAGCAGGTCGAGGTCGCGGTGGTCGAAGCCGCGGCGGCCGGGGCTGTTGGCGACGACCAGCACACCGGTCGGGGTTTCGCCGGGTGCCACGAGCGGGGCGGTCATTCCCGCGCCGAGGTGGGCGGACCAGGGTGCGCCCGGGACGTGACGGCGTGCGTCTGCGGCGATGTTGTCGCTGAGCAGCGGTTGTGCGTTGGACATGGTCAGTCCGGACAGCGATTCCGCCGCGGGCATCTCCTGTCCGAGGAGTTCGCCCGCGTTCTGTCCGGCGGCTGCGCGGATGCTCAGCACAGCGGGGTCGTGGGTGGGCACGATGACGGCGGCGATGTCGGCGTCGGCGACGGTGCGCGCGTGGTCGGCGATCAGGTGCAGCACGTCGTCGGTGTTGGTTCCGGCCAGCAGCGCGGCGGTGATCTCGACGCTGGCGTGCTGCCACGCGGCACGGCGCTGGGCCTCGGTGTAGAGCCGCGCGTTGTCGACGGCGACGGCGGCGAACCCGGCGAGCGACTCGACCAGTGCCTCGTCCTCGGCGCTGAAGTCGTGGCCGCCCTGTTTCTCGGTCAGGTAGAGGTTTCCGAAGGCCTGGCCGCGGATGACGATCGGAACGCCGAGGAAGGACCGCATCGGTGGATGGCCGGGTGGGAAACCGGCGGAGGCGGGGTGCGAGGTGAGATCGGCCAGCCGGATCGGACGTGGCTCGGTGATCAGCAGACCGAGAATGCCCTCGCCGTGCGGCGGGTGCCCGATCTCGAGTGCGATTTCGTCGTCGACACCGCTGTGCACGAACTCCTGCACGACCTTGTCCGGCCCGAGCACTCCCAGCGCGGCATACCGGGCGTCGACGAGGTCTTTCGCCGCATCGACGATGTGGCGCAGCACCACGGGCAGCTCGACGTGGGAGGCCACCAGATGGCCTGCCCGCAGGAGCGCCCACAGCCGTTCGGTGCGGGCGGTGCCGGGAAGCCTGAGCGGGTCGGCAGGGCTGGAGGGCGGATCAGATTTCCTGCCGTGCTCGGTCACGCTCGCCTCCTCCGCGACGATCTGGTGGACAGTGTCCATGATGGTCGCGCGGGACGGGTGGTGCCGAGCGGCTCCCGCGCCACGGGACCTCTGGCACTGCGCGTGCTGCGGCACTGACGCTCATCCTCGATGCTGGAACCGTTGTCTCGTCCCTGGGAGTCGTCGTGTCAGATCGGCAACAGCTCGAGGTCCTGGAGCTCGATGTGTGTCTGGCGTTGCTGCAGACCGTGCGGGTGGGACGACTTGTCTTCACCGAGGACGCGCTGCCGGCGGTGCAACCTGTCAACTTCCGGATGCACCGGGGGCAGGTGGTCATCCGGGTGGCCGGCGGGGCCAAACTCGCCGCTGCGACCGGGAACTCCGTGGTCGCCCTCGAGGCCGACGAGCTGGACCCGGACTTGCGCACCGGGTGGAGCGTGACGGTGGTCGGTCACGCGAGCCTGATCACCGACGTCACCGAGCTCACGGACATCGCCGGCACCTGGCTGCAGCCGTGGGTGGACGGACGGCGTGACCACTTCGTCCGCATCCAGACAGAGAAAGTCACCGGACGACGCCTGCACTCCCCGGTCGGCACCTCCGCCTGATCGCAGCTCAACGAAGTGCAACGGTGAGCAGGACGACCGCGTCCGCGAGTGCGGTCAACCCGTGGCGCTGCGGCGGAATGACCGCGAGCCGGCCGCTTTCCAGGACCCACTCGTCGTCGGGGGTGTGCAGCCGGACCGTTCCTGTGATCACGTGGAGAGTCGCGGCGGGCGGCGAGTCGTGCTCGGCGAGTTCAGCTCCCTCGGCCAGCGCGATGAGCGTGACGCGTTGCGAGGAGCCGGACACCAGCGTCCGCGTCGCACGACGGGACCCGTGCTCGCGAGCCTGGGCGAGCAACTCCGGGCCGAGGGCGTCGAGCGAGGACACAGTCGGGTGGTCGGTCACCGCACAGGCTCCCATCCGGGTTCCGCGTCGTGCAGCGAGCGCTGCACGACGGTGACGGTGAAGGCCAGCGTGCCCGCGGCGACCACGGCCAGCGCCGCCAGCCCGAGCGCATAGGAGTCGAACGCACCGTAGAGGGCGCCCATCACCAGCGGCGGGACGAACCCGCCCAGACCGCCCGCGGCACCGACCACGCCGGTCACCGAGCCGACCTTGGTCCCCGGCGCCAGCAGCGCGACGAGCGCGAACACCGCGCCGCTGCCCGCGCCGAGCGCGGCCGCCATCGACAGGAACGCGATCGTGCCCAGTGGCATCAACGACGGCGTGAACGCCTGCACCGCGGCTCCGGCGGTCACGACGCCCAGCGCCGCTGCCAGCACCCGCACCGGGCCGATCCGGTCGGACAGCCAGCCGCCGACCGGACGCATCAGCACCGCGAGCAGCACGAATCCGGCCATTCGGTTCGCCGCGTCGGCCTGGGTCAGTCCGTAAGCGGTCTTCAAGTAGGCGGGCAGGTACACCGAGAACGCCACGTACCCGCCGAACGCCACCGCGTACAGCAACGATGCCTGCCAGGTCACCGGCAGTCGAGCGGTGTCCAGCAGGCGGCGCGTGACCGACTCGGTGGGCACCGTCCGTCCTGGAGCGTCGCGCAACAACAGCGCCGCAAGAACCGCGTAGACCGCCAGCACCACCGCTGTCACGATGAACGGCGTCGCCACCCCGCCGGAGCCGACCAGGCGAACGGTGGTCAGCGCACTGATCGCGGTGCCGCCCATGCCCGCGCCGAAGATCCCGATCGCCAGCCCGCGCCGCTCGGGCGGGAACCAGGCGTTGACGAAGGGCACCCCGACGGCGAACGCCGTGCCGCCCAGTCCCAGGAAGAACCCGCCGATCAGGAGCGCGGCGAGCGAGGAGTGCCCGGCCAGCCCGAGGAACAGCACCGGCACGATCGTGATCAGCGAGATCGCCGGGAACATCGTCCGGCCGCCGAACCGGTCGGTGAGCGCCCCCACCGGGATCCGCCCGACCGAGCCGACCACCACCGGGACGGCGACCAGCAGAGCCTGTTGGAACGCGCTCAGCCCCAGCGAGTCCTTGAACCGCGGACCGAGCGGGCTCAGCAGCGCCCACGCCCAGAAGTTGATCGCGAACCCGGCCGTGGCCAGGCTCAGCATCAACGCCCGTTGCCCGGAGGAGGGCGGCGGCGGTGTCTGCCGTTCGGGTGCGACTGTCCTGTCGGCGATCCGGTGTGAAGTCATCGGCTTCTCAGCTCGTCATCTGCGTGGTCGTGTCGGCCCACCGGTCCGGAGGGCTCGCATTCAGCGTCAGCCACTCGGGGTCATCTCTTCAGGGGCGAGGGCCCGCTGTCGGACAGGACCAACGTCCCTACTCGACGCGATGATCAGTGAGTTCCCTTGACGGCGTGAAGGAAATCAGCACGCCCGCGCGTGGACACGTGGTGCGCGGGCGGGTGTTCGTGTGGGCGAACGTCGTGGTGCTCGGCTGGCTGGCACTGGCCGTAATGCTGCTGGCGCTGCACGACGCGTTCCGAGTACCGGTCTGGGTGGCGCTGCACGCCCTGCTGCTCGGAGCGGTCACCAACGCGATCGTGATCTGGTCTGAACACTTCGTCGTGACGCTGTGCCGAGTCCCGGGGCCGCCGCCGCGCAGGCTCGCGTTGGGACTGACAGCACTGAATCTGTTCATCCTCATCGCGCTCGTGGGAGTCACGACCGACGTGGCGGTCCTCGCCGGCATCGGCGGAACGGCGGTGGCCGTGATCGCGGCCGTGCACACCGTCCACCTGCTACGGCTGAAGAAGGTCGCGCTGCCAGGACGTTTCGGCTACCTGACCGGCTTCTACGGCACCGCGAGCGCCGCCCTGGTCGCGGGCGCGGTGTCGGGCGCCGGTCTGGCGGTCGGCGCCGCCCACTGGTACGCCCGGCTGTGGGCCGCGCACGTGCACCTCACGTTGCTGGGCTGGATCGGATTGTCGGTGCTGGGCACGCTGTTCACACTGTGGCCGACCACGACGGGCTCGCGGATCCAGCAAGGCACCATCACGGCCGCCCGGCGTGCTCTGCCGGTGCTGACAGGAGGGCTGGCACTCGCCACCGGCGGCGTGCTCGCCGCGAACGTGTGGGTGGCCGCAGTCGGTTTGCTTGGCTACGCAACGGGAATCGCCGTCGCCATCACTCCACTGTGGAGCCGCCCGCGCGGGGCTGCGGCGTGGATGCTCGCGGCCGGCACGGGATGGCTCGGCATCGCCGTGCTGCTCGACGCCGTCCGCTTGCTGCTCGCCGGGACGGTGGAGGGCCTGCCCGAGGTGATCGGCACCGTCTTGCCGGTCCTGGCGGTGGGCTTCACCGCTCAGGTGCTCGTGGGCGCGTTGACCTGGTTGCTGCCGGTCGTGCTGGGTCGTGGCCCTGCGGAACACAAGGCCAGCGCGGACGTCCTCGCCCGCGGCTGGCAGTCGAGGGTCCTCGCGACCAACATCGCGGTCCCACTGGTCGCCTTCGGCTGGCCGGCCTCTGTGAAACAGATCGGCTGGGCCCTCGCGGCCGTCAGCGTCGCGACGTTCGTCGTCCTGGCCCTGCGGGTGGCGGTCCCGGCGGCGCGGAACCGTGCGCTCACGTCAGAACCCGGCCAGGTGCAACCCCGCGGTACCACCACCGGCGTGCTGGCGGGGCTGGCTGTTGTCGTGGTCGCAGTCGCGCTGGCCACCAGCGGACACAGCACCACGTCCGCCGTCCCGGACGGGGCGCGCACCGTTGACGTGACGCTGAGCGGGATGCGGGCGCGACCGGACACGGTGACCGTTCCGGCCGGCACGCGCCTGGTGTTGCGCGTGACCAACCAGGAGGCGATGCCGCACGATCTGCGCCTGGACAGCGGAGAGAGCACGCCACGGCTCGCACGGGGTGAGACCGCCCTGCTGGACGTCGGACAGGTTCGTGGTGACCGGCGTGCCTGGTGCACAGTGGCCGGACACCGCGCCGCGGGCATGACCATGACCATCCGGGTCGACGGCGGCCACCGACACGAACCGTCCGAACAGGACAGTCGCGACGCCGCGCCGGCGCTCGACCTCGCCGCCAGTCCCTCGCCCGGATGGAAGCCACGGGACGCCGCGCTGGCTCCGGCAACCGGCACAACGCATCGCGTCGAGCTGCGGGCCACCGAACAGGACGTGGAGGTCGCCCCAGGACGACGGGAACGACGCTGGACCTTCGCCGAAACCGCACCCGGTCCCGCGCTGCGCGGGCGCGTCGGCGACCAGTTCGAGATCACCCTGATCAACGACACCACGATGGGCCACGGCATCGACTTCCACGCCGGAGCCCTCGCCCCGGACGGACCGATGCGCACCCTCTCCCCCGGTGAGCGTCTGGTCTACCGGTTCACCGCGAACCGTGCCGGGGCGTGGCTCTACCACTGCAGCACGATGCCGATGTCCCAGCACATCGCCAACGGCATGTACGGCGCGGTGATCATCGACCCGCCCGGCCTGCCTGCAACGGATCGCGAATACCTCCTCGTGAGCTCCCAGCTGTTCCTCGGCGCACCGGGCAGCGACGCCCAGGCCGGCAAGATCCGCGCCGGTCAGCCCGACTGCTGGATGTTCAACGGCATGGCCGCCCAGTACGACCACGCCCCGCTCATCGGCCGCACCGGCGAGCGCGTCCGGATCTGGGTGGTCAACGCCGGTCCCGGTGACACCACGGCGTTCCACGTCGTCGGCGCCCAGTTCGACACCGTCTACCGGGAAGGGGCCTGGCTGCTCCGACCGTCGGACGCCGCCGGGGGCGCCCAGGTGCTGGACCTGGCACCGGCCCAGGGCGGGTTCGTCGAGCTCACCTTCCCCGAACCCGGCCGTTATCCCTTCGTCGACCACGACATGCGCCACGCCGAGAACGGCGCCCACGGCCTCTTCACCGTCACGGAGCACCAGTGATCGACATCTGGACCGTCGTCCGGTTCCTCCACGTGCTCGGCGCCATCATCTGGGTGGGTGGGCAGCTGACCATCACCCTCGTCGTCCTGCCACCCGCGCGCCGGGCGCTCACGCCGACCGACCGAGCCGACGTGCTGCGGGCGGTGGGCAAGCGGTTCGCGGTCATCACCGCGATGGTGTTCCTGCCCGTCCAGATCACCACGGGCATCCTGCTCGCCGACCGCCACGGCGTCACCTGGGCCTCGCTCCTGCACCCCGGCTACGGCAGGGTCCTCGCGACGAAGCTGCTGTTGTTCGTCGTGGTCATGGCGGCCACGGCCGTACACGGTGTCGCTCAGGCCAAGCAACGACCGCGCGCGGCCAGAGCCGCCTCCATCACGGCATTGATCGGTTCGGCCGGAGTGGTGCTGCTCGCGACGGGGCTGGTCGAAGGCTGAAGGCCTGCGGCGCCGTCAGGCGGTTTCGAGGAGCACTTCGGGACAGCGCTCGGCCAGGCCGTCGAACGCGGCCCGCCGGTCCTTGAGGTGTCGGTTGAAGAACGCCAGCGAGCAGGCGGTCACGATGTCGTGCGCCCTGTGCTTGTCGATCGGCCCCGTGAGGCCGAGCCAGCGGGTGAGCGGGGACAGCAGTGGCGCGTCGGAGAAGTCCTGGTGGTACATGCCGGGCACCTGCACCAGGTACGCGTCGCCGGGCATGGTGTCGAACACGGCCCGGATGGTGGTGATCGTCCGATCGATGTCCGCCTGCGACCAGCCCTCGCGCTGCATCGTCCCGGCATCTCGGGTGATCCACATCGTGGGCTGGGACAAGCCCGATCGGACCACGCTGGACGGCATCCAGACGTCCATCGGAAGGCAGGCGCGGAAACGGGATTCCTGCCTGCAGGCTTCGGCGGCGACCGCGCCGCCGAGCGACAGTCCGAAGATGCCCACGCGGGACAGATCCAGCCGTCCGGTGAGGATGCCGGTGGGGTCGGCGTGGTTCAGCGCGGTCAGCCGGTCGAGCGCGAAGACCGCGTCCTGGGCGAGGAACGGGACCACGGTCTCGACGAAGTCGTTGTCCACCATGCGGGAGTCGATCGTCACCAGCCGTCCGTCCGGGAACCGCACACCGGCTGCCGCGTGCGGGTGGTCGATGGCCGCGACGACGTAGCCGCGCGACACCAGTTCTTCGACCTGCCAGGTGTTGTGCTGCCGATAGCCGCTCCGGCCGGGCGAGAAGATCAGCACCGGGAAGCTCGGCTCATCGCACGCCGCCGGCGCGGACGCGACGGCGTTCGTGGAGACGTGCTTGAGGCACCGCAAGACGAAACTCGGCAGCCCCAGCAGCTTCGCCAGCGGCGCTAGAACGGCGGCGTCGGGAACGTACGGAGCCGGCGTGGCCGATGCGGGACGTGTTGCCGGGTACCAGATCTGCACGACCAGTTCACGGCGGTCATCGGGATCGGCGGTGAAGACGTCAGGCCGGTTGGTGTCCACCCAGTGGTGCGTGACCGTGCCGACCGCACATGGCCCGGACGGACGCGGTAGACGGAACAACGGTCGCGTCGTCACTCACGTGCGGCCAGGTGCACTTGCACCCGATCGACCGCGGCCTGTGGCGTGCGTCCAACACCACGCACCCGGTGGACGCCATCCGGCATGAGGGCGGTCACGTCCGCGAGCACCGCGTCGGGCATCGCCGGATGCGGCATGCGGCTGATCGTCAGATCGACGGTGTCCGCGGCCGGGAACTCGGCGGCCGCGAGCACGCGCATCCGGCGCAACAGCGGGGAGAACCAGGCGGCAGCCGCTCCCCTGCCCAGGTGCAGGTGGATCATCGGCTGTGGTGGCGATTCCCACCGGTGTTGCTCGGGAACGTGAACGGTCACGTGTTCCACGATCCAGTCAGGACTGATCTCCGACCAGGGACTGTGGACCTGTCCTGACCGGACCGTTGTGCTCAGCCGCCGACGATCAGCCCGGTGAGATGGGGGCCTTGTGCTCCGTCGCCGGGCTGCGACGAGAGCCATGCTTGCCTTGTGCCCATTGAACTTCGTTAGGGGGCAGCGATGTTGACGAAGAACGGGGTCGAGCTTTCGCAGGCCGAGTGCTGGGAGATGCTCAAGACCGCGCATGTCGGCCGTGTGCTCTACACCCGCAACGCGATGCCGCTGGCGCAGCCCGTGCCGTTCGTGCTGCATCGAGGATTGATCGTCTTCAGTCTCGATCCGGTGACCGCGGCCGGAGTCGTCCGCTACGGCTGCACCGTGGGGGCGTTCCAGGTCGACGATCTGACCGACAGTGGCACGGCCACGCGATCGGTCTCCGTTCACGGCGAGCTCGGGCTCCTCGAACCCGGCCAGATCGCCGCTGTCGAGGAATGTGGTCTTCCGGCTCACGGAGGCGAGGCGGTCTACGTCTACATCGTGCCGGAAGTGCTGATCGGCCGTCGGATCGGCGACTGGTCGTGAAGGTGCCGTCGGTCAGGTCGCCGCTGAAGTTCTTCGCGTGGACGTTCGCCCTCTCCGTTCCGATCTGGCTGGCGGGCGCGATCATCGGCGACGCTCCGGCGTGGGCACCGATGCGCCTGCCCATCAGCGCACTGGCGGCCGTGTGCCCGATCGTCGCCGCCATGCTCCTCATCGCTCGCGGCCGTGAAGCAGGCGGCATCCGGGGGCTCTGGCGGCGCGTGTTCGATCACCACGAGCTGCGGCCTAAGGGCTGGTACGCGCCGATCGTGCTGCTGATGCCGACGATTCTGTTCGTCAGCTACTGGGTGATGCGCCTGATCGGGCGCCCGCTGCCCCAGGCAACGGTTCCGCTGCTCGCGGCACCGTTGCTGTTCGTCCTGTTCTTCGTCGCGGCGGTAGGTGAGGAGGGAGGGTGGACCGCTTACGCCACCGATCCACTGCTGCGCCGCCACAACGTGTTGACCGCAGGCCTGCTGCTCGGGCTGGTGTGGGCGGCGTGGCACGTCGTTCCGCTCGTCCAGGCCCATCGCTCAGTCCGCTGGATCGCCTGGCACAGCCTGTCCATCATCGCGCTGCGGGTGATCATGGTCTGGTTGTACGCGCGCACCGGCAGCGTGTTCGGCGCGGTGGTGTTCCACGCCATGAGCAACGTCAGTTACACGCTCTTCCCGAACAACGGGTCGCACTACGACCCGGCAGTCACCGCGGCCGTCATCGGGACTGTCGCCGCCGGCGTCGGAACAGCCGAGTGGTGGCGCAAGGCCCGACACCGCGGACAGGACACGGATGGCTTTGACGGCGCTCACGCGTCCGTGCGGCGGTGACTGACGAGAGCCGACATCGGCTGGTCGGGCTGGATCATGTTCCCGGGCCGCAGCAGCTCGTCCAGTTCCTGCTGGGCGAGCCATCCGTTGCGCAGGATCAGGTCGTAGACCCGTTCGCCTGATTCCGGGGCCTCACCGGCGATGGTGACGGCGCGTTCGTGATCCAGGACAGGGCTTGGTGCGGCGGCGAGCCCGGTGCTGTTCACGACGTAGGCACGGCACCGTCTCGGGTCGGCCTCACGGTGACGCAGCGGTGAGTCAGGGTGCCGCAGGCGTTTCTCAGCAGGGCGAGAGCTCCACCTCGGCGGCAGGTCGCGTACCCGCCCTGCTGACCCGCACGACGATGATCTTTCAGGGGCAAAGGTCACCACCGGAGATGACTGGTGCCGGTCCCGGTCCGTGAGGCTTCCTACCCGGTCGCGTACGGCCCAGCGGCACTGCAACCCGTGCGCACGACCGCCAACACTCGACAGCGTGAGCACGATCGACCGAGCGACCTCAGACGAGCCCCGCACGCGTCAACCTGCTGTGGATGACCTGAAGACGGTGCTCGTCGCGTGGGTCATCGGCGGTCACGCGCTGCTGGGCTACTCCGCCGTCGGCGGCTGGCCCTACGACGAGGTCCGGGAGACCACGCTGACCCCGCAGGTCGAGCTGGCCCTGATGGCGGCGCTGGGCCCGTCCGGATTCTTCTTCATGGGAACGTTCTTCTTCCTGGCAGGTCTGTTCACTCCCGGATCGCTGCACCGGCGCGGGCCGCGGCGCTTCGCCCGCGACCGGACGCTGAGACTGGGTGTGCCGTTCGTTCTCTCCGCCGTCGTGCTGTGGCCAGCGAGCATGCTGCTGGCCTACCGCTCGGCGGGCCACGACGTGGGGTACTGGTGGGTGCTCACCCAGCGCGACCCGGCACTCGACAGCGGATCGATGTGGTTCGCCGAGGTCCTGCTGCTGTTCTCGCTCGGGTACGCGGCGTGGGCGCGCTACGGGCACCGGTTGCCGGTGTGGCGAGACCACTGGTTGCCGGTCGCGGTGGTGATCATCGCGGTGGCCACCTTTCTGGTCCGGCTGGTGTTCCCGGCGCGCAGCGGTCAGCCAGGGGACCTGCACCTGTGGCAGTGGCCCCAGCTGGCCGGGATGTTCGTGCTCGGGCTGCTCGCGGCGGACACGGGCTTCGTCCGCCGGGTTCCGGAGGCACTCGCCCGCCGGTCCACGAGCATCACGGCAGCCGTGCTCGTGTTGATCGCCGTCGTGGCCTTCGGCGTGGTCGTGGTGCGCGGTGGCATGCCCGATGTCACTCCTTTCCTCGGGGGACCGCACTGGCAGGCTTTGGCCTTGGCGGTCACTGAGGCCGTACTCGTGGTGTGCGGCTCGGTGGCGCTGCTTGGTGTGGCGCAACGCCTGCCCGGCCGGCGGAGGCTCTCGCGGTCCACCCGCCGTGCCGCCTTCGCCGCCTTCGTTCTTCAAGGCCCTGTGCTGGTGGCCACGTCGGTCGCGCTCAGGCCGCTGGCGCTGCCCGCCGAGGCCAAGGCCCTGGTGGCTGCGGTTGTGGGGATCGCGGCCTCGTTCGGCATCGGCCACGTGCTGGTGACCAGAACACCGTTGCGGCAGGTCCTCGGCGGTTGAGCCCTTCGGGGGTGCTCTCCCATCAGCGAACTCCGCATGGCGATCTTCAACCTGAACACTCCCCCCGATGAGGCGGCGACGAGCCTGCGCCATCGCCTGCTCGACATCGCCACCTCACGGGCCGGCGAGCTGACCTCGACGGTCAAGATGTCGGGACCGGTCGACACCCTCGTCCCCGACGACATCGCCGCACATGCCGAGGCGGTCCTGCGGGAGGCGCTGTCCAACGCCGTGCGCCACGGCTTGGCCACCAAGGCCACGGTCACCGTCGACGCGACCGCCGACCGCTTCACCCTGGACGTCGTGGACAACGGCGTCGGCATCGACCTGGGCGCGGCACGCAGCGGGCTGCGCAACCTGGAACGCCGTGCCGCCGAATCGGGCGGTCACCTCACCGTCGACCCCGTTCCGAACGGCGGCACCCTCTTGAGATGGCAGGTCCCGCTGAACTGAGCGGATCCGCCATCACGCCGAGGATCCTCAGCCGGTTCCAGGTCACGATGACCACGCCGTCGCGGCCTTGGGGCGGATTCCCAGCGGAATGCTCCACGAGAGCGACAACCGAGACCGGATTGATCTGCGGCACCGCGCTGCCGCGACCAGGTCCGGTCGAGCAACGCGACCTGTGATCTCCGCGTTGGCCGGCGAGTGCCCACCAGGACTCGGGGACGAAGGTCATCCGAGATGCGGGACGTTCGCCTGATGGGGTGCCGGCGATGCTTCGTGATCCTGGGTGGTGCCTGGCCGGTTCCCGCCTTCGTGGTTCTGGCCTGCAGTTCAGCCAGAACCACCAGAAGGAGCTGTGCCCGTGCCTACCCTTCCCGAATCACCCGAGGGGCTTGGGAACGATCATGTTCCGGGCCACGGTGCACTGCTCGGTGTCCGGCGGTTCCTGACCAAGGAGACGGTCGGCGACCACGGGCGGACGCTGCACCAGATCGACTCCGGGGCCTGGGAGTCGTTCTACCGCGACCGGTGGAGCTATGACCGCGTCGTGCGGTCCACCCACGGCGTGAACTGCACTGGTTCGTGCTCCTGGAACGTCTTCGTCAAGGACGACCTGATCACCTGGGAGCACCAGGCGACCGACTACCCGACGACGGGTCCGGACAGCCCGGACTACGAGCCGCGGGGCTGTCCCCGTGGCGCGTCGTTCTCCTGGTACGAGTACTCGCCCTCGCGCGTGCGGCACCCCTACGTGCGTGGCTCGCTGATCACGATGTTCCGTGCCGGTCTCGCGCGGTTCGGAGACCCGGTCGCGGCGTGGGCCGACATCGTCGAGGACCCCCGCAAGGCGGCTGTCTACAAAGGACAGCGAGGCCGTGGCGGGTTCGTACGCGCCTCGTGGGACGAGGTGACGACCATGGTCGCCGCCGCACACGTGTACACCACGAAGACCTACGGGCCTGATCGCGTTGTCGGGTTCTCCCCGATCCCGGCGATGTCGATGGCGTCTTTCGCTGCGGGCACCCGCTACCACGCGCTGCTGGGCGGCACGTTGCTGTCGTTCTACGACTGGTACGCCGATCTGCCGATCGCCTCGCCGCAGGTGTGGGGCGACCAGACCGACGTCCCCGAGGCCGCGGACTGGTGGAACGCCACCTACCTGGTCATGTGGGGCTCGAACATCCCGGTCACCCGCACCCCGGACGCGCACTTCCTCGCCGAGGCCCGCTACCGCGGCACCAAGGTCGTCGCCGTCAGCCCCGATTACGCCGACAACGTCAAGTTCGCTGACGACTGGCTGGCCCCGCACCCCGGCACCGACGGGGCACTGGCGATGGCCATGGGGCACGTGGTGCTCACCGAGTTCTTCGCGAACCGGCAGGTGCCCTACTTCACCGACTACGTGCGGTCCTACACGGACCTTCCGTTCCTGGTCACGCTGCGGGAGCGGGAGCCGGGCGTGTACGTCGCCGACAGGTTCCTCACCGCCGCCGACCTCGGCGACGACGGCCCCGGCGCCGAGCACAAGACGGTGCTGCTCGACGACGCGTCCGGCGAACCCGTGGTGCCGGGCGGATCCCTGGGATTCCGGTACGGACCCGAGGGCGAGGGCCGGTGGAACCTCGACCTCGGCGACGTCGTGCCCGCGCTCGGCGTGCTCGGCCACGCCAGCGGGCAAGTTGCGGTCGACCTCGCGCGGTTCGACATCGGCGAGACCGAGGGCGGTGCCACCATGCGCCGCGGTGTCCCCGTCACGCGCGTCGGCGGCCAGCTCGTCACCGGCGTCTTCGACCTCGTCCTGGCCCAGTACGGCGTGCGGCGCGGCGACCTCCCCGGCGAGTGGCCCACCGGCTACGACGACGCGGAATCTCCGCACACCCCGGCCTGGCAGGAGCGGATCACCGGGGTGCCCGCGGCGCTGGCGGCCAAGATCGGGCGCGAGTTCGCCCGCAACGCCGAACGCAGCCGCGGCCGTTCCCTGATCGCGCTGGGTGCCGGCGCGAACCAGTGGTTCCACTCGGACATGACCTACCGCGCGTTCATCGCACTGGTCACCCTCACCGGCTGCCAGGGCGTCAACGGCGGCGGCTGGGCGCACTACGTCGGTCAGGAGAAGGCCAGGCCGATCACCGGGCAGCAGCACCTGAGCTTCGCCTTCGACTGGCAGCGCCCGATGCGCCACCAGGCCAGCACCCCGTTCTGGTACCTGCACACCGACCAGTGGCGCTACGAAAAGGTGCCCGCCGACGAGCTCGCTTCCCCGCTGGGACAAGGGCTTCTGGCGGGCATGACCTTCGCCGACACCGTCGCGGCCGCCCAGCGGATGGGCTGGTCGCCCGGCCACCCCGCGTTCAACCGCAACCCGCTCGACCTCACCGACGAGGCCGCCGCGGCTGGGGTGAGCACCGCTGAGCACATCGTCGCCGAACTGCGCGCCGGACGCCTCAAGGCCGTCGCGGACGATCCCGACGACCCCGCGAACTTCCCCCGCTGCCTGACGTTGTGGCGGGCCAACCTGCTCGGATCGTCCGGCAAGGGCAACGAGTTCTTCATGAAGCACCTGCTCGGTGTGGACTCCCTCGCGTCGGCGGACGAGTGCGGGCCGGACGAGCGGCCCCGGGACGTGGCGTGGCGGGAGGAAGCGCCGACCGGGAAGCTGGACCTGCTCACCGCGATCGACTTCCGGATGACCAACACCGGCCTGCACTCAGACGTCGTGCTGCCCGCGGCCACCTGGTACGAGAAGCACGACATCTCCACCACCGACATGCACCCGTTCGTGCACGCGTTCTCCCCCGCGGTCGCCCCGCCTGCCGAGGTGCACACCGACTACGACGCCTTCCTCTCGATCGCCGACAAGGTCAGCGAGCTGGCGGTCACCCACCTCGGGACCCGCCGCGACGTGCTGGCCGCGCCGCTGCAGCACGACACCCCGGACGAGCTGGTCACGCCGCACGGCCGCGTGCGGGACTGGAAGCGCGGCGAGTGCGAGCCGGTGCCGGGCGTGACCATGCCGAAGCTGATCGAGGTGGAACGCGACTACACCCTCATCGGCGCCAAGATGCGCGCGGTCGGCCCGTTGCTGGACAAGCTCGGCACCACCACGAAGGGCATCACGGTCGACGTCACCGCGGAGCTCGAGTACCTGCGCCACCAGAACGGCGTCGTGACCGACGGCCCGTTCGTCGGCAGGCCCTCACTGTCCACTGCGGACCGGATGTGCGAGGCGATCCTCGCTCTGTCGGGCACGACGAACGGCCGTGTGGCGCACGACGGCTTCCAGCAGCTGGAGAAGCGCACCGGGCAGCAGTTCACCGATCTGGTCGAGGGCCACGTGACCGACCACGTCACCTACGCGGCCACGCAGGAGGCGCCGCAACCGGTGATCACCAGTCCGGAGTGGTCCGGCTCGGAGAAGGGCGGCCGCCGGTACTCGCCGTTCACCATCAACGTCGAACGCCTCAAGCCCTGGCACACCCTCACGGGCAGGCAGCACTTCTTCGTCGAGCACGACTGGGTCGCCGAACTGGGCGAGCACCTGCCCGGCTACCGGCCGCCGCTGAACATGGCACGGCACTTCGGCAAGCCCGGCGACGTGGCCGACGGCGGGGTGACGGTCCGGTTCCTCACCCCGCACGCGAAGTGGTCGATCCACTCCATGTACCACGACAACGAGCTGATGCTCGCGCTTTCGCGCGGTGGTCCGGTGATCTGGATGAGCGTCGAGGACGCGGCCAAGATCGGTGTCGCCGACAACGACTGGGTCGAGGCCGTCAACCGCAACGGCGTGATCGTCGCCCGCGCCGTGGTCAGCCACCGGATGCCCGAGGGCACGGTGTTCCAGTACCACTCGCCGGAACGCACGGTGAACGTGCCCAAGACCGAGAAAACCGGTCGCGGCAAGGGAAAACGCGGCGGCTACCACAACTCGATGACCCGTCTGCTCGTCAAGCCGACGCACCTCGCGGGCGGCCACGCCCAGATGACCTATGCCTTCAACTACTACGGCCCCATCGGCAGCCAGCGCGACGAGATCACCGTCCTCCGCCGCCGCACCCAGGAAGTGGAGTACTGACATGCGGATCCGCGCCCAGGTCGCCATGGTGATGAACCTCGACAAGTGCATCGGCTGCCACACCTGTTCGGTGACCTGCAAGCAGACGTGGACCAACCGCGAGGGCACCGAGTACGTCTGGTTCAACAACGTTGAGACCAAACCCGGCATCGGCTACCCCAAGCACTACGAGGACCAGGAGCGGTGGAAGGGCGGCTGGCAGCTCGATGCCAAGGGGCGCCTGGTGTTGCGCTCCGGTGGCCGGGTCAGGCGACTGTCCCGGATCTTCGCCAACCCCGACCTGCCGACGCTCGACGACTACTACGAACCTGCGACGTTCGACAAGGACGTCCTCGTGTCCGCACCCGCCGGTCTGACCGACACCCCGGTCAAGCAGCCCCGGTCCGCGCTCACCGGCGAGCCGATCAGCCTTGAGTGGGGTGCGAACTGGGAGGACGGTCTCGGTGGTGCCCACGAGCGGGCCGGCACCGACCCGAACATCACCGCGATGGCGTCCGACGCGGCGGCGCGGGTGAAGTTCGAGTTCGAGAAGACGTTCATGTTCCACCTGCCGCGCATCTGCGAGCACTGCCTCAACCCCGCCTGTGTCTCGGCGTGCCCGTCGGGCGCGATGTACAAGCGCGAGGAGGACGGCATCGTCCTGGTCGACCAGGACCGCTGCCGCGGCTGGCGCATGTGCGTGACCGCCTGCCCTTACAAGAAGGTCTACGTCAACCACGCCACCGGCAAGGCGGAGAAGTGCACCTTCTGCTTTCCCCGCATCGAGGCCGGGCAGCCCACCATCTGCTCGGAGACCTGCGTGGGCCGGCTGCGCTACCTGGGCCTGGTGTTCTACGACGAGGACGCCGTGCTCGCCGCCGCTTCGGTGCAGGACGAGCGGGATCTGCTTGCGGCACAACGGAAGGTGTTCCTGGACCCGCACGATCCCGAGACGGTGCGGCTGGCCACCGAGGCAGGTCTGCCGGAGGAGTGGGTGCTCGCCGCACAGGCGTCACCGGTGTGGCGGCTGATCAGCGACTACCAGATCGCGCTCCCCCTGCACCCGGAATACCGCACCTTGCCGATGGTCTGGTACGTCCCGCCGCTCTCCCCCGTGCTGGACGCCGTCGGCGCCGCGGGCCTGGACGACACCGACGCCGACGACGTCTTCCACACCATCCGCGATCTCCGGATCCCCGTCGAGTACCTCGCCGAGCTGTTCACCGCCGGCGACGCCGACGCCGTGGCCGGTGTGCTGATGAAGCTCGCGGCGATGCGTTCCTACATGCGGGCCAGGACCCTCGACGGCACCGTCGCCGAGGAGCTGTGCGAGGCGGTGGGCATGACGGGCCAGGAGATCGAGAGCATGTACCGGTTGCTCGCGATCGCCAAGTACGACGAGCGTTACGTCATCCCCACCGCCTACAGCAAGGACGCCGCCGCTCTGGAAGCACAGGCAGCATCCACTTCGGACTGCTCGCTGGACTGCGCCGGTGGCCCTGGGATGACCGAGGCCGCCACCGCCGAGCGGTTCCACCTCGTGGCCGAGGGCGGCCAGACCCGTCCGGGGCGCCGAAGCCTGTTCGCCCGCCGCGGCGACGGCAGGCTCGGCCTGTCCATCGACCCGACGGGAGAGCGCTCGTGACCGGACAGTCCACAGTGGCCGGAGCGGACCGATCCCGCCTGTTCGGTCTCACCTCGACACTGCTCACCTACCCGGACGCCCGCCTGCTCGCGGCAGGGGACGAGTTGCGCGCGGCCGTCGGCGAAATCGGCGACGACGAGGTGCGGACGCGGCTCGCGACGTTCCTCGACTGGTTCCTGACCACCGACGCGATCGAGGTCGAGACCCACTACGTGCACACCTTCGACCTGCGCCGCCGCTCCGGGCTCTACCTGACCTACTACCTGCACGGCGACACCCGCAAGCGCGGGATCGCCCTGCTCACCCTCAAGCAGCGCTACCGCGCCCACGGGTTGCGCCTGGCCGACGGCGAGCTGCCCGACCTGCTGCCGGTGGTGCTGGAGTTCGCCGCCGTCGCGGGCCCCGGCGACGGCGAGGCACCGCTGCGCCAGCACCGCCGCGGCGTGGAACTGCTGCGCGCGGCCCTGGACGAGAACGGATCGCCCTACCGGCACCTGCTCGAAGCCGTCGTTGCCGCACTGCCACCGCTGACCGAGACCGACCTCGCCGCGATCCGAGCCCTCGCCGAGGACGGCCCGCCCGTGGAGTCCGTCGGACTTGCGCCCTACGGCACGGACGTCGACTCGATCGGCTTCGGCCCGGCCATCACCGACCTCAGCGCCGCCGGACCATGCGCACCTTCGATGGAGAGAGCCCGATGAACACCCTCATCTGGATCGTCGTCCCCTACGCCTGCCTGGCGGTGTTCGTCGTCGGCCACGTGTGGCGGTGGCGGCACGACCAGTTCGGCTGGACCACCCACACCAGCCAACTCCTCGAAAGCCGGATTCTCCGACTGGGCTCACCACTGTTCCACCTCGGTGCGTTCGGCGTCATCATCGGCCACGCGATGGGATTGCTCGTGCCGGCTTCGCTGACCGAGAAGATCGGTGTCTCCGAGCACGTTTACCACGCAACGGCGGTGTGGGGCGGCACGGTCACCGGCATCATGCTCGTCGCCGGCCTCGCCCTGCTGATCGCCCGCCGCTTCGTCAACGGCCGCGTCCGCCGCGTCACCACGACCATGGACAAGGTGCTCTACGTGGCACTCGCGTCGATGGTCATCCTCGGCATGACTGCCACCCTCGGGACCAATCTGCTCGGCGAGGGCTACGACTACCGCGAGACGATCGCCGTCTGGTTCCGCGGCATGTTCTGGTTCTCCCCGCAGACCGACCTGATGGCCGGAGCTCCTCTGGTCTACCAACTGCACGCGCTCGGCGGCTTCCTGTTCCTCGCGCTGTGGCCCTTCACCCGGCTGGTGCACGTGTGGTCGGCACCGCTGGCCTACCTGTGGCGCCCCTACGTCGTTTATCGCGCCCGCCGCGGGGCACCCGCCGCTGTTGCCCCGGCTCCTGCCACCGTGCGGGACCGCGGCATGCACGACATCCGACACTGACCGCTCCACTGAATGGCCACACCGTGCCTGTTCCCACCCCGCCGGCGCTGATCGGCAAAACCGTCGACGACGTGTTGGTGCGACACCCGAAGACCTTGCCGATCGACATCTCCGTCGGCCAGGCCCGCGCCTGCTTCACCGACGACCACGTCCACCTGCTCCTGCTCACCGAGTCCGGACGTCTCATCGGCACCCTCGTGCGAACCGACCTGCGCGAGGACCTCGACGACGCGGAGCTCGCATTGCCCCACTCCCGCATGTCGGGCCGCACGATCCCGGCGGACATGCCGGCCGAACAAGCCCGCGAGCTCCTCGTGACGAGTGGGCAGCGGCGCCGCGCCGTGATCGACGACAACGGCACCCTGCTGGGCCTGCTCTGCCTCAAACGCCGCCTGACCGGATTCTGCAGCGACGCCGACGTCGCCGCGCGGGCAGCCGAACGCGCCGCACCGGAGCGATTCAGGGAATCGACATAGACGGTTGTCACCAATCCACTCCGGCACTCCGGCCCAGATGATCGATCGGCTTCACCCACCCGGGATCAGCTTCGCTCTCCAGCGCAAGCAGACCGATCTGCAGACCAATGCCATGGCACAGCACGAGTTCATGGCATGCGGCCAGCGGTGCGAGTACTCGCACCGCCGCTTCGACGTGGTGGAGCTGAACGGAGGCGTCGGCTCGTTCGCCGCGCGTGAGCAGGGCGTTCCCTCCGAGTGCGACGACGATGCGCATCAGGACGCCTGCCCGGCGACCATGACCGCCTTGATCGTGTGCAGGCGGTTCTCGGCCTGGTCGAAGACGGCGGAGAACTCGCCCGATCGGCACGTGCATCGCGCGGAGTACGTGCGCCTTGCGGGCTTCCACGAGCTCACCTGGTACGAAAACGGTGGCGAGGGCGGGCAGCCGGGCCTCGTCGACATGGCCGCGGTTCCGTTGCCCGCCAAGGCCATCGCGTACTTGTGCGGACCGATCGCGCTCGTGCGCGCCAGACTCCTTCGTCGTGGAGTGCACGCCGCCGACATCCGGTACGAGGTGTTCGACACGGCACACTCGGGAAGTGATCGAGAAGCCCTACCGCTTGGAGAGGTCTCGGGCGGCGCGGCTTGCCATGATGACCGGATGGACGTGAACGAGGTACTGCTGCCCGGCGTCGGCCTGCGCTACGAGTTCACCAATGCCGACGGTGACCGCATCGGCATCGTCGCGCGCCGCGAGGGCAGCTTCGAGGTGATCCGCTACGCGAACGACGACCCGGACGAGGCACAGCCGCTGTTCCGGCTCACCACCGCCGAGGCCGACACCGTCGCCGAGATCCTCGGAGCCCCGCGCATCGCCGAACGGTTCGCGGACCTGACCAGGGAGGTGCCAGGGCTCAGTGCCGGACAGGTCGTCGTGCCCGCCGCGTCCGCGCACGCGGGCAAACCGCTCGGCCACACACGAGCCCGCACCCGCACCGGGGCGTCGATCGTCGCGATCGTGCGCAGCGAGGACGTGATCGCCTCCCCCACGCCCGACGAAGTGCTGCGCGCAGGCGACGTCCTCGTGGTGATCGGCACGCACGACGGCATCAACGGCGTGCGCCGGATAATCGAGGCCTGACAGTGCACACCTCTCTCGCGCTGCTGCTCGAACTCGGCGTCATCCTCGTCGGGCTCAGCGTGCTCGGCGCGGCCGCGAGACGGTGGTCGTTCTCCCCCATCCCGCTCTACCTGCTCGCCGGTCTCGCACTCGGCAACGGCGGCATCGCACCGGTGGCCGCCGCCGGCGACTTCGTCGAGATCGGTGCCTCGATCGGCGTCGTGCTGCTCCTGCTCACCCTCGGACAGTGCTCAGCGTTGGGGATCATGTCGCACATATGACGGCGACACACCAAGAAATAGGCTGACCTGTGCAAACGTGTGTATTTGAGCGCAATAGATGATCACGGGGGCATTGCTCATTTGGCCCAGATTCGCCGCAGCTGCAAGGTAGACCATTGTCCACCTTGTCTCGCTGTTGGGGTTGCACTCGCCAGTCCGCTGATCAAGAGATCTCGGATTGTCCAAGTCTGGGGGTGCCAGCTGATGTCGGCCACTCGAACCGAGCCGGACGCGCTCGCCAGGCCCTGCTCGCTGTCTGACCTGACGTTCGCAGTCGAGCCGGCAAGCTACATGTCAAAGCCCCGAGCTGTTCCGGGCACCGCCGTCCGTTGCGCCGCTCGGCGAGACGCATGCCATGAGAGAGCCAGGCCAATGACACCGGCGGGCAGCCGCTGTGAGCGAGCGACTCGCCGCGCACCTGGACCAGAGTCTGGGCCGGACCCGGTCCTGCCGCCCAGTCTCAAGTAACCGCCGAGCGTGCAGGCCGGCCCTCAGACGAGACAGCGCCGATGATCCTTGGGAGCACGGAGTGAGAGCAGATTGGGAGCAACCCCGTGCAGTCAACCACGCGGTGACTATTGGCCCGAAGTTCTTCCGCGCGACCTTCAGCGACGTCGCTCCGTCCCGATGAACTGGAACAACGCCCTGACTCGACGAACGCACCCCACCAACCCTGAGGAGTGCCTACAGGGTGGGCGCAATCCTGAAGCAGCGGGCCGAGGTCAGCACGGCGACTTGACCGTCGGCGAGCGTCTCGGCGAGCACGGACGCGAGCCCTTCGTCCTGCCGGTCGGCAGGGAGTGAACTGGCGCGGTCCGCTGCGATCCTCAACGACGCTCGAATACCGCTCCGCCTCGTGCGTAGTTCACGGGATTGACGACCCCGCCGCTAACGACGGTCTCAGCGACATGTTCGTCGGACCTTCACCAATGGACATGGGACTTTCCTCCCATCGGGCCGTTCTCGTCGATCGCAAACAACCCGTTCAGGTGACCGGCAGTTGCTTCGCGAAGCACGGCAGAGCCTCGGGACGTCCACTGAGGACCAACAACGATGCTTGGCTTCCCCGACGAACGGGCATCCGGAAAGGACAGTCATGGAAACCGCAGCTCTCGCGCTGCTCGCCGCGCTCGCCCTCACCGGCACGACACAGACGGCACCTGTCGAGATCGATCAAAGCGAAACCCGCGAGAAGGCGATGGCGGAGTATCACGACGACTTCATCGCCGTGGCCGGTCCGAACGCCCAGGCCGTGCAAGCCGAGTACCGGGTGCCCGCGTCCGTCGCCGCCGCACAGTCGATCCTCGAGTCCGGCTGGGGGCGCAGCACGCTGTCGGCGAACGACAAGAACTACTTCGGCTTCAAGTGCACCGGGCCCAGCAGTCCCGGCCCGATCGCGATCGACTGCCACCAGTACCTCACCGAGGAGTGCACACCCGACTGCCACATTACGACGGCCTACTTCCGGGTGTACGCCTCGATGCGCGACTCGTTCCGTGACTACGGCAGGCTGCTCTCCACGTACTCCGTCTACGCACCGGCGTTCGACCACCTCGACGATCCCGACGAGTTCGCGCGCAAGATCGCCGCGAGGTACGCGACGGACCCCGAGTACGCGAACAAGGTCATCTCGCTGATGCGCACGTGGAACCTCTACCGCTTCAACCTTCGCTCCGGCTCGTCGCTGTCGGGTGACGGCAGGAGCGACGTGGCCGCGGTGCTGGGCGACGGCCGGGTGAAGGCGTGGCGCAACGGCGCGGGCTTCGCACCGCATCCGTGGGACGCGGAGGCCGTCGTGGGCTGGGATTTCACCGACGACGGCCTGCACTTCGCGGACCTCGACGGGGACGGTGACGAGGAGATCATCACGGTCCTCGCCGACGGCCGGGTCAAGGCCTGGCGCCACGGCGGCACGTTCAGGGACAACCCGTGGGACGGCGCGCAGGCCGTCATCGGCAACGGATTCGGCAACGACACCGTCCACTTCGCAGACCTCGATGGCGACCGCAAGGCCGAGATCATCACCGTCCTGCCCAACGGTGAGGTGAAGGCCTGGCACAACGGCGGTGGGTTCGTGGACTATCCGTGGTCAGGTCGCGAGGCGATCATCGGCAACGGCTTCACCAACCAGAACATCCACTTCGCGGACCTCGACGGCGACGGCAAGGCCGAGATCATCACCGTCCTGCCCAACGGTGAGGTGAAGGCGTGGCACAACGGTTCGGGCTTCGCGCACTACCCGTGGGACGGCCGCGAGGCCATCATCGGAAAGGGCTTCACGAACGACACGGCGCACTTCGCCGACCTGGACGGCGACGGTAGGTCCGAGATCGTCACGGTGCTCGCCGAGGGTGACGTGAAGGCGTGGCACAACGGTTCGGGCTTCGCGCACTACCCGTGGGACGGCCGCGAGGCCATCATCGGAAAGGGCTTCACCAACAGCGGGCTGCACCTCGTCTGATCCATCAAACGCAAGCCCGTCGTCGGCCGGGACCGTGGTGTTCGCGACTGGCACCGGCGCTCGATCTCACGCCCCGACACACCCGGCACGAGGTCCCGGCGGATCGCTCGTACAGCTCCCCCTCACGTCAACAACTGAAGCTTCGTCTTCTTCCGACCAGGAGTCGTGAATCGAGTTCAGCTACGGTAAGGGCATCGACGAGCAGGCACGGCACATCGATGATCCCCAGCCGCACTGGCCGCTCTACGGCGGCTCGGAGCGAACTCGCCCACGGCGAGCAAGGCCAGTTCCACTGCGAGCATCGGGCGGCGGTCGGGTCTGCTGCACCGTTAGGTGACAACCTCACCAGATACATACAAGTAGGCACCGGGAAGCTTCCGGGTGAGGTCCGGGATCGGTCTGCGCATGCGGCCGCAACCGATGCCGAGTCCGATCGCAGCAGCACCGGCACGAACGCCGTTGTACTGGGCGGGCCGACATCACGATCGCCAAGGTGTCCGGTCGCTTGGTGGACAGCCGGTAGCGGCGGCACCATTACGCTGCGGTGGTCGTCGAGCGCGCTATCGCCGCTGAACCGGAGCTGCCACCGAGTTTCGTTGCCTCGTGCCGCAGGCCTCCCTGCTCGATCGAGTTCAGCTGGCCGGTGGTGGCAGGACCCCGGCGTCACGGTGCACGGCGCGACGGAGCGCCACGTCCGTCCGACCTGCTCCGCAAGGTCGGACGGGTGGCGTTCTCCAGGTCTGCGTCCCGAACCGTCCGCTGCTGTTGGCCGGGAAGGTTCTCACCCACCTCGCCCTCGCCACCCCGACGGGGGTAAGCCCCATGATCGTCTAACACCCAGATCTACACGTTTGCGCAAGCCAGACCTGTGCTTGGGCGTGTCGCGAAACCATGTGGGTCATGATCCCCAACGCAGAACATCGGAGGGTGCCAGTACGTGGGCAAGCGGTGGTGCACCAGCTCGCCGAAGGTGGACCGTCCTGGTTGCCTTTGACGGCCGGTTTGAGGATCCGTCGAATGAAGGTGCTGCGCCACAACCAGGCCACGGGGGTGAGGCGCCTGAACGTGCCTCACCCCAGGCGATTTCAGCGGGGTGAGTACATCCAGGGGTTCTTGAGGTCGAAGAACTTCGGGGGTTCCGCCGCCAGCGCCTGCATCTCGTCCATCTGGGCCTTGAGCTCCGAGGGCGGCTCCTTCTGCTCGCCCTTGCGCGCGTCGGCCTCGTTGGTGAAGAACATCTCCATGGCGTACCGGCCACCGGGGAAGTTGACGCCGACGCTGCCGAGGACGTCCGGCCGGAACTCGGCCCACTTGTCCGAGTTCTCCATGGACAGTTCCAGACCCCTGGCCGCGTCGCTCGAGCGCCCTTCGATGATCTGCACGAACTGAGCTTTCGCCGGGTCGCCCGGCGTGTCCTCGGTGACCCGCTCGCTGTCGAGGAATTCCGCGCCTTGCGGGAACAACCTGGACGTCTCCGCCCACCAGGCACCCTGCTCCGCCCGGTCGCTGTTCTCCTGGGCGTGCTCAGGCGTGTCGAACCGGACAAAGCACACGCAGGTGCCGTCGTCGGTCACGCCACAGGTCGAACCCAGCCACCCTGTCGCCCCTGGAGCCAGGTCCTGCATCCACTTGTCCAACTGGGCGTGCATTCGCTCGGCGTCGGATACTTTGCCCTGCACTACCTGCACAAACATGGTGAGCCTCCGATCCCGCCGCACCCGGCTGCCGGTGGCCGGGCCTGCGCAACCACCGACACTACGACCGCCTCGGGCCCGCCGCTCGCCGATCACCGGACTCCACAGTCATCGACGCCGCGATGCCTGATTGATGTTGCACTCAAGGCGCGATTTGGTCAGCACCGCACCGTGGAGTTGGTCGGAATCGGGTTGATGTCCGTGGGGTGAGGCGGGATGGCCAGGTGCGTGCCGAGGGCGAGATCGGCAGCGAGGAACTGATCGCGGAGCCCGGTCCAGGCGTCCTGAATCTTGGTGATCGGGTGTCGCTCCGCGGTAGAGAGTGAAGCGAGTGTGGAAACGCGGACCTGTGGCCGCTGCGGCCGAACAACACCCGCGGCCCGGTGGTCGTCGGGACCCGGGATACAGCAGGGATGGAACGTGGTGGCAGCTCGTGCGGGCCTGCAGGCCAACGCGTCCGTGCGCGTGATCCTCTTCAACGACAAGGAGATCAAGGGAGTTCGAACCTACCTGGGGCACTACAACCACCTGCGTGTTGAAGTGCGTTGACCAGCCGAGCCGGAACCAGCCGAGCCGGAACCGGCCCCGGCCGCTGGCGCGACGATCCGAAAAGGAAGCGGGCCGAGCAACTAGCCGTGGAGGCGTTCGAGTCCGTTCAGAAGCAGGTCGAGGGTGAACTCGAACTCGACTTGGCCGTCGCACCACCCGAGCGTCGGATCGGCGGCGTCGTGGATCTCGGCCGCCATCATGGCGGTCAGGTGCGGCAGCGTCTCGGCCATCGCGGCCGCGTCCGCCTCCGCGGCGTCGTCCTCCATGCTCCCGCCGGCCGACGCCGGGCTGAAGAGCTCCTGCGCGAACCCGAGCGGCAGGCTCCCGAACGCGTGCAGCGCCCGGTGGGCGAGGTGGTACGAGAACCCGGCGGCGACGAGCGTGCCGACGATCTCGTCGTAGTAGGTGTACACGTCCGCCGGGATGGTCCGGCGCGAGCCCAGCAACACAGGCGCCCACGGGTGCCGCAGCATGACGTCACGGGCCGTGAGGAACTGCTGCCGAAGCCGCGTGCGCCAGTCCGTTCGACCGCCGTTCGCCTCGAGTCGGCCGACCGCGGCGACGATCTCGGCGATCACGGTCTCGACGACACCGTCGAGCAGGGCTTCCTTGTCACGCAGGTGGTAGTAGAGCGACATGGCCTCCACGTCGAGCTCGGCGGCGAGGCGGCGCATCGTCAGCGCCTGAATCCCCTGCGCATCAGCCAAACCGACCGCCGCGGCCAGCACGCGCTGGCGGCTGAGCGGCTTGCGGGACGCCTTCGCTGCCACCGATCTCCTCACTCTTGTCCTTACCTTACATCGTATGGTTACCTTACAATGTAAGAATCGGATCTGATCACCGTCACGAGCCCGTTCGGCCCCGAAGGAGCCACGATGCACGCGCTGATCCGCACCGCTCGCACGACCGGACTGCTCTACCTCGGCCTCGCCGTCACGGGCGTGCTCGGCTTCCTGGTGATCCAGCCGCAGCTCTTCGTCACCGACGATCCCGGCGCGACGCTCGCCAACCTGGCCGGACACCAGGCGCTCGCCCGCGTCGGCGTCGCCTTCGAGCTGCTCGTCGTCCTCACCCAAGCCCTGGCGGCGGCGTGGTTCTACCGCTTGTTCCGCAGCGCGGACCCGCTCGCCGCCGCGGGTGTCGCCGCCTTCGGCCTCGTCAACGCCGTCGCGATCCTCGTCAGCGCGGCAATGCTGGCCACGGCGGCCCGACTCGCGGTCGCCCCGATCGGGGACACGGCGGCCACCGTCCAACTGCTGCACCTGGTCAGCACCAACCTGTGGGGCGTGGGAGCGCTGTTCTTCGGCCTGTGGCTCATCCCGATGGGCCGGTGCGTGCTCCGCTCCGGCTGGATGCCCCGCACCCTCGGCTGGATCCTCATCGGCGGCGGCACCGCGTACCTGCTCGGCACGTTCGTCGAATACCTCGCACCCGCCGTGCCTCTCGCCGCCGACGCTCTGACCCTTCCCGCGACCGTGGGCGAGTTCTGGATGATCGGCTACCTGCTCATCCGCGGCGTCCGCCGCCACGCTGTGCACGAAGGTCCGCCGACCGCACCCGTGCCAGCGGCCGGCTGACAGGCGAACGAGGTCCAGGCGAGAAAACACGCCCTATGGCCGGGGCGCATGGCTCAGGCAGGGACTAGAGGGATGTGCACTGTGCCTGTCACTCGGCCGGACGTCAAACGATCTTGGGCGCCCCGTGCCGGGCACCCCGTCACGGGGCGCCCGGCACGGGGTGAGGGTCAGGGGCTCGGTGGGCAGATCTTCCACGCGAAGTGGTAGGTCGTCTCGATCGACCCGTCGGTGGAGTCCATCGAGATGAAGCTGGTCTTCGTCTTGTCCGAAGTGCCCTGGTTGACCCGCAGCTCCGTGTTGATGTTGAAGTTTCTCTTCTCACCGCACGGGTGGTAGACGATCGCGGCCAGGGCGGTCGTGTCGGTCGCCTGCCAGTCCTCGCTCAACGGGCCCTTGTAGTTGTGCTGCTTGTACGCCGTTTGCGACATGCCCTGGAAGTAGTAGTTGGCCCTCTCCAGGGCCGTGGCGCCGCGCTCGAGGTGCGCGAAGCCGCGGTAGTCGGTGGACGCGATGCCGTAGGTGAAGCCTTGCGGCACGTTGACGCGCAGGTTCAGCTGGCAGTTCTTGCGGAAGTCGGTCGGCAGGGCCTGCGGGCCGACCTGAGCCATGAACTCGCTGTAGGTGACGGTGAACGCTTTGTTGTCCGGGCTCACAGCTATGGCGGCCGTTCCCGCCTTGCAGCCTGAGCCGTTGATGGTCACGAGGTCGATGGTGATGTGGTCCGGCGGAGGCGTGTCGCCGGGGGCGCCACCGGACGGGATGATGATCGTCGACGCCGCGATCGTGGCCGCGGCCAATGTGTTGAGCATGGGGCACCTTTCCGTCTGAAGTTCAACCAAGAACGGGCGGCGGCAATTGGTGCCTGGTCAACAGCGCTTCCAGGAGAACTGGTACTTCGTGCTCACGCTGCTGTCCGTGGAATCCATCGTCATGAAGCTGCTGGCCTTCGACGAACTCCCGGCGTTCACACGCAGTTCGGTGTTGATGTTCAGGTGGCGGACTTGACCGCACGGCGCGTAGACGATTTCCCACACCTGGGCGCGGTCGGTGGCCTGCCAGTTGTCGTTCTTCGGACCGGAGAAGCTGTGGGTGCGGCTCGCGCTCTGCGACATGCCCTGGAAGTAGTAGGTGCCCTTCTCCACGCCGGTTGCGCCCGCCTCCAGATGGGCGAACCCGCGGTAGTCCGCCTGAGCGATGCCGTACGTGAAGCCCTGCGGATAGCTCACTCTGATGTTGAGCTGGCAGTTCTTGCGGAAGTCCGTTGGCGACGAGCCCTGTCCGGCTTGGGCCAGGTAGTCGCTGTAGGTGACCGTGAATGCCGTGCGGTCGTCAGCGGGCGCGACCGCCGCGGTGCCGGCCGGGCAGCCGGACCCGTTCACCGTGACCACGTCGATCCTGACGTAATCGGGAACATCGGGAGCTGCCTGTGCAGCAGGCGCGGTGAGTATCGCAGTCAGCACGAGGGCAGCAGCCGCTATCGTTTTCAGCATGGCAAGCCTTTCTTTCCGAAGGTGTGGTATCAGCGGGCGGAAGTCAGGCGATATTTGAAATCTCGCCAAGAAGGTCCGAATGGGTGTGGCTGGACTTCTTGAAATGTTGACCGAGAGGACTTGTTGATTGCTCGCACGGCGACGACGGGCCCGTTCGAGTCGTCGAAACCTGGCGGCGAAAATGCTCGAACGCAAGATGTGACCTGCTGCATGTTGTCGGGATCTGGTCGTATACGAGACCTCGTGCTGCAGCTGTTCTTATGCCGGATCCTGAAAGGTTCACTCGACCGTGGAGGAATCGAGTGCTTCGAGATCAACACCGAGGAGACGCCAGACGCGATGGATTTCCTGATGAGCGTGAACGGCGACAACCACCCCGTCGCTGTCCCGACTGAACGAACAACTCGCGATCTGAGATTCAAGCACTACCACGGTGAAGGCCGCGAGCACGGTGTAGACGCCCACCACCGCCACCGGGCCCGCTGCGGGGCTCGCCGCGTCGGCGGTGCGCAGGATGCCGTAGACCACCCACGGCCACCGGCCAACCTCAGCGATGATCCAGTCCGCTTCCATGGCGATCACCGCCGCTCCGATGCGTTCACCTGATGAGGTGAACCTTGCAGCGGCAGCTGATCGGACGCGCCGAGTTGCCGCTGTTCACGTCGAGCAGGTCCTGCCCGAGAAGCCCATGAATCGATTTCTTGGCACCCCAGACGGCGAGCCTGACGTGTCAACCCACCTGGAGGGAAGTATGAAGAAGGCTGCCAAGATTGTGATCGCCACCGTCGGCGGGCTTTTCACCCTGATTGCGCTCATCGGCCTGTTGGGCTCATCAATGCAAACCGTGCAGACAGGGCAGGCCAAACATGAAACGTCGCCGACTACTGCTACGACCAACGCAACACCTCCTCCCCCAGCCACAACAACACCGCCCCCGGTCGTGACAACGACCGAAACCAAGCCGGCCGTGCCGATCGAGCACAAATCGGCGCTCAAGCAGGCCGAGTCATACGCCAATCTAATGCACATGTCCAAGCGAGGTGTCTACGATCAGCTCACTTCCGAGCACGGCGAGAAGTTCTCTGCGGCCGCCGCCCAGTACGCAGTCGACAACGTGAAGGTTGATTGGAATGCGCAAGCGCTGGCCAGCGCGAAAAGTTACCAGAACAACATGCACATGTCTCCGGCAGCTATTCATGATCAGCTGACGTCCGAGTACGGCGAGAAATTCACCCAGGCAGAAGCTGATTATGCTCTGGCTCATCTGGACGACTGAGGATTCGGCGTGCGCGAACAGACGTGGCCGCTCGGCGAGACACCCGCCGCTCGGCGGGACGGACCCGTCCGGTCGTGGTCCCGCCGAGCTTCGAGCTGGTGCGTGCTGGTGCGTGCTGGTGCCCGACGATGGTCAGGCCAATGCGGCGATGACCTGATCAGCGCTGACGGGAAGGGAGAACATCGGGTAGTCGAACGTGATCGCGTTGTCGTGTTCGGCCTGTGAGGTGGCGGCCACGCAGTCGGTCAGCGTGATGACGCGGTAGCCGTTCTCGTAACCGGTGCGCATGGTCGACTCGACGCAGCAGTTCGTCAGGAACCCGCCGAGCACGATCGTCGTGATGCCCTTGCTGCGCAGCATGAAGTCGAGGTTGGTGCTGGCGAACGTGTCCAGCCCGCGCTTGCCCTCCACCACGATGTCGCCGTCCTGCGGGGCGAGCTGGTCGGTGATCGCCGCGCCCCAGCTGTCCTTCACGAACGCGTTACCGTCCACGACCCCCTTCAAGATTCCGTACGGGTGCGCCGAGATCTCGTGGTAGCCCTGCGCGAACGTGATCGGCGCATGCATGATCGTCGCCCCGGCGGCCCGGGCCGCGGACACGACCGCGATGGTCTTGTCGAGCATTCCGGTTTTGTCCATCACCTCGGACACCGCGCCGTGCAGCACGCCGCCCTCACTGGTGAAGTCGTTCTGATACTCGATCAGCACCACCGCGGTCGTCTTCGGGTCCAGCGTCAGTTCGCTCATCCGCTCATCGAACGTCCGCGACGCATCTGCGGCAATCACCGGACCGGGTGTTCAGCACCTCCTCGCGTTGTCCACCCAGCAGCGCGCACCGCGCCATCAAACTCCGGGTGCCCGGTAGTCCGGAACCTTGGCCCGCGCCTCGTCCATGTCCGCGGCGGTCAGCAGCGGGGTTGTGCTGAGTTCGACACTGCCGCTCTGGTTGACCGCGAGCGAGATCGCCGCGGCCGCCGAGACATCAGCGTCGATGAGGACGATCACGTCGTCCTGGCCGTAGGTGAAGTAGAACGCCTCGACCTTCCCTCCGACAGATTCCATGAGGGTGCGGATGTAGGCCTCACGCGCGCCGAAGCCCTCTTTGACCAGCCCCTGGTAGCCGGCCTGCGTGTACCTGCCGTGAATCAGGAATTTCGCCATGGTGCACCTCGTCGTTCCCCAGTCGTTGCGGTGCTCCCCCGCTGAAAGGTAGGTCCGCCGTCGACTGATCACCACTCGAACGGGTGAACACCGAAAGGCAGCGTGCCGGGCCCGCGAAAAGCCCCGCCTGGCCACCGGAACGGTGGCCAGGCGGGGCGGTCTGGCGGTGGTGTCAGAAGTTGAGCTGCCAGGCGTCGAGGTAGCCGGTGTCAGAGGTGCGGTAGACGTCCTGCACCCGCAGCTTCCAGGTGCCGTTGGCCAGCTCGGTGGAGGCGTTGAGGGTGTAGGTGACGTTGAGGTTGTCGGTGGTGTCGGTCAGGGAGGCGTTGCGCAGCCGGTAGGCGGTGCCGTCGGGGGCGAGCAGGTCGAGCTGGAGGTCGCCGCGGGCGGTGTGCTTGATGTCGACGGTGATCTTGAGGGTGGTGGGGGCGTTGCCGGTGCGGCCGGTGACGGTGATGGGGCTGGTGATCGTGCCGGTGCCGGGGATGGAGACGTTGGTGGTGTTGGCGAACACCGACGGAGCCGGAGCCGGCGCGGGGGTGGTCTGGGTGGTGCCGACGTGCAGCAGCGTGTTGGGCGAGCCGGTCTCGGCGTTGCGCACCAGGCCGGTGGTGGCGGAGCCGACCAGGGCCGCACGGACCTCGGCGGGGGTGGCGGCCGGGTTGGCCGCCAGGTGCAGGGCCGCGGCGCCGGCGACGTGGGGGGTGGCCATCGAGGTGCCGGACATGGTGCCGGTGGAGGTGTCGGAGGTGCGGGTGGAGGAGGTGATGGACACGCCGGGGGCGAACAGGTCGACGCAGGTGCCGTAGTTGGAGAAGGAGGCCTTGGTGTCGGTCTTGTCCACCGCGCCGACCGTGATGGCCTCGCTCACGCGGGCGGGGGAGACGGTGCAGGCGTCCTGCTGCACGCCTTGGGCGTTGCCGTTGCCGGCGGCGACGGCGTAGGTGAGGCCGGAGGCGATGGAGTTGCGCACGGCCTGGTCGATCGCGGAGTTCGCGCCGCCACCGAGGCTCATGTTGACCACGGCGGGCTTGACGGCGTTCTGGGTGACCCAGTTGATGCCGTTGACGATCTGCTCGCTGGTACCACTGCCCTGACAGCCCAGCACCCGCACCGCCACCAGCTTCACCTGCTTGGCCATGCCGTAGGTGGCGCCGCCGACGGTGCCCGCGACGTGGGTGCCGTGGCCCTGGCAGTCCTGACCGTTGTAGCCGTCACCCACGGCGTCGAACCCGACACGGGCCCGGCCACCGAACTCGGCGTGGCTGGTGCGGATACCGGTGTCGAGGATGTAGGCGGTGACGTTGCCCGCGGTCGTGGCGTAGGAGTACTTGCCGTCCAGCGGCAGGGTGCGCTGGTCGGTGCGGTCCAGGCCCCAGGTGGCGGCGGTCTGGGTGTCGGTCATGCGGACCTCGGTGACCGGCTGCACGTAGGCGATGCGCGGGTCCGCGGCCAGCCGGCGGGCCTGGGCCTCGGTCATCTCCACGGAGAAGCCGTTGAGCGCGGAGGACCAGGTGCTGCGCAGCCTGCCGCCGAACCGGCCCGCGAGCTCACCCGCGGCACCGGTCGTGCCGTCCTTGAACACCGCGATGTAGCGGCCGCCCACGACCGTGGCACCGGGCACCGGCCGGATCTCGCCCTCGGCCGCCGAGGCGCTGGCCACGCCACCCGCACCGAGCAGACCCAGCACCGCGATACCGAACGTCGCCGCTGCCGCCACCACACGCGTTGTGATCACTGAGACTCCCTTGTGCACATCGACCGCTTCGATGTCACAAGGTTCAGAGCCCGCGGTAGCGCGACCCGGTCGTGTTCGGTTGCCCTACGGTTGCGGCGAATTCCACCCGCGAGCCGCGTTCCTGCACCTCTCGGGGCAGTAGAACTAGGCCTCGGTCAACCTGGTGAAGCCGACGGTGTGCCGCGGGTGGCTGGTCACCTGCACGCCGTCGAGGCCGTGGTTGATGAACTGTTCCGCAAACGGGTTGGGCGGGCCGTAGATCTCGATCGCATCGAGCTCGGCGTACTCGAACGACTCCCGCACGCGCTCGCCGAACAGCTTCAGGTGGTACTCGAACGACTCCGCGTCCGGGTGCACCTGGATGACGACCGAGGTCGTGCGGTCCTCGGACTCCCATTGGTTGAACGCCAGCAGCCGGGGCTCCTGCTCCATGACGTCGGCGAACATGTCCGCGCACCAGTCTCCGTAGGCCTCCGCCTTGCCCAGCCGGATCCGGGACTTGCTGATCACGATGAATGGACCGGACATCGAGTGCTCCTCGTGGTCGTGTTCGTTGGCCGGCTTCGACGCTACGAGCGGGTCCGAACCGAGGACATCTGTCAGACGACGTACTCCCACCGGGTCCGGTCACGCTTCGAGGAGGCCGGTACGTCGCGCGAGACCAGCGACCTGCGCTCTCCGCGTCGCGCCCAGCTTGTGCAGGATGCGGGAGACGTGAACACCTGCGGTGCGAGGGCTCATGACCAGGATCTGGGCGATCTCGGCGTTGCTGTGCCCGGCGGCGAGAAGGGGCAACACCTCCATCTCACGCGCGGTCAGGCCTGCGACGAGGGACGGCTCCTCGCGCACCGGCCGACTCGGCCCGAGTGGAAGGCGGGCCCTGGTGGCGAAGCGCTCGGCAGCACGCGCCAAGGGCAGCGCACCCAGCCGGGTCGCGGTGTCGTGGGCCCGTCCCAGCTGCGCGGCCGCCTCGGCACGACCGGACCGGTCCGCCGTCAGTGCCCACGCCAGGCGCCAGCGGGCACACGCCTCCCGGTAAGGATCTCCGGCGACCTGCCACGCCTGGACAGCGGCCTCCCACGGCGCGGCCGACCGCTCCCCGCAGAGTCGGCGGAGCTCGGCCTCACAGGTGGCGACGAACGCCCGGACACGAGGGGCCGGATGCGGACGGACACTGTTCAGCCGCGTGGACAGACCGCCGTGAACGCCGGCGTCTGGAACTGAACCGTGCCGTACTCGCTGCTCGGCACGGTCGGCCTCGGCCCGGCACAGCACAGCGAGTGGCTCCGCGGCTTCGTACGCGTCCACCGACCCGAGCTGGACCGCCTCCCGGGCGACCGCGACAGCCTCGTCGACGCGTGCCTCCCACAGCAGCCGCTCGGCGCGGCCGACCAGTGCCGCCGCGAGCGGCACCGGCTGTTGCGGCGCACGCGCGGTGAGCACGCGGGTCCGTTCCAGTGCCTGCTCGGCCGCGACCAGGTCACCCCGAAGTGCGGTGAGCCGTGCCAAGTACCCCCACGAGAACAGCGCCGGCACACCGGTGACGTGGAGGCGGCCCACGTTCAACTCGAGTTCCTCGACGGCCTCGTCCCACCGGCCGGTCTCACCGAGGAACTCCGCGAGCATGTAGCGCGGCGCTGCCTCCATGCCCGATGCGAGTCCTTCCGCCGCGGCCGCGCGCAGGGCGGTGCGGAGGTTCGGTTCTCGCTCGGCGTCCCGCCCGCGCCGCTGTTCGCTGATGTTGAGCCACAGCCGGCTGAACACCACCCGTTCCCCGGCCCCGACCGCGGTCGCCAGGCGGCACGACTCCGCCAACGCCGCGTGACCGGTGCCGGTGCCGAGCCAGGCGATTCCCTGCGCGAGGTGCACCTGCCACCGCACGCCCGGATCGTCGACGGTCTCACACGCCGCGAGCGCCTCGGCGACCAGCGGCTTCGCCTCCTCGGAGCGGAAGCTCTGAGCCAGGTGCCAGGCGAGGCCGGACAGCACCGTGGCTCGTACCGCCGCCGGCGCGTCGGCCGGCAGCACGCGCACCGCCTGCTCGTACGCCGCACGCGAGCCGTGGCCGTCTCCCGCTTCCCAGCGGTAGCGCCCCAGCCGCTCCCAGCGCAGAGCATGATCTGCCGGGGTGCCCCCTCCCGCTACGACTCGCAGCTCCGTGAGTTCTACTGCTCGGGCGAACATGCCGGCCCGGTCCGCCGCGTACGCCGCACGGCGAAGCAGTTCATCTCGCGGGCCGCACGTCCGCCGTGCGGGCGCACCTAGCTCGGGCCATGCGTCCACCACCCGCTCGTAGTGGTGGTGCGCCGCAACGGGCGCGTGCACCAGCTCAGCCTGCTCGGCCGCGGCCATGCTCGTCACCGCGACGCGCTCGCGATCCCCGGCCAGGTGCCAGTGGCCCGCGAGGACTGCGGGGTCGACGGTTCCCCTCGAAGACAGCAACTCGGCGACTCGGCGATGCAGCTCTCGGCGCCTGCCCGGAGGTATCTCGTCGTACGCGGCTTCACGAAGCAGGTCGTGCCGGAACCGGTATCCCTCCCTGTCGACCACCACGAGATCGGCGTCGCGAGCGCGGCCGAGCACGTCCGCGACTCCCGGCAGGTCGACGTCCAGGGCGTCGGCCACGAGCATCTCGTCGCAGTGTCCGGCCACAGCCACGACCTGGAGGGCTGCCGCCACCGCGCCCCCCTGCTCGGCGACCCGGGTCACGAAGATCGCGCGCAGGTGGTCCGGCAAGCCGGTGCCTCCCAGCGCCAGCACCTCCTCCACGAGGAGTGGGATGCCTCCGGTCCTCCGGTGCAGGCTCGCCGACTCCAGGTAAGTCGGCCGCGCCCTGGTGATCGCGACGGCCAGGTCCCCGACCTGCGCCGGGGTGAGCGGCTCGAGCGTGAGCCAGGTGATGGGGCCATCGCGGGACAACGCATCGGCGAACCCGCTGAGGTCCGCAGGGGACGCCGAACGCTCAGAGCGGTATGTGCCCACCATGCCCAAGCGCCCACCGAAAGGCTGAGTGAGGACGTAGGTCAGGGCGTCGCGAGTTGCGCGATCGGACCAGTGCAGGTCCTCGACGACCAGGATCAGAGGAGCGCGCGCCGACAGCCCGGCGAGCGCCGATCCCAGGGCGTCGAAGAGCTCCTGTCGGCTCACGGCGTGCTGGGAGGCGAGCATGCGCAGCAGCGGAGCGTTCGACGGGAGCGCTGCTCGCAGGCTCGTGACCAGCGGGGCGTACGGCGTGCCTTCGACCGGCACACAGCGGCCGATCAGGGTCCGCGCCCCCTCCTCGCGCCACCGGCGCGACGCCTCCGCGATCAGCCGCGTCTTCCCCATCCCGGCTCGACCGCTTACCAGTGCCGTCGCGGCAACGTCCGGTCTCAGCGCGTGAACCAGCTCGACCAGAGCGGCCAACTCGGGCTCGCGCCCGATCATCACCGGACTGGCCACCCGCGGCCGGGCCACCGGAGCCATGGACGAAGTGTGCATTCCCACCGCCGGGACTGCTCAACGTCCGCTCACCCCGCCGAGCGTGTGCGCAGGCCTCAGAGAAGGCAGAGCCGATGGGCCTTGGGAGCAGCCCGCGTGGACCGCGCCGACCTGCAAGAGCCGTGAGCCGGCCCAGCCCGTCCTACTCCTTTCCCGGTTCCGTTCGCACCGGACGTCAGGAGGGGCAAGGCCGAACGCGCCGTCCGTTGCGCGGGTCGTCAAGGGCCCGTGAGACTGGCCGGATGCCGTGTGGTCGTGACCGGCAGCGCGCAGTGATCGGGGCGCCTCAACGACCGGCACCGGGCTCGGTCACCGGGTCTCCGCGCAACTCCGCGAGGCCGTCCGCGACGCGGACCTGGCCGGCGTAGCCGAGCTCGGCGCGGGCACGTGCGTCGGAAACCGTGCACGCGCTGAGGACGTCCAGCAGGAGGGTCCGGCTGAGCGGAGGTTCGCCCGGCAGGGGCAGCAGGCGCCACAGCACGTCGCACGCGGTCGCCGCCGCACTCGCGACCGGACGGGGCATCGTGCCCGTCGGCGCGGGCACACCCTGCGTGTCCAGCAACGCGGTGATGAACGTCCGGAACTCCATCGGCTCGCCGTCGGTGAGGAAGTAGGCGGCGCCCGTCGTCCCGCGCTCGGCGGCCGCCAGCGCGCCCTCCACGACGTTGCGGACGTGACAGGTCGATGTCGGATAGCGTCCGCCGTCGACCCAGCGCAGTCGCCCGGACCGGGCCGCGGCGACGAGTGCCGGCAGCACGGTGCGGTCGCCCGCGCCCCACACGAGGCGGGGCCGGACCGCCACCGTCCGGAAGCCGTCGTCGCCCGCGGCGAGCACCAGTCGCTCCGCCTCGGCCTTGGTCTCGGCGTACGACCCGGGGTGCTGATGTGGATAGGGCTGGGTCTCGTCCACGCCGATCAGAGGCCGACGGCCGAGCACCACCTGTTCGGTCGAGAGGTGGACCAGCGCGGGGACCTGCTCGGCACGTGCGGCCGCCAGCACGTTCGCGGTACCGAAGACGTTGACCCGGCGAAACGCCGTGTGCTCGCGGGGACCGCCGCTCAGCTTGGCGGCCGCGTGCACGATCAGGTCGGCGTCACGGCATCCCAAGCGCAGGGCCGCGTGGTCGTCGAGATCGCCCACGACGGGGGTGGCGCCGCCGTCGCGAACCGCGTTGGCGGCGTTCTCGGAGCGGGCGAGCGCGGCCACGGTGTCGCCTCGCTCGCGCAGTGCGCGCAGCACCGCACCTCCCACGAAGCCGGATCCGCCGGTGAGGAAGACGTGCATGGGTCACCCCGTCGCGACTTGCAGGGCGTTGGCCCTGAACTGGGGACCGTAGACACTCCAGAGCTGCCCGAGGAAGAACTGGCCGAACTCGGTCAGCGCCGGGAGTGCCGTCGGGCCGTTGGTGCGGAACGTCGTGAGCTGGCGCAGGAAGTCCGCCTCCAGGATGCGCAGCACGCCCGCGCCGACGACCGGCGCGTCGGCTTCGTGCTTCTCGTCGACGTGCCCGGTGAGGACGCGGTAGTAGAGCGTCGAGGTGTCGGGCCAAATACGCAGCGGCGAGCCGGGGCGGATGTCCTTGAACCCGCTCAGCGTGAGCGGATTGCCGACACCGTCGGCGAAGTGCAGCCGGTACCGCATCGACCGCGAGTCCGCCGCGGCGCCCGCCGTGAACAGGTTGAACCAGCCCGCCTGCACCGGCAGTCGTCCGCCGAGCACGTCCGACTCCACGTATCCGGTCGCCTGCGCGACGTGGCTCGGCACGCGGATGAAGGTGTCGACGTCGTCGGTGGTGATGGTGAGGCGGAACATCAACGCCTGGTCCTTGGCCTTGCCCGAGGCGAGGCCACCGCGGAGGTCGGTCGCGGCGAAGTCGAAGAACCCCTTCATCTCCTCGGTGAACGCCAACGAGGTCGAACGCCCGGCCTGGGCGGGGGCGCGGATCACCACTGACCTGCGCGCCGGCACGGGCTGGCGGCGTGGTGCCCGCCGACGAGGCGCCTGTCGGCGCCGCTTCGGCTGCTGCAGGATGTGCTCGGCCATGCGATCGGCGTGGGCGGCGATGGTCAGCGACGGGTTCGCGCCGACCGGTCCGGGCATGGCGGCGCCGTCGGCCACGAACAGCCCCGGGTGGTGGAAGACCTCACCGTAGGAGTCGCAGACCCCCTCGCCGTCACCGCGGCCCATCGGGGCACCACCGAGCGGGTGCACGGTGACGATGCGCCGGAAGAACCAGATCGGGTTGTCGAGGAACCCGGCGCCGAGCGAGTCCGACAACTCCCGCATCGTGTCGCGGACCCGGCGGAAGTACTCCTTGCTGGTCCGGGTGCTCCACCGGATGTCGAGCATCCCGTCGCGCAGGCGCATCCAACCGTCCGGCACATCTCGTCCCATTCCCAGCAACGGCAACGAACCCGCGGACAGCGCACCGCTGCCGATCAGGCGCGAGACCTCCTTGCTGATGTTGGTCTGCGGAGACCGGCTCAGCAGGTTCAACGCCCACCTGGTGGCGAACTCGCCGAACCGGAACACCGAGCCGGTCAGGTCGGTCGACTGGAGCAACCAGTCGGTGAAGCCCGGATACCCGCCGTCCTGGAGGTAGAAGCCACGGCCTGTCCCGTCGGTGGCGTCGTCGACGCGCACCGCGGTCGTGATCACCGGGCCGAAGCTCGCGTCCAGCGGCGCGCTGACCTTGCCCGGTTCCGGCACGACGAACGTGAGCAGGTCGCCGTTGCCGGAGAACCGGCTGCCGAGGGTCGGGCTCAGACCGGTCAGCGCAGCCCTGTTGCGCAGCAGGAGGAACGTCGTGCCGTAGGCACCTGCGCCGAGCACGAGCCGGTCGCAGGTGATGCGGTGCACCGGCAGGCTGCGCGCGGGAGCGGGAGCGCCGTCGCCGTCGAAGTCGTGGCGGACGAACGCCACCGTGTAGCCGCCCTCGGGAAGCGGCGCGATTCCTCTTACCTCGCAACCTGTGCGCACGTCCGCGCCGTGGTGAGCGGCAGCGGACACATAGGTGTGGTCGAGGCTGTTCTTCGCCCCGTCGTTGCAGCCGATGTCGCACTCCCCCACCAGACGGCACGTCCGGCGCGGCACGCCGTGGATGTTGCCGTAGGCGGGCTCGGCGATCGGCAGTCCCATACCGGGTTCGGCGCCCAGCGCCGGGGCGAAGCTGACCGCGAGCGGAGGCAACTGCCAGTCCAGCCCGTTCCGTTCCGCGAACTGGATCATCGCGTGCGTCTTGCGGGTGGATCGGTGCGGTGCCGCGTCGAACGGGTAACGCGTGGCACCGAGCATCTTCTCGACGGCGTCGTAGTGCGGGTCGAGATCGGCCCGGGTGACCGGCCAGTGCTCGTAGCCGCCGCCGGGCAGCGGGTCCTCCCGGACGAACCACTTCTCGTCCTTTCGCAGCAGCACGTTCGCGTAGATCAGCGAGCCTCCCCCGAGCCCGCTGGACACCACCGAGTCGAAGCCGCCGAAACGCCACACGTCGAACAACCCGTGCAGGTCGGCACCGGGATCCCAGAACGCCTTGCCCATCTGGGCGGGCGTGCGCGGGAAACTCCCCGGCGGGTACGGCCTGCCCCGTTCGAGCAGGACCACGGACTGACCCGCTTCGGCCAGCCGGTAGGCGGCGACGGAGCCACCGAAACCGGAACCGACCACGACCGCGTTGACGTGTTCGACGCTCGTTCGCTCCCGCGGCCCGCTCAACCCACCGCCTCCTCGACCTGCTTGCGGCCGCGCGGAGTGCGCGTGTTGACCGCGGTGATCCGCTGTCCGCCGGGCTTGGCGACCTTCGCCTGCCCGTTGCGGCGCCCGACGGGCAACTCGCGGCCGCCGTAGAGCGCGTTCGGATCGAGTTGGGCGAGCTTGGTCGGGTCGGTGCTGGTCAGCGTGTGCAGATAGCGGAACGCACCGTGGGCGAGGCAGATCTCGTCCACCTCCGCGACCAGCCGGGCCGTCACGGCGCGTGTCATCTTCTCCGGCCGCACCCCGACGTAGAGCATCAGCTCGCAGAAGCGCCCCGGCTCCCGCTCCTCACCGGCGAGGCCCCACGCCTGCGGGCCGCTGAGGTAGCGCGAGCGGATCGACTTCACGTAGACGGAGATGAACGTGATCGCCCCGCTGCGGCGCCGTTCCTTCACGACGAGGTCGTTCAGCGCGTAGAACAGGTTCTCGTACCGCTCGACCGGCCCGAGCACGACGAACATCCGGGTGGGGTCGCCGACCGTCGAGTCGAGGATCTGGTCGGTGAACCGCTCGACGTTCTTGTGGTTGCCGTACCGCGGGCTCAGGATGATGCAGCCCATGCCGACGTACTTCAGCAGGTTGTCCATCGCCGCAGGAAGCCGGCCTGCGACGGCCCCGATCGCCTGCTGGTACCCGTAGGCAACGCGGTTCCACAGCGTCTTCACCGGATTCTGCGAGGTCGGGTGGTAGGAGGAGAACTGGCCGACGCGCAGGCTGAGGTCGCTGACGTCGCGGAGGCCGGGCACCTCGAAGTCGGCCCACACTCCGCGTTCCATGACCGCGTCACCCGGATTCCGGATCATGCGCGACGAGTAGCGCACGAACTCGTCGAGCGAGGTCGTGATGTGGCGCTCGTTGCGCAGGATCGTGCGGAACTTGTCCACCACCTCGACGGTCAGGGTCAGTTCGGTGATGACACCGTGCCGCCCGGTCCCGCCGAGCACCTTGAGCATCTGGTCGAGGTCCTGCTCCCGCCCGCATCGGTGCACCTCGCCCGTCCAGTCGACGTATTCGAGCGCGAGAACGGTGTCGAGAAAAATGCCGTGGCGGTGCGAGGCGGGGCTGATGCCGCCCACCGAGGCGAAGCCGGCCGCCGTGATGTGGTCGTGGTCGCCGATCACCTTCAGGCCGAATCCGTGTTCGGACAGCACCTCGTCGACCATCGCGAGCCGGGCTCCCGGTTGGACGGTGACCGTGAGGTCGAGCGGGTCGACGTCCAGCACACCGTTCAGCAGATCGGTGAGCAGGACCGTGCCGTGGTCGGGAGTCACCAGGTCGTTGCTGGAGTGGGCATGACCGCGCACGACCAGCTGGACACCCGCGTCACGGCATTCACGCACGGCCGTCACCACGTCCTCGGTGGTGCGCGGCAGGTAGACCTTGAACGGCGGCCGCGGCTTCATACCGGGGTCGGCGACCAGCGACCAGTCCTGGCCCAGGTTGGCGAGGGAGTCGTGACTGATGCCGTCGTGGCTCGTCGGCACGTACTTCTGGTGGTTACCGGGCTTCGTGCCCCTGCCGGCACCGTTCCTGCCTGCCATGGTCAGCTCCCCTGCCTCTTGAGGAATTCGAGCATCTCCGGGAACACTTCCCGGCTCACGTCCTTGCCCATGAACACGTCCTGGTGCCCGTAGCCGGGAAACACCCTGAGCTCGTGCCTGCGCGGCGCCACCTCGTTGAGCCGCTGCCAGCAGACGATGTTGGAGTCGGCGAAGACCCGGTTGTCGTCGCCGGTGGTGAGCAGCACCGGCGTCGTGATGTCCGCCGCGCCAGCCAGGTAGTCGTGGGGCAGACGTGCGTGCGCCGGGTTGTTGTCGTCGTATTTCACCGCCCGGCCCGCGTTGACCATCTTCGACACGTGCCGGTAGTAGTGCAGCCCGGTCGCGCCGTAGAGGTCACCGCCGCGGCGGTGCGTGACGGGCAACAGGTTGTCGTGGCTGTAGAGCGCGGGCCACCCGGTGCCCCACATGAGGCTCAGCATGTGGCACGCGGGAACATCGCACTCCCGGTGGACGAGATCGACCACTTTGGACAGCAGCCAACCGCGCGAGAAGCGCGGTCCGGACCCGGCCGCGGCATCGAGGTACGGCTGCCCCAGCACCCGTTCCACGAGGTTCGGCGCGACGGCGAGCTTGATCCGCGACCAGTTCGGCACCCGTGGCGTCAGCGCGGCGCTGTTGGCGATGACGCTCGCGATGTTCCCGACCACACCGCTGAAAAGGCTCATCATGAACGACACGGAACCCAGACAGTGCGCTATGACGTGAATCTGCCGGTCGTTACCGACGACGCGGCGCAGCTCGTCCAACGCCGCCGGATAGTCGTACAACGCGATGTCGTCCATGGTGTAGCGATGCATCGACCGGTTGTACGGAAGCCGGTTGCTCATCCGGTAGTCGAGCGTCCAGACGTCCGGAAATCCGTTGCCCAGCAGGTAAGAGACGAGGTTCTCGTGCTCGGGCATGATGAACATGTCGGTCGAGGTCGTCAGTCCGTGGATGACGAGGACGATGTCGTCGGACTCGTCACGGTGGAATCTGGTGAGGTGGAGCCCGAGACCGTCGGCTGTCGTGACCGGATGCTCGGTGATCTCGGCGTCCTGGACGCCGGTGAGGGTGAACAACGGAATCTCACGCTGCACGGCTACCACCGCAATCTTGGGAGAGAGTTGTTACGACAACGGGACGAGTTGCCGGCCGAACCGTCGGTCAGCGCCGGCGGCCGAGCGGCAGCGTGGTGACGCCGGCATCCACCCCCCTCGTCTCCGATGCCCCGTTGCCCTCGGCTCGCAACGCGTGCCAGGCGTCTGCCAGGGACTTGGCGATCGGGTCGATGACCCTGTCGTCGTTCCAGTACCAGGGGTGCGACATCGGACTCCAGGACAACCACCACGGCCCCACCGACAGCCGGCGATCCTCGGCGACCTGCCGGTCGTACCGGTCGTTCAACTGCTTCAGCGGGGAGCTGATGACGTCGTCGGGGGAGTAGACGTTCACCCACTCGCCCTTGATCCGCGGGTGGTGGTGGGCGGCGCGCGGGTGCGGGACGATCAACGGCGTGCCGCGGTCGGGCAGTCGGGCCGCCCACAACGCCATCGGGCTGCCGAGCGTGTACAGGAAACCGAGCGTTTCACCGCGCTCGACCGGACTGGAGCCGAGGCTGCGCGCAACCCGGCGGCCCTTCGACTTCCGCGGTTCTCCGTAGCAGCCCGCCTCGACTTCGAGGTCGTAGAAGAAGTTGCTGGCGACCACCGATCCCAGACTGTGCGCGATCACGCACAGCGGAGCCTTCTCACCGGCCTCGGCGGCCAGTTCGGTCAACGTTCGCGCGATCACAGCGTGCACCCGGTCGTAAAGCTCCCGCTCGGAGGAGTTGATCTGGTACGCGACCGCGTCACCGACGTAGTGGACCGCGAGCCAGCGCATCGTCGGAAAGCGGAAATCGCGAGCCCCTGGCAGGCGCCGGACCAGGCCGCTGAGAACCAGCGCCGCCAGCGCGAGGCCGGAGCCGGCGTCCGTGGCCGTGGCCCACCGGCTGAGCATGCGGAAGAACCAGGTGGCTCCGCCCCCGCCGAGCCGGTTCAGCAGCTCGTCGTGGCCGGCGTCCAGTTCCGGCGCCCAGAAAGCGGGTTTGAGGACCAGTGCTTCGTCCGGGTCGACCCCGGAGTAACGGGCAAAAGCCTTCTTCAACCTGGCCGTGGCGCCGTCGGCGAAGCGCGGATTGTTGATCTCGACACCGTGAACGAAGATCACAGCCAACTTGGTGGCAGTTTTGCTGCGGCTCACACTGGTCCCATCACCGTCGGCATTCACGTTCCGCAATAGAGAGACGCCCAAAGCTATCAGGCAGCGACAGCCAGGACGATCACTCAAATGTGGAAACAATTGTGACTCCACGGCCATCTGGAATGGCGAAAGCCTCGGTCGCGCAGATCGCTTTCGGGTAGCGGAGACGGGCGAAACACACTCAGAGTCGACCTCACACGGGGACCGGGTGAACCAGGACCGCTGAGACAGACCGAATGATCACACTGGGCAGGCTCCGACATTTCGGGGTGCGCCCGGCGCACCTCGGCCGGGAACCGGGTGAACCGACCAGGTGGACACGGCTCCTGAGGTCGCCGGGTTCCGCCCTGGTGCTGAAAGTCCTGCAGGAGAAGAACTCGGTGATCGTCGTCGAAGTCGACCTTGTTGACGGCAACGTCTCGATGTTAGCGTTCACACCACTTCACGATCACGATCGTGCCCTGCCGGGTCGCTCCCAGCCGGCACCCGTCCACCTCGACCACGAAGCAGTGACGCCGACATCGACATGAAGCGAAAAACCATCCTTGCCGCCGTCGGAATCGTCCTCGCCGTCTCAGGCGCCGGCGCGATCGTCCTCGTTTCCGGCGGAAACTCCGCTGAGCCACCGGCAGCCGTCGAAAACACCGCAACCGCTGCCTCCGACAACCCTGCCTCGAGCGCACCGGCCACGTCGTCGCAGGTTTCCGCCACATCCACCACTCAGGGTGCGGGGCGGGGATCCGTTCGAGATCCAGCCCTGGCGTACTCGGAAGGCGTGCTGCCCGAGAACCCGACCGACGATCCCGGACCGGATCCCGTGTTCGCCACCGACCCTGATCTGCGCCGCAACGACGGCTACAGCTATCAGCCCAGCAAACCCGGTGACCACCAACTGGCCGCGGGGACCCTCGCGTTCCAGTACGACGTCGCCACCAACGCCCTGAAAGTTCGCCTGGCCGAACGCAAACCGGAGTTGGCCAAGGCGACCGGGGTAGCGCTGTACCTCACCGGCGGCACGGCGCTCTCCGACGGCGACCTCGCCGCACTGCAGGGCGTGCATCGCGACCTCGGCCTGAGCAACCTCAGCCGACTGCACATCTACAACCTGCGCAGCATTCAGGGTGGACGGGAGTGCACTCCCGCCTCCGGACTGCCGTGCGCGGGCCAGCAGGCCCGCGGCGGCAAGTTCCCCTACCTCTGGCACAACGGCTGGTGGGACACCTGGGTCAGGCAACTCGTACTCGACGACCTGGACGCAGTGCCCGATGGCGCGTTCAGCAACCACAACTTCAGCGAGGTGAGCCTGCGCGGCGCCCGGTCGATAGGCGTCATGGCCTTCGGCCACGCCCCGTACGCGAAGCTCAGCGTCCTGTACCTGCCCAGCGCCGGCACCATCGCCCACGACGCCTTCCGCCGCAACCAGTACCTGGTCAAGGTGAACCTGCCGAACGCGACCCAGGTCGACGACTTCGCGTTCGACGACGCCTCCCGCCTCCGGTACTTCACCGCGCCCGCTCTGCGACGGCTCGGGCGCAACGCGTTGAACGACAGCCACGAGTTGGTGTCGGTCAACCTGCCCAAGCTGGAGTACCTGGGCATCAACTGCTTCGACCTGAACCACAAGCTCGTCGGGCTGCGCCTGCCTGCCCTCTCCGAGATGGACAAGAACGCGGTCACCAACTTCGCGAACCTGCGCTGGGTCCACACCCCTCGCCTGACCACGGTCTGGCACAACGCCATCACCAACAACCCGAAGCTGACCACCGTGATCACACCGGCCGTCACCCGGCTCGGACCGGGCGCCGTCCGGGACAATCCGGCCCTGACCGCGATCCACCTGGGCTCGACACCGCCGAGGCAGGAAGCCGGTGTCTTCGCCGGAAGCCCGAACGCGATCATCTACCACACCGGCGATCCCGCGGTGTGGGCGAACTTCGAGCCGTCCGGCAACCCCGGGCTCCCGGTCCGGCCCAAGCCCTGATCCGAGCGGCTGTCGCCGTGGCGTCGGGGTCACCGCAACCACCTCGGCAGCGGCCGCCATCGCTCCGAGTCAGCGTCTGGTCACTGCCTGGCGTCCCGCCGGTACCACTCTCGCCGCTGATCCACGGGCAGCACGACTCGCGAGATCAAGTTCGTGAGCAACGCCCCGATCACCAGCCAAAGCAGTGCCGCCAGGCCCTCATTCATCAGCAGGGCAAGAGCCTCGTCGCCCACTGTGAACAGATCACTCGTCCCGAGGTTGACGGCACCGGCCCAGTTCGTCACGAGGCCGGCGAACCCGTAGCTCGTGCTCACGCCCGCTACGACGAGGAAGACGTGCACCAGCAGGACGGCGGCGAACACCCAGCACACGATGCCGATGACCGCGCAGACCGAGCGGACGGTGCGCAGCTTGACGTGACCGCCTCGAGCAGCGGCCACCTTCTCGACCACCACAGGCTCCCCCCACTCGAAGGGAAACCATCTGTCTGTTTCCTGTGACTGTGTCATAACGGCATCCCGGTAGCGGCGGGTGATGAACCCAAGTCTTGCGGGAGTAACTTCGGGTACCCAGCGCGATCTGGGCTCGAAACGCGGTGAACGGGCCGTGATCGAGCTCTTCGGTCCACTTGGGATCGTCCACATCGTTCTCTGCCGCCACTTGCTGTGGACGTGTTGCTGCGGTGTGTGCCGAGCCCTTCTGGGCCTTCGCCCGGCACAAAGCTCGTGGTAGCGCAATGCCGCTGATGCTCTGTCGTGGCGACGTTCAGCACGCGCCAACACTCGAACAAGCGTCTTCTGCTGAGCGGGTTCAGGCAGTCCTTTCAGATGCATGCACGGCGCGTCCCTCCTGCTCGGCGCGCCGCTGCTCCAAGCGACAGTCATTCGCTGGCACCCACCGCGTGGCACAGGTCCCGGAGAACCTGCACCCCCACGGTGAGCATCGCCACGTCGACGTCAGCGCTGCCGGCCAGACCCGCATAGGAGGACCGGGCCCGGCCGAGGGCGTCGTGGTTGTCTCGCGTCCATTCCGTCAGTCCACCGGTCCTGAGGACGTCCGTGGCGATCGCGACAGTGAGCGCGGTGAGTTCGTCACGGAGAGCGGCCTTGGCCAGCTGGACCCAGTGCGAGTCCGCCGACGTGATCGGGATCGTGTCGTAGAGCCACGACAGCCCCAGGGTCTCCTCCGCGTGCGCACAGGTCGTCTCGAGATCCACGACGTCGAAGCCGCTGTCCTCGGCCGCTGCGGCCAGGGGGAGAGCCGTCTGCATGCGCGACACCGCGCGGCAGGCTGCCAGCAGCTCTGCGGACAGGCCGAGACCGGTGAGATCGCGGGTGCTCCGGCCGAGTGGCGTGCCGTCCTCGTCGGGACGGTGTTCGGCCATTGCCGCGTGGAGGCGGGCGACGGCAGGGCGGAACGCCGCCGCCTCGGCGTCGATCGCCCCCAGCCTGCTCTTCCGCCGGACCAGCCATGCCACGTTGTACTCCAAGGTCCGCGCGAGCGAGTGCCGGAGTGGGATCGTCGGGACGACCGGACACGGCGCCAGCCCGTCCCACAGCGCGTCCAGGCCGAGGAGGTCCTTGACGATCAGCACCGATCTGATCACCTGATCGGTGGGGGCGCCGGTGCGGTCCTCGACGCGGTAGATGAAACCGGGGCCGACGCGGTTGATGAGCTCGTCGGCCAGCCGCGTCGCGATGATCTCGCGCCCCAGCTGATGGGACGAGATCTGCTCGGCGTACTCCTCGCGCAGGGACTCCGGGAAGTAACCGGCCAGGACGCCCGCCATGCCGGCATCGTCAGGGATGTCGCACTTCAGCAGGATTTCGTGCACGAGGTTCTTGGCATGCGCGAGAATCACCGCGATCTCCGGCCGGACGAGCCCGCGACCAGCTGCTCGCCGCCGCTCGATCTCCTCGGCGTCAGGCAGGTGCTCGCGGGCACGAACGAGCCCGTGGTCCTCGAGGTCGTGGATCACCTGCTCGTGCCGGTCCAGGGCGGCCAGGCCGTACCCGTGCTCGACGCTGATCGCGAGTGTCAGCCGCTCGCTGTCGGCCAGCACGGCGTGAACGACTTCAGGGGCACAGGCTGCGAGGACCCGGTCGCGCTGCACCCGGTCGATGAGCCCTGACCGCTCCGCCGAACGCAGGAGGATCTTGAGGTTGACCTCGCGGTCGGAGGTGTTGACTCCCGCGGCGTTGTCGATGAAATCGGCGTTCAAACGTCCTCCGGCCACGGAGAACTCGATGCGCGCGAGTTGGGTGAGTCCCAGGTTGCCCCCTTCACCGACAACCCTGCAGCGCAGCCGGTCGGCCGGTACCCGCACCCGGTCGTTGCCGCGATCCCCCACCTCGGTGTCGGACTCGTGCGAGGCCCGCACGTAGGTTCCGACACCCCCGTTCCACAACAGGTCGACCGGCGCCTGGAGGACCGCCCGCACCAGTTCGTCGGCTGACAGCACCTCCGCGTCGACACCGAGCGTGGCACGCGCCTGAGGTGACACTGCGACAGCTCTGCCCGACCGCGGGAACACACCCCCGCCGGCGGAGATCAGCACGGGGTCGTAGTCCGCCCATGACGATCCCGGTAGCGCGGCGAGCCTCGCGCGCTCGGTGAACGAGGTCTTCGCATCAGGATCGGGGTCCAGGAAGACGTGCCGGTGGTCGAACGCGGCGACGAGGCGAAGCCGGTCGGAGAGCAGCATGGCGTTGCCGAAGACGTCTCCGGACATGTCGCCGATTCCGACGGCGGTGATGTCGTCCCGCTCCAGGTCGACGTCGAGCTCGGTGAAGTGCCGGCGCACGGCCACCCAGGCGCCTCGTGCCGTCACACCGAGCTGCTTGTGGTTGAAACCGGCGGAGCCACCCGAGGCGAACGCGTCGTCGAGCCAGTGCCCGGCCTCGGCCGACTCCGCGTTGGCCAGGTCGGAGAAGGCCGCCGTGCCCTTGTCCGCCGCCACGACGAGGTACGGGTCGGGACCATCAAGGGCCACCACGGCGGGTGGAGTGACCACCCCGTCGTCGGTGACGGTGTCGGTCACGTCCAGCAGGCCGCGCACGAACAGCCGGTAGCAGCGACGCACCTCCTCTCCTGCCGCAGCAGGCGCCAGGTCGGCCACGGGCGCCTTCACGACGAACGCACCCTTGGCTCCCGCTGGCACGATCAGCGAGTTCTTGACCTGCTGCGCCTTGGCGAGCGCGATCACCTCGTCCCGGTAGTCCTCGGCCCGATCCGACCACCGCAGCCCGCCCCTCGCCACCGGGCCGTACCGCACGTGCAGACCTTCGACGTCCGGGTGGTGAACGAACGTTTCCACCCGAACCGCGGGATCGACGGGGAAGGGCAGCCTCGCCGGGTCGAGCTTGAGCACGATGGTCGCCGATGCCCGGCCGGTCTCGTCGCGCCGGAAGTAGCTGGTCCGCGTGACCGCGTCCACCAGACCCGCATACCAGTCCAGCACCCTGAACTCGTCCCTGGTCGTGGCGGCATCGGCGTACTTCGCGAGCCTGTTGTCGACCAGCGAGGCAGCGCCGGGGGCGAAACGCTGCTCGAACACCTCCACCCAGTGCCGGACGAACTGCGGATGCGCCGAGAGGATTCCGCGCACGTACGACGCGCTCGCACCGACCCCCGCCTGACGCAGGTACTGACCGGCCGCGCGCACGAGCTGAACCTGCCGTGGATCCAGATGCGCCTTGAGCACGAGCGAGGCGAGCTCGTCGCGATCCACGCCGCGTTCCCAGGCCGCGGTGAACGCCTGGGCGAGCAACGGCAGCACCTCGTCCAGATTTGGGTCCTCGACCGGTGCGAACATGAAGCTGTCCTCGGCCTCACCGGGCTGATGGTCGGTGAGGGCAAGTCCGAGGTGCTCGAACAGGGGCAGCACGTGCGCCAGCGGAGGCCGACCGCCGCCCCAGCCGACCACGCACCTGAGCCCTGAACCGTCGGCACTCCACGTGACGCGCGGTGGCGCCCCGAGTGCCCTGAGCATGTCGGCCATGGCCATGTCGCGCCTCCACCACCAAGGCTATGGCTGACTGGCGATGACCGCAGGGAAACCGGTCTTGGAAGTTCGGCTGGGGCGTGGCCGCCGAGGCGGTGGGCCGCACCACCCCGAACTGCGGAAGCGAGAGAGCCAACGCGAGCAGGGCTGCGGTCGCTGCGGTATCGCCGGTCCCCGTCCAGCCCGGTGAAGGGAGAATCGGACGACAGACAAGACCGTTACGTGGCAACGGAGTGTCTCCGCGCTGACACGTTGCGATGAAAGTCCATCTGGGACCGCCAAGGCAACGCGGCCATGGGCGTGCCATAGGGCTCCATGACCCTTCTGACGTAACGTTCTCGTGCTCCACAAATCCACATGAGACGGTCGTGGAGATGGAGGATCGGCGTCTTCACGAGAAGCCTGACGCTCGGTGCGATGTCGGCCGCGCTGTTGATGGTGGGGGCCGAACCTCGCCGACGGCAGCGGGTTGGAGCACATCGAGCAGGCCCGGGGTGCGCTGTTCGGCGAGGCGCTCGGGGCATGCGCCCTGTAGCCGAAGCCGCAGAAAGCCTGCGGCAGATCAACTGCAGCGCTCGCTGAGCACCACTGGCCTCTGACCTGTCTGGGTCACAGGCCAGTCATCGCCCGGAGAACGGGTACGTCCTCGGCCACGTCGACATCGGACCGCCGGGGCGGCATCGTGGTGCTGAGCGGCCTACTCGGCCTCGTCGGACAAGACGCCGAGCTGTTGCAGGATGCGTCACGAGGGTGCGCGGACACCGTGGCCGCTGAAAGAGTCGAAGGACCTCGCCCAGCCCCAAAGCGCTTGCGGCGTGGCAACGTCCACACGGAACGTCCACATCGGTCCGGCGTCCGTGCTCACCGAGGTGCCCGAACTGGGGCCTCGCCGGTGACGAACGACCCTGGCGGAACGTCTGGACGAGAGGACGCTCGAGGGTGCGACTGTCGTTGCGGACGAAGGGAGCTTGCGATGGCCAAGACCGTTGTGCGGCAACACGATGAGGGCGATGCCTATTGGGTGCTCGGCGGCCTTTACGAGGTCAGGGTCAGCAGTGACGACACCAACGGTGAAATGACCGTCATGGAGATGACGGTTCCGGCGGGGATGGGGCCACCGCCTCACACCCACCCCGGTTCGGAGGCGTTCCGGGTGCTGGACGGCACAGTGCGCGTGCACATCAACGACGAGACCGTCGAGGCAGGGCCTGGGGCCTATTTCTTCTTCCCCGCGGGCACGCTGGAGACGTTCGAGCCCGTGTCGGACACCGCCCGTGTGCTGGTGACCTACCTGCCCGGCGGTATCGACAGGTTCTTCGCCGAGGTCGGCGAACCGGCGGCGAGCCGGGAGCTTCCACCGCCGTCGGAGACTCCGCCCGACCTGGAGCGACTCGCGGCCGTCGGCGAGCGGTACGGAATGCAGATGCAGATCCCCGAAAGGAGCTGACCCGAGGCTGACTCGATTCGGCGGCCTTCCTCTCGCGGTCGCCGGCCGGAGGGTGGCCGCAGGCGCCCTCACGGGATGTTCAGCCGAGCGGGTGACACACCAAGAGACCGGATTGTCACGTCTGCCTGCAAAATGGAAGGCCTGGACGGGGACGGCGGGTCAGCCGTCCGGTCATCGCGGTGACCAACCTGACGAAGGCCGACGAGAGCATGGACGACGCGCCAGCCAGCCCGCCCGAGGGCGAACTCGGCGTGCGGCATGTCGTCGTGCACGGCTACCGCCGCGCGTTCAGGATGGCCGGCAGCGGCCCGGTCCTGCTGTTCATACACGGGATCGGCGACAGTTCGGCCACCTGGCTGCACGTACTGCCGAGACTGGCCGAGCACTTCACCGTGATCGCCCCGGACCTGCTCGGCCACGGAGGTTCCGACAAGCCGAGTGCCGACTACTCGGTTGCCGGGTACGCGTGTGGAATGCGGGACCTGCTGACCGTGCTGGACGTCGATCACGCGACCGTGATCGGACACTCGCTCGGCGGTGGCGTGGCGATCCAGTTCGCTTACCAGTTCCCGGAGCGGTGTGAACGGCTCGTCCTGGTCGGCAGCGGCGGCATCGGCAAGTACGTGCACCCGCTGCTCCGGCTGGCCTGCCTGCCCGGCGCCGACCTGGTCATCTCACTGGCCACCGCTGCCCCGGTCCTGATGGCCACCTCACTGCTCACCCCGCTCATGCGCGGCATCGGCGGTCTCGGCCTCGACGCCGATCTCCACTACGTTCTGGAGCGGTTTCGCTCGCTGGCCGACAGCACCAGCCGCCTGGCGTTCCTGCGGACCCTGCGATCCGCAGTCGACTGGCGTGGGCAGACAGTCACCATGCTCGACCGGAGCTATCTGCTCCTCGGGACTCCCACCCTGCTGGTGTGGGGTGATCGGGACCGGGTCGTACCGACCGACCACGCCGATCTGGCACACGCGGCCATGCCCCACAGCCGCCTGGAGATCTTCACGGGCGCGGGTCACTTTCCCCACCAGGCCGATCCGGAACGGTTCGTCTCGCTGCTGTCGGACTTCCACGCCGGCACCGCGGCCGCCGAGCACGACCACAACCTCTGGCGCACCATGCTGTGCACCGGCCACTTCGACCTGCCACAGGGCGAGCAAGTCGCACCGGAAATCCTCGACGCGGTGCACCGAGCCACCCATCCCAGCGGCTCGTGACCAAGACCGGAGCTCACGTGTTCACCCTTCGGTCAGCGTCCTCCGGAGCCGCGCCAACGCACGGTGTTGTACGACCCGGACCGCACCCGGCGTCGATCCGACCGTCTTGGCGGTCTCCTCCGCCGACAGCCCCACGACCACCCGCAACACGACGATCTCCCGGTGCCTCTCCGAGAGGACCATCAGCAGCCGAGCCATTCGCTCGTGCGCCTCACCCTGCAAAGCCCGCTGCTCCGGCCCCTCCTCTGTCACGAGGGTTTCAGGAGCCTCGGAGACGGGTTCGCAGCGGTTCCTTGCCACGGCCCGATGGGCATCGGCGACCTTGTGCGCCGCGATGCCGTACACAAGCGCCAGGAACGGCCGTCCCTCGTCGCGGTGCCTGGGCAACGCCGTGAGCACCGCGATGCACACTTCCTGAGCCACGTCGTCCGCCGACACGAAAGATCGCTCCCGCCTGCCCACTCGGGCCCGGCAATACCGCACCACCAGTGGCTGGATGCTCGCCAGCAGACGCTCGATCGCCCGACGGTCCCCGTTGGCAGCCGCGGCCACTTCGGCATTCACGTCGTCACGAGACCTGCTCTTGATCAGCACGTGCGACTCGACCTGGGTAGCGGGTGCGTCTTTCCCGTCGATGATCATTGGCGATGCCTCCTACGTGATCTCTGCGGCCGGCATTGCCGCCACCTTCCACAGCGGAGGCACGGAGACGAATCTGACCAAAATGCGAAAAGTATTCGCTCCGCGCTCGACCGAATACTCAGTGACACCGGATTCTGCGAGAATCTCACCGCGAGTGAGCGCGCCGGCACCGCACGCAACGCCTCCCACTCAATGCGACGGCGAAGGAATTCCTAGGCGCTTTACTTTCGAACCAGGTCGCACGGCCAATGGATTTCCTGGTTCGTTTTTACGTCGTTCGAGTTTGTCTCCACACCATCAAGTGCCCAGGTAGTCCATCCGATGGTGTGGTTGCCGGTCCGTGGTCTCGGCGTTCACGGGCTGTCTGAGTGATGGTTGCGGGCGGGCCTGAAACCGCCTCAGTCGACATGAAGGAAATCCATTTTCACCGCCTGCGGCTCGACACCGCTCGCCGCTCGCCGATCCGACACATCCACTCTGAAGACAACGGAGCCCAGCAATGGTCGAGTCCAGCACCACGCCCGGCATGCCCGCCCGCACGAACAGGCCTGACGACACTTCCCGAGCACGTGCGAGCGTCCAGAACTCCATTGCGCCAGGAGCGGTCGATCTGCTTTCGCTCGTGCCGGTCATGTACACCTTCATGTTCCGGAACATCGCCAGCGACGGCTTCGTCTTCAGCGATCCGCAGTCTCCTGGCGACACGTCCCGGGACTCGAAGCCGGGCTGCGTCATCGCCGCCCCGTCGTTCCCCGCCGACACCCCCGGCATCGATGAGGACTACGTCTTCAACTGGGTGCGCGACGGGGCCATCACGGCCATGGAAGTGGCCAAAGCCGCAATGCCCACCCGCCCTGGCGGGTCGGTGCAGACGCTCAACGACTACGTGACGTTCGCCGACCTCTGCCACTCCAACGCCCAGCCGCCGTGGACCAAGGGGCACGCCTGCTTCACGATCGCCGGCGACGCCCGCCCGTGGACCGAGCAGAACGACGGTCCGGCGCTGCAGTCGATCACCATCCTGGCCGCCTACGACCAGCTCGATCCCGGCACCCAGAAGCGGGCTGCCGACCTGGTGAACTCGAACGTGGCCTTCCTCCTCGATGTCTACCAGGAACCCACCACGAATCTGTGGGAGGAGCACAGCGGGTACAGCTTCTTCGCCCGCTCCGCCCAGTTGCGCTGCTTCGAGGAGATCAAGGCCTCGACCATTCCGGCCATCGACAAGCCCGCCGGACTGCAGCCGGCCATCAAGTGGCTGCGCCAGGCCCTCGCGGGTCACTGGGACGGGAACAAGTACGTGAGCATGATGGCCGACCCCGGCAACGGGGCCAAGCCATCGCCGCAGAACCCGGTCGTCAGCGGTTACGACCCGAACATCGACATCGTCCAGTCGGCCGTATACGGCGCCATTCCCGTCACCGACACCAAGTTGCTCGCCACGGCGGCCCAACTGCGCGCGCAGTGGGAGGAGGGCGGCATCGCCTTCTACCCGGTCAACAAGGCGGACAAGGAACAGTTCGGCATCGGGCCGCTGTTCGGCCGCTACCCCGGCGACGTCTACGACGGTGACACCGCGCACCCGGTGCTCGGCGGCCACCCGTGGGCCCTCTCCACGTGCAACGTCGCCGAGCTGCACTACCGGCTGGCCGCCGAGATCAGGTCGACCCGCAAGGTGCCCTTCGACGACCTGTCCGCACCTTTCTTCGCCCAGTCCGGCATCAACGCGGGGACGGCCCCTGCGGTAGCCGCCGCCGCTTTGGTGGCGACTGGTGACGCCATGGTGCGGGCCGTCGTCTACCACAGCGACAACCTGGAGCTCTCCGAGCAGTTCGACGGCTGGAGCGGTTACGAGCGCAGTGTTCACAACCTGACGTGGAGCTACGCCGCCTACCTGTCCGCCATGCGAGCCAGGGCGGAGGCGCTGTAGATGTACGTCAAATTCCCCGAGGGGGCGGCGAAGCGCACGGACCCCGCGGCGGCGGCCGAAGTTCTCTACGACGCCGTCATCGTCGGCGGCGGCATCGCCGGCGCCATCATCGCCTCGCGACTCGGTGAAGCCGGCAAGAGAGTGCTGATTCTCGAAGCGGGCTCGGCCGAGGACCTCACGCTGCGGGGCTACGAGGGCTACCTCGACCGCTTCTACTCCGCGACCAGCAAGGACAACCAGGCCCCCTACCCCGTCGTCGCCAACGCACCGATGCCCCGCGGCACCGACGCACGGCGCATCTTCCCCGGTGCGCCCGACTCCTCGGCCTACATCGTCCAAAGTGGACCGTTCGCCACCGACACCACCTACACGAGGGTTCTCGGCGGCACCACCATGCACTGGGAAGCCAAGACGCCGCGGATGCTGCCCGAGGACTTCCAGATGCGCACACTCTACGGCGAGGGGGCCGACTGGCCGCTCACCTACGAGGACCTCGCCCCGTACTACAACGAGGCCGAACGCGAGATCGGCGTCTCCGCCGACGTGGAGGACCAGGCCTACCAAGGGATCAGCTTCGACGAGGGCTACGTGTTCCCCATGAAGGGGCTGCCCCTGTCGTACCTGGACCAGATGGTCGCCAAGGACGTCGACGGGATGCCGGTCGAGCTCGACGGGGAGAGGCGGGAGCTGCGGGTCCGGCCGTGGCCACAGGGACGCAACGGGATACCGAACCCCGCCTACGACAACGGGAACGGTTACGTGCCGCGGGGAGCGGTGAGCACGTACCAGGTCGAGGTCGGCGGACGCTGCCAGGGCAACAACAACTGCGTGCCCATCTGCCCGGTGCAGGCCAAGTACCACGCCGGCAAGACTCTCGCGGTGGCCCTCCAGAGCGGCCGGGTCGACCTGGTGGCCCAGGCGGTGGCGTACAAGGTGCACATCGACGAGCAGACCGGCCGGGTCACCGAGATCGAGTACCGCCGCTACGACCGGCCCGACAGTCCCGATTTCACCACCGTGAAAGCCCGAGGCCGGCTGTTCGTCCTGGCCGCGAACGCGGTGGAGAACCCGCGGCTGATGCTGGCCTCGGGCCTGCGCGGCGCGAGCGGCCTGATGGGACGGAACTTCATGGACCACGCCTATCTGCTGGCGTGGGGCCTGCTGCCGGAGGTGGCCGGCACCTTCCGCGGCACGAACTGCACCGGCGGTATCACCGATCTGCGCGGGGGCAGCTTCCGCCGCCGCCAGGCGGCGTTCAGCGTGGACATCCACAACGACGGCTGGGGCTGGGCCCGAGGGGCCCCGATGACCGACCTGATCGACCTGGTCGACGCCGGTGGCCGCTACGGCGAGTCCCTTCGCCAGGGCCTGGTGGACCGGGTGTCCCGCCAGCTGCAGCTGGCGTTCATGGTCGAGGTCCCCGCCAACCCGAGCAACCGGATCACCGTGGACCCGGCCTTCACCGACCACCTCGGGAACATGCGGCCCATCCTCACCTACGACATCCCCGACTACACGATGCGGGGCGTGGCGTACGCCCGGCAGTTGTCGAAACGGATCTTCGCCCGGCTCGGCGCCGAGGACCACACCCAGTACGACCCGAACTTCTGGGGCTACGCGGTCTACGGCGGCGAGGGGTACGAGATCCGCGGCGGCAACCATCTCGCCGGCACGCACATGATGGGCAGCGACCCGTCCAGCTCGGTGGTGAACGCGGACCAGCGGAGCTGGGACCACCAGAACCTCTACCTGGTCGGCGGGGGCAGCATGCCCACCGTGAGCACGTCGAACGTGACGCTCACCGTCGCCGCCCTCTGCCTGCGCAGCGTCCGGGCAATGCTGACCCAGCTCGACTCCGAGACCGCGCCGATCGACATCAGTTCGCTCGACATCCCCCAGGAGGTCGCCCAGTGACCGCGCCGACCATCGCCAACCGCGACGACCTGATCAGTTACCTGCACACGGCAATGGCACTCGAGCACGCGACCATCCCGCCGTACCTGACTGCGTACTACTCCATCCACTCAAACACCAACTCCGACGCCGCGCACATCATCCGGGTGGTCGCGGTGGAGGAGATGCTGCACCTGACCCTCGCCGCCAACGTCCTGAACGCCATCGGCGGGACGCCCGACCTGACCCGCCCCGGCTTCGTGCCCTCCTACCCGGCCTACCTGCCGGACGGAGAGGACGACTTCACCGTCGACCTGCGGCCCTTCTCCCCCGAAGCGGTGGAGACGTTCTGCAAGATCGAGCGGCCGGGGACGACCTCCGGTGCCGGCCCACGGCTGGTGCAGACAGCGGACAGCGGGAGGCCGCTCCTGGTGTCCAGCCCGACGGTCGAGGGGATGCGCTTCTACAGCATCGGCGAGTTCTACGCGGAGATCATCGAAGGGCTCGAGAAGGTGGCCGCCTCCGACCCCGCGCTCTTCTGCGGGGATCCGGCCCGGCAGGTGGGACCCGAGTCCTTCTACTCCGGAGGCGGAGCGTTGTTCCCCGTCACCGACCTGGACTCGGCGCTGCGGGCGCTCCACTTCATCGCCGATCAGGGCGAGGGCCTCGATTCGGGCCTGTACGACGACGACGGCGAACTGGCCCACTACTACCGGTTCCGGCAGCTGCAGCTCGGCCGCTACTACGAGGTGGGCGACGAACCCGACGCGCCCTCGGGGCCACCGCTCTTCGTCACCTGGGACGACGTCTACCAGGTGAAGGTGAGTGCTCGGCTGGCCGACTACCCGCCGGGAGAGCTCGCCGACGCCGCCCGTCAGTTCAACGCCGACTACGGCGCCTTCCTCGGCCTGCTCACCAAGGCGTTCAACGGACAGCCGGCTCTTCTGCAGGACGCCGTCTGGTACATGTTCCGTCTGCGCGACGGGATCAACCAGCTGGTGCGCAATCCCCTGCCGGGCAGCGACTGGCTCCACGCCGCTCCCACCTTCGAGATCCCCGCCGCGGTCGGGTCCGATCAGGACGCTTCCCGCACGACCGGCGAGATGGCCCAGGCGGTGTCGCGGTGACCGCCCGGTCGTTCGAGCGGTTCCTCAACCTGTCGGTGGACCTCACCGCCTTCCGGGAGACCGAACTGCTCGGCACCGGTCTGGCTCACCACTACCTGGCCAAAGTGCGGGCCGCCTGCGGTGACGAGATCTTCGCCGACCTCCTGGCCGCCCACCGGCTGGCCAGGTCCGACGCCAGCCGTGACGCAGGAGACCGTGACCCTGTCCTGCTCGACCGGGCCCTGCGTCACCGGATCTTCAGCGACGACACCCTGGGCCCGGTGGCCCGCAATGTGATCAAGCTCTGGTACGCCGGGATGTGGTACGGGCTGCCTCCCGAGTGGACCGACCGCTACGGCGCCCGTGCCGCAGCCGCTACCTCGACCGTCACCGCCGCCTCCTACCAGGAGGGGCTGCTGTGGCCTGCCATCGGGGCTCATCCACCAGGTGCCAAGGCGCCCGGCTACGGCTCCTGGGCTCAGCCACCCCGCATCGAGGACCGCTATCTGAAAAGAGCTGCGAAATGACACGACCAGGTGATCGCCTCAGCCCGGACAAGGTGAAGCTCGGGGTCTGCTGCACCCTGTGGTGGAACGACGACTTCCCCACCATCGACGCCGGCATCTCCTTCGGTCAGGCCGTGAGCGAGATGGCGCTAGCCGGCTTCCAGGGCTGCAGCATCGGGCACAAGTACCCATCGGACGCCGCGGAGCTCAAGGCCGCTCTCGACCTCCGCGGTCTGCGCGTGTCCGAGCCCTGGACGAGCACGTACTTCACGATCAACAAGATGCGGCAGAAGACGATCACCGCCTTCGAGGAGACGCTGGTCCACATCAGGGCGCTCGGCGGGACCGAGTTGGTCGTGGCCGAGTTCGGAGCGTCGTCGCACCTGCTCCCCGTCGACGTGTTCGCCAACCGCCCGGTTCTCACCGAAACCCAGTGGGACGACCTGACTTCGGGTCTCGAGGAACTCGGCAAGATCGCCAACTCGGCCGGGATGAAACTCAGCTATCACCACCACATGGGTACCGGTGTCATGACCATGGCCGACGTCGACCGGCTGATGGCGTCGACCGATCCGGCTCTTGTGCACCTGCTGCTCGACACCGGGCACATCGCCTTCGCCGGCGATGTCGACGATGCGCTGGACCTGGCCCAGGCACACGCCGACCGCATCGGCCACGTCCATTTGAAGAACGTCCGGACCGAGGTCGTGAACCAGGTGCGCGACGAAGGCCTGTCGTTCCAGGAAGCCGTCGAACTCGGCGTCTTCACGGTGCCCGGAGACCCTCAGGGCGCGATCGACTTCCGGCCGATCCTCGAGGTGCTGGCCGACGTCGACTATCAGGGATGGCTCGTGGTGGAAGCCGAGCAGGACCCGAACAAGGCCATCCCGCTGGAGTACGCCAAGAAGGCCCGCGGCTACCTGGCCGACGTCCTGGGCTGGTAGCAGCGAACTCCGGATCGCAGCCGTTCGTTGGGCTTCGTTCGGACGTAGGAGGGTCAGCGCCCCGCTCCGGGTTGGTCCGGAGCGGCGGCGTCGAGTCCATTGACACCGAATCACCCCACTCAGAACCGCGAGGTCACCAAAATGAGCGCGACGTTCAAGCGAGACGTGTTCTTCAGCTTCTTCATGTTCACAGCCGATTTGAGGCCGCAGGACTCACGTTACACCCAGATTCTGGTCAATCATCTGAAAACACTCGCCGACATGGGCTACGACGGTTTCGACCTGCACATCGCCTCCCAGCCCGCGACCGTCGACCACAAGCTCGAGATCAAGAGCTATGTCGGCCTCAAGAAAGCCTTCGACAAGGCAGGCCTGAAGGATGTGAAGTTCACGACCAACGTCGGGACCACGCGCACCTTCGACCCGACCTCGCCCTATGAGGAACAGCGCAGCCAGGCTCTCGCCTACCTCAAGTCCCGCGTCGACATCACCCGCGTCCTGGGCGGCGACTCGATCATGTCCGGGCCGTTCCTCTACCCCTACGGCGTCTTCCCGGTCACGGATGCCGATGAGCCGATGTGGAGCGATGCCCTCCTGGACTGGATGAGGTCGCGCTATCGCTCGGCGCGTTCCGTGTTCGAGGACCTGGTCGAGTACGCCGACACACAGGAAGTGAAGCTCGCCATCGAGCCGGTCAAGAGCTGGGAGACACCTCCGCCCAACATGGTCTCGGAGGTGCTGGACTTCCTCGACGAGCTCGGCAGCACGCGGTGTGGCGTGACGATCGACACCGCGCAGGTCGTCATGGAAAGCCAGGGACCATCGGTCTTCAAGGCCAACGTCGCCCGAGCCGCACGGCGGGGCCAGCTCTACTACGTGCACATCTCCGCACCCGACCGCGGTGCCGTCCAGGACAGCTGGATTCCGTGGGACACCGTCCTGAACGAGATCGAGCCCGTCTACCGCGGCCCGTACCTGGTCGAGGTGTTCAACGCGATCCCGCCGTTCGACAGCTCCATGCGAATGGCCCGCCGGCGCTTCTGGCGACCCGGCGAGGACGACCCGTCACCCAACGCCGACAGCGCCTACGACGTCGCCGCGGCCGCGTTCAAGGAACTGCAGGACCGGATCACCACTTCCGCCCGAGTTCGATCCGATCGATCGCGCCAGGCCGCCACCTAGGCCGAGGTTCTCATTGGACCCGAGCCGCATCTCGCCATGACGTCGGGAAGGCCCACGAATGCTACCCCAAATATCAGATCCAATCGCCGTGGTCGCGAAACAGACGGGTGACGTCCGCATTCACTCGTTCGTCTCGTCCTTCGCGTACAGCAACATCGCGAACGCCACACACGTCATCGAAACCAAGAACAAGCTCGTTCTCGTCGACGCACAGTTCCTGGTTCCTTACGCAAGGGCGTTCCGGGATTACGCGGACGGTCTCGGCAAGCCGATCGACCGGCTCTACGTCTCTCACCGGCACCCTGACCACTGGTTCGGTCTGGGCGCCGCGTTCAGCGACGTCAGCACCTACGCGCTGGCCGAGACGATGAGCTTCATCAAAGAACACGGAGAAGACTCGCTGAGTGACCACTGGAAACTCGGCAACCTCGTTCCCGACCGAGTGGTGGTCCCCGAACAGGTCGTCAGCCCCGGGGACGAGACCATCGACGGGGTGAGGTACGTCTTCGATCTGGTGACAGACACCGAAACGGACTTCCACCTCACCATCAAGCTGCCCGAACTGGGCGTGTATTTCACCCAGGACCTGGTCTACAGCGGCACCCACCTGTACCTGTCCAAGGACATGGGCCACTGGATCCAGGTTCTGCAGGAAATGCTGTTGGAGGACTACGAACTGTTCCTCCCCGGCCACGGCCTGCCGGCCGACAAGAACGAGATCGCCCGCAACATCGAGTACCTTCTGGCCGCGCGCCAGGCAATCGGCGACGGACTGACGGGCGACGCCTTCAAGAGTTTCCTGCTGCAGCGGTATCCCGAGCGCAAGTGCCCGGGGATATTCGACATCTACCTACCCCGGCTGTTCGGCAATGCGAGCGACTACTGACGGCGAAGGTGTTCAGCCATGCACAAGGGATACACCGTAGGGCAGTACCTGGTGGACCGGCTCCGCCAACTGGGCCTGGAGCATCTGTTCTCGATCGCGGGCGACTATTCGATAGAATGGTTGAACCGGTACGTCACGCCGAGCGACATCGAGATCGTCGAAGAAGTCAACGAGGTGAATGCCGGCTACGCGGCGGACGGCTATGCGCGCCTGAAGGGCATCGGGGCGCTGTGCGTCACCTACTCCGCAGGCGCGTTGTGCGCAGTGAACGCCGTCGCGGGAGCCTATGTCGAGAAGGTGCCGCTCGTGTTGATCAACGGCACACCGAGCATCAAGAAGACTCTCACCTTCGAGCAGACCGGATTCAGTTCGCATCACTTCATCAGCGGACGCGAAACGGATCTCCAGTCGTTCGAGCACATCACCGTCGCGACCGCACGAGTCGACAACCCCGTCCTCGCACCGATGCTGATCGATTATGCGTTGACCCAGTGCATGAGCGAACGCCGCCCGATCTACCTGGAACTGCTCCAGGACATGATCGACCTGGAGTGCGAGCCGCCGAGGGGCGTTCTGCAGCCCGCCAGGATCCTGTCCGACGAGACCAGTCTCGAACAGTCGGTCGCCCAGATCTGCGCAGAACTCGAAAACGCCGACAACCCCTTGATCTGGGTAGGCGTGGAGATCGATCGGCTCGGACTGCAGCAGCAGGCCCTGAGCCTGATCCAGCGACTGAACGTCCCGTTCGTCACGGAACTCATGAGCAAGGCCGTCCTCCCCGAGGATCATCCGCTGTTCGTCGGCGTGCTCGACGGCCAGGCGTCGTCGACCGCCGTCACGGACCTGGCCAGAACGTCCGACTTCATACTCGCCCTCGGCGTGTGGCTGACCGACATCAATTCGCTGGGCTGGGAACCGGACTTCGACAAGACGGCGTTCGCGTCGCTGGACGCCGTCAAGTTCGGCACCTATTTCGGCGGACAGGTCGCGTTGGAGCACCTGATCGACGGGATACTGGCAAAACTGGTCGCACCCAGGGTCCGGCACGTGCCGGAGAAGCCAGTCCGCAGCACACCAACCGTGAGCCCGGTCGACGAGATCACCTACCAGGGGTTCTACGACTTCATTCAGAGGTACGTCGACGAGAAGACCATCGTCGGCAGCGATCCCAGCATGAACTACTTCGGCAGCCTGTTGCTCGACGTGCCGAGCCCGGGAGGGTTCGTCGCTCAATCCTCCTACTCGTCGATCGGGTACATCGCGCCGGCCGCCACAGGCATCTGCCTGGCGAAGAAGAGCGACCAGAGGGTCATGGTCTTCTCTGGTGACGGCGGCTTCCAGATGACCGCCCAATGCCTCTCGACACAGACCCGCTTCGGGCTCGACCCCATCATCTTCGTCGTCAACAACGGGGTTTACGGCGTCGAGCAGTGGCTCGCCGACTCGACGGTCTTCCACACCGACAAGCCGTTCTACCAGTCCTGCACGCTGCACCCGTGGAACTACAGCAAGCTGTCAGAGGTGTTCGGGTGCCAGGGATGGAGGGCCGGCACGTACGGGGAGCTCGAGGATGCTTTGAAGGGCGCTCTGGCGAACACGAGCAGCCCGTCCATCATCGAGGTCCTGGTACCCGGCAAATCGATTCCGGACAACGCGGACTGGAAGACCCAGTAGCTGGCTGACGGAGCTGAGATGAAGAGCTCCTTCATCCACCTCGAGGGTGGATGAAGGAGCCCTTCAAGGCACTTCCGCTCCTGACCTGCGGGTCTCTGATCGACAACCGTGTGAGCAGCGAATTTGCTCTCGTCGTTGCCGTCGGCTGCATGCGCTGGTGGTCCTCCCGTGTACCCGGCGCGTACCGGCACCGGCAGACCGCGTACCCGGCGGAAGCAACTGCCCAGAATGACCAGGGACCCCGTACCCCGCGAACGAGGTACGGGGGTCGAGTCTTGGGGGTCACCTGTCGTCGTCGGTGACGCCGATCCCTTCACGGGCGACGCGCAACGCGGTGTCGATCGCCACGCCCCCTTTGGTGCACGGCGGCGGAGCTCGAGGTCTGGCCCGTCCAGCGCGGGTAGCATCCGCAGCGCCGCCGTAAGGCCCATGTCGGACACCGTGTAGCCGACACCCTGTTGAGTCTCGCCGAGTTCGAGGAGACCCATGCGCACATCTCCGTGACCCTGGTGAACACGTCGGCTTCGCTGATCGCTGGACCGAGCGCGACCTTGATCATCGTGTGGTGCACGGCGGCGGGGCTGTTCACGAGCAGGACCGCCATGACCATCGCCCGTTGGTACTCGTCGGCCCCATGGCTCACGCGGCGCCGCCGTTGGGCGTCCAGAGACCCGGTGCGCGTGCCACCAGGAGTTGAGGGGCGTTGCGGGTGCCGGGCGCGGGCAGCTCCAACAGCCCGTGAACGACCTCGCGCAGGGTGCCCGTGCGTTGCCACACGATCCCGGTCTCGTCGGTGATCGTGCGCAACCCGTTGGCGTCGTTCCGGTCGCCAGGTGGGTAGCTCTCTGGCGGACGCGATGGATGCGCGCGTGGTCGAGCTGCGGCACCTTGACGACGTCGTGGGCAGTGCTGACTTGTTGCCCGCAATCCGGAAGGAACTGACCGAATCTCAGACGCTCGTGCGCAACGCGTCCTACAGCGACGCGACCGGGCGGAGATTGCTCACGGTCACGGGCGAGTTGGCGCAGATTGCCGGATGGGTTGCCAGTGATGCCGGACAGCATGCGGACGCTCAACGGCTGTACCTGTGGGCGCGTCCGTGGCGAACGAAGCGGGCAACGATCCCCTTGCCGCGCAACTGTTTTCCTCGCTCAGCTACCATATTGCGAACGTCGGAGAGCCTGACGACGCACTACTTCTGGCCCGTAGCGCTAGGCGATCCCGGCCGAGCGGAGCCGTTGTTGCCGGCCGCCGTCGCGTCGTATCCGGACGGACATTCGCGCGAGATCGCCCTGTCCCTCTCGTGGCTTGCGGAGTCATGCGCTCGCACGGGCGCCCTGGACGCCGCGAGAACGACACTCGACCGCGCCAAGGACTACGCCGCAAGGATGCCATCCGCGCGCACCGACGACCGTTTCAGGGCCGTTCAAGAGCTGGTGTAACGACACCACCCCTTGTCTGGCCACAGAATTGCGGCGGGGCAAGGGATACCGGTGCACCGAGCCGGCACCTCGGACTTGGGTGCTGCCATGGGTAACCCCTGATCGGGACGTAGTGACGAGTCCCAACGCCAAGGCTCGGCGGGCACATCCGCCGCGCAAAGCAAGACCACGGCCGGCGGCCCCGGTCTTGCTTTCGCTCGAACGTTCACCCGTTCGTGAGCGAACCCCTTGTTTTGCGGGACTGCACCCGATCTGCACCCGACTTGCACCAGTGACTGCGGTTTGACCGGGAATCCCTTCTGCGTCCTCCTCGTGTTGCTGTCTTACAAGGGAGACCAACATGTTCAACGCGCGTGTGGCAACGATGCTGACTGTGGCGGTGACTGGGCTGGCTGCGGTCACAGGTGTGGCCGATGCCTCGGCTGAGGATCCGATACGGCGGGCGAACGGAAAGCCCGTTCCCGAGCAGTTCATCGTGGTCCTTGCCCCGCACGTCACGCTGGCGCTGCCGACCGTCGCGTCGCAGCTGGCCGGAGCACACGGTGGCAAGGTGCGTCAGGTCTGGGGGGCCGCATTGGCCGGGTTCTCTGTGCAGATGACCGAGCGCAACGCCGCCCTGCTGGCCGCCGATCCGCTGGTGGACTACGTGGAACCGGTCGTGGAGGTGAAGCTCAGCGACACGCAGTCCGGCGCACCGTGGGGCCTTGACCGCACGGACCAGCACGCTCTGCCGCTGGACACCAAGTACGGCTACGCCACCACCGCAGCCAACGTCACCGCCTACATCCTCGACACCGGCATCCGCACGTCGCACGCCGAGTTCGGTGGCCGGGCCCGTGTCGGGTTCGACGCCGTGGGTGACGGCTACAACGGTCAGGACTGCCAGGGCCACGGCACCCACGTCGCGGGCACCGTCGGCGGCGCCACCTACGGCATGGCCAAGCAGGTGAAGCTGGTGGCGGTGCGGGTGCTGGGCTGTCAGGGCAGTGGTACCAGCGAGCAGATCGTCAACGGCATCAACTGGGTCACCCAGAACGCCGTCAAGCCCGCCGTGGTCAACATGAGCCTCGGCGGCGGCGCGAACTCCGCGATCGACCAGGCCGTGCGCAACTCCATCGCCTCCGGCCTCACCTACGCCGTCGCCGCCGGCAACGGCAACGCCCAGGGCGTGCACCAGGACGCCTGCACCGTCTCCCCCGCCCGCGTCACCGAGGCCATCACCGTCGGCGCCGTCGACAAAACCGACACCAAAGCCTCCTTCTCCAACTACGGCACCTGCGTCGACCTCTTCGCCCCCGGCGTCGCCATCACCTCCGCCACCCGCACCTCCGACACCTCCACCGGCACCATGTCCGGCACCTCCATGGCCACCCCCCACGTCGCCGGCGCCGCAGCCCTGCACCTCGCCGCCAACCCCGCCGCCACCCCCGCCGAGGTCCACAGTGGACTCGTGAACCTGGCCACCACCGGTGTCGTCCTCAACACCACGAACGGATCCCCGAACCGCTTGTTGTACACCGGTGCGGTCGCGCCCCCGGTCCCGTCGATCTTCTTCACCACGGTCGACGCGGCCATCCCCGGCAGCGGCACCGTCACCAGCCCGGTCACCGTCGCGGGGCGCACGGGCAACGCCACGGTCAACCTGAGAGTGAACTTGGACATCAAGCACAGCGCACGCGGTGACCTGACCATCCAGCTGCTTGCGCCGGACGGCAGCGCCTACCCGCTGGTCACCGCCAAGGAGTCCGACGACTCCGCCAACCTGGCCGCTCCCTACACCGTCGACGGCTCCGGTGAGGCCGCCAACGGCATCTGGCGTCTGCGGGTGCACGACGTGTACCGACCTACCGACAGCGGCTACATCGATTCCTGGCAGCTCGTCTTCTGAACCGCGGCTTTCCTGGTCAGCCTCGTGAGCGAGGCCGACCAGACCCGTGCCGGACTTGGCGGTGCGGGTGAATCCCTTCAACCGCGCACGATCCGCACCTGGCGCGGCAGCGCTTCCGGGATGTTCAGCAGACCCAGGGCTTCTCGGCCTCGAGCTGTTCGTCGGTGAACATCTGCTGACTCGTCGAGTGGTTGGGGAACCGGCCCCTCGCGCGCCTCGAACGCGTGCAGGTCCCAGCTGGCCGACCGGCTGAGCACCGCCTTGCCGTAGATCAGCTTGGCCTTGCCGTCGTGACAGAAGCACAGGACGCGCATGCACCGCCTGCGCAACAGCCGGCGTGTCGCCCAGCTACGTGCGACATGATCCCCAACGCGGAGCACTGGCGGGTGTCCGTGTGGGAGGCGCAGGAGCTGCAGCACGCGATCATGGGCTACCTGCCCGGCTACGCGACGCCGCGGATCGTGTGCGACGTTGTGCGTGCCGTGGGCAAGCGGTGGTGCACCAGCTCGCCGAATACGACCGTGAGCTGGGCATTTCCTACTGGACGAAGAACTACCGCACCGGGATCGAGCTCAAAGACCCGGAGGCACTGGATCGCCGCTACCCCTACTACGACCCGATCTCCACCCTCGGCGAGGCCGGCCAGAAGTGGTGGACCGACCAGACCTGACAGGTCACGATGGGGCCGTTTCGGGACATCTTCCGAAGGCTGTGCGTGCCGAAAATTACGTCCGCACAGGTCAAGCGGCGTGCCGATACTCCGCCTACGCCGACATCACCGGCCACACGTTCGACCTGCCACAGGCATTCGCCGACGTCATCACCTTCAACTCCGGGCCTCTCCACACTGGAGTCTGACCTGTACTGCTATTTCAACGGGCTCAAGCTGTGCGGGACTCGCGCAACTCGGCGATCATCGCGGGCCTGGTGTCGAGTTGTCCAAGCATGATCGAACGGGTGTCACTTCGCGGTCCCTGCTGGCAGCCGAGAAGGAGCAGGTCCGTTCGCCAGCTGTTGAGATCCACGCGACTCTGTGAGTTCGGGTGTCCGTGTGCCGCCCAAGGGATCTGTCCCATGTGAGGTGCACTACGGGACATTGCGGATGTGGATCAAATAAGCCCGTCCGGAGGGCTCCGAGCCTGCTGCGCAAGCGCGGTCACCACGTGCCCATGTGCAGGTGACGGAGACGAAGCTGCAGCTCGGCCAGGAAACGTGCGTCCGCGTCGGCCGCGTCGAATCCCGTCAGTTCGGTGATTCGCCGCAGCCGGTTTCGGAAGGTGTTGGGATGGATGTGCAGGTGGTTGGAGGCTGCGGCGACGTCACCGAAGGAGTCCAGGTAGGCCGTGAGGGTCGGGAGCAGGTCGGTGTGGTGCACGCGGTCGTGCCGGTCGAGCTGGTCGACCGGGCCGTCGAGCGGGGTGCCGGCGCGTCGCAGTGAGCCTGCGACTTCGGAGAGCACGAAGGCGACCTGGATGTCCGCGAACGACGCGATCGACGGCACGGTGCGGTGCTTCAGCAGCGTTCGCAGGACGAGATCGGCTTCTTCTTTGGCCGCAACGATGTCGTCGGCGCCGTCGCTGACGCCGCCCAGAGCCAGGACGATCTCGTCGTGCTGGACCGCTCGGCGGTGGAAGGCTTCAGCGATCCTCCTCGTGCGTGCCAGCGCTTCGGCGTCGCTCGTCGACGGCTGCCACGGGAGCACCGCGTAGGTCGTGCCGTCCACGAACGTCGTGGTGGCGCGGGTGTGGCCGATCGCGAGGTGCAGGGTGAGAGGTTCGAGGACCTTGCGACGGTCGGACCAGGTGTCGTCGGCTCGGGCCGCCGCCGGAGTGCGCGCGGCGATGATCGTGAGTTTGTTCGTGGCGATCCCCAGGCCGGCCGCAGGGCCGGTGATGTCGCCGCCGCGGAGCAGGGCTGCGAGGAGATCGGACTTGCGGGTGGGGAGCGGGTCGCCGCCGGTGCTCAGGATGCGCGCGATCGCGTGGGCGATCTGGCTGAAGTCGCGGTTGCGATCCGGATCGAACGGCTCGTCGGCGGTGGCCCACAGGTAACCGAACAGGCGGCCGTCGATGCGCACGGAGGTGGCCATTCTCGGCTTGGCGGTGCTGGAAGCGGGTTCGAGGAACAATGGCGTGTCCGACGCGGCGAGTTGTGCGAATGTGCCGCGTTCCCGCAGGGTCGAGATGAGCCAGCTCGGTGCCCTTCTGCCGAGGATGCCGGTCACGCGTTCGTCGTCGGCCTCGTCCTGCCGGTCGGACCACGCCAGCACCGCGAGTTTCGGGTCCTCCAGCACGAGCGGGGCGTCGACCAGGATCGCCGCGGCGTTCAGCGTGGTGAACAGGTCGTCCGTCGGAGGTGCCGGCGCTGAGGTCGCCGACCACGCGGTGACGACCCGGCGCACGTCGTCGACGAAGTCCGTCCAGGAGATGCCGGCGGCCAGTTCCAGCACAGCTGAAGCGCCGGCGCGGAGCAGCGAGTCCGCGATCGGACCGCGGCACACGACCATCCTGGCGCCGGCCCGCTGCAGCGCGGGCACGTCGGCCTCCGTGACGTTCGGGGCGAGCAACAACGTCCCGGGCGACACGGGCTCGTTCGGGTCGTAGATCGCCACCTGCCGCACCGAAGAGGTCGCCGGCCCGTCCGACGCGACCAACCGGACGATCGAGTCGCCCAAGGTGCCGACCAGCTCGTCACACGTCGGATACGCCTGCACCTTCCCATCATATGAGAGCCACTGTGCAAAACGCACGGATGTCGCTGGCGATCCTGGCCCTTTCGACCTATCTGACGAGGGTCGCCATGTCCGAGGCTGTGCGAGTCAACAGCCCGAAGGGAACGCAGTGACAACTCACGCATCGATCCGGGTGTCCGACCTCGCCGGCTACTCCATCGACCCGCACCACGGTTTCCTACCCGCGCAAGATCCACTCGACGCGCTCGACAGCCGGTTCGCGATCTGGGAGTCGCTCGCGCTCGACCTCTCGGCGCTGGTGATGACCGGACGGCTGCGCGCGGCGGTCGAGCACATGCCGGAACTGGCGATCGACGGACTCACGAGCGAACCCGAGCTGGAACGCGCGTTCCTCCTGCTGTCCTGTCTGGGCAACGCCTACGTCTGGGGTGGCAAGAGCCCGGCGACCACCATTCCCAGGGCGCTCGCCGTCCCCTGGTGCGCCCTCGCAACGCGGCTGAACCGGCCACCGGTCATCGCGCACGCGTCCATCGTGCTGAACAACTGGCGGCGTCTCACCACCGACGAACCCCTGAGCACCACCAACATCGACACCCAGCTGACGTTCCTCGGCGGGGTGGACGAGAAGTGGTTCTACCTCGCCACGGTCGGCGTCGAGCTCACCGGCGCTCCCGTGCTGCCGTTGCTGGTCGGTGCCCAGCACGCGGTGGTGGCGGGCAACACGGACCGGCTGACCGCCGACCTGCTGGCCATCGCCGAGGTGATCACGCAGACGACCGGGGCCTTCCTCGACGTCGAACGCTGGTGCGATCCGCACGTCTTCTACCACCGGGTGCGTCCGTACCTCGCGGGCTGGGACGAGCCCGGCATCGTCTACGAGGGAGTCGACGACGAGCCGCGGGTCTTCTCCGGTGGCAGCGCCGCGCAGAGCTCACTGATCCAGGCCATCGACGCGGGCCTCGACATCCCGCACGAGCACGAGCTGACCCGGTCGTTCCTGCGCGGAATGCGGGACTACATGCCCGTGCCGCACCGGCGGTTCCTCGAGGACCTCGAAGCCGGACCCTCCGTGCACGACCACGTCACGAGTCAGGCCAGTCCACAGCTCACCGCCGCCTACAACTTGTGCGTGACGGCGCTCGCCGAGCTGCGCGCGCAACACATCGGTCTCACCGGTCGCTACATCAGGCGCTTCGAACGCGGCGCCGAAGAGCGCGGCACCGGTGGCACGAACTTCACCGCGATGTTGACGGCATCGAGGGCCGAGACCACCTCGAGGGAGCTCTCATGACCGTCTACCGCGGCTACCAGCAGCACGAGCTGGACCTGCAGTACTCCCCCAGCAGCCTCGTGGCGGACTTCGGCGCCGTCATCGACGCCTACCGCGACGACAGCGCCGCGGCCCGCGCGCTGCTCCCCCACGACAGGCGGAACCTGCGCTACGGAACCGAGCCGGGCCAGACACTCGACATCTTCTCTCCCTCGGACGAGCCGGGTCCCGCGGTGTTCTTCGTGCACGGTGGCTACTGGCAGCAACTCAGCAAGGACGACTCGACGTTTCCCGCCCCCGGTCTGCTGGAGGCCGGACTGCGCTACGTCACCCCCGACTACCCGCTGGCTCCCCACGCCCGGCTCGACACCATCGTCGAGTCCGTCCGGGAAGCGTTTTCCTGGTTGTGGCACAACGCTTCCTCCCATGGAATCGACCGCGAGCGGATCGTCGTGGCCGGTTCGTCGGCCGGGGCCCATCTGGTGGCCACGCTCCTGGCCACGGACTGGACCACCCGAGGTCTCCCCCGCGACCCGATCGCCGGAGCGGTGCTGCTGGGCGGTGTGTTCGATCTCCGCCCGATCCGCCTGACCTACGTCAACGACGTGATGGGGCTGAACGAGATCGACGTCGTTCGCCTGAGCCCACAGCTGAACAGCGCGGCCGTCCACTGCCCGGTCGTCGTCGCCTGGGGAGAGCACGAGACCGCCGAGTTCAAACGCCAGTCCAGCGAGTTCGCGCAGCACCTGCGTTCGCGCGGGATCCCGGTGACGAGCTTCGAACAGGCCGGGCGCAACCACTTCGACTCGCCGTACGACCTGGGCGAGCGGGACAGCAGGTTGTTCACGGAGGTGCTCCGGCTGGTGGACGGGACAGCGGAAACGCTGGACCGCGCGGACCGGCTGGCGCGCCATCGTGCGTGGTTCAGCCTGCCGGAGGACTCCGTCTACCTGGTCGGCAACTCCTTGGGACCGTTGCAGAAGAACTCGTGGCAGCGAGTGAGCCAGGTGCTCGGCGAGGAGTGGGGGCGCGGTCTGGTGGGCAGCTGGAACTCCGCCGGCTGGTTCGACAAGCCGAGAACGGTCGGTGAGCAGATCGCCCCGTTGATCGGCGCCGCGCCCGGCCAAGTGATCGCTGCCGACAACACCTCGATCAACCTCTACAAGGCGCTCGTGGCCGCGCTCGCCCTGCGACCGGGCCGAAGTGTCGTCGTGGCGGAGGCGGGAGCCTTCCCCACCGACCTCTACGTGATCGAGGGTGCGTTGGAGTCCTTTCTCGGGCACAGCACCAGGCTGATCGAGAGCGGCGGCCTCGAAGCCGCGCTGGACGACGACGTCGCGGTGGTCGTGCTGAGTCACGTCGACTACCGGACCAGCGCGTTGCACGACCTGGCCGAGGTGACCAGAACCGTGCACCGCAGCGGTGCCCTGGTGATCTGGGACCTCTGCCACAGCGCAGGCGCGCTGCCGATCCACCTCGACGAGAGCGAGGCCGACTTCGCCGTCGGCTGCACCTACAAGTACCTCAACGGCGGCCCGGGATCACCCGCCTTCAACTACGTCGCGCGCCGCCACCAGGAAGCGGCCCGGCAGCCCCTGTCCGGCTGGCACGGCCACCGCTCGCCGTTCGAGTTCGCGATCGAGTACGTGCCTGCGGACGGGATCAACCGGTTCCGCACGGGCACGCCGCCGATCCTGTCCTACGCACCGCTCGAAGCGAGTCTGGAGTTGTGGCGCGAGGTGGACCTGACCGAGGTCCGCGCCAAGAGCCTCGCGCTGTCGGACATGTTGATCAACGCGGTCGAGGCCGAGCTCGGTCTCGAAGTCCTCACGCCGCGAAACCCCGCCCACCGCGGCAGTCACGTCGCACTGCGGCACGACCACGCGTACGGAGTCGTACGCGCGCTCATCGACCGCGGAGTGGTCTGCGACTTCCGCGCCCCTGACGTGATCCGAGTCGGGCTGGCCCCTCTCTACACGCGTTTTGCCGACGTCCAGAAGGCGGTCGAGGCGTTGAAAACCGTTCTGGCCCAAGAAGAGTGGGCGCGCCCGGCCTACCAGCAGCGGCTGGCGGTGACGTGATGATGTGGATTCGCAACTTCGTCGGCGGCGAGTTCGTCGACCCCGACGAGAACGCGGGCTTCGACGACGTGAACCCGGCGACCGGCCAGGTGCACGCCCGCATCCACGAGGCCTCCCCGGAACTGGTTGACCGCGCGGTCATCGCAGCCCGGCGTGCCCTTCCCGCGTGGGCTCGCACGCCGGTGCCCGAACGCGTCGCGGTGCTGCGCCGCGCGGCGGACCTGCTGGCCGAACGGTTCGACGAGTTCGCCGCGGCCGAGGTCGCCGACACCGGCAAACCCGTCACCCAGGCCAGGGAGCTCGACGTCGCGAGGGCGCTGAGCAACCTGCGCACCTTCGCCGACGTCGTGGCGACCGCCGGGCTGGAGTCGTTCCTCACCGACCTGCCCGGCGGTGGGCAGGCGCTGAACTACGCGGTACGCAAACCACTCGGGGTCGTCGCGGTGATCGTGCCGTGGAACCTTCCGCTGCTCCTGCTGACCTGGAAGGTGGCACCGGCACTGGCCTGCGGCAACACCGTGGTGGTCAAACCGAGCGAGGAGACGCCTGCCACCGCCACCCTGCTGGCTGAGGTCCTGGCCGAGGCCGGGCTGCCGTCCGGTGCCTACAACGTCGTGCACGGCTTCGGTGCCGGGTCGGCGGGCGGACACCTCAGCGGGCATCCGGGAGTCGACGGGGTGACGTTCACCGGCTCTTCCGAGGCAGGAATCCACGTCATGCGGAGCGCGGCGGCACGGGTGCGGCCCGTGTCGTTCGAGCTCGGCGGCAAGAACGCGGCGATCGTGTTCGACGACGCCGACCTGGCGGCGACGGTGGACGGTCTGACGCGGTCGGTGTTCGCCAACACCGGTCAGGTCTGCCTGTGCACAGAACGGGTCTACGTGCAGCGGTCGGTGTTCGCGGACGTCGCCGACGGGCTCGTGGAACGGGCACGTGCGCTGCGGATGGGATCCCCGCTGGACGAGACGACCACCACAGGGCCACTCATCTCGCGGACACATCGGGACAAGGTCCTCCACTACTTCGAACTCGCCCGACGCGCCGGCGCCGAGGTGCTCACCGGTGGTGGTGTGCCGACGCTCGGCGGTGACCTGGACTCGGGTTCCTGGGCGGAGCCTACGTTGTGGACGGGTCTGACCAATGTGGACGCTCCGGTGCGGGAGGAGATCTTCGGCCCGGTGGCCGCGCTGATCCCTTTCGACACCGAGGACGAGGCCGTCGCGCTGGCCAACGACACCGACTACGGTCTCGCCGCCTCCGTGTGGACCACTGACCTTCGCCGCGGCCACCGGGTCGCCCAGGCGATGAACGTGGGCATCTCGTGGGTCAACACCTGGTTCCTGCGCGACCTGCGCTCGCCGTTCGGCGGGGTCGGCCTGTCCGGGCTGGGCCGCGAAGGCGGGGCCTCGTCACTGCACTTCTACACCGAGCCGACGAATGTGTGCGTGCGCCTGTGACCGACCGAGATGCCCAGATCGACACCGCCGTCACGATGCTGACCGAGGCCGCGAGGAGCGGCATCCCGTGTCCTCCGGTGCGCGACCATGTGGCGGACATCGACACCGCCTACGAGGTGCAGCGCCGGCTCACCGCCGCCCGCGTCGAGACCGGCGCCCGGCGGGTGGGCGCCAAGATCGGCCTGACCGCGCGCGCCGTGCAGCAACAGTTCGGCGTGTACCAGCCCGACTTCGGGATCCTGCTCGACGACATGGTCAACGGACACACCGAACCGTTGCGGCGCAACCGGTTCCTGCAACCCCGCGCCGAAGGCGAGATCGCGTTCGTGCTGGGCCGTGATCTCGACCAGCCCGGCGTGACGGTCGCGGACGTGTTGCGCGCGACGGACTTCGTGCTCGCCGCCGTGGAGATCGTCGACTCGCGCATCGCGGGCTGGGACCTGACCATCACCGACACCGTCGCCGACAACGCCTCCAGCGGCGCGGTCGTCCTGGGCACCACGCCGTTCCGGCTGGACGGACTCGACCTCGCACGAGTTGGCATGACCCTGCACCTCGACGGCGAACCGGTGTCGTTCGGCGCCGGGCACGCCTGCCTGGGTTCACCGGTGGTCGCGGTCGCGTGGCTGGCCAGGGAACTGGCCAGGCGAGGACAGCCGCTGGCAGCGGGAGACGTGGTGATGTCCGGCGCGCTCGGCCCGATGGTCCCGATCACCGGAGCCGGCCGGTACCGGCTGGTGCTGGACGGACTCGGCGAGGTCGAGGCCGTCATCGAAGAGGAGGAGGACGCGTGAACGGAACTGTGCCCGTTGCGATCATCGGCTCCGGCAACATCGGCACCGACCTGATGATCAAGGTGTTGCGGCACTCGCCGACGCTGCGCATGGCCGCGATGGCGGGGATCGACCGGGCATCCGAAGGACTCGCGCGCGCGACCAGGCTCAACGTGCCCACCACCGCGGGAGGTGTCGACGGCTTCGCCGCGATGCCGGAGTTCGCCGACGTCAAGGTCGTCTTCGACGCGACCTCCGCCAAGGCACACGCCCGCAACGCCGAGGTCTGCCGTGAGCACGGCAAGCTGATGATCGACCTGACCCCGGCGGCACTAGGCCCATTCGTGGTCCCACCGGTCAACCTCGGCACCCACGCCGACGACGGCAACCTCAACATGGTGACCTGCGGCGGGCAAGCCACCGTGCCGATCGTCGCCGCCGTCTCCCGCGTCACACCGGTCGCCTACGCCGAGATCGTCGCCTCCATCTCGTCCCGCTCGGCCGGTCCGGGAACCCGCGCCAACATCGACGAGTTCACCGAGACGACCGCCAGGGCGATACGCGAGGTCGGCCGGGCGGAGGCGGGCAAGGCCATCATCGTCCTGAACCCCGCCGAACCACCCCTGGTCATGCGCGACACCGTGTACTGCCTCGTCGAGGGACCGGTCGACAGCGACCGGATCACGGACTCCGTGCAGGCCATGGTCGACGCCGTCCGCGAGTACGTGCCCGGCTACCGGCTCAAGCAACGGGTGCAGTTCGACCCGGTCGACGACGTGCTGGTCCCCGATCTCGGCAGGCGAGTCAGCGGCGTGCGCGTCTCGGTGTTCCTGGAAGTGCGGGGCGCCGGGCACCACCTGCCCGACTACGCGGGCAACCTCGACATCATGACCGCCGCCGCGGTGCGCACGGCCGAGCAGGCGGCAGTGCTGCGAGGGTGGGTGCCGGCATGACGCTCTACCTGCAGGACGTGACCCTCAGGGACGGCATGCACGCCATGGGCCACGCCTACACCCTCGACCAGGTGCGCGCCATCGCCTCCGCCGTCGACAAGGCAGGAGTCGCAGCCGTGGAGATCGCGCACGGCGACGGGCTCGCCGGTTCGAGCGCGAACTACGGCTTCGGTGCACACACCGACGACGAGTGGATCGCGGCCGCCGCCGAGGTCGTGACCAACGCGAAGCTGACCACGCTGCTGCTGCCCGGCATCGGCACCATCAAGGACCTGCGACGCGCGTACGACCTCGGCGTGCGCAGTGTCCGGATAGCCACCCACTGCACCGAAGCGGACGTCAGTGCCCAGCACATCACCTGGGCGCGGGAGCACGGCATGGACGTGGCCGGGTTCCTCATGATGAGCCACCTCGCCCCGCCGAACGCCTTGGCCGCACAAGCCGAACTGATGGAGTCGTACGGCGCGCATTGCGTGTACGTCACCGATTCCGGCGGCCGGCTGACCATGCGCGACGTGGCCGAACGAGTCGACGCCTACCGCCAGGTGCTGGCCCCGGCGACCGAGATCGGCATCCACGCCCACGAGAACCTGTCGCTGTCGGTGGCCAACAGCGTGACCGCCGTCGAACACGGCGCCACACGCGTCGACATCGCCCTCGCCGGCCAGGGCGCCGGTGCGGGCAACTGTCCCGCCGAGGCGTTCGTGGCCGTAGCGGACCTGCTGGGCTGGGAGCACGGCTGCGACCTCTTCGCGTTGCAGGACGCGGCCGACGACGTGGTGCGGCCGTTGCGGAACCGTCCGGTCCAAGTGGACAGAGAGACCCTCACCCTCGGCTACGCCGGTGTCTACTCCAGCTTCGCCCTGCACGCCGAGCGGGCGGCACGCCGGTACGGGCTGGACACCAGGGAAGTCCTGCTCGAGGCCGGTCGGCGCCAGCTCGTCGGTGGTCAGGAGGACATGATCGTGGACGTCGCACTGGACCTGGCCGGTGGTGCCCGGTGAGCACCCTGGAGGCATTGGCAGAGCGGCTGGACGTCGCACAGCTCTCGCGGACTGCCATCCCGAGCCTCGGCGACGGGCTCGGCATCGGGGACGCCTATGCCGTGCAGTCAGCGGTGCTGGCCAGACGGACGGCGCGAGGTGAACGACTGACCGGCGTCAAGCTGGGCTTCACCAGCAAGGCCAAGATGGCGCAGATGGGCGTGTCCGAGGTCATCCTCGGCCGGCTCACCGACGCCATGCGATCCGACGACGGCGCGGACGTGGTCCTCTCCCGGTTCATCCACCCGAGGATCGAGCCGGAGATCGCGTTCCGGCTGAGCCGTGACATCGAGTCCGACGACCCCACCGACATCGAGTCCTGTGTGGACGCTGTGGCGCCCGCGTTGGAGATCATCGACTCCCGGTATCGCGACTTCCGGTTCACGCACGTGGACGTGGTGGCGGACAACACTTCCGCCGCCGGTTACGTGATCGGCGCCTGGCATCCCGTGCAGGACCTCACGAACCGGGCCGTACGCCTGCTCAGCGGACGCACGGAACTCGTCGGCTCCACCGCGGCGATCCTCGGCGCGCCCGTCCGCGCGCTGCACGCACTCCGCGGTGTGTGCCGAGACCACCGAATCCCGTTGCGGGCCGGGCAGATCGTGCTCGCCGGCGCGGTCACCGCCGCGGTGCCGTTCACCCGTGGCGTGACCACGTGCGACGTCGCCGGACTCGGTATGGTCACCGTGCGAGGGGTGTGAGATGACCGAAGCCCACGTCATTGCGGGCAAAGCCACCCCGAGGGGCCGCTTCCCGCACGTCAAAGTCGCCGGCGACTTCGTCTTCGTCTCCGGCACGAGCTCGCGTCGGCCCGACAACACGTTCGTCGGCGTCGAAGTCGACCAGATGGGTACAGCGACGCTCGACATCCGCGAGCAGACCCGTGCCGTGATCGAGAACATCCGCGACATCCTCGGCACCGCAGGCGCACGGCTGCAGGACGCCGTGCAGCTCACCACCTACCTCGTGTCCATGAACGACTTCGGCGGCTACAACGAGGTCTACGGCGAGTACTTCGACGAGCACGGCCCCACCCGGACCACGGTGGCCGTGCACCAGCTCCCGCACCCGCACCTGCTCATCGAGATCCAGGTGGTCGCTCACCTGCCCCGCACCACCTGACCGCAAAGGAGAAGACCCGTGCCCGACATCCCCAAGGTGATCGACTTCGCGAGCTGGATCGCCGAGCACGAGCACCTGCTGAAGCCGCCGGTCAACAACCGCACCATGGCGGTCGGCGACGACTTCATCGTCCAGGTCGTCGGAGGCCCCAACCAGCGCACCGACTACCACCTCGACCCGTACGAGGAGTGGTTCTACCAGCTCAAGGGCGACATGCACGTCAACCTCATGACCTCGGACGGGCCCCAGGCCGTGCACATCAGGGAGGGGCAGGTCTGGCTGTTGCCCGGGAACGTGCCGCACTCGCCCCAGCGCCCGGACCCTGGTTCGATCGGCCTGGTCATCGAGCGCGTCCGTGAGGAGGGCACGCTGGAGAAGTTCCTGTGGTACTGCCAGAACTGCTCCGCACTCCTGCACGAGGTGGAACTTCAGGTCCACGACATCGTGACCGACCTGCCCCCGGTCTTCGAGCAGTTCTACCACGACCAGCAGGCCCGAACCTGTGCCGAGTGCGGCACAACGCATCCGGGAAAGGGCTGAACGCGTGGACGGGCTGATCGACGTCCACACCCACTACGTACCGCGCGGCTGGCCCAACCTGACCAACGAGTCCTTTGTGGATGCTCCCTGGCTGCGGATCGAGTCCGAGTCCGACGCGATGATCATGCTGGGCTCGCGAGAGTTCCGGCGCGTCCACGCCGACTGCTGGGACGCGGAGACCCGGTTGCGCGACATGGACACGGACGGAGTGGACGCCCAGGTCGTCTCCCCCACCCCGGTCTTCTTCAACTACGGGCGGGACGGGGAGGAAGCGACGAGGATCGCGCGGATCTTCAACGACCTCGCGCTCGACATCACCTCGAAGGCTCCCGACCGGCTCATCCCGTTCTGCCAGGTGCCGCTGCAGGACCCGGACTCCGCGTGCCGCGAGCTCGACCGTTGCCTCGCGAACGGGCACCGCGGCGTCGAGATCGGAAACCACGTCGGCGACGACGACCTGGACAGCGCCGGAGTCGTGACGTTCCTCCAGCACTGCGCCGCACAGGACGTCCCGGTCTTCGTCCACCCCTGGGACGTGGACACCTCGCCCAGGTCCGCGCGGTGGATGGCCCAGTGGCTCACCGCCATGCCCGCGGAGACGCACCTCTCGATCCTCGCGATGATCCTCGGCGGCGTCTTCGACCGCGTGGACCAGGGCCTGAAAATCTGCTTCGCCCACGGCGGCGGTTCCTTCGCCTTCTGGCTCGGCCGGGTGGAGAACGCCTGGCACCGCCGGCACGACGTCGTCGGCACGTCGGAACACCCGCCCGCGCACTACCTCGACCGCTTCTCCGTGGACTCGGTGGTCTTCGACCAGCGGGCGCTGCGACTGCTGGTGGACACCCTCGGAGCGGACCGGGTGATGGTGGGCAGCGACTACCCCTACCCACTGGGCGAACGCCCGGCCGGCGCGGTGGTGCGCGCGAGCGAGCACCTCGACGCCGTGACACGACACAAGATCTACCGGGGAAACGCCGAGCGGTTTCTGGGTCGGCTCCCGAGAAACGGAGAACAGAGATGAAGGAACTGCTGGACCTGGTCGACCGGACCGGAACAACGGACAGCATCGCCGTGGAGATCGACGGGAAGAAGACAGCAGTGATCCTGCTGCACACCACCGGCGCGAAGTCGGGCGCGGAGCGGCGAACGCCGGTGATCCGGATCGAACGAGACGGCGTCTACGCCATCGTGGCTTCGGCCGGTGGCGCTGACACCAATCCGTCGTGGTACCACAACGTCAAGACCAACCCGGACGTCGTGGTGCAGGACCGGACCGAGGTCTCCCGGTTCACCGCGCGCGAGGTGGCCGACGACGAGCGGGCGCGGTGGTGGGACGAGGCCGTGTCGACGTTCCCGCCCTACGCGGACTACGCGAGCCAGACCACGCGGACGATTCCCGTGCTGGTGCTGGAATCTCGCGAATGACGAAGCCGGGTGTCGCAGTCTCCGCAGGACGACCGACACGGCGAAAACCGCGTACAGGAAGAACATTCAGGACCTCCACGACATGTCGCGCCGCAGGCGTTCGAGGTCGCGCGCGATCAGGCCGAGGCGGTCGTAGCGGCGGACGGTGACCGGTGTGGCCAGGTCGCCGGCAGCGATCCGCGCGGCGTCGCGGGCCAGGGCGTGCAGCGGGCCGATGACCACCACGTAGAGCCAGCCGAAGATCACCACGGTGAGGATGGCGATGAGCACGCCGAGCAGTGCGAGCTCGCTGCGCTCCGCCGAGTGTGGCAGCGGCAGCGACGTTTCCGGGCGATCGGTCACCACGGACAGACCCAGCTGCCGGGTGGCTTCCGCCGAGGTGACCGGCGCCCAGCTCACGACGTGGCGGCGACCGTCGACCGCGTGCACGGCGGCGCCCGCGCCGGTGGTGCGCGCGGACTGAGCGGCCTGGTCGAGGTCGGGCCGGATCAGCGGTTCGAAGGTGGTGAAGTCGGAGGTCGCGCCGATCACCAGCCGGTCGAAGTTGAGCAGCCTCGTGTTGCCGGGGCCCGCCAGGGAGAGAGGCTGGATCAGCGCCTGCGGTGTGAACTCGGCGACGATCCAGCCCGCGCGGTCACCGGTGACCGGGACCGACACGTAGACCCGCGGGGACACGTCTTGGAGCGGGGCGGCAGTCAGCGCAGGCTTGTCCGACACGGTGACCGCGGTGACGTCGATGTCGTCTCCGGCCACGGCCAGCACGGCGCCGTCCGAGGAGAGGTAGGCGGCTCCGCGGTAACCGGTTCGGGTGGCCAGCAGCTGCGTGAGCAGACGGCCTGCTGTCTCGTCGTCGTCCAGCTCCCGGACGCCCGCGGCGACCGTCTTGAGGTCGGACACGCTGCTGTTGAGCGATCGTTGCAGCTGACGGGCGGCCAACGCGGTGCGCGTCCGCTGCTCGGTCACCACGCTCTGCGGGATGTCCTCGACCAGCCAGGACGACGGGGCGGTCGCGATGCCCGCGCCGAGTCCGAGCAACGCGGTGGCGCCGACGGCCCAGACGAGGGCAGCGAGAGAGAAGTGACGCCGGCGGCGCCGCTGTGACCTGGTCATCGCCTTCCTGCCACCGTCTCGTGGTCCGGGCGGCCGGACGTGGTTCTGCGGGCCTGCGCGACCGTGCGGGCGATGTGTCCCGCCTCGCCGTGACTCGGTCCGCGCTCCGGGGACCTCGTCCCGACGATCACCTGTCCGAGCTGCCGGATCGGACGCAGCACGACCAGGTACAACGCCCCGAACACGACCGCGGTCAGGGCTGCCAGCGTCCCACCGGCGGTGACGCCGCGACGCCGCGTGTCGTCGGTGGCCATGGTGACGTCGGTGACCGGTTTGACCGACACCACGGTCCAGTCGAGCGCGGTCGCCGGTCCCCCTCCGGTCAGGGAGGCCCAGGCGAACACCTCCAGCTGGCTGCCCAGCCGCCGCGCGTGGCTGCCCGCGACGCTTTCGCCGGGAGCCGGGGCCGGCGGGACGAACGCCTGCGGTGGTTCACCGGTGCCCACGCCCTCGATCACGGCGCCGGACCGGTCGACCAGCCAGGTGCCGTCCGCGGCCGCTGGGGTGAGCAGGTCGCGCAGGCGCCTCACGTCGTGGTGCCCGACCAGCAGGTACTTCGCCTCGGCCGGCTTGCCGACGGGTGTGTACTGCACGACCTCGGTCGCGGTGCCGACCTGGGCGGTCCGCATGCCCGCCTCCTTCGGCAGGGGCTCACCGAGGACCGAGGGCTGCGCGGACTCGCCGACCTGGGCGACCACGGTCCCGGTGGTCTGGTCCAGGACGTAGAGCGACTTCCACCTCCGCGCACGGAACGGGTCCAGCAGCGCCTGGTTGCGTTGCTTCAGCGACTCGTCGACGACGGTGGCGATCTCGGACAGGCTGGTCAGTCCGCCGTTGAGCGAGCGGGTGACGGCCTGCGCGGACGCGGTCGTGCTCTCCCGTCTCGCGTCCAGCACGGACTGGGGAATCGGGGACAGCTGCCGCGGGCGCGCCAGGTAGGTCGTGGCGCCGCCGGCCAGCAGGGAGAACAGGATCAGGCCGGTGAGCCAGGGTGCCAGTACGCCGGGGACGCGGGTGCGGCTCATCGGCTGGCCCCCTTTCCGACGAGCGCGGACCCGACCTGGTCACGTGCCGAGGGCGTCTCTCGGAGGTCCTCGGGCACCTCGACGTGAACGAAGTCGGCCTTCTGCTCGGCGGAGTACCGCGCCTGCAGGTCGATCCTGCTCGCGTCGGGTTTCCCGGGCCCTGGACCCTCTCCGCCGGCGGGAAGCAGGTACGGCACGAGCCCCACGACGACGATCACGGCCACGATCGTCACGCTCGCCCGTGCGGTCGAGCGGAGTTTCTGCACGAACCGAACGTGACACGGCCATGCCGACCGAGGCCCGGCGATGTATCTATCGTCCAGTCAGCACTGGACATCCGGACGACTCAACCAGTGGTCGCCAGGACGGCGGTGGCGCCCGTCAGTAGTTGTCCTCGGCGTCGTAGGCGATCATCGCCAGTTGCACGCGGTTGGCGCAGTCCAGCTTCACGAGCATGCGGCTCACGTGTGCCTTCACCGACCCTTCACTCATGTGGCAGGACCGCGCGATCTCGGCGTTCGACAGGCCCTGCGCGAGCAGCCGCAGGACCTTGCGTTCGAGGTCGGACAGGGCGGCCAGCCGGGTACGGGCGCGGTTCGCGCGCCGCGGGTCCCGCTCGCGGAACGTGGTGAGCACCGACCGGGTCACCTGCGGGGCCAGGAAGGCGTCGCCGGCGGCGATCGACCGCACCGCGTCGATGAGCGCGCGCGGTTCCATGTCCTTGAGCAGGAAGCCGACCGCGCCCGAATGCAGCGCGCGCTCGACGTACCGGTCGTGGGTGAAGGTGGTCAGCATGGCGACCGCGGTGGACGGCACGTGCTTGCTCACCATCTCGGCGGTGGCCAGCCCGTCGCCGTCGGGCATGTGGATGTCCAGCAGCAGGACGTCGGGCCGGTGCTGGTGCACCAGCCGCAACGCCTCCGAACCAGTGGCGGCCTCCGCCACGACCTTGATGTCCTGCGCGGTCTCCAGCACGCCCCGGATGCCCGCCCTGACCAGCTTTTCGTCGTCGGCGACGACAACGGAGATCACCGAGGAGATCATCTGACGTCCACTCCCTGCTCGAACACCGCGGTCACCGTGAACCAGCCGTCCGGCTGCGGTCCCCAGCTCAGCTCGCCTCCGCGTGCGCGCACCTCCGCGGCCAGCGTGGCGAGGCCCCGGCCGGTGCCGGTGCCGTGCGTGGGCGGCGGCTGCGCGGGTGGGCTGTTACGCACCGTCAACCGCGGCCTGCCCCGCACTACCTCGTACTCGACGACGACGTCGACCGGTCCGGCGTGCTTGTGCACGTTGGTCAACGCCTCCTGCACCACGCGCCGCACAGCGTCGGACACCTCGGGCGCGAGAGTGTCGAGATCGCCGGGCAACGCCGACCTGACCCGCAGGCCCGCGCGGCGCGAGCTCTCGATGAGCTCGGCCACCGGTACCGGTCGCGCGTCCAGCACGCCGATGATCTGACGCAGGTCCCGCATGGCGGCGCGGCTGGTCCCGCCGAGCAGCTGCGCGGTCTCGGTGTCCGTACCGATGAGCTCCAGCTTTCCCGCGTGCAACGCGATGAGACTCAGCTTGTGGCCCAGGACGTCGTGCATCTCACGCGCGATCCGGTCGCGTTCCCGTGCGACGGCCTGATCCCGCTGCATCGCGACCATCCGCCGAGCGTGGCGCAGGTACAGGCCGATCGCGAGCGGGAGCAGGATCTGCAGCACCATCTCCGACGCGACGACGGTGAGGCCGAACGATTCCTCGTCGTCCCACAGCGGCAGCAGGTAGCCCGCCGAGGTCGCGGCGACCGCGAGCGAGCCCGGGCCGACGCGGGCGCGGGCGCCGACCGTGTACAAGGCGCAGAACACGGCAGCGAAGACGGCACCGGGAGTCACGATGTCGATGGAGGCGACCAGCACCGCCACGGTCGCGGGGAACTTCCTGCGCGCCGCGAGCAGCACGGCGGCAGCGACAGCCCACGCGGTCTCCTCGGATCCGTGCGCCGAGACCAGGTCGATGCCCGCGCACGCCACGACGGCCGTGACGTCGGCCAGCAGGTCTCGATTCCGTCTACCGACGCCCCGCCAGCGCGTCTCGATCCTCTTGACCACGGAAATGTTCACGTCCACCGGATTCACTCGTGCCGACGACAGGGCTGCGCCATCGCTGGCTACTACGTGGCGACCCAGTGTGCGGGTTCAGTGTCCGCGTCGGCGAACTGTGCAAAGTGGAGTCGAACGGGCATTCGAGGGGATCGCGCCGGACTCGTCTGCCGCGATGTATCTATCCGCACATCGCGATGCATCCATCCGCACATCAACGCAACTCAACAGTGCGCGCGGTGTCTCCTCGTCTGGCGAATCAGCCAGATCCAGGTAGTGAGGTAGATCGGAGAGCGTGTGTCCGAAGCACAGCGCGTGACGGTTCGGCGTGGCCGACTTCCCGCGGTCGTCAAGGTGGTCGTCATCGCGGTCGGGGCGGCGGTCCTGTCGGCGGGGCTGCTGTTCTCGCCCGCCAGGAACGTGATCGGCCCCGACATCGTCGGCGAGCAGGAGATCGTCCGGATCATCGGGCCGACGGGTCAGACGACGGAGGTCAAGGCGATCATCGACTCCGGTGCCGCCGCGTCCTCAATGGACACCGAGCTGGCCAGGGAGCTCGGGTTCGACCTGGAGAACGCGCCCAAGGTCACGGTGTCGTCGTCGCTGGGCAAGGAACGGCGGCCGCAGGTACAGGCCAACCTCAAGCTGGCCGGGCACGACCGGGTGGCGAAGGTCAACGTCAACAGCCGGACCGGCCGGGACGCGCTGGTGCTCATCGGCAGGGCGGAGCTCACCGACCTCCAGGTGCGCATCGGCCAGCAGATGCTGACCACCCCGGACGGCAAGGCCTCGCCGAACTCGATCGGCGTGCTGCTCACCCCGGCCCCGAGCATCGGTGTCGAGTCCCTGCTCGCACTGCTGCCGTTGGCCGTCCTGCTCATGGTCGTCCTCCGGGTGTGGATCGGGCTCAACACGCTCGGCACCTTCAGCCCCGTGCTGCTCGCCCTGGGCTACACGCAGACCGGTCTGGCCGCCGGCCTGGCCACCACCTTCGTGATGATCGTGATCGGGTTCGCGGCGCAGGCGGTGCTGCACCGCACGCATCTGCCGCGGGTGGCGAGGCTCGCGGTGCTGGTCGGGGTGGTCGTGCTCGTGCTGCTGGCACTGCGGGAGATGACCGCGGCCAACGGAGTGTCGGTGCTGGTCGGCTCCTCGCTGCCGGTCGTGGTCACCGCGGTGATCATCGAGAGGCTGTGGGAGCAGTGGGAAGCCGACGGACTGAAGGACGCTGCCGGCAGCGCCGCGCTCACCATCGGCGCCGGAATCATCTCGGCCCTGGTGATGGTCACGCCGATGGTGCGCTACCTGGGCGAAACCGTGCCGCTGTCCTTCGCCGCGGCCTGCCTCATCTGGTCGTTCGTCGCGGGCACCTATCGCGGCCTGCGCTTGACCGAACTGCTGCGCTTCAGCTCGGCCGCGCGTGCGCAGGAGGCCGTCAGATGAGCCCGCTGCTGCGCGGCTGGGACCCCATCATGGGCATGAACGCCCGCAACAAACTCATCGCCGAGGTGAACTCCAAGAACGCGATTCGCCTGGTGAACAACAAGTACGAGACCAAACAGGCGCTGACCGACGCCGGCGCTCCGACCTCGCCGACGGTGCGGCTGGTGCGGACCCGCCGGGAGATCAAGGACATCGACTGGGCCGCGATGCCCGACAGCTGGGCGATGAAGCCCAACCAGGGACTCGGCGGCTCCGGCATCATGCTCGCCGCCGGGCGACAGGACTCGCACTGGCGGAAGGTCTCCGGTAAACCGTTGTCCCAGAACGACATCACCAGCCACCTCGCGCGGATCATCGACGGGGACTTCTCCCCGCGGCTGACCGACTGGGCGCTGTTCGAACCGCTGATCCACGCCCACCCGGCACTCGCCCGCATGTCGTTCCAGGGGCTGCCGGACATCAGGGTGATCTGCGTCGGCGACGAACCGCGGCTCGCGATGCTGCGCCTGCCGACCAAGCACAGCGGCGGCCGGGCCAACCTGCACCAGCGCGCCATCGGCGCGGCCGTCGACCTCGACACCGGCCGCGTCACCAAGGCCCGCGTCGGCACCCAGCCGATCGAATCGCACCCGGACACCGGCTACCCGCTGATCGGCGCGGCCGTTCCCCACTGGACGGCGGTGCTCGACGCGGCCAGCCGGTGCGCGGCGGCCACCGGGCTGCGTTACCTGGGAGCCGACATCGTCGTCGACAGGACCAGAGGACCACTCATCCTCGAGGTCAACGCCCGGCCCGGCCTCCAGATCCAGAACATCAGCGGCCAGGGCCTCATCGCATCCATCGCGCTCGACGAAGGTATCTCGCGTTGAAAACACTCTTCGCCCAGAGCGGACTGTGGTTCGCCGGACGCGCCCTCGCGGCGCTGGCCGGTGCCGCACTGCTCGGCTACAGCCTGCTCACCACCACACCGTCGCCCGAGTCGCGAAACGAAGCCGCGCCAACGGTGACCTCCACGACGAGCACGTCCACGCCGACCACGTCGAAGACCAAACCGCCGAAGCCCAGCACCTCGACGAAGCCCAGCACCTCGAAGAAACCACCGGTCGCACCGTCCACAACGGAGCAGCCCCGGCCAATGGACGAGGAACAGCAGCAGCCGGCGGGCGATGCCGGAGACACCGGCGGGGCGGACGAGACGGTCTGCGCGGACAACGATCCCGAGTGCACCGGCGCAACGACGTCCGATCGGTAGCCGGCCGCTCGGCTTCACCTGATCTCGTGACGCGGCCGCGACCGTCCACGTCGGACTGCAGCCCTGCGCTCGTTCATGAGCCTGTCCCACGGAGGGATGATCCTTTGACCGCACGCTCGACCGCATCCCGATCGCGCATCGCCCGCCTCGGAGGCTTCGCTACCGGGGCCGCTCTCCTGACCGCCTGCCTCGCAGGATGCGAGCGCGGAGGGCCGGTGTCGGCCGCCGGAGGAAAGGGACTGTCGTCCGTCGAGGAGCAGGCGGCCGGCATGGTTCCCGGCGCCGCACTGGTGGAACCGCCCGATCTCAACACGGCAACCCCCGCGGAGATGACCGTTCAGCTCACGACGGCTCAGCAAGAGGTGGAGATCTCGGGCAAGAAGGTGCTCGCGCAGACCTACAACGGGAGCCTCGTCGGGCCGACCCTGCGCGTGGTTCCCGGCCAGCGCGTCACCCTGCAACTGAAAAACGATCTCACCACGTCGACCAACCTGCACTTCCACGGGATGCACCTGTCCCCGGAGGGCAACGCTGACAACATCTTCCTGTCCGGCAAGCCCGGCCAGCCCCTGACCTATCAGCCTGGACCTGGACCGCGAACGGCCCTGGGGCGAATCGACCGTAGTTTGTCAGTCACTCGCCGCGAGCGCGTCCAGCACGCGTTCGGCGACCAACATGGCGCCGCGTGCGTTCGGTACCCCGGCGTAGACCGCCGAGTGAAGCAGCACCTCCGCGATCTCTTCGGGAGTCAGTCCGTTGCGCACCGCGACCTCGGTGTGCAGCGCAATCTCGTCCTCGCGCCCGAGCGCCGTGAGGATGCCGAGAGTGATGCAGCTGCGCACGCGGCGGTCCAACGTCTCGCGGCTCCACACCTGGCCCCAGACGGACCGGGTCAGGTAGTCGAAGAACGGACGGTTGAAAGGGCTCAACCGGGCGATTGAGCCGTCGACCCGGCCGTCACCCAGCACCTCTCGGCGCACTCGCATGCCGCGCACGAAATCCGGGGTCCGATTCCAGGTCGGTCACAGGTGTCCCCACGAGGCGTGTCCGGTGACGATGTCGAGAAGGTGCTCGATCTCCGCCGGCAGCTCGTCCCCCCGCCACACGACGTGGTGGTCAGAGCGCACGAGGGCGGCCCGGCGTTCGTACAGGGCGAACAGCGACTCGCGGTCCCCTTCGTCCGGCGCGAAGACCGCCAGCGGAATCCCGCGTTCCTCGGCGCGCTTCGCCAACTCGGTTGCGTCGACTCCACCGAAGTCGAGCAGCGTGAAGCCGAGGCCGAGGCCGAGGTGGTCGTAGAGCGAGCTCCCGTCCGCCAACCAGAGATGCGGCGCGCGGTAACCAGGTGCCGCACACGGCGTGTAGTCGGCGAAGGTCGGTTCGGGCAGGTCACGCTCCGGACACTTCAGCTCGACAACGGCGAAACCCTTGCGGCGCAAGAGATCCTGGTCGCCACCGGCCGCCGTCCGAACACCGATCTGCTGGACGTGGCGGCCACCGGGGTCGCCGTGGACGACGGCGGTCATGTGATCGTCGACGAGCACCAGAGATCCACTGTGGACGGTGTATACCGCTGGGCGACATGTCGTCGTATCACCAGCTCAAGCACGTGGCGAACCACGAGGCGCGGGTAGTCCAGCACAACCTGCTGCACCCCGGCGAGCCGATCGCCGCCGACCACCGGTTCGTGCGGCACGCGGTATTCTCCTCGCCGCAGGTCGCGTCGGTCGACCTGACCGAGGTGCAGGCGCGTGAGCGCGGTGCGCGGCACGTGGTGTCCCGCCAGGAGTACGCCGGGATCGCCTACGGCTGGGCGATGGAGGACACGACCGGGTTCGCCAAGCTGGTCGCCGACCCCGTCGACCGGCCAGTTGCTCGGCGCGCACATCATCGGCCCGCATGCCTCGACGCTGATCCAGCCGGTGATCCAGGCGATGAGCTTCGGTCTGGACGTGCGAAGCATGGCGCGCGGCCAGTACTGGATTCACCCGGCGATGCCGGAGTTGATCGAGAACGCGCTGCTGAACCTGCCGCTCGACTGACCGTTCCGTCACGTTCGCCAAGGTCGCCGATCGCGTGTTAGATGGGAATGGTGCGCGCACTCTTCGCGGCCTCCCCCGGTCTTGGCCATGTGTTCCCCACGATCTCCCTAGCGCACGCGCTGCGTGCCGCCGGCCACGAGGTGCTGGTGGCGACCGCGGGCGGCAAGGAGGCCGCGAACGCCGGCCTGCACGTCGTGGACACCGCGCCGGGTGTCGACATCGGCGCGGTGTTCCAGCAGGCGGCCAGCGAGCAACCCGAGGAGTTCGACTACAGCACGGACGTCGACACCGGGAAGGGGTTGGAGTTCGTCGGCGCGATCTTCGCCAAGTTGTCCGGCGTGTCGGTGGACCGGACCGTGTCGGCGGCCGAATCGTGGCGGCCGGACGTGGTCGTGTACTCGTCGATGGAGGGCACCGGGCCGCTGGTCGCCGCGAAGCTCGGCGTGCCGGCCGTGTCGCACGGCTTCGGGTTCGCCGACGAGGCGTCGATGACCGAGGCGATCTTCAAGAAGATGGTCGAGGAACGCGAACGGCATGGCGTGCAAGGGTTTCCCGAGGTGCACGAGTCGATCGACGTGGCGCCGCCGAGCATGGTCGACCGGCCGGTGCGCGGCTGGCCGATGCGGTACGTGCCGTACAACGGAGGCGGCGTGCTGCCCGAGTGGGTGCTCGAACGGCCCGCGCGCCCGCGCGTCGCGGTGACACTCGGCACGGTGCTGACCCAGGTCGGCGCGCTCACGTCGTTGACCAAACTCGTCGACGTGGCACGGCATCTGGACGCCGAGTTCGTACTCGCCCTCGGCGACGCGGACCCGTCGCCATTGGGAGAACTGCCGGACAACGTGCGGGCGGCCGGGTGGGTGCCCCTGTCCGCGCTGCTGCCGACCTGCACGGCGCTGGTGCACCACGGCGGGGCCGGCTCGACGCTGACCGCGATCGACGCCGGAGTCACGCAGCTCGTGCTGCCGCACGGCGCCGACCAGTACGTGAACGCGGACGCCGTGGCGCGGCGCGGGCTCGGTCTGCGTTCGGAGCCGGATCAGGTGGACGCGGAGCTGATCGACCGCCTGCTCACCGACCCGGAACTGGGCCGGGCCGCCTCCGAGGTGGCCGACGAGATCGCGACGCTGCCGAAGCCCGCCGACCTCGTGCCGAAAATCGCCGGCCTCGCCTGACTTTGCCAGGGGTGCACACCGTGGTGTGCAGCAACCCGCCGCATTCATGACGGTTTGGTGTGACGGGTGTCGATCAAGCAGAAAGGTGCTCTGAACTGCGAGGATATGGCTTACTGAGGGCCGTATCCGTACAAGTTCTGGAGCACCTTTCTGGTGAGGAACCCTACCGCGTTGTACCCGTCGTTGAAGGTCGACACTGCGGGCACGGGTGTGGTGTCGAATGCGGGCGCGACGCTGCTGGTGGCGACGATGGTCAGGGTCGGGCTTGATCGTGCGTTGTCGGCGGCACTGGGCCGGTGGTGTCGGCCGACCGCGATCCACGACCCTGGGAAGATCGTCGGTGATCTGGCGATCGCGGTGGCCCTGGGCGGCGATTGCCTGGCCGACATCGCGACTGTGCGGGCGGAGCAGGCGGTGTTCGGCCTGGTTGCCTCGGATCCGACGGTGTCGCGGCTGATTGACACGTTGGCCCGGGACGCGGACAAGGCGCTGGCCGCGATCGCCGCCGCCCGTGCGAGGGCACGTGCCGGGGCGTGGAAGCTGGCTGGTGCGCACGCCCCGGACCGTGGCATCAGTGGCGATCATCCGGTGATCGTCGATGTGGACGCGACGTTGGTGACCGCGCATTCGGACAAGGAGAAGGCGGCGCCGACGTTCAAGCGGGGCTACGGCTTCCACCCGCTGTGCGCGTTTGTCGATCACGGTGCCGAGGGCACCGGGGAACCCCTATCCATCCTGCTGCGACCGGGTAACGCCGGCTCGAACACGGCGGCAGATCACATCAGCGTGGCGCGGGATGCGTTGCGGCAATTGCCGTTCACCGGCAAGGGCGGCCGGATCGGCCGCAAGGTGCTGATCCGCGCCGACTCCGGTGGCGGCACCCACGAGTTCGTGGATTGGCTGCACGCACGGAAACCGGGCTACTCGCTCGGGTTCACCCTGCCCGATGACGCGGTGCAGCGCATCGCCCAGATCCCCGGCCAGGCGTGGCCCCCGGCCTACGACGACGAGCGCACACCCCGCGACGGCGCTTGGGTTGCCGAGGCCACCGGCGTGCTGGACCTCGCCGGCCGGCCACCCGGCATGCGGGTCATCGTGCGCAAGGAACGGCCGCATCCCGGCGCGCAACTGCGGTTCACCGACGCCGACGGCAACCGCCTGACCGCGTTCGCCACCAATACCGGCCGCGGCCAACTGGCCGACCTCGAACTACGGCACCGCCGCCGCGCCCGCGCCGAGGACCGTATCCGCGCCGCCAAAGCCACCGGCCTATCGAACCTGCCCCTGCACGGATTCGCCCACAACCAGATCTGGGTCGCGATCGTCGCACTCGCCCTCGAACTGACCGCGTGGATGCAGATGCTCGCCCTGCACGACCACCCCGCTCGCCGCTGGGAGCCCAAACGCCTGCGGCTACGGCTGTTCACCATCGCCGGACGCATCGCCCACCACGCCCGACTCATCCACCTACGACTGGCCGCACATGCCCCTGGGCCAACCTGGCCCTCACCGCCCACCAGCGCCTGACCACCCTGCCCGCACCGACCTGACCAGCCCGAAACCGTCCCTACCAACAAGCACCACCACCGGACACGTGGAACCCGGCGACACCCCAGTCGACAAAGGGGCAAACCCGCCCACCCCGAACACAAGAAGAGGTCACCGAGCCGCCAACGCAGCGGCGCGGGGCCCTCACCCGCGCGAAAGATCCGGGCTAGTCCTCGGTGACGTGACGCAGATAGGCCTCAGGTGTGGCCATGTACCTGCGCCAGTGGTCGACCAGTGCCAGGTCCTCCCACTTGGACCGGTGAAAGCCGTGCTCGCCCACTTCGATGATGTCGGCGTCCGGTGTGGACGCCAGGATCGGCGAGTGGGTCGCACAGATGATCTGCGCACCCGACTTGCCGAGCTCGTACATCAGGTGCATCAAACGCAGGCAGGACTGGAATGACAGCGCCGCCTCGGGCTCGTCCATGAGGTAGAAGCCTGGTTCGCGGAACATCGCGGCGAACACGGTGAGAAAGCCTTCGCCGTGGCTCATCTCGCTCGTGTCCTCGTCCCAATACCCGCGCATCCCGCTGACCGCGTTCATGAACCCGAACGCGGTCTCCGCGCGCAGGAAGTAGCCCTTGCGCTTCGTCCGCGGCCCGATCCGATGCCGGGCGCCGGCCGCGGTCGTCTCGAACTGCACCATCTCGCCGAGCACGGACTTCGGCCTGTCGTTGACGTACTTCCGCCCAGCCCGCCCGCCCTGCGCGTCCAGCCCCCACGCTTCAGCGAACGCCTCGACCAGGGTCGACTTTCCGGAGCCGTTCTCGCCGACCAGGAAGGTCACCGGCCGCTCGAATGTCATCCCTTCGTCCGCCAGCTGGGCGACGCACGGCACGTCGAGCGGCCATGTCCGCCGTGAGTCACGAGGACGCTGCTCGGCGGGGATGTACGCACGGCGGGCGAGCATGAGCGGCAGTTCCTTCGGTCAGTGGTAGTCCGGAGCGCAGGCTCCCGTAGGTGTGCAGTTGCCGGCCGGTCGACACGCCGGGCTGCAGCTCGGCCCGCACTGCGGATCACACATGTTGGGCACGCGGACTGGAAGACCGCAGGTCGATGAGACCGTGGTGGCGGTGGTCGAGACCATGGCGCGGGAGAACACGGGCCGGGGTTATCGGCGTATCCAGGGTGAACTGCTGAAGCTCGGCCACCGGACGTCTGCGTCGACTGTTCGTCGTGATGGAGGTCGGCACCCGCTACGTCCACATCCTCGGCACGACCACCAACCCTGACGGCCCGTGGACTACGCAGCAGGCTCGCAACTTGCTCATGGAGTTGGGTGACCGGGCCAGCGAGTTTCGTTTCCTGGTTCGTGACAGGTCTGGCCAGTTCACGGCATCGTTCGATTCCGTTCTCGCTGACGCCGGCATCGACGTTGTAAAGATCCCGCCGCAGTGTCCGCGGGCCAACTGCTACGCCGAACGGTTTGTCGGCACCGTCAGGCGAGAGCTCACAGACCGGCTGCTCATCATCAACGAGCGTCACCTGAAGTCAGTGCTGGTCGTCCGGGCCCAGCCCCGCGCAGGCCGCCGCTCTCATCAGCTGGCCGAGCGACGACTCCGGTGCCGCGGCGATCAGCAGCAGGCGCCTGCCGCGCTCCGGCAGCTGCGACACTCCGGACAGGAAAGCTTGTTCCAGTCTCCTGCTGGTGGGCCACCAGCGGACGTCGGCCGCGTTGCTTGCCGGCGCCGCCACGGTCCTGCTCGCGACGATCCTCGCCAGGTTCGTCTGGATGTACCCCGCCGCGTGGATCCCGTACCGGCTGTCCCGGCGCCTGAGGGAGCGAGAACGCAAGGCGATGCTCGAAGCCGAGCGCGACGAGTTCGTCAGGGCGCGGGACCTGACGGAGATCGACGACGAGGTGCTGCTCCGCGTGCTGCGAACTCGATCTGGAGGTGGCCGCCTTGTCCCGTGAGTGACTCGGCTCGACTGGCCGCCACGAGGCTCGGGCCAGCGGCGCCGTCACAGGGGCTGTGGACTTGTCGAGGCTGTGCGCATTCTGCGCCGGGTCCGCACCCACGGCGCAGCCATCGGATCCGGCACCAACACCTGCACTCACCGACCCACCGCCCATGCACCCGATTCGGATGCCGACCACCATCAACTTCACGGAACTGATCACCGTGAAACGCCCACTCGCGTGCAGGCATCAACGAACCGCCGCGTTCCGGCGCAAACCACGAAGGTCGCCTTCACGCCTTGCTCTCATCCACCCATTTGCCGGTCAACGGGTGGGCGCCCGGTCGCGTTTGCTCACAGAGCGCCGCAGAACGGTCACCGACAGTTCTCGTCGCTGGGCACAAGATCAGCGACCAGAAGCGGCTGTGGTGTGAACACGATCCAGCTGAGGGCGGGAATCTGATGAAGTTCAGAATGATCAACGGTCGGCGCGTCCCGATCGGGGGCAGTGGCGGCAAGAGCGGGGCGGTGGTGGCGGCCGGGGTGCTCGCGCTCGGCCTGGCCGGCGGTGCCGGTGGCTTCACCATCGCAGGCGGGTCCGGTGTGGTCTCCGAAGTCGGCACCGTCGCCGACGAGGCCGCATCCGGGGCGGGTTCGGGCGGGTCCCCGCAGCTCAAAGCCCGCAGGAGCGAGGGGCAGAAGTCCGCGCGCAAAGGCGACAGCGACGCAGCCTGGCAACGCCTCGGGGTCAAGCAGCTCAAGCGCACCGCCCGTCAGCAGGCTGAGTGCGTCGCGATGTCGTTCGGGCAGGTCCGCGACTTCTTCACCCGCACCCGCTGTACCTCCCTCGAGCGCGCCGTGTTCCTCATCGGCGACGGCGCAGGCAACACCGCGGTGCTGTCGGTGGCCTGGGTCGGCCTCGCCTCGACCAAGGACGCCGGCAAGTTCAAGACCGTCATCGACATCCCCGGCAGTGGCGACATCCGGCCCCTGGGCTCAACCGCGCTCGGTCTGGCCGACATCCGCTTCACCGGAGAGAACTACGGCAGCGACCGCAACGGCAAATCCGTCACCATCGCCGAAACCGAACTCTTCTCCGGCCACTTCGACCACGACACCCTCGACGCCATCGCCGAGGTTTCCGCCTACCTGCCGCGCATCTGACCGTGAACACCCCCGCCTGCGCACCGAACACGGCGGCCCAGGCGCTTGGGGGTACCGCGGGAAGCCGGGGCTGTGGTCAGGTTCTCTCGGTGGGAAGAAATGCGATCGACCACGATCTCGGCTCTGAACTAGCGGCAAAGCGCCGGGCGATGCGGGCGGCTACACCAGTGAGCGCTGTGACTGCGCGGCATCGGTGTTGGCCAACTTGGGGTTGCGGGATCGCGTGCACGCCGTCGCGCGTATGTGCACATCAACGGACTCGTGCAAAAGCGCTGACAGTCAAACAAAAATGAGAGCGTCCGACAGTGTCCGACTGTGTCCGACATCGGGCGGGTCCCTGATGATCGCCTCCTAGGCTCCCGGTCGTCCGGGCGTGAAGACTGCGAAACCCAGTCACAGCGCGCAATTCCGACACTTCACACGTAACTGGGGAGTTGCATTGTCCCGTCGATTCAAACCCGTTTCCGCTGTGCTCGCCGCAGCCTGTTGCACCCTCGCGCTCGTCTCGCCGGGGACTTCCGCCGCGACCGCGGCCAGTGAGACCACCTCCGGCATCGGGAGCGAGCCCGCCGGCAGCGTCGACGCTTACTGGACCGAAGCGCGGATGCAGCAAGCCACCCCGATGGTCGACCCGTCCCCGCCGAACAGCGATACCACGACCACGCCGACCGAGCCCGACGTCAGCGAAAGCGGGGACGGTGACGCCGGGCCCGCCGACACACTCGCGGCCCAAAGCGACGAGGCGCTGGCGTACTTCCGGACGTCCAAAGTCTGGGCAGGACACGGGAGACTCCCCGCGCGCAGCATCGGCAAGCTGTACATGACCCACTCGGACGGCAGCAACCACTACTGCACCGCCACGGTCATCAGCGCCAGCAACCACAACACGATCTGGACCGCAGGCCACTGCGTCAGCAACGGTCACCGCGGCTGGTACAAGAACTTCAAGTTCGCCCCCGACTACCACAACGGGTCGCGGCCCTACGGGACGTGGACCGCGAAGGCCTGGTCGGTACCCACCCGCTACCACGACGGCGGCGATCACTACTACGACATGGCCGCACTCGCGCTCAACTCCAACTCGCGCGGCAAGGTCGGTGACGTCGTCGGATGGCAGGGGTACAAGTTCGGCAGGACCCCCTCGTCGGCGACTTACGGCGACGTGCGTGCCTTCGGATACGCCCAGAACACCCACCCGGCGCGGTCGGGGATCAGCTCCAGCGGTGAGGACCTGCGGTACTGCGTGGGTTCCTCGTCCGTCCCCGGTTACCGATCTATCAACTGTGACCTGGGAAGTGGCGCCAGTGGCGGACCGTGGATCTACGACCTGCGGTCGCGTGGCTGGGGCTACGTGATCGGCAGCCACAGCTTCCACGTCGGCAGCGGGGGCCAGGACATCTACAGCCCGCCACTCGGCCAAGCCGCGATCAACGTCCGCGCGGACGTGCAAGCCAGGTAAGCCACCTGAACCGTCGTAACACCGCGCGCCGGGTTGTACCGAGAGGGGGCTGCCTGGGCAGCCCCCTCTCACCACGGTCGGACTCGTTGGCCCAGAAGGCAAGGTGGTGTTCGGCGGCCAGGTCGACGCGCCCCGACCGCATCCGGGGCGAGCGGCTGCACATACGACTCACCGCGGGTGCCCTAGGTCGCCGAATTCGGCACCCACATCTCGCCCTGGCTCGGCGCGGCCGGCGACGGCCCGTCGAACTTTTAGTCCTGTTCGGACGACAAGGCATGGGCTTGCCTGGGCTCAATCGCGGCCTGCAGGTACGTATTTCCCGGCACACACCGCGCGTCGTCTGCGCTGGTTCGACAGTCCGAATTTCTCTCAATCAGAGCCGGACCAACCTCGACCGCGTCGCACCCCTCACCATGCCGCCTGGTCTCCTGGCTCATGAACCGACCCGCCGCGGACGCGCTGCGGGAGGCGTGGACGTACGTGACAACCTCGGCGGCCGGCACCCCGTCCAGGACGGCCAGGCACTCCAGCGAGGTCCCGGTGCGACCGTCACCCCGCCGCAGGCGAGCTCCACCCGCCCGTCGCGCGCGGCTTGCGGGTGCGCTACGACCACCGGACGGTCAGGCGCGCTCGACGGCGTCGGCCTGCGGGCCCCGGTCGCTCTGCCGGATGCGGAAGCGCACCCGCTCACCAGCCACCAGGGGCTCGCCCGAGACCACCGAGACGTGCACGAAGAGGTCGGGCCCGCCCGCGTCGGGGGTGATGAAGCCGAAGCCGCGGTCGGCGTCGTAGCGGGCCACCGTGCCGTCGCCGGCGCGGGCTGCGGGCCGGGCGGACGAACGGGCCTGGCTGGGCGCTGCGGCAGCCTCCACCGGCTCGCCGGTGGCCACGAACCGCACCTCGCGCGCCTGACGACCCTGGTCCACGGTGACCGTGGTGAACGAGACCCGGTCACCCTCCACCGGCAGATACCGGTCGTCGACCAGGGCACGCACGTGCAGGAACACGTCGCCCGCCCCGTCGTCGGCGGCCACGAAGCCGAACGACTTCTCCTCGTCGAACCACAGGACGGAGCCGTCGGCGCCGTCGCCGGGCGCGGCCAGAGGGGCTCTGCGGACCCCGGCGTCGAAGCTCAGCGGCACCACGTGCTGGGCCTGCGGCCCCTTCTCCCCCGCGATGACGACGAAGGCCACCCGCTGCCCGGCCGCCAGGACGCCCCCGGTGACGATGGCGGAGGAGTGCACGAACACCTCCGCGCCCCCGCCGTCCGGCACGGCGAACCCGTAGCCCTTGGCCGGCTCGTACCAGGAGACGGTGGCGAGCACGCCCAGGGCCGCGTCGGGCGAGCCGTCCCCGGTGACGACGACGCGCAGCGCCTGCGGACCGCGGGGTCCCTCACCGGTCTCGAACTCCACCGTCTGGCCCTCGCGCAGCGCCCGGGCCGCGCCCTCGCCCTGCACCTGCGAGACGTGCACGAAGATGTCGTCGCTGCCGTCGTCGGGGGCGAGGAAGCCGAAGCCGCGCTCGAGGTCGTACCAGCGGACGGTTCCCTGCTGCACGGTGCACTCCTGGTCTAGCGGGTTGGTCGGGGGTCCAGTGTCCCAGGCGCTGTCTTTACATCCTGATCCCGACGCGCGACAGCTCCGCCGTGAGTACCTCGCCGAAGTCACCGAGTTCACGCGCCGTCACCAGCCGTTGCCCGAGTATGCGGACGTGTGGGGGCCAAAACTATGCCTGGTGGTCTGACCTGCGCCTCAGGCCGCCGCAGATTCCTACTCGTTGATCAAGCCGTGTACTCGCCGACGATGAACGACGGTCAAATGGCTGCGCGACCTCGCGGTCGACCAGTGGGACAACGGCTGTCTCACCAACTTCGCACCCGACCCGGGCGGACGCGCCGTCCAGCATCTGCCGGCCGAAATCCTGGACCAGTTCGCCGGTTCCTCCGGATGGGGCGACGCGTCGGTCATCGTGCCGTGGGAGCTGTACCTGGTCTACAACGACCTCGCCGTGCTCGCGGAGTTCCGGCCGATGATGACCCGCTGGGTCGACTTCGCCGCGGAACGCGCCCGCACCCGAAGCCACCCGAGCCGCACCGCCCAGGCGCCACACCACGAGTTCGTCTGGGACGGCGGCTTCCACTGGGGCGAGTGGTGCGAGCCGGACGTCGACGAAGAGGCCTTCCGCACCGCGGACCACGGTGCGGTGGCGACCGCGTACCTGTACCGCTCGGCATCGTTGCTGTCCAGAATCTGCGCCCTCACCGGACACCCCCACGACGCCGGCCGCTACGCACTCCTCGCGGCGAACACGCTCAACGCCTGGCACAAGGAGTTCATCGCAGACGACGGCTCGCTGATCCCGAACACCCAGGCGACGTACGTACGGGCGCTTGCTTTCGGTCTGGTTCCCGATGATCTGCGGGCGGCCACCGCGGACCGGCTCGTCGAACTGATCCGCGCTGCAGGCACCCATCTGGGCACCGGGTTCCTCGCCACGCCGTATCTCCTGCCTGTGCTCGCGGACACAGGGCACCTCGGCGTGGCCTACGAGTTGTTGTTCCAGGACACCGCGCCGTCGTGGCTGACCATGATCGACCGCGGGGCGACCACGATCTGGGAGCACTGGGACGGCCTCGACGAACACGGCACCCCGCACGCCTCGCTCAACCACTACAGCAAGGGCGCGGTTGTCTCGTTCCTGCACTGCTACACCGCGGGAATCCGGCTACGCGAGGACTCTCCGGGATACCGCCACTTCGAGGTGCGTCCGCAGCCGGGTGGCGGCCTCACGTGGGCAGAGGCCGAGCTCGACTCCGTGCACGGCCGCACCACGTCTCAGTGGCACATCACGGACGACCTGTTCCACCTGTCCGTCACGGTGCCGCCAGGAACAACCGCGACTGCAACGATGCCGGACGGGCGGAGTTTCACCGCAGGTCCCGGTACCCATGTCGACAGCTGCGGCGCCTAGCGAATTCGGGTCCAACGTCATCGTGCGCACGACCGGTTCGGACCGATACAGGACCTACCCGTGTACATGATCGTCATCAGGACGGCGTGGGTCAGTCCAGAGATGGGCACCTACCAGTGATCGCTCCCAAGAACATCGTTGACCGTCACCACATGCGCGTTCATGACCCGCCGGTGCTGAACCCGTTTGGATCGCATAGATGGCTGAAGCGCGGGTACTGCCTGACTGAAGTCGTCGCTCCGAGGAGGAAGCAGTGGCCAACCGCAAGCCCGGCAAGCTCGTGAAGGCGGCACTCGAGAAGGCGGTGGACAAGGTCACCGAGATGGTGAACCCGCCGATTCCGGGTGTCCCGAACAGCGAGCCGCCATCGCTCGAGGAGCCGACAGAGCCGCGCGGCCCGTTGCCGCCCAAGTCCGACCAGACCGGACCGCAGACGGTGTCGCCGACGGGCGCGCCGACCGGTGCGCCGCAGACCACCAAGGCCCAGCAGGGTGAGTTCCTCACGACCACGGCCGGAGCCCGGCTGTACGACACCGACCACTCGCTGAAGGCCGGTGACCGCGGCCCGACGTTGCTGCAAGATCACCACCTGCGCGAGAAGGTCATGCACTTCGATCACGAGCGCATCCCGGAGCGCGTTGTGCACGCACGCGGCTACGGCGCGCACGGCGTGTTCGTGGGCTACGGCACGGCCGCGAACGTCTGCAGGGCCGCGTTCCTGGGTGACGGCGTCGAGACACCGGTGTTCGTGCGGTTTTCGACTGTGCTGGGCTCGCGCGGATCAGCGGACACCGTGCGCGACACCCGCGGGTTCGCGACGAAGTTCTACACGCAGGAGGGCAACTTCGACCTGGTGGGCAACAACATCCCGGTCTTCTTCATCCAGGACGGGATCAAGTTCCCGGACATCATCCACGCGGGCAAGCCGCACCCGGACCGGGAGATCCCGCAGGCGCAGAGCGCGCACGACACGTTCTGGGACTTCGTGTCGACCCACACCGAAGCGACCCACCACGTCATGTGGAACATGTCCGACCGCGGTGTCCCGCGCTCCTACCGGACGATGGAGGGATTCGGCGTCCACACGTTCCGGCTGGTCAACGCGGACGGTGAGACCGCGCTCGCGAAGTTCCACTGGAAGCCGAAGCTGGGCGTGCACTCCCTGGTGTGGGAGGAGGCGCAGATGATCAACGGCTTCGACCCCGACTTCCACCGCCGCGACCTCGCCGACGCCATCGAGTCCGGCGCGTACCCGCAGTGGGAGCTCGGCCTGCAGGTCTTCCCCGACACGCCGCGGCAGACGTTCGAGGGCATCGACCTGCTCGACTCGACGAAGATCGTGCCGGAGGAGCTCGCGCCGGTGCAGCCGGTCGGGATGCTGACGCTGAACCGCAACACCACGAACTTCTTCGCCGAGACCGAGCAAGTGGCGTTCCACCTCGGCAACCTGGTGCCCGGCATCGACGTCACGGACGACCCGCTCTTCCAGGCCCGGCTGTTCTCCTACCTGGACACGCAGCTCACCAGGCTCGCCGGGCCGAACTTCAACCAGATCCCGATCAACCGCCCGCACGTTCCGGTCAACGACATGCTCCGCGACGGGTACCACCAGCACGCGGTGCACGCGGGCGTCGCGCCGTACCGGCCGAACACGCTGGACGGCGGCAACCCGTTCACCGCAGGGCCTTCGGACCGGCCGTTCGTCGAGGTGGCGCAGCCGGTGGCGAAGTCGGTGAAGGTGCGGCAGTCGCCCGCGTCGTTCGCAGACCACTACACGCAGCCGCGGCTGTTCTGGCTGAGCCTCTCGCCGGTCGAGAAGGAACACCTGGTGCGCGCGTTCACCTTCGAGCTCGGCAAGTGCTACGAGCAGGCGATCAAGGAACGGCAGCTGCGGGTGCTGGCCAACGTCGACCCGGTGCTGTGCGCTGAGGTCGCCCGCGGCCTCGGCCTGCCCGCGCCCGCCGCCACCGTGCGGCCGAAGAAGGTCATGCCCAGCTCGGCGCTGTCCCAGGTCGGGCAGACCTGGCCGACCGACGGCCGCCTGATCGGCATCGTGGTCGACCCGGCCTCGCTGGACGGTGTGCGGACCGTGCGCGAGACCATCCTCGCCGGTGGCATGGTGCCGTTGCTGATCGCCCCGACCGGCGGCCCGATCGGCGACTCCGGTCTCGTCGCCCAGCGCACGTTCCTCACCGCGCGCTCGATCGAGTTCGACGCCCTGCTGCTCGCGGGCTCCCCGCCGCCTGGCCCGGACGCGACGCCGGCCAGGGACGCGAAGGCGGGCGCGCCCGGTGAGGCGATCGACCCGCGCGTCCTGCTGATGGTCGAGGAGTGCTACCGCCACGCCAAGGCGATCGGCGCGTGGGGCAACGGCCGCCTGGCCCTCGACGCCGCTGGGATCGCCGGCGCTCCCGGGATCGTGACCATGGACGACGCGACGAAGGTGTTCACGGAGCTCATGACCCTGCTCGGCGCCCACCGGGTGTGGGACCGCTTCCCCGCGACGATCGCATGACGGGCGCACTCACCGAGGAGGAGCTGACGTTCCTGCGCTGGATGTTCGACCTGGCCCGCTCCGGCGGCACCGCGAAGCTGGCCGAGGCGGTCGACGCGGGCGTGCCGGTGAACCTCACCAACAGCGCGGGCGACACGTTGCTGATCCTCGCGGCCTACCACGACCACCCGGACACCGTCGCCGCGTTGCTGGAGCGCGGCGCGGCCACCGGGCGGGTCAACGACCGCGGGCAGACAGCGCTCGGGGCGGCGGTGTTCCGCCGTTCCGAGCGGTCCGTCCGGTTGCTGCTCGACGCGGGTGCGGACCCGGCGCTCGGGGCTCGGTCGGCGCTGGACGTGGCGCGGTTCTTCGGCCTGCCGGAGATGCTGGCGCTGCTGGAGGCGCCGGTTGCTCCGCGGGCGGGCAGCGGTCACGGCTGAGAATCGGCGCTCGGGGCGGCGGTGTTCCGCTGCCCCGAGCGGTTCGCGTGATTGCCAGTGGTGGCGGGGCTACTCCGCGGGCTGGCGGCGCCGGTCGCGGGTGAAGTTCACCGCCGACTTGCCGTCCCCCTGCGGGGTGTCGAGCCCATGTCGACCGCCTATCGGTGACGGTGTTCCCACCGTGAGAAGCGCGAGACCTCACGCTGGAGACCCGTCGCCCCCTCCTGATGTGGCACCTGCTCCAGCACATCGAACAGCGCGGGTGAATTTCGCCGGTACCGACAGGTGTTGTGCTGCCCGGCGGCACGCGCACTGGAGGTTCACCGCGGACCGCCGCACCCGACCGCGACAAATGCGCGCCAAGCATCAATGCATCGGACATTGCTGTTGGACCACGCGCAGATTCCGGCAGCAAACTCAAGGCCACGCCGCAGCTCAACGACGAGACGAGGGCCCATGAGAGGAATTTCCAGGCGCACCGCGCTCGCTCTGGCCGCCGGCGTGGCCGCTGCCCCGGCCGTGAGCACCATGAGCACCGTGACGGCGTCGGCCGCGGCAACACCGCGGCTGACGGCGTCCGGACTCAACCCGGTCGTGCGCGCCGACCTCATCACGACCGTGACGCCGAGCGGCGGCTGGCGCGTCACCGCGGTGGCCATCCGGTACGCGAACCCCGTCGACCTGCGCGGCGGCACGATCCCCCTGAGCGCGTTCAAGGTCACCGCCACCGTGCAGCGGCAGACCGCGCCGCGGACCGTGACCAGGGTCTACTCGAACACCGCTGCCGAAGTGACCGACCACGGCCGGCCGGGCAATCATCTGATCATCGAACTCGCCGCGAGCGACGTCAACGCCTCCGCCGCCGGGACCGACCCGTATCCGCTCGACCGCGCCTACGCGGTCCGGCAGGTGGCGGACCTGACGAACCCCGCGGGTGACGTTGTTCTTCCCGCGAGCCCTCTTGCGGTCCGCAACGACGGCGTGCGCAACCCCGTGGTCGACGACTTCACCGCGGGCTCGTTCGTCGACTCCGCCGGTTTCGAACTGGACTACCGGCTTTGCCAGCCGGTGGACCTCCTGCGGAACACCCGGTACCCACTGGTCGTCACGCTGCACGGCGGCGGCGAGGTCGCCGACAACAACATGACCCAGCTGACCGCCAACCGGATTGCGGTCACGTTCGCCACGCCCGGACGGCGGCGCAGGCACCCGGCGTTCGTGCTCTCGCCGCAGATCCCGTTGCCGCGCCCGATGGAGGGACCCGACGGCACGGACTGGACCGACCCTCGCGTGCAGCGGGCCACCGTCGAGCTCATCGACACGGTCACGGCCCGGTACCCGGTCGACACCGAGCGGATCTACGTCGTCGGCCTGTCCTCGGGCGGCCGTGGTGTGTTCAGCCTCTTGCCGCGGTACCCCGGCAAGTTCGCCGCGGCCGTCGCGACCGCGGGCTGGGGCGATCAGTCCACAATGGAACGGATGGTCGACGTCCCGCTGTGGGCCGATCACTCGGTGGACGACCCGACCGTGCCGTATCGCGAGGGCCGGTTCGGCAAGCCAGGCACCTGGACGCTGATGAACGCGCTGGAGGCGGCCGGCGCGAAGGTGACTCGCGGCGAGTGGGCCAACAACCTGCCGAAGGCGGAGTTCGAGGCACGGTCACGGGAACTGCTGCGCACGGCACAAGCGACCGGCAGCCACGTCATGTTCACGAGCTACTCGGCAGGGACGACGGCGGTGAACCCCCACTTCTCGTGGGCCCAGACCTACGAGAACGACGTGATCATCGAGTGGCTGTTCGCCCAGTCACGTCCCCGGCGGCGTTGACGGGCAGCGACAACAGCCTGGAGCTCAGCGACTTCCCGTGCGTGTCCAGTGCCAGCGAGGTCGTCACGCCGCCGTCGATGACCTGGTGGCACACGAAGTGCAGGGCCGCCAGGTTCGGCAGCTCGTAGCGCACCACGGGGCCGGCGACGAACTCCGCGAGATGCTCGCGGACCCGCTCGGCGGTGACCTCACGCAGCAACAGCGGAAAAAGCCGTTCGTCGTAGGGGAAAACGGACAGGGTGGCCACATTTCCCTTGTCACCGGCGCGGCAGTGGGCGAGGTCATGGAGCAACATCGGCGGTCTCCACCAGGGTGACCACGGGACGCACCAGTTCCCGCGGGATGAGGGTTGACGCGATCCCGAGCACCTCGCCGATGTGCACGCGCACCCCACCGCCGCCGGCGGGACCGTTGGTGTACAACGACTCGACCTCGTCACCGATCGCTTCGAGCACCGCGTCGTCGCGGTTGATCGCGGCCACGCGCAACCTGCAGTCCGTTTCGCCGCCGAGCACCTCGGCCCGCAACGGCAGGCCGTTCAACCGGGTGGTGACGATCTCACCGGCCAGCGCCGCCCGTGCGGCGGCGTTCGGGCCGACGTAGGAGATCTCGGCCTCGACCTTCTTCCCGGCCCGGTATCCGACGCTGACCTTGAGCCGGTCGGGCCGCGGCATCCCACGAGCGCCCGCGACGCGCACCCCTCGTGAGTGCTCGTCGACGGTCACCGCACGCACGTCGAGCACGACGTCGGGTGTTCGGTACGCGGCCGGATCGGTGATCTCGTACAGCAACTGCTCCCGCACGGTCGCGCGGGACAGCAGACCACCGGTGCCGGGCAGCTTGCCCAGTTCCGCGGTCCCGTCCGCGGCCACGTCGGCCAACGGGAAACCGAGGTTGGCCAGATCAGGCACGTCCTGGTGACCGGGATCAGCGAAGTAACCACCGGTGAGCTGGCCCGCGCACTCCAGCAGGTGCCCGACGAGGGTGCCGGCCGCGGTCGTCGCGATGTCGCCGAGGTCCCAGCCGAGCCGGTGCGCGAGCGGGGCGAGGAACAGCGACGGATCGGCGACCCGGCCGGTGATGATCACGTCCGCGCCCGCGTCCAGTGCCGGAAGGATCGCGTCCGCGCCGAGGTAGGCGTTCGCCGAGACGATCTCGCCGTGCTCGCGCAACGGGATGCCGTTCTCCCAGGCGGGTGCGTCCAGGTCGACCTCGCCGAGCACGTCGTCCCCCGTCACGACGGCGACCGCGACGCGTGCCCCGATCCGGTCCAGCAGGGCCCTGGTCACCCGGCCCGCAGCGAGCGGGTTCGCCGCGCCCATGTTCGTCAGCACTCGCACGCCGTGCTCGACCGCCAGCGGCAGCAGTCGTTCGAACCGGGCGGGCAGCCGGTGGTCGTACCCGCCGCCCGGGTCGGTGAGTCTGCGCTGCTGGGCCAGCGCGATCGTGCGCTCGCCGAGGCACTCCAGCACGAGGTCGGCGAGTCCGGCGCGGCGCAGCAGGTCCTCCGCCGGCTCGATCCGGTCACCGGCGAACCCTGCGCCACAGCCGATCCTGGTCGTCTGCATCTGGTTCCCCTAGAACGAGATCGCGCCGGTGAGCAGGGCCACGACGGTCATCACGATCGTCGTGCCGAACGCCCGTTTGAAGATGAACCGCTGGTGTGCGCCCAGATCCACGCCGCTCATGCCGACGAGGATGAAGGTGGACGCGGTCAGCGGGCTCAGTGGGAAGCCGGTCGTCATCTGCCCGAGGATCGCAGCCGTGCCGATCTCGGCCGCGCTGCCGCCGAAGGCGGACGACGTCTCCGCGAGCACCGGCAGCACGCCGAAGTAGTACGCGTCCGGCGTGAAGACCAGGCTCAGCGGCATGCTCGTGACGGCGACCGCGACCGGCAGCAGCCCGCCGGCGCCGTCCGGGATGACGGCGGCCAGGCTGCGCGCCATCGCGGGGATCATCCCGGTACCGGTGAGGATGCCGGTGAACACGCCCGCCGCGAAGATCATTGCTGTGACCAGCACGACGTTGCCGCCGTGCTTGGCGAACAACTCCTGCTGCTGAGCCCACGCCGGCCGGTTCACGATCACCGCGACCACGAAGGCGATCACGAAGGCCACTTCGAGCTTCACCAACTGCCCGAGGAGCACCACGACCAGCGCGAGCGTGAGCACCACGTTGAACCAGAAGCGGAAGCTCTCCAGCCGGGTGCGCTCGGGTGGCTCCGCGTCGTCGTCGATGTCCACCACCCCGAGCCGCTTGCGCTCGGTCCGTCCGATGAGGAACGCGGCGACGAGCACCCACACGATGCCGGCGGCCATCGCGGGAAGGGCCGGCACGAACACCTCGGAGCTGTCAAGCTTGAGCGCGGCCATGGCCCGCGCGGTCGGGCCGCCCCACGGCACCATGTTCATCACGCCCGCCCCGAGGCAGATCACCCCGGCCAGCACCAGCGGGCGCATGCCCAGCCTGCGGTAGATCGGCAGCAGCGCCGAGACGGTGATCAGGAACGTCGAGGCGCCGTCCCCGTCGAGCGCGACGAGCAGGGTCAGCACCGCCGTGCCGACCGTGATCTTGAGCGGATCCCCTTTCGCCCACCGCAACACTCGCCTCACCGCGGGGTCGAACAGGCCGACGTCGACCATCAGGCTGAAGTAGAGGACCGCGAACGTGATCATGACGGCGACCGGGGCCACCTTGATCAGCCCGTCGCCGATCAGCGTGCCCAGCCTGCCGCCGAACCCGGTCAGCAGCGCGGCCAGGATCGGCAGTGCGGTCAGCGCGATGAGCACCGACACCCGCCGGGACAGCACCGCAACCAGGAACACGGCAATCGTGATGAAGCCACCCGCGGCGAGCATCGTCGACCTCCTTCGAGTGCCCCAACCTTGCGGCGAATGCGCTATCGCCTTCAAGCATCGGATTTCGATAGATTGATGTGCTGTGCGCATGGATCTGACCGTCCAGCAGCTTCGCGTGGTCGTCGCCGTGCACGACGCCGGGAGCTTCACCGCGGCCGCGGAAGGGCTTCTCCTCGCGCAGTCGTCACTGAGCCGTTGCGTGCTGGAGGTCGAACGCAAACTCGGCGTCGCGTTGTTCGAACGCACCACACGCCGGCTGGAGCCGACCGCGGAGGGACGCGAGTTCGTCGCGATCGCACGCTCGACGCTCGCGACGTTCGACGCGAACCTCCGGCACTTCGAGGGTTTCCTGGACGGTCGGCGCGGACGGGTCCGCGTGGCCGCGCTGCCGTCACTCGCCGCGATCCTGTTGCCCTCCATCGTGTCCACGTACCAGCGGGCACGCCGGGACGTCGAACTGTCCATTGAGGACGCTCTGGCGACCGAGGTGCTCGACCTGGTGCGCACGGGTGTCGTCGACTTCGCGGTCACCGTCGTGTCCGCGGTGGCCGAGCCCACGGACGACCTCGAAGTCACCCCAGTGGCCACCGATCGGTTCTGCTGCGTCTTCCCGGCGGGCCACGCCTTCGCGCGACTCGACGAGGTGGCCTGGGCGGATCTCGCCGGCGAGGCGTTCATCGCGTTCGACCGCACGACCAGCATCCGTCAGCACCTCGACCGAGCGTTCGCCGATTCCGGCTCCCGTCCGAGAAACGCGATCGAGGCACGCAACATCAGCGCCGTGGCCGGCCTCGTCGCGGCGGGCCTGGGCGTGTCGGCCGTGCCCGGCCTGGTGCTGCCGCTGACGCAGTTCGCCGGACTGTTGCACCGGCCGCTCGGCACACCACGCACCGAGCGCCGCATCGCCATCGTCCGCGTCCCCCACCGACCGCTGTCGCCGGCCGCCGCCGCGTTCCGCACCGCGATCACCGACGCAGGCCGCCAACACCTTCCGCTACCGCCGGAAAGCACGTGGCTGCCGCAACGGCCGGGGGCGCCCGGCCGGCCGTCCTCGAAGTGATGTGAGGCTGGAGTCCTGCTCCGGAATCCACCGGCAAATCGGGCTGGGCCACGGGGCAGCGGTTCGCGCCGATCTCGGGGCCGGATCAGGCGCACGACCGGCGCGCCTCGTCGTACTGCTGTCGCGCGGGCAAGGTCGGGGACGTGCCGCGCGCCGACTACGCCGCCGCCGCGGTCGAGTTGCTCACCGGCACCGGCCACGAGGACAAGGTCTACGAGCTCGCCGGCCGACGAGGCCTGGAGCTACGCCGAGCTGGTCGAAGCCGTCGGTCGGATCTCCGGCAAACCGGTCTCCTACCAGGACGTGCCCGCCCAGCAGCAGCGCGACGTCCTGCTCGGCGCTGGTCTGCCCGAGTTCGTCGCGGACGTGCTCGTGGACAGCGATCACCGACGGCGAGCCGGCTTCCGACAGCGGCGACCTGAGCTCGCTGCTCAAGAACCAGGGCTGATCCTCGGCGTGCTGGCCATGATAATGCCGGCGTCGCGGCCAGCACGAAACAGGCGGAATCGAACACCCTGACACCAGGCTGGTAGCTCCGTGCCCGGCGATCTCCGGTGTGTCCGGTGCACGGGACGATCAGCCGCCTGCCTGGTGCGGCAGGGGCGCCGCGCGGGGCGCGAGGCCGTCGGTGGTGCGTGATCAGGCCTGGCAACCAACCACCCGCAGGGCGAGGTCGCCGTACTGGTAGGCCAGCTGGTCCACCGAGAACTCGCCGCCGTCGTGGAACCAGTTCGCGACGCCCATGCCCATGTCGAGGATCGAGTACGAGGCGAGGCGCGCCGAGCGGACGTCGAACGCGCCTTCGCTGACCCCGCGTTCGATGAGCTTGCGGAAGCCGCGCTCGTAGGTGCTGCGGCGGCGCAGGACGCGGTCGCGGTCCGGCTGGTCGAGGCTGGCGATCTCGCGGTTGCCCACGAACGCCTCGAGCTGGTGGCGGGCGTGGTAGCGGACGTGCGCCTCCACTGCGCGGCGGAGCTGGTCACCCACGCTGACCGCACTGGCGGTGGCTTCGGCGTGTGCGGCGATCAGGGCGTCCATCGTACCCAGCATGATCTCGGCGAGCAGCACCTGCTTGCCCGACACGTGTTTGTAGATGCTGGGGCCGCGGATGCCTACCGCGGCGCCGATGTCGGCCATCGTCGTCGCACGGTAGCCCTGGGTGGCGAACAGCCGCAGCGCCGCGACGCGGATCGCGGCGGCACGGTCGCCGGGCAACGCACCCGGCACGCCACCTGGTCGATGCTGTCGCTCCACCTTCATGCCGACAGGCTAGCGGACATTAGCCTCTGCTGTCTTGACAGAGCCAGAGCTGAGGACTGTTATGGCTAATGACTGTTAGCCGAGGAGGCCGGGTGCCGATCGAGTTCGAAGCCGACGAACGGGCCGCGCAGACAGCGGCACGGGTGACGGAGTTCGTCCGGGACGTCGTCGTCGCGGAAGAACAGGCGTGCGACGGCGTGCTGCACGACGGGCCGGAGCCCTTGCGGCGACGACTCCAGCAGGCGGCGCGCGACGCCGGGGTGTTCAGCCCTCACGTGTCGCCGCGGTGGGGTGGGCTCGGGCTCGACCTGCGCGGCCAGGCGGTCGTGTTCGAGGCGGCCGGGTACTCGCTGCTGGGGCCGCTGGCGCTGAACATCGCCGCGCCGGACGAGGGCAACATGCACCTGCTGGAGAAGGTGGCCACCGAAGCGCAGCAGGAGCGGTATCTCGCACCACTGGCCGCGGGCGACGTGCGGTCGTGCTTCGCGATGACCGAGCCGACGGGCGCCGGGTCAGATCCCAGGGCGCTCACCACCACCGCGACCCGGATTCCCGGTGGGTGGCGGATCGACGGCCGCAAGTGGTTCATCAGCGGGGCCGACGGTGCGGCGTTCACGATCTGCATGGCACGCACCAGCGGCGCGCCCGGCGACGCAGGCGGAGCGACGATGTTCCTGGTTGGCGCGGACAACCCGGGCATGAAGATCGTCCGCAACATCAGGACCCTCGACGAAGGCCTGTTCGGCGGGCACAGCGAGGTGCTCTTCGACGGCTGCGAGGTCTCCGACGACGCGGTGCTCGGCGAACCGGATCGCGGTTTCGACTACGCCCAGGTGCGGCTCGGGCCCGCCCGGCTCACGCACTGCATGCGGTGGCTCGGCATCGCGGTGCGGGCACAGGAAATCGCACTCGACCGCGCCGCCACGCGATCCGCCTTCGGCAAGCCGCTCGACCAGCTCGGCATGGTCCAGCAACTCATCGCCGACTCGGAGATCGACATCGCGGCGGCGCGGGCACTGCTGTGGCAGGCGTGCTGGGAGCTCGACCAGGGCCGCACGGGTGCGCAGCAGACGTCCATCGCCAAGACGTTCGTCGCCGAGGCCGTGCACCGCGTAGTCGACCGGGCGGTGCAGATCTGCGGCGCGCTGGGGATCTCCGCGGACGCCCCGCTCTCCCGGCTGTACCGGGAGGTCCGGCCGTTCCGCATCTACGACGGCCCGTCCGAGACGCACCGGTGGGCGATCGCCCGGCGCGCCTCGAAGGCCAGGGCCGCCGTGCGATGACCGTCGCCGGACTCGACACCGCGGCCGTGCAACGGTTCTTCACACGGGAGGTCGGCAGCGGTCCCGTCCGGATCGAGCTCCTGCACGGCGGCCGGTCCAACCTGACCTACGCCGTGACCGACAGGACCCGCCGCTGGGTGCTGCGCCGCCCGCCCCTGGGACCGCTCACGCCCACGGCGCACGACGTCGGGCGCGAGTACCGCGTCATGGCCGCGCTCGGCCCCACGGACGTCCCGGTCCCGCGCACCGTGGTCTCCTGCACCGACCGGGACGTGATCGGCGTGCCGTTCACCGTCGTCGAGCACGTGGACGGACTGGTGGTGCGCGACGGCACCACTTTGTCCACAGAGGACGCCCGCCGGTGTGCCGAGGCGCTCGTCGACGAGCTGGTCACGCTGCACGCGGTCGACCCCGTGGAGGTCGGGCTCGGCGATTTCGGCCGTCCCCACGGGTTTCTCGGAAGGCAGGTGACTCGCTGGCGCGGGCAGTGGGACCGGGTCGCCACCCGTGACTCCACCGCGGTGGAGGACCTGCACGCCCGGCTCGTCAAGGCGCTGCCGGAGCAGAGCGGTGCCGCACTCGTGCACGGCGACTACCGCTGGGACAACACGATCCTCGCTCCCGGCGATCCCGGCCGGATCGCGGCGATCGTCGACTGGGAGATGGCGGCGCTCGGCGATCCGCTCACTGATCTCGGCCTGCTGCTCCTCTACTGGGACCCGATCGTGACGCCGGCGCTGGGCGTCCGGCACGTCCCCAGCGACAACAAGGGTTTTCCGCCCGCCGACGACCTCGCCGAGCGGTACGCCCGGCGGTCCGGCCGGGACCTGACCGGGATCCGGTTCCACCGCGCGCTGGCGTGTTTCAAGCTCGCCGTCATCGCCGAGGGCATCCACGCCCGACATCTCGCCGGACGGACCGTCGGCACCGGCTTCGGCACCGTCGGCTCGGCCGTGCCCGACCTGCTCGCCACGGGTCTCGACCTGCTCGCCTAGGAGGATCCATGCGACTGTCCGGAAAAGTCTCGCTGGTCACCGGCGCCACGGGAGGCATCGGTGAGGCGATCAGCCGCCGGCTCGCCGCGGAAGGCGCCAGGGTCGTGGTCACCGACGTGGACGCCGAGCGGTGCGAGGCCCTCGCCGCCGAGCTGCCGGACGCGATCGGCCTCGCGCTCGACGTCACGTCCGAGGTCGCCTGGCAGAGCGTCGTGGCAGAGGTGGGCAGGGTCGACGTGCTGGTGAACAACGCGGGCATCGGTGAGGCGTGGACGGTCGAGACGGAGACGTTGGAGACCTGGGAGAAGGTCATCGCGGTCAGCCAGCGCGGCGTGTGGCTCGGCATGAAGCACGCCGGCCCGGCCATCGAACGCGCCGGCGGTGGCTCGATCGTCAACATCGCGTCGATCTTCGGCACCGTCGGCGGGTTCGGCACGCACTTCTCCTACCACGCGGCGAAGGGCGCCGTCCGGCTCATGACGAAGAACGCCGCGCTGCACTGGGGAAAGCGGGGCGTCCGGGTCAACTCGGTGCATCCCGGGTTCATCGAGACTCCGCGGTCACGTGAGCTGTGGCACGGGACCAGCCGGTACACGGCCATGGTCGACGGGACGCCGCTGGGCAGGCTCGGGCGGACCGACGAGGTCCCAGGCGCCGTGGTGTTCCTGGCGTCGGACGACGCGAGCTTCGTGACCGGATCCGAGCTCTACGTCGACGGCGGCTGGACGGCGCGCTAGCGACTCAGCCGGAACCGGGCCACACCGTCCACTTCGGACACCGTGGCCCGGCCCCGCGCCACGAGGACGTCCAGGTGCGCCACCGTCTCGTTGACCGCGAGCATGCGGTTGAAGTCGTTCATGTCGTCGAACGCGATCGAGCGGCGGGTCCAGCGCAACCGGGAAGCGACCGCGTGGCCCTCACGCACTCCGGCGCCCAAGGCGTCCTCGGTCGCGGCGAGCCGCTCGTCGTGGTGGGCCAGCAGTTCCTCGACTCGCGTGTGCGTACTGGCCGAGACCGGCCCGTGCGCGGGGAACAGCCGGGTGTCCGGGAACGTCGTCATCAGCCGCAGCGAGTCGAGGTAGTCGCCGAGCGGCAGGTCGGGGGCGCCGAGTTCGAACCCGATGGACGGCGTGATGTGCGGCAGCACGTGATCACCGGAGAACAGCACACCACGTGTCTCGTCCAGGAACACCACGTGCCCCCGCGTGTGCCCCGGCGTGGGCACGACCCGCAACCCCAGCGACAGCACGCCCGCCTCCAGCCACCGGTCCGGCGGCTCCCAGCCGGACGGGTCGAACTCGCCGTAGCCGTCGGCGAGCCGCCCGGCCAGCTCTCCTGCCCCGCCCCTGCGCAACGTCGCCAGCGAGCTGACCGGGACGTCGGTGCGCAGTTCCGCGAGCATCCTCAGCCCGCGCTCCTCCCCCGCGCCGAGGTGCACGCGCGCGCCGACGCGCCGACGCAGGTCGACGGCCTGCGTGTAGTGGTCGCGGTGGACGTGGGTGACGAACACGTCGGTGATCTCGTCGAGCCCGTGACCGAGCCCGGCCAGCGCGTCCTTCAGCACGGCCACGGACTCGGGCAACGTCCAGCCACCGTCGATCAGCACGAGACCGTCGTCCTGCTCCAACACGTAGACGTTGACCGCGTGCAGGCCGTCGTTCGGCAGCGGCAACGGAACCCGGTGCACGCCCGGTGCGACGGTCTCCGTGCCGCCCGTCGCCCACCGGCCGCGGTCGAGGCTCACGGGAGCTCCCCTGCGCGCAGCCCGTCGGCCAGCTCACGCGCGCGGACGCGATCGAGCTTGCCGACCCTGGTCTGCGGCAACGCCTCGACCACGTACACGAACTCCGGCCACTTCGTCTTGGACAGCCCGGCGTCGCGCAGGAACCCGGTGATCTCGTCCAGCTCGACCCGGCCGCCGTCGCGGGGGACGGCGAGCAGCGCCACCCGCTCCCCCAGCACGTCGTCGCGTACCGGCACCACACAGGAGTGGTCCAGCCGCTCGTAGCCTGCGATCGCGCGTTCGATCTCGGTGATGTCGATGTTGCGGCCGCCGCGGATGATGACGTCCTTCTCCCGCCCCATGATCGTGACCAGTCCGTCCACATCGGACATGACGAGGTCACCGGTCGGGAAGAACCCGTCGCCGGTCAACTCCGGGGGTTCCACCCGGCCGCCCCGCGCGTAGCCGAGGAACAGCGACGGGCCGCGCACCTGCGCCCGCCCGATCTCGCCGGGTGCGAGCACCGCACCTTCCGGTGACACGGCACGCACCTCCGTGCCGGGGAACGGCCTGCCGTCGTGGCCCAGCCGGACCTCCTCCGGCTCGTCGGGCAACGGCGAGGTGTGACCGAGGCACTCCGACATGCCGAAGACCCGGAGGATCCTCGTGCCCAGCGCGGCCTCGGCGCGGGCCAATGCGGCGCGGTCCATCGGCCCGCCGCCGACCGTGATCGAGCGGACCCCGCGCAGCGCCCGCGGCTCGGCCGCGGCGGCGAGCTGCAGTGCCATGGTCGGTACGCACATCGTCCACCGCGCACCCGTCTCGGTCAGCCGTCGCACCACTGCGGGCGGGTCCCACTTCGCGGTCAGCACCAGCGGGCCGCACAGCAGCAACGAGCAGTAGACGCCGAAGCAGAACGCGGCCGTCGAGGACAGCGGCACGATCGCGGCGACGGCGTCACCCGGTGCGAGCCGGTTGATCGCGATCGTGCAGGCGCAGGCGTAGTTCAACGCCTCCTCGCGCTGCACGACCCCCTTGGCGCGGCCGGTCGAGCCGGACGTGAGACCGATGAACACGCCGCCGTTCCAGCGGTCCGTGCCTCCACGCTCCACTCCGCGCAGTGCGGTCCAGCCGTCGAGCACGGTCGCGGCGTCTCCTGACAGCAGGGCCGGGACATCCCAGTCGTCCAGCGCGGACGGTTCGGCCACGACGACGTCCGGCCGGATGTCGTCGAACGCCGCCGCGAACTCGGCGCGCGTCGTGTGGCGGTTCACCACCGCGAGGACACCGTCGGTCAGGCCGACGGCCAGCGCCGCGACGACGGTCCTCCACGAGTTGTCGGCCTGGATCAGCAGGGTGCCGCGATGGCCGATCGCGTCGGCGAGCTCCTCCGCGCGGCTCAGCAGGTGTCGCGCCGTGTGCTCGCCCGCGTCGTCGACGACGGCGACGAAGTCCGCCTGCTCGGCGCGTTTGGCGAAGTCCAGCACCACCTCCCTCATCCCGCGAACATCTCCCGCTCGGTGCCCATGACGGCGACCCGCCTGCCGCGCATGTCCCCGACCTGTGCCACCGCCTCGGCCCATTCGGGACTGGTCAGCGCCTTGCGCAGGTCGTCCTCACTGTCGAAGCCGAGCACGGACATGCCGTCCCAGCCCTCCGACCGCGGCTCGAACGCGGCCTCGATCTCGGTGTGCCGCCACGACCGCAGGCCCGGCAGCCGGCAGGTCAGCTCGGCGTGGTCCGTTCGCCACCAGGTGATGAACTGGTCGTGGGTCCAGTCCGGCGGCCTCGCGGCGAGCAGGATCAGGTTGTACATCACCGGCCTCCTTCGTTCTGGGACGCGAACCGCACGCCGGGCGAACGGCCGATGAGCAGTCGTTCCAGGCGTCCGGCCGCGGTGATCTGACCCGCCGCGACGAAGTTCGCGACCGATTCCCCCGCGCGGCGGACCTCGCCGAGGAAGAACTCGTCCCGTCCGGTGCTGCCCGCCGCGAGCCGGTGGTGGGTGAGCGTGCCTTTCTCGCGCTGGGCGAGGTAGCCCTCCATCTCGGCCCTGCCGCCCGCGAAGTCGGTCGCGCCGGTGTCCGTCGAGAACAGGATCGAGAAGGAGAAGTCGTCGTCGATCAGATCGAGGATCCGCGACGGCGTGTCGCTGTCCATGATCTCGAACCAGGCCGTCAGGAAGGGCGCCTCACCGTTCACGGGTGCACCTCCGCCTGCCGGTCGATGAGCGCGAACGAGGTGCTGAAGAACGACTGGTACCGCGCGATCAGCCCACGTGGCGACACGACCGCCGCGGAGTGGAACGCGCCCACCACCGCGCCGGACTCGGTGACGACGCCGTACACCATCTCGGTGTCGCCGTCGGCACAGCAGCGGAGCACCTCGTGGACGCGTGCCACGGCGTTGCGTCCGGAGATGTAGGCCGCGAAGTCCTCTTTGGACTCACCGGCGACCTCGCGGCCCGGCAGGGCGATCAGGAACCGCAGGTCCGGCTCCATCAGCTCCAGGGCCCGGTTCGGGTCCTGACTGTCCATACTGGCCAGATACTCGCGCAACGCCACGGTCACTCTCCTTTGAGCGGTGGGCGGTGTTCAGCGTGTGGGCGGGGTGTAGAACGTCCCCTCCGAGATCCACTTGCCGTCCTTGACGACCACCTTCTGCACGTCGCGCGTACCCATGTGCTTGTCGGGGCCGAAGCTCATCACGGGCGCCACGCCGGGGTCGACGTTCTTCGCCTGTTCGTAGGCCTTCGCGAGCGACTCGGAGGTGACCGGACCCTGGACGGTCTTGGCGATCTGGCAGAACACCTTGGCTGCGGTCCATCCCCACAGGGCGATGAAGTCCGCGGGCTGACCCGGCTCGTACTTGGTCATGGCGTCCCGGAACTCCTGCACGGCGGCGTCGGAGTCGTTGGGGGACTTGACGAACTGCACCGCGCGGGCACCCTCCGCCGCGGCTCCGGCCAGGGTGAGGGTCGACTCCGCGGCCACCGGGGCGTAGCCGTACGTCTGTGCCGTGAGGCCCTGCAGCTCGGCCTCCTTCAGGAACGCCGCCGCCTCGGGCGAGGCGAGGATGAGGACGACCGCGTCCGGCGACTTCGCCTTGAGCTGGCTGATGACCGGGCTGTAGTCCGTGGACTGGAACTTGACCGGGAACAGGCTGGTGCTCATCGACGGGTCGGACTTCTTGGCCACGCTCTCGGCCGCCTGCGCGACCTTGACGAACGCGGCCGGGTCGCTGTGGACGACCACCACGTTCTTCCTGCCGTCCTTGGCCACCCACTCACCGAGCGCCGCGGCCTGGTCCTCGTACAGCGTCTGCGTGCCGAACAGGTTGGCGCGCGGCGGCGTGTACCAGGAGTCGAGCCCGCCGAGCTCGTTGAGGATCGGCACCTTCGACTGCTGCAGCACGAACGGGAACGCGGCTTCTGCCTGCGACGTGCCGTTCGCCGCGACGATGGCCGCGACCTTGTGCTGGCCGATCAGCTCACGCGCGATCTGCACGGTCTGCTGCGGGTCGAACGCGTTGTCCTTGACGATCCAGTTCACCTTGCGGCCGTTGACGCCGCCCTGGTCGTTGATCATCTTGAAGTAGGCGTCGGCACCGGCCCGCTGTGGCACACCGGAGGCGCTCACCGCACCCGTCAACGGGTACCAGGCACCGATGGTGATCTCTTCACTGTTCGTGCCGGCCGAGTTCGCGCTCATACAGGCGGTGAGGGCGAGAACCAGGGTGGCGGCGACGCTGGCAACTCTGACGTGCGTCGAGCGGAGGCGCATGGCTGGCTCCTAGCAACCTGAGTTCAGTTCAGTTTGACTGTAACTGGGGCACCCCGCGCAGACAAGGGACGCGGAAAACTATCCAATCAGGAGCGACGCGCGAAAAGCCTTGCCAGTACGGCTATTCCGTGACCATGCGGACGCAGCAGCCCTCGATGAGGTCACGGACCTCGTCGAGCGGCGTCGGGCCTCCCGGCCGGTACCAGCGCCACACGCTCACGATCAGGCCGAGCAACGCGAGCGCGAGGGTGTGGGCGTCCCGCACCGGGAACGCGCCCTGCGACATGCCCTGGGTGAGCAGGCGCGTCCAGTCGCGTTCGATGAGCTGCACCAGCTCGCGAGCCGCGCGGCGTTCGGTCTCCTCGCGCTGGGACGCCCGCGTTCCGGCCAGCAGCACCATGTTGTTCTGCAGGATGCGCATCTGCAGAATCTCGTGCTCGGACACCGCGAACGCCGCACGCACAGCGGCCCGCAACGCCTCGACCGGGTCCTTCTCGTCGCGGGTCGCCTCGACGAACTCGTCCCGCGAACGCTGCAGCTCCAGCCGCATGATCGTCAGCAGGCAGTGGGCCTTCGACTCGAAGTAGTGGTACAGCGCGGTCTGCCCGATGCCGACCTGCTTCGCGACCGCCGACCACTTGGTGGTCTCGTACCCGGTCTCGCCGAAGTACTCGATCGCCGCGGCCAGGATCGCGCCGCGCTTGGACCGCGGTCCCTCGTCCGGCTCCACGAGCCTTGCCCCCGTCATGGCCTACCCTCTCGTCGGTGTTCTTGCCCGAGCGTAGTACCAACCTGAATTCGGTACAGTCACGGGCAGTGGTCCGCCGGGTACCGGGGTGGTCGTTTGCTCAGGAAGGCCGCGACACCTTCACGCCCGTGCGCGGACACGGCCGCGTCGGCGATCGCGCGGGCCTCATCGTCCAGCTGCGCGCCGAAGGGTGCCGACATCCCTTGCCGGACAAGGCGTTTCGTCGCGGCAAAGGCGGGGAACGGTCCCCCGGCCAGTCGCGCGGAAAGCTCCGTCGCCGCGGGAACCGCCTGTCCGGCCGGGACGACCGCCGTCAGCAACCCGGCGGACAGCGCTTCGGCGGCGTCCATTCTGCGGTTGGTCAGCAGCAGGTCCAGCGCACGCTTCGGCCCCAGGAGACGGGGCAACGACCAGGTGACGCCCGCGTCCGGCGAGTACCCGATCCCGGTGTAGGCGGCGACGAACGTCGCGTCGTCCGCGGCGATCGCGAGGTCGGCGGCGGCGACGAGGCCCAGTCCGGCCCCCGCCACGGCGCCGTGCACCGCCGCGACCAGCGGTGCGTCCAGCGCCGCGAGGATCCTCAGCGCCTCGTGCAGGGCCGTGGTGACCTGGATCAGGTGCTCACGGAGGTCGGTGACGGCGGCGAACTCCTTGAGGTCCCCGCCGACGCAGAACGACCTGGCCGCGCTGGTGAGCAGCACGGCCCGCACGTCCTCGGCCTGTGCGCGCTGGGCCGCGTCGAGCAGCCCACGTGCGGTGGCCAGGCCGATCGTGTCGCGGGTCAGCCGCACCCGGGCGACGCCGTCCCGGACTTCCGTCTCGACGGTCATCGTCCGCTCCGGCTGTCCGGGCAGGGGCGCCGCTCAACGGCACCACCACGGGTCTGGGCACTCATCGGCTGCTTCAGCTCTGGCGCCGGTCCACCGCACGCCGGCCACTCACAGGCCGTGGGCGCGCGGCATGCCCACGGACCTGGGCACTCATCGCACATTCCAGCCACCAGCCAGCAAACCTCACACACACGACACCACCACTACCGGGGCGCTCATCGCGCCGTCCAACCACCGTCGACGACCATGACCTGGCCGGTGCAGTACGAGGACGCGTCCGAGGCGAGGAACAGCAGCGCACCGTCGAGCTCACCCACCTCGCCGCCCCGCTTCAGCATGGTGTTGCGGTCCACCCAGCGGCTGGACCGCTCGTCGGAGAACAGGTCCTCGGTCATCTCCGTGCGGAACCAGCCGGGCGCCAGCGCGTTCACCCGGACACCGGCGCCGCCCCACTGACCGGCCAGCTCGCGGGTGAGGCCGATGAGCCCCGCCTTCGACGCGGCATAGCTCGCGCCGCCGAACGGTGCGGCCGACACCAGGCCGAGGATGGACGCGACGTTGATGATGCTGGTGCCGCCGCGCGAGGCCATCAGCTGAGCGAGGTGGAACGGTGCCACGAGGTTCACCGCGAGCACCGAGGCGAACGAGTCCGCGGTCTCCTCGGCCGCCTGCGTCTCCCCCGGCACGCCCGCGTTGTTGACGAGGATGTCGAACCGGCCCGTCTCGGCGAACGCGGTCTCCGCCAGCCGGACGCGATCGGCCTCCACCGAGACGTCGCAGCTCACCACGCCAACACCCAGCTCCCGCAGCCGGTCGACCCGGCGCGCAGCGGCGAACACGGTGGCACCCGCGGAGGCCAGCACCGACGCGAAGCGGGCGCCCAGGCCCGACGAGGCACCGGTCACCACGGCCGTCTTGCCCTCGAGCGAGAACAGGTCTCTCATCAGGAGTCCACCGCGATCGGGAGAGCGGTCGCGCCGCCGTCCAGCACCAGGGCCTGGCCGGTCATCCACGACGACGCCTCCGAAGCGAGGAACACCGCTGCGTTCGCGACGTCTTCCACCGTGCCGAGGCGGCGCAGGGGCAGCTTCGCGGTGAGCACCGGCTCGCGCGCCTCCCAGACCGCGCGGGCCAGTTCGGTCTTGATCACGCCGGGGGCGATCGCGTTGACCCGGACCTTCGGACCCAGCTCGTAGGCGAGTTGACGGGTCATCAGCAGCATGGCCGCCTTGGTGGCGTTGTAGTAGCCGATCTGCGGATCGACGATCAGGCCGCCGACCGAGGCGATGTTCACGATGGTGCCGCCGTGCTCGGACATCCAGGCGTGCCAGGCGGATCGGCTCCAGGCGATCATCCCGTACTGGTTGACCCGCACGGTCTTCTCCGCGCGCGGCAGGTCCAGTTCCAGCAGATCGCCCATGTACGGGTTCGTCGCCGCGTTGTTGACCAGGACGTCCAATCGTCCGAAGTGGAGCATCGTGTCCGCGACACACCGCTGGGCGTGGTCGGGCTCGCCCGCGTTCGCGACGACGTCGAGCACGTCGCCCGTGCCTTCACCGCGCAACAGCTCGGCGCGGGCATCCTTGAGTCCCTGTTCCTTGCGGGCGGCGATCACGACGTGCGCGCCCGCGGCACGGAACGCCCGTGCGATGCCGAGGCCGATGCCGCGCGAGCCACCGGTGATGACGGCTACGCGGCCGTCGAGAACCTTCATCACTTCTCCTCGTACTTGGCGAGTTCATGGCGGGCGACCGTGCGCAGGTGCACCTCGTCGGGCCCGTCGGCGATGCGCAGCGCGCGGGTGATCGAGAACAGCCTGGCCAGCACGGTGTCGTCGCTCACGCCCGCAGCGCCGTGTGCCTGCACCGCGCGGTCGACCACGCGGTGGGCGACTTCCAGTGCGGCGACCTTGATCGCGGCGACTTCCATGCGTGCGGCGGCGTTGCCGATGGTGTCCATCAGCCACGCCGACTTGAGCACCAGCAGGCGCACCTGCTCGATCTCGATGCGGCTGCGGGCGATCCATTCGCGCACCACGCCCCGGTCCGCCAGCGGGCCACCGAACGCGACGCGGGAGAGCGCGCGCTCGCACATCAGCCGCAACGCCCGTTCGGCGAACCCGACCGCGCGCATGGCGTAGTGCATGCGGCCAGGTCCGAGCCGTCCCTGGGCGAGGGCGAACCCCTGTCCCTCACCACCGAGGAGGTTGACGGCCGGCACGCGGACGTCCTCGAAGAGCACGTCACCGTGGCCGAGGCGGTCGGTGTAGCCGAACATCGGCAAGTCACGCAGCACCGTGACACCAGGCGTGTCCCGCGGGATGAGCACCATGCTCTGCTGGCGGTACGTCGGCGCGTCCGGGTCGCTGACCCCCATCAGGATGATGAGCTCGCAGTCCGGGTCGAGGATGCCGGAGGTGTACCACTTGCGGCCGTTGACGACGTAGTCGTCGCCGTCGCGGGTGATGCGGGTGCGGATGTTGCGGGCGTCGGAGCTGGCGACGTCGGGCTCGGTCATCGCGAAACAGGAGCGGATCCGGCTGTCCAGCAACGGGCGCAGCCAGCGATCCTGCTGCTCCGGGGTGCCGAACAGGGCGAGCAGCTCCATGTTCCCGGTGTCCGGGGCCGAGCAGTTGAACACCTCGTTGCCGATGATCGAGCGGCCCATCTGCTCGGCGAGCGGCGCGTACTCGAGGTTGGTCAGCCCGGCGCCCCAGTCCCCATGGGCGAGGAAGAGGTTCCACAGGCCCTCGGCGCGGGCTTTCTCCTTCAGCTCCACCATGATCGGCGGCAACGCGTGCGGGTTCGCGGCCCCGGCGATCTGCCGGTCGTACACCGGTTCAGCGGGCAAAACGTGAGTGTCCATGAATGACGAAACCCTCTCCACCAGCTCGGTGGGGTACGCGAAGTCCACGGCTACCTCCTGGTGAGAATGTCCACGGCGGACCGGATCATCGCGGCGATCGTCGGCGGCAGCCGTTCCTGGTCGGGGTCGTGGTGACGGCCCTCGCGGTGACGGCGCAGGTTGTGGCCCATGATCGCGGCCATCTTCATCCGCCCGAGCGCCCGGAACCACGCCATCGACGACAGCTCCACGCCGTAGGCCTCCAGCAGCTCGTCCTCGCTCGGCAGACCCGGCACCGGACGACCGAGCTCGGGGAAGTTGCGGGGGTCGGCGAAGAGCAGGAACCAGCCGAGGTCGACCCGCCGGTCGCCGGTGCTCCAGATCTCCCAGTCGACGACCGCGGTCGGCCTGGTCCCTGCGAACAGAACGTTGCCGAGCCGGAAGTCGCCGTGCACCAGCACCGGTGGACCGTCCTGTGGCACGTCTTCGCCGAGCAGCCGCAACAACTTGTCGGCTCCTGGCCGCAACTCGGCGGGAACGGCGTGCATCGTCCGGCTCCACCGCTCCAGCTCCCCCGCCACTCCGACGGGTTCCTCCGTGACCGGACCGGAGTCGTGCAGGCGCCGCAACACCTTCGCCGCCTCGATCATCCTGGCGCGCGTGAGTCCGGGGGTGAGTGTGTGCTCGTCGAGGACAGGCTCGATCGCCTCACCGTCGGCGAACTCCATCGCGAACCACGCGGGTGGCTCCTCGTCGACCGCGAGCACACCCGGCACCGGCACCGGTGAGCCCTCCAGTGCGCGCAGGACCCGCGCCTGCCGCAGGACGTCGTTGCGCCCGAGCGGTTTCTGCCCAGGCGGCACGGCCTTGACGACACAGGTGCCGTTGAAGGTGTAGGTGAGGCCGGAATGCCCGCCGGGCAGGACTTCCAGCTCGCCGGCGGTGCCGAGTCGTGCGCGCACTCGTTCGGACAGCGTCATCTGGACGGCTCCTTCGGCAGGCCGAGCACGCGCTCGGCCAGGATCGTCCGCTGGATCTCGTCGGAACCACCGGCGATGCTGTAGCCGGGGGCGCCGAGCAGGTGCTCGGTCCAGGCGAAGGTGCCCCACTCACCGGTGTCCGCGACCAGCTTCGGCCCCAGCAGGCGCAGCACGAGATCGCTGGTCCGCCGCATCGTCTCGGTGGCGTAGAGCTTCCCGACCGACGCCTCGGCGCCGGGTGCGCGGCCCGCGGCGAGCGTGGCCGTGACCCGCAGGCCGATCAGCCGCTGGACGAGCGTGCGCACGAACAGTTCCGCGGTCTGCTGCCGTTCGACGCCGGTCAGCGACGGCTGATGGCGGGCCAGTTCGATCGCGCGGTCGGCGTTGTCGAGGCCGAGCGAGCCGGAGTCCAGCCGTTCCGCGGCCAGCACGCTCAGCGTGACCCGCCAGCCCTGCCCGACCGGGCCGAGCCGATCCGTGTCCGGCACGACGAGGTCGTCGAGGTAGACCTCGTTGAAGCTCGCTCCGCCGGTCATCTGCCGGATCGGCCGGACCGTGACCCCCGGTGCGTCCATCCGCACCAGGAACACCGTGATGCCGGCGTGTTTGGGCACGTCGGGATCGGTCCGGCAGACCGCGACGCCCCAGGTCGCCACCGTGGCGCCGGACGTCCAGACCTTGTGGCCGTTGAGGATCCACCTGTCTCCGTCGCGCACGGCACGGGTCCGCACGGCCGCGAGATCGGAACCGGCCTCGGTCTCGGAGAACAGCTGGCACGCCAGCTCGTCGGTCCGCCGCATCGGCCGCAGCCAGCGGTCCTTCTGCTCCTCGGTGCCCCACAGCTCGATCGCCGGAGCGACCAGTTGCTGCGTGACCGGGAAGATCTCCGGCCGGCGGGGCACGTCGAACGCCGCTTCCTCGGTGCGGTACAGGTGCTCGTGGAACGGAGACAGCGCGCCCCAGCCCGCATCGAACCGGATTCGTTCCCAGTCCTGACGACGCGCGGTGTGCTCGCGTTCCTCTTCCTCGGTCCAGTTCTCGAACACGGCCACCGAGTCGTCGCCACTCCCCCAGGCCGCCTCCGGCTTCCGATCGGCCACAGTGGACAGCCAGGCTCTGGCCTCTTCGCGGAAGCTCATCGGCTCAACACCGTGCACGCGCTGACCCCGGGGGCGCCGTAGACGTGGGTGAAACCGATCTGCGGGTGCCCTGGCACCTGCCGTGCACCGGCCCGGCCACGCAGCTGCTGGACGATCTCGTAGACCTGCCGCAGCCCGGACGCGCCGATCGGCTCGCCGTTGGCGATGCAGCCGCCGTCGGTGTTGACCGGCAGCGTCCCGCCGATCTCGGTGGCGCCCGCGGCGATCAGCTTCTCCTGCTCGCCGTCGTCGCAGAACCCGCACTCGGCCAGGTGCATCACCTCCGCGCCGCTCTCGGTGTCCTGCAGCTGCACGACGTCCACATCGGATGGTCCGAGCGAGGCCTGCTCGAACGCTGCCGCGGCGGCGTCCCTGCTGACACTGGTCAACGGGCCCGCGTCGACCAGCGGGCTGAACACCTCGAACGAGCCCGCCCGCCGCGTGCGCACGACGGCCGAGCGCAGGGTGACCGGGTCGCGGGTGGTGACCGAGGAAGAGCACAGGACCACCGCCGCCGCGCCCTCCCCCGGAGAACAGAACATGAAGCGGGTCAGCGGGTCGTTGACCAGACCGGAGGCGAGGACCTCGTCCGCGCTGACCTCCTTCCGCCGCCACGCTTCCGGCGTGAGGCTGCCGTTGCGGTACGCCTTCTCCGCGACCAGTGCCAACGTTCGCGGCGTGATGCCGTGATCATGCAGGTAGCGCTGGATCTTCATGCCGAAGAACTGAGTCGTGACCATGAGCCCGTCACGCCCGTAGGCGTCGTCCAGGCCCCAGTCCTCCGGCCGTGGATCGAACGCGCCTCGCGGGTGCTTGTCGAACCCCACGGCGACGACGACGTCCGCCATCCCGCTCCGGATCGCGTTGACCGCCGAGACGAGCGCGCTTCCGCCGGTGGCACAACCGTTCTTGACGTTGACGAACGGCAGCCCGGTGAGCCCGAGGTCGGCGACGAGGGTGTCGGCGAGCCCGGCGGCGTCGCTGCCGCCGAACGCCGCTCCCACCCGTGACCACTCCATCCCGGCGTCGGCGAGCGCGGCGTTGATCGCCGCGACCGCGTGTTCCCTGCCGGTCCGCTCGGACCGGGCGAACGACGTGCGGGCGGCGCCGCAGATCAGCACCCCGGTCACGACGACACCGGCCTGGCCCGCGGCACGCCGCCCGATGCCTTCACCGACAACCTCATCCCGATGCGGACGTCGTCGAGATCCGGCACGTCGAGCACCGCGGCCACCCGGACGCCCTCGCCGTCGAGCTCCACGTACCCGACCGCGAAGGGCCGGAAGCCGTCCTCCGGCAGGACGTACGGGGGTGACTTCGGCGCGAACCGCTGCACCGTCCAGGTCCACAACGTGCCCTCGGTCATCTGATCAGCGCCCCGTCCACTTGGGCTCGCGCTTCTCCAGGAACGCCGCCACACCCTCGGCGGCGTCGTCGGAGTTCAGCGTCACGCCGACCGCGAGGTGCTCCATGACCATCAACGACTGCGTGTCCGCGTCCAGGCTGCGGTCGACGGTCATCTTCGTGATCCGCATCTGGAACGGGCTCTTGTCCGTGAGCTGACCGATGAACTCGTCCACCGCGGCGTCGAGCTCCTCCGCCGGAGCTGACTTGTTGATGAGGCCGAAGTTCTCGGCCTCCACGCCGGACAGCAGCTTGCCGGTCAGCATCAGCTCCTTCGTCTTGCGGATGCCGATCATCCGCGGCACCCGGTAGATCGGGCCGGCGCCGCCGAAGAGCCCCCGGCGCATGTGGAAGTCGCCGATCCTGGCGTCATCGGACGCGATCGCGAAGTCGCAGGAGATCATCAGCTCGAAGCCGCCCGCGGTGACGTAGCCCTCCAGCACGGCGACCGACGGGGTGTTCATCGAGTAGAGCCGGTCGCAGACCTTGGCCGAGATGACCGCGACGTCCATGGCCGTCGAGCTGCCGATGTACTCGGCCTGCAGGCTGTCCAGGTCGAACCCGGAGCAGAACGTGCCGCCACGGCCGCGCAGCACCAGCACGCGCAGGTCCGGGTCCTTGTCGACCTCGGCGATGATCTCGTCGAGCCGCTCCAGGATCGGCACGGTGACGCAGTTCTTCTTCCACGGCCGGTTCAGCCACACCCTGGCCACGTGCCCGTCGCGCTCGAACTGGATCTCGTCTTCCACGGCCATCTCGGTTCTCCTAACTGAACTGGATTCAGTTCAAGTTCTAAGGGCGGGAACCGCCCGCTGTCAATGGGTTGGTGTGGTCAGGCGATTCCCAGCACGGCGGCGAGGTCCGTCAGCCGGTCCTGGGTCGTGCCGAAGAGCACCTCGGACGAACGTGCCCGCCGGACGTAGCGGTGCGCCGGGTGTTCCCAGGTGAAGCCGATCCCGCCGTGCAGCTGGACGTACTCGGCGGTCGCGAGCTGGTAGGCGGACGAACAGACGGCGGTCGCGGCGGCGGCCACCGGAAGCTCGGCCGACTCGGTCGCCACGCACGCGGTGGCGTACGCGGCGGCCGATCGAGCTGCCTCGTACTCGACGAGCAGCCTGGCCAGCCGATGTTTCACCGCTTGGAACGAGCCGATGGGCCGCCCGAACTGCCTGCGTTGCTCCACATAGGACACCGTGGCGTCCAGAGCGTGCCCGATGCCGCCGACCTGTTCGGCCGCCAGGGCCGCTCGGCCGACGTCGCGCACCCGTGGCACGACGTCCGCGCTGCCCACGGGTGTCGCTGGTGAGCTGCGGAACTCCAGCAGGGCCTGCGGCCGTGTTTCGTCGAGCACGCGCCGGGAAGTGCGCGTCACGGACTCGCAGGCGAAGATCTGACCATCCGCGCTTACGAGCACCAGGTCTGCGTCCGCTCCGTCGAGGACATAGTCCACCGTGCCGTGCAGGGTCCCGTCCCGAACGTGGACGTCGCCGCCGAACGCCACCGTCGCGGTGAGGGTGCCGTCGGCGATGCCCGGCAGGTAGCGGGCGCACGCCTCGGTGTTGCCGCTGTAGAGCAACGTGTGCACGGCCAGCACCACGGTCGGGAGCAACTTCACCGCGCACAACGCCCGTCCGGCCTCCTCCAGCACCACGGCCAGCTCGGCGAACGTGTACCCGGAGCCGCCGTAGTCCTCAGGAATCGCGAGTCCCTGGATGCCGAGCTCGCCCGCCATCCGCTTCCACTGGTCTCCGCCGTGCTCGGTGAAGAAGTCCCGTGCGACGGAACGGAGTTCTCGCTGCTCCGGAGTTTCGACGAGCAGGGCCGGATCGATCCGCGGATACGTCATCGTGGCTCCAGCGCCGTCATGCCCAGTGCGACGGCGTGCTCGCCGCCGAAGTACGCCGACTCGGCCCGTGCGGTGAACGCCGGATCCGTTGCCGCGCCTTTCGCGGCAACGACTCCTTCGTGCAGCACGACCACCTCGTGGCAGCTCGCCAGTGCCCGGCTCAGCAGCTGTTCCAGCAAGACCACCGTCATGCCGCCGTCCGCGAGTTCCGCCAGGCGTGTGTAGACCTCGTCGACCAGTGCCGGGGCGAGGCCGAGCGCGGGTTCGTCGACGATGAGCACATCCGGTTCCGCCATCAGGGCGCGGGCGATGGCGAGCATCTGCTGCTCGCCGCCGCTGAGCCCGGCGGCCTGGACACCGAGCCGGTCCCGGACGCGCGGCGGCAACCACCCGGCCGTCTCGTCCAGCCGCGCCCGCAGCCGGGCGCCCTTGAGACCGGCCGCGTACGCCGCGACTTCGAGGTTCTCCTTGAGCGACAACGTCTTGAACAACGCCCGCCCTTCCGGGACGAGGCCGGCGCGCACGTCGAGCACCTCGCGGGAGCCGCCGGAGGGCCGCAGCGAGCCGTGCAGGACGCGGCCGAGCGTGCTCTTGCCCGCGCCGTTCGCCCCGACGACGCCCAGGACGGCACCCCGGTGGACGTCCAGGTCGATCCCGCGCAACGCGGTGATGCCACCGTAGTGGTGTTCGATCCCGGCGAGCCGGACGACCACCGGTGCGTCGTCCGGCCGGTCCGCGGGCCGGACCCGGCTGGTGGACGTGCCCAGGTACGACGCGAGAACCGCGCTGTCCTGCAACACCTCCCCCGGCGGGCCCTCCCCGATCGGCTTGCCGAAGTCGAAGGCCACGACGCGGTCCGCGACGGCGAACAGGTCGTCCAGCACGTGGTCGATGATGAGCACCGCGGCGCCGCCGTCCCGCAGCCGCTCGATCTGCTTGGCCGCGATGGCGCGCTCGTCCGCGTCCAGTCCGCCGAACGGTTCGTCCAGGACCAGCAGCTTCGGGTCCTCCGCGACCGCCCTGGCCAGGTCCAGGCGTTTCTGCAGGCCGAAGGGCAGGTCGGCCGGGTTGCGGTCGGCGACGTCGGCGAGCCCCACCCGGTTCAGCAGATCGAGAACGGCAGTGCGTCGCCGAGAGGTGATCCGGCGATGCGCGCAGAGGAGGTTCTCCACCACGGTGAGCTCGTCGAACGTCTCCGCGTGCTGGAAGGTGCGTCCCATCCCGAACCGCCGCCGGGCCGTCGCGCGGGCCGTCAGCAGCTGCCCGCCGTCGAACTGGGCGGCGCCCTCGATCTTGCCGCCGCCCGAGAGTCCGGAAAGGACGTTCAGCAGGGTCGTCTTGCCGGCGCCGTTCGGTCCGATGACGGCCAGCACCTCGCCTCGCCGCACCGAAAGCGACGCCTCTTCGAGGGCTTTCAGTCCACCGAAGCGCACCGACACGTCGTTCAACGTCAGCAGCGGCGGACCCTCCGGTGTCCGGCGGACGATCTCCGGCTCGGGAAGCAGGGCCACGGGGCGGGTCTTGCGGGGCCGCTTCCGGACGAGCTTGCCGAGGAACGGCACCACGCCGCCGGGCAGGAAGAGCAGCGCCGCGATCAGCACCAGGCCCTGCACGACCGGCTGCGGCAGCCCGACCGCGCCGGCGAGCGTGGGCGACCAGGCCAGGTAGACGCCGCCGACCACCGCGCCCAGCACGCTGCCGACCCCGCCGAGCACGCAGGAGGCGATCAGCGAGACCCCGAGGTTGAGCGAGAACAGGTCAGGGCTGACGAACCCGGTCATCAGGCCCAGCAGCACCCCGCCGACGCCGGTGAACGCGGCGCTCACCGCGAACGAGAGCGCCGACTGCGCCTCGGGCGCGATCCCGACCGACTGCGCCACCAGGGGGTGGGACTTCGCCGCCACCAGCCGCATCCGCAACGCCGATCCCTTGGCGACGACCGCGATCGCCAGGCAGATCCCGGCCGCGGCGACCGAGAGGAGCTGCGCTTCGGTGCCACCGCCTGGCACCGGTCCCGCGAGCGTGGGCACCTCCGCTACCGGCACGCCCTGGTCACCACCCGTGACGGCGGTCCAGCGGTGGATCACTTCCAGCGAGACCAGGCTGAACGCCAGCGTCAGCAGTGCGATGTAGAGCGTCGAGAAGCGAGCACCCGCGTACCCGACGAACCCGCCGAGCGCCGCGGCGGACACGACCGTGCCGAGCAGGATGGTCTCCAACGACCAGCCGTGCCCGCTGCCGTAGGCGGCGAAGTACGCGCCGAGCGCGAAGAACGCGGGATGGCCGACCGACCAGATGCCGGACCAGCCGGCCAGCAGCCCGACCGACAGCACGACGATCGTGTAGACGGCGGCGAGCGCCACCGAGTACGCCTGGTACGGCGGGAGCGCGCCCACACTCATCAAGGCGATCACCACGGCCGCGGCGAGCGGGCCGAGCAGCGCCCGCACCGTTGTGGAACCGAGAAAGGTCATCGCGTTACCTCACACCCGTTGGAACGTGCGTGTGCCGAACAGACCCTGCGGGCGGATCAGCAGCACGAGGACGGTGAAGGAGAAGACGAAGGTGTCGCGGAAGCTCGCCGACACGTAGCTCGCGCCGAGGTTCTCCAGCACCCCGACGACCAGACCACCGACGACCGCGCCGTACATGCTGTTCAGCCCGCCGAGGAAGATCCCCGCGAACGCCCGGAACAGCGGCGCCGACAGCACGGTCGGCACCAGGCCGACCTTCGGTGCGTAGAGGCACGCGGCGAGTGCGGCGAGCCCGAGCCCGAGCGCCCACGCCATCCGCGCGATCCGTTGCGCGCTGATCCCGATCACCTGCGCGGTGTCGGCGGACTCCGCGACCGCGCGCATCGCCGAGCCGTGCGTGGTCCGTCCGAACAGGAACGCGACCAGCGCCATCGCCACCCCGGCCACAGCGATGGTCAGCAGGCTCTGCGTCGGGATCGCGAGCTCCCCGACGCGGACCGTGCCGTCGACGATGCTCGGGAACGCCTTGGGCTGCGTGCCCCAGAGCTCGCTGATCACGCTCTCGGCGATCAGCGCGACACCCATCGTCACCACGAGAGCCGCGAAGAGCTGCCCCTGTCCCAAAGGCCTGATGACGACCTCGCGGACGGCCAGTCCGGCGACGACGGTCACCGCGACCGCGCCCAGCACGCCCACGATCACCGCGGTGCCGTTGTCGTGAAAGGTGATCGCGACGTAGAGCCCGAGCGTCGCCAGGCTCGCCAGCGCGAAGTTCACGACGTCCGTCGCGCGGTAGATGATCACAAGGCCCAGGCCCATCAGGCCGTAGATCGCACCGCTGGCGACCCCGCTGACCAGCACGAGGAGAAGTTGATCCACGTCACGCCTCTCCGTTGAGGACAAAGTGAACTCAGTTCAGGTGACGGTAGACCGCGGCTCGGCCGCTGACAACCCTCAGACCGTGAACGGCCGCCCGCGAGGAACACCGCGATCTGCTCCGGCGTCGCACACGAAAAACCCGCGAACGTCCAGCGTGCGTGCCGCGCGCGGGACATCACCCGCACCGCGGCGCTGGACGCGAAACGTGCCGTCAAGGTTCACACTCAGCACCCGTCGGCCAGTTTGGCGCGCCGCCGCGTGCACGACGACGTCGAGGCTGCCGTGGTCGGACCGCACGCCGACGACGAGACTTTCGACCTGGCGAGGCCGCGACGTTCACCACCCCTCCCCCGTCCGGCGCGGTGACGTCGGCTCACACGACCTGGGCGCCGAGCCCGGCGAGCTTGTGCGCGACCGCGGCACCGGCCACCCGAGCCACTTTCCCTTGCCACCTTCTTGAACTGAGTTCATTTCTGTATCGTGGGCAGGCGTGACGCCGACGCGCAAGACTCCTGCGGTGCGCCTCTCCACCTGGGGCGGCCACCCCGAACTCACCGAGGCCGAGGTGCCCGATCCCATCGGCGACGAAGTGCTCGTGCGGGTCGAGGCGGCCGGTGTCTGCCACTCGGACCTGCACGTCCTCGACGCCCGGCCGGGAACGTTGCCGTATCGCCTGCCGTTCACACTCGGCCACGAGATCGCCGGCCGGGTGGCCGCGATCGGCACGGAGGCCCGGGGCGTCACGATCGGCGAGCGAGTGGTCGTTCACGGACCGTGGGGCTGTGGACAGTGCCGGCGATGCGTCGCGGGGCAGGACAACTACTGCGACCGCCGCGCCGGCCTCGAGTGGTCCGGGGCAGGACTCGGCCGTGACGGCGGCATGGCCGGCCACGTCCTCGTGCCGCACGCCCGGCATCTCGTCCCGGCGGGCGAACTCGACGCCACCCAAGCCGCGCCACTCACCGACGCCGGCCTCACTCCGTACCACGCGATCGCCGGCCTCGTCGACGAACTCGGCGAGGACTCGGCCGTGGCGGTCGTCGGTGTCGGCGGCCTGGGACACCTCGCCGTCCAGCTCCTGCGCGCCCTCACCCCGAGCCGGGTCGTCGCCGTGGACACCCGCGAGGACGCGCTCGAACTCGCCCACTCCTGCGGAGCCCACCTCGGCACACTCGCCCGCGCGGACACGGCCGACGTCCTACGCGCGGCAACCGGCGGAACCGGCTTCGACGCCGTCCTCGACTTCGTCGGCAACGACGCGACGCTCGCGCTCGGCGCCGCGACGTTGCGCACCGGCGGCACCCTCGTCGCGCTCGGCAGCGGGGGTGGGCGCCTCATGATCGGCAAACCAGGACCACTTCCCCAGGGCGCGACGCTGAGCCTGCCGTTCTGGGGCACCGGACCGGAACTGCACGCCGTCGTCGCGCTCGCCCTGGCCGGAAAACTCCGCGTGGCAACGGACGTCCGTCCGTTGACCGAAGCCGTCCAGGCCTTCGACGACCTCAGAGCCGGCCGCGTCCTCGGCCGTGTCGTGCTCGTTCCGTCGTGACGGTCTCACCTTCTCGGTGCCGAGAGCCCCGTGTCGGCAGCCGGCCCGGCTCGATCACGGTGCACAGCCCGTGGCCAGGCACCGCCTGCACCGCCACCAAGCACCTCGATCGGTCATGCGCGGGAGCCACAGCGCGGCGAAGGCGTGGGAGACAGCGAGGTAGGCGAAGCGGACCAGCACGGCCGCGATCATGACGGATGATGAGTGTTACCCATCCCGATGCGTACACGCGCCGTTGATCTCACTGGACATGCCGGGTCAGGCGAACACGGCCGGATCCACCTCGAAGGCGTGGGCGACCAGGGCGTCGAGGTCCATCGCGGCTCCGGCGACCGTCGCGACGTGCAGTTCGTCTTCGGTGAGCACGGCGCGGATGCGGCGCAGCGTGCTGTCGCGGACGGCACACTGGTGCTTGGTCATCGGTAGGCCGTCCTGTTCGCGGATCACCTCGACGGCGCCCAGCATCCCGGCGGCCGACGCGGCGTCCACCGTGCTGAGCAGGTCGACGAGCGAGCTGAGCGTGTAGAGGACCGCGAACCGGTCGCCGAACCCGTGGTGGATGCGGATGGCGGCGGTGTAGAGGCGGTACGCCTCGACCGGATCGCCTTCCAGCCGGGTGAGGCGGCCGAGGATGTGGAAGGCGTACGCCTCACCGCCCATGTCCCCGATCTGCCTGCTGATCTCGACGGCTTCGGTGAGCAGCGGACGAGCGGCGGCGGCGTCGCCGAGGTCCACGCAGACGTCGCCGAGACCGACGAGGTCCAGGGACAGCGTGCGGAGGTTGCCGACCCTGCGGTCCATCTCGACGTTGTGCCGCATCAGCTCGCGCGCGGTGTGCAGATCACCCTCGAAGCGGGCGATGATCGACAGGTTGCCCCGCGCCGCAGCCAGGACGGTGCCGCGTTTCCCGTGCGCCTGCTCGATTTCGACGCACTCGCGGAAGCACGCACGGGCCTGGTCCAGGTCACCGCTCTGCCGGGCGACGAGGCCGACGATGTTGAGCGCCTGGGCCACCAGGTCGTGGTCGCCGAGCCGGCGGCCGATCCGCAGGCTCTCCTCGCCGAGCGACAGGGCAGTCGCCTGGTCGTCCTGCTTGATCGCGAGGAACGCCGCAGACTCCATCACCCTGCCGCGGACACCCTCCGGCAGCCAGTCCACCGCGTCCGCGAGCAGGCGGCGGTGCCATTCCCTGCCCTCGCGGATGTGCCAGCCCTTCTGCCAGAACCGGTTGACGCCGAGGACGATCCGGGCAGCGGTGAGCGGATCCCCGGCCGCCATCGCCTGGGTGTGCGCCGCGCGCAGGTTGAGGTACTCGCGGCTGACCCGCGCGTACCAGGCCGCTCCGTCGTGGCCACCCAGTCCGCGGTCCGCGCGTTCGGCGAGCTCGGCGAAGAAGGCGGTGTGGCGCCGGATCACCTCCTCGTCCGTCAGCCGTTCGCCCGCGTAAGCCCGGATGGTCTCCAGCATCGTGTACCTGAGGCCGTCCTCGGTGTGCCGCGCGCCGAGGAGGTTGCGGTCCACCAGCCCGTTCAGGCGCTTCGTGAGCCTGGCAACTGACTCGTCGCTCGTCGCGGACGGCAGGCAGATCGCGGCGACGGCGTCAGCCGTGCAACCACCGGCGAACACCGCGAGGCGCGTCAGCAGCTCCTGGTCGTCGGCGTCGAGCAGGGCGACGCTCCAGTCGATGGTGGCGTGCAGGGTACGTTGCCGCGCCGGCAGGTCCTGGGGCCCGCTGGCAGGCAGCTCCGACCGCTCGTTCAGCTGAGCGAGGATCTGGGTGGGCGAGAGGACGTCGCAGTTCGCCGCGGTGAGCTCGATCGCCAGTGGCAGCCCGTCCAGCCGGATGCACACCTCTGCCGCGGCACGCAGGTCGTCCGCGGAGAACGTCAGCCCGTACACGGCCTCGGTGGCCCTGGCCACGAACAACGCCAGCGCGGGCCAGGACACCAGCGCCTCGTCGGTCTCCTCCGGCCGGGACGGCAGGCGGTCGAGGTCGGGCACCGGCAGCGACGGGACCGGGTACACCTGCTCGCCGGTGAGTCGCAGCCGCTGCCGGCTCGTGGTCAGCACCCGCACCCCCGGTGCCGCCGCCAGCAGCGCCGCCACGAACGAGCCGGCACTCAGCACGTGCTCGAAGTTGTCCAGCACCAGCAACAGCTCGAGCTCGCTCAGCGCCCGGATCACCGCGTCGGTCAGCGGCTCGTTCGTGCCCTCCGGCACCTCCAGCACCGCGGCGACCGCGGAGACGACCATCTCGGTCGTGGTGGCCTCGGCGAGCGACACGAACACGGCCCCGTCCGCGAACTCATCCGCCACGGCCCCCGCGACGGCCAGCGCCAGCCGCGTCTTGCCGATGCCACCGGCGCCGGTCAGCGTGACCAGCCGCCGTTCGGACAGCAGGTCGGCCATCCGCGAGACGTCTCGCGCCCGGCCCACCAGGCTGCTGACCGGCGCGGGCAACCGTCGCCGGGCGTTGTCGGCACGGGCGAGGGCCTCCGCGGACACGCCCCAGTCCCCCTCGCCGCCCTGCTCCAGGTGGCCGCGGTCGGCGAGCTGCGTCAGCCCGCGCTCGGCCTGAGCGACGAGGCCGCTGCTGCGCCGAGCCAGCCAGTGCACCAGTTCCCGCGTGGGCTCACCGCGCAGCGTCGAACGCAGCCACACGTGCAGTGCCGACTCGGACAGCGGCGTCAGCACCGCGGTGTCCAGCAGCGGCAGCACCTGCGGCACCGGACCCGCGGGATCGTGCATCGCCTGGACCAGCCCCACGACCCGCGCGCCACCGGAGGCGGCCAGTCGCCGCACCCGCCGTCCCACGTCCGCGAGGTCGGCGTCGGTGTCGGCGAGCACGAGCACCCGCTCGGCGTGCCCCGCCGGTGCCGAAGCCCAGTTGACCACCTCGAACCCGCGCAGCCCGGCCAGTTTGCCTACCTCGGCCAGGAACCTGGTGTGCCCGGCGCCGCGCTCGCCCGTCACCCTCAGCGCACCACGTCCGCACGCGTCCAGCCGGACGAGGAAGTCGCGCACGACCGCCAGTGCCGCGTCCCGCTCCAGCAACCTCTCGGAGGACCGCCGCCCGCTCGCCTGCAGGTCGTCACCGACCGCGCGGCCCCGGCCGCGGCGCTTGGCCAGGTAGTTGCGGCGATCGGCGAGATCGAGCAGCGACTGCCGATCCGCCGCGTCGTCCGGGAAGGTGGCCAGCCCGAGGCTGATCGACACCGACAGCGGCGGATTACCGGGAAACGGCTTGGTGCCGACCGCGTCCACCAGCCGCGTCGCGACCTGCAGCGCCTCCACCGCGCCCGTCTCCGGCAGCACCAGCACGAACTCGTCCCCGCCGTAGCGCACCAGCACGTCGGCGTCGCGGACCACGCCCTTGGCCCGCTCGACGATCGACCGCAGCACCGCGTCACCGCGGGCGTGCCCGTACGCGTCGTTGACGGTCTTGAAGTGGTCGACGTCGAACACGAACACCGAGCAGCAACCGCCGATGAGCCGAGCCCTGGCGATCGCCCCGTCGAGGCAGCCGATCAGAGCCTCGCGCGCGAGCGCACCGGTGACCACGTCGGTGAGCAGTGTGCGGAGCACACCGCGGTCGAGATCGGGGGGATCGGTCACGACGCTCCGTTAGAGGTTTGGACGCCCGCTTTCGTGAGCCGCGTACCGTAACCCGCAGCGGCAGTTGGACGGTACCCAACGACTACCACAACCAACCGCCGCAATTCTCCAATTCGGCCATGCCGATCAGCTGCGGGGGGACAGGTGGGATCATCCCTGTCCGATCGCGGTGAGGTCGACGTACCACCAGACCTGGAACTCCAGGCTGCCCGCGACCGACGTTCGCGCGAAGACGGGCGACGTCAACGTGGTGCGGCGACTGCACTCCCCAGTGCCTGACCCGGTCACCTCCCGCCGGCTCGGTGAGATCGCCCCGGAGATCGAAGCGTCCTGGAACCCGGCCTCCGGCGGGCGTCACGGCCGCGGCTGCAGCCCGATTCGGTAGCGGTGGTGGTAGTGCCTGCCGGTGAGCGACGCAGGACCGCGACTTGATGGCGCAGAACGAGAATCTCGACGTTCTTCCACGATCAGTCATGCGCAAGAGCCACAGCGGAGCGAAGGCGCGGTAGGTGAACCGGACCAGCACGGCCACGATCACGCCGGATGACGACCGCTACCCACCGACGCCTGCTGACCTGCACGGACGTATTTCTCGGCACGCACACCGTCACCACCTCGCTCTGGTGCAGAGCAGCAGTCGTGGCTGGCCGACGACGCGCTGCGCGTCAGATCGCTGCTCCCTTACCGATGTACTCGAACACCGAGCCGTCTGGATGTCGTGCGATCAGCCGATCGCCGTTGGAAGTCGGCGACGGCCCGTCCAAGATCGTCCCGCCGCTCTCCTCCAGCGCCTCGATCACCGGCACCAGATCAGCGACGACGAGCGTCGCGACACGGTCCCGGTAGGGGGCGGTGTTGCCGCTGAGCAACAGGAACGGACCAATGCTCGCGAGCTGGACCTCGCCGAACTCGAATCGCTTCGCCTCAGCCACACCGGCAAGTCTGCGGTACAACGGCAGCGCCGCGTCCAGATCGTCGACGTGGACTCTGGCGACCACCTCGATGATGTTGACCATTGGAGCTCCTTCACCAGGCCACGGGAAGTGCGTGCAGGCCGTGGGTCGCGTTCGACGTGCGGACCGGGATGCGATCGAGGGGCATCGCCAGGCAGAGCGCGGGAAACCTGCGCAACAACGCGGGGTAGGCGATCTGCATCTCCATCCTCGCCATCGGGGCGGCGATGCAGCGGTGGATGCCGTAGCCGAAAGCCAGGTGTCCCGCTTTCGGATCTCTGGTGATGTCGAAGCGGTACGGGTCGTCGAACCGATCGGGATCGCGGTTGACCACGGGGATCGACACCGCCACCGCGTCACCCTCCTGGATGAGCCTGCCGCCGATCACGACATCTTCGGTGGCGGTGCGGATGGCGCCGTGATTCGCGATCGACGCGTACCTCAGCAACTCCTCCACCGCGGAAGGTACCGCCGACGGGTCGTCTCGCACCATCGCGAGCTGTTCGGGGTGCTGGAGCAGGGCGAGCGTGCCGAGGCCGAGCATCATCGCGGTGGTCTCGTGGCCTGCGATGAGCAGCAGGTTGCCGATGCCGACCAGCTCCTCGTCGGTAACATCGTTGCCGTAGTTGCGAATCAGCCTCCCGAGGACGTCGTCGGTCGGGTTCTTGCGCCGGTCTTGGACGATGCCGCGCATGTAGCCGCGCAGCGCGTCGCGCGCCGCCAGGGTGTCCTCGGGCCGGGCCATGAGATCCGTCATGACAACGGTGTGACCCGCGAAGTCGAAGTCGTCGTCGTACGGGACGCCGAGCATCTCGCAGATGACCTTCGACGGCATCGGCAAGGCGAACGTCTCGACCAGGTCGACGGGTGAGCCGGCTTCCTCGGTCGCGTCGAGGCATTCCTCGACGACGGCCTCGATCCGCGGCCGGAGCCGATGCACGGCTCCAGCGGTGAACTCTCCGGCCACCATGCCGCGCAGCCTGGTGTGGTCAGGCGGGTCGTACTCCAGGAACGTGCCCGGCTGCCGATCCTGGAGCTCCTCGGCGACTGTCCGCTCCCCTGGTTTCGGCAACGCGGTGCCGGGCGTCGTGAGGTTGCTGCTGAACCTGGAGTCGGCCAGCACCTGTCGAGCCTCGTCGTAACCGGTCACGAGCCACACCAGGACTCCGCTGGTGAGCGGCAGTCGCACGACGGGGTTCCCGGCCGCTGCCGCTCGAAGGTCACTCGCGGGGTTGCACGGATGCGCGGAATCTCGCCGGTAGGGCAACGGCGGTTCCGTCCGGGTCGCGGTCATCGCGAACCCTCGGGTTCAGCGGCAGAGTGACACTCCCAGGTGCAGGACCGATGACCCAACTGGTGCGACACGACCATGTCCAGGTTGGCCGCCGTCTGGTAGCGCAGCTCCACGCAGAACTCGCACGGGACGGGCAGGGTCAGCTCCACCCCTTGATCACGGGCCCGTTCGCGGTAGTCGAAGATGCCGCAGCGCCGGACCTCGAGCCGGTACCCGCCGTCGTCCTCCGCCAATGTCTGGTCCGAGCCGTACACGTCCAACATGGCCGCCAGCGAACCGAGGACGCTGCGTTCCTGGTCGACCCGCTCGGGTAAACGCTTCCTCGTGGCGTCGGTGTTCATCCGCGCCACGTGAGCGGCCCACTCCGGAAGCCGCTCACGTCCCATGTACTTCTCGATGGCGGCCTGGGTGCGGAAGTACACCCCGAGCACGAACTCGTACTTCTCGCGGTCGGTCATCTCGGGCACACCATCACTCCTCTTGATTCAAGGGTTTCCTTGACCACGTGGCTCAACGACGTCGGCAACCGGCTCCACGCCCCGATGTCACCGAGATCGAGCACGCGGGACAGCTTCCAGCCGAGGTCCCCGCTCAACGTCGTCAACGGCGAGAGCACCTCTACCGGCCGGACGGTGAGGTGGTGGGCCGGGAAGACATGGGCGATCCGGCTGGCCGTCCGGTCCGCCCACCCGTTGTCGGGGAGCACATCCGTGGTCACCAGGCAGACGATCTCGTCCTCGTGGATGACCAGCATGTAGTTGAGGACGGTCGCGTCAGGCGAGCCATCCACCCACAGAGCGGACTCGACGTCTTCCTGGCGCACAGTGCCACCGGCGAAGGCGAGCACGTCCGACTCCCTCCCCCTGGTCCGCATGACCGGGAGCGCCAGTCCGCACGCGCACGGTGTCCCGACCACCTCGATCAGGTCGCCCGTCCGGTACCGCAGCAGCGGCCGGCCGGGCAGGTCGAGTGTGGTGACCACCAGTTCCCCGCTGTCGGCAGCGCCATCCACCACGCGGACACCGCGCTCGTCCAGCAACTCGAGGACATAGCTCTGCAGCTGCAGGTGGAGCTGACCGCGTTCACAGGTCACCGCGGTCGTCCCGGTCTCGGACGAGCCGAAGCTCCCGACCAACGCCTCCGCTCCCGTCAGACGGCTCAAGTGCCGCCGGCAAGCCGGACCGACCTGTTCGGCGATGAGCAGCAGGCGGTCGAACCGCGGCACCGCGAGGCCGTGCCGGGCGGCGAACTGGATCATCGCCAGCAATCGTGACGGGGCTCCCACGAAGACGTTCACCGACAGCTCGTCGATCAGCCGCAGCACCTTCGAGTAGTCGCCGTCGATGTAGTCCACCGTCGGCCGCAGTGACGTGATGCCGAGGTACTCGAACACCTTCTCGAACTGGTACGGAGCCGGCGCGAGCGCACCGATGATCAAGATCAGCGCGATGTCCCCCGGTGAGAGGAACCGGGCCCACATCTCACCGATGTTGACCGTGTTGACGATGAGGTCGTCGTCGGCCTTCGGTGCAGCCGAGGCCGGACCGGTGGTTCCGGATGTCTCGTAGTAGTGCAGGAACTCGCCGAGCGGCACCGTGAACGCGGCGTGGCTGTGAGCGCTCAGTTCACTCCTCGGCAGCAGGGGCAGTGCACCTAGCACCTCGGCAAGAGGCCGGAGGCGCCTGACGTCGTCGGCGAGCAGCGCCGGCACCGAGTCCGCGTAAAGTTCCGCGCGCGACGCGGCGGCGAGGATCTCGCGCAGTTTCTGGAGACGCAGCTCGTCCGAAACCGCTCTCCCCGTGTGGATGTCTGCAATGAGCGACTGGTGGCGCCGAAATGTTCGAGCGGCGGCCCGGCGACGCGCCTCGTCACGCATGAGCAACATGTGCACTCCCTCGCTTCCACACGACGTGACAGAGCAGGGCGAATCGAAGTTGTCGTCGAGCGAAACAGGCAGCCCGCCGTCGACCTGCAACGGACTCCAGCCCGGGCCTGCGGTGGTTGAGGTTGGCGGCGCGGGTCCAGAGTGGAGGCGCCACGACTCCGGCTTCGGCTACATACCAACGTATCTAGCACATCACGTTCCACCCGACGGAACGAGCGACGCTTCCGGGCAGGAGCCAACTACGCGCCCACCACCAAACAGGCTCATTGGGCACCAAAGTCGCCCGAACGGGCATTTAAACAACGGGGCTGGACGGATCGCGACGGGCAGACTGCGGGCAACAGGTCTGACAAAGATCGACATGTCAGGGGCGGTGAGAACCCGCAGGTTTGCCGGGTCCCGACTCCGATGGCACTTTCCCGACCCGGTCACAGGTCCAGCGTGCTCAGCAACACCAGCGCGTCGGCGGAGCGGGACCCCGGCTCGGCCGGCTGGGCGACCAGTCGCTGACCGGGTGCACTGCTGATCGGGAAGATCTCCGTGCGCAGGTCCAGTTCGCCGACGTCGGGGTGGAAGAAGGAGGTTCCGGGGCGGACCGCGCCGCGTGGCGCCGGTTCGGCCCAGAGCCCGCGGAACCGGGGACTGGCGATCGCGAGCTCGCCGACCAGCTCGCGCAGCCCGCGCTCGCCGGCGGTGCGGCCGGCGACCTGACGCAGGTCGTGCACGGCGGCGCGGGCCGTGGCCGTCCAGTCGCGGAAGAACTCGAGTGCCGCGGGGTCGAGGAAGATCATGCGGTGCAGGTTGTCGCGGTGGACGAAACGGGTGTGCAGTGCGCTGGCGAGGGCGTTGCGCGCCAGGACGTCGCCGGACCGGCCGAGAACGTAGGCGGGCGCCGCGGTCCAGTCGTCGAGCAGGACCAGCAGGTGCGGACTGACGCGCTCGGGCCGGTCGCGGGTCCGCCGGCGGGGCGCGGGGCGAGCCAGCCGGTGCAGCTCGATGGCGGCGCTCTCGTCCAGGCGCAGCGCATGTTTCAGGCTCTCCACCGTCTGGTGGGTCGGGCGCTCGTGGCCCTGTTCCAGCCTGGCGTAGTAGCCCGCGCTCAGCCCGGCGAGCAGGGCGACCTCGTCTCGCCGCAGGCCGGGAACTCGACGGCGACCCGCGGTGCTCAGCCCTGCGTGCGCACCTGCCGCAGGACTTACCGGCCTCCAGGGTGACGCGGGTGCCGACGGTCAGGCCGCGCCTGAGGTGGGCAGCGGACGGCCTTCGTAAGTCAGCTCGGATTTGCTCATGACGCGACGGTAAAGCGAGGAGTTGTGAATCTCTTGTGCGGAAGCTGTGAATGGCATGTTCCGCCAAACTCCACAGTGGACTACACGGACGCGGCCGGCACGACGGAGTTCGATGTGCGGGCTGCCTTCCCGAGCGGCGCACTTCACCTGTTCATCCCAGGTACAGCACACCTGGGCTTGTCCCGTTCGGCCAGACAGGGGCGATGAGGCGTTGTCAGGCGATCTGACGCGAGGCAGCGGAGTCACGGGCGGTATGACTCGACTCAAGGCCGGCAACGTTGATGCTTCGTCGAACACACCGAAATGACGGATATAATATTGGCAACATTCTCTTCAGCAGTTCACCGACATGGTCCAATAGTTTTCTGATCGCCCTGGACGAACCTGCGCGCTACTTTCCCCGAAACGACTCGGCCTGGCTGACCGGCGCGACGCGGACCTTGGCTCACTACGACACCTTCTCCACGTCGAATGGAGCGTCCGGGGCCCAGCTGCCTGCCCTGAGCATCAGGACCTTCGTCGTGGAGTGAGCTGGTCCCCTGTGGACACCGAGGTCCGGTGACCGAGGCGTGGGATCGCGCGGGGCGGTGGCGCGCCGCCGTTCGCCTTCTCGCCCTGAACGGCAAGGTGTGCGCCTGAGCCGCGACCGACTTTGACGTGCCTTCTCCGGAGAGGGCACGTCGGTCGGGCCGCAACGACGACTGGTACAGATCCAGCCGGTGACAGAGGCCGAGGACGCCCAACAGCGTCCGGTGATCACCCGAGCTCGCGAACGAGAGACGATCACCACGCGGCGGGACCGGGATGAGCTCGGCCACCACGCGTAGCGGCCTGCCCGCGCCCGCGGGTGCTTCCCACTTCTCGGCAGACGGCTGTCGACGCCGGGGTGCGGCTGTCCGTCGGCCGCACGGGTCAGTGCTGGGACAACGCGGTCGCCGAGTCGTTCTTCACCACCATCAAGACCGAGCTGCTCGACCGGCAGGCCTGGCCCACGAAAGCCAAGGCGCACAAGGCAATCTTCGAATGCATCGAGGGGCTGGTACAACACCCGCCGACGGCATTCCAGCCTCGGCTACCTCAGCCCCGTGGCCTCGGTCGAAGTTCCCGATGAGCTTGCCGGGGCGACCTTCACCAAGTCCTCGTGCTACCTGTCTCTCGACCATCCCGGCTATCTCGTACGGCTTTGAGCTGAGTGCCGGTGCGATACCTGGCGCGGAAGACCGTTTCGGCTTCAGGTTGGGATGAGTACGAGCATGTTGTGCTCCGGAACTAAGTGTGCCTTGGCGAGCTGGATTCGGTCATGCCTGGCCGACGATCGAGTTCCGTTCCTGGTTGATCATGGCTGTGAGATCGATCTGGTCGTAGTTGCTGAGGATGACCCCGCACCAGTCCAGGTCGCGATAGATGGTCCAGTTCGTCGACTCGCCCGCAGCACCGCCGCCGTGGGTGAGAAGCCGGTGGTTGTTCACGATGGGGGCGGTCGCGCCGTAAGCCATGAAACTCCGCACGGCGGGGTCCGCGGCTCGTTGGCGCATGGGAAGCTTCGCGCTCATGTACAGCTCGGTGTAGGCGGGGTTGAGCAGTTTCCCGTCCTGGAGCGCGCACGCGAACCGGACGAGGTCAGGCGCCGTCGAGAACGCATTGCCGCCGCCGGTGCCGATGAACATGCGTGACGCGCCTTGCCCGGTGCGCAGCGCGTCAACCCGTTGCCCGGAGGCATCGAGTGTGTAGGGATGGGCGATGCGCTGGTCGGTCAGCCACTGCGGTCTGGTGTAGAAGTCGGTGCGGGTCATGCCGGCCGGGGCGAAGACATGTGTGCGAACGTAGTCGTAGAAGGACTGCCCGGAGACCGCCGCCACGATCGCGCCGAGGGTGTCGTAGCCGTTGTTGCTGTACTGGTTCCCGGTGCCAGGGGCGAACTTCAGGGGTTCCTTCCGGATGATGTTCATGAGCTCGGTCATGACCTCGTCGGCACTGGTCCACGTGCCGGCCTTGGCGAGGAACTCCTGGTTGGCGAGCAGGTCGCCCATGCCGGAGGTGTGGGTGAGCAGGTGATGAACGGTCACGGTGTCGGCGATCGCGGCCGGGAAACCGTCCAAATGGGTTCCGAGCGTGTCGTAGAAGTTGATGTCGCCCCGCTGGGCCAGTTGCAAGATCGCCAGCGCGGTGAACGGTTTGGACGCCGACGCGAGCGCGAAGATGGTGTCCGCCCGGTTGGGTGTGGACAGTTGCTTGTCGGCCATGCCGTAGGACCTGGACAGCACCGTCTTTCCCCGGTGGCTGACCAGCACGGTGCCGGAGAACCTGTCCTGGGCTGCCAGTTGTGCGACGAAGCGGTCGTATGCTCCGCCGGGCCGCAGGTCTTCGGGTGTCCGGGACCCGTCGGCGGCGCCGGTACCGGAAGCGACGAGCATGGTGGCGGGTACTGCGCCCAGCATGCCGAGTACCGATCGCCGAGATGGTTTAGTCATCGTTGCTCCTGTCGTCGGTCGACGGCAGGAGATGCAACGCGACAGCGCGTTTCCCAGGTGTTTGCTGGGGCGCTAACGGGGAGGAAACACCCTGATCGGCGATCATGCCCGGATGCGGGTTCTGGTGGTTGAGGACGAGCCGATGCTGGCCGGCGCGATCGCGGAATGGTTGCGTGACGAGGCGTTCGCGGTGGACGTCGCGCACGACGGTGGCGCCGCACTCGACAGACTTGCGGTCAACGACTACGACGTCGTGGTCCTTGACCGGGATCTGCCAGTCGTCCACGGCGACGACGTCTGCCGTGAACTGGTCGAGTCGTCAGCTCCCACGCGCGTGCTGATGCTCACCGCTGCCGCGGATGTCACCGACCGCGTCGCCGGGCTGGGCCTCGGTGCGGACGACTACCTCACCAAACCCTTCGCCTTCCCCGAGCTGGCCGCCCGCATCCACTCACTGGGACGACGCTCCCGCCCGGCCGCCCCGCCGGTGCTGCGCCGGGCCGGGATCACCCTCGACCCCGCACGCCACCAGGTGTTCCGCGACGGCCATTACCTTCCCTTGTCCAGAAAGGAGTTCGCCGTCCTCACCGAACTGCTGCGCGCCGAGGGAGCGACGGTCTCCGCCGAGTTCCTGTTGGAGAAGGCATGGGACGAACACGCCGACCCGTTCACCGGGACCGTCCGGCTCACCATCCTGAAGCTGCGGCGCAAACTCGGCGACCCACCCGTCATCGAGACCGTCACCGGAGTGGGCTACCGGATCGCGTGATGCCGCCGCGTCGCATCACCCTGCGGGCCCGGCTGACCCTGATCTACGGTGGTCTGTTCGCCGTCGCCGGAGTCGTGTTGCTCGGCACCACCTACGCGCTGTTCGACCAGCAGCTCGCCAACCCGGGCCGACTGCTCGTCGCCCGCGGCGCTGACGGCTGGCCGGTGACGAAGGAAGGGTTCGTGTTCACCGATGCCGGCGAACTGCTGGCCGGAGCGGACGCCGAACGGTGGATGAAGCAACAGCGGGAAATGCTGCACAACGCCGCCACCACCTCACTACTCGCCCAGGGCTCGATCGCGCTCGGCGTGGTCACCGGCCTCGCGGCCGGTTTCGGCTGGCTGGCCGCTGGCCGGGCGCTCGTCCCGCTGCGCCGGGTCACCGATACCGCCAGACGAATCGCCGCGGCGCCGGCCGCCGATCGGGGCCTGCCCGAACGCATCACCTCGCACGGCCCGCACGACGAGGTCACCGACCTCGCCGATGCTTTCAACACCATGGTGCGACGGCTCGACCGGTCCTTCGACGGTCAGCGCCGCTTCGTCGCCAACGCCTCCCACGAGCTGCGCACCCCGTTGACGCTGGGGCGCTCCCTGGTCGAACTGGCCATGCACCGCAAGTCCGCCTCCGCGGACGTCAAAGAACTCGGCAAGCACCTGCTGGAGATCAACTCACGGCACGAACAGCTGATCTCCGGCCTGTTACTGCTGGCCAAATCGGAGCACGAGATCACCGAACGACTCCCGGTCGACCTGGCCGACCTGGTCACCCACGTCGTCGCACAAACCACGCCTGAGGCAGCGAACACCGAGATCACCCTCCATGAGCACGCCGACAACGCGCCCACCTCCGGCGACGCCCTGCTGCTTGAGCGACTCGTGCACAACCTCGTGGAGAACGGCATCCGACACAACACAGGACCCGGCGGCCACGTCACGATCACCAGCCGCAGCCGCGACGACGGCACGGTCGAACTGGAGGTGACCAACACCGGTCCTGTTGTGCCACAGGACGAAATCCCCGCGCTCTTCGAGCCGTTCCGCCGCCTGCACACCAACCATCCGCCCACCGCCAAAGGCGCCGGGCTCGGCCTGTCCATCGTCCGATCGGTGGCGCAGGCCCACGGCGGCCAAGCCACCGCACACCCAGGCCATGACGGCGGACTGATCGTCACCGTCACGCTCCCAGCTGCCGCAACGCAACACACCTGATCCTCGGTCCTCAGATCATCCCGACCTCACGGAGGTCGGCGATGTCGGCTGGGGAGTTCTCGAACCCTCGACTCGTTCCCATGCCGATGAGCGGCACGGTCAGTATTTTCGTGTCGCAACAAAGAGGAGATAGAGCAGTCGCACCGTCACGCTCACGATCATGCCTGCAGGACGACAGAACCTGATCACCGCACCTCAGCACGGTATCCGGGCTGACCAACAGCCGGAGCCGACGCAACGTCGCGCGCGCCAAGGGCACAAGCAAGGCTGCGAGCAACACCCTCTCCTCCGATCTCGACATCCTTCTCCCGAGCGGACATGCGCAGAAGCCACAGCGCGGCGAAAGCGTGGGAGACAGCGAGGTAGGCGATGCGAACCAGCACGGCCGCGATCATGCCCGATGACGACCTCTACCCACCGACGCCTGCTGACCTGCACGGACGTATTTCCCGGCGCGCACATGCGCGATAGCGAGGCACGGCGTTCCGGCTGCCACGCGGCCGTCACGCGTGAATGAAGTACGAACAATTCGCACTCGACACGTCCTACGTCCACCGCTTTCTCACATGGACCGCTCGTCGAATTCATCGAACCACCACTCGATTCGACTGTCGAACCGCAGCGCACGTGAAGCGAGGACCTGACGGCGCCCGCGCGCAGCCACCCCTCAAGCTAAAAACTCACCCGAATTTTAGCAATCCTGAATACACTCCAACGATCCACCGCTCAGCCGGAAGAAATGTTTTCGTCGTGTCTTGACCGCTTCGAAATCATCCTTCACAGTTCAATGGCACCAGTCCTCCAACCGGAAGCGAGGATGTCGCCGGCATGAACATCCGAGCACGGCAGCGAAAGATCGCGGTGGCCACGATCATCCTGGGCGTGGTCTCCGCGAGCGTCACCGGCACCTCGGCCGCGGCACCCGAAGGACCGTGTCCCGGCGGGCCGTTCGGCACTCCGCTGCCCTCACCGAACCTGACCGCGGCCAAGATCAAGGACGGGTTCAACTTCCTGGAGGGCCCGACCTGGGACGCGGCGACGCAAACCCTGTTGCTGTCCAACATGTACGACGGCACCGGCCCGCAGAACGTCCAGCCTTCGGACATCCTGCGGTACACCCCCTCGACGGGCACGTTCACCACGTTCGTCAAGAACGCGGGCAGCAACGGCCTGGCGATCAGCCGTGACGGCACGTCCGTCCTCGCGGCGACCCACGACCAGCGCAGCCTGTCCTCGTACGACCTGACCACCGGGCGGCGGGCGACGATCGCGGCGACCTACCAGGGACGACTGTTCAACTCTCCCAACGATGTCACCGTCGCCGCGAACGGAACGGCCTACTTCACCGACCCGAACTTCCAGCGCGCGAACCGCCCGGACCAGATGTCGGGCAGGACCGGCGTCTTCCGCGTCACCAACGGTCTCGTCACCCTGATCGACGACACGATCCGCCAGCCGAACGGCATCGAGCTCTCCCCCGACGGCAAGACCCTCTACGTCGGCGGCAACGCGACCGGCAAGATCTACCGCTACCCCGTCAACGCGGACGGGAGCACCGGACAGCGCAGCGACTTCGCGTCGCTCGACGGCACCGACGGCGGCACCGTCGACTGCGCGGGAAACCTGTACCAGGCCACCTACGGCAGCGGAAAGGTCCACGTGTACTCCCCGGCCGGCAAGCTCCTCGGCACGATCTCCGCCGGCCGCAACACGACCAACGTCGCCTTCGGCGGCCCCGACCGGAAAACCCTCTACATCACGTCGGGTACCGCATCCACCGGCGGCAACACCGGAAACTTCGGCCTGTACAGCATTCGCCTGAACGTTCCCGGCTGGCCCTACTGACCCCGGCACATTTCGACAGTCCAGGCGAACGTGTCACGCCGGGCCGCGCCTTGTACGTGCCGAAAACTGCATCCGTGCTGGTTAAGCGACACGGTGGTACTCGTGGACGACTCCCCCAAAACGGTCACGTCGTTCCACGGCGAAGCGTTCGATCTGATCGGGCTCAAGAGGCTGCGGCCGGGCCCTCAAGGGTGCTGCGGCGTCGAGTGATCGGTGGGTCCGGTGCTCGTTGTAGTGCCTCTCGTACTCGCGCAGCGCGTTGTCGCCGGCTGCGCGCACTCACCGGCCCAGAGAGCCGCCCGCGGAAGCCGTGGCTGACCGCCCGAGAAGCCTGCCACGCCCGGCCCCGACCGGGTACCGGGCGTCGGCGTGGTGCGGCTCAGCACTCAGCCGCCTGGCGGTCGAGCTGCTCACGAACGCTGCGCGGACGCATGTCCGTCCAGTGCTGGTTCACGTAGTCGAGGCAGGCCTGCCGGGTCTCCTCGCCGTGGACCACGGTCCAGCCGTCGGGGATGGTGGCGAGCGTCGCCGGCCACAGGGAGTGCTGGTCCTCGTCGTTGACCACCACGAAGAAGCGGCCGTCCTCGTCGTCGAAGGGACTGGTGCGCATCGGGAAACTCCGTCTCAGTAGATGGTGCGGTCGTCCGCGCTGCGGCGGTGTGCGCGCGACTTGCGGAGGTCGCGGGCGATGTTCAGGCGGGTGAGCCAGCGGTCGGTGCCGTCGAAGCGGGCGGTGAACGGCTCACGGCCGTGTGTTCCCCGGTAGTTGTCCAGGAAGAGGATCTCGCCTGGTGCCAGGGCGTAGCCGGAGATGTTCGCGTCGATGGCCTTGACGATCGTGTCCAGTGCGGCGGCGGCCTCGGGGTCCGACGCGGGTACTTCCATGAAGTACGGGTCGAGGCGCAGGTACGGGTTCTCCTGCGGTCCGAAGAGGACTGCGATGGGCTCGGGGTCGGTGTCCAGCCGGGAGATCCACTCGTAGCTGCGGTCACGCAGGCGGCGCAGCTGTTCGTCGCCGTCGTCGTGCTGGCGGTTGGCGGCGAGGTGGGAGCGGTCGGGGCGGATCGGGAACCGTTCCTGGCGCAGGACTTCGACGACGTCCGCCGGCAGGTCGACGCCTTCCAGTGAGCCGTAGGTGGTGCGCACGCCGTCCGGGTTGCGCAGGCACATCAGGCCCACGTAGTCGGTGCGCATCGGGTGGAAAGCGTCCTCGATGTGCCACGTGAGCAGTTCCTCGCTGCCCGAGCCGAGCTGCTCGTACTGGTGCTCCTTGATGGGGAACACGTCGTGCAGCAGCCGGCCGTCCTGCTGGGTCGACCAGGCGATCGGGTCGCCCAGCAACGACGCGCACAGGTAGAAGAACAGGTCTTCCGCCAGCGTGGGCCTGCCCTCGCCGCCGCAGTCCTTCCAGTGCGCCGGGGTGAGTCCGATGCGCTCGTCGTCGATCGGGTAGCCGCCGACGACGCACAGCGGATGTGGCTCGGTGAGGCGGAACTCGGTCAGGCCCGCGCGCAGGGCGCGGGGCAGTTCGTGGGCGATGACGGTGGCCTCGCGGACGAAGGCCGGGTCCTCGACCGTCTGGTACCGCTGCGCCAGCGAGGTGACGAGCGCACCGGCCTCTTCGATGTCCGATGTGGACAGTTCAACTCTGAACACGGGTCTTCTCCCCCACGAGTGCGAGCGTTTCGAGGCCTCTGGCGAACGAGGCAGGGGAACCGCCGTAGCCCAGCCGGACGCGGGTCGGGTCCCCGAAGCACGACCCCGGCACCAGGAGCGTGCGGTGGTCGCGCGCCAGGTCGTGGCAGAAGGCGGTGGTGTCGGTGTGGCCGAGCAGTCGCGGGAACGTGGTGACGCCGCCCATCGGCTCCGGCAGGTCCACGAGGTCCGGGTGGTCGGCGGCCCAACGGCGCAGCAGCGCCAGGTTGCCGCGGGCGCTCGCCATGCGCGGGCCGACCAGCAGGTCGGCGTGCCGGGCGACGCGGGTGGCGAGCAGCTCGACCAGCGGCGAGAGGTGCAGCGTCATGCGGTCGCGCAGGTCCAGGGTGCCGCGCAGGACCTCGTGCGGCGCGATCGCCCAGCCGACCCGCAGTCCCGGCAGGCCGTAGCCCTTGGACAGCGTGCCGATGGAGATCGCCTTGTCGTAGTCGTGCACGGGATCGACCAGCGGCTCGCCCTCGACGACCATCTCGCGGAACGCCTGGTCCCACACCAGGTGCGCGCCGGCCTCCGCGCACACCGCGACCAGTTCGTCGCGCTGTTGCGGAGTGAGCGACGCACCGGTCGGGTTGTGCGGGAAGTTCACGACGACAGCCTTGGCGCCGTCGATCACCGCACGCAGGTCGTCGAGGTCGGGCCGGAAGTTGTTTTCCGGTCGTAGCGGCCACACGCGCAGTTCACAGCCCATGGTCCGGGCGATCGACGTGTGCGTGTGGTAGGTCGGCTCGGTGACGACGACGGCGTCGCTGGGGTCGAGCAGGGTGCTCAGCACGAGGTAGATCGCCTCGCTGCCGCCGTGCGTGACCATGACCCGGTCGGGGTCGCCGGTCCCCCACTGCTCGGCGATCGCGGTGCGCACCTCCTCGCTGCCGAACGACGTGCTGTCGCGGAACACCACGGCGTCGAGCTCGTCGGTGGTGATGCCGAGCAGCGCGCGCAGGTCGGCGAGCGAGTAGTCCTCGACGCCGCTGCTGCCGATGTCGTCGTCCACCGCGAAGTAGTACAGACGCATCCAGTCCTCGAGGGGCGCTGGTTCGAACTTCATGAGGCGGTGCCTTTCATCGGTAGGCCGAGGACTGCAGCTCGTACAGCTCGGCGTAGAGGTCGGGGTGGGCCATGAGCTGCTCGTGGCTGCCCATCTCGCGGACGCGGCCGCCGTCGAGGACGACGATCAGGTCGGCCATGCGCACCGTGGAGAAGCGGTGCGACACCAGCAACGTCACCGCTCCCCTGGACCGCCCTGCCCTGGCCGCACCGGCGAAGCGCTCGAACAACGCGTGCTCCGTCTGCGGGTCGAGCGCGGCGGTGGGCTCGTCGAACACCGCGAGCAACGGCTCGGTGCGCAGCAGGCCGCGGGCGAGGGCGAGCTTCTGCCACTGCCCACCGGACAGCTCGACGCCGCCGTCCCACGCTCGGCCCAGTCCGGTGTCGAGGCCGCGCGGCAGGCCTTCGACGACCGAGGTCGCGCCGGCCCGTTCGAGAGCCGCGTGCAGTGCCGCGTCGTCGTCGATCCGGTCGATGTCCGCCACACCAACGGTTTCGCGGGCCAGGAGCTGCAGCTCCACGAAGTCCTGGAAGGCGCCGGTGAGCCGGGTTCGCCACTCGCGGGTCGGGATGCGGCGCAGGTCCACGCCGTCGACCAGGATCTCGCCGCCGTCCGGTTCGTAGAAGTCGCACAGCAGCTTCACGAGGGTGGACTTGCCCGCGCCGTTCTCGCCGATCAGCGCCACCACGGACCCGGCGGGCAGATGCAGGGACACACCGTCGAGGACCGTGCGTTCGCTGCCCGGATACCGGTAGGTGACGTCGACGAGGTCGATGCCGCGGCTCAGCGACGCGGGCGGGGCGGCTGGCTCGTCCGGCCGCTTGCCGCTGGTGGCGGCGAACCGTTCGAGCCAGACGTAGCGCCGCGCCTGCTTGAGGCACCACAGGAAGTCACCGCTGTAGCCCACCGAGGTGGCGACGACCGCGGCCATCTCGATGGTGAGCCCGACGACCAGGACGACGTCGCCGACGGTGGCCTGGCCCTTCACGGCGAGCCAGACGACCAGCGCGACCGCACCGACGAACCCGGCCGCGTTGATCACGGCGTCGACGCTCTTGAGTGCGGCACCTCGCCAGGCCGCGCGGTTGCGGGTGTCGAGCACCTCGCCGGACGCCTCGTGGTGACGCCGGACCAGCTCGCGGGTGAGCCCGAAGACCCGCAGCTCCTTGCCCGCACCGGCGTTCGTGCCGATGTCGAACAGGTGGCGGCGCAGGCGTTCCGGTTCGCCGGTGTCCTCCTGCGCGTCGACGGCGAGGTCGTTGGCCCGGCTGGTGATCCACAACGAGATGAACGCCAGCAGCGCCAACGAGATGAGTGCCGGGTGGACCTCGGCGAGCAGGACCGCCGTGGCGCCGAACCCGACGAAGGCGCTGATCAGACCCGCCGTGGCGTTGGTCATCTCGGCCAGGCTCTCGCGTTCCTCGCGCAACAGCTGGATCTGGTCGAGGTACTCGGGGTTCTCGTGCGGTGCCAGGCTGTCGATCCCGCCGAGCAGGCGCATGAGGGTGCGGTCGGACAACGCCTGGGTGCGTTCGAGGACCGCGAACACGCAGTGGGCGTTGTAGTACTGGGCGACGATGAGCAGCCCGGTGGCGGCGGCGATGCCGAGCCCCGCGGTGAGCGCGAGGTTCAGGTCGCGTTCAGTGGCGGCGTCGACGAGGACCTTGGCGCCGTACGCGATCATCGGGCCGGTGAGCGCGAGCGCGATCTCGGTCGCGATCTGGAAGAACGCGTACCAGCGCGCCGCGCGGAAACCGAAGCTGATCGTGGTGACGAAGGCCCGCCAGGTGTCACGCATCGAGGCCTCCCGCGGGCTGGAACCGTTCCGCCTGCAGGCGGAAGAGGTGGGCGTAGCGGCCGTCCAGGTCGAGCAGCTCGTCGTGCGCACCGGCTTCGACGACCTGCCCGCCGGACACGACCACGATCCGGTCGGCACGCCGCACAGTGGAGAAGCGGTGCGAGATGAGGATCGTGGTGAGCCCCTGGGTGAGGTCCAGGAACCGTTCGTACAGCTCGGCTTCCGCCCGCACGTCCAGTGCCGCCGCTGGTTCGTCGAGCACGAGCACCTTGGCGCCCGCCTCGACGGCGAACATCGCGCGGGCCAGTGCGACGCGCTGCCACTGCCCGCCCGAGAGGTCGACACCATCGGTGTAGGCCTGCGACAGCACGGTGTCCCAGCCGTTCGGCAACGACTCGATCAGGTCACCGATCCCCGCGCGGTCGGCGGCGCGGCGCAGCATGTCCTCGTCGCCCGCGTGCTCGGGGGCTCCGAGACCGATGTTGTCGCGCACCGGCAGGTGATAGCGCGTGAAGTCCTGGAACAGCACGGCCACCTGCCTGCGCCACGCCTCGGAATCGAGACTGGCGAGGTCGGCGCCGTCGACGGTGATCTTGCCCGCTGTCGGTTCGTAGAAACCGGCGAGCAGCTTCACGAGCGAGGTCTTGCCCGCGCCGTTGTCACCGACGACCGCCAACGATCCCCCTGCCGGGACCACGAGATCCAGTCCACTGAGAACGTCGCGTTCGGTGTCGGGATAGCGGAACGACACGCCCTCGTAGCGGATCTCCTGCACCGGAACGTCCGGGTTGACGGGGAGACCGGACTCCGGGGGCGCGCTGTCGGCGAGACGCTTCTCCAGGGACAGCACCTTGGGCACGGTGACGGCGGCGTGCGACAGGTACAGGTGCTCGTCGCCGACCGCGTAGTCGTTGGCGTTGGCCAGTGCCTCCACGAACACGGCGAGGGCGGCGAGCGTCAGGTCTCCCCGCACCGCGGCGTACGCCAGCAGGGCGTAGGACAGGGCGTTGATCACCAGGATCGCGGACGCGGAGCCGAGCACCATGCCCGGCCGCGGCCGCCGCGCCCTGCGGATCGGGCCGACACCGGCCTGCCACAACGTGTCGAAGCGGGTGACGAGCCAGCCGAGAACGCCCCAGAGCCTGACTTCCTTGGCAGGCGGTGGATCCAGCGCCAGGTCGCGGACGTACTCGGCCTGCCGCAGCTGGGCGCTCTGCCCGAACCCCTCCTCTCCGACGCGGAGGTAGTCGCGCTGCATCCGGTAGACGATGATCGGCCAGACCACGAGCCACAGCAGGCCGAGCCACCAGTGGAACCAGGTGAGCACGGCCGCCGAGCCGACGGCCCGCAGCCACGACGTGAGCACCTCCGGCAGGGCTTCGACGGTCTGGCCCGGCCGGTACGCGCTCATGCCGAGGCCCCGCACGATGCGGATCTCGTCGATCACGGCCGGGTCCTCCAGGTGGGCGATGCCCCTCGGTCTGGCCAGCGCCGTGAGCACCACCTCCTGCAGGTACCGGTCGACGTCGCGGCCGAGCGTGGACACGGTGGCCCGCAGCAGGGGTGACGTCAGGCGCTCGACGAGGATCGTGATCGCGACGGCGACCAGCAGGGTGCCCACCCGCCCGGCCGCGGCCGAGTCCGCACCGTCGCGCGCGGCACCTTCGATCGCGCCGATGAGCAGGCCGGTCAGGACGGCGATCCCGATGGGCAGGACGGCGCTCACCACCACCCCGCCCGCCAGGAGTGCCGTGCGCGGCCGGCTGACCCGTGGCAGGACTCGGAGGACGGCGAGGATGCCCTTGGCGGTGGGCGGGAGGTTGTGGAGCGGGTTCGGCATGAGGTCCGTGTCCGTCAGATCAGGCGGGCGGTCGCCGAGGCGCGCCGCTCGTGCGACTTGCGCAGGTCGGTGGTGATGCTGACCCGCTTGAGCCAGCGGTCGGTGCCGTCGTAGCGGGCCTGGAACGCCTGCCGGCCGTGCGCGAGCCGGTGGTTGTTGATGACGAGGACGTCCCCCGGCTCGAGGGCGACGTCCAAACAGGACGACTCCAGGAGCTCGTTGACCGCCTCCAGGGCCTCGCGTGCGGCGGGGTCGCGAGGGGTCTCCATGAAGTACGGGTCGAGGCGCATGTACGGGTGCTTGTGGGACCCGTAGAGCACGGCGACGCGGTTGTCGTCGGCCTTCATCTCGGCGATCTCGGCGAACTCGGCGTCGACGCCCTCGGTGACGTTGTGCTTCGCCAGGTGCGAGTCGTCCGGCCGGATCAGGAAGTTCGGCTCGTGCAGGAGGTCCAGGTGCTCGGCGGCGAGCGTCGTGAGATCCGGTTCCGAGACGATCGTGGCGATCCGGTCCGGGTTGCGCAGGCACTCCAGCAGGAGGTAGTCGGCGCGCCACGGGTGGAAGGCGTCCTCGGTGTGCAGCGTGAGCGTGTCGGTGCTGCCGATCCCCATCTGCTCGGTCTCGAAACCCTTGATGGGGAAGATGTCGTGCACGAGCCGCGCGTCCTGCTGGGTCTTCCAGCCGAACGGCTCACCGAGCAGAGAACCGTGCAGCAGCAGGAGGATCTCCTCGGCGAACTCCGGCGTCGGCGTCGGCCGGCCGCGCCAGTGCTGCGGTGTCGGGCCGATGCGTTCGTCGTCGATGACGTGGCCGCGGACCACGCAGTAGCCGAGCTCGTCCTCCAGCGCGAAGTCACGCAGGAAGCGGCGCTGGCCCAAGGGCAGTTCGGTGGCGAGCAGCGGAAGGTCGCGCAGCAGCTGCTCGTCCTCCGGGCCCGAGTACTCCTTGGCGATGCGCAGTGTCAGGTTCTCGACCTCGGCGGCCTCCTCGGCCGTCAGGTGATAGATCCTCTTCGACGTGGACAAGGACTGCTCCCCTCAATTCCTTTTCCTGTGTTCGATCAGGCCCTCCATGGCGTGCTGGAAGCGGGTGGCGACCCGCCGCACGGTCTCGGTCCGGTGGAGGTTCGTGCTGTGGTGCCACTCGACGAGGAGATCTCCCTCGCCGGTGCGCTCGATCTCCAGGTGCAGTGCGTACGGGCGCAAGCCTCCGCTCGTGCTCTCGCCGCACAGGTCACCCGGTAACTCGTCGACGACCAGGCCCCTGCTCCCGTCGTCGTTCACGGCGTCGAGCCCGCCCGTGAAGTTGATGTTGACCTGCCGGTCGGGGGCCGCGCGCAGGCGGCGCACGTCCTGGTCGTCCGGGGTCAGGTGGCGCAGTGCGCCGTAGCCGACTCCGTGGCGTGGCACGGACTTCAGGCTTTCCGCGGCGGCTAGGACGAGTCCGGCGCGGTCGGTCAGGTCGTCGTGCCGGAGCACCAGCGGGTGGACCGAGGTGAACCAGCCGACCGTGCGGGACAGGTCGGTGCCGGGCGCCAAGCTTTCCCTGCCGTGGTGTTCGAGATCGACGACGACCGTGTCGGTGCCTGCCCACTCCCCCAGCGTCTGGTGCAGCGCGGCCAGGACCAGATCCAGGACCTGGGCGTTCGGCAGTCCCGCCGCGTCGACGGCGACCTCGACGACGGCGGCGGAGTCCTCGGTGTTGGCGCCGGTGGCGTCGACCGGCAGCGTGAAGGCCGTCTCCGCCTTCGCGAGCCAGTACGGCAGTTCGGCCCGAACCTCGTCGCTGCCCGCGAAGGCCGCGACCGACTCGGCCCACCGCCGGAACGACGTCGTCTTCGGCGGGAGGGGTTCGCCGTGGTAGGCCGCGTCGAGGTCCTCCAGCAGGACGTTCCACGACACGCCGTCCACGACCAGGTGGTGCGCAACGAGGCCGAGCCACGCCGGTTCCTCGCCGCGGTCGAACAGCACGGCTGCCACCAGAGGCCCGTTCGCGAGGTCGAGCGACCGTTGCAGCGCGTCCATGTGCTCCTGGACATCGCCTTGGACGATCGCGAACGCGACCGCCTCGCCGGGCTCGGCGACGTGCTGCCTCCAGCCGTCGGGCCCGTGGTGCAGGCGGGTGCGCAGGGCGTCGTGGTGGGTCACCAGGGTGGCGAGCGCGGCGGCGAGCCGTGCGGCGTCGACGTTCGGGGTCAGCTCGAAGAGTCCCGACCAGTTCCAGTGGTTGCGGTCGTCGATCGTGGCCGTCGTGAACCATCGCTGGATCGGGGTCAGCGGTACCGGTCCGGTGACCGGGCCCTCCTCGACGACGACAGGGGTGGTCGTCGTGGTGGCCAGTTCCGCGATCGTCTGGTGGGTGAACAGGTCCGCCACCGCGAGGCCGAGACCCGCGGCACGGGCGCGTGCCACCACCTGGAGACCGGCGATCGAGTCGCCTCCCAGGTCGAAGAAGTTGTCGTGCACGCCGACGCGGTCGGTCTGGAGCAGCTTCGCCCAGATGTCGGCCAGCGCCCGTTCCGCGTCGGTGCGCGGGGCCACGTACGCGTCGGTCTCCGCGGCGGCGGGTGCAGGCAGGGCACGGCGGTCGAGCTTGCCGTTGGCCGTCAGGGGCAGGGCTTCCAGTGTCACGAACGCCGACGGCACCAGGTAGTCCGGCAGCCGCTCGCGCAGGAACGTCCTCAGTTCCGCGGTGTCGGCGTCGGTGACCACGTAGGCCACGAGACGCTTCCCGGATCCCTGGGTGGCCACGACGGCGGCGGCCCGCACGTCGTCGCGCCGGGTCAGCAGCGCCTCGACCTCGCCGGGCTCGACCCGGAACCCCCGGATCTTGACCTGGTCGTCGGTCCTGCCGAGGAACTCCAGCGTGCCGTCGGACCGCCAGCGCGCCCGGTCCCCGGTGCGGTACAGGCGTTCCCCGGTGCCGGTGGGATCGGGGACGAAGCGTTCCGCGGTGAGGTCCGGACGGCCGACGTAACCCCGTGCCACGCCGGGACCTCCGACGAACAGCTCGCCCGTCACACCGGGCGGCAGCACCTGCAGCCACGGGTCGAGCACGTGGGCCCGCATCCCCGCGAACGGCTTGCCGATCGGTACCTGCGCACCGACCTCGTCGAGGGTGTGGACGGTGCACGTCATGGTGGTCTCGGTGGGCCCGTAGGCGTTCACGATGCGCAGTTCCGGCCGGCGCTCGCGGGCCGTGCGGGCGTGCTGTGCCTGGAGCGCGTCGCCGCCGACGACGAGCAGGCGCAGGCCGTCGAGCACGTCGGGCGAGGTCTCGACCAGCTGGTGGAACAGGCCCGTGGTGAGCAGCGAGGCGGTGATGCCGTGGTGGCGCAGGAACTTGCCGACGTCCATCCGCTCGGCGAGGTCCGTGGGTCCGACGACGAGGGTGGCGCCGTTGAGCAGTGCCAGCCAGATCTCGAACGCGCCGGTGTCGAAGCCGATGCCCGCGAGGTGCGACACGACGTCGCCGGGCCCGACGCCGAAGGTGGGATCGGTGCAGACCCTGGCCACGCCCTCGTGGGTCAGCGACACGCCCTTGGGGACGCCGGTGGAGCCCGACGTGAACAGCACGTACAGCTCGCAGGCGGGGCCGCCGACCACTGGTAGCGGACCTTCGGTCTCGGCGGTGGGAAGGTCGAGCACGCGCACGCCGGGTACGTCGAGAGGCCGGTCACCCGCGGACACCACGAGCCGGACACCCGCCGAGGCGATCATCTGCCTCGTGCGCGCCGTCCCCTGGGCCGGGTCCAGCGGCACGTAGCTGCCGCCCGCCCCGATCACCCCGAGCATCGCCACGATCAGCTCCGCGCTCCGGTCGAAGTGCAGCCCGACCCGCGTGCCGGCACCGACACCGTTGGCGCGCAACCGTTCCGCGACCGCACAGGCCCGGCGGTCGAGCTCGGCGTAGGTGAGCTCGACACCGCTACCGCGCAGCGCCAGATGGTCCGGGTCAGCCGCTACCTGGCGCCCGAACAAGGCGGCCAGGTGTGCCGCGGGCATCTCGCGGGGCTCCGACGAGCTCCACGCGAGCACCTCGGCGCGCTGGTCGTCGTCGAGCAACGCGATCTCGCGCACAGGTGTGCCGGGCGCGCCGGCGACGGTGGTGAGGATGCGTTCGAGCTGGTCGAGCAACGCCTCCACGGTGGCGTCGTCGAACGCGCCCGTGGAGTACTCGCACAGCAGCGCGAGCTGACCGTCGACGTCGACGACGAGCTTCAGCGGATAACGCCCCTGTTCCAGCAACGCGGGTGAGTCGAACTCGTCCGCGTCGTCCCCGTCGTCGACACCGCCGGGCAGGTTCTGGACCGCGACGATGCTCTCGAACAACCGCGGCACCCCGGCCACCCGCTGGATGTCGACCAACGGCGAGTGCTCGAAGCGCTGCACGGCGACCTGGCCGTCCTGAACCGTCCGCAGCCACTCGTCGAACGGCGTGCGGTCGCGCGGAACCTCGATCCGCACGGGCAGTGTGTTGATGAACAGGCCGACGATCGACTCGACACCCGCCAGAGCAGCGGGACGCCCCGACACCGTGAGCCCGAAGACCACGTCGTCCTCACCGCTGTGCGACGCCAGCAGCAGCGCCCACGCCGCCTGCACGACGGCGCTGATCGTGACGTGCTCACGTCGTGCCAGGGCTTCCAGTGCCAGGGCGACGTCTTCCGGCAGCTCGCGGTGCCGCCTGCCCTGCTCCCAGTGCAGCCGCGTGGTGCGGTCGACGGGCAGAGCGGTGGGCGAGGTGAAGCCGTCGAGGTACTGGCGCCAGAAGTCGTCGGCGGCGGGCTGTTCCCGCAGCCAGGCGATGTAGTCGCGGTAGGGACGCACGGCCGGCAGGGGCTCCCCCCGGTAGGCCGCGATCACCTCGTCCCAGACGAGCGGGATGCTCCAGCCGTCGAGGTAGAGGTGGTGGAACGTGAACACGACCCACTGCCGTTCGCCCAGATCCGCCACGTACACCCGCAGCAGTGGCGCGGTGGTGACGTCGAACCCGCGGCGTTGGTCGGCGTCGAGCAGCTCGTCCAGCGCGGCGTCCGGGTCCGCCGCGGAAGTCCAGTCGAGCACCTCGAACGGCACGTCGACCTCGCCGATGACGACCTGCACGGGCTCGTCGACGCCCTCCCACACGAAGGCGCTGCGCAACGCGGGATGCCGGCCGACGACGGTCCGCCAGGCCTCCCGCAGGGCGGCGACGTCGAGCGGGCCGCGCAGCTCGCGCACGTCCTGCGCCCAGTACACCGCGGTGTCGGCGGGCGCCTCCAGCACGTGGAAGAGCATGCCCTGTTGCATGGGCGACAACGGGTAGGCGTCGACGAGGCCCGGTACGTGCAGCGACTCCAGGTCCACCAACGGTGTTGCGGTGGCGGTGGAGTCGACCACGACGCCCGTGTGAGCGGCGAGCTGCTGCACGGTCTGGTGCGTGAAGAGGTCGGCGATCCGCAGCTCCAGGCCCGCTTCCCTGGCCCTGGCCACGATCCGGAGGCTGATGATCGAGTCGCCGCCCAGCTCGAAGTAGTTGTCGTGCAGGCCGACGCGCTCGACGCCGAGCACCTCTTCCCACACCGCGGCGAGCGTGCGTTCGACGTCGGTGCCGGGCGCCTCGTGACCAGAGGAGTCCGGCGCGTCGGGCAACGGCAGCGCGCGCTTGTCGAGTTTTCCGTTGGTGTTCAACGGCAGCTCGTCGAGCGGCACGATCGCCGACGGCACCAGGAACTCGGGCAGCCGCTCGGCGAGGAAGCCGCGCAGGTCCGCCGGTTCAGCTGCGCCCACGACGTAGGCCACCAGCCGCTTGCCCTGCGGAAGCTCGCGAACGACCACGGCGGCGTTGGCGACGTCGGGGTGCCCGGCGAGCACGTGCTCGACCTCGCCCGGCTCGACCCGGAACCCGCGGATCTTGACCTGGTCGTCCGTGCGCCCGACGAAGTCGACCGCACCGTCAGCGCCCCACCGCACCAGGTCGCCGGTGCGGTACATCCGCGCACCGGGCACGGACGGGTCAGGCACGAACCGTTCCGCGGCAAGATCCGGCCGACCCGAATAGCCACGCGCCAACCCAGTGCCACCGATGTAGAGCTCACCCGGCACGCCGACCGGCGTCGGCCGGAGCCAACGGTCCAGCACGTAGAAACGCAAGCCCCGCAACGCGGTGCCGATGGGCACGGTGGCCGGGCCGAGCCGTCCGGTGTGCATGTCGTGGAACGACGCGTACACAGTGGACTCAGTCGGACCGTACATGTTGTAAATCGCCACAGAAGGATTCGCGTCCAGCACCTTCCTGGCCTGGACGGGCGACATCCCCTCGCCACCGGCCAGCACCAGACGATGTCCCGCGAACACGCCCGGATCGGTGTCCGCCAGCTGGTGGAAGAGCCCTGTCGTCATGAACGACAACGTCACGCCGTGCGAGGCGTAGAACGTGGCAACGTCCAGTCGTTCGGCCAAGTTCGCGGACGCCACTGCGAGCGTGGCGCCGTTGAGCAACGCCGTCCAGATCTCCCACGTCGACGCGTCGAACGACACCGCGGCGGTGTGCGCCACGACGTCGTCGGGCTGAGCGGCCACGGCCGGGTCGAGAACGACCCGCAAGACGCCTTCCTCGGTGACCTCCACACCCTTCGGCACACCGGTCGAGCCCGAGGTGAACATCGTGTAGACCAGACGTCCCGGCACAGCGGCGAGTTCCGGCCACTCGGCACCCGACGTGAGCAACTCCGCGAGATCGACGTGCGGTGCTTCCAGGGCGTAGTCACCACGGGAGACGACCAGCTCGACCCCGGCCGCGGCCTGCACATCACGCAACCGGCCGTGCGGCAAAGCGGGATCAAGCGGCACATACGTCCCACCCGCCTGCACCACGCTCAGGATCGCGACGACCAGGTCGACCGACCGCTCGAACCACAGCCCGACCCGCGTCTCCTCACCAACACCGGCAGCCCGCAGACCGGCGGCTACCCGCGCCACCCGCTCACCCAGTTCGGCGTAGGTCAGCTCACCGACCGCCACGCGGTCCCCGAACCGCTCCACCGCAACCCGGAACCGCTCGGCCAAGCCGACGAACGGCTCCTCCACCGCAGGCCCCGCACCCCACCCGGTCACGGGCTCCGGCGTCACCTCGCGCACGACGGCGGAAGGCGTGCGGGTGACCGCGGTGAGCACCTCGGCGAGCTGCCCGAGCAACCGCTCCACAGTGGACGGATCGAAGGCGCCGGCCGAGTAGTTCGCCTCGACCTTCAGCGTCGCTTCGAGGTCGACCGCGAGAATCATCGGGTAGTGCATCTGCTCGACCGAGTCGATCGAGGCGAACAGCTCCTCCGGGTCCTCCTCGCCCTCCTCCGGCATCGCACCCTGCGGGTAGTTGCCGAACACGAGCATGCTGTCGAACAGGCCACCTGAGGAGACGCGCTGAATCTCCGCGAGCGGTGTGTGTTCGTGGCGCTGCATGAGAACCTGGTTCTCCTGGAGCTCACCGAGCCAGTCGGCGAACGTGCGCTCCCAGGCCACCCGCACCCGCACCGGCAGGGTGTTGATGAACAGGCCGACGATCGACTCCACGCCGGGCAGCTCGGCCGGGCGCCCGGACACGGTGAGGCCGAACACGACGTCGTCCTCGCCCGAGTAGGCCGACAGCAGCACCGCCCACGCCGCCTGCACGACCGTCGACAGGGTGACCCGCCGCTCGCGGGCCAGCGACACGAGTGCCGCCGTGACGTCACGGGGCAATGCCAGCTCACGCCGTCCCTGGGCCCAGTGCTCGCGCACCACGCGGTCCACCGGCAACGGCGTCGGTGAGTCGAACCCGGCGAGGTACTCGCGCCAGAACGCTTCCGCCTCAACGGAGTCACGCCGGCTCAGCCAGGCGATGAAGTCGCGGTAGGGCCGTGCGGGAGGCAGGGACTCGCGCCGGTAGGCGGCGGTGACCTCGTCCCACAGCAGCGGGATGCTCCAGCCGTCGGCGTAGAGGTGGTGGAACGCCAGCAGGATCCAGTGCCGATCGCGTCCGCGAGCCAGGTGAACGCGCAGCAGCGGTGCGGAAGAGAGATCGCAGCCGCGTGCGCGGTCCTGGGCCAGCAGTTCCTCGATGGCGGCGTCGACATCGGTGACAGCCGACCAGTCGTGCACCTCGAACGGCACGTCGACGTCACCGAAGACGACCTCGAGCGGCTCGTGCACGCCCTCCCACACGAAGCCGGTGCGCAGTGCGGGATGCCGGTCGAGGACGAGCTGCCAGGCCGCGCGCACGGCGTCGACGTCCAGCTCACCGGTCAGCTCTCGCACGTCCTGGGTCCAGTAGACGCCGCTGTCCGGTGACTCGACGGCGTGGAAGAGCATTCCTTGCTGCAACGGCGACAACGGGTAGACGTCGACCAGTCCGGGCGCACGTGCGACCAGAGCGTCCAAAGAGGACTGTTCCAGGGCTGCCAGCGGAACGTCGGACGGTGTCAGGCCGTGTGCGCCGGACCGGCAGTGGTCCACGAGATCTGCCAGCGCCCGCACGTAGGCCTCGGCGAGCCGCTCGATCGTCGAACGCCGGTGGAGGTTCGCGCTGTACTGCCACTCCACGGAAAGAGTCCCGTCGGCGGCCTGGGTCACCTCGACGCCGAGCACGTGCGAGCGCAGTCCGCCCTCTCCCTCGGCCGGGCCGCACAGCTCCTCGGAGAGCTCACGGGCGAACAGGCCGCCGTCCGAGTCCTCCACGGCGTCCACACCGCCGAGGTAGTTGAAGACGACCGGGCGCGCCGGGGCGTTGCGGAGCTGCTCGTCCCGCTCGCGCAGCACGGTGTAGCCGACACCGCGGCGCGGCACGGCGCGCAGCTGTTCCTTGACCGCCTTGATCACACCGCCGATGTCGCCGAGGTCGGTGTGGTGCAGCCCGACGGGGTGGATGGCGGTGAACCAGCCGACGGTCCGGCTGAGGTCGATGCCGTCGGCGATCGGCTCGCGGCCGTGGCTCTCCAGGTCGATGGCGGCGGCGCTGCTGCCGGTCCACCGCCCGAGCACCTGGAGCAGTGCGGCGAGCAGCAGTTCGTGGCCCTGGGTGCGGTAGGCGCGGTGGGCGTGGGTGAGCAACGCCGAGGTGCGGTCCGCGTCGAGGGCGACCCGGACGGACTCGGTGGAGTCCTCGGTGTTGGGGCCGTCGAGGTCGGTGGGCACGGCGGTGGTCGTCCGCACGACCTCGCGCCACCACGGCAGCTCGCCGGACGGGTCGAACGCCTCCAGCGCGGCCGCCCACTCCTGGTACGAGGTGGTCTTCGGGCCGAGCGCACCACCGGAGTACGCGGTGTCGAGGTCCTCCAGCAGGACGTTCCAGGAGACCGCGTCCACGACGTAGTGGTGCACGGTGAGGCCGAACCACGCGGGCCGGTCGCCGCGGTCGACGTACACGGCACGCAGCAGCGGTCCGTCCGTGAGGCTCAACGACGTCTGCGCGGTGGTCATGGCGGCGGTGACGGCCTCGTCCAGCGCCTGGCCGTCCAGGTCGCCGGCGTCGAGCACGGTCACCAGCTCGGCGGTCTCGGCCGCCGCGTTCTCCTGCGCACCGTCGTCCAGACGCAGCCGCAGGGCGTCGTGGTGGGCGACGACGGTGCCGAGCGCGGCCCGCATCGTGCCCGCATCGGTTCCCGGTGCCAGCTCGAACATCCCGGACCAGTTGAAGTGGTCGCGTTCGGGCAGCTCCTCGCGGAGGAACCAGCGCTGGATGGGCGTGAAGGCCACCGGTCCGCTCACGGCACCCTGATCGACCGCCGCAGGTGCGGCCGTGCTGACGTGCGCGGCCAACTCGTGCACGGACTGGTGGGTGAACACGTCGGCGATCGCCAGGCCCAGTCCGGCGGCACGGGCCCGCGCCACGATCTGGAGACTCACGATCGAGTCGCCGCCCAGCTCGAAGAAGTTGTCGTGCACACCAACACGTTCGACGCCGAGCACCTCTTCCCACACCGCGGCGAGCGTGCGTTCCGCGTCGGTGCTGGGCGGCTCGTACGTGGTCTCGGGAGCGCCGGGGTCAGGCAGCGCGCGCTTGTCGAGTTTTCCGTTGGGGTTCAACGGCAGCTCGTCGAGCGGCACGATCGCCGACGGCACCAGGAACTCGGGCAGCCGCTCGGCGAGGAACCGGCGGAGGTCCGCCGGCTGCGCGGTGCTCACGACGTAGGCGATCAGCCGCTTGTCGGTGACGATCACGGCGGCGTTGGCGACGTCCGGGTGGCCGGCGAGCACGTGCTCGACCTCGCCCGGCTCCACCCGGAACCCGCGGATCTTGACCTGGTCGTCCGTGCGTCCGACGAAGTCGACCGCACCGTCCGCACCCCACCGCACCAGGTCGCCCGTGCGGTACATCCGCGCACCGGGCACGGACGGGTCAGGCACGAACCGTTCCGAGGCAAGATCCGGCCGACCCGCATAGCCACGCGCCAACCCGATGCCACCGATGTACAGCTCACCCGGCACACCGACCGGCGTCGGCTGGAGCCAGCGGTCCAGCACGTAGAAACGCAAGCCGCGCAACGCGGTGCCGATCGGGACCGACGACGGACCGAGTCGTCCGGTGTGCATGTCGTGGAACGACGCGTACACAGTGGACTCAGTCGGACCGTACATGTTGTAGATGGCCACAGAAGGGTTCGCGTCCAGCACCTTGCGGGCCTGCACCGGCGACATCGCCTCGCCACCGGCCAGCACCAGGCGATGCCCGGCGAACACAGCGGGATCGGTGTCCGCCAGCTGGTGGAACAAACCGGTGGTCATGAACGACAAGGTGACGCCGTGCGACGCGTAGAACCTGGCAACGTCCAGTCGCTCAGCGAGGTTCGCGGACGCCACCGCGAGCGTGGCGCCGTTCAGCAACGCCGTCCAGATTTCCCACGTCGACGCGTCGAACGACACCGCCGCCATGTGCGCGACCACGTCACCGGGCACAGCGGCGACGGCAGGATCGAGCACGACCCGCAGAACGCCCTCCTCGGTGACCTCCACGCCCTTCGGCACTCCGGTCGAGCCCGAGGTGAACATCGTGTAGACCAGACGCCCAGGCACAGCAACGAGTTCCGGCCACTCGGCGGGTCCGCTGACCAGATCCACGAAGTCGAGGACGCGCGGACCGTCGAGGGCGTAATCGCCACGGGACACGACCAGCTCGACCCCGGCAGCGACCTGCACATCACGCAACCGGCCGTGCGGCAACGCAGGATCAAGCGGCACATACGTTCCACCGGCCTGCACCACACCGAGAAGCGCCACCACGAGGTCGACCGACCGTTCGAACCACAGCCCGACCCGCGTCTCCTCGCCAACACCAGCGGCCCGCAAACTGGCAGCCACCCGCGCCACCCGCTCACCCAGCTCGGCATAGGTCAGACCACCGACCGCCACCCGATCCCCGAACCGCCCTACCGCCAGCCGGAACCGCTCGGCCAAGCCGACGAACGGCTCCTCCACCACAGGCCCCACGCCCCACCCGGTCACGGGCTCCGGCGTCACCTCGCGCACCAGCCGGTCGGGCTGTGCCACCGCGCTGCCCAGCACCGCCTGCACCTGGTCGAGCAGCCGGTCGACGGTGGCCTCGTCGAACGCGCCCACCGAGAACTCAGCCTCGATCTTGAGCGTGTCCTCCAGGTCGATTGCGAACGCGATCGGGTAGTTGACCTGCTCGATGGAGTCGAGCGCGCCGAAGCGGTCCTCGTCGCCCTCCTCTTCCTCCTCGGCCAACAGCGCCTGCGGGTAGTTGCCGAACACCACGATGCTGTCGAAGACACCGCTGCCCCGCGGCAGCTCCGACCACCGCTTGATGTCCGTCAGCGCGGTGAACTCGTAGCGCTGCACCGCGACCTGGTTCTCCTGGAGCTCGCCGAGCCAGTCGGCGAACGTGCGCTCCCACGACACCCGCACGCGCACCGGCAGGGTGTTGATGAACACGCCCACCATCGACTCGACGCCGGGCAGGTCGGCGGGGCGGCCGGACACGGTGAGGCCGTAGACGACCTCGTCGTCACCCGAGTAGGCGGCGAGCAGGAGCGCCCACGCCGCCTGGATCACCGTGGAGGGCGTGACGCGCCTGCGCCGGGCGAGGTCCATGATCCCGGCGGTCAGGTCCAGGGGCAGCTCGACGCGGCGGCGGCCCTGAGCCCAGTGGTCGCGCACCGACCGGTCGACGGGCAACGCCGTCGGGACGTCGAACCCGGCCAGGTAGTTCCGCCAGAACGCCTCGGCCTCCGCACGGTCGCGCTTGCCCAGCCAGGCGATGAAGTCGCGGTAGGGCCGCACCGGTTCGAGGACGGGCTTCCTGCCGCGGCACAGGGCGTCGTAGGCGGCACCGACCTCCTCCAGGACGACGGGCACGCTCCAGCCGTCGCACAGTCCGGAGTAGAGGGCCCACACCATCCGGTGATGGCTGGTGCCGTCGTTGATGACGTGCACGCGCATGAGCGGGGGTTTGGTGAGGTCGAAACCCTGGGCGCGGTCGCGGGCGAGCAGCTCCTCCAGCGCGGCCTGCTGGTCGGTGACGGCCGTCCAGTCGTGCACCTCGAACGGCACCCGGACGTCGCTCATCACGACCTGCAGCGGTTCGGGCACGCCCTCCCACACGAAGCCGGTGCGCAGCACCGCGTGGCGGGCGATCACCAGCTCCCAGGCACGCCTCATGGCGTCGAGGTCGAGCACCCCGTCGAATTCGTAGAGGCCCTGCGCCCAGTAGACGCCCCCGTCCGACTGCGCCTCCAGGACGTGGAAAAGCATGCCCTGTTGAACAGGTGCCAACGGATACATGTCTTCAATCAAGGGTCCCCGCCCCAATCCCTCTTCCTAACAACCGTTTTACACAGCGGTCATTTACAGAGCAAGGAATTATCACCACGCATAGAATATTCGAATACAGATCATTCACAACGGCCATCGCCTCACGAAAACGGCGCGCCAAAATAAAGCCTGCCGGCGCCGTGCAATTCACTGCCCCAGTTGCGGAAACGCCAGTGCCCTGAATGCCCGCTGTTTCTCGGTGCCTCGGTCCGGCCCGATCACCCGCCCATCTGCCTGAGCACGGCGGCGAGGCCGGCCTGGTCGACACCCGCCAGCGGGAAGTCGGACGGGGTCACCCCGCGGGCTCCCGACTGGCAGTGTTCGACCAGCTCGCGCAGCACGTCGACGTACCGAGTCGCGAGCCGTTCGACCGTCGTCCGCCGGTGCACTCCGATGCCGAAGTACCACTCGACGAGCAGGCGTCCGTCCGAGGTCTGCTCGGCCTCGATCTGCAGCAGGTGCGATCTCGTCCCCTGTTCGTTCTCCGTCGGACCGCACAGATCTGCCGACAGTTCTCGCCGGATCAACCCGACCGCGTCGTCGCCCACGGCGTCGAAGGCACCCAGATAGTTGAACAAAACGGGCCGTTCGGGTGCGTCGACCAAACGTGCGTCACGTACCAGGTAGCGGAGAATCCCGTATCCGACGCCCCTGCGCGGTACGGCCCGCAACTGTTCCTTGACCGCTTTGATCAGCTCGCCGCTGTCGTCGAGGCGATCGTGACGCAGGCGGACCGGGAAAATGGACGTGAACCACCCGACGGTGCGGGACAGGTCCACACCGTCGCCGATCGCCTCACGGCCGTGGCTCTCGAGGTCGATCGTGACGTCCCCGCTGCCGGCCCACTCGCCCAGGGTTCTGAGCAGGGCGGCCAGCAGGAGGTCGTTGATCTGGGTGCGATAGGCCTGGTGGGCCTCACCCAGCAGCACCTCGGTCGACTTCGCGTCGAGCCAGGTGCGGACGGTGTCGGCCGACGCCTCCGTGTTGGCGCCGTGGCCGTCGACGGGCAACGCGGTGACCCGTTCGACCTGCGCGGCCCAGTGATCGCGCTCGGCATCGGGGTCGTCGTTGTGCAGCACCTCGGCCCACTGCCGGAACGAGGTCGTCTTCGGCCCCAACGCCTCCGGTCCTGCCCGGTAGGCGGTGTCGAGGTCCTCCAGGAGGACGTTCCACGCCACGCCGTCCATGACGAGGTGGTGCGCGGTGAGTCCCAGCCAGGCCGGTGCGGTCCCGCGGTCGAAGTAGAGCGCGGCGAGGAGCGGACCGTCCGCCAGGCGCAACGACATCTGCGCCTCGGTCATCCGCGCGACGACCTCGTCGTCGTCCTGAGCGGTGAGGACGCGCAGGGCCGGCGTCCGCTCACCGTCGTTGTCCTGCACCCAGGTGTCGCCGTCCTGGCGGAACCTGATGCGCAGGGCGTCGTGGTGGGCGACGACCGCGTCGAGTGCCCGCGCGAGCCTGGCGGGGTCGGTGCCCTGCGCCAGCTCGAACACGCCCGACCAGTTCCAGTGGTCGCGGCCGGGGACGTCCTGCTCGACGAACCAGTGCTGGATCGGCGTGAGCGGGACGGGGCCGGTGACGACACCTTGTTCGGCCAGCACGGCCGTGGGGGTGTCGCGCACGACGGGAGCGAGCTCGGCGATGGTCTGGTGGGCGAACACGTCCGCCACGTCCACACCCAGCCCGGCGGCCCTGGCCCTGGCGACGATCTGCAGGCTCAGGATCGAGTCGCCGCCCAGCTCGAAGAAGTTGTCGTGCACACCAACACGTTCGAGGCCCAGCACCTGCGACCACACGGCCGCCAGCGTGTCCTCGACGGACGTTCGTGGCGCTTCGAAGACCTCGGCCGTCCCGGGCTCGGGGTCCGGCAGGTTCCTCCGGTCGACCTTGCCGTTCGGCGTGAGCGGCAGGCGTTCCAGCGCCACGAAGACCGACGGCACGAGGTGGTCCGGCACGCGCTCGCGCAGCCACGACCGCAGGTCCTTCGCGCTGAACTCGCCCACCACGTACGCGACGAGTCGCTTTCCACCGTGCGGGCCGCCGTCCGCCGCCACCACGACGACCTCGCGCACGTCGGGGTGATCGCCGATGACGACCTCGACCTCACCGGGTTCGACGCGGTGGCCGCGGATCTTGACCTGCTCGTCGACCCGGCCCAGGAACTCGATCGTGCCGTCCGCCCGCCACCGGGCGCGGTCGCCCGTGCGGTACAAGCGGCCGCCAGACGCACCGAACACGTCCGGCACGAACCGTTCCGCGGTCAGGTCAGGCCTGTGCACGTAACCACGTGCCACGCCAGGACCACCGACGAGCAGCTCGCCCGCAACACCGACGGGTGCGGGGCGCATGGCGTCGTCCACGATCACGGCGCGGGCACCGGCGAGCGGCGTGCCGATGGGCACGACGGCTTGGGGGTGGTCGTCGGCGACCTTGTGGAGGATCGAGTCGATGGCCGCCTCGGTCACGCCGAACACGTTGCCCGGCACCGCGTTCGGCGCCACTTCGGCGACCGCGGTGGTGAGGGCGTCGTGGGTCCACAGGTCGGTGCCGGAGATCACCAGGCGCAGGCTCTCCACGGGACCGGCGGTGCGGCAGTGCGCCGCCAGGTCGCGCAGGAGCATGCCCGGCACGATCTCGGCGATCGCCACACCGTCACCGGACAGCGCGCTGTGCAACGACTCCACGGACACGTGCTCGTCGTGCGGCAGGAACACCACACTCTGGCCGAACGCCAACGCACGGGTCATGTCGCCGATCGACACGTCGAAACCCGGGCCGGACATCGACAACACCGCGCCGGGACCACCCACGTCGGCGAGCCCGGCCCGCCATCCCGCGACGTACGAGGACAGCGCGCCGTGCGTCACTGCCACGCCCTTGGGCCTGCCGGTCGATCCCGACGTGTAAGCGATGTACGCCAACGAGTTCGGGTCAACCCTCACCGGAAGGTCGTCGCGGACCGTGTCGTCGAGCACGAGCACTTCGCCGGTGAACCCGGCCAGCTCGCGGGCGAGCTCGACCGTCGTGACCGCGGCGACCGCGCCGGCGTCGGCCAGCAGGAACGCGAGACGTTCGGCCGGCAGGCCCGGGTTGATCGGCACGTACACGCCACCGCTGCGCAGCACGCCCTGGAAGGCGATCGCGAGGTCGATCCCGCGCGGCACCAGCACTGCGACCGGCGACTCCACCGTCACCCCGGCGTGCCGCAGCCGTGCCGCCAACCCCGCCGACCGGGCGTCGAGCTCGGCGAACGTCAGGCGCTCGTCGCCACACCTCGCGGCGATCGCGTCGGTGTGCGCCCAGCCGTGGATCAGCTCGGGCACCGGCAGTTCGGCCGCGGGCGCCGGCGTCTCGCCCTGCTCGACGAGCCGTGCGGCCTGTTCAGGCCGTTGCAACGGCAGGTCGGCGACCGCGAGCTCCGGCTCGTGCGCGACGGCGGTGAGGACGACGACGAGCTGGTCCAGGACGCGTTCGACCGTGGTCGCGTCGAACGCCGCCGTGGAGAACTCGGCCTCGATCTTGAGCGTGGCTTCGAGGTCGACCGCGAACGTGAGCGGGTAGTTGCCCTGCTCGACGGACTCGACGGCGTCGGCCCACTCCTCGCCGGCGTCGCCGGGTGCCTCCTCCTGCGGGTAGTTGCCGAACACGACGATGCTGTCGAACAGGCCGCGCCCGTGCGGCACCGCCGACCACCGCTGCACGTCGACCAGCGGCGTGAACTCGAACCGTTGCAACGCGACCTGGTTGTCCCGCAGCTCGTGCAACCACGCGGCGAACGACGTCCTGCCGGGGATCACGGCCCTCACCGGCAGCGTGTTGATGAACAAGCCGACCATCGACTCCACCCCGGCCAGGTCGGCCGGACGACCCGAGACGGTCAGGCCGAACACCACGTCGTCCTCACCCGACGACGCCGACAACACCTTGGCCCACGCGGCCTGCACGACCGTCGACAAGGTGACGCGTTCGCGCCGCGCCAGCTCGACGAGCCGGGTGGTGACGTCCTCGTCGAGGTGCGTGCGCCGCCGGTCCTGGTCGTGGTGGCTCGCGGCGAGACGGTCCACCGGCAACGCCGTGGGTGCCTCGAACCCGTCGAGGTACATGCGCCAGAATCCCTCGGTGTCAGCGGGATCGCGCCGGCCGAGCCACGAGATGTAGTCGCGGTACGGGCGGGCGTGCGGCAGCGGCTGGCCCTGGTAGGCGACCGACACCTCGTCCATCACCACGGGCAGGCTCCACCCGTCGCACAAACCCTGGTACAGGCCCCAGACGAGCCAGTTCCGCCCGTTGCCGCGATCGACGAGGTGGACGCGGGTCAGGGGCGGCCGGGCGAGGTCGAAGCCGAGAGCGCGGTCGTCCGCGAGCAACTCCTGGAGCCGCAACTGTTGCGCCGCCTCGTCGAGATCCGACCAGTCGTGGGTCGTCAGCGGCATCTCGACGTCGGCCGGCACGATCTGCACGGGTTCGCTGACGCCCTCCCACACGAACCCGCTCCGCAACGCGGGATGCCTGTTGATCACCTGACGCCAGGCACCCGCCAACCGTCCGGCGTCGATCGGACCGGCCAGTTCGTAGACACCCTGGCCCCAGTACAGGCCGTCGACCGGCGAACCCACGACGCCGAACAACATGCCTGACTGCACCGGCGCCAACCGGTACACGTCCACCAGCGGATAGCGCTCCGCGAGCCCGTCGACCTCGTCCTGCGAGAGCGACGCCAACGGGAAGTCCGAGGGCGTGAACCCACCGGCAGTCCGGCAGTGCACGACCAGCTCACGCAACGCCTCGACGTAGCGTTTCGCCACCCGTTGGACGGTCGCGGTGTCGTGGACGTTGGTGGAGTGGAACCACTCGATCGACAACCGGCCGTCGTCGGTCTGCTGCACCTCGATCTGCACCAAGTGCGACCGCGTCCCGCCTTCTCCCTCGCTGGGCCCCGCCAGGTCGGCGTTCAGCTCGCGCCGGATCAGCCCGCCCGAGTCCGCTCCGTCGTGCGCACCCAGGTAGTTGAACAGCACCGGCCGATCCGGCACGCCTGCCAGCTCTCCCCGCAACCACCGCAGCACGCCGTAGCCGACGCCGCGCCGTGGCACCGCGCGAAGTTCTTCCTTCACCGCCTTGACGGCCGCCGCCGGGTCACGCCGACTGGTCAGGCGGACCGGGAAGATCGACGTGAACCACCCGACCGTGCGCGACAGGTCCGCACCCTCACGGCCGTGGCTCTCCAGGTCGATCGTGACGTGATCGCTGCCCGCCCACTCCCCCAACGCCCAGGCCAGCGCCGCCAGCAACAGATCGTTGCCCTTCGTCCGATACGCCTGGTGCGCCTCACCGAGCAGCGCCGCCGTCGTCTCGGCGTCCAGCCACTCCTGGACGATCGCCTCGGACGCGTCGGTGTTCGGCCCGTCGCCGTCAGCCGGAAGCGCGACCACGTCCGCGGTCGCCGCGACCCAGTGCTCACGCTCGCCGCTCGCGTCGTCGTGCTGCAGCTGCCGCGCCCACTGCTGGAACGACGTCGTCTTCGGCCCGAGCTCCCCGCCGTGGTAGACGGTGTCGAGGTCCTCCAGCAACACGTTCCACGACACCCCGTCCATCACCAGGTGATGCACGGTGAGGCCCAGCCACGCTGGCTGATCGCCGCGGTCGAAGTAGACGGCCGCCAGAAGCGGACCAACGTTCAGCCGCAACGACTTCTGCGCCGCCGTCATCTCCGCGACGACGTCCGCGCCTTCGGCGACCCGCAGGAACCCGCCGCTCTTGATCGGCACGTGGTACTGACCGTTGGCGTCGAGCCGGATCCTCAGTGCGTCGTGGTGCGCCACCACAGCATCGAGTGCCAAGCTCAAGCGGTCCGGATCGGTGCCGGGTGCCAGCTCGAACACACCCGACCAGTTCCAGTGGTCGCGGTCCGGGATGTCCTGGGCCAGGAACCACCGCTGAATCGGCGTCAGCGGAACAGGTCCGGTCACCACACCCTGTTCAGCCAGGGTTGCCGGCGGGGTGTCGCGGACGGCTCCCGCCAGCTCGGCAACGGTCTGGTGGGCGAACACATCGGCCACGTCGATGCCGAGGCCGGCCGCGCGGGCCCGTGCCACGATCTGCAGGCTCAGGATCGAGTCGCCGCCCAGCTCGAAGAAGTTGTCGTGCACACCAACGCGTTCGACGCCGAGCACACCGCTCCACACCGCGGCCAGCGTCTCCTCGACAGCGGTCCGTGGCGCGACATACGTCTTGACGGCCGTCTCGGGCGCCGGGTCGGGCAGTCCTCGACGGTCGACCTTGCCGTTCGGCGTCAGCGGAAGTCGTTCCAGCGCAACGAACACCGACGGCACCAAGTAGTCCGGCACGCGCTCGCGCAACCAGTCCCGCAACACCTTCGCACTGAACTCGCCGACTACGTACGCGACGAGTCTCTTGCCACCGTGTGGACCACCATCCCGCGCCACCACAACGACATCACGCACATCCGGGTGATCACCGAGGACCACCTCGACCTCACCCGGCTCGACCCGGTAACCGCGGATCTTCACCTGCTCGTCCACCCGGCCCAGGAACTCGATGGTCCCGTCCGCCCGCCACCGCGCGCGGTCGCCCGTGCGGTACAGGCGGCTGCCGGCCGCGCCGAACACGTCCGGCACGAACCGCTCGGCCGTGAGATCCGGCCGACCCACGTAACCCTGGGCCACACCGGCACCACCGACCAGCAGCTCACCCGGCACACCGACCGGCACCGGCCGCAACGACCCGTCCACCACGAACGCCCGCGCACCCGCGAGCGGTGTGCCGATGGGCACCACGGCCGCGGGATGGTCGTCGGTGACCTCGTGGAAGATCGAGTCGATCGCCGCCTCGGTCACCCCGAACACGTTGCCCGGCAACGCGTTCGGCGCCACCTCGGCAACCGCGGTGGTGAGGGCATCGTGGGTCCACAGGTCGGTGCCGGAGATCACCAGGCGCAGACTCTCCACCGGTCCTGCGGTGCGGCAGTGCGCCGCCAGGTCGCGCAGGAGCATGCCCGGCACGATCTCGGCGATCGCCACGTCGTGCGCGGACAGGGTGCGGTGCAGCGACTCGACGGAGACGTGTTCGTCGTGCGGCAGGAACACCACGGTCTGCCCGAACGCCAACGCCCGCGTCATGTCACCGATCGACACGTCGAAACCGGGACCCGACATCGACAGCACCGGGCCGGGGCCACCCAACGCGGCCAGGCCATCGCGCCAACCGGCCACGTAGGACGACAGGGCGGCGTGGGTCACGGCCACTCCCTTGGGGCGGCCGGTTGAGCCGGAGGTGTAGGCGATGTACGCCAACGCGTTCGGATCGGCCGGGGCGAGCACCTCACCGGAGACCACGGAGTCGTCCAGCAGCAACACTTCCCCGGTGAACCCGGCCAACTCGCCGGCCAAGGCCTCCGTCGCAACCGCAGCCACCACACCGGCATCAGCCAGCAGGAACGCGACACGTTCCGCAGGAAGCCCAGGATTGATCGGCACGTAGCCGCCACCGGAGCGCAACACACCCTGGAACGCCACCGCCAACTCCACCCCGCGCGGCACCAGCACCGCCACCGGCGCCTCTGCCGTCACCCCGGCCCGCCGAAGCCGAACGGCCAGCGCGTCAGCCCGGGCACCCAGCTCGGCGAACGAGAGCCGGTCATCGCCGCAGATCACCGCGACTCCGGCGGAAGTCCGCGCCCACCCGTCGATCAGCTCCGGCACCGGCCGCTCGGCCGCGGGCGAGGCCGTGGTGCCCCGCTCGACGATCCGCGCGGCCTGTTCCGGGCGCTGCAACGGGATGTCGTCGACCCGCAGGTCCGGCCGCTCGGCCACCGCGGCGAGCACCACCGTCAGCTGGTCGAGGATCCGCTCGACGGTGACCGCGTCGAACGCGGCCGTGGAAAACTCCGCCTCGATCTTGAGCGTGGTCTCCAGGTCGACCGCGAAGGTGAGCGGGTAGTTGCCCTGCTCGACGGACTCGACGGCCTGCACCCCGCCCAGGTCTTCCGGCAACTCCTCCTGCGGGAAGTTGCCGAACACCACGATGCTGTCGAACAACGCCCGACCGTGCGGAACGGACGACCACCGCTGCACATCCACCAACGGCGTGTACTCGAACCGTTGTACCGCAACCTGATTGTCCCGCAGATCGTGCAACCAAGACGTGAACGGCACGTCCGCGGGCACCACGGCACGGATCGGCAAGGTGTTGATGAACAAGCCGACCATCGACTCCACGCCGGCCAACTCGGCCGGACGACCCGAAACGGTCAGGCCGAACACGATGTCGTCCTCAGCCGACGACGCCGACAGGACCTTCGCCCACGCCGCCTGCACCACCGTCGACAACGTCACACGCTCACGCCGCGCCAACTCCACCAACCCGGTGGTGACGTCCTCACTCAGCTGAGTACGCCGCCGATCCTGGTCGTAGTGGCTCGCCGCCAACCGATCCACCGGCAACGCCGTAGGCGCCTCGAACCCGGCGAGATACTCGCGCCAGAAGCCTTCCGGCTCGGCCGGGTCACGACCGTCCAGCCACGCGATGAAGTCCCGGTAGGGGCGCGTGGGTTCGAGAGCGTTGCCCTGATAGGCGGCGGTCACCTCGTCCATGACGACGGGCAGACTCCACCCGTCGCACAAACCCTGGTACAGCCCCCACACCAGCCAAAGCCGGCCCTCGCCGCGATCCACCAGGAACAACCTCATCAACGGCGGCGACGCCAGATCGAAGCCCAGCGCCCGGTCGGAATCCAGCAGCTCCCGCAGCCGCACCTGCTGGGCACCGTCGTCGAGCTGCGACCAGTCCCGCTGCTCAAGCTGCACGTCGACATCGGAGAGCACGACCTGCACCGGCTCGGTCACGCCCTCCCACACGAATCCGCTGCGCAGGGACGCGTGCCGTGTGATCACCTGACGCCACGCCGCCGCGAACCGCTCCACGTCGACCGGGCCCGCCAGCTCGTAGACGCTCTGGCCCCAATACAGGCCGTCGACCGGCGAACCCACGACCCCGAACAACATGCCCGACTGCACCGGCGCCAACCGATACACGTCCACCAGCGGATAGCGCTCCGCGAGCCGGTCGATCTCGTGCTGTGTCAACGACGCCAACGGGAAGTCCGACGGCGTGAACCCACGAGCCGTCCGGCAATGCACGACCAGCTCCCGCAACGCCTCCACATACCGCGCCGCAACCCGCTCGACAGTCGCGGTGTCGTGCACGTTCGTGGAGTGGAACCACTCGATCGACAACCGCCCGTCAGCGGTCTGCTGCACCTCGAGTTGCAACAGGTGCGAGCGAGTCCCGCCGCCGCCCTCGCTCGGGCCGGCGAGCTCGCTGTCCAACTCACCACGGATCAACCCACCCGAGTCGACGCCGTCGTACGCACCGAGGTAGTTGAACAGCACCGGCCGATCCGGTGCCTCGGCGAACTCGCCCCGCAACCACCGCAACACGCCGTAGCCCACACCACGACGTGGAACCGCGCGCAGCTCTTCCTTCACCGCCTTGATCGCCGAACCCGGATCAGTGTGACCGCTCAACCGCACCGGGAAGATCGATGTGAACCACCCGACCGTCCGCGACAGATCCGCACCCTCACGACCATGGCTCTCCAAGTCCACGGTCACGTGCTCAGTGCCCGCCCACTCTCCGAGCGTCCGAGCAAGAGCGGTCAGCAGCAGGTCATGTCCCTGCGTCCGGTACGCCCTGTGCGCGTCGCCGAGCAAGGTCGCGGTCGTCTCGGCGTCGAGCCACGACTGCACGATCGCTTCGGATGCATCCGTGTTCGGGCCATCGCCATCAGCCGGCAGTACGACCACATCCGCGGTCACCGCAGCCCAATGCTCACGTTCACCGCTCGCGTCATCATCCTGCAACTGCCGCGCCCACTGCTGGAACGACGTCGTCTTCGGGCCGAGCCCCCCGCCGTGATAGACGACGTCGAGGTCCTCCAACAAAACGTTCCACGAAACCCCGTCCATCACCAGGTGATGCACGGTCAAACCCAGCCACGCAGGCTCAGAACCGCGGTCGAAGAAGACAGCCGCCAGGAGCGGACCATCAGCCAACCGCAACGACTTCTGCGCCGCCGTCATCTCCGCAACGACATCCGCCGTCTCGACAACGCGCAGGAAACCACCGCCCTCGACCGGCGCGTTGTACTGCCCGTCCAAGTCGAACCGAATCCGCAGCGCATCGTGATGCGCCACCACAACATCGAGCGCCAGGCTCAAGCGGTCCGGATCGATGCCGGGCGCCAACTCGAACACACCCGACCAGTTCCAGTGATCCCGGTTCGGCAAGTCCTGCGCCAGGAACCACCGCTGAATCGGCGTCAACGGCACCGGACCGGTCACCACACCCTGCTCCGCCACCGACACCACAGGGAGGTCAGGAGCAGCGAGAGCAAGTTCGGCGATCGTCTGGTGGGCGAACACGTCCGCCACCCCGATACCCAGACCGGCGGCGCGCACGCGCGCCACGATCTGCAGGCTCAGGATCGAATCGCCACCCAGCTCGAAGAAGTTGTCGTGCACACCAACGCGCTCAGCACCCAGCACGTCGCCCCACACCGCGGCCAGCACCTCCTCGACCGCGGTGCGCGGCGCGACGTACGCCTCACCGACCTCAGCCTCCGGGTCGGGCAGACCTCGTCGATCGACCTTGCCGTTCGGAGTGAGCGGCAACCGATCAATGGCCACGAACACCGACGGCACCAGGTAGTCCGGCACGCGTTCGCGCAGCCACGACCGGACGACCTTCGCGCTGAACTCGCCTACCACGTATGCGACCAGGCGCTTACCGCCGTGTGGTCCACCATCCCGCGCCACCACAACGACATCGCGCACGTCGGGGTGATCGCCGAGAACGACCTCGACCTCACCGGGTTCGACGCGGTAACCACGGATCTTGACCTGCTCGTCGACGCGACCCAGGAACTCGATCGTCCCGTCCGCACGCCAGCGAGCACGGTCACCAGTGCGATAAAGACGCCGACCTGAGCCGGAGAACACGTCGGGGACGAACCGCTCGGCGGTCAGGTCCGGCCGGCCCACATATCCCTGGGCCACCCCGGCACCGCCGACCAGCAACTCACCCGGCACACCCACCGGCACCGGACGCAGTGACCCGTCCACCACAAAAGCCTGCGCACCGGCCAAAGGAGTACCGACCGGCACCACCGCCGCGGGGTGGTCGTCGGAGACGGCGTGGAAGATCGAGTCGATCGCCGCCTCGGTCACTCCGAACACGTTGCCCGCCAACGCATTCGGCGCCACCTCCGCCACCGCCGCGGTCAACGCCTCATGCGTCCACAGGTCCGTACCCGAGATCACCAACCGCAAGCTCTCCACGGGACCGGCGGTACGGCAGTACGCCGCCAAGTCACGCAGGAGCATGCCCGGCACGATCTCCGCGACCTCGACCTCGTTGTCCACCAAGGTCTTGTGCAGCGACTCCACGGTCACGTGCTCGTCGTGCGGCAAGAACACCACACGTTGCCCGAACGCCAGAGCCCGAGTCATGTCACCGATCGACACGTCGAAACCGGGACCGGACATCGACAACACGGTGCCCGGACCGCCCAACGCGCGCAGCCCGTCACGCCACCCCGCCACGTAGGACGACAGCGCGGCATGGGTCACCGCCACGCCCTTCGGCCGCCCGGTCGAGCCCGACGTGTAAGCGATGTACGCCAACGCTTCGCGGCTGACGGGGCGGGCGGGGCGGGCGCCGGTCGCGGTGACGTCGTCCAGCACCACCACCTCGCCGTCGAACCCGGCCAGCTCACCCGCCAGAGCCGACGTCGTGACCACGGCGACCGCACCGGCATCGGCCAGCAGGAACGCCACACGCTCGGCGGGCAGGCCGGGGTTGATCGGCACGTACACGCCACCGCTGCGCAACACACCCAGGAACGCCACCGCCAACTCGACCCCGCGCGGCACCAGCACCGCCACCGGCGACTCCACCGTCACACCGGCCTGCTGGAGTCGTGCCGCCAGCGCGTCGGCCCGAGCGCCCAACTGGGCGAACGTGAGGCTGTCCGAGCCGCACACCGCCGCCACGGTGTCCGGGGTGGCGTGCGCCCAGCTGTCGACCAGTTCGGGAACAGGCTGTTCGGCGGCGGGTTCCGGCGTCCTCCCCCACGTCACCAGCTCCGCGGCCTGCTCGGGCCGCTGCAAGGGCACGTCACCGACCGCGAGACCAGGTCGCTCGGCGACCGCGGTCAGCACCACCACGAGCTGATCGAGAATCCGCTCGACCGTCATCGCGTCGAACGCGGCGGTCGAGAACTCCGCCTCGATCTTGAGCGTGGTCTCCAGGTCGACCGCGAAGGTGAGCGGGTAGTTGCCCTGCTCGACGGACTCGACGGCCTGCACCCCGCCCAGGTCTTCCGGCAACTCCTCCTGCGGGAAGTTGCCGAACACCACGATGCTGTCGAACAACGCCCGACCGTGCGGAACGGACGACCACCGCTGCACATCCACCAACGGCGTGTACTCGAACCGTTGTACCGCAACCTGATCGTCCCGCAGATCACGCAACCACGCGGCGAACGGCGTCTCGACCGGTACCGCCGCCCGCACGGGCAGCGTGTTGATGAACAACCCGACCATCGACTCCACGCCGGCCAACTCAGCCGGCCGACCCGACACCGTCAGGCCGAACACGACGTCGTCCTCACCCGACGACGCCGACAGGACCTTCGCCCACGCCGCCTGCACCACCGTCGACAACGTCACACGCTCACGCCGCGCCAACTCCACCAACCCAGCGGTGACGTCCTCACTCAGCTGAGTACGCCGCCGATCCTGGTCGTAATGGCTCGCCGCCAACCGATCCACCGGCAACGCCGTAGGCGCCTCGAACCCGGCGAGATACTCGCGCCAAAAACCTTCGGTGTCAGCGGGATCGCGCTGACCAAGCCACGCGATGAAGTCGCGGTACGGACGCACGGGCGGCAGGGAATGCCGTTGGTAGGCGGCCGACACCTCGTCCATGACGACAGGCAGACTCCACCCGTCGCACAAACCCTGGTACAGCGCCCAAACCAGCCAGTTGCGCCCGTCTCCGCGGTCGACCAGGTACAACCGCATCAACGGCGGCGCCGCCAGATCGAAGCCCAGCGCCCGGTCGGAATCCAGCAGCTCCTGCAGCCGAGCCTGCTGGGCACCGTCGTCGAGCTGAGACCAGTCCCGCTGTTCAAGTTGCACGTCGACATCGGAGAGCACGACCTGCACCGGCTCGGTCACGCCCTCCCACACGAACCCGCTGCGCAGGGACGCGTGCCGTGTGATCACCTGACGCCACGCCGCCGCCAGCCTGTCCACGTCGATCGGGCCGGCCAGGTCGTAGACACCCTGCGCCCAGTAGAGCCCGTCGACCGGCGAACCCACGACACCGAACAACATCCCCGACTGCACCGGCGCCAACCGGTACACGTCCACCAACGGGTAACGCTCCGCGAGCCCGTCAACCTCACCCTGGCTCAGCGTCGCCAGAGGGAAGTCCGACGGCGTGAACCCACCAGCCGTCCGGCAATGCACGACCAACTCACGCAACGCCTCCACATACCGCGCCGCAACCCGTTCAACAGTCGCGCTGTCGTGCACGTTCGTGGAGTGGAACCACTCGATCGACAACCGCCCGTCAGCACTCTGCTGCACCTCGAGTTGCAACAGGTGCGAGCGAGTCCCGCCGCCACCCTCGCTCGGCCCCGCCAGTTCCGCGGGAAGCTCACGGCGGATCAGCCCGTGCGAGCCGACCGCGTCGAACGCACCCAGGTAGTTGAACAACACCGGCCGGGACGGTGCTTCGACCTGCAGGACCCCGTAGCCGATCCCGAGGCGCGGCACCGACCGCAGCTGCTCCTTCACCGCCTTGATCGCCGAACCCGGATCAGCGTGACCGCTCAACCGCACCGGGAAGATCGACGTGAACCACCCGACCGTCCGCGACAGATCCGCACCCTCACGACCATGGCTCTCCAAGTCCACGGTCACGTGCTCGCTGCCGGCCCACTCGCCCAGCGCCTGGGCGAGTGCGGTCAGCAGCAGGTCATGACCCTGCGTCCGGTACGCCCTGTGCGCCTCACCGAGCAACGCCGTCGTCGTCTCGGCGTCGAGCCACGACTGCACGACCGCACCGGACTCCTCGGTGTTCGGACCGTTGCCGTCCACCGGCACGGCCGTGACGTCCGCGGTGACAGCGGTCCAGTGGTCGCGCTCGTCCTCGGCGTCGAGGGTCTGGAGCTGCTCGGCCCACGCCTTGAACGAGGTCGTCTTCGGCCCGAGCTGCCCGCCTTGGTAGACGGTGTCGAGGTCTTCCAGCAACACGTTCCACGACACGCCGTCCATCACCAGGTGATGCACGGTCAAACCCAGCCACGCAGGCTCAGAGCCACGATCGAAGAACACCGCCGCCAGGAGCGGACCGTCCGCCAGCCGCAACGACTTCTGCGCCGCCGTCATCTCCGCAACGACATCCGCCGCCTCGACAACGCGCAGGAAACCACCGCCCTCGACCGGCGCGTTGTACTGCCCGTCCAAGTCGAACCGAATCCGCAGCGCATCGTGATGCGCCACCACAGCATCGAGCGCCAGGCTCAAGCGATCAGGATCGGCGCCGGGCGCCAACTCGAACATCCCCGACCAGTTCCAGTGGTCGCGGTCCCGAATGTCCTGCGCCAGGAACCATCGCTGAATCGGCGTCAGCGGAACAGGTCCCGTCACCACGCCCTGCTCCGCCACCGAGACCGCATGGGTGTCGCGCACGGCGAGCGCGAGCTCGGCGATGGTCTGGTGGGCGAACACGTCCGCCACGTCGATGCCGAGTCCAGCGGCACGAGCCCGAGCCACGATCTGGAGGCTCAGGATCGAATCGCCACCCAGCTCGAAGAAGTTGTCGTGCACACCAACACGGTCAACGCCCAGCACACCACTCCACACCGCGGCGAGGGTCTCCTCCGCCACGGTCCGGGGCGCGACGTACGCGCCGATGATCACCTCGGGCTCGGGGTCGGGCAGACCCCGGCGGTCGACCTTGCCGTTCGGGGTGAGCGGCAGCCGTTCCAGTGCCACGAACACCGACGGAACGAGGTAGTCCGGCACCCGCGAGCGCAACCAGTCCCGCAACACCTTCGCGCTGAACTCGCCCACTACGTAGGCGACGAGCCGCTTGCCACCGTGCGGACCGCCATCCCGCGCCACCACAACGACATCACGCACATCCGGGTGATCACCGAGAACCACCTCGACCTCACCCGGCTCGACCCGATAACCCCGGATCTTCACCTGCTCATCGACACGACCCAAGAACTCGATCGTCCCGTCCGCCCGCCACCGCGCCCGGTCACCCGTGCGGTACAACCGACCACCAGCCGCACCGAACACATCCGGCACGAACCGTTCCGCGGTCAAATCCGGCCGCCCCACATACCCCTGAGCCACACCCGGACCACCGACCAGCAACTCACCCGGCACGCCAACCGGCACCGGCCGCAACGCCCCGTCCACCACAAAAGCCCGAGCACCGGCCAAAGGCGTACCGATCGGCACCACCGCCGACGGATGATCCTCACCGACGGGGTGGAAGATCGAGTCGATCGCCGCCTCGGTCACCCCGAACACGTTGCCCGCCACCGCATTCGGCGCCACCTCGGACACCGCGGCAGTCAACGCCTCATGCGTCCACAAGTCGGTACCCGAGATCACCAACCGCAAGCTCTCCACAGGGCCGGCGGTACGGCAGTGTGCCGCCAGATCGCGCAACAACATGCCGGGCACGATCTCCGCGACCTCGACCTCGTGGTCGATCAACGTCCGGTGCAGCGACTCCACGGTCACGTGCTCGTCGTGCGGCAAGAACACCACACGTTGCCCGAACGCCAGGGCCCGAGTCATGTCACCGATCGACACGTCGAAACCCGGGCCGGACATCGACAGGACCGTGCCAGGGCCACCCAACGCGGCCAGGCCGTCACGCCAACCGGCCACGTAGGACGACAGGGCGGCATGAGTCACCGCCACACCCTTCGGCCGCCCGGTCGAACCCGAGGTGTACGCGATGTACGCCAACGCGTTCGGATCGGCCGCGGCGAGCACCTCACCGACTGCCTCGGACAGCGGCACCTCACCGGCGACCACAGACACGTCGTCCAGCAGCAACACTCCGTCGGCCACCAGTACGTCGCCGGCCGCACCCGACAGCTCACCGGCCAAGGCCGCCGTCGTCACCGCGGCCACCACACCGGCATCAGCCAGCAGGAACTCCACCCGCTCAGCAGGCAGCCCTGGGTTGATCGGCACGTACACGCCACCGCTGCGCAACACGCCCAGGAACGCGACTGCCAGCTCGACCCCGCGCGGCACCAGCACGGCGACCGGCGACTCGGCCGTCACCCCGGCCCGCCGCAACCGAACGGCCAGCGCATCGGCCCGAGCACCCAGCTCGGCGAACGTCAACCGCTCGTCGCCGCAGACCACCGCCACGTCGGACGACGCCCACCCCGCGATCAGGTCCGGCACCGGTCGTTCGGCGGAAGGCATCGGCGTGGCACCCAGCGCCACCAGCTCCGCCGCCTGCTCCGGACGCTGCAACGGCACGTCGCGCACCGCCAGGTCCGGCCGCTCGGCCACGGCCGTCAGCACGACCGCGAGCTGGTCGAGAATCCGTTCTACCGTGGCCGCGTCGAACGCCGCCGTCGAGAACTCAGCCTCGACGCGCAGCGTGCGCTCCAGGTCGACGGCGAAGGTCAGGGGGTAGTTGCCCTGCTCGACCGAGTCGGTGGCCCGCAAGCCGCCCAGGTCCTCCGGCAGCTCCTCCTGCGGGTAGTTGCCGAACACCACGATGGAGTCGAACAACGCGCGGCCGTGGGGAACGGCAGACCAGCGCTGCACATCCACCAAAGGTGTGTACTCGAACCGTTGCAGCGCAACCTGGTTGTCCTGCAACTCGTGCAGCCACGACGTGAACGGGGTCTCCGCGGGGACCACAGTCCGAACCGGAAGCGTGTTGATGAACAACCCGACCACGGACTCCACGCCGGCCAGTTCGGCCGGGCGGCCCGACACGGTCAGACCGAACACGACGTCGTCGTCACCTGAGTACGTCGACAGCAACAGTGCCCACGCGGCCTGAACGACCGTCGACAACGTCACGCGCTCGCGGCGGGCCAACTCGACCAGCTCGCCGGTGACGGTCTCGTCCAGCCGCATGCGCCGCCGGTCCTGCTCGTAGTGGCTGCCCGCCAACCGGTCGGCAGGAAGTGGCGTGGGAGCTGCGAACCCGCCCAGGTAGCCGCGCCAGAACCCCTCGGACTCAGCCGGGTCACGCCGGCCCAGCCACGCGATGAAGTCCCGGTAGGACCGCACGGGCTCCAGGGACTGGCCCCGGTAGACGGCGGTCACCTCGTCCATGACGACCGGCAGGCTCCACCCGTCGCACAAACCCTGGTACAGGCCCCACACCAGCCACAACCGGCCCTCGCCGCGATCCACGAGGTACAACCTCATCAACGGCGGCGCCGCCAGATCGAAACCCAACGCGCGATCGGAAGCCAGCAACTCCTGCAGCTGCTCCTGCTGAGCAGCGTCGTCGAGCTGCGACCAGTCCCGCCGCTCGATCGGAACCTCCACGTCCGAGAGCACGACCTGCACCGGTTCGCTGACGCCCTCCCACACGAACCCGCTCCGCAACGCGGCCTGCCGAGCGATCACCTCGCGCCAGGCAGCGGCGAGCCGTCCGGCGTCGATCGGACCGGACAGGTCGTAGACCCCTTGACCCCAGTAGAGCCCGTCGACGGGAGAGCCCACGACCCCGAACAACATCCCCGACTGCACCGGCGCCAACCGGTACACGTCCACCAGCGGATAGCGCTCCACGAGCCGGTCGATCTCGTGCTGTGGCAACGACGCCAACGGGAAGTCCGACGGCGTGAACCCACCAGCCGTCCGGCAATGCACGACCAGCTCCCGCAACGCCTCCGCGTAACGTGCGGCGACGCGCTCGATCGTGCCGGTGTCGTGCAGGTTGTTGCTGAAGTGCCACTCGACCCGCAGACGTCCGTCCGCGTCCTGCTGGGCTTCGACCTGCAGGACGTGCGACCGCGTCCCGCCAGGCCCCTGCATCGGCCCGGCCAGCTCGACCGGGAGCTCGCGGCGGATCACCCCGAGCGAGTCGACGGCGTCGAACGCACCCAGGTAGTTGAACAGCACCGGCCGATCCGGCGCACCGGCCAGCTCGTCTTGCAGCACCCCGAAACCGACACCGCGGCGCGGGATCGCCCGCAGCTCCTCCTTGACCGCCTTGATCGCCCCCGCCGGATCGCCGGAGTGCGTGAGACGCACCGGGAAGATCGACGTGCAGAACCCGACCGTGCGCGACAGGTCGACGCCGTCGGCCACCGCCTCACGGCCGTGGCTCTCCAGGTCCACGGTCACGTGATCGCTCCCCGCCCATTCGCCCAGCGCTTGGGCGAGAGCCGCCAGCAGCAGGTCGTTGGCCTGGGTGCGGTAGGCGCGATGGGCGTCGCCCAGCAGCGCGGCGGTGGTGTCGGCATCGAGCCACGACCGCACGACGCCGGCCGACGTCTCGGTGTTCGGCCCCTCGCGGTCCTGCGGCAGGTCCACGACGTCCGCGGTCTGGGCCAGCCAGATCTCGCGTTCTTCCTCGGCGTCCAGTCCCCGCAGAACGTCCGCCCACTGCTGGAACGACGTCGTCTTCGGCCCGAGCTCTCCACCGCGGTAAACGGTGTCGAGGTCCTCCAACAGAACGTTCCACGACACGCCGTCCATCACCAGGTGATGCACGGTCAAACCCAGCCACGCAGGCTCAGAACCGCGGTCGAAGAAGACAGCCGCTACCAACGGACCATCAGCCAACCGCAACGACTTCTGCGCCGCCGTCATCTCCGCAACGACATCCGCCCCTTCGACAACGCGAAGGAACCCGCCACCATCGACCGGCGCGTTGTACTGCTGTCCCTCGCTGAAGCGGATCCGCAACGCGTCGTGGTGCGCCACAAGGACATCGAGCGCCCGGCTCAGGTGATCGGGATCGGTGCCGGGCGCCAGCTCGAACACGCCCGACCAGTTCCAGTGGTCGCGGTCCGGGATGTCCTGGGCCAGGAACCAGTGCTGAATCGGCGTCAGCGCGACAGGTCCGGCCACCACACCCTGTTCAGCCAGGGTCACCGCTGGGGTGTCGCGAACCACGCCCGCCAGCTCGGCGACTGTCTGGTGGGCGAACACGTCCGCCACGGCGATGTTCAGACCGGTCGCCCGAACGCGGGCGACGATCTGCAGGCTCAGGATCGAGTCGCCACCAAGCTCGAAGAAGTTGTCATGAACGCCAACACGGTCAACCCCCAGCACACCGCTCCACACCGCGGCGAGGGTTTCCTCGGCCGCGTTGCGTGGCGCGACATACGCCTCGACGCTCGTTTCCGGCTCGGGGTCGGGAAGTCCTCGACGGTCGACCTTGCCGTTCGGCGTCAGCGGCAACCGTTCCAGCGCGACGAACACCGACGGCACGAGGTAATCCGGCACCCGCTCGCGCAACCAGTCCCGCAACACCTTCGCACTGAACTCACCCACCACGTACGCGACCAGCCGCTTGCCACCATGCGGTCCACCATCTCGGGCGACCACAACGACATCACGCACGTCCGGGTGATCACCGAGAACGACCTCGACCTCACCGGGCTCGACCCGGTAACCACGGATCTTGACCTGCTCGTCCACCCGGCCCAGGAACTCGATGGTCCCGTCCGCCCGCCACCGGGCGCGGTCGCCCGTGCGGTACAACCGGCCACCGGCCTCACCGAACACGTCCGGCACGAACCGTGCGGCGGTGAGGTCGGGACGCCCCAGGTAGCCCCGCGCCACCCCGGCACCACCGACCAGCAGCTCACCGGGAACACCGACGGGAACCGGCCGCATCGCGGAGTCGACGACAACAGCGCGGGCGCCGGCCAACGGCGTGCCAATGGGCACCACGGCCGCGGGATGATCGTCGGTGACGGAGTGGAAGATCGAGTCGATCGCCGCCTCGGTCACCCCGAACACGTTGCCCGCCAACGCATTCGGCGCGACCTCGGCCACCGCACCGCTCAACGCCTCGTGCGTCCACATGTCGGTGCCGGAGATCACCAGACGCAGGCTCTCCACAGAACCAGCGACACGGCAATGGGCCGCCAGGTCGCGCAGGAGCATGCCCGGCACGATCTCCGCGACCTCGACCTGGTGCCTCACCAGCGTGGCATGCAGCGACTCCACCGAGACGTGCTCGTCGTGCGGCAGGAACACCACCGTCTGCCCGAACGCCAACGCCCGCGTCATATCCCCGATCGACACGTCGAAACCCGGGCCGGACATCGACAGCACGGTGCCCGGACCGCCCAACGCGGCCAAACCGTCGCGCCAGCCGGCCACGTAGGACGACAGGGCGGCATGAGTCACGGCCACGCCCTTGGGACGGCCGGTCGAACCCGAGGTGTACGCGATGTACGCCAACGCACTGCGGTCAACCGGGGCAAGCGACCCGCTCGTGGTGTCGGACGCGTCGTCCACCAGCAGCACGTCGCGAGCCACACCCGACAGCTCACCGGCCAACGCCGCCGTCGTGACCACGGCAACCACACCGGCATCGGCCAGCAGGAACTCCAACCGCTCGGCAGGCAACCCGGGATTGATCGGCACGTAAACGCCACCGGAGCGCAACACACCCTGGAACGCCACCGCCAACTCGATCCCCCGCGGCACCAGCACCGCCACCGGCGACTCCACCGTCACCCCGGCCCGCCGCAACCGAACGGCCAACGCATCAGCCCGAGCATTCAACTCGGCGAACGAGAGCCGCTCGTCACCGCACACCACGGCGGTGTCGTCGCTGTCCGCCCAGCTGTGGATCAGCTCCGGCACGGTCGGCTCGACAGCGGGGATCGGCGTCTCGCCCCACGCCACCAGTTGCGCGGCCTGCTCAGGACGCTGCAACGGAACGTCCACGACGGCCAGCGACGGCCGTTCCGCCACCGCGGTCAGCACGACCACCAGTTGGTCGAGGATCCGCTCGACCGTCGAGGCGTCGAACGCGGCCGTGGAGAACTCCGCCTCGATGCGCAGCCGGCGCTCCAGGTCGACCGCGAAGGTCAGCGGGTAGTTGCCCTGCTCCACCGAATCGACTCCCGCGTAGCCGCCCTGGCCGTCGTCGGGCAGCTCCTGGCTCGGGTAGTTGCCGAACACGACGATGGAGTCGAACAACGCGCGGCCACCCGGAACAGCCGACCAGCGCTGCACGTCGACCAGCGGCGTGTACTCGAACCGTTGCAGCGCAATCTGATTGTCCTGCAACTCGTGCAGCCACGACGTGAACGGCGTGTCGACGGGCACCACGGCCCGCACGGGCAACGTGTTGATGAACAACCCGACCATCGACTCCACGCCGGCCAGGTCGGCCGGGCGGCCCGACACGGTGAGCCCGAACAGCACGTCGTCCTCACCCGACGACGCCGACAACACCTTCGCCCACGCCGCCTGCACCACCGTCGACAACGTCACGCGCTCACGCCGCGCCAACTCCGCCAGCTTGGTCGTGGCGTCCTCGTCCAGCATCGTCCTGCGGCGGTCCTGGGCGTAATGACTCGCCGCCAACCGGTCCACGGGCAACGGTGTGGGCGCCTCGAAGCCGTCCAAAAAGGACCGCCAGAAACCTTCGGACTCGTCCGGGTCACGCCCGTCGAGCCACGCGATGAACTCGCGGTACGGCCGCGCCGGACCGAGAGCCTTGCCTTCGTACGCCGCGAACACCTCGTCCATGACGACCGGCAGGCTCCACCCGTCGCACAAACCCTGGTACAGCCCCCACACCAACCACAACCGGCCCTCACCGCGATCAACGAGGTACAACCTCATCAACGGCGGCGCCGCCAGATCGAAACCCAACGCCCGATCGGAAGCCAGCAACTCCCGCAACCGCACCTGCTGAGCACCGTCGTCAAGCCGAGACCAATCCCGCTGCTCAAGCGGAACCTCCACGTCCGCGAGCACGACCTGCACCGGCTCGCTGACGCCCTCCCACACGAACCCGCTCCGCAACGCGGCGTGCCTGTTGATCACCTGACGCCAGGCGCCGGCCAGCCGGTCCGCGTCGATCGGTCCGGTCAGGTCGTAGACGCTCTGACCCCAGTACAGACCGTCAACCGGAGAGCCGACGACACCGAACAACATGCCAGACTGCACCGGCGCCAACCGGTACACGTCCATCAACTGATAGCGCTCCGCTAGACCGTCAACCTCGCCCTGGCTCAGCGACGCCAACGGGAAGTCCGACGGCGTGAAACCTGAAACGCCGGACCGGCAGTGCGCCACCAGTGCGTGCAACGCCTCGACGTACCGCGCCGCGACCCGTTCGACGGTGGCGGACTCGTGCAGGTTCGTGCTGTGCAGCCAGTCGATCCGCAGCCGGCCGTCGTCCGCGCGGACCACCTCGAGCTGCAGCGGATACGCCCTGGTACCACCGGGTCCCTGCAGCGGACCGGCGAGCTCGGCCGCGAGCTCACGGCGGATCAGGCCAGCCGAGCCGACGGCGTCGAAGGCGCCGAGGTAGTTGAACAGCACGGGCCGATCCGGTGCCTCGGCGAACTCACCCCGCAGCCACCGCAGGACGCCATAGCCCACACCTCGGCGCGGCACCGCCCGCAGCTCTTCCTTCACCGCCTTGATCGCCGAGCCCAGATCGGCGTGACCGCTCAACCGCACCGGGAAGATCGACGTGAACCACCCGACCGTCCGCGACAGGTCCAGGCCCTCGCGGCCGTGGCTCTCGACGTCGATCGTGACGTGGTCGCTGCCCGCCCAGTCCCCCAGGACGTGCGCCAGTGCGGCGAGCAGCAGGTCGTTGGCCTGCGTCCGGTAGGCCTTGTGCGCCTCACCGAACAGGGCGGTCGTGGTGGCGGCGTCCAGCCAGGTGCGCACCACCGCCCCGGAGTCCTCGGTGTTCGGGCCGTCCCCGTCGACCGGCAGCGCGACCACGTCGGCCGTCGCCGCGCTCCAGTGGTCCCGTTCCCCGCCGACCTCCAACTCCTGCAGGTGCGAGGCCCACTGCTGGAACGACACCGTCTTCGGTCCCAACGCCTCCGACCGGTACGCGGTGTCGAGGTCCTCCAGCAACACGTTCCAGGACACGCCGTCCATCACGAGGTGATGCACGGTCAAACCAAGCCACGCAGGCTCGGAACCCCGATCGAAGAACACGGCCGCAACCAGCGGACCATCGGCCAACCGCAACGACTTCTGCGCCGCGGTCATCTCCGCAACGACATCCGCCGCTTCGACAACCCGCAGGAACCCGCCACCCTCAACCGGTGCGTTGTGCTGAGAAACGCCGAAGCGAATCCGCAGTGCGTCGTGGTGCGCCACCACAACATCGAGCGCCTGTCGCAACCGGTTCGGATCGGTGCCGGGCGCCAACTCGAACACACCCGACCAGTTCCAGTGGTCGCGGTCCGGGATGTCCTGCGCCAGGAACCACCGCTGAATCGGCGTCAACGGCACCGGACCGGTGACGACGCCCTGCTCCGCCACCGAGACCACGGGGGTGTCGCGCACGGCGAGCGCGAGCTCGGCGATGGTCTGGTGGGCGAACACGTCCGCCACGTCGACACCCAGACCGGCGGCGCGAACGCGCGCCACGATCTGCAAGCTCAGGATCGAGTCGCCACCCAACTCGAAGAAGTTGTCATGCACCCCAACGCGCTCAACGCCCAACACCCCGCCCCACACCGCCGCGAGCGTCTCCTCGACAGCGGTCCGGGGCGCGACGTACGCCTCACCGACCTCAGCCTCCGGCTCCGGCAGCCCGCGACGGTCGACCTTGCCGTTCGGGGTGAGCGGCAACCGCTCCAGGCCAACGAACACCGACGGCACCAGGAAGTCCGGGACCCGCGAGCGCAACCAGTCCCGCAACACCTTCGCGCTGAATTCACCCACCACGTACGCAACGAGCCGCTTCCCGCCGTGCGGACCGCCATCCCGAGCCACCACAACGACATCACGCACATCCGGGTGATCACCAAGGACCACCTCGACCTCACCCGGCTCGACCCGATAACCACGGATCTTCACCTGCTCGTCCACACGACCCAGGAACTCGATCGTCCCGTCCGCCCGCCACCGCGCCCGGTCACCAGTGCGGTACAACCGACCACCAACCGAACCGAACACATCCGGCACAAACCGCTCAGCCGTGAGATCCGGCCGCCCCACATAACCCTGAGCCACGCCAGGACCACCGACCAGCAGCTCACCGGGCACACCCACCGGCACCGGCCGCATCATGCGGTCGACCACGACGGCTCGCGCACCGGCGAGCGGAGTGCCAATCGGCACCACCGCGGCAGGATGATCCTCACCCACCACGTGGAAGATCGAGTCGATCGCCGCCTCGGTCACCCCGAACACGTTGCCCGCCACCGCATTCGGCGCCACCTCGGACACCGCGACAGTCAACGCCTCATGCGTCCACAGGTCCGTACCCGAGATCACCAACCGCAACGACTTGACCGGACCAGCCTCCCGGCAGTGGGCGGCCAGGTCGCGCAACAGCATGCCCGGCACGATCTCCGCGACCTCGACCTCGTGCTCCACCAAGGTCTCGTGCAACGACTCCACTGTCACGTGCTCGTCGTGCGGCAGGAACACCACTGTCCGCCCAAAAGCCAACGCCCGCGTCATGTCCCCGATCGACACGTCGAAACCGGGACCGGACATCGACAACACCGTGCCCGGACCACCCAGCTCGGCGAGCCCGGCGCGCCACCCCGCCACGTACGACGACAACGCGGCATGCGTCACCGCCACACCCTTCGGCCGCCCGGTCGAGCCCGAGGTGTATGCCACATAGGCCAAAGCCTCGGGATGGATCCGCACCGGCAACGCCCCGAAACCCGGAGAGTCGTCGTCCAGCAGCACCACCCCGGCGAGCCCTGCCAGCTCGCCGGCCAGCGCCGACATCGTGACCGCGGCGACCACACCGGCGTCGGCCAGCAGGAACTCCAGCCGTTCCGCGGGAAGCCCGGGATTGATCGGCACGTACACGCCACCGCTGCGCAACACACCCTGGAAGGCCACCGCCAGCTCGATCCCGCGTGGCACCAGGACCGCGACCCGGGACCCCGGCACCACTCCGGCCCGCTGGAGCCGCCCGGCCAGTGCCTCCGCCCGGAAACCCAGCTCGGCGTACGTCAGGCTCTCCGCACCGCAGACCACCGCGACCTCGGGCGAGATCCGCGCCCAGTCGCCGATCAGGTCCGGCACCGGCCGTTCGGCGGCGGGTGCGCGGGTCTCGCCCCACGCCACCAACGCCGCCGCCTGCTCCGGCCGGTGCAAGGGCACGTCGCGCACCGCCAGGTCCGGCCGCTCGGCCACCGCCGTCAGCACGACCACGAGCTGGTCGAGGATCCGTTCGACCGTGACCGCGTCGAACGCCGCCGTCGAGAACTCCGCCTCGACGCGCAGCGTGTCGTCCACGTCGACGGCGAAGGTGAGCGGGTAGTTGCCCTGCTCCACCGAGTCGAGCAGTGGCGACAGCTCGAAGTCGGCGACGCGGGTCGTGCCGCCGGGGTAGTTGCGCAGCACGACGATGCTGTCGAACAACGCGCGGCCGCCGGGCACAGCCGACCAGCGCTGCACGTCGACCAGCGGCGTGTACTCGAACCGTTGCACCGCGACCTGGTTGTCGCGCACCTCGCGCAGCCACGACGTGAACGGCACGTCGCCGGGGACGACAACCCGCACGGGCAAAGTGTTGATGAACAGGCCCACGGTCGACTCGACACCGGCCAGCTCGGGCGGGCGGCCCGACACCGTCAGGCCGAACACCACATCGTCCTCACCCGACGACGCCGACAACACCTTCGCCCACGCCGCCTGCACCACCGCCGACAACGTCACGCGCTCGCGGCGGGCCAGGTCGACGATCCTGGCCGTGACATCGGCGTCGAGCGCGGTCCGGCTCCGGTCTTGCGCGTAGTGGCTGGCGGCCAACCGATCCACCGGCAACGGCGTGGGTGCCTCGAAGCCGTCCAAACAGGACCGCCAGAACCCCTCGGCCTCGCCCGGATCGCGCCCGTCCAGCCAGGCGATGAACTCCCGGTACGACCTCACCGGTCCGAGCGACCGGCCCGCGTACTCGGCGCACACCTCGTCCATCACGACGGGCAGGCTCCACCCGTCGCACAAACCCTGATACAGCCCCCAGACGAGCCAGTGCTGCCCGCGACCCCGGTCGACGAGGTACAGGCGCAGCAACGGCGGCGCCGCCAGGTCGAAACCCAGCGCCCGATCGGAATCCAGCAGCTCCCGCAACCCGGCGTGCTGGGCGTCCGCGTCGAGACCGGACCAGTCGCACAGCTGCACCGGAACGTCGACATCGGCGAGCACGACCTGCACCGGTTCGCTGACGCCCTCCCACACGAACCCGCTCCGCAACGCCGCCTGACGCGCGATCACCGACCGCCACGCCCCCGCGAGCCGGTCGGCGTCCACGGTTCCGGTGAGCTCGTAAACCCCCTGGCCCCAATAGAGTCCGTCGCCTTCGGCAGGGGCGCCCACGACCCCGAACAGCATGCCCGACTGCACCGGCGCCAACCGGTACACGTCCGCCAGCCCCGGGAACCGCGCCGCCAGCCGGTCGATCTCGTGCTGGGCCAACGACGCCAACGGGAAGTCCGACGGCGTGAAGCCGGAGACCCCGGACCGGCAGTGCTCGACCAGCCCCTCCAGCTCACGCTGGTAGGTCTCGGCCAGCCGGCCGATGGTCGCCGTCGTGTGCAGGTTCGCGCTGTAGTGCCACTCGACGCGCAGCCGCCCGTCCGCGGTGCGCGTCACCTCCAGGTTGAGCAGGTGGGACCGCGTGCCACGACCGGCCGTCGCGGCACCGCGCAGGTGCGCCGGCAGCTCACGGCGCAGCAGGTCCCCGGTGCCCCCGGTGGCTCCCAGGTAGTTGAACAGCACCGGACGGTCCGGAGCGTCCGCCAGTTCGCCGTGCAGCCACCGCAGCACGCCGTAGCCCACTCCGCGGCGCGGCACGGCCCGCAGCTGCTCCTTGACCGCCTTCACCGTCGCACCGGGGTCCTCGTGCCGGCTCAGCCGCACCGGGAAGATCGACGTGAACCACCCGACGGTCCTCGACAGGTCCAGGCCCTCACGGCCGTGGCTCTCCAGGTCGATGGTCAGGTCGTCGGTGCCGGCCCACGGACCGAGCGTGCGCACCAGCGCCGCGAGCAGCAAGTCGTTGCCCCGCGTGCGATACGCCTTGTGCGCGTCACCGAGCAACGCGGCGGTGGTCCCGGCGTCGAGCCACGTCGTGTGGACCCGCGCGGACCGCTCGTCGTTGGGCCCGACACCGTCGACAGGCAGTGCGCTCACGTTCGACGTCGCCGCGACCCAGTGGTCCCGTTCCCCGCCGACCTCCAACCCCGCCAGGTGCTCAGACCACTGCCGGAACGAGGTCGTCTTCGGCCCCAACGCCTCAGCGCGGTACGCGGTGCCGAGATCCTCCAGCAACACGTTCCACGACACGCCGTCCATCACCACGTGGTGGACGATCAGGCCCAGCCAGGCCGGTTCGGAACCGCGGTCGAGGTAGACCGCCGCCACCAGCGGACCGTCGGCCAGCCGCAACGACTTGTGCGCCGCCGTCATCTCGGCGGCCACGTCATCGTCGCGCACCGCGACGACCCGCAGGAGATCGACGGGCTCGATCCCGGCGTTGTGCTGACCGTCGGCCGAGAACCGGATCCGCAGGGCGTCGTGGTGGTCGATCAGGGCGGCGAGTGCGCCGGCGAGCCGGGCTGGGTCGGTGCCCGGTGCCAGCTCGAACACCCCCGACCAGTTCCAGTGGTCGCGGTCGGCGATGTCCTGCGCCAGGAACCAGTGCTGGATCGGCGTCAGCGGCACCGGGCCGGTCACCACGCCCTGCTCCGCCGACGTCACCACCGGCGTGTCACGCACGACGGCCGCCAGCTCGGCGACGGTCTGGCGGGTCAGCACGTCGGCGACGTCCACACCCAGACCGGCGGCACGGGCGCGGGCCACGATCTGCAGGCTCAGGATCGAGTCGCCGCCCAGCTCGAAGAAGTTGTCGTGCACACCGACACGGCCGACCCCGAGCACCTGCGACCACACGGCCGCCAGAGTGTCCTCAACGGACGTTCGCGGTGCCTCGTAGGCTTCCGCCGTGCCAGGCTCCGGGTCGGGCAGGTTCCGGCGGTCGACCTTGCCGTTCGGCGTCAGCGGAAGCCGGTCCAGCGCAACGAACACCGACGGCACCAAGTAGTCCGGCACCCGCTCGCGCAACCACTCCCGCAACACCTTCGCACTGAACTCACCCACCACGTACGCAACGAGCCGCTTGCCACCGTGCGGACCGCCATCCCGCGCCACCACAACGACATCACGCACATCCGGGTGATCACCGAGAACCACCTCGACCTCACCCGGCTCCACGCGATACCCGCGGATCTTGACCTGCTCGTCCACGCGACCGAGGAACTCGAGCACGCCGTCGGCACGCCACCGGGCCCGGTCACCGGTGCGGTACAACCGGCCGCCCGAGCCACCGAACACGTCGGGCAGGAACCGTTCCGCGGTCAGGTCCGGGCGTCCGGCGTAACCCCGGGCGAGTCCCGGCCCGCCGACCAGCAGCTCACCCTCGACGCCCACGGGCGCCGGCCGCATCCGGCCGTCGACGACGAAAACGTCGACCCCGGCGAGCGGCAGGCCGATCGGCACGACCTCGCCCTCGTGCTCCGGCCGCTCCACGACGGGGTGGAAGATCGAGTCGATCGCGGCCTCGGTCACGCCGAAGACGTTGCCCGGCACCGCATTGGGCGCCACGTCCGCGACCGCGGACACGAGTGCGTCGTAGGTCCACATGTCAGTGCCGGAGATGACCAGCCGCAGCGACTCGACCGGACCCGCCTCGCGGCAGTGGGCGGCGAGATCGCGCAGCAGCATGCCAGGCACGATCTCCGCGACCTCTACCTCGTGGTCCACCAGCGTGCGGTGCAACGACTCGACGGACACGGCTTCGTCGTGCGGCAGGAACACCACGGTCTGCCCGAACGCCAGAGCGCGGGTCATGTCACCGATGGAGACGTCGAACCCCGGCCCCGACATCGACAGCACCGTGCCGGCCCCGCCCAGCGCGCCGAGTGCCTGGCGCCAGCCGTCCACGTACGACGACAACGCGCCGTGCGTCACCGCCACACCCTTGGGCCGTCCCGTCGATCCCGACGTGTAGGCCAGGTACGCCAGCGCAGCCGGGTCGATGCGCACCGAAGACACCCCGGCGCCCGAAACCACGTCGTCGAGCACCAGCACCTCGCCGGTGAACCCGGCGAGCTCACCGGCGAGAGCCGCGGTCGTGACCGCGACCGTCACGCCGGCCAGCAGGAACGCCAGCCGTTCCGCGGGAAGCCCGGGATTGATCGGCACGTAGACGCCACCGCTGCGCAACACACCCTGGAAGGCGACCGCCAGCTCGATCCCGCGCGGCACCAGCACCGCGACCGGCGACTCCACGGTGACGCCCGCCTGCCGGAGCCGAGCGGCGAGCGCGTCGGCCCGCTCCCCCAGTTCGCCGAACGAGAGCTGCTCCTGACCGCACACGACCGCGGGCCGTTCGGGCCGCGTCACGGCGTGACCCGCGATCAGGTCCGGTACGCACGAGGTGACACCCGGCGCGGTTCCCGCTCCCCAGCTCCGGGTACGACTATGGTCCACAGTGGACGAGGAGACGGCGCCGTCCAGCGGACCGCGCGCGATCCGGTCGAGCACGTCGAGGAACCGTTCCTCGTGCAACGCCAGTTCCGCGCCGGCGGCGACGCCGTCCTCCACGTCGACGTCCAGCCACGCCTGCCCACCACGAGACCAGCCGTAGGTGGTGACGGTGAGGTCGCGGATCGGCCCGACCGACAGGTTGCGGGGCACGTCGGCGTGCACCTCCGCGCCGAACGAGAGCGGCCGGTTGAGGTCGATCACGTTGAGCGTGGGGCCGAACCACGCGCCGTTGCCGGTGGCCCCGAGCCGCCGGGCCAGGTCCTCACCCCGGTACCGCGACCTGACGGCGATCTCCGCCAGCCGCGCGGCGGTGGCGCCGGTCAGCTGCCGGACCGTCGTGTCGTCCGGCAGGTGCAGGACAACGGGGGCGACGTTCGCGAGCAGCCCGGGAGTGGTGCGCGCCAACGGACTCCGGCGCGCGGCCGTGGCGAGGCCGAACACCACGTCTTCGTGATCGGCGAGCTGCCGCCGGTAGGCCGCGAACGCCGACACGAGGAAGTGCGAAACGCGCATCCCCAGCTCGGCGCAGCGATCGAGGACGGCACCGCGCAACGCCGCGTCGACCGCGACCGTACGCCGCCGTGACGGGCGCCGGCGTTCGGGACGGCCTTCTTCCCGGCCGGGCACCGTGTCCAGCCAGTACCGCTCGTCCGCGGCCCGGTCGGCGGACCGCCGGTAAGCCTGGTCCTCTGCCACGACCTCGGCCCACGAACCGAAGTGGCGGGGCCGGTGCGCACCGGCGTAGACCTCCGCCACCCGGTGCGTGATCAGGTTGAACGAGAAGATGTCCGAGACGAGGTGGTGCGCCCGGTGGTACCACCAGCTCTCGTCGTCGGCGACGCGCAGCAGCGCCCAGCGCCAGAGCGGCGCCATCCGGTGGTCGATCGGCCGGGCGCCCTCGGCGTGCATCCACGCCACGGCCGCGCCCGCCGGATCGTCCTGTGCGCGCAGGTCCACCACGGGCATGACCTCGCCGGGCAGCTCGTCGGCGAAGGCCTGCCACGGCGAACCGTCCGCGTGCTCACCGAAGAACAGCCGGTAGGCATCGGTTTCCTCCGCCGCGACCTGGGCACTGCGCCGCAGGAGCTCCTCGTCCAGGGGCCCGTGCAGCACCACGTACTGCGCCGGGTTGAACTCCGGGGTGTCCCCGAGCAGTTCCGCGGACAGCCACATGTCCAGCTGCGCCGCGGTCAGCGAGTACCGAACGCCGGGTGCGCGCCGCTCAACCACAGAACCGCCCCTCCTGATCGATGACCTCCGCCACTGCGCGAGCGGGTTGGCGTGCCGCTGCCGACACGTGCGAAACCGCTCCGCCACGAGAGAACGGAGCGATCGCCGGAGGCTGAGATACCGCGGGTGAAGAAGGAACTCCGCAGAGCGGACTTCGCGGCCGAACCCGGCCGGCCACGTGCTCCGCGGCCGGTGGCGTCACGGACGCGAGCAGGCGCGAAGACCGGTGGCCATCCCGTGCGGATCTCGTCGACAATCCCGAAAACGGGCGACGTTCATCGGCAGCGAGGCTAATACCGAGCCCGCGCGCGACTTGTACACGAATTCTCGCCGAACAACCACGACACCCCCCGCTCATCCATCAATCCAGCCGATTCGTGCGGCGAATCAACCAGACCAACGGAAGCGACCACCCCAAAGAAGCCCCCTGCGCCACTGAAGTGACGAAGCGAGGTTAACCAGGCTTGTGAACTGGTCGAATCCACCGAACAGTCCAATTTGAGGTGTTACGCAGCTCTACAAACCGGCCCTCCACCCAATGCAGCAATGTTAATTGCACCGGTCACCTGAGGCACTCGCCCAAACACGGGCAGTGACCGAAACGCCTCGACCGGCAGACAATAGGTGAACCCAAGGGTTCTGCAAACGTGGCGACAATCCGCCACCACCCACGGATTGCGCCAAATGCACCCGGCTGACCAGTGCCGCAAATCAGCCGGCACCGGTTGTCGATCTTTCCAAACGGAATGAATCATTCACCGGGCCGGTGATCTCGGTAGCATCGCGACCGCGGTGGCAGCGGATCACCGCATCCGTGCGGCTTGACATTCCTGTCGCGGACGAGGCCGCTCCAAATCACCCGGTCGCCCATTCGCGCGGCCGTTGGGGGGATCGATGCCGGTGCTGACGGTGCAGGACGTGGCAACACGGGCCGGCACGGCCGCCCCGCTCGCGCGAGGCCCGGTGGCGGTCGTCGCGGTGCTCTACGCGGCCGTGGTGCTGCCGTTCGCCGGACGCTACGGGCTCATGGTCGACGAGCTGTACTTCCGGATGCTGGGCGACGAGCCGCGCTGGGGTTACTTCGACCAGCCACCACTCGCGCCGCTGCTCGCGAAGGCAGGTGCGGTGGTGTTCGGCGACACGGTGTCGGGCATCCGGATGCCGGCCCTGCTGTGCGGCGTCGCGATCGTCGTGCTCTCCGCGCTGATCGCCGCGGAGCTGGGCGGCGGACCGCGCGCGCAGGTGCTCGCGGCGGCCGCCGTGGGCACGTCGGTGACCACGCTCACCATCGGGCACTTCCTGCTGACCAACAGCCCGGACATCGTCGCCTGGTGCGCGGTGACGCTGTTCGCGCTGCGGGCGCTGCTGCGCGGGGACGGCAGGTGGTGGCTCGCCGTCGGTGTGACGTGCGGGGTGGCGACGTACGCCAAGTGGGTCATCATTCTGCTGCCGCTGACGCTGTTGGCGGCAATGCTGCTGATGGGGCCGTGGCAGGAGCTGCGCAGCCGGTGGTTATGGGCGGGTGCCGGGCTGACGCTCGTGATCGGCGCGCCGAACCTGCTCTACCAAGCGGTCAACGGCTGGCCGCAGCTCGTCATGGCACGGTCGTTGTCCGACGGCCACTGGACGGACGGAGTGCTGTTCCCCGTCGACCTGGCGATGCTGGTCGGGCCGGCAGTGGCCCCGATCCTGGTGGCAGGCCTGGTCGGCCTGCTCCGCCACCCCGCATGGCGACCGGCACGGCCGCTGGGAGTGGCCTATCTCGTCGGCACGACCCTGGTGCTCGTCGTCGCGCCGAGCGGCATCGACTACACGGAGGGCTACCTGCCTCCGCTGGTCGCCGCGGGCTGCGTCGTCGCGGACGGGTGGTTGGACAGGGGCCGTGCGCGGTGGCCCGCGGCGGTGTCGGTGCTGTCACTGTTCGCTGTGGCGCAGGTGGCGATCACCTTGCCGGTGGTGCCGGAGCGGGTGTACGCGCAGCTCCCGCTGACGAGTCTGACGACGGAGACCATCGGCTGGCCGCAACTGGTCGGACAGGTCGCCGACGCCTACGCCGCACTGCCGGCAGACGAACAGTCGCGCGCCATCGTGCTGACGGAGAACTACGGCGAAGCGGGCGCGCTGCACTGGCTGGCCGACGACCGACCACTCCCGCAGGTCTACAGTGGACACAACGAGCTGTACTTCCGGGGACCACCGCCCGACACCGCGGACGTGGTGATCGCGGTGGCCCTGCCCGAGGACCGGCTGGCGCGCGACTTCCGCGAGTGCGCCGCGCTGGCGCGCATCGACAACGGGTACGGGCTCGAGACCAGGGAGCACGGCCGGGCCATCTCGGTGTGCCGCGGCCCGCGCGCGCCGTGGGCCGAGCTGTGGCCCAGGTACCGGTTGGTGGGCGCCTACTGAGACCGCACCTCTGTGACCCCTTGCCCCACAGTCGATCAAGCACACTACCTGCCAAAACACCGAAACCGCAGCTCACGACGGTGCCGTTGGTCACCGTTCAACACGGCCGAACACCGTTGACACACAATGGATCCTCCCAATTCGTCCGAAAAGGACTTCCATGCCGACCAGCACGTCACGGGCCTCAACTCCGAAGCGAGGACACGCGACCTCGCCTTGCCGCCGGCCGGGCCAGGCACCGCCCGGCGCGGCCGCTCGTAACGTGCCGGAGCCTGTTTGCGGAAAGCGTCCCGTCCCTCACGTCACAGTCGGCCGGGTGTACAGGACATGACGGCCGCCCGAGGCGGACGGCCGCCACGGATCCGGCGTTGGCCGAACGCGTCAGCGCCGCAGCAGCCGCCAGTAGCGACCCCACGGCACCATGGCGAGACCGCCCGCGATCAGCAGGCCGAGCCTCGCCTTCGCCGCGCCGGGAAGCCGGGGCCAGAGCCGTCTCGCCCGCACCGCGGTGAGAGCCGTGGTCGCCACGGTCGCCGCCGCCGTCCCCTGCAGGGCCAGCCAGGGAAGGGTCCGGCCACCGAACATCGGTCCCAGCGCGGGTTTCTCATCCACGGTGACGCGGAGGAAGTAGACGATCCAGCCACCAACGGTGACCGAGCCGAGCACGGCCGCCCAGCGGCCTACTCGGTCCAGTTCCCCCGGCCGGCTCAGGCTGCCGGGGAACGCGATGAAGAACAACGCCACGGCGGCGCACTGGACACCGGTCGACTCCCACCACGCCAGCGGGTCGACCGTCCTGCTGTACACGGCTTGCACCGGTGGCACAGCACTGGTTGCGGGCCACGCGGTCGCCGGCACGCCTGTGATCCAGGACGTCACGAACTCGACGTAGCCGGGTGCGAGCTTCTCCGGTTGCCCCGGTTCGCACACACCGTGATCCGCTGCCGGAACCACTCGGAGGGTGATCCGATCGTTGTCCGCCAGCGCCTCGCGGAAGATCAGCAGACTCTCCCCCGGCGGCACGACACTGTCGTGTTGACCCCAAAGCGCCAGCACCGGCTGGCGCAGCGTGCGGAGCACCGACACGCCGTCGTGGTGCGCCTCCGCGAACAGACCGGCACCCGCGAGCTGCCGGATCCCCACTTCCGCCAGAGCGTCCACCAGCGCGCCCCGCACGCCGTTGCGGCGCAGGTAGGTCTCCAGCGCCCAGCCCTGCTGGCGGGCCGGCGACAGTCCGCTGGCCCCGACCAGAACCACGTACGCGATCTCGTCCGAACGGGACGCCGCCAGGGGTGCCACCCAGCCGCCCTCGGAGAAACCCCACAGCCCGACCCGCTTCCGGTCGGTCTCCGGTTGCGCGGCGAGCAGCCTGACCGCGGCGAGCGCGTCCGCGGCCAGCAGGCCGTAGTCGCGCCGGGTGGCCGAGTAGCCCTCGGTGCGCTTGTCGTAAGTCAGCGCGACGATGCCCTCGCGCGCGAAAGCCTCGGCGTGCGCCGTGAGCGAGGACCGGGGTCCTGGCCCCGATCCGTGCACCAGCACCACGCCGGGTCTGCCGGTGCCGCGGGCCGGTACGTGAAGTGTGCCGCGCAGAGTCGTCCCCGCGTTCTCGAAGGACACCTCCCTGGTCCGGATCACGACGTGCCCACCGCCGCGGGCAGCGTTCCGGCCGGGCGGATCGCGAGCACGACCCGTTCCAGCGACAGCACGACCTCTCCGCCGACGCGGGTCTCACCGGAGACGATCACCGTGCCGGGTATCGCCCGCACCACCCGGACGTCGTGGTGCAGCACCTCGCCTGGGACCACCCGGCGGCGGAACTCCAGCCCGGACAGCTTTCCCGCGAGCATCACGTGGTCGCGAGGCAGGTCAAGGGCGCCGGTGAGGCCGAGCACCACCCCGACGGCCTGCATCCACGACTCGACGACCAGCGTCTCCGGGTAGGCGTGGTCATCGTCGTCACCGATCTCGTCGTACCAGGGCTCGTTGCAGCTGACCGCCTTGACCACCACCAGCCTCGTCCCGTCGTCCGTCCACGTCGCCCCGTCCACCAGCAACATCGGGTACCGGTGCGGAAGCAGCTTCTTGATCTCCGTCACGCCGATCACGCCGCGCTCCTCTTGCCGAGCCTGAGACGAACCACCGCGGCCGGGCCCCTGTCCGTGCCGACACGAGCCTCACAAACGTGCTGATCCCAGCGCAGCGAGATCGTGATCACGTCGTGCGGGAAGACCGGCGACTGGAACCTGACCGAGTCCACGGCGACGAGTCCGGCAGGGCTGTCCGGCACCACCTGGCGGACCGCCAGGTGGACGCATTCGACCAGACAGACACCCGGAAAGATGGGCAGGTCCGGGAAGTGCCCGGCGAAGACCGGCTCTCGCGGTGAGACACCGAGTTCCAGCACCGCGGTCCAGCAACCATCCACACAGGACGGTGGCTGGACGAGACGGGGCCGGCCCCGCACCGGGCCCTTCACCGGACCATCCGCTCGTGACAGACCGGCCGGTGCGACAAAGCGTTCGCGACCTTCATCCGCGTCTCCTCCGGGTCGATCACCTCGTCCACGGCTGCTGCGTCCACACCGGACGATGACCAGGAATACACCGTCGTCACGCCCAGAGAGCAGGCCCTCGCCACGAAGTACGCGCCCTGATAACACTCGCGGGTGATCAGCACCACGCGTGGGACGGACGTCGACGCGAAGGCGTCGAGAAGTTCCGCGCCACCGCGCAACAGGTCTGCCCACCGTTCGTCGATGCCCGGCAGGAACGCGGGCACGTCCACGACGACGATCAACGGCACCGAGAACGCGTCGCACATCCGCACGAACTGCGAAGCCTTTCTCGCGGCCGCCACGTCGAGCAGGCCCCACCGGTCGCTCGGGTTGTTCGCCACGACACCGACCGCGCGGCCTCCCAGCGTGCCGAGGCCGACCACGATGCTCTGCGCCGTCTCGCGCCGGAGCGCCTCGAACGTGCCGTCGTCGAGCAGCTCGCGCACCAGCGGTTCGACGTCGTAGGGCTGCTGCCCGCAGGCCGGCAACACCTTTCGCAGGTCCTGGCGGCAGCCGGCCACTACGTCATCAGCCCGCGCCGATCCGGTCAGCAGGCGCAGGACTCGGGTCGTGGCAGCCCGCGCGTCCACTTCGTTCGCCACGTCCAGGTGCAGACCCCGCCCACCGACGGAGATCGCCACGTCGGCGAGCTCCACGCAGGCGGCCATCCCGCCACCCGCCGGGCCGGCGACGGTCAGGATCTGGGGAACACGGCCGGAAACACTCATCATCGCCGCGTACACGTGCACCAGTCCGCCGGACAGCTCGTTCCCGGTGCCGGTCGCGGCTTCGATCCGCCACACCCCGATCAGCGGGAGGTCCTCCCGGTCGGCGAGGTCGATCGCCGCAACGACGTGACGGCATCTGACTTTCTCGAAGACCTCGTTCGCCTCGTCCATCTCGACGACGTACAGCACGACGGGGACACCCGTGATCGTGCCGCGGGCGGTGTACACGCCCGCGCGGTCGTCGTCGGCCAGCACGACGGCGCTGCCCGGATCGAGCCAGGACGCGGAACGTGATGAGATCATGACCGTCCGCCGTACCGCTCGAGCTCGTCGAAGAAACCGGGCACCGTGCGCAGTTCGCCGCCGGCGTCGAGCTCGTCGTGGACGTGCTTGGCCAGCGCCAGGTCCAGCACCCCGAGCCCGAACGGGGAGAACACGACGGGCCGGTCGTCCGGCAGGACGGCGGTACCGGTCAGCACGTCGGGCAGCGTCGCGTGCACGAAGTCGCGGTGGCCCGCCTGCTGCTCCGCCAGGTGCGGTGACGTGTTCGCACGCAGGCAGTGATCGACATCGTCCACGACGTTGACCGAGGACAGGATGATCTCGGGTGCGAGATCGCGCAGCGACAGGTGCAGGACCAACGGGTTGTGCCGGAACCACGACGGGTCGTGCACGTGCGGCGTCGCGGCCACCGTCGCGAACACCACCACGTCGCTCGCGCGGACGAGTTCGCCCGCGTCGGCGTGGATCCTGGCCCGGCCGCCGGACCGCGCCACGTACGAGGAGAACCCCTCCGCGTGCGCTGCCGCTGTGTCGTACACCCCGACGTCGTTCAGGTCCCAGCCCGCGGTGCGGAGATAGGTGTGCACGTACCTGGCGATGAGTCCGGTACCGACGAACCCGACTCTCGGGGTGCCCGGGCCCCTGCGCAACAGTCCCGCGGCCAGCACCGCGGAGGCGGCCGTGCGAGTGGCGCTGATGACGGACGTCTCCAGGCACGCGAACGGATAACCGTTGGCGGGATCGTTCAGCACGATGACGCCGGACGCCCTCGGCAGGCCGGTCGTGACGTTGCCGGGAAAGCTGGAGATCCACTTGACACCGTCCACAGTGGAGTCTCCGCCCAGCGACGCCGGCAGCGCGATGATGCGGTCGGCGGGCCGGTCGGCAAACCTGAGGAAGTACGACGGCGGGTTCACCGTGCGCCCGGCACCGTGCAACCGGTAGGTGTCCGCCACGATGCCCATCACGCGCTGTTCCTGCCCGTGCAGTACCCGGCTCACCTGTTCACCGGTGATGACGGCGAAAGACGGTGCCACGGACTCGGTCATGTCGGTCTCCACAAGGTCGTCGATGTTCAGGGCAGGACGTCGGAGTGCGGGTGGTTGCCCGTCGTGGGCACCGCGGCGGAGATGCGGAACAGGCCGCACCCGACGTTGCCGTCGGGGTCGGCCGAGGTCACCAGTGCGACGGAATCCGACGCGCAACCGCGGGCGATCGCCGTCGCCAGCTGGAAAGCCGCGGAAGCCCCGTCCGTGTCGCCGATCAGGCCGGCGGGCTCGATCATCTCCCGGTCGCGGCCGAAGACGCTCTCGACCGCCAGGCGCTCCGCGACCGCGCACCGGCGCGAGACCACGATCGACGAAACCTCGGTCACCGATCCGCCCACGGCGTCCAGCGCACGACGGATCAGGGCGGCCAGCACCTCGGCGGCCGCGCCGGGGTGCGGGGCGACGCCGAACTCCAGCGCGAGCGGTTCCGCCAGTGGCACGCGTCCGTGCTCGGCGGCCGCCCCGGCGTCCTCGAGGAGGAAGACGCAACATCCCTCACCGAGCGGATCGGCCGATCGGGCGCCGTGCCCGTGCCAGGTGAGCCACGAACGTCGTGGCGTCAGGTCCTCGACCGCGGCGGCCAGCACGGCCGGCGCCCGGCCCCGCAGGTGCAACCGCCGCGCGCAGGCGAGCACCGACAGGCCTGTCACCCGCCCGGTCGTCACCGTCGTGTTCGGGCCGCGCAGGCCGAACCGGATGGCGCACTGCGCCGCCGAGTTGTTCATGACGCTGCTCGGGAACGCCTTGGTGTCCACCTGGAACGGTTGCGGGTTGGTCAGCGACTGACGGGTCAGCTCCATCGCCCGGTCCGTCGCGATGAGATCGCCGCCGAGCACCACGGCCTTCGCGGTCGCGGGATATTCGGCGAGATCATGGCGTCGCAGCAGCAGTCCCGCGGTACCGACCGCGAGGCTCGCCGCACGGCCCAGTGCGGCGAGGTTCTTGGCGTCGTTGCCGATGATGGCCGTGAGGTCGAACTCCTCGACGACCCCGGCCGCCGCGTAGGGCAGTTCGGCGGACGGGTCGACAGGGGCCAGGGCAGTCCGGCCGGCCAGCACGCCACGGGTGAAGGCAGCGGCGCCGAGCCCGAACGGGGAGATCACCGACATCGCCGTGATGACCGGGCTCATGCGCCGATGCCACCATCGATCTCGAACACCGCGCCGGTGACGTAGGAGGCCCGTCCCGAGCTGAGGTAGGAGACCAGGTCGGCCACTTCCTCACCGGTGCCCGCGCGACGCAACGCGATCCGCTCGATCATGCGTGCGCGAACCTGTTCGGACAGTCCCGCCGTCATGTCGGTCGCGATGAGTCCGGGAGCGACGACGTTCGCCCGCACGCCGTACCTGCCGACCTCCTTGGCGAGCGCCCTGGTCATCCCGATGATGCCCGCCTTGGCCGCGGAGTAGTTGGCCTGGCCGGGATTGCCGTGCACGCCGGACACCGACGACAGCGTGACGATGCTGCCGCACTTGCGTTTCATCATCCCGAACGTCGCGGCCCGGCAGACGTGGAACGTGCCGTCCAGGTTCGTGCGAAGCACGTCACCCCACCGCTGCGCGGACATCGTGGCGAACCCGCCGTCCGCGGTGATACCGGCCGAGGTGACGACCGCGTGGATCGGGCCGAAGTTCCGTTCCACGTCCGCGACCCACGCCGTGACCGCGGCCGCGTCGGTCACGTCCACCCTCGTCGCGGACACCCTCGTCCCGTCGAGTTCCTTCACCAGCTGCTCCGCGGCCTCGGAGTCCGATCGGTAGGAGAACGCCACGTCGAACCCGTCGGCGGCCAGCCGGGCGACGCAGGCCCTCCCTATCCCCCGCGAACCGCCGCTCACCAGCGCCACCCGCGTGCCTTCGGCCATCACGCACCTCCCAAGCGCAGCAACGCGCCGCTCACGGCGCCATTCGGATCCGTCGCCATCACGAGCACATTCCGTCCCGCCGCCTCCGGCCACCTGCCGACGAGTCCCAGCGCGGTGGCGACGGCGAAGGCGGCCGACGCGGCGCCGGTGTCACCGATCCCTTCCGCACCGGGGACCCTGGTCAGCGCGTCCAGCCCGACGAGCCCGGCGAGGGCTGCGCGTTCCCGCAGTGAGCTGCCCGCGTCGATCGCCGCCCAGACGGCTGCGGCACCGACTCCGGCGCGGTCCAGCACATCCCTGGCGCACGCCACCACCGCGGCGGGCAGATCGCGGTCGACCGCGACCCGTCCGGTCACCGCGAGCACGTGCGCCAGCGGTTCGCGCGCTCCGGGTGCCTCCAGCCGGAACATCGCGCTGCCTTCGCCGAGCCACTCCAGCCTGCGGCTGCAGGCGTGGTGGGTCAGCCAGGCCCTGGCCGGCGTGTACTCCTCGACCGCGCCGGCGATCACCCGGTCCGCCCGGCCGGCGGCGAGCAGACGGCTCGCGTAGTCCAGCGCGTGCAGACCCGCGGCACGACCACCGGCGACAGTGGTGTTGGGGCCCGTGATGCCGAAGCGGATCGCGCACTGCGCGGCCGCGCAGTTCATCGTGCCGCTCGCCAGCGTCTTCGGGTCGAGCAGGTGCGGCCTGCGGGCCCGCAGCGAGGCGCGCATGTGGTCCATCTCGGTCTGCACGCTGCCCAGCGCGGTACCCAGCACGAGCCCGGCGCGCTCACCGGTGTCCAGGCCGGGCTCCACCAGCTCGCTCAGCGTCGCCAGCGCGAGCTGGCTCGCACGGTCGAGGTGCCGGATGCCCTTGCCGTCGAGGATCGCCGCCGGGTCGAGTCCGCGCACCGTGCACGCGAGCGCGTCCGGCAGCACCACTTCGCCGGCGTCGACCGGGCGGGCCGCGATGTCGCCGCCCAGCACACCATCCACATAGGACTTCGCGCCGAACCCGAACGGTGACACCACCGACCAGCCGGTGACCACCGCGGTGGTGTCGTTCATCGATCCCTCCCGGCGTACCTGCCGAGCACGACGACGGCGTTGTCGCCGCCGAAGGCGAACCCGTTGTTCTGCACCACGTCCACCCTGGCGGCGCGCGCCACGTTCGGCACGCAGTCGACCCCGCAGTCGGGATCGGTCTGCCGGTGGTTGATCGTCGGGGGGATGAACTCCCCGGTCAGCGCCAGCACGCACCCGATGGCCGCGAGAGCGCTCGCCGCGCCCATCGTGTGCCCCAGCATCGATTTGAGCGAGACCACCGGAGGCGGGCGACCGTCGTAGACGTCCCGGATCGCCTCGCACTCGGTGACGTCGTTGAGCTTGGTCCCGGTGCCGTGCGCCGAGATGAAGCCGACCTCCCGCGGCTTCACCCCGGCGTCGTCCAGGGCCAGCCGCATGCAGCGCGCGACACTCGCACGGGACGGCGCGACGGGATGTTCGCCGTCGCAGTTCAACCCGTAGCCGAGCACTTCGGCGTGGACACGGGCCCCGCGGGCGGCAGCGTGCTCGGCGCTTTCGAGCAGCAGCACACCGGCGCCCTCGCCGGTGATGATGCCGCGCCGTTCCGCGTCGAACGGGCGGCACGCGTCCGGGTCGACCAGCCCGAGCCGGTGGAACGCGGCGAACGTCTTGCGGCTCACCGCGTCCGAACCGCCGCACAGCACGTAGTCGGCCAGGCCCAGCCTGATCGCGTCCAGCCCCTCGCCGATGGCGTAGTTGCCGGCGGAACACGCGGTGCCGATCACCCGAGCATCCACATCGGACAGACCCAGCTCCCGCGCGATGGAGGTCGCGATGGTCTGCGGGGGTATCCGGCGGGCCAGTTCTGGGCGCATGTGCTCCGGCCCGTGCCGCACGTCGGCCGAGGTCAGCTCGTCGACGTCCTGCGACTCACCGTTCGTCGTGCCGATGGTGACGAGTCCTCTGCGCCGCGCCAGGGCCTCCGGTTCGAGACCGGCGTCCTGCACCGCCATCCGCGCCGCGGCGGTGGCGAACTGCGCGGCACGTCCCAGCCGGGCGGGATCGAGCGTGCGGATCCAGTCGCCCGCGGCGAAACCACGCACCTCGCACACGACATCGGAGGGAAAGCCCGTGGTGTCGAACGAGGTCGCCGGTGCCGCCGCGCTGCGGCCCGCCCGCAGCGCGGCGGCGAACTCGCGCAGTCCGACACCGATGCCGGACACGGCACCCATGCCGGTCACCACCACGCGGCGTCCGGCGACCTGGGCCGTCACCGGCTCGCCACGTTCTCGTCGGCAGGCCAGCCGGCGACCTCCGCCACGACGTCGTAGACGGCGTCGACGCTGGTCATGCGATGGATCTCCTCCGGCTCGATCTCGACCTCGAACTCGGTCTCGAGCGCGGCGAGCAGGTCGATCGCGTTGAGCGAGTCGACGCCCAGGTCCTCGACGAAGTGCGTCTGGTCGGTCATCTGCTCCGGTGCCACCTCGAAGGAGGTACAGGCCAGCTGCTTGATCCTGTTCTTGCGGTCATCGATCAGAGTGCTCATGTCACGTCCATTCCGTTCCGTAGTTGGTGTGCAGCCAGTTCTCGTCGTAAACGGAACCGAGGTAGCGCTCCCCCAGGTCGGGAGCGATCAGCACCGCGGTCTGGTGCTCACTCCCGCCGTTGCGGGCCAGCCAGCGCAGTGCTCCGGCCACGACGGTGCCCGTGGACCCGCCGAAGAGGAAGCCGTGCGCGGCGAGCCGGTGACAGGCGCGGATCGCGTCGGACTCGGCGACGTGCACCACGTCGTCCACGAAGGACGGATCGAGGATCTCCGGTCGCCGGCTCGTGCCCAGTCCCGGAATCAGCCGGCGTGCGGGGTTCCCGCCGAACGTCACCGATCCCACCGCGTCGACCGCGACCACGGTGACCGGCAGCCCTTCGTCCCGGAAGAACCGGGCGCATCCCATCAACGTCCCGGTCGTGCCCGCGCCGACGAACAACAGGTCGATGTCCGGGAACTGCTTGAGGATCTGCGGTGCGGTGCTCGCGTAGTGCGCTCTCCAGTTGCCCTCGTTCGCGTACTGGTTCAGCCACACGTACGAGTCGTCGGCAGCGCACAGCTCCCGCACGCGATCCAGCCTCGCACCGAGCAGGCCGCCGTCCGCGGTCGGCCGGGAGACCACCTCCACCCGAGCCCCCAGTGCCCGCATCATGCGTACCGAAGGTTCCGTGCACCGGTTGTCGGTGACGCACACGAACCGGTAGCCGCGATGGGCGGCGATCATGCTCAGGGCCACGCCGAGGTTGCCTGACGACGACTCGACGAGGGTCTGTCCTGGGCGGAGCAGCCCCGAGGCCACGGCGTCGTCGACCATGCCGGCCGCGGCCTTGAGCTTGATCGAACCGGCGAGGTTGAGCCCCTCGCACTTGAGATGAAGGTGGTGGCCGACGATGCCGTGCAGGTCGACGTACAGGTCGTCGACCGTGAACGCGTCGGGTGCGGAGATCACCGGCACGCCCGGCCACCCGCCTCGACCGGCGTGGGCGTCTCGGTCAGGGCGCGCCCGGCCAGCCGCGGCACGTCCTTCATGAGCGCGTACAGCTCCGGCATGTCCTCGGGTCCCAGTGCCTGCGGGCCGTCGCACAACGCCACCGCGGGTTCCGGATGGCACTCGATGATCAGCCCGTCGGCGCCGACCGCGACGGCGGCCCTGCTGAGCGGCAGCACGAGGTCGCGCCGCCCGGCGGAATGCGAGGGATCGACGATGACCGGCAGGTGGCTCATCTTCTGCACCACCGGGACCGCACTGATGTCGAGCGTGTTCCTGGTCGCGTTCTCGAAGGTGCGAACCCCGCGCTCGCACAACACGATGGCTTCGTTTCCGGCTGCAGCGACGTATTCGGCGGCGAGCAGCCACTCCTCGACGGTCGCGCTCAGCCCGCGTTTGAGCAGAACCGGGCGACGGGTTGTCCCGACCGCGCGCAGCAGTGCGAAGTTCTGCATGTTGCGAGCTCCGATCTGGAGCATGTCGGCGTGGTCCGCGACGAGGTCCACGTCGCGTGTGTCGAGGACCTCGGTCACGAACGGCACCCCGAGTTCGGCCCGGACGTCCGACAGGATCCGCAGTCCCTCGGCGCCCAGCCCGTGGAAGGAGTAGGGCGAGGTGCGCGGCTTGAACGCACCACCCCTCAGCAGGGACGCACCGGCCGACACGGCCATCTGGGCTGCCCGCAGCGTCTGTTCCGCCGTCTCGACCGCACAGGGGCCCGCGACGAGCGTGAACGTGCCAGGCCCGATCGTCACCCCTCCCACCGCGACCGTGGACCGTCCGGCCCGTCCGTTCGCGCCCACCAGCTCAATTGGATCGGCCATGACCATCTCCTGACATGTGTCGGCGTCGAGCAATCTGTGTGCAGCCGGTCGCGGCCGGCTCTCCGCGTCACGCGGAATCTGACTTGCCTGCGTCGTGGAACGAACGCGTTCCCGGACTGATCGAGGCGAGCAGGAGCAGCAGGACGTGCACGCCCATGGCGGCGATCACCGTCGCCCGCACGCCCAGGAGGTCGAGCGTGACACCGCCCAACGCCGACCCGATCGCGAGCGGTCCGTAGGCGAGCAACGTCACCGCGCCCGCGATCCGGCCGCGCATGTCCTCGGGCGCGACGCCGAACAGGTAGGCGCTCAGCGCCACCGTCCACACCCCGGCGGCACCGGCAGACAGGGCGAACACGGTTCCCAGTACGACCGGAGCGCTCACGAACGCCACGACGAGCAGGGGGCACGCCCACAGCAGGTTCGACAGGATCATGAGACGGGGCAGGGTGAACCTCCGTACCCACCAGGGCGTGCTCAACGCGCCGACAACTCCACCGACTCCCGCGGCGCCGGTGACCAGTGCCGCGACGAGCTCCGACCCTCCGCTTCTCCGCACGACGACCAGGACGGCGAGCTGCACCATCGGGAACAGCAGGTTGGTCGACGCGATCAGGCCGACGGCCAGGCGGGCGAACCGCTGCCCGCGCAGCCAGCTCACCGATTCGGCCACCTCCCGCACCACCGAGCCGCGCAGCGACCGCCTCGGCGGCTGAAGCGGCACCTTGATCCGCAGCAGCATGAGCAGCGACAGGACGTGGCTGATCACCGTGAACAGGAAAGGAGCCCAGGCGGCCAGCGCGGCGAACAGCCCGGCACCCGGCTGGCCCAGCAGGCCGGCCGCGCGTTCCCTGGCCTCGTTGCGCGCCGTCGCCGCGCCGATGAACTCCGCCGCGACCACGCTCGGCAGCGCGGCTCGCTCGGCAACCCGGTACACGACGGTGAAACCACCTTCGACGAAACCGAGCACCGCGAAGTGCACCGGGTGCACGCCGTTGACCAGAACCAGCACCACCACGACACCGACGACGGCTGCCCTGGCGATGTCGCAGACGACCATCAGAGTCCTGCGGTCGAAGCGGTCCGCGAGCACGCCGGCGGGCAGCTGCACCAGCAGGTACGGCAACTGCGCCGCCGCGGCCACCAGACCGGCGGCGGTCGCCGACCCGGTGGCCCACAGCACGATGAGCGGATAGGCGTAGGCGCTGACCCTGGACCCGAGGAAGGACAGTCCCGCGCCCGCCCAGAGCAACAGGAAGTTCCGGTTGCCCTTGAGTCCGGACGCTGGTGGCCTGATCGGGGGTGCGCTCACGGGAGAACCACCGCGGTGTCCTTCGTGGACAGTCCATCGACGACCTCGCGCAGCACCGCCACGAGCTCGTGCACCCGCGCCTCGGACAGGACGTCCTCGTGGCCACCGGACACCCGCCGCACGTCGAGACCTCCGGAGGCGAGTTCGGTCCAGCGCCGCACGTACTCCGGGTAGCCGCGGCCGCGCAGCACACCGTGGCCGTGCTCCGCGCAGTCGTCGGTCGCCAGCAGGAGCACCGGTGTCTCGATTGCCGGATAGCGGTAGGAGTACATGGCCCTGGTGAGCATCCGCATCCGGTTGAGCTGGAGCCGCACGGTGTCCCGATCCGACGCGGCCCCGGACAGCCGGGCGAGCCCGAGCAACACGGCGACCTCGTCATCGGGCACGGCCGCACCCGCGGCCATCAGCTCGACGAGCCTCTCGACGACGGGGTCGGTGGTCACGACGCCGGACGTGGCGGTGGGGTCGCCCGTCGGGTCGAGAAGAACCAGCGCCGCCGCCGGGGTACCCGCCGCGTCGAGCTGCGCGGCCATCTCCCAGGCGAGGGTCGCGGCGGAGGACCAGCCGAACAGGATCCTCGGCCCGTCCGTCGCCATCTCACCGAGGTAGCGGCCGGCCAGCTCACGGAGATCGACCGCCCGCTCGCCGAGCGACGCCGGTGCCTCGAACGCCGCCACCGCGCAGCCGTCACCGATGGAGTCGGCGAGCGGCACGAACCAGTGGGCACTGCCTCCCTGCGGATGCACGCAGTAGATGGCGGGCCTGCCCTCGCCCTGCCGCAGCCAGACCAGTGCCTCGTCCTCGCCGGACGCACCGTCCTGGGCGGCGAGCGCCGCGATCGTCCGATGCGCGAAGACGTCCCGCACGGTCAGCTGGAAGCCCTCGGCACGCATCGCGGACACCAGCGTCAGCGTGCGGATGGAGTCACCGCCCACCGCGAAGAAGTCGTCCTCGACCCCGATCTCGTCCACCCCGAGCACAGCCCGCCACACCTCGACCAGACGCGCCTCGGCCTGTGTGCGAGGCGCGACGGCCTCCCCCGCCCCGAGCGCGGCCCGGTCCGGGGCCGGCAGGGCCTTGCGATCCACTTTTCCGTTCGCGGTCAACGGCAGCACGGGCAGTTCGACGAGCGCGGACGGCACCAGGTGCTCGGGCAGCGAGGCCGCCAGCCGCCGCCGGATCTCCGCCGGGTCGGCGGTTCCGGCGAAGTAGCCGACGAGGCTCCCGGCGTGGACCTTCGCGGCGGCGTCCTGGACGTCCGGGCACGCGCGCAGCGCCGATTCGACCTCACCCAGCTCCACCCGCTGGCCGCGGATCTTCACCTGGTTGTCGCGCCTGCCGATGAACTCGAGCTGCCCGTCCGGCCGGTACCGCACGCGGTCACCGGTGCGGTACATCAGCCCGCCGCGGAACGGATCCTCGACGAACGCCTGCGCGGTGCGCTCCGGATCGTTGAGGTAGCCCCGGCCCACACCTTCACCGGCCACGTGCAGCTCGCCGGGAATGCCGACGGGCACCGGCATGCGGTTCGGGTCGAGCACGTACAACCTGGTGTTGCGAATCGCCCTGCCGATGGGCACGATCGGGCCCTCGATCGGCGTCCGCGCGTCGAGGAACGCGTGCGTGACGTCGTCGGAGCACTCGGTGGGCCCGTAGGCGTTGACCATCGGGACGTGGGGGAAGAGCGCGAACCACCGCGTGCACAGCTCCGGCGGCAGCGCCTCACCGGTGACCACGAGCCAGCGCAGACAACCGAGGTCCGGCAGCGGCGCACCCGCCTCCCAGTCGTCCAAAGCCGCGCGCAGCAACGAAGGCACCACTTCGAGAACCGTCACGGCCTCGGAGGTCACCGCGCCGAAGAGCGCGGCCGGGTCTGCCGCGGCCGACCTGTCCACCACGTGCACCCGGCCACCGACGACGAGCGGGGCGAGCATCTGCCACACCGACACGTCGAAGGTGAGCGGTGCGTTCTGCACGACGACGTCGCCCGAGGTCAGCTCCAGGTCCTCCACCTTGGCCAGCAGGTGGTTGGCCATTCCCCGGCGATGCACCACGGCGCCCTTCGGCATGCCGGTCGAGCCGGAGGTGTAGATCACGTACGCGAGGTCGTTCTCGTCGCCGATCGGAGTCGTCCACTCCTCCCGGGTGTGCTCCGCGCGCACCATCACCAGCACCTCGACCGGCAGGCCGTCGGCCGCGCTCCTGGCGTGCTCGACGTGTTGTGAGGCCACCAGCATCGCCTGTGCACCGCTGTCGGCCAGCAGCTTGGCCGTCCGCAGCACGGGTGCCGTGGTGTCCAGGGGGATGTAGGCGCACCCGGCGCCGAGCACACCGAGCACGGCGGCGACGAAACCCACACCTGAGTCCGCGAGGATCGGCACCACCGAACCGCGCGGCAGGCCGGCGAGCCTGGCGGTGACCACACTGGCCCGCCCGGCGAGCGTCCGATAGGTCACCCACTCGTCGCCGTCCACCACGGCGATCGCCTCCGGCGTGCGCTCGGCGAAGTCGCGCACCCGATCGACGACGCCCTCGGGGCTCAGGTCGCGCTCGGTCCGGTTCCACCGCTCCAGCACCAGATCGCGCTCGCCGGGCGGCAGGCAGGTGGCCCGCGCGTCACCGTCGAGGTCGGCGATCATCGCTTCGAACACCACGCGGAACATCGCCATGAGGCGTTCCCCGTTGGCCCTGCTGAGCACGCTTGTGTTGGTGTGCAACAACAGAACGTCACGCATGTTCGCGATGGTCAGGGCGAACTCGTTCGGGCTGTCGTCCATCACGGTGTCGGGTTCGACGAGGTCGGCGTCGACCACGTGGAAGTCGAGGTAGATGAAGAACGTGTCGATCAGCCTGCCGGTCGCGCCGGCCTCCCGGTGGATCTCCGGCAACGGGAACCGGCGGTGCGGCCACAGTTCGACGTGTTTGGCGAAGGTCTGCTTCACCAGTTCTCGCCACGTCTTCGCGGACCTGTCGCAGGAGAACGGCAACGTGTTCAGGTACATGCCCGCGACCCGGTCGGCGCCGAGCACCTCGGGCCTGGTGTCGCACACCAGGCCGGTGAAGAACTCCTCCGCGTCGGTGAGGGTGCTCATCACCTTCAGATAGGCACTGTGCAGCACGGCCTTGACGGAGACGTCCGCTCGCCGGGCGATGTCGCGCAGGTCGTCCATGATGTCGCGGCAGGACAGGTCGAGGCGGTAGCGCTCTCCTGGTTCCACGCCACGCCACGCCGCTGGCAGCTCGAACGCCGGATACCGGCTAACGACGTCCCGCCAGTATCGTCTGTCCTCTTCGGACTCGACTGATTTCTGTTCCGCGGCGACGAAGTCCGCGTAACGCACCGCAGGGGGCGGCGGCACCTCGGGCGCGGGACGGCCGGCGCTCAGCTCGAAGTAGGCGGTCAGCAGCTGCATCAGCAGCGAGTGGTAGCTCCAGCCCTCGAGGATCGGGTGGCATTCGGTGATGGAAACCCACCAGCCGTCGTCGACGACGTGGGCGAAGTACCGCAGCAGGGCGGGGCGTTCGATGTCGAACCGGCGTTCCCGCTCTTCGCGCGTCCACTCGCGGATGACCGCCTCGGCGGTCGGCCGGTCCAGCCCGCGCAGGTCCTGGGTGCCGATCTCCATCTCGGCGTGCGCGTGCACCACCTGCATCGGCACCGAGAAACCTTCGGGGTGCAAGGAGGTGCGCAGGATCTCGTGCCGGGACACCAGCAACCGTCCGGCTTCGAGCAGTGCCTCGTGGTCGAAGGCGTTGGGGTCCTTGACCTTGAACGAGCTGACGTTGTGGTAGAGGTTGGTGTCACCGCTGGCCATCATCTCGATCAGCATGATCATCTGCAGCTGTGACATCGGGTAGGCGTCGGTGACGCCGGGCCCCAGCAGCGCGCGGTCCTCCGCGGAGATCAGCGCGAAGGGTTCGACCGGTGGCTCCTCCGGCGCCGGCGCGGTCTGCTGGTCGAGGTGCTCGGCGAGCCGTGCGACCGTGCGGTACTCGAAGACGTCGCGCACCGAGACGGCGAAGCCCTCCGCCCTCAGCGAGCCGACGAGCGACACCGCACGGATCGAGTCACCGCCGAGGTCGAAGAACCCGTCGTGCACGCTGACCGTCTCCACGTCCAGCACGTCACGCCACACCGCGGCCAGCCGTGCCTCGGTCACCGTCCGCGGCGCGACGATCTCGCCACGGGCCCGCATCGCGCTCTCGTCGGGAGCCGGCAGGGCGCGCTGGTCCAGCTTTCCGTTGGGCGTCAACGGGATGACGTCGATGGTGACGAACGCCGACGGCACCATGTAGTCGGGCAGCTTCCGGCCGACGGTGGCGCGCAACTCGCCTGGATCGGGTGCGCCCTCGCCCAGGGGCACGAGATAGGCGACGAGCCTGCGGTCACCGGGAACGTCCTCGCGCAGCACCACGACCGCCTCGCGCACGGCCGGGTGCTCGGTCAGTGCCGCGGTGATCTCGCCGAGCTCGATGCGGAACCCGCGCAGCTTCACCTGGTGGTCGATGCGGCCGAGGAAGTGCAGGCTGCCGTCGGGCAGCCGGCGGGCCAGGTCACCGCTGCGGTAGAGCTTGGCGCCGGGGGCGTACGGGTCGTAGAGGAAGCGCTGCGCGGTCAGCTCCGACCGGTTGAGGTAGCCGCGGGTCACGCCGGGGCCCCCGACGTGGATCTCGCCGGGCACGCCGATCGGCACCAGTTCCCCGTGCCGGTCGAGCAGGTGGATGCGCAGGTCGTCGAGCGGGTGCCCGATCGGGTTGCCCGCGTTCGGCGCGAGATCGGCCTCGGTGACGCGGTGGAACGTCGAATGCACCGTGGTCTCGGTGATGCCGTACATGTTGATCAGAGCGGGTCCGTCGAGGCCGAACCGGCTGATCCACGGTGCGAGGTCGGCGAGTTCGAGCTTCTCGCCCGCGAAGACCACCGCCCGCAGCCGGAGCCCGACGAATCGGGCCGGGTCGTTCTCGGCCAGCGTGACGAGTCCGCGGAACGCCGACGGCGTCTGCGAGAGGATCGTGACGCCGTTGTCCACCAGCAGAGCGCAGAAGTCCTCAGGAGAGCGGGACACCTCGAACGAGACGACGACGAGCTTCCCGCCGTGCAACAGCGCGCCCCAGAGCTCCCACACCGACACGTCGAACGAGTACGAGTGGAACATCGACCACGCGTCGTTCTCGTCGAAGCCGAAGTGCCTGTCGCTCGAGGTGAAGAGGCGCAGCACGTTGGCGTGGGTGACGCAGACGCCCTTGGGACGCCCGGTCGAGCCCGACGTGTAGATGACGTAGGCGAGGTCGTCCGGGGTGCTGCGCACCTCGGGGTCGGTGGCGGGACGTGCGGCCAGCTCCTCTGCTTCGGTGTCGAGCACCACGACGGCGCCGGTGTGGACGGCGGCGAGCGCGGACAGGTGCCGCGAGGTCGTCACGACCAGCTCGACCTCGGCGTCGGCGAGCATGAACCCGAGCCGGTCGGCCGGGTACGCGGGGTCGAGCGGCAGATAACCCGCACCGGACTTGGTGACGCCGAGCAGGGTCGGCACCAGGTCGCCGTCGCGGTCCAGGCAGACACCGACGAGCTTGCCGGGACCCGCGCCCAGCGCCACGAGGTGGTGAGCGAGCCGGTTCGCGCGGGCGTTCAGCTCCGCGTAGTTCAGGGTCTCGCCCTCGAACGCGACCGCCGGTGCGTCGGGGGTTCTCGCGGCCTGCTCGGCGAACACCTCGTGCAGACAGCGGTCCGGCACCGGCACCTGCCTGCCGGACCCCCTGGTCAGCAGCTCTCGTTCGGCCTCGCCGACCAGGTCGAGCGAGCGCACCGACCGGTCCGGTTCCGCGGCGATCGCATCCAGCAGGCGCGCGAAGTGGTCCGCCATGCGCGTGATCGTGTCCGCGGTGAAGAGGTCGGTCGCGTACTCGAACACCGCGCCGATCGAGCCGTCGGGCAGCTCGGCGAGCCGCAGGGCGAGGTCGACCTTCGCGACCTGCCAGCCCAGGTCGACGTGCCCGATCGTCAGCCCGGCCACCTCCACCTCCTCGGGTGGCAGGTCGTGCAGGGTGATCGCGGCCTGGAAGAGCGGCGTCACCGACATGTCGCGTTCCGGCTGCAGGTCGTCGACCAGCCGGGCGAACGGCACGTCCTGGTGGTCGAACGCGTCGAGCACGGTGTTCCGCACGTCCGTGAGCAGCTCGGTGAAGCTCGGCGCGCCCTCGATCCTGGTGCGCAGCACCAGGTTGTTGATGAGGTAGCCGACCGTGCCCGCGAGGCGCGGGTCGTGGCGTCCGGACACGACGGTGCCCACAGTGATGTCGTCCTGGCCGCTGTAGCGCGCCAGCAGCACCTGGAACGCCGTGAGCAACGCCATGAACGGTGTCGCGCGGCCGGCGATGGCGAGCTCGCGCAACGACTTGGCGGTCGCGGCGGGCACGACGGTCTCGACCGCCGCACCGTGCCAGCCCCGCACGGGCGGTCGCGGGTGGTCCGTCGGCAGCTCGAGCCTGGGCAGCCCGTCGAGTTGGGCGCGCCAGTACCGCAGGTCGCGTTCGACCCGGTCGTCGGAGAGCCACTTCTGCTGCCACACCGCGAACTCCGCGTACTGGAACTCCGGAGGGGGCAGCGGTGAGGGCAGGCCCGCGTCGAACGCGTGGTACAGCGCACCCAGCTCGCCGAGCAGCACCTGCTGCGACACCTGGTCGGACGCGACGTGGTGGAACGTCGCGACCAGGAGGTGGTGATCGGCGGCGATCCGCAGCAGGACGAGCCGCAGGGGGTGGTCGTGCTCCAGGTCGAACGGTGTCCGCGTCTCGTGGCCGGCGAGCGTGAAGGCGGCGCCCTCGCGTTCGTCTTCCGGCAGGTGGGTGAGGTCGGCGACGGCCCACCGCGGCGGGGTGGCCGGGTCGATCACCTGGACGGGCTGGTCGCCGCGCAGCTCGTACCGGGTGCGCAGGATTTCGTGCCGTGCCACCAGTTCCGTCCACACGCGACGCAACGCGTCCTCGTTCAGCGCGCCGCGCAGCCGCAGCACCAGCGGAACGAGGTACTCGGTGCTGTCGGGTGCGAGGCGGTTGAGGAACCAGAGCTGCCGTTGCCCTTCCGACAGCGGCAGAGGTCGTGCGCGATCCACTGTCCGTTGTGGATCCTGCTCCGACCGGAGCACACCGGTCTGCTGCGTGGTCATGGAAGTTGCCCTTCTTCGGCCCTGGTCGCGTCTTCGAGCGCAGCGGCCAGCTCGGCCACCGTCGGTTTGTCGAACAACGTGCGGACGCCGACGTCGGCGCCGAACTCCTGCCTGAGCAGTGCCGCCAGCTTCGCGGCGCTGAGCGAGTGCCCGCCGAGCACGAAGAAGTCGTCGTGCAGACCGGTCTCGACACCCAGGACCTCGGCCCACAGCTCGGCCACCCGCCGTTGCGCCGCGGTCCAGTTCGCCCGGTCGCCGGACCGGCCGGTGGGGCCGGGCTCCGGAACGGGCAGCGCCCTGCGGTCGACCTTGCCGTTGGCGGTGAGCGGCAGTTCGTCCAGCCAGACGAGCACGTCCGGCACCTCGTGCGCGGGCAGGCGTTCGGCCAGGAAGTCGCGGACCTCGCCGGAACCCCGGCCCACGCAGTAGGCGACGAGCCGCTGCCCGCGTCCACCGTGGTCGTCCAGCACGAGCGTCGCCTCCCGCACGGCCGGATGCCGCAGCAACGCGGCTTCGATCTCGCCCAGCTCGACCCGGTAGCCGCGGATCTTGACCTGGTTGTCGGCGCGGCCGCGGAACTCCACGTCACCGGACGCGGTCAGCCGGCCCAGGTCGCCGGTGCGGTAGAGCCGCGAGCCCGCAGCGCCGAACGGATCGGGCACGAACCGGTCGGCGGTGAGCGCGGCGTTGCCGTGGTAGCCACGCGCCACGCCGATCCCGCCGACGCAGATTTCGCCGAGCACACCGCGTGGCACCGGCTGCAGGAACTCGTCGAGCACGTACATCGTCGTGCCGGGGATGGCGCGGCCGATGGACAGGTGCTCGCCGTCCCACGGCTGGTCCGCGTCGAACGCCGAGTTGCCGACGGTGATCTCGGTGGGGCCGTACTCGCCCATGAACCTGGTCTCCGGCTGGCCGGTCACCTCGCGCCAGCGGTCGCGCATCGTGGCGGGCACCCAGTCGCCCGCGGCACACACCACCGAGGCCAGTGGTGACGGCGGACGGTCCCGCAGCTGACCGATGATCAGCTCCAGCTGTGCGGGCGCGAGCTTGAGGAAGGAGAACGGCCCGGCGTCGGCGAGCGCGGCGCCGAGCTTGGACAGGTCGAGGTCCTGCCCGAACACGTGCACCGGCTGCCCGGTGAGCAGCGGGGTGTACAGGTTCGGCACCCCGAGGTCGAAGGCGATGGACGACACCACCGGCGCGCCACCGCTTCCGTGCGCGGCGTAGGTGTCGATCGTCCACATGAGATAGTTGGCGAGCCCGCGGTGGGACACCGCGACGCCCTTCGGCCGTCCGGTGGACCCGGAGGTGTAGATGACGTAGGCGAGCCGGTCGAGGTCGTCGGCGACCTCCGGCGCGGCCGCGGACTCGGTGGCGATCTCCGCGCGGTCGGCGTCGAGCAGCACCCGGTCGCCGGTGAACCCGTCGGCGAGCTTCACCAGCCGCGAGTCGCTGATCAACGCCTCCGCGCGGGAGTCCGCGAGCACCACGCGGACCCGTTCGGCGGGGAACGCGGGGTCCATCGGCACGTAGGCCGCCCCTGCCTTCCAGATTCCCAGCAGGCAGGGCAGGAGGTCGGTGTCTCGGTCGAGCAGCACCGCCACCACGGACTCCACCCCGACACCGCGGACGCGCAGCACGTTCGCGATCCGGTTCGCCCGCTGGTCGAGCTCCGCGAACGTGAGGCTGCCCCCGGGACCCGTCACGGCCGTGGCGTCCGGCCAGTCTGCTGTCCGCGCGGCGATCACGGCGTGGACAGGCGCGAGCGGGCCGGTGGCCGCGGTGTCGTTGTGCCTGCGCACCACGAGGTCGAACTCGGTCTCACCGATCATCGGCAGCAGCCCGACCGGCGTGTCCGGTGAGCTCACCAGTGCCGCCGCGAGCCGCGTGTAGTTGTCCGCGATCCCGCGGATCGTCGCCTCGTCGAACAACGCGGTGGCGTACTCCAGGATGCCTTGCAGGCTGCCGTCGGCGTGCCGGCGCATGATGAGCGTCAGGTCCGTCTTCGCCGTCCGCCAGATCTCACCCATCGCCTCGTCGTCGGCCGCGGTCGTCGTGGCCAGATCGCCCTCGTGCAGGTCGAAGATGGCCTGGAACAACGGAGTCCTGGACAGGTCGCGGTCCGGCTGGACCTCCTCCAGCACCCGCTCGAACGGGATGTCCGAGTTCGCGAACGCCGCCGTGCTGACCTCGCGGGTCCGCGCCAGGGCGTCGGCGAAGGTGTGGTGTGGCCGGATCCTGTTGCGCAGCACCAGTGAGTTGAGGAAGAAGCCGACGGTCGCCCTGGTCTCCTCGCGGGTCCGGCCCGCGACCGGCGTGCCGACCGCGAAGTCCCAGCCGCGCTGGTAGCGCCCCAGCAACACGCCGTACGCGGTCAGCAGCGTCATGAACGCCGTGGCCCCGTGCCGGCGTCCGGCTTCGAGCAGCGGGCCGGCGACCTCTGGCGGCAGCACGAAGTCGAGCGCCGCCCCGTCCGATCGGCGACCGGCCGCGCGCGGCCGGTCGGTCGGCAGCTCCAGCGGGGGAAGGTCGGCGAGATCCTCGCGCCAGTGCTCCAGCTGGGCCGACGCCAGTTCACCGGTGAGCGCGGCGCGTTGCCATGCGGCGTGGTCGGCGTACTGGAGCGGCACGGGAGGGAGTTCCTCCCCTGCGCACAGCCTGGCGAACTCGTCGGAGAGCACGGTCACGGAGTGACCGTCGACCGCGATGTGGTGCACGGTCAGCAACAACCGGGTGTCCTCCGCACCCGGCCGGATCAACAGGGCCCGCAGTACCGGTCCGTGTTCGAGGTCGAAGCCACGTCCGAGCTCAGTGCGGAACTCCTCGACGTCCTGTGCCGCGGGACCGTCGGCGATCCTCAGCTCGACCGGCCCCGGCGGATCGATGACCTGACGGGGTTCGCCGAGCCGCGCCGGATAGCGGGTCCTGAGCACCTCGTGCCGGGCGACGAGCTCGTCGAGTGCCCGGCGGACGGTGTCGGTGGCCGCGGAGGGCGGCACGCGCAGGAACACGGGGACGACGTACTCCCACGTCCCCGGCGTCAGCTTGTCCAGTACCCACAGCCGCTGCTGACCGAACGACAACAGGGACCGGTCACCCGGTTCCCGCGGTGCTGCCGGGTTCTCCTCGCCGGCGCGCGACAACAGCTCCGCCTGTGCCCTCACCGTCGTCGCGGTGAACAGCTGCCGGACCTCGACCTGCCTTCCCGACGCGGCCCTCAGCCCGTCGGCGAGCCTGGTGATGAGCAGCGAATGGCCACCGAGCTGGAAGAAGTCGTCGTCCGCACCGACGCCGTCGACACCGAGCAGCTCCTGCCAGAGTCCCGCCACCAGCCGTTCGGCGTCGGTCTCGAGCGGCGCGTCCGACGCGGCGGTCGTGTGGACGGCGAGGTCGATGGCCCTCAGTGCGCTTCGGTCGATCTTGGCGCCGACCGTCAGCGGCATGCTGGAGAGCGGCACGAAGACCGTGGGGATCAGGTAGTCCGGCAACCGGTCGCGCAGGTACGCGCGCAGCTCGGCAGGACCGGGCACGTCGCTCCCGGCGGCGTAGGCGACGAGTCGTTTCTCCCCGCCGAACACCACGGCGAGCACGGCGCAGGAAGCCACCCGGGGATGACCGAGCAGCGCCGACTCGACCTCGGCGGGTTCGATGCGGACGCCGCTGATCTTGAGCTGGTTGTCCGTCCGGCCCAGCCACTCCAGCAGGCCGTCCTCGCGCCAGCGGACCCGGTCACCGCTGCGGTACACGCGCGATCCGGGCGGTCCGACCGGGTCGGGGACGAACCGGTCGGCGGTCAGTTCCGGCCGGCCGAGGTAGCCCCGGCCGACCTGCACACCGCCGACCCACAGCTCGCCGGGTACGCCGACGGGGGCCAGCTCGCCGCGGTCGTCGACGACGATCAGGTGGCAGCCGTCGATCGGGCGGCCGATCGGTACCGGCCCTTCGGTCCGCGTCCTGTCGCAGAGGTGCTCGGACTGCTCGACCGCGCATTCGGCGGGGCCGTAGGTGTTCCAGATCTCGACGTCCGGCAGCTGGTCCCACACCTGCCGGCACAGCTCGTAGTGCAGCAGTTCCCCGCCCGTGGTCAGGAAACGCAGGCTCGTGCACCGGCGCAGCAACGGGTCGGTCACGAGCATCCGCAGCACCGACGGCACCAGCTGCAACACGGTGGCCCGGTGCCGGACGACGGCGGCGAGCATCATGGCCGAGTCGCGTTCGGCCCCGTCCGGAGCCATGACCACCACGCCGCCGCTGACCGGTGGGCAGAACAGCTCGGTGACCGAGGCGTCGAAGCTCAGCGCGCTCTTCTGCAGCCAGCGATCGGCAGGCCCGAGGTCGCGCCCCACGATCGTCGTCCGCACCCGGTTCGCCACGTTGCCGTGGGTCACCACAGCCCCCTTGGGCCGTCCGGTCGAACCGGACGTGTAGGTGACGTAAGCGGCGTCGTCCGCGGTCACGGCGACCGGGCCCACGGGCTGCCTGCCGTCGGTGAGCGCGCTGACGTCCTGCTCGGTGAGCACGAGACGGCAACCGGTGTCGGCGATGATGCCCTCGACGCGGCTGGCCGGGTGGTTGGGGTCGAGCGGCACGTAGGCGGCGCCCGCCTTCCAGATGCCCCACACGGCGACCGCGAGACCGGTGCAGCGACGCATGCGCACGCCGACCATCGCACCCGTGCCGTGGCCTGCCGCGAGCAGTGCGGCCGCCAGCCGGCCGGACTCGCGGTCGAGCTCGGCGTACGTCAGCTCGCCGTCGTCGTCGACAACGGCGACCGCGTCCGGAGTCCGTTCGACCTGGCGCGTGAAGAGTTCTGGCAGCAGCGCGTTCACACCGACTCCCCGGAGAGTCGCTTGCGGACGCTCAGCGGCGTGATGTCGTGCCACAGCCGGCCGATGTGCTCCAGGCACTCGTCGCGGGTGCCCTCGGTGCCTTCGGCCCGCCAGCCTTCCGGTAGTTCCCGGTCGAGCCACCAGACCGAGTACTGCTCCTCGTCGTTGACGACGACCCGGTGCATGAGACCGCTCTCACGTTGCGCTGTCAACGGCTCGCTCCTTCCGCGAGGTGGGGACGGCCCGTGGCGAACGCCAGCAGCCGCTCACGTTCTGTCTGATCGACCAGCTCGACCGAGGACACCCTCCGGCCGGGATCGTCGGCCGCGGCGCGCAGAAGCCGCACGAAGTGATCCCCCATCCGCCGGATCGTGCCGGGCAGGAACAGGTCCGCGTCGTACTTGACCGCGCAGTGCACCGAGGTCCTGCTCCTGATCACTTCGAGAGTCAGGTCGGACTGACCCGCCTGCTGCGGCATGTCCAGTGCGGTGAGGGAAAGGCCGGCGTGGTCCACCTCGGAACCGTGCGACCTGGTCGCCAGTGCCACCAGCGGATCAGCCGGGTTGACCGTGATCATGCTGACCGCCGCCTGTCCCAGCCCGGCGGTCCCTGAACGGCTGGGCAGGCCGAGCGCGCGGTGCAGCATCGAGAACGGGAAGTCCGTGTGGGGCGCGCCTTCCGTGAGCTGCCGGTGCACTCCGGCGACCAGGTCCGCGAAGGTCGTGAACGCGTCGCAGCGAGCCCGCAGCATCACGCGGTTCGTGTAGTAGCCGACAACTCCCCGGTGGGCCAGGGACATTCCCGACGCGGCGTCGCAGCCGACCAGGAAGTCGTCCTGACCGGTGTAGCGCTGCAGCAGTGCCTGGAACACGCCGATGAGGTGCCGCACCGGCGTCACCCGTGCCGCGCGTGCGGCGGGCTGGAGACCCTCGACGACATCGGCGGGCAACTGGAAGGTGTGCACCGCCCCGGCGTAGCGGCGTTCCGCCGGGCGTGGCCGGTCGAGCGGGAGCTCGAGTCCGGTGGGAGCGTCCGCGAGCACGGACCGCCAGTACGCGGCCATCTCCTCTCCCCTGGCGGAGCCGAGCATCCTCCGCTCAGCGGTGACGAAGTCGTCGTAGGTGTGCCGCAGCGGCTGCCAGTCCGGTTCGGCGCCCGCTCGTACCGCTTGGTAGGCCTGGAAGAGTTCCCGCACGACCAGGGAGAGCGACGCGAAGTCCGTGGCGATGTGGTGCGTGACGAGCACCAGCGCCGCGTCCCCGGCGCCCACCTGGAGAAGCACCAGCCGGGCCGCGCCGTCGGTCTCCAGCGTGAAGGGCTTGGCGATCTCGTCGTGGACGAGCTCCCGCACCCGCTCGTCGTCGGCGTTCGCCGCGTAGCGGATCTCCAGGGGAGAGATCGGTTCGTCGCACACGATCCGGCGTGGTGTTCCCTCACGTTCGGCGAAGCGCGAGCGCAACAGGTCGTGGCGGCCTGCCACCAGACCGAACGCCTGGCAGAGCGCGGTCACGTCGAGCGAGCCACGCACCCGCATCGCCCAGGCGACGTTGTACGCGGCGGACTGCGGAGCCATGCGGTACAGGAGCCACAACGCTTCCTGACCGACGGACAACATGCGTTCCATTGCGATCGATCTCCCCAGCCGACGTGGGCGACAACCTCCGAGCACGGAGAACGATCGCCGCGTGGGAGCGCGGTCACATCACCCATGTGGCTATGCGGACTCGCAATTCCCCGCCCTCTGGTCCTTTTCGGACTCACCGGTTGTGCGGCATGTCCACATGGGTGATGTGGGCCGAACCGGCACGTCTCCAGGCTGATCCCAAGTCCCGGTGAGAAAGGAAGCGGTTCCATGACGACGCGGCTCGACAGCGACCAGACGGCACTCGCCGAACGTCTGGATCAACCGATGGCGTTCGCACTCGACGAGCCGGACCGACAGCTGCTGGACGACCTGGTCGCCAGACTGACCGCGGACCCGGACGCCCGAGTCGACGAGGACGACTGGGCGGACACCGCCCGTACCACGTCGAACCGGCTGCCGGTGCGCCTGCGCAGGATCATCAGGCAGTTCCGCCGTGATCCCGGCACGGAAGGCGTGCTGCTGATCCGTGGTCTGCCGGTCGGAGGGGACGACCTGCCCCCGACGCCGAAGGACTCGGGGTCGGTGGAACGCCGTGCCACACCGTCCGCGGCCTCACTCATGCTGGTCAGCGCGCAGTTCGGCGAGATGGGCGCGTTCCGGCAGGAGAAGAGCGGTGCCCTGGTGCAGAACATCGTGCCGATCGCGGGCAACGAGTCGTTCCAGGGCAACGAGGGCTCCGAGAGCCTGAAGATGCACATCGAGGACGGCTTCCACACACATCGCCCGGACTACGTCGGCCTGCTGTGTCTGCGCAACGACCACGACAACATCGCGGGACTGCGCACCGCCAGCATCCGCCGCGCGTTGCCGTTGCTGCCGGAGAAGACCCGCATGATCCTGCGCGAGCCGCGTTTCGTCACGCACGCGCCGGCCTCGTTCGGTGCCGGGCTGCCGCCCGCGTCCGCGCTGCCGCTGCTCGAGGGCGATCCCGGCGACCCGGACATCCAGGTCGACTTCGCCTGCACCGAACCGCTGGGGGCAGAGGCGGAAGCGGCGATGGCCGAGCTGTCCCGCGCACTCGACGAGGTCGCCTGCACGTTCGTGCTCCAGCCGGGTGACCTCGCCGTGCTCGACAACCGCCTGACGCTGCACGGCCGGACGTCGTTCCGTCCCCGCTACGACGGCGCGGACCGGTGGCTGCAGCGCTCCTTCATGTATCTCGACGCCCGCCGCACCCGGCCCGTCCGCGAGGCCGACGGCAACGTCCTGTCCTGACCGGCTGTCCAGGCCGGCCAACGACTACCAACGGAAGTCATCATGCACCTTCTGCTCGAACGCAGCCGGCGCCCGCTGACAGGCGAAATCGTCGTCCCTCCGTCGAAGTACCACGCACACAGGGCGCTCATCCTGGCCTCGCTCGCCGAGGGCACGAGCCGGATCAACGGCCTGTGCGACGCCCGGCACGTGCGCTACACCGAGACACTGCTGCGAGATCTCGGCACCACTGTGGAACGCGGCGACTCCGGCTACACGGTCACCGGCGGCCCGTACCGGCCCCGGCGCGACACCGTCTCGGTCGGGAGTTCCGGCACCACGCTGTACTTCATGCTCGGTCTCGCCGCGCTCGCCGACCGGCCGGTGACGGTAGAGGGTCAGAAGTACTTCCAGCGCAGACCCATCGGCCCGTTGCTCACGGCGTTGCGCACCCTGGGCGTCGAGGTGGGCTGCACCGCGGACCGGCCACCCGTGCTGGTGCGGCCGGGACGTCCGGCGGGCGGGCGGGTCCGGATCCCCGGCACGTTGTCCCAGTGGATCTCCGGGCTCGTCCTGCTCGCGCCGTTCGCCACCGGCCGCACGGTCGTCGAGGTCGAGGTCGAGGGTGAGCTCAACGAACGCCCGTACGTCGAGCTGACGGTGGCGATGATGCGCCGGTTCGGGCTCGAGGTCGACGTGGCACCCGACTGGAGGCGCTTCGAGATCGAGCCGGGTCAGCGCGCGACGGCGGCAGAGGTGACACTGCCGCCCGATCTCGGCTCGGCGGCGTTCGGTGTCGTCGCCGCCGCCATCCAGCCCGCCGACGTCCTGTTGCGCGGCATCACGGCGCTGGACGGCGACGCGGCGGACCACCCGGAGTCGGCGTTCCTGCGCATCGCCCGCGAGATGGGTGTGCCGCTCGCGCTCGAACGCGACGGGCTGCGCATCCGCCACGACGGCGTGCCGTTGCGGGCGACGACGATCGACTGTCGCGAGGTCCCCGACATGCTCCCGGTGCTGAGCACCCTGGCCTGTCTGGCCGACGGCGAGACGGTGTTCGAGAACGTGAGCCACGTGCGGCTGAAGGAGTCCGACCGGGTGGCCGCGATGACGCAGCTCAACCGGATGGGCGGGCACCTCCGCGAGGACGGCGCCGACCGGCTGCTCGTGCGAGGTGTCCGCGGGCTGACCGGTGCGGCGCTGTCGTCGTTCAACGACCACCGCGTGCTGATGTCGCTGGCGCTGGCCGGATCGGTCGCCGACGGGCAGACCAGGCTCAGCTACCCCAACGCCTACCGCATCTCCTACCCGGACTTCCTGCGCGACATGACCGGCATCGGCCTGCGGATCTTCCGGCGCGACGGTGGTTTCCGCTCACCCGCGGGACTGCTGCCGGACCTGCTGCGGCGGTGGGCCGCCGAACGACCGGGCGACACCGCGGTCGTGGACGTGCGGCCGGACGGCACCAGGTGCACGACCTGGCAGGAGCTCGACGCCCGAGTGGACAAGGCCGCGGCCGCGCTGCTGGCGCTGGGCGTGCGTCCCGGCGAGCCCGTCGCGTGCCAGCTGCCCAACTGGACGGAGTTCGTCGAGGTCGCCCTGGCCACCCTGCGGATCGGCGCGGTGTGCTGCCCGCTCATGCCCATCTTCCGCAACCGTGAAGTCGGGTTCATGCTCCGCAAGGCGGGAGCTCGGGTGCTGGTGACCGCGGACGAGTTCCGCGGCCGGGCCCACGCGACCGAGATCGCGGCGGCGCTCGTGGAGAACGGCGACGAGCTGGCCGGCCTGGACCACGTGGTCGTCGTCGGCACGGACGGCGGTGTGGCCTCACTGCCGCTGCGACTCGGCCACTCGCGGTGGCACGACTGGCGAACCATCCTCCGCGAGTCCACTGTGGACATGGAGTTGATCGAGTCCCGCCGCCCGGCACCGGACGCCACCGCACAGCTGCTGTTCACCTCCGGCACCACCGGTGAGCCCAAAGGCGTGCGGCACCGGCACGACACCCTGGGCCGTGCGGTCCTCGCCCAGGCCGAGCGGCTCAGGCTCACCGGGGACGACGTCGTCTACATCCCCTCACCACTGGCCCACCAGACCGGTTTCCTCTACGGCATGTGGCTGGCCCTGACGCTGGGCACCACGTCACTGCTGCAGGCGGTGTGGGACGCGGCAACGGGATTGCGCGCGTTGAGCGAGCACGGCGGCACGTTCGTCCAGGCGGCGACGCCGTTCCTGGCCGATCTCACCAACGCGGTCGAGGAAGGCGAGCGGCCCGCGCCGTCACTGCGGATCTTCGTCGCGACCGGCACGACGGTGCCGCGCACTCTGGCGGCCCGCGCCGTGAACCGGCTCGGCGTCACGGTGTGCGGTGCGTTCGGCACGACCGAGACGTGCCTCGGATCGCTTTCCGGCCCGCACGACCCGCCAGGCAAGGTGTGGTCCACCGACGGCCGGGCGATGGACGGCACCAGGCTGAGGGTCACCGACGACTTCGGCAGACCACTGCCGCCCGGCCGGGAGGGGAACTTCGAACTGCGGTCGAAGACCTGTTTCGAGGGATACCACGACAGGCCCGACCTCACCGCCGACGCCTACACACCGGACGGCTGGTACCGCACCGGTGACCTGGCCGTCATCGACCCCGACGGCTACGTCCAGATCACCGGACGCGTCCGCGACGTCATCAACCGCGGCGGCGAGAAGGTGCCGGCGGCCGAGATCGAGGACCTGCTGCACACCCATCCCGCGGTGGCGGACGTCGCGATCGTCGGCATGCCCGACGAACGGCTCGGCGAACGAGCGTGCGCGTTCGTCGTGCTGACACCGGACACCCGCCTCGACCTGGAGGACGTGCGCAAACACCTCGACCGGCACTCGGTGTCCAAGTACTACTGGCCGGAACGGCTCGAGATCATCGCGGCGCTCCCCCGCAACCCCAGCGGCAAGGTGCAGAAGTTCCTCCTCCGCGAGCAGGCGAAGTCCCTGCGTCCACAACCACTGACGACTCCGGAGGCGCAGAGCGCATGACAGTCGACATCATCGAGCGGACCGCGCGGTCCGCGGGCATCGGCACGGCCGAGCTGACCGACCTGCTCGCCGACGTCTCGGCCTACGTCGCGGGTCCCGGCGAACGCTGGGCCGAACGGATCGAGCGCACAGGCGAGGTGCCGGAGGAGCTGTGGACGGAACTGCGCGAGCGGGGCTACCTGTCGCTCGCCGCTCCCGTGGAGTACGGGGGCCGCGGGGTCTCGTTCCCGCAGTGGATGCAGCTCATGGAGATCTTCGCCCAGTCGCACGGTTCCCTCCGGATGATCGTGCACGTCGTGAACGGCACGTGGCGGGCGATGGACGAGTTCGCCACTCCCGAGCAGCGCGCCAGGTTCGTGCTGCCCTCGATCGAGGGCAGGATCAAGGTGGCGTTCACCCTCACCGAGCCCGGCGCGGGCTCCGGCGCGGACATCAGGGCGACCGTGCAACGGTCCGGTGACCAGTACCTGCTCTCCGGCGTCAAACACCTGATCACCTTCGGCGTGCGGTGCGACCACTGGCTCGTGACCGCGCGGCTGGCCGGGAGCAGCGGTCACGAGGGCACGGTTGCGCTGATGGTGCCGCGTGACAGCGCCGGCGTGACGGTGGTGGACACCTCCGACACGATGGGAGTGACGGGCACCGACCACGCGCACCTCACGTTCGACCGCACACCGGTACCTGTGGCCAACCGGCTCGGCGAGGAGGGCCGGGGTCTGGCCGTGGCGCTCGGCGGTTTCCTCACCCCGTCGCGGATCTCGGTCGCGATGAGCTGCGTCGGACTCGCCCGGCGCGCACAGGAGCTCGCGGTGAACTACGCGAGGGAACGCACGACGTTCGGCAAACCGCTGACCTCCCGGCAGGCGATCCAGTTCATGCTCGCGGAGAACGAGGCGGAGATCGAGGCCGCGAAGCAGCTGGTGCTGCACGGTGCGCGAGCCTGGGAAGACGACGATCCGGCCGCGGCGATGCTGTCGTCGATGGCGAAGATGATCGCCGTCGACGTGCTCGGCCGGGTGACCGACAAGGCACTGCAGATCCACGGTGGTTCGGGCTACTGGAAGACCAGCCCGATCGAGCGGGTGTACCGCGACGCGCGGGCGCAACGGTTCGAGGAAGGCACCAACGAGGCGCAGAAGTCCGTGGTGTTCCGGGAGATGCAGGCTCGGTGGGAGGGCGCGCGATGAGCGGACGGGTCGCGGTGATCACCGGGGCCTCCCGGGGCATCGGCAGGGAACTCGCGTTGCTGCTGGCCGGTTCCGGGACCGACCTGGTGATCAACTACAAGAAGAATGCGGAGCTGGCGGAGAAAACGGCGGCAGAGGCGGAGGCGCTCGGCTGCCGCGCGGTGACCGTCCAGGCCGACGTCGAGACGCAGGAAGGCACGGATTCCCTCTTCGACGCTGTGCACGAGGAGTTCGGCAGGCTCGACTACTTCGTCTCGAACGCCGCGGCCAGCGCGTTCAAGAACATCATGGATCTCAAGCCCCACCACATCGACCGGTCGTACGCGATGAACCTGCGTCCGTTCGTACTGGGTGCACAGCACGCGGTGCGGCTGATGGACAACGGCGGCCGCATCGTCGCGTTGTCCAGTTACGGCAGCATCCGGGCCTATCCGACCTACGCCGCACTCGGGGCGATGAAGGCCGCCATCGAGGCGTGGGTGCGGTACATGGCCGTCGAGTTCGCGCCGTACGGCATCAACGTCAACGCGGTGAACGGCGGGCTGATCCAGTCCGACTCGCTCGACTACTTCTACGGCGTACCAGGCATGCCGAAGATCGGCACGGTGCTCGACCGCGTGCCCAAGGGACGGCCGGGCACGCTGCGGGAGGTGGCGGCGACCGTGGAGTTCCTGCTGTCGCCGCAGGCCGAGTACATCACCGGTCAGACCATCGTGGTCGACGGCGGGCTGAGCGTGGTCGCACCACCGTTCTTCGCCGACGCCACACCACCGCTGAGCCTGCCGCCCCGTCCCGCGCGAACGGACTGATCCGTTGCTGCCGCGAGTGTTCCAGCCCGGCACGATCGGGCGGATGCGGTTGCCCAACCGCATCGTGATGGGGTCGATGCACCTCAACCTCGAGACGTGTGACGACGGAGGCGCGGCCGTTGCGGCGTTCTACGCGGAACGCGCGCGAGGTGGCGCCGGGCTCATCGTCACCGGCGGTTGCGCGGTGAACCGGCAGGGCTCGGGAGGCCGGGGGTACGTCGTGCTGACCGATCGCGCCCGGCACGACGCCCTCGCGCGGTGGGCCGACGCCGTGCACGCGGAAGGCGGCCGGATCGCGCTCCAGCTGTTCCACGCCGGTCGGCTCACCTCCAGCCGGTACACCGGTCTGCCACCGGCAGGTCCGTCCACAGTGGCCAGCCGGATGTTCCCGGACGAGCCACCGATCGCGATGACGGCCGGGCAGATCGAGGACACCATCGCCGACTTCGCCCGCGCCGCGGTGGTCGCCGGCGAACTCGGCTTCGACGCGGTCGAGGTGATGGGGTCGGAGGGGTACCTCGTCAACCAGTTCGGCTCTCCGCTGACCAACACGCGCACCGACGAGTGGGGCGGCGACGCACGCCGCAGGAACCGGTTCGCCGTGGCCGTCGTGTCGGCGATCAGGGACAGCGCGCCCGCCCTGCCGGTGCTGTTCCGGATGTCCGGGGACGACCTGATGCCCGGATCGTCCACAGTGGACGAGCAGAGGTCGTTGGCGGTCGAGCTCGCGCTGGCCGGTGTGCACGCCCTCAACGTGGGTGTCGGGTGGCACGAGTCCCGGATACCGACTGTCCAGTCGCTGGTGCCGCACGGAGCGTGGAGCCACTACGCGGCCGGGGTGAAGCTCGCACTCGCGGCCGAACGCCTGACCGTGCCGGTGATCACGGCGAACAGGTTCACCCGGCTCGCCCAGGCCGAGCAGGCGCTGGCCGACGGACAGGCGGACTTCGTGTCGATGGCCCGTCCGCTGCTGGCCGATCCCGCGATCGTGACGAAGACCAGGACGGGCGCGCCGGTCAACATCTGCATCGCGTGCAACGAGGCGTGCATCGACAGGTCGCTCGGAGAGGAACCTGTGTCCTGCGTGGTGAACCCCCGTGCCGGCCGGGAGCTCGTCTTCCGCCAGGTGAGGGTGCGGAAAGCCCGGCAGTACGCGGTCATCGGCGGCGGCCCGGCCGGTATGGAGGCCGCACGGGCACTGCGGTCGCTCGGTCACGACGTCGACCTGTTCGAAGCCTCCGGTGAGCTCGGCGGCCAGTTCCGGCTGGCCCGCCTCGTGCCGGGCAAGGCGGACTTCGGCGCGACGATCGGCTACTTCACCGACGAACTCGCCCGGCTCGGCGTCCGGGTACGCCTGACCACCCCGATCACCGCGGACAACCTGGAGTTGATCCGGCAGGCCGACGGCGTGGTGCTGGCGACCGGCGTGACGCCGCGCGAGCTCGACCTGCCGGGCGCGAACCTGCCGCACGTCGTGCACTACCAGCGAGCGTTCCTCGAACCGGAGTCGCTCGGCAGGCGGGTGGTGATCATCGGCGGCGGAGGCATCGCGGTGGATCTCGCACACCTGCTCGGTCACGGACCGAGCCCGCTCGACGCGCGAACACGGTTCCTGGCCGAGCACGGCCTGGCCGAGGGACCGCCGCCCGCGCCATCACCGCGGTCGCTGACGATCCTGCGCCGGCGGGGCCGCATCGGGGCGGGGATGGGACGCAGCACGCGGTGGGCGGCGGTCGACGCGCTGCGCCGCCAGGGCACAGTGCTGCTCAGCGGCGTGCAGTACGAGGCCATCACGCCCTGCGGGGTCCAAATCACCGACAACGCCGGGACCCGCCGTGAGATCCCGGCCGACTCGGTCGTCGTGGCGATCGGCCAGGAACCTCGCGCCGACCTGCTGCCACTGCTCGCCCGAACCGGCGTCCCCCACCAGGTGATCGGCGGCTCCTCCGGGGCAACCGGCCTCAACGCCACCCGCGCCTTCGAGGAGGGCCTGCGCGCGGCCTACGTCCTCGGCCGCTGACCGCACGCGGGGCCCTGACGTGCACTCCAAGCGAACGAAAGCGCCCCGCGTGCACTCCGCAACGGCTACGCAGCGCAACAACCCAGCACGACCGCGGCGCTCACCCTCGCCTCCTTAGACCACACGCGGGGCCCTCTCGTACTGCAGGAGAGTACGAAAGCTCCCCGCGTACTCTCGGGGCGGTCACGCGGCGTAACGGCCCAGCACCACCGCGGCGTTCGCGCCGCCGAACCCGAGGGCGTTCACCAGCACGACGTCCGGCTGAGCGGCCCGGGACGTGTTGGGCACGCAGTCGATCGGGCACTCCGGGTCGAGCATGCGGTGGTTGATCGTCGGCGGCAGAAAGCCCTCCCGCACCGCGAGCACCGCGGCGGTGCACGCGTGCGCGGCCGCAGCCCCCATCGTGTGGCCGATCATCGATTTGATCGCGGAGACGGGCGGGACGGCGCCCGGCCCGAAAACCTCCGCCAGCGCAGCGCATTCCATGGGGTCGTTCGCCTTGGTGCCGGTGCCGTGGGCCAGCACGAGACCGACCTCGTGCGGCGCGACACCCGCGTCGGCCAGGGCACCGCGCATGCACGCGGTCACCATCTCCTGCAGCGGCCGGGTGGGGTGGTACGCGTCGCAGGTGAGGCTGTAGCCGAGCAGCTCGGCGTGGATCGTCGCCCCTCGTGCCAGCGCGAAGTCCAGCGCCTCCACGACGAGCACGGCCGCGCCCTCACCGAAGATCACGCCCTGCCGGTCGGCGTCGAACGGCCGGCACGCGTCCGGTGCGAGCGCGCCCAGGCGGTACATGTTCGAGAAGACCTTGCGGTTGGGCGTGTCACCACCGCCGCACAGGGCGAAGTCCACGTCACCCGAGCGGATCGCGTCGATCCCGTACCCCACGGCGTAGTTCCCGGCCGCGCAGACGTTGGGCAGGGTGATCGCCTCGACGTCGGACAGGCCCAGGTCGGCGGCCACCGCCACCGGCATCCGGCTCAGCCGGAACCGCCGGGCGAGCAACGGGTCGAGGTGCGGCAGGCCCCGCGACAACTCCAGCTCGGTCAGTTCGTCGACGTCTCGCGCGTCGCCGTCGGTGCTGCCGATGGCGATGAGCCCTGGTGCGCCGCGCAACACCGCCGGCTCGACCTCGGCGTCGTCGACCGCCATCCGAGCCGCCGCCACCGTCATCCGGGTGGCCAGCCCGTGCTCCGGATTCCCGGCGGGGAAATCGGGCACCTCGCACATCCTGTCGTGAGCGAAACCGGTGGTGTCGAAGAACGAGATCGGCCCCGCGCCGCTGCGGCCTTCCCGCAATCCGGTGCCGAACTCGTTGCGGCCGTTGCCGATGCTCGACACGACACCGAGCCCGGTGACGACGGCCCTTCGTGCGCGATCAGTCATTTCCCACTCCTGGTGGTGCAGGGGTTCCGTGCGCTCGCGAAACGATCTTGATCGTTGCCGCCTGCTCAGGCGGTTCGATGACGCAGTCCGGTCAGCTCGACACGGGAGGCGATGCCGAGCTTGCGGAAGATCCGGCCGAGGTGGGCGTGCACGGTGTGGGGTGACAAGAACATCCGTGCGGCGACCTGACGGTTGGTGAGTCCTCCGGCGACCAGCTCGGCGACCTCGCGTTCGGTGTCGGTGAGACTTTCCCAGCCCGTGGCCGGACGGTCGGTGTAGGTCCAGTGCCTGCGCCGGACCCCCGCTTCCCGCAACTTGCTCCTGATCCGCGCCACGTCCCTGGTGGAGTCCACCGCCGTGTACCCGGCCATCGCCGCCTCCAGCGCCGCAACGGCACCGGCGCCGTCCGCCGCGGCCAGGTCCTCCGCGGCCGACGCCTTCGCCCACGGGTCGGTGTACTGGTCCATCGCCGCGGTGAGAGCGGCGGCATCTCCCCTGGCCACACCGCGAGCGTGGGCCGAACCGGCGGCCAGCGACGGGAAGCCGGGATTGCGCCGGGCCAGCTCAGCCGACGCGGCGACGACCATCCGCACCAGGTCCCTGTCGTCGGCCGATCGGGCCGCGCGGACCAGCCACGCGGCCGCACCCGGCTCCAGCAGCAACGGTGCCGGCTGTTCCAGCAGTTCGGGGTGGCTCGCGGCGAGCACCGACAGCGCCGCGCCCTGGCTCGTCCGCGCGGCCTCGACCTGCAGGGCGGTCCACACGTGATAGGCGCGGAAGAACGGCAGCCGCGACTCGGGCGCCATGCCCAGGTGCAGCCTGGCGGCCGTGGGGTCCCCGCGGCGCAACGCGGCCGTGGCCAGCACCGTCGTCATCAACGAGGTCCACCAGGTCACCCCGAGCTCCTCGGAGAGCTCGAAGGCGGCCTCCACCACCTCGGCCGCTTCCTCGACCCGTCCGGACCTCGCCTTCACCCACGCTCCCACCACCCGCAGCGCGAGGTCACTGCCCACGTCGGCGGCGTGCTGGACGAGGCTCTCCGCCTCGGCGAACGCCTCCTCGGCCGCACGGATGTCGCCGACGGTGGCCAACGCGGCGGCGAACGCCACCTGCGGATGCGGCGTCGGCACGTCCCGCCACCCGCCCGGCCCGCAGCGCATTGCCTCCTTCATCAGCTCGAACGAGGCCGTCACGTCACCCTCGGCCCAGCGCTGGGTGGCGAGCACGAGCCTCGCCGTCCCGGTGAGCACCGCCCGGTTCTCCCCGCCCGTGACCGCCATCTCGGCGAGCCGGCACGCCTCCTGGTGGTCGCCGTTCGCGATGAGCGCCCAGATCCGCGTGGCCTGCACCCGCTCGTGGTCGGAGGAGCTGGCGTCGCCGACCAGCATCTGCTCGGCCACCGTGACCGCGGAGCGGTAGCGACCGTTCAGCACCCGCACGGTCGCGAGTGCCGCACCCAGCCGCACCCCCTGTTCTTCCGGCGGAGCGACCGCCAGCCCGGCCGAGGCGAGTTCCTCGGCTTCGACGAGCCTGCCCAGCCGCAGCAGCGCGGTCACCCGGACGTCGAGGAGCCGGTGGTGGTCCGCACTCCCCGGCCGGGTGAGCCGCAGCGCTCTCAGTGAGATCTCCGCGGCCTCGGTCGGTGCGGTGTCCAGTGCCTGCGCCGCCGCGTCGGCGAGCGCCCGGATCGCTTTGGTGTCCCCCGGCAGTGCGCCTCGCACGAGATGATCGGCGGCATCGGCGGCGGAACCGCTGCGGCGCAACAACAACAGGCCGACCTGCCGGTGCAGCGCCGCGGCGACCGACGGCGTCGCCGACTCCTCCAACACCCTGCGGACGAGGTCGTACCGGAACGACAGGCTGTCCGGTGCGTCGCCGGGTACGACCAGGCGCGCCCGCAAAGCCTCACGCACCGCCCGCAGGATGTCCCCCGCGGTGCGGCCGAGCACGTCGGCGACGTCGGCCACCCGGAACGTCGTACCGAAGATCGCCGCGACCTCCAGCACGGAGATCGTCTCTGCCTCGCATCCGGACAGCATCCGTTGCACGACGGTGACGACCCTGCCCGGCAACGGCCGCGACGACCAGGCCGCGGCGCTGTCGCCGCGCGCGGCACCGTGCTCCTCGCGCAAGCCGTCCAGCAGCGCGGTCAGCAGGGTGGGGTTGCCACCCGCACCGGCCGCGAGCACGACCAGGTCACCATCGGGTGCACGACCGGCGAAGCCGGTCAGCATCCGCTCGACGGCCGCCGCTGACAGGGGCCGCAGTCGCAGCCGTGTGGCACCTTCGGACTCGAGGTGGTCGAACAACCTTTCCACCTCCGTTGCGGCACCGATGCCGTCGCGGCGCGCCAGCAGCCACAACACCGGGCGGTCGCGCAGTGCCGACGGGAAGGATTTCAGCGCGAACAACGTCATCGGATCGGCCCACTGCAGGTGGTCGAGTGCGATGAGCACGGGACCCTCACCGCTGCGGTCACCGATCGACCGCAGCAGATCCGGTGGCCTCGACCCCCACACGGTCTCCCCGAGCGCTTGGCAGAGCACCGCGAGCGGGGTCCACCGGGCCAGCTCATCGGCCCGCGCCAGGTACGTGGACGCGTTGCGGGAGACCGCCAGAGCTCGCGCGAAGGCGAGCTCGCGGCCGCACCCCATACCCACTTCGCCTTCCACCAGTACGACGCCGCCGGAGCCCGCCATCAGCGCGGACACCGCCGTACGCAGGCATGCCCGAATGTCGGCACGGTCGTCCCAGTTGTTCAACACAACCCCTTCTCCTGGCCGAGCCGTCACCATCCGCGAAAGTGAGCAGGCTTCCGAATTTCGGGTAAAGACAATGCGAGAACACTGATTCAACAAATACAGATGATCGCCACCGGAAACATACCATTCACAATCTCTCGACGGTCGGCCGAACTGCGCCGAGCCGAAAGACTGTGGTTTGAGACAGCTCAGGTTCGGTGCCTCAGGCCGACCACACCCCGGTATCCGGACATGCGAAAACCGGGGCCGGCGCGACTCGCCCGACCCCGGCACGACCGGTTTGCAGTCCGGTCAGCTGTTGATGTTGTTCGCGTTGTTGTTCAGGTTGTTCGCATTGCGGTTGTTGTTCATCGCAGCCACCACCTCGTGTTCGAAAGGCAATCAGCAGGCCGACAGCCGGCCCGTGCCAAGAGCCTGCTGCCCGTGAAGGACGAGCACATCCCCCGAGTTGGCACGGTGAACGGCACGACAGCGCACCGGATTTCGCGTGACGGACTGGCAGGTTGGGCGATGTGACCGAGCCCGCGGGCGGGTGAAGCTGGCGCCGTCCCGACTCCCGAAAGGGGAAGCCACCGATGACGACGCAGATGAACTCACCCGTGAACGCGGACGGCGTGATCTCGCTGGAGCTCACGGAGAACGACCGGCACGCGGTTCGGCGGCTCACCACCGCCCTGACCACGAACCCGCTGGCGCTGATCGACAGCATCGAGTGGGCGCAGCAGGCGATGGAGCTGTCCTGTGAACTCCCGTTGCGTCTGCGCGAGGCGCTGCGGCGGTTCCGCCGGCACCCCGGCGCCGAGGCGGTGCTGCTCGTACGCGGCCTGCCCGTCGACGAGGACGATCTGCCGCCCACTCCGAGCGTGCCGGGCTCGGTGGAGCGGCACCCGACCACGCCCGCCGCGGCGTTGGCACTCACCAGCCTCCAGCTGGGTGACGTCACCGCGTTCCGCCAGGAGAAGGGCGGCGCCCTGGTGCAGAACGTGGTCCCGGTGCCGGGTCAGGAGGACTTCCAGGGCAACGCGGGCTCCACCACGCTGACCATGCACGTGGAAAACGCCTTCCACACGCACCGGCCGGACTACGTCGCCTTGCTGTGCCTGCGCAACGACCACGAAAACGTCGCGGGACTGCGCACTGCGAGCATCCGGACCGCGCTGGCCCTGCTATCGCCGGAAACGCGGCGAGTTCTGAGCGAACCCCGGTTCGTCACGGACGCACCGCCGTCGTTCGGGGACAGCATGCCCTCCGCCAAACCGTCCGCCGTGCTGAACGGCTGCCCGGACGACCCGGACATCGTGGTGGACTTCCACGCCACCCAGCCGCAGGACGAAGCCGCCGCGGCCGCGTTCCGCGCACTCGGGGAGGCGCTCGACCGGGTGCGGCGCACCTTCGTCCTGCGCACCGGCGACCTGGCGATCGTCGATAACCGGCTGGCACTGCACGGCCGCACCGCGTTCCGTCCCCGCTACGACGGCAGGGACCGCTGGCTGCAACGCACCTACGTGCACCTGGATCCCCGGCGCACCAGGCCCTACCGGGAGGCGGACGGCAACGTGCTGTCCTGATCGCCGACGGCGTTCCGGACGGCTCAGCCGGCCTGCGCCCGCCGTGCCCTGGGCGGCCACGCGCCGAGGTCCATGAGGCCCAGCGAGTACGCCTTGGACACCAGCGACGCCCTGTTGTGCACACCCAGCCTGCGGATCATGGCACCGACCCGGTACTCGACCCCCTGCTGGCTCAGGTGCAGGCTGCGGGCCAGCTGCGCACCGGACTCACCGGCCGCGATCCCCTCCAGGATCCGCGCGTCGACCTCACCGAACGAGATGCGGTGGGCCACGCTGCCGTCGCCGGCGTGTTCGGGTTTCACCAGCACGACGGCGCACACCAGGCGCTCGAGCACATCCCTGATCGGCACCGCGGCCACCTGACAGCGAAACGCCGGCTCGCCCGGCGCGGCACCGGCGGCGGCCATCCGATCGAGCATCTGTGGTCGCCGGCTGTCGGAGAGGCGGGCGAACTTCCTGCGCGCTCGCACCCCGGCACCGGGGTGCAACAGGTCCAGGAACGGGCATCCGTAGAGATCGCCGGGCGTTCTGCGGAACTGCCTCAGGAACTCGGCGTTCGCTTCGGTGATCCGCATTCCGCTGTCGAGCCGGGCGACCCCGACCGCGGGTTCGCCCGACAACCACCGGAACAGGTCGACCCAGGCGTCCGGGTGGCTGGTGGTGTCGTGTGCCGGCGGCGCGTCGTCGGCTGCGGCAGCGGCGGCCCATCCCTCTGACAATCCGGTGGCCACTTTCACGATGACCTGACCTTTCGTAGGAGGACGTTCCGATGTGAGAAGGCTAGGAATGCCACTCCACGTGGTCAATCAATCACGAGAAGTGCGCGGCAACTCTGTGGGAGCGCTCTCTCACGGTACGGACTCCGCACTCCCGCACCGGGGACCTGTCCGCCCGGATCATCCGGCTCAATCGGCGAGCCGGTGCGCCGCGGAGCCGAGCACCTCGAGCAACCCGGACCTGCCGGCGACCCCGAGCTTGCGGTAGCAACCGGTCAACCGCTTCTCCACGGCACGCCTGCTGATCTCGAGCACCTCGGCGATCTCGGAGTTGGTGCGGCCCTCCGCGACGAGTTCGGCGACCTGGCGCTCGCCGCCGGTCAGCTCCGGAATGCCCGGGGTGGAGACGGCGCGGGCGGGCTGGCTCTCGAACTCCCGATGGCCGGTCAGCGCAAGGCGGCGAGCCTGCGCGGACGCGCCCTCGTGGCCGGGCAGGCCCGCGTCCCTCAGCCTGTTCGCGAGTGACCACAGTGCCCTGGCCAGTTCCTGGGGACGGCCGAACGACTCCAGCACGTCGACGGCGTCCTGCAGCAGCGCCACTCCACGCGCGCCCTCGGTCACCTCACCGAGCAGGCGCAAGGCCCGTCCATGTGCCCGTGGCGCACCCCATGCCGCTGCCAGGCGCCGCTGTTCGTCCGCGAGCCGCCGTGCCTCGGAGAGGTCGCCGAGCCCTCTGTTCAACCGCACCGCCCAGACCCGCCAGGGCATCAGGACGGGGTTCCGCCAGCCGAACCGGTCGAGCATGCGCCCGAACTCCAGCACGTGCGAGAGCGCCTCCGCGTCGTTCTGTCCGTCGAGCAACGCCGCCCGCAGCATCCCCAAGGCAGCCGAAACCCGTCCGCCCTCGGCAGCGCGGGTCTCACAGCGCGCCAGCACCAGACGGACGAGATCCCGGTCCTGACACTCGATCGCGACCGAAGCCATGGACCGCACGAACGGAGACTCCGGCACCGCCCAGTCCGGCACCGACGCCTGCGCCGCGGTGACCGCCAGCGCCACCGCCTCGGCTGTGGCTCCCTCGTTCGCCCGCACCAGAGCGCGAGCAGCGTCGATCAGCGCGAGTTCCGCACCTCGATCGAGAGGACTGACCAGACCGGACGCGGTGTCCAGCCACGACGACGCCTCGTCCAGCGATTCGACGGCGACGAGCACCTCGACCAGCAGAGGGATCGTGGTGTGGACGTGCGCGGGAGAAGCCGGCTCCCGGTCGAGGATGCTCCTGGCCAGCCTGGCGGCGTCCGGGGCGGAGATGCGCACCGAGAGCATGCTCGAGTGCAACAGCACGATGAGCAGTTCCCGCTCCGCGCCGCTCGTGACACCCAGCTCGCTGCCGAGCGCGGCCAGCCGCCGGGCGGAGGACGCGAGCGTGTTCGGATCCCGGCTGCCGAGGTAGCGGGTCCTCGCCTCCAGCCGCAACGCCAGGTCGCGGTCGACTCCGGTGAGCTCGGCGGTGTCGCCCAGCTCCGCGGCGACACCGCGGATCAGGCCGGCTACCGGCTGACGCGCCGTGTCGAGCAGGGAGGGCGCGAGGCGCATCAGCGCCGCGCCGCGTTCCCTCGCGGAGCCGAGGAGGGGCAGGGCCTGGGCGATGTGGCGGGTGGCGACCACGGGATCGGTACCGCGGACGACCAAGGCGAGATCCACCAGCAACCGCGCCCGGCGCACGCCGTCCTCCGGTACCGCGAACACCGCCCGGCGGAGGTAACACGTGGCCGTCTCCCGTTCACCCCGGCCGAGCGCCAGCATGGCCGCTTCCTGCAGCGACGAGATCGCCCACTCGTCGAGCGCGGAGGTGACGGCGAGCAGGTGCGCGGCGACCCGCTCAGCCGGAAAGCCCCGGTCGTGCCGCAGTTCCGCCGCCCTCAGATGAAGCACTTCCCGTTCGTGCGCCGACACGACGTGCGCCACCGCGTCGGCGGCGAACACGTGGGTGAACCGCAGCTCCGGGTCTGTGACGAGCAGGCCCAGCCGGGTCAGCTGCCGCACGGTGTCGCTCCAGAGGACCGGATCAAGCCCGGCCAGCGGCCCCGCCGTCTCCTCGTCCGCGTCGTGCCCCAGCGTCGCGACGGCCTGGACGACGGTCCGCGCGGGTGCGGACAGCCCGCGGACGTACGAGACGAGCCTCGCGCGCAGTGACTCCGGCCGCAGGGCCCGCAGGCCGTCGGTGGCCGTCACCAGCGGGCTGATCCCATCGCCGGCCAGCTCCACGAGGAGGCCGTTCAACGCTATCGGGCTCCCAGCGGTGATCTCGTGACAGAGCAGCACGAACTCGTCGTCGCCCGGCTCGCCGAACGTGCTCTTGACCAGTTCACCGGTCGCGGCCGCCGACAGCGCCCGCGGCCGCAGCACCACTGACGCCGAGTCGAGCACGTCCCGAACCGATGCCGCCTCGGTACCGGGGTCACCATCGCGCACCGTCACGACCAGCACCACGGGCAGCCGGTCGACCTGACAGGCCAGCCGCCCCAGCGTCCGCAACGAGGCCTCGTCGCCCCACTGCAGGTCGTCGACGAGCAACGCGAGCGGTGCCTCCGCGCTCAGCGCACGGACAACGGAGTCCACTGTGGACTCTCCGGTCGCGCGCTCACCTGAGCCGGAGTGGAACAGCTGAGACACCACCCCGAGCACGAAGTCCCGCTCCAGTGGTGACGCGGCGGCCCACCGGACGCGATACCCGCGTCGCCTGGCCTGTTCCCCGGCGGCGAGCAGAAGTGCGGATCTGCCTACACCGAGCGGGCCACTGATCACAACGGACGCCCCCGCGCCCGCCCGCGCCCGGTCGAGCACCGCCTCGAGCTGGGCGAGCTCCTCGTCACGCTCCAGCATCATCGCGGTCACGCTCCTCGACGACAGCCAGCTCGAGCAGGGCTCTGAGCTGGTGCCGACGCATCACGCCGGTCTTGCGGTAGACACCACTGAGATGCCCTTCGACCGTGCTGCGGGTGACCGCGAGCCGCAGGGCGATGTCCGCGTTGGACAGACCGCAGGCAGCCAGCGCGGTGATCCTGCGTTCGGTGGGGGACAACAGGTCCCCGATCTGTGCCGCGGTGCCGCGGATGCTCTCGGTGAGCTGGTGCGACCCGAACTCGGAGGCCAGCTGGTCGGACTCGAGCAACAGGTCGAGCGCGTCGCCGACCGCGCCCGACGACACCCGGTGGCCGGCGAGCGCGACGAGCGCCTGCCCGTACCGGAACCGCCACCCCGAGCCGCGGAGCAACCGGACCGCCTCGGCGCAGTGCTGTTCAGCCTCGGCTCCGGTGAGCACCAGCGACGCGCCCAGGTGTGCACCCCCGACCGTCGTCCGCGCTCCCCATCGCCTGGCCAGCCTGAGCTCCTCGGCGACCAGCTGCGCGGCCTCCTCCTGTCTGCCGAGTGCCCGCAGCGCGATCCCCGCGAGCGTCCGCCACGCGAGCAGGGCCGGATTCGTCCACTCCCGTGCCAGCAGCCGCCGTCCGCACTCGCGCAGGTTCGTCAACGCGTCCGCGGGCCGGCCGCGGTGCAGGTCTATCAGACCTTTGACCAGCAGCACCTGCACCCAGCCGAAGCCGCGCCGGACCCTCGGCTCCCAGTCGACGTCGAGCAGTGACTCCGCCTGCGAGAGATGTCCTCGCTCGAGCGCGAGTGCCGCCTCCACCGCCACCACGCTCGGCAACGCCACGGGGTGCCAGCACCGCCGTGGCATGTGGACCAGGGCGGCCTCGATGTCCGCGGCCGCTTCCTCGAACCTGCCGTCGCGGGTGTGCAACCTGCCGCGAGCCAGATGTGCCACGGCGCAGAGCACACCCGCGCCGCGCTCCTGCGCGAGGGCGACAGCCCTGTCCAGACCCGCCAAGGCCGCGCCCACGTCATCGGTCAACATCAGCGTGCGGCACACCAGCACCTTGGGAGTGATCAGCCGGGTCTCGTCGTCCTCCAGCGCCGTCACTGCCAGCGCGCGGGCCGCGGACAGGTCGACGCCCCGCACCGCGAGCCGCCACGCCACCACACCGGCCTGGACCGGACCGTCCGGACGGCCGGGCGGTTCCGCCGACACGGGCAGACTGAGCTCGGGTCCCTCGTGCGGAGCATCGTCGGCGATCCAGCACAGTGCCGAGAGCGCGGCCCGTTCGTGCGGGGCGAGATCGGCCCTGTCACAGACCATCCCGAGCGTCGGCCGGACCTGGGTGTCATCGCCGCCGGCCACCAGCAGGTCGGCCGCGTCCAGCCGGACCTGCGACACTTCCGGCCCGCTGTCGCGCAGCAGCACCCGCCGCAGCAGCCGTTCTCCCGCGACGGGAGAGTCCGGTGCGCAGGCCATCGCGAGGTCGATCTCCAGCCTGCCCCTCTGCACGGCGTCGAGCGGTTCCCTCAGTGCCCTGGTCAGCAGCTTGACGGCGACGCCGAACTCACCGGCGGTGCGGGCGTGCGCCGCTTCCCTGCACAGCGTCTCGACCACCCAGCACTCCCCGATCGGCCGGGCTCGCAACAGCAACCGGGCGACCTCCGGGTCCGCGAGCGCGCTGCGGTGAGCGATTTCCGCGGCCCTGGCGTAGAGCTCCTCCCTGCGCTGTGCGTCCATCCCGGCGAGGATCCGCTCGGCGGCGGGCGCGTCGTGCTCCAGCGGCGTGGCACCGTCACCGAGTTCCAGGCCCCGCACCAGCTCCCGCACCCTGGCCGGTGACATGGTCCGCACCTCGGCCAGTGCGCAGACCAGTTCGAAGTCCAGCTTCCCCGGTTCCAGCGCGAGCACGCGGACGAGATCGGCGAGCTCGAGCGGCAGTCCGGTCACCAGCGCCGCGGCCCGGTCGGCGTCCACGTGACGCCGGACCAGCTCGGCCGCCCGGTGCGGGCTCGGGTCGGTGCCGACGAGAGCAGCGGCGTCGTGGACCAGTGCGGGACGTCCGTTCGTCGAGCCGGCGACGACGCGAGCGATCTGGGGATCGATCGTTCCTCCCGTGCGTGCCCGCAGCACCGAGAGCACAGCCGGCTCGCTCAGCGGTCTCAGCCGCCGGGTCGTCATCGCCGCGGGCAGGCTCTGCACGTTGTACTCCTGCCACTCCTGTGCGAACGGATCCGTGACCGCGAAAACGACCGCCAGCGGCCGGTGGGCGGATCTCGTGATCATCACGCGGAGCCAGTGCTCCGAGTCCGGGTCGATCCACTGCACGTCGTCGAGCAGGACCAGGACCGGCCACCTCCCGGCCTCTTCGAGCAGAGCGGACCGGATCGCGCCGGCCAGTGCCCCGCTCTCCTCGCAGTACGCCGGGTCGAGCTGCGACACCAGCCCGAACCTGGTGGTCACGTCGCTGCGTGAACACCGGCCGACGAGCACCCGGCAGGCGGATGTCTCGGCGTGGGCGCGGGTCCAGCGCAGCAGGGCGCTGCGCCCCGATCCCCCGGGCCCCCGCAACAACACCGTGCGCGGCGTGCCGGACAGCAGATCGGCCACCACCCCGCGCAACAGGTCGAGCTCCTGTTCGCGTTCGACCAGGACGTGCCCACTGCCCGGATCGCTGCTGGGGGACGAGGCGCGTTCCCCGCGGGCGTCCGTCATCGCCGGCTCCCTTCCGCCGTCATCCTCAGGCCTGCGAACCGGTGTGCGCGGTCAGTGCCTCGGCGAGCTGCCGCCTCCCTCTCACCCCGAGCTTGCGGTAGGCGCTGGTGAGGTGGATCTCGACAGTGCGCAGTGAGACCACCAGCGCCTCGGCGATCTCCCGGTTGTTCGCCCCGGACGCCGCCATGGCCACGACCCTCCGCTCGCTCGGAGTGAGCGAGCCCGTCAGCACCGCGTCCCGACGGCCCATCCGGCCACCGAGGCCTTCGAGGTCGGCACGAGCCCACGACGCGTGCGCCCGCTGGCCCCATCGCACCGCGAGATCGACCGCGTGCCGAAGGCGTGCACGTCCGCCCCTCAGGTCACCGCCGCGGGCCAGCGCGAGTCCGAGAAGGTGCTCGGCCTCCACCTGGCGCACCCGATCCGCGGTGGCGGCCAGCAGTTCGACGGCCTCGCACAACAGCGCGGACGCCTGGTCGCCGTGCGCGATCGAACCCTGCGCGAGCCGGACCAGTCCCAGCGCGTGCCGCGTGCGCCAGCGCCGGGCGAGCTTCGCACCGTGCTCGACCAGTTCCACGGCCTCGTCCGCCCGGCCGACCTCGACGAGCAGGCGGGCGAGGTCCAGCCACCACGGTGCGAAGGAGGGGTTGGCGATGCCTGCCTCGCGGAGGCTGTCGCCACAGGCGGTCAGGTCGTCGATCGCGCCCGGGATGTCTGCCTGCGCCCAGCGGATCTGGCCCCTGGTCATGAGGTACTCGTGATGCTCCCAGACCCCGCAGGTCGTCGGCTCACCCAGCACGAGCGCCGCCATGTCCACTTCGTCGCGCAAGGCCAGCACCGTGGCCAGCGCCACCCGTGGTGCGACGGAGTCCGGCCGCCCCGTGCCACCGGAGAGCTCCACCGCCCGGCGGGCGTCCGCGTAGGCGCCGGAGAGTTCGTCGGACTCCGCCCGGATCAGGGCCCGCAGGGACAGTGCCGTGCTCTCGCCACGGTGATCGTTCTCCGTGCTTCTCTCCTCGACCAGGCGGCCGAGGATCGAGAGCGCGGTGATCCGCTCGCCGGCGAGGTGGCACACGAGAGCCGAGACGAAGGAGCTGATCACGGACTGCCGCGACGTGACAGGTCCCGCCGCCGTGCTCGCGTACTCCAGCGCGAGGTGAGCCTGCTCGCCACGGGCGGTGACGAGCGCGGCCCGCGCCGCGGCGAGCAGTCGCTCGGCCACGGTCTCGCCAGCGGTGCCGAGATCGGTGAACGTCGCGACTCCGGCGCTTTTCAGCGTGGCGCCGATCGTGCTGACGTCGGCGAGACCGCCGATGATCCGAGAGGCGGTGAGACCGCGCACGAGGTCCTTGTGGGCGGCGTGGTCGGCCCCGCCCGCCGACCCCAGCTCGGCCAGCGCGGCGTCGACCAGTTCCAGCACCTCGGGCGCCCGGCCGGTGGCGAGCCCGGCGGCGGCGAGCTTGACCACGACAGACGCGCGCTCCCGGACGTTGCCGGTGAGCGCCAGCGCCTCCCTCAACAGCTCCAGTGCGCGTTCCGGATCTTCCCGCCCCACCGCGGCAGCGAGGTCGACCCGGATCTGCGGGTCGTGCGGATCCGATCTGTACAACGCGAACAGATAGCGCCGCCGAGCCGAGAACGAAGCGTTCCTCGCGGCTTCACGCAGGATGTCGAGCATCCACGGCTCAGGCTGCTCCGGCAGCGGGAGCAACTGCTCCGCGACCTGGCCCGCCGGATATCCGGCGACGCTCAGCAACCACGCGGCGCGCCCCCTGAGTTCCTCGCGCTGCCGTGCGGACAGCCCGTCCAGCACCGGCGCGACGACCTGGACCGCCAGCCCGCTCTCGTCCAGGAAGTCGTTGCTCCGCAACAGCTCCACGACCACCTGCACATGAGCCACCGGCACCCCGGCCAGCGTGGCGACGAGCTCGGCGTCCGTCGTGCCCAACGCACCCACCGCCCTCGCCACGGCCAGTGCGTGTTCGGTGTGGCTGAGCACCGCGAGCATGTCCCGCAGCGCGGCCAGCCTGCCGAACGCGGCCACCCGCGACGCCTCACCGTTCACCGGCCGCACGCGCCGGCCGTTCAGCACTTCGATCAGGCGCAACAACACGCCGGGGTTTCCGTCGGCAACGCGAACGCACTGCTCGGCGAAACCGGTCTCGGTCCCCGATCCCAGCGCATCGGCCGCCAGCACCACCGCGTCGTCGTGAGCGAGCGGCCCGAGATCGAGGACCAGTCCGCTGTGCAGTTCCAGCAGACCGGCCGGCAGCGAGCGCACCGACGTCAAGGCCTCCGTGCGCAGCGCGAGCACGACGAGCAACGGCAGTTCCGCCGCCCTGCGCAAGGTGAAGTCCAGCCAGCGCAGCGACGAGGCGTCGCAGTGCTGCACGTCGTCGAGCACCAGCACGAGCCCACCAGCACGACCGGTGGTGTTCACCACGACCTGGTGCAGCCGGTGCATGATCGAACGGACGAGAGACCGATCCTCTCCGGCGCAGTGGTCGCCGAGCGACCGCAATGCCAGCAACTCCCGACGGAACAGGTCTCCGCCGGACACGGAGGCGAGCAGCGCACACGCCGTGCCGAAGGCGGCCGTGCCGGGGAGACAGGTCGTCCGCAGCACCGTGCCCGGCCCGGCCGACGGATCGGCCAGCGCTGCGTCGACCAAGGCCGACTTGCCGATCCCCCGCGGACCGCGCACGAGTACGACCCGTGGGGTGCCGGCGCGCGCCGCAACCACCACGTCAGCGAAGAGAACCAATTCCCGATCTCTGCCGATCAACGCCTCTGCGGTCACAATCACGCACCTTCGTCCCACTCGGCGAGCATCTCAATTGGCGGATTCCCACCAAAGAGCAAGTACAGCCAAGAGCATCACCGGAGGTGATCCATCGAAAAAGGAACAATCACGCCACACTGCAAAGATCCCGGGGAAACCCTTATACCACCTCGCACCACATGCACAAAGAAACTCACCTGCCGGGAAATTTCGCGAAACAGCCTCGCATTCGACACATTCGACGATCCGCGTCGACAGTGTTCGACAACCCTGACGCGCAAGCGGTGGCAATCAGGCATCACGACAAAGCCGCCAGCATCCGCATTACCACCAGGCAAAATCCAGACCGAACCCGGCACATGCCTGGGCAGCGGATCACGCGGCGGTCACCACCGACACCGAACCCGAGACGCCAACTTCAAACAAAATGGAACATAACCCAGCGGTGATGCCTTCGCCGGGACAACGCAGGCGGGCGCGGTCGACGTCCTTCTGCGACTCGATCGGTTCCGTCCTCGCAAGGACCTGACCGCCTGGACCCAGATGCTCGACCTCACCGACCACGAAGCCCGCCGCCGGAAATCCGAACGCCTGCGGCTACGCATGCCCTCCGCGGCCGGACGCATCGCCCGTCACTCACGTCAAGTCCGCCTCCGACCGGTCCGCCGCTCGCAGGTTCCGCTGGCCATGACGTCCAAGACGCCGCGCCTTTCGACCTTGTCGACCGCGACCGAGATCAACGGCCGCCTGCTCCGCCACGCCGCATTCGACGCGGTGAAAGCGATCGAGACGGCATTGAAAGAAGCCGAAGCGGCGTGGCGCGACCACTTTGCGACCACAATCCGGCAAAGACGACGCCAGCAGATCTAGCTCGAAAGGTGAACCCGCTGTTCATTCGCCGTCGGGACAACAGGATTAGAACCTGCGGCCCCTTGCCCTCAGGGCCGCCCGAACACGTGCGCCAGCAGCGGAAACACTGAAACCGCAGGTCGCGCCGGTACCGTTGACTGCTGTTCGACGCAGTCCGGAACCGTTGCTGCACATTGAGTCCTCCCAGATGGCTCCCACTGCCGAGGATCAACGCTCCACACAGGACAGTTACGCGCGAACGACAGCTGAGGACGGCCACTGATGCTGCCGCGACCCTTTCCCCGCCACGGATCACGCCGGTCAGTTCGGTTCAAGTAGCTCCCATTTGTCGCGCCACTGCCTGATACGGGCACACGGGATGGCGCGATGCGTCGAGGAACGTGGCCCGGGATGATGCGTGAGTTGTGATCGCGTTCAACGCACGGGTGTCAGCCTCTCGACGCGATGGGCGCCTGCGGTGCTGTCTGCTTGATTCGCGTCTTCAACGACGCGAGCTGTCGAGCGTTGTCCCTACCGAACGCGCTCGAGGCGTTCCTGGTCGCACATGCCTTGTGCCGCCTCTCCTACGACCGTGCAGGTGAACCGTCACGAGTTCGAGACCGGCTTCGGTTTCAGACCAGCGCCGGTCGGCGTGGTGGGTGTTGAGAGCAATACGCGACTTCGTACTCGGCCGGGATCAGATAGCAGCCCAGTCGCGAGCGCCACTGGATCCGGCGCATCCTCGCCGGGGCCCACGGTGACGCCGATCGGTCCTTCACCCGGATGTGAGCGCGCCCGACCACGTCACCACGCGGTCGAAGTGGCAGTCGAGGTTCTCGTCGCCGTGGTGGACGACGAGCAAGCCGCGACCGCTGGTCCGCCGCATCAGTGCGAGGAGAACGAGTTGCCTCGCGTCTTCGTCGAGGTTCGCGAACGGTTCGTCGACCAGGTACACGTCTGCGTCCTCACCGACGAGCGCGGCGATCCCGACCCGTTGGCGCTGGCCGGACGACAGGTCCGTCGGCAGTTGGTCGGTGAGCCCGTCCAGGTCCAGCGACGCGCGAAGTTCGGCGTCGGGGACCAGTGAGCGGACGGGCAAAGGCGGCAGGTTCACCGGTGCGGTCAGGCTCGCCACTCGCGCGGGCGCGGCCACCAAGCCGGTCTCGGGGGCGAGCGTGCCGGAGATGACGTGCAGCAGTGTCGTTTTCCCGCAACCGTTCGGGCCTCGGAGCAGGACGCGCTCACCCGCGCGCAGTTCGAAGTCGTCGAGCCGGACCGTCGAGCCGTCGTCGTAGGTGACTTCGGCACCGTCGACCAGCACCACGGGTCCTTCGTCGTGGTTCCGCGCGAGCTGGGAGCCGCGCAGGCGGTCGATGCGTTTGAGCACCGCGGTGTTGCGGCGCGTCTCCGGGATCATGTTGATGAGGTCGAAGATCCCGGTCACGGCTCGCCACAGCGAGTTCACGAACGCGAGGAAGCTGCCGAAGGTCATCCTGCCGACGAACACGAAGTACGCGCCGACGATCATGGAGGCCGTGTCCGACAGGTTCATCACCAGGTCGCTCAGCGTGCTCTGCTTCAGGGCGAGCCGGTAGTTGACGAACGTGATGTCGAGAAACCCGCTCAGCGCCTTTCTGTTCGCCTCACGGGTGCCGGGCAGCAGCAACCGGAGACCACGCAGTGCCCGGAACGCTTCGAGTGTCCTGGCCAGCACGTTGATGTACCTGGCCTCCGCCTCGCGTTCGGGTTCGGTGTTGTCCGCGATCCGCCTGGCCAGGCGGTTGCTGACGAACACCAGCGGCGGCACGATCACCAGCAGTATGAGACTGGCCTGCCAGGACAGGTACAACAGCACTCCGACGAACGCCGTGGACGCGACCGTCGTCCTCGCGATGCGGATCCAGACGTCGATGGCCGGCAGGACACCCTCGTGGACGTCGTTGTGGACCCGGCTCACGTAGGACGCGTTGCCCGCCGCCGACACCGGTCGCAGGTCGAGGGCGAGCGTCCGGTCCAGCAGTTCCATCTCCACCGACAACGTGAACGAGTTCTCGAACCGCTTGCGCCAGCAGAGGATCCAGTAGCTCGCGATGTTGACGGTGAAACCGAGCAGCAGGTAGAAGACGCCGAGCGCGAGGAACGTGCGGTAGTCGCCCGCGATGATCGCCTGGTCGAACAACGCCTGGATCAGCAACGGGTGCACCACGGCCTCGACACCGCCGATGATCGCGACGCTCGCGGCGATCAGCACGAACGGGGTCCGGTGTCCTCTCAGGGCATGCCACAGCTCGGTCATCGCGACACCTCGTCGAGCAGGAAATCGGCCGTACCACCGTGGTTCAGGCGGTGCAGCACCCGCAGCACCCCGGCCGAGCCGGTCAGGTAGTCGCAGGCGCAGCGCAACAGCCCTTCACCCGGCAGACCGAGCGGCACCGTCCCGTCCCGGCTGAGCACCTCGAACCGCTCGGCGGGCTCGAACAGGAACACGTTCCTGACGAAGTCGAGCTGCCGCAGCGCGGTGCGCCGGTAGGAGGTGTCGCCGGTGAACGCGGCCGCGTCGAGCAGCGCGTCGGCAACCCCGGTGATGCCGAACGCGTATCCCGGCATCACCGAACAACCGATGTCCAGCCCGGGCAGGAGTTTTCGGGCGGATTCCAGGTCGCCGTAGCGCAGCAGCACCTGCACGACACCCGCGTTCCCCACCTCGACATACGGTTCGAAAGTGCCCTGGTGCTTGAACATGACGATGTCGTCGAACGGCTCGACGTTCGCCATCTCCCAGGACAACGCACCTCGCCCAAGCCGCAGGTAGTCCTCGTCACCAGTGACCTGGTACATCCGCAACAGGAACATCGCGGCGCCGGCCTGACCGAAGCCGAGACCGGTCAGCGGCCCGTCCTGGGCGAACTCGTTCATCCAATAGATGTGGTCACCATCGTGGTGTGCGTTGGCGCGCAACGCTTCCGCGCACTCTCTGGCCGCGGCCAGGTCGCGTTCGGCGTGGTCGCGAAGGTAGAAGTGCAGGTTCGTCATGCCCAGACCGGCGAGGCCGTAGTAGAACGTGTAGTCGCCGGCCTCCGCCGCCCGCTCGTTGGCCTGCCGCAGGAGTTGCCTGGCCGGTGCCACGAGCCCGAGCGAGTCCGCCGCCCACGCGATGCCGGCGAGGCCGTTCATCAGACCGTCCGGGTACTCCCCCACGTCCATGTCGTGCAGCCGCTCCCGCAGCCACGCGATCCACTCCGGCCGGCAGGACGCCCCGGACGCGCGGAGCGCCCACAGCACGCCGCTTGCCCCGAAGCCCAGGCTCAGCGGATTGGTGAGGTGCGCGAACGGATCCGTGGGGAACAGCGTGCTCCGGTCCGGATCGGCGGCTGCCTCGACGAAGGCGGCCACGCCCGCTTCCGCCGACCTGAGCCGTTCCTCGTCGGCAGGTCGCGGTGGTGGCGCCTCTACCTGGCCAACGAGATCCGCCTCGTCTTCCAGCGCTGCCAGGACGTCCGTGAGGGTGATCCGCCCCTGAGCGAGGTCCTTGATCAGGTCGTGGATCCCGGCCGGCCAGCCGAGGGCGTCGACGAAGATCCGGTAGAGGTCGAGCACGTCCTCGCGCAGGTACGACATCGCCGCGATCGGGAAGATGAAGTACGCCATGATGTTCGCCAGGCCGAAGACGTCGTCCGCGGTGCCCTGCGCGACGAACTCGCGCCGTGAGTGGCTGAATCCCGGCGTGAACAGTTCGATCGCGCTCTCCAGGTGCGCCTCGGCGTCGTCGGCCCTGTCCAGCCGGCACGCCTCCAGGTCGACGATGGTGACCTCGAAGGTCTCCGGGTCGATCAGCACGTTCGGCGCGCTCAGGTCACCGAGGATCACGCCGCGGTCGTGGACGGCCCGCACGGCGTGCGCCAGCCCGCGGAAGATGGCGAGGAAGAGCCGCAGGAACTCCCGCGACCGCTCGATGTCGAACCCCGGCCGGGCGAGCGGGTTGCGTTCGAGCAGCACCGAACGGATGTCCTGCCGGTCGACGAACTCCTCGGCGATGAAGTGGTGTTCCCAGTGGCGGAACTCGGCAACGGGCGCGGGGAACGCGCCGACGTCGGCCAGCCGGTTGAGGAACGTCCACTCGCGAGCGAGGACGTCCACGGCGTCGTAGCCCGCGCGGGGATTGATGTTCGAGTGCGGGCGCGCCTCCTTGATCACCACGATGCGATCGCCGTCGGCGGTGTCCTCCGCCTTGTACACCCCGCCGCTGTTGGAGAACTGGATGGCCTCGGTCACCCGGAAGCGGCCGCCGAGCAGCTCGTCCTCGTCCTCGTCGTCGGGCTTCCAGTCGTTGAACGGCCACGGCAGCCACCACGGCTGGACGAACTCCGGGCGCCGGTCGTCGTCGATCAGCCCGTCCGGTCCGGTGATGTGCTGCACCTGCCTGCCGAGCGCGTCGACAGTGTGGTTGTCGAGGAACTGGCCGTACCGGAAGTAGAGCGACTTGCAATCCCGATAACGCCGATCGGAGAGCACGTACGCGCCTTCCTCACCGGCCAGGAGCTCGGCGAGATCGGCGAGGCACGACCGGAACTCGTCGTCGTCGCGCGGGTAGATGGTCACCAGTTTCCCGCTGCTGCCGCGGGACATCGTCTTGGTGTTCAGCATCTCGAAGATGTTGCGGTCGAGCGCGATCTTGAAGTCGATCTCGTGGGCGGTCAGGTACCCGATCGCGGTGGCGGCGACGTCGTACACGTTGCGACCGCTCGCCGACACGTGAATCTTCCAGCCCTGCACGGGCAGGTGCTCGTTGTGCCGGTGCATCCACCAGATGCCGTGGCGGACGAACCGCTCGCGTGCCAGCTCGTCGAGCGAAGCGAGGAAGTGGTCCTCCCTCGGCACGTAGTAGACCTCCAGCGGATCGAAGAACAGCGTGTCCCGCCAGGCGAAGAAGAACCGGTCCACCCATCTCTCGTCACGCATGTCTTTCTTCCTCCTGGCGTTGGAAGCCGTGCGGGGGCGGGCCTCGCCCCCGCACGGGTCGTCCTCAGAACCGAACAGCTCTGGTCAGCTCGTTGCAGCAGTTCATGTGGCTGCTGCCGATGGTGGCGACCGCGGCCCCCGATCTGACCTGAGGCGTCATGCGCTGAAGTTTGAGCACACTCATCCGATCCACCTCGCTGTCAGAACTGGCGGAACTGTCAGAGGCCGGCGGCCTTCGTCTTCTGGCCGTTGCAGCAGTTGCCGCCGCTGCTGGTGCAGCTGGTGGCCTGCGGGCCCGACTTCACCTGTGCGGCCATGGTCTGGAGCTTGAGCACGCTCATGCGATTCACCTCCTCGACGACGTCATGTTCGTGACGTGTTCAAGGATGGCGAGCCGGATTGCAGTGCCGTTGCAGCGGAAGCGGTCAACGCGCGTTGGTCTGCAACGAGATTCCCAGCGCCTCGGCACGGGCGGCGATCTGACGTCGTGTGCTGACACCGAGTTTGCCGAGGACGGTCGCGACGTGGTTGTCGACGGTGCGCACGGAAAGCACGAGCTGGTCGGCGATCTCGGCGTTGGTGAGGCCGGCGGCGAGCAGGCGCGCGATCTCCAGCTGGCGGCCGGTCAGTCCCGCCGGGTTGGTCCGGCTGGCGGTGGCAGGACCACGTGGGATGCGCGGCACACCGAGCTCTCGCAGCCGGAGGCGGACCCGCCGAGCCAACGGCCGGGCGTCCAGGTCATCCAAAATGGACAGTGCGGCCAGCAGGTCGTCGGGTTCGGTGCTCTCGGCCAGGGCCGCGGCGTGGTGGTAGGGGCAGCCCGCGCGCTGCCAGGCTGCCGCCGCGTCCCGCCACCGACCGGCGGCCTGCAGCGCGTACGGGTGGTCCGAGTCGTCCGGCGGGACAGGATCCCCGGCTTTCCCGAGCCAGTAGGACAGTTCGGCGCGAAACGCCGGGTATCCCGGCCGACGGGCCTCCGCGTAGGCGGGCACCAGCCATTCGACCGCCTCGGCGACGTCGCCGTGCAACCAGGCCGCTTCGGCTCGGGCGGCGGCGACGGGCGCGGTGTGCTGCGGCTCGGCCATCCGCTGCGCCAGTTCCCAGGCCTCCGTCAGCAACGCGTCGCCTCCCAGCCGGCCTCGGCGGATCACGGCCAGGCCGAGCACCGTGAGCGCCGGGCGCCTGATCAGCGGCTGGACATGCGGTTGCACGGTGATGACCAGCTCCGCATCCGCCACGGCCTGGTTCCACGCGCCGGTGGCCAGGGCAACCTCTGCCCGCAACGTGCAGAAGTGGTGCAGGAACGTGAGGTGCTCGGTGCCCTCCGCGAGCTTGATCGCATCGGTGAGCACGGCCCCGGCCTGCGCGAAACGCAGCTCTTGCATGTCCAGCCACACGGTGTTGCTGTAGGCACGACAGGCCGCGTCGGCCGACCCGGCCGACAACGCCACCCGCAGGCTGTGCTCCAGCAGCCGCCTGCCGCCCGGCAGTCCCAGCTGACTTTGCGCCGTGCCGACTGTGTTCAACACGTGCGAGAGGGTCACCGGATCTTCGGCGGCGAGCTCGATCGCGGGCATGCCGGTGCGGACGCTGTCGACGCACCGGCCGGCCAGCAGGTGCTGCCAGCTCCTGTTGCTCAGCGCCTGGGCCAGCAGCTTGTCGTCGCCCGCCTTCTCCAGCACGGTGACCGCCTCGTCCGCGGTGCGTTCCATGAGCTCGTGCTCCCCCGCCATCCAGCAGATCCGGGACAGCCACCGCAACGCGGCACCGAGCTGCCGCGGGTCGCCGAGGGCTCTGCACACCGCCACCACGTCGCGCTGAGCGGTCAGCGCCGCGGAGATCTCACCGATCGTGGTGCACTCGACCGCGTACCGGCCGAGCAGATCGGCCAGCTCGCCGGCTTCGAACCGGTCCCGGTGCTCCAGTACCTGACGCAGGTGGCTCGCGGCCTCGCGGTGGGCGCCGGCATCCGCCGCGTCACGGGCGGCGCGTGGGCCGAACCTCACGATCGCGGCGACGTCGCCCGCCTGCACGGCGTGGTGCATGATCGCCGACGGGTCGGATCCCTCCCGTGCGGTCAGCGCGGCCAGCACCCGACGGTGCAGCAAGACCCTTCGCGCCACCGGCAACGCGTCGGCGATCGCGCGGCGGATCAGCTCGTGCCGGAAGACGACCCGGTCCGGCGACACGTCGAGCAGCCGATGCCGCTCCGCGATCGCGACCGCAGCGATGCCCTTCGGTAACAACCTGTCCAGCAGGTGTGAGTGCACAGCAGATGGCACGACCGCGACCTGGGCCAGCACCTCCTGGGTCTGCGGGTCCAGCCGGCTGACCGTGGCCAGCACGGCGTCGACGACCGTCGGCGGGACCGCGTCGACGTCCGCTGCGGCGAGGACCTCCGTGACGAAGAACGGGTTTCCGCGGGTCACCGCGTACACCTCGTCCGGGTCGAGGCGGCTGGGCGTTGCCAGTCGCCGGACCGCCGCCTCGGACAGCGGCGCCAGCTCGAGCCGCCGCAGCCGAGGTGCCCTGGCCGCCTGCCCGAGCAACCGCTCCAGCGGACGACCAGCGGTCGACTCGCCGTCGCGGTAGGTCAGCAGCAACACGACCGGCAGCTCCGCCGCCCGCCGCACGAGGTAGGACAGCACGTCCACAGTCGCGTCGTCGGCCCAGTGCAGATCCTCGACGGCGAGCACCGTCGGCCGCCGCGGCCGGGTCAGCTCCCGGCGCAGCGCGTCGAGCAGCTCGTCCCGGTCACCGCCGTCACGCAGGACGCCGGCCAGTTCGGGGCCGACATCGTCCGCCAAGTCCCGGAACGGGCCGAGTGTTCGCGCCGTGACCAGGTCGTCGCAGTAGCCGACGAGCAGCCGGCCACGTGGCGGGAGCACGCCGCGCACGGCCGCTACCAGCCTGGACTTGCCAATGCCCGCCTCTCCGAAAATCAGCACCACCGATCCGGAGCCGCTGGCGGCCGCAGTGGCGGCGGCGGCCAGCTCGGCGATCTCGTGCTCTCGCTCCAGCATCACACCCGAAGGTGGGCGTCGACGGGCGCCAGATATCGGCTAACCGGCGGCTCTTGCGGTGTCACGCAATATCGCGAGGTACAGCTGCTGGGTCGCCGGCGCCGGATCGACCCCGAGCTCGGAGGCGAGGACGCCGCGCAGCCGGTCCGCGGCGAGCAGCGCGCGCACCGGCTCACCCGCGGCGCGGTAGGAACGCATCAACAGCCGGCAAGCCGCCTCGTCGAACGAATCCGCTGCCGCCGCCTCCTCGGCCGCGTGCACCGCCGCACGGACGTCCCCGGTCGCCAGGGCAGCCTCGACGCTCACCTGCCGCACCCGGCGCAGCAGCCGTGCCTGCCAGGCGCGAGCCGGTTCCAGCCAGCCTGCCTCCGGCTCCCCGGCGAGCACGGCACCGGCGTCCAGCAGCGTCATCGCCCGGCGAGCCGCCGCCAGCGCGGTCGCCGGCCGCTCTTGGCTGTGGTGCGACTCCGCCTCGCCCACCAGGTTCGCGGCCGTGGTGAGGTCGACGCGCACCGCTTCCGCCAACCGGTAGCCACCACCGCGGCCACCGGTGATCGTGCGTGGTCCGAGCACGGAACGCAGCCTGCTCACCAGCGTGGCCACGCCGGCACCGGAGTCGCGCGGCGCGCGGCCACCCCACACTTCGAACGCAATGCGATCAACCGGCAAGTATCCCTTGTGCACCGCGAGCATCGCCAGCACGAGGCGCGCCTTCCTGCTCCCCACGGCGGCGTTCTTGAGCACCCGGTCCGCCTGATGCACCTCCAGCTCGCCCAACACGAACACGGTCAGCCCACGTGACAGCGCGCCGTCATCCACCTGACTTCCTTCCCCCCGTTGTCCCTGCTTCAGCTGGTGTATCCGCTGACGGGACCGCGATGCGGGCAGCCGCGTACCCAAATCGGCGCCTCGCTTACCCGGGTTGCGGCGGCCTTCACCTGCAGACCTCACACAGGATCGTTGCTCGAGTGCCCCGATCTCCCCGGCTCGTCAACGGTGGCGCCACCGCCTGATCCCGTGCTGAAAGCGCGCTGAAACGGGACATGCCCGCGCCACGACGGCCAAGACCATCGAGGCCTCCGCCGAACTCCGAACGCTGCTGCGGCAGCTGGGCGGCCGCTGGGCGGCAGCTGGCCGAAGACGTATCCAGGACCGGCACTTTCGCTCATCTCTACTGCCGGACGAGGGCTTCGGATTGGCGGTGGCCTTGATCGAATCTCGTGGGACAACGGGCGGACTCGTGCAGGTGCGGCTTCTCGGCTCGGTCGACGTGGTTGTCGGCGGCGTGGTCCGGTCGCTTTCGGGCCTGCGGCGCAAGAGCGTGCTGGCGGTGCTCGGGTTGGCGGCCGGCGAGATCGTGAGCGTCGACCGCCTCATCGACGTCGTCTGGGGTGACCAGGCGCCGGCGACGGCCGCGAACACGTTGCAGAGCCATGTTTCCCAGGTGCGGCGGGTGTTGGGCAGCAGGCGTGCGATCGTGGCGCGGTCGCCGGGGTACGTGCTCGACCTCGGCGCGGAGAGCACAGATCTGCAGGTCGCACAACGCCTTGTCCGCCAGAGCAAGCAGGCCGGCAACCCGTCGCAGAGCATCGCGCTCCTGCGGGAGGCGCTCGTCCTCTGGCGGGGACAGCCGCTGATGGACGTCGCTGAGCTCGAATGGCTGCGCGGCCAAGCCGAGCGCCTGGAGGCTCTACGCCTTGAGACCGTGCAAACCCTGGTCGAGGCCAGACTGGCCGTGGGCGAGCACCGAGAGCTCGTGCCCGAGTTGGAGGAGTTGACCCGACAACACCCGTTCCACGAACGCTTCCACGAACAGCTCATGCTCGCGTTGTACCGATCAGGCCGGCAGACCGACGCTCTCGGCGCCTACCAGCGTCTGCGACGGGTACTCCACGACGACCTCGGCATCGATCCGGGCCCGCACCTGCGCGATCTGGAGGGGGCCATCTTGCGGCAGGACCCCGAGCTGCACCGGCCGCAGGTGGCGGCGAGGCCCTACGAGGCGCCGGGACCCGCGCTGTTCCCGGCGCCGGTGGACGGGTTCGTCGGACGGTCCGCGCAGCTTGCGCAGATGGACTCGTTCCTCGCCGCGACGGAGAACGGCGGAGGGTCGACACTGCTCATCGCCGCGATCGGCGGCGTCGGCGGCATCGGCAAGACCGCGCTGGCGTTGCACTGGGGCCACCGCGTCCGGGCACGGTTCCCGGACGGCCAGCTGTACGTGAACCTCCGCGGCTACGCGAACAGCCCGCCGATGCAGCCCGCGCACGCGCTCGGGCAGCTGCTGCGCGGGCTCGGCGTGCCACCTGAACGCATCCCGGTCGACGTGGACGAGGCCGCCGGGACGTACCGGAGTCTGCTGGCCGACCGGCAGGTGCTGATCCTGCTGGACAACGCCTGCAGCCCCGAGCAGGTGCGTCCCCTCCTGCCGGGCGGTCCGCGGTGTCTGGTGGTGGTCACCAGCCGAGTCCGTCTCGGCGGTCTGCTCGTGAGCGATGGTGCCCGTCTGTTGACGCTCGACATCCTCGAGGCGGACGAGGCGGAGGCCCTGCTGACCGGGATGCTCGGCCGGCGGCGGGTTGACGCCGAACGGCAGGCGACGGCCGAGTTGGCCGAGGTCTGCGGCTACCTGCCGCTCGCGCTGCGCATCGCCGCCGCGAATCTGGTCATGCGGCCGCACGACAGCATCGCGCGGTACGTCGCCGATCTGCGCGACGGCAACCGGCTGGACTCGTTGCAGGTCGACGGCGACGAACAGTCGGCGGTCCGAGCGGCGTTCGACCTGTCCTACGCAGCGCTGAAGCCGGACGAACGCCGCATGTTCCGGATGCTGGGGCTGGTGCCCGGCACCGACATCGACCTGTCGGCCACCGCGGCCCTCACCGACTCCGAGCCGGCACACGCCCGACGGATGCTCGGACGGATCGTCGACGCCCACCTCGTGACCGAGACGACCTCCGGCCGTTTCCTGTTGCACGACCTCCTGCGGCTGTACGCGCGTACGCTCGCCGACGCTGAGGACGGCCAAGGTCAGATCACGTCCGCCATGGACCGGCTGTGCGCGTTCTACGTGACCGCGACGGACGCCGCCGCGAAGCTGCTCTACCCCGAGACGACGCGGTTGACGACGACGTTCTCGCCATCGAGAGGCCCAGGCGACGTGCCGTTCACCGACCCGGCGTCGGCCTCCGACTGGCTGGACCGTGAACGCGTCAACTTGCTCGCGCTGGTGCACGAGGCGGCGGGACGCGGTCCGCACTGGGCTGCGTGCCGGCTGGCGGACGCCTTGCGGGGTTACTTCTACCTGCGCCGCCACATCGGCGACTGGTTGGCCGTTGCCACGGACGCGCTACGCGCCGCGGGCGATGAACCGGGCCCGCAAGCAGCCGCGCACCTCAACCTGGGCACTGCCCACAACGCCCGAAACGACGGCGAAGCTGCCATCACCCACTTCACAACGGCGTTGCGCCTTGCCGAGCGGGCCGGATGGCATGAAGGACAAGCCGCAGCGCTCAACAACCTCGGCACCGTGCACTCGCAGGCCGGTCGGCACCGCCACGCCGCCGAACGTTACGTCCGCGCGGCCGCTTCCCACGAACGGGCCGGTTGTCTGGCAGGCCAGGCGGTCAGCCTCGACAACCTGGGCAGAGTGCGCCGCGAACTGGGAGACCCCGAGTCCGCCGTCACCCTCCACAAGCGAGCAGTCGAGCTGCACCAGGCGAGTGGCGCCCGACTTGGTCACGCGACGGCACTGACCAACCTCGCCGACGCCTACCACGACCTGGGGCGACTCGACGACGCCATGACGCTGTACACCGATGCCCTGACGTTGCACCGCCAGTCCGGTAACCGAGACCGCCAAGCGATCTGCCTGTACGGCCTGGCGAACGTGCACCGCGTCGCCGGCCGGTGCGACGAGGCGTTGGACTTCGCCCGCACCGCCCTCACGGTCGCCGTGGACATCGCCGACCGACGGACCGAAGCGATCGCAGCCAACACCCTCGGCAGCGTCTACCTCCAGCGCGGGCACCCGCAGCGCGCGCTCGAGCAACACCAGCACGCCTACCGGCTGGCAGTCGCGACTGACAGCCGTTACGTGCAGGCAGCGGTACTCGTCGGCATGGCAGCGGCGCTGCGGGCACTCGACCGAGCCGACGAAACGACGGCCACGGCGGGGAGGGCTCTCACTCTCATCCAGGAAAACGGATATCGCGGTCTCCAGGCCGACGCCAACGCCCTGGTCAGGACCTTCACCGGTGCACCGAGGCGCCGACGCCGGCGGAGTCGCTGACGGCGGATGCGGTTGGCCGTCACAGCGGTAATCGACTTGCGCCTCAAGCGGCTTGAGGCATCACAGTGGCCTCCATGAACGACGATCACGAGCTGTACCCCATCGGAGACGCCGCGCGCCGCAGCGGCCTGAGCGTGAGCGCCGTCCGGTTCTACGCCGACACCGGGCTCATCGCGCCCACAGGCCTGAACGAGGCGGGCCATCGGATGTACGACATCCACGCCATCGCCCGGCTGGAACTCGTCCGCACCCTGCGCGAGCTGGACACCGACCTGAACGAGATCCGCCGCCTGCTCGACGGCGGCACGACCCTGCACGACCTGCTCACCACCCACCTGGAGATCGTCGAGCGCCAGGAGCGCACCCTGCGGGCCAGGCGGGCGGTGCTCAGGACCCTCGTCAAACAGGGCGGCACGACCGTCCAGGCCGACCTGATGCACAAGCTCGTCTCGATGACCGACGAGCAACGCGAACAGACCATCGACGACTTCTGGAACGACATCGGCGAGGGCCTGGACGTCCCCGACGGTTTCGTCGACCGGTTGCGGACGATGCGCCCCGTCCTGCCCGCGGACCCCACCGCCGCCCAGCTCGAGGCCTGGATCGAGCTGGCCGACCTGGTGACGGACCCGGCGTTCCGCCACGCGGTCCGCACCTACCTGCACGACACGTACTCCGCACCCGAGGCCAGGGCCGTGGCGACCGAGCCGTTCCAGGAATTCATCCACGTGACCGGTGCCCCGCTGATGCAGGAACTCCTTGCCGCCTACCGGGCCGGCGAGTCCCCGCGGTCGCCTCGGGCCCAACAGGCCGTCACACGCTTCATGGGCGCGGCCGCCGCGCTGTCCGGCACACCTCTCACCCCCGAAGTCCGAAACCGGACAGCCGACGGATACCGGCAGATGCCCGACATCCTGCGCCAGATCGCCGAAGAGGAAGCCAGCTCCGAAAGCCCCGGCTACGACGACACCCACGGCCGGTACCTGTCCCTGGTGGCGTTGATCAACGGGACCGCGATCGACGAGGACCTCGACAGCATCCCCCATGTCTGGATCGCCGACGCCATGTGTGCCGTGGAGCCGCTGCATCCCCCGGCAACCGTCTGAACGCGGTGCCGGAGTACGAGCTGTGGCTGCCGGGCGCGTGCCTCCCGCTGTTGCTCAACGCTTCCTGGACGATCCGGTACGCCGAGAGCCAGACCCGGTAGCCGGTACGACACGGCGTTGGGCTGACAACGCGCCTGACGGAAACGGTCAGGCGCGCGCTGTCGAGCCTCAAGCGGTCGTGGTGGACGCGAACTCGGCCTCTACAACAACCTCAACAGCTTCGTCGAACCGGAGATCAGCGGCCCGGCTGGCGTCGGCCACATCGTCCGCGACAGCCCGTACGCGGTCAAGCCACGGCGCTGGCCCGGCCACCCGCAGACATGCCAGTTCAGCACGCATCGACACCTGAGCGTCGGTCTTGGCTTTCCGCGCACGTCGCAAGACCTCACCCGCGGCGTCCCAGACACCCGGATCGGCGTCGACCGGCGTCAAAGAGGCGGCGTCGGGCCAGGCCGACAAGTGAACGGACTCGTCGCCCACCTCGGCGCCGTGCCACCACGACCACGCCTCCTCCGTCGCGTACACGAGCACTGGAGCGAAAAGCTTGGTGAACGTCCTCAAAGCGATGACCAGCGCGATCCGGGCCGACCGAGTGGCACGAACGTCGGCCGTGTCAGAGGCGCCGTAGGCACGGTTCTTGACGAGTTCGACGTAGTCGTCGCAGAACGGCCAGAACACGGTCTCCGCCGCTGCCAGCGCACGCGAGTAGTCATAGCTCTCGAACGCGGCAGTCGCCTCGCCGACAACGTCCGCCAAGCGTGCGAGCAGGGCCCGGTCGAGCGGCTCGGTCACCTGCTCCGCAGTCATGCGTTCGACCTCGCCGACAACGTCCGCCAAGCGTGCGAGCAGGGCCCGGTCGAGCGGCTCGGTCACCTGCTCCGCAGTCATGCGTTCGACCTCGGCGACCTCCTGCCCGAGGATGCCCAACACGAACTTGGTCACGTTCAACAGCTTGAGCGCCAGCCTGCGACCGACCTTCATCTGGTCCTCGTCGAAGGCGGTGTCCGTACCGGGCCGGCCGTTGGCCGCCCAGTAGCGAGCGCCGTCGGATCCGTACTTCTCCAGCAGGCTCATCGGAGTGACGACGTTGCCCTTGGACTTCGACATCTTCTTGCGGTCCGGATCCAGGATCCAGCCGGAAATCAGGGCATGTCGCCACGGCAACTGCCCCGTCTCCTGCTGGTTGCGCAGAATCGTGGCGAACAACCAGGTGCGGATGATCTCGTGGGCCTGCGGGCGGAGGTCCATCGGATAGACCCGAGCCAACAGGTCCGGCTCCTCCTCCCACCCACTTGCGATGAGCGGCGTCAACGCGGAGGTGGCCCAGGTGTCCATGACGTCCGGGTCCCCGATGAACCCGCCAGGCTTTCCCCGCTGTTCGGCGGTGTAACCGGGCGGCGGCTCGGCGGCAGGGTCGATGGGCAGCCGTTCTTCCGAGGCTGCGATCGGAGTGTCGTAGCGCGGATCACCGTTGCTGTCCAGCGGGTACCACACGGGGATCGGCACCCCGAAGAAGCGCTGCCGGCTGATGAGCCAGTCGCTGTTGAGCCCGTCGACCCAGTGCTGGTAGCGGGACTCCATGAACGGCGGGTGCCAGGACAGCTCCGCACCGCGGACCTTCAACTGGTCCCGGAGGTCGTCATCCTTGGCACCGTTGCGGACGTACCACTGCCTCGTGGTGATCACCTGCAACGGCCGGTCACCACGTTCGTAGAACTTGACCGCGTGGTGGAGCTTGCGCGGCTCGCCGTCCAAGGCGCCGGCGTCGGCCAGCAACCGGACGATCTCGGTCTTGGCCTTCTCCACCGACAAACCGGCGAGCTGGTCGTAGACCGCTCGTGCACCAACAGAGTCGACGCCGAACGGCGGCTCGGCGGCGATGCGTCCGGACGGGGTGATGATCGTCCGGGTGGTGAGTCCCAGTTCACGCCACCAGATGGTGTCAGTCACGTCGCCGAACGTGCACACCATCGCGATGCCTGTCCCCTTCTCGGGATCGGCCAGGTGATGAGCCACGACCGGCACCTCGACGTCAAAGAGCGGCGTACGAACCGTCTTACCGACCAGCGCCTGGTAGCGGTTGTCGTCTGGATGGCACACCAACGCGACGCAAGCGGGAAGCAGTTCGGGCCGCGTGGTGTCGATCACCACGTCACCACCGGGGCCGGCAAAGCGAAGTCGGTGAAAAGCACCGGCGATGGTGCGATCCTCGAGCTCGGCCTGTGCCACCGCGGTCTGAAAGGTGGTGTCCCACAACGAGGGCGCCAACGCCTGGTAGGCGTCGCCCTGATCCAGGCGGCGCAGGAACGCCCGCTGCGCGGCAGCACGGCACCGGGCGTCGATCGTGCGATAGCTCATCGACCAGTCGACCGACAACCCCAGCCGCCGCCACAACTCTTCAAACACTTGTTCGTCTTGCCGAGTCAGCTGCTCGCACAGTTCGATGAAGTTGGCACGCGACACCGGCACCTGTTGCTTGCCTGGCTTTGCCGGTGGCTCGAGGTTCGGGTCGTAGGGCAGGGTGGGGTCGCACCGGACGCCGTAGTAGTTCTGCACGCGCCGCTCGGTCGGCAGGCCGTTGTCGTCCCAGCCCATCGGGAAGAAGACCATCCGTCCGGACATCCTCTGGTACCGGGCGATCAAGTCGATGTGCGTGTAGGAAAAGACGTGCCCGACGTGCAGCGAACCACTGACAGTCGGCGGCGGGGTGTCGATCGAGTACACCTCGCCGCGGCTGCGCGAGCGGTCGAACGCGTAGACGCCACGCTCGTCCCATACCCGGCCCCAGTGGCGCTCCACTTCGGCGTCCAGTGCCGCCTTGGCAGGAACCCGCAGTCGGGTGTGTGGCTCAGAGCCGGACGTGGTCATCGCAGAAGGCTATCCGAGTGCATTGCCGGGTTGCGCGCGCATTTCATGGACACCCCTGCGAACCGGAGCGCTCGGCCGCGAGCCGTCTGTCCAACAAGGACGTTCCCGGCACACTTGTTTGCAAAGTCCACTGTGGACGTTCGGGCCGCGGGTCTGCCGCGGCCCGAACCAGCGCCGCCCTCTCAGCGATCAGTAGGGCTTGATGTTGATCCAGGCAACACACCGGTCGGTGCTGAACGAGATGTCGCTGCCTCGCGGGAAATCCTGCGTTGTCCCGTTGCAGTCCACGAACGTGATGTCGTTGTTGCCGGTGCGGAGATGTTGCATCCAGCTGGAGTAGCCGATTGCACCCCTGAACCAGTTCCTGCCGGCGCCCGCGAAACACGTCTCGTACATGGGCCCGCCGCTGGGGTGCCACCAGACGTGGACGAAGTTCGAATCAACACAGTCGACCTCCACCGCGGAGGCGGTCGCGGGCGGCTGCAGGAGTGCCGCCAGCATTGCGACGACGGCGCCTGCGCCGGCCAGGATCCCCTTCTTCACCATAACCCCAATTCGTTGACTCAGTACCGCCGGAAGCTGAGCTGCAGAAAACCGCGCCGTGCCGGAAAGACCGGCTTGGCCCCGAAACCACTCAGAGGATCCGGATCTCGTCCATCCTGACCCCGCCGGGGTTGTTCGGCCAGGTGAAACTGGTCCACCTGTCGATCGGATTGTCCGGCTGCCACCGCCCGTCGCCGTTCCACTGGACGCGGTTGTTGCCCGTCCAGATCTCGGTGACCCAGACGCTCCGGCTGAACTGGTCGTAAATACGCCTGGATCCAGCGTTCGCGAAGCATCGCGTATAACTGGTGCCGGTCGTGGAGTGATACGAGACCCGCATGTATTCACTGGTGTTGCAGCCGACTTCGTCGATTGCAAACGCCGAACTGACGGGAATTGCGGCCGTCATCGCGATAGTGGCCAATGCGGTCGCGGCCAACTTCTTCAATTTTCGAGCCAACTGAGTTCTCCGTAGAATGAATGACGATACGCCGGAAACCGGCGATGACTGCGTGCGTCAACGACAAAAACGTATCAACCGATCCAGTCGGGAAACCAGGTGCGGCACTACAACGTCAGCCGACGCCAATTGGAGATCCGTACAAATTGCGGTACTGAAGGGCCCACCACACCTCGAACATGGTTTCCGTGTCCTGGAGGTCCGCTTCGGTCAGCGCGGCGTACCGTTCCAGCCGGTAGCGCAATGTGTTGACGTGGATGGACAAGGCGGCGGCGGCTTCGGGGATCGACCGCCGCCGGGACAAGTAGGTTTCGACGGTGGCGAGCAAGGCCTCGCCGATGGCACTCTCCGCCTGAATCGGTTCGACGTAACGGGTGTGGAGGTACTTTCCCAGCTCCGGCTCGTTCGCCACCGCCAGCCGCAGCGCCATGCGTCTGCGGTCGACGATTCCGCGGTGGCCGAGTCTGATGGCTGCCGCGAGCAGTTGCGTGGCTTCCACGAATCCGGCGCGCAACCCCGACAGTCCGGCCGGGCCGGCCAGGCCGACCGTGACGTCGTCGGCCAGCCCGCCGGTGACGGGGTGGGAGAGCACGGCCGCCGCATCGCCGCCGTAGGTGCCGACCAGGACCGTGTCCTGCGGCCCGGCCGCGCGTTCCAGCACGCGGGCGAGCGCGAACGGGTCGGTGCTCGCGGATCGTGCCCGCAGGACCCAGTAGTGCCCGTCGCCGGCGAGCCCGAACCCGACCCCCGCGGCGACCATCTGGTCGGTCGTCAGCGTGCCGTCCAGCAGGCGGGCGAGCAGGGTCTTCCGTTGCTGCTCCTCGCGACGCGTGAGGTCCAGCTCGGCTTCCCGGTGACCGGCGAGGAACTCGTTGCTGTAGTGATCGCCGAGCTGCCAGATCCGCTGCGTGCCCAGCAGCACGGCATCGGCCGGGATTCCCTCCTCCCGCGCGATCCGGAGAAACTCGTCGCGCAGCAACGCGACACCACCCCGATAGGCGGCCAGCACGTCGGCGACGGGGATGCCCTGCAACGCCCGCCGCCGCCCCGTCTCCCGCTCATCCTCCGCCGGCCCGGCCGTCAGGTTCTCCCCGCCGCCGAGCGCGGCGACCACGCGGACGACGTTGCGGTGCGCGGACGGCCGGACCTCCAACGGCGGAACCACCTGATACGAGCCGATCGCGCCGGTCAACCGCAACTGCGCGGCCACCAGTTCGTCGGCCTGCTGCAGCAGCTGTGAGGCCACCAAGGCGAGCTGGGCCTCGAGCAGCTCGGACACTGACTGGCCTTTCTCTTCGGTGCACAACATGTTCAGCACGCCTGGCCGGCACGCGATCTGCTCCACCGAGAGGTGAGCGTGTGATCGCCGTGGCGCTTGACGCGGCGGCGTACCTCGATGATGGCCATGCGCACAAACCTGCCGCCCGCGGGAGTACGCCGGATCGACCTGACGGGCGGGGATCACCGCGGAGGCGGTAGACCCCTCCATCCTCCGATCGGAGAATGGAGGACAGGGCTGTCTCGGTCCTACGCACCGGTTCGCTCCGCGGCGATCCCCACTGCGCTGCGGACCATGGCCTGGGCGCTTCCCAGGTAACCGGCGGGGTCGCAGAGCGCGTCGATCCGGTCGTCGCCGAGGATCGCCGCGACCTCCGGGTCGTGTCGCAGTTCGACGGCCAGCTCGGTGCCGGCGTCTCGTACTCGACTGCAGGCGGCGTAGACGAGTTTGTGGGCACGCTGACGGCCGATCTCGGGTGCGAGAGCCATCATCACCGCTTCCGCGGCGATGAGCCCGCCCGTCAAGCCCAGGTTGGCTCGCATTCGCTCCGCGTCGACGTGCAGACCGGCCATCGCCTGCTCAGCCTGGGAAAGCGAGGAGGCGAGCAGCAGGAACGCCTCGGAGACCACGGCCCATTCGACGTGCCAGGGCCCGGTGGCGCGCTCGAAGTCCTGCACCATCGCGTCGAGCATGGCGGAGGACTTGTCACGGAGCAGCTTCGCCGCCGCCACCATGAGCTCGCTGGAGACGGGGTTGCGTTTCTGGGGCATCGTGGAACTGGCCCCCCGGCCCGGCACGAACGGTTCGGCGAGTTCGCCGAACTCCGTCGAGCACATCAACGCGACATCGGTGCCGATCTTGCCGACCGAAGCACCGATCGCCGCCAGCAGGCCGACGATCTCGGCAAGGCCGTCCCGCGCGACGTGCCACGTGATCTCGGGATCGCGCAGATTGAGTTCCGCGGCCAGTTCGGCCCGTACTCGAAGGCCGGCCGGGCCAGGGCCGAGAGAAGCCAGGGTTCCTGCTGCTCCTCCGAACTGCACCATCAGGTCCCGCTCCCGCACAGCCGCCAGCCGATCGGCATGGCGGTCCAGCGCGGACAACCAGACGGCCACCCGGTAGCCGAAGGTGACGGGCAGAGCGTGTTGGAGATGAGTCCGGCCGGCGGTGACCGTGTCGATGTGCTCCGCGGCCAGATGGCGCAAGTGCGAGCGCAGGCGGTCGAGCGCCTCCGAGATCAGGGTCAAACCCTTGGCGCACTGGAGAACCGTCGCCGTGTCCATGATGTCCTGGGTGGTGGCTCCCCAATGCACATGTCCGCCTGCGTCACCACATTGCTCGGCGAGTTGCTCGACGATGGGCAGGATCGGGTATCCGACCGTGTCCGTGTCGCGGCGAAGCCGATCACGGTCGAGCCGCGCCGGGTCGCACGATGCCGCGATCAGGTCCGCACTGCGGCGCGGTATGACGCCGACTCGTGCCTCTGCCTGTGCCAGGGCGACCTCGACGCGAACAACCTGATCCACGTAGGCCTGGTCGCTGAAGACAGCCCGCATCTCGGCTGTCCCGAACAAGTCCCGGTACAGGAACGAGTCGAAAACGGTGCTGCCGGTCATCGCCCGTCGTCCCCGGACTGAGGAGTACCCACGTGGATGGCGACGTACTTCTGCTCCAGGTATTCGTCGATCCCGGTGTTGCCACCTTCCCTGCCGATGCCGGACTGCTTCATGCCGCCGAAGGGAGCGCTCGGGTCGGAGACGTAGCCGCGGTTGAGGCCCACCATGCCCGTTTCGAGCTGTTCGCTCATCCGGAGCGCCTGGCCCAGGTCCCGGGTGTAGAGGTAGCTCACGAGACCGAACTCGGTGTCGTTGGCGTCGCGAAGGACTTCGGCTTCGGTGCTGAAAGTCTGGATGGCCGCGACCGGGCCGAAGATCTCCTCGCGGGTGATGCGAGCTCCGGCGGGGACGTCGGTGAGCACGGTGGGCGGGTAGAAGTAGCCCGGCCCCTCTGCGATCCGAGCGCCGGCGCGCACTCGGGCGCCCGCGCCGACTGTTTCGTCGACCAGGTCCGCGACCCTGCGCCGCTGGCGCGCGTCGATCATCGGCCCGAGGTCGGAGGCGGGGTCCGTGCCGGGCCCGACGGTGATGGTGCTCATGCGCGCGACGAGCTTCTCGCTGAACTCGTCGACGACGTCGGCGTGGACGTGGAAGCGATTGGCGGCGATGCAGGCCTCACCGACGTTGCGGAGCTTGGCGGTCATCGCACCCTCGACCGCGGCGTCGATGTCGGCGTCGCGGCAGACGATGAACGGAGCGTTGCCCCCCAGCTCCATCGAGGTCCGCAGGACGGTGTCGGCCGCCTGGGACAGCAACGTGCGGCCGACGGGCGTGGAGCCGGTGAACGACAACTTGCGCAGCCGGCCGTCCCCCAGGAGGGCCTCGGTGATCGCGGCGGCTCGTGTGGTGGGAACGATGTTGAGCACGCCGTCGGGGAGGCCGGCTTCGGTCAGCAGCGCTGCCAGCGCAGCCATCGTCAGGGGTGTCTGTTGCGCGGGTTTGACCACCGTGGTGCAGCCGGCGGCCACGGCCGGGCCGATCTTGCGGGCCGGCATGGCCAGCGGCGCGTTCCACGGCGTGATCAGCAGGCAGGGCCCGACCGGCTGACGGGTGACCAGCACTCGGGCGGTGCCGTCCTCGCTGACCTTCCAGCTTCCGTCGATCCGGACGGCTTCCTCACCGAACCAGCGCAGGTAGTTCGCGCCGTACTCGACCTCCGCCCTGGACTCCGCCAGTGCCTTGCCCATCTCCAGGGTGATCAGCAACGCGAACTCGTCCCTGCGCTCGATCAGCAGATCGTGGGCGCGCCGAAGAATCTCGCCCCGCCGGCGCGGGGGTACCGCGGCCCACTTCGCCTGTGCGGTACTCGCAGCGTCCAGGGCGGCCAGCGCATCCGCCGGAGTCGCGTCCGACACCTCGCACAGCGTGCGGCCGGTGGCGGGATCCTCTACCGAGAAGCTGCCGCCGCCGGATGCCGATCGCCATCGACCGCCGATGAACAAACCCTTCTCGACACGTTCAACGGCATCGAGTTGAGACATACGTGTGAGCACGGATTCCACGCTTCTTCCTGAGCGATCACGACGGGTCGGCCGGTGCCGCCGCTCCCCGTGGAAGCGGCGGCACGAACTCGGTGGGAGCACTGCTACTTGAGGGCGCCGATCATGGCTTCGGCCATGGGGGCGCTGGAGGCCGGGTTCTGGCCGGTGAAGAGGTTCCGGTCCTGCACGTTGTGCGCCTGGTACGCCGGTCCCCCGGAATGCTTCGCACCCTTCTGACGCAGCGTGCTGGCCAGCAGCCACGGAGCGCCTTGCGCAGTGCCGAAGCTCTCCTCCTCCTCGTCGGTGAAGGCCGTCATCTCCCGGCCTGCGAACAGCCACTTGCCGTTCTCGTCCACAGCGGACAGAAGGCCGGCCGGGCCGTGGCAGACGGCCCCGATGATCTTCCCGGCCGCGTCCGCCTCGGTGAGCAGGCGGCCGAGGTCGCGGTCCTGGTAGAGGTCGACCACAGGCCCGTGCCCGCCGGGGATGACCACGGCGACGTAGTCGTTCATGTCGATCTCGCTGAGCTTGAGCAGTGGACCGAACTCGCTCAGGGCCTGCGCGGCGTGCTCCACGTAGCGCGCACAGTCCGGACCGGCGATGTCCGGGTCGGCGCTGTGGGCGTCGAGCGGCTGCAGAACGCCGCCGGGGGAAGCGAAGTCGACCGTGAAGCCGGCCTGCACGAACTTCTCGTGGGGCGCGGCGAGCTCTTCGGCCCAGTACCCGGTCGGGTATTCCGAGCCGTCGGTGCGTTCCCAGATGTCGGCGGCGGACATGACGATCAGGATCTTGCGCACGATTTCGTCCTTTCTGGACAGACGGCGAACTCTCAGGCGTCGGCGAAGTCAGTGGCGCCGGCGGTCTGCGCGGTGGCCTCGAGGTTCGCGCGCAGGGCATCGACCTTGGCGGTGGCGTAGGCGTGGGCGTCCGAACCGAGCAGCTGGCGCAGCGGGCCCTCGCCGCTGACGACCTGGCGGATGATCGCCTCCGCGCCCTTGACCGGGTCGCCCAGCTGGCTGCCCTGGAGCTTCAGGTGGTTCTCGGTCATCTCACGCAGACCGGGGTACGCCTCCGTCGTCGAGGAGGGCAGCGCGAGCGAGTCGGTGGTGAGGAAGTCGGTGCGGAAGTAGCCGGGCTCGACGAGGGTGACCCTGACGCCGAAGTCGGCCATCTCCTGGGCCAGCGCTTCGGTGAGACCCTCGAGCGCGAACTTGCCCGCGCAGTAGAGGCCCCAGCCCGCCACCGCGGTCAGTCCGAGAACCGACGACACGTTGACCACATGGCCGCTCTTCTGCTCACGAAGGAGCGGCAGCGTGGCACGCAACACGTTCCACACCCCGGAAACCTGGACGTCGAGCATGCCGCGGACCTCGCGGGCACTCGTCTCCTCCACCGCGGCCAGGTAGCCGTAGCCGGCGTTGTTGACGACCACGTCGAGGCCGCCGAATCGCTCCGCGGCCTGGCGGACGGCCAGCCGGACCTGCTCGTCATCACGCAGGTCGACGGTCAGCGGCAGCAGCCGTGAAGTGTCGACGGTGTCACCGAGGGCTGCCAGCAGCCGCTCCGTGGAACGGGTCGTCGCGGCGACCTGGTCGCCGCGCTGGAGCAGCTGCGTGACCAGCTCCAGGCCCAGGCCGCGGGAAGTACCGGTCACGAACCAGGTCGCGGGTCGATCCGCAGGGAAACTCATGGTCGTCCTTCGCTCATGATTTTCGGTAATGCGCCGCCGGGCTGTTCCCGTGGTGGCGTGCTTCAAGAGTGACCCGCCACAAGCCCCTCGACGGGCCCATATCACGCCCTGTGGAGGCGCGGTCCGGGGAACCTAGGACTCTCCGGTCCACCCAGGACCGCGCAGGTTCAGGGACACTCGAACCCGTGAGCAGAACCAACCAGGAACTCGCCGATTTCCTGCGGCGAGCCCGCAACCAGGTCGACCCCGCCCGCGCCGGCCTGCCCCCGGACGGACGCGTCCGCCGCGTACCCGGCCTCCGCCGTGAAGAAGTCGCTCGCCTCGCCGGCGTGTCCACCGACTACTACGCCCGCCTGGAACAAGGCCGCCGCATCACGCCCTCCGCCGCCGTCGTCGAAGCCATCGGCCGCGCCCTCGGCCTCGACGCCGCCGGACGCGCCCATCTCAACGACCTCATCGGCCTGACCTCGACACCTGCCCGCCAAAGCCACGACGTCCAACGCGTCCGCCCCGGCCTGTACCAGCTCCTCGACGCCCTCGACGGCGAACCCGCCCTCGTCCTCGGCCGCCGCACCGACATCCTCGCCGCCAACCGCATGGCCAAAGCCCTCTTCACCGACTTCGACCAGTTCCCCGCCACCCACCGCAACTACGCCCGCTGGATGTTCCTCGACGACCACGCCCGGGCCCTCTTCGTCGACTGGCCCGACCAAGCCCGTGCCGCCGTCGAGAGCCTCCGGTTCGAAGTCGGCCGCAACCCCGACGACCGCGCCACCACCGACCTCGTCACCGAACTGCGCGAACGCAGCCGCGAATTCGACCAGTGGTGGGCGCAACACCGCGTCCATCAACGCACCCACGGTTCCAAGCGCCTCCGCCACAACCTCGTCGGAGACCTCACCGTCGACTACGAAACCCTCGCCCTGCCCGGCGACCCCGAGACCACCCTGTTCATCTACACCACCGAACCCGGATCACCCTCACGACGAGCCATCGACATCCTCGCCAGCTGGGCCGCGAGCAGTGACGCTGTTGCACCGCAAAGGTTTCTTCAGAGCTGAGTGGTGCCACCGTCCACGACGAGCTCGGCGCCGGTGGTGTAGGTGGCGTCGAACGCGAGGAACAGCACGGCCTTGACGACCTCGGCCGGGGTTCCCATGCGCTGCATGGGAGTGGTGGCGATGAACTGCGCCACCGCCTGATCGACCATCTCCGGGGGCAGCGCCCTTTCCAGGGCGCCGGAGTCGATGGCGCCCGGACTGACCGCGTTGACGCGGATCTTCCGCGGGAGCAGTTCCCGGGCCAGGCTGCGGGTCATCGACCGCAGGGCCGCCTTGCCGGCCGCGTACGTGCTGAACATCGGCAGGCCCAGCGCGTTGGCGATCGTCGTGGTGAGCACGATGCCGCTGCCCTCGGCCATGAGCGGGGCGAGTTTCTGGATCGTGAAGTAGGGGCCTTTGGTGTTGACCATCAGGTCCTGGTCGAACATCTCTTCGGTGATCGTCTCGAAGGGGCCGTAGCCGTTGTTGCTGCCTGCGTTGCCGATCAGGGCGTCGACCGTGCCGAACTCGATCTTCACCCGGTCGGCCAGCGCTTCGATGTCGGAGAGCGAGGTGGCGTCACTGCGGACTGCCACTGCGTTCTCGCCGAGCTGTTCAGCGGCCGAGTCCAGCGTTTCCTTGGTACGCCCGGTGATCAGCACTCGCGCTCCTTCGTCCACGAGCGACTGCGCGGCGGCCAGCCCGATCCCGCTGCTGCCACCCGTGATCACGACCTTCTTGTTGTCGTACCTACCCATGCCGGACATCTCCTGGTTCTGGAAGCTGTTTTCTCGTTGCGGAGCCGGACGTTCACTGTCTCAGCGGTTCCAGCGGGCCTTGACCTGCCGGAGCGCTTGTTGCCACTCGAACGCTATGGGATCAGCGGCCCAAGATCGTCACCACGCAGTGGACAATTCCGTGTAGCTCGCACGGGGGACAAAGCTTCGTCCGGCAGCGCCGGCCGGTACTTCGGTTCAGTTGAGCGGGCAAGGCGATTTCGTACCTGCCCATGCCGGACATCTCCTGGTTCTGGAACTGACGTGCTGGTTTCTCGTTGCAGCGCAGGACGTTCACCGTCCCGGCGGTTCCACCGACAGGGCGTGCCGGAAGACGCCACGCGGATCCCAGCGGGCCTTGACCTGCTGGAGCCGGGGGTAGTTGTCCTTGTAGTAGAGCGTGCGCGCCGGCACGCCGGAGGTGTTCCACGCCGGGTCGGCCAGGTCGGTGTCGGGGTAGTTGATGTAGGAGCCGTCGTTGACGTCGTCGGGCACCGGCACGCCGCCGGTGTCGGCGTACACGTCGCGGTAGAAGGTGCGGATCCAGGAGAGGTTGGCCGCGTCGTCGGCCTCATCGGCCCACACCGTCTGGTAGACCGCCTTCATCACCGTGTCGCGTTGGGCCACGGCGGTGGCCTCCGGCGATACCGCGTTCACCTGGCCGCCATAGCCGAGGAGATACATGCCGGACTCCTCACCGCCGGTGGAGTTCGTCAGGTTGCGGTAGACCGCGGCGAGTTGCCTGTCGGTCAGCGACCGGCGCAGGTAACCGGCTTTGAGCTTGTACCGGCGGGTGGCCCCGTCGCCCAGCTCACCCGAGCCCGGCCAGGTCGCCTTGTGCACCCACGGCGACGTCCGCCGCGAGTTGACGATCGGCTGGACGCTGGTGCCGGCGGTCACCGCGGTCACGAAGTCCGTGACGACGCCCTCAGCGCCGGGCAGGCCCGCGTCGATCTGCGCGACCACCGTGAAGTACCCGGCTTTGCGGTGCTGCGCCAGGAAGAGTCCGAACAGACCGGCGGATCGCGAGCCGGGCGCGCTGTTGTGCTCGTGCCAGACGCCGAAGTTGCGCATGAGCGTGGTGAACTCCTGCTCGGTCATACCGGCCCAGGGCCACACGAGCACGCACTCCAGCATCTGCTGCGGCGAGGCCGGCAGCAGCCGGGACGGATCACCGGTGGCACCGGGCGAACGCAGCCAGTACCGCGTGACCACACCGAAGTTGCCGCCACCTCCACCGGTGTGCGCCCACCACAGGTCGCGGTGCGGGTCGTTCGTCTCACGGGTGGCGGTCACCGCGCGGGCCGTGCCGTCCCGGTCGACCACCACGACTTCCACGCCGTACAGGTGGTCCACCACCGAGCCGTACCGGCGTGACAAGGCCCCGTAGCCGCCGCCCACGAAGTGCCCGCCTGCACCCACCCCAGGGCAACCGCCGCCGGGAATCGTCACGCCCCAGCCCTTGTACAGCGCCCGGTACACCTGCCCGAGCGTGGCTCCCGGCTGCACCGCGAACGCGCGCTTGTCGGCGTCGTAGCCGACCTCGTCCATGGACGAGAGGTCGAGCAGCACCCGCACCGCCGGGTCGGTCGTGAAGTTCTCGAAGCAGTGGCCACCGCTGCGCACCGCGACCCGTCTCCCGGCCCGCACCGCTTCGGTCACCGCGCGCACCACCTGGTCGGTCGAGCCGACGACGCGGATCTCGTCGGGCCGTCCCACGTGCCGGAAGTTGTTGCCGCGCAACAGGCCTTCGTAACGCGGATCGCCCGGCCGGATCTTCACCGGCCCGAACGCCGCCGACTCGGTGGCCGCCTGCACGGACACTCCGGCCGTCAACGTGGCGCCTGCCGCGGCACCCGCACTGGCGAGCAGCACACGACGACTCATCTGGTTGCGTTCCGATCGACTCATCCGCGATCCCTTCCGGCCCCGGTTCACTGGCACGCACACCGTGTCAGCGGCGGCACCGGCCGAACATCGACCGAATTGAAGATCAGCGGATGAAACCAGGTCCACCGGACAGCCGGGCCGCATCCTCCGATCGGATGACCACGGTGTGAGCTCAGACAGCCCTGGCGTGCTCGATGAGAAGGTCGGCGAAGGCGTCCGGCTGGTCGATCGGGGTGATGTGACCGCAGTCCTCGAGCAGGTGCTGGTCGAGACGGCCCGTGATCGGCTCGAGCTGGCGGGCGGTGGCCGCGCCGATCACACCACCACCGATGGCGAGGGTCGGCGTCGTCAGTCGCTGGTCCTGCGCCCAGTTCCCGATCCATTCCGAGGTGGCGGGCATCGCGCGGTAGTGGTCGAAGGCGTTGCCGAGACTTGTGTTGCCCCGGTAGGCCTCGACGATCACCCGGGTGAGGTCCGCCGGCACACCTCGGCGACTGCCGGCGGAGAGGAAGAAGCGGACGTAGCGCTCCGCCGAGTTCTCCAGGACGTCCTCGGCCAGACCACCGGCCGCCTGGTGGAAGCCGAACCACCACGGCGGCCCCTGCCGCAGGAAGTCCTCGGCGCCGGGCAGAAGTCCGATCAGCCCTTCGGACAGCGTCAGGCTGGTCACGCGCTCAGGCGACGATGCCGCCAGGGCGAATGCCGGCGTGACACCCAGATCGGTGCCGACGACGTGCACCTCGCGGTCACCGAGGACGTCCAACATGCGGAGCAGGTCCGCAGCGATCGCGGATGCCTGGTAGCCGCGGACGGCGGGTGTGCTGTCGCCCAGCCCGTGCAGGTCCGGCGCGATGGCACGGAAACCCGCCGCCGCCAGTCGGGGTGCGACATCGCGCCAGATCGCGCGGGTGTGCGGGAAGCCGTGCAGCAGCAGCACGGCCGGCCCCTGCCCGAGAGTCTCCACGACGAGTTCGACCCCGTCGATCGGTACCCGGTGCACGGTCGCGCCCGGAAGGTGAGGAGACGGAGTCAGCTGGTGCACAGGATTTCTCCTTGGTTACGCTCGGGAATGTGGTAACCGTAGGAAACCCCCGATGAACGGGGAAGAAGGCACTTTCCCGGCACCAGGTGACGTCGTGGTAACCGCCTCACGGCAGGGGAACCTGTTCGACCCCCTGTGCCCGACGAGGCACTTGCTCGACCGGGTGGGGTCGCGGTGGTCGACGCTGGCGGTGCTGTCACTCGCCGCCGCCGAGGGCGAGCTGCGGTTCACCGAACTGAAGCGCCAGATGACCGGTGTGTCGCAGAAGATGCTGGCGCAGACCCTCAGGGCACTGGAACGAGACGGCCTCGTCGGTCGTCGTGTCGAGGCGAGCAAGCCTCCACGGGTGTACTACCGGCTGACCGACCTGGGCACGACGCTCGTCGCGCCGTTGCGGAGTCTGCGAGCGTGGGCTGAGCAGTACATGCCCGTGATTCAGCGCAACTGCTCCGTGTTCGACGCCGCCGACCGCTCGGGCTGACACTTCTCCTACGGCGCCGCCACCGCGATCGCGGTGATCACGTGGATGACGGCGGCGACGGCCGGCGCGACGGTCATGCGGACCTCACGCCGATGAGCGCCGATGGCGGCGTCCCCTGCCTGGACGACCGCGGCGGTGATCAGCACCAGTGCGCTGACCGGTCCGGACGCGACGAACGGCGTCACGCAGACGAGAAGTCCCAGCGGCACGCCTCTGACCGAGTACATCCACGCGTAGAAGCGCTCGCCCGCGGTCGGTGTCCTCTCGTGACTCAGGGACGACGGACGGACAGCCGCCACGATCGCGAACCCGGTGGACACCAGGGAGACGACGCCGTTGAGCACGGCCAACCAGATCATTCCCGCACTCATGTGATCTCCTCGTCAGTCCCCCGGCGTGAGGTAGCCGCGGGAGAACGCGGCGGCCACGGCGGCTGCCCTGTCGTTGACGCCCAGCTTCGCGTACACGTGCAGCAGGTGCGTCTTGACCGTCGTCTCGCTGATGTAGAGCCGCTTCGCCGCCTCGCGGTTCGTCGAGCCCTGGGCGATCAGCTCCAGCACCTCCAGCTCGCGCTGGGACAGCGGTGCCGGGGCTGGTTTGCGCACCTGCCCCAGGAGCCGGGTCGCGACGGAGGGAGAGAGCACCGACTGCCCGCGTGCCGCAGCCTCGACCGCGCGGACGAGTTCCGCCCTCGGTGTCTCCTTGAGCAGGTAGCCGGTGGCGCCGGCCTCGATGGCAGGCAGCACGTGGCTGTCGGTGTCGTACGTGGTGAGCACCAGCACCCGTGACGGCACGCCGCGCTTCGCCAGCTCCTTGATGGCGGCGACCCCGTCGGTCCCGGGCATCCGCAGGTCCATGAGGATCACGTCGGGGCGGAGGCGTTCCGCGACCGCGACCGCTTCCGCGCCGTCATCGGCCTCGCCGACCACCTCGAAGCGCGGGTCGGCGCCGAACATGCCCCGCAGCCCGTCCCGCACCACCGGGTGGTCGTCGACGATCAGCAGTGAGATCAACGTTCGCTCCCAGCGGGGATCGCCGGCACCGTCACCGTGATCGCGGTGCCCCAGCCCGGCTCGGACTCGACGTCCAGCCGCCCGGCGAGGAGCTGCACCCGCTGCCGCATGCCGGCGAGCCCGAACCCCCCGTCGGCGGAGTTGCCGGAGCGCTCGGCGTCGGGCAGGAAACCCACTCCGTCATCCAGCACGTCGAGCGTCACCAGGTCCTCCATGTACGACAGGGTCAGCGCGACCCGACCGGCTCGCGCGTGCTTGGCGACGTTGGCGAGAGCCTCCTGCGCGGTCCGCAGCAGTGCCACCTCGACATCGGTGTGCATCGGCCGGGCGTCACCGGTCGTGGTCAGCACCGCCTCGACGCGGTTCACCTCGGACCAGCGCCTGGCCACGTCACGGATGGCGTCCGGGAGACGCGCCTGCGCCAGTGCGGACGGCCCCACCGCGTGCACCGTCCGGCGTGCCTCGGTGAGGCTCTCGCGGGCCAGGTTCATCGCGTTCGCCACGTGCCGGTGCGACACCGCCGGTTCGTCCGACGCCTGCTCGGCGGCCTGGAGCTGGGTGAGGATGCCGGCCAGCCCCTGAGCGAGGGTGTCGTGGATCTCCCGCGCCATCCGCTGCCGCTCTTCGAGCACGCCTGCCTCGCGGGCCTGCACCAGCAGTTGGGCGTGCAGGCCCGCGTTCTCCGCCAGCGCGGTCTCCAGCTCGACGTTGGCCTTGTGCAGCTCCACCAGCGCCCGTTTCTGCCGGTGGTTGCGCCGGTCGGACATCACGTCGGCGTAGAAGGCCGCCGTGGCCATGACCGTGGTGAGCGCACTGACTGCGGGCCATTTCCACCAGTCGTCGGCCGTGATGTTGGAGGCGCCTCCCACGTAGGAGACCGCCGAGACCGCGGACGTGACGGCCACGCCGACGTACCGCCACCGGCCCTTCAAGTACTGGAAGGCGTGCACGTACCCGACGAAGGCGAAGAAGCCGAACCAGGGCGTGAGCAGCACCAGGCAGGCCGTCAACGCCACGAGCCCCGCGTAGTACAGACCCATCAGCGGGCCATTGCCGTGCAGCTCCGGATGGAACGTGTGGAACCACAACACCCACGCGGTGAGCAGAGCGGAAAGCCCGAGCACCCAGGGAAGGTGCACCTCCGCGTTCCAGAGCAGCTGCAGCAGAGTCAGCACGATGCTGACCCCCAGCAACGGGTACGGGAGCACCTTCAGGACCGCGGTCTCCTTGCGCTCCCAGCGGTCGAACTCCTCGCGCAACTCGGCCTCGACACTCACGACCTGCTCCCAGTGGAAGTCCTCCCGGACGGGAACCGGCGAGGATCGCCCACCCCCGACGGCCAGGCGCAGCGGCCGAGACCGGTGACCGACCGTGCCGCCCTGCCATGATCGCACGCCCGGGCCCAGCGGGGTCACGGCCGGTACTCGCACCCGTCGGGTATTCGCAGGTACCAGCCGCTCGACTGTTGACCTGTGCAGTCGGCTCACCTCAGCGAGATCGGGATCGCCGTGGCGCTCGGCGAGGCCGTGCACCTCGATGATGGCCATGTGCAAAAGCCTGCCGCCTGCTGGAGCACGCCGGATCGACCACGTGGGCGAGGACTACCCCGGACGCGGTGGACCCCCTCCATCCTCCGATCGAAGGATGGAGGACAGCGCGGTGACGTGCTCGCAGTCCGGTTCGTCGGCCCGCGCTTGCCGCTGAACGGCCGACAGCGGTCGAGGGGACGTAGCGGGAGCCTGCCGGTTCGGCCTGGCAGGCCTGCTGCCGGTAACGGCGAGCGTCCGGCTCGAAGCGAGTTGATCACGCACGCGCGTACGCAGGACACCATCTTGAACACCGGACGAACACGCATTTCAACTACGGCCGCACGGTAAGGCTTTCACCCGGCCCGCCCGAGCACAGCGGCCTGAGCTCTCGACGTCTGTTCGGGGAGGACACCGCCGAGAACTCGGCGGTGCAGCTCCCGCAGGCCCGGCCCCGGCTCCAGGCCGAGCTCGGACACCAGCGCGTGTCGCGCCCGGTGGTACACGTCCAGTGCCTCCGGCCGACGACCAGCGCGGTACAGCGCGGTCATCAGCAGCTCGTGCAACCGCTCCCGCAGCGGATGCTCACTGGCCAGACCGGAAAGCTCACCGATGACGGCCTCGTGCAGACCACAGGCCAGCTCCGCTTGGTACAGCGCCTCGACCGCGGCGAGCCGGTGCTCAGCCAGCCGACGTCCCCAGTCGGCGAGCACCGGCACCTCCACGTCCGCGAAAAAATCGCCGCGCCACAACGCCATCGCCGCCCGCAGCGACCCGATCGCACGCTGCGGCTCCCGCTCCGCCAGCGCTGTCCCTGCCTCGACCAGCGCCACGAACCGTTCCGCGTCAACCTCTTCCGGCCGGACCCGGAGCTGGTAGCCCGCTGCTCCGAACGACAACCGATCCGGCTCACCGAACACCGCACGCAGCCGATGCACGTGCAGCTGCAGCTTCTGCGGCGCACGAGGATCCCGCTGCTCTCCCCACAGCGCGTCCGTCAGCACGTCCACCGGCACCGGTCGGCCGTTACGTGCCAGCAGCACGCCGAGCAGCACCCGCCGCAACCGGCCGGTGAGCACTTCGACCTTGCCACCACGCCGGACCTCCACCTCTCCCAACACCCGGAACTCCATGCCCCTCCCCCTTTCGGTGACTCCATCACAGCCCACTGGACGGGCCGGGACTGTCAGGCGGTCACCTGACATCGCCGGAACTCCGCGGGCCGAGGTCACCGGGGGCATCGGCTCAACGGGCGGTTCACCAGGGAGGGCACTCGTGGTGAACCGCCCGCGGACTACTTCTCACCGATGCGCCGAACCGGCCCGTCAGGCGTAGTCGGTCGTCCAGCCCGAACACTTGTCGGGGAGGGGCCTGCGGTTCACGCAGACCCGGTAGTCGACCCTGGAGCCTTCGGCGAACTCCTTGTTGTACGTGATGCTCGAGTTGCATCCGCTGGCGAGGTCGTGCCGGTTCTCGGAGCCGCCGCGGAGCGAGTACCTGAGGTACACGGGGTTGTCGTCGCACGCGGTGTCGGACAGTTTGAAGATTTCGCCGTGCGGGTCGAAAGTCGCCTTGGCGCCAGGGATGCTGGCGCTGCTGGTGTCCGCGTGCGCCGCCGGCGCCACCAACGCCGAACCGCCAAAGGCGAGCGCAAGCGCGCCGAGTGAAAGAGCTGCTTTCTTGACCATGTCGTACAACCTCCGAGTTGTCGGTGTCCCTCGGCCCCCCTTGGCCGGCGACATGACCAAGAATCTCCACGGCGCTTTCACCGAACTTTCGCGCCGAAGAAAGCGAGCGTGGGCGCTGATCAGGCGCGGGGTTCCCAGGGGAGGAAACGGCCGATCACCGGTGCGAAGACGACCGCCCACAACAACGTGGAGGCCACGCCGAGCACGGTCGCATTTCTCCGCACGTACAGCGCTCAACCGCAGGCTGGGCCCTGTACGAGGTCGTGGACCTCGCGTGGCGCCACCGTCCACAGCGCCCGGACGAACACCTCGAGTCGACGAGCCACGCCTCGCCTGCCGGCGGCGAAATCAATTGCCGAGTCGAGCCACCAGCTGACGGCTCTGCTCGAGCAGGCGCCGGTAGAGGAGCACGTGGCGGGCCGCTGCCTCCTCCCAGCTGAAGCCGGCGGCGAGGGCCTGTCCTGCCGCCTGGAAGGAGGCGGGTTCGTCGAGTGCGGCGCGCAGCTGGGCGGCGAACCCGGCGGGGTCTGCGGCGAACCGGGCGGCAGTGCCGAAGACCTCGCGCAGCACGGGCAGGTCGCGGGTGACCACGGGCACCCCGGCGGCGAGGGCTTCCATCGCGGCCAGGCCGAAGCCTTCCTTGGTGGACGGGAAGGCGAACACGCTCGCGGCGGCGACGAGGGACGGCAGTTCGTCGTCCTGGATCGGGCCGAGCACGACGGGTTCGACCCCGAGTTCGGCGGCGCGTGCGTCGAAGCGGGCCCGGTAGTCGCGGTAGTCGAACAGGGTCTCGCCGCCTGCCAGCACGAGCCTGAGGTCCGGGTCGGACTCCCGCAGCAGCGCGTACGCCTCCAGGAGGTCCAGCGTGCCCTTGCGCGGCTCGATGCCACCGACGGCCAGCACGTAGCGGCCCAGCCGCGAGCGCCATCGGCTCTGCCCGAGGACGTCTTCTGCCGCGAGCTCGAACCGTCGCGAGTCCACCCCGTTCGGGATGACGTCGGCCTGGATTCCCCAGCCCTGTCGGAGTTCCTCCGCTACCGCCGCGGAGACGCAGACGTGAGCGAACGGCTTCCTGATCGCGCGTTCGTGGCAGGCGATGAGCTCGGGAGTGGTGAAGTGGTCGATGTGGTGGACCGTGCGGACGCACCGCGACACGGCGTTGGCGCTGATGCAGTCCTGGGCGTGGACGATGTCGTAGCCGCCGGGGTCGAAGGCGGCACGCAACGTGTCAATGGAACGCAGGATGCGCGGGCCGACGCCTTCGCCCTCGACGTCGGGGAACGGCACGATCTCTTGCCGCACAACGGGATCGACCGGGCGGAAGAAGCCGCTGTCGCCGCCACGGCCGAGCGTCCACACCGTCACGTCCTCGCCTGCCGCCGCCAGCGCTTCGGCGAGGGCGAGGGTGTGCACGACGCCGCCGCGCGGTTTGGTCGAGTAGCTCAGCAGCGCGATCTTCACGGGGTTCTCCGGTAGGCGGCCGGGTTGAGCTCGCCGAGGTGGTGCAGCACCCGGCGGGCGTTGGCGATCTCCGCGGCCACGTCGAGCTCCGCGACGGCGATGCCGGCTTTGCTCCAGGTGCGGGCGAGGATGTCCCCGCCTGGTCCGACGACCTTGGCCTGCCCCAGGAAGCGCATCCCGCCCATGGCGCCGGTCTGGTTCGACGAGACGAGCACGACCTGGTTCTCGGCGGCACGTGCCTGGTCGTAGAGGTCGAACAGGCGGGACTGGCGGTCCTGGGCCATGCGCGGCGCGCGGTTGGTGATGCTCGTCGGCCACGCGGACAGGCACGCCACGATCTCGGCACCGTCCAGCGCCAGCGACCGCGCCGATTCCGGGAACGTCTTGTCGTAGTCGATCAACATGCCGAGCCGGCCGACTGGCGTGTCGAAGGCGGCGAACGTGTCGCCCGGCGAGTAGGCGATGGTCTCCCCCGGCGGCTGGTGCACCTTGCGGTGGTGCCCCAGCATCCCGTCCCCGGTCACGCACACCGCGGCGTTGTACCTGTCGCCGTCGGCCGCCTCGCAGTATCCGACGCAGACGACCATCTCGGCGGCCAGCGTCGCGATCTGCTTCACCAGCGGGCTGTCGCGTTCGAGAGCGGGCGGCAGCGCGTGCGGGTCCGGGTGGCGCAGGTCCGCCAGGTAGCCGCCGAGTGCCGCGTCCGGCAGCACCAGCAGGGAGACTCCCGAAGCGCGCGCGTGGTCGATGAGCGTGCTGATGCGCTGGAGGGCGAAGTCGAGGTCCCGCCCGAAATGCGCGGCAACGGCACCAATGCGGATCGCTCCCATCGGGTCAGTATCTCGCTGCCACGAGATCCTCGTACGCCTCGGGTCGCCGGTCTCTCAGGTGTCCCATGGACCGCCGGGCCGTGTCCAGGGCCTGCCGCACGTCGAGCTCGGCGACCGCGACGCCCTCGGCCACACCGGTGTCGGCCACGATCTCGCCACCGGGGTCGACGACCTTGGCACTGGCCACGAACCGCAGGTCGCCGAACGTGCCGGACTGGTTGGCCGACAGCCACACGATCTGGTTCTCCAGCGCCCGCGCCCGATCGAACAGGTCGAACCGGCGTTTCCACCGGTCCTGCGCGAGATCCGCGGCGGGGCTCGTCCGGCTGCCGGGCCAGGCCGACATGCAGACGACGATCTCGGCACCGTCCAGCGCGAGCGCCCGCGCCGACTCGGGGAAGGCCTTGTCGTAGCAGATCATCATGCCCAGCCGGCCGACCGGCGTGTCGAACGCGGCGAAGGCGTCGCCCGCCCGGTAGGCGGCGTCCTCGGACAACGGCTGGTGCACCTTGCGGTGGTTGCCGAGCACGCCGTCACCGTGGACGCACACCGCGCTGTTGTACCGGAACCCGTCCGCTTCCTCGCAGTACCCGGCGGTGACCACGATGTCGCCGGCGAGCTCGGCGAGCCTGCGGATCTCGGGACCGTCGAGTGCGAGCGCCGGTGGCCCGTCCGCGTCTCCGTCCAGGTTGGCCAGGTAGCCGCCGAGAGACGCCTCGGGCAGCGCGAGCAGCCCGACCCCGTCGGCACGTGCCCGGTCGATCAGCCGCGAGATCCGCGCGAAGGCCGCCTCCAGGTCGCGGTCGAACGGCGCGGCCACCGCGGCCATGCGCAGCTTGCTCATGAAGTCCCCAATCCCGTGACCCCGGCCGTGATGGCCGAGGTCTGTTCGCCGTCCGGCCAGCGCAGCGTGACGCCGCTGCCCGCCACCAGCTCCCCGCATTCGCCACTCACCGCGGGGCTCACCAGCGGGGCGCCACCGGGTTCGTCGGCCGTGAGCATCGCGAAGCCCGGGAAGCAGGTGAGCCAGTCGCCCACCGTCGCGCCGGACGGCCGGGGCACGTCGGCGACGGTGAGCACCGCCCCGCACCCGCTGGACTCGGCGAGCATGCCGAGCGTCCCCACGACGCCCGCCATGGACACGTCCTTGGCGGCCGCGGGACGGGCCGTCGCGACCGATCCCAGCAGCGCCTTCAGCTCCGGCGTGCGCCGCGAGGTCGTGGAGTCCCATTGCCTGCCCGCGTATCCCGGCCGCCAGCCGCCCGCGAGATCTGCGGTGAGCCGCACCCGGTGTCCCGGTTTCCCGCCACCGCCGGGCACCGGCCACGCCGTGCGGCCCAGCGCGGTCACCGACAGCGCGGCGGGCACGCCGAGCTGGGTGTGCCCGCCGAGCACAGGCACGTCGTAGGCCTGGCTCGCCCGCCGCAACCCGGCCAGCACACGTGCCGCGAAGGAGCGGTCGCGCGCTCCCAGTGCGTCCAGCAGGCCCACCGGTTCGGCGCCCATCGCGGCGAGATCGTTGACGTTGACCAGCACCGAGCACCAGCCCGCCCAGTCCGGGTCGCGTTCGACCATCGACGGCAGGATCGCGTCGCACGCCGCGACCAGGTCACTGCCCGGCACCGGCACACCGTCGTCGCCGACGAAGCCCGGCACACCGGTGAGTCCGCCCAGCAGCGACCCGAGATCGCTCTTGGTGGCCCGGGCCAGTGCGGCGATCCGGCCGATCGGCCACCGCATCAGCACGTGCGGGGTGTCGGCCACGGACACCGGCCGCACCGCTGTCCAGCCCAGGCGGGTGAACAGGGGCTCGTTGCGGGTCTGGATGGTGGCCTCGAACCGGAGCACCCCGGCGTTCTCGGCGTACGCGCACGCTGCCCTGATCAGCGCCGCTCCGATCATCCCGCGGCTCGCCGGAGCGACCACGAGCCTTCCGCCGAGCCACCAGCCGAGATCGAGTCCCTCGGTCGCCGGGCCGAGCCGCACCCCGCCCAGGACCTCTCCCGCTCCGTCACGGGCGACCAGCACGACGGTCCGCGGGTCGTCGTCACGGTCGTCGCGGTCGTGCCCGGTGAACAAACCCTGCTCGCGCACGAACACCTCGGTCCGCAACGCGTGGTAGGCCGCCGTGGTCACCGCGTCGCCGGCCTGTTCGATGCGGAACGCGGGCTGACGCGCGATGGTGGCCCGGTCGCCCAGTACCGCGAGGACGTCGATCATCGTCAGCCTCCCGCCGCGCTCAGCGCACCGCACGCCCCGCAGGCCGCGCAGCCGGCGCCCTGGTCGGCGCCCAACATCGCGGCCTGACGCAGCAACGCGGCCACCCGCTCGGTGACGTCGCGGACCACGGCGGGCGCGGGTGGTTCGGCGCCGTCGCGGCGGGCGAGCGTGCCGAGCATCGGCCGCATCGGCACCACGAACGGGTACACACCGCGCTCGATGAGCCGTGCCGCGCCCGCCACGAGGTCGTCCGGATCCTCGCCGAGGCCGATGAGCAGATAGGTCGAGACGCGGTTGCGGCCGAACACCCGGACCGCCTCGTCCCACGCGGCCTCGTACTCGGCGAACGGCACGGTCGCCTTGCCCGGCATCCACCGCCGCCGCACGTCGTCGTCGAGCGACTCGACGTGGATGCCGATCGAGGTCGCACCCGCCTCCCGCAGCTCGGTCAGCACGGCGAGGTCGGCGGGCGGCTCGATCTGCACTTGGATCGGCAGGCCGGGCACCGCTTCGAGCACCTCGCGCACGCAGCGTGCGAGGTGCCGGGCGCCGCGATCGGGCCCGGTCGTGGTGCCGGTGGTCATCACCATCTGCCGGACGCCGTCGAGCCGCACCGCGGCCTCGGCCACCTCGGCCAGCTGAGCCGGTGTCTTCGCCGCGACCGTCGCGCCGGAACGCAGGGACTCCTCGATGGCGCAGAACCGGCAGCGTTGTTCCTCGGCGTAACGGATGCAGGTCTGCACCACCGTGGTGGCGAGCACGTCGCGTCCGTGCAGGAGCGCGATCTTGCGGTAGGGCACACCGTCCGCTGTGGACAGGTCGTAGAACTTGGGCCGTGCCACGGGTTCCACGGACAGGCCGAGGTCGATCGTCCCCTCGAACACCCGCCCGTCCCGGACGGTGTAAGGACTTTCGGGGTTCAACGGCAGTGCCGCGTTGGCGCCGTCGACGACCAGGTGGCCGTCGTCGCTCGGCCCCGCGCCCTTGCTGCGCCGCACCGGCGCGTCCACCCGCACGCCCCGCACGGCCAGGTCGATCCTCGTGGCGAGCTTCTGCGCCGCCTGCTCATCTGTGTCAACGCGCACGGTCACACCCCTGACTCGGCAAGGACATCGGACGGCGGCTGCCGGCGGGCAGCCGCCGTTCGGGAGAACGCGAACGGGCTGGTGCAGCTACCACATGTACGTGGAGTTGATGATCGCGCCCTTGCGGGCGTAGTGGATCAGCGCGTCCTGCACGTCGAGCGGGTGCGTCGGGATGACGCCCTCGATCAGGTCCTCTTCCCGCAGGCCGTGCAGCGACAGGCCGAAGCGGCAGCAGTAGACCTTGCCGCCCTCCTTGATGAAGGTCTTCAGCTGGTCGTTGATGTTGTGCTCGCCGGGGAACGCGGAGTTGCCGGTGGTCGGGAACCCGCGGGTGGCCATGCAGTTCATCGATCCGGGACCGTAGAAGTAGATCGCGGACTCGAAGCCCTTCCGCTGCGCGCGGGTGGCCTGCAGGATCGCCACGAAGCTCACCGACGACTCGTGCGCGATGCCGTGGATCAGGGTGAAGTAGGACTGACCGGGCTCGGCCTGGTAGTCGGGGAACACCTTCGTCCCGCCGTAGAGGTTGGAGCCCTCCGGCAGCGACGGGTGCGGGATCTCCTCGAGGCTCTGCTTCTCGGTCTCGGTCAGCTCGGACACGCGATCTCCTCGGTTGTTCTGCGGGGTTGTTCGGTGGGACGTTCACCACGGGAGCTACCCGTAGAGCTTTTCGAAGGTGCCGCGGAAGACCAGACCGGCGAGCTCGCCGTCGCCCGTGGCGGCGCGCAGGCGGGCGTACTCGCCCTCGTGGTCTCCCCAGGGCTGGTCGCTGGCGAAGAGGATCCGGTCGTGCCCGATCCCGCGCCGGTCGATCTCGTGGGCGAGCCAGCGCGGCGCGAAGCCGATCGCCCACGAGAGGTCGGTGTAGACCTGTTTGCCCGCCTCGATCCAGTCGAAGAACCGGTGCGAGACCAGCTTGATGTGGCCGCTCATGCCCCCGCCGAAGTGCACGAGGTGCACGGCCACGTCGTCGCCGTACCAGTCGACGAGGTTCCCGACCTGGTCGATGTCCGACGCCGCGCCGGGCGAGGTGTGCACGTGGACGACGAGCCCGTGCTCGCGAGCGACCGCGAAGATCCGGTCGAGACCGGGGCGGCACGCCGGGTCGTCCGGCCTGCCACCGAGCAGGAAGCTGAGCTTCAGCGCCCGCACACCGCGTTCTGCTGCCAGCGCCAGCGCGGCCTCGGTCCGCTGTGCGTCGCGTTCGAGTGGGGACACCCACAGGCAGGCGCGGATCCGGTCGTCGCGAGTCGCCGCTTCGACGCACAACTCGTTGAAGGAGAAGGCGATGTCCGGGTCAGGCACCCCGTAGTTGGGCAGCACGAGCGCTCGTTCGGTGCCTTCGGCGTCGAGGTCGGCGATCAGCTCGTCGATCGTCGCCCTGGCGGTGACGTCGGGCCGCACCGCCGGGCCGCCGTAGAACGGATACGCGGGCATCACACCGATGTGCCGGTGCGCGTCGTGGACAGTTCGGTCAGGCATGGCACCCACTTCGTCGGCTGCGGGCCTAGCCTCGATCTTTCACGTGGCGCCTAGTTGAGGTGCCGGTGGACGGGGTGCTGTGCTCGATTGTGTTGGGCAGGGGTGGTTTCCGGCGCTGGGCCGCCGGTTCTCCTGGTCCTTGTCGTGGGGTCGGGGTGCTGGGTTCAGCTGGTGTGCAGCGCGGTGTAGCCGGTGTGGATGAGATGGTTCCAGGGCCAGTCGCGTGGCAGCCTGAGTCGGTGGCGGCGTCCGCTGTGGATGATGCGTCCGGCGACGGTGAGGACGCGTAGCCGTAGTCGTTTGGGTTCCCAGCGCCGTGCCGGTTCGTGTTGGTCGAAGGCGAGGGTCTGGGTCCAGGCGAGCAGGTCGGCGGCCAGGGCGGCGATCTCGAGCCAGATCTGATTCTGTGTGAAGCCGTGGAAGGGCAGGTTGCGCATCCCGGTGTCTTTCTGGCCGCGGATGCGGTCTTCGGCGCGGGCGCGCTGGCGGTGACGGACCTCCAGATCGGGCAGGGTCCAGCCGGGTGCGCGGGTGTTGGTGGCGAAGCAGGTGATCCGCCAGCCGTCGCGGTCGGTCAGGCGTAGTTGCGCGCCGGGATGCGGGCGTTCACGGCGGGCGATCACCCGCATCCCGGGCGGCCAGGTCCGCGCGGCGGAATGGCTTGCCCGGCTCGGTGTGGGCATCCAGGTGGTGAGTTCGGCGACCTGGGCGCCGTCGCGCGGGCCGCCGTCGCTGTCGATCGCGGCGCGCCAGGCCTGCGCCGGGATCGCGTCGATCGCCGCTTTGACCCCGTCCTGGGCGGGAAACCCGAT
>NZ_BBOJ01000005.1:0-348916 GCF_000974445.1 Lentzea aerocolonigenes
AGCCAGCGCCGCCTGCGGGTTGATGGCACGCCTGGTGCTTTGGGCGGCTTGCTGCTGCGTAGGCGTGCGGTTCGGGTGGGTTGGTCCCGTCACAAGCCGTACCAGGAGCTGGTCACACCCGAGGGGATACGTCAAGTCGACGAAAAGCGTGTCGACTTGACGTATCCCCTCGGGCGCGACGAGAGCTGTGGCACGACTCGTGACGGGACCAACCCACCGGAACCCCACGCTAAGAGCTGGCTCGGCTGCGCCATCGCGTCGGCTCGCCTTCGGCCTCGCGTGCCTCGCCTTCGGCCTCAGGTTGGGCTCGCCTTCGGCCTCGCGGGTTAGAGGCGGACCGAATCGCCTGTTGTTGCCGACTGCTTCGCCGCCTCGATCACCTCTAGGCCTGTCACCGCGTCCTGTGGGGACACTGGCGGCCTTCCTGCTGCCACTTCCGCGTAGAAGTCTTGATATGCGCCTGGTTCTGTTTGGTGCGGGGTGCCGTTCAGCTTGCCCCAGTTGGGTTCTGGGTCTTCGCCCCAGCCCGGGGTGGCTGGGGTGTGGCCTGCTTTGAGGTGTTCTTCCTGGGGGTCCATGCCGTATTTCACGTAGGCGCCGTCGTGGCCGAGGACTCGGAAGCGGGGGCCCAGGTCTGCTGCCAGTGCGCTCATCCAGAGGTGGGAGCGGACGCCGTTCTCGTGGTTCAGGGAGAGGAAGACGTCGTCGTCTGCCTTGGCGCCTGGGCGGACTGTGGCTATTTCCGCGTGTACTGCCAGTGGGCGGCCGAAGAGGGCCACTGACTGGTCCACCAGGTGGGTGCCCAGGTCGAAGAGGATGCTGCCCAGGTCTGCCGGGTCGCCGGATTCCTTCCAGGACTCCTTGATCTCTGGGCGGTAGCGCTCGAAGCGGGACTCGAAGCGGTGGACTCGGCCCAGGGTTCTTTCGGAGAGGAGTTTGCGGACGGTCAGGAAGTCGCCGTCCCAGCGGCGGTTGTGGAACGGGACCAGCATGAGGCCCTTGGAGGAGGCGATCGAGGCCAGGGCTCGGGCTTCTGCGGCTGAGGCTGCGAAAGGTTTGTCCACCACCACGTTCAGGCCGTGGTCCAGGGCCTGGCGGGCGTGGGTGGCGTGGAAGCGGTTCGGGGTGGTGATGACTACCAGGTCGAAGTTGCCCGACCACACTTCGTCCAGAGAGGACAGGAGACGGGTGGCCGGGTAGCGCGCTGCCACCTCTGCTCGGCGGCGGGGGTTCGCGGTGACCACGGCCTCGAGCTCGAGGCCTGGGGTGGTCGCGATGAACGGGGCGTGGAAGGCCGCCCCACCTAGTCCGTAGCCGACCAGAGCTGTGCGCATGGGATCTAGCCTAAGCGGTCTCACCTGGTGGACGGAGGCGTTGGCGGAGCCCTAACTGTGCTTGGTGGGTCGAGTCCTGTTTGGACCGCCATGCGGCGAGGTGGTCAGGTAGTCGTTTAGGCGTGCGGAGGCGGCGAGCATCGCCAAGCCCTGTGCGGTCAGGCGGCGGCGCCAGTCGGCCAGGGCGGCGGTCAGCGTTTCGGTGCCTCCTGCTGTGCGGATCTGCTGCACCACCAACGCGATGCGGGCCAACGGGTAGCCGCCGCGGCGCAGGAGGTGGGCCAGTTCGGCGTCGCGGACGTCCTCGGCGCGGAAGACGCGGTAGCCGGTGGACTCGCGGTCTGGGGTGAGGATGCCGGCGTCTTCCCAGGCGCGGAGTGTTGCCGGGGTCACGTCGAGGCGGCGGGCCAGCTCGCCGATCGTGCGGGGTTCCAGGGACGGTTCGAAGTCGGTCAGGTCGTGCACGGCCCGGCTGACGGCGTCGAGGGTTTCGCGGTCGCGCAGGAGCTGCTCGTGGGCGCGGTCGACGGTCAGCAGGACGTCGTCCAGGTCGTCGGCGTGAACTGCGTTCATGATCTGGCCTGCTCGCGCGTGGCCGAAGGCGGGGATCAGTGCGATGAACGCGCGCAAAGCGGCGGCGTGGACCTCGGTGTAGACGCGGTAGCCGGACGGGGTGCGCTCGGCCGGTGGGATGAAACCCGACTGCTCGTAGTTGCGGACGGCCTGGGTCGAGATACCGTGCTCTGAGGCGAGGTCGGCTGGACGCACGGTTGAGACTTTAGCCGGGTGTTCCAGGGCCAACTCGCTGAAAGTTTCAATGGAGCTTTCAATGTTACGGTTGAACCACATGAGCCAGGACATTCGCGAGTTCATCAGTCCCTTCACCGAGCTCTTGGCGTTCGGCGAGCCGACGCACCGGGAGCACGCCCACACCTGGATCCGCAACGAGCTGTTCGAGCAGTTGGCGGCGCTGGGCTACCGCTCGATCGCGCTGGAGACCTGCCGGGTGCGCGGGCTGCTCGTCAACGACTACGTGCAGGGCGCGCCCGGTGATCTCGACACGGTGATGGAGGAGGGCTTCTCCCACTCGTTCGGGCAGTGGCCGGCCAACCGCGAGCTCGTCGCGTGGATGCGCGAGTACAACGCGGGCAAGGCGCCGGAGGAACGCCTGGCGTTCCACGGCTTCGACTTCCAGACCGAGACGACCAGCGCGCCCAGCCCGCGGCCCTACCTCGAGCACGCCCGCGACTACCTGGGCGAGGACGTCGACCTCACGACCGACGACGAGAAGTGGAGTCGCGACGAGGCCGTGCTGGACCTCACCCAGTCACCTGGTCGCTCCGAAGAGGCGATCAGACTGCGGGAGATCGGCACGGCGATGCTCAGGCGGCTGCACGCCGTCAAGACGACCGACGACGCCTGGAACCGCGCGGAGCTGCACCTGACGGCCGGCCTCAGCCTCCTCCAGTACCACCGGGAGTGCGCGGAGCCGAACCCGCTCGGTGTCCGGCTCAACCGCCTCTGTCAGATGCGGGACGGGGTGATGGCGCGCAACCTGCTGGAGATCCGGCGCGCCGAGGCGGCGAAGGGGCCGACGTTCGTGTTCGCGCACAACGCCCACCTGCAGCGCACCAACTCCTCGATGGAGATGGGCGGCGAGCGGATCGAGTGGTTCTCCGCGGGAGCGCTCGTCGCCCCGATCCTCGGCGACCAGTACACGGTCGTCGCGGGCACGCTCGGCCGCAACGACACGTTCGGGCTGAGTGAACCGGACAAGGCCACCCTGGAAGGACAGTTGCAGGGCCGGTTCACGACCTGGGGGCTCACCGCGGACAAGCCTCACGGCCCGACCCGCACCGACACCAGGCCGGAAATGGGCTACTTCCCGCTCGATCAGCACCTGATGGACGGTGTGGACGCGCTGCTGCACGTCAGGGTTGGTCGTCCAGTGACGCGGTGATCCACGGCGCGACGGGCAGGTCGCGCGTCTCGCACTCGATCGCCAGCTTCAGGGTCCACCGCAGGGCTTGTAAAACAACTGTCGCGAGCTCCTGCGGTGCCCCGTTGGCCAGGGCGATCTCGATCTGCTCCGAGGCCGCGTCCTGGTCGCCGTGGACCTCGGCCAGCAACGCGCGGATCGCGGTGCGCACGGGTGGGTCCGCGTCGTCGATCTGGACCTCGTTGCCGTCCTCGTCGAAGACCTGCATCTTCACCGGCGTGGCGCCGCCGGAGCCGAGCGCGCTGACCATGCTGCTGCACTCGGCGAACAGCAGCAGCACCAGCTCACGGATCTCCTCGTTGCCCTCGGGAGACCCGCTGAGGTAGCCGGTCACGAGGTCGACCGCCACAGCGTCCTCGCCGGCCCTGGCCGCGGCCAGCGCCTCACCGGCCACGGCCGTCAGCCGTGACCAGCGATCTGGATCCTGTGGTGGTCGCACAGGTACTGCCTACCGCGCGATGTGACGCGTTCGCAATGCCCCATCTTGATCAGAGTGCTACCGGGGTATGTCACTCCGCAGGTCAATGTGGGAATCAGCGGATCCACCTAGCATCGGGTGGTGTTCCGCACGCTGTACCGAACGATCCTCGGTCCCGATCGCACGCGGGTTCTGCCCAAAGCGCTCGGCCGGTTCCGCGTCCCCGCGTTCGCCGGCTTGATCATCTACGGGTTCGTCTGGGCGATCATCGGCAGCGCGACGTACGTGGACACCGCGTACCCGGCTGAGGCGACGAAGTACGGCGACGGCTGGTGGGTGCTCATCTTCTTGGTCACCCTCGGTCCGTACGTGCTGCTCATCTGGTCGCCGCTCTACGCCTGGCGAGTGGCGGCGCCGGCGTTCTACTTCGTCAGTTTCCTCCTGGACGGTGACCGTGCCGGGGCCTTCCAGTACTGGACCGCGCTACCTCTGCTGATCGGCGTCGCCGCGTTCTACTCGCGGGAGATCGTCGTCACCGCCGCGTTGATCACCATGGCGATAGTCCCGTTCGCTGAACCTCAGCGTGCCGCTTTGGCGTTCTACGTGCCACTCATCGTTGCCGTCGTCTACCTCTTCGGTTCGCGCGGACGGGCCGAGCGCGAGCTGGAAGAAGAACGCGGCTCCAAGGCGGCGCTCGAGGAACGTGCTCGCATCGCGCGCGAGATGCACGACGTCGTGGCGCACCACATGTCGATGGTGGTGGTCCGGTGCGAGACCGCGCCCTACCGCCTCCAGGGGCTGAGCGAGGAAGCCGAGAAGGAGTTCGCCGAGCTCGGTGAGGCGGCCAGGGAAGCCATCACGGACATGCAGCGCCTGCTCGGCGTGCTCAGGACGAACGGGCACGAGCCGGAACGCGAACCGCAACCCGGCATCAGCCGCATCCCGGAGCTCACGAGGCCCGGCGACGAGGCCGAGGTCGACGTGGACGACGTGCCGGAGGCGGTCGGGCTGACCGCGTACCGGATCGTGCAGGAGGCGCTCACGAACGCCACCAGGCACGCGCCCGGCTCCAGGGCGTCCGTCCACGTGCACAAGAACGAGGGCCGGCTGGACGTGCTGGTGATCAACACCGCCGGGGGACCGTCGATGGGCGGCGGCAGCGGGCAGGGGCTGGTGGGCATGCGCGAACGCGTCGCGGTCCACGGCGGCACGCTGACCGTGAAGGCCACCGAGGACGGCGGGTTCCTGGTCAGGGCGAGGATTCCGTTGGGGGACAAGTGATCAGGGTGGTCGTGGTCGACGACCAGGAGATGGTGCGCGAGGGCTTCTCCGCGCTGCTCAACTCGCAAGAGGACATCGAGGTGGTGGGTGCCGCGGGCAACGGCCTGCAAGGCGTGGCGTTGGCGCGCACGGTCAAGCCGGACGTCGTGCTGATGGACGTCCGCATGCCCGAGATGGACGGTCTCACAGCGACCCGGTTGCTGCTGGACGGGTCCAGCTCCACGAAGGTGCTCGTGCTGACCACGTTCGACCTCGACGACTACGTGTACGAGGCGTTGCAGGCAGGCGCGAGCGGGTTCCTGCTCAAGCACGCGCCCGCTCGCGAGCTGCTCAACGCCGTGCGCGTGGTGGCCGCGGGGGACGCGCTGCTGGCTCCGTCGATCACCAAGCGCCTGATCGAGGACTTCGTGAGGTCGCGGCGGACCGAGCGTGTCCGGCCCGCGCGGCTGGACGTCCTGACCGACCGCGAGACCGAGATCCTCGTGCTGGTCGCGCAGGGCATGTCGAACGCCGAGATCGCCGCGCACCTCGTGCTGGCCGAGCAGACCGTCAAGACGCACGTGAGCCGCGTGCTCACCAAGCTCGGCCTGCGCGACCGCGCCCAGGCCGTCATCGCGGCGTACGAGAGCGGGCTCGTGGTACCGGGGTAGGGCCGGGAAGACGGCACTCCGGCGTGACGATCACGGGGTCGTCGTCTCCCTAGCTTCGGCTCATGCGCCGAGCCGTCCTGTTCCTCCTGCTGATCGCCGTTCCCGCGGTCGCGCCGTCGATCGCGCAGTGGCGTGGCGACGTCGCCCGCAGGGTCGCGATCGTCGGTGATCTCGCCACCGCCCGCGACGTCGTGGTCGTCGTGCCCGGCTCCGACGTGGACGTGGACCGGTTCGACCGGACCGTCGGGAGGATGGCGACGAACCTGCACGAGCAGGCGCACCGCGACGACCTCGCGGTGATCGCGTGGCTCGGCTACCGGACGCCGCAAGGACTTGGCGTGGACGCCGTGACCGGTTCTCTTGCACGCCAAGGTGCCGCCTCGCTCGTGGACTTCGTACGGGCGTTGCACACCAACGCGCGCATCCACGTCTTCGGGCACAGCTACGGCTCGGTCGTGGTCGGGCTCGCAGCACACGAGCTGAACGTCGACGACATCGTGTTCACCGGAAGTCCTGGTGTGCGGGCGAACTCCGCGGCCGAGCTGGGCACTTCGGCGAAGGTCTGGGCTGTGCGGTCGGCCGGGGACTGGGTGCGGTTCGTGCCCAACGTCCGGCTCCTCGACCTCGGGCACGGCACGGATCCCGCGTCGGACTCCTTCGGTGCCACGGTGTTGCGGTTCGACGGCGGCAAGCACGACACCTACTACGAGCCGGGCACCGAGACGTTGAACGCGCTCGTCCGGATTGCCTTGGGGGAGAAGCAGTGAGGAATCCGTTCGTCGACGCCGTGCGAGCGATTGCGGTCGTCACGGTCGTGCTGGGGCATTGGCTCGTCACGTCACTTGTCGACACACCGACCGGCATGGTCATAGACAGCCCGTTGAAACACATGGCCGCACTTACGCCCGTGTCGTGGGTTCTGCAAACGCTCGGCTTGTTCTTCTTCGTGGGCGGTTATGCGGCCGCACACTCGAAGACGCCGTTCCTCGTCAGGCTGAAGCAACTGGCCGTGCCGACGTTGCTGATGCTGGGAGCGTGGACGGCTGTCCTCTTCGGACTGGTCCTGCGCGGGGTCGACCAGGACACCGCGTGGAACATCGGGTTCCTGGTGACGACGCCGTTGTGGTTCCTGGGCGTCTACCTGGTGCTGCTGGGCATGAAACCGCTGGTGCGCAAGCTGGACGAGTACTCGTGGGGTGTGCTCGTCCCGGTCGCGCTGGTGCTGGTGCTGCCGTACGCGGTGTGGTGGGCGGCCTGGCAGCTCGGGTACGCGGTGGCGCGCAGGAGGATTCTGGGTCCGCCGCTGCTGGTGCTCGGTGTGCTCGGGTACGCCCTGCTCACGACGTTCGGCGGCTATCCGGTCTCGGCGGTCGGCATCCCCGGCGCGACCGCCTCGAACCTGAACCCGCCGAACTACGCCACGCTCGCGCTGGCGTTCGCCCAGATCGGCCTGGTGCTCACGATCGCGCCTGCGCTGACCAGGCTCGGCACGACGAAACCGGTGGCGTGGCTGAACAAGCGAGCGCTGGGGATCTTCCTCGTGCACCAGAGCGCGCTGATCACCGTGACGCTGGCGCTCAGCGCGTGGGGGCCGCTGCCGGGGCTCCAGCAGCCACCAGATCATCCGGGCTGGGTGTGGCAACGAGTGCTGTGGCTGCCGGTGTGCGCGGCCGTGACCTGGGGATGGCTGCGAGCACTGCGAGACCGATCGCCACGGCGTGCAGCACCACCACCGACGGCGGAGGTTGCAGCGCCAGCATCGGCGGTACGCACGCCAGCGCCGTGAGCAGCCACGGCAACCGCGTGTCGCAACTGCCGGTGCGGGCGGTGTGGATCAGGTACCAGCCCAGCAGCAGGTGGATGACGTTCTGCAGCGGATCAACCGGTAGCAGCACCAGCACCCCGTCGCCGAGGAACCCGCTCACCACGAACCCGAGCACGCCCAGCGTCCCGAACGCCACACCCGCGCCCGTGGCGAGCCTCGTCCGGTGCGACTCGTGCGCGAGCTTCGAAGACCTGATCAGGCGCCGCTCGAACCGGTGGAACAGCAGGATCAGCGGGATCAGGCCCAGCACGAGCCAGATCGGCGCCTGCGTGAGCCCGAGCAACCCGATCAGCGCGCCCACCCCGGCCAGGTACGCCAGGTACACCGTCATCGGGGCCCGGCGGGCGAAGTTCACGACGTGCCACCACCGGCCGCCCAGCCACGAGGTGACCCGGTCGCGCGCCAGCAGCGCCAGGCACACCTGCGCGACCCCCAGCACCATCATCGAGCGGGGGTACTCGCTGAAGAACACCAGCGCGGGCAACGTGACCGCGCCCAGCGCCGCCAGCACCCGGCGCGGCACCGCGGTCAGCGTGCCGTCGGCGTAGAAGAACCCGAGCTGCTGCATCAGCAACGCGCCGACGATCAGGTTCGCGTACCCGCCGGTCCTCCAGTCCGTGGACGTGCGCGCGACCTCGACCGCGAGCGTCACCAGCATCAGCACGAACGGCGTGGTGCGGCGGAAGTGCTCGTGCAGCCACGCGGCGGCCGGGGTCGCCGCGACCGCGAGCAGGTACACCCCGAGGAACCACAACGGATGCGTGATCAACCGGCTGTACGCGTCGACCTTGACGTCGAGCAGGTTCAACGCCGCGAACAGCACCACCCAGAGCAGCACGAACGCGAGCACCGGCCGCAGCAGCCACGACGTGCGGCTGGACACCCAGCAGCCGAAGCCGCCCTGGTGCGCCTGCCAGCTGCGCAGGTTCGCGTGCCCGCCCGCGAAGAAGAACAACGGCACCGCCTGCAACGCCCACAGCCACGACGTGCCGAAGCCGCGCAGGTGCGCCAGCGTCGCCACGGTCTCGCCGAGGACCAGCAGCGCCAGGCTGAAGAGCCGCAGGAAGGTCGCGTACCGGTCCTGCTCGGCGTGCTCCAGCACCAGGGGAAGCGAGTTCGCGGTGTCCGAGTGCTCGTCGCGGCGCCGCCCGTGCAGGCGCGCCAGCAGGAGGAACACGACGACCGCGCTGCCGAACGCCCACGCCACCACCGGCTCGTGGCCCGGCGGCCCCCACCGCTGCCGCCACGAGTTGAACTTCAGCCCGAGCGCGTAGGTCTCCGCGACCGCGTGACAGGTCTGCTCGGCGCCGCGCGGGTTCAGCCGGCACTGCGTGTGCAGATCTTCGGCGAGCCGGTCGTCGAGCGCCCTGCGCGCGTCCATGCCGAGCGGGTGGCCCTTGGCCTCGGCGTAGCGCAGCAGGTCGTAGCCCAGGTCGTGCGCGCGGCACCCGGTGCTGAAGTCCCACTCGGTGTCCCCGGCGGGCCCCGAGCAGCCACCGGAGGCGTCGACGAGCCGCAGCGTGCCGTCCGGGGCCGTGACGGTCTTCGGGTCGCGGCCCATCTCCTGCGCGAAGTCCGACGGCAGGCTGAGCCTCGGGTCGTGGGTCGCCGACGGCGCCACGAACGCGTTCACGGCGTTGGCGGCGGCGACCACGTCACCGCTCGGTGGCACCCCGCTGTCGCCGTTCGCGGGGCGGGAAGCGATCACCCCGCACACGAACACCGCGAGCGTGATCACCGTGAACCGGAACCAGGCCGGGAGCCGGAGGAGGAGTTTGCGCGCGCCCATCGTCGCGTCAGGTTACGGAAGGGTCTCGGCTGATCGCCAGTTCAGGAGGTCACGACCGCCGGAGTGAGCGAAGCGAGCGCCATCCTCGCCAGCAGAGAGGCCATCTGGTCGCGGTCGAGATGCGCGCTGTGCGGGGTGGAGTTGATCAACCCGAACACCGCGTGCGCCGCCGCCCGCGCGGTCGGCTCGTCGAAGTCCGGCACGGTCCGCCGGATCGTCTCGACCCACACCTCGACGTAGCGGCGTTGTAACGCGCGCACCCGCCGGCGGTCCGGGTCGGTGAGGTTGGCGAGGTTGCGCATCTGCACGGTGATCAGCGCCGGGTCGTCCAGCGCGAAGTCCACGTGCCAGCCGATCAGGGCCTGCAACGCCTCGTCGGCGTTCGACGCCGCGTCCACCCGCGCCTGGCCGCCGTCCAGCAGCCGCTCGGAGATCGACGTCAGCATCTCGCCGAGCATCGCGTCCTTGCTGCGGAAGTGCCGGTAGAGGGCGGGACCGGAGATGCCGACGGCCGCACCGATGTCGTCGATGCCCACGCCGTGGAAGCCGTGCCGGGCGAAGAGCTCGGCCGCGGCGTTGAGGATCTGGTCCCGACGTGAGGGTTTCTCGGCCACGGGAGGAGGTTAGCAGCCGTTTACCTACCGCCCGCCCGACCAATTCCCCCGCCTCGCCGGACCGCACGCGGGGCCCTTTCGTGCGCTCAGGGTGAACGAAAGCTCCCCGCGTGCACCTGACAACAGGGTGGTCCGGTCGTCCGATGGGTGGAATCTGCGCAGGTACAAGCCCCAAATGTTGACTATTGACCAATACTTCACACAGGTCTTACTCGTGAGTAACCATTGGCGTGCAATGCATCACCCCTGCGGCCCCTTCGGGAGTCTTCGATGCGTCCTGCTCACTTCATCGCCTCAGTGGTCACCGCCGCTGCGGCCGTCATCGCGCTTGCCAATCCCGCCAGCGCGGCCCCTGTCAACTACGTCGCGCTCGGCGACTCGTACTCGTCCGGCCTGGGTACCGGCACGTACGACGGGACGAGCGGCAGCTGCAAGCGCGGCCCGTACGCCTACCCGGCCCTGTGGGCGGCGGCGACAGCGCCCGCGAGCTTCAAGTCGGTGGCCTGTTCCGGCGCGCGGACCGGTGACGTGATCAACCAGGCGGCAGCGGTCACGACCAGCACGAACCTCGTCACGGTGCAGGTCGGCGGCAACGACGCCGGCTTCACCGACGTGATCACCACCTGCACCTTCGGGTCGGACCAGGACTGCGTCAACCGGGTGAACCAGTCGAAGACCTACATCGCCAACACGCTGCCCGGCCTGCTCACCAACGTCTACGGCACCATCAGGTCCAAGTCCCCGTCGGCGCGCGTCGTCGTGCTCGGCTACCCGCGCCTGTACAAGGTGCCGGGCTCGTGCAACGTCGGGCTGAGCGACACCAAGCGGGCCGCGATCAACTCCGGGTCCGACGCGCTGCACAACACCATCAGCGCGCGGGCAGGGGCGGCCGGGTTCACCTACGTCGACGTGCGCGGGGCGTTCACCGGGCACGAGATCTGCTCGTCGAGCTGGTGGCTGAACAGCCTGAGCTGGCCCGTCGAGGAGTCGTACCACCCGAACCGGGCCGGTCAGGCGAACGGCTACCTGCCCGCATTGCGGGCGGTCATCGGCTAGATTCCGGAACGTGAGAGTGCCTGAACACGGCCGTGACCTGCGTTCCGGTGACTCTCGAGCCGTTCCTGTGGACCGGTAGGTTAGCGGGCGCTAACATGAGGAAGTTAACGCCCGCTAACCTGAGGTCTGGGGAGCATGGACGCACCTGTCCTGCGCAGCGCCGCCGAGCCGTCGGACCGCTACGCCAAGGAGCACACCGCGCTCGTCGACGAGCTGCGCGGCAAGCTCGCCACCGCCGCACTCGGTGGCCCGGAGAAGGCACGTCAGCGTCACGTCGACCGCGGCAAGCTGCTGCCGCGCGAGCGCGTGGACACGCTGGTCGACCCCGGCTCGCCGTTCCTGGAGCTGTCTCCGCTCGCCGCGAACGGCATGTACGGCGACGAGGCACCGGCCGCGGGCATCATCACCGGCGTCGGGCGGGTCTCCGGCCGTGAGTGCGTGATCGTCGCGAACGACGCCACGGTCAAGGGCGGCACCTACTACCCGATCACGGTCAAGAAGCACCTGCGCGCGCAAGAAGTCGCGTTGCAGAACAACCTGCCGTGCATCTACCTGGTCGACTCCGGCGGCGCGTTCCTGCCCAAGCAGGACGACGTGTTCCCCGACCGCGAGCACTTCGGCCGGATCTTCTACAACCAGGCCACGATGTCGGCGCGCGGGATCCCGCAGATCGCCGCGGTGCTCGGTTCCTGCACCGCCGGTGGCGCGTACGTGCCGGCGATGAGCGACGAGGCGATCATCGTCCGGAACCAGGGCACGATCTTCCTCGGTGGTCCGCCGCTGGTGAAGGCCGCGACCGGTGAAGTGGTCAGTGCCGAGGACCTCGGTGGCGGCGACCTGCACTCGCGGACGTCCGGCGTCACCGACCACCTGGCGGAGAACGACGCGCACGCACTCAGGATGGTCCGGTCGATCATCTCCACGCTCGGGCCGCGCGTGCAGCGCCCGTGGGACGTCGCCCCGGTCGAGGCACCCGCGGTCACGGACGATCTTTTCGGCGTGGTGCCAACGGATTCCCGGACGCCCTACGACGTGCGCGAGGTCATCGCACGGATCGTCGACGGCTCGAAGTTCCAGGAGTTCAAGAAGGAGTACGGCGCGACCCTCGTGACGGGCTTTGCGCGCATTCACGGCCACCCGGTCGGGATCGTCGCCAACAACGGCATCCTGTTCGGCGAGTCGGCGGTGAAGGGCGCGCACTTCATCCAGTTGTGCGACAAGCGGTCCATCCCGCTGGTGTTCCTGCAGAACATCACCGGGTTCATGGTCGGCCGCGAGTACGAGGCGGGCGGCATCGCCAAGCACGGCGCCAAGATGGTGACCGCGGTGGCCTGCGCGCGAGTCCCGAAGTTCACCGTGATCATCGGTGGCTCGTTCGGCGCCGGCAACTACTCGATGTGCGGCCGGGCGTACTCGCCGCGGTTCCTGTGGATGTGGCCGAACGCGCGCATCTCCGTGATGGGCGGCGAGCAGGCGGCATCGGTGCTCGCCACGGTCCGCCGCGACCAGCTCGGTGACGAGTGGTCAGCGGAGGACGAGGAGGCGTTCAAGGCGCCGATCCGCCAGCAGTACGAGGACCAGGGCAACCCGTACTACTCGACCGCGCGGCTGTGGGACGACGGCGTGATCGACCCGCGCGACACCCGCATGGTGCTCGGGCTGGCGTTGTCCTCCGCGGCGAACGCCCCCATCGACGATGTTTCCTACGGCGTCTTCCGGATGTGATCATGTTCGACAGCGTTCTGGTGGCGAACCGCGGGGAGATCGCGGTCAGGGTGATCCGCGCGTTGCGGTCGCTCGGGATCCGTTCCGTCGCCGTGTACTCCGACGCGGACGCCGATGCGTTGCACGTCCGGCTGGCCGACGAGGCCGTGCGGATCGGGCCCGCGGCGGCCCGCGAGTCCTACCTCTCGATCGAGAAGATCGTCCAGGCCGCCCTTTCCACTGGCGCGCAGGCGATCCACCCCGGCTACGGTTTCCTCGCCGAGAACACGGCGTTCGCGGCCGCTTGTGCGGACGCCGGCGTCGTCTTCGTGGGACCGCCTGCGTCGGCGATCGACGCGATGGGCGACAAGATCCGCGCGAAGCTGACCGTGTCGGCCGCGGGTGTTCCCGTGGTGCCGGGCCGTACTCGCGAGGGCATGTCCGACGACGAGATCGTCGACGCCGCCCTGGAGATCGGTTTTCCGGTGCTGCTCAAGCCTTCCGCGGGCGGCGGCGGCAAGGGCATGCGGCTCGTGCACGAGGAGTCGGCGCTGCGCGAGGCGATCGAGTCGGCACGGCGGGAGGCGCGCGGGTCGTTCGGTGACGACACGCTGCTGATCGAGCGGTTCATCACGAACCCGCGGCACATCGAGATCCAGGTGCTCGCGGACTCGCACGGCAACGTGATCCACCTCGGTGAGCGCGAGTGCAGCCTCCAGCGGCGGCACCAGAAGATCATCGAAGAGGCGCCGTCGCCGTTCCTCACGCCCGAGATGCGTGAAGCGATGGGTCCCGCCGCCGTCGACGCGGCCAAGTCCTGCGGCTACGTCGGCGCGGGCACGGTCGAGTTCATCGTGGACGGACGGACCGGCGACTACTTCTTCATGGAGATGAACACCCGGCTGCAGGTCGAGCACCCGGTGACCGAGGAGGTCACGGGCGTCGACCTGGTCGAGTGGCAGCTCCGCGTGGCGTCCGGCGAGGTGCTCGATCTCGAGGTTTCGCTGACCGGGCATTCGGTCGAGGCGCGGGTCTACGCGGAGGACCCGTCACGCGGCTTCCTGCCGACCGGTGGCCGGGTGCTGGCGCTCAGCGAGCCCACGTCGGTCCGCGTGGATTCCGGGCTGTACGAGGGACTTGTCGTCGGCTCGGACTACGACCCGATGCTCGCCAAGGTGATCGCGCACGGCCGCACCCGCGAGGAGGCCTTGCGGCGCCTGGATCACGCACTCGGTCAGATGGTGCTGCTCGGCGTCACGACGAACATCCCGTTCCTGCGGGCGTTGCTGCGCGATCCCGACGTCCGTTCCGGCGCGCTCGACACCGGTCTGGTGGAGCGGAAGCTGGACTCGTTGACGTCGGCGGAGATCCCGGACGACGTGTACGTCGCGGCCGGCCTGGAACGGTCTCTGGAACCTCGCGGCGACGACCCGTGGGACCAGCTGTCCGGGTGGCGCGTCGGTGAGCACGCGTGGACGACCTGGCGGATCAACGACGTCGACGTGCGCGTGCGCGGCGATGAAGTCGCTGTGGGCGCTGGGGAACCGGTTCGCGCGCGGGCCCGCCGGGAAGGCTCGGACCTGCTCGTCGGCTCGCGCCGGTACTCGATCGCCCGTGACGGCGACGTGCTGTGGCTGGGCCACGACGGCGCCTCCTGGGCGTTGGTGGAGGCCGAGTTCCTGGTCGGCGCGTCCGGGTCCGGTGCGGCCGCGTCGGGCGGTCCGGTGAAGTCGCCGATGCCCGGAACCGTGCTGGTGGTGCGGGCTTCCGCCGGTGACGAGGTCACCGCGGGTCAAGCGTTGTTCGTGGTCGAGGCCATGAAGATGGAGCACACCGTGACCGCACCGGTCGACGGCGTGCTCGCCGAAGTGAACGTGCAAGCAGGCCAGCAGGTCGCACTCGACCAGGTGCTGGCTCTCGTCGTCTCTCACGAGGAGTGACACCGATGTTGGACTTCAGACTCCCGAGCGAGTACGAGGACCTGCGCAAGACCGTCGAGGAGTTCGCTCGCGACGAGGTGGCCCCGGTCATCGGCGACTACTACGAGCGCTGCGAGTTCCCGTACCCGATCGTGGCGAAGATGGGCGCGATGGGCCTGCTCGGCCTGCCGTTCCCCGAGGAGCACGGCGGCATGGGCGGCGACTACTTCGCGCTGTGCCTGACGCTGGAGGAGCTCGCGCGCGTCGACTCGTCGGTCGCGATCACGGTCGAGGCGGCCACCTCGCTGGGCGCCATGCCGATCTACCGCTTCGGCACCGACGAGCAGAAGGCCGAGTGGTTGCCGTCGCTCACGTCCGGCGAGAAGCTCGGCGCGTTCGGCCTGACCGAGCCGGGCAGCGGTTCGGACGCGGGTGCGCTTGCCACCACGGCCCGTCTCGAGGGCGACGAGTGGGTCATCAACGGCACCAAGGCGTTCATCACGAACTCCGGCACGGACATCACCGGCCTGGTGACCGTGGCCGCCGTGACGGGCACGCTGCCCGACGGCCGCAAGGAGATCTCGTCGATCATCGTCCCGTCCGGCACGCCGGGCTTCACGGTGTCGAAGAAGTACTCCAAGGTCGGCTGGTGCGCCTCGGACACGCGTGAACTGTCCTTCCAGGACTGCCGGGTGCCCGCCGCGAACCTGCTCGGAGAGCGCGGCCGCGGCTTCGCCCAGTTCCTGCGCACGCTGGACGAGGGCCGCGTCGCCATCGCGGCTCTCTCTGTCGGTCTCGCCCAGGGCTGCGTGGACGAGTCGGTGCGCTACGCCCACGAGCGCGAGACGTTCGGCGCGAAGATCGGGACGTACCAGGCGATCCAGTTCAAGATCGCCGAGATGGAAGCCCGCGTGCACACCGCGCGGCTGGCCTACTACGAGGCCGCGTCCCGGATGCTGCGCGGCGAGCCGTTCAAGAAGCAGGCGGCCATCGCGAAGCTCGTGTCGTCCGAGGCGGCGATGGACAACGCCCGTGACGCCACGCAGATCTTCGGCGGGTACGGCTTCATGAACGAGTACCCGGTCGGCCGGTTCTACCGGGACGCCAAGATCCTGGAGATCGGCGAGGGCACCTCCGAGGTGCAGAAGATGCTGATCTCACGCGAACTCGGGCTGTAGTGCTTCGGGCCGGCGCGATCGAGTGATCGCGCCGGCACTCGTGGCCTCTCAGAGCTTGGGCACCGCGCGGTCGATGATCGCGGCGAAGTCGGTGGACTTGGGGAGCGTGCCAAAAGCCACTCCCCAGTCCCCGCCGATCCGTGAGCTCACGAACGCGTCGGCGACCGCGGGGTGCCCGTGCTTGACCAGCAGGGCGCTCTGCAGGATCAGCGCCATCTTCTCGACCACCCGGCGGGCCTGCGACTCGTCCACATCGGACAACGCGGTGCCGAGCTCGTTCAGCGCCCTGTCGATCCGCGGGTCGACGCCGCTGACCACGCCGAGGAACTCCTGCACCGACTCGGGTTCCTTCTTCATCGCGCGCAGGACGTCCAGCGCGGCCACGTTGCCGGAACCCTCCCAGATCGACATCAGCGGTGACTCGCGGAACAGCCGCGGCATCCCGCTGTCCTCGATGTAACCGTTGCCGCCCAGGCATTCCAACGCTTCCGCGGCGTGCACCGGGCCGCGTTTGCAGACCCAGTACTTGGTGACCGCGAGCCCGAGCCGCGGCCGGTGCCGTGCGAGCCACATCGCGGCCGTCGTGGCGGCCTCGGACTCGACGGCCAGGTCCGCCAGTACGTTCCTCATGGCCGGCTGGTCGATCAGGTACTTCCCGAACGCCTTGCGGTGGGCAGCGTGGTGCGCCGCCTGCCTGAGCCCGGCGCGCATCCCCGCCGCGGAACCGAGAACGCAGTCCAGCCGGGTCATGTTGACCATCTCGATGATCGTCCGCACGCCGCGACCCTCGTCGCCCACCCTCAGCGCGAACGCCTCGTCGTACTCGATCTCGGCGGACGCGTTGGACTTGTTGCCCAGCTTGTCCTTGAGCCGCTGGAGGAAGAACCTGTTGCGCGTGCCGTCCGGCAGCACCCGCGGCACCAGGAAGCAGGTCAGGCCGCCCGGCGCCTGCGCGAGAGTCAGGAACACGTCCGACATGGGTGCCGACGTGAACCACTTGTGCCCGGTCAGCACGTACCCGTCCTGGACCGGCCTGGCCACGGTGGTGTTCGCCCGGACGTCCGACCCGCCCTGCTTCTCGGTCATGGACATGCCGGCGATCAGGCCCTGTTTGGACAGTGGCGCGCGCAGGCCGAAGTCGTAGTTCCGCGCGGTGAGGAGCGGTTCGTAAGTCGAAGCCAGATCCGGCGCCACGCGCAGAGCGGGCACGGCCGCGTAAGTCATCGAGATCGGGCAACCGTGGCCGGCCTCGACCTGGGACCACACGTAGAACTTGGCGGCACGCTCCAGATGGCCACCGTCGACGTAGGCGTGCAGTCCGTGCGAAACGGCGACGTTCATCAGGTCGTGCCAGGCGGGGTGGAACTCGACCTCGTCGATCCGGTTGCCGTACCGGTCGTGCGTGCGCAGGACCGGCGGGTACGTGTTCGCGAGACGGCCGCGCTCCTGCCACTCCTCACTGCCCGCGAGCCTGCCCAGTGAGTGCAGTTCGGCGTCATCGACCCAGGTGAGCAGCGCGGGGTCGTCCGCGACGTCGTGACCGCTCAGCGGCGGCACCTGGTTGGTCACCTCGTGCGTAGCCATGCCCGCACGCTACTACTCATCAGTAACTCCGGGCAGCCTCGCGGGCGTAGAACTCGCGGTCGGGGTGGATCTCGGCCAACACGGAGAGCGCCCGTCGTTCGAGCAGCTTGAAACCACTGGTCCTGGCGATGGTGAGGCCCAGCTGGACGTCCGCGACGGTGCGCATGGTGATCAACGCGGCCGCCTCGGCGTGCGCGTACCCCACGCTGCGGGCGAGCGCGACCGCCCGCGTCAGGTGCTCCCTGGCCTCGTCGTCACGGCCGAGGCTGCGCAACGCGGCCCCGAGCGTGCTGCACGCGTCCGCCTCGGCGGCGGGGTCGTCGATCTCCTTCGCGATCTCCAGCGCCTCGGTGCCGTGCCGCAGCGCCTCCTCGTACCGGCCGGCGTCCCCGCAGGCCCACGCGAGGTCGTCCAGCGCGTGCGAGAGCAGGGCGCGGCCGGCGTGCCGGCGCAGCACGACGATGGCCCTGGTCGAGCAGTCGATCGCCTCGTCGACCCTGCCGAGGTCGCGGAGCGTGAGCCCGTACGACGACAGGTAGACCCCGGCCCGGTCCTCCAGCCCCAGCTCGGTGGCCCTCTGGATGGCCAGCTCGAAGTACTGAGCGGACGTCTCCAGCTCGCCCTGCAGCCAGCAGCCGGCGCCGAACGCGGCGTACAGCGCGTGCAGCAGGTCCTTCTGCCCGAGCTCGGTGGCCAGGTCCACGGCCGCTCTGCAGCACTCGAGCGAACGGCCGACGTCGCCGATCTCCCGCCACAGGTTGCTCAGCGCGGACAACAGCCGCACCCGTGCCCGCGGCCAGGCGAGGTCGAGCGCCTGTTCGGCGATCTCCACGGCCTGCCGGAGCCTGCCCGAGTTCGCGTACCCGCTGGACAGCGCGTGCAACGCGGCCAGCCGCCCGCGGTCGTCCCCGGCTGCCTCGGCGGCCTCGAGCGCGGCGGTGCCGACCGTGAACAGGTCGGCGGCGTACCTGCTCAACCGGAGGAACCCGTGCAGCCGGTCCGCGTAGAGCCACCGCAGTCGGGCCGGAGCGTTGGTGGTGAGGGCGACGAGGTTCGCCCGTTCCGCCTCGAGCCACGCCCGCCCGCTGGTGGGCAGGGTGATCTCGGTGCCCTCCTCCAGGTGCCGGAACTCGGTGGTCAGCTGTTGCGCCGCGGTGTGCGCGGCGTCGAGGTACCAGCCGTGGTAACGGTCGAGTGCCTGGTCGAGGTCCTCGGCCCGCTCGTCGCTCTGCGCCCGCTCGTGCGCGTAGAGCCGCAACAGGTCGTGCAGGCGGTAGCGGCCGGGGATGTGCTGTTCGACGAGGTTCGCCGCGAGCAGGGTGTCGAGAGACGCGTCACCCGCCAGCGGGGCGGCGGACTCGGCGGTGAAGTCGACGCCGGCGAGCAGGCCGAGCCGCCGGAACAACCGCCGGTGCGCCTCGTCCAGCGCCAGGTACGAGAGGTCGAACGCGGCCCGCACCGCGACCTGCTCGTCGTCGTGGATCTCGAGTGCCGCCAACCGGTTCTGCTCGCGCAGCTCGGTCACGGTGTCGGCGAGGAACGGGCCGGCGTTGGCCGCCGCGATCCGCAGCGCGAGCGGCAGGTACCCGCACAGCCGCGCGAGCTCCCGCGCCGCCGCGACGTCGACGTCCTGGCCGAGCAGGCCGCGCACCACCGCGACGGCCTCGTCCTCGCTGAGCACGTCGAGGAACAGCGGGCTCGCGTCCACCCCGCTGAGCCGGTTGCGGCTGGTGATGAGGCACGTCGAGGCGCCGCCCGGCAGCAACGGCCGCACCTGGGCGGGATCGGCGGCGTTGTCGAGCAGCACCAGCATCCGGCGGCCGGCCATCAGCGTCCGGTACAGCTCGGCCTGCTCGTTCTCGCTGATGGGCACCTGGTACGCGCGCACCCCGAGCGCCCGCAGGAACTGGGTGAGCACGTCAGTCGGGCGCAGCGGCTGGTCCTGCGGGTCGAAGCCGCGCAGGTTCACGTACAGGTGACCGTCCGGAAACCGGTCCGACTCGTTGTGCGCGAACTGCAACGCCAGTGATGTCTTCCCGACGCCGGCGGTGCCGTCGATGGCGGTGATGAGCACGACCCCGGACCGGTCGGCCAGCTCACGCAGCTCGGGTTCCCGGCCGGCGAACCCGCCCGGTGCCGCCGGGAGCTGACGCGGCACGCGCTCCGGTGCCACGGGTGAGTCGTCGGCGTGGTCGAGCTCTTCCTGCACCGCGCGCCGTTCGAACGCGAGCGCCTCGCGTACGCCTGCCCACCAACGTCGTCGCGGCAGATCGCGCAACGCCTCGCCCTGCCACAGATCCAGGGCCGACCGCAGCAGTGCGGGGTTCGCGAGCGTGCGTGCTTTTGCGACCAGACGCCGGAAATGGTGCAAATCAACCAAGTCCGGGTCGATTTCGGCCAGATAGGTCTGCCCGACCGTGACGATCGCGAGCTCCGGCACGGGTTCCAGCGCCCTGCGCAGCCGGTGCATCTGGTTGCGCAGCGCCTTGTCCGGGTTCGACGGTGGCTCGTCTCCCCAGGTCGCGGCCAGCAGCCGGGACATCGGCACGGCTCGTCCCGGTTCGAGCAGCAACGCCGCCAGCAGGCACCGCTGACGTTCCGTCAACGAGACACCCGAGACGGCGAGACTTCCGAGGAGCCGTATGCGCACAGAGTGATTCAACAGGAAGATCACTGGCCCATTCGGGATTTGGGGGTGCCAACGGCGCTGACGAGGAATAACGTCGTTCTGGTGAGTGACCATGGGCACAGCACGGCCGTTTCTGCGCTGACCGCGCAGTACGCCGCGATGCGCGAAGGTGCGCCAGTGCGGCTCGCTAAGAAGACGTCGAACCTCTTCCGGTTCCGCGCCGAGCAGTCGGGCGGGTTGGACGTCGGCAGGTTCGACCGGGTGCTGGCGGTGGACCCGGTCGGACGCACCGCACAGGTGCAAGGCATGACCACCTACGAGAACCTCGTTGCCGCGACCCTGCGCCACGGCCTGATGCCGCTCGTCGTGCCGCAGCTCAAGACCATCACGATCGGCGGGGCGGTGGCGGGCCTCGGCATCGAGTCCACCTCCTTCCGCAACGGCCTGCCGCACGAGTCCGTGCGGGAGCTGGAGATCCTCACCGGGGACGGCGAGGTCGTGGTGGCCAAACCGGACGACGACCTGTTCCGCGCGTTCCCCAACTCCTACGGGACGCTGGGATACGCGCTGCGGCTGGAGATCGAGCTGGAGCCGGTGCGCCAGTACGTCCGGCTGCGGCACGTGCCGTTCGGCTCGTTCGCCGAGTGCGCCGCCGTCATCGAGGAGGTCTGCTCGGACGGTTCGGCGGACTTCGTCGACGGCACGGTGTTCTCCCGCGGCGAGATGTACCTGACGCTCGGCCACTACGCCGACATCGCGCCGTACACGTCGGACTACACCGGCAACGACATCTACTACCGGTCCATCCAGAAACGCCGGACGGACCACCTGACGATCCACGACTACCTGTGGCGCTGGGACACCGACTGGTTCTGGTGCTCACGGGCGTTCGGGGCGCAGAACCCGGTGGTGCGCCGCCTGTGGCCCAAGCGCTACCTGCGTTCGGACGTGTACCGCAAGCTGGTGGCCAAACACCGTCAGCTGAGGCCGCGCACCGACGTCGAGCCGGTGATCCAGGACGTCGAGATCCCTGTCTCGGCGCTGGCCGACTTCCTCGACTTCTTCGACCGCGAGATCGGCATCTCGCCGGTGTGGCTCTGCCCGGTTCGCCTGCGCGACACCACGGGCTGGCCGCTGTACCCGATGGACGCGGACACGTTGTACGTGAACGTCGGGTTCTGGTCGGAGGTCCCGGTGCGGCCGGGGGAGAAGATGGGTGACCGCAACCGGCTGATCGAGCGCGAGGTGGCGCGGCTGGGCGGTCACAAGTCGCTGTACTCGGACTCCTACTACACCGAGGACGAGTTCTGGCGGCACTACAACGGTTCGCACTACCGGTCCGTGAAGAGCCGGTACGACCAGACGAACCGCCTGCCTGATCTGTACGCCAAGTGTGTCAGGGGACGATGAATGCGGTTGGCCTCGATTTTCCAGCGCATCACGGGTGGCGACAACGTTCGCTTCCAGGCCTACGACGGCAGCACCGCCGGGCCGTCGGAAGCCTCGGTGTCGATCGACATCAAGACACCGGAAGCCCTGTCCTACCTGGCCTCCGCGCCCGGTGAGCTGGGCCTCGCCCGCGCGTACGTGACCGGTCACCTGGAGATCCTCGGCGACGTGCACGCCGGCCTCTCCCAGCTCTCCGAGTTCTCGTTGCGCGAGCTCCCGTGGCTGCAACGCGCGGAGCTGCTGCGCTTCCTCGGGCGAATCCGGTTGTCGCACAAGGTGTCTCCGCCGCCGCAGGAGACCCGCCTGCGCGGCCTGCGTCACTCGAAGGCCCGCGACCAGCAGGCCATCGCGCACCACTACGACGTCTCGAACCAGTTCTACGAGTGGATCCTCGGCCCGTCGATGGCCTACACCTGCGCGGTGTACCCGACGCTCGAGTCCACACTGGAGGAAGCCCAGTTCGAGAAGCACGACCTGGTCGCCCGCAAGCTGGGCCTCCGTCCGGGCATGAAGCTGCTCGACGTCGGCTGCGGCTGGGGCGGCATGGTCATGCACGCGGCCCGCGAGTACGGCGTGCGGGCGATCGGCGTGACGTTGTCCCGCAACCAGGCCGAGTGGGCGCAGAAGGCGATCGTCGAGGCCGGCCTGTCCGACCTCGCCGAGGTGCGGCACCTCGACTACCGCGACGTGCGGGAAACCGGCTTCGACGCGGTGTCGTCGATCGGCCTCACCGAGCACATCGGCAAGGCCCAGTTGCCGGCGTACTTCTCGTCGTTGTACCGCAAGCTGAAGCCGGGTGGCCGGTTGCTCAACCACTGCATCACCCGTCCGAACAACAAGGAACGCGCGCTGTCCGGCCCGTTCATCAACCGGTACGTGTTCCCGGACGGCGAGCTCGTCGGGCCGGGGCACATCGTGTCCCAGATGCACGACACCGGGTTCGAGGTGCGGCACGAGGAGAACATTCGCGAGCACTACGCGCTCACGCTGGCCGCGTGGGGGCGGAACCTCGACGCCCACTGGGACGAGGCCGTGGAGGAGGTCGGGGAGGCACGCGCTCGGGTGTGGCGGCTGTACCTGGCGGCGTCGCGGCTGGGGTTCGACCGGAACAACATCCAGCTGCACCAGGTGCTCGGGGTGAAGCTGGACGGGACTCGGTCGCACATGCCGTTGAGGCCGGACTGGCTGTCCTGAACGTCGAAAGGGCCGCGGCATCGCCGCGGCCCTGATCTCTGTGATCCCCCGATCGGGGCCGTTGGTGCCACAATGGCACCATGAAGCGGATGAATCTGAGAGATGTGCCGGACGAGGTGTACGTGGCGCTCGCTGAGGGTGCTGCGGCGAGCCATCAGTCGCTGAACGCGTTCGTGGTGGAAAAGCTGACAGAGGTCGCGCAGGTGCTGAACATCGGCGACTACCTGGCGACCTACGATCCACCGAGCGGGACGGGAGTCACGCTGGAGGACGCGACGGCTGCGGTGCGCGAGGTGCGGGACGCCTCGTGAGTCTCGCTGTTGTTGATGCGTCTGTTCTCGCCGCGTTCTACTCCGCTGATGATCCACGGCGTCAGCAGACCGTTGCCCGCTTGTCCGCTGGGCACGCTCTCTTCGCTCCGGCTCACCTCGACGTGGAGGTGGTCTCCGCACTCCGCACGATGGCACGGAACAACCCTGCGTTGACTGCTGCCGCGCCCTCTGCACTTCTGCACCTTGCCGGGTTGCCCGTACGTCGCATGCCTCTGGCGTCGCTTCTGCCCCGCATGTGGGAACTCGGGGACAACATCACCCCCTACGACGCGGCCTACGTCGCCCTGGCGGAGCAGCTACGTGCCACGCTGATCACGTGCGACGTGCGCTTGGCCTCCGCTCCCAGGGCCAAGTGCACGTTCGACGTGATCTCCTAGCTCAGCTTGTCCACGATCTGCTTGGCCGTGTTCGACGGGATCGCGAACCCGATCCCCACGCTCCCGGCCTCCCCGCTGCTCGACGCCGGCGAGTAGATCGCCGAGTTGATCCCGATCAGCTCACCGGCCGCGTTCACCAGCGCGCCACCGGAGTTGCCGGGGTTGATCGACGCGTCGGTCTGGATCGCCTGGTACGACACGGAAGACGCGCGGCGCCCCTCGCCCGGCACGGTCACCTTGCGGTCGAGCGCCGAGACGATTCCGGTCGTCACCGTGCCCTGCAGGCCCGACGGCGAACCGATGGCCATCACCGCGTCACCCACCTTCACGGAGTCCGAGTCCGCCCACTTGATCGGCGTGAGACCGGAGACCCCGGTGGCCTGCACCACGGCGAGGTCGGAGGCCGGGTCCGTGGAGACCACGGTGGCCGGCACCTCGCGGCCGTCGTTCAGCGTCACGGTGAGGCGGCCGCCGGACGACGCCACGACGTGGTTGTTGGTGAGGATCTTGCCGTCCGCGGTGAGGATCACGCCGGAGCCGAGGCCGTTGGCGACGTTCACCTGGACCACCGACGGCAGGACCGCCGAGGCGGTGGTGGTCCAGTCCACAGTGGACTGGTTGGAGACCGTCTGTGCTGCCACGGACGACGACGCGGCGGGGGAGTCCGGCGAGGCGATCACCGCTCCGGTGACGCCTCCGAACAACCCGGCGACGAGTGCCGCCGCGGTCAGCATCGGGGCCGTGCGGCGCCAGAACTTCGGCGCCGGGGCAACGGCGGGCTGCGGTTCCACCAGTGACCCGCTCATGGCGGGGAAGCTCTGCTCGGTCATGACTCCACGATGGACCGCCATCATGTGAACAACCTGTGCGAAAGCCCGAAGAAACCCTGATAAGAACTAGCTGAGAAGGAGCTCGGAAACCTCTGAGGTCGTCAAGGACGGCCCGAAGTACGGCCCCTGCGCGCCGGTCACGCCGAGCTCGGCCAGCTTCGACGCCTCTGCCTGCGTCCGCACGTCCTCGGCGTACAGCGGCACCCGCAGGATCGAGGCCCACCGGAGCAACGCCACCGAGGCGCTCTCGTCGACCGGGTTCGCGCCGGTGTCGAGGCCGTGCACGACGCCGTCGGCGAACTTCACGCCGCTCAACGGCAGCAGGCGCAGCCGGTCGATGCCCACGTTGCCGCCGTTCATCTGGTCCAGCACGAGCCCGACGCCGCGTTCGGCGAGGATGGTCAGCTCCTCCAGCTGCTCGTCGGTCAGCAGCGCGGGCAGGTGCTCGTGCAGTTCGAAGCGCAGCAACGACGCGGGGAGCCCGGTGTGGTCGAGCACTCGGGCGACCTCGGCGACGAGCTCCGGCTCCTGGCACAGCCGCGGCGGCAGGTCGAGGGAGAGCACCGGCATCCGGGACCCCAGCGCCTGGTGCCACTCGCTCGCCTGCGTGCAGGCTTCCAGCAGCGCCCAGTGCACCAGCCGGACGATCATGCCGTTGTCGGACGACTGGTCGACGAAGATGCCGGGGCACAGCACGCCGTGGGCCGGGTGGTCCCAGACGATCTTCGCTTCCAGGGCGAGCACGGAACCGTCGGCCAGCGAGTGCACGGGCACGTAGTCGACGCGGAACTGGCCCTCCTCCAGCGCGCCGGGGATGGACGCCGCGAGCGCGTACCTCTCCTTGTCGCGCAGGTCGCGTTCCCTGTCGTACAACGCCCACTGCGCCTTGCCGTCGCGCTTCGCCCAGCCGACCGTGACGTCCGCCGCGCGCAGCAGGTCCACCGCGTCGCCGCCGCGGGCCGCGCGCGCCACGATGCCGATGCTGGTCGTGACGCCGACGCCGTTCGCGTCGATCCAGAGCGGTTCCTCGAGCTGCTTGGTGAACTCCTCGACCAGCGCGATCACGCCGCGCACGTCACGCGGGTCCTTGATCAGGACGCCGAACTCGTCCTCGCCGATGCGCGCGACCTTGCCGACGTCCTCCGGGAACACCGACCGCAGGCGCGTCGCGACGTGCATCAACACCTTGTTGCCGACGTCGTGCCCGAACGCGTCGTTCACGCCGCGGAACCCGTCGATGTCGACCTGCACCAGCGCGAGCGCCTCGGGGCCCTTCGACCCGACGGCACCTTCGAGCCAGCCGAGGAACTGTGCCCGGTTGGGCAGCCCCGTCTGCATGTCGTTGAGGCTCTGCCGCACGAGCTGCGTCTGCAACGCGCGCATCTCGTTCATGTTCTCGATCATCGTGACGAAGTACGGCTGCGCGTCCTCCTGCTCACGCACGACCGAGATCGCCATGTGCGTCTGGATCGTCTCGCCGTCGCTGCGGATCATCCGCTTCTCGACCCTGATGGCGTCGAAGTCGGACGCGATCAGCTGCTGCGCCAGCTCCCGCAGCGCCGCCCGGTCCTCGGGGTGCACCAGGTCGCCGCCGTGCATCGTGCGCAGGTCGTCGCGCCGGTAGTCGAGCATCGTCAGCAACGCCTCGTTGACGTCGATGATGTCGCCCTTGAGGCTGCTGACGACGATCCCGAACGCGGAGGCCTCGAAGATCGCCCGGAACTTGGCCTCGCTCGCCCTGACCGCGATCTCGGCCCGGCGCATCGAGTTGATCGCGGCCGTGCGGCTGATCTCCTGCTGGTCGAGCGTCCGGTCGCGCAGCCCCTCCGCGTACCCGGCGGCGAGCGCGCCCAGCTGGGCCGGCGTGATCGGAGTGGTCTCACCCAGGTGGGTGAGCGTCTGCTCCAGCGTGGTCGAGGAGATGAAGTCGTGTTCCACCATCGAGCGCCCGACCTGCCGAGCCGCGTCCACACCACCGGTGAGCAGCTGGTCGACGTACCCGCCGAGCAGCTGCTCGAGCTTCTCGCGAGTCAGGTTCGCGAGAAGGGTGCTGGAGATCGCCGCCGCCCAGCGAACGGCGGGCTCTTGGCTGTCGACCATGTTCATTCAGCTCAGGTGGCCATTCGTGGGGACCGGGGTGATCTGCTGATCGATCGTCGGACGCCAATCGATACGCCTGTGCGACCCACTTCCGCCGGGCTCGGTCGAACGGGTGACAGCCCCGTGCGGTACCACCACCGGGTGTGGGTCCAACGCTCAAGCTTACTGATCACGCATCACGTGTCCAACCGAACCCCGATTCCCGGCCGCGATTCATGGGTTTGCCCATGAATTCACTCGTTTGAACTAATGAATCGCCTTCTCGAAGGCGAGCGGGCCAATGGTGAGCGGGTCCGCGTCCACGTCTGACAACGGCGTGCACCCGGTCGCGAGGTACAGCCCTCTGGCCTCCTGGCCCGCGTCAGGTGGATCCAGCGGTACCCGAACGTGCGCACCTGGGTCTCAGCCCGGCGCGCCCGCCCGCGTCTGCGGTGCCGGGAATGCGTCCAGATCCTTTTCAGCTCTGCGGCCTCGGGGTCGTAGCGCACCAGCGCGTTGGAGTTGCCCGCGCCGCCCGTCGCCTTCGTCCTCGGTGTCCACAGTGCACGGTCGAACCGCTCGCCGCGTTCCGCGACCGCCAGAAGTCGTTGCGAGCCGGTGTTCTCCGCCCTCGGCGTTCCGGCGGAACGACGTCCTGGCACGGGAGATCCTGCGGACGCTAGGCGACGGAGGTGTAGCGCCCCTGGTGCCGCACCAGGGGCGCGGCGATGTCGGAGTGCGTGATCTCCAGCGGTTCCCCGACGAGCGCGATGTGGTCGCCCACCGCGATCCTGCGCGCGGTCCGGCACCGCAGCCGCACCGGCGCGTCGAGCAGCCACGGCACGCCGTCGTCGTCGGGCCGCCACCGCGTGCCCTCACCGAACCGGTCGGCGCCCTTGGTGGCGAAGAGGTCCGCGAGCGCGGTCTGCGCGGTGTCGAGCAGGTGGACGGCGAACAGCGGCGCCGTTCGCAGCACCGGCCACACCGAAGCGCCTTCGCCGATCCACACGACCACCAGCGGTGGTTCGAAGGAGGCCGAGGTGAACGACGACACCGTGGTGCCGACCGGGCCGCCGTGCCCGCTGGCCGTCACGATCGTGACGGCCTGGGCGTGGTGCCTCAACGCGTCGCGCAGCTGTTCCTTCACCGCAGCACCTTCAGTCCGTCGAGGTCGAAGTCCGTGACGTCGGCGGGCAGCGAGGACTCGTTGAGGAACAACGCCTGCGGCACCAGTGCGCCCAGTTCGGCCAGCACCGGGCGCAGGTGCACCTCGACGGCCAGCGCGTGCCGGTCCGACGCGGCGATCTGCAGCGGTAGGACTACCTTGCCGCGCAACCACCCCGACGGCGCCTGGTCCAGCACGGCCTTCAACAGTCCGGTGTACGCGGCCTTGTACGTCGGAGTCGCGACCACCAGCACGTCGGCCCGCCCCAGCGTCTCCAGCGCGGCCTTGATCGTCTCCGGTTCCGTGAACACGGCCGGCGCGAGCGTCGCCGCGTCGACGACAGGGCCCTCGACGGGAACGCCCAGCGTCGAGGCGAGGGCCTCGCGCAGGGCGAGTGCCGCCTGCAACGTGCGCGAGGCGGGCCGCGGGTTGCCGACCAGAACACCGATCTGCGTCATGCCTTCAGCACAGTCGCGGGCCGGGCCACGGTCAACCCGCGTCCACCACGCGGGAACACTTGCGGTTTCAGGAAACCGCGTCGGCCGCCGCACGTCCGGCGACACGTCCGGAGAAGAGACAGCCGCCCAGGAACGTGCCTTCCAGCGCGCGGTAGCCGTGCACGCCGCCACCACCGAACCCGGCGGCCTCACCGGCGGCGTAGAGCCCCGGCAACGGCTCACCGGACGTGTCGAGCACGCGCGACGACAGGTCGGTGTGCAGGCCGCCCAACGTCTTGCGCGTGATCACCGACAGCCGCACGGCGATCAGCGGTCCTGCCTTCGGGTCCAGCAACCGGTGCGGCTCGACGACCCGGATCAGCTTGTCCGTCAGGAAGTGGCGTGCTGCGCGGATCGCGTTGACCTGCATGTCCTTGCTCAGTCCCGCGGTCACCTGGCGGTCGCGTTCGACGATCGTCTTCTCCAGCGCGGCGGCGTCGATCCGGGAGTCGCCCGTCAACGCGTTCATCTTGCGCGCCAGGTCCGCGACCGTGCCTGCCTGGATGAACTCCTCGGACTTCTGCGCGAACGCCTCCACCGGTGCCATCGCGCCCGGCAGCGCGCGCTTGAGCACCGCGCGGGTGTCCTTGCCCGTCAGGTCGGGGTTCTGCTCGGAGCCCGACAGCGCGAACTCCTTGCCGATGATCCGCTTGTTCAGCACGAACCACGAGTGCCCGTCGCCGCGCGAGGTGATGTGCTGCAACGCTCCCAGCGCGTCGAAGCCGGGGAACAGCGGGATCGGCAGGCGGTTGCCGTCCGCGTCGAGCCAGAGCGGCGACGGGCCGGGCAGGATGCGGATGCCGTGCCTCGACCACACCGGCGCGTAGTTCGCGATGCCCTCGGGGTAGTGCCACATGCGGTCGGCGTTGATGATCGAGGCCCCGGCCTTCTGCGCCACCTCCATCATGTGCCCGTCCACGAAGTCCGGCACGCCCGCCAGCATGAACTCCGGCGGCTTGCCCATCCGCTCCGGCCAGTTGCGCCGCACCAGGTCGTGGTTGCCGCCGATGCCGCCGGACGTGACGATCACGGCCTGCGCCGACAGCGAGAAGTCTCCGACCACCGTGCGGGAGCTGGGTTCGGCCCTGCCGACCGCCGACGGCTCCAGCACCTCGCCGGACACGCCGTCGCACACGCCGTCGCTGACGTTGAGGCCGGTGACGCGATGCCGGAACTTGAGCGTCACGAGTCCTTTCGCGACACCTTCCCGGACCCGGCGCTCGAACGGCTCGACCACACCGGGCCCGGTGCCCCAGGTGACGTGGAACCGCGGCACCGAGTTGCCGTGCCCGTCGGCCAGGTACCCGCCGCGCTCGGCCCACTGCACGAACGGGAACCAGCGCACTCCCATGTCGTGGAGCCACGAACGCTTCTCGCCGGCGGCGAAGTCCACATAGGCCTGTGCCCACAGCCGGGGCCAGTGGTCGCTGTCCCGGTCGAACGCCGCGGAGCCCATCCAGTCCTGCAACGCGAGGTCGTGCGAGTCCTTGACCCGGAGCCTGCGCTGCTCTGGAGTGTCCACCATGAACAGCCCGCCGAACGACCACCAGGCCTGGCCGCCGAGCGTCGCCTCCGGTTCCTGGTCCAGGAGGATGACCTTGCGACCCGCGTCCGCGAGCTCTGCGGTCGCGACGAGACCTGCGAGGCCCGCGCCGACGACGATGACATCCGCGTCATGTGCCATCGGCCGAGCATAGATCCACCGCAGGTCGCAGACGAGACCTGAATCTATTTCACTTTCTGGGGAGAGATCACGTGACGTTCCGACCGGCTTCCGAGGTGGGTTTCAGCACCAAGTCCACGCGGTTCGTGGCACCGGGCTCGGTGACCAACGGCGAGTTCGGCCTGTTCGAGTGGCGGATGGACGCTCGCCAGCCCGGTGCGCGCCCGCACTTCCACAAGACGTTCTCCGAGTCGTTCTACGTGCTCGAAGGCGAGATCACGCTGTTCGACGGCGAGGAGTGGATCAAGGGAGGTGAGGGCGACTTCCTCTACGTGCCGCCGAACCGGCCCCACGCGTTCCGCAACGACAGCGACGCCCCCGTGCGGATGCTGATCCTGTTCTCACCGGGGATCGCCAGGGAGAACTTCTTCCTGGAGGTGGGGGCCGCGAAGGGGCTGCCGCCGGAGGAGCTGGAGGCGTTCTACGCCCGCCACGACCAGTACAACCTGCCCGGCTGAGGGTGCCGCCGACCGCCACTACCGGTGAGGGGGGTTTCCGGTGTGCCGGTCGACGGCGGGTTGGCCGCGGCGCGAGCGCACACGCCTGCGGAAGGGCTTTTCCGACCTGGGGGTGCCGGATCGCCCTGGCGCGGGCTCGAGCGCCAGCGGCCAACCACATTGTTGAACGTACAACCGGACGGCGGTGTTCCGGTCCGCTTCAGCTGTGACCGGGCTCAATTCCTTCAGGTTCCCTTCAGCTTCGGCCGGGGTATGTCACGAGGTGTGACGGCCGAACTGCCCACGATCACGAACCTCGCCGAGCTGGCCGACCTGCTCGGCGAGGACGTGTACGTGCGCTGGTCGAAGGGCCCGGAGGCGGACGCCGCCTCGACGTCGCGGGACTCGCTGACCGGGGTCGAGCTGCCCGGGCTGTCGGCGAGCCCGCTGCACGTCGAGCCGTGGTGGGGCGACCGTTCGCGCCGGCTGTGGGTCGCGCGCCGGCTGTTCGACTACCGCCACCTGCGTGAACTGCGCGGCCCGGACGTCCGCGCGTGGGTGCTGAGAGGCGACGAGGTCGGCAGAGGCCGGACAACGAGCCCCTGGTCCAGTGCCGCGAGCCGATCGCGTGGGTGGCCGACAGCGCGCTGCGGGAGTGCGAGGAACTGGTCGGAGCCCAGCACTCCGAGGAGTGGGGCCCGCTCGACCGGGCTAGCTCAGATCGCTGAGCTTGCGCTCGGCGGCCTTGCGGGCCTTCTCCGCGCCCGCCGTCACCCGTTTGGCCTCCTCCAGCCGTTCGGCGGCCCGGTCGAACGCCCGCTGCGCCACCAGCTGGTCGGCCTGGGCCTCCCCGAGGGCCTGCTCGGCCTCGTCCAACGCCTGCTGGGCCTCCGCCAGCTTGCGCTCCTGCCGTTCGCGCCGCTTGCGGGCCAGCGCGTCCTCTCCGTCGTCGCCCGCCGGTTCGGGTGCCGGCAGCGCGAACCCGAACCCGGAGTACTCCAGCGCCTTCGTGAGGTGCCCCGCACGCACCTGCTCGGCGGACTCGGGGTCGGCCATCGCGGCGGTCAGGGTGTTGCGCACCTGCGTGACGGCGTCGTCCGCGAGCGGGCCCGTCAGCTCCAGCGTGCGGTAGACGAGGGCCTCCATCAGCTCCTTGCGCTTGCGACCGAGCTCGCGCATGGTCAGCTGCGCCGTGGAGAGGCCCAGAGCCTCCTCCAGGCCGTCCGGGTTGTCCCTCACCAGCCGGTTGACCGCCCAGGCGCCCACGGTCGGCTTGCGCAGGTCCGCGATGGCCTTGGCGAGGTCCTTGTCGTCGGTCTGCTTGGCCGCGGCGTTGCGGGCCGCGGTGAACTCCTTCGGGGGCAGCCCGTAGAGCTCGTCGGCGACCAGCTTGAGGTCCATGCGCGCAACGTAGCGCCTGAACAGCCCCCAGTCGTGCCGAACAACTCAACGAGGTGAGGGCGGTGCGCGTCTTCAGTACCAACGGCTCGGGTACACAGGATGGAGAGATGCACACCAGGTGGAGATGGGTCCTCTTCGGGCTCGGCGCGGGCGTCGCCGCCGGTGGGCCGATCGCGATGGCGGGAGGCCCCTGGTACGGCTACGTCTTCGGCGGTCTGTGGTCCCTCATGGGTGGCACCGTGGCGTGGCGCAGTTTCACCATGGGCACGAAGCTCACGGGTGAAGGCATCACGTCGAACAGCCTCGACCGGCGCACCACCGTTCGGTGGTGCGACGTTCACGCGATCGAACCCGCGCGCAGACGCAACCTGATCTTCTTTCACACCATCGCGCCCGTCGTCCGCACGCACGGCGGCAAGGAAACGCTGACCGAGCTCAGCCTGCTCTCGGTCAAAAAGGACTTCGTGCCCGAACGGACCGCGAAGCAGGTCGCCGAACTCCAGCGGGCGCTGAAAGCACATCGCGGCAAGTGTCCGGCGTGTGGGGCGCAGCCGAAAGAGCTCCAAGCCGCCCAGGGGATCGTCGGCCGCCTGCGGTCGCGATTGCGCTCGCTAATGGGCAGAAATAGTGATCAGCCCATCGCTCGTTGACGGGATCCTGTTACACACCAACGCCGTTCACCGTTGACGCAGGCTTGACATTCCCCTCCATCAGCTCTTGACTGGAGAGCGGTTGCTCGTTCCACGGCAAAGTGGAAACGCGCGGCACCAAATGTGCGCGCGGACAAGCCGCTGAACAGTCCAATGTGGATCTGCGAATTCGGCTGAGAAGACGATTGCCCCTCGTCAGGTGAAGAGATGTGCTTCTGAGCACTCTTTACCCCACGAAGGGCACATGCGCCGTGAAGAACTGGAGACGCCGCACCGGAACGGTCTTGCTGACCGCGGTGCTGGGCACTGCCGGGTTCGGCTTCGCCGCCACCCCTGCAAACGCGCAGAACGCTCCGCAGCAGGAAAAGCCGGCTGCGGACAAGCAGCTCGACAAGACCGACCGCGAGCTCGTCGACGAGGCCGCCCGCCAGGGCAAGCCGACCGTCGACCTGCTCGTCGCGGCCGAGAAGGGCAAGACCGACGCCGCGGTCAACGACCTGAAGGCGCTCGGCGCCACGGTCCAGAAGACCGAGAAGGACGTCGACTACGTCAAGGTCACCATCCCGCGCGACAAGGCGGAGAAGGCGGCCAAGCTGGCCTCGGTCAACACCGTTGACGTGGACGGGCTGATCGCGCTCGACGACCCGCGCCCGCAGGGCATGGAGCAGCCGGCGCCGCAGAACGCGCCGGACGCGAAGACGCCGCGCACCAACCCGTACATGCCGACGCAGGACACGCAGGCGGCGCAGTTCGCCGTCGCGCACCCGCAGTGGGACGGCCGCGGCACCACGATCGCCGTGATCGACTCCGGCATCGACCTGGACACCCCGGCCCTGCAGAAGACCAGCACCGGCGAGCGCAAGATCGTCGACTGGTACAACGCGAACGCCACGAACTCCGGCGACGGCACCTGGGTCACCATGACCAAGACGGGCGTCACCGGCAAGTTCACCAACGGTGGCCGCGAGTGGACCGCGCCGGCGACGGGTGGCCCCTACTCGTTCGGTCTCTTCAAGGAGACCGCGGGCGACCTCGGCACCGCGGCGTCCGAGACCGGCGGTGACATCAACCGCGACGGTGACAAGCTCGACTCGTTCGGTGTCCTCCAGGACATCACGACGAAGGAAGTCTTCGTCGACGTCGACGGTGACGGCGACTTCACCAACAACAAGCGGATGCTCGACTACAAGGTCAAGCAGGACGTCGGCTTCTTCGGCACCGACAACCCCGCCACCCCCGTCGCGGAGCGCATGGCGTTCGTCGTGCAGACGGACCGCTCGATCTACGACAACCAGGGCACGCCGTACGTGAACCTGGGCATGGCGGCCGCCGCGCACGGCACGCACGTCGCCGGCATCACCGCCGCCCACAAGCTGTTCGACGGCAAGGCCGCCGGTGCCGCGCCGGGCGCGAAGCTGATGGCGGTCAAGGCCTGCCTCTCCACGCCGTCCTGCACGAGCTCCGGTCTGATCGACGGTGTCCTCTACGCCGCGCGCAACGGCGCCGACGTCGTGAACATCTCCATCGGTGGCCTCCCGGCGCTCAACGACGGCAACAACGCCCGCGCCGAGCTCTACAACCGCACGATCAACGAGTACAACGTCCAGATCTTCATCTCGGCGGGCAACTCGGGTGCGGGCGCCAACACCGTCGGTGACCCGTCGGTCGCCACGGACGCGGTGAGCGTCGGTTCGTACATCACCAGCGCGACCTGGCTCTCCAACTACGGCTCGAAGACCGCGCAGAAGCAGAACCTGCACGGCTTCTCGTCGCGCGGCCCGGCCGAGGACGGCGGCTTCAAGCCGAACATCGTCGCGCCCGGTTCGGCGATCTCCACCACGCCGCGCTGGCAGCCGGGTGGCCCGGTGGCGGGCACCTACGCCCTTCCGCCCGGCTACTCGATGTTCAACGGCACCTCGATGGCCGCCCCGCAGGCGACCGGTGCCGCCGCGCTGCTCGTGAGCGCCTACAAGGCCGAGCACAACGGCGAGAAGCCGACCAGCGCCGAGCTGCGTTACGCGATCCAGCGCAGCGCGAACTACGTGAGCACCCTGGGTGCCTACGAGCAGGGCGCGGGTCTGTTCAACACCAACGCCGCCTGGTCGCTGCTCGACAAGCACGGCGTGCCGAACAAGGTCACCACCTCGGTTCCGGTCAACACCGTCCTCAGTGGACTGCTGGCCACCCCGAACGTCGGTGTCGGCATCCACGACCGTGAAGGCGTGACCGCGGGCCAGGAGTACACCCGCACCTACACGCTGACCCGCACCACCGGTCACGACCACGACGAGGTCTGGAACGTGTCGTGGAAGGGCAACGACGGCACCTTCAAGGCCGCCAAGACCGTGACCCTGCCGTTCAACAAGCCGGTCCAGTTCCCGGTGAAGATCAAGGCAGCGTCCGCGGGTGCGCACAGCGCCGTTCTGCAGCTCGACGACGTCGAGACGCCCGGTGTCGACGTGCAGACCCTGAACGCGGTGTTCGCGGCGGAGAACTTCAACACCGCCAACAAGTTCTCGGTCACGAAGTCCGGCACGATCGCGCGCAACCAGTCGACCAGCCTCTTCGTGAACGTGCCGAAGGGCACGACCGCGCTGAAGATCGACATGAACGCCGGTGGCGCCGAGGCCGGCAAGGGCCAGGTCCGCTTCCTGCGCTTCACCCCGCAGGGTGTTCCGCTCGACGTGACCAGCTCGACCAACTGCTACAACCCGGACGCGGGTGCCGGCTGCTCCGGTGGCACGCCCACCAGCCGCACGGTGACCAGCCCGATGGCCGGTGTGTGGGAGATCGTGGTCGAGGCGCGCCGCACCTCCGACGCCGACTCGGCGCCGTACTCGGTGACCGCGTCCGTGCTCGGCACGGCGATCAGCCCGAACCCGGACGTCATCGCGTCCGCGGCCGCCGGCGTGCCGGTCAACCGCAGCTACCAGGTCACGAACACGCAGGCCGCGTTCAACGGCCGGCTCGTGGCGGGTGCCGTCGGCAGTGCCAAGACGGGCCGTGAGTCGATCGCGGACGGCGAGACCAAGCTCTACGAGATCGACGTGAAGGCCGGTGCGACGCAGCTGGTCGCCACGATCGGCAACCCGTCCGACGGTGGCGCCGACCTCGACCTGTTCGTGCTCAACTGCACGTCGGGCACCTGCGTGGTCGCCGGTCAGTCCGCTGACGGTGACTCGGAGGAGTCGGTGACGGTCAACAACCCGGCCGCCGGCAAGTGGGTCGTCCAGGTCGACGGCTACGCGGTGCCCGCGGGCACCACGCAGTACGACTACATCGACGTGTTCACCTCGGCCGGTCTCGGCACGCTGGCCGTGACCGACACCAACGCCGACCGGGCCGCCGGTGCGTCCTGGACGGTGCCGGGTGTCATCACCCCGCTCGCCCAGCCCGCCGCCGGCCGCGTGCTGCGCGGTGTGCTCGAGGTGCGCACGGCGGACGAGAACGTCGTCGGCAACGGCGCCGTGATCGTCCAGACCGTCAGCTAGTCCCCGGGAACACGCGGAAAGCCCCAGGATTCACGAGATCCTGGGGCTTTCTACGGTTCAGGGAGCTTGTTGCCCAGCGGTTCGTCCAGATCCACTTTGGACACACCGGTGATGAGGTACGCGTCTTCCACCTTGTCCACCGGCATCTCGGCCCGCAGGTAGCCGATTCTGGGATCGCGCGACTCGACGGTCGCGCCCAGCTTCCTCAGTGCCTGCTCGACCTCCCCGTCACGTCCCGGCTGCACGGAGATCATCAGTGGCACGGTGAGGTAGCCGTCGCGTTTCGCCTGCTCGAGCCGGGTCTTGTCCGGCTTTGCTGATGACACGGTCGGGGCCTCCGCGTACGTCACGGCTGGAGACCCGTTCGTACCACAGCTTCCGAGTGCCAGCGCGCAGAACGCGACGGCGAGCGGTCTTCTCATGTGGCTAGGACGGAGCGGGCTCCGTGAGGGGTTGCATCTTCGTTTCCGGGACCACGAGCATCAGCACGACCACGCCGCCCACCACCACGACACCGATCACCGCGAACGTGAGCGGCAGGCCGAGAACCGGCCAGAGGATCGCGCCGAACAGCACCGGAACGAACCCGGCCCCGATCCGGCTGATCGTCGACGCCCAGCCGAAACCGCTGGCCCGCAGGTGCGTCGGGTACAGCTCCGGCGCGAGCGCGTACAGCGCCGGGATCGCGATCTGGATGAGCGCCCCGTAGAGCGTGATCCACGCCTTCGCGGCCGTGTCCACGTTGATCTGCACCGCGAACATGACCAGGGCCACCGACGCGAGCGGCGCCGTCACCGCGATGACCCACTTGCGCCCGAACACGTCCACGAGCCACGCGCTGATCAGCGCGGCGACCACGCCGACCGCCACGGTGCCCGTCGTGACCATGAACGCCGCGTACGTCCCGTACCCCTGCGCCTTGAGGATGCTCGGCAGCCACGTGACGGCGCCGTAGTACAGCAGGAAGACGGCGAGGAACATCAGCCACATCGCGCCGGTGCGCCGCGGGTCGAACCGCCAGATCTCCTTGAGCTGCGAGAACATCGTCCTGGGGGAGAGGCGCTGGAGTTGGCCGGGGTCGGGAAGCCGCCAGTCCTCCTTCGGCGCTCCGGTCTTGGCCAGCAGGTCGTCGATGACCTTCTTGGCCTCCTCGGGGCGGCCCTTGGCGACCAGGAACATCGGCGACTCGGGAACGCCGCGCCGGATCCAGAACAGCAGGAGCGCGGGCAGCACCATCGTGAGCATCAGCAGCCGCCAGCTGCCCAGGCCGGCGAGGAAGGCCGCGGTGAGCCCGCACAGCGTCGCACCGAGCGGCCAGAACCCGTCCATGGCCGCCAGCACCCTGCCCCTGACCTTCGCGGGCGTGAACTCGCCGACCAGCGCGAAGTCCACCGGGATGCACCCGCCGAGCCCGACCCCCGCGAGGAACCGGAACACGCAGAACGTCACGAAGTCCTGCGACGCCGCGCCCGCCACCGTGAACAGCGAGAACATCAGGATCGTGAGGCTGAACGCCTTCTTGCGCCCGATGGTGTCCGCGATCGCACCCCACGTGAACGCGCCGATCGCCATCCCGATGAGGTTGGCGGTGCCGACCCACCCGCGTTCGCCGAGGCTGAGGCCCCACTCGGCGCTGACCAGCGGGATCAGGAAGGCGTTGAGCGTGACGTCCCAGGCGTCGAACAGGAACCCGAGCCCGCCGATGATGAAGATCGTCCCCTGCGCCCGCCACCGCCACGGCAGGCTCTGCACGACCTGGTCCCCGGTCCTCATGCGCCCAGTGTGGGGCAACGCGCTACTGCCTGGGTCCCGCAAACGCTTGCTCCCGCAACGCCCCGTCCGCGCTCTCCCCGAACACCCGAGCGTCCGTGTGCTGGTCACCGGCGGGCTGCTGCCGTGCGGCCCGCGTGACGGTCCGCGTCCGCACCTGCGGCAACGCGCCGTCGTGGTACCGCTGCACCCAGTCGACCAGGTGCTCGCGGGTGAGGCACCGCAGGTCCCACAACTTCCCGGCGTCGGCCGCGCTCACCAGCGCCCTGAGGCGCACGAACCCCTGGGTCGCGGCCGTCACCTGCAACACGGACACCCGCCCGTCCCACAGGTCGCTGCCCTCCAGCATGGACCGCATCTCCTGCCGCATCGGCTCGACCGGCACCGTCCAGTCCAGGTCCAGCTCGACGGTCCCGAGCAGCGCGGACTGCGTGCGCGTCCAGTTCTCGAACGGCGTCTTGAGGAAGTAGGAGGTCGGCAACACGAGCCGCCGGTCGTCCCACAGGTGCAGCACCACGTACGTCAGCGTGATGTCCTCGACCCGCCCCCACTCGCCTTCGACCACGACGACGTCGTCGAGCCGCACGGCGTCGCTGAACGCGATCTGCATCCCCGAGATCACGTTGCCCAGCAACGACTGCGCCGCCAACGCCGCCACCGCACCGATCACAGCCGCACTGGCCAGTACGGTCGACCCGACGGCCCGGGCCCCGGGAAAGGTCATCAGGATGGCCCCGACCGCCAGCACGCCGATGACCACCAGCGCCAGCCGCCGCACGAGCGTGACCTGCGTGTGCACGCGCCGCGCGTGCCGGTTGTCCGTGACGTCCGTGCGAATCCGCGACAGCGAGAGGTCCACGAGCGTGCTGATGAGGGCCGACAGCAGCCACGCACCGGCCAGGATCAACGCGATGCCCAGCGCGTGCAGGGTGACCGGGGCGTCGACCGGGTAGGCGCTCAGGCTTGCCTGGGCGGCCAGCAACGCTCCGAACACCTGGCCTGGCCGGTACATCTTCCCGCTGTGGGTGAAGCGGCGCACCAGCCGGTGGACCACCTCCACCGCGAGCAGTGCGAAGGCCACGGAACAGCCCATGACGACGAACAGCACGGTCCCTCCTTCCGGTATCGGGACGGGGTACCCGGCGTCTGGGGACCGGAACACCATGAGCCGGGTCACGAAGAACAGCGTTGCGATCGGGGTTTGAGTCACTTAGACTCAAACCATGCTCACGACAGCCGAGGCCCTGGAACTGGTGGAACGCGCCGCGTCAGCCGAAGCGCTCTTCGGTCCGCGCACCACCGATCCGGCCAGGCGCAAGCAGGTGCGACGCCGGTACCACGCCCTGGCCTCGGTGCTGCACCCCGACGTGGTCGGACCGCGCGACACGAGGGCGCACGCGGCGTCGGCCGAGCTGACCCGCCTGCACCACGAGTGGGTGCACGGCGCGGTCGTCGAGTTGAGGACGAAGACCGGCGTGTACCGCATCGGGGAGCCGTTCGCGGTCGGCAGCATCGCCAACCTGTACGAGGCGGACGGTCCGCACGTGGTCAAGGTGGTGCGCAACCCGGCCCTGAACCCGTTGCTGCACGGTGAATGGCTGGCGCTGAGGGCGTTGGAGTCCTTCACGGACCGGAACCAGTGGCTGCGCCCGTTCTACCCGCGGCTGCTCGACACGTCGGGCGACGTCGCCAAGGGCTCACGCGCCTTCACGGTGCTCGAACCCCTGCTGGACGGCTTCGTGACGCTCGCGGACGTCCGGCGCGCGTTCCCGGACGGGCTGGACGGCCGGGACTACGCGTGGATGCACCGCAGGCTGCTCAAAGCGCTGGCCGGCGCGCACCAGATCGGGCTGGTGCACGGGGCTGTGACCGCCGAGAACGTCATGGTGCACCCGGAACAGCACGGCATCGTCCTGGCCGGCTGGTCGTTCGCCGTCGAGGAGGGACAACGGCTCCTCGCGACGAGCCGCACCATCTCCTACCCACCGGAAGTCGTTGCGCGGCAGCCGGTCACGGCCGCGACGGACGTCCACATGGCACACACGCTGATGCTCGAACTCCTGGCGGAAAACGAACCTCGCCAGCGGGCCTTCGCTCGAGGGTGCCTGCAGGAAAACCCGCGGCGGCGGCCCGACGCCGTCGACCTGATCGAGGAGTACGACGACCTCCTCGAAGACCTCTACGGCGCACGGCGCTTCCGCCCGTTCGCCCTTCCCCAGACAGGAGAATGACCATGGGACACGGCAGGTGGGACGACAACGCCTACGCCGCGGCGAAGACCTTCCGCGCGGCCAAGGGCATCGCCGACTTCGGTTACACCGCCTCGATGAAGTCGACGCCCGCCGCGAGCTGGAAGGCCGCGCCGTCGCTGGATCCGCTGGGCGTGGGGTTCCGCGAGTGCCGCGACTCGCCCGACCACGCCGACTCGACACCGATCGCGGTGCTGTTCGACGTGACCGGGTCGATGGGCGCGGTGCCGCGGATCATGCAGGGCAAGCTCGGCAAGTTGCACGGGTTGTTGCAGCGCAAGGGATATCTCGCCGACCCGCAGGTGATGTTCGGCGGCATCGGTGACGCCGACAGCGACCGCGTGCCGTTGCAGGTCGGGCAGTTCGAGTCGGACAACCGCATGGACGAGCAGCTGCGCGACATCTTCCTCGAAGGCAACGGCGGCGGGCAGAAGAGCGAGTCGTACGAGCTGGCGGCGTACTTCATCGCACGGCACGTCGTCACCGACGCCTGGCAGAAGCGCGGCCGCAAGGGCTACCTGTTCATCATCGGCGACGAGCTGAACAAGCCGCGGCTGGAGGCCAGGCACATCCGCCGCGTCATCGGTGACGAGGTCAACCAGGACATCGACCCGGTGTCGGTGTACCGCGAGCTCGCCCGCAAGTGGCACGTGTACTTCATCCTGCCGAACCAGTCGTCGTACTTCCACGACGACAGCATCGGTGAGCACTGGCGTTCGATCCTCGGGCAGAACTTCCTCAAGCTCGACGACCCCGGCGCGGTGTGCGAGCTGATCGCCGCGACCATCGGCGTCGAGGAGAGCGTCGTGGACCTTGATCAGGCACTGGTGGACCTCGCCGAGATCGGCTCGGTCGCCGAGAGCGAGGCCGTCGGCAAGGCTTTGGCCACGGTCGGCGCGCGCTCGCTGACGGCGTCGGGCGCCCCGCTGGGCATCGACGGCCCCGACGACGTGAGGCTGAGCTGACATGAGGCGGGACGAGCACGTCATCGTCGTCGGGCTGGGGTTCGGCGACGAGGGCAAGGGAGCGGTGGTCGACGCGCTGTGCGCGGACGGGCCGCTGTCGGCGGTCGTGCGGTTCAACGGGGGAGCGCAGGCCGCGCACAACGTGGTCGTCGACGGCCGGCACCACACGTTCAGCCAGTTCGGGTCGGGCACGCTCGCGGGCGTGCCGACCTGGCTCTCCCGCCACGTGCTCGTCGAGCCGATCGCTCTCGCGACCGAGTCGCGCGAGCTGGAGGCCGTCGGTGTCGCCGACCCGTTGTCGCTGGTGTCGATCGACGCCGGCGCCCTGCTCACGACCCCGTTCCACGTGGCCGCGAACAGGGCGCGGGAGATCGCCAGGGGCGCCGACCGGCACGGGTCGTGCGGGAAGGGGATCGGGGAGACCGTCTGGTACGGGCTCCTCGGCGACCGGGGGGCGGTGCGGGGCGAGGTGGTCGAGGAGCAGCAGGTGCTCGGCGACCCCGGCCCCGCACCGAGGGTCGGCGACTGCATGGATCCGCGGGCGCTGCGGCGAAAACTCGACGTGCTCGCCCGGTTCTACGAGCCGCTCACCGGCGAGGTCGGCGGCGTCGACGACCTCGTCGAGCTCTACACCTCGTTCGCGGACGCCGTCCGGATCACGACCGGTGACGAGGCCGGGCGGCTCGCCGACACCGGACGGCTCGTCTTCGAGGGCGCGCAGGGCGTCCTGCTCGACGAGACCCACGGCTTCCACCCGCACACGACGTGGTCCACGGTCACGCCCCGCAACGCGCGAGAGCTGCTCGTCGGTCGTCCCGCCCGCGTGATCGGCGTGACCAGGACCTACCAGACGCGGCACGGCGCGGGCCCGTTGCCGACGGAGGACCCGGCCCTGCTCGAGCGGTTCCCGGAAGCGCACAACGGCACGGGGGAGTTCCAGGGCGCGTGGCGGGCGGGGCACCTGGACGCCGATCTGCTGCGCTACTCGGTGCGGTGCTGCGGCGGGATCGACGGCCTGGCCGTGACCCACCTGGACGCCCGCGATCTGCAGGTCGCCACCGGACCGCTCCTGGAGGAGATGCCGGAACCGTTGACGTACCTGGAAGATCTGCTCGGCGTCGAGGTGCTGGTGACCGGGGCGGGCCCGTCGAGGGCGGACTACGCGGTGCGGGAGAATCCAGGACATGATCGAGTCGACGCTGGTGTCGGTGGACGTGATCGTGCTCCGGTTTGATCCGGAGGCGCGCGCGGTGCTCGTGGGGGTGGCACCGCGCGCACACGAGCCGTTCGCCGGCGAGCTGGCGCTTCCCGGTGTCCTGCTGGGCAAGGGCGAACGGCTGCGCGACGCGACCACGAGGGCCGTCACGGGCAAGCTCGGTCTCGCCGAGGAGTCGGTGACGGCGACCGGTCAGCTCGCCACGTTCGACGAGCCGTCGCGTGACCCGCGCGGCCCGACGCTGTCGATCGCGTTGTGGGCCACCGTGACCCGCCCGACCGGTGACCTGGCCGTCTGGAGCAGGCTGGACGAGGTGCCGCCGCTGGCCTTCGACCACGACCGGATCGTCGCCGACTGCCGGCCGTTGCTGGCGGACAAGCTGTGGCGCGACGTGCCGTTCAGCGCGGGGCTGCTGGGGCCCGAGTTCACGACGGCGCAGGCGCTCGACGTGACGGAGTCGCTGACCGGCGACCGGCCCTACCCGGCCAACCTGGGGCGCACGATGGACCGCGTGCCCGGCCTCGAACGCACCAGCGAGCACGCCGCGGCATTGCCCAAGGGAGGCCGCCCGCCGTTGGTGTGGAAGTGGACCCGCTAGAGCGGTAGCGCGGGCTCGAACAACCAGCGCGTGAGCAGGTCGCGGTGCCCTGCCAGGGTGAGGAAGTCCTCAGTGGTCACCAGGCCGTGCCGGTTCCGCGCACACCACTCCCGCAGCAGCGCGAAGAACGAGTCGTCCCCCATCTCGCGCCGCAACGAGTGCAAGGTCAACGCCCCGCGCTGGTAGACCCGGTCGTCGAACCAGTCGGCCCGAGCAGGCCGTCCGATCACGAGGTCCTGCGGCAGGCGGGACAACAACTCCCGGGCTCCGGCAGCACAGGCGTCCGCCGACCGGCCACCGGAAGCCTCCGACCACAGCCACTCCGAGTAGCAGGCGAAGCCCTCGTTGAGCCAGATGTGTTCCCAGGCCGCGATTCCGACCGAGTTGCCGAACCACTGGTGCGCCAACTCGTGCGCCACCAACCGTTCCGAACCCCGCTGTCCGTCCACGTGGTTGGCCCCGAACGTCGACAGCCCCTGCGCTTCGACCGGGACGTCGAGCTCGTCGTCGGTCACCACGACCGAGTACTTCGTGAACGGGTAAGGCCCGAACAGCGACGAGAACAGCGAAATCATCTGGTTCTGCCGGGCGAAGTCGTGTGCCACGAGCCTGCGCAGCCGGGCCGGGGCCCAGACGTCCGGCAGCACCTCGACGTACTGTCCGATCTGGACGGTCGCCAGGTACGTGGCCATCGGCGCGGCCATCGAGTACACCCACCTCGTGGTGCTGCCGGACACCTTGCCGTCCACCAGCACGCCGTTGCACACGACCATGTAGGACGACGGCGCCGTCACGTCCAGCAGGTACGACGCCTTGGACGACGGCTCGTCCAGGCACGGGAACCACGACGGTGCCCCAACCGGCTGCGAGGCGACGATCGAGCCGTCGGTCAGCTCGTCCCAGCCGAGGTCGCCCCATTCCGGGGTGGACACCGGCACGGGCGTTCCCGAGTAGCGGACCTCGACCGAGAAGTTGCCGCGCACGGTGGCGCGAACGTTCAGCACACCGCCCGCGTGCGCGTACCGGGCGGGTTTGCCGTTCACCAGCACCTTCGAGACCCGCAAAGTACCGAAGGACAACGAGAACGACGAGAGCGAGGCGCAGGAAGCCTGCAGCACCGCACGTCCCGAGAGACGTGCGGAGTGCGGCTTGTAGTCAAGCTCTAATGCGTAGTGGTGTACCGAGAAGCTCATGTCCACGCGGAGATCGGGTTGCCCAGCCAACGGGTTCCCGACGGTACATCCTCTCCGCGCATGACGAGCGAGGCGGGTCCGATCGTGGTGTGGGCGCCGACGGACGCACCGGGCAGCACGATGCCGTGCGGGCCCAAAGTGGCGCCTTCCGCGAGCGTCACCTTGTCCATGCGCAGGATGCGGTCGTGGAACAGGTGCGTCTGCACGACGCAGCCGCGGTTGACCGACGCGCCGGCGCCCAGCTTCACCAGGTCGGCCTCGGGCAGCCAGTACGACTCGCACCACACGCCGCGGCCGACGGACGCGCCGAGCGAGCGCAGCCACCAGTTCATGATCGGTGTGCCACCGGAGAAACCGACGAGCCACGGCACGGCGAGCACCTCGACGAACGTGTCCGCGAGCTCGTTGCGCCACACGAACGCCGACCACAGCGGGTACTCGCGCACGTGGAAGCGGCCCACGAGCGCCCACTTGGCGACGACGGCCACCAGGCACGCGGCGACACCGGCGGCCAGCAGCACCACGCCGGACCACCACAGACCGTACGAACGCAGGGCGAACAGCACGCCGACGACCAACGCGACGTTCAGCATGACCGGGACGAACCGGCACAGCTCCACCAGCGCCCGCGCCCACATCAGGTGCTTGGGCGGGTCGAAGGTGCGCGACTGGTCTGACACCTCGGCCGCGCGCGGCAGCTTCATCGGCGGCATGCCCAGGTACGAGGAACCGGCCTTGGCGCGCTTCGGTGCCGCCGACAGGACTCCGACGAGCCCGCCCTTCGGCACCGCGCGGCCCGGCGCGGTCATGCCCGAGTTGCCCAGGAACGCCCGTTTGCCGACGCGGGCGGTCGCGATGCGCAGCCAGCCGCCGCCGAGCTCGTAGGACGCGACCATGGTGTCGTCGGCCAGGAACGCGCCGTCGCCGACGCGGGTCATCTTCGGCAGCGCCACCACGGTGGACGCCTCGACGCGGCGGCCGACCTTCATGCCCAGCAGGCGCAGCCAGACCGGCGTGAACAGCGAGGCGTACAGCGGGAACAGGGCCGAGCGCGCGTTGTTCATCAACCGCTCGGTCGTCCACGCCTGCCACGCGACGCGGCTGTGCACGGCGTAGTGGCCCTCGCGCATGCCGATGCCCAGCAACCGCACGGAAACCAGCACCAGCAACGCGTACGAGCCGAACCAGATCACCGATGCGACCGGGACGTCCCACAGCGCCGACGTCAGCGTCACGGGCCGGCGCAGCACGTACAGCACGGCCGGAGCCGCCGCCAGCAACGGCAGCGCGGCGAGCAGGCCGGACGAGACGCCGTACATGAAGTTCCAGAAGTACGAGCGCTGCGGACGGCGTGACGGGAACGAACGCGCCGCCTTGCCCTCGCGGATCGCGGGAACGCCCGCCCAGCGCTGACCTGTCGGCACGGAACCCACGACACCCGAACCGGGCGCCACCTCGGCCCGCTTGCCGATCCGCGCACCGGGGAAGAGCGTGCTGCGCGCACCCACGGTCGCACCCGCGCCGATCCGGATGCGGCCGATCCGCAGCCGGTCGCCGTCCAGCCACCAGCCGGACAGGTCGACCTCGGGCTCGACGGCCGCACCGCGGCCGATCTTCAGCATGCCCGTGATCGGCGGCAGCGAGTGCAGGTCGACGCCCGGGCCGACCTTCGCGCCCAACGCCCGCGCGTAGTGCGTCACCCACGAGCCGGAAAGCTCGGTGGCGCGCGTCATCTGCGCCAGCAGCTCGGCGGTCCACAGTCGCAAGTGGACGGAACCACCGCGCGGGTACTCGCCGGGCTTGAGGCCCCGCAGCAACAACCGCGCGCCACCGGCGGACACCGCGAGGCGGCCGAGCGGCGAGATGAACACCGCCCAGCCCGCGGCGACCCACCACCACGACACGGACGTCCAGCCGAGCACGTTCGACAGCGCCGTCAGTGCGACGACCCAGCGCGCACCGGCAACGGTCAGCAGCGGGATCATCAGCAACGTCTGCACCACGCCGGTCCAGCGCGGCGTCGGCGCGACCTCGTGCACCTCGGCGGTGGAGCCGTACGACTCGAGCTTGCGCGCGAGCTTGTGCAGCGTCGTGTTCTGGTAGATGTCCGAGACGGACGTGCTCGGGTAGCGCGTGCGCACCAGTGAGACGAGCTGCGCCGCGGACAGCGAGCTGCCACCGGAGGCGAAGAAGTCCGCGTCCTCGGAAGCCGGTCCGGAACCCAGCACGGCCGCCCACTGCTCGGCCAGCCAGCCTTCCAGGCCCGAGAACACCGCACCCGCGGTGTCGAGCGACTCCAGCGGCCACGGCAGGGCGGCGCGGTCGACCTTGCCGGACGTGCGCGTCGGCAGCGTGTCGACGACAGCGATCAACGGCACCAGCGCGGCGGGCAGCTCGGCGCGGAGCTGCTCGACGGCCGCGGCCTGGTCGAACTCGCCGTCGACCACGACGTAGCCGACGAGGATCTGGTTGCCGCCCCGCGTGGTGCGCACGGCGGCGGCCGCACCGGCCACGCCGTCGAGCGCCAGCAGTGCGGCGTCGACCTCGCCCAGCTCGATGCGCCGGCCGCCGAGCTTGATCTGCTCGTCCGCGCGGCCGAGGAACACCAGCCCCTCGGGCTCGGCGCGCACCACGTCACCACTGCGGTACGCGCGGTCCCAGCCCATCGAGGGCAGCGGCGCGTACTTCTCGGCGTCCTTCGCGAGGTCGAGGTAACGCGCGAGGCCGACGCCGCCGATCACCAGTTCGCCGGACTCGCCCATGGGCACGACCTCGCCCGCCGCGTCCACGACGGCGAGCTCCCAGCCGTCCAGCGGCAGGCCGATGCGCACCGGGCCGGCGCCGGACAGCTGCGCGGCGGTGGCGACCACGGTCGCTTCCGTTGGCCCGTAGGTGTTCCAGACCTCGCGGCCGTCCACGGCGAGGCGCTCGGCCAGGTCCGGCGGGCAGGCCTCGCCGCCGAAGATCAGCAACCGCACGTCGTCCAGCGCCTCGACCGGCCACAGCGCGGCCAGCGTCGGAACCGTGGAGACGACGGTGATCTCCTGCTCGACCAGCCACGGGCCGAGGTCCATGCCGGTGCGCACCAACGACCGCGGTGCGGGCACGAGGCAGGCGCCGTGCCGCCACGCGAGCCACATCTCCTCGCAGGAGGCGTCGAACGCGACGGAAAGCCCGGCCAGCACACGATCTTCCGGGCCGATCGGCTCGTCGGAGAGGAACAGCCGCGCCTCTGCGTCCACGAACGCGGCGGCGCTGCGGTGCGTGACGGCAACGCCCTTGGGCTTGCCGGTGGAGCCGGACGTGAAGATGATCCACGCGTCGTTGTCGAGACCGGGCTCGCCGGGCACACCGAGCGTGGTGCCGTGCAGCACAAGGGATCGGCCTTCGCCGAGCACGGCACTCACCTGTGCCTCACCGAAAACGAGCTCTGCTCGCTCGTCCGGGTCCTCGAAGTCGACGGGCACGTAGGCGGCGCCCGCCGCGAGGGTGGCGAGGATCGAGACGTAGAGGTCGGCGGTCCCGGACGGCACGCGAATGCCGACCCGGTCGCCTGCCCCGACACCCTCGGCGGCGAGCTTTTCCTTGAGTTCCAGCACTTCCGAGATGAGCGCGCGGTACGTGAGCGCGGTGGTGCCGTCGTCGACGGCCAGCGCGTCCGGGTGCTGTTCGGCACTCGCGCGCAGGATGTCCAGGAGTGTGCGCGGGGTGGGCGCCTCGCCTGCCGTGAACATCGATCGAAGAACAACGGGTTCAGCCGCAATGGTCACGTCAGCGTCACTTCTCACCCTCTCGGCAACTCTCCGGCCAGCAACTTTACCGCCAGTTAACGACTACCTCTCTCCGGAGTAGGCGTACTCACAGGTGACATCAGTCACCGCAACACTTTCGAGTGACTCCCAGGCGTTGTGCCGCGCGAGGTTGAAGTCGCGCCAGTCCTGCTCGACGTTCGTGCGATTCTTCAACCACCGCAACGAACAGCTGCGTTCGTGTTCGGGCAGCCTCACGAGCGCGGGCACCGCGTCCTCCGACAGCTCCGACAGGTAACGCGTGTCGATCTTCTTCGTCGCCTCGAACCGCGACACGTTGTAGTCGGCAACCACCCGTTCGGGGTTCATCACCATGACCACGAGGAGGAACGCCGCTCCGGTCCCGACGATCGCCTTGGGCAACCAGTTGGCGCGCAAGGTGATTCCGCCCGCGATCACCATGAGGTACACGACGGCGAGCCAGATCTCGCACGACGACACGAGCAACCGCAGCACCGTCCACCCGTACGCCTGCTGGTAGAACCACATGCGGCTCAACGCACTCGCCACGATGACCAGTGTGAGAACAGTCAGTGAACCCAGCAGAACCCGCAGCCACAACTGGTCGCGCGTCGTCTTCTTGACCGCGAAGTGCGCAACGCCCGCGATGACGCCGAGCGTCAGGATCGCGACCCACAGCAGCTGCCAGAAACCGGACCGCGCGTACTCGGCGAACGTGACACCGGCCGTCTTCATGACATAAGCCTCGCCACCGAACAGAACCGCGAGCTGCGTCCCCACGAACCCGGTGAACAGCAACACCAGCACACCAACGGGCAACCCGTAGTCCTTGAGCCGCAACGACCCGGGCTTGGCCTCGACGTCCTCGTTGATCTTCGGCGGCGCCGCCACGAGGTAGCACGCGCCCAACGCCCCGAGCGCCGCGACGACCCCGAAGAACCCCATCCGGACGTAGACACCGGCATCGAGGTCGGGGACCAACCCTTCGAGGAAGTCGTTGAACCCCTTGTCCGCCCCCGCCAGCAACGAGCCGAAGACGAGCAACAGCACCAGCGCCACCCCGACCGAGATGAACGGCCGGAGACCGATCGGCCCGCGCTTGCTGAGCCCCTTCGCAACCCACGGGATGGACCGCAACCCGGCCAGCCCGACCCCGAGCGCACCGAACACGAGCCCCCGCACCGTCCTGCCGCCGGCCATGGCGATGGACCCGCACAACATCGACGCCAGCACGCACATCGGAAAGATCCACTCGGCCGCCCGCAGGAACCCCATGGCGAGGAACGCCAGCGCCCCCGCCAGCCAGAGCGCGCGCTCGACGGACGGCCTGCCCGCGTAGAACAGAACGGCGCCGACGCCGAACAGCGCCGCGAGGAACCAGCCGATGCCGTTGTTGGGAGGGGCGAGGAACGCGGCGGCCAGGCCTGCGATCAGGCCGACTGCCAGGGCCTTGCCGGAGGCTCCCGTGGTGGGCGGGGTCCACCAGGGCATGAACGGGACGCCAGGGGCCGGGATGACCATCGCGGGGGCGGGGTAGCGGGGTGGGCCCTGCCACGGGGAGGGCGGCGGGAGGGTGGCGGTCGCCACCTGGGCGGGCTTCTGTGCCTCGGTACCGGGCAGCGGGCCGGGCTTCGGTGCCTCGGCGGTGGTTGTGCTCGATTTTCCCGACTCGCCCACGCTCTTGCTCGCCGGCCGATCTTGTCGGACCTCGTGAGTAGGTTGAGATGCAGGGGTTCCCGGCTCGGGGGTACCCCTGCGTGAGCCTGCCTCGGCGTCCTCAGCAGCCTCTTCGGGGTCCGGCGAGCCCCCAGGCCCCGCCGCCTCCCCGGCCACAGGCTTGTACCCGACCTTCCGGAAGTGCCGGTACCGCAGCCGCTGCACCGCCGGCTCCTCCGGCGTCTCCCCGGAGCCAGGCGATTTCGTCGAGTCAGAGTCAGTCATGTCCCTCTCCAAGCCCAAAAAGGGCGCGCGTCACCGTCACACCACCCACGCGGTGCGAATAGAAAAGTCAGCGAGGCAAAGTCACCCGGATGCACGACCCGGGATCCACCACGGCGATCGTCCCGCCGTGCAGGTCCACCACCCACCGGGCGATGGCGAGACCGAGCCCGGTCCCACCACCGCCCGCCCTCTCCCCTCGGGTGAACCTCTCGAAGATCCGCGACCGGTCCGCAAGCGCGATCCCCGGTCCCTCGTCCCGCACCTCCAGGACGACCGAACCTCCGGAAGCGAACCCCGACACGGACACCAACCCCCCGGTGGGGCCGTGCCGGGCAGCGTTGTCGACCAGGTTCACGAGCACCTGGTGCAGTCGTTCCCCGTCGGCGAGGACCGTCAGGTCTCCGTCGACGTCGATCGAGAACGACGCGGCGGGAGCAGCCACGGCCGCCTCCGCCACCACGTCGGCGACCAGCGAGGACACCGACAGCTTCTCGCGGTTCAGCGACAGGACCCCGGCGTCGATCTTCGACAGGTCCAGCAGCTCGGTGACCAGCCGGCCCAGCCGCTCGGTCTGGGCGAGAGCCGTCTTCATCGTCGCCGCGTCGGCGACGGCCACCCCGTCCACCACGTTCTCCAGCACGGCCTGCAACGCCGAGATCGGCGTTCGCAGCTCGTGCGACACGTTCGCGATCAACTCACGCCGTTGCTGGTCGGCGGCGGCCAGATCCCCGGCCATGACCGTGAACGCCTCGGCCAGCTGCCCGACCTCGTCAGAGGACGTGGCTCGCACCGAGCGCGAGTAGTCACCGGACGCCATCGACCGGGCCGCGGACGTCATCTCCCGCAACGGCGACGTCATGCCGTGCGCCAGCAGCTGCGACGTCAGCAGCCCCAGCAAGAGCGCGATGATCGTCGTGCGCGGAGGCAGCCACCCCGTCACGTAACGGAAGTACGCGAACGCCACGCACCCCGACACCACGATCACGATGCCCAGCTTGAGCTTGATCGACCGCACCGAGTCCAGCGGACGCGGCAGCATGTCGAGCAGTTCGAGAAGACGCCTCACGGAGACACCTTCTTCTGGGGTACCTCCAGCGCGTACCCCACGCCGTGCACCGTCCTGATCAGGTCGGCCCCGAGCTTGCGCCGCAGCGCCTTCACGTGGCTGTCGACCGTCCGCGACGACGCGCCGTCGTGCCACCCGCACGCTTCCGCCAGCAACCGTTCCCGCGCCTGCACGGCCGACGGCCGCTCGGCCAGGAACACCAGCAGGTCGTACTCGGTCGGCGTCAGGTGCGCCTCGACACCGGCCCTGCGCACGCGGCGCCCGGCCAGGTCGATCTCCAGGTCCCCTAGCTCCAGCGACTGCGACGAAGCCGCGCGGGACACCCGGCGCAGCAGCACGTGCACCCGTGCCGCCAGCTCCCGCATCGAGAACGGCTTCGTCAGGTAGTCGTCGGCCCCCACGGCGAGGCCGACCAGCAGATCGGTCTCGTCCCCCCGCGCGGTCAGCATCAGCACCGGCACCGAACGCGACGCCTGGATCCGCCGGCACACCTCGAGCCCGTCGAACCCCGGCAGCATCACGTCCAGAACGACCAGGTCAGGCAGGAACGAAGCCGCCTGCGCGACCCCCGACGGCCCGTCGTGAGCAACCGACACCACGAAGCCCTCCGCCCGCAGCCGTGCGGCCACGGACTCGGCGATCGTGATGTCGTCCTCGACGACGAGCACCCGGCGCTGACCTGTCATGCCGGTGACTTTATGACCATGTCGTGGAGGACGCCGGGACAAGTTGTGAAGATCGTGTGCAGAAGCCCGAGGTAGGTTCGCAGCATGAACGTCCTCGAAGCGGTCCTCGAGAGGATCACCTACGCCAACGAGGACAACGGCTACACCGTCGCCAAGGTCGACACCGGCCGCGGCGACCTCGTCACGGTCGTCGGCGCGCTGCTCGGTGCCCAGCCCGGCGAGTCGATCCGCATGCGCGGCCACTGGGGTTCGCACCCGCAGTACGGCAAGCAGTTCCACGTCGACGACTACACGACGATCCTGCCCGCGACGATCCAGGGCATCCGCCGCTACCTCGGCTCCGGCCTGATCAAGGGCATCGGGCCGGTGCTCGCGGACAAGATCGTCACCCACTTCGGCGTGCAGGCGCTGGACGTCATCGAGCACACCCCCGAGCGCCTGATCGAGGTCCCGAAGCTCGGCCCGAAGCGCACCAAGCTCATCGCCGACGCGTGGGAGGAGCAGAAGGCCATCAAGGAGGTCATGGTCTTCCTCCAGGGCGTCGGCGTCTCCACGAGCCTCGCCGTCCGCGTCTACAAGCAGTACGGCGACAAGTCCATCGAGGTCGTCAGGGAGGAGCCGTACCGGCTGGCGAGCGACGTCTGGGGCATCGGCTTCAAGACCGCGGACGTCATCGCGAAGGCCGTCGGCATCCCGCACGACAGCCCGCAACGCGTCAAGGCAGGCCTGCAGTTCACGCTCTCCGAGGCCACCACCGACGGCAACTGCTACCTGCCGGAACAGGCCCTCATCGCGGACGCCATCAAGATCCTCCAGGTCGACACCGGCCTCGTCATCGACTGCCTGGCGGAGCTCGTCGAGGAGGAGGGCGTCGTCCGCGAGGAGCTCCCCGACGACGAGATCGCGATCTACCTGGTCCCGTTCCACCGCGCGGAGATCTCGATGGCGTCGCAGCTCAAGCGCCTGCTGCACGCGGACAACGACCGCATGCCGAGCTTCGCTGGCGTCGACTGGGACAAGGCCTTCGCCTGGCTCGGCACCGAGCTCGAACAACACCAGGCCGCTGCGGTGAAGCTCGCGCTGACGCAGAAGGTCGCGGTGCTCACCGGCGGTCCCGGCTGCGGCAAGAGCTTCACCGTGCGCTCGATCGTCCGGCTGGCCCAGGCGAAGCGGGCCAAGATCGTCCTGGCCGCGCCCACCGGCCGTGCCGCCAAGCGCCTGACCGAGCTGACCGGCCACGAGGCCCGCACGGTCCACCGGCTGCTGGAACTCAGACCGGGCGGCGACGCGGCGTACGACCGCGACCACCCGCTCGACGCCGACCTCGTGGTCGTCGACGAGGCCTCGATGCTGGACCTGTTGCTGGCCAACAAACTCGTGAAGGCCGTCCCGCCCGGCGCCCACCTCCTGCTCGTGGGAGACGTCGACCAGCTGCCGTCCGTCGGCGCCGGCGAGGTGCTCAGGGACGTGCTGGCGCAGGGCAGCCCGATCCCGAACGTCCGGCTCACGCACATCTTCCGCCAGGCCCAGGAGTCCGGCGTCGTCACGAACGCCCACCGCATCAACAGCGGCGACTACCCGTTGGTGCAGGGACTTCCCGACTTCTTCCTGTTCAGCACCGACGAGGCCGAAGAGGCCGCGACGACGACCGTCGACGTGGTGGCGAACCGCATCCCGCGCAAGTTCGGGCTCGACCCGCGCAAGGACATCCAGGTCCTCGCCCCGATGCACCGCGGCCCGGCCGGCGCGGGCGCGTTGAACACCGTCCTCCAGGAAGCGCTCACGCCGTCACGGGACAACCTCCCCGAGAAGCGCTTCGGCGGCAGGGTGTTCAAGGTCGGCGACAAGGTCACCCAGATCCGCAACAACTACGACAAGGGCAAGAACGGAGTCTTCAACGGCACGTTGGGCGTCGTCATCGCGTTGGACCCCGTCGAGCAGAAGCTGACCATTCGCACCGACGAGGACGAGGAAGTCGACTACGAGTTCTCCGAGCTGGACGAGCTGAGCCACGCCTACGCCATGACCATCCACCGCTCACAGGGCAGCGAGTACCCGTGCGTGGTCATCCCGATCACGACCAGCGCGTGGATGATGCTGCAGCGGAACCTGCTCTACACCGCGGTGACGCGCGCGAAGAAGCTGGTGGTGCTGGTGGGCTCCAAGCGCGCCATCGGCCAAGCCGTCCGCACCGTCGGCGCAGGCCGCCGCCACACAGCCCTAGCCCACCGCCTCCGCTCTGGTTGACCGCACGCGGGGCCCTTTCGTGCGCCATGAGCGAACGAAAGCTCCCCGCGTGTGGTTACAGCGGTGTAATTACACCGACGTAGTTACACCGACGTCAGGTAGTCCGTGATCAGCCGCGCCCACGGCGTCGCGGCCTCCAGCGCGATCGCGTGCCCGCACGCGAGGTCCGTGTACTTCGCTCCCGGGACGAGGTCCGAGACCTCCTTGGCGAGGGCGGGGGACAGCAGCCGGTCACCGGACGCGCCGATCACCAGCGTCGGCTGCGTGACCAGCGGCAGCAGCCCGGACAGGTCGGTCCTCAGGATCAGGTCGACGTGCGAGGCGGACCCGGCCGGCACGGTCGTGCCGATCAGCTCGGCGAAGCCCTCCGCCTGCGCGGGGGTGAGCCCTGCCAGGTACTTCTCGCTGCACATCACCGAGAGGATGTACCTGGCCAGCACCGAGCGGGGGCCGTCCAGCAACGACCTCCAGTGGTCGAGCCTCGCCCTGGTCGCGGCGTCGATCTTGGTGAACGGCGAGCTCAGGACGAGCCCGCGCACCCGTTCGGGGTGGCGGACCGCCGCCGTGGCGGCGATCGCGCAGCCCATCGAGTAGCCGGACACGTGGAACGACTCGTGCCCGGCCCGCACCGCGACGTCCACCAGGTCGTCGGCGAGCTCCTCCAGGACGAGCGGGCCCGCGGCCACCGGTGTGCTGCCGGAGCCCGGCAGGTCGCGCCCGATGACGGTGAAGTGCTGGATGAGGGTCCGCAGGACCGGGCCGTAGTTGGCCTGGACGCTGCCACCCGCGCCGTGGACGAGCAGCAGAGCAGGGCCGGTGCCCTTGACGACGGTGGACGGGCCGGTCATGAAACCCCCGAGTTTTGTCAGTCCATGCTGCGGACGATGGTCGGCTCCAGACCATCGTCGTCGTCCGCGGGGGAACCGCGCCAGGGGGAGAGGTGGGAGATCTCGGCGACATTGTCGTTGTAGAGATGATCCATGGGTTTCGCTCCCGTTGTCTTCGTGTGAATTGTGTGCGGACCTCACTCTTCGTCGAGTCGGTTTCGGCCTGTCAGCACAATAACCGCTGCGATGCTGAGTGAAATCATATTGAGTTTCGTCACACAGTGCCAAGCGACCTGTTCCTCGTCTCAAGCACCGGACGGTAATCATCCGGTCGGTCGAACGGAGTGGCGGTGTTCTGCCAGACAGTCGATCATCGTCGATCATGCGCCCAGCACTGGCCCTGCTCGCCTGCCTGGCTCTCCTCCTGAGCCCCTCACCAGCGCCGGCGGAGGGTCCACAGCCGACATACGTGCTGCGTGTGCCCGCTCCGATGGGTGACGCCGCCCAGCGGCTGCTCGGTCTGGGGTACGACGTGGTGGAGCAACGCGACGGCGACGACCTCTTCGTCGTGGGCGACGTTCGCACCGCCGACATGCTCCTGTCCGACGGTTTCCGTTCGTCTGTTGAGACGGTGATGCCTCCGTCTCAATGGGCTCCGCGCTCTCTCGCGGATACGACGTACTACGGCGGCTACCGGACCATTACCGCGCAACTCGCCCATCTCGACGAAGTCGCCAATGCGCATCCCGAACTGGCCTCGGTCGTCGACTACGGCGACTCGTGGCGCAAGACGCGCGGCAGTGGTGGATATGACCTGAAAGCCATCTGCATCACGCGCAAACGACCTGGTGACTGCGCATTGACGCCGACCGCGCCAAAACCGCGCCTGTTCGTGATGGGCCAGCTCCACGCACGGGAAATCACCACCGGCGACATGGCGTGGCGGTTCATCGACGACCTGGTCGGCTCCGACCTCACCGCGATGCTCGACGCGCTGGAGGTCTGGGTCGTCCCGATCGCCAACCCGGACGGCGTGGAGATCGTCGAGTCCGGCGGCGACTCACCGGTCCTGCACCGCAAGAACGCCAACGGCACGTGCGGTTCCGGCCAGCGCGGCGTCGACCTCAACCGCAACGCCGGTTCGCACTGGGGCGAGGTCGGCACGTCCAGGGACAAGTGCAGCGAGGTCTACCGCGGCCCGAGCGCCGACTCCGAGGTCGAGACGCAGGCGCTGGAGTCGTTGTGGCGCAAGCTCTACCGCGACACCCGCGCGCCCGGTGACACGGCGGCGGCCGCCGCGGACACCACCGGCACCGTGATCTCCATGCACAGCTACGGCAACTACGTGCTCTTCCCGTGGGGCTGGAGCACCCAGAAGACCGGCAACGACGCCGCGTTGCGCAAGATCGCCCAGGACATGGCGTCGCTGTCCGGGTTCCGGGCGGGCCAGCCGGGCGAGCTGCTCTACAACGCCTCCGGCGCCACGGACGACTGGGTGTACGAGGACCTGGGCGTGCCGAGCTTCGTGTGGGAGATCGGCGCCTCGTCGGGTGCGTGCGGCGGCTTCCTCCCGGCGTACTCGTGCCAGAAGGACGTGCATTGGCCGAAAGTGCGTCCCATGCTCGTTTCGGCCATGAAAGCCGCCCTTGGGCCCTATCGGACCAAGGGAAGCCCCTAGGGCGTCGATCCGACTGAAGGTGGATGCGGACGGACGCGCGCCTCGCCAAGGTGGGAGGCATGGGGATTCGATTGGTAGCCACAGTCACCGCGGCGAGCCTGCTCGCTTTGACCACCGCGGGAGTCGCGGCCGCGGACACGGGCACGGACACCGCCGCGGACCGCAAGGTCGTGCAGGAGGCCCTGGACCAGCTCACCAAGAGCGGGGCAGCGTTGGGGGTTCAGGCCCGCGTGACGGACGGGCGGCAGCGCTTCACCGCACGTTCCGGCAAGGCGGAGCTCGACAGCGAGAAGCCGGTGCCGCTGGACGGCCGGTTCCGCGTCGGCAGCATTACCAAGACGTTCGTGTCGACGGTGCTCCTGCAGCTCGCGGGTGAGGGGAAGGTCGAGCTCGACGCGCCCGTCGACCGCTACCTGCCCGGCCTGATCGACAAGCAGATCACCGTCCGCCAGGTCCTGCAGCACACCAGCGGCCTGTACAACTACACGAACGCGCTCCCGCTCAGCCCGGACGAGTTCGAGAAGATCCGCTACAAGCACTGGTCACCGCAGGAGCTCCTCGCCATCTCCACGAGCAAGCCGCTGGACTTCGCGCCCGGCACCAAGTGGAGCTACTCCAACACGAACTACATCGTCGCGGGCCTGCTCGTCGAGAAGCTGACCGGCAAGCCGTACGAGAAGTCGGTCGAGCAGCGCATCCTGAAGCCGTTGCGGCTCAACGACACCGAGGTGCCCGGCGACAACCCGAACATCAGGGGCCCGCACGCGCACGGCTACTGGACCGTGAACGGCAAGCCGTCCGACATCACCCGCCTCAACCCGTCGGTCGCCTGGTCCGCCGGTGAGATGATCTCCACGACGAAGGACCTGGACACCTTCATCGTGGCGCTGACGAGCGGCAAGCTGCTCAAGCCCGCGCAGCAGCAGGAGCTGGTCAAGACCACGACCGTCAGCCCGGATTACGGCCTCGGCCTGTCCGTGCAGACGTTGCCGTGCGGCACCAAGGTCCTCGGCCACGGCGGCGGCATCCCCGGCTACTCGTCGGACCTGCTCACCACGCCGGACAACAAGAACCGCCTGGAGATGTCGGCGACCAGCGCGCCGGTGGGCGGCAACCCCGGTGACGCCTACAAGAAGCTGCTCGACGAGGTCTTCTGCTGACAACAAAAGGGGAGCTGGGTTGACCCAGCTCCCCTCCCGGCGTGCGAGGAACTAGCCGAGCGCGTTCCTCATCGCTGTGATCAACTCTCCGTTCGCGGTGTCACCCGTGAGCTCCCAGAAGAACGCGCCGCCGAGGCCCTGGCCGCGTGCCCAGGAGATCTTGCTCGCGATCGTCTGCGGGGTGTCGTAGCTCCACCACTGGCCGTTGCAGAACGCGTAGGCCGTGCCCGCGACCGTGCCCGTGGCGGGGCACTTGGTCTTCAGGACCTTGTAGTCCTCGATGCCCTGCTCGAACGTGCCCGGAGCCGGACCCGTCGCCGTGCCACCGGGCGCCGCCTGCGTGACGCCCTGCCAGCCGCGGCCGTAGAAGCCGATGCCGAGCAGGAGCTTGGACGCCGGAACACCCTTCGAACGCAGCTTGGAGATCGCGGCCTCGGCGTTGAAGCCGGCGGTCGGGATGCCCGAGTACGACGTCAGCGGGGAGTGCGGAGCCGTCGGACCCTGCGCCGCCCACGCACCGAAGTAGTCGTACGTCATGACGTTGTACCAGTCGATGTACTGCGCCGCGGGCCCGTAGTCGGCCGCGTCGATCTTGCCGCCGTTGGAACCGTCAGCGGTGATCGCCGAGGTGACGAGGTAGCTCGAACCGAAGCGGGCACGCAGCGCCTGCATCAGGTTCTTGTACGCCGCCGCACCACTCGTGTCGCACGAGAGACCACAGGCGTTCGGGTACTCCCAGTCGATGTCGATGCCGTCGAACAGGTTCGCCCAGCGCGGGTCCTCGAGCAGCTTGTAGCAGGACTCGGCGAACGCGGCCGGGTTCTGCGCGGCCTGGCCGAAGCCACCGGACCAGGTCCAGCCACCGAACGAGTACAGGACCTTGAGGTGCGGGTACTTCTTCTTCAGCTTGAGCAACTGGTTGAAGTTGCCGCGAACCGGCTGGTCCCACGTGTCGGCGACACCGTCCACGCTCTCCGCCGCCGTCATGGCCTTCTCGAGAGCGGGGTACGACTCACCGATGGTGCACTGACCGCCCGACACGTTGCCGAACGCGTAGTTGATGTGCGTCAGCTTGCTCGCGGAACCGGAGGTGTCGATGTTCTTCACCTGGTAGTTGCGAGCCGGGTAGACACCCCACTCCGCGAAGTAGCCCAGGTTGATCTTCCCGGGAGGCGGCGGCGGACCAGTGGTGGTGGTGGTCGTCGTGGTGGTCGTAGTCGTGGTGGTGGTAGTCGACGTCGTGGTCGTCGTGGTCGGGTTCGTCCCGCCCGCGTCGCACGAGCCACCGTTGAGCTTGCAGTTGGTCGGCGCACCGAACGTGCCGGTGTACGCGCCGTTGAAGCCGAAGCTCGCCGACTGCCCGACACCGATGTTGCCGTTCCAGGTGTTCTTGACCGTGACGACCTGGCCGGACGTCGTGTAGGAGCCGTCCCACAGGGACGTGACCCGGTGGTTGGCAGGGAGCGTGAACTCGACAGTCCACGACGTCAGGGCCGCCGTGCTGTTGTTCGTGATCGTGTACTTGCCCTCGAAGCCCGTTCCCCAGTCCGAACCCTTGGAGAACGTGGCGGACACGCCACCGGCACCGCTAGCAGCGGGCACGACGACGATGCCGAGGACCATCGCGGCGACGGCCGCGAAGAGAGCAGCTAGATGCCATCGGAACTTGGACATCGGTCTCCTCAGTCGCAGGGGTACCGGAACGATGTGGTTTAGACCACTCAAAGGTCAAGGTCTAGACCTCTGCCGTCACTCGAACGGAGCAGTCCGAAAACGGTTCCAGAGCGCCGGTTGTCCAGTTCCGGTCTACTTGGTCAACCATTGGAGGGGTTCCGAGACGGCACCCCCTTCAGGTCGAGTTGTGGTGCGGTGACTGCACACAGAGGACGGACGGCTCCAACTTCGTTCCATGCCAAAGCGTTTCTCCACGACGCGCGGCCGCGAGCTCGGTGACGGTGTGCGTGCGGCCATCGCCGGTACCGGTCTGACCGGGCGCGAGATCTGCGAGAAGATCGGTTGGGATCCGAGCAAGTTGTCGGACCTCTTCCACGGCAAGGACGGGTGCTCGGCGCACACCGGCGTCAGCCGATCGCTCGCTCCGCACCCCAGGCCGCGATGTCCTCCCGGCTCTGCAGCCCGAGCTTCTCCCGCAACCGCTGCAACCGCGAAGCCACCGTCCGCACCGACACCCCGAGCCGGTTCGCGATCTGCTGGTTCGTCAGCCCCGAAGCCAGCAGCGCGATCACCCGCCGCTCGTGCTCGTCCAACGAGTCCGTGCGGTCCAGCCACACCTCGTCCTGAACGAACGCCTCGGTCTCCGCAGCCGTCAACGGCGTTGCAGCAGCCTCCGCGCGCGCAACGGGCAGCATCAGCCGTGCGGTGCGCATGGCGCCGGCGACCTTTTCCGCCCAGAACGCGTCCGGCACCACACCGACCGATCGCCGCAACGCCCGTCCGGTCGCTTCCAGCCGTAGCGCGCGCTCGGCCTGACCGCGCATCAAAGCCACAACGGCCAAGCCCTCCAGCGCGTCTGGTGCGGTCAACGGGTTGATGCCGTCCATGCGCAGCGCCTCGCGGAAAGCGTGCATCGCCTCGTCCAGGTCTCCCTGCACCAACGCCACGGCACCGCGTGTGTTCAGAGCAGAGGCGATGCGCGCGGGCATGCCCGACGCGCGCGAGATCGGCAACGCCTTCATGACGTTCTTCTCGGCGCGTTCGTGCTTGCCCTGCGACAAGGCCGTGCGTGCCAAATCCACCAAACACGTCGCACGCGCTAAGGGCTCGCCCAACAACTCGGCCACCCTCAGGCACTCTGCGTTGTTCTGCGCCGACGCCTCCCACTCGCCGGACGACTGCTGCACTGCCGCCAACGTGCTGCGACAGCTCATCGCCAGCGCCGGCAACGGGAGGTTCCGCACCAGCCGTGACGCCTCGCCCGACAACTCGGCGGCCTCGTCGTGGTCCCCCTGCTCGGTCGCGAACCGGGCGGCGTGGTTGAGCGCCACGCAGCGGTAGTCGTCCCGAGTGGACGGTCGTCGCAACGCGTCGCGCAACATCACTCGCGCCTGCCCGAGGCGTCCGCGTCGAGCCGCGGAGTCCGCCAGGGCCGCGGTCAGCAGCAGCAACCGTTCGTCGGAACGGTCAGCCGCCCATTCGACCGTGCCGAGCAGGCTGTCCACGTGGTTGTCGAGCTTCTGCTGCACCTCGGCCGGCACCGACAGCGGCGCGGTGACCAGCACGTCCGCCAGGTCCGTGAACCACCGGGCCAGCGCCTCGTAGGCGATGTCGAGCTCGCCGGCCGCCAGCAGCTTCTCCCTGGCGTGCAGCCGGACCGACTCCAGCTGCCGGAACCTCGTCGTGCCGGGGATCGCCGTCAGCAGCGACTTCGCCTGCAACCGCGACAGCACGTCCAGCACCGGTTCGGCGGATCGTTCCGACGAGCAGACCTCGGTCGCCGCGGCGAGGTCGAAACCGCCGTCGAACACGGAAAGCCGGCGCAGCGCGAACTGTTCGTCCGGCGCGAGCAACTGGTAGCTCCAGTCGATGGCCTCGCGCAGCGACCGTTGGCGCGACGGCGACTTCCGGCAGCCCAGCGTCAGGAGCTCGAGCGGCTCGTCCATGCGGTCGCAGATGTCCGCCACCGGCAACAACTGCACCCAGCGCGCCGCCAGCTCGATCGCGAGCGGCATCCCCTCCAGCCGTGCGCACAGCAACGCGACCGCGGCGGTGTTCTCGGGCGTCAAGCGGAAGTCGGGCTTGCGTTCGCGCGCCCGTTCCACGAACAGCTTCACGGCCTCGGAGCGCGGCGCTGCCGTCGTCACCAGGTCCCGATCCGTTGACGCAACCGGCAAACCCTCAACGTGAAAGCTGACCTCACCGGTGATCCACAGCGCCTCACGTGACGTCGCGAGCACCCGCACACCGGGGCAGCGGTTCAGCAGGACGTCGACGAGTTCGGCGCACGAATCGAGAAGGTGTTCGCAGTTGTCGAGGACTACGACCACTTTCATGTTCACGAGCGTTTCCACGACCGTGTCGCACAACGGTTCGTCCGGCTGCGCGACGACACCGAGCGCGTCGGCCACGGCGGGCATGACGTCGTCGGAAGCGGTGATCTCGCCGAGCTCGACGAGCAGGACCCTGTCCGTTCGCCCGCGCCGCAACCGTCCCGCGGCCTCCAGCGCGAGCCGAGTCTTGCCCGCACCCGCACTGCCCACGAGCGTAACGAGACGGTGCCTGCGCAACAGCTGGTCGAGCTTCGAGAGCTCCTGCTGGCGTCCGACGAACGAGTCGCGCGCGGCGGGCAGGTTCGACAGCACGCGCAGGTTCTGCCTGGTGGCGGGCGCGGGAGCGGAAACGGTGACACGGCGGCGATACGCCCGTTGGCGGCACGCGTTGGAGCAGTAGGACCTGCGCTGCTCGGAGGTGGCGGGAGGCAGCGTGCCGTCGCACAGGGCGCAACGTCCGGTGCTGGTCATGAGTCCCTCTCCTCGAGCCGTAACGGCAGGCCGTTCCTGTCTCGGTGCGGCGAACGCGCAGGTGGCGGGCGGTGGCCTGCCGTGTGCAACCCGTTACACGTCGGCGTGCGCGAGACGGTTCGCAACACGGTCGTTATGCCTGCCTTCCCGAGATCCTCGTTCGGGAACAAACTGGCGACTGGTCCGGTCTGACAGGGAGTGCGCATGACGTTGACGACGAGCACCTCGTGGGCGAGCGCAGGTCTGCAACTGGTGGACAAGTCGCGCACGATCACCGTTGGCATCGCTGACGACGAGGCTCTGGTCCGCACGGGAGTCCGTGGTGTGCTGGAACGTTCCGCCAACCTGGCGGTGGTCGGCGAGGCCGGCGACGGCGGCGGCGCGGTGGAGCTCGCGCGGCGGCAACGTCCGCAGGTGCTGCTGATGGACGCCGCGATGCCAGGCATGGAGAGCCTGGGAGCCGTGCGCATGATCCGCCGGCTCGTGCCGGGAACGCAGGTGATCGTGCTGTGCACCGCGCCGACCGAGGAGTTGCTCTTCCCGGCGCTGCGAGCGGGCGCGGCGGGATTCCTCTTCAAGAACAGCGAACCCGACGCGCTGGTGAACGCAGTCCGCGCCGTGGCAGCGGGCGAGGCGATCCTGTCGCCGTCCGCGACCCGAGCGCTCGTCGACCACTTCACCGGCGCCGACTCGGAACGCCGCGACGCCGCGCGCAGCCGCATCAGCCTGCTCACTCGACGGGAGCAGGAAGTGCTCGTGTACTTGGCGCAGGGCATGGCGAACGCACGCATCGCAAGGCTCATGTACCTCTCGGAGGGGGCGATCAAGGCCCACGTCAGCCGACTGCTGACGAAACTGCGGTGCGACAACCGCGTCCAGGCCGCTCTCATCGCACGCGACGCCGCCCTTCCCTGCTGAACTGACATTTCTGCAACGGCGTTGAAGTCAGACTAGCCACGGATTTTCGCGCGGCGAAGCAGGTCACCCGGTTGGCCCCGTCCATAGTGATGTCTCTTTCCCGCCAGCGTCTCGGCTGGACTCAAGGCATGCTTGCCTTCATGCGGCTGGAGAAGTTCTCGGAACGCTTGCCCTTTCAAGCACCTCTGTGTCCCGACAACTTGTTCGGCCACCTCATCGCCACCGCCGTGCCAGGCGTGGAGGAATGGCGCGACGGCGTCTACCGGCGCACCTTGCGGCTACCTGACGGATTCGGGATCGCGGCCCTGCAACCGTTCCCCGACCACATCGCGTGCACAGTGGAACTCTCGGATCCTCGCGATTTGGCTAGTGCTCTAGACCTTTGTCGCTTCCTGCTGGACCTCGACACCGATCCTTCTTCGGTGGACGATGCTTTGTCGGCCGATCCTCTTCTGGCACCACTAATTTCGACAGCGCCGGGCCGCCGAGTCCCGCGCACGGTGGACGGCGCGGAGTTCGCGATCCGTGCCGTGCTGGGCCAACAGGTCTCGACGAAGGCCGCCCGAACCCACGCCGCCCGCCTGGTGTCGCGCCACGGCACCCCGGTGGGCGACCTGCACCTGTTCCCGCTGGACTTCGACCCGGCCGACCTGGCGATGCCCGAGTCCCGCCGCCGCACGATGTCCGCGTTGCTGGAAGCACTTCAGTCCGGTTTGGACCTCTCACCTCACGCCGACCGCGCGGTCGCCCGCGAGTGGCTGGCGTCGCTGCCGGGGTTCGGGCCGTGGACTGTCGAATCGATTGCGATGCGTTCGCTGGGCGACCCGGACGCGTTCCTGCCCACCGATCTCGGGATCCGGCTGGCGGCCAAGGCGTTGGGGCTGCCTTCGACGCCGGCGGCGTTGGTGCGGCGTGCGGAGGCTTGGCGGCCTTGGCGGGCTTATGCGGTGCAGCACCTGTGGGCCACCGGTGATCACGAGGTGAATCGGATTCCGGCTTGAGCTGGGGGCGGGGGTTGCGCCGTTGGTGAGAAGTTGCGCAGCCGTCTGGTGCACCCCCACGCCCTTGAGGCTGGGTTGCCGGCTCAGGTCGGCGGCTCGCCTCTTCAGCGCTGTCTACAGTTTTAGCGCTGGCCGTCATCCCAGTGCTGGCCGCCCTGACCTGGCCGCCCCGATCCGGCAGCTGCCTCCTCGGCCCGGCCGACCCCAACCTTGCCTTTCCGGTCCTACTTCCTTGGCCCGGCCACCCTCAGGAGGTGTCGAGCCGCCGCATCCGTTGCATGCTCGCGTACATCGCCGCCGCCGACCCGTCCCGCACGAACCCCGGCAGCGGCGGCGGATCTTGCGCGAACCTCTGCAGGTCGGCGAACACGTCGAGCGCCGACGCGGGGCGGTCGTCGGGGTCCTTGGCCAGCAACCGTTGCACCACCGGGTCGAGCGCGCCCGGCACCGGCCGCGGGGGTTCCTTGACGTGCTTGTCGAACACCGCGTAGGCCGTCGGGCCGGTGAAGAGTTGTTCGCCGGTCAGCATTTCGTGCAGCACGCAGCCCAGCGCGTACAGGTCGCTGCGCGGTTCGGCGGTGCCGCGCTGGATCTGTTCGGGAGCCATGTAGGACGGCGTTCCCAGGATCTGGCCCGCGCGGCTGAACGGGGCCACGTCGCTCTCCTTGAGCAGCGCGAGGCCGAAGTCCAGGACTTTCACGGCGCCGTCGGGGCACAGCATCAGGTTGGTGGGCTTGAGGTCGCGGTGGCAGATGCCGTGCTCGTGGGCCTCGGCGAGGACGGCGGCGGTTTGGGCGGCGATGTTCGCCGCCCGGGATTCGGGGAGCGGGCCGAACTCGCCCACCAGGTCGGCGATCGTCACGCCGTCCACGAACTGCATGACCTGGAACAGGCGCTGGTCGTACGTGCCGAAGTCGTACAGGACCGGGACGCCGGGATGCTCCAGCTTGGCCACGATCCTCGCCTCGCGCGCGAAGCGGTGCTGCACCTCCTCGTCGCTGCCTGGGAGGCGCAGGAGCTTCACCGCGACCCGTCGATCCAGGCGCAGGTCCCGGCCCTTGTGCACGGAACCCATGCCACCCCGCCCCAACGGCAGGTCGTCGATCTCGTAGCGGTCGGCGATCAGCACCCGCGAAGCCTAACCGCCGGTCCCTGGCCGCTGCCCCCGCGCGCTTCCTCGATAGCGAGGCGACCGTAACAGCGTTTCAGGACATCTCGAACGGGTGAATCTGCCCTGATCACGCTGGTCGGATCTGTCCGCTCAGAAGCCCATTGTAGCCCAAACGAACCAGCGCGGCTGCTTCTTCCAGACCTGTCTCCAGCGCCTTGAGCTGGGCGAACGCCTGTCCGTACCGGCGCTGTTCCTGGATCGGCAGTGACGGCACCTGCGTCCGCCGGACGTCGAGGCGCGTCGAGCCGGTCGGGGTGCGGGCGAACGCCGCGCGCAGCACGCCCTCCAGGTAGTCGGGGTCGACCTTCAAGGGATTGATCTCGTACGTCGCGCCGGTGGGGGAGGTGACGACGTGCTTGCCGGGGGCGCTGCGGACCAGTTCGCCGATCGTCGTCATCGGCACGGTGGTCTGTTCTTGCAGCGGTGGCAACGAAGGCAGCGCGAACGCCGGTTGTGCCGCGAGGTAGGTCGAGACGTCGGTGCCGCTGTGCCGGGCCGGGCTGAGGTCGACGTCGTCGTCGAGCAGGTCGATGACCCGCGTGTTCGGCTCGATCGGGCCTGGGCGTTCCAGCAACGCGATGTGCTCGGGCGCGCGGCCGACCGGGTTGCGCAGCAGCCACAGGTCGCGGCCCGGCTGCACGGTCATCACGCCGCGCAGAGCGCCGGCCCGCAACAGGTTGCCGCGGATTCGCTTGCCCGGACGGCGGGAGGCGGCGGCCGACGGCAGCAGGACCGCGACCAGGCCGCCGGGCTTGGCCAGCGAAAGGCAGTGCTGCACCCAGGCCAGCTCCGGTTCGCCGCGCGGGGGGAGTCCGTAGGTCCACCGCGCGTCGCCGACGAGCTCCTCGTGACCCCACGTCCGGTCGTGCCACGGCGGGTCGCAGAGCACCGCGTCGGCGCGGTGGGTGATGCCGTTGTGCCGCAACGAGTCGCCGGTGAAGATCTGCGCACGGGGCATCCGGCGCCTGGCGATGACCGCCGACACCGGGTCCAGCTCCTGGCCGATCTTGTGCCTGCCTGCGGACGCCATCAGCAGCGAACCCGTGCCGCACGCCGGATCGATCACCGTGTCGCCGTCGGTCGTGGCCAGGACGACGTCGACGACCTCGGGCGGGGTGGGGTTGAGCAGCCGTGAGTGCGCTTCGAGGTAGCGCTCGTGCAGGAACTCGAAGGTCGCGGGATCGGCGTCGACCGCGGCCAGCGCCTCGCCGAGCTTCAGGTCGTCCACGGTCCGGAGCTGGGTCCAGAGGCGTTCGGCGGGAGAGACGCGGAACGGCTTGCCGTTGCGCCGAAGCCATGCCTCCACGTCGCGCAGCAGGTACAACGGACTGGAGGCCGTCCCGCCGACCGGCGACGGGAAGTCCTCGAACCGCCGCCGCCAGTTCGACACGGCTGCCCGCCCCACGTCTGCGAGGCGCGCTATGTCACCGGCGTTGACCGTCTCATCCATGTTCACAACCGTATTGCTTGTGAAGTGAGTTCACAACTGATGTACTGGAGGCATGACACACGAGCTGCGCATCGCCGTGGCGACCGATCCGGGGCTCGTCCGCGAGCACAACGAGGATTCGGTCTACGTCCGGCCGGACCTGCAGGCCGTGGCCGACGGCATGGGCGGCCACGAGTACGGCGAGCTCGCCAGTGCGATCGCGGTGGACGTCCTGGCGGCGTGGCAGGGCGACCTCGGACCCGCGGTCACCGAGATCGCGCGCAGGCTCGACGCCGAGACCCCGCAGGGCACCGGCACCACGCTCACCGCGATGCGCTGGGAGGGCCTCGCGTTCCAGCTCGCTCACATCGGCGACTCCCGCGCGTACGTGCTCAGGGAGGGCGAGCTCCGCCAGATCTCCCACGACCACACCATGGTGCAGGCCCTCGTCGACGCCGGCCGGATGACGCCGGAGGAGGCCGCGAACCACCCCCGCCGCGCCTACGTGCTCAGGGCGCTCCAGTCCGGCAGCTCGCACGACCCGGACCTGTCGTGGCACCAGGCCAAGATCGAGGACCGCTACCTGCTGTGCAGCGACGGCCTCACGGACTACGCGGACATCGAGGACGTCCACGAGATCCTGCTGTCCACACAGGACGGTACGGAGGCGGCCTGGCAGCTGATCGCGCTCGCCAACGGCAACGGCGGCCCCGACAACATCACGTGCGTGATCACCGACGTCGTCAAGAAGAAGTGGTGGCAGCGCTAGAGATGGGAACGGTCCCCGGCACGACGTGCCGGGGACCGCAGCTTCAACAGGGTGTTACAGGTTGGCCGGCATGCCCGACTCGTCGGCAGCCGCCGTCGAGGAACCGCTGAGCAGGTCCTTGACGATCTTGTTGGCCTCCTTGACGGCCGGCGTGATCATCTTGATCTTGATCTTGCCGTTGGTGAGCTTGCCGCCGACGTCGAACGTCTTGTCCTCACCGGGCAGCGGGAGCCCCTGGCAACCGGTGAACTGCTTGCGCGGGGTCGCACCGGTCTGGAAGTAGAACGTGATCGGGTCGTCGACGCAGTCCGTGTTGTACGGGAACAGGCCGTGCGAGCCCTCGTTGTCGACGCTGATCATCTTGGCGTTCGGCAGGGCCTTGGCCGTCGCGAGACCACCCTCGTACGCGGTGGCGGCGTCGAGTTCGCTCTGCGCGACCAGCAGACGCGGGAACGTCTTCTTGTCCGGCTTCGGCATCGAGTTCTTGGTCGGCCAGTAGGCGCACAGCGGCGTGTCCATGAACGGCGCGATGAACGGCGCGTTCACGGTCAGGTCGGCCAGCCAGTACTTCCAGTAGTGCAGGTTCTGGTTCCACTGACCGTCCTGGCAGCGGATGGCCTCGAACGTGGCGTCCCAGGTCTCGACCTCGGCCGCGGCGGTCGTGGACTTCACCGCGACGCGCTCCTTCTTGGCGATCGCGGCGAGCGCGTTCTGCTTGCCCTTGGCGATGAACGCCTTGTTCTCGTCCGTCAGGCCCGGCGTCGCGAGCATCTTCGAGACGAGCAGCTCGACCTTCTCCGAGTCCGTGCCGGCGGCGGCGGAGTCACCGATCACCGCGGACACCGCGGAGGCGGCGGTCGGGTACTGGGTGGTGTCGTACATGGCCGGGATCACGAACCACGCGACGAACAGCTGGCCGAGGAACTCACGGGTGCCGCCGGCCTTCTCCCACTTGCGGCGGATCTCCATCGGGTCGGTGCCCTGCGCGTACTTGGCGTCGTTGCGCGCCATGTACGGCAGCAGCGCCTCCTGGAACTGGCGGTCGCGGGTGCGCGGCTGCAGGTCCCACGTGTTCTCCAGCGTCGACTGCGAGGCGTCGACGGCCGAGTCGAGCAGCATCCGGTGGACCTTGCCGGGGAACGTGGCGGCGTACCAGGTGCCGAGCCACGTGCCGTAGGAGTAGCCGATGTACGAGGTCTTCTTCTCGCCGAGCAGGACGCGGATGAAGTCCATGTCGTACGTGGTCTGCTCGGTCGTGATGAACGGCGTGAGCGGGTTCTCGAGGCAGCCCTTGACCTTCGCCCTGTTCAGCACGTCGGGGTCGGTGCTGCTCGGGACGGTGTAGCTGCACGTGAGCGGCGTGGAGAGGCCGACACCGCGCGGGTCGAAGCCGATGAAGTCGTACTGGCCGGCGAGCACCGGGGCGCGCAGGGCCATCGCCGCACCCCACGGCAGGCCGGAGCCGCCGGGGCCACCGGGGTTGACCAGCGCGATGCCCTGGCGGCTGGTGCCCTTGTAGGCGGTCTCGGTCTTGGAGACGCGGATGCCGATCGTGTTGCCGTCGGCCGGGTTGTGCCAGTCGCGCGGCACCTGGACGGTGGCGCAGGCCAGGCCCTTGACGGTCTTGAACTTCTTGACGGTCTCCTCGGCCACGCCGGGGAAGGTGCACTCTTCCCACTTGACGGTCTGGGTGGCCAGGGCGCCCGCGAGCGCCTGCGTGTCCGGGTCCTGCTTCGCCGCCGCGTTCGCCGTCGGCGTCAGCACGACGCTGGTGGCGATCAACACCCCTGTCACCGCGGCGATGCCGCCTCTGAAGTACTGCCTCACGGTGGATCCCTTCCTGCCCCCGACACGGCTGGGTTCAGCCGTGCCTTCAGAAGGTGAGGAAGGGACAAGAACGTTTTTGACACTCGCGGGTGATGGCAGAAAGTCGCCATGTCTGGAAACTGTCACCAAAGGTGTTCACAGAGTGATGAACACCCAAGCGTTCGTGACCTTGCGTGACTAGAGCCAACCTCGCCGTGATGCCTGCACGCCGAGCTGGAACCGCGTCTGGGCGCCCAGCAACTGCTGGAGCCGGCTCACCCTCCGGTGCACCGTCCGTTCGCTGACGCCGAGCTCGCGGGCGATCGACTCGTCCGTCAGACCCGCGCTGAGCAGCGCCATCAGGCGCCGCGTCGCAGTCGTCGGCTCTTCCCTGGTGTCTTCCTGGCTGCCCGGCGTGATCGACACCGCCATCCGCCAGAACGCCTCGAACAACTCGACGAGCGCGCTCAGCAGCACGGACGGGTGAATCAGCAGCGCCACGACGTTCCCGCCGGTGACCGTCGGCACCGCGATCAGGGCCCGGTCCGAGTCGGCGATCACGAGCTTGAGCGGCACGCCGGGAAACGCCCGCGCCTGCTCGCCCGCCGCGATGCTCTCCTGCACCGACGCGAATCCTTGAGCTGTCTGCAACAACGCCGACTCGTACACGACCCGGTACGCGACACCGCGGGCCAGCGCGGGAGGTTGCGCGGGACTCGCCTCCGGCTGCGGGCTGAGGTAGGAACCGGGATCCAGCGCCCGGACCTCCGTCTTGGCCTGGCTCTGCATCTCCTCGAACGCGCTGATCACCTCGCCGGCGTCCTTGAGGACCTCGACGAAGTCGACCTCCTTCGCGCCGCGCTCGGCGTACGCGGCGGCCAGGACCTCGGCTGTCTCCCTGGCCCGGACGGCCGCGGCCTCGTGACTCGACGCGATCGCGGCCAGCGCCGACCGCGGAGGACGCACGTCGTTGTTCCTGACCAGTCCCAGACGTTCGAGCTCGTCGTGCGCCGCGCCGGGCTCCGCGTGGTCACCGCGCAACATCGCCAGGTACAACTTCTCGGCTTCCGGCGACAACCCCTCGTGCACCCGACTCCCCTCGGTGGCTCTGAACCGAAGGTACCTGCCCGAACAGGTGGAACAGCCGTTAGGCGAACCGGCGCAGCGCCCCGAGGAACATCGCGTCGAACGCCCGGTCCGACAACACCCTGCGGGCGAACAGGATCGGCCGCGCCCCGAAGCCCGCGGCGTACCGCGTGCGAGGCCGGCGAGCCTGTGCCGCCTTCACGATGACGTCCGCGATGACCTTCGGCTCGCTGCCGCGCTCGGCCTGCGAGAAGAGCCCGGACAACTGCCGCACCTGCTCCTTGTAGGCGCCGCCGCCGGACGTCTTCTGCATGTTCTCGACGGCGATTCCGCCCCACTCGGTCTTGATCCCACCGGGCTGGATCACCACGACGTCGATCCCGAACGGCTTCAGCTCCAGGCGCAACGAGTCGCTCAGACCTTCGACCGCGAACTTCGTCGAGTGGTACCAGGCACCCAGCGGTTCGTAGATCCGTCCGCCGATCGACGACACGTTCACGATCCGCCCGCTCCGCTGCTCCCTCATGTGCGGCGCGACGAGCTGCACGAGCCGGGCGAGCCCGAACACGTTGACCTCGAACTGGTACTTCGCCTCGTCGAGCGGCACGTCCTCGACGGCGCCGTACGAGCCGTACCCGGCGTTGTTGACGAGCACGTCGATGCGGCCGGTCTCAGCGATGATCTTCTTGACGCCCTCGACCATCGACTCGTCGTTGGTGACGTCCATCGCGAGCACCCGGATGCCCTGGGCGGCCAGGCCTTCCATCCGTTGCACCCGGCGGGCTGCCGCGTAGACGGTGTAGCCCGCTTTGTGCAGCTCGAGCGCCGTGGACTCGCCGATGCCCGACGAGGCACCCGTGACCAGTGCGACCTTCATGACCCGCTCCTAACTAACCGGTTGGTTGATTAGAATCAGGCAACCACGCCTTCGCTCGCTTGTCAACCAACTAGTTGGTTAGACTGGCTGTGTGGTGAGGGACAAGAAAGCAACGAAGGCGAAGCTGCTGGAAGCGGCACTGACGGAGTTCGCCACCTACGGCATCGCGGGTGCGCGGGTGGACCGCATCGCGTCCAACGCGGGCTGCAACAAGGCGATGATCTACGCCTACTTCGGGAGCAAGGAGGATCTCTTCGAGGAGGTACTGAAGATCCAGATCGCCCGCGTGATCGAAGCTGTTCCCATCACGCCGGACGACCTGCCGGGCTACGCCGGTCGTCTGTTCGACACCTACGAGCGGCAGCCTGAACTGCTCAGGCTCGCCGGGTATCACCGGCTCGAGAACGGCTTCGAGGCGATCAGCAAGGCCGAGGGTGACATGCACGTCGAGAAGGTGGCCGCGATCGCTGAGGCACAGCGCTCCGGCCGGCTGCCGGCGGAGTTCGAGGCCGAAGAGCTCCTAGGTCTCGTTGTCCACATGTCGATACTGGCGTTCTCCACCCCGGTTGCGACTCGCGCACTGGTCGTCAAAGCTGTGGCGCGGCTTGTGGGTCAGCGCGCCGAACAGCGGTTTGCTCACCGGACCGAAGATCAGCTCCGGCGCAGCAGGTAGGTGTCCATGATCCAACCCTTGCGCGCACGGGCTTCCTCGCGCACCTCGCGGATCTTCGCGGCCACGTCCCCCACGCGCCCCGACACCAGGATCTGGTCCGGCATCCCGAGGTATGCGCCCCAGTAGATCCACGTGTCCGGGTCCACGCCCTCGAACGAGTACTTCGCGTCCAGCATCACGGCCACGTCGTCCACATCGGACGGCCACCCGGCGGCCAGCCTGCGGCCGGTCGTGATCTGCACGGGCTTGCCGACCTGGTTGAGCGACACCTTGTGGCCGGCCGTCAGTGCCGCGACGGACGTCACGCCCGGAATGACGTCCACCGAGAACTCCGAACCGCGGGCCTGCAGGTCGTCGAGGATCGCCAGTGTCGAGTCGTACAGGGACGGGTCGCCCCACACCAGGAACGCGCCGACCTCGTCCTCACCCAGCTCCGACAGCAGTTCCAGGCACACGTCCGCCCTGGCACGGCGCCAGTCGTCGACCGCTGCCACGTAGTCGGTGGCACCGCGGTCGCGCTCCGGGTCCCTGCCCTCGACCCACCGGTACGGCCGCGTCACGTGTGCCGCCAGGATCGACGAACGCAGATCGACGAGCTCCTGCTTCACCGAACCCTTGTCCAGCACGAAGAACACGTCGACCGTCTGCAACGCCTTGACGGCCTGCACCGTCAGGTGGTCGGGGTTGCCCGCGCCGATACCGATGACCAGGATCTTTCGCACCGCGACACACTAACTCAGCCCATCAGTGCGGCCGTTCGATCAGTGCGCCAGCACGTGCAGGATCCTGACCGGCTTCTTCGGTGCGCCGTCCAGCGTTCCGTCCGGCTGAGGCACGATCCCGGCCTTCACGATGCGGTCCAAGGTGTCCATGCCGAACGTGACGTGGCCCATCACCGTGTACACGGGCCGGATGTTGGCGAACGAGTGCACGATGAAGAACTCGCTGCCGTTGGTGCCCGGTCCCTGGTTGCCGTACGCGATCGTGCCGCGCGGGTAGGTCTCCTTGCCGGTGACCTCGTCGGCGAACCGGTAGCCGGGGCCGCCCTCCTCCGCCCGGTAGATGTCGCCGCACTGCAGCACGCCCAGGCGCGTGGTGTCGGTCAGGCGCCAGCACTGCGTCATCGTGTAGAACCAGCTCCGGGCCAGGTGCGCGAAGTTCGCCACGCCGCACGGGGCGTTGGCGCGGTCGAGGTCGGCGGCGACCACGCCGTAGTTCGTCACGATGGTGACCTTCACGGTGCCGCGCGCGGGCACCACCGCGGGCGGTGGCTGGACCGGGCGGGCCGCCGGGTTCTCGGGCGTGGGGATGAACTCGCACTTCGCGGTCGGTGGGATGGCCGGTGCCGCGGAGGCGACCGGGGCGAGGACGACCATCATCAGGACAGCGAGCAGTAGCCTCATGCGAACTGACCGTAGTCGTCGCGGGCCTCACGCGGGAACGGTTTCTCGCTGCACGGCACGGCGCCGCGGCTTGCGTTCCAGCCACCACTGCGAGATCAGCAGCGGGATCGTCCAGCCCGTCCACGTCGAGATCCCCGCGATCGTGGTCGGCAGGTCCGCCTCCGGCACGTGGTCGGCCAGCAGCAGGAACGCGAGCACGCCCCAGATCCGGTTGGTGATGATCGAGACGGTCAGGGCGAAGCTGCGGATCATCCACTTGCGGTGGTCGCGGAACTGTCGTTGCCTCGCCGCACGCCACGCCAGCCACGTGAACGTCAGCCACAGCGCGGCCAACAGCACGTTGCTCACCTGAGCGACCGGGCCGAACGGGGTCATCCAGCCGATGATCAGCCCGGCCAGACCGGCTGGCAGCACGCCTGCCACCACGTACACGCGGCCGATCCGGCGGTGCCACGCGGGGAAGCGGCCGCGGAACCACGGCCAGATCTGCACGACGCACGTCAGGATCGCGATCGACGCGCAGACGACGTGCACCACGAGCAGGGGGTAGTGCGGCCCCCAGTCCGACTGCACCCGTGCCTGCACGCGGTCACCGGTCAGATACGGCGGCAGCGAGAACGCAACGAACGCCACCACCACAAAGGCCAACGGGCCCACCCAAGGCTTGCGCAACCACGTCATGAACGCAGCTTCTGCGGCGCCGCTTACCGATCACGCACCGATCGCTGACGTGGCCTTCTGACACCTCGCTGACAGCAGCTGTCAGGTCGCTGTGAGTGCGCATCAGCAGTGTCAGGGCCATGGAGCCGGGGCCGCCCGGCAACCCGAGGGGGCTCGCCGTGACCGGCTACATCACCGACTGACTTTCCTTGCCGCACAAGCAGTTCGAAGAGGGAGCAGCATGTCTGACCCGAGAGCGACGGACCGGAGGTGCTGAACCTCCGCAAGTCCGCGTTGACCGCGGTCACCGCCTTGGCCGTGCTCGTGCCGCTGGTGAGCACCGGCACGGCCCAGGCGGAGGTCCGCACGTTCACCGCCACGACCGCCCTCGACGGCCGCACCGTCAAGGACCCCGGCGTGCCCGTAGGTCAGAAGCGCGTGGCCGACATGTACCTCAAGGGCGAGAAGGTCGACGTCGTCTGCCAGGACACCGGTCCCGAGTACGGCGGCAAGAAGATCTGGGACTTCACCACCGACAACCTGTGGGTGCCCGACAACTACGTCAAGACCGGCACCGACGGGTTCGTGCAGGACCTGCCGCGTTGCGGCACCGACGGCATCGAACCCGGCCAGGCACCGCCCGGCAACGCGGTCCACGGCCGCAGCAACGGTCCGGCGGGTCCGGCGACCGGCACCAACGCCGAGAAGGTCCAACGGGTGATCGACACCGCGAAGTCCCAGATCGGCAAGGGATTCCTCTACTCGTGGGGTGCGGGCGGCAAGGGCGGGGCGTCGTACGGCGTCCACCACTACCCGGACAACGACCCGTCGCAGGGCGATGACTACCACCGCCTCGGCTTCGACTGCTCCGGACTGACGCTCTACGCGTTCTGGAAGGGCGCCGGCGTCGACATCGGTGCGTGGACCGGCGCGCAGAACGTCAAGGGCCGCGCGGTGGCGATGGCCGATCGCAAGCCGGGCGACCTCGTGTTCTGGGGACGTTCGGACAACGACGAGGACGCGACCACGCACGTCGCGCTCTACCTGGGCGACAACAAGATCCTGGAGGCCGCGCCGCCGCGTGACGGCAGGAGCGTCCGGATCAGCGAGCTGAACAGCCACGGAACGCCGTATTCCGAGGTCCGCCGGATCTTCGGGTGAACGAGGGGAAGTCCATGAGCGTCAAGAGAGTGCTGTCCGCGGTGGCGGGCCTGGCGATCGGCCTGGGCGTGCTCGTGGTCGGTGGCCCGCAGGCCTCCGCCGCGACCAACTGGCAGATGCCGTTCCCGTGTGGACAGACGTGGACCGGTCAGACCCGCGGTCCGAACGACACCCACCCGCACAACCCGTTGGAGGCCATCGATTTCAGCCGCGCCGACGCCCAGGGCGACGTGGTCGTCGCGTCCGCGGCGGGCAAGGTCAAGCGGGTCGAGAACCGCGGCAACGAGAGCTACGGCCGCTGGATCGAGATCGACCACGGCAGCGGCTGGACCACCCGCTACGCCCACCTGTCCGTGCAGAGCGTCTCGGTCGGCCAGAGCGTCTCGCAGGGCCAGAAGATCGGCAACGTCGGCAACACCGGCAACTCGAGCGGCCCGCACCTGCACTTCGAACAGCTCAAGGACGGTGACCCCAAGCGAGTCGTCCTGAACGGCGCCCAGGTGCACTACTACGGCGCGCGGAGCTACAAGAGCAACAACTGCGGCGGCGGTGGCTCCACCAACCCGTACACGCCGGAAGAGGCGTGCGGCGACGGCTACAAGGTGATCGACGGCGCCAACGTCGTCGGTGCCCGCGTTTCCCTGCTGTACAACGCTTCCAACGGGTACAACTGCGTGGTGGCGATCAAGACGACGAAGATCGGCACGGCGACCGACGTCGGCGCGTTCCTCGAGGTGCAGGGTTCGGCCCGCACGACCGACCGCGACGAGTACGGCTACTACGCCGGTCCGGTGAAGAAGAAGGCCGCCGACAAGTGCGTGAAGTGGGGCGGCATGGTCGGTTCCTCCAGCTACACCAGTGGTTTCGAGCACTGCGACTGATCAGCTGACCAGACTGTCCAACAGGTTGTCCCTCCGCAGACCGGGTGTGCCGAGCAGTTCGGCCGCCCGGTCCGCGTGCTTGTACCGTCCTGCCTCGGCCAGCACGAGGTGCGCGACACCCTCGCCGTAGCGGTCGCCGCGAGCGCTCGTGATCTCCAGACAGCGCTCGGCGTCCTGCCTCGCCTCAGTCGGCTTCCCTTGAGCCAGAAGAACTTTCGCCCGGCACAGCAACGCCTGCCACTCGTCGTTGTGCTCGCCCGTCACCCGGCACAGCTCGATGCACTCGCCCAGCGCCGCCTCGGCCTCGTCCAACCGGCCGAGCTTGAACAGCGCCTGTCCCTGTGAGGCCAGCGCATACGCCGTTCCCGCGGCGTCCTGGTGTGCACGGGCGTGCCGCAAACTCTCCACCGCGGCCAGGAGCGCCTCGTCGTAGGCACCGGCCACCTGGTGGACCTGGGCCAGCGCCGAGAGCGGAACCCGTTGTGCGCCAGCGGGTCCGTGGTCCGCGGTGAGCACGATGGCCTGCCGCAGCGTTTTCTCGGCCGCGTCGAGCTCACCCGTCTCGCGTTGGATCGTGCCGATGCCGGTGAGCGCACGGCCTCGGCCGAACGGGTCGTCGGCGCGTGCTTCGAGGACTTCTTCCAGCTGGGCGCGGGCCGTGGCGAACTCGCCGATCCTGCGGTTCGCGGCCGACCGCACCAGAAGTGCGGTCTCCGCGGCCTGCGAGGTGCCGATGGTCTGCGCCGCCTCGTGCGCGATGCGGCCCAGTTCGATCAGGTCGGCGACTCTGTCCTGTTTGAACAGGTGCGGGTACAGCATGTGCGCGATCGCCAGGGCGTGCTCCGCGAGTCCCGGTTCCGCCACGGTCGATCGGGCCGCCGCGAGGAGGTTCTCGGCCTCCTCCGTCAGCCACTGCAACGGCTCGTCGATGTCCTGCCGGGGGTCGGTGTTCGTGAGCGCGCCGTACGCGTGCGGGCGCAGCTTTCGCAGTGCCGCGGCCAAAGTCTCGCGGTACTGCGTGAGCGCGCGGGTGAGGGCGTCGTGCTTCTCGTCGTTCACGTGCTCGGCGCCGAACAGCCTGAGCAGGTCGTGCACCCGGTACCGCTCGGGGCCGCACGGTTCCACGAGCTTGGCGTCCACCAACGGGTCCAGCGCGCGGTCGACGTCGTCCTGCCCGAGCAACGCCCGCGCGGCCTGCTCGCTCACGGTGGGCACGTTGAGGCAGCACAACAACGTGAACGCCCTGGTGGAGCCCGCGTTCAGGCCCTCGAAGCCCAGCTGGAAGCTCGACCGCACGCCGAGGTCGTCGAAGTTCAGCTCGTCCAGCCGGTGCCGCTGGTCCGCGAGCCTCCTCGCGAACGTCGCGGTCGTCCAGTCCGGCCTCGAACGCAGCCGCGCGGCCGCGATCGTCAGGGCCAGCGGCAGGTGGTCGCACGCCCTCGCGACCTGCCTGGCCGCCTCGCTGTCGTCGCCCAGGAGCTTGATCGCGTCGTCCTCCGGCAACGGGCCGAGCCGCACGTGCCGCGCGCTGAGCGTGGCCAGCATGCGCCGGCTCGTGATCAGCACCGTCGAACCGGCGTCGCCCGGCAGCAGCGGACCGACCTGCGCCGCGTCCACCGCGTTGTCCAGCAGGATCAGCACCTCGCGCCGCGCGAGGGTCGACCGGTAGAGCGCCGCGGCCTCGGAGGTGTCGGTGGGCACCGCGAGCGGTGGTGTGCCGAGCGCGCGCAGGAACCGTCTGATCACCTCGGCGGGGGAGAGCGGCGCGCGGCCCGGCGTGGCGCCGTGCAGGTCCACGTACAGCTGCCCGTCGGGGAAGCGGGCGGCCATCGCGTGCGCGGCCGCGGTGGCCAGTGCGCTCTTGCCCTGCCCTCCCGGTCCGTGCACGGCGATCACGTGCTCGGACGTGCCCGTGATCAGCTCGATCTCCGCGCGGCGCCCGACGAACGGTTCCGGCGCCTTCGGCAGCTCGCGCGGCACGGCCGGGATGTCGCCCTGCAGGATCGCCGCGTGCAGGTCCTTGAGCTCCTGGCCGGGATCGAGCCCGAGCTCGTCGGCGAGCAGCCGCCTGCCCTCGTCGTACGTCCTGAGCGCGTCCGCCTGCCGTCCGCCGCGGTGCAGCGCCACCATGAGGGCGCCCCGCAACCGTTCCCGCGTCGGGTGCTGCGTGACGTACCCGGTCAGCTCGCCGATCACTTCGTGGTGGCGGCCGTCCTTGAGCGCCTTGTCGACGCGGCGCTCGATCGCTGCGAGCCGCTCCTCCTCCAGCTGGTTCGCGAACTGGGTGTTGGTGGTCAGCTCGACCAGCGCCGGCCCGCGCCAGTGGCTCAGCGCCTCGTCGGGGTCCCGCGCGTCCCGGAAGAGCTGCAGGTCGAGCGACCGGTCGGGGATGTCGAGCCGGTACCCCTGGTGCGACCACTCCAGCGACACCCCCGGAAGGTCCTTCAACGCCCTCCTGAGCTGCGAGACGTGCACCTGGACGGCCTTGCGCGCACTGACGGGCGGATCGCCGTCCCACAGGATCGACATCAGGTGGTCGACGCTCACGGTCTGGCCGGCGTGCAGGAGCAGCAGAACGAGGACCTGGCGCGGCTGGCCTGCGGGAATGCGCACGTCCCGCCGCCCGTGCGTGACGAGCAGCGGCCCAAGCACCCCGAACCGAACGCCGTCCACGGCCTCCACGATAGTCCGTTGATCACCCGCTCTCACCGCATCCACAGTGGACGGACCCGCGACTCGTGACCGGGTGTGCAAACTTCGGGTGGAAAGAGCGCGGCGATGACATGCGACATGAACTCGGACCGTCTGACCAACGGATCAGAAATGTTCTGGATGCGCCCCGGGTGTCCGCCAACAGGTCGAAGGCGCGAGCGTGGAAGCGCTCCCGGTGGCACGAGGTGTGCGAATCGCCGTCGAGCAGCGAAAAGTCGTGCAAAAATCGTTCGGGGGCAACACGCGCGGGAGGAACGGCGACACAGCGAAAACAGAACAGTGATTTGCGGTAGCGTCCGTATTAGTGGGTCACCTCATTGGAGTAACGGCGGTGCCGCGATCATCCCAAGTCGGGCATCATCACCTGGCTCGACCAAGTCGTAGAACGAGGGGTCTCGTGTGACCATCTTCCGTGCCGGCCGTACCGGAGCGTGGTGGATGTACCTGGTGGCAGGTCATCTGCTGCTGGGTGTCTACTACCTGATTCCGGTCAGCCCTGCGGGGACAACGGGACAAACGGTGCGGGTGGTGCTCTACTGCACGATCAGCGCCTCGGCTGCCATCGCGACATTCACAGGTGTCAAGCGCAACCGTCCCCAATGGAGGCGGCCGTGGGTGTTCCTCGCGCTCAGCCAGGTCGTTTACGCGATCGCGGACCTCACGTTCTACACATCGCACTACGTCTTCCAGTACACGGTTTACCCGTCGCTCGCGGACATCTTCTACCTGGGGCATTACCCGTTGATGGTGACGGGCGTGATCCTGCTGATCCGCCGTCGCACACCGGGACTCGACCTGCCGAGCCTGCTGGACGCCGCGGTGCTCGCGATGGTGGCGGGCATGGCGTCGTGGTTGTACGTGATCGGCCCGCAGGCGCGGCTCACGTCGCCCGCTCTGGTGAAAATCGCCTCGCTCGGCTATCCGATGATGGATCTCGCGCTCTTCGTGGTGGCGTTGCGCCTGATCTTCGGCGCGGGGCCGCGGCCCCGCGCGTTCGTCCTGCTGACGGCGAACCTGCTGGGAATCCTGACCGCCGACACAATCTACGTGCTGCAGCGGCTGGACGGCAGCTACCACGCCGGCAACTTCCTCGACGCCATCTGGCTGTCGGCCAACCTGTGCATGGGCGCCGCCGCGCTGCACCCGACGATGGCGCGGCTCGTCGACCGCGCGCACGTCAAGGACGTCGGCCTGAGCCGCGGCCGGATCATCGCGCTGTCGTCGGCCGCGCTCGCCGCGCCGGTGCTGATGCTGATCCACGACGTCGGTCAGTCGTCGCAGGACGTGCTGGTGATCGCGATGGGCAGCGCGCTGCTGTCGTTGCTGATCATCGCCAGGCTCGCGGGGCTCGTGGCGGACCAGCGCAAGCTCGCGATCACCGACAGCCTCACCGGATTGCACACCCGCAGGTTCTTCGAAGCGCAACTGCCGTTGGAGATAGCTCGCGCCCGCCGCAACGAGGGCTCGGTCGCGGTGTTCATCATCGACGTCGACCGCTTCAAGTCGATCAACGACAACTACGGCCACCCGGCAGGCGACGACGTGCTGATGGAGGTCGCGGCACGGCTGCGCGCGGCGTCGAGGTCCGGTGAGGTGCTCGCGCGCTACGGCGGCGAGGAGTTCGCGCTCCTGGTCCCGGACGCGGGTCCCGGCAGGCTGTCCGTGATCGCGAACCGGCTGCGGGAACGCGTCGCGGAGAAGCCGATCCCCGTCAACGCGGGCAACGACGACATCCCGTTGTCCGTCACGGTCTCGGTCGGGTCGGCGAGCTTCCCGACGCACGGCGACGGCCCCGACGACATCGTGGTGATCGCGGACCGCGCGCTGTACGCGGCGAAGGCGGCCGGGCGCAACAGGATCGCGGTCGGCCCCGAGCCGTTGCCCGCGGTCGACCCCGACACCGACGGCGCGATGGCGGAGTTCCTCTGCCAGGTCGCCGACCGGGTGGACGGCTGGCTGCACCGCTACGACCACAGCCGTTCGGTGTCGCGTTGGGCGGGCGTGGCCGCGGGGGAGTTCGGGCTCGACGCGCCGACGACCAGGGTGGCGCAGCTCGCCGGGCGCCTGCACGACATCGGCAAGATCATCATTCCCGAGGTGGTGCTCACCAAGCCCGGCGCGCTCACCGAGGAGGAATGGCGGCTGCTGCGCCAGCACCCGGACTTCGGCTACCGGCTCGCGAGGATGGTGCCGGGGTTCGCGGGTGTGGCGCACGTCATCAGGCAGCAGCACGAGCGTTACGACGGCAGCGGGTACCCGGACGGGCTGCGCGGCGCGGACATCCGTGCGGAAGCGAGGATTTTGTCCGTATGCGTGGCTTGGGCCGCGATGCGGTCAAATCGTCCACATCAGACCGCACTGGACGAGAACCGCGCTCGGCGCGAACTGTGGGCGGGACGGGGCGAACAGTTCGATCCGGACGTCGTGGACATGTTCCTCGATCTGCACACCCAGGGGACGATCGGAATGTTGCGTCCGTCCGGATTGTCCGTTCAGGAGGCTGGATTCCCGGCGGACTTCCGGCCTTGATCACCGGGTGATGGCATGCTCTGCGCCATGAGCACGGAGTACGCCATTCCCGCTGAGGTGCCGAGTCCGGAACGACCGGCACCACCGGGAGGGCCGCTGGGGAGGTGGCTGCTCGCGGACCGGGTGGCGCCCTCGGGCCCGGAGAGCCACGACTCCCACGCGAAGCCGCACGCGTGGTGGAAGGTCATGACGCTCACCGGCGTCGACTACTTCTCCACGCTGTCGTACCTGCCGGGCATCGCGGCTCTGGCGGCCGGCGCGTTGTCGCCGCTCGCGACGTTGCTCATCGTCGCGCTGACGTTGCTCGGCATGCTGCCGATGTACCGGCGGGTGGCGAAGGAGAGCCCGAACGGCCAGGGCTCGGTCGCGATGCTGGAGGACCTGCTGCCGTTCTGGCGCGGCAAGATCTTCGTGCTGGTGCTGCTCGGGTTCGTCGCGACGTCGTGGATCATCACGATCACCCTTTCCGCCGCCGACGCCTCGGTGCACGCGCTGGAGAACCCGTACGTGCCCCAGTCGCTGCACGGGTACGAGATGGCGTTGACGATCGTGCTGCTGCTGATCCTCGGCGGCGTGTTCCTGCTGGGCTTCAGCGAGGCCGTGGGCGTCGCGATCCCGCTGGTCGCGGTGTTCCTGGCCCTGAACGCCGTCGTGGCCGTGGTGGGCATGGTGGACGTCTTCGCGACGCCGGACGCTCTCGACCGCTGGATCGCCGCGCTGGGAGCGCACGGCAACGGCGTCTTCGGGGTGATCGGCCCGGCGATTCTGGCGTTCCCGCTGCTGGTGCTCGGTTTGTCCGGCTTCGAGACCGGCGTCAGCATGATGCCGCTGGTCGCCGCGGACGGGAAGACCGCCCAGGAGCGGATGGAGAGCCGGGTGCGCAACACCCGCAAGCTGCTCACCACCGCCGCGCTGATCATGTCGGTGTACCTGATCGCGACGTCGTTCATCACCACCGTGCTGGTGCCGCAGGACAAGTTCGCGCCGGGTGGCCCCGCGAACGGTCGTGCGCTCGCCTACCTCGCGCACGAGCTGCTCGGTGAGGTGTTCGGCACGGTCTACGACATCAGCAGCATCCTGATCCTGTGGTTCGCGGGTGCGTCGGCGATGGCGGGCCTGATCAACATCGTGCCGCGGTACCTGCCGTCCTACGGCATGGCACCGGAATGGGGTCGCGCGGTCCGTCCCGTGGTGATCGTCTACACGGTCATCTGCATCATCATCACGATCATCTTCAAGGCCGACGTCAACGCGCAGGCCGGCGCGTACGCCACCGGAATCCTCGCGATGATGGTCTCCGGGTCGTTCGCGGTGACGGTGTCCGCGTGGCGCAAGAAGCAGCGCGGCGCGACGATCGGCTTCATCGTGCTGACGCTGGTGCTGGTGTACGCGCTGGTGGAGAACGTGATCGAGAAGCCGGACGGCATCACGATCTCCTTCGGCTTCATCATCGGCATCGTGGTGATCTCGTTGATCTCCCGCATCTCGCGCACCACCGAACTGCGCGTCGACAAGATCAAGTTCGACGAGACCGCGCGGAAGTTCATCACCGACACCATCTCCTACGACAACCGGATCACGCTGATCGCGAACCGCCGCCAGGCCGGTGACAAGGACGAGTACGACGAGAAGGAGTTCGAGCAGCGCGGCATCAACCCGGTGCCCGGCACCGCGGACGTCCTCTTCCTGGAGATCGACATCGTCGACCCGTCGTCGTTCAGCCACGTGCTGTGCGTGCGGGGTGTCGAGGTCGACGGGCACCGCGTCCTGCGCGCTTCCGCTCCTGCCGCACCGAACGCGATCGCGGCGATCCTGCTGGCGTTGCGCGACTCCACCGGCGTGATCCCGCACGCGCACTTCGAGTGGTCGGAAGGAAACCCGCTGGGCCACCTCTTCCGCTACCTGATCCTCGGCCGCGGCGATACTCCTCCGGTCGTACGCGAAATCATCCGCTCGGCCGAGGCGGATCCGTCTCGGCGCCCACGCGTGCACGTCGGTTAGCTGGAAGACTCCCCCTGTACGTCCGACTACAGGGGGAAGGACGCCACATGCTCCGCAAGTTGCTGGTCTCGTTCGTCGTGCTCGCGACGGTCGGGGCGGGGATTGGTCCTGCTGTCGCAAGCGAATCCAGACCCAGGCCGGTGCGTTCGTGCGCCGATCTGGTGCGCTCGTTCGACGTTCCGGCCGCCCGCACGCAGGTCAGGTCGGCGGCGGTCGTCTCCGGTGCCACGGAGTTCTGCGACGTGCGCGGCACGATCGAACCGAACATCGGGTTCCAGCTGAAGCTGCCGACCCGCACCTACCAGGGCCGCTACCTCCAGTACGGCTGTGGCGGATTCTGCGGGATCATCGACGATCCGGACTTCCCGCAGGGCTGCGGGCCCTCCTTCGGTGACGCGGCGGTGGCCGCGACCGACGACGGGCACCAGGTCTCGCTGGAGAACGGGTTCGACACGACCTGGGCCGCGAACAACCAGAAGGCCCGCGACGACCTCTTCTTTCGCGCACCACACGCGTTGTCGAAGGTCTCCAAGCACATCATCTCCGTCTTCTACGGCAAGGCGCCCAAGACGTCGTACTTCAGCGGCTGTTCCAACGGCGGCCGCGAGGCACTGCTGCTGGCCCAGCGGTATCCGCACGACTTCGACGGCATCATCGCGGCGGCGCCCGCTGCCTACTACACCGCGCTGATCGGCTACCAGGCGTGGATCGCGCGCAACGCCATCCCGAACGACAAGATCTTCCTGTTGCACGGCGCGGTGATGCAGGCCTGCGACGGGCTCGACGGGTTGGTGGACGGGCAGATCGACGACCCGCGCCTGTGCAAGTTCGATCCCGCAACGCTCGCGGGCCAGCTGACCGATGACGAGATCGCCCGCGTCCGGCGGCTCTACGCCGGGCCGTCCGACCGGGGCACGCGGCTGTATCCCGGCGGCCAGGCCTACGGTTCCGAGATCTCGTGGACGTTCTGGCTCAACCCGACGCCGGAGTTCGGCCAGGCGATCGCGGCCGGGCTCGCGGACAACGCGTTGAAGCACCTCGTCTACCCGATCGGGCAGCCGCACTCGTCGCTCGCGACGTTCGAGTTCACGGTGCGCGAGTTCCGGCGGCTGGTGCCGGAAACCGTGAAGGCGAACGCGTTGTCGCTGGACCTGCGCGAGTTCCGGCGTTCCGGCGGCAAGCTCATCATCTGGCACGGCGCCGGTGACCAGGGCATCCCGTTCGAGGGCACGCTCGACTACTGGCAGCGCCTCACCGGCGGCAGGACGCCGGACTGGGCCAGGCTCTTCGTCGTGCCGTCGATGTGGCACTGCGCCGGCGGCGACACCCTGACGGAGTTCGACCCGTTCCGCGAGCTCGTGTCGTGGGTCGAGGGCGGCAGGGCGCCGTTCCGGGTCATCGCGTCCGGCCGGGACCAGGCGGGCAACGTCGTCCGCACGCGTCCGGTGTTCCCGTATCCGTTGCGCGCCAGGTACGACGGTTCGGGATCGGTGGACGACGCGGCGAACTTCGTTGCGGCGCCCGGGTTCGGGTTCCACGACCGGATCAGGTGGGCCGGTGAGGATCTGCACTACCGGCCCGGACCCGTTGCCCCTTAGCGGAACTTCTCAACGGCGGCAGAGATGGCCTTGTCCAGGCTGTTGCCCTCCATGATGACGTGGCCGGCGTCGTTCAGAATGACGAGCTCGGCGTCCGGCCACCTCTTCGCGACCTCCCACGCCGTGTACAGCGGTCCGCCGAAGTCGTTGCGGCCGTGGATCAGCACGGCGGGGATGCCCTTGAGCTTGTCGAGGTTGTCGAAGATGTAGTTCGGTTCGAGGAACGCCTCGTTGCCCCAGTAGTGCGTGACGGTCCGCGCCAGTTGGTAGCGCATCACCGGATCCTCGTACCGGGTGCCCTCGAAGTTGTTGTCGCCACCGGTGATCGTGGACAGGTCCCACTTGCTCCAGTCCCACGCCGCTTTCTCACGGACGGCGGGGTCCGGTGAGTTGAGCAGTTTGTTGTAAGCCAGGGCGAGATTGCCGTCGCGGTCTTCCTCGGGAACGCCGTCGCGGAACGCGTCGAAGTAGTCCGGGTAGAACAGGCCCAGGCCGCGGGTGATCCACGCGTGCTCTTCCGGGCGGGAGGTGGTGACGGCGGGGATGATGATCTCGCTGACCCGGTCGGGGTGCTGGATCGCGTAGGCGAGGATCAGGGTCGAGCCCCAGGACCCGCCGATCAGCAGCCACTTGTCGATGCCGAGGTGCTCGCGGAGCTTCTCCGCGTCGTCGATCAGGTGCTGGGTGGTGTTGTGCTCCGTGCTCGTGGCCGGGTCGCTGACGGGCGGGGTGCTCCTGCCCGCCCCGCGTTGGTCCCACAACACGAGTTTCCAGTGGTCGGGGTCGAAGTCCTCGCGCCATCGCGGGTTCGAGCCGGATCCGGGGCCGCCGTGGAAGACGCAGGCGGGTTTGCCGTCGGGGTTGCCGCTGACTTCCCAGTGGATGAGCTGGCCGTCGCCTACGTCGAGCATGCCCTGGTCGTAGGGCTCCACCTGTGGGTACATGCGGCGAGCGTATTCAGGCGGGGTGAGCGGTGCCGCTCATTTCCCGGCCCCGCGAGGCCTCCGATATGGATGAACGGCGCCTTCATCCACGTCACGTGGATGAAGGCGCCGTTCATCGAGCTGGGGGTCAGGCCTTCTTCTTGGCCGCGATCTGGTCGATGACCTCTGACTGCGACACGACGATCTTCCCGGCGAGCGCCTTCGAGCCCACGTGCACGCCCTCGGCCTGGGCCTTCTTGGCCATGTCGACACCGCTGCGCAGGTGCCGCGAGAGGGCGGCGAGGAACAGCTCGTCGAACTGCTTGCCCTGGGCGGCCTTGATGCCCTCCACGTCCTTGGCGGTCATCATGCCCGCCATCTTGTGCGTGGCGTTCGCGTCCTCGCCGGGCACCTGGATGTTCCAGCTGCGCAGGTAGGTGGCCATCTGTTCGATCTCGCCCGCCTCGGCGGTGGCGATCTTGTCGGCGATGTCGACGACGAACTGGTCCTTGGACCTCTCCATCGCGACCTTGGCGATGTCGATCGTCTGCCGGTGGTGAGGGATCATCTGCAACGAGAACTTCGCGTCCGCTTCGTTGGCGGCCGGCTCGTTCGAGCCGCCGCTGCCGCCGACTGTCGAACAGCCGACGAGCGCCAGTAGTCCCAGCACGATTACGAGCAGACGCGCACGCATGAAGCCTCCCGTCACGGTTCCCTGACGAGGCATACGGGTGGCCGATGTGTCCGGTTCAGCTCAGTTCGTCGAGGGCCTTCACGACGCTGAACACCACCTCGGGGTGGCCGAGCGGCAGCGGCGCCGGGACGCGGTCGTCCGGCGTGTCGTGGCTGCGGGCGACGACCCGTGCGAACGGTTCGTCGACGTCGACCTCCGGGTCGACCAGCAGGACCGAGCGGACCAGGTCCTCGTGGCGGCGCACGAGGTCGATCACGTCGGCCGCGATCGGGCCGCTCGAGACCACGTCGAGCACCGGCTGGGTCTCGTTCCGGTGCCTGGTCAGCACGGTGTCCACAGTGGACTGCCAGCCGGGTGCGGCAGGCACGCGCAGCCACACGATTCGCATCCGGTCCGTCAGCTCGCGCCAGGTCGCCGGAATCTCGTCGTGCACGGCCTCACCGGCTGGATCGATCACGAGGACCGTGGGGGATCCGGCGGGTCCGTCGACGACGACGCCGGGCCCGGTCGCCCTGGTGGGCTCATCGAAATCGCGCATGGCACGGGTTACCCGGCCTGGTCGTGGTTTGCACCCAGTACCACTGCGGCCGGGTGGTCCGGTGCGAACAGGACCACCTCGTGTGCGTGGACTTGTTGACGGACACCGATTTCCGGTCCACGGTCCGTGACTGCTTGACCGCTTTCCGAACTCAGGTTTATGGTCTAGACCACACCGAAACTTGATCGGCGAGCGATCCAGAGCGCTCCCGGTTCCCACCCCTGCACGGGGCTCACCCCGCCTGGGAACGATCCAAGGAGTTCGGACGATGAAACTCACCCGAAAAGCGGCGCTGGTCACGGCCGCGATCCCAGCACTCGTGCTCATCACGCCGGTCGGTTCGGCCAGCGCGCACGGTTACGTGTCGTCGCCGGCCAGTCGTGCCGCGCAGTGTGCGGCAGGCGTCCTCGACTGCGGCCCCACCGGTCCCCGTTACGAACCGCAGAGTGCGGAAGGTCCCAAGGGTCAAACGACCTGCAGTGGTGGCACCCGCCAGGACTTCGAGGTGCTCAACGACGACAACAAGGGCTGGAAGGTCACCAACGTCGGCAGCACCATGACGGTGACCTGGACCTTCACCGCCCGGCACGCCACGCGCGACTACGAGTACTTCATCGGCAACACGCGCGTCGGCTTCGTCGCCGGCAACAACCAGCAGCCGAACAACCCGACCTCCCACTCGATCAACCTGGGCGGGTTCACCGGTCGCCAGAAGCTGCGCGCCGTGTGGAACATCGGCGACACGGTGAACGCGTTCTACTCGTGCATCGACATCAACATCGGTGGCGGCCCGACGAACCCTCCCACCACCACGACGACCACTCCTCCTCCGACGACCACGACCACGACCACGACGAACCAACCTCCCGTTGGTGGCACGTGGGCGCCGAACACCGCGTACGCGACCGGTGCGACGGTCACCTACGACGGTGTGTCCTACCGCTGCCGTCAGGCGCACACGTCACTCGTCGGCTGGGAGCCGCCGAACGTGGCCGCGTTGTGGGAGCGGATCTGATCCGATGAGGCGCTCGGTGATCGCGATTGCGGCCGCGGTCCTGGCGCTGGCGGGGTGCGGCGGAGAGGCGATCGTGCCGGAGGGCCAAGGAGCCCACGGGCACGGTGCCAGCACCGCCGCACCACCCGTTCCCGCCGCCAGCGCGAGGTTCAACGACGCGGACGTGACGTTCGTGCAGATGATGGTGGACCACCTGCAGCTCGGCATCAGCCTCTCCCAGGTGGCGCTGGCGAAGGCCACCAGGCAGGAGGCGAAGAACCTCGCGGGTGCGATCAACACGACCCAGCGGGAGGAACTCGCCACGCTGAAGTCCTGGTTGAAGCTGTGGGGCAAGTCTGAGAGCGGCGGTGCGGACCTGCACGCCGCGCACGGCGGCCAGCCGTTGCTCGACGACAAGGTCATCGACGGCACGAAAGAGAAGAACGGCGCCGAGTTCGACCTGACGTTCCTCAACCTGATGGCCGGGCACCAGGGTGCGGCGGTGGAGATGGCGCTCGCGGCGAAGAAGGACGGCCAGAACCCGGAGACCGCGGCCTACGCGGAGCGGGTCGTCAGCACCCGGCAGGGCCAGGTCTCGCAGATCTTGAAGATCATCAGCGAACCGTAGGCGTTCGGTCAGCGGCCCGGCGTTCCCTTCCCGTCATGGACGTTTTGATCTCGGGAGCGGGCATCGCCGGGCCCGCGCTGGCCTTCTGGTTGTCGCGCTTCGGCTTCTCGCCAACGGTCGTGGAGCGGGCGCCGTCGTTGCGCAGCGGTGGTCAGGCCGTGGACTTCCGCGGCGAAGTGCACCTGTCCGTGCTGCGGCGGATGGGCGTGCTCGACGCGGTGCTGGCCGCGCGGACCTCACCGCGGGACATGGTGTTCCGCGGTGTCGACGGACGCGAACGGGCACGGCTGCCCGCGTCGTTCACCGCCGGGGAGGTCGAGATCCCCCGCGGCGACCTGTCACGGCTGCTGCACGAGCACAGTGCAGCGGACGCGGAGTACGTGTTCGGCGACTGGATCACGTCGCTGCACGACGACGGCCGCGGTGTCGACGTGACGTTCGCGCGTGGCCCGTCCCGCCGGTTCGACTTCGTGATCGGCGCGGACGGGATGCGGTCGGGGGTGCGGCGGCTGGTGTTCCCCTCGTACCGGCCGAAGTTCCAGGGCTACTACTTCGCGATCTGGGACGCCGACGGTGACGACAGGGACCTGACGTGCTCGCCGGGAGTGGTGAGCGCGCCGGGGTGGCTGATGTACAAGTCCTCGGTGCCGCCGGAGCTCATGCCGTTCGAGGTCATCGCGCCGGGCGTCTACTTCGACTCGATCAGCCAGGTCCGGATGCCGTCGGTCAGCTCGGGACGCGTGACGTTGATCGGGGACGCCGGGTACGGCTCCACGCTGGGAGGCATGGGAACCGGGCTCGCGGTCGTCTCGGCCTACGTGCTGGCGGGTGAGATGGCGGCGGGAGGTGACGCCTTCGCCCGGTACGAAGCACTGATCGGGCCGTACGCACGCGGATCCCAGGGCAATCCGGGGATGTTCCTCGCGCCGGCGACCCGGCTCGGAATGTGGGCGCGCGACAGGATGTTCGGGTTGCTGCCGAAGATGCCGATGGTCGCGCGGATGGACATGCGGGCGGCGACCGCGATCAAACTTCCCGACTACGCGCCAGTTCGCTGAGCGCCTCTTCGACGTGCTGCTTGGCCGCGGCGTGCATCCACCCGAAACCGAGCTCGCGTTGCGCCTCCCGCAGCAGCTGTTCGGCCCTGGCCGGATCGCCCCTGCGCTGGGCGATCTTGGCCAGGCCGGTGTTCGCGAGCGCCCGCGTCGCGGACAGCCCCGCCCGCGTCGCCAGGTCCAACGCCTGCAGGTACTCGCGTTCGGCCTGGTCGGGGTCGAGGTCGAGCAACCGGTCGGCCCGTCGCCCGCGCAGCTCGGCGAGCTCCTCCACGGCCCCCAGCTCACCCACGGCCAGCAGAGCCTCGTCGGTCAGCGCCAGAGCCTCGTGCGGGTCTTCGGTGAGGGTGGCCAGCAGGTCCAGGATCTGCGCCGCGCCCCAGCGTTCGCCCAGGTCCTGGAAGTACCGGAGCGCCGAGCGGCAGTGCTGGATCGCCGCCGCCCGGTCGCCGTCCGTCGCCCAGCCGAGGTAGGCGTTGCTGAAACCGACCAGGCCCTTGATCCACGGGTCGTCACTGCGCTCCACCTCGTCCTGCAGCTCGGTGCGCGGTGCGTCGGGCTCGGGAGGGCCGGCGAGCATGGCCCACGCGATGAGCACGAACGGTTGCTTGATCGGGCCGCGCAGTTCCGCCAGCTTGCTCTGCACGCGCTCCGGGGCGGCCAAGGAGAGCAGGATCGCGTACTCCTCTGTGGACTGTTCCGGTACTCGTGCGACGAGTTTCTCTGCCATGCCGCGAACTTCCGTGCGGCTGCCCTTCAGGTACCAGTACCACGACAGTGCGGAGACCAGCCGCAGCGCCAGCTCCGGATCGTGCTCGGTCGCCCACTCGACGGCCTGCAGGAAGTTCGCGTGCTCCGCGGTCAGCCGGGCGAACCACCGCACCTGGTTGCGTTGCCGCAGCTCGGGATCCGCGCGCCGGGCGAGGGCGAGGAAGTACGCGGCGTGCTCCGCGTCGACGCGTTTGTGCTCCGAGCAGAACTCGCGGATGGTCTCCAGCATGCGGTAGCGGCCGTCCGCGGCCTCCACCAACGACTTGTCCACCAACGCGTCCAGCACCTCGACGTCGTGCCGGCCCACCTGCTCCACGGCCTCCAGCGTCGCGCCACCGCTGAAGGTGGCGAGCGACGCGGCCAGGTCGCGTTCGTCCTCGGACAGCAGGTCCCAGCTCCACTCCACGACCGCGCGCAGCGTCTGGTGGCGTGGTGCGGCGGCGCGGTTTCCCTTGGTGAGCAGGCGGAAGCGGTCGTTCAGCCGGTCCGCGATCTCCTCGGTCGTCAACGCTCGCGTGCGCGCGGCGGCGAGTTCGATCGCGAGCGGGAGCCCGTCCAGCTCCCGGCAGATGTCGGTGGTGTGCTGGTCCCGCACGAACGCCGGGTTCACCAGCCGTGCGCGGTCGACGAACAGCGCCACGCTCTGCTCGGGATCGAGCGGCGGCACCGGGCACAGCGTCTCGCCCGTGATGCCCAGCGGTTCGCGGCTCGTGGCCAGGATCCGCAACGAGGGACACGTGCTCAACAGGTGCTGTGCCAGCTGGGCTGCCTGCACGATCACGTGTTCGCAGTTGTCCAGGATCAGCACGGTGTCGCGCTCGCGCAACGCCAGAGTCAGCCGGTCTTCCGGTGACAGCACGGTTTCCTTGAGCCCCAACGCCTGCAACGCGGCCGCCGCGACGTCCTTCACGGGCGCCAGGTCGACGAAGATCGCGCCCGCGCCGGCGCTCTGCAGGGCGAGCCTGGTCTTGCCCGCGCCGCCGGGGCCGGTCAGCGTGACCAGTCTGGCGGTCAGCGTGGCGATCCGTCGCAGTTCCTCTTGTCTGCCAATGAAACTGGTGAGCTGCGCCGGGAGCTCCCGCTGGGACTGGCCGCGCAGGACCTGGACGTGGATGGCGCGCAGCTCGGATGACGGGTCGGTGCCGAGCTCGTCGGCCAGCAGCGCTCGCGCGTCCTCGAACGCCTGGAGCGCCTCGGCTTGCCGGCCCTGCTGGTTCAGCGCCTGCATCAGAAAACCGCGCAGGCGTTCGTCCAGAGGGTTCTGCCGCACCAGGTCCTGGATCTCCTGCACGTCGGCCTTGCCGAGACGCAGGCGCGCGGCGATCAGCGAGCTCACCGCCGAGGACCGCTGCTGTTCGAGCCGGGTCGCGTGATCCGCGGCGTCGACGTCGGCGAGTGCCGGACCCCGCCAGAGCTGAAGTGCTTCGGACAAAAGGGATTCCGCCGCCTGAGCGTCACCCTGCTCCAGGGCCTGCCGGCCTTCGGTGACGAGCGTGGCGAACCGGCAGGCGTCGACCTGGTCCGGTTCGAGTGCCAGGCGGTACCCGGCGGGGTGGAACTCGATCAGCTCGGCCCGTCCGAGCGCCCTGCGCAACCGCGAGACCTGGCCCTGCAAGGCGTTCGCGGCGTCGGACGGCGGCTGGGCGCCGTAGAGTTCGTCGATCAACCGGTCGAGCGGGACGATCTCACCCACCCGCATCGCCAGCATCGCGAGCAGGGTGCGCGGACGTGGCCCACCCACCGCGACCTTGCCGTCCGGGGAATGCGCCTCAACGGGCCCGAGAATGCCGACGTGCACGACGTCAGCGTACGAACCGTCCGGGACTCGTACCCAGGACACGGCGAAAATGGCGCGTGAGGTGCGACTGGTCGTGGAACCCGGCCAGCACCGCCGCTTCCGCCGCCGGCCGTCCCTCCACGAGGTACCCGCGGGCGAGATCCACCCGGCGCCCGGTCAGGTACCGGTGCGGCGGCAACCCGAACTGCCTGCTGAACGCCCGCACCAGGTGCGTCTGGCTGGTCTGCAGCAGGTCGGACGCCTCGGCCAGCGAGATCCCGCCCGGAAGTGACGCGTCCAGCAGCTGCCGCAGCCGGTCGGCGAGCGTCGGATCCGCGTGCACGGCCGGTTCGGTGCCCGCGAAGTGGTGCGTGAGGCGTTCGGTGATCAACGCCAGCCGGCTCGACGCCTCGAACGGCTCGTCCAGCGCCAGGTGCAGCTGGTGCACGCGCTGACGCAGCAGCGGGTCGACGAGCATCGGGGTGTCGACGGCCTTGCCGATCAGACCGGACGGCAGCACCGAGTCGTCGAGGTAGAGCACGCGCTTGTGGAAGCCGGTCGGGTACGCGGACCGTCCGTCGTGCGGCACGTGCGGCGGCAACAGCGTGACGCCGTGCACGAGAGCGCCGTGCTCGTGACGGTCCAGTTCGTAGCGCACGGCACCCGTGTCGAGCAGCATCAACGTCCACGCGTCGTGCGTGTGCGTGGGGTAGACGTGCGTGGTGAAGGAGGCGTGGAAGACCTCCCTGATGCCTTCCACCGCCGGTCGCCAGGCGGCCGTGCTCATGTCAAAAACGTACAAGACCCGTGAGTGTGATGCCCGCGATCGTGGACCTCATGTTCGACACCAAGATCGCTGTGTTGCTGCGGGACGACCTGGCCGGCTGGCAGGCGCTGAACGTCGTCGCCTTCCTCGTCAGCGGCCTGCCCGACGAGCTCAGGGGCGAGCCGTACATCGACGCCGACGACGTGAACTACCTGCCGATGTTCGGCCAGCCGGTGGTGGTGTTGCAGGGTGGCCAGGCGTTGCTCAAGAAGGCGCACGAGCGCGCGTTGAACCGCAACCAGCCTATGGCGATCTTCACCGCCGACCTGTTCGCGACCGGCAACGACGACGACAACCGCGCTGCTGTCCGCAAGGTGCACACGCAGGACCTGGACCTCGTCGGCATTGCGGTGCACGGGCAGAAGAACGCCGTCGACAAAATCTTCAAGGGCGCGCGCATGCATCCGTGATTGACTCTGATCATGCTCGCCCTGTTCGAGGAGTCCAGGCCGCGGCTGGAGGCGATCGCGTACCGGCTGCTGGGTTCGGCGGCCGACGCGGAAGACGCGGTGCAGGACACGTACCTGCGCTGGCAGGCCGCCGACCACGACGTCGTCGAGGTGCCGGAGGCGTGGCTGACGAAGGTGCTCACCAACCTCTGCCTCAACCGGCTCACGTCGGCGCGGGCCAGGCGCGAGACCTACGTGGGCCAGTGGCTGCCGGAGCCCGTCTTCGCGGGTGACCGCATGCTCGGGCCGTCCGAGACGGTCGAGCAGCGCGAATCCGTCTCGATCGCGATGCTCACGCTGATGGAACGGCTCTCGGCCAACGAACGAGTCGTGTACGTGCTGCGTGAAGCGTTCGGTTACGCGCACGGCGAGATCGCCGAGATCCTCGACCTCACCGAGGCGAACTGCCAGCAGATCTACCGGCGCGCCAAGCAGCACCTCGCCACCGGCCGCACGCGCGTGGAGGTGGACGCGGCCGGTGCGCGCAAGATCGTCGAGGAGTTCCTCGCGGCGGCGCTCAGCGGCAACACCGACTCGCTCGTGAAGCTGCTCGCCGACGACGCGATCAGCGCGGGCGACGCGGGTGGCGTGTTCGTCAGCCTGCCGAAGCCGATCACTGGTGCGCTGAAGATCGCGAGGTTCCTGCGCACCCTGTTCACCCCCGACGAGGACAAGCGGGGGCTGGTCGGCGGCCGTCTCGAGTTCTTCGCCGAGATCGTCAACGGAGTCCCCGCGCTGGTGCTCGTGGTCGGTGAGCGGGTCTTCGTCGTCATCACCCTCGAAGTGACCACCGACGGCATCACGGCCGTCCACACCCAGGCCAACCCGGCCAAACTCGACCACGCCACGCGGCAGTGGGCCACGATCGACCGCGGAGAACCACTCCCCGCGGACTGGTGACCCAGCTCACAGCCAGCTCCTGTCAGGTTTCGCGCCGCTGTCCGGTTCAGGTTTCGACACCAGCCAGACAGGAGCGAAACCATGAAGCACCGCATCGTCGTTCTCGGGGCCGGATACGCCGGAGCCAACGCGGCAGGCCGCCTCGCCAGGCGACTGCACCCCGCCGACACCGAGATCACCCTCGTCAACGCCGACGCGGAGTTCGTCGAGCGGGTGCGCCTGCACCAGCTCGCGACCGGCCAGGACCTGAAGGTCCGCAAGCTGGCCGACGTCTTCGCGAATACCGGCGTGCGGGTGCGCGTGGCACGGGTCGCCGCCGTCGACGCCGAACGCAAGATCGTGAGCACCGACGACGGCGACATCGCCTACGACACGCTCGTCTACGCCCTCGGCAGCACCGCCGCGGACGTTCCCGAGCACGCCCACAACATCGCGGGCAAGCAGTCCGCACTGCGGCTGCGCGCACGGCTGGAGGAACTCGGCGCCGGCGCGACCGTGCTCGTCGTCGGTGGCGGTCTCACCGGCATCGAGGCGGCCACCGAGATCGCCGAAGCCAGGCCGGACCTCGACGTCTCGCTCGCCACCCGTGGCGACCTCGGCGACTGGCTGAGCGAGAAGGCCCGGCAGCACCTGCGCACCGTGTTCGACCGGCTCGGCATCACCGTGCACGTCCACACCGACGGTGGCGCGCTCGACGCCGACGTGACGGTGTGGACGGCGGGGTTCGCGGTCCACCCGATCGCCGCCGCCACGACCCTGGAGGTCTCGCCGTCCGGTCAGATCGTGGTGGACGAGACCATGCGGTCCGTCTCGCACCCGGACGTGTACGCCGTGGGCGACGCCGCGTTCGCCGTCGGTGGGAGCGGTCAGCCGTTGCGGATGTCGTGCGCCTCGGGCGTTCCGACGGCGCACCTGGCAGCCGACGCCATCGCCGCGCGCCTGACGGGCCGCGAGGTCCCGGAGAACAAGATCGGGTACAGCGGGCAGTGCATCAGCCTCGGCCGCAGTGACGCCCTGGTGCAGTGGGTGACCCCTGACGACCAGCCCAAGCCGTCCGCTCTCACCGGCAAGATGGCCGTGCGGGTCAAGGAGCTCATCTGCAGGAGCGCAGCCTGGAGCGTCTCGCACCCGACGGTGATGATGCCGTCGCGTCGGCGGCGGGTCACCACGGCCAGCGCAGTGCTCGAATCCGCGCTCTAATTCGTGCGTGATCAAGCTGCTGCGGATGGCCGTGTTCCTGCTGGTTCTTTCGGCAGAGGTCTACCTGATCGTGGCGCTGGGGGACCGGTTCAACCCGGCCAACCACTTCAGCTACTTCACCGTGCTCTCGAATGTCTTCGCCGGCGTGGTGGCCCTGCTGGGAGTGTTCAGCCCGGTGTCGGCGCAGATCAGGGGCGCGGCCGTGCTCTACATGACCACAACGGGCATCGTCTACGCGCTGCTGCTGCGTGGGGTCGACGTGCAGACACCTGCTTACGCGAACTGGGTGCTGCACGTCGTCGTCCCGGTTCTCGTAGTGGTGGAGTGGCTCCTCGCGCCGGAACGCACCACACGGGCGTGGACCTGGTTGGCCTTCCCTCTTACCTACCTGACGTACACGTTGGTGAGGGGCCCGATCGTCGATTGGTACCCGTACCCGTTCCTCGACCCGCGCCAGAACGGGTCCGGCGAGGTTCTCCTGAGCTGCGTGTTCGTCGCGGTGATCATCGCCGCGCTGGCGTACGCCGTGTCGTGGATCGGCACCAAATTGGCCCAAAGAAGCGGCGCAGTCTTGTCCCACGACTAGGGCCAATAATCGCCTTACGGTCAGAGTCATGACCAGGCGACTCGCGTACGCACAGCTGACGAACTCCATCGGTGACGGCGGGTTCCTCGTCGTTTCGGCGTTGTACTTCACCCAGATCGTCGGCCTGAGCGCGGCACGGGTCGGCCTCGCGCTGACCCTCGCGTGGGGCGTGGGTGCCGTCGCGGGCGTCGCCCTCGGCCACGTCGCCGACCGGCTCGGCCCGCGCACCACCGCCGTCGTGCTGGCCGCGGCGACGGCGGTGAGCATCGGGGTCCTGCTCTTCACCCGGCACTTCGCGGTGTTCGTGCTGGTCATGTGCCTGTACGCGAGCTTCCAGAGCGGGCTGCAGGCCTCCAGGCAGGCACTCCTCGCCGGGCTCACGACGCCGGAGGAACGCACCCGAGCCCGCGCCCGCATCCAGTCCACGGCCAACGCGGGCATCGCGATCGGCGCCGCGGCAGGTGGGTTCGCACTGCACCTCGGCACCGAGACCGCCTACACGGCCGTGTTCGTGCTCGACGCCCTCAGCTTCGTCGCCGCGGCCGCGATCCTGAGCACGCTGCCGGAGACCGTGATGACCCGCGCCAAGGGCAAGTTCGACGTGCTGAAGGACCGCCCGTACGCCCTGATCACGTTGATCAACGCCGTGATGCTGCTCTACATGCCGCTGCTGAGCCTGATCATCCCGCTGTGGATCGTGCAGCGGACCGAGGCGCCGACGTGGCTCGCCGCCGCGCTGCTGGTGCTCAACACGGCCGCCGTCGTGCTGTTCCAGGTCCGGATCGCCAAGCGTGCCAACGGTCTCGGCTCCGCGTCCAGGCTCGTGCGGCACGCCGGACTGATCATGCTCGCGTCCTGCGCGGTCTTCGCGGTGACGGCGTTCAGCCTCGGCGCGTGGAAGGGCGCGGCGTTGCTGATCGTCGCCGCCGCGTTGCAGGTGCTCGGCGAGATGATGCTCGCCTCCGGGGCGTGGGAGATCAGCTTCTCCCTCGCGCCCGCCGACCGGCAGGGCCAGTACCAGGGCTTCTTCGCGACCGGAACGGCAGTCGCGCGCATGGTCGGCCCCGCGCTGCTCACCACCGTCGTCCTCGGCTGGGGCTCGCTCGGGTGGCTCGCGGTCGGCGGGCTGTTCGTCGTGGCCGGTTACGCGATGGGACCCGCGGTGCGCTGGGCCCGCGAGAAGAACTCCACCAGCACCGGTGCCGCGGCCGACGCCTTGAGCATGTGCGTCTGACCCGGCAGCTCCTGGTACTCGACGTCCCCGAGGACCTCCGCGACGTTCTTCATCGTGTTGCGCAGGTACTCGGGGCTCTTGCCGCCGTTCATGACGAGCGTCGGCACCTTGATGTTCCAGCGGTTCGCGGGCAACGGCTCGCCGCGGCCGTCGTCGCCGAGGAGGCGCAGGTCCCACGGCAGGGTGTGCGCGACCAGCTTGAGCTTCTTCCACACCGGGGTCAGCTTCATGATCGCGAGACCGATGCCGGGCACGCCGACCATCTTCATGAACATCGTCACCGCGGCGGAACGCTCGCCACGCGCGATGAGTCCGTCCATCGTGGCCACGACGTCGGCTGGGCGCGGGGTGTACGTGTCGTCCACGACCATGGGCAGCTCGTAGAGCGCGAGCCGGGTGATGGTCGGCAGCTTCGTCGCCGCCTCCAGCGCCAGCACCGCGCCGGAGGACTGCCCGAACACGAACGCGCTGCCGCCGGCCTCCTTCACCAGCGCGTCGAGGTCGTCGATCTCGTTCTGGAGCGACCACGGCGTGGCGCCGTCGCCGGTCTCGCCGCGGCCGCGCCGGTCGTAGGTGTAGACGGTGAAGTTCTTGTCCAGCACGGACGCCAGCTCGGTCGACGGGCCGAACATCCGGTGGCACATCGCGCCGTCCACGAGGACCAGCGCCGGTCCTGAACCGGTGACCGAGTAGGCGATCTCCGTGCCGTCGGCCGAGGTCGTGAAGCGCGTCATTTCTGCTCTCCCAGGGTGGTGTCGAGGAAGCTCTGCCAGTCCTGCTCGGACTCGGTGCCCTCGAAGACGTGGTGCGCGGCGATGAACGGGCCGAAGAACCCGCGCATGAAGCGGTACATGCCCTTGTCGGTGCGCAGACCGAGCGTGTGGGCGTTGCGGTGGTACTCGACGGCGTCCGGGAGCTTGTCGGCCAGCGCCGCGTCGAGCTTCTTCCAGGCCTCGTCCCAGTCGCTGACCATCGGCCCGAAGACCGTCAGCGGACGGGCCGTGCGGCCGGCGAAGTGGTGCAGGTACTCGCTCAGCGTGCTCCGGAACAGCGCGCCGCCCAGCGTCATGGCCTCGAACTCGTCGGCCCAGTCGTCGCCGGGCAGGAAGCCGCTCGTGACCATCCGCAGCACGGTGCTGCCGTGCTCGCGGCCCTCGACGAGGAACTCGTAGGCGATGAACCTGCCGTCGGGCGCCTCACCGCTGTTGTAGGCGAAGCGGTGCGGCGGTTCGGACGCGGTGATCTCGCTCGTCGGCTGGTACCCGCCGAACGCCATCTTGACCTGGCCGTTCGCGACCTCGTTGCGGCCCATGAACCACGAGTCGATGCCCGGCCCCGTCGCGATGGCCGTCCAGACGTCCTCGACCGAGGCCGGCACCTCGATGTCGTCTGTGCTCTCGAACGCGTGGCCCATCAGCTCGCTCCTGTCTGGTTCGTGGATGGTCCCATCCTGCCGCCGACGATTCCATTCGTCAAGACAGTCTCTCTAGTCTTGACAAAAAAACTTGTCGGTGGTTCCGTTCTCGCCACAACCTCAGGAGGAACCCATGTCCCGCATCGCGTGCGGCGTCGTCGCCGGCCCGCTCTACCTCGTCACCGGCTACGCCCAGGCCTTCACCCGCGAGGGCTTCGACCCGTCGCGGCACCCGTTCAGCATGCTCAGCCTCGGCTCGCTGGGCTGGATCCAGATCGCCAACTTCATCGTGAGCGGTGCCCTGTTCGTCATCGCCGCCACGGGCATGGCGAAGCACACGAAGTGGGGCGCGCGCCTGATCGGGCTCATGGGTGTGGGGATGATCCTCGGCGGCGTGTTCGTCGCCGACCCGGGCCTGGGCTTCCCCGCGGGAGCACCGGAGGGCCCGCCGGCGTCGATGTCGTGGCACGGCGCGCTGCACGCGGTGGCGTTCGGCCTGGCCATGATCGGCTGGATCGGCGCGTGCTTCGTGTTCGCGCGTAGGCTCGGAGGATGGCTGGCGGTGATGAGCGGCCTGACGGGCGTGCTCCTGATGGTGCCGATGGCGTTCCTGGGCAACCCTTCGGGCACCGTGCTGCTCTACGTCGTGGCGACGATCGGCTGGCTGTGGACCTCGGTCGTGTCCCTGAAGCTGAACCGGCCTGCCTTCTCGAGCTGATCTGCCCGGAGTGCGGGCGCGTCACCACCGACGAGGACGCGCCCGGATGTGAGGCCTGCCGTCAGCCGACGAGCTGATGCGCGTGCATCTTGCTGATGTCGTAGGAGACACCGCAGAACGTGCACTGCAGGCCGTACCTGCTGCTGATGGTGAACAGCGGGATGAAGAAGATCGTCGGCTTCGTGTAGCGACGGAAGAGGTTGTGCGCGGCCTGGTGGTGGCAGTGCCCGCACACCAGCGTCAGCATCCTCAGCTGCTCGATCGTGGTTCGCCAGCCGAAAATCACCATCTGCGCTCCTTTGGTCGGCTGTCTCTTTGACGTGTGAAGTCCGGTTCGCGTTGCGCCTGAGGTTCACTCCGCGACAGGCCGGGTAACCGGGACTGCATGAGCGACGTGCAGGACGAACTGCTGCGGACGTTGACCAAAGTCGCCAACGCCCTGCGCAGCGCGGAGATCCCGTTCGCCCTCACGGGCGGGTGCGCCGGCTACGCGCGTGGTGGTCCGGCGAGCGAGCACGACGTCGACCTCCTGGTGCGCGAGCAGGACGCCGCCGAGGCCGTGCGGGTGCTGGTGCAGCGCGGGTTGCGTGCTGCGGAGCCTCCTGAGGACTGGCTGCTCAAGGTCTACGACGGTGATTCGTTGGTGGACCTGCTGTTCCGGCCGAACGAGCGGCCCGTCACCGACGAGACCCTCGCGATGGCCGAGGAGATGCCGGTCGGTTCCGTGATGTTGCCGGTGATGCCCGCGACGTTCGTGCTGAGCAGCAAGTTGCTCGTGCTGGACGGGCACCGCTGCGACTTCAGCGAGCTGCTGCCGTTCGCCCGCGCGCTGAGAGAACAGATCGACTGGGAGCAGGTGCGCGAGGAGACCAAGCACTCGCCGTACGCCGAAGCGTTCCTGGTGCTCATCGAACGCCTGGACATCATCGGGAGGGGCCATGAGTTCCGAGCAGTACCTGGCGGCAAATCTGCGTAGGGCGGTGGCGGAGGATCCCAGAACGGCCGAGCTCGGCGTGCGGATCACGGTTCGGGGTGATCACGTGATGCTGTCCGGCGACGTGGCGTGCGCCGACCGCCGGGCCGCGCTGGAAGAGGTGCTGCACGAGGCCGCGCCAGAACTCACGATCTTCAACGACGTCCGGGTGACCCCGGCCGGTGAGCCGGACGGTGAGGAGGACCTCCGATGATCCGGGTCGCCGCTGTCGGGGACGTGCACCTCGGCGAGGACATGCGAGGCCGGCTGCGGCCCGCGCTGGAGAAGGTCGGCGAGCACGCCGACATCCTGTTGCTGGCCGGTGATCTCACCCGGCACGGCACGGTGAGCGAGGCGCAGGTGGTCGCGGACGAGTTCGCGGACCTGCCGGTGCCGGTCGTCGCCGTGCTCGGCAACCACGACCACCACGACGACAAGCCGCTCGAGGTCACGAAGACCTTGGAGGACAAGGGCATCCACGTGCTGGAGGGCACGACGTTCACCCACCGCGTGAACGGCTGCTCGATCGGTGTCGCGGGCGTGAAGGGCTTCGGCGGAGGGTTCGCGGGCAAGTGCGGGAGCGCGTTCGGCGAGCGCGAGATGAAGGCGTTCATCCAGCACACCTGTGACATCGCGGAGAACCTCGAAGGCGCACTGTCCGAACTGGACACCGACATCAAGGTCGCGCTGACGCACTACGCGCCCGTGCCGGACACGTTGCGCGGTGAGCCGCCGGAGATCTACCCGTTCCTCGGCTCCTACCTGCTCGGCGAGGCGATCGACGCGACCGGCACGCATCTCGCGGTGCACGGCCACGCGCACTTCGGCACCGAGCAGGGCATGACGCCCGGCGGGGTCCGGGTCCGCAACGTCGCTCAGCCCATCATCCGCACCGCGTACACGGTCTACGTGTTGGAAGGAAGCCACTCATGACCGTGGGGGACTTCATCGTGCAACGCCTGCGCGACTGGGGAGTCGAGCAGGTGTTCGCGTATCCCGGTGACGGCATCAACGGAATCGTGGCGGCGTTCGGCAAGGCGGACAACGATCCGAGGTTCATCCAGACCCGCCACGAGGAGATGGCCGCGTTCGCCGCAGTCGGCTACGCCAAGTTCAGCGGCGACGTCGGCGTGTGCCTCGCGACGTCGGGGCCCGGCGCGATCCACCTGCTCAACGGCCTGTACGACGCGAAGCTCGACCACGTGCCGGTCGTCGCGATCGTCGGCCAGACCGCCCGCACCGCGCAGGGCGGCAGCTACCAGCAGGAGGTCGACCTCCACTCGCTGTTCCGCGACGTCGCCTCGTACCTCGTCGACGTGACGGTGCCGGAACAGCTGCCCAACGCGCTGGACCGGGCGATGCGCACGGCCCAGGCCGACCGCGCACCGGCCGTGGTGATCATCCCGAACGACGTGCAGGAGCAGGAGTACGAGCCGCCCAAGCACGAGTTCAAGTACATCCCGTCGAGCCCGCCGTCCCGGCCGTCGTCGTGCGTCGTGCCGGCGAACGACGAGGTGCGGCGTGCGGCCGACGTGCTGAACACCGGTGAGAAGGTCGCGATCCTGATCGGCCAGGGCGCTCGCGGGGCGGCCGCCGAGGTGCGCGAGGTGGCGGACCTGCTCGGCGCCGGCGTCGCGAAGGCGTTGCTGGGCAAGGACGTGCTGCCCGACGACCTGCCGTACGTGACGGGCTCGATCGGGTTGCTCGGCACCAGGCCGTCGTACGAGCTGATGCGCGACTGCGACCGGCTGCTGATCGTCGGCTCGAACTTCCCGTACTCGCAGTTCCTTCCCCAGTACGGCAAGGCGCGCGGTGTGCAGATCGACGTCGACGGCCGGGCGATCGGCATGCGCTACCCGACCGAGGTCAACCTCGTCGGCGACGCGCGGGAGACGTTGCGCTCGCTGATCCCGTTGCTGGAGCGCAAGACCGACCGTTCGTGGCGCAACACGATCGAGTCGAACGTCGAGCGCTGGTGGGAGGTCGTGGAACGGCAGGCGCAGGTGCCCGCCGACCCGGTCAACCCGATGCGGATCGTCTCCGAGCTGTCGAAACGCCTGCCCGCCAACGCGATCGTCACCGCCGACTCCGGTTCCGCGACCAACTGGTACGCCCGGCTGCTGCGGATCAAGGAGGGCGTGCGGTCGTCGTTGTCCGGCACGTTGGCCACGATGGGCTGCGCTGTCCCGTACGCGCTGGGCGCCGCGTTCGCCCAACCGAACCGGCCGCTGATCGCGTTGGTCGGTGACGGCGCGATGCAGATGAACGGCATGGCGGAGTTGTTGACGCTGCGCCGTTACGGCATCCGGTGCGTCGTGTGCGTGTTCCACAACAACGACCTCAACCAGGTCACGTGGGAGCTGCGCGCGATGGGTGGCGCGCCGAAGTTCGATGAGTCGCAGTCGCTCCCGGACGTGTCGTACGCGGCCTACGCGCGTTCGATCGGCTTGCAGGGCATCGAGGTCAACGACCCGAACCAGCTCGGCACGGCGTGGGAGACGGCGCTCGCGTTCGAGGGCTCGACCGTGCTCGACGTGCGCTGCGACCCGAACGTGCCGCCGATCCCGCCGCACGCGACGTTCGACCAGATCAAGGACATGACCGAGGCGGTGCTGCGCGGCGATCCCGATGCCTGGGAGGTGCTGCGCCGCGGCCTGCAGACCAAGATTCAGGAGTTCCTGCCGTGAAGCTGGGCTATTTCCTTTCCTCGGAAGAACACGGACCTCGTGAGCTGGTCCGGCACGCGAAGATGGCCGAAGAGCACGGCTTCGAGGCGTTGTGGATCTCCGACCACTACCACCCGTGGAACGACGAGCAGGGCCAGTCGCCGTTCGTGTGGGGCACGATCGGCGCGTTGTCCGAGGCGGTGTCGCTGCCCATCACGACGGCCGTGACGTGCCCGACCGTCCGCATCCACCCGGCGGTCATCGCTCAGGCCGCGGCCACCGCGGCGGTGCAGACCGAGGGCCGTTTCACGCTCGGCGTGGGCAGCGGTGAGGCGTTGAACGAGCACGTGCTGGGCGACCACTGGCCGTCCGCGGACGTGCGGCTGGAGATGCTGGAGGAGGCGATCGGCCTCATTCGCACGCTGCACCAGGGCGACGAGGTCACCCACCACGGCAAGCATTACACCGTGGAGAACGCGCGCGTCTACACCGCGCCCGAACGCCCGGTGCCGATCTACGTGTCCGCGTTCGGCCCGAAGGCGGTCGAGCTCGCGGCCCGCTGCGGTGACGGCTACGTCTGCGTCGGCCCGGCCGGCGACCTGGTGAAGAAGTACCGCGCCGAGGGCGGTCGCGGACCGGCGCAGAGCGGGCTCAAGGTCTGCTACGGCGAGGCCGAAGAGGACGCTGTCGCCACCGCGCACCGCTTGTGGCCCAACGACGGCCTGCCCGGTGAGCTGGCCCAGGTGCTGCCGACGCCGAAGCACTTCGAGCAGGCCTCGGAGCTCGTCACGCCGGAGATGATCGGTTCGTCGATCCCGTGCGGACCGGATCCCCAGCGGTACGCAGAGAAGATCAAGGAGTTCGCCGACGCCGGGTTCGACGAGGTCTACGTGCAGCAGATCGGCAAGAACCAGCAGGAGTTCTTCGAGTTCTGGGCCAAGGAGGTCACGCCGCTGCTCGATGTTTGACGGCGGGAGCGCAGGGCACCCGGTCCTATGAGGAGATTCCTGCGCGAGCACAGCCTGACGCTCGTTTTCGCCGGTTTGTTCCTCGCGGCGCTGGTAGGCCAGTTCTTCGCCGGGCACGCCGACTACAACGAGCGTCAGGCTGCGCTGGGTCAACCCCTGGAGACCCTTGGCTCGTACCTGTTCTCCGCCGACTTCCTGGTCGACGTCGTGGAGAACTGGCAGTCCGAGTTCCTCGCGATCGCGTCGATAGCGATTCTCAGCGTCTACCTGCGTGAGCGCGGATCGTCCGAGTCGAAGCCGGTGGGCGCGGCGCACTCGGTGAGCGACGAGTCAGGCTAGCTCGACCCACTGCGAACGCCATTCGGGCGCGTCGAACTTCTGCGAGTAGTACCGGGTGTCGCGCAGGATCCGCCCGTCGACGTCGAGCTCCCACACGACGATGACGTGCCAGATCTCGTCGCCGTAGTCGTTGATGCCCTCGACGACCCAGAACCGGCCGGAGCCCACCACCCGCCTGAGCGTGATGGCCGGCGGTTTCGGGAAGCTGCTCTGCATGGCGAGCATGTTGTCCCGCCCCCGGACGCGTTCGCCGGACTGCGGCATCTCCATCACGTAGTCAGGTGACCGCAGCTCGTACTCGGACTGCGCGTCGAGCTGACCGAACAGGAGCTCGACGCCCTCGCGCATCGCGGCGGCGTCGTCGGTCTGAGCAGCGCGGCGGAACAGCTCCAGGGCTCGGTTCATCCCCGGAGTCTGCTCCGCCGCGCCTCTTCAGGCAGCGCGACCACCTTCTCGGGCCGTCAACCGCCGCCTAGGCGAGGATCTCGCCGACCGTGCCGGCACCCACGGTCTTGCCGCCCTCGCGAATCGCGAAGCCCAGCCCGGTGTCCATCGCCACCGCCTTGCCCAGCTCCACCGTGACCTCGACGGTGTCACCTGGCAGGGCCAGCGTCCTGTCGAGCTCCACCACGCCGACGACGTCGCCGGTGCGGAAGTGGAACTGCGGGCGGTAGTTCGACGTGATACCGGTGTGCCGGCCGCCCTCCGCGTGGGACAGCAGGTACACCGACGCGCGGAACCGGGTGTGCGGCGCCACGCTGCCCGGCAGGGCCAGGACCTGGCCGCGCCGGACCTCGCCGCGCTTCACGCCCCGCAGCAGCACCGCGGCGTTGTCTCCCGCCTGGGCCTGCCGCATGGGCTTGCCGAACGTCTCGATGCCCGTGGCGACACTCGACACGGCCGCGCCGAGACCGAGCACCTCGACCGCGTCGCCGACGCCGAGCACGCCGCGTTCCACCGCACCGGTCACGACCGTGCCGCGACCGGTGATGGTCAGGACGTTCTCGATCGGCATCAGGAACGGTCCGGTGACGTCCCGCTCCGGCACCGGGATGTGCTCGTCCACGGCCTCCAGCAACGAGACCACGGACTTCACCCACACCGGGTCGCCCTGCAACGCGCGCAGGCCGGACACCCGCACGACCGGTGTGGCATCGCCGTCGAAGCCGTACTGGGAGAGCAGGTCGCGGATCTCCAGCTCCACCAGGTCGAGCAGCTCCGGGTCGCTCACCGCGTCGGCCTTGTTCAGCGCCACCACCACGTGCGGCACGCCCACCCGATGCGCCAGCACGACGTGCTCACGCGTTTGCGGCATCGTGCCGTCCTCCGCGGACACCACGAGGATCGCGCCGTCCAGCTGCGCCGCACCCGTGATCATGTTCTTCACGTAGTCGGCGTGGCCGGGCATGTCGACGTGCGCGTAGTGACGCGTCGGCGTCTCGTACTCGACGTGCGCGATGTTGATCGTGATGCCGCGGGCCAGCTCCTCCGGCGCGCGGTCGATGCGGTCGAACGCCGTGAAGGTCGTGCCCGAAGGGTCCATTTCGGACAGAACCTTGGTGATGGCCGCGGTGAGGGTCGTCTTCCCGTGGTCGACGTGGCCCATGGTGCCGATGTTGAGGTGCGGCTTGGCGCGCACGAACTCCTGCTTCATTTCCTTCGTCCTCGTGGCTGGCGGAGTTCAGAACCTGTGGACCGCTACAACCCTCCTCCAGTGGTCCTGAAGGAGCGGACTGGAGAAGGGTCAGAGTCGGGCGCCGGCCAGCTGTGCCGAGGCAACGGCGAGCGCGCCCGCAGGAACACCTGCGAACGTGTTGTGCTCAGCCGTCAGGAACATGCCGATGATCGTGACAGGGGCCTAGTCCGCTGTCACCTGTATTTCCGCGAGTTCGCGTCGGTCATCCGGTCAACCGCTCGCGCCGAATTCGGCGAAGCCCAATTCGGCGCGAGCGATTCGGCCGGATGACCGACTTCAAGGCGAACTCGCCGCCGTCTCCGGAGGAGCGGCCATCGAACACAGCCGGATCAGCGCTCGCGCGGCGGGGCTGTGCGGGCCTTCCGTGCGCCACGCGAAGGCGAGCCGGCCGCGCGGTGACGGGTCGGTGATCCGCACGGCGTGCAGGCCTTCGGTCATCGACGACGCCAGGATCGCCGGTCCGAGCCCGCGTTGCGCCAGCGTGATCACCATCGCTGGTGCGGACGCCTCGAACGCGATGCGCGGGCGGCGGGCACCACAGGCCTCTTCCAACGCGCCGCGCAACCCGGTGCCCGGCGGCAGGCTGATCAGCCCGCGCTCCAGCAGCTCGTCCAGCGGAACGGATTCCCTTCCGTGCCAAGGATCACCGGGAGCGACCGCGGCCACGAGCGGTTCGTCGGCCAGGACCCGCACCGACAGTCCCGTCGGCGCATCACCGGCGTACCCGATCAGGGCGAAGTCCAGCGAACCGTCCACAAGGGACGAGATCAGCGCATCGGAGTTGGCCTCCGCCAACGTGATCTCCACGCCGGGGTGCAGCGCGTGGAACGACGACAGCAGCTCCGGCAGGTCCATGATCCCGCACGACACGACCATCCCGACCCGCACGACACCGCGCACCAGCCCGGCCATCTCCTCGACCGTCCGCTTCGCCGACTCCACCGACCGCAACGCGGCTCGCGCCAGCGGCAGCACCGCGGCGCCGACCTCGGTGACCGTGACGGTGCGTCCCGACCGGTCCAGCAGGTCGTGGCCCAGCTCCCGTTCCAGCCGCCGGATCTGCGCGCTGACACCGGGCTGCGCGACGTGCACCCGTTCGGCCGCGCGCGTGAACGAGGCTTCCTCGACGACCGCGACGAAGTACTCCAGCTGCCGAAGCTCCATAACCATCAATTATAGGGGCGAGCACAACTAGATCTTGGACATATAGCCACAGCTCAACCACGCTGAAGACATGCAGATCTTCCATCCCGGCGACATCGGTTACGACGACGAACGCAGCGGCTTCCAGACCGGGCTCCGGCACGAGCCGCAGGTGGTCTTCGCCGTGGAGAACGCCGACGACGTGCGGAAAGCCGTCGACCACGCCGAGACCCACGGCCTCGAGTACGCGATCCAGACCACCGGCCACGGCCTGACCGCGCCGACCACCGGCGTCCTCATCTCGACCAGGCGCATGAACGGCGTCGAGGTCGACCCGGCCACGAGAATCGCGCGGGCGGAAGCGGGCGCGGTCTGGCAGCAGGTGATCGAGAAAGCCGCACCGCACGGGCTCGTCCCGCTCAGCGGCGACGCGAGCGACGTCGGTGTCGTCGGCTACACGCTCGGCGGCGGGTTCAGCGTGCTGGCGCGTGAGTTCGGGTTCGCGAGCGACCGCGTCCGCGCGACGGAGAAGGTCGGCGAGGTCGTCATCGCGCTGGAGTTCGAGCTCGTCGAGGCGGGCGACGTCCACGCGGGCGAGATGTTCTTCGACGTTCAGCACGCGGAAACCGTGTTCGACGCGTTCCACGCGTGGGACCTGCCGGATCACGTCACGCCCACGCTCACGACCCTCGGCGAGGTGGTGCGGGTGACGTTCGCGAGCACGAGGCCGTTCGACGTCGAGCACCTCCGCGTCGCACCGAGGCTGACCGACGAGTTCGGCCTCAGGCCGTTCGCGCAGGCCGCGGGCAAACCACTGCCGCCGCACGCCTACCAGGGCGACAACGTGCTGCTCGGCGACCTGCCGCTGGACGCTCTGCACCGCCTGCGCGAGAAAGCCGCTGGCGCCTCGATGTTCCTCGGCGTGCTCCCGCTCGGCGGAGCTTTGAACACCGGCGCCACCCATCTGATCAAGCTGCTCGCGCCTCGGCTCGGGGTGGAGGAGCAGCTGGAAGAGGTGTTCGACGAGGTGCGGCCGTTCGTGGTCGGACGGTCGCGGAATTTCCGTTACGCCGTAGGCTGAGGAACATGACCCGAGTGGTTCTCGTGGAGGACCATGACATGGTCGCGGAGGCGATCGGTCTGGCGCTCGAACGCGCCGGGATCGAGGTGATCGCCCGCGCGTCCACCGTCGCGGCCGCGCTCGCGGAGACCCGCCGCGGCGTGCCCGACGTGATCCTCCTCGACCGCAGGCTCCCCGACGGTGACGGCACGGCGCTGATTCGAGAGTTCGTCAGAGGCGGCGCCAAGGTGCTGGTCCTGACCGGTGAGGCGACCGCGTCGGTGGCCGCCCGTGTCGCCGAGGCCGGTGGTGCGGGGCTCATGCTCAAGTCGGCGCGGCTGGACGACCTCGTCGAGGCGGTCCGCAGGGTGGCGGACGGCGAGGTGGTGTTCGACCGGAGGCTCCTCGCGGGCGTGCTGGACCGGCTCACGGGCAGGGTCAAGGTCGCCGGAGCCACCCTGACCGCGCGGGAGCAGGAGACGTTGCTGCTGCTCGCGGAGGGTGTGGGCACCGACCAGATCTCCAGCAGGCTCGGCGTCGCCCGCAACACCGCGCGCAACCACGTGCAGCGCGTCCTCGACAAGCTCGGTGCCAGTTCGAAGCTGGAGGCCGTGTCGATCGCCCGGCGCGAGGGCCTGCTCGACTGATGCAACCGCACCAGTTGATCTGGTTCGGCTGCGTCTGCCCGCACGGCCGCCGCTGGTGCATCGTGCTTCGGTGGCCACCAGTTCGCTCACGGACGCCGTGTTCTCACTGCCTGAGGACGATCGGCGTGGCGGCGTGGCGCTCGCTCGGGACTTCGCCCGCCGCGCCGCCGTGAGCTGCGGTTACCTCGGCAGCCACGACGACGTCGTGCTGGTCGTCAACGAGCTCGCGACGAACGCCGTCTGCCACGGTGGCGGCCGCCCGGTCGTGCGGATCACCGGCGACAGCGACCAGGTGCTCGTCGAGGTCGCCGACGCCGCGGCCTCCCACCCGCAGCTGCGCGCCGACGGCTGGGGACTCCAGCTCGTCGCCCGGCTGGCCGAGAGCTGGGGCGTCACGGTCAGCGCTGGTCAGAAGGTCGTCTGGTGTGAGCTGACGGCGTAGCCACCATGATGAGGCCGTGCAACCGGACGACTGGCGGGAAAGCGATCTCTTCCGGTTGCTCGTGCTGGGCGTGCGCGACTACGGGATCTTCATGCTCGACCCCGGCGGGCACGTCGTGAGCTGGAACGCGGGCGCCGAGCGCATCAAGGGCTACACGGCCGAGGACATCATCGGACGGCACTTCTCGACGTTCTACCCGCCGGAGGACGTCCGGTCCGGCAAGCCCGAGTGGGAGCTGCGGGTCGCGAGGGCCGAGGGTGCTCTGGAGGACGAGGGCTGGCGGGTCCGCAAGGACGGCACCCGGTTCTGGGCCAACGTGATCATCACCGCCCTCTACGACGACACCGGTGAGCTGCGCGGGTTCGGCAAGGTCACGCGGGACATGACCGAACGGCGGCGCGCCGAGCAACAGCTCACCGACCGGCGCCGGCTGCTCGCGCACCTCGTCGAAGCGCAGGAGCGGGAACGGCAGCGCATCGCGTGGGACGTGCACGACGACACGATCCAGGCCATGGTCGCCGTCGACATGCGCCTGCAGCTGCTCGCCCGCAGGCTGCCCGACGAGCACCGCGAGACGATCGAGCAGCTCGACGGCGCGGTGCGGTCGGCGATCAGCAGGCTGCGCAACCTCGTGTTCCGCGTGCGCCCGCCCGGCATCGAGCGGCGGGGCCTGCGCGACTCGCTGGCGACCTATCTCGCCGACACCGCCATGGTCGGGGAGATCCGCAACGAGCTCGAACGCGATCCGGGTGACGACGCGGCCATCACGATCTTCCGCATCTGCCAGGAGGCGCTCACCAACGTCCGCAAGCACGCGCGCGCCTCCTCCGTCGCGATCACACTGTCCACTGTGGATCGCGGGTTCCTGGTCCGGGTGGTCGACGACGGTGTCGGACTGCCCGACCTCGACCCGGACGCGGGTCACTTCGGCCTGATCGAGATGCGGGAACGGGCGGAGGCCTCCGGAGGGTGGTGCACCGTGACCGCGCAGGAAGGCGGGGGCACCGTCGTCGAGTTCTGGCTGCCGGACGTGCGGCCGTGATCGTCCGTGTGCTGGTCGCCGACGACGATCCCCTGATCAGGGACGTCCTGCGCGATGTGCTCGACGAGGAACCGGACCTGGAGGTCGTGGCCGTCGCCGCGGACGCCCGCGAGGCGGTCGAGTTGGCGCAACGGCACGCGCCGACCGTGGTCGTGCTCGACGTCCGCATGCCGCACGGCGGTGGCTCGCACGCGGCGACCGAGATCCTGCAACGCGCGCCCAGCACGCGGATTCTGGCGTTCTCCGCCTACACCGACCCCGGCGCGGTCGACGAGATGCGCCGCGCGGGCGTCACGGACTACCTCGAGAAGGGGGTCCGCAACACCGAGCTGGTCGCAGCCGTCCGGCGGTTGGGCGAACGACAGGTTGTGGTGTGGAAGCAACAGCCGTAACGTCGAAGGCTCAACCGGGTTCAGCAGTGTGCTCGGACCGGTTTCTATGTGCTTCGGCCACCGGGGAGTGCTGGTGAACGAAGATCTGTTCAGGGAATCTCCGCTGATCACGGTGCGTGCCACTGACGTCGCAGGAGTGGTGGTCGTCGAGGTCGAAGGCGAGATCGACGTGGACACCGCGGATGTCGTGCTGGACGCGTTGCGACTCGGATTCTCTTCGGAAGGCCCCGCCCTCGTGGCGGATCTCACGCACGTCAGTTTCTTCGGCTCGACCGGCATCTCCACGTTGATCACGGCCCACGAGCTCGCGGACCAGCACTGCAAGGACTTCCACGTCGTGGCACCGCATCGCGCGGTGAAGAGGCCGTTGCAGGTAACGGGAGTGGCGGACGTGCTGGTGCTGCACGACTCGGTGGACGAGGCGTTGTCAGCGCTGAAGCCGGTGCTCAGCGAGTGAGCACCGGCTCGCACGGGTGTCAGCCGGCCAGTTCCACCAGCTTCGGCACGACCTCGCCGGGGTGAGGCATCGCGGCGATCTCTGCCGCGATGGCGGCGTTCGCGGCGCGAACATCGTTGTTCCGCAACAGTTTCTGAGCTGTTTCGTGCACCGCCTCCGCCGTGAACCGCTCTCCGGCGAGCTGTGCGCCGAGGCCCGCGTCCGCGACGAGGGCGGCGTTGCGGAACTGGTCTGCGCCCTGGGGCAGTACCAGCTGAGGTACGCCGTGCGTCATCGCGGTCACCGTCGTGCCGGACCCTCCGTGGTGCGCGACGAGATCCGCGTGCGCGAGCAGATCCGCCTGGGGCACCCACCCGAGCACGTGCACGTTGCCCGGCACGTCGGTCAGCGCGGACGGCTCGACCAGCGGTCCGCTCGCGACCAGCACCTCGGCGTCCAGCCCGGCCAGTCCGGCGATCGCGGTGCGCAGGAGGTCCGGGTTCGCGAACGCGGTGCCGAAGGTCAGGTACACCAGGGGCTTCTCGTGCGCGATCACCCAGCCGGGCAATTCACCGGGCTCGGCGAACGGGGTCGGCCGCAGTGGAATTCGGTCCACATCGGATAGTTGGGTCAGGTCCTGCAAAGACGGCGGGAAGACGTCGACATAGGGTGATCCGAGTCCGTAATGCTGCCCATTCGGCAGGGTGATGCCGAGTTCTGCGACGTACTCAAGCAACAGATCGCGCATCGCCTCCGGGAACGTGTCCGCGTCCATCTTGCCGAAACCGTGGGCCACGGCCGGAATGCCGGCGCGGATGGCCGCGAGCCCGGCGCCGGGGTTGGCGATCTCGAAGACGACCAGGTCCGGCTTGTCCCGCTCCAGCACCGGCTCTAGGCTGGTCAGGAAGGCCCTGGGCAGCACAGATCCGAAGGCCTGGACGGCGGTCTGCCGCAGCATCTCCCGTCGGAACTCGGGCGTGCCGTGCAATTCGTTGGCCTGGCGGAATGCGTCCCCGATGCTGATGCCCGCGCCGACCGCGGTGAAACCCAGCTTTTCCGCGGTCGGGTGAAAACCGGGGTCGACGGCGTAGAGGACGTCGTGTCCCTGCCGCCGGGCGGCGATCGCGAGCGGGAGCAACGGATAAACGTGTCCGTGCGAGCCTAAGCTCGAGAAGAGAATGCGCACACGATCACATTAGGTGCTGCGGTGCCGGTGTGCCGGTTTCGCTCTCGTGAATTCACGAACTCCAGCGCTGAAGGCTTTCCCACCGGCCGGCGACCTCCGCGGGTGACGGCATCGCGGCGATCTCGTCGCGGACCTCGCCCGCCGCCTTCTGCAGCTTCGAGTCCTCGATCAGCCGGGTGAGCAGCTCGGGCGTGATGTCCCTCGGACCGGCCTTGAGCCCGGCTCCGCGCCCGGTGATCGCGTTCGCGTGCGTCGTGCGGTCGCCCGGTCCCGGCTCGACGAGCTGCGGCACACCCGCCGCCAGCGCGCCGAGCAACGTGCCCGCGCCGCCGTGGTGCACGATCCCGTCGCAGAACGGCAGCACGTTGGGGAGCGGCACCCACCCGACCGTCCTCACGTTGTCCGGCAGGCCTTCGGTCTTCTCCGGCCGCACCAGCACGAACTCCGCGTCCACGTGCTCGGCGGCTTTGGTGACGGCCGCCATCATCCGGCCGCTGCCCGGGCCGGGCGCGGTGCTGCGGCTGACCAGGATGCGCGGCTTGCCGGAAGGTTCGGCGAGCCACTGCGGCACCTCGCCGTTACCACTGTGGGCGACGAACCGCATCGGCTGCCCGACCTTGAACTCCAGGATCGATCGCGGTGCGGTACGCAGAACCATTGCGGGAGAACGCACCCCGGCCTTCATCCGGGCGCCGACCGCCGCCGTGAGCTCCAGGCCGTCGAACAACGACACGTCGTGGACGATCGAGGGAACCCCGAGTGCCGACCCGGCGACGGCGAGCGGTTCGTGCACGACGACATCCGGCCGCCACTTCGCGGCAAGCGTTTGCAGCGGCTCGGTCATGGCGTCGCCGACCGTGCCGAACATCCGGGACACGAAGTCGAGCCTGCCGCTGCCCGCCATCTCCCGCTTGGCCACGATCGGGTGCGCGAGCATGATCCGCAATGCGATCGGCCCGAAGCGAATGTTCGCGGGAACCACGTCCTCGACCGGCAGTCCCGACTCGCGGACCCGCAGCGCCTCGCCACCCGTGGCGACCACGACGTCGTGTCCCGCGTCGCGCAACGCCAGTGCCAGGGGCATCAACGGAAAGACGTGACCCAGCAGGGGCGCGGCGACGACGAGAACACGCATACAGCCAGGTTAACCACAGGTGCGCGGGTGCGGCTGTGATCAGCGGGGGTGGTCGTCTGGCTCGACCAGCCGGCGCACCGCGTCCTCGACGGTCCGCCGCCGCACCAGGTGGTCCGAACTGTCGGCCGGCGCGTTCGACCACATCGACGCGATCGCGAGCACCAGCACGAGCACCTGCTCCGCGGAGAACCGCGTGGACACCACCCCCTGCGCCTGCGCGTCCCGGATCGCCTCGACCTCGGCACGCCTGCTGACCCGGCCCGGCCGCTCCAGCCGGTGCCACGTCGCGAGCCGGGCGAACTCGGGGTGCTCGTGCTGCCGGTCGTAGAGCCTGGCCGCGTACCCCGGCAGGTCGTGGGCGTCGAACTCCACGAAGGCCGCGCCCACCACCTCGGACTGCACAGCGTCGAACAGCTCGTTCTTGCCGCCGTAGTAGGTGTAGGTGAGTCCGGCGGAACACCCCGCCATGCGCGCGATGCGTTCCATGCGCGCGCCGGCGAACCCGTAGGCCGCGAACTCGATGAACGCGGCGTTCAGCAAACGGCGGCGGGTCCGTTCCCGATCGCGGCGGGCCATGCGCAACAGGCTAGTGCGGTGACCACTAACCCTTGCCGTGTTGTGCACGGTCCAGGACGTCGCCCTGGGCCGCGCTCAACACGGTGAGGATTGTGGTCACCGCACTAGGGGCCGCAGCCGATGAGTGCGGCCCCTACGGAGAACCGGGTTACTTGGCCATGTCGAACCAGTTGAAGCCCTCGACCATCTGCCGGGTGGTGTCGCTGAGGTAGCGCGCGCCGGTGAGCTCCCAGCGGTCGACCCACGTGTAGGTGCCAGGCTCCTGCGACTCGTCCTCGGCGGTGTTCTTGTCGTCCACGGCCGGCGAGTACTGCAGGAAGTGGCGCTTGGTCAGGGTGACGTCGAGCGCCTCGTAGGCGGACTGGGTGTTCAGGTAGTCGCCCTGACCGTGGTCGCCGGCGCGGCCGGGGTCGGCCAGCTTCAGCTTCACGGTGTTGCCGCCGAAGGAACCTGTGGCGGACACGGCCGTGACGATGTGACCACCCGTGCGCTGCAACGTGTCGCTGAGCGGACCGTTCTTGTAGCGGCCGTACACGAGCTGAAGGGGGCCCTCGTTCAACTTGCGGGCGATGTCACCGGCGAAGTCGGGGTTGTCGATCGTGCTGACGCGGCCGCGGGTGGTCTGCCAGCCGGCGTTGCGGGCCGGCAGGGTGGCGTTGTCCCACGCGGCGCGCAGGCCGGTCAGGCTGGTGCCGCCGTCGTAGCCGGCGTCCGTGCCGATCTTCGAGATCGAACCGGTGACCGTGCTGTAGTCGACCTGCTTCATGGGGTCGAGGTACCCGACCTTCACCGGTCCCCAGCCGATCGGCGCGCCCTTCACGTGCGCCCAGTAGTGCAGGACGTTGTACAACGAGGCCGGTCCGCAGTAGGCGTTGCCGTTGCTCTCCAGGTTGGTGCGGAACTGGTCCACGTCGCTCACGCCGCACTTGCGGACGTTGAAGTCGGGGCCGGCCAGGTCGGAGGCGTTCACGCACGGCGGCGGGGTGCCGATGACGTCCGCCGAGGCCATCGGAGCGAACGCGGTGGCGAGGGTGGCGGTGGCGGCGGCGGCGAGCAGAGCGTTGCGGATCATTTCGGTGTCCCCTTCGGATCTCGTGTTCCCCTGTGGTGACACGAGATTCGCCGGGACGGACCCCCAAAGGCATGAGGGGAGATCCCTCAACCCTCCGGCGGGAAAGTTGGGTGTATCAGGGGCACCCCCACGCCGCTCCGTATCAGGCGAGCACTGCCGCGAGGTCCCTGCGACCTGCGATTCCGAGCTTCGTGTAGATCCGGCCGAGGTGGTTCTCGACGGTCTTCGGCGTCACGAACAGCTCCTGCGCGATCTCCCTGTTCGCCCGGCCCGCGGCCGCGAGGTCGGCCACTCTCCGCTCGGACGCCGTCAGCGCCTCGGCCCCCACGACGATCTGCCTGCGCGGCCGGTCGCCGAGCGCCTCCAACGCCTCGACCGCGCGCGTCCGCAGCGTCGCGGAGCCGCAGTCGCCCGCGAGGTCGATGGCGCGGTGCAGCGGTTCCCTGGCGTCGGTCCGCCGGCGTGCCACCCGCAGCGCCTCGCCGAGGTCGACGAGCGACCGGGCGAGCTCCAGCCGTGACGGTGACGCCTCCAGCACCGACACCGACTCGGTCAGCAGCTCCAGCCGTGCGCTCGGGTCGGCGTGGGCGAGCAGCCGCAACGCCGCTCCGACCTCGGTCGCCGCACCCCACTTGCGGGCCACGTCGAGCTGTTCGGTCGCGAGTTCCAGCGCGAGCTCGTGCTCGCCGAGCTGCAACGACGCCCTCGCCGCCGGTGCGCGCCACGGGATGGTCGGCGGATCGACGTGCACCTGGTGCATCGCGTCCCGCTGGCGGTAGGCCTGCGCCATCGCGCGCCGCGGGTCGCCTTCCGCCAGCGCGATCAGCGCCCGCACCTCGTGCAGCCAGATCATCGGCATGGTCAGCCGGGCGTCCGCGTGCGCCGAGTCGAACGCGGTGATGAACGCGGTGGCCGCCGCGACGTCGCCCCGTTCGAGCGCCGCGTAGACCGCGAAGTGCGTCGAGGTCGCGCGCAGACTGATCACCTCGGACACCGGGTCCTCGTGCGCGACGGCGGCCAGGGCGCCTTCTGCCTCCGCCTCGACCGCCGGCATGTTGCCGACGCGCCAGTTCAGGAACAGCGACGCGTTCGCCACCATCGCGAACTCGATCGGCGAGCCGTGCTGGCGGACCCGCAGCCGGGCGCGCTCGATCTCGTGGCGTGCCGTGTCGACGCCGTCCGCGGCCATCAACGCCAACAGCGCCACCAGCCACGCCACCATCGCGTCCGTGCTGCCGGTCGCGTCGTCGAGGTACGCACCGTTCGCGAGCGCGCGCGTTGCGGTCGTGGCCACTTCATCGTGCGGCCACACCTCGTAGCGGCCCATCTGCGCGAGAAGCCCGAGCAACGTGCGTTCGTCCGGGGTGCCGCCCGCCAGTCCCGCGTAGCCGCTGAGGTGCGCGGAGGCGACCTGGCGCTGGTCGGGCAGGAACGAGCGGAACACCGCGAGCCGTGCCTCCAGGTGCAGCCGCGACTCACCGTCCGGCCTGGCCGCGATGGCCTCGGTCAGCTCGGTGATCGCCGCCGCGGGTCCCTCGATGGCGGCCGTGGCGGAGGCGGCAGCCGCGACCAGTTCCGCGTCCGGCAGGCCCTGCGCCGCCGCTTTCAGGTGCCGGTGCGCGTTCACCGCGTCGCCGGTCCGCAGCAACGCCCGGCCCAGCTCGGCACGCAGTGCGGCGTCATCGGGCCGTTCGTCCACCGCGCGCGCAAGATGGGCCGCGGCCGTGCGTGCGTCTCCGGCCGACAGCAGCGTCGCGGCGGCCTTGCGCAGCACGTCGGCGGCGTTGGGCAACGTGCCCTTCGGTGCGTGCACGAGATGCGCCGCCACCCGATCCGCCGGTGCGTGCGACTCCCACAACGCCTTCGCAGCGCGCGCGTGCAACGAGGCGCGCGCGATCGGCCCGAGACCGGTCAACACCGCTTCACGCACAACGGGATGCACGAACCCCAAGTGCTCACCGGTGACCAGGACGTTCGCCGTCGTCAACGCCTCCACGGCGGCCGGAAGATCGCCGACCTCGGCCAGTTCCGCGGCCTGCCACGGGTCTGCCTGCGAGCCCAGCACGGCGACCGCACCGGCGAGCGCCACTGCCTCGGCGGGCAACCGTCCGAGCGTGGCGCGGAAGACCGTGCTCGGCCCGAGCGTGCCGACCTTCTCCGCCGTGCAGGCGTCGTCGAGCGGCAGCCCGAGCGCCGCGAGCTCGTCCACCAGCACGCCGGACAGGAACGGGTTGCCGCCGCTGGCCGCGTGCAGTGCCTTGATGACCTCGGGATGCCCGCCCACCAGTGCGCCGAGGGCGTCCGTGGTGAGCGGGCGGGGGAGCAACCGGTCCGCGGCCACGCTGAGCGCCGCGAGCGGCCCGAAGTTGTCCGCGGGCGGCTGGGTCGCGACGACCAGCGCGATCGGCAGGTCGGAGATGCGGCGCGCCAGGTAGACGAGGAACTGCAACGACGACAGGTCGGCCCAGTGCGCGTCGTCCACCGTGATCAGCAGCGGGCGGGTGGAGGAGAGGTCCACCGCGACCCACCACAGCGAGTGCAGCGTGCGGGCGAGCTCGGCCTCGCTCGGGTCGAGCGCGGCGTCGTCCAGCGCCTTGAGCGCCGCACCCGACGGCCCGGCCAGGATCTTCTCGCGGAGCTCGCCGGAGTACCGCGACACCGAACGTTCGACCATCTGCCGGACGACGCCCCACGCCATGGCGCTCTCCAGGGCGTCGCCGACGGCCTGCAGCCGTCCGAACCCGCGTTGCTTGGCCAGCTCGCGGCACTCCTGCACGAGCCTGGTCTTGCCGATGCCGGCGCGGCCCTCGATGACGACGACGCGACCCTCACCACGGGCGGCTGCGTCGAGAGCTTCACGAATGTGCGCGATCTCGTCGTCTCGTTCAAGTGGTTCGCGCACGAATTGATCGTAGCGGCCATTCGGCGGGCTACACGCTGGTCATCGACACCGCATCCGGGCGACTTGATGCTCCATTGGAGTGATCGTCAGTTCACGCACAGATCCCCGGGATCCGCCGCCTTCCCGGCGAGGGCCTTGTCGGTGAACTCCTTCGACTTGGCGGGGTCGGCCTCGTACGCGAAGCCGTTCTGGTTCTGGACGGGCGTGCCGACCGGCAGGGTGCTCATGCTGATCTTCACCGGGCCGGTGAACCGCTGCGCGAACGCGAGCACGTCCCAGCCCTGGTCGATCTTGATCATCCCGGCGGCGCCGTGGGCGAGCGCGACCGCCCTCTCCTTGGTGAGCTGCGAGGCCACTCCGGCGAGGAAGACCTGGTGCCGCTTGATCCGGTCCAGGTCACCGTTCGGCAGGCCCTGGCGCTGGCGCAGGAACGCGACCGCGTAATCGCCCGAGATCGTCGTCTTGCCCGCGCGGAAGGGGACCCCGGAAACCGGATCGGTGATCGCCGCGCGCAGGCAGACCTCGACGTTGAGGAGGTACGCGATCCTGCCGACATCCCTCATCTGGATCGCGGCGTAGTGGTCGACCTTCGTCCCGGTGAGCTTCTCGACGGCCGCGGTCAGCTTCTTCGGGTCCTGGGCGAAGAGGGTGTTGATCTTCACGCCGTCCACGAGGAGGTCACGCGGCAGCGACACGAGCGCCGCCGTCCCGTCCGCCTGGAACCGCGCCAGGACCAGCGCGTCGCCGAGGTTGACGTCGTCGAGGCCGACGAGCAGCACGTTCTGCGCTTCCTGCCCGAGGGACGCCCCGACCGGTGCCGTCTCGGTCTTCTTGATCGTCGTCGGGACGATCACGGCCGCGGCGGCCGCCGCGACGGTCAGCGCGGCCACACCGATGATCATGCCGAGCGGCTTGCGCTTCCTGGCCTTGTGCAGGTCGGCCATCACGGTCCGCGGATCGACGCGTTCGTCGGCTTCGGCGGCGATGGCTTGGCGGATCAGGTCGTTCATGAGTGCACCCCCAGGGTGGCGGATCGGGCGAGTTCGTGAGCGCGCAGCGTCTGCAGTGCGCGAGAGAGTTGGCTGCGCACGGTTGATTCCGCGCAACCGAGCACCTGTGCGATCTCCGCGTCGCTGCAGTCCTCGTAGAACCGCAGCACCAACGCCGCACGTTGCTTGCGCGGCAGGACAGCGATCCGCGCGCGCATGGCCTCGCGTTCGGCGTGTGCGTCGGCCGGGTCGGCCATCGACGGCACGTGCCTGGCGAGCTCACTGCGTTCCACAGCGACCTCTCTCGCGGCCTTGCGACGACGCCACGACAGGTAGTCGTTGGTCACCATGCGCTTCACGTAGAGGTAGGGCGCATCCATCGCCCCGATGCGATCCCACTTGCTCTGCGCGCGCATGAGTACGTTCTGCACGATGTCCTGCGCGAGATGCTTGTCGCAGGCGATCGCGGTGGCGTACCTCAGCAGCCGGTCGAGCCGGTCAGCGACGAACTCGTCGAACCCCACGCCGCCCCCTTCTAGTTCGTGGTTGCTTGCGGCTCGGGAAACCCCATCGAGGCCGTCGCGCGCTGCATCGGATTTTGTGGTCCGGACCACAGATGTCTCGTTTCGGGCGGATTTCGGTGTGAAGTCTTTTCACGTTCACCCCGATGAACGACCCTTCACCCCATGCGCATCATCCCTGCACTCGCGCTGTTGTCGCTGCTGCTCGTCCCCGTGGACGCTGCCGCGGCACCCAACGGCAACTACTACCTGCAAAGCGCCGTGACCGGCCAGAACGCGGCCGTGTCCGGCTCCTCCGTGGTCCAGCACCGCCCCAAGGGCAACGAGGACCGCCAGCAGTTCACCTGGAACGGCAGCACGCTCTCCGAAGGCGGCCAGTGCCTCGGCCGCGCGGGCGACGCCGCCCAGATGGTCAGCTGCTCGAGTGCGGACGCCCAGTGGGTCGCCGTGCTCGACGACCAGGACCGCTACCGCTTCAAGGACCCCGGCTCGGCGCGCTACCTGATCGCGTCCGGCACCGACCAGGTCCGCGTCGGCACCGGCACCGACACGTGGTTCCTGACCCCGGTCAACCCTGTCCGGTACCAGCCCCCTGCCGACCCGCGCCTGGACGAGATGACGTTCCTGACCGCCCACAACGCCTACGCGAACGGCGTCGACGGCGGCTTCACCTTCGCCAACATCGCCCCGAACCAGTCACGCGGCATCGTGCAGCAGCTCAACGACGGCGTCCGCGGCTTCATGCTCGACATCCACCAGACGCCCGACGGTGCGATCCTCTGCCACAACAGCTGCACGCTCGTGAGCAAGCCCGTGGCGCTCAACGTCGACATCCAGCGCATCGTCGACTTCCTGAAGTCCCGCCCCACCGAGATCGTCACGGTGTTCCTGGAGGACTACGTCTCAGCCGACGTCCTGCGCGCCGAGCTCGCCCGCGTCAACGGCCTGAACGACGTGCTGTACCGCGCCGAGGGCGTGCGGGACAACGGCTGGCCGCGCCTGTCGCAGATGCGGGCCACCGGCAAGCGCCTGCTCATCTTCACCGACCACGGCAAGGACGGCCGCGAGAACTCGGGCGTCCTCTACCAGCGCGACTGGACCGTCGAGAACTACTGGTCGATGGGCTCGGGCGCCGGCACGTCCGACTGGTCCTGCTACTCCCGCTGGGGTGAGAAGCCGCTCACCGCGACCGAAGCGAACTTCCGCCCGCTGTTCGTGATGAACCACTTCCGCGACGTCCCGATCCAGAGCACCGTCGCGACGGACAACTCGAAGGCCGCCGACCGCGCCCGCCGCTTCTGCGAACCCGCGGCGCGCAAGACCGCGAACTACCTGGCCGTCGACTTCTACCAGCTGAACACGCCCGCCCTGCCGGTTGAACGGCACCCCTCGGGCTCCGGTTCCGTCGAACTGTCGCCGACGCTCTGCCTGGACAACAACGCGGGCGGCACCGCCAACGGCAACCCGGTGCAGATCTGGACGTGCAACAACTCCTACGCGCAGAAGTGGCGCGTCGTCGCGGACGGCACCATCGCGACGGTGGGTGGGTGCCTCGACGTTTCCAACGGCGGCACCACCGACGGCACGCCCGTTCAGCTGTGGGAGTGCAACGGCACGGGCGCGCAGCAGTGGCGGGTGCGCGCCGACGGGTCGGTGCAGAACCCGCAGTCGGGGTTGTGCCTGGACAACCCCGGTGCGTCGACGACTCCGGGCACGCGCTTGAACATCTGGACGTGCAACGGGTCCGCGGCTCAGGCCTGGCGCTTCCGCTGAGTCCCTGGCCAGAAGTCTTGTCCGCAACCTCCCGGCTCGCCGGCCCAGGTTCCGGCACGGATGAACGGCGCGTGGACGAAAGCGCCGTTCATCCACCTGCTCAGACCTTGCGGCCGACTCCCACGTAGACGTCCTCGGGGCCATCCTCGCCGGCCGGGCCGAGTTCCGCGTGCCACCTCGGCGCCGGAACGACGCCCGGCTCCAGCACCTCCATGCCCGCGAACATGGGCTGGAACTGCTCCAGCGAACGGAAGTACATCGGGTCGCGGCTGTGCTTCATGGCCTCGACGACAGAGCCCATCTCCTGCGGCTTGAAGTCCGCGGTCAGGTGCGAGAGCGCGATCAGGCTGCCGGGCGGCACGGCGTCGCGGTAGCGGGCGACGACCTCGGCCGGGCCCTTCTCGTCCGAGACGAAGTGCAGGACCGCGACCATGAGCAGGCCGACGGGCTTCGAGAAGTCGATCAGGTCCTTCACGACCGGGTCGGACAGGACGTCCTGCGGGCGGCACATGTCCGCCTGGACGACGCCCGCGTTCTCGTTGCCCTCCAGGATGAGCTGGCTGTGCGAGACCGCGACCTCGTCGTAGTCCACGTAGACCACGCGGGCGTCCGGCTTCTCCTGCTGCACGATCTCGTGGACGTTGCCGACCGTCGGGATGCCCGAGCCGAGGTCGAGGAACTGGTCGATGCCGTGCTGCATCATCAGCAGGACGGCGCGGCGCATGAACGAGCGGTTCGACGCCGCGATCGCCCGGCCGTCGCGCAGGACCTGCAGCACCTTCTCGCCGACCACGCGGTCCGACGCGAAGTTGTGGCCACCTCCCAACAGGAAGTCGTAGACGCGTGCCGCGCTGGGCACGTCCGTGTTGATTCCTGCGGGCACCCACGAGAAAGGCTCGGCCATGCCGCAGAACCTACCCGCCTGTGCGCAGGCGTGTATCGGCCCGGATCGGGTGAAAGGGTCAATGACAGCGGGCGAAACGGGCCGAGATCTGCTCTACCAGCTCGGACGCCCCTGCTCGCCGGGCTTCCTGGGCCAGCCAGCGGAGGTGGTCGTCGAACCGCGCGGACCGCAGGGTGGCTGCCGCTGCCAGGGCGTTCTCGGTGAACCCACCGGCTTTCGCGAGATCTCCGACGGCCAGGTGGTTGCGGGCCAACGCCGTCAACGCGATCGTGCGCGCGCGGACGAACCCCTCGTCGTAGGAGCCCACTTTGGTCGTGAGTGAGGCGATTGCCCGTTGTGGATCGTCGAGCGCGCGACGGTCTGCCCACGAGTTGTGCGCCGCCACGGACCCGAGCTGGAACGCCCTCAGTGCGTCGTCAGGTGCGTTGTGGTGCAGGAACATCCGGCCTGCCCTGGTCAGCACGGAGGCGATCAGCGCCTCGTTCTCGGCCTGCCGCGCCAAGGTGAGCGCGCGTTCGAAATGTGGCAGCGCGAGGCCGGGCAGGCCGCTGTCGAACGTGGTCCAGCCCGCCAGTTCCTGCACTTCCGCGACGGCCGTCCACATCGCCTCGTCACCGGCGAGGATCATCGGTTCGACCAGCGCGAGGTGCTCCAGCACCGCGGCCCGGCAAGCGATCCCGCCGTATTTCTGGTCCAACGCGCGCAACGCCTGCGTGCGCGCATGAACCGCTGACGGCGCGAGGAGTTGCATAGGCGCCGCGGGAGGCATCCAGTCGGAGACCGGCGCGCCGACCATGATCCTGGCCGCGTGCTCCAGGAAGCGTTGCCGTGCGGCGACATCCGACTGCATCAGCTCCGCGGCCTCGGTGAAGCCGTCGGCCAGGGCGGCCTCGCACCAGTGTGCGGCCTCCTCGGTCCGGCCGAGCGCGAACAACGCCTGCGCCAGCCGCAGCGCCGCGTCACCGACGTGCTGGTCGGCTGCTATCCGGAAGTGCACCGCCGCCTCCCGCGGGTTCCCGGCGCGTTCCGCGGCCTCGCCCAGGCGGTACACCCGTTCGACGGCCTCGTCGAACTCGAACCGGTCCAGCAGCTCACTCATCGGTGCCTCCGAGGATCCGCCGCAGCTCCGCCCGGCCGCGGGTGAGGTGCGTCCGCACGGTCGACTCGCCGACGACCAGCACGGAGGCGATCTCGCTGACCGAGTAGCCGAGCAGGTGGTGCAGCGCCACCACCTCGCGGTGCCTGGGGGAGAGCTCGCGCAGCGCGGACCGCACCGCCTCCACCTCGTGCACCTGCTCGGCGACATCAGGCACTTCGACCATCGGTGTTTCGTGCTGGTACCGCTGCTGCGCCCGGCGCATCAGCCGTATCGCGACCTTCAGCACCCACGCCTCGGGCTTGTCGTACGCGTGGATGTCGTCCCATCGGTGCCGCGCGATCAACAACGCGTCCTGTGCCACGTCCTCGACCACGCGGGTGTCCCCGGTGAGCGAGGTCAGCGTCCTGGTCACCACGGGCAGGCAGGTGCGGAAGAACTCGGCGAAGCCCTGATCCGGCTCCGGTGCGTTCAACGGCCTTCCCCTTCAACGTCCGCTCGTGGTGTTCACCGCCCTGAGGCGACCTTCACCGGTTACAGGCGTCGAAGCCAGGAAAGGCTGAGTGCAACACGCGTATTCACCCGTTCAGCCTCATATGCCGTGTGGTCAAGCGGTGACATCCACACACACGAACGACCCGGAAGAGCGAAAAATCCTCTGTGGACGGTTACTCGCCACGAACTGGCGATCTAAACCTGTATCCACGATCGAGGAACAAGTCTCACCTGACGTGGGACAAGCGTTTTACGGAACGCGACACGCGCAGCTGATCAAGCCGCCATTCATGCGAGACAAGTTCACTCGCACGTGCGACAAGCGCCTCTCGGTAACCGGGCAGACCTGCGGAAACGGTGGCATTTTCCAGATTCCCGCAGTGTGTTCCCGACCCTGCTGCCTAGGAGCGATTTCGTGAAACGACCACTTGCCGCCGCGCTGGCGGCGCTGGTGGCCGCCCCGTTCGCGGTCGTCACACCGACCGCGAACGCCGGCCCCGGCGACGGCAGTCTGAACGTGACTGTCGTGCGTGATGTCAACGGCAACGGCACGTATGAGGCCGCTCTGGAAGTTGGCGTCCAAGGCGCGGCCGTCCTGGTGACCGATCCCGCGGGCAAGACCGCGGCCGGGACGACGGACGCTCAGGGCAAGGTGACAGTGGGACTCGGCGCCGTGAGCGGCGGCAGGTACCGCGTGCAGGTGAGCCCTCCCGCGGGCAGCGTGCTGCAGCCCGCACCGGCAGGAGCCGGCCTGGAGAGCAACACGATGTTCGTGGACGTCTCCGGCGGCAAGACGGTCAACGTCATGACCGCGCTGTGGAACCCGGCCGACTACTGCCAGGCCAACCCGACGCTCGTCACCGGCTGTCAGCGGGCGACGCGCAAGCAGGACGGCAGCAGCAACGTCACCGGCTCCGAGCGGTCCCTGGTGACCTTCCCGTTCACCAGCCGCGGCACCGGCCCCGCGCCCGCGCAGATCGCGAACCAGGGCGCCACGGGCTCGGTGTACGGCATCGCGTACCGCAAGCAGGACAAGCGCATCTTCTCCGGCGCGTTCGCGAAGCGGCTCACCAACTACGGCAGCGGCAACGCCGGTGGCATCTACGTCACGCCCGCCGGCGGCGGCGCGACGACGCTGTTCGCCACCGTGCCGAACGCCGGCACCACCACGCACAACCACGCGAACAACTTCGACGGCGGTTTCGCCAACGTGGTCGGCAAGGAGGCGCTGGGCGACATCGACATCTCCGAGGACGGCAGCGAGCTCTACGTCGTGAACCTCGGCGACAAGAAGCTCTACGTCTACGACGCTGCGGTGGCGACCGCGGGCGCGCCGAAGGGTTCGTACGCGATCCCGTCCCCCTGCGCCAACGCGAACGACTGGCGGCCGGGCGCTCTCGGCGTCCGTGACGGCGTGGTCTACGTGGGTGGTGTCTGTTCGGGCGAGACGAGCCAGAACACCGCCGACATGCGGGCAGTGGTCCGGACGTTCAGCGGCGGCGCGTTCAGCGCACCCGTCGTGAACCAGCCGCTGAACTTCAAGCGCGGCACCGTCCTGTGGCAGGGCACGAACACCGACCGCTGGCTGCCGTGGAAGACCACCTACACGCAGCCGACGCCGACCGGCGGTCTCGTCGAGCACCCGGAGCCGTTGCTCACCGACATCGGTGTCGAGGCGAAGGGCGATCTCGTCCTGGCGTTCCGCGACCGCTTCGGCGACCAGGGCGGCAAGAGCCTGTCCCCGGCCGACGGATCGGCGGGACAGTGGGACACCGTCAGCGGTGGCGACCTCAACCGGGCCTGCCGCCAGGCGGACGGCAGCTTCGCCTGGGAAGGAACCTCGGCCTGCCCGAACAACAACACCGCGGCCAACAACGGCGGCGGCGAGGCCGGTGACGTGGTCGAGTACTACCCCGGTGAGTACTACAAGGACGCCAACGGCGCTCCGCACAACGAGACCGCGCAGGGCGCGCTCGTCGTCGCGTACGGCGAAAGCCGCATGCCGGCGACGGTGATGGACCCCACGGCGCTGAACACCGGTGGCACCGGCTGGTTCGACCGGACCAACGGCACCATGGCCGCCAACGGTTTCCCGAACGCCTACCAGATCAGCGACGTGAACAGCGAGGGCTGGGGCAAGGCGAACGGTCTCGCCGACCTCGAGGCGCTGTGCGACCTCGCGCCGGTCCAGCTGGGCAACCGCGTCTGGTTCGACACCGACGCCGACGGCGTCCAGGACGGCGACGAGCCGCCGGTTCCGGGTGTCAAGGTGACCGCGACGCCGTGTGCCGGTGGCGCGTCGCTCGGCACGAAGGTCACCAACGCGAAGGGTGAGTACTACTTCGGTGCCGCCGACGGTCTGAAGCCGGAGACCTGCTACAACCTCACGTTCGACCGCAGCGCGGTGAACGCGGGCGGGCTGCCGAACGCACCGGACGTCGCGAGTCTCAAGTGGACGGTCAAGGAGGCTGGACCGGACCGCGTCATCGACTCCGACGTGGACGCCGAGGGCAAGACCCAGGTCACCACGGGCAAGGCCGGTACCGCGGACCACACGATCGACGCGGGCATCAACGCCAAGGTCACCAACTCCCTCGGTGACTTCGTCTGGGTCGACACCAACCGCAACGGCCTGCAGGACACCGGAGAACCGGCCGTGCAGGGCATGACCGTCGTGCTGAAGAAGGGTGACGGCACGCAGCTCGGCTCGCCGAAGCAGACGGACGCACAGGGCAAGTACCTGTTCGACCAGCTGCCCGACGGCGTCTACAGGGTCTGCTTCGACCTGTCGAAGTTGCCCGCGCAGTACGCGGGTTACACCTTCACCGGCAAGGACGCGGGTGACGACACGAAGGACTCGGACGCCGACCCGGCGGACGGCTGCACCCCGACGACGACGCTGGGTGCCGCCAAGCGCGAGGACCTGACGCTGGACGCGGGCCTGGTGCCACCGAACAACTCCCTCGGTGACTTCGTCTGGGTCGACACCAACCGCAACGGTGTGCAGGACAGCGGCGAGCCGGGCGTGCCCAACGTGACGGTCAAGCTCGACACGGGCAAGACCACCACGACGGACGCGAACGGCAAGTACGTCTTCGACCAGCTGCCCGACAGCACGTTCACGGTGTGCTTCGACGTCAAGAACCTCCCGGCGCCGTACCAGGCCTACCTGGTCACTCGCCCCGACGCGGGCGGGGACGACGCCGAGGACTCGGACGCGAACGCCGAGGGCTGCGCGCCGCCGACGTCACTGGGTCCGAACAAGCGCGAGGACCTGACGCTGGACCTGGGCATCAGGCCGCCGAACGAGCTCGGCGACACGGTCTGGAAGGACGAGAACAAGAACGGTCTCCAGGATCCGGGTGAGCCCGGCGTTCCCGGTGTCACCGTCAAGCTCGGCGACAAGACCACGAAGACGGACGAGAACGGCAAGTACGAGTTCCCGAACCTGCCGGACGGCGAGTACACGGTGTGCTTCGACATCGCGAACCTGCCCGCAGCGGTGAAGGACTACGTGCCGACGACGCCGAACGCCGGCGACGACGGGAAGGACTCCGACGCGGACGTCTCGACCGGGTGCACGCCGCCCACCACGCTGAACGTGGACAAGCCGGAGGACCCGACGCTCGACCTGGGGCTGATCTCGCCGGTCAACCGCCTCGGCGACTACGTGTGGATCGACGTCGACAAGGACGGTCTGCAGGACGCCACCGACATCCCGGTCGAGGGCGTGACGGTGAAGCTGAGCACCGGCGCGACCACGAAGACCGACGCGCAGGGCAAGTACCTGTTCGACGACCTGCCGGACGGCGAGTACACGGTGTGCTTCGACATCGCGAACCTGCCGGCCTCCGTGAAGGACTACAAGGTCACCAAGCTGAACGCCGGTAGCGACGACGGAAAGGACTCCGACGCCGACCCGGCGACGGGGTGCGTGCCCGAGGTGACGCTGGGCGTCGGGAACCGCGTCGACCTGACCCTGGACATGGGCCTGGTCTCACCGCCGAACAAGCTCGGTGACCTGGTGTGGCTCGACAGCAACTCCAACGGCGTGCAGGACGACGGCGAACCCGGTGTCCCGAACGTCCCGGTCAAGCTGTCCACCGGTGCGAGCACCACGACGGACGCTCAGGGCAAGTACCTGTTCGACGACCTGCCCGACGGCAAGTACACGGTGTGCTTCGGCCCGATGCCGGACGCGGTGAAGGACTACTTCTTCACCAAGCCGAACGCGGGCGACGATGACGCGAAGGACTCCGACGCGAACGTCGACACCGGCTGCACCCCCGAGGTGGAGCTGGGCATGGGCCAGCGGGAGAATCTGACAGTCGACGCCGGCATCCACGCGCCGATCAATCTGCTCGGCGACTTCGTGTGGATCGACGCCAACAAGAACGGTCTGCAGGACGAGGGTGAGAAGCCCGTGGCCGACGTGACCGTGAAGCTGAACACCGGTGCCACCACGAAGACCGACCAGTACGGCATCTACCTGTTCCGCGACCTGCCGGACGGCGAGTACACGGTGTGCTTCGACCTCAAGAACCTGCCGGCGGCGGTGGCGGACTACACCGCCACCAAGCGTGACGCGGGTGATGACCTGAAGGACTCCGACGCCGACCCAGCCACGGGCTGCACGCAGCCCGTGCAGCTCGGGGTGGACAAGCGCAAGAACCTGACGCTCGACCTGGGTCTGGTCGCACCGCCGAACAGGATCGGTGACTTCGTGTGGTCCGACACCAACCGCAACGGCGTGCAGGATCCGGGCGAGCCCGGCGTTCCCGGTGTGCCGGTCAAGCTGGTCGACGACAAGGGCAAGCCGGTGGGCGAACCGGTGAAGACCGGTCCCGACGGCAAGTACGAGTTCCCGAACGTCCCGGACGGCACCTACAAGGTGTGCTTCGAGATGGGTGCTCTGCCCGGTCAGTACGCCGGCTACGTGGCGACGAAGCCGAACGTCGGCGACGACACCAAGGACTCCGACGTCGACCCGGCCACCGGCTGCACGCCGCCGGTGAAGGTCGGTGTCGGGAAGCGCGTCGACCTGACCCAGGACCTGGGTCTGGTGCCGCCGACCAACCGCGTTGGTGATTTCGTCTGGTACGACAACAACTCCAACGGGGTGCAGGACGCCGGCGAACCCGGTGTGCCGGACCTCCCGGTGTTCCTGCAGGACGGCAACGGCAAGCCCGTCTCCCAGAGCAAGACCGACAAGGACGGCAGGTACCTCTTCACCGACCTGCCGGACGGTGAGTACAAGGTCTGCTTCAACGCCGATCCGCAGACGGGCCTCGTGGCCGGACGTGAGCTGACCAAGGCGAACGCCGGTGACGACGGAAAGGACTCCGACGCCGACCCGGCGACCGGATGCACCCCGGTCGTCAAGCTGGGCAAGGACAAGCGCGTCGACCTCACCCTCGACGCGGGTCTGCTGCCGAGGCCGCCGGCACCGTCGCTGGCCAGCACCGGTGCGGCCGTGTGGGGCCTGCTCCTGGCGGCGTTGACGATGATCGCCGGTGGCGTGTTCCTGCTGCTGCAGGGCAGGCGCCGGCGCAGGACCTGATCCGTCAGGGAAGCAGATGGCGGAAGGCGTCGACCAGCAGCATGCGCTGCTGGTCGACGTCCAGGCCTTCGTCGAGCTCGTCGTCCGCGCGGAACTCCTTGGTGTTGAAGGGACCGCGCGGGCCGAACGACTCGACGCGCACAGCGATGTCGACGAGGTCCGACGTCAGCTCCACGACGGACTGGTCGTCCGGGATCGGGTCGTTGTGCTGGTAGAGCTCGTAGGAGAACCGCATCCCGATCGTGCCGTCGAACGTGGCCTGCTCGGTGGGCAGCTGCATCGCCTCGAACACCGCCCGGTAGAGCGCGGCGCCGGTCAGGTGCAGCGGGGTCATCACGACGTGCGTGACGCCGAGGTCGTGGCTGCGCACCGAGATCGCCGCGGTCGGGCCGTCCGGCGTCGGCGGCACGGGTTGCGGGAACACGGGGAACTCCGACTTGCGGTCCGCGCGCCACGTCGCGACCAGGCGGTCGGCCGCGTCCACCATGTCGATGTGCTTGCGCGGCGCGAGCAGCGGCGGCAGCGGTTCCTCGTCGAGCCGCACGATGAACAGGAAGGCGCGTCGGCGCGTCATCTCGAGGTTGAACGCCGCCGTCCACTCGTTGGTGACCCACTCGCGTTGCGGGGTGTTCGCCGACCACAGCAGCACGTAGTAGTCCGAGGTGGCCAGCGCCTCGTCGATCGCGGCGACCACGTTGCGGCCGGGTGCGATCGCGCTCTCGTCGAGGTACGCGTTGACGTTGCGCGCCTCCAGCTCGGTGCGCAGCTGCTCGGCGTGCGGGCGGTCCTTGCCGGCGAACGACAGGAACACCTTGGGTCGGGTTTCGAGCGGCACGGGGTCTCCGTCCTTCCTGAGTCTTCTGCGGAGCGGGCCCGCTGTGGTCTGGATTCCTGCGTCGCCGTACAACGACCAGCACGCCCAGTCGGCGGGGTGCTGGTCGGAGACTTCTCTGAGCGCGTGCTGCAACGCGCGGTCGCGCGGCAGTCTGGCCAGGTTGCGGTCGAACGCGTCGAGCACCTTCCGTGCTGCCTCGTCCTCGGCCTTCCACCGCGCCGCCACGACCGCCGCCGCGCCCGCGGTGATGGCCGAGCGGACGAAACCGACCTGTTCGTCGCGGCCTCGTTGCTGGGCCATGCCGGACTCGCAGGCACCCAGCACGACCGTGCCGCACGCGCTGAAGTCCAGCTTTGCCAACGCTTCCGCGGACACCCGTTCGTCACCGAAGGTCAGCCACGACTGGTCGGGGTCCACGCGGTCGTGTGTGCCGTGCGCGTCGATGCGGATGCGTTGGAAGCGATGTTCCCCGAGGACGGTTTCCAGCTCCGCCGCTGAAGCGAACCTCTCGCCCGGTGTCGTGGCTCTGCGCAGCAGGGAGTCCGGGCTGAAGATCGCCGTCCGGTCACCGCGCTGCCCGCGGGAACGCCGGTGCAGCGGGGAGAGGGCGGACAGGCACGGCAGACTCGACAGCGCGTGGGTGAGGCCCAGGTGGTGGGTGGTGCCGGGGACGGGGAGGCCGACGAGCGGGACGTCGGCGAGGACGTCACCGGCCACGACGGCGATCCGGGTGATCTTCGGTGGTAGTGCCCCGATGACGTCGTCCAGCGCGATCAGCCCGGCCAGCTCGGTGAGCAGCGCACCGAGGATCGCCGGGTTGTAGTGGGGTTTCCACGCCTTGAGCCGGCGGATCGTGTCGGTGAGATCGCTGATGTGGACGTCGGTCGTCAGGTGGACGGTCCGGCGGCCGATGATCACGTGGTGGAGCTGGTCCGGTGTCGCGTGCATCATCCACACGACCTGGTCCCGGGGGAGGTGCCTGGTCGTCCTGCGCAGCCAGCGCCTGGCCGCGCGGAGGTCGGTGAACCTCGGCAGGGCGCGGGGTTCGGTGAGGATCGTGGCGCCTCTGGCCGCCTCGACGGCGACCACCAGCCCTGCCAATGCTTTCGGGCCGCTGCGCCGGACGCGGCGGACGGCGGCGAGCACGCGGCCGTCGTGTTCGTCGGGGGCGGCGCGCAGCATCCGGAGCTTGACGCTCGGGCTCTCCTGGTGGTCGGCGACGTCCTCTTCGAGGTGGTGGGACTCCGTCCAGTACCGGGCGGCACCGTCCTCGTCGCCGGCGTCGGCGCACGCGTCGCCGAGTTTCCGCAGTGCCAACGCCTTCAGTTCGGCATGGGCCGACCGGTTCACGGCCTCGTGGAAGTGGTGGAGGGCGTCGTCCAACCGTCCCCTGGCGTGGGCGAGCTCGGCCGAGGTCAGGTGCCAGAGCGCGGAGTTCCCCTGCCCCAGCATGCCTTCCGCCGCGATCAGCTCGTCGTCCGCGATCAGGCGGCGCACGTGGTCGAGGTGGCGTTCCACGCTGAGCGTGCGCGTGGCGTCCGGGAGCTTCGAGATCACCTCCGGGCCCGCCGCGGCGACCAGCAGCGGGAAGAGCTTGCGCGCCGCACCGGCCTGCCGGGTCAGCACGAGCAGGACTGTCAGCTCGTACACGACGGCGAACCTCAGCGCGGACTCGATCTGGAAGCTGGTGACGCACCTCGTCATCAGCACCAGCGCTTCCTCGTACCGCAGCTCTCTCCTGAGTGCGGCGGCCCGTTGCAGGAACTCCGCGGGGGTGTGCGGGGTCCTGTCGTCGATCTTCGGGACGTGCGTGCCCCTGCGCACGTCCAGCAGGAGCCGGTCCCTGCCAACGGTTTCGAGGTGCTCGGTGCGTCCCGCGCGGCGGAAGTGGCGCTCGGCGGCGTCCAGTTCGCTTTCCGCGGTGGGGTAGTCGTAGCGGTCGGCGGCGGCCAGTGCGGCGACGCGGGCGAGTTTCGCCTGTTCCAGTTCGGTGAGCTTCAGCTTCCGCAGCTCGCGCACGTCCTGGGCCGCGCGGGCGTGGTCCGTCGCGGCACTGCGGATCTGGGCTCTCAGCACGCGCAGCGACGTGTCGTTGCTCTCGGCCAGGTACTCGTCGCAGCGCTGGGCGGCTTTCGCGACGGCGCCGAGGTTGAGCAGGGTGGCGCAGTGGTCGTGGGCGACGATCGGGCTGATCTTCGCGGCCTTCTCGTAGGCGAGGTCGACGCCGAGCACGTTGCCGCGCAGTGCGGCGGAGCGGGCGGCCTTGACCGCCTCCGCGAGGGGCGTGCCCGGCTCGATCTCCATCAGTCCCCGCAGCCCCGCGCGTCGTCGTTCTCGTGGCAGATCAGCAGGATGCGGGCGGCCGGGCCGTTCGGTGTCGCGGGGCTGGACGACGGGGCGGCGGAGTTGAGGGTGATGACGATGTTCAGGCTGGTCGGCAGGCCGATCCGCGGTGGTGCGTCGACCCGGATCCACTCGGCGTCGCGGTGCACGCGCACGTCGGCCGGAACCGCTTGCTGCTGATCCGCGCTCACCTCCCGGACCGTGACGGTCATGTCCTGGTTCAGCGCGTCGGCGGCCACCGGACCGTCCTTCGTGGACAGCGTGGCGCGGAAGCTCTCGTTGAGGTAGATCGTGGTGCTGGGCGAGTTGAGCACTTCGCTCATCGTGAGTTTCCTGGTGCTGACGCGGTGCAACGACGACTGGTCGACGTGGATCGCCTTGCCGTCGGTGACGCGCATGGTGGCCTTGCCGCCGAGCGCTTCGAGGACCCTGGTCGACCACTGGTGTCCCGGTGGACTCAGGAAGATCTCGTGCCGGCCGATCATGGCGCCGATGTCGCCGAACCGGACGGCCTGCAGCAGCCCGTTCGTCTCGGTGCGTGTGGCCAGGACGTGCGCGATGTCGCTGAGCATCGCCGCGCCCTCCACCTCGCCGTTGTGGCCCAGTAACGGATCGGAGGTGGCGACGGTGACCTGGTTCCCGTCGACGTGCAGCTGCGAGCTGCGGCCGTCCGGCGTGCGGACCTGGATCGGGGTGCCGGTCGGTGGTGCGTTGCCGAACTCCGCGATCGGAGGGCCGTCGCGGGTGGGCTTCAGCGTCATGAACTCGCCGGTGGGCGGCGCGCGCGGGTTGAGTCCAGCGAGCAGGTGGCTGACGATCCCCCGGCCGTCGGGCACTCCCGCGCGGACGGTGAAGGTGTCCGCCGGGGCGTCCGGGCCGATCGTGAGCCACGGGTCGTCCTTGCCTCCGACGCGGTGCTGCGTCTGGCCGTTCGCGTCGCGCTGGCTGTAGAAGACGTTGTCGTTGAGGGACTTGCCGCGCTGCAACGGTTGCAGGGCCTGGACCATCCGGTTGACCACACCCTTGGCCCAGCTGAGCGAGATGAACGACCGGGTCTTCTCCGCGACGAGCGTGCCGAGGTGGTTGCCCTGGTAGTCGACGCGGTAGTCGATCCTGGCCCGGTCGGCCTTGAGCGTGGTGGCGAGCTGGCGGACGTTGGTCCGCATGACCTTCAGCTCGCCCAGCGGGACGACCTGGCGGCCGGACGCGGTGGTCTTGACGGTGGCGGTTCCGTCGGCGGTGTTGATGGTGCGTTCGACCTTGTCGACGACTTCGCGTTTGGCGACGGTGACCTCGGTGATCTTCCCGTTGCCGTTGTCGAGCGCGGAGGTCTCGTCCTTCGGGCCCGCGCGGCGGACGGGTTCCGGCAGGTCGGCCCGGAAGCCGTCACCGGTCCTCGCGATTCCGTCGCCGAGCGAGACACCGCCCCGCACGTGGTAGAACCCGCAGTCCTTGAACGCCTTGGACGGCTTGGTGAGCACGGCTTCCTGCGTGGCCGACGGCGGCTGCACGGGCCGGATGTCGCCGCGTTCCTTGAGATCCTGATGGCGGGTGTACCAGTCCGTGAACCTGAGGTCGGTGGCGGGTTCGGTCTCGGGGAGGCGTTTTCCTTTGCTGGCCAGCCATTCCAGCGCGCCGCTCCAGCGCATGATCTGGTCGAGCCGCGCGTACTGGGCCTCGTGGTCGGCGACGCTCTGGTAGTGCTCGTCCCACCAGCGCAGTCCTCTGCCGAACGCGTAGGAGGGTTCGACCTCGCCTTCCGCGCCGTCCGAACGGGAGAAGAGCCGAGTGGACTGGGCGCCGATGGACGCCTTGTCGCCGTTGAAGGAGAACGCCTTGTCGTTCTGGCCGAACCAGAGCCTGCCGGACTCCTCTCCCGCGCTGGTCTCGCAGTGGCTCGGCGGCGTGGCGGCGTTGCTGTCGGGCACGAACCCGCTGATCGTCGGGACGCCGTCACCCACACCGTCGACCCACTGCTTGGCGATGAGGTCGGTGTAGAACAACGTCATGCCGACCTCGGTGCCCGCGATGCCGCCGTCGTAGCGCGCCTCGTTGTAGAGCGGGTGGTTCGTGATGTGGTTGAGCATCGTCCACAGGTCGGTGCGGTCCGTGGGCAGGCCGGCTGCTTTGAGCTTTTCGCTGGAGACCTCGTCGAAGACGCCCGCTTCGACGAGCGCGGCGTCGGCCTGACCGTCGAGGAGCAGGTCGACGGTCTGCTGGGGGACGTTCTTCAGCACGGCCCGGACGTCTTCCCGGGTCGGGATCTTCTTCGGCGGGTCGAGGGAGAACCCCGGCTGCTCGTGCCTGCTGTAGGCGCGTTGCAGCACGGTGATGTCCTGGGCGGTGACGTCCGGTCCCGGCCAGTTCCAGCCGCCCGCGTGCACCTCGCCGTCGCGAATCTCCAGCGTGGACAGGTGTTTCGCGGCGGAGAGGAATTCGTCCAGCTCGTCGTTGATCTTTTTGGTGATGTACCCGTTCCGGGTGCGGAAGTCGTTGGCGCTCTGCGGGTTCTCGTCGGTGATGACGATGGTGTGGTCGCGGATCTCGTACCGGTGGACCTGCACTTGCGCCGGATCGCTGCCGGTGTCCGTGCGGTGCTGATCCAGCAACAGACCCGCGGTGCGCTTGTCGTTGACGTCGTCACGCGGCACGAGCAGGTGCAGCGTGTCGCCGTGGAAGAGCGCCCTGCCGGGCCCGGTCGGTTGCCTGGCGAGGTCGCTGAACCCGTTGTCCCTGATGGGAAAGGTGTCGAAGAACGCGTCACGCATCCCACCGGTGTCCACGTCGAGCCGCGCGGCCAGCCCGAAACGTGCCCAGTCCCTGATCTGCTCGCGTCGCTCGGCCTCGTCGTCGCCGAGCGCGCTCTCCGCAGCCGCGAACGACACGACAAAACCCTGCTGCTGCCGTTGCGCCCCAGCCTCATCAGGCAGAAGCACGACTACGATGCCCGCAGCCGCGACAAGCACGGCCACGGCCAAGGCGATGAGAAGCGTTCGTTGGCGCATGGACGATCCTCCGTGCGTCGCAGATTAACGATCCAGACGGCCCACAGATCGTTTGTCCACTTTCTGTCAACGAACTGCCCCAAACGATCTTGTCGGTGCTCCTCGGCACACTGGATCCACCACCGATCCGAGGAGACCACCATGTGCTGGGACTGCGACCACCCCGCCGACCGCGCGGAAGAACACCTGGCCACCCTGCGCCGCTGCATCGACGCGCGAGGCTGGGCCGTGCAAGCGATGGAACGACACCGAGCCCACCCGCCCTGGGCCTACACCGTCGGCCTGACCCTCCGAGGCCTGCCGGAACTCGTCGTGACGGGCATGGCGGTCCTCGAAGCGGGCCGCCTGCTCGACGACACGGCCGAACACCTCGTGCACAGCTGCGTCCCTCTGCCCGGCCGTCGGTTCGGTCTGCCGGGAGGCCCGCTGCTGGAGGTGGTGAAGGTGGCGCGGCCGTGGGCGCACCTGCTGGTGTCCGCGCGGCTGTTCGGGGAGGGAATCCAGGCGTTGCAACTGGTGCACGCGGACGGGGCGGGGCGGTGGCCTTGGGAGCGCGACTACGTGGGGGTGCTGGGTGGGCAGCCGGTGCTGGGGGTGAGGGCCGCGCCGCCGTGAGCGGCTTCGGCGGGGGTGTCGTGCGGGTATCGGCGGGTAGGTCCCGCGGCATTCGCTGGTTGCGTGTGGAGGCAAGGTGTCGTCCGGCGGGCGCGCCGAGCCCCCCGGCCCCTCAGACGGCTCTACGCCGGCGATCGCCCTGGCCCGTGGTCCGGCAAGGCCCGCAGTGGCTCTCGCTCACCACCGAACCCGCTTCTCGCCCGACCGACCTGGGGCCCGCTACCTCAATCGACCCCCGCTCTGCACCTCGGCGGGTCCGCGACCCCCACCCCTTCACCCCACCGACCGGCTGATCCGCTCCCCAACCTGCCGCAGGTGCTCCACCAACTCCCCAGGCCCGTGCACCGTGAACTCACACCCCACCAACATCAGCCGAAACGCGAGGTAATCCACTGTGTCCTCAACGCTGTGCCACACGCACGACCCGCCATCGACCGCCACCAACTCACCCGCGAAGTCAGCCAGCCGAACCCGAGCCACCTCCACCGGCAGCCGCAACGTCACGTGAGCCCGATACGTCGGCCCCGTCTCGTACATCTTCTGCGCAACGTACGAAGCCGCGTCTCCACCAGGCGGTGTCCGGCCTGAGAACCGTCCCCCGGTGGCCACCGCCGCCGAGACGCGGTCCAGCCGGAAGATCCGCCAGTCGTCCCGATCCAAGTCGAAAGCGAGGAGGTACAAGCGCCGCCCGAGCGCTACCAACTGAACAGGCTCGACATGCCGCCGAGACGTCACGTTCGAGTGCGCCACGTACGTGAACCGCACCCGTTCACCACCATGCGCCGCGCCGGCGATCACGGTGAGCTGCACGGGGTCGACCAGCGCGTCGAACGACGCCGCGGACGGTGCGGTGGCCGACGTCAGGGACGACACGCGGCGGGCCAGCCGGGGTGGCAGGACCTGTTGCAGCTTCGCCAGTGCTCGCAGCGACGCCTCGGCTATGCCCGCCACCGGTTGCCGGGCGGCGGTGCGCAGGCCTACGGCGATGGCGACGGCCTCCTCGTCGTCGAGCAGGAGTGGTGGCATCGCCTTGCCCGCGACGAGCCGGTACCCGCCGAGCACGCCCATCGTGGACTCGACGGGGTAGCCGAGGTCGCGCAGCCGGTCGATGTCGCGCCGGACCGTTCGCGTCGTGACGTCGAGGCGGGAGGCCAGCTCGCTGCCGGGCCACTCGCGGGGTGTCTGCAGCAACGACAGCAGGCGCAACAACCGGGCGGCATCACTCACACCAGAAACGTACCCACGAACTAGGACCGAAGCGGTCCTACATGGTTCATACGGTCTTTCTCAACGACCAGAAGGAGAAGACCGATGAACGTCGTCCCCGAGGGCTACCACACCGTCACGCCGTGGCTGATCACCGCAGGCCGGACCGCAGAGCTGATCGACTTCATCACGGCGGTGTTCGACGCGACCGAACTCGGTCGCGTCGGCGAGTCCCCGAACATCGGGCACGCCGAGGTCCGCATCGGCGACTCGGTCGTGATGCTCTTCGACCACCCCGGCTGGCCGGGCACCCCGGCGTTCCTCCGCCTCTACGTCGCCGACGACGCCGAGACGCTCGGGCGCGCGGTCGAGCGCGGCAGCAGGGTCGTCACCGAGCCGACCGAGATGTTCTGGGGCGACCGGGTCAGCAGGTTCGCCGACCCCTTCGGCAACCTCTGGTGGCTGCACCAGCGCGTGGCCGAGCCGTCAGCAGAGGAACTGGCCGTCCGGATGCAGGACCCGAAGTTCAAGAAGGCCATGAACTACGTGCAGAGCGCGGACTTCACTCCGCAGAGGTGAGCCAGGCCGAGGTGCTCCGGTGCCGGCCGAGGCCCACGGCGTCGAACTCGTCGTGGTGCTCGCCCTTCTCCACGCCGAGCCGCCGCAGCGCGAGCGAGATCGGGGTGACGTCCGGCGCCGGGTCGTCCTCCTCCAGCACCAGCGGTCCGAGCACGCTGCGGCCCTGCTCCCAGACCTGCGCCCGCTGCGAGCCCACGCCACCGAAGAACTCGGCGTCCACGAGTGCGACGGGTCCGCGTGAAGACCACCCGGCAACCACGCTCTCCAAAGGCGCCTCGGGCAAGGGCAGCAGCACAAGCCCCTGGGTCAGTGGCACGACCCGATCAGCGTCCAGAACGCCGGAACGCGCGATGACGGCTCGAAGGGTGTACATGATCAGTCCGTCACCCGTGAGCGCTCGTCCGCCGTCAGCGTCGGTTCGGGCGACACCTCGCTCCGAGGGCCACGCATCGTCGCCCACACGACCTTGGGGCTCATCAGCTTCGCCATCGGCCCGGACAACGTGAACGCGTCGATGAACGCCCGAGTGACTGCGGCCTCCGTGGTGGCCGTGCGCACCAAACGGTCCACGTAACGCTGCAAGACCTTGCCCGCCAACGGCAACGGCTTGCCCACCGCACCCGGATACAGGATGTCCTGGTTGGTGGCCATCGCCCACGCCCCGTCGACCACCTTGCCGATGCCGCGCTGGATCCGGTGCGCACCGTGCCCCGCCCGCATCCCGGCGTCCAGTGCCTGAGCGCTCTGCGCCGCGATCGACATCCCGTGCCCGTAGACGGGGTTGTAGGTCGCCACCGAGTCGCCCAGCGCCAGCAGCCCGGCGGGCCAGGACTTCAAGCGCTCGAAGAACATCCGCCGGTTCGCGGTGCTGTGCGACCCGTACACCGGCGACAGCGGTTCCGCCGAGGCGATCAGGTCGCCCACGACCGGGTTGCGCACCGAGCGGGCGAAGTCGACGAACTCGGACTCCTCGGTCGACGGCTCGCCGCCCCGCGTGCCCGACAGCGTCACCAGCCACCGGCCGTCCTCGATCGGCAGCAACGTCGCCGTGCAGCCCGGATGCGGATCACGCGGGTTCGCCTGCACGTTGACGATCGGAAAACCGGACGTCGCAGCCGGAGGAGCGCGGAATATCCTTGTGGCGTACGCAAGGCCGGAGTCGACGCTCTCGGACTGCACCTCGGGCAGCCCGAAGTCGACCAGCCACGAGGGCAACCGCGAACCCCGCCCGGTCGCGTCGACGACCAGGTTCGCCTCCAGCGAGATCTGCTCGCGCGAGATCCGGTCCTCGACCAGCACTCCCGTCACCGCGTGCCGGTCACCGAGCAGCGACACCGGTTCGGTGCCGGTCAGCACCGAGATCTTGTTGTCCCGCAACGCCTGGCTGCGCACGACCCAGTCGAGCAGCCCGCGACTGCACGACACGATGAACTGCATCTCGGGGAACCGCGGCACCCATCCCTGAGCGCTCAGCGACACCAGGTCGTTCGGCACCCCGATCCGGTGCGCGCCGGCGGAGAACAAGGCGTCCAACGTGCCGGGCAGCAACGACTCGATCGCCCGCGCACCACCGGCCATCAGCAGGTGCGCGTGCCGGGCCTGGGGCACGCCGGAGCGCGGCGACGGCCCGTCCGGCAGCTTGTCGCGTTCGACGACGGTGACCTCGTCGAAGTGTTTGACCAGGACGGACGCCGCGAGCACGCCCGCGAGCCCGCCGCCGAGAACAACGGCGTGTGTGGGTGCCATCTAATCCATTCCCCCTACGCGTGCGGCGTCAGCCACGGCGGCGTCGACGATCGGCGAGTGCAGGTACGCGCGCGAGATCCGCACCCACCTGTCGTGCTCGGCGGCGAGGTCGGTGCCGTCGACGATCTCCGAGACGGGACGGCGCTTCGCGGGCTTCGAACGCCCGGACGACCCCGCGGCGCGCAGCTGCGCGGCCTCCACGACGGCGGCCACCTCGTCCTTGGACAGCGAGGCCTGGTGCGCCAGGGACGTCGCGGTCTCGCCGACGCTGAGGTCGAAGTACGGCGTCAGCGCCCAGCGCCAGTCGTTGAGCTCGATGATCTGACGCCGCACGCGGTGGTGCGGGTTCAGGAACTTGCCGGGCGCCACCAGCACGATGCCGGGGTTCACGTGCACCAGCGCGCGGTGCAACGGCCGCAGGGCGAAGTACGTCCGCCAGCGCCGGATCCACAGCGACGGCGACGGGCGCCGCGGCCCGAACACCGGCAGCGCCATCGCGATCACGAGCGGGATCATGCTCAGCGACGCCATCAGCGGCGCGGCCAGGCTCAGGACGTCGAAGCTGCGTTCGCCGAACCAGTCCATCATCAGCACGAACAGCTTGATGACCGCGAACGCCACCGGAAAGAGTGCGGCGACGCAGTACCAGCGCAGGCCCCGCGCGAGCCACGGCCGGGCTGAGATCGCCTCGTCCCGCGCGCCCTGCCAGCAGTGGTAGGCCTGGCCGCCGCAGCCGACCCCGGTGGCCACGAGGTAGATGAACAGGTACACCGCAACCGTCGGCTGCGTGGCGTAGAACGTGTCGAAGTCGGTCTGGCGCTCTTCACCGATCTCGGACTTGAAGAACAGCACGGTCGTCACCGCGACGACCGTCGCGTAGCCGACGATGATCAGCCGTACCCGGTGCCAGGCCTCGGCCGCCGGGTACCGCCAGTACAGCACCAGGGCGTAGGCCGACCCGGCGAAGCAGATCACGAGGCCGTAGACGATCAGCACGGCGAAGTTCGGCACGCCGCTGACCCAGTTGATCCAGGTGACGTTCGCGGGCGCGGCGAAGAGCACGGCGAACGATCCGAAGAACACCGTGGCGATCAACGCCACGACCCTCGGGCTGCCCCAGCTCGACCGCAGCGCACGGATCTTGTACGCGAGCAGCAACAGGCCGACGACACCGCACGAGAGGTAGATCAGGTTAAAGATCGCCACGACGCACCCAGCGAGATCTTCCTTCGAGAGATTCCGCCACCCGGCGCACGTGCGCGGGTTCCTCCGTCGCGGCCGTGTCGGCCCACACCCGGTGCTCCGTCAGGCGCTCCAGCAGGTGGTCCGCGAGGTTCTCGGCCTCGCGTTCCTCGTCCTCGGTCAGCGTCGTCCTGCCCGCGATGATCTGCGCCATCCTCGGCAGCAGGTGCGGCGCCAGCTTGCGCATGCCCTCGCTGCGGCCGAGCGCGACGGGCTGGTGCTGGAGCAGCACGTGCGCGAACTCGTGCAGCAGCACGTGCAGGCGGTGGTACCAGGACGGGGAGTCGGCGCAGATCACGAGGTACGTGCCGTTCTCGAGCAACGCGGTCGCGCCGCTGAGGCACACCGCGTTCGTGATGGCGGCGAAGCGGACGTCGACGGGACGCTCGAGGCGCTCGCTCATCAGCTCGCAGACCCGGCGGCTCGCGTCGCGGTGCGTGGCGTCGGGCGGCAGGTCGAGGTCGCGGGCGACCTCGTCGACCAGCCTGCGCAGTTTCCTGCGGTTCACCCGTCGCCTCCTCTCGATGTCGTCGGCAGCGGTCCAGACAGAGATCTTCACGCCGTTGTCGTCATCATCAAGTGAGGTCCGGCGACGGACGGCGGCTGTTCAGCGGGAACGACCAGCCCTCGCCGACCTCCAGGGCCTGCCGGAACCCTTCTACCGCAGCGGCTCTGGCCTGCGGCGACAGTTCGCCGGTGCGTTCGGCCAGCCGGGTGACGAACTCGACGACGCCGAGTTCCCGCAGTGCCAGGAAATCCGTGAGCTCCGAGTCGACCCGCGCCGCGAGGTCGTCGTCGAAGAAGTACGCCGGGTCGGCGCCGAAGTGGTCGGCCAGGCCGAGGATGTGCTTGAGCCGCGGGTTGTCGCTGGCCGAGCTGAGCAGTTCGCGGATGTAGCTCGCGGAGATGCTGCCGAACTGACCGGACGAGCTGATCGCCGCCGCGACCTCCTCCGGTGACCACGGTCCGCGGTCCGGCGGGTGCACGGCCTCGAAGAGCGTCGTCAGCGCGTTCGCCCGCCACCCGGGCTGTTCTCCCGCGTGCAGGTCACCGCGGCCGCCGAGGAACACCGCCGGGTGCACGCCGAGCGCGCCCGCGAGGTCGACGATGGCCTGGCAGGTGGGGTTGTCCTTCACCCCGAGCCGCAGCTGCGAGATGTAGCCGTGCCCGATGTCCCCGCCCCGTGCCTTGACCGCGGCGGCAAGCGCTACGTTGGTCACCTTGCCTCGGCCGTCGGGCGGGTTGCTGCACAGCTCGTTGAGGACCTCGGCGAACGGCCTCACGCCACACCTCCGCTGGAGCGACTCGTGGCCGGCGATCATTCCACTGTTGTGGAACCAAGAGAGCATATGGCATCACAGGGGTTGAATCCACCTGTCCGTAGTCCTATGATCACACTCCGCCGCTTGCACTGGTGTGTCGCGTTCGATCCGAACGACGTCACCGCAGTTGAAAGGGGCAGTTCGGGCCGGTCAGAGCTGAAGTCTGGGGGGACTCATGGCGACTGCGCGGATGGGACTTCCGGTGAATCACGGTTCTCTGCGGCTGCACGACGAGAGCGCTCCCTCGCGCTGTGGTTCGTGTGCGCAACCGGTTGGTGCGTGGGCCACGGACCGCCTCACGGGCCTGCTGGGCCGTTGGGGCTGGGACGACCAGGCGCCCGCCGTGTACCGCCGTGCCCAGCGCCGGTGGGAACAGGTCGCGTTGCTGATGATCGACCTCGACCGCTTCAAGAAGATCAACGACGAGTACGGGCACCCCGCGGGCGATGTCGTGCTGACCGACGTCGCCGACGTGCTGAAGGCGCACACACGCTCGTCAGATCTCGTGTGCCGATACGGCGGCGATGAGTTCCTCGTGCTGCTGCCGCGCACCACTGGCGGTGAGGCTGCTGTTGTCGCAGAACGGATGTTGCGCGGCATCCGCGCGTTGCAGACCGCGATCACCACAAACGACGGCTACCACTTGACGCTGCACGGCCAGACGGCGTCCATCGGGGTCGCCTCCCACGTGCCGGGCAGCGAGGACACGCTCATCGACCTGGTCCGCGACACCGACGCGGCCCTGCAACGGGCCAAGCGCAACGGCCGGGCCCGCGTCCAGGTGCACGACCCCGGTGCGTTCGCGGCGGAGCGGAAGCCCGACACCTCGGCGTTGCACCACCTGCTCGCGTTGCAGGACCTGATGAGCAGCGAACAGCTGCCGCAGGTCCTGGTCGCGCTCTCCGATGGTGCCAAGGCGATGGAGGAGCTCGTCGCCGTCCTCGGTCCCAAGGTGATCCGGACGCTGGAGCGCTTGCAGGACAACGGTTTCGTGCTGCGCCGCGCGTCGCGCTACGAGCTCACGGCCGCCGCTCGCGAGTGGATCACCGACGTGCTGCCGGCCGTGGCCGCGTGGACGAACCGCCACCACGGTCTCGTCCGGTAGGGCCTGTGTCTCAGCGCAGGGTCGCGAGCCGCTGCTCCACCTCGTCGGCCGTGGCGTGGCCGCGGGCGAGCGCGTACATCTCCGACCCGCGGACGGCGATCAGCGTCGGATACCCGTTCACACCAAGGCGTGCGGCGAAGTCGAAGTCCTCGTCGGGCGACACGGTCTCGAACGCGGCCACGACCGCGTCGGCGTCGAGGCCGAAGTCCTCGGCGATCGTCCGGTAGGTCTGCGGGTCGGACAGGCTCGCGCCGTTGTGGAAGAACGCCTTCTGCATCGCCACGGCCAGTTCGGCTGCTCGCTCCGGCGCGGCCTGGCGCAGTGCGATCAGACCTCGTGCGGCGGCCTCGGAGTCCATGACGAACGAACCCTCGTCGAGCACCTCGTTGAAGGCGTCGCCGAACGTGGCGCCGGTCCGCGCGGTCACCTGGACGTTGGCGCCCTTGATGAACCCGAAGTTGCTGATCGGCACGCGGCGGTCGCCGGTGAACAGGCCGCCGGAGATCACCTCGACGGGCAGGTCGGGGTTGCGCTCGATGACCGTCTCCAGGGTGCCGGAGAAGGCGTGCGACCAGCCGCAGTAGGCGTCGAAGACGTAGAGGAGCTTCACGAGCAGTACAAAGTATCTGACTCGTCAGATATTTCGTGGTGTGACCCGGTTCACCTCAGGCGCGGCAGGGCGTCCCTCGCGGCGTGGCTGAGGAGCTTGAGGTCCTGCGCGAACTGCTCGCGGTGGTCCTCCGGCAACGGCGCCAGGAAGTGCGTCCTGATGTTCTCGAGGTGCAGGTTCGCCGCCCGGACCAGGGTTTCCGCGCCTTCTGCGGTCAGTGTCACGAGGCGGCCGCGCTTGTCGGTGGGGTGTGCGGCGCGGGTCACCAGTCCCGCGCGTTCCAACCGGTCGATCACCCGCGTCGCGCCGCCCGTGGTGAGGACCTGCTCCTGGCTGATCGCCCGCATCGACAGTCCGGGCTCGCCGGCCCTGCCGAGGATCAGCAGAACCTCGAACTCCAGGTGCGTCAGCCCGCACTCCTCTTCGAGCGCGCGGCCGAGCAGGTACCCCAGCCGGCTGGCCGCGCCCTGAAGACGCCCGAACGCCAGCATCGTCGCGTTGGTCGCCGCGTCGTGCGGGGTCTTGATGTCCACGGCGCAGCGTAGAGCACCGAACGAGGCCTGCCTTTGCGGACTTCCAAGTCGTAGCGTGAGTCGTGGGGTGATGTCGGGTGGGCAGAGTCGAGAACACCGCGTCCGGGACGGCTTGCGGGAACGTGGTGCAGGCGGGGTCGATCGGAACCTTGAACATCCATTCCGGACCACCTGGAAACCCTGTGCCTCAACAGCTGCCGCCCGCGCCGAGCGTGTTCGTCAGCAGGGTCGACGAGCTGACCGAGCTCGACAGGTGGCACGAGCGCGAAGAGCGCCAGCTGCTCGTCGTGGTCAGCGGGCCCGGCGGGGTCGGCAAGACCGCGCTCGCGTTGAGGTGGCTGCACGACACGCGCGACCGGTTCCCCGACGGTCAGCTCTACGTGGATCTCGGTGCCCACGCGGAGGCCGCGCAGCCCGACGAGGTGCTCGAGTGGTTCCTGGGCGCGCTCGGCGTCGAGGTCGTGCCGCCGGGTCTGCCGCAGCGCCAGGCGTTGTTCCGCTCGCTGACCGCGAACCGCTCGTTCGCGATCCTGCTCGACAACGCCGCCAGTGCCGCCCAGGTCAGGCCGCTGCTGCCCGCCTCGCCGCGCTGTGTCGTGGTGGTGACGAGCCGGTGGCGGCTCAGCCCGCTCGGCATGGACGGCGCCCGGTTCATCGAGGTCGACCCGATGGACCTGCGGGACTCGGTCGAGCTGCTGGAACGCGTGGTGGGCGAACCCAGGCTCGCGGAGGAGGCCGACGCCGCACGGGAGCTCGCGCGGTTGTGCGGCGGGATGCCGATCGCGCTCGGGGTGATCGGCGCACGACTGTCCCGGCGGCCGCGGCGCACGCTGGCCAGGGAGGTCGACGAGCTCAGGACCGAGAACCGGAGGCTGGCGGGCCTGGATCTCGGCGGTTCGGCCTCGGTGAGCGCGGTGCTGGATCTGTCCTATGTGGATCTCCCGCCGCGTCAGGCTCGGCTCTACCGCCTGAGCTGCTGGCACCCCGGCCCCAGTTTCGGCGTCGAGGCCGCGGCGGCGATGCTCGCCGACGACGTCGGTGAGGTCGAGGACGACCTCGACGACCTGGTGGAGAAGAACCTCCTCATCGAGGTCGGCGACGACCGGTTCCGGTTCCACGACCTGCTGCAGCTGCACGCACGTGCGCAGAACGACGCCGAACGCGAAGACGCGATCCAACGCGCCGTGGAGTTCTACCTCGACAAGGCGGTCGTCGCCGACGTGGCGGCGATCCCGGGCAGACCGCGCGTGGGCCTGCGGTTCAAGTCGGCCGACCCGGACGCGTTCGGCTCACGGGCACAGGCGCTCGACTGGCTCGACCACGAACGCGACAACCTCGTGCAGGCGTTGCGGGCGGCCGACGTCCACGGCTGGCCGGACCTCGTCTGGCAGCTCGCCGAGGCCATGTTCGCGTTGTTCCAGCGGCGTCACCACTACTCGGACTGGCTGTTCACCCACGAACGCGGGGTGCGGGCGGCGCAGATGTGCGGTGAGCGGACCGCGGAAGCCAGGCTGCGCAACCAACTCGCCGTCGCGCTGCGCAACCTCGGCCGCCTCGACGAGGCGACCGCCCAGGTCCGCACCGTGCTCGAGCTCGCGGGCGATCACGATCTCGGCAGCAGGGCCACCGCTCTGATGTTCCTGGGCCACATCTACCGCCTGAGGGGCGAGCTCGACGTGGCCCTGAGGTACTTCCGCGAGGCGCTCGAGGTGGAGATTCGCCACGGACGCACTCGCGGAATCGCACTGGCCCGGCGCCGCATCGGTGAAGTGCTCATTCACCTGGGCCGTCTCGACGAGGCCATCACGGAGCTCGAGGAGTCCGAGGCGTTGTTCGACAACGGCGTGGACAGGGCTCGCGCACGGATGTTCCGGTCCCGCGCCGTGCTCCGGGCATTCCGCTTCGACGAGGCCGGGCGGCTCGCCGAGAGCGTGCTCGCCGACGTTCGTGACGAGGGCTCACCAATGCACGTCGCCGATGCGTTCGAGCTGCTGGGCGAGATCGCCGAACGGCAGAGCGACCTCGCGCGGGCTCGCGACCACTACCGCTCCGCGCTGGCCTGCTACGGCGAGTCCTTCGACCCGAGCGCCGAGCACGTCCTGGCCAGGCTCGCGGACCTCGACCGGAACGACGACGAGCGAACACCCGACGTACCGCCGCAACAACAGCCCGGCGACCGCGAGCGCGGCCTCGGCTGACGGTGCGGGCCCGGCCACCAGCACGTCCGCCAGCGCCCACCACTTCGGCGTCGCCCGCCCGACGTGGACGAGCAGCACCCCGTCACTCCTCACCACACCCACGTCAACGGCCATGGCGCACCGGCGAGATCGGCACTGTGCGGGCCGGCTCCGGGATGCCGAGCAGCCGGTACATGGCCGCGCGCAGGATCGCACCGGACCGGTCGAGCCGGGAACTGATCAGCTCAGCGAATCCCTCGACGACCACGGCTTCAGCGATGTCGTCGGTGTACAGGGGAACCGCCTCGCGCAGCACGTGCGCAAGACTGCCGTGACGCACCTCCGGACAGGTGGCGAGCAACATGCGGGCACCGACGCCGGCGGCGTACTGCGTCGTCGAACCGTGGTCGCCGATGACGACATCGCTCGCGATCATCGTTGCGCGCCAACCCTCTTCGGGTGGAACGACGATCACGTCGCAGTCGGCGAGCCACGACCGCACCTGCCAGGCACCGTGCGCGGCCCAGATGTTCGGGTGCAGCACCGCCGCCGTCCTGAACGACTTCGGCAGCTCCCGGTACAGCTCAGGCCGTTGGCAGAACGTGGAGTCGGCCGTCCACGTCGAACTGATCGTCACGAGCGTCTCCTCCGGCCCCACCCCCAACGCCCGCCGGTAGTGCTCGCGGAACGGCAGGCCGGCCCGCATCCGGTCGAGGCAGATGTCACCGGCCACGACCGCCGCGGGCAAGGCCTCGGGACACGACTCGACAAGAACCTCGAGCTCGTGGTCGTGCGACAGGGCGATCACCGAAGCCGGCACCTTCCCACCCCGCATGAGCAACTGCCGATCGAGCCCGTGCGTGGGCTGAGCGTCGCGCCCAGCCGACCGAACCCGTTGGCGTGACTTCAGAGCGCTCGCCCCGTGCGGCAGCACGAGCACGGGCCCGGGCGCCCGGTCGACGAACCGGTAGCTGGCCGCGAGCACGAGGTCGAACTCGTGCTGCACCGCCATCTCCCAAGGAATCACCAACCCTCCCACCGCGCTGAGGAACTGCGCGGTCCCCACGTCCGGCTCGGGCTGCGTGAAGTACGTCTGGACCCGGAAGTCGGAGTCCAGCAACGGCAGCAGATCGAGCAACCGCGTGCCCGCCACCACGGTGGGCACGATCACGAGCACCTTGCGGCACCCCGGCACCGTCACGCGGTGCGCACCTCCCGCACCGAGCGGGGTCGTGAACCAGTTCATCCCGGCCTCCATCGGTCGAAGTCATTGCCAAGACCGTCCCGGCCGGACTGTTCATCGGACTGTCACGAACTTTCTCCGCACTTCAGAGCACTCGCGAGCAAGACACGTGTCCTGTTTCACGCACTATTCACGTCCATATGTCAATGGACTGTCACTGAACTGTCATCTTGGGCTGAACGAGTGCATTGCATTGCCGCTGAACAGGGAGGACACTCTTCGGCGGGGACGCGAGGGGTGGCGCTGGTGGATGCGCGATTCACGATTTTGGGGCAAACGGGGATACGTGTCGGCGAGACGGTCGACACGCAATGGGGCCCGCTCAAGCTGCGCGCGATGCTCGCGGTGCTGCTCACTCGTCCGGGAGCGCCTGTACCTGCGGCGGAGCTGATCGACTGGGTCTGGTCGGACGACGACGTGCCGCCCAAGAACCCCTCCCAAACGCTCTACTCGTATTCCTGGCGGATCCGCAGGGCACTCGATTCGATGCAAGACCGGGTGGAATTGGTCGTCGCGAACGGTTCATTTCGCTTGACGGCCCGGCGTGAATCCATCGACTACTTCCAGTACCGGGATCTCGTCGATCGCGCCCGCGATCTGGCTCGTCGCGGAGACCATCAGCAGGCCCTGGACGCGATTCGCAGGGCATTCCACGTCTGGGGTGATCAGCTCCCGCTCGAGGACCTCAAATCCGGCCGCGCCGAGGCGTGGCGCAGCCAGGCCCGGCGGACGGCGCAGGTGCCCGCCTACGAACTGCTGTGCAGCGAGTACCTCGTGCTGGGCGACTACAGCTCGGTTCTCGAAGTGCTCGACGACCTGGCTCCCGACCACCTCGCGCACCCGAGCCTGCTCAAACGACGGCTCGAAGCGCTGTACCTGTCGTCCCGCACCGATGAGGCGACACAGCTCTACCTGAGCACGTACCAGGCGTTCAAGGCCGCGCTCAACGACGCCGCGGCGCAGGACCTGCGCGAGTTCCACGACCGCCTCAGGGCGCACGGGGTCGCCAGGACGGAGCCGACTACCGGTGCCGCGGGCGTCCTGGTCCCGGAACAGCTCCCGCTCGACGTGCCGATGTTCGTGGGCCACGAGGACAAACTCGCGGCGTTGGACGTCATGGCCTCCCGGCCGGGCGTGGTGGTCGTCGACGGAGTGGGCGGTGCGGGCAAGACCGCGTTCGTCGTCCATTGGGGACACCTGCGCCGCCAGCGGTTCCCGGACGGCGTCCTCTTCGTTGACATGCAAGGGTTTTCCGACGGTGTCAGTGTCGACACCTCCTCTGTCGTCGACCGCTTCCTGCAGGGCCTCGGTGTGTCTCCCGACCGGATCGTCAATCCCGACCACCGCCTCGCGAAGCTCCAGTCGGTGCTGTCCGGTCGACGGCTGCTGGCCGTTCTGGACAACGTTCGTGACACGAGCCAGATCCACCCCCTGCTGCCGTTGTTCGCGTCCGGTGTGGTCGTGGTGACGAGCCGGTCCCGGCTGTCCGATCTGGCGGCTCGCCTTGCGCCGCAACGGATCTCCATCGACCCGTTGAGCGACGACGAGGCGTGCAGGCTCCTCGTCGACCGCATCGGTGAACACCGCGGAGGCTGCGAGGAGCTCGTCGAGCTGTCCAGGGTCTGCGGCGGGCTCCCGATCGCGCTGAAGGTGCTCGCGAACCACATCGCGACCCGGCCGGGCGTGCAGTTGGGTGCGTTCGTCACGCACTTCCGCGAACGTGGTGTGCTCGGCATCGGCACGATGCACGGGCCTCGTGCGGTCTTCACGCAGTCGTTGCGCGCCTTGGATCCTGACGCGCGCCTTCTGTTCAGGACGATCGGCGCGCATCCAGGACCGGGCATCAGCGTGAGCGCGGCGGCGGCGATGGCGGGGTTGCCCGCCCGTCGTGTCCACGAAGCCCTGGACGCCCTGGCGGAGGCGCACCTGCTGGAGCAGGCGGGTGAGCTGGACAGGTACAGGCTGCACGACCTGCTGCGCGAATTTGCGGCCGGGCTTCTCGAAGACGCGGCCGAACGTGTTGCCATCGAACGCCGCATGCTCGACTTCTACTACAGGACGGCGGAAAACGCGGACGTGCGCGTGCTGCCAACCATGATCCGAGTGCCCACATCGGACAGCGACGAGAACGTCGGGGCGCTCGAGTTCCGCGACGTGGCGGCCGCACACCGGTGGTGCACCGCCGAGGCGCAGAACATCGTCGCCCTGGTGCGGTTCGCGATCAGCGCCGGCTACTTCGAGTACGCCATGCAGATCCCGCAGTTGGTCGGACAAATCTGGCTGAGGCAGGGATTGACGGCCGAGGTCCTGAACGTGCTGCACGCCGGGCTCGCCGGCGCCAAAGCGCTCGGCGAGTCGGCTGCGGAACACCTCGCCGACCTGCTCCAGCAGATCGGCCACACCTACCTCGCGCGTCAGGAGTACGGACGGGCCGAGCACTACGTGCACTCCGCGCACCTGGCCTACCTGCGGGCACCGGGCGACCAGACGCCGGGAATTGCGTTCTGCCTGCACACCGGTGCGCGGATCTTGGTCGCGACGGGCAACGTCACCATGGGGATCGACAGCCATGAGCGCGCTCTCACGTTGGTGCGGATGATCGGTGAACGCGGCCCCGGAATGGAGAAGGTCTTTCTTTATCGCGCCGGAGAGGCCTACCAGGAAGCTTTTGACTACCAGCGTGCTGCTTCCTACTACCACAAATCATTGGTGCTGGCGCGTGAGCAGGAAGACGAAGCCTCTGAGGCCACCGTTCTCCAGTTGCTCGGATCGCTGAGCTTCGCGAGAGAACGAATTGCGGAAGCTCGTGGGTTCGCCGAGGCCGCACTGTGGAAGCACGCTGGATTGCTCGCCGTGGGGCGAGTGGGTGAGGTTTGTGCGCTGTTGAGCGAAATCGAACTCGAAGACGGAAATCTGTTCGAAGCTAAACAATATGCGCGCAAAGCGATCCAGTTCTGCGGGCGGGCTGGTGCGTCGCTGAGCGAAGCGACCGCGTTGCACGTTCTTGGACGCATTCATGCGCGCGAAGGCTTGCGGGACGGTGCGATCGAAGCGCTGTCGCTCGCCGTCGCCCTGCTGGCTGACCTGCAGCCCGAGCGCGGCGACCGCATGGCCGCTGAGCTACGTGAACTCGAGCTGGAAATCGAGCTGCCTGGGGCTCGTAAAGATTCTCCCGTGGTCAAGCGGGATACCGAAGCGTTCTGAACTTTCATTACTGACAGTACCTTTCCTGCGGGCTTTCGCTTGTTCGAGTGTCCTTCTCCTGTGTGACGGGTTGACAGCACTGCGTCTGTCGGTAGAAGATTCCGGCTTCAAGCCCGAATTCCGGGCGATGACGAATCCAGGAGCAGAGCCTTGATCAAGGCGCTATGTCGGCTGCTTGCCGTCTTTGGCGTGGTCGCTGCGGTGGCGGTTGTTGCAATGGTCCAGAATGATGCGCCGTCGACAGACGCCTCGAAGCATTGGTGCGACGGCGTCAACAGGGACGACCACTTCGAGTAGGTCGGCCCGGCAGAGCCCTGGGGCCTGCGGTTTTGAAAGATGTTCAGGTTCTTGTGCTGGTCAGGCGGCGTATTTCTCCGTGAGCGCGTTCGACCGGTAGGCCAGAGCGATCCGTTGCAGGCTGCTGCGTGAGGAGCCCTCGTCCATCGCGCAGGCTCGGAGCGCTGTGGTCATCCGGCGAAACGGCTGGACGTCGTCCTCGGTGGTGATCACCATGACGCCTGGCGTCATGGTGATCACCACCTGTTCGTCGTCGTGCACCTCGAAGCCGTGCAGCAGCGCGGGCGTGATCACGGCCTCGCGCGGGACCACTCGAACGATGACGTTCGGGTGGCGTGCGGTGATCGCGGCGAGCTCCAGCATCTGCTCGCTCATGAGCTGCGCCGGGCCGACGCGGTTCCGCAACGCCGTCTCGAACACGAAGAACTCGAACCGCACGCTCGGAGTCGCGATCAGGTCCTGCCTCTTGCGCAGCAAGGCCGTCGCGGTCCTGGTGTTGCGCTGCGACAGCGGGCCTGTCGCAGCGAACAGGTAGTCGCGGGTCCTCAACCAGTCGGGCACGACAGCGGGGTCGGCCGCGACGACGTACCCGGCGCCTCTGAACTTGGCCAGCAGTGCCGCATGTTCGGCGAAGGTGTCACGGCGCAGGGTGATGCGTCGCGCCGGTTGGTCGTCCTGCACTCGGTCGATCAGGTCGAGCGCGTGCGCCGTTGCGTCCGCGTCCATGCTCAGCCCGACGGCGAGGCGGCGCACGTCGTCCGCGCCCGGCAGCAGGATGCCGTTCTCGATCTTCGACATCTTGGACTGGGTGAACCCCGCCCGACGCGCCGCCTCCGCCCCGGTCAGCCCAGCCCTCTTCCGGTGCGCGCGGATGAGCGCGCCCAGGTCGTCGAGGTCGTGCTGGGCGTCGTCGGAGCGGGCCATCGCGGTTCCTGTCGGTCGATTGGTCGCAAACGTACCGCCAAGTGGCTCACGCGGTCGAGTCGACACCCTTGATCCGGCCGTCCCGGAACGCGTCCACGAACAGCCGGTGGTCCTCGCGGGTCTGGCGGGCGTAGTCCAGCGCGAAGGCGACGATCGAGTCGGAGAACGCGGCCTCGCGGTCGCCGATGGCCGCGGCGATCGCTTCCTCGCACTGGAAGGCGACGAGGGTCTGGGCCGAGTCCTCGTCGGCCACGCAGTGCATCTTCGCGGTGGCTTTGCCCAGGTAGCCGAGGACCGGGAGCATGTCGGCGGGTTCGGTCAGGTCGGACCAGTCGAGGTCGGCCTCGTACGGGCTGAGCTCGGAGACGACGTAGCCGACGCCGTCGATCTGAGTGTGGCCGAGCCACGGGTCGGCGTGGGCCTGCAGGGCTCGTTGTGAGACGGCGGTGCGGTGGCCGTGGTCGGTGAAGTACTCGCGGATGCGCTCGTCCGGCACGATGCGGCTGGGGGCGGCGACGTTGGCCTGCTTCATCGACAGGACGACGTCGTTCTCCAACGCCTGGGTGCGGCCCTCGACGAGGATGTTGTAGGCGTGCAGGCCGGCCGAGCCGATGCCGAAGCCGCTGCGGCCCACCACGTCCTTGACGGTGTAGGTGCGGCTGGACGCGCGCTTGCCGGTCGGGATCGTGTCCAGGTAGGACGCGAACGCCTGCTCGACGGCGGTGCGGACCTCCGGCGTCAGTTCGTGGGTGCCGTCGCGGTCGCGGCGGAAGACGCGTTCGTAGTCGACGATCACGGTCTTCTCGTCGAGCAGACCGATTCTGGTGGCCAGCCGGGCTCGTTGCAGGACGCGGTGCAGGGCGCCCTCGGTGCTGTCGAGGCCCAGGCTGAAGAGCTCGTCGCCGGGGCGTTCGGCGAACGTGCGGACCTGGCCCACGTAGGCCGAGACGTACGCGCGGATGAGGTCGGTGATGACGTTGTCCGGCAGCGCCTTGCGCCACCCGAGCAGGGCCATCGAAGCGGCGAAGCGGCGGATGTCCCACGTGAACGAGCCGAGGTAGGCCTCGTCGAAGTCGTTGACGTCGAACACCAGCGTGCCCGCGGAGTCCATGTAGGTGCCGAAGTTCTGCGCGTGCAGATCGCCCTGGATCCAGATGCGGCCGGTGCGCTCGTCGGCCCACTCATCGGGCAATTCGGCCATGTCGGCGTAGAACAGGCACGCACTGCCTCTGTAGAACGCGAACGGTTCGGCCGCCATTTTGCGGAACTTGTGCCGGAACGCAGCAGGATCCGCCGCCATCAGTCCGGCAAAGGCGTCCTCGAGCACGTTCACAATGCGGTCGCCGCGATCGGTCATCGGTGCCCCTCCCTCTCCCTCTTGAGGACGCCGATCCCAGCACGAGGATGCGTTCGAGTCGCCGTGCGTCTGCAAATTTCACGGAGAGCAGGAATCGAGAAGCCCGCGGTGCGGGCCCGCGCCTAACGTCGAAGGCATGTGCTTCATGTTCGGAGCAAGCCGGGAACAGGTGCTCCGCGCGCTCGGGCTGACCGAGGACGCGGAGAACGGGCCCGGCGGGGTGATCACGTCACCGCCGCCGGGCCCGGAGAGTCACGCGTGGCACTCCATCAGCGCCTGCTCCGACCCGCCGCCGTAAGCGCTCGGGTCCACAGTGGAGCAGTGCTGGGTGATCCACTCCTGGCGGCCGTGGTCGTCGCGGCCGCCAGGACCTCCACGGCCACCCATGCGGTCGCCGCCGCTGAGCACGAACTTCAGCTTGCCCTCGCTCACCCACGTCTGGAGCTGGTCGACCGACGGCGCGTTGTCCGAGCCGGAGAACCCGCCCATGCCGATCACCACGGCGTCCGAGCCCATGATGTACGGCGAGGCCGCCTGCGCCGAACCCGCGATCGCCAGGGTGATCTCGGCACCACCGCCGTGTTCCTCGGCGTAGGCGAGGATGCGCTTCTGCTCGTCGGTGAGCTCACCGCGGTTCCCGCCCATCCCCGGCATCATCCCGATCTGCGGACGGTTCCCGCGCGGTTGCTGGTTCCCGCTGGGTGGCTGCTGGTTCCCGCCCGGAGGCTGCTGCCCGTTCATGAACACCTCGAAGCCACCACCACCGCGCTCCATCGGCCCGGCAGCGGGCATCACGCCGTTGCCAGTGGCGGAAGCCGCGGTCGCGGTCGACCACACGGCCGGCGTCAGCAGCACCGCGACGAGCGCGGCGACGAGCCCCGCCCTGCGCAGGCCCGCCAGGAGCACGACGATCGCCACCACGGCGACACCGGCCGTCGCCCACCGCACCCAGCCGTGCCAGGACGTGTCGCGCGAGACCACGACGAACGCCCACCCGGCGGTGATCGCGATCCCCAGCGGCAGCAGGAACCGGACGAAGCTCTTGGCGCGCCAGAACATCATCAGACCGGCGGCGCTGATCGCGGCGACCGCCGGAGCGAGCATCGTCGTGTAGTACGGGTGCCAGATGCCCTGCGCGAAGCTGAACACCAGCGCGGTGACCAGCAGCCAGCTTCCCCACATGAACCAGCCCGCGCGCTCGGCCGCGTCACCGGGAACCTTCGCGCGCCACCGCAGCACTCCCGCCACCGCGACGGCGACCAGCACCAGCAGGCACAACGGCAACAGCCACGAGATCTGCCCGCCCACGGAAGCGCTGAACATGCGCGTGATGCCGACCTGTCCGCCGAACATCGCACCGCCGCCCGGCCCGCCGAACTCCATCGGGCCCTGACCGGTCGGCACCTGACCGGAGGGCGGCTGGGCACCGAAGAACTCGGGAGCATTCCCGCCGCCCCGGTTGCCGCTGCCGCCGAACACCCGGCCGAGACCGTTGTAACCGATGATCAGGTCCCACGCGCTGCCGTCCGTGCTGCCTCCGATGTACGGCTTGGAGCCAGGCCACCACGCGTGCAGCGCCACCCACCAGAACGACGACGCGATCAGCACGGCACCGGCCGCCAGCACGTCGAGCACCCGCCGCTTCACCGGCGCACTCGACCCCACCAGGTAGGCCAGCGCGAAGCCCGGCACCACGATCCACGCCTGGAGCATCTTGGTGAGGAACCCGCAGCCGATGAAGAAGGCGCACCACAGCAACCACTTCGTCCGCGGACGGCTCTCCGTCGACTGCACGGACCGCGTGAAGGCGTACGCGGCCGCGACGAGCAGCAGCACCAGCAACGTGTCCGGGTTGTTGTCGCGGTTGATCGCCACCGTGATCGGCGTCAGCGCGAGGATCAACGCGGCGAGCAGCGCCACCTTCTCGTCCGCCCACAACCGGACCGTGCGATGCAGCAGGAAGACCGCCGCGACGCCCTCGACCACCTGCGGCAGCAACACCGCCCAGCCGTGGAAACCGAAGATCCAGACGGAGATCGCCTGCGGCCACAGCGACATCGGCGGCTTGTCGACGGTCACCACGCCGGCCGGGTCGAACGAGCCGAACAGGAAGTTGGTAAAGCTCGTCGACATGGACTTCGCGGCCGCCGCGTAGTACGCGTTGCCGATCTGGCCCGCGCCGATCGCCCACACGTACAGCGCGCCGGCCAGCAGGCAGATCGCGGCGAGAGTCCAAGCAGGCCAACGTGAACGTTGCTGTGCACCGGCCGTGTCGCTGACCGGAGCGGCCACCTCGGCAGTGGCGGTCATGCCTGTTCCTTTCGGTCGTCCCTGCGGAACACCCAGCTCCGCAGCAGGAAGAAGCGCCCCGCCGTGCCCAGGGCGGACGAGCCCAGCAGCACGGCCAGTTCGAGGGCGCGGGACGGGTCGGGGACGGCCGCGTGCAGCACGAGCAGCGCGGCCGACGTGAACGCGTAGTAGAGCCCGAACACCACGAAACCCTGCAGATGCGTTCTGCCGCGGGCGGTGTTGCGGGCCGTGAAGGTGAAGCGGCGGTTGGCCTCCGTGTTGAAGAGCGTGGTGATCACCAGCGCGGCCAGGTTGGCTGCCAGCACCGGCCACCACAGCCGGAAGACGCCGTACAGGGCCAGGTTCGCGAGCGTGGAGATCACGCCGATCACCGCGAACGACAGCATCTGCCAGGACAGCCCGCCCTCGCTGCGGCTCAGCACCGCGTCGGGGTGGATCGCCCTGGGTTGCGGCCGCTGCGGCAGCCCGTTCACGAGTGCGGTGCCGTTGGCCTTCGCTCGCGCCACGCGGATCAACCCCTTGACGTCGTCGATCGCCGTGCCGATCACGTCGACCCTGCTGTCCACGTCCTCGACCCAGTCGACCGGGACCTCGTGAACGCGCAGACCGTTGTGCTCGGCCAGGAGCAACAGTTCGGTGTCGAAGAACCACGCCTCGTCGCGGGCCTGGCCGAGCAACGGCCGGACGACCTCGGTGCGGGCGGCCTTGAACCCGCACTGGGCGTCGCTGAACTTCGCACCGTGCGTGAGTCTGATCAACGCGTTGTAGCCGCGCGAGACCAGCTCGCGGCGTGGCCCGCGCACCGTCCGCGAACCCGGTGCGAGCCGCGAGCCGATCGCCAGGTCCGAGTGCCCGTTGAGCAGCGGCGCGACCAGCGGCAGCAGCCCGTCGAGCCCGGTGGAGAGGTCGACGTCCATGTACACGACGACGGCCGCCTCGCTCGCGCCCCACGACTCCTTCAGCGCCAGCCCGCGACCCTTGCGGTCCAGGTGGTGCACGCGCACCCGCTCGTACCGCTTGGCGAGGGCGTGCGCGACCTCCAGCGTCCGGTCGGTGCTGGCGTTGTCGACGACGACGATCGACCAGTCGAACGGGAACTGCTCGCTCAGGAACCCGTGCAGCACCTCGACGCAGCCGGGCAGTGCGCGTTCCTCGTTGTAGACGGGGATCATGATGTCCACCGTCCCCGTCGCCTGTGCGGTGCTCACCGCCATGTCTTCTCCGTTCCACTGTGGACACAGCTGTGACCGTTGTGGGACCGAGCTTGCTGACGCTGTCGTGAGAACGTCCTTGGCTTCTGCTGAGAGAATCGTTAGAGCGGATTCACACAGGTGCCTCACAGGTTCGCCCTCTACCGTCGCCCGCATGCGACTGCTCGTGGTGGACGACGACCCGGACGTCCGGGACAGTCTGCGGCGCAGCCTGGAGTTCGAGGGGTACGACGTCACCACGGCCGCGGACGGTGCCGAGGCGCTGCGGCTGGTGCACCACGCCGACCTGGCCATTCTCGACCTGATGATGCCGGTCCTCGACGGTTCGGAGGCCTGTCGCCGGTTGCGTGCGGCGGGGGAGCGGCTGCCCGTGCTGATGCTCACCGCCCGCGACGCGCTGGGCGACCGCGTCACCGGCCTGGACGCCGGCGCCGACGACTACCTGGTCAAACCCTTCGCGCTGGAGGAGCTCCTGGCCCGCGTCCGCGCGTTGCTCAAGCAGAACCGGCGCCGCGCGGCGCCGCGGTCGTTGCAGTTCGCCGATCTGCGGATGGATCCCGAGGCCCGCGAGGTCGTGCGCGGCGGCGTCCACCTCGACCTGACTCCGACCGAGTTCGACCTGCTGGCGGTGTTCCTGGGCGATCCCGAACGGTTGCTGACCAAGCAGCACCTCAAACACGCCGTGTGGGGCCACGACAACGGGACCAACAACCTCGACGTGTACATCGGCTACCTGCGCCGCAAGACCGAGGCAGGCGGACGGCCCCGGTTGCTGCACACCGTGCGGGGCATGGGTTTCATCCTGCGCGAGACGTCGCCGTGAAGGGCCCGGTGTTGCTGCGCGGCAAGCTCGCGTTGATCACCGCGTGCGTGGTGGCCGTCGCGATCGGCGGGATCAGCGTCATCACGTGGCTCGTCACCGATCACAACCTGCGCTCGCAGCTCGACAAGTCGTTGCTGGCGAGCCTGCCGCCGCGGATCAACCAGCCGCCGCTGCCGGGGGAGATGCGCGGTTTCCGGCTCCGCTGCGACGAAGGAGTGCCCAACGAGGGCCTGCAACAGGTGCTGCAGGGCATCCAGACCCTGAGCCCCGGCGGCCGCACCTGCGCACCTCCCGGCGTCGACCCCGTCGTGACGAGCGACACCGACTTCGTGACCACCACGACGTACCGCGACGGCGTGACGAGGTCCGGCGCGGAGGCACGCGTTCTGCTGCAACCGCTCGACAACGGCGACGTCCTGATCCTCAGCCGCAGCGTCGCGGAGATCGACGGCACCCTGACCACGCTCGCCGGCGTGCTCGCGGCCGTGGCCGTCCTCGGCGCCCTGCTAGTGGCCGGACTCGGCCTGTGGCTGACCCGCCGTGCCCTCGCTCCCATGGAACGCCTCGCCCAGACCGCGGAACACATCGCCCGCACCGAGGACCTCACCACCCCGATCACCGTGTCCGGCCAGGACGAGGTGGGCAGGCTCGGCCGCGCCTTCACCTCGATGACCGCGGCGCTCGCCGAGTCCCGCCGCCGTCAGCGCGATCTCGTCAACGACGCCGCGCACGAGCTCCGGACCCCGTTGACTAGTCTGCGCACCAACATCGACCTGCTGGCGCGCAGCGAACACACCGGACGTGAGCTGCCGGGGCGCGGCGAGGTCCTCGACCGCCTGCAGGCGCAGAGCCAGGAGTTCAGCGACCTCGTCACCGAGCTCGTCGTGCTGGCCCGCGACGACCGCGAGCTCGCCAGCGTTCCCGTCGACGTGGCCGGGGTGGTCGACCGCGCCGTGAAACGAGCCCGCAGCCGCGCCCACGACCACGTCTTCGACGTCGACCGCTCCGCGTGGTCGGTCCTGGGTGACGCGGGCGCGCTGGAGCGCAGCGTGCTCAACCTGCTGGACAACGCCGTGAAGTTCTCCCCGGCGAGTTCCACGATCACCGTCCGCTCGCGGCCCGGCTGGCTCACCGTCAGCGACGAGGGGCCGGGACTTCCGTTCGAGCACAGGCAATCGGCGTTCGAACGGTTCTGGCGCGCGCCGGACGCCCGTGGCCTGCCCGGATCCGGTCTGGGCCTCGCGATCGTCGCGGACATCGTGGCCGTGCACGGCGGGAGCGTGCGGTTCGTGCCGAGACCGCGCGGTGCGTCCGTTCGCGTGGATCTGCCGGAATTCCGTTGAGCAGCAGACGATCGACGGTGGTTCGCGCGGGTGGGTCTGGACCACGGTGGTGGCATGGACCGCAGACACCGGCGCCCTGCCCTGCTGATCACCGCGTTCCTCTCGGTCGCGATGGTCACCGCCGGCAACTCAGCCGCAGCTCCGACACCTGACGAACCGCTGCACCACTGGCAGTACGACCACTGGCCGCAGCAGCAGCCGTGGCAACAGTCCAGGGACTCCGCGCGCGTGTTCGCGCAGGCGGGGTTCCCCGGCCCGGTCGACCCGCAGAACTGGGTCAACCCCGACCACATGACGTGGGAACGGGACTACAAGAAGATCCCCGGCACCAACTGGGCCGACCCGTCGGCCAAGGGATCGGTGCGCAACTTCAAGGGCGCGCTCGTCCTGCTGGACTACCCGAACCAGCCGTTCGTCGTGACGCAGCCCAAGAACTCCACGGTGTTCGGCAACCCGAGCGCGGAGGCGAGCAACGTCCCGCGCGCTCAGGTCGGGCAGTTCTACCAGGACTTCCTCAACAAGCCGAACGGTCTCAACCGCGGCCACACCGTGCACGAGTACTGGATGGAGACCTCCGGCGGGCGCTACGGCGTCGAGCTGAAGGCGTTCGGCCCGTACCTGATGCCGGGCAAGGACCACGAGTACGCGATGGAGTTCCAGGGCGGCACCGGCTGCCCGGCCGGCGACTCGTGCAACCGCAACATCCGCACCGACGGCCGTGCCGCGTGGGTGGCCGACGTCGGCTCGGAAGTGCCGGCGGGCTACGACTTCGTCTACTACCTGTCGGCGGGCCAGGACGAGTCCGGCACGTGGCAGGAGTTCGGGATGATGAAGTTCCGGACGAAGGAGGAAGTGACCGACGACTTCGGCCCGCCGGACCCGGCGCTGCCGAACTGGTCGAAGACCCGGTACGTCGACTGGACCTCGTGGGCCGCGGGCTCTTCGATCTGGCCCAACGCGGGCGGCGGTTCGTCCACCCAGGCCGAGAGTTCCGGTCAGGGCGTGTACGCGCACGAACTGAGCCACATCCTCGGCATCGGCGACAACTACAACAACCCGTACGGCAGTCCGCCGCGCCGTGACTACAGCGGCCCGTGGGACATGCTGTCGCGCGGCTCGTTCAACGGTCCCGGCGGCCCGCACTCCCGCTGGACCATCCCGGCCACCGGTGGCGCGTCGCTCGGCGCCCAGCAGACGCTGCGCAACAAGATCAAGCTCGGGATCATCGACGAGAAGAACGTGCTGAGGTTGTCGCGCGAGGCGCTGGCGAGCTCCGGCACGGTCATCGCGAAGATCACCGCCCGCGAGGTCAACCCCGGCGCGAACGGCCTGACCGGCATCAACCTCGCGCTGGGCACCGGTGACAAGTCGCCGTCCTGCAACGTCTCCACCAACCCGTTCTGCGACGGCGGCGGCTACAACAACTACACGCTCGAAGTCGTCGACCGGATGGGCGCCGACTCGTTCACCCCGGACGCGGGCGTGTTGCTGGCCAAGACGAAGAACCAGGACACGGCACCGTTCACGTGGGTCGTCGACGCCAACCCGCAGGACATCGGCATGACCGACTACGTGCTGCCCGACGGCACCAAGGTCCCGATCACGATCGGCGACTACCGCCAGCTCGCCGACGCGCTGTTCCACGCGGGCACCGGCTCCGGCAGCGAGTTCGAGTACGTCGACCAGGCCAACCGGCTGCACTTCTACGTGCTGGACCTGCAACGCGACTCGCGTGGTGTCCTGTCCTACACGGTGGCGATCCGGTCGCTGGACGGCGCGGGGCCGCAGCAGCGCGGCGTGCGGGTCACCCCGACCGCCGCTCGTGCCGGGGACGACGGCATCGCGACGTGCAGCTTCCCGTTGACCAACACCGGCCGTGCGGCGCCTCCCGGAGGACAGCACCCGGAACCGGTCGACCAGTACGTCGACGGTGACGTGTACCGCGTGACGGCGAAGGCGGAGAACGGGTGGTCCGTCTCGGTGCCGAACGCGTTGGCCACGGCCAAGTTCGGTGGCCGGGTCGACGTTCCGGTGCACGCTCAGCGCACCGGCGGGCCGATCACGTCGAAGGTGACCCTCACGGCCACGTCCGAGAGCAATCCCGCCAGGACCGCAACCGCCACCTGCACGGTGACCGGCCGCTAGACCGACTCGTCCAGGTGCGCGTCCCACACCGCCCACGCCTCGGTGTGGGACGCGCCGCCGGCGAAGAACGCCTCGGCCAGCACGTCCAGGTCCGACTCCACGTTCATGAACTTGGGCCGGTGCACGGCGAACCCGCGCGGGTCGTCGGCCACGCGGTAGGGCACGGCGAGCCGCAGCGTCTGCCGGTGCGGGCCGTACTCGACGGCCTCGACGAGCAACGCGTCGGTCTTGCCGTGGTCGAGGTCGACGTAGCCGTCGGCCACGAGCACCGCGCCCAGCCAGCTCGGGTCGCCGTCCGCCAGCGCGTCCTGGCCGGCGCGGGCACCTTCCGCCAGGTCGTCGAACATCAACCGGTCCATGCCGAACTCGCCGTCGGTGTGCAGGTACCCGAGCAGCGGGATGAGCGTCTCTCCCTCCGACACGCACCAGACTCCGTGGGCGGCGAAGAACCCGGCCAGGCGGGCTGTCTCGATCATGGCGGACACCATGCCACTTCGGTGCGGTGCAAGTGTCCGGAATGGAGCAATCAGCGGGAACGGGCGGACCGGCGCGGTCGTCGCCGCCGTTGTTGCTGTCGTTGCTGTTGTTGCTGCGGAACGGGTCCTGACGTCAGCATCGTGAAGCAGGCCAGCAGCAGGATCGCGCCGCACGCCACCCACGTCAGCGTCCTGACCGCGGAAACCGGTGCGGGCACACCGATGCCGAGCAGCAGCAACGGCATGCCGAGCGCGTAGCAGACGCCTGCCGCGAACGTCCGGCCCGAACCGTTGACGAGCAGCGGGACCGCGGCGATGCCGATCAGCACCGCGAACGCGAGCCACGCCCAGGTCAGCCCGGCGTGCAGCGCGACCGTGACGTCCAGCCCGTCCCTGGCGCGGATCGCGGCCTCCGCCTCCGCCGCGTGGCTGCGTCCCACGGCGGCGCGTGTGCCTGCGGCAGCGGCTGTGAGCAGCGCCGACGCACCCAGGATCGTGCGACCGCGCCGTACTGGATCGACTCGCTTCCCGGTGTCCACGCCCCCAGTTTGTTGGCCAGGACGGGCGGGGTCGCGTTGCACACGCCGAGGTGCACTCAGTAGTGGTACGGAATGCGCGCCATCGGTTCCACCAGCTCACGCTCCTCATAGGACAGATGCGAGAGCAACGTGTCCGTGAGCAGGTCGACCGCCTCCTGCACCTCGACGACCCGCTTCGGTTCCGCGACCGTCGCCACCAGCGCCGCGTCGAGGCGTTCGAGGACCTCGTGGATGACCTGGTGCTCCTCGGTCAGCCGGTCCAGCACGGGACCGAGGCGTGCGTCTCCCGCGCGGAGTTGCGGATAGAGGCTTCTGTCCTCGTGTGTGTGATGGATGGTGACGAGCCGGCAGTAGCTCTCGCAGTAGGCGCCCATCGTCCAGTTGTTCTGACGCATGGTCATCGTGTTGATCTCGGACCGTGCCGCGCCCACGTCGATCACGCCTTCTGCGACCTGACGCACGACCAATCGGATCTTCGTCAGCTCGTCGCGCAGGTGGTTGTGCACGCCGATCAACTGCCTGCTGAGCGCCTTGCCCGAGGCGGTGTAGACGGCGTCCGCCTCAGGCGCCGGGCCTTTTGGGCGGTTCGCCTCGTCCCAGAGCCGTTCGTCCGACCGCCGCACGCCGTCGTCGGGTGTCGGCGCGATGCCGAGCCGGTCCGGTTGAGTGCGTTGTTTCGTCACCATCTCACGCACGGCCGGTGCGACTTCTTCTGCGAACGCACGCACATCGTCGTCGGTCTCGACCATGAGGATGAAGCCGCTCATCCCGTGCAACAGTGCCAGTTCCGCGATCTGCTCGGCGGTGAAGTCGCTCGTGATGTTGTAGAGCCTGCGGACGTCCTTCGGCGCCCGTCCGGCCTCGTGCGCGGCCTCGTCGATGATCGCGTTCATGTTCCCGAGCTGGTCCGGCGGCGCGTAGGGACTCGACGGCAGCCACCCGTCGGCCTTGCGTCCGATCAATCGGAGCATCCGCGGCTTGTACGCGCCGAGCCAGATCCCGACCGGATGGGCCGGGAACGGGCCGGGCTTCGCGCCGTTGAGCGAGTAGTGCTTGCCCTGCAAGCGAATCCCGCGTCCGGGCGTCCACAGCGCGCGGATGACGTCGATCGCCTCCTCCAGCGCCTCCACCGACTCGGCGGGCGTGCGGCGAGGCCCGTCCATGGCGGCGATGGCGTCCCAGAACGCGCCGGCGCCGAGCCCAAGCTCAACGCGCCCACCGGTGATGACGTCAAGACTGGCGACCGCGCGCGCAAGGACCGCGGGCGGCCTGAGGGGCAAGTTCGCGACGTTGGGGAACACCCGCACGTTGGTCGTCGACGCGGCGATGACCGACAACGATGTCCAGGTGTCCATGTGCGTTGCGTTGTACGGGTGGTCCTGAACGCTGACGAGCTCCAGGCCCCGAGCGTCAGCGACCTGCGCGAGCCGCAGCGCGTCACCGAACCGCTCGGCGGCCGGCGGCAGGAACACGCCGAACTCGAGCGAGTGACCATAATCTGCCATGCCGAAAGTATGCCACGCAGATGTTCTGTTCGACAGACGTTCTGTCCGGGCTATCATTGGTGGGGTGACCTTGGACGAAGACTTCGGCTGGACCCTCGGCGTGGTCTTCCGCGCCTTCGTCAAGGCGACGAACGCGGCCGTCGGCGACCTTCCAGGCGGCCACCGCGGCTACCAGATCCTCACCGCCGCCACCCGTGAGCAGCCGGAAAGCCAGTCCGCGCTCTGCCAGCAGCTGGGCATCGACCGCACGGTCATGACCTACCTGCTCGACGACCTGGAGCGCGCCTCCCTGGTGGAGCGCAGGCCAGCGCCAACCGACCGCCGCACTCGCCTGGTCGTGGCGACCGACGTGGGCCGCGCACGCCTGGTCGAGCTCGACGAACGACTCGCGCTGGCCGAAGCGCACGTGCTCTCGGGCCTGCCGAAGGGCGACCGGGAGACGTTCAAGGCGTTGTTGTGCAGGCTGGCGGGACACGTGAACGAGCTGGACCCGGTGCCGAGCGCGTGTCAGGCCGTGCAGGACATCGCGGCGAGCACGTCCTAGTCGAGCGCCGCGCGGATCAGCCCGGCACTGCCGAAGATCAGGACAAGTGCGAGCAGGAGCCAGCCCGCCCGTGCGCCGAGCAGTCCGGGACTGGGTGTTTCCTGGTTCCGCGCCCGTGCGTTGAGCGCTTCGGCTCGCAGCACGCAGGCGAGTGCGGCGAGCCAGATCGCGAACGCGGCCAGGAACACGGGGTGGCCGAAGACGCCGGCGGCCAGGAGTCCGATGAGGATCGGTGTGAACACCGCGATCCACACGGTACGGAACAGCAGGCCCCATCGGTAGGTGCCGGTGACCGCGTCCGCCTCCACTCGCCCTGACCAGGCCGGCCACCTTACCGAGCGAATCTGCCGAGATCAGGCCGAAACCGGCTGCACCGGCCACATCCGCAACGCCATCTCCCCGACCATCTTCAGCGTCTCGGTGTTCACCCCGTCCCGAGCCTGCTGCGACATCCCCTGGATCACCGCGACCACGTACGTCGCGAGCCCCCGCGCGTCCGCGTCCGCCGGCAGCTCGCCGGAGGAGATCGCGTCGGCGATGCGCGTCTGCAGCAGGTCGCGGTTCGCGTTGCGGCGGTCGGCCAGGTCGATGCTCACCTCGGCGTTGCTCGGCGAGTTGTTGGCGGCCGCGGCGATCACCAGGCAGCCCGGCGGGTGGTTGCCCTCGGCGTAGTGCTCGGCCGCGCCCATGATCAGCCGCGTCACCAGGCCCGTCGCGGTGGTCTCCTCGGCGAACGCGTCCGCCATGAACCGGCCGTGGGTCGCGTTGTAGCGGTCGACGACCTCGGTGAACAGGGCTCGCTTGTCGCCGAACGCCGCGTACAGGCTCGGCGGGTTGATGTTCATCGCGGTCGTCAGCTGGGAGATCGACGTGCCCGCGTAGCCGTGTTCCCAGAAGACGAGCGTGGCCGCCTCCAGTGCGGCGTCGCGGTCGAACGTCCTCGGGCCTGACCTGGCCATGACTTGAACACCTCCGTTGTGTGAGCCCGATCTCGCTGGACCAGCTTGACACGAGCGCCCACCCGACAAAGAATCTGTAGCGATCGCTACAGATTGGAGAATACACCGTGTCTGAGGGGAAAGTCGCTGTCGTCACCGGGGGCAGCAGGGGGATCGGCGCGGCCATCGCGCTGAAGCTCGCTGCTGACGGTGCGACCGTCGCCGTGCACTACGGGCGCGACGAGGCGGCTGCGGAGGAGATCGTCAAGAAGATCGAGCACGCCGGGGGCAACGCGTTCGCGATCCGGGCCGACCTGGCCACTGAGGACGGACCTGCCGTGCTGTGGGCGGAGTTCGACGAGAAGGCGCGCGCACGGGGGCTGGACGGCAAGTTCGACGTCCTGGTGAACAACGCGGGCACCACCGTGCGCGGCGTGATCGAGGACACCGACCCCGCCGAGTTCGACCGTCAGCTCGTCCTCAACGTGCGCTCGCCGTTCTTCGTGACGCGGCTGGGGCTCGCGCGGCAGAACGACGGTGGTCGCATCATCAACATCTCGTCCGGTGCCACGCGGATCGCGTTGACCGACATCATCGGTTACAGCGCCACCAAGGGTGCGATCGACGCGTTCACCTTCACGTTGGCGAAACATCTTGGTACTCGGAAAATCACCGTCAACGCGGTGGCTCCGGGTATCATCGACACCGACCTGAACGCGGCGTGGCTGAGGGGCAACGACGCCGCACAACAGTCCGCGGCCGAGTTGTCGGCGCTGGGCAGGGTCGGACAGCCGTCGGACGTCGCCGAAGTGGTCGGCTTCCTGGCGAGCGATGCGTCCGGCTGGGTGACGGGCCAGATCATCGACGCCACCGGCGGCAGTGCGCTGTAACAAGTTCAACTCATCCGGGGGGATTTGCTGTGCGTGGTGTGGGAACCGCGGAGAGCGCTTTACCGAAGGCGGCCCTGCCTGGCGCGGTCGCCGTTGATCACCTCGCGAGCACGGTGTCCGATCTGGACGCCGCCGTCGCATTCCTGACCGCAGAGCTCGGCGGTCAGGAGTGCTACCGCGAGGGCCCGATCGCCGACAGCACAGGCGATTGGATGGCTCGCAAGCTCGGCGTTCCGGCCGAGGCGAGCGCGCGGATCGTCATGATCCGTCTGGGGGAACGCCTCAACTTCGAGGTGTTCGAGTACAGCTGTCCCGGCGCGAGCCGCGTCGCTCCACGACCAGGTGCGCCAGGGGCGTCGTGCCTGTTGCTCGCGGTCGCGGACCTGCGGGCCTTCGCAGCGCGGATGCGCCTGGCCGCAGTGGTCGTCGAGCACGACCAGCAGGGAATCCTGCGCTGCAGCACCGAGTTCGGGCTGACGTTCGAGGTCGTCGAGGACCCGTCAGTCGATCCGGAGCTGCCGGCCGACGTGATCGGCATCAGGTACACCGTCGCGGACCTCACTGCGGCACAGAGCTTCTTGACGTCCGTGATCGGCATGGGGGCCGTTCACGACACCGTCCTCGGGCTCGGCAACGGGCCGCTCGTCGAGCTGGTTCCCGCAACGCTGCCGGGACCGCTGCCGGGCAACCACGACGTCGGCGGGCACCACCTCGCGTTCGCGGTCACCGATGTGGACCGCGCCGCGGAGTTCCTGTCACAGCACGAAGGCGTGCACGTCATGGGTACCCCGGAGACGGTGACCGCCGGCCCGATCGCCGGTGACCGCTGGGTCTACTTCGCGAGTCCGTTCGGGATGCAGATGGAGCTCATCTGCATGCCCGACGGGAACCTCCCTTACGAACGCGCAACGTCCGCGCGCCGGTGGCCGCCGAACTGAGCTGACAGCTCACCTCGGCACCTGACCTCACACACTTCCTGTGATGGCGCTCGAACGCGCCCTTTTCCTGGAGCCACAACACAAATGGCATACAAGCACGCCCGCGCAACGCTGTCCCGTCGCAGCCTGCTCGGTGCGGGGCTGGCGACTGTGCCCGCTCTCGCACTGACACCCGCGACCACGGCGCTGGCGGATCCCGTTTCCCGGCCGGACACCGCGGCCGCTGTCATCACTCCCGTCGACCCGCAGTTCGCGAGCCTCGCGAAGGGCACCAACCAGCGACTGGACGGCAGGCCCGACCGCGTGGTGATCGCGACGTCGACCCAGCAGGTCGTCGCCGCCGTCGCACACGCACTGCGCAACGGCCAGCAGATCGCCGTCCGAAGTGGAGGGCACTGCTACGAGGACTTCGTCACGAACCCCGCCGTGCGCACGGTCATCGATCTGTCCGCAATGGACGAAGTCGAGTTCGACGCACAGCGAGGGGCGTTCGTGATCGGGCCCGGCGCCCAGCTCGGGCACGTTTACCGCCAGCTCTTCAAGCGGTGGGGTGTGGTGGTTCCCGCCGGCAACTGCCCGACGGTCGCCGCGGGCGGTCACTTCGCGGGCGGTGGCTACGGCAGCCTGTCCCGTCGCAACGGGCTGAGCATCGACCACCTGTACGCGGTCGAGGTCGTGCACGTGACCGCGTCCGGTGAGGTGCGCGTGGTCGTCGCGACCCGCGAGGCGAACGACCCGAACCGCGACCTGTGGTTCGCGCACACCGGTGGCGGTGGCGGGAACTTCGGCGTCGTCACGCGCTACTGGTTCCGCTCGCCGGGATCGGACGGCCGCGACCCGAGCAAGGCGCTGCCCGCACCTCCGAGCTCGCTGATCATCAGCGAGGTCGTGTGGCCGTGGGAGAAGATCGACGGTGCCGCGTTCGCCACGCTGATGCGCAACCACGGCACGTGGCACGAGCGCAACAGCGCGCCGAACTCCCCGCAGCGCAACCTCTTCAGCCAGCTCAAGCCGTTCCACCGCAGCAACGGGTCCATCGTGCTCGACACGTCGGTGGACGCGGGCGCACCGAACGCCGAGGGCGTGCTGACCGCCTACGTCCAGGCCGTCGGTGCCGGACTGCCCGCGCCGAAGGTGGTGCAGCACAGGACCGTTCCGTGGCTGCAGTCCACCACCTGGGGCGGTTTCACCGGCCCCGACTCCACGACCAGGTTCAAGGGCAAGTCGACCTACCTGCGCCGCTCGTACCCGGAGGCGCAGATCAAGGTGATGCACCGGCACCTGACCCGCACGGACTTCGCCAATGCCGGCGCGCTCATGATGATCGCCTCGTACGGCGGGCAGGTGAACGCGGTGTCCTCCACCGCGACCGCCTCGCAGCAGCGCGACTCGATCATCAAGCACCAGGTCGTGTCGCTGTGGAACGACGCCGCCGACGACGCCGCGAACATGGCGTGGGTGCGGGAGTTCTACCGCGACCTCTACGTCGGCACGGGCGGCGTCCCGGTCTCCGACGAGATCACGGACGGCTGCTTCGTGAACTACGCGGACACCGACCTGTCCGATCCGGCGTGGAACTCCTCGGGCGTGCACTGGGGCCGCCTGTACTACAAGGACGCGTTCACCGCTCTCCGCGCAACGAAGCGCCGCTGGGACCCGCTGAACGTGTTCCGGCACTCGCAGTCCATTCCTCTCTCCTGATCGGAGCCCTGCCATGACGGCTGTTGCGGCCACACGTGACAGTCAGCGGCTGCCGAGCCTGACCGGGATGCGCTTCTTCGCCGCGCTCATCGTGTTCGGGTTCCACCTGTCGCTGAACAAGCTCTTCACCGACGACACGGACGTCTCGTCACCGTTTGCCGCACTGATGCGCAACGGCGGTTGGTTCGGTGTCTCGTTCTTCTTCGTGCTCAGCGGGTTCGTGCTGACGTGGTCGGTGCGTCCGAAAGACCGTGCGAAGGACTTCATCGCCCGCCGGTTCGTCAAGATCTACCCGAACCACCTCGTCACCTTCGCGATCTCGTTCGCGCTGTTCGGGCTCGCCGGTGCCACCGCGGCGGAGGCGCTGGGCAACCTGACGTTGCTGCACGCCTGGATTCCGCGTGACACCAGCTTCTTCAGCATCAACCACCCGAGCTGGTCGCTGTCGGCCGAGCTCTTCTTCTACGCGGCGTTTCCGTTGCTGTGGATGGGAGTTCGGCGAATTCCGGTTCGTGTGCTGTGGCCGGTGGCGATCCTGGTGATGCTCGCGATCCTCGCGTTGCCGACGGTCGCCGCGCTGCTGCCCGCCGGCGAGGTGTTCGGCCCCAACCACAAGAACTCGCCGCTGTACCAGCACTCGATGACCCAGGTCTGGTTCGTCTACGCCTTCCCGTTGACCAGGCTCCTGGACTTCCTGCTGGGCATGCTGATGGCGACGATCGTGCGCAACGGCCGGTGGCCTCGACTGCACCCCGGAGCCGCGCTGGCCCTGCTCGTCGCTTCCTACGCCGTGAGCCTCGCGCTGCCCCTGCCGTACCAGATGAACGCGGCGTTCATCATCCCGATCGCGCTGGTGATCCCGGCGATCGCGGCGCACGAGTCGCGCGGCCGCGGCGGCTGGCTCAGTCACCCCAAGGTCGTCTTCCTCGGGGAGATCTCCTTCGCGTTCTACATGGTGCACGACATCTTCCTGACCGGAGTCGGCACCGTGCTCGCCGGTCGCACGCTGCCCGTCGGAGCCGGAATCGCACTCGGCCTCGGCGTGCTGCTCGCGAGCTGTGCCGCCGCCTGGGCGCTCTACGCCGTCGTCGAACGCCCGCTCACCCGCTGGTGGAGCCGCCGCAACCGGCCCGCCGCGGTGCCTGCCGAGACCACCGACCCTGCCAAGATCACGGAGCCCAGCCATGTCTGAAATCGGCCTGCACGTCACCCACAGCGCCAACAAGTCCTGGACCGTCCGCAACGTCCAGCCCGTCGAGTACGACGTGGTGCTCTGCGACGACGTCCTCGATCCCGCCAACCAGGCGATCCTCCCCGTCCCCGCCCAGGGCCGCGCCCGCAGGCTGGTCGTCGTGGACGCCAACGTGGATGCCCTGTTCGGTCAGGCGATCCGTGCCTACTTCGACGGCAACGACGTCGAGCACCGCGTGCTGGTGCTGGAGCCGGGCGAGATCAACAAGACGGTCGAAGCCAGCATTCGGGTCACCACAGCCATGGACGACTTCGGCGTGGACCGCCGCCGGGAGCCGGTGATCGCGATCGGTGGCGGTGTGCTGCTCGACGTCGTCGGGTACGCGTGCAGCATCTACCGGCGCGCCACGCCGTTCGTCCGCGTGCCCACCACGCTGATCGGACTCGTGGACGCGGGTGTGGGCGTGAAGACCGGTGTGAACGCCAACGGGCACAAGAACCGCCTCGGCACCTACTTCGCGGCCGAACGCACGCTGCTCGACCGCAAGTTCCTGACAACGTTGCCGCGCAGGCACGTCAGCAACGGTCTCGCGGAGATCCTCAAGATCGCACTGATCAAGGACCGCGAGCTGTTCGACCTGATGGAGGCCACGGGCGAGCACGTGCTCGAGGCGAAGATGCAGCGCGGTCCCGGTTCGGTGGACCCCGCACTGGAGATCATCGACCGCGCGATCCACGGCATGCTCACCGAGCTGCAGCCGAACCTGTGGGAGAAGACGCTGGAACGGGTCGTCGACTACGGCCACACGTTCAGCCCGTCCCTCGAGATGGTCGCACTGCCCGCGTTGCTGCACGGCGAGGCGGTCTGCATCGACATGGCGCTCACCACGTGCCTCGGCGAGCAGCGCGGCCTGGTCACCGAAGAGGAACGCCGGCGCGTGCTCGAGCTCATGACGCGCCTGGAACTGCCGACGTGGCACCCGTTGCTCACCACCGACCTGTTGCAGCGCGCGCTGGCCGACACCGTGCGCCACCGCGACGGCCAGCAGCGTCTGCCGCTGCCGGTGGGCATCGGTTCCGCGTGCTTCGTGAACGACGTCAGCCCGCAGGAGCTCGCCGACGCCGCTGCCGCGCTGGAGGCCTTCGAGCTCGCCCAGGAATCGGCGGTGCGCGCATGAGCCTGCCCCTGGTCCGCACGACGGACGCACCGGCGTCGGTCTACGGCGTGCACGGCGCCGCCGGCCTGACGCACTGGACGTGTCTCGCGAGCAGGCAGCACCTCGCGTCACCGACGGAGGCCGTCGAGTGGGCGAGCATCCCGCCGGGAGGGCTGAGCGGGGAGCATCTGCACAGCCGCACCGAGGAGATCTACCTGATCCTCAACGGGGAAGGGGAGTTCATCCTCGACGGCGAGAAGATCCCCGTGCGTCCGGGAACGCTCGCCATGACGCCCGTCGGGCACACCCACGGCCTGCTCAACACCGGCGCGACCGATCTGGACTGGTGGGTCGTCGAGACTCTCGCCGCCGTGACCCAGCAGGCCATCGCCACCACCGAACCGATGGAGGAACGTCCCGTGGCAGCCGCCCAGATCTTCGACCTCACCACCACCCCCGTCGTCGACACGACCGGCACCTTCACCGGGCCGCTGCGCCGCGTCGAACGAATCTCGCTGGAACCGGGGGAGAGCCGTTCCCTGGGACGGGAGTCCACCGAAGTCGCGGTGTTCGTGCAGCAGGGCGAGGCGTCGCTGACCGGCTTGAAGTCGTTGTCCGCCAACACGTGCGTGACGCTGCCCGCCGGTTCGGCGGTGGTGCTCACCGCGTCCTCGCCGGTCGTGGCCTACGCCGTGGACCTCGCGGTGCCGGGTGGTGACGCGTGATCGTCACGACCGTCAACTCCGACGACTGGACCTGCCTCGCCCGCAGGGGAATGCTCTTCGCCGAGTGCGAGAGCGTCGACTGGTGGCAGCTGTCCGAAAAGGACGTTCTGCGGGTGAGTGCGGTGCACGCCGTCGAGGAGGCCGTGATCGTGCTGGACGGCACCGTGACGGCTCAGGTCGGCGACGAGACGCTTTCGTTGCGCTCGGGCCAGGTTCTGCTGGTGCCACACCGCACGGACGCGGTGCTCTCGGGCGAGGCGACCGTGCTGACGGTGCGTGTGATGCCGTCGGCCGTGTCGTCCGCGCTGCCGCCACGGATTCCCGAACTGGTGTCGCCGTGACCAGGTCGCCGTTGTCGGGCGCCGCCATCGGGGTCTTCTGCGTGGGAGCGTCGGAGTACCTCATCGCCGGGCTGGCGCCCAGCATCGCCACCGGCCTGCGCACCACCGTTGCGCAGGCCAGTGGCCTGATCACGGTGTACGCGGCGGTCGTCGCCGTCGCGGGACCGCTGCTGACCCTCGCGGTCAGCAGGGTCGAACGCCGCGCGCTGCTCATCGGGCTGCTCGCGGCGTTCGGCGCGGCGAACCTGCTCGCTGCTGTGTCGACGGGCATGACCGAGATGATGATCGGCCGGATCGTCGCCGCCGCGACGCACTGCCCGATCGTCGCGATGGCACTGGTGATCGCTTCACGTCAGGACGACGCCGCACGGCAGGGCAGGGCGATGGCCAGGATCTCGGTGGCGCTGAACCTGGCCACCGCGGTCGGCGTGCCGCTGGCGCTCGCGATCAACACGCTCACGTCGTGGCGGGTGGCGTTCGTCCTGCTCGCCCTGGCGGCGGGTGTCGCGGTCGCCCACGTCGCGCGCTGCCCGGTCGGCAGGCCGACGACCACCGCCCGTGCGGAGGTCAAGGCGTTGCTGCGGCCCCAGGTGCTCGCCGCGATCGCGACGACGTTCCTCGCGACTCTCGGCGGGTACGCCACCTACACGTTCATCGCGCCGATCCTCACCGAGGAGACCGGTTTCGCCCAGGACCACCTGTGGTTGCTGTTGCTGCTCTTCGGCCTCGGCAGCCTGGCGGGCAGCGTGCTGGGCGGACGGCTCGCCGACTTCCACCTCGACCGGGGTCTGCGGATCGGTCTGGTGGTGCTGGCGCTGACCACCCTGCTGTTCGGCGTTCTGCTGCACAGCAAGGTGTTCACGGCGATCCTGCTGCTGGTGCTGGGTGCCGCGTTCTTCCTGATCGTGCCGGCGCTCAACGCCCGCATCATGGTCGGTACCGCCGACCTGGCGCCGACGTTGGCGACGAGCGTCAACGTCGCCGCCTACAACCTCAGCATCATGGTGGCGAGCGGTGTCGCGCGCGTCGCCGTGGAGGGCGGGATCGGCCTGCAGGCACTGGTTCTGCTGTCCGCGGTGACACCGGTCGTCGCGCTCGCTCTGGTGCGCACGACCCGGCGTGAGCCCGTCCCGGCGTGACGAGAGGGCCCGTGACCAGTGGCCACGGGCCCTCGTCCGCTAGTTGCCGGCGACCTGCCAGGCACCGAACGCGCTCGTCGGCCCGGGCGTGCTCTGCTTGCGCTCGTAGAGCTTCGCGTCCCCGCCCACTACGAGCACCCGCACGTTGCCCGCCGCGTCACGCACGGCCGCGGGCCCGACCTCCGCGTACCCGCCGAGGTCCTCCCACGGCGCGAACGAGTTGCTACTGGTCTGCCGCGCCACGCTGATGCCGTAGTTGTTGTTGCGCGCGAACGCCAGCACGCGCGGAGAAGTCCCACCGGACGTCACGGTCGCAACGGGCCCAACGCCGCCTTGGCCGCCGATGTGCGCGATAGGACCGAATGTCCCGTTGCTCGAACCTTCCGCGACCGTGCCAACGGCGCCGTCGGTGTGCTCACGGACGAGCGCGCGCACCTTGCCGCTGTCCAACGTGACACCGGGCGCGTGCGTGCACTCCACGGACCCGATCGACTTGAACGTGGTCGACGCGCCGGGATTCTGCTGCCAGTGGTCGACATGACCGTTGGCGTCGGCGAACAGGTGCATCCTGCCGGTCGACGAGGTGAACCCGACGGGCGGCGACACGATCACGCTCGTGTTGCCGGACAAGGCTTCCCAGCCGCTGAACGACCCGTCGCCGTTCTGCCAGGCGTTGCTCACGCCGTTGGTCTGGTTGATCGCGAACAGTTCGAGGCCGCCGTCGCCGTTGAGCACCAGCGCCGGCGTGCCGAAAGCGGGCGTGGCGCCGTCCGGGTTGCCGGCGTCGATCCAGGTGAACGAGCCGTTCGCGGCCTGGCCTGCGACGAGGATCGCGCCGCTGTCGAGGTCCAGCACGGCGATGTGCACGCGCCCGGACCCGTTGAGCGCCACGGCGACGCCCGGTGCGAACGTGCCGGACCGCAGGTTCTCGGGACCGGTCCAGGCGCCGTTGACGGGCTGGTGCCACCACATGATCGAGTCACCGGCAGCGACGAACGCGTGCAAGGTGCCCGTGCCGTCGACGATCGCCCACGGCGCGACGACCGGCCAACGGTGGTAGTTGCGGAACACCTGCTCGTCGAAGGCGGGCCCCGTGACCGGGTCGTGCTCGGCGTAGGCCTGGTACGCGTCGCTCTTCGGACCGAGCAACGCGTCCGGCACGTTGCGGGGTGACGCGGCGATGTTGTAGCAGCGGTACCGGGTGAACAGCACGAACCCGCGCCCGTTCGGACCCTCGTAGGCACGGACGGCCTTGGTCGCGAACTTGGCCGTGTGGATGTGGTCGGCGTGCTCGGCCGGCTCGTTCGGGAAGTCGTACGACGGCTCGGGATCCTGGATGCGGATCACCGTGGGCTGGTACTCGTCGAGCAACGCGAGCAGCACGTTGTTGAGGTCCGCCTGGTTGTACCACTGGGCGACCTGCACCGGCCCGCCCGTCGGAATGATCGTCGGAGCGGCGTGGTTCGGGTCGTTCCACAGCTTCTCGAGCGCCATGTTGTGATTCGGGTCCGCGCCGCCGCCGTCGGGCAGGCTCAGGTAGATCAGCTGCACGTTCGGCGCACCCACGAGCGTGTCGACCTCGAGGATCATGGTCGCGACTTCCTTGGTGTCGCGGGTCCAGTTGTTCGGCTGACCCGCGAGCTTCGCGTAGGCGGAACGCTGACCCTCCCGCACGCTCGCGGCGAGATCCTCGGGGGTCCACTTGTACGGGTCCCACCCGTTGAACTGGTCGGCGGTCAGGACGATCGTCCGCACCGGCAGTCCGGAAAGGATGGACGGCTGGATGTCAGGGTTGAGGAACAACAGGTCGTCGTCGGTGTGCGCGACGATGTTGACGAAGCTTCCCCCGGTGGGCAGAGCGCGAGTCCCCGCTCCTGCGGCGGAGGCGATGCCGGTGTTGGCGAGCGCGGTGGCGGCGGCAGCTGTGACACCTGCGGCCAGCACAGTTCTACGGCTGATGTTTGTCATCGAGAATCCCCCAGATTCTGTCTTGACGTGCGTATCACAGGACGCCCGGTACCGCAGGAGGTTGCCCGCAGGTTCAGACCACTGGGTGACAGCAAATTCGATCGACCGCGCGGCCAGGCAGCTGTTAGGCACGTCCGCATGTGGCGCTACCTGACCTCCGCGGGACTGGCGCGGCTGGCCGACGAAATGGTCGTCGTCACGCTGGCCCTGCTCGCCTGGAGCAGAACGGGCGAGGAACTGCTGACCGGCGTGACCACCGCCGCCTACGCACTGCCCGCAGTGGTGACCGGCCCGCTGCTCGGCGCTTGGCTGGACCGCACCCGGCGCCCGTTGCTCGCGCTGGCAGGCAATCAGTTCCTGCTGGCAGGAATGGCAATCGGCCTGATCTTCGTACCCGCGCCCCTCATGCCCGTGCCGGCGTTCCTGGCGGGTCTGACCCTGCCGATGACGAGCGGCGGCTTCACCAGCATGCTGCCCCGCCTGAACGTGGACCTGCCGCGCATGACGGCGTACGACTCGATGCTCTACAGCGGCACGGCCATCGCAGGCCTCGCCCTGGCGAGCATCGTCGCCGTCGCCTGGTCACCGGCAGGCGCGATGACCGTGGTGGCTCTGCTGGCCGCGGCCGGCGGCCTGGTCACACTGCGTTTGGTCCTGGCGCCCGCACCGCCGTCACCGCACTCGTCCCTGCTCCCGGCCCTCCGCGCGGGAGCCCGAACCCTGATGCGCACCCCACCCCTGCGCGCCGCGACCCTGACGTCGGTGATCAGCTTCGCCGGCTTCGGCATGCTGGTGGTGACGCTCCAGGTCCTGCTCCCCGCACTGCACGCGGACAGCGACCTGAGCGGCCTGGTGCTGGCGGCGTTCGACGTGGGCGCCGTGCTGGCGGTGATGGCGGTGCGCCCACACCTCAAGCGATGGCTGCCGGAGCGAATCCTGTTCGTGACGGTGGGCCTCTACGGCGTGTCGTTCGCGCTCTGGACCCTCGCCGGCAACCTCCCCGTGCTGCTCGGCATGGCCTTCGTGGCAGGCCTGGCCTCAGGCCCGACCCTGGTAGCGCTGATCACCGCACGGCAGCGCTACAGCCCACCCGAACTGCTGGGCCAGGTGTCGACGACCGGTGCGAGCCTGAAGATCGGCGCGTTCTCGCTCGGCTCCCTGCTGGCGGGCGTCCTGCTGTCGTCGAGCACGCCCACCACCGCGTTGCTGGTGATCGCTCTCCTGCAGTTCGTCGCGGTGGGGGTGGGTCTCGTCGCCGCGCGGACCAGGCGTGGGTGGTTTCCGCCGCACAGCAACGGAAACCACCCACGACCCGGGTCTCAGCAGGACGCCGGCACCTGCTCCGACCTCAGGTCCCACGGCTGACCGCGGGTCTGACCCTCGGCCTGGCCGTTCACGTACCAGTAGTAGTGCCCCTTGTACCGGCTCCCGAAGTGCAGCTCGTACGTGCCGCTGACCCGCGAACGCTGCTTCGACGCGTAGATGATCACCCGTGACCTCGGCCCGACGTCCTGGCGGAGCTCGTCGGTCGTCGTGTCGTTCCACGTCCACTCGCGGCGGTACGACGTCTGGATCGACCACTCGAACGACTTGCCGATCTTCGATCCGGCCGAGAAGTCGACGCCGAACGAGTGCGAGGTGCCCTGGCTCGCCTCGTACCTGATCACCCTGGTCTGGTTGAAGTTCGTGCAGTTCGTCGAGCTGCCGGCGAGCTGGCGAGGCCCGTTGAAGACCGAGATGCCGCCGTTGGGCTTGAAGTCGCACCTGTCGGTGCGAGCCTGGTTGCACAGGTCCAGCAACTCTCGGGTCGTCGGCTGGCCCTCGTGGTTGGCCGAGGCCGTCCCCGGCACGGCGATGACGATGCCTGTCAGAGCGGCGATCGCGACCGCGACCACCCGGCGTGCGAACGTGTTCATCTTCTCCCTTTGCTTCAGCTGAGGCCGACCGTGACGGCCCTGTCGTTGGCCCACGAGCCGACGTCCGGCTCGTTGCCCTTGAAGGGCCCCTCGCGTTGACCATCGGCGAAGTAGAGCCACACCCAGCAGCTCGACCAGGCCTGGACCGAGCTGACCTTGTTCCGCATGTCGTTGCCGAGCGAGACCCAGTGGTCGACCGTGTCGTTCTTGGGACACGGCCTGGGCACCCAGATCGTGAGCGAGTCGCCGGAGTAGTCCAGGCCGGTGAACAGCTTCGCGCCGATCACGTCGCTCGGATTCCGCACCGAACCGCTGCCGCTGCAGCTGTACCGGCCCGTGGTCGTGGAGAAGTCGCAACGCTGCGCGGCCTGGGCCGGCACCGCGGTGAGCAGTGCTGTCACCGCTGCCGCGACGGTGCCGAGCACGGCTGTTTTACCGGCTTTGGTCCAAAAACCCACAGAACCCTCCCTAGAAACGGCGAGATGCCGCGAAATTCGATAGGGTGGAACGTTGTGAATCTTGCGGTGTTCGTCCGGTAATCGTCCATCCACGATATTCGGAAAAGGCGATCTCGCGTGCTGTGTCCGAATCAGCGATTCGCGCACTGCCTGTCGCCCGGTCGCAGGTTTCGGAAACTTCGGATTTGTTTCCTCTTCTTTCGGAACGCCAGGCGTGTCTTTTGTCCGGTGTAGTGGACGTGTGGAACCAACGGCAGTGGTGACCTCGGCTCGGGAATGCGCTCGTCGGGTGTTGGCGGTGTGCCTGGCCGCACTGCCGCAGGCGGATCACAGCGAGGCGGAGGTCGTGGCGGGCGTGCGGGAGATCGGCGCGCTGTGGGCGAGGTCCGGCGGCCGGGTGGACGACCTGCTGAGCGCGCTCAACGCGATGGCGGCGGAGCTCGACGGCAACGGCGCGCCGTGCCACGACGGCTGCGAGCGGCTCGTGGTCGAGCTGGAGCGCGGCTTCCGCCCGGCCGCGCCGGAACCGGTGTTGACGCCTGAGGGAACAGCTGCGGTGTTCGCGGTCGACGGGGGATCCGCCGACGTGGTGGCGGCCGCGTTCCAGCGCAGCGGGCGGTCGGACGTGACGTGTGTGGTGGTGGGCGACCGGGCCGAGGTGCTGCTGCCGTCGCGCGGTGAGCAGGCGGCGGTGCACGAGTGCGAGGTCGTGCTCGCGAAGCTGCCGGGCTGGTCGATCCGGGCGGCGGTCGCCTCGGAACCGGACGGCCTCGCCGCCGCGTCACGGCTGCTGGGCATCGCGGTCGCGCTGGACCTGCCGGACGGCGTCTACGGCCGCGCCGACCTGCTGATCGAGGGCGCGGTGGCCCGCTCGCGGGAGAGCTCCGCGGCGCTGCGCCGGCTGATCACGCCGGTGATGGAGAGCCACTCGCTGCGCACGACCCTGGCGGCGCTGATCGCCGAGGGCGGCAACCGGACCGGCGCGGCGGAACGACTGATCATCCACCGCAGCACCATCGACTACCGGCTGGCGCGCATCGAGCAGCTGACCGGACAGTCCCCGCTGACCGTGAGAGGACTTCAGGTGCTCACCACGGCGTACGCGTTGTGCTCCTAGAGCCGCCGGCGCCTGCCACGGCCCGGCGGTGCACCACGGCGTGCAACGTGAGCGCTGTCGCCAGCGTCTGCAGTCCCCGCGCGGCCATCGGCGCGCACCCGGTCAGATGGCCGACGCGGTTGAGCCGGTAGTCCAGCGTGCTGCGGTGGATGTTCAGCGTGCTCGCCGCCTTGCTGCGGTTGCCTGCCGTGGCGACGAGGGTCTCGACCGTCGTGCGCAGCAGCTCGTGGTGCACCACCGGTGCGATGAGCGCGAGCAGGGCCACCAACGCCTCGGTGTCGCGCATCAGCGCGTACTCCACCACCACGTCCTGGACGTCGTAGACACCCGGTGGCGCGGCCAGGTTCGTGACGAGGTCGAGCACGACGCTCGCCTGCACCCCGGCGTCCTCGATCTCGGTGTTCGGCCGCCACGTGACCGCGAGCCACGTCGGGTCCGCCAGATCCTCACGCAACTCCTCGCACAGCTGGACGGCGTCTTTCTCGTCGTGCGCGGGCGCCAGCAGGAACCCGCCGCCGTCCGAGAGCAGGTGCACGGCACCGAGCCGGCCGCGCGCCGTCAGCGCGTGGCCGATCCGCGGGCCGAGGTCGCCGTCGCAGCGCAGGGCGATCACCGCGTAGTCCGGTTCGGGCGGCACGTGCCCTCCCCACAACAGGTTCGCGGCCGCCAGCTGCCCGTCTTCGCCACGCACCGCCTGCTCGAAGCCGCTCGCCAGCGCGCACACGGCCGACACCTCGGTGCGGCGCACCGCTTCCACGAGCCGCGGCACGTCACCGCCGGTGTCGCCGGTGATCACGGCGGCGACGGCCGACTCGGTGTGGTGCCGCAGCGCGAGCACGAGCGGGGCGAGCGGCCGTTGCCGCCTCCCCCAAGCGATGCCGAGCTCGCGCAGCCGCGTCAGGTCCAGTTCGGACGGTTCATCTGCGATCGCGGCCCGGTACAGCGCCTCGACGTCCGCGAGGACGACGTCCAACTCGTGCCGCACCGTCACCGGCGCGCCCGCGCCTGCCGAAAGGCCGCGGCCGTCAGCAGCGCCGCGATGCACAGGACGATCGTGCCGAGACCCGCCCACGTCTGCCAGCTCATCCCGCCGGACGACCCCGGCTCGGCGAACGTGAACCTGAGCTGCCCGGTCAGCGGGGACGGCTCGCCGAGACGAATCGTGTAGTCGACGACGTAGTCGCCAGACGGCGGCTGGGGCGACAGGACGGCGGTCACGACGTTGTCGTCGACGCCCATCGCGCCGGAACTCCACGGTTTGCCGTCCGGGCCGGTGACGGTGACGACGTTGGCACCGCCGCCGAGCACCGGCCGGTCGAAGGTGAGCCGGACTGTTTCGGGTGCCTTGCGCAGCTGCGCACCGGCCGCAGGAGTGGAGGACACCAACTGCCCGGCGGCGGAGGCGGGCGGGACGGCGACGCCCAGTCCGAACAGCGCGACCAGGACGATCAGGCAGAGCTTCTTCACTGCGGACTCCTCCGGCGCGGCCGGGTCAGCGCGATCACGCCGAACACGACCATGATCAGCAGGGCGCTTCCGAGCGGTACCGCCACCAGCCAGGTCGGACCGCTCGTCGTCTGGGCGTGCCCGTGCCCGTGGGCGGTGCCCGACGGCTCGGCGAGCGCGACCACCGGTGCGGGGTACTTCGGTTCGGCGTCCCCGGTCTGCTCCTCTGCCCAGTTCGTGAGCGTGCCGTCGGCGTAGATCTGCTTGGTGGGCAACAGGATCCGGTCGACGTTCGAGGGCAGCGGTGACGCGGTGAACGAGAACTCGTCGTAGTGCTCGTCGCCGGGCGGGATCGCGCGGTCGAGCGTGGTCCACGTGATCCTGGTGACGACGCCTCCGGCCGCCCGCCCGATCTCGGGGGTCCAGCCGGGCACCGGTCTGGTGCGCACCCTGGTGATGTCGTACCCGGTGGGCACGGTCACCTCGATCCGGACCGTCGGCTGCGTGCCCTCGTTCGGCACCCTGAGCACGAACGCGCCGTCGCCGCCCTTTTCCGCCGCTGCGCCGTAGACGTGGGCCGTGACGTGCGCTCCGGCCGTGCCGGTGCCGAGCAGACAGACGGCGACCGCGAGCAGGGCCGCCCGGCACAGCCGCAGAAATCCGTTGGCAGACATGGAGTTACCCCAGGTTCGGGAGTAGGGGAGGCGGTGCGGCCCGCCGGTCCGCACCGCCGGCTCAGGTCACCTGTTGCGGATGGTCATGAAGTAGTAGTTGCGGGAGTCGGGTCCGTTCCACTGCCCGTCCCAGGCGTTGAACTGGGTGTTGCCCTCGCAGTTGCGACCGGTGTAGCCGGTGAGCGCCAGGTGGTGCCGCCAGTAGTTGAACGAGATGTTCGGCCATTCGCGGGTCTGGCCGGGCTCGATGCCGGTCAGGCAGCGCCCGTTCCGGTTCTCCCGCAGGCTGCGGACCTGCTGGGTGGCGTTGGTGATGCGCACGCACGACTCGCCCTGCGGGGCGCGGCAGTCCGCCGCCTGCGCGGGGGCACTCGCGAGCGTGATCGTCGCCAGTGCGGTCGTGAGCGCGCCGGCCAGGGCGAGCATCCTGGTCCGATTCGAACGTGCCATTCGAGACTTCCTCACGTGTCATTTGCGGGTGGGGAACTGGACGTCATCGTGGCCGGAATTCGAGTGCGGACGAAACCGAATGCACGCTTTTCGGAACAATTCGCTCGAGCTTGCGGAAAGGGAAAGTTCCCAGCCTTGAGCTGTGACCGCCGTCAAACCGAATTCCTCAGCACGGGACCGGTACGCCGCATGTCCAGGCGCGTTCTGTGCGGGTTCCTGGGGCCATTACCGGTGCGAGCGACCTGCCTTCGCACCGCGTTGCCGTACTTGGGCTCGCTCATCCCCACTGCTGGTTGCGGGACTGATCGCATGGAGCCAGTTGCAGTCCTGCGCTGCTGTCGTGCAGGCACGCATCGCGGACCGAGCTGCGGACTTCGGCGGCGTCCTGCGAGATCGTGATCTTCCACCGCTGTGAGTCCGTCTCGGCGCATGCGGCGCTGCGAAGGCCTGTGGGGCTGAGGTCCAGGCACGCCCCCGTGGCGTGGTTGCTGAGCCGATAGGTGCCGTCCCCGGCCGCCTGCGGTGTCCACCGCTGGTAGCTCATACCGTTGCAGCGAAAGGTTCTGAGTCCGCCGTCCAGGCTGTCGTCCAGGCAAGCGCCGGTGGCCCTGCTGACGAAAATGCGATTCCCGGCTGCGGAGATCAGGCCCGCTGAACCGTCCGTGCTCGAGGTCGGCTGTGTCGGTGCGGTGGCCGTCGAGACGAACGCCAGGGTGATCAAGCTGCCCAGCGCCGCGCCGACGCCGGCACCGGCCAACGCCCACAACCACCTGCGGCCCGTCCTGGGGGGAGCTGTGCCCGGCTTCTCCGGTGAGGGCTCCGGTGCCGTGCGGGGCTGAACCGCATCGGCCGCTTCCCAGCGCGCCCGGTACTCGGCGGGATCCGCGCCCAGGGCCGTGCACAGGGCCCGCACGACGTCCCACGGCGGGACGGAGCGCCCGCGGAGGTATCGCGACAGCGACGAGTCGCTCACGTGGATCTCGGATTCCAGCGACCGCAGAGGACGTCCGGAGTCCCGCTGCAGAGTGCTGAGCGCGGTGGCCAGACTGCGCACCGGGTCGGATTCGTTCTGCTGGCCGCCAGCCATCGAGACCTCGTTCACGCCGGGCCGACGGCGTGCTTCGACCGGCGGCACCTGTCCCGGGACGGTCATGTCCCAGCAGGTCAGGAACCTAGCGGTCCCAAATGAGCTGAAGCAACCGGGACACGCTTGCGCACGGGCACTGATCGACTACAACCTGTGTTCGTCCGAATGCCGGGTGTGCCGTTAGGCCTTTCAGTCTCACGGCCCAGCTTCGCCGACAAGCCTCGACCGCTACCTCGAACGGTGGCCGCGCGGTCGAGGCGGAGGGCGGGGCCGGCTCGTTCCAGGGCGGGCGCCGGCCGCGGTTCGCAACGTCGATCAGGGGAGCGATCATGTCTTGCAGAGTCACAGGAGCAGCGCTGGGAGCGCTGCTCGCTCTTTCCGTCACGGTCACCGTGGCACCGGCGGAGGCCGCCACGGCCGATCCGGTGGCCTCAGTGCTTGCAGTCACGTCGCCGACTTCGTCATCTGGCGAAACGGTGAGCGACCAGCAGTTGCAAGCTGCAGGCTACGAGCGCATGGCCGTCGTCAGGGCAGGCGGGGCGACCGGCACGTTGTGGCGGATCATCGAACCGGCGGGCGCGTGGACGTGGCATGCCAACCTCCACAACGCCGCGCCGGGTTCGAAAGTCTGGGCTGAGAACTGGTTCAGCAACGTCGTGTCATCGGCGACTGTTCCGTCGGGCGAGATCGGGGTCAACACCGGTACCTGGTCCAGCTTCGGCAAGTTCCGGGTCTGCTTCCGCCTGGCTGACGGTACGTATCGCGGCTCGTACTACTCGCAGACCTAGCCGGCGCCCAGGTGGCCGGTAGACCTCGGTCGGCTGAGGACAGGGGGTGTCGACCGCGCCTCCGGCCACCACTGGTAGGCGCCCGCTCGCCTTCCACTGCTCGGGTGGAATGTGAATTCGGTGGTGGTGTGTGATCGTCACAAATGTGTCGTTCAGTCGTCAATAAAGTGGTCGATATCGTTCATCTGTGGCGATGTCGGCATGCATCTGGCCGTCAAGTCGGCCATGGAAATTCTGAGATTTCAGCAAGTCATCAGATGACTGTTAGGGGAGAATGATGAAGCTGCTCACTGGGATTGTTGTCGGCGCGCTCGGATTCGCGCTGTTGTCGGCGCCGGCGGTGTCCGCCGCACCTGTTTCGACGGACGTGTCCGCGATGGAGAATGTTTCCGCGGCGGCTGTATCGCGCACGGAGATGATCCAGCGTGCCAAGTCCTGGAACCCGCACACCGCCAAGCGGATTCCTTACAGCCAGAGCAAGACCCACGGCGGTTACCGCACCGACTGCTCGGGCTACGTGTCGATGGCGGCCAAGCTGGCCAAGCCGGGAGCGACCACGGTGAATCTGGCCTCCTCGACTTACACGGTCGCGATCAACAAGAACGACATGCGCATGGGGGACCTGTTCATCGACTCCATCGGTGACGCCAACAGCCGCCATGTCGTGATCTTCGAGAAGTGGGCCAACGCGCAGCACACTGCCTACTGGGCCTACGAACAGCGCGGCGGCTACGGCACCGATTATCGGGCCCGCAGCTACGGTCTGGGCGGCGACCAGTACAAGGCTCGGCGTCTGAAGAACATCACCGGCTGACACGAAGGACAGGTGCGGGCGGCCCCGTTGTGGTGCCGCCCGCATTCTGGTGAACAACCACGAAGAGAACGGTGCCGTCGGCACTGAAGAACGCGTGCCTAATGCGGTAGAGCTGGACCGCAACTGGCAGTGCCCGCGAAATGCCCGCTCTGACCCGAGAACAACCATTCGAAAAGGCTGCTTGAGCTTCGCGCCGGGCAGCTTCCATCGCCATCGCGGCGTCGACGTTCTGCCGAGGTGCACCACCCCCGACTGGGGCGTGTCCGGATCGAGACTGGTCGCTGATGGCCAGCCCGCTGGTTCTCCGGTCGTCGAGGTGGTCGGCCGGTGCGACGAGGCCGGGATCGACCCGCTGCTCGACCTCGTCAACGAAGGCGCCTGCGGCGACGTCTTCGTGAGGAAGCCGCCCGCACGTTCGCGCTCAGCCTCGCCACCTCCGCCGAGCTCGTCGAATCCACCGGCCGTGATGGCGATTTCTGCGATCACATGGCCGCGGTGTGCGACGCCCACCGCACGAAGTGGGACCGGCGCCAGGAACCCGACTGGGCACACCTGCCCTGACCGGGCGCCGTTGTGCAGGTTCCTGCGTGTTGAGTGTCGACCAGTCGAGTCCGGTGTGTTGTCCGGGTCCGGGGCCCCCGAAACGCTCGAAGGCGACCCGGTTCGCGCTGTCCGCGAACACGAATCGCCTTCGTCTTTGGTGCCCCCGGCAAGGCACCACGCAGACCTGCTCACCACTTCGGTCAAGCGTCTGACCGGCAGATTGGGGTTCGCGAGCAGCTTCATCGTGGGCGAACGGCGTGGTGGGCGATGAGCGGCCACGCGGAACGCGCGGCTGGAGCGAAACGCGCTCTGTTCGACAGGTGACGGTGGAAGGTGACTCGCGTTTCGTCGAGCCGACTGCAGCTGCTCTGGTCACAGCCTTGTTCGTGGGCGCTCGGATCGGTTCGGGGGCGGCGCACTGACGGTCTCTGTAATCACCCCGCCGTGGTCATCACCTGAGCGCGAATCGCACTCACTCTTTTTCGTTGACATATTGCGAGCAGATGAGCTCTCTTCTGGAATCTGACTAAAAACGAGAGCTCGACTTGTAGGGGGCGCCTGGTAATGCTTCGCCGGAAGCGAATTAGCTGGCACGTCGCGTTTGACCGTCAAGTCCCGGCCGGCGAGCTCCTGTGGCATCGAGTGCGCCCTTCGAGGCCGGGTTCCTCGTCGGCCGCCAACGAGACCGTGTTCCCGCAGGTCGCAAATCAATGGAGTCTCTGCTCCAGGCTGGAGGGCTGCAGGCTTCGATCCTGCTGTTCAATTCCGGTAAAACTGTCCGGTCCGGACGGGTGCATTGTGAGTCCCGGCGGTGTCTGTGAGGCTGATGCCCTCGCTTTCCGATGGGCTCACTCAATCGTGGCGATCTTTCACTCATTCAGTTCTGGGAGTCCGATCGGTGTTTATCTGGAGTCCAGTCGTGGTTGATGCTGGCTATTCGCACATTCCGCACAGCACTCTCGGAGAGGACACGGTTGTCGTGATTTCCCTCAACCAAGGCAGCAGCTCTCACACCTCGGCGCTCAGACGGTTTCTCTGGGCAAGTGCACTCACTGTGGTCTGCCTGATCGCCATGTCCATCCCCGCACAGGCGGCCGAGCCGGGCACGGTCGCTGTCGGTGGACACGGCGAAGTGTCGGCAGCACCGGACATAGCCGTCATCAGCGTCGGCGTTGAGGTCAGGAAACCCACTGCCGCAGAAGCGCTGGAAGCACATGCCGTTGCCGCACAGGCACTGCTGGACGCAGTGCGCGCCAAGCGTGTGTCCGATCGCGACATCCGAAGCGAGAGCGTGTGGCTCAACCCGGTCTACGAGTACGACCAGTCCGGCAACTCGTTCGTGGCGGGCTTCCAGGCTGGTCAGACCTTCTCCGTGAAGGTGCGAGACGTGACCGGGGCCGGGGAGGTTCTTCGCGCCGCGGTGGACGCGGTCGGGGACGCAGGGCGGATCAACGGAGTGGCCTTCGACATCGGAGACCGTGCGGTACTGCGTCACCGGGCCCGCGCCGCCGCGTTCAAGGACGCGCGCTCCAAGGCTGCCCAATATGCCCAGCTCAGCGATCGAAGGCTCGGCGACCTGGTGTCCGTGAACGAAGCCACCTCCAGTGGCGGGCCGATTCCGATCTTGACGTCGCAGGTCGCGGACGGTGCGGTGCCGATTGCGCCAGGTGAGATCAAGGAGGAGATCGACGTCGCCGTGGTGTACCAGTTGCGCTGATGACAGGCGTTGGTCGCGCTGAGCCTTCCGTCAGAGGAGAGGTTCGGCAGGGCGGTGTCGAGGCCAGGGACGTGTCGGAGCGAGGTGGGCACGGCCCTGGCACCGCTCCAGCGGCTTCGGCGCCGCGCCACCAGCCGTCGTAGCGATGGGTTCGACGTCTCGGTGGCGCGGTCCGCAGTCGGTGCCGTCAAAGCCCTCCGCCGGTATCGCTGAGTGTCCAACCGACCACGGAGCGGAAAAGTTTTCATATTCAGTCAGATTCCTGTCCGTCGGTCCGTTGTGGGACATGACAGCAGGCGGATCGCGTCACGGTTGAGGTCCGATTTCCGCCACGCGGCCCGACATGCGAAACCCCGCTTGGCTACCGGTGTGGTGGCCAAGCGGGGTGTGTGGGGTGGGTGTCAGAAGGTGAGTTGCCAGGCGTCGAGGTAGCCGGTTTCGGTGGTGCGGTAGGCGTCGCGGATCTGCAGTTTCCAGGTGCCGTTGGCCAGCTCGGTGGAGGCGTTGAGCGTGTAGGTGACGTTGAGGTTGTCGGTGGTGTCGGTGAGGCTGGTGTTGCGCAGGCGGTAAGTGGTGCCGTCGGGGGCGAGCAGGTCGAGCTGGAGGTCGCCGCGGGCGGTGTGCTTGATGTCGACGGTGATCTTGAGGGTGGCAGGGGCGTTGCCGGTGCGGCCGGTGACGGTGATGGGGCTGGTGACGGTGCCGGTGCCGGGGATGGTCACGTTGGTCGTGTTGACGAACACCGACGGAGCCGGGGCGGGCGCGGGGGTGGTCTGGGTGGTGCCGGTGTACAGCAGGGTGTTGGGGGAGCCGGTCTGGGCGTTGCGGACCAGGCCGGTGGTGGCCGTGTTGATGAGGGCGGTGCGGACCTGGGAGGGGGTGGCGGTGGGGTTGGTGGCGAGGTGCAGGGCGGCGGCGCCGGCGACGTGGGGGGTGGCCATGGAGGTGCCGGACATGGCGCCGGTGGAGGTGTCGGAGCCGCGGGTAGCGGAGGTGATGGACACGCCGGGGGCGAACAGGTCGACGCAGGTGCCGTAGTTGGAGAAGGAGGCTTTGGTGTCGGTCTTGTCGACCGCGCCGACGGTGATGGCCTCGCTGACCCGCGCCGGGGAGACGGTGCAGGCGTCCTGCTGCACGCCTTGGGCGTTGCCGTTGCCGGCGGCGACGGCGTAGGTGAGGCCGGAGGCGATGGAGTTGCGCACGGCCTGGTCGATCGCGGAGTTCGCGCCGCCACCGAGGCTCATGTTGACCACGGCGGGCTTGACGGCGTTCTGGGTGACCCAGTTGATGCCGTTGACGATCTGCTCGCTGGTACCACTGCCCTGACAGCCCAGCACCCGCACCGCCACCAGCTTCACCTGCTTGGCCATGCCGTAGGTGGTGCCGCCGACGGTGCCGGCGACGTGGGTGCCGTGACCCTGGCAGTCCTGACCGTTCTTGCCGTCACCGATCGCGTCGTAGCCGACACGGGCCCGGCCGCCGAACTCGGCGTGGCTGGTGCGGATGCCGGTGTCGAGGATGTAGGCGGTGACGTTGGCCGCGGTGGTGGCCGAGGTGTACTTGCCGTCCAGCGGCAGGGTGCGCTGGTCGGTGCGGTCCAGGCCCCACGTCGCCCCGGTCTGGGTGTCGGTCATGTGGACCTCGGTGACGGGCTGGACGTAGGCGATGCGGGGGTCCGCGGCCAGCCTGCGGGCCTGGGCCTGGGTCATCTCCACGGAGAAGCCGTTGAGTGCGGAGGTCCAGCTGCTGCGCAGCTTGCCGCCGAAGCGGCCCGCCACCTCGCCCGCGGCACCGCCCTTGCCGTCCTTGAACACCGCGATGTAGCGGTCACCCACGACCGTGGCACCCGGCACCGGCCGGATCTCGCCCTCGGCAGCCGAGGCGTTCGCCGCCCCGGCCGCACCGAGCAGGCCGAGCACCGCGATACCGAACGTCGCCGCCGCTGCCACCACACGCGTTGTGCTCACTGAGACTCCCTTGTCGACATCGCCCGCTTCGATGTCACAAGGTTCCGAGCCCCCAGTAGCGCGACCCGGTCATGTTCGGTTGCGCTACGGTTGCGCCAGTCCGATCACCGTCCGTGATCTGACTGGTCGCCTCCTGTCAAGCACGCCTCCTGGCGAACAGTCGCAGGATCAAGCCCAACCCCGCCAGGAGCAGTCCGATGGCGGCCAGGCGCCAGACGTCATCGCCGGTCACCGCGAGCGGTGGGTTGGTGGGTGGTGTGGACACCGGTGACACGTCGGCGCTCGCCGAGTCCGGGAGTGTTGCGACGGGCGAGAGCCCTCCGGGCAGGACGTAGGTTGCGGTGGCCGTGTTGACGATTCCCGCCGACAGTCCTGTGGTAGCGCAGTGCACGACATTCTCCGCGCCCGTGGCCAGTGCGAAGGCGCTCGCGGCGCAGCCGGGCTCGATCAGGTCTTGCACGGTCACCTCGGCGAGGTCGACCTCGCCCGTGTTGACGACGGTGACGCGCCAGCGAACCGTCTCGCCACTGTGGACAGTCGCATTCTCGCCCCAGCTGTCACAGGTGCTCGCGTTGCCGGTCAGACAGACCTCTTTGCGCATGGTCAGGTCGGCCACCCGCACCGAAGCGTCGTCGGGTGGGGTGGCGACCGGTGCGGTGGTGGCGGGCGCGCCGGGTGGCACGTACCGCCCGACCACGGGTTTGGTCATGCCCGCGGTGACGTTGCTCGTCGAGCAGGTGAACGACACGGACGTGCCTGTCGCGAGGTTCATCCCACCAGTCGAGCACGACGGCTCGGCGTCGTCGTGAAGTGTGACCCCGGTGAGGTCGACCTCGCCGGTGTTCGCGACCGTGATTCGCCAGTGTGCCGTGCCGCCCCGCTCGACGACGTGGTCGTCAGCCCACGGTCCGCTGCCCGTCTCCGTGCACGCTTCCGCTACCGGCGACTGGCAGATGTCCTTGCGCACCAAGAGGTCGGACACCATCGCGGTCGCGTCAGCCGGAGCGGTGATGATCGGTGCGGTGTCCGGTGGTGACCCTGGTGGCACGTACATCGCGGTCACCGCGTTCGTTGTTTTCTTCGTGAGGTTCGTTGTCGAGCAGTCGACCGTCTTCGACGTGTGCGCGGCGAGGTCGAACGGCGCTGCGGAACACGACGCCTCGTTGGGATCGTCCAGCACGATGCCGGTCAGATCGACGTCGCCGGTGTTGGTGACGGTGATGCGCCAGTGTGCCGTTGCACCCCACGGAACGGTGGCGGAGTACACCCACGGGCCGGTGGCGCACTCCACCGCGGTCAGCGCGGCGCAGATCTCCTCCTCCACGTGGAGATCCGTGATTTTCACCGCCGCGACCGCGTCCGTGGTCGCTTCCTCCGGCCAGCCCATCATCTCGAACGACGCCGTGGCCTCGTTCTTCACGCTTCCGGTCACGTTGGCGGTCGAACAGTGGAACGAGGCCGACGAACCCACGACCAGGTCGAACTCCGCATCGCAACCCGGCGCACCCTCGTCGGTCAGAGTGATGCCGGTGAGGTCGACGTCACCGGTGTTGGTGACCGTGATCCGCCAGTGCGCGGTCGAGCCGGTCGGTGTCGTAGAGGTTTCCTGCCGCGGACCGGCGCCGGCGGCACCGCAGCCCGTGCCGGCGCAGACCTCCTTGACCACGGCCAGGTTCGTCACCTTCACGCTCGCGGAGTCGGATGCCGTGCTCACGGCGGTCTGGCCAGGTGGGGTGAACGACGCGATCGTCGTGTTCGTTCGTCCTTCGGTCACGTCGGCGGTGGAGCAGGAGAAGGACGCCGACACACCTGCGGTCAGGTCGAACGGTGCTGTGGCACAAGAGGCTTCCGCTGGGTCGTTCAGCGTGGCACCTGGAATGTCCACAGTGGTCGGTCGGCTCACCCGGATGCTCCAGTACGCGGTGCTGCCCGCGGGGATGAGGGTGTTCTCCGCCCACGGACCGGAGCCGCCGGGGCCGCAGTCCGCCGTTGTGGTCGAGGTGCAGACCTCCTTCGCCACCTTCAGTGCGGGCAGCGGAACGGAGAACGCGACCTGCTGGGCGAGGTAGGAGTCGCCGGTGGTGTTGAACTGGAGGGAGAGACTGGTTGCTCCAACGGGCAGTGTGCCCAGCGGCAACGTGAAGTCCTTGGCGTCGACCGAGAAGTTGTTGGGCGTGTTGGGATTGATCTGTCCGTCCGCGCCGTCGACGAAGAAGTTCCCCGTTCCGGCACCGGAAGGCTCGCCGACCGCGGTCCCGTTGACCAGGAACTGGTCAGCGGCGATGTCCCAGTCGCCCTCGTATGCGGTGACACCGGCGCGCAACCCGGTGTTGCCTGCCCAGTGGAGGCGGACGTGGTCGACCGTTGCGCCGGGGGGAATGGTCAGGCCCGTCGAGCTGGAGTTGAACGTCGCAGGGCTGGTGTCGGTGTCGGCCCACGCCATCTGGTACTCGTCGTTGACGGCGTCGGGATCCATCCGTCCGGCGCCGTCCGCGCACAGGGCCGAGGTGAGTGGCGACGGCGAGGCCGGGCACTTCGTCACCGGGTTGCCGATGATGTTGAAGTCGCCGTAGACGACCTGGTCGTACACCTGGGTGAACGGGACGATGACATCGGCTGTGGCGGCGCCGGTCGTCACCGTCGCCGAGCCCGCACCGAGGACGAACGCGATGATCACGCACGACAGGGACCGAGTCTTCCGGATCTCCCCAGCGCACATGTCATGCCTCCGGTCCCGCCGACCTGGCGGTCGTGTGGACTCGTACACACGTGAGAGACCTGGGAACGATCAGCGGATTACGGGCGGCGGAGTCACCGCAACAGGTGAACTCGTGCGCACCGACGCGGCAGTGGCGAGCCCGGCGCTCCGCCTGTGGTGCACCGGGCAGCCATCCCAGGTCAGTTCCTCAGGTCGACCTGCCAGATCTGCTGTTCGGGCCGCCGCAGGATCTCCAGGCCGCCGACCATCCGCACCTTGAGATGTCCTGTCGCACTCGTGGTGACAGTGCTCACCTCGCCGACTGGACCGGCGGTGCCGTAAAGGCGGATCTGTTGTCCCGCAGTGAGCGCCGAGATCGGGACGCGGCGCGTGTTGACGGCCTGCGAGGCCGGCCACCGCCTCGTACCGAGTTTCCAGGCCAGGTAGCCGATCGGTGGCGCGACGACTGGTATCAGGGGTGCGACAGGCACCAGCGGCACGGCGGCGGAGAATGCGGCCAGCGCTGCGAGGAAACCGGTGGGGATCGGCACGTTTCCGAACTGCGCCCAGCCAGTGGTGCGCACCGAACCGTCGGGACGGAGGCCACGTGGCGCGATGCCGTCGGACAGGCGCACGTCCGGAACGGTCTCGGTCTGTGCGGCCGTCTTGTCATCGGTGGCCCCGTTGAGCGACGTGTCGTCCACCGTGACGCGGTGTCCACAGGTCGTGCAGACGAGGCACATGCCGGAACGTGCGTCGGCGTCCGGCCACACCCGCAGGGCACCGTGCCCGGCCGGACAGCGGTGGGCGGACGGGCCGCGCTGGAACCTGTGCAGTGCTCGGGCGTCGGTGCTGTCCATCCGGTTGTCCTCGCCGCTCATGCGTTGCTCTCGCGGAGTGAGTTCTCGTTGGTGACCGTGCGCCCGCCGATGTCGTCGGGGCGGCCCGATTCGGCACTGCCCAAGTCCGAGGCCGACAGTCCGTTCCGGAGCGGCGCGTTGGAGTTGTCGTTCTGGTGTGACGAGGGGACGGCGGTGGGTGCCAGGGGCGTCCTGGTCGTACTCCCGGCCGCGATGGTGTCGACCGGCTCCGGTGATCCGATGGCTGACGGGCCAGAAAGACCCGGTTCGGCGGGGTGTGAAGCGGGAGTTGTCGAGGCCGTGGCGCTCGGTGTGACCGGACTTTCCTGGCCGGTGATTGTCATCGGATGGGTCTGGGCGGGGGTGGTCGTCGGGCTCACCGTGCTCACGGGACCTTCCGGTCGCACTGGTGACGTCGGCGCGATCGCGATGTTCGGAGTGAGGTTCGACATCGGTGGTGTGGACACGGACACCAGCGCCATCGGTGCGAGCAGTGTGCCGCCGAGCACGGGCAGCAGGCGACACCAGTTCGGGACGCTCCACCACATGCGCAGAAGTGCGTGTGGCTGATCGGATGGCTGGATCAAAATAACTCCAAAAAGGACCGTGGACTTCTTGGCTGCCTCTGTGAAGTCGATCGCGGAGCGCCGTTGGCGTGTTATCGGACCTCGAAATGATCACTCTGTTGAGGGAGATGATCCACTGTGGACCAGCACACGGTCGCACGATCAGGTGAGGACGGCCAGGAGTTCGCAATCGAAGATGCCCGGTGCGGTCTGGGGAGTGAGTGAGAGTTCGCCGTGCAAGGGGTGGAGGCCCGCTCGATGACTGAATCACGTTCCGTCCCCGTGAGGATCAGCCGTCGGTGGGTGGCCTGCGGGATGGCTTTCGCCGCAGCTCTGACGATCACGCTGGCCGCGCTCCGGGCGTCGGATGACGACCTGGTCGTGACCGTCGACGACGGGATCGAGACGGTCACCGAGAGTCTGCCGACCACCTATCAGGTCAAGGTTCGCAACAACACCGATCAGCAGCTCGACCAGGTAGAGGTGACGCTCACGACGCCGCCGTCGCTCGTGCTGGGACCGACAGGCACCGGCCAGACGCCTGAGCCCGTCCCGACGAAGTGGTACCTCGACGTCGCCGCGGGTGAGACGGCACAGATCACGCTGGATGCCGCCGTGGGAACGATTTCCCCCGGCGCGGAGATCACCGTGATCGCCTGTGCGTCGGCTGCGGATCTTCCGATGGCGTGCGGGGCCGACGTGAACCACGGGGTGACCGCGATGAAGGAGCAGAGCGAAGCCTCTTGGGTCACCACGGTGACGATGTGGTGGCAGTTCCTGCTGGCCGCGCCAGGTGTGCTGCCGGTCGTGCTGCTCGTCGTCTTCGCTGCGTTCCGGCCGTTCAGGCGAAAAGACGGAGCACCTGACCAGCATGAGTCGTCGTGACCGTGCGGCGATTTCCCTCGCAGGTACCGCTCCAGCGCGCTTCCGGTGTACCTCGCCACGGCTCAAGGCCGCGGAGACGGGGGTCCGGCCGGTCGGCTTCTCCCGTCGGGACCGCGGAGGTTCACCTCGTGTGCTGCGATGTCGTGACGCGGCTCGGTGGAACAGCCCACTCCTGCACCCGACGGACGCGCCGACGTGGACAGCGACGATGGTGTGCACGACCACAACGTGGTCGGGTGTGTGGCAATGTTGCCGCTGCGGATGTGAGCGATAACAGCGGTCTCTTGCGAGAGACCGGCAGCCGGGAACACGTGTCGGCGTGCTTTACGCACGATCACGGTCCAAGCATCCAAGCGCTGAGCGGAATACGTGCTACCGCGTTTCCGGAGCCACTCGAACGAGTGCATGCGCAGTGGTGTTGTTGCCTGGCTGGCCCAACGCCGTGTTCGTGCGGAACGTATGAGCGCTTGACGATTTCGAGCAGAACGTCGATCAGAGGTTGAACAAATGGGTGCAGGTTCGGAAGAGATATCGCTGGCGGGAGAGGGCTCTACGCGCCGGCTTCGAGTCGCACTGGTCGAATCGCTGCCGCTGCTGAGACACGGTGTGCAGACGGTCGTCTCGGCTCATCCCGCTCTGGAGTGGGTTGATGCGGTGAGCAGCACCCGTGACACCATCGAACTGTGCGAGTCGGCGCGTCCCGACGTCGTTCTCGTCACCTCGGCTGTCGATCCCGGCTGGAATCGTTGCCAGTTGCTGACCCGCCTGTTCAGGGATCTCACCGTGGTGGCGCTGCTCGGCCGGGAGGCACGTACCGCGGACAGCATCGCCATGGCGCGCATCAACGGTGCCAGGGCGCTGGTGCCGCTGGACGCCGATCCCGACCGGTTGGTGAAGGCCATCACGGCGGCGGCAACGGTTGGTCACCACATCGACTCCGCTCTGACGGTCTTCGCCACCTCGGTGGAAGGTGCCCGAACGGCGGGCGGAAGGTCGTTGTCGCGCAGGGAGTTCGAGGTGCTGCAGCTCATCGCCGAAGGGCGAACGGCGGTGCAGATCGCGTTACGACTCCAGATCACCGCCGAGACCGCGCGCACACACGTCAGTCACATCCTGCGAAAGCTCGATGCCAGGGACCGCGCGCACGCCGTGGCCCGGGCCTACGAGCTGTCGTTCCTGCCGAAGTGATCCCTGGAGTTCGTCTCGAGGAGGTCGTGGATGTTTCGTCTTCATCGCCAAGGATGGGTGCCGTCAGTGTTGGTTCGATTCTTCCTGCGGGCGGGTGACCGTCGTTCATGGACTGTCCGCTGCCGCGACGAGCGCGGCCGGAACGCCACCACGGTGGTAGCGCTGACCGAGGAGTTCGTGGTCGTGGAGAACGCGGAACGCGAGACGATCCGCCTGTCTGCCGCTCAGGTGGACCGTTTGCGGGTGGCGCTCCGCTCTGCGGTCATCAGTCTGGGCACGCTGGACGACGACGACAACGTGAGTGCGAGCCCGGCCCACACGATCCCCGTGCAGCGTTCGCGCGGGTTCCCTCGCGGAGTTACTCGCCCGAACGGGTGAGCGCATACTTAATTTTGGGGATGCTCGGCAATGTCGAGGCCGCGTTGCGCACACCTGTTGGGCGACAAGTTCGCGGTTCCGGAGAGTTGCCTTCCATGAGTGAACTGCTCGCTGTAGCTTTGCACTTACAGGCGGCGTGACGGAGAGGGAATTGGAAACCTGAGGCAGGTGAAATGACTGACGAAGTCGAGGACATCGACTCCGGTCTCGTGCGGGCGGTTCGCGCTGGAAACCGGGAGGTTTTCGTCCAGCTCTACCGCAGAAATTTTTCGGACGCGTACGGGCTCGCGTGCAAACTGCTCGGCACCTCACAAGGTGCCGACGATCTCGTTTCCGACGCGTTTGTCAAGGTGTTCAACCGAATCATTGCGGGCGGTGGTCCGACGGAGATGTTCCGCGCCTACCTGTTGACCACGGTTCGCACGACGTTCTACAAGCAGTTGGCGCGCGATCGGATGATCGACCGACGCGTGGAGGTCACCGAACTTCTGCTGCCGACCGAGGAGAGCGATCCTGTCGCCGAAGGCCTGGACGCCCAGCTCGCGAGCAAGGCTCTCGACAGCCTGCCCGTGCGGTGGCGGACCGTGCTCGTACTTCTCGAACTGGAGCGGCTCAGCACTGCGGCGGCAGCGGACGTGCTCGGCATGCGTCCGAACGCTGTCGCGGCATTGGCTTTCCGTGCTCGCGAAGGGCTTCGGCTCGCCTATGTGCAGATGCACGTGAAGGCCGCGGCCGAGGAGATCTGTCGTGAGGCGGTCGACAACCTGGCCGCGCTGCTGTCCGGGCGCAAGAACCGCGGCGTGCGGCAACGGGTGCGCGACCATCTGGCGCTCTGCCACAACTGCGAGGGCGCCGCGCGTGAGGTCACCGATCTACTGGCCCAGCTCGGCCGCACAGTGCCTCCGGATGACCGGCTCGTGGCCTGAATCTTCAAGATATCCGAGCCGGCCGGGCATCGAATATCGCGCGGTGTGCCCGACTGTCACTCAAACGAGTTAACGCGCTTCAGTGTTGAAGTGAGTCCTCGTGGCATCTGTCCAGGTATTTGTTTACTGACTGTCGCCAAAGTGTGGACCTAGTGGGGTCAATGTTACGCTTTGATGCACAGTTTCCTCCTGTTGAGGTGAGTTATCACTGCGGACCGTAGTCTTTGCGTGGCTCGACGGCGGTTACTCAGGTAGGGGGCGAGACACATCTTGGCTAATGAGCTGCGCTTGCAGGGGGTCGTCGATCTGATGCAGGAAGCTGCATTGGTGTGGACGCCGATCCGGCGCGAGGGTGATCTGCCCGATGTGGTGGATTATCGGGTGAAAATGGGCAACAAGCCCGCGAGCGACGTTCTGGGGGCCGACCAGGTCGTCGGCCTGACGCTGGGGCAACTGTTGCCGGAAGACACCGCCGTACTGCTGCGCAGGCTGTTCACGCAGGCTTTCCGAACCGGTGAACCGGTCGAGCACGTCGCGGCAGCCCCTGATCCGCTCACAGATCTCGCGCGGACCCACAGCGTGTCCGTCCGCATCACACCTGTGGGCGAATCCGTGTTGTGCACCTGGTTGCCGGGCTGGCTGGCCGGTGACGGCGCTGGCGAGCGCCGGCAGATCGCGCGCGGCGGTTCCTCCGCGGCGGACCGGCTCGAGTTCGCGGACGCCGTCGATGCTGTGGCGGACGCCGGGTTCGGGGTGTTCTCGCTCGACCTCATGAGCGGCAGGATGATCATGTCGAGCGGGTTGCACCGGATCTTCGGTGAGGGATCGGACGTGCAGTCCGGTCTCGAGTCTGCGGTCTCGGGCGAGTGGCGGGCGCTGCTGCTGCGCGGAGAGCCGATGGACGTCGAGGTGCGGCTGGCCCCGGAGCACGGTGGTCACCGAATCCGGGTCGTCGGCCGGATGGCATGTGCTCCAGACGGTCTCCCGGCTGTGGTGCGGGGGAGCTGTTGCGTGCTGGAGTCGTACAGCTAGCTGTTCTCCGGTTGCCCTGACAGCTCCGGCGAGCACCGCGGACACCAGGGAGAGACCGAGCGGTGGTTGCGCGACCGCAACCACCGTTCGAACTCTGCCTCGGTGACTCGCCTGGTCACCCGTGTCTCCTCCCACAGCTCGGCGATGATCCGATCCAGGTCTCCGTTCAGCGGACCGTGCCAGGCCGCGTAGGCGTGCAGGTCCGCCCCGGGATGGCCGGGGCCCCGAGCGGGAGGCGCGGCCGCGCAGTCCCACCTGTGCACCGTGCCGTTGTCGAGCAGGTACGGATGTGTTTCCGGCGTGATGGTCCGTTGTTCCCGCTGCCATTGCTCTTGTGCGTCCTGATGGCGGCGGAGTGCCTCCGGGTAGGTGGGAGCCGCGAGGTCGCACCAATAGCAGCAGCCGCTGTTCCACCGCGACACCTGGTGCACCACTTCGGCGGCTCGCTCGGGGCTGATCTCGCCGTCGGCGACCCGGTCGAGCAGCCAACGCACCGCCGTGGCGTCGAGCAGCCACCGCTCCGTGCCGTCGGCGACCTGTCCGGTTCGCAGCGCCCACACCTGCGTGACGAACTCATGACCGCCTACGTCCAAGGTCAGTGACAGTGGTACTGCGGTGGCCAAATGTGCTCCTCAGAGAGACGGGCGTGCCGACTGCCGTCGATCGGGTAGTTGCGTATCGCCGGAAAGTCCGCTCGTGCAACGCGGGCGGATTGTTCAAGCGTCGAACATCACCGTGAGCACCTCCTGCAGTGCGGCGCCGATTATTTCCGTGCTCTGGTGATGCAGCCCGCGTGACCGGCCGTACGGATCGGGCACGATGTCGTCGGTCTTGTTGACCCACGTGACGTGGCCTCGGCGCAATGCCGCCGTCGAGACCGCCGCCCGTGCGCGCAGCACCGGATCGTTGCCGGTGCGGCGCAGCGACACGGGTGCCAGCAGGCGGGCGAACTCCCTCAGACAGAAGGTCGAGTGCAACAGCGGCGGATGCTGGGAGACGACCTCCGCACGGTGTTCACGATCCGCTGTCAGGACCAGGTCAGCCGAGGCCAGGGTGATCCGATCGAGATTGCGGGCGATGTGCGACTCGCCGGCCACCCGCTCCACGCCCCATCTGGGCAGGTGGTCGCGGGTCAGCAGGTGCATCGACGCTCCGGTCATGGCCTGAGTTCCCGCGCTCGCGACGACGAAGCGCGTGACCTGGTCGCTCGGCAGCCGCTGTGCGAGCAGGTGCCGGGTCAGCAACTCGGCGAAGGGCGAGCGGCAGACGTTGCCGGTGCACACGAACAGGATGCGGAAACTCGACCTCATCGCGCCGTGCTCTCGAGATACCGCGTGATCTGGTTCTGGCGCAACGCCTCCCAGAGCTGACCGGCACGCGCGCCGTCCGAGATCGGCGCAGTCACGAACGTAACGGCGGAGGGCGCCAACTCCCTGAGGCTGAAGGCGAGCGACTCCAGCGCGCTCATGGTGAGGATGTCGTCGAACTGGACGTACCTGCTCACCGTGTGTGCGAAGTCGAACGCCTGGCTGGGACTGCTCAGCACCCCGCTCGACATGACCGAGCAGATCAGTGCTCGCAGCGCCTCCTGCTGCCGCTCGACAGGATCGGCGACGCTGGGATCGACCCGGCCGATTCCGCCGACCACCTGCGCCAGCGCCCTGAAACCGGTGAGATCGGAGGTCGCGAAGTGGTCCACCCGAACCCCCGTGAGCGTCTCCACGGTGTGGACCATCAGCGAGGGGCCGCCGAGCCCGGAGACCGAGCTCATCGTGGCTACGCCGTGTCCTGGAACCGGGACCCAGCTGTCAGGTGGGATCGACACGACGGTCGCCGCCCTGCGGTCTCCCGACAGCCGCACGAGCATGATCACTTGACTGCGGTCGGCGTGCGGAGCGGAATCGCTGCTCGCCAGCAGAAACGTCATGCCGTCCGTCCACCTGGGCGGACGCCGCACCGCGTCGAGCGAGGTGAAGACCGACGGTAGCTGTTGCATCTCTCGCCCTTCGTGAGTGACGACGGCGCACAGTCCGCTGACCGTCAGGCACAGCGTCAACACCGACACCACTGCCAGCCGCGTGTCGCTCGTCCGGTGCGCCGGCTCGGGGATGGTCATGCTCGATGGTCCCGGTAGGCAGGGGTTCGCGGCAGAGGCGCGGTCTCCGGGTCGCCGGCGCGGCGGTACGGGTACGCCTCGGAGACACGGGTCCTCGGTGTCATCGTCGTGACCGTGCCGAGCAGTCGTGCCGACACGGCTTCGAGGGCGTTGACGGATTCCTTGACCTGATGCTTCTTGGACTTGCCGTGGCGCACGACCAGGACTGCTCCATCGCACCGGCTCGCCAGGATCGCAGCGTCGGTCACGGGCAGCAGAGGCGGTGTGTCCACGAGCACCACGTCGAACCGCGCCGCCAGCAGTTCGAGCAGGTCCACGACGTACCGCGAGGCGAGCAGCTCGCTGGGATTTGGCGGGGTCGGACCGCTCGCGAGCACGGTCATGCCGCGACGGCCGCACGGCTGCAGTGCCTCCTCGAGCGACGCGTGGCCGATCAGCACGCTGGTCAGGCCGACGGCGGACTCCAGACCCAGGTAGTCGGCGATGCGGGACGCGCGGAAGTCCGCGTCGACCACCACCACCGTCCTGCCGGCCTCGGCGAGGGTGACGGCGAGATCGCAGGTCAGCGTCGACTTGCCCTCGCAGGGCATGGAGCTCGTGATGACGACGGTCCGGGCAGGGTGGTCGACATCGATGAACTGGAGGTTGGTCCGTATCCGCCGCAGCGACTCCGCACGTGCCGACGAGGCGCTCGGGTACGTGATCACCGGACGGGCTGCCGCGCCGGGATCGAAGGCGACGGTGCCCAGCGACGGTGCGGCCACCAGGTCCTGGAGCGTCTCCACCGACCGGATCGACGTGTCGAGCGCGTTGCGCACCAGCGCCGCACCGACGCCGGCGGCGAGCCCGAGCAGGACACCGAGGACGCCGTTGCTCACCGGACGGGGAGACACGGGAGTGCGTGGCAGGCGGGCGGGTTCGACCACCTTCACCGCGACGGCGGGCTGAGCACCGCTGGTCGGTTTCTCCAGCTCCGCGACGAGCCCGCGGAACGCCTCGGCGGCCGCGTCGGCCAGTTGTTGTGCTCGGCTCGGCGTCGGATCGGTGGCGGTGATCGTCAGCAGCACCGTGCCCGGCTGGACGTCGGCCCGGATCGAGTCCGGCTCCGGTACGAGCCCTCGGCGTTCGACTTCCTGAAGGATGCGCCCGGTGGTGACCAGTCGCGTGTACGACTTCACCTTCTGCTGCGACATGAGGCTGCCCTGGTAGGCCTGGGCGGCGTCGCCGTTCACATCCTGCGCCGAGACGAACAGCGTCACCTCTGCCTCGTAGACGGGCACGACTGCCCACGTGGCCGCCACCGCGACGCCAGCGCCGAGTGTGAGACCCGCTGTGACGATCCGCCAGCGTTCGCGGACCAGCAGGAGATAGCCGCGCAGAGACACGGGTTCCCTTCAAGGTCTGATCGGTATTTGCCGGAACGAATGGTGAATTGTGCCAAGAGTTTCAGGCAGCGCAAGTGGGCAACACTTCTGGGTGGTCGCGAGTAATGGGCCCCTGCCTTGCCGGTCTGACCAGACCAAGTGTTGGTGTGCGAAGGTGGGAATGAGGTGTGATCCAGTGCCCTCGACCGGTTGGGGATTTCGGCTTCTGCTGTGGGGAATCGATGCCACCGCGTGGATTGTCGCAATGGCGGCGGTGACCTGGTTCCGATACTGGTTGGAAGCAGCGGACGTCGAGGGGGCGCAATTTGCTCAGTTCGCGCCGATAGTTCTCGCCATTGCTGCCGTGGTCGCGCTGGCGGCGCGCCTCTACAGCGGGCGTTACCCGGTGGGCAGTCTCGAGGAGGCGGTGCGGCTGGCATGGGCCGCCGTCATCACCGGCGTGTTCGCCGCGATCGTCGACCTGTGCTGGGCGACTCCGCCCGTGCCCCGATCGGTACCGCTGACGTCCGCGTTCGTCGCGTTGTTCCTGGCTTGGTCAGGCCGTTGCGTGCTCCGGCGGGCTCACGAGCGCTGGGCGCCACCCGAACTGGCCTGCGCCCGGCGCGTGGTCATCCTGGGAGCTGGTGTCACGGGGGAGCAGCTGGTCCGGTCGATGCTGAGTGACCCGATGGGCGGTTACTTCCCCGTCGCGCTCGTCGACGACGACCCGGCGAAGCAGTCGCTCCGCCTCCGCGGCGTTCCGGTGAGTGGTACCAGGAAGGACGTGGTGGCAGTCGCCTCACGCACGGGCGCGACGCTGATCGTCGTCGCGCTGCGCGATCCCGATCCCGCTGTGCTGCAGGAGATGTCCGAGATCGCGCATCAGGCGGGTCTCGGTCTTCAGGTGTTGCCGTCGCTGAACGAGCTGCTCGGCTCGCAGGTCGATGTCGCGGATCTCCGTGAACTCGACCTCACCGAACTGCTCGGCAGGCAGCAGGTCCACGCCTGTGCCGATACGGCGGGTGAGCACCTCGCGGGCAAGCGAATCCTCGTCACCGGCGCGGGTGGGTCCGTCGGATCGGAGCTGTGCCGCCAGATTCACCGGTTCGGGCCCGCGCAGTTGTTCATGCTCGATCGCGACGAGTCGGCGCTGCACGCCGTTCGGTTGTCGATCTACGGCGAGGCATCGCTCGACTCGCCGGACGTCGTGCTGGCGGACATCCGGGACTCCGAGGCCGTGCGGATCGCGTTTGCCCGCTGTCAGCCCGACGTCGTCTTCCACGCCGCGGCGCTCAAGCACCTCACCGCCCTCGAGCAGTACCCGCTCGAAGCGTGGAAGACGAACGTGCTCGGGACGTATTACGTGCTCGAGGCCTCACTGGCGGCGGGTGTGAGCACGTTCGTCAACATCTCCACGGACAAGGCAGCGAACCCGACGAGTGCGCTCGGCAGCTCCAAGCGCGTCGGTGAGCGCCTCACGGCAGACGCCGCGACGCGTTCCGACGGCAAGTACCTGTCCGTGCGGTTCGGCAACGTCTTCGGCAGCCGCGGTTCGGTGCTCAGCACCTTCACCGAGCAGCTGGCGCAGGGCCGTCCGATCACGGTCACGCATCCCGAGGTGAGCCGCTTCTTCATGACCATTGCGGAAGCGGTGCAGCTCGTGCTCCAGGCGGCTTCGATCGGCCGCTCCGGTGAGGCCCTGCTGCTCGACATGGGCGAGCAGCTGCGGATCGCCGACGTCGCCCGCCAGCTGATGGAAGTCTCCGGCAGATCCGCGCCGATCGTCTACACCGGACTGCGCGAAGGCGAGAAGCTGCACGAGGAACTGTTCGGGCCCGGCGAGCTCGACCAGCGCCCGTCGCACCCGTCCATTTCACAGGTCGTCGTGCCTCCCCTCGATCCGGCATATCTGCTCTCGCTCGCCGTGGACTACGGCGAGATCGAGGTGATGACGGAATGCGCGACCGGAACCGTCCCGGTACCGCGCAACGCCCACAGCGACGCGAGCGTGACGTTGTGAAGATCGTCGTCACAGGTGGTGCGGGGTTCATCGGCGCCAACCTCTGCCGCGAGCTCGTGCGCAGGGGAGCACACGTGATCGTGCTGGACGACCTCAGCACCAGCGAGCAGAGCAACCTCGACGGGCTCGACGTCGAGCTGCGTGTGAAGTCAGTGCTCGACCGTCAGGCCGTGACGGACGCGTGCCGGAGTGCGGACTCGGTGGTACACCTCGCCGCGGTTCCGTCCGTGCCGCGGTCGTTGCTGGACCCGCGGCGCAGTCACGACGTGAACGTGACGGGCACACTGGAGGTGCTGCAGGCCGCCAGGACCTCCGGTGCGCACGTCGTCGTCGCCTCGTCCAGCTCCGTGTACGGAAGCAACCCCCTGTTGCCGAAGTCCGAGGAGATGGCATGCCTGCCGATGAGCCCGTACGCCTCCGGCAAGCTCGCTGCGGAGTCGTACGCCCTGTCGTTCCAGCACTGCTTCGACCTGCCGTGCACGGTGTTCCGCTTCTTCAACGTGTTCGGACCGCTTCAGCGGCCCGCGCACGCCTACGCCGCCGTCGTTCCGTCGTTCGTGTGGGCAGCACTGCGACGAGAACCGCTCGTCGTGTTCGGTGACGGGCAGCAGAGCCGGGACTTCACATTCGTCGAGTCGGTCGTGGAAGTGCTGGCCGACTGCGTCACGCGCGCCGTCAGCTGTGCGCACCCGGTCAACCTCGCCTTCGGCACGCGAACCAGCCTCAACGAGCTGATCACCAAGCTGTCCGCGTTGCTGGGTCGCGAACTCGACGTGGTGCACCGGCCTGCGCGCAACGGTGACGTACCGCACTCACAGGCGTCCAGCAGTGCGCTGCGCGGGCTTTTCCCTTCGGTGCGACCAGTTCCACTGGAAGCTTCCCTGTGCAGAACCATCGAGTGGATGCAGCGGCTGGTCAGTTCGGAGCCGTCGAGGTCGACCGCATGACCGCGGCTGGTGGCCAGGACAAGCTCGTGATCATCGGGCAGGGGTACGTGGGTCTGCCGATCGCGATGCGGGCCGTCGAGACCGGGTTCTCGGTCGTCGGGATCGACCTCGACGCCAGCCGTGTCTCGTCGTTGCGCGAAGCGCGGTCCTACGTGGGTGACGTGTCAGACCGTGAACTCGCCGCGGCACTGGAGAGCGGGCGCTACCTCCCGTCGGATTCCTATGTGGACGCTGAGCGGTTCACCGCCGCGATCATCGCGGTGCCCACTCCGCTGATCGGTGGAACGCCTGATCTCAGCTTCGTCGAGTCGGCGGCTGCGTCCATCGCACCGCACATCCGCCATGGCTCGCTCGTGGTCTTGGAGTCGACCACGTACCCGGGCACCACCGAGGAGCTGCTGGTACCCCTGCTGGAGCAGGGCAGCGCACTCGTCGCCGGCGTGGACTTCGCGGTCGGCTACAGCCCAGAACGCATCGACCCCGGTAACACCACCTGGACTCTGACCAACACACCCAAGGTGATCTCCGGTGTCAACCGGTCCTCGCTGCGCGCCGTCGAGGCGTTGTACTCACGGTTGGTCAGCACGACGGTGGCGGTGTCGTCGACGAAGGAGGCCGAGTTCACCAAACTGCTGGAGAACACCTTCCGGCACGTCAACATCGCACTGATCAACGAGATCACTCTCTTCGCGCGTCAGCTGGGTGTCGACGTGTGGAAGGTGATCGACGCCGCGTCGACGAAGCCGTTCGGGTACATGCGTTTCACGCCGGGACCCGGTGTCGGAGGGCATTGTCTGCCTGTCGACCCGACCTATCTGTCCTGGCGGGTGCGCAGAGAGCTGCATCGCCCGTTCCGCTTCGTCGAGCTGGCCAACGAAATCAACGACATGATGCCTCATCACGTCGTGAAACGGATCGGCGCGATCCTGGCCCGGCGTGGCAAGGGTTTGGCCGACAGCGTGGTCATGCTGCTGGGGCTCGCGTACAAGGCCAACACCGGCGACGTCCGCGGGTCACCCGCGCTGTGCATCGTCGAACTGCTCATGTCGCTCGGTGCACGGGTCGAGGTGGTGGATCCCCTTGTGGAGCCCCATCGTTGTCCGCCCGGCGTGAAACCCATCGAACTGTCGGAGGACGCGTTGCGGCTCGCGGACATCGTCGTCCTGCTCGCCGACCACGACGATGTCGACTACCCGCTCGTCGAGCGGGCGGCGGACTGCGTGCTCGACACCCGGCACCGGCTCACTGCGGCGCATGTGGAGTACCTGTGACCACGAAGGCTGATGTACCCGCCCGCCGGTTGCGGGTCGTACTCGTGCTGAAGACCAACCGCGGGTGCCTGTGGACGACACCACACGTCGACGCGTTGCTCGCGCGCGGGCACGACGTCGTCGCGGTGCTGCCGCCTGGTGAGGGCCGGTTGCGCCGAGAGCTCGCCGGCCGGGGTGTGTCCGTTGTGGACAGCCCGTTCGACTTCAGCTTCCGGCTGTCGTTCCACACGCTCGCCGGCCTGTTGAGGCTGCGCGGGGTGCTGCGGCGTCTGGATCCGGACGTGTTGCACTACCACCTGCTCGCCTCGGCGCTCGCGGTCCGGCTCACCAGCCTCGCGACCAGGGCCACGCGGGTGCACATGGTCGCCGGTCCCCTCTACCTGGAGTCACGGTTGATCCGGCTGGTGGAGCGGATCGCCTCACACCTGGACACCGTGACCATCTGCGGAAGCCGTTTCACCGCGCGGCTTTACCGCGAGCTCGGGCGGCCACCCACGCGGACACCGGTCGTTCCCTACGGTGTCGACACCCGGCTGTTCCGGCCGGCGAGCCCCGCAGAGCGCGTGGAAGCGCGTGCGAGGGCCGGTGCGGACGAGGCTTTCGTCGTCATCATGGTCGCACTGGTGTACGCGCCGAAACGCTTCATCCACAAAGGACGAGGCATCAAGGGGCACGACGTTCTTCTTGAGGCCTGGCAGAGGTTCAACGCCGATCACCCGGACAGCCGCCTCGTGCTGGTCGGCGGCGGGTTCGACGAGGCGGGTGCCCAGTACCGCCGGCAGCTGATCGCGAGGTTCCGGATCGCCGAGGACCCGTCCGTGACGTGGTTGGACAGCGTCGAGGACGTGCGGCAGTACTACGCGGCCGCGGACCTCAGCGTGTCGCCGTCCTTGTCCGACAACCACGGCGCGGCACTGGAGGCCGGCGCCATGGGTGTGCCCAGCGTGGTGAGCGACGCCGGTGCGCTGCCGGAGGCGGTCAACCGCGACGCGTGCTGGATCGTGCCGAAGGACGATCCCGACGCGCTGTTCGCCGCGCTGAACGAGGCTTACGCCGAGTACAGAACCGGACGGTTGGCGGAACGGTCCGATGCCGTGCGCGATCGGGTCGTGCGTTTCTTCGACAGCACGCGGGCTGCGGCCGCCGTGGCCGATGTGGTCGAGAACGCTGCGGAGATTCCGGTGGCCCGTGCACCCGGTGACCGTGTCATCAGCCTTTTCACCGAGATGAGATTCGGGAGCGGAACCGAGGCACCGGGCGGCTTCGCCAGATATCTGGACCTGGGCGACCGGTTGTGCGTGGTCGCCAGGACGACTGAACCGGAGGCCGGCGGGGGAGAGGCGCTGCGGCCGTTGCCGGACTACCGCGGTCCGGCGGGGTTGCTGCGCGCACTGCCCCGGCTCGTTTCGGCGATCGCCCGTGCGGTCGCCGATGCCGAGGTGATCGTGCTGCAACAGCCCGGCGCGATCGGGTTCGTCGCCGCCGTCGTGTGCAGGTTGCTGCGCCGCAAGTATTCCGTCGAAGTAATCGGTGACGCGTTCGACGTGCTCGCCGCAGGGACGTTCGGCCCCGCGGGCAGAGTGGTGGCGAGTGCCGCGGCCCGGCTGACGGGGTGGGTCGTAGGTGGTGCGTCAGCGGTGCTGTACGTGACCAATTTCGTGTTGCAGCGGCGCTATCCCGCTACCCCTGGACGGTTCACCATCGCCCTGTCGGACGTGCGCATGGCCGAGGGCATGCTGCTCGACAAACCACGCAAGTGGCTGCCGGGTCCGTTCTGCGTCATCGCCGTCGGTACCCACGAACAGCTCTACAAGGGCCACGACGTCCTGCTGCGAGCGTTGCACAGGCTGGTGGAGTCGAGGTTCGACGTGCACGCCGTGCTGGTGGGCGGTGGCAGGCGGCACGACGAGCTGGTGGCCGTGGCCGAGTCACTGGGGATCGCTGACCGGGTCTCCTTCATCGGACCGGTGTACGACCGCCGGCTGATGACCGTGCTGCTGGACTCCGCGGACCTGTTCGCGATGCCGTCCCGTGCGGAAGGGCTGCCACGCGCGCTGATCGAGGCGATGGCCCGAGCGCTGCCCGCCGTGGGCACCTCGGTGGGTGGCATCCCGGAGCTGCTGGAACGAGGTTGCCTGGTCGACGCTGACGACGACGGGGCGCTCGCCCGCGTCATCGGCCGGCTGCTCACCGACCCACGTGAGTGGGAGCAGCAGTCACGTCGCAACCTCGAACTCGCCCGCACGTACGAGACGACGTTGCTGGACGAACGCTTCTCGGCGTGGTTGTCGCACATTCCCGCCGCGTTGCCCGAAAGGAAGACCACATGACGCAGGATCCGGTGAAGGTGGTGCACGTCCTCGGGACGCTGGATCGCGGCGGCGTGGAGACCATCGCGTTGAGGCACTGCCGCTCGATCCCGGCTTCCCGCGTCAAGCAGACCTTCGTGACCCTCGGGCCGCACGAGGGTCTGCTCGCCTCGCAGTTCCGCGCTGCCGGAGCCGACATCTACCGCTGTCCCCTCAAACCCAAGATGACCTTTCCGTTGCGGCTGTGGAACTTGCTGTGCAGCCTGAGGCCTGACGTGGTGGAGTCACACGTGAGCCTCGTCAGCGGCCTTGTGCTGGCCGCGGCGTCGGCCGCGCGCGTGCCCGTACGGATCGCACGCATCCGCAGCGAGGGCGACGGGCGGCGCGACACCCCGGTGCGCAGGCTCCAACGAGCTCTGTTGCGGGAGATGATCTGCAACTCCGCCACCGACGTGATCGGCGTGACCAAGGCAGCGCTGGCGTTCGCTGATCCGCCTCCGCACGACCGCCGGTACCGCGTCGTGCCGAACCAGGTCGACGTCGACCGCTTCAGGCTCGTCCGCCGGGTCCGAGAGCCGGATGCCTCGCCGGTCATGGGACACATCGGCCGTGCGTCCGCGGAGAAGAACCGCGCGTTCCTGATGGAGGTGTACGACGAGGCCCGTCGCAGGTCTCCCGACGTGCGCTTGACCATCGCAGGACCAGGCGGTGTCGAGGACCTCGCCTCCGTCGCACCGCGCGTCGCGGCGGATCCGTCAGTTCACCTGCTGGGGCACACAGAGCGTCCGGAGGACGTGCTCGCCACGATCGACGTGCTGCTCCTGCCGTCACGTCGTGAGGGTCTGCCCAGCGTGGTCCTCGAGGCGCTGGCCTCGGGGGTGCCGGTCCTCGCGACCGACCTGCCCGGTCTCCAGGAGCTCGCGGCCAGGCTGCGCGGTCTGCACCTGCTGCCGTTGAGCGTGGGGCCGGGCAGATGGGCGTCCACGGCGCTCGCTCTGGCGAGCACCTCGGAGTCCGAGCGGGCGTTGATCGCCGAACGGATCCGCGATTCGGAGTTCGCCTTGTCACCGGACGACCAGTGGTGGCGGACGGTGTGGACCGCGTCGCGATGAGCGGTCCGCGCAGGCCAGCCGGTGACGTGCCGCTCAGCCTCCTCGCAGGAGGTGGCACCGGGTGGCGTCGGCGTGCCGATGAGGCGGCAAAGACGCACGGGCGCCGTGGGCGATCCGGGGTGGAGCCGGGCGAACTGCCCGTCCTGCGGGACGGCGCGATCCCTCGTGAGCTGCCGGCTCGAATCGCTTTGGTGGCAGCGGCGGCGGTGGTGGCGGCCGTGGGGTGGCGGGTGCCGTCCAGCGGCGTGGTGCCGGCGGCTGTGACCTTCTGGGCATCGTGGTCGCTGTGCCTCGCCGTGCTCGTACGCGGGCATCCGCAGGGCATCTACCGTCCCGCGGCGACCTACCTGGTGTTGTTCGGCCTTTTCCACGGCGGGCTGTTGCTGAGCGTCGCGGTTCGTGGTGACTCGGTTTCCGAGGACGCGCGATGGCTCGAGGACGCGCACACGCCGCAAGCCGTGTCACTGGCCGTGCTGGGCATGGTCGGGTACACCGTGGCTGCCGGGCTGGCCGGTCGCGGCGCGCCACCGGCGGCCGCGAGTCGCGGCGGTGCCGTGACGGGGCCGCTCGGGTTGGCCGTTCAGCTGGCCGGGACCGGGATCTTCGCCGTCGCTCTGGTGCGCGCCGGTGGGATCGACCTTCTCTGGGGTGGCTACAACGCTTACGTGGAGGCGAACGGGACAGACACCCTGCTCGCGTTCGGCACCCTTTGCTCCGGGACGGGTGCGTTGCTGGCGGTGTCGGCGGGCGGGCGCGCGCGGGTCGCCGGCTGGGCCGGATTCGTGCTGTACGCGGTGATCGCGCTTCCGCTCGGGACTCGGGGAGAGGTGCTCTTCCCGTTGATGGCCATGGCCGTGATCGAGGCGAGGCGGCACCGCATCCGTCCGCTGTGGACCGCTCTGGCGGCTGCCGGTGTGCTCTTGCTCGCCGATGTGGTCCGGCAGACCCGGATCGGTGGAGTGCTGTCGCCGTCGTGGTGGCTGACCGCACCGCTGGACGCCATCGCCGAGATGGGCTTCTCGCTGCGTCCCGTGGTGGTCGTGCTCGGCTGGGACGAGCCCGTGCGGGCCGGAGCGACCTTCGTCGCCGTACCGGTGCGATTTCTCGAGTCCTTCCTCGGCTGGCACGGAGGCTCACCCACCTACGACGACAGATTGTTCAACGTCGAGATCGCGAACCGGGCAGGACAGATCGGAGGTTCTCCTGTGGCTGAGGCGTTCCACAACTTCGGCACGCTCGGCGTGGTGCTCTTCATGGCGGCGCTCGGTGTCTTGCTGGCGCGGCTCGAGAAGCGGTCCGACGCGGTGATCGGCGTGGTACTGCTGCCATTGATGATCCAGGTGCGCAACAGCTTCGCGCCGGTCCCGGTGCAGATCGGGATCGGGTTGTTGCTCGTCGCCCTCACCAGGGTGAGGCTGCGATGAGCGAGCTGGCTGTCCACGGCGGCGTGCCGGTGCGCACGACCCCGATGCCCCCGTGGCCGTACTTCGACGACGAGGACCTGGAAACAGCGGTGACGGTGCTGGCCTCCGGTCGGGTCAACTACTGGACCGGCGTGCACGGCAGAGCATTCGAGACCGAGTTCGCCGCCGCCGTCGGGACGGACTACGCGGTCGCCGTCTCCAACGGTACTGTCGCGCTGGAACTGGCGCTGCGGGCCCTTGGTCTCGGTCGCGGAGACGAGGTCGTCGTTCCCGCGGCCACGTTCATCGCGACCGCGAGCGCGGTGGTCGCGACCGGGGCGTGCCCCGTGATCGTCGACGTGGACCCTGCCAGCGGGTGCCTCACCGCGAGCACGGTCGCGGAGGCGATCACGGGCCGCACGAGGGCGATCATCGTGGTCCACCTCGCCGGGCATCCAGCCGACATCGACCCCGTTCTGGAACTCGCGCGCAAACACGGCCTGCGTGTGGTGGAGGACTGCGCCCAGGCGCACGGGGCTGTCCACAGCGGACGGTCGGTCGGTGCCATCGGAGACATCGCCGCCTGGTCCTTCTGCCAGGACAAGATCCTCACCACGGCGGGTGAGGGCGGCGCGGTCACCACGTCCGACGAGACGCTGTGGCGCCGCTGCTGGGAGATGAAGGATCACGGCAAGAGCTGGACGGCCGTGCATTCCCCGCACCCGCCCGGTTTCCGTTGGCTGCACGACAGTTTCGGCACCAACGCCCGCATGACGGAGGTACAGGCGGCGATCGGACGCAACCACCTCCGTCGTCTCGACGGCTGGCTGGCACAACGAAGGGCCAACGCCGCGGTCCTGCTGGAAGCGCTGGCCGCCGAGCCGGCCGTCGACATCTCCCTGCCGCCCGCCAGGGTGGAGCACGCGTACTACAAGTTCGTCCTCCATCTGCGGCCCGAACGGCTGATCCCCGGCTGGACCAGGGACCTCGTGGTCGACGCCGTTCGCGCGGAAGGCGTTCCTTGCCTGCACGGCGGATGCAGCGAGATCTATCGTGAACGGGCGTTCGCCGCGGTGCCGGGCACACCGGAGCAACTGCCCGTCGCCGCGCGTCTCGGCCGCACTTCGATGATGCTGCTCGTCCACCCGACGTTGTCCAAGGCGGACATGGAGGACACCGCCGCCGCGCTCACCAAGGTTCTCCGGGTGGTGACGGCATGATCCGGCGGATGGTGGACATCGTGATCGCGGCGGCCGGGCTCGCGGTGCTCGGGCCGGTGCTCGCCGTGGTGGCCGTGCTGGTCCGCTGGCGAATGGGCTCGCCCGTCCTGTTCCGCCAACGGCGCAGTGGATTGCACGGCGCGGAGTTCTCCATCGTCAAGTTCCGCACCATGCGACCACCGCGATGGTCAGGGCAGCCTGATCGGGAGCGTGAGACCAGGCTGGGCGCCGTGTTGCGCCGCACGAGCCTGGACGAACTGCCACAGCTGGTGAACGTTCTGCGCGGTGAGATGAGCCTGATCGGCCCGCGGCCGACGCTGCCGGACCAGGTTCGCCACTACAGTCCGCGCCAGCGAGAACGGCTCTCGGTCCGGCCAGGCCTCACCGGATGGGCTCAGGTGTCCGGGCGGAACGCCCTGAGCTGGCCCGAACGCATCGAACTCGACCTGTGGTACCTGGAGAACCGAAGCCGGCGGCTCGACCTGGTGATCATCCTGCGCACCGTCGGACAGCTGCTGCGTCCGCACGGGATCACCGGAGCCGGCGGGGTCAACCCCAGGTTTCCCGAAACGGAGGAAGCGGGATGACGGAGTTCTACATCGCCGGCGCCGGTGGTGCGGGCAGGGAGGCGCTGGACATCTGCGTCGCTCTGGGTCAGGAGGTCACTGCGTTCGTGGACGACGCCGTGGCCGGTCAGCTGGTGCGAGGACATGTCGTGTGCCTGCCGGAGGACACCGCCGCGAGGGCGCTGTACGTCGTCGCGATCGCGGACACGGACGCCCGCGTGAAGGTGTCCAGGCTGCTCGACGGGCTCACTCTGCGAGCCGGCAAGCTGGTCCACCCGAGCGCGGTGATCGGTCCGACCACCATCACGGGAGAGGGTCTCGTCGTGCACGCCAACACGACGATCTCGAGCGGCGCCAGGATCGGCGTCCACTGCCAGGTCCACTACAACGCCACGGTGGGGCACGACACCGAGCTCGAGGACTACGTGACCGTGCTGCCAGGAGCCAACGTTGCCGGGAACGTGCGGCTCGAGACCGGGGTCACGGTGGGATCGGGCGCGGTCGTGCTGCAGGGCCGCGTCGTCGGCGCGGGAGCCTGCGTCGGCGCGGGCGCCGTGGTGACGCGCGATGTGCTGCCGGGGACGGTGGTCGTCGGATCACCGGCCGCGCAGCTGCTCAAGACCAGACACTGAAACCCGCTTCCGCAGCAATGTCCACGCCACAGTGGACAGTCCGGCGTACAGGACGGCCGATCCCACCGCGACGCCGACTGCACCGCCCAGTGAACCGGTGACACCGTAGACACCGATCGCGCCGGCCGCGCCCGCTGCGCCGAGGACGCCTGCCGCCGTGGTCCACCCGCCACCGATCAGGCCACGGCTCGCGACGACGAACGGCGCGAAGCACACCTCCGCGGCCACGAGGATCACCAGCAGCTCACGGGCGTCGCCGAACGCCTGCCCGAAGAGCGGAACCACGAGCAGCCACGCCGCGAACACCACGAGCAGGCCGGCGGCGGCGGTCGTCGCCACCGCGAGCAAGGTCGTTCTGACCAGGTTGGGCGCTCCCCGGCCCATGGAGATGTCCCGCAGGCACATCTGACCGAGCGCGGCCGAGAGCATCCGGGGGATCTCGCCGAGCGTGGCCGCGAGCGAGTAGACGCCCACCGCTGCGGTGCCCGCCGTGAGCCCGATGGCGTACCGATCCGCGCGCAGCACGACCACGAGCCCCATGGACAGTCCGAGCGTCGGCGCACCGAGGCGCAGCAACCCGCTGATGGCGCCGCCGGAGATCGGCGACCAGTTCAGCAACCCACCACGGCGCAGCGCCGCGGTCTCGGCCACCACCACCACGCCGACTCCGCCTGCCTGAGCGAGCAGGAGCGACGCGGCGCTGCCCGCGCCCGAGGCCAGCAGCACACCGGCGAGTCCGCCCGCGCTCGTCACCGCCGCCGCCACCCCTCCGCGGCGGAGCAGGCCGTCGGCGAACCACGCGTCGACGATCTGGCCGACGACCATCTGGGAAGCGGTGTAGCACCCGACCGCGAGCAGAAACAGCGGTCTGGCCAGCGCGCTGTCGATGATCGGGGCTGAGGCGGCGGTGCTCGCCACACCCAGCAGCGCCGCTGACAGCGCTCCGACCGCGGAACACCGCGCGAACGCGGAAACCAGTGCCGGCCGGTCGCTGTCCGGGAGGCAGAGCTGCCGGCGGAACGCGGACCCGATACCGAATCCGCCAATCAACGCACAGAGGCTGCCGATCGTCACGCCGAGCACCATGATCCCGCGCTCGTCCGGGCCCAGCACGCGAGTTGCGATGAGGGCGGCGCCCGCGTTGCAGGCGAACTGAGCGGCGCTGGTGCCGAACATCGTCATCAGCTGCCCGAGTCGGGTCATCGCGCGGCGTGACGTCCAGTCGGCACGGCGGTGTCGAGTGCGCACAGCCGCCACGCGACCTCCACCGACGAATCGAGGCAACGGACCAGGTGCCACGGCTCGTCCGCCACCCACCGCCGTTCGTCCGTGACGGTGAGGTGGGCCTTGCGCGTGCGGTTGTCGGAGAAAGCGATCCGCAACGCATGGTCGCTGTCCTTGCGTGCTTCGTCCACGGTCATTCCGCTCAGCCGTGACAGCACTTCCAGGTGGTGCGGCCGAACACGCCTGTCCCGGCCGGACACGCCGAGACGCCATCGGTAGTCCTCACCGAGGAAGGCACACGCCTCCGTGCCGTCGAACCGCACCCGCCAGTGCGTGCTCAGGTCGAGGCGCAGCTCGTAGTCGCGTTCATCGCTGTAGAAGACCAGGAAAGGGGTGCGTTGCCGTTCCCCCACCGCCACCACGAACGTGCCCGTCAACTCCGCAGGGTTCGCCATCACATGGGGCATTCTCGCCTCATCAGACCAGGTCATGAGCCCTTTTTCACACGAATTCGTGAGATCGGGTTTTTGCGCGTAATCCCTTTTCTCCCAGGGGTCTGAATTCAGAAGAACCGATGTGTGATCACTGGAGGAAGTACTGATGTCCCGTTGGACGCGGCTGGCTGGAGTCTGTGCCGTAGCCCTGCTTCTCGGCACCGCACTCAGCCCGTCGCTCGCCCTCTCGGCCCAGCAGTCGGAAAAGCCGATCGGCCCCGCCGGCACACGTCTCCGATCGCCACAGACGTTCTTCGCCTACCTCAAGCCCGACGAGAAACTCGACGTGTCGTTCGTCAAGGACGACGACCTCGCCGGCAGCCTCGCGGAAGATCTCGTCGTCGCGGTGCGACGGCCTTCGGGAGCCGACGTCAGCTGCACGATCTCCGACAGCGATCCCGAGGGCACCGCGTGCACGTGGTCCGGTCTGACCGCCCCGGTAGCCGGTATCTGGGCGGTGGAGGTGACCGTGTCGGCCTGTCCCTCCACCGGAATCTGCGGGAGGGACAGCTACGGCTGGGACGTCACCGTGCGGAACGGCGTCACCGGCCTACCGGGCCGCGTGTGGTCCGAGCGGTTCGCGATGAACCAGGACCCGTCGTCACCGCCGGTGGACCTCTCCTTCTGGTACCAGAGCGAGTTCGGCTACACCTACCGCGCGACCTATCGCGGCTACCACGGCATCGACTCGACGTTCGAGGCCGACAGCTTCGGCATCGTGCAGGACGGCACCTGCACGTCCGCCTACCAGAGCAGTGCCACGCCGCGGCCGGCGCGAGGTGCGTGCGGCGGTGTGTTCAAGCTCTTCTTCGAGTCTCCCTCACCGGATCTCCCCCCGGCCGCCACGCGCTGGAACGGCACCACGGACTGGATCAGGCAACCGGAACCCGCCCCTGCGGTGATCACAGGTGGCACGTTCACACCTTCGGCGCCGGGGACACGTGCGGGCACCCTCGCGTTCGACCTGAGCGGCTACAGCGGTCCGCTCACGGTGCACGTCGACGTCAACGACGACGGTGATCACACCGACCCCACCGACCGCACGCTCCCGGTCACCGCGGCCGCCGGCGCCGTCGTGGTGCCGTTCGACGGGCTCGACGGCGCCGGCGCTCGCATTCCCGCCGGACAGTCCTTCTCGTTCGAGGTCGTGGTGGACAGGGTCGCCGAGATCCACTTCGTCAACACCGACGCCGAGTTGCGCGGCGGTGGCATCGACGTGCACCGGCTCAACGGTCCCGCCTTCGGCAGGACGACCCTGCAGTGGAACGACACCGCCTTCCCGAATCCCGACCGCGAACGCTGCGGTGCCGCTCCGATCACCGACGGACGCACCGGCATCGGCAGCGCGGGTGGTGTGCACGGCTGGGGCCTGGGCACGTGTGGCAGCGTGGCCGGTGCCAACGCCAACGACGGCGTCCACGGAGGGTGGGGCGACCTGCGCGCGATCGAGGAGTGGACGTACGTCCCGATCCTGGTCACGCACACGGTCCGGGTGCCGGGCCGGGACATCCGGATCGCCAAGACGGCGAGCAGGTCGGCCGCGCAGCAGGATGACGTCGTCACGTACACGATCACGGCTGAGCACGTGGGCGACCACGTCCACACCCTCACCGGTCCGGTCAAGCTGACAGACGACCTCTCCGGAGTTCTCGACGACGCGAAGATGGAGGGCGTGCCGGTGGCGAGCTCCGGCACGGTGTCCTTCGTCTCGCCGGTGGTGTCGTGGTCGGGTCCGCTGGCGCCGGGAGAAACGGCGGTGATCACGTACTCGGTGCGGGTGAACCGGTCGGACCTCGGCGACAGAAGGCTTGTCGGCGCCGTCAGGTCGGACACTCCTGGCGCCGACTGCGCCGCGGCGTCGGCGAATCCTGCCTGCACGACCGTCGTGCACGTGCCGAGCCTGAAGATCGTGACCACTGCGGACCGGGCCGAGTTCGAGCCGGGAGGCACCGTCCTCTACACGGTCACGGTGACCAACGACGGTCAGGTTCCTTTCACCGCGAGCGATCCGGCGAGCTTCGCCAACGACCTCACCGGCGTCCTCGACGATGCGAAGCTCGCCGCAGACGAGGTGACGGCGTCCGCGGGCGCCGTCGACTACGACTCGCCGGTGCTGACGTGGACCGGTCCGCTGGACGTCGGCCAGACCGCGTCGGTGACCTATCCGGTCGCCGTGACCCGTCCGGACACCGGCGACGGGGCACTCCGCAGCACCGCGACGGGACCTCCCGGTGTGGCACTGACCTGCGCCGCGTGCGAGGTGGAGTTGCTGTCCAGCACCGTGTCGGTGAACAAGAAGGTGTTGGCCAGGACGCTGAACCCGGACGGCTCCTTCACACTCGTCTACGACGTCGTGGTCACCGGCGGTGGCTCGGCTCCGTCCACCTACGACCTCAGCGACACGCTCCGGTTCGGTGCGGGGGTCGCGGTGAACGCGACGAGCGCGCTCGACCTGAGCGGAACGACCGTCCCCGTCGGCTGGGACGGTGTTGGCGAGACGTCGGTGGTGACCGGTGTGAACATCGCTCCGGGTGCGAGCCACACCTACCGGCTCACCGCGGTCGCGACGCCGAGTGCGATCGTGACGAGCGCCGCCGCCGACTGTTCACTGGATTGGGGAGAGCCCGGCACCGGTTTCCACAGCACGGCCACCGTGACCAGCACCGGCGGAACCAGCAGTGCCACCACCTGCGAGCCGATTCCCTTGCCCGCCTTCGGCAAAGTGGCGCTGCCGGAGCCGCCGGCGCCCGTCGGTGACGCGTTGAGCCACAGAGCTGGTCTGTCGATGGTGTCGGCGTCCGCACGGTCCGTGGTCACGGATTCCGGCTGGGGTGAAGGGGCTGCCGCTGTCTTCGCGTCCGATGTGGACAGCCGGCGGGACACCTACTCCGCGACCGCGGGCGCGACGGTGGAACCGGAAGCCGGGGTCGCGGCGATGGACTGCACGATGACGGAAGGCGAGAACGCGACCGATTTCTCCGGCATCGCGACGCTGACCGCCAACGGTCCGTCTCGGCAGGTGGACGGGTGTGCCGAGCAGCAGAACCTCGTCGTCGGCATGCAGGCCGCCGGCACTCCGGTTCCCGGTGAGGACGGCACCTTCACCCAGGCCTATGACATCACCGTCGGCAACCGCGGTGAGGGAGAGGCCGTCTATGATCTCGCCGGCCGGCTGTGGTTCGGCAAGGGTGTCGCGGTCGAGTCCGCCGCGGTGGTGAACACCACTCCGGGTTCACTGCCGGTCAAGCCCTGGTGGGACGGAGGGGCGGACACCGCGCTCGTGAGCGCGGTCGCGATCGGTGGCGGCGTCACGCACGTCTACCGCATCGCCGTGGTGATCACTCCCGATCCGGACGTCACGACTGGTGCGGCCGCGAACTGCGGCCTCGACTCCGGTGAGACGGGCACTGGCTTCCGCGCCATCGCCACCCTGTCGCACGACGGCCGTGCGCAGCAGGCCGTCGCGTGCACCGCGCCACCGGCGATCTCCGTCGCCAAGGGCGTGACCGCCACCGTGCCGAACAGCGACGGCACCTACACGATCACGTACGAGATCGTCGTGACGAACGACGGCTGGAGTGCCGGCCACTACGACCTGGCGGACTCCCTGGAGTACGGCGCCGGCGTGGAGGTGGTCGGCGCGGAGGTCGTGACCCCACCCGCCGCGGGGCCGGGTACGGGATGGGACGGCACGAACGACGCTCTTCTCGCGGAGAACGTGACCATTGAAGGCAACGCGAGCCACGCCTACACGGTGACCGTGGTCGTTGCCCCACCGGACGACCCCGCTCCCGGGGCGCTGGACTGCTCCCTCGACTCGGGCGAGAGCGGAACCGGTGCGCGGAACACCGCCAGGGTGACGAGCAACGGTGTCGTGAAGGGAGCCACCGCGTGTGCCGCCCTCGCACATCTCTCGATCACGGAAGCGGTGCTGCCCGGCTCGCCGAGGGCGAACGGCGACGCCACGTTCACCGTCACCTACCAGATCGACGTGCGGAACTCCGGTGCCGAGCCGACGACCTACGACCTGACCGAGGAACTCCTTCCCGGCAAGGGCATCAGTGTCGTCTCGGCGGTCACGCCGGCGAGTCCCGGCTGGAACGGCACCGATGAGCAGAAGATCGCGAACGGGGTCGCCATCGGCGCAGGGGAGCGTGACACCTACCTGCTGACGGTTGTGTACGTGGTCAACGTCGTGTACGCGACGAGCACCACGACGGACTGCCTGATCGATGACGGGGAGGCCGGATCCGGGTTCGGCGGCCGCGCCATCGCGACGGGCCTCGGCCTGCCTCGCACGGCTTTTGCGTGTGCTGAGGCTCCCGTCTTGTCGATCAATCACACGATGACGGGGCTCACGTCGCGCGAGGACGGTTCTCACACCGCGGTGTACGAGATCGCCGTGACCAACCTCGGTGCCGGAGCGGGCCACTACGACCTGACCGACGACCTCAGGTTCGGGTCGGGCGTCGAAGTGGAGAAGGTCGCGGTGAGCGCGATAGGCGACGCTCCGGCCCCGGACAGCGGGTGGCACGGTGCGGGCGGCCTGGTTTCAGATGCGCGGATCGACGGTGGTGACACTCAGGTGTATCGCGTCACAGTCGTGGTGACATCGGAGGCCACCGGCAAGGCGGCGGACTGCGTCGTGGATCCGGAGGAGACCACAACCGGTCTCCGCAACGTCGCGACGATATTCACCAACGGTGTCACGGAGCAGGCGGTCGCGTGTGGTTCGCTCGCCGGCGTCTCGGTGGCGCAGGACGTCGTCCGCACCACTCCGCTCGGCGACGGCTACCAGGAGATCAGTTACCGGATCACCGTCGCCAACGACGGCGTGGCATCCGCCACCTACAGCCTCCACGACACACTGAGGTACGGCGTGGGCACCGCGGTCCGCTCTGCCGTGATCGACGGTGCGCCGGACTGGAACGGCGCTCTCCAGCCCGTCGTGCGCACCGATGTTCCCGTGGCGGCGGGAGAACGGCACGTCTACGCCGTGAAGGTCGTCGTGGCGCCTCCAGCGAACGCGCGCGCCGAGTCCTTCGACTGCGTGCTCGACCCCGACGAGGAGGGCACCGGTGCGCTGAACACTGCGGCAGTGGTGGTCGACGGCGTCACGAAGTCGGCCGATGCGTGTGCCGCGTTCCCCGGAGTGACGATCACCAAGGAGTTGCTGCCCGGCTCACCGAAGGCCGGGTCCGACGGCGAGGTCGTCGTGGACTACCGGATCACTGTTGTGAACGGCGGCGCCGCGGACATCACCTACGACCTGGATGATCGGCTGCACCTCAGGAACGAGACGGAGGTGACCAGCCTGGTGGTGCGGATGAGTCCTGATGTGGCTCCCACGAACCCCGGCTGGAACGGCCGCTCCGACTCCTGGATCGCTCGCGGTGTGCATCTCGCGCCGGGCCTCGGCCACAGCTACGTCGTCACCGCGCGCGTCGTGCCCGATGTGACGGACGGCGACGCGCCGAACTGCGCACCGGATGCGGGAGAGGACGACCGCGGTCTGCGGGACGAGGCGACCGTGACCGTCAACGGGACCGCGCTGACCACCGAGGCCTGCGCGCCGCTTCCCGTCGACGAACTCGCCAGGACCGGTGTTGACATCAGGTCGCTCTGCGGCGTCGGTTTTGCGTTGCTCCTCGCGGGAGTCTTCCTCGTGCTCGCCGCTCACCGCCACAGGACCGAGTGACGCATTGTGCGTCAGCTGGAGCGGATGGCGTCCGGGTGCGTGTACTGTCCGATCTCGACAGTCGTGCGGATCGTGGTGAGCAGCGCCTCGCCGTCCGCGTTGAGGCCGACGAGGCCGCGGACTCCGTGCAGCCGGGCCCAGGCCGCGGCCACGGAGTTGCGGCTGTTCCTGCGCAACAGCGCCACGATCACCAGGTCGGGGAACATCGACGTCAGCAACAACGACAGGTCCCACCGCGGGTCGCTCGCCGAGTCGAGCAGCAACACGTCGGGTTCGTCCGTCTGGCACAGGTGGATCACGGCGTCGCTGTCGGCGGCCGAGCCGATCCACGTCAGCTCCCGGCTTTCCCGGATGATCGGAGCGACGCCTCGCTCCAGCGACGACGCGGAGCTGATCACGGCAACGCGCAACACACGAGCCGGGATGGTACTGATCACGACTGGTCTCCTCCTACTGCGGCCACACGCCGCAACGACGTTGGTAGACACCGGCTTTGCGGCTCGCTTATGCCTGTCCGCCGAAATTCCCCCGCTTCGGTGAACTCCGGTCAACTCGCGTAAGGGGTTCGCTCACCAAGGTCATCAAAAGTTGTGCGTCGATCAACGCGCGGTGAGTCACGTGGTGAAGGAGTCGGCATGTCGCGCCGGAAGGCAGCGGGCAAACATCGATTGGCGCGACCTAAGAAGGAGGTGCGCTCCAGGTGCGGTGCCTGTACGAGGAGGGGACTCGCGGGTGCTCTTCTCGTGCCGCTCGCGGTACTGGCCGGGGCGGCGTTCGACTCCGTCACCAAGGCACCCGACGCGGTCGCCAAGGTGATCGAGAGCGTCGGCGCCGGTGAGCCGGACATCGTGATCGTGACGACGACGGTGGGCATTCCATCGCGCCAGGAGGAGTACTCATCGGCACCGGAAGCGGCGGCCTCGCCGGAGGCGGTCGCCACAGCCTCCTCGGCCGAACCGCAAGCGGTCGCCGCGCCACAGCGGACGATGAGTGACGCTTCGGCCGTGCAGCCTTGTGCCACAGCACGTGGCACGGGTTCGCACGCGTCGAAAGAACCACCGGTGGCCAGCATGTCGGTGAGTGTCCTACCTGGACATTCACGGGAGGGCCGGGACGGGAACGAGGAGTCCCGGCGCGGCCGACCGGCGCGGTGCGGGTGAACATGACGCAGTCGCTGGCCGCGGCCAGGCTCAACACCTGTCGGCAGAACCGGGGCAGACCGCTCCGTGTCGCACTCGTCGACTCGGTGCCGTTGCTCCGCAGCGGCGTCCAGGCCGTCGTCGCCGCGGACCCGAGTCTCACCTGGATCGGTGCGGTGAGCGGCGCGCTCGCCGCCGTCGAGATGTGTGATCGAGGAGCGCCGGACGCGGTCCTGGTCACGTCCGGCAGTGATCCCGGTTGGAAGCTCTGTGAGCTGCTGACACGTCTGTTCAACGGCATGATCGTCGTGGTGCTCATCGGTCCGGAGTCGAGAGGCGCCGAGGCGATGGCTCGGGCACGTCTGCACGGGGCTCGCTCGCTGGTGCCGATCGAGGCGGACTCCGACCGCCTCGTGACCGCGATCAGGCTCGGTGTCGATCTAGGCGATTTCGTGGATCCGCAGCTGCGCGGCTGTTTCGCTCCCGTGCGGCTGTCTGCGGTCGTCCGGGGCGGTAGACCTTTGTCGCGCCGGGAGCTCGAGGTGCTGCACCAGGTTGCGAAGGGGCGGACTGCCGCGGAGATCGCCGACCGTCTCGGCATCGGCACGGAGACCGTCCGGACTCACGTGAACCACGTCCTGCGCAAGCTCGAGGCACGCGACCGGGCACACGCCGTCGCGAAGGCTTTCGAGATGTCTTTGCTGTCCCGCTGAAGCGGAAACTCCTCCGGGTGACTCGGATGGCGGGGCCGTAATGAGGCAGTGGCCCCGAGGTCCACATTCACGGCGACGGATGCCCCGTTGCGGCCGGTCCTTCGGGTTTCACCGGTCGTCATGCCGTCGCTCCCCCGGGCCGTGGTGGCGAGTTTCTCTCCTTCCTCGCCACCACGGTCCTGTATGCGTTCCCGGTCGAATCGACGAGGAGCTGTTGATGACGCACCACCTTCGAAAATGGTCACGGTTGTCGATGTTGCTGAGGCTGGAGCGGCGCAGGCGTGCGGTGTCGTCCACCTCCGAGACCACGATCGACGAGCGGCGCCAGGCGAACGTGGTGGTCCGGCCCAGCCGCGGCTGCGTCGCGGTGGAGGGAGCGTCCTTCGGCCCCGTTTACCTGTCACCGCTGCAGGTAGGTCGGATGCGTGCGGCACTCAGGGATGCCGCGAGCCAGCTGGCGGACCAGGGAAGTCGGCTGTGCACCGCTGCGGATCCGTTCGCGCGACGCTCGTGAAGTGGGACATGTACGAGATCGTCGAGCACTACAACTTCGTTGCCACACACGAAATCTCCGGCCTGCGTCCGACTCATCCGTGCCACGGCGTGCACATGCACCAGTGGTCGGTGGAGGTCGTCCTGCACTCGGCCGGTCTGCTACCCACCAACGCGCCGGCCGAGACCTCGGCCCTCGAGCCGCTGCGACGTTATGTCATGAGTGAACTGGAAGGTCGGCATCTCAACGATCTGCTGGTTGGTGAACCGACGCCGGCGAGGCTTGCCGGTCACTTGGCCGACTGGTGCCGCTGCCACCTCGCCGCATTCGTGGTCGAGACGCTGCAGGGCATCTCGGTGTCGGCCGGCCGGACATCCCGGAGTCGATACCTGGTGTCCAGAGGCCACGGCAACGGTCAGCGAGGGAAGCGGTGCAGCTGTGATCAGTCCTGAGTACCTCGAAGCCGTCAACAGCCACCCCGCCCTGGCGAAGCTGGCGTTGATGGCGCGGCCGGGCACCGGTTGGACCTTCCTGCCGATTTTCGTCGGCGGTTTCCAGTGCATCGGTGGCTTTCGCGAGCGACGAACCGTGACCGACACGATCATCGTGCGCGCGATGGACGACGTGACGGTGGGCCGTCTGCGCAACGAGGACTGCCGCGGGCCACGACGCTCGTCGGTGTCAGGTGTCCTGTGGGAGTACACCGGCACGCTGGACGACGCCGTCGACGAGCTGCACGCGTTGCCGGACCCAGACGACCCGATGGCGCCGAAATTGCTTCGCCCGACATCATCGACGTTTGTGATCAACAACCAGAGATGAAAGCCCGTGTCCAATAGTGAACTCGATGCGCAAGATTGAGTTTCTATTATCATCCCATTGGGGGTGTTGCCCATGAGAGGTCTGCAGACTTCGTCCGGCTGTGTCATCGCGGCACGCCGACCGGGGGGAATTTACCGCACGGTCAAGGCTGACGTACTGCGTTCCGTCACTCCCGGATGTAGTTTTGCCTTGCGCATTGTCCGTCACGATCGCAGAACAAGGGGCAGGTGAGATGAACGAGGATCTCGACAGCCGCGACGACCAGAAAGCCTGCAGTTCGGACTCGTCCCTCCTGCGCGCTGTTCGAGCCGGCGACCGGGATGCCTTCGGTGAGTTGTACCGCAGGTACCACGCCTGTGCGCACAGTTTCGCGTGTCGGCTGCTGGGCACGTCGCAGGGAGCGGACGACCTCGTCGCGGAAGCCTTCACCAAGGTGCTCAACCGGATCGTGTCCGGTGGCGGACCGGCCACGTTGTTCCGCGCCTACCTGCTGACCACGGTGCGCACCACCTTCTACAAGCAGCTCGCCGTCGATCGTCTGGTCGATCGCCAGGCTGATCTCTCCGAGCAGGTGGTGCCGGTCATCGACCGCGATCTCCTGATCGAGAGGCTGGACGCGGACCTTGCGCTGCGCGCGTTGGAAAGCCTGCCGGACCGGTGGCGGACCGTGCTGGTCCAGTTGGAGATCGAGAAGAAGTCGACCTCGACAGTGGCGGGCCTGCTCGGCATTCATCCGAACGCGCTGGCCGCGCTCGCATTCCGGGCACGTGAGGGACTCCGTGTCGCCTACCTGCAGATGCACGTCAACTCGACGGGGGTGGCGGAGTGCAGGCTGTCCGCGAGCAACCTGGCCGCGTGGCTGTGCGGCCGGCTCGGCCAGGGACTGCGAGTTCGCGTCCAGCGCCACATCGCCACCTGCGGTCGATGCACCAGCGCGGCACGGGAGGTCTCCGAACTGTTGACGCAGCTGCGCAGGTCGGCTCCGTTGACCGTCGCGGCGCCCGAGATGCCGAGCATGCAGTTGGTCGATTCTTTTCATGCGTAGCGGCACTCTTCCGACGGTAGGCCGATTCGGGTCGGGCATCCCCAGAATCGGGTTCACGCATCCCCACAATTGGTGATCCGGCTTGGTGTCCGTCTTTCTTTGTGGCTAGTGTTCCACTGCGCCGCTGCCGCGGTTCTGATGCGAATTTCCACTGCGGCGTCGTGTGTGCACCCTCCGTCGATTCACGAGGCTGTCGACCTCGTTCCGAGAATGTGAAACAAGGGAAACGGAATGCAGAAGAAGCTGTACAAGGGCCTCATCGCGGTCGCCGCGGCAGGTGCCGCGGTTCTCGCGAACGGGTTCGGGACCGCCAACGCGCACGTGCAGGAAAACCACATGGCGCCCGCTCCGCAGGAAGCGCCGGTGACCGCGGAGACGCCGCAATATCCTGACGCGACGGTCACGGGCACCCCCGAAGACACCCCCGAGAACGATGTCGTGACGACCACCTCGACCCCTGATGAAGTGCCGACGTGCACGGTGGAGGCGGAGTCGGCCTGCGACGACGCGGTCGTGAACGCGGCCGGCACGGACGCCGGCATCGGTGTGGGCGTGGGCGTCGCTGCTGCCGCTGATGTCGACGCCGCTGTCGACGCGAACGTCGCTGTCGCTGCCGCGGTCGACGCGAACGTCGCTGTCGCCGCTGCCGTCGACGCCGACCTCGCCCTGGCCGCTGGCGTCGGTGTGGGCGTGGGCGTTGATGCCGGTGTCGGTGTCGGTGTCGGCCTGGGTGTGGGTGTCGATGCCGCTGTGGGCGTGGGCGTTGGTGTCGATGCGAACGCCGCGTCCAGCACGAGCATTGACGCGACCGCCGCTTGCGCTGCCGACGCGGACGCGGCCGGCACCGCTGAGGCCGACTGCGACGCTGACGCAGCCGATGCGGCCGACCCGAACTCCGCCGCCGACGCGGCGTCCACGACCACTGACGCCGGCAGCGGTGTCGTGGCCGTCGCGAACGCGAACGCGGATGGCGGTGTGGTGGTCGTCGCGAACGCGGACGCCGGGGTCGGTGTGGGCGTCGGCGTTGCCGCTGCCGCCGATGTGGACGTCGCCGCCGCCGCCGATGTGGACGTCGCCGCAGGCGTCGGTGTGGGTGTCGGGCTGGGCGTGGCCGCTCAGGTCGGTCTCGACGTCGACCTGGCCCTCGCCCTCGGCCTGGGTGTGGACGTCGACGCCGAGGCGGCCGCCGCCGCGGACGTGGATGCGTCGGCCGTCTCCATGAGCGAATGCCCGGACACGGACGCGAACGCTGCGAGCACCTGCCCGGCGAACGTCGCCGGCATCCCGACCGGATCGGCCATCGCGGTCTGATCTGCGCCTGGGCACCGGTTGTGAGCTGCCGGTCGAGCGGGTGCGGGGGGCTTCACGCTCCCCGCACCTTGTCAGGTGCTGCCACATGTCGTTGATGAGGTGAACGCAATGGTGGTGAGGATCATCGTCAACAAGACGGACGATCTGGACGGGGCCAGCGGTGATGACGTGGCCACGGTGTCCTTCGGCGTGGACGGGGTCCACTACGAGATCGACCTGGGCGCGGCTCACCAGGAACGGCTCCGCGCCGCCCTGGCGCGGTTCATCCCGGCGGCCCGCCGGGTGGAGTGGAGCGCCAGTACCTCCTACTCCACCCACGACGACCTCATGGCCCGTATTCGTTCGTGGGCGCAGGAACAGGGCGTCGGCGTGTCCAACCGAGGTCGTATCCCGAACGCGTTGATCGCCGCTTTCAAGGCGGCGCACGAAAGTCGTCCGGACGACATCATGCAGCAGTGTGGCGATCTCCTCGAACCACCTCCCACGCCCGAGTGAGCGCAGTCCGTGTGCGTTGCCTCGGCAGTTCGACGTGCCGCGGTACAGCCGGCCTCCGCTTTCGCGTGGTGGCCTCGGGCTTTGGCCGGGCAGCCAGCCTCAAAACGGCTCCGCAGACGAGGAACGAGATGCCGACGAGGGCGAGATCGTAAAGTGGAACGCCGGTCGGTTGAACCGATTCCAGTGCATTTGACATCGGAGCTCCGAACGTGAGCGGGTCTGTTCACCAAGGCTACGTCGCGCACTGGAGCTCGTGATGTCGCGAAACAGGGTGAAGTCATAACGCGTACCGGTGTGCATCAGTGCCCGTTGCGGCTTGTCCGGCGCTCTGTCGTGTGATGAGAACAGAATTCCATTCGCGCAGGGTGACAAATCTGACGAAGAATGTGTCTTCTATTTTCCGGCGGCGGTTCGGCGCGCTCCTGCTGTTTCAAGGTCGGGCCGGCGCTGGCTTCGACGGGACATTGCCGCGGTCGTGCGGTCCTGCGGCGTGTCCACGGACAGGCGGTGACGGTGGTCCTTCGCAACTCTCCGTCGCCGCTTCGTCCGTGCTGGAGCTCGTCTCAGGGCACGGTGGGCTAGTCCGTGCGGAGCTTCACCGCCTGCGCGCGACTGCTGCGCAGCCGCTGAAGTACTCGGGGTTCTGGTCCGGTTCGGTGTCGGGGTCCGGGAGCCAGAGCGGGATGGGCACGAGGCCCGGCTCGCTGACCTCGAATGCAACCAGCAGATCGCCGACCTCCGCCGCGCTGCGGAAGGCGCACTCGGGCAGCGGCTGGTGGTAGATGTCGCTGTAGAGCGCGATGGCGTCGAGCAGTTGCTCGTCGGGGCAGGTGTGTGAGAGCGCGACCTGGCAGGCCGGTCCCAGCGCGTCCGCGTAGGTGGTCAGCAGCTCCGCCGGGCCGGCGGAGTCGGGAACGTGGTGCAGCACGTCGATGGCGAGCAGGGCCACGGGCTCGTCGAGGTCGAGCAGGCCGTGCAGGTCCGGCGAGTCCAGGATGTGCTCCGGCCGGCGCACATCGGCGTGGAGGTATGCGGTGCGGGTGTCGCCCGCCAGCAACTCGCGCGACTCGGTCACCACGACGGGGTCGATGTCGGTGTAGACCACCCGGCACTCGGGAGCGAGACGCTGTGCCACCTCGTGCACGTTTCCGGCGGCCGGTATTCCGGAGCCCAGATCGACGAATTGGCGAACTCCGTCGTGCACGAGCCGGGTGACCGCACGGCGCAGGAAGTCTCGATGCGTGCGCACCAGGTACGGCAGTTGGGGTGCGCACAACGTGAACTGCTCCGCCAGTCGCCGGTCGGCGGCCGAGTTGTGCGAACCGCCCAGCCAATAATCGCGAACTCGGGCGGTTTTGGGTGTTTGAGCGCCGATGATGCTCGGTGCCCAGATGGGCGGCACGTCTGCGGGAACCGGTGTTTTTGGATTGATCACACCACGCAGTATGTGTCATCGGCGGCCAGCGTCATGATCATAATGCCCAAAATTGGGGATCATTGTGGCCGGGGTGTGCGAGACCCGGCTCTGGTGTGGCAATTGCGCGCTGATCTGATTTCCTCGAAACGTGGTCGAGGCGCCGTGGAGAGGCGAGTCCGTTCATCCCTGAATCTCGGCCTGACCATCCTGTCGTCCCACGGCTTCGCGTGTTCACGCGCCGTGCCGGGCCGCCGCCTCCACCCGGACGTGGCAGGCCCCGGTGCCGGCAGGGGCGCGGATCTGTCTGCCGGCACCGGGGCTGGGTCGTGGTGAGGATTCGGCGGGTCTCAGGCGGTCAGAAGTCGCGGTTGCTCATGGCGTCGTCCTCGGTTGGCTGTCGATCCACAGCCACAGCGCGGCGATGAGCAGGGCCGTCGCGAAAGCTCCCTGCCACGCGGTGGGTTCTGTGATCATCATGACGACGTTGGCGGCGCTCAATAGCCCGTAGACCGCCGCCAGGATGATCTTGACGCGGCGCTTGTCGAGGCCGGTCGCCGAAGTCCGCCCGTTGATGCTGGCCATGTCCAACCTCCTGTGCCCTCAACGTGTTCGTCAACGGCCGGGGCGGCCGGTGATCCCGCTCTCGACGCGCGGCCGCGTGCGCAGCGGAGGCCGGTAGCGGTATCCGACACCGCGAACCGACTCGATCGGCGAGGTGGCCGAGTCGTCCCAGCCGAGCTTGCGGCGGAGTCTGAGCACGGTGAACTTCACGCGCTCTGTCCCGATGCCGGTCGGGTCCTCCCACGCCTCGGCGAGGAGTTGACCGGTGGACAGCGTCGCTCCCGCGTTGCGGGTCAACATGCTCAGCAACCGGAATTCGATCGGGGTAAGGGAGACTTCACGATCGTCCACGTGGACGAGCCTGGACAGAGGGTCGATCTTCAGCGAGCCGTCGTCGTAGACGCGCTCCGACCACCGGGCGGGGCGCGCCCTGCGCAACAGCGCCTCGACCCTGGCCAGCAGTTCGCCGGTGGTGAAGGGTTTGGTCAGGTAATCATCAGCACCGGCACGCAGGCCGCGGATCTTGTCCGACTCCTGGTCACGTGCGCTGAGCAGCAGGACCGGCACGTCGCTGAGATCGCGGACGCGTTCGAGGACGCTCAGTCCGTCCATGCCAGGCAGCCCGATGTCCAGTACGACGAGGTCCGGCTTGGAGTCGTACACGGCCCGAAGCCCGGCCTTGCCCTCGGACACGCGATCCACCTGATAGTTGTTCCTGGCCAGGAGCAGCGCCACGATCCGGGCGATGTCCGGATCGTCCTCGATTACGAGTACACGCGGCATGATCCCTCCTGGTGCTTCACTCACGATCAAACGTATGTGCGCAGCGGAAAGATCACCTTCTCGTCATCCGGCCGTGGCTGCCCCCTGTTCACACCGTGACGATTTCGCGCCGTAGGCCTTCAGGGCGACATCCTTATCACTCGAGCGAGTGGCTAGTGTGGCGTCAGGAACGTGAACTATTGACCTGGAGTGACAAGTAGGACCACGAACGTGGCACAGACCATGAACGGCCCGAGCGGCAGGGCCGTTCGGGCGTCCGCACGTCGCACTGCCAGCAGAACCGCACCGGCCAGTCCACACAGGACGAAGGAGAGCGCGGTCCCCAGCAGGACCGACTGCCATCCAGCCCACCCCAACACCATGCCGAGCGGCCCGGCCAGCTTGACGTCGCCCAGCCCGAGATCCCCCGGCCTGATCAGCGCGAGCACCAGATAGCCTGCCGCGAGCGCGATGCCCGCCAGCACCGCGCGGAGGAACCTGTCGGGCTCGGAGTTCAGCAGCGCCGCACCTGCCAGCAGCGCGGCGATCACCGGGTAGGCGGGCAGAGTGAGCTGGTCCGGCAGCCGGTACACGATCAGGTCGATCGTCGCGAGTGCGATGCACAGAACGGCGAGCCAGGCGAAGGCGATCAGCTCGGGCCGCGGCCCCACCGTGCCGGCGATGGTGCCGAGCACCGCTGCAGACGCGATTTCCGTTGCACCGCACGGCAAGGTGACGCGCTCACGGCAGGACGGGCAGCGGCAGGCGCTCGCCGAGCGGAGTCGGCTGCCGCAGCGCGGGCACGCGGTCCGGTCGGGTGCGCCCGGCGGTACGGAGAGCCGGAAGACCGCGGCGCGGATCCACGGCCCCGCCAGCAGGCCCGTGGCTGCTCCGGCCGAGGCCGTCGTGAGATGCACGCCTGACACGGTAGGGCAGCGTCCACACGGGACGAGGGTTTTGTCCTCCATTCGCACGACAAGACGTCGTCTCCATCGGGTGTTCCGCAAATTCTTCTGGCCGATCGCCCGCTGTTTCGGGGGGTTGCCAGTGCCGCACAGTTGTCCACATCGGGCGGCACCGGATCGCCTGAATCCCAGGAGGAGAACAAGATGTTCACAGCAATCGCTTACCTGCAGCTCTGGATCAGCGCCCGGTTCGACGACCGCGAGCGTGGCGCCACGGCCGTCGAGTACGGCCTGATGGTCGGCCTGATCGCCGTCGCGGTCATCGGCGTCGTCATGACACTCGGCGGCCAGCTCGAAGGGTTGTTCGACGGTGTCAGCGACCAGCTGCCTGCCGCGCCTGCCGGAGCCTGATCGCGATGAGGCCGCCGCTCGGAGCCGATCACGACGGATCGGCTCTCAGGGCGAACCGCGATCGCGGAGCGGCGGCGGTCGAGTTCGCTCTCGTGCTTCCGGTCCTGCTGCTGCTGATGTGCGGCATCGTCGACTTCGGCCGGGCGCTGCACGAACAGGTCGTGCTCACCCAGGCGGCGAGGGAGGGTGCCCGGCTCGCGGCACTGAGCGAACCGGACACGGTCGCCCGCACCCGCGATGCCGCAGGAGCACTGTCCGGAGCGGACGTCAACGTCAGCGTCACGGCCTGTCCCGCCAACCTCGTGGCGGCGGACGCCGTCGTTGAGGTCACTCACCAGTTCACCTTCATCACTCCGATTGCGGCCATCGCCGACACGTTCGGTGGCGACATCGGTCCGATCAATCTCACCGGAAGGGGAGTCATGCGATGTCTCGGCTGATGTCACGGCTGCGGCGCGACGACCGTGGCGCGGTGACCGCGGTGGTCGCGCTCCTGCTGGGCGGCGGGTTGCTGCTCGGCTGTGGCGCGCTCGTCGTCGACGTCGGCCGGCTGTACAACGAACGTGCCCAGTTGCAGAACGCGTCCGACGCGGCAGCGCTCGCACTCGCCCAGGCGTGTGCCGGGGGTACGGGCTGTGCCGGCAGCACCGCGCTGAACTACGCCAACGCGAACTCCGGCGACGGAACGTCCACAGTGGATCTGGTCTGCGGAGCCGACGCGAGAGGACTGCTGGCTCCCTGTCCGTCGGACGACGACGGGGAGGCGGCCGGCTGCCTCGGCGACCGGCCGGCCGGAGGGGAGTTCGTCGAGGTGCGCACGAGCACCCGGCAGGCGGACGGGTCCACTCTGCTGCCTGCGACGTTCGGGCAGGTTCTGCTCGGCTCCGCCTACGAAGGAAGGGGCGTGGCCGCCTGCACTCGAGTGGCGTGGGGCGGCCCCAGGGCGACCTACGGCTTCGGCGTGACGATCTCGCTGTGCGAGTGGAACACGGCCACCGCCGGTGGCACGACGTTCGCGCTGGCGTCCGGAACGGTCCCCGAGAGCTTCGAGCGCGTGCTGAAGCTGCACACCACCTCGGGAACGAGCTGTTCCGGCAACCCGGCCGGCTGGGCACTGCCCGGTGGCTTCGGCTGGCTGGCCGACGCGACGGGTGACTGCCAGGCCTACGTCGACCTCAACGGTGTCTACCTCGCCGACACCGGCGTGAGCGCGTCCAGTGCGTGCAAGGAGGAACTCGCCGACGCCGTGACCGCCGAGACGACTTTGCTGGTGCCGGTGTACGACGGCGCGGGCGGGACCGGGCACGAAGGGTACTTCCACCTGAAGGGCTTCGCCTCCTTCGTGATCACCGGCTACCACCTGCCGAGCGTGAAGATCGCGTCGCGACTGACCTCCAAGTCCTACTGCAAGGGCGACGACAAGTGCGTGTACGGCTACTTCACGACCGCCTTGCTGCCCGCTGACGCCGTGCTCGGTGGCCCCGAGATGGGTGTGAGCGCCGTCCGCATGCTCGGCTGACACCGGAGAAGGATCATGAAACGACGTTTGCTCACCATCGGCCTCACGCTGCTGCTCGCCGCGGTCGGCACCATCTCGGTGCTGCTCTACGTGCGCAACGCCGACGCTCGGGCGCTGGCGGGCAAACGCGCCGTTCCCGTGGTCGTCGCACAGAAGCGCGTGCCCGCGGGCACCACTGCTGGTGCCGCGCTGCGAAACGGCTTGCTCCGGCTGGAGAAAATGCCTGCCGAGACGGTGCCGCAGAACGCGCTGGGAGAAATCGGCGCGGACGTCACCGAGCTGGTGGCGACCGCCGACGTCCAGGCGGGCCAGCTCCTGCTGAAGCCCATGTTCGCGGCCGCCAAGCCTGCGTCGTCCGGCTTGCCCATTCCCGAGGGGAAGGTCGCCGTCAGCATCGAGCTGGGCGCACCGCAGCGAGTCGCCGGCTACGTCAAAGCCGGATCGCAGATCGCGGTGTTCGACACGTACACCGTCATGGACGAGAAGTCCGGCACCCCGTCCGGCGCCGGGCTGGAAAAGCAGCACGAGAGCACGCAGGTCACCCGATTGCTGCTGCCGAAGGTCGAGGTGCTCGCGCTCGGCGCGCCGCCGGTACCGAACGCGAAGCAGGGCGACGGCGCGAGCCAGGGCGGCGTGCTGGTCACGGTCGCGGTGACCCAGGGCGAAGCCGAGCGCCTGATCCAGCGCGCCCAGTTCGGCACCTTGCACTTCGCATTGCTCACAGACAGTTCCCAGATAAGCCAGGGCAACGGAACGAACAGCAAGTCCGTCTTCGGCCCGGCCTAGCAAGAGTGGAAGAGAACATGTCAATCCTGTGCACGAAACAGAGGGCGGTGGTACCGCCGCTAGCCGGAGCGATGGGCGGCGAAGTGTCCCATGTGGACGATCTCACCGCGGCTGAGGGGGTGCTCGCTTCCGACCCGCGCGAGACGCTGGTCGTCATCGGGGCCGATGTGGATCTGATGGAGGCACTCGACTTCGCCTCGGTCCAACGACTTCTGCGTCCCGCGCTGGGTGTCGTCCTGCTGCGTGAGCGGCTCGAGGTGTCCGTGCTGGCGCTCGCCATTCGCGCCGGGGTCCGCGAGGTGGTACCGGAGTCCGACCTCGACCTGGTCGCCGAGTCCTGCCTGCGTTCGCGGGAGCTGTCGCGGGTGACGCCCGACGGCGTCGTGATTCCCGCTCAGCAGTCGACCGAGGGCAAGATCGCGGTCGTGTTCGCGACCAAGGGCGGGTGCGGCAAGACGACCACGGCCACCAACCTGGCGGTCACGTTGCACGCAGGCGGCGCCAACCGGGTCTGCCTGGTGGACCTGGACATCGCTTTCGGCGACGTGGCCATCTCCCTTCAGCTCACCCCGGTCCGCACTCTGGTGGACGCGATGGCGATGGACGGTCAGCTGGACGAGACCGGCGCGTCGGGACTGCTCACGCGCTACCGGCCGGGCCTGGAATGTCTGCTGGCACCGGTGGAACCGGGCGACGCCCAGCAGATTCCCGCCTCTCTCGTCACGGATGTGCTCCGGGTGCTGCGACGCATGTTCGACTACGTCGTCATCGACACGCCGCCGCAGTTCAACGAGCACGTGCTGGCGGTGCTGGACGAAGCCGACCACCACGTTCTGCTCACCACCCCCGACGTGCCGACGCTGAAGAACCTGCGGTTGACCATCGACATGCTCGACCTGCTGTCCTACCCGCGCGACCGGCGCCTCATCGTGCTGAACCGGGAGGACTCGCGGGTCGGGCTCACCGTGACCGACGTCGAGAGCGTCGTGAAGACCGGCGTCGCCGTGCGCGTTCCGGCAAGCCTCGCGGTGCCCGCCTCGATCAACCGGGGCGTGCCGATCACCATCGACCAGCCCGAGCACCGGGTCAGCGCCGGGTTCCGGGAGATCGCCACGCGGATCCTCGCGGGCGCGAAGCACGAGCCCCCGGCTGCCCGGCGCGGATTGTTCGGGTTGAGGAGGCGGTCCGGATGAGGCTGAGCGACCGGCTGGTCCAGCGGACCTCGCCCGCCAGGACCGAGGACGAACCGGTGGTCACCTCCACCGCGGTGCCCGAGGCACGCAGGGACCGCAGTTCCGACCACTTCGCCGCCGTCAAGCGCCGGGTGCACGGGGCGTTGCTGGACACCCTGGGACCCAAGCTCTACGACGAGCAGCTCGACGAGCACGAGCTCGAACTGCGGGTCCGCAACTCGCTGCAGACCGTGCTCGAGCAGGACGAGACCCCGATGACCCTGGCGGACCGCGGCCGGATGGCGACCGACGTCGCCGACGAGATCCTGGGTCACGGTCCGCTGGAACCGCTGTTGCGCGACGCCGACGTCAGCGAGGTCATGGTCAACGGGCCGAACCGCATCTACGTGGAGCGCAAGGGAAAGCTCCAGGCGGTGGACGCGGCTTTCACCGACGAGGGCCACCTGCGCCGGATCATCGACAAGATCGTGTCGCGGGTCGGCAGGCGAGTGGACGAGGCGAGCCCGATGGTGGACGCCCGGCTGCCCGACGGCAGCCGGGTCAACGCCGTCGTGCCGCCCATCGCGCTGGACGGCTCTTCGCTGACGATCCGCAAGTTCGCCACGGACCCGCTCCAGGTCGAGGACCTGATCAGGTTCGGCACGATCAGCCCCGCCGTCGCCGAGCTGCTGTCGGCGTGCGTGCGAGGGCGGCTGAACATCCTGGTGAGCGGCGGCACCGGCTCTGGCAAGACGACGACGCTCAACGTGCTGTCGTCGTTCATCCCGGAAGACGAGCGCATCGTCACCATCGAGGACGCGGCCGAGCTGCAGCTGCGGCAGGACCACGTGCTGCGGATGGAGTCACGCCCGGCGAACGTCGAGAACCGCGGTCAGGTGAGCATCCGGGAGCTCGTCCGCAACTCGCTGCGGATGCGGCCTGACCGCATCGTGGTCGGCGAGGTCCGTGACGGTGCCGCGCTGGACATGCTGCAGGCGATGAACACGGGGCACGACGGGTCGCTGACGACGGCACACGCCAACACGCCGCGCGACGCGCTGTCGAGGCTCGAGACGATGGTGCTCATGGCGGGCGTCGACCTGCCCAGCCGCGCCATCCGCGACCAGGTCAACTCCGCGCTCGACCTGATCATCCAGCAGGCCAGGCTGAAGGACGGCACCCGGCGGATCACGCACATCACCGAGGTGGTCGGCATGGAGGGTGACGTGATCACACTCCAGGACCTCTTCGTGTTCGACTTCGCGGCAGGTGTGGACGAGAACGGGAAGTTCCGCGGCACTCTGCGTTCGACAGGACTGCGCCCCACCTTCGCCGACAGGCTGGCCGAGCACGGCATTCCGCTGCCCGCCGGCCTCTTCTCCTCCGACAGGTGACGCCGATGATCCTCAGGCTGATCGCCGCAGTCATGGTCCTGTGTGGAGCGTCGACGCTCCCAGCGGGCGCCGACCCGACCGCGGAGCTCGGTTCGGCGAAGGTAGAGGACGGACGGATGCACGTCACACTCACCGCACGCGACGTCCCCGATTCGCTCGATCCGGACGGAGTGCGAGTCGAGGTCGACGGCACACCGGTGCCCGCCACCGCGGCCGTGGTCAGTGAACCGCGGCCTGCGCGGGCGGCGCTCGTCGTGCTCGACACGACAGGCACCATGAACGGTGTCCCGATCGCGACGGCCGGCAACGTGGTCACCGCCTACCTGTCGGCGTTGCCCGCGGACGTCCACACCGGACTGGTCACCTTCTCGGACCGGCCCGCGCTGACGGTGCCGGTCACCGCAGACAGGCAGCAGGTGACGGCCGCCCTCGCCGGGGTGGGTGCCGCCGGCAGCAGTGCGCTGAACGACGCGGTGACGCTGGCCGCCCGCAGCCTCGCCGGAGTACCCGGCACCCGCAGGTTGCTCGTGCTGTCCGACGGCGAGGACGCCGACGGTGGCGCCTCGCTCGACGCCACGCTGAAGGTGCTGTCCGAAACAGGTGTCACCGTCGACGTGGTGGAGCTCGACGGTGCGGCCGGGGCGGCGATCGCCGGCCGGAACAGCCTTGCACAGGGCAGCGGCGGCCACCTGGTGGCGGTCGGCGACGCACGGGCGGGTGCGGCGTTGTTCGCGCCGGCCGCTCCTGTGCGGCTCGAGGTGAGCGCCGTCGTGCCCGACCAGCTCTCCGGCAGGCAGGTGCGGCTGACCGTCCGGGTGGGGCACCTCGTCGCGGAGACCGGCGTGCACGCCCCGGACCGGCGCGGCGCCGACATGCCCGCCGTACCGGCCTGGACGTTCGGCACGCTGCTCGGCGTGATCTTCACCGTCCTCTCCGGACTCGGCTGGCTCTGGTTCGGGCGTCGTCGCGTCGTCCGGCGCGCGCGGCGCAGCCGGCTGGCCGAGGTGCGGCGCTACCGCGTGCGTGACGGCGCGGAGCCGGAGACAGGCGCCGTGCGGGAGCCGACGCGGCCGACGCGCCTGCTGCTGGCACTGTGTGAACGGATCATCGACGGCCGCGGCAGGCGTGAGCGGATCGAGTTGGACCTCGACCTGGCGGGCGTCCGACTGCGCCCCGCGGAGTGGTTGCTCGTGCGGTTCGGCATCGCCGTCGTGCTCGGTATGGTCCTCGCGGCGGTCACGGGCGCGCCGATGGTGTGCGGACCGCTCGGGGCCCTGCTCGGGTGGTTCGGCGGACGTTCCTTCCTGAAGTTCCGGATCGGCAGGCGGCGCACGGTGTTCGGTGAACAGCTCCCGGACACGCTCCAACTGGTCGCGGGAGCCCTTCGGTCCGGTTTCTCGCTGGCGCAGGCGCTCGACAGCACGGTGCGCGAGGGCACTCAGCCCATCGCGGGCGAGATCGCCCGGTCACTGGCCCGCACCAGGCTCGGCGTCTCGGTGGAGGACGCCCTTCAGAAAGCCGCCGACCGGATGCGGTGCCAGGATCTCTCCTGGGTGGTGATGGCGATCCGGATCCAGCGCGAGGTCGGCGGGAACCTCGCCGAACTGCTGCTCACCACCGTCAACACCATGCGTGAGCGGGCGACCGTGCGCAGGCAGATCAAGGCGCTCACCGCCGAGGGCCGGATGTCGGCGTACGTGCTGATCTCGCTGCCGATCGGGCTCGGCGTCTGGCTGTTCGCCAGCCGGCGGGACTACATCGAACCGCTCTACACCCGCCCGGCCGGCTGGATGATGCTCGGCGCGACCGCGGTCTGCCTCTGTGTCGGCTGGTTCTGGATGACGAAGATGATCAAGGTGGAGGTCTGAGGTGAGCGGAACGTTCCTGCTCCTGACGGGCGTCGCTGCCGTCGCCGGTGCGCTGGCGCTGGCGGGGGCCCAGGTCGCCACGGCCGCAACGGGTACGGCGCGCGTGTCACGTGGGCTCGCCCAGATCGAGACCACCTACGGCCAGGGTGCCACCGACGTCGCCGACACGGACGGCGAAGCGCTGCCTTCCGCGCTGGACCGGCTGCGCGCGCTCGCCGCCCGAATCTCACCGGCCACCGCCATCGCGTCACTGGAGCACCGGCTCGACCTGGCGGGCAACCCGTCCCGGTGGACCGCCGAACGGGTGATGGCCTTCAAGGGCGTCGGTCTGCTGGGACTGGCGCCGATCGGTGCCCTGTACGGACTCGGGTCGGCGCTGACCCTCGTCGCCTACGCCCTGGCAGGCGCCGCGGTCGGCTTCTTCCTGCCGGACGTGCTGGTGCACAACGCGGCGACCAAGCGCCAGGCGCTCATGGGCAAGGAACTCGCGGACGTGCTGGACATGCTCACGGTGTGCGTCGAGGCCGGGCTGGGCTTCGACGCGGCGGTGTCCCAGGTCGCCCGCAACACCTCCGGTCCGCTGTCGGTGGAGTTCTCCCGCCTCCTGCAGGAGATGCAACTGGGCAAGTCCAGGGTCGAGGCGCTGCGGTCGCTGTCCGGCCGCACCACGGTCGCCGCGGTGCACACGTTCGCCTCGTCGCTGGTCCAGGCGTCCGAACTGGGCATTCCGACCGCACGGGTGCTGCACGAACAAGCCGGCGAGATCCGCGTCAAGCGTCGCCAGGCGGCGGAGGAGAAAGCCCAGAAGGTGCCGGTGAAGATCTTGTTCCCGCTGCTCCTGTGCATCTTCCCCGCGTTGTTCATCATCATCATCGGACCGGCGGGCATCGAGATCTACGACAGCCTGATCGCCGGTTGACCGCAACCGAACGGCAACCGTCCGGCACCCGGCGTGACACCGGAAGTGCCGCTTCATGGAGGACACACAGTGGTCAGCAAGAAGCAGAGGACGTCATGTCGATTCGACTCGTGGTCGTGGACGGTCAGCCCCTCGCCCGGTTCGGGCTCACCCGGCTGCTCGAGGGCGAGACGGACATGGAGATCGTCGGCGAGGCCACCACGGCGGCCGAGGCGATCGCCCTGATCTCCACCACCAAGCCGGACGTGGTGACCGTCGACGTGACACTTCCCGACGGCAACGGGCTGACGCTCGCCAGTGAGCTGCGGGACCGCTGGCAGTCGCTCGGCATCGTCGTGCTCACCTCCAACGGCGAGGACGATGTGTTGTTCCGCGCGATGGAGACCGGTGTGTCGGCGTTCGTGCCGAAGACTTCGACCCTGGTGGAGATCGTCGGCGCGATCAGGCACGCCGCCGTCGCCGCTTCGTCCTTCACCGCCACCGGCCTGGCCGACGCGTTCACCCGGCTGCGGGAGTCGCGTGCGCGTTCCCCGTTGAGCCCGCGTGAGGGCGAGGTGCTGCGCCTGTTGCAGGACGGACTGTCCGTGCCGGGTGTGGCCCGAGCGCTGCACATGAGCACGTCGACGGCCAAGACCTACGTGGCGCGGCTCTACGAGAAGCTCGGCGCTTCCAGCCGCTCGCAGGCGTTGATGACGGCACTGGACCGCGGACTGATCGGCCTGCGCAGCGCCTGACCACAGTGGACGGTCCCCAGTTTGCGGTATTCGACGGCCTCTCGCCACGAACCCTGTGTCAGCATCGGGTTCCCGGGCTGGTCCGGTAGGCGTGAGCAGAGCGACCGGAGGTGTCCGTGGTCTCCAAGGTGCTGGTGATCGAGGACGATCAGGACATCCTCGGTCTGCTCGCGCGCCACCTCCGGGACATGGGGCACGAGGTCGTGCTGGCACAGACAGGCGAGCGAGGACTCGACCTGGCGCGCGCCGATCCACCGGACGTGGTGGTCGTCGACATCGTGCTGCCCGGCAAGGACGGCCGGTGGGTGATCCGCGAACTGCGGGCCGACCCCCGAACCCGGCATTGCCAGGTCGTCGTCACGTCGATGCTCGACCCCGCCGACATCCGCGTCGACGACGTCGACGGAATGCTGCTCAAGCCGTTCGACCGCGCCGCCGTGTGGGCGGCGCTTGGGAGGGTGTCATGACCGCCGTGGTCATCGCGGAGGACGACGCCGACATTCGCGATCTACTGGTGTTCAAGCTGATGCAGGACGGGTTCGACGTCAGGGCCGTCGGGGACGGGCCGGCGGCGCTGGACGCCGTCGCGACGGAGCGCCCGGACCTCGTCATCCTCGACGTGATGATGCCCGGCATGTCCGGCCTCGACGTCTGCCAGAGACTGCGGTCCGAGCAGGCGACGAAGAACTTGCCGGTGATTCTGCTGACCGCTCGTGCCCAGGAGGCCGACGTCGAGTCCGGCTTCGGGGTGGGTGCGGACGACTACGTGACCAAGCCGTTCAGTCCCCGCGAACTGCTCAGCAGGGTGCACGCCGTGCTGGCCAGGGTCGGCCAGTGAATTCGATGGGCTCCGCCATCATGCTGGCGGGCGCGGTGTCGACCGTGGTGCTGGGGGTGCTCATCACAGCACACCACCTGACGTCGGCGCGCCGCCGTAGTCGCCGTGAGCGGGAGGCACAGCGGTTGCGGCCGCTGGTCTTCCGGCTGCTCGGCGATCCGGGGCTGCTGCCGGAGCTCGTCGCGCTGGACCGCCGGGCGTGGGCCGCGGTGGAGCCGACCGTGATCTCCTTGCTGGGCAACCTCAGTGGCGCGGTGCGTGAGCCGTTGGTCGACCTGCTCACGCACCGAGGGGTCCTCGACTCGGCGCGTCGTGGCCTGCGGGCCAGACGAGCGCGCGCGCGGGTCGAGGCCGTCCACGTGGTGGGGTTGTTGCGCAGCAAAGAGGATCTGCCGCGGGTGGTGTCACTGATGGCGGACCCTCGTCCAGAGGTCCGGGTGGCAGCCGCCAGGGCATTGGGCGGCCTTGCGGATGCGCGGGGTGCCCGGCCGCTGCTCGGTGGCCTCAGTTGCTCCCGGCCGGTGCCTGCGCACGTCGTGGCGCACTCGCTGCTGGCGCTGGGCCCCACGGCGAATCCGGTGATCATGGACGCGCTGCGTCATCCACACGCGACGGTCCGTGCAGTGGCGGCGGAAGTGCTGGGATTCGGAGGCGTGGTGGCGGCGTTCCCCTTGCTCGTCCGCCTCCTGCGCGAGGACGCCGAGCTGCCGGTCCGGCTGGCCGCCGTGCGCGCGCTCGCCCGGACGGGGACACCGGCCACAGCCGCGGTGCTGATCGGGTTCGTCGGCAGGGGAAGTCCCTCCGAGCTGCGGATCGCGGCCGCGGAGGCACTCGGCGCACTCGGCGACCCGGCTGCCGCGGACACCCTGGGTTTCCTCCTCGCCGAGGAGCCGCATCGGTTGGCGCACAACGCGTCCCGTTCCCTGCTGCGGCTTGGCGACCACGGTCGCGACATCCTCTCGCGCGTGGCGGGCGGAAGTCTCGGCCCAGCCGCCGCCGTGCACGCCATCGAGGCGCTGGCGTGGAACCAGATCACCCACGAGCGCCTGGCCGCGGCGGCTCGAGGTCACACGTGACGACCCCTTCCGCCGGCACACCCACGGGGGCGGCGTGATCCTGAACGCCGTCGAGGTGGCCGGCCTCGCGGCGGCGTGCTACTTCCTGCTGATCAACTGCAGCTACCTCGTGTTCCTGTCGATCGCGGCGGTGGAGTTCACGCGGGAGGGCAGGCGCACACCGTTCCTGGCGGTGGACGAGTTGTACGCGGGTCCGCTGACCAACGCCGTGTCGGTGCTCATGCCCGCGTACAACGAGGAGGCGGGCATCGTCGAGGCGGTGCGGGCCATGCTCGCCCTGCGCTATCCCGTGTTCGAGGTCGTGGTCATCGACGACGGGTCCACGGACGAGACGTTCGCTCAGCTCGAAGCCGAGTTCCAGCTCGTGAGTCTGCCCGCTGTCGTGTCCGACGAGCTACCGCGGCGGGGTGTCGTGCGTTCGGTGCACGTTCCCGCAGTCCGTGCGATCCCGCTCGTGGTGGTGCGTCAGGAGAACGGGGGGAAGACCCGTGCGCTGAACACCGGGCTGTGCCTCGCCCGGCATCCGCTGGTGTGCATGGTCGACGCGGATTCCATTTTGGACCCGGACGCGTTGATGAGCGTGGCCAGGCCGTTCCTCGACGACCCGTTCCGGGTCGTCGCCGCCGGTGGTGCCGTCCGCGTCGCCAACGGGTGCCGGGTGGTGGCCGGCCGGCTGGTCGACGTGCGGATGCCGAGGCGGCTGCTGCCCGCGATCCAGGCCGTGGAGTACCTGAGGGTCTTCCTGCTCGGCCGCACCGCGTGGTCGCGTTTCAACGGCCTGCTGGTGATCTCCGGAGCGTTCGGGCTGTTCCGCCGTGATGTCGTGGTGGCGGTGGGCGGGCTCGACCCGGACTGCATGAGCGAGGACGCGGAGCTGGTGGTCCGGATCCACCGGAAGATGCGGGACGAGGGCCAGGACTACCGGATCGTGTTCGTGGCCGAACCGGTGTCGTGGACGGAGGTGCCGGACACCGCGCTGGTCCTCGGCCGCCAGCGCAAGCGGTGGAACCGCGGCCTCGCCGAGATCCTGCTGAAGCACCGGCGGATGATCGGCAACCCGAAGTACGGCGTCGTGGGGCTGTTCACGTTGCCGTACCACATGCTGTTCGAGCTGATCACCCCGCTCGTCGAGTTCGTGGCGGCGCTCGTGCTGGTGTTGGGCCTCACGACGGGCGCGATCACTCTGTCGTTCGCGGTATCCCTTTCGGCGGCGGCCTACGGCTTCGCGTTCCTGATCTCCGTCTTCGCGCTCACCGTCGAGGAGTACTCGTTCCGCCGGTACCACCGGTGGGCGGACCTCGGGCTGGCTCTCCTCGCGGCGCTCGCGGAGAACGTCGGCTACCGGCAGCGGACCGCACGCTGGCGGATGTGGGGCGTGTGGGCCGCGCTGCGCCGGTCCGAACGCTTGTGGGGAGTCATGCCCCGGCGAGGATTCGATGTTCCGACACCCCGAGGGGGCAGACGGCCATGAGCTCAGGACAGTCCTTCCGGCGCTTGCTCGTCCTCACGTTCGGGCCGCTCGTGGCCGTCGTCCTGATCCTGCTGGCGCTCGGCGTGGGAGCGGTCTCGGCGGCCACGAGCTCCGTGGAGGAGCTGACGTCCCGCGTTCAACCGATGCAGAAGCTGAACTCCGAGCTGCGCGGGATCATGCTGGACAGCTCCCGCGGCCTGCGCGGGTACACCTACAACAGCGACGCGGCCTTCCGCGATGCCTACGACCGAGGTCGCCAGAGCTACGCCAGAGTCAGGGACGAGCTACTTCAGCTGTCCGTGCCGGCCGAGCGACAGACGGCACTCAAGATGACCGAGTTGGCGGACCGGTGGTTCTCCGTGACGGCCGCTGTCCGAGAGGCTCAGCCGGCATCGGCGGACACGCCGGCGCGGCTCGCGGCCGGCGCGGTGATCATGGACGAGGTCCTGGAGACCAGTGCCCGGCTTGCCGAGGCACTCGACACCACCAGCGCCTCGTTGAGGCAGAGCAGTGTCGAGACCCGGCGCCAGGTGATGCTCGCCCTGATCGGTTGTGGAATCGTTGCCATCCTGCTGGCGGGCGGCTCGGCGATCGCCACCGGGCAGCGGCTCGGCACGTCGATCACCGCGCTGCAGGACACGGTGAAGAGGTGGGCCGAGGGTGACGCGAAGGCTCGCATCCCCGTGCAGGGCATCGCGGAGCTCCAGGACGTCGCCCGGTCGATCAACACGCTGGTCGACGAGGCCGCCAAGCTGCACGAGGTGGAGCTGGAACGGCAGCGCCACCGCGAGATCGCGGCCGGCATCGGCCTGAGGATCAGAGAGCATCTGGACGTCGACGCGGTCGTCGAGCTGGCGACCGCGGAGATGGGGAAGCACTTCGACGCCGAGCGGGTGTGCGTCTGGCTGACCGAGGGCGCGCCCGAGGACACCTGCGCCGACCTCGTCACGCCGGAATGGCACCGGCCTGAGCTCGCTCCGCTCGGATCGTCGCTGACCTCGGAGGAGCGCATGTTGCCGGTGGCGCCGCTGCGCCGGCTGTACGCGAGCCGCCGCTGCATCGAGGTGGAGAACGCCGGGGAGGCCGCCAGATTGGGGCTGCCCGCCGCACTGCGAGACCGCGCGGTGCTGGTCCTGCCGTTCGGGCGAGGGGAGAGCGTGCTCGGAGCACTGGTCCTCGCTCGCCCCGGCGCCGGCTGGCGGACCGTCGAGATGGACGCCCTCGAGCACGTCGCGGCCGATCTCGGCCGCGGCGTCGACCAGGCCAGGCTCTACCAGGAACAGCAGTTGCTCGTCCGGGAGCTGCGCGCGCTGGACCGGAGCAAGACCGAGTTCGTGTCGAACGTCTCCCACGAACTGCGCACACCGATGACCAGCATCGCCGGATACGTGGAGCTGCTGCGAGACGGAGACGTTGGCACGATCAACGACAATCAGCGGAAGATGCTGGACATCGTCCACCGCAACATGACCCGGCTCCGGGGACTGATCGAGGAGCTGCTGCTGCTCGCCAAGCTCGAGTCGGACGCCGTCACCATCGAGGAAAAGCCTGTCGACGTCGGCGAGCTCGTCGACGGTGTCGTCGAGGCGCTGCGACCTGCCGCGGACGTGGGTGGGGTTCGCCTGGATCGCGAGAACGTCGGAGAACCGGTGGTGTGCGGCGACGCGGCGCAGCTCGACCGCGTGCTGACCAACCTGCTGTCGAACGCGGTCAAGTTCACGCCGGCCGGAGGTGACGTGCGGGTGACCTCCCGCCGGTGTGGCGACGGCTGGGTCGAGGTGAAGGTCAGCGACACCGGCATGGGTGTTCCGGAGGCAGAGCAGCACGCCATGTTCACCCGGTTCTTCCGGGCGACCAACGCGACGGAGCAGGCGATTCCCGGTTCCGGCCTGGGGCTCGCGATCGTGCGGCAGATCGTGCGCAGGCATGGTGGGCAGGTCTCGCTCACCTCCACCGAGGGCGCGGGCACGACGGTGACCGTGGTCCTGCCAGAGGACCGGACGGGAGAAACGCCGTGAACAGGACGTCGACGACTTGGCCGCAAGCGATGACGGAGCGGCGGGAGTTCAGCCCGTCGGTGCTGATCGCCGCCACGCTCGGCCGGGCCCCGATCGCGGGAGTCGCGCTGCTCGAAGGGGACGAGCTGGAGCTGCACGAGGTGCGGGGCATGCCCCACGGCCAGGACGAGTTGCTGCCGTTGTGCAGGCAGACCGTGGAAGCGGACGACCTGGTCTTGTTTTCACAGCCACGACGGTCGGCGGGCAGGGCCGTCCACTTCTTCGCCGGTGTGCCCGTGCGCGGTGACGACCGGCGGCCGGTCGGCGTGCTGTTCATCGCCGCCCGCGAGGTCCGGAACCTCGGCCACGATGCGCTGGAGGCGTTGCTGGCATTGGGTCGTCAGCTCGAACGTCAGCTCGACGCCGACCGGGCAGTGCGCGCGGTGGAGGCGCGCAGCCGGATGGTGTCGATGGCACACCGGGCGTCCGACCTCACCGAGGTGCTCCGGTTCTGCCTGGACGAGGTGTGCGTTCACTCCGGGTGGCCGGTCGGCCACGTGTGCGTTCCCGCCGACGACGGAACCGGCGAACTGGTGTCGGCGAAGTTGTGGCACGGTGCGGACGACGGCGGTCCCGCACGGTTGCGGGAGATCCTGTGGGACACCAGGGTGTCGCCTGGCGTCGGCCTGTGCGGTGAAGCCGCGGACAGCCTCCGTCCCAAGTGGATGGCCGACCTCGACTTGCCCGAGCTCGGTGTGGGCAGCGGGTTCGCGTTCCCCGTGCACTGCGAGAGCGGCGTGGTCGCGGTGCTGGAGTTCTACGATCCCGGCGTCCGCCGTCCCAGCCCGCTGGTGCTCGACCTGGTCACCGAGCTCGGGCGAGAGGTGGGTCTGGCAGTCGCACGGATGTCCGACCGGGCGGAGCTGGTGCGCAGCCAGACGACGTTGCGGGAGACCGTGCGCCGGCTGCGGACGATCATCGGTACTGCGCACGACGCGTTCATCGCGCTCGACGAGGATGGTTGCGTCACCGAGTGGAACGCGGCGGCCGAGCGGATGTTCGGCTGGCCGCACGCCGACATCATCGGGAGGCTCCTCGCGGACACCGTTGTGCCGGAACGGTTTCGTGCCGACCACGTGGCTGGGATCGCGCGTCTCAAGGCCACCGGCGAAGGGTCGGTGCTCGGCAGGCAGATCGAGCTCGCCGGTCTGCGCCGCGACGGACAGGAGTTCCCGATCGAGCTGTACGTCTGGCAACCGCAGCCGTCCGGTCCCTACCGCTTCAACGCCTTCGTCAGGGACGTCAGCGAGCGCAAGGAAGCCGAACGCGCCCTGCGTGACGCGTACTCCCGGGAGCAGGAGGTGGTCGAGGAGCTGCGCGGACTCGATCGGATCAAGACCGACTTCATCGCCAACGTGTCCCACGAGCTGCGCACGCCCCTGACCAGCATCTCGGGATACCTGGAGCTGCTGGTGGACGGGGTCGCCGGAGACCTGACCGACGACCAGCAGGAGATGACGTCGATCATCCAGCGCAACACCGGACGGTTGTTGCGGCTGGTCGAGGACATCCTGACCGTCGGCAAGATCGACTCGGGTCAGTTCCAGCCCGCCGTCGAAGCGACGGAGCTCGGTGCTCTCGTGGAAGCCGCTGCGAAAAGCGTCGAACCGGCCGCGATCAGGAAGGCGATCACCCTGGTTCGCCAGCTGGGAGCCGAACCGATCGTGGTGCGGGCCGACCCGAACCAGCTCGACCGGGCGCTGATGAACGTGCTGAGCAACGCGGTCAAGTTCACCCCGGCGGCAGGCTCGGTGGTGATCCGCGTGCGGCGCGTCGGCAACGAGGTGCGGATCACCGTAGCGGACACGGGGATCGGTATCGCGCAGGACGAGCTGCCCAAGTTGTTCACCCGGTTCTTCCGGTCGTCGCTCGCGATCGAGCACGAGATCCAGGGCACCGGCCTGGGGCTCGCCATCGTCAAGCACATCGTGGAGAGGCACGGCGGCGACATCTCGGTGGCCTCCCGGCCAGGCGAGGGAACGATGGTGGCCATCGTCCTGCCGATCGATCCGGACGTGGTGTCGGCGCAACCGTAGGGCAACCGAACATGACCGGGTCGCGCTACTGGGGGCTAGGTTGCGACACGGCGTCACGCCACCCGGAAAAATCATCAAATCGTATTAGGAGATTTCCTCTAAAACGCGCGTAATGAGAGGAGCTACGGCTGGGTCGGTGCTGCGCGCTCGGCGGCAGGCGGAGCGTTGGCAAGGCTCTGTCGGCGACTCCTGGCTGTGCCTGAAGCTGACGAGGTGCCGGCTCGGCAACGTTGACGCTCACCTCGACCACGTTCAGCTGCGAAAGCGCCCCGCATCGGCTCCCGGGCCACATCCCTGGACCAGGCACCTGGTCCTCGGCCGCGGGTTCGTCGAAACTCGTCGAAGCGCCGGATGGCGACATCGACGCGGCGTGACGATCACGCGGCGGCTCAGGCGGCGAGACGACTGCGGAGCGTGCCACGCGTGGCCACCTCCGCGAAGTACGCCTCTCGTTTGCGTGCGGCCCGGCCGGACAGCGGCTCGGCGACCAGGTCGCGGTCGAGCTGCGCGTTGACGCCGTCCCGGAGCAGCGCGAGTGCCTCCGCGCGCATGTGCGAGACACGGGACTCTCCGACCCCCAGCTCCTCGGCGATGTCGGCCATCGAGCGGTCCTGCAGGAAGTACCTGACGACAACGGTGCGGAGGTTGGCGGGCAGTGCATCGATCGCGTCCCGCAGGTAGCCGAACCGCTCACGCAGCAGCACGACGTCTTCAGGACCGGGAGCCCGTTCGCGGACGAGGAGGTCCGCGGTTTCCTGGGTGACGCCCTGGAGGCTGACCGTCGCCGCTCGCTGCACGTCGTGGTGCCACGAGATCACCTCGCGCTCTGACACCCCGAGCACCTGGGCGAGCTCGGCCGCGGTGGGCGTGCGGCCGAGTGCCGCCACCAGCTCGTCCTCGGCGGCCTGGAGCTCTCGGGCCCTGGTACGAACCGAGCGGCTCGCCCAGTCGAGGGTGCGGAGGTGGTCGATGAGAGCGCCGCGGACCCGGATGCACGCCACGTGCCCGAAAGGCGCCTCGCCCCGATAGCTCCGTGCGCACGCGACCAGCGCGGTCAGCCCGGCCGACACGAGGTCGTCCCGGTCGATGTGTGCGGGCAGCCTGCGTGCCAGCTGCCTGACCTCGCGGTCGACCAGAGAGAGGTGACCGCTCACCAGTGCCTCAACTTCGCTGATCAGTGCCATGAGGACAGTGTTCGAGCGTTCGGTGAGCGCAGCGGTTTCCGCTCGGGTGCAGAACGGTAGTAGGAACCAGGATGTGCTGCTCAAACCGCCCGGTGGTGGGGACACCACGGGGCGGTTCGAGGTTTGGGACTCCTTCCGGCTCAGCTGGGAGGAGCGAGCACCACGACCGAGTTGTGGCCGCCCATGCCGAGCGACGACTTGACCGTGATGCCGTCAGTCAGGGGAGTGGGACCGTCGAGCAGCTGGGGATGGGCCCGCGCCACTGTGGGTGATGCCGGCACGATCCCCCGTTCGCACGCCAGGGCTGCCGAGGCGACCTCGATCGCCGCCGCCGCGCCCTGACAGTGCGCCGTGAGCGGTTTGACCGAGTAGATGCCGGTGTCCCGCCTGAAGAGCGTCTCCACCACGGCCGACTCCGCCCGGTCGCACTGCGCGGTGCCGGGCCCGTGCGCGTTCAGGTATCGCACGGAGTCGGCGCTGACGCCCGCGTTCGCGAGCGCGTCCCGGAAACAGGTCATGACCTGCGTCAGGCCGGGCTCGATCGACGTGACGTGATGGGCGTCGTGTGACATCGCGCCACCGAGCAGGTGCAGGTAGGGAGTGGCCGCCTGCTTCGACAGCACCATCGCGACCGACGCCTCGCCGACGGTGAACCCGCGACTGCCCTCCTGGAAGGGCCGGCATCCGTCCAGCGGGTCGGTGTCGGTGACAGCGACGCCGAGCCGCACGAAGTGGCTCACGTTCTCCGGCGTGGCGGAGAGGTCGGTGGCCACCAGCACCACGTCGTCCACCACACCGGCGTCCAGCCACGACTTCGCCGTGATCAGCGCGGCGTTGCCGGAGGCGCACATCGCGGACACGTTCATCGCCGGGCCGTGGAACCCGTACTCCTTCATGAGGGTCGACATCGGCGTCGACGGCATGAGGGCGAGGAACTCCCTCACTGAGACGCGCTGGTCGCGGGCGAGGTGGAACTCCCGCCAGAGATCCACCTCGCCCAGCACGACCGCGTGCAGGAGTCCCACTCGCCGACCGGGGCGCCAGCCGCGGCGGCCGGCGTCCGTGATCGCCTCGCGTGCCGCGCCTCGCATCGCCCGCGCGAACCGGCTCTGTCCGTCCTCGGGAGAGCCGCCGTCCGGGACGAGTGCCACCCAAGCGTCCTTCGCTCCGTAGCCGCCGACCAGGTGCGCTGCGGGCTTGCCGCTCACCAGCCCGTCCCACAGCTTCTCCCGGCCCCAGCCGTAACCGCTGACCACTCCGATGCCACAGATGCCGATCATGTCTTGTCCTTTCTTCGAGGTCGTGCCCCTCAGAGCGGACTCAGTTCCCGGGACCTGACGAGAACCGTCCCGGGACATGGGGCGGACTCGTGTTGCGGCGGAAAGCGCGCAGCCAGTCCCGCACGGTGGTCTCCGGCAGGCCGAGGATCAGCGCGATCCGGCGGTAACCCTTTCCTCCCAGGTGCGCGGCGATCGCCTCGCGGATGACCGGCGCCGCGTACGCCCGCCGCAGCACCATCCAGTCCGGTAGCAGCACGTGGGTGCGGCGGCAGTCGGCGCACCTGGCTCGGCGCGGGCGCACCTTCCGGTCCGCGACACCCCGGAACCGCACCACGCGTTCGCGCGCCGAGCCCCACGGCCGCAGCGCTCCCCGGCACACCGGGCAGCAGAGCCGTCCGGCGTGCAGCGACTCCTCCAGCACCGACTTCGTCCCGCTCGTCACATTCATGCCCAATTCTCGTCAGGTCCGCCGTGCACCTGCCGCTAAGAGAGGCATGGACATCGAGGTGAAGTTCGATCAGGACGTCGTCGACCTGGCGCCGTCCACCGACGCCCCGGTCATGTGGTGGTTCGACTTCGCGACGAACTGCCCCACGTGGATGCCCGGCATGGCCGAACTGCTCGGCGTGCCGCACTACACGGACACCGAGATCCGGCCCCTGCTGCTGAGCCTGGTCGATCCGCTGGTCGTCGCCGCGCAGGCCGCCGCGGTGTGGCAGGACTTCGTCCTCGAACTGCCCCACTCGTTGCCGGACGGCACCACGAGGTGGATCCAGCTGCGGGCTTGCGTGTCCGGTAGCGCCACGGCGAGGAGCCTCACCGGTGTCGCCACCGACGTGACGAAGCGGCACGCGGACCAGCAGGCGCTCGCCGACCTCGCCGACCGCTACCGGTTGCTCGTCGAGCTCAGCCCCGACGCGATCGTGGTCCACGAGGCGGGTGTGCTGACCTACACCAATCCCGCGGGGATCCGCTTCCTCGGCGCGGGCACGGCCGAGGAGCTCATCGGTCGTCCGATCACGGACTTCGTCCATCCCGCTTCGGTGCCGGACATGATGCGCCGGATCACCGGGCTGACCACACCCGGCGCGGCCACCGAACCCTCTGGCGCCACCATCGTGAGGTTCGACGGCGGCACGATCGACGTCGAAGTGGTGTCCGTGCGGACGACGTGGGAGGGCAGGCCGGCCTTCCAGGTGATCCTGCGCGACGTCACCGCGCAAAAGGCCGCAGAGGCCACCCTGCACTACCAGGCGGCACTGGTCGCGCACGTCAGCGACGCGATCATCGCGACCACCGCCGCGGGCGTCGTGACGACGTGGAACCCCGCCGCCGAGACGGTGTACGGCCGTTCGGCGACCGAGGCCGTCGGCAGGCCGGTCTCCTTGCTGGTCGGTGCGCCGCTCGATCCCGCCGCGATCGTGCGCCTGGGCGGCATGGACCGGGCGGTGCACCGGCGTTCCGACGGCACCACCCTCGTCATCAGGGTGTCGGCCGCGGAGATGGACGACGGCTACGTGCTGGTGTGCGCGGACGAGACCGCGCGGCGCCGTGCGGAGCAGCACTTCACGACAGTCGTCGCCTCACTGGAGGAGGGGGTTCTGGTGGTGGGCCCGACCGGTCTGGTCGAGTCGGCCAACCCGGCGGTGGAACGGGTCCTCGGCATTCGCGCGGAACGCCTCATCGGATCGCCCACGACCGCGTGCCCGCTCTACGACGAGCGAGGCGTCCGCCTGCCGGAATCGGAATACCCGTGCGTGCAGACCCGGCGGACCGGTCTGCCGCACAACGGGCGTGTAGTCCGTGTGCACAGGCCCGACGGACAGGACATCTGGCTGTCGGTGAGCTGCCGGCCGCTCAACCAGGTGAACACGTACCCGGCCTCCGTGGTCATCTCGTTCACCGACATCACCGAGCGCAAGTCGATCGCCGCCCGTCTCGAGCACGACGCCACCCACGACGGGCTGACGGGACTCGCGAACCGGACGCTGGTCATCCGGCACCTGTCGTCGCGCTCGGGCCCGCTGGCGGTGCTGTTCGTCGACCTCGACAAGTTCAAGGTCATCAACGACTCGCTCGGACACGCCGTCGGCGACAAGGTGCTGAGGATCATCGGCGAGCGGTTGCAGAGGAACGTCCGCGGCGGTGATCTCGTCGGCAGGCTCGGCGGTGACGAGTTCGTGGTCGTCGCCCGCAACATCGCCAGGGCCGACGTGTGCGGGCTCGCCGAGCACCTGCGGGACGCCGTCGTCGCCCCCCTCTCCGTCGACGGACGGCAGCTGCACATCGACGCGAGCATCGGCATCGTCGTCACCGGTCCCGGTGATGCGCGCACCGGCGAGGACCTTCTCCGCGACTCCGACGTCGCGATGTACCAGGCGAAGTCCCAGGGCCGAGGCCGGTACGTGTTCTTCGACGTCGACCTCCGCGAGAAGATGCAGCGCCGCCTCCAGCTCGAAGGGGATCTGCGCGAGGCCGCGTCGAACGAGCAGCTCACGGTCGTCTACCAGCCGATCGCGGATCTCAGGAGCGGCCGGGTGGCGTCCGTCGAGGCGCTCCTGCGGTGGAACCACCCGGTGCACGGGTCGATCTCACCCGCCGAGTTCATCCCGCTGGCCGAGGAGAGCGACCTGATCAACCTCGTCGGTGACCACGTCCTGCGGACGACGACCGGGGAGGTCGGCGTGGTGCGTTCCCAGGTCGGGACGGAATGCGACCTGGCGGTGAACCTGTCGCCGCGCCAGCTCGAGGACCCCCGGCTGGTGACCGCGGTGCAGGACGTGCTGCGCACCACCGGCATCGTCCCGAGCACGCTCTGCCTCGAGATCACCGAGAACGCGCTGATGAGGGACCCCGCGGTCGCGGGTCGGACGCTCAGGGCGCTGCGTGAGCTCGGAGTGCGGCTCGCCATCGACGACTTCGGCACCGGTTACTCGTCTCTGGCCCAGCTCCGCAGGCTGCCGATCGACCAGCTGAAGATCGACAGGTCCTTCGTCTCCGCGTTGGGCGAGAGCCGAGAGGCGGAGGCGATCGTCGGCAGCATCGTGATGATGGCCCACGCGGTGAACCTCACCGTCGTCGCCGAAGGCGTGGAGACCGAAGAGCAGCTCGACGTGCTGCGCCGACTGGACTGCGACAAGGTGCAGGGTTTCCACCTCGGCAGGCCGACCTCGCCGGACCTGCTGCCGGACCGCCTGCCGGAAAGTCAGCCGTCCACGGCGGGCAGGTAGACGTCGATCGTCGTGCCCTCCCCGACGGTCGAGGAGATGACCAGTTCGCCGCCGTACCGGCGGACTATTCTGTACACAGTGGACAGACCAAGTCCGGTGCCCTGTCCCACCGGCTTGGTGGTGAAGAACGGATCGAGCACGTGCTCGAGCACGTCCGGCGGAATGCCTTCCCCGGAGTCCACGACGGTGAGCTTGACGTAGCGGCCCTGTGTGAGCGGACCGGTGTCCGTGTCGACCACGTGGTTGCGGGTGCGCAGGACGAGCGTGCCGCCCGCGGGCATCGCGTCCCGTGCGTTCACCGCGAGGTTGAGCACTATCTGGCCGAGCTGACCGCTGTCGACGAAGACCCGCCGCAGGCCGGGTTCCCTGTCCTCGACCATCTCGATCATCGAGCTGAGCAGTGGTACGAGCAGCGTCTCGATCTCGTCGAGAAACTCGTTGACGTCGACCGGTTCTGGCGCGGCGATGTCGGGCCGCCCGAACGCCAGCAGCTGGGAGATCAGGCGGCCGGCTCGGGTGCCCGCCCGAACCACGCCGTCGAGGCTCTTGCGCAGGGACCCGGCGATCGCGGAGTCCACGGCGCCGTTCTCCGCGCCCGTCTCGGTCGTGTCCTGGGCGATGCTCGCGTGGCCGAGGATGGAGGTCAGGATGTTGTTGAAGTCGTGCGCCACACCGCCGGCCAGCTGGCCGAGGCTCTCCAGCCGCTCGGCCACCCGCAGCCGGTGGTCCAGTTCGCGCTGCCGTTCCTCCGCCCGGATCTTCTCCGTGATGTCGTCGACGACACCGACGCACTGGAGCATCCGTCCGTGTTCGTCGTACGCGTTGTGCAGGCTGATGTCGAGCCACCGGCCACCGCCGGGGCGTTTGACGGGCCACTGGTTGCGGATCAGTCCGTCCTGCCTGCCCGCCAGCACCTCGGCGAGTTCGCGGTCGCCCTCCAGGCCGATGGCGGCCTGCCACGCGAGGCCGGTCAGCTGATCCGCCGAGCGACCGAGGATCGTGGTGAGCCGGGTGTTGACGTTCACCGCGGTTCCCGCAGTGTCGACGAGGAGAATCCCCACCGGGGCCGACTCGGCCATCAACCGGAACTGTTGTTCGCTGCGCTGTGTCTCGCGGACCTTCTCGACCAGCTTGGTGTTGACGATCCGCAGGTGTTCGCGTGTCAGGCCCTCGTCGATCGGGATCGGCTCGCACGACCGCTCGTCGTCCAGTTCGGCGTCGATGACCTCCAGCAGCTTGGCGGGATCGTCGGTCTTGGTCACGACGTGGCGGACGCCGTACCCGAGGGCGAGCGGGGCGGCCTCGTGATCCAGGTAGTTGGCGGTCGCGAAGATCACGGGGACGCCGGCCGTCTCCGGTTTGGCCCGCAGCTCGCGCACGAGCTGGTAGCCGTCCATCCGCGGCATCATCACGTCGGTCACCACGAGATCGGGAATCTCGTCGGTGATCCGGTCCAGCGCCTCGACACCGTCGCCGGCCTCCAGCACCCGGTGCCCGTGACGGGTGAGCAGAGTGCGCATCAGATCGCGGTTGATCGGGAGGTCGTCGACGATCAGGACAGTCGCCATGCGCTCATCTCCTGGTACGTCAACGTTTCCGCCACAGTAGGGACACCGGGACGACGTGCAACTCGATCTTGTGCGGAGCGCTACATCCCGGCGGTTGCGCGGGTCGCGCGTGCGTAACCGGTGCGCAGCTCGGCGACCACTGCCGCGGCGCCCGCGATGTCGCCCGACTTGAGGCGCGCACTGAGCTCGCCGCAGGAGTCGACCACGTCGACGGCGCCGATGTGGCCCGCGAGACTGGTCAGATCGTGTGCCTGCTCTCTGGCGGTCTTGCTGTCGCGGGCGGCGACCGCCGCCGCGATGGCGTCGATGTGGCGGGGCGCCGCGGTGCGGAACGCGCTGAGCACGCGCGCGGCGAGGTCACCGGGTTCCGCCGGGCGGCCGAACCGGAGCTGGGCGAGCCGTTCGGTGATCGCCGAACGCAGTTCCTCATCCGATATGATCATGGTGATTCACCCTTGCGGGGTGTGAGCGTTGCAACTTTTCGCACGTACCTTACGCCACATGGAGTACTCGGCAAGGTCGGCGCTCCGGTCGTCCCGCATCGTCGGGTCGACCGTGGTGATCGTGATCGCGATTGCCGGCATCACGTTGCTCGGGCACGCCACGGGCGTGCGGATCTTGACGTCGATGGTTCCCGGCGCCGCCACGACGAGGTCGATCTCCGCGCTGATGCTCGTGTTGCTGGCGTTCGGGTTGTGGTTGATCGCGCCCGCCGCGGCGAGCACGCCGCGCCGGCGTGCGGGACAGGCGCTCGGTGCGGTGGTGGCGCTGACCGGGGCGCTCGTGGCGGCGGAGTACCTGACCGGGTGGCATTTCGGCGTCGACACGCTGCTGTTCCCGGCCCGCGCGAGGGAGTGGGCGGTCACCAGCTTTCCCGGACGTCCGTCGCCGCACACCGCGGTGGCGTTCGTGTTGTCGGGCCTCGCACTGGTGTTGATGGACACCGACGGTCGACGTGGACACCGGCCTGCCGCCGTCCTGGCTCCGGCCGGCGCTCTCGTTGCCACCACGGCACTGCTCGGGCACGCGTACGGTCTCACGTACCTCGCCGGTGACTCGAGGGTCGGTCAGATGCCGTTCAACACGGCGCTGTGCCTCATCTTCCTCTCCACCGGCCTGGTGGCGTGCCGTCCGGACAGGACAACAGCGAGAGTGTTCCTCGGCGGTGCCGAGGGCGGAGACGTGTTCCGCCAGCTGAGGCTCGCGATGACCGTGTTGTTCGTGCTGTTCGCCTTGCTGTTGAACGCGGTGGGCGACAAGGACGCCGGCTCCCAGAACGCCGTCATCACCGTGTCCACCGCCGCGACGGTGCTGATCCTCTACGCGGTGTTCCTGCGAGCCGGGTCCGATTTGGACAGAGCGGGCCGGACACAGCGAAAACTGCTCTCCGAGCTGCGCCGGGAACGCGACTTCAACCGCACGGTGCTGCGGTCGCTGCGCGAAGGCGTGCTCATCGCCGATCCTCGCGGGAAGGTGCTGGAGGTCAACCCTCGCTGGTGCGAGATCACCGGATATCACAAGGAGAAAGCGGTCGGTGCCGAACCGCCGTACCCGTGGCTGCCGGCCGGCTCCGGCGCTGTCGCCGAGGACGGCGCGGAGGAGGACGTTCTCCTGTGCCGCCACGACGGCACCGAGATCGCCGTTCAGATGACCACCACGAGGGTGTGCGACGAGGAGGGGACCCGGCTGATCGTCAGCAGCTACCGGGACCTCACGTCGCGCAACAAGGCCGAAGCCGAGCGGCAACGGTCCGCGGAAAGGCTCGACCACTTCTTCGACATCTCGACCGACCTGCTGTGCATCGCCGGCACCGATGGTTACTTCAAGCACCTCAACGCCGCCTGGGAACGCACGCTCGGCTATACCGCGGAAGAGCTGAAGAGCCGGCCGTACGTCGACTTCGTCCATCCCGACGACGTGGCGAGGACCGCGGCCGAGAGCGCGGAGCAGGTCGCGTTGAACCGAACCACCCTGATGTTCGACAACCGGTACCGCTGCCGTGACGGCTCCTACCGGTGGCTCACCTGGAACGCGGTCCCCATCCCGGACGAGGGACTGGTCTACGCGGTGGCTCGCGACACCACGGCACAGCGGGCCGCCGATGACGCCGCCGCACGTCTGGCCGCCATCGTGAAGGGCACCGACGACGCCGTCATCGGTCAGACCCTCGACGGCATCATCACCAGCTGGAACCCGGCAGCGGAACGCCAGTACGGCTACACCGCCGAGGAAGCTGTGGGCCGGTCCATCGACCTGATCGTGCCCGCAGGTGAACGCGACGAACTCGGTGGGCTCCTGCAGACCGACGGCGACCAGTCGATCCGGTTGCACGACATCGTGCGGGTCCGCAAGGACGGCAGCCGCCTGCACGTGGAGGTGAGCGTCTCGCCGATCCGCGACAGCGCCGGTCAGATCGTCGGCGTCTCGTCCATCGCCCGCGACGTCACCGAGCGGATCAAGGCCGAACAACGGTTCCAGCAGCTCGTCCTCGCCGCGCCGGACGCGATGCTGATCGTTGACGAGCACGGCACGATCGTGCTGGTCAACGAACAGACCGAACGCCTCTTCGGGTACCGCCGCGACGACCTGGTGGGCCAGTCGATCGAACTGCTGATCCCGGCGCGGTTGCGGCAGAAGCACATCGGTCACCGGCAGCGCTATCTGCAGGATCCGGTCCACCGCAGGATGGGCACCGGCATCGAACTGGCCGGCATGCGCCACGACGGCAGCCACATCCCGGTGGAGATCAGCCTCGCACCACTGGACACCGAGCAGGGCACACTCGTCTCGGCTGCGATCCGCGACATCAGCGAACGCCGCGAGGCCGAGCTGAAACTGGCCGACGCCCGCGACAAGGCGCTCGCCGCCGCGCAGCTCAAAACGCAGTTCGTCGCCATGGTCAGCCACGAGATCCGCACGCCGATGAACGGCGTCATCGGCCTGACCGACCTGCTGCTCCAAACGCCGCTGGAACCGTCCCAGCGCCGCTATGCCGAGGCGATCCAGACCTCGGGCCGCGCGCTGCTGTCGATCATCAACGACATCCTGGACTTCTCCAAGATCGAAGCGGGCAAGCTCAAGCTGATCCACGCCGAGTTCGAACTCGACAGGGTTCTCGAGGAAGTCGTGCAGGCCGTCGCCCAAGCCGCCCGCGACAAGCACGTCGAAGTCGTCTGCGACTACCCGCCCAACCTGCCCACCGCACTGCGCGGCGACGACGGCAGGCTGCGCCAGGCTCTGCTCAACCTCCTCGGCAACGCCGTCAAGTTCACCGAGGAGGGCAGCGTGCTGCTGCGCGCGGAACCCCAGGAGGACGACAGCCACCGGGTCACGTTCACGGTCCTGGACACGGGCATCGGCATCGCGCCGGAGGACCTGGCTCGCCTCACCGAACCGTTCTCCCAGGCCGACGCCGCCAGCACCCGCAGGTACGGGGGTACCGGCCTCGGCCTGACGATCACCAGGCAGCTGGTGGAACTCATGGGCGGAACCCTGGACATGGCCAGCAAGCTCGGGCAGGGCAGCCGCTTCTGGTTCACGATCGGCTTCGAGCCGCAGGAACACCCGGCCGCACAACGCACCCGCCTCCCCCTGCGCAGCCACATGACGGGCAACCGGTTGCTGGTGATCGACGACAATCCGACCAACCTGCACCTGATCAGCAGGCACGCCAAGGCCTGGGGCATGGACCCGACCGCGGTCTCCGACGGCCTGGCCGGTCTGGAACACCTGCGCGAAGCCGCACGGACCGACGTTCCGTTCGAGCTGGCGGTGGTCGACCAGCACATGCCCAGCTTCGACGGCGTCGCGCTGATCGACGCCATCGCCGCCGACGCGGGCATCCCTCCGGTCAAGGTGGTCCTGCTGACCTCCGGCTCGTACCGCGACGACCAGCGCGCCGAGGCCTCGGGCGCGGCTGCCCTGCTGCCCAAACCGATCGGCCCGTCCCAGCTCTACAACTGTCTGCTCGAGATCCTCACTCCGGAAACCAGTACGCCGAAGCCGCGTCACCCGGTGGAGACGCCTGCCACCGCGAGCCGCGGCTTGATCCTGCTGGCCGAGGACAACGAGATCAACCAGATGGTCGCCGTGGAAACCCTCACCATGCTCGGGTACCAGGTGGACGTCGCCCAGGACGGGTACGAGGTCCTCGAACTCGCGGACACCAGGCCGTACCTGGCGATCCTGATGGACTGCCAGATGCCGAGAATGGACGGCTACACCGCCACGGCTGAGCTGCGCAGGCGTGAGCACGGCGGCAGGCGCATCCCGATCATCGCCATGACCGCGCACGCCCTCGCAGAGGACCGCGACCGCTGCCTGGCCGCGGGCATGGACGACTACCTCACCAAGCCCATCGACTCGCACAAGCTGCAGCGGACCCTCGACGAGTGGAGTGCGAGCACCCTGGCCTGACCCGCCCGCGGAACACGACCGGCATCCTCCGAATTCGGGATGCACAGCATCGCGCCGGTCGGCGGTGATTACGTTCGAAGCCCGTGCCCGGCAGCGGAAAGGCATCGCACGTGACCCCACTGCTGCTCGTCGTCGTGACGCTGCTGGGCCTGCTCGCCGGCTCGTTCCTCACCACGGTCGTCGACCGGGTCCCACGTGGACAGTCGGTGGTCAGGCCGCGGTCGCGCTGCCGGACGTGCGGCAGTCCTGTCCGGAACCGGCACAACATCCCGGTGGTCGGCTGGGTGGTGCTGAAGGGCCGGTGCGCGGACTGCGGTACGCGCACCGGCCTGCACAACCCGTTGCTGGAAGCCGGAACGGCGGCGTTGTTCATCGCGATCGCCCGGCGCCTGGCAGACGGACCGCTGCTCAGCGCCCTGCCCGCGTACCTCTACTTCGCCGCGCTGGGGATCGCGCTCTCGATCATCGACCTGGAACACCACCGGTTGCCGGACGCGCTCGTCCTACCTGCCTACCCGGTCGTGGCGATCCTGCTCACGGCATCGTCGGTGGTGCGGAACGACTGGTCGTCGCTGGGCCGCGCCGCCGCGGGCGCCGCTGTGCTGTTCGGTTGTTACCTGGCGCTGGTACTGGCACATCCGCGCGGCATGGGGTTCGGCGACGTCAAGCTGGCCGGTGTCGTCGGGGGCGTGCTGGGCTACCTGTCCTGGTCGGCTCTGGTTGTCGGTGCCCTCGGCGCGTTCGTGCTGGGTGCTGTCACCGGTGTGGCGATGATGGCGGTGGGACGTGCCGGACGGACGACCGCGATTCCCTTCGGCCCGTTCATGATCGTCAGCGCGGTCGTGGCGGTGTTCGCCGCCGGGCCGATCGCCGAGGCCTACCTGGCGTTGCTGCGAGCGGTCTGACCGCTACCCCGGCGTCGACCAGCTCAGCACCGCGATCTTCCTGCGGCGGGCCGCGGGAGAGGCGGGATCGGAGTCGAACAACGCGACCCGGCTGCGCAGCGCGGGTGTGCCGGCCACCGCGCAACTCGCCGACTTCGGACACACGTAGGCGTCGAGGTACGCGCTCACCCCGAAGCCCGGTGAGTCGTCCGGCACCTCGATGACCGGGCCCGTGTAGGCGAAACTACCGGTCTCCTTGATCCACACGGCTCTGGCGATCGTGCCGAAGCGGAAGACCTGCTCCGAAGCGTTGTTGAGGGTCAGGTCCACCGCGGCGAGCGGTGCGTAGGTCGTGCCCTGGACGTAGAACTGGTTGCCCGAGTTGTTCACGGCGGTGATCAGCGCGCAGGTGGAGGAGCCAGAGCCCGTGTAGGGAGCGGCGACCACACAGCCGCTGGCCGCGCGGAACGCCGGTGGTGTGTAGCTCAGCTCGAGCTGAATCGCGTCGATGTCCTGGGTTTCGTCCACTTTGGAGTTGGTCGAGGCCGTCACGGCGATCGTCGCGCCGCTGAACGTGCCGGCGTTCACCGCTTTGGCGAGGGAACCGGTGCCCGTCGTGTCGAGCGGGACGGCATCGGTCCGCCACGACGAGGAGCCGGGTTGGCCTGCCGCGCTGCCCGTCACCGCGGTCGATCCGTTCGGTGTCAAGGAGATCGACAGCGGATCGGTGGCAGCGGTGTCGGAGTGCCGGTGCACCACCTTCACCGTCGCGGACCTCAACACGGAACCGGCCGGGATCGGCGACGGCGGGGTGAAGCCCTTCACGGTCACCGCACCGGTGGAGGCATCGCCCTTCTTGTACTTCCACGTCCCGAACGCGGTCCCGTCGGCATCGGCGAACACCGCGGCGTTCGTCGTGCCGAACTGTCCGGCGTCGGTGACCGTCGTGGGCTTGAGGGCGGTGGCTCCGGACAGCGCGACGGTCGGCGCGGCACCCGAGGTGAGCCCGTACACCGCGACCGGCGGCCTGCTGGTGCTGTACGTGCCGCAGATCTCCGCCTGTCCGGACTTCACCGCGAACCGGCTGTCACCACCGAAGATGAACTGCACACCGCGGGCGTTGGCGCCGTTGATCGGGTTGTCGCACGCGCCGGGGATCACCACGCCTGCCGGCGGTACTCCCGAAGCGGCGGTGGGCGTGCCCGCGACCAGGCGGCCGTCGTCGATCGTCCACACGTTCTCCGACGGCTTGAGCAGCGGGTTGCGGTCGGCGCCACCGTTGCGGAAGTCGAAGTAGTACACACCGGGTTTGAACCACCAGGTGCTGCCCCGGCACGCGCTGTTGCCCGCCATCATGTCGGTCAGGCCCTTCGCGTCGTCGTAGTGACCCGGTTCGAACACCACGGTCGAGTTCGGTGTCGTGCACGGAGGCAGCGCTCGCCAGGCAGGAATCGCCGACACCTCGGGCGCGTAGCGGGGATCGTCACCGAGAGCGTTCGCCGCGCTGTAGTTGCACGACGGCGGGGGCGTGCTTTGCACAACCCCCGTGCAGGCACCTCGCGCATAAACGGCCGCGTTGGTGTTGAGGGCACCGTTCACGACGTTGAGGCTGGAGTTGGAGAACACGGTGCCGTGCACCCTGAACGTGGAGGTCGTCGGCTGCTCGATGCGCACGCCGTCCTCGCCCGGGACCCGGCCGAGGGTGAGCAGCGCCGCGCCCGGCCGGTTGCACTGCGACACCGACGGGCAGTGGATCAGCACTTTGGCCGGCTCGCCCGTGCACCTGACCGCCGCCGAGTCCTGGCCGGAGATCAGCGGCAGGGACAGCGTGCTGCTCGTGCCGAAACACTGCTCGCCGGGTGCTCCGCTGAAGGTGCCGTTGCGCAGCGTGTTGATCGCGGACTTCATCGCGGCGTCCGCGGCGGACGTCGTGGCGGCCTGGTCCCGCAGAGCCATCGTCGCGCGGAGGTTGGTGTCGGCGAAGGACAGCAGAGCCGACAGGCTCAGCGCGATCACGGTGACGACGACGAGAACGAGGATCAGCGAGGCGCCGCTGTCGTCGCGGCGCAACCGTCGGATCATGTCTGCCTCCGCTGGCCGCTGAGCGTCACCGGGTAGGGCGCGGCGCCTCCCGTCTGGACGGTGAACGAGAGCGTCACCCGCTCGGGCGGCGTGCTGCCCGTGCAGGAACTGGAACAGGTGACCGACACCGTTGCGGGGTCGACGTTGTGAGCGATCGCGGTGTCCGACACCGGCGTGGGCGCCGGCCCCGAGCACTTCATCCGCCACAGTTCGGTGGCCGGCCCCACCGGCTTCAGGTAGTAGGCGACGACGTCGGTCGCGGCCACCGGAGGCGCGGCCGAGGTGTTCCAGTTGTCGGACAGGAAGCGGACGACCGCGACCGGTGTGGCGCTGGTACCGCAGACCGTCGCGCCCGCGTTGAACGCGGCCGCGGTCTGGACGGACGCCTTGAAGGGCACGGTGCCGGTGGAGTCGACCGCGCCGCTGTAGTCCCGCACGCCGAGCGAGGCGACGTCACCCGCGAAGTACGCCGCACTGATCTGTGCGTCGTGCGACAGGACCATCCGCTCGAAGGCGGCGTCCGAGACACGCAGGTAGCCGATGATCGCGTTGGCGAGCGGTGCGGTGATCACTGCGAGCACCGCGACGGCGATCAGCAGCTCGATCAACGTCACGCCCGCGTCGTGGTGGCGGGTGGTCAGTCGCACGGCGGATCCACTGGCCGGCACGGCTTGCGCAGCGTCAGCACGAGCGTCTCGGTCGCGCGGGCGTCGGCGCTCGTGACCTGAGCTGTGAGCTGCTGCAGCCCGGTGTCGGCGGAGCACGCCGGCTGCCAGCCGCTGCCGTTCCAGTACCGCATCGAGCCCGGAACGACGGAAACGCTGTAGCCGGCCGGAGCGGTGAAGCCCGCAGGTGACGCGTACGCGGACGCCGCGGCGCAGTTCACATAACCGCCGCTGGTCACCGTGGCGTTGATCGCCTCGGCGTAGTTGCGCAGCACCGATCCCGCGGTGGCCTGCTTGCGGTGGACGTCGGAGACCAGCACGCTGGTGCCGAGCCCGGCCATGACCGCGACGAGCGCCGTTGCCATGATGGACACCGCGACGACCAGCTCGATCAGAGTCTCGCCGCTCTCACGCGAGGGTGCCGGGCATTGCGCGGCCATCACTGGTTCACCTGGTCGAAGACGCCGTACATCGCGGACACCAGTGCGACGGCGACGAAGCCGACGATCAGACCCATGACGACGATGACGGCCGGTTCGAACATCGCGGTCAGCTTCTTCAGCTTGTAGTCCAGCTCGCCCTCGTAGTAGTGGGCGGTGACCTCGAGCTGGGCTTCGAACGTGCCGGTCTCCTCGCCGACGCGCATCATGCGTGCCGCCGTTCCGGGAAACAGGCCGGTCGCGGAGAGCGGGCCCGCGAGACCCTCGCCCTCGATCATCGCCTCGGCCACGTGGGCCAGTGCGCGCATGAACACCACGTTGCGCAGCGAGTCGGTCGCCACCCTCAAGGCCTCGGGCAGCGGGACACCGGCACCCGCCATGGAGGAGAGGATGCGGCAGAACCGTTCCACGAGGGCGTACTCGACCGCGATGCCGACGACCGGCACCTTCAGCAGCAGGTAGTCCCTGGCGTGGCGGCCACCGGGCGTCCTGACGGCGATCAGGTACGAGACGACCAGCGCCACGAGGCCGCCCGCCAGCGCCCACCACCACTGGCTGATGAAATCGGTGAACGCGAGCAGGATCCGGGTGGGCAGCGGAAGCGTGGCGTTCATGTTCGCGAAGAAGACCTTGAAGCGCGGCAGGACGAAACCCGCGAGGACGGCGACCGTCGCGATCGCCATCAGCACGATCATCGACGGGTACACCAGCGCTGACTTGATCTTCCGGCGTGCCTCCAGATCCCGCTCGAGGTACCTCGCGAGCTGATCCAGAACGACGTCGAGCTGACCGGTGAGCTCGGCCGAACGCAGAATGCCCCGGTAGAACTCGGGAAAGATCCGAGGGTGGTTGTCGAGACAGTCGGAGAGCCGGTTGCCGTGTCGCAGGCCCTCCTCCACATCGCTCATCATTCGGCGCACGGAGGGGTTGGAGGCCTCGACGCCGAGGCTGTGCACCGCGTCGATGATCGGGAGGCCCGCGCGGATGAAGGCGCCGAGCTGCCGCGACAGGTGCATGACCTCCTCGCGTTTGACCCGCTTGGGGGACAGCTCGACGTCGAGCACGTGTCGCCGCTCGGTGAGTTGAACGCCGCGCAACTGGCGCTCGGACAGCGCTGCCTCGGCCGCCTCCCGGTTGGCGGATCGCTGCAGGCCGCTCGCCGGCTGACCCTCCGAGTCGATGGCGACGTAGGTGTACTTGGGCATCTCAGCTCCCCATGACGTAGATGCTGCGCAACACCTCGCTGAGGTTCGTGACGCCGTCCTCGACCAGGCGGGCCGCATCCTCCTTCAGGGTGCACATGCCCTCGTGCCGGGCGGTCTTGCGGATCTGGTCGTGCGGTGCGCGGTTCAGCACCATCTCCCGGATCGCGTCGGTGATCTGCATCAGCTCGTAGACCCCGATTCGTTCGAGGTAGCCGGTGCGGGCGCAGAAGTTGCAGCCGGTGCCGCGGACATAGCCGCTCTTGGGCGTGCGGCCGCCCATCGACTCGTAGAGCGCGAGCTCCTCGGCCGACGGTGTGTACTGCTCGATGCAGTAGCCGCACACCCGGCGAACGAGGCGCTGGGAGACCACCGCGGTCACCGACGAGGCGACCAGGAACGGCTCGATGCCCATGTCCAGCAGGCGGTGCAAAGCGGACGCCGCGTCGGTCGCGTGCAGTGACGACAGCACGAAGTGGCCGGTGAGTGCCGCCTGGACGGCGATGCGCGCGGTCTCCACGTCGCGGACCTCGCCGACGAGGATGATGTCGGGGTCCTGCCGCAGGATCGACTTCAGGCCGCCGGCGAAGGTGATGCCCGCCTGCTCGTTGATCTGGATCTGGTTGATCGACGGGAACACGTACTCGACGGGGTCCTCGATCGTCATGATGTTGCGGTCCGGGCTGTTGAGTTCGCGCAGTGAGCCGTACAGGGTGGTGGTCTTGCCACTGCCGGTGGGGCCCGCGCAGATCACCATGCCGTACGGGGAGCGCAGGAGCGCGCTGTAGCGCGTGGCCGTGGCGTCGTGCATCCCGAGCTGCTCCAGCCGGAACAGCGGCCTGCTCTTGTCCAGCAGACGCAGCACGACCTTCTCTCCGCCGACGACCGCCGTGGTCGAGACCCGGATGTCCACCTCGCGGTCCTCGACGTCCATGCTGATCTGCCCGTCCTGCGGGCGACGACGTTCGACGATGTTCATCCCCGCGAGGATCTTGATCCGGCTGACGACCACCGGTCCCATCGACTCGGGCAGGTCGAGCACGTGGTGCAGCGCGCCGTCGATCCGGTAGCGAACGCGCACGCGGTCCTGCTGGGGCTCGATGTGCACGTCGGACGCGCGGTCCCGCAGCGCCTGCGTGATGATCATCTGAACGACCTGCACGACGGGAGCGTTCTCGTTCGCCACCACCGTGTCGGCCGCGTCGGCCACCTCCCGGCGCTGCCGGTCCTGCTCCTCGAACGCCTCGACCTTCGAGCGGACCCCTGCCAGCGCGCGATAGCTGCGACTGATCGCGGCCATGATGTCCGAGTGCGCGGCCACCTTGGCCTTCACCAGCAGGCCGGTGACGTCACCGAGGATCTTGATCGTCGCGGCGGACGGCGCGGCCACGGCGACCACCACCTCGTCGCCGTCGAGCTCGATCGGGATCGCGATCAGGGCGCGTGCGGTCTCCTCGGCGAGCAGTTCGATCGCGGACGCTTCCGGTGTCACCTCCCGCAGATCCACGACGTCGAGCGAGTGCTGCTTCGCCACCATCTCGGCGAGCGTTCGCTCGGTGAGGGCACCCTGGTCGACCAGGTACTCACCCAGGCGCTTGCCGCCGGGCTGATGGGCCGCCTCGAGCGCATGGGCCACCTGCTCACGCGTGGCGAGGTTGGCGTCGATGAGCATCTCGCCGAGCCGGCTTCCACCGGCCACGATCGTCTTGTCCTGCGTGGTCGCCGGCTCCGGTGGTGCCGCGGGGGCGTGTTTCGGGGTCCCCTCGGGGACTTCCGGGATCGACCGGTTGCGTTTGCCCAGCCTCATGTCCGCACGCCCGCTCGTGGCCGGGGAGTCGTCTCGACATCCGAGGGGTGAAGGCTGCGGGTGACCGCTTCTTCGTAGTCGACCTCGCCTGCGACCACCAGTTCGGACAGCGACTGCTCGAAGGTCACCATGCCCTCCCTCCGGCCGGTGACCAGGGCGTTCCGCAGCTGGTGCGTGCGTCCCTCCCTGATGAGGTTGCGCACCGAGGTGGTCGCGACCAGCACCTCGTGGGCGGCGATGAGCCCGCCGCCGATGCGTGGCAGGAGCCGCTGGTAGACGATTCCGGTGAGTGCCGCGGAGAGCTGCACGCGCACCTGCGCCTGCTGCTCGGCGGGGAAGGCGTCGACGATGCGGGCCAGTGCCTGCGCCGTGTCGTTGGTGTGCAACGTCGCGAACACGAGGTGGCCGGTCTCGGCGATGGTGAGCGCGAACCGGATGGACTCCAGATCCCTCATCTCACCGACGAGCAGGACGTCGGGGTCCTCCCGCAGTGCGGAACGCAGAGCAGCGGCGAAGGACGCGGTGTCGGTGCCGACCTCGCGCTGGTTGACGGCCGAGCGCCCGTGCTCGTACACGTACTCGATCGGGTCCTCGATGGTGAGGATGTGGCAGGCGCGGTGGTGGTTGATCTGGTTGATCAATGCGGCCAGCGTGGTCGACTTGCCGGAGCCGGTCGGCCCCGTGACCAGCACCAGGCCGTGGTGCCTTCGAGTGAACTCGCGCAGCACGGGCGGTAGGCGCAACTCCTCCATGGTGGGGATCCGGCTGGGCATCATCCGCAACGCCAACGCGGTACGCCCGCGCTGGCTGAACGCGTTGCCGCGGATGCGGGCGCGGCCACTCCATCCGAACGAGAAGTCGTATTCGTGACTCGCTGCCCACGCCGCCGACTGGCTCGGCGTGAGCAGCTCGCCCAGCATCGCCTCCGTGTCCTCGCCAGTGAGCGCCCGCTGCCCCTCGACGGGGCGCAGCATGCCCTGAACCCTGATCTGGGGCGGCATGCCCGCGGTGAGCAGAAGGTCGGTACCACCGGCGGCGGACAACGCTTCGAGCAGCGCGTCGACACGCTCGCGCTGATCATCAACCTTCACGACAGGCCTCCTGTGCGAGGTGGGTCAACGGACTTCGCGTCACATCGGCGTCAGGTGCAGGCGCCGCTCGCGATGACCGCCTTGTCGCTGTTGATCGAAATCGTGTAGCCGTTGTCGGTACGCGGCACCTGCTTGAGGAAGCCCTCCGTGACGAGGTCGGTGAGGCTCGCCGCCTTGGTGCCCTTCTTCGCGTAGTAGGCCTCGGCGGCCACTTCGACGTTCTTCTTGTCGGCGAGGCAGGCGGCTTCCTTGCCCTCGTTGTTGAACGCCTGCACGGCGAACACGGTGACGCCGGCGAGCACGCCGAGGATCACGATGACGATCAACAACTCGATGAGCGTGAACCCGTGGTCGGCCCGGACAGTCGCTCGACAATCCTGATTCATGACGTCCTCCTCGTGAAATCACTTCACTTCCTCGACCGCAGGCACACCGATTCGCCTTGCGTCTTTTCATGGTCACGGCGGCGAAAGAATCGCGCAGGTCCGGCGGGCGAGATTCATTCATTGGTGCGACAAAGATCTGGTCGCCTCGTGTGTGGACGGCAAAATCGTCGTCAATTTTGGGGATGACCGCAGGGTGTGGAAATCTGCACCCGAATTGCACCCGATCTGCAACCGAGGCAGGTGCAGCTCGGCCGGAGTCGCCGCATTCGTGTCAGCGAACTCTGTCAGCGCGTTTCGTCGTGCACACCCGGTTGCGGCCGTTCTCCTTGGCGCGGTAGAGCGCCTCGTCCGCGTCGTGGAGCAGGGTCGCGACGTCTTCTGGCTCGTCCGGTTCGAACGCGGCGACTCCGACGCTGAGCGTGACAGAGCTGCCGATGCCGCCGGGGTGCGGTATCCGCTGGGCTTCCACCGCCGCCCGGATCCGTTCGGCGGTGCGTTCGGCGGAGGCCAGATCCTGGTCAGGCGACACGACGAGGAACTCCTCACCGCCGTACCGGTACACCTGGTCGCCTCTCCTGATGTTGGTGGTGAAGGCCTCCGCGACCTTGCGGAGCACCTCGTCACCGGCCTGATGGCCCTGGGTGTCGTTGTAGCGTTTGAAGAAGTCGACATCACAAAGAGCGACGGAGTACCGCGAGTGGTTCCGCACGGCACGCGCGTGAATCGAGCCCAGGTCGTTGCTGAGGGACAACCGGTTGCGGAGTTGGGTGAGCGGGTCGGTGCAGGCGAGGCGGACGGCCTCGTCGTGCGCGGCCGCGAGGGCGTCGCGGACTTCTTCAAGCGTTCTGATCTGCCTGCCGACGAGGAGCGCGATGCCGACCACCACCGGCATCATCAGGAAGACGCTGCCGACCACCACATGGGGTTGCTCGTGCAGGATCAGCGGCGCGACGTACGAGACTGTGCCCAGCGGAGTGGCCGCCCACGTCACCCACTCGGGGAAGTTCAACCCGATCCAGACGAACACCAGCAGGAGGAACGGGGCGGTCCCGCTGACGAAGCCGCCCATCGCCCACGTCGACACGGCGACGATGGCGAGAGCGGGCACCGACAGGACCGCGGGCCACAGCGGTGTCCATCGCCCCCACGGCAGCAGCCACGCGAACGCGGCGCAGATGAGATCGGCCGCACAGATCCCGAGCAGCAACGGTGCCTGATCGGGCAGCGTCAGGATGCCGGGCAACGCCACAACGCCGGCGAGCGCGAACAACGCACCAGCCTGACGTGCGGCGGCGCGGCGACCCCTCTGGTGCAGCCTTTGCGTGACAGGCACGACCCGAGCCTAAGGATGGCCGCCTCGACAGTTCCTGATCGCCGAGGCGGGTTCCCCGGTAAGTGTCCATTCATCGAATCGACCGGGTGACGATTGCGGCATCGGCATAATTCGATGCTGGTGGTGGTACGCCCCGGACATTGTCCGCCGCCGCGGGGATTGATCGTCATCGCATTTCCGACAAGGAAATGTCCCCGCAGGCCAGAGGTCAGGCGGTCCCGATGCACCTGAGGGAGTCGTCATCGCGCAGCTCGACTTCGAGATCGGCCACTTGGTGGAGTCCCTGTGGTGGCATCAGCTCCACGAACGGGATCTGGCTCACATGTGGCTGCGCCGGATCGCCGCCAGGTGGGCCACCTCGTCGAGGACGAAAGTTCCTGACGGGCTCGGCGAGGGCGTTCGACGGTGCGGTTTCCGATCTCCAGGATGAGCGTCGGCGACGGAGGCGCAGCCAGATTCCTGAACACTCGCGAACGGGCGACATCCGCTTCTGTCGCCGAGCGGTTGGCTGAAGTGCAGCAAGTGCTCACGCCGTGGGAACATCCTGCAGGAACGGCCGGTGCGAGCCCGTAGGCCCGCAGGTGACCGACGGGAACAAGGCCGACTTGGTAAGGCATTTCTGCCGCTGTGCGCGCCCTCAGGAAGCAGGTCTGACCTGCGAAAATGCTTGATCAATCTGGTGCCCCCGGCAGGGCACACAGCAGATGGGAACAGCTCCGACCAGGGGTTTCTTGAGGGGGCGTCTGGTCGTCGAGCACAGGGTGTCACTCGAGAGGTGTAGTGGAGCAGTTTCGGTTGAGGCTGCCGCAGCGGACGATTCGGCAGGCGATCAGTCATGATCAGGCGATCTTGTCTGGGTCGAGTGATGTCCGCACAGCACCGCCGGTAGGGGCTCCGGCCACGTGAGGCACTGTCGAGGCACCTCGTCAAGCTGTCTCCAGCCCAGATGATTCGAGAAACGGGTCGGCGACGATGATGATCACCGCGCTCAGGCAGCCGGTCGACCCATGCGGGGCGCAAGCCCAGCGACCGCGGAGTCAGTCCGGCCAGCACCAGGACCGGGAACAGCCTGCCACCCGCGGTGAGCACGACGTCGCCAAGGCGCTCCAGCCCGGATGGGCGAGCATGCCGCGGAAGACGTGTGAGCAGCTACCGCCTGGGTACTCCGCGCACGACGAGCCCGGTTCGACGGACTCGGCGGCGACCAGCTTCGCTGGTCAGGCCAGGTCCGCGCGCGGGTTGAGCAGGCAGCCTCAACGTGGGCCTGGTCGTGCGTGCGCACATGCCGTCCCGGTTCCGTGTGATGGCGCTGGCGCTCGCCTTCGGGTGGGGTGCTGGCCGTTTGCCGCGCCACGACGGGCCCGACCGAGGACGAGATGGCGGAACAGGCCGAAGACGGCACCTGCCGACGTGATCGCGATCGCCGCCAGCGCAGCGTCCGATCCCACCCAGAAGGAGCAATCGGGGGTCACCGAGCATCGCCCGACCGGCTGGTTGTCCGTAGACCACCCGCGCGGAACCATCATGATCGTCCATCACCCGCGGTGCGCGGTGCCCGGACGCTGCCCTGGACCCCGGCGGCCTCATCCGCGCTTCGGCAAGCCGAGTCCAAGGGATCCACCACAATGCCCCAGCAACAGCCCGTCCCGGCATCTCGACCGGCCGGGCCCGTTTCGCTGAACCGACCCGAACCCCAGCCGCACGGCCTGCCTTCCGAGCACGGGGTCGACGGGGTCCTCAGCCGCGTGGTGCACGAGCTGTACGCAGCCGGCCTCGACCTGCACACCGTGCTCGGCCTGGTCCCCGGCCACCGGCGCCTCGCCGAGGAACGGGTGCGGGCCGTCATCACCAGGCTCGACGACACCATCCGCACGATCCACCAGGCCGGAGGACGACTCGCGATGGCGCGAACAGCGCCGCCGATCGACGCGTTGATCGCGTTGCCCGGTGGCATCGACCTCGGCGGCCACCTGTATGCACTGACGCGGCATTGTGTGGAACTGCTGGGCCTGGCCGCGGCCGCGATTGTGCTCAACGGTCAGGACGTGGCTGCGTCCGGCCAGGGGGCGGCCACCGCGCGGGAGCTGTGCCGGTTGCAGGAGGGGCCGTGTCACGACACCTGCCGGACCGGGCAGCCCGTGACGGTCGCCGACCTGGCGGTGACGAGCCGCTGGCCGCTGTTCACCGCACAGGCGCGGACCGCGGGTTTCCAGGTCGTCCACACCCTGCCGCTCTCCTTCGCCGGCACGTCGCTGGGTGCGTTGGCTTTGTTCAACGCCTCAGCACACGAGCCTTCTGCCGGTGAAGTTCAACTCGCGCAAGGGGTGGCCGACTTCGCGGCTGTCGTCGTCACCTTCGACGGGGCGCTGCGTCAGCGCGATTCGCTCGCGGAACAACTTCGGACCGCACTGTTCGACCACGCCGTTGTCGAACAGGCCAAAGGGGTTCTGGCCGAACGCCACGGCATCTCCGTCGCCGCGGCCCGCACCGTCATGATCACGCACTCGCACCTGCACGACGCGCACCTGATCGACACCGCCCAGGCGATCGTCGACGGCGCCGCCGACCTGTCCGACACCGTACGACGGCTTCGATGACGCCGGTCGCTACGTTCAGTCGCCGCCATCCCCGACGAACTCGAGCCCGGTGACCAAGTGCGGGCGGATCCGGATCGCCTGGTCCATGTCACCGTCACCCCACGTCCGCAGCATCTGCTCGTAGCGCACCACGTCGCGAGCATCAGTGACCCACTCGGCGAGACCGGTGACGATCACGCTCCACCCCAGGTGCGTGTGTGGGTCGATCACGTCCGCCTCGTAGGCGACCACCGTGCCCGCCGGCGCCAGCACCGTCCCGGCCAGGTGGGTGCGGATGATCACCGTGCCGTTGTCGACGATGTGGTTGACCAGCCGGATCGCCGGCAATGCGTGCTGTGAGAACACCAGGCGGCCGAACGACGTGCTGGCGAGCAGGTGCATCGACTTCGCCTCGGGAAGTTCCCGCAGGTGCCGTGACTCAGCCGCCATGAAGGTTCTCCATCCGTGTCAGCCTGATCTGTCGGCGGTGGCTGTCGAGGCGCGTTGGTGGACCGTGGCGCTGCGGTCCGTGCGGAAGCGCCGCGGACATGATCGCTGACGGTACCGATGTCGGCACCCGGTAGCGCAAGGCCGCGAGCGGGTTCCGAACACGGTTGCAGCCCCTCGATCTCCTCACCGACCCGGCAGGTGATCTCGTGCGGCCGGACGTGATGCCGTCCTTGCGCGGCCAGAGAGCTACCGCCGGTGCGGTGGGCATCCAGCAGCCTGTATGCCGAAGAAACTCCGGTCGATCATGAATGGAGGGGAGTAAGGTCGCCCTTGCCGGGGACATTTCGCGCGTGAGCTGTCAGCTCAGGCTGTACTCGGCAGACCTGACCGGCTGTTTCTCAGGCCGGAGACGGGAGTACCGGCATGACGTCGGTTCCCAGCCTTTCCGTCACCCCACCGGCTGTCACGGCCACCGAGCAGCCTCGGTCTCTGCAGCGATTGCGGTTGCGACCGAAGGTGCCCACCACGGGGCACGTCGACGAGGTCTGGTGGCAGCGTGGACCTTCGGCCGGGTGAGATTCCGCGGGTGAGCTACACCCTGACCGAGTGGGACACCGCGCCCCGCCAGGCTCTTCGGGTTCTGGTCGAGGACCTGCTCTCCGACGGCATTCGAGACGCCGCTGATTCGGCGTGGGAAGCACGAGCAGCCGATGACGGGACCTGCGGACGCGAGCGTCCGGCTGCTCCGCGCAGGGCGGGCGTTCGCCACGGTGCCCAGCTCGACGCCGCAATCCCCTGCTTCTGTCCACAGTGGAGACTCTCGACCCTGTTTCGGGTGCCGGTCGGCAGAGCCCGCGACGTGGTTTCGAATCGACTGCACCAGTTGCCACTCCCACGTCGGCGAGGACCCCCTGCCGACGTGCAGCCGTTTGAGGGAGACGATGGACACACGGCCCAACGGCGAATCCGGCAGCGGCCAGGCGCTGCACTCGATCCTGCGACTCGCGCAACTGGGGATGGGCGCTGACTTCGCGGTGTTGACCCTCTCGACCGGCACACGCCATCCGGTCGTGCGGGCGGTGGTGGGTGCGGACCTGCTGCCCGGTGCCGCGGTCGATGCCTCTCGGGCTGACGACCAGCTGTTCCCGGAGTTGGGGAGGTGCGTCTCGGCGCCGCTGCCGGCGGGCACGGGGACGGCGGGCCTGCTCAGCGTCGGCAGGCTACCCGGCGGGCCACCGTTCACCGAAGCTGACCACGACGACCTGGTCCGCTTCGCCAGTCACACGAGCGCGGTGCTGGAACTCGACCGGACGCGCGCCGAACTGGCTGGCATGCAGATCAGCGATCACGTCATCGGGGAGCTGTTCGACCTGTGCATGGGGTTGCAGGGGCTCGTCCCGATCCAGCCGCGGCCGGAGAACCGGGCTCGGCTCGCCGGGTACGTGCACAGGATGGACGCCCTCGTTCGCCACCTTCGCGCCTGCGCTGCCGGCGAACTTGTCGGCCACCGGCAGGAGAACCTGCCGCAAAGACTGCTGAGGACGGTCGAGGACCAGTCCGTGGTCTTCGGTCTGCCGGTGCACGTCGACTTCAACGGCAGGCTTGATCTTGCCACCGAGCTGTCCGATCGCGTGGTACTGGTCGTCCAGGCCGTTTTGCGCACAGTGGTTCAGCACCCGAACGTGAGCAGCGTGCATCTCCGTGTCGGAGTGCTGGAAGGCTTCGTCGTTGTCGAGATCATCGACGACGGCCGAGATTCCGACCATGCTGCGATGATCACCCTCCTGGCGGAGTACCGGGGTGTGCTGAGTCAGTCGGACACCCGTGACGGAGGCACCCACCTCACTTGGACGGAGAGCGTTCAGTGATCATCCCTCGCGATGACGCTTCCTGATCGTCAGAGGTGCCCGCCTTCTGTCTCCCAGCGCTCTTCGGCCGGCTCGGCCAGGCGGGCACTGGGAATGAACGCAGGGCTGAAGTGGCCGGTTTCCGGCGGCACACCGTTGGCCGCCAGGATGTCCGCCACGTTCGCGGTCGAGTCGCGGTCGGCGGCCGATCTGAGCGCCGAGTGCGCGGCCCCTGCCGGGACTCCAGGCGGGACGACGAGCAGGCTGACCCGCCGATGGTCGGCCCCGATCACCACGACGGTGTGCGGGTCGATCGATCGGAAACCTTCGAACCGGACCGTTCGGCCGCCGATCGGTGCTTTCCGGGCGACCGCGCCCCAGGTGTCGAGGTGGTAGGAGATGCGGTTGACCGGGCCGACCCACTCGGCGAGCGCGGCGACCAGCTCGGGGAACTCGGCGGCCGGGTCGTCCGACCAGGGCCACCAGCCGCCGGCGATGGGCCCGCATACCGCCCCGGCCGGCTTCATCCGAAGACGCAACCCGCGGCCGCGCCGGTCCTCCGGTGCCGTGCGTGCGGGACTGAGCGGCTCCGAGATCATCCCGGCGCTCCTGCCTCCGGCCCACCCGATGAAGTGATGCCGGGGATTGTTCGTGCGCCCGAGGCGGCGCCAACGACACCGCGGCACTCGTTCGCCTCTGGTGCCCTTCAGCCTACGCCGAGAAGTTCCAGGCAGCGCGATCACGGCTCCGGCGCGACAGGTCCTGGACCCGGACTGGCGCTTTGAGCGTCCGAGCGGCCGGCGGGAGGCGCGATGATCGAACGTTTTCCGGACAAGCGAGTACCGTTGCGGGAAAGTGCCCTGGACCCCGGCATGACGCCATCCGACCAAGGGGCACACCCGTGGCGCATCTCGACCAGCCTTCCGTTCCCGCGCCGGTCGCGGGGATCGCCGAACCTCATCAGAGCACGGTGGCAGCCGTCCTGAGCGCTGCTGGTCTGGGCCTGTTCAGCGCGGCCGAAGCCGAGTTGGCGATCGATCGGATCCGTGCACTCGCGGCCAGGTATCCAGCGGAAGTCCTGCCGACAAGTCCTGATGGCGCAGTCACGTGACTGCGCCGTCTGCGAACTCGTGGCCTGTGTCGATGGCCAAGTCGCTCGACCATCCGCGCACGGCTGGGCGCAGCCGGGTCGCGAACAGCCGGCCAGACGCAACGTTGTCCTGATCAAGGAGATGTCCCCGTGATGCCGCTCCTCCAACGCGCGCCGACAGGCCATTCCGCACAGGAAGCCGCTGACCGGCCCGATGTGGTTGTGATCGCGGTGCGTGGCGAGGTGGACTCGTGCACAAGCCCGCTGCTGCGCGACCGTCTCCTTGAGCACGTGCGGCCCGCCTGCTCGCAACTGGTGGTGGACCTCACCGGCGTGAGCTTCTTCGGAGCCGCCGGTCTCACCGTCCTGGTGACCGTCAGGGAGGCGGCGGACGCGGCCGGCGTCAGGCTGTGCCTGGTGGCGGACACACGAGTGGTGCTGCGGCCAATCATGATCACCGGGTTGGACGAGGTGATCGACATCTGGCCGGACGTCGACCACGCCCAGCTGCGCCCAGGTGGCGTGGCCGTGTGGATCGTCGATGTATCGCTTGACGATGACGGCCTGCGGACGGGCTGTGCCGGTAGTGGTGCGCCATCGACGCCGATCGCCTGAAGGTGGTTGCTCAAACGCAGAACGAGCAGCTCGGAAGGACTCTGGTCCGAGGCGATCCGCCGGCTTGGAGCGAAGTCGCCAGGGTACAGTCCACTGTGGAGGGTCGTGGCTGCGCCGGCTCGACAGCGTGCCAGCGCTCCTGTTCTGGCCGCTGTGTCTTTCTACTCGTGTGGCCGGGGTTTGCTGGTCCTCATCAGTCCGGCGACCTGAGGTGACCTCGCGATCACCTGCTCCGCGACGTCCGACAGCAGTTGGTTGTTGTTGCGGGCGTAGGTCCGCATCAGGGAGAACGCGTCCGCGACGTCGATCTGCAGGCGTTCGGTCAGGATGCCCTTGGCCTGCTCGATGACGACGCGGCTGTTGAGCGCGTTCTGCAGCTGTTCGGTGACCATCTCGCTGTGCCGCAACGCACGGAACTGGAGGATGCTGATCGTCGCGACGTTGGCGAAGGACTGGGCCAGCTCGACCGCGTCCTCCGGGATGGTGCCGGGCGAGGTCCGGAACAGGTTCAGCGCGCCGATGATCTGCTCACGCAGTCGCATCGGCACCGCGTGCACGGCGGAGAAGCCCTGTTCGCGCGCCGCGAGCGTGAACCGGGGCCAGCGCTGCGGCTCCTGGGCCAGGTCGTCGCACGCCACCGGCCGCCCGGTGCGGAAGCAGTCCAGGCAGGGGCCCTCCTCGTCCTGCAGCTGGAACAGCTCCAGCATCCGGGCCTGCTCGGTGGACGCGGCCACCAGGCTCAGCGCACCCCGCTGGTCCGCCAGCAGGATCCCGACCGCGTCGACCTCCAGCAGCTCGGCGCAGCGTTCGGTCAGGGTGTGCAGGAAGTCGATGGCGTCGAACCCCAGCACGAGCGTGCCCGCCAGCTCGACGAAGGTCCGAGCGATCCGCCGGTCCAACACGTGACTCACCTCTGTTTCTCATGGTTGGTATCCGGGGTGAATCTCAGTCTGCGCGCGACCACGTCGGACGCCACCTCGGACAGGCGACGGCCGGTGAGGAACGCGTGGGCCCGCAACCGCAGGAACGCCTCACCGAGATCGGTGTCCAGCTGCACCGACACCATCCCGGTGGCCTGGTGCACCACCGCCCAGCGGCGATCCGGCTCGGAATGCGGCAGGTCGGCGGCCTCCGGTGTCGGCAACGTCGCGGACCGGTCGAGCAGCAGCGTTGTCGCCGTGTCCGCGAAGAGCAACGCGTCCGCGAGCTCGTCCGCTGACAACGGGCCGGCGGCGTCCCGGCAGATCTCCAGGGCGCCCAGCGCGATCGCCCCGAGCGTGAGGGGGATCACGAAGGCCGCCGCCACCCCGGCCGCGACCGCGGCGGGCGCGAACACGGGCCATCGCCGCGTGCTCCACCCGTCGGCCAGGTCGGATGCGAGCACCGAGCGGTTCTGCCGCACGGCCTCCGCCACGGGCCCTTCGCCCATCGTCACCTGCAGCTCGGCCAGGTAGTCGCCCGCAGGGCCAACGACCTCGAGGGGTTGGGACGCGCCGGCGAGGTAGACCGCGACGCCGACGGCGTCGAGGCCGGTCCGGCAGGCAAGGCAGACGTGGCGGACACCGACTGGTTCCTGGTCGGCCGCGGCGATCTCGTTGATCACCAGAAGTAGATCGAGGTGCCGATTCGTGCCCACGTCGGTCACTCCTCGCCATCGTGATCTCGTGGGACGACTCTAGCCCTTCGCACACCGGGGTGGCGGAGTGCGGGCGGCTCCGACGGCGACGGTGTCAGCGTTGCCGCGGCGGTGGACCGGCGAAAGCGGCGATGCGCGCGGCGAGTTCCCGCGCGCCGGAGTGCGAGCGGTGGTGCTCCGCGTGCCTGCCGAGCGGGCGTATGCGGTCACGGACGCGCGCCGAGGCCAGCTGTTCGGCGGATGCCAGCGCTCGGAGTCCGATGGCAACGCCATGATCAAGATCCCTGTTGATCAGGTGGTTGATCGACAGCAGGATGAGGCTGAACGCGCGGCTGCGGGCCCAGTCGTCGCCGTAGCCGTCGACAGCTTCGGTGAGCAGCGGAATCGCGTCCGCGGTGTGGTGAGCGTTCACCGTGAGGGCCAGATCGGTGTGGATGGCGCCGATCATGGCCGACAGATCGGTCTCGGTGAAGAACCTGGCCCAGGCAGGCACCTCGGTGTGATCGGCGGCCGCGAAGTGGCCCCGGCCGCGGTCGAGCACGGCGAGTGCCTGATCACCGTCGCCTTTCCGCGCGTGGGTCCACGCCGAGTTCACCGACAGGATGCCGGCCGCGATCCCGTCGCCCGGTCCCGCCGCGGCGAGCAGGCCCAGCTCGAAGTAGTCCAAAGCCTCGTCGAGGCTCTCGTGGTGCAGGCACACGCGTCCGAGCCGGTAGGAGATGTTGGCGACCAGGCTGTCGTTCCGGCCCCATCCCGCGAGCGCCAGCGCCTGGGCGAAGTGCACACGGGCGCTGCCGGCCAGGCCGGCGTCGAAGGACACCCAGCCGGCGAGGTTGTACAGGTCGCCCAGCGCAACGTACAACCGCCGTCGTACGTATTCGGCGGAGGAAGCCTCGAGCATCAGCCGCCCGTTTCCGATCAGGGCACCTACCGCGTCGAGGCAGACATTCCCGCCTTGCCGGTGGTCTACGAGGCGCAGGGCATCCGTGTCCGCCTCCAACCGCTCCACGTCGGGCAGACCGATCGTGTTCGGTGCACTTTTCGCGCCAGGAAAGAAATCCGGGGTCGCCATGGCGGCACTCCTGATAGCCGGTACCGAAGAAGTGGGCGCCGCCGGGGTCCAGGGCGGAAGGAACACGCGTCGATGTGACTTGACCACTGTCAACATAGCTGAGCACGTCAGCGGCCGCTGCCACCGAACGGGGCGGCAGCAGACGGGTGAACGGACTGACGAGGAACGAAGGCAGGGAGATCATTCAGGCAGACGATGCTGCCCTGCCAGGTGTGAACCGGCGACGGGTGCCCGACAGGGCAGCCGACCCCGGCTTGCCGAACGGGCACGGTCGACCGAGGAGCGGTCTATCATCTGCGGTGATCAGGGTTCCCGGCTTGGCGCCCCAGGTCGTCAGCCGGGTGGTCATTCGACCGCTCTGGACCTCGGCGGTGCCCACTTCTCCCATTCGCATGCCAGGAGAGTCGCCGTGGCCGTTCCCGATCCTCGTCCCGCACCCCGACGGCCAGGCATCCTCCAGGCGACCAACCACCTCGTCGAGGGAGATCTCGACCGTGCGGCGGACATCGGCTTCCGCGCCGGAGCAAGGGAACCGTCCGCGCCGATCGCCGCTCCGGTCTGGCGGCTCCCGTGAACAACCCGCTGCCCTGGCGGGCGCTGTCGGTGCTGTCGGACACCGAGCGCGAGATTCTGCGGCTTCGTGTCGTCACGGGGCTCTCCGCCGAGCAGGTGGCCGCCCTGCTGGGGTGCAGCCCGGAAGCCGTGCGCCTCAGCCAGCATCGCGCCCTTGATTTGCTGCGCGACGAACTCATCGCTCGCAAGGACAGTTCCGAGGACAACGGCCATGGGGATGGGAGCGGGAGAAGCTGAGGGTGCTAGGCCGACGCGTCTGACCGGGTCCGTCGTCATGTCGTCCTCCTTGAGGATCGTTACCCATTCCGCGATCCTGGATCACCATAAGAGTCCTTTTTGGACAGATGTGGGATCCGGGAAGCCGCGATGTCGTCGACCAGCTACGGCCGCAGGAACGGTCGTTCGGTGGTCGGCACCTCTGTCGTCCGCATCGGTGCGCTCGTGTCGGGTGCTCCGTTCGAGGTCGCGTGCGCGCCTGGTTGAGGGAAATCGTGGTAACCGGCAAGTCGAATCGAGATCATGTGATCTTCCGAATTCGTGCGAGTTGCCGCCGGCTTACGCGTTCGTGATATTTTGTGCCCAGCACTTTCGGGGCGGCAGAAATGGCTTCACCTGCGATGTTCGGTGACGTGAAGATCATTCTGTGTATTTTGTCGATCTTCGCGGAATTGGTGTAGGGTTGATTTTGTCGGGAACCCCTCGCATGTGGGCGGTCAAGCTCACGTCGTACTCGGCGAAAACTCAACCGGCCGTTTCTCCGGCCGGGGACGGGAGTCCCGGCATGATGCGGGCAGCCCACCTTTCCGTCGCCCCACCGGCCAACCCGGCCTCTGGGTGCGGCCGGCGTTCGCCACGCACTGTGCTCGCCGAGTTGGGTGACGTCGTCTGGCTGAGCTACTACCACCTCGTCGACCGATGGCGCCGAACTCGGCTCGACGGATTCATCTCACGTCCCGTGCACACCATCGACCTCGCCACGCTGGACGGACACCGCCGCACGGTGCCCGCGCGCCAGGGCCGGGTCGCGGTGCACGTGCTGCACCTGGACGGTCACCTCCCGGATCGGGTGTGCTGACCACTCGTCAGCACAGTCCACAGTGGAGCGTCTGCGTCCGCCTACCCGAAAGGCCCCTTCGTGGTCCGCACTTACGGTTTTCTGAGCACGTATCCACCCACGCAATGTGGCCTCGCCACCTTCACCGCGTCACTCCTGCGCCACCTGACCTCCGCGTCGCCGGGAAGCACGGGCCGAGTGGTCCGTGTTCTCAACGAACCCGACCATGAACCGGTGGTCACCACGCAAGCCCGGACGGTGCACCACATGGTTCCCGGCGCTGTCGTTGAGGCGGCCGATGTGCTCAACCGCTGCGACCTGGTCGTGGTGCAGCACGAGTACGGCATCTACGCCGGCCGCGACGGCGAGGACGTGCTGGGCGTGCTCGCCCGGCTGCGGGTCCCGGTGATCATCGTGCTGCACACGGTGCTCACCGCGCCCACCCCCGGCCAGCGGCAGATGCTCGAACATGTCGTCGGGTACGCCGACGCCGTGGTGACCATGTCCGAGGCCGCGCGGCAGCGGCTCGTCGACGGCTACGCCGTGGAGCGGCCAGGTGAGGTCGTCGTCATTCCGCACGGTGCGCTTCCCGTCGAGCCACCCGCTCACGATCCGTCCGCCGACCGGCCGGTGATTCTCACCTGGGGTCTGCTGGGGCGCGGCAAGGGCATCGAGTGGGGCATCTCCGCACTGGGTGAGCTGCGCGATCTGAGACCCCGTTACGTGGTGGCCGGCCAGACCCATCCCAAGGTGCTGGCGCACGAGGGCGAGCTCTACCGCGGCAACCTGCGCGACCGCGCGGCCGCGTTCGGTGTCGCGGACCTGGTCGAGTTCGACCCGGCCTACCGCGAGGCCGACGCGCTGGCTGAGCTGGTCGGCCAGGCCGATGTCGTCCTGCTGCCCTACGACTCCTCCGAGCAGGTCACGTCCGGCGTGCTGGTCGAAGCCCTGGCCGCCGGGAAACCAGTGGTGGCGACCGAGTTCCCGCACGCGGTCGAGTTGCTGGCGGACGGCGGCGGGCTGCTGGTGCCCCACCGCGATCCGGTCGCCATCGCCGCGGCGCTGCGGCGGGTGCTGACCGAACCGGGACTCGCGGCCGCGATGAGCGACCGTTCGGCCAGTCTCGCCCCGGTGCTGAGCTGGTCGTCCGTCGCCGACCGGTATCACCGCCTGGCAGAGCGACTGCTCGCCGCCCGAGTCGTCGTGACCACGTGACCGGCCCGAGCTTCACCCACCTGATCCGGCTCAGCGACGACACAGGCCTGTACGAGCACGCCGACGGTCCGCTGCCCCGCCGGGAACACGGCTACTGCCTGGACGACGTCGCCCGCGGCCTGGTCGTCCTGTGCCGCGAGCCGGAGCTGTCCGCCGAGCTGGTCGTCCTGGTTGAGCGCTATCTCGCCTTCACCGCTCACGCGCAGGCCAACAACGGACAGTTCCACAACCGACTTGGTGCCGACCGCGGCTGGCGGGACGAGCCGGGGTTGGGTGACTGGTGGGGACGCGCGTTGTGGGGGCTGGGCACCGCGGCCGCCCGCTGCCCGGTGCCCTGGATCCGCCAGGCAGCACTGGCCGTCTTCGAAAGAAGTGCCCATCGCCGGCCGTCATCGGTGCGGTCGATGTCCTTCGCGGCGCTTGGCGCCGCCGAGGTGCTGGGTGCGGTTCCCGACCACGCGCTCGCCGCCAAGCTCCTCGGTGACGTCGCCGCACACGTCGGCGAACCGCGCGCGGCCCCTGAGTGGCCGTGGCCCGAGCACCGGTTGTACTACGCCAATGCCGTGCTGCCCGAGGCGCTGATCGCCGCAGGCCAGCTCCTCGACGATCCCCAGGTCCGCGATGACGGCCTGCGACTGCTCGACTGGCTGTTGACCGTCGAGTCCCACGAGGTCCACCTCTCACCCACCCCGGCAGGTGGCTGGTGCATCGGCGAACCTCGCCCGGCGTTCGACCAGCAACCCATCGAGGTCGCAGCGCTCGCCGACGCCTGTGCCCGCGCCCACCAGGTCACCGGCGACCTGAGGTGGCAGGCCGGTGTCCGCCGCGCGGTCGCGTGGTTCGACGGCGACAACGACCTCGGCCTGCCCATGCGCGACAAGGAGACCGGCGGCGGTTACGACGGACTCACGCACGACGGCCCCAACCTCAACCAGGGCGCCGAGTCGACGCTGGCGCTGATCTCCACTCTGCAACACGGCCGCACTCTGCTGGGGAGCAACGGATGAACGCCGGCATCGCTCGCACCGCGCTGCGGCTGCGGCCGGATCCGCGCCGCGTCATCGCCAAGCTGTTCGTGCCGGGAGAGGAGCGGCCCGAGCACGAGTCGCGGTCCGCGGCCGTGATCCGGCGGGTGATGGCACTGGACGAGGCGACGGTGTGCGCCGCGCTGGATCGCACGGTCCTCATGTTCGCGGGCAGGCATCGGGACGTCCGGGCGATCTTCGCCGACCACTTCGCGAGCGTCAGCCACCGCCTGGCCGCGGGGGTCGAGCTGTCCGAGTCCCGCAAGCTGCTCATCGGCGCGTACTTCACGCACGAGTACGCCATCGAGGGCGCCGCGCTGTGCAACCCCTCGCTGGTCGCCCACCCCGACCAGAGCGGGACGTCGCCGGGACAGCTGCGATTCGTGCTCAGCGTGCGCGGCATCGGCGAGGGTCACCTGTCCTCGATCGGCTTCCGCACCGGGTTCCTCGCTCCGGGCGGTGCGCTCACCGTCGACCCGCCACCGAACGTCGTCACCACGGGCCTGCACCAGCAGGCGGTGTACGAAAAGAGCCTCTTTCAGGGCAAGCTCGCCGAGTTCGGCCACGACGACGAGGTCTCCGCCGTGCTGAACCGGTGGCTGCCCGCACGGTTCACCGGCGCCGAACTGGACCTGGTGCTGGCCGACCTGCACCCGAGCCTGGTCGCCCGCCAGGAAGCCCACCGAACAGTCGAGCTGATCCGGTGGATCGCCGCGTGCAACTACACCTCGCAGTTCCCGGACGACACCGTCATCAGCGGGCGGGTCCTCTGGCCGACCGGCCCGTCCGAACGCCACGGCATGGAGGACGCCAGATTCGTGCGCTTCACCGACGACGACGGCGAACAGACCTACTACGCCACCTACACCGCCTACGACGGGGTCGATGTCGCGCCACAACTGTTGCAGACCAAGGACTTCCGCACCTTCCACGTCACGCAGACGACTGGCTCGGCCGCTCGCAACAAGGGCATGGCCCTGTTCCCCCGGAAGATCGGAGGCCGGTTCGCGGCGTTGACGCGCGGGGACGGCGAGAGCTCGGCCGTGGTGACCTCCGACGACATCAGGACCTGGAACGGGGCCCGGCCCGTGCAGGTGCCCGGCCGGGACTGGGACCTCGTGCAGGTCGGCAACTGCGGTTCGCCCATCGAGACTCCCGAGGGCTGGCTCGTGCTGACCCACGGCGTCGGCCCCATGCGGGTCTACTCGATGGGCGCGATGCTGCTCGACCTCGACCACCCCGAACGGGTGCTGGCGACCCTGCCCCAACCGCTGCTGCTGCCCACCGCCAGCGAGCGCGACGGCTACGTGCCCAACGTCGTCTACTCCTGCGGCGCCCTGCTGCACGACGACACGCTGGTGATCCCCTACGGTGCGAGCGACGCCTCCATCGGCCTGGCGACCACGTCACTGCGCGGCCTGATGGCCGCCCTGACCGGGTAACGCGAGCCTCAGCACGCGCTTCCAGACGCTGGCGGTCTGCTGTAGCAGCGGCCCGGTGGCGTACGGCAGGCCGAAGCGTTCGCAGAGCGCGCGCACTCGCGGCGCGATCTCGGCGTACCGGTTGCTCGGCAGGTCCGGGAACAGGTGGTGCTCGATCTGGTGGCTGAGGTTGCCGGTCATGAGGTGGAACAACGCGCCGCCGTCGATGTTCGCCGACCCCGCCAGCTGACGCAGGTACCACTCGCCGCGGCTCTCGCCGTCGAGCTGGTCCTCGGTGAAAACCACTGTGCCGTCAGGGAAGTGACCGCAGAAGATGATCGTGTGCGTCCACACGTTGCGGATCGTGTTCGCTGTCAGGTTCGCGAGCAGCGTCGTCAGGAACGACGGCCCCGACAACAACGGGAACGCGACGTAGTCCTTGATCACCTGACGGCCGGCCTTGCCGAGGACACCGCGCAACTCGGTCAGGGCCTCGCGCCAGCTCTTCTCGCCACGCCAAGCACGTTCGAGCTCGACGTCATAGATCGTGATGCCCCACTCGAAGAACATCGCGAGCGCAACGTTGTAGAACGGCTGCGCGAGGTAGACGGGGTGCCACGGCTGCTCCGGGTGGATGCGCAACGCGCTGTAGCCGATGTCGCGATCCTTGCCGAGCACGTTGGTGTACGTGTGATGCACGAAGTTGTGCGAGTGCTGCCACGCCTTCGCCGGTGTCGCGAAGTCCCACTCCCAGGTGGTGGAGTGGATCTTCGGATCGCACATCCAGTCCCACTGACCGTGCAACACGTTGTGGCCGATCTCCATGTTCTCCAGGATCTTGGCGGTGGCCAGCGCCGCGGTACCCACCAGCCAGGCCGGCGGCAGGACCGACACGAACAACAGCGCCCGCCCGCCGGCCTCCAAGCCCCTCTGAACGGCGATCACCCGCCGGATGTACCGCGCGTCGTTCTCACCGCGGGCGGCTGTCACCTCGTCGCGGATCCGGTCCAGCTCCCGGCCGAAGTCGTCGATGTCGCACTCGGTCAGCCGTTCGGTCGTCGTCATGCGCTGCTCCCACAGGTCGATCTCGACCGCGCCGGCAGCCGCCGGCACGCAGGCTTGAACGAGACCCAACCTACGCCTACGTAACCGTAGGTACCGGTTGCGCGGGTTTCCTGCCGGTGAACTGTTCGTCCTTGCCTCCGAAGTTCTGGTCTCAAGGCCTACTGGAGTATCACCACGGTCGCTTGGCCGGAGCGACAAGCGCTGGAACATCGATGACCGGGTCGGTCGACAGTGGTCGCCAGCTCCCGGCGAAGTGTCTGTCGGACATCGCATCCGGTTTCAGGGGCAACCTCAGACCGTGTTGCACGAGCAATGTGTCAGTGGTGCAGAGCGGATCCGAGATCATCTCGGCGCTCCCGCCTCCGGCTGAACCAGCCGGGTCTTCTGATGCGTCCAAGGCGACACCGGCTTGACCGCCGGTGCTACGACATGCCTTCGACAACTCCATCCTACGCTGCTCCAGCCGCAGGACGGGTTCGAAGATGCCGCCACAGCCGTTCCCGGCCAAGCGGGGTGAGAGTCCACAAAGGACCAATTCGAGGGAGATGGCTGTGTGTCGTGCCTGAGGCTCAACGCAAGTCGGAAGCGATCAGTCCGGCGGCCAGCAAGGCCGCGCTCACCACTGCGCCGAACACCTGGACCGCCACCAGCCGTCGCCGGGCTCCCCGGGCGAACGCCAGGTTCACCGCGACATGCGCGGAGGCGGTGACCAGCACCCACCACGACCCCGTGGCCAGGAGCAGGGAGGCGCCGAGGTGGAATGCGGTCGTCGTGATGCCGCGGACGCCGCCGTGCGCGGGATGCGTGCTGACGAACCCGCCCTCTGACCTCAGTTGTTCCGCCGCTCGGCGTCCAACGGGCCGGCTGAACCGTGCCAGGTGTGCGGCCAGGACGAAGACGAGCTCTGCCAGCGCCCAGCCGAAGCCCGCCCAGAGCGCGGGGATGTATCCGCCGGCGACGACCAGCACAAGTGCGAGCCGGGCGACTTCGTCCGTGACCGCTGAGGTTGCCGCGAGGATGGTGCGGCTGCGGTCGGGGTCGTGCAGCCTGCCCGCTGAGGCGAGCGCCGGCAGCCGCGCCGCCAGTGCGACCAGCCACCCGAGAACACCCAGGAGTGCCGCACCTGCGTCCGAGATACCGAACAGCACCACCAACGCGGCCGCGAGCAGCACGAGAACGGCCGACATCACGGCGGCGCCCGCCCGGATCCTCCCGCTGACCCGCGCCGGAGCCGTCACGGGTTGTTCTTCGCCTGCTGGTCGAGTGATGACCCCACGCTACTTGTCACCGGCATGCTCGGCACGGTCGGCGGGCTTCCCTTCGGTTCTCGGGTGACGACGCCGCGACCCACCGGCACACCCGACCTCTCTGTCCATTGTGGAGTAATGGCCGGGTGCGCAGGTGGCCGTTGCGGTAGCGATCGGCGCCTGTGCCGCTGAATCAGCCGAGTTCGGGCGGTGTCGGGACGGAGCGCAACGCACGGTTGCTGCGTGGCTCGGTGCGGGTCTTGGTCTCGCCGACCTGACGGATCAGTTCATCGCGGACCTCGTTCAGCGCCGCGGGGAGGCGTCGCTGCGACGAGGTGGCGACGAGGTGCAAGCGATGGTCGCGGCTGATCCAGCACTGCAGGACGACGTGTTGCTCGGCACCCTCGCGGTCCTTGAGGCTGATCTCCAGGTCGATTTCGTCGTCGCGATATGACCGCAGACGAGAGCCGAGCGCGGCCAGGCGGTCCACGACCCAGTCGCGTTCGGACGCGTGGAAGCCGGCGGCGAGGTGTAGTCGCTGTGCGATCACTGAAGCATCTTCGGGAGTGGTGTTCATGCGTTGTCGCTGACGGTGCTCACTGAAATCTCTCCTCATGACCAAGGTGAACCGCCTGCCAAGGGGCGACGGAAGCTGGTCTCAGGCGTAGGGCTGAAGTCGTCGAAATAGCCCGCTCCGCACACCATAGGCCGGAGTGTGAGCTATTACCTGAAATTTGCGTGAGAATCCGTTGAGGTCGCGGAACAGTGCGGCGTCATCACGTTCGACCTGGTGCTGGGTGTGCGGTCGGCGACAAAAGTAATTTGAGGTATTTCAGTCGATCTCGGACGAAGAGGCGTAGGATTGATTTGTCGAGAACATCTCGCACCTGAGCGGTCGTTTTCGGTCGAGACCGGCCTGACGCCGGTCCCTCACGAATCCAGCGCGCCATGGGCCGCCGACGCCGGTGAGCACTTGTTCTCCTCGAACGCCCTTCATCCCCAAGCAGCACAGTCGAGAGAGTGGAAGAGATGACAGCATCGACCTTCATGTCCCTGTACGAGCGCAGGCTCAAGCTGGTTCAGGACACCCTGACGGAGCATTCCGAACTCAGCGCCACCTCCGCACGGGCTCTCGCCGTGCGCGTGCTGGGCGCGCTGGACCACATCCCCGAGCGAGTGCGTTGATCGAGCAACGGACTGAGCACTCGTGAGCGCCTGCCGCCTGGGTTCGGCCCGGTCTTGACCGGGATGAGCAACCCTCGTGCGAGGCGGACCTCAACCTTCGAACGCCCAGCGGCCCAGCCGGTTTGCGACCGGCGTGGCAGGGAACTCCGAGCAGAGGCGGGCAGACCCTGCCAACTCACCGATGACCCCGGACCCCGGCGTCGGAAACCGACCCTGGAGGTGCGGACGTTGGTGAGCACCGACCACGGTGACGTGCCGCCTGACCGGAGTCCGATTCCCGCGGTGCTGAGAGTCAGCGCGGCGGTGAGCTGGCGCTTTCTCGTCGTCGTCGCGGCTCTTTACGTCGTCGGTGTCATCTTCAGCAGGCTGGCCGCACTGGTCGTGCCGCTCGCGATCGCGCTGCTGCTGGCCGCCTTGCTCGCACCGGCCGTCGATTTCCTGATGGCGCACCGGGTTCGCAGAGGTCTCGCCACCGCGCTCGTGCTGGTCGGCGGACTGCTCCTGCTCGGCGGGATGCTGACCTTCGTCGTGGTGACCTTCGTCAACGGCGTGCCGGACCTGGCAGCGCAACTGGCCCGCGGCATCGACACGATCTCCGGCTGGCTCGTCAACGGCCCGCTGCGGCTGAGCGAGACGCAGCTGCGCGACTTCGTCGATCGGATCGTGAAAACCCTGCAGGACAACCAGTCCGGCATCACGACGGGCGCCATCACCACCGCCGCGACAGTCGGTGAGACCCTCGCCGAGATGCTGCTGGTGCTGTTCGCGCTCGCGTTCCTCCTCTACGACGGTCCCCGGATCTGGCAGTTCCTCATCCGCGTCGTTCCCGACGGACCGCGCAGGCGGGTCGACGTCGCAGGCCGGCGCAGCCTCGCCGCACTGGTGAGTTACGTCCGCGCCACCGGAGCGGTCGCGGTGGTCGACGCGATCGGCATCGGCATCGGACTGGCCGTGCTGCGCGTGCCCCTGGCGGTTCCGCTCGCGGCGCTGGTGTTCATCTGCGCATTCGTTCCGATCTTCGGTGCGGCGGTGGCCGGTGCCGTCGCCGTCCTCATCGCACTCGTCGCGAACGGTCCCCTGACCGCGGTGATCGTCCTGATCATCGTCATCGCGGTGAACCAGCTGGAAAGCCACATCCTGCAACCGTTCCTGCTCGGCCGCGCGGTGAAGCTGCACCCGCTCGCGGTGGTGCTGGCCATCGCGGCCGGCCTGCTCGTCGCGGGCATCGCGGGCGCACTGCTCGCCGTTCCCCTGCTGGCGGTGCTCAACTCCGCGATCCGCTCCCTGCGCAGCGAAGCGGACGAACATGTGACACCTGGCGACGTGCACACCAGCCAACCCGAGGAGTCCGGACCGGACGAACCCGGCCTGGACACCGAAGCCGAGAAGTGAACCCCCACGACCGCTCATCGCGGCTATGCACCCGGAGCAGCTACATGACCTCAACGCACGACACCCTCACGAACACAGATGGCCCAGCTCGCGGCAGTGACTTCGCCCGCCTCACCACGGAACTCAAGGCCGCCGGCCTGCTGGATCGGCGACGCGGCTACTACCTGCTGCGGATGACCGCCAATGCGCTGCTGCTCGGCGCGATCACCGTGACGTTCGCGATGCTGGGCGACTCCTGGTGGCAACTGGTCACGGCAGCCGTCCTGGCCGTCGCCTCGACTCAGCTGGCCTTCATCGGGCACGACGCCGGGCATCGGCAGATCTTCGCCAGCCATCGCCACAACGATGTCGTGGGGCACCTGCACGGCGGCCTCACCGGCATCAGCTACCAGTGGTGGGTGGCCAAGCACAACCGCCACCACGCCAACCCCAACCACGAGGACCACGACCCGGACATCGAGATCCACGCGCTCGCGTTCAGCCGCGCACAGGCCACCCGGAAACGCGGCCTGTACAGCTGGATCACCAAGCACCAGGCGTTCCTGTTCTTCCCGCTGCTGCTGGCGGAAGCCGCCGTGCTGCGCATCTCCGGCCTCGTCGCGTTGTGCCGCAACGAACTGCGCAACCCGTGGCGCGAAGCCGCACTCCAGATCCTGCCGATGATCGCCTACCTGGCGGCGGTGTTCCTCGTGCTGTCACCTGCGAAGGCAGTCCTGTTCATCGCCGTGCACCAAGGCCTGATGGGCGTCTACCTGGGCTGCTCGTTCGCGCCGAACCACAAGGGAATGCCGATCATCGCCAACGGTCAGCGCCTCGACCACCTCCACAAGCAGGTGCTCACCTCCCGCAACGTCACCGGCGGCCGCTGGGTCGACGCCCTGCTCGGAGGCCTCAACCACCAGATCGAACACCACCTCTACCCGCACATGCCCCGCCCCAACCTGCGGCGCGCACAACCCGTCGTCGAGAGCTTCTGTCTCCGGCACGGCATCCCCTACAGCAAAACCACCCTGCGCCGCTCCTACGCCCAGGTACTCCGCCACCTGTACGACGCCGGCGCGCCGCTACGCCATCCGGCACGCTGAACCGTTGCCCTCCGATGCTGACCAGTCCAACGGGACAGCAGTGCCCACCACAGCGGCGTTGGGACGCTCCGGAGGCCGCGCTTCCCTTCTCCGGCCGTGGCCGGTGCGACGCGACCGCTTCGATCTCGTCGCCGCTCGAAGTCCGGGACGCGGCCACGTGACCACGTCAGTTCTTGGAGGCGGCACTTCCGCCGTCGAGTACCGCCAGCGCGTTGCGGATGCCCTGCTCCAGGAGGTCGTCGGCGAGTTGCCGGTCGGTCAGAGCACGTGACAGCTGCAACGTGCCGACCATCAGGGCGTAGACGCTGAGAACCGCGGTGTGAGCCGACTGCGGATCAGATGGTGCGAGGCGGGCGGCGAAGTCGTCGATGATCGCGAGCATGCTGTCGGTGTAGGCCTGTCTGGTCGGGTCCCCGCACCGGCTGATCTCGTCGAGCAGGGCCGCGGACGGGCAGCCTTCCTCTGGATGGTCGCGGTGCTCGGGGGAGAGGTACGCGCGGACGATCTGCTCCACTCCGGCGCGGCCGGGTGCGACGGCCGCGAGTTGCTCGCGCTGGTCGCGCAGCTGGTCGGAGACCGCGGTGGCGACCAGGTCCTCCTTGGACTCGAAGTGCGCGTAGAAGGCGCCGTTGGTCAGTCCCGCGTCCGCCATGAGCGTGGCGACCCCGGAGCCGTCGATGCCGCTGCGCTTGAACCGGCGGCCCGCGGTCTCGATGATCCGCTGTCTCGTCGCCAGCTTGTGCTCTTTGCCGTATCGCGCCATGTGCTCCTCCGCTGCCCGCCCAATGTTAGTACGATCATAATCTAAATCCGTTGGTTCTCTTGCCCTGGACCCCTGTCTCATCTTATGGTCGTACGATCGTAATCCAATGGCTGGAGGCCACGATGACAACAGCACCGCCTGTAGCCGGCGACGAGTCGGTCAGCGCCGTCGTGGGCCAGGTGCTCGAACGTTTCGGGCGCCCCGACGTCCTGGTGAACAACGCCGGAGTCGGCGCCAACGGCGTCCGCAAGCTCAACCGGATGGCGGGCTGACATGCGGGCGTTCATCGTCGATCGCTACGGGAAGAGCGGCAACACCCTGCGGGCCGGTGACGTGCCGGAGCCGGAGGTGGGTGAGCACGACGTGCTGGTCCAGATCCACGCCGCAGGCGTCAACGCCCTGGACGCCAAGATCAGGGACGGGGAGTTCAAGCTCGTCCTGCCCTACCGCCCGCCGTTCGTCCTGGGAAACGACGTTGCCGGTGTCGTGATCCGGATCGGTGCCGGGGTGCGGAAGTTCAAGCCCGGTGACGAGGTCTACGCACGACCGGACAAGGACCGGATCGGCACCTTCGCGGAGCTCATCTCCGTCAACGAGGACGACCTGGCGTTGAAGCCGAAGCGACTCACGATGGAGGAGGCGGCCGCCGTCCCGCTGGTCGGCCTGACCGCCTGGCAGGCGCTGGTCGAGATCGCCGGCCTGCGCAAGGGGCAGAAGGTCTTCATCCACGCCGGTGCCGGCGGCGTCGGCACGTTCGCGATCCAGCTGGCGAAACACCTGGGCGCCACGGTGGCCACGACGACCAGCGCGGCCAACGTCGATCTGGTCAAGCGGCTCGGCGCCGACGTCGTGATCGACTATCGCAAGGACGACTTCGAAACCGTGCTGCACGACTACGACGTGGTGCTGAACAGCCTCGACAACGAGACGCTCAAGAAGTCCCTGCGCGTGCTGAAGCCCGGTGGCAAGCTCATCTCGATCTCCGGCCCGCCGGACCCCGCCTTCGCCGGGGAGATCGGCAAGCCCTGGATCCTGCGGCCGATCACGCGCGTTCTGAGTCATCGGATCAGGAAAGCCGCCCGACGTCGCCAGGTCAGCTACTCGTTCCTGTTCATGCGAGCCAGCGGGAAGCAACTGAGCGAGATCACCTCGCTCATCGACGCCGCGATCATCACACCGGTCCTGGACCGGATCTTTCCCTTCGAGTCGACCAACGAAGCCATGGCGTACGTCCAAACAGGACGCGCCAGGGGCAAGGTCGTCGTCAAGGTCAAGTAGAACCCTGAGGAGACTGTCATGACCGTGATCACCGCTTACAAGGACGCCCCGACCAAGGCCATCGACATCGGCGGAGCGACGTTCGCCTACCGGGAACTCGGTCCGGACGGCGGCACGCCGGTGATCTTCCTCAACCACCTGGCCGCGGTGCTGGACAACTGGGATCCCCGTGTCGTCGACGGCATCGCGGCGAGGCGCCGGGTGATCACCTTCGACAACCGCGGAGTCGGCGCTTCACAGGGCAGGGCACCACGCTCGGTGGCCGCGATGGCACACGACGCCGTCGCCTTCATCCGAGCACTTGGCCACGACCGGATCGACCTCCTCGGATTCTCGTTGGGCGGCTTCGTCGCGCAGGTGATCGCTGAGGAGGAACCGCGGCTGGTCCGCAGGATGATCCTCGCGGGCACGGGGCCGGCCGGCGGCGAGGGCATCGACAAGGTCACGCCGGTCACTCTGCTCGACAGCCTGAAAGCCGCGTTGACCTTCAAGGATCCCAAGGAGTACCTCTTCTTCACCCGGACGGCCAACGGCCAGGCGACGGCCAGACAGTTCGTGAACCGGCTGAAGGAACGAACGGACAACCGCGACAAGCCGATCTCCGTCACGGCGTTCCGCAACCAGCTCAAGGCCATCCACGACTGGGGCCGGCAGCAGCCCTCCGACCTGTCAGTCATCCAGCAGCCGGTCCTGGTGGCCAACGGTGACCACGACAGGATGGTGCCGAGCAGCAACTCGGCAGACCTGGCCCGGCGCCTGCCCCACGCCCACCTCACGCTCTACCCCGACGCCGGACACGGCGGCATCTTCCAGTACCACGACGAGTTCGTCGCCGAAGCTCTGGCGTTCCTCGAATCGTGACTGGGTGCTGCTCTTCCTCAGCGCTGCCGCTGATCGGCAGACCTGGACGGCACGAACCTGCGCACCTCATCCAGCAACAAATGAGCCCGGTAGCAACCCATCGCTACCGGGCTCAACTATCCTGACCTGCAGAAACGCTTGATCAAATCGGTGCCCCCGGCAGGGCACACAGCAGATGGGAACAGCTCCGACCAGGGGTTTCTTGAGGGGGCGGTTGGTCGTTGAGCACCGCGTATCGCTCGATCGGAGTAGCGGGCCGGTCTCGGCTCAGCTTGCCGGTGACGACGAGCCGATGCCGGGGAGTCGCGCGTGATCTGGCGGTCTCCTCTGTGTCGAGCCGTGTTCAGGCGGTGGACGCCTTGCGGCGGACCGCTCTGCAGGGCCTCCGAGATCACGCTCCGTACTAGTTCAGCTCGAACACGTCGTGCTGCGCGACGTGCCCGGCCAGACCTGCCGTTGTGAAGGCGGCCCCGCCGGGTGCGTCACCACCCACGGCGGGGCCTTGACCCCCACCCTGTAAGGAGGGCGAGGACCCAATGAGCGACGCTACAGAAACCGCACGTTCAGGCGAGGCTTGGCTTCCGCCCAATGGCGGAGTGACTCAGCATGCGACCGATCCGGCAACAGTTGTCCGCACCGTCACTGTGATCATGGGCGTCGTCGTCGCCCTCACCTTCCTGTTTGGCTTCGGCAACGTCCTCAATCTGGCGCTCCGGCTTGGCGTGCCCGCCTGGGTCGCACCGCTCGTGGCTCCTGCGGTTGATCTTTCAATCGTTGGGCTGTTGCTCGGCACGCGGCATCTGGCGCTCACCGGTGCTTCGCCGGAGGTGCTGCGGCCTGCTCGCCGACTGCTGATCTTCGCGAGCGTGGTCACGCTCGCGCTGAATGTGGCAGAGCCTCTGGTCGCGGGCGAGTTTGGTAAGGCGGCGTTCGACGCGGTAGGGCCGCTCCTGTTGATCGGTTGGTCAGAGGTCGGCCCTGGCCTCTTGCAAGCGATTGGCGCCACGAGTCGTGTGCCGGTCGTACGCGAAGTCGATCGGCCTGAGCCAGCTGTCGATGCGGACTTGGATGATGGCGCGCCGGAGACGGGGCCCGAACTCGAAGTGGACATCCCGCAGCAAGGTGAGGAGCGAGCAGTCGTTGGGCGCACGCCGGAGGCTCTCTTGGCTCAGGCCCGGCGAGAAGACGCGGCTCACCGTGCGGCTCACCAGAAGCCGATATCCGCTGACACGTTGCGCGTCCGGCTCAGGGTAGGGGCCACTCGGGCCCGTCAGCTCGTCAAGATCGTCCGGTCCGAGTTCGAGGAGCAGGTCGCCGTCCAGCGAGCCATGGGTGATGTGGTGAACGAAATGGAGGAGGCAACCATCATGGCTGCATGAACCGATCGTGTAGTGGCCTGGAACGGCCGTTCCTTGCTGGTCTTTCGCCGCGGTTGTCGATGCGGGGCAGCTAGCGAGGAATCTGCCAGATCTGTTGGTTCGCCGGATCCCAGTACCAGCGTTCTACGGCGGCAGTCCACAGGTACGGCAGTTCAGGTACGTCGACAATTTGCGGATGACCGGGCTGTCCGGGAGCTGCCGACATGCCGTGATGATCGACGAAGACGGTGCGCCGGACCAGCGCAGTGGGCTGCCACTGCGGGTCGCCGACGAGGATCACAGGAACAGCGTTGGAGGGAAGCTGTAGGGCGGGGTTGTCGGGTGGCACGGGGATACGCCACTCGCGCTCGTGCAGCCAGTCCGATCGGTTGGCCCCGGCCTCGAACCGTACGGCCCAGCCGCGCAGCTCCGCCGGTAGCGTCGCCAGCTGCTCGGTGCGGGCGTACCAGACGGGCCCGCCGCCGAGGTCGTACACGGTCTGCCGTTGCAGAAGCAGGCCCCACGGCGGCCACTGACGATGCGACAGCAGCCAGCGCAGATGGTCCAGCGGGCTTTCCGAGAGACACACCATCGGCGAGTCGGAGCCGAACGGCGCGAAGCCTCGGATTTGACCTTCCCACAGGATGTTGTGCAGCCGCTGCCACGGCTGTAGGTCCCGGATCGTCTGGGGCACTGTCGGCGTTATGGCTGCGGAGCTTGGCCGCCCGCAGAAATGGATCAGGAACTCGAACTGCGCCGGGCCTGCGGCGCCGAGCAATCCCGGCGGTTGCATCGTCATCCGACCACGCCGGCAGCCGCGGGTGGGTGTGACAGCTCGCTCAGCACCAGGTGAAGAGCCCGGCCGACCACGAGCCCAAGGTCCTCAACGAACCGGGCGAGGTCTTCGGTGGTTGCTCCACAGAGGAGTGTCATCGATCGGCGGACAGGGTGGTCGCCGTGAACTTCCGCGTTCCGCAACCAGTAGGCAGCCTTGACGAACCGCTCTACCTGCTTGCGCCCGACGTTCAGCAGCGGGTCGTCTGCCAGCAACCGCGCAGCGTTCGCAGCCGCGGGCGCGCCTTTCTGCGGCCCCTCGGTCCCGTGTCGCTTGAGGAACAGGGCTTCGCAGCAGATGACGAGGTCGATGAGCCGGTCCTCTGGCTGGGCCTTGGAACCGGCGAACACGAATCGACGTAACGCCACTTGCAACGACCGGTCCTCTCGAACCACTCGGTTCCCGAGCATCTCGTACACCTCGCGGACAGCCTCGACCTGCTCGTCGGTGAGCACCTGGGTCGGCCGGCTGATGTCGGCCGCGACCACGGCCAGCAGGGCAGCGCTTCCGTCCACCGTCGGTGGGAAGTCGTCGTCGTGCTGGGCATGGATCGGACGCGTGGCCACAACAGAGCCACCGCACACGATCCGCAGGGAAGTGACCAGCCGCTGTGCCGGTTCCTCCAGCTTCGGGAAGTCGGGAGCTTGTGGCTGCTCGGGCATCCCCTGTTTGTACGACAGGACCGGGTAGCCCTGCTCCCGCATCACGGCCCACTGGTGAAACCGGGAGACCTGCACGCTGTTGGGGCCGCTGCTGAACTCCGCCGGTACCGCCAGGACCTGGATGGCCCGGCTGACCTGGCGGTCAGTCATCGGGCGCAGGACCACACCATCGGCCAAGGCGATGTCGGTCATGCTCGACGTGAAGCCGTTGAGCGGGACGAACTCGACGAAGCGAATGGTGTCGGACCGCAGGCCAGCATCCAGTCGGTTGAACTGGAACTCGAACGCCGCCTCGTCGAACTCGTACGAGCAGCTGGCGATGATCATGGGTTCGAGCAGGTGCTCCACCAAGAGCCAGTCGAGCGGTCGCTGATTCAGCGAGAACTCGGTGCCGACCATGGTGTCGAGACGAGTGCCCAGGACGGGATCCGCGTCGATCGCCTCGCGAACGGCGGTCATCTCGGCGAAGGTGCTCAGCCAGCCGACGACGGTGACCCACTCGGGCATGTGCCAGGCATTGGGCCGCAGTGCGACGAAGGACTCTTGGCCATATCTCCACCAGTTCCGCAGGTCCGCCATCGCGCCAACCCGTGGGGCGCCGTCGCGTTCCGCCAGGTCACGCAGCGCGGCAACGAGCAACGCGGCAACAGCGTTTCGGATCTTGTCTCGCGTAGGTGACTGCATCGGCCCCGTACCTCGCCGTCGACGTCCTGCTCGCAGAGGACCGGTCTGGCGCGAGCCGCACAGAATACAGTCGGTGTCCGCTGAGGACACGCGAAAATCGTCCGGCGCGTCGGCTTGCCGGCAGGCCCCGGAACACGGCGGAACGTCATTCGGCCTCGTCGGCAGAGGACAGCGCTGGGATGAACTCCGCGTGCTTGCGATGGAGGTAGGCGCGGCTGGTCTGGTCCGTGGAGACCAGTTCCAGCGCCGAGCGGAACGCCTGCACCCTCCGGTCAGCCTGATCAAGCAGTTGTCCCCAGGTCACGACCCAGATCCGGTAGCGGGGATTGTTGGTGGTCAGGCCAGGTCGTGCGGGGTCGCTGTACAGGTTGCGGACCGCGTCGTCGACCTCGGTACCGACCAGCCAGAAGTCCCAGTCGTGCGGCGCGCCCACGACCTCCGGATGGGCCGTGATGGCGGACGCGTAGTTGTTGACCTGCCCGAACTCGGTCATGGTGAGTCGCATCGGGCGCTTGAGCTCGACGACCAGGTGCCGGGTGCGCTCGCTCTCGGGCAGGGCACGGGAGAACACCATGTCCACCCGCCCCCGCTTGCCGGACGGCAGCTTCACCGGGTTCGAGGCGAACTCCACGTCGCCGCGTTCGGTGATCAGTGTGCGCACGACGCGGGTCAGCCCGGTCTCCGAGAGCGCCAGGCTCCACTCGTCGCCGAAGACCCACGGCTCGTTCACCAGCATCGGGTGGAGCTGGTCGACCTCGCGGAACACGGTCTTGGTCTCGTCGGCGTACAGCAGCCCGCGCAGCCCGTGCAGGAAGTCGGAGCGGTCCGCGATCGTCTGCGAGGCCCGGACGATTGAGGTCAGTTTGGTGCGTTCCAGCAGGTCGAACAGGACTTCCTGTTCGTCGTCGCTCAGGTCGAGCACCGCGTTCAGGATGCGGTTCGTGCGCGTGGGCTCGGCACGGGTGGCCTCCTGGAGCAGCCGCAGGGACAGCTTCTTCTGCTTGACGTCCCGACCGATGGCTGGGCTGGCCACCACCGCGACGATGTCGAAGATCTCCCGCTCCACCTCCTCGGCGGCGCTGCGCGGCTCTCCGTGGTAGGGGTACACCCCTTCGGCCTTCCACTCAGCGAGGATGCTGCCCTTCTGCTCGTCCAACCGGCGGTTCAGGTAGTCAGCGAGCGCGCGTTGCGCGACCGCGAGCAACTCACCGTGCCGGATATCGGGTACGTGAAGGTCTGCCGGGCCCATCAGGTCGGGGTCGCGGAACCCTTCCCACTGCAGGTAGGCGGTCCAGTGGATCGGTGCCGGCGGCATGCGGCCGAGCTTGTGTTCGGTGACAACTCCACCGCGTTCGTCACACAGATACAGGGTCTTGGACCGCATGTCGGCCGACCACTCGACAACCCGCAGTCGAGGGCGACCCTTTCCGTGCAGCGTTGCCGGATCGAGGTCCAGGTCGAGATCGACGTCGTGCGTGATGTGGGTCTGCGGGTTGAGGTGATGGCCGCAGTACTGCACCTTGACCTCGGGGAGCGCCAGCAGGGACGCCGCCAACCGCGCGGTCAAGGGCAGCTGGATCTCTCCGTCGACCAAGCTCGCGACCCGCGAAGTCTGCCGGGCTTCCATGCGAACGGTCGTGCCGGTCGGGCCGCTGGTTGGCCGCGGGCCGTCGAACGTGAATTCGTTCGGCGCGCTGCGGTTTCCGTGGATCACCGTCTCGCTGAAGGTGTCGCCATCGGCCGACACCGACCGCCACTCGACGCGCTCCGCGATGCCGTAGGCGAGGAAGCGGCCACGACCGAGCTGGCCATGCAGCGGTCGGTTGATGTTCGGGGAGAACCGACCGGTCCGTTTCCACGACTCGCCGTGGGTCAGAAAGAAGTCCGAAACTTGGTCATGGGGCATCCCGTGCCCGTCGTCCCAGACAACGATCTCCTCGGGCCCGTCGAGGCCACCGATGGCGACCGTCGTCTCGACGTTCATCGCCTCCGCGTCGAGGGCGTTCCAGATCAGCTCGGCGAGGATGTCGACCGGGCTCGCGCGCTCCACATACCCCAGGATCGTGTCCCGGCCCGCGCGTACCTGCTTGGTCTCCACCGCCACAGCTTACGGATCAGTGAGCGCTCCGCCAGGCTTCCGACGTGCCCGTCTCCTCGGCCCACTGGGTCCGCCCGGCGTGGCCACAGTGTGTCGGACGAGAGTGGCCAGCGGTTGCTGTTACATGACACCACCCGAACGTGTACTTGCACGTCCCAGCCTCGCGGCGGGCAACTAGCCTGCGGTATGCGTGTTCGGCAGTTGCGTATCTCGTCGTTCCGAGGTTGGCGAGAACTGGAGTTGCGAGCAGGACAACACGCCCTGGTCGTCGGCGAACCCCGAGCGGGCAGAAGCGACCTCATCGAGGCGCTTCGTCGGGTACTTGACCCGGACTCGACACGAACCCCACCCAACGAGTTCGACGTGTACCTCGCTGCGCCCGACGACAGTGATCCTGGCGCCGAGGTCGAGGCGGACACCACCGATGCCGAGGAAGAACCTGCCGACGGCGACACCGAGATCGACATCCGCTCCGCCGAGATCGAGGTCGTGCTCTCCGACCTCGGCGAGGTACTCGAACAGCACTTCTTCCGTCGGCTCGAACTGTGGGATGCCGAAGACGACGTGCTTGTCGAAGCATCCGCAGCCGAGGACCTGGACGAAGAGCGCCACGAGCTGGTGTTGCGACTGTGCTACCGGCTGCGTTGGAACCCCGAAGAGGGCGTGGGCGAGCACTGGGTGGACTATCCGAAAACGTCGGATCCCGACGACGAGAACTACGACCGGGCCCGCCGTCCCGACCGGAGCATGCTGCCGTTCATCGTCCTGATGCCCGGCCATCCCTTGACCCTGCGACCTGGCAGCGCCTTCCGTGAGCTGCTGAACTTGGGCGGCGACGACCTGGCCACCGCGCTGCAGGCGCTCTCCTCGGCGGTCGACAGCGCCACCGACGGGCTCAGCGCGACCGAGGCAGTCAGCGCCGTGCTGGACGACGTCTTCGAGCCCGTCCGGGGCACACTCGACATCGACGCCGACACCGCGATTGCGGACATCGTCAACTTCCGCGCCGAGGGCGGCTCGGTGGCAGGGCTCCTTCGAGCGCTCCAGCCAGCGTTGCGGCTCGGATCCCCGGAAGCGCTGCCCCTCCGCCGCCACGGGTCCACGACCTCTGCGGTGCTGGCGGCGGCGGAAGCCCTCGTGGTCGCCTCCCAGGCAGGCGCGGTCGTCGTGTGCGATGACTTCGGCGACCAACTCGACGCCGGTGCCGCCGAACATCTGGCACGCGAACTGCGAACCGCGTGCGATCAACTGTGGATGTCAACTCGGCGTCCGGAAGCAGCACGCGCGTTTCGTCCCGAGGAGATGGTGCGGCTGTCGCTGCGAACGAGCGAACGTACCGCTCACCAGATGGTGCCGCCGTCCGACAAACGCGAACTCGGCGTGGTGCGGCAACTCCACCTGCAGTTGCTCCCCGCCATGAGCAGCCGAGCGATCGTCGTGTTCGAAGGCCGTCACGACGTCGCAGCCCTGACCGCCATCAGCCAACGGCGCGCCGGCAAGCCGTCGCCTGCAGCGTACGGAGTCCGGTTCGTTGAAAGCGAAGGACACACCGAGATCGTCAAGATCTGCAGGCTGGCGCGCCAGCTCGGCTTCCGGGTGATCGCCGGCCTCGACTTCGACAAGCCCGGCCAAGGCGCGGACATCTCCTTCACCGACGCGCAGCAGGTCGCCGATGACGTCATTCGACTGCCCGAACGATTCGCCATCGAGATGGCGCTCGTGCACGGAATCCCACGGCAGAGCCTGCTCGACGCGTTCACAGAACTGGACGAACAGTGGCAGCTCGGCTTGGCTGGCATGGACCAGCTCAATGACCGAGACCTGGAGAAGCGCCTCGCGAAGGCTCTGCACAAGTCCGGAGTGCACGCTCAGTACGTGTATCTGCTGTCCGGAAAGGCGCCCAAAGTCGCTATCCGATTCCTTGACCAGGCGGTGGAACTCGCGAGAGGGACGGTCACCGGGCCGGTGACGTTGACCGCATGACCACGACGCACCGGTTCCGCCCCATCGGCAAGCAACGCGACGTCCGCGACAGCGAGGCACCGACACTTCTCGTCCTCGGAGGCGCCGGTACCGGCAAGACCGTCACCGCCGCGGCGGCGGCCCGCACACACCTGCTCCGACGAGACGCGGACGCTCCCGCTGGCGTCGCTCGTGATCGTGCGCTGTTCTTGACTTTCAGCCGAACTGCGGTGACACAAATCCTCGGGCGCAGCAAGGGAATCCTCCGTGACGTCGCCGACCGGGTGGACGTGCTGACGTTTCATGGGCTGGCGTGGCAACTGGTATGCGACTTCGGTCGCTATGTCGGCCACAGCGAACGCCCCACGCTGCGTGGCGAAGCGGAAAGCAAACTGTTCCAAGAAGACCCCACTGTCTTGTCCTACAACGACTTGCTTCCCGAAGCTCTCAAGATCTTGCGCCTGCCGCACATCGGCCCGCTCGCGCAACGCCGGTGGTCCCTTGTGGTCTGCGACGAGTTCCAGGACACCGACAGCGAACAGTGGACCTTGCTCGAACGCCTTACGGAGGTTGGCAACCGGCTGCTGCTCCTCGGCGATCCCAACCAGATGATCTACGACAAGATCCCCGGTCGAAGGGGCGTCGGCCCTGAAAGGCTCGCCGCGGCGGTCGCACGGCCAGACGCCATGCAGATTCCTTTGCCGCTCGGCTCGTATCGTGATCCAACTCAGCTGTTGCCCACCGTGGCCGAGGCAGTGCGCCAGCGAAACTTCACCCATCCGTCCCTTGCTGAAGCCCTTGCCAACGGAAGACTTCGCGTCGTGACCGGAGTCGACACCCATCCTGCGACCGATGAGGTATGCGCTGCGATCGACGAGAGTCGCGAGCGAGGAGCAAGCACATTCGGAATCTTCTTGCACGGCAACGAACCCACGGCCGCCATGTCCGCCGCACTCACCGAACGAGGAGTCGACCACGTCGCTGTTGGCCTCTCCGAGAGCTACGGAGAAGCGCTCAGCACCTTCATGATGATGATGCAGTTCGCCGCCGGCACCACCGCTTGGGACTACGTTTTGGTGCGGATGGCCGTCTTCTACACCTCTACCGTCCGGAGCAAGTACGCCCCAGACTTGGCGTTCATTATCGGCAGAGGACAAGCCGAAGGTCTGCTTGCTACCAGGCTGGACGAACTCCGTGTCGCGCTATCGGACGCGCCTGACCTTGACGCCGCCGCTCACATCGCGGCCACCGGCTGGCCGGCGCTGGGACTCAACCGCGGCCATCGGCAGTGGCGTCGAGCCGCCGCCGAAGTGATCCGGCTGATGGCCGTGTCCGGTCACGTGCTCGATGCCGTCAGTCGCCAAGTCGAGACGATGCGGATGGAGTCCTTCACCGACGTCGACGCTGGCGACCAGGCTGCCGTCCAGGTGATGAATCTCCATCAGACCAAAGGACGCGAGTCCGACGCCATCGTGGCCGTCTTCCGTACCAACGACTATTACGGCAACGAGTCCGAGCCATTCGAGAGTGCGAGCAGGCTGCTGTACGTAGTGCTGACGCGAGCACGCCAACGAGTCACCTTGCTGTTGCCCAACAGTCCACACCAGCTCGTCGCACCGTTCGTCGCTCTGACGGGACGCTACGGCGTCACCTCGACCTAAGCACCACCCGCGCCGCGGCTAACGCGCCGCCGAATTTCGGCTGCCGTGGCCAACATTGCGTTGAGGCGTTCCTGAGTCATGCCCGGCTCCCAGATCGGCAGGGTCAGCGCCGACATCCATTCGCCTTCAACGCGATCTCCCGCCTCGGGCAGAGCATAGGCACGGAAACGGCGTGGCACGCGGGCGTGCTCCTTGATGATCTGCGTGATTCCCCCTGCGACGGTGGGAATGTGCGCCGGCCACGCGGCGCTCGATTTTCCTTCAAGCCGCCGCGATGGAAAGTACAGCGAGTCATCCCGCGGGAACTGGTAGCACGGATAGGCCGATGCGTCGACATCGAAATCGATGCCGACAGCCCCGACCGTGGCAGCAACAAGTCCTTCGTTGACGACCTCCACTCCCAAGTACCGTTCCGCATCGGGGGCTGAGACCGTGGTGGTCGCCAGGCCCGAAAGCGGGATCGTCATCCACGTCAGTCCAAAGTGGATCATGCCGACCGGTTGAACTGTAAGCTTCACCTCGACCAAGGCGGCGAGAGATCGCTCGACGTGCTGCGCGATCTGAGCAAGCTGGTCGTCGGACAGCTCCCTGTTCATGCCGTCAGCGACCTGGCGGGCTTTCCAATCGAGAAGCTCCTCGACGGAGTAGGTCGACTCGTGGTCATCGACGGCCTTGTGGTGCTTGCCGCACAACAGAAGCAGGTTCTCCTCGGAATTGACCGACTCATAGCCGACCACATGGCGCGGACCGCCGGGCGACCCCGACCTGATGTGCGCGATCTCAGCGACAACCGTGAGATGTCCGCGGTCCTCAAAGATCAGAGTCTCAGGACACGTTGGGTACGCGCATCGGGTCGCCCGCCCGAACAGGATCTTGATGGTCTTCTCCGAGTACGTGCGCTTCACGCCGAAACCCTAGCCAACCCCGGCGACCTCAGGTCTTGAGCAACAAGTAGACCCCGACAGGCCATCGCTGTCCCGGATCTATGGCCACCTTCTCGGTGGCGGGCACAATTGCGCCTCCGACCGTGCGGTGGCCGACGCGATCATGGCCGGTGGAGCGGGAGTTCGTGCGGCGGGTGCGGGAGCAGGGTGTCGAGTGCACCGTGCGTGACACGCGTGGGCAGGAGATCGCCGCTGCCTGCGGCCAGCTCGCCGCCGAGGGTTAGAACCCGCTGAGGTTCACCTGGGAAACCGATCGACCCGGTGCAATCTGTGGCTCACACTTCTACGGTGACCGAGTGGTTTGAGCTTCCGACGCCCCCGTGGCCGAACTCTGAGGCTGATCTCCTTGCAGGCGGTGATGATTGGTGGTTCGTCGCCTGCATGGATTGGCCTCGCGACGCTTGGATCGGCTACATCGAGGGGTACCGGAAGGCAGCCGGCTTGATGCTCGCGCGAGTGGCCGAGACAGGACGCGATCAGGACTATCTCGTCTACCCCTTCCTGATGTGCTGGCGCCAGCATATCGAGCTTCAACTCAAAAACCTGATCATCCAGTGCACACGCTACAAGGATGAAGAGGTTGACTTCCCTCGCACGCACAAGCTCGAAGTGCTATGGCGCAAAGCGCGGAAGCTGTTGAACGAGGTATACCCGGACGACACCGCCGCCATCGACGACGTCGAGCGTCTGCTGCTTCAGCTTCAGGCCTGTGACCCCACTTCGGAGCACTTCAGGTACCCGGTTGCGAAGGATGGGTCGCCTACCCTCGGAGCGCTTCCGCGAGTCCACATGCGCCTGTTCCAGGAGGCGATGGAGGGTGTCGCGACCTACCTCGACGCAACTGACACAGGACTTCGCGAGAAGATCAATTCTCGGGACGACTACCGTGCGGCGATGTACGACATGTACGGTCAGTGACGGCAGCCTGAGAGGCAAGTTTGCGAAACACAGCGGTTGTTGAGTTCGCTGCCTACCGTCAGTACGAAGCGACGCGTGCCGAAGCCAACAACGCCATGATGGGACTCCTCGCGGGTGCAAAACTGGCGGCCCACATGCTGAAGCTCACTGAGGGTTCCCAGCGGTTGTTGCCTGAGGTTTTTCCGCAAGTCGAGCACATCGAGCGCGTCAACCTTACCAGCGAGGCGGCGCGCGCGATTCTGGTTGATGCCGACTCACATCTAGGTGCGATGAGCGTTCCTTACGCCCTCGCGCTGCACGAGGATTTCCTCAAGACCTGTCTGGAACTGCTCGAAGTAGCCGGCAAGTGCGCGAGGAATACTGCGAGAGACTCGAAGCTCGCGACTCAACACGGCCTTATCGAGACGGCGACCGGACGAGCCTTCAGCCCGGACAGCCTGATCCAGCTCTCGACGATCAGGGTGATGCGAAACTGCGTCATTCACGAGGGTGGCCGGGTCAGTGGTGCACTGGTCAACAAGTTGGGATCATGGACTACGCAAATCGAGGCTGCTTGGGAGAAGGTTGCCGGCACGAGTCCCCGGGGCCTCCAGGTTGGCGATCCAGTCACCTTCGGGCATGGCGAGTTGGTGCTTACGTTGGCCGTGACGAAGCGACTGGCGCGTGAAGCGAACGGGATGCTTCTGGGAGCCATCCCGAAGGCGCAATGGGCCGACCTGGTCATCGACGACATGATCGCCTCAACGAAGAACGCGATGAAACGGTCTGATGTGGCCAGGAGAGCGCAGGGGCTTGCGCGACACCACTACTCGGCCGTGGGGCTCGACGAGCAAGACATCCTGAATGCGATCGCGCGTCGAACGTGACCTGGCCCGCAAAACGAAGAACGGGTCTGCCGCGATGCTGCGGTAGACCCGTTCCCGGAAGGAAAAGAGGGGCTCTGCTACTTGAGCTACGCGCCCCGTAAGGCGGCCAGGACTCGCACCTGGATCTCCCTGCCACTGTGGAACCTCTGGCTATGAGCCAGTAGGGCCGAACCCAGCTCCTGTTCACAGATTAACATGCGGTCTGGTGTGGGCCGGTCACATGGAGGGTGTGACCTGCATCTCGGTTGTGACTGCGGCGGATTCGACGTCGCGGCAAGTGCTGTCTCGCCGGCGTTTTGCCTGGTCAGGCCATCTCCAGTGATCTTTGTAAACGGTAGGGACGGGCGAACCTCTAGCAATTTATCGCCGAAGACCGGCCGCCGTGTCTCGATCGAGTACGCGTTGATCCGGGACATCAACGATCAGGGCTGGCGTGCCGATCTGCTTGGCAAGAAGCTGCGCAAGCAGCTCGGGCGGCTGGTGCACGTGAACCTGATCCCGTTGAACCCGACTCCGGGCGGCAAGTGGTACGCGTCGCCGAAACCGGCGGAGCGGGAGTTCGTGCGGCGGGTGCGGGAGCAGGGGGTCGAGTGCACCGTGCGCGACACGCGTGGGCAGGAGATTGCGGCGGCCTGTGGACAGCTCGCGGCCGAGGGATGATTACGCCGGCCGCCTCACATTTCCTGAGGCAAGTCAGAATGCTGTGGGAAGGCCTGAAGGAGGACTGTCAGTATATGTCGCATTCCGGTCCAATCAGAGTGCTTGACCTCTTCCGGGTTGGCGCGACATTTAGCCAGCTTGGCGCGAAATGATTTTTGAATGCCATGCTTGTCTGACACTTCGCCTTGGTAGCGACTGATGCTCTGAATAAACGAGCGCCATTGAACGGGTAGCAGATTGCCCGTGGCGTCAGTTAAGACATCGCGTCCTAGGTAGAGTTCGATACTTCCTGCTAGTCCGTTTATGTCAGCAAGCTCTTGAGTGCCATTTGGGTGCTCGGCCGTAGGCGGTCCAAGTGTTGGATATCTTCGCAATTCGTCTAGGTTGGGGTACTGTGTAACAACAATATTTGCCGGTAGCTTGAACTTTGTGAGCGGTTGCATTGCGTCAACTGCCGCGGAATCATTATCGAAGATTGCTACCACTCGGTTTGCGATGCCGGCTGCAGCGAAGGACTTGACGAGTCGGGCTAAAGCTCCGGCTCCGCCTTCGGGGCGCGCGTCATAGTCCAGAAATTTGATGAGGTCGGTTAGATGGGGGAACAGTAGCTCCAAGCTCGCAGCTAGGAACTCGGCGTCGGTACGACCTTCGGTTAGTACAATGACTGGTGCATGTGAGCCTGAATTCGCCTGCAATGCCGACAATGACTGTGAGGCAAGTGTGTCGGGATCGCCATAAATCCAGTCCTCCTCCACGAGATCAGTAACGTCGAGCCGTACCTCGCTGTCTGGGTACACAAGGAGCACGGCGCGGAGCGCGTGCGGCGGGAACCACTCCACAACCTGTCCAAGAAGCCAGTCGATGCTGCCGATCTCTGATCGAAACGTGCTCGGAGGTCGGTCGTGGTCGCTATGGTCCATGCCTTGGTCTTCTTTTGCGGCTATGGCGCGGTCGAGCCAAAGCTGTGGTGTAAGTTGATCGAGGGCAGCATCTTCGGCTTCCAGTCTGGCTCTATATTCATCGCTCAGGCCGGAGGGCAAGTTCGAACTGTGCCTGTGTCGACCTTCACCATGTAGAAAATATTCGAGAAGTTCTGCGACGGTGTCCGCAGTGATTCCGAGAGCGTCGAGTCGTTGGGCAATGACTCGACCGTCGGCGCGAAACTCATAGACATCGACAAGTTCCGCCCCGCTCCCCTCTTCGTTGTAGTACTCGTTCCATGGAACCTGGTGCTTGACCAGCATGTCGTCGCGGAACGCTGCCAAGAGCTCTTGATCGATGCCATCGCGCAAGCGATTCACGACCAGAGTGCCAACCGACAGCGTCCCGTAGTAGCTCACAGCTGAGATGTTACGGCTGTGGCTGTTGGGCCACGGTTCTCGCTTATCTCCGATGGGTTCGCTCGGGTTGAGGCACAGCGTGTGACGTGCATGGTGAGGGACACCCGCGGTCAGAGGATCGCGGCGGCTTGCAGCCGAAGGCTGATCACGGTCAGCCTGATGCGTGATGTTGAGCGGGTCGTCCCATCCGCGCGACTAGTCTGTTGCAGTGTCATCCGAGCGGTCAGGCCCCAAGTCATCCAAGTGGTCCCCTGATGCGCGCTTGAGGCTGGTCAACGAGCTGGCGGACCGAACAGGGTCGTTTAGCGAGAGCTTCTTCGACGCGCACGGACTTGGTTCGGCCTACCGCGATGCCGGCAAGTACACCAACAAGAAGGCGCGGATCAATGCTGCGCTGCATGCTGCACAGCTCCGCGGCGACGTGACCAAGGTTCTCGATGCTGCGCGGGCGTATCTTGGCGGTCAGTCAGTTGATCAAGACGAGTCGGCTGGCCCTGTTGATCAAGGGGATTTGCTCGTGGCGTCAGACAAGCTGTTCATCAGTCATGCCTTCGCGGATAAAGCACTGGCAGACCTTCTGCGTGACACGCTCGTCCTTGCAGGCGTCCCGGAAGGCCGCATCTTCTACTCGTCGGATCGTCGTACTGGCATCCCGTCAGGTACGGACGTTGGTACACATCTGCGGCAGTCGCTGCGTGAAGCCGGTCTAGTGGTTGAGCTGCTGACCGAAACGTTCTTCTCGCGGTCGATGTGTCTCATGGAGCTTGGCGGTGCGTGGGCACTCGGCCTCCCGACGTATCCGATTGTCGTACCGCCGCTGACTCGTGACGAAGCGGTGAGGCAGATCGGGAACGTGCAGATGGGCCTCCTTGGCGATGACGTGCAGATCAGTGAGGTGTTCGACGAGTTGCACGATCGACTTACGGACGACCTGGATATCCGGACGAAGGCCACGAGTTGGAACCGCGTCGTCGGTGGCTTCCGGGATCAGCTTCCGTTGAAGCTGCGAGCAGCAGCGCCGTAGAGCCAGAAGCATGAAGCAGCAGGTAGAGGCGTTGTAAAACGGTAGGCAGCGGCGACCCGCTGTCAACATCACGACGGTCCTGGTCTCACCCTCGTTGAGCCCGATGACGACCCCCGCCGCACGGATCGCACGCGAGGACGGTCCGGCGCCCGAGGTCGATGTCATCGTCATCCACACCGCCATCCCGCGCCTCCGCCGCGCGCTTGACCGGCTGGACCTGCCCGACGACGGACCGACCATGGCTCCGAACGACCTGTACAGCGAGATCATCGTCGGCCGCGTTCGGTGCCCTACATATACGCGCCGCGAGGTCGCGAAGATGGATCGCCTGGTGGAGCGCCTGGCGGCCGACATCGCGCCGGTGACCGACCTGGACGTGCTGATTGCTCAGGTTGAGTCGAGTACCGCCCGCGTGTAGCGCCGTGCGGCGCTGTGTGTGGTCGATCTCCTGAGCGACCACGCCGGCCAAGTGACGACCGCGTTTGGCGCAACGAGAACCGCCTCGGATGCGTTGTCTCCATGAACGGACTTCACGCGAGGTTAAGGCGGCTGATGCGCGAGCTTCTTTACATCCCCGATGTCAACCCGCCTGAGCAGGTCCTCAATCATGCGATACTGTATCGAGACAGCATCTCGACCTTCGTTCCGGATGACACCGGGGCATATCTGGCGGATCGCACCAAATACGCATTTGATGCTGGAATCTTCCAGCCACGCCTTATCGCCTCCGCCTTGAGTGATGAATCAGTCAAGGCGGAGGCGTTGACCTTGATGCGCCGGTGCGTCATGGAGTGTAACGAAGCTGGCAACTTTATGCGCGTGCTGAGCACAGCGCCTCCCGACAAATTGCGGGAGTCGGCGGCTCAATTTGGCGGAATGCTCCGCTACTCCTTCGAATTTAACGGTGCGGACGTTAAGTGGGGCGATATCCTTGCCGAGATCATCGGAGATGAGGAATGGAGACGTCCTGTAGCTTCCCTTGAGGACCAGGGTCTTCCTCTCGTGTTGTTGGGCAGCGAGTCGTCCACGATGCTGCTAGGGGTGGCATTTGCGGTAGCTGAGAAGGCCCGGAAAGATTGCGCATCCCCACTCGTTCTGCCGGTCTACCCTGAGGGAGTCTCGGACTGCTTGCCGGATGACTTCTCGGGGGAGGCGCGCAAGCATCTATTTGCGCGTGTCGACGTTGGTCAATTTCTTCCTCAGCCTCCCCTGGGTGCCGAAACCGCTTCGGTCATTGCGTTCAGGCAGCGTTACGAGGACGAACGACGACGCCTGGTACTAGCGGTCGAACGTTTGGTTAAAGAGGCTGCCCGGGCTCACGGATCAGATGAGTCCGCTGATATCGCACGCGACGTGCGTGAAGAGTTGTCTGCAGCGCTCGCTGATGTGGAGCGAGCTGGACGGCGCAGATTCGGAGGCTGGCTTCGCCGTGCGGCATGGTTCACCGTTGCATCCGGCTTGGGCTCGGTTGTGGCGGGTCCTGCCGGTGCGGCAGGAGGATCACTAGCAGTCAACTGGGCTTCGAACCGGCTGCCAGACGGCTCCAGAGAGAGTGATTACCGCTACCTCTACCGGGTCCAAGGGGCACTCGATGAATTCATCCGTTCTTGAGGTCGCGCCTCCGCCGATCAATGCGGCGAGACGCCGCAGTCGGACGTCATGATCGAAGACCCGACTAGTGCCAGGGAGATCAGCCATGGCCGACAGCGGACGCGCGCAACGTCCCTGTCGCCGGGTGCTCGCCGAGGATGCGGGCGTTCGCGCGTGAGTGCTCGACGTGCCGGCGCACCGCGTGATCTTCGACGGCGGCCGGTCGGGCTCGTTTCGCCGCTATGTTGAGATCCCGGCTGTACCGGAACTGTTCCTGTAGATACTGGGAGAAGGTGTGCCCGTTCTCGTACGGCTCACCCAGTCACTTCCCAGCCTCGTCACGGCGAGGCTGATCAAACTTCTGCGACATCGCCTCGACGTACTTGGTCGCGAAGAGGTAGCTCATGCCTCCGGACGGTAGTCGCTTGTTTGCTCGCGTGCGCACCGTCCGACGCAGGTCACAGCCATGCGCACTGTCCGTAGTGGACTGAACCCAAACAACTTCCAGTGCTCATCCGCAGTGGCGTGATCGAACGTATGTTCGTATTCTCGCGTCATGTTCCTCCCCGCTCACCGCTGGGAAGACAACGACCCCGTTCACGGCTCCCGCCGGAAGACGCTGGCGGTCGAAGTCAACCTCCGCGGCGTTTTCCCCGAAGATCCCAACTCGGGTGTCGTGGTGCCCGATGGTCTGGATGTGGACCGCGTTGTCCGTGGACTCACCTACGGATGGTGGGACAGCCTGAACGGCGGCCACCTCGTCGTGGTCAACTACTCGATCCCGTTCGCTGACCCGCACCTGAAACCGCTCCAACTCAACGATCAGGTCCTGTCCTCGCGATGGGTTCGCACGGTGCGCTAGCCGGCGCGTCATGGCCGCCTGCTGAATACGGGCCTCGCTGCGGGCGACGGAGAACGAGATCCAGGTAGACCTCTTCGGACAGTTCGGCACTGGCAGGAGCGGGTGTCATGGCGGTCAGTCGCCAGGAGTGTCCAGCGTCGTCTGTGGCGCAGGCGAGGCAGCTGATATGAGCTTCACCGTCGTGTACGACCGCCTTGAACTGAGAGTGTCCGAGTGTGTGCCGGCCGAGCTTGCACTTCGAAGGCAAAAGGGCCACCGGCCGTCCGGTCGAGTCGTACCTGTAGGTGAGCGTGCCGTCCATTTGGGACGGTGCGAGAAGCTGCCGGTCCATGAGGCGAGAACCTATCACCGCCTTCGTACATACGTTCGATCCGACGCGTGCGGCGCACAAACTGACCCGGCTCGCACGCTCGGTACCACCCGCGTGAGTGACCACGACCGTGCTGGAAGGAGTGCTCAGGCGGGGTACCGCCGCATGGACGCCTCACGAACGCCTCGGTCGCGCTCTGGTCCGGATCTTCCTGCCACCGGTCTAATCACCGACACCAATCGGCTCGGCCGACTTAGGGCAGTGCGGTTGAACCGCTAACTCGTCAGGTCGCCGGAGTTGGCCAGACACACGACGAGTCGGGTCGTGGTGGCGCGGCGGGCGGGGGAGAAGATCACGGTGATGACGATGTATGACGGCGCGTCAGGTCTTGAGCAGCAAGTAGACCCCGACAGGCCATCGCTGTCCCGCATCTATGACCACCTGCTCGGCGGCGGGCACAATTTCGCCGCCGATCGTGCGGTGGCCGACGCGATCACGGCCGTGGTGCCGCACTACGAGGTGTTCGTCCGTGCGAACCGCGCCTTTGTACATCGCGCGGTGCTACACATGCTCACCGCAGGGATCGAGCAGTTCCTCGACCTGGGCGCGGGTCTGGGCGGCGTTCGCCACGTGCACGAACTCGCTCAAGCCGAGCGGCCCCAGGCCCGCGTTGTCTACGTTGACCGCGATCCCGTGGCCGTTGCACGTCTCAGCCTGATCGCGCCCCAGGCTTATCCGGGAATCGGCGTGCTCGAAGCGGACCTGCGGCACGTCGACGAGGTGCTCGACCATGTTGTGACCGCTCAGATACTCGATCTGACCCGCCCAGTGGGCGTGGTGGCCGGGTCAGTGTTGCCTTGCCTGCCCGACGCCGAAGAAGTGGCCGCTACCTTGGCCGGGTACCACGAACGACTGGCGCCCGGTTCGCTGTTGGCGGCCTCACACACCGACGCCACGCTGCTGGGGCACGAGCTGGCCGCTGCGGTCGAAGCCCGGCTCGCCAGGGCCGGGATCACGCTCGTGCACCGGAACCGACAGCAGTTCGCAGCGCTGCTGGGTCCGTGGCAGCCGCACCCGGACGGCGTGGTGCCGACCGGCTTGTGGCGGCCAGACGGCCTCGCCCCGCCCCTGCCGGAGTCCTTGTGGGGCAACGCCGTTCTGGCCGGCCATGGCCACGAGCCAGCAGGACCTGCGTGAAAAAGGCCGTGCACCGCAACACCGTGTCCGGAACGGTCTATGGCCAGGTTGTGCAAGCCCGCACGGTCACCGCCGACACCATCGTTCTGAACTCTTCCGAGCGCCGCGTACTGGTGCCTCGACAGCTTCCGCCGCCCACGCGCACGTGGGTCGACCGCGCGGACGAACTGGACCGGCTGGACCGCTTGCTCACGACGGCGGACCCGACTCGCGTCGTGGTGACTGGCCTGGGCGGTGTCGGCAAGACCGGCTTGGCGGTGCGGTGGCTCGACGCGCATCACGAGCTCCACCCCGACGGCGTACTGCACACCGACCTCAACGGCTGGAGCGGTCACCTGCCGCCGGTCACCGGCCAGGTCCTGGCCGGATGGCTCCGGGCGCTCGGTGTCGCCGCCGACGACCTGCCGGGTGAGGCTGCCGAACTGATCGGGCTGTACCGGACCGTGACCGCCGGCAAGGCGATCGCAGTGCTCGTCGACAACGCCCGCTCCGCCGAGCAAGTGCGGCCCCTGATACCCGCCACGACGCGCGGCACGATCCTGGTAACCAGCCGCCGCAGGCTCACCGGTCTGGCTCTCGCGGGCTTCCGTCACCTCGACCTCGGCTGCTTCCCCGCGGCCACCGGCGCTGCACTTCTGGCCAGCTTGCTCGACGAGGACCGACAACCTCTCGGCGAGGACCTGCTCCACGCGCTGGCCGCCCGCTGTCACGGGCATCCGCTGGCCTTGACCATCGCCGGGGCCCACCTCTCCGCGCATCCCCAACGCGACCCGGCACGCCTGATTGCCCGCCTGACCCGCCTCGCCGAGGCGTCCGCCGCTGGGGACCCGTACGAGCTATCCATCGAAGGAGTGCTGCAGATGACCTATGAAGACCTTGACGCCACCACTGCCCGGCTCTACCGGAGCCTGGCCGAGCACCCCGGTCCTGAGTTCACCGCCGAGCCGCTCGCCGCCGGGCTCGGAGTGCCGGTCACCGAGGTTGAATGCGGGCTCGCCCGGCTGGTGGAGGCCAACTTGGTTACCGAGACCGGGGACGAGCGCTACCGGCCGCACGACGTCGTGGGCGAGCACATGCGGGCCTTGGCCGGCGAGGATGACCAAACTGAGCGGCTGGCGGTGCGGCGCCGGATGATCGACTGGTATCTGCGGCGCGCGGCGGAAGCCGACAAGGTCATCAACCCTTTCCCACGTCGATTCAGCGACGTCTACGTCGGCCTGGACACGGGCGTGTTCGCCGACGCCAAGGCCGCTTTGGACTGGGCCGAGATCGAACGCACCAACATCCTCGCGGCTCAACAGGCCGCCGCGGACCAGGGCTGGACGGAGCTGGTGTACCAGTTCGGCGAGGTTCTGTGGAATGCGCTGCGCCCCAACTACACCGCGGGTGAGCTGGTGCGCTCGCAGGTCCTCGGGGCCGATGCCGCCGCCGACGCCGGGCACATCCTGGAGGTCGTCTGCCGCATCCGGCAGGGTTTCGGCGAGACCAACCTCGGCGACCACGAGGCGGCCATCGTCACCTGCACCATCGCCGTCGAACGTGCTGCTGAACTCGGCGACCCGTGGCTGCAATCCGGCGCGTTGTCCACCCGCGCCCGCGCCCACCTCAAAGCCGACGATCCGCGCGCTGCGCTGCCGGATCTGCACCGGGCCCTGGAATTCGCCGAGGAGATGAACGACGCCCGCAGCATCGCATTGCGGCACCGCCGCCTCGGCGAAACCGCCCTGCACCCCAAGATCGCCGACGCCCGGCTCGCACTCCACCACCTGCGGCTGGCGGCGAGCATGTTCACCGGCATCGGGGACGACATCGGCCACGCCCGCACCGTCCTGCACCTGGCGCGGGCTCTGACCCTCAACGGGCAAGCGGCCGAGGCGGTGTCCGAACTGGTCGCGATCGAGCAGACGGTGCGCGACTACGGCTCGGTCGGCTACCTCGCCGACCTGTGCACCGCGCTCGGCGAGGTCCACGTCGCGCTCGGCGACACCGCCGAGGCCCGCCGCCACTACGGCCAGGCTATCGACTGCTACACCGCCGCCGGCCCCGGCGCAGACAAGAGCAAGGCCGCCGTCATCGACCGGCGCGACGCGCTCGGTTGCGACCAACCGACCGCCTGAACCACGAACAGGAGCGAACGGCGTAAGACGCCGACTCGTCAACGGCGTCAGGAACCGAAGATCGCCGGAGGCAAGCCTGTCCGGTTGTGCATCAGCGGAATCTGCGGCGAAGGTCTTGGATGAGGCTGATCGCAGCTGACGGTGCGTTGCCCAGCGAAGGCTCCCGGCCGCACACCGTGCCTCGCGGCTGGCTGTCGGGCGGACACCGTCACGATCAAGGCGACATGAGCGGATGTCCCGCTCAGCCGCTCGCGGCATCAAGGCAGCGTGCGGAACCGTCGATGGGCAGAAGGTGGAAGCACTCGCAGCGGGAAGTCGTACCGAGCAGGTCAACGCTCCGGTCGGGGTCTACGTGGACTTCGAGAACCTGGTCTGCGGCGCGGGCCGAGGGCTAGCTGGTCGCGCCAACCCGGTGCCCTACGCGGCCATTACCCGGCTGTGCCGCGACTACGGCAACGCGGTCATCCGCCGCGCATACGCGGACTGGGCAAATCCACAGTTCGGGCGCTACCAGCAGGACCTGGCGATGAACGGTGTCGACCTGATCCAGGTGGCACGCTTCGGCACCGCCCGCAAGAACGCCGCCGACATCCGCATGGCGGTCGACGCGATGGAAACGCTGATCACCCATCCCGAAGTCAGTGTGTTCGTGCTGGTCGCCGGCGACGGCGACTACACCCCGCTGGTGCAGCGGCTGCGGGAGTTCGGCAAGCACGTCGTCGGTGTGGGCACCGAGGCCAACGCTAGCCCGCGGTTGGTGTCGGTGTGCTCGGAGTACAAGTACTGGGGCACCCTGGTCGCTCAGGCCCAACCCGAGCCCGGCGATCATCTAGCCGACGAGTTCGACATCAACACCGCCGAGAACCTGTTGGTCACGGTGATGGAGCAGTCCACCGTCGCCACCCCGACAGCTGCATGGGTGAAGAGTAAGATGATCTCCCTCGACCCGGCGTTCGACGAGCGCAACTACGGCTGCCGCAGCTTCCGCGACTTCCTGGGCCGTGTGACGCACCGGGTCACGGTGGTGGGCACGTCGGGCAGCGACGTCACCTTGGCCCTTGTTGGCAGCCTGGGTGCTGTAGACCAGGAAGAACACTCCTGAGCTCACGTGGAGTCGGTCGCTGGTTGGTCAGGGCCTGAGGTCGTCGAGGCCGAAGTGTTGTTCGTCCCACTGCCGGCGCAGGTCGACGAGTCGTGCCCGGTCGGTGACCACGACTTCGGCGTAGGTGTCGTAGGACACGCGGCTGATCAAGCCGAGTCTTTCCAGCAACCGCAGGGACTTCGACAGGCGACCCGCGGAACGGTTGACTATCTGTCTGGTGGTGGCCTCGACCGCCACGGGGACCGTCAGGTCCGCGGTTCGCTGCTCCCACAGCTCGGCCAGTTCGGTTCGAGCGTATGCGGGCTGGGCGCAATCGGTGATGTCCAGGAGCAGGTCGACGACATCGACGGTATCCCCGAAGACCGGTAGACCGTCGAACTCAACGGGCTTCTCACTCGCCCGGCGCGCGGGACCGCGGCGAAGACGTTCGGCGGCTACCGCATCGGCCAAGACGAGCCGCTCGATGCCTGCGATGGTCGGCCACGGCAGCAGCTCCAGCCTCGCCCACAGCGCGGTGTCGGCCAGCGACTCCTCCCCGGAGTGCGCTTCCCGATGCTCGGCGACGGCGATGGCCAGCGTGAGCAGGGCCTGACGTAGCGACTCCGCGACGGTGTCTCGGCGGATCATCCAGACCTGGTCGATGGCCATGTCGAGGTACTGCCGCAGGACGCTGTCAAAGCCCACGGCCCGCTGACGCCACTCCGCGTACTCCCGGTACTTCTCGGCATAGTCTGCCGCGCTGATCAGGCCCGCATCTCGGTCTGCTTCAGCTGACTCGATCGCCTCGTAGTGGTGCACACGAATCTGGAGCGCACCAGACTCGATGCGTCGCAGCATCCGGTAGGTCTGTACGACACGCTTGCTGGCCAGCAGTGCGGTCCAGTTGCCGCGCTGGGAAAGGCGCAGCGCTGTGCGCACGTATGTTTCGGCCGCATTGTCGTCGTCGAGGCTGTAGGGCAAGTGCTTGCGCATCAATGGTTTCCGAGTGCTGGAGCGGGCAGACGTTCGTAAGGACGGGAATTCGTCGAACTTCGCGGCGATCTCGGGCTGTTCCGGTCAAAGGCGGTGTAGTGCGCACAGCACACGGTCGAGGAGCGCCAGATGCTCATCGCCGGATCGCTGGTCTTCCAATACGGCTCGAAGCGCCGCCGCTCGTTCCGCATCGAGATCCGGAGCCGGCACTGGAGAGCCGAGTTCTGGAAGCTATCCGAAGACGGGGAGGTACTCGGTCGGCGGGCCGTTGTCGAGTTGACGCGGTGCGGCCTCGCCGGACATCGCGGTTGCGGCGTCCGGCGAGCAGCGCGGGCGGGGGAAGATCCACCGGCGCACCAACCGGCATGCCCGCATCGTCACCGAAGTGTTCATTGCTACCGCGGAGCGCCAGCCGGGTTTCCCGCCGGTTCGTGGTGATCGTCCGGCCAGAAGCGGCTGCCACGCAGGACGTGCAGGAACGGCATCAACTCCTCGCGCAGACCAGGAGTGATGGCGATCGCGCAACGAGACCGGGTGGAGTGCGGGCTCGCGTCGGCGTCCAGGACCAAGGCGCCGGCCTCGCGAGCGATGACGGCCCCGGCCGCAGTGTCCCAGGTCCGGTTGCCGAGCAGGATGCAGGCGTCCAGCGTGCCGTCGGCGACCCAGGCGAGGTCAAGAGCGGAAGAACCGTAGCGGCGAACGCCTTGTGCCCGCGCAGTGAGTTCCCGGTCCACAGTGGAGCACAGCACGTCGCGCAGGGCAGCGTCATGGCCGCTGCCGTAGTCGCTGAACCCGATCAGGGCTCGATCGAGTGAGTCGGTAGCCGAGACGCCGATCGGCGCTCCGTCGCGGTACGCGCCTTGCCCGGAGGTGGCCCAGTAGCGGTGTCCGAGAAAGGGCAGCGCGGTGACGCCGAGGACGGGCTGATGGTCGTGCACGAGCCCGAGGGCGATGGCGCACAAGGGACTGCCGTGGTGGTGGTTGATCGTGCCGTCGATGGGATCGAGAACCCAGTAGGTCTCCCGGTTGCCAACCGCGCCGGTCTCTTCCCCCAGGAAGCCGATCTCAGTATGTCCGCCGACGGTCAAGCGTTCGCGAACAACATGTTCGACGTCCTCGTCCACTTCGGACACAGGCTCACGGTCGCTCTTGTAACGGATCGCGCGGGGAAGGTGGCTGAGGACATGCTCGACTGCGAGATCGATCGCGGCCTGTGCCGCGGACAGTGCGGCAGTGCAATCGGGTACCGACAGCATGGTTCCCTTCGGTTCTTCGGACGCGCAACAGCAGGAAACCGACCTGGCCGTGAACGGCACGGGTCAAGAGGATCGGTGCGGCCACCATGGGCGTTCGACGGTCAGCGCGTCGCTTCGCAGTCGTTCCGCGATGACCGCGGGACGCAGCTCGATCTGGTGAAGGTCAGACTGGGTGAGCCAGCGCAGTTCGTGTTCGCTGGATCGGGCGGCGTCGGGGCCGGCGAGGGTCACGTCGAACAGCAGAGCCAGCTCGTAAAGGGCCGGCCCGGTCGGTGAGGTGTGGTCGCGCAGCTCTACGGCGGCACAGAAGTCGAGGTAGGTGAGGTCGATGTTGGTCTGTGCCCGCACGCATCGCCGCAGGGCGTCCTCAATGGATTCACCAGGTCGTACCTGGCCGCCGGGGAGCCGGAAGGCGCTGGCGTCCCGGTCACGGATGAGCAGAAGGCGCTCGTCGTGCCCGACGAGGCCGTACGCCCCGACAAGCGGACCAAGAGCGGGACTGGTGGAGGTCATCATGGTGCTCTCACGATCGACGGACAGGGCGATAACCGAGACGACGCCTCGACAAGGCCAAAGTGGTGGTGCTCATCGCGCCACGACCGGTACCGGCCGGCGATGGGCGGTCGGGGTCGCCCACCGCGGGCCGGATCCAGTCAACGCCGCCGCTTTGTCGATCACCAGAGCGGGCGTGCGGCGACAACGAGGCGTAAACGCGGCGACCTAGTCGCTGACCAGCGATGTTGGCTAGCTGGAGCCAGAGAAGGCGCTCGGATGGGCGTGTGGCAGTGAGTGGCAGCCGACGGTGGCGCGCGAAGACGCGGTCATGAGGCACTGATGAGGCGACACCCTCGCTACGCTGCGAAAACCGGCGAGTACTGTGCGCTATAGCGGAACTGGAAAGGAAGGGCACGCGATGGCAGCACGGCCACTCACCCCGCTTGCCGCTGCTCGCCGGATCGTCGGTCACACCCAGGAAACCCTCGCCGCCACGCTGAAGGTCGAACGGACCGCCGTCGGACGCTGGGAACGCGGGGTCCAGTCTCCTCAGCCTTGGCAGCGTCGCGGTCTCGCCACTGCCCTGGACATCTCGCTCGACGAACTCGACGAACTGCTGCGACGTACCCAGCGGCAACCTGCTGCCGCCATCGCAACGGTTCTGCCTTCACTCCTGTCGAGCTCGGCGACGGCTCCCGCCACGCGGATCACTCACGAGGACGGCCCGGCCGCCGAGCTCGACGTCATCCACGCTGCCATCCCGCGCCTCCGCCGTGCGCTTGACCGGCTGGACCTGCCCGACGACGGACCCACCAGGGCCCTGAACGATCTGCGCGGCGAGATCATCCGTGCCAACGATGACCGACTGCAGTCCCGCTACGGCAACCTCGTCCGTCGCCTGCCTGACCTCATCACCGAACTGGCCCGCGCTGGTCAGCTGGGCGACGCGGCAGGGCGCCGTCACGCCGCCATCTTGCTGACCCTGGCGTTGCGGGCTGCGGACGGCGTGGCGTTCAAGTTCGGCTACCTGGATCTGTCCGCCCGGTTGATCGACCTGATGCGCTCAGCCGCACAGATCGCCGAGGATCCGCTGCTGCTGGCCGCCGTTGCATACGTGCGAACTGAAACCTTCTTCGCCACCGGCGACCTGGACACCGCCGCCCGCGCACTCGAACTCGCCGCTGACCACGTGCCGGATCTCGGTACGACCTCCTCCTCGGCCGCGTTCGGTGCTCTGCACATGCGCGCCGCGGTCGTGGCCGGCCGGGCGGGCAAGGCCGACGTCGCCGCCGACCACCTGCGCGAGGCCCGCCGTGCCGCGGACAGGGTGCCCGAGGGCATCTACGTGGGCACCGCGTTCGGCTCGGCTTCCCTGCGCATCCACGAACTGGCGGTCGCCGTCGAACTTCGGGATCCGCTGGGTATCGAACGCGCGGCGTCCTGGCACCCGCCCGACGAACTTCCCGCCGAGCGTCGCTCCCACTACTTCATCGATCTGGCCCGTGCCCAGCTCACCCTCGGTCGCCACGAAGACGCTTACGTGTGCCTTCAGGCGGCCCGCCAGGCCGCGCCCGAGCACACTCGGACGCATCCGCAGGTTCGTCAGTCTCTCTCGGGTCTGCTGCGCACCCACAGCGCGCCCAGCGCCGGCTTGCTTGACCTCGCCGCGTGGGCCCGCGCTCGCTGATCCGCTCGCCACCAGCTGTTCAGCGCGGGGATAGCAGATCCGGCAGGTCGTGGAGGGTGTCGATCACCCAGTCCGCGTCGCGATGCACCAGCGGGTCGTCAGCCCACAGGTAGCCCCACGGGCCGCGCCGGATCAACGCCGTGCGGAACCCCGCTGCCTTCGCGGCAACTACGTCGTTGTCGCGGTGGTCACCCACGTACACCGTCTCGCCCGGTCCGTCGGGCACCATCTCCGCTACGCGGGCGAAGAACTCGGGCAGCGGCTTGGCGACACCCCATTCCCCCGAGGTCGCGATCCGGTCTACCGGCAGCTCCAGTGCACGCAACAGCTCGGCCACGCGAGCGGTCTGGTTCCCGGCCACCCCAACCCACAAGCCGCGTTCCCGCAACGCTGCCAGGCCAGGCCGCACATCGCTGTAAAGGTCGCCGTCGTCGATGTGCTCACCTCGGCCGGCCTCCTCGCGCAGCCGCCGTTCCCGCGCGAGATCGAAGCCAGGTTTGAAGTACTGGAACGTCTCGGCGTTGTCCCGGCCGGCGGCGGTGACCGCGCCGAGCACCGTCGAGAAGGTATGGCGGGAAACGCCGATCCAGTCGGCCCACGCACCCCACTCCCGCGAGTCGTCCAGCAACGTCTCGCCCACGTCGAACACCACCGCGGTCACCATGCCCCTACTCCTACGTCACCGGCGGGTGAGCCGCTACACAGGGGGCTATCGCCGCGACGTGCCTACCCGGTGACAGTGCTCCGGTGCCGCACAGGGCAGGCACCCGCGATGACCTCTTCGGCACGAACAACCGCTGTGGTCAAGGAGGTCAGGGCATCCTGGGGCATCGTCCCGCTCTCCAGCGCGCAGGCTTCGACCAGGGCGGAGAGGTTCTTCTCCTGGGAGTGGGTGAGCAGCTCGTGGCAGCCGTCGTGGCGGAGGATGTCGCGTGCGACGTATCCGTCGCGGCTGCCGACCGCGTGGTCGATGAGGCCGAGGGCGATGGACCGCGCGTGGAGTTCGGCGACCGAGCCGATCACGTCCACAAAGGACAGACCCAGGCGGGTGTGGAACACCGCAAGGCCAGGTGAGGAGATATCGAGGGCGCGGTACTTCTCGATGAGGCTGTTCAGGTCGGGGATGTCCGAGTCGGTATGGCACTGGAGGGTCAGGCAGGCGGTGACGGCGTTCTCCCACGGTTCTCCCGGCGTCGTGTCCGCTAGGACAGCGAGTGCGCCGTCGGTGTCTCCGGAAACAGCGTGGGCGATGACCGCGATCTGGCGGCCGTCGAGCATCCGGCGGCCGATGCCCTTGTAGTCCTCCAGCCGGGTGTGTGCGTGCGTCCAGCGTCCGGCGGCGGCGAGAGCCCGTGACCCGGTGGCCAGCAGGACCGCCCACAGCCAGCTGCGGATCTGCTGGTGCGTCTCGGCGGAGTCGGTGAGGTCAGCTGGGATCTCGATGCCGTCGACGTCGGTTCCGGTGCGAGCCGAGACCGCGGTGAACAGGGTGTCCATGACGGTGAACGCCCGTTCGCCTTGCCCCTCACGGGTGTAGAGGCGGGCGAGGTTGGTGATCGGTTCGAGGGCGAGGCGGGCTACCTGCGCGCCCAAGGGGCGGGCGCGCAGGTAGATGTTCACCTGCTGGTGGCACCACTGCCGGGCCAGGTCTGGCAGGCCGCAGTCGGAGGCGACGAGTGCTGCTTGGTTGTGCACCGCGGCTGCCTCGGTGAGGTCTCCGGTGCGTGCGGCCTCACGAGCGCGCTCGCCCAGTTCGGCCACCCGCTGGCCCAGCGGGACGCAGGCCGGTCGGGTGCGGGCGACGAGGGGGAAGCGGCGCGCGAACTGGCCGGTGGGGTCCATGTCAGGTCACTCCCAGGTGACGGTCATGGGCTTGGTGGGACGGTCCAGCACGACGCGAGCGGGGTTGGTGTCCGGCTGGGGCGAGGCGTCGGGGATGGCGAAGCGGACGGTCGACGAGCGGAAGCCCTGGTCCCAGGTGACGATCTCGGTGGCGACCTGGTCGGCGAGGTCCTGGTCGCTGGGGCCGTGGCCGATGACGCCGACTTCGTAGCGCCGGCCGCCGTCGGGGCCGGGCTCGGCCGCGCGGATGGTGAGGTAGGCGAGGCTGCCATCGGCGGCGGTGGTGGCCATCGCCACGCTCGGGAACATTGGCCGCACCAGGCCGCTGTCCTTGGCGGCCGGGGCGACCTCCATGCGCATGAGGGGGTTGGGCAGGTGGCAGGCCAGCCACAGGTCCAGCCACTCAAAGGACTCCATCGGGACGAAGTGCACGCCGGTCCACACCTCGCGGGCGGGGGTGTCGAGGACCCCGGCGAGGGCGTCCGCGTCGGTGGCGTGGTTGTTGTCCTTGTGGGTTTGCAGTGTCACGTCGCCGGGGTTGAGTCCGGTGCCGGTGAGGTCGAGGACGCGGCGGGCGTCGTCGCCGAGGCCCCGCAGCGGCATGAAGATCGCCATCTCGCTGCCGAGGCTGGTCCAGCCGTCCTTGTCGCGTTCGAAGACGATGCTGCGCGAGGCGCATCCGCGCAGGCGCACTGGGGCCACCAGGCGTCCGTCCGGCCTGAGCTGGTCGAGCCAGGCGGCGGGGATCTCGTGGGCGCCGACGGTGGCGATGACGCGGTCGAAGGGCGCGTTCTCCGGGTGGCCGAGCGCGCCGTCGGCGGCGACCGCCTCGACGTTGCTGATGCTCGCCGCGGCGAGGTGCTCGCGTGCACCCTCGACGAGGTCTTCGTCGATGTCGATGGTGGTGACGTGTCCGGCCGGGCCGGTGAGGGTGGCCATCAGGGCGGCGTTGTAGCCGGTGGCCGCACCGAGTTCGAGCAGCCGCTCTCCAGGTTGGATGTCGAGCTGTTCGAGCATCATGGCGACGATCTTGGGCTGTGATGCGGCGCTGATGCGGGTGCCGTCTCCCTCAATCTTGGTGTAGACGGGCTCGTCCGCGTACGCCTCGGCCAGCCCGACATCAGGCAGGAACAGGTGGCGGGGAACCAGCCGGAACGCCGCCTTGATGGCGTCGGTGCGGACCGTGCCGTCTTTGACGAGGCGGTCGGCGAGCTGGGTACGGAGTTCGTCGGCGAAGCCGGTGGAAGCGTCACTGACAGTGGACGTCATTGCGGGAACCCTAACGGTGTTGGAGGTGGTCCCGGCTGGTGCCTGCCGGGTAGGCGTGACCGGTGAATCGGCATGGAATACGGCGCCGACGGCCAGCGCCGCCAGGGTGGCCTGGTCGGGGCCGGAGAGTCCGGCGCGGTTGGCGTGGAAGATGAAGTGGTGCGCCAAGACCGCGCGCAGGCCCCGCTCAAGGCGGCCGTGGCGGGCGAGTTCGGCGAGCTGGCGGCCGGCGGTGTCGAACGCCGTCCACCAGGTCCGCGGTACCTGGTCGGGCGCCACGTCGCAGAGCTGGCGCGTGTCAGTGATCATCAGCCGCCGTACGGCCTGGCTCAACCGCTCGGTGCGCTGGGAGTTCGTGCGGTCGACATGGTGGGCGGGCCGGAGTGCCGCGATTTTGGCCCAGACGTCGCCCTGCTCGAACCAGTCCAGCCCGGCGGCGCGCAGCATCGCGCTGAACAGCAAGACAGTGGTCTCCCGCTGTCCCAAAGCCGCAGGCGCCGTTTCGCGAGCACGGGCGAGGTGGTGGCGGCTGTCGTGATGGAACAGCGTGTGCGCGATGTCCATGCCGGCCGCACCACCGAACGCGAGGAACTCCGGTTCGTAGATCCCGCGGGTCCAACGGGCGACCTGCCCGTCGGCTTCGAGGCCGGCCAGCAGCGTGTCGACCACGGTCGTGTCGGGGTTGACCGGCTGGTAGCGCAGCCGCCAGGCGGGCGTCTTGCGCAGATGCCACCACGTGTCGAGCTCACCGTCCTGCTGAGCCTGGTCGAGCGCGGGCGCCAGCAGGGTCGCGGCGGTGTGCTCAGCGGTGGCCGGGTCGGCGAACTCGACCAGGTAGTGGTGCCAGCGGCTGTCCGGCGGCATCGGCACGGGTCTCCTCTTTCGTGTCGATCAGGTGATCAGCAGGCAGGTGTCCCAGCCCGTTGCGGGCTCGGCCACGGCGGCGAGGACGGCCAAGCCGACCCCGCCAATGCCCTCCAGTACGCCGGGCCCGTAGGCGACAGGCTGGGCACGGGCACGCTGGAGCAGTTCGGTGGATAGCGCGTTGAGATGAGTTGCCGAAGAGCCGGTCGTATCGAGGGCGGCGCGGGCGGTCATGCGGGCGAGTCCGGCGTAGCCGTGGCACAGCGAGGCGTCGTTGACCAGCGCATCCTGTTCCGGATCGGTCGCCGCGCTGATCAAGGCGGCTTCAGCGTTTCGGCGGCCCGCGTCATCGCTCAGAGCCAGGGCGGCGAGATGCAGTGCGCGGGCGATCCCGGCCGTGCCGTAGCACCAGCTCGGACGGCGGGTGGCTCCGCTGTGGAGCACCTGCTCGGGCTTTGTCCGCGCCTCGTCCCAGGTGATCATGTACGGCCAGCGGTGTCCGCCGGGGGTGTCGATGCGCCAGGAGTCCAGCCACGTGCGGATCGTCTCGACGGCCTCGCGTTGCCCCTCCACGGCGATGCCGCGGCGCAGGGCTTGAGCCAGCAGCGCCAGCGGCCCGCTGATGCCGTGCGCGAGGCCGAAGTTGCCGTGGCCGCCGGGAAACTCGTCCTCGGCCCGACCGGTGGGGCCGGTGGGGGTCCACCACCCAGGAACCGCCTCGTCCGCGATCGTCACCGGATGGGTGAGCCGCACCAGAGCGCCGAGCGCGGCTCGCAGGGCAGTGCTGCCGGGATCGTGGTGCAGCAGGTACGCGCCGAGTCCGGCGAGGCCGCGGATCGTGTCGAACTCGGCCATCGGCGGCAGTTCGCCGGCGTCCATGCGCGTGTGTGCTGTGTCGACGCGGGCATGGGCGTCGGCGGTGATCTGCCGTGCCAACGGCGCGAGTGCGGACCGGTACGTACCAGGCCGGACCGTGGTCGCGCCCGCGAGGGCACGGGCGACGGCCGGCGCGCCATAGAAGCCGCCGGTGCTCGCCCCCGCGGTGACCGGCTTGCTCGCGGCGACGGTCAGCCACTCGTGGGCACGGTCGAATGGCCGTAGCCCGGCAGCAGCCAGTTCGATGTGGAGCAGTGCGATGCCAGGGGCGCCGTGGGCGAGGGACTGGTGCCACCACGGTTGATCGGTGGGCAGATCGGCGGCATCGGGTCGGGCGAGGCCGTCCGCGATGTCCACGGCGAACTCGACCGCGGCATCCGCCGCGAGCTCGACGGTCATCGTGCTCCTCCCGTGCGAGCGGTGAAGGTCAGGGCTGCGGTCCGGGCGAGGTATAGGCACACCGCCTTGTCCTCGGGATCGATGCCGCAGGCCCGCAGAAAGTGGCTGTGCAGCAAGGAACCCAAGGCGGCGTCCGGATCGACGCCCTCGGCGTCGGTCCCGCACAGCCGTGATCGATAGGTGCTCAGGGCCTCGGCCCGTTCGGCCCACGTCGCCACGATCTCTGTCCCGCCCGGTGTGCCCCGCAGGACGTGGAAGTCCTCGCGGGGATCGGCCAGGCGTCCTGCCTCGGCGAACACCGGCCTCGGGACGACGCTGGGCGGCTTCGCCGGGACGTGGTCGACCAGCCACCGCATCCCGGCCTCGATGCTTCCGGTGAAGGCGATGGCGATGGCGGCGAAGTTCGCCGCGGACAGGGCGTGATGGTGAGGTCGCTGCGGCTGGGCGAGTTGGGTGAGCACGGCGCGGGAATCAGTGGTGAACACGGCCTCTGCGGCCGTCAGCGCCGCACCGGAGCCCCAGCGCCCGGTTTCCGGGTACGAGGTCGCGAAGACCACCTCACGGAGCAGCCCTTGCCGGCGGAGTCGCTCGGTCCAGGCGCTGACCCGGCCAGCGGCCTCGCCGAACACCGCGGGATCGGAGTTGCGCAGCGCGATGCGCAGGCGCAGGTAGTGCTCGTCGCCTTCGCGGAATCGCAGGAACCACCACTGCGGCTGGTCCTCGTCCCACTCGGCCATCAGGGCGGGCAGGTGTTCGGCGAGCACGATGTTCTGGCGCCGAGGGTCGCCGTAGAGCTTGGCGAATAGCAACGAGGACGAACCGGGAGGCAATCCGTGCTCACTGGGCCGCACGACGCGGTGACGCGTCGGGCGTGGCAGTCGTTCTGTGGCCCGCGCTTGCTGAGCGGTGATGGGGAAGGCGACTTCGTGCGCCCGGTCATCGAGCCACCCGGCGGCGTTGTCGGCCGGCCCCTCCTCCAGCACCGCATGGGGGTGGGTGGCCAGGTGCTCGCGCAAGAGCACCAGGTGCGCGTCCTCGGCGAGGTCCAGAGGCAGCCGCCAGTCCCCGTCGAGAAGGAGCACGGCCTGCGGAAGGCGCCGTCGGGCGCGCCACTGGGCCAGCGCGGCATTCCACGTCTCCAAGTCGGCGGTCAGGCCGGGAAGGTCACTGGCGGGCAGTCGCCAGCGCGCCGGGGATAGCACGACGCGGCCGGAGCGCAGCCGGGGAAGGAACGGCAGGGTAGCCGCTGCGCCCCAGTCGAAGTCAGCGACCTCGGCGCGGTGTGCGCGGGTGAGTTCGATCAAGAAGCGAGCGAGCGGTGGGGTGTGTTTGCGCAGGTTGAGTGCGTGCAATCCCCATGTCTCCACATGGACGCCGAGTTCCGGGGCGGTGAGGTACAACCGGTCGCTGTCACAGCTGACCGCCAGGTCGGCCGCCGTGAGTACGGAATCCGAGGCGATTTCGCGATGCTCACCGAGGCTGACGACGGTCGGGAGAACCTGGAGGCTGCGGGCGACGTGTGCGCTGGCGGGGTTCAGCGGCGGGAACGACAGCTGAACCGAGAGAACGTCATCGTCGTTCGGCGAGCCGAGCAGCGGTGATGTCAACGTCGCACGGTCGTGCTGGTCGAGCAGGTGCAGAAAACGACCGGTGACGACGCCGGCCGATCGAGATACCGCGGTGACCGCGAGCCGGAATTTCCCCGTTTTCAGGGCCCGCATGTTTGTGGAGTCCACGCGGGCGCACAGCTCCAGGTGGGATGGCAATCGCAGTGAGTGCAGAGGCACTTGCTCCAACTCAGTGATCAGCTTCTCGTCGAGGACGACCTCGTGCTGCCCGTCCAATGCGGCAGTCTGAGCGAGGGCCAGCAGCCGCTCGTCCCGAGACGTCCGTGGAAGGCGAGTGGCTGGCGTCGCGCCGGGGTAGCCGTCAGGCCAGCCGATCCCGCTGTCGGCGACTACCTCCAGCAGCGGCACCTGAGCCCCCGTGCCGAACCGCTGATAGAAGCGCCGGTGATAGGTGGCCCAGTTCGCACTGGGCCCAGGCCGGGAGGTCAGGCGCGCCAGCAGCAGCGCAGCTCGTTCGGCTTCACGCGCGACCGTCTCGGGCAGCGCAACCTCCAAATCCAGCCTCAGATCGACCGCGAGGGGGTTGCGCCGTGACGAAGCCAATTTCCTCATGGACGTGGCTGCGTCTGCCCGCAGCGTGCGCCGCGCGGCAACGCCCCTGCGCCGATGCTGCCGCAGCTGGTCGTGGAGGTCGTTCAGGGCCATGTGGTACTCGGCGGCCACCTTGCCGATCGGCTCCAGCTTGCGCACCAGGTGCCCCAGGGGATCGGGCTCGGTGCTCGGCGCGTGGAGGTTGGTGACGAGCACCCGGTGGGCGACCAGGGTGGTGAGCAAGTCGGTCACCGTGCCGGCGGCAGCGTGCGGAAAGCTCTCCTGAACCTTGGCGCGTAGGGCATCGAAGCGCACTGGTTCGCGAGCTTCGGCCACCGCGACGCGGACCGGGCCGGAATACCGGAGTTCGACTTCAACAGCACGGGTGCCTGTGCTGTTGGTCGACGGCTGGTACGGCACGACGAGGCGTCCGCCTCGTACCATCAGTGTCGTGTTGGCGATGACGACCAGGTGGGCCAGGACGGCGGGCTCGCCCTCCAACAAGCCGATGACTTCGGCAAGCCACCCAGCGTCAGCCGCGGCGACCGCTTCGTGATTGCCGCCCGAACGTTGGGACGGCACCGAGGCGAACCGAGCAGCGGCGACCCCGGCGAACAGTCCGTTGGGCGTCGGACGGCCGGTCAACCGCAGCAGATAGCGCATCACGGACAAGACCGCGCGCCGCACATCTCGACTACCTGGGTCTTCAGCCGCGCACAACGCGCTGACGCGATCAGCGAGTACCGGGCTGGCGTGGCTGATGGCATCCCGGAGGCCATCGACCCCCCACACCTGGCGCAGCCAGGCCACCCATCCGATCACGGCCCCAACGTCGGATGCCTGGAAGACGGGCCACGCTGGGAGCCGCAGGTCACCTTCGGCAACTGCTCGGACCAAGGCACCACCTGCGGCTCGGAAGTCGACACGGTCGGGCGAAGCCGCTGTCACCGGGAACCTTTCAGGGAGTGGGGACGGCGATCGAACGCCGGCCCAAGCGGGCCGACGTCCGATCACTCGTGATGATCAGGCGGCGCTGATGCAGGTCGACTTCTCGCATGTGTGTCCGCAGCCGTCATCCGTCATGTTGATCAGATGCGCCGGGTCCACCACCTCGACCAGCGTGATGTCGAGGTCGAACTCCGAGTCCGTCGTGTCCCCCGCAGCGGGCGTGGCCACCGTGGTCGGTGACCACTCCATTTGAACCGTCACAGATCCTCCTTCGTGGGTTACACGCCCCGAGTCCCGTACGCCGATGCGGACGCGGTGCATCCCCACCAGCACGCCCATCAAGAGGAATCCACATCGAAGTGGAGGGTGGCTCCACCGCCTCGCATTCCCAGCGGCGCGTTCTGGTGAAGGTCGCTTCCAGGTACTCGGGGCTGCGCCGGACGCGGAAACTCGCCCGGACTACAGCGACCCAAGTCAACTCCCGGTGATCAACGACAACCAGAGCGGAGACAAGGCGGCAATGAGGCGGCAATGAGGCGTAACCACCTCTGAACTGCGGAAACATCTCTTGGTGTGCGATCGTCCGAACGGGTGCAGCTCGCCGAGAGGGTGATCAGACTTGACCGGCAGCTGGCTATCGTGGCGGCGGACCAATCGCATCGAACAAGACGCATGACCCGTGTGACGGCATTGGCAGACATACGGCGTGGTCACTCGCCGATCAGGCTGGTGGCGGAACCGGGCAAACGAGGTGAACAGCGTGGGCGGCAAGCGCGAGGCATTTGCAGCTCGGCGTGAGGCGATGGGCTTCACCCAGGAAGGGCTCGCCGCCGCTGTGGGCGTGGAGTTCTACACCGTTGGTCGGTGGGAACGTGGTGTGCTGACGCCTCAGCCGTGGCGGCGTCCTCGAATCGCGAAAGCGCTCGATGTCTCGCTCGAAGAGTTGAACGTGCTGCTCGATTCGCCGGATCTGCCACAGCCGGTCACAGGGCAAGTGCTGATGGGACGGCCCCCGCAGACCTCCCTTGTGCCGAGTTCGCCAGCGTCGGCGGTCACGGCCGATCAGGTTGATGCGAGCGACGCATTTGGTCCTGAGATCGCCGAGCATGTCCGTCGGAGTCGGGAGGAGTGGCTTCGGGTCCGTCGCGCTGCGGGCGCGCGGGGGCGTGAGCTGACGGAGTTGGCCGCATGGTTGTACCCGGTCAGCAAACGGGCACCCGGTGGCCATGTACTGACCGGTCCGGATTGGCTGCTGGACACGCCCGTGGAGCTGAACTCGGTGCGGCTGAAGTTCTCCGAGGTCGAGCGTCCGGTGTCGAAGCTCAAGCCGGTGGACCACGTGTTGCCGCTCACCGCTCGCGGCGAGCGCTATGCCGGCTACAGCCGGGCCGTGCGGGACCTCGTACGGCCTCGACTACTGGAGAACCGACTTAGCTACCGGCTGTTGGAGGTGTCCCAGTGCAACGGACTGGAGTTGACGTTCGGGACCACCACGTTCTTCGAAGTGTTCGACATCAAGGAGTGCCTCGCTCACGAGTTCAAGGCCGCCTGGCTGGCCTCGGGTGGGTCGGTCCCAGACTGGAGCGCACTGCCGCTGCGCTCGACGATCGGCGACCCGTTCGACCCCGCCCGAATGTTGATGTCACCCGGCATCAGCACTCTGACGATCCGCAAGGACCGGCGGGGCGAGCACCGGTTCATGATGCACCAGCGCGACGGCCGCGCCGTCGCCGACGGCGGCGGCATGTGCACCGTCATGCCCTCCGGAGAATTCCAGCCCTCATCGCTCGCCGCAGTCGATGTGCACAACGACTTCTCCCTGTGGCGCAACATCATGCGGGAGTACTCCGAGGAATTTCTCGGCAACCCCGAACATGACGGGGCCGGGACCAGCTCCATCGACTACGCCGAGCAGGAGCCGTTCCGCTCCTTCGAGCAGGCACGCGCAGACGGCCGGTTTCGGCTGTGGCACTACGGCTTGGTCATGGACGCACTCACGCTGGGCGCAAGCCAACGTACCGTTGCCGTGTTGGACGACGAGATCTTCGACCGCTTGTTCACCGGGCTGGTGGCAACCAACGACGAAGGCCATGTTGTCGGTGAGGGCGGTCGGACCGATATGCCCTTCACCAGCGAGGCGATTGACCGACTTGAGCCACGTCTGTCGGCCAGCTCCTTGACCTTGTTGCGCCTGGCATGGCGTGATCGACAACTCCTGCTTGGCTGAGGAACGTGCGCTCGGTGAGGGGCAGTGTCCGTCGGTGGTCGGGTGGACATCGCGTAGCGGGTGGGCGAGAACGACCTCGGGGCGGGCGTCCAATAGCAGTTCGCGTACGGCCGCTGCGGTGGGTTCGTTGACCTAGTGGAGCCCGGCGCCGAGTATGGCGGCCTCGCTGGTGCGGGGCTTGGGGTGGTGGCGTGGGACGGCGAGTCTTCTTCATCCCTAAATCAAAGACTGGCCCCAGCGGTTGCCCGCCTGGGGCCAGTCCCCACCAGCTGGAGCTGGTTATCACTGCGCTGCATAACCGCCGTTAACGAGCGCCATCATCGCGGCGCGGGAGAATGGCAACTGGGGCCCGTCCGCGTTCTTTGAGTCGCGAACCGCAACGATGTTCCCCTGGGCGTCACACCCCAGCTCAACGCAGTTGTTGGTCCCCTGACTCCTGTTCGCTTTCTTCCATTGCAGGTCTCTCTGGTCCACGGTTGTGTAGCCTCCGGCTTATTCGAGTTCGGTGATGCGCCTACGGACGATGCTCGCAGATGCGTCCTCGTCTTCGGCGAGCGCCCAAACTTGATCAAAGCTGGCCTGGTGCTTCTCGATGTCCTTCAGTGCGTGGACGTACGTGGCGTCGGTGAGTCCTTCGAGGTAGACGCGCCGCTGAGCGCGGTCCTCAAGTTCAATGTCGAGCCAGCCGACACCCGCCGCCATGTGTGCGCCAGCGGCGAACGTGAGGATGCGAAGATGAACGTTTGGGAGGTTGCTCAGCTTGATCAGGTGTTCAAGCTGGCCGCGCAACCCGGTTCGGCCGCCTACAAGAATATGCAGAGCAGCTTCACCAAGCACCATATAAACCTGCGGTGCATTTTTCTTGTACAAGATTCCGGATAGCTTAAGCCGTTCGCCGACACGTTCGTCGACGTCAGTGATCGAGGGATCTGTCTCAAACAGTGCCCTTGCGGTGTCCGCAGTCTGGGCGAAGCCTGCGATCAACCCGTCATCGAAGTACCTGATGATGGTTGCTTCCTGCAGCAGACTCACGGCCGTTTGAGCAAAGTCCGCGACCCTGCTGGGAGCGACCTTCTTCCGGGCTTCCGCTCCGAGGCGCTGCAAGTCAGCGCGTTCGTCGCTGGTAAGCCCGCAGAGGTCGGCGAAGCTGTCGATCTCTGCGGCGACCGGAACTCGCGTTCCTGACTCAACGCGGCTGCATTTTGACTTGTACCAGTGAAGCTTTGCTTCGACGTCTTCGGGCGACTTGCCGGCGCCCTTCCGGTACGCCTTCCACGCCTTACCGAGGTCGAAGCGCTGCGGGTTCTGTATGGCCAACCTCGGCCCCTCCTCTGACTGCCTCGCGGAGCTGCCAGGTCATCCTGCCTCAACGCTGCGCAACTGCGCATGTCACCTGATCGGTGTCCTAGTCAACTGCACATGTTCAGATGTAGCTTGCTTGTTGGGTGTGGCTGGTTGTCTCCGGCTAACCGGCGATGTGCCTGCTGGCCGCACCCACGCAGGAACCCGTTCCCCTCTGCGGGCTACCAGGGGCCGTGGGGCCTGACTTCGTCGGGTTTCACGGCTGGAAGCCGGGAGGGGGACGGGCCAAGTCGGGTGGTCCGGACTGTCTTGCTACAGCTCTTCCCCCTAGCAGTCCGCAGCAGGCAGCTCCGGTCACCCCCAGCTAGTGACGTTCGCCGCGGGCAGTTCCTTCGCCGTTCCGCCCGGCGCGGAACGTCGTGCAGGCCGGAGAAGCGCGAACTGCCGGAGGTGCGTCATGCCAACTGATCTGCTGGCTGTACTGGGGGTGCCGGGAGCCGTCCATGTTGCCGTCGGTCTCGCGGCTCTGATGCTGACCATGCGACGGCAGGACGTGGTGCCCGGTCGGACCTTCCGTCGGTCGTACCTGCGCCGCCGTGAGGGCTCTTCGGCTCCGCTGTCCGAGTCTGTCTCGATCAGAAGCGGGCGGCGTGAAGAGGGGGTGCCGACCCGTCTTCGGGGCGTTGTCGGCACCCCCGCCTACATCGGCCTATGCAGGCGGTCGTGATGGCGAACGTAGGGACAGTGGTGCCAGCCCTCGCTGGGAGGTGCGCGATGAGCGGCTGCGACGCTCCGCGGAAGGCCGACCTGCTGGCGCGGTCGGACGACACGGATGAGTGGCTGGAAGCACTGCCTCGCTGCGGGTGGTGGCTGCACTTCGCGCCGGACCGCAGCAATCCGCTCTACATCGGCGCGGTGTTCCGGTGGCCTGCGCTGTACTGCACGGCCGACGTGGTGATCATCATGGGGATGGAGGTCGCCTGGTACTACCGGGTGATCCTGGACCGTCCGGACGCGGACCCGTTCGACCCGCACACGCTGGTCTACTCCTCCGGGTACGAGCCGCCCACCGCGATCATCCGGGAGGCGTTGTCTGTGCCGTCTCCGGACGCGTTGGACGCGCCGATGAAGGCGGGGCCGGCGACGGAGGATGAGCAGGTGATCGCCGCCCGGCTGCGGCGCAAGCCCGTGGTGGTCGTGCCGCCACAGCGCCGACAGTTCGGTACAGGCCTGTGACGCCACAGCACTGGAGCGCGCCATGCACTACCTGATGGCCAGCCTGTACACCCGCTTGCGGCACTTGGTCGCCGACAAGGAACCCCCGTTGAGGTTCGACGACGACGGCTGCCCCCACCCTCAGCCATTTCTGAACGTAAAGACCTACTTCTACGCGCGCTGCGGCGCGCCTGCGTCGATACGACCACACGGCAGCTGGGAGGACTGGCCGCTCTGCCCGAACTGTCGTGACGCCGTACCCGCCTCTCCGAACGGAATCTCATGGATGACCGCGACCTCACCGATGAAGCTGCTGCGCGACGAACCGCGCGGACAGCGAGCGCCGCACTTGAACGCTGTACGCACATGAAACGCCCCGCCCCGGCTGCCCCTCCGTCTAACGGCCTTCCCGGATCGCGGAGTCACGCGCCATGCCGGGAGGCCGGCGGACATCGCGATGTTCTGACGCGCCGACAGCTTTCGAGCGCTCCACGCGGTTTCCGCCATGGCGGACGGTGGAGCCTGACGCCACCCCTGCGTCGGCTTCACCGTCCCGTCGTCAACGTTCGTTCTGCAATGGTTCGAGGTGACGTTGTGGGTTCACGTGTGACTGACAATCACCGGGGAGTCGAACTTCCCGTTGTACCTGTACGGGTGCGATCGCGAACGAGTGGACGCGCTGGTATTCCATCCGAACGGATCGCCGAGCTAACGATCGGGTTCACCGATTCCGGGCTCGCTGTCCCTGGCCGCGCAGCAGTCGTTGTCATGTCAGCCACGGATGCCTGTGATACCAACGTTGCCAGCGCAGAGCGGTGGGCTAATCGGCGGGTTGAACGCTCAAAGCGGCGGCCGTGATGGTAACCGGGTTGACGCCTCCCGAACGCTTCCGGTGGTTGCCGTACGAGGGTGCTCGCCATGCGGTGCCACACGACTTGACGATGCCGGGATTGAGCGGAACCACTCTGTGCGGCGAACCGGTAGTTGTCCCGGATGCGCCACCGCCAAAGTATCCGGACGGGATGTGGCCGGAGTGTCCAGCGTGTGACCGGGAATGGCGCGTGCGGACCGGTCGGCAACCGCGACCCGTTCTACCTCCGCCCCGCAGCACCCTCGACGAGCCGCGCCCTGCGCGTATGCGGCGTCCGAAGACCGGAGTCTGCTCATGACGAACGGCGTTCTGGAGAAGATCCTGCGCGACGAGTTGACGCGCGACCTGGAACAGCTCGGCACCGTTGCAGCCGACGGCGACGACGCTTCTGTTCTTTCCATCGCGAGGCGCGACATGCCACGCCTCGTTGCTGCCCTGATGGCGTTGGTTGAGCAGCACAAACCGGACGCGGACGGGCGCTGCCGAGAGTGCCGGCGCGGCTGGTGGAAGCGCCTGCCGGGGCCATGTCGAATGCTGCTCGCTGTGCGGCTGGCCTGGACGTTGAACGGCGGTCCGAAGCAGCAGGAGCCGAAGGCGCGCGTGTGCTCCGCGTGGAGGCCAGGCAGGGCGAGCCGGTGATCACCGTGGCGGCGCTGGAGATCCTGCTCGAAACCGAGGGCTACGAAAGCCACGCCTTCCCGGTGGACTATGTCGACGAGACGCGCAGGGCGGAGTGCGGCGCGGAGTACGGCGTCGACCAGCTGGGGCCGACAGGTGACACGACGCCGGAGTGTGAAAAGTGCCAGCTGGCATACGGCACGTTCATCGCGCAGAGGCTTGAGGAGCAGGTACCCGTGATGCAGGCCCGGCTTCGGGACATGCTGGATGACATGCCGGAAGGGGTGTGGGCGTCGTGAGTGACGGCTTCGACCGGTTCCCGGATGTGCGCGCCGTGCTGGCCACGACGCGCCTCATAGACCTCGCCAAGAAGGCCGACCTCCTTGATGGCCCAACCCAGACGCGGATCGTCCGAGTGCTCACGGCCCGCAGCAAGGTTGTCCGCGGTTGGGCAACGGCGGAGCGCCGTGCGGCGGTACTTCTGTCCCTGGGCCTCTCGCTGAACGTCGTTGCGATCCTGTACGTCGCTACCGGCACGTACTCACCGTGGTCGGTCATAGCCCTGGTTGCGGGAACCGGCGCGCTGAGCGCCGCGGTGCTCTTCCTGTGGCGCGGCAACCAGGACGCCTTGGCGTTAGCCATCGGCACCTACATCGATGTCACCCCACGGCCCGAGCAGAACGGCGACGCGGCCGATTAATCGTCCACTCTGGACACTCTTCTTCCTGGGATATTTGTGCGTTCGCTTACAAAGATCAACGAGTCGGAGCGCTCCGCGTGGTTGCGCAAGGTCGGCGTAGAACTGCGTGCCCACCGGGAGCGCCGGGGCGTGAACGTCGAAGACGTGCGCGCCCTAGGCCCATCCCACTCGTGGCGCATTCCCGCGAACGAGGTTGTCGGCCTTGAGTCCGGAGGTCACTGGATCTCGGTGACCGACTTGTTCGGGCTGTGCGCGTTTCTCGATGTCGACATGTGGGACCTGCTCTGCGACAGCTACCGGTACGTACTGGAGGTGAAGGGCCAGCTTCCGCCGTTGGCGTACGAGGAGAGCCGAGACGTCTTCGGTGTCGCGATGGCGTACCTCTGGGTGGGGCTGCCAACGTCCACTCTGGCCTTTGTCCAGTGGTGTTGCCAAAGGCCGCTGGATTGCGTATGCGATACCGACTGTTCCTGTGAGTGCGAGGGCTGCCATCTCAGCCTTCGCCAGCGCCGGGCACTGCTCCGGAGGTGGCGACCGCGGCACGCGACTGCGAAGGAGCTGACGTTACCGGCGGACAACGATCCGAATCCGGTGTCCACCAGCGACTGACGAAGGCCTCACGTGTACCACGACGTTGACCGAAACTCCTACCGCCGCGCGATGGCGGACACGCTAAAGACGCTCCAGGAGCACTCTGGCCTGACCTACAACGAGACGGTGAAGCGTGCGCGCCTGGGGCCGGGCGCGCTCGGCAAGTTCATCCTTGCCGACAAGGTGCCGTCGATGGAGACGCTCGCCCGCCTCTGCGCCGCCCTCGACGTAGGCGTCTTTTGGGCGCTCGTGCAGGTCTACGAAACATGCCTTGCAGCGCAAGGGAAATTGCTTCCGGTCGACTATGACGAGGTTCCCGGTCGTCACGAGCTGGCCGCCGTGCTCGCCTTCGTCGGGGCTCCGGTCTCGGCGATGTCCTTCGCGCACTGGTGCTGCAACAAGGCCTTCGGGTGCCGGTGCGCGCCGCAGTGCACGTGCTCCTGCGCCGGCTGCCATCTCACGGCAGAGGAGCAGGAGCACGTTTTCGAGGTCTACCGCCTGTCGCCGCCTGCCCCCGGCTGACAGGCGCTGCCGGGGCAGGGCTCTCCAGGGAGGCCCTGCCCCTCCTTATCAATCACATCCGGCCAGGAGGACTCACGATGACATCCACGCCAAGGCGCACGTCCAAGCCCAAACCCAGGACGCTTGACCTCTCGCCATTGGAGCGCGAGAAGTACCTCGCGGGACTTGTCAGGCGTTACAAGAGCGGGGAGAGCATCCGGCAGATCGCCGAGAGCATCGGCCGCCCGTACGGAACCGTTCACCGGTGGCTGTCAAAGGGCGGCGCCCAGTTCCGGCCCCGTGGCGGCAGCAAGCAGAAGCCGATCCCGACGACGTCTCCGATTCCGACGACGTCGTCGCTGGTCGACACGCGCGGATGTTGATCTCATGGTGGCTGACCTACCGCCTCTACCGCGACGAACGCGCGCTGTGGGTCGCCGATGCGAAGGCCGACGGGCTCCGCCTGCCGCAGATCGCCGTCTCGCTCGGCCTCCCGGAAACGCACATCGGCACTGTGCACCCCTGGTTGGTCCGCGGCGGGTACCTCCAGTACCGAAGAGCGCTGCCGGGAAACGAAGGAGGAGCCCAAATTGACTGCCACTGTGGACTACACGCGCCACGGCGACGCCGACCTGGTCGCGTTTGTACGCGCTGGAACCGTGGGCGCCTTCGGTCCGTTGTACGAGCGGCACGTCACCGCGGCGACACGTCGCGCCCGCTATTTCGCGCGTTGCAGCGCCGAGGCTGACGCGTTGGTCTCTGACGGCTTTATGCAGGTACTGGAGGCCTTGCTTGCCGGTGGAGGGCCGACCGAGTCGTTCAGCGCGTACCTGTGGAGGACGATCACGAACCTCGCGTTCGCCCGCTCACGGAAGGAAGCGCGTGAGGTTCCCACCGAGGCTCCGCCGGTTGACGATGCTGGTCGCGGGCATGTGCGTCAGGAATCTTTCCTGGACCTGGCAATCGAGGGCGTCGTGGACCGTGCGCTCGTAGTGCGCGCGTTCGCGAGGTTGCCCGGCACGTCGCAGCAGGTCCTTTGGTACACGGAGGTTCTGAACATGTCCCCGGCCGAGGCGGCACCGATTCTGGAGATCGCTCCGGGAGCCGTCGCGGCCCGCGCGCATCGGGCTCGTGACGACCTCCGTACAGCGTGGCTTGCCGCGCATGTTGACACCGTCAGGCCGGCGGGGCGCTGTGAGGCCATTGTGGACGAACTGGGCGGATGGATCCGTCAGACGTTACGCACCCGGCGCAGATCCGCGGTGGAACAACACCTCGGCGGCTGCCTGCGTTGCCGCAAGCTTGTCGCAGAGCTGGCGACGCTGAACGCCATACCGCCAGCAATGCCCGCTCGTGTCCACGGGGCGCGCTCGGCATAGCAATACGAACATCGGCGAGCACGGCCTTCAACAACCCCGTCGTCCAGTTGTGGGGTGGCGTTGCTGCCGCTAGCGGCAAGAATCGCGGCGAAGTCGTGCAGCTTGACGTTGATATGTTGGGAGATCTCGCGCAGCACGGTGAACGTCTGGTCGTCGTCGCAGGGGTCAGGAGCGTGATCATGCCCTTGGCCTGCTCAATGACCGGCCGTGTGGCAGCGATCTTGCGCAGGTCCTGCAACTCGGTTCGGCGGCGGTCTGAGGCTTGGCATGACGTAACGACCGACCCCTGCACACGACACTCTCGCCACGGGCACCCGCGACTGTTCCGAGTGAGAGGCCCCAGCTCCAACTAGCCGGCAGACGGCCTGGTAGGAGTCAGGTCATCTGCTGCGTGACCACGACGCTGAAGGCTCCGATGATCAGGAACGGGCCGAGCGGTACATCACGGCTGGGCCTCGATGGTCGACTGATGCGTAGCACGAGCAGGGCAAGGGCAGCACCGAACCAGCCAACGAGCGTGCCGACCAGAATCGCCGACAAGTCGATCCACCCGAGAGCAAGGCCCAGTAGAGCTGCGAGTCGGAGGTCTCCGCCGCCGAGCTGGCCGGGTCGAAGGAAGTAGAGCGCTCCGTAGAACGCGAGTAGGACGAGCATGCCAACTCCGGACCGGAGGAGCGGGTGCGCGTCGCGGTTGAGCAGGGCAGCCATGCCGAAGAGTGCAGCGAGGACGATTCCGCCGGGCCAGATGAGCTGGGTGGGTAGCGTGCGGGAATTCCAGTCGATCGCGGCCAGCGGGACACCAACCGCAGCGAGCCAGGAGTAGGCGAACAGGTCCGGTACGGCGCCGATGCGCCAGGCCAGTGTCGAGAACAGGACCGCGGTGACCACTTCGAGCAGGGCCGGTGGCGAGAGTCGCTCGCACCCTGGCGGGAGAATTGAGCTTCGCTGGATGGCGATACGCAGGACGCTGGCGATGACGAGTCCGACCAGGCCCCAGCAGCCGATGCTGGCCGCGGTCACTGTGGTACTCGCGTCGTTCGCCTGCTCGCGGGTGTGGCAGAGCTCGTCAAGGCTGTACCCCCTGTGGCCCTCTCGTTGCAGCCTTCCGGTGTAACGAGCCTATTGCTGGGTGCCATTTGGACACGGCGGCATTAACCCATTTGGGCGAAGTTTGCCTGGTTTCCGCTGTTCCGACACTTGTGTCCCTTCATAGGGACATTGCGGTCTCCTAGGGGGCGCCAGGTAGACGTGAGGAGTACGACACTAGATCGAAAGGACTTTTCGCAGATCGGAGGGGGTGCACGTGGTCGGGGGCAACGTACAAGGCCGCAACGGCTGGCGCAGGGTGGGACTGGCGGTTGTTGGACTCGCGGCGCTGACGTTGGTGGCCTGTAGTTCGAACTCGTCTTCGACGCCTGGGGGCACGACTGGGGCGGCAACGCCGCCATCGACGACCAGCCTTCCGCCGTCGTCGGCTTCTCCCGCGGACACCGCGCGTCAGCAGGCGACGGCTGCCTACACGGGCATGTGGCGGCAGATGGCCAAGGTGGGCGAGACCGCGGATTGGCAGTCGCCTGAGCTCGCGAAGTACGCGACTGGCGACGCGCTCGGGGTGATCAATCGCAGCCTGTACACCGATCACCTCAACGGTGTGGTGTCCAAGGGCGCGCCGACGAACAACCCCCAGGTGTCCAGTGCGGAACCCGCTGCGAATCCGACCACGGTCATGATCTCGGACTGCAGTGACAGCTCGAACTGGCTGAAGTACAAGGACGGCCAGTTGCTCAATGACGCACCGGGCGGACGGCGCTCGATCACCGCGGAAGTCAAGAAGCAGCAGGACGGCACGTGGAGGGTCACCCGCTTCGCCGTGGAGGGGGTGGGTTCGTGTTGAAACGTCTGGGAGTTGCGGTCGGCTTGTCTGCGACCGTGATGCTGGCGAGCGCGTTGCCCGCGTTCGCGGACGACGGGTACGGGTTTACCGACTGCACCCAGTACCCCAACCCTGGTTGTGAACTTGGTGCAGGCAAGAACCCTCGGCCCGGAAACGGTAACCAGGGCAACGGGAACAGCAAGCCGAATCCTGGCAACGGCAATCCCGGCACGGGGCAGTCCAATGCCAATGGCGACACGATCGTCGGCGGTATCACCAATCTGGCCCAGTGCGGCTACGTGCGCAGTGACTACCAAGGCCCGCCACCGGGAGGCGTGCAGCCGGCGGCCTTCCATGTTCCGCCGAAAACCGGTGCGGTCACGGCGGTGCCTGCGGTGTATCGGCCGCAGCGCGAGTCGGCCACCGTGCAGTTCGCGGTCGCGCAGCCGCGGTTCGCGCAGGCTCAGCCGCCGTCCGGTGCTTGGTACGTCTATAAGTGCACCGGCCCCGGCTTCGCGGATGCGCTGTACCGGCCGCCGGTGTGGATCGCGGATGGCCAGCCGGGTCCGGTGCCGTTGCCATCGCCGGCCGAGCTCGCGGCGCAGGCGCGGAACCAGCTGCGGTTGCCCGCGCCGAAGATCAAGGCGAACCCGGCTGCCGATCAGCTGGTCAGCTTGCCGACCTGGTTGTGGCTGGACCGCAGCAGCTGGGGGGATGTCTCGGCCACCGCGTCGGTGCCGGGCGTGTCGGTGACCGCGGTCGCGAGGCCCACCTCGGTGACGTGGTCGATGGGTGACGGCGGCTCGGTGACCTGTACCGGCCCTGGCTCGCCGTTCCCCGCCGGTGGTGACCCGAAGAGCACCTCGCCGGACTGCGGCTACACGTACAAGACGTCTTCGGCCGGGCAGCGCGCCGACGCGTTCCCGGTGACCGCCACGGTGAACTGGACCGTGATGTGGTCGGGCGCGGGCCAGGGCGGCACGTTCCCGAACATGACGACCTCGGCCTCGGTGGCGTTCCGCGTGGCGGAGAGCCAGGGAATCGCGACCGGCTGAGCGAAGCCTCCCGCCTCACGAGGGCGGGCGGGCACAACGAAACACCCTGTTGCGAACAAGGCACGTCGAACACCCGAGTCGACGCGTCGCGATGGCGTCATGTCTGAAGGAGGTCGGTGGTGACCACTACCGCAGGTTCGACCAGCACGGACACGACGACGCAGAAACCAGCGTCGCCGAACGCGTGGGCCGGCCGTGACGGCAAGACTCCTTCGCGTTTGAGCGGCAGAGGCCGGCGCCGAAGCGTGCCCTACCTGTTGCTCGGTGTTCTGCTGGTCCTGGTGTGCGCGGCCGGCGGTGTGTTCGCCGGAATGCAGCTGGGTGACCGGGAAAGCGTGCTCGCGCTGGCCCGTCCTGTTGCCGTAGGCCAAGTTCTGACGGCGCAGGATCTCAAGCAGGTCAGCATGGCCGCGGACTCCGGCATGGACGTGATGCCCGCATCGGCTGCGTCCACAGTGGTGGGGCAGCCGGTTGCGTTCAGCCTGCCCGCCGGCTCGTTGGTGACCCGTTCGGTGCTCGGCGCACCACAGATTCCGGTGCCGGGCAAGGCAATCGCCGCCGTGGGGCTCAAGCCGGGACAGTTCCCGCCTGACCTGTCGCCCGGTACCACCGTCGCGGTCCTCACGACTCCAGGGCAGGGCACAACGACCGGAACGTCGACCGGTTCCGGGCAGACGTCGTCGTGGACCGCGGTGGTGACGGGCATTGCCACGCGCGAGACCGAGCAGACAACGGTCGTGTCGCTGCAACTGTCCGAATCGGACGCTCGCGCATTGGCCTCGGCCCCGGCGGGACAACTCAGTCTGGTCGCGATCGCGGGAGGAGGCCGCTGATGCTCATCGCCGTCTGCTCGCTGAAAGGGTCGCCGGGCGTGACCACCCTGGCGACCGCGCTCGGCGCCCGCTGGCCGGGCCAGGAGAACCCGATCGTGGTCGAGGTCGACCCTGCCGGCGGTGACCTGATGGCCCGCTTCCGGCTGCCCGACACACCGGGCCTGGTGAGCTTGGCCGCGGCGGCGCGAGGCCGCGGCGGCGCCGACCCGAATCTGCTCGCCCAGCACACCCAGCTTCTCCCCGGTGGCCTGCGGGTGGTGCTCGGCCCGGTCGGCGCCGAACAAGCTCGCGCCGCCCTGGCGGTGCTGGCCTCGGGGCCGTCCTCGCCACTGCGGCGAGCCGCCGACCAGCCGGAGACCACGGTCATCGCCGACTGCGGCCGGGTCGATCCGGACTCACCCGCGTTCCCGATCATCCGCAGCGCGGACGCGATGCTGCTGGTCGCCCGCCCACATGACGACGAGCTCGCGCACGTCGCGCTCAAGCTGCAGGCCGCCCAGCAGTGGTCACGCCGCCCGTGCTTCGTCCTGGTCGGCGACGGCTACCCGACCGCAGAGGTTTCCCTGGCGCTGCGCATCCCGGTGATGGGTCGCGTGCCGCGCGACGACAAGGGCGCCGCGGTGCTCGGTGGCCAGGGCACCGGCCGACGTGGGCCCGACAAGTCCGCGCTGGGGCGGGCTGCCGCCAGGATCGCGCTCAACCTTTATGCGCACGGGCACCAGCCGACCGGCAACGGCGCCCGTCCCCAGCACCTGCGGCTGGCCGTTCCGGGTGAGCAAGTCTCGGGTGCGGCTCTGCAACCGCTCGGGCCGCAAACCCGTAACGGGGCGACGCCATGACGCGGCCTGATGTCGGTGATCCGCGCCTGGCGGCGTCGACCAACGGCGCCGGCCCGAACCTGGCTGCCCAGCACACGCCTGGACCGGCGGATCTTCCACACCGGCCCGCCGGGGAAGCCGCCGCGGTGGAACGGCTGCGGCAGCACCTGCGCGAGGAGTTGTCCACCCAACTCAGCAGGCGCATCCGGGCTGACGAGACCGCCGGCCGCCCGCCGATGGACGCCCCAGCACGCCGCCGGCTGGCCGAGGCGATCCTGACCGACGCGGCCGAGGCGCACGCCCAGGCTGAACTACGCAACTCCGCCACCGGCGGGATGCTGGTGGCGCCCGAGGTCGAGCAGCGGCTGATCCGCCAGGTCCTCGACGAGGTCTTCGGCCTGGCTGGCCTGGAACCGCTGCTGGCAGACACCGACATCGAGAACATCAACATCAACGGCGACCGCGTCTTCGTCAAGTACGCCGACGGCCGCCGCAACCGTTTGCCACCGGTCGTCGGCTCGGACACCGAGCTGATCGAGCTCATCCGTGACCTGGCCACCCGCTCCGGGGTGGAGGAGCGCCGCTTCGACCGCGGCAGCCCGATCGTGAACTTCCAGTTGCCCGGTGGCGAGCGCGTCTCGGCGGTCATGGCGGTCACCACGCGGCCATCGGTGTCGATCCGGCGACACCGTTTCGCCAAGGTCACGCTGGCCGAGCTGCGCGAGAACGGCACCATCGACCTCGCCCTGGAGAGCTTCCTGAAAGCCCTGGTGCGGGCCAAGCGCAACATCCTGGTCACCGGCGGTACGGCGATCGGCAAGACCACCCTGCTGCGTGGCCTGGCCTCGGCCATCCCGCCGTGGGAGCGGCTGATCACCATCGAGGACGTCCTCGAGCTCGGGCTCGGCGAGGACGCCGATGCTCACCCGGATGTGGTGGCTCTGCAGGCCCGCGAACCGAACATCGAGGGCCAGGGCGAGATCTCCCTGTCGGACCTGGTGTGGCAGTCCCTGCGCATGTCGCCGGACCGGGTCATCGTCGGCGAGGTCCGCGGCCCGGAGGTCATCCCGCTGACCAACGCGATGTCCATGGGCAACGACGGCAGCATGGGCACCCTGCACTCCTCCAGCAGCCAAGGCGCGTTCACCAAGCTGGCCGCCTACGCCGTGCAAGGCCCGGAGCGGTTGCCGATGGAGGCAACCAACCTGCTGGTCGCCGCGGCGCTGCACTTCGTGGTGCACCTGGAAAAGCCCCGCGACGACCCGAGCAAGCGGGTGGTGTCCTCGATCCGGGAAGTCGTCGGTGCCGACGGCGCTCAGATCATCAGCAACGAGGTCTGGCGGCCCGGCCCGGATCTGCGCGCCGTACCGGGCGCGCCGCTGCGTACCGACACCGTCGACCTGCTCGTGGAGGCGGGCTACGACCCGGACCTGTTCGAGCGGCGCGAAGGGTGGTGGAGGCCATGACGACGACCGCCGCCCTGTTCGGCCTGCTCGGTGCCGGTGTGGCCGTCGGTGTCCTACTGATTGCCGCCGGGCTGCGCGGCCGACCCGCCCGTCCGGCGACGCCGTCGCGGCTGAGCGCCTGGCTGGCCGCCTGGCATGACCGCAAGCGGGTTGGCTGGCTTGTTGTGGCCGTGCTCGCCGGCCTGGCCGTCGGCGCGGTCACCGGCTGGGTGGTCGCCGCCATCCTGACCGCGCTCGCGGTCGTCGGCCTGCCGCGGATCCTCGGGTCGAACGTCGACCACAAGCGTCACCTCGAACGCATCGAGGCGATCGCCGCGTGGACGGAGATGCTGCGCGACACCCTGGTGGCTGCGGCCGGCCTGGAACAGGCCATCCTCGCCACCGCCCCGGCCTGCCCCGAGGCGATCCGCGAGGAGATCACCGAGCTCGCCGTTCGGCTGGAGCGCGGCGAACGCCTCGCGCCGTCGCTGCGCCACCTCGCCGACCAGCTGCGCGATCCCACCGCGGACCTGGTGATCTCCGCGCTCGTGCTGGCCGCCGAGCACCAGGCCCGGCAGCTGGCCGACCTGCTCGGCGAACTCGCCGGCGAGGCACGCGAGCAGGCGTCCATGCGGATGCGCGTCGAGGCCGGCCGCGCCCGTACCCGGACCAGCGTGCGCGTCATCGTGATCACCACGCTGTCCTTCGCGATCGGGCTGGTGCTGCTCAACCGCGGCTACCTCGCCCCGTACGACTCCGCGTTCGGGCAAATCATGTTGCTGTTCGTCGGCGCGCTGTTCGCGGCAGCTTTTGCTTGGCTGGCAAGGATTGCGCGGATGCGTGAGCCGGAGCGCTTCCTCACGGAGCTGGCCACGATCCGGCCCCACGACGCCGACGTGGACGTCGATGACCTGCTCACCGGGAAGGGGGCGTCGTCATGATCAGCGCGTTGTTGTGGGGCGCCGGGCTCGGCGTCGGCTTGTGGGCACTCGTGGTCTACGTGTTCCCGCCGAGGCCGCCGCTGCGCGCTCTGGTCGACCGGTTGCACGCGACGCCCGCGCCGCCACCGATCCTCACCGCGGACTCCGACGGCTGGGCGTTGCGCGTGGGCCAGCCGTTCATCAAGCCGCTGGCCGCACTCGGGTTGCCCAACCGCAAGCTGCGCAACGACCTCGCAGTCACCGGCAAGAGCATCGAGCACCACCTGGCCGAGAAGGCCACGCTGGCGCTGACCGGGCTGCTGCTGCCGATCCTGATGCACCTACTGCTCGTCGTGGCCGACGTTGGTCTCGGCTGGGAAGTCCCCGCGGTCGCGAGCCTGCTCTTCGCGCTCGGTGGATTCCTGCTGCCGGACATCAGCGTCCGGCAGGAAGCCGAGCGGCGACGCTCGACCTTCCGGCACGCGCTGTCGGCCTACCTGAACCTGATCCGGGTCCTGCTGGCCGGCGGCGCCGGAGTCGACGGCGCGCTGTCGGACGCGGTGAACATCGGCAAGGGCTGGGCCTTCCAACAGCTGCGCCGCGCGCTGGTCACCGCCAAGCTGACCCGCACCACACCGTGGTCCACCCTCGGCCAGCTCGGCACCGAACTCGACGTGCACCAGCTGTCCGAGCTCGCCGCCTCGGTCAGCCTTGCCGGCACCGAGGGCGCCCGCGTGCGCGCCAGCCTCGCGGCCAAGGCCGCGGCGCTGCGCACCCGTGAACTCACTGACGCTGAAGGCGAAGCACAGGCCGCCACCGAACGGATGAGCCTTCCCGTGGTGATGCTGTTCGGCGGGTTCCTGATTTTCATCGGGTTCCCTGCCCTCGCGAGCGTGCTGGGAGGTCTCTGAAGTTCCCACAAGGACTGTCCATACCGGACCCCGAACCGCAGGGGAGAAGCTGATGTTCACCGAAGTTCAGATCCTCATCGCCCGCATTCAGGCCGAGCTGGAGCGGCTGCGCCGCGACGAGGCGGGTTACTCGACCGAGGCGGTCGTGGTGACCGCGTTGCTGGCGGCGCTGGCCATCGGGGTGATCGCGATCATCGTCGTCAAGGTCACCCAGAAAGCCAACGGGATCAACCTGTAGGCCGGTGACCACGATGCCTCGACGCCCCAGCCGTCCCCGCACGCCGAAACCGCGCGAGTGTCCACACCGGATGCGCGTGCGGGCGGCGCTGCGCCGACTTCGGACGGATCAGCGTGGCGCCGGCACGGTCGAACTCGTCGTCGCCACGCCCTTGCTGTTGCTGCTGATCCTGTTGATCGCGCAGTTCGCGCTCTACATGCACGCCACCCACATCGCCCAAGCCGCCGCCTCCGAAGCCCTGTCCGCAGCACGGGTGTACGGCGGCAGTACGGCCGTGGGCAATGCCGAAGGACAACGAGTCCTTACCCAACTCGGAAGTGGCCCGCTGCAAGGAACATCGGTCAACGTCCAGCGAGGACCGAACCAAGCATCCGTGACGGTCACCGGAACCGTGATCAACGTGATTCCATTCGCGACCTTCACGGTGCACGCCGAAGCCGTTGGGCCCGTGGAGAAATTCACCCCGCCGACCGGTGCAGGGGCGGTGGCACCATGACCGCGGCCCGCCGTCTTCCCGCGTTCGCGCGCTCGATGCGCGCAAGTATTCGCGCGCTGCGTCGGAACGAACGAGGCTCCGCTGCGGCCGAGCTCACTCTACTGACCCCGCTCCTGATCCTGCTGCTGCTGTTCGTGGTGTTCTGCGGTCGGCTGGCCGACACCAAGCTGCGGATCAACGACATCGCGCACCAAGCGGCCCGCACCGCCACCCTGGCCCGCACCCCATCGCAGGCCACCGCCAACGCCCAAGCCACCGCCAGCGCAGCCCTGGCGTCCGCCGGGATCACCTGCCAGTCCTTGTCGGTGTCCACCGACACCCAGGGACTCAAGCCGGGCTCCACGGTGACCGTCACCGTGTCCTGCAGCGTCGGGCTCGGAGACCTGACCTCCCTCGGCGTGCCCGGCAGCCGGACGTTCCAATCCAGCTTCTCCTCCCCGGTCGATGTCTGGCGCGGCACCGCCCCGAACGCCCAAGCCGGAGGTGCGCTATGAGGTTGGCCGCATCGCTGCGCCGCCGAACCGGCCGGCTGCGCGAGGACCAGGCCGGTCGGGTGACTGCCTTCGTCGTCATCATCGCCCTCGCCGCGCTGCTGTTCGCCGGGGTCGTGCTCGACGGCGGGCTCGCCCTGGCCGCCAAGGTCCGTGCGATGGGGGAGGCGCAGGAAGCCGCGCGGGCCGGTGCCCAAGAAATCGACCTGACCGCCTACCGCACCGACGGCACCCTGCGCCTGGTCCCGCACGAGGCCAGCGCCGCGGCTCACAGCTACCTCGCCGCCGCCGGCCACACCGGCACCGTCTCGGTGGCCGGCAACACGGTGAACGTGACCGTCAGCATCACCCAGCCGACCCAGCTGCTCGGACTGGTCAGCATCGGCTCAATCACGGTTACAGGAACCGGGCAGGCCCAACCGCAACGCGGGATCTCTGGAGTACTCCCATGACGATCCTTACGCGCTCGTACCCAATTCAGTGCCACAACGGGGAAGGAGACCAGGATGGCGACGACTGAAGAGATCGAACGCCGTGTGGAGCAAGCCGACGCGGCTCGTAGCGCGAAGAGGGCCGCTGCGGCCAAGCGCGTCGGTGAGCTTGCATTGCTGCGGGCAGAGATGGCCGAGAAACTCGGCAACATCGAGCGAGAACTCGGTGATGTTCTTGCTGAGTCCAGCGACGTCATCAGCGTTGACGAGCTGGCCAAGTTCACCGACGTACCGGCCACCGACCTCACCCAGTGGCTCAACGGCCGCAAGACGACTCGCCCCAACCGCAAGCGATCCACCTCCAGCACCGCTACCGCGAAACGGGATGCGAGCCAGGCATCGTCCACATCGAACCCGGCGCCGGTCACCCAGTCATCCGCGTCACCCGAGCTCGCCGGGCCTCGCAACGGTGCGGCGGACACCTCCACCCGGATTCCCGCGCTGGTGACATGACGCCGCTGTCTCCGGTGGCATCCGCGGAGCCGTAAACCTGTACATCCAAGGAATCGAGCACGTCGTGACCGCACACTCGCACTCCTCTCATCGGAAGCCGATACGGCCGAGGACAAGCCGACCAGGCTGGTGGGCGCTCGCCGTCACACTCCGGTTCGTGCGAAGTCTGCTCGCGCTCGTCGTCCTGCTCGCGCTCGTGGTGGGCTTGCCCTGGGCCCTCGTGCACTTCGTGGGTTGGCCCCTGCCTGATCACGTGCCGACGTGGGACGAGATCCAGGCGACGTTGCTCAACCCGATGAGCGCGCAGTTCCTGCTCAACACCCTGGCGGTGCTGTGCTGGATCGTCTGGTTCTTCTTCGCGCTCGACGTCCTGCGCTGCACCGTCGATGCGGCGCGCGGGATTACCTGGCCGCAGGTCCGCCCACCTGGCCCACTGCACGGGCTCGCCGCAGCCCTGATCGGCACCATCGTGCTGACCCTGCTCGACAACCGGACCCCGTACACGGTCCCGACCGCCGCAGCCGTTACCGGCGATCTCGTGCCAGTCGCGGTCGTCGCGCCCTTGACGCCCGGCCCGGCCACCCAGGCTGCAGACCCGCAGACAGCCGCGGCCGTGGTCCCGGCGACCACCTTGGTGATCGATCGTGCAGCACCTGCCCCGCCGGGCATGGTCCAGATCACGGAGGAAGTCCGACTTCCCCGGGACGGGATCTACGACAGCCTGTGGCGGGTCGCCGAACGCATCTACGGTCCCGGCGGCGGAAGCCGTTGGCCGGAGCTGTTCCAGCTCAACCGCGGCGTGGAGCAGCCCGACGGTCGCGCGCTGACCCAACCCAACCTCGTTCGCCCTGGCTGGAAGATCACCGCATACATTCCGGCCCCGCCCGAACAGCATCCCGGCGAGCAGCAGCCGCAGGTACCGCCTCCGCAACCACTGCCTCCTCCGACGAGCACAGCGCCGACCACGCCACCGTCAACACAGCCCGCGCCGAACACGACCCCAGCGCCGGCCACGGACGAGGCTGGCGAGCACAGCGACGACCAGGCCGAACCGGGACTCGACCTGCTGACGGGTGTGTTCGTCAGCCTCGGCCTGGCCGGAGCGATCACGACGGCCATGGTGTCGGCCCGGATGTGGCGCCGACGCTGCTACCGCGTCGGCAGCGGCGACCGCATCGACCTGCAGCGACCGATCGCGCCCGTAGTCCGCGCCCTGAGGGCCGCGTATGACCAGGACGACCACAGCGAACGCAGGCCCCTGGACAACGTGGAGTTCGTCGACCTCGCGCCCGCTCCACCGCGGATCCACATCACCGCCGCCGGGGATCTGGAACCCGACGACGAACCAGTCTCCGTACCGGCGAGGGTCGGCGTGCGGGGCGGTCGCGAACTCGCCCTGAACCTGGCCAGCACCCGCGGCCTCGGTCTCGCCGGCCCCGGCGCCACCGCCGCTGCCCGCGCGCTCCTGCTGCACCTGCTCACCGAACAGCAGCCCGGCGACGGCATCCGCGTGCTCTTACCCGCCGACGATCTGCACCTCGTCTTCGACGGCGCCAGCGTCGAGAACCTGCCATCCACCGTTCACGTCGTCGCCACGCTCGACGCTGCCCTCGATGAGATGGAAGCGGCTCTGCTCACCCGGACCCGCCACGTCATCGAGGAGACCGAAGCCCAGTTCGTCCCGGCCTCGCTCGTGCTGCTCGCCAGCCCCGCGCCCCACGCGGAACGCCGCCTGCAGGCCGTGCTCGACAACGGCTCGACCCTCGGCCTGGCCGGCGTGTTTCTCGGCCAGTGGCGCCCCGGCGCGACCGTGCGCGTCCGCCACGACGGCACCGTTAGCGCGACCAGCCCCGGTCTCGGTGACGCCCTCGCCGACACGCACCTGTTCAGGCTGCCTGCCACCGACGCCGCTGAGTTGCTTGCCGTGCTCCGCGATGCCGAAGGCCCCTCCGACCTGGCTACGCCGAGGCGCGCAACCGGCGGCCTCACCAGCGACGAGCTCGTGCTGTCTGCGGACGATCACGACGTTGTACCGACGCCGCCCGTCCCCGAGCAGCGCTCGGTTGACGAGATGACTCAGCTTGAGTCCACCCGCCCGCTGGAACAGGAAGACAACCAGCAGTCCCGACTGGCCCCGAGCCTGCAGTTGCTGGACGTTCGCCCCATCCCCGTGGACGTCCAGCCGAACGGCCCGGCCTCAGCCATTCCGGACGACGACACCGACGAGCGCCGCACGACTGCCGAGGACGTCAAGCCAGCCGCAGATCAGGAATCGGCCGCCGAAGAACCCCGGAAACGGCACAACGGTGACGTGGCAGCACCGCAACCCCCGCTGGTTGTGCATGTGCTGGGACGCCTGCACCTGGCCCTGCGCGGCGACGAGGGAGAGAAGGAGCTCAGCGGCGCGCTGACACCGAAGCAACGAGAACTGCTCGTCTACCTCGCGCTGCACCCCGACGGCGTCCGCCGCGAAGTCCTCAACGAGGCCCTCTGGCCCGACAGCCGGCCACCGCGGCCGTACAACTCGTTCCACAACACCCTGTCCATGTTGCGCCGTGCCCTCGCTGACGCCACTGACGGCCGGCTCGACAACCTCGTTCTCAACGATGACGGCCGCTATCGGCTCGACGACGAACGTGTCGTCGTCGACTACTGGCAACTTCAGCACGCCCTGCAGGCGTCCAGCTCACCCGATGCCGAGGCCCAGCTGCACGATGCCGTCGAGCTCTATCAGGGCGACCTCGCCGAGGACCTGCTCGTGCCCTGGATCGAAACGTTCCGAGAGGCGACCCGACGCGACGTCCTGGACGCGCTTGGCGCTCTGATCCGCGCGCACGGCGACAGTGAGCCAGAAACCATGCTCACGCTGCTGGAACGCACCCGGAAGCTCGACCGCTACAACGAGGGCGTCTACCGCGACATCATCCGCACCCAGGCCCGCCTCGATCAGTACGCTGCCATCCCACGCACCCTCGCCCTGCTGACCACCACACTGGACGAAATCGGTCAGCGCCCCAGTGCCGACACACTCAACCTCGCCGACTTCCTCCAGCGCCGCGGCAGCACCCGGCGGCCGGTCCCCACCAACAACGCCGCAGTCAGCTGAACCGCGTCCACCATCGCAGCGGCACCTCAGTCAGACCGATCATCGCCTTGCGGCGGATCGCCGTCCTCCAGCGTCTTCTGCAGGCGCTCGATCAGATCGAGGTTCTCTTCCGCCCAGTCGATCAGAGGCTGCGCCCGGACCAGCAAGTCCGCGGCAGCCGGCGTTAGCGAGTACACCACCGACCGCGGGAAGGTCCGCTCCTCGACCCGGTCCACCAGGCCAGCAGTCTCCATCCGGCGCAGGGTGCGGCCCAACGCCCGACTCTGAATCTTGCGGACCGTCCCGGTCCACGGGTCGAACGTAGTCATGTCCTGGATGGCGGCATGAAGCTCGTTGTAATGCAGGGGTCCAGCGCTCAACGCCACCAAGATGTGCGTGAGCCATTCCCCGTTCAACATATGACGGAGATCTCGCGACCGCGCTAGGTGCTTATCATCCCCCATTCCCATGTACACCCCCAATGATCGTTCGCGACAGCCCGCCTGCACCTCGTCCCCGCAGTACAGGCGAGCCCTGAGATTCAGAGATTAGAATCGCGCCCTTTCCGGTTGTGCAGGTATAGTTTTGCCCGATATCAGCGGGCCTGATGATCAGTGTCAAGGTTGTCAACGCTACGCCAAACGGGGTTCCCCGTGCAGCGTGTTTCTACTTAGGACGGACCGGTGTCACTACATCGAGTGACCGACTAGTAGATCAACAGTACGGTCGGTGAATCGCTTTGTAGCGTCCTGGTCAACTACCCGACGACGGTCCGATCCAGCTACCTGTTAGAGCGGTAGCCCTTCGGTGCGGCAAAGTGCCTGTTCACCCCTGTCGTAGGGGCTACCGATGCTGCGCCCGACTCGTCGGCCGACAGGCATATGAACAGTCGTTTTGGGTGGGGGGTCACCTGTCGCACCTCTTGACTCAGTGGTCGTCTTGACTGCGATGGTCGCCATCTCCTCGTGCCCCACTCTCCACCGGCCAGCTCCATCTGTCTTCCGCTGCCCCTTGCCCACGCCTCTCGCTCTGCATGCCCGCTCTGCATGCCTGCTTCGCACTGATCGACTTCCGTCAATTTTGACACCGCGCCAATCTGGATTCAAAGCAATCCCATCTTGACAAGCGCTATGTCCATCATTTGTCAACCGGTTCTCGGCTATTGAGACTTTTTCTCGGATGAATTGCATTTTAGCGGGGTTTGATTGCTTGACGGTGCAATTCCCGATCTTGGCAATTCTGCCGCCTGAAATCCGAACTGTTTGCAGTAAGGAGCTGTCCGAGTGCCGCTGGTCGCGTGCGCTGGGCGCCGTCGTGCCGGTCGCTGGTCGCGTGCGCTGGGCGCCGTCGTGCCGGTCGCTGGTCGCGTGCGCTGGGCGCCGTCGTGCCGGTCGCTGGTCGCGTGCGCTGGGCGCCGTCGTGCCGGTCGCTGGTCGCGTGCGCTGGGCGCCGTCGTGCCGGTCGCTGGTCGCGTGCGCTGGGCGCCGTCGTGCCGGTCGCTGGTCGCGTGCGCTGGGCGCCGTCGTG
>NZ_BBOJ01000005.1:348936-485418 GCF_000974445.1 Lentzea aerocolonigenes
CGTGCGCTGGGCGCCGTCGTGCCGGTCGCTGGTCGCGTGCGCTGGGCGCCGTCGTGCCGGTCGCTGGTCGCGTGCGCTGGGCGCCGTCGTGCCGGTCGCTGGTCGCGTGCGCTGGGCGCCGTCGTGCCGGTCGCTGGTCGCGTGCGCTGGGCGCCGTCGTGCCGGTCGCTGGTCGCGTGCGCTGGGCGCCGTCGTGCCGGCTGTTCCCTTCCTATGCAGTCCCTGAACCAAAGGGTGCGGGTTGGCGCGAGTGTTGATGCCACGTGCACGTGGGGGCTGACCAAGACATTTACAAGATCAGGTCACGGCAAGGTCACGGCAGAGGCCCCTCCTCTTGCGAAGTGTCCTACTTGGATGTCTAATAGACATGTCAGTAGGACAGCAACCAAGGGGGCGACGAGGACCAGGGCACGGCGTCCCTGCGAGTCGATCACCACGGCAACTTTCCTAACGACAACAACCTTAAGTCCCGTATAGCGCGGGCAACGGCTTGGGCCGTGCGGTCAGCAGCGAATCCGTGCAGAGCGGAATGGTGAACGACGCGTAGCCAAACGCTCATTTCCGAGCGGGAATGTGTAGTAACTGCGCTTGCAGCACCATTTGTATAGCTCTTGCTATAGAGCGGAGTAGCGCGCATAAATGGCATGCCTGCCACAGGTGTGTCCCCAAGATAAGTCAATGGTGGTCTAGCACCGAAAAACGTCGCAATGTGTAGGCGTTCGGGGTTGTCTTAGGTGGTTGCCGACATTGGGTTTCTCTGGCTTGAGAGCGTCGCTCTCGCCTGCCCATAGCACGCCAAACCCTTACGGACATGGTTCCTTGCGTTGCGCGCTAGACATAACGGCTTATCCCAACAGTTTAGAGATTCAGGGAATGTGCCATCGGAACGCGCAACCCTCATCACGCGAGTAGTGCCGTATTGCACGGATACGGGATGTGTCCCCTTTGCGGAGATCTCACAACGGTGAGGGTTGCGCGTTTCGGTGCCAGTTCACAACTGGCCTGAATCACTGCCGGTCAATCACTTTTCTCGCACGAAATGGAGTACCGCCATGACTATGACTCTGATCGATTGGTCCGCCCGGATTAGCGCCATGGCGGACGCTTTGTCCGTTCCTGACGGCGGATTTTCCGTCAACCCGAACGACGGTTCCGACATCGGCACGGGCTATGCGGTTGCCGTACACCCGGAACACGAACGCGTTTTCGACGGCCCCGTGACCAGTAACGATCTTCACGAATACATCGGGCAAGCGAAAGACGCTCTTTCGCTGCCCGGTCGCGTTCTCGGCGGATGGCGCGACCCTGCGACCGGTCGCGTCTACTTGGACGTTTCCGTCGTGACCGCAGACCTGTCCGAGGCAATGACGCTCGCGCGGGAAACCGCACAGCTCGCCATTTTCGATTTCTCCGCCATGGAATCAATTCCGGTCACAGTAGCGGCGTGAATCAAAGAGGCAAACCATGAGTGTAGTCATCGTCATGATCAGCGACGGATAAGCGCGGCGTATCGCGTCCGATTGGCACGGCGGCATGTCGTCCGCCCTGTATTCCCTCGCCTCATCGGGCGCGATTGACCTTGACCGTGCGCGGGATGAGATCTCCCGTGAACTGTGGCAATTGGACGTCGGAGAAGTGCGACGCGCATTGCTCGCCCTGGACAAATACGTACGAACGACCGGCGCGCGTCCCGCGCAATCGGGATGGGCCCGCTTGTGGGACGACTCGCCGGCGACCGTGAATCACACCTAAAAGGGACTGAATTGTCATGCCTGCCCCCAGCGATCACCCATGGTTCCGGGCACACCCCGTGAGCCACGAAAACATCGTGTGGCACTGGGAACAGGCCACACCCGACGAAATCGCGCAGGGAATGCGCTGGTATGCCGACGCACACCACGTGGCAACCGCCATCGCGAACGGTGACGCCCATCTCGGCGCCGGAATGCTCGCGATCTACTCGCCCCAGCAAGGATGGATCGGCAACGTCCTTAATGCCGCTCGCGTACTGCGCGAGGGTAAGGGAATCGGCGGGCCCGGTTCCGGAATGTTCGCCACAACCGGGCAGAAACGCGCGGCTGACCGGTTGCTCGACGGTGAGCGGTATGAGGACATCCTGAACGGTCCCAAGATCCGCGACTTTGCCCACCTGATCGAGTTCGGCGGAGATCAGGACCCGAATGACCCGCGCGTGGTGATCGACCGGCACGCGCTGTCAGTGGCGCACGGTCGCGCGCTCACCTCCGAGGAGTACGACTCCGCACCGGTCAACGGGTTCCGCCGCAAGGACGGAACGGTTTCCCGTCGGCAGTACGACCACGTGGTGAGCCTGTACCGCCGTGCCGCGGAGCTGATCTCCGAACGCACGGGAGAACGGGTCTCGGCACACCAGGTGCAGGCCGTGACCTGGCTCGCCCGTCAACGGCTCAACCAGGAAGCCGAACAACGGCGCGGCCCCAACCGACTGGACCGTGGACGCAACCGGGCCCGCGCGAACTCCGAACGCGCGTGGAACGACTTCCGAACCGTCTACCTGCCCCATCTCGCCAATTGCCCCGGCACGGGCTACCAGTCCGCCGCCTAACGCATCACCGAGTGAGGTCTCACGATGACTAACACGCAACGCCATTCGATTCGGATGACCGCTATTCGGATCGGTGATCTTATCTTCCTTGACAGTTTCTCCGGACTCGTCCCGGCCAAGGTGACCGGGTACACCCCGCGCGGCGAAATCGCCGTGCGGGTCACCGCCACGCGCGGCGCCTACCGCCGTGGCGAACACACCACATTCACCCCGAGTGGCTCTGTCCCGCGCGCACACGTCCGCGTGCGTTGCGGACAGTTCCGCATTTTCGGCGCGTGGACCTTTGACGGACTGCGCGACGAATTTCAACCGCGCTGGGCCTGAAACCGGCGCACGTAACCGACCGATCGGCCAACGTCAAGGGAGATCACATGTCCACCGACGCGGACAACGTCGTAGAGCTTCACTTTCAGTACGCCCAAAACGGCTACGTCATGACAGACGACACGTACGGCGAACAGGACGCCGATAGCGCGGTCGCGTTCACGCGCGATGGGTGTGCGTTTGTCGCCTGCGAGCGCGCACCGCGCGGACGTTGGCGTATCGAGTCCACCGACGGCGCGGCTGGTCCGGTGCCGCTGTCCGCCTACCGGTACCGATTTTCGGACCTGGCGGACGCTGCGGAGTACGTCGCCAATAAGTGCGGCGCCACGGTCCGCCGAGTCGATTCCTGGATCTAGCGCAATCGTCCAGCGCATTCCCGAAAATTTCACTGATAGACAGCCGCGTGTCTCGGCGCCCGTTCATGACGGGCGCCGCGCAGCTCTCACCCGCGCGCAACGGTTGCAACGGCTCGGCTTTCCGTTGCGGATTGTTCGACTCATCCGCGCGCACGTCATCACCACTGTTTCCCGAATCAGTAAAGGAGTTCAACCATGTTCGTGTACGGCGTGTCCCTCACCGATATTCACCGCGTCGTACGCGACGCGTCCAGCGCGCTCTACGACGGAAACATCGCCGTGCGCACGGGCGAGGATCGCAGCAACCGCGCCGGCCCCCGCGCGACATTCACTCTCCGCGCAACCGACACGGCCGGTTGTGGCGCCAAGGGGAGCGCATCCGCGTTCGGCAAGGGCACCGGCCCGAACGGCAGGCGCCGCACGATTTCCGCGTGCTGGCACGCCCATTACGACGTGTTGGCCGAGTTGTTCGCCCGATTCCCGGCCGCTCGCGTGGTTACCGCGATTGCCACCTATACCGCGCCCACGTTCCGTGACCGCGCGCTGGCCACCGCGTCCCGGAACGTCGGAAGCCAGTTGTACCCGGTCACCGCGCCGGACTGCTGCGAATGCGACCACACCGACTACGTCAACACCTTCGACCACACCGACCGCGCCGACTACGTCGACGACTTCGACTGGATGCCCTCCGGCGACGCGATGCGCCCGAACACCGACGTCGACTACTTCCTTGATCAGCTCGACCGCGTGCTCGCCGAACAGTGACCCCCTTTCCCATCACGCACATTCACGCAATTCGACCGACGAAAGCGAGCACCACGATGACCACCGACCACCCGACCACGCTGGACGCACTGCGCGCGGAACTCGACCGGGAACGCGCACGGGCCGACTCCCTGGAGACGGTGAACCGCGTGCAGGCCGCGAGCCTCTCCGGCCTGGCCAGGCTCGCGGCGGAGCTCCGCTGCCAGGTGGCCGACCTGCACGACGACGCGCTGAGCTCGCGACCGATGCCGGTGCAGGGCCTGCGCAGCGTCACCGGCCGCATGAACGGCTTGGCCGACACCTTGAGCCGCGCGGCACGCGGCTACTCCGGCGTCCGGACCACGGACATGATCTACCCGACCATTGACGACGATCTCCGCGCACACGGGTGGACGCCCCGACCGGACCGGGGCCTGGACGGCGTGCTGCCACCGATCCCGATCACCGAACTGGGCGACCGGCGCGGCTATGCGCGCGGCTGGCATCGCGGCCCGCAGTGGATCACGTTGTGGTTCACCGGCCCGTGCGCGCTGGCCTACTCGGACAGCAGCGACCACGGCCGGCTCACCGACGTCGACACCGTGCGCGCCGTGATCACCTCCCGCCGACCGCTGTCCGCGGACGCACTGGCCGAATGGGGCGCGGCCCGGCAGAAGGCCCACACGGTGCCGTTCGACGCCCCGTACGTCCGGGTGTTCGCGCACCTGCGGTCATCCTGGGGCGGGGGCCTGATCGTCGATGATCGGTGCGACCAACACGGCGCCCCCGCGCCCGACGGGCCCGGTCAGCGCTCCGTGTGGGCCTGCCCGAGCGACCCCGATTTCCGGCTCTACGTCTGGGGAATCGGCAACGAACCGGCCCACGTCCGCTACTGGGCCGGTCCCGTGGTCGACATGGCCCACCTGGTCCAGATCACCGGCCACTGCCGCTGACCTCCGTCTCTCTCCTTTCCCACCGGTCGGCCGTCCCCGTCGACGGTCGACCGGCGCCCCGTTGATCACCTCCGGCCGTTCAAGCCGCCTCCGTGGCCGAACGGCCGGCCTACGCCTTCCCCGATTCCGCCCATTACCGGCCTGAAGGGACCGATACCGCCATGACCACCTCCTCTACCGCCCTCGTGGCGGACGTCCTCGACTGCGGCCACCCGCCCACCCCGGACCCCAGCGGGATCGGCACCGGCCGCGCCATCGACTCGACCACCGGCGCCACGAGCTGCTACCCGTGCTCGGACGAACACGAACGCCACGCGATGACCCGCGCGAACACCTTCGTCGCCTACGTGTCCTCGACCGGTGACGCGCTGACTACCTGGCCCGGCGGGCACCTGGCCACGATCGACCCCGCCGACGCCCACCAGATCGGCCGGCGCACCTACACCCCCTCCGGCGGACGGTGGACCCGCTACGTCTGGCACGCCACCGACATCGACGGAGGCCGCTGGACCGGCGTCAACGGCGGCCCTGGCCTCGTCATCCGCGTCCACCGGCTGCGCGTGTGCACCTGGCAAACCGAGTTCGGCAACGGCCGCACGCCGCGCTACTGCCACCGCCGCGCCACCCACGCCGGCCAGGGCGGCGCCTTCGACCTCTACTGCCGCACCCACGCCCGCCAGGTCCTCGACCTCTACGGCTGGACCACCACCGCCCTGCCACCCCACGCACTCGCCCAGACCCGCGCGTGAAACCGCGCCACCGCACCGAAAGGGGAGTCCCTCGTGTTCGTGAAGTTCTACGACCGCCTCGACCTGTCACGTGCCCGCCTGGACGACGTGCTCACCGTGCCCGCCAACCGCGCCAAGGCGCTCGACGTGGCACGGGAGCGCCACCTGCCGCGCCAGTCGCTCACCCGCGCGACCAACCGCATGGGCTTCTGGGTCTACGTCTTCCAACTCGGCGCCGACGTCCAGCTCGGCACGGTCACGCTGGCCGGCGCCGAGCCCGGACCCGAGCACGTGGTCACGCTGCCGGTCCGCCAGCTCGACCACTACACCACCCCCGGCATGCCGTTGCCCGAAATGGCCGGGTTGCTGGCCGCGGTCGCCGAGGACTACCCACCCACCGCGCTGACCGCGCTGCTGGCCGACAGCCTCACCAAGGTCATCGACCTGTGGGCCGACGCCCGCCGCAACGGCCGGACCGCGATCGACATCCGCGACCTCGACCGCGCCGTCACCAGCGAACTCGCCCCCGCCGTCCGCGCCTGGCGCACCGGCGACGCCTTCCCACGCCCTCGCCTGGCCGACACGGCCTGGCCCGAACCCGTTCCGAGGTGAACCACCATGCCCATCGACGACCCCACGACCGCAACCCCGTCCGAGATCGACGAAGAACTCGCCCAGCTCGGCATCGAGCACGCCAAGGCCCAGGACGCCCTCGACAAGCTCACCGCCCGCGTCCAGCGCTTGGTGAACGACGGCATGGCCGAGTACGCGACCGAGTCGCAGCCCCGGATCGAGCAGGCCCGCCAGACCATCGCCGAGTGCGAGGCCGCCGCGCGCCCCCTCGATGCGGAGTTCGAACGCCGAGGCGGCTGGACCCGCGCCTGGCTTGTCCTCAACACCGGCGGCCACGTCCACCGCACCATGGAGTGCCGCACCTGCTTCCCGTCCACCCGCTTCGCCTGGCTCACCCAGTTCTCCGGGCACGACGAGACCGAGATCGTCGAGCAGGCCGGCAAGGCCGCGTGCACCGAGTGCTACCCCAGCGCGCCGGTCGACGTCCGCAATCGGCCCAGCCGGATCAAGACCCCGGAGCAACTCGCGCGGGAAGCGGAGAAGACCGAACGCGCGAAAGCCAAAGCCGCCAAAGCGATCACCGCACCCGACGGAACCCCCTTGCACACCAAGGGCTACGGGCAGATCGACACCGAGTTCACGGCCCGCCGCTCCTACGCGGACGCCTTGGCCTACGCCCGGTACCTGACCAGGGCAAGCATCGCCCACCATCGGGACACCATCGCCGCGTACCAAGAGGACGCACGGCTCATCCTGGCCGCCCTGGCTGCAAAGCATGACCGGACCGAGGACGACCTGCGCGCCGAACTGGCGCCCAAGGTCGAAGCCAGGTGGAAGCGCGAATACAAGTAGCGCCGCCACCTGCCGCCTGCGTCCGGCCACGTCCCCTTCCCGCGCACCCATCCGCTTCCCACGAAAGGGTCCAACCGATGATTCTGGTCGAAACGCTGGAAGACCTGGTGCACAACTACCTCGAAAATCCCGCTCGGCCCGGCTCGGCCGTCGGCAAGGTCAACGCGCAAGACCTGGTCAGCCACGTCGTGCAACACCTCGCCGAGCGCGGAGTCGACGTGGGATTTCAGGACGGCTCACGCCTCACCGTATCGGGCTGCACGCCCCAGCGGCCCGAGCCCGAGCGACACCGACTTCCCTTGGTACTCCAGGAAAACGACGACGGGCACGTCCGCATCTACTGCGACGGCCGCGACTGCGTCTGGTCCTGGCCGCTCTACCAGCACACGAGCGCGCAGACCAACGGCGACACGATCACCAACGCCGTCGAGCACGCCCGCCGGCGACACCGCCACTCCTGACCACTCCCTCAACCAGCAACGCAACATCGGCGCGATGCCCTCCCCAGCACCAACTCGCCACGGGGAGGGCATCGCGCTGCATGGGCTGATACACATCCGAAGGAGCTCTAACCGCCATGACTACCAACGACATTCACGATGCCCGGCAACTCATCGCCGAGATCGACGTCCCCACGGAACGCCCGCGCTGGGCTTGGTGGGCCCCCGGTGACGCCACCCGGTACCACGCCACGCTGATCAACGCAGCACCCAGCGCCAGCATGATCGGTACCGCGCCCGGCGCCACCTTCCGCGCTCTCGTGATCACGATCGACCTGTTCACCTTACGTCCCACCTCGATCGTGATCCCGCGGCCCAATGCCGACCTAGACCGTTACACCGCCGAGGAATGGCTCTTCCGGCGGCTTCCTGGTGGCTGGTGGGCCGGTATCCGGCCGCTGCTGGCCGCACTGGGCTGGACGCCCACGACCGACCGCGACACCAACTACCGCAGCACGGACCACCGCGACATCACCACGGCACAGTGCAACCCAGACGCCGATCGCTAGGACCAGGAACCCGCGGGTTGCCTCCGGCCACACGGCCGGGACCATTCCACAAGCCAGCGGCTGCGTTCGAGCACCAATGATCAGCTATAGCAGCCCGCCGGAGCGGACGTCTTGGCTGCTGCCTGGTCGGCATCGTCGATGCAGCGCATGGTGGCGGTGAGTCGGGTCGGTGCCGCGGGTCGCCGAGTCGCCCTTGACCACGTACACCTCCCACGGCTCCCCGCGCGGTACCGTTTGTTCATGGGGCCAGCGTCGGACAGGGTCGGACGGTCAGGCGTTCATGGAGTCGCGTCCATCGTCCTGGACGGGCTGGGATGGAAGTTTCGTGAGCACCACGAGTCGGACTGGGGAGTCGACGCGATCATCGAGATTGCCGACAACGACCAGCCAACGGGGCGCCTGATCGCTCTGCAAATCAAGGCCGGCGACGCGCGTACAGCTGACCTTCGTCGAGCTGGGCACTGGACTCTGTACGGCCACAAGCACCACCTAGCCCGCTGGCTTGAATACTCCATCCCCGTCCTGATCGTGCTCTACGACCGCACGCGAAAGACTGCGCACTGGCAGCACGTCAACGACAAGACCGCTGTGTGGACGCCACGCGGATTCAAGATCGACATCCCTGACGGCCAACGCCTGGACGCCTCGGCAGCCGAGACGATCCGCGCCATCACCGATCGTTGGGTACCGCACCGCGGCAGCCAACGATCCCGTGCGCTGCAGACCATAGCGATGTGCGGTGTCGCGGGCGTGCCGGTGCTGCCCACGGAACAACTCTGGCAACTGTTCATGGGCGAAGCGGCGAACCCGTCGCGCAGTGGAGCTTCGGCCGTCCGAACGTATCGACTGCCGTTGACCGGTGATGCGCCTGCGGTCGCGTCGGTCAACGAGAGCCCAGAGAGCGCTGTCACTCTTGACATGGACAAGCTCCGAGGCATTTGGAGCGTGCCAGCCGACACGACCGTTTATGTCTGCGAAAACGGCATGGTGCTCGACACAGCCGTTGCTCAGCTTGGCGCCAACTGCCAACCGATCGTGTTGCTGAACGGGTTTCCTACCCTTGCTGTCGAGTACCTTTTGATCGGCCTCGGTGCCTGTGGCGCACGGCTGCGGGTCCACGTCGATCACGACTCGACCGGACATCGCATCGCGGACTCCTTGTTCATGCGCAGCGTTCGCTTCGAACAGTGGTGCCCGCACGGATTGGTTGGCAACGCGAGGTTTGAGGAAGACTGCCTCCCGCAGATGCTCGGTGAACTCGCCGACTGACGCTCCGGCGGGAAACATCGTGCTATAGCGCGAGAAGGACGAAGCTGCCAACTGTGGCGACATCGTGCGGTCCCTCGCACCCTCCACGCCCTCGGTCGGCGAGGAGATCCACGCTCGGCGCCGGCACGTTGTTCACCGACACCGATGCTGATCTCGGTGTACCTACCGCCGTCGGCCTCGCGCCGGACGACGACCGGGACACCGACTGGCTCGACCCGCGCGCCTTGTACCGCTGCCACAACCAAACCGTGCGGCTCGAAGTCCGCATCGGCAGCCACACCAACGGGTGCGCACGCGACACCACGTCACGCGCCGCCTGACAGCCCGGCAGCCGAACTCGACGCGGGCAAGTCGCCTGGCCGTCATTCACCCACCTTCAGCGTCGCGCACGGGCCTTCGCGTGCGTGCGCGACGCCATAAACCCATGGAGACAGGAGAAAGGATCATGAACGACGTCATCGTGCCCCCGATCCCGTTGTCGCTACAGCACCTCCCGACCGTGGGCGGACTGGTCGTGCCCTGGATCACGCCCCGCATGGCCGACGGTCGATACCTGTTCGGCTCGGTCGACCGCGATCGGATGGGCCGCGCCTTGGTCAACCGGTGGTGCGGAGTGTGCGGCCGGCCGCTGGAGCACCGCGCCGTGCTGATGATGCGACTGTCCGACCTACCACGGCAGTGCACGAGCGAGCCAGCGCTACACCCGTGGTGCGCCGCGTACACCAGCGAGTCCTGCCCGATGATCGGCGGACGCCTGGATCACTACCGCTCGTCCCTACCTCGGCTGGACACGAACATGCTGTCGGCGCCCGACGCGTCGGCCCGCCGAGGCGCTGCTGCCGAACCGTGGTTCGCCGTGTGGCTCGCTGGCTATCGAGTCGTCACCGACCACGGCAACCTCGCCGCCTCCTACGCCGGCGCGCGGCCTCTGCGTATCCGGCCCATCACCTGGCGCCTGCCGAACATCTTCTAGTTTCGCAGGCGATCCACGCGGATCGCCTGCCCGGCAACGACATCGCCACGGAGGACAACATGCAAAGGAGGACACGAACAACCGCCGAACCCCTCGACCTGATGCCCTATGTCTGGTCGTACGGGATGGGCGCGGAATCAACAGCCGGAATCCTCTGCATGCTCACCGACCCGACTGCTCGACCTGACACGATCGCGTCGGACTTCTCGAACCTGGTCGTCGTCATCGCCTAGACCGGAGACGAGTGGAGCACAGCCGGAAGACTGGTCCAGCACTACATTCTTCCCTTGCTCCGCAAGCACAACATTCGCCTGGTCGAAGTCGCCCGCAAGGGCCCGACCAAAAAGGATGGTGTCGCTGTACTTCAGGACACCCGGCAGCCGTGTCGGCTGCACCTCGACGGGGTGTACAAGCTTTCCCGCGAGAACCGCGTCACCGGCACCATGCCGCAGCTCGGCGGAGTCCGCAAGTGCAGCCAGAAGGCGAAGGGTGCACCGCAGGATGCGTGGCGTGCCAACGAGTTCGGTGACCGGCCCTACATCCATGCGATCGGTTTCAACGTCCACGAGGGAACCAGGATCACGCGCGACTCCGCGTATTCCATGGGCGGACAACGCATCCCGACGTACCCGATCTACGAGTGGGGATGGAGCCGACAGGACTGCCTTGACTACCTGTACCGCAAACTCGGCGTAGCGTGGCCGAAAAGTTGCTGCCGACACTGTCCATACGCTGGCAACAAATCCGGCTGGCCCGAGCAACTCGCACGGTTCGCCGCGCTGCCAACCGAAGCGGCGCAGCACATCATCGACGAGTACGTGTGTCTGGCGCTCAACCCTCGATCGGGACTGTTCGGGCCCGGCAAGTCACTGATCACCCGACTGCGCCGTGACCAGGTGACCGAGCCCATCGCCCTTGCCGTCGCCCGGATGAAGACGATGCCGTGGACGATCTACCGCGTGCGCCGGCTCTACTACGCGCCGGCCAACGCTGCCCGGTCCGTGGACAGCGTCCTGCTCGGTGGACACCGCACCGTCCACACCGCGCTGACCGAAGTCAGCCGGCTCGTCGACATCCCGCTGACGAACAACGAGGAGATCGCTGGAGCACCGGCCCGCGATGGCGATCGTGATACCCACCGCCGGCTGTGGCTCCGCAGGCGCGGTGACGGGACCTATCCAACCCAGGAAAAGTTCTACACGGTCGCGCCCGCCCAGGCACAGGACAAGGAGCTCGACAGCTTCGCCGACGCCTGGACCGACCACACCGACGAGGCACTGGCCCGGCTGGAACGCCGCGTCGACACGGCCGTTGCCGTTGTGCAGCAAGCCCTCGTCGAGGGCCAGGGCCGCAGCAACGCGGCCTGAACCACTCACCGAAGTTTCCGCTCTCTTGAAGGGATACCGCCATGTCTCGGTTCGACCTGCAGCCTGCGCACATCGACGGACTCGTCAACGCCGGACTGCAATTCGGCCTGATCGACGTCTTCGACGATCTCACCCCGGTCGGCCAGATGCTGCTCCAGCAGCACCAACCTCACCGCGACATCGAGCAGGACGACGGTAAGCCGCCGGACTACGTCGCGACGGTGACCGACCGCGTGCTGCATCCGATCGCTGTGCTGTGCCTGTTGGAGTGCTACGAGTACCAGACCAGCGGAACGATCGGCTGGCGCACCAGCCAGGCGTACGCCTGGACACAGCGTCTGCGTGAGACGGTGCTGACCCGGCTGCCCGCCGAGGCCAAAGCCACTGTGCGCCATGGCGCCGACAAAGTCCCGGCCTACCGGCTTCTTGCGGCGTACACCGAGACACCCTGGGGCATCACGGAACTCGACCAGATCTCGGAACTCGGGGACGGCGTCATCGCGGTTCCGGTCATCCGCAAGGGACTGCGCGCGGAGATCCTGACCGGCCCGATCCACTGCCCGAACAAAGGTCTGTCCTCCCGCGTCCGCTACGTGACCATCCTCGGCGTCGGGGAGGACCGGAGCCTGCCCGCCTTCGCCCGGATCTCCGAACCCTCGGACGACGCCCCAGGCGTCTACCTGCTGTTCCAGTACGGCCGCTTCGTTGCGCGCCCGGCCGATGCCCCGCCCGGCAAGTGGTTCATGGCCTCCGGTGCTCACATCCACACCGGCGATTCCCGCTGGCGCGAGCTGATCGGTCACCGGCTGCCGATCCCACTGCACGACCGCACCGAGCCCTAACCAGACCAGCGCCGGTCAAGGCTCGGAACCTCCCCGACTCATCAATCCCAACACATCCAGGAGTGTGACCATGCCTTCACGCGATGAACTGCACGCCAGGCTGTTCCTGCTGCGCGCAGCCGAACCACCAGCACCCGCCATCCACCAGTACGTCGCCGTCCACGGGCCGGTCGACGCCGTCGCGCGCATCCGGCACGGCACCGCCCCCGCCGCCGTCCTCAGCGAGATCACCCGGCCCGAGGCCGAGATCGATAACGACCTACGAGCCCTCGACGGCGGCACGGCGCGCCTGCTCACACCCGAAGACGACGACTGGCCATTCGGCCGGCTGACCAGCCTGGCGGCCAGCCACGGCGTACCGCTCGCGCTCTGGGTGCGCGGCAGCGGCTCGTTGGCCGAGCTCACCACGCCAGCAGTCACGGTCACGGGCTCACGTGCGTCCTCGGCGTACGGAAACACGGTCGCCGCGGACCTCGGCTACGAGCTCGCCCGCGCCGGAGTGACCGTCGTCAGCGGCGGCGGCCTCGGCGTGGACGAGGAGGCGCACCGCAGCACGCTGGCTGCTGACGGTCGGACGATCGTTGTGCTCGCCAACGGTGTCGACCGGACCCATCCGCACCAGCACGCTCGGCTCTACCAGACCGTGATCGAGCAGGGCGGATTGCTGGTCAGCGAGTACCCGATCGGCACACCACCGGCCCGCATCCGGTTCCACGCACGGTGCCGCCTGCTGGCTGCTCTCGCCGCGGCGACCGTCATCGTCGAGGCAGGACAGCGCAGCGGTGCCCTCGCCGTCGCCCGTGCCGCTGGAGAACTCGGCCGCCGGGTTTACGGCGTGCCGGGCTCGATCCACTCCGTGACGTCGAAGGGCGTGAACGAGTTGCTGCGCACCGGCGCGGCGACGGTGGCCAGCTCGGTCGAGCACATCAACTACCAGGAGGGAGTGCGATGACCGGCCCTGACGCCTTCCGGGCCGCCCTGGCCGCCCTCGACCTGCCGCCCGAGTGGCAGGTCGAGGTGGCCATCCGTCCACGACGGCGCAAGACCGGCATTCAGGTCAATCCAGGAGGCGGTGTCGCCGTGCTGATCCCGCCGACGGTCGCCCCGGAGCAGGTTGCGCGGTTTGTCGGCAGCCACCGTCGATGGATCGCCGAGAAGGTCGAGAGCGCCACGCGGTTGGCCCCGGATCACGCGGTCAAGGAGTTCGTCGACGGCGAGGAGTTCGACCTGCTCGGCCAGCGTTACCGGCTCCAGCTCGTCGATGCGGCGCCCGCGGGCGCCGCACAGCTGCCTCTGATCACGGCCGACGGAGTCCTGTCCGTGCGGAGACAGCGGCCAGAGCTGGTCCGCCGGGCGGTGATCGGGCTGTACCAGCTGGTCGGGCTCGCCTGGTTGCGCCGCGAGGGACGCCAGTACGAACTGGACGGCCACGTCATCGGCCTGAGCTACGCGGTTCGCGATCTCGGACGGCGCCGCTGGGGCAACTACGAGGAACCGCCGAAGCACACGACCACGCTGCACTGGGCCGTGTTCGGCCTGCCGATGCAACTCATCCAGTACGGGCTCGCACACGAACAGGCTCACGCCACCCAGCCCGACGGACGCCCACACGGACGCGCCTGGCAACGGCGCATGAACCTGTGGATGCCCGACTGGCGGCAGCGTCAGGCCGAGCTTGCCGAAGTCGGCCGTCACTGCTGGCTCGGGGACTACAAGGAGCGTGCGGGTGGCTAGGTCATCGCTCCTGACTTCCAGCCTTGTCGCAAGCATCAGCGAGGGCGACGTCAGCCTTATCCGACGTCGCCCTCGCTATGTCCTCACAGAGGGGAATGATAGACATGTGTGATAGACATACCCAGAACACGCCGTGTCGTCGCGTACGACACAACGACGACACGCGAGAGAGGCTCCCTGATGAGCGACCCCGAGGAAGTCCTTCAGCTTCGGGCCAGCCGGGCCGAGGTCGAGGGGATCAAGAAGGAACTGGAAGCCGCCCGCACTCAGCAGGCCGAACTTGAAGAGAAGATCAACGGGCTGCTCGCAAAGCAGCGAGAGGCCCGTAAGAAGCGCCGCAAGGCTGTGCTCGCCGCGGACGCTGCCGGAGTGCCTCGTTTGCGGATTTCCAAGGAAGTCGGCATGCAGCGCAGCAACGTCTACAAACTGCTCGAAGGCGACGACAGCGACGAATCCTAGGTGCCGTTGGCGCCCAGCCGAATCCCGTGGCAGGGGAGAGAACGGCAGCACCGTCGCGCAGCAGGAGTCACATCATGAGCAAGGACCAGTGGCCGACCTCCGACCACTGGGCGGAACTGTTGGAACCAGATGTGCCACAGCTCCCGATCTGCCGCAGCCTCACGCCGAGCCGGAACCCGGTGACGTCCAAGCGCTCGTCCAGACTGTCCACGATCAACTGCGGCCAGTTGATCACGATCGAGCGGAGCCGGGGTCTAAGCGCCGCAACAACTCCGGATGCATGCAGGACAGCGTTGTTCGCCCTCGTAGTAGGCGTCCAGCAGTTCGAGTTCAGGGAGCTGCGCGTTGTGCAGCCGCGCGAGACGGGTCACCCACTGCTCGGGCGACAACGTGAACTTCGTGGTGATGGCCAACGGGACCACCACCAGCGAAGTCAGGGCGTGCACGCCCGTGGCTATGGTTGATCGATGGGTGGAGCGTCAGCGCCGTTGTGGGTCACGATCATGCTCGGCGTTCTCGCTGTGATCGGCACAGTCGGCGGAGCATGGGGCGGACAGGTCATCGCGGCACGCCGTGACGACCGCAGATGGGAGCGGGAGCAAGCTCGCGAAGACCTGCGATGGCGTCGGGACCAACACTTACGTGCGGTACAACTCGATCACGACGCTCGGATGCAGTGGCGGGAGCAGCGTCTCCAGGCGTTCACCGAGATGGTCAGCGCAGCGGCCGCTTGGACGAATCTCGTCGCGTTACACCGTCACTCCATTCTTAAAGAGGGACTGTCTGTCGATCGCTTCAACCTGCTGCACGACGCCTTCAAGGCGGTAGGACATGCGTGGTCCAGCGTTGAACTCGTCGGCTCCGAGAAGGTACTAGCTCGCGCCCGGTCACTCTTCAAGATCGTGCAGGAGGAGTTCTTCGCAGTACTGCAAGAAGATCTCGACTTGCTCGATCAGCGTGACCGTAAGTCGGTCCTCTCAGGGATCGAGGAGCTAAAGGCGGTGTTCCGGCACGACCTGGGAGTACGCTGCAGCGACACCGAACCGGTTAGCCGAGAACGACCATTCGAGACGACTTCTTGAGCTCGCTCGGGCTTGTCCGGCCGGATGGGATCGGGTTCGCCGGGCGGGTGGCGGATCTCCACGGAGTCGAAGCAGTATTCGGCGACGGGGGTGCCGTGGGCGACCAAGCGGGCCAGCGCTCCACACACCACCAGGTACGCGTCCACATCCCAGGCTGTGAGCACCCCGCGTTCCTCCAGGTCGGGGCGAGGCGCTGCCAGATGGTACGTGCGTCCTCGGATACCCAGTCTGGGCAGCGGACATCGTCGTCTGGTGGTTCGGATTCGTCGACGTTGATCAGGTCGGCACGGTCACCATGCAGGACGCGCAGCTTGGTGGGCTTACCGGCGTGCCCGCGCTAGCACATGGCATCACCCCGTGTCGCCGGGCATGTGGTTGCCGCGGTGGCTAGCCTGTGATCAAGCGTGGTTGACGGGGATGTGTGAGGCGGCCGTGAATGCTGTGCGTGATGCCGTGGTGGCGTCGACCTATGTCTCGGTGGGCGCGTTGTTCGGCGTCGAGCTGGTCGGGTGGGAACCGCTCTCCCTGGGCGTGACGGGAAGGGCGTACAAGGTCACCGATGGCCACGACGACTATGTGTTGAAGGAAGTAGCCGACGAGCCGGGTGTGAGCTTTGAGCTCGCCTGGCTGCGCGACCTCACCGGAAACCCCGATGTCCGCACGCCCGTACCGCTGGAGCGGGCAGACGGTGGCCTGATGCCGGTGTCGCGGGGTGGCCGGAAGTGGACGCTGTCGCGCTGGGTCCCAGGACGTGCCAGTGCCTTGGAGACCGAACAGCTCCTGACCGCCTACGCACGTGTGCTGACGGCATTGCAGCGCACCGAGCTGTCGAAGTCGACCACGCGCGTGATGGGCTCGGCCCGCCGCTATGACTCCACCTACTTCGACAACGCCGCGGGCATCGTCACTCACGCCGTGGGGGACGTGCTGGGAGGTGGGGAGTTCGGTTCCCTGTGGCGGGCGATGATGCGCGCCGAAGAAGTCTTGGAGAGCCTGGACAAGATCCCCGGCGAAATCGGTCCTGTGCACGCCGACGTCCATGAGGATCACCTGATGTTCGACGAGGCGGCTGGATCAGTCGGGGTGGTGGACTTCGCACGCTGTGGCGTCGGGGTCCGCGGACTCGATGTAGCGATGGTTGCGCACTATCTGCCCGACGAACTGCACGACGAACTCCGCTTGCAGTACACCACGCACGGCGGCAGCGCCGCAGGACTGGACGGCGACGAGTGGCCGAGCCTGCTCCTGCTCGCCGCCGTCGACAATCTCGCGACACTGACGACGAAGTCCCCCACCCGAGAGATGCTCCTTTCCGGGGTACCGGATCTCCTGCACTGTGTTCACAACGCGTTGAACTGAATTGCTAGGTGCCCGAGCTGCGGCCCGGCGAAGGGATGGCGGCGCGGCGCGAGATGGCGCAGCGGGCGCCTGCGATCAGTCGGCCGAGACGGCTTCGCAAACGTTCACTCCTCTCCGTTGTCGGTGGCGGCATGTTGACGCAGAGGACCGCGGCGGCGGCTCGGCCGTCGAGGTACTTGTCTCCGATGTGCATCAGGAGCGCGGCCGTGAGGAACGGTTCCTTGTCCTCGCGGGACTTGAAGCACAGGGCGAACCAGGACTCGGAGTCGGTGGCGGGGCGGAAACGTTCGTCCTGGCGCTTGGTGCGTTCGCGGAACCGATCGCGAGTGCGTCAGTGAATCGTTCGCGGTACATGATCAGTGGTCATGTGTGCGCGGGAGTGGTCAAATGCGCGCGGAAGCCACAACGCGCGAATCGGTGGCAGGGCGACTCGCGGCTAGATAGTCATCACCGTTCCAGCGGTAGTTGCTGACCTGGACCGGCTGGCCGAACGTCGGCGCGTGCACCATCTTGCCGGCACCGATGTACAGGCCGACGTGGTGGACGTTGCGCGGTGTGCCGTAGAGGACCAGATCTCCAGGCATGAGTGGCTGCCCGCTGGGGACCAGCGGTCCGGCGTTGTAGAGGTCCTGGGTGTGCCGGTGAATATGGATTCCTGCGGCGGCGTAAGCGGCCTTGGTGAGACCGGAACAGTCCCAACCAACTTCCCCGTTACCGCCCCACACGTAGGGTTCGCCGAGTTGCTCACAGGCGAACTTGATAGCGATGGCTGTGGCGGTACTGGGCGCCTGGATGTTGTTGCAGTCGCCGGTGCCGACCAGGGTGTCGCTGTATTTCTTGGCTTGTGCAAGGACTTCGTCGACGTACCAGTCGGCGTGGTTGTAGGCGAAGATCGCCTTGCGTAGGTCCTTGGGTGCTCCCGAGTCGCAGAGGTAGTAGGCCGCTGCGTAGATCGCGTCATGCGGGTTGTACCGGGATGGTGGTGTGGCGCCGCCTGGGGGCAATGAGTGGCGGGCGACGACGCCGTCGAATGTGGACTGCAAGAACTGCATAGGCCCACCGGCACCGGCGTAGTTTTCTCCGCTGGAGACCCCCGGCAGCGGTGACCGGCCGTGGTTGGTTTCGACCTTGCCTATGGCGGCGAGGATCGACCAGTCCAGGCCGGGGCACACGCTCGTGGCTTGCCGGTAGAGGGTGAGATAGTCAGCGGGGATGTCGGCGAGTGCTGCCTGGCTGGGTTGGGTGCTGCTGCCGAAGAGGGCCTTGACGACGGCTTGGCCGACACCGCCGATGAGGATGGGGACGGCGATGATGGCCGCGACAGCGGCAACGGCGATCTTCATGGGGTCACCTCCGGAAGCGGCTGGTGGGAAGCGGTGGTGGAAGCGGGTCGGGCGCGGCCAGTTCCGCAGGGGTCTGCTGGGCCTGGGCGGAGGTCGAGGATGGCGTCGCAGTGAGTGGGTCGGCGTGGGGCCACAGCTGCGCGAGCTCGACGAGGCGCAGTCGGCCGGGCCGTTGCGATGCTGGACCGGAGATCGGCAGCCACCGCGCGACGGCGGGGTTGTTCTCGCCGGCCACGCCCGCGACGTTCGCGGCGCTGGTGGCCACAGGTACGAGCGCTGGGCGGTCCAACTGGGACAGGGCGTCGGCGAGTGCTCGACGTGCTGTGGTTTCGCGGCGGCTGGTGGGCAGCCACATCAGGACGGGTGTGGTGATTCCTGTTGCGGTGGCGAGCTTTTCGTAGCCGTGCAGCTTGCGGCCGAGCTTGCCGAGGTCCTCGGTGCCGAAGTCGAATTCGAGGAAGAACTCGATCTGGTGGCCGTCTTCGCGCCAGCGGCCGTAGGCGTCGGGGCGGACCATGTCGCCGAAGAGCCGGCCGCAGCGTAGCTCGGACCACCACGCGGTCAGTCGGCCGCGGGCACTGGGCTTCCGGCTCAGTGCGACGAGGCCGGTGAAGAAGCCGTTGACGCCTACAGTGTGCGCGAGGCGCAGGGAGTGGGCGATGCCGATGGCGTCTTCGTGGCGATAGCCGAGTTGTTTCGGGTCGAGACCGTCCTCGTAGGCGAGCGCCACGGAGCCGGCGATGTCGAGCACGTAGTGCATCGGCGCAGTGCCGGAGCTGACGAACGGCTGAAAGCGGTCGACGACGCGCCACTTGAACAGGTCGAGCAGGCGGTGGTTGGCCGCGCGCATGGTCGGGTAGCAGAGCTCGACGATCTGCTGGGTGGTGAAGACCTTGTGTTCGTGCAGCATCCGGGCCAGCCACCGGTCCCGAAGGGTGAGCCGCCCGGCGAGCCGGGTGTGGTGCTCCCCGGTGGTGGCCGCCCGCGGTGTGGGGCGCTGGGGCATGTGCCCGCGCAATGCCCTTTGAGGCGTGGGATTCGAGATCACGGGTAAGCACCTCCCAGGCGTTGGCCGGAATGAGGGAAGGTGAAGCGCAACGCATGCGGGGATCACCGGAGCGGACGTGCGCAATAGGTGAGCCCGCATGCGTTTAGGGAGAACGAGATCTGCCGAGTCAGGCCGCGAGGCGCGGGTCCACAGTGGGCTGATCCGCGCGGCGTGTTGCGGCGTCAGCGTCGGTGACGGGTGGGCGTGTGTTGACCCTGGCTGCTTTGCGGATTGCCTTGGCACGTCCGGGAATCGCGGGCGGGAGCTTCTCGGTCACCGCGGTGAAGGGTGGTGCTTCCTCGCCGCCCAGGACGAGCCGGGCTGCGACGTGGTAGACGCCGAGGTTGGACAGGTCGTGATCAGAAAGTCGCGGCATGGTGTGCCGTGCCAGGCGTTTGGCGTCCTCGGGGCTGGCGTTGAAGAAGATCTTTGATCGGGCGTTGGTGCTGATGCCCTCTTCGAGCTCCTTCGGTAGCTGCCCGAGGTACTGGTGCGCCAACGCCATGGAGAGCCGGTAGCCGCGGGCCTCGGCCAGCATGTCCTCCAACGGATAGGCCAAGTTCAAGAAGTTGTGGCACTCGTCCACGTACAGCCCGCAGTCACGGCGTTGACGCTGCGGGACGCGAGCTCGGCGAGTCGCGGCCTGCCAGGTGCGCGCCACGACGATGGAGCCGACCAGCCGCGCGGTTTCCATCCCCAGAGCGTCGCGAGCGATGCGCACCAGGCAGATTCCGCCGGTGTTGAGCACCTCGTCCATGTCCACTGTGGACTGGCCACCGGCGATGGCCGCACGGACGAAGGGACGCAAGAGGAATCCACGGACCTTGTTCATCAGCGGCGCGATCACTTGCGCACGGTTGGCTTCGGACAGGTCGTCGTACCAGGACCAGAAGCCCTTGAGGACCTCGTCGTCGATCTGACCGCAGACCCGCTGCCGGAACGCCGGCACGGTCAGCAGCTTGGGCAGATCGACCAGCGTCGGCGTACCCGGCATCGCGGTCAGCGTGAGCAGCCCCGCCCGCAGGATGTCGTCGGTGCGCGGGCCCCACGAGGAGGCATAGACCCGCGCGAAGATGCTCACGAGGTTGTCGACCGCGCGGGCCTTGTCCGCACCCTCCAGGGGGTTGAGCACTGGGGGACGGGTTCGGGAGTCGGCGTCGAAGAGCACGACCTTCTCGCCGAGCTCCTCGGGCAGGCGCATGAGGATGTCGGAGACGAGGTCTCCCTTGGGGTCGACCACGACGACGCCGCGGCCGGCCTCGGCATCGGCCAGGATCATCCGGGCCATCAGCTCGGACTTGCCGGAGCCGGTGGCGCCGAGGATGTGCAGGTGGTGGCGGGCGTCGGCGACGTGCAGGCCGACCGGGCGGGAGTGCCCGGAGTCCGACAGCCCGAGCGGTTTGATCTGATCACCGGTCGTAGCGATGCCCGGCGGGGGCGGCACGGCCTTCGCTCCGGCCCGCTGCAGGCCGGGAATCGACTCGTCGATCGGCAGGTGCGCGATCGCGGCCAGTTCCGGGATCGAGAGCAGGTCACCCTTGCCGAGGCGACGTTCGGCCAGGACCTGGACCGGATTGCGGCGCAGCCGGACCCGGCGGTAGTAGTTGTGCTCGGAGTAGGCCGCGAACGCCGAGGCGATCGCGTGCCCGCGGCCCCGCAGCACCTCCCGTATCGCCTGGACCTCGCCCGCGGTGGCGTCCTCGGGCACGGTGGTGGCCACGGCGTAGCGGATGCGGGTCTCGAACTGGTTCGCCCGCAGCTTCTCGACCACAGCACGGTCCTCGGCGGCGTACTCCAGACTGGTCTGCCGATCCAGCTGCGGTATCCGCGTGCTGGTCGACGCCTTCGGGGTCTTGCCCGGCGTGATGACATCGAGCAACCGGCCGACCAGGTGGACCGAGCCGCCCTCGTGCACCCGCCGCGCCGCGCGGCGCGCCTTGGTCACTCGGTGGCCGGTGACCGGGCGGGCAAGGATCTGCACGCAGGCGCGCTCGTGAGGGCCGAGGCCGACCGGTGCGCCGAGCATCGCCCGGATCGGGTCTGCTGGGTGCTCGGTGCGGATCGGCAGGGCCTCCGAACGCGCCAGCCGCAGCTCGCCGCCGACCGCTTCGACGCGCCGGCCCGGTGTTGCCCTGGTCGGGATCGGGGACTTGGCGGGGGTGGTGCGGGTGTGCGCGCCAGGCCAGGCGGCCTCGATCGCGCGCTCGACCATGCCGGGTGGCACCAGGCCCGGCACCCACAGACGGATCTGCACGCCGTCGTCGGTGAAGGTCAGCTCGAAGGCCAGGTGCGGCTGCCCGCCGAAGCGGCGCAGCCAGCCGGGCCGCAGCAGGCCGACGAGGTTGGACCACACGGTGATCGCGCCCGTGGGGTCGACCGTGGGCGGCGCGAGGACGGTGATCAGACGGGCGTCGGTCATCAGGCGCTGGTGGTAGCGGCGGTGCCACCGGCGCCGCGCGATGACCGCGGCGGTGACGGCGACCGCGAGCATCGGCCCGATGATCGGACCCCACGTGAGGGCGAGGTCGCGCAGGTGCGCCAGGACATTGTGGAACGCACCGAGCGGGTCACGCAGGTAGTCGCCGATCGGTGAGGCGAGGACCTCCGCCGTTCGCTCGACGCGCGGGGACGGGGCGGTGGACAGGGGTGTGGTGGTGATTGGCCAGGACATCGGGTACCTCTCATGCAAAGCGTCGATGGGACGGGCGTGAGCTGCGGTCAGGCCGCTCGTGGCTGGTCGCCCCGTGCCGGGCGGGGCTCGACCGTGGGCGGTTGGCTGTGGTCGGGGCGGGTGTTGTCGACGACGAGCCGCAGGTGCCGGCGGCCTCGGCGGGCGGAGCGTTCGGCGTCGACCTCGGCTTGCCACTCCGAGAACCGGCGTCCGGCCAGCCGCTTGAGGTAGGCGGGAATGCGGTTGGCCGGTACCCCGACCAGCCGCGGGCCCAGGACCGCGAGCAGGTCGCTGGCTTCCTGCGAGGCCCAGCCCGCCTCGGCGATCGCGGACTCGTCGGGAAACACATCCGCGACCCGGTCGACGGCGGGATCCAGCGCGGCATCCTGTGTCCCGCCGTAGGAGTAGACCCACAGAAAATTCGGCGGCGGGTCAGGCTCGACGAATGTCCGGAATCGGGATACCTCTTTGGTGTAGGCGTAGAAATTTGTGTCGGGGCGTGCCCGGCAGATATCCAGCCATGCTTGCAGGTATGCGTCGGAGAAGAAATCGCCGCTGTCGTGGATTCTGATCCAGGCGCCGCGGAACTTGGTCGCGCCGAGTTCGGTGACTATCGCGGCCTGCCAGCCGGTCAGGTCGTCGAGGACGTACGCCAGGTTCGCTTGGTGTTTGGCGCGGACGACCGGCCAGGTGTAGGTGCCGTGCCGGGCGTAGCACGCTTGGGCGCAGATTCCGGCGCTGGGACAGGTGTTGTAGGTGCGGCCGTCGGCCAAGCGGCCGGCCCAGGCGGGCAACGACCAGTTCCACACGCCGATCTGGCGCATCTCGCTGTTTTGTGTCAGGAGCCGAGCGGGTCGGCTGACTGTGGCGGAAATGGGCAGCGACGTAGACATGGGTATCCCCTGGGTATGATTCGGTATGAATGGATTAGTTATTGCGATTAAGGTGGTTAGGCAGCGTCGAGTTCGATGTGTGACGCGTCGCCTTCGTCGAACGAGTTCGGGATTCCTGCGGTGTCGTCTGCGCCGAGTTCGACGAAGCCTGAGTTCGTTTCGGAATCCTGAAGAGTTGCGAGGAACTCCGGGGAAGTCGTGACCAGTTCGTGCTCGACTGGCGAGGCGATGGACTGGAACGCCACGCGCTGCGTTCCGGTCGACAGAAGCCCTTGGCCGCGGTCGGCGGAGAGCAGGAACTGGCGTTCACCCATGGACAGGTCGAAGGTGCGGGTGATCTCGTCGATCGCCTGGGAGGCTTGCCGCAGCAGGATCTGCGTTGCTGCGTTGGCCACGACGGCTTTGCCGAGATCGGAACCCAGCACGTCCGCGGTGTCCTGGGTGGCGACCGTGAGGCCCGCCCACCGCTTGCGGCTCGCCTTGGCCATCCGGAACAGGAACTCGGCACCGGCGGGTTGCTTCATCAGTAGCCACGCCTCGTCGACCACTACCAGCCTCGGCTTGCGGATGGCAGGGTTGGAGACCTGGCGCCAGACCGCGTCGAGCGTCAGCAGCGTGCCGATCGGCTTGAGCTCGTCGGCGAGATCCCGCAACGAGAACACCACCAGGTGCCCCTCCGGACGGGTCGACGTCGGACCGGAGAACAACCCGGAGAACGCGCCGGTGACATACGGGTGCAGCCGCGCCGCGAGCTCCACGCCGGCCGGATCTCCGGCGTCGGCGAGAACCTCGGCGAGATCAGCCAGCAGCGGCGCCGGACGGGTCCAGGTCCGCGGATCCGAGGTGATCCCCGCGCGCTGGTAGGTGGCGGTAATTGCCCGGTCCAGCGCCGCCCGTTCTGTCGCTTCGAGCTCGCTGCCCAGCAGCACCGAGATCACGGTGTGCAGGAACAGCGACCGGCGGATCAGCGCGTCGCGCGGCGCGGTACGGCGCCCGTCCGGGCGAGTGTGGATCGGCAGGTCCATCGGGTTGAGGCGGACCTGCTCGGCGCCGAGATGGACATAGGTGCCGCCGACCGCGGCGGCCAGCCGGGCGTACTCGTCCTCAGGGTCGATGACGTGGATCTCGATCCCGCGGTACAGCGACCGCAGCAACTCCAGCTTCACCAGGTAGCTCTTGCCCGCGCCGGAGCGGCCGAGGATCACGCTGTTGTGGTTGTCCAGGGCGAACCGGTCGTGGTGCACAAGGCCCTGGCTGCCGATGTTGAAGCCGTAGAGTACGCCGCTCGGCGCGCCGACCGAGGTCGGGTCCGGTGGGGGCAGGTCGGGTGAGGTGAACGGGAACGCGGCGGACAACGCCGAGGTGTCGAAGGTGCGGCGCATGCCGACCAGATCGAGGCCCATGGGCAGGCTGGTGATCCAACCCTGCAGGCTCCGGTAGGTGGTCGGTTTGCAGTCCAGCAGTAGCGACGCCGCCAGCGACCGGATGGCCGAGACCTCGTCGCCGAGGGCTTCCTCGGTGGGGGCGTGCACGGTCAGATACAGCCCGAGCCTATAGAGCTTGCCCTCACCACGAGCGACCCGTGCGGACAGGTCGTAGGCATCCTCGGTGGCGGCTTCGACGTGCGGGTCGATCAGCCGTCCTTTCTCGCTCGTATGCCGGCGACCGCTTTCGAGCTTCGCCAGCTGTTTCTTGAGCCGGTTGGCCGCGGTGACCGGGTCGATCGGCTCGATGTGCAGCGAGACGTCGACCCGTCCGGGGTAGGTCAGCAGCGGCTGCAACCAACCGGGGTGCACCTCGCGCGGGTAGCCGGTGACAGCGAAGGAAGCGACCCATTCGCCGCCGACTTCAAGCGCGCGTGGGCGTATGGAAACGGCGTCGGGTGTGAAGGCGCTGGCCCGTCCGAGCGGAGGCTGCACGGCCTGGGTCTTGCGGTCGCGGCGCTTGGTCTTGGTCTTCATCGGTGGAACCTCCTCGCGGAGTTGGCGTAGTCGTCGGGGTCCTCGGCGAAGTCGTCGAAGCCGTCGTCCCAGGTGTCCTCGGCCTCACCGAACCTGTCGTCGGCGGGGAACGCGGCGCGGCCGAACGCGCCCGTGTCCCAGGCTTCGTCGGGGGCGGTGGTGATGACCTCGTCCGAGCCGGCGAGACCAGAGTTCGGCGGGATCGCGCTGTCGGGGTTGCAGGCCGCGGCGAGCACCGCGGTGGCCTGTCCAGCGTCCAGCGGAGTCACCACGATCCCCGACGGGGACAGCAGCTCGACCGCCTCACCGAGCCGGCGCACAAGCCGCGCTTCGGCGGCCCGCCGGGTGGCCTCGTCGACAGCGCCGGCCTGCTTGGCGACCCGGCGTTTTACGGTCAACGCGGCCAGCGGCGAGGCGCCGCCCAGCCCGTCGGTCGGCCCCGTGGCCAGCAGCGGTTCGCGCAGGATCAGCAGGACCTGGCGGCGCAGCAGGTCGGTGGCGCGGCCGAGCTGGTCGAGGTACTCGGCGTGCTCGCGCGCTGCCTGTTCCAGCGCCGGATGCGGCAAACCGCCGGCCTGCTCGCGAAGCTCGGCGATCTGCCCGGACAGGTCCAGCCGTTCCGCACGCACCAACACCTGCACCGGCGCGGTCAGCGAGTGCAGATAACGCCCGAAGGAGGCGACGAGGGACTCCTGCTCGGCCGGGGTGCGCAGTCCGAAGTTGATCGTGGAGCAGACCGCGACCACGGCGACGCCGTCCTTGCCGAGGTCGATGACACCGGTGTCGGTGACCGCTTCGGCGGGCAGACGCAGCGGGGCCGGCGATACCGTCGATGCCGCGGCATCCGTGCTGCCCGCGTTGTCCTTCCGCTTGGCCCGGCCGTTGCTACTGGTGTTCGCGACCTGGCTGCCCAGCCACTCGGGGACGGGCCGGATGCCTTCCGGCGCGGCCACCCGATGCTGCGGGCTCATCCGCTGCCGCAGCGCCGCCAGCACCAACTGGTCAAGGGGAATGCCGTCGCGCTGACCGAGCGCGAGCAATGCGGCGATCACCCCGATCGGGATGGCTACGACGAGGAACGCCACTAGCGGCACGAACTCGCGAGTGAGCGTGTACGCCCCGTACAACACGATCCCTGCGACGGCGAGGACGAGCAGCTGCCGCGCGGTCAGCGGACCGATCACGCGGTCCTCGCGATCGACGTCGGCGGGAATCCTAACCGGTTGACTCATGTCCCTTCACCTCCTGGTGCGGGTTTCGGTGCGCGGAACACCGGCGGCGGAACCGAGTGGGTGCGCCGGTAGGCATCACCGATGCGCGGCTCGGGCTGCGCTTGCCGGAACACGGGTGCCGTAGGAGCTGACTTCGGCGTCGGGGGCGACGGTTGCGGCACTGGTGGCCTGGCGGGCTGGAACTGCAATTGCGGAGGCACTGAGGCGGTGCGGATCGCGCGAGCCGGAGGTGGGGTGCCGCGTCGACGAGGACCTCCGGCGGCTTGGAACTGGGGCGAAGAACCGGGACGTGGTCCACGCCGAGGCCGAGTCATCGGCGTGTCGGGTGCCTGTGCGGAGCTGAACTCGGGCTGAGCCGGTCCGAGAGTCGCGGACATGACGGCGGGATCGTGGATGGTCTGTTGTGGCTGCGGCTGGAGGAACTTGGGTGCTTGGGAGGGCACTCGTGGCCGACGCGCCGTACGCCTGCGTTCCGCGTCGTAGGCCTCCTTGAGCCGCTTGCTGACCATCTGCGGGGTAGGAGCCAAACGTGGCTGTGCGGGCCATGGCGGGTCTCCCGCGCCGGACGGTGTGCGGCGTGCCCCACCAGGCCCGTGCGCTGCCCGAGCACCCGCGAAGCCGAGACGGCCTCCCGATACGAGCGCCATGGCTTTGCCGAAGGCGAAGGCGTAGGCCAGGCCGCCGAGAAACGAGCGACGCCCACCGCCTATCCGGACCTGGTGCAGCACCCACGTCGGGATCTTCACCAGGATCCACACCAGCGCGATCAGCACGATGAGGTTGACGATCCCGTCCGGCGTGGGCGTACCGAAGAAGCTGAAACCACCTGGCTGCAGGAACACCTTCAACGCACAGATCAGCGCCAGGCTCTGCCCGACTTGGATGCCGAGCACGCCTCCTCCGACGCGCCAGTACCACTGCGCCACACCTTCGGTCTGCGGCAGGCCGTGACACATCAGCGCCAGTGGTGCACCGCCGAGCCAGATGACGGTGAGCGCGACCCGCACGACATAGCCAATCAGCAGCCCGACCAACAGGATCGCCAGTACAAGCGACAACAACCCGGCGGACAGACCGCCGTCGAGCATCGACCTGCTCACCAACGCCACGAACAACTCGGAGATCGCCTGGCCGGCGGACTGTGGATCCAGGCCGTCACCGAGTACGGCCAGCGACGCCGCGTTGGCGAGCCGGATCGCCTGGTCTCCGAACAACAGACTGAGGTTCGCGGCGAGGAACCCGACCACGAGGCGGGGCGCGATCTCTCGGATCGAGTAGCGGGTCTGAACGCTCTGGTGGCTCATCACCAGGATCCCGGCGAACAGCACCAGCAGCGAGTACACCGCGACGACCAACAGCCGAGACTGCTCCCAGATCTCACCGACGCGCGGCAACTGGTCCAGCGTCGGCGTGGAGAGGAGGGTGCTGCCGAGCATCCGGAGCAACCAGTTCAGCGACTCGCCAACCAACAGGTTGATGAAGGAGCCGAACCCTTCACTGACGCACGCGGTCAGATCCGTGATGCCGCATTCCGAGCCACCCGTGCCGGGCCGCGGCGCACTGATGCTCGGCGGCGGAGTAGTCGGCAGTGACGTCGTTGGTGCCGCTGACGTGGTGGAGGGCGGTGTCGGTGTCGGGGCGCACGGAATCGGCCGCGGTTCAGGCCCGGAACAGGGGGAGGCGGGAGCTGGCGCGCTGGGTTGCGCAACGGCAGTCGCACCGAGGATGCCCACCAGTACGACGACGATGCCGAGCACCAGCAGCCAGCCCACACGGCGTGGCCGACCACCAGACCGCCGACCGGTCGTGGTGGCGAGAACCGGGGACAGCAACGCCCGGTCGTCCGCGGTGGAGGCAACCGGACCGCCACCACCGCGGTACGGGCGAACCGTGGGCAGGACGCTGACGGCCATGATCAGGCCCCCACGATCCCTTTGAGGATCTCCACGACCAACGGTGCGAGCGCGGCCAGGCCATAGCCCCACCCGGCGGACTTGAAGCACTCCTTGGCCTTCTCGTGCTCGCCGGGATCACCGCCGGCCATCACCCGTCGGACGCCGCCGATGGTCAGGAACACGGTCGCGAGCCCCGCGAGGATGCCCATGATCCAGTTACGGATGTTGTTCAGAACATCGGTAACTGAGCCGGCAAGGGCCAGGACCGCCGTATCTGCGTGCGCCGGGAGAACTGAGGCCAGCAGCACCAGGACCACCAGCCCGGCTGCTCCCGTCGCCCGTGACAAGTGACTGCGGCCAGCCCGCGCCAGGGAGTCCGGTTTAGTGATCGGAGCACTGATCGGCTGGCGGTCGATAAGTCCGTAGAGCTTGCTCGACGTTGCGGGGTCGGCCGTTGGCTGCGGATTGCCGATGAGGCGGGCGCGACGCGGCTCGCTCGCGGCGGGGAGGAAACGATCGATCAGGCGCATTGGGGCACCTCCGAAGGTCGGGCTGAGCGCGGGTGTGTCCCGCAGCCCTGAACTCCGGATTTCGCGTCCGTTTTGGACACGGGACCCTGAACTTTCTGCGCCGATTCGCCCTCGACGATGGACACGGAAAGTGACGACCGTGGCAGGTCGCCGACCGGCGTGACCGGACGCGTCAAGGCCACCGCGGTGGCCACCTGGTCGGTCAGCGGGTCGGTCGGATCGGTCTCGGCGGCACCGTCACGCAGGTACGCGGCGAGCCGGAGCTCTGCGCGTTTGCGCATCTTGTAGACCGCCCACTCGCCGGTCTGGTGCGCCTCGGCCCAGTCCGCGACGGGCACCTCTTCCAACCGAGTCGCCCCGATCAGCGCTGCCTCGGTTTGGGTCAGGACTCCGTCCGCGACCGCGCGGGCGAGGACCAGATCTGGGTGTCCCCACGGCGTATGCGGCGGGGTGGATCGAAAGCCCGGCGCAACCGGAGTCGGACCCGCCAGTGCCTCGGCGAGCGCGTCGTAGCCGCACCGGTAGGCGGCCCATCGCAGCCGCAGCATGATCCGCGGTGGACGCAGGTCGATGGTCGACAACGCGGTCAGAAAGCCGCGCAGCACCTCGGCGTGGACATCGGCCGGATCGCCGGCGAACCGATCGGACAGGGTGGCCGCGACGCAGGTCAGCGCGGGCAGTGCGACACCTACCGCGGCGACCGTCCAGGTCGCTCCTTCAGTGCGGGAGCGAAGCACCAGATGCGCCCACACCGCGTCCCGCGTCGTCTGCGGGCACCGGCGCGCCAGCAGACGGTCGCGGACCTCGTCCAGCGGGATGTGCCGGTCTGGCAGACCGGGGAAGAGCCGGCCGTTCAGCGACACCGGATGTGGTCCGGTCACCAACCAGGTAAACGTGTCCCGCGCGATATCCAACGAGTTCGGAACAGCCTCGCCGCCACCGCGACGAAAGACGGATTGTGCTGCCATGTCGTGACTCCACAGCGTCGATGCGAACAACAACGACGTCAGGAAGCCACAACCGATACCACGGAAATACCACGGCACTACTAGGCGCCAACTAGCAACCCGCGTTGAGGCTACTAGCGAACTACTATTTCGCCCCACAGACGAGCTCCAAAAAGATCAACTAATCGGCCCTGTGGACTGCGTGAATTGATCGACACTAGTAGCCGATTAGCTGCGGTAATGGTTGCTCACTAGTACGACGCTAGTAGTCAGTCCGCGCGTCAACGCGGTCGCCTGTAAAGATCAACATGGCTACGGTGAAAAAATCTTGAAAAATCTTACCCCAGGCCGGTCCAGTGAGCGGTTCTGGGCGCGGCCAGGAGTCGCCGAACCAGCTACTGCGGGTCGCAGCTTGGTGAACTGTCTGAGCCCTTTCGAGGTGGGAGCAATGCGGGCTTCGTGATGCAAAGAAATTTGACGAGGCGTGTCCAAAACGGGGTCGAAAAACGGAGTTAAGGGGCGTCAGAACGTACGGCACCCACCTCGTCAGAGGAGACCCGCGATGACCCCGACATACGGCAACGGCTCACCGGGAGACAGCTCCCATGAGCACGGCCCGACCGTCCCGATCCCGCTCCACCAGAGGCGGCGAACATCACGTCTGCGCGCCCTGCGCCTCACGCTGCGCCATCCGCGTCCGGCCCGGCCGAGCACCGTCTGGCCGTGCGCTCAGGACGACCTCCGTGAAGGCACCGGACTGCTCGCCAACTGGCTGCTGACGGCGATCATCAAGATCGTCACCACCTACACCCAGCCCGGCCAACGGGTGCTCCTGCTCGACCCCGCGCCCTACCTCGCGCCGCCCGCGTCGTGGTCACCAACAGGGAGCCGCAACCAGTTCCGGCCCAGGCCGTACGCCGGACTGCACGAAGCGGGCTGGACCGTGGTCCGACTCGGCCGCAGCGTCCACACCCAGACCGCCGTCGCACACCCCGACCCGCTCGACGAACCCGTCAGCACCGCGGCAGCTGAGTCCGAGTCCGGACCCCGGCCGAACGCCGACAGTCCGACCGCCGACCAGCCCGCCGGGCCGTCAACGCACTGCCGGACCGGATCCGGTCCGACTGCAACCGGCGTCGGTCCGGACCGCTACGACCTCGTCGTCACCGCGGCCGACCCGCGCACCCTCGACTGGTTCTGCCCCGCCGACTGGGCCGGTCTGCTGACCCCGACCGGCACCCTCGCGGTCATCACTCACGGTGACCGTTCCTGTGACCGGCTCACCGACCCCGCCGGCTCACTGGTGCGCGCCGCGCACCGCACCGGACTGCGCTACCTCGATCGCATCGCACTGCTGCGCGTCCCCGTTCGCGACGGAGCGCTCGCTGCCGCGACCCCGGCCCCACACCCCCGGCCGCAGGGACCCGCGCGACCGTTCGCGACGCCCGCTCGGCACACCCAGGTGCATGACGACCTCCTGGTGTTCGCCCGCCAGCCGGCCCTGACCGACGCCGCCGACGGTGAGGAGACCTCCGATGACTGACCGTCCCACGTCGCCCTGGCCGCTGCCCCAGCCGCCGGGGGAGGAGCCACCGATGCCGCTGCTGTCGGTCTGGCCGACCGGCCAGCGTGACCCGCTCGCGCAACTGCACGAGGCCGGCTGCGTGCCCGGCACCGAGACTGACACCGAGCGGATTCCGCCCGCCGTCGCCGCCCACGCGATCGCCCTCTACACCCGTCCCGGCGACCTCGTCCTCGACCCCGACTGCGGCGCGGGCACCGCCCTCATCGAGGCTCTGCGCGCCGGCCGCCATGCGCTCGGACTGACCGTGCGCAACCGGTGGTGGACGCTCGCTCGCGCCAACGTCACCGCCGCCAAGACCGCGGGCGCCTGGCGCGACGGCTCGGTCCTCGACGCCCGGCCGAAAGTACTCGCGACCGTCCGGGCGGCCGGACTGATCGGACGAGTCGGACTCGTCCTGACCACCCCGCGCACCGCGGACCGCGCGAGCAGTCCGGACCGCGACCCGGTCGAGTCCGCCCTCACCGACCTCGCCACGACCCTGCTCTACTGCGAGCCGCTGCTGCGCTCCGGCGGTCACGTCGCCGTCATCGCGCGACCTCTCCGGCACCCGGACGGCTCGCTGGCTGATCTGACCACCCCGCTCATCGCCGCCGCCACCGCTGCAGGGCTGGCGCCGGTCGAGCGGTGCATCGCGCTGACCGCCGGCCTGCGCGGCAGCCGACTGGTCACCCGAGCCTCACTCGCCGAACGTCGCGCCGCTGCCCGAGCACGCGCCGCCGGTGCGCCGACCGCGCTCACCGCGCACCACGAGGTGCTGGTTTTCCAACTCGCCCACGACGCCGAACTCGCCGCCGCGACGGCAGCCGGCATCCCGTGGCCGAACGAGGACGACGTCATCCGGCCCGCCGTCAACGGCGTCACCTACCCCGGCTGGAGGCGAGCGGCATGACCACCCGCCTGCACTGCCGCGAGTGCGGCTGGCACCCCGAGTTCCGCCGCAAGCGCGCCGCCCTTCGCGCCGCCTCCCGCCATCAATGCCTCGGCGCACCGGTGGCCGAGATCCGTCCACCGTGGTGGTCCCGCATGTGGACAAATCTGTGGACAACGCGGTCGGGCGACTCCGGTGGCGACACCGAAGTCGGCGCGGGCGACCGGACCGGTGACGGCGAACTGGTCGACGCTTGCGGCAACCGGATCCAGTGGGCTGCGCTCGCCGCGCATCACGCCGAGACCACTCGCCGCGCCCGCGCCGCGATGGTCGACATCGTCCGAGCCGGCTACCAGATCGGGCCGCCGCCCTACGGCTACCGCGCCCTGCGCATCCGGGTCACCGACCCGACCGGACACAGCAAGCTGAGGGCGGTCCTCGTGCCGGACTGGCAGACCGCTGCGGTCGTCAAGCAGATCTTCATCTGGCGCGCCGACCACGGCATGACGTTCGCCGTCATCGCCGCGCGACTCAACAGCGACCCAGGGCAATACCCGGCATCCGTGCCCAACACGCGGTGGACCGCCCAGGCTGTCCGGCGGATCGTCGCCAACGTCAAGTACACCGGGCGCCAGGTCTGGGCGCGCACCATCTCCGGCCGCCCGGCACCGGTGGAGCAATGGGTCATCTCGGCGCCGAAGGTGCACGAGCCACTGGTCGACGAACGCACCTTCCACCAAGCGCAGCCCAAGCGTGTGGCAGGGGGGAGGCGGCCATGACAGTGCTGCGTGACTGCTTCCCCTCACATCTCGGAGAGAAGGCCGACCTCACATTTGGCTCGCTCTGCACGGGATACGGCGGCCTAGACCTCGGCGTGGCGACCGCGCTTGGCGGCGGACGACTGCTGTGGGTGGCAGACCCGGACCCACACGTGAGCAAGGTCCTTTCCACTCGTATGCCGGACGTTCCCAACCTCGGCGACATCACCACCATCGACTGGCAACAGGTTGAGTCCGTCGATGTTCTCACCGCCGGATTCCCATGCCAGGACATCAGCGCCGCCGGCCGTCGAGCCGGCATCAGGAAAGGAACCCGAAGTGGAATCTGGCACCAGGTCGTCACAGCCGTTCGCCGTCTACGACCGAGGCTCCTCGTCGTGGAGAACGTCGCTGCCCTCCGCTGGCGCCAAGGCGGCCTCGACATCGTTCTCGGCGACTTGGCCGAAGTCGGGTATGACGCGCGGTGGACAAGCGTTCGAGCGTCCGACATCGGTGCACCCCATCGACGCGAGCGGGTGTTTCTGCTCGCCTACCCAGCCGGGACCGTCTTCTCCACGCAACCGGTCACGAAAGAAGACAACCTCGACGGCAGCCCGGCCGAGCCGGAATCCGTGCGAGACCGTCAGGCTGCTCCCGACACCGCAAGCAAGGGACGACACGCGAGGCGGTTCCTCGCCGGAGTCCCGTCTGGCAGGTGGACACCAGGTGAACCTCACCGACACGGTGACGACCTTCCTGCCGACACCGGCGAGCAGCAACCCCAACGACGGCGAGGACCCCTCCGGTTGGTTGCGGCGGCAGGCTCGCCACCGTGCGCGGGGCATCAATGGCAACGGAATGGGCATGCCCCTGTCGATCGCAGTAAGGCTGCTGCCGACGCCACGAGCGAGCGACACGGGGACGTCCGGCAGGAGAGCAGGAGAGGGTTTCCGTCCGCCCTTGTCCCAGGAGGTTCTCCCGCTGTTCCACACGCCGCCCGAACCGTAGACGCTCATCAGGCCAAGTCCGAGACTGAGCACGTCAACTGGGGCCCGTATGCGCCAGCGATCCGGCGGTGGGAACTCGCCCGTGGCATAGCGGTCCCGCATCCGACGGAACCTGGCACCAGGGGCCGTGCCCGCCTGTCACCGCGATTCGTCGAATGGATCATGGGTCTCGACCCAGGCTGGGTGACCGCCGTCGAAATACCTCGGGCCGCACAGCTGAGAGCACTAGGCAACGGCGTCGTTCCTCAACAGGCCGAGTTCGCCGTCCGACTCATGCTGGCCGACCTGCTGCATCTCGATATGCACGATGACGAGGCTCAAGCCGCATGAACGTCCACCACACCCTGAGTTCGGACGTCACCGGCTCGCCGGGGAATCGCTCGCCCCCGGCTCGTCGGTGAGCGAGATCTCGCGCGGAGGTACGACGCCGTACAGCTCGTCCGGCGTGCACTTCAGCGCGGTACATAGCGCTTGCAGGGTCTCGGTCTTCATCTGGACCGGCTGGTTGTTCATCAGCGCAGAGATCGACGGCAGGGACAGGGCGAAGTTGGCGCGTCGGGTGAGCAGTTCCTGCAGCTCCGTGCCTTTCCACACGTCGCGGGAGGCCATTACCTGCCTGAGCCGCCACCGAAGCTGCACCGCCACGCCTTCCCACGCTCGCCCGTCACCGGCACCTGTCTGAGCGCCTGGTTGCCGCTGAGTCTCCCGTATGGACGCCGGGGACCCGACGGACCTCGCGGTGTGTTTCGGCCACTGCGACTAGGTAATACGTGAAGCACCTCATCTTCTTAAGTTGCACGTATGAAAATTAGGCATTACCTTAGTTTGATGGCAGACGATTGCCGCCACTCCGAGCCGACGTAGTCGGCACTCGCAGCCGTGCAGTCCTCGGTACGGCCCGGAGCCGCCGCGGCCTGCGTCGCCGAAGGGAGCAAAGCCATGAGCCGAACCGTCAGTTCTGGGCCGACACGTGTGCGGCTCGCCTTCTACGGACGTACCAACCACACCGGGGAGAAAGCCGGGGCAGACATGTCCCGTCAGTACCTCGCCTGCGGTGCGATAGAGGCCAAGCTCGGCGCGATGACCCAGTGGTTCTACGACGCCCCGCATGCCCTCGACGGCAGCTTCTGTCTCAGCGTCCGCGACGTCGAGTCCCGGCTCGGCGCAGCACGCGGCGACTGCCGGGCGCTCGCTGTCAGCGTTGCGGATCCGGAGCGTGAGTTCGACGCGGTCGTCTGCGCTGCGCTCGATCGACTTCCACGGCAGCCGCGCATGCGGGATCCACTTCTGCGCGCGGCGAGCATGAGCAACGTGCCCTTCGTGTTCGCTGACGACGACCTGTCTCTGGCTCGGCAACTTGCGTCCAACGCCCTGGTCTTCTACCGACTCGGGCTCAGCTGTCCCGAATGGCCGGCGCTTCGATGACCCCCACGAACGACCGCTTTCCCGAACCAGTCGCTGACCCGGAGATGCGGCTGGACATTCGCATTGCTGAAGGCGCCGAAGCCGAACGGCTCCGGCTCGAACAGGCCCAGGTACTGATGGAGGTGACGCAATGGCTGGCCCGGAGGCAATCCGAGACTGGCTCAACCAACAGGGCAGCCTGAGTGCCCACGCGGGCCCGTACCGCCCCGGCTGGCGCGGCTTCGAGTCGGCTGTGGTCACAGCCGCGCCCGCCCTGATCCCCGTCGCGTTTCTCGGACGCACCTCCACCGACGACCAGCAGGACCCAGTCGGATCATTGCTGCGCCAGCTGCGCATCTCGCAGGAAGCGCTGCCTGAGGGCTGCGTCATCGTCGCGCACTTCTACGACGTCGAGTCAGGTCGCAAGGATCTCAACGCACGTGGCCGGGGCGACCGTCATGAACGGCTCGCTATCCCCATTCCGCGCGACGGTGGCATCCATGATCTGCTCACTGAAGCGGCCAGCCCTGACCGGCGCTTCCAAGCCGTCATCTGCGAACAGATCGACCGCATCGCCCGCCGGACGTACTACGGCACACAGATCGAGCACCAACTCCAGTCGGCCAACGTCGGACTGTGGGCAGCAGACGAACCCATCCGGCTCGACACCGACATGCTCATCGACCCGACCACGGTTCTCACGCGGCGGGTCAAGCAGGGCATCGCCGAGTGGTACGCGCTGGACATGATCAAGCGCGCACGCGACGGGTTCGAGACCCACACCGATCAGGGCTATAACGTCGGTAAAGCGTGCTACGGCTACCGCAACGTCCAGGTGCGCCTCGACAAGCCGGACCCTGGCAACGGGGGCGTCGAACACGCGGTTCGGAACCGTCAAGGCAACCGGGGCAAAGGTCGAAACGGCCCGCGGACGAAGAGCAAGCTGGTCGTCGAGCCGGTCGAGGCTGCAGTCGTCAGAAGGATCTACGACTGGCGGATTACTGAACGGCTCGGCTACGAGGCGATTGCGGACCGGCTCAACCTCGACCTCTCGACCAACCCTCCGCCCATGCCGCCGGATCCCGAACGAGCGGTTGGCCGATGGACGGGCAGTAGCGTCCGGGAGCTCCTGAACCAGCCCAAGTACACCGGCTACATGGTCTGGAACCGGCGGGCGATGAAGACTCGCAACGGCAGCCCCAACCCGATGGAGAAGTGGGTCTGGTCCGAGGCGCCCACCCACGAAAAGATCATCGAACTGGAGGACTTCATCGCGGCCCAGCAGGTCGTCCAGCGACGCGAGCGGTCCCGCACTCAGGCGGGCGCGAACCCCCATCCGCAGACGAAGCGCACGTACCGGCTGCGGTCCTACCTGTTCTGTGAACTGTGCCACCGCCGGATGTTCGGCAAGAGTCGGCACGAGACCGCCTACTACGCCTGCGCGGCGAAAAAGGGCTACGTCCCCGAGGGGCATCCGAACAGTCTCTGGGTTCGTGAAGACGCGCTGCTATGCGGCCTGAATGACTTCCTCAGCCACCACGTGTTCGGGCTGTACAGGCAAGAGTTGCTGGCGTCCGCCATGCGAGACCTTGACGCGCGATCGGAGCAAGAACGAAACGATCGAATCGCGGCCATCAAGAAATCCATCGCGGATCTGGATGCGCGGAAGAAGCGACTGGTCCGCACCCTTGAGGTCACCGGTGACGACGACGGTGAGCCCGACCAGGAACTCATCCAGGACATCAAGAACCGGCGTGCCGAGATCAAGGCCGAACGTGCCGAACTCGCCGCCGAGTTGACGACGCTTGAGGAGCAGGCCAACGACCAGCAGAACCCCGATCTGCTTTGCCTCCTGCCGGTCGGCAGGAGCGATCTCGAAGAACTACCGGAGGCACTCGCTCGCAAGCTGTTCGAGGCGCTCCGGCTGGAGGTGCACTACAACAAGATCGACAACACTGCTGTCTGCAGGATCACGCTGAGCGGCGAGACCCTCCCCGCGGTCCAGCAGGCTGTGCAAGAGAGCGGGGTGGTGATCCCGTTCAAGAAGCCGACGCGCGGAGCCAAGACGAGTTCAAACAGTGAGGGCGAGCCGTTCGACGGCTCGCCCTCACTGTTCCCATCTGCTGTGTGCCCCCGGCAGGATTCGAACCTGCGCACCCGCCTCCGGAGGGCGGTGCTCTATCCCCTGAGCTACGGGGGCGCTACCAACGTGGAAGATCCTAGCGCACTCCGGCGAGCCCGTTTCACGCCTACCCCCAAGAACGGTCCGACCGTGGTGTCCGTCACCTCCGCGCCTGGTCAGAGGTGCTGCCGATTGCACTCATGCGCATATCGCTATATGTTCCTGGTCATGGGTCACGGCCACGGTCATGGACACGCGTCGGGGAGCGGGCAGCACGTCGGCAAGCTCTGGATCGCGTTCGGGATCGGCGCGGCGTTCATGGTGGTCGAGTTCGTCGTCGGGTTTGCGACGTCCTCGCTCGCGCTCATCTCCGACGCCGCGCACATGCTCACCGACGTGCTCGGGGTGGGGATGGCGCTGGCCGCGATCATGGTGGCGCGCCGGGCCAAGGCCGGGAAGAACCGCACGTTCGGCTTCTACCGGGCCGAGGTGCTGGCGGCGCTCGCCAACGCCGTGTTGTTGTTCGGCGTTGCCGGTTACGTGATCTACGAGGCGGTCGGGCGGTTCCAGGACCCGCCGGCGGTGCCTGGCTGGCCCGTTCTCATCGCCGCGTCGCTCGGGCTGGTGGCCAACCTCGTCAGTTTCGGCGTCCTGCGAGAGGGCGCGAAGGACAGCATCAACGTCAAGGGTGCCTACCTGGAGGTGCTGGCGGACCTGATCGGGTCTGTCGGTGTGCTGGTCTCGGCGTTGATCATCCTCACCACCGGGTGGCGGTACGCGGACCCGATCATGGGTGTGCTGATCGGGATCTGGGTGTTGCCGCGGACGTACGGGCTCGCCAAGAACGCCTTGCACATCCTCTTCCAGCACGCGCCGGAGCGGCTCGACGTCACGGAGATGCAGAAGGCGCTCACCGCGCTGCCTGGTGTCACGGAGGCGCACGATCTGCACGTGTGGACGCTCACCAGTGGCATGGAGGTGGCTTCGGCGCACCTCACGACTGCTGAGGACGCTGATCACGAAGGTGTGCTCAAGGCCGCGCAGTCGTTGCTGGCGACCGAGTACGGCATCGAGCACGCCACGTTGCAGGTCGAGGGCGGCTCGTCAGCGCAGCGGTGCCGGGAGCTTTCGTGGTGAGCCGGGCAGGTCGCGCAGCTCGTCCTTAGTGGACGGGGCGCCGGTCCGTGACGGAACAACCATTCGCGGGTGTGGCACGAAGACCCGGACACGGCCTCGTTCGAACGGCACCACAACAGCCTCCCCAGTCACCACCACACGAATTGCCAAGATCTCATCGGAGTATGTCCGAAGGAGATAGATCCTTTCAGGTGAATGAGAAAGGCCGCGCTCCGTGACGGAACGCGGCCTTTCTCATTCGAACGAACTCAGTTGGTCGTTACAGACCAGTGCACTGTCCTGCCTTCGGTCCCTTGACGTCGTTGGCGAACCCGTTGTTCGACGGCTCCGGGTCGTTGCCCGTGCAGGACAACGGGCCGCCGACCGTGGAGAAGGCCACGACCGTCCTGGTCCTGTTCGACGTCAGTGACACCGGGCCGCCGACCGACGTGTTCTCGACGGCCACTTCGGTCGCGGAGCCGTTGACCGACACCGGGCCGCCCACGCGCGTGCCCACGAGCACCACGGAGGCCCCTTCCGACGCCGACAGCGGGCCCTTGATCTTGCCGCCGAAGACGTACAGCGTGGCGCCCTTCTCGACGGTCACCGGGCCGTTGATCGTGGCACCGTCCACATAGGTCACGCCCTTGACCTGCAGCGGACCGCTGACGGTGCCGGTCACCGTGGTGGTGGCCGCGGGCAGCGGCTTCGACATCAGCTCGAACTCGGCGAGCGTCACGTCTGCCGAGAACTCCAGGCGGTAGAAGTTGTAGCGGCCCGGCGAGGCGATCTTGAACGACCGGGTGTACTGCTGCCACTGGAAGTTCTCACCGGAACGCTTGTCGACCGTCGCCCACGTCTTGCCGTCGTAGGAGGCCTTCAGCTCCCAGGACGACGGGGACGTGCCGGTCTTGGCGTTGGTCAACGTGTAGAACTCCGCCTTCTCCTTCACGTCCGCGGCCTTGAAGTCGAACGAATGAACCACCGCGGAGGTGCCGGAGTTGTTGTCCACCAGCGCGCCCAACGACACACCGGACGACACGTCGCGCAACGGCGTCGGCACCGCGTCACCCTTGGTGATCGAGTCCGGCACGTCGTTCACGCCCGTGCCCCACTTCGACGGCGCCGGGCCCATGTCGAAGTCGATCGTGGCACCGGCCGCGAGCACATCGTGCGGCAGCGACGTCTTGTTCCACGCCTTGCCGTTGACCTTCACGCCCTGCACGTAGATGTTCTTCGCGCTGTTCTTCGGCGCGTTGATCACCAGCTTCTTGCCGTTCTCGAGCGACACCGTCGCCTTGGTGAACAGCGGCGAGCCGATCGCGTAGGCCGGCTTGCCCATCTGCAACGGGTAGAAGCCGAGCGACGAGAACAGGAACCACGCGGACATCTCGCCGTTGTCCTCGTCACCGGCGTAGCCCTGGCCCTGCTCGGAGCCCACGTACAGCCGCGACAGGATCTCGCGCACCTTCTCCTGCGTGCCCGACGGCTTGCCCGCGTAGTTGTACATGTAGGCGATGTGGTGCGACGGCTGGTTGGAGTGGCCGTACTGGCCCATCCGCACGTCCCGCGCCTCGATCATCTCGTGGATCACGCCGCCGTAGCCGCCGGGGAACTTCGCGGTCTCCGGCAAGGTGAAGAACGAGTCGAGCTTCTGCGCCAGCTTGTCCCGCCCGCCGTACAGGTTCGCGAGGCCCTGCCCGTCGTGCGGCACCGTGAACGCCATGTTCCAGCCGTTCGTCTCGGTGTAGTCGTAGCGCCAGTCCTGCGGGTTGTACTTCGCCGGGTCCTCGACGCGCCACGAGCCGTCGACGTTGCGGCCCTGGAAGAAACCGATCCGCTGGTCGAACGTCAGCACGTAGTTCTGGGCGCGGTTGAGGAAGTACTCATGTTCTTCCAAGTACCGCTTCTCGCCCGTCTTCTCGTGCAGCGCCTTCGCCATCGACGCGATGCCGAAGTCGTTGAGGTAGCCCTCGATCGCCCACGACCACGCCTCGCCCAGCTGGTCGTGGCCGGTCCAGCCGAGGAAGACCGAGCGGTCCATGCCCTTGCGGCCGACCCCGCTGCTCGGCGGCACCACGGACGCGTTCTTCACCGCCGCGTCGTAAGCGGCCTTGATGTCGAAGTTGCTGACACCCTTCAGGTACGCGTCGGCGAACGCCACGTCGGAGCTCGTGCCGGTCATCAGGTCCGCGTAACCGGGGGAGGACCAGCGCGAGATCCAGCCGCCGTCCTTGTACTGCTGGACGAAGCCCTCGGCCATCTCGCCCGCCTTGGACGGGGTGAACAGGCTGTACGCGGGCCAGGTGGTGCGGTACGTGTCCCAGAAGCCGTTGTTGACGTAGATCTTGCCGTCGACGATCTTCGCGCCGGTCTTCGTCGGCGTGCTCGGCCCGGACGCCGGCGACACCGGGGACGCGTACTGGAACTTGTCGCCGACCTTCTCGGAGCCCGAGTTCGGGTACAGGTAGAGCCGGTACATGTTGGAGTACAGCGTGATCAGCTGCTCCTCCGACGCGCCCTCGACCGAGATGATCCCGAGCTGCTTGTCCCACGCCGCCTGCGCGCGGTCGCGCACCGAGTCGAACGTGTCGGAGCCGCTGATCTCCTGGTCGAGGTTGGCGCGAGCCTGGTCGACCGAGATCAACGACGTGGCGATCCGCAGCTGCACGGTCTTGTCCGCGAACGCGAAGTACCCGCCGACGTTGTCGCGGCCCGCGCCCGTCAGCTTGCCGCTCGCCGTCACCGCCTTGTCGACCTTGCCGTAGACGAACAGCCGCGACGCGCCCGCCGACTCGCCGACGCCCACGTCCGAGAAGCCCGTGACGGTCCCGGTCGCCGCGTCCAGCGTCAGGCCGCCCGAGTTGTTGACGTTGTCGAAGACGAGGTTCTTCTGCGCCTCGTCGTTGAACGTGAACCGGAACACCGCCGCGTGGTCCGCGGGAGCGATCTCGGTCTTGATGCCGTTCTCGAAGGTCACGCCGTAGTAGTGCGCCTTCGCGATCTCGTTGTCGTGCTTGAACGCCAACCCGCGCAGAGCTCGGTCCTGCGTCGGTGCCTTGTCGGACGGCATCACCTGGAACGTCTGCCGGTCGCGCATCCACGGGCTGGGCTCGTGCGACGCGGTGAACGCCTGCAGCACCGGCAGGTTCTGCGCGTTGTTGCGCTGCTGGTACTCGTACAGCCAGGACATCGAGCCGGCGTTGGTCATCGGCGTCCAGAAGTTGAAGCCGTGCGGCACCGCGGTCGCCGGGAAGTTGTTGCCGCGCGAGAACGAGCCGTTCGAGTTCGTGCCGCGCGTGGTCAGCACGTAGTCCGACGGCTTCGCGTACTGCTTCTTGACGACGTCGCCGATCCGGATGTCGTCGACCCAGGCACCGAACTCCGTCGGGCCCTTGGGACCGTCGTAGGCGACCAGGATCCGCTTGATCGTCTTGCCGGCCGCGACCGCGCCAATCGTGGACGCCACCTTGTTCCACTGGTTGGCGTACAGGAACTTGCCCGCGCCCTGGCCCTGCGGCGACAGCACCGCGCCGTGCTGGTCGACCGCCTTGAGGTCGCTCAGGTACGTGCCGTCGGAGAACGCGAGGTCCACCGAGGAGTACGTGCTCGGGTAGTTCAGGTTGTCGGTCACGAAGTCGGGGAAGATCATGTACGACAGCTCGGTCTGCTGCCCGACCTTGATGTCGACGTCGAAGACCTTGTTGTAGCTGTACGCGCGGCCTTCGGCGGTGTGGCGTCCCTGGAAGCGGAACGACTTCACGCCCGTCCAGCCGACACGGGACTTCGAGGTGTAGCCGCCGGTCGGGCCGTTGCCGACGACGCTGCGCATGTTCGGCGCCGGGGGCGTGGACGTGCCGTCGGAGAACTGCACCTCGGCGAGCTGCACGATGTTCGTGGACCCGTTGTTCGCCGTGATGTCGAGCTTGTACTGCGAGAACGTCACCGGTGCCGGGAGCTCGTAGACCTTGGTCTGGAGCCGCTCGGCGAACGTCTCGCCGGTGCGGGTGTCGAGCACCGTCCAGTCCGTGCCGTCGTTGGAGCCCTGCAGGGTCCAGTTCTTCGGGTCGCGGCCCGGCTCGTCGTTGGCCGACGAGAGCGCGTACCTCACGACCTTCTGGGGCTCGCCGAAGCGGAACGACGCCCAGCCGGTGGTGGCGAAGACGAGCCACTTGGTGTTGACGCTCCCGTCGACGAGGTTCTCCTTCACCTCGCCCGCGTCCGCGTACTCACCGTTGGCCTTGACCTCCAGCACCTTGCCGGAGACGTTGCCGGGGATCTCCGTGCCCTCGGACCCGATCACGTTCGCCGACCTGGGGTTGCCCGCCGCGTCGGTCTCGACGGTGTTCGCCCACGATGGTTGCGGTTGACCGTCCTCAAAGGACGAAGAAAAGCCCACGCCCTGCTCCTCTGGTGCGGCGGCCGCGTGGCCGGTGGTGACGCCGCACACCAGTGTCGCAGTGATCGCAACGCTCAACAGAGTTCTGGTTCGTCTCTTCCCCAGTTGCCTCATTGCAACCCTTCCGCCGCCTGCCCCATGTGCGAGGGAGCGTTTCGGCACGTGACATCGTTGTCAAGGGACCGGACGGAGATTGTCTTCAAACCTGTCCTTTAAACAGTTGCGCCCGTGAAGGTGATCGGCACTGTTGATGTCCACAGTGGACAGTCGAAGGGTGCGGCCGTGGGGTTCGCCGTGGTGGCGTTCAGGGCATCACGAAGGGCCGGGGAGCGACTCGCAAACGGACCTTCGGAGTCACTCTCTGAGAGTAGTCGAACGACCCTCACCTGGTAGTTCACTCAATCGTCGTAACTGTTAACGGCGTTTTGTGGCTTAGCGTTACCGGAACCTCCACCTGGAGGGTGTTGTGTCCTTCCGTTGCAAGGGGAGTCGGTAGGGGGATGCGGGGGACGTAGCCCCCTACCGGCCGTGCACTGGGCAGGTGCCGCGCCCGCACCATCAGCCTGCCCAGTGCAGTAACGGGCCTCAACGGGGCGTCGGCCGGTGCACGTTCGTCGCCGTCGACTCGCGGTGCGTCGAGTCCGCGATCCACCGGCCGGGGATGGACGCGTCGACCACGCCCTCCTCCAGCCACGTGAAGTTGCCGTCCATGACCTGCCTGGCGAGCGCCACGTCGCTGTCGTCGGTGTTCGTCCAGAGCTTCTCGAACAGCTCGTCGACCCTGATCCGCGCCTGCTTGGCGAACGCGTCCGCGAGCAACTGGGCGTTCGGGTTCTCGTCCTGCGCGGCCCGCACGCACGCGGCGCTGATGGCGAACAGCTCGGCGCCGATGTCCACGATCCGGCTGAGGAACCGCTGCTTGCGCTCCATCTTCCCCTGCCACCGCGACATCGCGTAGAACGTCTGCCGCGCCAGCTTGCGCGCCGACCGTTCGACGAACCGCAGGTGCTTGGCGAGCGGCCCGAACTCCGTGTAGCCGGCCGGACTCTGCCCCTTGCCGACGATCAACGTCGGGAACCACTTGGCGTAGAACCCGCCCGCCTTGGCGGCCGCCTTCATCTTGGCCTGGCGGTCCGCGTCGGGGTCGATGATGTCGCCGGCCACGCTGAGGTGGGCGTCGACGGCCTCGCGCGCGATCAGCAGGTGCATGATCTCCGTGGAGCCCTCGAAGATCCGGTTGATCCGGAGGTCCCGCAGAATTTGCTCGGCCGCGATGCCACGTTCCCCGCGCGCCGCCTGCGACTCCGCCGTCTCGTAGCCGCGCCCGCCGCGGACCTGCACGAGCTCGTCGGCCACCAGCCAGGCCTTCTCGGACGCGTAGAGCTTCGCGAGCGCGGCCTCGATGCGGATGTCGTGCTTGCCGGCGTCCGCGAGCTCGGAACTGAGGTCCAGCACGGCCTCCAGCGCATACGCCGTCGCCGCGATGTACGCGATCTTGCCCGCGATGGCCTCGTGCTTGCCGACGGGCAGGCCCCACTGGATGCGTTCGGTGGACCACTCGCGGGCGATCTTCAGGCACCACTTCGCACTGCCCGCGCAGAGGGCGGGGAGGCTGAGGCGTCCGGTGTTGAGGGTGGCCAGCGCGATCTTGAGGCCCGCACCCTCCTTGCCGATGACGTTCTTCTTCGGAACCCGGACCTCGTGGAACCTGGTCACGCCGTTCTCGAGGCCCCGCAAGCCCATGAACGCGTTGCGGTTCTCGACGGTGATGCCTTCCGCGTCCGCTTCGACGACGAACGCGGTGATGCCTTTCTCGGGGACCTGGGCCATCACGACCAGCAGATCGGCCACGACACCGTTGGTGGTCCACAGCTTCACGCCGTTGAGCACGTAGTCGTCGCCGTCCGGGGCGGCGGTGGTGCCGAGCCTGGCGGGGTCCGAGCCGACGTCCGGTTCGGTGAGCAGGAACGCCGTGATCTCGCCCTTGGCGCACCTCGGCAGGAACTCCTGCTTCTGCTCGGGGCTGCCGAACATCGCGATCGGCTGGGGGACACCGATGGACTGGTGCGCGCTCAGCATCGCGCCGATCGCCGGGCTGGCGCTGCCGACCAGCATCAGGGCCCTGTTGTAGTAGACCTGGGTGAGCCCGACACCGCCGTACTCCGGCTTGATCTTCATGCCGAACGCGCCGAGGTCCTTCAGGCCCTTCAGCACCTCGTCGGGGATCTGGGCGTCCCGCTCGATGACGGTGTTGTCGATGTGGGACTCGGTGAACTTCTGAAGCTTCTCGAGGAACGCTTCGCCGCGTTGGCGGTCTTCTGCCGTGCCGCTCGGGTGCGGGTGGATGAGGTCGATCCGGAAGTGACCGAGGAAGAGCTCTTTGCCGAAGCTCGGTCGCTGCCAGCGGGTTTCCCGTGCTTGTTCGGCGACCTGCCTGGCCGCGCGCTCGTCGACGGTCATGGTTACCTCCGAGTAGGGGTGTGACCCACGTTACTCAGCGGTAGGCGGATGTCCACTGGTCTGGAGGGTGAAAGCATGAACGGCGCATTCGTCCACCTCAGGTGGATGAATGCGCCGTTCGTCGAGGAAGTACCGGGCTACGGCAGCGGGGCGGCTCCGCGCTTCGCCAGGTAGTCCTTCATCAGCTCGGTCTCGGCTGACTGCGACTTCAGCATGTTGTCCGCCAGCGTCCGGACGAACGGCTGGCTCGCTCGCTGGGCCGCGTACTCGGCCATCGGCGCGCCGCCCACGTGGTGGCGGAGCATCAGCTGGAGGAAGTACACGTCGAAGTCACGGCCGGCCGGCATCGTGCGCAGCTTGGTCAGTTCGTCGGTCACCGCCATGCCTGGCATCAGCGGCTTGCCCGCTTCCGGTGTGGTGGCGCCGTGGCCGTGGACGCCCGAGTCGTTCATCCACGCCATGTAGACGCCGGAGACGTTCTGCTCGTGCTCGTTCCACATCATCAGCCAGCCCTTCATGCGCCCGACCTGTTCGAGCTGGGTGGAGGCGATGTCGAACGCCAGCTGCCGGACCTCCGGGTCGCTGGAGCGGTCGCGGGCGATGTTGGCCATCTGGATGCCCTGCAGGTGGTGCTGGGACATGTCCTGGCAGAAGCCGACGTCCACGGAGCCCGAGGCCGGGACCGCCGAGGACGACGAGCCCGGCAGCTTCACGAGCAGGCCCACTGCCGCGCCCAGGAGCAGCACGGCCAGCACGGCGGCGCCGATGACCAGGGTCCGAGCGACCCCTGAGGGGCGCTCGGACGTGGTTTCCTCTGACGTCATCAGCTCGACGGGGGCGTCGAGACGGAGCTCGACGGCGGCGTGCTCATGTTCGGCTGGCCCTCGGTCTTCGACTCGTCGACGCCGCCGTCCATCGGCACCGCGTCGGCGCCCGGCTTCTCGGCCACGAACGGCGCCGGGTTCGACAGGAACTGCGAGTTCTCGCAGGACGCGCCGACCTCGGGGTAGGTGTTCGGGTTGCGCAGCAGCGACGAGATGAACTGGTCGACGCGCTCGTCGTCGGCCTTCTCCAGCTTCAGCTGGTGGCCCCACGACTGCAGCGAGATCGGCTTGTCGAGGCCGGGGAACGGCGACAGCATCATGTACGGCACGCCCTCGACCTTGGTCTTGAGCTTGGCCAGCTGGTCGTCCTTGACCTGGTCCGGGTTGTACGCGATCCAGACGGCGCCGTGCTCCAGGCCGTGGACCATGTTCTCCGTGCGGACGGCCTTGTCGTAGACGACGCCGGTGCAGTCGGCCCACTGACCGTCGTGCGGACCGCCGAAGGCCGGGGTCTGGTCGTACGCGACGCGCTGGGTCGGCTGGACGTGGCGGGAGCCCTTGTACTCCTTGGTCACGATGCCCGCGAGCTGCTGCGACGGGTCCTTGTTCGTGTCCGAGGGCTTCCACTTGGCCAGGGCGGCCTCTTTGACGTTGTTCGCGTGGATCTGCGAGTACGCATATCCGAACACGCCGCCCGCGAGGCCCAGCACGGCGATCACCGCGATGATCGTGCCCCACGGCTTGGGCTTGCTCGCCACCACCGAGGAACGGGCTGCGGCCACGCTGTTGCGTGTGGCCTTCGTCTTCTTGCCGCTGGTCATGTCCGCCTCAGATGTCGTCCTGGTCAACCGGCGCCAGTGTAGGGACTTCGTGTCTGGTCACTGTCAGCGCGTGGCGATACCACGTGGGCATTAACACTTGCCGTCTCACCGTTACCTGGGACGTGAGCGAACGGGTGTTCGCTCGGTCTCGGTAGCCGTCACCTCGCGGTGTGGCGTTGACCTGGCCAGATGTCCGGGTCTTCCCGTGGCGGTACCCGCTGCCCGCGCGAGGCGGGGCTGACATGGGTTTCCATCGGGCTCGTTTCGCGTCGCCCCGCAACTCGGGGAGGACGTACCGCCCGCAACCTCGGCCGCGAGCCGGGCGAGGTTGCGAGCGCATACTGGTATGCCTGGATCACCGCGGTCATAGCGTCCCGACGGTAACGGGCACCACCGACAATCCCGGCGCCGTCTCACCCTCCGAGACCCGGTAACCCGGTCGAGACCTGCGACAACACTTCTCTAAACTCTCGGGGCGTGACCCCCGAAGCGCTCGCCGATCTCGTCCGGACCGCGGTTGCCCAGTTGCTGACCGACCGAGGCCTGGACGTCACCGCCGCCCCCCGGCAGGTGACGGTGGAGCGACCGAGAAACCCCGAGCACGGGGACTACGCCACGAACGTCGCGCTCCAGCTCGCCAAGAAGGTCGGCGTCGCGCCGCGCGACCTCGCGACGTGGCTCGTCGATGCCCTGAAGGACCAGCCCGCGATCGCCGAGGCCGACGTGGCCGGGCCGGGCTTCATCAACCTCACGCTCGCCACCGAGGCCCAGGGCGCGATCGTCGAGGACGCGCTGAAGGACGGCTACGGCACGGGCACCGAGCTCGCCGGCCAGAAGATCAACCTGGAGTTCGTCTCCGCGAACCCGACGGGCCCCATCCACCTCGGTGGCGCGCGCTGGGCGGCCGTCGGCGACGCGATCGGCCGCGTGCTGCAGGCCCGCGGCGCCGAGATCACGCGGGAGTACTACATCAACGACGCGGGCGCGCAGATCGACCGGTTCGTCCGGTCGCTGATCGCGGCCGCGAAGGGCGAGCCCGTGCCGGAGGACGGCTACGCGGGCACGTACGTCGGCGAGATCGCGGCCGAGGTGCTGCGCCGCGAACCGGGCGCGCTCGGCGATCCCGAGACCGTGCGCCGCGTCGGGCTCGAGCTGATGATCGACGAGATCAAGCGCAGCCTGGACGACTTCGGCACCCACTTCGACGTCTTCTTCTCCGAGCTCACGCTGCACCGCAGCGGCGCCGTCGCCGACACCGTCGCGAAGCTCAAGGCCAACGGCTCTCTGTACGAGAAGGACGACGCCTGGTGGCTGCGGTCCACCGACTTCGGTGACGACAAGGACCGCGTGGTCATCAAGAGCGACGGGAACCCGGCCTACATCGCCGGTGACATCGCCTACCTCGCGGACAAGCGCAGCCGCGGTTTCGACCGCTTCATCTACATGCTCGGCGCCGACCACCACGGCTACACCGCGCGCCTCAGGGCGGCCGCGGCCGTGCTGGGTGGCGACCCGGACAGCGTCGAGGTGCTGATCGGCCAGCTCGTGAACCTCGTCAGCGGCGGCCAGCCCGTCCGGATGAGCAAGCGCGCGGGCACCGTCATCACGATGGAGGACCTGGTCGACGCGGTCGGTGTGGACGCGGCGCGGTACGCGATGATCCGGTCGAGCGTCGACTCCGGTCTCGACATCGACCTCGACCTGCTGCGCAAGCACAGCAACGAGAACCCGGTCTACTACGTGCAGTACGCCCACGCGCGCACGTCGTCGATCCTGCGCAACGCCGCCGACCTCGGCATCACCCCTGGTGGGGACTTCGCGCTGCTCACCCACGAGCGCGAGGGCGACCTCATCCGCACCATCGGCGAGTTCCCGCGTGTGGTGGCCACCGCCGCCGAGCTCCGGGAACCGCACCGCGTGGCTCGCTACCTCGAAGAGCTCGCGGGCACGTACCACCGCTTCCAGCAGGACTGCCGCGTTCTTCCGCGCGGCGACGAGGAGACGACTCCGTTGCACCAGGTCAGGCTTCAGCTCGTCAGCGCCACCAGGCGTGTCTTCGCCGCAGGTCTCGGTCTGCTCGGCGTGACCGCCCCGGAGCGCATGTGATGCGCGCGCACCCGGCCGGACCCCGGCACGCCGACGTCGTGGTCCCCGGCAACACCGCCGGCGACCGCCCCAGCACCGCCGACCAGCTCGACCACCTGCCGCCGCACGTGTGGCCCCGCAACGCCAAGCGCACCGACAGCGGTGTCGTGGAGCTGGCGGGCGTCGACGTGCGCGAGCTCGCCGAGCAGTACGGCACCCCGTTGTTCGTCATGGACGAGCAGGACTTCCGCGCGCGTTGCCGTGAGCACGCCGAGGCGTTCGGCGACCCGACGCTCGTGCACTACGCCTCCAAGGCGTTCCTGAGCGTTCAGGTCGCGAAGTGGGTGGCCGAAGAAGGCCTCTCGATCGACGTGTGCAGCGGCGGCGAGCTCGCCATCGCGCTGCGGGCGGACTTCCCCGCCGAGCGCATCGCGTTGCACGGCAACAACAAGAGCGTTCCCGAACTGGTCGCCGCCGTCGAGGCGGGCGTCGGCGGGATCGTGCTCGACTCGTACCACGAGATCGCGCGCCTCGACCAGATCGCGCGCGAACGCGGTGTGGTGCAGCCGGTGCTGATCCGCGTGACGGTCGGCGTCGAGGCGCACACGCACGAGTTCATCGCGACCGCGCACGAGGACCAGAAGTTCGGCTTCTCGCTGTCCTCCGGCGACGCGGCCGAGGCCGTGCGGCGCGTGCTCAAGGCGAGCGGGCTCAAGCTCGTCGGCCTGCACAGCCACATCGGCTCGCAGATCTTCGACGCGTCCGGCTTCGAGGTCGCCGCCCGTCGCGTGATCGGCCTGCTCGCGGACATCCGCGAAGAGCACGGCGACATCGAGTCGCTGACCGTCGTCGACCTCGGCGGTGGCCTCGGCATCGCGTACACGCCGGACGACGACCCGCCCCCGCCCGCCGAGCTGGCGCGGCAGCTGCACAACATCGTGCAGAAGGAGTGCGAGCACAACGGCCTGGAGATGCCTCGCATCGCGGTCGAGCCCGGCCGCGCGATCGTCGGCCCCGGCACGGTCACCGTGTACGAGGTCGGCACCATCAAGGACGTCGAGCTCGACGGTGGCGCGCGGCGCCGGTACGTCAGCGTCGACGGCGGGATGAGCGACAACATCCGCACCGCGCTGTACGACGCGGTCTACGACTGCAAACTGGTCTCACGCGCCGCGGAGCCGGAGTCGCGCGCGGTGCTGTGCCGCGTCGTCGGCAAGCACTGCGAGTCCGGTGACATCGTGGTGCGCGACTGCTGGCTGCCGGACGACCTCGCGCCGGGGGACCTGGTGGCGATCGCTGCGACGGGGGCCTACTGCTACTCGATGGCGAGCGGGTACAACCGACTTCCACGGCCCGCGCTCGCCGCGGTGACCGGTGGAGAGGCGCGGCTGCTGCTGCGTCGTGAGACCGAGGACGATCTGTTCCGTCTGGAGGTATGAAAGCCGTGAAACCGATTCGGGTCGCCTTGCTGGGTTGCGGCACGGTGGGCACGGAGGTGGTTCGGCTGCTGACGGACCAGGCCGAGGACCTCACCCAGCGCATCGGCGCGCCGGTTGAGCTCGCGGGCATCGCCGTGCGCAGGCCGAACAAACACCGCGAAGTACCTGAGCACCTGCTCACCACGGACGCCGCCGGGCTCGTCTCGTCGGACGACGTGGACGTGGTCGTCGAGGTCATCGGCGGCATCGACCCGACGCGCGGGCTGCTGCTGGACGCGTTGAAGGCGGGCAAGTCCGTCGTCACCGCGAACAAGGCGCTGCTCGCCGAGCACGGTTCCGACCTGTTCGAGGCGGCCGACGCGTCCGGCGCGGACCTCTACTTCGAGGCCGCCGTCGCCGGCGCGATCCCGTTGCTGCGCCCGTTGCGGGAATCCCTTGCGGGAGACCGGATCACGCGCGTCATGGGCATCGTCAACGGCACCACGAACTTCATCCTGTCCGCGATGGACGCCACGGGTGCGGGCTACGCGGAGACGCTCGAGGAGGCCTCGCGCCTCGGGTACGCCGAGGCCGACCCGACCGCGGACGTCGACGGGTTCGACGCCTCGTCGAAGGCCGCGATCCTCGCGTCGCTCGCGTTCCACACCCGTGTGACGGCTGCCGACGTGTACCGCGAGGGCATCCGTTCGGTGTCCGCGGCGGACATCGCGGCGGCCAAGGGCCTCGGCCGCACGGTGAAGCTGCTCGCGATCTGCGAACGCGTGGTCTCGCCGTCCGGCCAGGAGTCAGTCGCCGTTCGAGTGCACCCGGCCATGATCCCCAGGGCGCACCCGCTGGCTTCGGTCAACGGCGCGTTCAACGCGGTGTTCGTCGAGGCCGACGCGGCGGGGGAGATGATGTTCTACGGGCAGGGTGCCGGTGGCGCCCCGACGGCGAGCGCGGTGCTCGGCGACCTGGTCGCCGTGGCGCGCAACAAGGTCGCGAGCGGGCGTGGTCCGCGCGAGTCGGCCTACGCCGCGCTTCCCGTGCAGCCCATGGGGAACACGCCCACGCGCTACCACATCAGCCTCGACGTCGCGGACAAGGCCGGTGTCCTCTCGCAGGTCGCCGCCGTGTTCGCCGAGCACGACGTGAGCATCGCCGCGGTGCGCCAGGAAGGCCGCGTCGAGGACGCCAGCCTGGTGATCGTCACGCACGCGGCGACCGACGCCGCGCTGCGGTCCACTGTGGACAAGATCGGCGGCCTCCCGGTGGTGCGGGAGGTCGTGAGCGTGATGAGGGTGGAGGGCGAGGAATGAGCGGCGCTGCGAGAGCTGGCTGGCCTGGTCTCATCAACGCTTACCGGGACCGGATCGAGATCCCCGAGGGCGCGGAGGTCGTGACGCTGCACGAGGGCGGCACGCCGCTCGTGCACGCGAAGAGGCTTTCCGAGGTCACCGGTTCGGACGTGTGGGTCAAGGTCGAGGGCGCGAACCCGACGGGTTCGTTCAAGGACCGCGGCATGACCGTGGCGATGACGTACGCGCTCGCGTCCGGTCTGAAGGCGGTCATCTGCGCCTCCACGGGCAACACGTCGGCCTCAGCCGCGGCCTACGCGGCCAAGGCCGGCCTGACGGCGGCCGTGCTGGTGCCCAGCGGCAAGATCGCCATGGGCAAGCTCGCCCAGGCCGTCATGCACGGTGCGAAGATCCTGCAGATCGACGGCAACTTCGACGACTGCCTGGAGCTCGCGTCCAAGACGGCGGCCGAGTACCCCGTGACGCTGGTGAACTCGGTCAACCCCGTGCGGCTCATCGGTCAGCAGACCGCCGCGTGGGAGGTTGCCGACGTGCTCGGGCAGGCGCCGGACGTGCACTGCCTGCCGGTCGGCAACGCGGGCAACATCACCGCGTACTGGAAGGGCTACACGTCGTACGACAAGGGCCTGCCGCGGATGTTCGGCTTCCAGGCCGCGGGCGCGGCGCCGCTGGTCAGCGGCCAGCCGGTGGCGAACCCGGAGACCATCGCGACCGCGATCCGCATCGGCTCACCGGCGTCTTGGACGGGTGCGATCAACGCCCGCGACGAGTCGGGTGGGCTGATCGACGCCGTCACCGACGACCAGATCCTGGCCGCGTACCGGCTGCTGGCGTCGTCGGAGGGCATCTTCGTCGAACCCGCGTCGGCCGCGTCCATCGCCGGTCTGCTGATGACCTCCGAGGACGGCCGGCTGCCCAAGGGCTCGACGGTCGTGTGCACGGTCACCGGTCACGGTCTGAAGGACCCGGACACCGCGTTGCTCGGCGTCACCGAGGTCGAGCCGGTCCCGGTCGACCCCGGTGCGGTCGCGCACGCTCTGGAGCTCGCGTGAGGTTCCTCGTCTCCGTCCCCGCGTCGACCGCGAACCTCGGTTCGGGGTTCGACGCGCTGGGCATGGCCCTCGGTCTGCACGACGAGATCGAGGTCGCCGCTGCCGACGGCCTGTCGATCACGGTGGAAGGCGCCGGATCAGGTGACGTCCCGCTCGACGAGTCGCATCTCGTCGTGCGGGCCGTCCGCGCCGCCGGCTACTCGGGTGGGCTCGCTCTGAAGTGCCGCAACGTCATTCCGCACGCACGCGGACTGGGCTCGTCGGCCGCCGCGATCGTGGCGGGTGTCGCAGCGGGATTCACCCTGACGGGTCGCGAGTTGGACACGGACGCGTTGCAAATCGCTGCCGAGTTCGAGGGGCACGCGGACAACGCCGCTGCCTCTTTGTACGGCGGCGTTGTCGTTGCGTGGTCAGAGGGAGAGCGCTACCGCGCCGTGCGTATGGAGCCCGACGCACGGGTGCGACCGGTCGTGCTGATCCCGTCCCAGGAGTCGTCCACCAAGACGACGCGCGGCCTGCTTCCGGCCGAAGTGCCGCACGCGGACGCCGCGCACGCCGCGGGACGGGCCGCCCTGGCGGTGCACGCGCTGACGTCGGATCCGACGGTTCTCCTTGCCGCTACTGAGGATCGCCTCCACCAGAACTACCGCGAGCCCGCGTGGCCCGACACCATCCGTGTGATCAACGATCTTCGCAAGCTCGGTGTTCCCGCCTGCGTGTCCGGAGCGGGACCCACCGTGATCGCGTTCGGCGACCTGCCGTCCGAGGTCGACGTCCACGGCTTCGACGTGCGGAGACTCGACGTCGACACCGCCGGCGTGCGCGTTCGTCCATTGGACTGACACGCCCGACCCCGGTTGTTGCATGCGGGGGGACCGGCGTCTACCCTCGGGGGCGATCAGTCACCGCGCGCACGGGCGCCGGTGTCGCGCCCGGACACTCGTTCCGGGTCGCAATCCTTTTGTGTTCCGGCTCTGTGCCGTGCGGGCGGGGCGGACGCAAAAGAGGCACCCGATCGCCGTGTGACCTGAGAAAAGTCCCGTGCTTGCCGGAAGCGGTGTGTGCTTCCGTCTGCATCGGACTGACCGTCGTTCCCCAGTTGAAGCGGGAAGACGGGTCCGCTGGGCCGCGTAGGAGGCGGGGCCTGGTCAGGAAGGACATGTGTGAGCAACACCGATTTGCTGAGCAGCGAAGTCGCAGCTGCTTCTGGTTCTGGAGCCGAGGAGACCGCTCTGTCCACCCCTTCGAACGGCACGACGCCGCGCCGCCGCGCGGGTCTGTCCGGCATGGTGCTCGCGGAGCTGCGTGAGCTCGCCGGCCAAATGGGCATCACCGGAACCGCAGGTCTGCGCAAGGGCGACCTGATCGCGGCCATCAAGGAGAAGCAGGGCGCAGGCGCCCCGGCGAAAGCCGAGAAGCCCGCGAAGGCTGCGGCCAAGGCCGAGGCTCCCGCCGAGAAGCCGGCCGCTGCCAGGGTGGCCGAAAAGGTGGTCGAGAAGATCGTCGAGAAGGCCGCCGAAAAGCCTGTTCAGCAGCAGCTCGAGGTGACGGAGAAGCCTGCCGCCGCCGAGTCCGGGTCCTCTGCGGAGGACGGTGGGCGCCGGGGCAACCGCCGCCGCCGTTCCGGCCGTGGCGGTGGCAACGCCGAGGCGGGTGACGGCCAGCAGCAGGAGCAGCGCGCCGAGCGTTCCGACCGCGGCGAGCGGCAGGACCGCGGCGACCGCGCCGAGCGCCAGGACCGCGGAGAGCGTTCCGAGCGCCAGGACCGCGGCGACCGCAACGAGCGTGGCGACCGTGGTGAGCGGGGCGGCCGTGACCGCAACCGCGACCGTGGTGACCGCGGCGACCGCAACGACCGCCAGGGTGGCGGCCCGCAGGGCGACGACGACGGCGATGGCCGTCGTGGCCGCTTCCGCGACCGTCGCCGCCGCGGTGGTCGTGGCGAGGGCGGCGAGCGTGGCGACCGCGAGACCGAGGTGCGCGAGGACGACGTCCTGCTCCCGGTCGCGGGCATCCTGGACGTGCTGGAGAACTACGCGTTCGTCCGCACGTCGGGCTACCTGGCGGGCTCCAACGACGTCTACGTGTCGCTGTCGCTGGTCCGCAAGTACGGCCTGCGCCGCGGCGACGCCATCACCGGCGCCGTCCGCCAGCCGCGCGAGGGTGAGCAGCAGCGTCAGAAGTTCAACCCGCTGGTCCGCGTCGACAAGATCAACGGCCTGGACCCGGAAGAGGCGCGCAACCGCCCGGACTTCACCAAGCTGACGCCGCTCTACCCGAACGAGCGCCTGCGCCTGGAGACCGAGCCGCACATCCTCACCACCCGCGTCATCGACCTGGTGATGCCGATCGGCAAGGGCCAGCGCGCCCTGATCGTGTCGCCGCCGAAGGCCGGCAAGACCTCGGTTCTGCAGTCGATCGCCAACGCGATCACGAAGAACAACCCCGAGTGCCACCTGATGGTCGTGCTCGTGGACGAGCGTCCCGAAGAGGTCACCGACATGCAGCGTTCGGTGAAGGGCGAGGTCATCGCCTCGACCTTCGACCGCCCGCCGTCGGACCACACGACCATCTCCGAGCTCGCGATCGAGCGGGCGAAGCGCCTGGTCGAGATGGGCCACGACGTGGTCGTGCTGCTGGACTCGATCACGCGTCTGGGCCGTGCGTACAACCTGGCCGCTCCGGCGTCCGGTCGCATCCTGTCCGGTGGTGTCGACTCCACCGCGCTGTACCCGCCGAAGCGGTTCCTCGGCGCTGCTCGGAACATCGAGGGTGGCGGGTCGTTGACCGTCATCGCCACCGCGCTGGTGGAGACCGGTTCCGCCGGTGACTCGGTGATCTTCGAGGAGTTCAAGGGCACGGGTAACGCCGAGCTGAAGCTCGACCGGAAGATCGCGGACAAGCGGACGTTCCCGGCTGTGGACGTGGACTCTTCCGGTACTCGTAAGGAAGAGCTGCTGCTGTCGCCGGATGAGATGGCGGTCACGCACAAGCTGCGTCGGGTGCTGCATGCGCTGGACGGGCAGCAGGCGATCGACCTGCTGCTGGACCGGCTGCGGAAGTCTCGTACCAACATCGAGTTCTTGATGCAGGTCGCGAAGACGACGCCGGGCGCCGAGCAGGACTGATCGCCCGCGTGAGTTTCACGTGAAAAGACCCCCGGTGCAGGTCACCGGGGGTCTTTCCACATCTCGTCACCCGAATGCCGAGCCTGTTCGAGTGCACGCGGGGAGCTTTCGTTCGCTGTGAGCACACGCGGGGTCCCCGCGTGCCGTCCGGGGAAGCGGGAGAGGGCTGGGTGGGGAGCGGGGGTCAGCGGCAGTCTGAGGCCGATCTGCCCTCTTCGCTCTGCATCAGGCACTGGAACACCAGACCCAGCAGCACCGGCAGTCCCACCACCGCCGTGGCCAGGGCCGGGACCTCCACAGCTCCCACCAGCACGCCGAACACCAGGACGGCGGCCAGGTACGGCCAGCGCAGCCAGGTTCGCTGCCACGGGCGCCTCCACCGGACGCCGCCTGAGACGGCCGCGGCCACTGCTACGCCCGCGCCTGAGACCACCGGTGACAGAGGCACGGTGGTCCAGGAAGCCGTGATCAAGCCTGCTGACCCCATCAGGCCGAACACGGCGGCGGAGAACAGGAACGGCACGGCCAGCCAGAGGCGCTGGTGCATTGGCCGTTCGGCGGCGCAGAACACGGTGCACAGTCTGATGGACCGCCACCAACAACATGGAGCCGTATGTGGCCGAACGGGCTCACCTTGCGCCGAACGGCGTATCAGGGAGGTTGAGCGGTTGTGACATCAGCCACCCTCAAGGCCGTGCGGGAGCTCTGGGAACAACCGCGTTTTTGCACGTGTTGAAGGGTCTGGCAAACTAAACGGTCGAGTCCGGCTCCGGTTCACCCGCTCACAAACAGGGACCCGGCGGCCATCCTCTGAAAGGGACAAGATCTTGAAGACTGGAATCCACCCGGAGTACGTGACCACCGAGGTCACCTGCGGTTGCGGCAACACCTTCACCACCCGGAGCACCAAGACCTCCGGCTCCGTGCACGTCGAGGTCTGCTCGAACTGCCACCCGTTCTACACGGGCAAGCAGAAGATCCTGGACACCGGTGGCCGCGTCGCGCGCTTCGAGGCGCGTTACGGCAAGCGCAACAAGTAGCTGCGTTCACGGCGCCTGACCTCGGCAAGTCTGCCGAGGTCAGGCGCCGTTGCCGTCTGCACGACCTTCAACCAGGGAGTCAACGAACGTGTCGCAGTCGCTGGACAGCCTGCTCGCCGAGTACGACGAGCTCGAGAAGAAGCTCGCCGACCCCAGCGTGCACGCTGACCAGGCAGGCGCACGGAAGCTGGGCAAGCGGTACGCCCAGCTCGGGCCGATCGTGAAGACGGCCCGGGAGATCGAGCAGACCCGCAGCGACCTCGAGGCCGCCAAGGAGCTGGCCGGCGAGGACTCGGCGTTCGCCGACGAGGCGAAGCAGCTGGAGGAGCAGCTCCCCAAGTTGGAGGAGAAGCTCACCGAGCTCCTGCTGCCGCGTGACCCGCACGACGGGGACGACGTGCTGCTGGAGATCAAGTCCGGCGAGGGCGGCGAGGAGTCCGCGCTGTTCGCCGGGGACCTGCTGCGCATGTACACGCGGTACGCCGAGCGTCAGGGCTGGAAGGTCGAGATGCTCGACGGGACCGACTCCGACCTCGGTGGGTTCAAGGACGTCACGGTCGCCATCAAGGCCAAGAGCGCGACGCCCGACGGGGTGTGGAGCCGGTTGAAGTGGGAGGGCGGCGTGCACCGGGTGCAGCGCGTGCCCGTCACGGAGTCGCAGGGGCGCATCCACACGTCTGCCGCCGGCGTGCTCGTCTTCCCCGAGGCCGAGGAGGTCGGGGAGGTCGAGATCGACGAGAAGGACCTGCGCATCGACGTCTACCGGTCGTCGGGCAAGGGTGGTCAGTCGGTCAACACCACCGACTCCGCGGTGCGCATCACGCACCTGCCGACCGGCATCGTCGTGTCGTGCCAGAACGAGCGCAGCCAGCTGCAGAACAAGGCCCGCGCCATGCAGGTGTTGCAGAGCCGTCTCGCCGCGCTGGCCGAGGAGCAGAAGGCGCAGGAGCAGTCGGATGCCCGGCGCACCCAGATCCGCACCGTCGACCGCAGTGAGCGGGTCCGAACCTACAACTTCCCCGAATCGCGAATTTCCGATCACCGGGTTGGGTACAAAGCACATAACCTGGACCAGGTGCTCGACGGTGACCTGGACGCGGTGGTGGACGCGCTGGCCGCCGCCGACCGGGCAGAACGGCTCGCAGGCGGGTAATCCGACGTGAGAGGGGCGCGTTGTGGCCGAGATCCTGGTGAATCCGCAGTCCGCGCCTCTCGACCAACCGGTCGACGTTGTCGTCGTCGGCCTCGAACCCGGTCAGGCGATCTCGGTCCAGCTCTCCACGGGCGACCGGGCCTCCCACGCCTTCTTCACCGCTGACGATCGCGGTGTCGTCGACCTGACCAGGCACGCTCCCGTCGAGGGCAGCTACCACGGCGTTGACCCGATGGGGTTGTTCTGGTCGCTGGAACGCACGGGCGGGAAGTCGGCGCCCATGTGCCTGTCGGTGGAGGGCGTCGGTGACCGCGTCCTCGAACGGCTGAGCGTGCCCGAGGGCGTCGAGCGGCTGGAGGTCAGGGAGAACGGTCTGGTCGGCACGCTGTTCGCCCCTGAGGACGACGGAGGCGAGCTGCCGGGCGTGATCGTGCTCGGTGGGTCGGAAGGCGGCATCCACGAGACCGACGCGGCTCTGCTGGCGGCGTACGGGTTCGTCACGTTCGCGCTCGGCTACTTCGGCGTGAAGGGGCTGCCCGAGCACCTCGTGGACGTCCCGCTCGAGTACATCGGCACCGCGATCGAGTACCTGTCCGAACGGTGCGGCGAGATCGGCGTGGTCGGCGGCTCGCGCGGTGGTGAGCTGGCGCTGCTCGCCGGAGCGACGTTCCCGCAGGTCAGGGCTGTGGTCAGCGTGGTGGGCAGCGGCGTGGTGACGCAGGGCATCGGGCCCGGCGCGAACCTGCTGCAGAAGCTCTCGTACGAGGCGGCGTCCTGGACGTGGAAGGGCGAGCCGCTGCCGTACCTGCCCTACTACGTGAGCGACGAGCTGCGGGCGAAGATCGTGAACGACGAACCGGTGCCGTTGCGGCTCGCGTTCGACACGAGCGACGGCATCCCCGAGAACACCGAGATCCGCGTCGAGAACACCGTCGGGGGTGTGTTGCTCATCTCGTCCGGACACGACGACGGGTGGCCCTGCGTCGAGCTGAGCGAGGTCGCGATGCGGCGGTTGAAGGACCACGACCACCCGTTCCCGTACGAGCACGTCGTGTATCCCGAGGCAGGACACCTGATAGCGGGCCCGCCGCACCGTCCGGCGACCGACGTGACCTATCCGGGGCCCGGTGTCACCTTCTCGGGTGGTGGTGTTCCGCAGACCACAGCGCACGCGCGTGCGGACGCTTGGAAACGGACGGTTGAGTTCTTGCAGGAGCAGCTCGGGACCTAGGGTGTGTGCTTATGAGCGCACACTTTGATGTCGTCGTCGTGGGTGCGGGTCCCGGCGGGTACGTCGCCGCGATCCGGGCGGCTCAGCTCGGGCTGAAGACCGCCATCGTGGAGGAGAAGTACTGGGGCGGTGTCTGCCTGAACGTGGGCTGCATCCCGTCGAAGGCTCTCCTGCGCAACGCCGAGCTCGCGCACATCTTCACGCACGAGCAGAAGACGTTCGGCATCAAGGTCGACGGCACCGTCAGCTTCGACTACAGCGCCGCGTGGCAGCGCAGCCGCAAGGTCGCGGACGGCCGCGTCAAGGGCGTGCACTTCCTGATGAAGAAGAACGGCATCACCGAGTACAACGGGTGGGCCAACTTCACCGACGACCACACGCTGACCGTCGGGGACGAGACGATCACCTTCGGCCACGCGATCCTCGCCGTGGGCGCCACGACCCGGATGCTGCCGAACACGCAGAAGTCCGACCGCGTCGTGACCTACGAAGAGCAGATCATGACCGAGGACCTGCCCGAGTCGATCATCATCGCCGGCGCGGGCGCGATCGGCGTCGAGTTCGCCTACGTGATGCACAACTACGGCGTGAAGGTCACCATCGTCGAGTTCCTCGACCGGATGGTGCCGCTCGAGGACGCCGAGGTGTCCGCCGAGCTCCTCAAGCGCTACAAGAAGATGGGCGTCGACGTGCGCGTCGGCACCCGCGTCGAGTCGATCGACGAGTCGGGCCCCAAGGTCCGCGTCACGGTGTCGAAGAACGGCGCCCAGGAGGTCCTGGAGGCCGACAAGGTCATGCAGGCCATCGGTTTCGTGCCGCGCGTCGAGGGCTACGGCCTCGAGAACACCGGCGTGAAGCTGACCGACCGTGGCGCGATCGACATCGACGGCCGCGGCCGCACCTCCGTGCCGCACATCTTCGCCATCGGTGACGTCACCGCGAAGCTGATGCTCGCGCACACCGCCGAGTCCATGGGCATCATCGCCGCGGAGACCATCGCGGGCGCCGAGACCATGGAGCTCGACTACGTCATGATCCCGCGGGCCACGTTCTGCCAGCCGCAGATCGCCTCCTTCGGCTACACCGAGGAGCAGGCCCGCGAGAAGGGCTTCGACGTCCAGGTCGCGAAGTTCCCGTTCACCGCGAACGGCAAGGCGCACGGCCTCGCCGACGCCGGTGGCTTCGTGAAGCTGATCAGCGACGGCAAGCACGGCGAGCTGCTCGGCGGCCACATCATCGGCCCCGAGGCGACCGAGCTGCTGCCCGAGCTCACGCTGGCCCAGCAGTGGGACCTCACGGTGCACGAGGTCGCGCGCAACGTGCACGCGCACCCGACGCTGTCCGAGGCCGTCAAGGAAGCGGTGCACGGCCTGGCCGGGCACATGATCAACTTCTGAGATAGCTTCCTCTGACGATGATGAACCGGCAGCCGCTCCGCCTCGCGATCTCCGAGGCGGCCAAGATCCTCGCCGAGGCGGGCGTGGACAGCCCGCGCGTCGACGCGGAGTACCTGGCCGCGCACGTGCTCGGCGTGGAACGAGGGCGGCTGCCGCTCATCCCGCTGGTCGATCCGCCGGTGATCGACCAGCTGCACAAGCTCGTGCGCGTCCGGGCCTCGCGGATTCCGTTGCAGCACATCCTGGGCTGGGCGCCGATGGGTGCCATTTCGGTCGAGGTCGGGCCGGGGGTGTTCGTGCCGCGGCCGGAGACCGAGCTGCTGATGGAGTGGGGCCTGAAGGCGCTGGTCGGCGTTTCCTCGCCGGTCGTCGTGGATCTGTGCACGGGGACCGGTGCGCTGGCGTTGTCGATCGCGCACGCCCGCCCGGACGCCGTGGTGCACGCGGTGGAGATCGACCCGCAAGCGCTTGCGTGGACCCGACGCAACGCGGACGCGCGCGCGGCGGCGGGGGACACGCCGATCCGCCTGCACTCCGGCGATGCCACGGATCCGTCACTGCTGTCCGATCTGGACGGTCTGGTCGACCTCGTGGTCTGCAATCCGCCTTACGTGCCAGAGGGAACACCTGTGCAGCCCGAGGTGGGCGTGCACGACCCGCACCACGCGGTGTTCTCCGGCGCGGACGGCCTGGACGTGATCCGGCACGTCGTGTCGGCGGCCGCGCGGTGGCTCAAGCCGGGTGGGGCCGTCGGGATCGAGCACGACGACACCCAGGGCGAGTCCGTGCCGGCGTTGCTGGCCGCACGCCGGGTGCTCACGGACGTCGCCGGCCACACCGACCTGGCGGGGCGACCGCGGTTCGCGACCGCCCGCAAGGTTTTCTAGAAGAGCGCGTCGAAGGCCTTCGCCAGGTCCTTCATCTGTTCGCCGAGGCCGCGGTCGGCCAGCTTGTCCATCAGGTGAGCCGTGACGTCCTTGCTGGGCTTGGGTTTGCGCGCCTCGACCCGCAGGTCGTCGACCGCCTCGATGGTGGACGTGGGCGCCTTGGCGTCGTTGAGGTCCTCGCGGAGCTCGTCGAGCAGCCGCAGCACGGCGCTGACGTCCTTGATGTGTCCGATGTGGACATCTCCGGTTCTGGCTCGTCCGCTGGTGCCGACGTTGCTGCCGACCACCGGCCCGTGGATCTCGAAGTTTCGCTCGTTCATCGCTTCTTGCCCCTGCCCGTGCTGACGTTGCCCGTGCGCGCCCGGCCCGTCGTGGCGATGTTGCTCGCGATCACGGGCCCGGTGATGTGCACGTTGTTGTTCGTGACCTGCATGGCCTGTTCCATGAACTCGGTGACCGAGATTCCCTTGCTCTGCAGGAACTCGCCGATCGTGCGCAACAACCGTGCCTCCAGCACCTTGATGTAGCGCTCGACGTCCGTGAGCTGGAAGTAGTTGTCGACCGACGGTTCGGAGGCGAGCTCGCGGATGCTGACGCGGGCGCCGTACTTGTCCGACACGAACGTGCCGGGCGGCTGGTCGATCGGCGCCATCCACATGACCGCGTTCGAGAACCGCTTCGGCAGGGTCGCGGGAAACCTCAGCAGATCCAAGAGCGCCTCGCCGAGCGGTCGCAGCGACTGCGGCGACCACTTGTCGATCTCGCGGTGCTTCGCCTCGATCGGGGTCAGCACGCACGGCGTCCACTCGATGTAGAGCATCTCGTTGTCGAGGCCGAGCGTGAGGTACGCCGACACCACCACGTCGCGGTCCCACGTCTCGACCTGGAAGGAACGGAAGTGTCGCATCCACTCCTTGGGCCTGTTGACGAGATCGTCCACAACGGACCCGTCGACGGTCCGCACCGGAGCCTTGTCCTTGTCCGGCAGGACGATCTGCGTCTCCGGGTCGCCGAGGTGGTCGATCAGCTCGACCGCGGACGCGACGACGCGGTCGCCGAAGGTGAGGTCGCGCAACCGGTGGCCTGGCGACAGCGACGGCGACCTGCCCGTCGTCACCAGGTCGTTCGTGACGTGGTCGTAGAGCTCTGTCAGGGTGAAGCCCAGTCTCGGCTTGGCTTCCTCGTCCTCGGCGGGCTTCAGCGGCAGCGCCATCGACCAGGGCTCGAACATGGTGCCCGAGCCCACGAACGGTTCGTAGCCGCGGTAGACGATGACCTGCGCCCGGCCGGAGTCGTCAGGAGCGTGCTCGTCCTCCTCGTCCGGGTAGAGCCGCAGCGCGTTGGCGTAGATCCCGTGCCCGAGCTGCCGCACCTTCCACTCGTTCTGCCACAGCTCCTGGCCCGGCCTGGTGCGGAACCTGTTGCGGCGGAAGCTCTTGGTGAGCAGAAGCCACACCACCACGCGGTCGGCCAGCAACACGCCGAAGATGAGAACGAGGGTGATGATCGCGATGACGGTCTCGGCGTCGCTGGAGTCGCTGTACCGCGGTCCGTAGCGGGTGCTTTCGAAGGCCGATCCCGCCTTGATCAGCACGATGCCCAACGCGATTGATCCGCCGATGGTGCCGACGATGAGCGGCCCTCGCCCGGTGGGCATCGACAGCTGCCGCACCAGTGGCCGGATGGTGAAGCCGGCGGAGGCGAACGCCAGCGGCAGAGCGGCGATCAGCCAGGGCACGAGTGCGATCGCGGTCGCGGTGAGCAGCAGCACGAGCGTCAGCACCAGCAGTGCGCTGTCGCGCATCTTGCGCCGCATGCGCCCGGCCACGGCCTCGCGCAGCACCGCCCCCGTGTTGACGCCGGGTGAGCGCGGAATCAACCGTGTCTTCTCCACCAAGTACTCGCGAATGGCCGCGTCCGCGAAGTGCTCGTCGCGGTGCGCGGCCCCGCAGAGGAAGCGGGTCGTGTCGTCGCGCAGCTTCGGTGAACCGGTGTTCGCTGTCGTCGCCGGAGATGACATTGTTGTGTCCACTTTCTGTCATGGTTTAGCGTGGGTTGTCATCAAATTGAGCAACTTTTCGGCCGTTGCTCGTCCGGACAGCGGTGAGACAACGAACAGGACATATTCGATACCGCCCGCCTCCCACCAGGCTCCTGTGCAGAACTGAGACGTTCCGTTCGATGTCGTGGTGTAGCTCCACTCCACCGCGGGATAACCGTGGAAGCGGGTGTCGCGCAACGTTTCCATTGCGTACGAGTTCTTGCCCAGCTTCGCCTCGTGAGCAGTGGAGATGCGTTCGAGCAGGGTTTTCGCGGGTTCGTCCGGCGGCGCGCCGCCGAGGCGCACCTCGTAACCGGGCATGGTGTCGCTGCGTGCGACCGACACCGTCGACACGTCGCCCTGGCGGACCGACCACCCTTTGGGGATGGCTGTGACCAGCTCGTATGCACCGTTCACCAGGTCGTAGCTCGTATCGGCGGTGGTCGTTGTGGTTCTCCGTGCGGGCCGCGTGGTCGTGGTCGTGGTCCCGGTGGCGGTCGTGGTGGTGTAGTCGTAGGTCGTCGCGTCCAGTGCGTGCGGCTCAGGTTTCTGTTCCGTCATCAGCGCGATACCTGTCAGTGTCGAAACAACCAGGTATGCCGACGCGAGAGCAAGTGCGAGCGAACGTGAGCTGAGCTTTTCCATGGGACATCCTCCGCGTTCTGGCACAATAGCCTTTCGATGGCCGATTCCTGGCGAAGTCGGGTGATCTGGTGAATGTCAATGCGCCGAATGAGTGTCAAGAACTGCTTGCCGGGCAGATTGAGCGCTTGCTCAGCTCCGACGACCCGCGCGGTCGCCCTCACGAACTGCTGGCCGTCATTTCGGCGACCGGCGTCTCCGACGAGCGCATCGAGGAACTGGCCGGCCTGCCGGATGCCGCGGATCACCTGGCCGTGGCGCTCGCCCTCCGGTCGGTCTCGCTGCGCGCCGTGACCCACGAGGGCGAGTTGGTGATGGTCGAACGGGCTCAGGTGGACGGCTGTGACCGCATCGCCACCCGCATGCTCGAACTGGGGGTGACGGGCGAGCTCGCGACGTTCGCCGCGGACCTGCGTCGCGAGGTCGAGGCGAGCCGCGAGTGGACGTGGGGCTACCGCGGGATGCCCGTGCTCATCCTGCTGATCAGCCTCAGTGCACTGCTCGTCCTGTTCGGCGGCGCCTACGCGTCGGTGCTGGTGCTGGCTGCCGGTGGGTTGCTGGGCGCGGGCTTGCTCTACGCATTGGTTGTCCGCCAACGCAAACAGCGTTGGATGTGGTTGTCGGACGAGGTCACCCCGCTGCTGTCGAGGGTGGGCGAATGACCTCCTTGGACGCGCCGCCGATCCGTTGTTTTCTGAGTTACGCGCGCAAGGACGACGTCGTGATGAACTTCGTCGACCCGTTCATCCAGTCCTTGCGTCAGTACGCTTATGCGGACCGAGGCCGCGAGCTGGAGATCTTCCTGGACCGCACGTCGATCGGCTGGGGCGATCTCGCGCAACCGGTCATCAGGTCGGCCGTCCGCAGCGCCACCGTCTTCATCCCGGTGGTGACCCGCCGCTACTTCGATCGCCCGTACTGCCGCGAGGAACTCTTCGTCTTCTACAACCAGGCTGTCGTCGACGACGCGCGTTCGCTGCTGCTGCCCGTCGTGCTGCTCGGCGACAACTACCTGACCGAGGACAACCCGGACCTGGCCGTGCAGATCATCGTGGAACGCCAGCACCGCGCGCTGAGGGAGGCGTGGCTCGAGGGCGCTTCATCGCCCGCGTGGCGGCGCACCGTGCTGGCGTTGGCAGGTGAACTGGTTGATCGGGTGGAAGAGGCTGAGCGCTCGCTGGTCTCCGCACCACCGGCCGCCGACGTGGACGTGTCCGCCGAGCGGGCGAGGTTCTGCCGCGACATCGCCGACGTGTCCGACGCGACGGCGTCGGTGACGACCGAGTTCATGGCGCTCGTCGACGCGGGCGCCGACGCCCGGCAATACCTGCCGGGTGCGGCGCGGCTGCGGGACGCCGGGCGGCGGTTCGAGCGGCGGGCCTTCGAGGTGGATCGACTGATCCGGGCGGCAGGCGACCCGCTGGGCCCGTTCGACGAGCTGGACGAGGGCTTCGTGGAGGGCGTCGAGGCGTTGCTGATGAGCACGCACCGGATGGAGGCGGCGGACGTGTCGATGAGGCGGGCGATGGTGCCGTTCAGGGAGGGGCTCACCGCGCTGCGGAGCGGGCTGCGGCTCGTGGAGTCGTGGAAGGAGTTGACAATTCCTGGCCAATAAGAAGACGTTTGGGCCCATTCGGGGTAAACGGTCGTATGTTCTCTGGTCGGGGAGGGCACGCGGTCACGCGCTGGAGGAACCGCCGCCTCGCGCGTGACCGCGTGTGCGCCTCTCAGAGGAAGTCGTTGTTGATCTGATTCTTCCGGCCTGATGTCCTCTTGCGCGGTTTCCACCGCGGCAGTCGCAGGACAACGACCACGAAGGCAACGCCGGACACCGCCGCAGCCGGTGCGAACAGGCTCCGCCACCACGTCACCGACCCCGTTTCTCGAACCCGAACCATCCCCGTCACGTCCACAACGAGGTCGACGCGATCGCCAGGCTTCCGGAGTTCGTCCTGGCCGCCGTCCGGGAAGTGGTCTGCGACCCGTCGTGACTTGCACATCAGGTCGTTGCTGTACGAGTCGGGTGACTTGCGGCTGGTGTGAGTGTTCACCGAGACGACTTCACAGCCCTTTTCCTGTTCGCCGAACATCGTCAACCACAAGGAGCCGCTGCCGAAGACGCTCAGCCCGGTCACGACCAACACGGCGATCGGGGCCGCCAGAAGACTGGTCGAGCTCGGTCGGAGCTTCAACATCGCGTAGCCGGCGACGAAGGCGCAGAGGATGACGACGGGCACAGCCACGAGCGGAACCAAACCCGGCATGCTCGTCATGAAACCCGCGACGAAACCGCCGAGCAGTGCCAGGCTCAGAGCCACTGCGAACCGCCGTCGGCGGGGGCTCGGTTCAGTGGCGTTCACAGGTCCAGGTATCCCTGTTGCCGTTCGAACGCAGGCTTTTGGTCCTTCTCCAGGCCTTCCAGTTGCAGCTCGTCCTGTTTGGACGTTTCACGGAGGATGTCCGCTCCCAGCTTGATCTGGTAGCCGCCGTCCACGACGTTCGGCACCGAGTGGGGAGTGACGGATCCGTCGGCCTTGGTGATCGGCTTGAACGGTGTGTACGCGTCGACGGCATCCTGTTGCCACGGCTTGGAAGGAACCTTCTCGCCGTACGGTTCCTCGTACTTGTTCTTCCAGGTGTTGCCGGCGTCCAGGTAGCCGTCCTTGAGCTCACGCCCGCCCTGTTTGAGCTTGTCGAACGCTTCGCCTGCGGTGGGTCGCGTCCGACTCCAGTCCTCCAACCGCTTGCCCGCGTCGCTCACGGCGTCTGCCCGCGGGGTCGCGGGCGTGTGGGGAGCGCTCGGCGCGTCCACTCCGCGTCCGCCCCTGCCGAATCGGGCGAGCCGCGCCAGCACGTCACCCAGCTTGGAGAAGAGGTCCTTGAGCCTGCCGGTGATCCTCGTGATGACCTTCATCAGCTTGGCGATCTGCTGAGTGATCTTCCCGAGAACGGCTGCGCCGCGTCCGACGGCCCAGGCCGAGAACGCCGCAATCGAGCTGCCCAGCGACACGTACGACGAGGCGAGCGCGATGATAGCGTTGCGGATGACCTCGTAGATGAACATGGCGATGAGGTCGCGGAGCATTCCCCGCACCGCAGCCGTGATCGTGCCCGCGGTGGCGATCTGCTCGCCCACCGCCGCACACGACTTGCTGACGGCGGCGATCTCGTCGGCGAGCTGACCCTGGCTCGACCGGAAGCGTTCGGCGGCGGCCTCCTGCCACGAGCCGACGTGGCTCTGCACCGCCTTGTTCTGCTCGTCCGCGACCTGCGCGATCGCGACCGACACCTGGTTCCACGTGCCGACGGCAGCTTTGATCTTGTCGCTGTTGCCCGCGAGCAGGTCCAGCGGTTCACGCAGGAAGCTGAGGTGCTCGATGAGCCAGCCGATGCCCGCAGTTGCCAGCGCTCCGACCGGGTCCATGAACACGCCGAGCGCATCGAGACCCAGTGCAGCCGCGTTGAGCCCCAACTCAGTGGCGTCTCCTTCACCGAGTCTGCCCATCGAGTCGACTGTCTGGGCCAACGACTCGAAAACCCCCGCACCCGCGAAGTTGTCAGGGTTGGCCCATTTGTCGCCGCCCTCCAGCCCCGTGAAGGTCATCGCGGGCCTCCGAACCGATCGCGGTTGACGTCTTCGTGTTGCTCGTAGGACGACGCGGTGGTCTGGGTGTTCTCCGCGGCCTCGCCGACTCCCTTGGCCAGCTCGCGGATGGCCTCAACCGTCCTGTGCGCCGCCTCTTCTGCGTCGTTGGCGAAGAACTGCAGCAACACGCCGAACGTGTCGCCGCCGAGGCTCACCGCGGCGGCCTTGGACGCCGCCGCCTCGAGTGCCTGCTGTCGGGAGAACTGGTTCTTGGCGAACGAGTGCAACTCTGCCGGGTCGACGTTGAAGGCGGTCACCGGAGCACGCTCCCGAAGCCGTCGTCATCGTCCTCCGCCGGCCGCTGCGGCCGTGGTGCTGGCTTCTGCGCCGGTCCGTTCCACGAGACCTCGCGCATGACCTGGCCTTCGTCCTGCGGCGGCGGAGGTTCCTCTTCCTCCTGTTGCGGGATGAAGCTGCGTAGGAAGTCCATCGCCTCGGTGCCGCCGAACTCGGGCTCCACAATGGACGCAACTTGTTCGGCGGACTGGATCTGGGCCTTCTGCACCGTCTGCATGACGAGCTGGCTCAGCTGGACGTGGGTCAGGCGCATCGCGGCCGGCGAGAACTCGATGTGCTGCAACGCGCCGTTCGGTGCCACGCGCACTGTCACCGCCTCGTTGGGGGAGGTGAGGGTGCTGCTTGCGTTCTGGATCTGCTCCTGCATCTGCTGGGAGCGTTGCTGGAGCTGCTGTGCCCTTGACTCGAGGCCCGCGATCATCTGTTCCGGGTTATCGTTCGCTCGTCATCGCCAGCACCTGCCCGAGGTGTCGTGCCAGGCCCATGTTGTCGGCTGGGCTGATGGTGTACCAGCCCTTGCGGGTCTCGACGTTGCAGTAGCGGCCCTGCCTGGTGTCGACCCAGGTGACGGGCGGGAAGTCGCGCTTGGTGCGGCCCTGCCCTATCTGCACGAGGAAGCTGCCGCTGCCGATGGCAGGGCCGGTCAGCATCTGCTTGGCGATGCGGACGTCGTCGTTCACGGTGGTGCGCACGGCTTGGCGGAAGCCCTGCTGTTCCTGCGGCTGCTGCTCGAACGCCTCGCCGGGCACAGTCACCGGCTTGCCGGGGCCGGGGCGGCCGGGCGGCATGGCGTTGGCCAGGCTGGTTGCGATCTCGTTGGGCTGCACCAGGTTCAGCGTGACGGTGGTGTCCTCTTGGGTCACCAGCACCGCGTAGCCGCCGCGTGCCACGACGCTGGCGCCGATCTGCTTCTCTTGGTTGATGTCCGGGATGTACGTGGCGATGACGCGCAACTCGGGGCGTGCCAACAGGTTCAGCGCGTCTTCCAGGTCCGGCTCCGGCCTGCCGCGCCGGGCGAGGTTGCGGCGTTCCAGATCGGCGTGCACCGCGGCCTTGATGCGCGCGCGCTCGTCGAGCGTCTCGCCGTGCTGCCTGATGTCGAACGGGTAGGGCAAACTCCCCGCCCGCAGGTCCTCCCAGAGGACCTCGAACGCGGGCAGGGAGAGCTGCGCGAGCTGCCTCATCCGCCGATCACCGGCGGCGCGACCATGCGATCGTCGTCGAAGAACTCGTCAGTGGGGACGAGGTAGTTCGACTTGTGCTCCTTGTCCTCCTCGCCGCCGCCCTTGCCGGCCCCGGCGCCACCAGCACCCGCACCACCGGCGCCGGCCGCACCCGCACGCCCTGCTGAGCCCGCGCCACCAGGTCCACTGCCCATGACACCCGCGCTGCCGCCCGGATTGGACGGCCCGAAGCTGCCCGCGTTGCGCCCGACACCGGCCATGCCGCCAGGCCCCGTGCCGCGTGCGCCCGCGCCACCGGGACCGCCTCCGCGCATGCCTTGCCCGCCACCAGGAACCCGGCCCTGACCGCCACCGGGCGGCCTGCCCTGCCCTGCACCGCCGGGCGGGATCCGGCCGGGCGGAAACGCGCCAGGGCCACCTGGGAGGCCGGGACGGTTCTGGTTGCCGCCGGGCCTGTTCGGGTCGAGGTTGCCCGGCAGGTTCGGGTCCTTCGCCTGCGGCGCGACCCACGACGGGTTCGTGGTGCCGTTGCCGGTGTTGGGCGGCGGGATGCCCGGCATGCCGGTGTTGGCCGGGGGCCGGTACTGGCCGACGTTGTTGAGGCTGCTCGTGCTGGTGGTGCTGCTGGTCTGCGTCGTGCCCTGGTCGTGCGTGACCTGCGGGGTGGCGTCCATGACAGGCATGGACTGCGCGGCGGCCATCATCGTGGTGTCACGCTCCTGCATGACCTGCACCGCGTACTGTTTGGCCTCTTGCTTTTCGTTGTAGGTGTTGTAGGCCTCGACGGCGCCGCCGACCATGGCGCCCGGCACGATCACGGCGGCGGGGCCCCATTTACCCGCGATCTTCCACGGTTCGAACTTGACCGGCTCCGGCATGGTCCGGTTCGCCTGCACCGCCGCATCGCGCTGTGTGGCGATGGCCTGGGCCGTGGCGTGGAACGCGTGCCCGGTGTCGTCCGAGAACTTGCCGACCTTGCTCAGCGCCTGCCGAACCCCCTCGGCAGCCGCCCCGCTCCACCCGCCCTGCGAGTCGTTGACGATCTTGTTGAAGTCGGCGGCGAGCTCACGGAACTTGGTGCCGAACTTCACCCACGCGTCGATGACCTCGGTCGCCGCATTCGGGTCGTAGTTCTCGACGGTCAGGTTCTTCATGCGCTCGTGTTCTTGCGCCGGGTAGTTCTCCGTCGACGGCTGGACGTTGGGCCTGACGGGTGCCATGAGAATTCCCCCCTCGGGCGTTGTTACGGCAGCTTCGCGGCGACCAGCGTGGCCGCTTTGGTGGCGCGTTCACACGACGCGGCAGTGTCTTCGCGCCCACCGCTCAGGTTGGAGAGGATCGCCACCGACGAGCCCTCAGTCACCGAGAGGACGATGGTGCAGGTGTCGGCGCTGCCGTCCTGGCCTTCGACCTTGGTCGCGGTGAACTTGCCGACCTTGATCTCGTACTTCTTGTTGCCTTCGAGATTCAGGTCCTTGACTCCCCTGGTTGGGCGTACGGCGACCACGACGCCGCCATTGCCACTGACCTTCCAGTTGCAGGCATCTGCGGAACCGAGCTTTTCTGGTTCGCCAGAAGAGGTAACGCCGAGTTCCTTCGTTTCAGCCTCGGTCATCAACTCGCAAGGCTTCGTCGAATCGAGGCCGGACGCGGTTCCAGACGTCGGCGTCGTGCTGGTGGGGTCCGGCTTGGCTTCGCCCGTAGTACCTGAGCAACCGGCAGAGAGCGCTGCGAGACCGAATGCAGCGGCGATCAGGGTGAGTTTCATGACTTCCCGTTGAGGTTCTTGAGTGAGTCGGAGCTGGTCTGGTCCACGTTGCGGTAGGAGTCGCGGCTCTTCTCGATCTGCGTCCGCAGGGATTCGATCTCGCGCTCGACGTCTTTGAGGTGCTGCGTCGCGGACTGGCCGAAGTCCTTGTTGATCTGGCTGATCGCAACCGCGTACCCGCCACCGAGTTTGGTGTCGTGGCTCAACACGCCTGACTTTCTGCGCACATCGCTGACGATGTCCTGCAGTTCGAGCAGCTTCTTCAGCATGCTGTCTACCACCGCTGGGTCGACGGCGAACGTCCCAGACCCGGCAGCCGCGGCTACCGCCTTGCTAGCTGCTGCGATGTCCGCGGCGCCAGTGCCCAGCACGGCTTGCGCGCGGTTGTTCGGCACCATGCTTCGTCCGGCCTTGGCGAACGATGTTCCTTCCTCAGACACAGAAGCTCGACCCTCCCCGATTGCGCTCTGTGGTCGGCTCATGACCTTACAGTTGTGCGCCCGTTTGGGGGATAAGTTGAACTACTTAGCCCTGTTTGGGTTAAAACTTTGCCCTGGTCAGGAAGGCTTTGAACGCGCTAAGTGAGAAGGAAAGCGCAGGTCCAGAGGGGCGCTTGGAGTCTCGGACCACTGCGTGGATGGTGGTCAACGCCACCTCTACGCAGTTCGGCTCGCTGCCGCTGTAGCTGCTCTTACGCCAGTTCACCCAGTTCCATCGACGCGCCAGTTCGGTGATCACCAGTACTGATTCTCCCGCAGGCAGCGCACGTCGGACCAGAAGCTGAATGGCTCTCTCGTAAGCCTCGATCTCCTCGGGCTCGTCGAGGATCGCTTCGAGGGCGGTCGCAAGAGGGCTGTGTGGTGGTGCTGCCTTGCTGGTGTGCAGGGTCACCACGACCGGCAGGTCGGGCTTCCGCAGCGGGCGAACTCGCCCACCTCCTCCAGACCGGTGCCCGGCCAGGCAGCGCGGAGCGCGATGATCTCCTCGCCGAGTTTCACAAGATCGGGTTCTGGCATGGAAGGCCTCCAAGAAGGTTCAGCCCACGCGCCGGAAATGGCCAGCACTGACGTGCACGACCAGCCGTTCCAGGAGGTCCATCGGCACGGTGTCGGTCGACCACGCGTTGAGGCACAACCGACAGATGGCGTCCACCTGGTCCTCAAGTAAGCCTGCATCGAACACGGAGCAGGAAGGCTTTGCCTCACGGGCAAAGCCGTTCAGGTCAGTGGTTCACGCCGAACTCCACCATCGCCAGCGCCGCCGGCACGACCCGGTCGCCGACCTCCTCCGCGGTCCCGCCGAGGCCAGGGGTGCTGACGCGGATGTTGACCTGGTCGAGCTGGAACCAGAGCGCCCAGTCGTCGCCGGTCTTCACCAGGCAGCTGCGGCCGGGGCCGACCGACGGGGTCGCGTCGACGACTTCCGGATGAGCGGATCTGTCGCACAGCCTGGCGTTCTCGGTTCGGGCGGCCTGTTCGTTGTCCGCGACCACGTACTCGACGCGCAGCGAGCGGTGCTCCGCCTTGTTGAGGCTTCCGTTTCGCACGATGTTGCTGCGCGTGCAAAACATCAGGACTTCCCCAGGACGCCTCGTGGGGTGGTAGGTGCCGCTGACGATCGACGGCGGGCCGGTGTGGGACGGGAAGGCTCTGTCGAACGCCGCGAAGTTCGCCACCTCGCACGGGTTGCGCAGTCTGCTGAGCGGGTCGTCGTAGTAGTGCTGCTCGTGGGCGACCGGGCCGGTGGTGATCGCGGTCTTCACGAAGGGTTCGAGTTGTGCCGCTACGGCCCTCGCGTCCATTCCGTTGGCCGGCCAGGGTTTGCTCGTGCCCACGGAGATTTCGACCAGCAGGTCCCGCTTCCAGACGTTCAGCCTCTGCGCGTTCGACAGGGCGTCGTGCCACTGCGCGACCGAGAGATCGTTCTCCGTCCGCGACGTCGCACCGGCGCGGTGTCCCGCCTGCTGCAGGGACTCCAGGTCGGCTGGGGCGGTGGACGGCGTCTGGTGGACGGTCACCGTGAGCCTGTTGCCGTTGGCCAGCGGGTAGGAACAGTGGGCCGCGTCCTCGGGGCCTTGGGGGAGGGCGTGCTCCGGCAGCACGCCGCCGTCCACGCGTTGTTGGATGACGGGCTCGTTCTCGGCGAGCGGAACGCCCAGGCCGTTCAGGTGCTGAAGCGAGATCACCGAGCAGGCGTCGTGCAGCACGGTGTCGCCGTACGACGGTGCCGAGTAGCTGGCTATCTGGTTCAGGATTCCTACTCCGGGCGACGGCATCTCAGGGCGCACGTTTCCGGCCAGGTGGACGTACCCGAGGGCTGCCGTGACGAGTCCCGCCGCCAGCAGGCCGCCGACGAGCCCGACGAACTGGCCCCGGCGTGACGGAGGTGGGGCCGTTCGAGGTCTGGGTGCCCACAGGTGCTGTTCGTCCACGATCCCCCCAGATGCGCGCGAGTTGCCGAAAGGTAGCTCCTCCCGGCGCCGTTGCCCAGAGTCGTCGGACGGGCCTTGCGTCACCCGATCGGGACGGCTGGCTAGGCTTACCGAGGTGAGCACGGTCTACGACTGCAGCGAACCCAGCAATCGCGCGGCGGGACTTGCCGCCGCCGCCGGCGCGGTGCGGAGCGGGCGACTCGTCGTCCTGCCCACCGACACCGTCTACGGGATCGGCTGCGACGCGTTCGACGCCGAAGCCGTCCGGAGCCTTCTCGAGGCCAAGGGGCGCGGGCCCGACATGCCCGTGCCGGTGCTCGTCGGCTCCTGGACCACGATCGACGGCCTGGTCCTCAGCGTGCCCCGGCAGGCGCGGGCGCTCATCGAGGCGTTCTGGCCCGGCGGGCTGAGCATCGTCCTGCCGCACGCGCCCAGCCTGGCGTGGGATCTCGGGCAGACGCGCGGCACGGTCATGTTGCGCATGCCGTTGCACCCGGTCGCCCTCGAGCTGCTGCGCGACGTCGGTCCGATGGCCGTGTCCAGCGCGAACAAGACCGGGCACGCGCCGGCGGCCAGCGCGCAGGAGGCCCGCGACCAGCTCGGCGACTCCGTGCCCGTGTACCTCGACGGCGGGTTGAGCGGCGAGAACGTCGCCTCGACCATCGTCGATCTCACCGGGCCGGACGCGCTGATCCTGCGCGAGGGCGCGGTCAGCAGGGAAGAGGTCAACGAGGTGCTCGGCATCGAGGTCGAAGTGGCGCGGTAGGGCGCTGCTGCCAGAATTGATCATGTCGCCGCGGGTACCGTGGCGAGCACCCCGCCGATTTCCCCCGATTGATTGGTAGGCCCGTGGGGCCCGCATCCTCGTTCGTCCTTCCCGTGCGCGAGTACCTCCTCGTCGCGTTGATCGCTGCCGTGGTGACGTTCCTGCTCGTGGGTCTCGTGCGCGCGCTGGCGTTCCGTCTCGGCGCGGTGGCCTACCCGCGGCAACGTGACGTGCACGTGCAGCCGATGCCGCGCATGGGTGGTGTCGCCATCTACGGCGGCGTGCTGTGCGGCATGTTCGTGGCGCACCAACTGCCGGTGCTGCGGGCGGCGTTCGACTTCTCCAACGACCCGTGGGGCGTCATCGTCGCGGGCGGCGTCATCGTGCTCGTGGGTGCGATCGACGACAGGTTCGAGCTCGACTCGCTCACCAAGCTCGCCGGGCAGGTCACCGCGGCGGGCATCCTGGTGCTGTTCGGTCTCCAGTGGATGATCGCGTGGGTGCCGTGGGACGGCGGCGCCACCATCTCCCTCGACCAGAACCAGGGCGCGCTGCTGACCGTCCTGCTCGCGGTCACCATGATCAACGCGATGAACTTCGTCGACGGCCTCGACGGGCTGGCCGCCGGCATCGGCCTCATCGCCGCCGCGGCCACCTGCGCGTTCTCGATCGGGCTGCTCGTCGAACGCCAGGGCGCGGTGGAGGCCTACCCGCCCGCCCTGATCGCCGCGGCGCTGGCCGGCGCGTGCCTGGGCTTCCTGCCGCACAACTTCAACCCCGCGCGCATCTTCATGGGCGACTCGGGCTCGATGCTCATCGGCCTCATGCTCGCGGCCGCCACCACCAGCGCGTCCGGCAAGATCAACCAGGCCACCGGCAGCGCCGCCGACCTGCTCGGTCTGCTCTCGCCGCTGATCGTCGTCGCCGCGGTGCTGTTCGTGCCGCTGCTCGACCTGCTGATGGCGATCATCCGCCGCACCCGGCGGGGGGAAAGTCCCTTCTCGCCGGACAAGATGCACCTGCACCACCGGCTGCTGGAGATCGGGCACTCGCAGCGTCGAGCGGTGCTGCTCATCTACTTGTGGGCGGGCGTGCTGGCGTTCGGCGCGGTGGCGCTGACGTTGTTCGACCCGATCATCGTGGCCACCTGCTTCGTCATCGGGCTGATCGTGACGTTCGTGGTGTCGGTGATCCCGAGGCTCAGGGACGCGCGCAAGCCGTAAACGGCGTTCATCTTGTTTGGGCCCGCTTAACCGGCGTTAACCAGGGGCTGCTTGCAGGTGGCCGAATGCGAGTTCCTACACTTCAGTGCATGAGCGGCAGCAACGATGCAGCCAAGGCCGTCACGCACGAGCTGGTCGTCCAGCGGCTCGCCGGGGAAATGTTCCGCGCGGCCGCCTGGGCCGCACTCGGCACGTTTGTCCTCGGCGTCGTCGTGTCAACGGTGATCTGGGGGACCGCTGGTCTCATCGGATCATTGATCGGTGGTGCGATTGCCATCGCTTCGAGCCTCGTGACGCTGTTGTTGATGCGCAAGACCGCGGCGCTCGATCCGATGTTCGTGATGGTCGCCGCACTCGGTGGATTCACGGGAAAGCTGATGGTCCTGCTGCTGGCGGTGATCTTGCTGCGCAACCAGCAGTGGCTTGAACCCAAGGCACTCGGAATCACCCTGGTCGCGACGGTGCTCGTGACGTCGTGGCTGGAGGCCAGAGCCTCCAAGCGCAGCCGTAGTCAGATGGTGGTCCCCGCCTCTCAAGGCACCTGAGACCTGCTGATATGGTCCGCGCAGACCAGGGACACCCGATAGCAGGGGTGCCTCTGGTAGTCGCTTGCGAACCGTAAGGTACGTTAAGTCCAGATCGTGACGATTCCCCCGGCGGAGTGAACGCCGGCCGGGAGAACCGGAAGGAACACAGTGACCGACGTGGTGCTGGCCTCGGGTGACAAGTTCGTCGCCCCAGGAGTTGCGGACTTCTTCCTCCCGCCGATCTTCGGCTCGGTCACGAAGCCGATGGTCCTGCTGGTGCTGTCGATCTTGATCATCGGCGCCTTCTTCATCGCGGCGACCCGCAACCTCAAGCTGGTTCCCGGCAAGTTCCAGTTCGCCGCGGAGTCCCTTTACGACTTCAGCCGCAACGGCATCGCCAGGGAACAGATCGGCGCGAAGGACTTCAAGCCGTTCATCCCGCTGGTCCTCACGATCTTCACCTTCATCCTGGTGAACAACCTGTTCGGGCTCATCCCGATCGTCCAGTTCCCCACGATGTCGCACATCGGCTTCCCGCTCGCCGTTTCGTTGCTCGTCGTTTACCCGGTGTACCACTTCGTCGGGTTCAAGCGGCACGGCTTCGTGGGTTACTTGAAGCACCAGACGATTCCGCCGGGCGCGCCGTGGTTCGTGCTCCCGCTGCTGATTCCGATCGAGTTCTTCCAGAAGTTCATCCTGAACCCGCTCACGCTGGCGATCCGAGTTTTCGCGGCCATGTTCGCGGGTCACCTCCTGCTGCTGGTGTTCACCCTGGCCGGTGAGTTCCTGCTGCTCAACGGCGGGCTGACCGTCATCGTGGCGCCGGTGTCCTTCGCCTTCGCCATCGCGCTGACCTTCCTGGAGGCACTGATCATGTGCCTGCAGGCCTACATCTTCGCGCTGCTGTCTGCCAGCTACATCGGCATGGCGCTGGCAGAAGAGCACTGAGAAACAGCACTAAGCCTCCGATCCGCGAACTCTCGCGGACCGAGTTGGAAAGGGAACAGCAACAGTGAGCGCTCTCCAGATCGCCCAGGACGCCGCCGCCAACATCAACCCGGGTCTTGCGGCCATCGGTTACGGCCTCGCCGCCATCGGCCCCGGCATCGGCGTCGGTCTGATCTTCTCCTCGGTCATCAGCGGCACCGCCCGCCAGCCCGAGGCTCGTGGCGTCCTGCTCAGCCTCGCGTGGACCACCTTCGCCATCGTCGAGGTCCTCGCGCTGATCGGCTTCGTCGTGTACTTCATCGCGACCGCCGGCGCCTGACCTAACCCTTCATCGCGTTAGGAGACGTCGTGAACCGCACCCTGATCCTGGCCGCGGAAGGTGGGCACAACCCCGTCGTTCCGCAGCTCGCTGAGGTCATTCTCGGTCTCGTCGCGTTCCTGCTCCTCTTCTTCGTCATCAAGAAGTTCGTGTCGCCGAGGTTCGAGGCGCTGTACGCGGAGCGGACGGCCAAGATCGAGGGCGGCATCGAGAAGGCGGAGCAGGCCCAGGCCGAAGCTCAGCGCACGCTCGAGCAGTACAAGGAGCAGCTGGCCGAGGCTCGCGCCGAGGCCGCGCGCATCCGCGACGACGCGCGGGCCGAGGGCCTGCAGATCATCGAGGAGCTGCGCGAGCAGGCGCAGGCCGAGTCCGCGCGCATCGTCGCGCAGGGCCAGCACCAGCTGGACGCTCAGCGCGCCCAGATCGTCGCCGAGCTGCGTGCCGACCTCGGTCGCACCGCCGTCGAGCTGGCGAGCAAGGTCGTGGGCGAGTCCCTCGAGGACGAGGCCCGCCGCCGCGGCACCGTCGACCGCTTCCTCAACGAGCTGGACGCCGTCGCGGCGCCGGCGAGCAAGTAGAGGCTGCCGATGACGTTGCATGCCGCTAGTCGTGAAGCTCTGGCAGCCGCGGAACTGCGGCTGCTGGAGCTGGCCGACGCCACCACGTCGACGGATGAGCTCGCCAAGCTGGGCGAGGAGCTCTTCGCCGTGCTGGGCCTGCTGATCGAGCAGCCCTCGCTGCGCCGTGCTGCCGCCGACGCCTCGTCGCAGCCCGCCGGTCGCGAGCAGCTCGTTCGCGGTCTGTTCGCGGGCAAGGTGAGCGACGCGACCCTGCAGGTGCTGGTCGCCGTCGTGACCGCCCGCTGGTCCAGCCCGCGCGAACTCGTCGACGGTGTCGAGTCGCTCGCCCGCACCGCGCTGCTGGTGCGTGCCGAGCGCGACGGCCAGCTCGACTCGACGGAGGACGAGCTGTTCCGGCTCGGCCGCATCGTCGCCGGTTCGAACGAGCTCGAGCTGCTGCTGGCGGACCCCGCCGGCTCTGTTCCCGGCAAGGTCGCGCTGGTCGACTCCCTGATCGAGGGAAAGGTCAGCCCGGTCACCAAGACGCTGGTGGACCAGCTGGTTCGTCACCCGCGCGGGATGCGCGTGGCGGACGGACTGGCCGAGCTCGCCGACCTGGCGGCCAAGCGCCGTCAGCGTTCCGTCGCGCACGTCCGGTCCGCGGTGGAGCTGACCGCGGAGCAGATCGACCGCTTGACCGCGACGCTGACCACGATCTACTCGCGCCCGATCGCCCTGCACGTCGAGGTGGACGCCTCGCTCGCGGGTGGTCTCCAGATCAAGATCGGCGACGAGATCATCGACGGAAGCATCGCCGGCCGGTTGGCGGCACTGCGCCGCAATCTCACCAGCTAGCCCCCGAGCCCTTTCCCAAGAACGAAGAAGTGAGAGCAGGAACGACATGGCGGAGCTGACGATCTCGTCGGACGAGATCCGCAGTGCGATCGAGAAGTACGTCTCGAGCTACTCCCCGGAGGTCAGCCGGGAAGAGGTCGGTACCGTCTCCGAGACCTACGACGGCATCGCCATCGTCGAGGGCCTTCCGGGCACGATGACCAACGAGCTGCTCGAGTTCCCCGGTGGCGTCCTCGGCGTCGCCCTGAACCTCGAGGTCCGCGAGATCGGTGCGGTCATCCTCGGTGACTTCGACAAGATCGAAGAAGGCCAGGAGGTCCGCCGGACGGGCAAGGTCCTCTCCGTGCCGGTCGGCGACGGCTTCCTCGGCCGCGTCGTCAACCCGCTGGGTCAGCCGATCGACGGCCTCGGCGACATCGTCGCCGACGACAACCGCGCCCTGGAGCTGCAGGCCGCCACCGTGCTGCAGCGTCAGCCGGTGTCCGAGCCGATGCAGACCGGCATCAAGGCCATCGACGCGATGACCCCGATCGGTCGCGGCCAGCGCCAGCTGATCATCGGTGACCGCAAGACCGGCAAGACCGCGGTCTGCATCGACACGATCATCAACCAGAAGAAGGCCTGGGAGTCGGGCGACCCCAAGCAGCAGGTCCGCTGCGTCTACGTCGCCATCGGCCAGAAGGGCTCCACCATCGCGGGCGTCAAGGCCGCGCTGGAGGAGGCGGGCGCGCTCGAGTACACGACGATCGTCGCCGCCCCGGCTTCCGACTCCGCCGGCTTCAAGTGGCTGGCGCCGTACACCGGCTCCGCCATCGGCCAGCACTGGATGTACCAGGGCAAGCACGTCCTGATCATCTTCGACGACCTGACCAAGCAGGCCGAGGCGTACCGCGCGATCTCGCTGCTGCTGCGCCGCCCGCCGGGCCGCGAGGCCTACCCCGGCGACGTCTTCTACTTGCACTCGCGTCTCCTCGAGCGTTGCGCGAAGCTGTCGGACGACCTCGGCGGTGGCTCGATGACGGGTCTGCCGATCATCGAGACCAAGGCGAACGACGTGTCGGCGTACATCCCGACCAACGTCATCTCGATCACCGACGGTCAGTGCTTCCTCGAGTCCGACCTGTTCAACGCCGGTGTCCGCCCGGCTGTCAACGTGGGTATCTCCGTCTCCCGCGTCGGTGGTGCCGCGCAGATCAAGGCGATGAAGGACGTCGCGGGCTCGCTGCGTCTCGACCTGTCGCAGTTCCGCGAGCTGGAGGCCTTCTCCGCGTTCGCGTCCGACCTCGACGCCGCCTCGCGCGCCCAGCTGGACCGCGGTGCCCGTCTGGTCGAGCTGCTCAAGCAGGGCCAGTACTCGCCGGTCGCCGTCGAGGAGCAGGTCGTCGAGATCTTCGCCGCGACCAAGGGCCACCTGGACGACGTCCCCGTGGGCGACATCCGCCGGTTCGTCGCCGAGTTCAAGGACTCGCTGCGCCGCAACCACGCGGACGTGCTCGGCGGTATCGTCGAGACCAAGAAGTTCCCCGAGGACGCGCAGAAGCGTGTCGTTGCCGCCATCGCCGAGTTCAAGAAGCAGTTCACCGCTTCGGACGGCACGACGATCGTCAACGAGGCCCCGGAGAAGGCGATGGACGCCGACAAGGTCGCGCAGGAGTCGGTGAAGCTTCACAAGCCCGAGCCCACCAAGAAGTGATCTGAGCCATGGGTGCACAGATTCGGGAGCTCCGCCAGCGGATCCGAACGGTCAACTCGACCAAGAAGATCACGAAGGCCTACGAGCTCATCGCGACGTCTCGCCTCGCGAAGGCGCAGACCAGGGTCGCGGCTTCCCGGCCGTACGCGGACGAGATCACTAACGTGCTCTCCGCGTTGGCCGAGGCCTCGGCGAACCTCGACCACCCGCTGCTGACGGAGCGCCCGAACCCGAAGCGCGCCGCGGTGCTGGTGATCACGAGCGACAAGGGCATGTGCGGCGGTTACAACGCCAACGTCCTCAAGGCCGCGGAGCAGCTGCTGCAGCTGATCCGGTCCGAGGGCAAGGAGCCGGTGCTGTACGTGACCGGCCGCAAGGGCCAGGGCTACTACCAGTTCCGCCGCCGCGAGGTCACCGGGTCGTGGAGCGGGTTCTCGCAGACCCCGCACTACGTCAACGCCGTCGAGGCGGGTGACGCGCTGGTGGAGGCGTTCCTGGAGGGCACGGAGAACGGTGCGCAGGGCGTGGACGAGATCCACATCGTGTACACCGAGTTCAAGTCCATGCTGAGCCAGATGCCGACCGCCCGCCGGGTCGCGCCGATGGAGGTCGAGTACACCGGCGAGACCCCCAAGGGTCCGCGCGCGGTGTACGACTTCGAGCCCAGCGCCGAGGCGCTGCTCGGTGCGATGCTGCCCAAGTACGTGAAGACCCGGCTGTTCTCCGCCATGCTGGAGGCCGCGGCTTCGGAGTCGGCGGCCCGTCGTACGGCCATGAAGGCCGCGACGGACAACGCGACGGAGCTGGTCCGGAACCTCAGCCGGGCGGCGAACTCGGCCCGTCAGGCCCAGATCACCCAGGAGATCAGCGAGATCGTCGGTGGCGCTGCCGCGCTTACCGGTGGCGCAGGAAGTGATGAGTGACATGAGTGCTACTGCCACCACCACCCGCACCGGCCGTGTGGTCCGGGTGATCGGTGCGGTCGTCGACGTGGAGTTCCCGCGCGACGCCGTGCCGGAGCTGTTCAACGCCCTGAACGTGGAGATCACGTTCGAGGCCGTCGCCAAGACGCTGACCCTCGAGGTCGCGCAGCACCTCGGCGACAACCTCGTCCGCACCATCTCGATGCAGCCGACCGACGGCCTGGTCCGCGGCGCCACGGTGTCCGACACCGGTGCCGCGATCTCGGTGCCCGTCGGCGACATCGTCAAGGGCCACGTGTTCAACGCCCTCGGCGACTGCCTCGACCAGCCGGGCCTCGGCCGTGACGGCGAGCAGTGGGGCATCCACCGCAAGGCTCCGTCGTTCGACCAGCTCGAGGGCAAGACCGAGATCCTCGAGACCGGCATCAAGGTCATCGACCTCCTCACCCCGTACGTCAAGGGCGGCAAGATCGGCCTGTTCGGCGGCGCGGGTGTCGGCAAGACCGTTCTGATCCAGGAGATGATCACGCGTATCGCGCGTGAGTTCTCCGGCACCTCGGTCTTCGCCGGCGTCGGTGAGCGCACCCGTGAGGGCACCGACCTGCTGCTGGAGATGGACGAGATGGGTGTCATCCAGGACACCGCCCTCGTCTTCGGTCAGATGGACGAGCCGCCGGGCACGCGTATGCGCGTCGCCCTGTCCGCTCTGACGATGGCGGAGTACTTCCGCGACGTGCAGAACCAGGACGTGCTGCTCTTCATCGACAACATCTTCCGCTTCACCCAGGCGGGCTCCGAGGTGTCGACCCTGCTGGGCCGCATGCCTTCCGCCGTGGGTTACCAGCCGACGCTGGCGGACGAGATGGGTGAGCTCCAGGAGCGCATCACCTCGACCCGCGGTAAGTCGATCACCTCGCTGCAGGCCATCTACGTGCCCGCGGACGACTACACCGACCCCGCGCCCGCCACGACCTTCGCCCACCTGGACGCGACGACGGAGCTCTCCCGTCCGATCTCCCAGAAGGGCATCTACCCGGCCGTCGACCCGCTGTCGTCGTCGTCTCGAATCCTCGAGCCGTCGATCGTCGGCGAGGAGCACTACCGGGTCGCTCAGGAGGTCAAGCGGATCCTGCAGAAGTACAAGGAGCTGCAGGACATCATCGCGATCCTCGGTATGGACGAGCTCTCCGAGGAGGACAAGGTCCTCGTCGGTCGCGCGCGTCGTCTCGAGCGCTTCCTGGGTCAGAACTTCTTCGTCGCGGAGAAGTTCACCGGCCAGCCCGGGTCGTTCGTACCGATCAAGGACACGGTCGAGGCGTTCGACCGGGTCTGCAAGGGCGAGTTCGACCACTTCCCGGAGCAGGCGTTCTTCTCCTGCGGCGGGTTGGACGACGTCGAGGCCAACGCCAAGAAGCTGGCTGGTAACTGACCTGGTTTCCGCTGGTTCGTGAAAGGGCCGTCTCTCCACTTTGGAGGGACGGCCCTTTTGCTTTGTGCGGGTCAGGGGCGTGCGGGTCGGGCGAAATTGGTCGTGCCGCACATGAGGTGATGGCACAGTCGGGTCATGTCCCGACATGCGCCGTACGACGATCCGGGTGCGCCCGATGTTCGATCGCCCTGGCGGTACCTGTGGTGGCTGGTGAGGATGCAGCGCTGGCGGGTGCTCGCCGGGGCTTGGTGGGGGTCGCTGTGGATGTGCGGGCTGATCGTGCCGCCGTACCTGATCGAGCGGGCCATCAAGGACGGGTTGCGCGGCGGTGACCGTGCGGCGCTCGTGTGGTGGTGCTCGGCCTTGGTTGTTGTGGCGGCGTTGTTGGCGCTTCTTGGCGTTGCGCGGCACCGCACGATGACGTTGGTGCGGACCGATGCGTCGTTGCGGACGGCGCAGGTGGTGGTCAGGCACGTCACGCGGCTTGGCGGGGTGGTGCGGCGCAAACTGTCCACAGGGGAGTTGACGTACCTCCAGAACGGGGACACCGCGCGGATCGCTCACGCGCTCACCAGCACTGGGCCCGGCGTGGGGGCGGTGATCGCGTATGCGGTGACGGCTGTGCTGCTGGTGCGGATCTCTCCCCTCGTCGCTGTGGTGGTGTTGTTGGGCGTACCGGTGTTGGCGGTGGTCACCGGGCCCGTGTTGAGTCGCCTGCACGCGGTGGAGACCGGGTATCGGCACAGCCAAGGGGAGTTGAGCTCGCGGGCCGGGGACATCGTGGCCGGGCTGCGGGTGTTGTCCGGTATCGGTGGGAAGCCCGCGTTCGAGGAGCGGTTCCGGGCGAAGTCCCGTGAGGTGCTGCGCGACGGCTACCGGGTGTCCGGGTGGCTCAGCTGGGTGCAGGCGTTGACGTGGGGGCTGCCGACGTTGTTCCTCGCGGTCGTCACGTGGATCGCGGCGCGCATGGTGGTGACGGGTGCCATCTCGATCGAAGAGATGGTCGCCGTCTACCTGTACGTCACGACGTTGATCGTGCCGGTGAGTTTCTTCATGGAAGGTGCGGACGCGATTCCGCGCGCGTTGGTGTCCGCACGGCGTGTGATCGACCTCTTGCGATTGCGGCCGGACGACGGTGACGGCGACGCCTCGGTGTTGGACGTGAAGAGTGGCGTGCTGACAGTGGTCGTGTCGGCCAACGCGACGGCGGCGCGTGAAGCCGTGGAACGGTTGCCGGGACAGGTCGTGGTGGCGGACAACGACGACTACCTGTTCGCCGGCACGGTGCGTGAGGCGGTGTCGGTTGCCGAGCACGACGACGCGGAGCTGGAACGGGCCGTGTGGGCAGCAGCCGCGGTGGACGTCGTGGAGGCGTTGCCGGACGGGCTCGACTCGCACCTCGAACCCAAGGGGCGCAACGTTTCCGGTGGTCAGCGGCAACGGCTCAGGCTCGTCAGGGCGTTGCTGAGCGAGCCGGAGGTGCTGGTGCTCGTGGAACCGACGTCGGCGCTCGACGCGGTGACCGAGGCCGCGGTGGCCCAGCGGGTGAAGCAGGCGCGGCTCGGGCGGACGACGGTGGTCGTCTCGTCGTCGCCGCTGTGGGCGGGGCAGGCGGATCAGACTGTGCACCTGGAGGAGAGCCGGTGAACCGGTTGCCGATCGCGGACCGGCGTCAGGTGCGGCAGGCGGCCGTGCGGTTGATGCGACGTGAACGAGGTGCGTTGACCGTCGTTCTCTCCCTCACCGTGCTGACCGCGTTGTCCGGTCTCGTGGGGCCGTACCTGCTCGGGAAGATCGTGGGTGGCGCGGAACGCGGCGAGCTCACCTTGTCCACTGTGGACTGGCTTGCGCTGGGAGTGCTGCTCGCGGCTGTGGTGCACCTGTTGCTGGTGCGGTACAGCGCGTTGCAGACGACGAGACTCGGCGAACGGCTGTTGGCGTCGTTGCGCGAGGAGGCGGTGACGCGCTCGATGGCGTTGCCTGCGCGGGTGGTGGACCGGCTGAGCACCGGTGATCTGCTCGCCCGCGTCACGAGCGATGTCGGGACGATCGGTCAGGCGCTGCGGGACAGCGTGCCCGAGGTGTTCACGGGCGTCGTGCACCTCGTGGTGGTGTTCGTTGCGCTGTTCGTGTTGGATCCGGTGCTGGGTCTGGTCGCGCTGGCAGGGGTGCCGTTCCTCGCGTGGGTCCTGCGCTGGTACCTCGTTCGTGCGCGCGCCGCGTACCTCGCGGAGAGCGAGGCCAACGGTGATGTGGCGGAGATTTCGGCGGCCGTCGGTGAGGGCAGCCGGACCATCGAGACGTACGGGCTGCGGGACCGGATGGTGGCGGCCGCGGACGACACCATCGCGCGTTCGTACCGGACGCGGCTGCGCACGCTGCGGCTGAGGAACGTGCTGTTCCCGGTAGCGGGCTTCGTGAACACCCTGCCGACGGCGTTGGTGCTCCTCGTAGGCGGACTGTTCTACGCGACGGACAGCGTTCGGATCGAGGTCGTCGTCACGGGCAGTCTCTACGTGTGGCGGCTCATCGAACCGTTGGACCGCATCCTGTTCTGGGTCGAGTTCCTGCAGCGTGGTGGTGCGTCGTTCGCACGGGTCGAGGGGATCGGCGCCAACGTCGAGCCGGCACCCGAAGTTGCGGAACCGGACGACGACCGCATCGAGGTGCGCGGGGTTCGCTTCTCCTATGTGGACGGACACGAGGTGCTGCACGGCGTCGATCTCGTGGTGCAGCCGGGTGAACGGCTCGCGATCGTCGGCGTGTCCGGTGCCGGCAAGTCGACGCTCGGCAGGCTGATCGCCGGTGTCGACCGGCCCTCGGAGGGGTCCGTGCACGTCGGCGGAGTGCCCGTGGCGGATCTCGCAGCAGCAGGAGAGCAACGGATCGTGCTCGTGACACAAGAGCATCACGTGTTCATCGGCACGTTGCGCGAAAACCTAGCGATGGCCGCACCGGACGCTCCGGACGAACGGCTCGTTGAAGCCCTACGCACCGTTGATGCGCATTGGTTCGACGAACTGGAGGACGGCCTCGACACGGTTCTTGGCGCGGGTGGGGTCGAACTGGATCCCGCGCAAGCACAACAACTAGCGCTCGCACGGGTGGAGGTAGCCGATCCACACACGTTGGTGCTCGACGAAGCGACGTCGTCTCTAAGCACGTGGCCAGAAGTCTTGTCCGAAACCTTGGGGTAGCCAGGGGCTGGTCCAGGGTGCGGCGGTGGTGAGGTTCTGTTCGGTGGTGCGGTCGCGGAAGTAGGCGTGTGCCTGGCGGACGCGGCCGGCCATGGTGGCGGGTGCGGTATTGGCGATGTGGTGTTTGAGCCCGGCCCAGATGCGTTCGACGGGGTTGTCCTGCGGGCTGTATTTCGCGCCTTCGATCAGCATCAGGCGTGGTTGTTCGGTCAGCCAGCGGCGGGTGATTCCACTGTGGTGGGTGCCGCCGTTGTCACAGATCACCGCCACGACAGGCGCGTCGGGATAGGCGTCGAGCAGCGTCTGCAGGAAGTAGCAGAACACCACCGAGACGTTCTTCACCGAGACGTGGTGGTGCCAGGCACCGGTGGCGAGGTTGATCGCGCCGTGCACGGTGCGGCGGATGTTGCTGCCAGGGGTGAGAAGCCGGTGCCGCAGGCCGGTGGGCATCCAGCAGGAACGGACTCGTGGCAGCAGATCGAGGTGGGTCTCGTCCTCGGCCAGCACCGCCGATCCTGCCGGGAGTGCGGCGATGCGGGCTTGGATCGTGGCGCAGGTGGTGTCGTGGTCCGGATCGCCTTTGGCGATCAGCCGAGGTCTTCGCCAGCTGCCCTGTTCGCGGAGACGCCGGTAGAAGGTGCGCAGGCTCATCTGCGGTCGTCGGGCGGCGCGCCAGAGTCGTGCGGTGGTCCAGGCTTTCGGTGTCTGCAACAAGGTGTGGATGCGTTGTCCGAGCCGGGGGCTGCCGATGCGGGGACGTCCGCTGCGCGGCCGGTCGGGAAGTCCTGTGATGCCGTCGCGGGTGTGTCGTGCGATCCAGCGGCGCACCGTGACCGGCTCGTAGTGCAGGAGCTCGGCGATCTCCGGTGCGCTCATCCCGGACGCGGACAACAAGACGATGACCACGCGGGCGGCGACCCGCCACGGGCCGTGCAGCGCGGTGATCAGCTCGAGGTGCTGGGCAGGGGTCAAGTCGGCGTAGACATGCGCGGGGCGCATACTGGTGAAGGCCTCGTCGTGGTGGGTTCAGGTGTGGTAACCGAATCCAACCCGACGAGGCTCTTCACGTTCACGGCAAGGTCAACTCACGTGAGTTACAGACACAACTTCTGGCAAGGCGCTTAGACCCGGCCACGGCCAGGCACGCCGAGCGCGCGATCGCGGCCGTGCGGGAGAGGCGCACGGTGATCGCGATCGCGCACCGGCTGCAGACCGCGCGTGACGCCGACCGGATCGCCGTCGTCGACGCGGGCCGCGTCGTGGAGTTGGGGTCCCACGACGACCTGGTGGCCAGGGACGGCACCTACGCGACGCTCTGGCGCTCCTGGCACGGCAGCTAGAGCGGCACGACCGTGGACGAGTCACCCCGCACGATCGTCACCTCCTTCGTCCCGGCCGGAGCCAGCCAGAAGTCAGGGCGCTGCTCCGGCCCGACGAGGGCGCCGAAGTCGGCGACCATCGTGCCCTGGCTGTCGGGCAGCGCGAGCCGCACGGGCGCCACGGTGCCCTTGACCGCGGGCCCGCCGATGATGGCGGCGCTGAAGTCGCCGTCCGCCGTGTAGAGCGCGCCGTAGACCTGGCCGAACGCCTCGAACGCGAGCGCGTAGCGGCCGTCCGGCGTCCACGTGCAGGCGACCCAGCTGCCCAGGGAGTCGCGGCTCACCAGGAAGTCGACGTAGGCGCGCGCCTGCATCTCCGACTGCGCCTGCGCGGGCGAGTGCAGGTTCCGCGGAGCGGTGACCTTCTTGCACTGGTCGCCCGTCCAGCCGAGGCCGGTGCGCGGCGTGAACGCCTTGCCCAGGCCGAGATCCGCCTTCGTCCGCACGGGGTTCACGGCGAAGACGTCCGGAGCCGGCGGGGAGTCGGCACGCACGAACACCGGCTTGCTCTGCGGCGGCGCGTGCACCACGGCGACACCGAACTCGCCCCTCTCGAGCTCCCGCCACTGCCGCGTCAGCCGGTTGTCCTGGCCCCGCACCGGGTCCTGGGACAGGTAGATCCTCTTGCCGAGGCTCAACGCCACGTACGTCGAGGAGTCCGCGCCGAACTGGAACAGCCCACGCTGCTCGCCGGACACGAGCTCCCGCTCCACCACCGCGCCACCGGCGACCAGGCCGACCGCGACCTGCGGGACCGCGTTGTCGCGCACCATCACGCCCTGCACGACCAGGGCGGCGGGACCGCTCGGGGTGTTCCCGGCCCAGAAGACGTTCGACTGCGCCGTGAAGTCCGTCACGTTGTCGTACGGGCCCCACCCGACGGTCTTGTTCGCCCACGCGGCTCGCGTCTGCTCGATGAACTGCGTGTCGCCCGCCAGGTCACCGCTCGTCGGCCTGGTGAAGCGCGCGTCGGACGAGGCGGGGGTGACGGGTTCGGAGGAACGTGTCACCAGCACCCCCGTCGTCACGCCCGCGAGCAGCGCCACCGCCGCGGTCACCGCCACCAGCCTGCGCGTGTGTCGTCGCCGAGCTCCGGTCATCACGTCCCCCACGAATCCCGGCCGCACGTCCAGGTCCGCCGTCGCGGCCTCCATCGCCTGCTTCAGTTCCACGTCAGCACCTGCTCACCCATCAGTTCCCGCAGGCGGGCGAGGCCGCGCGAGGTCTGGCTCTTCACCGTGCCGATGCCGCACCCGAGCGTGCGTGCCGTCTCGGCCTCGCTGAGGTCTTCGAAGAACCTCAGCACCAGAACGGCGCGCATCTTCTTCGGCAGCTGCGCCAGCGCACGCACCACGCTGTCCGCGTCCACGACCTGCTGCTCGTGTCCCCGTGCCGGAGGTACCGCCCCCAGTTCCAGCGGTGCCTCCGGTTTCCGGGAACGACGACGCCAGCGGTTCGCCGCGGCGTTGGCCAGCGCGGTGCGCGCGTAGGCCTCCGGAGAGGTCCTGATGCGGCGCCACTTGCCGTACATGCTCATGAGGACGTCCTGCAGAATGTCCTCAGCGGCACCTTTGTCACCGCCGCACAGCAGGTAGGCGGTGCGCAACAGAGCCTGTGAACGCAACGCCACGAAGTCCTCGAAATCCTGCATGTGTCCCCTTCGGCGGCTGTCGGAGGTACTGACACCGGGCGGGGCGGCAAGGTTGCCAGGCGACCGTTTAGACTCAGTTCGACTCCAGACGACGAGGGAGATACGCGTGGCCGAGATGACCGTTGAACTGGTCGCCGTTGAACGCCGCCTGTGGTCCGGCACGGCCACCTCTGTTTCGGCTCAGACGACCGAGGGCGAGATCGGCATCCTGCCCGGTCACGAGCCCGTTCTCGGCCAGCTGGTCGAGGGTGGCGTGGTGCGCATCCGCACGACGGACGGTGGCCTGGTCACCGCCGCCGTGCACGGTGGCTTCCTCTCCGTGACCGGCACCGGCGTATCGATTCTCGCCGAGGACGCCGAGCTCGCGGGTGAGATCGACGTGACCGCGGCGCGATCGGCGCTGCAGGACGCGGACGACGCAGAGCGCGCACGTGCGGCAGCGCGCGTGCGGGCCGTGGAACAGTCGGCCTGAGACCGGGCGCGAGGGCCCAGCCGTGGGGATCACCGAGATTGCCGGACTGATCCTGCTCGCCGTGGCGGTCGTCATAGCGGGCTTCGCCTGGCGCCGCATCCGGCTGCTGCGGGAAGGCGGCGTGCACGTCGCGCTGCGCAGCCAGTTCGACGACCGCGGTCGTGGCTGGCACCTGGGCGTGGGGCACTACCGGGGCGACAAGTTCGCCTGGTTCCGGGTGCTCTCGCTCGGGTCGGGCCCCAACCAGCTGATCTCCAGAGACGGGCTCGAGATCGACGCACGCCGTGAGCCGACAGGCCCGGAGGCGTACGCGATGCCGGTGGGCGCGACGGTGCTGCGGTGCCGTTCCGCCTCGGGCGAGGTCGAGATCGCGATGGGCCCGGACGCGCTGACAGGATTCCTGTCCTGGTTGGAGTCAGCGCCTCCGGGCCGCTCCATTCCCTGGGCTTCCTAGAACGATGAACGGCGCTTTGTGCACGCCAGGTGCACAAAGCGCCGTTCATCGTTTTCAGGCGTTCTCGCCGGGCTGCCAGAGCACGTCACCGTCCGGGTTCGCCACGCGGGCCAGGATGAACAGCAGGTCGGACAGCCTGTTCAGGTACTTCGCCGTGAGCACGTTCGTCTGCTCCGGCTCCGCCTCGATGAGCGCCCACGCACGCCGTTCCGCGCGCCGTGCGATCGTGCGCGCCTGGTGCAGCAGGGCCGCGCCGGGCGTGCCGCCGTTGAGGATGAACGAGTCGAGCTTCCCGAGCCGCTCGTTGAACGTGTCGCAGTACCCCTCCAGGCGGTCCACGTACGCCTGGGTCACGCGCAGCGGCGGGTACTTGGGGTCCGGCACGATCGGCGTGCAGAGGTCCGCTCCGACGTCGAACAGGTCGTTCTGCACCTTGCGCACGACCTCGTGGACGTCCTCGGCGAGTTGTCCCAGCGCGAGGGCCACGCCCAGCGACGCGTTGGTCTCGTCGACGTCCGCGTACGCCTCGATGCGAGGGTCGGTCTTGGGAACGCGGGAGAAGTCGCCGAGTCCGGTCGTGCCGTCGTCGCCGACCCGCGTGTAGATCTTGGTGAGATGCACCGCCATACCGGCACTGTAGGGCCGTACGTAGGATTGCCGCGTGAGCGAGCATTTCCGGGTACACGGCGGCGCGCGTCTGGTCGGCGAAGTTGATGTCGTCGGCGCCAAGAACAGCGTCCTGAAGCTGATGGCGGCGGCTCTCCTGGCCGAGGGCACCACAACCATCACCAACTGCCCGGACATCCTCGACGTGCCGCTGATGGGCGACGCGCTGCGGAGCCTCGGGTGCGAGGTCGAGCTCGACGGTGACGTGGCGAGGATCACCACTCCCAAGGAGCTCAGCTACCACGCCGACTCCGAGGCCATGGGCAAGCTGCGCGCCAGCATCTGCGTGCTGGGGCCGCTGGTCGGCCGGTGCAAGCGCGCGGTCGTGGCGTTGCCGGGTGGTGACGCGATCGGGTCGCGGCCGCTCGACATGCACCAGAGCGGCCTGGAGAAGCTCGGCGCCAAGACCTGGATCGAGCACGGCTGCATCGTCGCCGAGGCAGAGGGCCTGCACGGCACGCAGATCTGGCTCGACTTCCCCAGCATGGGTGCGACCGAGAACATCCTGATGGCGGCCGTGCTGGCCAACGGCACGACGGTCATCGACAACGCCGCGCGCGAGCCGGAGATCGTCGACCTCTGCCTGATGCTCACGCAGATGGGCGCGAAGGTCGAGGGCGCCGGTACTTCCACCCTGACCGTTCACGGCGTGACCGAGCTCAAGCCGACCGAGCACCGGGTCATCGGCGACCGGATCGTCGGCGCCACCTGGGGCTTCGCCGCCGCCATGACGCGGGGCGACGTGCGGGTGCGCGGCGTCAACCCGCACCACCTCGACCTCGTGCTGGAGAAGCTGCGCATGGCGGGCGCCGAGGTCACCGTCTACGAGGGCGAGGACGAGGGCTTCCGCGTCGTCATGGAGGGCAGGCCCAAGGCCGTCGACTTCGTGACGCTGCCGTACCCCGGGTTCGCCACGGACAACCAGCCGTTCGCGATCGCGCTGTCCACGGTCTCCGAGGGCACGTCGATGATCACCGAGAACCTGTTCGAGTCCCGGTTCCGGTTCATCGACGAGATGATCAGGCTCGGGGCCGACGCGCGCACGGACGGGCACCACGCCGTGATCCGCGGCATCGAGAAGCTGTCCAGCGCGCCGGTGTGGGCGTCGGACATCCGTGCCGGTGCGGGGCTCGTGCTCGCCGGCCTGTGCGCCGACGGGGCGACCGAGGTCTACGAGATCTTCCACATCGAGCGCGGTTACCCCGGCTTCGTGGAGAACCTCCGCAAGCTCGGCGCCGACGTGGAACGCGTGAGCTCCTAGGTCTTCAGCACCAGCCGCGCGTTCGCGACGTCCGCCGGCCAGACCATCACCCGGTAGGGCGCGTTCCGCGAACGCGTGGCACGCACCCCGTTCGCCTTGAGCTTCTGCACGAGCACGTTCGCGGCCTCCTCCGTGGGCACGAGCGCGACCTCGCTCAGCAACCCGAAGTCCGTGCCGTCCAGATCCGGTACGGGCCGTTTGTCGTTGCCCACGAAGTACCGCAACGCCAGAGCCAGCAGGCCGATCACCCCGAACACGACCACTGTCTGGTAAATCGCCGTCACTCCTCCATCATGCTCTTGCGGTCACGATTCAGTGAGCAATCGCACGCGCAGCAACAGTTACTGGCCAGTACCCTTCGAGGAAATCAACACAGCGGAGAACGGCGTCGCTGTTTTTGGGAGGTTGCTGTGCCGTACCCAGCTGACCGCGAACGCGACCGCCCCTGGGTGATGCGCACGTACGCGGGTCACTCCTCGGCCGCGGCGTCCAACGCGCTCTACCGCCGGAACCTCGCCAAGGGGCAGACCGGCCTGTCCGTCGCGTTCGACCTGCCGACGCAGACCGGTTACGACCCCGACGACGAGCTCGCGAAGGGCGAGGTCGGCAAGGTCGGTGTGCCGATCAGCCACATCGGCGACATGCGGCAGCTCTTCGACCAGATCCCGCTCGGCGGCGCCAACACGTCGATGACGATCAACGCGACGGCCATGTGGCTGCTCGCGCTCTACGTCACCGTGGCCGAGGAGCAGGGCGCGGACCCGTCGGCGCTCGCCGGCACCACGCAGAACGACATCATCAAGGAGTACCTGTCCCGCGGCACGTACGTGTTCCCGCCGGGACCGTCGCTGCGGCTGATCACCGACATGGTCGCGTGGACCGTGTCGAACGTGCCGAAGTGGAACCCGATCAACATCTGCAGCTACCACCTCCAGGAGGTCGGCGCGACGCCGGCGCAGGAGGTCGCGTACGCGATGTGCACCGCGATCGCCGTCCTCGACTCGGTGCGCGACTCGGGTCAGGTGCCGCAGGAGAAGTTCGGTGACGTCGTCGCCCGCATCTCCTTCTTCGTGAACGCCGGTGTGCGGTTCATCGAGGAGATGTGCAAGATGCGCGCGTTCGCCCAGCTGTGGGACGAGATCACGCGCGAGCGCTACGGCGTGGAGAACCCGAAGCACCGCCGGTTCCGTTACGGCGTGCAGGTCAACTCGCTGGGACTGACGGAAGCACAGCCGGAGAACAACGTTCAGCGCATCGTGCTGGAAATGCTCGCGGTGTCGTTGTCCCGCAACGCCCGTGCGCGCGCGATCCAGCTGCCGGCGTGGAACGAGGCGCTCGGCCTGCCACGCCCGTGGGACCAGCAGTGGGCGTTGCGCATGCAGCAGGTCCTCGCGTACGAGACGGATCTTCTCGAGTACGACGACATCTTCGACGGCTCGCCGGTCATCGAGGCGAAGGTCAACGAGATCCTCGCCGGTGCGCGCGAGGAGATCGACCGGGTGCAGGCGATGGGCGGTGCCGTCGCGGCCGTCGAGTCCGGCTACATGAAGTCGCAGCTGGTTTCCTCGCTCGCCGACCGGCGCCGTCGCGTCGAGTCCGGTGAGGAGATCGTGGTCGGTGTCAACAAGTTCGACACGACCGAGCCGTCGCCGTTGCAGGCGGAGGGCGCGAACGCGATCGAGACCATCGACCCGATCGTCGAGATGCACGCGGTCGAGGCGATCCAGCAGTGGCGCGCCAACCGCGACAACGCCGCTGTGGCCGAGGCTCTGGACGCGCTGCGCGAGGCCGCGAAGACCGACCAGAACCTCGTCGAGGTGACGCTGGCGTGTGCGCGCGCAGGCGTGACGACCGGTGAGTGGTCGCAGGCGTTGCGTGAGACGTTCGGCGAATACCGTGCGCCGACGGGTGTTTCCGGCGCTTCGGCGTCGGGCGAGGCCGGTTCGGAGATCGCGCGCGTGCGCGACCGGGTCCGCGCGACCGGCGAGGAGATCGGCGAGCGGCTGCGCATGCTGGTCGGCAAGCCGGGGCTCGACGGTCACTCCAACGGCGCCGAGCAGGTCGCCGTGCGTGCTCGCGACGTCGGTTTCGAGGTCGTCTACCAGGGCATTCGCCTCACACCGTCGCAGATCGTGGCCGCGGCCGTGCAGGAGGACGTGCACGTCGTGGGCCTGTCGATCCTGTCCGGATCGCACCTGGAGGTCGTGCCGGCGGTGGTCGACGGACTGCGGGCGGCCGGTGCCGGGGACATCCCGGTGATCGTCGGCGGCATCATCCCGCCGGACGACGCGGCGAAGCTGCGCGACCGGGGCGTGGCGCGGGTCTTCACGCCGAAGGACTACGAGCTGACCGAGATCATGGACGAGATCGTCACCGTGATCCGTGAGGTGCGTTCTCTGCCGTAGAAGCCTAGATTCACGGCATGGTCGACGTTGCGCGTGAGGGTTCGGTAGTTCGGATCACGATGAACCGTGCGGCGAAGCGCAATGCGTTGTCCGCCGAGCACCTGACGGAGTTGCTGGAGGCGTTCCGCGAGGCGGGCACCTCGGACGCGGCGGGCATCGTGCTCGCCGCCGAGGGGCCGGTTTTCAGCGCGGGCCACGACTTCGCGGACGTGCACGCACGTGACAGGGAAGGCGTGCGGCTGCTGCTGGAGCTGTGCACGATGCTGATGAAGACCATCCAGTCCGTGCCGCAGGTCGTGATCGCGCGGGTTCAGGGGCTGGCGACGGCGGCCGGGTGCCAGCTGGTGGCGTCGTGCGACCTCGCGGTGGCGTCGCTGGACGCGGGGTTCGCGCTGCCCGGCGGGAAGGCCGGGTGGTTCTGCCACACGCCCGCGGTGCCGGTGGCGCGGTCGATCGGGCGCAAGCGGTTGATGGAGATGGCGCTCACGGGCGACGTCGTGGACGCGGCGACGGCGGTGGAGTGGGGCCTGATCAACAAGGCCGTGCCCGCCGACGAGCTGGACGCCGAGGTCGACGCGTTGCTGGCGCGGGCGACGCGGGGCAGCCGGGCGTCCAAGGCAGCGGGCAAGCTGGCCGTCTACGCGCAGCTGGACCGGCCAGAGGCCGACGCGTACGAGATCGCGCTGGCCGTCATGGCCGAGACTTCGCAGTCCCCGTCAGCCAAAGAGGGGCGGGCGTCGTTCCTGGAGAAGCGGCCGCCCGTGTGGCCCGACTAGTCGCGAGGAGCTTCAGCGCGTCCGCGTTCGGGCCGGGCTCGGCCTGGTAGATCACCAGGAACTGACCGGGCGCTTCCCGCACGTCGAACGAGTGGTAGTCGAGCTTGAGCGGGCCGACCGCGGGATGCACGAACTCCTTGGCGTCCTGGGTCTTCCCGCGCACCTCGTGCTGTTCCCAGAGCTCCTTGAACACCGGGTGCTGGTTGAGCTCGGCCACCATCTGCTTGAGGCGTTGCGACTTCGGGTCCGCGGTTCCCCTCAGGTGCGCGACGGTGCTCTGCGCGACCCAGTGCCAGCGCGGGTAGAAGCTCGTCGCGACCGGGTCGAGGAACGTCATCCTGGCGGCGTTGTCGGCAGGCGTGAACGGCTCGTACAGGGCTTCTGCCAGCGCGTTCGTGGCGAGGATGTCGAGCAGGGAGTTCATCACGAACGCCGGCATGTCGTGCATGCCGCTGATGAGCCGCAGCAGCTCCGGGCTGACTTTGTCAGGCGCGTGACCTTCCTCCGCGACCACTCCCGCCAGCCGGTGCAGGTGGGCTCGCGCGTCGGAGTCGAGCCGGAGCGCCCGGCTGAGGGCGTCGAGGACCTGCGCCGACGGGTTGGTCTCGCGGCCCTGTTCGAGGCGGGCGTAGTAGTCGGCGCTCACGCCGGCCAGGACCGCGACCTCTTCCCTGCGCAGGCCCTTGACCTTGCGCTGGGTGTGGCTGGGCAGGCCCGCGTCCTGGGGGTTGACGCGGGCGCGGTGGGCTTTCAGGAACTCGCCGAGCACGTCTTCGAGGTTATTCGTCCGTTCAGCACTTTGCCCGGGTGTGGCACACCTAGGCAGAAGGTGTCCTGGTTGGCGGTGGTTCTCCTGTCGATCGTTGTGGCCATGAGCAAAGTTGTGTTGATCAGTGGAGCTTCCAGCGGTATCGGTGAGGCGACGGCACGTGTGCTGGCCGCGGCCGGACACCAGGTGTTCCTCGGGGCGCGCCGGGAGGACCGGCTGGCGGCGCTGGCGGACGAGATCGGCGGTGCGTACGCGCCGTTGGACGTGACCTCTCGTGAATCCTTCCAGTCCTTTGTGGACGCTGCGGTCGAGCGGTACGGACGTGTCGACGTGCTGGTGAACAACGCGGGCGTGATGCCGTTGTCCCTCATGAGTTCTCTGAAGCTCGACGAGTGGGACCGCATGGTGGACGTGAACATCAAGGGCGTGCTGAACGGCATCGGCGCGGTGCTGCCCAGGTTCACCGACGGCGGGCACGTCGTGAACGTCGCGTCGATCGCCGCGCACATGGTCATGCCCACGGCGGCTGTCTACTGCGCGACGAAGTACGCCGTGTGGGCGTTGTCCGAGGGGTTGCGGCAGGAGAGCGAGAACCTGCGCGTCACCGTGATCTCGCCCGGTGTCACGGAGTCAGAGCTCGCGGACACCATCACCGAGGAGTTCTCGGCGTCGATGATGGAGGACTTCCGCAAGGTCGCGATCCCCGCGTCGGCGATCGGTGACGCCATCGCGTACGCGATCTCGCAGCCCGAATCCGTCGACGTCAACGAGATCGTGGTGCGGCCGACCGCGCAACGTTAGGCGCCGGTCGTCGAGCCCGGCCTGAGGATCATCAGCACGGTCACCGTCGCCCACAACAGGTTGAAGACGCCCGTGTACACGGCCAGGTGCTTGACGTCCTTGGTCCTCAACGCCTTCTCCTGACCGGGGATGACCTTGAGGGCCAGCACGAACGCGGCGGCGGTGGTGAGCGCGATCGAGATGATCACCCACGGGTGACCGGTCACGCCCATCACGCCGGCCGTCGCGAACCCGAAGACCGGCACGGAGACGCCGACCAGGGCGTAGACGCGGCAGATCCGGTGCAGGAGCTCGGGGTTGCCGTCGTTCGTGACGGCTTTCGGGAACGCGCTGGCGGCCACCGTCACCGGGCCGACGGCGATGATGGCGGCGAGGACGTGCAGCGACAGGAAGAGCTTGCTCACGATCAAGACGGTAGGAGTGCTCGCGCCGACGGAGAACTGGCTGGAATGCCATGTTCCAACGGATTCTCGCCAGCTACGGTGGTGGACGTGCACGAGGTGGCAGTGGTGGTGATGGACAGCGTTGTCCCGTTCGACTTCGCGACGCCTGTCGACGCGTTCAACTGGACCGGCCGGTACCGGGTGCGCGTCTGCGGTCCGAAGAGGACGGTCGACGCGGGCGCGTTCGAGCTGAAAGTGCCGCACGGCCTGGGTTTGCTGGCCGAGGTGGACACGATCGTGCTGCCCGGCCACGACCCGGCCCTGGTGGTTCCCGGGCCGTTGGTCGAGGCGCTCCGGCAGGCCGCCGCTCGGGGAACGCGGATCGCGTCGATCTGCTCGGGCGCGTTCGTGTTCGCGGCCACCGGGTTGCTGGACGGGTTGCGGGTGACCACGCACTGGCGTGCGGCCGAGGAGCTGGCGGCGCGGTTCCCCGCCCTGGAGGTCGACCCGGACGTGCTCTACGTCGACAACGGCCAGTTCCTCACGTCCGCGGGTGCCGCGGCGGGCCTCGACCTGTGCCTGCACATGATTCGGCGTGATCACGGGTCCGCGGTGGCGGCCGATGCGGCACGGTACGCCGTGATGCCCCTCGAGAGAGAAGGCGGACAGGCGCAGTTCATCGTCACACCGCCCGTTGCGCCGCAAGGTTCTCAGCTCGAACCCCTGCTGCGGTGGATGGAGACCAACGCCGTGCGCGACCTGACGCTGGACGACCTGGCGAAGCACGCGGGCATGAGCACGCGGACGTTGAACCGGCGGTTCCGCGAGCAGACCGGCACGACCCCGTTGCAGTGGCTGCACCGGGCGCGGGTCCGTCAGGCCCAGCACCTGCTGGAGACGACGAGGGATCCGGTCGAGCTGATCGCGAGCCGGGTGGGCTTCGGCTCGGCCACGGCGTTCCGCGACAGGTTCAAGCGGATCGCCGGCACCTCACCGCACGCCTACCGGGCGGCGTTCCAGGGCTAGGGCTGGGAGTGCTCGTGCAGGAGCAGGAGCGTGTAGGCGGCGATCGACTGGGCGTCGGTGATCTCGCCCTTCGAGATCATCGTCTCGAAGTCGGCGCGGGGGAACCAGGCCGAGCGCATGTCCTGCTCCTCGTGTTCCCGCTCGTGGAAGCCCTCGGTGAGCTGGGTGGCGAGGAACACGCGCCCGCGCTGCGACGACATGCCCGGCGCGACGTCGAGCACACCGAGCTCGATCATCTTACCGGCCCGCAGCCCCGTCTCCTCGCGGAGCTCGCGCGTGGCCAGCTCCAGCGGGTCGGCGTCGGCGCGGTCGGGCGCGGTGCCCTGGGGAAACTCCCAGCGCCGCAACCCGAGCGGGTAGCGGAACTGCTCGACGAGCCGCACGCGCTCGCCGTCGAGCGGGATGACCAGCGCGAAGTCGGGCTTGTCGACCACGCCGTAAATGCCGCTCGAACCGTCCGCGCGCCGGATCTCGTCCTCGCGGACGGTCATCCACGGGTTTGCGTACACCTGACGGGTGCCGAGGCTTTCCACGGCACGGACCGTACCTAACGTCCGGATTCTGGACACACCCCGTAGCCTGTCGCGGTGCGTCTCGTCATCGCTCGCTGCCAGGTCGACTACGTAGGACGACTCACCGCCCATCTGCCCATGGCTCAGCGCCTGCTGCTGATCAAGGCCGACGGCTCGGTGTCGATCCACTCCGACGACCGCGCGTACAAGCCGTTGAACTGGATGAGCCCGCCCTGCTGGCTGATCGAGGACCCGGACATCTGGACCGTGCAGAACAAGGCGGGGGAGAAGCTGATCATCACCCTCGAAGAGGTGCTGCACGACTCCAAGCACGAGCTCGGCCCGGAGCCCGGCCTGCAGAAGGACGGCGTGGAAGCCGACCTGCAGAAGCTCCTCGCCGAACACGTCACGACCCTGGGCGACGGCTGGACGCTGGTGCGCCGCGAGTTCCCGACCGCCATCGGCCCGGTGGATCTGATGTGCCGCGACGCCGCCGGCGGGTCCGTCGCGGTGGAGATCAAGCGCCGCGGCGAGATCGACGGCGTGGAGCAGCTGACCCGGTACCTCGAACTGCTGAACCGGGACCCGTTGCTGGCGCCGGTGCAGGGCGTGTTCGCGGCGCAGCAGATCAAGCCGCAGGCGCGGACGCTGGCCGAGGACCGCGGGATCCGGTGCGTGGTGCTGGACTACGACGCGTTGCGCGGGATCGAGCCGGACGAGTTCCGGCTGTTCTGATAGGCCACCATCAGCGTGTAGGTCCACGAGTCGAGCCGGTTGTGGTCGAGGTCCCGCAACCGGTGGATCGCGTTGTTCACGTCGCCCGCGTCGGCCATCGCGCCGACCTCGTCCCGGACGGCCTGCGGCAGCGCTTCCCAGCTCGGTCCTGAGCCGCAGGGCGCGCAGATCTCGCCGCGGGTCTCGTCGCAGCCCAGAAGCGGCCGGCCGCAGGACGGGCACGACCAGCTCACGTACCCGTGGTCGACCTCCGCGCAGGAGCAGGTTCTCCTCCGCGCCCTGCTGCCGTAGAAGGCCAACTTCATGTACTCCATGGTGGGGCGCTGATGGCCGTCGAGTTCCGCCAGCAGGTAGCCGGCCGGGACGGCGCTCTTCGAGTCGATCATCGCGCCGACCTCGTCCCGCACGGCCTGCGGCAGCGCTTCCCAGTCCGGTCGCAGTCGACACATGTCACAGATCTCGGCGTTGCCGGGCGTGCCGTTGATCGTCACCGTGCGGCACAACGGGCACACCCAGGTCGTCTGGTAGGTCACCGGGTCAGTGTCGGTGGTCGGAAGCGCCGCCGCAGGTGGTTTTTCGTGCCGTAACAGTCCAGACGGACTCGGCGACAGGCTGAGCGTGTTCGAAGGAGTGCCGTTCAACGCGGCCACGCTGTCAGTGGCGGCGTTGGGCGTTCTCGTCGCACTGGCTGGAGCATTTTTCGCCTGGCGTGCGCTGTTTCCTCCGAGACGGCGCCTGACCGTGACCGAGCAGTCGGTCGTCTCCATGCTGTCGAACGCCTCGCACGAGATGACCGGGGTCGAGGTCACCCGCGGCGGCCAGAAGCTGGTCGACCCGCACATCGTCTCCGTGACCGTGAACAACGCCGGCCGGCACGCGGTGACCAGCGACCACTTCGACCAGGGCCGGCCCGTGGTGATCGACCTCGGTGTACCTGTGATCGAGGTCATCAAGTCCTGCTACGGCGGGAAGTCCGGCTTCGTCGACGTCAGGTGCTCGGTGAACGGCACCGCGGTCGCGCTCGGGCCGGACCTGCTGCCGCGCAAGTCCGAGCTCGTGGTCCAAGTGCTGACGAGCGGTAGGCCCAAGCTGACGTCCGTCGACCACCGGCTCGTCGACACCGCCGTGCAGGTGGTCGACCGAGGCCGTGAGGTGTTCGTCACCCCGCGTGTGGCGCTCGGTGCCGCGGTTGTCGGCATGGTGGTCTCGACGCTCGCGGGCGCGTGGGCCATCAAGGACATCAAGTTCCCGCCGATCGTCCAGATCGCACCGATCACCAGCAGCGGGGTGGTCGAAGAAGGTTCGTCCGCCGTCGTCCTGGGTGTCGGGTTCGCGGCGGACGAGCGCGTCCGCTACGCGATCACGGACAGACAGGGCCAGGTGCTGCGCCCCGGCGCGGAGATGCGCGCCGACTCGGAGGGCGTTCTCCGGATCCCGTTCATCGCACCGGTTTTCGACGACGTGGGGCGGGCGGCGTCCGCCGCACCCGCGAGAACCCTCGTCTTCGAGATGGTGCGTGAGGACGGCGCGAAGGTGGCCGAGCCGTTCGTTCTCGTCGGCGTGTAGCCCCAGCGCCGGACTTCATTGAGCGCCCCACATCACACCGTGGTTTGGTGATCACGCACACGGGGTAAGACCCCACGCACCTGGAGTAACGTTCCCTCCTGGTCGGTGATGTTCGACTTTGTGGAAGTCTGGGAGGTGGGCGGTGTCGGTGTTGGCCGAGGCGGACCTGCGGCTCGACGCGGGACCGATCGACTACGCGTTGCTCGTCATCTACTTCGTGGTGGTGCTCGGCATCGGCGTGATGGCGCGACGATCCGTCTCCTCCAGCCTCGACTTCCTGCTGTCCGGGCGGTCGCTGCCGGCGTGGGTCACCGGACTCGCGTTCATCAGCGCGAACCTCGGTGCGCTCGAACTCATGGGCATGACGGCCAACGGTGCGCAGTACGGCATGGCGACGGTGCACTACTACTGGATCGGCGCCATCCCCGCGATGGTGTTCCTCGGTCTCGTGATGATGCCGTTCTACTACGGCTCCAAGGTGCGCAGTGTTCCCGAGTTCATGCGCCGGCGGTTCGGCAAGCCCGCTCACCTGGTCAACGCCATCAGCTTCGCCGTCGCGCAGATCCTGATCGCCGGCATCAACCTGTTCGCGCTGGCGGTGATCATCGACGCGCTGCTCGGGTGGCCGCTGCCGGTGTCGATCGTGGTCGCGGCGCTGGTGGTGCTCGCCTACACGACGTTGGGTGGTCTCAGTGCCGCCATCTACAACGAGGTGCTGCAGTTCTTCGTCATCGTGGCCGCGCTGGCGCCGCTCACGATCGTCGGGCTGATCAAGGTCGGGGGCTGGCAGGGGCTGGTCGAGAAGGTCACCGACAAGGAACAGCTCAGCGCGTGGCCCGCGACAGAACTCACCGGAATCGACAATCCGGTGTGGAGTGTCATCGGGTTGGTGTTCGGTCTTGGCTTCGTGCTGTCGTTCGGCTACTGGACGACGAACTTCGCCGAAGTGCAGCGCGCGATGAGTGCGAAGTCGATGTCCGCGGCCAAGAGGACGCCGATCATCGGTGCGTACCCGAAGGCGCTCATCCCCGCGATCATCATCATCCCGGGCATCATCGCCGCGGTGATCGTGCCGGAGATGGCACAGCTCAAGTCTGGTGACACGAGCAGTGGCGTCGTCTACAACAACGTGCTGCCACTGCTGATGCGCGACCTTCTGCCCAACGGCATCCTCGGCATCGCGATCACCGGTCTGCTGGCGAGCTTCATGGCCGGTGTAGCGGCGAACGTCAGCTCGTTCAACACCGTCTTCACATACGACCTGTGGCAGGACTACGTGAAGAAGGACCGGCCTGACGAGTACTACCTGAGGGTGGGGCGTCTGGCGACGGTCGGTGCGTGTGTGTTGGCGATCGGCACGGCGTTCATCGCGGCGGCGCTCGGCGGGTCCAACATCATGGACTACATCCAGGCGTTGTTCTCGTTCTTCAACGCGCCGTTGTTCGCGACGTTCATCGTCGGCATGTTCTGGAAGCGGATGACGCCGACGGCCGGTTGGGTCGGTCTGCTCGCGGGCACGTTCACCGCGATGTTCATCTACGCGATCTCGGAGCCGTCGTTCGGCATCAAGTGGCTGGAACTGCCCGGTCAGGGCGCCAGCTTCCTCGGCGCGGGTCTCGCGTTCGTCGTGGACGTCGTCGTCTCGGTCGGCGTCAGCCTGGTCACCCGGCCGAAACCGGACAGCGAGCTCGTCGGGCTGGTCTACAGCCTGACGCCCAAGAAGGACAGGTCGCACTCCACCACCGGCGAGGACGCGGGCTGGTACCGCTCGCCCGCCCTGCTCGGCGGCGGAGTGCTGGCGCTGACGACCGTTCTCTACGTCATCTTCGGCTGAGGGAGGCCGTCATGAGGTTGTTCGACCTGCGACTGATCATCGCTTTCCTCTTCGGCCTGTACGGCGTCGTACTGGTCGTCGTCGGTCTCGGATTCACGTCCGACGACGACCTGAAGAAGGCCGAGGGGGTCAACATCAACCTGTGGGCCGGCGTAGCCATGGTGGTGCTGGCGGCGGCGTTCGCCGCGTGGGCGACGTTGCGGCCCCAGTTCGCCAAGACGGCGACTACGACTGCGGACGACCTGGGTAAACGGGGTTGAAGGCCTCGATCGTCCACGCGTCGAGCCAGTTGAATGCGCGGCGAATTCGGTTGCGCACGTCTCTCCTTCTTCTCGGGGTCTTCACCAGGTACATCGCGTTGATCTTCTGAATCGTTCCCGTAGCGCTGCGTGACATGTGCCACGAGGGAACTCGGGGTACTGCCCACGAGCGCGCGCGAAGGTCGCTACCGTGCACGTCGTGCCTCGTTTTCGTGCCACCGCCGTGGTCGCCGCCGCCGCGTTGCTGATGGCCGGTTGCTCCACCGGTCCCGGTCTTGCCAAGACCAACTCGCCGCGCCGCACCGTGCAGGCGGGCGCGGACGCGAGCTCGACCGATCCGTCGGTCAAGCCGTCGGCGCAACCGAACAAGCCGGTCGACCCGGCGTTCGCGTCGGAACGGCTGCGGCTGATCAACCCGTGCGCGTTGATCGAGAAGGAGCTGCTGCAGACGGTCGGCACGCCGTCGAAGTACTCGAGCAGCTCGTACACGCGCTGCTCGAACTACATGAAGGACAAGGCGGGCAAGACGCTCGCCATCACGCTGGACATCGGCTACACGTTGTCGTCCAGCGAGGTGAAGAACGCGACCAAGCAGCTCGCGGGTCTGAAGAGCGGTGAGCAGAAGCTGAGCAGCTCGTGCTTCATCACCGCCGTGACGCAGGAGAACCCGGCACAGGCCGTGCGCATCCAGGTCAGCGCAGGAGAGGGCGCCGCCGACCCGTGCGAGCCGGGGCGCAAGGTGCTCGAGGGCGCGGTGCGCAAGCTCAAGGGCAACCCGCAGAAGTACAGTCCGCCCAAGGGTTCGCCGGTCGAGGTCGACCCCTGCACGATCGTGGACAAGGCGACGCTCGCGCCCGTGCTCGGTGCCTCGCCGCGGAGCACGCCCTTCGGTCTGCACCAGTGCTCGTGGAGCGGCCAGAGCGCGCAGATGCAGCTCGAGTTCAGGACGACGCGCATCCCGAAGGACGGCAAGTTCGACAGCAAGTCCGTCGAGGTGGACCTCGGCGGCGTCAAGGGCTACCAGGCGTTCAAGGACAACTCGTTCCCGACCTGCGAGCTGATCGTGGTGCGCACGAAGGACAGCAGCGACGCCGGTGAGATCGCCGAGTTCACGGTGGCGGCGTCGAAGGAGAAGGAGCTCGACCGCTGCCAGGCGGCCCAGACCTTCGCGAAGGCAGTGCTTCCCAGCCTCCCCGCCGCCTGACGGGGCCAGGCGGGGGCTGAAACTTGGTGGAGTACGCGTTAGTGTCGTAGTTACTGGCGAGTACCTGGAGGGCCCCATGACGCAGACCGCTTCGGACAGCGCGCTGTCGGCCGATGGCGAGCAGCGGCGGTTCGCATCACTGGACCCGCGCACGGGTGAGGTCGTCGCGCACCACCCGATCCACACGGCCGCAGAGGTCGAGGACGCCGTGTCGTCGGCACGCGAGGCCGCCGCGTGGTGGGCGGGTCTGGGCTTCGAGGGCCGCAAGACCAAGCTCGACGCGTGGCGCAAGATCCTCTCGCAGCGCTCGGACGAGTTCATCGCGCTGATCAGCTCGGAGACCGGCAAGCCCGCCGACGACTCCCGCGTCGAGGTCGCGCTCGTCATGGACCACCTGCACTGGGCCGCGCGCCACGCCGGGCGCGTGCTCGGCAAGCGCCGGGTGTCCTCGGGCATGCTGATGTTCAACCACAGCGCGACGCTGGAGTACCGGCCGTTGGGCGTTATCGGCGTCATCGGGCCGTGGAACTACCCCGCGCACACGCCGATGGGGTCGATCTCGTACGCGCTGTCGGCCGGCAACGCCGTGGTGTTCAAGCCGTCGGAGTTCACGCCGGGCGTCGGCACGTTCCTCGCGTCGACGTTCACCGAGGCGGTGCCGGAGTACCCGGTGTTCCAGGTCGTCACGGGCTTCGGTGAGACGGGCGCGGCGCTGTGCGCGGCGGGTGTCGACAAGATCGCTTTCACCGGCTCCACGCGGACCGGTAAGAAGGTCATGGCCTCGGCCGCCGCGACGCTGACGCCGGTGCTGGTCGAGTGCGGTGGCAAGGACGCGCTGATCGTCGACGCGGACGCCGACCTGCACGCTGCCGCCGAGGCAGCGATCTGGGGCGCCGTGTCGAACGCGGGCCAGACGTGCGCGGGCGTGGAGCGGATCTACGTCGCGGAGGAAGTCGCCGACGAGTTCACCGAGATCGTCGTGAAGAGGGCGCGCAAGCTCAAGCCGGGTGGCGAGCCGAACGCGAACCTCGGGCCGATCACGATGCCGGCGCAGGTGGAGATCATCCGCGAGCACGTGCAGGACGCGATCGACCGCGGTGGCAAGGCGCTGGTCGGCGGGCCGGAGTCGATCAGGCCGCCGTACGTGGAACCCGTGGTGCTGACGGATGTTCCCGAGGACTCGCTGGCGATCACCGAGGAGACCTTCGGGCCGACCGTGGTGATCAACCGCGTGCCGAACGCGCTGGAGGGTGTGCGGCTCGCGAACCAGTCGAAGTACGGGCTGGGCGCGGCCGTCTTCTCCAAGTCGCGCGGTGAGGAACTGGCTTCCGAGCTCCGCGTCGGCATGGTGTCGGTCAACTCGGTGCTGACCTACGCGGCGATCGCGGGGCTGCCGTTCGGTGGTGTCGGCGACTCCGGGTTCGGGCGGATCCACGGCGAGGACGGGCTGCGCGAGTTCGCCTACGCCAAGGCCGTCACGAAGAAGAAGTTCGCGTCGCTGATCGACATGGCGACGTTCGACCGGTCTTCCATGGCGGGCAAGCAGATGCTGCGCCTTGCCCGGATGCTCTTCGGACGCTGAACGATGAACGGCGCATTTGTCCACGTGAGGTGGTCAAATGCGCCGTTCATCGTCAGCTGCTAGGCGCCCAGCTGCTTCTTGAGGTCGTCGAGGACCACGTTCGCGGCGAGCACGCCGAGGCCGAGGAAGTAGGTCTCGTCGAGCACGGGCTTGGCCTTGCCCGCCTTGACGGCGTTCAGGCCGGTCCACAGCGGACCGCCGACGACGGAGCCCTGCGCGGTCTTGGCCGGGTCGCCGTAGGTGGAGTAGACGATGAAGTCGGCGTCGGCCTTGCCGATCTGCTCCGCGCTCACCTCGGCGGCCAGGTCGTCCACCTGGGACGGGGTCGGCTGCGGGATCTTGGCGTCGATCAGGATCGTGCCGATGAAGGACTTCTTGGCGTACAGGCGGATCTTGCCCGGCATGAAGCGCAGTGCCGTGACGGTCGGGCGCACGCCGAGCTTCTTCTCGATCGCGGTGCCGGTTTCGGTGGCCTTGTTCGTGTAGTCCTCGAGCATCTTCGCGGCGTCGGCCTGGCGGTCGAGCGCGGCGGCGTTGAGGAGGAAGTTCTCCTTCCACACGTAGCCGGGGCGCACGCTGAAGACGGTCGGCGCGATCGCGGACAGCTTCGGGTAGAGGGCTTCCGCGCGCAGCTGCGAGCCCAGGATGAGGTCCGGGTTCAGCTTGGTGATCGCCTCGAGGTTGAGGTTGTTGATCGTGCCGACGTTCTCCGGGGTGCCGCCCTTGTCGCCGATGTAGGACGGCATGGTGGGCGAGCCGTCGGTGTAGGCGATACCGACGGGCTTGATGCCCAGCGCGACGACGTTGTCGAGCTCGCCGGTGTCGAGCACGATCACCCGTTCGGGTTTCTTCTCGAGCTTCGTCTCGCCCATCGCGTGCTTGATCGTGCGGGGGAACTCGCCCGGCTCGGCCGTGGTGCCGAAGCCGTTGCTCAGCTGCGTGGCCTTGCCGAAGTCCGCGCCGCCCTGGGCGACCGTGGGCTTGTCCGGCGTGCTCTGGGAGCACGCGGTGAGGGTCAGGGCGACCGCGACGAGCAGCGCTGCTCTCTTCGACACGACGTGGTTCCTCCACTACTGGCAGTGATGTTGACCTGCTTTTCTTAGGGCAGGCTAACGATAGCGGGGACGTTTGCCCGTTCCGAGTGTCAGACCCCCGGAGTAAGAAGGAACACGGTCACCGCCGATCGGGAGGTCCTTCGATGAAGAAGATCATCAATGATCCGGAAACCGTGGTGCAGGACGCGCTGCGGGGCATGCAGGCTGCCCATCCCGATCTGCTCTCCGTGCACTACGACCCCGCCGTGGTGGTGCGTGCGGACGCGCCGGTGCGGGGCAAGGTCGCGATCATCTCCGGTGGAGGGTCGGGCCACGAACCGTTGCACGGCGGGTTCGTCGGCCGCGGCATGCTCGACGCGGCCTGTCCCGGCGCGGTCTTCACGTCGCCGACGCCGGACCAGGTGCTCGACGCGGTGTCCCGGTGCGACGGCGGTGTGGGCGCGTTGCTGATCGTGAAGAACTACACGGGCGACGTGCTGAACTTCGAGACCGCCGGTGAGCTGGCGGAGTCCGAGGTGCGCAGCGTCGTGATCGACGACGACGTGGCGGTGAAGGACTCGCTGTACACAGCGGGTCGTCGCGGTGTGGGCGGCACGGTGCTGCTGGAGAAGATCGTGGGCGCGGCGGCGGAGCGCGGTGACGATCTGGCGGCGTGCGTGGCACTGTCCGAGCGGGTGATCGCCTCGGTGCGGTCGATGGGTTTGGCGCTCACGTCGTGCACGGTGCCGCACGTGGGTTCGCCCTCGTTCGAGCTCGCCGACGACGAGATGGAGATCGGCATCGGCATCCACGGCGAGCCCGGCCGCCAGCGCGTTCCGGTGGGGACGGCGTCGGAGATGGTGTCGGCGCTGCTCACCCCGATCGTGGAGGACCTGCCTTTCGAGGCTGGTGACCGGGTGCTGTTGTTCACGAACTCGATGGGCGGAACCCCGTTGATCGAGCTGTACCTGGCGCACGGCATCGCGGAGCAGTTGCTGGCCGATCGGGGGATCACGGTGGAACGCAGGCTCGTCGGCCCGTACATCACGAGCCTGGAGATGCAGGGGATGAGTCTGACGTTGCTCCGGCTGGACGACGAGATGGTCGAGCTGTGGGACGCACCGGTGCACACGCCCGCGCTGCGGTGGGGAGTCTGAGGTGGGGTGCACGGCGGCGGACGTCGTGGCGGCCCTGCGAGCCGCGACCGCGGTGGTGCGGGAACACCGCGACGAGCTGGTGCGCCTGGACCAGGCGATCGGCGACGCGGACCACGGCGAGAACATGAAGCGCGGCTTCACCGCGCTGCTGTCGCGTTTGGACGGTGAGGACCTCACGACTCCCGGCAAGGTGCTGAAGATGGTCGCCACCACGCTGATCTCGACGGTGGGCGGCGCGGCGGGCCCGTTGTACGGCACGGCCTTCCTGCGCGCGTCGGCCGCGGTGGGGGACGCGGCCGAGCTCGACTGCGAGGCGGTGGCGCGCGCGTTGCAGGCGGCCCTGGACGGCGTGGTGGCGCGCGGCAAGGCCGTGGTGGGCGACAAGACGATGGTGGACGCCCTGACCCCGGCCGTGGCCGCGGCCTCGTCGGTGAACGGTTCGGTGGCGGCAGTGCTGTCCGCGGCGGCGGACGCGGCAGCCGAGGGCGCCGAGTCGACCATCCCGATGGTGGCGCGCAAGGGCCGCGCGTCGTACCTCGGCGAGCGCAGCGCCGGCCACCTGGATCCGGGCGCGAGGTCGACGGAGTTGCTGCTGCGCGCCTTCGCGGACGCGGCACGGGGCGAGGGAGCGGCGACGTGACGGCAGCGTCGGAACCGGGCCGGGTGGGCCTGGTGGTCGTCTCCCACAGCGACATGCTCGCCAACGGCGTCGCCGAACTGGCCGCCCAGATGGCCCCGGACGTGGCTGTGCTCCCGGTGGGCGGCACCGAGGAGGGCGGCCTGGGCACCGACTACGGCGCGGTGGTGGAGGCCCTGGCAGACGCCGACTCCGGCAACGGCGTGGTGGTCCTCTACGACCTCGGCAGCGCCAAGATGACAGCGGAGATGGCCGTCGAATCGGCAGACGACCCGTCCCGCTACGCCGTGGTGGACGCCCCACTCGTAGAGGGCGCGGTGGCCGCCTCCGTAGCCGCCCAAGGCGGCGCCTCACTCTCCGACGTGGCCGCAGCAGCCGAAGGCGCCTCAGGCGAAACCCCGGCGGCCGCCCCCACCCGCCCCGCCCTGCACGTGGTACCCGACGCCGTGACGGCAGAGGTGCTCCTGACCAACGAGGTGGGCCTGCACGCCCGCCCAGCAGCCCTGCTGGCCCGAACCGTCGCCGAACTCGACGCCGACGTGGTCGTCCGCTACGGCGACGAGGAGGCGAACGCGGCCAGCGTCCTGGCGCTCATGGGCCTGAGCGCGCCGGGCGGCAAGTCGATCACCGTCGTGGCGACGGGCAAGGACGCGGGGGAGGCGGTGCGGCGCATCGAGGAGCTGGCGGAGAGGGGGTTCGACGACTAATTGCCGGTTCGAGCGGCGCCATGGCGTGGACGCTTGCCGGGGCGCGGTGAGGCGTGCGGAGACGCGGGCGTGGCGTGCGGAGATGCGGGCGTGGCGTGAGGCTGGGCGTAGAAGCGGCGGAGGTGGGGAAGCTCGGGAGGTACTGGATGGCGGCAGGCCGGTAGGCCTGCGACGACACCGGGATCAGATGCGGGCTGGTGTCCGTGATCGGCCTCGGGCGTTCGGGATCCGGGCACAAGCCCGTTGTGTCCGCGGACGTGATCGTGTGTGGGCACGTCTCGCGTCCGTTGGTCTGGCCAGCCGAGTCCCAGCACCCCACCAAAGCGGGTGAAAACCACCCCGTCCTCAACCCGGATGGCGCAACTCCCCGCTCCCCCACACGGGTTCATCAGGCAGAACTCACCGCAAAGGCGTTTCCTAGACCGATAACTGTTTCGATCCCGATGGCGAAGCTCACGGCCGCCCCGCACGTCAGGAGTGGCATAGTCGCCCGCAAGTTACTCCTTGGTAGCCCACGCTTTACCCCGCAGGGAGGTCTGCAGTGGCGCGCGAAATCAACACCGTCGGAGTCGTCGGCTTCGGAACCATGGGCGCGGGCATCGTCGAGGTACTCGCGCGCACCGGGCTCACGGTGAAGGTGGTGGAAGTCGACGCGGCCGGCGTCGAGCGCGGCCTCGGGCACCTCGAGCACTCGACCGCGCGGGCCGTCAAGCGCGAGAAGCTGACCGAGGACGAGAAGGCCGCGATTCACGGCAGGGTCACCACCAGCCTCGACCTGAAGACCCTCGACGGCTGCGACCTCGTCATCGAGGCCGTGCCCGAGAACGTCGAGCTCAAGGCCGGCATCCTCAAGGAGCTCGACGGGATCCTGGCGCCTGAGGCGATCATCGCGTCCAACACGTCGTCGCTGTCGATCACCGAGATCGGCGTGCACACCCGCAGGCCCGGCAAGGTCGTCGGGCTGCACTTCTTCAACCCCACTCAGGTGTTGAAGCTCGTCGAGGTCGTGCGCACGGTCGTCACGGAGCCGGACGTCATCACCGACGTGGTCGCGTTCGCCGAGCGGCTGGGCAAGTCGCCGGTCGTCATCGGGGACAGGGCCGGCTTCATCGCCAACGCGTTGTTGTTCCCGTACCTCAACCACGCGGTCAAGATGCTCGAGTCCAAGTACGCGACGCGCGAGGATCTCGACGCGGCCATGCGCTACGGCTGTGGGTATCCCATGGGGCCGTTGGCGCTGTTGGACCTCATCGGGCTCGACACCGCGTACGAAATCCTCGACACGATGTACCACCAGTCGCGCAACCGCCTGCACTCGCCGGCGCCGCTGCTCAAGCAGATGATCACGGCGGGGCTGCTCGGGCGGAAGAGCGGGCGCGGTTTCTACACCTACGACGGGCCGGACTCGCCTGTTGTCGTCAAGGACGCGCAGACGCCGTCCGAAGTGGACGGTGGTGCGCAGACCCGTGAGGTTCAGCGGGTCGGTGTCATCGGCACGGGCACCATGGCGACCGGTATCGCCGAGGTGTTCGCGAAGCGCGGGTACGACGTCGTGCTGCGGGCTCGGAGTCTCGAGAAGGCCGAGGCCGCTATCGGTGCGGTGCGCAAGTCGCTGGACCGCGCGGTGTCGAAGGGCAAGCTCGCGGAGGCCGACCGGGACGCCGTTCTGCAGCGGATCACGCCTGCTGTGGAGTTCGTCGAGCTCGCGGACTGCGACCTGGTCGTGGAGGCCGTGGCCGAGGAGATCGGCATCAAGAAGGAGGTCTTCGCGGCGCTCGACGAGGTGTGCAAGCCCGGCGCGGTGCTCGCGACGACCACGTCCTCGCTGCCGGTCATCGAGGTCGCCGCGGCGACGAGCCGTCCGCAGGACGTCGTCGGCCTGCACTTCTTCAACCCGGCGCAGGTCATGAAGCTGGTCGAGGTCGTCGAGACCATCTCCACGGGTGCCGACGTGGTCGCCACGGCCCGCAAGATCTGCCTCGACCTCGGCAAGCACCCGGTGCACTGCGGGGACGTGGCGGGCTTCATCGTGAACGCGCTGCTCTTCCCGTACCTCAACGACGCGGTGAAGATGCTGGAGGCCCACTACGCCGAGGCCGACGACATCGACAACGCCATGAAGGTCGGCTGCGGCCTGCCGATGGGGCCGTTCGCGCTGCTGGACGTCGTGGGTCTGGACGTGTCGCTGGCGATCCAGCGGACGCTCTACAACGAGTTCCGCGAGCCCGGTTTCGCGCCGGCGCCGCTGCTCGAGCACCTGGTCACCGCGGGCCGCCTCGGCCGCAAGACCGGCAAGGGATTCCGCGACTACTCGTGAGCCGCTCACAGGAGCACCATGTCTCGTCTGGCATGGTGGTGTCATGCGTCGACTGGTGCTCCTGTTGGCTGTCCTCGTGCTCGCGTCCGGCTGTGCCAGGGCGACCGTCGAGGGCAGTCCGGTCGCGCAGGCGCCGCTCGACGTGACGTCCCCGTTCGACCAGGGGAGCTCGACGGATCCCAGCACCTCCGAGGAGCCGGAACCGTCACCGATCGACGGCCAGGTCACGCCGGTCTGCGCGAAGCTCAAGTGGACCGACCTGCCCTACCCCGGCGCCAAGGCCGACACGCCGCCCACGCAGTACACCTACGACTCGTCGTTCGACGAGTCCTGCCGCTGGACGACGAAGATCGACGGCGTCGAGGTCGGCGTCTCCCTCCGCTACCGCGCGGGCAAGGCCATCACGATCGAACGCACCACCGGTGACTGGGACGTGAAGGGCCACAAGGTCACGTACCTCGACCGCTCGGACGAGCAGGAGGTCGAGCCGTCGTGCGTGCTCGCCCTGCCCTACGAGGGCGGCGGGCTCGGCATCATCATCATCGACTCGACCGGCAAGTTCGGCACCGTGTGCGACCAGGGGCGCAAGGTCGCCGAGGTGATGATCGAGCGGGAGAACGCCAACTAGAGCCAGGCCCTCAGCTTCTCGGGGTTCCGCACCGCCCAGATCCTGGTGATCCGGTCCTCGGTCACCTCGAACGCCGCCACCGTCACCGGGACGCCGCCGACCGTCGCGACCAGGCCCGGCGCGCCGTTGACCGTCCTGCCGAGGATCGTCAGGTCCGGCGCCACCTTCGCGATGCCGATGAGGTAGCGCGCGATCTGCTCGCCGCCTTCCACCGGCCTCAGCACGGTGCTCGCCTGGCCGCCACCGTCGGCGACCATGACGGCGGACGGGTCCAGCAAGGCGATCAGGGCCTTGATGTCCTGGGCTTCCCAGGCCCGCCTGAAGTCCTTCACGACGTCCGCCTGCCCCGCTGTGGGAGGCTGCGAGCGCCGCGACGCCTGGACGCGCCGTCGTGCAGACGTGGCGAGCTGCCGGCACGCCGCAGGGCTGCGGCCCACGATCTCCGCCACCTCCCCGAACGGGTACCGGAAGACGTCGTGCAGCACGAAGCTCACACGTTCCGCCGGGGTCATCTGCTCCAGCACCACCAGGAACGCCATCGTGACCGACTCGTCCAGGGTGACCCGGTCGGCCGGGTCGCTCCCTTCCGCGGGGTCCGGGATCGGCTCCGGGACCCACTCACCGACGTAGCGCTCCCGCCTGACCCGCGCCGAACCCAGGACGTCCAGGCAGATGCGGCCGGCCACCCTCGTCAGCCAGGCACCGGGAGAAGCGATGGCGTCCCGCTGCTCCGGTGACAGGCCGTACCAGCGGGCGAAGGTCTCCTGCAGCACGTCCTCGGCATCGGCCAGGGACCCCAGCAGGCGGTAGGCGAGGTTCAGCAGCTGCCGCCGTTCGTTCACGATCACGTGCACACCGGCGTCAGTCATGTCCCCCCGCCTCACATTTCCGGCCGCTGCGTCGTCGGACTGTCATGAGATTCCTGCACATCACCGTCGCGCTGCAGACCGCGGCGATCTTCGTCCAGTCGATCACCGCGGGGCTGATGATGACGCTTCCGCACGGCCACGTCCTGCACAGCGCCGGCTCGTACACGCTGTGGGTCGTCACGGTCGCCCACCTCGTCGCCGCGGTTCTCGCCTGGCGGCCGGGAGGCGGGTCAGTCCGGCCCGTCTGGTTCGCGGCGGGCTTCCTGGCGCTGATCACCGCTCAGGTGTACGCCGGTGTCTTCCACCTCACGGCCCTGCACGTCCCCCTCGCCGCCGCACTGCTCGTCGGCAGCGTGCTGTACCTGCTCAGGATCCGCAGCAGCCTCCGCCACAGCAGCCGCCGCCACCCTGAGCGGGTTGCTGCTGCGTCCCGCTGATCCCGGCCACGGACAACAACTTCACCGTGTCGGCGTGGCCGTCGGGACAGCTCGCCGGTGCGGACGACTCACTCATCGGGCGCTTCAGCTCGAAGGTGTCGTCACAGGTTCGGCAACGGAACTCGTAGGTCGGCACGCCCCGATTCTACGAGCGGTTACCGTGTGGCCGTGCCTCGTCGTAACAGCCCCAAGCCAGAAGACCCGCGCCCACTCGGTGGCGGTGCCGGCTGGGCACGTGCGGAGTCGGGACCGGACGGCGACTGGCTGGTCCGCGCCATCTCGGGTGCGCAGGCGCAGAAGACCTACCGCTGTCCCGGTTGCGACCACGAGATCCGTCCCGGCACGCCGCACGTCGTCGCGTGGCCTGCCGAGGAGACGGGTTCGGTCGAGGAACGCCGCCACTGGCACCAGGGCTGTTGGGACTCGCGCGGCCGGCGAGGGCCGACCGCGCGCCGCTGGTGAGCTAGAGCCCAACCTGTTTGCGCCACCGCTCCAGCCGCAGCCGGAAGTCCTCCGGCTGCTCGACGGGCGGCAGGTGCCCGGCGTTCTCGACGCGCTCGCTCGTCGCGTGCCGCAGCGTCACCGCGAGCTTCGCGGCCACGTCGGGTGGCGTGAGCTTGTCGTGCTCGCCGACGAGCACCAGCGAGGGCACGTCCATCGCCTCCAGCACGTCCGCGGAGTCGGGCCGCTTCGCCATGGCGCGCTGCCACCACGCCACGTCCTCGGCACGCTGGTCGAGAATCATGGTGCGCACCAACGCTCGCGCCGTGTCCGACGCGTCCGGGCCGAGCAGGTTCGGCAGCATCGCCTCGACGAGCCACTCGCCGACGCCCTCGCGTTCGACCCGGTCGGCCATCGCGTGCCGGTTCGCCGCCGCTTCCGGGGCGTCCGCGGTGTGCTTGGTGTCGACGAAGACCAGGCCCTTGACGCGTTCCGGCGCTCGCCTGACCAACGCCATCGCGACGTAGCCGCCCATCGAGCAGCCGCCGAGCACGACGCGGTCCAGGTTCCGCCCGTCGAGCACGGCGAGGACCTGGGACGCGAGCGCGCCGAGGTCCGGCTCGCCCTGGCCGCGCAGCGACGGCGTGAGCGCGCCCGGCACGTCCCACATCCGCGCGTCGAGCGGAAAGGCGTGCAGCAGCACCAGATCGTCCATCAGCTCTCCCACTCCGGCGCCAGCACCGACCACACCTCGAGGTCCTGCCGGACGCCGCGGTACGGGTGATTCGAGCGAAGTACCCCGTCCTTGGTCATGCCAAGCCTCCGGGCGACCGCGATGCTGGGCGCGTTCTTCGACGACACCCGCCACTCAACCCGATGCATCCCGCGCGCGCGAATCACCCAGTCGATGAGGATCCTGGCCGCTCGCGTGATCAGCCCCCTGCCGGTGGCCGCGGGTTCCAGCCAGCACCCGACCTCGGCCATGCCCTGCGGAACGTCCATCACCCGCAGCAGCACGCCGCCGACCAGCTTGTCGTCGAGCCAGATCCCGAAGATCCGCCCGGTGTCGGCGGCCGCCTTGTCCGCGTAGCCCTGGAGGAGGCGGCGCGCGCTCTCCAGGTCCTTCGCGGCGTCCGCGAACCCGATGTGCTGCCCGATGAACTCCCGGCCGCGCTCCATGTGCGCGAAGAACTCTTCTGCCTGCCAGGGTTCCAGCGGCCTGAGCTCGGCGCCTTCTGTGCCCAGCGATTTCACGAACATCCTGTTCCCCCAAGATGAGTGGTGTGTCCACGCGAATCGTATTGGTGCGTCATGCGCAATCAGGACGACGCCCGGAGTCACTGCCATCGGGGAGAACGAAAACAGGGGCCCCTGGGAGGGGACCCCTGCGTGAGCGTTGCGCGGTCAGGCTTTCTTCGCGGGCTGCGGACGCGTGATCTTGGCCGTTGGGCCGTCGACCTGAGGTGTCTCGGCCTGCTTGCCCGGTGCAGGGGTGGCCTGCGCAGGCGCGGGCTGTGCGGCAGCCGGAGCGGCCTGCGCGGGAGCCTTGGCCGGTGCAGCCGAAGCCGGAGCAGCAGGAGCCTGGGCTGCCGGAGCAGCCGGAGCAGCCGGAGCGGCCTGACCTGCCGGAACCTGAGCCGGCACCGGCCCGGCACCCTCAGCCGGAGCCGGAGCGCCCGCGGCGGGCTCCTTCTCCTCCTCCACCGGGTCGAGCAGCGGCACGACCTCCTGCAACGCCGTCCGCACGTTGTGCAGCTGGTGCGACAGGCGGTTGCGCAGGTTGCGGAGCTGGTCGACGCGCTGGGTGGCGGCGGTGGTCCTGCGGTTGGCTTCCTCGGTCGCCTCGCGCACGCGGCGGTTCGACTCGTCGGTCGCCTCCTGGATGCGCGCGGTGGCCTCGGTGATCGAGTCGTGGCGGCGGCGGTTGGCCTCTTCGGTGGCCTCGCGCACGCGGCGTTCGGCTTCCGCCTTCGACGAGGACTGCTCGGCAGCGATCGCGGCACGGACGCGTGCGGCTTCCTCGGCGGCCTCGCGGACGCGGCGGTCCGCCTCGGCCTTGGACGTGGCCTCCTGCGTGGCCAGGGTCGCCATGGCCTCGGAGCGACGGGCCGCCATCGCGATCTCGAAGTCCTCTTCGACGGTCACGCGGCGCTTCTCGGACTCGTCGGCGATCTTGCGGGCGGCGGACTCCGCCTCGGAGACGATCTTCTCGGCCTCGGCGCGGGCCGTTTCCAGGACGCCCTTGTGCTCCGCCTCCATCTGGGCGCGGCGCTCGTCGAGCTCGGCGATGAGCTTCTCGTAGCGCTGGCGCAGCACACCCGCGTCGGCTTCCGCCTTGGCGCGGATGTGCCCGCCCTCCGCTTCGGCACGGGCCTTGATCTCGTTGGCCTCGTCCTGGGCCAGCCGCAGCATGCGCTGGAGGCGCTCGGAGAGCCCCTCCAGCGTCGTCGGCGGCAGCGACAGGCGCTCCACCTGGTTGCGCAGCTCGGACATCTCGTGCCGGGCGGCTTCCAGCTGGCGCGCGAGGTCGGACGTCTGGGACACGGCGGCATCGCGGTCCGCGGCGAGCAGCCGCAGGTCCGAGTCGAGGCGTTCGAGATGATCCTCGACCTGAGCGCGGTCGTACCCGCGCTTGACGATGTCGAAGCCGGATCCCAGTGGGACGAGGTCACGGTCGTCGGCGAGGCCCATGCCCCTCACGCTACCCGTTCGGGTAACCCCAGAAGGTCACACACCCCGGAATCGATTGATAGCTGTGAGGTGCTTCGCGCGCATCTCGTGATCGAGAACACCCAGACCCTCTTCCGGCGCAAGGCACAGCACGCCGACCTTGCCCTGGTGGGCATTCCGGTGCACGTCGAAAGCCGCCTGGCCCGTTTCGTCCATTGAGTACACCTTGGACACTGTCGGGTGGATCTTTCCCTTTGCGATCAAGCGGTTCGCCTCCCACGCCTCGCGGTAGTTCGCGAAGTGCGAGGAGATGATCGACTTCAGGTTCATCCACAGGTAGCGGTTGTCGTACTGGTGCATGTACCCGGAGGTCGACGCGCACGTCACGATCTTGCCGCCCTTGCGCGTCACGAACACCGACGCGCCGAACGTCTCACGGCCGGGGTGCTCGAACACGATGTCCGGGTCCTCGCCGCCGGTCAGCTCGCGGATCTTCGCGCCGAACCGCTTCCACTCGCGCGGATCCTGCTCCTGCTCGTTCTTCCAGAACTTGTAGCCCTCCGCGGAACGGTCGATGATCAGTTCGGCGCCCATGGAACGAACGATCTCCGCCTTCTCCGGCGAGGACACGACGCACACAGGAGTGGCGCCACCGTTCAGCGCGAACTGCGTGGCGTACGAACCGAGACCACCGGACGCGCCCCAGATCAGGACCGTGTCGCCCTGCTTCATGTTGCCGCCGTTCACCGACACCAGCTGCCGGTACGCGGTGGAGTTGACCAGGCCGGGGGAGGCGGCCTCCTCCCACGTGAGGTGCTTCGGCATCGGCATCAGCTGGTTCGACTTCACCAGCGCGAGGTCCGCGAGGCCGCCGAAGTTCGTCTCGAAGCCCCAGATCCGCTGCTGCGGGTCGAGCATCGTGTCGTTGTGGCCGTCCGGCGCCTCCAGCGGCACGTCCAGGCAGTGCGCCACGACGCGGTCGCCCGGCTTCCACGCGGTGACGCCGGGACCGACGCGCACGACGACGCCGGCCAGGTCGGAGCCCACGACGTGGTACGGCAGGTCGTGGCGGCCGCCCAGCTTCTTCAGGAACCCGAACGTGGACACCGGCTCGAAGATCGAGGTCCACACGGTGTTGTAGTTGATCGCGGACGCCATGACGGCGACCAGAGCCTCGCCCGGGCCGAGCTCGGGCGTGGCGACCTCGTCGACGTGCAGCGACTTGCGCGGGTCCTTGTCCCGCGTCTCGAGGCCCGAGAACATGTCGGCCTCGTCCGCGTGCACGGTCACGCCCCGATAGCTCTCCGGAACGTCCAAGGAACCGATCGCGTCCAGCTCGTCGGCCAGGATCGCGTCAAGGATCTTCTGCACGGCGGCATTCCTTCCCAAGTGAGGGATAGTCGCAGGTTGCCGGAGGTTACTCAGGAGTAACCGATTCAGAATCGCGCTTGTGAGGGATTCCACTCGGAAGAGTTGACCGGGCGGCCAACCAAGGAGGAGCATCGAAGGTGTCCGAGAAGGAGGAGGTGTGTGGAGATGACCAAGGCGTGGACCAGGTGGCAGGACTGGGCCGAGGTGGCTATCGGCGTGCTGGTGCTGCTCTCTCCGCTCGTCGTGGACACCTCGAACGCGGCCATGTGGACGATGATCGTGCTCGGCGCGCTCATCGCGATCGACGGACTCGTCGACCTCGCCATGCCCGCGATGATCTACGGGGAGTACGTGCAGATGGTGCTCGGAGCACTGCTGTTCATCTCGCCGTGGGTGATGAGCTACACCGACATGATGGCGGCCTCGTGGGTCTCCTGGGTCGGTGGCGTGCTCACCGTTGCCGCGGGGGCTCTGGCGATGCCCGCCGCGAACGCCGCGCACTCCGCTGCGGCGCAACCGCACTGATCAACCGGAAACCGCGTGGGCCCAGGAGCTTTCTTGGGCCCACACCCTGCTGTGGGGGAGGAACGCGTGGAGGATTCGGCCAAGGAGCGCATCCTGGCCGCGGCCGAGGAGCTGTTCGCCGACTCGGGCTTCGACGCCACCCCGACCTCGCGGATCGCCGAACGCGCCGGCGTGCCCAAAGGCCTGGTGCACTACTACTTCAACCGCAAGAAGGACCTGCTCGCGGCACTGGTCGCTCGGCTGCCGGACAGCACGGTCGACCACCGCAGGGTCGTCGTGGTCGGAGACATCGCCGAGTCGCTCAGAAGGCTCGTCGCGGCACTCGACGCGCGCCTGAACGCCTCACCGCTGCTGTCACACCTGCTGTGGCGTGAAGCGGATACGCATTCGGCTGTCCGCGACGCCATGCAGGCGCGCTACGACAACGTCGCCGCGCAGATCAAGCAGGTCATCCTCGCCGCGGGCGGCGCGGCCGTCGCGGTGAAGGACGTCGAGGCCGCCGCGGCCCTCCTCGCGCTGGCCGTGAGCTACCGGCACTCGGTGGCACGGCACAGCGACGAGGACGACCCGATCGACGAGGAACTGACCTTCGTCGCTAGTGCGCTGCTGGCTCGACCAGCTCGATGAGCACTCCGCCCGCGTCCTTGGGGTGCACGAAGTTGACGCGGCTGTTCGACGTGCCGCGCTTGGCGTTGTCGTAGAGCAGCCGCAGGCCCTTGGCCCGCAGCGCGTCCGCCGCGACGTCCACATCGGACACCCGGTAGGCGAGCTGCTGCAGGCCGGGACCGGAACGGCCGATGAACTTGGCGATCGTGGAGTTCTCGTTCAGCGGCGCCAGCAGCTGGATCGCGGTGCCGCCGTGGTCGCCGGGCGCGTGCAGCATGGCCTCGCGCACGCCCTGCTCCTCGTTCACCTCTTCGTGGGCCACCTCGAGGCCGAAGTTGTCGCGGTAGAACGCGATGGCGACGTCGAGGTCGGGCACCGCGATGCCCACGTGGTCGATCGCGGTCACGAATCGAGCGATGTCTGCGTTCATGGCGGGAAAGGGTAACCACGTGATCGGTGCAGGTGCTCCTGTGCGTGGTCTCACACGATTACCGCCCGGTAGCCGCAGGTATGGTGCTTAGTTAACGACCGTTCGCTCTTCCATGGAGGCAGCTGTGTCCGGTTCCGTCATCGTCGCCGGGGCGCGCACCCCGATGGGGCGACTGCTCGGATCGCTCAAGGATTTCTCCGGCGCCCAGCTCGGCGGCGTCGCGATCAAGGCGGCACTGGAACGCGCGGGCGTGGCCCCCGAGCAGGTGCAGTACGTGATCATGGGTCAGGTGCTCACCGCCGGTGCGGGCCAGATTCCCGCCCGCCAGGCCGCGGTGGCCGCGGGCATTCCGATGAGCGTGCCCGCGCTGACCATCAACAAGGTGTGTCTCTCCGGCATCGACGCCATCGCGCTCGCCGACCAGCTCATCCGCGCGGGTGAGTTCGACGTCGTCGTCGCCGGTGGCCAGGAGTCGATGACCCAGGCGCCGCACCTGCTGCCCAAGTCGCGCGGCGGGTTCAAGTACGGCGACGTGACGATGGTCGACCACATGGCGCACGACGGCCTGTTCTGCGCGTTCGACCAGGTCGCGATGGGCGTGTCGACCGAGAAGTACAACGGCCGCTACGGCGTCACCCGCGAGGAGCAGGACGCGTTCTCCGCGCGTTCGCACCAGCTCGCCGCGAAGGCCGCCGGGAACGGCGTGTTCGAGGCCGAGATCGCGCCGGTCGCCATCCCGCAGCGCAAGGGCGACCCGATCCTGTTCAACACCGACGAGGGCGTGCGTGCCGACACGACCGCCGACTCGCTCGGCAAGCTGCGCCCGGCGTTCTCCGCGGACGGCACCATCACCGCGGGTTCGGCGTCGCAGATCTCCGACGGCGCGGCCGCGGTCGTCGTGATGAGCAAGGCCAAGGCCGAGGAACTGGGCCTGGAGTGGATCGCGGAGATCGGCGCCCACGGCGTCGTCGCCGGTCCGGACGCCTCGCTGCACGAGCAGCCGTCCAACGCCATCAAGGCCGCCTGCGCCAAGGAGGGCATCGAGCCCGCCGACCTCGACCTGGTCGAGATCAACGAGGCGTTCGCGGCGGTCGGCATCGTCTCGACGCGTCAGCTCGGCATCTCCGAGGACAAGGTCAACGTCAACGGCGGCGCGATCGCGCTCGGCCACCCGATCGGCATGTCCGGCGCCCGCATCGCCCTGCACCTCGCTCTCGAGCTGCAGCGGCGCGGCGGTGGCGTGGGTGCCGCCGCTCTGTGCGGTGGTGGTGGTCAGGGCGACGCTCTGATCATCCGCGTGCCGAAGAAGGCCTAGTGTCTTTGGCCGTGGCCGAAGCTGTTGACGTAGCAGGACTGGTCGACCGCGCGCGTGACGGCGAACCGCGCGCGGTCGCCAGGTTGATCTCCCTGGTGGAGCAGGGGAGTTCCGCGCTGCCGGAGCTGGCCGCGGCGCTCGCCCCGCACACCGGGAACGCCCAGGTCGTCGGCATCACCGGCGCTCCGGGCGTCGGCAAGTCGACGTCCACGAACGCCCTGGTGCGGGCTTTCCGCGAACAGGGCAAGAGAGTCGCCGTGATCGCCGTCGACCCGTCCAGCCCGTTCTCCGGCGGCGCGCTGCTGGGCGACCGGGTGCGGATGGGCGACCACGCGACCGACTCCGGGGTCTTCATCCGCTCCATGGCCACGCGCGGGCACCTCGGCGGCCTGTCCTGGGCCACGCCGCAGGCGTTGCGTGTGCTCGACGCCGCCGGGTTCGACGTGATCCTCGTGGAGACGGTCGGCGTCGGTCAGTCCGAGGTCGAGATCGTCGCGCTCGCCGACACCACCCTGGTGCTGCTCGCGCCGGGCATGGGCGACGGCATCCAGGCGGCCAAGGCCGGAATTCTGGAGATCGCGGACGTCTTCGTGGTCAACAAGGCCGACCGCGACGGCGCGGACCAGACCGCCCGCGACCTCAAGTACATGATCTCGCTCGGCCGGCGCGACCGGGAGGGGCCGCTGTGGCGCCCGTCCGTCGTCAAGACCGTGGCCGCGCGCATGGAGGGCCTGGACCGCGTGGTCGAGGCGATCACCGAGCACCAGGAGTGGATGGCCTCGCACGGGGAGCTCGCGGAGCGTCGGCTGCGGCGCGCGGGCGCCGAGATCGAGGCGATCGCGGTCGAACGGGTGCGCACCCGGTTCGGGCCGGTCGACGAGCTGGCCAAGCGCGTCGTCGAGGGTGAGCTGGACCCGTTCGCCGCGGCCGAGCAGTTGATCAGCGGTAACCTGCGGCCATGACCGCTTGGGGAGCACCTCCGCCTGTCGTCATCGACCTCGGCAAGAGTGACACCCGCAAAGTCCTGCTCGGCGGCTCCGTCGCCGGTGTGCTGGGCATCCTCGCCCTGATCGGCGCCGTCACCGCGTTCGTCGACGGTGAGCCGGTCGGCGGGAGCATCGCGGCCGTCATCGGCGTCGCGTTCACGGGCATCGGCGTGATGGCCGTGGTGAAGTGGAAGACGATCTCCCGCCCGCGCAAGCTGATCATCGAGCAGCAGGGCGTCCGCCTGGACGACCCGCAGGGCACGCCGTGGGCGGTCGGCTGGCAGGAGCTGGGCGCCGTCTCGATCTCGCGCACCCAGGAACGCGCCGTTCAGCTCGCAGACGCCCTGGTCAGGCGCACTCTCGTCCGTCTGGACCTGCACCCGCGCGACCCGCAGCGGTTCCGGCCCGCGCACCCCACCATGGAACCCCTGTGGGAGTTCCACCGCGTCCAGAACGGCTACCGCCTCCCTCTTGGCGACTCGGCCGGTTTCATCGCCCCCATGGACCACGGCCTCCGCACCTTCGCGCCGCAGATCTACCGCGGCGTCATCGACGAGGGCTTCAGCGTCGGCCTCCACTGACCGCACGCGGGGCCCTTTCGTGCGCTCCAAACGAACGGAAGCTCCCCGCGTGCGCTTACAAACGAGACTGCCCTCTACTCTGAGTAGCTATGGTTATCACCGTTTGCGGTGATAGGGCTCGTCTTGACTACTGAGAGGAGTTACCCTCAGTCGTTCGTACGGTGTCGCTTCCATCCTCGTAAGGGGTGAAGCCGTGGGCGGCAATGTGAGCACAGAACAGCGTGTGCTGGATGTGGTGCTGTCATTCGCCGAGTACGACACCCTGCCTGAGCTGCTGCGCCATGTGGTGGAGTCGGCGTGCGAACTGATCGAGGCCCCCTACGGCGCGCTCGCCGTGATCAACGGTCACCGCGAGCTGCTCGAGTTCACCGCCCAGGACGGGCAGGCCCACATCACCTCGGGGGACCCGCGCTCGATCGGCGTAGCGGACTTCCTGGGAGCACCGGTCAAGGTCCACGACGAGACGTTCGGCAACCTTTTCCTGACCGGCAAGGCGGAGTTCACCGACCGGGACCGTGACGTCCTCACCGCGCTGGCCACGGCGGCCGGTTCGGCCGTCGGGCACCTCGACCGCTACGAGCAGACGCGCAAGCGTGAGGTGTGGCTGCGCGCTGCCGCTGACGTGACCACCGACCTGCTGACCGGCACGAACGGTCGTGACGCGCTCTACCTGGTGGCGCAGACGGCACGCAGGACCGCGGGCGCCGACTTCGCCGCGGTCGTGCTGCCCGACCACAACGGCGACCTCGTCATCGAGGTGACCGACGGCGGCTCCTACGACGCCGAGGGCATGCGGGTGCCGAGGGAGGGCACGGTCAGCTACCGGGTCTACGAGTCCGGCCAGGCCGAGTGTCACGACGAGGGCACCGTGCCGATGGTGCAGGGGCCCTGCGCCGTCGTGCCGCTGACCGTCGGCGACCGCACGATCGGCGTGCTGATCGTCGCGAGACCCGTGGGCGCGCCGAGCTTCGACGACCCGGAGCTCATCGAGGCGTTCACCGCCCAGGCCGCGCTCGTCCTGGAGTTCACGAGAGCCCAGGGCGACACCGAACGGCTGGCGGTGCTGGAGGAACGCGACCGCATCGCACGGGATCTGCACGACCTGGTCATCCAGCGGCTGTTCGGGCTCGGGCTCGGGCTGCAGGGACTGACCGGGATGAGCATCAAACCCCAGCTCGTCGAACGGATCAGCGGGTTCGTGGAGGAGGTCGACCACACGATCCGCGAGATCCGCAGAACGATCTTCTCCCTGCAGGAACCGCCGTCCGGTGGCATGAGCCTGCGCGGGCAGCTGCTCACCGCGGTGCACGAGTCCGCGCGGCTGCTGGGCTTCGAGCCGGACGTGTCGCTGGAGGGGCCGTTGGACACGGTCGTGCCGGACCAGCTCCGTCCCGACCTGCTGGCCACGCTGCGAGAGGCGCTGACGAACGTCGTGCGCCACGCCAGAGCGAAGCACGTCGCCGTCGCCGTGAGCGTCAACCGGACGATGACCCGGCTGGAGCTCACCGTGTCCGACGACGGCCGGGGCTTGCCGTTCTCTGACGATTGCGCCGGCGTGCCCCACCACGCGGGCGGACTCGCGAACATGGCGGCTCGGGCGCGGCGGCACCACGGCGACTGCGCGGTGGACTCGATCCCCGGCGCGGGCGTGAGCATCACCTGGTTCGTTCCGCTGGTGCTGCAGGAGGCGACATGGCGATAGCGGTGCTGTTGGTGGACGACCACGAGATCGTCCGGCGAGGGCTGGTGCAGTTGCTGGCGCAGGCCGAGGACATCCTCGTGGTGGGGCAGGCGGACAGCGCGGCGGCCGCGGTCGCCCAGGCCCCGCGGCTGAAACCCGACGTGGCGATCATCGACGTCCGGCTGCCCGACGGCGACGGCGTCACGGTGTGCCGGGAGATCAGGAGCCTGGTGCAGCCGCCGCCCGCGTGCCTGATGCTCACGTCCTATTCGGACGACGAGGCGTTGTTCGGCGCGATCATGGCGGGCGCGTCCGGGTACATGCTGAAAGAGGTCTCCGGCATCGATCTCGTGGCCGCGGTCCGCACGCTCGCCTCCGGTGGCTCGCTGCTGCACGCCGGCGTCACGGCGACCGTGCTGCAACGGTTGCGCGGCGGCCCCGAGGAAGACCCGCGCTACGCCGCGTTGAGCCCGCAGGAACGCCGGATCCTCGACCTCATCGCCGAGGGCATGACGAACCGGCAGATCGCGAACCGGTTGTTCCTCGCGGAGAAGACCGTGAAGAACTACGTGTCGTCGTTGCTGCACAAGCTCGGCTTCGACCGGCGCACCGAGGCGGGGGTCTACGCGGCCAGACGCAGACGCACCCACCCCGGCACCTTCTAGCCGATCACCAACCGAGCTGGACCGCGAGGTTCCGCGCCTGCTCCAGCACACCGGCCTGCTGCGCACCCGGTTCCGGCAGCGGCACGCCGGGACACGACAGATCACCCGCCGGCGTCACGCGGTCGACGAGGTAGCGCTCGACCACGTCGTTGACGCACGGGTTGCCGAACCCGTAGATCCCGTGGTCGCCCTCGTCCTTCACGGTCAGCATCCGCGAGCCCGCGAACCCGGCGTGCGCCCTGCGCGCACCCTCGATCGGCGTCGCCGCGTCCCGTTCGGACTGCACCATCAACGTCGGCGCGACACCGATTCCGTTGGGGTGCTTGAGGTTCACGTTCGGCCGGTCCCAGAACGCGCAGGGGGCCATGATCTGGTAGTACCCCAGCAACGGCCACTTGGCGCCGTCCTGGGCGGCGTCGCGTTCCAGGAACTTCCGGTCACCGCGGAACTTGGTGTCGTTGCAGAGGATGGTGTTCAGCGTGGCCGTTCGCGCGTCCGGGTAGCTCGCCTGCGCCTTCAGCTGCGCGGGCACCGCACCGGCCAGCTCCGCCAGCTTCCGCGCGGCGCCGTCGAACGAGTACTTGCTGTACTGGCCCTGGACGAGCACGAAGTCCAGCGTGACCGGGTAGTACGTGCCGTCCGGCAGGGTGACGGGCTGTTCCGCGAGCTTCTTGCGCGTCCGCTCGTAGCTTTGCCCCACCTCTTCCCCGGTCTTGCCGAGGTGGTAGACGTCGTCGTGCTGGGCGACCCACGGTGCGAAGTCGACGCGGAACCGGCGTTCGAAGCCCATGCCCCAGTCGCCGAACACCGTCTGCCACGGCGCGGTGAACTCGGTGTTCGAGTCGAGCACGATCTTGTCGAGCGTCTTGGGGAAGTACGTGGCGTAGTAGGCGCCCATCCAGCTGCCGCCGGAGTAGCCCAGCCAGTCGACCTTCTTGCGCCCCAGCACCTGGCGCAGCAGGTCGAGGTCCTTCACGGTCTGCTCGGTCGTGACGAACTTGCCGAACTCGCCGGACTTGGTCTGGCAGAACTTCGCTTGCAGTTCCACGCTGCCGTAGAGCAGATCCAGGTTGGCCTTGCTGCGGTCGCGCGGGTCGGTCGCGCCCAGCGCGTCGAACCCGCCGCACGTGATGTTGCTGCTGGCGCCCGTGCCGCGCACGTCGATGCCGTAGATCTCGGCGTTCTCGCTGAGCTTCGGGCGGTCGAGGTAGACCAGCGGCAGCGTGCGCCCCTCACCGCCGGGACCGCCGGGGTTGGTGAAGACCGCGGTCTTCGCCTTGCCGTTCAACGGAACCGTGCGACTGACCGCGATCGTGATGGTCTTGCCGTTGCCAGGGTTGTTCCAGTCCATCGGCGCCGTGAAGCTGCCGCACTCCAGACGTTCCGCGCCGGGCGGGAAGCCAGGCGGTACCGGGTCGAAGCACCTCTGCCACTTGATCTCCTGCGTGGCGAACGCGCTCGCCTGGGCCTGCGGTGCGATGAGCAGTGATGTCGCCGTCACGACGGCGAGTGCCGCCGCGATGTTCCTGCGGTGCATGCGTTTCCCCCTTACCAACCGAGCTGGGTGGCGATCTGGCGCGCCTTCGCGATCGGGTTGCCCGTGGCCTGTCCGGGCTCCGGGAGCGGAATTCCGGGGCACGTCAGGTCGTTCGCCGGCGGCACACCGTCGACGAGGTAGCGCTCGACGATGTCGTTGACACAGCTGTTGTTCAGCCCGTAGATGCCGTGGTCGCCTTCGTTCTCGACGGTGAGCAGGACCGAGTTCCGGAAGTTCCGGTGCGCCCGCTGCGCGCCTTCCAGCGGCGTCGCCGGGTCTCGCACCGACTGCACCATCAACGTCGGCGCGACGCCAATTCCGTTGGGCTGCTTGAGGTTCACGTTCGGCCGGTCCCAGAACGCGCAAGGGCCCATGACCTGGTAGTAGCCGAACAGCGGCCACTTCGCGCCGTCCCGCACCGCGTCACGTTCCAGGTACTTGCGGCCGCCCTGGAAAGGCGTGTCGTTGCACAGGATGTTGTACAGCGTGCCCGTCGAGGCGTCCGGGTAGCTCGCCTGCGCCTTGAGCTGCGCGGGCACCGCACCGGCCAGTTCGGCCAGCTTCCGTGCCGCGCCGTCGAAGGAATCCTTGCTGTAGAGCGATGCGCGCAGCATGAAGTCGAGCGCGACCTGGTTGTAGGTGCCCTCCGGCAGCGTCACGGGCTGCTCGGCGAGCTTCGCGCGGGTCCGCTCGTAGACCTGGCGAACCTCCTCACCGGTCTTGCCGAGGTGGTACACGTTGTCGTACTTCGCCACCCACGGCAGGAAGTCGACGCGGAACCGGCGTTCGAAGCCCATGCCCCAGTCGTCGAACACCGGCTGCCACGGCCCGGTGAACGCGGCGTTGGAGTCCAGCACGATCCGGTCGAGCGTCTTGGGGAAGTAGGTGGCGTAGTAGGCGCCCATCCAGCTGCCGCCGGAGTAGCCGAGCCAGCTCACCTTCTTCTTGCCGAGCAGCTGGCGCAGCAGGTCGAGGTCGCGGACGGTCTGCTCGGTGGTGATGTACCTGCCGAGCTCGCCGGACTTGGTCTGGCAGAACTTGGCGTGCAGCTCCATGCCGCCGTAGAGCAGATCCAGGTTGGCCTTGCTGCGGTCGCGCGGGTCGGTCGAGCCGAGCGTGTCGAACAGTCCGCACGTGACGTTGCTGCTCGCGCCGGTGCCGCGCGGGTCGATGCCGATGATCTCGGCGTTCTCGCTGAGCTTCGGGCGGTCGAGGTAGAGCAGCGGCAGCGAACGCCCTTCACCGCCGGGACCGCCGGGGTTGGTGAAGACCGTCGACTTCGCCTTGCCGCTCCTGGGCGTGAGCCGGCTGACCGCGATGGTGACGGTCTTGCCGTTGCCGGGGTTGTGCCAGTCCATGGGCGCGGTGAAGCTGCCGCACTCCAGCCGTTCCCCGCCCGGCGGGAGGCCGGGTGGCGGTGTGTCGAAGCACTTCTGCCAGTTGATGCTCTGGGTCGCTGCCTGCGCGGGTGTCGCGATCATGAGCGACGTGACGGTGACGGCGGCTAGTGCTGCCGCGATTCTCCTGCGGTGCATTCGGTTCCCCCTCCGATGAGCTCATAGCTCATCGCGTCCGGGGGTGCGCGAACATCGGCCTAAGGATGGCAACCGGGTACAACTTGGGTCTTACGCCGACCCGGGCAAACCCTGATGACGTTCGTCAGTTGACGGATGAAGGGTCCCTTCATCCACGTCAGGTGGATGAAGGGACCCTTCATCGTTTGAGCCGGCCTGGTCAGCAGGACTGCTTGTAGAAGTACTTCGAGTTGGCCGACGCGTCGTCCTTCGTGATCGCGACGAGGTCCGTCTCGATGTCGCGCTTGGTCTGCTTGCCACCGATCGCGGCGAGCGCCTGCTCGACACCCTGCTTGCCGATCGTCGCCGGGTCCTGCGCGATCAACGCCTGCACGGAACCCGACTGCAGGTCCTGCACCTGCTTCGGCGAGGCGTCGAACCCGACCAGGTTCACCGCACCGGTCTTGCCCGCGTTGCGCAGGCCCGTCGCCGCACCTTCACCGGTGTTCAGGTTGGTCGCGAACACACCGATCAGGTCCGGGTTCGCGGCCAGGGTCGCGGTCACCTTCGAGGCCGCGGTGGCGGGCTCGTTGTCGGTGTACTGCTGGCCGATGTACTTGAGGTTCGGGAAGTTCTTGATGGCGTCCTCGAAGCCCTTGGCGCGGGCGTCGGTCGTGGACGTGCCGGCCTTGGTGTTCAGCACCAGCACCGAACCGGACTTGCCGGCCGCGAGCTTGTTGAGCGTCTCGGCGGCGAGCTTGCCGCCCTGCTCGTTGTTGGACGAGATGGAGGACAGGGCGATCGAGGTGTCCTGGAGCTTGGTGTCGACCTCGACGACCTTGATGCCCGCGTCCTTGAGCTGCTTCATCGGACCGGCCATGGCCTTGTCGTCGGTCGGCGCGATGAGGACCGCGGCGGGCTTGGACGCCAGGACGCCCGTGACGATCGGGGTCTGCTGGGCCGCGTCGAACTTGGCGGGCGCCTGGGTGTCGAACTCGTAGCCCGCCGCCTTGGCCGCCTCCTCGAAACCGCACTGCATCGAGATGTAGAACGGTTCCGCCGTGATGCCGGGGATCAGCACGAGTTTCTTGTTCGCGGCCGAGTTGCCCGAACCCGAGTCACCAATCTGCCCACCTCCGCCACACGCGGCGAGGAGGATTGCGGCTGAGACAGCCACTGCGGAGCGGATCTTCATTGGTCCAGCACCTTTCCCTAACGTTGGTTGCGCGCCCGCCGCCGTGTCTGGTCGAGCCAGACGGCGGCCACCAGCACGATCGCGACGGCGATCGGCTGCCAGAACTCCTTGACCCCGATGATCACGAGGCCCTTCTCCAACACCGCCGGGATGAACACGCCGAACACCGTGCCCAGCACGGAACCCGTACCGCCGAAGATGCTGGTACCACCCAGGACGACGGCGGCGATCGCGTTCAGGTTGTCCGTCTCGTGACCGGTGACGACCGCGACGCGGAAGAACGCGTTGCCCATGAACCCCGCGAGACCCGCCAGGGTGCCGGCGAGCAGGTAGACCTTCGTCAGGTGGCCGCGCACCGAGATGCCGACGCGCCGGGCCGCCTCCTCGTTCGAACCGACCGCGTAGGTGTAGCGGCCGAAACGCGTGGTGGACAGGAGAAGCGCGCCGAGAGCGGTGACGATCGCGGCCACGATCACGATGTTCGGGATGCCGAACCACGTGCCGGAACCGAAGGTGCGGTTCAGCCTGTCCGGGATGCCGGACACGTTGGAACCGTTGTTCAGCAACAGGGCCGCGCCCTGCGCCGCGCCGAACGAACCCAGGGTCACGATCAGCGGCGGGATCTTCGCACGCGAGATCAACAGGCCGTTGAGCAGACCCCACACCGCGCCGCTGACGACCGCGACCAGCAGGCCGAACGCGATCACGCCCCAGCCGGCGTTCGTCGCGTCACCGCCGGACACGGCGTTCATCGCCATCGCGGAGCTCACGCTCGCGAACACCAGCACCGAACCGACCGACAGGTCGATGCCGGACGTGATGATCACGAACGTCATGCCGACCGAGAGCACCAGCAGCACAGCGGTTTCCGCGAGCAGGAACTGCAGCGTGGTCACCTGGAAGATCGCGTCCGGGCGGATCGCGCCGAACACGGCGACCAGAACCAGCAGCACCAGGCCGATCCACAGCGTGTTCGCACCGGTCAGGCGCTTCAGCAACGGGGTGCGCTGTTCGTCCGCTGGAGATGACAACGTTGTCTTCTCATTGGTCATCACGCCGCGTCCTCCTGCGACAGTGCGCCGGTCATCGCGCCGACGAGTTCTTCCACGGTGGTGTCCGCGGCTTTGAACCGGGCCACGCGGCGGCCGAGGCGCAGCACCTCGACGCGGTCGGAGACCGACAGGACCTCCGGCATGTTGTGCGAGATCAGCACTACCGCGATGCCCTCGTCGCGCACTCGCTTGATCACGTCCAGCACGCGTTCCCGTTGCACCACACCGAGAGCGGCCGTCGGCTCGTCCATGAACACGAGCTTCGACGCCCACGCGACGGACCGCGCGACCGCGACGGACTGCCGTTGACCACCGGACAGCGCCGCGATCGGCACGTCGATGCTCTGCAACGTGGCGCCGAACCTGGTGAAGTGCTCGGCCGCCTTCCGGCGCATCGCCTTCTTGTCGAGCACACCGAGGAAGCCGAGGATGCCCGGCTTGAGGATCTCCCTGCCCAGGTACATGTTCGCGGCCGGGTCGAGGTCCGGCGCGACCGCGAGGTCCTGGAACACCGTCTCGATGCCGCGGTCGCGGGCGTCGTTGGGGGAGTTGAGCGTGAGGGGCTCGCCGTCGAACAGCAGCGTGCCGCTGGTCGGCCGCTCCACCCCGGAGAGGCACTTCACCAGGGTGGACTTGCCCGCGCCGTTGTCGCCGATCAGCGACACGACCTCACCGGGGTAGGCGGTGAACGAGGCACCGCGGAGGGCTTCCACGGTGCCGTAGTTCTTCGTGAGGTCACGAGCCTCCAGCAACGGCTCGCTCATGGCTTCACATCCTCCACTGTGGACAGTACGGGTGGTCGGCAGCGGATCGCCACCAGGTCACCGGTCAGCCCCAGCTCGCCGGCCGCGTGCGGCACGACGACGGTGCTGCCCTTGCGGACCTCCAGCTCGCCGAGCTGGCCGGAACCCTCCAGCACCACCAGCACGGCGAACGACGGCTCCAGTGCGAAGGAGCCCTCCACGTGCAGGCGGTCGGCCTGGAAGAACGGGTCGGCGCCGCGGCCGAGCAGGTCGACCGACGGCGCCCACTTCTCGGACGTCTGGTGCACCAGCTCCTCGAGCCTGCCGCTCCAGCCGTGCCGGTCGACGCAGTCCAGTGCGACGTCGTAGCCGAGCCCGAGGTGGCCGATGTCGGCGTTGGCGAGGAAACCCTGCCACTCCAGCGTCACCGAGAAGTCCGTGGGCTGCTGCAGCTCGACGATGAAGACGCCTTCGCCGATCGCGTGCGGCACACCGGCGGGCACGAAGACCGTGTCACCGGGCCGGACGCAGACGGGGTTCAGCGCGTCGAGCATCGCCTTCGTGTCCTGCGTGGCCACCCACCCGGCGACCGTTTCGGCCGGCACGTCGTCGCGGAATCCGATGTAGACGGTCGGGTTCGCGCCGGTGGTGCCGACGACGATCCACGCCTCCGTCTTGCCGTGGCGGCAGTTCAGGTGCGAGGCCGCGAAAGCGTTCGACGGGTGGCAGTGCACCGGCAGACGCTGACCCGCGTCGAGCAGCTTCACGAGCAACGCCGTGTCGGCACCGAACTTCGCCGCGTGGTCCGCGCCGAGCCAGCCCAACGGGTCCGCCTCCACGGCGTCGCGGAGCAGCACGCCGTTCGGCAACGTTGTCAGCCCGGCATCGCTGCGCCCGTACAGCGTCGTCGTCGAGGCCACCCAGTCCTCGGGTCCGAAGTCGCCGCTCGTGCCACCGCGCAACGCGGCGATCGCCTCGCCGCCGCGGTAGAACTGCTTCGGCTGGTTCGCCGGCAGGCTGACAGGCTGGTGGAGCACACCAGAACTCACGCGTGGACCTCCCCGGATCCTCGTGGCACCAAGCGCACCGGCAGCACGACGCGGCGCGGTGGTGAGTTGTCGCCGTCGAGTCGGGCGAACAACAAATCGGTGGCCGCCTTGCCGAGCGCGCTCGCGTCGTGCGCGATCACGGTCACCGGCGGCGACAGCAGGTCGGCGAGCTCGAAGTCGTCAAAACCCACCAGCGCGGGCCGTTCCGCGACACCGGCGAGCGTGCGCAGGATGTGCACGGTGATGCGGTTGTTGCCCGCCACGATCGCCGTCGCGGGCTCACGCAGGTGCTGCAACCGCTTCAACGTGGTCGCCACACTGCCCTCGTCGTGCGGCCCCATCGCCACGAGCTCCTCGTGGTACCCGACGCCCGCCCGCACACACCCTTCGCGGTACCCGCGCAGGCGTTCGTTGGCGGTGAAGATGTCCGGCGCGTCACCGAGGAAAGCGATGCGCCGGTGCCCGTGCGCAGCCAGGTGCGTGACGGCCTCGACCGTCCCGCCGATGTTGTCCACCAGCACGGTGTCGGCCACGACGTCACCCGCGGGCCGGTCCAGGAACACCACCGGCGTACCCGCGCGCATCTCGGGAACCAGGTAGCTGTGCTGCAGCCCGGCAGGCACGATCAGCAACCCGTCGACCCTGCGACTGCAGAACTCGAGCGCGAGCTCCCGTTCGCGTCCCGGGTCCTCGTCACTGGACCCGGAGATCACCTGGCGCCCCCTGAGTCGCGCGATCTCCTCGACAGCGCGGGTCACCCCGGAGTAGAACGGGTTGCCGACGTCCTCCAGCACCAGCCCGATCGTGCCGGTGGACGACCCGCGGCGCAGGTTGCGAGCACTCAGGTTCCGCCGGAACCCGAGCTGGTCGATGGCCGCCAGCACGCGCTCGGCGGTCGAGGGGTGCACGCCCGGCTCGTCGTTCACCACGCGCGAGACGGTCTTGATGCTCACGCCCGCCAGCCGTGCGACGTCGTTCATCGTCGCGCGACGGACCTTGCGCTGACCGGCAACCGGTCCGCTGGGGGACAACGTTGTCATAGTGGCCGTATCTCACCTCGCCTTTTGATCGTTGTCAACCGTTTCGGTACCGGTCAAGCAGGGTGTGCTTCCCTCGCTTGGGTGTCCGGAATCTGAGTGGGTGGCTGGGCCGGTCTTGGCTGCTGCTTTGTGCGCACCGGAAGGATTGGTGGCGGACAGCGTTGTCTAGGGCTTTGACCGCTCATGTCGCAGGGATTGCGGGGCCGCTCGGCGTCGCTGGAGGGGCCGGTCTTCCCCTCGGTGTCGCTGCTGCCTGGCCTTCTTCTGCTGTGCCGGGTTCGCCGCTGGCGGAGTCCTGTGTGGAGAGTGCATTCGGCTGCGGCCAGGCCAAGTCCGGTCTGCGGCGGCCGCGCGGAGTTCTTCGTGTCCGGCCACCCGATGGGCGGTCGCGTGCTGGCCGCGGCTCTTGTCGCTGGTGGTTGCGTTCGGGAGGTTGCCGCCGGTTCCAGCGAGGTGGTCACCTTTTGCTGGTGTGGTCGCGTTCCAGCGTGGTCGGCTGGGTCGTATGACGAGCCGGGTCATTTCATCGCCGCTTCGCGACGACTGCGATTGGGGCTTGACTTCGGGGCCCTTGCGAGGCGCTGTGTCGGGCGGAAAAGGTCGGATGCTTCGCACCCGCCCGGTCCGAAAAGGCTAGCACCTCGCTCCCAAAGTCAAGCCCCAATCGCAGTCGTGCGTGGTTGCGTTTGTTGTTCGGCTCGCCTCATTACCGCTTGCCTGCGTTCGCATTGCCCGGTTCGGCTCGGCTTCGCCATCGCTGGTTCACCCTATCGTGTGCGGCTTTGCCCGTTATTCGTTCGTGATCTTGCGGTAGAGTAGAACACGTGATCGAGACTCGCCTCCTCTCCACTGACGAGCTGCTCCGCAGTCTTGTCGACGAGGTGACGGAAATTCGGGTTCGTGAGAATGCCGCGTTGCAGATCGTCGCCGAATTGGATCGGCGCGGAGCCGCGAGCGAGCTGGGTTACCGGAATTTGCCGCAAGTGCTGCGGCACGTCGTCCGCTGGGATCTCCACGTCGCCAGCCGGTGGATCGCCAATGCCGCCCTGCTGACGAATGAGATCACCCCGACCGGTAGTGAGCTCGCCCCGGTGCTGCCGCTGACGGCGCAGGCGGTGGCCGAGGGCGCGCTGTCGGTGGAGCACGTGGCGGCGGTCGCGGCGGTCATGGAGACCGTGCCCGCCGAACACGAGACCACCGTGGTCGGCTACGCCCGCGACTTCGAGCCCGTCACAGTCCGCAAGCTCGGCAAGACACTCGCCTACAGCCTCTTTCAGAACGACCCGGAGCCTCGCGATCCTGAGCCCGCGCCGCCGACGAATCAGCACTTGATGCAGTGGAAGAACGGGCGGCTGGAGATCCGGGCGAAGCTGGACAAGGTCGCCGGCGCCAAGTACGAGGCGCTGCTGGATCCGCTGGCCAAGCCCCGCCCCGACACCGGGCAAGGCCCAGACGAGCGCAGCCGCTCCGAACGCGAAGGCGACGCACTCGCCGACCTGATCGACCTGATGCTGCGCGCCGACCAGCTGCCCGAACACGGCGGCGAACCGGTCACTCTCACTGTGACCATGCGGCACGAGGATCTCGCCAACCAGGTGGGCCAGGGCATGTTGGACAACGGCGAGCACATCCCCGCCGAGCAGGTGCGTCGCCTGGCCTGCAACGCGGGCATCATCCCGCTGCTGCTGGGCAGCCAGGGACAGCCGATGGACATCGGCCGCAAGACCCGCACCTTCCCGGCCGGAATCCGCCGCACCCTCGTCACCCGAGACCGGGGCTGCGCGTTCCCGGGCTGCGGCAGGCCACCCAGACACTGCGACGCCCACCACATCAAACATTGGGCCAACGGCGGCGACACCTCCGTCGACAACGCCGTGCTGCTCTGCCGCCACCACCACACGCTCATCCACCAGAGCAAGTGGAACGTCAAGCTGGTCAACGGCATCCCGACCTTCTACGCACCCGAGTGGCTGGACCCGCTCCGCAAACCCAGACGCAACCCGATCAACATCGCCTGACCAGGCAGGCGATAGCGATGCCGTACGGCCACGACGAGGAACGCTGATGAATGTTGCCTGCCGGATGGCTAGGTGAGCTGCGGCCTTCCACTCGTCCCGTGTGCCATTCCGCGGCGCCTCGACAATTCCGCAGTGTGATGGCGAAGTGGCCACGGCCCCGGCAACGGCAAACCGCAACAGCAGCGGCAAAGGCGGAGACTAAGGCGTGACCGAACACTCCACTAACCGCGATGGCAAGGCACAACCACCTCTCTCTGCACCGCTGTCGATGGCGAGCCGAATACCCGCCAACCGCGATGGCGAAGCCGAGCCGGACAGGGCAATGCGAACGCGGGCAAGCGGTAATGAGGTGAGCCGAACAACAAACGCAACGACGCACGATTGCGATTGGGGCTTGACTTTGGGTGCGAGGTGCTAGCCTTTTCGGATCGGGCGGGTGCGGAGCATCCGACCTTTTCCGCCCGACACAGCGCCTCGCAAGGGCCCCGAAGTCATCTATGAAGGAGCGGGGCCGGTCAAGTGCCGTGCTGAGGCTGGTTTTCGGGGTTTTCGGCTCTGTGCGGGCAGGCGTGTCCGGCGGGCGGGGTCAAGATCGGCCGTAGGCCGCCCCCGGAGGGGGCCGGAGGGTCTTGACGCCGTCGCTGGACGCGTCACGCTATTCGAGCCGGAAATTGCCGGAGGGCTCTTTGTGTGGGGTCGCGTTCACCGTGCCGGGTCTGTTCCCGGTGGCAGACCAGTTGCCTGGTTGCCGGTCATCTATTCGCAGGTGTGTGCGTGGTGGGGTGCGACCGTGACCGGGCGGGGTCAATCAAGACCACGACCACGCCACCAGAGGGTGGGGGTCAGACTTCGGGCGATCCGCGCCCCGGTCACGACCAGGCCCGCGGCTCATGCCGCGGCGTCCGGTGATGTGGTGTCCGGTGAACCAGTGGTGGTGGTCTGGGGGTCCAGGGCACGGATGTGCCCGTCGCGCAGGCCGAAGTAGACCAGGGTGCACAGCCGGCGGGCGACCGCGACGGTGGCGATGCCCTTGCCGCGGCGGTCCCGGATGCCGTCACGGGTAGCGACCAGCCAGCCCGCGCTGGCGGGGATCTTCTGCGCCGCCTCGACCAGCGCCCACCGCAATAGACGCGAGCCCTGCTTGGTGATGTGACCACGGCGCACCGTGCGGTCGGACTCGTAGTGTTTCGGGGTGAGCCCGGCCCACGAGCACAGCTGCCGCGGCCCGGCGAAGCGGCCGATGTCGCCGATCTCGGCGAGGATGACCGCCGCGAGGATCGGGCCGATACC
>NZ_BBOJ01000004.1 GCF_000974445.1 Lentzea aerocolonigenes
TGGAAGTCCCCCACACCTAGCACCCACCGTTTACGGCGTGGACTACCAGGGTATCTAATCCTGTTCGCTCCCCACGCTTTCGCTCCTCAGCGTCAGTATCGGCCCAGAGACCCGCCTTCGCCACCGGTGTTCCTCCTGATATCTGCGCATTTCACCGCTACACCAGGAATTCCAGTCTCCCCTGCCGAACTCAAGTCTGCCCGTATCGACCGCAGGCTCGGGGTTAAGCCCCAAGTTTTCACGGCCGACGCGACAAACCGCCTACGAGCTCTTTACGCCCAATAATTCCGGACAACGCTCGCACCCTACGTATTACCGCGGCTGCTGGCACGTAGTTAGCCGGTGCTTCTTCTGCAGGTACCGTCACTTGCGCTTCGTCCCTGCTGAAAGAGGTTTACAACCCGAAGGCCGTCATCCCTCACGCGGCGTCGCTGCATCAGGCTTTCGCCCATTGTGCAATATTCCCCACTGCTGCCTCCCGTAGGAGTCTGGGCCGTGTCTCAGTCCCAGTGTGGCCGGTCACCCTCTCAGGCCGGCTACCCGTCGTCGCCTTGGTAGGCCATTACCCCACCAACAAGCTGATAGGCCGCGGGTCCATCCCATACCGCCGGAACTTTCCACCCTCAAAGATGCCTTCAAGGGTCGTATCCGGTATTAGACCTCGTTTCCAAGGCTTATCCCAGAGTACAGGGCAGGTTACCCACGTGTTACTCACCCGTTCGCCGCTCGTGTACCCCGAAGGGCCTTACCGCTCGACTTGCATGTGTTAAGCACGCCGCCAGCGTTCGTCCTGAGCCAGGATCAAACTCTCCAATAAGGATCGTTGTGATCGCTCCAGACGGAATATGTCTGGCAATCTGGTCTATCTACTCAAAGGAACACTCCTGACGAGGAGTATTCATATTACTGGCTGTGTTTCGGCACGCTGTTGAGTTCTCAAAGAACACGCGCTCACCGCAGCTCTTCTCCGAGGAGAGTCACTTCCGGGGCTGTGTCAAGCTAAGAAGTTTTGTCGCCGCGCTCCGTTCCGGTGTTTCCCGGCCCGTTCCGCGCTGGCAGAGAGAAATTTACACGGGCGCCCACCAACATCCAAATCGGGGGTCCCGCACCGCGTAACCGCAGGTCAGCCACCACGCGGACGGCCCAAACCCGCCAAGATCGACGCACAGTGTGACCGGGACCACGCCGACAATCTTGGATCTGCCGCTAGCGGGGTGCGCTCGGCAGGTGCACCGTCACCGACAGACCACCGGTCGGCACGGCCACTGCCTGCGCAAACCCTCCGTGCGCGGCCACCGCGGCCCGCACGATCGAGAGGCCCAGACCGGTACCGGAGTGGCTCGTGCGGTCCTTGCCCCCGCGCCGGAACGGTTCGAACAGCTCCTCGACGCGGTCCGGCGGGATCAGCTGACCCGACGACGACACCCGCACGACGGACCACTGCGGCCCGGTCTCCACCACGGTCTCGATCCACCCGCCGACGTGGTTGTGCCGAACGGCGTTCTCCAGCAGGTTCCCCGCGATGCGCTCCAGCAGGGCGGGATCCCCGACCGCGAGCGCCGGCGCGCACCGGAACACCGTGCGCAGGTTGCGCGCCTCGGCCTCCGCCCGCACGGCCTTCCACGCGGACTCCACGACAGCCGACAGGTCGACCGGCTCACGCACCGCGAGCCCGATTCCGTCCGTGCGCGCGAGCAGCAGCAGCGCGGACACCAACTGTTCCGCGCGCTCCCCCGCCGCGCGCACGACGCCGGCCATGCGTCGCAGCTCTTCCACGTCTGCGTCCGGATCGGACAGAGTCACGTCCAGCTCCGTGCGCACCACCGAGAGAGGAGTGCGCAGTTCGTGCGATGCGTTCGCCACGAACCGGCGTTGCGAGTCGAAGGCCGCCTCCAGCCGGTCGAGCATCGCGTCGAACGTGTCCGCGAGGTCCGCGACCTCGTCACGCGGCCCCTCCAAGCGCAGCCGCGACCCCAGCGACTCCGCCGACAACCGGCGCGCGGCACCCGTGACGTCGTGCAACGGCTTCAGCACCCGGCCGGTGAACGTCCACGCCAGCACCGCGGCGGCCAGCACCATGCACGCGAACGCGATCAGCCCGGCGCGGAGCAGGTCCTCACGCGCGGCCTGCGTCAACGCGTTCGTCAGCACCGTCACGTCGACGTTGACCCCGTCGACGGTGACCTGGCTCCCGGACGGGAACGAGGGCGAGGAGTCGAAGACCCGCCCGACCAGCGTCCACCCCAGGAAGAGCAGCACAGCACTCACCACCGCGACGAGCGCGGTGGTGAGGAGCGTGATCCGGAGACGCAGTCCGGGTCCGCGCCTGCGCATGGGGCTAGTCCTCAGCAGGTCCGATCGAAGCGCTGGGCACCCGGTAGCCGGAGCCCACGACGGTGTCGATGATGCCCGGCTCACCGAGCTTCTTGCGCAACGTCATGACCGTGACGCGCACGGTCGTGGTGAACGGGTCGGCGTTCTCGTCCCACACCCGCTCGAGCAGCTCCTCGCTGCTGACGACCGAGCCCTTCGCCGCGAGCAGGACCTCCAGCACGCCGAATTCCTTGCGGGTGAGCTCGATCGGCTGCCCGCCGCGCGACACCGTCCGCCGCGCCGGGTCCAGTTCGACGTCCTGCGCGGACAGCACCGGAGGCGTCGCGGGCGTCGCACGCCGGGCCAACGCCCGTACGCGCGCGACCAGCTCGGGGAACGCGAACGGCTTCGCGAGGTAGTCGTCCGCGCCCAGCGACAACCCGGCGACGCGGTCCTCGATCGTCCCGCTCGCCGTCAGCATCATGACCCTGGTGAGCGCGCCGGAGCTGAGGATCTCCTTGCACAGCTCGTCACCGGACATCCCCGGCAGGTCGCGGTCGAGCACAACCACGTCGTACCGCGTGACGGTCGACTTCTCGTGCCCGGTCTCGCCGTCGTACGCGACGTCCACGGCCATGCCTTCACGCCTCAGGCCGCGAGCGATCGCGTCGGCCAGAGGCGCCTCGTCCTCGACTACCAGAATCCGCACGCGTCAAAGGTGCCACATTCACCTGAGACGACGCTTAACGGCACCTTCACGCGGCCTGTCGGCCTCAACCGCGCTGGTGGTGCGTGAGCAGAACGCCGAGCAGCCGCGTCAGGGTCTGCCGCTCCTGCGCCGAGAGAGGTCCGAGCAGATCGTCCTGCGCCTGGTCGAGCGCCCGGTCGAGCCGGCACAACTGCGTCCTGCCGAGCTCGGTGACCATCACCATGTTGCGCCTGCGGTCCTTCGGGTCCTGCGTGCGTTCGACGAAACCCTTCTCCTCCAGCTCGGTCACCGCCGCCACGACGTCGCTGCGGTCCATGTTGCAGCGGCGGCCGAGCTCGGCCTGGCTCGCGACACCGAACTCGTCCAGCGCGGCCAGGACGCGGTAGTGGTAGCCGCGCGCCCCCGCCTCGACGAAGCCCTCGGAGGCCAGCCGGTGGGCGTGCACGGCGAGCTGGGTGAGCAGCCAGCTCGGCTTGTCAGCCAGGCGTGCGGGGGTGTCTTCCATGAACGTCATCCTAAGTCGTTGGCGCGGCCAACGATGATGTGTATGTTGGTGGCGCCAACGTTGGCGCCACCAACATAGGGGGATCACATGTCCGCGCAGTCCGTGTCCGCAGGAGTCCTGCTGGACCGCATCGAGATCACCGACCTGTTCAGCCGGCTCAACCGCCTGCTCGACGAGAAGCGGTGGGACGACGCGCACACCGTCTTCGACCACGACATCTCGGTGTCGTCGCCACGCAACGGCGAGCTCAACGGCATCGACGAACTCGTCGCCGTCATGCGGAAGGCCGAGAACCCGGACGAGCTCACCCAGCACGTGACCACGGACCTGCTGGTGGATCTCGACGGCGACAAGGCCACCACGTCGGCGAACTCGGTGACCTACTTCTTCCGCGCGGGCCAGGCTCCCCACCGGACCGCCGGCCTGCGCCTCGACGGCGTCGTCGTCAGGACGTCCTCCGGCTGGCGGCTGAGCGAGTCCCGGACCACCCTCGTGTGGCTGAACAAGGACTGATCAGGACCTGCGGGCGGGCCGGTCCACCACGACGGTCGACGCGGCCTGCAACGCGCGGAGCTCCAGCAACGCCGGGTGCTCCTCCGCCAGCCGGGCCGCGTTCAGCAACGACCGCAGCGCCGCGGTCTCGCCGCGGGCCCGCTCCAGCGCCGCACGTCCCTCCGAGGCCGCCACCAGCTCGGCCAGGGCGGCCCGCCGCAGCTCACCGGGCATGACGACGTCCCGGACGGCCACGTCGGAGACCAACACACCGAGCTCAGCCGCCCGCACCGCCACGCCCTCGTGCACCTCGGCAGCGATCGCCTCGCGCTCGGCATCGACAGCCGAGTGCGCGCGCGTAAGCACCGCACCGCGCAATGCGAGCTGCACGGCCGTGTAGAGCTCAGCCTCAGGACCAGCAGACGCCAGGACGAAGGTCGTCGCCGACGACACGGCCCACCGCACAACAACGGTCACGCGGACGAGCACACCGTCGGACGTCGGCACGTCCTGCGCGGCGGGAGTCATCGTGCGTGGACGGACATCGACGCGGTGCAGCACGACGCGCCGCGGGAACTTGTGCTGTCCGGGCTCCACCTCACCCACCAGCACGCCGCGATCGAACCGAACACCCCGCTCCCACGGGTACAACGTGTGCTTCATCGTCTCCACCGTCTCCAGGTAGACCACGACCCCGGTCGGCGGAACGTCGAGGCGGGAGTCCACAAGGGACTCGCAAAGCCCGACATCCCCGTGTGCGACCGGGGTCGTGGCGCTCAGGGATCGAACCTGAATGCTTCTGAGGCACCCAACACCCGCCTTGAGCGCGGAACCCGGACAGGAAGTCCTGCCGGGTCGCTTCGGCGGGCGCGAGACGGAAGGGTAGCCGAACTACTTGTCCGCGGGCGCGTCGATTTCGACCGGCAGGCACTCCAGCCGCGCGGCCCACTCCGTGACGCGCCGTGCGACGTCCTGCGCGGTGATGCCGCACAACGCCAGCACCTCACCGCGCGAGCCGTGGTCGTGGAACTGCTGCGGCAACGCGATGTCGCGCAACGGCACCTCGACGTCGGCGTCGCGCAGTGCGGCCGCGAGAGCCGAACCGAAGCCACCGTGCCGGCCACCGTCCTCGACGGTCACGACGAGCTTGTGCGACGCTGCCATCTCCACGAGGTCGGAAGACATCGGGTAGATCCACCGCGGGTCGACGACCGTCACGCCTATGCCCTGGTCCTCCAGCCGTTGCGCGGATTCGAGCCCGAGCTCACCCAACGCACCGATGGTCACCAACAGCACGTCGTTGCCCGACCGCCGAAGCACGTCAACGGAACCGACGCGCTCAAGAGCGGGCAGGTCCGCGCCGACCGAAGCCTTCGGATAGCGGATGACCGACGGCGCGTCCGAGATCGCCACGGCCTCGCGCAGTTCCTCGGCGAGCGTGCCCGCGTCACGCGGCGCCGCCACGTGCACGCCGGGGATGACGCCGAGGATCGACATGTCCCACATGCCGTGGTGCGACGCGCCGTCCGGGCCGGTGACACCCGCGCGGTCGAGCACGACCGTGACGCCCTGCTTGTGCAGCGCCACGTCCATCAGCAGCTGGTCGAACGCCCGGTTCAGGAACGTCGCGTAGACGGCCACGACCGGGTGCAGACCGCCGATCGCCAGGCCGGCGGCGGAGGTCAGCGCGTGCTGCTCGGCGATGCCGACGTCGAAGAAGCGCTCCGGGAACGCCTTGGCGAACGCGTCCAGGCCGGTCGGGCCCTGCATCGCGGCGGTGATCGCCACGACGTCGGAGCGCTCGCGGCCGATCTCGACCAGCGAGTCGGAGAACACGTGGGTCCAGGTGCGGCTGGACGGCTTCAGGTCCTCGCCGGTGATCGGGTCGATGACGCCGGTGGCGTGCATCTGGTCGGCCTCGTGGTTCTCGGCCGGCGCGAACCCCATGCCCTTGCGGGTGACGGCGTGCACGATGACCGGTCCGCCGAACGCCTTGGCGCGCTGCAGAGCGGACTCGAGCGTCGCCATGTCGTGGCCGTCGACCGGGCCGATGTACTTGAGGCCGAGGTCCTCGAACATCGCCTGCGGCGCCAGCGCGTCCTTGATGCCGCGCTTGGCGGCGTGCAGGGCGGCGTAGAGGGGCTTGCCGAAGATCGGCGTCTGCTGCAGCGCGCTCTTGCCCCTCTCCAGCACGCGCTCGTAGCCGGGACGCAGGCGCAGCGACGACAGGTGGTCCGCGAGACCACCGATCGTCGGCGAGTATGAGCGGCCGTTGTCGTTGACCACGATCACGACCGGACGCGTCTTGTCCGCCGCGATGTTGTTCAACGCCTCCCAGCACATGCCGCCGGTCAGCGCGCCGTCACCGACGACAGCGACCACGTGGCCGTGCGCACCGTTGATCTGCTTCGCCTTCGCCAGGCCGTCGGCGTAGGACAGCGCCGTCGAGGCGTGCGAGCTCTCCTGCACGTCGTGCTCGGACTCCGACCGCGACGGGTAACCGGACATCCCGCCCTGCTGGCGCAGCCGGTCGAAGCCGTCGCGGCGACCCGTGACGATCTTGTGGACGTACGACTGGTGACCGGTGTCGAAGACGATCGGGTCCTGCGGCGAGTCGAACACGCGGTGCAGCGCGACGGTCAGCTCGACGACACCCAGGTTCGGGCCCAGGTGCCCGCCCGTCTTGGACACCTTGTCGACCAGGAAACGACGGATCTCCCCGCACAGCTGCTTCAGCTGCGCCTCGTCCATCCGTTTCAGATCAGCTGGTCCGTGCACGGACTCCAGCAGGGTCACCACGCCCACCTCACTCCTGAAGACTTCGGCCCAGTCTACGGAGACTCGCCTGAGACGATTTGTCACCTCGTCTCAGGTACGAGCAGGGCGATGCACTCCACGTGATGCGTCATGGGGAACGCGTCGAACGCCCGCAGGTCCTCCAGCCGGTAGCCCTGAACTGTGAATTCGGCCAGGTCACGAGCCAGCGCGGCGGGGTCGCAGGCCACGTAGACGACCCGTTCGGGACGGCGTCGTGCGACTTCAGCCACAACGACCTTGCCCGCACCCTTGCGTGGCGGGTCGAGCACCACGACATGAGGGTCCTCAACGGGCAGTTTGCGCGTCACTGCTCGCTCCACCTTGTCCACCACCCACTCGACCTGGGACATGCGGCGAAGGTTGCGGCGACCGTCCTCCACGGCACCCGCGAAGGACTCGACGACCAGCACCGATCCGGTCTCGCCAACCTGCCGTGCGAGCACCGAAGCGAAGAGGCCCGCACCGCCGTAGAGGTCCCACGCGCGTTGGCCCGGTTCGGCCGCGATCCACTCCCCCACGACGGTCGCGAACGTGTCCGCGGCCGCCGGGTGCACCTGCCAGAAGCCGTCGGCCGAAATTCGCCACTTCCGGTGAGCGGCGGTCTCCACGGCCGTACCGGATCCGGCGCGTCGCACGGTGTGTCGGCCACGCACCTCACCCACATGACGGTTGCCGTCACCGTCCTGGACGATGGTCAGCTCCTGGGCTCGCCACCGACGGTCAGCGACCGCCTCGACCATGCCCGGCCGGGAGATCACACAGTGGTCGACCGGGATCACTTCGTGGGAACGCGTGCCGCGGAAACCCGGCCTGCCCTCGCTGTCGACGGCCATCCGGATCCTGGTCCGCCACTCCAGCGGGCCACCCGGCAGAGCCTCCACGACGACGTCACGTTCGATCTTGCCCAGGCGCGCGAGCTGCTCGCGGACGACCTGGGCCTTCAGCTCCCGCTGCGCGTCCCACGACACGTGCTGGAAGTCGCAGCCACCGCACATCCCCGGCCCGCTGAACGGGCACGGCGGCTCGACGCGGTCCGGTGACGGCTGAAGAACCTCCACCGCGTCCGCACGGCAGAAGGACCCGCCGTTGTCCTCGTACACCGACGCGATGACGCGTTCGCCAGGCAGTGCGTGACGCACGAACAGAACGCGCCCCTCGTGCCGTGCAACGAAGTGCCCACCGTGTGCAACTGATCCGACTTCTACTTCGAACTTCTCGCCAACCCAGCTCATCGGTCGTCAAGTCCCCTTCGGACGGCGCCGGGCGCGATGACGTCCTTGTCGCGGACCTTCGTCGACGACGCCAGCTGCCACGGCACGCTGGTGACCATCACTCCCGGCTGGAACAGCAGCCTTCCCTTGAGCCGCAACGCGCTCTGGTTGTGCAGCAGCTGCTCCCACCAGTGACCGACGACGTACTCGGGGATGAACACGGTGACGACGTCGCGCGGGTTGTCGGACTTCACGCGCTTCACGTAGTCGAGGACGGGCCGGGTGATCTCGCGGTACGGCGACTCGATCACCTTCAGCGGGATCTTGAAGTTCTCCTTCTCCCACTGCACGACGAGCTTGCGGGTGTCGCCGTCGTCGACGTTGACCGTGACGGCCTCCAGCACGTCCGGGCGTGTGGCCTTGGCGTAGGACAACGCGCGCAACGTCGGCATGTGCAGTTTGGACACGAGCACCATCGCGTGGTTGCGCGCCGGCATCGTGCGCACGCGCTCCTGCTGGCGCAGTTCCTCGGCGACGGTGTCGTAGTGCTTGCGGATCGCCGTCATCAACGCGTAGATGGCGGCCATCGCGGCGATGGCGATCCACGCGCCCTTGGTGAACTTGGTGATCAGCACGATGATCAGCACGGTCGCGGTCATGACGAGACCGAACGTGTTGATCGCCTGCGAGCGGCGCATCCGGGTGCGCGCCTGGGCGTCGGTCTCGGTCTTGAGCAGCCGCTGCCAGTGCTTGATCATGCCGAGCTGGCTCAGCGTGAACGACACGAACACACCGACGATGTAGAGCTGGATGAGCCGCGTGACCTCGGCGTCGAAGGCGATCACCAGCACGACCGCGAAGCCCGCCAGGAACAGGATGCCGTTGGAGAACGCGAGCCGGTCGCCGCGGGTGTGCAGCTGGCGCGGCAGGTAGCGGTCCTGGGCGAGGATCGAGCCGAGCACCGGGAAGCCGTTGAACGCGGTGTTCGCGGCGAGCACCAGGATCAGCGCGGTGACGCCCGCGATGAAGAAGAAGCCGGGCGGAAAGTTGTCGAAGACGGCGTGCGCGACCTGCGCCACCATCGTCTTCTGCTCGTAGTCCTTCGGCGCGTTCGTGATCTGGTCGGCGGGGAACTCGGCCATCCGCACGTCGGTCAGCTGCGCGAGCACGATCAGGCCCATCAGCATGGTCACCGAGATGGTGCCCATCATCAGCAGCGTGGTGGCCGCGTTGCGCGACTTCGGCTTGCGGAACGCGGGCACGCCGTTGCTGATCGCCTCGACACCGGTGAGCGCGGCGCACCCGGACGAGAACGCCCTCAGCACCAGGAACACGAACGCGAGGCCCATGAGGTGGTCCTGCTCGGCGTGGATCTCGAAGCCGGAGCTCTCCGCGCGCATCTCGTCACCGAGCACGAACCCGCGGAACAGGCCCCAGGCGATCAGGGCCATGATGCCGATCATGAACGCGTAGGTCGGTACCGCGAACGCGCTGCCGGACTCGCGGATGCCGCGCAGGTTGATCGCCGTGAGGATGACGATCGCGGACACCGCGAACAGAGCCTTGTGCGTCGCGACGAACGGGATGGCCGACCCGATGTTCGCCATCGCCGCCGAGATCGACACCGCGACCGTGAGGATGTAGTCGACGAGCAGGGCGCTCGCCACGGTGAGCCCTGCTCTGCGGCCCAGGTTGACGGTCGCGACCTCGTAGTCGCCGCCGCCTGACGGGTAGGCGTGCACGTTCTGCCGGTAGCTGGCGACGACTGTCAACATGACCACGACGACGGCGACGCCCACCCACGGCGCCAGCGCGTAGGCGCTCAGCCCCGCCACCGACAACATCAGGAAGATCTCCTCCGGCGCGTACGCGACCGACGACATGGCGTCGGAGGCGAACACCGGGAGGGCTATTCGTTTGGGCAGCAGGGTGTGAGCGAGGCGATCACTGCGGAACGGCCGTCCGACCAGGAGGCGTTTGGCAGCGGTGGCGAGCTTGGACACGGCCAGAGCGTAAGGGGTCCGCTCACCGGGACGGGCTAATGCTCGGTAGGTTCTGCGCAGAGTTCGCCTGAGGAGGCATGTCGTGCACGTGGTGATCATGGGATGTGGCCGGGTGGGAGCCTCCCTGGCCAGGGCCCTCGAGCGGCTCGACCACCAGGTGGCCGTGATCGACAAGGATGCGCAGTCGTTCCGCAGGCTGGGCAGCGACTTCCACGGCCAGCAGGTCGTCGGCAACGGTTTCGACCGCAATGTCCTGATCGAGGCTGGCGTCGAGCGCGCCGGAGCGTTCGCGGCGGTCTCCAGCGGCGACAACTCGAACATCATCTCGGCGCGCGTGGCGCGGGAGACGTTCGGCGTCGAGCACGTCGTCGCCCGCATCTACGACCACAAGCGCGCCGCCGTGTACGAGCGGCTGGGCATCCCGACGGTGGCGACCGTGCCGTGGTCGACCGACCGGTTCCTGCGGATGCTGCTGCCCGAGGGCGCGGCGACCGCGTGGCGCGACCCGTCCGGCACCGTCGCGGTGCTGCCGATCGAGGTCGACGAGACGTGGGTCGGCCGTCCCGTGTTCGAGCTCGAAGGGGCCATCGGCGCCCGCGTGGCGTTCCTGATGCGGTTCGGCACGGGTGTGCTGCCGGACGCCAAGACCGTCGTGCAGGCCGACGACACCATCTACGTGGCGGCGCTGTCCGGCACGATCACCGACGTCGCGGCGGCGGCGCTGCAGGCACCGGAGGAGAGCTGATGCGGGTCGCGATCGCTGGCGCGGGCGCGGTGGGGCGGTCCATCGCGCAGGAGCTCGTGTCCGACGGGCACCAGGTGATGCTGATCGAGCGGGACCGGGCGCACTTCGACCCGAACTCGGTCGAGCAGGCGGAGTGGGTTCAGGCCGACGCGTGCGAGCTGTCCTCTTTGGAGGACGCCGGCATGCAGCTGTGCGACGTGGTGATCGCCGCGACCGGTGACGACAAGGTCAACCTCGTGGTGTCGCTTCTGGCCAAGACGGAGTTCGCGGTACGTCGCGTCGTCGCGCGCGTGAACGACCCCACGAACGAATGGCTCTTCACCGAGTCGTGGGGCGTCGACGTCGCCGTGTCGACGCCACGGCTGCTCGCCGCGATGGTCGAGGAGTCCGTGACGATCGGTGACGTCGTGCGGCTGCTGACGTTGCGGCAGGGGCAGGCGAACCTCGTCGAAATCACCCTCGACGAGTCGACGCCGTTCGCCGGCCGTGCCGTCTCGGAGCTCACGCTGCCCCGCGACGCCGCGCTGGTGACGATCCTGCGCGGCGGACGGGTCATCGTGCCGCAGCCGGACGACACGCTCGAGGGCGGCGACGAGCTGTTGTTCGTCACGACCGCCGCCGTCGAGCAGGACATCAAGACCGCACTCGGCTATTAGGGGGCGTTCCAGTACTGGTTGCCGCCGCCGTGGCAGTCCCACAGCTGCACGGAGGCGCCCTGCCACCAGTTCGCGCCCGCGATCTCGACGCACCGGTTGCCGGACATCCACGACCGGATCCGGCCGATCTCGTAGCTGTACGAGGCGGGGCGGTAGAAGAGCTGGTGGGCGGGACTGTTCGGCTGGCAGTCGTACATCTGCAGGTGGGCGCCGTTGTCACCGTTGCCCCAGGCGGCGGTGAGGCATCTGCCGCCGTCGGCGTTGCGCAGCCGCAGCCCGTCCCAGTACCAGCGCTGGGTCGGCGCGTTCTGGCAGTCGACCATGATGATCCCGGCGCCGTTCTGACCGGTGGCCGCGGTCATGCACCGGTTGTTGAACCGCGACGAGATCTGGAACGTCGTCTGCGCCTCCGCCGAGGAGGACGTCGTGACGAGGACGCCGCCAGCGACGAGCGTCAGTGCTGCCATGAACGTTGCCTTGCGCTTGAGAAGGTTCATGGCGATACGACGCTGCGCGCGCACGGCCTGATACGCCCTGAAGGTATCTGCGCTGCGGAAGCGAGCACTTACCAGCTGTGAGCGATCAGCTGCCCCTGGTCGGGCGCGAGAGTGAACTGCGGGCGGCGCTGCGGGCGCTTTCCGCGGACGGTGCGGTGCTGCTGTCCGGCCCTCCCGGCGTCGGCAAGACACGCCTGGCGGCCGAGACTCTCGCCGCCGTGCCTCAGCCGGTGGTGCGGTGCTACGCCACGGTCGCCACCTCGCGGATTCCTCTCGGCGCGATCGCCTCGCACGTCCCGGCCGACCTGCCCGCCTCGCAAGGGGCGTCGCTTCTGCCGTTGTCCTCCGTACGTGCCGCTGCCGAACATCTCTCTCGTGGCGGGCGACGGGTGTTGTCGATCGATGACGCACATCTGCTCGATGACGCGTCGTTGTTGGTGTTGCAGCACGTTGTGCGCCACAGGCTGACGAGGGTCATCTGCACGGCGCGGCCCGGCTGGGGTCTGGAAGGACTGACGGTCGTCAGCGTCGACGCACTCGACCAGGAACGCGCGGACCAGTTGCTCACGACGGCGCTCGGCGGGCCTGCCGACGCCTCGACGCGGCACCTCGTGTGGGCCAACAGCCAGGGCAACCCGTTGTACCTCAAGGAACTCGTCGCGGCGGGGGTGCACTCGGGCGCGCTCACCGCGACCCAGGGCGGCTGGAGCTGGAACGGGCCGCTGGAGCTGTCCGGCAGGCTCGCCGAGCTCGTCGACCTGACGCTGGGACGGCTCGCGGAACCGCAACGGCGGGCGCTGGAGCTGCTGTCGTACGGCGAGCCGCTCGAACCCGAGCTGATGCCGATCCCGCGGGAGCTCGTGGACATGGGGTTCGTGCGCATCGGTGACGACGGTCGCGCGCGCGTCGCCCATCCGCTCTACAGCGCGCGCCTGCGTGCGACGTGCCCCACGTTGAGAGCGCGCGCACACCGAAGAGCGTTGGCCGACCGGCTCGAAGCAGGAGGCGCGGACCGGCCCGGCGACGCGGTGCGGGTCGCGACGTGGCGCCTCGACAGCGGCACGGCGGAGTCGCCCGACGTGCTCGCACGGGCCGCCGAACAGGCGCTGTCGGCCCAGGACTGGGAGCTCGCGGAACGATTGTCGCGTGCGGCGGTGGCGCGCGGGGCCACGTCCCGCGTCGGGCTCGTGCTCGGGCTGGTGCTCATGTACCAGCGGCAGTGCGCCCAGGCCGAGGAGGTGCTCGCCGAGACCATGGCGGCGGGCGGCGAGGCCCTCACGTTGATCCAGGTCGGCTGCACGCGCGCGTTCAACCTGTTCTTCGGCCTCGGCGACGAGGAAGCCGCGGTAGCGGTGCTGGACGAGGTCACCGCGCGGGAGCTGCCGCCGGAGCTGGAGCACGCGGTGCTGTTCTTCGCGCTGACGTTCGCGCTGGAGGCCGCGCCGCTGCCGATCGCGCGGCTCGGCGGGGAGCTGCTGATCGCCGAGGGCGGCTGGGCGGCGACGGCGGGACGGCAGGTGCTGGCGTTCGCCGACCAGTTCGCCGGCCGCTACACCGAGGCCATCGCGCGCATCGAGGACAACCACGACGCGGTCCTCGCGACGGCGGGGCGGTTCCCGTCGCTGGCGAACGCGGCGAACGGCGTGCGCAACGAGAGCATCCTGCGCTGCGGTGACCTGGCTCAGGCGGAGAAGCGGGCCGCGCAGGCGCTGGCCGAGGTGATCGAGGAGGGTCGCTGGTCGGTGACGCAGGTGCCGCCGCGGGTGCTGCTGAGCCAGAGCGCGCGGTTGCGCGGACAGGCCGCCGCCGCCGTGCGGATCACCGCGGAGGGCGTTCCCGAGTTCGACGGCAGGCCGAACTCGCGGCCGATGATGTGGGACGTGCTGCTGCTGGCCGAGTTCGCCGCCGGTGCCGCGTTGCACGGGCAGTCCGAACGTGCGGAACGGGCGCTGGCGCGTGCCGAGGCCGGGTTGCGGCCCGCGTGGCGCATCGCGCAGTTCGCCGTAGGCGCCGCACGGCCGTGGGTGCTCGCCGGTGCGGGACGGGTCAACGAGGCGATGCAGGCCGCTCTGGACAACGCCGCTGCCGCGCGTGCACACGGCGCGCACTCCGAGGAGATCGTGTCGCTGCACGACGCGGCACGGTTCGGTGCGGACACCTCGCCACGGCTGCTGGAGCTCGCGAAGTCCCGCAGAGATCCGTTGACGACGGCGTGCGCTTCACACGCGCAGGCGCGCGCGTTGCGTGACGCGGCAGGCCTGGAGGAGGTGGCGGCGGCGTTCACCGTGTGTGGGGCGACGTTGTACGCGGCCGAGGCGCTCGCGGAGGCCAGCAGGTTGTCGCGGCTGCACGACCGGCCCCGTGAGGCGGACCGGCTGGAGCGGCAGGCTTCGGCTCTCGCGGAGTCGTTCGACGGCGCGACCACACCCGGTCTGGTCGTGACGAGCACGCTCGCCGCGTTGACACCACGTCAGCTGGAGATCGCGCGTCTGGCCGTGGCGGGCCTGACGAACGTGGAGATCGCCGAACGGCTCGCCATCGCCAAACGCACCGTGGACAACCACCTGCACACGACGTACGCGGCGGTGGGTGTGACCGGACGAAGTGGGCTGCGCGCGCTTTTCGGCCACGCCTGACCGCGCTAATCGATGTGCGCGGAATCCCGCGTCTTCGGCACACTGCGAGGTGTGTGGCCGTTCGTGGGCAGGGGGCGTGAGCTCGAGGACGTGATGTCCGCGCTCACCGAACCCGACGGGAAGGGCGCCGCGCTCGTCGGGGCCGCCGGTGTGGGCAAAACCCGGCTCACGGACGAAGTCGTGACACGGCTTGAGCAGACTAGTGTCACCGTGCGGCGCTGCTACGCGACCGTGGCGACGTCGTCGATCCCGTTCGGAGCGCTGGCCGCGATGCTGCCCGCCGACATGCGCACGGCGAACCCGCTCGGTCGCGCCGTTGAACACCTTCTGGCCGAACCGCAGCCGTTGACAATCGTGGTGGACGACGCGCATCTGCTCGATGACGCCTCCATCGGGTTGTTGCACCACATGATCCGCAATGGGCACGCACGGGTGCTGGTCACCTCACGGCCGAGTGAACGTTCCGAGCTGTGGCAGGAAGGGCTGCTGACGCGTTATCCGCTCGGCGACCTGTCCCGCGCCGAGTCCGACCTGGTGCTGGAACGGGCGCTGGAAGGTCCGGTGGACACGCGCACGGCGGCGTTGCTGTGGTCGGGCAGCACCGGAAACCCCTTGTACCTCAGGGAACTCGTCGTGTCCGGTCGTGCCGTCGGGTCGTTGCGCGCAGCCGAGGGCATCTGGTCGTGGCACGGCGCGATCGAGCTCGGCGGACGGCTCGGGGAGCTCGTGCAGGAGAACCTCGGCCGGTTGGAGCCGTCGCACCGGCACGCCCTGGAGCTGCTCGCCTACTCCGAACCAGTGGAGCTCGACCTGCTGGCGTCGCTGGTGCAGGAGGAGTCGCTGGACGACCTCGAGACACGGGCGTTGATCCTCGTCGAGTCGTCGGGACGCCGTACGGTCCGTTGTACGGCAGCCTGCTTCGTGGGACGTGTCCTGAACTGCGCGCGCAATCGCACCAACGCGCGTTGGCCGCCGGCCTGGAGGCGACGGGCGCACGCCGCCGTGAGGATCTGATGCGCATCGCCACGTGGCGGCTGGACGGCGGCTCGCCGATCTCGCTGGACCTCTTGGCCGCGGCGGCCGAACAGGCGTGGGCGGCGCGGGACGTGACACTCGCCGAACGCCTGTGCCGCGCGGCCGTCGACGCGGGCGGGCTGAGCCGAGTCGGGCACGTGTTCGGCCAGGTGCTGATGCACGGCCGCGCGCCGGACCAGGCCGAGGCGACGCTGGCGGACGTGATGAGCGGCCCGTTGTCGGCGGAGGACCTGAGCCGCCTGGGCGCCACCAGGTCCATGAACCTCCACTTCGGACTCGGCGACGCGGACGCCGCCGTCGCGGTGCTCGACGCCGTCGACGTTCCCGGGCTCCCGGAGGACCTGCGGGACTGGCTGGCCGTGGTCAGGACCCTGGAGGAGGCCCAGTACCGTCCCGCGGCCGAAGTCCTGGAAGACACCTATCGGCCCGTGGCGCCGCATCTGTCCGTCCACATGCGACGCACCAGGGCGTTGTGCCTCGTGCACGCCGGCCGGTTCCGCGAAAGCCTGGAGGAGATCGCGGGCTACGAGGCCGAGGAGCTGGCGTCGAGCGACGAACCTCAGGAGCCGGACGACGGCGCGCTGCGCATGCGTTGCTTCGCACTGGCGTTCAGCGGCCGGCTCGCCGAGGCGGAAACCCTCGCGCTGACGATGTACAACAGGTCGTTCGACGAGTTGGCCTTCACGGGCGCGACGTCGCTCTACAGCGTGTTGTCCTTCTGCGCGCGCTTGCGCGGCCACGGTGCACAGGCCCTGCGATTCGCGCGTGAGGGCAGTCCGAAGACGCCGGACAACCCGCTGATCTTCGACGCGATCGCGCTCGCGAACCTGGCCGCTTCCGCGGCCCTGTGCGGTGACGGCGACCTCGCACAGGAGGCCCTCGCCCGCGGTGAGAAGGCCCGCCGCCCTGCCTGGCAGCTGACCGGCGTGACCGTGTCGGTGGCCCGGTCGTGGGTGCTCGCCGGCACGGGCGACGTCCAGGCCGCCGCGGACGCCGCGATGGCCGCCGCCGACGAGTGCGCCGAACTGGGCGTGCACAGCAGCGAGGCCGGGGCCCTGCACGACGCCGCCCGCTTCGGCGTCGACACGTCCCTGCGCCTGGCGGCCCTCACGTCGGCCATGGACGACCCGCTGACCGCGGCCTACGCGGCACACGCGACCGCTCTCGCGCACGCCGCACCGACCGTCCTGGAGGCGGTGGCGACGGATTTCCTGCGTCTGGGCGCCACCCTGTACGCGGCCGAGGCGCTGGCCTCCGCCGCCCGGCTGCACCGCGCGCAGGACAACGCTCGCGCGGCCTCCCAGGCCTCGGCGCGCCAGGCCCTGCTGATGCGCGACTTCGACGGCGCCCGCACGCCCGCCCTGCACGTGGACGGCCTGACCCACCTGACCCGGCGCCAGGCCGAGGTGGCGAGGCTCGCGACGTCCGGACTCACCAACCAGCAGATCGCGCAGAAGCTCCACACGTCCAAGCGCACGGTCGACAACCACCTGCACGCGATCTACGGCGTGCTCGGGGTGACCGGGCGGGACGAACTGCGCACGGCACTCGGCCCGTCCTGACGTCGAACGGCCGGCGCCTCCGAGGAGACACCGGCCGTCGAAGCGGAGCAGGATCAGTCGCGGGACTTGTCGCGCGACTCGGTCTCGACGACGCGCTTGAGCTCGTCCATGTCCGGGGTCAGCAGGTCGTCGGCGGTACGGGCCAGCACCTCTTCCGCGCTCGCCTCGGCCGCGCGGGCTTCCTCAGCGGCCTTGAGGCGCTTGTCGGCCCGGCGGACCGCCCAGACGGTGGCCAGCAGGGCGATGGCCATCAGCGGATAGCCCATCGCGAGGCGGGCCACCGCGAGCCAGCCGACCTGGTCCTCGTCGTAGAGCCAGCGCTGGACCACGAAGCGGGCGAAGAAGACCAGGGCCCACACGAAGGTCGCGATGTCGTAGTCGCGGACCGAGGCCTTGTCGCTGCGCCAGGAGCGGTCCCTGCCGTTGAGGAACGTCCAGATCACGCCGGCGAGCGGCCAGCGCACGATGATCGACAGCAGGAACGCGCTGCCGTAGACGACGCTCTGCCAGATGCCGAAGAGGAAGAAGCCCTTGGCCTCGCCCGTCTTGTAGGCGATGAACGCCGCGACGCCCACGCCGAAGACGGCGGAGATCGCGGGTTGGACCGTGCCCTTGCGCACCGCCAGGATCACACCGATGACGACGGCGGCGGCGAGCGAGCTGATGATCGCGGCCATCAGGTTCTTGGCGGCGAAGTTGACGATCACGAAGACGAGGACGGGCAGCGACGAGTAGAGCATTCCGCTCACGCCGCCCATCTGCTCGAGGACGGTGGGCTGCTTTTCTTCGGTCTCAGCTGAAGTCATGAAGCGTTCTGCAACTCGTAATAGGGGTTGTAGAGCACCTTGCGCCCGTCGCGCACGGCGATGCGGCCACGGGCCTTGATCGTCCGACCAGGCTCGATTCCCGCGATGCGACGGCGGCCGAGCCAGACGAGGGTCACGCCCTCGGTGCCGTCGTAGAGCTCAGCTTCCAGGGTGGCGGCCGCGTCACGGGGGCAGAGCTCCACGCTGCGGAGCCTGCCGAGGACGGTGACCTCCTCACCGGACTTGCAGTCGCAGGCCTTCACCGCGCCGACGGCCTCCGCTTTTCGCGAGAGGTCGTCCGCGTCGAGCTCGGCGACGTCGCTGGTCAAGCGACGCACCAAGCGGCGCCAATAGCCGCTCATCCCCGACTCCTGCATTGCTCAAGTGGCCCCGTGGTGTGGACCGTCTGTGAGTGAGGGTACGCACGAGGGCCGACAATCTCGGGCGTGCCTGCCGAGACCGTCGTCCTTCTGCCCGGAACCGCCTCCGACGAGGTTTTTGTCCGTTCCGTGTTCGCCGAGCCGTTGTCGCAGGTCGGCGCTGTTTTCACCGCTCCACGTGTTCGCACACTCAGTGAACGGTTGACGGCGCTCGAAAATGCCTTCCGAGGCCACCCGATCGTGGTGGGCGGTGTCTCACTGGGCGCGCACGTCGCGGCCACGTGGGCCGTGCGGAACCCGGACAGGTGCGCGGGGCTGATCCTCGCGCTGCCCGCGTGGACCGGAGCACCGCACCGGGCACCCGCGGCGCTCGCGGCCAAGGTGAGCGCGGGCGTCGTCCGCGACGAAGGCCTCGCGACCGCGCTCTCCGGCACGACCGGCTGGCTGCACGACGAGCTGTCCAGGGCGTGGCACGGCTACGGCGACCAGCTCGTGCCGCACCTCGAAGAAGCCTCGGAGTCGCTCGCCCCGACGCTCGACGAGCTGAAGACGGTGAACGTGCCGACGGGAATCGTCGGGTGCACCGATGACCCGGTGCACCCGATCGAGGTCGCTCGGGCATGGGCGGAAGCCATCCCACGCGCCGTGCTCGTCACCACGACGCTCGACGCCTACCCGCGCGCACTGGGGCGCGCGGTGCAGGCGTGGCAGCAGGCGCGTCAGGAGATGGCTTAACCCTGCTGCTCGATGTGGCGGGCGATCGCTTCCGGCAGCTCGACCGGCAGCGGGGTGCGGGGCGGCATCGGCTGGTCACCGCGCACGACGACGGTGCCGCGCAGCATCTCGCGCAACGCCTCGGAGTTCTGCGCGAAGTGCTCCTCCGGACCGGCCGCGACACCGCGCAGCATCCAGCGCGGGCCGTCGACGCCGACGAAGAGGATCTGCACGCCCTGATTGCGCGCGGTGATCTCCTCGCCCCACTCGCCGTTCTCGCGGTTGATGCGGGCGCCGTCCTCCTTGAGGCCGGCGATCAGCTCGGCGCCGACCTCCTTCCAGAGGCCACCCGACTTCGGCGCGGCGAACGCGCTGACCGTCAGCTGCCCCACGGACGTGAGGACGTGCACCGCGCGCACGGCACCGCTCTGCTGGTCCATCTCGACCTGCAGCTGGGCCTCGTCCGGCATCGGCAGCTGCACCGATCCCAGGTCGAGGCGCTGCACGTCGTCGCGGGGCGCCACGGTGGAGTCCCACGGACCTTCGACGTCGTCGAACACCTCGTCGTGCTCCGGACCGGTGTCGACCGCCCCCGCGGAGTGACGACCGCGCTTGCGGCGCCTTCCGAACATGCCTTAACCCTCCGTCTGCGTGCTGGCGAGCACCACGTGCCCGCCCGTCGAGCCATAGCCTCCCGCACCGCGTTCCGTTTCCGGCAACTCGGCGACCTCGCGGAACACCGCGTGCTCGACGCGTTGCACGACGAGCTGGGCGATCCGGTCGCCGCGCGACAGCACGATCGGCTCACGGAGATCATGGTTCACGAGGCAAACGCGGATCTCACCGCGGTAGCCGGAGTCGATCGTGCCGGGCGTGTTGACCACGCTGAGCCCCGCCCGTGCGGCCAGTCCGGAACGGGGGTGCACGAAGCCCGCGAACCCGTCCGGCAGCGCGATCGCGACACCGGTGCCGACCACGGCGCGCTCGCCTGGTGGAATGACCACGTCCGACGTGGTGACCAGATCGGCGCCCGCGTCGCCGGGACGGGCGTAGGCGGGCACGGGAACCCCCGGATCGAGCCGGGTCAGCAACACCTCGACGCTGGACACGGCGGCCGAGATTACCCTGACGACGTGAGTGAGACTGCCGTGACCGCCACTACGACCTTCCGCGAACGCCTGTACGTGACGTGGTGGATCTGGCCGCTGCCGCTGCTGGCGGCGGGGCTGCTGGCCGCCGAGGTGCACATGGGCTTCCCCGGTGTGCGTTCCTGGCTGCCGTACGTGATCCTGCTGCCGCTGACGCTCGCGCTGATCGTGCGGATGGGGTCCACGAAGGTGGAGGTGGCCGACGGTGAGCTGAGGGCGGGCGACGCCCACATCCCGCTCGAGCTGCTCGGCGAGGTCGAGATCATCGCACCGGAGAACCGGCGCAAGGCGATGGGCCCCGAGCTGGACCCGGCCGCGTTCGTCGTGCACCGGGGCTGGGTCAAGCCGCTCGTGCGGGTGCGGGTGAACGACCCGGAGGACCCGACGCCCTACTGGGTGGTCAGCACGCGGCACCCGGAGGAGCTCGCCGCGGCGATCAAGTCCTGAAAGACACAACTGGGCGCCACCCGTGCGGGTGAGCGCCCAGTTCTTTCTGGCGGACTTGGATCAGGCGCAGTCGCGGCAGATGTACACGCCGTTGTTGTCCTCGGCGAGCCTGCTGCGGTGGTGCACCAGGAAGCACTTCGAACACGTGAACTCGTCGGCCTGCTTGGGCAGGACCTTGAACGTGAGCTCCTCGCCGGAAAGGTCGGCACCGGGGAGCTCGAAGTTCTCCGCGCTCGCGTCCTCGTCGACGTCCACGACGCCGGACTGCGTCTCGTTCCGCCGGGCCTTCAACTCCTCGAGGGAGTCCTCAGCGAGTTCGTCCGCCTCGCTGCGACGCGGCGCGTCGTAGTCGGTCGCCATCTTCTTCACCCCTGCGGTCTACGGAGACTGTTCGTGTCGCTGGTTAACGCTCCAGCGCCCTCTTTTGTGCCCCACGTCAAGGTGACGTAGGTCTCTCACACTCGGTGGCAAGCCAACCCCCTAGACGTGACCGTCGGCTTGATCCACATGTCGGCGGAGCGCGCAGAGGGTAGCTCATTGTCCGAGTGCCTCGGCATCGGGTTACCCCTTACCGACCGGACGGGTGACACAACCTTTCTACGCAGGACCGATACCCTGTGCGGGAGCGTGTTGACCCCGGCGTGCAACCTGGCGCCGGGCCGGTACCGTCCTGACTGTGAGCAATCAGGCCGGTGCGTTGGGTCACGCCCGCCAGGGGGCGCGTCAGCTGGGCAGGGCCTAGGCTGATCACAGGGGACGGAACACGGGGAGGGCTTCGGACGTGGGACCCGCATCGGGAAGCTTGACGCCCTACAAGCGGCGTCGGCCCGTGCCCGCGCTCGTGCTGTTCGCGGTGCTGTTGGTCAGTTCCGTGTTCGTTTGGGTGAAGGTGCTCGGCAACGCAGGCGACGTGGACGCGGCCATCAAGTGCAACGCGCCCGGCCACTCGACCACCGCGGCCGACCCCGCCGCCGCCACACCGACGGCCCCGCCCCCGGCGCTGGGCACCGTCCTGGAGCACGACGCGCTGGACCGCACCAACCCGGTGCCGGTGGGCGAGGTCAACTTCAAGGTCGTGAACGCCTCGACGCAGCGCAACCACGCCAAGGCCGTCGCCACGATGTTCACCGAGCTGGGTCTCAAGCAGGTGGCCGACCCCGGCAACGACCTGATCTACCCGGCGGGCGACATGAACTGCCGCGGCCAGATCCGCTTCGGTGCCCCCGGCGCACCGGCGGCCAGGACGTTGTCGCTGCTGGAACCGTGCCTGGAGCTCGTGCGCGACGACCGCCAGGACGCCACCGTCGACATCGCGATCGGCAAGAAGTTCGACGAGGTCAAGCCGAACAGCGACGCCCGCAAGGTGCTCGACCAGCTCAAGGAGTGGGCCGAGCAGCAGCCGGAGCAGCAGGGCGGCCAGGTCGCGGCAGCCGCCCCGCCGACGCTGAACGCGGACAACCTGGCCGGCGCGCGCGACGTGACCTGCGGCTGACCGCTACCGTGCCCCCGTGGGGGTCGATCTTCTTCCGGGCGAGCACGTCCTCTGGCGTGGCAGACCGGTGGCTCGTGCGGTGTTCTTGCGCCAGGACCTGCAGTGGATCTGGTTCAGCCTGAAGTTCGACGCGCTCGTGGTCCTGGCCGTGGTCTTCGCCCTGATGAACCGGTGGCTGGACTTCGGCGACATCTGGGTCGTTGTGCTCGCCGTGTTCATCAGGGCCTGAGGTCTCCCGTTTCGCAGAACCGTTCCTTAGGCGAGTGCATACAGTCTGCCGCCTGACGAGAACGCACCGATGGGACGTCGCCGCACACCCGCCTTCTCTTTGCCCGTGCTGCCCCGCGCACCCGCCTTTATGCAAAAGACGTTTGCGGACGTCCGCAAACGTCTTTTGCATAACCGATATATCAGTGCGCTGACCAGCAGGTATGTCGCGCGAGCCGTTGCATGAGGCCATCGACATGTCGACAACCGATCAACGTTGATCCGGCGCGATCAACGTTGACGACGTCACACCTTGCCGAACCCGCTCTCCACGAGCGCGCCGTGCATCGCCTCCGCGATCCCGGGCGCCGCGGCGAACGTCGCGTCCTCCCCCAGCTCGGGCGACGACCCCGGCAACCGCACCACCGCACCGGCCTCCGCGGCGATCAGCCCACCGGCGGCCCAGTCCCACCGCCCCAGCCCGTGCTCCGCGTACGCGTCGAGCCGCCCGGCCGCCACCGAGCACAGGTCCAGCGACGCCGCGCCCGCCCGGCGCAGGTCACGCACCCGCGTCGCCATCGCCGCCCACGTGTCGGCCTGCCGCTGGCGCCGCTCCGCCCGGTACGCGAACCCGTACCCCAGCAGGGACAGGGACAGGTCGGTCGTCGCGGACACGTGCAGCGGCGAGCCGTCCAGGAAGGCCCCGTGCCCGCGCGCCGCGGTCCACACCCGGCCGGTCGCCGGCTCCACCACCGCGCCCGCGACCGACTCGCCGTCGAGCTGCGCGGCGATCGACACCGAGTACCAGGGGATGCCGTAGAGGTAGTTGACGGTGCCGTCGATGGGGTCCACCACCCACGTGAGGCCCTCGACGACCTCGCCGCCCTCCTCCTCGCCGAGCACCGGCTCGCCCGGCCGCAACTCGGACAGACGCGTCCGGACGAGTTGTTCCGAGGCGCGGTCCGCGGCCGTCACCACGTCCGTCGCGGTGCTCTTGGTGTCGAACGACACGACAGCGGTAGCACGCATGCGCTGAACAAGAACGCCTGCTTCCCGTCCGATGGCGGTCGCGATGTCAACGAGTGGCCGGGGATCGAACACGACCGGTTCCCTCCTGCGTCACTAGCACGGGACTATCGGACTACCTCAGGCTAATGTCTGCGCACCACGGTTACTGAATCGAAGCCAGCAGGATCTAGTAGGAAGGACCACGGGGATGGGCATCACCCGCGGGTTCGGTGTGGACATCGGCGGCTCCGGCGTCAAGGGCGGCCTGGTCGACCTCGAAGCAGGAGCACTGGACGGCGAACGCATGCGGATCCCCACGCCTCAGCCCTCGACGCCGGAAGCGGTCGCGGAGGTCGTCGCCGAGATCGTCGAGAAGTTCCAGTGGGACGGGCCGGTCGGCGTCACGCTGCCGTGCGTGGTCAAGCACGGTGTCGCCCTCAGCGCCGCGAACGTGGACAAGGGCTGGATCGACTGCGACGCCCAGAAGCTCTTCGCGGAGCGCCTCAAGCGCAAGCCCGAGGACATCGTCGTGATGAACGACGCGGACGCGGCCGGCATCGCGGAGATGTCGTTCGGCGCGGGCGTCGGCAAGGACGGGACCGTGGTGCTGCTGACGTTCGGCACGGGCATCGGCAGCGCGGTGTTCCTCGACGGCAAGCTGGTCCCGAACACCGAGTTCGGACACCTCCAGGTCGACGGGCACGACGCGGAGAAGCGCGCGGCCGCCTCCGTGAAGGAGGAGAAGGGCATGAGCTGGGAGGAGTGGACGCCTCGGGTCACGCGGTACATCAACGTGCTCGAGGACCTCATCTGGCCCGACCTCGTGATCGCCGGCGGCGGTGTGAGCAAGAAGGCGCACAAGTGGTTGCCGTTGCTCGAGGTTCGCACCGAGGTCGTCGCCGCCGCGCTGAAGAACGACGCGGGCATCGTGGGCGCTGCCTGGGCTGCCGCACACGGCGTCAGGCCTTGACGACCATTCGACACCGAAACGTGTCCGACTCGATCTAGCTGCGACAACGCAGGTGAGAGCGCCCCGAAGCACCTCGGGGCGCAACACCGCGTCACCGACGTCGTTACAATGGAACGCACACCCGCCAAGCAAGATCGGCGGGGAGATCCCCTGAACTCTGGCGACCGAGGTTTCGCGCCCTCTGGTTTGCCTTGAACGACCGTCGCGAAAGGGCGTACGTGGCAGCCGCAGAAACCGCAACCCGACGCTCCAGCTCCGCCGCGAGCGCCGCCAAGACGACCAAGGCGACCGCGGCCGGTGAGGCCGAGGAGAAGCCGAAGCGCAAGACGACCGCTGCGGCAGCGAAGAAGCCCGCCGCGAAGGCCGCCGGCGCCAAGACCCCGCGCAAGACGGCCGGCAAGGCCGATCCTGCCGCGAAGGGTGCCACCAAGAAGGACGGCGAAGAGCCGGAGGACATGGAAGGCGCTCCGGGCGCCGAGGACTTGGTCGACGACGTCGAGCTCGTGGACGAGCCCGTCGTGGACGAGCCTGAGGAGGCGGAGGACCCCAAGAACGAGGGCGACTTCGTCTGGGACGAGGAGGAGTCCGAGGCCCTGCGCCAGGCGCGCAAGGACGCGGAGCTCACCGCTTCGGCCGACTCCGTCCGGGCGTACCTGAAGCAGATCGGCAAGGTCGCCCTCCTCAACGCCGAGGAGGAGGTCGAGCTCGCCAAGCGCATCGAGGCAGGCCTCTACGCCGCCGAGCGCGTCCGCCGCTCCGAGGAGGAGGCGGAGAAGCTCACCCCGCAGCTGCGCCGCGACCTGCGCTGGATCGTCCGCGACGGCGAGCGCGCCAAGAACCACCTGCTCGAGGCGAACCTGCGTCTCGTCGTGTCGCTCGCCAAGCGCTACACCGGCCGCGGCATGGCGTTCCTGGACCTGATCCAGGAGGGCAACCTGGGTCTGATCCGCGCGGTCGAGAAGTTCGACTACACCAAGGGCTACAAGTTCTCCACGTACGCCACCTGGTGGATCCGTCAGGCGATCACCCGCGCGATGGCCGACCAGGCCCGCACCATCCGCATCCCGGTGCACATGGTCGAGGTCATCAACAAGCTGGGTCGCATCCAGCGCGAGCTGCTCCAGGACCTGGGCCGCGAGCCCACGCCGGAAGAGCTCGCCAAGGAAATGGACATCACGCCCGAGAAGGTGCTGGAGATCCAGCAGTACGCGCGTGAACCCATCTCGCTGGACCAGACGATCGGTGACGAGGGCGACAGCCAGCTCGGTGACTTCATCGAGGACTCCGAGGCCGTCGTCGCGGTCGACGCCGTGTCGTTCACGCTGCTCCAGGACCAGCTCCAGTCGGTGCTCGCGACGCTGTCCGAGCGCGAGGCGGGCGTCGTCCGGCTGCGCTTCGGCCTGACCGACGGCCAGCCGCGCACGCTGGACGAGATCGGCCAGGTCTACGGCGTCACGCGTGAGCGCATCCGCCAGATCGAGTCCAAGACGATGTCGAAGCTGCGTCACCCGTCGCGCTCCCAGGTCCTGCGCGACTACCTCGACTAGTCCTACTCAGGCATACGCAGAGATCCCCGCACCGGTTCGGTGCGGGGATCTTTTTGTTCCGGTTCCTCTGCGGTTCCTCTGCGGGTGCCGTGACCAGGCGTGATCGAACGCATGCGAAAGATGAGTACCCATGTACTCATGTGCCGCCTATGCATCCCGCGACACCATCAGTGTGTGGCTGTGCCGGAGGGGTGCACAGGGACAGTTCCGGACATCGGAACGAGGGGGCTGGAAACATGGGCAGGTCAGTACTCGAAGGGGCTTTCTCGCTGCTGGACAAGCTGATGGACGAGGGTGAGCTGGGGCTCACGCAACTCGCCGACCGGTGCGAGATGCCGAAGACGACGGTGCACCGCCTTCTGGACCAGATGGAGGCGCTCGGCGCGGTCGAGAACGTGCGCGGCCGCTACCGCATCGGCGCGCAGATGTTCCGGTTCGGGCAGGCGTGGGAGCCCGCCCCCGGCATCCTGCGGGTCGCACGGCAGCCTTTGCGCGCGTTGTCCGCGACGATCAGGACGTCGACGATCCTCGCGGTGCCGCGCCGCGACCGGGTGCTCGTCGCGGCGGCGAGCATCGTGCGGGCAGAGGACGTGGCCCGGTTGCGGCCCGGCGCCACGGTGCCGGCGGGCATGGAGTTCGTGAGCGCTCCGGTGCGCACACCGTCCAGCAACGTCATCGGAACCGTCTCCGCGGTCCTCGACAACGGCCGCAGCGCCACCGCTCTGAGGGAGGCCGTGGGGCACGCCGCACGGGCGATCAGCGCGGCCCTCGCGAGCTGATCGGGAGTACCGAGCAAGCGTTCGGCCGAGATTTTGATCACGGTCCCGCGTCCGAATCGTGGGACGTTCGTGATCTGTTCGCTGCGGGCGGACAAGCGCAACCGATATCACACTCCCGGCTGCACACAACCGACCGAACAGCCTTAGTTCGCTGCTCCACCAGCGGGTTTCCGGTTGCGCACAGTGCCTGTCAAGACGGTGAACCGGTGGCGAACCGAGGTGTGAACCTGCGACAGACGGGTAAATCGGATAGTGACGCGAGTCGCCACGTACACGGGAACACTGACTATCGCGAGAACGTCTGTCAGAGTGGAGCCAGCGAGCACCGCGCACCAGCCAGGGGCGCCGTGGTCGCAGCTTGGTAAGAGGGCACCGGAACACAACGTTTGCGGTGCTGGGACGGAGGGAGATCCATCATGACTGCAGCACTCACCCGCCCCGAGTTGACCGCTGCCGACCGCTGCGACCGCTGCGGGGCTGCTGCCCAGGTTCGCGCTGTTCTCCCGTCCGGGGGCGAGCTGCTGTTCTGCGGGCACCACTCCCGCGCACACAGCGAAAAGCTGCGCGAGCTCGCTGCTGAGATTCAGCAGGGCTGACTTCCACCCCACCTAGCCGCTCGGGGCGGAGATCCTTCGGGATCTCCGCCCCCTTCGCTTCTAAAGGGTGTCGAGGACCGGTTCGAAGGCCAGTTCGGCGGCGCCGACGAGCTTCGCGTCACGGCCGAGCGGCGACGTCACGACCTGGGTTCCGCCGACCGCGCGTGAGACGAGGCTGCGCCGCTGCACGGCGGCGCTCACCGAATCCACGACCGACGCCGGCAGTGCCGTGTAGAGATCGCCGAGCACGACCAGTTCCGGGCCGAGGACGTTGACGATGTTCGCGAGCCCCAGTGCCAGCCAGTCGGCGAACTCGTCCAGCACGCTCGGGTCGTCCAGTGCCCGCAGTGCCGCGACGACAGCGCCGCGCGGGGCGTCGTCGGGCAGGCCCAGCGCCCGGCACAGCGCCGGTTCGCCGACCTCGGTCTCCCAGCAGCCGACGCAGCCGCAGTAGCAACTACGACCACCGCGCGGGTTCACGACCATGTGCCCGAGCTCGCCGACGTACCCGCCGGTGCCGCGCAACGGTTGCCCAGACAGGATCACGCCGCCGCCGACGCCGACGTCCGCGGAGATGTAGACCATGTCCGAGGACTCCTGCGCGGCGCCGCGCACGTGTTCCGCGAGCGCGCCGAGCTCCGCGTCGTTGCCGACCTGGACCGGCAGCTTCAGCACCGCCTCCAGGCGTTTGCCGAGCGCCACGCCCGACCAGTGCAGGTTCGGGGCCTCGTGCACGTGCCCGTCGGCGCGACGCACGACGCCCGGCACCGACACGCCGACACCGACCGCGGTGGCGTCGAGGTCGTCGGCCATGAGGCGCGCCGACTCGACGATGTGCGTGATGACCTCACCCGGATCACGCGTCCGGTGCAGGTTCCAGCTGTCCCGCCCGAGGATCTCCCCGCCGAGGCCGACGAATCCCATGGCCACGTGCTCCACCCGCACGTCGATCGCGATGACGACCGCCGCGTTCGGCTGAGGCAGGACCAGCAAGGAGGGGCGGCCCGCTCCGCTGCGCAGAGCGGGCACGCGTTCGGCGACGACTCCGGCTTCGGCGAGGCCGTCCACCAGGGCCTTGATCGTGCTGCGGTTGAGCCCGAGCTCAGCCGCGAGCGACGCCCTGGTGGACGGTCCGTCGACGTGCAGGCGACGCAGTAACGCCGTCCTGTTGTGCCTGCGGATCTCGTCGGGACGGGTGCCGGACGTAGGTCCAGTCACCTCGTCATCGAGCTGCGGTGGCAGCCCGGCGGCGGGACAACGCGTCGACGCTCGCGGCGAGCAGCAGGACCAGGCCGGTCACGATGAACACGACCGCGGCGGGCTGCTTGAGCAGGCCCATGCCGTTCTGGATGATCGCGAGCACCGCGCCACCGATGACCGCGTCGCGCAGCCGGCCCTTGCCACCGAACAGCGACGTACCACCGATGACGGCCGCACCGACGGACAGCAGCAGCGTGTTGCCGGCACCGGCGTTCGGGTCGACCGAGCCGACCTTCGACGAGTACACGATGGCGCCGATCGCGGCCGCCGAGGAGGCGATCACGAAGACGCTCATGCGGATGCGCTCGACGTTGATACCGGCCCTGCGCGCGGCTTCCTTGTTGCCACCGACGGCGTAGACGTGGCGGCCGTAGCTGGTGCGGTCGAGCACGAACGTGCCGACCACGAGCAGCACGAGCACCAGCGGCACCACGTACGGCACACCCTGGATCACGATCAGGTTGCTCGGCGCCCGGTTCAGCGAGAGCGCGTAGGTGATGACCGCGGCCAGCACCGCGAGGGCACCGATCTTGGCCAGCACCAGCGACGTCGGCTGGGCGACGAGTCCCTTGCGCAGCCGGGAGAAGTGCCGCGTGAGCACGACCGCCGCGTAACCGCCGACAGCGACGATGAACAGGACCCACGAGCCCACGAAGTTCAGGTTGCCGTTGGCGACGTTGAAGATCGTGTCGTCGCGCAGGCCGAGCGTGCCGCCCTGTCCGATGAGCTGAAGCACGACGCCGCCCCAGACGAGGAAGAGCGCCAGGGTCACGACGAACGACGGGATGCCGACCTTCGCGACGAGGAAGCCCGTGACACAGCCGATGGCCGCGCCGACGCAGACCGCGAGCAGCATCTCGAGCCAGGCGTTCGCGGGGATGCCGATGACGGCGATGAGGAGCGCGATCAGCGACAGCGCCGCTCCCGCCCAGATCTTCATCAGCACCGCGAGCACGATCGCGAGCACCAGCAGGCCGCAGAACACGTAGAACACCGTGTCGCCCATGCCGCCGAGCAGGTTGCCGTTGTGGATCAGGTGCAGTGCCATGACCGATGCCGTCACACCGGACGCGGTACCGGCGGACAGGTCGATCTCGCCGAGCAGCAGCACGAACACCAGGCCCATCGCGATGATCGTGATGCTGGCGCCCTGCTGGAGCAGGTTGGCGAGGTTGCCGAGGGTGAAGAACGTGTCGGACAACGAGCTGAACACGATGAGCAGCACGATGAGCCCGAGCAGAGCGGGCAGTGAGCCGAGCTCGCCGCCGCGGACCCTGGCCCAGTAGTCGCGTACCGCTTCGCCGGTGGACTGGGACGTCGTGTCGATGCCGAAGTCGGAGATGGCACCCTGCGGCGGGGTCTCCTGCTCAGGCGTTTGGGTGGTGTTGGTCATGCTCGCCTCTTCGGAACTCATCAGATCGTCGCCGCCTCGGGGCGGGCGATGCCCAGGTCACCGGAACGGCCGGCGGTGATCAGCTCGACCACCTGGCCGTGCGTGACGTCCTTGGACCCCACGACGGCGGCCATCCGTCCGAGGTAGAGACACGCGATCTTGTCTGCGACCTCGAAGACGTCGTTCATGTTGTGGCTGATCAGGACGACCCCCAGGCCCTGCTCCGCGAGCCGGCGGACCAGGTCGAGCACCTGCCGCGTCTGGGCGACGCCGAGGGCCGCGGTGGGCTCGTCGAGCAGCACGACCTTGCTGTTCCACAGCACGGCCTTGGCGATCGCGACGGTCTGGCGCTGACCACCGGACAGCGACGAGACCTGCGTGCGCACCGACTTGACCGTGCGCACCGACAGCGAGGCGAGCGTCTTGCGCGCCGCCTGCTCCATGTCCGTCTCGTCGAGCAGGCCACCCTTGGTGCGCTCACGGCCGAGGAACATGTTCTGGACGATGTCGAGGTTGTCGGCCAGCGCGAGGTCCTGGTAGACGACCTCGATCCCGAGCTCCGCGGCGTCGCGCGGGCCCTTGATGTGCGTGGGCTGGCCCTCGAACAGGACCTCTCCCGAGTCGGTCGGGTGGATGCCCGCGATGCACTTGACCAACGTCGACTTGCCCGCGCCGTTGTCGCCGACGAGCGCGGTGACCTCGCCCGGGTTGACGGTGAGGTCGATGTCGTGCAGGACGTGCACGGGGCCGAAGCTCTTGTTGATGCCGCGCAGCTCGAGAATCGGCTCGCTCACTGGGGTTCCTCCGTGGTTACCACGCGCCGAGGCGGGGTGCGCAGGTTCCGCACCCCGCCACGACGCAAGCGGTCCTACTTGATGCCGAGCTCGGTGCAGGCGGCCTGGGTGTCGGCCACGCAGATGTCCGAGGCCTTGACGAAGCCGGCGTCGACCACGGACTTGACCTTGTCCTTGGTGATCAGCTGGGCGGTGAGCAGCACGGACTTGACGTCGCGGTTGCCCTTGCTGTCGTCTTGCCGGACGCGAGGGCGTCGGCGCCGGCGGTGTCGCCCTTGGCGAGAGCGGCGGCCAGCTTGGCGGCGGCCTCGGCCTCGTCCTTGATGGGCTTGAACACGGTCATGTACTGGTCACCGCGGAGCACGGCCTGCAGACCGTCCGGGGTGGCGTCCTGACCGGTGACCGGAACCTTGCCGGCCAGACCGACCTTCTTCAGCACGGTGATGACCGCGCCGGCGAGACCGTCGTTCGCGGCGACGACGCCGTCGACCTTGCCGCCGTTGCTGGTCAGGATCTGCTCGAAGACCTGACCACCCTTCTGGTTGTCCCAGTTGTCGATCGGCTGGGACTGGACCAGCTTGAGCTTGCCCGAGTCGTACAGCGGCTTGAGGACCTTCTGCTGACCCTCGTGGAACAGGGTCGCGTTGTTGTCCGTCGGCGCGCCCTCGATCTCGATGACGTTCGCACCCTGCGCGGCGCTCTTCATCGCGTCCGCGAGGCCCTGGCCCTGCAGCTCGCCGACCTTCACGTTGTCGAACGACACGTAGTAGGACGAGGAGCCACCGAGGTTCAGGCGGTCGTAGTCGATGACCTGGATGCCCTGGGCCTGGGCCTTCTTGGCCACGGAGGCGCCGACCTCGCTGTTGGGCGTCGCGATGATCAGGACCTTGACGCCGGCGTTGATCATGCCGTCGGCCAGGGTGCTGAACTTCTGGACGTCGCCCTGGGCGTTCTGGATGTCGGGGGCGAGCCCCTCCTTCTCCAGAGCGGCCTTGAGGAGCGGCTTGTCGAAGCCCTCCCAGCGAGCGGAGGAGGCGGTCTCCGGAAGGATCACGCCGACCTTCGCGCCATTGCCGCTGCCAGAGTTCGATTCAGTGCTTCCTCCGGTGCCGGAGGACGTGTTGGCGCCGCACGCCGAGACCGCCAGGGCGAGGCCCGCGGTAACAGCGATGGAAGCGAGAGTCTTGCTGCGCATCCGCCATCCCTTTCACTGCGCTGTGTCACAGAGAATGTTGTGGCGCACAACGTATGCCCGACATATGCGTGACCGGAACCACACTGGATCGATTAAGTCGCAACGATGCGGTAACCGTGGCGAGATTTGGTGACTCAGTGTTGTGAGAGCGTTACCACCGCGCTACGGCATCCGACACCGATATATTGGATATCGCTACTTCACGTTCAGGACGGACCGGACCATCCGCCGCACGGCCTCGGCGTCCGGCGGGGCGTCGCGGTCGGCGAAGAGCAGGTGCGCGGTGCCGATCAGCATCGGCGCGACACCGTCGGCATCGATCCCACCGACGCGCCCCAGCTCGCGCTCGCGTTCGAGGTAGTTCCTGATCATGATCGCGGCGTCGGTCAGCACCGGAACGCCGGCGGGCCACGTCTCCCGCAGCCGCCTGCGCAGGTCGTCCCGGAACGTCACGAGGGCGACGATCGCGACGGCGACCGAGCCGAAAACCGCACTGATCGCTTCGGCGAGGTTGTCGACGACCTCGCCGGCGCCCGCGGCCCCCAGCAGCGCCTTCGCCCGCTCGTCCATCTTGTCGACGCGATCGAGCACGTACTCGGCGAGGAACGCGTCGAAGTCGTCGAAGTGCCGGTGCAACACACCCTTGGCCACCCCGGCCTCGGCCGTGACCGCACGGCTCGTCAGAGCACTGGCCCCGCCCTGGACCAGCAACCGGTCCGCGGCGCCGAACAACTGCTCCCGCACGTCACGCAGGTGCACACCGGTGGGCAAGCTGGTTCCTCCTAGCCAAGTGGGCGCTTGCCCACTATGGTGGGCGCATGCCCACTTTAGACGATGACCTAGGCAAACGCCTCGCCGGCTCGTTCGGCGCGGACGCCGCCCGCTACGACCGCACCCGCCCGTCCTACCCCGACGAACTGGTGCGCCGGATCTTGACGGCCAGCCCCGGCCCGCGCGTGGTCGACGTCGGCTGCGGCACGGGCAAACTGTCCCGCCAGCTGCTGGCGGCCGGGTGCGAGGTGGTCGGCGTCGAGCACGACGAGCTCATGGCCGAGTTCGCCCGCGGCACGGGCGTTCCGGTGGAGGTGTCGAAGTTCGAGACCTGGGACCCGGCAGGCCGCGAGTTCGACGCCGTCGTCGCCGGCCAGTCCTGGCACTGGGTCGACGCGGAGGCAGGAACACGCCAGGCCGCACGACTGCTACGCCCCGGCGGCGTGTTCGCGGCCATCTGGCACGTGTTCTCCACACCGGACCCGATCGCCCAAGCCCTCGCCGACGCCTTCCAGCGGGTGGCACCACAGTCACCGGTCCGCGTCGGCCACTCCCGTGAGGAGTCGATCGGTTTCTACCGTGCGGGCTGCCAGCAGACAGCGGACGTCTTCGTCGGCACCGGGGAGTTCACCGACCCCCAGCAGTGGAGCGCCGAGTGGGACCAGACCTACACGACCGCCGAGTACCTCGACCTGATCCTCACCATGAGCCCGCTGGCCCTGCTCACGAGCGACCAGGTCACCGAGGTGCTGGACAGCACGGGCGCCGCGATCGACGCGGTCGGCGGCAGCTTCGTGTCGAACTACGAAACCCTCGCCGTCGCCGTCACCCGCAACTGATATATCGGATATCACCGCAGGCAAGGGGCCGCTTTGCTCTCCCAGCCACCACGTCGTCGTGGGACCTAGCTGCTCTGCACCCTTATGCAAAAAACGTTTGCGGACGAAGTCAAAAGACTCATTGCAAAGGTATCCGACGCTCCTACCAGCAACAACGATCTGCATGGCTCTGGTCAGCGCAGCGCGAGCATGAGAACCAGCCCGTGCGAGGTCCGGCACGGCGGACACCTGACGCCACGCCAAGGCCGGTCCCCACCGACCCATCGCCTGTGCGCGGCTCGTCCCAGACGAGCACGACAGCAGACACCGGACCTCGCCGGTAACGGGACCAGCGCCCTACCAGGAACGAAGGGTCGCGATCCGCTCTTCCAGCTGTTCGATGGTCGCCATCGCCGTAGGCGGCCCACCGCAGTACTCGCGCAGCTGGTTGTGAATCTTGCCGTGCGGCTTCTTGGTGCGGTGGTGGTGCATCGCGACGAGGGTGTTGAGCTCCTTGCGCAGTGACGTGAGGCGCTCCTGCACGCTGGCAGGCCTCGCCTCCCGCACCGGCGCCTCGACCTTCGGACGCTTCGCCGCGGAGGCCATCTGCTCCTCCTGCCGCTGCAGCAGCAGGGTGCGCACCTGGTCCGGTTCGAGCAGCCCCGGCAGACCGAGGTACTCCTGCTCCTCCTCCGAGCCCGCGATGGTCGGCGCGCCGAACGACGAGCCGTCGAAGATCACCTGGTCGAGCTCGGCGGTGGTGCCCAGGGCCGTGAAGGCGCGTTCGTCCTCGCCCGGTTCGTCCTTGGTCTGGTTCGCAGCCGCCATCAGCTCGTCGTCCCAGCCGTCCTTCTCGCGGTGCGGCTTGCCGAGGACGTGGTCGCGCTCCGCTTCCAGCTCGGACGCGAGCTGGAGCAGCACCGGCACGGACGGCAGGAACACCGACGCGGTCTCGCCGGGCTTGCGGTTGCGCACGAAGCGTCCGATGGCCTGGGCGAAGAACAGCGGCGTCGACGACGACGTCGCGTACACGCCCACCGCGAGTCGCGGCACGTCGACGCCCTCGGACACCATGCGGACGGCGATCATCCAGCGTTCGTTGGTCGCGGCGAACTCGGCGATCTTGCCCGACGCCTTCGGGTCGTCCGAGAGGACGACGGTGGCGACCTGGCCCGTCACGCGGTGCAGGACCTGCGCGTAGGCCTTGGCCGTGTCCTGGTCGGTGGCGATCACCAGGCCGCCCGCGTCCGGGATGCCGTTCTCGCGCTTCTGGGTGAGCCTCTGGTCCGCGGCGCGCAGCACGGACGCCATCCAGTCGCCGGCCGGGTCGAGGGCCGTGCGCCACGCCCGCGTGGTCTGCTCCTGCGTCAGCGGCTCGCCCAGGCGCGCGGTGAACTCCTCGCCCGCGCTGGTCCGCCACGACGCCTCTCCCGAGTACGCCAGGAACAGCACGGGCCGGACGACGCCGTCGCGCAGCGCGTCGGAGTAACCGTAGGTGTGGTCCGCCTTGGACGTCTTGAAGCCGCCGTTGCTCTCCTCGTACTCCACGAACGGGATCGGCGAGTCGTCCGAGCGGAACGGCGTGCCCGTGAGGCACAGCCGGCGGACCGCGGGCGTGAACGCCTCGCGGATCGCATCACCCCACGACTTGGCATCACCACCGTGGTGCACCTCGTCGAGCAGCACGAGCGTCTTGCGGTTCTCCGTGCGCACCCTGTGCAGCGTCGGATGGGCAGCGACCTGCGCGTACGTCACGGCCACGCCGTGGTAGTCGCGGGAGGTCATCGCGTTGGTGTTGCGGAAGTTCGAGTCGATCTGGATGCCCTGCTCGGCGGCCGCCTTCGCCCACTGGTGCTTGAGGTGCTCCGTGGGTGTGACGATCGTGACGGCCTCGATCGTCCTGTCGGCCAGCAACTCGGCGGCGACGCGGAGCCCGAAGGTCGTCTTGCCGGCGCCGGGCGTGGCGACGGCGAGGAAGTCCTGGGGCTTCGCGGCCAGGTACTTGGTCAGCGCCCGGCGCTGCCATGCCCGCAGCGGTCGCATTGCTGCTGTCGCTGTCACGAGACGTGTTTCTCCTCATTTGTGCAGGTCAGACATGGCTTGGACATGCAACTGCCCTCAGGCAGACCGTTGCCGAGGGCACCGTGACTCTACCTGTTCCGGGCGTCGATGCCGCGAAACGTGGCCCCATGCACCATGCTTGTCACTGCGATGGGTTCGCCTACCGACAACGACGCGCGCAGGTCCGGCCGCAAGGGGCCGCTGCGTCTACTCGCGCGCACGCTGTCGAAAGCGTGGGAGGGCAACATCTTCTCAGAAGCCGCCGAGGCGGCTTTCTGGCAGACGCTGTCGTTCCCTCCGCTGCTGCTCGGCGTGCTGGGCGCGATGGGTTATCTCGGCGACTGGTTCGGCTCCGAGGTCGTCTCGGCCGTCCAGGAGAAGATCATCGGATTCACCCGGACGATCTTCAGCGCGGACGTCGTCAACGGCGTGATCCAGCCCACGGTCGCGGAGATCCTCACCACCGGCAAGGGCGAGATCGTCTCGGTCGGCTTCCTGATCTCGCTGTGGGCCGGTTCGTCGGCCATGTCGTCGTTCGTCGACGCGATCACGGTCGCGCACGGCCAGTACGGCGTGCGCAACGAGCTCTGGCAGCGCATCTTCGCGCTGCTGCTGTACATGGTGTCCCTGGTGGCGCTGGTGGTCGGCCTGCCGGTCCTGGCGCTGGGCCCGGACATCCTGCCGCAGTTCTTCCCGGCGTCCTGGCAGCCCTACATCACGACGTGGGTGGGCCGCTTCTACTACCCAGGCGTGGCGCTGCTGCTCGTGCTGTCCCTCTCCGCGCTCTACAAGGTCGCACTGCCCCGGCGACTGCCGTACCACCGCGTGCTGCCCGGCGCGGTCCTCGCGATGGCCGTGTTCATCCTGACGTCCATCGGCCTGCGCCTGTACATCCAGTGGATCACCACCACCGGCTACACCTACGGCGCGCTGGCGACGCCGATCGCGTTCCTGCTCTTCGTGTTCTTCATCGGCCTGGCGATCACGATCGGCGCGTACTTCAACAGCGCCATCCAGGACATGTGGCCCGCCCGCATGACCCGCCGCCAGCGCCGCCGGTGGCGCAGGCTGGAGATGGAGCGCGCCGCGTCCCGCATCCGCGAGGAGAGCGCGCAGCCCGACCGGGAGACCGCCGACGACGTCTACTCGGCGCCCTCCCCCGCCGACACGCAGCTGACGGCGCCGCTCAAGATCCAGGAGCAGCGCCAGCACACGGAGGAAGAAAAACAGCGGGGGTAGCCGAAGCCACCCCCGCTGTCCCTGACTCGGCTGAGCTCAGCTCGGGTTCACCGGCGTGGCCCAGCGCTGGTTCCAGTCTCTGGTGCAGTTGTAGATCGCCAGGGGGTTGCCGTTGGCGGAGCTGTACCCGACGTCGTCGACACAGCGACCGGCGAGCGCGCTGACCAGCGACCCGTCGTGTCGCGCCGTCCACTGCTGGCTCGTGCCGCCGTGGCAGCCCGCGTTCACGATGGCCGTGCCGTTCACCGTGTCGCCGATGTCGAGGCACTTGCCGTAGATGCGGAAGGTGCCGTCACCCGGCGCCCACCACAGCTGCCCGGTGGGACCGAAGCATTCCCACAGCCACAGCCTGCTGGCGTTCGGATCGTTGCCGTAGACGTCGATGCACTTGGTGGCCACACCGACGATCGCGCCGCGAGAAAGCCATTCCGCGGTCAACGACCAGGTCTGCGTGGGCGTGCCGGCGCAGTTGGAGATCGACAGGGTCGAGCTGTCCGCGGACGACGCCACCGTGAGGCAGCGGCCCGACAGCGGGTTCACCAGCGAGCCTTCCGGCTGGGCGACCCACTGCTGGGCCTGGGTTCCGTTGCACTCGTAGAGGATCACCGCGCTGCCTTCGGCGGTGTTGGAATTCGCCAGGTCGATGCACTTGCCGTCGGCGCGCAGCGTCCCGTCTCCGGGAGCCGCGAAGCTCTGCGCCGGGCTGCCGTTGCACGGCCACAGGACGACCTTGTTCAGCGTCGGGTCGTTGTTCGGAACGTCCAGGCACTTGCCGGCGGCGCCGACGACCTTGCCCGCTCGCCCGTTCTGCGCGGGCACCTGCCACACCTGGTCCGAGCGGGACTTGTCACACGCCCGCAGGACCAGTTGGGAACCCTGGTTGCCGTCGTTCGGCGTGGCGCAACGCCCGGAGTAACGGCTGATCAGTCGTCCGTCGGTGCGCAAGACCCACTGCTGACCGTCGATGCCGGCGCACCCGGCCAGCACGACCGAGGCACCGTCACCGCCGGGGTCGCTGGCCGTGAGGCACCGGCCACCCGCCATGAGCAGGCCCTCGTTCGACGTCCACGTCTGGGCGAACAAGCCGTGGCAGTCCCACATCTGCACGACCGGCTGGAACGGGTTGCTCTCCTTCACGTCGAGGCAACGGCCGTTGACGCCCTTCAACGTGCCGGAGAACACGGGGGTGTCCCGCTTGATCCGGATGTTGCGGAACCGGACGCTGTCGTTGGCGCCGTCGTTCTGCAGGCCGATGAAGGTGTTGCGCGCCACCCCCGTCGAGTCGGCGGAGGTGTACTCGTTGACCTGCTGACCGTTGAGGTACACGGTCGCGGTGTTCCAGCGCACCTTGATCTCGAAGGTGTTCCACTCGCCGGTCGGCTTGACCGGCGCGGTGGTGGTGGGCGCCTGGATCCCGGAGAACCCGCCGGTCTGCAACGTGCCCGTGGCGTTCCTCGGGCCGATGTTCACCTCGTACCCGCTCCCGTGCGGCGCGGAGGAGTTGGTGCCGGGATTGTTCATCAACACGAAAACTCCGGAGTCGGAGTTGTCCGTGGTGGCCTTCCAGTCGATCTTCATCGTGTAGTCGTTGCCGTAGGTGTGAGCCGAGTACCAGGAGACGTCGACGCCGTCCTTGGTGACGAGCTCACAACCGTCGGTGCCGATCTTGGTGCCGGTGCTCTGCCAGCCCTCGAGGTCGGACTCCCGCCTGCCGTCGAACGCGCTGTAGAAGCCCGGTCCGTCCTTGGCCGTGACGCAGTTGCCCGCGACAGCCGGTACCGCGACCTTGGTGCCACCGACGAAGTAACCCATGACGTCGGCCGTCAGCCGCGTCTGCCCGCGTTCGTTGCGCACGTCCACCTTGCCGCTGTTGCCGAGCGGCACCAGGGCGAGCCCGGTCGCGGTCTCCATCTTGCGCGTGGACACCTGGCTCGCGGAGGTCCACCCCACCTCGCTCGCGACAGCGCTGAGCTCGGTGCCGAGGTTGTCGTCCCTGCCGGTCATGAGGACAGCAGCCGATGTGGCCGACGCCGGGACGTCCGCGACCCCGCTCACCTGGAACGTGGCCACCTGCCCGTGCCCCACCTGGGCCTTCGGCAGCCCGTTGCCGGTCGCCGTGTCCGCGACCCTGCTTACGCCGGTCAGCGGCACGTACCTCGCGCCACCGGAATCCGGACCGAACCAGCCGACCACGTCCAGCGCGGCACCGACCACCGTCGCGCTGTTGTTGGTCAGCCGGATCTTTCCGTCCGCGCCGATCGGCACGATGACCAGGTTCGTCCGCCGGTCACCGGGAGAGACCGCGATCGACGTGTAGCTCAGGGTCTCCGAAGTGTGGTGCGCCACCAGGAACGACTCGGCCGTGGCCTCGAAACCGGTCAGGTTCAGGGCCACCGCCCGCGCGCTCTGCGGCACACCGGCGACACCGCGGATCTGCAGGTCCACGAAGTTGGTGGTGTTCGTGTCGCGCAGCGGCGTGTTGCGGTCGCTGCCCCCACTGACGACCTGGAACCCGCGCGTGTCGAGCACCCGCTCGGGCTTGGGCTTGGCGAAGTAGGTGTCAGTGCTGTTCTGCGGGCTGAAGTAGCCCAGCAGTTCAACGACCACGAACACCGGCCCGTTGCCGCGGTGGCGCACCTTCAACGATCGCGCGTTGTCCAGTGGCGCGAACATCGTCAATGACTGCCACGTCTGCCGGGTGTCGCCGCGGGCGTTGAGCGTCGGCACCTTGCCACCCAGTTGTGCCGGGTCACCGGGCGCGACCTCGATGGCGAAGTCGCCGATGTCGCTCGCAGTGGCTCGTGCGGACACGGTGATCGCGACAGACTTGGTGTCAGTCGGCAGATCTCCGAACGTGAGCGTCTTGACCTCGTTCGCCGCATAAGACTCGCCGTGCACGCGGTATTGCTGCTGCAGAACGGTGAAACCCGACCCGTTGGGGGCGGTGGGCGCCGTGCTGGGTGCCCCCACGCTGAGAGGACCGTTGCCCCAGGTGTTGTTGGACTGCTTCGGGTTCGCCGCGTTCTGCAGCGCCGTCTGCAGCTGTCCCGCGTCCAGACCGGGGCTCGCCGACTTGAACAACGCGGCCGCACCCGCCACGTGCGCCGTCGCCGCGGAGGTACCACTCATGACGAGCATCGACTTGGTCGACACCTGGTCATAACCCGTGATGTCGGGCTTCTGCCGGCCGTCGATCGTCGGACCGCGGCTGCTGTAGTCCTGCGCCCGCCCCGACCCCGGCTGGGTCGCACCGACCGCGATCACGTGCGGCGAGGTCGCGGGTTCGACGATGCTGCCCGCCTCGGTGTACTGCTGGAGCTGCTGGCCGAGGGCGAGACCGTTGACGAACAACTCCATCGGCGTGTTGAGCGCCGCGTTGTGGTTCTTCACGAACACCCAGTAGGTCCTCGTGGCGCCCGAAGTGTTGCGGAGGGTCACCGACTCGGTCGGCGCCAGCCCTTCAGGCGTGTCTTTCTGGGAGCGCGTCGAGACCGCGACGAGGTTGGGGTCGTTGAGGCCCGTGGGTGGTGGGTCTTGGGCCGTCGAGATGTAGAGGTCGAGGTCCTGCTTGGTCTTGGGCCAGGCGTCCCACCGCAACCCCACCGTGGCGGTGGCGCCGGGATCCAGCGGGAAACCGTTCTGCCGGGAGATGCCGAATTCGACCCAGCCGTCGCCGTCCGAGTCGATCGCCTTGCCGGCGTAGTGCTGCCGCGCTTGGTTGCCCGCCGCGACGCTCCACAGAATGCCGGCCTGCCTGCTGCGCTTGACCACCTCGGCCGGGCTGCCGGCGTCACCGGTGCCGTCGCCGCGGCTGCCGGCGGGCGCCAGGAACCCGACCGCCGACGAGATCACCTGCACCCCCTGCGCGCGCAGCCACGTCTCGGCCTGGTCGAAGCTGAACGTGTCCTCGATGCAGGCGAGGAACAACTGGGCCTCGGGGGCCACGTCGTGCACGATCTCGGCGATACCGGTGCCGTGCTGAGGCTTCTCGGCGGCGTCGAGGCAGTTGTCGTTGTTGATCGTGATGTTCGCCGGCAACTCCCCCGCGGCCTGCGAGGCGGCCACGTTGCCGAAGCCGACGTCGATGATGCCGACCTTCACGCCGGCACCCTTCTTGCCGGCGTCGTGCCACAGGTTCGCCTTGGCCGCGGCCACGCCCTCGGACGTGATCGCCATCGGCACCGCACGATCCGGCAGCCGCACCTCCGTCACACCGGGCCGGCTCGCGACCGCGTCCAGCTTGTCCTTCGGCACAGCGGCCTTGACCCGGCCGCCCGCCTCTCCGCTGACCGAGCCTCCTGCTTCGAGCACAGCCGCTTTGAGCTGGTCCGCCCGCGGGCCCTCGACATAAACCAGGCTGCGGCCCTTGGCATCCTTCGGCACCGTCTGACCGGGTCTGGCATCGTCCGCGGAGTTCACCACGTCCGGTCTGGCACCGGGAGGCGGCGCGGCCGCCCATCCCGGTGTTGCGACGACAGCCGCCCCCAGCGTGAAACACACGGCCGCGATGGCCGTACGTCGCAATCTTCTCATTTCATTCCGTTTCAGTCTTCGAGAACAACCCAGTAGTAGTGGTCTTGCGCGAGGAAATCCGTCGTGCCGTCATCCGGGACAGCGGAGACGATCACGTCGTCCACGATGTCGATCCGGAACTCCATGTCGTCGTCGTACCCGCAGTGCGGACAGCCGGTGTTGAACCCCTTCAGCGCGACGTGATGATGCCCGGAAACACCTTCCTGACTGGCTCCACCCCATTCGATCCGCTCACCCAGTGCATACTCACGGAGCGTCTGCGCCCCGTAGTAGAACTGGATGAAACGAGTAGTTTCGCGGCCGCACTGGGCACACTTCTCGGAATCGGGAACCAGCAGCAAGTTGTACATACCCATTAGGACGCCGCACTTTCATAGCTCACTTCGGAGTGTTCGGACAGGCCATAGGGTATGGCGTGTGCGTCGCGCTCTGCAGGTAGATGACCGGGGCGCCTTGGGCAAGCATCGCGCGACAGAACTGCTTGTCCGAAGTGAAGACGATCAAGCCATCCGCCTTCGCCGAAGCGAACACCCTCGCGTCTCCGTCCCTCAACGTGGCGGAACCCTTCGGACGAGGCGCGTTCTTCACGGCGTCCACCTCCTGTTCACTGGGCTCGTGGCCATCCCTGATCTTGAAGCCCCGATACTTCTCAAGGTCACGAAGGAACTTCGCCCGATCCTTGTCGAACGGCTTGGTCCCCTTCCAGTAAACGAATTCCCAGTATGCCTGAGGAGAAATCACCACGGTTTGGCTGCCGATTACCTTCTCGATGGCTTCCGAGTTGTTGTTCTCGTTCCCTATCCAGGCGGAGAGGATGTTGTTGTCGATCGCGATCTCGAGCGGTGGGACGGGTGGAGTGCCGGGCGGGTACGGACTTGGATTGCTGGTCGGTGCGGGGCTGGGCGTCGGAGTCGGAGTCGGCAGCTTCGGCTGCTCTTTCGGCGGCTCCTTGTAGTACTTGACGTTGTCGTCCTGTGTGATCTCCGTCGAGTCGGTGGTGTCCTTGTCGCGGTTGTCGATCACACGGTCCGCTGGCGGAGCAGTCTCGACGTCGGGTGCCCTTGGGATGAGCCGGTCGCCCATGTCCGGACGCGGCAGGTACCGGTGCGCGTCCCGCCACCACTTCGGCGGAGGCGGCGGCTTCGGTGGCGTGACCGTCGGCCGGTTCCCGATGCCCGGCTGGTTGGCGCTCGGCTGGTTGCTGTTCTGCGAGGAACTGTCCGGACACCGGCCGCCCCGGTAGGACTTGCAGGTGCCCGGCTTGTAATCCGGTTCGACGTAGTAGTAGTTCTCCTTGTTGTAAGCGCCGGTATCGCAGAACGTGGTCGGCGGCGTCGCCTTCGGGAAGCGGTTGCCGGGTGGACAGTCGACGACGAAGTCCGGGCACTCCATCACCGAGGAGCTGGAGAGAAAGATGTTCAGCCAGCCCCACGGAACACCAGGAATGCTCTTGCCCGGGAATCCGCACGGCCGATGGCCGTCGGGGTCGATCTGGCCGAGTGGGTCGTTGTGCGTGTAGGCGTAGCGGTTGCCGCGAGACGACGGCGACGGGTCGAGCGTCCAGTCGTCACGGCTGACGAACTGGCCTGCATCTGGCGAGTACCAGCGCGCACCCATGTTCACCGAGCCGGTCGCCCCGTCGGTCCAGTCGCCCTGGAAGCCGAGCGGCGACGTGTCACCGGACGAGCTGGTGACCGTGCCGAACGGGTCGAACGAGCGCAGACCGTCGACCGCGCCACCGAGGTACCGGCCGATGACGTCACCGTGCAGGTCCGCGAACAGCATGCGGCCCTTGAGCGTGCTGCCCGCGGCCTTGTCCGAGAACGCCGTGCCCTCCGGCAGACGGCTGACCAGCCTGCTGCCGTCGCTGACGGCTTCGTTGGTCTGGCCCTGGTACTGGAACGCGACACCGTTCCGGTCGGTGACGCGGTTCAGGCTGTCGTAGCGGTAGTTGACCGCACCCGCGGAAGCCATGCGGTCGAAGGCGTCGAACGAGGACGCCGTCGTTTGACCGTTCTGGGTGACCGAGGCCCGCGTACCGCGCGGCGTGTACGTGTAGGTCGCGCCGCCGCCGGACTTGAGCCGGTTGCGTTCGTCGTAGTCGAACGTCACCGCGCCGGCGCCGACGCGGTTGCCCGAGTCGTCCCAGCGGTAGGCCGTGGTGCCGGCGGGGCCGGTCCACGAGGTGAGCCGGCCGGCGCCGTCGTAGCCGTAGGCGTTGGTGACCGAGCCCGCGGTGTCGGTGACCTTCTTCGAGGTCACCTTGCCGTCGAGGTCGTAGCCGTACTCGGCGCCGACGAGGACGCGCACGCCGCCTTCCACCGTCTGCTGGACCTGGTCGGACGCCTGGCGCCCGAGCGGGTCGTACGTCAGCCTGCGGGCCGACCACGTGCTCACCGTGCGGTCCGCGACCACGCCCAGCCGACCGGCGGAGTCGTAGCCGTAGTCGACCGTGCGGCCCGACAGCGGGTCGGCGGCGCTGAGCAGTCTGCCCGCCTTGTCGTAGCTGAACGACGCCTCGCCGGTGACGTCCTTCCGAGTGGCGACCGTGCCGTCACCGTTGTAGGTGTAGGTCGCCGAGCCTCCCGCCCCGTACGAGGTGAGGAGGTTGCCCCGGTCGTCGTAGGTGTAACCGCTGTTGCCCGCGGGACCGCCGATCGTGATCATCCGGCCCGCGAGGTCGTAGCCGAACGTGCGGTCCGCGGTCGCCGCCTCGGCGCCGGTGCCCCGTTCCAGCTTCACCCGGCCCTGCGCGTCGTACCCCCGGTCGACCGACACACCGCCCGGTTTGAGCTCACGGGTGATCTGCCCCGCGGCGTCGTACACCGTGGTCCACGTGCGGTCCGCCGCGTTCGGCGTGGTGGCCGTGGCCGGTTCGACCGTCGACTCGGGCAGGCCGCTCGGGGTGTAGGTGTAGACCGTCGCGTTGCCACGGCCGTCCACGTACCGGCTGCGGTTGCCGAGCTTGTCGTAGCCGAACGACGTGACGACTGACTTGGTCGCGTCGACCTTCTCGGTCTGCGACACCGTCCGGCCCAGCGCGTCGTACTCGTAGCTCGACACGCGGCCCTGCGGCGAAGTGCGTTTCAGCACGTTGCCGGCCGCGTCGAACTCCGTCGTGCCCGCGCGCAGCTCGGTTCCGTCGACCAGGCTCGCCGATCGGACCGCCCTGCCGAGCAGGTCGTAGGTCTGGCTGGTGACCAGCCCCGACGGGGCGGTGGCCGTCGCGGTGCGCCCCGCGATGTCGTAGGTGCTCTTCGAGACGCGGCCGGTCGGGTCGGTCGAGGTGAGCACCTCACCCGCCGCGTTGTAGGTGGCGCTCGACGTCGCGTCCATCGAGTTCGTCACCGACAGCGCGTTGCCCGCGAAGTCGTACTTCGTGGTGGTGGTGAAGTAGAGCGGTGAACCGGACGAACGCTCGACATCGGTCGCGGTGATCTGCCGGCCGAGCTCGTCGTAGGTGAACCGCGTCTCGATCCCCATCGGGTCGATCCCCGCGAGCAGGTCACCCGCGCGGTTGTAGCGCGCCCTGATCACGGCCGGCGTCTCGCCCACCTGGGGCAGGGTCGTCGCCGTCACGCGGCCGTACGGGTCGTGGTCGAAGCTCGTGACCCGGTTCAGCCCGTCGATCGACTTCTTCAGCCTGCCGCCGTGGTCGTACTCCATCTGCTTGCTGTGCACGACCGGCTGTCCGCCAGGCGGCGTGTACGCGGGCATGCTGACGTTGGTGGCACGGCCCATCGAGTCGTACTCGGTGACAGACACGGAGTTCGCCGCGTCACGGGTGTGCGTCTGCTCCCCGAACGCGTTGCGTCCCGCGGTGGTGGTGCCGGCGAAGCCCGCGGTCCGCACGCCCGCGACCCACGCCTCCACCGCGGGCGAGGTCACGCTGACCTGGTTGCCCGTCGCGTCGTACGTGAACGTCGTCGTGTTCAGGCGGCGGTCGGTCACGGACTTCAGCAGCCCGCGCTCGTCGCGGTCGAACCTGGTGGTGAAGGCGGTGTTCGCGTTGAGGAACGCATGTTCCGCCGTCACCTGGTTGCTCGCGTCGAACTCGTACGCCGTGACCTCGGCACGGGTGTCGTCGGCCGCTCCGCGTCGTTCGGTCCTGATCGCGTTGCCGTCGGCGTCACGCGTGTAAGTCACCGCGCGCCGCAGACCGTCCGGGTCGAACGTCGACGTGATCGGCAGACCGGCCGCGTCGAACGTCTGGGTGGTCTTGCGTCCGCCGGCCGTGACGAGCACCGCGACGTTGCCCACCGGGTCGTAGGTGCGGTCCTCCAGCACCACGTCCCGCACCGTGCCGTCGGGCTCGTGGTAGCCGTTGCGCGTGGTGGTGGCGAGCAGGCCGTCGGCGTAGTACGCGAAGGTCGTCTTGCGTCCCATCGCGTCGTCCGACGACCGCACCTTGCCCGCGGGGTCGTAGATGTGGGACTCGACGAGCAGGCCCGCCGCGGCGGGGTCCTCCGGGTCGGCACCGGGAGCGGTCGCGGTGCGCGACAACAACAGTCCGCGTTCCTCGAACTGCGAGGTCCACACGACCTTGTTGACGTCGGTCACGGTCTCGGTGAGCCCGTTGTCCGAGTAGGCACGCGTTTCCGTTCCACCGTCGGGGAACTCCGTGCGCACCAACCGGTCCTGCGCGTCGTACGCCGTCTTCGTGGTGCGTGAAGGCGTACCTCCGTCCGCGATCGGCAGCACGTCGGAGACCGTGGTCTCCAGGACGTTGTCGTTGCTGTCGTAGCGGAACGTCGTCACCTGCTGGTGCGTCTTGCCGGTGATCGAGTTCAGCACGGCGGGCGCGGTCACCTTCGCGACCTTCGACCGCGGCGTGTACTCGTAGGCCGTGGTGCCGAAGACTCCGCCGCCGGCGTTGCCGCTGGTGACGGACTTCTGCCTGCCGAGCGCGTCGTAGGTGAACCGGACCTTCAGGCCCGACGGGCTGTTGACCTCGGCCTGGTCGCCGTTCGCGAAGTACGAGATCGACGTCGTCTGGCCGCGCTTGCCGGTCGAGCTGATCGGCAGGCCGGCGGGCACCTTGCTGCCGCCGGCCGCGTCCTCGTTGCCGGTGGAGTAGGTGATCGACGTGCTCGGCCGGACGCTCACGCCGACGGGTGCCGGTGTGGTGACACCGGTCGGCCTGCCTGCCGCGTCGTAGGTGTAGTTGGTGCGGAACCGGGTGTCCGCCGAGTCGGTCGAGCGAGCGTCCGAAGTGGACTCGAGCTTGTCCCGGCGTGGATCGAGCGCGTCCGCGGACTCGATGTAGGTGAAGTACCTGGTGTTGCACGAACCGGTCGCACGGCACGTCTTGCTGCTCAGCACGTTGCCGCGGGCGTCTGTGGTCTGCTCGGTGCGCAGCCCGCTCGGGTCGATCGTGGCGGACAGGAAGCCTGCGGTGTTGTACTCGTTGCGAGACGTGGCGCCGTCGTGCGTGACCGACGTGAGCCGGCCGCCGTTGTCCAGGTCGAACGAGTACGTCCAGTCGCCGAAGTTGCTCGGCCCGCGCAGCACGGCGGTGCGGTTCGCGCCCTCGATCCGCGGTGTGTCGAGAGACCAGGACCGGCCGGTGTGGTCGAGCAGGGTGGCGACCCTGTCGTTGATGTCGTCGTGGGTGAGCTTCGCGAACTGCCTGTTGTCCTGCGGCAGCTTGATGGTCGTCAGCTGGTCGAGCTTGCCCCTCGCCGCGTGGTGCTCCGACACGGCGAGCGAACCGAGGGGGTGCAGGTAGACCGCGGCCTCGTCGATCGCACCGGCGAAGTAGAAGTTCCCGCCGCTGGTCGCGGGCCAGTCCTTGCCGGAACCCGCGCCGATGGTGAGCTTCGCCTGCTGCTTGTGGTCGATGAGACCGGCGAGCGGCTCACCGACCTTCTTCCCGTCCAGGTACAGCGTCTGGGTGTCGACCGCGGCGGACAGCACGACGTGGTGCCACTGGTCGTCGTTGACGGCCTGCGGGCTGACCACCTGGCGCGGGCCACCCGCGTCGCGGCGGGAGAAACCGCCGTACAGCAGGCCGTCCGTGCCGACGTACAGCACCGGGGTCGACTTGTCGGCCGCTTCAGGGAACGCCTTGTCGGCATAGCTCAGCAAGGTGCCCTGGGAGGTCGTCTTGAACCACAGCTCGACCGCGAGCGACATCGACTCGGACGTGAGCTTGTCCGGCAGCGTCACGTAGCTCGAGTTGCCGTCGAACGACGCCGCCCGATCCGACGTGCCCTCCAACGCGCCGGCACTGCCCATCAGGACGTTGTGGGGCTGCGCGGCGTACTGACCGTTGCTGCGGGCGGTGACGCTGGCGAACGTGTCGCCGGAGGACTCACCCAGCCGCCAGTAGGTCTTCGGGCGGTCGTCGACGACCGTGCTGCGGTAGTGCGAACCGTCCGTGTAGTCCTGCGTGGTGCAGTTCGGTGCCGCACCGGGAACGCAGACCGCCGTGAGCCGGTCGCCGACGTAGGAGTACGTCCACACCAGCGCCGGGCTGCCGGTCTCCGGCACCTCGGTCGTCACCGACGAGACGTGGTTTCCTTGCCACGCAACGGTCAGCGTCCGCTTGCTGGTGTCGTTCGTGATCGTCTTGACGCGGTCGTTGTCGTCGTAGGCGAGCGTCTCGGTGAGCCCAGCGGGGTTCACGATCGTGACGAGACGCCCGAGTCCGTCGAACCGCCACTGCGCGCCGGTGGTGTCGCGCAACGTGTACAGACCGGTCGCCGGCGTGTAGACGAGGTCGGCGGTGCTGCCGCTGGGCGAGCCGAACGTGCCGTCCGGGTTGCGGCCGTACCGCACCTGGCGACCGGTCGGGTGAGTGATCACCACGTTTTCGGAGTGGTCGTCGTCGCGCTTGAGCCGCATGTCGAGCCGCGACGACCAGCCGGTGCCGAACGCGGTGTCCTTGCGCGGGTCGAGGCTGTTGTAGGTGCGGCTGATCGTGAGGTCGGGCCCGACCGTCGCGACGGAGGTGTCGGTGACGACCGTCGAGTAGTTGCCGATGTTCGGATCCAGACCCGGACCCTGCGCCGAGTTGGGGCTCCCCGCGAGGTGCGACGTGATCGCGGGCTGCGGCACCCGTGTGGTGAGGACGAGCGGTCCGGCCCAGAACGGAGTCTCGTCGACCGTGTCGTAGGTCTTGACGCCCCAGTAGTACGTCTTGTTCCAGCGGGTGAGCTGCGGTGAGAACGACTGCCCGCCCCACTCCGGGGTCTCCTGGCACTCCTGGGTGAGGGCGGCGTCCGTGCAGACCTTGAACTTGTAGGTGAGACCGCGCCCCGGCCAGTTGTCTGCGTCGACACCCTCCGCGTACAGGGTCGGCCGGAGCGACTCGACCGTCGCGCCGGTGCCGGGCTGCTGGTAGTTCGTGCTGGGCGCGCGGTTGGAGACCGTGATCGGCATCCGCCCGTACGGCACGCCGTGCGCGTCCCGGAAGTCCGTGCCGTCCGGGTTGAACATGGTGAGGAAGACGTCGTAGTCGCCGGGGGCGAGCGCCGGGACCGGCAGGTCGACGAACTGGTGCGTCGCCATCGGAGCGACGTCGGCGCGGTAACCGTTGCGGCGCGCGACTTCCCGGTCGCCCTGCTTGATGATGAATCCGAAGTGGACACCGCCGCCCGCCGACCACGCCGACGAGCCCGTGTTGGTGACCTTGACGTTGAGCTTGCCCTCCTTGACGTTGGACGGCAGCGTCACGCCGGTGGCCTCGTAGGAGGCGCCCTCCGGCGAGTAGCGGACCTCCAGGTACGGCTTGTTCACGGTGCTGGCCGAAGCGAAACGGCGACCTTCGCGCAGCGTCTCGTCGGACATGCGCAACGAAAGACCGTGCGCCAGCGCGGATCCGTGCGTCCAGCGCGTCATCAGGTCGGGGTCGAGCGTGAAGTACACCCACGCCGGGTTGGCGCACGGGGTGCCGGCCGCACCGCCGGCCGCGAACGTCGACGAGGACAGCGACTGTCCGACGCCGGCACCCGGCCACCGCATCGACGCCGACCACGGCTGGGTCACCTCGAACACCGAGACCGACCGTGCGGTGCAGTTCGTCGAGAAGACGCTGTCGACCGCCAGCGAGGCGCTGACGACGTAGCGGTTGCGCAACGCGTTCTGCGCGTTGGCGAAATGCAGGTAGGTGCGGGAGACGGGGTTGCCGTCGACCCTCCCGACCTCGAGTCCTCCGTTGGCGCCGCCGAAACCGTTCGAACGCACGAACATCGCGTCGGTGTCCGTGTCGAACCGCTGGGTGGTCGGGTCGAGCGTCACCGGGAACTTGCGGGCGGGATCGCGCAACCAGGCCTGGTCGGCGTCGACGCGCAGCGCCCAGGTGTCGTCGGCGATCTTGTCCAGGCCGTACTTCACCCCGGTCGACCGCACACCGGCCGCGTCGTCCATGACGCCGGCGGGGATCGTGGCAATGATCTTGTCGCCGTCCACGAGCTCGACTCCGCCGAGGGCGTCGACGCGCGGGGTGAGGCGCTTGAGCTTGAGCGTGAAGGAGTAGGACGACTGCGCCGCCGCGGAGGCGAGCACCAGGTCCTCCTTCACACCGCCGCGGGTGGCGGTGAGCCGGAGATCGGTACCGGGCCGCACGCCGCGGTAGGTGATCCGCTCGGCGTTCACCTCACCAGGCACGTTCGCCGCGTCGCGCAGGCCGTAGCTGATGCTGTGGTCACCGTCGACGTCGATCTGGACGAGTGCGCTGTCCCCGCTGGTGCTCGCGAAGCTCAGACCGGTGGGAGCGACTTTCGGCTTCAGCCTGTTCCCGGCCGGCGTGAGGGTCAGGTCGACCGGGAGCCAGGAACCGTCCGGCTGCCTCACGTTGGCCGGTCCGGTGTGCAGCCTCAGCGTGCGACTGCCGTCCGGGTTGTCGAACGTCTGGGTGGTCTCGGTGCGGTCCTGCGGGCGCTCGACGGCGCCCTTGTCGATCGCGGGAAGGACGGGCTTCTCGACCTTCGGGGTGACCTTGCGGTCCTCCTCCGAGGGGGTCTTCACCTCGGGCAACGGACCGGCTTGGTCGGCGACGGCGTTCTTCGGTCTCGGCTGGTCGCGCTTGGGGAGATCGCGGTTGATGCGGGTGGACTCGGCGGAGGCCTCGTGCGTGGAACCATCCGCGATGCCGCTGCGTTGTTCCGGTGCGGAGGTCGACGCCCCCAGCGGTAGCGCACCAGACCAGCCGTAGGGCGACTCGGCGCCGGACAGGATCGGCAGAGTCACCAGCAAGACGAGCAACAGGCAGAACTGTCTGCGCGTGCGTCTGTGCGCAGCGCTGATCCACGCGTGTCTCAACGCGTCCCCCCAGGTTTTCGGTTGTCGCCTTCGCAGGGCCGAAGTGCGCGCGAAAGGTACCTGGGGTCTGCTCACACTCCGGTCACACCGGCCGAGCCGCAACAGAACAGCCGCGCCCGGCGCCTCGAGTCGGTCGAGGCGCCGGGCGCGGCTGTGTGCAGTTCTGGGGCCTGCGGCCTACTCGCCGTCGCCGCCGGAAGGCAGGTTGTCGTAGATCTTCTTGCACTCCGGGCACACCGGCGAGCCCGGCTTCGGCGACCGCGTCACCGGGAAGACCTCGCCGCACAGCGCGACCACGTGGGTGCCCATCACGGCGCTCTCAGCGATCTTCGCCTTGCGCACGTAGTGGAACATCTTCGGGGCGTCGTCCCCGGTGTGGTCGGTGCCTTCCGGCCGTACGTCGACCTCGGGGAGAGTCTGAGTGCTCACCCGCCCAGGGTACCTGGGATGATGTCCCCTCGTGACCACGCTGCACATCGCCGAGGAAGTAGCCGCCGCACTGGCCGAGAACCGGCCCGTCGTCGCTCTTGAAAGCACCATCCTGTCCCACGGGCTGCCCGCACCGCGCAACCTGGCCGTCGCCGCACGCCTGGAGAAGGTCGTCCGCGAGGCCGGCGCCGTCCCAGCCACGATCGCCGTGCTCGACGGCGTGCCGCACATCGGGCTCTCCGCCGCCCAGCTCGACCGCGTCTGCAACTCCGGTGACCTGTTCAAGCTGTCGTTGCGCGACCTCGGCGCCGCCTACGCGCTGGGCCGCAGCGGCGCGACGACCGTGGCCTCGACCACCGCGCTCGCGCACCAGGCGGGCATCCGCGTCTTCGCGACCGGCGGCCTCGGTGGTGTCCACCGCGGCGCCCGCGAGACGTGGGACGTGTCGGCCGACCTCGACGTGGTGGCGACGACGCCGGTGCTGATCGTCTGCTCGGGCGTGAAGTCGATCCTCGACATGGGCGCGACCCTGGAGGTGCTGGAGACCCGCTCGGTGCCGGTCGTCGGCTACCGGACCTCCCGCTTCCCCGCGTTCTACCGCCGCGAGTCGGAGTTCGAGGTGCCGTGGCGCGTCGAGAACCCCGCCGAAGCCGCCGCCGTGTTCGCCGCGGGCGAGCGCGGCATGCTGCTCGCGAACCCGATCCCCGACGCGTTCGAGATGGACGCCGCCCTGCACGACCGCCTGCTGGCCGAGGGCCTGCAGAAGCTCATCGACCAGGACGTCCGCGGCAAGGACGTCTCGCCGGTGCTGCTGGAGCACTTCCACACCGCCAGCGAGGGCGTGAGCCTGGACGCCAACGAGGAGCTCGTGGTCAACAACGCCTCGGTCGCCGCCGCCGTCGCCGTAGAGCTGTCCCAATGAGTGTCACAGTCAGTGGCAAAGTGAGGCCGGTCGTGGTCGTGGGCGACGCCGGCCTGGACGTCGTCGCCCGCCACACCGGCCCCATCGCCCACGGCGGCGACGTGCGAGCGAAGGTCACCATCGAACCGGGCGGCGCCGGCGCCAACACGGCCGTGTGGCTCGCCGCGTGCGGCGCGTCACCGGTCCTGGTGGCACGAGTAGGCGCCGACTCGGCCGGACGCCAGGTGCACGCCGAGCTGACCTCCGCGGGCGTCCAGTGCGCCTTCGCGGTGGACCCGGACCTGGCGACCTGCTGCGTCGTGGTCCTGGTCGACGAGAACGGCCAGCGCTCGATGCTCCCCGACCGCGGCGCGAACGCCCGCTTCTCCCCGGCCGACCTCGACCCGGGCCTGCTCGCGGGCACCGACGGCCACCTGCACCTGTCCGGCTACGTGCTGCTCGACGCCACCTCCCGCCCCGCGGGCCTGGCCGTGCTGAAGGCGGCACACGCCGCAGGATGGACGACGTCGGTGGACCCGCAGGCAGCCGTCCTGATCCACTCGGCCGAGGCGTTCCTCGAGGACGTGCGCGGCGTCGACTTCCTGCTGCCCAACGCCGACGAGCTCCTCGCCCTCACCGGCTCCTCGGAACCGGCGTCGGCGAAGTCCTTGCTCACGCACGTTGGCGCGGTCGTCGTGACGTCGGGCCCGGACGGCGCGTCGTGGGTGGACGCGGACGAGATCATCTCGGTCCCTGCTGAAACCACTGAGTGCGTCGACTCGACGGGCGCCGGAGATGCCTTCGACGCCGGGTTCCTCGCCGCGTGGCTGGCAGGAGCGTCCAAGCGCGACGCGCTGCTCGGCGGAGTTCGGGCAGGGTCGCGCGCGGTCAGCGTTGTGGGCGCACAGCCGCCGCGCTGAGGCTGAGCCGATATATCAGCTCTCTCGACGCGGTCGTGGACGGCGACACCTCGATACCGGCTTGCCCGTCACCTGGTCGCGGCTGCATCCGGTGCTCGGCAGTGTTCGCGGCAGCAGTGGTCGCCCCCACACCCCAGCGCGCTTAGCCGATATATCAGTTCCGCCCGCTCGACCCGGCGACGACGCCAAGCCCTTCGACACCCGCCGCTCCGGCGCCCGCAGCTGGCCGCCCCGTCGCGTGCCGAGCTTTGGCCGATATATCAGTTCACCGCCGACCAGCCACCCGGATGCAAAAAACGTTTGCGGACGAAGTCAAAAGACTCGTTGCAATGGCCCACAGCGCGCCTGCTGTCCTAGCAATGACTCTTTTGACTTCGTCCGCAAAAGACTCGTTGCAAAGGCATGGACGTCCGGCCGGACCGACGGTGCTCGGCTGACAAGGTCGGACTGGGGTTCGGCGGGCTCAGCCGTCGATGACAGTGGTGCTCTTCGGAGCGATAGCGCGGCGCTCCACCTGATAACGGTTGGCCTTTTCGGCCTTGCGCGGCGGCCTGTCGTTGGCGATCAGCACAGCCATCCACGGCAGCGGGACGGACAGCACGATGAAGAACAGGGCCAGCCACCAGGTCTGGGCGAACAGGGCCGCCAGGATGAGGCACGGGAAGCGCAGACTCATCATGATCGCGTACTTCTTGCGCCGGGCGGCGTGCTGCTCCTCGTACGACGGGGCCGCCTCGGTGATCAGCACCGGGGTGTCGTTCCGGTCGGGACTGCTCACGACACCACCTCGTTAACTCCATCGGCTACGTGTCTCATCGTCCCACGTTCGAGTGGCGCTCGGGACACCCGGTCGGCGGTTAACATCCGCGAGTGGTCGCCCTTGATCGCCTCGTGGACGTGCTCGGCAGCCTGGGTACGCATCTGGCGTGCGCTCCCAGGGGCCGCGATGCCGAACTACGTGGGGTTGCCCTGCATGATCCGGCGGAAAACACGCCGGCCGCCGCGGGCGATGTTCTGCTCGGGCTGGGTACGCCGTCTGTTGCCGCAGCGGCGCGTCTGGTGTCGTCCACGGCGGCGTCCGCCGTTGTGCTGCACGGGAAGCCTCCGCTCGACGAGCGGGTGATCGCCGCGGCGAAGAAGTCCGGGGCCGCCGTGTTGCTCGTGGATCCCTCTGTGCCGTGGAGTCAGCTCGCCAACGTCACGCAGACGCTGGTCAACGGCGGTACGCGCACGGGTGACCTGTTCGGACTGGCCGACGTCATCGCGGGGGTCGTGGGCGGGCCGGTGACGATCGAGGACCAGCAGTCCCGCGTGCTCGCCTACTCCTACCGGCAGGAGGACGTGGACCCGGTGCGCGTCCAGACGATCCTCGGGCGGCGCGTTCCAGAGGAGGCCCGCCGGGCGCTCGACGAGTTCGGGGTGTTCACGCACCTCGCGTCGTCGGACGAACCGATCTTCGTGCCGAAGTTGACGCCGCAGCTGGGCAACCGGCTGGTCGCCGCGGTCCGGGCGGGACGCGAGCTGCTCGGGTCGGTCTGGGTCGAGGTGACCGGGCCGGTGGACGCGGCTCGCAGTGCCGCGTTGGTGGACGGTGCCCGGACGGCGGCGTTGCACCTGCTCAGGTCCCGTGCGTCCACGGACCTCGAACGTCAGGCCGAGGCGGACCTGGTGATCCGGCTGCTCGAACAGCCGGAGTCCGCCGACGTCGCGCGCCTCGGGCTGCCGTCCGCGGACCTGCGCGTGATCGCGGTGCAGGCCCACGCGGGCGAAGGTGAGCACGGGGCGGCGGTGCTCGCGTTCCAGCGGGCCACCGCGGGCTTCGGCTGGTCGCGGCCAGGACGCAGCGCGCTGTTCGGCAACGTGCTCTACACGGTCATCCCCGCCGCCGACGACGCCGTCGACTGGGTGCGGTCCCTGGTGCGCGAACTGCCCGCGGAAGCCACCGTGCTGGCCGGCATCGGCGGGCCGGCCGAGGCGACGCAGCTGCCCACGTCACGGCAGGAAGCCGACGAATGCCTCGCGCTCTCCACCGGTGCGCCGGTCGTGTACGACGACGCGTGGGCGCAGGTTCTGCTGCACCGGCTCGCCGCCGTCGCCGAGGCCGGACGTCTGCCGACGCGCGGACCGATATCCAATATATTGCGCTATGACGCCGAGTACGGCACCCAGTACGCGGTGACGCTCAAGGCGTGGCTCGCGGCACAGGGCGATGTGCGGGCGGCAGCGCGGGAGCTCAACGTGCACCCGAACACGCTCCGGTACCGGATGCAGAAGATGGCCGAGGTGACGCCGCTCCCCCTCGACGATCCCGACCAACGGCTCGCCATGGCCATCGCCCTCTCGATCACGCGCCACTGACGAGGCCGTGAAAGCATGTCGACCCGTGCACCCCGATCTTTCCGCTGATCTCTGCGCCCGCCTGCGCGAAGCCTTCCTGAACGCCGGCTACACCGCGGACGGCGTCGTCGACGTCCTCGGCCCGCAGGCCCACTCCGCACTCGGCCGGGGCGAGCCGGAGCCCGCCCGCCGCGCCAGCAGGGACGCCGGGTCGCTCGGCACGCTGATCCGCCTGTTCCTGCTCGGCGACCAGGAGCCGGAGCAGGACGTCCGCAAGGCGCTCGCCGGTGTCGACATCGACGACGCCGTCATCAACGAGGTTCTGGCCGCCGGCAGCAACGCAGGAGACCTCAAAGCCGGTCTCGACGTGCGGCCGTACGAGGACAACTGGTGGGTCATCGCCGACCTCGACTCCGACTTGCGTGGCGGAGCGGTCCCGGAGGACCACGTCCTCGGGGTCGGCCACGCGTCCATCAGCCTCGCCCGCGCCACCAAGCGCACCCCGGTCGGCACGCTGCTCGACCTCGGCACCGGCTGCGGCGTCCAAGCCCTGCACGCCAGCACGCACGCCGAACGCATCACCGCGACCGATCTGTCCGAACGCGCGCTGCGGCTCGCGCAGGGCACGTTCCGCATCAACGGCCTCGACGTCGAGACACTGCAGGGCGAGTGGTTCGGCCCGGTCCGCAACCGGCGGTTCGACCAGGTTGTGTGCAATCCACCGTTCGTGGTCGGCCCGCCGCGCGTGGACTACGTGTACCGCGACTCCGGCCTCGGCGGCGACGACGCGTCGGCGCTGGTCATCCGGCAGCTGCCCGCCTTCCTCAACGAAGGCGGCGTCGGCCAGTTGCTGGCGTCGTGGGTGCACCGCAGGGGTGAGGACTGGGAGGAGCAGGTCTCGGGCTGGCTGCCGCGCGGCGGGATCGACGCGTGGTTCGTGCAGCGCGACATCGCCGAGCCCGCCCTGTACGTCGGCACGTGGCTCAAGGACGCGGGCGTCGACCCGCGCAGCCCAGAGGGGCAGCGGAAGGCCGCGGCGTGGCTCGACTGGTTCGAGCAGAATCAGGTCGACGGCGTCGGCTTCGGCTACGTGACGCTGCGGCGCACCGACGAGATGCACTCCCAGGTCGTGTGCGAGGACCTGCGCCACGCCTACGACGACCCGCTGGGCCCGGAGGCGGCGCGGTGGCTCGACAACGTCGCGTGGCTGCGCGCGAACCCCGACCTGCTGGGCCAGAGGTTCCGGGTCGCCGACACCGTCCTGCTCGAGGAGGTCTCCGAGCCGAGCGAGGAAGGCTGGCGCAAGGTCGTCGCCCGGCTGCACCGCACCGACGGACCGGGCTGGCAGCACGAGGTCGACGAGGCGACCGCGAAGCTCGTCGCCGGCTGCACGGGCGCGCTGTCGTTGGAGGACCTGCTCGCACTGCTCGAGTTCGCTTACGGAGAAATCGATGCAGAAGCCGCCTTGCCGATCGTTCGTGATCTCATCCGGCACGGAATGTTGATTCCGGCGTGAAAGCGGTTGTGGCGCGCGTCACAGAGGCGAGTGTGGAAGTCGGCGGGGAGATCGTCGGCGCCATCGACGAGCCCGGATTGCTGGTGCTGCTCGGCGTCCACCACGACGACTCGGCCGAGCACGCCCGCAAAATGGCGCAGAAGCTGCACGGCCTGCGCATCCTCGACGACGAGCAGTCATGTGAGTCGACTGGCGCTCCGCTGCTGGTCGTCAGCCAGTTCACCCTCTACGGAGACACGCGCAAGGGCCGCCGTCCGTCCTGGACGGCGGCCGCACGGCCCGAGCACGCGGAACCGTTGGTGAACGCCGTCGTGCAGGAACTCCGCCAAAAGGGCGCCCGCGTCGAAACAGGACGATTCAGGGCTGAGATGAAGGTACGGAGCGTGAACGACGGTCCGTTCACCGTGCTCGTCGAGGTCTGACTAAACGGTTCTCAGCCAATCCTCAGATTAGTCGCGCAACCGCTGTGACAGCGGTGACGTCTTCAGGTCAGGAAGTCGGGAACGAATTCGGAATCGTCTTCGTTACCCAGGTATCAGCCAGCTAGCGATGGGATCCCGAGCGGGCCCGCCGCAACCGGCAACCAGGGCGCAGCGCCGCGCCGCCTTGACCGCCACGCGACTTGTCGCCGCCCGCAGCAGGGGGAGGGAGATCCATGACCGTCACGAGGATCTCCGACCGTGAAGTCGGAGAGAACACGCCTGTCGTCGACCACGACCTCGACGCCCAGGGGCCAGCAGCAGATCTGGTTCGAGTCTACCTGAACGGAATCGGCAAGACCGCGCTCCTCACCGCAGAGGAGGAGGTGGAGCTCGCCAAGCGCATCGAGGCCGGTGTGTTCGCGCAGCACGTCATGGAGACGACCAAGCGCCTCACCCCCACCCGTCGTGAAGAGCTGGGGGAGCTCGTCCGCGACGGCCGCCGAGCCAAGGACCACCTGCTCAAGGCCAACCTGCGCCTCGTCGTGTCGCTCGCCAAGCGCTACACGGGCCGCGGCATGCCGCTGCTGGACCTGATCCAGGAGGGCAACCTGGGCCTGATCCGCGCGGTGGAGAAGTTCGACTACACCAAGGGCTTCAAGTTCTCGACCTACGCGACGTGGTGGATCCGCCAGGCCATCACCCGCGGCATGGCCGACCAGGGCCGCACCATCCGCCTCCCCGTCCACCTCGTCGAGCAGGTGAACAAGCTCGCGCGGATCAAGCGCGACCTGCACCAGACGCTCGGCCGCGAGGCGACGAACGAGGAGCTGGCGAAGGAGTCGGGCCTGTCCGTCGACAAGGTCGCCGACCTGCTCGACCACGCGCGTGACCCGGTATCGCTGGACATGCCGGTCGGCACGGAGGAGGACGCTCCCCTCGGTGACTTCATCGAGGACTCGGACGCGACCGACGCCGAGAGCGCCGTCATCTCCGGCCTGCTGCAGGACGACCTGCGCCGCGTGCTGGCGACCCTCGAACCGCGCGAGCAGGCCGTGATCCGGCTGCGCTACGGCCTCGAGGACGGTCAGCCCCGCACGCTGGACCAGATCGGCAAGCGGTTCGGGTTGTCGCGGGAACGGGTGCGGCAGATCGAGCGCGAGGTCATGTCGAAGCTCCGCCAGGGCGAGCGGGCGGCGAAGCTGCGGGCGTACGCCTCGTAACTCACCCGTCCGGCAGTATTGACTTGTGACTCAACTCACGGCACGGTCGGGCGTTACCAAGCCACGCGACGCCCGTCGTCGCACACGAAGGAAGGTCGGGACGGCCGGGGGCCGCCCCGGCCTTCCGTGTCTGTGGGGCACGGAACACCGCGGTGGTCGGGGATCACATCGATACGTCCCATTGGTGGCGGTACGGTTTTCTGATCCGAACTGCACACCGTTGGAGTTGTGTACGACGTGCCCACCACTTTCGAGTACACCGACGTCCTGCCGCTCGCGAAGGACACCGAGACCGAGTACCGCCTCGTCACCTCCGACGGGGTGAAGCTGATCGAGGCCGGTGACCGCAAGTTCCTCGAGATCGCCCCCGAGACGCTGACGCTGCTCGCGAAGGAAGCCATCCGCGACATCCAGCACCTGCTGCGCCCGTCGCACCTCGCCCAGCTGCGCAAGATCATCGACGACCCCGAGGCCTCGGGCAACGACCGGTTCGTCGCCATGGACCTGCTGCGCAACGCGGCCATCTCCTCCGGTGGTGTCCTGCCGATGTGTCAGGACACCGGCACGGCGATCATCATGGGCAAGCGCTCGGAGACCGTCCTCACCGGCGGCGACGACGAGCAGGCGCTGGCCCGCGGCGTCTTCGAGGCGTACCAGGAGCTCAACCTGCGCTACTCGCAGATGGCGCCGCTGACGTTCTGGGACGAGAAGAACACCGGCACGAACCTGCCCGCGCAGATCGAGGTGTTCCACAAGCCCGGCCAGGAGCCCGTCTACGAGTTCCTGTTCATGGCCAAGGGCGGCGGCAGCGCGAACAAGACGTTCCTCTACCAGGAGACGAAGGCGGTTCTGAACCCGAAGCGCCTCGCGTCGTTCCTCGACGAGAAGCTGCGCTCGCTCGGCACAGCCGCGTGCCCGCCGTACCACCTGGCTGTCGTCGTCGGTGGCCTGTCCGCCGAGCAGAACCTCAAGGTCGCGAAGCTCGCCTCGGCCCGCTACCTCGACAACCTGCCGACCGAGGGCTCGCCGTCGGGCCACGCGTTCCGCGACAAGGACCTCGAGCAGCAGGTCCTGGAGCTCACCCGCAACTTCGGCATCGGTGCCCAGTTCGGCGGCAAGTACTTCTGCCACGACGTGCGCGTCATCCGCCTTCCCCGCCACGGCGCGTCCCTGCCGGTCGGCGTCGCGGTCTCGTGCTCGGCAGACCGCCAGGCCAAGGCCCGCATCACGTCCGAGGGCGTGTTCCTGGAGCAGCTGGAGCGCGACCCGGCCCAGTTCCTGCCCGAGGTGGAGGGCGAGGACCTGTCCGACGAGGTCGTCCGCATCGACCTCACCCGTCCGATGGCGGAGATCCGCGAGGTCCTCACCAAGCTCCCGGTGAAGACCCGCGTGTCTCTCACCGGGCCGCTGGTCGTGGCCCGCGACATCGCGCACGCCAAGATCAAGGAACGCCTCGACGCCGGCGAGGACATGCCGCAGTACCTCAAGGACCACCCGGTCTACTACGCCGGACCGGCCAAGACGCCGGAGGGCTACGCGTCCGGCTCGTTCGGCCCGACGACGGCCGGGCGCATGGACTCCTACGTCGAGCAGTTCCAGGCCGCGGGCGGTTCGCTGGTCATGCTCGCCAAGGGCAACCGCTCCAAGCAGGTCACGAACGCCTGCGCGTCGCACGGCGGCTTCTACCTGGGTTCCATCGGCGGTCCGGCGGCACGTCTGGCGCAGGACTGCATCCGCAAGGTCGAGGTGCTCGAGTACCCCGAGCTCGGGATGGAAGCGGTCTGGAAGATCGAGGTCGAGGACTTCCCCGCGTTCGTCGTCGTCGACGACAAGGGCAACGACTTCTTCGCCGAGACGTCCGCTCCGACCCTGCAGATCAGCTTCCGCCGCTGATCCACCCGCACACCGCAGCCGGGGCCAACCGATATATCAGTTGGCCCCGGCTGCTCTGTTTCACGGCCTTAGCAATGACTCTTTTGACGACGTCGTCAAAAGAGTCATTGCTAAGGGCCAGGTAGAAGGCACGGCAGGCCGCCGCGCCGGGCCGATGCTGGTTCTAGGTTCCGGGCGACCGGTGAGGTGTGTGTCGGGTGCCGAGGAGGACTTCCGGCCCGCACGCAACGCACATCCGGCGTTCGTGGTCGACGTCCAGCAGGGTCACCTAGGCGGTTTCTCGACGGCGCTTAAGCCATGCGCAGCCGGTGGTGAACCGCCCACGCGCCGGCCACGACGACCAGAGCCGCGAGTGCCACGAACAGACCGGCCTCGATGGCCTGGAACGACCAGAACCGGTCGTCCGGCTGGAACCCCACCCGCCGCACGACTCCCTGCGTGCGCATGCACTCGGGGATGCCCGTGGTGCAGGCGGCGGGTGAGAACGAGGCAGGATTGCCGGCCGCGTCCACGTAGGACGAGCTGACGATCCACGCACCGGCGGGCATCTTGTCGTCCGTCGACGTGACCGGTACCGCGTAGGCCGGGCGCAGCGCGTTGCCCACCAACCCGATCAGCGGGACGTACGCGACCACCGTGATGACCATGGCGGCCAGCGTGTTGCGCACCAGCAGTCCGATGGTCGCGCTGAGCGTGAAGGCCAGCGCCGTGTACGCGCCGAGGGTGAGGCCCTCGATCTCGAACGTCGGCGTCACCAGCCTCCCGCCGAACATCACGGCCCGCAGCGGCGCGGACGCCCACGAGTTGAGCAGCCCGAGCAGGGTCATGCCGACGATGACCGGCAACCCCGCCACCACGATCTTGCTCGCCCACCACCGGGTCCGGCCGATCGACTGGGTCAGGCTGAACACGTGTGTCCCGTGTTCGATCTCGCGGCCGAAGAGCGGGCCGCCGATGAACACGCCGAGCAACACCGGCAGGGCGAGCAGCACCAGGCGCAGGTAGTTGACGTACGTGCCGTACCGCTCGTCGACGAGCCGTTCGTCGGTGATCGACTGCGCGTCGAACCGGACGACCGTCATCACCGCGGCGAGCCCGGCGATGACGCAGAGGCCGAGGAGGATCTGCAGCCGTTGCTGCCGCCACGCCACCCAGGTCATGCCGCCACCTTCCTCGTGGAGCGCAGGTAGGCCAGAGCCAGCTCTTCGAGCGACGGCTCGTTGTTGTCCCAGCCGGGGACGTCGGAGGTGCGGGCGAGCACTGTCGCCTGACGTCCGGTCGTGCGCGCCTCCACGACACCGTCCGGCAGCACCAGCTCTCGCGATCCGACCAGAACCCGGTGCTGCGTCAGCAGATCCTCGACGTCGCCCTGCAACCGGACCTGTCCGTCGGCGAGCAGCAACAGGTGATCGCACACCCCGTCGAGGTCGGCGATCACGTGCGAGGACAGCAGCACCGTCATGCCCGTCTCGGCGACTTCGGCCAGCACGGCGTGCATGACCTCCTGCCGCGCGATGGGATCCAGGTCGGCCAGCGGCTCGTCGAGCATCACCAGTTCGGGGCGCCTCCCCATCGCGATGGCGAGTGCGACTCGGGTGCGCTGCCCGCCGGACAACGTGCCGATCTTCGCGCCGAACGGCACGTCCGCCTCACGCACGAGCCGTTGGGCGTACTGGTCGTCCCAGCCGGGGTTCAGCTTCGCTCCCGCCCGCAGCATCTCCTCGACGGTGAACGCTTTGAACAGCGGCTTGTCCTGGCCGAGGAACGCGAGCCGCCGGTTCGCGCCGTGCTTGCCGGGCACCTGCCCGAGCACCCTGATCTCCCCGCTCGTCTGGCGCTGCAGCCCGGTGGCGATGCGCATGAGTGTGCTCTTGCCCGCACCGTTGGGGCCGATCAGCGCCGAGATCCGGCCGGCGGGCAGCTCGAACGTGCAGTCGCGCAGCCCCCAGCCGCGTCGGTAGCGCATGGTGAGCGCCGTCGCGTCGAGCGCGATCGTGGTCAACGTCCATCTCCTTCGTAGTGCAGGTCCAGTTCCGCTTTGACAAGAGCCTCGACGTACTCGCGGTCCAGTCCGTCCTGCCGGGCCCGTCTCATCCAGCCGGCCAGTTCCGCTCGCAACTGGTCCGCCTCAGGCTGAGCCGGCGCGGCCGACACGGACACGAACGTCCCCACCCCGCGCCGCCCCTCCGCGAGGCCTTCGCGTTCCAGCTCCCGGTAGGCCTTCAGCACGGTGTTCGGGTTTATCGAGGTCGTGGTCACGACCTCCTTCACGGTGGGCAGCTGGTCCCCCGGCCGCAACAAACCCAGTCGCAGTGCGTGCTTCGTCTGGTTGACGAGCTGCTGGTAGGCGGCCACGCCGGAGCGACGGTCGATCCGGAACTCGATCACCCTTGCCTCTTTATCTAGTTAACTAGTTAAACCACTATCTACTCCGCAGCAGGGTGCCGTCAAGAAGACGAGCAGAAGTCGCTCGCCGGGACGCGAGCACTGGCGCTTGCCAGCGGGAAGCAGGCGCTCGAGGGCGGCCGCAGCGTGACCCAGAACTGAGGGCCCCGCCGTGGGCGCCCGTGCAGTAGAAGGGTTGATGCGACAGTGGAGGCGAGGTCGAAGCCCAAGCGTCACGTGGGCGCGGAAGTCGATCAGCGACCAGAGCCGTTCGCCAACGCGGATCCGAGACCCAGGCCGTCAGCGTCGAAAGGTGCCGGCGAGGGAGCGACGCCGACGGTCCTGCCGATTGCATCGGCGATATGCGATATATCAGCAGCTCAGGTGAAGATCCATATATCAGCGTTTCATCTTCAGGCAGTCTCTTCGCGAGACTCCAGGACCAGGCGACGATCGCCCAGCGGAGCGTCCAAGCGCACGGTCAGCGGCACCTGGCGGATCTCCTGGGTGCACACCGTGCCCGGAGGCTGCTTCGTGATCGTCACGAGCGTGATCTGAACGAGCTCGGCGGACTGGGCCGTCACCTCCGCGCGGGCTTCCTTGCAACCGCCGCCCACGCCGAAGACCTCGACGTCACGACCGTCGCCGAAGACGTACGCCTCGGAGCGGTAGAGGTCTGACAACGATGTCGTGATGACCTTTTCCTTGGGCACCGGCGTGACGTTGGGCGGGACGACCGGCTTCTCCTCCGAGATCGACACCGGAGGCTGGACGGGCGCCGTGGGGTTCGAGCCGGACGAACCGGTGGAGCCGGGCGCGGACGTACCCGAGGTGGGCGAGCCGGTTCCGGGCGCGCCCGGCTGCTTGTCCGACGGGGCGCCCGACGAGCAACCGGTCAGCACAACGGCGAGAGCAACGGCAGCCGCGACGTTTCTCATGCGCACCATCCTTGCAAACCGGGCCAAGGGGCCAGGTGAACCGAGAAAGAAGTGATGCCCGGCCGGCGGGGCAGTTGCCGACCGGGCACCGTGGGGAGGAGGTCTACTTCTGTTCCTGCCGGGACGTCAACGCGACCGTGCGCTCACCGAGGGGTTCGGCGAGCTGCACCGTGAGCGGAGGGAAGCGGATGTCCATGGTGCAGGCCTGCTTGTCCAGCGGCAGCGTCTCGACGAGCTCGATCTTCACCAGCGTCGCCGACTGCTCCAGCACGGACGCGCTGGCCTTCCCGCACCCGCCCTCCTGGGCGATGACACCGACGGTCTTCCCGTCTCCCTGTGTCCACACGGTGCGCGGATACTCCGACGACAAAGCGTTGGTGTCGAGCTTCGTCACGGGTTTGCCGTCCGGCGGGATCTCTCCGGGCGCGATGCCCGGTGGCACCCCCGGAGAAGATTCGGAGGACGAGGTGGCGGTCGGCAACGTCGGACCGCCACCTGCCCCAGTGCCCGCGTTCTGCGCACTGCCACAGGCCGAGATCACCAGCAGCAGGACGCCAGTGCCAACTACGGTTCCTATGTGCCTCATGGTCAAAGGACGGAACCGCGCTCACATCGGGTTGCAGCAGTTCGCTTAACAGTTACCGGCTAACGGCTGTTACAGCCTCTCGCAGAGCTTCCAACCGTGCAGCGGACGCGAGACCACCGTGGTAGAGGTGGAACTCCTCCACGCCGGCGTCGAGGTACGTCAGCCACTCCTTCGAGAGAGCCGCGCCGTCCGCGGGCTTCGGCGACAACCCCAGCACGTACGCGGCGATCCGCGTGTCCGGAGCGGCGGCGCGCAGAGCCTCGATGCCGGGCACCGCGACATCCGGGCCGGGCCAGCACATCGTCGTCAGCACGTCGACGTCCGCGCCCAGACCACCGGCGACGGTCGCGAACGGCCCGGTGCCCCACGGGTCCGCTGTCACGTGCACACCGATCCGCACCGACGGCGCCGCAGCACGAATTTCGCCGACCAGCTTCTGCCGCAACGACCGCACGACCCCGGTCCGCACGCCTTGAACATCCTCCGCGAGCGCACCGAGCGCTTCCTCCACACTGCCAAATTTTGGGGACGCACCGCGATCAACCCCGGCCCGGACCGCTTCACGCAGGGCATCCGGGTCGGCGTACAGGGCGGTGCAGGCAGAGCAGAAGCACAGCGACAACAGCTTCTGCTGCACCGCGTTCCAGTCCGTGCCATCGGTCTTCTCGTGGTGACCGCCGTGGGAGAACCCCAGCGGCCCGCAGGCCTCGAGGATGATCCCGTCCGGCGCACCGAGCTCCAGCACCTCGGACACCAGGACCGAGGTGTACTCGACGACATCGGGCTGGGCCGTGCACAACGCGTACGGGTAGCGGTCCCCGAACGCGTTCACCACGGTCACGTCCGGATGCAGGTCACCCAGGCGCGAGTTGTGCGTGAGCACGGTCCACGCGTACACCGGCAGTCCGGCGGCACGAACCAGCGCGGCCGCTTCACCGAACGAGTCGGAACCGTCCATCCAGGACGGTTCCGCGGGCACGAGCCGGCCGAAGTTCGCGGTGCGCACGGGAAGGTAGAACGCCGCGTGCCGCGCGTCGACCAGCCGGTGCGAAGGATGCAACGGCGTCGCCGCCCGCACGGTGTGGTACGACGCGGCGAGGGCGATGGCGTCGACACCGAGCTCCTGGTACCGCGCGACGGCGTCCGAGTCACCGATCAGGTCCCACGGATAGGCGTGGACAACCGACTTCACCACCGGGGACGCTTCCTCTCGTAGCTCGGGTCGAACTTCTGCATGTAACCCGTGTCGTCACGTGACGTGATGCCGCACTTGACGTAGTTCTCGGCCAGGCGCGCCAACGCGTCGCGATCCAGCGACACACCGAGCCCAGGCGACGTCGGCACCGGCACCGCGCCGTCCACAAAGGACAGAACGCCCGGTTCCACGACCTCGTCGGCCGCGTTCCACGGGTAGTGCGTGTCGCAGGCGTAGCTCAGGTTCGGCGTCGCCGCGGCCAGATGCGTCATCGCGGCCAGCGAGATGCCCAGGTGCGAGTTCGAGTGCATCGACAGGCCGATGCCGAACGTCTGGCAGATCATGCCCAGCTGCCGCGACCGCTGCAGCCCGCCCCAGTAGTGGTGGTCGGACAGGAGCACCTGCACGGCGTCCTGCTCCACCGACGGTTTGAGGTGCTCGAACGCGACCACGCACATGTTGGTGGCCAACGGCATCGGCGCCTTCGCGGCCACTTCCGCCATGCCGGAGATCTCCGGGGTCGGATCCTCCAGGTACTCCAGCACACCGTCGAGCTCTTCGGCGACCTTCAACGACGTGGCGGTCGACCAGGCAGCGTTCGGGTCGAGCCGCAGGGGATGGTCCGGGAACGCCTCGCGCAGCGCGCGGATCGCCTCGATCTCCTGCTCCGGAGGGAACACGCCACCCTTGAGCTTGATCGACCCGAACCCGTACTCGCCGATCATCTTCCGCGCCTGCGCGACGATGCCGTCGGGGTCGATCGCCTCGCCCCACTCGTCCGGCTCGGCACCGGGATGTCCGTCCCACTTGTAGAACAGGTAGGCGGAATACGGCACCGCGGAACGGATCGCGCCGCCCAGCAGGTCGTGCACCGGCCGTCCCAGCGCCTTGCCCTGGATGTCCAGGCACGCCACCTCGAACGGCGAGTACACGCGGTCGACGGTGCTCTCCGCGGTGATCTTCCCGGTCAGCCCGTGCTTGTCCGGCCCGACCTCACCGCCCAGCACCGCGGCCACGCGCGCGTGCATCTCGTTCAGCGCGAACACGTCGAGCCCGATCAGAGAGTCCACAACGGACCGTGAGCGCTCCAGGTGCGCGAGGTCGCCGTAGGTCTCCCCCAGCCCCGAAACGCCTTCGTCGGTGTGCACCTCGACGATCGTGCGCAGCGCCCACGGCTCGTGCACGCCGGCGGCGTTCAGCAGCGGTGGGTCGCGGAACGCGATCGGAGTCAGGACGATCTCGGTGATCTTCATGCCAGCAGAGCCTTGCCCGCAGCGATGATCTTGTCCAGAGCAGCCAGGTGCTCGTCGGCCGGGTCGACGAGCGGCGGCCGCACGCCACCGACGTCCAGCCCGTTCGCGCGCACCGCCGCCTTCACCAGGGCGACCGCGTAGCCGGGGACCTTGTCGCGCAGCTCGACGAGCGGCTTGTAGAACTCGTGCAGGAAGCGGTTCACCAGCTCGGTGTCGCCGGCCTGCACGGCGTTGTAGAAGCCGATCGAGATCTCCGGCGCGAAGCAGAACACCGCGGACGAGTACAGCTCGACCCCGATGCCGCGGTACGCGAGCTGGGTCATCTCCGCGGTGGGCAGGCCGTTGAAGAACTGGAACGGCTTGTCGACGCCCGCGCGGACCGACAGCACGATCCGCTGCATCTGGTCGAGGTCACCGATGCCGTCCTTGAAGCCCACGACGTTGGGGATCCGCGCGACCTCGACGGCGGTCTCCGGCGTGAACCGCGCGTTGTTGCGCTGGTACACGATGATCGGCAGCTCGGTGACCGCGGCGGCCTCCGCGACGTAGCGCACGAGGCCCGCGGCCGGGTTCGTCACGAGGTACGGCGGCAGCAGCAGGATGCCCTGAGCACCAGCACGTTCCGCCGCCTGGATGAACTGCTTGGTCGCGACGACCGAGCCGCCCGCCCCGGCGAACACCGGGACCTTGCCCGCGGTAGCCTCGACCGCGACGGCCACCGCACGCTCGAACTCCTCCAGTCCCAGCGCGTGGAACTCGCCGGTGCCGCACGCGGCGAACACCGCGCCCGGCCCGGCGGAGACACCGTGCTTGACGTGCTCAGCCAGCACGTCGTACGCGATGTTCCCCTCGGCGTCGAACGGGGTCACCGGGAAGAACAGCACACCATCGAGTTGCATACCAGACACTCATCCCTTGATCGCTCCGGTGGTGATCCCACGCAGGAAGGACTTCTGCAGCGACAGGTACACGACCAGGCTCGGCACCAGCGCCAGCAACGCTCCGGCCAGCACGATGCCCGTACCGACCATGTCGTCGGATCTGAGCGCGAGAAGTGCGACCGTCAGCGTGTAATCGGAGGGGTCAGCGGCGACGATCAGGGGGAGCAGGTACTGCTCCCAGATCATGTTGAAGCCGAACACGGCGATGACGCCGAGCGCGGGCTTGCACAGGGGGAGGATGATCTGCGCGAAGAGACGCAGCTCCCCCGCACCGTCCACTTTGGCCGCCTCCTCCAGTTCGGCGGGGATCTCCTTCATGAACTCCGTCATGACGAAGATGGAGAAACCCCACGCCCCCAACGGGAGGATGACGCCGAGCAGGGTGCCCTTGAGACTCACGTGCACCAGCGGTAGGTCTCCGATCACCAGCGACAGCGGGATCGCGATGACCTCCTCCGGCAACATCATCGTGGCGAGGATGACCAGCAGCGCGATGGCCTGACCGCGGAACTTCTTGCGCGCCAACGCGTAGGCGGCGAACACGCTCACCGACAGCTGCAACAGCAGCGCGCCGCCGGCGATGATCAGCGAGTTCGTCAGGTAGTGCCAGATCTTGTTCTCCGTCGCGACCTGGAAGTTGATCAGCGACGGGTTGTCCGGGATCACCGAGAGCTGGGTCGGGTCCGGGTTGTCGTCGAACGCACCGGAGAAGATGACCAGCAACGGGCCGCAGAAAAGGATTACAGCGAGGGCGCTCAAAAGGACCCGGATGCCCCTGCTGACCCACGCGTCCTGGCGGGTGGACCAGCCGATGGCGCTGTCGAAGCGGCTCGAGTTGACGCTCATCGCGCCTCCTTCCTCCGGCGGTACCACTGAACGCTGACCGTGAGAACGAGCGTAACGAGGAAAAGCAACACCGAGCCCGCCGATGCGAGACCGGCTTCCGACTGTTCGAACGCGGTGGTGTAGACGCGGGTCATCCAGACGTCGGTCGACCCCGCCGGGCCACCGCCGGTGAGCACGTACACCTCGGTGAAGACGCGCAGGCCGCGGATCGCCGCCAGCGTCAGCAGGATCGTGATGACCGGGCGCAACGCGGGGAGCGTGACGTTCCAGATCCGCTGCCACGTCGAGGCGCCGTCGATCGCGGCGGCCTCGTACTGCTGGCGGTCGATGCCGGCGAGCCCGGCGAGAATGAGCACCATGTCGTACGGCGCGTGCTTCCAGATGCCGACGAACATGACCGACACCAGCGAGGTGTCGGTGTCGTGGATGTACTCCCAGGGCCCGAGGCCGACCCACGAGATGACCTCGTTGAGGAAGCCTTCCGGTGCCGGGTAGAAGAACAGCCGCCAGATCTCACCGATGACCGCGGTGGCCGCCACGACGGGCAGGAACACCGCGGACCGCACGAACCACAGGGACTTGGTGTGGCCTTCCAGCAGCAGCGCCAGCCAGAAGCCGATGACCATGGCGCCGATCGTCTGACCACCGGCGAGAACGAGCGTGTGCCAACTGGCCGTCAGGAACTTCTCGTCGGACAGGATCGTCGCGTAGTTCTTGAAGCCGACGAAGATGTCGCCGAGGAACGGCCGGACCTCGAACAGCGAGAGACGGATGCCTTCCGCCATCGGGATGAACTTGAAGACGAGGAAGATCAGCGCGGCGGGCAGCAGGAACAGCCACGGGATGAAGGTGGCTCCCGTGAGGCGGCGCCGGCGGCGCCGCCTCACGGGGTGGGTTTCGACGGCACCGCCGCCACTAGCCGTCGAGCCCACGTCTCGGGTGTCGCTGGTTGACGCAACTGCCGTCACTGCGACGCCTTCTGGTTCTCAAGCTCCTTCTTCAGCGCGTCCGCCAGGGACTTGAGCTCAGCCGAGGAGTCGGCGGGGCACTTCGCGAAGATGGAGTTCAGGGTCTCCGAGGTCTTCTGCCGGAAGGGCGCGAAGTTCGGAACGCTCGGGAACGGCCGCGCCTCGCTCTTGTACACGCCCGCCACGGTCGCCCAGCGCGGGTCGTTGTAGGTCGCGTTGACGTCGACGTTCTTGTTGACGGGCAGGCGGACCACCGGCTGCGGGTCGCCCTTCATGCCCGCCTGCTGCGCCTCGGGCGTGATCAGGTACTCGGCGAGCTTCTTCTGGTCCGCGGTCTTGGCGGAGCCGGCCATCAGGTAGATGTCCTCGCCCTCGCCGAGCACCGTGGCACCGGCCGGGCCGCGCGGGGACGCGACGACCTCGTACTTGTCCTTGCCGACCGACTTGTCGAAGCGGCCGATCATGTACGGGCCGGTGAGGTAGATGCCGCTCTTGCCCGACTCGAACAGCGGGTGCGCGTCGTTGGTGCTCAGCGTCAGCGAACCGGGCTGCATGACCTTGTCCTCGCAGAAGAGCTTGCGCAGCCGCTCGACCGCCTTGGTCGACTCCGGCGAGTCGATGCCGACGGAGAACTTGCCGCCACCCTCCTCGTCCAGGATGTCGCCGCCGCCCTGCCAGATGTAGCTCGACGCCCACCACGCGAGGTAGCCGCGGTCGGTCGTGCCCGGCACGAGCATGCCGTAGGTGTCGTTCTGCCCGTTGCCATCAGGGTCGTTACGGGTGAACGCACGCGCTAGATCGTCTAACTCGTCCCACGTCGTCGGGATCGGCTTGCCGAGCTTCTCGCGCCAGTCCTTGCGGATCAGAGTGACCATCGCCTGGGTGGAGTACGGGATGGCGTAGTACTTGCCGTCCGCGCCCTTCCCGTTGTTCCACGCGCGGTCGACGATGTCGTTGCCACCCGCGACGTCCTCGCGCTTGATCTCGGTCGTCCAGCCCTGCTTGACGAAGTTGCCGAGCGAGCCGGTGTCGGTGATGACGACGTCGGGGAGGTCCTTCGACGCGGCGCGCTGCTGCACCTGCTTGTCGAAGTCGTTGAAGATCGGCTTGTAGTCGACCTGCACACCGGTCTTCTCGGTGAAGGACTTGAAGATCTTCTCGTAGACCTTCGCGGTCGCCTCCGTCGAGCGGGTCCACACCTCGAGGGGCTTGTTCGGGTCCTTGTTCGAGGACGCCGTGTTGCCACTGCTGCCGCAGCCTGCGAGCAGCAAGGCCACGCTGAGCGTGGCGACTGTTGTGGCGGTTCTACGGCGCATCGTCGGAGCCCTTCATGTTCAGATATATGAACTGGGGTCGTACTTGTGAACCTGATGCAGGACTGTAAGAATCAGCACAGCAACGTGTCAAGGGTGAGTTGGGCAAGTTGCTTACCGGTTTCCAGAAGACAGCCGAGGAGGCCAGGTGGCGTCGCCGATCGACAAGGGCACGGCCCGTCCGGGCGCGGTGAAGTCCGCGGACCGCACGGTCGAGCTGCTCGAAGTGCTCTCCGCGTCCGACCGCAGGCTGACGCTCACGGAGCTGCACCGCGAGCTCAGCTATCCCAAGTCCAGCCTGTACATGCTGTTGCAGACGCTGGTCGCGCGCGGCTGGGTGGAGGTCGACTCGGACCGCGGCACCTACGGCATCGGCGTGCGCGCACTGCTCGTCGGTACGTCCTATCTGGACCACGACCCGGTGGTGCGCGCGGCGATCCGCGTGATGGAGCAGGTCCGGCAGGAGATCAACGAGACCGTGCACCTCGCCCGTTTGGACGGCGCGGACGTCGTCTACCTGGCGAGCCGCGAGTCCGAGCACCACCTGCGGGTCGTGTCCCGCGTCGGTCGCCGGCTGCCCGCGCACTCGACGTCGCTGGGCAAGGCCGTGCTCTCGACGCGCACGCCGGAGGAGGTCGACCTGATCCTCCCGGACGTGCTGACGCCGTTGACCCCCAACACCGTGACCGATCGGGCCGCGCTGCACGAGCAGCTCGCCGGGTTCCGCAACGTCGGGTACGCCCACGAGCGCGAGGAGAACACGCCCGGACTGGGTTGCTTCGCGGTGGCGTTGCCGTACCGAAACCCCGTTCTGGACGCTATGAGTTGCTCGGTTCCTCTGGGCAGACTGGACCCCGAGCACGAGCGGCAGGTCGTCGCCGCTCTGCTGGACGCTGCCAGGACGATCACCGAGCTTCTCCGCCAGTTCGGTAGGTGAAAAGGTTTACTGAAACATCTGCACACGACGGAGGGGTCCAACCCGTGACCGCACGCATCCTGATCACCGGCGCCGGTGGCGGGGTGGGCACGCTCATGCGTACCCGCCTCGCGGCGCAGGGCCGCGTCCTGCGGCTGCTGGACATCGCGGAGCTACCCGCGGCAACCGACGGCGAGAACGTCGAGCTGGTCCAGGCCTCGGTGACCGACATGGCCGCGATGGAAGCCGCGATGAAGGGCGTCGACGCGGTGATCCACCTCGGCGGCCACAGCCTGGAAGAGGCGTGGGACAAGATCCTCAGCGTCAACATCGACGGCACGCACACGGTGCTGGAAGCCGCGCGGCGTCAGGGAGTTCGGCGGGTGGTCCTGGCCAGCTCGAACCACGCCGTCGGATATCTGGAGCGGGCCGACGGTGAGGCCGGTGACTACGTCTTCCCCCGCCCGGACACCTACTACGGCGTGTCCAAGGTGGCACTGGAGGCGTTGGGATCGCTGTACGCGGACCGCTACGGCATGGACGTGATCGCGGTCCGCATCGGTTCGTGCTTCGAGAAGCCACGTGACGTGCGGATGCTGTCGACCTGGATGTCACCGGACGACGGCGCGCGCCTGTTCGAGGCGTGTCTTTCCGTTGCGTCGCCGGGATTCCGGATCGTGTGGGGCGTTTCGGACAACACGCGCGGCTGGTTCTCGCTGGACGAGGCCCGCGCGCTGGGTTACGAGCCGCAGGACGACTCCGAGGTGTTCGCGGCCGAGGTGCTGGAGAAGCACGGCGGTGAGCTCGACCCCTCGTCGTACGCGGCCAAGTACGTGGGCGGGGTCTGGTGCGGCCCCGATTTCGACACGGCAGTCAAGGAGGCAGGGCGTTGAGCCACGTCGTGCAGGGCTACAACCCGCGCACCGGTGAGCCGTTCGGCGAACCGGTTGCGAAGACCCCCGACAGCGAGGTGGACCGGATCGCCTCGGCTGCGGCTGTGGCGTTCTCGGCGTGGTCGGTCGTTGCGGCGGCGGACCGCGCTGTGGTGCTGGAGAAGGTCGCGGACGCGCTGGACGCCGAGTCGTCGTTGCTGGTTTCCACGGCGGACGGCGAAACGGCGCTCGGCGTGCCGCGGCTGACGACGGAACTGAAGCGCACGACGAACCAGCTGCGGTTGTTCGCGGAGGTGCTGCGCGAGGGCAGCTACGTCGAGGCCACTTTGGACTCGGCGAACCCGGACATCATTCCGCCCCGGCCCGTTCTGCGCCGGGTTCTGCGTCCTCTTGGGACGGTTGCGGTGTTCTCGGCGTCGAACTTCCCGTTCGCTTTCTCGGTGGCCGGCGGTGACACGGCTTCCGCGCTGGCGTCGGGTTGTTCCGTTGTGGTGAAGGCACATTCGGCGCACCCGTCGACCTCGCGCGAGACCGCACGGGTGGTCGTGGACGCGTTGCGCGACGCCGGTGCGCCCGAAGGTGTGTTCGGCATCGTGTACGGCACCGAGGCCGGTGTGGCGCTGGTGCAGCACCCGGTCGTCCGCGCCGTCGGCTTCACCGGGTCGACCGGTGGCGGGCGTGCGTTGTTCGACCTGGCGCAGGGCCGGCCGGACCCGATCCCGTTCTACGGCGAGCTGGGCAGCGTGAACCCGACGGTGATCCTGCCGGGTGCGGCGACCCCGGACATCGCGGCCGGGTTCGCGCAGTCGCTGACGATGGGGGTCGGGCAGTTCTGCACGAACCCCGGCCTGGTGTTCGCGCCCGCATCGCTCGTGCCCGCGCTGGGTGAGGCCGTCGCGGCGGCCGCGGGTGGCGCGATGCTCAACGAGCGGATGTGCGACTCCTACACGGCTTCGACGGACGCGCTGGCCGCCTCGGACCTGGTGTCCGTCGTGTCCACCGGTACCAAGCCGGACGAGGCGTGGGCGGTGTCGCCGCGGCTGTTCAGCGTTGCGGTGTCGGTGTTCGAGGAGAACCTCGAGAAGCTGACCGAGGAGCACTTCGGCCCGGCCGCCCTGGTCGTGACGTACTCGTCGCCGTCGGAGCTGCACTCGGTGCTCGCGAAGCTGCCGGGCACGCTGACCGGCACGGTGCACGCCGCCGACTCGGACCACGCGGAGGCGGGTGAGATCGCCGAGATCCTGCGTCGCGTCGCGGGCCGGCTGATCTTCAACGCCTGGCCGACCGGTGTCGCGGTGGCGTGGGGCCAGCACCACGGCGGACCGTGGCCGTCGACGACGAACCCGCTGCACACCTCCGTGGGCGCCACGTCGATCCGCCGCTGGATCGCCCCGGTGACGTACCAGTCGTGGCCGGACGCGTTGCTGCCGGCGGAGCTGCAGGACGCGAACCCGCTCGGCATTCCGCGCCGGGTGGACGGCGTGCTCGGCGTGCACTGAACGGTTCTCTCGGGCGCTTGTTTCGGGCGGGGCTGCCGGCGTGACGTCGGCAGCCCCGCTTTTCGTTGTGGAGCGCTTGACCTTGGAGTGCACTCACAGGTTTAGCGTTGGTCGCATGAGAGTCGCCGAGCTCGCACGTCAGGTCGGGGTCCGGCCCGACACGGTCCGGTACTACGAACGCGCGGGCCTGATCGCACCGCCGCCGCGCACCTCGTCGGGCTACCGGCAGTACCCGTCGTCGGCCGCCGACCGGATCCGGTTCATCCGCGACTGCCAGCGCCTGGGACTGACCCTGCGCGAGATCTCGTCGTTGCTGGCGATCCGCGACACCGGCGAGTGTCCGTGCGAACCGGCCGAGGAACTGCTGCGGCGCCACATCGCCGAGATCGACGCGGAACTGTCCCGGCTGACGCGACTCCGTTCAGACCTGGTGGACATGGTCGGCACCGACTGTTCACCGTGGTGCCCACCGGAGGGGAGGTGAGAGGGATGGACGACTGCTGCACGAGCTGCGACTGCTGCTGACCGAACGCTCCGTTGACCGATCCGGCGAGGCGCCCGCCGGACTCACGGCAATATATTGGATACGAGCACCCCTGCACCTAGCTCTGGCCGACCCTCTCAGCGATCACCTTCGCGCACTCGACCGCCTCGGCCCGCCCGGTGTCGACCTCGACGTCGTAGGTCATCCCGCGATGCACCAGATCGGCCTGGGCCTCGGCCATCCCGGACACCCGATCCCCACGAGCGAGCTCCCTCCCCGCGGCGACGGCGGCGTCACAGCGGACCCCGACCCACAGCACGTCGAGCCCGTCCAGGGCCTTCTCCCACCGCTGCCGTGACTCGACCCCGCCGAGGAACACGTCGTCCACGATCACCCGCGCCCCCGCGCGCACCATCGCGCCAACGCCTTCCATCCACGCGTCCTCGAGCAGCCGGAACTCGGCCCCGACGCTCACCTCACCGCCGTCCGCGAACCCGATCCCCTCGGATCCGAGCCGCAACCGCGCGGGCATCACGTCGATCAAAGTGTCGACCCCGATTGCCAGCCAGGCTTCGGGCAACAGCGCCTGCAGACACCGCGCGATCCCTGACTTGCCCGAGCTGGACCCACCGTTGAGAACGATCACCCGAACACTCGACGACACAGCACCAGTCACCGGCCGACCGTACCCACGCAACCGCACCCACCACGATCGTTTTCGCCGCCCAACCGCTTCCGCCCCAGCTCAGAACCCTTCTGCCAACTGATATATCAGCTGATCCATCAGTCGTGGCTCGGCCACCCCCGGATGCAAAAAACGTTTGCGGACGAAGTCAAAAGACTCATTGCAAAGGTGCCGGGAGCGTGTCAGGGCGTTGATGAGCACCTCGCGGCCCTCCCCGCGGGCCTCGTCAGCGACGTGCCGCGCCCGCCCGACGCTCCTCCTGCAGCTCCCGCTGGTACCCGAGGAAGTCGACCTCCAGGGTGTGCCGCTTCGACTTCACGTACCGGCTCCGCAGCGACTCCCGGTACGTGGCGATCTCCGCCTTCATCTCCGGCACCGACGGCAGCGCCGCACGCCCGGACACGAGGTCGGCGATCCACTCGGACTGCGCCTCGGCGAGCGGCATGATCGCGCCGAGCGGCTGGATCAGCCCGAGGAAGTACAGCCCGGGATGGTCCGGATCCACGACCCGCTGGTACAGCGACACCTCGTTGTCCGCGGACGACACGGCGGGGTACGAGGCGGCGTCCAGGAACGGGAAGTCGACCTTGTACCCGGTGCAGTAGACGATCACGTCGACCTCCTCCCGGCTGCCGTCCGCGAACACGACCCCGGAGCCGTCCAAGCGCTCGATGTTCGGCTTCACGGTGATGTCGCCGTGCCCGAGCCGGGTCAGCAGGTCGTCGGACACCGTCGGGTGCGCTGCGAGGATGCCGTGTGAGGGCTCGGGCAGGCCGTAGCCGGAGAGCTTGCCGCGCGCGAGCCGCAGCATCGCCCGGAGCGACAGCGCCTGCAGCCAGGCCGGCGCGAAACGGGCGAGCGGCGAGGTCGTCAGGTGGTCGGTCGGCATTCCGAAGAGGTACTTGGGCATGATGTGCGCGCCGCGGCGCATCGCCAGGAACGTCCGTGCGGAGACGCGTGAAGACTCGACCGCGATGTCGCAGGCCGAGTTGCCGATGCCGAGCACCAGCACCTTCTTGTCCGCGAAACGCTCCGGCGTCTTGTAGAAGTGCGCGTGCATCTCCTCGCCGTCGAACGAGCCGGGGAACGCGGGTTCCGGCATCCGCGGTGACCAGTGATGGCCGTTCGCGACGATTACAGAGCCATACGTTCGTGAGAGCTCTTCACCGGTGTCGCGATCGCGCGTGGTGACCGAATAACCCCCGGATTCGGCAGTGACCGACGTGACCTCGGTGCGGAACCGGATGCGGTCGCGGAACCCGTGGTGTTTGACGAAGTCGTCGAAGTACTCGGCGATCTGGAAGTGCGAGGGGTACGCGGGCAGGTGTGCCGGCATCGGGAACGACTTGAACTCCATCATCTGCCGCGAGGTGTTGATGTGGAGCGAGCGGTAGGCGGAGGACATGCCGTTGTCGTTCAGGTAGCGCCAGTTGCCACCGATCTCGGACCCGGTCTCGTAGCAGTCGAACTCGATGCCGCGGGCGCTGAGCACCTGACATGCGGCGATGCCGGAAGAACCCGCCCCGATGACGCACACGCGATCCATGACGCTGAAGTATTTTCACGTTACACGCGGCTGTCAATCACCTGGACACGGGTAGGGCAGACGCGATCGTGGCGAAGCCCGGTCACACCAGGTCATCCCCGTGCCAGCGCGAACAAGCGGTAGCCCGCTGAGTGGAACGTAGTGTGCCGAGCCCAGCTTGAGCCAATACGTTGTGCCGCATGCGAAAGCTTCTCGTGGCAGTCACGTCGGTACTGGCCTTCACGGTCTCCACGGGCACGGCGGCAGGCGCACCGCTGCCGTGCCCGGAGATCTTCGCGACGAACAACACCGCAGTCATCACCGATCCGAACGACCCGCGCCTGCGGGACAGGCTGGTCGCGTTCGACCGCGAGGTCCGCGGCATCGTGCTCGCCAACGGCGGCGTCACCACCCGCTCCACGCTGCTCGACGGCGTGTTCTGGTCGAGCAGCCTCCAGCAGACGACGTTCGAGCGTTCCCGCAAGTTCGACGTCACGCTCGGCGAGGAGAGCCTGCGCCACACCGCCTCCACGATCAGCAAGCAGTTCCGGCAGGAGTCGGTGCTCACGTTCAGCTTCCTGCCGTCGAACTCGCCGAAGGTCGACGCCGTCCAGGTCGAGGTCGACGGCATCACCGCGAAACAGGTCCGCGAAGGCCTTCTCAACGACGCAGTCGCGCGCGAGAAGCTCGGCGGCGGAAGCGTCACGTTGCAGAACAAGGCGATCCTCATCGCGGACGTCAACGACCTGCCGACCGTGCGCGCGTTCGTCACGACCATCGGCGGCGACATGAGCAAAGCGAAGGTCCGCAAGGGCACGTGGGAATTCGTGTCCGGCTCGGAAGAAACTTCCCGTGAAACTCCTTTGTGGATCAACAAGAGCGCCGCCTAACCTGAAGTCATGGCAGCAACCCTGGTCCGCGGCCAGAACGTGGACATCCGCATGTGGACTCGACCGGACGAGGTCGAGGAGTTCGCCATGCGACAGCTCCAGAACATCTCCGCGCTGCCGTGGGCCGTCAAGCACATTGCGGTGATGCCGGACGTGCATTACGGCAAGGGCGCCACGGTGGGATCGGTGATCGCGTTGCGCGACGCCGTCTCCCCCGCGGCCGTCGGCGTGGACATCGGCTGCGGCATGACCGCCGTGCGCACCTCGCTCACGGCGAGCGACCTGCCGGAGACGCTGCGCGGCCTGCGGTCCCGCGTGGAGGCTGTGGTCCCCGTCGGTTTCGGCCAGCACAAGGCGACCGCGTTCACCGAGAGGGACGCGTCCGACTGGGGTGCGTTCTGGAAGCGGTTCGACGAGCTGACGCCGGCGGTCAAGGCGCGCGCCGACAAGGCGATGCACCAGATGGGCACGCTCGGCGGCGGCAACCACTTCCTGGAGATCTGCCTCGACACCGACCAGCGCGTGTGGGTCATGCTGCACTCGGGGTCGCGCGGCATCGGCAACGAGCTGGCGCAGCACCACATCTCGGTGGCGCGCACCCTCGCGCACAACGCCGAGCTGCCGGACCCGGACCTCGCCGTGTTCCTCTCGGGCACGCCCGAGATGGCGGCGTACCGGCACGACCTGTACTGGGCGCAGGACTACGCACGCCGTAACCGCGCGGTCATGCTGCGTTTGGTGTGCGACGTGCTGCGCGCCGAGTTCCCGCGGATCCTCTTCGAGGAGCCGATCTCCTGTCATCACAACTACGTGGCGGAGGAGACGCACTTCGGCGAGGACGTGCTGGTGACCCGCAAGGGCGCGATTCGTGCCGGACGTGGCGAGCTGGGCATCATCCCCGGCTCGATGGGCACCGGCTCGTACATCGTGCGCGGGCTCGGGAACCCTGACTCGTTCCAGTCGGCGTCGCACGGTGCCGGCCGGAAGATGTCGCGCAACAAGGCCCGTAAGACGTTCACCGAGCAGGATCTCGCCGCCCAGACAAGTGGTGTCGAGTGCCGCAAGGACTCCGGTGTGGTGGACGAGATTCCGGGCGCCTACAAGGACATCGACACCGTGATGGCGAACCAGTCCGACCTGGTCGAGGTCGTCGCGAAGCTCAAGCAGGTGGTTTGTATCAAGGGTTGATGTTTCCGCTGCGAGTACGCGGGAAAGCCTCCAGGACAGCAGAGTTATGGCCTGTCTTGGAGGTTTTCCATGTCAACGGGCGCCATCATCGGCCTGGTGGCCGCGGTTATCGTCGTGCTGGCGGTCCTCTTCTTCGTGCTGAGGCCCGCGATGCAGCGCAAGAAGCTGCGCGACCGCTTCGGCCCCGAATACGACCGCGCGGTCTCTGACAGTGACAGCAGAACCGCCGCGGAGAAGGAGCTCGCCGAGCGGGAGCACCGCCACAGCGAGTTCGACTTGAAGCCGCTTTCCCCTGCGGCGCAGGACAGTTACCGCCGGCACTGGGCGGACGTGCAGGCCAAGTTCGTCGACTCGCCGGAGAGTGCGATCGCGGACGCCGACCGGCTCGTGACCGATCTGATGTCCGAGCGCGGTTACCCCACCGAGGGTTACGAGGCGCAGCTGAGCGTGCTGTCCGTCGAGCACGCACGGACCCTCGACCACTACCGCAAGGCGCACGACATCTCCGAACGCCAGGAGATCGGCGAGGCGAGCACCGAGGATCTGCGCACCGCGATGGTGCACTACCGCGAACTGTTCACGGATCTGCTCGAACACGGCGCAGGCCCGCGCAAGGACCGCGAAGCCGCGCGGAAGGAGAAGACCGATGTCTGAGGCCCCAGTGAGGAAAGCTCCGGTGACCAACGATCCCGCGTCCGCTCCCCCGCAGCAGTCGGCTCAGGAGCAGCGGCAGATGCACGAGCAGCGCCAGGGAGACGACCAGCGCACGGCTGGGGAGCAGCGATCGGCCCCGGACCCGCGGTCGTCGCAGGACCAGCGCACCGTCCAGGATCCGCGCACTGCTCAGGACCAGCGCACCGCGCAAGACCAGCGCATGACCCAGGACCAGCGCACGGCCCGGGACCAGCGGACAGCACATGACGAGCGGACCGCCCAGGACCAGCGCACGATCCAGGAAGAGCGGCCGTCACACGAGCAGCACGCGACCGCACAGCAGTCGACTCGCTCCCAGCAGACCGTCGGCCGGCTGGAAGACGAGTGGCAGGCCGTGCAGTACGAGTTCGTCGACGACCCGAAGGCCGCCGTCCGCAAGGCCGACGACCTCGTGAAGCGGGCCATCGAGGAACTCACGACCCGTCACCGTTCGCTCACCGAGCAGCTCAAGGGAAACGGTAATCCGCAGACCGAGGACCTGCGACTGGCGCTCCACCGCTATCGGGAACTCTTCAAGTCGCTCGTCTCCGCCAAGTGACAACTGTGTTCGATCAGTGAACCCCGGCGTCGCGGCCGTAACAGGTGGCGGCGCCGGCTGGCGTGCGGAGATCAGCTGGGCAGTTCCCGGATCTCCATCTCCAGCACGTCGATCTCGTCGCTGATGGCCTCGTCGAGCATGTCGTCGAGCAGCTTGCGGCACTCCGCCGACCCGCAGCGCGGCAGACCCGCGCCGAACCGCGGCACCTGCTCCCACCACACCGCCGGGTTGTTCCAGAACGACCCCGAGCCCTGATCGACACCCTCGAGGCACCGCAGCTTCTGGTCGCTCTCCGGAAGCGCTCGCACGAACTCGATGAACAACGCGAGTGCGTCGGGGTTGCTCACCGGGACCGCGCCGTAGCCGCGCAGGCAGTCCTCGAGCTCAGCGAGGAACTCCGTCTTGAAGGACACGGCACACCCCCGCTCCTCCGCACCGTTGCGGACATCCAGAGTTCGTACCGTCAACAGTACCTCCGCGGCCTGAGCGGGAAACGAGTGCGAACGGGCGGTATCTTCCTGCGCTCACACGAGGTCCCGTGACCCGCAGTCACGTCACGGATCCGCTACGCACCCTCGTGCGTGACGTAATGAGATACGAGAAACCCGTTGTCCAGCTTGACGATCTGCCCCACGACGAGCTTGTCGGCCGGGTCCGCACCGGACAGGCCGGTTCCGCCGGGGCGGGCGAACGTCAGCCTCCCGGACGCGCCCGGGAAGTCACGCATAGTGCGCAGCTTCTGGAAAACGTGTTCCCGTGACGAACCAACCTCAGTCGAGCGCGCGACGACGCTGACGGCGTCGTAGGCGAGCAGGACGTGTCCGTTGGGGCCCGAAAGAAAAGCCCGTCTCGCATGTCGCTTCTGCGCTGCTTCGTAGGTGGTGAAGAACTGTTGCGTCGACTGGGGAATCGACTCGTGTCCGGGTGTCCACGCGAACGTCGTGAAGTAGAGCCTTCCGTCGGCGAATCGTTTGATGTCTTCCAGATCGGTGAAGCTGGTCGTCTCCAGCTGGGTCAGGTCGTCCCCGCCGAACACCACGGGGTCGGTGCAGTTGCTGTGGCTCAGCTCGGTCAGCAGCCCGCCGACCTCGGCGGCGCGGCCGGTGTAGAGGATCAACGGCTTCGGCGACTTGCCGCAGATGTTCGACACGACGGTGCCGAGCTGAGCGGTCACCGTGTTCGCGGTCTCGTCGTAGTCGTGCTGCTCGGGCTTGAGCACCTCGCGGAACTCGTCGGCGAGATCCGCGCTGTACTCGTCACCGGTGCTGCGCACGAGGTGCACCGGGCGGTCTCGCAGCGCTTCGGTGCGCTCGATGATCCGCGCGGCGACCTGGGCCTGGCGATCGTTGGCCGGGGCGATGCGGAAGAAATAAGGCTTCTCGCTGAAGTTCGTCGACGACAGGGACGAGCCGACCATCGGGATGCCGTTCGCGTGATCTTTCGACGGCCCCAGGATGCCGAGCGCCGACAACGTGGTCCCGCGGCTCTGCCCGAGTCCCGTCACCGCGATCACGTTCGCGTCACGCTCGGCGTACGCGCGGATCTCGCCCGCGACCCTTTCCGCGTACTTCGACTCACCACCGAAGTTCGCGAGAACGAGACGCACCAACGGGTTGCGGCCGAGCCCGTCGAGCTGGTTCCAGTCGCGCTGGGCGAGATAGGCGCCGCGCAGCTCGTTCACCCCGGCCGACAGGTCGCGCTTCACGCGCTCGTTGGAGCTGAGCATCGTGGCGACGACGATCGTGACGACGCGGCGGTCATTCACCTTGGCCGCGCGGTCGTTCTCCTCGGCGATGAGCTTCGCGAGCTCCTCGACCTCGGCGTCGTCGTTGTTCTGCAGCGCCGGGTCACCGTAGGCGAACCGACCTGGTTTCTCACTCAGGCCGACACACTGCACGCCATCCACTTTGGACAGATGAGGTCGCTTGCCCGCGAGGTCGGCGATGAGATCGACTGGGTCGTAAATGCCGTAGCGCAGACAGTTGTTGCTGCTCTGGAGGTAGAAAGCCGCGCCGTACAACACGAGCAGCACGGCGACGAGGTAGACCGCGACGCGGCGCAACGCGTTGCGGCCGGGCCAGCGTCGCGGGTACGGGTACCTGCCGATGGTGGACGAGCGCGGCAACGCCCCCGGCGGCGACGCGGGAATGTCGTTTTCGAGCACGCGTTTCGTTGTGCGGTAAGCGGTCAGGTGTTCCTCGGCGCCGTCGAGCTCCTGATGAGTGCGCAACACCCGGTCGTACATCTCGACGGTCGGGCGGACGATCCTGCTGCGGGAGCGCAGTTCCCACGTGGCGATGACCGCGTCCTCCAGCAGCCCGGTCTCAGGCCGCACCACGCGGTCGTAGCGGCGGTGGATGTTGCGTCTGGTACCGGTTCTGAGGCGCTCCCACCACGTGCGGGGCTCCTCCTCGAACTCCGGTTCGCCCTCCCCCGGCGGCATCGGCGCCTCGGCGACGGCCGCGAGCTCCGCGATCCAGCGGTCGCTGCGTTCGTCGACGTGGGGACGCAACCTGTGCGCGACGAGGTGGACTTCGCCGAGCGCGAGTGCGTGGTACAGCGCGTCTTCGCGTTGCCCGAGGCTGTCGTAGCGGTCCTTGAGCAGCCGATGGACCTTCCTGTGCGAGAACGGCTGATCCTCTGGCACCTCGCGAAGCCTGCGCACCAGCAGGTCGCGCAACAGCGGGTGCAGCACGAAGTTGTCGCCGTCCTGCCGCACGAAGCTGAGCTGTGCCAGCAAAGCACGCATGTTCTCGGCCGACCAGGACGCCGGCAGCAGCGCGCGGATCACGTGCCGGTCGAGCACACGCGGAGCGGCGAGGCGGGCGAAGATCTCGCGCGCCGCCTCGCGTTCCGGCATCTCCTCCGCGCCGGGAATCCGTTGGAAGAACCGGAGAAGCAGGTAGTCGCCGACCGTGGCATCCTGGAAAGTCGTGGTCTCGTCGACCGGCAACCGCTCGTCGAACACCGAACGCACCGACGGCAGCACCTGGTCGCGGGCGAACACGAACTGCACGAGCTGGATCGCGAGCCGCACCGCGAGCGGGTGGCCGTGCGTGACCTCCTGCAGCTCCTCGATGAGCGCCTCGGACTCGACGGTGCTGTTGCGGGTGCGGTTCCACTCGGCGAGGAACTGCCGTGTCTGCGCCAACGTGAACGGCTTCAGGCACACCGGCTTGAACACCGACGGCACAGCATCGGCCTGTGGCGGCGCCGACTGCTTGGTGGCGATGACGAGCAACGGCACGTGCGGTTCCTGAACGCGCCGTTCCGCGAGCAGGCTCAGGAAGTCCGTCGCCCGCGCGGTGGGTCGCGGACGTTTCGGTGGCAGGTAGGAGTCGATGCCGTCGAGCAGGTCGGCGCCGTCGAGGAGCAGCAGGCTGTTCATCCTGCGGTAGCCGCGGAACCGGTAGGCGGCCGTGATGTCGGCGAGGAACGCGGCGACCAGCAACCGGTCGATCTCCAGCGTGTCACCGGCCCGGTGGAGGCCCCACATGTGCACGAGCGCGGCGTCGAACTTCGGGCGCCCGACGTAGTTCTCGAACCACCGCAACGCACTCGCGACCCGCGGGCCGCCCAGCAGCCACCGCAAGGGGCGCGGCGCGACGACCGCGAGCCCGATGAGCCGCAGCAGGAGCGGCCGCAGCACCTTCCCGAGTCCCTGGGCGGGCGGCAGCATCTCGACGACCTCGGCGGCGTCGGCGACCGCGACCAGCCTCGTCATCTGCTTGGCGGCGAGCTCACGTGCCCGGTGGAGCGGGTCGTCACCGATGTCCGCATCCGTCTCCGCGTTCATCTCTGGGCGCAGCGCGAGGCGGGCGAGGGCGTAGCGCGGCAGCCGCATGCGGCCGAACTCGGCGTGCCGGTAGGAGCGCAGCTGCTCGGCCGCGACGTCGAGGATGTCCTTGCAGGAGCGGGAACCCGCCCGGTCGAGGTCGACCTTGGCCGTGGGGGCGTCGCGGTAGCGCCGGCGGACGTGGTCGAGCAGCGACGTCTTGCCGCTGCCGCCCGGCCCGTAGGCGACGATCACCGGCAGGGGGTGCTTGTGGCGGCGTTCGACCAGCGACTCCACCAGTGCGGTGATGTCGTCCCTGCCGACGAGCCCGATCTCCGGTTCCAGCGCCATGATCCTCAGACGCTTCGGGAACCGATCCTGTTCCGTCTCCAACGACATGGCCTAACGGCCGGCGTGCAGCCTCGCCACGAAGCTGAACCGATCACCGCGGTACAGCGACCGGGCGCGTTCGATCGGGTGCCCGTCGACGTCGTAGGAGACGCGGTGCAGCAACAGCATCGGCAGTGCGGGATTCGTTCCGATGAGCAGCGCCTCACGGGGCGTGGCGAGCACGGTTTCGACGCGTTCCTCGGCTTCGGCGAACCGCACGCCGAGCCGTTCGGTGAGGCACGCGTAGAGCGATCCGGCCGGGTCGAGCTTCTCCAGCAGGCCGGGGAAGCGGCCGAGGCTCAGGTAGGTCGACTCGAGGCCGATGCGCTCGTCGTCGGCGAGCAGGACCCGTTCCAGGTGCACGACCGGATCGCCGGGTTCGATCATCAGGTCGCGAGCCAGGCCGTCGTCGGCGCCGAGCTCCTCGACGGTGATCACGGTGCGGTTCGGTTCGACGCCCTGCCTGCGCATGCCTTCGGTGTAGCTGACCAGCGACAACGGCTGGACGAGCTTCGGCGGCGCCACGAACGTGCCGCTGCCCTGGCGGCGGATGAGCTTGCCTTCGAGAACGAGCTCGCTGACGGCCTGGCGGAGCGTCACGCGCGAGACGGAGAACCGTTCGGCGAGCTCGCGCTCGGACGGCAGGACGGTGCCTTCACCGAGGGTCTCGACGAGGTCGAACAGCTCTGCCTTGACCGCGTAGTAGCGCGGGACTCGGCCGTGTTCTGGGATGCCCGCGCGAACGGGTCGATCAGCGCGGTGCGGCGGGACGCGGTTCACGTGACGTGAGCCTACGTCACCTTCTGTGCGATCAGGGGGCCAGCTTCGGCGGGTCGGGGATCTTGTAGCCGGAAGATCCGATGTTGGCCTCCAGCGACTTGCGCCAGGCACCGCTGTCGATCATCTTCTGCAGTGCTGCCTGGACCTTCGACTTGCTGCTGGGGTCGTCGCGGTGCAGGCCGACGCCGTACTCCTCCTTGCTGAACGACTGGCCGACGACCCGCAGGAGCTCGGGATTCTGGGCTGCGTAGCCCGCGAGCAGGACGTCGTCGGTGGTGACGGCGTCGACGTTGTTGGCCAGCAGTGCCGTGACGCAGTCGCTGAACTTCGCGTACTCGACCATCTTCACGTCCTTGGCGAACTGGTCGCGCACGTACGCGGCGGAGGTCGAGCCGGCCGTGGAGCACAGGCGAAGGGTGCCGTTGAGCGACTTCGGGCCCTCGATGCGGGTCTCGTTCATGCGCACCAGCAGGTCCTGGCCCGCGACGAAGTAGGGGCCGACGAAGTCGACGATCTCCTTGCGCTTGTCCGTGATCGAGTACGTGGAGACGACCATGTCGGCTTCACCGCTGGTCAGCAGCGTCTCCCGGTTGCCGGGCTGCGCTTCCTTCCAGGTGATGTTCTGCTCGTCGACGCCCAGCTCGTTCGCGATGAACTTGGCCACGTCGACGTCGAAACCGCGGTAGCTGCCGTCGAGCCTGCGCACCGCCATACCCGGCTGGTCGTACGACACGGCGATGGTCATGCGGTCGTCGGCGCTGACCTTTCCCACCATGGTGGACTTGTCGCCGCCCGCGCACGAAGCGAGGAGCAGCACAGCCGCACATGTCGTCGCCACCAGGCGGAGGAGCGCTCTCGGCGTCATTCGTCCCTCTTACAACGGTTCTTCTGGTCCCACGGGCATGCGCCGACGCACCTTGGCAGCGTTGCTCGGCGATGCCGGAAACCTAGGCGGCGATGCGGCGCATGTCCATACCCCGGCGTGAATGAGACAACAGAATCGTTGCCGTAACACGATCAACGCAGACGGCGTGGACCGGCATCGTGCAGGGACGGAGGCGGGCCGATGACGATGCGCGCGCTGCTGACGAAAGCCCCTGCGGCAGAAGCAAGAACAGGTTCGAGCTTCAGCGAGCGCACCTCCGGAAGGTCCTCCGCCAGTGCCGCCAAACGGAGCACCAGATCCTGAAGTGCTTTCAGGTCCGCGGGTTCGTCGCCGCGGTAACCGGTCAGCAGAGGCGCCGCTTTCGGTGCCGCAACGAGTTCCGCCGCGTCGGTGTCGGTGAGGGGTACTGCCCGGTAGGCACGGTCGCCGAGGAGGTCGCTGACGAGACCTGACAGTCCGAACCAGACCAACGTGCCGAAGCTCGGGTCGTCCTGCAGGCCCAGCACGCAGCTGACTCCCTTGGGTGCCATGCGTTGCACGTACACACCCGGCTTGCCCGACAGCGCCGCGAGGTCGTGGTAGGCGGCCTTGACCGATTCCTGCTGGGCGATGTCGAGCCGGACGCCGACGAGGTCCGTGCGGTGACGCAGGCGTTCGCTGGTGGCCTTCATCGCGACGGGGTAGCCGAGCTCGTCCGCGGCCCGGGCGGCTTGCTCGGCACTGTGGGCGATGCGGAACGGAACGACGTCGATGCCGTAGCACGCGAGCAGTTCGACGGCTTGGTCGTCGTCGAGCCTGCGCTCTGCGCTCGTGCCGTCCACAATGGACCGCGCACGTTCGGTGTCGATGCCCTCCGGTCTGATGAAGGTGCCCTGGGGTGCCGCGCGCCAGTGGGCGTAGCGGACGGCGCGGGCCAATGCGAGAACGGCGCGTTCCGGACTGGCGTAGCTGGGAATCGAGCCCTTGCCGGGCATTTTCAGCTCGTCTGGAATGCCCTCGACCGCGAGGAACGTCGAGACGATCGGTTTCGTGCGGTGCGCGGCGTCCTTGAGCGCGCGGGCGTAGGCGGCGCCGGGGACCGCGATCGGCGGGACGAACACGACGACGAGAGCGTCGGTGTCGGGGCGGTCGAGGGCCTCCTTGACCGCTTTCGCGAACTCCTCGGGGGTGGCCTGGGCGCCGACGTCGACGGGGTCGCCCGCGAGGTCGAGGTCCTGGGCCAGCAACGTGTCGGCGGCGAGCAGGCCGATGGCGGTGGAGTTGCCGACGACGGCGACACGCTTGCCCTGCGGCAACGGCTGGTGAGCGAGCAGGAGCGCCGTGTCGAACAGCTGGGCCAGCGAGTCGACCCGGATGACGCCGGCCTGCTCGAACAGCGCCTGCACGCTCGCCTCGTCGACCTTGGCGCCGGTGGCGGCGAGACCGGGCACGACGGCGTGGCGGCCGGACTTCACCGCGACGATGGGCTTGGTGCGGCCGAGGCGGCGCGCGAGCCTGGCGAACTTGCGCGGGTTGCCGAACGACTCCAGGTAGAGCAGGACGACGTCGGTGGCCGGGTCGGTCTCCCAGTACTGCAGGAGGTCGTTGCCGGAGACGTCGGCGCGGTTGCCCGCCGAGACGAACGTGGACAGGCCGAGGCCCCAGCCCGCGGCGTTGGCCAGGATGGCGGTGCCGAGGGCGCCGGACTGGCAGAAGAAGCCGGCGCGGCCGCGTGCGGGGAGCTTCGGGGCGAGGCTCGCGTTGAGGCGGACCTTGGGGTCGAGGTTGAGCACGCCGAGCGCGTTCGGGCCGACGACGCGCATGCCGTGCGCTCTCGCCTCGGCCGCGAGCCTGCGTTCGGCGGACAGACCGTCCGGTCCCGTCTCGCCGTAGCCGGAGCTGACGACGACGAGCGCCTTCACGCCCTTGGCGAGGCATCCGTCCATGACCTCGTCGACGCTGGCGGCGGGGACGGCGACGACAGCGAGGTCGACGTCGTCGGGGATGTCGAGCACGGTCGGGTAGGCCCGCACGCCTCTGACCGCGCGGTGCTCGGCGTTGACCGGGTAGACGGGGCCGGTGAAGTCGGCTTCGAGGAGGTTCTTGAGGACCGCGTGGCCGATCTTGGTGGGGTCGGTGGAGGCGCCGATGACGGCGACGCTGCGCGGGTGCAGCAGGTTGTGCACGCTGCGGGCTTCGGCGGCCTGCTCGCGAGCCCTGGCGACGGCGACGGACTCGTCGGTGGGGTCGATGGCGAACTCCAGGTGCAGCACGCCCTCCTCGAACGCCCTGCTGACCTGGTAGCCGGCGTCGCGGAACACCCGGACCATCTGCCCGTTCTCGGCGAGGACCTCGGCCTCGAACCGGGTCAGCCCGACCTCCCTGGCCGCGGCGGCGAGGTGTTCGAGCAGGATGCTGCCCAGCCCGCGCCCCTGGTGGCCGTCCTCGACGACGAACGCGACCTCAGCCGAATCTCCCTGATGACCGCCTGGGTGATTGTCACCGTGCAGCCGGTCGAACCTGCCGACCGCGACGATGTCGTCACCGAGCAACGCGATGAGCGCCACCCGGTCGTGGTGGTCGACGGTGCTGAACCGCTCGAGGTCGCGCTGCGGGATCCGCGGGTAGGGCCCGAAGTACCGGAAGTACCGGGTCCGCTCCGAGAGCCTCCCGTGGAACTCCTTGAGCTTCTCGCCGTCGTCGGGCGTGATCGGTCGCAGGTGGACGGTGCCGCCGTCGCTGAGGACGACGTCCGCCTCCCAGTGCCGGGGGAAGTCGAACGGGTCCCGGCGCCCATCTGTGGAGCCCATTGGCTTCTAGTCCCTGGGGTCGTCCGGATCGAGTCCGTGCAACGGGAACACCGCACGACGCGTGTCCCGGATCGCCTTGTCCACCGGTTCCTCCGCGTCCCCGCCCCACGGCTGGTGCACAGGGTCGCATCCATCGGTCATCGACGCAGGCAAAGGCCAGTCGGGCGCGATCCGTGTCGCATGCGCCACCCAGTCCGCGGGCAACGGCCGCGCCGGGTCGACGTCGCGGTCCAGCACGGTCGCCAGCAGGTGCGTCCACGACCGCGGCACGACCCTGAGCAGCTCGTACCCGCCACCGCCGAGCGCGAGCCACTTGTACCCGTGCTCGTTGACCAGCTCGCGGAACGCCTGGTAGATCGCCCGGTGCCCGTCGACGCTGAGCGCCAGGTCCGCGAGCGGATCCTCCTTGTGCGTGTCGACACCGCACTGCGTGACCAGCACCTGCGGCCGGAACGCCTTGAGCAACGCCGGCACGGTGGCGTGAAACGCCCGCAGCCACCCGCCGTCCCGCGTCCCCGCGGGCAACGGCACGTTGACCGCACTCCCCTCGGCCCCCGCGCCACCGACCTCGCCGGCCCACCCCGTCCCCGGCCACAGGCTCATCGGATGCTGGTGCAACGAGATCGTCAGCACCCGCGGGTCGTCCCAGAACGCCGTCTGCACCCCGTCACCGTGATGGACGTCGACATCGACGTACGCGATGCGCTCGACCCCGCTGCGCAACAACCACTCGATGGCCACCGCGCAGTCGTTGTAGACGCAGAACCCGGCCGCGCTGTCCGGCATGGCGTGGTGCAACCCACCGGCGATGTTGACCGCCCGGTCCGCCTCACCCGACGCGATGGCCCGAGCCGCCGCCAGCGACCCGCCCACGACCAGCGCCGAAGCCTCGTGCATCCGCTCGAACACGGGGTTGTCCGGCGTCCCCAGCCCGTGCCCGACGTCCCACCCGGCCGTCGGCGCCGCCTGCACGGCGCTCAGATATCCGGGCCGATGCACCAGTTCGATCTCTTCGTCGCTGGCAGCCGCGGGCACCCGCAGGTCGACCCCGTCCAGCACCCCGAGCGCCGTGGCGAGCCGAACCGTGAGGTCGAGCCGGACGGGGTTCAGCGGATGGTCGCCACCGAGGTCGTACCCGAGGAAGGACCTGTCCCAGACAACAGCGGCTGGCTTACCCATGGCCAGCAACCTACCCACCGATCGGCCGAGCCGGTGATCACAGGTTGGCCGCCACCCGCGCCCGACACCCCCGAGCCGCCTACAGTGCCACTTCTCCGGGCCACCTCGCCGGGCCACCTCGCCGGGCCACCTCGCGGGGTCCACCTCGCGGGTCCACCTCGCCGGGGCCCGAATCCGGAACCGATCTCACCGAACAGGGGTCAGAGGCGACATGCACCTGCGACCAGCGGCCATTTTCCTCGCGCTGACCCTGACCCTCGCCGCCGTCACGGGCTGCAGTGAACAGGTCAAGGGCAGCGCGGTGGCGAACACCAACGCCGCCCCCGAACCGGCCGACCCCACCTCGACCTCGAAGAAGCCGCCCACCAGCACCTCGTCCACGAAACAGGCGGACCCCACCGCCCAGAAACCGGGCGACGTCAAGATCACCACCAAGAAGAAAGCCTCGGGCCTCGAGACCTGCGGCGTCCTCAAACCCGCGGACATCGAAGCCGCCACCGGCGGCAAGTCCTCGGCGGACGGCGGCTGCATCCAGACCACCACCGGCCCGTCCACCGTCATCACCCAGATGGTCACGGTCCCGGACGTGACGGACCAGGAGGGTGAGAAGAAGCAGATCGAAATCGGCGGCAACACGGCATGGCAGGTCAGCGCCTCCAAGGAGGACTGCCAGTTCACCGTCATGCTGACCGACGACCCGGCCGTCATCACCCCGGCCTTCTCGGTGAGCGTGCTGGCGATCGAGGAGATCGACACCTGCGCCACCGCCCTGAAGCTCACCACCCAGGGCTTCGAACGCATCCCGAACGCCTGACCCGCCGCCCGCATCAGCCGCCAGTAGCGACCTCGCGGTCCAGCGCACACCAGTTGGACCAAGACCCGGCGTACAGCGCCGCGGGCTTCTCGGCCGACGTGATCCCGGCAACCTCCAGCGCCAGCACCACGGACGAAGCGGTCACCCCCGACCCGCAGTACGCCCCCACGGCCAGGTCACCCGACACCCCGATGCCGGCGAACCGCTCAGCCAGCTCCGCCGCATCGAGCCACCGCCCGTCCGCACCGACGTGCCCGGAGGACGGCGCGTTGAGCGCACCCGGAACGTGCCCGGCCTTGGGGTCCACCGGCTCGGTCTCACCGCGGTACCGAGCCGCCGCCCGCGCGTCGAGCAGCACGCCCTCCTGAGCGAGCGCCGCCGCCTCGTCCGCGTCCAGCACCGGCATCTGCCCAGGCCTCACCACCACGTCACCAGCCGAGTCACCCGACCGCACCTCAGGCTCCTCCGCGGTGACGGGCAACCCGGCCGCCTCCCACGCGGCGAACCCGCCGTCCAGCACCGCGACCTCGCCGTACCCGGCCCACCGCAACAGCCACCACACCCGCGCCGCGACCGAGCCGTCCCCCGCGTCGTAGGCCACGACCTGGCCGCCTTCGCGCACACCCGCGCGGCGCAGCACCTCCTGCAACCGCTCCGGATCCGGCAGCGGATGCCTGCCGCCGACACCGGGCGGGGCCGACAGCTCGGTGTCCAGATCCACGTACACCGCGCCGGGCACGTGGCTGACCTCGTAGTCTTGGCGTCCGGGTGGCCCGCCAAGACGCCACCGGACGTCCAGCACGACGGTGGCCGGTCGCGCACTCAGCGCGTCGGCGAGGGCCTCAGGAGTGATCAAGGGATGCACGGCTCACATCCTGCACCCGCGCGGACACCTGTGTCCCCCGGCACGACTACCATTGACACCATACGAAGGGGAGCGGGTGTGAACGACCTCATCGACACCACGGAGATGTATCTCCGCACGATCTACGAGCTCGAAGAAGAGGGCGTCGTGCCACTGCGCGCCCGCATCGCCGAGCGTCTCGGCCAAAGTGGACCGACGGTGAGCCAGACCGTCGGCCGCATGGAGCGAGACGGCCTGGTGGTCGTGGCGGAGGACCGCCACCTCGAGCTCACCGAGCAGGGCCGCAACCTCGCGATCGCCGTCATGCGCAAGCACCGGCTCGCCGAGCGCCTCCTCGTGGACATCATCGGGCTCGAGTGGGAGCACGTGCACAGCGAGGCATGCCGCTGGGAGCACGTGATGAGCGAGGCGGTCGAGCGCAAGCTCATCAAGCTGCTCGGCAACCCCACCACCTCGCCCTACGGCAACCCGATCCCCGGCCTCGACAAGCTGGGCGACGGCGAGCCCGCCCCGCCCGCCGAGGCAGACCTGGTGCGTGTGGACGAGGTGGCCCGCCGCGGCGGCGGCCGCGTCGAGGTCCGCCGCATCGCCGAGCACGTCCAGCTGGACCCCGACCTCATGGCCGAGCTGAAGGACGCAGGCGTCGTGCCGGGCGGCACCGTGCAGGTCGAGGCGCTCGCCGGCGCCAAGGTCGTGCAGGTGCGCGGCGGCAACGGCAACCTCGCCGAGCTCGACCCCGCGGTCGCCCACGCCGTCCTGGTGCTCGCCCGGTGACTCAGACGACGACACCGGCGACGAAGGCGGCCGAAGCGTTCCAGCGCCTTCACGGACGCACTCCCGAGGGAGTCTGGTCGGCTCCTGGCCGCGTCAACCTCATCGGCGAGCACACCGACTACAACGACGGCTACGTGCTGCCGTTCGCGTTGCCCCACCGCATCGCGGTCGCGGCATCGGCCCGCACCGACGGCGTGCTGACCGTCAGCACTCTCGGCGACGACGGCGGCGTGCAGGACGCGGACCCGGTCGTGGTGAGCGACCTAGTTCCGGGGACCGTCAAGGGGTGGGCCGCGTACCCCAGCGGCGTCGCCTGGGCCCTGCGCGAGCAGGGGATCGCCGTCACCGGCGGGGCTGACCTCGTCATCGCGGGCGACGTCCCCGCGGGGGCTGGTCTCTCCTCGTCGCACGCCTTGGAGTGCGCCGTCGCGCTCGCGCTGCTCGGCCTCGCCGGCGTCGACGCCGAGCGCACGGACATCGCGCGCTGGGTGCAGAGCTCCGAGAACGACTTCGTGGGTGCGCCAACCGGCATTCTGGACCAGACGGCATCGCTGTGCTGCGTCGAAGCGCACGCCCTGTTTTACGACGTGCGCTCCGGCAAGCCGGAACAGGTCGCGTTCGACGCGGCTGCCAGCGGGCTCGAGGTGCTGGTCATCGACACCCGTGCCAGCCACGCTCTCGTCGACGGCGGCTACGGCGCCCGGCGGGCGGGCTGCGAACGTGCCGCCGAGATCCTCGGCGTCCCCGCGCTGCGCGACGTCGACATCGCCGAACTCGACCAGACGCTCGTCCGGCTGCCCGAAGAGCTGCGTCCGCTGGTGCGGCACGTCGTGACCGAGAACGACAGAGTCCTGCGCACCGTCGAGCTGCTCCGTGCGGGCAAACTCGCTGACATCGGCCCCCTTCTCTCGGGATCGCACGCGAGTCTCCGGGACGATTACCGGGTCTCCTGCCTCGAGCTGGACGTCGCCGTCGACTCCGCCATGGCGGCCGGTGCTCTCGGCGCTCGGATGGTCGGCGGCGGCTTCGGTGGCTCGGCCATCGCCCTCGTTCCCGTCGAGCGGCACGACGAGGTCGAACGGTCGGTGCTCGCCGGCTTCGCCTCGCGCTCGCTCACGCGGCCGAGGCTCTTCACGGCGGTTCCGTCCGCGGGCGCGGGCAGGGACCGGTAGCGAACAACGATCTTGATCAGGAATGCGAGGACTGTGGTGAAGCTGCTCGTGACGGGCGGAGCCGGATACGTCGGCAGCGTGTGCGCTGCCCGGTTGCTCGAAGCCGGGCACGAGGTGGTCGTCCTCGACGACCTCTCCACCGGCCACGAGGACGCCGTCCCTTCGGGCGCGCGCTTCATCCAGGGCGACATCGCCGAGGTGATCGGCGATGTCCTCGCTGAAGGGTTCGACGGCGTTCTCCACTTCGCGGCGAAGTCCCTCGTTGGCGAGTCCATGCAGGACCCCGGCAAGTATTGGACGGGCAACGTTCTGACGGCGATTCGCCTGCTCGACGCGATGAAGCATCACGGCACGCCGAAGCTCGTCTTCTCCTCGACCGCCGCGACGTACGGCGAGCCGCGGGAGGTGCCGATCCCCGAGACCGCTCCGACCGCCCCGACCAACACCTACGGCGCCACCAAGCTCGCCATCGACCACGCGATCACGTCGTACGCCGCGGCGCACAGCCTTGCGGCGACGAGCCTGCGGTACTTCAACGTCGCCGGCGCCTACGGCAGCATCGGCGAGCGCCACGCGACCGAGACCCACCTCATCCCGCTCGTCCTCCAGGTCGCGCTCGGGCAGCGTGAGCACATCTCGATCTACGGCGAGGACTGGCCCACCGAGGACGGCACCTGCGTCCGCGACTACATCCACGTCACGGACCTCGCGGACGCCCACCTCCTCGCGCTCGACCACGCCACCGCCGGCGAGCACCGGATCTACAACCTCGGCAACGGCACCGGCTTCTCGGTCAAGCAGGTCATCGACACCTGCCGCGAGGTCACCGGGCACCCGATCCCCGCCGTCGTCGCCCCCAGGCGCGCCGGCGACCCGGCCGTTCTGGTCGCCTCCGCCGAGCGGGCTCGTACCGACCTCGGATGGAAGCCCGAACGCGCCGACCTCACCGGCATCGTCCGTGACGCGTGGGAGTTCACCCGCGCCCGCCACGGAGCCTGAGCCGGGATGACCGACTTCGCCTCCTTCGAGAGCTACAACGCCACCCCGCGACTCGCGTCGCTCGCGCTGTCCCCGGACGGCACCCGGCTCGTCACCGTCGTCTCGTCGCTCGCTCCGGACGGCAAGACCTGGCAGGGCGCTCTCTGGGAGGTCGACCCCTCCGGCGAGCGGGAGGCCGTCCGCCTCACCCGCTCCGCCAAGGGCGACTCCTCCCCCGTGTTCGCGCCGGACGGATCGCTGCTGTTCCTGTCTTCTCGCCCCGACCCGCTCGCGAAGCCGGGCGAGTCGAAGGACCAGAAGGCGCTGTGGCGGCTTCCCGTTCGCGGCGAGGCCGAGGAGGTCCTGCGACCGGGCGGCGGAGTCGGCCAACTGCGCGCCGCGGGCGAGACGGTGTTGTTCACGTCGTCGACGTACCGCTTCACGCAGTTCGGCGACGAGGACGACGCCAAGCGCAAGGCCCGCGAGGACGCAGGCGTAACAGCGATCCTGCACGAGTCGTACCCGATCCGGTACTGGGACTCCGACCTCGGCCCGGCCTACCCCCGCCTGTTCTCCGCGCCTCTCGCGGACGTCCGTGCAGGGAAGGTCGCCACCCTCAGCGAAGACTCCGAAAGCAGGCTCAGCGACGAGGACATCGCGCTGAGCCCGGACGGGAAGTGGGCCGTTCACGGCCACGCCGTCGACGTGAGCGCCTCCTACGGCCGCCGGATCGAACTGCGGCTCGTGGCCACGGACGGCAGCAGCTCGCGTGTCATCGCTTCCGAGGACGGCTACTCGTTCGGCGACGCCACGTTCACTCCGGACTCCACCGCTGTCATCGCGATCCGGTTCCGCGAGTCCACTCCGGACTCCGCGTACCGGCGCGACCTCGTCCGCATCGACCTTGCCGGCGACTCGATCACGCCACTGGCGCCCGACTTCCAGGAGGAGCCGGACCACCCGGTGGTGAGCCCGGACGGGTCGGCAGTCTTCTTCGCCGCCAGCCACCTCGGTCACCAGCCGATCTGGCGACTGGACCTGGCGACCGGCGAGATCACGAAGCTGACGATCTCCGGCTACTACAGCGATCTGGTTGTGAGCCCGGACGGCCACACGCTCTACGCACTGCGCAACTCGATCGACCACCCACCACAGCCCGTGCGGTTCGCCGCCACGGGAGCCGATCAGGATCCGGAGCGTCTCCGCGCACCAGGTGCCATCGAGTCGGTGCCCGGCACTCTCACCGAGATCTCCACCGTCGTCGCCGACGGCAGGACCGTCCGCTCCTGGCTGGTGCTGCCGGAAGGGGCCTCGGCCGAGGCCCCCGCCCCGCTGGTCCTGTGGGTGCACGGCGGACCGGTCATGAGCTGGAACGGCTGGACCTGGCGCTGGAACCCCTGGCTGATGGCCGCCCGCGGCTACGCCGTCCTGCTGCCCGACCCCGCCCTGTCCACCGGGTACGGACCCGACTTCATCCAGGCCGGTTGGGGCCGTTGGGGTGCCGAGCCCTACACCGACCTCATGGCCATCACGGACGTCGCGGTCGAGCGAGCCGACATCGACGCCTCCCGGACGGCGGCCATGGGCGGTTCGTTCGGCGGCTACATGGCCAACTGGATCGCCACCCAGACCGACCGGTTCCGCGCGATCGTCACCCACGCTTCCTTGTGGCACCTCGACGCGTTCTCCGGTGGCACGGACAGCTCCTACTTCTGGATGCGGGAGATGGGCGACCCTCTCACGCAGCCGGAGCGGATCCTCGCCAACTCCCCGCACCTGCGGGTCGCGGACATCAAGACCCCGATGCTCGTCATCCACGGGGACAAGGACTACCGGGTTCCGATCGGCGAGGGGCATCGGCTGTACTTCGACCTCATTCGCCACGGTGTGAATGCGAAGTACCTTTACTACCCAACCGAAAACCACTGGATTCTCACCCCCGGAAACTCTCGGGTCTGGTACGAGACGGTGTGGGCGTTCCTCGCCGAGCACGTCCTTGATCAGGACTGGGAACGACCCGAGCTGCTCTGAGAGCCGGACAGCAACCGACGGGCGCTGTCCAGGTAGTTGATGGACAGCGCCCTCATCTGAGCCGGAGGAAACGCGGCACTGAGGGCGGCGCGCAGGAGTTTGGTCAGCGTGTGACCGGGACATGCCTCCTCCGCCGCGTCGAGCGCGATGGACGCGATCCCGCCGTCGCCGCGCTGATACGCGTAGAACGCCAGCAGACAAGCGGGTTCCGCGCGTTCCGGCGCCGGGCACGACCTGGTGAGCTCGAGCCACAGCCGTTCGGCCGGCCTGGACTTCGCCTGGGCCGCGAAACCCATGCTGGCATCCCGCACCTCGGGCACCGCCAAGGCCCTTGCCAGCGCGACGATCTCCGCGTCCGGCAACGGTCCCTTGCGCTCCTCCACTGCGTCGATCGCGCCGCGCACCCGGCGCAGTTCGACGCTCGGGTCAGGCTCATCCGAGTTCGTCATGAGCTCGTCGAGCAACGCGGATCTGCGTTCCAGCGCCTCGGGTGGATCCAGGGCAGCGATCGCCGCCAAGGCCGCTCGTGACTCGAACGTCACGTTGCCCTCGTGCGCCGACGCCGCGGCCACAGCGGACAGTTTGGGATCCGGCAACGTCCCGTGGCAGTCGAGGTCGAAGTAGCAGAGCCACGGTGCGTTCTTCTCGCAGGACGGAAGCCAGACCGCCTCGACGACTTCGATTCCGACGCCGCCCAGCCTGTGTTGGAGCGCGGTGACGAGCGGCTCGTGCGGCAGTTCCTCCGGCATGTTCGCGGACGGCGCGCACACGACCACGAGGACCACCTCGGCCGCGTCCTGTTCCAGCAGCGGTGCTTCGAGCTGGGCGGCCAGCATGCCCCTATGTCGCGGGCGCGGCAGGTCGACGCGCATGGTCATGCTGACCAGGTGGTCCTTCAGCACCAGCACGACCAGGGAGTCGGCTGGATGGAATCCCATCAGGTGCGGGATCGCGGCGTAGAGGTCGCCTGCAGCGCGGAGGCGGATCGGTTTCGGGAGGGTTGTGGGCATGGGCCCACTGTGGAGGGTGGGATGGGGTGGGAGCCGGGGTGGCTGGGAAGTTGTGGACAACTCAGCGGGTGTGGACAGGTTGAGATCTTGGGTCTGTCTGGCGCGGGGTTTTGTCGGGGGTGGGTGCTACGTTGTCGCGCTTCGGCCCCAGACGAGGAGCCGAAGCGCGACATCACGTCAGAACGTCTGGAACAAGGCCCGCCAGCCCCCGACGACAGGCAGTTCCACGGACGTCCGGGCGAGGTCCAGCGACAGGCCGGCACCCGGCTTCGGGCGCAGCGTGTAGTCGTAGTCGCTGGAGATCAGCACGAACTCGAGCCGGTGACCGGCCTGCAGGATGTAGTCGTCGGGCACGATCGGCACGTCGACGTCGTAGAACTTGCCGGGCTTGATCGGCGAGGTCTTGTCCGGCCGCTCACGGTTCTGCGGGTCGGTCGAGCCACGCGTGATGACGTGCGACTTGCCGTCCGGGGCGCGGTCGACGAGCAGTGTCGTGACGTTGGCCGCGGGACGGTCGAAGGCGATCCGCAGATGCGCGGTCGACTTTCCGGACAGCCGCAACGACTTCTCGGTCGGCTTGGAGGTGTAGGAGAGCCGGTTCGGCGAGGTCGACTGGTCGATCAACGACTCGGCCGTCTTCGTCGCGTCGTCGGTCAGCTTCTCCACGCCACGGCCGGGCAGAATTCCGAGGCCGCCCTTGGCAGATCCACCCGCCGACAGCCGCAGCCGCACGTCGGAGGTGCCGGGAGCCGGCCAGTCCTTCTCGTCTACCCACGTCTTGTCCTCGCGCTGCAGAGTCGCCTTCGGCTCCTTGTCGACGCCGTTGCGGTGACCCCAGAGGTACTGGGTGAACCAGCGGTTTAGCGTGCGCCGCCACTCGACGGAACGCAGCGTGTCGGCGTCCGTGTGCCCGGACTGGTGCAGCCAGATCTTGTGCGGCACACCGACCTTCTTCAACGCCGAGTACCACTGCTCGACGTGCGTCATCTTGACGTTCCAGTCGTTGAGGCCGTGGACCGCAAGCACGGCCGCACGAACCTTGCGGACGTCGTTGAGGTAGTTCCGCTTGTCCCAGAACCTGCTGTAGTCACCGGTGATCCGGTCCTGGTCCTTCGCGATCTCCGCGATGATCGGCTTGCAGATTTCCCGGTCAGCGCGCGTGTAGACGTACTCGGCGAGCACGTCGGCGTCCTCACCCTGGAACGTGCCGGGCGCGACGACAGCGCCGTCCGCGCGGTAGTAGTCGTACCAGCTGGAGATCGCGGCGATCGGCACGATGGCTTCAAGACCGCGCACGCCCGTGGAGGCGACCGCATTGGGCAGCGTTCCGTTGTAGGAGACGCCCATCATTCCGGTCTTGCCAGTGGACCAGGTCGCCTTGATGGCTTCACCCGTCGCGGTGCGAGCAGGCGCACGGCCGTTGAGCCAGTCGACCACGACACGCGCACCGATGGTCTCGTTGACGTCGCCCGTCGTCGGACAGCCCGTCGACCTGCCTGTGCCGAGCGATTCGGCGTAGACGACGGCGTACCCGCGCGAGATGAAGTACGCCTCGTACCGGCCCGAGGTGATCGGGTTCGGGCCGAGGGCGGCGGTGATGCGTTCGTCGGAGGAGGACTTCAGCAAACGGCCGTTGCGCTTGTCCGGCACGTACAGCTCGACGTCGACGTTGTGGTTGGCGACGTCGTTGCCGCCCGAGAAGTACGGGCTGACCATGTAGACGACAGGAACCTTCAGACCGCGTTCGGTGGCGCGTGGCCGGACGACCTCGGTGTAGACCTCGTCGTCCTTGCCGTCGCGGTCGCTGTCGACCGGCGCGCGGACCCAGAGGCTCTCCTTCACCACGTCCTTCGGGTCGAAGACGGGTTGCGCCTCGCCGTCCTTGAACACCGGCCCCTCGGCTGCGTGGGCGGTAGTGGGCAGGAATGGCAGAACTAGCACCGCGGTCAGCAATGCGACTCTTCGTGCGCCCCTCACGAGGCACCCCCAATGCGGAATCCAGTGACAGGAATTCGCCATGCACCCTTCCCCTTGACTGCAAGACATGTCACCCCTCGAACGGCTCTTGACCTGAGAGCATGGGCCGTGCACATTTCCGACTTCGTCCACGCGCTGCCGAAAGCTGAGCTGCACGTCCATCTCGTGGGCGCGGCCTCCCTCGACACCGTCCTCACGCTCGCCCGCAACCACCCTGACGGGCCGGTACCGACGGACGAGGCCGCGCTGCGAGAGTTCTACGAGTTCACGGATTTTCGGCACTTCATCAACGTGTACGGCGTCGTCAACGACCTCGTCACCACGGGCGAGGACGTCCGCACTCTCGTCGTCGGATACGCCCGCGACGCCGTGCGGACCAATATCCGATATGCGGAGCTGACGATCAGCGCGACGAGCCACCTGCGGGCCGGCATCGCGCCCGACGAGCTCGTCGAGGCGCTGGAGGCCGGGCGCGACGAGGCGCTCGCGGAGCACGGTGTGGCGTTGCAGTGGATCTTCGACGTGCCCGGTGTCTGGGATCGCGACTGGGGCATGACGAGTGCGCGGTTCGCGACCGAGTACCGGCCGGAGGGGCTGGTCGGGTTCGGGCTGGGTGGGTTCGAGTCGGACTCGCCGAGGACGAAGTTCCGGGAGGCGTTCGCGATGGCGCGCGACGCGGGGCTGCACATGGTGCCGCACGCCGGAGAGACAACGCCGCCCAGCGAGATCTGGGCCGCGCTGCGCGATCTGCGTGCCGAACGGATCGGGCACGGCGTCAGTGCTGTGCAGGACCCGGCGCTGCTGCGGCATCTCGCCGACGAAGGGGTCTCCGTCGAGGTGTGCCCAACGTCGAACATCCGCACCGGTGCTGTGAAGTCGCTGGACGAGCACCCGTTGCCGCGGCTCGTGGAGACCGGGGTGCCGGTGACGATCAGCACCGACGACCCCGGCATGTTCCACACCGACCTCGACCGCGAGTACCTCCTGTGCCACGAGCGCTTCGGGTTCACCCGCGATGAGCTCGCCGGCCTCGCACGAGCCGCAGTGCGCGCGTCGTTCGCGCCGGCTGAGATGAAGGACCAGTTGCTGAAGGAGATCAACGCGCTATGACCGGTGCGAGCGTGGTGACGACGACGGTCGACTCCGCGGAGGCCGCGGAGTCGCTGGCGAAGGGCATCGTCGAGGCACGGCTGGGCGCGTGCGTGCAGATCGTGCCGATCCGGAGTGTCTACCGGTGGGACGATGAGGTGCGCGTCGATGCGGAATGGCAGTGCGTCGTGAAGACGTCTGCCAACCGCGCCGACGAACTCGTCGCGCACATCAAGGCGCATCACACCTATGACGTTCCCGAGGTCATCGTCACCCCCGTGGTCGGGGGCAACGACGACTACCTCGCGTGGGTCTCAGAGGAGACTTCTTAGATGGCGGGGCAACGGCTCTGTGTGCAGGACACCGAGCCGTTGCGTCGCCCTCGTCAACGCCACGTACAGCTCACTGGGTGACATGCGTTGTGGTTCGACGACGAGGACGATGTCGAACTCCAACCCCTTCGACGCACGTGGCGACATCCAGCCGTCGCCGATGACGGCGATCGTGCGTCCGCTGTGTGCGTCGGCGTGTGCGTCGAGTTCGTCGCGCACAGCCGCCGATATATCAGTCACGCGGCGAGCCCACGGCCGGACGCCGGTCTTGCGCACCGACACCGGCGCCGACGCGTCGGGGTCGACGAGCTTCAGGACCGGTGTGGCGACGGCCATGATCTCGCCGGGCGTGCGGTAGTTGACCTCGAGCCGGCGGTAGGTGAACCTCTCGAACACCGAACCCCAGCTCCGGACGCCACCCGCTGCCTGACGCTGGGCCAGGTCACCGACAACCGTCATGGACCTGTTGGGGCACCGGCGCAGCAGCACACGCCAGTCCATTGCGGACAGTTCTTGGGCTTCGTCGACGACGACGTGGCCGTACGTCCAGGTGCGGTCGGCGGCGGCGCGCTCAGCGAGAGAGCGATGATCGCGCACGTCATGCCGGGCGGCCAGCACTTCGGCGTTGACGAAGTCGGTGACGACGTACTCGTCGTCGTCTGCCCGCTCGTCGATCGACAGGACGTCCATGACGCCGCGGGCGTACTCGAACTGTTGCGCCTCTTCGCGTTGTGCCGCCCGTTCCGCAGAGCCGTCCGAGCCGAGCAGTTCCGCCAGCTCGTCGAGCAGCGGCACGTCGGACACCGTCCAGGACTCGGCGTCCTCCCGGTACAGCTCCGGCGCACCGATCCGGAAGCACCGGCCCGCGTACAGATCGGCGAGCAACCGCTCCGGTGTGAGCTGCGGCCACAACCGGTCGACGGCGTCGCGCAACTCCGGGCTGTGCCGGAGCTCGTGGCGCACGTCCTCCTCGATCTCCGGCCAGTCGACGCCGATCAACCGCATCGCCGGCGCGACGAGCTCCTCGGCGAGCGCGAGGAAGAAGTACTTGCGGGCGGCGTTGTGCGGCAGTCCGTAGTAACGCGTCTTCTCGCGCGCGACTGCGGCGACGTGGGCATCGAGCGGAACGACGACGTCCCCGAGTTCGATCTCGATGGGTTCGTCCGGGAGCTCCTGCCGATCGGCGACAGCGACGGCCAGCAGGTCGAGAACTGATATATCGCCTTTCAGTCGTTGCAGCGGCTCGGTGTCTTCGACGTCCGTGACGACGCCGGGATACAGCTCGCCTGGCGTCCCGAACACGACGTCGGTCTCCCCCAGCGACGGCAGGACGTCGCCGACGTAGTGGAGGAAGCCGGTGTTGGGCCCGACGATCAGCACGCCATGCCGCGAGAGGCGTTCACGGCGGGTGTACAGCAGGTATGCCACGCGGTGCAGCGCCACGGCGGTCTTGCCGGTGCCGGGACCTCCTTCGATCACCAGGACGCCGGAGCCCGAGAAGCGGATGATCTCGTCCTGCTCGGCCTGGATGGTCGAGACGATGTCGCGCATCGTCGCGGTGCGCGGTGCGTTGAGGGCCTCGAGCAGGGCGGTCGCGTCGCTCAACAGTTCGTCGTCGTGGAAGTCGCGCAGTTCGCGGTCACGAACGCGGAAGTGCCGCCGCAGCACGACGCCTTCCGGATTCGCCGCGGTCGCCGTGTAGAACGGGCGCGCCGCTGGTGCGCGCCAGTCCAGCAGGAGCGGTTCGAAGTCGTCGTCGAACAACCCGACGCGCCCGATGTAGGTGCAGTCACCCTTCTCCGAGTCGATGCGGCCGAAGCACAACCCGTCCTCCGCCGCGTGGTACTTCCTGACCTCTCCGGTCAGCATCCCGACGGCGGCCTCGCGATCCAGCCTCTGGGTGGTGGTGTCCCGCAGCGCGTCCGCAAGGTTCGCGGCCGCTTTGTTCCGTTCTTGGTCGAGCCTTTCATACAGAGAGGTGATCCGTGCCTGTTCGCTCGCCAACACCTTGCCCCCTGTGATACAATAGTACTGTCTTCCCGGAAAATTCATTCCGAAAATACAAAGCCATTCTTTGTATCACAGTTCATCGGCGCACGGAACCCTTCGTGAGATTCGTGATGAATTCGCGTGCGCCGACACCCATGCGGTTGAGCTGGATCAACGCCTCCCCGCACTGCGGTCGCCAGGATCGACCAGCGCTACCACGGGCGATGAGGTGCCCCGTTCCAGTCGTGGACGAGCGTGACCATCTCAGCCAATGCAGGTGATCAAACCGGAACCTCCGGCAATTCGTCGTCCATCGCATCTGAAATGTACGCTTCAACAATGCGGAATGGACCTGGTCGCGGCATGAAGCTGGTCATCCTGGGAGGCGGCGGCTTCCGCGTGCCGCTGGTGTACCGCGCACTGCTCGCCGACAGGTCCCCAGGTCGCATCACCGAGGTGGTGCTGCACGACATCGACGCTTCCCGGCTAGCAGCCGTCGGCGGCGTCCTCGCCGAGCTGGCGACTGATATATCGGATGCGCCGACGGTGACGACTTCGACAGATCTCGACGAAGCGTTGCGTGGGGCGGACTTCGTGTTCTCCGCGATCCGTGTCGGAGGGCTCGCAGGACGCGCAGCCGACGAGAGCGTCGCGTCGGGGTCCGGCGTGCTCGGGCAGGAGACCGTCGGTGCCGGCGGTGTCACCTACGGGCTGCGCACCGTGCCTGTCGCGCTCGACATCGCGCGCCGTATATCAGTTCACGCGCCGGACGCGTGGGTCATCAACTTCACCAACCCCGCCGGCATGGTCACCGAAGCGATGTCGGCACACCTCGGCAACCGGGTCATCGGTATCTGCGACTCCCCCGTCGGGCTCGGCAGGCGGGTCGCGCGTGCTGTCGGCGTACATCTCGAGGACGCGTGGCTGGACTACGCCGGACTCAACCACCTCGGCTGGTTGCGCGGGTTTCACGTGCGGGGCAGGGACGTGCTGCCGGATCTGCTGGCCGACACGGACCGGCTGGAGTCGTTCGAAGAGGGCAAGCTCTTCGGTGCGGAATGGTTGCGGACGTTGGGCGCCATCCCGAACGAATACCTGCACTACTACTACTTCACGCGCGAGGCGGTGGAATCCGGCGCGTCGCGGGGTGCGTTCCTGCTGGAGCAGCAGAAGCGGTTCTACGCCGCGCCGTCGTTCGAGAGCTGGGATCGGACGCGACTCGAACGCGAACAGACCTACATGGCCGAGACACGCGACGATGAACGTGACGCCGACGACCTCGACGGTGGCGGCTATGAACAGGTCGCGCTCGACCTGATGCACGCCATCGCGTCCGACAACCGCGCCACGTTGATCCTCAACGTTCCGAACCGGACAACACTGTCTTGCCTGGACGCCGACGCCGTCGTCGAGGTGCCGAGCCTCGTCGACGCCAACGGCGCCCGGCCTCTCGCGGTCAGCCAGGTGCCGGACGAGGGCGTCGGACTCGTCACCTCGCTGAAGGTCGTCGAACGTGCCACCATCCGAGCCGCCATCAGTGGCGAACGTGCGCATGCCGTGAAGGCACTCGCGCTTCACCCGCTCGTCGACTCGGTCAACGTCGCGCGCAAGATCGTCGAAGCCCATCCGTTCCTGTCGGAAGCGTTTCGTGCTTGAAGCGGTTCGGCGAGCGCGACGGTGGATTCATGGCGTCGATCGACGCCGACAGCGTCGCACCGTTCAGGGCGTGACCAGGGTCTGATGCCGAGTGGCGGTGTCCTTAACTACGCTCGTCCGCAAATGGACACCACCACCTCTCGCCGCGTGCCGCTCGTGATGGGCATCGCCGTGCTCGTGCTGCTGCTGGATCAGGCCACGAAGTTCTGGGCCGAGAGCGCGCTGACGGGTCGCGCGCCCATTCCCGTGCTCGGGGAGTTCCTGCAGCTCAGGCTCCTCTACAACCCCGGTGCCGCGTTCTCGATCGGTGCGGGGTCGACGTGGATCTTCACCATCGTCGCGGCCGTCGCTGTCGTGCTGCTCGCCCGGTACGGCATGCAGCCGCAGACCAAGCTGCGGGCGTCCGCGCTCGCGTTGATGCTGGGTGGCGCGACGACGCACCTGCTCGACCGGCTGTTCCGGCCACCGGGCTTCGCGCGTGGGCACGTCGTCGACTTCATCGACTACAACGGCTGGTTCGTGGGCAACGTCGCTGACATCGCCCTGGTCTGCGGCGCGATCCTGCTGGTGCTGCTGAGCTTCACGCCGACGAAGCAGCCTGCCGCGTGAGCGTGTCGGCGCGGCGGGTGGGCTCGGGCAAGCGGTAGCGCGGAGCGAGACGCAGCACTTCGGCGCACGTCCGGTCCAGGTCGATCTTGTGCCCGACCGAGACGAAGACGGGCTTCACGTCGTCCTGCGTCCGCAACGCCCTGCCGACGACCTCGTCGTCCATGAGGAGGTCGCTCATCGAGCCGCGAGTGCGGCCAGGCTGCTCAAACGTTCCCATCGCGTTTTTCGCGACGCCGATGCTCGGAATCCCCGTGTGCACGCCGAGGTGACATGCCAGACCGAACCTGCGTGGATGCGCGAGGCCCTGACCGTCCGCAACCAGCAGGTCCGGCGTGACCGTCACCTGATCGAGAGCGCGCAGCAGAACGGGCATCTCCCGGAACGCGAAGAGCCCGGCAATATATGGGAAGTCGGTGGTGTCCTCGACGACCACCTCGTTGAGGACGACCAGCGTCTTTGCATCGAACACCACGCAGACGCCGACAACTGTGTCATTGCTACGGTAGCCGACGTCCAGGCCTGCGACGGTGTTGATGTGCAGGTCAGGGGCACTGGTGGTGATCACTTGGGTACGCAGGCGCTCTTGCAGTGCGATGGCTGCGTCGATCCTGGGGTCAACCGTTCTGGGCCACTCCACGGGCGACAGTGTGCCGTGACGCGTCGTAGTGAGCGGCAAGCAGGTCGTCGCCGAAGTCACCCGAATGACGACGCCACACGGTGTGGACGTGGTTGGCCTCGTTGGCCGTGTTGTCGTACTCGATGAGCAGTTCCGGGCCCTGGATGCGGTAGTAGTGGCCTTCACCGCGACGTAGCGAGCCCTCCCACGAGAAGTGCAGGCGCTCCGGGTCGATCCGCGCGAACTCCTCGTCGGCTAGCTCGAACGCCAGCCGGTCGAGGTAGAAGCGGACGATGTCGACGAGGATCTCGCCCGCGGACTTGCCGAGTTGGGCCGGCGTGACACCAACCGGTTCAGACGGGCTGATGCGCGGGGCGTTCCCGGTGCGGATGTCTTGCGGTGCGGTCTCCGACACGACGGCCAGTCGGCGGGCGGTCGGGCCCATGCGGTCGAGCAGTTCTCGGGCGAGTTCCTCTTCGAGCCGCAACGGATGGCCGACGACGCGGCCGCGGTAGGTGACGCGGGCAGGGTTCGCGCCGAGGAAGAACGGGGTCGCCGAGACACGGCCGTCGGCGACGACCACGTTGACCGACAGGTGGTGTCCTTCGACGCGCCATCCCCATGGCTCGTCGCCGCCGGGCGTGCCGAAGAGCACTGTCCAGAAGTCGCCGCTGTGCCGGTCGCGGTTCCCGCCCTCGCGGTGGTCGAGCACATCTTCCAGCGCCATCACCGCCGCGGCCTGTGCATAGGCGTGGGGGCTGAGCACGGTCGCGAGCATGCCGTGCACTGCCTTGCGCTGGTCACGCCTTAGCTCGCCGAGCACGAGACCTGGTCGAGCACCGGGCGTGTACGCCCAGCGATGCCTGAGGTCGTCGTCGGTGACAGCGCGAATGGCGTGTTCGCGCTGGCCCCCGTCGAGCAAACCAATATATTGGTGCGTGGCGTCAGCGACGTCGTGCAGCATCATTCGAACTTATAGGCCTTCAGGTTGCGCAGCAGCAGGTAGCAGTTCTGCAGTGAGCCGGAAGTGTCGCCGAGTGAGCGGTAGATGCCCCACTTCGGGCGCAACCGGTCGTCGAGCCACGTGTCGACGTTGTTCTTCGTCGCATCGAGCACGGTGCGGCCGCCTTCGCGGACGACCCAGCGGACGCGCCCTGTGCCGTTGCCGACCTTGATCTCGACTTCGGTGTCGATCCACTTGTTGTGCAGGGGCTCGAGGTCGACGTCGCCGACGAGGACGTTGCCTTCGGTGACCTTGAACTCGATCTTCTGCACGCCACCGGTGCGGCGCAGCGACATGACCGTCACGGGTGCGGAGCCGAGGCCGGGCATCTTGGTCTGCATGATGTGCGTGAAGGACGTCGTCGACTTCAACGAGCTCGGGATGAACATGGAGTAGGTCCACTTCCACGTCTCGCCGTTGTCGATCTCCAGGTTGCTCCCGCCGGCCTTCATGCCACGAACCTCGTTGCGCTGCCGGTCGGTCGACGTGTCCCGGTCGCGGGTGTGCATGTCGAACCGGTAGTCGTTGCCCGACGCGTAGATGTGCTTGGTGCCCGGATGCGAGCCGGCCCGGTCGTCCTCGACGCCCTCGAAGGCACCGAGCCCGTCCTTATTCGCCTGCGGGCTCCACTTGAGCTTCCAGGTAGCGGCCTGAGCAAGCCCGGAAACCGTCATGAGCAGCGGAAATGTCGCCGCTCCGCCGATCAACGCCGAACGCCGAGAGATCTCCACGTTCGTTCCTCCCCACGATCCAGGGCGGCGGATTCAGGGAAAAGGTCTGCACCAGTTCGGGTGCGGGCGTGATCACATCACTGGTTTGACTCCCGAGTCAATGTTCTGGCCGACCCTCGGAGTCAGCGGCAGAAGGGCCAGCGGAATCAGCACGACACCGACCAGCGAGACCACGTTGCCGACCTGGTCGACCAGCGTCATGTGCGACAGGTGCCCCAGGTGGAAGATCAGGTGCGGAACGGCGAACACCAGATAGCCCACCAGAGCCGCCTGGATCAGCCTGCGTTCCATCGTCACCACCGCGAACACCAGCACCGCGCACAACGCGAGGTTGAGCGAGCCGAAGTCCCGCAGCAGGTGCTCGTTGAACGGCGGGAAGTAGGCCACCCACCGGTTCGTCGGCGACGGGAAGTTGTCGTAGAAGTTCTGCGGCCCCAGCAGCGACCAGCCGCCGACGACCGCCTGGACCAGGGCGAGGAACGCGAGACCTGCGCGAAGAGTGCTCATACCCGTACGGACGAGACACGCCCTCGACCTGTGACCGGAACAGGTGTTAGAAATATTACGTAATGAAGATGCCACATGATGACGACGCCATCTGGCGCGCCCTCGCGAACCCGCTGCGGCGCGCGATCCTCGACGTCCTGCGCACTGGCCCGCGCACCACGGGTGAGCTGGTGGAGGCGCTGGAGACCAGCCGGCATGTCGTCATGCAGCACCTCGGCGTGCTTCGCGAAGCCGATCTCGTGCTCGTGGAGCCGCGGGGCCGGAAGCGGGTCAACCACCTGAATCCCGTGCCCATCCAGCAGATCCACCAACGGTGGGTCTCGCACTACGAGGAGAACTGGGCAGCGGCGCTCGTCGGCCTGAAGCACGCGGTCGAGAGCGCCGGACAGGAGGATGAGGACGTTGGCTGAACCCGGCACCGAGCTGGTGCACAGCATCGTGATCGCCGCGTCCATCGAGAAGGTGTGGGCGGAGATCACCAAACTCGACGGCAAACAGCGCGCCATGATGGACGCGGTGCTCGACTCCGAGCTCAAGCCGGGCGCCCCGCTGTACTACCGGTCGACCGATGGCAAGCGGGTGTTCGTCGTCGGTCGCGTCGTCGAGGTGGATCCGCCGCGACTGCTCTCCCACACGCAACGGCTCACGATGCGCGACGATCCGTGGACTGTCGTCTCGTGGGAGCTGGAAGAGGTCGACGGCGGCACGCGCGTCACGCTGCGCAACTCCGGCTGGCCCGAGGGCGTCAAGCGCCTCGACAAGGTCGACGCCACTTGGAAGGGCATCCTCACCGCGCTCAAGCAGGTCGTCGAGTTCGGCGACGTCGGTACCGGCCTGAAGCTCCAGTACGTGATGATGCGCGCCTTCATGTGGGCGATGCCGTCGGGCACCAAGTCCGAGAACGTCGCCGAGCCGCCCGCCATCGACCCGAACGTCGGCAGGGCCGGCTGAACGTGAATCCGTCTTTAGCAACGAGTCTTTTGACGACGTCGTCAAAAGACTCGTTGCTAAGGGGCTAGTCAGGGTGGGTTGATGAACCGATATATCAGTTGAGCGGTGTGGCGCGCGCGGATGGAACTGTCCTGCGGCTCGGTGAGGCCGTTCAGATACGGGGCGGTGAAGGCCAGAAAACGGCATGCCGCGGGTTCGAGCAGGTGCGGTGGTGGTGTGAGCGGGCGCCGGGGCTCATGATCTTGGCGGGTCCGGCGGGCGTGCAACGGACACCGTCGCCACCGAGCGCGGTTGCGTGGCTCGGTGGCGACGGTGTCGACGAACAGCGATGAGTTGGAAGGACGCGGTGTCAGCCCTGGGCGATGTAAGCCTGCAGCTGGTCCTGCGACTGTTCCAGCTGTCCGATCCGGCTCTTCACGACGTCACCGATGCTGACGATCCCGACCAGCTGCCCGTCCGACAGAACAGGCACGTGGCGGAAGCGTCGTTCGGTCATCACGACCGTGAGGCTGTCCACCGTGTCCGACGGCGAGCAGGTGAACACGTCGGTTGTCATGATCGACGAAACGGGTGAAGACAGCAGGTCAGCGCCGTGTTCGTGCAAGCGGCGCACGACGTCGCGCTCGGACACGATCCCCGTCACGCCGGACGGACCGACTACGACGATGGCGCCGACGTTGTGTTCGGCGAGCGTTCTGAGCAGTTCGGACACGGGGACGTCCGGGTCGATCGTCGCGACCGCCGATCCCTTGGTGCGCAAAACGTCAGCGATCCTCATCTGGCGCCTCCGATCCTGTCGGTCCGGTAGCACCTCAGGCTAGATCGGATCCGGACAGAACGGGAGATCAAACCCCGAAGGGAGCAGGGGGGCATTCGATCGAATGCACCCCCTGCGGTGTCGCGCCCGGTTCGGCGTCGGCTACGCGGATCCTCCGCGGCGACGGGTCACGAACTGGCGCGGCTGGACTGCCGGAACACGCTGCTGCGGCAGCTGGAAGTGCGTGTTCTGGTCGTTCTTGCCTCGCTTCTGCGCACGGCGGGCGGCGCGGTTGCTCGGCTCTGGCGGGGTGGTGGCAGGCATGCGAAGGCCTCCTCGTGAAGAGGGCGTGCAAGGGCACGGCGGAAACGGCCGTGAGAGAAGGACCCGCGGAAGGGTCATCTGGGCGACTTCAGGTCGCGGAGGCAGCGGCCAGAGCGCTGCGGGCTTCATCAGATGAAGAACATGTCCGCAACGCTAGCGACGTCGTCTCGGCGCGCCAACCGATTTATTTGCGGGCTCGGGCGGCGGCTGCCCCGGCACCGAGCATCACGAGGATGACCGTCACCATCGCCCACTTGCGGGACTTCGTCAGCGGCGTCGTCTCGGCTTCGAGCGGAAGGTCCTTGCGGGGCTCGGTTTTCTGTCGCGCGGCGCGCACCGGCACCGGAACCGGTTGCGGGGGAACGGAAGACGGCGCGGCCGTCGAGGGCGGAGACGGCGACGGAACGGCAGGCGCCGGAGCAGGCGGCGCCTTCGGAGGCGGAACCGGAGCCGGTGGCGGCGCCGGCACCTCGGGGCGGGGCGCGGGTGGTTCGACACGGGGCGGCATCGGCGCCGGCAGGCAGCCCGCCGCGTCGATCATGCCCATCGCCGGGCCCGGCGCGAGCTCCACGGCGGCGGCACCGGTGATCCGGTAGGCACGGCTGAGGCCCTTGTAGTTGTTGTTGATGGCGAAGACGGTGCCGGTCGAGTCGATCACGACAGCGCCGTAGGTGGATCCGCCGGGCAGTGCCGCGATCTCCGTCCTGCCCAGCACCCTGCCGGACACCGGGTCGAACGTCACCACCTCGCCCGGTCCCCCGCCCGCCGCCGACACACCGGTCAGCCTGCCGTTCGGGTCGGCCGCGAAGTCGTCGAGCGCGAGGGCGGGCCAGCCCAGGACGACTGTCCGCACGATCTTGAGGTACGACGGGCTGGCCGGGTCGATGTCGATGGCGTGCAGGCGGGCGTTGTCGCGCACGTAGAACGTGGTGCCGACGACCGCGCCCGCGGACACGTCGTCCGTGCGGAACCAGTGCGCGTCAACGGGTCCGAGGTCGTTGACCACTCCGTTGGTGTCGATCAGCACCACGTGCGACGGGTTCTTCCACCAGGCGTGCCCCTTCGACGTGAGACCGACCAGGCGGCGCAGCGCCGACGAGTACCCCAGCGCGTTCACCGCGTAGTCGAGACGCGCAACCTCTGTCACCCCACCGTATGACACATCCACCTTCGTGAACGTCGACAACTCGCCTCGGTGAAGTGAGCGGACCCCGAACGCCTCACAGCTCGGCGATGCGGCATGAACAACAGGGCTGGTGAACGGCGCGGAAAGCACCAACAGCGACGAGATGGCACCGAGAGCGAGACTATTCCGTCGCAACCGGAATGGAGTAGCCCAATACGACAACCGGGTATTTCTGCTGTTGCCGCGCATTCCCACCTGACCATTACTCGTTAACCAGACCGTGCTGTACCGGCCACAGTAGACCGTGGTCTAATCCCACACCAGAAAGGAGCCGAATTGAGCATTTACCTCAACGGCACGCTCTGGGTTCTCGGTGCCGCGGTCATCTCGGCCGTCCTCGTCGTCATCACCCGCCGGTTCGGCTCGGACGAGGTGGCGGAGAAGAACCTCGGCGCCGGCGGCTCGGTGTTCAGCATCGTCGCGGGCCTGCACGCCGTCCTGGTCGCCTTCATCCTGATCTCGCTGTTCGACGCCTCCAACGGCGCGGAGGAACAGGTGCAGAAGGAGGCCAACGCGCTCGTCGCGGTGACCTGGGCGTCCGGCTCGCTCCCGGAACCCGCGAAGTCCACAGTGGACCGGCTGGTGCGCGACTACGTGTCGACCGTCGTCGACGACGAATGGCCCCGCATGCGTGAGGGCGAAGACGTCGACAACAAGGGCTGGACCACGTTGAACCAGCTCAGGGACACGATCGCCACCGCGGCGCCGGACGGTGACTGGCAGCAGGACCGCAAGGCCGAAGCCGCGAACCAGCTGTGGCAGGTCTACCAGGCCAGGCAGGAACGGCTGGACGCGGCGGGCAACGGCGTCAACCCGGTCGTGTGGCTCGCGTTGCTGATCGGCACCGGACTGTCACTGCTGTTCCCGTACCTGTTCGGCGGCCCGAACCTGATCTCGCAGCTGCTGATCACCATCACGCTGAGCTCGACGCTGGTTCTGCTGCTGTTCGCGATCTACCAGATGCAGAACCCGTTCAGCGGCGGCGTGCACATCCCGCCGGACGCGTTCAGCGCCGCACTGGACCGGCTGAGCTAACGCGAATCGGTCATTCCGTCCGCTTCTTCGATCTCGACGGAGAGCACTTCGCCGTCGATGACCTTCGGCAACACGTCGGTGCGGCTGAAGTAGCGATTCGCGAATGCGCCGACCGCTCTGGTCGAGGCGGCGTCGACGCCACCACCGATGACGCCGCCCAGCACCGGAACACCCTTCACCGCGATGCTGCCGAGCTTTTTTGTACCGTATTTTGTGATGAGTGCCGACGCGGCCTTCTTGGTGAACTGCTTGATGCCGACCTTTTTGAACAGCTCGGTTCCGGCATTGCCGAGCAGGCACAGCAGGATGGCTGTCTGCACCTCTTCGCTGTCGACGTCGTGGCCGCGCAACGACGCGATGGACGCGATGAGGTGCGTCTGGATCACGTAGGCGGCCGCGACGTTCGACGGCAGCGAGATCGGCAACGTGATCAGGCCGCCGAGGTTCGTGATGAAACCCTGCGCGCCGGCCAGCGCGACGTGGGTGCGGATGAGGTGCTTGATCGCGTCGGTCTCGTCGCCCTTCTTGACGAGCGCGTCGGACGCGGCCTCGCGGGCACTCTTGAACGGGCCGAACCCGTCCACGCCCGCACGCAGCAGGTAGTCGGCGATGCCCTGCTGGACCTTGTTCAGCTCACCCTTGGACTCAGCCACGAACCCGACATTACGCGTCCAGCTCGCGCCACGCGGCGTCAACGGTCTGTTCCAGCAGAACCGCAATCGTGGTGGGACCGACTCCTCCGGGCACGGGCGTGATCAAGGCGTCCTTCACCGCGTCGAAGTCGACGTCGCCGACGTTGCCCTCGTTGTAGCCGGCGTCGATCACCACCGCGCCGGGCTTGATCCAGTCGCCCTGGACGAACCGCGGCTTGCCCACCGCCGCGACCACGACGTCCGCGGTGCGCACGATGTCAGCGAGGCCAACGGTCTTCGAGTGGCAGATCGTGACCGTGGCGTCGCGGGCCAGCAGCAGCATCGCCGCGGGCTTGCCGAGGATCGGGCTCCGGCCGATCACGACCGCGTGCTTGCCCGCGACGTCGACCTCGTACGCGTCCAGCAGGCGCATGATCCCACCGGGTGTGCAGGACACGAACTCGTTGTGGCCGAAGGACATCCCGGCGAACGAGTGCATCGTCACGCCGTCGACGTCCTTGTGCGGCACGATCGCCTCGAACGCGGCGCGCTCGTCGACGTGGTGCGGCACCGGGTGCTGTAGCAGGATGCCGTGCACCGCCGGGTCGTCCGACAGCTCACGGATCTTCGCCACGAGTTCCTCGGTCGTGGTTTCGTGCGGCAGCGCCACGTGGCGGGACTCGAGTCCCGCCTTGTGGCACCGGTTCTGCTTCATCCGCACGTACGTGACAGACGCGGGGTCGTCGCCGACGATCACGGTGGCCAGGCACGGTTTGCGGCCTGTGCGCGAGGTGTAGTCGGCGGCCTTTTCGGACGCCCGCGCAACGATGTCGCGCGCGAGCTCGGTTCCACGCATGAGGTTCGTCATCAGTTCTCGAGTGTAGTGACCGCTCCCGTGCTGCCGTCCACAGTGATCCGCTCCCCGGTCTTGATCCGCGTCACAGCCTCCCGAACCCCCACCACCGCGGGGATTCCGTACTCGCGGGCGACGACCGCGCCGTGCGAGTTCGCGCCGCCCATCTCCATCACGAGGCCGCCGGCCGTCAGGAACAACGGCGTCCAGCCCGGGTCGGTCGACGGGGCGACGAGGATCTCGCCCGGTTCGAGGTGCGCGCCGACCGGGTCCATCACGACGCGCGCGATACCGGTGATCGTGCCCGCCGACGCCGGGGTGCCGGCCAGGTCGCCTTCCACCGGGCCCCCGTGGTGCACGGCTTCGGCATCGGTGCCGTCCGACAACAGCACGCGCGGGATGTGCCGGCGCCGCATCTCGCGGTCGTACACCTCGCGGCGCGCGGCCACGACCGAGCGCAGATCTCCTTCCGCGGAGCGCATTTCCTCGAAGGTGAGGAAGTACACGTCGTCGGTCTGGGCGAGCCTGCCCCGGGCCACCAGTTCGGCGCCGAGGTCCGAGATCCGCTTCCGCAACGCGCCGAACAGGGTGATGATCAGGTACTTCGGGTACTCCCGCAGGCCGGCGAGCAACCTGGTGCGGCGCAACGCGAAGCGCACGAACCAGCCGCGGCCCCACGCGCGGCGGGCCAGCGTTTCGATCATCGCCTCGGCTTCGGCGGCACCGCGCGCGAAGACCGCGTCCGGGGCGGCGTCGTCGTCTTCGAGACGCAGGAAGTTCCGCACCACGCCGGTGACGTACGTCGAGTCGTCGGACCACCGCGGCAGGCCCAGGTCGATCTCCGCGACGGCGCGGTGACCCCACTTCGCCAGGAAGCGATCGAGCTCCTTCGGTCGCTCGCCGTCCTGGAACTGCCGCAGGGCAACGGGATCGCGCCGGATCTCCTGCGCGAGGTCCCACATCGCCATGTCCATCTCGGTGGTGATGTTGTTCGGCAGGCCGCGCAGAACGGTCTGCAGCTCGCCCGGCCGCGTCTTCACGATCTTGCTGACGAGGCCGAGCATCGCGAACCCGACGAGCGCGGTCGGCGCGAGTCGCGGCATCACCGGGACGACGCACTGCCGCAGTGCCTGCTCGATCGAGAGGTTCGCGGACATCTCCAGGATTTCGCGTTCCATCAGCAACGCGTTCCGCACGGCTTTCTCCGGGTTCGCCACCGCCTTCCAGATGGTCACCGGCACGCGGAACCGGCGCGCGAGCCGCAGCACGCGCTTGATCGCGGGCCCCGGTGAGGAGTTCGTGATCGCGAACCGCGGGTCGTCGAACAGGCCGCGAAGCACCTCCGACGAGCGCGCCTCCATCACACCGAGCAGGCGCGTGACGAACTCGCGGCCCACCTTGCTCCGCAGCACCTTGGTGACGTCGAAGAAGATCCGCTCGCCGTTCTCCACGTAGGACCGGCTCGCCGGATCTCCGATGATGATCTCGAAGGCCGACTTGGCGACCTCGCCGAACGCCGCCCGCCCCATCGGGGTGATCGGCCGTTCCAGGCCCTGCGCGAGGCTGAAGCAGAAGTAGACGTGATCATCGCCGTCGGGGTTGTCCGGCAACGGGAACAGCGTCGTGATCGGCCGCGCCTGCGTCAGGTGCAGCTCGCCGTCGGCGTCGATCGCCCACTCGGTGTCCTGCGGCGCGCCGTAGTGCTGCTGCACCTTTCGGCCGAGGACGGCGAGCGCGTGGATCTGCCCGTCGGTCAGGCGGGGTTCCTCGTTCTCGCCCACCTCGACGTGCTCGGTACCGCCTCCCGGCAGCGACCGGATGACGAACTTCTTGTCCCCCAAGCGCTTCTCGACGATCTCACTGCCGTCGACGACGAAGTGGTCGGGATTGACCGCACCGGACACGACGGCCTCGCCGAGGCCGGGGCTCGCGTCGATGACGATCTGGTCGCGCTTGCCGGTGACCGGGTTTGCCGTGAACATCACGCCGGAGATAGCGGACTGCACCATCCGTTGCACGACAACGGCGAGGTAAGTGGTGCTGTGGTCGATGCCGTTGGTCTCGCGGTAGCTGACCGCTCGATCGGTCCACAGCGAGGCCCAGCACCGGCGCACCGCGTCGACGACCTCGTCCTCGCCGACGACGTTGAGGAACGTGTCCTGCTGGCCGGCGAAACTCGCGAACGGCAGGTCCTCGGCCGTCGCGCTGGACCGCACGGCGACCGGCACGCCATCCCCTAGCTGGCGGTACGCGTTGACGATCGCATCGCGAATCTCCTGCGGCACAGCGGTTTCCAGCAACGTCCTGCGGGCGTTCTCCGGCGTGGTGCTCGCCAGGGCGTCCGCCTCGGCGACGGCGCGGTAGGCGTCCGTGGTGACGCAGAAGCCCTGCGGCACCGGCAGCCCCGCGCCGGTGAGCTCACCGAGGTTCGCGGCCTTGCCGCCGACGACGGCCAGCATGGTGCCGTCGATGGAGCTGAAGTCGATGACGAGCGACATGGTTCCCCTCCAGGGTCCGCCTGGAGAGGAGGTTACGAGCGTCCGGCCAAAAACTCAACACGTGATGAATAAATCACACCGTTGGAGTGAAATCCCTGATCAGAGCAGCGATCTCCGTGAGGTTCTCCTCCAGGGCGAAGTGGCCGGTGTCGAACAGGTGCAGCTGCGCGCCGGGCAGGTCGCGCAGGTAGGCCTTGGCGCCGGGCTCGATGAAGAACGGGTCGCCCGTGCCCCACGTGATCAACGTCGGGGGCTGGTGCTCGCGCAGGTAGGCCTGCCACTCCGGGTACTTGGCGACGTTGGAGTGGTAGTCGAGGGCGAGGTCGACCTGAGGTTCCGGGCGCAGGTCGAGGTAGTGCTGGTCGAGCGTCCACGTGTCGGGCGAGATCGTCTCGGGGTCGCGCGCGCCTTCGAGGTAGCCGAACTTCGTGTACTCCAGCGCGAGCATGTCGCGGGCGGCCCGCCGGTCGCGGTTGGCGATGAAGTTCTTGGCCAGTTCGGAGAGGCCGTCCTCGTAGGCGTTGCCGTTCTGCACGATCAGACCGTTGATCCACTCCGGGTGGCGGGTCGCGATGCGGAAGCCGACCGGGGCGCCGAAGTCGAACACGTACATCCGGAAGCCCGTGAACCCGACGGTTTCCAGGAACTTCTCGATGGTGTCGGCGAGGAAGTCGAAGCTGTACTGCCGCTGGGGCGCGTCGCTGTGGCCCGAGCCGGGGTTGTCGGGCGCGATGACGTGGAAGTCGTCCTTGAGCTCCTCGATCAGCCGCGCGTACTGGTGCGAAGCGGACGGAAAGCCGTGCAGGAGCAGGAGTTTGGGCGCGTCCGAGTCACCGGCCTCCCGATAGAAGATCTTGATGCCGTCGACGTCGGCGAACCGGTGCCTGGTCACATGCGTCTTTGTGGTCATAACGCATTAGACTAATGATAACTCGCCATGTTGTACAGTTAGAGACGTGCTCGCACTGGACTTCGTCAACACATTGACAGCCGAGGAGGACCGCCTGCCCCAGTGGCTGGCCGAGCAGGGTCTCCCCTGGTCGGAGGCCGTTCTGGAGCTGCGCGGCCACGTCGAGGCCGCCGTGCTCGCGGCACGGGACGGCAGGGAGCCTGATCTCGCGCCGGTGAACGCGGCACTGCGCGGCGCCCCGGCGTACGAGGTGCTGTCGTGGTCCGGTTCCGTCGTGCGGACGAAGGAACGGGAGGGCGACGAGGTCACGCGGGCGCTCGCCGTGCTGGCGGGTGCGACCGCGGACCTGCTGACGTCACCGGCCGTGCTGAAGGTGAAGACGTGCGAGGGGCCGGGGTGCCGGTTGCTGTTCGTGCCCGCGCACCCGCGACGCCGGTGGTGCGATCCCGCGACGTGCGGGAACCGGGTGCGGGTGGCGCGGTACTACCAGCGGCACAAGGACTAGCGGCGCACCCAGTCCGGGAGGGGTTCGCGTTCGTCACGCCAGTCGGGCGGCGGTGTCGCGATGATGCCGCCGACGATCGCGGAGGTGGTGTCGACGTCGCCGCCCGCCTCGACGCACGTCGTGATGGCGGCACGGTAGTCGCCGAGGTGGCGAGCGGCGACCCAGAGCGTGAACGGCACGGTGTCCTGCGCCGTCACGCGTGAACCGTTCCCGAGGACGTACGCGGCCTCCTCGGCGGTCCGGATCCGGCGCGCCTTCTCGATCCCCTTGCGCACGAAGGAGTCCTCGAGGTGGTCGAGGACGGTGCCGAGCAGGTCCGGCGGTGGCGTGCCGGTCAGCCTGGCCTTCGCCGCGACGGCCGCCGCGTGCGCCACGGCGAGGCCACCCATGACGCCCTCCGGGTGCTGGTGCGTGACCTCGCTGGCCCGGATCGCCTGCGTGGTCACGGTTTTCGGGTCGTCGGCGAAGTACGCGCCGAGTGGCGCGATCCGCATCGCGGCGCCGTTGCCGCACGAACCCTGGCCGTTGAACGCGCTTCCGGCCGCCTCTTTCCACGGCGTGCCCTGGCGGATCTTGCGCAGGATGGTGAAAGCTCCGGCGCCGTAACCGCGATAGGGCTCGCAGCGATCGGCGAAGGTCGCCGCGAGCCGGTCCTGGTGGACATCACCGTGATCACGGAGCTCGGCGACGAGGTTGCAGGCCATTTCGGTGTCGTCGGTCCACTCCCACGGCCCTCGTGGCGGCTTGCCGGCCACGAGGTCGGGCAGCGAGCGGCCGACCATGAAGAACTGTGCGCCCAGAGCGTCGCCGACGGAGAGCCCGTCGAGCGAGTCGTATGCGAGGTCCAGGCGCGCACGAGCATGCAGAACTATGCGCATCGCCTGCTATTTTACCTTGCCCCGCAACGGATTTCAGGCGATCACGGCACCGCCGTCGACGGTGAGGATCGTGCCGGTCGCCCACGGCTGCGTCATCAGGTAGAGGTACGCGTGCGCGATCTCCTCGACCTCACCGACGCGCTGGAGCGGCAACGTGGCCGCGACGCCCGCGTAGATCGGCTCGGCGTCCGGTCCCCACAACGGGCTGCGCACCACGCCGGGGCTGACCGCGTTGACCCGCACCGGCGCGAGTTCCACGGCCAGCGCCTTGGTCAGTGCCTCCACCGCGCCGCAGATGCTCGCCGCGACCGCCCAGCCCGGTCCCGGCCGGTCCTTCGCGATGCCGGTGGTGAGCGTGATGGACGTGGTGACGTCGGCGGCTTTGACCGCGTCGAGCACGCTGAAGTACCTGAGGCCGAAGAAAGACCTCGCGCGGTCCCGGTCGAAGTCGGTGAGCGCCATCAGTTCGAGCGGCTCCCCCGCCGTGTACACGAGGTGGTCGATCTCGCCGATCGCCGTGAACGCGTCGGCGACGGCGCCGGGATCGGTCAGGTCGGCAGGATGGGTGGCGATGCCGGGCTGCGGCCCTGGTTTGCGCGAGACGATCGTGACCTGAGCGCCCGCGTCCCGGGCCGCGTGCGCCGTTGCCAGGCCGATTCCCGAGGAGCCGCCGAGGATCGCGACCCGCTGTCCGTCCAGTGTGGATTTCATGGTTCCCAGCGTGCTCCGCTGAGGAGCCGGCGGTCCAAGACCTGCTCCGTCGCCTGCCATACCCTGGAGGTATGGACCTGGACCTGCGGAAGCTGCGCTACTTCGTGGCGGTCGCGGAGCACCTCGGCTTCGGCCGTGCCGCCGAGGCCCTGCACATCGCGCAGCCCGTGCTGTCCCGGCAGATCCGCGCGCTGGAGTCCGAGCTGAAGGTGCAGCTCTTCGACCGTTCGTCGAAGGGCACACGGCTGACCCCGGCCGGCGAGCAGCTGCTGGCGGACGCACGACCGTTGCTCGCGCAGGCGTCGGCGTTGCTGCGGCGCGTGGGTGTGGCGGACACGTTCACGGTCGGGTTCATGCCCGGCCTGATCATCACGCCCGCCGTGCGCCTGCTGGCGTCACGGCACCCCGGGCTGCGGGTGGACGTGCTGCGGACGACGTGGGACGACCAGGTCGAGGTGATCCACGACGGGCGCGTGGACGTGAGCTACGTGCGGCTGCCGGTTCCCGCGGCCGGACTGCACCTCCTGCCGGTGTTCACCGAGCCTCGGGTGCTGGTCGTGCCGACGACGCATCGGCTGGCGGGCAAGGAAAGCGTGCGGGAGGCGGACCTCGCCGGTGAACGGCAGGTCCAGCACTCGACCCCGCCGGGGTTCCGGTCGGTCGAGGAGAAGCTGGAGCACGTCGCGCTGCACGGCGGCGTGGCCGTCCTGCCGTTGTCGACGGCGCTGTTCTACTCGCACAAGGACCTGGTGCACGTCCCGATCGAGGACATCGCGCCGAACGAGGTCGCGCTGGCGTGGGCCGAGCACCGGCAGACGCCGTTGATCACCGAATTCGCGGAAGTGGTCAGCGAGATTGCCCGGCAGGGGTGAAGACGAAGCTGTCGCGGAACCCGCCGTCACCACGCCGGGTCGCCATCAGCCGCAGCTCGGGCATGAAGTGGAAGAAGACGAGCGAACCCGACCGGTCCGGGTAGCCGAGTGTCTTCGAGTACTTCGGGTTGGTGCCGCCCAGCCACAGCGGCGGCTCGCCGTACTCCGCGATCACGTCGTCGAGCAGGCAGTCCCGTTCGCCCAGCACACCCGGAATCCGGCTGTCCGCGTCGAGCGACAGCCAGCCCTGCCGGTGCGCGAGGTCCGCGTACACCGACGCCATGACGTCCTCGGCGCGGTGACCGAGCGCTTCGTGGACGGCGCCGCTCACCATCGCCGCGTTCGCCGCGCCCCGCTTCACCAGCGCGTCGAGCTCGGCCTGCCACCGGTCGGTGCGATCGTCGGCGAACGCGAGCGCGTCGAGCAGGGTGAGGATCACCGGCTCGCCGCCGTACATGCCGGGGCGCCGGACAGCCGCGTTGAGCTGGCCGAGCAGGTAACCGCGTAAATCGTCGAACGAGCGCATTCCCGTTGTTCTATCAGTTGGGGCGCGGCCGGGAGAACGCCGGATGGGCGGCCCCGCGCGGAGCCGCCCATCCGTCACATCACTTCAGCTCAGCTGCAGCCGGACGTGCTGCCGCAGCCCTCGCACAGGTAGCACGAGCCCGCCGGACGCATCTTCGTACCGCAGGTCATGCACAGCGGCGCGTCAGCGGCCTTGCCCAGGTGCAGCTCCAGCAGCTCGGTCGAGCTGCCGACGTGCTTCGGAGCAGCGGTCTCGACCGCGGCCTCCACCGCCGGGGCGGCCTCGACCGATCCGCGCAGGCCCTCGAGGTCCACATCGGACGAAGGCGCGCCGTACTCGCCCGCCACCTGGGCGGAACGCTCGTCGGCGGTGAAGATGCCGAGCTGCGCGCGCTTGTCGTACGGCAGGTAGTCGAGCGCCAGACGACGGAACAGGTAGTCCAGCACCGACGTCGCGATGCGCACGTCCGGGTCGTCGGTCATGCCCGCCGGCTCGAAGCGCAGGTTCTGGAACTTCGAGACGTAGAACTCGAGCGGGATGCCGTACTGCAGGCCCACGGAGATGGACATCGAGAACGCGTCCATCACGCCGGCCAGCGTCGAGCCCTGCTTGCCCAGCTTGACGAAGATCTCGCCGAGGCCGTTGTCCGGGTAGGAACCGGCGTGCAGGTAGCCCTCCGCGCCACCGACCGTGAACGACACGGTCTGCGACGGGCGCTTCTTCGGCAGGCGCTTGCGGACCGGGCGGTATTCGACGACCGTCTCCGCGGTCTTCTTCTCCTCGGCCTTCGCGGACTTGCCCGCCGACAGCGGCTGGCCGACCTTGCAGTTGTCGCGGTAGATCGCGAGCGCCTTCAGGCCGAGCTTCCAGCCCTGGTAGTAGATCTCCTCGACGTCCTCGACGGTCGCCGTCTCCGGCATGTTGACCGTCTTGGAGATCGCGCCGGACAGGAACGGCTGCGTGGCCGCCATCATCCGCACGTGACCCATGGGCGCGATGGAACGCTCGCCCATCGCGCAGTCGAAGACCTCGTAGTGCTCGCGGCGCAGGCCCGGCGCGTCGACGACGTGGCCGTGCTCGCCGATGAACTCGACGATCGCCTCGATCTGCTCTTCCTGGTAGCCCAACGCCTTCAGCGCGCGCGGCACCGTCTGGTTGACGATCTGCATCGAGCCGCCGCCGACGAGCTTCTTGAACTTGACCAGGGCCAGGTCCGGCTCGATACCGGTGGTGTCGCAGTCCATCATCAGGCCGATGGTGCCGGTCGGGGCCAGCACGGACGCCTGGGCGTTGCGCCAGCCGTTCTTCGCGCCGATCTCCAGGGCCTGCTGCCACGCCTCGGTCGAGACCTTGTGCACCGCCGCGTCGTTCGCGTGGTACGTGCGGATGAGGTCGTTGGCGGCGGCGTGCTTGCGCATGACGCGCTGGTGCGCCGTGGCGTTGCGCTTGTAGCCGTCGTACGCGCCGACGATGCCCGCGAGCTCCGCGGAACGGCGGTACGAGACACCGGTCATCAGCGAGGTGATGGTCGCGGCGAGCGCTCGGCCGCCCTCGGAGTCGTACGCGTGGCCGGTCGCCATGAGCAGCGCGCCGAGGTTGGCGTAGCCGATGCCGAGCTGGCGGAACTTGCGGGTGGTGTCCGCGATCGGCTCGGTCGGGAAGTCCGCGAAGCAGATCGAGATGTCCATCGCGGTGATGATCAGCTCGACGGCCTTGGCGAACGTGACGGCGTCGAAGCGGCCGTCGTCACCGAGGAACTTCATCAGGTTCAGCGACGCGAGGTTGCAGCTCGAGTTGTCGAGGTGCATGTACTCCGAGCACGGGTTGGACGCGGTGATGCGGCCGGACTCGGGGCAGGTGTGCCAGTCGTTGATCGTGTCGTCGTACTGGATGCCGGGGTCGGCGCACTCCCACGCGGCCTTGGCGAGCTTGCCGAACAGCTCCTTGGCGTCGACGCGCTCGATGACCTCGCCGGTCTGGCGCGCGCGCAGGCCGAAGTCGCCGCCGCCCTCGTAGGCGTGCATGAACTCGTCCGACACGCGGATCGAGTTGTTCGCGTTCTGGTACTGCACCGACACGATGTCCGCGCCACCGAGGTCCATGTCGAACCCGGCGTCGCGCAGGGCGCGGATCTTGTCCTCTTCGCGCGCCTTGGTCTCGATGAACTCGACGACGTCCGGGTGGTCGACGTCGAGGACGACCATCTTGGCCGCGCGACGGGTGGCGCCACCGGACTTGATGGTGCCCGCGGACGCGTCGGCGCCGCGCATGAACGACACCGGGCCGGACGCGGTGCCGCCGGAGGACAGCAGCTCCTTCGACGAACGGATGCGCGAGAGGTTCAGGCCGGCACCGGAGCCGCCCTTGAAGATCAGGCCCTCCTCGCGGTACCAGTTCAGGATCGACTCCATGGTGTCGTCGACCGCGAGGATGAAGCACGCGCTGACCTGCTGCGGCGAGCTGGTGCCGACGTTGAACCACACCGGCGAGTTGAAGCTGAACACCTGGTGCAGAAGCATGTAGGTGAGCTCGTGCTCGAAGATCTCCGCGTCCTGCTCGGAGCCGAAGTAGCCGTGCTCCTTGCCCGCGCCCACGTACGTCTTCACGACGCGGTCGATCAGCTGGCGCAGCGACTGCTCGCGCTTGTCGCTGCCGACGGCACCGCGGAAGTACTTGCTGGTGACGATGTTGGTGGCGTTCACCGACCAGAACTCGGGGAACTCGACACCGCGCTGCTCGAAGTTCACCGAGCCGTCGCGCCAGTTCGTCATGACGACGTCGCGGCGCTCCCAGGTGACCTCGTCGTAGGGGTGGCGGCCTTCGGTGGTGTAGACGCGCTGGACCTTCAGCGCGGCAGGCTTGGCAGCCGCCCGTGCGGCTGTCTTCTTGGCTGAGCCGCCGACGGTCTCGGTCACGGTGGATCTCCCTCGTACTGGATGCTTAGAAAGTTGGTTGCGGGCACGCGCTGTGGAGCGCGTGGATCACTGCTCGGCCGGTGCTTCCTCGGCCCTGGCAGTGCGAAGATCAAGAATTTCCTTCTCGAAGTCCTCAACGGACGAGAAAGATCGATAGACGCTCGCGAAGCGGAGATAGGCGACTTCGTCGAGTTCTCTCAACGGGCCCAAGATCGCGAGGCCTACCTCGTGACTGGCGATTTCCGCGCATCCCGTCGACCGGATCGACTCTTCCACCCGCTGGGCGAGCTGCTGGAACGCGTCCTCGTCGACCGGGCGGCCCTGGCACGCCCTGCGCACGCCGACGACCACCTTGTCGCGGCTGAAGGGCTCCGTCACCCCGGAGCGCTTGACCACGGCGAGAACCGCTTCTTCGACCGTGGTGAACCTGCGGCTGCAGCTGTTGCAGGAGCGACGACGACGGATCACCTGACCCTCGTCGACCTCACGGGAATCGACCACCCGTGAGTCCGAATGACGGCAAAACGGACACCGCACGTCTGTTCACCCCTCCCCGGCGCAGCACCCGTCGCAGCAGCCGCACGAGGTTGGAGTTACCCACAACCTGTGGACTACTTACAACGGTGTAACCACTAGATGTAGGGGTAGAACCTAGATCGCGACGCAAGAGGTTGCAACTCGACACGGCGTGTCGGGCGACACTCGGATGGAGGAATCCGGGATGAACTGCGGCTACTACCCACCGACACCGCAGCGTGACCGACGAGCAACCTCAGCGACGCCTGGCCGCGTGATATTCCTGTGACACGTCACTCGGGTGGCGCAACGAGATGAGGGAGATCGTCTTGGGGTCTGGGGTGAAGAGGGCCGGTCTGCTGGCCCTGCTGGTGGCCGCGAGCGGCCTGCTGGCACCGGCGGCACAAGCCGCCACCGGGTCGGTGACCGCGAAGTGCGTCGAAGGAAGCTTCAGCGGCAAGTTCACGCTGACCTACGACATCGGCACGGAGTACCGGCTGCGGAACGGCAAGGGCGCGGCGGGTCCGTACATCGCCGACACCGGAGAGATGCACGTCCGGGTGCACCACCGCGTGGGCACGTCGCAGACCACGCTGTTCACCAAGTCGAGGACCGGCCTGAGGTCGGACGAGGTCGCCGAGGTGCCCGGCAACCGCGCGGCGGTGCCGCGCACGGGGCGTGCCTGGGTCGAGGTGAAGTTCGCCGACAGCAGCGGTGAGAAGTGCACTGCCAGGGCGGACCTGCGCTGAGATATCTGCTGCTCGGACCGGTCACGGTCCTCGGACCGGCCGGGCCAGTGCGCCCGGCCGGTCCGAAGCAGGCGTCGGTGCTGGCGGCGCTGCTGCTCAGCCCCGGCCAGGTCGTGCCGGAGGACCGGCTGATCGACCTGACGTGGGGTGAGCAGGCGCCGCGCAGCGCACGCGGGCGCCTGCAGGTGCACGTGTCCGACCTGCGCAAGCTGATCGGCGCCGACGTGATCACGCGCGGCGCCTCCGGTTACTCGATCGAGGTCGAGCCCGGCGACCGCGACCTCGACCTGGTCGACGCCGCCGTCGCCCACGCCAGGACGCTGACCGGTGAGGCCGCCATCGCACGGCTGCGCGAAGCACTCGCGTTGTGGACGGGCACGCCGCTGGACGGCGTGAGCGACGAACTCGCCGAGCTGGAACGCCCGGCGCTGGTCGAACGACGGCTCGCAATCGTCGAGGAGCTGCACGAGCTCCAGATCGCCGCAGGCCACCACGCGGAAGCGGTGGGCGGCCTGCGCAAGCTCGTCGACGAGCACCCGTACCGCGAACGGTTGCGCGCCGCGCTGATGCTGGCACTGCACCGGTGCGGACGTGCCGCCGAGGCGCTGGAGGTGTACTCCCGGGGACACGAACTGCTGGTGTCCGAGCTCGGCATCGAACCGGGACAGGCGTTGCGCGACGCGCAGCTGCGTGTCCTGCGCGGCGAGGACCGGGCTCCCACCCCGGCGGTCACCGAGGTGCGGCCCGCCGAACTCCCTCTGGCCGCACGGGGTTTCGCGGGACGCGCCGCCGAGCTGGCCGCGCTGGAGGACGGCGACGACGGCGTGTGGCTGATCACCGGTACGGCCGGTGTCGGCAAGACCGCGCTCGCCGTGCGGTGGGCGCACGCGGCCCGCGACCGCTACCCCGACGGGCAGCTGTACGTGAACCTGCGCGGGTTCGACGCCGACGACGAACCGCTCACGCCGACCGCCGCGCTGGCGCAGCTGCTGCGCGCGCTCGGTTCCACACCGTCCGAATCGGACGACCAAAGTGGACTTTTCCGGTCGCTGCTCGCGGACCGGAAAGCGTTGGTGGTGCTGGACAACGCGCGTGACGCCGCCCAGGTGCTGCCGTTGCTGCCGTCGTCCGGCCGCGTGCTGGTGACCAGCAGGCACCGGCTGGGCGACCTGGTCGCCCGCACCGGAGCCCGCACGATCACCCTGACGCAACTGCCGGTGCGGGACTCGCACGCGCTGCTCGTCGCGGCGCTCGGCGCGGACCGCGTGGCGGCCGAACCCGCTGCCGCGGCCGAGCTGGCCGAGGTGTGCGGGCACCACCCGCTGGCGTTGCGGATCGCCGCTGCCGGTGTGGGCACGAGCATCGGGTCAGTGGTCGCGGAGTTGCGCGCGGACCCGTTGCTCGCCTTCGACGGCGCGGAGCAGAGCGCGGTCGCCACGGCGTTCTCCGTGTCGTACCAAGCACTTCCCGCCGACCAGCAGCGACTGTTCCTGCTGCTGGGGGTCGTGCCGGGACCGGACTTCACGCCGCACGACGCGGCCGCGCTGCTCGGCACCGACGCCGGCGTGGCGACCCGGTTGCTGCGCGGTCTGAGTGCCGCGAACCTGGTCGAGGCGCATGCGCCGGGCCGTTACCGGTTCCACGACCTGGTGCGTCACTACGCCGAGGAACGGTCGGGCACCGAGGAGACCGCGCCCGCGTGGGAGAGGTTGTTCGCCGGCTACCTCGCGGCCGCCGACGCGGCCGTGACGAAGCTGGGCAAGCGAGTCGTGACACTCCCCCGCGACGACGATCCTCCAGAGAGCCCCCTGCGGTTCGCGGACAGCGCGGAAGCCGTGGCGTGGCTGGACGTCGAGGCGCCCAACCTGGTCGCGGCGTTGCGGCGGGCCGCGGTGACCGGCCCCCGCCCGCAGGTCTGGTACCTGGCCGACGCGGTGCGGCGGTTCTTCCACGACCACGGCAGGCGTGCCGAGTGGCTGGAGCTCGCGTCGGTGCTGTTGCCGGCGGCCCGGCGGCACGGTGCGCACGCCGCGGAAGCGTTGCTGCGCCTGACGATGGGCGGCGCGGCCTTCCGCGAAGGACGGCACACCGACGGTGTCGCGCACACCGAGGAGGCGGCGCGGGCGAGCCGCACGTGCGGCTGGCGCGAGTGCGAGGCGACGGCCGTGTCGAACCTCGGGTCGATGCTCGACTGGACGGGCAGGCTCGCCGAGGCGGTCGAGCACAGTCTTCGCGCGATCGAGCTGTTCCGGGAGCTGGGCAACCCGTCCGGGGAGAGTCACGCACTGAACTCATTGAGCTGTCACTACCGGCAGCTCGGCGAGCTGGCCGAGGCGAGGAAGTGCCTCGACGAGTCGGTTCGGTTGTGTCGCAAGAACTCTCTCGCTTTCTGGGAGGCCGCGAACCTCGCGGACCTGGGTTCGGTGCTGCTGGCGCTCGGCGACGTCGCGGACGCCGAGCACACGCTCCTGCTCGCGCTGGAGTCGTTCCGCGAACAGGGATCCCGCTTCGGTGAGGCCACCGCGCTGAGCGGACTGAGCGCGGTGCACCTGGCCCGTGACGACCGCGAGACCGCCCGCCGGACCGCCGCCGAGGCGCTGGAGTGCGCCCGTCAGGACGGCGACCAGCAGGCCGAGGCGGTGGCGTTGATCGGACTTGGCCGCGCCACGTCCGAGGCGCAACACCTGGTGCGGGCGTTGGAGATCGCGGCGCGGTCCGGCCTGCGCGGAGTGGAGGCGGAGGCGTCCGCCGTGCTCGCTCACGTCCTCGCCGCCACCGATCCGGTGGCGGCGCGGTCGCACGCGACCGCTGCCCTCGACGTGGCACGAGCGGGCGGGTTGCGGCTCCTGGAGGCGGAGGCACTGCTCGCCGTCGCCGCCGCGGAGTCCGCCTCCAGCGGGGACGCGCAGGCCGGACGCGCGGTGCGGGAGGCCCTGCGCATCTGGCGCGACACCGGACACGTCACCGGTGCCGCACGCGCGACGCGCGCCCTGGAAGGCCTCACCGCGCGGTCGTGAGCGGGGGTCCGCACCCGCTCACGACCGTGGACCTCAGGCCACGCCCGTGTCGGTGTCGCAGTACTTGAGCGTCGCGCCCTTCTCCTTCTGCAGACACACCTGCAGGTAGACCTTGGTGCCCTCGGGGATGTTGATGTCGTCCGGGTACGTGTTGCAGTTCAGCCGCGGGTCCTGGTGGTGGCCCGAGTGGTGCCACAACTTGTACTCGTACTGGATGCCGTTGTGCGTGTAGGTGAGGCGACCGCGGACGCCGAGGTCGTCGTAGTCGCGGTCGCAGATCCCGAAGTGCTCGCCGTAGGCCTTGAACCAGGCCATGCCGCCCTTGGGGTCCGGGTCATCGGTGTAGACGTCGACGTCCCGGGAAGCGGCGGCACTGGCGGCCGGCGCCATGGACATCACGGTGCCCACCGCGATCGCCGCGGCCGCGACGATTCGTCCGATCCTCATTCTCGTTTCCCCTGTTCGTTTTCTATCGTGGAGCCTGCACGCGGAGCACTCCGGCGAGTGCCTTCTCCGCGAGCGAGGTGTCGGTGAAGTAGTCCCAGCAGCTGCCGCTGGTGTTGGTGCTGCCGCCGCTGAGCACGCCCTTGGCCGCGACGCCGCCGTCGCTGCGGATCGTGTAGATCGGCGCGCCGGAGTCACCGCCCCTGGTGCACGCGCCGTCGCGGTGCCCTTCGGTGGCGTTGCGCAGGACCTTGCTGCCGAAGCGGACGGTGACGTACGTGGAAATGACCTTCCAGCCGCACATCTCGCCGGTCTTCTGGCCGCTCACGCAGTAGCGGTCGCCGTTGCCGGACCGGTTGCGCCACTTGTCGGTGACCGCGCGGGACTGGCCGGAGTTCGGGCCGCCGCGGTAAACGCGGTAGCTCGACGCTTTGCCGGACGACATCTTGATCGTGGAGACGTCACCCGAGTAATAGCTCTGGCCGTTCCACTTCACGGAGCCGGTGTTGTTGTTCCAGTTGTCGGCGGTGACCGTGCCCATCGTGCCGTTGTTGTTGCCCGCGGGCTTGTTCAACGACGTGCAATGGCCGGCGGTCAACATGTACGACTTGCCTTCGTGCACCCAGCCGAAAGCCGTTGTGCAGTAATCGAAGTAGGCACCGCCGAAGTACGGGCTGGAGTCGTCCTGCCGGTTGTCCTTGAGCGCCGGTTCGGGCATGCCGGGAACCAGGTAGAGCGCCACCCGGTCCGCCCCGTACCGCGCGGCCAGGGCTTCCCGCAGCTCCTGCGTGACCGCCGAAGCCTTGACGAGCACACGGTTGTTGGGCGCGTCGACGTACGCGGTGCGCAGCTTGTCGCCACCCGGCAGCGAGGTTTCCAGCACCTCCTGCTGCACCTGGTCGAGCTCGGCGAGGCCGTACCGCACCTTCGGCACGTGCGGACGCACCGTCAGCGTCGGTCCGGCCTGCTGTGCGGAGAAGGTGTTGGCCCCAGAGTTGGCTTCCGCGTTCGATTCTGCGGCCGGTTTCTCGGTGACACCGTCGTCGGGGATGCTGCCGTCGTCCGAGCCCAACCCCAGAGGGCTCGCCGCGACGGTCATGGCGGCGCTCGCGGCGTCGACGACCGGCTGGGACGCCGTCGTCCTCACCGGGGCGACGACGGTGTCGAACTCGGCGTAGGGCACCGAGAACTCGGCCGGAGCGGCCAGCGCGCGGTCCATCGCGACGTCGAGGGCGGCGCGCGTGGCGTCCGGCAGCGGCGCCTCGTCCTCACGGGGATCGTGCGTGATGACGGCGACCGCGGTGCCCGTCGCGGGCTGGTCGCAGGTGATGGTCGCGGCGTGCGCGGGAACTGCGCTGGTGGCGCTCACCGCGAGGACCACGCCGATGATCGCGCGTCTCACCGCGACGTCAGCTGGTCACCGGGGTGGTGGATCTGTCTCGCCATGGTGCCTCCGCGGGTGGTCTCGTCTGTCGCACCGAATGGTGGACAGGACCGCTTCCGTGAGGCTTCGGTTTCGCTTCGGTCTTACGGGGTGACGCCGACCTGCTGCAGGTAGAGCACGCCGAGAGCGATGATCGTCAAAGCGCTGAGCACACCGACGGCGAGGAGTTCGAGCGCGGATTCACGCTTGGGACGGACCTCGCAGGAGCTCGACTCGCGCGAGCTCGGCACCGCGACCGGTCGCGGTTTGGTCGCCGGGCGCCGCGGCATGACGCGGGGACCCGAACGGAGTGGACGTCCCGCTGCGACGGCAGCAACGTCACTGCCCTCGACCCCCGGCAACCGCTTCTCGACGAGTACCGCCATGACGCCCTCCATCGCAGGTCAAGCACCATGATCGAACAAGGGTTCGATCGAACGTCCGTGCGAATTTCTACCAGACCGACCCGCCGAATGCCACAACACGCCGACAAATACCTCGAACAGGTGTTTGATCTGTGCAGCAAACACGACTACCGTCGACCACGAAGATCGACGGAGGCCGGAATCCCATTCGAACTGGGGGCGGCGAGGAGGACAGCGACCGTGGCAGGCAAGACGATCGACCCGGACCCCGCTCTTGTGGAGACAGAGGTAAGCGAGATCGCGGGAAACGCCGGCCTGACATTGCGCCAGCGCAAGGTGCTCGACGTGATCCGTGACTGGGTCGACCGCTTCGGCTACCCGCCGAGCGTGCGCGAGATCGGCGAGGCCGTGGGCCTGACGTCGACCTCCTCGGTCGCGTACCAGCTGCGCGCGCTGGAGCGGAAGGGCTTCCTGCGCCGCGACCCGAACCGCCCGCGCGCGGTGGGCATGCTGCCCGCAGAGATCGACCCCGGTCTCGACCCGATGTCCAAGCCGACGCCCGCGTACGTGCCGATGGTCGGCCGGATCGCCGCCGGTGGCCCGATCCTGGCGGAGGAGTCGATCGAGGACGTGTTCCCGCTGCCGCGCGAGATCGTCGGCGAAGGCGAGCTGTTCCTGCTGCGCGTCGTCGGTGACTCGATGATCGACGCCGCGATCACCGACGGCGACTGGGTCGTGATCCGCAAGCAGCCGACCGCCGACCAGGGCGAGATCGTCGCCGCCATGATCGACGGCGAGGCGACCGTGAAGACCTTCAAGCGCAAGGACGGCCACGTGTGGCTGATGCCGCACAACCCGGCCTACCAGCCGATCAACGGCGACGAGGCCACCATCCTCGGCAAGGTCGTCACGGTGCTGAGGCGTCTCCCGTAGTTCTCCGGGCTTTCTCACGCGCGGCCTTCTTCTTCTCGAAGAAGTCGAGCCACTTCTTCCTGGTGGACTCCATGTCCACCACGACGAACGCGAAGAACTGCCCCATGTCTTTGAGGCGTGCGCCGACGGGGGTGTCGAGACCGAAGATCTCGGCACCCTCCAACGCGGTGTGCGCCCACACGGAGTTGCGTTCCGCGCTGCTCAGCCACGCCCGGTACCAGATGTCGTCGTCCAGGAAGTAGCGCATGCGCTTGCCGTCGCGCTCGCTGCGCAACAACCCGAGGTCCTGCAGGTAGCTCGTCGACCGCGACACCGTGCCCGGACTCACCGACAGCCGCAGCACCAGCTCGGTCGCCGACAGGCTGCCCTTGTCGACCATGAAGATCTCGGCCAGGATCCGCGCCGCTGTCTTCGGTATACCGGTCTGCACGAACGACGCGACGAGCCGCAGGTGGAACTCCTGCACCTCACCAGGACTCCGCCCGAACGAGTACGCCTCGTCATCGACGTCGAGGTCGTCCACCGCGGGCATCCGCCGCATGGCCCGCTCACTCGCCGCCCGATGCGCCGCACCCGGCCGGTAGCTGTTGTGGCCCCCGTTGCGGACCACCTCCCGCTGCACCGTCGAGGCAGGCCTTTGCAACCGCCTCCCGATTTCGGAGTAACCCAGCCCGTCCCACAGCCACTGGGCGATGAGCTGCCGTTCTTCCTCGTCTAGCCGCTTACCAGGCACAACCCCATCGTGCCTTGCGCTTCAAGCCATTGCAATGAGTCTTTTGACTTCGTCCGCAAACGTTTTAGCTTGCAAGAAGGGGAAACAAGCTCATTGCAAAGGGGGAGGCAATGCCACTCAGCCCGATGACGTTCCCGGACGGCCACGTCGGCTGGCGAGCGCACGACCACGCCACGGTGCGGGCGGTGCTCTCGAACAACGGCTTCAGCATCCGGCCGGATCTGATGCACAACCCGTTCGGCCCGGGCAGCCCCGGCGACGCGCCGCCGTCGCCGCCCGGCGCGTTCACCGACCACGACCCTCCCGACCACACCCGCTACCGCGGCAGGCTGACCGGTCAGTTCACCGTTCGACGGATGCGGCTGCTCGCCGAGCGGCTCGAAGTGATCACGGCCGAGCACCTGGACGGGCTGGCGGCGCAGGGGTCGCCGGCGGATCTGGTGGAGCACTTCGCGGTGCCGGTGCCGGGGCTGATGATCTGCGAGCTGCTGGGTGTGCCGTACGAGCGGCGGGCCGAGTTCCAGCAGGACGCCACGACTCTCACGGGCGGAAGCGGCGCGGAGGCCGGCGAGGCCGAGGCCATGTTCGAGGCGTTCGGGAGGCTTCAGCGGTTCATGCTGGAGATGGTCTCGGCGAAGCGGGCGCGGCCGAGCGACGACGTGCTCAGCGACCTCGTCAACTCCGAGGTCACCGGTTCGGGTGATGCGCTGACCGACGACGAGATGGCGGCCATGGGCATGGCGTTGCTCGGGGGCGGTCTCGACACGACGACGAACATGCTGTCCCTCGGCACGCTCGAACTGCTGCGCGACCCGGCGCGGGTGGAGGCGATGCTCGCGAATCCCGACGCCGCCGTCGAGGAGCTGCTGCGATATATCAGTTTGACGCCCGCGACTGTGCGCACGGCGTTGGAGGACGTCGAGGTCGACGGCGTCGTCGTGCGCAAAGGCGACACCGTGCTCGTCGAGCTCGGCTCCGCAAACCACGACCCGGCGCGCTACGCGGATCCGGACGTCCTCGACCTGGCTCGTGGTACGGCCGGGCACCTGGCGTTCGGCCACGGCGTTCACCAGTGCATCGGTCAGCACCTGGCGCGGATCGAGCTGAAGATCGCCTTCCCGGGCCTCTTCACGCGGTTCCCGAAGCTGCGTCTGGCCGTGCCGGAGGACGAGCTGCCGCGGCGGGCGAGCCTGGTGATCGGCGGGCTCGAACGGATGCCCGTCGCCTGGGACTAGACAGCGGCCCGAGCACCCCGTCGTCCGGTGCCCGAATCTTCGCCCCAGGCAGCACGGTGTACCTGAAGGCCGTGGTGCGAAGCCTTGATGTGGTATCAGCTCGGGTCGGAGAAGGAGATCGTGCGGCGGTCGGGTTGGTGCAAGCACTCCACACGGCGTGACCGGAGCATGGGGTCACGAACGGGCGCTCAACGCGGCACGACGAAGGCGGCGGCGAAGAAGATCGAGGATGCCTTCGCCGCAGCGATCCGTTCACCCGCCTGACACCAGGTCAGGCGCGGCGGCGGAAGCGGAGGCCGATGACGAGGGCGGCGACGAGGACGAGGCCGCCCAGTGTCAGCGCCAGTGGCCAGTTCTGCCAGGACGAGGCCCGGTTCGAGGACTCCTGAGGCGATGCCTGTGGCTGGTCCGCGGCCGGTGGAGGTGTCGTGGTCGTCGGCGCGGGTGGCTGGGCCAGGGCCGCGGCGCCCGCGACCGCGCGGATCGGTGTGCCGACGCCTTCCGAGGCGGAGAGCAGGGTGCCGTCCGGGTCGAAGGCGATGGCTTCGCCCTGGGGTTCGTTCGGCAGCGGGACGCGGACCGGATCGCCGGCCAACGCCTTCACGAGATCGCCGTCCGGGACCGGGAAGAGGTAGGCGTCCGTGTAGGTGCGCAGGGCGATGACGGAGCCGTCGGCCGTGGAGGCGGCGCCGGTCACCAGGCGCGAGTCGAGGGTGCCTTCGAGCGGGCCGCCCGGGGTGTCCGTGGTGGACAGCGTCACACGCGCGACCTGCTCCAACGGCACCGATATATCAGTTTGGAGCGGAGCCGTCGGGCGATATACCAGTGCGGAGCCGATGGGTTCCTTGGTGATGATGTACGGGATACCGGCCTTGTCGATGAGCAAGGCTTCGGCGTCGTGCTTGCCGTCCGGGTAGGTGACGCGGAACCGCTCCACGGCACCCGAAGGCGAGACCTTGTGCAAGGCGACCGTGGAGCGGGACTTGTTGTTGTCGCCGGTGTCGGACGCCCAGAGGGTGCCGTCCGGCGTCATCGCGAGGTCTTCGACGTCGAAGGGGTCGACGGGTGCGGTGATCGTCCGTTTGATGACGCAGTCGCGGCCCATGACCTGGATGCGCAGCGTGCCGTTGTCGCTGTCGCTGACGGCGAAGAACTGCTTGCCGTCGGACGTGAGCCCGGAGAGCTCCTGCATGGCTACCGGGCACACGTCCACCGGTGGAGGCGGGATCAAGCAGGCGTTCCGTTCGTCGCGAACTCCTCGAGCACGCCCGCGAGGTCCGGACGCACGCGGGCGCTGAGCAGCGTGCCCGACTCCGTGTGCTTCTCGGACAGCACCTCGCCGTCGCGGTGCACGCGGGCGACGACCTCGCCGCGCGCGTACGGCACGAGTGCCTCGACCACGACCTCGGGACGTGGCATCAGCTCGGCGATGCGGACCCGCAGCTCCTCGATGCCGAGGCCCGAGTGCGCCGACACGAACGACGCGTCCGGGAACAGGTGCCGCAGCCGGGCCAGGCCCAGGTCGCCCACCGCGTCGATCTTGTTCACGACGAGCAGCTCGCGCGGCATCGGCGTGCCGGTCTCCTCGTTGATCTCGGCGATGACCTCGCGCACGGCGCTGACCTGCTTCTCCGGCATGCCGTCGGAGCCGTCGACCACGTGCACGAGCAGGTCGGACTGGCCGACCTCCTCGAGCGTCGAGCGGAACGCCTCGACCAGCTGGTGCGGCAGGTGCCGGACGAAGCCGACCGTGTCCGTCAGCGTGTACGGCAGGCCCTCCGGCGTCACCGCGCGGCGCGTCGTCGGGTCGAGGGTGGCGAACAGCGCGTCCTCCACCAGGACACCGGCGCCCGTCAGCGCGTTGAGCAGCGAGGACTTGCCCGCGTTCGTGTAGCCCGCGATGGCGACGCTCGGGATCTCGTTCGCCGTGCGGCGGCCCCGCTTGGTCTCGCGGATGACGCCGATCGCGGCGATCTCGCGGCGCAGCTTGGCGATGCGCGCGCGGATCCGGCGGCGGTCGGTCTCGATCTTCGTCTCACCGGGACCGCGCAGACCCACACCGCCGTTGCCGCCGCCGGCACGACCACCGGCCTGCCGCGACAACGTCTCACCCCAGCCGCGCAGGCGCGGCATCAGGTACTGCAGCTGGGCCAGCTCGACCTGCGCCTTGCCCTCCTTGGACCGCGCGTGCTGCGCGAAGATGTCCAGGATGAGCGCGGTGCGGTCGATGACCTTGACCTTGAGCTTCTCCTCCAGCTGACGCAGCTGGCCGGGAGAGAGCTCGCCGTCGCAGATCACGGTGTCGGCGCCGGTCGCCTGCACCACGTCGCGCAGCTCGGCCACCTTGCCGGAACCGATGTACGTCGCGGCGTCCGGTTTGTCGCGCCGCTGCACGACCCCTTCGAGCACCTCGGAACCTGCGGTTTCGGCGAGGCGGGCGAGTTCTGCCATCGAGGCGTCGGAGTCCGCGGCCGTGCCCTCGGTCCACACCCCGACGAGCACGACCCGCTCCAGGCGAAGCTGCCGGTACTCGACCTCGGTGATGTCCTCGAGCTCGGTGGACAACCCCGCGACACGGCGCAATGCGGCGCGTTCGGCGAGTTCGTAGTCACCCGTCGAGAAGTCTTCCTCTTCCCACGCGGCGTCGAACTCTGTGCTCTGGATGTTTTCCGTCATTTGCCCTTCATCGTCCCATGGACCTTCAGTCCCCCGGATACACCGCGAGGTAGATCGCCACACGGGGAACGTCCGGTCTGACCGGTTGCGCGGCCAGCTCATCCATCAACGACGCGAGCCGCTGCTTTAGTTCCTCCGGGTCGACGGTGACGACCAGGCGGCTCTGATCCACGTCCTCGAGCCCGATGTCGGCAACCTCGCCGAGGAAAGCGTGCAGCATCGCCTCACCGACGGCGACTGCATTTTCGCTGTTGTCGAGCTGCCACGACAGCCCTGTCGACCGATAGGGGATCTCTTTCGCACCCCGGTTGCCCGCCCGCGGGGGCATCGCCTCGAGGAACCCGGCGGCGACGAGTTTGCGCACGTGGTGCAGCGTCGTGGCCGGGTCCTTGCCGAGCCGCTGCGCCAGCTCCTTGTTGGTGAGCGGGCGGTCGAACGTCATGCGGATCATCCGCAGCCGCAGGTCGGAGCTCAGAGCTGCGGCTTCCTCTTTCGTCGCGGGACGGCGCTTGCGGGAGAGTGGCACGCGCCCAGTCTAAGTGATTGACAGTTTCCAATCACTCGGGGCAGACTCGCCGGCATGGCGCTTTGGGGGCACCCCGACTTCCGCAGGCTCTGGATGGGCGACACGATCAGCCAGTTCGGCGCGAACGTCGGGATGACGGTCATCCCGCTGCTCGCGGCGGGTGTGCTGAACGCGACACCGCTCGAGATGGGCCTGCTGGCCGCGGCGAGCACGATCGCGTTCCTGTTGATCGGCCTGCCCGCGGGCGTGTGGGTGGACAGGATGCGGCGCAAGCCGTTGATGATCGCGATGGACATCGCCAGGGCCGCGCTGATGGTGAGCGTGCCCGTCGCGTGGTGGTTGGACCTGCTCGACCTGCCGCAGCTGATCGTCGTGAGCCTCGCGGTGGGGGTGTGCACCGTCTTCTTCGACGTCGCCTACCAGTCGTACCTGCCGTCGCTCGTCGGACGCGGCCAGCTCGTCGAGGGCAACTCGAAACTGCAGGCCAGCCTGCAGGTGGCGGAGGCGTCGGGACCCGCCATCGGTGGCTACGCGGCACAGTTCCTCGGCGCGGCCAACGGTGTTCTCGCCACCGGCCTGGGCTACTTGAGCTCGGCGTACTTCCTGTTGCGGATCAAGACCGTGGAGCCGGCACCGGAACTCCACCCCGAGCCCCACCTGCGGCGCGAGATCGCGGAGGGACTGCGGTTCGTCTTCGGCAACCACACCCTGCGCAAGATCGTGGCCTGCACCGGCACGTCGAACTTCTTCCACGGCATCCAGCAGGCCGTGATGGTGCTGTTCCTGCTCAAGACGGTGGGACTGAGCGAGGGAACGGCAGGTCTGGTGCTCAGCGCGGGCGGCATCGGCGGTGTGCTCGGCGCCGCGTTCGCGCACAAGATCGGACTGGTGGTCGGGCAGGCCAGGATGATCTGGCTCATCCCGCTGGTGACCTGGCCTTTCTCCCTGGCGCTGCCGTTCACCTCGAACGGCTTGGGCCTGGTGCTCCCGATGGTCGGGCAGGCGGTGACCGTGTTCGGGGTCGTCGTCTACAACATCGGCCAGGTGAGCTACCGGCAGACGATCTGCCCCGACCACCTGCTGGGCCGGATGAACGCCTCGACCCGCTGGGTGGTCTGGGGCACTATGCCGCTGGGCGCGTTGCTCGGCGGCGGGCTCGGTTCGTGGATCGGGATCGTGCCGACGCTGTGGGTCGCGCTCCTCGGCTCGTTGCTCGGGGTGGTGTGGATTCTGCTCTCACCGTTGCGGACGATGCGTGACCTGCCGGTCGAAGCTAGCGTCGAGGCCCATGGCTGACACGAAGGTCGTTCGCGAAGGTCTCCACTTCGGCGAGGGACCGCGGCGCGGCCCCGACGGTCGCCTCTACTACTCCGACTTCTACGCCGGCGAGGTGCACGCCCTCGACCTCACGACAGGTGCCGACGAGGTCGTCGTCGCCTTCGACGGCCAGCCTTCCGGCCTCGGCTGGCTGCCCGACGGACGCCTGCTCGTCGTGTCGATGCTCGACCGCACGGTGCGCCGCCTCGAAGGTGGTGACCTGGTCGTTCACGCCGATATATCAGCTGTCGCGACCTTCCACGCGAACGACATGCTCGTCGACGCCGAAGGACGCGCGTACGTCGGCAACTTCGGCTTCGACCTGCACGGCCTGATCGACGAGGTCGGCATCCCGCGGCTGCTCGAACCGGACTTCGACCCGCCGGGTGCCGCGCTCGCACTCGTCCAGCCCGACGGCTCCGTCAGCGTCGCGGCCGAGGACCTGAAATTCCCCAACGGCATGGCGCTGCTACCCGACCCGACCGGCCGATCGGAGAGCGGCACCATCTTGGTCGTCGCCGAAACCGTTGCATTCCACCTCACTTCGTTTTCGGTCGACCGCAACGGATCGTTGCAAAACCGCAGGGTGTGGGCCGATGTGAAGGAGTTCGGCATCGCGCCGGACGGCATAGCGGGAGACGGCGACGGCGTGTGGGTGGCGCCCGCGTTGCAGGCGGCGGCGTTCCGGGTGACCGAAGGCGGCAAGATCACGCATCGGGTGGAGACGACGCAGACGTGTTTCGCCGTCGCCGTCGTCGACGACCACCTCGTCTGCCTGACCGCGCCGGACTCGCATCCGAACGTGGTCAAGCCCGAGCGGCTGGGGAAGATCGAGGTGTACGAGCTCAGCTGATATCCGATATATCAGTTGCGCGGCTCTACTGCAGGGCGTCCCACCAGGACTTGTCGAGCTCGCCGCGCGCGACGAGCATGGCGGGTCCGGTGAGCGTGGACGTCGTCGGCTCGATCGTCACGAACACCTGGCCGCCGAGCACGTCGACGGTGGCCGAACCGGTGGTCTTGCCCTGGCCCGCGAGCCAGGACGCGACGGACGCCACGGTGCCGGTGCCGCACGAGCGGGTCTCGCCCACGCCGCGCTCGTAGACGCGCATGCGCAGCGCGTTGTCACCGATGGTGTTGATCAGCTCGACGTTCACGCCGTGCGGGAACATCACCGGGTCGAAACCGGGCGGCACGGTGAGGTCGAAGCTCTCGACCGGGACCTCGGTGACGCACGCCAGGTGCGGGTTGCCGACGTCGACCGCGAAGCCGCCGATGCCCTGGCCGTCGACCGCCGCGATGGACGTGCCGGTGATCCGCGCGGGGCCCATGTCGTTCGTGACGGAGCCGTCCGGGTGCGTGGTGACCGTCTTGTCCCCCGCACGCGTGGCGACGACGAACGAGCCCTGCGGCTGGTGGCCGGCGTCGACGAGGTAGCGGGCGAAGACGCGCAGGCCGTTGCCGCACATCTCGGCGATGGAGCCGTCGGCGTTGCGGTAGTCCATGAACCACTTGCCATCAGCACGCACGACGCGCAGCACGCCGTCGGCGCCCAGGCCGCGCTGCCGGTCGCACAGCGTCTGCACGCGCGCCACCGTCAGGTCCAGCTGGTCATCGAGGTCGGGCAGGACGACGAAGTCGTTCTCCGTGCCGTGCCCCTTCACGAACTCCACGGGACAAGGTTACCGGCGGCCTCGACGAGATCCGGCCTCGCACCGTCCAGCCAGGTGATGCGCTGGTCACGCCGGAACCACGACCGCTGCCGGCGCACGAACCGGCGGGTGGCGCGTTTGGTCTCCTCCGCGGCGAAGTCGATCGTGCACGCTCCGTCCATTGCGGACAGCACCTGCTGGTACCCCAGCGCGCGCGACGCGGTCTTGCCGTCGCGCAGGCCGGCCCGGACCAGGGCGCGCACCTCGCCCTCCAGACCCGAGGCGAACATGACGTCCACGCGCAGGTCGACGCGCGCGTCCAGTTCGGACACCTCGCGGTCCACGCCGATCTGGACGGTGCCGTAGCGCGCGGGACCGGGCTTGGGCAGGTTCGCGGAGAACGGTTGCCCGGTCAGCTCGATGACCTCGAGCGCGCGCACGATGCGGCGGCCGTTGGACGGCAGGATCGCGATCGCCGCGGCCGGGTCGAGCTCCTGCAGGCGCCGGTGCAACGCCTCCGGGCCAACGGAAGCGAGCTCAGCCTCGAAGCGCTCGCGCACCGCGTCGTCGGTACCGGGAAACTTCAGGTCGTCGAGCACGGCCTGGACGTAGAGCCCGGATCCACCGACGAGGATCGGCGGGCGACCGGCGGCGAGCAGGCGTTCGACGACAGCCCGCGTCTCCCGCTGGTAGGCGGCGACCGACGCGGTCTCGGTCACGTCGAGAACGTCGAGCAGGTGGTGCGGCACGCCGCGGCGTTCCTCCACCGTCATCTTCGCCGTGCCGATGTCCATGCCGCGGTAGAGCTGCATGGCGTCGGCGTTGACGACCTCTCCCCCGAACCGTTCGGCGAGCGCGACGGCCAGGTCCGACTTTCCGGTCGCGGTGGGTCCGACAACGGCGATTGGAACTATCACGGGCGCTCCCAGACGGCGACGTGGTAGCCCACGCCGAACGGTGCGAAGAACTCGGCTCCCAGACCGCGCCACGGTCCGGGCACGCCGGCGAGGACCTGCCACGCGGCACGGCCCTGCGCTCCCAGCTCGCGGGCGAGTTCGGGGTCGAGGTCGAGCAGGCCGTCCACATCGGCGGCCGCCAGCAGGTCGTGCACGTGCGAGTCGAAAGGTCCCGAACGCTCGTCGTGGGAACCTGGCGAACGCAAGCCGTGTCGTGTGGATCCGTCACCGAGAACCAACAGGCCGCACTCTTCCGAAGCGAGTCGTTGTCCAAACGAGACACAGTCGGAAGGGGACAGATCGCGCGGGACGAGTTCGACGCGTGACACCTCGACTGCGCAGTGTTCCCGCAGCCACGCGGTGATTAGCACAGGCAACGGAATGCGCGGGTCCGGGACCGAGTCACCGCCGAGTGACACGGGCACATCGACTCCATAACCGAGGAAAGTTCCCGAAAGCGGTGGCACGAAGGTCGCCGGACCGCTGTCGTCCACCGCGACCGCAACCCACGGACCGGGCAGTTTTCCTGCTGCGGCAAGGGTTGCGGCGCGCACGGGCTCGGTTTCGGCGGCGGCTCCCGCGACCAGTTCTGGCACCAGGAGGGGTGGGTGCGGCACCACCGCGGCACGGGTGATCACGACGAACGAGGCTACCTATCGTGGACTCCCAGTACCGAGTCGAGCTCTGACCTGTTTGAATGCGCGCGGGGAACTGGGGACGGGAGACCCTCCAGCGCCCGTATTGCATCGGCCCCGCCAACGGCGGGGCGCCCGTGGCAGGCACGGGCGTCAGATGGGAGGAACCGGCGATGTCGGAGCAGGACAGCACACCGGACGCTGTGACGGAGACCGTCCCAGAAGTGGGCCCGGAAGTGGGCGCAGCCGAGGGTGGGGTCGAGGAAACGCCGAAGGAGACCGTGCAGGCGACGCCTCCGGCCGTCCCCGTGGCGTCGGACCACCCTGACCGCTGGGGGCGCGTTGACGCCGACGGCACCGTGTACGTGAAGACCGAGGACGGCGAGCGCGCCGTCGGGTCGTGGCAGGCCGGCGAGCCGGTCGAGGGCCTCGCGCACTTCGCGCGCCGGTTCGACGACCTGCGCACCGAGGTCGAGCTGCTGGTGACGCGGCTCGCGTCCGGTGCCGGCGACCCGAAGCACGCCCTGACCAGCGCGAAGCACGTCAAGGAGCAGCTCGCCGAGGCCGCCGTCGTCGGTGACCTCAAGGCGCTGGCCGCCCGCGTCGAGCACGTGCTGGAGCGGGCCGAGGCCGGCATGGAGAAGGCGAAGGAGGCCAAGGAGGCCGCCCGCGCCCAGTCCGTGGCGCGCAAGCAGGCGCTGGTCGACGAGGCCGAGTCGATCGCGAACGAGTCGACCCAGTGGAAGGTCGCGGGCGACCGGCTGCGCCAGATCCTCGACGAGTGGAAGACCATCCGCGGCGTCGACCGCAAGACCGACGAGCAGCTGTGGCGCCGGTTCTCGAAGGCCCGTGACGCGTTCAACCGCCGCCGCGGCTCGCACTTCGCGGACCTCGACCGCCAGCGTTCGGTGGCGAAGGCGTCGAAGCAGGCGCTCGTCGAAGAGGCCGAGAAGCTGATCGACTCCGACGACTGGGGCCCCACGGCCGGTCGCTACAAGGAGCTCATGGTCGAGTGGAAGGCCGCCGGGCGTGCGCCCAAGGAGGCCGACGACGCGCTGTGGCAGCGGTTCCGCGCCGCGCAGGACGCGTTCTTCCAGAAGCGCTCCGAGGCGTTCAGCGAGCGCGACGCCGAGTTCTCGGCGAACGCGAAGCTGAAGGAGGAGCTGCTCGCCGAGGCCGAGACGATCGACCCGTCGACCGATCTCGAGTCGGCTCGCCAGCACCTCTACAAGATCCAGGAGCGCTGGGACGCGATCGGCAAGGTGCCGCGCGAGCGCATCCGCGAGCTCGAGGGCAAGCTCCGCGCCATCGAGGAGCGGGTCCGCGGTGCGGTGGACGCCCAGTGGCGTCGTTCCGACCCCGAGGCCGAGGCCCGCGTGGCGCAGTTCCGCGAGCGCGTGGAGCAGTTCGAGGCGCAGGCCGCGAAGGCCCGTGCCGCGGGCGACAAGCGCCGCACCGAGCAGGCCGAGGCTCAGGCCGCGCAGTGGCGCGAGTGGCTCGCCGCCGCTGAGCAGGCGCTGGCCACCCGCTAGTTCTGAACGCTGAAGGGCTCCTCCCCGCGCGGGAGGGGCCCTTCAGCGCGCAATGCGCCACTTCTGGTCGTCACGGCCTGAGCACAGCGACACGATCAGCCAGGTGCCATCGGCGTAGGAGCCGTCGTTGGCCGTGCCCAGGCAACGGCCGGATGCCACGTGTGCGAGCTGTGTGGTGTTCGTGGTCTGCCACAACTGTGCGTCGTTGCTCCACGAGCACGAGTTCGCCTTGATGTGCTCACCGAAGTTCTGCTGGTACACCGGCTCCATGCAGAGGTTCGCGCGCTCGTTCCGGATGCGGAACGAGGTCGGCGACGCGTCCGAGAACTCGCGCACCCAGTACGGCTGGAAGCTGGTGGTGTCGCTCGACGGGTGCCGCTCCCACATCACGACGTCGTTCCAGTCGTTCTGGTAGAAGTCGACGGCCCTCCGGTCGTCACCGGCGGGCACCAGGTAGCCCGGTCCGTCGTTCGCGGGCTTCTGCCGCGTCGACGGCGTCGTGCTCTCGCTCGCGGGCCCCGTGCGCGGTCCCAGATTCATCACGACGACGAGAAGACCCACCACCGCGGCACACACGACCACGGCGATGAGAAGCAGCGTCGGCGGGCGTTTCGGCGTGCCGTACTGGGTGATGGTGACGTCACCGCCGACGTCCCGGAACTGCATGGCCGATCCGGGCACGTCGCCGACGGTGTTCGCGGTCTGATCAGCGTCCGTCATCGCCAGCGCACCTCGACTCGCGTTCACCGTTTGACGGGAAAGGAATCGGGGAGGTGCGCCCGTTCATTACAGCTGGGGCGGACGTGAAGCCGCGATCTTCACCCACTTCACCAGCAGGACGATCACCGCGATCACCGCGATGATCAGGCCGACGCCGGGGCCGGGCCCGATCGCCTTGTTGCTCGTGGTCGTCTGCTGCGTCCAGATCGACAGCACGCCCGTCACCGAGCCCGCGAACAGGCCCAGGGCGCAGACCCACGCGAGACCCCAGCGCCGCACCGCGAGCGTGAGGCCGGACCCGAGTACGCCGATGCCGAGCGCGAAGAACGAGAACAGCCTCGGCACGAAGCTCGCCGACTCGCCGAGCACCACGCTCAGGCCCGTGTCGTCACCGACCCACGGCAGCACCAGCGACACCAGCAACGCCAGCACGGCGATGGAGATCGTGAGAGCGCCGGTACCGGGGTCGATGCGCTTGGCCGCCTGCTGTTCCACCGCGTCGATCTCCTTGCGCAGGTACTCCTCCTCGCTCACTGGGCCGAGCACCCCGACACGGCGGGCAGCGGCGCGGGCGCGCCGAACGACGGCAGACCGAGGCCCACGCCCGCGGTCTTGGGCTTGATCCCCGCCTCCGACCGGTCACCGGCCTTGGTGCGGCGCCACGACAGCGGTTCGCCGTCCGCGACGAGGTAGTGCGGGGCCGCGTACGTCACGACCGTCTCGACGACGTCACCGGGACGCGGAACGGTCGCACCCGGCGTGAAGTGCACGAGGCGTCCGTCGCGCGCGCGGCCGCTCATGCGGTGCGTCTCCGCGTCACGCTTGCCCTCACCGGTCGCCACGAGGACCTCGACGGTGCGGCCGACCTGCTCGATGTTCAGCGAGTGCGTCATCTCGTTCTGCAACGCCACGAGCCGGTCGAAGCGCTCCTGGACGACGGCCTTGGGCAGCTGGTCCGGCAGGTCCGCGGCGGGCGTGCCGGGACGCTTCGAGTACTGGAACGTGAACGCCGACGAGAACCTGGCCTGGCGCACCACGTCGAGCGTGCCCTGGAAGTCCTCCTCGGTCTCGCCCGGGAAGCCCACGATGATGTCCGTGGTGATCGCGGCGTCCGGCATGGCGGCGCGGACCTTGTCGATGATGCCCAGGTACTTCTCCGTGCGGTACGACCGGCGCATCGCCTTGAGCAGGCGGTCCGAACCGGACTGCAGCGGCATGTGCAGCTGGTGGCACACGTTCGGCGTCTCGGCCATGGCCGCGATGACGTCGTCGGTGAAGTCCTTGGGGTGCGGCGAGGTGAACCGCACGCGCTCGAGGCCGTCGATCTCACCGCAGGCGCGCAGCAGCTTGCCGAACGCGAACCTGTCGCCGAACTCGACGCCGTAGGAGTTGACGTTCTGCCCCAGCAGCGTCACCTCCAGCACACCCTCGTCCACGAGCGTCTGCACCTCGGCGAGCACGTCGCCGGGGCGGCGGTCCTTCTCCTTGCCGCGCAGGGACGGCACGATGCAGAACGTGCAGGTGTTGTTGCAGCCCACCGAGATCGACACCCAGCCCGAGTAGGCGGAGTCGCGGGAGGCCGGCAGCGACGACGGGAACGTCTCCAGCGCGTCGAGGATCTCGACCTGCGCCTCCGAGTTGTGCCGGGCGCGTTCGAGCAGCACCGGCAGCGAGCCGATGTTGTGCGTGCCGAACACGACGTCCACCCAGGGTGCGCGCCGGACGATCTCGCCGCGGTCCTTCTGCGCGAGGCAGCCGCCGACCGCGATCTGCATGCCGGGCTTCGCCGCCTTCTGCGGGGCGAGGTGGCCGAGCGTGCCGTAGAGCTTGTTGTCGGCGTTCTCGCGGACCGCGCAGGTGTTGAAGACGACGACGTCGGCCTGCTCGTCCTCGGCGGCCCGCGCGTAGCCAGCGTCCTCCAGTAGACCGGCGAGCCGCTCGGAGTCGTGCACGTTCATCTGACAACCGAACGTGCGGATCTGGTAACTGCGGGTCACTGCAACCAACCTTTCGTCGGGTGCAAGCGTAGAACGCCCCCGTGGCACGATGCGCAGGTGCTGGGACGAGTGCATGCCGCCGTGAGCCTGTTGACCGCCGCAACGGTCCTGACGGGCTGCGGCAGCACGGTCGAGGACGTCAAGATCACGATGGCGACCGGCAGCGAGGGCGGCGTCTACTACTCGCTCGGCAAGGGCCTCGCGGACATCTGGAGCGGCCGGCTCGGCATAGCGCGGCCCCAGGTCGTCCAGACGGCCGGATCCAAGGACAACGTCACCCGGCTGGTCAACAACCAAGCCCAGGTGGGGTTCTCGCAGGCGGACGCGGTAGCAGACGTCGCAGGCTCCACGCGGTTGCGCGCGCTGGCCCGCATGCACGACGACTACCTGCAGGTCATCGTCCGCGCCGACCTGCCGGTGAAGAAGCTCGGCGACCTGTCGGGACTGCGCGTGTCGATCGGCGCGAAGGAGTCCGGCGTCGAGATCATCGCCAACAAGCTGCTGCGGTCGGAGAACGTCACGCCGCAGGCGCTGAACCTCGGCCTCGACGACTCCGCCCAGGCGATGCAGGAAGGCAAGCTCGACGCGTTCTTCTGGTCCGGCGGCCTGCCGACGAAGAGGATCACCGACCTGACCAAGGGCCTCGGCGTGCGGATGCTCGACCTGAAGGACGAGCTGCCGAAATTCCGTCAGCAGTATCCCGTGTACGGTTCCGCGACCCTGCCGGCCTCGACGTACAACGTGCAGTCCGGGCCGGTCATCACGCTCGTCACCCGCAACTTCCTGCTCGTCACCGAGGCGATGCCGGACGACGTCGCCGAGGCGCTCGTGCGGCAGCTGTTCGAAGGCCAGCCCGACCTGGTGAAGGCCCACTCGGCGGCGCGGACGATAGAGCAGCGGTCGGCGATCGAGACGTCACCGGTACCGCTGCACAACGGCGCGATGCGCTACTACCGCGAAAGCAAGGTCTGATTTTCGGGGTCTGATTCTTCGGGTCTGATATATCGGATATCGGATATCACACGGCCGGCAGCTCGACCACGACCTTGAGCCCGCCGTCCTCGGGCGACTCGAGGCGCACGGCCCCGTCGACCCGTTCGACCACGAGCCGCACGATCGAGAGCCCGAGCCCGGAGCCCGGCACGTTCTGGTGGGCCGGACTGCGCCAGAACCGGTCGGTGGCGCGTTCGAGCTCCTCCGGCTGCAGCCCAGGCCCGTGGTCGGCGACCGAGAGCCGGACGACGCCGTCTGACTTGCGCACGTCGACCACGATCAGCGTGCCCTCCGGGGTGAACTTCAGCGCGTTGTCGAGCAGCGCGTCGAGAACCGTCTCGACCCCGCGCGGCGGTGCGAGCGCCATGCCGACGCGTTGCCCGTCGAGCACGAGGTGCACCTCCTTGGCCGCCGCGGCCGCCTGCCACGCCGACAGCCGCGCCGCCACGGACTTGTCGACGTCGACCGGCACCGGGTCGACCGAGCTCGACTCGGCGCGCGCCATGGCGAGCAGCTCGTCGAGAATCCGGTTCAGCCGGTCGGTCTCGCTCAACGCCTCGACCTGGTGCACCTCGGCCTCGGCGTCGACGTGACCCTCCAGATTGGACAGACGGAGTTTCAACGCGGTCAACGGGTTCCGCAGCTGGTGCGAGGCATCCGCGACGAACGCCCGTTGCGCGGCAAGCACATCGCTCATGCTGGCGGCCATCTGGTCGAACGACCGCGAGAGCTGCCGCAGTTCCGGCGGCCCGCTCTCCGCGCCCACCGGCGGCACCGGCCGTCCGGACACCACGGCCGCCAGCAGCTTGCCCGTCGCGTCGTCCAGCGCCTGCACCGGACGCAGCGTCCAGCGCACGACCGGCAACGCCAGCAGCACCGCGAGCGCCAGCACCAGCAGGCTCGCCGCGAGCAGCAGGCCCCACCAGGCGAGTACCTCGAACCGGGTCTTGGACGTCGGCGAGAACGTGATCACCGCGCCGCGCACCTCGCCGTCGACGAGGACCGGTTCGGCGAGCACCACCTGCGTGTCGCTCCACGGCATGAACAACGGCGGCGCGACCGGCAGCCGGCCCGCGAGCGCCTTGCTGACGAGGTCCTGCACGGCGCTGTCGCCGAGCGCGAGGTTGTTGCGGGACGCCACGACCGGGACCGTCGGCGCGTCGCGGGTCACCACGGCCACGCCGATGTCGTAGAGCTCGTCGTAGCGTTCCAGCTCAGGCCGCAGCAGGTGCGGCCGATCATCGATCAACGGCCGCTGCGCGAGCGAGGCGAACCGGCTGGTGTCGGTGAGCCGGTCCAGGAACATCTCCTGCTGCTCCGCGGCCGCCACGCCGCGGCCCAGCGGCACGCCCAGACCCACCAGGACGAGCACGATGAGGGCGAGTACCACGCCCAGCAGTCGGGACCTCACGACCCGTCACCCCGCCCCTTCGCGACACGCCGGTGAGCAAAGATCACCCATTCGTGATCACACCTGCCCCAGCCGGTACCCGACACCGCGTACGGTCTCCAGCAACGCCGGCCTGCCGAGCTTCGTGCGCAGCGTGGCGACGTGCACGTCGAGCGTGCGGTTGGCGCCGGACCACGTGCGTCCCCACACCTCGGCCAGGATCCGCTCGCGCGTGCACACCGCGCCGCCCGCGGCCATGACCAGCGCGAGGACCTGGAACTCCTTGCGGGAGAGGGCGACCGATTCACCCGCCACGGTGACTTCGTGGCGCCCCAGGTCGACCCGCACGTCGCCGGTCTCGAACACCTCCGTCGACACCGCGCCCACACCGACCGGGTCCGCACCGCGACGGCGCCGGACGGCGTGCACGCGCGCGACCAGTTCGCCCACGTCATAGGGCTTGACCAGGTAGTCGTCGGCCCCCGCGTGCAGGCCGAGGATGCGGTCGTCGATCTCCCCTCGCGCCGACACCACGATGATCGCGACGTCGGACGCGGCCCTGATGGCACGGCACAGCGTCACGCCGTCCATGTCGGGCAGGCCGAGGTCCAGCAACACCACGTCGACGCCCGTGAGGCGGTCGAGCGTGCCGCGGCCGGTGGCCTGCCTGTCGACGTGGAAACCCCGTCTGGTCAGGGCGGGGACCAATGCCTCGGCGACCCTGTCGTCGTCCTCGACGAGCAGCACGCGCACTTTCGCTACCTCCCGGGCAACCGATGTCTGCCTGTGACAGAGTTGAGACCCTAAGTCTTGCTCAATGTCCTGGACTGGTGTGGTGGCGGACACCTAGGTTTCCGCCAACGCCGACGACCCCAAATGGAGGACTGGATGACTGCCGCCTCTACCCCGCCGATGATTCGTGTGGCGGGTGTGGACAAGTTCTTCGGCCCGTTGCACGTGCTCAAGAACGTGCAGCTGGAAGTGCCGAAGGGGCAGGTCGTGGTCGTGCTGGGGCCGTCGGGTTCCGGTAAGTCGACCCTGTGCCGGACCATCAACCGACTCGAGCCGATTGATTCCGGAGTCATCGAGGTCGACGGGCAGCCGCTTCCGGCGGAAGGAAAGGAACTGGCACGCCTGCGCGCCGATGTCGGCATGGTGTTCCAGTCCTTCAACCTTTTCGCGCACAAAACCATCGTCGAGAACGTGATGCTCGCTCCGACGAAGGTGCGCAAGACGCCGGCCGCCGAGGCCCGCAAGACCGCGATGGAACTGCTGGAGCGCGTCGGGATCGCCAACCAGGCGGACAAGTTCCCCGCTCAGCTCTCGGGTGGGCAGCAGCAGCGTGCGGCGATCGCCCGCGCGCTCGCGATGAAGCCCAAGGTGATGCTGTTCGACGAGCCCACGTCCGCGCTCGACCCGGAGATGGTCCAGGAGGTCCTGGACGTCATGACGGGCCTCGCGAAGGACGGCATGACGATGCTGGTCGTCACGCACGAGATGGGCTTCGCCCGCAAGGCCGCGGACCGGGTGATCTTCATGTCCGACGGCGAGGTCGTCGAGGATTCCACCCCGGAAGAGTTCTTCTCGGCCCCGAAGTCCAACCGCGCGAAGGACTTCCTTGGCAAGATCCTGACTCACTAGTAGTCAGCCCACTTTCGAACGAATGGCAGGAGAAGGACGATGAGGGTTCGCACCCTTGCGGCGGTGCTGCTGGCGGGTGGTCTCGCCCTGACCGCTTGTGGCAAGGAAGGCACCGGCACCACCGACACTGGGGCGCCCGCCGGCGTCTTCGAGGTGGCCAAGGACGTCAAGGTCGACGGCTCGCCGACGTTCGAGAAGATCAAGTCGCGCGGCACCCTGACCATCGGTGTCAAGGAGGACCAGCCCGGTCTGGGCTTCAAGGACCCGACGACCAACAAGTACACCGGCTTCGACATCGACATGGCGAAGCTGATCGCGGCGCAGCTCGGTTTCGACCCCGAAACCAAGATCACCTTCAAGACGATCCAGTCCGCGGCCCGCGAGCAGGCGATCATCAACGGTGACGTCGACTACTACGTCGGCACGTACTCCATCACCGCCGCCCGCAAGGAGAAGGTGTCCTTCGCCGGCCCGTACTACGTCGCGGGCCAGGACCTGCTGGTGAAGAAGGACAACTCCGACATCACCGGTCCGGACAGCATCAAGAGCAAGAAGGTCTGCTCCGTGACGGGCTCCACGCCCGCCAAGCAGCTGCGCGAGAAGAAGCTCGTCGAGCCCGACTCGAACGTGGTCGAGCTGCAGAGCTACTCCCTGTGCGTGACGAAGCTGCTCGACGGTGAGGTCGACGCGGTCAGCACCGACGACGCGATCCTGAAGGGCTACGCGGCCGCCGAGCCGGAGAAGCTGAAGGTCGTCGGCAAGACCTTCTCCACGGAGAAGTACGGCATCGGCCTGCCGAAGGACGACAAGGCCCTGCGCGACAAGGTCAACGAGATCCTCGAGAAGTCGCTGTCCGACGGCAAGTGGGACCAGATCTACAAGAACACGCTGGGCAAGTCGGGTTCGGAAGGCAAGCACCCGACCCTCGAGAAGTACTGACGTTCCTTTGTGGCCGGTGGACTCGCACGGCGGGTCCACCGGCCGTTCCATTGACGACGGACGACGGCAAGGAATTCGATGGGCGTCCTCACCCGTAACCTCGACCTGTTCGTGAACCACTTCGCGAACACGCTCAAGCTGTTCGCGGTCTCCGGGATCGCGTCGCTGCTGCTGGGCATCTTCCTCGCGATGCTGCGCGTCAGCCCGGTTCCCGTGTTCCGCGGGGTCGGCACGCTGTACGTGACGGTCGTGCGCAACACGCCGCTCACGCTGGTCTTCGTGTTCTTCGTGTTCGCGTACCCCTACCTGGAGATCATCAAGTTCGAGTTCTTCACCGCCGCCGTCGTGGCGCTGACGCTCTACACGTCGGCGTTCGTCTGCGAGGTGGTCCGCTCGGGCATCAACACCGTGCCGATCGGTCAGGCCGAGGCGTCGCGGGCTCTGGGCCTGACGTTCACCCAGATGCTCGGCAGCATCGTGCTGCCGCAGGCACTGCGGTCCGTCGTCCCGCCCATGGTGAGCACGTTCATCGCTCTGCTGAAGAACACCACCGTCGCGGCGGGCTTCTCGGTCCGGGAAGCGGGCGCCATCCGCGACGCGCTGTCCGAGCTCGGTGAGGACACCCTGACCGGCATGCTGTGGGTCGCCGCCATCTTCGTCCTGCTGGTCATGCCGCTGACCTACCTGCAGCGGGTTCTCGAGAAGCGCTGGAGCGTGGCCCGATGAGCAGCACCGTCCTGTTCGACGTTCCCGGTCCGCGGGCCAGGATCCGGTACCGCGCGTACGCGGTCGTGGGTGTGGTCGCGATCGCCGCGCTCCTCGCGTACGTGGTGTGGCGCTTCGTCGACACCGGCCAGTTCGAGGGCCGCAAGTGGAGCTGGTTCGAGTACAAGCAGATCCAGATCTCCCTGGTCGAGGCGCTCGGCCGCACGCTGAGCGCGTTCGCGGTCGGCGCGGTGCTGGCGTTGCTGTTCGGTGCCGTGTTCGCGGCGGCACGGCTGTCGGACCACAAGTGGGTCAGCACCCCGGCGGCGGTGGTCGTGGAGCTGTTCCGCGCGATCCCGCTCGTCATCATGATGTTCTTCTTCTACTACGGCCTGCCGTCGACGGGCATCAAGCTCACGGCGTTCACGTCGGTCGTGCTCAGCCTGATGCTGTACAACGGCTCGGTGCTCGCCGAGGTGTTCCGCGCGGGCATCAACTCGTTGCCCAAGGGGCAGAGCGAGGCCGCGTACGCGCTGGGCATGCGCAAGACGCAGGTGATGGTGCTCGTGCTGCTGCCGCAGGCGTTGCGGGCGATGCTGCCGACCATCATCAGCCAGCTCGTCGTGCTGCTGAAGGACACCGCGCTCGGCTTCCTCATCACGTTCGAGGAGCTGCTGTACTGGGGCCGCCAGATCGGTGGTCAGCTGCAGTTCGGCCGTCCGCTCATCCCGACGATGATCGTGGTGGCGTCTATCTACATCGGACTGTGCCTGCTCCTCACGTGGTTCGCGAACTACCTGGAGAAGCGCAACCGCCGCAACAAGAAGGTCATCCACCTCGACGAGGACAAGGCCAAGCAGATCCAGCTCGGCGAAGCCTCGACCGCGGCTCCCGCCGGTGGTGCCGCTCTCTGAGAACGGCTTGAGGGAACGGGGCGTGTCCACATCGGACACGCCCCGTTCCTGTTTCCCCGGTTTTTCACTGCCACCGCACAGACTCGCAGTTGGACGTGACGTAGTCGGCGGCCTGCGAGCCGTCACCCGCCTTGGCCTTCTCCGCCGTCTCGCGGGCGTAGCGCTGTCCGTCCGGGTCCTCCGGCGAGAACGCCGGCAGGACTTCGTCCATCACCTTCAGCGCCTGGGAGACCGCCGCCTGGTCGCCGCGTTTCCGCGCGTCCTCCCAGCCGAGGTACCAGGCGCACGCGTTGGTCATCTCCAGGACGATCCGTTCGCTGCCTGCCGGTGCCCTGTCCGGTCCCGGCCCCGACTTCTCCGCGAGCACGGCAAGGTCCGGTTTGCGGCCCTCGGGCCACGTGTACCTGGCGAAGCCGTCCCGCATGGCCTGGGTGTACTGCTGCTGGTCCACTACCGCGGGTGCGGCTGGTTGCGGCGCCGCGCATCCGGCCACCAGGACCACCGCAGCGATCAGGTACCGCTCCACCACAGCGTTCCTCCGACGGTGCCTTCGGTGTAGGGGCTGTTCGAGGCGAGGCAGAACTTGGTGCCCTTCTTGAAGTTCGTGCCGACGTGCTTGCGCTCCTCCTCCATTCGCACGAACGCACCGCGCGTGTCGCGGTCGCCGCACTTGTACCAGGCGAGCTGCATGACGCCGCCCAGAGCGACCCTGGCGTCGATGTTCGAGCCCGCGACGGTGATCGTGCGCGCGGTCGTGAACCAGGTGATCTGGTTGTGCTTGAACGGCACCGTGATCGTGGTCGACGCCGCTTGGGCAGGCAGCGCGGACACCATCGCGAAGCCCACGGCGAGAAGACCTGCAAGAGCACGTTTCATCGGAAATCCCCTCACGAGTAGACGTTCCAGTCGACGACGCCGCACCAGACGTCCTCGCTCCCCGTCCCGCCGACGACGTCCAGACAGAACGTCGTGCCGGCGCGGAAGTTCGAGCCGATGCGCCGTCGTGCGCTGTCCCCCGCCGGGAACAGGACGGGGCTGCCCGACACCCGGTGGTCGTCGTCGCGGAACCAGCGGATCTCCAGGTCCACCGGACTGGAGGTGATCCGCAGGTAGATGTCCGAGCCGTCGGCGGTGATCGTGCGGACGGCGAGCAGGTCTGCCGATGCGGTTCGCATGGCGCGGAACGTATCGACGCCGCGGGATCCGGGTCGTCTGACGAAGAGTGGATCTCCCGTCAACTTTCGCGGTACGCTCGGAGTTGGGGAATCTGGGGATTTACGGCGGTGACGTCACCTGGCTGAGGGGCGTTGTGACGCGCGTGCTTGTGGTCGACGACCAGCCGTTGTTCAGGGCGGGCCTGGTCGCGTTGCTGACGGCGACACCGGGAATGACCGTTGTCGGAGAAGCATCTGATGGCGAGACGGCTGTGCCGCTCGCCGAGTCGGTGCGCCCGGACGTCGTGCTCCTGGACATCCGCGTGCCTGGCCTCGCGGCGCTGGAACGTGTTCTGGCTTCCACGAGAGTTCTCGTGCTGACCGCGTTCGACCTCGACGAGCACGTGCACGAGGCGTTGCGGCTGGGTGCCGCCGGGTTCGTGCTGAAGGAGTCGGAGCCGGCGAGGCTGCTGGCCGCGATCACCGCGGTGGCGTCCGGCGAGATGCAGTTCAGCCCGACGGTGATGCGCCGGCTCGTGGCGGCCTACCTGCGCGGTGACGTGGCGGACGCGCCGTGGGTCCCGGCGGGTCTGGGCGATCTCACCGACCGCGAACGCGAGGTGCTCAGGCTGGTGGCCACCGGGCAGACCAACGCGGCGATCGCGAGCAAGCTGAGCGTCACCGTGGGCACGGTGAAGACGCACCTGAACCGCGTGATGACCAAGCTGCGGCTGACCAGCCGGGCTCAGGCCGTCGTGACGGCTTACGAGTCCGGACTGGTCACGCCGCAGACGGTCGCTAAGACCGCTTGAACAGCTTGTTGCCGAGCCAGACGATCGGGTCGTACTTGCGGTCCGCCACGCGCTCCTTCATGGGGATGAGCGCGTTGTCGGTGATGTGGATGTGCTCGGGACAGACCTCGCTGCAGCACTTGGTGATGTTGCAGTAGCCGAGCCCGTGGTCGTCCTGAGCCTGGTCGACGCGGTCGGCCGTGTCGAGCGGGTGCATCTCGAGTTCGGCGACGCGCATCAGGAACCGCGGCCCCGAGAACGCCTCCTTGTTCTCCTCGTGGTCACGCACCACGTGGCAGGTGTTCTGGCACAGGAAGCACTCGATGCACTTGCGGAACTCCTGCGAGCGCTCGACGTCGACCTGCTGCATCCGGTACTCGCCGGGGGCCAGGTCCTTCGGCGGCGCGAACGAGGGGACCTCGCGCGCCTTGGTGTAGTTGAAGGACACGTCGGTCACCAGGTCGCGGATGATCGGGAACGTCCGCATCGGCGTGACCGTGATCGTCTCCGACTCGTCGAAGACCGACATCCGGGTCATGCACAGCAGCCGCGGGCGTCCGTTGATCTCCGCCGAGCACGAGCCGCACTTGCCCGCCTTGCAGTTCCACCGCACGGCGAGGTCCGGTGCCTGCGTGGCCTGCAGCCGGTGGATGATGTCGAGGACGACCTCACCCTCGTTGACCTCGACGGTGAAGTCCTCCAGCCCTCCGCCGGAGTCGTCACCGCGCCACACCCGGAACTTCCCCTGGTAGCTCATGACAACTCCTCAGCGGTGAGGTACTTCTCCAGCTCGGCGCGGTCGAACAGGTCCAGCAGGTCGCTGCGGATCGGGATCTGCGGTTTCTCCTCGACGCTCACCCCGTTCTCGTCGACGTTGCACACCAGCAGCTTGCGCCGCCACTCCGCGTCCATCGACGGGTGATCGTCACGGGTGTGGCCGCCGCGGGACTCCGTGCGCAGCAGTGCCGCCTTCGCCACGCACTCGGACACCAGCAGCATGTTGCGCAGGTCGAGTGCGAGGTGCCAGCCGGGGTTGAACTGCTGGTGTCCCTCGACCGTCAGCGACTGGGCGCGCTCCTTGAGCTTCTCCAGCCGCTGCAACGCTTCTTCCATCTCGGCCTGGCGGCGGATGATGCCGACGAGGTCGTTCATGGACTGCTGCAGCTCCATGTGCAGCGTGTACGGGTTCTCGCCGCCCTCCTGCTGGAACGGCTTGAGCGCCGTGGCCCGTGCCTCGGTGACGGTGTCCTCCGAGACCGCCGGGCGCTGGTCGAGTGCCCGCACGTACTCCGCCGCGCCTGCCCCGGCACGGCGGCCGAACACGAGCAGGTCCGACAACGAGTTTCCACCCAGGCGGTTCGAGCCGTGCATGCCGCCGGACACCTCGCCGGCAGCGTAAAGCCCTGCCACGGAAGAGGATCCGGTGTCCGGGTCGACCTCGACGCCGCCCATCACGTAGTGACAGGTCGGGCCGACCTCCATCGGCTGTGCCGTGATGTCCACGTCGGCCAGTTCCTTGAACTGGTGGTGCATGGACGGCAGTCGCTTGCGGATCTCCTCGGCGGGCAGACGTGTTGACACGTCGAGGAAAACGCCGCCGTGAGGTGACCCGCGCCCGGCCTTGACCTCGGAGTTGATCGCGCGCGCGACCTCGTCGCGGGGCAGCAGCTCCGGTGGGCGCCGGTTGTTCGCCTGGTCGGTGTACCAGCGGTCGCCTTCTTCTTCGTTGTCGGCGTACTTGTCCTTGAACACCTCGGGGATGTAGTCGAACATGAAGCGCTTGCCGTCGGAGTTGCGCAGCACGCCACCGTCGCCGCGGACGGACTCGGTGACGAGGATGCCCTTGACGGACGGTGGCCAGACCATCCCGGTGGGGTGGAACTGGATGAACTCCATGTTGATCAGCGAGGCGCCCGCGCGCAGTGCGAGCGCGTGGCCGTCACCCGTGTACTCCCACGAGTTCGAGGTGACCTTGAACGATTTGCCGATGCCGCCGGTCGCGAGGATCACCGCGGGTGCCTCGAACAGCACGAACCGGCCGGACTCGCGCCAGTAGCCGAACGCGCCGGCGATCCGGTCTCCGTCCTTGACGAGGTCGGTGACGGTGAACTCCTGGAACACCCGCAGGCGTTCCTCGTAGTTCCCGAACTCCTTGAAGTCCTCCTGCTGCAACGACACGATCTTCTGCTGCAGCGTGCGGATCAGTTCGAGGCCGGTGCGGTCGCCGACGTGCGCGAGGCGCGGGTACTCGTGGCCGCCGAAGTTGCGCTGCGAGATGCGGCCGTCCTTGGTGCGGTCGAACAGCGCGCCGTAGGTCTCGAGCTCCCAGACCCGTTGCGGCGCCTCCTGCGCGTGCAGTTCGGCCATCCGCCAGTTGTTGAGGAACTTGCCGCCGCGCATGGTGTCGCGGAAGTGCACCTGCCAGCTGTCGCTCGAGTTCACGTTGCCCATCGCGGCGGCGATGCCACCCTCGGCCATCACCGTGTGGGCCTTGCCGAACAACGACTTGCAGAGAACGGCGGTGCGCATGCCGTGCTCACGGGCCTCGATCGCGGCACGCAGACCGGCACCACCCGCGCCGATCACGAGAACGTCGAACGAATGCCTTTCCAGCTCGGGCAAAACCACTCCTTAGTTGATGAAGCGGAGGTCGGAGATCGTTCCCGAGGCGACCAGCGCGACGTAGAGGTCGGTGAGGCAGACGAAGATCAGCGACGTCCAGGCGAGCAGCATGTGCCGGTTGTTCAGCTTCGAGATCTGCGTCCACATCCAGTACCGGACCGGGTGCTTGGAGAAGTGCTTGAGCCGCCCGCCCGCGATGTGGCGGCACGAGTGGCACGACAGCGTGTACGCGGCGAGCAGGCCGACGTTGACCAGCAGGATGATGTTGCCCAGGCCGACGCCGGTGCCGAACGCGAGGACCGCGTCGTAGATGTTGATCAGCAGCAGGAGCGAGGCCGCGTAGAAGAAGTAGCGGTGCAGGTTCTGCGCGATCAGCGGGAAGCGCGTCTCACCGGTGTACTTGCTGTGCGGCTCTGCCACGGCGCACGCGGGCGGCGACGCCCAGGCGGCCCGGTAGTAGGCCTTGCGGTAGTAGTAGCAGGTGATCCGGAACCCCAGCAGGAACGGGATGATGATCACGGGCGGTGTCAGGAAGCCCGGTAGCGCCGGGAACCACCGGCCGAAGTGGCTCGCCGCGGGAATGCACTCCTCGGTGAGGCACGGGGAGTACATCGGTGTGAGGTAGTGGTACTGGTCGACCCAGTAGAAGTCCCCCTGGAACGTGCGGAACGCCGCGTAGATCGAGATGAGCAGCAGGCCGACGAATGTCGTCAGCGGCGGCAACCACCATCGGTCCGTGCGCAGAGTCCTGGCGGCGATCTCTGCCCTCGCCATTACTCACCTTTCTGGGGGTCCACGCCGTTGTGGGAAAACGCCGAACGGCCCCCGCGTCTCGCGGGGGCCGTCTGATCAGGTCGGCTCAGGTCCGGTTGCGGTAGCCACCGAGTCCTTCGTCGTCTGCGTCCTTCCACAACGACTCGTCGTAGGGCGTGTCGGGCACGACCACGACCTCGCGTTCCACTTGAGGAGCTTCGCGCTGCCTGGGGGTGGTGCCGAGGTCGACGAGTTCGGTGGCGTCGATGTCCATGCGTTCTACGTCGTTGGCAAGGCGTTGAACGGCCGCCACGTCGCCGTACCTGGCGCGCAACGAACTGACGCAGTGCCGCATCTGACCGATGACCCGGCGCAGTTCGACGATCTCCGTGGACGTCATGGGGACACCTCCGTTCCAAGGTCGTGCCCCGCACTCTGCCCAATCTCAAGCCATGTGACAAGCACCACACGCCAAGATTCAAAACTGGTTCCTTCCCAGTTACTGAATCGTTTTTGTGTCTACGACCAGCGATGACTTACTGTGTGTGGCGTCACGCCCGTCCGTGGGACGCCACCGTTGTCGTCTCGTGAGGGCCCCACCACGGCCCGTGATGACCCGGAGAGACCCATGAGCCAACTGCATCCCGTACTGACAGAGGTCACACGCCGAATCGCCGCCCGCAGCGCCGACTCCCGACGCGTGTACCTCGAACGTGTGGCCGCGGCGGCGCAGGACGGCACCTCGCGGTCCGGCTTCGCCTGCAGCAACCTGGCGCACGGCTTCGCCGGCATCACCGGCGGCGACAAGGCGGCGCTGCGGGCGCTGCGCAAGTCCAACGTCGCGATCGTGTCGTCCTACAACGACATGCTGTCGGCGCACCAGCCGTTGCAGGAGTACCCGGCCTGGATCAAGGACGCCGTCCGCACGGCCGGTGGCGTGTCCCAGTTCGCGGGCGGTGTGCCCGCGATGTGCGACGGCATCACCCAGGGCCGTGACGGCATGGAGCTGTCGCTGTTCAGCCGCGACGTCATCGCGATGTCGACCGGTGTCGCCCTGTCGCACGAGATGTTCGACGCGGCCGTGCTGCTCGGCGTGTGCGACAAGATCGTGCCCGGCCTGCTGATCGGCGCGCTGTCGTTCGGCCACCTGCCGTCGATCCTGGTGCCCGCGGGCCCGATGTCGACGGGCCTGTCCAACAAGGAGAAGGCCCGCGTCCGGCAGCTCTACGCGGAGGGCAAGGCCACCCGCGACGACCTGCTGGAGGCCGAGGCCGCCTCGTACCACTCCCCCGGCACCTGCACGTTCTACGGCACCGCGAACTCGAACCAGATGGTCGTCGAGGTCATGGGCCTGCACCTGCCGGGCGCCTCGTTCGTGCCGCCGGGCACCTCGCTGCGCCGAGCCCTGACCGAGCACGCCGGCCGCCGCGCCGTCGAGATGGCCCGCGGCGAGGGCTACACCCCGATCGCGCACATCGTCGACGAGAAGGCCGTGGTCAACGGCGTCGTCGCCCTGCTGGCGACCGGCGGTTCCACCAACCACACGATGCACCTGGTCGCCATCGCCGCCGCCGCGGGCATCGAGCTGAGCTGGGACGACTTCTCGGACCTGTCCTCGGTGGTGCCGCTGATCGCGCGGGTCTACCCGAACGGCAGCGCCGACATCAACCACTTCCAGGCCGCGGGCGGCGTCCAGTTCGTCGTCGGCACCCTGCTGGACGCCGGCCTGCTGCACAACGACGTCCACACGGTGGCCGGTTTCGGCCTGGACCGCTACCGCCAGGAACCGAAACTGGCCGACGGCACCCTGGTCTGGGTCGACGCCCCCGGCCGCTCGCTGGACCTCGACGTCCTGCGCCCGGCCTCTGACCCGTTCGCCTCCGACGGCGGCCTGCGCATGCTCTCGGGCAACCTGGGCCGCGCGGTCATCAAGGTCTCGGCCGTGGCATCCGAGAACCACGTCGTCGAAGCACCCGCCCGCGTGTTCACCACGCAGGAGGCGTTCCAGGAAGCCTTCAAGGCAGGCGAACTCGACCGCGACGTGGTCGTCGTCGTCCGCCAGCAGGGCCCCCAGGCCAACGGCATGCCCGAACTGCACAAGCTGACGCCCCCTCTCGGCGTGCTGATGGACCGCGGCTACAAGGTCGCCCTGGTGACCGACGGCCGCATGTCCGGCGCCTCGGGCAAGATCCCTGCCGCCATCCAGCTGACCCCGGAGGCCGCGGTCGGAGGCCCCCTCGGCCGGGTCCGCGACGGCGACGTCGTCCGGCTGGACGCCACGGCCGGAACGCTGGAGGTCCAGGTGCCCGCCGACGAGCTGGCGTCACGACCCCTCGTCGATTTCCCGCCGACGGGCCGCGAGTGGACCGGCACGGGACGCGAGCTGTTCGCCGCGTTGCGCCGCACGGTCGGACCCGCCGACCGCGGCGCCACGGTGTTCGGCCCGATCACGGCCGACCACTTCGCCCCGGTCACGCACCTCTGATCACCCCGCACCGCCAATATATTGGCTTCCCCAACCCCGCTGACCTGCCCCTTAGCAACGAGACTTTTGACTTCGTCGTCAAAAGACCTGTTGCAAAGGGGACGGCGACGCCCGACCAACCCACCCCTCACCGCCCTGCCCAGGAACCTTTGCAATGAGTCTTTTGACTTCGTCCGCAAACGTTTTTGCATCCGGGTGGGCCGCCGAGGGGGTGTGGCAGCATGCGATATATCGGTTTTCGATCCTCAGATCCGGCAAGGAGTGCACTCGTGACCAGCGGTGACAATCTTCGGGCGACCACTGGAGCGGACCTGCTCGCGCTCTCGCCCGTCATCCCCGTCGTCGTGGTGGACGACGCCGACCACGCGGTGCCGCTCGCCCAGGCACTGCTGCGCGGTGGGGTCCGCGTCATCGAGCTCACGCTGCGCACCCCGGCCGCGCTCGCGGCGATCGAGAACGTCGCGCGCGAGGTGCCGGAGATCGTGATCGGCGCGGGCACCGTCACGGCGCCGGAGCACGCCGAGCAGGCGGCCAAGGCCGGGGCGGCGTTCCTCGTCACCCCCGGCACGACCGACCGGGTTCTCGACGCCGCCGACGCCACCGGTCTGCCGTACCTGCCGGGTGCGGCCACGGTGTCCGAGGTGATGCGGCTGGCCGAGCGCGGCCTGAACGCGCTGAAGTTCTTCCCCGCCGAGGCCGCGGGCGGCGTCGACTACCTGAAGTCGATCGGCGGGCCGATCCCGCACATCCGGTTCTGCCCGACCGGCGGCATCACGCCGCAGACCGCGCCGAACTACCTCGCGCTGCCGAACGTCGGCTGCGTCGGCGGCTCGTGGCTCGCCCCGAAGGACGCGCTCAACGCTGGCGACTGGGACCGCATCGAGACGCTCGCCCGTGAGGCTTCGCAGCTCGGGTAACCCAGGTCACGAACCGGAAATTCGGCTCACACCACGAGACCGGCGTCCCACCGCGTTGGACCATTCACCCAACGGGAGGTGACGCCGGTCTCGTCTTAACGGAAGTTTGAGGAAAAATGAACCAGATGCCGGCCAATTGAGATTTCAACAGAAATAGAGCCACTGCCCGTGGCTGTCACACTTCCTCGCTGCAATGACGCACGAGAGGAGCAGGTGTGGCTGTCCAGGAAGCCGACGTGGCGGGGTTGGTCGGAGAACCGCTGACGATGTCGGCGTTCAACCAGCTGTCCGGCAGTCTGGGTGGTTATTCCTTCGTCAAAGTGGTCGTCGATCGGCACAACGAGACGATTCACTTCCTGAACAACGCACGTCACGAGTTCCACGCGCTGTACATCGGAACCGAGATCCTCGGCATCGGCGAGGACGAGGTGCGCGCGCGGATCGACGAGCTCAACCAGAGCTTCTACCACGCCTCTGACCGGCGGTTCTTCCTCGGCATCCTGTCCCTGCACCAGCGCGAGGACAAGCGCATGTTCTCGCTGGAGACGGTCGAAGTCGACACGATGTCCGTCGACATGATCGAGTTTTTCTACGCCGAGGTGAGCAAGAACGTCGACGCGGCCGTACCGTTGTTCTTCAAGCCCGCGAACCACCTCCAGGAACAGGCGGTGGCGGAGCTGCCGTCGGAAAGGCTTCCACGCATCCTGGCGCACGAATTGTTCTCCACTGCCGAGTTCGTGGCGTTGAACCCCGGTACGACGAAGGGCCGGTTGCGCGCATTCCGGACCGAGCAGGAGTACCGGGAGAGCACGCTGGAGTGGTTCGACATCGTCGTGATGCATCGCGTTCCGGACGACATTCCGCGGTTGGCCGGCATCATCAACGCGAGCCACACCACTCCCCTGTCTCACACGAACGTCCTGGCGACCGGTTGGTCGATTCCGAACGCCATCCAGATCGGCGCGTTCGACCTGATCGACCGGGAGAGCCTCGACGGCCGGTGGGTCGAGTACGAGGTGTCGGCGAAGGGCGCCGAGGTCGGGCTGCGGCTGATCGACGAGCCGGACGACATCGGCCGACGCCCGGCCTGGTACGCGCAGCGCGTCACGCTGGAGGAACCCGAGGACACCTACAACCCGATCGTCGACCTCGGCAGGATCCGCTACAACGACAGCCACCGCTACGGCACCAAGGCCGCGAACCTCGGCGAGCTGCACCACGTGCTGGCGAGCGAGTCGCCGCGCCGCCTGCTTGGGTTCTTCTCCGTGCCGCGCCCTCCACGCGACAACCTCCTGCCCTACCTGGCCAAACTCCTCGGCGAGGAAGACGACCTGCTCGCCGCCGCCCAGCAGCTGCTCGCGCAACGGGTCCGGGTGCCGCGCGGCATCGCGTTGCCGTTCTCGATGCACCAGGGCTTCCTGGAGTCGTCGCCGAAGATCCAGCAGGCCATCGGCAAGCTCAAGATGGCACTGGAGCTCAACGCCCGCGAGATCGAGCCGTTGTGCGTCGAGCTGCAGCAGCTGATCCGCAAGACCCGCGTACCGGACTACCTGCTGTCCGAACTGGACACCGCGCTCGTCGAGAACCTCGCTGGCGTGCGGACGTTCGTGGTGCGCAGCTCGTCGAACGCCGAGGATCTCGCCGGGTTCTCCGCCGCGGGCATCTACGAGTCGTACAACCACGTCACCAGCGCCGAGAAGATCGTGGAGTCGGTCAAGGACGTGTGGGCGTCGCTCGTCTCCGCGCGCAGCGTGCGTTTGCGGCAGCAGGCCGGCATCTCGCTGGACGACTGCTTCATGGGAGTGGTGATCCAGGAGCAGGTCAAGGCGGACTTCGGCGGCGTCATGGTGACCACGAACCCGATGAACCGCAACGACTTCCGCAACGTCTACATCAACGTCTCGCCGAACGTCACCGACGTCGTCGAGGGCTCGAGGCAACCGATGCAGTTCCTCTACTCCACTGTGGAGGGTGGCGGCCGCACGGTTTCTCTGGGTGACGCCACGAAGGACCTGGACGTCCACGGCCACGCGCAGCTGCAGCGGCTCGCGATCGTCGGCCGGTTGCTGCAGTCGCACTTCTCGCCGGACTACACGTTCGACTCGCCGGTCGACATCGAGTGGCTCGCGACCGACGAGGTCCTGTACGTCCTGCAGCTGCGGCCGTACGCGATCTGATGCTGGGTCTTCGCGTACCGGCGACTCCGGAAGTGGCGCGTGCCGTCCGCCTGACGTACGGCTTCCAGTTCTTCTTCGGGCTGCTGCTGTGGATCCCGATCTTCTACGAGTACCAGAAGCAGCTCGGGCTGAGCGATGCCGAGATCTTCGGCATCCAGTCGATCTACTACATCGCGTTCTGCCTCATGGAGATCCCGACCGGCATGGTCGCGGACCGGTTCGACTACCGCACGTCGTTGTGGCTCGGGGCGAGCGTGCTGGTGGTGGCGAACGTCGTGCCGGTGTTCGCCGGGAACTACACCGGGTTCCTGGTCCACTTCCTGCTGATCGCGCTGGCCAGGTCGTTGATCTCGGGCGCCCAGAGCGCGTACCTGTACGAGTACCTGCACGCGCACGACGCGGGCCACCTCTATCTGAAGGTGGAGGGCGTCGGACGGTCGTACAGCCTGGTCGGCAAGATCGTGTACTGGCCGGTGATCGGTCTGCTGATGCAGTGGAACACGCCGTCGCCGTACTGGCTCACCGCGATCAACGCGGCGATCGCGGTGGTCCTCGCGCTGAAGCTGCCACCGATCCCCGGTTGGGAACGTCCGGAGGGCAAGACGTCCAAGCTGCTGGCCGGCGTCGGCGGGGCGTTCGGGGCACTGAGGAAGTCGCGGTGGCTGCTGCTGTTGATGATCCAGGGCATCGCGATGTTCACGCTGGTCCGGATCCTGCAGGTCAACCTGTTCCAGCCGGTGCTGGAGTCGAAGAACGTCCCGGTCACCTGGTACGGCTCGGTCCTCGCGGCGATGACGATCTTCGAGGCCGTCGCGGCCGCACGCCCGCACCGGCTGTCGAAGAAGATCGGGCCGGCCCGGTCGGTGTTCGTGCTGACGGTCGTGATGGCGCTGTCGATCGGCTTCATCGTCCCGTCCGGTGGTGCCGTGACGATCGTGTTGCTGTGCTTGTTCTCGGTGACCGCGGGCATGAGCTTCCCCGTCCAGAAGAAGCTGCTCAACGACGCGATCCCGGATTCCCGTTACCGCGCAACCCTTCTTTCGATGGAGTCCATCATGGACCGTGCGGTGTGCGCGGTGGTTGCGATCGCGCTCGGTGCCTATCTGGCGGCCGGGCAGCTCAACGAGTTCCTGGTGCTGTCGTCCGTCGTCACGGTGATCCTGATGGCGTTGCCGGCGGGCCTGCTGATCGCCGTCAGGACCACAAGGCGGCGACGAGCTCAGCCCGTCCCGTGATGCCGAGCTTGCGGTAGGCGCTCGACAGGTGCAGCTCGACCGTGCGGCGGGTGAGGTGCAGGGTCTCGGCGATCTGCCGGTTCGTCAGGCCCTGCGCCGCCATCCGCGCGATGCGGTTCTCCTGCCTGGTCAGGCCCTGCACCTGGTCGTCGCCGTCGCGGACCTCGTCACCCGCGAGCTTGGCCAGCGGGTGCGCGCTGAGGTGGCGAGCCAGTTCGAACGCCTGCCGCAGGTGCGGGGCGGCCGCGTCGGTGCGGCCCTTGCGGCGCAGGTGGTGGCCGAGCCAGTACGACGACTGGGCGTGCAGCAGCCGGTGCGGTGACGAGGCGAGAAGCTGTTCGGCCTCGACGAGGACGTCGATGTCGTCGGTGCTGATGCCGACGCTCATCAACGCGGTCCCGATCACCCTCGTGGAACCCCACCGCTTGGCGAGGTCGAGCTCCTCGTGCGCGAGCCGGGCAGCGTCGTCGCGGTTGCCCAGCGCCAGGTACGCGCGGACGGCGTGGTGACGCCACGCGACCAGCGCCGGGTTGGGCATCTCGCGCGAGGCGAGCCGCCGGCCGGCCTCGAGCAGGTCTTCCAGTGCGCCCTCCGCGTGGCAGGACGCGAGCTTGAGCCGGCCGCGGGCGTAGACGACGTTGATGTGCTGCAACAGGTCGCCGTCTTCGGTGACGAGCTGGGCGGCCTCGTCGAACTGCCCCATCTCGATGCAGACCTCGGCCAGCTTCGCGGTGGCCAGCAGAACAGCGGGGCACTCGAGGTTGCCGGTCGAGACCGGCGGCGTCAGGAACGTGTACGCACGGGCGAGGTCACCGCTGTTGTGGAAGGCGGTGGCGCGCGCGATCATGCTGAGCATTCCGCGGCGCAGGTGCGGGTCGTGCGAGACCGGCGCGGTGCTGTGCGAATGCCACAACTTGTTGATGTGCTGGGGATCGTCGCCGAGCACCGGCACCAGGAACGTGAAGAGGTAGGGCGCGCCGAAAACGTCGACCCACTCGCCGTCGAGGGCTTCCAGCGCGTGGCCGACGGCTTCCGCGGACGAGTCACCGCTGCGGGCGTTGCCGACGGCGAGCAGTGCCGACCGCGCGCGCTTGAGGTTCGGGTCCTGCGGGATGTCGCCGATGAGGTCGTCGAAGTACTTGCCGGCGCAGTTGGCCATGCGGGCGTCGCGGTTGGCGGCGAGCAGATAGGTGGTGCAGACGAGGTTCCACACCATGTCACGGTCCTCGGGCAGCAGCCGGGCGATGACCATGATCGCGAGCGAGACCGCGAAGTGGGCGTCCGAGCCCGTGCACATGCGCTGGATCAACGACAACGCGACGTCGGCAGCGAGGTGCGGGTCCTCGCACTGGACCAGTGCGTCGCGCACGCGGTCGCGCCCGAGTGCGTTGTCCTTCAGGTGTTCCGCGTGGCCGAGCTCGGCCTCGATCGACAGCCGGTCGGAGTCGGAGAGGTGCTCCTCGAGCGCCCGTTCCAGGTGCTCGACGCCGCCGACCTCCCGCAGCAGGTCGACCGACCACGGCAAGCGGACGGACCTGGCCTTCAGCACGTGCTCGGCGACGCGGCCGTCGGGAGCGTCCGATTCGAACAGCAGCCAGGCCGCGCGGGCGTGCGCGGCGGAGCGGACGGCGACCGGCATGTCGGCGAGGATGCTGTTGCGCACGAACGGATGCCGGAACGTCAGCGGGTCGGTGTCGGCGAGCACGCCGAGCCGGACGAGCGTGTCGACGGCGGGCAGCGCGTCGAAGCCGGTGAGAGAGGACAGCAGTTCGAGTCCGGCATCACCGTCCAGGACCGCGGCGGAGCGGGCAACCTCCGCGGCGCCGGTGTACTCGCGCAGCCTCATGCCGATCATCTCGCCGACCGCGGCCGAGCCCTCGCCTTCCTCGCGCAGCAAGGCCTGGAGCAGGTACGGATTGCCGCCGGTGAGCTCATGGCACCGTTGCGGGTCCTTGCCGGGGAACCCTTCGGCGAGGCGTTCGACGGCCGCGACGTCGAGACCTTCGAGGTCGATGCGGTGGGGATGGGCGCCGGCGATCTCGGGCAGCGTCACCTCGTCCGTGGACAGGTACCCCTGCGACGCGCCGAGTGCGATGACGACCGGCATGTTCTGCAGCCGTGTCCGCAGGTACGCGAGCACGCGCTTGGAGAAGGTGTCGGCGACGTGCACGTCGTCGACGACCATCAGGATCGGCGCCTTGCGCGCGGAGTTCACGGCATGCGCGTAGAGCTCTTCGAGGTCGTGTTCGTTCGCGAGGCACGGCGCGAGCTGGCGCACCACCCCACCAGGCAGGTGGCTCTCCAGGCGGGCGCTCTTGGCCAGACGGACCGTGAAACCTCGCTCACGGGCCTCGGCGGTGAACGCGTCGAGCAGCGCCGTCTTGCCGATGCCGAAGCCACCGGTGACGACCACGCACGAGCCCGTTCCGCGCAGGGCGTCGTCCAGCAAGCGTCCGAGAGCAGCGAGTTCCGCGTCTCGGCCGAGTAGTGGAGATGTCACCTCTGTCTACCCCTGCCTTCGGTACCGAGAGGACCGCAGGTCGAACGTTCCGGTGTTCCTTCGGTGTCGACCGTAAAGACCTGCGCTTCGTCGTCGGGCAAACTTACCCACAGGTAACGGTCAACGGAACTGTGAGCTGTTCGCAGTGGTGAGCGGGAGCAAGCGATGATCTTCGCCAGGCTGGTGCGCGGCTGGTTGCGCCTCGCCTGCCTGCTCACGCGCTCCCGCCAGGACTCACACGCGCTGGAGCAGCGGAAACCTCTCGAGCTGAGCAGACTCGGCGCGCGTGAGGATGCCGACCTCGATCGGATCCTCGACGTGCGAGGAGAGCGACTCCACGACCGACAGCACCGCGGCAACGGCCACCACGACGCCCGCCGCCACCAGCAGGATGCTGCGAGTGACGCCACACGGCTGACGCGCGGCACCCGGCGGACTCTCACTGAGCACCGGCCGCAACGCCGGCGCGAACAGGCCGAAGTCGGCCGCGTCTCTGCGGCAGCCCTCGCACCCGGTTAGGTGCCGGGAGAAGATCACGTGCTCCGCGGGCTCCAGGACCCCGAGCACATACGCCGCGACATCACCGCACGGCCCGTCCGGGCTCGTGCGGTTTTCGCCGTTTGTCCACTCCTGCTCGTGCTCGTGATGTGGTTGACGAGTCACCATCACGCTAGCTCCTGTCCTGCAGCGCCCGGCGGATCGTGTGCATCGCCTTGTACAGCCGGGACTTGACGGTTCCTTCCGGGACTCCGAGAACGATCGCGGCCTCCTTCACCGTTCGTCCCATGACATACGTTTCGTAAATGGCCGACCTGTGTTCGTCACTCAATTGGCGTACTACATCGGTAATGACCATCACCGAAAGTGTCTGTTCCGTGTCGTCCGGAGATTCGGCGATGTCCGGTCGCAGCAATTCCACTTCCTGCGGGCGCGCCTGACGGCTGCGCCATCCGTCGATCACAATGCGACGAGCCACAGTACAAAGCCATCCGCGCAACATCCCCGGTTCACGAACCAGATGTGCGGAGTTCTGCCAAGCCCTGATCAACGTCTCCTGAACGACATCTTCAGTCCACTGGCGGTCGTAGTTGGTCAGGCACAGAACTTGCGAGAACAACATCCGCTGGAACTGCCCGTAGAGGAGGGTGAGCAATTCCTCATCCTGATGGGCTTCCGCGACCTTGCCCTGATCACCCATGAAGCTTGCGACCTCCCCAGATATCGGCGACGTGTTCGCTTCGGGCGGCAGGCCTAGCGACTCGGTGGCCGAGCGTGGAATCTATCGCATCCTACATCGTGAACACGAAATCTTCTCGGGTACGTAAATCAAGCCCAAATGGTTCGCATGTTGTTGTGTGATGCACGTCACATCCACATCTCCGCATGTGAGGTGAACCCTGACCTCACCTGCGCGTATCACCTTTGAAGGCAGCTCGATCGCGGGGAGGAACGGGCACTATGCGTCACCGGTTGGGCACGCTGGGGCAGCACGCAGCGCTGTTTACCGCCCTGTCTGTCGCATTTCTGGGGGTCGTCATCGGAGCGATCCCGGCAAATGCGCAGTCCACCGAAGTACAACCATCCGACCGCTCTTTCATGGTTTCTCTGCGCCAAGCGAACTCATGGCTCGTTCCGGTGAGCAAAGAAGTTCCGGCACGCACCACGAATGCGGCGATCAACAACGCGGGACGGGACATTCTCGAAGGACACACCAGGCTCGACGTCGATCTGCTCAAATCCGCCAGCGATCTCGGAGTGGTGCTGCCGAACGACGTGAGCAGTGAACACCAGTCACTCATCAACGAGATGGCCGCACGCACCGGAGACAACCACGACCGCGCCTACGCGACGATCGTCCGGCAGGCGCAGGGCGGCCTTCTGGTGATGGCCACGCAAACACGCGCGACAACGCAGAACACCGCAATTCGCACCATCGCCCACCAAACTGTGCAAATGCTGGTCCGCACGATGACGCTTCTCGAGAACACAGGACTCGTCGACCCTTCCGCGCTCGAATTGGTGACCGCCAAGGCACAGGTGAACGCAGTCCGCATCATCGGCCAGAAAGTCGAGCCGTCGGACCGGGAATTGCTCGTTCTGCTCGCTCAGCATTCGCTTTGGCAGAAACCGGCCAGCCGCGAAAGCTCGGACCGGGCGCGCGACGCGAAGGTCCGCAAGGTCGCCGGCCAGCTCGCCGCCGAGCAGACCCAGCTGGCGCAGGCGGTAGCCGACGCGGCGAAGCAGCTCGGCGTGGATCTCCCGGCCGAACCGACGACCGAGCAGAAGTCGTGGGCGAACGCGATCTCGTCCAGCTCGGGCGACGAGCTCGACCGGATGTACGCGAACCTGTCCCGCGCCGCCGACGGCTCGCTCATCGTCCAGGTCGCCCAGGCCCGCGCGACGACCAAGAGCGTCCCCGCCCGCGTCGCCGCGCAAACCGGCCTGACCCTCATGCTCAAGCACATGCTGCTGCTGGAGGGCACCGGCCTGGTGAAGTCGAACTCGCTGCAGATGACCGACATCCCGGCGATCACCCAGCAGAAGCCCAACAGCAGCCCGTCCTCCCAGCCCCACGACTCGCCGCTGAGCATCGGCTTCCTCACCGGCATCGCCGTCCTGGTGGTCGCCGGCGCGGGCACGCTGTGGCTCGTCCGAGCAGTCGGCCACCGAGGCGAACACCGCCGCTAGCAGCGTCCCACTGATATATCGGTTGCCGCCCTCGCCGACCGATGTATCACCGCCCGGCAGGCCCTTCGCCAGCCAGCCGCAGGCTCCTGCTCACCCCTTAGCAATGACTCTTTTGACGACGAAGTCCAAAGAGTCATTGCTAAGGGGCAGGTCAGCGCAGTGCCGGGTTGACATAATCAAGGTGAACGGCGGCAGTGCGCCGACGGGACGCCAGAGCCTGCACTGATATATGGATCTTCAGGTTGGGGGCGCCGAGATCACTTACGAGGCGAGCTCTGCGCTGTGTCCACCAGCTCGACGACGTGCGCCTCGGTCGGGTCGACCGCCTCCCACTTGTCGACGAGCCGGTCGATCACGGCGGCCGGCACCGGTTCCGGGCGCGCGCTGTTGCGAGCGCGGATCACGTTCTTCGGTGCCTCGAGCCCGACCAGGGTGACCCGTGCGCGGTAGTCCGCGGCGAGCCCGATGCACCGCTCGCGCAACTGCCGAGAGATGTTGGTCGCGTTCCAGACGAACCGCTCCCCCGCTCTCAGCAAGGTCCGCGCCTCCTCGAAGGCCGCGGCCGCCACCGCACGTTGATCACCGTCGGGCGCGATGCCGAGGCGCGAGCGCACCGCGTCCAGGCTCACCACCGGCCAGCCCGGACGGTGCGTGGCGATCCAGTGATCCTTGCCGACGCCGGGCAGGCCCGACAACACCGTCACGTCGAGGCGCGTGTCGTCGTAGGCCGCGTAGCCGGGGTCGCGACCGGGTGTGCGGAAGTACTGGAACCGCGCGTGGATGGACGGGAACTCGCGTGGCCGGTCCAGGCAGTCGCGTTCGCGGCAGTACTCCTCGAACAACGCGATGTTCTCCAGCACCGACTCGGTGTCACCGCAGATCCGGCCGAGGATGTCGGCGCGCGCCAGAGTCGCGAGGTCGTCGTTGCGCGCGAGAAGGCTCACCCGGAACGCGATGCGGTCGAGGTCCGGCCGCTCCAGCGCCCAGAACGGCACCTGGTGGTGCCGGACCAGCGCGGCGACGTGCTCGCGCCAGGCGATCGGGCGTCCCATCTCCCACAGCACCTTGCGCGTTAGAAGGTCTCCCGCGCGTGAATGGCCGTGCGCGGTGATGCGGCCGTCTTCGATCTGCGTGCGGAACGGCTTCGCCACGTCGTGCAGCAGCACCGTCGCGAACAGCCGCACGCGGTCCGCTTCCGGCCTGGCCCGCCACTCCGGCAGTGACACGAGCGCCTCGCAGGCCATGCGCGTGTGCGTGGCGACGTCGCCCTCCGCGTGGTGCACCGGATCCTGCGGCACGCCCTCCAGTGCGCGAACCCACGGGAACGCCGAGCGCACGGCGTCCCAATCAAGCGTCCATTGAGGACCGGATGGGCAGAGCGACTCAAACACCGGGAACCACCACCCGGTTCGGCAGGATCGGCCGGTCCTGCCAGTGGCTGCCCGAGTCCAGCACGGCGGTGACGAACGTCGGTCGCACCCACTTGTAGCGCTCGACCGTGCGCCCGTCCTCCTCCACCTTGATGTACAGGCCTTCCATGTCGTCGTCCGAATCCGTTTCCGCGACAACGACCTCTGGGTCCTGCCCTGCCGCGCGAGCCGCTTCCACCAGCACGTCTCGCCACTCCGGCGTGCGGCACGTGGACGGGCCGATCAGCGCGGTCAGGTCCTTCGCCCTCCGCAACGGTCCTTCGTGCAGCACCGGCACGGACACCACCGGCGTGCCGGACAGCAACCGGCGGCGTTCCGGTGTGGACAGGAACTCCCCTGTCTCGCGGTCGAGCAGGTCGAACTCGCAGAAGTGGTGCGGCAGCGCGTCGTAGAACACGGTGTGCTTGGCGTAGAGCCATTCCCCGTAGAGGACGTACCGCGTGCCGAGCCTCTCCCACAGCACACCCTGATGCGTCGCGGCCCACGCCTTCAAGAGCGCGAACTGCCGCTCGCGAGGCCCGCCGGTCAGGAAGTGGCCGCGTGACTGCAACTTCAGCACGCCGCCGGAGTCGAAGCTGATGCCCGCGTTGGCACCGTCGAGCTTCTCCTCGACGACGAGGTGCCGTCCCGCGATCGCGCGGAACGGCACCTGGTCGAGATCCTCATCGCCCGGTTGCAGGCGCGAGCCCTCGAGGTGGGGCGTTCGCGGGTACTTGCGCAACATGCCCCGATTTGTAACCCGTCCGAGCGCCCGCTCGCGAACGGTTTACGCCTGACCGACGAACGCCGCCTTGTCGGAGTTGAAACTCGGCTCGAACACCAGCTGCATCTCACCGGGTTGCGCGCCGACCGAGTACACGACCTCGTAGGTGTAGGTCTTGCCCGGCAACACCGTCGTGTTGTCGACCGTGCTGCCGCAGGCACCGTCGACGCCGTCGAACACCTTCGAGGCCTTCTGCCCGTTGAACTGCGCGTCGTTGCCCAGCGACAGCAGCGCGGTCTCGAACGCGGCACTCGTGCCGTTGGTGATGGTGACCTTGAACTTCACCGCGCGCACGATGCCCGACGGCGCCGCGTGCCGGCCAGGTGTGCACGCGACGGGCTCGGCGACGTCGACCGAGAGACCGTTGGCCCACGTGTAGCGCTTGCCCCACGTCAAGGTTTCCCCTGCGGGCTTCCGAACCTCGCTGGTGCCCGCGCTGCCGTCGACGATCTTGTCGAGTTCCGCGACGGCGGACTGCTGCGCCAGCACCGTGAAGGCGATCGCCGCGACACAAAGCGCGACGCCGACGAGCGCCAGGATCTTGCGCGTGCCGAACAGCGCGATGACGCCGAGCACGAGACCGACGAACGCCGCGATGGCGGTGAGGTTGTTGAAGATGATGACCGGCGAGCCGACGACACCGACGATCCCGAGGATCAACGCGGTCCAGGCGAGCGCACCGAATTTCGCGGGCTTCTGCGGTGCGACCGGAGGAGGGGCGTAGGTGGGTTGCGTCGGGTAGGTCATCAGGGCTCCTGGCGGGTTGCGATGTGTGACCACGACGTCGATTGGTCCGCTTCACCCGTTAGCGCTACGACCTGGCCGTCACTCGATCGAGCTACCACCGACCTGTCAGCCGACTTCCGAAGGTAGCGAGACGGCTACGATCCGTACAGGCTTGGCGTTGGATGCCACCCCTGAAAGGAACCCTGCACATGGCACGACGACTCGTCGGAACCCTGCTCGCGGCGATCGCCGCACTCGGTGTGACGACGGCACCCGCACAGGCCGCCGTCGACTTCACCGGCATCGTAGCGCTCAACAACTGCTCGGGCTCACTGGTCCGCTTGCCGAGCTCGGCACCCGCGGACAAAGCGCTCGTGCTCACGAACGGGCACTGCGTCGAACTCATGAAGCCCGGCCAGGTGATCGTCAACCGATCGGTGACGCGCAGCTTCAGCCTGCTCAACAGCTCCGGCTCGAAGATCGCGACCCTGACCGGTACCAAGCTCGTCTACGCGACGATGACCGGCACCGACGCCGCGCTCTACCAGCTCAACAAGACCTACGGCGAGATCCAGCAGCAGCACGGAAGCCGCGCGCTGGAGCTGTCGGCTTCGCATCCCGTGGCCAGGACGGAGATCCGCGTCGTCTCCGGCTACTGGAAGCGGATCTACTCGTGCCAGATCGACGGCTTCGTCAACACTCTCAAGGAAGCCGACTGGACCTGGCGCGACTCGCTGCGCTACACGTCGTCGTGCAACACCATCGGCGGGACCTCAGGTTCGCCGATCATCGACAACGTGAGCGGCAAGGTCGTCGGCGTCAACAACACCGGCAACGAAAGCGGCGGCCGCTGCACGATGAACAACCCGTGCGAGGTCGACGCCGCCGGCAACGTCACGGTCCGCAAGGGCATCAACTACGGCCAGCAGACGTTCGACTTCGTCTCCTGCTTCGGTTCCGGCACGACGCTGAACCTGTCGCTGCCGGGCTGCAAGGTCGCGAAGCCCTGACGACGTGAAGGAATCCGGGACGCCCCTGCCCGCGTCCCGGATCCCTCGTCTTCCACTACCTCGCAGCGCGCACGATCAGGTCGGCCACGATCTCCGGCTTGGACACCGCCACGGAGTGCGAGGCGTCCGGTGCTTCGACGACCGCACGGGCGTGGGCGCGCTCGGCCATCCACTTCTGCGCGGCGACCGGGATGTTCTTGTCCTTGCCCGCCACCACGAAGTACGACGGGATGGTGTGCCACGCCGGGTCGCCGGCCTTCTCGGTCAGCGCGGTGTCGTTGACCGGCCGCTGGGTGGCCGCCGCCAGCGTCGCGTCCTTGCGGGAGACGTCGGCCGCGAACTGCTGCCAGTACTTGTCCTGCTCGATCACGAGGTCCTTGCTGCCGTCACCGATGTCGATGGTCGACAGGGTGTCGCCGAGGGTGCTGCCGGGGAACTTGTTCGACAGCTCGAGCGCACTCTCGCCCCTCTCCGGCGCGAACGCCGCGACGTAGACGAGCGACTTCACGTTCGGGTTCCCGAGCGCGGCCTCGGACTGGACCATGCCGCCGTAGGAGTGTCCGGCGAGGACGATCGGCCCGTCGATCGAGGCGAGGACCTTGCGCAGGTAGCTCGCGTCACCTGTGAGCGACCGCAGCGGGTTCGCCACCGCGACGACCGGGAATCCCTTGCGCTGTAGGCGTTCTACGACACCGTTCCAGCTTGATGCGTCCGCGAACGCGCCGTGCACCAGCACGATCGTCGGCTTCTTCGCACCGTGCTTGTCGTCCGAGGCACCGGCGCCCGACGGAACAACAGCAGCCAGCGCCATCAGGGTTCCGAAAAGGGCGAACACCTTACGAACTCGCATTGCTCTCTCACTCTCTCGTCAGGCACCGGGCTGGTGCATCGCGCTCGATTAGGTCGTGCACGATGTAAATTACCCGATGAGATACCTCGCACGCGATGTGTTTCAGGCCACTAGCGTTCGGCGCCGTGCTTCACGCGGTGAAGTGCCTTGCGCAGGACGGCGATCTCGTCGTTGGTCATGCCGAGCGCCTTGCCGAGCTGGTTGGTCATCTCGGCGCCGATCCACTGCAGGTCACGGCCCTTGTCGGTGAGCTGGACGAGCACGGAACGCTCGTCGTCGGGGTGCGTGACGCGCACCAGGAGCCCGCTCTTCTCCAGCCGTTTGATCAACGGCGACAGGGTGCTGTACTCGAGGTCGAGTTCGCGGACGAGCTCCCGGATCGGCCTCGAGTCCCGCTCCCAGAGCAGCAACATCACCAGGAACTGCGGGTAGGTGATGCCCGCCTTGTCCAGGATCGGGCGGTAGAAGCCGGTGACCGCTCGCGACGTCGTGTAGAGGTCGAAGCACAGCAGATCGGCGACCGTGGGAGTCACGGAGGACGGCGCGTCGGGAGTGGTGCTCACGACTTTCAGGCTACTCGGGGCGAACCACCCCAGTGGTGATGATCGGTCACGGGGCGTCGCCGGGCCACGGAAGCACGGTGAGTCCGGGCCACTGTTCGCGCCATCGTTGAGTCTTCGCCTCGTAGACGCCGCGCGGAGCGAGCACGGGATTGGGGCGGACGACGAGATTGAACACGTCGGCGAGGCCGTGCGGTGCGTAGATGCGCCACCGGCCGTTGCCGTCGACACGGATGCCGAGACAACAGGTGGTGGCCGCGAACGAGTCGATGGCCGCTTCGGTCGAGGTGTACGGCGCGCAGGGAATGCCGAAGTGGTCCTCGTACCAGAGGTGCACGCGGACCTCGTTGCGGATCTCGACGGCCGCCGGCAGGCCGTGGAAGGCGCGCTCACCTGCCTGGATGACCGCGTTCTCCGCGTCCCAGCCGAGATCGGAGTCGTCGAAGTAGAACAGGTCGTAATCTCTGATGCCCTCGGTCGGAGGTCGACCGGTCACCACGTTCCACACGGTCTGGAACACGCACCCGGCGGTCAGGTACCAGCCGGGAAGGTCGAGCTTCACGGCACGCGCCAAGACCTCCATCAGCGGCTCGTTGCGCGCGAGGGTCGCCCGGAACGCGGCGATCTGCGCGTCCAGCGGGAGGCGGCCGAACGACATGGGAGACAACGGTTTCACGACCGAAGCTCGTCGACAACCCATGCACCATCACCTGCCGCACGCAGGACCTCGCGACCACGCCCCGCCCGCAACACGCCGACCTGTTCGCCCTTCAAGAGGCGGCCGAACCGCGTGCCCCGCACCGGTTCTACGACCTAGGCTCACCCAGAACCCAAGCCCCACCACCAGCCACACACAGGACCTCGCGACCACGCGCCGCAACACGCCGACCCAGTCGCCCCACAAGAGGCAGCCGAACCGCACACCCGGCACCGGTCCTACGACCAGGGCTCGTCCAGAGCCGAAGCCTCGTCACCAGCCGCGCGCAACTCGTCGCGGACCACGCGGTACGCGAGCCCTTCCGCGTAACCCTTGCGCGCCAACGCCCCCACGAGACGACGGATCTTCGCCGTCTCGTCCACACCGGACATCGTGCGCAGCCGTTTGCGGACCAGCTCGCGCGCCTTCTCCTCCTCGGCCTCGCCGTCGACCGCGGCGACCGCCTCGGCCACCAGCTCGTCCGCGACGCCCTTGCGGCGCAGCTCCATGGCCAGGGCGCGGCGGCCCAGGCCGTTGTAGTTGTGCCGCGACTGCACCCACATCTCGGCGAACTGGGCGTCGTCGATCAGGCCGGCGCGGTCGAACTTGCCGAGCACGGACTCGGCCACGCCGGGACTGATTCCCTTGCGCAGCAACGCCTCGTTCAGCTCGTGTCGGGAACGGGCGCGGGCGGTGAGCAGCGCGTAACAGATGTCCCGTGCTTTGCGCTGCTCCTCAGCCTCGTCCAAACCTCACGACCTCTTAGAACTCGACGGGCGCGGCGGGAGCCGTCTCGTCGGCGTCGAGCGTGGCGCCGATGCCGAGCTTGTCCTTGATGCGCTTCTCGACCTCGTTCGCGATGTCCGGGTTGTCCAGCAGGAACTTGCGGGCGTTCTCCTTGCCCTGACCCAACTGGTCGCCCTCGTAGGTGTACCAGGCACCGGACTTGCGCAGGATGCCCTGGTCGACGCCCATGTCGATGAGCGAGCCCTCGCGGCTGATGCCCTTGCCGTAGAGGATGTCGAACTCGGCCTGCTTGAACGGCGGCGCGACCTTGTTCTTCACGACCTTGACCCTGGTGCGGTTGCCGACGGGCTCGCCGCCGTCCTTCAGGGTCTCGATGCGGCGCACGTCCAGACGCACGGAAGCGTAGAACTTCAGCGCCTTACCACCGGTCGTGGTCTCCGGGGAACCGAACATCACGCCGATCTTCTCGCGCAGCTGGTTGATGAAGATCGCGGTGGTGTTGGACGCGTTGAGCGCACCGGTGATCTTGCGCAGCGCCTGGCTCATCAGGCGGGCCTGCAGACCGACGTGGTTGTCACCCATCTCGCCCTCGATCTCGGCGCGCGGCACGAGGGCGGCGACCGAGTCGATGACCAGGATGTCGAGCGCGCCGGAGCGGACCAGCATGTCCGCGATCTCGAGCGCCTGCTCACCGGTGTCGGGCTGCGACACCAGCAGCGCGTCGGTGTCGACGCCCAGCTTCTTCGCGTACTCGGGGTCGAGCGCGTGCTCCGCGTCGATGAACGCGGCGATGCCTCCGTTGCGCTGCGCGTTCGCGACCGCGTGCAACGCGACGGTGGTCTTACCGGACGACTCCGGACCGTAGATCTCGACGACACGCCCCTTGGGCAGACCACCGATGCCGAGCGCCACGTCCAGCGCGATCGCACCGGTCGGGATGACCTCGATCGGGGCGCGGCCCTCTTCGCCGAGGCGCATCACGGAGCCCTTGCCGAACTGCTTGTCGATCTGCGCCAGGGCCAGCTCGAGCGCCTTGTCCCGGTCGGGTGCTGCGGGTGCCATCTTGGGTCCACCTTTTGTCGTCTGCCGTTGCTTCGTCATGTTGGACCTGACGCTACTGGCGGGGTCTGACAATTTTGCGAAGCCGGGGTCGGAGCCACTCTAGCCGAACACGTGTTCGAGCACACGTGACACTCCGAACGGCCAGCTCAGCGACGATTTTCAGGAACTTCGAACGCGTCGCAGACCGCCAGCCAGACTTCTTTGGCGCCGATTCCGGCCTCCAGCGCCTGGTCGGCGGTGCGTCCTCCCAGCGACGACAGCACGTGGTCGTGGGCGATCATCTCGGCCCTGACCTGGCCGAACTCCCCTGCCATGAGTTTGCGGAACATGGTGATGCGCACCCGCAGACCCTAACCAACGGTCCTGCGCAGCGACGCGAAGAGGCACACGACCAGCAGCGGCAGCGCGGTGAACCCGACGATCAGCCCGAGGGCCGCGTACGACCACGCCGTCACGACGATCCCGGACACCGCCCCTCCCACGGCGCCGCCGACGTTCATCACCAGGTCGGACAGTCCCTGCGCGGCCGGCCTGTCCTCCACCCGCACGGACTCCGTCAGCAGCGCCGACCCCGACACCAGTCCGGCCGACCAGCCGAATCCGAGCAGCGTCAGTCCCGCGGCGAGCTGCGGGGCGTCGTGCGACGGCGCCATCCCCGCGACCCCGGCCGCCGCCACCACCAGCGACGCGCCGATCGCGAGCACCGGCACGCGGCCAAGCCGGTCCGCCATCCACCCGAACAGGGGGCTCGCGGCGTACATCGCGGCGACGTGCAGGCTGATCACGACGCCGACCACGCGCAACGACGACCCCGCGTGGTTCATGTGCACCGGCGTCATCGACATCAGCCCGACCATCGCGGTGTGGCACAACATCACTCCAACGAGTGCAAGTCGTGCCATCGGCCCGAGGGACCCCCAGATCCGCAGACCACCGGGAGCACCCCCACCGGAACAGTGCGGAGATTCAACCGGTCGGGTGCTTTTCACGACGACCAGCGGGTCCGGCCGCAGTCCCAGCTGGATCACCAGCACGGCGACCCCGAGCACCGCGGCCGCCAGCAGGAACGGCCCCACGCCCACCGGCAGGCCCAGCGAGGCGGCCACCCGTCCGGCGGGATCGGCGAGGTTCGGACCGATGATCGCGCCGATCATGGCCGCCCACACCACACGGGAGAGTTCGCGCGCACGGCGTTGTGGATCCGCCAGATCCGTTGCGGCATAACGAGCCGCATAGTTCGCGCTGGAGGCCCCTCCGAACAGAAGGAGCCCTACCAACAACAACTGCCACGACCCCAGCGCCACGGCGACGGCGGCGACCAACGCGCCGAGCGCACCCATGCCGTAGCCGAGGATGAGCGCGGGACGACGCCCACGCCGTTGCGCGAGACGGGCTCCGGGCAGGGCGAGCACCGCGGCACCGGCGACGGCCGCGGTCTGCGCGAGGCCTCCCACGGCGTCGGAGCCGGACAGCGACGCGGCGATCAACGTGCTGATCGCGAGGCCGATCGTCACCGACGCGGCCCCCAGGACCTGGGTACCGGTCAGCACGCGAACGACCTTGCGCTGCACGCGTTCGACCTGCGGCGCGACGGTCACCATGATCGCGATGGTGGCACGCTTCGAAGGCGCGCCGACAGGTCCATCAGGGGTGGTTACTCACCCGGTTGAACGGACTTCTCGAAGAAATCGGCCATTTCGTCCGGCTTGAGCTCGTCGGCGTTCTCCTCGGCGGTCTTGGTGAGGATGCCGAACATGGGGCGTCCCTTGGCCGTGAACACCAGCACGCCGGTGCCGCTGGACGTGGCCGCGCGGTAGTTGCCCTCCAGGCCGTTGCCGGTCCAGTCGGCTTCGACGCGGTCGGTCTGGAACGACTTCGCGATGGCCTCGGCGTTGTTCTCGGCGCCGGTGACGCTGTCGGTGAGGATGTACTGGACCGCGTAGCCGTCGCGGATCGTGCAGCTCACGACCGTGCCCTTGATCTCCTCCATGCCGGTGATCTGCGCGGAGTCGGCTTTCTCGCAGCCACCGCCGTCCGGCACGTGGCCCGCGAGCTGGCGCAGGCACTTCGTGAAGCCCTGGCCGTCCTGCGTGACGTCGTTCTTGCACTCGTCCGCGCTGGGCAGGTTCGGGCGGTTGAACGCGAACACCGCGCCGATGACGACGGCCAGCACCACCACCGCGCCGCCGATGCCGAGGAGGACCTTCTTGTTGTCCTTCTTCGGCACCTGCTGCTGCGGGAAGTTCATCGGGTAGCTGCCGCTGACGTTCGGGTTCACCTGGTACGGCGCGGTGACCGGGTAGCTGCCGCTCGCCGAGTACGGCCCGCTCACGTTCGGGTTCGGGTACGAACCGCTGATCACGGGGTTCGGGCCGCTCACGTTCGGGTTGACCTGGTGCGGACCGCTCACGGCCGGGCTGACCGGCGCCGTCACGACCGTGGGCGGCTCGACGAACTTGGGCTTGTCGTCCTCGGCCTTGAGCGTGATCGTCGCCCGGTCCACGACCTGCGCGCCGGACGCGACGATCGTCTCCGGGTGGTCCGGGTTGGTCGGGACGATGCCGACCTTCTCCGCGATGACCTGCGCGACCAGCGGCATCCGGCAGGAGCCGCCGACGAGGTAGACGTGCTCGGGCGTGACGCCGGCCTTGCGGACGGTGGAGATGAGGAGCTCGGCGCTGCGGATCAGGCTCGGCCGGATCAACGCCTCCAGCTCGCCGCGCGTGACGACGACCTTCTCGAACGGCTCCGGCATCAGCACCTCGACCTGGGGCAGCTCGGAGAGGTCCTCCTTCGCGAGCCGCAGTTCCTCGCGCAGGCCGAGGCGGGCGCGGTGGTCGTCGACGGTGGCCGGGCGCAGCAACCGCTGCCAGCCGGCCGGGTCCTTGTGCGAGACGCTGCGGCCGATGTGTTCCAGCAGCGCCTGGTCGATGTCGAGTCCGCCGACGTCGCTGAGGCTGCCGTCGGCGAGGATGCGGTGCTCGGCGTCGAGCACGGAGACGTCGAACGTGTCGGCGCCGAAGTCGTAGACCGCGAGCGGGCGGCCGCCGCCGAGCGAGGCCACCGCGATGGCCTCCGGCACGGGCACCAGGTCACCGGTCATGCCCGCGAGCCTGGCCGAGGACAGCAGCTTGTTGCGCCTGCTCGGCCCCCACTCCGCGGGGTGCGTCAGACGGATCTCGTCGAGCTGTGCACCCTGCAGCAACGGCGTGACGGCTTCCATCACGCGCGCGTAGATCGCCGCGAGGGCGTCGTTGACCGGCAGGTTCTGCTCGCCGAGCTTGATCGTCGCCTTGTCGATGTGGCGCTTGGGGTTCGCCTCGTAGCGCGACGGGTCCTGGCGCGACCGCCGCTCCGTCTCCCTGCCGACGAGCAGGGTGCCGTCCTCGTCGAGGTAGACGGAGGAGGGCATGGTCGGCCCTCCGTCCACATCCACCACACCGTGGTCGGACAGCACCGCAACCGTGTTGGCGGTGCCCAGGTCGACGGACAGGACGCGCACCGTGCTCCCCTCGCAGGACGTACTCGGGTGATCGTGCCACAGCGGGCTTCGGCGGGTGCTCGGACCTGCGCAATCAGAAATTGTCAGACCCGCTTGTCATGATGGTCGCCATGGACGTGATGAAGGCATTCTCACCGGCGACCGAGCAGTGGTTCGCCGGGGCCTTCGCCGCGCCCACCCAGGCGCAGACAGGTGCGTGGGCGGCCGCGGCGGCGGGCGAACACGCGCTGGTCATCGCCCCGACGGGCTCGGGCAAGACGCTGGCCGCGTTCCTGTGGGCGCTCGACCGGCTGGCTTCTTCTCCGGTGCCGGCGGAGCCGAAACGACGGTGCAGAGTGCTTTACGTCTCGCCGTTGAAAGCGCTGGCGGTGGACGTCGAACGAAATCTTCGCGCGCCGCTCGCGGGAATTCGGCAGGCGGCACACCGGCTGGGTCTCACCGAGCCGTCGATCACCGTCGGCATGCGCACCGGCGACACCTCTCCGGAGGAGCGGCGGGCGTTCGGCCGCACACCTCCCGACGTGCTGGTGACGACGCCGGAGTCGTTGTTCCTGCTGCTCACGTCGTCGGCGCGCGAGTCGTTGCGCGGCGTGGAGACCGTGATCGTCGACGAGGTGCACGCGGTGGCGGGCACCAAACGCGGCGCGCACATGGCGTTGTCGCTCGAACGGCTGGACGCGCTGCTGGAACGGCCGGCGCAGCGGATCGGGCTGTCGGCGACCGTGCGGCCGGTCGAGGAGATCAGCACGTTCCTCTCCGGCGGCCGCCCGGTGTCGGTGGTGCAGCCGAAGACCCCCAAGACCATCCAGGTCGAGGTGGAGGTGCCGGTCGAGGACATGGCGACGCTCGGCCAGCCGACGGGTGAGGTGTCGGGTTCGGCGGCCGGAGCCGAGCAACGCACCTCGATCTGGCCGTCGGTCGAGGCACGGGTGCTGGAGCTCGTGCGGGCGCACCGGTCGACGATCGTCTTCGCGAACTCGCGGCGGCTCGCGGAACGGCTGACCGCGCGCCTGAACGAGCTCGCGGAAGAAGCTGTGGAACTGGAGTCCTTCCCCGCCGAGGCGATCGGTCAGTCGGGTCTCACGGTTCAGAAGTCCGCTTCCGTGGCCCGTGCGCACCACGGGTCGATGTCGCGGGAGCAGCGCACGGCGGTGGAGGAAGACCTGAAGTCCGGGCGGCTGCCGTGCGTCGTGGCGACGTCGTCGTTGGAGCTCGGCATCGACATGGGCTCGGTCGACCTGGTGGTGCAGGTGGAGGCGCCGCCGTCGGTCGCCTCGGGCCTGCAGCGCGTCGGCCGCGCCGGGCACCAGGTGGGCGCGGTGTCGCGGGGCGTGATGTTCCCGAAGTTCCGGGGCGACCTGGTGTCGTGCGCCGTGGTCGCGGAACGGATGCAGAACGGCGCGATCGAGGCCGTGAGGTTCCCTCGCAACCCGCTGGACGTGCTGGCGCAGCACGTCGTCGCGATGGTGGCGATGGAGACGTGGACGGTCGAGGAGCTGACGGCGCTGGTGCGGCGGGCGGCGCCGTTCGCGGGCCTGCCGGACTCGGCGCTGCACGCGGTGCTGGACATGCTGTCGGGCCGGTACCCGTCCGAGGAGTTCGGCGAGCTGCGGCCGCGCATCACGTGGGACCGGGTGAACTCCGAGCTGCGCGGGCGTCCGGGATCGCAACGGCTGGCGGTCACGTCCGGCGGCACGATCCCCGACCGCGGGCTGTTCGCCGTGATGACACCGCCGTCGGAAAACGGCCCCGGTTCCCGGGTCGGCGAGCTCGACGAGGAGATGGTGTACGAGTCGCGGGTCGGCGACACGTTCCTGCTGGGCACCTCGTCGTGGCGGGTCGAGGACATCACACACGATCGAGTGATCGTGGTGCCGGCGCCGGGTCAGCCCGCTCGGATGCCGTTCTGGAAGGGCGACGCGCCGGGCCGTCCGCTCGAACTCGGCCGTGCGATGGGCAAGTTCCTGCGCGAAGTGTCCACGATGGAGGACTCGGCTGCTCGGGAACGGGCGGCGTCGGCGGGGCTGGACGAGTGGGCGACGGACAACCTGCTCGCGTACCTGGGCGAGCAGCGGGAGGCGACGCGGCACGTCCCGAACGACAGAACCGTTCTGGTGGAACGGTTCCGCGACGAGCTCGGCGACTGGCGGCTCGTCGTGCACTCCCCGTTCGGTGCCCAGGTCAACGCGCCGTGGGCGTTGGCGATCGCCGCACGGCTGCGGGAACGCCGTGGCGTGGAGGTGCAGGCGGCGCACTCCGACGACGGCATCGTCCTGCGGCTGCCGGACGCGCTGGACCACGAGGGCCTGGAGGTGACGGCCGGCGCCGAGGACGTGCTGCTCGATCCCGACGAGGTCGAGCAGATCGTGGTGGCCGAGGTGGGTGGCTCGGCTTTGTTCGCGGCCCGGTTCCGCGAGTGCGCCGCCCGTTCGCTGCTGCTCCCCCGCCGTGATCCGAAACGGCGCACCCCGTTGTGGCAGCAGCGGCAACGCTCGGCGCAGCTGCTGTCGGTGGCCTCGAAGTACGAGCGCTTCCCGGTGGTGCTGGAAGCGATGCGCGAGTGCCTGCAGGACGTCTACGACGTGCCGGGCCTGCGCGAGCTGATGTCGGACGTCCGCGCGCGCCGGGTCCGCGTGGTCGAGGTGGAGACCCCGTCACCGTCGCCGTTCGCCCGCAGCCTGCTCTTCGGGTACGTGGGCATGTTCCTCTACGAGCTGGACGCTCCTCTGGCGGAACGCCGTGCGGCCGCGCTGTCGCTGGACTCGACGCTGCTCGCGGAGCTGCTCGGGTCCGAGGCGATCCGCGAGCTGCTCGACCCGGAGGTGGTGGCCGAGGTCGAACGCAGCCTGCAACGCCTGTCGGAGGACCGCCGGCCGCGGCACGCCGAGGACGCCGCGGACCTGTTGCGGTTCCTGGGAGATCTCTCCGACGCGGAGGCGCTCGAACGCGGTGTGCCCCGCGAGTGGCTGGACGAGCTGGTGGCTCAGCGCCGGGCGATCCGCGTCCGGATCGCCGGTGAGGAACGCACGATCGCGATCGAAGACGCGGGCCGGGTCCGTGACGCGCTCGGTGTCGCCCTCCCCGTGGGTGTGCCGGAGGCCTTCACCGAACCGGTGGCGGATCCGCTGGGCGACCTGCTGAGCCGCTACGCCCGCACCCACGGCCCGTTCGCCGCTTCCGAGCCGTCGGCTCGCTTCGGCCTGGGCGTGGCCGTGGTGACGGGTGTCCTGGAACGCATGGCGGCCACGGGTCGTCTGGTGCGCGGCGAGCTCCGTCCCGGCGGCACGCACACCGAGTACTGCGACGCGGACGTGCTGCGCCGCCTGCGTCGTGCCTCGCTGGCCCGGCTGCGGTCCGAGGTGGAGCCGGTCGAACCCGCGGCGCTGGGCCGTTTCCTGCCGCAGTGGCACGGGCTGGGCCGCCGGCTGCGGTCGGCTCCCACGGTCGACGACGTGTTCTCGGTGGTGGAACAGCTCGCGGGGGCGCCACTTCCGGCCAGTGCGCTCGAATCTCTGCTGTTCCCGTCGAGACTGCCGGGGTACTACCCGGCGCTGCTGGACGAGCTGACCGCGTCCGGCGAGGTGACCTGGACGGGGTGCGGCGCGCTGGCCGGTGGCGACGGCTGGATCGCGCTCGCCCCGACCGACGTGGCCGATCTGCTGCTGCCCGACCTGGTGCCGGAGTCGATTCCGGAGTCACCGCTGCACACCGCGGTCCTGGAGGCCCTGTCCGGCGGGGCGCTGTTCTTCCGCCAGGTGGTCGACCGGGTCTCGCTGTCCGTGGAGTGCACGGACGCCGAGGTCGTCGGCACGCTGTGGGATCTGGTGTGGGCGGGTCTGATCACGAACGACACGTTGGGACCGTTGCGCGCGCTGGTGTCCGGCGGCGGTGCGGCGCACAAACCTCGCCGCAGCGCGCCACGGGGCCGTTACGCCCGTCTGCGCGCGGCTCGTCCGGACATGCCTTCCCGCACGGGCCCGCCGACGGCGGCGGGTCGCTGGTCGCTGGCGGTGCGACCGGCGGAGGACCCGACCCGCCGCGCGCACGCCCGCGCCGAGGCTTTCCTGGAACGCCACGGCGTGCTGACCCGCGGCGCTCTCGACACCGAACGCGTGACCGGCGGGTTCAGCGGCGTCTACAAGGTGTTGCGGGCGATGGAGGAGTCGGGCCAGGTCATCCGCGGCTACGTCGTCGAGGGCCTGGGTGCCGCCCAGTTCGCGGCACGGGGCGCGGTGGACCGCCTGCGTGCGCTGTCACGCCCACCCGGTCAGCCCTCACAGTCCGACCAGGACGCCGTGGTCCTCGCCGCGGCCGACCCCGCCCAGCCGTACGGAGCCGCGCTGGCGTGGCCGGACCCGTTGGGCGAGGGCAAGCACCGCCCGGCCCGCAAAGCCGGCGCGCTGGCGGTGCTGGTCGACGGTGTCCCGGCGCTCTACGTGGAGAGAGGAGGCAAATCGCTGCTGTCGTTCACCGACGACGACCCGACCCTGCGCACCGCCGCGAACGCCCTGAGCCGCGCAGTCCGCGACGGCTGGCTGGGCCAGCTCGCGGTCCAGCGAGCCGACGGCGAGGTCGCGCTGACCTCACACCTCGCGACAGTGCTCCAGGAGGCGGGATTCCGTGCCACGCCAAAGGGTCTGCGCTTGCGGGCCTGAGCCCCGAACCGGTCCCGCGCCTCGCCGCCGACCACTGCGCACACCGCCTGTGCGCAGGGAGTGGTGCACCTGCACGGACGCGAGCGCCTTGGCCGACGGCGGAACCCCGCACCCCGCAACCACTGCCTGTGCCAAGACCGGAACCCGGCCTGAGCACGCACGCTCTACCAGCCCCGCCGCCGAACTCCCGTCACTCGACGGACGGCGGTCGCGCAACCGACCGCGAACCACGCCGCTCGCCGGACAGCAGGTCGACCGCCTCCGCCTGGGTCTCGCCGAGGCTAGGCGGGGAACAGGGAGCTGTAGGCGTTCAGCGCGGGCTGGCCACCGAGGTGGGCGTAGAGGACCGTGGAGTCACGGTCGATCTCTCCGGACGACACCAGGTGGATGAGGCCCGCGAGGGACTTGCCCTCGTAGACCGGGTCGGTGATCATGCCTTCGAGACTGGCGCCGAGACGCATGGCGTCCACCGTGGACTCGTCGGCGATGCCGTAGGTGCCCGCGTGGAACCGGTCGTCGAGGAGGATGTCCTCTTCGGACACCGTGACCTCGCGCAGTTTCGCCGTGTTGTGCGCGATGCGGGTGATCTGGTCGCGGGTCTCGGCGGGCTTGGCCGAGGCGTCGATGCCCAGCACACGGCGGTTGGGGTCGTCTGCGAAACCGGCGACCATGCCGGCCTGGGTGCTGCCGGTGACCGAGCAGACGATGATGGTGTCGAAGAAGACGCCGAGCTGGGCCTCCTGCTGGCGGACCTCGTCGGCCCACGTCGCGAAGCCCATGCCGCCCAGCGGGTGGTCGGAGGCGCCGGCGGGGATCGGGTAGGGCTTGCCGCCGCCCGCGCGGACCTCCTCGATCGCCTGTTCCCAGGCGGGTTTGACGCCGATGCCGAACTCGGCGTTCACCAGGCGGACGTCGGCTCCCATCATGCGGCTGAGCAGGATGTTGCCGACCCGGTCGCTGCCGACGTCGGTCCAGTCGACCCAGCTCTCCTGCACCAGCACGGCTTTCAGGCCGGCACGTGCCGCGGCCGCCGCGACCTGGCGGGTGTGGTTGGACTGGATGCCGCCGATCGACACCAGCGTGTCGCAGCCGGTGGCCAGCGCGTCGGCGACGAGGTACTCGAGCTTGCGGGTCTTGTTGCCGCCGTAGGCGAGACCGGAGTTGCAGTCCTCGCGCTTCGCCCAGACCGCGGCGCCGCCGAGGTGGGTCGTCAGGCGGTCCAGGCGGTGGACCGGCGAGGGGCCGAAAAGAAGCGGGAATCTGTTCACAGTTCGTCCTCCAGGGTGCTCCAGTTCTCGTCGACCAACGTCATGGCCAGAGCGTGGTCACCCTGCTCGCACGCCTCGATGATCTGCTGGTGCTGGGTGACGGAGTGGCGGGCGTTGGGCGAGGAGAAGCGGCTGTGCTCCGCCCTGCGGATCAGCGGGGTGAAGCGGTCGATGGTGGCGGTGATCGCGAAGTTGTCGCAGCGGTGGACGGCGACCGCGTGGAACTCGTCGTCCGCGGCCAGCGCGGCTTCGGCGTCGTTGGCGTCGAGCGCCTTCTTGAAGGCCTTGTTCGCGGCGCGCATCGCGGCGAAGTCCTCGGCCGTCAACGACTTCCGCTGGACGACAGTGCCGGTGGCGAGGGAGTGCATCGACTGCACGACGACGAGAGCGTCGCGCACTGGCTCCGACTCCAGCGCGGTGACACGGGTGTAGGCGTGCGGCTTGGTCTCGACGAGGCCCTCGTCGGTCAGCGTCGCGAGCGCCTCGCGCACCGGGGTGCGGGAGAGACCGAGCTTCTCCGCCAGTTCGACGTCCTTGATCGCGGTGCCCGGTTCCAGGTCGCCGCGCACGATCGCCGATCGGATCTCGGCCGCCGCCCGCTCCTTCAGTGACCCATATCCAATATATTGCATATTGGTGAGGGTAGGGCCGGGCTTCGATGAACGCAACAAGAAGTCCCAGGCCGCGTCGCGCGACCTGGGACTCAGGGGTTCTGGGTGTTGGAGCTTCCGGGCGTCAGACGGGGAGCGTGCGTCCGAGCACGGCGAACGGCCGCGGATCGCCGGTGAACTGGTAGTGCCGCAGCACGTCGACGAAACCGACGCGGCGGTACAGCTTCCACGCCTTGCTGGGGCCTTCGGGCGTGGACAGCAGCACGCGCGACGACGACACGCCTTCCATCAGCCGGCGCAAGAGGTCCTCACCGAGGCCGCGGCCTTGGGCTCGCGGCAACACGTGCAGTTCGGTGAGCTCGAAGTAGTCGGTGAGCCAGTCCTCGACGACGGTGGGCGGCGCGACGGCCATCAGCCCGCGCCGCACCTGTTCGTGCCACCACTGACCGGCGGCGCCGCGGTAGCCGTAGCCGATGCCGACGAGCTCGTCCTGCTCCCCCAGCGCGACCACGCAACGCCAGTCTTCGCGCATCATGTGCGCGAGCCACATCGGGGCGCGCTGCTCGACGGTGCCGGGCGGGTAGTTCATCGCGGTCACGTACAGCGCGAGCGCCTCGCCCAGTCGCACGTTGAGCTCCGCGGCGGTCATCTCGACGATGCGCTCCAGGCGCGGCGAGGCGGTCACGACGACACCACCGCCACGCGTCCGCCCGTCAGTGCCACCAGGTCCGCGAAGGTCGTGGGGTAGACGGCGTGCGGATGTCCCGCGGCCGCCCAGATCTCCGGGTAACCGGACAGCGCCTCGTCCACCACGGTCTCGATCGGCGCGGGATGCCCGACCGGCGACACACCGCCGATCACCTGGCCCGTGTGCTCGCGGACGAACTCGGGGTCGGCGCGCTTCACCGCGTCCGCGCCCACGAGCTCGGCGACCAGTGACGTGTCCGCCCGGTGCGCACCCGAGGTCAGCACCAGCAGCGGAGCCGCCGCGCCGTCGCGCACCGCCGCGAAGAGCAGGCTGTTCGCGATCGCGCCGACCTGCACTCCCACGGCTTCCGCAGCGGCCGCCGCGGTCCGCACGGCGTCCGGCAGCACGACGATGCGTTCGGCGGTGGCGGGTGGCAGGGCGTCCGCGACCTTGCGGATTCCGGGGTGTTCGAGCGCACTCACATCACCATCAGACCACGACTGGCGCCCACGTGGTGGGGCGGGTTGAGGAATCCATCGGCAGGGAGCTACGCTGAGAGGGACTCGAACATGTGTTCGAGTCGCACCATGCCTCGGAGGTGGGGTGGGGGAAGCACCCCACCTCCGAGAGCCGCCGGCTTCCCCTCGGCGGAGACGTCGTTCACCGACGCCACGAGGAGGCCGAGATGACTGCCATCGACTTCCCCATCCCGTTGCCACCCGCATCCGCGCTCGCGCTGCTGCAGCAGGCTCGCGACTCGCTCGCCGAGTCCGAACGCACGCCTGAGCCTCCGGAGCGGTTCGCCACCGCCTACCTCGCCGCTTTGCGTGCTGCCGCCGCGGTGCTCGCGTTGCGCGGACGGCCCCATCGCGGACGTTCGAAGCCGACCAGCGCCTGGGTGCTGCTCGCTTCGATCGCGCCGGAGATGAGCGAGTGGGCCACGTTCTTCGCGTCGTGGTCGTCCACGCGCGCCGCAGTGCTCGCCGGCATCACCAGACACGTCAACGCGCGCACGGCAGACGATCTGGTGCGTCAGACCGATCAGTTCGTCACGCTCGTCGGCCGCACGATGGACGAGGCGAGGCGGTGAACTCGCTCGACATCCTGCGTCGTGAGGCAGAAAAGCTCGCCATGTCCGCGTTCGGTCAGCCGCCGCACAAGGGCGTGCCCGCCTGTCCTGGGCTCAACCTCGGGGAGACCGTGCGGCACGTCGGCAGCGGCTACCGCAGGACGCTGGAGTGGATCAGGCTCGGCCGCGAACCCCAGGCCGGCGAATGGCAGGACCACCCGGAAGAGGGAGAAGACCCGCTGGAGTTCATGCGTTCGGGCGCGGAGGCCGCGCTCGAGGTGCTCAGCGCGCACGACGCGAACGAACCGTGCGCGACGTGGTGGCCCGACCAGCAGAACTACGGGTTCTGGCGGCGGCGGCTCGCGCACGAGACCACGGTGCACCGCATGGACGTCCAGGGCGCGGCGGGCATCGAGGTCGGCGCGGTCGCCGACGAGGTCGCGATCGACGGCGTCGACGAGGTGCTCGCGTTGTGGCTGGGGCACAAGCTGGACGTGCTCGGGGTCCGGGGTTCGCGTGAGAGCCTCGTCGCCGTCCAGGTCCAGGACCACGTGTGGCTCACGCGTTGCGGCCCTCACGGCGCGTCGGCGTGGCGCGTCGTCGCCCCGGAGGACGCCCACGTCGCCGATGCACAGGTGACCGCCGGTCCGATGACGATGTACCGCTGGTTGTGGGGACGGCTGCCCGACCGGATGGTCGAGGTGGTCGGCGATCACGACGCCATCGCGCAGCTGTGGGCGTTACTGCGGCTCGCGACCAAGTAGCACCGAGGCGGTTTCCGCACCCGTTGCCGACAGCAGGCGGTAGCGGGCGCGGCGGCCGTCGAGGTCCAGCAGCGCCACGGAGTTCCCGAAGTGCGGGCCGCTGATCTTGCGCCAGCGCATCAGGTCGTCCGGCACCCCGGCCAGCGTCGCGAGGCGGCGGAAGACCCACGCGGCGGCGCGGGACCACGACAGCCGGAACGCCGGTTCGAACACCTTGGGCGGCTCGTTGTGCACGGGCGAGCACACCAGCTGCGTCACCAAAGCCTTGGTGGGCCTGAGGAACTCAGCCTCGGCGACATAGCTGTGGTGAACGTCGCCGGAAAGCACGCACACCGTGGCGGAGCCGTTGTTCGCGGCTTTCTCGATCATGCGGGAGAGCCGGTCGAACGACTCGCGGAACGCCGGCCAGTGCTCGAGGTCGAGCGCCTGCCTGATCTTCTCCGCGGCCCGGCCCTGCCAGCCGGGCTTGCGCGCGCCGATCTCGTTGAGGGACTGGAAGTGGCTGAGCGCGTGCGGCATCAACCACGGCAGCGACGAGCCGATCAGCAGGTGGTCGAAGTCCCCTTCGGAGTTGCGTTCGATCCAGTCGAACTCCTCGTCGCTGACCATCTGCCGCTTGTCGTCTTCGAGAATGCGGCCACTGCGCGTGTCGACCATCAGCAGCCGGGCGCGCCCGAAGTCGCGGCGGTAGCTCCACCACGTGGACTTGCGGCCCGCCGCCTCCTTGTCCGCCTCCTCGGCGAACTCCTCCAGCAGCGGCAGCACATCCGCGCCGTGTGCCTTCACCTTGGCGTACAAGGGATCCTGGGCGAGCTCGTCCGGTCCGAGGTTGCCGAGGTGCTGGTACACCCAGTACGAGGAGATGGCACCGCGGATCCTGTCGCGCCACCAGGGTTTGCTCGCCATCTCCTTGCGCCACACGGCGGACGTGTTCCAGTCGTCGCGCACGTCGTGGTCGTCGAAGATCATCGACGTGGGCACGACCGACAGCAGCCAGCGGATCTCCGGGTCGCCCCAGGTCTCGTGGTAGAGGCGGGCGTACTCGGCGAAGTGCACGACCTCGCCGTCGGGCTCCCCGGTGCCGCGCCGGTGCTCGCCCCGGTGATCTGACAGCCACTGCTTGGTGGCCTCGGTGGGTTCGTCGGCGTAGACCTGGTCTCCCAACAGGATCAGCGCCTGCGGCCATTCCTCTTCGGGTGCGGTCATGAGCCGTTGCGCGAACGCGTCGAGAGCGTCGGGGCCAACGGGCTGGTGAGGTGCGGCGCGGCAGGACCCGAACGCGATCCGGCGCACGTCGCCGGTGCGGATGACCGGCTTGGGGAAGTCGCTGCCGACTTGTGGCCAGGCGGTTTCCCCGTCCAGCCGGACGTCGTACTCGGTGCGGGGACCGAGGTTCTCCAGCAGGACGAGCGCGAAGTGCTGGGCGCCGACCTGGAACGTTCGCGCTGTGTGCCCGGCGATCGTGACGTCGCACGGGGAGTCCGTCTCGACCCACACGGTCGCCGACGAGTCGTTGACATGTCTGAGGAGCGGTCCGAGCACCAGCTTCGCCACCCGCGAGACAGTACCCTCGCACGCGTGGAAATCACGTTCGACGCAGCCGATCCCTCCGCCCTGGCCGCGTTCTGGTCCGAGTTCGCCGGTGATGAGATCGAGCTGACGTTCGTGTGGAGCGACGCCCCGAAGATCGAGAAGAACCGGGTGCACATCGACCTGGCGTCGACATCACCGGAACACCAGGCGGACATCGTGGCGAGGGCGCTGAAGCTCGGCGCCGAGCACGCCGACGTAGGGCAGCGAGACGTGCCGTGGGTGGTGCTGCGCGATCCGCAGGGCAACGAGTTCTGCGTGCTGGAGCCGCGGCCCGAGTACACCGGCGTGATCGCGGCCGTGGTCGTCGACTCCCGTGATCCGCTGGCGTCGGCTCAGGCGACCGGGCACCCGGTGGTGCGCAGCGGTGACGGGTTCGCGTCGGTGCGGCCGGAGCCGGGACCGTGGCTCGAGTTCGTGCAAACGGACGACCCGGAGCCGATCACGAACCGCGTTCGCGTGCGGTGGGCCGACCCGAGCTGATATCCGATATATCAGTTATCCGGAGATCCGCACTTGGTAACGGGTCGCCAGCGCGGTGTTCCTTCCTCGTAGTAGCGCTTCCGCCCACTCAAGTCGTCGTACCGGGAGTGTTCGCGCTGGTGATCGACTTGGCGACCGGCGCCATCGCGCTGCCGGCCCGGCTGTTCTGCCTCGCAACGTGGACGGACGTCTTGACACCCTGAGGGCAACGCTCCGTCTTGGGATTCTGGGCACCCGTGCTCGCGTTCTACGCCCTGTCCGCCGGCTCATGTTCGGCCGCTTTTCAGGCTCACCCACCTCATCCAGCGCATCCTCTAACCAGTATCCGATATATCGGTTATGCAAAAGACGTTTGCGGACGACCGCAAACGTCTTTTGCATAAGGGTGGGTTATCGCAGGTCAGAGCGTTGCGTCAGAGTGCGGCGAGACGGTCCCGCAGCGTGTCGAGGCCCATCGAGCCCATTTCGAGGGCGTCCTTGTGGAACCGCTTGAGGTCGAAGTCGGCGCCCTTGCGGGCCCGCGCGTCCTCACGGGCGGCCAGCCACAGGCGCTCGCCGATCTTGTACGCCGGTGCCTGGCCCGGCCAGCCGAGGTAGCGGTCGATCTCGTCGCGGACGTGGGCGGGCTCCGACAGCGTCCGGGTCAGCATGAACTCCAGACCGAGCTCGGGGGTCCAGCGCTCACCGGGGTGGAAGCCGGTGCCAGCGGGGATCTCGAGCTCCAGGTGCATGCCGATGTCGATGATCACGCGAGCCGCGCGGAACAGGTGCGCGTCCAGCATGCCGAGCAGGTCGCCGTCGTCGTCGAGGTAGCCGAGCTCGCGCATGAGGCGTTCCGAGTACAGCGCCCAGCCCTCGCCGTGGCCCGACACCCAGCACATGAGGCGCTGGAAGTCGTTCAGCGTCGCCGACTGATATACCGCCGTCGCGCACTGGAGATGGTGACCCGGCACGCCCTCGTGGTAGACGGTCGACGTCTCGCGCCACGTCGGGAACACCGTCTTGCCCTCGGCGATCGACCACCACATGCGGCCGGGACGGGAGAAGTCGGCCGTCGGCGGCGTGTAGTAGGCGCCGACGCCGCCGCCGGGCGGTGCGATCCTGCACTCGAGGTTCATCAGCGCGTCGGGCAGGTCGAAGTGCACGTCGCGCAGGTCGAGCAGGGCCTTGTCGGACAGTTCCTGCATCCACGCCCTCAAGCCGTCCTGGCCGTGGACCTGGTAGCGCGGGTGCTCGTCGAGGAACGCCGCGGTCTCCGCCAGCGACGCACCGGGCTTCAGCCGCGCCGCGACCTCCTTCATCTCGGCCTCGATGCCGAGGAACTCCTCCCAGCCCCACGCGTAGGCCTCGGCCAGGTCGAGCCGCGACCCGGTGAAGTAACGCGAACCGAGGCGGTACCGCTCCTCGCCGACGGCGTCCTTCTCCGGCGCCTTCGGGGCCAGTGACGTGCGCAGGAACGAAGCGAAGTCGGCGTAGGCGGACGACGCGGCGGCGGCACCGGCGTCGAGCGTCGATCGCACCGAGCCGTCGACGTCGGCCGACGCGACGAACGAGGTGAAGAACGTCGACGCCCACACGTCGCACTGCTCGGCCACCTTGGTCACCTGGCGCAGCGCCGAGACCTGTCCGCGCGAAGCAGCGTGCGAGAGAGAGGCGCGCAGTCCGTCCAGAGCGGCGGGCACGGCCGAGAGACGACGTCCGATCGTGGCCCACTGTTCCGGCGTGTCGGCCGGCATCTGGTCGAAGATGTCGCGCACGGACTGGATCGGGCTCGCGATGACGTTGAGGGAGGACTCGGTGACGCCGGCTTCGTAGAGCTCGTGCTCGAGACCCGTTCGTTCCAGGAAAACGGCTCGCGCCGCTTCTTCCGAGGCATCCGCCGGTTGGGCCGCCGCGATGTCGGCGAGCGCGCGGACGGCGAGTTCGTCGCGCGCCGCGTGCCCTTCCGGCGAGAGGTCCGTCAGCTGGTCATCGGACCCCGCGAAGCCCAGGCTGGTGGCGGTGATCGGGTCCAGCGCCACGTAGTCGCTGACGAACTTGTTGCTGATGTCGTGCACGGATGGCATGTGCCGAGACGCTACCTCGCGCCCCTCGACGCCAAAAGGTAGTTAGTCAAGCTCACGACCAACGGAGGGGAACTGCGTCGTTTGGGTCGTGCTGGCAGGATGTCCGCCGTGCGTCGATCCCGGGCACTGCTGGTGCCGGTCTTCCTGCTGCTCACCCTGTTTTCGCTGAGCGGGTGCGTTCGCGTGTACGCGGCCATGGCCGTGTCGGACGACGACCGCATCTCGGGTGAGATCGTCGCGGCCACGCCGCCCACGCAGGACAACGATCCCGGCCCCCAGCTCAAGGTTCCGGCGGAGCTCGCGAGCCGCGTTACCACCAAGCCGTACCGCGTGGAGTCGTACGCGGGCACGCAGTTGTTCTTCAACGGTCTGTCGTTCGACGAGATGCGCACGCTGTCGATGGCGACGAGCTCGTCGAACAGCCGGTACAGCATGAACTTCCGCCGGTCGGGTGATCTTGTCACGCTCTCGGGGTCTGTCGACCTGACGCAGGTGCCCGTGGAACGCGCGGACATCCAGGTGAAGGTGAGCTTCCCCGGCAAGATCGTGAACACCAACGGCCGCGAGGAGGAGAACAACACCATCGCGTGGTCTCCGAAACCCGGTCAGGCGTCGATGCTCCAGGCCACCGTGCAGTACGCGGGCGAGAACTCCAGTTCGTTCCTGGGCTGGGCGCTGCTCGTCGCCGGCCTCACCGGCGGTGCCGCGCTGATCGTGGTCGTCCTCGCGCTCATCGCCCACAAGCGGAACGTGAACGTCTAGGCGCGAGCCACCAAACCCAGGCGCCCCAGCACTTCCCGCGTCGCCTTCGCCCTGTTCATCGTGTAGAAGTGCAGCGCGGGCACGCCCTCGTCGAGCAACCGCTGGCACATCTCGGTCGCGATGTCGATGCCGGTCGCGCGGAACCCCGCGACGTCGTCGGCGTACGGCTCCAGCCTGCGCGAGATCTCCACCGGCAGGTCGGCGCCGGACAGCTCCACGATCTTGGACAGGCCGCGCGGGGACAGCATCGGCATGATCCCGGGCAGGATCGCCGCGGAGCAGCCCGCGGCCGCCACCCGGTCGCGCATCCGCAGGAACGGCTCAGGCTCGTGGAACAGCTGCGCCACCGCGTAGTCCGCGCCCGCGTTGAGCTTGCGCAGCAGGAACTTCAGGTCGGTGTCGAGGTCGCCCGAGCGCGGGTGCCCGTACGGGAACGCCGCCACGCCCACGCAGAAGTCGCCGAGCTCGCGGACCAGCCGCACCAGCTCGTCGGCGTAGTTGAGGCCTTCCGGGTGCGCGACCCACTCGCCCATCGGGTCGCCCGGTGGGTCGCCGCGCAGCGCGAGGACGTTGCGCACGCCGATCGCCGCGTACCAGCCGATCACGTTGCGCAGCTCGGCCACCGAGTGGTCGACGGCGGTCAGGTGCGCGACCGGCAGCAGCGTCGTCTCCTGCGCGATGCGGCCGGTGGCGCGGATCGTGCGGTCCCGCCGCGACCCGCCGGCGCCGTAGGTGATCGACACGAACGCCGGGTCGAGGCCCTCCAGTTCGCGGACCGCCTTCCAGAGGATCTTCTCGTCCTCGGCGTCCCGCGGTGGCAGGAACTCCACCGAGAACTTGGGTGACTCCCCTTGGAGCCGCTCGACCACCGACGTCATGCGACCAACCCTAGTGGTATTTCCGATGGGTGAGACCTCCGCTCACGATGTGGTACGCGGGCCCCGCCATGCGGGTGGTCCGGGACACAGCGGACCATGGAGGTGTGTCCCACCACCCCATCGATGTTGCCCTGCCCCAGCACGTCGAAGAAGCGTTGACCACGTACCTGGCCTCCCGGCGCGCGTCCGGCGAGGCGATGGACCCGAGCTTCGCGAGCGCGGTGGACGCGCTCTCCGGTTTCGTGCTGGGCGGTGGCAAGCGCATCCGCCCGACCTACGCGTGGTGGGGCTGGCGCGCCGCGGGCGGTGATCCCGACGGCGAGCTCGCGGACGAGGTGCTCACGGCGGTCAGCTCGCTGGAGCTGATCCAGGCGTGCGCGCTCATCCACGACGACCTGATGGACGCCTCCTCGGTGCGCCGGGGCAAGCCGACCGTGCACATCGCGTTCGGCGCGCGGCACCGCGAGCAGGGCTGGCTCGGTTCGTCGGAGCGGTTCGGCATGTCGGCGGCCGTCCTGATCGGCGACATCGCGCTGGCGTGGGCGGACGACATGCTCTTCGCCGCCGGGCTGCCGCCCGAGGTGCTGCGCCGGATGAGCGAACCGTGGCGGGACATGCGCACCGAGATGCTGGCGGGTCAGTACCTCGACGTGCTGACGCAGGCGCGGGGTGACTCCTCCCCGGACGCGGCGCTGCGGATCGACCGGCTCAAGACCGCCGCGTACACCGTCGAACGGCCGTTGCACATGGGCGCGGCGATGGCGGGCGGCTCGCCCGAGCTGATCGACGGGCTACGGGCGTTCGGCGCCGACATCGGCGTCGCGTTCCAGCTGCGCGACGACCTGCTCGGCGTGTTCGGCGACCCCGAGATCACCGGCAAGCCCGCGGGCGACGACCTCGCCGAGGGCAAGCGCACGCTGCTCGTCGCACTCGGTATGCAGTTCGGCGCCGATATATTGGATATTGCTCTGGGCAAGCCGGATCTCGAGCTCGACACGGTCGAGGAGGTCCGCCGCACGCTGGTGAAGGTCGGCGCCGTCGACGCCGTCGAGGAGCGCATCGAGGAGCTGACGAAGAGCGCGCTGGCCGCCCTCGACGCGGCTCCCGTGGCCGAGCCGGCCGCCACCAAGCTGGCCGACCTCGCGATCAGCTCCACGAAGCGGACCTTCTGAAGTCGATCATGACCCCAGGGATGTCCCAGGGATGTCCCTGGGCCGGCGGCACGGTTTCTGAGAGTTGATTAACTCCTCGTGACCAGTGGGGCCGTTGCCTGCTGACGCTTCCGCGCCTTGTGCAACGATGTTCGGGCGATGGCAGCAACTCCGTCCCTCCCCCGCACGAGCTCCGAGGTCACTCCACAGGAGCTTCAACCAGTCGTGCGCACGAACACTTACGCCATCCCCATCCGCACGACCATGCTCGGCCTTCTCGGCGTCGCACTGGTCGCGCTCGGCGGCATGGGGGCGGGCGCGATCCTCGAGCGCGACCCGTTGCTCATCCAGGTCGGTCTGAGCTGGCTGCGCTACGGCCACGGCCGCGACCTCGCGAGCATGGTCCTGTACCTCGGCCTGGGCCTCGTGATCTGGGCGTGGGTGCGCCTGGGCAGGCTCGTGCGGTGGGGCGAGATCGGCGACTTCGCGGTCCTGGTCGCGGTGACGGTGTGGACGTTGCCACTGCTCTTCGCTCCGCCGTTGTTCAGCAAGGACATCTACAGCTACCTGGCGCAGGGCCAGCTCGCGCTGAGCGGCTACGACCCCTACACGGTCGGGCCCGCCGTGCTGCAGAGCACCCTCAGCGAGAACGTCAGCTGGGTCTGGCAGCACACGCCCGCACCGTACGGACCGCTCTTCATCCTCGTCGCCAAGGCGATCGTGTGGGCGACGGACGCGAGCGTCATCCTCGGCGTCGTCGCCATGCGGCTTTCGCTCGCGGGCGGGCTGGTGCTGCTGTGCTGGGCGCTGCCGGGTCTGAGCCGGCACCTGGGCGGCAAGTCCGCGGTCGCGCTGTGGCTCGTGGCGGCGAACCCGCTGCTGCTGATCCACCTGGTCGGCGGAGCGCACAACGACCTGCTGATGATCGGGCTGATGGCGGCCGGTGTGCTGCTCGTCCTCGACCACAGGCACGTGCTCGGCTTCGTGCTGCTCGCCCTGGCGTTCTCGGTGAAGGCGACGGCGGTCGTGATCGTGCCGTTCCTCGTCTGGATCTGGGCGGCCCGGCTCGAGGGCGACAAGCGGACCCAGTTCCGCAAGGCTCTGCTGCCCGGCCTGGCGGCGTTCCTCGGGACGTTCGTCGTGTGCACATTGATCGCCGGGGTGACCCTCGGCTGGATCCCCGCGCTGCGCAGCTCGTCGATGATCATCAACTGGCTGTCGATCCCGAGCGCGGTCGGCGACTTCGTGCGCATGGTCGTCAACTGGTTCGTCTACGTCGACGGCGGCATCTTCATCGGCGTCGCGCGGGCGCTCGGCTCGGTGGTGCTGATCTGGATCGCGTACACGCAGTGGTGGACGGCCCGCGACGGTGAGGTGCGCGACACCATCAAGCGCGGCGCGCTGACGATGCTGGCCGTGGCGCTGCTGTCCCCGGCGACGCTGCCGTGGTACTTCAGCTGGCCGCTGGCGCTCGCCGCCGGGTTCGCGTGGAGCACGGGCGCGCTCGTCGCGATGACGGTCGCGTCGGTGTTCCTGCTGCTGGTCACGTTCCCGAACGGCGACACGGCGCTGTACTCGTGGGGCTACCTGTTCTTCGCGCTGGTGGTGTCGGCGCTCGCGGCGCGGTCGCTGGTGAAGCCGGACCCGTTCGGCCTGTCCAGCCGCCACGAGTGAGGCTCGACCCCGTGAAACTGGGCGAAGCCTATGCCGTCTGCCGCCGGGTGAACGCCCGGTACGGCAAGACGTTCTTCCTGGCGACGACGCTGTTGCGCCCCGAGCAACGGCCGGCGGTGCACGCGCTGTACGCGTTCGCCCGCTGGGCCGACGAGATCGTCGACGCGGCCGGGGTCGAGGACAGGGCGGGTGAGCTCGACCGGCTGGAACGACTCCTCGAGAAGGCCCCGTCGAACCCGCTCCTGCACGCGCTGGCGGACACGACGCGGCGCTACGACATCGACCGGTCGCTGTTCACGGACTTCCTCGCGTCGATGCGGATGGACCTCGACGTCACCGAGTACGCCGACCTCGACGCGCTCGGCGTCTACATGCGCGGCTCGGCGGAGGTCATCGGCCTGCAGATGCTGCCGGTGCTCGGCACCGTCGTCCCCCGCGACGAGGCCGAACCGTACGCGGCACGGCTCGGGGTGGCGTTCCAGCTGACGAACTTCCTGCGCGACGTCGGCGAGGACCTCGACCGCGGCCGGGTCTACCTGCCGCAGGACGTCCTCGGCGCGCACGGCGTCGACCTCGACCTTTTGCAATGGTGTCGTCGTCATCGGCGCGCAAACGTGCGGTTGCAAAGGGCGCTCGACGACCTCGTCGCACACTCGTATGCGATATATCAGTCAGCTGAGCCGGGGATTGCGATGCTGTCGCCCTCGTCGAGGGCTTGTGTGCAGACCGCCTTCACCCTGTATCGCGACATCCTCGGACTCATAGGTCCGGAGGTGCTGTGGCGGCGGGTGGCGGTGTCGGGTTCGCGACGTCTCGCGGTGGCAGTGCCCGGCGCCGGCCGGGCACTGCTCGCACGTGCGATGGCGAGATGAGCCCCGCCTTAGATCACGACAACTCCGACGATGTTGGACGTCGCGGAGGCGTAGACGCTCGTGCCGGGGAAGTACAGGCGCAGGTCCGCGGACGCGTCGATGGTCAGCTTCGCGGTGAACGTCGAGTTCGGGGCGCACGACCTGGTGTAGATGTTCGTCCACGTCGACGCACCCACCCGGACCTGGGCGAACACGTCGAGACCCAGCGTGAGCTGACGCTCGCCGCCCTGGGCGCCGAGCTTGCCCTTGATCTGGAGCTGGTTGCCCTTCTTGACCTTGACCTTGGCGCCGCCCGCGTCGAGCTCCAGCGTCGTCGGCTTGGCGTGCACGGCCGGCGCGGCAGTGGCTGCGACCGGCGAGAGGAGCAGCCCGACGGCGGTGACGCCGGCGAGCAGAGTCTTGATGATCATGCCCACCAGTTCAGGGGTTCCAGGCGTCTCTCGCCTGCGGAGACGCCTGGAACCGCTGTATCGGGTGAACTAGAAGCCCATGGCTTGCGCGCGTCGCTTTACCTCACGCCCACGGTCTCCGCGCAATGCTTCGATCGGAGTGCCAGGGAGGCTCTCGTCCTCCGTGAAGAGCCAGCGCAGAATCTCGTCCGTGGAGAAGCCCTGGTCGCGCAGCACCGTGATGGTGCCGGGCAGACCCTTCACCACACCTCCGGCGGCGAGAAACGCTTCGGGAACGACGAGAACGCCGTCCCGCCGCTCGGCGAGCAGTTGCCCGTCGCGCAGCAGTTGGTGGACCCGGGTGACCGGCAGTCCCATTCGGGCCGCCACCTCCGGGAGAGGAAGAACCTCCAGGTCGGCAGCCAGTACATCCGCAGCGGCAGGAATCGCACTCACGGGGGTCACGATGCCATAACCGAACTGGGAACGCCCTTCCGCCAACCGGGTCATCCTGAGCTTTACCATCTCGCACTGTGGAGAGGTCGGTTTCGAACGTGATGGGTGGACTGCTCGAGCAGCGGTACCGGGTGGACGCCGTGCTCGCGCGCGGTGGCATGTCCACCGTCTATCGAGGTCGCGACACTCGCCTCGATCGCGATGTGGCCGTCAAGGTGATGGATCCGCACCTGACCGCCGACCCCGCTTTCGTCGCGCGCTTCGAACGGGAAGCACGCGCGGCCGCGCAGTTGCATCACCCGGCCGTGGTGTCCGTGCACGACCAGGGCGTCGACGGTGACCAGGTGTACCTGGTGATGGAGCTGATCGACGGTGGCAACCTCCGTGACCTGCTGAACCAGCGCGGCAAGCTCGCTCCCGCCGTCGCGTTGAGCGTCCTCGGGCCGGTGCTGTCGGCGTTGGGCGCCGCGCATCGGGCCGGGCTGGTGCACCGCGACGTCAAGCCGGAGAACGTGCTGATCGGGCCTGGTGGCCAAGTGAAGGTCGCGGACTTCGGACTCGCCCGTGCGATCGCGGAGAACGGCGTCACGAGCGACAGCGAGATCCTGGGCACCGTCGCCTACCTGTCACCCGAACAGGTGGAGACCGGGGCGGCGGACGCGCGCAGTGACGTCTACTCGGCCGGGATCGTGCTCTACGAGATGCTGGCGGGTCAGGCGCCCTATCGCGGCGAGACGCCCATCTCCGTGGCGTACCAGCACGTGAACTCGGACGTCCCGTCGATCCCGGAGATCCCGCTGGCGCTCGACACGCTGGTGCGCAAGGCGACGCGGCGCGACCCGTCACTGCGACCCGCGAACGCCGAGGCGTTCCTCATCGAGCTGGAGCGCGTTGGCGCGGAACTGGGGCTGACGCCGCAGCCGGTGCCCGTTCCCGGTTCGGCGCCCGAGAACGACAGGACGGTCGTCATGCGGCCGGTTCCCGTGTCGGTCGGCGCCACTCCCCCGTCGATCGCGGAGGCGACCAGGCCCGTCGTGCCGCCGCCGCCGATGTCCTCACCGATGTCGGGAGCCATGACCACGGTGCAGACCGGCCCGCCGACGCCGCCGCCGGGCATCGCCGGCACGCGGGCGATGCAACGGCCGGAGCAGCCCAGACGCCGTCCCGTGCAGAGGAAGCCGAAGGTCGACCCGGTCGAGGCGGAGCGCAAGCGCCGCAAGAAGCTCTTCATCATCTGGGGTTCCGTCGTCGCGGTGCTGGCGTTGATCGTCGGCCTGTTCTCCTGGTACCTCGGCGCGGGCCGCTGGACGGCGGTGCCCGCGGTGGTCGGGCAGACCGAGCAGAACGCGGCACAGTTGGTGCGCAACGCCGGTCTCACGACGCTGTACGAGAAGGTGCCGTCGAACGACGTGCCGAACGGTCAGGTCCTGCGCACCGAACCCGGTGAGGGTTCCGAGCTGCGCAAGGGCGAGCCCGTGAAACTCGTCGTCTCGCGAGGCAAGCCGGTGGTGCCGTTCGTCAACGTCGGTACCGAGGTGGACGTCGCCACCAAGGACATCGAGGCAGCGGGCCTGAAAGCGGCCAAGGACCCCTCGAAGGACGCGTTCCACGACACGGTGCCGATCGGCAAGGTCGTGGCTCTGGAACCGCGCGCCGGTACGGCACTCAACATCGACAGCCCGGTGATCCTCGTGCTCAGCAAGGGGCCGTCGCCGCGCACGCCGGTGCCGAACGTCGCGGGCAAGACGAAGGACGAGGCGTTCGCGGAGCTGCAGCGCGCCGGCCTGGAGCCGGTCGAGGCCACCGGTGACGACGCCGCTGAGAACGACCAGTCGCGCGTGGCGCGGACGGATCCGCCCGCGGGCACGGTGCTGGAGGGGGCGGGCAACAAGCGCGTCACCGTGTTCTTCCAGAACAACCGCGAGGTCGAGGTTCCCGACGTGACCCGGCAGAAGGTGCGCGAGGCCAAGGAGGAGCTCGAACGGGCCGGCCTGAGGGTGAAGGTCGAGTTCAACAAGAGCAACAACGCGACCGTCGTGAACCAGTCGATCCCGCCGCGCACCCGAGTGAAGCGCGGTACCGAGATCACGATCGTCGGTCTCTGACCAGGTAAAAGCGAAGGGCCCCGCGTTCTCGACGCGGGGCCCTTCGTTCTTCAGCTCGTCTTCAGGAAACCCGTCAGGACCGCAGCATCTCGGCGACGAGGAACGCGAGCTCGAGCGACTGCTGCGTGTTCAGGCGCGGGTCGCACGCCGTCTCGTAGCGGCCGGCGAGGTCGTCGTCGGAGATCTCCTGGGCGCCGCCGAGGCACTCGGTGACGTCCTCACCCGTGAGCTCGATGTGGATGCCGCCGGGGTGCGTGCCCAGGCGCCGGTGCACCTCGAAGAAGCCCTGGACCTCGTCGACGATCCGGTCGAAGTGCCGGGTCTTGTAGCCGGTGCTCGACTCGTGCGTGTTGCCGTGCATCGGGTCGCACTGCCAGATGACCTTGTGGCCGCTCGCCTCGACCTTCTCGACGATCGCGGGGAGCACGTCGCGCACCTTCTGGTTGCCCATGCGCGAGATGAGCGTCAGACGGCCCGGCTCGTTGCGCGGGTCGAGACGCTCGACGTACTCGACAGCCATCTCCGGCGACGTCGTCGGGCCGATCTTGAGACCGATCGGGTTCGCGAGCATCTCCGCGAACGCGATGTGCGCGCCGTCGAGCTGGCGGGTGCGCTCACCGATCCACACGAAGTGCGACGACAGGTCGTACAGCTTCGGCTGGTCACCGGTGGTGTCCAGGCGGAGCAGCGCGCGCTCGTAGTCCAGCAGCAGCGCCTCGTGCGAGGCGAAGATCTCCGTGCCGTGCAGCGACTGGTCGTTGACGCCGCACGCCGACATGAACCGCAGGCCGCGGTCGATCTCGCCGGCCAGGGCCTCGTAGCGCTCGCCGGCGGGCGAGGTGCGCACGAAGTCCCTGTTCCAGTCGTGCACGCGGTGCAGGTCGGCGAGACCCGCGCCGGTGAGCGCCCGCAGCAGGTTCATGGCCGCGCCGGCGTTGGCGTAGGCGCGGATCATGCGGCCGGGGTCGGGGATCCTGGCCTCGGGCGTGGCGACCAGGGAGTTGATGATGTCGCCGCGGTAGGACGGCAGGCCGAGGGCGTCGATGTTCGACGAACGCGGCTTGGCGTACTGGCCGGCGATGCGGCCGACCTTCACCACCGGCAGGCTCGCGCCGTAGGTCAGCACCACGGCCATTTGCAGCAGGGTCCGGATGTTCGCGCGGATGTGCGGCTCGGTGTTGTCCGCGAACGTCTCGGCGCAGTCACCGCCCTGCAGAAGAAACGCCTGCCCGTTCGCGACCTGCGCCAGTTGCGTGTGCAGCCGGTCGATCTCGGCGGGCACGGTGATCGGCGGCACGCTCTCGAGCACGGTCCGCACGCGACGCACCTGTTCGGCGTCGGGCCATTCGGGCTGCTGGGCAGCCGGGCGCGACAGGGCGTCGTCCAGGCGCTTGCGCATCTCGGGAGGCAGCGGCGGAAGCTCGGGAAGCGTGTCGATGGGCACGTCCACGGTCCAGTTCACGCTGCTCAGCTTAGTTGTTCCACACTGAGAGACCCGGCCGGGCCTGTCAGCTGTCAACGGGCCGTTGGCCTGCGCCTCGTCCGGCACGCGTGAAGTCTGTTACGTGTCAACTATCCGCCTCTGCCCTATTGAGACGCGGCCCTGCATGATGTGGGCCATGAACGCCACCCGATTGGATGACAGCACCGCGACCCGGCTGCTGGCCATCGCGATCGACAACATCCAACGCGACCACCCGGTGCACTGGACGCACGTGATCGACGGCGATCACCGGCTCGTGCCCCAGCGGGTGCTGCACCCGGTGTTCGCCGGGTCGTTCGACTGGCACTCGTGCGTGCACCAGACGTGGCTGGCCGTGCGGCTGCTGCGGCTGCGACCTGCGCTCTCGGGGGCCGACGCGGCCCGTGACGCGCTGGACAAACTCATCACGCACGACAACTGCGCCACCGAAGCCGCCTTCTTCGCCTCGCCCACGGGGCGGTACTGGGAGCGGCCGTACGGGTGGGCGTGGCTGCTGCTGCTCGACGCGGAACTGAGGAGCTCGGACCTGCCGTGGTCGGTGGCACCGATCGCGGACGTGCTGCGCGACCGGTGGCTGGAGTGGATCTCGGCGGCGCGGCTGCCGATCCGGACGGGCACGCACAGCAACACGGCGTTCGCGACCGGCCTGGTGTTCGATGCCGCCCAGGCGAACGGGGACACCGAGCTGGTCGAGGCGTGTACCGCCGCGGCACTGCGGTGGCATCGGGACGAGGCAGGGTACGGCGGCTTCGAACCGGACGCCGCGGACTTTCTCTCCCCGGCGCTGACGACGGCCGACCTGATGCGGCGCGCGCTGGGCACCGCGGAGTTCGGCGACTGGCTCGACGCGTACCTGCCGGACCTCGAGTCGGAACGGTGGCGCGTGCTGCGCGAGCCGTTTCCGGTCGACGACCCGAGCGACCCCTACGGCTCGCACCTGGCGGGGCTCGCCTTGTCGCGTGCCTGGAACTGGGAGGCGATCGCGGACTCGCTGCCGGACGGGCACCGGTACACCGGACTGGCGCGGACGGCTTCCGCGGCGCATCGCGAGGCAGGGTGGACGTACGTGTTCGGCGGGCACGGGTACATGGCCGACCACTGGCTCGGCACGTTCGGCGCCTACCTCGACGTGAAAGCCTTCTGACCTGCACTGATCGACCCTTGTGCAAAAGACGTTTGCGGACGTCCGCAAACGTCTTTTGCATAACTGATATATCGGTGCATGTTGCACCGCGCGATCGAGGCGGCTCGGCGGTCATGTGCGGCGATGTTGACGACGCCGTAGAGGCCATCAAGAGCCTGCTGGCTGCCCAGCAGGCTCAAGGTCGGCATACAAGCGAAATGCCGGGCGTCGACAGTGCGACACCCGGCATTCAGCGATCCAGTATCCGATATATCAAGCGCCGAAGAAGACCTCGGCCTCTTCGTAACGCTCGGTCGGAACCGTCTTGAGCTCGGCCGTCGCCTCGGACAGCTTCACGCGCACGATCTCGGTGCCGCGCAGCGCGACCATCACACCGAAGTCGCCATCGGCGACGGCGTCGACGGCGTTGAGGCCGAAGCGGGTCGCGAGCACGCGGTCGTACGCGGTCGGCGTGCCACCGCGCTGGATGTGGCCGAGGACCGCCGCGCGGGACTCCTTGCCCGTCCGGTCGGCGATCTCCTCCGCGAGCCACTGGCCGACGCCACCGAGGCGCACGTGGCCGAAGGCGTCGCGCTCGCCGGAGTGCAGCACCTCGGCGCCACCCTCGGGCATCGCGCCCTCGGCGACGACGATGATCGGCGCGAACTCGCGCTCGAAGCGGCGCTCGACCCACTCGACGACCTTGTCGACGCTGAAGGGGCGCTCCGGGACGAGGATGACGTTCGCGCCACCCGCGAGACCCGAGTGCAGCGCGATCCAGCCCGCGTGCCGGCCCATGACCTCGACGACGAGCGCACGGTGGTGCGACTCGGCCGTGGTGCGGAGGCGGTCGATGGCCTCGGTCGCGATGTGCACGGCCGTGTCGAAGCCGAACGTGTAGTCCGTGGCGCCGAGGTCGTTGTCGATCGTCTTCGGCACACCGACGACGCCGATGCCGTCATCGGTCAGGCGCTTGGCGACACCGAGGGTGTCCTCGCCGCCGATGGCGATCAGCGCGTCGATCTGGTTCTCCGCGATGACCTCGCGGATGCGGTCGACACCGCCCTCGACCTTGTACGGGTTCGTGCGCGACGAGCCCAGGATGGTGCCACCGCGGGTGAGGATGTCCTCGACGTCCGCGAGGCCGATCGGCTTGGTGAGGTTCTCGATCGGTCCCTGCCACCCGTTGCGGAACCCGACGATCTCCCAGCCGTGTGCCTTGATGCCCTTGCGGACCACGGCCCGGATCACGGCGTTCAGACCGGGGCAGTCACCACCGCCAGTGAGCACACCGATGCGCATCTGCTTGCCCAATCTCTCGTGTTCTGTGTCACTCAGACTTTCACGAGCTGTATCGGTGCAGCAACGCGGGTCTCACTTACCGGACGGGAAAACCGGTTTTCCGGCGGTGTTCCTCGATCACCTTCCACCGCGCGAGGTTGTGGCGCGCGTCGGCGAGGGCGTCGTGCGCGTCGACCGGCGGGGCCGGGAGCTTGGGGCGACCGACGTCGTCCCAACGCTGGCGCAGGTCCCGGGTGAACCGGGGCAGGGCACGCGGCAACGCGGGCATCGCGCCCCACAGCTGCGCCAGCGCGACGTGGTCGTAGGCGGCGAACCAGGCCCACAGCTCCACCTCGTCGCGGGCGGCGTTGCGGGCGCCGAGGAAGTCGAGCAGGTCCTCGCGGATGCGCGCCCTGCTGCGCCACGCCTTGTCGGACGGCAAGGGCAGCTGGTTGAGGACGTTCTGCCGCACCCACGGTCCCGCGCGCTCGGGATCGAACTCGGTGGACACGGCGTAGAACTCGCGGCCTTCCTCGTCGACCACACCGATCGACACGAGGTCGATCGTCACCCCGTCCTCGATGAACTCACAGTCGTAGAAGAACCGCACCGCGACACCCTAGGGGGTGCGGTCAGCCCGCCTTCGTCTCGGGCACCCGGTCGGCGGCCTTGCCCTGCTCGGGCACGCTCGTTGACTGTTCCTTCGCCTTCGCCGCGTAGACGTCGACGTACTCCTGGTCCGACAGCTCCATCAACGCGTACATGATCTCGTCGGTGATCGAGCGGAGCACGAACCTGTCGCCGGACAGGCCCTCGTAGCGGGAGAAGTCGAGCGGCTTGCCGATCTTGATGCGGATCGGGTACGGCTTCCACATCTTCGAGCCGATGGGGTTCGCCTTGTCCGTGCCGAACATCGCCACCGGGATCACGGGCGCGCCGGACTCCAGCGCGATCCACGCGACACCGACCTTGCCCTTGTACAGGCGGCCGTCAGGCGAACGCGTGCCCTCCGGGTAGATGCCGAGCAACTTGCCCTCGCGCACGATCCGCACGCCGGTGTCGAGCGCACCTTGCGCGGCGGACGCGCTGGACCGGTCGATCGGCACCTGGCCGACGCCGGAGAAGAACCACTTCTGCAGCCTGCCCTTGAGCCCCGTGCCGGTGAAGTACTCGATCTTGGCGGGGAAGGTGACCCGCCGGGACAGCATCAGCGGCAGGAAGAACGAGTCGGAGACGGCGAGGTGGTTGCTCGCCAGGATCGCGCCGCCCTCCTTGGGGATGTTCTCGGCGCCCTCGATGATCTTCGGCTGGAAGAACAGCCGGAGAATCGGTCCCAGGAGGACGTGCTTCATGATCCAGTACAGCACAGCGGGAAGCGCCTCCCTAGACACCGAACCTTGATCCCGGCAACCAGCCTACGGAGCCGACCGCATCTCACACAACGAATCCCTGGTTGGTGCGTCACGGCCAGACTGAGCCGACTGCCGTAACCCGCAACACATCCGCCCCGTGCAACGATGAGGGGTCAGAGGGTTGCGGCACATGGAGAGGCTCTGGATGAACGCCCGGCGCGACTCGACCGACGGCCCCGAGAACGTCGACGAGCTCTTTGCCGAGATCGTCGCGGGTCTCGAACGGGACGGGGTCGGCAAGGACTGGCTCGACCTCGACGAGGCGAGCCCACAAGGTGTGCACAGCAGCCTGCACGACGACTCCGGCGCACGCGACCAGATTCCCGACGACACGGCCCAGGAACTCGACGAAGAGCCCGAACGCCGAGATCGGGACGACGAGGACCACTACGTCCCGCCGGAGCCGCCGCCGTTCCCGGTGCTGCGCGCGTCCACCCTCGCCGCGCTCGGCCTGTTCGTGCTGGGCATCGTCCTGCTGGTCGCTCCGGGCCTCTTCGGACTGCAGCCGCGCATCGGCACTCCGCTGTCCCTCGTCGCGCTCTGCGCGGGTGTCGGCTGGCTGATCCTGCGCATGCGCAACACCCCTCCGCCGGACTCCGGATGGGACGACGGCGCCCAGGTGTGACACGTCACGTCCCGGTTGGTAACGGCGTGATAACGGCCACTCAAACCTTCAGATAACGATTCGGTCATGCCTACGGTGTCGGCATGGACCAGATGCAGCACCTGATGATGGCCCGCGCCATGGCGACCCTGGGCAAGAAGGACGCGGAGCGCGCCAAGCGTCGCCGCCCGCGCATCCTGCGCCTGCTCGGCCGCTAGTTCCCGGCCGTTCGAGCCGGGTGTTCGCGGCCGGCGAACAGACCCCGACACGCCCGCCGCGACGCCTCACCCCACGCAAGCCCGCCGCACCCCAGGTGCGGCGGGCTTCGGTGCGTTCGGGGCTCTTTGTCCCCCGACGAGACAGGTTGTTGTCGGCCGATCGGCCAATACTGACCCGCGGGGATGGTGGTCGATCACGCCGCCGGTCACGTTGGACGCATCAACCGCACTGACCTGGGGCAGGGACCATGATCCGACACACCGAGGTGGACGGCGTGCCCACCGTGATCGCACCGGCTCGCGGCCCGATGAGGGCGGGCCTGGTCTTCCGCGTCGGCATGGCCGACGAAACACTCTCCACCTCGGGCATCACCCATGTCGTCGAACACCTGGCGCTCAGCGGGTTCGCGCTGCCGGACTACCACGCCAACGGCAGAACCGAGATGGTCAACACCCACTTCTACGTGAAGGGGTCGGCCGACGAGGTCAGCACGTTCCTGACGAGCACGTGCGATGCGCTGACCTCGCTCCCGATCAACCGGCTCGAGACCGAGAAGACGATCGTGCGCACCGAGGCCGCGCGCCGGGGCAAAGCCGCCGACTGGGAGCACGTGGTCAAGCGTTACGGGGCGCAGGGCTACGGGCTGGCGAACGGCGACGACTTCGGAGTCGGCCTGCTGCAGGCGCGGGAGGTCGTCGAGTGGGCCGCGGACTGGTTCACGCGCGAGAATGCGGTGCTGTGGATCGCCGGTGACGACGTGCCCAAAGGACTGCGCCTGCGCCTTCCCGGCGGTGTCCGCCGCCCCGCGCCGCGCGCGACATCGATGCCGCCACTGCTGCCGGCCTACTTCCACAGCGACGACGGGCAGGTGTCGATGGACGCCGTCGTGCCGCGATCCACCACTGCCATCGTCCTGTCGACCGTCATCGAACGCCGGTTGTTCCAGACGCTGCGGCAGGAGCGCGGCGGGTCGTACCTGGCGACAGCCTCGTACCAGCCGCGCGACGCCGACTACGCGACCATCACCGCACTCGCCGACACGCTGCCGGAAAAGCAGGACGTGGTGGTCGACGGCTTCATCGAGGTGCTGATGGCGATGAAGGCGGGAGACATTCCCGCGGGCGACGTCAACGCGGCCAGGTCTCAGCTGAGGACGACTCTCACTGATCCCGACTTCGAAGCGGACTCAATGGTCACCACGGCCACCAATCTCCTCAACCGCGGGCGGTGCTCGACCGTGGAGGAGCTGCTCGCCGAGGCGGACGCCGTGACCCCCTCGGACGTCCACGAGGTCGCGGTCGAGGCGATGGCGTCGGCGCTGCTGCAGCTGCCGGCGGGGTATGAGGCGGACGAGGCCGGGTTCGCGCACATCTCGATGTACTCGCCGGTGGTGGTGGCTGGACGCCGGTACTCCACCTGCGAGCCCTCCGAACTGGGCCTCGTCATCGGCAACGCCGGTGTCAGCCTGATCTTCCCCGACGGCGCGTTCACGGTCCGATACGACGAGTGCGTCGCGATGGAGGCGTGGCCGCACGGCGCGCGCAGGCTGGTCGGCGCCGACGGCTGGGTCGTTCCCGTCAACACCAGACGCTTCGCCGTCGACCCGCGGGCGATCGCGGTGATCGACGCCGGCGTGCCCGCGTCGGTGGTGGTCTGGCGGCCACCGCTGCCAGAGGACACGGCCGAGGCGGTGGACACGGTGGCCCAGGCGCCGACGACCGAGCGGCGGCGGGGACGCGGCTGGCTGAGGACCACGGCCCGCGTGATCGCCTGGACGTTGTTCACCGGCTGGTTCCTGTTCGCGTTTCTCGCCACGGCGGGCATGGCCGCCAAAGACGACGCGACGGCCAGCAGCTGGATCGGAGTCGCCGTCGTCTGGTTCGTCGGCTGGCCGTTCAGCGCGCTGTTCCGCAGCCGCGGAAAGCTGCGAACCGCACCCTGAGCGACACCCCAGATTGCCCGCAGAACCGATATATCAGTTTCTGGCAACCGCTGACCTGCACCTTAGCAATGAGACTTTGGACTTCGTCCGCAAAAGAGTCGTTGCAAAGGGGTGGGCAGGGCGGCGGGTCAGTCGGTGGATGGAGGGTGGTGGCGGCGCAGGGCCTCGGGCTTGTGGACGGCGTCCCGGCCGCTCTTGGCGCTGCGCACCCGGTACTGCGGCTCCTCCTCCGAAGCCGTCACCTTGCGACCGGCGGCGTGCGTCTCGCTGGTGATCTCTCCGACGACCTCGCCGTGCGTGCGCGAGCCGTGGCTCGACCACTCGACCTCGTCGCCGGGCTCGTAGGAACGCTTCGTCATGGTCGCGGGATACCCCGCCGAGAAGCGTCAACCCGGCGAGGTGGCGTCAGCGATCAGGAGCGGCGCGAGCTGTTCTTCGCCAGGGACGCCGCCATCTCGCGGGCCAGCGTCGCCGCGCCCACGATGCCGGCGTCGTCGCCGAGCTGTGCGGTGCGGATCCTCGCCAGCGGCCGGTGCCCGGCACCGGTCACGACGGAGGCGTAGCGCTCGCGGGCGTCGTCGAGGAACAGCGGCGCCGACTCCGACACCCCTCCCCCGATGACGATCACCTCGGGGTCGTAGACGTCGGCAACCAGCGCCAAGCCCTCTCCCAGCCACCGGGCCAGGTCGGCCATCGCGCGCTTGGCCAGCGGGTCTCCGTCGCGGGCCGCGCCGGCCACCCGGCGTCCGGTCACCGCGCGGGAGTCACCGGCGGCCTCACGGGCCAGCACCGTCGACACGCCGGGGTGCTTGGCCAGCAGTTCGACCGCTGTGGCCGAGAGGGCCGTGCCGCTGCAGTAGCGCTCCCAGCAGCCGTTCTTGCCGCACGGGCAAGGGCGGCCGTCGGGCACGACGCGCAGGTGTCCCAGTTCGGGAGCCACGCCGTGGGCGCCGCGGAAGACCTCGCCGTTCAGCAGAAGCGCGGCGCCGATGCCCGTGCCGATGGCGACCAGCACGGCCGTGCGGGCGCCTCGTGCGGCACCGAAGCGGTGTTCGGCGAGGGCGGCGGCGTTCGCGTCGTGTTCCAGGACGACGGGCATGCCCAGGCGGTCGCTCATGCGGTCGGCCACGTCGGCATGCCGCCACGCCAGGTGGGGTGCGAAACGGACCGTGCGGCGGTCCGAGGCGATGAAGCCCGCCACGGCGAGACCGACGGCGTTCACGGCGTGCCGGGTCGCCACCTCCTCCACCGCGGCCACAATCGCGTCTTCCAGCGCGCGCTCGCCCGCCGGGGTCGGCGCGCGCGAGGTGTCCAGCACCGAGCCGCGCGCGTCCACGACACCAGCGCGGACGCTGGTGCCACCGATGTCCACTCCGGCGGTGATCACTAGTCGGTCTTCCTGACTACCTTGATGTGCTGTACGCGCTGGCCCGCGTCCGGAACGTCGTCAGAACTGTCCGAAGCTGGGCCCGCGGGCGGCGGTGGCGGCGGGGCACCCGGCTCCCGCAGAGCCGCGCGCAGCACCGCCACCAGGCCCGCCGCGTGTTCGGCGGCCTTGGCGGCGAGTTCCGAGCGGTCGCCGCGCAGCAGCGCGACGCCGTTGCACAACGGGCACCAGCCGCACGTCTCGGGCGTGTGCGAGCCGTCGCCCGCCTCGGCGACGCGCTGCAACCACGGCTGCATGCGCTCGGCGGCGGTGTCGATGAGCAGCCGCAGCTCCTCGGCGAGCTTGCCGGTGTTGTCCTGGGTCATCACAAGCTCCTGATCAACGCCCCGCGTCAACGCCACAGCGAGGGGTCCGGGCGGAACCCCACCGTGACGCCTCCCGAGTCCATTTCGGCGCCGGTCACGATGCAGCGCCTCAACAACGACGGCAGCGCCACGAGCCGGCGCCTGCCGTCGACGGTCAGCGCGAGGTCGTCGCCCACGCGCGCGAGGTCCAGCTCCGTGTCATCTGCCAGCGGCAACGCGATCCGCAGCGAGTATCGGGCGTCCAGACCTCGCCCGCTGCCCGACACCTCCAGCAACGACTCCGGAACCGCGGCACTCGGCAACGGGTCCTCGTCGCCGTACAGCTGCGCGGCGACCTCCAGCAGCGCCGGCACGCCCACGGGCTCCGACGCGCGGTGGTCGACCGTGCGGATCTCACCGATCCCGGTCAGCTCCGCCAGCACCGCGTCCTGCTCCTGCCGGCGGGTGCGCAGCCACGTGGCGGCGGCACCACGCGCGGCACCGGGCGACGGCACGAGCCGGTTCGCGATCACGCTGTCGACGTGGATTCCCTGCAACGCCAACGCGGTCAGCGTCCGCCGCGTCTCGGCGGCGACCACGCGTTCGGGCGTCAGCACGAGCCGCACCGAGCACCCCGACGGGTCGGCGAGCATCGTGCGCAACGCGTCCAGCCGCTCGGCGAGCCTGCTCAACGCGTCCGCCGTCGCGTCCCACTTCTCGACGGTCCCGGTCCCCGCGACCCCCGCCAGCAACCCGCGCACCACGCGCCGGTGCGTCGGGAAGAGCCGTTCGAGATATCCCGCGAACGCCTCGGGCAACGACAGCAGCCGCAACGTCTCCGCGGTCGGCCCGCAGTCGACGACCACGACCTCCCACGGTCCGGACGACGCGAGCCGCCGCACCTCCGCGAGCGCGAGGAGCTCCTCGACGCCCGGCAGCACGGTCAGCTCCTCGGCGTCGAGCTCGTCGACGCCCGCGCCCGCCAGCACGGTCCGCAGGTGGCCGCGCAGCTCACCCCAGGCCTCGTCGACGAGACCCCGGGGATCGATCTGGCACGCGAACAAGCCGCCTGATCCATCCACTTCGGACGGTTCGGCGGACAGACGCACGTCGAGCGCGTCGCCCAGCGAGTGCGCGGGATCGGTGGACACCACGAGCGCCTTGCGGCCGTGCGCGGCCAGCGAGGCGGCCGTGGCGGCCGACAGCGTCGTCTTTCCGACCCCGCCCTTGCCGGTGAAGAGCAGGACCCGGCTCAAGCCGCCTTCTCCGCGCGCTTCTTGAGCTCCTTGAGCGCGGTGTCGAGGATCAGCTTCTCGGCCTTGCGGCGGAACAGCCCGATCATCGGGATCACCAGCTGCACGGACAGCGTGTAGGTGACCTTGGTGCCGGTGCCGGACGGCGCCAGCACGTAGCTGCCGTGCTGCGCCTTCTGCATGGTGCCCTTGACGAGCTCCCACTTCACGGACAGACCGTCGGGGGCCCAGTCGTACTTCAGGGTGTACTCGTCCTTCACGGGACCCTGGTCGATCGCGAACCGCACCTGCTCGGCACGGCCGTCGTCGCGGGTGTCGAGGACCTCGACCTCTTTCATCCCGTTCGCCCAGTCCGGGTACGACGGGAAGTCCGCGATGATCGCCATGATCTTCTCAGGCGGAGCGTCGATGACGATGGACTGAGTGGACTCGTCGGCCATGACGGGCAGGTTACTCGCGTCTTTACCAGTTGAGGACGTGAGGCTTGCCGCTGCGCTGGAAGTGCCCGACGTTGACGCACTCGGTGTAGCCGACGCGCGCCCTCCGGGCCAACGGCTGGTGCACGTGCCCGAACACCGACCAGCGCGGGCGTTCGCGCACGATCTTGTCCAGCGCCGACCGGGAACCCCACTCGGGACGGCGCGCCACGACGTCGTACGTCAGTTCCGCGACCATCGGCGGGATGTGCGTGCACAGCACGTCGACCTGACCCATCCGGTCCAGCGCGGCCGCCATGTCCTCCTCCGTGCGCAGGTACGGGAACCACGGCGCGTTGGGGTTGCGGACCAGACCGGGCAACGCCAGCCCGCCACCCGCGAAACCGAACTTCAGCCCGCCGATCTCCGCCGCCTCGCCGTCGAGCACGTGCACCCCGTCGCCGGCGAACTGCGGCCACAGGTGCGGACTGTCCACATTGCCCGGTGTCGCGTACGTCGGCGCGGACATCGCGGCGAACAACGCGTGGTACTGCTCCAGCACCGCTTCTTCCACGACGGAACGGGCGTTCGCGAGACCGTCCCACAGAGACCGGATGAAGCTCGCCGTGTCCGCGCGCCTGGTGCCGCGCCGCAGCTCGGCGAAGATCCCGACCTTCTCGGGCCCGAAGACGCGCCCGAGGATTCCCTTGGAGTGGTCGTGGTAGTCGACGAAGTCGATCAGGTCGCCGAGCACGACGAGCGCGTCCGCCCCGTCACCGGCACGCGCCAGCGCCTCCGCGTTGCCGTGCACATCCGAGACCACGTGAACCCGCACGGTTCCAACCTAGTTCACGAATCGGCAAGATCACCCGTGCGGCGGGCAGCCAGGCGGACGACCGTCCTCCAGAGTCAGCTTGAGCCCCAGGGCGACGGACTTCGCGTCGAGCTGACGCCGTTGCACCTCACGTCGGGCGTCGCGCGGTGTGAGCGAGCCGGCGGGTGGATCAGCGCGGAGGAAGTAGTGCAGCACAGTGCCGTCGAGCATCGGCTCGAGCCAGATCTCCATCGTGCCGACGAGCGCGCCGCCGACGGTCCACCTCAGCCCCTCTTCACCGCGGTCGGCGTAGACGTCGAGCTCCAGATCCGGCCAGAACCCGCGCCACGACGAGGGCGCGGCGAAGGCTGCGGCGACCACGCTGGGTGGCACCGCCAGAAAAGTCTCGTCTACGACGTCCACGCTGGCCATGGGCTCAAAAGGTAACGGAAGGGCGTACCAACCTTTGTATCGCCGGAATCACACGCTAAGTTTCCCCACCAGTAACAAATCACCGTACGGAGGTTGACGTGCGCGAGTTCAGCGTCCCCGCCACCGCCGCAGTGGCTCCGGAGGAGAACCTCACCGACATGGTGTGGGCCAACGCGGAACGCTTCGGCAACGCCGTCAGCTTCCGCAGGCAGGTCGACGGCACCTGGGTGGACATCACGGCGCGTGATTTCGCCGCGCAGGTCATGGCTGTCGCCAAGGGCCTGGTCGCGGCTGGTCTCGAGCTGGGCGACCGGGTCGGCCTGGTCTCCAAGACGCGCTACGAGTGGTCGTTGCTCGACTTCGCCATCTGGGCGGCGGGCGGCGTCGTCGTGCCGATCTACGAGACGTCGTCGGCGGACCAGATCGAGTGGATCCTGTCCGACTCCGGCGCCAAGGCGGTCTTCGTCGAGGCGTCGTCGCACCGGGCGCTGGTCGACGAGGTCGTCGGCAAGCTGCCGGAGCTGCGCCACGTGTGGCAGATCGAGGGTTCGGCGGCCGCGGTCGACGAGCTCACCGCGCTGGGCGCCGAGATCACCGACGAGCAGGTGCACGAGCGCCGCGCGCAGGTGAAGGCCGACCAGACGGCCACGCTGGTCTACACGTCCGGCACCACGGGCCGCCCCAAGGGCTGCACGCTGACGCACCGCAACCTGCTGTCCGAGGTGCGGTCGGCGCTGTCGCGGTTCCCCGAGATCCTGACGGCGGGCAACTCACTGCTGCTGTTCCTGCCGCTCGCGCACATCCTGGCGCGCGCGCTCTACCTCGCGTGTGTGTACTCGCGTGCGACGCTGGGCCACACGGCGGACGTGAAGAACCTCGTCGAGGACCTCGGCCAGTTCCGGCCGACGTTCGTCGTCGCGGTGCCGCGCGTGTTCGAGAAGGTCTACAACGGCGCCAAGCAGAAGGCGCACGCCGGCGGCAAGGGCAAGATCTTCGATGCCGCCGAGGCCACGTCGGTCGCGTACAGCACGGCGCTCGACAACGGCGGTCCCGGCCTCGGCCTGCGGATCAAGCACGCGGTGTTCGACAAGCTGGTGTTCGCGAAGCTGCGCGGCGCACTGGGCGGCCGGGCGATCGCGGCGGTGTCCGGTGGCGCGCCGCTGGGCGACCGGCTGTCGCACTTCTTCCGCGGCGCGGGCATCCCGGTGTACGAGGGCTACGGCCTCACCGAGACCTCCGCGGCGGCGTGCGTGACGTTCAAGGGCCAGGAGAAGGTCGGCACGGTGGGCCTGCCGGTGCCGGGCACGTCGGTGCGGATCGCCGAGGACGGCGAGATCCTCATCAAGGGCGACATCGTGTTCACCGGCTACTGGAACAACGAGGCCGCCACCAAGGAAGCGCTCGAGGACGGCTGGTTCCACACCGGTGACATCGGCGAGCTCGACAGCGACGGCTTCCTGAAGATCACGGGCCGCAAGAAGGAGATCATCGTCACCGCCGGTGGCAAGAACGTCTCCCCCGCGCAGCTCGAGGACCGCATCCGGGCGCACCCCCTGATCTCGCAGTGCATGGTCGTGGGCGACAAGCAGCCGTTCATCGGCGCGCTGATCACGATCGACCCGGAGTTCTTCCCGTCGTGGAAGGAGTCGCACGGCAAGCCCGCGTCGGCCCAGGTGCCCGACCTGATCGAGGACGCCGACCTGCTGGCCGAGATCCAGGCCGTGGTGGACGAGGCGAACAAGTCGGTGTCGAAGGCGGAGGCGATCCGCAAGTTCCGGGTGCTGCCCGTGGACTTCACCGAGGCCGGTGGCGAGATGACGCCGTCGCTGAAGCTGAAGCGTTCGGTCGTGGCGACGACGTACTCGTCGGACATCGACGCCATCTACGCGAAGTAAGAGGGTGTGATGCGCGAAAGGCCCAGGAGCTGAGAGAGCTCCTGGGCCTTTCGACCCCCAGCGATCGTGATCCGCGAAGAGACTCCGCAGAACCCGAGAAGTTTGTTGCCCCGGCCCCCCGACCGGGACATGAAGAAGATTGCCGTACGTCGCTGACGTATCGCTGACGCGCCGATGTCACTCGGCGACAGCGCGCTAATAGGCTGTCCGGTAGACGGGGATCATCGGGTGCGCACGAGGGGACGGCAATGGCTTCGGGTCCGCAGTTCCGGCTGCTCGGCCCGATGGAAGTGCGCTTGGACGGTTCGGCGGTCGTGCTGCGCGCCGGCAAGCACCGGGCGCTGCTCGCGGCGTTGCTGCTGAGGCCGAACCGCGTCGTTCCCGTGACAGAACTGGTCGAGCACGTGTGGGGTCACGCGCCGCCTGCCCGCACGCGTGGCACGTTGCAGACGTACGTGATGCGGCTGCGGGCGGCGCTGGGTGATCCGTCGCTGATCCAGACCGCCGCCGACGGCTACCGCATGCGCGTCGACCCCCTGGCCGTGGACGCGCACAGGTTCGCCGACGCGGCTGCTCGCGGACGTCTCGCCGCCACCGCGGAAGACCTGGTCGCGGCCCGGAAAGCGTTTGCCGAGGCGTTGGAGCTGTGGCGCGGCCCGGTGCTGTCGGACGTGCCGTCGGAGACGCTGCACTCCGAGCACGCGCCACGGCTGACCGAGCTGCTGATGACCGTGCACGAGCAGCGGATCGACGTCGAGCTCGCGCTGGGCAACCACGCGGACCTGGTGCCGGAGCTGTTCGCGCTGACGCGGGACCACCCGTTGCGCGAACGGTTCTGGGCGCAGCTGATGCTCGCGCTGTACCGCAGCAGCAGGCAGGCGGAGGCGCTGGAGGCGTTCCGGCAGCTCGACCGGACGCTGGACGAGCAGCTCGGCATCGACCCGTCGGAGGAGCTGCGGTCGTTGCACCAGGCGATCCTCGTGGGGTCGCCGGAGCTCGCCGCGCCGGTGGTCTCCCGTGAGCCGGAACGCGCGCAGGTCTCGCCGATGCGGCTGCCGGACGACATCGCGGACTTCACCGGCCGCGCCTGGCACGTGGAACGGATCTCGGGCCTGATCACCGGCGGTGCGGTGCCGATCGTGACGCTGGCGGGGCAGCCGGGAGTGGGCAAGACGACGCTCGCGGTGCACACGGCGCACCTGTTGAAGGACCGGTTCCCGGACGGGCAGCTCTACGTCGACCTGCGCGGCTACGCCCTGGGGCCGCCCGCCGACGAGATCGACGTGCTGTCGCGGTTCCTGCGGGCGCTGGGGGTACCGCCGGACGAGATCCCGCCGGACGCGGACGAGCAGAGCACGATGCTGCGGTCGTTGCTGTCGGGCCGGCGGATGCTGCTGGTGCTCGACAACGCCTCCGCACCGGACCAGGTGCGGCCGCTGCTGCCGGGCACGGCGTCGTGCCGGGTGATCGTGACGTCGCGGGACGACCTGCGGGGACTGATCGCGATGAACGGCGCCCGCACGGTGCCGGTGGACGTGTTCGGTCCCGCGGAGTCGGCCGCGTTGCTCGAGAAGCTGCTCGGACCCGGTGACCACGCGGGGCTCGCGCAGCAGTGCGGGCACCTGCCGCTCGCGTTGCGGGTGGCGGCGGCGTACCTGGCCGGACGCGGGGACGTGACGATCTCCGGCTCCCCGATCGAGCTCGCCTACGCCGCGCTGCCGCCCGCACCGCAGCGGTTGTTCCGGCTGTTGTCCCTGGTACCGGGCCCGGACTTCACGCCAGAGGCGGCCTCGGCGCTGGCGGACGTGGACGCCGAGGGCCTGCTGACCGTGCTCGCGATCGCCAAGCTGGTCGTCACCGCCGGACCGGGGCGCTACCGGTTCCACGACGAGCTGGTGCGCTACGCCGCCGCGTTGCGCGAGGAGTGGGACAGCCCGGCCGAGCAGGAGGTGGCGTGGACGGCGCTGCTGAACCACTACCTGCGCGGCGTCGAACGCTGCGCCGAGCTGCTGTACCCCGGGATCGTGCGGCTGCCGACGTCCGCGTCCGGCCCGGCGCCGCGGATCTCGACGCCCGCGGAGGCCCTGGCGTGGCTCGACGCGGAACGGCCGAACCTCATCGCCGCCATCCGGGCCGCGGCCGAGCACGGTCCGGCCCCGATGGCGTGGCAGCTGGCCGACGCGTTGCGCGGGTACCTGTGGATCGGCCAGCACGTCGGCGAGTGGCTCGCGACGGCGCACCACGGGCTCCTGGCCGCGCAGGCGTCCGCGCACCGCCCGGCCGAGGCCGCGATGCACGCGAACCTCGGCACCCTGTACCTGCGGCTCGGCGAGTACGCGCGGTCGGTGGAGCACCACGACCACGCGATCGAGCTGTACCGGGAGCTGGGTGACAAGGACGCCGAGGCGAGCGTGCTGAACAACCTCAGCCTCGTGCACCGCCGGTCAGGAGAGCTGGGTGCCGCGAAGGACGCGCTGGTCCGGTGCCTGGAGATGCTGCGGTCGGCGGACAGCATGAGCATCGGCCTGCACAACCTCGGCCAGCTCGCCGTGGAGCTCGGCGAGATCGACGCCGCCGTCGACCACTTCGCCCAGGCGCTGGATCTGGCACCGAACGCCGACAGCCACACGTACCTCGGCATGGCGCTGCGCCTGCGGGGACGGGCGGACGAGGCGCGGGCGCACCTCGACCGTGCGCTGGAGCTCGGCAACGTGCCCGCCGGCGAGGCAGAGGCCCTGGAGAACCTCGCCGCGCTGGAGCTCGCTTCCGGTGACACGGAGGCGGCGGTGTCGCTGGCGTCACGGGCGCTGTCGCTGGTCGGCGACGGCGGGGACCAGCAGGTGGCGACGTCGGTGCGGATCACACTCGGCGAGATCCGGCGAGCCCGGTCGGAGTTCGACGACGCCGTCGCGCTGTTCGACCAGGCGCTCACGACGGCACGCCGGATCGGCTACGGCTCCGGCGAGGTCAGGGCGTTGATCGGCCTGGCCGTGGTGTGGCGGGACCTCTCCCGTGACGCCGACGTCGGTGAAGCCAAAGCTCGGGCGGCCGCGGACCAGGCTGTGCGACGCAGCGCCGAGCTGGGCCTGCGCGCGTTGGAGAACCGGGCACGCGATCTCGACTGATACATCGGATATCGGGCGTGCTGATATATCGGATATCAGTCGGTATCAGCCGATGAGGCCTTCGAGGCGGTGCGCGAGCTGGTCCCACCGCCAGTTCTCGCTCACCCACTCCCGGCCGGCGCGCCCCGTCTTGGCGGCCATCTCGGGATCGGCGAGCAGGGCGGCGACCCTGTCGGCGACGTCGGTGACCTCACGGCCGTCGACCACGTTGCCCGTGATGCCGTTCAGCACCGTCTCCGGGGCGCCGCCGGACCGTCCCGCGACCACGGGCAGTCCCGTCGCCGAGGCCTCCAGGTAGACGATGCCGAGCCCTTCGACGTCGAGGCCACGACCTCGGGTGCGGCACGGCATCGCGAAGACGTCACCGGCGTTGTAGTGCGCGGGCAGCTCCTCCCACGGCACCGAGCCGGTCAGCACGACGTCGCGGTTGCCGTCGGCGAGCCTCTCCAGCGTCTTCCGGTACGGCCCGCCGCCGACGATCAGCAGCGCGGCGTCCGGCACCGACCGCTGGATCAGCGGCAACGCGCGGATCAGGACGTCCTGGCCCTTGCGCGGCACCAGCCGTGACACGCACACGACCACCGGCCGGTCGCCGAGCCCGTACCTCCGCCGGATCTCGGCGCGCGCGGCGGGATCCGGGCGGTACAGGTCGGTGTCCACACCGGACGGAAGGTGTTCCAGCGCCGCCATCGGCCCGAACGCCGCCGCGAACCGCGAGCGGGTGTAGCGGCTCACGTACGTCACGACGTCCACACCGGACCCGATGGCCCGCAACGCCTGCCGCGCGACCGGCAGCATCGACCAGCCGACCTCGTGCCCGTGCGTGCACGCCACCGCGCGGCTGAGCCCGAGCGACGGCGCCAGCAACGCGAGCGGCGCCGCGGCCCCGAACCACGCGGCCTCACACGACTCGGCGCGCGCGATGTCGCGGGCGCGCGCGAGGACGTCCGGCGTCGGCAGCATCAGCGACGTGGGATGCCGCACCACGGGGAACGGCTGCGCGGCGTCGAACTCCTCGGCGCCCTTCCACTTCGGCGCGTACACGACGAGCGAGTCCGCGGGCAGCCGTGTGGCCAACGCGTGCAGGTAGGACTGGATGCCGCCGGGGCGCGGCGGGAAGTCGTTGGTCACCAGCAAGGTTCGGCGCACGAACCCAACGCTATCCGATGCTCGACCGCAGGAACTCGCGCCAGCCCGCCACGTCGACGGTGCCGGGCTCCACAACGGACATCGACGCGTGCTTGAGGAAGAAGTCCACGACACCGCGCTCCCCCAGCCGCGACTCGAGGTAGACCATGATCGAGTACGCCTGCTGGTAGGCCAGGTCGCGACCGGGACCACCGAAGTCCGCGGGCAGCGCGGAGACGTCGGCGGTGAGCAACGGCGCGGCCTGGCGCAGCGACAGCCCGAGCCCGTGGAACGCCACCCAGTCCGCGAACCCCTCCACGAGCCACAGCGGGGCCGAGTCCGAGGTCAGGTCCCGCGTCGCGACGTGCGTGATCTCGTGCCGCAGCAGCAACCGCAGCTCGATCTCCGACAACGGCGCCGCACGCGTCCGGTTGAGGACCACGCGCTGCCCCGCCCCGTCCCGGATCGCGATCCCGGCCATGTCCGCGAACGCCGGTCCGACGAGCGACACGAGCTCGGCGTCCGACGCCGGAACGACGACGTCGACCCGCTTCACCCAGCTGATATCCAATATATCGGCGACGTCGTGCACCGATCCGTCGAGCAGCCGCGACACCCGCGCCGCGAGCTCACCGTCGCAGGTGCTGCTGGTCACCGTGCCCGCCGCAACCGTCTGAACAGCCTCTTTGCAACGACGAGTTTCCGTCGGCTGCAACTCAACAGGTCGCATTGCAACGGTCAGGCCCAGCAGGAACGTCATGGCGACCGTGACCGCCAGCAACGTCCGGAGGTGCTTCACCGGCGCAACGCTAGCCCTCGATGCGCCGAATCACCGCGATGGGACCGATGGCGTCGATCGGGGCGATCTTCACCGGTTGGCCCTCCGTCGAGGCGTGCACCGCCCTCGCGTTGTCGACCGCCATGGCGACGTGTGACCGGCTCGAGTAGTAGACGATCAGATCGCCCGCACGGACGTCGCCGCGCGACACCACGCGTCCGACGCCGGCCTGTCCACCGGACGTGCGGGGGATCGTGACTCCGGCCGCCGCGTAGGCCTTCATCGTCAAGCCGGCGCAGTCCCACTGGTCGGGGCCGGTGGCGCCGTACCTGTACTCGTCGCCGCGGTGCGCCAACGCGAACGCCAGCGCCAGCCCCGCGGTACCGGCGGGCACGCTGACCGGCGAGCGGTCGCCCGGATCGCGCAGCTTCGTCACGACGGGGGCGGGCAGGCGCGCCAAGGCGGTCCGCACGTCCGCGATCTGCGCCTGCAACGCCTGGTTCCGTCCGTCCAGGTCGGCCTTGAGCTTCTCGGCAGCCGTGGTGGCCTCGGCGGCACGGGCGCGCGCGGTCTCCGCCACCTGATGCGCCTGACGGGCCTTCTCCACCGCACCGGAGAGCCGCGCCAGCGACTCGGCCCTGTCGGCGGCCAGCATCCGCATCATCTCCAGGCGGATGAGGAAGTCCTGCTGCGAGTCCGCCACGAGCAGTGCCGACAGCTGGTTGAACCGCGCGCCCTCGAACGACGCCTGGGTGATGAGGTCGACCTGGCCGCGGAACTCGAACTCGTCGGCTTTGGCCTGCCGTTCGATCTGCTGCGCTGCCCCGACGGTGACGTTCGCGCGTTCGAGCTCGGCGCGTCGCTGGACCAGATCCTCCTGCGCTCGCAGGACTTCCTCGTTGAGCTTCGTCGCCTGGGCCGTCAGCTCGGCGTACGCGCGCGCCGGATCAGCCGGTTGCGCTGCTAAGGACACGGCCGGCATGGCCGAGAAGAGCAGCACGACAACGACGACACCACGGGTGAGCTTGCGCGACATGAGCCGCCGATCCCCTTCGCCAGAACAAGACCGTCAAGATCGACGGCGTCAGGCTACCGGGTGATCAAACGCGCCCGAGACGGGCCAGCAACACGGCGGACGGCACCGGGTGCGCACCGCGACGACGCACCGAGTCCGCAACGGCGCGGTCCGACGTCACCACCACCACAGGGCGCCCTTCTGGCTCTGCGGTGACCAGCGCGCGGATCACGTCATCAGCCAGAACACCGGGGTCGCTGAAAAGCACACGCACGCCACGAGGGGCCGCTGCGGGCACAGCGACCACCCCCGCGCCGTCGAACACCAACGTCACTTCGGCACCCGTGCGTGCGGCCAGCACCGCCAGCTGATGCACGAGCCGGTCGCGCTGGTCCGACAACGACAGTTCCGGATAGCCGGTCTTCGTGACGTTGTAGCCGTCCACCACCAGGTGCACCGCCGGCAACGCCAGCAGTCGGTCCAGTGCCGCCGGGTCCTCCACTCGGCCCACGGCCCCCTGCGACGCGCTGGCGCCCCGCACGAGGTCGGCCGGACGCGGCCCGGTTCCGCCGAGGGCGAGCTCCCGGCGCAGGCCCGTGACGGCGCCGTCAAGAGTGTCCACGAGCAGCGCGAGCCGCACCTCGTCCGCCTGCCGAGCCTCCCGCGCGGACTGGCGGGCCACCTCGGCGTCCGCGATCGCCCGTTGCGCCTTGCCCCGCTCGGTCTCCGCCCGTTCCCGCTCGCGGTCGCGCTCGGCGGTGAGGCGCTTGACCTCCTCCGCGGCGCGTTCCTGGATCTTGTCCGCCGCGGCGGCTGCGGCCTCCGCGGCGTCCTTGGCCTCGCGCAGCTTCACGCCCTGCTCGCGCAACCGCTTGCGCAGGCGTTCCAGCTCGATCTCGGCATCCGCGCGGACGCGTTCGGCGGCACCGTCGAGCTGGCTGCGCTCGGACCGCAGCCGCTCCAGCTCGCTCTCCAGCCGTTCCGCGCGCACCACCGCGGCGTCCCGCTCGGCCCGCAGCGTCGCGTCGCCGACCCGCCGCGACACCAGCTCCACGTAGTGCGGGGCGACCTCGTCACCGGTCAGCACCGCCGCCGCGGCCGCCGTCACCGGGTCCGGCGAGGTCACCTCCAGCGTGGAGGGCCGGTTCTTGCGCAGCCACTCGACGACGGCGGTGCGGAAGTTCGCCGAGTCCCGCAGACCGGCCACGACCTGCGGGCCACCCAGCCTGGCACGTTTGGTCGGGGCGAACTTCGCCACCGGGCGCAGGTGCTGGGGCACGTCGACCTTCGCCATCTCGCCCAGGGCGTCCGCGCCCAGCTCGGCCAGTCTCACCCGCAACGGCTCCGGCAGGGCCGACCAGTCCACAGCGGACTCGCCTGCCTCCTCGGCAGGCTCGTCGAACTCGGGCTCGGGCATCGGGTCTGGCACCCCCACAGGCTAGAGCCCCCGCACCTGAGCAGCGCACGGACATCTCCGCCCTCCGGAACAACGATCTGGAAAAGATCACCCGTCCACCACACCAATGGAGCAACCGCAGGTCAGCAGGGCCGCGGAGATCACCTCCGAAAATTGTCAGACCCCGTCGCTAACGTCAGCCGCGTGACCGGACAACTGTCCTTCGACGAACTCGGGACGCCTCTGCGCGACACCACTTTCGTCGTCTTCGACCTGGAGACGACGGGTGGCAGCAACGACGAGGACGCCATCACCGAGATCGGCGCGGTGAAGGTGCGCGGCGGCGAGGTGCTCGGCGAGTTCGCGACGCTCGTCGACCCCGAGCGCGGCATCCCGCCGCAGGTGGCTCAGCTGACCGGGATCACGCAGCTGATGGTGACGGGCGCGCCGAGGCTGGAGACGGTGCTGCCCGCGTTCCTGGAGTTCGCGGCCGGGGCGGTGCTGGTGGCGCACAACTCGGGCTTCGACATCAGCTTCATGAAGGCGGCCTGCGAGCGGCACGGGTACCGGTGGCCGAAGCCGCCGGTGGTGTGCACGGTGAAGCTGGCGCGCCGCGTCCTGAGCCGCGACGAGGCGCCGTCGTGCCGGCTGTCGGCACTGTCGGACCTGTTCCACACGTCGACCCGCCCGACGCACCGCGCACTGGCCGACGCGCGTGCGACGGTCGAGGTGCTGCACGCGTTGCTGGAGCGCGTCGGCAACGTCGGCGTGCACTCGCTGGAGGAGCTGCTGGCGTACCTGCCGGAGGTGACGCCGGAACAGCGCCGCAAGCGGTCGCTCGCCGCCCACCTGCCGTCCACGCCGGGCGTGTACCTGTTCCGCGGCCCGAAGGAGGAGGTCCTCTACGTCGGCACGGCCTCGGACCTGAGACGTCGTGTGCGGCAGTACTTCACCGCCAGCGAGGGCAGACGCAGGCTGCGGGAGATGGTGGCGCTCGCGGTGCGCGTCGACGCCGTCGAGTGCGCCCACCCGCTGGAGGCCGAGGTGCGTGAGCTGCGGCTGCTCCGCGCGCACCGGCCCGCGTACAACAGGAGGTCGAAGAACCCGCACCACGCGTGGTGGCTGGTGCTGACCGACGAGCCGTTCCCGCGACTGTCGCTGGTCAGAACCCCGCGTGACGGCGCGCTGGGCCCGTTCCGCACCCGTCAGGCCGCCGAGTCGGTGGCCGACGCGCTGCTCGACGCCGTGCCGCTGCGCTCGTGCACGATCAAGATCCCGGCGACGAACCAGCGGGCCTCGCCCTGCGCGCTGGCCGAGCTGGGCCGCTGCCAGGCACCGTGCGCGGGCAGGCAGACGGTCGAGGAGTACGCCCCCGCGGTCGTCGCGGTGCGCGATCTGGTCGTCGGCCGCAGCGCCGACCCGTTACGCACCCTCATCACCCAGCTCGGCGGCCTGGCGTCGGCCGAGCGCTTCGAGGAGGCGGCGCGGCGACGCGACCGCCTGGCCGGCCTGGTCCGGTCACTGGACCGCGCCCAGCGCCTGGCCGCCCTCGCCGCACTGCCCCAGCTCGTGGCCGCCCGCCCGGACCGAGAGGGCGGCTGGGAGTTCTCGGTGGTGCGCTACGGCCGCCTGGCCTCGGCCGGTGTCGCCCGCCGCGGCACCCGTCCGATGCCGGTGGTCGACGCGCTCGTCGCCTCGGCGGAAACGGTCCTGCCGACGGCCGGTCCGCTGCGGGGTGCGCCACCGGAGGAGACGGGGGTGGTGCTGCGCTGGCTCGACCAGCCGGGCACGCGCCTGGTGTACGCGGACGAACCCTGGTCCTCGCCCGCCGGAGCCGCGGCGGCGTGGGTGCCGTGGGCGGAACAGGCGGCGGGCGCGCGCCCGCTTCACGACCGCTGGAACTGAGGCTCGTCGGGCCACCGGCGGCGCGTGGCCGTGATGCGAGCGAGATGCTGTGGCCACCGGCAAACCTGGCGCGTGGCCCGTGCCGGGCGCTCCGTCAGGCCACCAGCCTCGTGGGTGCCGTGGGCCGTGGCCGCAGGCAGGAAACTGGCCTTCACCCGTGCCAGGAATCACGCCAGGCCACCGGCGACGCGCGTGCCGTGGCGCGAACGAGCACCCGGCCGACCGCTGAAACCGCAACGGGCGCGGGCCCATGAGACCCGCGCCCGGTCCATCACGCCACCGGCGGCGGACCGCCAGGGCCTCCCGGTCCGGTCATGGCGTCGTCACCACCCACCTCGGTGTCGGAAAGATCGAGCCCGACGGTGAACGTCGCCGCATACCCGCGCCCACGTCGCGCAGGCCGCAGCAGCATCTGGTCACCGACACCATCGGCGCTGTAGATGCCGTCCTGCGCGTTGGTCGTGTCCGGTGCGCCCTTGGCCGCGTACGGCGCCACGGCCAGATAGCCCGCCTTGAACTCCTCGGTGAAGTAGAGCTGCGAGGTGAACTCGTACGGGTTGCCGTCCGCACCGCTCGTCTGGATCTTCAGGTGGATGTGGACGGTGCGCCCGCGGTACCAGCCGGGCAGGACCGTGGTGAACCGCGCCCACCCCGCCCGGTCGCTCACCTGGTAGCCGCGGAGGAAGTTGCGCCCGTCCGTGCCCTCCCTCGGCACGTCGGAGTAGAGGCCCGCCGCGTCGCAGTGCCAGATGTCGACCACCGCGTCCTTCAGAGGCGTGCACCGGCCGTCGGCGACCTGCAGCACCCGCAGGGCCAGCGTCAGCGTGGTCCCCTCGGACATCACGCCGTTCGACGTGTCCTGGCGGATGTCGGAGCGGTTCAGCCGGTCGTCGACGTAGTACGGGCCCTCCGTCATCTCCGGCCTGACGACGCAGTCCACGCAGTCGGCGGGTTCAGCGGCGGCGACACCGGTCGAACCGACCGCGAGCGCGACGCCGGACATGCCGAGAATCGCGAGAGCCTGCCGCCGGCCCAACACGCGGCCGACGAGCTCATCGTCGTTGTCCATCACATTCCTCACTGTTCGGGAACAGGTGACGACGGAACGTAATGAGCGAGCTTGTGCGTGACCCGTGCGGAGGCTGTGGCCGAGCTGTGGGAACCTACGGATGCTCGAGCCACCCGTGCACAGATCCGAGGAGGACGCCGTGGTCACCGCCATCGTGCTGATCCAGGCCGCTGCCGAACGCATTCCCGAGGCGGCGCAGGAGATCGCCGACATCGACGGAGTCACGGAGGTGTACTCCTGCGCCGGTGACGTCGACCTGATCGCGCTCGTGCGGGTCAGCAAGCACGAGGATCTCGCCGCGCTGGTGCCCGGCAAGATCAGCAAGGTCGCTGGCGTGCTGAACACCGACACGCACATCGCGTTCCGCAGCTACTCGAAGCGCGACGACGAGGCGGCTTTCTCGATCGGCCTGGACGACGCCCAGTAGGCACCGAACAGCGAAAGGCCCCCGTGAGTTCACGGGGGCCTTTCGCTTGTCTCAGCTGAAGGTCAGGCCTTCGGGTCGGACGGCTTGCCCGCGAGCTCGCCGGCCTTGTCCTCGGCGCTGATCTCCTCGGACGCGTGCGCCTTCTTGCGCGCGTTCTCCAGGGCCACGGTCTCCTCGACCGGGTCCGGCGACCACGTGCTGCCCGGGACCGGGTGACCGGCCGAGCCGAGCTTGTTCATCTTCTTCGGCACCGACGCGCCCTGGTAGGCCAGGGGCAGCGGGTGGCCGTGGTCGTCCACCGGGCCGAGCGGCTGGTGGATCTCGATGAACTCGCCGTGCGGCAGGCGCTTGATGATGCCGGTCTCGACACCGTGCTCCAGCACCTCGCGGTCACCGCGCTGCAGGCCGATGCAGATGCGGTAGGCCACGAAGTACGCGATCGGCGGCAGGATCAGCATGCCGATGCGGCCCATCCACGTCGTCAGGTTCAACGAGATGTCGAACTTGTACGCGAAGATGTCGTTGCCGCCCATGAGCAGCAGAACCATGAAGTACGTGATCGCCATCCAGCCGAGCGCGGTGCGGACGGGCACGTCACGCGGGCGCTGCAGCAGGTTGTGGTGCGCGTAGTCCTTGGTCATCTTGCGCTCGATCCACGGGTAGACCGCCGCGATGCCGGTCAGCAGCGGCAGACCGAGGATGAACGGCAGGAACGGCGCCGGGATCGTGTAGTTGCCCAGGTAGAACTCCCACGCGGGCCAGATGCGGACCAGGCCGTCGGTCCAGCCCATGTACCAGTCGGGCTGCGAGCCGGCGGAGACCTGCGCGGGGTTGTACGGGCCGAAGTTCCAGATCGGGTTGATCTGGAAGACGCCACCCATGATCGCGATGACACCGACGACGATGGCGAAGAAGCCGCCGCCCTTCGCGGCGAACACCGGCATGATGCGGACGCCGACGACGTTGGTCTCCTTGCGGCCCACGCCCGGGAACTGCGTGTGCTTCTGGTACCAGACCAGCGCGAGGTGCGCCGCGATCAGGCCGAGGATGATCGCCGGGATCAGCAGGATGTGGGCGGTGTAGAGCATCGGGATGATGTCCGTGCCGGGGAACTCCCCGCCGAACATCAGCCAGTTCAGCCACGTGCCGATGACCGGGAACGAGATCAGCAGCGCCGCCATGACGCGGAGGCCGGTGCCCGAGAGCAGGTCGTCCGGCAGCGAGTAGCCGAGGAAGCCCTCGATCGCGCCGAGCATGAACAGCACGATGCCGATGACCCAGTTGATCTCACGCGGCTTGCGGAACGCGCCGGTGAAGAAGATCCGGAACATGTGCACGACGATCGCGGCCATGAACAGCAGCGCCGCCCAGTGGTGCACCTGGCGGACGAACAGGCCACCGCGCGTCTCGAACGAGATGTCGAGCGTCGAGGCGAACGCACGCGACATCTCGATGCCGCGCAGGTTCTCGAAGGCACCGTTGTAGGTGACCTCGGTCATCGACGGGTCGAAGAACAGGGCGAGGTACGTGCCCGACAGCAACAACACGATGAAGCTGTAGAGCGCGATCTCACCGAGCAGGAACGACCAGTGCGTCGGGAAGACCTTGTTCAGCTGTTTGCGCAGGCCAGAGGCTGCGTGGTAGCGCTCGTCGGCAGCGTTGGCCGCCGCTCCGGCGACGCGCGCGGCCGCGTTGGCCGGCTTCGTCGGCGTGGTGATGGCACTCATGACTTCCGCTCCCAGAACGCCGGACCCACAGCCTCGATGAAGTCGCTGCGGGCAACCAAGTATCCCTCTTCGTCCACAGTGATCGGTAGCTGGGGAAGAGGACGGGTCGCCGGGCCGAACCGCGGCTTGGCGTACTCGAACACGTCGAACTGCGACTGGTGGCACGGGCAGAGCAGCAGACCGGTCTGCTGCTCGAACAGCGACGTCGGGCAACCCAGGTGCGTGCAGATCTTCGAGTAGGCGTACAGGTCGCCGTAGTTGAAGTCTTCCTGGCCGGCGCGCTTGGTGATCGCCTGGTTCGGGCGCATGCGGATGAGCATGACCGGCGCGTCGGCCCGCTTGAGGGCCGCGACCAGGGCGTGCTCGTCGTTGCGCTCGGACTCCCGGAACGGGAACACCGTCTCGAAACCGCCGGGCTCGACGTCCTCGGGACGCACCAGCGAGACCTCGTGGAAGTTGCCGGTGTGGCGGCGGAGGTAGACCTTCTCGCCCTTTTCGGCCTTCCAGCCGGTGTGCCACAGCGAGTTCTTGGTCTCGCTGTCCGAGTGCGGGTTCTTGATGAGCGCGCCCAGCGGGACGGCCGCCACGCCCAGACCCAGCACGCCGGCGCCGAGGCCGGCGGTGCGCTTGATCAGGCTGCGGCGGGCGATGCCGCTGCGCTCACCGGCGTCGGCGAGCTCCGCGACCAGCGTGGCGCGGTCGACCTCGGCCGACGGGCCGTCGTGGCGCTGCTGCACCGCGAGCTCGTCCGGGATGAACTTCTTGGTGTAGAGCAGCGCGCCCACGCCCAGGCCCACCACGGACAGGCCCAGGAACAGGCCGATCAGCGGGTTGTAGAGCATGTGCAGCAGGTGGCCGTCGGTGTGCGGGGCCTCGTACTGCCACGGCCAGAACAGGAACACGCCGAGGAACGCCAGACCCGACAGCGCGGAGATCATGAACCACAGCGCGACGACCCGCTGAGCGCGACGCTCGGCGCGGGTGCCGGGAACCGGCCACTTCTCCTCGTAGTGGACGAGCTCGACGCCGTCCATCTTCGTGCCGAGCTTGACGAGGTCGTCCCGGCTCATCTCCGCGAGCTCTGCCTCGGTGGGCAGCTCGACCGGCTTGTCGCCGCTCATGCCTTGGCTCCGATCCAGAGGGTCACGCCGATGAGCGCGGCGATACCCACGATGAACGCGATCAATCCCTCGGAGACGGGTCCGAACCCGCCCAGGGGGTTACCGCCGGAGTTGTTGTTTCCGTCGGTGACCGACTTGACGTACGCGATGATGTCTTTCTTCTCTTCCGGCGTGAGCTGGCGCTCGCCGAACTTCGGCATGTTCTGCGGGCCGGTCAGCATCGCCGTGTAGATCTGCTCCTCGGTCACGCCGTCGAGCGTCGGCGCGAACTTGCCGGACGACAGCGCGCCACCACGGCCCGTGAAGTTGTGGCAGCTGGCGCAGTTGAGGCGGAAGAGCTCGCCGCCGCGCGCCGGGTTGTCGCCGCGCAGGGCCTCACCGGACTCGGAGGGCTTCTTCGGGCCCTCGCCGCCGTTCGCGGTGATGTAGGCCATCAGCGCGTTGATCTCCTCGGGGGAGAGCTTCGACGGCTTGCGGATGGCCTGCGCCTCCTGCCGCGCCATGGGCATGCGGCCGGAGGAAGTCTGGAAGTAGACCGCGGCGTCACCGACGCCGATCAGGCTCGGCCCGCGGTCCTTGACGCCCTCGAGGGAGCTGCCGTGGCAGCTCAGGCAGGTGTTGAGGTAGATCTGCTCGCCCTGGCGGACCAGCGCGTCCTGCTGCTGCGCGTTGGCGGTCTGCGCCTGGGGCGCGAACGCAGCGAACAGCATGCCCGCGCTCAGCAGGGCGAAGCCCAGCGCGAGCAGGCCGGCGACCCGGCGGCGCAGCTTCGTGCGGGCGCCGCGAGGGCGTTTCGTAGTGGTGGTCATGGTGTGCGGCAACCCTTGCTGTCAGTTCGGGAGCTCGTGGCTTTGCTGTGTGCTGACTAGGTCAGGGCACGATGTAGATGACGGCGAACAGGCCGATCCACACGACGTCGACGAAGTGCCAGTAGTACGACACGACGATCGCCGAGGTGGCCTGTGCCGGCGTGAACTTGCTGAGCTTCGTCCGGATCAACAGGTAGACGAACGCGATCAGACCGCCGATGACGTGCAGGCCGTGGAAGCCCGTCGTCAGGTAGAAGACCGTCCCGTACGCCGAGGACGGGATGGTCGTTCCCTCGTGGACCAGGTGGTAGTACTCACCTGCCTGGCCGCCGACGAAGATCGCGCCCATGATCAGCGTCACGATGTACCAGCGACGCAGACCGAAGACGTCACCCCGCTCCGCCGCGAACACGCCCCACTGGCACGTGAAGGACGACGCCACCAGGATGATCGTGAAGAACGACGCATAGGGGACGTTGAGCTCAGTGGGCGCTGGAGGCCAATGCCCCGTGTCGTTCTGGGCCTTCACCGTGAAGAACATGGCGAAGAGGCCAGCGAAGAACATGAGCTCGCTGGACAGCCAGACGATCGTGCCGACGCTGACCATGTTCGGGCGGTTCAGCGAGTGCACGCGCTGGCCGATTGAAGGCGCTGCCGTGGTCACGCGCAGCATTATTGCCTGCGCTATTTCCGTCCGCCCATCGGGTCCTGGGCAGATCATGGGTCGGCTGGGTCACACAGCAGGTGATCGCGAGGAGATCAACGGATGGGTTTGCTGGGCCGATTGCGGGACATGCTGTCGAAACTCCTGGATCGACAGGACGAGCCGGTGCTGTCGATCGACGACCCCGGCCTCGTCGTGGTCGTCGAGGCGTTCGACATCGCGGAGGCCGATTCGGCCGCTCTGGCGCGGTCCCCGCAGTGGCGCGCGGACGAGCCCGCAGTGCTCCGGCACCACGTCCGCATCCCCGCTGACCAGGTAGAACGTGCGCGAGAGCTGCTGACTCCGGACGGCTGGGTGGTCGTCGCAGGTGATATATCGCATATCAGTCGGGTGCAGAAGCTGGACGCGCTGCACTGCGCCCAGGAGCGGTCGCGGATGGCCTCCCTGGCGCAACGGCTCGGCGGTGAGGCACTGGGGTGGGACGCCCTTCAACCACGGCCCGCGGCGGCCCGATAGCATCGCGGCGACCTTGGTCACTTTTCCCGAGGACCGCAGTCGGCGTCGCAGCGGAGGATCCAGAGATGAGCACGCAGACCACGAAGATCCTGGTGTTCAGCCACCGGCCCGAGGTGCGTGAGACGATCATCACTGCGGTCGGCCGCCGTCCCGCGCCGGACCTGCCGCGCGTCGACTTCGTCGAGGCCGGAGCGATCGCCGACGTCCTCTACGAGGTGGACAACGGCACCGTCGACCTGCTGATTCTCGACGGCGAGGCGCAGCCGACCGGTGGCATGGGCCTGTCCCGCCAGCTCAAGGACGAGATCACGAACTGCCCGCCCGTCGTCGTGGCGGTGCGCCGCAAGGACGACAGGTGGCTCGCGACCTGGTCCCAGGCCGACGCCGTGCTGGTGCACCCGCTCGACCCGCTGGCCGCCGCCGAGACCGTGGCAGAGGTGCTGCGGGGCTCGGCGTTGCCCGTCGTCAAGGGCTGATCGCCGATGCCGACTGAGCGCACCTGGCCGTCCCTGCTCAACAGACTGCTCGACGGCGTCGACCTGACCGCTGACGACACCGCCTGGGGCATGGACAGGGTGATGTCCGGCGAGGCGACCCCGGCGCAGGTGGCGGCGTTCATCGTCGCGCTGCGGGCCAAAGGCGAGACGCCGGAGGAGATCGACGGCCTCGCCACGATGATGCTCAACCACGCGCGCCGCTTCACGGTGGACGTGCGGGCGACCGACATCGTGGGCACCGGCGGCGACCATTCCGGTTCGGTGAACATTTCGACGATGGCCGCGATCGTCACGGCCGCCGCGGGCGTGCCCGTGGTGAAGCACGGCAACCGGGCGGCGTCGTCGCAGTGCGGCACGGCGGACGTGCTGGAGGCGCTCGGCGTCGCCATCGACCTGCCGCCGGAGGGCGTGCAGCAGACCGTGCGCGAGCTGGGCATCGGCTTCTGCTTCGCACCGGTGTTCCACCCCGGCTTCCGGCACGCGGGCCCGGTGCGGCGCGAGATCGGCATCCCGACCTCGTTCAACCTGCTCGGCCCGCTGACGAACCCCGCCCAGCCCACCGTGGGCCTCATCGGGTGCGCTCGGGCCGCCGCGGCCCCGCTGATCGCCGGCGTGTTCGCGCGACGCGGCAACACCGCGCTGGTGGTCAGGGGCGACGACGGCCTCGACGAGATCACCACGACCACGACGACGTCCGCGTGGCTCGCCCAGGACGGCGAGGTGCGCACGGAGACCATCGACCCGGCCGTGCTCGGCGTGAAGCCCGCGCGTGAGGAGGACCTGAAGGGCGGCGACGCGTCCGTCAACGCCCAGGTGGTCCGTGATCTCGTGGCAGGCAAGACCGGCTCGGTGCGCGACGCGGTGCTCGTGAACGCCGCCGGGGCCATCGCGGCGCACGGCGGGTTCTCCGGCGACCTGCACGCCGACCTGACGGCCGCGCTGGGCCGTGCGGCCGACGCGGTCGACTCGGGCAAGGCGGCGACGTTGCTGAGCCGCTGGGTGGAGCTCTCAGCGGCTCTCAAGGGCTAGGTCTCCAGGCTGGCTCTCCGGGGCTGGCTCTCCGAGGGCTGGGCAGGACCGCGGGCGCGGGCACGACCCGCGCCCAGCCGTTCGCCCCGCCCGCGACGTCGACCAGCCAGCCGGGCGGCCACGAGGGCTCGTACTGCCCGGATCGCTGGTGCGAGTTCGCCCACACGTCGTGCATCCGGGCGAAGGACGCGAAGGTCGCATCCTCGAAGACCGTGCTGTTCGTGTGGAACCTCGCTCCGTCGAACCACGCCACGTCGTCGAACCGCGTGCCCGTGAAGCGGACGTCACCGGTGAACTGCGCCAGTCCGAAGTTGGCGACGCCGCCGAACCTCGCCTCGCCGAAGCTGCAGCAGCCGAACTCGGCGCTGCCGAACTGGGCGTGCCCCGCGAAGTCCGTCTCGATGAAGATGGACTTGCCCCTGAACTTCGTGCAGCCGAAACGCACATGACCCGCGAACCTGGCTCGGTCGAACCACACGTGCGAGGCGAACTCCGCGCCGAGGAACCAGGCGTCGCCGTCGAACCGGGTCTCGATGAACTGCGCGAACGTCGTGAACCGCGTGTGGCCGAAGGACGCGTTGGTCTCGAACCGGGCGCCGTCGAACGTCACGTCCCCGAGAACGGCCTGGTCGAACGACGTCCTGCCGACGAACACCGCGCGCTCGAACTTCGCGGCGCCGATCTGGCACTCCTCGAGGTCCAGGTCGGTCAGGACCGCGCCGGTGAGGTCGATCGACACGTCCTGGGTCCCGGTTCGCAGCAGTGCCGCGAGCACTCGCTGGGCGACGAGCCGGACCTCTCGCTCGTGGCCGGGCCGGGGGTGGTCGTCGGACGGCAGGCGCAGGTAGTCGCACAGCTGGTCGGCCACCCGCTGGCGGTCCGCCGGGTGGTCCCGGGCGAGCCTCTCGAGCGACCGCAGCCCGCCCAGTCGCACGGTCGCGCTGTCCGACCCGAGCTGGTCGACGGCGCGGGCGTGATCGGCGGCCGGCGCGCCGGGCGTGCGGGACGCGGCGGTGCGGGACACGGCACGGAGTTTCGTCCGGAGACTCACCGGAACCGAGACCGTGATCCTGATCTGAGGGCCGTCCACCACGTGCGGAGCCGAATGATCGGCTGCGGGCCCCTGCTGCCGCTCCCTTTCGTCACGCGTCGTCGTCGCCGCGTGACGGTGCTCGCACGACCGCTGCATCGGTGTAGTCCGTGCGAGTGATGGCCCGGAGATGCGCACCACGTGGTAACGCGACAGCAATCGCCACCTGGAATGCTGGAGGCATGGTCCTCTACCCGGTGATGAAGCATGTCGTCGCGCGCGCAGCCCGTCTTGTCTACCGCCCGGTGGTGGACGGTCTGGAGAACATCCCCACCGACGGCCCCGTCATCCTGGCGGCCAACCACCTCAGCTTCATCGACAGCGTCGTGATCCCGATGGTCGTGCCGCGTCGCGTGTCGTTCCTCGCGAAGGCGGAGTACTTCACCGGCACCGGCGTGAAGGGCTCGCTGTCGCGCTGGTTCTTCTCATCTCTCGGTCACGTGCCGGTGCACCGCGGCAAGGGGCGTGACGCCCGTGCCGCGCTCGACACGGCAGCCGAGATCCTCGGTCGCGGCGAGGCTTTCGCGATCTACCCGGAGGGCACCCGCTCGCTCGACGGCAAGCTGCACCGCGGCCGCACGGGCGTTGCCCGCATGGCGCTCGAGTCCGGGGCGCCGGTCGTGCCCGTCGGCATCATCGGCACGGACAAGGTGCAGCCGGTCGGCAGCAAGTTCCCGAAGATCGTCCCGGTGACGGTCCGCTTCGGCGAGCCGCTCGACTTCAGCCGCTACGACGGCATGCAGGAGTCGCTGCCGGTGCTGCGCAGCGTCACCGACGAGATCATCTACCGCATCCTGGACCTGAGCGGTCAGGAGTACGTCGACGCGTACCAGAAGACGCCAGTGAAGGTTGCCGAGAAGGTGACCGCCGCCGCGTGAGGCTTCCGCCGCGCTCGTAGGACCTGAGACAGGCCCCTCCCCGACGGGAGGGGCCTTTTTCTGTGCCTGACTGATATCCAGTATGCGATGTATCACATGCTGGATATCACCACCCAGAGACAGACGCAGAAACGACCGAGGCCCCTCTCCGCGTGGGAGAGGGGCCTCGAAGCGATATCCGATATACGGGATATCAGTCGTGGTTGGGTCCGGTGTGGTACTCGAACACCAGGCCGCCGACCATGATCAGCACCAGGATGATGGCGATCACGAGCAGCCACACGTGCCAGAACGCCACCGCGACACCTGCGGTCGCCGCCGCGGCGGCGAGGCCGACCGGCCAGTACGAACCGGGGCTGAAGAAGCCCAGCTCACCGGCGCCGTCGGAGACCTCGGCCTCCGGGTTGTCCTCCGGCCGCACCTCGATGCGGCGGGCGACGAACCGGAAGTAGGTGCCGGAGATGAGGGCCAGACCACCGGTCAGCGCGAGCGCCACCGTGCCGGTGGGCTCGACGTGGCCGGTCGCCGCGTGCGTCCAGTAGCCGTACACAGCGGCCATCAGGAACGAGAAACCCATCACCAGGTCGAATACGCGAGCTTCGATCTTCATCGCGGGGCGTGTCCCTACTTCTGACCCGCGCCGGAGGCCTCACGGGCCGTCCGGTCGGTGTTGAACGGGGTGGTCTTGGTGGCCAGCGGCGTGCACAGCTCGCCACAGTTGACCTGCGAGAGCGCCTCGGCCGTGGTGTACGGCTTGCCCGTCTTGGAGTTGATCTCCTTGCGGAGCTCGATGTACTTGTCGAAGTCGGCCTCGTTCAGGGCCCTGACCTCGAAGTTCATCACCGCGTGGTACGAGCCGCAGAGCTCGGCGCAACGGCCGACGAACGCACCGGGACGGTCGATCTGGTCGATCTGGAAGACGTTGTCCTGGTTGTTCTTCTCCGGCTGCGGGAAGACATCGCGCTTGAAGTGGAACTCCGGCACGAAGAAGGAGTGGATGACGTCGGTCGAGCGCAGCGTGAACTGGATGCGCTTGTGCGCCGGCAGCACCAGGATCGGGACCTCGCCCGAGGTGCCGACCGTGCTGACCGCCTTGCCGTCCTCGGTCTTGTGCTCCGGGTACTGGAACTCCCAGTTCCACTGGAACGCGATGACGTCGACGTTCACGTCGGGCTTGCCCGACTTGTCCGTGACGTAGTTCTGCGTGACGGCGGTGAAGTAGAACAACACCGCCACGATCACCGTCGGCACGACGATGAGCACGATCTCCAGCGGGAGGTTGTACGCCGTCTGACGCGGCAGCTCCTCCGACTTCTTGCGGTGGAACACCACCGACCACAGGATCAGGCCCCACACGATGACGCCGACGACGAGCGCGGCGATCACGGACCAGGTCCAGAGCTCGCGCATCCTCTCGGCCTGCGGCGTGACGGCCACCGGCCAGCCGAAGCGCAGCACCTCGTCCGTGGAGCAACCGGTGGCCCCGATACCGACCAGGCCGACCAGCCCGGCGGTCTTCGCCAGCCGGGATGCCCTGGTGCCCTCCTTCAGGCCCACTGCTCGCCCGCCTCCTCGTTCACAACATCTGGCCGTGCCAACGGATCAAGCGGGAGCGTAGCCCAGCGCAACGGCGCTCACCCCTTGGGGGCACCGCCGCTGCGGTGCAGTTTCGGTCACACAGAGCCGCTTCGGCATACTGAGGTCTTCCCCCGTCGTATTTCTTGTGAGGTGCGAGACCTTTGTGCGGCCTGGCAGGACTTGTTTGCCCTAGCGAGAACGAGGCCGAGAGCGCACGCCCGGCTGTGGAGGCCGCGCTGCGCTGCATGCGGCACCGCGGCCCCGACGAGAGCGGCACCCGGCGGGTCGACGAGGTCGTGTTCGGCTTCAACCGCCTCGCCATCATCGACATCGAGCACTCCCACCAGCCGCTGACCTGGGGACCTCCCGAGTCGCCGAGCCGGTACACGATCAACTTCAACGGCGAGATCTACAACTACCTGGAGCTGCGCGCCGAGCTCACCGAGAAGCACGGGGCTGTCTTCCACACCGACGGCGACACCGAGACGATCGTCGCCGCGTACCACTACTTCGGCCCCGCGGCGATCACGCGCCTGCGCGGCATGTTCGCCTTCATGATCTGGGACTCCGAGCGCGGCATCGTGTTCGGCGGCAGGGACCCGTTCGGCATCAAGCCGCTGTACTACGCGAACGGCCCGAGGGGCGTCGCGTTCTCCAGTGAGAAGAAGATCCTGCTGGAGATCGCCCCGACGCTCGGCATCGAGCCGAAGATGAACGTCAGGGGCCTGCAGCACTACCTCACGCTCCAGTACGTGCCGGAGCCAGCCTCCCTGCACGACCAGATCTTCCGCGTGGAGTCCGGCCACTCGTTCACGATGGAGCCGGGCGGCGAGCCCGCGTTCGAGCGCTACTTCCCCGCGCACTTCAAGGTGCGCACGGTCCGCAGCGAGGCGGAGGCGGACGCGCTCTACGACGAGATCACGGCGGCGCTGCGCGACTCGGTCGCGAAGCACATGCGCGCGGACGTGACGGTCGGCTCGTTCCTGTCCGGCGGCATCGACTCGACGGTGGTCGCGGCGCTCGCCAAGGAGCACAACCCGGACCTGATCACGTTCACGACGGGCTTCGAGCGGCAGGGCTTCTCCGAGGTCGACGTGGCCGCGGAGTCGGCGGCGCTGATCGGCGTGAAGCACGTCGTCCGCACGGTCAGCGCGCAGGAGATGATGGACTCCCTGCCGCTGATCACCTGGTACCTCGACGACCCGGTGGCCGACCCGGCGCTGGTGCCGTTGTGGTTCATCGCCCGTGAGGCGCGTCAGCACGTGAAGGTCGTCCTGTCCGGTGAGGGCGCGGACGAGCTGTTCGGCGGGTACACGATCTACCGCGAGCCGTTGTCGCTGTCGGCGTTCGAGAAGGTGCCGGGCGCGCTGCGCAAGGCGATGGGCAAGGTCTCGACGAAGATCCCGCACGGCGTGCGCGGCAAGGACCTGCTGCGTCGTGGCGCGCTCACGCTGGAGGAGCGCTACTACGGCAACGCGCGGATCTTCCTGGACGACCACCTGCGCCAGGTGCTGCGCACGTACGACTCGAACGTGTCGCACATGGACGTCACGGCCCAGCCGTACCGGGAGTCGCAGAACTGGGACCCGGTGACGCGCATGCAGCACGTCGACCTGTTCACGTGGCTGCGCGGCGACATCCTGGTCAAGGCCGACAAGATGACCATGGCGAACTCGCTGGAGCTGCGCGTCCCGTTCCTGGACCCCGAGGTCTTCAAGATCGCCTCGCAGATCCCGAGCGAGCTGAAGATCACGCCGGACACGACGAAGTTCGCGTTGCGCAAGGCGATCCGCGACATCGTGCCGGCGCACGTGCTGAACCGCCGCAAGCTCGGCTTCCCGGTGCCGATCCGGCACTGGCTCAAGGACGAGATGCACGACTGGGCGGTCGACGTCGTGCGCGCGTCGCAGACGGACCAGTACATCGACAAGAACGCGGTGCTGCGGCTGATCGAGGAGCACCGCTCCGGGGTGCTGGACCACAGCCGCCGCATCTGGGCGCTGCTGGTGTTCATGATCTGGCACGGCATCTTCGTCGAGGGCCGGATCCAGCCGGTGGTGCCGGAGCCGCACTACCCGGTCAAGCTGTAGTTGACGGGCCCCTCTTCCGGAGGGGCCCTTCTTCTTATCGACGGCCCTGCGCGCTGCAGATCGCATACGAGCTGATGACGGTCTCCGGTGACGCCATCAGCCTCAGGAAGTGGTCGAACTCGTCGTCGGAGAACGGCAGCTTCTTGCGCACCTGACGTGCGCTCGTGGCGAGCAGACGGCAGCCCGGTGAGCCGCCCTCCCACTCCTGCACCTCGCGGGAGCCGCTCACGTCGTGCAGCCCGGTGTCGACCAGCGCCTTCTCGATGCGCGCGCCCCACGCCAGTTCCGCGCCGGCCTGTTCGAGCAACGTCAGCAGGGCGTTCTTCACCCGCATGATCAGCTTCGCGTCGTCCGGATCGGCTTTGAGCACTTCGAGCGGGAGGCAGTCGAACTCGTCGAGGACGAGCCAGCCGCCGGGACGCAGAGCGTCGCGCAGCTTGCGCAGGACGGCGTCGCGGGCGGGGAGGTGGAACAGCACCACGCGGGCGTGGACCAGGTCGAACGCGTTGCCCGGCAATATATTGGATACTACGTCGTGCTCCAGCACGGTGATGTTGTCGCGTTCTTCGAGCCGTGACACGTCGATGTCGGTGACCGTCACGTGCCCGGACGGCGCGACGACGTCGGCGAGCCAGGTCGCCACCGATCCGCCACCACCTCCGACTTCGAGGCAGCGCCAGCCGTCCGAGATGCCGAGCTGCTCGACGCGGGCGAAGGTGCCCGCGTCGAGCAGGGAGCTCAGCGCGTCGAACTGCGGATCGAGCAACTCACCGGTGTCGCCGAACAGGTACGTCCCCATTGTCCGATCATGGCAGGAGTGCGCCTGATCATGGCAGGACCGGGGCGATCTCCTCGGCGGCTTCTTCGCCGAACGCTCCACGAATGCGGGCGAGGGCCGACTCGCGCTCCAGCACCCACTCCTGCGTGCCGACGGTTTCGAGCACCTCGACGGCGATCAGCGAGCCGAGCTGAGCGGACCGCTCCAGGCCCAGGCCCGAGATCATGCCGGCGAGGAAGCCCGCGCGGAAGCCGTCGCCGACGCCGGTCGGGTCGGTCTTCGCGACCTCGGGAACCGCGGGGACGTGCAGCGAGAGGCCGTCGCGGTCGACGATCTCGAGGCCCTTGGCACCGAGGGTGGTGATGCGCCTGCCGACCCGCTCGAGGACGTCGGCCTCGGTCCAGCCGGTCTTCTGCAGCAGCAGTTCCCACTCGTAGTCGTTGCTGAAGAGGTACTCGGCGCCCTCGACGAACGCGCGCGCCTGCTCGCCGTCCATGCGGGCCAGCTGCTGCGACGGGTCGACGGCGAACTTGTAGCCGCGCTGACGGCACTCCTCGGCGTGCCGGAGCATCGCGGCGGGGTCGTCCGGGCTGATCACGACGAGCTCGAGGTTGTCGACGCGGTTCGCGATCGGCGCGAGCTCGATGTTGCGCGCCTCGGCCATCGCACCCGCGTAGAAGGAGGCGATCTGGCACATGTCGTCGTCCGTCGTGCAGACGAACCGCGCGGTGTGCGCGACCTCGGACACGTACACACCCGAGGTGTCGACACCGTGCCGCTCCAGCCACGAGCGGTAGTCGTCGAAGTCCTTGCCGACGGCGCCCACGAGCACGGGCCGCACGCCGAGCACGCCGAGGCCGAACGCGATGTTCGCGCCGATGCCACCGCGCCGTACTACGAGGTCGTCGACCAGGAAGCTCAACGACACACGGTCGAGACGCTCCGCGACCAGCTGGTCGGCGAAACGGCCCGGAAAGTGCATCAGATGGTCGGTCGCGATGCTGCCGCACACGGCTAGGGGCACGTCGGCTCCTCTTTCATTTGTTGCGCTACGTGACAAATCACCCGGACGAGTAACACAGTGAAGGCTACTGTTTGGTAGGGCTACCGCAGGTCAGACCGCAGACTTACGGTCTGGGCGTGACCATCCCTGAGGCGACCACGATGAGTGAGCTGATCGAGGACTGCGCGCAGCTCCCCTTCGCTCTGACGCACCCCGAACACCCCCTGCCGGCACCGCGCGCAGCCGCGCCCTGGCAGGTCGACGAGCGGTGCACCCACCAGGTCGAAGGCCTGGCCGAATACGGCGTCTGACCTTCTGACTCCGACCCCCGGACACAGCTCGAGGCCGCGTTCCCGTCGTGCGGGAACGCGGCCTCGCGCGTCTGTTCGCCTTAGTGGAACGAGTCGCCGCAGGCGCAGGACCCGCCGGCGTTCGGGTTGTCGATCGTGAAGCCCTGCTTCTCGATCGTGTCCACGAAGTCGATGACAGCGCCTTCGACGTAGGGCGCGCTCATGCGGTCAACGGCGACCTTCATGCCGTTGAAGTCGACCAGCGCGTCTCCGTCGAGCGAGCGCTCGTCGAAGAACAGCTGGTAGCGCAGACCAGCGCAACCGCCGGGCTGAACGGCGATGCGCAGGTGCATGTCGTCGCGGCCCTCCTGGTCGAGCAGCGCCTTGGCCTTGACGGCGGCCGCATCGGTCAGCGTCACGCCGTGGCTCGGCGCCTCGGAGGTCGAAGCGGCATCCTGAGCGGTCGTCATGGCTCTCCTAAGAGGTCCTTTGCGGGCGGTTCGCCCTTCAACAACACGGGCGTTCCCCGCTTTGTTCCACTCTCATGGTCCCACAACGCGAGGCCCTGTCGCCCCAAGTGGGCACTGTCACGTAGACCACCCTCAAGCCAACCGATATATCAGCGCGTCTCAGTCCTGGCGGCGGCGGACAGCGGGATGGATCTTCAGGTGGATCATCCGCTGCTCATCGCGGTGCTCGTCGAGACGGTCCGGCTCGACCATCAGCATCTCGCCGACCTGCTCGTCCGCCCACCCCTTCGCCCGAGCAGCGTCGATGAAGGCCGCCTCCGACTGGGCCGCCACGATCCGGGCGCCGAAGATCTCGTGGAACCAGATCTCCATCACGTCGTCCGGCGGCACCGCACCCCGTTGCACCGCGAAGTTCAGCGCCACCAGCTGGTTCGGCTTGAGCATCACCGCGCTCTCTTCGCCGAACACTTCCTCCAGCCACGCGTCAACGCGCGCGCTCCGATCCATTCCCATCAGACCCCCAGTGCTGACGTAACGACTACACCTTCTAACGCGACCACTGGCGGGCCACGTGCTGGGCCGTTGCAATGAGACTTTTGCGGGCGTCCGCAATCGACTTTTGCACAGAGCCCACGTGGTCGGACACCGAGTAGGCCTCCTGCACGCCCGCGGCGGCCATCTCGCGGCGGCCGACGCTCACCTGGCCGGCGATGGCGACGCAGGGGATGCCGCGTTCGGCGGCGCCGGCCGCGACGGCGGTGATGAGCTTGCCGCGCAGGGACTGCCAGTCGAAGCTGCCTTCGCCGGTGACGACGACGTCGGCGTCGTCGAGGGCGGCGTCGAGGCCGGTCAGTTCACGAACGAGGCCGGCGCCCGACTTCACCGTCGCGCCCATTGAGAGCAGTGCGGCGCCCAGGCCGCCTGCCGCTCCCGCACCTGGTACATCGGATACGGGTGTCAGGACGTCCATCGCTGCGAGCTTCGCTTCGAGGCGTTCGACGGCTTCCGGGGACGCGCCCTTCTGCGAGCCGAACGTGCGCGCGGCGCCGTGTGGGCCGAGGAGCGGGTTCTCGACGTCGGACGCGGCGATGAGCGATATATCAGTCAGGTCCACGCCCGCTTCGGCTAGCGCGGCGAGCATGCCGGCGCCGCCGTCGGTCGTGCCCGAGCCGCCGAGTCCGACCGTGATGACATCGTTGTCAGCCGTCGCTGCCGCGATGAGTTCGCCGACGCCTCGCGTTGTCGCCGTTTCACAGGACTCCGGGCGCAGTTCCGCCGGGATGAGGTGGAGTCCGCACGCTTCGGCGGACTCGATGTAGGCCACACGCCGGTCGTCTGCGTGCACACTGAGCCAGCGGGCTTCGACGGGCTTGCCGAGCGGGCCCGTGACGGTGATATATCGGATATCGGCTGCGCCACCAGCCGACAGGGCGGCGTGCAGGACGTCCACGAAACCGGGGCCGCCGTCGGCCAGCGGACGTTCGACGACGACGTCGTCGGGCTTGGCCTCGCGCCAGCCGGTGGCGATGGCGTCGGCGGCCTCGCGGGCGGTCAGGGTGCCGCCGAAGCAGTCCGGAGCGATGAGTACGCGCACCTCGCGAAAGGTACAGAAGACCCGCTGCCCTACCCTGGTGTCCGTGAGGTTCCTGCGCCGCAATTCCGCCGACACCGTCGCTGAGGCTCCCGAGTCCGGAGCCGAGCTCGCCGAGCCGCTCGACAGGGGGCGCACCGCGGGCAAGGGCAAAGCGACGCCGAAGCGGCGCGAGGCTCAGGGCAGGCGCACCGGTCCGGTTCCGCCTCCTCCCCGCACGCAGCGCGAGGCGTTCAAGCGCATGCGCGGCAACAAGGTGAGCAAGGAAGAGCGCCGTGCCGCGGCCGTCGAGCGCCGTCAGCGCATGATGGCGGGCGACGACAAGTACCTGCTGCCGCGCGACCGCGGTCCCGTGAAGGCCTACATCCGGGACCTGGTCGACTCTCGCCGCAACCTCATGGGCCTGTTCATGCCGCTCGCGATCCTGGTGTTCGTGGCGCTGCTGACGCCGTCGCTCGCCGTGCAGCGGTACGCGACGCTGGCGACGACGTTCATGCTGATCGCGATGGTCATCGAGGGGCTCATCCTCGGCCGGATCGTCACGCGGAAGGTCCGGGCGAAGTTCCCGAACGAGCCGATCAAGGGCCTCTCGATCGGCTGGTACTCGTTCATCCGCGCGAGTCAGATCCGCAAGCTCCGCGTGCCCAAGCCACGCGTGAAGCCGGGCGACGCCATCAAGTAGTGCGCGAGAAGCAACGCAAGCTTCAGCTGCCGGAGAAGCTGCGGTGGAACCACAACGAGTGGTACCGCCGCTGGCTGCTCCGGCAGTTGCCGTCCCAGGTCGGGTCGGCACTGGACGTGGGCTGCGGGCTCGGTGATCTCGCCCGGTCGATCAGGGCCGACGAGGTCACCGCGATCGACGCCAGCGCCCGCATGATCGAACGCGCCAGGGCGACCAGCGAGAAGGTCCGCTGGATCCACGGCGACGTGCTCACCCACGACCTGGGGCGCTACAACGTCGTCACCGCCGAGGCGAGCCTGCACCACCTGCCGTTGCGCGAGGGCCTCACCAGGCTCGCCGGGCTGACGAAGCCGGGTGGTCTGCTGATCGTCGTCGGGCTGTACCTGACGGCGACGCGCGCCGATCACGCGATGGAGCTCGTCACGCTGCCGGCGAACGCGCTGGTCGGCATCGCGAAGGCCATCAACGGCACCGGCGGCAAGCCGCACGACACCGAGATGCCGATGGTGATGACCGCTCCGACGCTTCCGGAGATCCGCGCGGCGGCAGCGGAGATCGTTCCCGGTGCGCGCATCCGGCGGCACCTGTTCTGGCGGTATTCGCTGGTCTGGCGCGCACCCGAAGTTCATTAGCAGTACGAACGATTTCGGTTTAAGCTCCGATGTCATGAAGTTCCGTCGACTCGGCCGCAGCGGCCTGTCCATCAGCGAGATCTCGTACGGCAACTGGCTCACCCACGGTTCCCAGGTCGAGGAAGAGCAGGCACACGCCTGTGTGAAGGCGGCACTCGAGTCGGGGATCACCACCTTCGACACCGCCGACGTCTACGCCAACACCGCCGCGGAGTCGGTGCTCGGCCGGGCGCTCAAGGGTGAGCGGCGCGAGTCGCTCGAGATCCTGACCAAGGTCTACTGGCCGACCGGTCCGGGCGGCCCCAACGACCGCGGACTGGGTCGCAAGCACATCCTGGAGTCGGCCAACGCGTCGCTCGAGCGCCTGCAGACCGACTACGTCGACCTGTACCAGGCCCACCGGTTCGACTACAGCGTTCCGCTGGAAGAGACGATGCTGGCGTTCGCCGACCTCGTCCGCCAGGGCAAGGTCCTCTACGTCGGCGTCTCGGAGTGGACCGCCGAGCAGATCGCGCGCGGTGCCGCACTGGCCCGCGAGCTGCAGATCCCGTTCGTGTCGCACCAGCCGCAGTACTCGATGCTGTGGCGCGTCATCGAGCCGCAGGTCATTCCGACCTGCGAGCGCGAGGGCCTGAGCCAGATCGTCTTCTCCCCCGTCGCGCAGGGCATCCTGACCGGCAAGTACCTGCCGGGCGCCGACGTGCCGGAGGGCTCGCGTCTCGCCGACGCGCGCGGTTCGCAGATGATCTCCCGCTGGATGCGTGACGACGTGCTGAACGCCGTCCAGCAGCTCAAGCCGATCGCCGAGGAAGCCGGCATCACGATGGCGCAGCTCGCCGTCGCGTGGGTGCTCAAGAACCCGAACGTCGCGTCCGCGATCATCGGCGCCTCGCGCCCGGAGCAGGTCTACGAGAACGTGAAGGCAGTCGACGTCGAGCTCGACGACGACGTGCTCAAGCAGATCGACAACGTCCTCGAAGGCGTCATCACCGACGACCCGCGCCTCACCGCGCAGGGGTAGTCAGGCAGGGCTGGTCAGACTGCGGGGTGCAGGCTCATCGGGCCGTACACCTCGGATTCCGCACGAAGCAGCGTGACCTGCTCGACCCCGGCGTCGAGCAGGTCACGCCACTCGGCGCTGAACCACTCCTCGGCCTCGGTCTGCCCGGTGAACATCACATCCGGCCCCGCGACGTCGCGTCCCTGTGCATCCTGGTAGCGCCAGCGGAACTCCATGAGACGAAGGCTAACTCTTGTCATCCAGGACGCTCGTGCTCGGCGGAGCGCGTTCAGGCAAGTCAGCGCACGCAGAAGGCCTGCTCACCGAGGCGACCGTGACTTACGTCGCAACGGCGAGCAGGTATCCCGACGATCCGGACTGGGACGCGCGCATCGCTCTCCACGTCGCGCGTCGTCCGTCCACTTGGCACACGGTCGAGGCGTCGGCGCCTCCCGACCTGCCCGCGTTGCTCACCGCGACCTCCTACGACGACCCTCCGATCCTGGTCGACGACCTGTCGACCTGGCTGGTCGGCGTGCTGGACGCCGCCGACGCCTGGGAGGGCAACGGCGCTGACGCGATCGACCGCCACGTCGACGAGCTCGTGCGCTCGGTCGCCACGTGCCGGACGCGGCTGGTGCTGGTGACCGCGGAGGTCGGCCTCGGCGTCATCCCCTCGACGCGCTCAGGCAGACTCTTCCGCGATCACCTCGGTGCGCTCAACGCGCGCGTCGCCGAGGTGTGCGACGAGGTGACGCTGCTCGTCGCGGGCATCCCGCTGAAACTGCGTTGATCGAGGACAGGGATAAGGAGCTGCGGTGAGCACCGAGTTTCCGCCGGTTGAACCGCCGGACGAGACCGTTCTGCGCGAGGCCGAGGCCCGGCACGCGGTGCTGACCAAGCCGGTCGGCTCGCTCGGACGGCTCGAGGAGCTGGGCAACTGGATCGCGGCCTGCCAGGGCGTCGTGCCGCCGAAGCCGTTCGTGCGGCCGCGAGTCGTCGTGTTCGCGGGCGACCACGGCGTCACCGCGCAGGGCGTGTCGGCGTATCCGAGCGAGGTGACCGGCCAGATGGTCGCGAACTTCCTGACCGGCGGCGCCGCGGTGAACGTGCTCGCGCAGGTCGCGGGTGCCACGGTCCGCGTGGTCGACATGGCGGTCGACGCGGACACCCCGGAGGCGGTCAGCGCGCACAAGGTGCGGCGGTCGTCCGGGTCGATCGACCGCGAGGACGCGCTGACCCGTGAGGAGTGCGAGCGCGCGATCGCGGCGGGCCGCGCCATCGCCGACGAGGAGGTCGACGCGGGCGCCGACGTGCTCGTCGCGGGCGACATGGGCATCGGCAACACGACGCCGGCCGCCGTGCTGATCGGTTCGCTGACCGGTTCGGAGCCGGTCGCGGTCGTCGGCCGCGGCACGGGCATCGACGACCAGGCGTGGATGCGCAAGACGGCGGCGATCCGGGACGCGCTGCGCCGGGCTCGCCTGGTGATCAGCGACCCGGTCGCGCTGCTGGCGACCGCCGGTGGTGCCGACCTGGCCGCGATGGCCGGGTTCCTGGCGCAGGCCGCTGTCCGGCGGACTCCCGTGGTGCTCGACGGCGTCGTCGTCGGTGCGGCCGCTGTCGTCGCGGAGGAGCTGGCGCCAGGTGCGCGCGAGTGGTGGGTGGCCGGGCACCAGTCGGTGGAGCCCGCGCACGCGATCGCGCTCGGGCACCTGAACCTGAAGCCGCTGCTGGAGTTCGAGATGCGGCTCGGTGAGGGTTCCGGTGCGGTGGCGGCGCTGCCGTTGCTGATCGCGGCGGTGAAGGTGCTCGCCGAGATGGCGACCTTCGAGAGCGCCGGGGTCACCAGCAAGGAATGAAGCTTGTCCTGTCCTTGAACTGGCCCTGCCCTTTGAAACTGGCCCTGCTTTGAAACCGGCCCTGCTTTGAAACTGGCACTGCCCTTGAAGCTGGCCCTGTCGTGGCTGACCGTTCTGCCGTTGCGCGTCGACGAGGTCGATCGCAAGGCGGCAGGACGGGCCATTGCACACACGCCGATTGTCGGCGTTCTGCTCGGCGCCTTCGTCGTCGGCGTGCTCGAGTTGTTGGCTGTATGCGATATATCGCCGCTGGTGGCCGGATTCCTGGCCGTCGGCGTCGTCGCACTGGCCACACGCGGTATGCACCTCGACGGTCTGGCGGATACCGCAGACGGTCTGGGGTGTTACGGGCCGCCGGAGCGAGCGCTGCAGGTCATGAAGGACGGCGGCGCCGGGCCGTTCGGTGTCGTCACGCTGATCGTGGTGCTGGGCGCGCAGGCCGCCGCCCTCCCCCACGCCCACTGGGGCGTCGTTGTCCTCGCGTTCGCGACGAGCCGGGCCGCTTTCGGTGTCTGCTGTATGCAGAATGTGCCCGCCGCACGTCCCGAGGGGCTGGGAGCGCTGGTCGCCGGTACACAGCATCCAATGCTGGTCCTCGGCACGTGGCTGGTGCTTGCCGCTGCGGCGGTTCCGCTCGGGTGGCGGGCGGTCGTCGCCGTCGTTGTCGCGTTCGGACTCACGTGGGGGCTCGTGAAGCACACCGGAAAGCGTTTCGGCGGCATCACCGGTGATGTGCTCGGTTCTGCCGCCGAAATCGCGCTTCTGGCCGTTCTCGTGATCGCTTAACCCAGGGTCGTCATCCAGCCGTGGGAGTCGGCGACGTGGCCGTGCTGGAGGCCGGTCAGGCGCTCGCGCAGCTTCATCGTCACCGAGCCGGTACCGCCGTCGGCGATGTCGAACTCGCCACCGGCGTGCTTGACGTGGCCGACCGGCGTGATGACCGCCGCCGTGCCGCAGGCGAAGACCTCGGTGAGCTCACCGGAGGCGTTGGCCTTCTCCCACTCGTCGGTCGAGATGCGGCGCTCCTCCACGGACAGGCCGAGGTCGGAGGCGAGCTGCAGCAGCGAGCTCCGGGTGATGCCGGGCAGCAGCGTGCCGGTCAGCTCGGGCGTGACGACCTTGTCGCCGAAGACGAAGAACAGGTTCATCCCGCCCATCTCCTCGACCCAGCGGCGTTCCACCGCGTCGAGCCAGACGACCTGGTCGCAGCCCTTCTCGGCGGCCTGCGCCTGCGCCACGAGGGACGCGGCGTAGTTGCCGGCGAACTTGGCGGCGCCGGTGCCACCGGGAGCGGCGCGGACGTACTCGGTCGAGAGCCACACGCTCACCGGGCGGACGCCGCCCGCGAAGTACGAGCCGGCGGGGGAGGCGATCAGCACGTAGAGGTACTCGGACGCGGGTCGCACGCCGAGGCCCTTCTCCGTGGAGATCATGAACGGCCGCAGGTAGAGGGACTCCTCCTCGGCCGACGGCACCCAGCGGCTGTCGACCGCGAGGATCTGCCGCACGGACTCCAGGAAGAGCTCGTCGGGGAGTTCGGGCATCGCCATGCGGCGGGCCGAGGCTCGGAAGCGCTCGGCGTTGGCCTCAGGGCGGAAGGACGCGATCGAACCGTCGGGCTGCCGGTAGGCCTTGAGCCCTTCGAAGATCGCCTGGCCGTAGTGCAGCACCATTGCCGCGGGGTCCAGTGCGAGGGTGGAGTACGGGCCGACTTCAGCGTCGTGCCAGCCCTTCTCGCGGTTCCAGCGGATCGTCACCATGTGGTCGGTGAAGTGCTGCCCGAAGCCCGGCTTGGCAAGTACCTCCGCTACGCGCTCCGGGGTCGCCGGGTGCGGGTGGGGAGTCCGGGTGAAAGGCAACGCGCTCGTCATGTGAGCACGGTAACCCGCTGGTCGGGATACGGAAAATCGTCTTCTCAAAACTCGGACGTCCTACTAGTTCGCAGTGTCTGACGCAGTGACTAGAGTGCCCTCCCATGACCGAGCCGGAACGATCTTCAACGGGTGCCGACGTCCGCACCGTCTTACAGGCCGCGCTGCTCGTTCTGGGCACCGGGATGACCCTTCTCGACGGCTGGGTGCTCGGAGGAGTCGGCGGTGTGGTGGGCGCGGTGTTCGCGGCCGCGATCTTCCTGGTCTGCTACTGGGCCATCACCAAGGAGAAGCCGTCCAACAACGGACGCGTCATCGGCCTTGCGGTGTGTGTTGGCGTGACGCTGCTCGTTTTCCTTTCAGTGACGCTCTGAGCGACGCCGTCAGGCCGATGAGGCCTGTGCCCGCGCCCAGTCCCGCCAGGGAGATCAGCAACGCGGGCACCGGCGTGCTCATCGCGAGCAGCACCGACAGTCCGAGGCCGAGACAGGCGGTGCGCATGGGCCACGTGCGGTCGTTCTGCAGCAGCACGCGGGCCGACGCGTTCGTGAAGGCGTAGTAGAACAACGTCGCGCACGCCGCCACACCCAGCGCCGTCGCCATCGGCATGAGTACGACGGCGAGCGCGCAGCCGACGACCACGACGAGCGACAGCGCGCCGGACTTGAGGCGCGTCGGCAGGTCGCCGTCCTCGACGAGTCCGGTCAGCGTGCGATGTGCCGACGCGAGAACGAAGTGCAGCGCGGCCACACCGGCCACCGCCGCGGCGATCTGCACGAGCGGCACCAACGCGGACGCGTCCGCCGCGGCGAGCGCGTCTCGCAGCGGTGCGGGCGACAAGGCGAGGCGCGCGCTGCCGAGCTGACGCAGCACACCTGCGCCCACGGCCAGATAGACCACGAAGGACAGTCCGATCAGGACTGGGATCGCGACCTTCAACATGGACGGTGAGTGCTGCTGCTCACCGCGGTGCGGGGCGGTGATGCGTTCAAAACCGGTGAACGCCATGAACATCAGGGCCGCGACCCCGACGAGCTCGTTGACCGTGCCCGTCTCCCCCGCCGACGGCACCGGCGGGATCGAGAAGCTCGACGCGACGACGAGCGCCAGCACGCCGAGGACCACCAGCGACACCAGGACGCTGACGCCGGCGGTGAAGCGGAAACCGACCGCGCCGAGCAGCGCCGTGGCCACGACGAGGGCCAGCGCGCCGATCACCGGCTGGTCCGGCACCACGTACGCGCCGAACATCAACGCCACCGCAGCCGCCATCGCGCACCGGCCGAGGAGGTGGGCGCTCGCCGTCATCCGTGCGGGCCACACGCCGAGCTGCGCGCGCACGTATCCGTAACCGCCCCCGACGTCCGGGTAGGCGCGGGACTGGTCGGCGGTCGAGAAAGCCGAGCACAGCGCGGCGAACGCGGAGATGGCCAGCGCCGGGAGCAGCCACCAGCCCGCAAGACCTGCGGCAGGGGCGAATCCGGCGAAGACCCCCGCTCCGAGCACCGCGGGAAGACCGAGCGCGACCGTGACAACGATCTCGCGTGGCTTGTGGGTCACCGGTACACATTCGCAGATGCGGCATCCGGCCGTAACCACCCGGTCGACTGATACGTGAAACGGGCGAATCGCCACCGTGCGCAACTGTCAACGTCACGGATTGCGTCGAACGTGGCGGGGCACGGCGTTGGTGGACGAACGGACCTTTAGCATGGGTCACGATTCCGAGCACCCTCTGCACGCACAACCCTGGAGCAGCACGTGACAGCCCCGAAGCTGGCCCTCACCGAAGGTGAACTGAGCACCACCGCCGCGGACGCAGTCGTCGTGGGCACCCTGCAGGGTGCGGACGGTCTGGAGCTCGCGCCCGGTGCCGAAGCTGTCAACGCCGCGTTCGACGGCGCGCTGCTCGACGTGCTCGGCACCCTCCGCGCGTCCGGCAAGGCCGACGAGCTCGTGAAGGTGCCGACCTTCGGCAAGCTGGCCGCGCCGCTGGTGCTGGCCGTCGGCCTCGGCAAGACCGCGGGTGAGGAGCAGGTGCGCCGCGCGTCCGGTGTCGCCGCCCGCGCGCTGGCCGGCAAGAAGCGCGCGGTGAACACGCTCGCCTCCCTGCACCTGGTCGCCGCGGCCGAGGGCGCGCTGCTCGGCGCCTACTCGTTCACCGAGTACAAGTCGGAGAAGGGTGAGGGCGCGGTCGCGAAGGTCGACCTCGTCGCCGCTTCGTCCAAGGAGAACAAGGCCGCGCTGAAGGCCGCCGTCGCGATCTCCGAGGCCGTCGCGATCACGCGCGACTTCGTGAACACGCCGCCGAACGACCTTTATCCCGGCTCGTTCGCCGACCGCGCCGCGAAGCTCGCCACGGCCGCTGGTCTCGACGTCGAGGTGCTCGACGAGAAGGCGCTGAAGAAGCAGGGCTTCGGCGGCATCCTGGGCGTCGGCGGCGGTTCCGCGCGTCAGCCGCGCCTGGTGCGGATCTCCTACAAGGGCGCCAAGGCCGTCAAGAAGGTCGCGCTCGTCGGCAAGGGCATCACGTTCGACACCGGCGGCATCTCGATCAAGCCGGCGCTGGGCATGGACGAGATGACCTCCGACATGGCCGGTGCCGCCGCGATCGTCGCGACCATGGTGCTCGCCGCGAAGCTCAAGTACCCGCTGGAGATCACCGCGTCGATCCCGATGGCGGAGAACATGCCGTCCGGTGACGCCTACCGCCCCGGCGACGTGCTGACCATGTACGGCGGCAAGACCGTCGAGGTGCTCAACACCGACGCCGAGGGCCGCCTGATCCTGTCCGACGCCATCGTGCGCGCGTGCGAGGACGGCCCGGACTACCTGATCGAGACCGCGACGCTGACGGGCGCGCAGGTCGTCGCGCTGGGCAAGCGCACCTCGGGCGTCATGGGCTCGGACGAGTTCCGCGACCGGGTGGCCGCGATCGGCAACGCCGTCGGTGAGTCGGCCTGGGCGATGCCGCTGCCGGAGGAGCTGCGGGCGGACCTCGACTCCCGCCTGGCGGACCTGGCGAACGTGACCGGGCACCGCTGGGGCGGCATGCTCGCGGCCGGCCTGTTCCTGCGCGAGTTCGTGGCCGAGGGCGTGCAGTGGGCGCACATCGACATCGCGGGCCCGGCGTACCACACGGGCGGCGCGTACGGGTACACGACGAAGGGCGGCACGGGCGTTCCGGTGCGGACTATCGCGGCCGTGCTGGCGGACATCGCCGCCAACGGCTGAGTCATCGCCGCCAACGGCCGAGTCACATCTCTTTCACGCGGGCGGAGTCCTTTCGGGGACTCCGCCCGTTCTATTTCCGACGCCCGCGAACACGTTCCCAAAACCAATATATCAGTTTTCCCGACGCCAACTGCCGCCTCGCCGCACGGGCCTGACGACGGCGCGCGCTGCCTCCGCCACCCCTCCTCCGACGCCGCAGCAGGCCACGCCCGCAGGGCCTTTGCAACGAGTCTTTTGCGGACGAAGTCCAAAGAGTCATTGCTAAGAGGCAGGTCAGGGTGGGCGTGGGACTGATATATCGGTTGGGGGCGGCGCGAACGGGTGGCGGCTGAACGGAGACGTGCGTGTCTCGGGGCTAGGTGGGACGGCCCGGTGAGAGGAGGATTTCCACATGGGGACGCATCAGTACGAGGTCGATGTCGTGTGGACCGGAAACACCGGTAGCGGGACTTCCGGGTACAAGGCGTATGAACGCGCGCACGAAGTTCTGGCCGAGGGCAAAGAGACGATTCTCGGGTCATCGGATCCGTCGTTCCGGGGTGACCGCAGCCGGTACAACCCCGAGGAGTTGCTCGTCGCCTCGCTGTCGCAGTGCCACATGCTCTGGTACCTGCACCTGGCGTCGGTCAACGGCGTCGTCGTCACCGACTACCGCGACCACGCCACCGGCACGATGGCCGAGCACCCCGACGGGTCCGGGCGGTTCACCGAGGTGACGCTGAACCCCGTCGTGTCCGTCGCCGATCCCGGGACCAGGGAGACGGCTCAGGCGTTGCACGAGAAAGCGCACTCGATGTGCTTCATCGCGGCGAGCGTCAATTTCCCCGTCCGGCACGAACCGACGGTGAAGGGCTAGAGATCTCCGGCGGCTTTTTTGCGCGCGGTGTAGTCGCGCATGCGCTTCGGGTAACCCACGATGCCGGCGTCGTAGATCGGCATGCCGAGTTTGCGGGCGAACGAGCGCGCGGCGTCCGGGGAGGCGACGCGGCGACGGGTCCACTCGCCGTCGTGAGCGATCAGAACCACAGTGGTTTCGGTCACCGTGGTCTTCGGCTCCACATAGGCCTCGACGCCCTGGCGGCTCGCCGCCCAGTGTTCGAGGTGGCTCGTGTCCTGGTTGGAGGCGGTTCGCAGCACACCTGGGCGCGGCTTCCTGCGAAAACGATCGAACAACCCCATCGAGCACCTCCAGCGCTTCCCTCCACCATGGTGCCAGGTAGGGGTGTTATGAGTGGGTGAATGATCAGTTTCGGGCGTGGTGGCCCATGCCGGATCACCATGCTCGGAGAACTAGTGACAAGATGGCCGCGTACCTCGCGCGCACCCGCGCGTAGTAAGTAATCCCGAGGAGATCCGAAGTGACTTCGCCGGAACTGGAGTCGGCCACCAGCGCCGATCTCGTCATCCTCGGCGGTGGATCGGGTGGCTACGCCTGCGCGTTCCGCGCGGCCGAGCTCGGCCTGTCCGTCGTCCTGGTCGAGAAGGACAAGCTGGGTGGCACCTGCCTGCACCGCGGTTGCATCCCGACCAAGGCGCTGCTGCACGCGGCCGAGGTCGCGGACAACGCCCGCGAAGGCGACCAGTTCGGTGTGAAGAGCTCGCTCGAGGGCATCGACATCGCCGGCGTCAACTCGTACAAGGACGGCGTGATCTCGCGTCTCTACAAGGGACTGCAGGGTCTGGCGAAGGCCAACAAGGTCACGTTCGTCGAGGGCGCGGGCACGTTCGTCGGCCCGAACACCGTCGAGGTGAACGGCCGGCGCTACGTCGGCAAGAACGTCGTCCTCGCGACGGGTTCGTACGCGCGGAGCCTCCCCGGCCTGGAGATCGGCGGCCGGGTCATCACCAGCGACCAGGCGCTCAACCTGGACTTCATCCCGGAGAAGGTCGTCGTCCTGGGCGGCGGCGTCATCGGTGTGGAGTTCGCGAGCGTGTGGCGTTCGTTCGGCGCGGACGTGACCATCGTCGAGGCGCTGCCCCGCCTGGTGCCCGCCGAGGACGAGTACGCGTCCAAGCAGCTCGAGCGCGCGTTCCGCAAGCGCGGCATCAAGTTCAAGACCGGTGTGAAGTTCACCGGCGCCACGCAGACCGACTCGGGCGTGTCCATCACGCTGGAGAACGGCGACGTCCTCGACGCCGACCTGCTGCTGGTCGCGGTCGGCCGCGGCCCGAACACCGCGGGTCACGGCTACGAGGAGGCCGGCGTCCAGATCGACCGCGGGTTCGTCATCACCGACGAGCGTCTGCGCACGAACCTGCCGAACGTCTACGCGGTCGGCGACATCGTGCCGGGCCTGCAGCTCGCGCACCGCGGTTTCCAGCAGGGCATCTTCGTGGCCGAGGAGATCGCGGGCCAGAACCCGAAGGTGATCGACGAGGCGGGCATCCCGCGCGTCACCTACTGCAAGCCCGAGGTCGCCTCCGTCGGTCTCTCCGAGGCCGCGGCCAAGGAGAAGTACGGCTCCGCCGAGGTGTTCATCTACGACCTCGCGGGCAACGGCAAGAGCCAGATCCTCAAGACCTCCGGTGGCGTGAAGCTCGTGAAGGCTCCCGACGGCCCCGTCGTCGGCGTCACCATGGTCGGCGAGCGCGTCGGCGAGCTCATCGGTGAGGCCCAGCTGATCTACAGCTGGGAGGCTTACCCGGAGGACGTGGCTCCGCTGATCCACGCCCACCCGACCCAGACTGAAGCCCTCGGCGAGGCCTTCCTCGCCCTGGCCGGCAAGCCGCTGCACGTGCACGGCTGACCGTTCCCCATCCAAGTCAGCCACACGAGAGCACGAGGAGTCAGCGAACAATGGCCTTCTCCGTCCAGATGCCCGCACTCGGTGAGAGCGTCACCGAGGGCACGGTCACCCGGTGGTTGAAGCAGGAAGGCGACCGGGTGGAGGTGGACGAGCCGTTGCTCGAGGTGTCCACCGACAAGGTCGACACCGAGATCCCGTCCCCGGCGGCGGGCGTCCTGCAGAAGATCGTCGCGCAGGAGGACGACACCGTCGAGGTCGGCGGCGAGCTCGCCGTCATCGGCGACGGTGACGGTGGCGGCGCCGAAAGCGCCCCCGCACCGGCTCCCGCCCAGGAGTCCGCGCCCGAACCCCAGGAAACGTCACAGCAGACGCAGCCGTCCGCCGCGCCCGCCGAGACCGTGCAGGAAGCCGCCCCGGCTGCGGCCCCGGCCCAGTCCGGTGGTTCGGCCGAGGGCACCGACGTGACCATGCCCGCGCTCGGCGAGTCCGTCACCGAGGGCACCGTCACCCGCTGGCTGAAGCAGGTCGGCGACAGCGTCGAGGTCGACGAGCCGCTGCTCGAGGTCTCGACCGACAAGGTCGACACCGAGATCCCGTCGCCGGTCGCGGGCACGCTGCTCGAGATCACCGCGGGTGAGGACGAGACCGTCGAGGTCGGCGGCAAGCTCGCCGTCATCGGTTCGGGCAGCCCGGCTCCGGCCGCTGCTCCCGCTCCGGCTCCGGCGCCCGCTCCCCAGCAGGCCGCACCGGCACCGGCTCCCGCGCCTGCCCCGGCCCCCGCTCCGCAGGCCGCGCCGGCCCCCGCCCCGCAGGCTCCGGCGCCCGCCGCACCGTCCTCTTCGGACGACGCGAACGGCACGCCGTACGTCACTCCGCTCGTGCGCAAGCTCGCGTCGGAGAACGGCATCGACCTGGGCTCGCTGAAGGGCACCGGCGTCGGTGGCCGCATCCGCAAGCAGGACGTGCTCGCGGCCGTCGAGGCCAAGAAGGCCCCGGCTCCGGCGCCCGCCGCTGCCCCGGCCGCTCCGGCTGCTCGCACCGCCGCCCCGGCCGCGGTCGACAACTCGGGCAAGCGCGGCACCGTGCAGAAGCTCCCGCGTCTGCGCCAGATCGTCGCGCAGCGCACGCGTGAGTCGCTGCAGATGTCGGCCCAGCTCACCCAGGTGTTCGAGGTCGACGTCACCAAGATCGCCCGCCTGCGCAACCAGGCGAAGAAGGCGTTCGAGGCTCGTGAGGGCGCGAAGCTCACGTTCCTGCCGTTCTTCGCCAAGGCCGCCATCGAGGCGCTCAAGGCCCACCCGGTGCTCAACGCGTCGATCGACGAGGAGCGCAAGGAGGTCACCTACCACGGTGCCGAGCACCTCGGTCTGGCGATCGACACGGAGCGCGGCCTGCTCAACGCCGTGATCCACAACGCCGGTGACCTGAACCTGTCGGGCATCGCCCACAAGATCAGTGACCTGGCCGCGCGCGCCCGCTCGAACAAGCTCACCCCGGACGAGCTCACGGGTGGCACGTTCTCGCTGACGAACCTGGGCAGCAACGGCGCGCTCTTCGACACCCCGATCATCCAGCAGCCGCAGGTCGGCATCCTGGGCGTCGGCGTGGTGAAGAAGCGTGCGGTCGTCATCACCGACGAGAACGGTGACGACACCATCGCGATCCGCTCGATGATGTACCTCGCGCTCACCTACGACCACCGCCTGGTCGACGGTGCGGACGCGGGCCGCTTCCTCACGACGGTCAAGAACCGTCTCGAGGAAGGCGCGTTCGAGGCCGACCTCGGCCTCTGATATATCGGATATTGCTTCGAAGGCCACCCCGGTTCGCCGGGGTGGCCTTCGGCACATTCGGCACCCTTGCGCCCGGCTCCTGCTGTGCAGGCGATGGTTGAGTGCGGAACGATCTAGGCATGCGAGTTGTCATCGCGGGATCGTCGGGCCTGATCGGAACAAGCCTCGTGGCGTCGATGCGCGCCGCCGGTCACGAAGTGCTGAGGCTGGTGCGCCGCAAGGCCGCCGCGCCGGACGAACGCGGCTGGGACCCGTACGCCGGGCGCATCGACGACGGCACGTTCGACGGCGTCGACGCCGTCGTCAACCTGTGCGGCGCGGGCATCGGCGACAAGCGGTGGGACGACGCGCGCAAGCAGGTGCTGCACGACAGCCGCGTCGTGCCGGCCGAGGTGCTGTCGGCGGCGGTCGTCGAGCACGGCGTGCCGGTGCTGGTGAACTCGTCCGGCGCCCACTTCTACGGAGACACCGGGACGCGGCTCGCGGACGAGAGCGCGCCCGGCGGGCACACGTTCATGTCGCGGCTCACCCAGGACTGGGAGGCGGCGACCTCGGTGGCGCAGGAAGGCGGCGTGCGGGTCGTGCTCATGCGCACCGCTGTCGTCATCTCACCGTCCGGTGGTGTGTTCGGCCGGCTGAAGCCGGTGTTCCAGTTCTTCCTGGGCGGCAAGCTCGGGACGGGTGAGCAGTTCTTCCCGTGGGTGTCGCTGGACGACGTCGTGTCCGCGTACCGGTTCGTCGTCGAACACGACGACATCCGCGGGCCCGTGAACGTCGCCGGACCGACGCCGGTGACGAACGCCGAGTTCACCAAGGCCGTCGGCACGGCGCTGAGCCGGCCGACGCCGTGGGTGGTGCCGGCGTTCGCGTTGAAGACGTTGCTCGGCGGCGAGATGGCGCAGGAGCTGCTGTTGAGCGGGCCGGGGCTCACGCCGAAGGTGCTGGAGAGCCACGGCTTCCACTTCATGCATCCCGCACTGCCGGCCGCACTGAGCGCGGCGGTGGCATGACTCGTGCAGTCGCCGCTCTCCTGGTGATCTCCTGGATCCTGCTCGGCATGCCGGAGGTCACCGGGCTCGACGTGTGGGTGCACGACGTGATGCCACGGCCGGAATGGCTGCGAACGACTGCATACATCGTGGGCCTGGTCCTCGGGCCGACGATCGGGTGGGGCTTCGCGGCGGTGCTGTTCGTGCTCGCGTGGCGGCGGCGGGATCTGCGGTTGTGGAAGGCGTTGGCGTTGCACGCGCTGTGCTGCGCGACGTTGCTGACGCGCTGGCTGTTCGATCGTGTACGGCCGATTGAATACCATCTGCCGAGCTATCCCAGCGGGCACACGGTCGCCGTCGCGTCGGTCGGGTTCACGATGGTCGTGCTGGCGAAACGGGGCGTCCTGTGGGCCACGTTGGCGGTGCTCGTGGCCGGGTTCGCCAGGGTCGTGCTGGAGATGCACTGGGTCACCGACGTCATCGGCGCGGTGCTGGGTGTGACGGGCGTTGGTCTCGTGGCCGCACTGCTTCTGGGGTTGGTAACGTCGGGTCGTGAACTCGTGCCGCACCTCGTCAGACCCCGTCGTCGTCCGTGAGCTGGGGCTCATCGACTACATGGCGGCGTGGGACCTCCAGAAGGAGATCGCGGACGAGCGAGCCAAGAGCACCGGTCCCGACACGCTGCTGTTGCTCGAGCACCCGCCCGTCTACACCTGCGGCAGGCGCACTCTCGACGAGGAACGGCCGCGCGGTGGCGACACCCCGGTCATCGACGTCGACCGCGGCGGCAAGATCACCTGGCACGGCCCCGGTCAGCTGGTCGGCTACCCGATCGTCGGACTGGCCGAGCCGATCGACGTCGTGCAGTACGTGCGCCGCATCGAGCAAGGCCTGATCGACGTGTGCGACCAGCTCGGCGTGCACACCGGCCGGGTCGAGGGCCGCAGCGGCGTGTGGCTTCCCGCCGACGACCGCGGTCCGGAGCGCAAGGTCGCCGCCATCGGCATCCGCGTGCAGCGCGGCGTGACCATGCACGGCTTCGAGATCAACTGCAACGCGAGCCTCGACGCGTTCGGCGACATCATCCCGTGCGGCATCAAGGACGCGGGTGTCGCTTCGCTCTCGCACGAGCTCGGCCGGGACGTCACCGTGGCCGAGGTGCTGCCGCTCGCCCGTGACGCTGTGCTCGCGGCGCTGGAGGGAACTCTCCCCCTGACGGACCGCACTTTGGCCCGCAGTGGCCCCGTCGCTCCCGGTATCACCTTCGCTAGCATTCCGTAGCCCCGCGGCGGGGAACTGCGGGATTTCGGAGGAGGGTGCGTCGTGAGGCTTTCTCGACGCCAGGTGTTCACGGCTGCCGGTATCGCGGCGATCACGTCATTCGGTGCTTCATCTGGTGCGGCGGCGGCACCAGGAGAAGTCCCCGGAGATGTCCTAGGAGATGTCACCGCACCGGTGCGCACGTGGAGTGGCGAGATCCAGGTCAGCGACTGGGAGCAGTACTACCTCGGGCTCGACGGCGGGGCGCACCAGAAGGCGCTGACCGCATTCGGTATCCCGCATCAGGACGGCGTTCGCGCCGACGAGCCGTACCTGATGGTGCCGGTCGAGTCCGTCCGGCGGGCCGCGCTCGAGTTCGGTGACCACGCGGCTGCCGACGTGTTGCGCGACCGCTTCCAGCTCGACTCGCCGTCCATGCTCGGGCGCGGACTGAAGCTGGTGCTCGGACAGGACGGGCTGGAGCAGCGCTACCTCGACGACCCGGCGCTCCAGCTGCGGTACATCGGATATCGGCGGCCCTTCGCGAAGCACGTGATGCCGATGCCGGCTGCTGTTCGCAAAGCGCTCGTCTGACCCTCGATATCCAGCGTCACGCCGAGCAAGCGTCGCACCACGACCTCACGGCGGAGTACGCGGCGCTCGGATACACCAGTATCCAATATATCGGCGCCCCCCTTAGCAACGAGTCTTTTGACTTCGTCCGCAAAAGACTCGTTGCAAAGGGCAGGCGGTGTGTCGGCGGTGGCGATATATCAGAACTGGGGCGCTACGTCCGAGGCGATCTCGGTGATGTGGTCGAGGTCGGCCAGGTCGAGGATCTGCAGGTAGACGCGCTGCACGCCGGTCGCGTCACGCCAGGCGCCGATGCGGTCGACGATCTCGGCGGGGCTGCCGCACAGGCCGTTCTGCTTGAGCTCGTCGACCTCGCGGCCGATCACGGCGGCGCGGCGGGCGACATCGGCGTCGGTGCGGCCGACGCACGCGACCAGAGCGACCGAGCGGGTGATCTCGCGCGGGTCGCGGCCCATCTCGGCGCAGGCTGCGTCGACGCGGGCGTACTGCTCCACGGCGGCGTCGAGGCCGACGAACGGCAGGTTGAACTCGGTGGCGTACGTCGCGGCCAGCGCCGGGGTCCGACGCGCGCCCATGCCGCCGATCAGCACCGGGACGCGTTCCTGCGCGGGCTTGGGCAGCGCCGGTGAGTCGGTCAGGGTGTAGTGCTTGCCCTCGAACGAGAACGTGCCGCCGACCGGGGTCTCCCACAGGCCGGTGATGATCGCGAGCTGCTCCTCGTAGCGCTCGAACCGGGCTCCCAGCGTCGGGAACGGGATCCCGTACGCGGTGTGCTCGGCCTCGTACCAACCAGCGCCGATGCCGAACTCGACCCGGCCGCCGGACATCTGGTCGACCTGGGCGACGCTGATGGCGAGCGGGCCGGGGTACCGGAACGTCGCGGCCGTCATCAGCGTGCCCAGGCGGATCGTCGTCGTGTCGCGGGCGAGTCCGGCGAACGTGATCCACGGGTCCGTCGGGCCGGGCAGTCCGTCGACCGACCCCATCTTGAGGTAGTGGTCGGAGCGGAAGAAAGCGCCGTACCCGGCGTCCTCGGCGGTCCTGGCCACGCGGAGCAGGTCGTCGTAGCTCGCCCCCTGCTGGGGCTCGGTGAAGATGCGCAGTTCCACGACGAAGAACTTAGTCGTGCGAACGATGTCAGGCCCAGTTGAGACAGCTACCCGAACCGCGGGGCGGGGGCGGCGGCACCGTCCGAGGTGAAGACGCCGCGCGCTACGAGATGCGGGTGCGAAACAGCTTCTTCCAGCGTCAGCACCGGGGTCACGCAGGCGTCGGTGTCACCGAACACCTCCGCCCACTCGTCCCGCGTGCGACTCAGGAACGCCTCCGCGAACACCTTGCGCAGCAACGGCCACGAGGCGCGGTCCATCTGCTCCGGCAGGTCGGAGAGCCCCAGGCCGGCCACCAGCAACGCGTAGAACTGCGGCTCCAGCGACCCGACGGCGACCGAACGACCGTCCAGGCACTCGTAGATCGCGTAGAACGGGCACCCGCCGTCGAGCAGGTTCGCGTCCGGCGCGTCCTCCCACACCGACTGCGCCTTCATCGACCAGATCATCTGCGCCAGCGACGCCACACCGTCGACGATCGCCGCGTCGACGACCTGGCCGCGGCCGGTGCGCTGCCGTTCCCACAACGCCGCCAGCACACCCAGCACCAGGTACAGCGATCCGCCGCCGAAGTCGCCGACGAGGTTCAGCGGCGGCTTGCCGATCGCGTGCAGCACACCGGTCACCGACAGGTAGTTGATGTCGTGCCCCGCCCGCTGAGCCAACGGTCCGGACTGCCCCCACCCGGTCATCCGCGCGTAGATCAGACCGGGGTTGACGGCCAGGCAGTCGGAAGGGCCGAGACCGAGCCGTTCCAGCACACCGGGACGGAAGCCCTCGATCACCACGTCGGCGGACGCGATCAGCGACAGCACCGAGGCACGGCCGTCGGCGGACTTCAGGTCCGCCGACACCGAACGCCTGCCGCGCAACAGGAAGTCGCGGGAGGCGTCCGGCACCACGGACAGCCCGCCGGACGGACGCTCGACGCGCACGACCTCCGCGCCGAGGTCCGCGAGCAGCATCGCACCGTGCGGACCGGGCCCGATGCCACCGAACTCGACGACGAGAAGACCTTCCAGAGGAGCCATCAGGCTTCACCAGAAGATTCGAACGAGAGACGCGGGGCGAAGATCGCACCGGACGACTCGGCCAGACCGCGCATCGCCTTGGCGTGGTTGCCGAAGTCCGGGTGCGCCAACGCGGCGCGCAGAGCGTCGGCGCTCTCCCACAACGCGATGTTGACGTACGAGGCCGGGTCGTCGAGCTGGCGCGACAGCGTGTACTTGATCAGGCCCGGTTGCGCCCGCAGGAACGCCGCCGTCTCGTCGAAGGCCTTCTCGAACTCCTCGGGGTCACCGGTGAGCGTGAAGCGGTTGACGAACGTGATCATGGCCCCTCCAGAAACGGTGTCAGCTGAGGAAAACCATGCACACCGCGTCTTGAGACGTGCTCAAGGAACGCCCGCCAGGCTCAGCACCATGCGCATCATCGATCTGTCTTCCCACATTGACGCATCCGCGTACGAAGCGGACCCGGTGACGCACGAGGTGCTCACGGCCGCCCAGGGTGCCGAACACATGGCCGAGCAGCTCAAGGCACGGCTGGGCATCGAGTTCGACGTGTCCGTGCTGCGGGACTCTGAGTTCCTCACGCTGGACCGGATCAGCCTCACCTCCCACACCGGCACGCACGTGGACGCCCCGAGCCACTACGGCTCGAAAACCACGTACGGCAACGGAATTCCGCGCCACATCGACGAGATGCCGCTGGAGTGGTTCCACAACCCCGGCGTGAAGCTCGACGTCCGCGGCCACGGCACCGGCGTCATCGGCCCGGACGTCCTCGAAAAGGAGTTCGCCCGCATCGGCTACACGCCGAAGCCCATGGACGTCGTCATCCTCGACACCGGCGCCGCCGAGCACGCGGGCACCCAGACCTACTTCACCGACTACACCGGCCTCGACGGCCCGGCCACGAACCTGTTGCTGGACCTCGGGGTCAAGGTGATCGGCACCGACGCGTTCAGCCTCGACGCACCGTTCCCCGACATCGTCAAGCGGTACCTCACGACCAAGGACGAGAGCGTGCTGTGGCCCGCGCACTTCGCCGGCCGCGACCGCGAGTACTGCCAGATCGAACGCCTCAGCAACCTGGAGGCGTTGCCGGACTTCGGTTTCACCGTCGTCGCGTTCCCGGTCAAGATCAAGGGTGCCGGCGCAGGCTGGACCAGGGCCGTCGCCCTGCTCGACGACTAGCTCTCAAGTGAGAGCTGAATCACCAAACCTACCGTGAAAGCCATGGACAGCAACGAGCCACCCGAGAACGAAGACCACATCGTCCGCGGCATCGACTAGAAGCCGCCAAAGGGCCGCCCTCCCGGAGAGGGCGGCCCTTTTATACCTCCTAGACCAGCCGAGCCCGAGCCGCCTCAACGGAATCGGACGCGTCCAGCAACGGCATCACCTGGGAAGCACCGTGCCGCACGGCCTTCGTGCGACGCGCGAACGACGTCAGCGTCTGCCCCGGCCCTGCCTCCACCAGCAGCACGTCGTACATCGCCAGCAGGTCGTTCAGCGCCGGTCCGAAGTAGACGGCGTCGGTCAGTTGCCGCGTCCAGAACCGCGGCGACAGCGCGTCCTGCGGAGTCATCAACGTGCCCGTGTAACCGGAGTACACGGGCATCCGGGGTACGGAAGGCGAGACGTTCCACGCCGCCAGCGCCTCGTCCACGGCGGGCTGCATCGCCGGGCTGTGGAACGGCGTGGTGGCGGGCACGGTCACCACGACGAACTCGTCCGCCTCCAACCGCGCGCGAACCGCGGCCAGCGGTTCATCCGATCCCGCCAGCATCGTCTGCCGGGCGGAGTTCACCGCCGCGATCGCCACGTCGCCTTCCAGGTACGGCATCAGCTCCGCCTCGGACGCCGCCACCGCCAGCATCCCGCCGGACGGGATCGACACGGCCGACACCACCCGGTCTCGCACCAGCGAAACGGCGTCCTCCAACGAGAAAACGCCCGCCAGCGTCGCCGCGACGACCTCGCCGGCGGAGTGCCCGATCAACGCGACGGGCTTGACGCCCCACGACAGGACCATGCGCCCCAGCGCGTAGTCGAGCGCGAACAGCAACGGCTGCGCGCGGGACACGTGGTCGACGTCGGCCCCGGACAACCAGTCGTCACAGGCGACCGAGCCGACCTCGCCGAACAGCTCGAACACCTCGTCGACCACCGAGGTGAACACGGCGTCCGTGCCGTACAGGGACGCCGCCATCCGCGGGTACTGCGACCCCTGCCCGGGAAACATCAGTGCTACGTCCACAAGAAGCCTCCATAAAGCGACAGGGGCCGCGAGGAAGACCTCACGACCCCTGTGCGGGTGACATCACCTGTACTCGCGAACCACCATGGCGGAGTTGAAGCCGCCCTTGCCGCGCCCGAGCACCAGAGCGGCCTTCACCTTGCCGTGCCGCGCCTCGTTCATCACGAGGTCGATCTCGTACTCCGGCACGGGGTTCTCGACGTTGACGGTCGGCGGGATCGCGCTCCAGTAGATGGAGAGGATCGCCGACGCCACGTCCAGGGACCCGCCACCGGCGAACAGGCGGCCCGTCATGGTCTTCGGGGCCGTCACCGGCACGCCGAACGGCCCGAAGATGCCCTTGATCGCCTCGGCCTCCGCCTTGTCGAGCTCGGGAATCCCCGCCGCGTCGGCGAACACGACGTCGATCTCCGAGGCGTCCATGCCGGCGTCGCGCAACGCCAGCTCGGCCGCCCGCTTCAGCCCCGGCTCCCGCGAGGGCATCCGCGAGTCGAACGTCGAGGCGTACCCGACGATCTCGCCGTAGACGCGGGTGCCGGGACGCTCGGCCGCCGACTCCGGCGTCTCCAGCACCATGATCGCGCCGCCCTCACCGCAGACGTACCCGGAGGCGTCGCGGTCGAACGGCAGGTAGGCCCGACGCGGGTTGTTGTTGCGGGACAACGAACCCGATGCCTGGTGCGCCACCCACGCCCACGGGCACAGCGAGGAGTCCATGCCGCCGGTCAGCGCGAGCTTGACGCCCTTGCGCAGCTGACGGCGGGCGTGCCCGATGGAGTCGATGCCACCGGCCTGCTCGGACACCACCACCGCACCCGGACCGCGCGTGCCGTGGCGGATCGAGATCTGGCCGGTGTTGACCGCGTAGAACCACGCGAACGACTGGTACGCCGAGACGTACTCCGGCCCCTGGTGCCACAGCTTCTGCAGCTCCCGCTGACCGAACTCGTACCCGCCCGCCGTCGCCGCGGTGATCACCGCGATGTCGGTGTCCGGGATGTCGTTCGGCTGCACACCCGCGCCGCGCAACGCCCAGTCCGTGCCCACCAGCGTCAACCGCGTCATGTGGTCCGTCTGCGGCAGCAGCCGGCCCTGCAGGTGCCGGCCTGCCTCGAAGCCCGGCACCTCACCGGCGATCTTCGCCCAGTAGTTGGCACTGTCGAACCGGGTGATCGGCTTGATCGCCGCCTCACCGTGCAGGGTCGCCCGCCAGTACGCGGTCGGCCCCAGCCCGTTCGGCGACGCGATGCCGATTCCCGTCACCACCGCCCGAGTCACCGGCCTGCCCCTTCCACCTTCTTGAGCACCATGGCGCTCTGGAATCCACCGAAACCACTGCCCACAGTCAGCACCGTGTTCACCTTCGCCTCCCGCGCGACCAGCGGCACGTAGTCCAGGTCGCACTCGGGGTCCGGCTCGTGCAGGTTCGCCGTCGGCGGGATGAGGCCCTCCTCGAACGCCAGCAACGAGCCGACGATCTCGAGCGACCCGATCGCGCCGAGCGAGTGCCCGATCATCGATTTGAAGCCCGACACCGGCGTCTTGTAGGCGTGCGCGCCCAACGAGCGCTTGAACGCCGCCGTCTCGTGCAGGTCGTTCTGCTTGGTGCCCGACCCGTGCGCGTTGATGTAGCCGACGTCCGTGGCGTCCGAACGCGCCTGCTTCAACGCGATGTTGATGGCGTCCGACATCTCGATGCCCTCGGGGTGCAGGCCCGTCATGTGGTAGGCGTTGCACCGCGAGGCGAAGCCGGCGACCTCACCGTAGATGTGCGCACCGCGGGCGCGGGCGTGCTCCAGCTCCTCGAGCACGATGATCGCGCACCCCTCGCCGAGGACCAGACCGTCGCGGGTCTTGTCGAACGGGCGGCAGGCCGTCGTCGGGTCGTCGTTGCGGGTGCTGGACGCACGGATCACGTCGAAGCACACCACGGTGATCGGCGAGAGCGGGGCCTCGGTGCCGCCGGTGACGACGACGTCCGCACTGCCCTCCATGATCAGCTCGGCGGCGTAGCCCACCGAGTCGAGACCGGAGGTGCAGCCCGTGGAGACCACGGAGACCGGGCCTTCCGCGCCGACCGTCCACGCCAGCTCCGTCGCCATCGAGGACGGCGTGAAGTAGTCGTAGAGGTGCGGAACGGCGTAGGACTGGTCGACCTCCCAGTACTTGCCCCGGTCGGAGCCGACGATGAACTCGCGCTCCAGCGAGGTCGTGCAGCCGACCGCGGTGCCGAGCGAGACACCGATGCGGCCGGGGTCGAGCTGGTCGAACTCGATGCCCGAGTCGGCCAGAGCCTCACGACCGGCCACGACGGCGAACTGCGCCGCGCGGTCGAGCCGCCGGATCTCCTGCGGCGTCAGGCCTTCGCGCACTGGGTCGAAGTCCGCTTCACCAGCCATGCGCGAGCGGTACGGAGACGCGTCGAAGTGCGTGATGATGCGAGTCGCCGTACGCCCTTCGGACAGCAGTTTCCAATACGCCTTCGTTCCGATGCCACCAGGTGCGACCACGCCCACCCCGGTGATGACGGCGCGACGACTCATCGGACACCTCCAATCGCCTTCTGTGCGGACACGGTCTGCTCCAATCTCGGACAGGGCACGGGAGCGACACCTGTTTCTGCCGGTTGAACCGATGGTGAAACGGCCCGATCGAGGCCACCTCGAACGACGGCGTAGAACCCCTGTACGAGTCCAGCCCCCGCATCCGCGGCGAACAACTGCAACGCCTCGGAGCCGTCGTGACAACCAAAACCAAGAGGCACACCGGTTTCCGCAACCACCTCGACGATCTCGCCGATCTGGTCGGGCCACAGCCCGCCCGCTGTGTCGTGCAGCAACACGGTTTCCGCCCCCGCCTCCGCGACCGTCAGCACGACCTCCAAAGCGTGTTCGGGGTCGACCAGCCAGCCGTCGAAGAAGTCCCGCGCCTCGACGATCACTCGCCGTCCGGCGCGCACGAGTTGACGCACGGCGTCCCGGACCACCGGGATGCCGTGCCCTTGAACAACCACCGTCACCGCCGAGGTCTCCGCGGCGAGCAGCGAGGTGAGGTCCTCGGCACCGCCGGACGCGACGAGGATGGCGGCGCGCAACCGGAGTTCCAGAGCGGCACGGTGGTAGAACCACCGCCCCGGCCGGCCTCCGTCGACGAACGCGACGCCGAGCGCGTCGAGGCGCCGCGCCGCGACCAGTCTGTCCGAAATGGACAAACCAGTGCGGCGCAGCGAGATGTCGTACAGCTCCATCCAGAACCCCCGCGCTTCACCCGGCTAGAAGCCGCTCAGCAGTACGCGGGAAGCCTCGATCTCGTAAGCACAGGGCGCCACCTCAGAAGGGCATCCCTTGCGCTCGTGCTCGACCGCGGCCTTCTCCAGGTACATGGAGACCACGTACAGCCCGTTGCGACCCGCGGCACGGGCCGCGGCGGTCAGCAGGTCCACGCCGGCCAACGCCATCGCCCACCACCCCCGGACCATCAGCCGTTCTCGGCGAACTCCTTGGCGTGCCGCAACGTCGTGAGGCTGTTCGTGCCCAACGCGTGGCGGATCAGTTCCCTGGCGCGCTCGATCGTCCCGTCCGGGCCGAGCACCTCGGTGACGACCTCGGGACGGATGACGACGGTGTGGTGCGAGGTCGCCTCGACACCCGCCTCGATGCCGTCACCGATGTCCCGCAACGTCCACCGGCCGACGTGCGCCGCCATGATCGGCGGCGTCCTGGTCTGCTTGTAGACGATCGTGTCGTGCGGAGTGCAGACCCGCACCGAGTGCGTCGTGTGGATCGAGCCGTCCGGGCTGCGCGTGTCCATCTCCATGGACTGCACCCCCGTCACGGCCTCGGTGAGGTCGAGCCGGGCGACGTGCGGCAGCCGCTGCGGCCACAGGTCCGACCGGTACAGGAACTCGTACACGTCCTTGCGGGTCGCGTGGATCGTGATGCTGTCGGAGAACGACAGCACGTACTTGTCGTAGTCGTCGCCGAGCTCGGCGGCGCGCTTGAGCGCCGCGAGCTCGGCGTCGCTGTTGTTGTTCACGGCCTTCAGGACCAGCTCGACCGCTTCCGGCTGCGCGGTGGTGAAGTGGTGCAGCAGGTCGACGCGCGTCGCCGAGTCGGCGATCGGCACGATCCGCCACTCCCCTCCCATCGACTTCACCGGCGCCGCCGAACGCTCCTGCTCGAACTTGACGTGCAGGTTCGCCGAGTCCAGCTCACGGCGAGACGTCCACGTGCGCACGTCACCGTTGGCGAAGGCGTGCAGCCGCAGCCGCTCGGTCGACCCGTCGGTCTCGAACACCTCGGCGTGCACCGTGGGCCCGAAGGTGTACGGCCAGCGCGTCACGTCCGCGATCAGGTCGTACACCACCTTGGCGGGGGCACCGATCATGACCGTGTGCGTGGTGGTGTGCGTCATGTCCCCGTGTCTCCGTTCTCGGCTCGCCGGCGGTCAGGCCGCGAGGTCGCCGTTGACCTTGGCCAGCAGTTCGCGCGGGGTCTCGATGTCCGCGAGCTCGTCGTCGCCGACACCGACGCCGTACCGGCGCTTGATCAGCGCCACCGTCTCCAGCAGGGCCAGCGAGTCGAAGCCCAGCTCGAGGAACGGAGTGTCGAGAATGTCCTGGCCGGCCTTGAACGAGTCGTCCTCGCCGGCGGCCTCGTTGAGAATCTCCTTGAGACCCTCGATGGTCAGTGCGCTCACGGCTTCTTCCTTTCCTCACCTGGGCGTTTCCGCTCGCCCACACAGCGAGGTTGCCAGGGCGCACTGGTAGTCCGGTGGAGGTTTCCTCGAACGAAGTCGTTGCCGCACAACGAAAAACGGCCCCGCGCCACAGTGTGGCGGGGGCCGCTCGAAAACAGGTCAGGCCAGAAGCCCTTGCAGTTGACGGGCTTCCGCGCGGTCGAGCCGCGGGTCCGACGTGACGATCGCGTGCTGCAGCTGCTGCAGGCGTGCCGAGGGCTCGACGCCGAGCTCGTCGACGAGCGTGCGCCGCAACGCCCGGAACGCGTCCAGCGCCTGCCACTGCCGACCCGCCCGGAACAACGAGATCATGTACTGGGCACACAGGTGCTCGTTCATCGGGTGCTGCACGGTCAGCACGGCGAGCTCGCTCAGCAACGACTTGTGCTTGCCCAGCCGCATGTCCGCCTCGATGCGCGTCTCCAGCACACCGAGCCGTGCCTCCTCCAGGCGCACCACTTCGACGCCCAGCGGCATGCCGGGGCGGACGTCCACGACGGCGGGCCCGCGCCACATCTCCAGCGCCGACCGCAGCAGCCGGGACGCGGCCGCGAAGTCGTCGGCGTCGTAGGCGTTCTGGCCGGCACGGGCGAGGCGCTCGAACTCGTGCACGTCGACGGCCTCCTCCGGCACGTCGAGCAGGTAGCCGCCGTACCGGGTGACGAGCACCTCCTTGGCGCCGTTCTCCGACGTGGCCAGCGCGTCGCCGATCAGCCGGCGCAGCTGCAGGATGTAGGTCTGCAACGTGGTGCGCGCGCTGCGCGGCGGGCGGTCGTCCCACAGCTCCTCGACCAGGGTCGGCACGGACACCACCGAGCCGGAGTGCAGGGCGAGCAGCGCCAGGATCTGCCTCGGCTTGGCCGCTGTCGGCGTCACCGAGCGACCGTTCACCTTGGCCTCGACCGGCCCCAGGACCTTGATCTGCATCGCCGTCCCTCCTTCTGCTCGAACCATTGGATCAGTGTGATCCGCCGGTCGGGAGGGCGTTAGTGCGTCAGCCATCGATGTCAGGTGAGTTCTCCCCGGTGCGGGTATGAGAACTTCATACCGGGGCGCATTAGCCGGTAACTACCGGTCCATTACCGCTGGTCGGCACGATTACCCACGTCAATCGAACCGCAAACATCGGAGATGCGCATGTACCCCACCGTCACCGTGGAGCACCTTGCTTCGGTCGCCGCCGACGACTCCGACGACATGAAGATCTACGAGTTCGACCGTGAAGCCACGATGGACTGGACTACGTGGATCGTCCCCAGCTGCGGCTGGACCTCGCCCGGTGACCGCTTCCAGGTCCAAGAAGAGGTCCTCGCGGCATGAGACACGACCTGGGCGAGCAACGCATCGGGTTCAAACGGCACCTCCGCCCGCAGATCGTGCGAGGTGAGGCCGTCTACCTGTTCGGGGAGTCCGGGGTCACGGCGATCGCGGGCAGCCACGTCGAGTCGCTGGCGCCGTTGCTCGACGGCACCCGCGACCTGGCCGCACTGCTGCGCGACGCCCCCACCGGCCTGACCGCCGACAAGGTGCGGAGCATGCTCACCAGGCTCGCCGCGGCGGGGCTGATCGGCAGCCGCGGCGCGGAGGACTGCTCGCCCGCGGCGGAGGCCTCGCTCGCGTACTGGGACGCGGCGGGGGTCGACCCGTCGGACGCGGTGGCGGCGACAACGGCGTCGCTCGTCTCCGTGGTCGCGATCGGCGGCATCGATCGCGACGCGCTCGTGGAAGCCCTGCACCGCAACGGACTGACGGTCACCTCGGGGAGTGGTGACCTCACGGTCGTGGCGTGCGAGGACTACCTGGCGCCTGAGCTCCGCGACGTCGACGCGACCCACCGGGCGGCCGGCACCCCGTGGTTGCTGGTCAAGCCGGTCGGCGCGCAGGTGTGCGTGGGCCCGTTCTTCACCCCCGGCGACGGCCCGTGCTGGCGGTGCCTCGCCACCAGGCTCTCCGCGAACCGCAAGGCGGAGGCCCACGTGCGGGCGCGGTGCGGACAACGTGGTCCCGCGCCGCGCCCGGTGATCGGCCTGCCGTCGTTGCGGGCGACGGCGCTCGACCTCGCGTCGGTCGAGGCGACGAAGTGGCTCGCCGGAATCCGGCACGAGGCGCAGCGGTCGATCTGGAACTACGACAGTCTCACCATGAAGGTCACGCAGCACGAGGTGCGGCAGCGTCCGCAGTGCTCCGGCTGCGGCGCCCCGGGGATTGTGGCGCGCAGGGCGTTCAAGCCGGTCGAGCTCACGAGCCGGGTGAAGCGGTCCTGCGAGGGTGGCGGCCACCGGTCGTCCTCACCGCAGGAGGTACTCGACACGTACCGGCACCTCATCGGGCCTGTCACGGGCGTGGTGAGGGAGATCCGCCGCAACGAGTGCGGGCCCGCGTTCTTCAACTCGTTCATGTCCGGCTCGAACGTCGCCGCCGCGGGCGAGGGCGTCGAGGGGCTGCGGTCGTCGCTGCGGGCCGACACCGGGGGCAAGGGCGTGACGCCGCTCGACGCCCAGGTCGGCGCGCTGTGCGAGGCCGTGGAACGACGCAGCGGCACGTGGTTCGGCGAAGAGGCCAGGGTGAGCGCCAGCTACGCCTCGCTCAGCGACGTCGCGATCCACCCCGGCAGCGTGCAGCAGTACCACCCGCGCCAGTTCGCCGGCCGCGAGGAGTGGAACGCGGCCCACTCGGCGTTCCAGCACGTCACCGCCCCGTTCGACGAGAACGAGGTGATGGACTGGAGCCCGCTGTGGTCGCTCACCGAACGACGTCACAAGTTCCTGCCGACCGGCATGCTCTACTTCGGCGCCCCCTGCCCGCCGAGCGTCACGTCGGACTCGAACGGCTGCGCCGCCGGAAGCAGCCTGGAAGACGCTGTGCTGCAAGGACTTCTGGAGCTGATCGAACGCGACTCGGTCGCCATCTGGTGGTACAACCGCACACCGGTGCCGGGGGTGGACCTCGACTCGTTCCACGACGCGTGGATCGACGAGTGCCGCGAGGTGCACGCGGGTCTCGGCCGCGAGCTGTGGCTGCTCGACGTGACCGCCGACCTCGGCGTGCCGGTGATGGTCGCTCTTTCCCGCCGCACCAACGGATCCCGCGACGACATCATGCTCGGCTGCGGTGCGCACCTGGACCCGCGGATCGCCGCACGCCGGGCGCTCACCGAGCTGAACCAGTGCATGCCGATGGTCTGCGGGCAGGTCCGGCTGGACGCGCTCGACGTCGACACGCGGAACTGGTTCGAGCACACCCGCCTCGACGAGCAGCCGTGGCTGGCCCCCGACCCCGCCGAGCCGCCGCGCAACGTGTTCCACCACGGCTACCGGCACCGGCGCGACCTCGCCGACGACATCCGGGCGATCCAGGACACGCTGGAGGCCCGCGGGCTGGAGCTGCTGGTGCTCGACCAGACCAGGCCGGACATCGGTCTTCCCGTGGTCCGCGTGGTCGTGCCGGGACTGCGGCACTTCTGGTCGAGGTTCGCTCAAGGGCGCCTCTACGACGTCCCGGTACAACTGGGGCGCCTGGACCGGCCCCGCCGGTACGAGGAGCTCAACCCGATCCCGTTGTTCATGTGACCCACCTGCCCGGAGCGGAGGCGCCGTGGTGCCCACCCAGTCGCACATCCCCACGGGACGCCCGCTGTGGTCGTTGCTCGAGGACGCCTTCATCGACGAGGGCGCCGAGCACCTGACCGTCCACGGCAGGTGGGGCGCGATCAAGCTCGCCGACCCGAGCCCCATCGTGCGGGAGGCGTTGCACCGCATGAGCCTCGGCCCGGTCGCGCTCGAGAACATCTCCGCGCTGCACGAGAACTTCGTGCGCTGGAAGACCGGCAGCGGGCCGTGCCTCGTGTGGCGCAGGCTCAAGAACACGCTCGACCAGCTGGGAGGTTGCGTCGTGCCGTCGCTCGGGCTCGACGACGGCGCCGGGCCGATCCTGTCGGTCGTGGCGGTGACCGGTGACGCCGTGTTCACGTTGCCGCACGTCGAGGACGACGAGATCGTCTCCACGCGGCCGGGCACCGAGATCGAGCGGCTGAACGGCGACCAGGCGCTGACGTGCCCTGGCCGGCAGTACCAGGTGATCCTGCACAGCGCGCCCGCGACGGAGATCGCGAAGACGTTGCTCGACAGCGACACCACGATCGCGCAGATCGCGGAGTCGTTGCAGGTCAGCAGGACGCTGGTCGCGGATGTCGTCGCCTATCTCGCCGGTGCGCAGCTCGTCGCCGCGAGGTGTTGAGACGTCGCCATGTTGCTCCGATCGAGGATCGCGAAACACGAGACTTCCCAGGAAGCGCCCGTATCATGGCCGCGTCCCGACCCTCGCGTGGGAGCTGCTGCTGTGACAGTGCGACAGGAACGCTCATCGGTGTCCCGTCGCTTGGCGTACGTCGTCATCACCGTGGTGTTCGCCAACTACCTCGGCAACGCCTTGATCTTCGTCCTGCAGGCCGGCGCGACGCCCGCGCGGATCGTGGGCGCGCTGGCCTGTCTGCTCTCGATCGGGTTCCTGCAGCTGCGGGTGTTCTCCCGGCCGAGCGCGAACCTGAGGTCCGGCAAGGCGTACCTGGCGCTGGGTGCGATGGCGTTGCTGGTGTTCGCGCCGGTGCCGTTCTTCGGCTACGCGTGGGGCGGCATGCCCGGTTTTCTCGCGGGCAGCGCACTGCTGGTGCTGCCCGGCCGCGTGCGGTGGTTCGTGTTCGTCGGGGTGGCGGTGGCCAACGCCGCGACCAAGTTCACTCCCGGCATCTCGCTCGGCGTGCTGGCCTACTCCGCGGCGGCGACACTGGTCGCGGGCCTGGTCGTCTACGGCCTGTCGCGGCTGCCGTCGCAGGTCTACCAGCTCGAGACCGCCCGGTCGGAGCTCGCCGACCTCGCGGTGTCGCAGGAGCGGTTGCGGTTCGCCCGCGACGTGCACGACCTGCTCGGGTTCAGCCTGTCCGCGATCACGCTCAAGGTGGAGCTCGCCCGCAAGCTGATCGGCGACCACACCGACCGCGCCGTGCGCGAGCTGACGGAGATCCTCGGCATCGCGCGTGAGGCGTTGACGGACGTTCGTGCGGTCGCGTCGAGCTATCGCGAGCTGTCGCTGACCGACGAGATCAACTCGGCGCGGTCCGTGCTCACCGCCGCCGGCGTGGCGGCCACGATCGAGGCGGACCACGCCGAACTCTCGCCGCGCTCCCGGACCGTGCTGGCGACCGTGCTGCGCGAGGGCGTGACGAACCTGCTGCGGCACAGCAACGCCACCCGCTGCTCGATCACCGTCAGCGGCAGGGGCAGGACGGTGTCGATCGACATCGTCAACGACGGCAGCCCCGCCGAGGTGAGCACGGACCACGGCAGCGGCCTCACGAACCTCGCCACGCGCACCAGCGCCATCGGCGGATCGCTGCTCGCGAAAGCCTCCCCGGACGGCACCTACCAGCTGCGCGCCGAGGTACCGGCCGATCCGGCACCCGAGCAGCCCACCAGCCGTCCCCGCCTGATCGGCCCGTCGATCCCGACTACGTTCGCGCAGGTGCTGCTGACCGCGGTGGTGATCGGGTACGGCGTGATGGCGACGGCGCTCGCCACGTACAGCGTCCCGATCGGGTCGGCCGCGTTCGCCTCCTCCGCCGTGAGCAGCGCTCTGATCGCCCTGCTGGTGCTGGGTGTCGTGAGCCATCCGCGGGTGCGGACCAACCCCGCGCTCGGTTACGCGGCGCTGGCGGGACTGGCGGTCTGCGTCTACGTGCCGCAGTTCGTGTTCCACAACCCGAACCTCGGCGGTGTGCCGGGCTTCCTCGCCGGTTCCGCGGCGCTGATCCTGCCGCGGTGGTCCGGCTGGGTCGGGTTCGTGGCCGTCGTCGCCGGGCAGGGCGTCATCCAGGCGGCGTTCGGCTTTCCCACGAACGACATCGCGTACGGCGTGATGGCCACGATGAACCACGGCCTGGTGCTGTACGCGTTGACGCGGCTGCGGTCCATGGTGATCGAGCTGCACGAGGCGCGGGAGGAGCTCGCGACGGCGGCGGTGACGCAGGAACGGCTGCGGTTCGCGCGCGACCTGCACGACCTGCTCGGCTACAGCCTGTCCGCGATCACGTTGAAGAGCGAGCTCACCCACCGGCTGGTCACGATCGACCCCGACCGCGCCCGCCAGGAGCTCACCGAGGTTCTCGACATCTCCCGGCAGGCGCTCGCGGACGTGCGGTCGGTGGCGTCGAGCTACCGCGAGCTGTCGCTGAACGAGGAGACCCAGTCCGCGCAGGCGTTGCTGTCCGCGGCCGACATCGACGTGACGATGCGGATCGACGAGTGCACCGAGCTGCCCACGGACGTGCGGGTGACGCTCGCGACGGTGCTGCGGGAGGGCGTGACGAACCTGCTGCGGCACAGCAAGGCGGAGCGCTGCGAGATCGTGCTGTGCAGCTCACCGCAGCGGGTGACGATGGACATCATCAACGACGGCGTGCCCTCGTCGGACCGGGACTCGCGCAGCGGCAGCGGCATCGGGAACCTGACGACCCGCGTGTGCGCGCTCGGGGGCAGCCTCGACGCCGGGCCGACGCCGGAGCGGACGTTCCGGCTGCACGCGGAGATCCCGCTGGGTTAGGTCCTGCGTCGGGGCCGAACAGAACTGCGGGGCCGATCAGAACTGCAGGCTCCACTTGTCGAGGAACCCGGTGTCCTGACGAAGTGCGCGTTCACCCACACGAACCTCACCAGCCCCATTTTTGCGCACGCGGGGAGCTTTCGTACTCCAGGAGCGCACGGAAGGGCCCCGCGTGCGAGTTGGCAGGGCGAGGTGCGCGTCGTGCTGGGAGCCGCTCCACGTCGAACGAAGCGACTTCGTTGCACGCGTCAGATCCAGCCCGCTTCCTCGGCGATGCGGATCGCGTCCACCCGGTTGCGGCCGTTCAGCTTGGTGATGATCGTCGTCATGTAGTTGCGCACCGTCCCGGTCGACAACGACAGCGCGACCGCGATCTCCGGTGCGTCCGACCCGGCCGCGGCCAGGCGCAGCACCTCCAGCTCGCGGTCCGTCAGCGGGCACTCGCCCCGGTCCCACGCGGCGAGCGCCAGCTGCGCGTCGACCACCCGCTTGCCCGCGGCCACGTCGCGGATCGCGTCGGCGAGCTGGCCGGGCGGAGCGTCCTTGAGCAGGAAGCCGTCCACGCGGGCCGCCAGCGCCTTGCGCAACGTGCCGGGCCTGCCGAGCGACGTGAGCATCAGCGTGCGGACCGACGGCAGCGTCTCGCGGATCTTCGCGGCCGCGGTGAGGCCGTCGAGGATCGGCAGGTCGATGTCGATCACCGCGACGTCCGGCATCAGCTGCTTCGCCGTGGGCACGATCTTGTCCCCCGAGCTCACCTCGGCGACGACCTCGATGTCCGGTTCGAGGTTGAGCAGCGCGATGAGGGCACCGCGCACCATGTGCATGTCCTCGGCCAGCAGAACCCTGATCATCGCGCCCCTCCGGCCGACACAATATCGCCCGGCGTTCAGGCCGCGCTCGACGCCGCGTCGAGGTGTACCGGCAACGGTGGTGGGGACCTGCCTTGCGAAAGGGATCCCGCCATGGAACGCAGCGTCAACGTCACCGTCGTCTACTACTCGTCCACCGGGACGATCCACCGCATCGCCACCGAGATCGCCGAGACGGCGGAGAAGGCGGGTGCCGAGGTCAGGCTCGTCAAGGCGGCCGAGCTCGCGCCGCGTGCCGCCGTGGAATCACGGCAGGCGTGGGCGGACCACCTCGCCGCGACCCAGGACGTTCCGGTCGCTTCGGTCGAGGACGTCCTGTGGGCCGACGCCGTGCTGTTCGGGACGCCCACCCGGTTCGGCAACATGTCCGCGCAGCTCAAGCAGTTCATCGACACGCTCGGGCCCGCGTGGTTCCAGGGCCGGCTGGTGCACAAGGTGTACAGCGCTTTCACGTCGGGCGGCAGCACGCACGGCGGCATGGAGACCACCCTGGTCTCGATCTACAACATGGTGTGCCACTTCGGCGGGATCATCGTGCCGCCGGGGCTCAACGAGAACCCGTACGGCACCTCTCACGTGCTCGGCTCTGACAACAAGCCCGTGGGCGAGATCGCGTTGCAGTCCGCCCGTGTGCAGGCCGAACGGGTCGTGCGCGTCGCCCGTGCGCTGAAGGAGGTCTGAGTGCGCGTCGACGGCATCTACGTGCGGGGCAACGGGATCCGCCTGCCCGCCACGCTGAACGTGCAGGACGCCATCGACTCCGGCGAGTGCGAACCGAAGCTGGTGGCGCGCACGGACGTCACGAGCGTCGCGTACTCCCCCGACGAGTCGGCCGCCGAGATGGGTGTTCGCGCGGCCCAGCAGGCACTCGCGCGCGCCGGCAGCACCGGCGAGGACGTCGAGCTGATCCTGCACGCCACGACCTACCACCAGGGCCAGGACCTGTGGCCCGTCGGCAGCTACATCCAGCGCGAGACCGTCCGCAACAGCTGCCTGGCGCTGGAGATCAGGCAGATGTCCAACGGTGGCATGGCCGCGCTGGACCTCGCCGTGCGGTACCTGAGCCCTGGCCGGGACGCGCTGCTGACCACGGCCGACCGGTTCTGCCTGCCGGGCATCGACCGGTGGCGCACCGATCCCGGAACCCCTTACGCGGACGGGGCGAGCGCTGTCGTGCTGTCGCGGCGCGGCGGGTACGCGCGGTTGCTCTCCTTGGCCATCAACGCGGATTCGGACCTGGAGCCGTTGCACCGCGGTGACGAACCGATGGGGCTCGCGCCGTTCTCGCACCGCATGCCGGTGGACTTCGAGGCCGCCAAGCACGCGTTCGCGAAGAAGTTCGGACTTTCCTTCGGCATCAACAGGGCCAACGCCGGCCAGGCGGCCGCGGTCGAGGAAGCGCTGGCCGACGCGGACATGAAGCTCGGCGACGCCGACTGGGTGGTGCTGCCGCACTTCGGCAGGCGCCGGCTGGACGTGAACTACCTGCGGCCCTACGACATCGACCCCGCGCGGACGACGTGGGAGTGGAGCCGCACGGTCGGGCACCTCGGCGCGGGCGACCAGTTCGCGGGACTCGGCCACCTCGTCGACACCGGCAGGGCCCGTCCTGGGCAGCGGGTTGTGCTGTTCGGCGTCGGCGCTGGCTACAGCTGGGGCTGCGCGGTCGTGGAGATCGACGCGAAGCCGTCCTGGGCGGCCTGAGCGCGGTTCAAGCGGGATCCCAGAGGGTTTTGGCTGGATGTAGGCGACACCCGGTGGCTTTTCGAAAGGAACTCAGACCATGTCCGACCAGCCGTTTGAAGGCCAGCGAGTCGTCGTCACCGGTGGTGGCACCGGAATCGGCAAGCACGCGGCCGTCGAGTTCGCGAAGCTCGGCGCAGCGAGCGTGATCATCACCGGCCGCCGCAAGGAGCGGCTGGACGAGGTCGCCGAGCTGCACCCGAACATCGTCCCGGTCGCCGCGGACGTCACCACGGCCGAGGGCGCGCAGGCCGTCGCCGTCGCCGTGGAGACCAACGGCGGCAAGCTGGACGTGCTCGTGCACAACGCCGGAATCTTCCGCAACACGCTCGCCGAGTACTTCGACGAGAAAGCCAGCAACGAGCTGCTCAACATCAACCTGCTCGGCCCGGTCCGCCTCACCGGCGCGCTGTACCAGTACCTTTCCAAGCCGGGCGGCAACATCGTCTTCGTCTCGTCGGTCGCGGGCCACAACCCCGAGCCCGGTGCCGCCCTGTACGCGGCCAGCAAGGCCGGCATGCACAGCCTCACCCTGACGTGGGCCCGCGAGCTCGCACCGCTGGGCATCCGGGTCAACGCCGTCGCCCCGGCCGGCGTGCGCACCGAGGTCTACGCGGCCAACGGCCTCAACGACCAGGAGACCGACGCGATCTTCGCGACGCTGGCGGACATCATGCCGCTGGGCCGCACCGGCACGGTCGAGGACATCACGCCGTGGATCACGCTGCTCGCGAGCCCCGCCAGCTCCTGGGTCACCGGCCAGATCATCACGATCGACGGCGGCCAGGACCTCACGGCGGGCACCGACCACCTGTTCATGTCGTGGTTCCGCTCCCGCCTCGAAGGCGACGCGGCCTGATCCGCACACCTCACCAGAGCGGTCGTCACCGGTAACCTCCGGTGACGGCCGCATTCACGCGTTTGACCCGAAAGGCCACCACCGTGCTCGACCGCCGCGCGATCAACCGGGCAACTCTCGCGCGCCAACTCCTGCTGCGACGCCACGACATGGGCGTGCTCGAAGCCACCGAGCAGCTCGTCGGGTTGCAGGCGCAGCTGCCGTTCCCGCCCTACATCGGCTTGCAGGCGCGCCTTGAGGACTTCGACCGCGACGAGCTGGCGAAGCTCATCCTGGACCGGCAGATCGTGCGGTCGTCGCTCATGCGCTACACCATGCACCTCGTGACCACGCCGGACCTGTTGTGGCTGCGGCCGTTGCTCCAGCCTGTGCTCGACCGCGCGCAGAAAGGCTTCTTCGGCCGTGAGACCCAGGGCATGGACCTCGGCGAGATCGCCGCGCACGGCCGCAAGCTGCTGAACGGCAAGGCGCTCACCCAGGTCCAGTTGCGCGAGGCGATGAGCGAGAGGTTCCCCGGCCGCGATCCGTTGTCGCTGGCCTATTCCGTGCAGTACCTCGTGCCGCTGGTGCACGTGCCGCCGTGGGGCAAGGGCGGTTCGGTGCCGTCGACGCTCGCAGAACCGTTCCTCGACGGGAAGTTCGCCGCCCAGGCCGATCCTCGACGGCTGGTGCGCCGGTACCTCGCCGCGTTCGGTCCCGCGACCGTCAAGGACCTCCAGGCGTTCAGCGGGCTCACGTTCATGGCCAAGGTGTTCAAGGAGATGAGCGACGAGCTCGAGGTCCTCATCACGGACACCGGCCAGGAGCTCTACGACCTGCCGGGCGCCCCGCGGCCGGACGGCGACACGCCGGCGCCCATCAGGTTCCTGCCCGAGTACGACAACCTGATGGTGTCGCACTTCGACCGCAGCCGCGTGATGGACGACGACATCCGCAAGAGGGTCTGCGTGGGCGCGGGCATCGCGGCGACGTTGCTGGTCGACGGGTTCGTGCGCGGGATCTGGAAGCTCAAGGAGCAGAAGAAGACCGCGACGCTGACGCTCACCCTGTTCCAGCCCTTGTCCAAAAAGGACTTCAAGGCGGTCGAGAAGGAAGCCGACGGGGTGCTGCGGTTCGCCGCCCCGGACGCGACGACGCGGGAGCTCGTGGTCGAGTGAAGCTCAGCGCACGGGAGCTCAACCGGGCACTGCTGGCCCGGCAGTTCCTCCTGGAACGCACCGAGAAGACCCCTCTGCAGGTCGTGGAACACCTGGTGGGCATGCAGTCCCAGGTTCCGCTGTCGCCTTATGTGGGCCTGTGGTCGCGTGTCAGCGGTTTTCAGCCCGCCGACCTCGCGGGCACCCTGGAGAGCCGCGAAACGGTCCGCATCGTGCTGATGAGGGGCACCATCCACCTCGTGAGCGCCCGCGACGCACTTCTGTTGCGGCCGTTGCTGAAACCGGTGCTGGACCGCACGAACTTCACCGGCCACAACGGGAAGCAGATCGAGGGCGTCGACCCTTCCGAACTCGCACAACGCGGCCGGGAACTGCTCGAGGAAGAACCGCGCACGCGGGAGGACCTCGGCAAGCTGCTGAAAGAGCGCTGGCCGGACCACCAGGCGACCGCGCTGGCCTACGCGGTGCAACTGCTCGTGCCGCTCGTCCAGCTCCCGCCACGGGGCGTCTGGGGCGTCGCGCAGGGCCGTGGGGCGCACGCCACCCTGAACACCTGGCTGGGCGCCGAGTCCCTGCCGGAACCGTCGATCACCGAGGTGGTTTCCCGCTACCTCAGTGCGTTCGGCCCGGCGAGCGTCCAGGACGTGCAGACATGGTCGGGCCTCACGAGGTTGTCCGAGGTGGTCGAACGGTTGCCGCTGCGCAGGTTCAGCGACGAGAACGGCCGCACGCTCTTCGACCACGAGGACGCGCCGAGGCCGGACGAGGACACCCCTGCGCCCGTGAGGTTCCTGCCCGAGTTCGACAACATCGCGCTGTCGCACGCCGACCGCACGAGGATCATCTCCCCCGGCTTCAACGGTTCGTCGACACGGGGCAGCTTCACCGTCGACGGGTTCGTGAGCGGCACCTGGAAGATCCAGCGCAGGACGTTGTCGATCGCGCCGTACCAGCGGCTGCTCAAGCGCGACGTCGCCGCGGTCGAGGCCGAGGGGCGCCGGCTGCTGGAGTTCACCGCACCCGAGACCGAGCACGCCGTGGTGTTCGAGCAAACTTAGAGCCCGCTGCGGTTCTCTTGCCGGTATGACGACGATCGCGCTGCCGGACGGATTCCGGCCAGAGTCGATGACGATCGGGCCCGGTCCGTTCGCGTACTTCGGTTCGCTGGCCGACGGGTCCATCTACCGCGCGGACCTGATCACCGGTGAGGGCAAGGTGATCCACCCCGGCCCCGGCACCGCGGCGGCCGGGGTGAAGATCGACCGCAGGGGCCGCCTGTTCATCGCGGGCGGTTTCGCCGGCGACGCCCACGTGATCCACGCCGCCTCCGGGGCCACGCTGGCGTCCTACCCGCTCGCGGGCCTGGTCAACGACTTCGCCCTCACCCCCACCGCCGCGTGGGCCACCGACTCGGTCATCCCGGTGCTGTGGAAGCTGCCGCTGGGCGGCAACGGCGAGCTGCCGGAACCGGAGCAGGTCGAACGGGTCGAGCTCAGCGGAGACATCGAGTACCTCGAAGAAGGCTTCAACGCCAACGGGATCTGCCGCACCCCGGACGGCACGGCGTTGCTCGTCAACCAGTCCAACACCGGCGGACTGTTCCACGTGGACACCGCCACCGGCCGCGCCACGAGCGTCGACCTCGGTGGTGAGGACCTGATGGACTGCGACGGCATGGTGCTCGACGGCGACCTGCTGTACGTGGCGATGGGCGTGCGCAACGAGGTCGTGCTCGTGCGGCTCAACCACGAGGGCACGGTCGGCAAGGTGCTGCGGCGGGTCAGCGACCCGCGGTTCGACATCCCCAGCTCGCTGGCGCTGCACGACGACCTGCTGTACGTGATCAACGGCAGGTTCACCACGGAGGCCACGCCGGAGACGTCGTACACGTCGGTGGCGATCCCTCGGCCCAGGCCCTGAAACGCTCCGACAAGAGCAAGAGGCCCCAGCCGGCTGGCTGGGGCCTCTCTCGTTCGGCAGATCAGGCGGCGGACACGACCTCGTCGTACTCCAACCGCGGCGACCGCGGCCACCAGGCGTTCTCACCGGGCTTGCCGATGTTCATCACCAGCAGCACCTTCTGCTTGCCGTCCGGGAAGAACTCGCGGTTGACGGCCTCGGCGTCGAACCCGATCATCGGCCCCGCGCACAGCCCGGCCGCGCGGATGCCGAGCAGGAAGTACGCGGCCTGCATCGTGCCGTTCTGGATCGCCGACGCCTCGCGGATCGCCGGGTCCGCGAACATGTCCTTGGCCTCGGGGAAGTGCGGGAACACGCGGGGCATCAGCTCGTGGAACTCGAGGTCCGCCGCCAGGATCGCGACCAGCGGGGCCTGGGCGACCTTGGCGCCGTTCGGTCCGTACATCGTCTTGACCAGGCGCTCGCGGGCGTCGTCGGAGCGAATCAGCACGATGCGCAGCGGCTGCTGGTTCATCGACGTCGGCGCGTACTTGACCAGGTCGTAGATGGCCTGCACGGTCTCGTCGGACACCGGTTCGGACGAGAACGTGTTGGCGGTGCGGGCTTCCCGGAACAACAGGTCCTGGGCAGCGGCGTCCAGCTCAAGCGACATGGCGCGTCTCCTCGATCAGTACCGCGGAGATGCGCTCCGCGAGCATCATGGTGGGCAGGTTCGTGTTGGCGGCAGGCACTTCCGGCATGACCGACGCGTCGGCGACCCACAGTCCGTCCACTCCGAGCACCTGTCCGTCCGGCGACACGACGGAACCCATCGCGCACGTGCCGACCGCGTGGTGGTAAGTGCCGGTGTTCGCGAAGATCCACCGGTCCAGCGCCTGGTCGTCGGACTCCTCGGCCGGCGGGCTGTTGAGCGGCGGGCCGTCGATCTCCTCCGCGAACGGCTTGGTGCCGATCAGGCGCAGCAGGTCGCGCACGCCGGACCTCATCAACGCTCTGTCCTCGTAGGACCGCAGCAGGCCGAGGTCGATGTGCGGCGCGTCCGTCGGGTCGGCCGACCGCAGCCACACCCTGCCGCGCGAGGAGGGCTTGAGCAGCGCCACCGAGATGATCAGGTTCGCACCGGTCGTCTCGGCGGGCGACGGCGCGCCCGGCAGGAACTGCAATCCGGAGGAAGTCGTCGCGACGGCCTGGTAGAGCGCGGGACCGCGGCCCATCAGCTTCACGGTGACGAGCGGGTGGTCCTGCAACCCCTGTCCCACCGGCAGATCGGCCACCACCGAGATGCCCAGCGCCGACAACGCCGTGGCGGGGCCGACACCGGACCGCATCAGCACGGCGGGCGAACCGTACGCCCCCGCGGCGACGACGACCGTCGGGGCGGACACCGTCTCACCACCGAGCAGCACCACGCCGACCGCACGGCCGTCGCGGATGAGCACCTTGCACACCAACGAGTTCGGCCGGATCGTCAGGTTCTCCCTGGACCGCGCGGCCGCGAGGTAGGTGACCGCGGTGCTCTGCCGCACACCGCCGACCTCGTTCAACGGGCACGGCCCCGCGCCGACCGCACCCGGCGCGTTGTGGTCCTCGATCCGTTCAAGGCCCAGCGAAACCGCGGTGTCGATGAACGCCCGGTTCGTGGACGTCATGTCGTCCGCGGGCCTGCGGATCGGCACCACCGACTCCACGGCCTCGAAGTACGGCACCGCCAGGTCGAACGACCACGGGCCGGGCCACGCGTCGTAGTCGGAAGGCGCGCCGCGCAGGGCGATGCACGCGTTGACCGCGGAACACCCGCCGACGATCCTGCCGCGCGGCAGGTTCAGCGGCTCGCCGCCGATCTGCGGCTCCGACCGGTACATCCAGTTGTGCGCCGGGCCGGCCACGGGGTCGTCCGGTCCGGCTTCGAGCAGCAGCACGCGACGGGACGGGTCCTCCGACAGCCGTGCCGCCAGAACGCCGCCCGCCGAGCCGCTGCCGACCACGATGACGTCGAAGTCTGCCATGGCCCCTAGTCAGCCAGTGCCCTCTGCAACCCCGCTCGTGCGTGCCTTGAGGTGGCTCAGGTTCCTCTCAAGGCACGCAAAGCCGTACTCCGGGACGGTGAGAACCCCACTGTGAAAAGGAGATCCGTATGAGCGCCGAAGCGATTCCGACGACGTCGCGGGAGCTGCGCCTGGTTTCGCGTCCGGCGGACCGGCTGACCCGGGAGAACTTCGAGCTGGTCGAGGTGCCGATGCCGACTCCCGGCGACGGCGAGGTGCTGGTGCGCAACGAGTGGATGTTCCTCGGCTCGGTGTACCGGGACCTGATGAACGAGGAGACGAGCCTGCCGATCCCCAACTACGAGATCGGCGCGACCCCGTGGGGCACCACCGTCGGCACGGTCGTGGTGTCCAACAACGAAAGCCTGCCCGTCGGCACGTTCGTCCTGCACTACAACGGCTGGCGCGAGTGGGCGGTCGTGAGCCCCGAGTTCGGCGTGAAGAAGCTCGACCGCTCGCTGCTGCCCGGCGCGGAGTACTTCCTCGCCAACGGTCCCACGGCGTGGCGCGGCATCGTCGAGATGGCCGGCGCCGGCGAGGGCGACGTCGTGTTCGTGTCCGGCGCGACCGGCGCGGTCGGCACGCTGGCCGGCCAGATCGCGAAGGCCCGCGGCGCCAAGCTCGTCATCGGTTCCACCGGCAGCAAGGAGAAGGTCGACTTCCTGGTGAACGAGGCCGGTTTCGACGCGGCGTTCGACTACCACGACGGCCCGGTGCTGGACCGGCTGCGCGAGCTCGCTCCCGACGGCATCACCGTGTGCTTCGACAACGTCGGCGGCGACCAGTTCGAAGCCGCTGTCGAACACGCCCAGCCCGGCGCCCGGTTCGCCCTGTGCGGCGCGTTGAGCGGCCAGATCGGCGGCACGGACGGCGACCACCCGCGCCTGGCCCTGATGCGCGCCATCGCGAAGCAGCTGACGTTCCGCGGGTTCGCCACCTTCGACACCGAGGAGCAGCTGGCGGCGTGGAACCAGACGTTCTCGGGCTGGCTGAACGAGGGCAAGATCTCCTTCGCCCACACCGTCGTCAAGGGCGGTGTCGAGGTCGCGGCCGACGCGTTCATCGCGTTGCTGGACAAGAAGTACGCGGGCACGGTCGTGCTCCAGCTCAACGACTGAGCGAAGTTTCAACGAAAAAGCCCCCGGCCGGAACCGGGGGCTTTCTCGTACCAAGAGGATCAGACGCCCGCGAGGGCCTCCAGCTCCGGCACCAGCGCCGCCGGCGACGGCGCGTTGTGGATCTCGGCCTGCAACGCCAGCGACGCCTCGCGCGCCTCGGGCTTGTGGATCAGTTCCTCCAGGCGGTCCTGGATGTACGCCACGTCCTGCTGCTTCTCCACGCCCTCGACGGCCGCACCCGCACCGGTCGCCTCCAGCCGCTCCGCCCACGGGAAGTGGTCGGCGAACTGCGGCAGCACCAGCTGCGGCGTGGCGGCGTTCAGCGCGGTGAGGCCCGTGCCGGAGCCGCCGTGGTGCACGATCACCGAGCACGTCCGCATGAACAGGTTCAGCGGCAGGTGCGCGGACGAGATCACCCGGTCGGCGATCACCGAGTGGTCCTCGGCGGCGATCCCGTTGGGCACGGCCAGCACGACCTCGACGTCACCGAGCTTCGCGATCGCCTCGTACACCCAGCCCAGCACCTTGCGCATGCCGAGCTCCTTGGGCATCGAGCCGAACGACACGCAGATCCGCGGCTTCGACGGCTGCTCCAGCGCCCACGACGGCAGCGCGCCGAACCCGTTGGACGGCAGGTACCGCACGGGACGGCCCTTCTCGATCCCCGGCAGCTGGAACGACGGCGGGCACGGGTCGATGGTCAGCTCCGGCTCCGGCAGCCCGGTGAGGCCCAGCTGCTGCGCCACCGGGTCGAGGACCATGTGCGCGGTCTCCTCGAACGCCTCGGTCAACGGGTCGACGCCCCAGCGGTGACGCACCACCGGAACGCCGAGGATGCCGCCGAGCAACCGTCCGGCGAGGTCCATCGGGTCGGTCACGATCAGGTCGGGGGCGAACGCCTTGGCCTTCTCCAGCTGCAGCTGCAACGTCTCCGCGGTGCGGCCCGCGGGACCGTAGGCGATGTTGCCCCAGAACTGGCGGTCCGGCCGCGGCAGGGCTTCCGCCGGGGAGGCGTTCTCGCCGGCCTGCTGGATGATGCCCTGCAGCATCATCTTCTGGTCCTGCTCCTCGCCGAGCGCGATCGCGTCGAGGCCCGTCGACTTCACGAAGGGCACGAGGTGCTGCGGCGTGGTGACGATGACCTCGTGGCCGGCACCGCGCAGTGCCCAGCTCAGTGGGACGATCGGCTGCAGGTGCCCGCTCGCCGGCCACGTGCTGATGAGTACTCGCATTGCCGTTGCTCCTTCATCCGGCTGACGGTAGGTCTTCGAGCGGCACGCCGGTCGTGGCGCTGAGGTAGCGGTCGACGACGCGCCGGTAGTAGTCGGGACCGAAGCCCAGCTCGCGCACGACGGGTGCGAGCCGGCTGAGCTTGGTCAGGGAGATGTCGTGCCGCGCGTACGCGTCGCGGTAGCTCTTCCGCAACGGCACGCGCAGCCGCTTTTCCAGGTGTGCCACCACGTCCTCGACCGGGACGGGCACGCCACTCGCCACGTTCACGACCTCGTCGCTGACCTTGATCGTCAGCAGCGCGTCGAGCAGCCGCACCACGTCGAGCACGTCGATGAGGTCGCGATGCGCTCCCCGCCAGACCTCGATCTCGCCGGACCGCACCTGCGCCACCAGTGTCGGCATCATCTGGTGTGGACGCTGGTCGGGACCGACGAGATGTCCCAGGCGCAGCACCAGGTGCGCCACCCCGGAGGCGCGGATCAACGCCTCCATCGCGAGTTTGTGGCGCCCGTAGGCGTTGCCGGGGAACACCGGCCCGTCCTCCGTGCCCGGCGAGTCCGGTGATCCGTACATGGCGGCGGAGGCGGTCGAGAAGTAGACGAACATCCTGCCTTCCGCGCGGCACCTGCGGATCGCGTCGTGCAGGGCGGCGGTCTCGCGGCCGAACTCGTCCGACGACGTGGCGACGGTCGAGGAGGATCCGGCCGCGAACGCGACGACGTCATGATGCTTTCCCGCTATGCGTGCGAGGTTCATGGCCAAGAAGCCACGTCCGATGACGTCCATGGAAGTCCCTTACTGGGAGATGTCCTGTTCGCTGCGGACACCGATGTGTTGCACGAGCAGACCGTCACGGCCCTCGAAGAAGTGCGCCTGCGCGTAGGTGAAGCGCGTGCCGACGGGAGCCGGCTGGCCCTCCTCGGTCTCGACACCGGTGAAACGCACGCGCAGCACGACCGTGGTGCCCTCGGCGACGGCCTGCTGCACCTCCCACTTCGCGTCCTTGAAGCGGCGGTTGAGCCACAGGATGTGCTGCCGCACGCCTTCCGGGCCGTCGGGGAACATTCCGGGCGGGCCGGTGACGTCGAAGAAGTCGTCGTGGATCAGCCCGTCGACCAGGCTGAGGTCCTGCGTGTTCAACGCGACCTGCAGCTTGAGCGCGAGATCCTTGTAGTGCTCGCTGATGGACTTCTTGTACGTCGCGGCGAGCGCGACGTCCAAGGACGGTTCGGTGACCGCGGTCATGTTGAGTCTCCCTCGAAGATTCCTTGAAAAGAGCCCACTACGTGCGGAAGGCCCGCCGATCGTGAGGATCGGCGAGCCATCCAAGGGAAAACCTGCTGCTTACTTCTTCGCGTCCGCGTTCCACTCGGCGGCGGCGGCGTTGTCTCCGCCACCCCACTGCGCGGCCGCTTCGGCACTCCACTCGCCGCCGCCGTCGCCGCCTTCCCAGGCGCTCGGGTCCCACGCGGGCTTCGGCATCTTCGGCAGGAAGAAGATCAGCCCGGCCGCGGCCAGTTCCAGCGCCACGACCACCCAGATGCTGGTCTCGATCGCCGGCAGGTACCCGGATCCGCCGACCACCGCGAAGAACACGGTGCCGAGGACCGCGACACCCAGCGCGCCACCGAACTGCTGCACCGAGGTCAGCGTGCCGGACGCCGAGCCCGTCTCCTGGGGGTCGACGCCCGCGAGGATCAGCTCGAAGAAGGGCGCCATCGCGAGACCCATGCCGATGCCCGCGAAGAACAGCGACGGGGACATCGCCCAGCCACCGACGTCCTGGCCACCCAGCTTGATCGTGAGGTAGAACGCGACCAGGCCGACGACCATGCCGGAGAGTCCGATGTGGATCAGACGACGACCGAGCTTCGCGGCCAGGCCCGCGCCGGAGGCGGCGAAGCCGAACGTGGAGCCGATCGCCTGCGGCAGCACCGCGAGCGACGCGCCGAGCGCGGTGAACCCGAGGCCCAGCTGCAGGTAGATGCTCAGCACCAGCGAGAAACCGGTGAGCGCGGAGAACAGCGCGAGGCCCGCGACCAGGCCACCGTTGAACGCCTTCTTCTTGAACAGCGACGGCACGACGAGCGGCTCGCCGCCCTGCTTGTCGCGGCGTCCCTCGTACCAGCCGAACACGAAGAACGTGAGCACACCGGCCACAATGGACACGAAGGTCCACGCCGGCCAGCCCTCCTCACGTCCCTGCACGACCGGGAAGACCAGCAGCGCGGCACCGCCGGAGGCGAGCAGCGCGCCGACCAGGTCGAGCTTCTTCGCGGTCTTGTTGGCCTTGGGGAAGCACTTGATGGCACCGAAGATCGCCAGCAGGCCGAGCGGCAGGTTGATCAGGAAGATCATCCGCCAGCCGGTGCCGAACAGGTCGAGGTTGATCAGCCAGCCGCCGAGGATCGGGCCGCCGATGGTCGCGAGACCGAGGATCGGGCCGTAGGCGCCGAACGCCTTGGCCATCTCCTTGGGCGGGAACACCTCGGTGATGACGCCGAGTCCCTGCGGCAGCATCATCGCGCCGAAGAGACCCTGGAACACACGGGCCGTCACCAGCACGCCCGGCGACGTCGCGACGCTGCACAACACCGAGGCGACCGTGAAACCGGTGGCGCCCACGACGAACATGGTCTTCTTGCCGAAGATGTCACCGAGCCGGCCACCGATGATCAGGCCGCACGCCATGGCGAGCGTGTAACCGGCACCCAGCCACTGGATGAAGGTCGCGCCACCACCGATGTCCGCCACGATCGACGGAGCGGCGATGACCGTGATCAGGGAGTCGAGAATGTCCATCGCGGTGGCCAGCAGGATGACGCCGAGTGCAAGCCAGCGCCATTTGAACGGCTCACCTTGGGTCGCGTTGGCTCCTGGCCAACTCTGCGCACCTGAATCCGGCGCCGCGTCGATGTTCTGGGTCATAGCTCCTCACTCAGTTTCTTCCGCTGCGCCGACGGCGCTGTGACGGACGAAGTCCTCGATCACCGGCACGACCGCGCCGGGCGAGGGCATTTCCTCGATCGCTTGCTTCAACTGACTCGCCCGATCCCGGTAGGACGCGTCCTCCAGCAACGCCCGGCAGGCCTCGAGCACCTCGGCCGGTTCCACCTCCTGCGACTGGAGCTGCTTCGCAGCACCGAACTCGCAGAGACGCTGTGCCGAATCCCGTTGCTCCGCCATGACTCCCGGAGCGAGCAGCTGCGGAAGTCCGGCGATCAGGGAGGACATGGTCGATCCCCCACCCGCGTGGTGCACCGTCAGATCACAGGCGGGCAGCACGGAGGTGAGCGGCATCCACCCGGCGGCGACGACGGCGTCGGGCAGCGGAGCGAGTTTGGCGACCGCGTCGTCCGGCATCGCGAGCACGAGCTCCACACCCAGCGAGGGCAGGGTGCGGACCAGCTCGTTGAAGATGGCCGGGCCCGCGGGGGAGTTCGGCAGGATGGTGCCGAGCGTGATCATGATGCGGGGGCGGTCGCGCTTTTCGAAGACCCACGAGGGCACCGGTGCCGGCGTGTCGTACTGGACGCACCGCATCGGTTGTCCCGCAACCACATCTGATGGCCGGATGATCGCCGGGCAGGTGTCGAGCACCATGTCCGGTTCCGGCAACGCGTCGAACCCGAGCCTCTCCAGCTCGGGGGCGAGCTCCACGGCCGTCCAGCCGTCGATGTCGGAGCGGTACCCGATGCCGATGCCGTTCTCGAACCACGGGATCCCGTGGATCGACGCGGCCACACCGGCGGAGAACGCGTGCGCCTCGCCGATGATCGCGTCCGGCCGCCAGGCCTCGGTGATGGCGAGCATGCCGTCGAGCGTGCGGGCGGCGAGCCGGCCGAACCCGCGGCCGACCTGCTCGAGCAGGCCTTCCTCGGTGTCCGCCTGTGCCAGCGGGGTGCCCGCCCGGTCGTGCAGCATGACCTCGCGCATGTGCATCGGGCCGTAGGTGGCCACGTGCGGCAGGCCGGAGCCGTTGACCGTGGCGGCCATGCTCTCCGGACTCGCCACCAACACCTCGTGACCCGCCGCCCGCAAGGCCCACGCCAGCGGGACGACCGGGAAGTAGAGGCCGAACGACGGACCGCTACTCACTAGGATCTTCATGCTGACCACGCTATTCAAGCCGGGTCGGGCGGCACTCGAGTCGCGCTGGAGCCGCATCACCCGATGGTGTTTTTCCGGGAAACGACAGGTACTATTCCTGCCCCAATTCGACTAGCCCAGCGCGTTGAGGGCCGCCACGAGCGTCCTGGCCTGCACGTTCACGTACCGGCCGTGCCGCAGCAAATCGGTCAGCTGCCCGACCGTGACCCACGCGTACTGCGGCGGCACATCGGCCGGGAATGATTCGTCCGCCTCGACGACGAGGTAGTCGCTTTCGGTGTCGAGGAATCGCCCGCCCTCTTCGGAATGCACCGTCGAGTAGTGGACCCGCGACTTCTCCGCGGACAGCACGTGGTCGAGGAACGGCGGCCGTTCGGCGTCGTGGTAGTTGCCGGGCACGCACTGCACGGTCGGCCCGAGCTCCACGGTGTCGAGGAACCCGCCCTCCAGCCGCGCGTGCACCAGCACGTGCAGCACCCCGGCGAACTGCTTCACGATGAACGCCGCGACACCCCTGCCGTGCTGCTCGAACAACGGCTGCGTCCAGCTGGTCACCTCGCGGTTGCCCGCGATCGCCCGCACCGCCACGCACCGGAAGAACTTCCCGTCCTCGCGGCAGATCTCGTCCTCGGTGCGGATCCAGCCGGGCACCTCGCCGAGCGGCACGCGCGAGACGTCGATGTCGTGGTCGGCGCGCTGCCCGGTGAACCAGCTCAGCACGTCCGGTGTCGCCGACAACGCGCCGGCGTGCGGGTCGCGGGAGGCGAGCAGTGCGGCCTGGAACTCGGTGGCGGGCTCGGCGTACCCCGGCGCAGGCAGGCACGACAGCACCGTGCGCGAGTCCATGTTGACGAGGTTGTCCCTGTGCAGCAACGCGTTCACCTGGCCGAGCGTGAGCCAGACGAAGTCGTCGTCGGCCGGGACGTCCTCGGTCACCTCGACGACGATGTTGCGGTTGCTCTTGCGGTAGAACCACGACCCGTGCTCGGACTGGAGCACGTCGACGATGACCTTGCCGCGCTGGGCCCCCTCGGCGAAGTACTCCAGGTACTTCACCTTCGCGCCCTTGTGCACCCGCGTGTAGTTGGACTTGGTGGCCTGCACCGTCGGCGAGAGCTGCAGCAGGTTCGGGTTGCCGGGCTCCATCTTCGCCTGCATCAGGCAGTGCAGGACCCCGTTGAACTCCTTGACGAGGATGCCGAGCATGCCGACCTCGGGCTGGCGGATGATCGGCTGGCTCCACGACCGCGTGGCGGTGTCGACCTTCAGGCCCTCGACGGTGAAGAACTTGCCGCTCTGGTGCCGGATGTTGCCGGTGCCGGCCTCGGTGTACCAGAGGTCCAGGTCGGCGAACGGGATGCGCTCGACGCGGAACGCGTTGGCGAGCCAGCGTTCGGTGAGCCACAGGTCGAAGTGCTCGGTCGGCAGGAACGCGCCCTGCTCGGTGGCGGCGGACTTCGCGAGCCTCGCGGGGAGGTCGGTGTCCTCCCGCCTGCGCAGCTCCGTGGTGGACGATGTCACGGCAACCTCCCTGGGGAACTCCCTTGACGGGAAACGGTGTCCGCGCACGCTCGAGCGTGGATCGGGACACGGCTGAGGGAAGCGGTTTCGAGCAGGTCGCGAGCCATTCGCCATGACGGGTTCTCACCATCGGGCGACCCACCATCGTCCTTTCCGAAAGGTCCCCACCGTGTCGAGCCAAGTAGCGAGTTCGTCGAGACTCCCGTCGCTGACGGGCATGCGGTTCGTCGCCGCGGCAATGGTCTTCGTCTTCCACGGCAGCCTGGAGTTCCTCTTCAGGACTCCCGAGGTCGGCTTCCTGTACATGCTGGCGACGAGCACCGCCGGGTTCGTCGGCGTGTCGTTCTTCTTCATCCTCAGCGGGTTCGTGCTCACCTGGTCGGCGCGGCCCGGTGACACGAAGGGGAACTTCTTCCGCCGGCGGTTCGCGAAGATCGTGCCCAACCACGTCGTCACGTTCGTCGCTGCGATCGTGCTGCTGCTGGTGTTCCGCCAGGCCGTCGACCCGGCCTCCGCGGTCGCGAACCTGTTCCTGGTGCAGTCGTGGATCCCGAACTACGACGTGCTGTTGTCCGGCAACGGTGTCGCGTGGTCGCTGTCGGTCGAGGCGGTCTTCTACCTGTCTTTCCCGTTCCTGCTGGTGCTGATCAACAGGATCCGGCCGTCGCGGCTGTGGTTCTACGCCGGCCTCACTGTCCTCGCGGTGCTGCTGGTGCCGTTGGCGGCCAAGGTGTTGCTGCCGTCGACGCCGGTGTGGCCGTGGGGTCCCGCGTCCTACGTCCAGATCTGGTTCGTCTACAACTTCCCGGTGACGCGCCTGTTCGAGTTCGCGCTCGGCATCATCCTGGCGCGGATCGTCATGACCGGTCGGTGGATCGGCCTGGGCGTCAAGTGGGGCATCGCGCTCGCGGCCGTCGGCTACGTCGCCTCGCTGTTCGTACCGTTCCTCTACGCGTTCGTCGGCGCGACGGTCATCCCGCTGGCGCTGCTGATCCCGGCCGCCGCGGTCGCGGACGTCAAGGGGCGCAGGACGTTCTTCGCACGGCCGAGCATGGTGTGGCTCGGTGAGGTGTCGTTCGCGTTCTACCTCGTGCACCGGCTCGTGCTGACGTACGGCCACTGGGCGTTCGGCACGGAGATCAACGCCTTCGGCGCGCTGGGCGGCAAGGCCTGGTCGGCTCCGGTCGCGGTGGCGTTCCTGGTGGCGGCGTTCGCGGTGTCCCTGCTGGTGTCCTGGGCGCTGTTCGCGTGGGTGGAGACGCCGTTCATGCGCCGGTTCGGCCGCACCCCGGCGAAGCCGTTGCAGACCTCGCCGCAGGAGGACGTCGTTGGCGCGGTTCGGTAAGCAGGACACGGAAAAGGCCCGCCGGTCAGCCGGCGGGCCTTTTCCGTTCGTTCACCAGGTGACTGGCATCTCGTACACGCCATACATGACCGCGCCGTCCTTGTACTGCAGCTCGTTCCACGGCTTGGCCAGCTTGATGTCCGGGATGCGCTGGAACAGCTTGGTGAGCACCACGGTCAGCTCGACGCGGGCGATCTCCGCGCCGATGCAGTGGTGCACGCCGTAGCCGAACGCGACGTGGTTGCGCGCGTTCGGGCGGGTGATGTCGAACTTGTCGGGCTCGGGGAAGGTCTCGGGGTCGCGGTTGGCGGCGCCACCGCAGATGATCATGCCCTCGCCCTCCTTGATGGTGACGGGGCCGGCGTCGATGTCGGCCAGCGCCACGCGGGAGGACGCGAGGTCGCCCGGCGTGAGGTAGCGCAGCAGTTCCTCGACGGCGTTGGGCGCGAGGCTCCAGTCGTTCTTCAGCTTCTCCAGCTGGTCGGGGTGCTCCAGCAGGGTCATGGTGCCGATCGCGATCATCGCGGCGCTGGTCTCGTGGCCGCCGTTGAGCAGCAGGCGGACCAGGTTGACGAGCTCGCGGCTGTCGTAGAGACCGGCCTCGTGGAAGCGGACGACGATGCGGCTGATCAGGTCCTCGCCCGGTTCCTTGAGCTTGCGCTCGAGCAGCTCGGCCAGGTAGCCGTTGAGCTCGGTGATCGCGGCCATCCGCACCTCGGCGCTGGACTTGCCGCCGAACAGCTTGTCGGTGCGGTCGTGCAGGTAGTCGTGGTCCTGGTGCGGGATGCCGAGGATCTCGCAGACGATCGTCAGCGGCACCGGCAGCGCCAGCGCGGTGACGAGGTCGCACGGCGGGCCCTGGCGCAGCATCTCGTCGATGCGCTCGTCGACGATCTGCTCGATCCGGGGCAGCATCGCGCGGACGCGCTGCTTGGTGAACTCACCGGACACCGCGGCCATGCGGCGGTAGACCGTGTGCTTGGGCGGGTCCCACCCGATGAACGAGCCCTCGGTGCGGAACTGCGGCGGGATGTCGATGTAGTACGGGAAACCCTCGTGGCCGCGGTCGGAGCTCGCGTTCGGCTCGGTGAGGAGCTTGCGCACGTGCTCGTAGCTCGTGACCACGTACGCCTCACGACCGGTGCGGAGCCCGACCTTGGCGATGGGGGTTTCCGGCCGCAGCTGCGCGTATTCCTCCGGGGGCTGGAACGGGCACTTGCGGTGCCACGGGAAAGGCGTCAGCTCTGGTTCGGCGTTGGTCATGGCGGTTCCCTTCTCGTCAGCCGCGCTCGACCGTGCCAGCCGCGCGTGGAGATGGCCTGGATGTCCGCTCGACCGCCTTCGAGGTGACTTCGAGGTGCCGTCCGTAACGTGCCCACGCATGAACGTCACCGAGTTCGAGGTCACCGTTTCCGAGTCCTCTGTGGACGATCTGCGGACCCGTCTGTCGCTGACCCGCTGGCCCGACGCGGAGACGGTGGCGGACTGGTCGCAGGGCGCACCGCTGTCCTTCATCCGTTCGCTTGCGGAGCACTGGGAGCACAAGTACGACTGGCGGGCCGTCGAGTCGCGGCTCAACGCGCTTCCCCAGTACCGCGCCGAGATCGACGGGCTGGGCATCCACTTCCTGCACGTCCGTTCGCCGCACGCGGACGCCACCCCGTTGCTGCTCACCCACGGCTGGCCCGGTTCGGTGCTGGAGTTCCTGGAGGTGATCGAGCCGCTGACGAACCCCGCCGACCCCGCGGACGCGTTCCACGTCGTCGTGCCCTCCCTGCCGGGCTACGGGTTCTCCGACAAGCCCGCCGAGACCGGTTGGGGCGTCGAGAGGATCGCTCGCGCGTGGTCGGCGTTGATGACCGGCCTGGGTTACGAGCGCTACGCCGCGCACGGCGGTGACTGGGGTTCGTTCGTCACCGCGGAGCTCGGCCACATCGACTCCGAGCGGCTCATCGGCATCCACCTGACGATGGTGTTCGCGGGGCCACCCGAGACGCAGGTCGAGCTGACCCAGCGCGACTACGCCGGTTTGGCGGCGTTGAAGGACTTCCAGGCTCGTGAAGCCGGCTACTCGGCGATCCAGATGACCAAACCGCAGACCATCGGCTACGGCCTGCAGGACTCCCCCGTCGCCCTGCTGGCGTGGATCGCCGAGAAGTACTACTCCTGGACCGACCACGACCGCGCGTTCGAGGACGTCGTGCCCGTGGACAAGCTGCTGGACGCCGTGTCGGTCTACTGGTTCACCGGGACGGCGACGTCGGCCGCGCGCCTGTACTGGGAGTCGCACAACCGCGTGCCGATGCACCAGGTGTCCGTGCCGACCGGGGTGACGATCTTCCCGAAGGACGCGCGCATGCCGAAGGCGTGGATCGAGGGCAGGTTCAGCGACCTGCGCTACTGGCACGACGCCCCCGCCGGCGGCCACTTCCCCGGCATCGAACGCCCGGACGTGCTCGTCACCGAGCTCCAGACGTTCTTCCGCCAGGTCCGCTGACTGATGTGATCCACACCACAGCAAGACGAGAACCCGATCGCGGATCTCCACGTCTTGCTGGGTGTGAGAGCAATCCGGGGTGAGCCGGCCGGCCTGGACGAGGAGCAGCTCGTGCGCCGTGTCGCACGGGGTGACCGCAGTGCGTTCGAAGAGCTCTACCGCCGCACCTCGCCGTGGCTGACGGTGAGGCTGCGCAGGCGGTGTTCGGACGAGCAGATCGTCGCCGAGGTGCTCCAGGAGACCTACCTCGCGGTGTGGCGCGCCGCCGACGCGTTCGCCGGCACCGCCGTGGGCGGCAGCGCGGTCGGCTGGCTGTGGTCCATCGCCGCCCGCCGGCTGGTCGACGCGTTCCGCCGGCGTGCGCACCACGCCCAGCCGCCCGCCACCGCGGCCCCCGAGCTCAGCGTCCGCGCCGCCGAGGACGAGGCGCTCGACGCCGTGCTCGGGGACGAGATCGGCGACGCGTTGCGGACGCTCGCCCCCGAACTGCGCCAGGTGCTGCGGGCGATGGTGCTCGACGGGCTGTCGGTGCGGGAGACCTCGGTGCTGCTCGGAGTGCCGGAGGGCACCGTCAAGACCCGTGCGAGACGGGCGCGAATCGCGATGCGGGAGGCCCTGTCATGACCGCGCACCACCCCGGCGAGCAGCTGTTGCGCCAGTACGCGCGAGGTGACGACATCCCCGCCGACCGGCTGTGGGCGGTCGAGGCGCACCTCGAGGGCTGTGCTCCGTGCCGCGGCCGCCTCGACCCCGACCCGATCGCCGAGCAGGTGTGGGCCGATCTCGCACCGGTGCTGGACCGGACCCCGCAGATGCCGCGGGCCCGGTCGTGGTTGCGGCACGTCAGCCACTGGGTGTCCCCCGTGGCCGGGCCGTGGCTCGCGATGATCCTCCTGGTCACCGCCGTTGCTGTGGCGCTGGACCAGGCCGGCTCGGTGGCGCGCGGGCAGATCTCGCTGGTGCTGCTGGTGGCGCCGGTGCTGCCGGTGCTCGGGGTCGCCGCGTCCTGGGGCCGGGCCATGGACCCGGCCTACGAACTCACCTCGGCCACCCCGCGCGCGGGGCTGCCTCTGGTGTTCCGCCGGACCGTGGCGGTGCTCGCCGTGGTCGTGCCCGGTCTGCTGGTGGCGAGCCTGGTGACCGGAGCCTCGCTCACCCGGTGGATGCTGCCGTGCCTCGCGTTCACCACGTGCACGCTCGCGCTCGGTGGCCTGATCGGCATCACCCGTGCCGCCCTCACGCTCATCGCGGGGTGGGCCGCCGGGATCGTTCTGCCGACGATCGCGCTCAGCCGCACGTCCGTCGCACTCGACGTCGCCGCCGCACCGGTGTGGGCGGCCGTCCTCGCGGCAGCACTGATCGTGATCGCCGTCCGTTTCCGCACCCAGTCGAGGAGTTCGTGATGCGTGCAGTGGGAGCCGAGGAGGTCGCACCGACCTCCCATCCCTGGGAGATCCAGGCCGACGGCCTGGTGGTGCGGGTGGGAGGCAGGCGTGGCCGCAACGCGGTGAACGAGCTGACCCTGCGCCTGGGCAGGGGCGTGCACGGACTGCTCGGCCCGAACGGCGCGGGGAAGACGACGCTGATCAGGACGCTGGCGACGGTGCAGAAGCCCAGCGCGGGGTCGCTGTCGCTGCTCGGCACCCCGCTCGGTGGCTCCGCCGGACTGCGGAAGCTGCGGCGGAAACTGGGCTACCTGCCGCAGCACTTCGGTTACTACAAGCGGTTCACGGTGCGGGAGTTCGTCGAGTACCTGGCGTGGCTCAAGGAGATGCCGCCGGAGACGATTCCGGGCGCGGTGCAACGCGCGCTGGAGAAGGTCGGGCTGGCCGACCGCGCCGACGACCGGCTCAAGACGTTGTCCGGCGGCATGGTGCGCCGCGTGGGCATCGCGCAGGCGATCGTCAACGACCCCGAGGTCCTGCTGCTGGACGAACCGACGGTGGGCCTGGATCCGGCGCAGCGGCTGCGTTTCCGCGAGCTCGTGGTCGAGCTGGGACAGCAGTCGTGCGTGCTGATCTCGACGCACCTGGTCGAGGACGTGGCGGCGGCGTGCAGCGACGTGGTGCTCGTGGCGGAGGGATCGCTGGTGTTCCAGGGAACTCCCGCCGATCTCGTCGCCGCCGGGACGGAGGACCACGTGGGCGACAGCCCGATCGAACGCGGTTACTCCGCGTTGATCAATGCGGCGCCGGGCCAGGGTGGTGGCTGGTGATGAGGACCGGGTTGCGCATCGAGCTGCGGCGGTCGTCCGCGCTCTGGGCCGGGCTGCTCCTGGTCGTGTCCGCCACGACGATGCTGCTGCTGCTCACGACTTCGTACGCGAAATGGCCGGGCAACTCGACGTCGGCGGTGCTGGCGCTGCGTGAACCGCTGGGATACGTGTGGGCGCTCGTGGTCGGTCTGGCCGTCCTGCAGGGCATGCGGGACAGCCGGGCACGGGTGGAGGAGCTGTTCGCCACCACCTCTCGTCCCGGCTGGGTCCGGCTGGGCACGCTCGCGTCCGCGGTGGCGGGTGTGGTCGCGGCGGCCACCGCGCTGCTGTGCGTGGGCGTCGTCGGGAAAGTCGTGGCCGGCGGCGGCTTCGTGTCGGCCGGGTTCGTCCCGCTCATGCTGACCGTGGTGCTCGCGCTGGCGGCCAGCGTCGTCCTCGGCCTCGCGGTGGGACGGCTGCTGCCGCACCCGCTGGCGGTGCCGGTGGCGTTGGTGGCGACGTTCACGGTGGCCACGATGGCCGTCCAGGCGCAGGACGTGCGGTCTCCCGACGGCGTGATCCCCCCGCTGGCACTGCTGGTTCCCGTTTTCGCCCCGCCGAACTCGGACCTGGTGACGACCTCCACCTCGGTGGACGTCGGCCAGATCGTGTGGTTCGCCGGACTCGGCGTCACGGCGTTGCTGTTGCTGGTGGCGCGATCGTGGCGCGGAGGTTTGGTGGCGCTGGTTCCCGCCGGGCTCGCGCTGGCGCTCGCCGTCTCGATCCTGCCGTCCAGGTTGTCCGACGTGCTGGTGACCGACTCGATCGGGGGCCGGCTGGTCTGCGACGGTCAGGTGTGCGTGAGCCAGGTGCACGAGGCCGGTCTGCCCACGGCGGCCGAGGTGGGCCGGGACGTGCTGGCGAAGCTGTCGGTGCTGCCCGGCGCGCCCACCGAGGTCCGGGAGGACACGTCGGCGATGGCGCACTACGCGGTGCCGCGGCGCAGTGGCGATGTCGTCTACCTGAGCTCGCAGGGGCATGCCTCGGTGCTGGGGATGCCCGCGGAGCAGATGCGTCGCGAGTTGCTCGCCGGAGCGGGCGTTCCTTCCTGCACCGAACCGAACAGCACCGACAGCCGGGAGTCCGCGGTGCGCTATCTGACCGCCGCCTACTTCACCGGGCAACTGACCGCGCTGGCCTCGGACCCGTACGTCTGGGGCAGCTCGTCCATGCGCGCCGCCATCGAGGAGGACTGGCGGGCGTTCCGGAGCAAGTCGCCGTCCGAGCAGCTGGGCCGGGTGGCGAAGGCGCGGGAGATGCTGCTGACGTGCCAGGATCCCGAGCGGATCCGCGACGTGCTGGTGGCGCCATGAGGCCGGTCGCTTTGTACGCGCGCTCTCGCAGTGTGCCCGCTGCCCTCGCGGCACTGCCGGTGGTGGTGTTCCTCGCGTGGTCCGCGATGCACTCGCCGTGGACGCCGTTGAGCGCGTCGCTGACCTCGCTGGCGGCGGTGCTGGTGATCACGGTCGGTCTCGCCGGACAGGATCCCGAACTGGACAGGTCCACCGCGGTGCCGTGGCCGGTGTGGCGGTTCTGGCACCTGGTGCTCGCGGGCGTGCTGGCGGCGATCCCGGTGTTGCTGGCGCAGGAACTCGGACCCGAGACGTTCGGCTTCGAGTTCGTCGTGCGCGACACGGCGGGCATGGTCGGGCTGGCCGGGCTGGCCGCGACGGTGATCGGGGCGAGGTTCGCCGCCGCGGCACCGGTGCTGTGGTGGGCCGTGAGCGCGATCATGCCGCCCACCGAGTCGGTGCCCGGCCGGATGATCACGTGGCCGGTGCGTTCTCCTGACGACGCGGTGGCGATGTGGACGGCGGGTGTGCTGTTCCTGAGCGGAGTCACCGCTTACGTGGTGCGCGGCGGGCGGCGCTGAACCGCCCGCCGCTCGTCAGGCCGCGGTGCGCAGGTCGAAGCCGGGAACGGCGACCATCTCCGGCCGGATCGGGCAGTTCGCCGCGAGCAGCCGCCGCGCCAGGACGTGGTCGACGGGCTTGTTGACGGACTCGACGCCGAGCAGCTCGTCTCCTCGGAAGCAGAACACCGAGAACGCGCCGGTCGTCGGATCCCCTGTCACCACCACGTTGTCGTGGCCGTCGGTGAGGCCGGCGATCTGCACCTTCATGGCGTACTGGTCGCTCCAGAACCACGGCACCTGGGCGTAGGGCTCGGCCGAACCCCGGATCACCGCCGCGACGCAGCTCGCCTGGTCCACGGCGTTCTGCACGGACTCCAGCCGGATCTGCCGCGTGCCGTGGGGAAAGCGGGCGCAGTCGCCGATCGCGAAGATCGCCGGGTCGGACGTGCGCAACCGCGCGTCGACCACGATCCCGTCGTCGACCGTGAGCCCGGCCTCCTGCGCCAGTTCGACGTTCGGCACCACACCGATGCCCGCGACCACGAGATCGGCGGGCAGCACGGTGCCGTCGGCGAGCACGACCTCACCGGGCCGCACCTCGGACACGGTGGCGTTGAAGAGGAACTTCACCCCTCGCCTGCGGTGCACCTGGACGACGTGCTCTGCCGTGTGCTCGGACAGAACCCGTGACAACGCACGGGTTTGCGCCTCGACCACGGTCACGTCGCACTCGGCTTCACTTGCCACGGCGGCGTGTTCGAGCCCGATGAACCCCGCGCCGATCGCGACCACACGGCCTCGGGGACGGGCGAAGTCGGCGTCCCCGATCGTGCGGATCGTGTGCGCGCCGGGGATCGGCCGCGGCCGTGAACCCGTTGCCAGCACGAGGTTCTCGTAGTCGAGGACACGGCCGGACCGCAGCACGACCTGCCGCGCGGCGCGGTCCACGGAGACCGCCGGGTCGTCGAGCACGAGGGAGATGTCGTGCTGGGCGTAGTAGGTCTCCGGCCGGAACACCAGGTCGGCGACCCCGATGTCCCCTTGCAGGTAGGCCTTCGTGAGCGGCGGCCGCTGGTAGGGCAGGACACCCTCGTCGCCGACCAGCGTGATGGTGCCGCGGTGTCCCAGTTCTCGCAGGGACACCGCGGCTTGGCAGCCCGCCTGGCCCGCACCCACGATGACGACGGGCGAGTCCGTCATCAGTAGTTCCCCAGGCCACCGCAGACGTTGAGCGCCTGCGCGGTGATGGAGTTCGCGGTCTCCGTGGTCAGGTAGGTGACCAGGCCGGCGACCTCCTCCGGGGTGGAGTAGCGGCCGAGCGGGATCTTCGCGTTGAACCTCTCCAGGACGTCGTCCTCGGTGATGCCCCAGTGGTTGGCGTACCCCTGGCGCACCTTGCCGGCCATCGGCGTCTCGACGTAGCCGGGGCAGACGGCGTTGACCGTGATGCCGGTCTTCGCGAGCTCCAGCCCGACGGCCTTGGTGAAGCCGACGACGCCGTGCTTCGAGGCGCTGTACGGGGAGGCGTAGATGACGCCCTGCTTGCCGCCGGTGGACGCGATGTTGATGACGCGGCCCCAGTCGCCCTGGTTCATCTGCCCGGTGGACAGGACTTCCTTGGTGACGCGGAAGACGCTGTGCAGGTTGGTGTCGATGACGTCGGTCCAGATGTCCTCGTCCAGCGTGGCGATCTCGCCGCCACCGCCGCGACCGGCGTTGTTGACGAGGATCTCGATGCGGCCGAAGACTTCCACCGCCTTCATGACGGCCTTGCGGATGTCCTCTGTGGACTTGACGTCACAGGTCGTGCCGTCGGCCTCGTACCCCTCCTCGCGGAGCTGCTTGACCGTGGAGGCGACGTTCTCCGCGTCCCGCGCGACCACGAACACCGCGTGGCCCGCCGCGCCGAGCGACTCCGCGACGGAGAGGCCGATTCCGCTGGTTGCGCCCGTGACGAAGGCGACCCGTCGAGTCATGGTTCAACGCTCCTCAGAGTTGCTTCTCGGGAAGGTGCACGACGAGCCCGTCCAGCTCCTCGGTGACCGGGATCTGACAGCTCAGCCTGCTGTTGTCCTGACGGGGGCTCGCGGTGACGCACAGCAGCCCGTCCTCCAGGTCGTGCATGGCGGGCAACGGTGTGGTGTTGTCCCTGTCCACGTAGATGTGGCACGTCCCGCACGTCGCGCCGCCGCCGCACTGGGCGAGGATGCCCTCGACGCCGGCGAGCTTGGCACCGCGCATGATCGAGTTGCCCGGCTCGACGTCGACGACCGACGACGTCCCGTCCGGGTGGACATAGGTGATCTTGGCCATCGCGGTGTCTCCCCACGGAAATAGGCTCGCCGGACGTCCTCGAAGGTGCCGGTGACGCCTGGGGATCGCCTGGAACTCCCCTCGAACGCGTTCGAGACCTCCTCTAGGGCCTTTTGCGACCCTCACAACCCGACGCAACCGACGCGGAGGTCTCACCGTGCCCGACGCACTGCACGAGTTCTACGAACAGCGACCGCAATGGTCCGCGCCGTCGGCGGAAGACGGCCTGCAACGCGCCACCATCTCGGTGCCGCGCGACTACAGCGACCCCGGCGGCGCGCGGCTCACGATCGCTCTTTCCCGTCTGCCCGCGACGAATCCCGCGAAGCGCCGGGGTGTTCTGCTCTCGGTCAACGGCGGCCCCGGCGGTGACAACGGCGAGGGCCTCAAGCTGCCGCTGGAGTTCCCCGCCGAGGTGCGCGAGGCCTACGACCTGATCGGGTTCGACCCGCGCGGCACCGGCGAGTCCACCCGGCTCTACAGCGAGGTCGTGGTGCCCGTGGCGCCGTTCGACTCCCGGCCGCCGGACTCGTTGTTCGAGCAGCTGTCCGCCGACATGCGCGAACGCGAGCTGGCGTGCGCACGCGCCGGCGGCGACCTGCGCCCCCACATCACGACCCGCAACACCGCGCGGGACATGGACGTCATCCGCGGCGTGCTCGGCGAAGACAAGATCAGTTTCGTCGGGTACGCCTACGGCACGCTGGTCGGCGCCGTCTACGGGTCGATGTTCCCCGCGCGCCTGGACCGCAGCGTGCTCGACTCGTGCGTGAACCCGGACTGGACTTGGCGCGAACAGTTCGTCACGCAGGCCGAGGCCGTGTACCGCAACGTGCAGAAGTGGGCGCAGTGGACCGCCGAGCGCAACGTCCACTTCGGACTCGGCACGTCCGCCGCCGCGGTGCTGGAGACCGTCGAGGAAGTCGTCTCCACGCTGGAGGAACTGGGTGCCGTGCACCTGCGCACGTTGTTCGACGGCGCGGTGGGCACGCGGGCCACCGACCGCGGGCAGTGGGACTCGCTGGGCCACCTCGTCAGCGACCTGCGCAAGGTCGAGGACGTCGCCACCGCCCAGAAGCTGATCGCGGGAGAGGGCACCTGGCGCCCGCAGGACACGACCGGTGAGCTCCGGATCGGTGTGCTGGAGGCGATCACGATGGAGACCGAGTGGCCGGCCGACCTGGACGTCTACTACTCGGACATGCGCTACCACCGCGAGCACCACCCGTACGGCTTCGGCGTGCTGCGCGCCCAGCCGTGGGTCGGCGCGTTCCGCACGTTCGAGTCGCTGGAGGAGCCCACGCACGTCAAGCGCGTCGGGTACCCGGTCGGGCTCGTCGTGCAGGCGGACGGCGACCCGTTCGACCGCTACGAGGGCGGTGTGGCGATGGCCGAACGCCTGGGCCACCACCTGGTCGTCGTCGAGGACTCCGGTGACCACGAGGTGTACGCGTTCGCGGGCAACGCCGTGCTCGACTGCATCGTCAACGCCTACCTCGTCGACGGTGTGCTCCCGGAGAAGCGCGTCGGCGTGCCGGGTTCGACGCCGCGGCCGGACATCGCGCCTGATGCCTGAAAACGAAGAAGGGGCCCTCGCGGGCCCCTTCGTTCATCTGGTGGCTTGCAGGACCGCGTCCACGAGCTGAGCCAGTTCTATCGACTCGCACGACGTGGGACCGCCGGTCCTCACCGCGGACACGAAGCTGCGGGCCGCGTTGGTGTACTGGTCGTCTGGTTCGAGGCGGAGCTGTTCGCCGCCGAGCCGCACGATCGGCGCGAGGTCCGCGGGCGGGGCGTAGGCGCGGTCGACGGTGATGTGGCTTTCACTGCCCCACACCGAGTAGTTCGCCCGGTAGGTGTGCTCCATGCCGAACGTGAGCTGGGCCGTGACACCGCCGGGAGCCCTCAGCAGCACCGATCCCGAGACGTCCACGCCGTAGGTGGCGTCGACCTTCAGGTTCGCGCCGAGCACCTGCAGTCCGGGGCCGAGCATCAGCATCGCGGCCTTGAGCGGGTAGACGCCGACGTCGAGCAGCGCCCCGCCGGCGAGGTCCTTGCGGTACCGGATGTCCCCCGACGGCCGCGGCGGGATCGTGAACGCCGCCTCGAACGCCCGCACCTCGCCGACCGCGCCCGCGAGGACGAGCCTGCGCACCTCGTGGTGCTGGGAGTGGAACGGGAACAGGAAGTTCTCCCGCAGGACGAGCCCGCGTTCCCTGGCCTGGGCCACGAGATCCGCGGTCTCCTCCAGCGACGGCGTGACCGGTTTCTCGGCCAGCACGTGCTTTCCGGCGCGCAACGCCCGTTCGATCCACACCGCGTGGTGCGCCGCCGGCAGCGGCACGTACACGGCGTCGAGGTCCATGCCGAGCAGCTTCTCGTACCCGGTGACGGCCTCGCAGCCGTAGTCTGCCGCGACCTTGCCCGCCTTCTCACCGTCGCGGCTCGCGACCGCGACGATGTCCACATCGGACAGACCCGCGAACGCGGGCAGCATCCTGCGGCGGGCGATGTCGGCGCACCCGACGACGCCCAGCCTCACTCGCCGATCAACGCCGCTGGCCATGTCCGCACCGCCGCTGTCTCGTAGCGCAGCGCGACGTGACTCGACGCGCTGACGACGTCCCGCCAGAACCGCTGCAACGGCGAGCTCTCGCTGAGCCCGCTCGTGCCGGCCGCCCGGACGAGGGCTCCCACCGCCTCGACGACGCTGTCCGCGGTGAAGGTGGCGTTGCGTTCGCAGCGCGCCATCAGCCTCGGCGTGAACGTGCGTTCGTCGAGCACCTGTGCGTTCTGCTCCACCAGGAACCGCGCGGCGTCGATCTGCGCGGAGGCCTTGCACAGGTCGACGCCCTGGGAGACGTTGACCTTCTTGCCGCGCAGGGCGTTGGTGGCGGCGTGGAACGCGCCGTACGCGGCCCCGACCGCGGGGGCGGCGAACGTGAGACCGCCGACTGCCTGGAACGGCACGTTGTGCGCGGGCAGGTCGCTCGTGCCGTTCTGGCCGGACACGAAGTCCGCGCGCAGGTACGACAGGTGCTCCGGCACGAACACGTCGTCGACGATCACCGTGTGACTGCTGGTGGCGCGCATGCCCGCGTTGTCCCAGGCCTCGACGACCGTGAAGTCCTTGCGCGGCAGGGCGAAGAACCGCGCCTCGGGTTCACCTCCGGTCGCGACCACGCCGCAGACCAGCGCCCAGTCGGCGAAGTCCACGCCGCTGACGTACGACCACCGGCCGCTCAGCCGGTGACCGCCCTGCGTGACCGTCGCCTTCCCCATCGGGGGCTGCGCGGTCACGATGAACGTGTCGGGGCTGCCACCCCACAGCTCCTCGTGACCGAGCCGCGGCAGGTGCGTGGCGTAACGGGCGGACAGCGCGGACAGCGAGGCGCACCAGGCCGTGGAGGCACAACCCTCACCGACCGCGATGACGGCCTGGGTGAACTCGGTGAACCCGCCTTCGCTGCCGCCGTAGGACTTCGCGACGAAGTGCCGCGCGAACCCGGCCTCCCGCACGGCCGCCACGACCTCCGGCGCGAGCCTGCGCGTCCGGTCGGCCTCCTCGGCGTGCTCGGCGACGAGCGCGCTCACCTTCTCCGCGACCGGGACGAGACCGGTGTCGCTCATGCGGCTCCTTCCCTTGCCGCCGCGGCGGCGATGGCGACGGGCGAAGGCTCGTCGCGGTGGATCGTGCGCGACTTGGCCTGCAGCTCGCCGTTCACGCGCACGAGCACGTCCTCGATGAAGAACGTGGGCTCGAACGTGACGTTGCCGGCCTTGTCGGTGCGGGTGACCAGCGAGCAGTACGAGACGTTGATCGTGTTCTCGTCGACCTCTTCGATGACGTAGTGGTCGTTCCAGTGCCGCACCGCTCCGTTGGCGTAGCGCGGCAGAGCGGCGTTGGCGCCCGCGATGAGCTGCGCCCTGCCGACGACCTTCTCGCCGCGGTGGGCGTGGTCGGTGACGCCGTCCTCGGTGAAGGTAGCCGCGTACCCCTCGATGTCGAGTGCATCGAGCAGCCGCATCTGCAGCGCGTAGAAGGTCTTCACCTCGATGTAGGTGGTCACGCTGACTGGGGACACTACGACTCCCTCCTCCTGTGATCTGTGCCATCGACGATCCACAACGGTGCTGGAAGTCCGGTGGAGGAAGCCTCGTTCGAGGGCGCTTCTAGTTGCCGTGCAGCGGTTTCACGGAAGCTGAGTCCGATTTGTCCATCACACCTGGAGGGCTCATGTCGGAGGCAACTCCCGATGTCGCCAAGTCCGTCACGGTCGAGTGCTCGATCGAGCAGGCGTTCGCGATCTTCGCGGAGCACCCGCTCGACTGGTGGCCGGAGAAGCACGTCTTCGTGCAGGACCGTCAGGCCATCACCATCGAGCCCGTCGTGGGCGGCCGCTACTACGAGACCGGTGCCGACGGCCAGGAGATCGCCTGGGGCACCATCACCGAGTGGGACCCGCCGAAGCGCCTGGTCATGACCTGGCGCGTCGGACCCGGCTGGCAGCCGATCTACGAGGACTCCAGGGCGTCGTTCATCAAGGTGGACTTCGAGGCCCTCGGCCCGGCCACCACGCGCGTGACGCTGACGCACGCCGACCTCGACCGTCACGGCTCGCCGCTGGCCGGTCAGATCTTCGGCGCCCTGAACGGTCCCAGCCCCGGCGACACGCTCGCCAAGTACGCGACGGCGGTTGAGAAGCACGCACCCGCGAAGGTGTGACCCGCCCGCGCGAGAAGAGCCCGCTCTCGGTGGAGAGCGGGCTCTTCTCGTTGCGGGGAAGGACGAAGAGGCCCGCCCCGGAGGCTTGGGGCGGGCCTCTTCCTCAGGCGCCGATCTGATTCCGTGCCGGATCGGCCACCGCCACGACGCTCTTCACGTCGACCAACCGGGAGAGCTGCTTCACCAGCTGATCGGGATTGCGTCCGGCCGGCAGCCACACCACCACGTCCATCCGGGAGACGTCGCCGCGCTCGGTGGGATCGAGGCTGAGCGACTCCACGTCGACGCCGCGACTGGAGAACAGCACCACGACCCTGGCCAGTGCCCCAGGAGCGTTGCGCAGCACCAACGACAACTCATGTCTGTTCATCACAGGTCCTCGTCGAACAGGGGCTTGATGCCCCGCACGGTCATGATCTCGTCGTTGCCGGTTCCCGCGGCGACCATCGGCCACACCTGGGCGTCCTCACCGACCACGAAGTCGATCACCACCGGCCGGTCGCGCACCTCCATCGCGCGCATGATCACATCGTCCACTTCGGACTTCTCGGTGCACCGCAGCCCGGCACACCCCAGTGCCTCGGCGAGTGCGACGAAGTCGGGGACGCGGTCGTGGGTGGACAGACCCGTGTTGGAGTACCGGCCGCGGTAGAAGAGGTTCTGCCACTGGCGGACCATGCCGAGGTTGCCGTTGTTGATGATGGCGACCTTGATCGGGATGCCGTCCAGCGCGCACGTGACGAGCTCCTGGTTGGTCATCTGGAAGCAGCCGTCACCGTCGATCGCCCACACCGCGCGGTCCGGCACGCCGCACTGCGCGCCCATCGCGGCCGGCACCGCGAAGCCCATGGTGCCGAGTCCGCCGGAGTTGATGAACGAACCCGGCCGCTCGTAACCGACGAACTGCGCCGCCCACATCTGGTGCTGCCCGACGCCCGCGGTGTAGATCGCCTCGGGTCCGACGAGCGTGCCGATGCGTTCGATCACGTGCTGCGGCGCGAGCTTGCCGTCGGCGGGCCAGTCGTAGCCGAGCGGGAACCGGTCGCGCAGGCCGTCGAGGTAGGCCCACCACGACGTGAGCACCGGGGCCCGGCGCACGGCCGCGTTCAGCGAGACCAGCACGTCCTTGCAGTCTCCGACGATCGGCACGTCCGCCTTGCGGTTCTTGGAGATCTCGGCGGGGTCGATGTCGGCGTGGATCACGGCGGCGTTGGGGGCGAACAGGTCCAGCACGCCCGTAACGCGGTCGTCGAAGCGCGTGCCCAGTGCGATCAGCAGGTCGGACTGCTGCAGCGCGGCCACGGCGGGCACCGTGCCGTGCATTCCCGGCATGCCGAGGTGCTGGCGGTGCGAGTCGGGGAACGCGCCGCGGGCCATCAACGTCGTGACCACCGGGATGCCGGTGCGTTCGGCCAGCGTCCGCAGTTCCGCGGCGGCGCCGGCCCGGACCACTCCCCCGCCGATGTAGAACACCGGCCGGCGGGAGGAGGCGATCAGCCCGGCCGCGCGCCGGATCTCGTTGGCGGCGGGCGTGATCCGCGAGATCGCGACCGGCGCTGCCGGCGTGTACGTGGTGGTGGCGGCCAGCACGTCCTTGGGGATGTCGACCAGCACCGGGCCCGGCCTGCCACCGGCGGCGAGTGCGAACGCCTCGGCGATCACCGCCGGGATGTCCGCGGGGTCCGTCACCTGGAACGCGTGCTTGGTGATCGGCAGGGAGATGGAGCGGATGTCGGCTTCCTGGAAGGCGTCCGTGCCGATCATCGACCGGTTGACCTGGCCGGTGATCGCCACGATCGGCACGGAGTCCATGTAGGCGTCGGCGAGCGGCGTGACGAGGTTCGTCGCGCCGGGGCCCGACGTCGCCACGCACACACCGACCCTGCCCGTCGCCTGCGCGTACCCCGATGCGGCGTGCCCGGCGCCCTGCTCGTGCCGCACGAGCACGTGCCGGATCTTCACCGAGTCCAGCAGCGGGTCGTACGCGGGAAGGATGGCCCCGCCGGGAATGCCGAAGATCACTTCACAACCGGCGTCCTCGAGCGCGCGGACCAGCGAGCTCGCACCGGTGACGGTATCCACTTTTCTGGTCTCCCCGATCGGCCGCGGATCAACCGGCGAGCTGCCGCTCCAGCTGACGTGCGGACGTCGGGCCGTTCAGCGACGGGTCGGAGCTGAGGATCGCGCACTGCAGCTGGCGCAGGCGTTCCGACGGCTCCAGGCCGAGCTCCTCGATCAGGGTGTCGCGCAACGACTGGTACGCCTCCAGAGCACGCCACTGACGGCCAGCGCGGTAGAGCGCGAGCATGTACTGCGCGCAGAGGTTCTCGTGCATGGGGTGCTGCGCGGTGAGCACGGACAGCTCGCTCAGCAACGACTGGTGCTTGCCCAGCCGCAGGTCCGCCTCGATCCGCGCCTCCAGGACGCCGAGCCGCGACTCCTGCAGCCGCGTGACCTCCATGCCCAGCCGCACACCGATCTGGACGTCCACGAGCACCGGCCCGCGCCACACGTCGGTGGCCGACCGCAGCAGCCGTGACGCCGACTCGAGGTCACCGACCTCCAGCGCGCGTTGACCGGCCGTGGCGAGCCGCTCGTAGCTGCGCACGTCGATGGTCTCCGGCGCGACGTCGAGCATGTAGCCGCCGTAGCGGGTGACGAGCACGTTCTTCGCCGCGCCGGCACTGCCCTCGGGAAGCGCCGCCTCGATGCGGCGACGGACCTGGAGGACGTATGTCTGCAACGTGGTGAGCGCGCTTCTCGGCGGTGTGACCCCCCACAGCTCTTCGATCAGGGTGGGCACGGTGACGACGTGCCCCGCCTGCAACGCGAGCAGCGAGAGGACCTGCCGCGGCTTCACCGCGCTCGGCGTGATCGAGATGCCGTTCTCCCTGGCCTCCAGCGGTCCGAGAACTTTGATCTCCATGACGGGATCCCTCCCCAGTTCCAGTTTCAGCGGCGGCTTGCTGGTTGTTGTGCCATCAAGTTCACCTGAGCCGGGCTATCGAACGCCACGTAGCTCGGCACGACTACGAGATGGCGAACTACCGCTCCCCGTGTGAGATATTCACGGGGCCGGACGTACCCAAACAATTTCACCGGGTAACGGCCCGAACACCGCTCGTGACCAGCACGTTAAATACTCGTCCTTTCGAGCGAAATTTGTCGAAACCGGTAACTGCGGCACTAAGTTCTGTACCGATCCAGAAGTTGATCCGCAGCAGGACCGCACTGTCTAGCATTTGCCGTGGGTTCGCCGAGAGGCCGGTCGCACGCCCCGACCACTCTCGGGCCACTCTTGGGGGAATCGTGAATGACTCGCCTGGATCGCCGAGACCCGGCTGGATCATCCACGCCGTTGTGGCGGGCATCTGTCTGGCCGACGTGACGCGGCTGCTTCTGCGGGACCGGGAAACGACTCATTCCGCCATATATCTCGTCGCATTGGCCTTGACACTCGCACTGCAGGCGCTCCAATTCGGCGGCCTGAACACCCCCGCACGCCGCACCGCCCTGGCCGCCCAGGTGGTGCTCGTGTTCCTGCCGTTCCTCCCGACCGGCCAGCTCTGGACCGCGGTGCCCGGCCTGGTCGCCGGCAACGCGCTGGCGCTGTTCGGACCGCCGGCGGGCTGGACGGTGTTCGCCCTGGTGGCCGCGGCGACGAGCCTCCTGCAGACCTCCGCCTCGCCGCTGGAGGCCGTGATCGCGACGACCGCGACAGGCCTGGCCGTCTCCGGCATCGCCTTGGGCAACGTCTTCCGGCCCGCGACACCCCCCGAACCGGTCGGCGCGGCCCTCGCCGAGGAACGCCTGCGCGTCGCCCGCGACCTGCACGACCTGCTCGGCTACAGCCTGAGCGCGATCAAGCTGAAGAGCGAACTGGCCCACCGCCTCATCGCCGAACGCCCGGACAGGGCCCAGGAACACCTCGCCGATATATTGGATATCGCTGGAAACGCCCTCACGGACGTGCGGTCACTGGCCCGCAGCTACCGCCGCCTGTCGCTGTCGGACACCTCGCACTCGGCGAAGACCATGCTGACCGCCGCGAACATCGACGTCCGCGTCGAGCTCGACCACGACCCGTTGCCGGAAGAGATCGAAACGGTGCTGGCCACAGTTCTGCGAGAGGCCGTCACGAACGTTCTGCGCCACAGCGAAGCAGAGAACTGCGCCATCACCGTCCGCCAGACCGGCGACGAGGTGAAGCTCGACGTCGTGAACGACGGCGCCACCGACCGCCCGAGCTCCTCGGACTGCAACGGCGTCCGCAACCAGGCCGAACGCGTGCAGGCAGCAGGTGGCGTGTTCATCGCCCGGCACGTCGGCACGGACCGCTTCCACGTCCACGCGGCCATCCCGATCGCAGCCTGACCCCGGCCACCCACCCGAGCCACCACCGATATATCAGTTGGCCACCACCACGCCGCTGACCTGCTCAAACACCCCGGATGCAAAGAACGTTTGCGGATGTCCGCAAACGTTTTTTGCATCCGGGCGTTCCAACGCAAGGGCAACGACGCCGCGACCTGCACCTTTGCAACAGGACGTTTGCGGACGACGACAAACGTTCGTTGCAACGCCCTGCGCAAGCCGAGGCAGAACCAGGGTCGGGAGCCGGGGTCAGAACCAGCCGGCCTTGCGGGCGATCCGCACCGCGTCCACGCGGTTGCGCGCGTCGAGCTTCGCCGTCACCGCCGTCAGGTAGTTGCGGATCGTACCGACGGACAGGAACAGCGTGCTCGCGATCTCCATGGCGTCCGCACCGTCGGACGCCAGCCGCAGCACCTCCAGCTCGCGCGGCGTGAGCGGGCACTCGTCGGTGTCCCACGCCGAGAGCGCCAGCTGCGAGTCGATGACCCGGCGGCCGACGGACACGCCGCGGATGGCGTCGGCGAGTTCGTTGATGGGCGCGTCCTTGAGGATGAAACCGTTCACGCGAGCATTGAGGGCGCGGCGCAGGGTTCCGGGGCGGCCGAGGCTCGTGAGGATCAGCGTGCGGGTCCCGGGAGCCGTGTCGTGGATGACCGTGGCCGCCGAAAGGCCGTCCATACCGGGCAGGTCGATGTCGAGGACGGCGACGTCCGGTTGACTCCTCGCAACAGCCGGGACGATTTCGTCACCTGTTGCCACCGACGCGACGACCTCAATGTCTGGTTCGAGATTCAACAACGCGACCAATGCGCCGCGGACCATTTGCACGTCCTCGGCGAGTAACACTCTGATCATCATCGGCCCCCTTGCCGGGTCCCCCCTGCCAACTTTCCGAGTTTTACACTCGGTGACCGCACGGGACAAGCATTTGAGCCGACGATGCCTTTCACTACTCCGAATGCCTTAAAGCAATTCGAAATATCGATGGGCTGATGCCGCCCTGTCACTGAACGCTAACGCATTGCCACTGCTCCGGCAGCGCGCGAGCGGAACTCGAGCGGCTCTCAGTACCCATCACAGCCGTGAACGCGACAACCGCTCAGCGGGTCTCGCCCCAGCGCTCCAGCAGTTCCAGTCCCCCGTCGACGGTGATCACCTGACCCTGGATCCAGGCGGCTTCCTCCGTGCACAGCAACGCGACCGCGTTCGCCACGTCCTCCGGCACCGTGACCCGGCCGGACGGGCTCTTGATCGCGAGCCGGTCCACCAGTTCCGGGTCGATGTTCATCGGGCCGTTGTCGACCACCGTCGTCACGACCGCGTTCACCGCCACCCGGTACCAGGCCATCTCCAGCGCCAGCGTGCGGATCACGCCGTGCACCGGCGTCACCGTGTAGCCGGCGACGACGACGCGGCCGCCGTCGACGAACGCCTTCGCGAGCGGTTCCACGACGTTCAGCAACGGCGTCAGGTCCGGGGAGACGGCGTGGTGCACGAACAGGTCGAGCCGGCCGCGTTCCAGCTTCACCTGCTCCAGCAGGGACCGCACCGCGTTCTCGTCGTGCATGTCCAACGGCACGACGGACGCCGAACCCGGTTTGCCCGCGAGCACGAGCATCGCCCGGTCGGCGTCGACATCGCCTGGGGACGTGGTGAGGATGACGTGGGCGCCGTTGTCGCAGAGCTTGCCGGCGATGGCAAGTCCGAGACCGTGTGTTCCCGACGTGACAAGGGCGATCTTGCCGTCGAGTCCCAGGCGCGTGTTGACCGGTTCGATCATGATGCTGACCACCTCGTTGTCCGCGTGGTGATCGACGTTGCGCCCGGCCGCTAGGGCCGAACTCGACTACTTCTTGCGCAAACCCTCCAGCACCCGCAGGATCGCGCGTTCGACGTCGCGGCCGGTGCGCTTCGGGTCCGACGAGCTCGCGATCGTGCTCGCCCCCGACGACAACGCGCCGAACAGCAACCGCGCCATGACCTCCACGGGCAGGTCCTCGATCTCGCCGGCGTCCACGAGCAGCTGCACGGCCGATCGGAGCAGCCCGAAGCTGAAGTGCTCCTCCGCCTCGCGCCAGCGCTCCCAGCCCATCACCACGGGCGCCTCGTGGACGATGATCCGCTGGTACTCCGGGTCCAGGCACTTGCGGACGTACGCGCGCAGGCCCGCGACCGCAACCTCCCACGGGTCGCCGTCACCGCTGATGACCGCGGTCAGCGACTCGATCGACTGGGTCTCGACCTGCGCGAAGGCCGCCTCGAACAACGCCTGCTTGCCGCTGAAGTGGTGGTAGAGCGCGCCTTTCGTCACGCGGGCGCGTTTCACCACCTCGTCGAGCGAGGTACCCGCGTACCCGCGCTTGGTGAACAGGTCGACAGCGCTGTCGACCAGCGCCTGCCTGGTCGACTCCGAGTACTCGGCGCGTCGTGTTCGCACGGGCGAAACGTATCTCACATACCGACGGTACGTACCGGTGGTATGGTCGTGTCATACCGAGGGTATGCGAGAGACCGGGGGTACGAGACATGGGCTGGGCAGACCACTACCGCCGCCGTGACGCGATCGACGCCGTCCTGCGCGACGCCCGCCGCGACCCGTCCGCACCGCTGATCGTGGATCCGGACGTCTTCTCGTCGCTGCAGGACCTGCTGCTGGCGCTCGATCACCGCTGGCAGAACAAGCTGACCGCACGCATGGAGACCGCCGCGCTGGAGGGCCGGGTGGACGAGGACCGCGTCACCGCGGAGCTCGCCGCCGAGGAGCCGGTGTTGCGAGCCGTGCTCGACGCACACCTTTCGCTCGGCAGTTACCGGGCGGTAGGAATAACTCCATGAGTCGTTGGACCGAAGCCGACATCCCCGACCAGACCGGCCGCACCGTCCTCGTGACCGGCGCGAACTCCGGTCTCGGCCTGCGCACCGCCCAGGTGCTCGCGGCCAGAGGAGCCCACGTGATCATGGGCTGTCGCTCGGTCCAGCGCGGCGAGCAGGCACGGCGGACGGTCACCGGGTCGGCCGAGGTCCTCGAACTGGACCTCGCCGACCTCGGCTCCGTCCGCGCTGCCGCAGACAAAGTCACAGAGAAGGTCGACCAACTCGACGTTCTCATCAACAACGCGGGCATCATGGCCGTCCCGCTCGGCCAGACCGTCGACGGCTTCGAGCGCCAGTTCGGCACCAACCACCTGGGCCACGCCGCCCTGACATGGCTGCTGCTGCCCGCACTGAGGCAACGTCCGGGCGCACGCGTCGTGACTGTCGCCTCTCTCGCGCACCAGTACGGCCGGATCGACTTCGACGATCCGAACTGGGAGCGTCGCTCGTACAGCTACCGCGGCTCGTACGGCCAGTCGAAGCTCGCCAACATCCTGTTCGCGCGTGAGCTGGACCGCCGCTCATCGGACGTGACGTCCATCGCGGCACATCCCGGCGTGACGGTCACCGAACTGACCAACAACATGGCCAGCGAACACAAGTCGTTGTTCCTGCGGATCGGCGGCAAGATCAGCCACCTGTTCTCGCAGTCCGTCGAGATGGGCGCGCTGCCGCAGCTCTACGCGGCGACGTCACCGGACGCACGCGGTGGCGAGTACTACGGCCCCGACAGCTTCAACGGCTACCGCGGCCACCCCGCCGTCGCTCGGATGACCGCCGCCGCCCGCGACGACCTCGCCGCGAGCCGTCTGTGGGACCTCACGATCAAGATGACCGGGATCACACCCGACCTGCCGTGACGACGGATGCTCGACCAGAAGCCCGGTTTCGGCGTTCATCCTCAGGCGAAGCGTGCGTGATGCCGGACACCCGGCGGCGCAGCGTAGGGTGAGGTGGTGACTGTGGTACCTGAGGGTCGGAAGCTGCTGCGGCTCGAGGTCCGCAACAGCCAGACGCCGATCGAGAAGAAGCCCTCGTGGATCAAGACGCGGGCGAAGATGGGCCCCGAGTACCGGGAGCTCAAGGGTCTGGTCAAGCGCGAGGGCCTCCACACGGTCTGCGAAGAGGCCGGCTGTCCCAACATCTACGAGTGCTGGGAAGACCGCGAGGCCACGTTCCTGATCGGCGGCGAGCAGTGCACCAGGCGCTGCGACTTCTGCCAGATCGACACGGGCAAGCCCGCCGACCTCGACCGCGACGAGCCCCGCAGGGTCGCCGAGTCGGTCCAGGCGATGGGCCTGCGCTACTCCACGGTCACGGGTGTCGCCCGTGACGACCTGGAAGACGGCGGCGCGTGGCTGTACGCCGAGACCGTCCGCCAGATCCACGAGATGAACCCCGGCACCGGCGTCGAGCTGCTGATCCCGGACTTCAACGCGGTCCCGGAGCAGCTCAACGAGGTCTTCGAGGCACGCCCCGAGGTGCTCGCGCACAACCTGGAGACCGTGCCGCGGATCTTCAAGCGCATCCGCCCGGCGTTCCGCTACGAGCGGTCCCTCGAGGTCATCACCAAGGCCCGCGAGTTCGGCCTGGTCACGAAGTCGAACCTGATCCTCGGCATGGGCGAGACCCCCGAGGAGGTCACCGAGGCGCTGGCCGACCTCTACGACGCGGGCTGCGACATCATCACCATCACTCAGTACCTGCGCCCCTCGCCGCGCCACCACCCGGTCGAGCGCTGGGTGAAGCCCGAGGAGTTCGTCCAGCACAAGGAGACGGCCGAGGAGATCGGCTTCCTCGGCGTGATGGCGGGTCCGCTGGTCCGTTCCTCCTACCGCGCCGGACGTCTGTACGCGCAGGCGAAGCAGAAGCGCGGAGAGGACCTGCCGGAGAACCTCCAGCACCTGCTCACCGTCTCGGCGTCGCAGGAGATCACGAGCCTCCTCGCGCCCCGCTGACCCTCAGGAGAAGCGGACCTCGCCCACGACCACTCCGTCGAGCTCGCGCACGAAGTCGGCGCCGAACGCGCTGGACGGCGTGTGCGAGCCGGGCGCCGCGCCGTTGATCTTGCCGATGGCGCGGAGCACGGAGTCCGCGGTGAGGCTGTAGGCGTTCGGCGTGGTGATCGCGCACTCGACCTTGGTCTTGGCGTCCCACGCCTCGCCGAACACCTCCGCGCGCGTGTTGGCCCGCTTGCGCTCGTCAGGCCCCTTCACCTTCCCGGCGACGGTCTTGGCGACGTTCTGCACGAGCGATGTCTGCAGCACGGGCGCGAACGCCTGCTGGAGCTGCCCGATCAGGCCTGGTACCACGGTGAACGTGGTGATGTTCGGGATACCTGTCGAACGGTATGCAGTAGACACGTCACCCCACGGGATACTGCCTACTTCACGCGGACCGGACCGGAAGTGGGCGGTGCGGCGACGGTGCCCGATGCGGACGCTCTTCAGGTCGCCGTTCACCCTGATCCGCCCACCGACGGCGGAGGCTTCGACCGACGTCTTGGCCGTGCCCGCGCTCGCTCCTCCTCCGACGACGAACGCGAGATCTAGGTGCGTGGCGGTCGGCAGGGCGTTCTTCAGGATGGCGGCGACACAGTCCGTGGGCACCACGTCGAACCCGGCGCCGGGCAACAGCACGATGCTGGCCTTGCGCGCGTCGACGTCCCTCTGGCTGATGGACTCGAAGACGTCTATCTCGCCGGTGATGTCGAGGTAGTGCGTGCGTGTCTTCAGGCAGGCATCGACCATCGCGTCGGAGGTGTGCGCGAACGGACCGGCGCAGTGCACGACGGCGTCGACGTCTTCGAGGTTCGCCGCCGCCCGGCTCAGGTCGAACGCCCGGTGCTCCAGGCCCAGGGCGGCGGCGATCGGTTCGATCTTCTCGTTCGAGCGACCGGCGAGGACCGGCCGTTCGCCCCGCTCGACCGCGAGCTCGGCGATCAGTCGTCCGGTGTAGCCGTTGGCGCCGTAGACCATCCACGTCATGCCGCGACCTTACCGGCGAGTAGCCCTGAGTGAAGCAAACAGCGAGCCGATCAACAGCAGTGCTCCGACACCGATCACCGGCAACGCCCAGAGCAGCCTGCGGTGCCTCAGATCGGCGCAGATGTCCACATAGGCCGGTCCGATCGCGGCCGCCGCCGGCTCGTCGAAACCGATGCCCAGGCCGTTGCCGCACGGGATCAGCGACCCGCTCGGCGACTCGACGGCCAGCATCACGAAGAGGATCGCGCCCCCGCCCAGGAGGAACGCGAGGCCGACGACGACGGCGAACGTGCGCACTGACATGGAAGAAAGTTACGTCTCAAATGGACTCGGGGATAGCCCTGGTCAGACGCATTGGGGTTCATCCCCTAATCCCCCGCTGAACGTTCACACACCCCCATTCGGCGAGAACGAGTAGCGCTGCTCCACCCGGCCGTGGGCCGGATGCGGCGCAGGGTCGCCGAGCTTGATCCATCCGAGGCGCTCGTAGAGCCGCACGCCGCGCTCGTTGTCGACGTAGACCAACAGCTGGGCACCGGTGTACCCACGCGCGGTCAGGGCATCGGGCAGTGCGCGCAGCAACGCCTCGCCGACGCCCTTGCCCCACGCGTCGGGATGCACGCCGACGTAGTTGATGTAGGCGATGCCCGGTTCCGTCTCATGTGGACCGCCGGCCAGAAAGCCGACCGCCTCACCGCCTTCGCGCGCCAGCAGCAACAACGACGGTTCGTTCGCCAGCGCGTTCTCGATGCCGGGACGCGCCTGGTCGAGTGCCGGGACCTCCTCGTAGCCATCCCTGGCCGTGACCGCGTGCGCCCAGATCAGCGCGGCCGTGTCGACGTGCTCGGGTCCCCCGTGAACGATCTCCATGCGCCCCAGCGTGTCAGCGCCTCAGCACGACGGGAAGCGATTTGAGGCTGACCATGATGTCGTTGTGCGTGACCGGCGGCTGCTCGGTGGCGGAGCAGACCGTGTGCGGAAAGCGGGTCACGAGCTCGCGCAGCACGGTTTCGGTCTCCAGCCTGGCGAGTGCCGAGCCCAGGCAGAAGTGCGGTCCGTGGCCGAATGTCGCGTGTCCGGTCGTCGCGCGGTCGACGCGGTACCGCGCGGCGTCCTCGTGGGCAGCGGGGCACCGTCCCGCGGAGCCGAGGTTGATCAGCAGCAGTGTGTTCTCCGGCGCCGTGACGCCGCCGATCTCGACCGGCTCGGTGGTGATGCGGTGGGTGGCGTTGCGGACCGGCGAGTTCTGCCGCAGCGTCTCCTCGACGAGCACGGGCACCAGAGCGGGGTCTGCCGCTGCCTTCTCCCAAAGGTCGTTGTCCAACGCGTCGTGCACGACGTTCGCGATGAGGCCCGCCGTCGTCTCGTGGCCCGCTACTACGAGAAGGAACGCCATCGCCATCAGTTCGTCGTGGGTCAGCCGGTCGCCGTCCTCCTCTGCGGCGACCAACGCGCCGAACAACGAGTTCTCGTCGAGCGCGTGACTCGTGAGCAACGTGTGGAAGTAGCCGCCCAGCTCGTCGCTCGCGGGCTGGGACACCTCGGGCTCCATCGACATCATGGTCTCGATCAACGTGCGGACGCGCGCCCTGTCGTCCTCCGGCACCCCGAGCACCTCGCCGATGACGTGCAGCGGCATCGGCACCGCCAGTGCGTGGACGAGGTCGATCTCCTCGCCGACCGGCAGCCGGTCGATCAGTTCGGCGGTGATCGCCTCGATGCGCGGTGCCAGGGCTTGCACGGCCTGGCCGTTGAACGCCTTCACCGCGAGCGCGCGCAACCGGGCGTGTTTCGGGTTGTCACTGTTGAGCATGCTCGGGCCGAAGAGTCCGGCGAGATCCGTCTGCGTGCTGCCCAGCTCGGCCAGCTGGCGTTTGATCTCCCGTTGCAGGGCGTCGCTGTCCTTCGACAACCGCTGGTCCAGGAGCAGTGTGCGGGTGAGGTCGAGTCCGACCGTGACCACGTGCATGCGTACGCCGTTGGGCAGCGTCACGGCGTGCAGGGGTCCCTCTGCTCGTGCGTCGTCCTCGATCCGATGGTGGTCGCGTGCGCGCAGATCGCCGCCGGTCAGCAGGTTCGACATGCTCGGGGCTCGCCTCCAAGGAGATCGACTAAGGGTGTCGGTGTTGTGGCTTAGTGTGCTGGGCATGACGTCGTTCGTAGGCCGAACCGCGCAGCTCGAGGAGATGGCGCGGCGGCTGTCGGTGGACAGGGCGGTGACGCTGACCGGAGTCGGTGGCGTGGGCAAGACGCGCCTGGCCCTCGCGCACGCGGCCGCGGTGCACGGCTCGTACGCCGACGGGGTGTGGCTGGCCGAGCTCGCCCCTCTGCGCGACGACCAGGAGGTCGTGCGCACGGTCGCGCACGCCGTCGGCATCCGCGACCAGTCCACGCGCGACTCGATGGGCACGCTCGTCGGTCATCTGCGCGCGCACCCCCGGACGTTGCTCGTGCTGGACAACTGCGAGCACCTGCTCGCCGAGTGCGCCGGGCTCGTCGCCGCGCTGCTGAGCGAGGCCACCGAGCTCCGCGTGCTCGCGACCAGCCGCAGCCGGCTGTCGATCCCCGGCGAGTCGGTGCTGACCGTGCCGCCGCTGACAGTTCCTCCCGCTGTCGTTTCTACTCTGGAGGAGGCGAATGTCCACGAATCGGTCCGGTTGCTGGTCGACAGGGCGCGCAGCGGGCGCGGCGGCGAGTGGGAGCCGTCCGAGGACGACGTCCGCCACCTCGTGAGCATCTGCCGGCGCCTGGACGGTCTGCCCGCCGCGATCGAGCTGGCCGCCGTGCGGTTGCGGTCGATGTCGCTCGCCGACCTCGACCAGCGGCTGACCGAGATGTTCAAGCTCCTGAACCGCGGCTCGGCGAGCGCGCTGCCGCGGCACCGGACGATGCGCGCGATCGTCGACTGGTCCCACCAGCTCTGCACCGGGCAGGAACGGCGGCTGTGGGCGCGCCTGAGCGCGTTCCGCTCGTCGTTCGACCTGGCCGCCGCCGAGAACGTGTGCTCGTCCGAGGAGCTGCCGTCCGGGGAGATCGCCGACGTGCTGCACGACCTGGTCGACAAGTCACTGGTGATCCCCGACGCGGGCCGTGTGCGGTTCCGGCTGCCCGAGCCGATCCGCCAGTACGGCGTCGAGCTGCTCGGCGCCGAGGCACCCGTTGTGCGGCAACGGATGGCGGGCCACTACGTCGCCACGGCCGCCCACGTCGCGCGGTCCTGGTACGGCCCGGACGAGCTGGTGCTGCTGCGTCAGGTGCGCGCGGACATGCCGAACTACCGCGCGGCGCTGGAGGTGCTCGGCGCCGACCCGGACGCGTTGCGGCTCGCGACGGACCTGGCCCGCACCCGCGAGTCGTTCTACAACGGCTGGCTGCCGGAGATCCGGTCGATCCTGGAGCAGGCCCTCGCCGCCACACCGCCGCAGCCGGACCCGGCACGGCTCGGTGCACTGGCGGCGCTGGCGTTCATCGTGCTGTGCCAAGGCGATCCCGTCGACGCGATCGTGCGGGAGGCGCTGGAGCTGGCCGAGTCGCTGCCGCCGGGTCCCGTGCCGGCCGTCGACAACGTGCTCGGTCTGGTGGCCCTGTTCGCCACCGCGGACGCCGAGGAGGCCTTCGCCCGCTTGACGTCGGCGCGCGACGCGATGGCGGCGATGGGCCCGGACTGGGCGGGTGACCGTTCGATGGCGGTCGTGATGCTCGCGAACACCGCGGCGTTGCTGGGCGACGCCGAGCAGGCGCGTTCGTACACGAAGCAGTGCTACGACGAGCTGGACGCGGCGGGCGAACCGTGGCTGCGCCCCTGGGCGTTGTGGACCATGGCCGTGGCCGAGCTCCGCTTCGGCACCGCCGCGACGGCCGAGGGGTTGCTGCGCCGGGCGTTGCGCGACCAACTCGACATCGGCGACCGCTGGGGCCCGACGTGGGCGGTCGAGGTCCTGGCGTGGATCACCGCGGCCCTCGACCAACCAGAGCGCGCGGCCGAACTGCTGGGCGCGGCGTCGGCCATGCAGGTGATGGCGGGAGTGGGCGTCGCCGGCATGAGACCGATCGCCCTGCACCGCGCCGCCTGCGAAAGCCGCCTGCGCAGGACCGTGGGCGACCGTTCGTTCGAGGCCTGGTTCGCCCGCGGCGCCCGCATCACCGACTACGACCAGGCCGTGGCGCTGGCCCTGTCGCCCGGCGAAGGACTCCTGACACCGGCGCAGACCAAGGTCGTCAGACTCGTGGCGGCGGGCCGCACGAACCAGCAGATCGCCTCCGCGCTGCACGTCTCCGTCCGCACCGTCGAAAGCCACGTGGCCCGCGTCCAGCAACAGCTCGACCTGCCGAACCGCGTCACCATCGCCGTGTGGTGGCAGAAACAACAGCCGTGAGCACTACAGGGCGTCGAGCGCCCGGATCGACTCCACCGCGGGCAACCGAGGCGGCGGCGCGGCGATCGCCTTGCGCCCGAGCACCCACCCCGGCAGGTGGTGCTGCAACGCCGCCCGCCCCTGCGCCGTGATGTCGACCGGCGCCGCCATCCCGTGCTCCACGGCCCGATCCGGCCGCACCCACGTGATCCAGTGGCGCTGGTGGAGGACCTCCAGGTCGTCGGCGTCCCACTGCTTGGCGGGCCGGTGCTCCAGGTACCAGCTCGTGGCCCCGCGGTGCACGCCGCCCTGCTCTGCCAGCGCCAGGAGCTTGATCTGCTCCTGCGTGACGGTGGTGCTGACGGGCTTCACGGCCTTGGCCTTGCGCTTCACAGGTCGAGTCCTTCGGGGTGGCGGGCCCAAACGTCCTCTGGCAGCGATCCAAAATACGGCACGACCCGGCGCCCTCCAGATCTTGTGCGAGCAGTCTCACGGACAGTTGGACAAAGGACACGGCACCGCGTCGGCCTTGCTGGTCGTGCGAAACGGCTGCCCGTTGTTGGTCACCGTCTGCACACCGCTCCTCCCCTCGGTGGACCAGTCGAACTCGATCACCCACGTGCAGTCGCACTCCGAGGTGCGGGCCGTGACGGTGAAAACCTCCACCGCCGTGGCAGAAACGCTGTAGGGGAACTTGATCGGATCGGCCCGAACCCCCTGAGCCACCAGTTCAGCGGCCGCCCCGGAATCCAGGTCGTCGGGAAAGCTGACAGGCTGCCGACTGTCCAGGTCCACGGCCATGTAGTGCGCGTAGACCGGCTCACCGCACTGGCGGTAGAGCAACGTCCCCTTCAACGGCGGCCGCTTCTCCAAGATCTTGACCCGAACTCCGGTGATCGCCACGTTGCTGGTGGCCTCACGCCCCTGCGCCGTGACGGTGAACGCCGCCTCACTGGCCTGCGCACCGTCCTTGGAGTGCTCCCACGTGGCCCACTGCTCCGGCGACAGCGACACGGACGGATCCATGACGGCCTCCAACTCGGCCGGCGACTTCGGCGTCACCCACGACAGCTGACACCCGTCCACCACCGTCTTGACGGCCACCGCCAGCGGCTCGGACGGATCCGGCGCCGACGACGTGGAAGGCGCATTCCGCACGAGCACCACGGTGACCGAGGCCGCGATCACGAGGAGGCAGACGAGGATCATCACGGTCCACCGCGGCCCGAGACTCAGCACAAAACTGTTGCCGCGAAAGAACCCGACGTTGCCGTAGTTGGACCCGAGCTGGGCGACCGTCTCCGCTTCACCCTCGACGCGGTTGGTGGTGGAAGACGGTTCCTGTTCCTCGTGCACCGGCCGACCTCCTGCGCCGCAGCGGGTTCTACGCCCTTGCTGCTTCGGCCGAGATCATCGGGGTGTTACGGAATTCCACACGAGCGGGGTCCGGGGTCGAAGCCCGCCGGGCGGGGCCTGGGGCTTGCACCCCAGAAAACACTGAGGCGACGTGGTCTGCGCTTTCCGCAGACACACGCCGCCTGAGACGAATGGGCGCAACTGAGGCCCTTGCCCACCGGTCCTTCCCCGTTCAGCGACTGCTCGACATGGCCAGGACATGGGCAGACGGACAACCGGGCCAGGCTCACGAGCAGTCGAAGTGCCGCTTGATGACGCAAGCGACGTCAGCGGACATCGACAGGATGGTTGAGGCGTATCGGTCTGGGCTGACGGTTCGGCAGGTGGCCGCCGAGACCGGTTTCCACCGATCGACGGTTGGCAAGCACCTCGAGACCCGCGGCATCGACACGAGACAGCTACTGCTTCAGCCTGAGCAGATCCAGGAAGCCGGCAAGCTGTACGAGGCAGGCTCACGGCTGGAAGACCTCGCCCAGCTCTACGGCGTCAGCGACACGATGATCCGCACTCACTTGCTACGAGCTGGGGTGAAGATGCGGTCGGGTGGGCGGCAGAGGCGATGAACGACTTAGCTCAGTACGAGAATCCCTGCCGGAAGATGGCGTGCACCTCTCGATTAGACTTAGACTCGAAATAAATTGCATCCTCAGTAATAGCCAACGCAGAGCCAATCGGAAAACCAACTTTGGGGACCGAAAGTATGTTTTCACCCCTGACGACATCATCAACCACAAGCGAATGGCTGTCACCATCGGCCACAAGGTAGGCCAGAACATCTCCACGCAAATGAGGAAAGAATCCACCACTCGCCGAGTAGATTTCAGAACCTTCGAAAGTGCTGACATGCACCCGAGGCCTAGAGCTGCGCCAATCCACCCAGGCTATACGCTCTCCAGACGCGCTCGGCTGACTAGCTGACGCTAGAAGAGTCCGCGAAGTGGCGCCATCAACGAGGGCGCGCACCTTAACGACAACCTCTTCCCCTTCAAGCTCAGCCCACACAATATGATCGTCGGTGAGTCGGGCGCTATCACCAGCCTCACTAAGCTGTTCCCAACTCTCCCCCACCAAACTGTAGAGCCAAATGCCGCCGCCGAGGCCACCCTGAATGGATAGACCTTGAGCGGCCACCCAATCAGAGCTTATGTCCGTAGGCCCACCTGCTTCGGCGATGATTGTTCGTTTGCCGGTGGCAAGGTCGTAGAGCACGACGCCGCCGGACTGCCTGTAGGCAACAACCAAAGTCCCGTTAGTCTTGGGCATGTACTCGAACTCGCCGTCGGGAGTGAGCTTCTTGACTTCGCCTGCCCCAAGCTGTGCATGCACCGCCAACATGCTGGTACCCGGAACGCCTTGCGCCCAGACAACCACGTCATTGCTTGCGTCTACGTCACGCTGAAGCTCGCTTGCCGAAGTCAACTGTTCTATGCCCGAAATTGTCGGTATGCGCAACGGAAACATTCGCACACTCTTCGGAACTTTGAGCTTAAACTCTGCGTCCAGCACCTCGGCCACAAACAACAGAGCACCCTCGTACAAGTCCCGCGTGGTGGCCAGATCCGTGTACTGTGCGAAGTGCTGAAGATTATTCCTTCGCTCCCGGAGAACTTCGACCGTCGATGCCTGCTTATAGGTGCCGCATTGCCTCAGCGCATCAAACAGGGTAATAGAATTCTTGCCATTCATGATGGACTCGCCGCGATCCAGCAATACCGCCTTGAGCAACATCTCGATACCGAAATCTAGCGAGAGCACAACCTGAACAGCATCGGCATGATCTTTCGCCAGCGAGTGACCATACGCATGCTCGAATGCCAAGATGGCTGTTCTATAGAACTGTCTGACCGCTGGCTTCATGGTCATATTATAGCGGCAAGCAACCACTACCTGCATGTCAATAAAAATGGAGTCGACCAGGAAGCGCGACGCGCTTCCTGGTCGGGATCTCCGAGGTGATGCTCTCGGTAGCTACTCGCGAACTCTACTGCGACCAGGCGTGACGCAGGTTGCCGTTGGTGACGTCGAAGTAGAGCAACTTGACCTTGCCGTTGTAGGGAATCGCTACGGGGTCCCAGCCGACATTGGCGTTGTAGCGCCCGGTCGGCTGACCGCCAGCGCCATCGAGGTTCTCGAAGTGCCAGCCAGTGGCGTCACTGAATGCGTGACGGAGGTTGCCTCCTGATGCTTCGTAGTAGTAGAGCTGGAGCGTTCCGCCCAGCACCGTTGCGGTTGGCATGAGCCCGACGTTCGAGTCGTAGTGGCTGACCGAACTCGGGCTTCCTTCGAGATCTTCGAACTGCCAGCCTGTTGTGCCGTTGTCCCAGGCGTGACGCAGGTTGCCCCGAGTGCTGTCGTAGTAGAACAGCTGGAGCGTCCCGTTGTACGCGACGGCGGACGGGTTGTAGCCGATGTCCCCGTCCAGGTGCCCGATCGATCCGGGGTCGCCATCCAGGTTCTCGAAGTGCCACCCGGTCGAGTTGTCCCACGCGTGACGGAGATTTCCGTTGGTGATGTCACGGTAGAACAGATGCAGGATGCCGTTGTAGACGACCGACGTGGTGTCGGTGCCGATGTCGGCATCGTGGTGGCTGATCGAGCCGATGTCGCCTTCGAGGTTTTCGAAGTGCCAGCCAGTCGAGTTCAGCCATCCGTGACGCAGGTTGCCGTTGGTCTGGTCGTAGTAGAAGACCTGCAGTCGACCGTCCGGCGTGACAACAGCGTTCGATGTCGCACCCACGTTCGCACTGGCGTGCCCAGCGATGGCGCTCGCCGCCCCGTCCAGGTGCTCGAAGCTCCATGAAGTTCCGTTCGTGCTCCAGCCATGGCGGAGGCCGCCGTTGGTGAAGTCCTTGTAGAACACATGGAGCAGACCGCCATGGACGACCGCGGACGGCGAACCTCCGAGGTTGGCACTGATGCGCCCGTCGGAGCCGCCTGAGCCATCCAGAATCTCGAAGCTCCACCCGGTGCCGTCAGCCCAGGCGTGCCGGAGCTTGCCGTTTGAGGAGTCGTGGTAAAACGAGTGGATTGAAGTCCCGAATTGGATGAGCGCCGGCTGTCGACCCAGGTCGTAGTCCTGATGCCCGATGGAGCCGGGGTCGCCGTCCAGGTTCTCGAAGTTCCACGGGACGGGCGGTGGCGGCGGTGGCTCCGGACTGATCGGGTAGGCCGGTGACACGTTCTCGATGCCTGGGAACTTCACCGTTGCGAGTGTGTCCGACAGTTTCGGGCTCGGCGCGCCGCCGCATGGTTCGAACCAGACCTTCACGTCGTTGTAGTAAGGGCCCTTGAAGGCGTCGACCCACTGAGCGCCCATGAGCGAAACAGCCCGGTCTAGCACCTGCGCGAGGCCACCATTGGGTACGGTGATTCCCAGACACATGTCCCTGAGGATCACTTTGCTCACGGCATCGCCGGTGGCAGGGCCTGAGCCAGCACCGATGTAGATCAGGGCGTTCCTGAGTGCAGGCGGCGAGACACTCGCCAAGACGACGGTGCCGAGCGTGGTCGCCGTCCCCTTGATAACTGATCCCACGGCCGCGCTTTCGAAGCTGAAAATCGTCTGCATAGCGACTGTAGTGCCGCTACTCGTGAGACGAATCTCCATGCCGTTCGGCCCGGCGTAGTGGCGACCCCATCCGAACCAGTAGTAGGTAGGCGCCCCATCGTGTTCCACCGGGATCTGATGGTTGACGATTTGGGTGTACGCATCAGGGAACTGCTCAGCGTGAGCCGGGGTGACGAGACTGGTCACCGTGAGGATGACTCCGGCTAAGGCTGTCGCGAAGACCCTTGGCCTTCGTTTGAGCATCTGATCTCCTCGATCCAAGAGTCCGGGACGGTCCCGAACCTTGGTATTATCGATTTGATCCCAAACAAAGTCAAAGCATTGCGCCTCCACAGGCGAACAACACCCAGTCGGCCGATACTAAATCTCCATCGCCGGGACCGGCCGTCAGCCAATGGGATTGCACTCAAAACAAAGTAGCCAATCCTAAGGAACGCGAAGTTCAACAAAGCTACCGCCAGAACATCCTGCTCATTCCGCTTAAAAAAGTAGGCCCATGCCGTCACGGATGCTATCGTGACGGCAATCCAGATAGCCTCTTCTCTGCGGCTTCTCTGCGTGTGCTGGCCCTTGGCATCGGCCTTAGACAGGCTATAGCGATACTCAACGAACGCGTAAATCAATCCGGTTGGAACAAAGATAAACGCCACGAACGCCGCGGACGCTGAGTCAAACGGAGCTTTTGAGATAGTAGCCGCAATCAACACCAAGCAGGCTAGCATCCATACCAATGCTTCCCACGTGCTCTTCAGGAGGGCCGAAAAACTTGACTTCGCCATGAAATGATCTGCATTAAACTTCTATTATTGTGCTGGATGCAGACAAACACGTCAAACTTGGGCGTCTTCAGTGCCAACTCTCCGGATAAGGCAGAGTCGGGAGCCTAGAATAACGGCCGCTCCTCCAGAAGTTTCGAAACAACGTTCTCACAAAGGTAGACGTAGAGCTTGTACCCTTCCTTAATCCTATCCGGCAACTCACGGACTCGTTGCTCGAAACCGACCCTAAACTTCGCCAATCTTTCTCTCTCGGCAGGATCGACTTTTCTTTCGCGCTCCGCCATAAAGTCAAGCATGTCTTTGTTTCTTGCAACTTTCTGGTCAATTGAGGTGGTGTCACCATGACCAAATGTTGCCTGAAGAAGAAAGCTAACGATCAGCGAGACGATGAACATGTCATCAAGGCCGCTCGATCGCTTTAGTGTGTAACACTTCTGCTTGAATACCTCATAGTTGACGGGGTCGATCCGCAAGTCAGCAAGCGTCTCCTCATCATGAATTGGCTCGCGAACGCGGGGACGTATGATTGCTTCCCACAGCCAGCCGGTTATTTCGTCACGCTTCACCTTATCAAGCGCATCAAGACATTCGAAGAGGTAATCGAGTGTGTTCATCTGCATACGCTTGATGTACTCAAGGTGAGCAGGGTGCATTATATTCAGGAAGTCGAGCTCTTCCGCCAAACCATATTACTCAGCAGCAGAGGCTTTCCCTTCGACGCCGCTTCCAGGTCCGGCAACTCCCATGTTTTTATCCTGAATCTAGGCCTGTTGTTGGCCTTGTACTTTTCAAGATGTTCTTTCGCGGGATTAGAAAAAAAGTTCGAGGCTACAAGCAGCAGAACATCGGGACTCTCAGCTTCAGCCCAGGCTAGCGCACCCGCAATCTTCGTTGGCGGAACTCCTTGTTTGTAGTGTTTGCACTCCACAAACCATCGCTCTACATATACGGCGTTGTCAATTTCTGTCCGCACGAACTCGCACTCAATATCACGACCTTGGTCCGATGGGCTTGAGCTGAGCCCTGTCCCCTTACGCCACCGAACATTCACGAATCCCATGGCCTTGAGAAGATCGACGCAATACTTCTCAAATTGCGTTTCAGTGAGGTGATCGGTACTAAATTGCCTCACGTCCGCCCTCCGCAAAAGACGGCCGAAGAAGCGTCACTGCCGCAGGAGGCAAATGGGCAGCACTGAATCCCATCTGCGTGTTTTCGTGGGGTTGAGTCGTCAGCGGAGAGGCGGCTATACATGAAGGAATTGTACGCGCAAACAAGTGATGAGCACAGCCTTCATGCTGGCATCCCACTCCTACACGGAGTGCTTTACCGCGTCCAGTGCCGCCTGCCACGGGTACGAGTCCATGACCTTGCCGCCTGTTCGAGGCGGATGTGGCACGAAGCCGCCTTCCCCGAAGAGCACGGTCACGCCGGACTCCCTCAGCTCCGCCACACTGCGGTGGAAGACCCGGTTGTTCGCCAGCGCCGTGTTGACGAACGGCAGAACAGCGATCGGCACACCCAGCCCGGTGAGTTCGGCGAGCTGGGTCAGCACGTAGGTGTCGGCGATGCCGGCGGCCCACTTGTTGATCGTGTTGTAGGTGGCAGGAGCCACGATGACTGCCGCAGCTTTGGGCAACGCCGGCTGTCCGGCCCGCTGGTGACCGGTGCGTACTGAGTGACCGCTCAGGGCTTCGAGCGCGTCCAGGTCGAGGAAGTGTTCAACCGCAGACGGCGAGGCGATGCACCACACGTCCCAACCGTCAGCCTGGGCAAGCTTGACCATGCGGTCGATGTGGTCGGCCGGACCCGCGCCGCAGATCATGAGGTACAGGACGGGTGCGCTCACGCTTCAACTCCCGCACGATTCGCCATCTGAGCGGCGAGCCGAGCCGACTCGCCAGTGGTGTTGCTGAGCAGTGACCGCAGCAAGCCATGCGCTAGCGGCCGACAGCGGACTTCCTCGGGTGCGATCTGCTCAGCGCGTCCCAGCATCCGCACGGCCTGACGGTAGTTGCCGACACCGGTGTGCGCCTCGGTGAGATCGAGCAGGTAGTTCGACTGCCGCTCAGCCGACAACGCGGCCACTGCCTGTGGATCGATGCTCTCGGCAAAATCCAAGGCCTGGCCGCACTCACGGAGTCGTACCAAGGCTGACACCCGGTGAATCTGGGTATTGGTCAGACCGAAGAAGGTGTGGTGGTCGTTGTAGTGAGGCTCGTACCGCAGGGCCGCCGCTCGTGCCGCCTCGTGCATGTCGCGCGCCAGTTCAGCGTCGTCCTGCCCCGCAGCCGTCATGGAGGCAGCCAGATACAGCATCCCTTGTAGCGACAGCAGCTCGGCGGCGTTGGCATTGACCTCATCGTGCATGCGGTCGGCCATAGCCAACAGGGTGGTGATGGCCTGCGCCTGTTCATCGATGCTCGTCATGGCGCGGGCGACACTGCGGGTGGCCCGCGCCAGTGACCAGGTGTCCTCAATGCCCATGGCAGTGTGCATCGCCCGGTCAGCCGCCAACCAGGCAACGTCGTTGGCCTCGAATTTGAGGAGCATGGATGAAGCCAAGCGGTAGACCGTGACCAGAATGCGGTAGGCCGCCACCTGGTCACGGGCAGATGCCGTCTGGACCGCGGTTTGCGCTTCGGCCATGAGCATCGGCAGATGCCGGGCGACGACCGTGAAGCGTGAGGTCATCCAGGCGTGGTCCAGATAGGACGCTTGGCTGGTGACGGCTTCCAGGTCAACATCCTCAGGTGCTTGTGTCTGCAAGCCGGGATAGGCCGCCAGCGCCCGGCGGATGGACTGCACTTCGCAGGCGTCGACACATTGCCGTGCTCGCTGGGCGTGGGACTCGTCGGTGAGCACGGCCGGGTCAATCCCGAGTGCCTCGGCCACCCGCTCAATCATCGGTAGGCGCACCAGTTCACGCTCGCCGGATTCGATCTTGTCGAGCCACGAGGTGGAGCGACCCACCATGTCGGCGAACCGCTGTCGCGATAGCTTGCGCCGCCTCCGCCAGTAGCGCACACGCGCACCAATGTGCTCGCTTGACGGCTCCATGCTTCACCCCCTCGGCTCCATCGAAGACGGTTTCACTCTACCGAGCTGACAGTCACACATTTTGTACAAGCCGTCACGCACGGTCGCTCTAACGTCGCCTTCGGCACCCGGCGGCGGGTTGACAGAACTCTCCCCGAACCGCAGGCGAGCAGCCTCACGTAGCCCTCCCTCGCTCGTCTGCGGCTGGTATGTCCCCACCGCTGGGTGCCGCCAAACGCCCGCAACCAGGAGCACCGATCATGGCGACAACGCTAGCCCGCGTGATTCCGTTGGTACGCAAGGAAGTGGCGCCGCTTCCATCACTGCCTAAACCGGCCGATCTGTACTGCCGCGTCGTCATAGCGTTGTTCCTGCACACGCCACAGAAGGCTCTGTGGCTCTGCAAAACCTGTGGCGAGGCGTGGCCGTGCGCCCAGATGAAGCAGGCCTGCTTCCTGATTGAGGCGTTCTAGGTCCGTGATGGAAGACGAACTACTGCAACGACTTCGCACAGAAGCCGGATACCGGGCGGTACCGCTTCTCGATCCGGACGGCTACTTCGCCGGGCTTCACCTCCACCGCTTCTTACCGGGGCGGGTCATCGACGTGGTTCAGGTGTGGAACGAGCACTTCGACTACCTGACGGTGCGAGCACAGCTCGAGGACAGCTTTGGCGCCGCGGTGCCATTTGCGCCACCGGCGGCCCTTCACCGCGACAGCGGAAAGTTCGCTGAGGTGGCAGTCCAGTTGCTACCACCGCGTCCTGCCTCCCGGAGCTGGCCGACAAACCCGGCTGACACCTAAGCCATCTGTCCGGATGGAACCAACCGCAACGGAAAGGAGGTGAAGTATGGCTGAACCCGAGGGCTTGGTGCTCGGCGTCGAGCGGACGCCCATCGTGCAGGACCGCACTGAAGTGCAGTTGTCCGACGGCGCGCAGGGCGACTGGGGCGACACCCGTGATCCGTAAACCGCCAGCTCACTAGTTCGCACTCGCATGTCCAGGAGGGACCCCGCTCTGCCCACAGCGGGGTCCCTCCTGCTAAGCCGGAGGAGGACTCTCCTATGAACCATCATCGGTTGGTTGGCGCCATCGAGAAGGCGCTGTGCTGGGACGGCCCGTCAGAGCTCGGCGACACGTTCGCCCGAGGCAAGCTCGCAGATCGCGACCTGTGCGGGCGACTGCTGACCCCTACCCGTCTCCTCGACCTCATCATGCGGCGGAGCCTGACCGCCGCTCGCATCAGTTGCCTGCAAGACGGCGACTACGTACACCCACAGAACTACCTGACCACACGGGCGATGCGCCGCGCCGAGGCCATCCAGATGGTGGACATGGAACGGCTCGGCATCCTGCTTCGGGACGGGTGCACGCTGGTACTCGACGGCGTGAACGCCTACGACGCGACGCTGGAAGTGGCCTGCCGGGCGTTGCAATGGTGGTCGCGCGAACTGGTCCAGGTGAACGCTTACCTCACCACAGGTAGCGCGGCGGGGTTCCAGATGCACTGGGACGACCACGATGTCGTCATCGTGCAGGTGGCCGGGGAGAAATCCTGGGAAGTGCGTGGACTGTCGCGGCCCGTGCCGATGTACCGCGACGCGGTGCCGAACCCGACGCCGACGGACGAGATCGTGTGGAAGGGCACGCTCCAAGCGGGCGAGGTGATGCACATCCCACGTGGCTACTGGCACCAGGCGACTCGCCAGGAGCGCGGCGACGGCTTCAGCCTGCATCTGACCTTCGGGTTCCCGAAGCGCACCGGCGTGGACTACTTCACGTGGATTGCCGACGAGTCGCGCAAAGCCGAGCTGATGCGCCACGACGTAGACCGCTGGGGCACGGCCGGCACACGCAAAGAGCAACAGCTGGCCTTCACGGACATGGCAGTGCGGCTGGCCGCCACCCACTCACTGGACAACTTCCTGGCGGCACGTGAGTACCAGTTGTCGAGCGCCCGTCATGTCATTACGCACGGGCTGTTCGGAGCACCGCTCTCGGTCGTCTGCATGACGGAGTTCCCGCCACGTATCGAGCAGAACGACGACCAGATCGTCGTGGCCGCGGCTACGCGGCGCATTGCCTTTGCCCGCAAGGCGTTGCCTGCTGTCGAGCTGTTGACGTGTGGCAGGCCGGTCTTCGTAGACAAGGTGGCCGCGGCAACGGGCCTCGACGCGATGACCATCGCTGAGACGCTGATCCGCGAAGGCATCTGCGTCGAGGTCACGCCCGAGCTCGCGGCCGGATACGACGGCTTGCTTACCCATGAAGCTCCTTGACCAGCTCGGCCGCCCGAGTTTCGGCTGGTTCGAGCAACGGCCCGGCGTAGCCGGCGGGGGCGGCCATGATCTCAGCGCAGTGGTAGAGCTGGCCGAGCTTGCCGGTAGGGCTGTCAAGCTCGGCCTGGCATTCCCGGTACACGCGATCCGCCAGCTCGGGAACGGCGAGCGACGCACTCCACAACGCTGAGGCGTCAAAGCCGCGGGGTGCCATGCCCCAGTCCTCCCAGTCGAGGAAGTAGCAGTTCGGGGCGGTCAGGTTGCCCCAGGCGAGGTCGGCGTGAGCCGCCCTCCATTCCGTGATGGTGGCGTCCACCTCGGGGAAGACCTCGTGGATGGTGTCGCTAAAGCGATCCTGCGTGATGGGTTGCAGGTGTGGGGTGGCCGTCCGGGTCGTGGAGTGGGCGGCCAACGCCGTCATGGAGGTGCTAAAGGTCGCCCACCACGATTCGGACAGGTCCGGAGCAGTAGTGAGGGTGCCGCCAAGCTTCACGGCCTGGTCCGAAACACACTCCGTTTCGTCGGCCCGCCACATGACGCCGCGTTCGTGGTCAATCCAGGAAACGCCTTGGTGCCAGGCAGGCATCGCGACATCCTTGAGAACTGAAGCGCATTCAATCCCCCAGCCTTGGCCATCTATGCGGTCGAGACCTCGGACCTCAATGCGCACCCACGTACCGCGGTCGGCACGGAAGCCCAGCGAGCGCCTCTTTCGTACTTCCGTGCTGGAGTCGAATGCTGTCTGCAAGGTCTTCTGCGCACGGTCAATGATGTCGTCGCAGGCGGCTTTACGGAGGTCGAGAGACATACGAATAATGCTAGCGCAGATGCGCAGACAGCAGGGTGCGGGCGCACACCCAAATTAGCCACATTTAACCATGCCTAAAAGCATAGACGCCCGGCCTCCAGAGGAGACCGGGCGTATCGCTTTGAGGGCACACAGGATGCCCTTGAAGTCGCGTTGATGACGGCAGATATGAGCAGTGCGCAACCCAAGCGACGAAGCTCACCGCTTGCCGTCGGGCTCAGAGCTCCAGCGCAGCCACTCACGGTATGCGCGCTCGAAGTTCTCCTGGGACAGGAATTCCCAGAACGTCTGGGGCGTGTGCCCTGTCAGTTCCGGCACGTTGACCTGCAGTAGCGTGTACTCGTCCGGTTGACCAGCCGGGTTGCTGAGGTAGCGCCGGTGCATCGGGTTGGCCAGGCACATGGACAGATACGTCAGCATGACGGTAACTGCGGTGGTGTAGTCACCCTTCACCCCCAGAAAACCGCTTTGCTGCAGCCATCCGTCGTACGCCGACTGCAGGGTGTTGAACGACTGGTTCTCGAAGTGGCTCATCCAGCCGATGAAATCCTCGACCAGAACCATTACGTGGTCCGCCCTGAGTGAACCATCCTCGCCGGACATTACTGCTCCAACAGCTAAGGCTCATGCCCTTCATGAGTCCGCCCAAATGCCCGCATGTTGCCTGTAGGCATCTGGCCGTACTCCCGAAGATGAACCAGTGCAAATTATGCACATTTCATGCGCTTTTGTCAATTGTGTGGATATATCCGAATTCGCTCGGACTACCCGTGAAGAATGTCGTCAGAACTTAGGTTGATCCAGCGCATTGGCAGAACTGCAAGCTCGGCGCTCATCTTTACCCATTCTGCGCTGACGGTATCATGAAGTTCACTGGCTGCGGCAATTAGGTTGTGAATAGGGCACGGAACCCCTATTCCTTCTGGCGTACCACATTTGCACGCTTCGCTGAAGTGAAAGAACCTATTTTCCATGAGGCTTGCGTATTGGTTGACATCTAGCCCATCGAAAGGCGACGTCACAAACGAGCCGAGCGAAGCCGATCGCGAGCCGCTCTCTTTCTCTACAGCTAGACCGTAGACCACGTCCGCGTCTTCCGCCGGGAATGGAAACGTCTGCTTGAACCATGCAATTGCTTGTTGCGCTTGCTGAAGATGTACAGAGGAAAAGACGTCAGCATGGATTAGCTGCCACACCATAGCTGTCGTCAATAGCGCATCATCCTGACATGCCTGACACTTGGATGCGATCCTCCGTGGAGGCAGCTGGACGTTCTTCTTCCTGAGGTCGTCGCGCTGTTTGAGATATTCAGTCATGAACCTGATCACTGGAACCAAGAGCCCATCTAGCTTGAACAGCCAGAAGAACCGGTTCTTCCATTTCCAATAGATCATGTCTGCCGCCGGCTCGGTGTAGTCAGTTCTGAATAACTCTTCTGCATACGTTTGCCCCGGCCTCTCCTCCCAGTCCAGTAGTGATTCGACGAGAAGTGGGAGCAGCTCCTCTTCGTAGATCTTGCGGCGAAAATGCCCTTTAGCGATATTGGTCGCATGGCCAGGAACATGCATCCGTACCGTCTCGTTGTAATGAAGACGAGCTAGCTCCCATCGACGTTCAACGCTCTCCGTCCGGGTTCGCTCTGTTGCACCAAAGAGAAGCGCAAGAACCTCCGCATAAGGTCTGCGTAAATCTGGTTCACCAGTGGTGCCGCAATGTGGAATGCGCTGAATGGCACGCTGAAGTGCTGTCCGCAGAGTGTAAACACTGACCAGCTTTTTGCCGTAAAAGTCCAACCCCTTACGAGGGTTCACTTCGCTAACCTTCAGGACGTTCGTAAGAGACTTGAAGACGACAAGCGAATCGCAGACTTTATCAAGGGCGCTTCCTACTCTCACGATGTCTCGCAGCTCTCGTTCAAGATCCTTTTCACGCTTGGTCGCGTACACGCCGTATCGGCGAGGGCGGTCCTGATCTAGTCCTGAAGTCATCGCTGGGCCACCTTGTCAGTCCTCATCTGTTGGTCACGCTGGTCAGCAGTTGCCTCCACATGGCAACCAAGCAACCCACCCGTGGAGTTGGACGGGAAGCGACACCCCTTGGCAAGGGGACCACGGCTACCCGCTCCGCCTCCATATCTGAGAGGAACAAGGCATGAACGATCTTGAAGGGCTCAGCCGCTACCGCGCTGAGCTGATGATGCCGACAGCTCCGGACTACCGCGTCGAGCGGCAGGAGCTGATGGAGGCCTACCGGGTGGAGTTTCGCCTGGCTACCGCGCCACAGCACGCGAAGCGCGCGGTTGACGGTCTCGTCGAGCTCCACAACCACATCAACCACGCGGGCATCGCCCACCCGGCAGTGTCCGCAATGGCCCGCCGCTTCGAACTGGTCTACGCGGAAGCCGCCGCCGAACTCATCGAGAAGCGCATGCGCGGGCGGTACGTGTGACTCCCTCAGCCGGCATAGCAATGATTATTGCTGGCCTACTTCTCGTGGCAATCGGCCTCGGCGCCTGGGCAGCCGAACTCTACAACGAGCTGGAAGAGCTCAAAGCCGACGACAACCGACTGATACGCGAGCTTGTCAGCGAGATGTCGCGTCGCGTCGACTCGTGGGTCTACAACCACGACTGTCGCGAGTGTCAGCTCGAACTCGCCCATCGGGGACTTAGGAGGAGCGATTTATGATCGATCCCGTAGAGAAGTTGCGGGCACAGGTCCGCAAGTCCATCACACTCGTCTTACTGCTTGCCTTCTGCGCAGGCGTCGCACACCAGCTGATCCAACCGCTGGTGTACTTCCTCGGCATCGTATCGGCGTTGTTTCTGCTGCGCGGGCTCGTGCGCTGGCTCCTGAGCCGCCGATAGTCACCCGACAAAAATCACCATTCTTTCCAGCCGGGGCGGAGCTATGCCCAAATCCGCCCGGTGCGTAGCCGATTGAGAGGAGGTCACCGATGCCTCGCAAGAGCAGAAACCAGCTCGTCGACCACAAGGCCGACCTGTCCGAACAGCGCCTTCGGGAGGAGAGCGTTCGACTCCTGGCCGTCAGGCTCAGACGAGCGTGGCGCAAGCGTCTTCGAACACGAAGCAGCTAGGTGCTTGTTTCAGACTCCCGTTGATTAACTCACAACAGCAACCAGATTTTTCGTCTGGCGCTACCGTGGCCACGGTGCTTCCTCGGGTCATTTTGACCTATTGCAAGGCAAGACCTTTCCTGCGCATAGTAGTTACAACACAAACACCTGCGTCGTGCCACCATTGCGCGCGCATCCATCCTCACCACTTCTTTTCTAACCAGCCTAATCAAATAACCAAGTTGCTGACGGCGTCCAGATCAGCAGCCTGGCTCGTCGCAACCCAAAACATGGAGGAAGAGCGACTACTTACGAAGGGGGTTTCGTATGACAGACGCAATCGAACCGTCATCGGTACGGGTTACCGGTGTCGAACGCCAAGATCCGGCGCTGCGCAAGCTGGCTCGTGCATTCCTCGCGCTGGCTCGCCACCAGCTCAGCCAGAAGAAGTCAGTGAATGAAGCGCAGACCGCGGCGGAGCCACCGGCAACGGAGGTGGGCCATGGATGAGTTGGTGTGGTTTGACCTCTATCCGCCGCGCAGCCTCGACCTGGCCGCGGTCGTCGGGCTCATGCGCCCGCTAGCGAGCCGGCCGCAAGTCGGGTTCTGGCAGCGAACTCCGACGGTGGTGCTTGAGGCATGGATGGGGGCCGACTCGACGGAGTGGCTGCTCGGGATGGACCCGCAGCTGACGTCTACGATCCCCGGTCAGTTCCGGGCGCACCTGCCCAAGCTCGGGCTGCATCCGAGCGCGCACCCGCACCGGCCGCTGCCGCTTCTGGCCGCCGATGTGCGCCTGTCCAGCTTCGCCCATCCGTTGCGGCTGGACGTGGCAGAAGCCGTCAGCGCGGGGATGCGGGCAGTGGCCAGCATGTTGGAGGACGCCGAGGCAGCCGTACTGCAATGGATTCTGGGGCCTTCCTACGCTCGGGCCAGTCGGCCGGAGGTCTTCAACATGCTGGAGGCGCTTGGGTTCGAGAAACCCAAGGCCGTAAGCGCTTCGGACAACCAAGCCTGGCGCAACAAGACGACCGAGCCCCTTTACAGCGTGCAGGGACATGTGGGGGCCACGGCCGCGAGCAAGGCTCGGATGTTGACCATCATGCGGTCGGTGGTGTCGGCGCTAGCGCTCGCCGACAGTCCGCACTGTTTCGTGCGCATGGACGAGCCGAAGCCGCGGCGGCCGTACGACATCATCCGCGTGCACCGGCCCGCCGTGACCTGGTCGTCGGTGGTGAGCAGTTCGGAGCTGGCGGTGCTGTTGGGTTGGCCGCTCGGCAGCGTTGGCGACGGCGCTTCGCTTCTGGGCCAACCTCCGACGGATCTGTTGGTGCACCCAGAAGAAGCTCATCGGTACCGCGGAGCTCGGGTGCTCGGCACCCGCACGCACCCGGCTGACCGCGGCCAGCTCGTCACCATGCCTCAAGCCTCAAGCACTCACGGATTTCACCTCATAGGTCCCACCGGATCGGGCAAGAGCACCGAGCTGGCGCAACTGATCCTGGCTGACGCGACAGCCGGCCGGGGCCTGCTGGTGATCGAGCCGCGGGGCGACCTGGTTGACGACGTGCTGGCGCGGCTCCCCCGGCACCGGCACGCGGACGTCGTGGTCATCGACCCGAGCGAAGACGATCAGGTGGGCTTTAACCCGCTGGCAGGGCCGGAAAAGCAGGCCGAGCAACGCGCGGACGAGATCGTGGGTCTGCTGCGCAACCTGTTCGGCAGCAGCGCCATCGGACCGCGCAGCAGCGATGTGTTGTTCCACAGCTTGCTGACGGCCGCGCGCATGCCGGACGGCACGCTGGCCGATGTCCCGATCTTGATGCTCAACCCGGCATTCCGTCGGCGCGCCCTGGCAACGGTCGGGGATCCGCTGGTGCTGACGCGCTGGTGGGCCCGATTTGGCGGCCTGTCGGACGGTGAGCAACAACAGATCATCGCGCCGGTGCTGAACAAGCTTAGTCCCTTCCTGGCCCGTCAGCCCATCCGCCGGATGCTCGGGCAGGCGACCCCGCGTTTCTCCTTTGATGAACTGTTTCTGAAGTGCCCTCTGATCGTCCTCGTCAGCCTCAACCGGGGTGTCATCGGGCCGGAGGCCAGCCGTCTGCTTGGCGCGTTGATCTTGTCGGCGGCCTGGGCCGCTGCTCAACGCCGGGCCACGCTGCCCAAGTCCAAGCGGTTCCCCGTGTCGCTGATCGTGGACGAGTTCCAGGACTACGTCGGCGCACTGGACTTCGGCGAGGTACTGGCGCAATGCCGGGGCTTGGAAGTTGCGACAACGGCCGCGCATCAGCACTTCACCCAGCTGTCCCATAGTCTGCAAGCGGCCGTCACGGCCAACGCTCGGTCGCGGCTGTCGTTTCGACCGTCCTTTGACGACGCCCGCTTGCTCGCCGCCATCTTCGGCGATCCGGTCACGGCTGACGATCTACTCCGGCTCGGCGCCTTTGAAGCCTGCACCCGCTTGTTCGTCAAGGGCACCATGACGGTGCCGTTTGCGGTCAGGACCTTGCCGCTGCCTGCTCCGGAGCACGATCCGGCAGCGCTGCGGCGGATGAGCCGGGATGCCTATGCCACAAGCGGTTCCGGGCTGGACACGGTGCTGGCCCAGCGCTGGCACGGCGAAGGTGGACCGCCGGATGCACCGGTCGGCATCCGGCGGAGGTCGTCATGAGGACCGGCGGCGCAGTTCTCGCGCCTACCGCTCGCCCTGCCGTTCCCTCAGGTCTTGGACATGGCCTGATCTCGGGCATTGCTGCTCAAACACCACCGAGTGTCTGTCCGTCTGGAGGTCTCCTATGACTGACGGACTTGTACGTGGACGTGCCGCCCGGCTGCGAGAACGGCTCAGTGACCGGGACATGCAGGTCCTGGCTTCGCTCTACCAACTGCGGCTGCTGACCTCTCGGCAGATACAGCGCCTGCACCTGACCGAAGGCTCAGCCCACACGCAGTCCAGACGGACCCGCGCGCTGCTTCAACGGCTGTCGGAGCTAGGTGTGGTGGTGCGACTGGACCGCACGGTCGGCGGAGTGCAGCCGGGCTCAACGGCTCAGGTATACGGCCTGTCCGGTCTGGGCCTCGCCGTACTGGAAGTTCAAGGCCAGTACGGCGCACGCCGCCGCCGGGTCTGGGAGACCAAGCCCTACTTCATGCGCCACGTACTCGGCGTAAGTGAGCTGTGCGTCGGCCTGACTGAACTCACCCAGGACAGCCGTTTGCAACTGTTGGCCTTCGACGGAGAGCCGTTGGCCTGGCGGAAGTTCACGGGTGACGGCGGCACACCGGCGACGCTGAAGCCTGACGCCTACGTCCGCATCGGCATGGGCGAGTTCGAGCACAGCGCCTTCATCGAGCTGGACATGGCGAGCGAGAGCCTGCCCACGGTGCAGCGCAAGTGCCTGACCTACGTCGGGTACTGGCGCAGCGGCGCGGAGCAACAAGCCTTCGGGGTGTTCCCGCTTGTTGTCTGGCTCGTACCCGACATGACCCGCAAACACCGAATCCAGGAGGTGATTACTCGCCTCGACGCCGACGCAAGACGGCTGTTTGCCGTTGCGCTGCAAGCAGACGGGCCCGTCGTGCTGACGGCTCCGACGGAGGACGAATCATGAGCGCACGCGACCTTCCCCGGAACCAGATCATCGTCGGCGATGTCCGCACCCGGCTGGCCGAGCTCCCTGACGCCGCGGTGGACTGCGTCATCACAAGCCCGCCGTACTGGGCCTTGCGCGACTACGGCCACGAAGATCAGATCGGCTCGGAGGCCAACGTTGAAGCCTGGGCCGACGAGATCGCCAGCATCTGCACCGAGCTGGGCCGCGTCCTCAAACCCACCGGGGCGTTGTGGCTCAACCTCGGCGACTCGTACGCCCGCCACCCAGGCGACGGTGCCCGTAAGAAGTGCTTGTTGCTGGGACCCCAACGCGTGGCGCTCCGACTGACCCGCGCTGGTTGGCTGCTGCGCAACCAGGTGGTGTGGGCCAAGAAGAACCCGTTGCCGTCGAGCGTGAGTGATCGGCTGACCACTGCGCACGAGCTTCTCCTATTCCTTACGCGACAGTCCAGTTACTATTTCGACCTCGACGCGATCCGTGAGCCTACGACGGGTACGCCTTCCAACCGCCGGCACCGGATTGCAGCCGCCTATCCGCCTCGCGAAGCCGTCCCCGCGCTCGGTGCCGGCACGTCGCCACGCGTCGACCTCAACCAGGGTTTGGCGACGCTGAAAGCGATTGGTCGTGACAGCCATCCGCTGGGCCGCAACCCCGGCGACGTGTGGTCGCTGGCCACGGCGCGGTACCGCGGAGCCCACTTCGCCACCTTCCCGGTTGAACTCGTCCGGCGTCCGCTGTTGTCCACCTGCCCGGAGCGGGTCTGCTCCGTCTGCGACGAGCCGTGGCGACGGACCAAGCAGCTCATTGACGGGCGGATGTTGGCCACCGGTCCACTGAAAGCCGCGTGCAGACACACGAGCTGGCGGCCGGGTGTAGTGCTCGACGCGTTCATGGGCTCAGGGACTGTGGCAATCGCCGCCGAGACCTACGACCGGGACTGGCTCGGTGTGGAGATCAACCCCGACTACGCCACGTTGGCCCAAGCTCGTCTGGCCGAGTGGCGCAGCAAACACGAGAAGCCTACGCAAACCGCTCGTCGGTGGTCTGCGGCTGCATCCGTCATCCCGCACGGGGATGGCCAGCCGCAGTAACGCCGAGGAGGACAACGGTCATGTCTGATCCGAAACCAGACGGCAAGAACGGTGGGGTGAAGACGCTGGGCATTCGCCTGCCGGGCGAGCTGCACGCGCAGTTCGCGCTCGTCGCCCAACTGGACGGGCTGAACCTGGGTGACGCCGTGCTGCGGGCGGTGGAGTTCTACGTCGAAGCCAAGCGCTCTGAGCCGGACTTCGCCGCGCGGGCCAAGGCCGCGCTCGAAGCGATTGAGCGGGAGGCCGCTGCTCGCAGGTCCGCGATTGAGGACCTGTTCGGTGGCGCACCTGAGGTCGAACAGGAGCCGGAAGAGCCGGAAAAGAAGGCGCCAGTTAGCGGATCACGCCGCCGATCGGGAGCCGAAAGCTAACGCGTTGTTCCGGCAAGCATGTGTGACGGGTAGTGAACCGACGCTACCCGTCACCAGAACGAATGCATTTCCGATAAAGGACAGGATTGCCTTTCTTGGCACAGGAAAGAAGTCCTGAGAATATCAACAATAAGGGGAGATTTATGCCTTAATTAAGCCAAGAGGAGAATGTCATGCAAGATAAGCCAAGTCGAACACGGCATGCAGTTTCATATTTACGAGTCGCCTCGTCCAGCATGGACAATCCCAACGCCATCGACCGGCAACGCGAAATTTGCCAGAGCCTAGCTCACACCTGCGGCCTGGCGATCGTGCGGGAATATGTGGACATCGGCCGTCCCGCTCGCTTGTCACAACAGCCACAGTTGCAGCTCTTGCTCGACGACCTGACGCGACTACGGGATGCCGCCTTTGTAATCGTCCCGGATTACGCACGTCTGGCGCGAGACATAGCGCAGATGGACGACGTTTCGCGACAGATTCGCGCAGCTGGAGCGGAAGTCGCAACACCTTCTAGCACGCAGACAGACATGAGGTTCGAGCAGAAACAAGCCAAAAGCACAGACGAGGAGGTGCCCAATGACTAAGGACAGCGCAACGCAAACATCCGACAGTAACCGCAAGCAAGCCACTGCCCTCGAAGCCGCCACGCAGCGGGCACGGACTCGGCCGCCCCGCAACGAGTCACAAGCCAAGGGGCGGGCAGTACCCATCGCCTTCGTCTACTTGCGGGTGAGCACGAGAGAGCAAGCCCGCACTGGCGGCGGCATCGAGGGCTATTCCATCCCGGCTCAGCGTCAAGCCTGTCACGTCAAAGCAGTCCAGCTCGGCGCTGCGGTCGAGCGGGAGTTCGTCGACGCTGGAGAGTCGGGCCGGTCATCTGACCGCGACGACCTGCAGGACATGCTTGCCGAGATCAAGGTCGTGAGGCCGGACTACCTCATCATCCACAAGATCGACCGACTGGCACGGAACCGCGCGGATGACATCGCGATCAACCTGTTACTCAAGCGCCACGGCGTCACTCTGGTGTCCTGCACCGAGAACATCGATGACACGCCCAGCGGCAAACTCTTGTACGGCCTCCTCGCCGAGATCGCCCAGTTCTACTCAGGCAACCTTGCGCAAGAGGTCTTAAAGGGGTTGGTTCGCAAGGCCGAAGAAGGCGGTACACCTTTCCGCACCCCTCTTGGCTATCTCAATGTTCGCGAGACAGTCCAACGTATTAGCGTTTCTTCGGTCATCTTGGACCCAGAGCGCGCCGAGCTGGTGCACTGGTGTTTTGAGCAGTACGCAACTGGCGAGTGGAGCGGCATGGACCTCTTGCTCACGGCACGAACGAGAGGACTAACCGCCCGACCGTCAGTGAAGAACCCGGCGGGAGAACTTAGCCTGACGGGGTTCTACTACATGTTGCAGAACCCCTACTATATGGGAATCGTGCCGTACCAGGGGATCCACTACGAGGGGAAGCATCCCGCGCTGGTCGAGCCCGAGGTATGGCTCGCAGTACAGGACGTTCTAGCCGTTAACGCGCACGACGGCGAGAAGGACCGTACACACAACCACTACCTGCGCAGCACGATCTATTGCTCATTGTGCAAGGGCCGACTTGTCTACTCCGAAAGCACCGGCAATGGCGGCACGTATCCGTACTTCACGTGCGTCCAAAAGAGGACGAAGCGCAACTACTGTCGCCGGAGGGGTACACGGGTAGAACGCATCGAGAACGGCATTGCCGCCTTCTACGCCGGGTTCCGGATCAGCGACGAGCGGACTGAAGAGATTCGAACGAGCATCCGGGCCGAACTGGCGAGCCAGCAGACTGAGGGTTCGCAACGCATCGCCCGTGCGTTGAGGCGCAAGGACATGCTGGATGGTGAACGTCAGAAGCTGCTGCAGGCGCACTACGCCGGTGCCATCCCAACTGACCTGCTCGCCTTGGAGATGCGACGGTTCACCCGCGAACTGGCAGAAGCAGATGTAGAGATCCAGGCGGCAGGCGTCAACACAGTGGACCTGGAAGCGACCCTTGAGGCAGCTCTTCGCGCAGTGACCAACTGCGAGGCCGCCTACCTGGCTGCACCGAACCATGTGCGGCGGCAGATCAACCAAGGGTTCTTCAAGAAGCTGTACATCGACGAAGACGGCAGCGTTGAGGAAGCCGAGCTGACGGAGCCGTTCGCGGCCCTACTTGCTGAGAGCGCGACATGCACCTTGGCACCCGAACTTCCCGCCGTGGAGGCGGAAGGGGATCAAGGCACGAACGGCGGCATCGTAGCGTCCCAAATCGCCGTGCGACCGCTGGCACTGGCCGCCGCTGGTGGGGTGGCCGCCGGGCGTGATCTTGCGCTAGGGGCGTTCTGGACGGCAGACGACGCCGTCACCGAACGTAATTACGACACAACGCCCAGCGATTTCATTCGTCTGGGTGTTGGTGTGAATAAGACCTATATGGTGGGCGCGACAGGGATCGAACCTGCGACCGCTCGGGTGTAAACCGAGTGCTCTTCCGCTGAGCTACACGCCCCGACACCCGCGCCCGCACAGGGCACAGGTACCTACATCATGCCTTGAGAGAGGCTACGGCCTTCTTCCAGGCGTCCTGATCGCGGGCCTCACCGGGCGCGTTGACCTCCGCGAACCGGACCACGCCGTCCACGTCGACCAGGAACGTGCCCCGCAGCGCCATGCCGACGGCCTCGTTGAACACGCCGTAGGACTGGGCGACGGCGCCGTGCGGCCAGAAGTCGGACAGCAGCGGGAACTGGTAGCCCTCCTGGTTCGCCCATGCCTTGAGCGCGAACGGCGAGTCGACCGACATGCCCAGGACCTGGACGTTCTCGTCCTCGTAGGTCGCGATCTCGTCGCGCAGCTGGCAGAGCTCGCCCTGGCAGGTGCCGCTGAACGCGAACGGGTAGAAGACCAGGAGCACGCTCTTGGAGCCGCGGAACGACGACAACGTCACGGGCTGCTTGTTGTAGTCGTTGAGCGTGAAGTCCGGGGCTTCCGAACCGACCTCGACCGCCATGAAACAGACCTCCGGTGTGACCAAGACGAACCCACGGACGACGAGATCGCCCGTGGATCAACCCTATGTCAGCCGGTGACGGCTCAGCGCTTCGCCTTGGTTGACTTCGGCCACACCAGGCGGGTGCCGGCCCAGTCGTCGGCGACGCTGATGTTCGAGGTCTGCGACAGGCCCGCGGTCGGGACGGCCTCAGCGATGTCCGAGGGCTCCACGTGGCCGGGGCGGCCGGTCTTCGGGGTGAGAACCCAGATCACGCCGTCTTCGGCGAGCACACCGGTGGCCTCGAGCAGAGCGTCGACCAGGTCGCCGTCGTCCTCTCGCCACCAGAGCAGCACGACGCTCACCGTCTCGTCGGCATCCTCGTCGAGGAGGTCGCCCCCGATCTGCTCCTCGACGGCGGCACGGAGGTTGTCGTCGACGTCCTCGTCCCAGCCGAGTTCCTGGACGACCATGCCCGATTCGATCCCGAGCTTCTCGGCGACGCCGATCTTGCCGGCGTCTTCCGCGGCGACCACGGTTTTCACTCCTCCAACTACGCAAGAGCGACAGCCCTAAGACTGCCGCCAGAGTCCGTTACTCGCGCTAGCGAACACTGTCAGCTACCTCCGGCGCAACTGTTGACCACGTGACACGCCGTAACAGGGACCCCTGTGGAGATCCCTGGACTGGCATGAGGCACGCTCTACATACCTCTTATCGCGCGCGCGTGAGCGACACGATCCAGAACTACCGATCAGTAGCGGTGACGAAGTCGTCGCGCAAGGACAACGATAGGAGCGCGTGGCACGGTTTCCGGGCCAGCGCGAGTACCGCCAACGAAGCCGAGGAGACACCTTGAGCCCGCAGAACACCGGCCCCGAGCGGGTACGTGTCATTCGCGACGGCCTGGCAGCCCACCTGCCGGACATCGACCCCGAAGAGACGTCCGAGTGGCTCGAGTCGTTCGACGAGGTGCTCAAGGGCGGTGGGCAGCAGCGCGCCCGCTACCTGATGCTGCGGTTGCTGGAGCGTGCGCGTGAGAACCACGTCGGCATGCCCTCGCTGACCAGCACGGACTACGTCAACACCATCCCCACCGAGCGGGAGCCGTGGTTCCCCGGTGACGAGGAGGTGGAGCGCCGCTACCGCGCGTGGATCCGCTGGAACGCCGCGATGACGGTGCACCGCGCGCAGCGTCCCGGCGTGGGTGTCGGTGGCCACATCTCGACGTACGCGTCCAGCGCGTCGCTCTACGAGGTCGGCTTCAACCACTTCTTCCGCGGCAAGAACCACCCCGGCGGCGGCGACCAGATCTTCATCCAGGGCCACGCCTCCCCCGGTGTGTACGCCCGCGCGTTCCTCGAGGGCCGCCTGTCCGAGCACCAGCTCGACGGCTTCCGCCAGGAGTACTCGCACGCCGGTCCGGGTGGCGGTCTGCCGTCGTACCCGCACCCGCGCCTGATGCCGGACTTCTGGGAGTTCCCCACGGTCTCCATGGGCATCGGCCCGATGAACGCGATCTACCAGGCGCGGTTCAACCGCTACCTGCACGACCGCGGCTTCAAGGACACGTCCGACCAGCACGTGTGGGCGTTCCTCGGCGACGGCGAGATGGACGAGCCGGAGTCGCGCGGCCTGCTGCAGCTCGCCGCGAACGAGCACCTCGACAACCTCACGTTCGTGGTCAACTGCAACCTGCAGCGCCTCGACGGCCCGGTGCGCGGCAACGGCAAGATCATCCAGGAGCTGGAGTCGTTCTTCCGCGGTGCCGGCTGGAACGTCATCAAGGTCGTCTGGGGCCGCGAGTGGGACGCGCTGCTGCACGCGGACCGCGACGGCGCGCTCGTGAACCTCATGAACGCCACGCCCGACGGCGACTACCAGACCTACAAGGCGAACGACGGCGCGTACATCAAGGAGCACTTCTTCGGCCGCGACCCGCGGACGAAGGCGCTCGTCGACGCCATGAGCGACGACGAGGTGTGGAACCTCAAGCGCGGTGGCCACGACTACCGCAAGGTCTACGCGGCGTACAAGGCGGCGACCGAGACCGTCGGCCAGCCGACCGTGATCCTCGCCAAGACGATCAAGGGCTACTCGCTCGGCAAGCACTTCGCGGCGCGCAACGCGACGCACCAGATGAAGAAGATGACCCTGGACGACCTCAAGGGCTTCCGGGACAGCCTGCGCATCCCGATCTCCGACGAGGTGCTCGAGAAGGACCCGTACCTGCCGCCGTACTACCACCCCGGGCAGGACTCGCCGGAGATCCAGTACATGCTGGAGCGCCGCCGTCAGCTGGGTGGTTTCCTCCCGGAGCGCCGCACGAAGTCCAAGGCTCTCGTGCTGCCGGGCGACAAGGTCTACGACGGCATCAAGCGCGGCTCCGGCAAGCAGGAGGTCGCCACGACGATGGCGTTCGTCCGGCTCGTCCGCGACCTCGCGAAGGACCCGGAGATCGGCCCGCGCATCGTGCCGATCATCCCGGACGAGGCACGCACGTTCGGCATGGACTCCATGTTCCCGACGCAGAAGATCTACAACCCGAACGGCCAGGCGTACACCTCGGTGGACGCCAACCTGATGCTCGCCTACAAGGAGTCCGAGCAGGGCCAGATCCTGCACGAGGGCATCAACGAGGCGGGTTCCACGGCGTCGTTCACGGCGGTCGGCACGTCCTACGCCACGCAGGGCGAGCCGATGATCCCGATCTACATCTTCTACTCGATGTTCGGCTTCCAGCGCACGGGCGACGGCCTGTGGGCGGCGGCGGACCAGATGGCGCGCGGCTTCGTGCTCGGCGCCACCGCGGGCCGCACCACGCTGACCGGTGAGGGCCTGCAGCACGCCGACGGCCACTCGCTGCTGCTGGCGCACACGAACCCGGCCGTGATCGCGTACGACCCGGCGTGGTCGTTCGAGGTGGCGCACATCGTCAAGGACGGTCTGCGGAGGATGTACGGCGAGAACGCCGAGAACGTCTTCTACTACATGACGGTCTACAACGAGCCGTACGTGCAGCCCGCCGAGCCGGAGGGCCTGGACGTGGAAGGCCTCCTGCGCGGCCTCTACAAGTACCAGGACGGCCCGCAGACCGGCGGCCCGCGTGCGCAGATCCTCGGCTCGGGCGTCGGCCTCCCGTGGGCTCTCAAGGCCCAGCAGCTCCTGGCCGACGAGTGGGGCGTCTCCGCCGACGTGTGGTCCGCCACGTCGTACTCGGAGCTGCGCCGCGACGCCGTCGACACCGACCGCCACAACCTGCTGCACCCGGACGCCGAGCCGCGCGTGCCGTACGTGACGGAGGTGCTGCAGAACGTCCAGGGCCCGGTCGTCGCCGTGTCCGACTGGGCGTCGGCGATCCCGGACCTGATCCGCCCGTACGTCCCGACCGACATGACGACCCTGGGCACGGACGGCTTCGGCTTCTCCGACACCCGCCCGGCCGCCCGCCGCCACTTCCTCGTGGACGCGGAGTCCGTCGTCGTCGCCACCCTGGCCGCCCTGGCCAAGCGCGGCGAGGTCGAGCAGTCCAAGGTCGTCGAGGCGGCCCGCAAGTACCGCATCGACGACGTGCAGGCCGCCGGCCCGTCCACGTCGGACGCGGGCCTGGCGTAGCTCTCAGGGGCCTTTGAGGGGCCGTTCCGCTTCGACGGGGCGGCCCCTTTTCACGCCCTGACGTCGTGCACGGCGAACTGACCGGCGATCGTGAACCCCAGCCGCCGGTAGACGGGCTCACCGTCCTCAGAGGCCTGCAGGACCGCGATCCGGTGGCCCTCGGCACGCGCGGTGCGCAACGCGGCCAGCGTGATCGCACCGCCGTAGCCCCGCCGGCGGTCTCCGGCGAGTGTCGCGATGTTGTAGATCCCGGCGACGCCCGCACACAGGAACACCTCCGCCGTGCACACCGGACGACCCTCCACGTACCCGACGAGGTAGTGCGCTGGACCACCCAACGCGTGTGGCGCCGCACCGGCGTAGAACTCGCGGACCGTGGCGGCGGGTGGGTCCCAGTTCGCGGCCAGAACCGTTGCGAAGTCCGCGAGTTCCGCCTCGGTGGTGACCCGGCGGACGTCGAGACCGTCGGCGGACCGTTCGGGCAGGGCAGCGTCGGCGAGGTCGAGCCACATCGCCGTCTCGGTCTCGGTCACCGCGACGCCTGCCTCCGTCAGCACCTGGCCGAGATCAGCCGGAGTGGACGCGGGTCCCACCCACCACGAGAACGGGCGCCCGGTCGCCCTGACCGCCCTCACCACCTCCGCGACGCGGGCGCTGACCGTGTCCGCGGTGAACCTGGCCGCGGCGACGACGTTGAACGTGTCGTCGGCCAGGCCGCTGTCCGCGATCACCAGATCGCCGGTGTCCGCCACGCTCGCGTGCTCGAGATGCCGGTGGAGGTGGCGGGCGCGCTCCGCGAAGTTCTGCTCGACGCTCTCCAACAGGCCCGTCGTGAGCTGCCGCAACGGTTCGTCGGGCGGATCGACGTAGTCGTACTCGTCGACGTCCACCCAGGCGCGCACGTCGGCGAGGAACGCGATCGTCGGCGGCTGAAGGCCCCAGCCGACCGGCGCCTTCTCCGAGTCCGCCTGGCCGTCGTCGTTGAAGTAGCGCACCACCTGCATGACGGCGCTGATCTCCGGGTCGGCGGTGAGGCGGACGAGCTCGTCGCGAATGGGCAGCAGCCGGTCGACGAGGTGCCGAACCTGCTCGTCGACCGCTTCGACGCTCCGCCGGACGATCTTCCAGGCGTGCACTCGCGGAACGTCGCGCTCGACGTTTCTGCTGCCCCTCACGACGGCCTCGTCCGGTTCGACGCCGAGCCGCCGCGTCATCTCGGCCGCCGTCACCGACGGGCTCTTCAGGGCGAAGTAGCTGTACTGCTCGACGCGCATCGGGCCATGTCACCACGCGCCGCAGACCGCTCGCGACCGATATATCAGTTGGCACCAATATATCAGTTATGCAAAAGACGTTTGCGGACGTCCGCAAACGTCTTTTGCATCCGGTGGAGTAAGTGCAGGTCAGGGCCTTAGCACTGGGCGACCGGCTGCGCCGCGTGCAACGGTTCGTAGGCGCGCGCGTCCAAGAGCAACGGGATCAGAGCGCGGGCCTCCTGCTTCAACGGCACGATCCGATCGCCCCCTCGCAGGTACTGCGACGTGATCCCGTGCAACGCCAGTTCGTCGCCGAACTCGCGGTACTCGGCACCGGTCAGCACGTACCCGCACGGAGGCGTCGCCATCACGTCCGAGGGGTCGGGAGCCTGGTTGTCGGCGCCGCCGAAGTACACCGGCCCGGTGCGCACGGCACGCGACCGCGCGTTGGCGGACTCGATCGCCGCCTGGTTCGAGCCGACGAACGACTGGGTGCCGTCCAAGGCCTTGAGGTGCGACTCGACGCGGAAGGCGGGGGTACCGGTGTCGTTGGTCTCGACCAGCAGGCCCATGCCGTGCTTCAGGCCGCCCGTGTTGCGCAGGATGCGTTCCTGGTGGTCGCCGGCGACCTGACGGATCGGCTCGCCGGTCACCGGGTCCACGTAGATGCCGTAGACGCCCGACGTGCGGCCCGCGGCTTCCACGGCGGGGCGGACGTAGGAGCGGGACAGCGTTACGGACAGAGAGTGCACGCCATCAGAGACGTTGAGGTTGCGCGGCCACAGCCAGAGGACGTCCTTCACGTAGTACGGCGCGGATGGGCCGAACTCGTGCAGGTCGTGGATCACGTCGGGCTTCCAGTCGCGGATCACCGCGGCCATCGCGCGGGCCTCGGCCGAGCGCAGGAGCAGGTGATCGCGGTTGATGTCGGTACCGAGGGAGTTGCCGCGGGTGTCGAGGACGCGGCCGTCCGGGTTGGCGTTCGGGACGAAGACGTACGTGACCGACGACGAGCGCGGCAGGGAGCGCATGCGGATCAGGCACGCCTCGCGGCCCGCCGGTTCGTCGCCGTGCTGGGAGCAGATGAAGAGAACCACCGTGCGCGCGGTGCGGGAGCCCACGCGCACGAGTTGGATCGGGCGGCCTTGGGCGGTCACGCCGATCTCGGTCACGGGCAGGCCGGTGGCGCGCAGGTAGGCCTGTTCCTCGGCCTCGGTGGTCCACTTGCCGGTGAGCTCGAACCCGGTGCGCAACGGTGGTGCGGCGACGGCCGGAACGGCTACCAGCGACGAGACGGCGGTCAGCAGAGCGATCAACAGTCCCCTCATAGAGGAGACTTTGCCGCCTGTGTCAACCGGCGTGCGGTGCGGTTCCAGTCGATGAAACCGTGGATCACCAGGCCCGCGAAGACCACGTACACCAGCGCGCTGAAGTACAGGCCCGACTGGATCTGCAGCGGCACGCCCACGAAGTCGACGACCAACCAGACCAGCCAGAACTCGACCAGGCCGAGTCCCTGCAACGAGAACGCCAGCACCGTTCCCACGAAGATCGCGGCATCGGGCCAGGGCGCCCACGAGGCGTTCAGGAAGTCCAGCACCAGCGCGAACGCGGCCGTGCCCGCGACGAAAACACCCGCCACCACAGCACGTTCCCGCCACGAGCCGGCCCGCACGACCACACCGAAGACCGGGTCGCGGCGGCGGACCCACGCGTACCAGCCGTAGACGGCGATCAGGCCCACGACGACCTGGCGGGTCGCGAGACCGCCGAGGTGCGCGGACAGGTAGACGGTGAACAGCAAAGCCACGGACACCAGTTGGACAGGCCAGGTCAAGAGTGAACGGCGTTGCGCGAGGAACACCACCGCGAGCGCCAGCACCTGCCCGACCAGCTCCGTGTAAGCGATCTTCTGGCCGAAGATCGTCAGTCCCAGCTCGTACCACACGGCTTGTTCCCCCGCGGTTCAGTCGCTGTATACCGGTGTTTCCTACGGTCCCACCATGTCATCTCCTTTAGCACTGGCGCTCGTTCCTTTGTTCCTCAGCGCGCCGACAACGCCGGTCATCACACCGACGGTGATCACGCAGACGTTCGAGGAGCCCGCGGACGCCGACGATCCGGCCATCTGGGTGAACCCGCGCAACACCGAACGCAGTGTGGTGCTGGGCACACTCAAGGAAGGCGGGCTGGCGGCGTTCGACCTCGACGGCCGCACGATCGGCGTCCACCCCGCGCCGCCGGCACCCGCGCCGGGCTCGAAGCCCGGTCGTTTCAACAACGTCGACGTCCTGGGCGACCTCGCGTTCGTCAGCGACCGCGGCCGTGACCGCATCCGCGTGTTCCAAGTGGACGAACACGGCGTGAAGGACGTCACGAACCTCGCCACCAAGCCGGTGTTCTCGAAGACCGAACAGGAAGTGGACGAGCAGCACACCGTCTACGGCCTGGCCGCCGGACACGTCGGCGGCAGGGACCTCGTTGCCACCAGCAGGCGCAACGAGACGAGCATCGCGCTCCTCGAAGTGCAGAGGGGCAAGACGTACGACACCCGGAAGGTGTCCACTCTGGACCTTCCGAGCACCTTCACCCTCCCGAACGGCCAGAGCTGGACCGTGTGCGGCGAGCCCGGCGAAGGACCGCAGGTCGAGGGCATGGTGATCGACGAGAAGACCCGGACCCTCTACGCGGCGCAGGAGGACGTCGGCATCTGGCGCATCCCGTTGCGCGCGAACGGGTTCGGCACGCCACAGCTCGTCGACAAGGTGCGGTCCTTCGGTGCCCCGCAGAAGTACAACCCCGAAACCGAGGAATGCGAACAAGACGGCCCGAATCCCGGCTTCGGCGGCAAGTGGCTCGAAGCCGACGCCGAAGGCCTCACGATCGCGAACGACGTGCTGATCGCGTCCAGCCAGGGCGACAGCAGGTTCGTCGCCTACCGCAAGGCCGACATGAAGCCGATCAGGGACTTCAAGGTCAAGGACGTCGAGCACTCCGACGGCGCCGACGTCGTCACCGGCAAGCTGAACCTGCTCGTCGTCCACGACGGCGAACGCCCGAACGGCACGGGGTTCGCGTTCATCAGGTTCTAACCTGTTCCCGTGGAAACCCTGAGCCAGGACGCTCTCAACAGGGCGCTGATCGAACGCCAGATGCTGCGCGAGCGCGCTGACCTCAGCGCGTTCGCCACCATCGAGCGCCTCGTCGGCATCCAGGCGCAGGAACCGAAGTCGCCGTACATCGGCCTCTGGACCCGTCTCCAGCACTTCCAGCCGCAGGAGCTCGAAGACCTCCTGATCAGCAGGTACGCCGTGCGCATCCTCCTCATGCGCGGCACGATCCACCTGGTCAGCGCCGCCGACGCGCTCGCGCTCAGGCCCCTCACCCAGCTCAAGCTCGACCGCGAGCTGCAGAGCGGCCCGTTCGCGAAACGACTGCGGGGCCTCGACCTCGACGCCGTCGCCGAAGCAGGCCGCAAGATCCTCGACGAACACCCGCAGGGCACCGCGGACGCCGGCAAGCAGCTGAAGGAACTCTGGCCGGACCGCGAGCACACGGTTCTCGGCAACGCGCTGCGCAACAAGCTCGCGCTCGTCCAGCTCCCACCGCGCGGCCTGTGGTCGAAGAGCGGCCGCGCGATCTGCACGACGCTGGAAGCCTGGCTCGACCAGGAGCAGCACGCCATGCCCCGCGAACGACTCGTGCTGCGCTACCTGAAGGCGTTCGGCCCCGCGACCGTCATGGACGCCCAGCAGTGGTCCGGTCTCACCAAACTCGGAGAGGTCTTCAACCAGCTCCGACCCCAGCTCGTGACCTTCCGCAACGAGGCGGGCAAGGAGCTCTTCGACCTGCCGGACGCCCCGCGCCCCGACCCGGAAACGCCCGTCCCACCGAGGCTTCTGCCCGAGTTCGACAACATCCTGCTCGCCCACGCGGACCGTCGCAGGGTCATCGCCGACGACAGGCTCGGCGTGGTCGTCGGCGGCAAACCCACGGTCCTCGTAGACGGCTACGTCGTCGCCACCTGGTCGATCGCCGAGGACGGCAGCGTCATCGTCGACTACATCGACAAGCTGCCCAGGAGCAAGGAGAAGGCGGTCGCCGAGGAGTGCGACCGCCTTCTGCACTGGATCAGGACGTGAAGTCCCGCAACGGTTTCCACCACGCCGGGTGGTCGCGGTACCAGGCGACGGTGTCCGCCAGGCCCTGCTCGAACGGCACCAGCGGCTCGTAACCCAGCTCGGCGCGGATCTTCGTGTCGTCGAGCGCGTACCGCTGGTCGTGCCCCAGCCGGTCGGCCACCCGCTTCACCAGCGCGGGCCCCGCACTGCACAGGTCCAGCAGGGCGTTGCTGATCTGCAGGTTGGTGCGCTCGTTGCCGCCACCGACGTTGTAGATCTCGCCGGAACGCCCCGAGGTGAGCACCAACTGGATCGCCCGGCAGTGGTCCGACACGTGCAGCCACTCCCGCACGTTCGACCCGTCCCCGTACAACGGCACCTGAAGACCGTTGAACAGGTTCGTGATGAACAACGGGATCAGCTTCTCCGGGTGCTGGTACGGCCCGTAGTTGTTGGAGCAGCGCGTGATCGACACGTCCATCCCGTGCGTCCGCCAGTACGCGCGGGCGATCAGGTCGCTGGACGCCTTCGAGGCCGCGTAAGGAGAGTTCGGCTGCAACGGCCAGGTCTCGGTCCACGCACCCTCGTCGATCGACCCGTACACCTCGTCGGTGGACACGTGCACGAACCGCGAGACGCCGACCCTGCGGCACGCTTCGAGCAACGTCTGCGTGCCGAGAACGTTGGTGAGCACGAAGTCCGCGGCCGCGGTCAACGAACGGTCCACATGCGACTCGGCCGCGAAGTGCACCACCGCGTCGTGACCGGGAAGTAGCTCCAGCAACAGCTCGAGGTCGCAGATGTCGCCCTCCACGAACGACATCCGCGGGTGCGACGAGGGCAGGTTCGCGCGGTTTCCCGCGTACGTCAGCTTGTCCAGCACGGTGACGTGCGCGTCCTCGTAGCCCGCGTACCCGCCGTCGAGCATCGTCCGGACGTAGTGCGAGCCGATGAACCCAGCCGCTCCGGTAACCAGCAGCTTCACGCCGCCACCTCCACATGCGCGTCGTCACCGACGACCAGCCGGTGCTGCTTCGCCGACCCCACGCGGGCCTTGCGCCCGATCAACGACGTCTCGATGCCGGAGACGTTGTGCACGAAGGCACCCGACAGCACGATCGAGTCGGACACCCCGGACTCGGTGATCCGGCAGTCCGCCCCGATCGCCGTGTACGGCCCCACGATCGACTCCTCGACCAGGGTCCCCGCGCCGATGATCGCGGGCCCGACGATGCACGACCGCACGACGCGCGCGCCCTCCTCGACCACGACCTCGCCGATCAGCGAGCTCTCCTCGTCGACGACGCCCTGGATGTCCGTGCGCAGCCGCTGCAACAGCTCCCGGTTGCACTCCAGGACGTCCTCGACCTTGCCGGTGTCCTTCCAGAAGCCCGAGTAGATGCGCGCCCGCACGTCGCGTTCGTGCGTCACGAGCCACTGCAACGCGTCGGTGATCTCCAGCTCGCCGCGCCACGACGGTTCGATCGCGTCCACGGCCCGGTGGATGAGCGGGGTGAAGAAGTACACGCCGATCATGGCGAGATCGCTGCGCGGCTCCTGCGGTTTCTCCATCAGCCGCGTCACGCGCGAGTTCTCGTCCACCTCGGCCACCCCGAACGCGCGCGGGTCCGGCACCTTGTAGACCACGACCTGCGCGGACGGCCGCACCGCCGCGAACTCGTCCGCGATCTCGGAGATGCCCTCGACGAGCATGTTGTCGCCCAGGTACATCACGAAGTCGTCGTCGCCGAGGAACGGCCGGGCGATCTTCACGCAGTGCGCGAGCCCCAGCGGCGCGTGCTGCGGGATGTACGTGATCGCCACGCCCAGCGCGGACCCGTCTCCCAGCACGTCGGAGATCTCCTCAGCGCGGTCGCCGACGATGATGCCGATCTCGGTGACCCCGATCTCACGCAGGTTCCCCACCACGTACTCGAGCACCGGCTTGTTCGCGATCGGGATCAGTTGTTTCGGCATCGAATAGCTGAAAGGTCGTAGGCGTGTTCCCGCGCCTCCGGACAGCACCAGGGCCTTCATGGAACGTCTCCTCCACCGACTGTCACGTGGATCCGAGACTCCCCGCCGGTGGTGGACCGCAACTGGAGAACCGCCTCAAAACGAAGAAGGGGCCCTGCGCACAGGGCCCCTTCGACGAGACGAGAACTACCGGTCGGACATCCGCGTGCCCGACGGCGGCGTCGGGGCGTCACCCATGCGACCGCCCACGTTCGCCGGCATCTCCTGGGACGCGCGCGGCATCGGCGACCGGGTGGCCGCGGCCTCGTCCTGCACGCGGTTCAGCCAGCCCTCCCAGCGCGACTGCATCGGGCGGACCAGGCCGCCGCCCACGCCGATGATGATCACGCCGGCGACCGTGGCGAGCACGGCGACCAGCACCGGCATGGTCACCGAGATGGCGATGCCCAGCTGGTTGAGGGCCGCGATGACACCGAGCGCCATCACGAAGCCGTAGGTGATGTTGCCCATGATCTTCGTGTACGAGCGCTGGCCCAGCGCGCCGGTCACGAGGCCCTTGAGCGCCGTGCCGATCGCCGAGGCGACGATCACGAGCACCAGCGCCACGACGATGCGCGGCAGGTACGCGATGACCTCGTTGAGCAACGTGCTGACCGGGTTCGACGCGCCGAACACGCCGAACGCCAGCTGCAGCGCGATCAGCAGCACGAAGTAGTAGACGATCTTGGCGATCAGGCCGGTGGCGTCCATCGACGACTGCCGCATCGCGCCGTTGAGGCCAGACCGCTCGACGAGCCGCTCGAAGCCGATGCGCTTGAGCAGGAACTGGACACCCTTGGCGAGGGCCTTGGCGATGAACCAGCCGATGACCAGAACGAGCAGGAAGCCGAGCAGCTTCGGCACGAACGTGGCCACCATCGCCCACGCCTGGCCCAGGCCCTCGGTGATTTGCGAGCCCACGGGCCCTCCTAGAACAAAGTTGCGGTGAGTGAAGATCCGACGAGTTGATCGTTTCGTGGATCACACCGCGCCACAACTTCGACACTGTGACACGAAAGGGTGGCTGACGTGGATTTTTGTCTCAATACAGTCCAGAGTGGAACCACCGGTGGGGACCGGGGAGAGGGAAGAGCCCGCCACGCTCCGTGGCGGGCTCTTCCACATTTCTACGGCCTCGCCGACAGCCCGCGCCCGTCGAGGTACGTCTGCATCCGGTCCGCGGACAACGCCGGTGCCGCCCCGCCCTGACCGTCCTTCGGCACGTCCGGCCGCGGGTCGCCGGTGCACTCGGAACTGCTGCCCGGCAGCGCCCCGTCGATCAGGTACCGGTTGACCTTCCCGTCGACGCAGGAGTTGCCGCCGTTGTAGAGGCCGTGCTTGCCCTCGTCGACGACGGTGATCAGGTTGTGGCCGAGCCGTTCCGCCATCGCCGGGCCGCTCGCGTACTGGGTCTGCGTGTCGCCCTCGGACTGCACGACGACGCCGACCGGGTAGCCGTTGCGGGCGATCCGAACGGGCGGCTCCGGCGGGGTGAACGACCGGAACGTGCACGTCATCGGTGCCGCCCGCACGATGCCGAAGCCGAACGGGTAGCGCTCGCGGAACGTGCGCATGTCCTCGTAGTAGACGTGCAGGTCCGTCGGCCAGTCCGACTCGCAGGTGACCGTGTCGAACACACCGGACCGCAGCTCGTCGAGACCGGTCTTCGCGAGCACCTGCCCCGCCTTGGCGCCCTCGGTGTTCTCCGGCTTCTCGCCCGACCTCAGCTTGACCACGATCGACGCCAGGTCGGACCACAGTGGACGGTAGCGGGAGCCGACCCCCACCGCGCCGTCGAAGGAAGAGCGGTTGTGCTCACCGATCGGCGTGGTGTGCAGCTTCGCGGCGACCTTCTCCAGCTCGGCCAGCACCTCGTCCCGCGACTTGCCCAGCGCGAACTTCTCGTTGCGCTCCCCCACCCACGACGCCCACGCCTCGACCCCGCGCCGGTACGCCACGGCCTGCTGGCGGAACTGCTCGTGCCAGATCCACTCGGGGTGCACGGCGGAGTCGAGGACGCTGCGGTCGAGCCGGTTCGGGAACAGCGTTCCGTACACCGCGCCCAGGTACGTGCCGTAGGAGTAGCCCAGATAGTTGATCTTCGCTTCGCCCAGCACGGCCCGCACGACGTCCATGTCGCGGGCGGTGTTGGCGGTGCTGACGAACTGCCGGATCCCGCCGGCCGACTTCTGGCACGCCTCCTCCGCCTCACGCGCCTCGGCCGCCCACTTGCCGAACTCGCCGTCCGCGGGCCGGGAGTCCGGCTCGGCGATCGCGGGCGCGGCACGGCAGTTCAGCGCCGTCGAGCCGCCGACACCGCGCGGGTCGATGCCGATCACGTCGTAGACCTGCGCGAGCTCGGACTTGGCGAGGAACAGCGGCAGGCCCAGACCCGAGCCGCCAGGTCCACCCGGATTGGTGAACAGCACGCCGCGCCTGCGGTCCTGCGCCGCGGCCTTCTTGCGGCTGATCGTCAGGTTGATCCGGTCGCCGGCCGGCTTGGCGTAGTCGAGCGGCGCGACGAGCGTGGCGCACTCCAGCTCGGCGAGCTTCCCGCTGCACTGCGCCCACTTGACCGGCTGGGCGTGGTACTCGGCGAGGGGATCCGGAGGATCGGCCGACGCGCTCACGCCCGTGGCGGTGAGCGCGATCACGCCGAGGACGAACGACAGGAACCTGGGCAAGACGAAAACCTCCGCGCCGCACGAAAAGACCTCTGCTGCCCGAAGGTATGGCCGTTCAAACGGCTTCATCGGTTCTGTCACCCGTCCCGGTGATGTCACCTCCAGAGCCTTAAGCTGCGGGTATGACGAAGGCAGCCCAGGCGAAGGAGGAGCACCCGCCCACCCTCTCCGCCCGCACGATGCGCAAGATCGAGCGCGCGTCGGGCTCGCTCGCCACGGCGAGTGTGGCCGCGATGGAACAGCGGCTGCCGTGGTTCGCGCGGATGCCCGCCGACCAGCGCGCGAGCGTGCTGCTGCTGATCCAGAACGGCGTGGCGGGGTTCGTCGAGTGGCTGCACGACCGGCAGCAGGCGATCCGGCTCACCGCGGACGCGTTCCGCAGCGCCCCCAAGGACATCTCCCGCTGGGTGAGCCTGCGGCAGACCGTCGAGCTCGTCCGGATCGCGCTGGAGCACTTCGAGGACCAGATGCCGGCGATGGCGGCGGACGAGGCCGAACGCGCGCTGCTGATGGAGGGCGTGCTGCGGTACGGCCGGGAGATCGCCTTCTCCGCGGCCACGTCGTACGCGGCGGCGGCCGAGGCGCGCGGCGCGTGGGACGCCCGGCTCGAAGCGCTGGTCGTGGACGGCATCGTGCGCGGCGACCCCGAGGAGTCGCTGCTCAGCAGGGCCGCGGCACTGGGCTGGGACCCCGCGCTGGAGGCGACCGTGCTGGTCGGCAACCCCGGCAGCGAGGACCCGCAGGGCATCAACTACCTGGTGCGCAGCAAGGCCACCCGCGCGGGACGGCCGGTGCTGCTGTCGATCCAGGGCTCCCGGCTCGTGGTCGTGCTGGGCGGGCCGACCGAGACCGGCGAGGACGTGCTCGGCCGCATCGCCGAGGGCTTCGGCGAGGGGCCCGTGGTGGCGGGACCGACGGTGTCGAGCCTTTCGGAGGCGCACCGCAGCGCCAGCGACGCGTTGAGCGGGCTGCGCGCGGTCGTCGGCTGGCCGGCGGCGCCCAGGCCCGTCCGGTCCCTCGACCTGCTGCCGGAACGGGCGCTCGCCGGTGACCCAGAGGCCGAGTGGCAGCTGGTCGACCGGGTCGCGCGGCCGCTGGAGGACGCCGGGGGCGCGCTGCTGGAGACCGTGGACGCGTTCCTGGAGGTCGGCGGCGTGCTGGAGACGTGCGCGAAAAGGCTGTTCGTGCACCCGAACACGGTCAGATATCGCCTTCGGCGCGTTCAGGAAATGACGGGAAGAAATGCACATGACGCTCGAGACGCGCTTGTGCTTCGCGTCGCTTTGTCTGTAGGACGCCTTGCTCGCGCACGGGGCCTGTGGTAGCGAACGATCTGTGACGGACTTCGCACACATCCGTTAGGGTGAGAGCCAAACGACCTGACCGGCCGCTGAGCTGCGGTTACGTCGCGGCTGGTTCACCTGCGCGACACTTTTGTAGGGTCTCTACAAATACGATCGCCGTACTTCGTTCTTCACGACATGGGGTACCGGCGGGTTCACCAGCTTTAGTAATCGGCGTGATCGCACTCCTCGCGCCCGGACAAGGGTCCCAGACGCCCGGCATGCTCACCCCCTGGCTCGAACTGGAGGGGGCGGAGAAGCAGGTGCGCACGTGGTCCGAGATCACGGGCCTCGACCTGGTGCGTCTCGGCACCACCGCGGAGGCCGACGAGATCGTCGACACCGCGATCACCCAGCCCCTCGTCGTGGCTCTCGCCGTGCTCGCGTTCGGTGAGCTGCGCAAGCGCGTCGAACTGCCCTCCGCCGTGTTCGTCGGCGGTCACTCGGTCGGCGAGCTCGCCGCCGCCGCGGTCGCGGGTGTCATCAGCGCCGACGACGCCGTCGCGCTGGCCGCCGTGCGCGGTGCCGCGATGGCCGAGGCGTGTGCCCTGGAGCCGACCGGCATGGCCGCGGTGCTCGGTGGCGACGAGCAGGAGGTGCTCGCGCGCCTGGAGGAGCTCGGGCTCGTGCCCGCCAACCGCAACGGCGCCGGCCAGATCGTCGCCGCCGGTCCGCACTCCGCGCTCGACGCGCTCGTGGAGAACCCTCCCGGCCCGGCGAAGATCCGCAAGCTGGCCGTCGCGGGCGCGTTCCACACCAAGTACATGGCGCCCGCCGAAGAGGCGGTGCGCGCGCGTGCCGCCGAAGTCATCACGCACGACCCGTCGCTGCCGCTGGTGTCCAACAAGGACGGTCAGGTCGTCACCGAGGGCGCCGAGGTGCTGCGGCGCCTGGTCTCCCAGGTCACGAGCCCCGTCCGCTGGGACCTGTGCCAGGCCACCCTCGTCGAGAAGGGCATCGCCGGCTCGGTCGAGCTGCCGCCCGCCGGCGTGCTGACGGGTCTCGCCAAGCGTGCCATGAAGGGCACCGCCACCCTCGCCCTGAAGACCCCCGACCAGCTGGAGAAGGTCGCGGAGCTCTTCGACACCGTTGGAGCCACTCAGTGACGACCTTTCAGGCCCCGCAGGCATCCGCGGGTAGCCGCATCATCGGCCTCGGCAGCTACCAGCCCGAGACCGTGGTGAGCAACCACGACCTCGCCGCTCGCATGGACACGTCCGACGAGTGGATCCGCGACCGGGTCGGCATCGCGAACCGGCGCATCGCGGCCAAGGACGAGGGCGTCGTCGAGATGGCTGTCATCGCGGGCGTCAAGGCGATCGCGGACGCGGGCCTCGCTCCCGGCGACATCGGTGCCGTGATCGTCGCGACGTGCACCATGCCGTCGACGATCCCGAACGCCGCCGCCCAGGTCGCCGACAAGATCGGCGTGAAAGCGGCACCGGCGTTCGACCTCAACGCCGCGTGCGCGGGCTTCTGCTACGCCGTCGCGACCGGCGCAGACCTGGTCCGCGCCGGTACCGCCAAGAACGTCCTGGTGATCGGCTCGGAGAAACTCACCGACTGGACCGACCAGGACGACCGCTCGACCGCGATCATCTTCGCGGACGGCGCGGGTGCCGTCGTGATCGGCGCCAGCGACGACAACCAGATCGGTCCCGTCGCGTGGGGCTCGGCCGGTGACATGGCGGAGGTCATCTCCATCACCGACCGCGACTCCTTCATCCACCAGGAAGGCCAGACGGTCTTCCGCTGGGCGACGACCCAGATCGCGCCCGTCGCGATCCGCGCCGCCGAACTCGCGGGTGTCGAACTGTCCGAAGTGGACGTGTTCGCCCCGCACCAGGCAAACTTGCGGATCATCGAAGCGATCGCCAAGCGCCTGCGGAACAATGGTGCGCGCGAGGACCTGAAGGTCGCTCGAGACATCGTCGAATCCGGCAACACCTCCTCGGCCTCGATCCCCATGGCACTGGACCACATGAGGGCGACGGGCGAGATCTCCAGTGGAGACGTGGTGCTGATGGTCGGTTTCGGCGCAGGCCTGTCCTACGCGGGACAGGTGGTCCGGTGCCCGTGAGTGCCCCCGGTTTTTCCATCGTTTCAATCGAAAGGGAACTTCAGTGAGCGACAACGTCCTGTCCGGTCTTGCCGAGATCGTCGAAGAGGTCGCCGGTGTGGCCGCCGACGACGTCACCGCTGAGAAGTCCTTCGTGGACGACCTCGACATCGACTCGCTGTCGATGGTCGAGATCGCCGTCCAGGCTGAGGACAAGTTCGGCGTGAAGATCCCGGACGACGAGCTGGCGAACCTCAAGACCGTTGGTGACGCGGTGAACTACATCACCAGCAACAAGTGACTTCCGGCATCGAGGTCGTCATCACCGGGCTGGGTGCCACCACCCCGCTCGGCGGTGACGTCACGTCGACCTGGGACGCGCTCCTGGCCGGCAAATCCGGGGTCCGCCCCCTGACCCACGACTGGGTCGAGAAGTACGACCTGCCGGTCAAGATCGCGTCACAGCTCGTCGTCGACCCGACCGAGGTGCTCCCCCGAGTCGAAGCACGGCGCCTGGACCGCTCCGAGCAGGTCGCCATCGTGGCGTCCCGCCAGGCGTGGGCGGACGCCGGCCACAACGACGACACCGTCGACCGCCAGCGCCTGGCCGTGATCATCGGCACGGGCATCGGCGGCGCGATCACCCTCCTGACCCAGGACGACCTCCTGGAACAGCAGGGCCTGCGCAAGGTGTCGCCCCTGACCGTCCCGATGCTCATGCCGAACGGCCCGGCAGCCCACGTGGGCCTGGAACTCAAGGCCCAGGCAGGCGTCCACGCCCCGGTCTCCGCCTGCGCGTCAGGCGCGGAGGCCATCGCGTGGGCCTACCGCATGATCATGTCCGGCGAAGCCGACGTGGTCGTGGCAGGCGGCGCCGAAGCGTGCATCACGGCAATCCCGGTGGCGGGCTTCTCGCAGGCCCGCACCATGAGCACCCGCAACGACGAGCCGGAAAAGGCCTCGCGACCGTTCGACACGGCCCGCGACGGCTTCGTCCTGGGCGAAGGCGCGGGAGTCATGGTCCTGGAACGCCGTGAGTTCGCAGAAGCCAGGGGCGCCAAGATCTACGGCCGCCTGGCAGGCATCGGCACGAGCGCCGACGGCTACCACATCACCGCCCCCGACCCCGAGGGCGTGGGCCAGTCCCGCGCGATCGCAGCTTCCCTGCGCTCAGGCGGAATCGACCCGGCCGACGTGGGCCACGTGAACTGCCACGCCACCTCCACCCCGGTGGGCGACGTCGCGGAAACCGTGGCAATCCGCAAGGCGATCGGCGACCACCCGGTCCTGACCGCCCCGAAGGGCGCCCTGGGCCACCTCCTGGGCGCAGCAGGCGCGGTCGAAGCCATCGTCACCGTCCTGTCCATCCGCGACGGCATCGTCCCCCAGACTCTGAACCTGGAGAACCTGGACCCGGCCGTGACGCTGGACGTGGTGGCAGGCGAACCACGCAAGATCAAGCTGGAAGCCGCGGTGAACGACTCGTTCGGCTTCGGCGGCCACAACGTGGCCCTGGCCTTCACCCCGGCCTAGCCACACCCAGCACCACCCACACGCCCCGGCCCGCGACAGCGGACCGGGGCGTTGTGCTTCGCGGGGGAGCAGGAAGGGCGGGGAGGCGGGGAGGCGGGGAGGCGGGGAGGCGGGGAGGCGGGGAGGGAAAATGATCACACGCGATGCCGCAGGCGAGCCGACGCGAAGGCGCAGCCGAGCCAGCACTTTGCGTGGGGTTCCGGTGGGTTGGTCCCGTCACGAGTCGTGCCACAGCTCTTGTCGCGCCCGAGGGGAGAGGTCAAGTCGCACGCTTTTCGCGACTTGACCTCTCCCCTCGGGTGTGACCAGCTCCTGGCTCGACTTGGGACGGGACCAACCCACCCGAACCGCACGCCCTACGCAACGCGCAGCCGCCCAACGCACCAGGCGTGCCATCAACCCGCCCACGGCGCTGGCCGGTCTTTGATCAGATTGGCTGGGTAAGGGCAGAGCCCCAAGCTTGAAACAGGAACCGGACACGGCAAGGTGACCACTGCACAACCCGTCGAAGGCAGGGGAACCCGAACGGGCAACCTCAACACCGAGACATCTGCGGATTCCGGTTCTCCGGCGCCTCGTCCACCTTCAACTCCCCGTCCTCCCACACCATCACATACACCACCCGCCACCGAATACACGTCTCCGGCAACGCAACAGGAGCCTTCGAAACCTCCTGAGTGGACACGAACGAGATCAACACCCGCAACCGCCGAGCAACCACATCGGACTCGATCCGCTGCACCACCACCCCACCATCCCGAGTGGTCTCGTACGAGGAAACCCAAGCAGCTTCCCCGGTAGCCGACCCCCGCCGAGCCGACACAACAGCCCGCCAAGCCGAAAAATCCCGGTCGTTGATCGAGTCGAAGTACTTCTGCAGCACCGTCTGCACCGAAGTCCGGTCCGGATGCGTGAACGAGTCCGGACTCAACCGCACCTCGGCAGACCCCGGCAACGGCCCGGCGACGGACGAGGACGGAACAGCCGGCGCCCCCTTCGCCTCGGCCGGCCGCGAGTACACGGTCCGCCCCACCATCCCGGCCGCCACCGCGGCACCGGTGATCACAACCACGGCCGGCACCAGCCAGCGGCTCGCCACGCTCCCCACGCACGCAGCCTAGCCGCACGACGCGTCGGGCAGCAGAGGACCGCTCACAAAACGTGTCCTGTTACATCGAAAGTCGAATTTCACCCGAAAGACTACATTAAACACCAATACTGCAAGTTGCATGTAGCAAGACAATGACTGCTACATAATAGGTTGAGCGGCAATCTCATCCTACGAATAGGTTCGTTCAGGTGAGCCCGTACCGCCGATCGGCCGCACTAAACACGCATTGGAACCCAATGACGGCTTCACTCGGAAAGACTACTCAACACAGCGCGTATACGACGGTTGTTACCCCCTAACTATACGTCAAGATCCGCTTGGAATAGCGCAGCTCACAGGCCGGGGCACATCCAGAACGATACAGTGTCGTTTAGCAAAAGCCCAAGACGGGTGGACTGACTCACCACTCAGCAAACCTCGCAGCCGGGTGAGATGGCCCCAAACCTCATCACAAGCAGTGACATACGCGCCGGTAACCAGCCCTCATTTGACCACGAACGGGCTACCCATATGACTCGAACGGCGGATTGGCCATAGGCGCCGAATTGTGCGGGAATATGCGGCGTCCAAGAAAACGCAAAACGGTTGAGGAGGGAATTCGGTGGACCTCAGATACGAGGCGTTCTGCTTCGCAGATCGACGGTTCTACGATCTGCAGAGCAGCACCGAAAGCGACCTCCCGGGGGACGACTATTCGCGTGAGCTGCCGCCTCTGCCCGCCGGTTGGGTGCAGGCCGAGCGCAACGTCTGGCGGCACCTGCACCCCCGGGGAGTGCAACTGCCCAAGCAGGGCTGGAAGGTGCACGTCTCGGCGGGTCTGGACAACGCCGGAAAGGTCCTCAAGGCGACGTACGACTACTGCACCGAACGGCGCATCCCGTTCAAATACCTGCGGACCGTCTCGATCGTGCTCGCCCGCAACTCCAAGTACGCGCCCCGTGAGGGCAGCGGCAAGCTGATCACGATCTACCCGCGGAGCACCGAGCAGCTGCAGAGCATCGTCACCGAGCTCGCGGCGCTCCTCGACGGCGAGCACGGCGCCTACATCCTCAGCGACCTGCGGTACGGCAAGGGACCGCTCTACGTGCGCTACGGCGGGTTCTCCGAGCAGTGGCTCGAGGTGGACGGGCAGCAGGTGCTCGCGATCGAGGGCCCGGACGGCGAGCTCGTCCCCGACAAGCGCAAGCCGGTCTTCAGCGTGCCGGACTGGATCGAGCTGCCCGAGTTCCTCGCGCCGCACCTGGCCGAGCGCAACGCCGGCGACCCGGCCGAGTTCCCTTACCAGATCAAGAGTTCGCTGCACTTCTCCAACGGTGGCGGCGTCTACCTGGCCACCCGCAAGAGCGACGGCGAGGAGGTCGTGCTCAAGGAGGCGCGGCCGCACGCCGGTCTCGACCGCGAGGGACGCGACGCCGTGGCACGGCTGGAGCGCGAGTACGAGATCCTCACGCGGCTCGCCGGCGTCGAGGGCGTGCCGGAGGTGTACGACCGCTTCACCGAGTGGGAGCACCTGTTCGTGGCCATGGAGTTCGTGCCGGGGCGTTCGCTCGGGCAGTGGCTCGGCCACAACTACCCGTTGACGCACAAGGAAGTCACCGACGAGCAGCTGGCCGAGTACCGGCCGCGGGCGCTGGCGTTGATCGACCGGATCGAAGCCCTGATCACGAGGGTGCACGAGCGCGGGGTCGTGTTCGGCGACCTGCACACGCTCAACATCCTGGTCGACGACAACGACGAGGTCTCGCTCATCGACTTCGAGCTGTCGTCCACGATCGACGACGTCCACCGCCCCACGCTCGGCGCACCGGGATTCCAGGCACCGCAGGACCGCGAGGGCTTCGAGATCGACTCCTACCCGCTCGCCGCGCTCAAGCTGTGGATCTTCCTGCCGCTCAACGCGGTGCTGGAACTCTCCCCGGCGAAGCTCGGCCAGCACCTGCACGTGATCCAGCGGCGTTTCGGACTCACCGACGAGTTCTGCCAGTCGATCGCGGACGTCCTCACGCCGCGCGTCGACCCGCCGTCCGACCCCGCGTTCACGGCCTTCGACGACCCGGAACCCGACTGGACGGTGGTGCGCAAGGAGATCGCCACGGCGATCCTGCACAGCGCGACGCCGCAACGGCAGGACCGGCTCTTCCCCGGCGACATCGAGCAGTTCGAGGTCGGGGGCGCGGGCTTCGGGTTCGGCGCGGCCGGTGTGCTGCACGCGCTCGACGTCGCGGGCGAGGGTCGTTTCCCGGAGCACGAGGACTGGCTGATCGACGCGCTGCGCCGGGATCCGCCCAAGCAGCCCGGTTTCTTCGTCGGCGCGCACGGCATCGCGCACGTGCTGGAGAACTTCGGGCACCACGACATCGCGTCCGAGATCGTCGAGAGCTACGCGGCGTTGCTCCCTTCCACCCAGGACCACGGGCTGAGCGCCGGCCTGTCCGGCATCGGTCTCAACCTGCTGCACTTCGCGGACACCCGGCACGACGACGGGTACGCGGCGCAGGCGGAAGCCCTCGCCGATCGGCTCGCGAAGCAGCTCGCCGACGTGCCCCCGCCGGGCGACAAGGCCAAGGCAGGCCTGCTGCACGGCTGGTCGGGTCCCGCGTTGTTCTTCCTGCGGATGTTCGAGCACACCGAGGAACGACGCTGGCTGCGGCTGTCCGAGCAGGCGCTCGAACGCGACCTCGCCGAGACGATGGTGGCGCTGGACGGCTCGTTGCAGGTCCGCGACGGCACCTTCCGCTCGCTGCCGTACGTCGGCATCGGCGGTGCCGGCATCGCGCTGGTGCTCACCGAGTTCGCCGCGGTCGCACCGGACCGGCCGTGCGTCGAGAAGCTTCCGGGCCTGCTCAGCGGCTGCACCGGCGAGTTCGTCATCCAGCCCGCGTTCACACTCGGCCGGGCCGGACTGATGGCCACGCTGGCCCACGCGAACAGGCACGCACCGGACGAACGGCTCGACCGCGCCGTCGGGCAACACCTCACCGCGCTGGGGTGGCACGCCGTGCGCTACGGCGGCGGGCTCGCGTTCCCCGGCGTCCAGCTGCGACGGCTGTCGATGGACCTCAACACCGGCGGTGCGGGCGTCCTGCTCGCCATCGCGTCCACAGTGGACGAACGTCCACCCCTTCCCTTCCTGGGAAGGACCCAGACCCCGGTCCTCCAGGACCGGTAGCAGTAACCCCGAAAGATCCCTCGAAGAAGGAGACTGTCATGGGTTTCATCCTTGACATGCAGGACCTGGACACCCCCGAGGCCCCGAGCAACGCGATGGCGTCGGGTGGCGGCGGCGGTGGCGGCTCCACGACCGCGTCCAACGCGTCGCTGCTGCTCCCGTGCTCGCACTCCACCGTCAGCCTGCTGGCCTGCTGACATCGCCTCAACTGAAACACCGCGGTGAGTGAGCGGCATAGGCGAAGTATGCCGCTCACCCGCCAACTGCAGGGCCCGGCAGCCGGCCAGCTGTCGGGCCCTCGCTCATGATGCGCCCTCACGACCTCCGGAGGAACAGCCGATGGCCAAACCCGGTGACGTCCTGCTGTTCTCCGCGGTCCGGCGCGACTTCCGCCCGTGGCTCCTGCTCCTCAACGCCGCCGTGGCGACCACCGGCGGCCTGCTGATCCCCACGGCGCTCGCCAGCGCCGTGGACATGGCGTTGAGCGGAAAGTTCGTGCTGGTCACGGTCCTGTGGCTGCTCCTGCTCGCGGCCACCGAGATCGTCGGTGACGCCATCGGCATCGTGCTCGCCGCGAGCATCACCTCCCGCGCGACCGCGTGGCTGCGCAAAAAACTCTCCCGGCACCTGCTCGCGCTCGGCCATCCGTCCCCGTTCGCCGCCGGTGACGCGGTGAGCAGGGTGACCGGCGACTGCGGCAACGCGGGCAGCGTCGTGGTCACGCTGATGTCGCTGATCATCACCGTGGTGTCCTCGGCCGGTTCGATCGTCGCCCTCGCGTTGCTGGACTGGCGGCTCGCCGCGGTGTTCGCGGTGAGCGTGCCGCTGGCGATGCTGCTGGTCCGCACGCACATGCAGCTCACCGCCGACGACGTGCTGGCCTACCAGCAGGTCTCCGGTGAGATCTCGGCCCGCCTGCTCGACGCGGTGTCCGGCAAGCGCACGATCGCCGCGGCGGGCATCGCGGGCCGCGAGGCCGGACGGGTGCTGCACCCGCTCCCCCGGCTGGCCGCGGCGGGCGCGGGCATGTGGCGCACGCAGGCGAAGATGATGTGGCGAGCGGGTCTGCTGCTGCCGGCCGTCGAGCTGGCCGTGCTGGTCGCCGCCGGTTTCGGCATCCTCGAAGGCAGGCTGACCGCCGGTGACGTGCTCGCGGCGCTCGGCTACACCGCGCTCGGCATGGGCATCGTCGGCCAGCTGCCCCAGCTCACCGTGCTGGAACGCACCCGTGCGTCGGCGACCAGGATCGCCGAGGTCCTGGACACCCCGATCACCGGACGTCCTGCCGTCGCGGCTCCCCGGCACGGTGCCGCGCTGGAACTGCGCGGCGTCACCGTCGAGGGCGCGCTGCACGACGTCGACCTCGTGGTTCCCGCGGGCGCCTTCTGCGCGGTCGTCGGCAGCTCCGGCGCGGGCAAGTCGACGCTGGCCGCCGTGCTCGGCGGACTGTCCGCTGTGGACTCCGGCGAGGTGCTGCGCGACGGCGAGGTCGGGTACGCGTTCGAACGTCCGGCGCTGCTGGGCACGACGATCGGCCGTTCCATCGGCTATGGAACGGATTCCGGCGCGATCGAGGTGCGGGACGCGGCCGTCGCGGCGCAGGTGCACGACGTGCTGATCCGTTTGCCGCAGGGCTACGAGACGCCGGTCGCCGAAGCACCGCTGTCCGGCGGTGAGGCGCAACGGATCGGCTTGGCGCGCGCGATCGTGCGAGATCCGGAGCTGCTCGTGCTGGACGACGCGACCGCGAGCCTGGACACCGTGACCGAGGCCAAAGTGGACGCCGCGATCACGACGGCGCTGTCCGGCAGGACGCGTGTGGTCGTGACCCACCGCCCGGCGACGGCGGCGCGGGCGGACCTGGTGGTGTGGCTGGAGAACGGCAGGGTGCGCGGCACGGGAACGCACCGGGAGCTGTGGGACGACGACGACTACCGAGCCGTGTTCACCGGGGGCGAGTGATGCGTTTCTACCTCTCCACGCTGGCAGGACACCGTCGCGGTGTGCTGATCCTGCTCGGCTGGTCGATGCTCGAGGGCATCCCGGCGTTCTTCGGCGGCAGGCTCGTCGGCACCGCCGTCGACCAGGGCTTCGCCGCGGGCAAGCCGACGAACGGTGTGCTGTGGCTGCTGGCCTTCGCCGGACTCGCCGTCGCGGGCGCCCTGGGTCAGCGGCAGGTGTTCGCCCGCCTCGGCGGCGTCGTCGAACCCATGCGCGACGCGCTGGTCACCCGGATCGTCAGCGGTGTGCTGGACGACCCGTCCCACCGCGGGACGCCGGACGCCAGCGCGGTCGCGATGATCACCCGGCACGTCGAGGTCGTCCGCGACGCCACCGCGGGCGTGCTGATCCAGGCCCGCGCGCTGCTGGTCACGACCGTCGCCGCGCTCGTCGGTCTGGCGACCACGGCCACCGCGCTCATCTGGCTCGTGGTGGCGCCGATCCTGCTCGCGCTGGTGTTGTTCGCCCTCATGTTGCCCTCGCTGGCCAAGCGGCAACGCGACGCGGTGATGGCTGACGAGCGCACCGCGGAAGCCACCGGCTCGGTGCTCAGCGGGCTGCGCGACGTGGCGGCGTGCCACGCGGAGACCGAAGCGCTGCGGGACGTCGCGGACCAGGTCGACCAGCAGGCCAGGGCGACCGTCGTCGTCGCGTGGGCGAACTCGTTGCGCGCCACGGTGATCGCGATCGGCGGTTTCGCCCCGATCGTGCTGTTGGTGGCGTTCGCCCCTCCGCTCGTCGCCTCCGGCCGGCTGACCACGGGCGCGGCGCTGGCGGCGGTCGTGTACCTGACGAACAGCGTGAACCCGGCGCTGCACGGCCTGGCGCGCACCACCAGCACCGTGGTGATGCGCCTGATGGTCGCACTCAAACGACTCCAGGAAGCCGCACCGCGTTCGACCGGCGACGCGGGTGAGGCGGTCCCGTCCAACGGTGAGTTCGTGCTGCGGGACGTCACGTTCGGCTGGAGTCCCGACGCGGAACCGGTCGTGCGCGGCCTGTCGCTGGACCTGCGGCCCGGCGACCACCTGGCCGTGGTCGGCCCGTCCGGCATCGGCAAGTCCACAATGGCCAGTCTGCTCACCGGCCTGATGCCGCCGGACTCCGGCCACGTCCTGTTCGGCGGCGCCCCCGTCGACCAGGTCGTTCCCGCGGTGAGGCACCACGCGATCGCGCTGATCCCACAGGAGACGTACCTCTTCACCGGCACCGTGCGGGAGAACCTGGCGCTGCTCGCGCCGTGCGCGACCGACGAGGATCTCACCGACGCGGTGAAAAAGGTCGGTGCCGAACCACTTCTGGACAGGCTCGGCGGCCTGGACGCGACGCTCGGCCACGCGGGCGAAGGACTTTCCGCCGGTGAGGCGCAGCTCCTGGCACTCGCGAGGGTCTACGTGACGTCCGCGAGCATCGTGATCCTCGACGAGGCGACCTCACACCTCGACCCCGCCGCGGAGGCCCGCGTCGAACGGGCTTTTGCCCGAAGGGACGGAATTCTCGTCGTCATCGCGCACCGGCTGAGCTCGGCGTTGCGCGCGAACCGGGTGCTGGTCATGGACGGCGGCAAGCCGCTGCTGGGCGCCCACGAGCACCTGCTCAAGACCTCGGCCCTGTACGGGCAGCTCATGCTGGCCTGGGATCCGACGCACCACGAGGAAACCCCGCTACCCAAACGGTAGCGGGGTCCACTCAGGACTCATCCAACGCGGTGCAACCAGGTCACCGGCGCGCCGTCTCCCGCGCGGCGGAACGGTTCCAGCGCGTCGTCCCACGCCGCGCCGAGCAGCTCGTCCACGCCGTGGGCGAAGGACTCACCACCACGGGATCTGGCTGCGAGAGCACGGAGCTGATCCTCGTTGACCACGATGTCGCCGTTGGCCGACGTGCGGGCGTGCCACAGCCCGAGAACGGGAGCGAAGCAGAAGCGCTCGCCGTCCTGACCGGGGGACGGTTCCTCGGTCACCTCGAAACGAAGCATTGGCCACGCGCGCAGCGCAGCCACGAGTTTCGCGCCGGTGCCGGCGTCTCCGGTCCATGCGCATTCAGCGCGCAACTGGCCTGGTGCCGCGGGTTGCGCTGCCCACCTGAGGTCCACTCGGTCACCGAGGGTGCCCGAGATCGCCCACTCGACGTGCGGACAGACCGCAGACGGCGACGAGTGGACGTAGACCACGCCACTGGTGCTGCCACGGGTGCTCACTGCTGACCTCCGCTACTCGACGAGGGACGTCTTCCCCTACGCCTTTGCCGAGTGAGGTGATCACCGTGAAAGCCCGCTTGCTGCATTCTGCCTCGACTTGAGGCATGTCCGCCATAAGAACCAGCTCGATCATCACCCGACCGGGGCAGATACAGGTCTTAAGTCCCGATCTCCCCGGCCGAGTGATGCGTGATCGTGATCTACAGAGCGTTTACCGCGGCGACGACGTCGACCAGACCCGTGCCCTTGTCGAACGACGAGGTGTAGGGGCCGACCGGCGTGTACCCGGTGCCGTACTTGTGGGCCGTCGACTTGAGCGCGCGCTCGATGTCGGCGGGCGTCGCGGAAGGCTTGGCCCCGAACAACTGTGCGACGATGCCGGCGATCTGCGGAGCCGCCATCGACGTGCCGCTGATCGTGTTGTACGTGCCGAGATCGAGCAGGCCGGGGCCGTTCTGCGGCTTCAGGCCGGTCGAGCAGATCGGCAGGTACAGGCGGCAGGCCGACACGATGTTCTCACCGGGCGCCGAGATGTCGGGCCACGTGGCCGAGTTCGACGCGAGGCCGCGCGAGGAGAAGTCGGACAGCGCGCCGTCCCTGGTTCCGGTGCCCTGGTCGTTGTAGGACGCCACCGAGATGACGCCGGGCGTCTGGTCCTGACCGGGCGGGTTGGACAGGTTCGTCGTGCCGTCGCCGCCGTCGTTGCCGTTCGCCCACACCACGACGACGCCCTCGGCGACGAGCTGACGCTGCAGCTTGACCGTCACCGACGCAGGGTCGAACGCACCGCCGCCAGATGGACCATAGGAGTTGTTGATGACCTTGATCGGCGGGCACGTCGCGGCGGGCACACCGGCGCCGCACGGGGCGTTGTGGTTCTCCAGCACCCAGTTCAGCGCGGCGTCCGCGCCGAGGATGAGGATCGCCGCACCCGTCGAGATCACGACGCCCTTCGCTCCCGGTGCCGAACCGCCGACCTGCGTGCCGTCGGCGAGCTGGTACGGGGTGCCGATCGCGATGCCGGTGACGTGCGTGCCGTGGCCACCCAGCGAGGTCGTGTCGGTGTCGACGAAGTTCGGGACCGGCACGATGCAGCTGGTGTCGGTGGATCCGTCGGCGGCGCACAGGCTCTTCAGGTTGCGGACGATCTTGCCGCCGGCGAACGCCGGGTGCGTCGGGTCCACCCCGGAGTCGATCACCGCGACCGAGACGCCGGCTCCGGTCAGCCCGGACGCCTGCTGGGCCTCACGGCTGCGCGTGGCGACGGTGCCGGAGGAGCCCAGGAACTTGGCGGGCTTCGCGATCTCGACGTTCGTGACGCCCGGCTCGGCGCGCGCGGACGAGATCTGTGTCGACGTGCCGCGTGCGGCTACGACGCCGATCTTGCGGAAGCTCGTGAGCTTCTGCAGACCGGCCGCCTCCACCGCGCTCTCGGCGGAGGTGAGATCAGTGCCGTGGACGTACACCGTGGATGCCGTCTGGGCGGCCCCGACAGGGGTAGAGGCGGCCACGAGCACTACAGCGAGCAGGGCGGCGCGTTTGAACATGGACCCTCCGTGAACATAGGCAGGCAATCCAACTAACGAGTGATCCACTTATCGGTGACGGGTGTCACGCAACGTCTCGACTGGGTGCGGTTGACCGACCCCGGACCGCTACCGTGTCCCCCCGTGCGGAAAGGTGTGGTCTCGTGCGGCTGATCCGTCTGGGCGCTGAACCCTCGGCCATTGGGGCGGACGTCCGTGCCGCCCTCACGGCGTGCGGCGCGGGTGCGGAGGTTCTCGGCGGCGTCGCGCTGACCGGCGTGCAACCACCCGACTGCCCGGTGCCGCTCGACGCGATCGTCGTGCTGCCCAAGGGTGTTCTGGTGATCGTCGGCGTCGACCTGCCCGACCCCGCGGTGAAGCTCGAGGCCCCGCTCGGCGGCCAGTGGAAGATCGACGGCTGGCCCCTGGTCTCCCAGGACGGCGCGCCGAACCCGGCGACAGAGGCCGTGGCGGCCGCGACCGCCGTGGCGCAACGGATCCAGGCGATGCGCGCGGAACCGTTGCCGGTCAGCACGGTCGTGGCGGTCGGCCCGTTCGTGAGCCAGGTCGTGCAGCCGACGGTCGACCTCAACCGCGGCGTGCGGGTGCTGCACCCCAAACCGTCCACTGTGCTCTCCGCGGCCCGCGAGCTCGCGACGTCGACGGTGCCGTGCACGGCGGACCACGCGGTGAAGCTCCTCGCGATCCTGCAGAACACCGGCACGCCACCGGAGGCGCGGTCACTGCTCGCCGAGGGCTTCAGCGACGCGGTCTCCCCCGACCTCGCGTCGGCCAGCACGATGCTCATCCCGAAGGTCAACGCCAAGCCGCTCGTGCCGCGCAAACGCTTGCCCTGGCTCTACGTGACGGCGGGCGCGCTGGTCGCGCTGATCCTGCTCGCGTGGCTGCTGGTCGCGCTGCCCGGCGACGACAAGCCGGCCGACGCGACGCCGGCACCGTCGACGACGCAGCCCACGACGGTGGTCGTCGACGGCACGACGTTCGTGCCGAAGGAGATGAAGAAGGACAAGGACTGCCAGGCACCGGCGTTCGGCGACGTCAAGGCGTGGCTGATCGCGAACGAGTGCGGCGAGGTCCTGCGCGCCACCTACGAGACGACGGTCAAGGACAAGCAGGCGAGCGTCATGGTCGTGGACCTGGACCTGTTGGACGCGCCGAGCGCGAAGGCGTTGCACTCGGTCGTCGCCCAGCCGGGTTCGGGCGGGGTGAACGGGCTCGACGGCAAACCGCTGGAGAACGCGGCGTTCGCGAGCAGGCTGAAGGGTAGCCACGTGCAACTGGCGTTCGTGGTGTGGTCCGGCGGTGCGGGCGACCAGTCGCTCGACCCCGTCGCCAAGCAGGCGTTGCGGCTGCCCGCCACCCGTTAGAAGGTGGAGGCATGATCGGACAACTTCGCTCTGTGGTGCTCGACTGTCCTGATCCCGCCGAGCTGGCGTCGTTCTACGAGAAGCTGCTCGGCGCCGAACGCCAGGCGGGCGGTGACGAGACCTGGGTGGTGATCGTCGCGAACGGCACGCGGCTGGCGTTCCAGCGTTCCGGCGACTACCGGCCGCCTGCGTTCCCCGACCCGCACGGCTCGCAGCAGTTCCACCTCGACGTGCTGGTCGAGGACGTCGAGGAGGCGGAACCGAAGGTGCTGGAGCTCGGTGCGCGGCTGGTGAAGAAGGACAACGACGACACGTTCCGGGTCTACGCGGACCCCGTCGGGCATCCGTTCTGCCTCGTGTGGCTGCCTTAGATCACGCCTACTGTGGGCCGCATGGACTTCGACGTCATCGTCATCGGTGGTGGCCCCGTAGGTGAGAACGTGGCGTGGCGGACGGCCGCCGGTGGCCTGTCCACCGCCATGATCGAGAAGGAGCTGGTCGGCGGCGAGTGTTCGTACTGGGCGTGCATGCCGTCGAAGGCGCTGCTGCGGCCCGGTCACGCACTCGCGGCCGCCCGGCGTGTGCAGGGCGTGAACGCGGGATCGCTCGATCCCGCCGCGGTGCTGGAGCGGCGCACCGGCTTCACCTCGAACTGGGACGACAGCGGCCAGGTCAAGTGGGCCGAGTCGGAGAACATCACGGTCATCCGCGGCGACGGCGAGGTCACCGGCGAACGCGAGGTCACCGTCGGGAACGAGGTTCACCGCGCACGTCAGGCCGTGGTGGTGTGCACCGGCAGCGTGCCGAAGATGCCGCCGCTGGAAGGCATCGCCGACACTCCCGTGTGGACATCGCGTGACGCCACGTCGGCGCGCGAGGTGCCGGACTCGCTGGTGGTGCTGGGTGGTGGCGTCGTCGGTGTCGAGATGGCGCAGGCCTGGGCGCGACTCGGGTCGAAGGTGACGCTCGTGGTGTCCGGCGACCGGCCGTTGCCGCGGCTGGAGGAGTTCGTCGGGCCGCTGGTCGTCGAGGGCCTCCAGGAGGACGGCGTCGAGGTGCTGCTGGGCGCCCGCGCGTCGGCCATCGCGCCGGGTGCGCTGACGTTGCAGGACGGCAGGGTCGTGAAGGGATCGGAGATCCTCGTCGCGACCGGGCGCGTGCCGGCGACCAAGGACGGCAAGCCGCTGACCATCGACGACTCCGGCCTGGTGTCCGGTGTGGACGGACGGTGGCTGTACGCGGCGGGTGACGTCACCGGGCGCGCGTTGCTGACGCACCAGGGCAAGTACCAGGCGCGGGCGGTCGGCACGGCGATCCTGGAGCGCTCACGAGGGTTCGAGCCCAAGCAGTGGTCGGCGGGCCAGGCGTGGGCGGATCACGTCGCGGTGCCGCAGGTGGTGTTCACCGACCCCGAGGTGGCGTTCGTCGGGCACACCGCAGAGGAGGCGCGCAAGGCCGGCCGGGACGTGAAGGTGGTCGACCTCGACATCGCGGTCGCCGGGTCGTCGCTGCACGCGGACGGGTACCGCGGGAAGACGCGCATGGTCGTGGACGAACGGACGCGGACGCTGGTCGGCGTCACGTTCGTCGGTCAGGACGTGGCCGAGCTGCTGCACTCGGCGACGGTCGCGATCGTCGGCGAGGTCACCGTGGACCGGTTGTGGCACGCGGTGCCCTCGTACCCGACGATCAGCGAGGTCTGGCTGCGGATGCTCGAGGCCTACGGTCTCTGAGTCCGCTCCTGGGGCTCGTCGAGCACTGGTCGCAGCACCCTCGTGAGCAGTTCGTTCGCCGTGCCGGCCACGTACGCGCCGTCCTCGGGGCCGACCCGTTCGGCCAGCTTGAACAGCGCGTCCGCGGTCTGCACGGCGATCCGGAACGTCAGCACCACCGGGGCGCCGCCGGGCGCGCCGAACCGGTTGACGAACATCTCGGCGAGCCGTTCCGCCATCAGCTCGTACTGGTCGACGCTGGCATCGAGCCGGTGGCTGTCCAGCATGTCGCTGAACCGCACCCGTCCGAAGCCGGGCACCTCGCCCACCATGCGCGTGTACACGGCGACGACCTGGGCCATGGCCTCGCGCCACGTGTCCGCGATCAGATCGGTGGCGAAGAGCTCCTCGACCTCGCGGAGATAGGTCTCCATCCCGCGAAGTGCCAGAGCGTGCACAACGGACCGTTTGTCGGGAAAGTACTGATAGAAGGAACCAATGGGCACTCCGGCCACATCGACGATGCGCGCGGTCGTGATGTCGTCGTAGTCGTATTCGTTCAGCAGGTTCGCACAAGCGTCCAGGATCGCTGTGACAGTTGCCGCGCCACGCTGTTGCACCGGCTGACGACGCATCACCCTGGCTAACCTGCCTTTGGCCGGGTCTTCATGCACTCGGACATCTTTATCCACAAGAGTGCGTCAGCCCAAGCACAGGTTCCTGACAGGTTTCAGCCAGGATCTCCACGCCGTTTGCGGTGAACTACCCAACCGAAGTCGACAAGACAGACAACGGCGAGTAGCAAAAGCAGTATCCCGAGCCACAAGAGGTCAGCTCGCAGTGCCAGCCACCCGGCCACCGAGTTGAAGACCAGGCCGAATCCGGCGAGCCACAACCGCAGCGTCAACGCACTGCGCGGCGGCGCCGGGGGTGGCAGGTAGTCGCTCACGTCACCCGGTTTCCCGCAGCAGCGGCGTCTCAACCCGGCGCAGCGGGCGGGGAGGTTTCGTCACGTAAGGCCGGACGAGCCGCGTGAGTGCCAGACCGGGGGCGATGAGCGGGACGACGGCGGTGAGCACGGCGGCCGTGATGCCCGCTCGCACCACGTCCTTCGGCATGACGGCGACGCGGTCGACGACGAACGCGCGCCGTCCGGTCAGCGACACGACCGCGAGGACGACCAGGAACACCACCATGCTGAGCATCGCCCGCTGGACCGCGTGCTCGTACCCGGCGGCCTCTCCCGCGACCAGCACCGCGAACCACCCGGCGAGCGCGGGCAGCTGCCCCTGTTCGGTGGTCGCGGCCCAGCTCAGGCCGCCGAGCGTGGCGAGCCAGACGAGACCGTCTCTGCGTTCCTGCGCCCACGCCGACGCCGCGTCGAGGGGAATGCCGGTCCAGGCGAGCACGCCGAGCGGGCTCGGCGGGTCGGCGGCCAGCTGGCCGAGCACCCAGGCGAGCGTCCACGCGGACACCAGCACCGCGACGACGAGCTGCCACCTGGGCCGGCGCACCACGCAGCGGGCGAGCCGGACGATCTCCGCACGCGTCATACCCCCACCTTGCCGCCTGCGGGTGGTTTGCGGAGAAACGTCACCCCAACGCTCACCCGCACAGCGCACTTCCAGGCGTGTTCATCACGCAGCGCTATCCACGATCGGGGGACAGATCTTTTCTATGCTGAGTACATGAGCATTGATCAGCTTCTGCATCTGCCCAGCTACCTGATGCTCCAGCTGGTCAGGGAAGTCCGCCGGCTGGCCCGCAACGAGCTCCGCGGGCCGCACGTGACGGTCCTCGCGTGCCTTGCCGAGCAGGAAGCGGTGGCGCAGAAGCGGATCAGCGACCGGGTGCAGATGGATCCCAGCGACCTCGTGGCGGTGCTCGACGATCTCGAGCAGCGCGGGTTCGCCCAGCGCAGGAGGGACGAGCGGGACCGACGGCGGTTCACCGTGTCGATCACCGACGAGGGCAGAGGGGCCCTGCGGGAGCGGATGGAGACGGCGAGGGCTCACGAAGACGAGCTGCTGGCGCCGTTGACGTCACAGGAACGCGTCGAACTCACCACACTGCTGCGGAAGGCGTACCTGCATCACGCGGATATGCGTGTAGATTAGACAGTCTGCGCTCGCACGACTGGGGTGCGGGCAGGCTGCGCTTTATGAACTGCAGTGCAACTCAGGATAAAACCCGATGTTGCATCGTAACGAGAAAAGAGGCAAGTTGTCAAGCCCCTCCGATGACCTCCGGCTCGCCGAAATGGAGCCGGAGCAGGAATACGTGGCCATGTTGTACGGCCGGCTCGACGACCTCCGCGAACAGACGTCGAAACGACTCGCACAATCGTTGCGACAAACCGGCGGCACGCACCAGATGCGGTCCGAGCGCGACACCTCCGTCGCGATGTACACAGATCAATTGGCTCAGTACAGCGCGGTGGAGAACGGACTCGCGTTCGGCCGGCTCGATTTCCACAACGGTGACCGCTTCTACATCGGACGAATCGGTCTCTTCGACGAGGACAAGGAATACGAGCCGCTGCTGATGGACTGGCGAGCACCCGCCGCCAGGCCGTTCTACCTCGCCACCGCCGCCTCGCCCGACGGCGTGCGGCGGCGCAGGCACCTTCGGACGCGTTCGCGCAAGGTCATCGGTCTCGACGACGAGGTGCTCGACATCAACTCGGTCGAGCCGTCGCGCAACGAGGGGCTGACGGGCGAGGCGACGCTGCTCGCCGCGCTGAACGAGTCGCGCACCGGCCAGATGAGCGACATCGTCGCGACGATCCAGGCCGAGCAGGACATCATCATCCGGTCCGAGCTCAACGGCGTCGTCGTCGTGCAGGGCGGACCGGGCACCGGCAAGACCGCCGTGGCCCTGCACCGCGCCGCGTACCTGCTGTACACGCACCGGAGGCAGCTGGCGAAGCGCGGCGTGCTCGTGGTCGGCCCGAACACGACGTTCCTGCGCTACATCAGCCAGGTCCTGCCGTCGCTGGGCGAGACGGGCGTCCTGCTGTCGACGGTCGGCGAGCTGTACCCGAACCTGACGGCGACGGGCCGCGAGTCCGCCGCGGTGGCGGCGATCAAGGGCCGCCTGGAGATGGCGGACGTGATCGCGGCGGCCGTGCGTGACCGCCAGGAGGCGCCGTCGTTCGTCGAGATCCGCTTCGACAACGACGTGCTGCGCCTCGACCGGCGCGCGATCTCGGACGCGCGCGGCAGGGCGCGCCGAACCCGCCGCCCGCACAACGAGGCCCGCCGCACGTTCGCCCGCGAGATCATCTCGACCCTGGCCTCGATGGTCACCTCACGACTCGGCGGTCACCTGCTGGACAAAGCGGACGTCGACGACATCCGCCGGGAGCTGCGCGAGTCCGAGGAGGTGCAGGCCGCGATCTCGTCGCTGTGGCCGGTGCTGACGCCGTTCTCGCTGCTGTCCGAGCTCTACGCGAACCCGAAGCGCCGCAACCGCGCGATGTCGAAGTTCACCCGCGAGGAACGCGATCTGCTGCAGCGTTCTTCGGACGACTGGACCCCGGCGGACGTGCCGTTGCTGGACGAGGCCGCCGAACTGCTGGGCGAGGACGACACCGAGGCCAAGGCCCGCGCAGAACGCCAGCGCCGCCAGGCCATCGAGTACGCGCAGGGCGTCCTCGACATCCTCGACCTGGAAGACGACGCGGACCCCGAAATCCTGATGGCCACGGACCTGATGGACGCCTACCGCCTGGCCGAACGCCACGGCGTGGACCGCTACGAAACGGCGGCGGAACGCGCCGCCGCCGACCGCACCTGGACGTTCGGCCACATCATCGTGGACGAGGCCCAGGAACTCTCGGCGATGGCGTGGCGAACCCTGATGCGGCGCTGTCCGTCGAAGTCCATGACGGTGGTCGGCGACATCGCGCAAACCGGCGACATCGGCGGCGCCACCTCGTGGGGCTCCGTCCTGTCCCCCTACGTGCAGAACCGCTGGCGCCTCACCGAACTGACCGTCAACTACCGCACGCCGGCCGAGATCATGGAGGTGGCCGCGGACGTGCTCGCGTCGGTGGACCCCACCCTGGTACCGCCGACGTCGGTACGCGAAACCGGTGTGCCGCCGTGGGTTTCGCGCGTGCCGTCGTTCGAGGCAGGCGTCCCCGCGCTGATCGCGGACGAGGTGTCAGCCGTCGGCAACGGCAAGATCGCGGTGATCGTCCCTGGGGCGCTGCTGCAGTCCGTCGGCTCCGCCGTGGTCGCGGCGGTGCCGGGATCGTCGATGGGCAACGACCTGGAAGAGGCCCAGGTCGTGGTGCTCGGGGTGACCGACGCGAAGGGCCTGGAGTTCGACTCGGTCGTCGTCGTGGATCCGGTGGGGATCCTGGAGGAGTCGCCGCGCGGGGCTTCGGATTTGTACGTGGCTTTGACCCGTGCGACGCAGCGACTCGGTGTCGTGCACACCGGCACGTTGCCCGATGTGCTGGCCCGCCTGAAGGACTGACCGCTCGGAGGCCTCCTCGAGGAAACGATCCGCGCTCGTGCGACGACAACCGCATGAGCGTGGAACCTCAGAGGGGGCCTTTCGTTGCCGAGCATCGAGTCCGCAGTCCTCCGTGTCGTCGTCGACGTGAGCAAGCAGCTCACGCCGCACCTGTCCGAAAAGCTCCCGCTGCCGCCGGTGCAGTTCCCGGAGCGGGAGACCAAGGCGCTGCTCGCCGAGCTCGGAGCCGATGCGGGGAAGCTGCTGTGCTACCTCGACTCCCCCGACTTCGCCGCGGTGGCGACGCAGCTGCGGGTCAACGGCACCCTGGGCGAGGTCGCGAAGGACCAGCTGCACCAGGGGCTGCGGCTCGCCGGGCTGGGCGACCGGGTGCTGCTCGACCGCTGCGTTGAAATGCTGCACCAGGTGGTGCTCAGCGCGTTCGACGGAGTGCGCCGTCAGATCGGCGCACACGAGAGCTCGATCTCCTCCGGTGACCTCTTCGTCGCCGGTTCGGAGAACAGCCGCATGCTGATGCGGCTCAAGTCCCTCACCGAGTTCCACAGCTTCGCCTCGGACTTGCGCAGTCAGGTCGCGGCCCTGCACAACAGCATCCGGCTGCCCCACATCGGGGTGAGCCGGGCCGTGCCGTACGACGAGCTCTACGTCCAGCCGAGCCTTCACCCGCTGAAGTGCCGGCTCGGAAACCCCGGCGACCGCACTGTGATCCTCGGCGATCCGGGTGCGGGCAAGTCCACGCTGGCCGCCAAGCTCGCCCACGACATCGCGGCCGACGGCACCGGACGCGTGCCGTTCCTGCTGGTGCTGCGCGAGTTCACGGGGTCGTTCGCCGAAGGCGGCCGTGACCTCCTGCGCTATTTGGAAATGGTGTGCCACGCTCCCTACAACGTCCAGCCACCGCGGGACGGCGTCGAGTACCTGCTCCGCAACGGACGCGCGGTCGTGATCCTCGACGGCCTGGACGAACTGGTCCGCACCGAGTTGCGGCGCCGGTTCGTCGCGCTGGTGGAAGGGTTCGCGCACCGGTACCCGCTCGTGCCGATCGTGGTGACGGCGAGAGAGATCGGCTACTCGGAGGCGCCGCTCAGCAGTCAGCTGTTCGCGCAGGAGCGGATCAACGAGTTCGACCCGGACCGGATCCAGGAGTACGTGCGCCGGTGGTTCACGCTCGACGAGGCGACCTCACCGGCCGACCGGGCACGGCTCGCCGACGCGTTCATGACCGACAGCGCCCGGATCCCAGAGCTGCGCTGCAACCCCCTGCTGCTGACGTTGTTGTGCGCCATGTATTCCAGCGACCGGTACCTGCCGCGCAACATGGCCCAGGTGTACGAGCGGTGCGCACTGATGTTGTTCGAGCAGTGGGACGCCAAGCGCGAGATCGACGTGCCCTTGTCGTTCGAGGGCCGGTTGCGGGGCTCCGTCCAGCACCTGGCCTGGCAGCTGTTCACCGCACCGGAGTCGGGCAAGGCCCAGCCCCGCACCAGGATCGTTCGGATGCTCACCGAGTACCTGCACTCGAAGCTCGACGACGTGGACGAGGCCGTCGCCACCGCGGAGAGGTTCCTCGCGTACTGCACCGGACGCTCGTGGATCCTGACCGACGTCGGCGCGACGCAGGTCGAGCCGCAGTACGGGTTCACCCACCGCACGTTCCTCGAGTACTTCGCAGCGGAGCATCTCGTGCGCACCCACCGAACAGCGGCCGAGCTGTGGGAGGCGGTGCGGCCCAACGTCGACCAGTGGGACGTCGTCGCCCAGATCGCCCTCCAGCTCTACGACCGCAACGTCGAAGGTGGCGTGGACGAACTGCTCACCGAGGCGACCAACCCGGAAGGACTGGGTTTCGCCACAAGGGCTCTGCACTACGTGCATCCCGCCAACCGCACTGTCCGATCCATCGCAGCCGCCGCGACGGACTGGGCGGTGGGGTTCTCCTTCGACGAGCGCGTCGGCGAGCAGTACGCAGTCGACGACTCGCCCATCCTCAGTTGCCTGTTCACGTCGTCCACCGCCAATCGGCCGATCGCCGAGCAGGCCGTCGCGGACTGCCTGAGCGAGCACATCCAGCGCGGCGCGTTCACCGCAGCGTTGATGCTGGACACCATCCACCAACCTCACTCACGTCCGGAGTCGCGCTGGGCCGAGATCCAGCGCGAACTGACCGTCCGGCACCACCGGAAGCTCGTCGAACTGTGGTGCGACGCGCCCTGGGCGGGAGGCGCCTTCCCCCTGACCGAACCGGATCTCCTTTCCGAGATCATCCGGCGCTCCGGTGTGGAACCCCTGTACCTGAGTTGCGCTTGCGCGGGCAGCGATTTCAGGAGCGTCGCCGAACTGCAGCTGGCCAACGCCGAGCTGACGATCCCTCAGGCAGATGCTGCGGCAACCGCAATGGTCGCGGCTCCAACGCCGTGGCTTGCCAGTCCGTTGCCCTGGCGGTTGCGTTGGCGCGCCGAGTACGCCAACTACACCGACCCTTTTCGCATGCTGCTCGCACTGCCGATGCTGGAGTTCCTCCAGTCGGCCGCCACCAGCAGAGAACTCCCCGTGGCGTGGGTCGACCAGCGTGACGCGCGTCAGTTCCTCATGCGCTGGGTGAGCGGTGAAGTCAGCGTGCTAGCGCCAGACCCAGCGCAGCCGCCCCCGCCCCCAGCGCCACGCTGACCACGACGTTCATCAGCGCCAGCCGGTACTTCTCCTGCTCCAACAACTTCACCGTCTCATAGCTGAACGTCGAATACGTCGTGAGCCCACCGCAAAACCCGACCCCGAGCAGCGGCATCCAAGACGTCCCAACGAGAAACCCGATGAGGAAGCACCCGACGACGTTCACCGTCAAAGTCCCCCAAGGGAAATCCGACGTGTGCCGCGACTGCACGAACCGATCGAGCAGATACCGGCACGGCGCCCCAAGCGCAGCCCCGAGAAACACAGCAAGCACGGTCATCGCGTCACCCGCAGCCCGAGAAACGCCGCAAGCACAGCAAAAACCGGCGTCAGCCAGAGAAACACCGTGCCGCCGACCGCATACGACGAAAACGTCGTGAACCCGCCCATCAGCCCCACCCCGAAGAAGGCACGCACCAACGGCCGAGGCACCAGCCCCATCAACACGCCGATCAGGAACGACCCGAGCACGTTGATGACGAACAGCCCCAACGTGCCCGGCACGAGCAGCGACAGCCCGTAGCGCGCCACACCACCGAGCCCGCCACCGACCGACACCAGTGCCACGAACGGCAGGTGCAGCTCGGTGCGTTGGGCGGGGACGTGGAGGTCGACGTCCGGGTCCACGGGGTCAGGTTGTTGGTTCGGCAAGGTGCTCGACCAGGTGGTTCAACGCCGAAAGCGCGCGCACGACGTCCTCACGCTCCGAGGGCGCCAGCTTCGACAGGGCGGAGCCGATTCGCTTCTCGTGTTCGCGCTGCCAGACGAGGAGCTGTTCGTGTCCACGTGGTGAGACGGACAGTCGCGCTACCCGTCTGTCTTTGGGGTCTCCGCCGCGCACGACCAGGCCCGAGTCGATCAGCTGGGAGACCAGGCCGGAGACCGTGTTCGGGGCCAGACGGAGGGCGCCGGCCAGATCACCGACCTTCATCGGCGGGCGTTCTGCGAGGGTCTGCAGCAGCTCTACCTGCGCCATCGGCAGGGATTCCCACGGCCAGTCCGCACGGATGCTCGTCCGCAGCGCCCGGCGCAGGCGAGTGACGACGTCGGTGAGTGTGCGGGCTTCGTCTGACATGCGGAAATCTTACTGAACGCAGAGCAATAGCTCTGGGTCAGATATAATCTGGGTACGATGAACTGGTTCGTCACGGAGTCCCCCAGACCGGCGTGGATCGCCCGCCGGTCGTACGCGCCGTGGCTCGTCATCGCGACCGTCTGCTTCGGGGCGTTCATGGGGCAGCTCGACGCCTCGATCGTCACGCTGGCGTTCCCGGCGATGAGCGCGCACTTCGGCGGCGATCCCGAGTGGATCTCGCTGAGCTACCTGATCACGCTCGTGGCGCTGCTCGTCCCAATGGGCAGGATCGCGGACCGGGTCGGGCGCAAGATCGTCTACATCTACGGCTTCGCGTTGTTCACCGGTGCGTCCGTCGCGTGTGCGTACGCGCCGAGTTTCGACGCCCTCGTCGCGGCCCGGATCGCACAGGCGGTGGGGGCGGCGATGTTGCAGGCCAACAGCGTCGCGCTGGTCACCACCGCGGTCGCGCCCGAGCAGCGCAGGCGTGCGCTCGGCGTTCAGGCCGCGGCGCAGGCGGCCGGGCTCGCGGCGGGACCGTTGCTCGGCGGGTACCTCACCGAGCACCACGGGTGGCAGGCCGTGTTCGCGATCAACGTGCCGATCGGGGTCGTCGCGATGGTCGCGGGGCACTACCTGTTGCCCCGCACGAAGACCAAGGCCGAGCGGGCGAGGCCGAACTGGAAGGTCCTGCCAGGACTGGCCGGCGTGCTGCTCACCTACGCCGCGTTGTTCGCGCCGATGACGTTGCTGCCGTTCACCATGAACCAACCGTTGGCGCACATAGGGTTCACGACGGCCGCGCTACCGCTGGGGTTCGCCATCGCGGCGACCACACTGCACAGGCCGGGCATCGCCGTCGGTGCGCTGATCACCGCGGTCGCGGTGGTTCTGCCTGTGCCGCTTGTGTTTCAGCTCGTCACGGCCGGCATCGGGCTCGGGATCATCGCGCCGGCCTGCACGAAACGCGTCATGGGCGCCCTGCCGGAGGCGTCGGCGGGGGTCGGGAGCGGGCTGGTCAACGTCGCTCGAGGACTCGGCACCGCGCTGGGCGTCGCCGTGGCCACGGCGCTGATTCACGCTTTTCAGTAGCCTGGGCCCATGTCTGAACAGGTGAGCTGGGTTCCGGAAGGCCTGGACACGGGGATGCCGAGCGCTGCTCGTCTCTACGACTACCTGCTGGGCGGCGGGCACAACTTCGCGGCGGACAGAATGCTGGGTGAGAAGTTCCTGCGGGCCCAGCCGAACGCCCGCACGATCGCTCGGCTGAACAGGGCGTTCCTGCGCAGGGCCGTGCTGTTCATGATGGACAACGGCATCCGCCAGTTCCTCGACCTCGGCTCCGGCATCCCGACTGTCGGCAACGTGCACGAGATCGCTCAGAAGGCCGACCCGGAAGCCCGCGTCGTGTACGTGGACTTCGAGGAGGTCGCGGTCGCGCACAGCCAGCTCATCCTGGAGGGCGACCCGCGCGCGGAGATCGTCCAGGAGGACATGACCAAGCCCGACGCCGTGCTGAAGGCGGCGCGGGAGACCGGTCTCCTCGACTTCACGCAGCCCGTCGGTGTGCTGACGGTGGGCGTCTTCCACTTCGTGCCACCGGAAGCGGACCCGAGTGCGATCCTCGCGGCGTACCGCGATGCCGTGCCGCGGGGCAGCTACCTCGCGTTCTCGCAGTTCACCCAGGACCTCCAGCCCGAGGAGATGGCCGGGATCGTCGAGGTGATGAAGAAGAGCCAGAACCCGATGTTCCCCCGCACGATGAGCGAGGTCGAAGGGCTCTTCGGCGGGTTCGAGCTCGTCGAGCCCGGCATCGTGCCGCTGCCGTTGTGGCGCCCGGAGGGCACGAACACCGATGATCCGGACAAGGCGGGCATTTATGCCGCTGTGGGCCGCAAGGTCTGACCCTCGTTGATGTTGGCCAAGGGGCGGGGAATCCGTACGCTCTGTGCACAGAATGGAACTTCCGGAGCTCGCCGCCCGCTGGATGCACGCGCTGACGTCAACTGCGTACATCCCGCTGTCCCGCGCCGAAATCGAGCAGGCTCTGCTCGAGTCGCTGCGGGAGCTGCCGGAGTCCCCTGAATCGGTAGCCAATCGATTGGTGTCACTGCACGCAACCGGCCCTGACTCCCTGAGTGCCACGATCGAGCTTCTTTCGCCCACGTTCGAACTACCTGTGCTCGCCCGGTTGAGCTCCGCGTACGCGCAGGCCATGCGGATGGACGCGTTCGACCAGCAGGAGCAGATCAAGGTCGCCATCGTGCGGGCCAAACAGCGGGTCGAGCGCACGCTGAAGGTCAGCCAGGCGCGGTTCCAGGAGGTGTTCGCCTCCTCCGCCCTGGGCATCGCGATCACGGACTTCGACGGCAGGTGCGTCGAGGCGAACGACACGCTCGCCGAGATCGTGGGACTGGAGTCTGGCGCCGACCTCACCGGGCGGCAGCTGATCGACTTCTTCCACCCGGAGGACAGGACCGCGCTGGCGTCGTCGTACCGGCAGGTGCGCGCCGGGCACGTCGACAGGTTCCGCGACCAGCGCAAACTGATCCGCGAGGACGACGAACCGGTGTGGGTGCACCTCGCGGCCTCGCTGCTGCGCGACGCGGACGGCGAGCCCACGCACCACGTCACGATGGTCGAGGACATCAGCGAGCTGCACCTGTTGCAGCGCAACCTGGACCACCAGCTGCTGCACGACTCGCTCACCGGCCTGTCGAACCGCCAGCACTTCGCCACGCAGGTCGAACGGCGCCTCGACAGCCAGGCGGTCACGTTGTACCACCTCGGACTGGACGCGTTCTCGGTCGTCAACAACGGCCTGGGCCACGACACCGGCGACAAGCTGCTCAAGATCGTCGCGAACCGCCTCGGCCGGCTCGCCGCCGAGAAGAACGCCGTGGTGGCGAGGATCGGCGGCGACGAGTTCGCGATGATGACGATCTCGGACAACGTCACCTCGACCGTCGAGGAGATCCAGGACGCGCTCGCCGAACCGACCTTTGTGGACGATCACGGCATCGCGCTGTCGGCGAGCATCGGCGTGGTCGACCGGCCACCGGCGTTCGCGACCGCGGCCGAGCTGATGCGGTGCGCCAACGCCGCGCTGCGCCAGGCGAAAGCACGCGGCAAGCGGCAGTGGGCGTTGCACGACCCGCACGACGACGCCCGCCGCCGCGGCAAGTACGCGCTGGCCGCGTCCATGCCCGGTGCGTGGGAGCACGGCGAGATCGAGATCGTCTACGCGCCGGTGCACGACCTCGAGACCCGCGAGGTGCTCGGCGCCGTCGCCCGCCTGCACTGGGACGACCTGAGCCACAACGACACGATGGCGCTCGCGGACTCGACGGGCCTGTCGCTGCCGATCGGCAGGTGGCTGCTGCGCGAGGCGTGCGCGCAGGCGGCGAGATGGGTGGAGGAGTTCGGTGACCGGGCGCCCACGCTGCACGTCGCGTTGGGCGCCTTGCAGTCTCGCGACGAGGACCTGGTCGCCGACGTCAAAAGAGCGCTCGACGAAACAGGCCTGCCGCCGGAACGGCTGCGGGTCGCGCTCGACATCTCGTCGGTGCTCGCGGGCGACGACAACGCGGCGGTACTGCACGACAGCGGCATCGTCACGGCGCTCGACGGCTTCCACGGCGGGCACGACGAACTGGCCGTGCTGGCCGAGGTGCCGGTCCGCGCGGTGATCACCCGCGCACCCGCACCCGACCCCGACTCCCCGCTGCGCCAGGCGATGCGCGACCTCATCGCGACCGTGCACAGCTTCGGCGTGCGGTTCGGCGTCGACGAGGTGCACACGCTCACCGACGCCGAGCACTGGCGGTCCATCGGCGCGGACGCCGTGATCGGGCTGCTGCCGGCTCTGACCGCGGCTGAGGTGACGGAACTGCTGACTACAGCGCCTTCACCGCCGCCAGAAGCTTCGTGAGCGAGTCCTTCGCGTCACCGAACAGCAGCGTCGTCTTCGGGTTGTACAGCAGCTCGTTGTCCACGCCCGCGAAACCGGGCCGCATCGACCGTTTCATGAACACCACGGACTTCGCCCGGTCCACGTCGAAGATCGGCATGCCGTAGATCGGGCTGGACGGCTCGTCGCGCGCACCGGGGTTCACCACGTCGTTCGCGCCCACCACCACGGCCACGTCGACCGAGGTGATCCCGGGGTTGACGTCGTCGAGCTCCTTGAGCTGCTCGTACGGCACGTCCGCCTCTGCCAGCAACACGTTCATGTGCCCCGGCATGCGGCCCGCGACCGGATGGATCCCGTACGACACCGACACCCCGCGCTTCTCCAGCTGCGACACGAGCTCGCGCACGGCGTGCTGCGCCTGCGCGACAGCGAGTCCGTACCCGGGCACCACGACCACGTTGTTCGCGTAGCCCAGCAGGATCGCGACGTCCTCGACGGTGCCGGACTTGACCGTCCGCTGCTCTTCCCCCAGCGCTGCAACGGGAGCGGCCTTGAACGCACCGAACAGGATGTTCGCGAGCGACCGCCCCATGGCCTGCGCCATCAGCCGGGTCAGGATGGTGCCGGACGCGCCGACGAGCGTGCCCGCGACGATCAGCAGCGTGTTCGCCAGCACGTACCCGGACGCGGCGACCGCGAGACCGGTGAACGCGTTGAGCAACGAGATCGCGATCGGCACGTCCGCGCCACCGACCGGCAGCACGAACAGCACGCCGAGCGCGAGCCCGACCGCCGCCAGCAGCCACAGCAGGAAGCCGGTCGGGGACACGATCGTCAAGGCGCACAGGACAACCGAGGAGGCACCGGCCGCGATCGCGAGCTGCTGTCCCGCCGGCAGCAGCACCGGACGGGTCGTCATCAGTTCCTGCAGCTTCAGGAACGTCACCACCGAACCGGAGAAGCTGACCGAGCCGATCAGCACCGTCAGCACGGTCGCGAGCCGGAACATCACACTGCTGTCCGGGACCGCGAAGAACTCGGCGAGCGCGACCAGGGCGGCCGCCGCGCCACCGACTCCGTTGAACAGCGCCACCATCTGCGGGATGGCGGTCATCTTCACCGACCGCGCCGCGGGAATGCCCACGACGACACCGAGTGCAACCGCGACCAGGATCCACAGTCCGTTGTGGACGACGCCGTGGACGTACGCGGTGACGACGGCGACCAGCATGCCGAACGCGCCGATGAAGTTGCCGTAGCGCGCGTACTTGGGCGAGCTCAGACCTTTCAGCGCCAGGATGAAGCACAGCGCGGCGACGAGGTACATCAGCTGGACGATCATTTCTTGAACATCTCCAGCATCCGGTCCGTCACCACGAACCCGCCCACCACGTTGACCGTGGCCAGGAACACCGCGAGCAGCCCGAGCACCATCTCCAGAGTGCTCTCGGCGGACCCGGTGATCAGGATCGCGCCGACCAGGATCACGCCGTGGATGGCGTTCGCACCGGACATCAACGGCGTGTGCAGGATCGTGGACACCTTCGAGACCACCTCGAAGCCCACGAACACGGCCAGCACGAAGATCGTCAGCAGGTCGATCACGGCAACTCCTTGCGGATCTGACCGTCGTGGGTGAGGCAGCAGCCGTCGAGCACCTCGTCGTCGAGGTTCGGCAGCACGGCCCCGTCCACGATCATCAGCTTGAGCAGGTTGAAGACGTTGCGCGAGTACAGGCGGCTCGCGTGCACCGGCATCGACGACGGCAGGTTCAGCGCGCCGTGCACCAGTACGTCACCGACCCAGATCTCTTTGCCCGCAACGGATCCGGCGTAGTTGCCGCCGGACTCCGCGGCCAGGTCGACCAGCACCGAGCCGGGTGCCATCGCCTTGAGCATGTCGGTCGTCACGAGCACCGGGGCCTTGCGGCCGGGGATCGCGGCCGTGGTGATCACGACGTCGGACGCCGCGACGTGCTCGCCGATGAGTTCCCGCTGACGTTCGAGGAACTCCTCGGACTGCACGGACGCGTAGACGCCGGACTGCGTCTCCAGGTCCAGTTCGAGGAACTTGGCGCCGAGGCTGCGGACCTCCTCGCCCGCGGCCTTGCGCACGTCGTAGGCCTCGACGACGGCGCCGAGCCTGCGCGCGGTCGCGATGGCCTGCAGACCCGCGACACCGGCGCCCAGGACCAGCACCTTGGCCGGCGGCACGGTGCCCGCGGCGGTGGTGAACATCGGCAGGAAGCGCGGTAGTCGTTCGGCGGCCACCAGGACCGCCCGGTAGCCCGACACCAACGCCTGCGAGGACAGGGCGTCGGCGCTCTGGGCGCGCGTCACCCGCGGCAGCAGGTCGAAGCTGAACGAAGTGACGCGGCGCTCGCGGTAGACCTCCAGCAGGTCCCGCTCGCCGCCGGGCTGCAGGAAGCTGATCGTGACGGCGCCGGGCTTCAACCGTGACGCCTGCTCGACGGTCAACGGCTGCACGGACACCACGACGTCGGACTCCGGCGTCGGGTCCTCGGGCGTCACGGTGGCCCCGGCCGCGCGGTAGGCGGCGTCGAGGGCGTGCGCGTGACGGCCGGCGCCCTCATGGACGTGCACGGTCAGTCCGGCATCGACCAGCGACGACACCGTTTCCGGTACGCAGGCGACGCGACGCTCGGCGGGCCGCGACTCTGCGGGTGTTCCCACTCTCACCGTACGCACGTTACGCGATCAAAGGTGACCTGGGCCACATCACAGTTGCCAGAAGCGCGCCCCCTCCACAGGGCCGAACATGTGTTCGGTAACGTCGACTGCATGGCGGGCGACGCGGGTGTGGCCCGGTATTCCTACCGGCTGCGCCTATCGATGTCCGCCCGCCGCGCGTTGCTGGCGGAGTGGGACCGCTGCCGGTGGGTGTGGAACCAGTGCGTCGCGCAGTCGCGTGAGACCCACAGTCACAACCGCGAGAATCCCGGCGAACCGCGGACGTGCGGCCCAGCTCAGTTGGACAAACTCCTGACGGACTGGCGCGCAGGGCATGTGTGGTTGCGGTCGGGATCGTCGGTGGCGCAGCAGCAGGTCATCCGGGATTTCGGTGCGTCGCGTGCCAAGGCGCTCAAGGATGTGCGGGAGCGGGTGCCGCAGGGGCGGCGTGCCGGGATGCCGCGGTTCAAGAAGCGGTCGCTGGACGAGCCGACACTCAACTACACCCGGCGCGGGTTCCGGTTGCGTGACGGTGTGCTGCACCTGGCGGGCGGGATTGCGGTGCGGCCGGTGTGGTCGCGGGAGTTGCCTGCCGTGCCGTCGTCGGTGCGCGTGTACCGCGACAGTCTCGGCCACTGGTACTGCTCCTTCGTCGTCCAGGCGCAAGTCCAAGCCTTGCCCGTGACGGGCAGGGCGATCGGCATCGACTGGGGTGTGAGAGAACTCGCCACCACGACCAGTGACGCGCACGACTTGCCCCACCCTCAGCATGGCAAGAACGCCGCGAGGGGCCTGGCGCGGTATCAGCGGATGATGGCCCGTCGCCGCCCGGCCAAAGGAAGGCCTGGTTCGAAGGGGTACCGGCACGCCAGGCGACAAGCGGCGAAGATCCAGAAGAAGGTCGCCCGGCGTCGGCAGGACACCGCCCGCAAGTGGGCCAAGCGGGTGGTTCGTGACCATGACGTGCTTGCGGTGGAGGACTTCCGGCCGACGTTCCTGGCGAAGTCCACGATGGCTCGCAAGGCCGCGGACGCCGCGATCGGCGCCACCAAGCGTGAGCTGATCGCGATGGCCCGCAAACACGGCCGCGACCTGCGGCTGGTGGACCCCAAACACACCACCACGGACTGCGCGGCATGCGGTGCGAGAACCAAGCACGCCTTGCCGCTGTCCGAACGCACCTACACCTGCACGTCGTGCGGGGCCATGTCTCCCAGGGACAAGAACTCCGCAGCGGTGATGCTGATCCGGGCAGGTTTGAACCCGGTCGGCGCTGACGGCACAAGACCTGCTCGTCCGCCGGACGAGCAGGCAGCCTGAGCCGAAAATCCCCACACAGCCCATGCAGGGCTGGGGAGCATTCAAAGTTGCCAGAGGACCGCGCCGGCGAGCGTCAGGCACCCCACCAGCCCAATCGCGGGCACGACGCGCTTACCGAGCGTCCACGCGCTGGCGTTGGCGATCGCGTAGTAGAGCAGCACGCAGAACGAGCTGAACACGATCGCGCGCGTGACGTCCACGGTGAGCACCAGCGCGATCGCGGCCACGCCGGTCGCGATCTCGGCTGCCCGCAGGTCCGCCAGGAACCCCGGCAGCCGGCGGTCGCGTGCCATGGCCAGCGCCGTCCGGCTCACGCCCAGCTGGAGAGAGAGCAGCGAGCCGAGCACCGCGAGACAGGCGCCGATCCGGATGACGGGAGCCCAGGTGGGCGACACGTCGGCGAGGGTCTTCGTCGCCAGGTCGCCGCCCAGGGCGTTCAGCGCGGTCACGGCCACGATCGCGTAGACGGTCAGTGTGATCGCCAGCGAGATGATCACGGCACGCGGGATCGTCCGCTGGGGTTCCTTCACCTCCTCTCCGAGGGTGGCGATGCGCGCGTAGCCTGCGAACGCGAAGAACAGGAGCGCGGCGGCGGGGAGGATGCCGGACGGGAGGAAGTCAGCCGGCACCGCCGCGTCCCGTGCTGTCACGGTCGTCAAGGCCAGCACGAGCAGAACGGCGATCACGATGATCCTGGTGGCCAGCGCGGACTTCTGGACACCGGTCAGGTTCAGCACGGTCAACGCGACCACCGCGCCGACCGCCACGAGTTTGGGTGCACCTGCGTAGTTGCCGACTGTCAGCGCCATGGCCGCGCACGACGCCGTCTTGCCGAGCACGAAGGCCCAGCCCGCCAGGTCGCCCCAGATCCGGCCGAGACGCTCGCGCCCGTAGACGTACGTGCCGCCGGACTGCGGGTACTTCGCGGCCAGCCAGGCGCTCGACAACGCGTTGCAGCAGGCGATCACGCCCGCGATGACGAGGCTGACGAGCAGTGCGGACCCGGCCGCCGCCGCGGCCGGGGCGAACACCGCGAAAACACCCGCGCCGATCATCGAGCCGAGCCCGACGAAGACGGCATCGGTCAGGGTCAAGCTCCGGGTCAGTTGCACCCGGTCAGTCTGCCGCGAGAAATCACTGCGACACAGGGCAGCCCTTCACGGGAGAGGGCGCCGGGAAGAAGTTCGGCAGGAGTTCACCTGAGTCGTAGTACCGGTGGTAGACCGGGGTGAGCCCGCCCGACACGGGTGGCACGATCCACGACCAGTCAGCGGGGCACGAACGTCCAGCAGCCTCCTCCTTCTCCAGGTGCGTCAGGAACCTCTGCGACTCGGTGTGGTGATCGGTGATCGTGACCCCGGCCTCGCCGAACGAGTGCAGGACGGCGCGGTTGAGCTCGATCAAAGCCCTGTCGCGCCACAACGTCGCCTCCGACGACATGTCCAGGCCCATTCGTTTGGCGATGTACGGCAGCAGGTCGTACCGGTCGTGGTCGGCGAGGTTGCGGGCGCCGATCTCGGTGCCCATGTACCAGCCGTTGAACGGCGCCGACGGGTAGTCGATGCCGCCGACGCGCAGGCGCATGTTGCTGATCGCGGGGACGGCGTGCCACTTCACGCCGAGCGCGCCGAGCCACGGCAGTTCCGGGTGGGAGAGCGGAACTTCCAGCACCGCGTCGGTGGGGATGTCGACGAGTGCGGGCTCGTGCCCTTCGCAGGACACCATCAGCGGGAGCACGTCGAACGGACCGCGCGTGGCGGGTGGTTGCCAGCCCCGCTTCAACGCGAGCTCGGTCAGCGCGAGGTTGCGCGCGTCGCCGAGCACACCGCCGTCCGTGCCGCGGTAGGCGGCGTAGCGGACGATCTGCTCGTTGAGGATCTGCGGGGCGGGCATGCCGGGCTCGGCCGGGGCGAAGATCGTGATGACGGGGCGGATCTTGCCCTTGTTGGTCGCCACGCGGAGGTGTTCGACGCACTCCGCCGCCACGTCGGCGGGAGCGGACACCTCGCGCTGGTCGCGCACTTTCAAGCTCCGCCAGTAGAGGCGGCCGATGCAGCGGGAGCTGTTGCGCCAGGCCACACGGGCGCCGAAGGTCAGCTCGGCGGTCGTGTGGCGGTAGGTGCCGGTCGCGGCGATCTCCGCGTGCACCTCGGCCAGTCGCGCCTCGACCGGACCGAGGTCCGGGTGCTCGGCGTGGTGCTGGCGGACGAAGTCCTCTGCCTCGGCGATGTCGATCTGGGTGTTCTCGACCTGCGCCGGGGGAAGCGCCGTGAGGGAACGGGGCATCACATCAGTCGGGACGGGGGTCATGGCGAGGCACCGTAGTTGCGCTTTCGTGTACGGGAAACCGCCTCTAGCGCTACGCCATCTGGATCACTGGACCGCGTCCGACACGCTCAGCGAGTGCTTGATACCGCAACCGGGTGACAAAGGGCGCGACAAAGGGTGGTTTTGGACCGTTATCTCACCGACACCAAACATTGACCGGTGATCTAGTTCACTGGTGGATTCGACCCGTTCGAGTGAACTTCACCGCGGCATGGCGGGAACCTGCCACGACGAGAAGCGGGTCATGCCTCGCACCGCCACCGGTCCCGGCAACGCCCGGAGCACGAAGTTGCGCAACGCCAGCGCGATCGGCGACCGCACCCCGATGCCGAACTTCCCCGCCATTCGCGAACCCTTCCACACCGCCTGCGTGCGCGTCCGGCGCACCGCGTCGTACCTGGCGAGATCACCGTCGACCGCGGCCAGCGTCACGGCGTCCTCCAGCGCCATGCACGCCCCCTGCCCGAGGTACGGCGTCATCGCGTGCGCCGCGTCGCCCAGCAACGCCACCCGCCCCGAGACGAACGTGGGCAGCAGCGGCAGCTCGTAGATGTCGTGCCGGAGCACGTCGGTGGTCGACCTCACCAGCTCCGGCAACGGGTCGTGCCAGTCGGCGAACACCTCGGCCGGATCCAGGTCCGCCCCGGCGGGCGCGACGGTCGCGACGTACCAGCACACCCTGCCGTCCCCCAGCGGCAGGATCCCCGCCTCGCCGCCGGGACCGAGTGTCTGCGTGATCGGCAGGTCGAAGGGACCCGGCGCCACCCCTCGCCACGCCGTGGCCCCCGCGTACACCGGTCCCGGCGCGTCGGGCAGCAGCTCCGCGCGGAGGCGGCTGTTGATGCCGTCCGCCGCCACCACGAGGTCTGCGTCCAGCTCCTCAACGCTGGTCACCTCGGCGTTGTTGAAAAGGATCTCCGACGGCAACGCGCGCAGCAGGACGCCGTGCAGATCGGCCCGGTGCATCGCGACGACCTTCTCCTGGCCGACGTCGGGCAGGTGCGTCAGCCACCTCCCGTCCGACGCCCGCACCCCGCCGGACACGCGCGGGGTGCCCAGTCGCCGGACCTCGTCCGCCACGCCCATCCACTCCAGTGCTCGCAGCGCGTTCGGCATCACCCCCACACCGGCGCCGATCTCGCCGAACGCCGCGGCACGTTCGTGGACGACGACCTCCCAGCCGACGCGCCGCAACGACACCGCCGCCGCCAGTCCGCCGATGCCGCCGCCCACCACGATCGCCTTCATCGCACCCTCCTCTACAGATGTAGAGAAATCTACACCTGTAGAATGCGGCCGTGGAGGGAGACAAGCGACACATGCGCAAAGACCTGATCACCGACGCCGCGATCCAGCTCGTGGCGGAGCAGGGCATGCGCGGCCTCACCCACCGCGCGGTCGACCGTCAGGCCGGCCTGCCGGAAGGCTCCACCAGCGCCTACTTCCGCACCCGCAAGGCGTTGATCGAAGGGTTCGTGGAACGGCTCGCCGTCCAGGAGCAGCAGGAGATCGTGCTCGACCCCGACGACCTCGCCGGCGGCATCGCGCGGACGATCGACGGCTGGCTCGTCGAGCGGAACCGGACGCTCGCCAGGTACGCGGCGATGCTCGAAGCCACGCACCACCCGGAGCTCAGGACGATCCTCGCCCACTCCCCGCGCGAGCAGGCGACCGCGCTCGCACAGGCGTTGGGCCACGAAGATCCCGAACGCTCCGGCGCGCACATCACCGCGTTCATCGAGGGCCTGCTCTTCTACCGGCTCGTCGGCGGCGGCAGCACGACCGGACCGGCGCCCGGCACGGAGGAGAACGTGCGAGACCTCGAGCGGGCGGTCGAAAAAGCGTTGCGACCGTAAGTACCGTGGGTCTCATGGGATTCGGGTACGGGGTCTTCTACCTCTGATCACGGACGTGTGCCACCACGCAACACGTCCGGATTTCGCATACCCAAAAAGAGGATCCCGTGCGCTCGCACGTTCATTTGACGACCCAAGATCTCACCAAGGGCTATGAGGCCGCCCCCGTCGTCGACGGCATCTCGCTGAAGGTCTCGGCAGGCCAGCGTCTCGGCGTCATCGGCGAGAACGGCCGCGGCAAGACCACGTTGCTCCGCCTGCTCGCCGAGGACCTGGCTCCAGACCAGGGAACTGTCACGCGCCACGGTTCGTTGAGCCTGGTGCGACAGGAAATGCCGTTCCACGACGGCGAAACGGTGGGGGACCTGCTGTCAGAAGCGCTGCGCGAAAGCCGCACCGCACTGTCCGAACTGGACAGTGCGGCGGATCCCTTCGACGAGCAGCGCTACGAGAACGCTCTCGCCCACGCCGAGGCCATCGAGGCGTGGGACGCCGAACGCCGCGCCGACATCGCGTTGAAGGCACTGGACGCCGACCACGACAGGTCGACCGCACTGGCGACTCTCTCGGTGGGACAACGCTATCGGGTCAGGCTCGCGTGCCTGCTCGCCGAACGCGCGGACGTCCTGCTGCTCGACGAACCGACGAACCACCTCGACGCGGGCGCGTTGACCTTCCTCACCGAACGCCTCCAGCAGCACCACGGCGTCGTAGTGCTCGTGAGCCACGACCGCACGCTGCTGGACGACGTCTGCACCCAGCTGCTCGACCTCGACCCGTCCCCGGACGGCGAGGTGCACCTGCACGGTGGCGGCTACCGCGCGTTCAAGGAGGCCAAGCGCGCCGAACGCCTGCGCTGGGAGCAGCGGTTCGCCCAGGAGGAGGCCGAGCACGACGAACTGGCCGAGAAGGTCGAACGCGCCCAGTCACGCCTCAAGGACGCCTGGCGCCCGCCGAAGGGCGCGTTCAAGCACAAGCGCGGCACCCGCGCGGCGAACAAGATGCGCAACGTCGCACGGAGGCTGGAAGAGCTCGACGACCAGCGCGTCGACGCTCCCCCACCACCGTTGCGCTTCACTCCGCCGGAGCTGGAGGCGAGCGGCGACCTGCTGCACGCCACCCCGCTCGAAGTACCCGAAAGGCTGAACCTCACCGAACCGATCTCGCTCAGCGCGGGCGAGAAGCTGCTCATCACCGGTCCGAACGGGGCGGGCAAGTCGACGCTGCTGAACGTCCTGGCCGGTCGCCTGACACCGGCGACGGGCACCGTCCACCACGTCGGCCGCGTCGCGCTGCTGGCCCAGGAGTCCACGTTCGAGAACGAGGAGGCCACCGCGGCCCAGTTGTGTTCGCGGGTGGGGGAACTCGGTCTGCTCAGCGGAAAAGACCTCGTGCGCCCGGTCGGCCGGCTGTCCACCGGCCAACGCAGGCGGCTCGAGCTGGCGATCCTGCTGAGCGGCGGCCCGCACGTGCTGCTGCTCGACGAACCGACCAACCACCTGTCGATCGCACTGGTCGACGAGCTCACGGAGGCACTGCTCCAGACTCGCGCGGCCGTGGCCGTCGCGACCCACGACCGTCAGATGCGGACAGATTTCGCGTCGTGGCGATCCGTGACTCTTCACAGAGTCATGAAAGTTCTGTAGCTTCGAAACAAGGTCTTCTACCGAGCACTGGGAGGTGTGCGAGATGACCGAAGTGATCTCCGAAGAGCTGCCGATCACGCGCCAGAAACCGTTCGACCCGCCCGCCGAAGTCACCGAGATCCGCGAGAAGGCCCGCATCAGCAGGCTGAGGTTCACGGACGGTCACCTCGGCTGGCTGGTCACGGGTCACCACCAGGTCCGTGAGGTGCTGGGAAGTCCAAAGTTCAGCAACGACCCGAGAAAGCACCACCTGCTCGACAAACGCTTCCAGGGCGACGTGCCGGACGACCCGGAGGCCCGCAAGCCCCAGCCGGGCCTGTTCCTCAGCCAGGACCCGCCGGACCACACACGGCTGCGCAAGATGCTCCAGGGCCAGTTCACGGTCCGGCGGATGAACCAGCTGTCCGAGTGGATCGGCACGATCGTCGACGACCAGCTCAAGCACGTGCGGTCGTTGAACGGCAAGGCCGACCTGGTGACGGAGTTCGCGCTTCCGGTGCCGTCACTGGTGATCTGCGCGCTGCTCGGCGTCGACTACGACGAGCGGCACCGGTTCCAGGAGGACACCGCGACGTTGCTGCGCCTGGGCTCGTCGTTCGAGGAGGTGAGAGCCGCCCTCGAACGCATCCAGGGGTTCATGCGCGAGCTGATCACCCGCAAGAAGGCGAACCCCGGCGACGACATGATCAGCGACCTGCTGGCCACCGGGGAGCCGACGGACGAGGAAGCGTCGAACATGGCGATGCTGCTCCTGCTCGCCGGGCACGAGACCACGGCGAACATGTTGGGCCTCGGCACGTTCACGCTCCTGCGGCACCCGGACCAGCTGAAAATTCTCAAGGACGAGCCGGAGAGCATCGACAACGCCGTCGAGGAGCTCATGCGGTACCTGTCGATCGTCCACTTCGGACCGGTCCGCACCGCGGTCGAGGACGTGGAGATCGACGGTCACCTGATCAAGGCGGGCGACACGGTGCTGCTGCACCTGCCGGCCGCGAACCGCGATCCCGACAAGTTCGCGGGCGACCCCGATGAGCTCGACCTGCGCCGGCCCGCGTCGGGGCACGTCGCGTTCGGGCACGGCATCCACCAGTGCCTCGGCCAGCAGCTCGCCCGCATCGAGATGCGGATCGGGTTCTCCAAGCTGTTCCAGGAGTTCCCGGACCTGCGGCTGGACGTGGCACCGGAGGAGGTGCCGCTGCGCGCCGACATGGGGATCTACGGGGTCCACTCGTTGCCGGTAGCGTGGTCGGCATGAGGATTTCCGTCGACCAGTCGAAGTGCTGCGGTTCGGGAATGTGCGTTTTGACCGACCCGGACCTCTTCGACCAGAGCGAAGAAGACGGGACGGTCGTGCTCCTGCAGGAGCACCCGGACGCCGCGCACGAGGCCACCGCGAAGGAAGCGGCGAGTCTGTGCCCGGCGAGCGCGATCACGATCAGCTGATCCGCCCGCGGGGAAGAGCTGCCAGGCGACGACAAGGGCCTGTGTCGAAGTCTGGTTCGATGAGAGCCGCGCTTGAGGTGGTTCCTGGTGGTGCGGCCGGACGGCCCGCATACCGGTGTTGTATGTGGGTCGTCCGGCCGTGCCGCCAGGGGCCGCCTCGGGCCCGGCTGTCGCGGATCAGACTTCGACACAGGCCCTGGTGCCCTGTCGCCTGGCACCCCAGCGGTCGTCGTGAGGTCGTACGCTCACGCCATGAACACCGCGCCCGGCTGGTACCCGGACAACGCCGACCCGCGCTTCGTCCGCTGGTGGGACGGCACGCAGTGGACGTCCCACGTGCAGCCGCGCCAGCAGCAGGCCGACGCCCACCACGCGGAGCTCCAGATGGGCGGTACGGGCCAGGAGAAGGTGGCCCAGCAGGTCCAGCGCGCCGGCGTCCAGGGCGTCGTGCAGGGTGGCGGCGGCACGCTGTTCACCGAGCCCGTCCTGGTGGTGAACCAGAAGGCGAAGCTCATCGAGATGTCGAACTCCTACGTCATCTACGACCAGCACGCCCGCCACCTCGGCACCGTCGAACAGGTCGGTCAGTCCGGCGCCGCGAAAGCGTTGCGCGCCTTCACCAAGCTCGACTCGATGCTCGACGTGCGGCTGGAGATCCGGGACGTGCAGGGGCATCCGCGGCTGCGCGTCACCCGCCCGGCGACGATGTGGAAGTCCAAGGTGATCGTCGAACGCGGCGACGGCATGCCGATCGGCGAGATCGTCCAGGAGAACGTGTTCGGCAAGGTCCGTTTCGCCTACGTGTGCAACGGGATGCAGATCGGCGGCATCTACGCGGAGAACTGGCGCGCGTGGAACTTCTCGCTGCGCGACCACACCGACACCGAGGTCGCGCGCATCACCAAGACGTGGCAGGGCTTCTCGAAGGCGATGTTCTCCACGGCGGACAACTACGTCGTGCAGTTCCACCGCCAGGTGCCGGACCCGTTGCTGAGCATGATCGTGGCGTCCGGTGTCACGGTCGACACGGTGCTCAGCCAGAACCAGGGTTAGCCGGTCGCCAGGCGGAGCTCGTCGACCTCCGCCTGGAACCCTGCCGCCGTCAGTGTTTCCTCGGCCTGCCGCCAGTGCTCGCGGGCCTCTTCCACGCGTCCGGCGCGCTCCAGGGCGTCGCCCATCACCCGCAACGACCGCCCGAGCTCCGGCGGCGAGTCCATCCCCCGCACGTGCTCCAGCGCCAGCGAGGCCAGCCGCAACGCCTCTTCCGGCGTCTCGGCCAGTGCGGATCTCAAGCGCCACACCCAGATCCGGCCGTGCTCGTCGTCGTGCTCCTCGAAGAACTCCCACGCCTGGCGGAGTTGCTCCTCGGCCAGCGAGATCTGCCCGGACCGGATCAACGTGTCGGCGAGGAACACCCGCATGTTCGCGGCGAAGTCCGGATCACCGAGCTTCTGCGCGGCGGCCAGCGACGACCGCAGGAACGACGCCGACATCTCGAGCTCACCGGTGAACTGGTGCAGCCGCCCCAGCTCCAGCGTCGCCATCAGCTCGCTCTGCTCGTCGCCGAGCTGACGGGCGATGCGCCGCGCCCGTTCCAGGTAGTCCTGCGCCCCGGCGAGCCCACCGGCACGCCGCTCGATGGCGCCCAGCGAGCACAGCACCTCGACCTCGCCGTGCGGGTTGCCCGACGCCACGAACCGGGTCATGGCCTCACGATGTGCCTCGCGGGCCTCCGCCGAGCGGCCGCTCCACTCGTGCATCCAGCCCATTCCGTACCAGGCGTAGGCCTCGCCCCACACGTCACCGGACGCGGCGAACCCCTCCTGGGCGGCGGCGAAGTCGGCCGACGCCTCGACGTAGCGGTGCAACCGGCCGCACAGGATTCCCCGCTGCTGGATCAGGACCGGTCTGCGCTCCGGCGGTGCGCAGGACAACCCGAGCTCGTTGATCTGCGCCCAGTCGTCGAACCGCGCGCGCAGGTCGCAGAACGCCGCCGACCGGATCGCCAGCTCGGCGGCCAGAGCGCCCAGCCCGAGCGCGGCGGCCTGCGTGATCACCGCGTGGAGGTTCTGCCACTCCGCGTCGAACCACTCGGCCGCGTCGCCGAGATCGAACCGTTCCAGCGCAACGGGTTCCAGCCGGATCGCCTGGTGCGGCAGCTCGACGTCCGCGCGCGTGACGAGGTCGAGCCACTGCTCGAACAACGCCTTCAACGCGATCGCCGGATCCTCCGACGCCGCCTCGCGCCCGAACGCGCGCAGCAGGTCGTGCAGCCGGTACCGCACCTGTCCGAGCCCGTCGCGGCCCGCGTAGTCGACCAGGCGGGCGTCTACCAGCGCCTCGACGTGGTCCTCCGCGTCGTCGAGGTCCATGCCCAGCAGCCCGGACGCCGTCCACGCCGGGAAGTCCGGGGTGTCGACCAGCGACAGCAGCCGGAACGCGGTCCGGTGCGAGGAGTCGAGCCCGTCGTAGGACAGGGCCAGCGACGCCCGCACGTCGAGGTCGCCCAGCGACAGCTCGTCGAAGCGGCGGCGTTCGTCGGACAACCGGCCCGCGAGCTTCGCGAGCTGCCAGTGCGGGCGCGCGACCAGACGTGCCGCCGCCACCCGCAACGCCAGCGGCAGCTTGCCGCAGTACGTCACGATCTCCTGTGCCGCATCGGGTTCCGCGGCACAGCGGGCCTCGCCGACGGCCGCGCGGAGCAGCGCCAGCGCGTCGGAGGAAGGCAGCACGTCCAACGGCACGACGTGAGCCGCCTCCAGACCGGCGAGCGCCGCCCGTGAGGTCACCAGCGCCGCGCCGGAGGTCGTGCCCGGCAGCAGCGGCCGGACCTGCGCCTCGTTGATCGCGTTGTCCAGCACGACCAGGATCCGCCGGTCCGACAACAGGTCCCGGTAGAGGTCGACCCGATCCTCCACAGTGGACGGAATGGCACCGCCGGACACGCCGAGGCCGCGCAGCAACCGGTCCAGGGCCGCGGCCGGTTCGACGGGCTTCTGCTCGCCGCCGCGCAGGTTCAGGTACAGCTGGCCGTCCGGGAACGCGTCCCGCACGAGGTGCGCGCAGTGCACGGCCAGCGAGGTCTTGCCGACGCCGCCGGGACCGGTGATCGTCCACGTCCCGCCGGCGCGCAGGCCCGCCGTGAGCCGCGCTACCTCCTCCTCCCTGCCGGAGAAGTCGCCAACCGCGGGTGGCAGCCAGGACGGTCCGGACTGGACGGCGACGGGCGTGGAAGAGCCCGCCAGCACCTCCATGTGCAGGGCGCGCAGTTCGGCGTTGGGGTCGATGCCGAGCTCGTCGGCGAGCACGTCGCTGGCCCTGCGGTACACGTCGAGCGCCTGCGCCTGCTGGCCGGAGCGGTGCAGGGCGAGCATCAGCTGGTACCAGAAGCGTTCCCGCAACGGGTGTTCCGCGACGACCGACCGCAGTTCGTCGACGATCTGGTCGTGCCGCCCGAGCTGCAACTCGGCGTCGTTGCGGCGTTCCAGCACCTCCCAGCGCTGCTCGTTGAGGCGCTGGACGTCGGTCTGTTCCATGCGCAGCGAGGACACCTGGTCCAGGGCGGGCCCGCGCCACAGCGCCGCGGCCTCACCGAGCAGCCGGGCCTCGGTCTCCAGGTCGGGGGCGCGCCGCGCCTCCGCCCGCAGCCGCTGGAACGTCAGCAGGTCGAGCTGGTCGTCGTCGACGTGGATCGAGTAGCCGGTCGGCCACGTCCGGACGAGCTGACGGTCGGCGAGGTCGTCCAGCGACTGTCGCAACCGCATGACGTACGTCTGCAGAGTCGCGCGCGCCGAACCGGACGGTTCCTCACCCCAGAGGTGTTCCATCAGCTCGTACGAGGAAACCGGCGCGTTCGCCTTCATCAGCAACGCCGCGAGCAGGACACGCTGTTTGGCCGAGCGGAGTTCCACGACCCGGCCGGAGTCGATGACCTGCAACGATCCAAGAACCCTGAACCCCCAACGCCGTTGCATGGGCCGATCCTAACCAGGCGGTAACCCCAAGTGTCAGCGAAATGTCAGCGGGTCACGTGATGCTTCTCGCCCATGAGGAGGTCAACAGCGATCGCCGCGGGTGAGTTGCTCGGCTCCTGCGCGCAGATCTACCGCGCGAGCACCGAGATCCGCTGCTGACCGCCCACACCGGACGCCGGGCGACGTCGAGGCCCCCCAGCTAGACGTTGCCCGGGCACATGGTGTCGCCGGGGCTCGAAGCCCAAACCTCTCCTCGGGCCCCGGCGGCGCCTTCCACGGCCTCAGGCCGCACCCTGCGAAGTGCTCATGAACGCGCTGAGGCGGGACGACAGCTCGTCCGCGGCCTCGTTGCCGCGCAACCGGTCCGCCTCCTGCTTCAGCGGCCGCATGCGATCACGGGTGCGGGCGGAACGGATGGCGCCGGACACGGCGATCGCCTGTTCCCCGATGTCTCGCGCCTGCTCGGTTTCGTTCTGCACCAGGTAGTTCATCGCGAGCGCGGCCAGCCGGAACGACTGGCTGCGTGACGCGTCCTCTCCCCCGGACGAGATCGCCCTGGTGAGCAACGGGATCGCCGACCGCGCGTACTTGACGTCACAGGTGCGTGCGAGTTCCGTGTGCACCATGCCGCCGATCGACACGAGGTCGGCCAAGTCGAAGAACCGCGCCCACGGCGGTGCGTCCTCGGTTTCCGCGCGTTCGAACTCCTCCTCCGCGCGGGCGAACTGGCGCAACGCCTGTTTCTCCGCACCCATCTTCGCGAACGCCCACGCCTCGTTGGCGTGCAGGATCGACACGGCCAACGTGGACCCACTGGCCTGTGCGATGGGCAAACCTCGTTGGAACGACGCCAAAGCGTCTTCCGCGAGTTCGTAGTGCAGGTGCACGCGGCCCATCCGGTAGTGGATGTTGGCCTCCAACTCGGTGTTGCCCGACATGCGCGCGAGTTGCATCGCACGGCCGAAGTGCAGGTGTGCGGATTCCAGCAGGCCCATGTCGAACGACGCCCAGCCGGCCAGGTTGTGCAGGTCCGCGATGGCGACCTGGAGGCGTTGGAGCACCGGTCCGGACGAGCCGGTGTCGAGCAGCGGGTTCGCCCAGTTCAACAACGCGACGCAGGCGTCCCGGCAGGAACCGCCGCCGTATTCGTAATCCAGTGCCCGAAGCGCGCTGGTCAGCGTTTCGACATGCCGCACGTCGGTTTTGTCCACGCGAGCTGGAAATGCGTCGCCGTTGAACATAGCTGGCCCTCCTGACGTGCGCCGGACACCCGTACAGGTACCCGTTACACACCGCCGGTACTCACCGCGCCGCCGTCACCATCCCGCTGTTCGGCCTGGTCGGGAAGGGCCTTTCGACTCTCCCGGGCAACGTGGGCGCGACCGCCACAACGCCGTGGTGGTCGCGCCTACGATTCTGGACGATCATGGTGATCGGAAAGGGGCCATAGAGGTGTCAGCGCACCGGAAACTGAATCAATTTCCCGTGATGACACCTCACCGGAACGGCCGATCAGGTCACTCTTCCAGACTCACCACCTGAGCGGGACAGCGGTCCACGGCGTCACGCACGCCCGGCAAAAGCTCGGCAGGGGGTTCGGCGATCAGCACGAGACCGAGCCCGTCGGAGTCGGACTGGTCGAACACGTCCGGTGCGGCGAGCACGCACTGGCCCGATCCGATGCACTTCGTCTGGTCTATCCGGACCGTCACGACCACACCACCGGAATCGCGGCGGCGCCGTAGGTGATCATGTCCTCGCGGAACGCCATCTCGGCCACGGGAATCGCCGGGCGCACATTCGGGAACCGCGTGAACAGGGTGCGCAGCAGGATCTGCAGCTCCACGCGAGCGAGGTTCGCGCCGAGGCACTGGTGCGGACCGAACCCGAACCCGAGGTGTGGCACCGCCCTGCGTTCCAGGTCGAGCTCGCTCGCGTGCGGGCACAGCTGTTCGTCGAGGTTCGCGTGGGACGACACGGTGACCCAGTCGCCCGCCCGGATGGTCACGCCGTCGACCTCGACGTCCTCGAGCGCCCTGCGCGCGATGCCCGCACCGCCGAGCTTGCCGATGGTGTAGCGCAGCAACTCCTCGACGATCACGTCCGCACGGCTCGGGTCGCGCTTCAGGACCGCGAGCTGGTCGGGGTTCTCGAACAACGTCAGCGTGAACAGGCCGAAGAAGTTCGACGTCGTCTCGTGGCCGGCGACGAGCAGGCCGATGGCGAGCATCAGCAGCTCGTCCATCTCGAAGTCGGTGTCGTTGACCATCAGGCCGATCAGGTCGTCGGTGGAGCCCGACGCCTTCTTCTCGTCCACGACCTTCGCGAGCACCTCACCGAGTTCCGCGGCCTTCGCCTCGTACTCGGCCTTCGAACCGTTCTTGCCGAGCATCTCCCTGGCGGTGGCCTGGAACAGCGCCTGGTGCTCCGCACCGACGCCCAGCAGCTCGGCGATCACCAGTGACGGCACGGGCAGGCACACCGACGACACGAGGTCGGCGGGTTCGCCCCCGCGCTCCATCTCGTCGAAGTGCTGGTCCACGATCTCCTGGATCCGCGGGCGCATCTCGTTGAGGCGCTTGACCATGAACGCGCGCGACAACGGCCGGCGCAGGCGCAGGTGCTCGTCGCCGTCCATCACGTTCATGTTGCCCGGCTGAGGCAGGCCGAGGATCTGCTCGCCCTCGGTGCGCATCTCGGGCCCGCCCTCCTTGTTGGCGCTGAACCGCCTGTCCGAGAGCACCTGCCGGACACCGGCGTAGCTGCTGACGACCCAGGCCTCGACCCCGTTGGGCCAGAGCATCTTCACCGGGCCGTTGCTGATGGCCTCCTCGAAGCCGGCGGGCGCACCGAGCGGATGCGTGCGGTTCTCGTGCGGGACTGGGCAGACGGCAGCTTCGGTCACGGCGTTTCCCCTCAACAGAACAGAACTGTTCTTTTGACACCATGACCGAACGTAGCGAAGAAACTACGATCTGACGAGTTATTTGGTCCGAAAGGTACCGATCAGCGGACGCAGCAGCCCGTCGACGATGCTGTCGATCACGCCGTGCTCCTCGGAACGCAGCACGAAAGTCGAGATCAGCGCGGTGATGAGAATGCCGGCGTCGAGGCACTCCGGCAGCTCACCGCGCGCCTTCGCCCGGTCCACCGCGATCTGGAGGTGCTCCGTGTAGGCGCGGTCGATGCGCTCCTCGCGCAGGCACGCGAGATCGGCGTCCTGGCGGCTGCCCTCCAGCAACCCGAGGAAGATCCCGGCGGTGTCGAACGGCGTGGGCTCGCCCCACGCGCGCAGGATCTGCCGCACGTCCTCGGCGAACGTCCCCTCGTCCGGCTGCGGCAGCTCGGGCAGGTTCGCCTTCAACGCGGCCGTGATCAGCCGCGCCTTCGACGGCCAGCGCTGGTAGAGGCTCGCCTTGCTGGCACGCGCCCTGGCCGCGACGAGATCCATGTTGAACCGGGCGTAGCCGACCTCGGCCAGCACGGCGAGCACGGCGGAGAAGAGCTCCTGCTGACGCGCGGGCGCGTCCAAGGGCGTGCGACCCACCGACTTCCTCTCACCGGGCGGCTAGGTGACGTGCACTGAGTGACGTGCGCTGAGTGACGCGCGCTAAGTGACGTGCCCTAAGTGACGTGCACAGTACCGCCGGGTGCGTCCGCGAGCCGACCCGTGCGGCGCACCGACATCCACCGCAGCTGCGTGCCGTGCACCGCCGTGATCAACGACTGGATGACGACCGCATACATCAGCTGCCTGTATACAATCTGCTGTAGGGGATATGCCCACAACGGCTTGAGCGACTCGCCGTCCAGCCTCAGCGCGTAGCCCGCACTCGCTGTCTGCAGTAGAAGGAATACCGTCCACACAACGGCCGCGAGCGGCGCATCGGCCACCAGAAAACCGTATACAACATACAGATCCATCATCGGGGCCAGCAGCGGCAGCAGCAGGTGGAACACCACGAGGTAGATGAGTCCGAACCGGCCCATCGGCCCACGCTCCACCAGTGCGCCACGGTGTTTCCACATCGCCTGGAAAGTGCCGTACGACCAGCGATAACGCTGACGGAACAGGCTGGGGACGGTGACCGGCGCCTCGGTCCACGCCTTCGCCTGGGGCCGGTAGGCCACCCGCCACCCCGCGCGCGTGACCGCCATCGTGAGGTCGGTGTCCTCGGCCAGCGTGGCGTCGCTGACCCCGCCGACATCGGTGATCGCGGCCTTGCGGAACGCGCCGATCGCGCCCGGCACCGTCGGGATGCAGCGCAGTGCGTGCAGGATCTGCCGGTCCAGGTTGGAGCCAGCGCAGTACTCGAGGTGCTGCCAGCGCCCGAGCACGCCCTGACGGTTGCCGACCTTGGCGTTGCCCGAGACGGCGCCGATGCCGTTGTCCGCGAACGGCTGCACGAGCTGACCGATCGTGTCCGGCTCGAAGATCGTGTCACCGTCGAGCAGCACCAGCACGTCGTGCCGCGCCCGGCGGATGCCCGCGTTGAGCGCCGCGGGCTTGCCCTGGTTGGCCTGCCTGATGATGGTGACGCCCGGCAGGTCCAGCTCCTCGGCCCGGTCCGCGGTGCCGTCGGTCGAGCCGTCGTCGACCACGATCACCTCGACGTCGGCGAGGTGGTTGTTGGCGGCGATCGACCGAATGGTGGCGGCGATGTTCAGCGCCTCGTTGTAGGCCGGGACGACGACCGAGACCGGTGGCGCGAACCACGGCGCCGGCGCCTGCTCGCTCTCCCTGCGCAACCGGCGGTCGGTGTGCGCGAGCCCCAGTTGCATGAGCGTGCGCAGGATGCCGAGCAGCGCGGCGATCGCGATGGCCGTGCCGAGCAGCACGAGCACCACACCGCCGTTGCGCTGCGACCACGTCGTGACGGTGCCGGTGAACCGTTCCGTCGCGCCGGCCTCGACCACCTGGTCGCCGGAGACCGTGACGAACCGGTAGCCGGGCGCCTTCACGAGCTCGCGGGCGATGTCGGCACCGATGCTGCCGTCGTCGTGCAGCCGGACCACGCCTCCCTTCTCCCGCAACGACATCCGCACCAGCGTGCCGATGTCCTGGAAGTCGCGGTCACCGCTGTCGACCTCGGCCGGCGCGCCGACCAGCCGCGCGTGCACGCCGAGCGCGTCGGCCAGCGCGGCCTGGGCGAACGCCAGGTTCAGCGGGTTGGTGTGGTCCCCCTCCGCACGGAAGCCGTCGATGCCGATCTGGTGCCCCTCCGCGACGATCCGCCTGGTCACCTCGGGATTGCGGGTGACCTGCGCACCGGTGACGAAGAAGGTCGCCCTGACCCCGGCGTCCCTGAGCACGTCCAGCGCACGCGGTGTCCACTTCGGATCCGGACCGCCGTGGAAAGCCAGCGCGAGCGTGTGCTCCGGCAACTCCCGCACGGCTCCCACGTGCCGCACCGGCTCGGGCCTGACCGCGGTGTAGGCGTGGAACGAGACCACGCTCATCAGCACGAGCAGCCCGAGCAGGATGGAGATCCAGTGCACCCGCGGGGTGCGGTTCACCACGCTCCCAGCAGCGTGCCACCGACCACGGCGGCGAACGCGATCAGTCCACTCGCGACAGTCAGGCTGACCAGCCTCGCGACTACCCGTCTGCCGCCGTTGCCGTCGACGAAGACCTGCACTTCTGCTTCCCCCAAGTGATCATGCGGACGGCCACGACGACCAGCGCCGCCCCGACCGCGGCCGCCAGCCACGGAAACCCGCCCACGAACCACGGGACCGCGTCGGCGGCGAACTCCTCGCTGCTCCCCCACCACGACTGCCGGTGCGACTGCCGCTGCCACGCGGCGTTGCCCGCGGCGGCGACGACGAACACGACCGGTGGCGCCGGTGCCACCGTCCACAACCCAACGCGACGCACGAGTGCGGAAGCGATCACCGCGCCCGTCACCAGACACACGCCGAAGGGCACGCCGAGGTTGTCTCCGTCGAGCCAGATTCCCGCCTGCGCGAACACCGCCAGCACCGCGACCGCCGCCAGACTCGGCAGCTCAACCCCCATGACCACCTAGAATAGTTCAGGGGGTGTCCTGTTGGTGAAATCACGTGGTGTCCGTCACCGCACGGTCCTGCTCGTCCTGCTGCGCGCCGCGTGGGTGAGCCTGTGCGCCGTGGTCCTCGTCGCCGCGGGCATCGCGTGGTCGACCGTGTCCACCATCTCGACCAGCGTCGAGCGGTCCTACGCGCTCGACAACGCTCCCCGTTCGACGTCCGGCCGCAACATCCTGATCATGGGTCTGACCACCCGGCTGGACCTGCACGGCGAGCCGCTGCCCGACGACGTGCTGCGGCGCATGCAGGCGGGTGAGAGCGACCGCGGCGGCTACAACGCGAACACGCTGATCCTGTTGCACGTCCCCGCTTCCGGGCCCGCGGTGGCGATGTCCGTGCCGCGCGACAACCTCGTGCCGCTGTCGTCAGGCGGCGAGGGCAAGATCAAGGAGGCGTACGGCCGGGCCAAGATCGTCGAGGAGGACCGCCTGCGCGCCGCCGGGACGCACGACAAGCGGGAGCTGGAACGCGCGGGACGTGAGGCCGGACGGCGCGCGCAGGTCGAGACGGTGTCGACGTTCCTGAACCAGCCCGTCGACCACCTCGTGGAGATCTCGCTGATCGGGTTCTTCCACATCGCCGAGGGCCTCGGCGGGGTGGACGTCTGCCTGCGCGCCGCGACGAAGGACCCGTTGTCCGGTGCGGACTTCCCCGCGGGGCCGCAGCACCTCGACGCCGGCCAAGCGCTGTCGTTCGTGCGGCAACGGCACGGGCTGCCGCACGGCGACCTGAGCCGCACGCGCAGGCAGCAGGCGTTCCTGTCGGCCGTGACGAAGCGGTTGAAGGGCGCGGACGTGACCGCGGTGCAGGCGATGATCGACATGGCGAAGCAGGACGTCGTGCTGGACGCCCGGTTCGACCTGGCGGACCTCGCCAGGAACCTGCCGTCGGAGGTGCGGTTCGACACGCTGCCGATCGAGGGCAGCGCGCATCTCGGCGGGCTCGACGTCAACAAGGTCGACCAGGCCAAGGTGCAGGCGAAGGTGACCGAACTGGCCACCGCCCCGCCTCCCCCGCCGCCGAACGACGGCATTCCGTGCGTGGACTAGCGGCGACGTCGTACCGGTTCGGGTGCAGGCTTGTCGTAGGCCTGCACCGCGCACGCGGTCCTGTTGTGCGGCGCTAGTTCCGCCGCTCAGTCACCCACGTGGCGATCTGCGCCCGTGAACTGAAACCGAGCTTCTGCAGGATCCGCTCGACGTGCCCCTCCGCGGTCCTGCGGGCGATCACCAGCCGAGCCGCGATCTCCTTGTTCGACATGCCACCGGCGATGAGGTCTGCCACCTGCTGCTCGCGCCGGGTCAACGGCGTGGGCGCCGCCACGATCGGCTGCGGCGGCTCCTCCAGCTCCTCACCGATGGCGAACGTGATGGCGTCCTCCAGCTCCAGGTCCATGCCCTTGCGGAACAGCGCGCGGAACTCCTGGTCTCCCAGCGCGGAGATGGCCGTGGCCTCGCATTCGCCGTGCGGGGCGCCGAAGTACCGGGACCCGAACATGGGGTAGCCGACCGACTGCCAGATCTCGCTGGTGGCGCCCAGCAACGTCGCCGCCCGTGCCGTGTCGCCCTGCGAGGCGGCGATCCAGGCCAGCACCTCGATCGCGAGCACGATGCCGAGCAGGTCGTGGAACGTCCGCTTGATCCGCAGGCACTCCCGGCCGAACTGGTCGGCACGCGCGAAGTCGCCGCTGACCCACGCGCACAACGCCAGCACGTAGATCGCGTACGCCTGCGCCCAGAGTTCGCCGTGCTCCTCGCCGACGGACTTGGCCTCGACGCAGAGTCGTTCCGCCGCCTCGAAGTCGTGCCGGAACGTCGCCGAGATCGCCAGCTCGATGCCGGCCAGCATGGTGTGGCTGTTGACCGTGCCCTGGCTGCGGTAGAGCGACACCGCCTCCTCGAACAGGCCGTCCGCCAGGTCGAGGTCGTCGCCGACGAGGTGGGTGCAGGCGAGGCGGTGGGTCGAGTAGGCCAGCGAGGCCGCGTCACCCGTCCGCTCGGCGTACTCGCGGCACTCCTCCAGCATCCGCACGGAGGCGGTGAGGTCGCCCTGCAACGTCGCCACATAACCGTTGACCCACAGCGCCTTCGCCCGCAACGGGCCCTCCGGCGCCCTCGCCAGCGCGCGGTCGAGCCAGTGCCGGCCCTCGCCGAGCATCCCGCACCCGGCCCAGTAGAACCACAGCGTGCCGGCGAGGCGCACGCCGTCGTCGCCCTCGTGGTCGAAGCAGAAGTCCAGCGCTGACCGCAGATTCGCGTGTTCCAGGCGGGTGAGGGTGAAGATCTGCGGCTGGGCCGGGCCGAACCACTCCTTCTCCCGCCGCTGTGCCCACTCGATGTAGTGGTCGCAGTGCCGTTCGCGCATCACCTGCTCGCGACCGGCGGCGCGCAGCTTCTCCAGGCCGTACTGGCGCAACGGCTCCAGCAGCCGGAACCGGGTGCCGCACGGGTGCTGCTCCGACACCACGACCGACTTGTCGACCAGGCCCGTGAGAGCGTGCATCACGTCGTCGCGCGCGACGCTGTCACCGGAGCAGACCCGTTCCGCGGCCTCGAGGTCGAACGAACCGGAGAACACCGACGCCCTCGCCCACAGGATCTGCTCCGAGCGCGTGCACAGGTGAAAGCTCCAGTCCACCGCGGCCTGCAGCGTCTGGTGGCGCGGGTCGCCGCCGCGTTTGCCGTCGGCGAGCACGCGGAACGTGTTGTCCAATCTGGACAGGAGGTGGTCGAGCGTGAGCACGCGCAGCCGCACCGCGGCCAGTTCGACGGCCAACGGGATTCCGCCCAGGAGCGCGCAGATCTGCCGGACCTTCTCGTGGTTGTGCGGGCCGAGCGTGAAGCCGGGTTCGACGGCCGCGGCCCGTTCGGCGAACAGCGCCAGCGCCGGATCCTGTGGCAGCGGCGCGACCTGCCAGAGGTGTTCGCCGTCGACTCCCAGGCGTTCGCGGCTGGTCACGAGCACGCGCAGACCGCGTACGCCGCGCAGCAAAGCGTCCACGAGCTCGGCGGTCGCCCCGACGACGTGTTCGCAGTTGTCCAGAATGATCAGCATCTGCCGGTCGCGCAGGTGTTCCACCAGAACGGTGCGGTGCTTGCGGACCGTGTCGTCGTGGACGCCCAGCTGCTCCAGGACCGTGTGCACGACCAGTTCCGGGTCGACGACGCCGCCCAGTTCGACGAACCACACGCCGTCGCGGAACGCCCGGTGCGTCTCGGCCGCCGCCCGCAACGCGAGCCGGGTCTTGCCGACGCCGCCGACACCCGTCAGGGTGACGAGGCGGGACTCGGACAGCAGTCTCCTCACCTCGGCGACGTCGTGCCTGCGGCCGACGAAAGTAGTTGTGTCAGCAGGCAAATTGCCTTTGCGTCCTGGGGAAAGCAAACCGCCCACAGCGGCACCCTAGGTGGGCCCAATCTCCCGCTGCAATGCGGTCCCCCGGAGGTACCAACGCCGAAACACGGGTAGTTACCCCCTAGGGCTCCCGCGGTGACGTCGCCATGGTGGAACGTCGGGTCGTGCCAGTGGGAGGGGACGGATCATGGCCGGTGACAGCCTCGACGTGAACGTCCGGGAGCAGAACGGCGTCCTCGTGGTCCGGTTCAGCGGACGACTCGACTGGTCGACATACCTGCGTGTGCAGGACGTGCTGCTCGACTGCGCCACCAAGGAGCTCGTCGGCGTGGTGGTGGAGCTCGACGACCTCGTCGCGGAGTCACCCGCGCTGCTCGTGGTGTTCGACGTCGTGTGGCTGTCCGCGGCGCGCTGGCCCGGTATCTCGCTGAGCCTCGTCGTCAGCGACCACCAGCTGCGCTCGACGCTGGAGTCGCGAGGTCTGCCCCGGCACATCCCGATGCACCTGACCACGACGTCCGCGGTGGCAGCGGTGGTGCGGCTGCGGCACGAGGACCGGGTGGACGCGGCACTGCCGACGTGCCGCTGCCTGCCGCACGTCGCCGAGCGGATCACCGAACGCGCCTGCGAGCGGTGGGGCGTCCAGTCCATGCTCGACGTCGCACCGCAAGTGGCCGTTGAGCTGGTGTCGCACATCGAGGACGACAGTCCCCTCGCACTGCTGCTGCGCATGCGCGGTGACAAGTTGTCCGTTGCCGTGCGCACGACCGCACGCTTCGACCTCAGGCAGTGGCACATCATGCGGCGCAACGTCGCATCCATAGCCGTGTGCAACTTCTCCATGGGAGAAACGCCTGCGGGCGGTGGGCGGAACATCATCTGGGCGTTGCTCGACGTGCCGTCCGACAGCCAGCGGCCCCCGAGCTATCTCCCGGAGGCCACCGTCTTCACCCACCAGGCTTAACGCTTCCGGGTCCTTCTACTGCGCGTGCATCGCGGCGATGCTGGTGCGGCACGCCCTGACGACCTGGCGATTCGCCGCCGTGTCGGGCGTTCCGGTACCGCACCTGGGACAAGACAGGCGCGCAGTCGTCTCGTCGACGAACACCTCGAGAGGGCGGCCGCACGGACGGCACCAGCGATGGCCCGTCACGGGAATGACGTGGTCCGGTGAGGCGACGCACTGGTGCAACCAGCAACGATGCAGGCCGCACGTGACACGGGCGTGGGGGTCGAGACCGAGCTCCTCGGCCAGGTCCTCGGCGCTGAGGACCGCGGTGAGGGTCGTGTCCTCGGCCTCGCAGGAGCTCACCAGCCGCAGGTGTCCACGTCGCCTCATGGGCAGAACGATGCTCCGCTCAGGAGCGCTGGTATACCCGCATTAGTACCTGTTTAATCGCGCTTTCGTTCGAATTCCACCTGACGCGGAACTCTCTTCTCACCCTGCGGCGAGCACCCTACGCTCAGATTCAGTAGGCGCGGCGCAGAGGTGTTCCACATGGCAGATCCTGCGTATTTCCCTCCCCCGCACTCCGCCCGCATCGGGATGAGCGATGTGGAACAGCTGGAGGCGCAGACGCATTCGCTCAGGTCGGTCGACTACCAGTACGGCGGTGGCGCGTGCCGCGACGCGGTCGTGGTGCGGATCTACTGGGCCCAGCAGCTGCTCGCGGCCGCGGCAACGGATGTCGTGCGGGCACGCCTGCTGTCGGCCGTCGCGGATCTGCACAACCTGGCCGGGTGGACGTCGTTCGACAGCGGACAGGTCGGCGCGGCGTACCACCACTTCGACCGTGCGTTGGACTTCGCGCGACACGACGAGGATCTGACGACCAACATCGTGTACCGCCGTGGGCGCGTGCACCTGCATCACGGCGCACCGGGTGATGCGTTGGCGTACTTCCAGAGGGGTGCGGTCGCACCGTTGGCGGCGAGCATCATGCATTCCAACGCGGCGTGGGCTTATGCACGGCAGGCGCGTGCTCATGAGGCGTTGCTCGAATTGGGGAAAGCGGAGGAAGCGTTCGCACGGGCGGATTTGGCGCACGTGCCGGACTGGGCGCGGTTCCGCGACGAGACCGACCTGACCGCGATGATCGGCACGGTCCACGCCGAGCTCGGGGACACCCGGCGCGCGATTCCCGCGTTGACGTCCGCGATCGAGCAGTTCGGCCCGGCGATGGCGCGGAGCTGGACGTTCTGCCTGATCGCCCTCGCCTCGTGCCACTTCCTGGACGGCGACGTCGACGAGGGCCGGACCGTCGGGGCCCAGGCCGTCACCGCCGCGGAGGGACTGCGGTCGGAACGGGTGTGGGACCGGCTGCGGCTGATGATGAAGGCAGCGGCAGCACGTGGGGTGTCGCTGCGGTAGTGATCTTTGCAGAACCCGAACATTCGGCGGACCCGCTTCTGATCGTGGGCGGTCATCGTTCTGTGTCATGAACATTTCGCGAATCGGTGGGCTCGTGGCGGGGATGTTGCTGCTGGGCGCGGGAACCGCGTCGGCGCAGGAACCGATCACGATCAGCCCGGAGAAGGTGCAGCAGATCTGCTCGAACCGCGTCCCCAGGGTCGAGGCCAAGGTCAAGGCGCTGACCGACAAGATCAACGGGAGCCCGGAGACGTTGGGCTCGAAGAAGTGGATCGAGCAGAAGGCCGCCGACGCGCGCAAGGCCGGCAACACGGCGCGTGCGGACGTTCTGGACGCACGGCTGAAGCTGCGTGACGCGCAACTCGTCAAGCTGGCGAAGGCGGGCGAGCGGATCGCCAAGTTCAAGTCCGAGCACTGCGGGTCGAAGTGAGGTGGGTGGCGGCGCTGGTTCTGCTCGTGTCGCTGACGGCGTGCCGGGGTGAGGCGCAGGTGCCGGACCTCGATGATGTGGAATCAACGCTGAACAGCATCGAGTCGGACATCAACCAGCCGGGGTGAACGCGTGGAACGTGGCCTGGTGCTCGTCGTGGAGGACGAACCGGCGATCGCCGAGCTCGTCGCGCTGTACCTGCGGCGCGACGGCTTCGGGGTGCACCTGGAGTCCTCGGGGGACGCGGCACTGGCCGCGGTCCGGTCGCTGTCACCCGTGGCGGTGGTCCTGGACGTCGGTCTGCCCGGCATGAACGGCATCGAGGTCTGCCGCGCGTTGCGTGCGGCAGGCGACTGGACCCCGGTGCTGTTCGTGACGGCTCGCGACGACGAGGTGGACCGCCTGCTGGGCCTGGAACTGGGCGCCGACGACTACATCACCAAGCCGTTCAGCCCTCGCGAGCTCGCTCTACGCGTTCGCACGGTCCTGCGACGTTCTTCTGGCGGTGTGTCGGACGTCTTGCAGGTGGGTTCGGTACGGCTCGATGTGGGCGAACGGCGTGCGTTCGCCGGTGCTGATGAGATTTCGTTGACGTCAACGGAGTTCGGGTTGCTGTCGTATCTGATGAAGCATCCACGGCAGGTGTTCTCCCGTGAGCAGCTCTTGAGCGCGGTGTGGGGCTACTCCTCCGTGGCAGGCACACGAACCGTTGACGTCCACATCGCGCAGTTGCGCGCCAAGTTCGGCACGTCGAGTCCAATTCGGACGGTGCGCGGCGTCGGCTACTCGGCGGACGCGTCGTGAACCTCGCCACCCGGATCGCGTTGCTGTGCCTGGGAGTCGCGTTCGTCGCCGTGCTGGTGGCGGGCTTAGTGTCGATCCGCCTGGTGCTCTCGACCTCGCAGCAGGTGAGCCGCGAGATCCTGCGCTCCCAGGCCGACGTGGTGGCGGGCCAGATCGCCAACAACCGCGTGGAGCAGATCCTCGAGGGGCAGGGCATCGCGATCGTGCGGATCTCGGCCTCCGGCGAGGTGACGGGCTCCGATCGCGCCGCGGTCCGCGCGGCACGTGAAGTCAAGGCAGGACAGGTGTTGTCGGGTTCCGCCGTGTCCGGGGTGAGCGGCCGTCTGAACGTGGAAGCCCGTCCGTCGGGGGCGGGCGGCTTCGCCCTGGTCCAGGAGACCGAAACCAGCAACTCCTACCGCAAGCTGGTCCGCAACATCCTGTTCGCCCTGGGCGTGGGCCTGGTGGTCGCCTGTCTGGCAGGCCTCGCCCTGGGTGTCGGTCTGGCCCGCCCGCTGCGGAGGGTGGCCTCCGTGGCCCACTCGATGAGCGCGGGCCGCCGAGACCTCCGCGTACCGGTCTCCGGCCCGTCCGAACTGGCCGAGGTGGCCGTGTCCGTGAACTCCCTGGCGGACGCCCTGCAACGCAGCGAGGCCCGCCAGCGCGACTTCCTCCTGTCCGTCTCCCACGAGCTCCGCACCCCGCTGACCGCCGTGACGGGCTTCGCGGAGTCCCTGGCGGACGGCGTGGTGTCCGGCGCACAGGTGGCACCGGTCGGCACGGTGATCCTGGACGAGGCCCGCCGTCTCGACCGCCTGGTGACGGACCTGCTGGACCTGGCCAGACTCGGCGCCGACGACTTCCGCCTGGACATGGCAGCCGTGGCACTGGAACCAGTGGTCCGCTCAGCCGCCGAGGTCTGGCACGCCCGCTGCCACGCGCGCGGGGTCGAGTTCTCCCTGCAGGTGTCGTCGTCCCCGGTCGTGTGGGCAGACGCACGCCGCCTGCGCCAAGTCATCGACGGCCTGATGGAGAACGCCCTGCGCGTAACCCCAGCAGGCCACCCGGTGGTGCTCGCGCTGTCGTCGGTCCTGGAAGTGCGCGACGGCGGCCCGGGCCTGGCCCCGGAGGACTACCCGGTGGCGTTCGACCGGGGCGTGCTGCACGCCAGATACCAGGAGTCGCGGCCGGTCGGGACCGGCGTGGGCCTGGCGCTGGTGCACGGGCTGGTGACGCGGATGGGCGGGACGATCGCGGCGGGGCCGGCGGCGGAGGGAGGGGCGGCCTTCACCGTGACGCTGCCGCCACCGGTGGCCTTCTCGGGGTGACCCCGGCCTCCACGGCGAGACGGTGGCCCTTGATCCCTCACCTACTTCGACTGGGGCAGCTTGACCTTCTTCTTGGCCCCAGGCGACGACGGCGGCGGCACCACGGGCCCGATGTCCCCGTCCGGCGCCTCGTCCAGGTCGACAATCACCGGCGCGTGGTCGCTCGGCCCGGTTCCCTTGCGCGCGTGCCGGTCGATCCACGCCGCCTTCACCCGCGGCGCGACGGACGTGGAGGCGAGGATCAGGTCGATGCGCATGCCCAGGTCGCGGTGGAACATGCCGGCGCGGTAGTCCCAGTAGCTGAAGATCCGTTCGTTGGGCCACCGTTGCCGCACGACGTCGTGGAACCCCAACGCCTCGATGGCCTGCAACGCCGCTCGCTCGGGTTCGGTGACGTGTGTCTGGCCGATGTAGGCCTCGGGGTCGAACACGTCGGCGTCGGTGGGGGCGATGTTGATGTCGCCGCACACCACGGCGTCCGCGGGGCCGGCCTGGAGCACGTCGCGCAGCGCGGCGAGCCACTCCAGCTTGTACTTGTAGTGGTCTGATTCGGGCTCACGGCCGTTGGGCACGTACAGCGAATGCACGCGCACTCCGCCGCACGTGGCGGCCACGGCGCGTGCCTCGACGTGCGGGAAGCCCGGTGCGCCGGCCACTCCGACCGTGACGTCGTCCAGGCCCACGCGGGACAGCAGCGCCACGCCGTTCCACTGGGTCTCGCCGAACACGGCGATTTCGTAGCCGCGCTCCTTCAGGGGCTCGCTGAGCAGCGCGGCGAAGGCGTCGTCGGCCAGTTTGGTCTCCTGCAGGCACACGACGTCGGGCTTGCGCTGGTCGAGCCACGGCAGGAGCCTCGGCACGCGCTGCTTGACGGAGTTCACGTTCCAGGTCGCCACTCGCACGCACCCAACCGTAGCCATCGCGCCTAGAACGCGCATCGAGCAGGTTCGGCCAGTCCTCTGGCGCCCACCCACGCGATCACCGGCAGCACCGGCAACGACAGCAGGGCCCACTGCAGCGTGGTCGCGGAGGCGAGCGCGCCGACAGCGGGTGCCGCGAGTCCTCCGACGCTGACCGCGAGGCCCAGGGTCATGCCGCTGGCCGTGCCCAGGCGGTTCGGCAGGTAGTCCTGGCCGAGTGTCGTGTGCAGGGAGAACGGCGCGTACAACGTCAACGCGGCGAGGGCGACGAACAGGTAGACGGCTGGTCCTGGTGCGATGGCGATTCCTGCGACAGAAGGCACCGCGAGCACGTACGACACCCGCACGACCCGGATGCGGCCCCATCGGCCAGCGAGCACGCCGCCGAGGAGCGTGCCCAACGCACCGATGCCGAATAACAGCACCAACGCGACCGAACCTGCGATGAGGCCTCCTGCCCGTTGCGCCACCCACAGGGCGAGGAACGTGCTCAGGCCGAACGTCACCATCGACCGTGCGATGACCACGACCGTCAGTCGGCCGAACTGGCGCCAGTCGTCCTGTCCGGCACGCGCCTCGACGGCGTCCGCTCCCCGCACGCCGCGCATCGCCGCCAGCGTCACCACTCCACCCACCAGCGCTGGGATCATCAGCAACGGGCTCGCGCCGAGGCCGCCCAGAGCGAGAACCGGCGTGACGAGCACCGGTCCCAGCGCGAACCCCGCGTTGCCGCCGACCGCGAACCAGCTCATCCCGACGTGACCGTCACGCGCGACGCGGCGGGCGAGTCTGGCCGCCTCCGGGTGGTACGCGGCGACGCCCAGGCCCGACAACGCGATCGCGAGCCAGGTCAGCAGGTACGAGTCGCTCAGGCCGCACAGACCGATGCCCGCCCCTGCCACCGTCATGCCGGCAGGGACCAGCCACGGCAGCGGACGGCGATCGGTCAGCAGGCCGAACAACGGCTGCACGACCGACGAGAGCAGCGTCGCGGCGACCGTGATGCCGGCCGCCGCGAGGTAGCTGTAGGAGCGTTCGGCGACGAGGAACGGCACCACGGCGGGAACGGCCCCTTGGTAGAGGTCGTCCACCGCGTGGCCCGCGACCAGGACCGTCATCCGCCATCGAGAGGTGTTCACGCACCGATCGTCGGCGTCCCAGGTGGTTCGCGATTCCGATATTATGCCGATGTATGTCGAATTCTCGCCATCTGCCGGCGGCGCCGACCACGAGCCGCGACCTGGCGGCTGCCAGTGGTGTGACCGCGCACTGGCACGACGAGAACCAGATCGTCTACGCCAGTCACGGCGTCGTGGCCGTGCACACCGAGGCGTCGCGGTGGATCGTTCCCCCGCACCGCGCGCTGTGGATCCCCTCCGGCACAGTGCATGCCCACCGCGCGTACGGCGTCACCCGGCTGCACTTCCTCGGCCTCACACGCAATCCGTTGACGCTCCGCGAACCGACCGCGCTCGCCGTGTCTCCTCTGCTGCGTGAACTGCTGATCGCCTACACGGAGCTGGACGACCGCGAAACCCCTGCGGGCAAACGAATGCGCGCCGTGCTGCTCGACCAGCTCGCCACCGCCTCCGAACGACCGGTGCGCGTGCCGGCCGCCCGTGACCCGCGGCTCGCGGCCGTCTGCGCCGTGCTCGAGACCGACCCCTCGGACACACGCGGTCTCGAAGCACTCGGCCGCGAGGCGGGCGCGAGCGGCCGGACGCTGACCCGGCTGTTCCGCGAGGACACCGGCATGACCTTTCCCCAGTGGCGCACGCAGTTGCGGCTCTACCACGCCCTGCGCCTGCTCGCGGAAGGACAGCCCGTCACCACCGTGGCGCAGCGGTGCGGGTTCGCCACCGCGAGCGCGTTCATCGACGTCTTCCGGCGCTCGCTCGGCCACACCCCCGGTTCGTACCGCTAGAGCACGGAGAACACCTCCTCCGCACGGTCGCGCTTGACGAACATCTGCCACGCGACCTCGGCGATGTCGTCGGGGTCGAGCGTGTGCCCTGCCAGGTCCCCGAACCGCTCGGGCCTGCTCGCCACCATCTCGTGGATGTCACCCCGTTCGACGACACCGCCGATGGTGAGCGTGCCCGCGTACACGCCCTTGTCCGCGAGCGCCGCGTTGAGCGTCAGGGCGTAGTTGCGCAACGCCGCCGACGTGAGAGCGAGCGCGCCGAGCACCGGCATCGGCCGAACCGCGCTGAGCCCGCCGGCGAACAACAGCCCGCCACCGCGTTCCAGCACACTCGGCAACACGTGCCCGACCACGTCAACGGCCGGGTAGAGCCAGCTCACGGCGTCACGCGCGTCGTCAGAGGTGATCTTCGTGATCTCCACGGGCACCTCGTCGAGGTCGGTGGCACCCGGCCCGTGGTAGAGGACGTCGACGGGCCCGATCGAGTCCAATGTGGACATCAACTGCTCGCGGTCGCGCACGTCGGCGGCGAACGCCCGAGCCCGCACACCCGCCTCGGCGAGCGCGGCCAGGTAGCCGGCGTGCCGCTCAGCGCGACGCGAGATCAGCACGACGTCGTAGCCCTCGCGCCCGAACCGGTGCGCGACGGACATGCCGAGCCCAGGACCAACACCGACCACAAGTGCGGTGGGAGACATGGATTTCACCCTTCCCCAGATAATTCGAGGCAACCCTCGACTTACACCGCCCGACGCTACCACAGAATTCGAGGGCACCCTCGACTTAACCGCTGAGTAGGATCCGGCCCATGGTCACCGCGTCGAGGCCCCTGCGTGCGGACGCGGCACGCAACCGGGAGAAGCTGCTGGCGGCGGCCGCGGAACTGTTCGCGGAACGCGGCCTCGACGTGCCGCTCGAACACATCGCACGCCGCGCGGAAGTCAGCATCGGCACGCTCTACAAGCACTTCCCGACCCGCGACGACTTCGTCGGGGCGATCTTCCCCGAACGCCTCGCCGCACTGGACGCCATCGGCGAGAAGGCCCTGGCCGACCCGGACCCGTGGCACGCGTTCGCCGGCTACCTCGAAGACCTGTACGCCCTGCAGGCAGAGGACCGCGGCCTGAACGACGTCCTGGCGAGAGACCTGCCGAACGCACCCGAGGTGGTCTCGGCCTGCCACCGCGGCGCCGGCCACGCGGGAACCCTGATCGAGCGCGCCGTCGAGGCCGGCGTGCTGCGCGCCGACTACTCGATCGCGGACCTGGCCGCGCTGACCAGGGCGATGGCCCAGGTGATCAGGGACGTGCCGGACGGGTGGCGCCGCTTCCTGTCCATCTACGTGGAGGGCTTGGGCGCGCGGAACTCGTGAGCGCGCACAGCGCCCGCGGGGTCAGACTGGTGGGGCAGGTCGGATTCGAACCGACAACCTGACAGATTATGAGTCTGCTGCTCTGACCGGTTGAGCTACTGCCCCCTCGCAACGGCGGACGCGACCCGCTGACGCTGCGTGGTGGAGGATACCGATCACGCCGAACGGCCCTTGCGCGCCCCCGTGGCGAGCGACACATAGGCTGCACCCGTGCGTTTGACCCTCCGCGACTTCACCCCGGCGGACGAGCCCGAGGTGCTGCGGCTGTTCGCCGACTGCGACGACTGGTTCCAGGCTGCCACGGGCCACCCGTCCGGGCCCGGTGACGTGCAGAGTCTCTTCTACGCGTTGCCGGAGGGGGCCGCGTTCGAGCAGAAGCAGCTGCTGGTCGCGCAGGCCGAGGGCATGATCGGGTTCGTCGATCTCGTGCTCGACCATCCCGCGCACGGGCACGCCAGCATCGGGTTCTTCCTGGTGCCGAAGGACCTTCGGCGGTGGGGCATCGGCAGGGAGATGGCCAGGGCGCTCGCCGAGCGTTACCCGTTGATCACGCACGTGCACGTCCGGCTCGACGCGTTCAAGCCCGGCAACGAGTTCCTCAAGGCCATGGGCTTCACGCTCAACGGTCAGGGCGCCGTGCTCGAGATCGCGCCGAGGTCCGACGGCCGGTAGCCGCGCGGGTAGCCCGGATAGGTGCGGTTGCGGGAGTTGGTCAGCTTCAGCGAACGACGCACCGGCATCCGGCGCACCACCCGGGCCCGCGCCCGCAACGCCAGCCGTCCCAGCGTGCCCACCCAGGCCGGCGGTGCTGTGAAGCCGAACGCGCGGACCATGTGCGGGCTCAGCATCGCGACCACGGCGCGGGAGACCACGGGGCGTGCGATCGACGGGTACCACGAGCAGAACAGGTCCAGCGTGTACTGGCCGATCCTGCGGTTCGACGGCGCGAACACGAAGTGCGACCGTTCGTAAGCCTCCTTGAACTCGCGGAACTCCGTGAAGGACTCCGGGATGTCGCGGATTCCCATTCGCATGCCGACCGCTCGGTAGAACCAGAACGCCGCCAGCTGCTCGGTCCGCGTCAACGGACGCCAGCCGTACTGGGAAAGCCACTCGATCGGGTTGTAGATGAACGTCGCCAGCACGTAGCGCATGTCGTCGTTGGAGATGTCGTAACGGCCGTGCTGGCGGTTCACCACGCGCAACGCCTCACGCCCGCGCGGTGAGTCGTAGCCGTGCTCCACGAGCTCGGCCATCAGGACCGCGGTGTCGTCGTAGCGCTTCTGCGGGCGGCGTTCGAACTCGCCGGTGCGCTCCAGCAGCCCCGAGATCGTCGGGACGCAGTACGTGCTGAACAGGGCCATCTGCAGCGACTTCTCGTAGTCCCACGGGAAGTCGAGGCCCGCGGAGATCCGCATGATCTCCTCGTGGTCGGTGACGGGGTCCAGCGACGTGATGCGGCGGAGGTTCGCGAAGCGGGCCATGCACCCAAGCTGACCCAGCAGACGGCAAAGCACCAGGCCCCAGATGTGCGAACTAGAGCAACGACTGCAGTGCCGCCGCGCGTTCGTCGATCAGCTTCATCCGCGCGTTCCACTCGACCGTCTCGTAGTGCTCGCTCCCCGCGGCGGACCCCTGCCCCGGCCACTTGCGGTAGTGCAGCCCGACCGTCGCGTCGAAGAAGCCGGCGGTGAGGACGCTCGCGGCGATCAGCAGGCCCGTGTCGTCGCTGCCGGGCACGGCCATCCAGCCGCCCAGCATCACCGCGAGGTCGCGTTCGATGCACAACGTCGTGGGGTGCAGGGGCAAGCGGAAGTCGTTGCGGCGCCAGTGGTCGAGCACCACGCCCGGCTCCAGCGGCCCGTGCGGCGGGTCGCCGTCGAAGCCGACCAGCTCGCCGTCGGGCAGGAGGTCGAGCACGCGCGACGTGGTCCACCGGACGCGGTCGTTCCCGGTGATCGCGGCGATGTCGCGGGCCAGCACGCCGGGCATCAGCACGTCGTCCTGGTCCAGGTTCTTCACCAGCTCACCCCGCGCACGAGACAACGCGAGGTTGCGCGTGATCGCCACCCCGCCGTGCCGGCCCGAACCGTGGCTGATGCGCTCGTCGGACGGCAGCAGCTCCTCGGCGACGCCGGTGCGGCCGTCCTCCTGCACGAGCCACTCCCACGCCCACCCGGCGGGAAGCTCCTGGGCCGCGAGCGACCGGTACGCCTGCGTCAGGTGGCCGGGTTCCGGGCGGTGGACGGGGGTGATCACCGAGATCAGGCGCACAGTGCTGCTCCGCGGGAAACGAGCGTGAAACGAGAAGAGGCCCCATCCGCAGTGGATGGAGCCTCATCGGTAAGCTCCCCCAACTGGACTCGAACCAGTAACCCTGCGATTAACAGTCGCATGCTCTGCCAATTGAGCTATGGGGGAATGTTCTGTTGTTCTGCCTGTCAGGCTTGGTTCCTCCTGACAGGGGGTAACTCTACATGAGCCGCAAAACGGGTTCTGCAGGCACCCCCCACTTTGCGGGAGAATGGCCTCTGACCTGCCACGATGTGAGAGGAGAAGCCGCATGAAGGGCATCTTGGTCGGCGCGGCGATCGGCTACGTGCTCGGCGCGAAGGCCGGACGTGAGCGCTACGACCAGATCGTGCGCCTCTGGCACCGGTTCATCGAGAACCCGACGGTGCGCAAGACGGCCAGCCAGGCCAAGGACAAGGCGTTCGAAGCCGCCCACCAGGCGAAGGATCTGGCCGCGGACGCTGCGGAAAAGGCCGCGGAGAAGGCTCCGTGGCGGCACCAGGAGGAAGCCAACGGCCGGCCCGTCACGCCGCCCGTCACGCCTCGTGCGTGACGATCTTCACACCTGAGCCACCACGAAGATCCGCCTGAAGGGGAACCACGTCGTGCCGTCGGCCCGCTCCGGGTAGGCCTCGCGCAGCCGCGGCGCCAGTTCCGCGACGTACGCGTCCCAGTCCGATGAGGACAGTGCCGCGCGCACGGGCCGCAACGCCGTGCCGGTCACCCAGTCGAGCACGGGATCCGGTCCGGACAACCGCTGCACGTACGTGGTCTCCCAGGCGTCCACAGAGGAGCAGTCCGCCAGCAGGTCGGCGTACTCCACGGGCTCCAGCACCGGCTTCTCCGCACGGAAGACGTGCGCCAGGCCGGGGCCTGCGACCTCGCGGATCAACCGGTGCGAGGGGTCGGCGTAGTTGCCGGGCACCTGGAACGCGAGCCACGCGCCGGACGGCAGCGCCGCAGCCCACTTCTCCACGATCGAGGGATGTGACGGAACCCACTGCAGGACCGCGTTGGACACCACGACGTCGGTGTCCGGCAACGGTTCCCACGTCGTCACGTCGTCCACGCGCGCGTCGACACCCGCCGCCCGCGCCGCCTCGACCATCTCAGGCGACGAGTCGAACGCCTCGACCACGGCGGACGGCCAGCGCGAGGACAACGACACCGTCAGGTTGCCGGGGCCGCAGCCCACGTCGACCACGCGCCGGGGCTCCGAAGCCCTCACGCGTGCCACGAGCTCGTAGAACGGCCGCCCCCGGTGATCGGCGAAGGCCAGGTACTGCGCCGGATCCCACATACGGCTAACAGTACACGCGTACTGCTAGCCTGCAAGCCTCGAAGCGAACGCGGAAACGGCCGCCCGCACGGCCTCCAGCTCCACCCCGGCGTCCCCGCGCGCCTGCCACACGAAGCCGTCCCTGCCCGGAATCTTGCGCTGCAGGATCCACACCCCTGGCGACTCGACGCGCTCCCGGTGCCGGATGGAGCCCTCCACGCGCTGGCTGATCGCGCGCAGCACACGACGGGGGTCGTCGACGGCGAACCGTTGCGCGGGAAGGTCTTCCAGCAGCACGACAGGGCCCTCGGCGGAGGCCTCGAGAGCCTCGACGACCCGCAGCGCGCCCTCCCACTTCACCTTGCTGATCAGGTGCCAGCCGATGCGGCGCGGACCCGGTACCCACAGCCCGAGCGACGTGACGACGAGGTGACCGTCCTGCACGGGTGCGTGAGCGATCACGGTCTCGTCCGGCTCCAGCTCCCCGGTGAACCCGTCCGGCGCACCGTTGCCGAACAACCGCCGGAACAGTCCCACTACAGCACTCCAGCGCTCTGCTGCAGGAGCGCCTTGCGGTACTCCTCCAGCGCCACCAGGTCGCCCCACAGCGCCCGGTACTCGTCGGCGTCCTTGATCGGGGACAGCCGCCGCAGCCGCGACTTCACGTCCTCGACCTGCTTGCCGACCTGCACCTCCTGCAGCCGCGCGATCACCATCGACACGTAGCGGAACTCGTCGTTCTGCTTGACGGTCAACGGTTCCACCGCGAGCTCGGTCAGCACCGACCGCACCGACGCGTGCGAACACGCCTGCGAGATCGCGTCCAGGTACGCGGTTCCGGCGAGCCCCGAGGACGCGCCACCGGCGGCACGGATCGCGCGGTGCAGCGCCACGTACGCGGGATCGGTGAACGCCTCGTCGGGCAGCGAGTCGTACAGCGGACCGGCGTACTCGGGCAGCCGCAGCGCGACCTTGAGCACCTCGCGTTCGGGCACCAGCCGCGGGTCGCGCGGGTTCGGCCGCGGCGGGCCGTCGACGTCCACGCTCAACGAGATCTGGTTCGGGTCGACGCGCTGAGCTGTGGCGACCGGCTTCTTGCCCCCGGAGACCTGGCGCACCCGGCGCACGACCATCGCCTCGTCGTCCCAGCCGACCCACCACGCGAGCCGCGTCGCGTACCCGTCCCGCTTGGCGCGGTCCTTGATCTGCGCGACGAACGGCACCATCTTCTTCAGCGCCTCGACGCGCCCGTCCACGGAGTCGAGGTCGTACGCCTTGAGCTGCGCCTTGATCGCGAACTCGATCAACGGCGTGCGCCGCGCCACCAGGTCGCGCACCGCCACGTCACCCTTGGCCTGCCGCAGCTCGCACGGGTCCATGTTGTCCGGCGCCACCGCGATGTAGGTCTGCGCGGAGAACTGCTGCTCTCCCTCGAACGCCTTGAGCGCGGCCTTCTGGCCCGCCTCGTCGCCGTCGAAGGTGAAGATGACCTCGCCGTTCACGTCGTCGTCGATCAGCAGCCTGCGCAGCACGTTCATGTGGTCGACGCCGAACGCCGTGCCGCAGGACGCGACCGCCGTCGGCACGCCGGCCAGGTGCATCGCCATCACGTCGGTGTAGCCCTCGACGATGACCGCCTGCTTGCGCTTCGCGATCTCCCGCTTGGCCTGGTCGAGCCCGAACAGCACCTGCGACTTCTTGTAGATCATCGACTCGCTGGTGTTGAGGTACTTCGCCTGGATCGGGTCGTCGTCGAAGATCCGCCGCGCACCGAACCCGACGACCTCGCCGCCGATGTCCTTGATCGGCCACAGCAGCCGCCGGTGGAACCGGTCGATCGGCCCCTGCCGGCCCTCCTTGGTGAGCTGCGCCTTGATCAGCTCGGTGAGCTCGAAACCCCGGCCCAGCAGGTGCTTGGTCAGCTTGTCCCAGCCGCCGGGCGCGAACCCGCAGCCGAACTGCCGTGCCGCGGCCTCGTCGAACCCGCGCTCGGCCAGGAACTCCCGCGCCGCCTGCGCCTCCGGTGAGGCGAGCTGCTCCGCGTAGTACTCGGCGGCCTGCTTGTGCGCCTCGATGAGCCTGCTGCGGGTGCCGCGGTCGCGCTGGATCGTGACGCCGCCGCCCTCGTAGGTGAGCTGGATGCCCGCCCGGTCCGCGAGCCGCTCGACGGCCTCGACGAACGAGAGGTGCTCGACCTTCATCACGAAGGCGATCACGTCGCCGCCCTCGCCGCAGCCGAAGCAGTGGAACGTGCCGTGCGACGGGCGCACGTTGAACGAAGGCGTCTTCTCGTCGTGGAAGGGGCACAACCCCTTCAACGCTCCCCCGCCGGCCCTCTTGAGCGAGACCTGGTCCCCCACGACCTCGTCGATGCGGCTGCGCTCACGCACCAACGCGATGTCGCTCTCCCTGATGCGTCCTGCCACGACCTGGAGTCTAATCCTTTGGCAAACTGCCAACCGTGACCACGGCCGAGGACTTCGGACTCCACCGCACGCACCTCATCGGCGTCGCCTACCGGCTGACCGGCAGCATCGCCGACGCCGAGGACGCCGTGCAGGAGGCGTGGCCGCGGTTCGCGAAGGCCGAGGGGATCGAGGACGTGCGCGGCTGGCTCACGACCGTGGTGAGCCGCATCTGCCTCGACCGCCTGCGTTCCGCCGCCGTGCGCCGCGAGACGTACGTGGGCTCGTGGCTGCCGGAGCCGCTGATCACGACCGGCGAGGACGACGACCCGCTGGCGAGCGTCGTGCGGTCCGACGGCGTGCGGATGGCGGCGCTGGTCGTGCTCGACAAGCTCACGCCCGACCAGCGCGTGGCGTTCGTGCTGCACGACGCGTTCGCCCTGCCGTTCAGCGAGATCGCGGACGTGCTGGGCGTCTCCGAGGCCGCGGCGCGCAAGCACGCGTCACGGGCCCGCAAGATCGTCACCGGCTCGGCGCCACCGCCCCGCGCGGCGCTGGACGAGCAGCGCGAGGTGCTCGAGAAGTTCCTCACGGCCATGTCGAGCGGCGACGTCGAGGCCGTGCTCGGCCTGCTGCACCCGGACGCGGTGATGATCGGCGACGGCGGCGGCAAGGCCCGCACCGCCGTCAACACGGTCTCCGGCGCCGACAAGGTCGCCCGGTTCTTCTTCGGCCTCGTCCGCAAGTACGGCTACCCGCAGATGCGGCCGGCGCTGGTCAACGGCGACCTCGGCGTCGTCATGGCGGCGCAGGGGGACGTGGCGGAGCGCGTCACCACGTTCACCGTGCACGACGGCAAGGTCCTCGCGGTGTACGACATCGCGAACCCGGACAAGCTCGGCCACGTGGACTTCTTGGTCTAGACCGTAACTGGTTCCGGGATCGTTTCGTCGCTAACGTCACACCAGTTGGTCCAGCCCAAGCCCCCTGCCGCGGGTTGCAACCACCGGAGTCCGACCATGCCCGAACACGACGTCCCCTCACGCCGGGCGTTCCTCGCGACCGGTGCGGCCGCTGTGGTCGCGCTGACCGCCGCCGGCACCACCACCGCGCGCAGCGCCCCTCTCCCCCTCACGCCGACCTGCGTCGATGACGACGACACGCCGTCGAACATCGAAGGTCCCTACTTCAAGCGGAACTCACCTCAGCGCACGAACCTGCGCACGCCCGGCGTCACCGGCGTCGTGCTCAGCATCACCGGGTTCGTCTACACGATGAAGTGCGCGCCGATTCCCAACGCACTGCTGGACTTCTGGCAGGCCGACGACCGCGGTGTGTACGACAACACCACGTTCAAGATGCGCGGGCACCAGTTCACCAACGCCTCCGGCGCGTACGTGCTGGAGACGATCGTGCCGAAGGACTACCCGGGCCGCACCCCGCACATCCACGTCAAGGTGCAGGCGCGGGGCGGCCCGATCCTGACCACGCAGCTGTTCTTCCCCGACAACCTCAGGGCGTACGGGATGAACGTGGCCTACCTGAACCGGCGCGACGCGTACCTCGACCGCGAGTGCGAGGTGGAGCTCGGTCCGCTGGTCGGCAACCGCTACACCGCCAAGTTCGACTTCGTCATCGACTCCTGAGTCACCACCGCAGTCGCAGCAGCTTCCCGACGTCGCGGAGCTTCGGGATCGCGCTGACGACCTTCATCTGGATCCTGCCGGACCTGGGCAACGCGTCCAGGTGCGGCAGGTCCACGCTGCGCCAGGCGTCCACAGTGGTCAGTCCGGGGTGCAGCGCCTCGATCTCGCGCGGATCGTCGACGCCCCAGTGCAAGGTCGCGCCTGCGTTGCGCACGGCGGGAACGAGCTTCTGCAGCTTGATCCCCCACGTGCCGTACACGTCGAACAGCAGCTCACCGCTCGTGAACCGTTCGGTGATCCTTCTGATCAACGCGTGGCCTTCTGCCTGTGTGAGGTACATCGACAGACCCTCGAACACGGCCACCGTCGGGCGGTCGGCGGGCACTTCGTCGAGCCACGCGTTCTCGGTGACAGACGACGCCACGAGCCGATAGTCGCCTTCAGGCGTTGGCAACAGCTTGTGCCGCAACGCGACGACGTCCGGCATGTCGACGTCGATCCACCGCACGGTGTCCGGCCGTTCGAGCCTGTGCGCGCGGGTGTCCAGGCCACACGCGAGATGCAGCACCGTGCAGGACGGGTGGCGCTGGAGGAACTCACGCGTCCAGTCGTCGAGCACCCGCGCGCGTATGGCGACACCCACCGCCGACGTCAGGTTCATCCCGGTCTTGCCGAAGTCGTAGTCGATGCGGTCGACCGCGCGCTTGGCCTCGTCGTCCCGCAGCACGGAGACGGGACGCCCGCTGTCGAGCGCCCGGCCGTACAACGTGGCGAGCATGGTCTCCTGGGCGCCCGTCAGGGTGATCTTCTCCACGGTTCTAGTGTGTCGGGACGCGGCAGGCGTCACCACTGGTGAACCCCTGGTCCTTGATACCGAACGCGCTGTTGAACCGCGCACGCTGGTTCTCCAGCGCAATCTGGTAGGTCAGCGCGACGAGTTCCTTGCGCCCCAGCAGCTCCTCCAGCTCGGCGACCTGCTCGTCGGTGACGCTGACGGGCGTGTCGGTCATCGCGTCGGCGTAGGCGAGCGCCTTGCGTTCGAGATCGGTGAAGAGCTCTGACGTGGCATACGAGTCGATGTGCTTCAACCGTTCGATGTCCAGCCCCGCGTGCTTCATCAGCATCGCGCCGAAGTCGACGCACCACGAGCAGCCGAGCTTCACGGCCGTGCGGTAGACGCAGAGCTCGAACAACGGCCCGTGAACCGCCTTCTTGACCGCCAGCTCGTGGCGGCCGCTCGCGATCAGCAGCTTCGGGTGGTGCGCCATGACCGTGACGGGCTCGGGCACGGCCCCGAACTCGCGCCGCGCGAACCAGTACAGGGCCCTGGTCAGCCGGCCTGCGTCCTTCTTGGTGACTCCGTTGATCCTCGTCATGTCCTGTGGACGAGACAGCCCGCCAGAACGTGACACCTTTGGGTGACTGGGTTGCGGGGCGGCCAGCTCATAGGGTCCATCCATGAGCAACGACTTCGTGCTGGACATCGATCACGAGTCGGCCGGCCTGCTGGCGGGGACGCTGCTGGCGGGCGACTCGTGCGCGGTCCCGGTGCGGCACCAGAACGTCCGGCTGCTGCTGTGCGCGCTGCCAGGTGAGGACGGCATGCGGCTGTTCCTGCGTCGCAACACACCGAACTAACGGTCGTAGACCGCCACGTACTCCATGAGCAGGTCGCGCGACCGCTCGTTGTCGAGTGCGACGGCGTGCATGCGCTGGAAGATCAGCACGGCCCGTTCCACGGTCGCCGCGTCGCTGACGAGCGCCCAGTTCGCGAGGTAGACCAGCGGCGGCTCGTGCTCGTACTGGATCAGCGCGTAGTCCAGGCCGACCGCGGCCGCCCCGCCCGCGCTGGCCGGCACGATCCTGATCGACGGCGCGTGGAACAGCAGGTGCAGGACCTGGTCCTCCATCAGCCGGTCGTTCCCCACCGCCGTGCGCAGCGCGTACTCGTGGATGAAGAACACGCACCGCGGCAGCACGCCGTCGGGTTGCAGCTCCGGTGCCGGTGTGAGTCCCAGCGCCTCTGCCAGGGCTTTCGCGTAGCCCTCGGTGCGCAGGAGGACGGGGATGGTGACGCCGCTGAAGCAGGTGATTTGCGTGGCGCCGGCCGCGGCGAGCACGACGAGCTGCTCGCCGGCACCGTGCTGGGTCATGCCTGGAACGGTAAAGGCATGATCATGATCTCGCCGCGCGAAACGCTCGCCCGTCAGGGCGAATGGTGGTTACGGACGGGCTACCTGGGCGAGGAAGTAGATCGCGCCGGAGCGGGCGTGGCGGACGGCGAGCAGGAACGGCCGGTCCACGGTGACCACGATCGGGTCCGCCGGGATCTCGATCGACACCGTGCGGAACGTGATCGCGGTGGCCGCCGCGCCTTCGAGGCCCTCCTCGTCCACGCGCAGCACGGCCTCGTGCACCACGTCGTCGACGAACATCCGCTCGTCGGGGGAGAGTCCGGAGAAGTCGGCCTCGCGGGTGAACATGCGCTCGACCCCGAGCTGCCGCAACGTGCTCTTGAGGTTGAACTTCGCCCGTACGTCCACTTTGGGCAGTGACAGTTCGAGCCTGGTGTAGTTCTGGGCCGTGAGCAGCGACTCCTCGAACGGCTGCTCCAGCGAGGTGTCCGGGAGGAGGATCACGGCCTCGACGCCGGACGCGGCGGGCAGCACGATCGTCTGCCAGCCCTCGTGGCGGGCGTAGCGGAACTTCTCGGTCACCTTCATCGTCGGGACGTCCACGTCGCCGCCGGGCGCGTGGAACGGCTTGTCCGCGGTCTCCCACGCGGCGAACGGGTTGAGCCACCCCACCTTGAGGTACAGGGCGTTGACGATGATCGCCGCGGCGTCCGGTGGCGGCGGGCTCGCCAGCAGTTCGGGGATCAGGCCGCGGGTGGTCTCGGCGACGTCGGTGTTGACGAGCTTGCGGACGGTCGTGGGGTCGGAGAACGCCGTGCGGCGCACCGAGGAGGCGAGCGAGAAGTCCGGGTTCAGCGTCAGGTGGTCGTCCGCCCACAACGTGTTCGCGACCGCGAGCTCCGGCACGTCGAGCGCGTCCGAGGCGTCGAAGTCCCGCAGGAGGCCGTCGAGCTCGGCGCGGGTCTCGCCACGACCGGCCTCGCGGGCCAGCGCGAGCGCACTGGCCACCGAGAACGGTGACCAGCACGCGTTCGAGGACGGATCAGGTACGGCGACGCGGTGCACGGTCAGAGCGAAGTCGGCCTGATCGGTCACGTGGACTCCCTATTGGCGTGGATCTGGCAGTGACATCACGATCGGATCTTCCGGGACGGGCCGCTCCCCCGCACCTCCCATCGGCCCGAGTGGTTTCGGGTGACGAGGTTCGCGCACACCCGCGGAACCGTCGTCGTCCCCCTCGTCGTCGAAGCCCACGGGAACGGCTTCCCTGCTCGGTCTCCGCCACGGCCACGGTCGGCCTGGCGGTCTCGACTCGTCCGCCATGCCTTCGAAGCTACGCCGATGCGCGGTGCCAGGCCACGGCCTGCGCGTCGGTGAGCAGCGCGACCTGGTCGACGACGACGCGAAGCCTTGCGGCGTAAGAGGAAGCGGCCGCGAACACCGGGCGGAACGCGGGGTCGAGCAGCGTCGGGCGTTCCATCAGACGGGTGACGAGGTCGGCGATCAGCTCGCGTTGCGCGGCCTGCATGGCCAGGCGGGCGGGGTCGCTCATCACGTACCGGACGGCCATCGCCTTGAGCAGAGCCACTTCCGCCGCGACCTGCCGCGGGATCTCCAGCGACGCGTTGTAGCGGGTGAGCGCGCCCTCGCCGTGCACCTCGCGGGTCGCGGTGACGGCGGCACTCGCGAACCGGCCGACCAGTTCACTGGTGAGGTTCTTCAACGCCACCTGCGCGCCCAGCGAACCGTCGTACTCGTGCTCGGTCCAGTACGCGATCACCGGCAGCGTGAGCAGTTCCTCCGCGGTGGCTTCGAGGGCCGACTCGGACTCGTCGGAGAACGTCTTGGCGGCGAGGGACGCGATGGCGGCGCGTTCGTCGGGACGGGCCAGCGCTCCGAGGCTGATCCGGTGCGCCAGCACGCCGTCCTCGACGTCGTGCACCGAGTACGCCACGTCGTCGGACCAGTCCATCACCTGCGCCTCGATGCACCGCTCACGGTCCGGTGCGCCCCGGCGCATCCAGTCGAACACTTCGAGGTCGTCGTCGTACACGCCGAACTTCACCGTTCCCGGCGTGCGTTTCCACGGATACTTCGTCGACGCGTCGAGCACCGCGCGAGTGAGGTTCAACCCGTGCGCGGACTTGGGTTCGAGGCGCGCGAGGATGCGGAACGTCTGCGCGTTGCCCTCGAAGCCACCGCACGGTCCGGCGAGCTCGTTGAGCGCCCTCTCGCCGTTGTGCCCGAACGGCGGATGGCCGATGTCGTGCGCGAGACCGGCCGTGTCGACGATGTCCGGGTCGCAGCCGAGCTCGTCCCCGATGCCGCGGCCGATCTGGGCGACCTCCAGCGAGTGCGTCAGGCGCGTGCGCGGCACACCGGTGACCTCGGAACCCTCGCCGGGGCCGACGACCTGGGTCTTGCCCGCGAGCCGGCGCAGGGCCGCGGAGTGCAGCACTCGGGCGCGGTCACGGGAGAACGGTGTGCGGGTGTCGGTGCGGGCACCCGGCAGCGCGGCGCTCTTCGGTTCTTCCGGGAGCAGGCGCTCCGCGTCGTGGCCGGTGTATCCCATCACCCGATTTTAGGGAGGTTGAGCTCCTCGAACACGCCGGCGTGAGCCTTCATCAGGCGGTAGTACAGCAAGGCTCCGGTCTCGCGCTTGATGTAGAACCACTGCGTCTCGCGCGTCTGCACGTTCGGCCCGACCCGCGTCGGTGACGTCCACGCCTCCAGCCCGGCGTCCTCGGCCATCGTGCGGGCGCGCAGCGAGTGCCACGGGTCGCTGACGATCACCGCGGTCTTCAGGCCGCGCTCGTGCGCCACCGACGCCACGGCCCGCAACGAGCCGAGCGTGTCCGCGCCCTCGCCGACCTGGAGTACGTGGTCCTCCGGCACACCCCGTTTGACCAGCCACATCTTGCCGACCTGGCCCTCGGTGAAGTTGTCGCCGGGCTGACGGCCGCCGGTCGTGGCGATGTAGCCGACGACGCCCTTGTTGTAGAGGCCCAGCGCGTGCTGGAGCCGGGCTTCGAGCACGTCGGAGGGGACGCCGTTGTACTGCGCGGCACCGAGGACGACCGCCACGTCGGCCTTCGTCCAGTCGTCCACGCGCGCGACCTGCCACACGCGGAACGCCGTGCCGCCCACCACGAGCACACCGACGACCAACGCCCCGAAGACGAGGCGCAACACGATCCGGCGAATCCTGGCGAATGGTTTGAGGGGCGTGGTCCGCACACCCTGCATGCTCCCAGACCGCGCGGGGTTCGCGTTGACGCCCCTGCGAGGATCACCATCATGCCTGCTGAGCAGCCCACCATCCTCGCCACGTCCGGGGGCTTGCGCTCCGGTCACCGGACCTTCCTCGAATTCGGCAAGCTGATCCACTTCGCGCTGGACCTCTCCGGAGTGGAAGGCCGCAAGCCGCGACTCTGCTACGTCGGCACCGCCGGGGGCGACCAGCGGTACATGAACGCGAACATGATGGAAGCGGGCAACATCGCGGGCGTCGAAGTGTCGGTGCTGAACCTGTTCACGATGCCGCCGACCGACGACATCGAGAGCTTCGTGCTCTCCCACGACGTCGTGTGGGTGGGTGGCGGGTCGGTCGCGAACCTGCTCGCGGTGTGGGAGGTGCACGGGCTCGGCCCGATCTTCCGCAAGGCGTGGGAGGCCGGTGTGGTGCTCAGCGGTGTGTCCGCGGGCTCGCTCTGCTGGCACGCGGGTGGCGCGACGGACTCGTTCGGCCCGGACCTGAGGATCGTCACGAACGGCCTGGGTTTCCTGCCCTACGGCAACGGCGTGCACTACGACTCGGAGGAGCAGCGCCGCCCGAAGATCCACGAGGCCGTGGCCGCCGGAATGCTGCCGAAGACCTACTGCACCGACGACGGCGTCGGCCTGCTGTACCGGGGCACCGAGCTCGTCGAGGCGGTGACGGAACGGCGGGGTTCCGGCGCATACGTGGTGGTCAGAGAGGATTCTTCAGCAACCGCTCAGGAGGAAAAGCTCGACACCCGGCTCTTGTGAGAAGGACCTTGAAAGTGTGCGCTGGGCTCTGATCCTCCTCCTCACGGCAGCCGTTTTCGTGGTCCCGGACGCCTCGCCGTGCAACGCGCACGCGAAGTCGTCGGCGGCTGATATATCGCGTGGACCCGATGTATTGGATACGGGCGACCCCACCGATGACGCAGCCGCGGACGCCCCTGAAGGCGATATATCGCATACCAGTCCTGATATGTCGGTGACCGGTGAGCCGTCGGCAGTATCCGATGTGTCAGCGGCTGATATATCGGATATCGCCGCGGCGGGCGGCAACTCCGACGTCGGCGTCGCGGTGATGGACCTGGAGACCGGCCAGGTCGTCTCGCAGCAGGGCGACCAGCCGTTCTACTCGGCGTCGCTGTCGAAGCTGATCCTCGCCGTCGACGCGTTGCAGCAGCCGGTGTCCGATGACGACCTCGACCTGATCCACCGCGCGTTGAGCGTCAGCGACGACGACGCCATGGACGTGCTGTGGACGAGGTTCGACGGCATGGACGCCATCGGCCGGGTCGCCGCCGAAGCGGGCCTCACCGGCACTCACGCCCCGGACGACCCGTCGCAGTGGGGAGAGGTCGTCATCACCGCGAACGACATGGTCCGGCTCTACCAGTACATCCTCGGCTCACCGGAGCGGGACACGATCGTGGCGGCGCTGTCGTCCGCCCCCGACACCGCGGCCGACGGCTTCGACCAGGCGTTCGGCCTGCTCGGCGTCAGCGGCTTCTACGCCAAGCAGGGCTGGATGTACTACCTGCCCAGCGACGTCTACCTGCACAGCGCGGGTGTCCTCGACGACCGCTACGCCGTCGCCGTGCTCACCACGAACCCGAGCGGCTCCTGGACCACCGCCAGGCAGTCGATCAACGCCGTGACCAAGGCCCTCCTGACCAAGATGGGCGTCAACGGCTGAAGGCCGGCTTCCAGTCGGCGGTGTACTCCCGCACCACGAGGAGCGCGACCACCACGAGCACGACGGCCCCGAAGGTCAGCGCACCGAACAACATCCCCGGTGCCGCACCGACGGAGCCGACTTTGGCCACGGCGAACCCTCCGGCGATCAGCGCGACGAAGTACGAGCCGACGTTGCGCCTTCGCGCCGAATGCACGTCCTTCACCCGCATCAGGACCGTCCCGAGCAGCACCGGCGTGAGCGTCATCAGCAGACCGGGGATCTCGAGGAACAGCCAGTACGACGGCACCGTGCACGCCACCGCCGTCACACCGATCGACAACGCGACACCCGCCACGACGAGCACGGTGCCGAGAACCCTGATCCGCTGGGCCGGCGCACCGGCACCGGAGTCCGGCACGGTCTCAGGCACAGCGATCCTGTGCACGGTGCGCGTGGCCCACGTGGTGAGCAGCAGCGCGGCGGCCACCGGAACCACGAGCGCCAGCACGACCCCCAGCAGGAAGTGGCCCAGCCTACCCGCGGGCTCGATGCCGAACGTGAACCAGTAGAACGGGAAGAACACCACCAGCCCGACACCTTCGAGCACCACGAACACGTGCCGCACCCGAGCAGCCGATTCGGCGCCGGTGATCCGCGTCGCCACGAGACCGGCCGCCAACGGGCACAGGCACACCAGCCCGGCGCTCACGGCCGTGCCCACGAGCACCTGCGGGTTCCCGACCTCAGCCAGCGCCGCGAAGACCACCACCCAGACGACGAGCGCCGCCCCCACCGCGGCCAGCACGAAGCCGCGCCCCCGGATCCCCTTCATGCCTTCTACACGCGGAAACAGCCCAGAATGTTGCTTCAGGCCACCCGCAGCACCCGGCGCGCGGTGAAGAACGCGACCCCGCCCAGGACCACGAGCACGACCAGCAGTGCGAGGTACACCGCCGACCCCACCGTGAACGGCACCGGCCGCGTCTTGGCATTCAGCGCCATCACTTCGGCGAACCCGGCAACCAACGCGCAGAAGATCGCACCGCCCCACCACACCCCGAGCAGGCGGCGAACCAGGCGGGCCCCGTTGACGTCGACGAACTCACCCCGTGCGCGGGAACGGGCAGTGGCGAGGCTCAGCCCGGACAGCACGCCCCAGAACGCGCCAATGCCAGCCGTCATCACTCCGATCACGTTGATCGGGTTGTCTGAAGACGGCAAGTTCAGGCCGACCGCGACGAGCACGACCCCGAACACCAGCGCCATCCCGATGAGAGGCAGTCCGGTCAACGCCAGCCGCGTCCTGATCCGCTCGACGCGGGCCGCGGAGACCCACACCCAGTGCGGCTGCGGCCCCTGGCCGACGATGATCAATTGTCGACCTTCCAGTCCGACCCGTCGCCGTCGGTGACGCTGGCGTCGCTCATGTCACCGACGTTGGGCATCGTCCACTCGCGACCGATGTCGTGGATCTTCTGCATGATCGCGTTCTGCTCGGTCTCGATCGTGTTGGTGTGCGACTCCAGCGCCATGATCGTGGCGCCGATGATGCCGATCGCGGCGGCCAGCCCGCCGGCGATGGCGGCAACGGCGGCGGGCGTGCCGACGACCGTGCAGGCCGCCGCGATCGCGCCGACCGCCGCCACGACGAAGGTCGCCAGCGCGACGCCCATGGCGATCCAGAACGCGTCGATCGAGTTCGCGAGGCTGTTCAGCGACGCGCGCATCTGGTTCGCGACGTCCTTGACCGAGTTCAGTCCCTGCGACTGCGGTGGCACCGTCGCCGAGTAGGCGCGAGCGGCCCTGCCCTCCCACTCGACGTTCGTGCGCATCTTGTCGAGCGTGATCGTGCCCGCGATGTCACCGAGCTTGTTGCCGACCTGCTCGACCCACCCGGTGCCGACCTGCCGCAGCCGGTCCGAGTCACCAGGCTGCTCGAAGAGCTGGTTCACCCGTTCCCAGAACTCGACGATCTTCTGGTTGAGCCACCGCATGCCTTCCTCGACCTTGTCGATGACCCACTGCAGCGGGGCCGGTACCCAGCTCAGCGTGCTGTTCACGACGTCGAAGAACCGCTTGAGGTTGCGGTCGACGTCGTCGACCTTCTCCTTGGCCTGCACCACCAGCGGATTGGTCACCTGATCTCCCCCGTGAGCCGGTTCATCTCGTGCAGGTTCGCGTCTTCCTCGCGCTCGTAGGTGTCCGCGGCCGCGCGCAGACTGTCGCCGAGGCCGTGGAACGCCTGCATCGCCTGGCGCAGCAGGTCTTCGAGCACCACGCGGCCGTTCTCGTACGTGCGGTCCAGTCCGCGGTCGACCGCCCACATGGACACGTCGTGGCCGGTCAGCGTCAGTCCGCTGACGGCGCTCTGCGGACCCTGCACGTTGTCGGCGGCGGCCGACCACAGGCCCGCGTCCGCCCGCATGGCCTCCAGCGCGACTTTCAGGTCACTCATGCCAGCCCCACCTTCCGCAGCAGCCTCGCCGGATCGCTCGCCAGTGCCTGGAGCTCCGCGATGGCGGGCCCTCCCGGCTGGGGCGCGGGTGTGCCGCGGTCGTGCAACGCGCGCAGCACCTCGGCGAGTTCGCTTTCGATCTCGGGGTTGGGCGCGGTGTAAACCCACCGGTCGTCGATCTCGAAGCGGACGACCTTCCCGAACTGCGCGGTGCCGCGAACGTGCCCGCCGCGGCTCTCGGCCTGCACGGGTGCGTTCACCGTCTGGTCGAGGCCACCGGTGAACGCGGCGAGTTCGGCGTTCACGGCGTCGAACAGGCGCATCGCGTCTTCGCTCGTGAACGGCGTCTCGTCGACCTGGCCGCGCACCGGGACCGGCTCGGCGGCGGTCAGATCCCCCTGCGCCTCCACCGAGCGCGACAACGCCTGCATGGTCGCGTTGTTCGCCGCGCTGAGCACGGCCGCGTCCAGGGCACGCTGGTCGAGGCTGTCACGCCACCGCTCGGCGAGCCGGACCTCCCGCACCCGGCCGTCGAGCTCGACGACCACCGACACCGCGCCGCTCGCGTCGGTGCCGACGCACTCGTCGGTGTCCTCTTGCTGGGCCGCGGGCGGCGTGGTCCGCCTGCCCGCGTCGTACTCCCAGTCCTCTGCTTCCTCGAACCCCCACCTGCGGTTGTCTTCGTTCAAGACGCCCCCTACGACATGTCACCAAACGACTCCGCTTGGTGACACCGTAGCGAGAATACGGCCGAACAGAGCAACCGACGGCGTACTTAGCAGCCGATCAGGCGAGCCGCCAGGTACGACTCCAGCTGGTCCATCGCCACCCGCTCCTGCGACATCGTGTCGCGCTCCCGCACCGTCACGGCGAGGTCGGTGAGCGTGTCGAAGTCGACCGTCACGCAGAACGGCGTGCCGATCTCGTCCTGACGGCGGTAGCGGCGACCGATGGCGCCGGCGTCGTCGAAGTCGACGTTCCAGTTGCGGCGCAACGCGGTCGCGAGGTCGCGGGCCTTCGGCGAGAGGTCGGCGTTGCGCGACAGCGGCAGCACGGCGACCTTCACCGGGGCCAGGCGGCGGTCGAGCTTCAGCACGACGCGCTTGTCCACGCCGCCCTTGGCGTTCGGTGCCTCGTCCTCGGTGTAGGCCTCGAGCAGGAACGCCATCATCGGGCGGCCGACACCGGCTGCCGGCTCGATGACGAACGGCCGGAAGCGCGAGTTCGTGGCCTGGTCGAAGTACGACAGGTCGACGCCCGAGTGGTTCGAGTGCGTGGTGAGGTCGAAGTCCGTGCGGTTCGCGATGCCCTCGAGCTCACCCCACTCCTGGCCGCCGAACTGGAAGCGGTACTCGACGTCGACCGTCCGCTTCGAGTAGTGCGACAGCTTTTCCTTCGGGTGCTCGTAGTGCCGCAGGTTCTCCTTGGAGATGCCCAGGTCGGTGTACCAGCGGGTGCGCTCGTCGATCCAGTACTGGTGCCACTCTTCGTCCGTGCCCGGCTCGACGAAGAACTCCATCTCCATCTGCTCGAACTCGCGGGTGCGGAAGATGAAGTTGCCCGGCGTGATCTCGTTGCGGAACGACTTGCCGATCTGACCGATGCCGAACGGCGGCTTCTTGCGCGACGTCGTCTGCACGTTCAGGAAGTTCGTGAAGATGCCCTGCGCGGTCTCCGGGCGCAGGTAGTGCAGGCCCTCCTCGGTCTCGATCGGACCGAGGTGCGTCTTGAGCAGGCCGTTGAACATCTTCGGCTCGGTGTACTTGCCGCGCGTGCCGCAGTTCGGGCACGGCACGTCCGAGACGTCGCCCTCCGCGACCTCCTTGCCGGTGCGCTCGGCGTACTCCTCCGACAGCGTGTCCGCGCGGAACCGCTTGTGGCACGACTCGCACTCGACGAGCGGGTCGACGAACGCCTCGACGTGACCGGAGGCGACCCACACGTCACGCGGCAGGATGACCGACGAGTCCAGGCCCACGACGTCCTCGCGGCCGCGGACCATGAAGTTCCACCACTGGCGCTTGATGTTGTCCTTGAGCTCCACGCCGAGAGGTCCGTAGTCCCACGCCGAGCGGGTACCGCCGTAGATCTCCCCGCACGGGTAGACGAATCCCCTGCGCTTGCAGAGGCTGACAACGGTTTCGATGCGATCGGCGGGCAAGGGGAACTCCATCGGGGGAATGAGAATCGGGGGCCCAAGCCTAGCCCGTCACGTTGCGCCCCGAACGGGCGACCGGAGCCTTACCCTGCACGAATGGAAGACCGGCTGAGAGAGCTGTGGGACTTCGCGGACCTGGACGGCACCGAGGCAAGGTTCCGCGCGTTCCTGAACAACGTCGAGACCGACGACGAGCGCGCGGAGGTGCTGACCCAGCTCGCCCGCGTCGAGGGCCTGCGGGACGACTTCACCGCTGGTCACGCCCTGGTCGACGAGGCGGAGACGCTCGTCGCGCCGGACTCGACCGGCCGGGTGCGGGTGTTGCTCGAACGCGGCAGGCTGCACCGCTCCGGCGGCGATCCCGAGGCCGCCCAGCCGTTGTTCGTGGCGGCGTTCATCCTGGCCAAGACCCGCGGTGACCTGTCGCTCGCCGTCGACGCCGCGCACATGGCGTCGCTGGTCGACGACCCGGAGAAGTGGACGAAGCAGGGCCTCGAACTGGTCGAGGCGAACCCCGAGCTCAGCCGCTGGCTCGGCCCGCTGCACAACAACCTCGGCTGGTTCTACTTCGAGAACGGGCGCTTCGACGAGGCGCTGGAGGCGTTCGAGAAGACGCCGGAGGCCTACGCGGAGAGCGGCAAGGCCAAGACGCTGCACGCCCTGGGCCGCACCGAGGACGCCGCGGAGGCCGCGCGCAAGGCTCTCGAGCTCCTCCCCCACGACTCGCACGAGGAGTGGGTCAAGGAGATGGAAGCTATCGCCGCGGGTTCGTAGGCCCGGCCGCCTCGCCGAGCCGCACGGTGAACGCGTCCTCGGCGAGCAGGCTCGTGTGCTCCTCGACCTCGCCGCCGGCGCTGGTCAACGTGGGCTCGTACATCGCGGGCTCGTCGGTCAGCGCCTCGGACAGCAACGGGATGACGTGTTCGCGCACGGGGAACGGCGACATCGCGCGCCGGTAGGCCACCACTGACTCGAACTCGACCGTCAGCACCCACCTGTCGTCCTCGTCGGTGGACCGCGCCAGCGTGCCCTTGTGACACCCCTTCTGGGCAGTTAGAAGCTCTAACGCCCGCTTGACCCTGGCAGTAAACGTCTCAGGGTCGGATACGCGGAAACGGCACACCAGCAGCACGGTGCAAGGATGGCACGGTGACCTCCAAGCGCCCTCTCCTGCCCGGTGACGGCCCACTCGCGCGCGTACGCCCCGTCGTGGCGTTCGTGCTCGTGCTCGGTCTGTTCATCACGGGCGTCTTAGTCGGCGGCGCCGTCGGTGCGGCGCTGCTCGGCGTGCTGATCATCGGCGCGGGAGTGCTCCTGGCGGCAACGTGGAAGGTGCTTTCCCCAGCTCAACGCACGTTGCGCGTGGTGGTACTGCTGGTACTGGTCATCATCACCGTAGAATTGGTTGTGAAAATCCCTACCAGGTGAGGTGCGCCGCCATGACTGCTCAACTGCACGGCGAGCACTCCCCCGAACGTGAGGCCCCCGCGCCCGCGCCACCCCGCTCCGCCCGCACCCTCGCCGAGGCCGGCGATCTGCTGCGCGCACTCGCCGCCCCCGTCCGCATCGCCATCGTGCTGCAGCTGCGCGAACACGACCGCTGCGTGCACGAACTGGTCGAGGCGCTCGGGGTGGCCCAGCCGCTGATCAGCCAGCACCTGCGCGTGCTGAAGTCCGCGGGCGTGGTGCACGGCGAACGACATGGCCGTGAGGTCGTGTACCGACTGGTAGACGAACACTTGGCGCACATCGTCGTGGACGCTGTGACGCACGTCGAGGAGAAGTTGTGACCGGACTGAGGTCCACCAAGCAGCGCACGGCGGTGTCGAACCTGCTCGACCAGCTGGACGACTTCCGCAGCGCCCAGGAACTGCACGAAGAACTTCGCCGCCGCGGCGAGGGCATCGGCCTGACGACGGTCTACCGGACCCTGCAGTCCCTCGCGGACGCGGGCCAGGTCGACGTCCTGCGCACCGACTCGGGCGAGGCGATCTACCGCCGTTGCTCGGCCCACCACCACCATCACCTCGTGTGCCGTCACTGCGGCCGCACGGTCGAGGTGGAGGGCCCTGCCGTCGAGAAGTGGGCGGACCGTGTCGCGGCGGAGAACGGGTTCTCCGAGGTCAGCCACACCGTCGAGATCTTCGGCACGTGTGCGGAGTGCGCGGCGAAGCTCAAGCAGGCTTGACCCGCAACCGCGCGACGGCGATGACGGTCAGTGCGGGAAGGCCGGCCGGGGCATCCACGTCCAGGCAGTCCTCGACCTCCCGCACCAGTTCCGGACCTCCCCAGCGCTCCGCCAGCGCGAGGGCACCGCGCCGCAACGGGTCGTGGGTCCGGAACTCGGTGAGCAGTTCCTCTCTCGTGTCGAGGAGGAAGCGAGCGAGACCGCGGTTGCGGTGATTCTCCTCCGGCTGCCGCATCCACTCGACCACGTCCGGGTCGTCGACAGCCTCCGCCATTCGCAGCGGCTGGAGCAGTTGGTGCGCACGCCACTTCACCAGTTCGTCCGGGTGATCCGGCGGACGCGTGTCGGGGTGGTCCCGCACGTACTGGTCGACCGCGTCCTGCCACGTGCGACGCTGCGACTCCGAGTGGAAGCTGAAGTCCCAGTTCGGATTCTCCCGGAACGCGTGGATCCACGCCGGGTGGATGCCCGCGTTCCGGTACCCCGTCTCGAAGATCTCGAAGAACCCGGAGTCGTCACGCGGCCCGAAGCTCATGCCGCCGTGGCGCATCGGGGTTCCTAGGACTCGTAGGGCTCAGCCGGTTCGGCCACCGCGTTGAACGACTCCACCGTGAAGCTCGGCACCCACGAGTTCTTCTCGTTCGCCGACTTCGGCACGACCTGCCCGCTGAGCTCCACCCACTGCTCGTCCGGCAGCGACGGCACGTCTCCGGCCAGCTTGACCTTCAACGGCCGTGCGTCGGCGGCGCAGCACGAGATCGCGAGCCTCGCCACGTACGTGGAGCCCTCCGCGCGCGTGAGGAACCCCGTCAGGCGAACGCGCCGGTTGTCCAGCGTGCCGGACTCGTCCCACGCCGTGCGCGTGACGAACTCCGTCATGGACAACGGGATGACGTCGCCGGACGGCAGTTCGCCCAGCAGGTTGCGGGACCGCTGCGTCTGGTTCGTGTCGGCGGCCGAGCTCACGACGTCGCCGCCCAGTGCGGGGGGCGAGATCAGGAACACCGCCATCACCGGCAGCAGCATCAGCCAGGTCGAGCGCGACGAGTGCGAGTGCTCGTGGTCGTGCTCGTCGGCTGCCCTGCCGCGCCGGATGTCGCGGATGATCGCGAACAGCGCCAGCCCGATCATGATCACGCCGGCCGCGATCAGCAGCGGCAGCAGGCCCTTCTGGACGTACCTGAGGTAGAGGCCGGAGAAGCTGATCTTCAGCAGCGCGCCGCCGAGCAGGACCAGCAGGATGTTCTGGGTTTCCCGCCTCACAGCAGCACCACTCCTGTCACGACTGCGCACAAGATCGCCACCACGAAGGTAGCCGGTGCGAAGCGGAACGCGAAGGACTTGCCGAACGCACCCGCCTGCAACGCGATCAGCTTCACGTCGACGGCGGGGCCGACGACCAGGAAGACCAGTCGCGGCAGCAACGGCAGCGCGGAGAACGCCACCGCCACGAACGCGTCGGCCTCCGAGCACAGCGCCAGGATCACGGCCAGGAACGCCATCACGATCACGCCCAGCACGATCTGGCCGCCGAGGGTCTGCATCCACGCGACCGGCACGAACGTCTTGAACGCCGCCGCGAACAACCCGCCCAGCACCAGGAACCCGCCGGCGTCCACGAGGTCGTGGCGCGCGCTCTCGGCGAACACGGCCCACTTGGACGTGCCGGAGTGGTCACCGAGGCGTGCCAGCGCACGTTCGGCGATCCACTCCATCTTGCCGAAGCGCACCCACAGCCAGCCCATGACCATCGCCGTCAGCAACGACCCCACGAACCGCGCGACGACCATCATCGGGGTGTCGTTGAACGCCACCGCCGTCGCGACCAGCACGATCGGGTTCACCGCGGGCGCCGCCAGCAGGAACGTCAGCGCCACCGCCGGCGCGACGCCCTGCTGCATCAGCCGCCGCGCCACGGGCACCGAAGCGCACTCGCAGCCCGGCAGGGCCACGCCCGCGACGCCTGCCACGGGCACGGCCAGGGCGGTTTTCGAGGGCAGCAACCGGCGCAGGGCCGACGCCGGCACGAACGCCGCGATCGCGCCGGAGATCAGCACGCCCAGCACCAGGAACGGCATGGCCTGCACGCAGATCGCCACGAACACGGTCGACGCGGTGCGCAGCTTCGGCACGTCGAGCAGGTCGACGAGCCTGGACTGGAAGAGCAGTGCGAGAACGAGGATCCCGCACAGCACCTCCAACGACGTGATCTTCAGACGAGGCGGGCCTGAGCGCCGCTTCGACGACCGGATCTCGCCGGTGATCGTCATTCCGCGTCCGCGTCCAGGTCGAGCAGACGACGGTAGGTGCGGGCCATGCCTTCGCGGATCTCCTCGGGCGATGGCGGCTCGGCGAACTCGGCCTCTTCTTCTTCGAGGTCTTCCTCGTCGTCGAAGTCGACGGGCGTGCCGTTGACCGTCTCCTCCTCGTCGTCCTCTTCGAGGGCGGCCTCGCGCAGCTCCTCGATCGTGGCCGAGACGTCCTCGGCCGACAGCGCGGGCAGCATCGGCTTCACGATGGCCAGCACACCGCCCTCGGCGTCGTCCAGAGCCACGGCCTCGGCGAGCGCGACGGCGTGGTCACGCTCGTACGGGCCGCAGATGAACGAGTCCCAGTCGTCGCCGCCGGACGGCTCGAACGTGACGGTCCACGGGAACTCGTTGACGTCCGAGTCCTCTTCCGGCTCGTAAATGATCACGCCACCCATCGAGGGGTCCTTTCTAGGAAAAGCGGGAGAGGAGCTCGCCGCGCACCTGCGAGGCGGTCGACACGACCAGCATGAGCAACGTGCTCAGCGGTTCCGGCTTGAGGCCGTCCGCCGGGAACGCGTACCGCAGCATGACGTCCGTGCCCCGTTCGGACGCGATCACACCGAGCGTGCCGAACAGGCCCTGACCGGCGCGTTCGGCTACCCACACCGCCGCCTCGCCCGGCAGGTCCCACGCGACCACGCACGTCAGCGAGAGCACGGTCAGGCCCTCGGACAGCTCCATGCCCTGCACCGCGCACGGCACGTCGCCGTGGCGGAAGCTCAGGGCGCCGTCGTCGTCCACGGCGACGTCGTGGAACAGCTCCAGCGCCTTGCGCGCGGCCTCGAGAGCCTCACCGCTCGCGTTCACGACACCTCCGAATCGGGCTTGTCGATCGCACCACCGAAGCGGCGGTCGCGCTCGGCGAACTTCTCGACGGCGCGCCACATGTCGCGGCGGTCGAAGTCCGGCCACAGGATGTCCTGGAACACCAGCTCGGCGTACGCGGACTGCCAGAGCATGAAGTTCGAGGTGCGCTGCTCGCCGGACGGCCGGATGAACAGGTCCACGTCCGGCATCTCGGGCTGGTAGAGGTAGCGCGCGATGGTCTTCTCGTCGACCTTGTCCGGGTTGAGCTGCCCGGCGGCGGCGAGACGGGCGATCTCGCGGGCGGCGTCACCGATCTCGGCGCGGCCGCCGTAGTTGATGCACATCGCGAGGTTGAGCTTGTCGTTGTCGCGGGTGCGCTCCTCCGCGATCTCCAGCTCCTTGATGACGCTGCGCCACAACCGCGGCCGGCGGCCCGCCCACCGCACGCGGACGCCCAGCTCGTCGAGCTCGTCGGTGCGGTGGTGGATGACGTCGCGGGAGAAGCCCATGAGGAACCGGACCTCTTCGGGGCTGCGGCGCCAGTTCTCGGTGGAGAAGGCGTACAGCGACAGCCACTTCACGCCCATCTCGATGGCGCCCTTGGCGACCTCGACGACGACCTGCTCGCCGCGCTTGTGGCCCTCGACCCGCGACAGTCCGCGCTGGTTGGCCCAGCGGCCGTTGCCGTCCATGACGATCGCGATGTGCTTCGGCACGAACTCGGCGGGGATCGCCGGTGGCGTCGCGCCTGAGGGGTGCGGCTCCGGCGGGCGCGGGACGCGCTTCTCGCGTTCGGAGCGGCGGCGACGCAGCATGAGGCTCGGCATCCTTTCGGCAGCGATCGGGTGGCCGCCAGATTAGCCGTCGTCCAGCTTGGCCTTGCGTTCGACCAAGGGCAACGATCGCAGCTGCCGTTCGAGGTGCCACTGCAGGTGTGCCGCGACCAGGCCACTCGCGTCCCGGCGGGCCAGGTGCGGGATCTCGTCGACCACGCCCCACTGGCCGTGCAGCAGCGCCGAGAGCAGCGTCAGCGTGTCCGCCGACGGCGACGCGGAGCCGGGCGGGCGGCAGTTCGGGCAGCACGTGCCACCGGCCTGGACGCTGAACGCGCGGTGCGGGCCGGGGGTGCCGCACTTGGCGCACTCGTTCACCGCGGGCGCCCAGCCGGCGAATGCCATGGCACGCATGAGGAACGCGTCCAGCAGCAGCGACGGGTCACGTTCTGCTGCGGCCAACGCGCGCAGGGCACCCGTGACGAGCAGATAGAGCCGTACGACAGGTTCGCCCTCTTCGGCCGTGAGGCGGTCGGCGGTCTCGAGGATCGCGCACGCGGCCGTGTAGCGCTGGTAGTCGTTGACGATGCCGACGCCGAACGCGTCCAGCGTCTGCACCTGCGTGATGATGTCGAGCGACCGGCCGGGGTGGAACTGCACGTCGACGTGGCAGAACGGCTCCAGCCGCGCGCCGAACTTCGACGACGTGCGGCGCACGCCCTTCGCGACGGCTCGCAACTTCCCGTGCCGCTGCGTCAGGAAGGTGATGATCCGGTCCGCTTCACCGAGCTTCTGCACGCGCAGCACGATTCCGGTGTCGCGGTACAGGTTCGCCATCAGAACCCCAGGCGGCGCAACTGTTTCGGATCGCGCTGCCAGTCCTTGGCGATCTTGATGTGCAGGTCCAGGTACACGCGGGTGCCCAGCAGCGCCTCGATCTGCTTGCGGGCCGTCATGCCGACCTGCTTGAGCCGCTCACCCCGGTGGCCCAGGATGATCGCCTTCTGCGACGGCCGTTCGACGAACACGAACGCGTGGATGTCCATCAGGTCGTCGCGACCCTCGCGCGGAAGCATCTCCTCCACCACCACGGCGATGGAGTGCGGCAGCTCGTCGCGCACGCCTTCGAGCGCGGCCTCGCGGATCAGCTCGGCGACCAGCGTCTGCTCCGGCTCGTCGGTCAGGTCGCCGTCCGGGAACAGCTGCGGGCCTTCCGGCAGCTTCTGCAGCAGCAGGTCGCTCAGCTTGTCGACCTGGAAGCCGTCGACCGCGGAGACCGGGATGATCTCGGCGAACTCCATGACCTTCTGCAGCGCGAGCAGCTGCTCCATCACCTGCTGCTGCGACACCAGGTCGGTCTTGGTGACGATGCCGACCACGGGCGTGCGCTTGGCGACCTTCTCGAGCTCGGCGGCGATGAACTTGTCGCCGGGACCGACCTTCTGGTCGGCGGGCACGCAGAAGCCGACGACGTCGACCTCCGACCACGTCTCGCGCACCAGGTCGTTGAGCCGCTGGCCGAGCAGCGTGCGCGGCCGGTGCAGACCGGGCGTGTCGACCAGCACGAGCTGGCCGTCGGTGCGGTGCACGATGCCGCGGATCGTGTGGCGGGTGGTCTGCGGCTTGTTCGACGTGATGGCGACCTTCGTGCCCACCAGCGCGTTCGTCAGCGTCGACTTCCCTGCGTTCGGGCGTCCGACGAAACACGCGAACCCGGAGCGGTAACCATCCATGAAGTCCATTGTCCCTGGGACCGGCGACGAGGTTGTCGCCGGTCCCGAAATCTGCTAGCCGATCACGCCCACCACTTGTGGTAGAGCGCGTTGTCGGTGCCGACGACGAACGTGTCGATGCGGTTGTTCGACCACGAAACCGCTGCTGGGCCGCTGATCAGCCCGCCACCGAGCGACTCCCAGCCGGACCAGCCGCTCTGGAACCACTTGTGGTACATCGCGTTGTCCGTGCCGCGGACGAAGATGTCGAGCCGGCCGGAGGCCCACGACGAGGCGCCTGGCCCCGAGGTGACGGTGCCGCCGAGCGATTCCCACGCGGACCAGCCGCTCTGGAACCACAGGTGGTACAGCGCGTAGTCGGTGCCGCCGGCGAACACGTCGATGCGTCCGGAACCCCACGAGACGGCTGCCGGGTAGGTGCTCAGGACGCCGCCCAGCGACTCCCAGCCCGACCAGCCGTTCTGGAACCACTTGTGCCACAGCGCGTTGTCACTGCCGCGCCCGAACACGTCCAGTCGTCCGGCGCTCCACGACGAAGCACCCGGAGCCGACGTCAGATAGCCGCCGAGTGATTCCCAATCGGACCAGCCGTTCTGGAACCATTTGTGGTACAGCGCGTTGTCGCTGCCGCGGCCGAAAACGTCAATTCTTCCGTTGCTCCACGAAACAGCTGCGGGTGCGGACGTCAAATAGCCGCCGAGCGACTCCCAGCCGGACCAGCCGCCGTCGTACCACTTGTGCCACAGGGCGTGGTCCTGGCCGACGGCGAACACGTCGAGCCTGCCCGGCGCCCACGACGAGACCGCCGGAGCCGAGATCAGGTAGCCGCCCAACGACTCCCAGCCCGACCAGGCCTGCGTGGTGAGACCGCGTTCGTGGCCGACGATCATGCCGGTCAGGCGGTCGGTGGTGGCTCCCGCCCGTACTTCGGCCTGAGCCGGTGCCGCCGCGACGACACCGGCGAACAACAACGACAGCACGACGAGAACAGATCTGAGCTTTTTCATGACCATCCTCGGTTGGTCGCGAATTTCTCCCCGCAACCGAACCTAGGACCGAATTGCGCGCACGGTCAATCGCGCATTCAGATCACTCCGCACTTTCCCATTTTGGGTCGCACGGAATAGGGCCTTTCATGGGGTCTTCCGGCACTGGTCCGGACGGGTGAGGCGGGCGCAGGCTGACCGCCGCGTCCCCCGCGTCCATTCGTACCTCGCGCACAAGGAGAGTGCGACATGTCAAGAGAAGAGCTGGAGCGCCTGAACGACGAAGGCATCGGCGCGTGGGACCGCCACGACCCCGACGGCTTCGTGAAGCTGCTCGCGGACGACTTCGTCTGGATCGACGACACCACACCGGAGCCGATGCGCACACGAGACCAGGCCCGCGCCTACACCCAGGCCTGGTTCACCGCGTTCCCGGACATGCACATCCGCACGACCAACCAGGTCTGTGCCGACGACCAGATGGCCTGCGAGCTCGAGTTCACCGGCACCAACACCGGCACGCTCGCGATGGGCGGGATGGAGATCCCCGCGACCGGCAAGGCCGTGACCAGCCGCGGGACCTACTTCATGAAGTGCGAGAACGGCAAGATCACCGAGTTCCACACCCACCCGGACGCCGCGGGCATGATGATGCAGCTCGGCTTGATGGGTGCCTCTGCCTAGAGCTGTTTCCGGAGCTCTCCGGAGGCGTCCGCGAGGAACACCGGAGCTGACGACGTGAGGTCGCGCACGGCGGCCAGCGACTCCGCGTCCGCATCGGAAGCCTCGGTGACGACGACCGCCGCCTCCAGGCCCTCAGCGCCGCTCGACACCGCGGCGGCGACGGCGGCCTGGAGCGCGGTGAGCTTCAGCGACGGCAACGCGACGGTGGACGCGTTGTACGTGCGCCCGTCGAGGTCGCGCACGGCCGCGCCCTCCGCGGCACCGTTGCGCGCGCGGACCGACCGCGCGAGCGTCACGAGCTTGGCGTCCTCGGGGTTCAGATCAGTCATCCTCTTCGCTCTCCTTCTGCACAGGGCGCACGAGCACGGTCGTCACGCGGATGCGGCCCCGTTCGTCCTTGCCGCCCTCCGCACGCATGCGCAGGCCCGCGATCTCGGCCTCGGTGCCGGGCAGCGGCACGCGCCCGAGCCGTTGCGCGAGCAGGCCGCCGACGGTCTCGACCTCGTGGTCGTCGAGCTCGGTGCCGAACAGCGCGTCGAGGTCGTCGACCGGCAACCGCGCGCTGACCCGCACCGCACCGTCCTCCAGGTGCTCGACGGGCGGGCGGTCGTCGGTGTCGGACTCGTCGGTGATCTCGCCGACGATCTCCTCGAGGATGTCCTCGATGGTCAGCAGGCCCGCGGTGCCGCCGTACTCGTCGACGACGATCGCCATGTGCTTGCGCGACACCTGCATCTCGCGCAGGAGGTCCGCGATCGGCTTCGAGTCCGGGATGAAGCTCGTCGGACGCATCAGCTCGGAGACGCTCTTCGGGTCCTCGCCCTCGGCGAGCGTGGCCCGCATGAGGTCCTTGAGGTTCACCACGCCGAGCACGTCGTCGACGCTCTCGCCGATCACCGGGACGCGGGTGTAGCCGGTGCGCAACGACAGCGCGAGCGCCTGCCGCAGCGACTTGGCCTGCTCGATCCACACGATCTCGGTGCGCGGCACCATGATCTCGCGCGCGATCGTGTCGCCCAGCTCGAACACCGAGTGGATCATCTCGCGCTCGCCCTCGTCGACGACGCCGCGTTCCTGCGCCATGTCGACCAGCTCGCGCAGCTCCACCTCGGAGCTGAACGGACCCTCGCGGAAGCCCTTGCCGGGCGTGATCGCGTTACCGATGAGGATCAGGAGCTTGCTGAGCGGCCCGAGGACGCGGCCGAGCTGCCGCACGATGCCCGCGGCCAGCAGGCTCACGCCGTACGGGTGCTGACGGCCGATGGTGCGCGGTCCGACGCCGACGAGCACGTACGACACGACGAGCATGCTCAGGCACGAGTACAGGACGGCGAGCCAGTCCTGGTCCACGTACTGCAGGTACACGCCCGTGACGAGCACCGTCGCCGACAGCTCGCAGAACAGGCGCAGCAGCAGCAACAGGTTGACGTGCCGCGGACGGTCGTTGAGGACCTGCAGCAGCTGCCCGGTGCCCCAACGCCCCTGCCGTTGCAGCGCCTCGACCCGTGCGCGTGACACGGTGCCGAGAGCGGCGTCCACACACGCGAAGACGCCGGCAGCGAGCACGAGCAGAACGGCCAGCACGATCACACTGGCTGGGTTCTCGCTCATGTGCGTCAGTCTTCTTCGGGATGCTGGGCAGGCTTCTGCTCGTCCAGGCCGACGGCGCCGAGCACCTTGTCGTCCGTGCTGCGCTGGAGCGCGGCCCGTTCGGCCTCGTCGCGCGCGTTGCGGAAGTCCGAGAGGATGCGGTTCTGCAGCGTGAACATCTCACGCTCCTCAGCGGGCTCGGCGTGGTCGTACCCGAGCAGGTGCAGCACGCCGTGCACGGTCAGCAGGTGCAGCTCGTCCAGCAGGCCGTGGCCCGCCTTCTTGGCCTGGTCCTTGGCGAACGCCGGGCACAGCACGATGTCCCCGAGCAGCGCGGGACCGAGCCCGGCGGCGTCGGGCCGGCGCGCCGAGTCCAGCTCGTCCATGGGGAAGGCCATGACGTCCGTGGGACCCGGCAGGTCCATCCAGCGCTCGTGCAGGTCGGCCATCACGTCCAGCTCGACGAGCAGGACGGACAGCTCGGCCAGCGGGCTCACACCCATGCGGTCCAGCGCGAAGCGGGCGGCGGAGACGATGGAACCCTCGTCGACTCCGACACCCGACTCGTTGGCGATCTCGATGCTCACGGCGCCTATCGTCCCCGGCGCTGGTTCCCCCGGCGTGCACCGGGTCCAGGGTGTCGCCCGTTCTGGTCGATGACCTCCTGCTCGACCTGCCACTTCTCGTAGGCGTCGACGATGTCGCCGACCAGGCGGTGGCGCACCACGTCCTGGCTGGTCAGCACCGAGAAGTGCACGTCGTCGACACCTTCGAGGATGTCCTTGACGACCTTCAGACCGCTGCGCTGGCCGCCGGGGAGGTCGACCTGGGTGATGTCACCGGTCACGACGATCTTGGAGCCGAAGCCCAGGCGGGTGAGGAACATCTTCATCTGCTCAGGCGTGGTGTTCTGCGCCTCGTCGAGGATGATGAACGCGTCGTTGAGCGTGTTGTGCGTGAGCAGGTAGTCCTCGGTGACGTACAGGGAGTCCTGCGCCGCCACCTGGATGCACACCGTCTCCGTCCGGCCCGCGGGCTCGATGCTGTCGATGAACCGCATCGGACGCCCGCCGCCGCCGGCCGCGTGGTACTTCTCCCGCTTGCGCCTGAGCCGGAACGGCTCGACGCCTTCGGGCAGCCTGATGTCGAGGATGAAGGCGTCGTGGCGGTAGCCGACCTCACGCCCCTTCGCCAGGCCCGGCTTGCGTCCCTCGGCAGGACGGCAGCGCCAGTAGGCGACGCCACCGAGCGAACGGACCAGCCCGACGACGTCGTCCCGCAAGCGTTCCGATGTCGTCGTGTACTGGATGCGGCAGGTGCGGCCGACCTGCGTGACCGGGCCGCCGTCCGTGTCGAGCAGACCCTGCAGCACGGCCAGGCGCACCGCCTCGCTGTTGTGCAGGTACAGCTCGGGCACGAACTTGGTGTGCGACCGCGTGCCGTGCAGACCCAGTTCCCGCATGACCCTGGTCACCGGGTTCTCGAGAGTCACCAGGTCCCCAGGCGCCTTCACGCGGTTCAGCGTGTAGTCGACACGGTTCTTCTTCATCACCGCGATCGGCTCGAGAGCGACCTGGAGAGCGAAGGCGAGAGCCGGGTCCGCAGTGGAGAACGACGGGGTCGTGCTGCCAGTGACACACCCGTCGCCGAGCAGGAGGCCCAGCGCGTACGGGTCCATCGGCACTTCGCGTTCCGGGAGGCACACCGGCGCGCTGAGGAGTGGAAGCTCGTAGCGACGTGCGTGAGCGGCACGAAGCTTGCCGATCATCTCCTTGGTCTCCAGCACGCGCCACGGCTTGTTCCGGCGCCGGTCCGATGCCGTGCGCACGGTCCAGAGGTGCTCTCCGCAGGCCAGAGTCGAGGAACCGTCCTGCGCGGTGACGCGGTAGACGTCCTTCTCGCCCTGCGGGTACACGCCGAGCACCGGGGTCGGCTCGCCGTTGGAACCGATGACGAGGTCACCGACCTGCAGCGATCCGATCGGCCGGTAGCCGTCCGGGGTGAGCACGGGGGTGAAGATCGGCTGAGCGCGGCCACGCATGTAAGCCAGTGGCGCGACCTCGATCGTCCCCGCCTGCGTCAGGCGCGGGATCGACTCCGGGTCGACCATGTCGTGCAGCGCGTCGTAGAGCGGGCGCAGGTACGGGTCGATCTTCTCGTAGAGCGTGCCGGGCAGGTAGCCGAGCCGCTCGCCCGCCTCGACGGCCGGGCGGGTGAGGATGATGCGGTTGACCTGCTTGGCCTGCAGTGCCTGAACGGCCTTGGCCATGGCGAGGTAGGTCTTGCCGGTGCCGGCGGGGCCGATGCCGAACACGACGGTGTTCTTGTCGATCGCGTCCACGTAGTGCTTCTGGTTCAGCGTCTTCGGCCGGATCGTGCGGCCGCGGCGGCTGATGATGTCCAGGCTGAGCACCTCGGCGGGCGACTCGTCGGTGTTCGAGCTCAGCATCGCTACCGTGCGGCGGACGGTGTTCTGGTCGACGGCCTGGCCGCGGGCGGCGAGGGTGACGAGCTCGGAGAAGACGCGTTCCGCGAAAGCCACGTCGGCGGGGTCGCCGGACAAGGTGATCTCGTTCCCGCGCACGTGGACGTCGGCGTCGAGCAGTTCCTCGGCGAGCCGGAGGTTCTCGTCGCGCGACCCCAGCAGGCTGAGCACCGCACCATCGGGCACGGCGAACCGGGACTGACCTTCCTTGTTGCTCTGCTGTGTTTCTTCGGCCACGTGGCCCCGGCCTGCTTCCTGTCGCTCGGATCTGGTGCCGTCGATGCTAGTCCGGCCGAAAATGAGTGGCTACCGGATTGCTCACGGTGTGTGCTCACGAACTGTGGAGATCCGCAGGCTTGGTGTCGACGACATACCCGAGTGCATGAAGCTCATCACGGACCGGAACTGGACGTGGCCTCCTGAGCAGTGGGAGCTCCTGCTTTCACTCGGTCCCGGCCTCGGCGCCTTCGACAACGGCACGATCCTGGGCACGGCGCTGTCGACGCCGTATCCCGAGGCGCAGGCGATCAGCGGCGTGCTGGTCGGCACCTGGGCCGAACGCCGAGGTGTCGCGACTGCGCTGATATCCAATATATTGGATATCAGAGAGTCGGCCGTCTCCGTGCTGTACGCGACGCCCATGGGCGAGTCGATGTACGCGAAGCTCGGCTTTCACCCGGTCGGGGCGACCAGTGAGTTCCACGGCGTGTTCACCGGAACACCCGCCAGCGTGACTCGTCCGGTCACCGCGGCCGACCTGCCCGCGATCCGGGCGCTGGACCACGAGGTCAGCGGCTATTCACGTGACGGGTTCTGGGACTTCGCGCCGTCCCAGTACTCGTTGCACACGGCGGAGTTCGAAGGCGGGCTCGGCCTGATCGGCACGCGCGAGCTCGCGAACGGTCCCGCGGTGGGCCCGATCATCGCACCCACCGCGGCCAACGCGTGCGCGATGATCTCCGACGTGGTCGCCGGACGGGGGCCGTTCCGCGTCGACACCGTCGACGCCGACGTCGCCGCCTTCCTGAAGGACAACGGGTTCGAGACGCGCTACGGCTGCGCGGTGATGGTGCACGGCGCGAAGACGTTGCCGGGTGATCGGTCGCGCTACTTCGCGCCCGCGTCGCTCGCGCTGGGATGAGATCTCATGTGATTTCTGGGGGAAACGTGGAACTGCGACGACTGACGTTCGACGACCTGCCCGCGTGCTCCGACCTGGCCGAGAGCCGGTCGTGGCCGCGCGAGGAGAAGAAGTGGGAGTTCCTGCTCGCGCACGGCGAGGGCTGGGGACTGTTCGACGAGCAAGGGCTCGTGGGCACGACGATCGTGACGCGCTACCCCGAGCTGGCCTCGGTCAGCATGGTGCTGGTGGCCGAACGCGCCGAACGCCGGGGCCACGCCCGTCGGCTCGTATCCCATGTACTGGATACGGGTGTGTCGACGTTGTTCGCCACGGAGATGGGCCGCCCGTTGTACGAGCAGCTGGGGTTCCGGGCCGTCGGCTTCACCGACATCCACGCCGGCAGGTTCACGGGTCCGGCATCCGATATATCGGATATCGCGACGGCTGCGGATCTCGACGACCTCGTCGCGCTCGACACCAAGGTCACCGGCATCACGCGGCCGTACCTGTGGGAGTCGTTGCTCGCGATGGGAACCGTGCGGATCTCCGACCACGGCGTCGCGGGCTCGTGGCAGGTCCGTGACGAACGGATGCTCATCGGCCCGGTCATCGCGGACACGCCCGCCGACGCGTGCGCGCTCATCGCCGACTGCGCGGCGGGCAACCCGAGCGTCCGGGTGGACGTGCACGACCCGGAACTGGTCGCGTTCGTCCGCGAGCACGGACTGGAGTCGTGGGGCCGGCCCACCTGGATGGTGCGCAACGCCGAGAAGCTGCCGGGCGACCGCACCCGTTACCGCGCTCCGCTGTTGCAGGCGCTGGGTTAGAGGCGCCGGCCGCCCAGCAGGTGCAGGTGAGCGTGGAAGACCTCCTGCCCGCTGTCCGGCCCGGTGTTGAACAGCAGCCGGTATCCGCTCTCCGAGACGTTCTCGGCCTCGGCGATCTCCCTCGCGGCGGCGAAGAGGTCGCCGAGCTGGGCGCCGTCGAGGTCGACGGCGTTGGGCACGTGCTCGCGCGGAATGACCAGCACGTGCACCGGCGCCTTGGGGTGGATGTCGCGGAACGCGAGGGTCGTCTTGGTCTCGTGCACGACCGTCGCGGGAATCTCACCGTCGACGATCTGGCAGAACAAACAGGACATGCCCCAAGCTAAGCGAAAAGCGCGTCCAGCTGCTCGTCGACGGCCTCGACCATGTCGTCGGCCGTGAGCTCGTCGGGCCCGAGCCCGTGGTGGATGTTGAGCCCGTCGACCAGCACGATGAGCCGCCGCGCCGCCTTCATCGGCACGACGCCCTCCCGCAGTTCCCCCGCCTCTTGCGCGGCAGCGAGAATGCGCGCCACCTCGCCGTACAGCTGACGCGTGCCGTAGCGCTCCAGCTCGTGCAACGACGGTTCGACCATCGCCCGCGGCAGGAAAGACAGCAGCACCGCGGCCTCGATCCGGCGTTCGTCGTCCAGCGCCAGCATCTCGTGCGCGATGGCCTTCACCAGTTCCCGGTTGCCGACCGGGGTGCCGATCTTCTCCAGTCGTGCGAGGAACCGCCGGTACGCGAGCTCCATCGCGAAGCCCAGCAACGCGTCCTGCGTGGGGAAGTAGTGGCGCAACGACCCGCTCGACCACCCGGACTCGGCCGCCACCGCGCGCACGGACGCGTGGTCGATCCCGTCGCGCTGCACGATGCGCCACACCGCTTCGGCGAGCTCGCGACGACGTTCCTCGTGGTCGACAACCTTCGGCACCGGCCCTTTCTAGCAGCCGCGCGCAAGCCGTCCGACAGCCGCGCGACACCTCTCCCACGACTCGGTGCCCGGCGTGATCACGTCCATGTGCCCGCCGCCTTCCACCACGACGAGTTCGGCCTGCGGCTCCACGGCGCAGAACTCGGTGCTCTGCTCGACCGGCACGTCCTCGTCCCGGTCCCCGTGCACGCAGATCACCGGCTTGCCGATCGGCACCAGGGCAGCAGGCGAGGCCTCCGCGAACTGCTCTTCGGTGCACAGCTCCAGCGCCCGGTGCGTGATGTGCTTCGTGAAGTCCAGCACCGCCGCCTGCGCCACGGCTCCCACCACGCGCGCACTGTGCTTGGCCGCCCACACTGCGAGGTGACCGCCGGCGCTGTGTCCCAGCGTCACCACGGGACCGATGTCGACGGCGTCGATGGCCGCGAGGACGTCTTCGCCTGTCTGCGGCCACCCGCCACCGCCGGTAACGCGCCGGTACTCGATGTTCCACACGGCGAATCCGTCAGCCACCAGCACATCCGCGAGTGGCCGGCCCAACTCGAGTCCGTACCGCTGGTGCCAAAAACCACCGTGAATGACAACAACAGCACCCTGAGTAGCCCCAGAGGGAAGGTAAAGCTCTCCGAACTGACTGGGGTGATCACCGTAAGCAATCCGCTGCACACGCAGAACCTACGTCACACAAAGAAACACCAGCACAACTAGAAGCAAGGAGAGAGCAGAGGAGGAGGAAGACATAGGCACACCCACGTCAGCCGACAACTCGAATAGGGCCTGCCGATGCCGAAGGCGAGGCGGCCGGGGGTCCGGGGCTTGCCCCCGGCGTGGGGTGTGGGGGCTCGGCCCCCACAAGACACCCCCTTTTGGGCACCGGCGAAGGCGCGCCAGCGCCGAAGACGGGTGCCCAAACCAAAAGGGGCGCCTCGCGGTCCGAAGCCTGGGGGTCGCTTCGCCGCGAGGCGCCGACGCCGGACCGAGGGGGGAGGTGTCCGGCGAGTCCTTTGGTCAGAAGAGCCTAATCGTCTACTCCGTTTACGGCTAGACCAATTGAGCCCCTCTGTAGCAAGGGTAACCCCAACTGCCTGGGATTCGCTACAACTTGCGTCAAGCCAATCCATCCGCCGTTCATCTTCCGAGTGACTGGGGTCACCACCGGGTGGTGAGTACCCCCAGCGCACCAAGAGCAACCGCGGCGGCGGTAGATGCACGCAGAACGGTTGGGCCCAATCGGACGATCCGGGCACCCGAAGATCGCAGAGCGTCGAGTTCGTCCGGCGAGATTCCGCCTTCTGGACCGACGACGAGCAGCACGTCCCCGGCAGTCGGCAGCTCGACGTCCGCGAGGCGTTCCGTCGCGCTTTCGTGCAACACGAGCGTCAGCGCCGACGACGACACGCGCTGGGCGAGCTGAGCGGTCGAGACCGGTTCGTCGACGAACGGCACGCGCGAGCGCCGGGCCTGCTTCGCCGCCTCGCGCACCGTGGATCGCCAGCGCCCCAACGCTTTCGCGCCGCGCGGGCCGTCCTCCCACTTGGTGATGCACCGGGCGGCGCGCCACGGCACCACGCCGTCCACACCGGCCTCGGTGGCGAGCTCGACCGCGAGCTCGCCGCGGTCGCCCTTCACCAGCGCCTGGGCGAGCACCACGCGGGGCGTCTGCTCGGGCTCCACCCAGCGTTCGACCGCCCGCAGCGACAGGGCGTCGCGTTCCACCGCCACGACGGCACAGCGCACCTGGGCGCCGGAACCGTCGGACAGCACGAGCTCCTCGCCCACGCGCAGCCGCTTCACCGTCGCGGCGTGGCGGCCTTCCGGTCCGTCCAGCACGAACTCCTCGCCCGGCGGCAACGCCGGGACGAGGAAGACCGGCAGGGTCACCGGTTGCCGCGCGAGGCGCGCAGACGTGAGAACAGTCCGCCGCCGCCCTTGCCGTTGTGGGACAACGAGGGCTCGCTCTCACCGCGCATCTCGGCCAGGTCGCGCAGCAACGCGGACTGGGCGGCGTCGAGCTTGGTGGGCACGACGACCTCGAGGTGCACGTGCAGGTCGCCGCGGCCGTCGACACGGCCGGTGGAGCGCAGCTTCGGCATGCCGCGGCCCGTCAGCACGAGCTGCGTGTTCGGCTGCGTGCCGGGGTCGATCTGCAGCTCTTCCTCGCCGTCGAGCGTCTTCAACGGCAGGGTCGCGCCCAGCGCGGCCGTGGTCATCGGGATCTGCACCACGCAGTGCAGGTCGGCGCCGTCGCGTTCGAAGATCTCGTGCGGGTGCTCCTCGACCTCGACGTAGAGGTCGCCGGCGGGGCCACCGCCGGGACCGACCTCGCCCTGGCCCGCGAGACGCACGCGCATGCCCTCGGCGACACCGGCGGGGATGTTCACGGAGATCGTGCGGCGCGACCGCGTGCGGCCGTCACCGGCGCACTGCTGGCACGGGTCGGGGATGACCTCGCCGAAGCCGCGGCACACCGGGCACGGGCGGGACGTCACGACCTGGCCCAGGAACGAGCGCTGCACGGACTGGACCTCGCCGCGGCCGTGGCACGTGTCGCACTGGACGGGCTTGGAGTTGTTCTGGGTGCCGGCGCCGTGGCAGCGGTCGCACAGGATCGCCGTGTCGACGGTCAGCTCACGGGTCGCACCCGCTGCGCACTCCTCCAGCGTCATGTCGAGCCGGATCAACGCGTCGGAGCCCGGCTGCACGCGGCTGCGCGGACCACGCCCGCCACCGGACGTGGCGCCGAAGAAGGCGTCCATGATGTCGCCGAGACCGAAGCCCGCGAACGGGTCACCGCCCGCGCGGCCACCGCCGCCGGAGTCGAGCGGGTCGCCGCCCAGGTCGACGACGCGGCGCTTCTCGGGGTTCGACAACACCTCGTAGGCGGCCGTCACCTCCTTGAAGCGGGCCTCCTCGTTGGGATTGACGTCCGGGTGCAGCTGCCTGGCGAGCTTGCGATAGGCGCGCTTGATCTCATCCTGTGTCGCGTTCTGCGCAACACCGAGGATGCCGTAGTAATCCCTGGCCACCTTGTTCGCTTTCGTGTTCATCTTTCAGAGCAAAAGTTCCTGGTTTCAACGACCGGTCAGGATCTCACCGACGTAGTTGGCGACCGCGCGGACGGCCGCCATGGTTCCGGGGTAGTCCATGCGCGTCGGTCCGACGACCCCGAGGCCCCCGAGCAGATTGTCACGGCTGCCGTAGCCGATCGACACCACGGACGTGCTGCGCATCTCAGCGGCCTCGTTCTCCTCACCGATGCGCACCAGCACGCGACCGGGGTCGCGGGAGGCGGCGAGCAGCTTGAGCACGACGACCTGTTCCTCCAACGCCTCCAGCACCTGCCGCAGCGAGCCCGGGAAGTCGGCGACGTTGCGCGTGAGGTTCGCGGTGCCGCCGAGCACGAGCCGTTCCTCGGGGTGCTCGACGAGCGTCTCGATGAGCACGGTAGCGACTCGAAGCATCGGATCGCGCAGGTTCGACGGAACCTCCTCCGGCAGCTCGGCGACCTTGGCCGAGGCGTCGGCCAGGCGCTGACCCGCCATCGCCTGGTTCAGCACGCCGCGCAGCTGGGCCGTGTGCTCCTCGCTGATCACGTCACCGAGCTCGACGATCCGCTGGTCGACGCGACCGGTGTCGGTGATCAGCACGAGCATCAGCCGCGACGGCGTGATCGGCAGCACCTCGAGGTGCCGCACGGCCGCGCGGGACAGGGTCGGCACCTGGATCACCGCGACCTGCCTGGTGAGCTGCGCGAGCAACCGCACACTGCGGCGCATCACGTCGTCGAGGTCGAGCGCCCCGTCGAGGAAGCTCCGGATGGCCCGTTTCTCGGCCTGCGAGAGCGGCTTGATCTCGCTGAGCTTGTCGACGAAGAGCCGGTAGCCCTTGTCCGTAGGCACGCGACCGGCGCTGGTGTGGGGCTGGGCGATGTAGCCCTCGTCCTCCAGAGCCGCCATGTCGTTGCGCACGGTCGCACTCGACACACCGAGGTTGTGCCGCTCGACCAGCGCCTTCGACCCGACGGGCTCCTGGTTGGACACGTAGTCGGCAACGATGGCGCGCAAGACCTCGAACCGACGCTCATCGGCGTTCACCGCTGCTCACCTCCGTGTCCGCTACTCCCGAGTTTACCCAGCCGGTTTCGTGCCCGGTGCCCGCTCCAGCAGGATGCGAGCCGCTGGTCAGCCGTTCGGCCCCGCGTTTTTGTCGGTGGAGGTCGCTAGGGTCCAAACGTGGACAACGTGAGGTGGCTCCGGCCACCCGGCGACGGGCCGTCACCGGAGCAGAAACCGTGCCTGGTGCACAGCGATGACGAGTGGTGGGAGGGCACGCTGGTCTGGGAGCCGGTGAGACGCCCGGACGGCCTGTGGTGGGCCACCGTCACGTACCGCAAGAACGGTGAGGTCGTCACCGAGGAGCGCAGCCAGCACGACGTGCGCGCCCGCTGATCACGGCAACAGCCGCCGCACCACCGCGTCCGCGAGCAACCGTCCCCGATCCGTGAGCACACAGCGGTCGTCCAACGGCTCCAGCAAGCCGTCGGCGACCGCCCGCTTCGCCTCCTCGCGCCCCGCCTCGTCCAGCACGTCCAGAGGCAGCCCCTCGGCGAGGCGCAGCTCCAGCAGCACGCGTTCCACCCGCCGGTCCTCCTCCGACAGCACCTCACGCCCAGCGGCCGGCGAGTGACCTTCCGCCAGCAGCGAGGAGTAGCGCGCCGGGTGCTTCACGTTCCAGAACCGCACGCCGCCGACGTGGCTGTGCGCGCCGGGCCCGAAGCCCCACCAGTCCGCGCCCTTCCAGTACAAAACGTTGTGCCGGCACTGCGCTTCAACTGACGTCGCCCAGTTCGACACCTCGTACCAGGAGAAACCGGCACCGGACAACGCCGAGTCGACCATCTCGTAGGACGACGCGAGCACGTCGTCGTCCGGCATCGGCAGGTCGCCGCGGCGGATGCGCCGGGCCAGGCCCGTGCCGTCCTCCACGATCAACGCGTAGGCGGACACGTGGTCGACGCCCGCTTCGAGCACGGCGTCCAGGGAGGCGGCCAGGTCCGAAGGGCGCTCCCCAGGGGTGCCGTAGATCAGGTCCAAGTTCACGTGCTCGAAGCCTGCCGCGCGGGCCTCGCGGGCGGCGTCCACCGGGCGGCCGGGCGTGTGCTTGCGGTCCAGCACAGCAAGAACGTGCCGGGCTGCAGATTGCATACCGAGCGACACCCTGGTGTAGCCGGCATCCCGTATACCGGCGAAGAACTCCGGGGACGTCGACTCCGGGTTCGACTCCGTCGTCACCTCGGCGCCGGGGGCTAGGCCGAACGACTGATATATCGCATCCAGTACATCAGTCAGGCCCGCGGCGCCCAGCAACGACGGCGTACCGCCTCCGACGAACACCGTGGAGGCGGGAACAGGGGTTCCGAGGACGGAGGCGGCCAGGTCCAGTTCGCGGCGCAGGCCCTCCAGCCACGACTCGGGCGACGCCGACGAACCCAGCTCACCGGGCGTGTAGGTGTTGAAGTCGCAGTAGCCGCACCTCGTCGCGCAGAACGGCACGTGCACGTAGATGCCGAACGGGCGGGATCCGAGGCCGGACAACGAAGAAGCGGGAAGCGAACCGTCGGCGGGCGCGGGCTCGCCTTCGGGCAGAGCGGAGGGCATGACGCTCAGTGTCCACCACGAGCCCCGAACGGCGGTGCCCAGCCAGGACGCATCTCTGTCTGTGACAGAAGTACTACGCTGCGAAACCGGCCAAGATTGTCAACTTCCCCAGCAAAATCCCAGCATGCGGTTGACGGTGGACCATGGCATGGACGGCAGGCACACTGAGGTCATGCCTTCGACTGGAGTCCGCCTCGTGGCCCGCCGCCACGTTGACTTCCGTCGTGTCTCCAGCGCGATGTGCCGTTGCACGGCATGACCTCGCGCTGATTTGTTCCCGTCGGCGCTTGGTGCGCTGACGAGACCCCCACCACAAGCACCTCTGGGCTCGCACGCGCACGAAGCGCCTCGAAAACCCGGAGGATGGCGATGGTCCCGCCGCAGACGTCACCGCGCGCCAAGCAGCGTCGCGGCGAGGGACAGTGGGCGCTCGGCTACCGAGAGCCGCTGAACCCCAACGAGCGGAGCAAGAAGGACGACAACCCGCTCAACGTCCGCGCCCGCATCGAGGGCATCTACGCCCACCGCGGTTTCGACTCGATCGACCCCGCCGACCTGCGCGGACGGTTCCGCTGGTACGGCCTGTACACGCAGCGCAAGCCCGGGATCGACGGCGGCCGCACGGCCACGCTCGAGCCCGAAGAGCTCGACGACGAGTACTTCATGATGCGCGTCCGCAGTGACGGCGGTGCGCTGTCCACGCAGCAGCTGAAGGTTCTCGGCGAGATTTCGCAGACCTACGCGCGCGACACCGCCGACATCACCGACCGCCAGAACATCCAGTACCACTGGATCCGGATCGAGGACGTTCCCACGATCTGGCAGAAGCTCGAAGCGGTCAGCCTCACGACGATGGAGGCGTGTGGCGACAGCCCGCGCGTCATCCTCGGCTCGCCGGTCGCGGGCATCGCCCAGGACGAGGTGATCAACGGGCAGCCGGCGATCGACACCATCCTCGAGCGCTACATCGGTGACCCGCGGTTCTCGAACCTGCCGCGCAAGTTCAAGACCGCCATCTCCGGCCTGCAGGACGTCGCGCACGAGATCCACGACGTCGCGTTCGTCGGCGTGAACCACCCCGAGCACGGCCCCGGCTTCGACCTCTGGGTCGGCGGCGGCCTGTCGACGAACCCCATGCTGGGCAAGCGACTCGGCGCCTGGGTGCCGCTGGACGAGGTGCCGGACGTGTGGGAAGCCGTCATCAGCGTCTTCCGCGACTACGGCTACCGCCGCCTGCGTCACCGCGCGCGCATCAAGTTCCTCGTCGCCGACTGGGGCCCGGAGAAGTTCCGCCAGGTGATGGAGGACGAGTACCTCAAGCGCAAGATGATCGACGGCCCGGCGCCGGAGGTCCTCGACCAGCAGCTCGACCACATCGGCGTGAACAAGCAGAAGGACGGCCTGTTCTACGTCGGTGCCGCGCCGGTCGCGGGCCGCGTGTCCGGCTCGATCCTGGTCGAGGTCGCGAAGATCGCCGAGCAGGCCGGGTCGCAGCGCGTCCGGTTCACGCCGCAGCAGAAGATCATCGTGCTGGACGTGCCGGAGGCCGAGGTCTCCACGCTGAAGAGCAACCTCGCCAAGCTGGGTCTGCAGGTCGAGCCGTCGCCGTGGCGCCGCGGGATCATGGCCTGCACCGGCATCGAGTTCTGCAAGCTCGCCATCGTCGAGACCAAGGCCCGCGCCAACGAGCTCGTCACGCAGCTCGAAGCCAACCTCAAGGACATCGTCGACGGCGTCACCGCGCCGATCACCGTGCACATCAACGGCTGCCCCAACTCCTGCGCCCGCATCCAGACCGCGGACATCGGGCTCAAGGGCCAGATCGTCACGGACGAGGAGGGCAACCAGGTCGAAGGCTTCCAGGTGCACCTCGGCGGCGGTCTCGGCCTCGACGCCGGGTTCGGCCGGAAGCTGCGCGGCCACAAGGTCACCGCGGCCGAGCTGCCCGAGTACGTCGAACGGGTCGTGCGGAACTTCGTCGCCCAGCGCGAGACCGACGAGCGCTTCGCCCAGTGGGTCGCCAGGGCGGAAGAGGGTTCGCTGCGATGAGCGAACGCGCGACGCCGTTCTACTGCCCCTACTGCGGCGACGAGGACCTCCGGCCGCAGGAGGAACCCAGCTACGCGTGGCTGTGCACCGGGTGCCGCCGCGTCTTCAAGGTCTCGTTCGTCGGGCTCAACCTGCCGCAGGAGGTGAAGAAGTGAGCGATCTCAAGGAAGACCTCAAGATCGTCGCCGAAGCCGCGCAAGAGGAGCTGGCGAACGCTTCCGCGATCGAGGCGCTGGAGTGGACCGCGCGGACGTTCGGTGACAACTACATCGTCGCCTCGAACATGCAGGACGCCGTGCTGATCGACCTCGCCGCGAAGGTGAAGCCGAACTTCGACGTGCTGTTCCTGCAGACCGGCTACCACTTCCCGGAGACCATCGGGGTGCGGGACGCGGTCGGGGTGGTCTACCCGGACGTGCGGATCGTGAACGCCGAGGCCGAGCAGTCGGTCGAGGACCAGGAACGCGAGTTCGGCCTGCTGTACCAGTCGGATCCGGCGAAGTGCTGCAACCTGCGCAAGGTCGTGCCGCTGCGCCGGGAGCTCGCGAAGTACGACGCGTGGGTCACCGGTGTGCGCCGCGTGGACGCGCCCACCCGCGCGAACACGCCGATCGTGCAGTGGGACGACCGCAACGGCCTGGTGAAGATCAACCCGATCGCGCCGTGGAGCGATGACGAGTTCAACGCCTACATCCGCGAGAAGGGCATCCTCGAGAACCTGTTGGTGCAGGAGGGATATCCCTCCATCGGCTGCCTGCCGTGCACGTCGAAGCCGCTGCCGGGGCAGGACGCCCGCAGCGGCCGTTGGGCGGGCCAGGCCAAGACGGAATGTGGGTTGCACGGATGACGCTCGCGCTGGACACCCTGGGACGCCTCGAATCGGAGGCGATCCACATCTTCCGCGAGGTCGCGGGCGAGTTCGACCGGCCGGTGATCCTCTTCTCCGGCGGCAAGGACTCGACGCTGCTGCTGCACCTCGCGATCAAGGCGTTCTACCCGGCGCCGGTGCCGTTCCCGCTGCTGCACGTCGACACCGGGCACAACTTCGACGAGGTCATCGAGTTCCGCGACCGCGTTGTCGCGCAGCACGGGCTGCGCCTGGAGGTCGCCAAGGTCCAGGACTGGATCGACGACGGCCGCCTCGAAGAACGCCCCGACGGCACGCGCAACCCGTTGCAGACCGTGCCGCTGCTGGACTCCATCACCCAGCACAAGTTCGACGCGGTCTTCGGCGGCGGACGCCGGGACGAGGAACGCGCCCGCGCCAAGGAGCGGATCTTCAGCCTGCGCACGGCGTTCGGCCAGTGGGACCCGAAGCGCCAGCGCCCCGAGCTGTGGAACCTCTACAACGGCCGGCACCGCGCCGGTGAGCACGTCCGCGTGTTCCCGCTGTCCAACTGGACCGAGCTCGACGTGTGGAACTACATCGAGCGCGAGGGCATCGAGCTGCCGGACATCTACTACTCGCACGAGCGCGAGGTGTTCCTGCGCGACGGCATGTGGCTCGCCGAAGGTCCGTGGGGCAAGGCGCGTGAAGGCGAAACGTTGCAGCGCAAGGTGGTTCGCTACCGCACGGTCGGCGACGGCTCCTGCACGGGCGCCGTCGAGTCCGACGCCGCCGACATCCACGCGGTGATCGCCGAGGTCGCCGCGTCACGACTGACCGAGCGCGGCGCCACGCGTGCCGACGACCGGCTGTCCGAGGCCGCCATGGAAGACCGCAAGCGGGAGGGTTACTTCTAAATGAGCGACCTGTTGAGGCTGGCCACCGCGGGCAGCGTGGACGACGGAAAGTCCACGCTCGTCGGCAGGCTGCTCTACGACACCAAGTCCGTGCTCGCGGACACGCTCGACGCCGTGCACCGCGCGAGCGCCGACCGGGGTCTCGCGACGCCGGACCTGTCGCTGCTGGTCGACGGCCTGCGCTCGGAACGCGAGCAGGGCATCACGATCGACGTGGCGTACCGGTACTTCGCGACGCCCAAGCGCAGCTTCGTCCTCGCGGACACCCCCGGCCACGTGCAGTACACCCGCAACACCGTCACCGGTGCCTCCACCGCGCAGCTCGCGGTCCTGCTCGTCGACGCGCGCAAGGGCGTCATCGAGCAGACCCGCCGCCACGCCGCGGTTCTCGCGCTGCTCGGGGTGCCGAGGCTCGTCCTCGCGGTCAACAAGATCGACCTCGTGGACTACGACGAGGTGACGTTCTCCCGCATCGCCAAGGAGTTCACGGCTCACGCCACCGCACTCGGCTACACCGAGGACGCGGTGGTCGAGATCCCGGTGTCCGCGCTGGCCGGCGACAACGTCGTGGAGAAGTCCGCGAACACGCCGTGGTACTCCGGCCCGACCCTGCTGGAGCACCTCGAGAACGTGCCGGTCGAGCCGGACCCGCACGACGCGCCGTTCCGGTTCCCCGTGCAGTACGTGATCCGCCCGCGCACGGCCGAGCACCTCGACTACCGCGGTTACGCCGGTCTGGTCGCGGCGGGCACGGTCAAGCCGGGTGACGAGATCGTCGTGCTGCCCTCGGGCCGCCGCTCGACCGTGACGAAGATCGACACGGCGGACGGCGAACTGCCGGAGGCGGCGGCGGGTCAGTCCGTCACGCTGTTGCTGGCCGACGACATCGACATCTCGCGCGGCGACCTGATCTCGGTGGCGGGCAACGAGCCCAAGGTCACCGACGAGCTGGACGCCACGCTCTGCTGGCTCGCGGAGAAGCCACTGCGCGCCGGCGCCCGAGTTCTCGTCAAGCACGGCACGCGCACCGTGCAGGCGATGGTCACCGAGCTGCGCGACCGCTTCGACGAGCAGACGCTGTCCAGTGTGGACAGTCCGGCGTCGTTGGAGCTCAACGAGATCGGTCGCGTGGCCCTGCGCCTCGCAGAGGAAGTACCGCTGGACGACTACAGCTTCAGCAGGCGAACCGGGTCGTTCCTGGTGATCGACGCGAGCGATGGTTCCACGCTCGCGGCTGGGCTGGTCGGAGCTCCGCTGCCGCTGCTCGAGGACGGCGTGGAGAGCTGTACCGGGGGTAGCGCCGCTACCCCGGACGACCACGCCCTCGTCTCCCCCGGTCCCTGAAAGGCCACACAGCCGTGAACCTCAAGCCCGCCGTTGCCATCGCACTCATCGCACTGACAGCTCTCTCCGGTTGCAGCCGCCGCGCCACCGAAGACGCTCCTGCCGCCCAGTCGAAGGGTGCCGCGACCGAGGTCCGCCTCGGGTACTTCCCGAACGTGACCCACGCCGCCGCGCTGATCGGCGTCGAGAAGGGCTTGTTCGCCAAGGAGCTCGGCAACACCAAGCTCACGACGCAGACGTTCAACGCGGGCCCCGACGAGGTGAACGCGCTGCTGGGCGAGTCGCTCGACATCGCCTACATCGGTTCCGGACCGGCCATCAACGCCTACTCGAAGTCCAAGGGCGAAGCCGTCAAGCTCATCGCCGGTGCCACGTCCGGTGGCGCGCAGCTGGTCGTGAAGCCCGAGATCAACTCGGTCGAGGACCTCAAGGGCAAGACGGTCGCCACCCCGCAGCTGGCGAACACGCAGGACGTGGCGCTGAAGAAGTACCTGGCGGAGAAGAACCTGACCGGCCAGGTCACCGTCCAGAACGTGGAGAACGCGCAGTCGCTCGACCTGTTCAAGAAGGGCGACATCCAGGGCGCGTGGGCTCCGGAGCCGTGGTCGTCACGCCTGGTGGCCGAGGCAGGCGCGAAGGTGCTGCTGGACGAGAAGACCCTGTGGGAGGGCGGGCAGTTCCCGACCACGGTGGTGATCGTGCGGACGAAGTTCCTGCAGGAGCACCCGGAGACGGTCGAGGCCGTGCTCAAGGGCCACGTCGCGGCGATCGACTGGGCGAAGGCGAACAAGGACGAGGCCAAGACCACCGTCAACGCGGCGCTCGAGAAGCTCACGTCGAAGAAGCTCGGTGACAAGATCCTCGCCTCCGCGTGGGACCACATCGAGCTCACGACCGACGCGCAGGCCAAGACCTTCCCGCAGCTCGCGAAGGACGCGGTGACCGCGGGTGTGGCCAAGGAGGCCGCGAACGTCGCCGGGTACGCCGACTTCACGTTGCTGAACAAGGTTCTTCTGGCACAGGGCAAGCCGCAGGTGCAAGCAGCCGGTCTGGACAAGAAGTAACTCTTCGAGGGGACACACGGACATGACCGCCACGCTCGAGACCACTGTTCTGTCTACTGTGGATACTGCCGTTGAACTGGCCGGCGTCCGCAAGGTGTTCGGCCACGGCAGCTCGGCCGTGGTGGCCCTCGACGGGGTTGACCTGAAGGTCAAGCCCGGCGAGTTCGTGTGCCTGCTCGGCGCTTCGGGCTGCGGCAAGAGCACGCTGCTGAACATCGTCGCCGGACTGGACGGCGCGACGTCGGGCTCGTTGCAGCTCAACACGTCCCGTCCGGCCGTGATGTTCCAGGAGCCCGCGCTCATGCCGTGGCTCACCGCCGCCCGCAACGTCGAGCTGGCGTTGCGCTTCGCGGGCGTCGGCCGGTTGGCGCGCAAGCGTCGTGCGCTGGAGCTGCTGGAACTGGTGCGGCTCGGCGACGTCGCGGACAAGCGTCCGCACGAGCTTTCCGGTGGTATGCGTCAGCGCGTGGCTCTGGCCCGTGCGCTGGCGTCCACCACCGTGTCCGCCGACGGCGCTCCCGCTCTGCTGCTGATGGACGAGCCGTTCGCGGCGTTGGACGCCATCACGCGTGACGTGCTGCAGAGCGAACTCCTGCGCGTGTGGGAGACCACGAACACCGCGATCATCTTCGTGACGCACGACGTGCGCGAGGCCGTCCGTCTCGGCCAGCGCGTCGTGCTGCTGTCCTCGCGCCCCGGCCGTGTCGTGCGCGAGTGGGACGTCACCGACTCTTCGGACACGGTTCTCGACGAGATCAACACCCACCTGCGAGAGGTCATCAGTGGCCACGCCTCCTGACACGCTCGACAAGGTCGGCGCCGGCCTCGACGCGCTCGATGTGCCGGTGGAGGCGCACAAGCCGCCGTTGTGGCGCCGGTTCCTGAAGACGGGCGTGCCGCCGATCATCGCGTTCGCCCTGCTCCTGGGTGTGTGGCAAGCGTTGTGGGCGTCGGCTCTGCTGCCGGAGTTCCAGCTGCCCGCCCCGGTCAACGTGTGGAACGAGCTCGTGCGCAGCATCGGCACGGGCGAGGCGTTCAGCATCCTGTGGACCTCGTTGCACCGCGCGGTGTTCGGGTTCATCGCGGCGGTGCTGATTGCGACGCCGCTGGGTCTGCTGGTCGCCAAGGTGCGGGTGGTGCGCGCGGCGATCGGGTCGTTGCTGACGGGTCTGCAGTCACTTCCTTCGGTGGCCTGGGTTCCGGCGGCGATCCTGTGGTTCGGCGTGACGCCGTCGACGATCTACTTCGTCGTGCTCATGGGCTCGGTGCCGTCGATCGCCAACGGCCTGGTGGCGGGCATCGACCAGATCCCGCCGCTGCTCCCCCGCGTCGGACGTGCGCTGGGCGCGGGCCGGCTGGCCTCGGCGCGGCACATCCTGCTGCCCGCCGCACTACCCGGCTACCTGGCGGGCCTGAAGCAGGGCTGGGCGTTCTCGTGGCGGTCGCTGATGGCCGCGGAGATCATCGCGACCTCGCCGCAGCTCGGCACCGGGCTCGGCCAGTACCTGCACAACGGGTCGTCGTTGAACGACATCAACATGGTGATCGCGGCGATCTTCCTGATCCTGTTGGTGGGCATCGGGATCGAGCTGATGCTGTTCCGCCCGCTGGAGCGCGCCGTCCTGCGGGCTCGTGGACTGACGGGTGCGCTGTGACATCTTTTGGGACCCCGTTGATCGCGGTCGCGCACGGCAGCCGTGACCCGCGCTCGGCCGCGTCGATCCACGCACTGCTGGACGTCGTGCGGTCGTTGCGACCGGAGCTGGACGTCCGCGGCTGCTTCCTCGACCTGTGCGCGCCCCGGCTGAGCGACGTGCTGCGCGGACCGTCGGTGGTCGTACCCCTGTTGCTGGGCAAGGCTTACCACGCACGAGTCGACGTACCGGCCGCCGTCGCCGAGTCCCGCGTTCCCGCTGTCGTCACCGACGTCCTGGGGCCGGATCCGCGCCTCGAGTCGGCCGCGTTGCGCCGGCTGTCCGAGGCGGGCGTCGACTTCGGCGACTCCTCGCTCGGCGTGGTGCTCGCCGGTGCCGGGTCCTCGCACGCTCCCGCGAACGAGGCCGTGGCGCAGGTCGCCCGGCGGTGGGCTCGCGAGTCGGGCTGGGCGGGGGTCGAGGCGGCGTTCGCGTCGATCGCCTCGCCGACCGTGCCCGAGGCGATCGAACGGTTGAAGGCTCGCGGTGCCGCGCGGATCGCTGTCGCGTCGTGGTTCCTGGCGCCGGGACTGCTGCCGGACAAGGTCGCCTCGCTCGCCGGCGACGCCGTCATCGCCCAGCCGTTGGGTGACGACGTCGAGGTCGCGCAGCTCGTGCTGGACCGGTACGACCAGGCATTGGCGCGCCAGACCGTCGCCGCTTAGGCGGGGTCGTCCGACTGCACCCATTCCGGTAGCGGGCCGAGGTCGAACGGCCGGGCCACGGTCCGCCGGGCGATCCGCCACTCGCCGTCGTCGAGGCGGTACCGGTCGAGGTACGTGCCTCCGCCGGTGATCCACCCGGTCTCGATCCGAACGTGAACGATCACGTCGCTGCGCCCGGTCGCGGCCCCGTCCGCGCCGAGGTCGACGACGTGGTTGACGGTGCCGTGCTGCATGAGCGGGAACGCCTGCCACTGCCGTTGCACCGCCGCGCAGATCGCGTCGATCCCGACGTACACGTGGTCAGGATCGGTGCCGGTCTCCCACACCGCGTCCGCGGTCCAGACCGTTCGCCACAGGCCGAGATCACGGTGGTCGGCCGCGATGCAGTACCGGTGCGCGAGCGTGCGCAGAGCCAGTTCCGCCTCCAGCCGCTCGATCCGGGCGATGAGATCACGTTGGTCGCTCATGACCACCACTGTCGGCCACCGCCACAAGATCGAGTGCGCAGCGCCGTTCAGGCGATGTGAACTGTGAACTGTTGACGTGAAACCTACTCATGAGTAGTCAAGGGACTACGCCGCGTGCCGGAAGTGCCCCTCGTCCACTCAACGGGGAGAGGTCATGAAGCTAGCCGGAATCGCATCCCTCGCACTGGTACCGATGCTGATGTTCGCCACCAACGCGTCAGCAGCCCCGCAGACCATCACCTACAAGCTCAGGGCGAGCGCCGCCGGGCAGTCGTCGGACTTCACGCTCGACCAGGGTGTCGACGCGAGTGCGCCCGCGAGCGTCGCGCCGAACGGCACGCTCAAGGTCACCATCGACCCCGCGCCCAACAAGATCCCGTCCGAGGCCGGTGGCCGCCAGGTCCGGGAGATCAAGGGGCTCGCGCTGAGGCTGCCGGTGCCCGCCAACTCGAAGTTCCAGTCCGCGTCGCTGGCGGGCGGTGCCGGGCTGGGCGGCACGCCGTCGATCGCCTTGCAGGGCAACGACGTCGTGCTGAGCGTGCCCGGCCCGATCAAGGGCGGTGCCGACTTCGAGCTGCCGACGGTCACGATCAACCTGCAGGCCGGCGGTACCGGCACGATCACCACGAAGCTCGGTGGCACGAGCTACGACGCCCCCGGCCTCACGTTCACCGCGGTCGTCACGGTGATCGGGTTCCCGATCAACGCCGCCGCGAAGGGCTACCCCGACCCGAGCCCCGTCCTCACGACGACGACCATCGGCTAGAAAGCGTGATGCCCCAACCCCTGCCGGGCATCACGTGACAGCCGCGACGAGTTTGGTCATGGTCTCGAGCGTCGTGCGCAGGTCTTCCACCGAGACCTGCGCACCGACGCGGTTCGCCCACTCGTGCTGGATGTCGCGCAACCGGTCGATCGCCGCGTAACCGTCGGCGGTGGGCCGGAGCAGCTTCGCGCGGGCGTGGGCCGGGTTCGGCAGGTACTCCGCCAAACCCTTGTCCACCAACAGGTCCGCGATCCGCTGCACCGACTGCCGCGTCAGCCCGATCTCCCGCGCGATCCCGGACACCGACATCGGCTCGCGCAGCACCGGACCCAGCACCTGCCACCACGCCGCGGTCAGGCCGACAGGCTTCGTCATCACCTCGGCCGCGTCGAGAAACGCTCCGTACAACCGGAAAGTCCTCATCACGACGTCGGTGAGGACGTCGCCCGCCTCAGTCCTGGACACTCGCCACCAGCTTCCCGAACGCCTCCACCGTGTCGTCGCGGTTGAACTCGTACCAGGCCCGCAACGTCTCCGGCGTGAACGTCTCCAGCTCCGCCAGCACCTCCCGCGCGAACTCGAGCGCGCTCGCCCCGCCGGCCGTGATCACACCCTGGTCGCGCACGACGCGTTCGTCGCGGTAGAGCGCCGCGCCACCGTAGGAACCAAGTCCCTCGAGGAAGTTCGACGTGTGCGCCACGTCGTCGAGCAGCCCCTCGGCCGCCAGCGCGACCGTCGCGCCGCAGATCGCCGCGACCGGCTTGCCCGCCTCGCGGAACCGTCGCGCGAGCTTGCCGAACGCGGCCAGCTCACCGCTTTCCCACCCGTTGCCGCCCGGCAGCACGAGCATCGCGGCGTCGTCGAGCGACACGTCCCCGATCGCGATGTCCGGCAGCATCCGCACACCGCCGAGCGTGCGGATCGGGTCCGTCGTGAGCCCGACCGTCCTGATCTCGTAGCGGCCCGGCCGCTGCTGGAACTGCTGGAGGCTCACCTGAGCCGCCACGTGGCCGTACTCCCAGTCGGCGAGCTCGTCGGCCAGAACCAGGTACACCGTGTTCATCCCCATGACAGCATCCTGTCAAATACGACAGCATGCTGTCAATGCCTCGCCAGCTAAGGTCTGCCCCATGGCAGACGAGCTGGTCCACTACGAGGTGCAGCGTGGCATCGCGACGATCACGCTGGACTCTCCCCACAACCGCAACGCCCTGTCCGCGCAGCTGCGCCGGGAGCTCAAGGAGCACCTGACCCGAGCAGCAAGCGACGACCAGGTGCGCGTGGTCGTGCTCACCCACACGGGCACCGTGTTCTGTTCCGGTATGGACCTCAAGGAGGCCGCCGGCGCGAGCGCGGGTGACCAGGGGGTCAACGAGTTCCCGGCGATCCTCGAGCAGATCTGGACCAGCCCCAAGCCGGTCGTCGCCGCGCTCAAGGGACCGGCCCGCGCCGGCGGGGTCGGCATCGTCGCGGCCTGCGACATCGCCGTCGCCGCCAACGAGGCCACGTTCGCGTTCAGCGAGGTCAGGATCGGCGTGGTCCCGGCCGTCATCTCGGTGACCGTGCTGCCGCGACTGCTCCCCCGCCAGGCCCACGAGCTGTTCCTCACCGGCGAGGCGTTCGACGCCCAGCGCGCCCAGGACATCGGCCTGCTCAACTCCGCCGTGCCGGTGGACGGCGTCGACGCCGAGGTCCGCCGCTACACCGACATGCTCGCGCTCGGCGCACCCGACGCGCTGGCCGCCACCAAGCAGATGCTCCAGCAGGAGCGGTCCACGAACCTCGGCGAGGTCTTCGCGGACATGCTGAAGCTGTCGGCGCAGCACTTCGGCGGGCCGGAGGGCCAGGAGGGCATCACGGCGTTCAAGGAGAAGCGCAAGCCCTCCTGGGTGCCTGCCGAGGACTAGAACCAGCCGGTGCACTCGATCACGCCCTGCGACGAACCGCAGGCGCGCATGACCTTGCCGTCGTTCTTGAACGGTTCGGTGTACTTCGCGGTGCCCGAGTCGATCCTGGTGTACCCGAGGAACCCCTCGTGCGAGTTGGCCGAGGGGTCCTTGCGGTCCGTCCAGATCTCCTCGCCGGGCGTGCCGTAGGAGATGCGGCCCCACGCGCACTTGGACTTGTTCGACGCGCGCAGCTCGATCACGCGGCCGTTCTGCATGGTCACCGGGTTGTCGCCGTCGATCGTCTCGAACGGCGTGAAAGGCCCCTCCTGCGAGCAGTCGGGGTCACCGGCGAACGAGACCGCCGGACAAAGCGCACCTACAACCACCACGACGCCGAGCGCACAGCTCAAGCGGCGGAATTGCGTTCCCATGGAGCTGCACTGTCCACTCCGGACAGGAAAACCGCAGTCCGAGTCACCGTTCCGTGCGAATCACCCGGATTTTTCTGTCACCTGATTCAGCGGTCCGTTTCGCAGCGTCACGCAGCACGTCCGCCACCGACGAGTCCAGGTCCGCGGGCACGACCAGCACGTACTCACCCTCGGGCAACCAGGAGAGATCGGTCAGGCTGTCGTACAACGCGTCCAGGTTCTGCCCGAACCACCCGGGAAAGTCCAGTGCCTGCGCAATGGCCGCGATGGCAGCCTTCTTCTCAGAAACGAGAATGTGTCGTTTCATTTGTTCACGTCCACCACGACGAACGTCGAATAGTGGTCGCCGGTGTAGAAGACTTCCTTTTCCGACCCGGTCACGATGCGCCGCGCACCGCGGTCCGGACTGCCGGGCGTCGGCACCGTGTACTCCTTGTAGTACCCGGACTTCTGCTGCGGCAGCCGCTTCTCCCGGTTCTCGAACGTCACGCCGTCGTTGCGCGGGTACGGGAACGGGCCCTTCGCCTCGATCAGCTTCCACGTCTTCGCGGCCTCGGCGGGCAGCTTCGACAGCGCCTGCACGTCCAGCCCGGACGAGGCGCCGGGAACCGCGACCGACGTGCTGGTCTGCGAGGAGCTGGGGGCCGGGCCGGACGTGTTGTCCTTGACGAACCACCCGACGACGACCAGCGCTACGAGCCCGACCAGTGCGACGGTCAGGCGACGACCAGGACTCACGCGGCGACCTTCTCCGGTTCGGGCTCCGGTTCCGGCGCCGTGTCAGCACCCGACGCCGGGTTCTTCGCACCCCAGTCCGCCACGCGGTCGATGAGCCGCGCCACGCCCAGGCAGAGCGGCAGCACCACGATCATCACCACGGGGAACTGCACGGCGACGGGCAGCTGCACGACCCACAGCTCGACCCCGTCCCACCACTGCACCAGCCAGTCCACCCGCCCCACCCTAGTCTCGTGACCGGTGTCACGGCATTTGCCCACGATCCAGGTGGGTATGTTGCGAACCATGTTCGCCGTTTACGCAGCAGAACCCAGTCCCGAGAACCCGCTGGCCTCGCTTCGCGTCGGCGAGCGCCCCGAACCCGAGGTTCCCGCCGGGTGGGTGCGCGTCGCGGTCAAGGCCGCCAGCCTCAACATGCACGACCTGTGGACGTTGCGCGGCGTCGGCATCAAGCCCGAGCAGTTCCCGATGATCCTGGGCTGCGACGGCGCCGGCACCCTCGACGACGGCACCGAGGTGGTGCTGCACTCCGTCATCGGCGACCCGGACTGGGCCGGTGAGGAGACGCTCGACCCGAAGCGCACGCTGCTCACCGAGAAGCACCAGGGCACGTTCGCCGACTACGTCACGGTCCCCGCCCGCAACGCGCTGCCCAAGCCCGCCGGCCTCTCGTTCGCCGAGGCGGCCTGCATGGGCACGGCGTGGCTGACCGCGTACCGGATGCTGTTCGTGAAGTCCGGTCTGCGCCCCGGCCAGACGATGCTCGTGCAGGGCGCGTCCGGTGGTGTGTCGACCGCGCTGATCCAGCTCGGCCGTGCCGCCGGTTTCCGGGTGTGGGTCACCGGCCGTTCCGAGGAGAAGCGCGCGCTGGCGACGAGTCTCGGCGCCCACGACGTGTTCGAGTCCGGCGCGCGCCTGCCCGAACGGGTCGACGCGGTGTTCGAGACCGTCGGCAAGGCCACCTGGTCGCACTCGATGAAGGCGCTCAAGCCCGGCGGCATCGTCGTGATCTCCGGCGCGACGTCCGGTGACGCCACGGCGGCCGAGCTGCAGCGGCTGTTCTTCCTGCAGCTGCGCGTGGTCGGCTCGACCATGGGCACGCGCGAGGAGCTGGGCGACCTGATGCGGTTCTGCGCGCTCAACGACCTCAGGCCGCAGATCGGCGCCGAGCTGAAGTTCGAGGACGCCGAGCAGGGCTTGAAGGCGATGCTGGACGGCGAGACCGCCGGCAAGATCGTGTTCACCCGGCCGTAGAAGGGTGCAAAACGCCCTGCTGGTCGTGACCAGAACGATCGGCCCGATCGCCGAGGCCGCGGAGCTCACCTCAAGGAGAAGCAGCCCACTCGGTGACGATGTGCTCGAGGGTGGGGAGCGGCACCGCGCCGCTTCCCACCACCAGGTCGTGGAACGCGCGCACGTCGAACCGCTCGCCCATCTTCGCCTCGGCCTCGGCGCGCACCCGCTGAATCTCCAGGCGCCCCACCATGTACGCCAAAGCCTGACCCGGCGTCTCGATGTACCGGTCGATCTCGGAGTTGATCTCGGGCACCGGCATGACGGTGTTCTCGCGCAGGTAGTCCACTGCCTGCTGCCGCGTCCAGCCGAACGCGTGGATCCCCGTGTCGACCACCAGCCGCCCGGCGCGCATCGCGTCGAGTCCGAGCATGCCGAGGCGTTGCTCGTCCGACGAGTACAGGCCCATCTCGTCGGCGAGCCGTTCGGTGTAGAGACCCCAGCCCTCCAAGTAGGCCTCGATGAACGCGAACCGGCGCATGTTGTGCATGTCGGTCTCGGCCGCGATCGACAGCTGGTAGTGGTGGCCCGGCACGGCCTCGTGGAAGGCCGTCACCTCGGACAGCGTGCGGCTGCGTTCGGTGGCGCCCAACGGGTTCAGCCAGTAGGTGCCGGGCCGGGAGCCGTCCAGCGGCGCGGGCTGGTAGAACGCGATGGGCGCCGTCGCCCGTTCCGCGGAGTCCACGGGACGTACCTGGCAGCCGACCCTCGGCATGCGGCCGAACCAGTTCGGCGCCTCGGCCTCGGCCCGCGCGATAGCCTCCTCGGCGCTCGCGATCATCTCGGCCTCGTTGTCCCACAACAGTTCCGTGCGCAGCCGGTGGAAGATCTCCGGCACGTCGCTGGTGCCCCACAACCGGGAACCGATCTCGGCGTACTCCTCGCGCAGCGACGCGATCAGGTCGAGACCGAGCCGGTGCAGCTCGTCCGGGGTGCGGGAGGTGGTGGTGTAGTTGCGGGCGAGGTTCGCGTAGTTGCGCTCGCCGTCCGGCAGCCAGCAGATGCCGGGCTTGTCGTCGCCGCGGCCGTCCTCGATCGAGTTCAGCACGTCGCGGAACCCGGCGACGGCCGTGCGGATCTCGGCGGAGTGGTCGCCTTCCCACTCCTGCACCGGGGAGGCCAGGAAGCTCTCCACGCGCTCGACGCCGGACCGCAGGTGCCGCCGCAGCGGCCTGCGGTCGGAGTCGCGGACCCGCTGGCCCGCCTGGTCGACGTACCGCGCGAACTTGTCGACGCGCTGGGAGACGTCCAGCTGCGACGCGAACATGAGCAGGCCGTTCACCGGCGCGCCCAGCCCGTTCGAGACGGTGTGCTCGACCAGCCGGGCGTCGATGCGGTCGACGATCGTCTGGCCCTGGTGCCTGATGACGCCGAGGGTCACGGGGTCCTCGTCGCTCGTCTCGGCCCGGCGCAGGATGTCGGCGACGCGGTCCCGCAGCGCGTGTTCGCCCTCGACGCTCAGGTCGTCGATCTTGTCGTCCCAGCCCGGCACGCCGAACATCGCGGCCCTGAACGGTTTGTAGTCCATGGCTGCCTGGAACATCTCATCAGCGAGCGACATCAGATCCTCTCCGACCAAGCGGTGACAAGGTTGCCGAGCGTGGACAACGGCACGGCGCCGTTCTCCAGCACCAGGTCGTGGAACGCCCTGATGTCGAACTTCGAGCCCATCGCCGCCCTGGCCTCCGCGCGCAGACGCAGGATCTCCAGGCGTCCCACCATGTACGCCAAAGCCTGCCCCGGCGCCTCGATGTACCGGTCGACCTCCGCGTTGATCTCCGGCTCGGACATGACGGTGTTCTCGCGCAGGTAGTCGACGGCCTTCTGACGTGACCAGCCGAACGCGTGCAGGCCCGTGTCGACCACGAGCCGCCCGGCGCGCATCGCGTCGAGCCCGAGCATCCCGAGCCGTGCCTCGTCCGACGAGTACAGGCCCATCTCGTCGGCGAGCCGCTCGGTGTAGAGGCCCCAGCCCTCCAGGTAGGAGTCGATGGACGCGAACTTGCGCAGGTTCGACAGCTCTGTCCCGGCGGCGATCGACTCCTGGAGGTGGTGGCCGGGCACCGCCTCGTGGAACGCCACGACCTCGGACAGCGTGCGGCTGCGTTCGATGGCGCCCAACGGGTTCAGGAAGTAGATGCCGGGACGGGACCCGTCGAGCGAGGCCTCCAGGTAGTACGCGAGCGGGGCGGACTCGCGGTCGATCTCCGGCACGAACCGGACCTCGCACCGCGCGTTCGGCATGCGGCCGAACCAGTTCGGTGCCTCGGCCTCGGCCCGTTCGATCGCCTCGACCGCGCTGCTGAGCATGTCGTCCTCGTTGGCCCACAACAGGTCCGTGCGCAGCCGCTGGAAGATCTCCGGCACGTCCGAGGTGCCCCAGACGCGCGAGCCGATCTCCGCGTACTCCTCGCGCAGCCGCGCCATCAGGTCGAGGCCCAGCTCGTGCAGCTCGGCCGGGGTGTAGGAGGCGGTCGTGTAGTCGCGGACCAGCTTGGCGTAGTTCGCCTCGCCCTCGGGCAGCCAGCACAGGCCCGCCTGCTCGTCGTCACGGCCGGGCAGTCCGAGCAGGACCTCCCGGAACCGGGCGAACGCCGGGCGCAGGTCCGCGTCACCCTCCCACTCCTGCTTCGGGGAGGCGAGGAACCGTTCGACGTGAGCCGCACCGTTCACCGCGTGCCTGCGCAACGGCCTGCGGTCGGTGCCCAGCAGGCGTTCCTCCGCCTGCTGGAGGAACCGCGGCACGAGGGGCAGCCGCTGGGAGAAGTCCGCCTGGGTCGCCACCGTGAGCAGTTCGGCGACCGGAGCGCTCAGCGAGGCGGCCACCGTGTGTTCGACGAGCCTGGCGTCGATCTGCGTGATGATCGAGGTCGCCTGGTGCCGGATCACGTCCCGCGCCACGGGATCCTCGTCACTGGAGTCGACGCGCCCGAGGATGTCGGTCAGCCTGGCGCGCAACGCCTGCTCGCCGTCGACACTGAGGTCGGCCAGCCGGTCGTCCCAGCCGGGCACGCCGACGACCGTGGCGAAGACCGGGTTCCAGTCCATCATCGCCTGGAACGTCTCGTCGGACAACGACATCAGAGCCTCCCCGACCACGCGGTGACCAGCTCGTCCAAAGTGGACAAGGGCACCGGGCCGCTGCCCACCACGAGGTCGTGGAAGGCTTTGACGTCGAACCGACCGGCCGTCCTGGACTCGGCCTCGGCTCGCAACCGCTGGATCTCGATGCGCCCCACCATGTACGCCAGCGCCTGGCCCGGCACCTCGATGTACCGGTCGATCTCGGACTGGATCTCCGGCTCCGGCATCACCGTGTTCTCGCGCAGGTAGTCCACGGCCTTCTGCCGCGACCAGCCGAACGCGTGCAGGCCCGTGTCGACCACCAGCCGTCCGGCGCGCATCGCGTCCGCCGACAGCATGCCGAGTCGCTGCTCGTCCGACGAGTACAGCCCCATCTCGTCCGCCAGGCGTTCGGAGTAGAGGCCCCAGCCTTCGAGGTAGGCCTCGATCGACGCGTACTTGCGGATGTTGGGCAGCTCGGTCTCGGCGGCGAGCGTCGTCTGGTAGTGGTGGCCCGGCACACCTTCGTGGAACGCGGTCGTCTCGGACTGGGTGCGGCTGCGTTCGGTGACACCCAACGGGTTCACCCAGTAGACGCCGGGACGGCTGCCGTCCAGTGGTGCCTGCATGTAGTACGCGATCGGCGCGGTCCCGCGTTCCGCCTCGTCGACGAGCTTGACCTCGCAGCCGACCTTCGGCATGCGGCCGAACCACTTCGGCGCCTCCGCCTCGGCCCGAGCAATGGCCTCCGCGGCGCTCGCGACCATGTCCTCTTCGTTGTCCCACAACAGTTCCGTGCGCAACCGGTGGAAGATCGCCGGCACGTCGGCCGTGCCCCACAGCCGCGAACCGATCTCGGCGTACTCCTCGCGCAACGCGGCGATCAGGTCGAGGCCCAGCTGGTGCAGCTCGGCGGGGGTGCGCGAGGTGGTCGTGTAGTCGCGGACCAGCTCGAGGTAGTTCTGTTCGCCGTCGGGCAGCCAGCACAGGCCCGCGTGGTCGTCGTCGCGGAGGTCGTCGAGGTTGAGCAGGGTTTCGCGGTAGCCGGCGATCGACGTGCGGATGTCGCTGGAACTGTCGCCTTCCCACTCCTGCGCGGGGGACGCCAGGAAGCCTTCGAGCCGTGCCGTGGTGCTCCGGACGTGCCGGCGCAACGGCCTGCGGTCGGAGTCGCGCACCCGTGCGGCCACCTGGCCGACGAACCGCGGCACCTGCTCGACCCGCTGGGACATGTCCACCTGCGGAGCCACTGCCAGCAGCTTGTTGAGCGGTGCGGCCAGCCCCTCCGCCACGGTGTGCTCGACCAGCCGTGCGTCGATCTGGTTGGTGATCGCCTGGGCCTGGTGCCTGATCACCGCGAGCGTGACGGGGTCCTCGTCGCTCGTCTCCGCACGGCGCAGGACGTCGGTGAGACGCTCACGGATCGCCTGGTCGCCGTCGAGGCTGAGGTCTTCGAGCCGATCGTCCCAGCCCGGCACACCGACCAGGGAGGCGAACAGCGGCTCCCGGTCCATGGCCACGGCGAACATGTCATCTGCGAGCGAGGTCACGCTCTCCTTCTTAGCCGCGACGGAAGCGCGACGCCAAGGAATTGACCACTTCGACGAGCTCGGTGTTGATCTTTCGCACGATCTCGGCCGCCGGTCCGGCCGTCGCGAGCGGGTAGGTCGTGCCCGCCCACAGCGACATGACCTCCAGGTCACCGGTCGCGCGCACCGGCTTGGTGAGGTGGTGGACGTTCGGGTACGCGGCGGGCGCGTGCGGGCTGTTCTCGATCAGGAACCGGTTGACCAGGCCTCGCGCCGGCCGTCCGCTGAACGCCCTGGTGAGCGCCGTGCGGCGGCCCCCTTCAGCGAGTGCTTCCCGGTGGGCGGCGGCGGTTCCGGCCTCGGGACAGCCGAGGAACGCGGTGCCGAGCTGCGCCGCGACCGCACCCGCGGCCAGCACGGCGGCGACGTCGGCACCGGTGACCAGGCCACCGGTCGCGATCACCGGGAGGTCGACGGCGCTGAGCACGAGCCGGATCGCGGCGAGCGTGCCGTAGAGCTCACCACCGCCGGGCGAGATGCCGTCGTCGGTGAACGTGCCGCGGTGCGCTCCGGCGTCCGCGCCCTGCACGCACAGGACGTCCGCGCCGATCTGCTTGGCCTGCCGCGCCTCGCTCGGTGTGGTGACCGTCACGACGATCGTGCTGCCGGTCGCCTTGAGGCGCTGCACGTCGTCGGCGTCGGGCAGGCCGAACGTGAACGACACGACCGGAACCCGCAGCGCCAGCACCAGTTCGAGCTTCGCCGCGTAGTTGTCGTCGTCCCAGCGCGGTTCACCCGGCACCGCACCGACCTTGTCGGCGTAGGCCGTGACTCGCTGCACGTAGGAGGAGATGTCCGCCGTCGGCCGTGTGCCGGGCACGAACAGGTTGACCCCGAACGGCTTGCTCGTGAGCTCGCTGGTCCGCTGGATCTTCTCCGCGAGCTGCTCGACGGTGATGTAACCCGCCGCGAGGAACCCGAACCCGCCTGCTTCGCTCACCGCGGCGACCAGCTCGGGGGTGGAGGCACCACCTGCCATGGGCGCGGCGATGACGGGCACGGCCAGCGTGTGGAACATGAGCACAACCTAGTTGGACGAGGCAGCCGATGCCCGCCGAAACACGTGTGTCCTTGATGACGCAACGAAGGTGCTACGCCGAACGGCGTCGTCGCCACGTCCACAGTGGACGCGGCGACGACGGGCCCGTCATCTAGGGCAGGGAGTCCAGATGAGGGGCAACCGTGTTGGCGAACTGCCAGTTGTTCGAGGCGTCCCAGTTGATCGACCAGGTCATCGCACCGCGGATCGACGGCCAGGTCGTGCTCGGCTTGAACGTTCCGCAGTTCGTGCCGCGGGCGAGGCAGCTGAGCGCGTTGTTGACGTTCGACGGCGACTGGTAGCCACCGCCGGCCCCCGACGGTGACGCGGGCAGGCCGAGGCCGACCTGGTCGGGACGCAGACCGTTCTGCAGCTGGATGCACGCGAGCGCGGTCAGGAAGTTGACCGTGCCCTGGCTGTAGACCTGCTGGTCGCAGCCGAGCATCGAGCCGGAGTTGTAGTACTGCATGTTGACGATGGTCAGGATGTCCTTCACGGCCAGCGCGAGCTTGAAGTACTCAGCGCCGGTGCTCTGCATGTCGATCGTCTGCGGCGCCATGGTGATGACGGTGCCGCCACCGGCGTGGATGCCGCGCAGCGCCTGGGCCATGTAGGTGGAGTTGACGCCGTTCTCGAGGTCGATGTCGACGCCGTTGAAGCCGTAGTTGGCGATCAGCGACTTGACGCTGTTGGCGAAGTTGGTCGCCGAGGTGTTGTCGTTGACGCTGATGGTGCCGTTCTGGCCGCCGACGCTGATGATCACCTTCTGGCCGCGGCTCTGCAGGGTCCTGACATCGGCCTTGAACTGCGCGTCGGTGTAGCCGCCGAGCTGGCTGCTCAGACCGGAGTCGAGGTTGAACGCGACCTGTCCCGGCACGCCCGTCGCGTCGGCGAACGAGACCGCGACGATGTCGTAGGTGGTGGGGACGTCCGCCAGCTTGAGCGCGCGCGCTCCGTTGTAGAAGTTCTGCCAGTAGCCCGTCAGGACGTGCTTGGGAAGTCCGGTGTTCGGCGGGTTGCTGGTCGTGGTGGTGGTAGTGGTCGTGGTCGTCGTGGTGGTGGTTGTCGTGCTCGTAGTCGTAGGTGGTGTGCCAGGACCGTCGAGGTTGACGTCGTCGGCGTAGTAGGCGGGCTGGCCGTACCAGCCGTGCAGGTAGATCGTGACGCTGGTGGCGCTGCCGCTCGTGAAGTCGACGGTGAGCTGCTGGAAACCGCTCGTGCCCGGCGTCCAGGTGCTCTTCTCCACGCCGCCGGTGACGCCGAGGTAGACGTAGCTGCCCTGCACCCACGCGGTCAGCTTGTAGGCCGTGTTCGGTTGCACCGTCACGGTTTGCTGGCACCGCGCGTTGCTCTGCCCGGCGGGCGCGCCCTGCAGCGCGTAGTTGCCGGTGCGCTTGGTGCTCGTGGTGACGCTCGTGCCCTCGGTGCAGGTCCAGCCGCTCAGGTTGCCGGCCTCGAAACCGCTGTTGGCGGCGAGGTTCGCGGCGACGGCGCTGCCGTTGATCACCAACACCAGACCGGCACAGGCGAACAGCGCGGACAGCAGCGCTATCGCTGCTCGTCTGGTCTTGGACATGGTCCACCTCCACACATCATGCGGCGGCCATGTTGTGAGTTGGACTAAAAATGGACTAGACCACTACGCCCGGTCAAGCGTTGCACTGGTCATCGGAGGTATTTAAGGTGAGGGTGCCGCCGCCTGTTGCCGAGGAGTGACATGCGCGTACTGGCTGTTCTGGCTTTGTTGTTGGGGTTGACCACACCAGCTACCGCTTCGCCCGGCTGGGTCGCCGCCTGGGGCTCGGCGATGCAGACACCGGTTTCATCGGATGTCAGCGGCACGTCCTACACGGTCCGGAACGTCGTCCGGCTGACCGCGGGCGGCTCGACGGTGCGGGTGAGGCTGTCGAACGTCTTCAGCTCCGGCGACCTGACCGTCGGCAAGGTGTCGGTGGCACCGGCCGGAACCGGTGCCGCGCTGGGAACGCAGGCCCGGCGGGTGACGTTCCGCGGCCGCGAGTCCGTCGTCGTACCGCGAGGCGGTGAGGTGCTCTCCGACCCCGTGGCGCTGCGCACGGTCGCGGACTCCTCCGTGGCCGTCTCGATCTGGGCGTCGTCGGCACCCGCCGTCGCGACGTACCACCGGAGTGCGTTGTCCACCAACTACGTGGCACAAGGCGACCACGCACGAGACCTCGACGGTGCGGCGTTCACGCAGAAGGTCTCGTCCTGGTACTACCTGTCCGAGGTGGCCGTGACATCACCGGTGCGCGGATCCGTGGTGGCACTGGGCGACTCGATCACCGACGGCTCCGGCTCCACCGGCGGTGCGCATCGGCGGTGGACCGACGTGCTCGCCTCACGGACCGCGCTCGGCGTCGTGAACTCCGGGATCTCCGGCAACCAGTTCCTCCGCGACGACACCTACGGCGTGTCCGGGATCTCGCGCACGCCCCGCGACGTGCTGGCGAGGTCCGGCGTGCGGACGTTGATCGTGCTGGAGGGGATCAACGACATCAAGGCCAAGCCGGACGCCACGTTCGAAGAGCTGCGCGACGGCTACCTCCGAGTCATCTCTCTCGCGCACTCTCACGGCGTACGAGTACTCGGCGGAACCATCACGCCGATGGGCGGCTACGCGAACTACACCGACGCGCGCGAGGCCGTGCGTTCGGCGGTGAACTCCTGGATCCGTTCATCGGGCGCGTTCGACGGTGTCGTGGACTTCGATGCTGCCGTGCGAGACCCTGCGCGCCCGACCTGGTTGCGCGAAGAGTTCGCACGGCCAGACCGCTTGCATCTGACCGATGCGGGCTATTCGGCCATGGGCCAAGCGGTGGACGTGTCGCTGCTTTAGCTTGATGCGCGTGTTCACCCTCGAAGACGCCATCACGATCGCCACCGCGGCCCACGACGGCCAGGTCGACAAGTCGGGCCGGCCGTACATCGGACATCCGTTGCGGGTCATGGCGTCCGTGACGGGTGAACACGCGCAGATGGTCGCCGTGCTGCACGACGTCATCGAGGACACGACGGTGACGGCCTCGGATCTGCTCGCACGTGGATGTCCTGCCGTTGTTGTTGACGCGGTCGTGGCCCTGTCACACCTGCCGGGCGAACCGCAGGAGGACTACCTGCGCCGGGTGGCCGCGGACCCGCTGGCGGTGACCGTGAAGCGCGCGGACATCGCGGACAACCTGTCGCCGACGCGGCTGGCCCGTCTGGACGCCGCCACGCAAGATCGCTTGAAGATCAAGTACGCGCGGGCGCTGGGGTTGCTCGACGAGTTCGTGAGTTAACTAACCTTCTTCATCGGTACAGGTCGCCTGAACAGGGTGTATTATCGAACCGTAACCAAGATTGGAAGGACGAAATGACCCGCCACGACCTGTCCGTGAAGTCCCTGCGCTCGAGCCTGGCCTCCCGCCGCGACGCTCGCCTTCAGCGCCGGAGCCTGGAGCGGCAGTTGGCCAGCTACACCACCGAGAGCGACCGGCTCGAACTGGACGCCATCATGTCGCGCCACAGCGCCGACGAGACGAGCGAGCTCCGTTCGATCATCAACCGGCAGGCGATGGACCGCCTGATGCGCACCGCCTGACGAGGTATCCCTGGGCCACCCCCGGCAACGTTGCCGCGGGTGGCCTTCGCGTTTCCCGGCAACCGTGAACGGGTGCCCCGTGCGGCACGACGGCGATAACGTCCGGCCATGCGTCGCATCCTTGCCACGGCGTTGGCCGTGCTCGCGCTGGTGCCGGTATCCGCGGCGAAGGCCGACCGGGTGGTCACGGACTACCAGGACCCGCTCCAGGCGATTCCCGCGGTGAGCCGGCCGCCGACGAAGTCCTGCACGGTCACGGCGATGCGACACACGTTCGCGAACTCGTACGGGCAGCCGTTCGTCGGCACGCTCGCGCCACCGCCGGAGTGCGCCGGACCGTGGACGAAGGTCGTGCTGGACTGGACGGGGCGCAGCAAGGGGCGTCAGTTCGACCGGCTCGCCGGGTTGTGGATCGGCGGGGCGGAAGTGCTGCGGACCTCGACCCCGGAGCCGGATCCGTCGGGCATCGTGTGGCACTTCGACCGGGACATCACGGCTTTCGCACCGCTGCTGACCAAGGCGCAGCCGTTCGTGGTGGATCTCGGCAACGTCGTGAACGACACCTACACCGGGCTGTTCGACATCGAGGTCACCGTCACCTACTACCAGGCGACGAAGAAGTACCCGGCTCCCGCTCAGGCCGACGTCGTGCTGCCCCTCTCCGCCGATGCCACCCGGCCCGGCTGGCAGTTCCTCAAGGACGGCAAGAACTTCACGAAGCAGCTCACCGTTCCGCCGAACACCGCGAAGCTGACCGCCGAGATCTACGCGCGGGGTGGCGGCTGCGAGGAGTTCTGGTGGTCGAACGTGCCGAGCGACCTCGCCGCCCGGTTCCCGGACGCCGGACTGTGCGGTGGCGGAAGCTATCGCGAGGTCGAGGTGCGCGTCGACGGACGGCCCGCCGGCGTGGTCGCCCCGTACTCGGTGATCTACACCGGTGGGGTGGCGCCGATGCTGTGGCGGCCGATCTCGGCCATCGACGCGATCGACACGCTGCCGTACACGATCGACCTGAGCCCGTTCATCGGCACGTTGACCGACGGGAAGGCGCACACGATCGATCTCGTACCGCCGCGCGGGATCGTCGACGACTGGACGCTGGGCGGAAACCTGTTCGCCACCACGGATCCGCGCGTTCAGCGGGTGACCGGGACGTTGACCGCCGCGGACGTACCCGCCGCTTCGGTGCGGACATCCACGACCGGCACCGACCTGGACGTGACGATCAGGACGCAGGTGCGGCGGGCCTGGCGGACCAGCGGAGTGATCAGGACCTCCCACGGCACGCAGCAGGTCTTCTCCCAGGGCGCCTGGACGTTCGACAACACCACCTCGCTCGCCGAGAAGGCGACCAAGCAGAAGACCGCGCAGAGGGTGACCGGCGCCTACACGTCGAAGGGCAGGCTCGACGGGTTCGACTTCCCGCTCGACGTGGACGTCACCCAGAACATCGTGAACGACAACAACTACCGCATCGACGCGGAGGTCCACATGGGACGTCGTTTGTGGACGGTCGGCGACCGGGCGAGGTTCAGCGACGACACCCTCGACACGCAGGGCGGCTTCGGGCGGACCAACGGGGTGCTCACCTACGCGGACGGGTCGTCCAGCGAGCGCTGGCGCGGCACGGTGGACGGCCGCTTCCACCAGCGCACGCTGAAGACCGAGCACGGGTACGTGGTCGCTCAGTAAAGACGTTTGATGGTCAAGACGTTGTCTTTGCGCGACTCTTCCTGACCGTCCGGCCCGACCAGGGGCCGCTCGACCACCTCATCCGTGATGACGATCCAGTTGTCCTTGAGCCCGAGGTGGTCGAGCACGTCCTTGGTCGTCGGGAAGTAGTAGTGCTGGTGCTCGGACCACGACGGCGCGCCCGCGTGCCCGCCGACGATCAGGTACCCGCCCGGTGCCACCGCCTCCGAGGCCCTCTTCAGAATGCTGTTCCGCTCGCCGTCCTCCTCGACGGGCGAGTGCAGGAACTGCGCGCTCACCAGGTCGTAAAGACCTTCCGGGAACGTCACCTTGAGGTCGTGCCGCTCCACCGCGATCTCGACGCCCGCGTCGTACGCGTGCTTCAGGGCGCGGTCCAGCGCGACCTGGGACACGTCGACACCGAGAACCCGCCACCCTCTCTTCGCGAGCCACACGGCGTCGCCGCCCTCGGCGCACCCGATGTCCAGCGCGCTGCCCGGCGTCAGCCGCTCGGCCTCCCGCACCAGCAACGGGTTCGGCCTGCCGGACCAGACCTGGTCCCGCTCCGAGTAGAAGGACTCCCAGAACTCCTGCGCTGTCGTCATGCTCCCAAGGTGCTCCCAGCGGCCCGAAAACAGCAACTTACGTTGCCGTCTTGGCAACACCCGGGCCCGGCAGCAGATCGACGTCGCCCCCGCGCATCGGCTCACCGCAGCGGTCGCACCGCAGCTCGACGTCGGCGATCTGCCCGCACGCGTGGTGCCGGTAGAGCACCGGGGGCCCTGCCGATCCCGCGAGCCACCGGTCGCCCCACGACTTCATGACCATCAACAGGTCGACCAGTTCCAGCCCCTTCGGCGTCAACAGGTACTCGTAACGCGGCCGCGCGTCATACGGACGACGCTCCAGCACACCCTGCTCCACCAGGTGGTTCAGCCGCTCGGTCAGCACCTTGCGCGAGATCCCGAGGTCGGCCTGGAGCTGCTCGAACCGGCTCATCCCGACCCACACGTCCCGCAGGATCAGCGGCGACCAGGGCTCCCCGATGACGTCGAGCGTGCGCGCGATCGAGCACGCCATCCCGCTGAAGCTCGTCCGTTGCATGCGACCACTCTAGCAACTCGGGGTTCCCTTAAGGAACTCAACTCTGCTACGGTCTTGGAGTCTCTTGAAGGAACTCAAAGGAGCCTCGGATGAGCAAGATCCTGTGCGCCCTCTCCGTCTCGGTCGACGGCTACATCACCGGCCGTGATCCCCGCCCCGGTCACGGGCTCGGCGACGGCGGCATGCTCTTCGACTGGTACTTCGACGGCGACACCCCGAGCCAGGAGTTCGACGGGTTCAAGCTGAGCGAGGACAGCGCGAAGGTCTTCGACTTCCACGCAGGCCGCGTGGGCGCGGTCGTCGCCGGCCGCAACACCTACGAGGACTCCGACCGGTTCGGCGGCGGCAGCCCACATCCGAACGCGGCGCTCGTCCTGCTCAGCCACCGCCCGGCCGAGGTCACCGAACGGCAGACGCTCGCCACCACCATCGAGGACGCGGTCGCTCGGGCGCGGGAACTGGCTGACGGCAAGGACATCGGCCTCATGGGCGGCGGCGTGCTGAACGCGGCCCTGCAGGCGGGACTGGTCGACGAGATCGTGCTGCACCAGGTGCCCGTCCTGCTCGGCGGCGGCCGCCCGTTCTTCCAGGAGCTGCCGACACACGTGCGGCTGAACCTCGTCGACGTCGTGGCAGCTCCCGGCGTGACGCACCTCCGTTACGAGGTGCAGCGATGAACCCGGACGTCCGCGAGGTCCTCGACGGCACCCCGATCGCCCACCTCGCCACGCTCTTGCCCGACGGCGCACCGCACTCCGTGCCGCTGTGGATCGGCACGCACGGCGACCACGTCGTGATCCTCACCGGACCGAACTCGCAGAAGGCCCGCAACCTGCGCCGCGACCCGCGGGTGGCGATCTCGCTGACGCCGCCGGACAATCCGTTCCAGCCGGTGATCCTGCGCGGCCGGGTCGTCGAGTGGCTGGCAGGCGACGAGGCGTGGGAGATCGTCGACCGGATCGCCCGGAAGTACATCGGCGGGCCGTACTCGCGCGACGAGGAACGGGTCATCGCGTTGATCGAGCTGAACGCGTAGCAGCTCAGAACAGGGTCGGCGGCTCGATCGGCTCAGGCTCGGGCAGTGCCTCGAGGCCGGGCACGAGCGCCCGCACGTCGTCGTGGAACCGGCGGGCCAGCTCAGGCGCGATGTCGTTGTTGGGGGTGTGCACGAACACCGTCGGAGAGCGCCCCTCGCGCAGCCAGTCGGCGACGACCTCGGTCCACGGCCGCCACCCCTCGACCGTGTCCTCGACCGAGTCCCGGCCCAGGTAGCGGACGATCGGCTGGCCGGTCAGCGCCCGCGTCCGCCGCGGCAACCGGGGTTTGCGGTCCCAGGCCTCCTGCTCGGCCTCGCTGGTCGGCGGGCTGCGGAAGAAGGCCGTGGTGTCGAACGGCACCCACTCGGCGTCCACGCCGGCGAGCGCCCCCTCCAGCAGCGACGTCGCACCGGCGTCGGTGAAGAACACCGGGTGACGCACCTCCACGGCGCGTTGGAGGCCGGCGGGCAGCCTGCGCAGGAAGCGGCTCAGGGCGTCGACCTCCGTCGGGCCGAACGAGCCCGGCAGCTGGGTCCACAGGACCGCGCGTTCGCCGAGAGGTTCGATCGCGTCCAGGAACGCCCGCATCGGAGCCTCGACGCCGGCCAGCCGGCGCTCGTGCGTGACGACCTTGGGTAGCTTGACCACGAACCGGAAGCCGGGATCGGTCTGCCGTGCCCAGGTCTCGACCGTCTTCCGAGCGGGCGTCGCGTAGAACGTGGTGTTGCCCTCGACGGCGTTGCACCAGCCGGCGTAGGCCCGCAGTCGCTCCCCGGCGGGGTGCGAGTGCGGCATGTACCGCCCGAGCCACGCTTTGTGGTTCCACATCGCGCAGCCGACATGAAGACGTGCCACTACACCTGCTTCTCGCCCTGGGGCTCCTTGGTGGACAGTGCTACTTCAGGGTGCCCAGCAGTTCCGCGGGCGAGAACCGCACAGGGAACGGCTCCGTGGCTTCGAACACCTCGTCGGCCTTGACCACGACCGTCTGCTCGTACAAGCCGTCGGCGCCGAACTCGAACACGGTCAGCGTCGGCACGTCCGGATCGACAACCCAGTAGCTCGGCACACCGAGCCGCTCGTAGACCGCCTTCTTGGTGTTGAGGTCGTGGAGCGCGCTGCTCGGCGACAGGATCTCGACCGCGAGCAGCGGTGCCATCGGCAACAACTTGTCCGTGAGATCGCTGTCCCTGCAGACCAGCACGTCTGGCTGCACCTCCAGGGTGTGCGATGGCCGCACAGCGAATGGTGCGGCCAGCACGTGCAGATCGTCTGGACACACAGCGTCCAGCCTGCTCGTCAGCTTCACCGAGATCTTCTGGTGTCGAAACCCAGGCATGGGGCTCACCAGGAGCGTCCCGTCGATGAGTTCGTAACGGTGGCCGTCATCGGGCATGCCCTCCAGGTCCTCGACCGTAAAGGGACGTCCGTTCACGCCAATCGCCATGACTGTCATGGCCCCCTCCTCTCGGTGCTCCTGCCAACCGTCTCAGAGGGGTCTGACAGTTTTGACCCAAATCGGGACCTCACCGGTCGCGCCACCCGATCGTGTGACGCGGCCGAACGCGTGAGCTACTTCTTGCCCTTCGGCTCCTCAGTGGACAGTGCGGCGACGAAGGCCTCCTGCGGCACCTCCACGCGCCCCACCATCTTCATGCGCTTCTTGCCTTCCTTCTGCTTCTCCAGCAGCTTGCGCTTGCGGGTGATGTCACCGCCGTAGCACTTGGCCAGAACGTCCTTGCGGATCGCGCGAATCGTCTCGCGCGCGATCACGCGGGAGCCGATCGCGGCCTGGATCGGCACCTCGAACTGCTGCCGAGGGATCAGCTCGCGCAGCTTCGTGGCCATGCGCGTGCCGTAGCCGTACGCGTGGTCCTTGTGCACGATCGCGGAGAACGCGTCGACGGCCTCGCCCTGCAGCAGGATGTCGACCTTGACCAGGTCCGCCTCGGCCTCGCCGGCCTCTTCGTAGTCCAGCGACGCGTAACCGCGGGTGCGGGACTTCAGCGAGTCGAAGAAGTCGAAGATGATCTCGCCCAGCGGCATCGTGTAGCGCAGCTCGACGCGGTCCTCGGACAGGTAGTCCATGCCGCCGAGCTGACCGCGCTTGGCCTGGCAGAGCTCCATGATCGCGCCGATGTAGTCCGACGGCGCGATGATCGTGCACTTGGTGACGGGCTCGTACACCTCGGCGCGCTTGCCCTCCGGCCAGTCGGACGGGTTCGTCACGACGTGCTCGGTGCCGTCTTCCATGATCACGCGGTAGACGACGTTCGGGGCCGTGGAGATGAGGTCGAGACCGTACTCGCGCTCGAGCCGGTCGCGGGTGATCTCCAGGTGCAGCAGGCCGAGGAAGCCGCAGCGGAAACCGAAGCCGAGAGCGGCGGAGGTCTCCGGCTCGAACGTCAGCGCGGCGTCGTTGAGCTGGAGCTTCTCCAGCGCCTCGCGCAGCTCCGGGTAGTCGGAGCCGTCGACCGGGTACAGGCCGGAGTAGACCATCGGGCGGGGCTCGCGGTAGCCGGCGAGCGGCTCGGAGGCGCCCTTCTTCTCGGACGTGACGGTGTCGCCGACCTTGGACTGGCGCACGTCCTTCACGCCGGTGATCAGGTAGCCCACCTCGCCGACGCCGAGGCCGCGGGACGGCTTGGGCTCGGGCGAGACGATGCCGACCTCGAGGATCTCGTGGGTGGCACCCGTCGACATCATCTTGATGCGCTCGCGCGGCGTGATCTTGCCGTCGACGACCCTGATGTACGTCACGACGCCGCGGTAGGTGTCGTAGACCGAGTCGAAGATCATCGCGCGGGCCGGGGAGTCCGCCTCGCCGACCGGGGCCGGGACCTTCTTGACGACCTCGTCCAGCAGCTCGCCGACGCCGAGACCGGTCTTCGCCGAGACGCGCAGCACTTCCTCCGGCTCGCAGCCGATGATGTGCGCGATCTCCTTCGCGTACTTGTCCGGGTCCGCGGCGGGCAGGTCGATCTTGTTCAGCACCGGGATGATGGTGAGTTCGTTCTCCATCGCCAGGTACAGGTTCGCGAGCGTCTGCGCCTCGATGCCCTGCGCGGCGTCGACCAGCAGCACGGCGCCCTCACAGGCCTCCAGCGCGCGGGACACCTCGTAGGTGAAGTCGACGTGGCCAGGCGTGTCGATCATGTGCAGGACGTGGTCCTGCCCGTCGACCTGCCACGGGAGGCGCACGTTCTGCGCCTTGATGGTGATGCCGCGCTCCCGCTCGATGTCCATCCGGTCGAGGTACTGAGCGCGCATCGCCCGCGCCTCGACCACGCCGGTGATCTGCAGCATCCGGTCGGCCAGCGTGGACTTGCCGTGGTCGATGTGAGCGATGATGCAGAAGTTCCGGATCAGCTCCGGCGGCGTGAAGGTCGTGTCGGCGAACGTGGTCAAGGTGGTCCTCAGCAGGAAATCGGACGGGTGTCCCCTTATGGTCCCATAGTGGCCGGAGTGCCCTGCACCACTGGCTGGTCGAGGCCCCGCCGGGGCGCTCCCGGCTTCGCGTCACTCCGACGGCTCAGCGCATTCGGAACCCGCATGGACCGGTCGGGGCTTTCGGCTCTGTGCGCGTAATGCGCTCCTCCCCCAGGATTTTTCCGGGTCCGCATCAGAGGAAGGATCGCGGGCGGGGGAGGTCGTGCGATGCCGCGCGAAAACGTTCTGGTCGAAGAAGTCAGCGAGTTGACGCTCGTGGCCGCCGCGGAAACGCGCTATCACACCGTGGTGTTCGCCGGCGGCAGCAGTGCCCGGCTCGATCTGGAGGATTCCCGGGCGACCGGTTGGCTGGCCGCGCTGGAGCAGATGCGCGCGGCCGGCCTCGCCGCCTACGTGGAGGTCGATCCCGCCACCGGGGTGATCGTCGACGTGCTGTGCCCGCTCCCGGTCGTGGTCGGTGAGCTGCGGGAAAGCGACGACGGGGTCGACGTCGAACTGGTCGTCTCGCACGCGCGGCACCGGCTGTCGCGCACGAATCGTGAGTTCGGCGAGCTGCTGGCCGCGCTGCGCCGGGCGCAGGAGAACCAGGAACCGGTGCTCGTCACGGAAACCCTCGACGAGCACGAGATCATCGATGTCCGGCCCGACCCAAAAGTGCGCGCGGAAAGCGCGGGAACCGGTGAGAGCGAAGTTCTCGGCACACCGGTGACGCTCGCCAAGGCGAACGAGATGTTCACCCTCGTCAACAACCGCACGGCGTGTTCCGCGAACCCGATCGCACCGGGAATTCCTTTCACCTATCCCGACGACGGCTGCTGGGGCCGGGCGCACGAGATGTGCCGGTTGATGATCGGCGCCGGGGTGCAGCCGGACAAGGTGTGGATCTACGGCAACCTGCACGTGGTCAGCTTCAACAAGCCCGACTGCAACGTGTACTGGCGCTGGCACGTGGCACCGACGCTCACGCTCACGACCGGTGAGACGTACGTCGTCGACCCGGCGCTCTTCCCGAACCCCGTGCCGCGCGCGACCTGGGCGTCGGTGCAGGGCGACCCCGCCGCGACCCTGGTGCCGACCGGCGCGGACGTGTTCCACCGGTCGGCTGGCGGCGGCCTGACGTTCGACCCGACCTACAGCCAAACGAACACGGTGCTCGCGACGTGGCGCACCCAGCTGCAGCTCAGGGCGGCCGGCCCGAGCGGCCCGCCGCCGTACGCCAACTGCCTGGCCCTGCCGCCGCGCACGCAGTGGTTCGGCACCATCGCGGGCAACACGAGCCACCGGTGGTTCACCTTCGGCTGGCCGGCGAACTGGCACGTGGTGTGGACGATCATGCCGACGCTGATCTGCCCCGGCACGCCCACGCTCTCGTGGTCGGTCGCGGTCGAACGGGCCAGTGCCACTCAGGCCACCTACTGGATCACCGTGACCAACTCCAGCCCGCACACGGTCCGCTTCGAGGGCCGCTACGACGTTCTCAGCACCTGATCGGGGAACCGCCATGTGGACCGGAACGCAGTTCAGCGCAAGCCTCGCACCCAACACCTCGCACCGGTGGTTCACCTGGGGATGGCCGGTCGGGTGGCACGTCGTCTGGTACGTCATGCCCACGTCCGCGGTGTCCGGGGCACCGCAGCTGGACTGGGACGTCGCCGTCGAGCGGGCGAGCTCAACCCAGTGCACGTACTGGATCACGGTCAAGAACCTGACCGCCGCCACCGTCACCTTCGAGAGCCGGTTCGCCGTCCTTTCCTGAGAGGGAACCACCATGCGCATCGTGATCGAGATCGACGTCGACGAGCAGGACGTCGTGATCAGGGTCAACCGGGAGGGCAGGACAGCGGTGGTCGAGCCGCTCGCCGAGGACGGCGGCACGACGGACGCCGGCCCCGCCCCGCAGATCAACGACGAGTGACGCCTGCTCGTCTAAGGTGCGCTCGTGCTGATGAACGGTGAAGACCCCCGCCCCGCGCACGGTGCGGTGCGCGAGATCTACGACGCGGCGCAGGCCGCCAAGCTCGACTACTCGCCCCAGATGGACGGCGACGCCGACCCCGGCGAGGTCGTGTGGGCCTGGGTGCCGTTCGAGGAGGACGCCTCCCGCGGCAAGGACCGCCCGCTGCTGGTCGTGGGCCACGCGAACGGCGACCTGATCGCGCTGATGCTCTCCTCGAAGGAGCCGCGCGAGGACTACCTGGAGCTGGGCGCGGGCGCCTGGGACCGCGAGGGCCGGCCGTCCTACCTGCGCCTCGACCGCGTGTTCGCCCTCGACTCGGACGACGACATCCGGCGCGAGGGTGCCGTGCTGGCACCCGCCGCCTTCGGCCAGGTCGTGGACGCCCTACGCGAACGTCACGGCTGGCGCTGAACGAACGCACGCCACGCGGGTGCGCTGAACATCAGCGTGCCCGCGTCGGCGTTCTTGGAGTCACGAACCAGCACATCGGCAGCGAACGACACCTCGACACAATCACCACCCTCGGTTGCGCCGCTGTAGCTGCTCTTACGCCAGGTGCGGTCCTGAGACATCGAGATCCCCTCGCGGTTGGCCGACGTACTCCGCCAGCTTGCTCCGCGATTGTCCCGCATCCAAGGCGACCTGTTCCAGGTAGTCGAACAGAAGCCTGGTCCTGGCGATCGCACCTGGATCTTGCACGAACACGTTCACCAGATCGGCCTCGCAGTAGGCCACCGACTTCGCCGTCTCGTACTCCCACAGGACGCAACCAAGCGAGGGAATCACGACCTCCGCGGGCACCACCCGGATGGAGTCCGCGTCGAACAAGAGGCGGGCGTACTGGTCGGCCATGACCCCGTGATCCCCGACTCGCTGCCGCAGCGCCAAGTGAGGTCGACTCGGAGCGCCCTGTCAGCATTGCTGCTGGTGGGTTTCTCCGAGCCGCCTCCCGAACCCGGCGTGCCCATTACTGAGCACCGGGCTCTCCATGATTCCCGTGTGGACGATCGGGTCGCCTCATCCGATGGCCGCCCAGGGCGTAGGAATACGGGCTCCTCGATACCGGTAGCGAGTAGTGGACACCCGGCCCGGTTCGAACAGCCGTCCCCGCGCTGTGATCGGCCACCATCCGCCGCCGCAATAACGTCGGCGGAGCTGCTTCCACGTGATCCGGCGGTGTTTGCGTCGGATCCATCCAATGACCTGCCGCCAGGTGAGATGACTCAGCCAGTGGAAGGTCGAACTCGACACCCCCGGCTGGAAGTAGGCGCACCAACCCCGCAGAGCCGGGTTGAGCCGACTCAGCAAGACCGGAAGCGGCCGGTTGATGTCCTGTCGACACAACTTCTTCACCTTGCCCATGATCGCCTTGAGCGATTGCCGGGACGGATAGGTGTAGATGTAGCGCCGATCGCTGCCCTTCTGCCGATGACGCTGGATACGCCACCCC
>NZ_BBOJ01000003.1:0-470265 GCF_000974445.1 Lentzea aerocolonigenes
ACGGTGTCGATCTCGAAGCCGAACGCGTCGATCAGCCGGCACTGCGAGTTCACCCTGGCCCGCAACACCGGGTCCAGCGGGGCCGCCGCGAGCAGGGCACGCCCGCGCACCCCGAACAGGTCGGTGACCGGCAGCCGCAGGCCCTGCTTGGCCAGCACCGCGTGCACGCCCGCTTTCAACCCCGATCGCCGGCCGACCAGCCGGCACCGGTACCGGACCAGCTCACGTAACTCCCGCACCTCCGGCGGAGCGATCCACGCCTCGGGCAGGCGGCCCATACGCAGCAGGTCCGCCAGATCGGTGGCATCCCGCACATCGTTTTTCACCCGCCGGGTCGTGAATCCCTTGATCCCCAGCGGATGCGCCAGATGCACGTGCGCACCCGCTTCCGCGAGCACGTCCGCGGCCCAGTACCAGCCATAGGTGGCCTCCAGCACCACCTCCGGCTCCTCACCGGCCTTGGCGATCTCGGCCATCAACGCCATTGGATCGTTCACGATCCGCACCGCGTCCAGCCGCTCACCCTCAGCGGTCATCCGCACGATCACCGAACGAGATCGGTGCAGATCGATCCCGACGAACTGTTTCCCGTCATACTCAGACACAGGGGCCTCCCTTGCGTGAGGACTTAGGCAACCCGAGTGTCCGCTCGGGACCCACCAGGAGCGAGGCCCCGCTCCTTCATCGCATCAAGCCCCAATCGCAAGCGTGCGTGGTTGCGTTGGGTTGTTCGGCTCGCCTCATTACCGGTTGCCTGCGTTCGCATTGCCCTGTCCGGCTCGGCTTCGCCATCGCGGCTTTTGTAGTGGGAGATTCGGCTCGGCTACGCCATTGCCTTGCCTTCGGCTTCGAGGTCGGGTTCGACTTCGGGAGATTAGCCCCGTTGGGTGCGCCTCGGCTGCGTGGGATTCGTTCTCAGAATTAGCCTCGTGGGTTACCTTCGCGGAATTGCGGCCCACGCGGCAGGAGTAGCGCGCGGCACGAGTAGCGCGGGAGGAGAAGCGGCCTTCACCCACACAGCCGTTGGCCAGTCAGCGTTGGCGGGGTGCGTCCCCGTGGTCAGGCGGCCTTCATCGGCACCGCGTGGCCGTGGTTAGGCGGTGTTGATCGGGTTGCGTCTGGGTTTGCGGAGCGGGTCGAGCCAGTCGGGTGCGTAGAAGGTCGGTATCCCGTTGACCAGCTTGACTTCCCACCTGCTCTGGTGGATCAGCGTGTGGTGGTGGCGGCACAGCAGCACAGCGTTGTCGACCGAGGTATCTCCACCGTTGGCCCAGTGTTTGATGTGGTGGGCGTCGCAGTGTCTGGGTGGTCTGCCGCAGCCGGGGAAGGCGCAGCCCCGATCCCTGGCGACCAGGGTTCGTCGGATTCCGGCGGGGAAGGTGCGGGTCTTGCGGCCGATGTCCATCGGCTGGCCCTGGCTGCCCAGCAGCAGCGGGATGATGCCCGCATTGCAGGCCAGCTGGCGGACCTGGTCGGCCGGGATGTGATCGCCGTTGTCGAGCATGCCCTGCCCGACCCGCTCGGCGAGGTCCTCGTGCCGCATCGTCACAGTCAGCGTGACCGGTTCACCGCCGTGCTCGGGCAGCTGGTCGGCGCGCAGCATCAAGTCGACCAGCTCGGCCAGCGCGTCACCCTCGCGTTCGGAGCGGCTGCGCTCGTCTGGGCCTTGCCCGGTGTCGGGGCGGGGCTTGGCCAGCGGATCCAGCAGTGCCTCGTACTTCGCACCGGTGACCTTGTCCAGCTTCGCCCGGATCTCCAGCCGCCCGTTCTTCCACTGCATCAAGTGCTGGTTGGTCAATGGTGCGGGCTCGGGGTCACGAGGCTCCGGGTCGTTCTGGAAGAGGCTGTAGGCGAGTTTCTTGCCCAGGCCACGGACCGTGACGGGCTCGAAGTCACGCGCGTAGCCCACCACCGTGGCCTCCTGCTCGGCAGGCACGGTCTCCATGACCGCCGCGACCGCCGCGACGTGCTCGACTGACAGCGCGCCCTCGGCCACCGCCGCCGCCGTCAGCGGAAGCTTGGGGGCGAGTTCACTGCCGGTCGGGGTGATCTCGTTGGTCAGCAGGGCAGCGTTGTCGATCCACCGCTTGGCGACGTGAATGTCCCAGCGGACGACGTGCCGCAACACCTTCGGCAAATCCTTGTAGCCGAGCTCGCTCGCGGCTCCGCGCCGATCCAATTCGGCGACGATCTGCAACGCGGCATTCTCACGAACCCGGATTTCCGCCACCTCGTCGACGAGACTGCGGAGCAGCTCGTCGGTGAAGAGGAGGCGGGTCTCGATCACGTGTTCCAATCTACCGCAAGATCACGAACAAATAACGGGCAAAGCCGCACACGATCGGGTGAACCAGCGATGGCGAAGCCGAGCCGGACAGGGCAATGCGAACGCAGGAAACCGGTAATGAGGTGAGCCGACCAACAAACGCAACCACGCACGACTGCGATTGGGGCTTGACTTTGGGTGCGAGGTGCTATGCTGGTTGGATCGGCCGGGCTCCTTATGCCCGGCTTTTTAAGGCCGATGTGCGCCTCGCAAGGGCCCCGAAGTCATCTATGAAGGAGCGGGGCCGGTCAAGTCCGTTGCGGGGCTTGTTTTCGGGGGTTTTCGGCTGTTTGTGGGCAGGCGTGTCCGGCGACGGGGTCAATGACCGGCCGCAGGCCGCCCCCGGAGGGGGCCGGAGGGTCTTGACGCCGTCGCTGGACGGGTCACGCTGCTGAGGGCCGAAAGCCCCTCTTTGTGTTGTGTGGGGTCGCGTTCACCGTGCCGGGGTCTGTTCCCGGTGGCAGACCAGTTGCCTGGTTGCCGGTCATCTATTCGCAGGTGTGTGCGTGGTGGGGTGCGACCGTGACCGGGCGGGGTCAATCAAGACCACGACCACGCCACCGGGTGGTGGGGGTCAGACTTCGGGCGATCCGCGTCCGGTCACGACCAGGCCCGCGGCTCATGCCGCGGCGTCCGGTGAACTGGTGGTGTCCGGTGAACTGGTGGTGGCGCGCGGGTCCAGGGCACGGATGTGCCCGTCCCGCAGGCCGAAATAGACCAGGGTGAGCAGTCGGCGGGCGACGGCGACGGTGGCGATACCGCGACCGCGGCGCTGGCGGATGCCGTCACGGGTGGCGACTGGCCAGCCCGCGCTGGCGGGGATCTTCTGGGCGGCCTCGACCAGCGCCCAGCGCAGCAGGCGCGAGCCCTGCTTGGTGATGTGACCACGCCGCACCGTGCGGTCGGACTCGTAGTGTTTCGGGGTCAGCCCGGCCCACGAGCACAGCTGCCGCGGCCCGGCGAACCGGTGCACGTCCCCGATCTCGGCAACGATCACCGCCGCGAGGATCGGGCCGATACCGGGGACCTGCTGGATTACCGCCCAGCCCGGGTCCTTCGCGGCCCGGCGCAGCAGCAGGCCGGTGACGGTGTCGATCTCGAAATCGAACGCCTCGATCAGCCGGCACAGCGAGTTCGCCCTGGCCCGCAACACCGGGTCCAGCGGAGCCGCCGCGAGCAGGGCACGCCCCCGCACCCCGAACAGATCGGTGACCGGCAGCCGCAGGCCCTGCTTGGCCAGCACCGCGTGCACACCCGCCTTCAACCCCGACCGCCGACCGACCAACCGGCACCGATACCGCACCAGCTCCCGCAACTCCCGCACCGCCGGCGGGGCGATCCACGCCTCCGGCAACCGGCCCATCCGCAGCAGATCCGCCAGATCCGTGGCATCCCGCACATCGTTCTTCACCCGCCGGGTCGTGAAACCCTTGATCCCCAGAGGATGCGCCAGATGCACCCGCGCGCCAGCCCCGGCCAGAACATCCACGGCCCAGTACCAGCCGTACGTGGCCTCCAGCACCACCTCCGGCGCCTCACCGGCCTTGCCGATCTCGGTCATCAACGCCATTGGATCGTTCACGATCCGCACCGCGTCCAACCGCTCACCCTCCGCGGTCATCCGCACGATCACCGAACGAGACCGGTGCAAATCGATCCCGACGAACTGTTTCCCGTCATACTCAGACACCAGGGGCCTCCCTTGCGTGAGAACTAGGCAACCCGAGTGTCCGCTCGGGACCCACCAGGAGCGAGGCCCCGCTCCTTCATCACATCAAGCCCCGATCGCAATCGTCGCGAAGCGGCGATGAAATGACCCGGCTCGTCATACAACCCACGCAACCACCAACACAAAGGCGACCACACCAGCAAAAGGTGACCAACCCCGCTGGAACCCGCGCCGAACCACCCAAGCCGACCCGCACACGGTCGAACCCGGTCACGACCACGTTGTTCGTCGCGCACGAAGTCCACCAGAGATCACAGGTCGCTGCGGTGTGATCGACGTTCCGTGTGGGTACCTCTCCCCCAGCTTCTCAGGGGAAGGAACACCACCATGCCGCGCCGCCTGTCCGTGCTGCCACTCGTGCTGTTGATCACCGCGGCCGGGCTCGACCTCCTGCACCTGCTCACCGGCAGCGAGGCGGTCGCTTACGTCACGTGGCACCTGATCGCTGCCGGCCTGTTGCTCGGCATCGCGGTGGCCGCCGCGCAGTGGCTCGACCGGATCTTCGGCGAGACGGCGACCCGCGCGTCCGGGCGTGACCTGGGGGTGGTCTTCGTGCTCGCGCTGTTCGGGGTGAGCTGGGCGTTGCGGCTGGGCCAGACGGGGTGGGAACCGACGTGGGCCGCCGTGCTCGCGGGGTGGGTCGGGGCGCTGAGTGCCGGTGTGGTGCTTCAGGGCCGGTCGCCTGTCCAGCGAGCTCAGCTCGACGGCGTCTCCGCCCGGTGAGCAGTGCCAGGAGCTGGTGCGCTGAGCCGCTCTGTACCGTGCGCGCGTGGAGATCACCGACGACCGCGTCTTTCCCGCCGCGCTGGCCGCGCTGAGCGGCATCGACTTCCCGTACGACTACGACGAGAAGACCGACACCCCGGATCCGGGCAACATCGACTACGAGCCCTACGACGAGTTCGACTCCGCTGAGGAGACCACGGACTGGATCAGGGCGTGGACCGGCAACGAAGAGTTGGACGGTGACGCGTTCCGGGTGTTCGGGCAGGACGGCACCGGTGGTCTGGCCGTGCTGTGGCTCGTGCGGCCGGGAGCGTTGGCCGAGCAACCCGTGGCGTTCTTCGGGTCCGAGGGCGAGGTCGGTGTCGTGGCGCGCAGTCTGGGCGAGTTCCTGTGGCTGCTGGCCGGTGGCGTCGGGCCTCTGGAGGCCGTGGAGTTCGGGTCCGACAGCGGTGTGCCGCACGAGGAACTCCGTGCTGTGGCGGAGAAGCACTCCGGTGTCGAGCCGCGCACGCCCGCCGAGGTGCTGGCGGCGGCGCGGGCGGAGTTCCCGGACTTCGCGGAGATGGTGCAGTCCTGGTGCAGGTGAACCGGTCATCGTTCCGGTCCACCAATGGTCTACACCACTTTGAGGGCGCGGGATACGCTCGACGAACCTGTTGTGCCGCGAGGTGAACAGGCCCTCGTCCTGCGGAGGCTTCATGAGAAAGCTCCTCGCGGCCGTGCTCCTGCTCACGGCCTCAGCAGTCCCAGCCAGTGCCGCCGCCGACCCGATCTACCAGGATCCGGCGCAACCGATCCCCGCCCGCGTCTCCGACCTGCTCGGCCGGATGTCGCTCGACGAGAAGGTCGGGCAGATGACGCAGGCGGAGCGCGGCGCCGTGAGCAACGCCGACCTGACGAACTTCCGGATCGGCTCGCTGCTGTCCGGCGGGGGTTCCGCGCCCTCGCCGAACAACGCCACGGCGTGGGCGGACATGTACGACAACTTCCAGCGCGCCGCGATGGCGACGCCGCTGGGAATTCCCCTGATCTACGGCGTGGACGCCGTGCACGGGCACAACAACGTCGCCGGCGCCACGATCTTCCCGCACAACATCGGCCTCGGTGCGACCCGCGACCCGGCGTTGGTGCAGCGGATCGGCCGGGCCACGGCGGAAGAGGTGTCGGGTACCGGCATCGACTGGGATTTCGCGCCGTGCCTGTGCGTCGCGCGCAACGACAGGTGGGGCCGCACCTACGAGTCGTTCGGTGAGACGCCCGAGAACGCGACGTCGATGACCACGCTGATCACCGGGTTGCAGGGCACCAAGCTGTCCGACCCCGGCTCCGTGATGGCCACCGCCAAGCACTACATCGGCGACGGTGGCACGACCGACGGCGACGACCAGGGCAACACCCAGCTCGGCGAGGCGGAGTTGCGGGCGGTCCACCTGCCGCCGTTCCGCGAGGCGGTTGCCCGCGGTGTCGGTTCGGTGATGATCACGTACAGCAGCTGGAACGGCGTGAAGACCCACGGCCACAAGTACCTCGTCACCGACGTGCTGAAGAACGAGCTGGGCTTCAGCGGCCTGGTCGTGTCGGACTGGAACGCGATCGACCAGATCGACGGCCAGCCGGGCTTCACCGCCGCCGAGGTCCGCACGTCGATCAACGCGGGTCTCGACATGATCATGGTGCCGACCGAGTGGCGCTCGTTCATCACGTTGCTCAAGGCGGAGGTGCAGGCGGGCCGTGTGCCGATGTCGCGCATCGACGACGCGAACCGCCGCATCCTGACCAAGAAGTTCGAGCTGGGCCTGTTCGAGAAGCCGCTGACCGACCGCTCGTACACCCCGGCCGTCGGCAACGCGGCGCACCGGGCGCTCGCGCGGGAGGCCGTGCGCAAGTCCCAGGTGCTGCTGAAGAACCAGAACGGCGTGCTGCCGTTGCCGAAGACCGCCTCGAAGCTGTTCGTGGCGGGCAAGAGCGCGGACGACATCGGCCACCAGAGCGGCGGCTGGACGATCTCCTGGCAGGGCGGCAGCGGGCCGGTGACGCCGGGAACGACTGTGCTGCAAGGAATCCGGTCGGCCGTGTCGACGTCCACCACGGTGACCTACAACCGCAACGGCACGGGCATCGACGGCAGCTACCAGGCCGCGGTCGCCGTGATCGGCGAGACCCCGTACGCCGAGGGTGCCGGTGACCGCCCCGGCGGCATGGGCCTCGACAGCGAGGACCTCGCGACGCTGAACACCCTGCGCGCGTCCGGTGTCCCGGTCGTGGTGGTGCTGGTGTCCGGGCGCCCGCTGGACATCGCGGCCCAGCTGCCGGGCTGGCACGCGCTGGTCGCGGCCTGGCTGCCGGGCACCGAGGGCAACGGCGTGGCGGACGTCCTGTTCGGCGACTACAAGCCGACCGGCACGCTGCCGTTCACGTGGATGCAGAGCGCCGGCCAGCAGCCGATCAACGTCGGTGACGGCAAGACTCCCCTGTTCCCCCACGGGTTCGGCGCGCAGTTCCCGGCCACGCAGAACGCCTACGCGCTGATCGGCGCCTCTTACTACGACGAACAGCGCGGCACGCAGGTCGAGCGGTGCACCGACTCGGGCTGCGGGCAGAACGTCGGTTACCTGACGCCGGGCGACTACGTGGCCTACGCGGACGTCGACTTCGGCGCCACCCCGCCGGCCTCGGTGACCACGCGGATCGCGTCCGGCTCGAACGCGGGTGGCACGCTGCAGTACCGCCTCGACAGCCCGACCGGTCCGGTGGTCGCCACCGTGTCTGCGGCGAACACCGGCGGGTGGCAGACGTGGACGAGCCGGACCGCGGCGGCGTCGGGAGCGACCGGGGTGCACCGGCTGTACCTGGTGGCGACCGGTGGCACCGGCGGCGATCTGGCGAACGTGAACTGGTTCCAGTTCGCCCGCTGAACGCTCAGGGCAGATCGGCGAGCGGGACGGCGAAGACCGCCCGCTCGCCGGGGGCCTCGGACTGCGACCAGACCAGCCCGTCGCTGTACCAGTGGGTCAGCGCCTGGGGGTGCAGCGCCCAGCACATGACCTTGGCCGTGGTGCCAGGACTGGTGCATGTCTTCGAGACGCCCGTAGCCCCGGTCGTCACCCGCCACAGCTGGCCGTGGAGGGTGCTCGAACTGTGGGCGACGTACCAGCGCCCGTTCCAGGACAGCACCCCCTGCGCGTTCGCGACGCCGCTGCGGTGGGCGGCGGTCGCGCTCACCGCACCGGAGGAGTTGGCGGCCAGCAGGTAGCCCGAGCCGAACGGGTACCGGAACAACCTGCTGCCCGTGCCGTTGTCGAAGTACTCGGCGGCCACGAGGGTGTCCGGGCTGGTGCTGCGGTCCAACGAGATCGAGGAGAAGCACGGCGTGCCGGTGTTGTTCGCCATGGTGCACGCGCCGGCGACGTACTCGTAGCGTCCGACCTCAGGCATCACGTACTGGTAACCGTAGGCGGCCCAGCCGTTGCCAGTGCGCCCGATCGTGGCCGAGCCGTCGGTGGTCTGCAGGATGTGGTTCAGGTCGAACACGCGGATGGCGACCTTGCTGCCGCCCACCGCGGACACGAGCAACTTGTCGCCGTACCAGACCATGCCGCCCACGTGCGCCTTCGCGGCGGCGAAGTTGGTGCCCGTGTCGTTGGGGTCGACGAGGTAGACCCAGCGGTACCGCGGGTGGGCGGGGTCGTTGTAGTCGATGAAGGCGATCCGCGCGTCGTTTCTGCGTTCGCCGGCCTCGGTGTAGTGCCAACCGGACAGGATGACCCTGTTGGCGCCCCAGGAACCGTCGTCGTCCGCGTCGCCCGAACTCGTGATGCCCTGCGGGTTCCAGGCGGTGGTGGCGGCGTCGCCCGCGTCCCAGCACATCTTCCTGGTGGCGGTCGGGTTGATCGGGAGGGACGCTGCCTCGCCGCTGGCGCACTGGGTCATCGGGTGGTTCGCGCTGGCGAGGACCTTGGTGACGTCCGAGTTGGGCAGCGCGGCGTCCAGTGCGGTGATCGCCGACGGCGGGGTGGCGATGTACTTGAGGCCCAGGCCGGCGGTGCTGATGGTGGTGAGCGGGTCGGAGTACGCCGCCTGGGCCGGGGCCGCCACCCCGATCAGCGCGCCGGCTATGAGGGCGGCTACGGCGGGCAGGCGAGCGATGCGTGCGAGCACGGAACTCCTCGGTGTGAGGTCGTCTGGTTCGTCGAGGGCCGGGTGGAGGTGGCCGGGTCGTCGGGAACCCGGCCACCACCGCCCGGTGGCTCAGCGCAGGCGCTTGTGCTCGCAGTAGATGATGCTCGAACCCTTGTAGTTGCAGACCTTGATGGAGATGGCGATGGACTCGTCGATGTTCTCCGACACCGCTTCGCACTTGCCGTCGGAGGACGGGTCGCTCACCTTGATCAGCACGGTGCCGTTCGCCGGGTCCCCGCTGTACGGACGGTAGATGTACCCGCGGACGCCCCAGCCGTCGGCCTTCGAGTCGCACACGGTGAGCGTGTCGCCGTTCTCGAGCCAGCTGGCGTAGCCGCTGTTGTCCGAGACGGAAACGCTCCCGTTGGCCGCGCCGGCGACGCCGGCGCTGAGGACGACCCCCATCGCGGCCGCCGCGAACACGCCTCCTGCACGGCTCACCAAGGAAATCTTCAACCTGACCTCCGCATTTCGTATCCGGTGAAGCTGTGGCCACACCGTCCGCCACCGCGCTTCCGATCCGCTTCCGATTCGCTTCGGATTCGCTTCCACCGGCGACCGGCCCGCGAGCTGAAGAACTGCTGAGGGATCCGCTAAATCCTTGCCCCGCACTGGTCAGGCGAATGAGAAACGGACGAAAACGACCAGATGAATTCCAGTTCACGGGTAACCTCGACAACGCCTCGGGGAATCAATGAACAAGACGGACGAAGTCCGTCGAATCTGTCGTTCGCCAAAGCAGAAAGACACCAAAAATGGATGCCTGTTTGCACGAGACAGTCGCCCTCATCGCACGAGAAAGGCCCGAAAGCGTCGCGGTGTCCGGTTCCGCGGTGCCGCGCTGAACGCCGACCCGCACGCGGTCGCCGAGACCGGCCGGATCGTCCGTCAGGCCCTGTCCGCCCAGGACGTCCCGTTCGCGGACCAGGTGGCGCTGGCCGGCCCGCAGACGCCGGACCGGCCCGCGCTCTTCCAGATCCTGTTCGCGTTGCAGGACAACAAGACCCCGACGCTGGACATCACTGGCGCGCGCTCCCGCTTCCACCGCCAGCACTACCTCGACCTGCCGCTCGAGCTGCACGCCGAGTTCTGGCCGCACGACGACGGCGGGCTGTGGATGACCCTTTACCACCAGCCGGACATCGCCGAGGCGACCGCGAAGCAGCTCGCGGCGAACTTCACCCGAGCGCTCGGGGAGATCAGCAGGTGACCTTGACGGTCGCGTTCGCCTGGAACGACACGTGCACGTGGTCCATGTGGTTGGCCGTGGGGCTGCCGCGGTCCTCCATCGGCGTGAAGCCGCTGCCGTCGTTGTAGCGCTGGCGCCAGATCACGTAGGTGACGCCGAACGCCTTGCGGTTGGCCAGCACGTAGTCGGCCAGCTGGTTGCCGGTGGCGGTGTCGACCATGAAGTCCAGCGCCAGACCGAGGGGGTGTTCGCCCGAGCCGCCGCGGCCGGTGGCACCGCCGATGTCCTCGACACCGAACTTGCCCGCGATGTGGTGACCGACCTGCGCCACGTGCGGCTTGACGCCGTCCAGGGTGGTCGGACAGGGCGGCGGCGGAGGGGGTGGCGGCGGCGTCGTGGTCTCGGGCGTCGTCGTGGTCACCGGAGGCGGCGTCGTGGTCGTCGTGGATGACGAGGACGGCGGCGCGGTGGTCGATGACGTCACAGCGCTGACAGAAGACGACGGGGCGGCCAGCAGAGCGGCGGCTCCGGTCGGATCGACCGGCTGGTCGGAACCCCGGACGACCCAGAAGGTCACGGCGAGGCCCGCGGTGAGCGTGGCGGCGACTGCGATGGGCAGCTTGCGGTTGGGTGTCTGCGGGGTTCTATGTCGGCCCGGCATTCAGGAGCACCTTGCGTCGGGGACGGGGGCATGTCACACGGCGGGCCATATTACGAAATGAACACGGCAACGTCACAGGCGAGTGTTCCTGCTCACATCTCCGCTGGTGAGCGGGTCGGCACAGAGGGTGACAGCGCCGGTGTCCGTCGAGGTCAACGGGGTTCGGCGAGCTCCTGCACGCCGATCACGCCGAGCAGTTCGAGCTGCGCCACCGCCGGGCTTCCCGGTGGTGGCGTGAAGAACTGCAGTCGCTGCCGTCCGTCCTCGCTGAACAGGTTCTGGCAGTGGACGTCCACGACCCCCAGCTCCGGGTGCACGATCCGCTTGCGCTCGCCGCGCCGCACCGCCACGTCACCGGTGTCCCACAGCGTCGCGAACTCCTCGCTGACCTCGCGCAGCCGTCGGGTCATCGCGGTGGACGACTCGTCGTGCCCGCGTCTCGCCACGGCCGCGCGGAGGTCCGACACCAGCACCTTCGAGTGGTGCGGGTGGTCCTCGGCCGGGTAGACGGCGCGGGTGGCCGGGTCCTCGAACCACCGCAGCAGGAAGCTGCCGGGGCTCGGCGGGCCGAGCAGCGCGGTGGCGAGGCGGTTCTGCGTCACGGTCTCGTGCAGGTCGGTGATGATCCGCGCCGGGGTGGTGCCGAGCCGGTCGAGCAACGCGAGCATGGCCGGTGGGACGTGGGCGGCGACGGTGTGCGAGTACCTGCCGGCGAGCCGGAACAGGTGCTCCCGCTCGTCGGCGTCGAGGCGCAGCGCTCTGGCCAGCGCGGCGAGCATCTGCCCGGACGGCTGGGCGCCCCGGCCGCGTTCCAGTTCGATGTAGTAGTCGACGGACGCACCGGCCAGCTGCGCGACCTCGTCCCTGCGCAGTCCTGGCACCCGCCGCCGCGGACCTGCGACCAGCCCGGCTTCCGCGGGCGTGATGCGGGCACGGCGCGACTGCAGGAACAGACCGAGTTCGGCGAGGTTCACCCGGACAGTCTCGCCGAGCCCCGCCGGCGGGAGCGAGGGGGCGACAACCCCTGGTTGCCCCGCGCCGCTCCGGTCAGGGTTGAGATCACCAACCACTGAAGGAGCAGCAATGCCGTTCGCCAACCTGAAGGTCCCCGCGGGAACGCTCACCGCGGAGCAGAAGGAGGTTCTCGTCGGGAAGGTCACGGACCTGTACGCCGAGACGTTCGGAGATGCCGTGCGCGACAACACGATGGTTCTCGTCGACGAGGTGGTCGACGGAGGCTGGGGCATCCGCGGCGAGGTCCTCACCCTCGCCAAGATCACCGGGCGGTCCTAGGCTCCCACGCACACGAAGCCGGTCGGACGGTCCAGCTCCTCCTGCGCCTCGGCCAGCGCCCGCGCGGGAGACCGGCCGTCCCGCAACCGGCGGTGCACGGCGACCATGAGGTCCTTCGTCTCGGCGTCCGGCACCGGCACGACCGGGGCGATCAGCCGGGACGTGCCGCGTTCGAGGAACGTCGCGGCCAGGCCGAGGAGCTCGGTGCCCGCCACGACGACCGAGCGGCCGACGTCGCAGGCGGCCATCACCACGGTCTCCGGCACCTGGTCGAGGCGCTGGACGTCGTGGACGACCAGCGGGCCGTCGTGCAGGGACAGCGCCGAGAACAGCGGGTTGCCGGGGTTGAGCCTGCCGTGGGCCGCGAGGTGCACGGTGCCGGCGGTGGCGAGGGCTTTCAGCACGTCGTCGACAGTCGCGTGAGGAGGGCAGGTCGTGTCGTGGATGTCCGCGACGGCCTGCGCCTCCTCCTCCGCGCCCGGCAGGCCCGGGCCGCTCGCCACCGCGAACGTCCTCACGCGGGCGGGGCGGCGGGCAGCGGTGCGCCAGAGCGTCGCCGACGGGGCGACGACCACCGGTTTTCCCTTGCACGACGGGAGAACCGACCACGGGAGGGAGTGCAGGGCACCGGTCGGCACGACCACGAGTGGACGGTCGTGCCGCGGCAGGAGCAGCTCGTCGAGCTTCTCGGCCGTTGTGCGCAGCATCTTCCGCAGCTCCGGGCGTGGCCGCCTGGCCAGGTGGCGCAGGGCGAACGGCACGCGGTCGAGCAGGTCGTTCAGCTCGCGGACCGTGCCCGCCCTGCGCAGGGTCATCCGGCCGTCCGCGAGGGTCAACGCCAGCACGGCGCCGTCGGCCTCGACGAACTGCACGAGCACCCGGTCACCGAGGTCCAGTTCGGACGGCCGGACCGGATCGGCCGGGGCTCCCCCGGACGCGCGCAGCAGACGGCTGCGGTTCTTGATCCGGCGTTCCAGCTCGACCTGGCGGTGTTCGAGTTTCGACGTGGGCACGCCCGAGGTCCGCGCGCTCTCCAGTTCGAACGTGGTGGCGCGCAGCTGGGGCAGCAGCGACGCGAGCTCGGGATCGTCGGGCGGGCGGACGGCCTGGTGGAGCAGGCGGCTCGCCCGGCCGCGTTCGGCCCATTCGAAGACGTCCGCCGGTTTTCCGCTGGTCAGGGCCAGGCGCAGGCCCAGCGAGGCCAGATCGGCGCGGTGCAGCGCGGCGTGGGCGCGGAGGTCGCTCGCGCCGAGAGAGGCGTGGTTCTCGTCGAGGACGCGCAGGCCGTGCCTGGCCGCGGCGGCGGCTTTGCGTGGGTCGTCACGCCGCAGCGCCTCGGCGTACCAGCCACGGGCGCGCAGAGTGGCGGGGCCGCTGGTTCTGGCCTGGGCGGCGATCGTGAGGTGCTCGGCGGCACGGGCCCGTTGTCTTCGGCGCTGGGCCACGCGGGCGAGGTCGAGGTGGGCCTCGACCACCGCGGCCGGGCGGCCCCGCAGCGCAGTCACGAGCGCCTCCGGGTCGTTGATGCGGCACGGCCTTCCCGCGTTCAACGCCGCACGCAGCACCGTTGCTCTCGCCAGCGCGGCGTGGTGGTGCCGGCCCTGCCTCAGGAACTGGTTCAGCGCGGCGCGCGCGTGCCGGCTCGCGGTGTCCCAGTCGGCGTCGTGGAGGGCGGCGTCGGCCAGGAGCAGCCGCATCTCCGGCACCCTCAGCCTGCGGCCGTCGTGCCGGAACGCCTGCACGGCTTCCTCGGCGTGAGTGCGGGCCTCGCTCACCAGGCCGACGGACAGCAGGAGCTCGGCACGGTCCCCGAGCACCGGAGCGAGCTGGCCGCCGTGGCGGGTGATGATCTCCTCGGCGCGGTCGAGGTGCTCCAGCGCGGCGGGCACGTCTCCCCTGCGGCTCTCCACGAACCCCAGGTTCTCGGCGATGATGCCGACGACCAGGTCCCGGCCCAGCTCCCTGGCGATCACGTCGGCCTCGGTGAGGTCCTTGATCGCGGCGGCGAACTCGTGGCGTTCGGCCTGGAGGATGCCGCGGTTCACCAGAAGCCGTTGCAGGGCGAGCCGATCGCCACTGCGGCGCAGTGCGCGTGCGGTGAGCTGGTAGTCGGTGAACGCGTCGTCGAGTCGCCCGAGGTGGTAGAGGATCACGGCGCGTTGTCCGCGGGCGCGGGCGCCGAGCACCGGGACCGCCAGGTCGACCTCGCGCAGGCCTGACGCGGCCCGCCCCTGTTGCACCAGCGCGAAGGCCAGTTTCATCCGGCTCTCCGCCGCCGCCACCCCGGTGCCGAGGCGGACGGCGCGGCGCAGGTGCGCGACGGCGTCGTCGACCTGACCGCACTGCGCCAGCGCGTAGCCCCACGCCTGCTCGGCGAGGGCGACGGCCGCGCGGCCGGCACCGGTCTCGCGCACCACGGCCTGGGCCGCCGGGATCGCCCGCGGCGGGTCCACGTCGGCGAGCCGCATCGCCTCACGTGCGGCTTGTAACGCGGCTCCCGGCGCCATGATGACCAATGTGCCAGGTATCAACGCCGGGCGCGGCGGCATCGGTTCGGCGAAAGCTCACTGCGGAGGCTGACATGAATTCTGACCAAGCCGAACCCGACAGCCTGGTCGTCGACCTGACCGAGATCGCTGCCGTCCTGCGCGTTCTCGAAGAGCTCGCCATCGCCGTCGACAGCACCGAGGAACTCCCCGCGTTCGATCTCGGGCTGGTCCGGCTCGCGGGCGAGGAGTTCGCGGACGTCGACCCCGTGCTCGCCGAGCTGCGCGCCCGGTTCGCCGGACGGTGCGCCGGCTGGACCCCGTTGCTCGGCAAGAACCGGAGGATGGCGAGCGTCTTCGGCGCCTATCCGCAGACCAAGAGCATGAGCCTCTGGGACCCGGTCGCGCTCGACGAGAGCACCGCCGCCCTGACCTTCGACGGCGATGCCGGCGACGGCGTGCGCGTCGGCCTGCTCGACACGAGGATCTACCGCCACCCCGGTCTCGCGGGCCGGCACATCGAGACGCCCGACGACACCACGTTGTTCGACAAGGACGCAAAGACCTCCTACTCGGTCGAGGAAGGCCACGGCGTGTTCACGGCTGGCCTCATCTTCGGGCAGGCACCGGGAGCGACGCTCGTCGCGCGGCACGTGCTGCGCGAGGACGGCAAGGCCTTCGCGTGGGACGTGGTGAAGAAGCTCGCCGAGTTCTTCGACGACGAGCACCGGGTCGACGTCCTGGTCCTCGCCAGCGGCTGCCGCAACACGCTCGACGGCAACCCTCCCGCGATCATCCACCGCGCGATCGAACGCCTCAGCGCGCACGTGCTGGTCGTGGCCGCCGCCGGCAACCACGGTGCCCTGGAAGGCATGACGAGCGACGCCCACATCACCCGGAACTCGGCGACGTGGCCCGCCGCGCTCCCCCGCGTCGTGGCCGTCGGCGTGACGGATGCGGACTACAGCCCCGATCTCCCGTGGGTCACGTGCACTGTTGACCCGAAGCAGCTGCACGCGCAGGACGACGACTCCCCGCCGGTGTTCGTCAGCACCTACCTCGATGCGCCCGAGGTACACATGCACGAACTGGGCGGCATCAAGGAGTTCACCGGCTACGCGTCATGGGTCGGCACGTCCGGTGCCGCCGCCGTCGTCGGAGGTGCGGTCGCCGCGAGGATCACGCCGGGCACGACGGCCGAGCAGGCGCTGACCAAGCTGTACGAGGGGAGTGTCGTCCAGCCGTACGTGTGGCCACGGCACAAGTCCGGCTGACGGCGCATGCTCGGCCGATGGAGCCGACCGACCGGCCGGCCGCGCTGCACCGGACTCCGACGAGCACGTGCTTGCCCGCTGCCTGCCCCTGGAATGACGCCCTGCCACCGTTTGATCACCGCGCGCGCCCGTTGGGCCGAACGAGTAGGGCCGAAAGGCACGTCAATGTAACGACCGATCGGCGTAGCGTTCCGCCATCTTGCGTCGACCACGCACGCCTCGGAGGAACGCGATGAAGCGGTCCGCGACAGTCCTGTCCGCATTTGTACTCGTCCTGGGCGGCGTGGCGGTGTCACCCGCCCTCGCCGCCCCTGCCGACGACCCCCTCGACGTCTACGTGGCGCAGGTGACCCCTGCGCAGGCCGGTGCCCTGTCCAGACAAGGCTTCGACGTGGCCGGCACCAGAACCACCGGCGACAAGGTGGAGCTCGAGCTGGTGCTGTCCCAGGGCCAGCAGAAGGAACTGGCCGGGCGCGGGGTGAACGCGCAGCTCAAGAAGACCAAGGACGGCAAGACCACCAGGCAGCTCGCCGCCGAGCAGGCCGCGGGCGGGTTCACCGTGTGGCGGTCCTACGACGAACCCGGCGGCATCCGCGACCAGCTGTACTCGTTGGCGCGCAACAACCAGAACCTCGTCAAGCTCGAGGTGCTCGGCAAGACCGGGCAGGGACGCGAGATCATCGCCGTCAAGGTCACCCAGGGCGCCAACGGTCTCAAGGACGGCGTTCGTCCCGCGGTGCTCTACTCGTCGACGCAGCACGCGCGTGAGTGGATCAGCACCGAGGTGAACCGCAGACTGCTCAACCACTACGTGAACCGCTTCAAGGCGGGCGACAACGAGATCAAGAACCTGCTCAAGTCCACCGAGCTGTGGTTCGTGCTCGTCGCCAACCCGGACGGCTACCAGTACACGTTCGACGCGGAACGGTTGTGGCGCAAGAACCTGCGCGACAACGACGGCAACGGCCAGATCACCGTCGGCGACGGCGTCGACCCGAACCGCAACTTCGACGAGCACTTCAACTACGACAACGAGGGCTCGTCGTCCGCGACCGCCAGCGAGACCTACCGCGGCCCGAGCGCGGCGTCCGAGCCCGAGACCAAGGCGATGCAGGGGCTGCTGGACCGGATCAAGCCGAAGTTCCAGTCGAACTGGCACTCCGCCGGGCAGTGGATCCTCTACCCGCAGGGCTGGCAGACCGGATCGCCCGAGGCCGACAACCCGATCTACGTGGCGCTGGCGGGCACCGACGCCAAGCCGGCGATCGCCGGGTTCGACCCCGGCATCAGCTCCGACGAGCTCTACGTGACCAACGGCGAGACCACCGACTACGCCGACAGCCGCAACGGCACCGTGGCGTTCACCCCTGAGCTCAGCGAGGGCTGCGACGGTTGTGGTTTCGTCTTCCCGGACGACGAGACGCTCGTCGAGGCCGAGTTCCAGAAGACGCTGCCGTTCTCGCTGTCGCTCGCGAAGTCCGCGCCCGACCCGGCGAACCCGAAGTCGAGCGTCGGCATCGCCCTCAAGCCGTTCTACCTCGACCAGGCGGAGCTGGACCAGGAGAACACGTCACTGTCCATGTTGGACTTCACCTTCGACAGGTCGTACGGCGACCCGCAGGAAGTCCGCGTGCTGGCCAAGAAGTCGCTCGGTGCCGTCACGGCCAAGTGGCAGATCGGCAACGGGCCGGTGCAGAGCGCGCCGACGAGCGAGTGGACCGGCGGCGAGCGGTACAGCGCGGGCAACTCGAACTACTACCACGTGGTGCGCGGCACGGTGACCGGCACGAACCCCGGTGACCAGGTCAAGGTCTGGTTCGAGGGCGGCGGGCAGACGAGCGACTCGTTCACCTACAGCGCCGTTTCCGAGTCCGGTGACAAGGTGCTCGTCATGGCCGCCGAGGATTACACCGGCGCGTCGCCCGCCAAGCCGGGCGTGACGGCACCGCAGTACCTCTCGTACTACACCGACGCGCTCACCGCCAACGGCGTCGCGCACGACGTGTACGACGTGGATGCCAACGGCCGCAAGGCACCCGACGCGCTCGGCGTGCTGAGCCACTACAAGGCCGTCATCTGGTACACCGGCGACGACGCCGTCACCCGTGAACCCGGTTGGGGCGCCGGCAACGCGTCCAGCCTGGCGCAGACCGAGCTGTTCGAGATCCGCGACTACCTCAACGAGGGCGGCAAGGTGCTCTACACCGGCCAGAACGCCGGGCACCAGTACGCGGGCGCGTTCGGCAACCAGGTCTACGACCCGTTCGAGAACAAGCAGTGCAGCACGCTGCCCGACGCGGCGCTGCGGTGCCGTCCGCTCGACGGTTCCGGCGACGGCGTGAACGACGTCCTCACCTACTGGTTCGGCGCGGCGGTCGTGAACAGCGGCGCCGGGCAGGATCCGGACACCGACGAAACGTTCCCGGTCAGCGGCGTCGCGAACCCGCTCACCGGCGTGTCGTTGACCCTCAACGGTGCCGACAGCGCGGACAACCAGGGCAACACCGCGTCGTTCATCACGACGAGCGGCCTGCTGCCGGTCAACGAGTACCCGCAGTTCGCGAGCGACGTCACCGCGATCTGGGACCGCCCCGGCGGCCCGTTCAAGCCGCACGCCGGTGACTACTACGTGTACTCCCAGATCAGCGACGTGTCGTACAAGCGGCTGACGCGGACGATCTCCGTGCCGGCGGGCGGCGCCCAGATGTCGTTCTGGACGTCGTTCGACACCGAGGCCGACTGGGACCACGTGTTCGTCGAGGCCCGCACGGCCGGTGGCACGAACTGGACGACTCTGCCGGACACCAACGGGCACACCACGACCGCGACCGGACTGAGCTGTCCGGAGGGCTGGCGCGACCTGCACCCGCAGCTCGACCACTACCAGACGCTCAACGCCGACGGCACCTGTTCGCCGACCGGCTCGACCGGTACCTGGAACGCGGCGTCCGGTTCGTCGGGCGGCTGGCAGCAGTGGAACGTCGACCTGACCGCCTACGCGGGCACCCAGGTCGAGGTCTCCATCGCCTACGCCAGCGACTGGGCCACGCAGGGCCTCGGCGTGTTCGTCGACGACATCATCGTCTCGACCGGTGAGGGCAGCACGTCGTTCGAGTCCGGTTTGGACGGTTGGGCCATCACCGGTCCGCCGCCGGGCAGCGGGGTGAACAGCAACAACTTCATCCGCACCACCGCCGCCGGGTTCCCGGAGGGTGCCGTGGTGAAGACCGCCGACACGCTCTACTTCGGGTTCGGTTTCGAGGGCATCTCCAGCGCCGCCGCACGCAACGCGGTGATGGACAAGGCGATCGACTACCTGCTCGGCACCTGATCAGCACACCCTCCAAGCGGGCGGCGCGGTGTCCACACCGCGCCGCCCGCACGCGAAATGCCCTGAACAGGCCTAACATGGAGGCATGGGCACGAAGACCCTCGAACTGACCGACGAGGAGCTCGTCCTCCTCCGGCACGCGCTGCGCCACTACCTCTCGGATTTCGGCCACGAGGAGGCCGACATCCTGCGGAAGACCCGCGCGTTGCTCGCCAAACTGCCCGAGCCGGCCACCTCCAGGTAGGCGGCGGGGCCACCGACCTCGACGGGCGCCGTCGAGCGGTTCCGCCTTGCCCGCACCAGGCACCAGCCGAGGAACGCGAGGGCGAGCCACACGTAGGTGTTGCCGATCAGGTGCTGCCACCACGTCCACGTCAGTTCGCGGTCACCGGCCGTCGGCAGCAGCCAGTGCGGCCCGATCGCGAACACCGCCGCCGCCACTGCGAAACGCCTCTGCGTGGCCAGCACCGCGCAGAGCACGAACGGGACGAACAGCAGGGCGTTCAACAGCTCCGCCGACCCGAGCAGCGAGAAACCGTTGAGGTGGCAGAAGTCCCGGAACCCGGGAAGTCAGCCCGCGGCCCCGATGGCCTCGTCCAGGATGCTCACCCCCAGCGCCAGCTCCTCCTCCGACGCCGTCAACGGTGGCGCGATCCGGAACACCCCACCCATCCCAGGAATCTGCACGATGTTCATGTGCAGCCCCAACTCCAGGCACTTCCGCGTGATCGGCGCGCTCAGGCTCTCGTCGGCGATCTCCAGCCCCACCAGCAACCCGCGCCCACGCACGTCCGTCACGAGTGAGTGCCGCGCCGCGATGTCGTCCAGCCCGTTGCGCAGGAACGTCCCCAGCTTGGCGGCCCGTTCGTCCAGCCTCTCCTCCACCAGCACGTCCAGCACCGTGTTGCCCACGGCGGCGACCAGCGGGTCCGACACGTGCGTGGTGAAGAACAGGTAGTTCCGCGCGTGCGCCTCCTCCTCGATCTCGGCCGACGTGATCACCGCGGCCAGCGGCAGGCCGGCGCCCAGGGTCTTGGACAGGGTCAGGATGTCCGGCACCACGCCGTCGCGCTCGAACGCGTACCAGTTTCCCGTGCGGCACAGGCCCGTCTGGGCCTCGTCCAGGATCAGCAGCATGCCGCGCTCACGGCACTTCTGCTGCAGCGCGGCGAAGTAGCCCAGCGGCGGTTCGAGGATTCCGCCGGAGCTCAGGATCGGCTCGACGATGCACGCCGCGAGCGAACCGACGGACTGGGCGTCGATCAGGTCGAACGCCAGGTCCAGCTGCGCCTGCCAGTCACCGGACGGCGCCGGGATCGCGAAGTTGCCCGGGGTGGCGGGGCCGTAGCCCTTGCGGCCGGCGCTGTAGGTCGCGGCCGCGGCGGCCGCGGTCATGCCGTGCCACGAGCGGGCGAACGAGACGACCTCGTGCTTGCCGGTCACCAGCTTGGCCATGCGCAGGGCGGCCTCGTTCGACTCCGCGCCGGTGGTCAGGAGCTGCACCTTCGACAGCGACGGAGGAAGTGTCGCGGCGAGGCGGCGGGCGAGGTCCACCACCGGGCGGCTGAGCATGCCGCTGAACAGGTGGTCGAGGTTCGCGATCTGGCGGCGGACGGTCTCGACGATGCGCGGGTGCGAGTGGCCGAGGATCGCGCTCATCTGGCCGGAGGTGAAGTCGAGGACGCGGCGTCCGTCCTCGGTGAACAGGAAGCTCCCCGACGCGCTGTCGATGATCGCGGGGGTGAACGTTCCGCCGTAGCGGACCAGGTGGCGGTCTACGTCGTCCCAGAACGTGTCCATGCGCTAGACGCTACGAACGGGTGAGCATCAGGTCCATCTCACAATTCCACGCTGGCTGTTCGGAAATACTGCACAGCTTGACTTCTCCCCCTCGTGAATGAGGGGGATTCCTGCGGCTCGCGCCGCGGGGTTTTCTGCTTCGTCGCCGACTGCCCGCCCGGAGGGTTCCGTTGAGGTCTTACACCGGCTCCACAGACTGTCACCGCCAGCCCGGCGGCCAGAATGTTGCGTGCCGCGTTCACATCCCGATCATGGATCGTGCCGCAGCCGCAGGTCCACGTACGCACGCTCAGCGGCATCGCCGACGCGAGCGCGCCGCACGCCGAGCACAGCTTGGACGACGGGAACCAACGATCGACCACGGTCACGTTCCGCCCGTGCCAGCTCGCTTTGTACTCCAGTTGTTGCCGGAACTGCCGCCAGCTCGCGTCGTTGATGGCGCGGGCGAGGCGGTGGTTGCCGACCATGTTCGACACCGCGAGATCCTCGATCACGAGCGTTTGGGTTTCACGCACGAGCCGAGTAGTGATCTTGTGCAGGTAGTCGGTGCGTCGGTCGGTGATCCGGGCGTGGATGCGGGCGACCTTGACGCGGGCCTTGGCCCGGTTGTTGCTGTCCTTCTGCTTGCGGCACAACGCTCGCTGCGCCTTGGCCAGCGCCGTCCGGTCGCGCCGCTCGTGCCGGGGATTACCGATCTTCTCCCCGGTCGACAGCACCAGCAGGTGGTCGAGGCCGACATCGATGCCCACCACCGCATCGGTGGCGGGCAACGGGGTCACGCTCGGGTCTTCGCACAGCAGGGAGACGAACCAGCGTCCGGCCGAGTCCCGCGACACCGTCACCGTCGACGGTGTCGCCCCTTCGGGCATTGGCCGCGACCAGCGGATGTCCAGCGGCTCGGCCATCTTCGCCAGCGTCAACACCCCGTCACGCCAGCGGAACGCCGACCGCGTGTACTCCGCACTGGCACGCGACCTCTTCCGCGACTTGAACCGCGGAAAACGCGCACGCCTCGCCCAGAAGTTGCCGAACGCCGCCTGCAGATGCCGCAACGCCTGCTGCAACGGCACCGACGACACCTCGGCCAGAAACGCCAGCTCCTCGGTGCGCTTCCACGCGGTCAGCAACGCCGACGTGGCCTCATACCCGACCCGCTCCCCGCGCAGGGCCCACGCCTCGCTGCGAGCCTGCAACGCCAGGTTGTACACCTTGCGGACACACCCGAACGTACGCGACAGCTCCACAGCCTGCGCCTCGCTCGGATAGAAGCGGAACTTGAACGCCCGCTTCACCTGCCCATTCACCGTTCACAAATTACCAAGTCTCTGTGTGGCCACGAGGGTTGGGGTTGTGGATGCCGTGACGGCGAGACGGTTGTCCCTGCCCTGCTTCGGAAGGCCCGATTCCTCCCCGCTCTGACGGACGGGGTCTCCTCGGAGGACGTCAGATGACGCTGAACCCGTGGCGCCTGCGCCTGCTCAGCCAGCTCGACGCACTGGGCACCGTGCGGGCCGTGGCGCAGGCCGCGAACCTGAGTGCTTCGAGCGTGTCGCAGCAGCTCGCGGTGCTCGAGAGCGAGACGCGCACGCAGTTGCTCGAACGGACGGGGCGGCGGGTGCGGCTGACGTCGGCCGGGCTGATCCTGGCGCGGCGGGCCCGCTCGATCCTCGACCAGATGGACGCCGTCGAGGCCGAGCTGAGAGGTCTCGCCGACGAACCGTCCGGGCTCATCCGGCTGGGCGCGTTCCAGAGCTCGATCCACACGCTGGCCGTGCCGGCGATCGCCCGCCTGCGGCACCCGCACCTCCAGGTCGAACTGGTCGAGCTGGAGCCGCACGCGAGCATGCCCGCGCTGCTGGCGGGTGAGGTCGACGTGATCATCACGACGACCGACTTCGTGGAGCTGCCGGTGCCGCGCGACATCGACGTCGTGCCGCTGGGCGAGGACCCGATCGTGCTGCTCTCACCGCCCGGCCAGCCCAAGAACGACCTCGCCGCCTGCAAGGACGAGCCGTGGGCGTTCGACGTTCCCGGCTCGTACATGGCGAACCTCGCCACCCGGCTGTGCAGGCAGGCCGGGTTCGAACCGAGGGTGGTGGGCCGGTTCAGCAACTACATGCTGACGCTCAAGCACGTCGAGGCCGGTCTCGCGGTCGCGGTGCTGCCCGCGCTGGCCGTCGACCGGCGGTTCGACGTCGTCACGAAGGAGCTGCCGGTGACGAGGAGGATCACCGCCGCGGTGCGCAGGGACTCGCGCGCCGCGATCACCGTCGTGCTCGACGCCCTGCATACTTCGGTCGCAGTCGGACGAGAGGTGACCAGGTGAGCAAGCGCGTCACGATCAACGACGTCGCGCAGGCCGCCGGGGTCTCGCGGCAGACGGTGTCGCGCGCCCTCAACGACAAGGGCGAGATCGACGCCGGCACCAAGCAACGCGTCATCGACGCCGCGCGCGAGCTGGGGTACCGCCCGAGCCGGTTCGCCCGCGGGCTCGTGCGGCAGGACACGACGACGATCGGTCTCGTGATCCCCGACCTGCTCAACCCGTTCTTCACCGAGGTCGCCGCAGGAGCGCTGGAGGCGGCCCGCGCCCGCGGGTGGCACGTGATCGTCTACGACACCGCCGACAGCGTCGACACCGAACGCGGCACGCTGGAGGTCGTCGCGTCCCAGGTCGACGCCGTGGTCGGCTACTTCAGTCTGGACGAGGCCGAGCTCGACACCCACCTCAGCGGTCTTCCCGCCGTGCTGATCGGGCGTGAGCACCGGACGCCGAGGTTCAGCTCCATCCGCATCGAGGGCGCGGCAGGCGTCCGCGAGGCTGTCGATCACCTCTTCGCCAAGGGGCACCGCAGGATCGGCATGCTCGACTACGCGGGCCGCGCCGAGCCGAGCATCCGGCGCGCGTGGTTCGCCGACGCCATGACCGCGCACGGGCTCGCCGACGACGCGGTCGGCACCGCGGTGCAGTCGGTCGACGGCGGCACCGAGGCGCTGACCGGGCTCCTCGCCCAGCACCCCTCGCTGACCGCCGTGTTCACGTTCAACGACATCATCGCGATCGGCGCGCTGCGGGCTGCCCGGCGCCTCGGGCGGACGGTGCCGGACGACCTGGCCGTGGTCGGGTTCGACGGGCTCCAGCTCGGCACCGTCGTCGATCCGGCGCTCACCAGCGTCGCGCTCGACACCCGGCGGGTGGGCACGCTCGCGATCGAGCAGGCGGGCAGGCTGCTGACCGACGCACCGCTCCTGCCCGACGAGGAACTGCAGGTCAACGCCGTTCTGGTAGTCCGCGAGTCCGCCTGACCCCCTTGACACTCCTCGCTCCTGCGGCACATGCTTCCGCACGGCCCGTGAACGTTCACGGGAACGTTCACGGCGCTCCTGAGGGGCACCGAAGGGTGGAGCATCTTGTCGTACATCGAAGACACGGGTCCGGGCACGGGCGCGCTGCCGCCGCGCGCGTTCTTCACCTCCGACGCGCCCTCGTTGCCGCTCGACGGGACCTGGCAGTTCCGTCTCGACGAGGGCGACTGGGGCCCGATCACCGTGCCGGGGCACTGGCAGCTGCAGGGCCACGGTTCGCCCGCCTACACGAACGTGGTGTACCCGTTCCCGGTCGAGCCGCCGTTCGTGCCGTCCGAGAACCCGACAGGTGACTACCGCCGGGAGTTCGACCTGCCCGCGCACTGGCCGGACGAGCCGGCGGCGCTGCGGTTCGAGGGCATCGACTCGTGCGGGCGCGTGTGGCTCAACGACGTCGAGCTCGGCGTGACGCGCGGCAGCAGGCTGCCCACCGAGTTCGAGGTGGGGCACCTGCTCCGCCCGTCGGGGAACGTGCTGGCGGTGCGCGTGCACCAGTGGTCGTCCGGCAGCTACCTCGAAGACCAGGACATGTGGTGGCTGTCCGGGATCTTCCGCTCCGTCACGCTGCTGTCGCGCCCGCGCGGCGGGGTGGCGGACTACCAGCTGCACGCCTCCTACGACCACGTCTCGGGGCTCGGCACGCTGTCCGTCGACGGTGGCATGGTCACCGTTCCCGAGCTGGGCGTGCACGACCTCCTCCCGGGGAAGTCCGTCTCGTTGCCCGTGGAGCCGTGGAGTGCGGAGAACCCGCACCTGTACGACGGTGTCGTGCACACGGCCGTCGAGAACGTGCGGGTGCGGATCGGTTTCCGGACCGTCGCGATCGAGGACGGCGTGCTCACGGTCAACGGCGCGCCGATCGTGTTCCGCGGCGTCAACCGGCACGAGCACCACCCCCGGTCCGGGCGCGCGGTGCCGCCCGAGGTCGCTCTCGCCGACGTCCTGCTGATGAAGCGGCACAACGTCAACGCCGTGCGGACCAGCCACTACCCGCCCGACCCGCGCTTCCTGTCGTTGTGCGACGAGTACGGCCTGTGGGTGATCGACGAGTGCGACCTGGAGACGCACGGGTTCGAGAAACTGGGCTGGGAGGGCAATCCGAGCGACGACCCGCGCTGGACGGAAGCCTACCTGGACCGCATGCGCCGCATGGTGGAGCGCGACAAGAACCACCCGTCGATCGTGTTGTGGTCGCTGGGCAACGAGTCCCACACCGGCCGCAACCTGGCGGCGATGGCGGAGTGGACCCGCGACCGCGACCCGTCGCGCCCGGTGCACTACGAGGGCGACTTCGACTGCGAGTACGTGGACGTCCACAGCCGCATGTACGCCTCGCAGGAGGAGGTCGACTCGATCGGCCGCGAGCACCGGCACGGCAAGCCGTTCGTGCTGTGCGAGTTCGCGCACGCGATGGGCAACGGGCCTGGTGGGATGCTCGAGTACCGGGAGCTGTTCGAGCGGTACCGGCACGTGCAGGGCGGGTTCATCTGGGAGTGGATCGACCACGGGCTGGAGCAGGACGGGCAGTACCTGTACGGGGGTGACTTCGGGGAACCGCTGCACGACGGCAACTTCGTGATCGACGGGCTGGTGTTCCCGGACCGGACGCCGTCGCCGGGGCTGGTGGAGTTCGCGAAGGTCTTCGAGCCGGTGCGGATCAGTGCGAGCGGGTCCGCGATCCGGGTCGCGAACCTGTACGACCACGTGTCGCTGGAGCACCTGCGGTTCGAGTGGGTGTACGAGGTGGACGGGGTGGAGGTCGCTTCGGGTCGGCTGGAGGTGCCGCCGGTCGCCGCTGGGGAGGCGGTGGAGGTGGCGAGGCCTGACTTGCCCGCGACGCCAGGCGAAAGCTGGCTCACCGTCCGTGCCTCCCTCACCTCCCCCACGCCCTGGGCCGACGCGGGCCACGTCCTCGCCTGGGGCCAGAGCCCCGTCACCGAACCCACTCCCGTCACCCCGATCAGCGCGGTGGAACTCGTCGGCATCGGCGACGCCCTCTGGCTCGGCCCCGGCGAGTTCGACCCGGCGACCGGTCTGCTCACCCGCTTCGGCGAGTACCGGGTCACCGGTCCGCGGCTCGACCTGTGGCGCGCTCCCACCGACAACGACCGCGGCTCCGACCACCCCGAGGAACGGGCGTGGCGCGAGGCCGGGCTGCACCGGTTGCAGCACCGCGTCGCCGAGGTCGACGTGCAGGAGAAGACGCTGGTCGTCCGGACGCGGGTGGCGCCACCCGCCAAGGGGTTCGGCATGCTCGCCGACTACACCTGGACCGCCGACGGTGACCGGCTGCGGCTGCGGCTCGACGTCACGCCCGACGGCGAGTGGCCGTGCACGCTCCCCCGGCTCGGCCTGCGGCTGGCGCTGCCGGGTGAGCTGGGCGCGGTCGAGTGGTTCGGACTCGGGCCGGGCGAGGCGTACGCGGACAGCCGTCAGGCCGCGAGGGTCGGCCGGTTCAGGTCCACTGTGGACGGGCTGCAGACGCCGTACGTCTTCCCGCAGGAGAACGGCAACCGCGCGGACGCCCGCTGGGTGCGGATCGGCGCGATCCGGGTCGAGGGCGAGCCGGTGTTCGACTTCACGGTCCGCCGCTGGACCAGCGAGGACCTCGACGCCGCCCGGCACACGGCCGATCTCAAGGCCCGCGAGCACGTGTACCTCAACCTCGACCTCGCCCAGCACGGGCTGGGCACGGCGTCGTGCGGGCCGGGCGTGCTGCCGCAGTACCGGCTGCACGCGCGGAAGGCGTCCTTCTCGCTGACGTTCCAGCATCTGGACTCGGTCTGAGTCGCGCCTAGGCTCGGGAGCAGGGTGATCTAGGAGGATCGGTGCCGCGGAAGTCAGAGCCGTTGCGGAAGCTGGGTTTTCTCACCATCGGGCTGTTCGACGAGCACGATCCCGGCGCGGGCCACCGGTCCACGCTCGACATCATCGCGCTGGGCGAGGAGCTCGGGTTCGACAGCGCGTGGGTCCGGCACCGGCACCTGCAGTTCGGGATCTCCTCGCCGATCGCGGTGCTGGCCGCCGCGAGCCAGCGGACCAGCCGGATCAGCCTCGGCACCGCCGTCATCCCACTGGGCTGGGAGAACCCGTTGCGGCTCGCCGAGGACCTGGCGACGGTCGACGTGCTGTCCGGCGGCCGGCTGAACCCCGGGGTCAGCGTCGGGCCGCCGATGCACTACGACGACGTCAAGCACGCGCTCTACCCGGAGACCGCGGACGTCGAGAACTTCAGCTACGACCGGCTGCAACGGCTGCTGGACTTCGTGGGCGGCAAGAAGGTCACGGACTTCAGCGGCACCGAGGGCATCGAGGTGTTCTCCGACCGCGTCCAGCCGCACTCGGCCGGTCTGAGCGAACGGATGTGGTACGGCGGCGGCAGCCTCCGCTCGGCCAGGTGGGCGGGCGAGCACGGCATGAACCTGTTGTGCAGCAACGTGGTGCAGGCCGAGGAGTCGGAGGACTTCGCCGAGATCCAGCTCTCGCACGTCAGGACGTTCCGCGAGCACGGCGGCGGACGGGTCTCCCAGGGTCTCGTGGTGATCCCGACCGACTCGGCCACCGCCGAACAGCGCGCGAAGTACCAGGACTACGTGGACCAGCGCACGCCGCGCACGGCCACCCCGGTCGGGCCGCGGCGGTTCATGTTCGCCCGCGACCTGATCGGCACGTCCGCCGAGATCGCCGAGCAGCTGTACGCGCATCTCGCGTTCCAGGAGGTCGACGAGGTGGCGTTCGCGCTGCCGTTCAGCTTCGAGCACGAGGACTACGTGCAGATCCTCACCGACATCGCCACGAAGCTGGGGCCTGAGCTGGGCTGGCAGCCCGGTCACTGACGAGGGCCCCTGATCCAATCGGATCAGGGGCCCTCTCACGTGGTGGTGCTAGAAGCCGAAGTGGTCGGCCAGCCAGGCGATCGCCGCCCGAACCAGACCTGACACGGTGCCGCTGATGACGGCGTACCTCAGGTGACGCGGCTTCGAGTCCTGTGCGCTGCTCATGTCGCCTCCGGCTGTTGGGGACGGGTGTGGTCCGTCGAGAACCACGATGAGCCATTGCGCCGTTCGGGTGCGCAATCCCGAACATCAGGTTTCTTCACCACGATTCGCGCTGGTGACGGCTATCTTCTTCCGTTCGGAGTCACGCAGTCCGAACGATCCGAACGGCAGGGATGGCGATGGACGACAGGCCGCAGGCGTCGTTCGCCGCGGAGTTGAAACGTCTCCACGAGCAGTCCGGCAACAGCCTGACAGCATACGGACTGCCCAAGGTGACGGTGAAGGACCTCATCGACGGCAAGTTCACCGCGGCTCCCCCGTGGGACAGGGTGCACACCATCGTGGTGCGCTGCGAGGGCGACGTCGACCGCTGGAGGAAGAGGCACGCGCGCCTCGAGGCCGACGTCGAACAGTGGAAACAGCGACAGAGAACCGGTCCGACGATCGGCGAGTGGAATCCGGCGATGCTCGGTGTGCACAAGGTGATCGCCGTTGAGGGCGCTCAGTCCGACGAGCTGACTCCTTACGTGCTGCGAGAGCACGACGAGGTGCTGCGCAAGGCCCTGCGGGACGGCCACCGCCTGATCGTGCTGACCGGCACGTCCTGCACCGGCAAGACCAGGGCGGCACTGGAGGCTGTGCGGGCCGAGCTGCCCGAACTCCCCGTGATACGCCCCATGAACGCCGGTGAGCTGGTGCGCCGAGCAGAAAAACTGACCGGGCGATGTGTGCTGTGGCTCAACGAGATCCATCGTTTTCTCACCGACGAGGCCGTCGAGGTGCTGGCCTCGGCACCGAACTCGGTCCGCGTCCTGGGCACCACCCGGACCTCGCACTGGGACGACCTCGTGGACGAGGACGGGCCACACCACTCGGCACGCGAACTGCTCGTGGCCGCGACGCAGGTCGAGGTCGCCGAGTCCTTCACCGCACAGGAGATGGAGCAGCTCTCCGACGCCCGCATGGTCTTCGCGGCTCGGGTCGCCGAGGACGGCAAGCTGGTCCAGGCGCTGTCCGGTGGTCCGGAACTGCTGCGGATGTGCCGCGATCCCCGCAGAGCCGTGTTCAAGGCACTGGTCACGGCCGCGGTCGACGGAGTGCTGCTGAGCGGGGCGCCGTTCGTGCCACGGACTTTTCTCGAAGCCTCACTGCCCGGCTATCTCGAGGCCGGCCAGCGAGCGGACGCCCGGTTCGACGACGGCATCGCCCAGACCACGAAGCCGGTGCGCGGAATCAGCGCGCTCACCGGCCGCCGGGAAGCACCGGATCTCGGCCCACCCGACCACTTCGAGCCGCACGAGTTCCTTGTGCAGCAGATAGGTGGTGACCGGAAGACCGTGCCCGGTGCGACGTGGCAGGCCTTCCTCGACCACGTCCACGAGCCGTCCGCACGGCTGGCCGTCGCCAGGTCGGCGATGCTGCGCGGGTACCGGCGGATCGCGATGTGCGCCCTCTGGCCGATGACCGACGACGGCAAACTGATCGAGGAGGTGTGGAGGAGTGTTCTGCGGCCCCACCGAGATGCGCCGCATCCAGACCTGAGGTCCTGGCTCGTGTTCGGAGCGGAACGCGGCGACAACCTCGCCATGTGGACGCTCGCCTCGGACGCGACCGAGCGCGGCGATCGGGAAGAAGCCGCGAAGTGGTGGCGCCGGGAGCTGGAGGTGAGCCAGGGCCGCGCGATGTCGGACCAGATCGGTGCGCTGGAACGCATCGGCCTGCTCGAAGAAGCGATCACGTGGCTTCACCAGCAGACGCTGGCGGGCACCCGTACCGCAGTCGACGCCACCGTCTCCTTGCTGCACCGCGTCGGCCGCAACGACGAGGCGATCGAACTGCTGCTTCCCCTGGCGTCCGACGGTGATCGGAGTGCCGTCTATCGGCTGGGCGCGCTGTACTCCCGCACCGGCAACGAACGAGAAGCACAACGCTGGCAGGCGGAGTACGAGTCCACCACGCCCAGCCCCGAACCCAGGACACCTGTCACCCCACCGGCCGCGCCCAGCGAGTCCACCCTGCGAACCAAGGTTGCTCAAGGCGGCAGGTTCGCGCTCAACGACCTCTCCCGTCTGCTGAGGAAGACGGGCCGAGCCGCGGAAGCTCTCGATCTGTGGAAGGCAGAGGCCGAGGCGGGGCAGCACGTGCCGATGCTCCACTACACGGAGATCCTGCTCGAGCTGGGAAGAGCCGGTGACGCGATCGCCTGGCTCGAGCAGAGGGCCAACAGCATCAGGCACGTGGTGCGGCTCGCCTGGATCTACCGGAAGACGGGCGACGACCAGGCGGAACAGGTGTGGTCCCGCCGTGCGGCACTCGCCGGCGACAGCAAGAGCGCACGCCGGCTGGCCAAGGCCCACCGTGAGGCAGGTGAGATCAAAGAGGCGATCGAGGTGCTGCGGCCGAGCGCGGAGCGGGATCCTGCTCCGGAAGCCGATCTGGTCGATCTTCTGCCCGAGGTGGGACGTGCGGAGGAGGCCGAGACCCGGATGCGGAAGCGTCTCGAAACCGGTGTCGTCGCCGGGAGAACCTTCGAGCTCGCCACCTTCCTGCGCAGGCAGGGGCGCGCGGAGGAGGCGGCCGTTCTGGAGATCTACGGCATCGAACCGGGAGGGTCGACGGCGAAGCCCTGGCGAGCGGAGCCACCCGCCTGACTCACCCACCAGGTGTCCATGCGCGGCACCGACCTCGTGTCGCCTGCGGCCACGCGCCCCGCGTGGAACAGGAACCCGGCGATGCCCGCCGCGCCCTGCATCCAGCCGATGTCGGGCGGCAGCAGCGGGTCGGAGTTGCGGTGCTCGGTGAACCGCCAGCACACGCCGTCGCCGTCCGGGATCGCGCGGTCCACGACCACGTCGGCCAGGTGCAGCGCGAAGTCCGTGTGCCGCCCGGAGTCGAGCAGGACGTCGCCGACGCCCGCGGTGCCGCAGCAGCGGCCGTCGTTGTCCCAGAAGCCCGGGTACTTCCGTTCGGGCAGGCCGGAGACACGCACGCTGTGCAGGCAGCGGCGGTGCCACTCCAGGACGTCCTCGCCGGCCACCTCGGCCACGCCCGCGTGCCGCAGGGCGGTCCACAGCAACGAGGTTCCGGTCGGGCCGTGGCACCAGCCGTACATGAACTGTTCCACGTCTCCGCCGAACGGGAAGACGCACTGGACGCGGAACCCTCCGTCGCTGGTGTCGGCCAGTGCCACGAGGTGCTCGGCACCTGCGGCCGCCGCCTGCACGAGGTCCGGGCGCGCGAACTCGGCGCCGGCCAGGGCGAGCGCTGTCGCGATGCCGGAAAGGCCGTGCGAGAAGTTGGGCATCTCCAGTTGCTCGACGCAGAAACGCGCCGGCACCGAGCGCCAGTTCAGCCCGGACGGCACCTCCTCGCGCTCGGCCAGCACCGCGGAGGCCGCCACGTCGGCGAGCTCCTCCGCGCCGTGGACCCCGTGCCGCGCTGCCCACACCGCCGCGAGCAACACACCGGCCGAGCCCAGCGTCAGGTCGTGGTTGCGGGCGCCCTCCAGGTAACGGGGCGGGCCGTACCGCTCCAGCGCCCATCCGTCCGGTGTGGACAGTGCCAGGAGCCGCGCGACGGCCGCTTCGGATCCGGGACTGCCCAGCGCCGTCAGCACGCCGATCGCCCCGGCGAGGCCGCTGAAGAAGGTGTAGTCGGTCGCGGTCTCGACGCCGGCCTGAACCTGGGCGGCGATGGTGTCCGCCAGACGGTGCTCCTCAGCGGTCCACTCGCGGCTCAGCCGGATCTCGGCCAGCACCTGCGCCAGGCCGCCGACCCCCGCGTACGTGCCGTCCCGTTTCTCCGGGTCGAGCTCCTCGCCGGGCGACGGCGGAATCCAGACGATCCCGTCGTCGCGTCGCACCTGGTCCAGCACCCATCGCCACGCGGCCTCTGCGGTCCCCCGGTACGTGTCCACGCCGACGATCATTACATTGGCCGAGGTGACCTTGGACCCGATTCTCTCCGCCGCCGGACTCACCGGCGCGAGCACCACCCCGTTGGGCGGAGGCACCTACAACTCCGTGTTCCTGGTGTCCGCGAACGAGGGCGAGTTCGTGCTGAAGGTGGCGCCAGGCGGCGAGCCGGGGCTGACCTACGAGCGGGGGCTGATGGCCACCGAGGCGTTGTTCTGCACGCTGGGGTCCGCGGTCGCGCCGGTGCCGGAGGTCGTCTTCACCGACCGTTCCAGCGTTCTGATCACCACCTTCCTGCCTGGTGAGCCCCTCTTCGGACGGTCCGGTGTCGACCGGCCGTCGATCCGCCGTCAGCTCGGGACAACGGTCCGGAAGCTGCACGAGATCACCGGGCCCGGCTTCGGCTATCCCCAGCTCGGCCTGCACCCGACGTGGACCGAGGCGTTCTTCGCGATGTACGACGCCGTGCTCGCCGACGCCGGCCGCTACGGCGTGCGGCTGCCGAAACCTGATCTGGGCCGGCACGCGGCCGCGTTCGACGAGGTGACACGGCCCGCGCTGGTGCACTTCGACCTCTGGGACGGCAACGTCCTCGTCGACGACGGGCTGAGCGGACTGGTCGACGGTGAGCGCGCGTTCTGGGGCGACCCGGTGGCGGAGTTCGTGTCACTCGCCCTCTTCGGGACGATCGAGGACGATCCAGACTTCTTGACGAACTACGGCATCGAGCTCACCGACGCGGAGCGCGTCCGGCTGGCCGCCTACCAGGCCTATCTGTACTCGATCATGCTCACCGAACGGGTGCCGCGCGGGAGCACCGACGAGGCGGTGGAGACGTTGATCACCGACGCGCTCGGCCGCGCCCTGGGCGTTCTCGCCTGATCGCCGCTCACGATCTGGGAAACTGATCTGGTGCGCGTGGCATTGCTGGGGCCGACGACCGTGGAGGCCGACGACGGCACACCGGTCGACATCGGTGGAGCCCGCGTCCGCATGCTCCTGGCCCGGTTGGCGCTCGACCCCGGCCGGCCCGTGCCGACCACGACGCTGATCGACGACCTGTGGGGCGAGCAGCCGCCCGCGGACGCGTCGAACGCGCTGCAGTCGCTGGTGTCGCGGCTGCGCAAGGTCTGTCCCGTGTCGCTGGAACCGGGCGGCTACCGGCTGGGCATCGCGACCGAGGACGTCGACGTCTTCCGGTTCGAACGGCTGCGCGCGGCCGGACGGCTCGACGAGGCCTTGAAGCTCTGGCGCGGCGAAGCGCTCGCCGACGTCCGCGAGGCGCCGTTCGCCGAGGTGGCGGCGACGAGGCTCGACGAGGCACGGCTGGCCGCGGAGGAGGACCGGTTCCGCACCGGCGAACTCGACGTCGCCGCGCTCACCGCGATGCACGAGAAGCACCCGTTGCGGGAACGCCTGGCGGGACTGCTGATGCGGGCGTTGTGCGCGCAGGGCAGGCAGTCCGACGCGTTGCACGTCTACGCCGAGGTCCGCGGGCGGCTCGCCGACGAGCTGGGCGTCGACCCGTCGCAGGAGCTGCAGGACGTCCACCTCGCGGCACTGCGCGGCGAGCTCGGGCCGCGGCCGGTGGTCGACCGGTTGCCGGTGCGGCTCACCAGCTTCGTGGGCAGGGACGACGAGCTCAACGAGATCGCGGCACTGCTCGGGCAGGTGCGGCTCGTGACGCTGGTCGGGCCGGGCGGCGCGGGCAAGACGCGGCTGGCCACCGAGGCCGCGGCACGGCATCCGTTGCACGCCAAGGGACGCGTGTGGTTCGCGGCGCTGGCCGGCATCCGGGCGGCCGAGGATCTCGCGGGTGCGGTGCTCAGCGCGTTCGAGGTGACGTTCACCGGCGACCCGCTGCGGCGCGCGAGCGAGGGCATGGACCGGATCGCCGAGGTGCTCGGCGCCGGGGAGTCGTTGCTGGTGCTGGACAACTGCGAGCACCTCATCGGCGCGGCCGCCGAGTTCACCACCGAGCTGCTGCGCCGGGTGCCGAACCTGCGCGTGCTCGCGACCACCAGGGAACCGCTCGCGATCGACGGCGAGTCGCTGTGCCCGATCGGCCCGCTCGCCGTGCCCGACGGGCAGGCGGACGTGGCCGGGTTCGGGGCCGTGCGACTGTTCCTCGACCGGGCGAGCGCGGTGAAGCCGGGGTTCCGGCTCGAAGAGTCCACTGTGGACGACGTGAAGCTCATCTGCCGCAGGCTCGACGGCATGCCGCTCGCGCTGGAGCTCGCTGCGGCGCGGCTGCGGTCGATGACGGTCCGGCAGATCACCCAGCGCCTCGACGACCGGTTCCGGCTGCTCACCTCCGGCAACCGCACCGCGCTGCCCCGTCAGCGGACGTTGCGCGCGGTCGTCGAGTGGAGCTGGGACCTGCTGACCGAGGAGGAACTGCGGCTCGCGCGCAGGCTCGCGGTCTTCCCCGCCGGTGCCGACCTGGCCGCGATCGAGGCCGTCTGCCTGCCGGACGCGCTGTACGTGCTCACGTCGCTGGTGGAGAAGTCCATCGTGGACGTCATCGAGATCGAGGGCGAGCCGCGCTACCGGATGCTCGAGACGATCCGGGTCTACGCGGACGAGCAGCTCGACGCCTCCGGCGAGAAGGACGAGATCGTCGGCCGCTTCCGGCGGTACTACCGGGAGCTGACCGCCCGGTGGGAACCGCTCACGCGCACCGCGCGGCAGGTCGAGGCGATCAACGCCTACGAGGCGGAGCAGGACAACGTCGTGGCGGCGTTGCGCGGCGCGATCGACGACCGCGAGGTCGAGCTGGCGGCGGACCTGCTCGGTGGCACGTTCTGGTACTGGCTGGTCAAGGGCGACAACGAGCGCGCGGAGTCGTCGGTGCGGGACGTGCTCGCCCTCGGTGACGCGCTGCCGCCGGACCTCACCGCCACGTTCCGGGCGATGCAGCTGATCATGGCAGCGGCGCCGGGGCGTACCGACAAGGCCGAGGCCGCGCGAGTCATCGACGACTGCGTGACCACCGGCGCCGCGCAGAAGCACCCGTCGCTCGCCATCGCGCTGCCGATGCTCGCGTTCCTCAGCCAGAACCGGGACCTGGCGCGCCGCGAGGTGGAGCGGGCGTCGGCGAGCGAGGACGCGTGGGCGCGTGCGGGTGCGAACTGGGCGTTGAGCTTCATCCTGGTCGACGAGGGCGATTTCGACGGCGCCGAGGTGGCCCGTGACCGCGCGTACGAGCAGTTCGTGGCGATCGGCGACCGGTGGGGTTCGGCGATGACGCTCGGCATGAAGGCCACGTTCGTCTCGCAGACCGGCGACAACGAAGGCGCGATCGCCCTGTTCGAGCGGGGTCTCGCGGTGGCACTGGAGCTGCGGTCGCAGGACGACGCCGTGCAGCAGCGGTGGCGGCTCGCGGTCGAGTACGCGCGGCTGGGCGACCACACGGCCGCCCAGCGCGAGGTGGCGGCGGCCGAGCAGTACGTCCGCGACATCGGCAACGACCAGATGTCGATCATGGTCGGCTACGCGAAGGCCGAGGTCCTGCTGCGCGCCGGCGATGCCGCACGGGCACGTGAGCTGAGCGAGGATTTCAAGCAGCGGGCGACGACCTCGGTCTTGCTCGGCTCGTTCGCCGCGGAGTGGTCGGCCGTGCTCGACGCGCGCATCGCGCTCGCGGAGGGCAGGCCCGACGAGGCCGAGGCACAGGTGGCAACGGCCGTCGGCTCGACGTCCGACCGCGGCGACATTCCGGACCTTTCGACGGTGGTGGAGCTGTTCGCGCACGTCCGGTACGCGCAGGGCCGTCGCCGCGAGGCGTCGAGGATGCTCGGGCTGGCCCAGGTGATCCGCGGCCGCCTCGACCTGGGTGACCCCGAGGTGCGGCAGATGGTCGCCGACCTCGGCGAGCCGGAGCCGCTGGGGATCACCAGGGACGAGGCGCTGCGGGAGGTGCGGGACGAAGCGGGCATCAGCTGACACCCGCTCCCCCCTCAGACCCGCTTGCGGTAGGCCCAGGTCGCCAGCGGGAAGAACACCGCGACCGCGGCAGCCATCCAGATCAGCGAACCGGTCAGCGGCCCGGCGATCGCACCGCCGTTGAGCAGCCCGCGCAACGCGTCCGACAGCAGGCTCACCGGGCTGATGTCAGCCCACGCCTTGAGCCACCCCGGCATCGTCGAGGTGCCGACGAACACGTTGCTGCCGAACGTCAGCGGCATGATCAGCACGAACATCACGCCCTGCACGGCCTGCGGTGTCTTGAGCAGCATGCCCACGAACACCGACGCCCAGCAGAAGCACAACCCGAACCCGATCGCGAGGCCGGCCGCGACCAGCAGCTCCACCGGACCGGTCTGCACCCGGAAGCCCATGATCGTGGCGACGATCAGCAGCACGACGATGCAGACGACGTACCGCACGACGTCCGCCAGCACCGCCCCGATCAGCGGTGCCGACCTGGCGATCGGCATCGAGCGGAACCTGTCGAACACGCCCTTGGAGACGTCCGTGTTGAGCTGCACGCCCGCGGTCATGCTGGCCTGCAGGATGTTCATGACCATGATTCCGGGCACGAGCATCTGCAGGTACGCGTCGGTGTTCCCGGCGAGCGCCCCACCGAACAGGTAGGTGAACATCACCAGGAAGACGATCGGCGCGATCGTCACGTCCGCGAGCTGCTCGGGGTTCTTGCGGATCTTGAGGATGCCCCGCCACGCCAGCGTGAGCCCGTGGCGCGTTCCCCTGTCCAACGCGATGGTGCTCATGCCAGGCTCCCCTCGGTCTGCTTGCCGGTCAGCGCGAGGAAGACCTCGTCGAGCGACGGCAGGCGCAACGCCAGCTCGTCCGCGGTGATGCCGGCCTCGTCGAGCTTGCGGACCAGCGTGGACAGCAGCACCGGGTCGTTGACCGGCGCCGTGAGCAGTCCCGTGTCGTCGTCCCGCGTCGGCCTGACCCCGGTGAGGTCGCCGAGAATCCGGTGCACGGCGTCGAGGTCGCGCAGCGACGTCGGCCGCACCTGCAACGTCTGCCCGCCGACGCGCCGCTTCAGCTCGTCGGGCCGGCCCTCGGCCACGACTCGACCGTGGTCGAACACCGTGATCGTGTCCGCGAGCTGGTCGGCCTCCTCCAGGTACTGCGTGGTGAGCAGGACCGTCACGCCGTTCGCGACGAGCTTGCGGACCACGGCCCACACCTCGTTGCGCGCGTGCGGGTCCAGCCCGGTGGTCGGCTCGTCCAGGTAGAGCACGGACGGGTTGCCGACCAGGCTGGCCGCGAGGTCGAGCCGCCTGCGCATACCTCCCGAATACGTCTTGGCGGCTCGCCCCGCGGCGTCGGTGAGCTCGAACTGCTCCAGCAGCTCGGCCGCCTTCGCCCGCGCCCCGGTGCGCGAGTGGTCCAGCAGCCGCGCCAGCAGCACGAGGTTCTCCGTTCCGGAGAGGTCCTCGTCCACCGACGCGTACTGCCCGGTCAGCCCGATCAGCGAGCGGACCGCCCTCGGGTTCTTCACCACGTCGTGCCCGTGGACCGTGGCGTGTCCCGCGTCCGGACGCAGCAACGTGGCCAGCACCCGCACCGCCGTGGTCTTGCCCGCGCCGTTCGGCCCGAGCACCCCCACGACCTTCCCCTCCGGCACCTCGAGGTCGACGCCGTCGAGCGCCTTGGTCTCCCCGTAGTGCTTGACCAGGCCTTCTGCCCTGATCGCCAGCGACATCGTTCGTCCTCCCTGTGTCGCCGACACTGTGCGCCGCGCCGCTGACAGCACGCGCACAGCGGGCTGACAGCCGCTGACAACGCCCCGGTTGAACCCAAATGGCCCATAACGGCGAGCATCTGCGGCACGATCTCAGGGGGTGAGAGAGCGGAGCCACGCGTGAGCGATCAGGACGACCGGGAACTGACCTGGACGCGTCTGCGGACGGGACGCCTTCGAGAACTGGTCGCGGTGCGCGGAGCCGAGGAGGACTACATCGCGCTGGTCAGAGCGGTGCTCGCCGCGGGCGCCCCGCTCGACGAGGCCTACGAGCTGCTGCGCGAGGCCGAGCAGCGGCACCAGCGGTCGGTGACCGTGCTGGAGCACCTGGCGATGATCACCGCGCAGACCGGCAGGGACGCCGAGCTCGACCGGGTGATCCGCACGCTGGAGGGCGTCGACCCCACGTCGCGGGTGCTGCGGATCTTCGACGAGGTGACGCCGGAGTCCGGGCGCGAGTGGGCCGAGAACGCCGAAGCCACGCAGCGCCGGCTCCTCGACGCCGCCGGCTCGGAGGACGAGCAGGAGGCCGAGGCGGCGGTGCGCGAGCTGGCGCAGTGGGCGCGGTCGTTCCCGGCGAACTCGACCTACGCGGTCAACCACGGGTTCGGGCTGGTCATGCGCGGCCGGTACGACGAGGCGCGCCAGGTCGCCCGCGACACGCGGGGCATCGAGGACGGCAGCTTCGCGGACGCGTTCAACCTCGGGCAGATCCTGTGCATGACGGACGCCCGGGAGGAAGGCGTGGAGCTGTTGAGGGAGGCGGCCCGGCGCGCCGGTTCCGACGACGAACGCGAGATCGTCGCCGAGGCGCTCGCGCAGGCAGGTGACCGATGACGGACGACCTCGTCGAGTCGCTGCTCGCCTCGGAGTCCGTCGCCGCCGCCGTCGAACTGGCCCGGCGGTCGCGCATCCGGCCGCGGGAGCTGGCGGGGACGCTCCTCGCGTACGCGGAAAGGATGCGGCCCGACCGGCCTGCGACGGCCGCCGCCGCGTCGTTCCTCGGGGAGGTCGTGGGCTCGCTGGAGGTGGCCAACGCCTGGGTCGCGCAGGACCACCTCTCGGACGAGGCGAACGAGCTGCTCACTCGGGCGAGCCTCGCCGGGGGCTGGCCGGGGGCGTTGCGGGTGCTGCGCGGGCACGAGCACCTTTTCGACCACGACGTGATGATGTCGGTGGTGTTCTGGCACTCCGGGTTCGCCCAGCAGGGCGTGCCACCGGAGGCCAACGGTGCGGCGGTCGTGATCACGCTCGGCGCACTGCTGGGCGGCAAGTCGTCGGCCCTGGCGCACATGGCGTGGGCGCGGGCCTGCGAGAACACCTCGCTCACCCACGCGGAGTTCCACTTCCAGCGGGCGCGGGAGCTCGCGGCCGTCCACGGTGACGACGTCGACCGGCAGGCCGCGGCGAGCGCCCTCGACTCGTTCCGCGACCGCTTCGGCGTCCCTCGCGAGCGCACCGACGCGATCCCGGACGCGCCCCTGAGCATCGGCATGATCCCCGTCAACGAGAGCAAGGCGGCGTCGCTGCGGGACTCCGGGCGTTACCTGGAGGCGCTCGCGCTGCTGGACCGCACCATCCCGTTCGCGGTGGAGGCCGGCGCGACGGCCAACGCGATGCGCATGCTCAACGACCGCGGCCTGCTGCACGACGATCTCGGCAACTACGCCCTGGCCAGCGAGAACTTCACCGAGTCCGCCCGCCTCGCCGGTCTGCTGAAGGACGAGGGCCGACGGTTCGAGGCGCGCAACAACGCCGCCGCGAGCTATCTCAAACGCGGGCAGCCGTTACAGGCGGTTCCGTTGTTCCGCGGCATTCTGCGCGAGCAGGACGCGGCGGGCGTGTGGCCTCGGCGCATGGCCGCGCGCAACAACCTGGCGACCACCTACGCGTCGTTGGGCGACCACGAGCGTGCGCGCGATTTGTACGCAGAGGTCGTCACGATGATGGGTGACCTCTACAGCCCGTCGTTGTGGATCGCGCTGACGGGCCTGGCCGCGGCGTACGAGAGCCTCGGGCAGACCGACGAGCTGCGCGCGGTGGGCGAGCGCATGTGGCGGGGCTGGACCGAACGCCAGGACGTGCAGGCGTTGCAGGCGTACCTGAACTCCGCGGCGCGCGACCTCGCGAACCCCGAGGTGCGGGACGTGGCCGAGCAGATGTGGGCGGCGCTGGTGCGGCAGGGCGACGTCTTCCAGGGCGCCGCCCTCACCGTCGCGCTGTCCCGGGAGGACGCCCCGGAGCTCGCGTTGCAGCGCCTCGACGCGTTCCTGAACGCCTTCGAGGCGGAACGGTCGGCGGTCCCTTCGTGCATCTCGGCCGAGCTGGAGGCCGCGAAGATCGAGGCCGAGGTGCTCGACCGCGGCGAGGCGGCGCTGACTCGCCTGTACACCGCGGTCGGACGCGTCGAGCAACGGCTGGGCCAGATCGAGCAGCCCTACGACCGCGACTGGGTCCTCGACCAGACCCGGCCGCTCTACCTGCGGCTCTTCGAGCTGCTGCTCGCCGGGCCGACGTTCGTGGAGGAGGCGCTCCAGGTCCACGAGGCGAGCCGGCCCGCGACGCTCACCGCCGCCGACGGGCTCGCCGGACGTGTCGCGAGCGCCCAGGACGTGCTCCGCGTGCTCTCCCCCGACGTCGCCGTCATCTCGTTCGCCGAGACCGGGTCCGCGGTCAGCGCGTTCGTCCTGACCGGACAGGTGCGGTGGGTTCCGCTGGACGTCACGCCCGCGCAGCTCGGCGAGGCGGCCATGGAGATCAGCGTCGCGTTCAACGGCGCCGTGTCCGGGCTGGCGCGGCGCAGGCCGTTGGCGGTGCGCAACCTCGGCAAGGTCGATCTCTGCAACGCCGAACGCGTGCTGTCGGCGTTGGGAAAGGTCCTCTCTCTCGTGGAGGGCGCACAGACCGTGTGCGTGATTCCGAGCGCGGGCATGGAAGGTCTGCCGTTGGCCGCCATGCGCGCGCCGTCCGGCAAACGGCTCGTGGAGATGGCAGGTGTCGTGCACCAGTCCAGCCTCACGGCGTTCGTGACGACGGCGGTCTCCGATCCACCTCGTGTGCCGCGCACGGTGTTCGTCGCGGGTGTGGCCGACGCCGAGACCGACACGCCTGAGCACTTCGAGGCCGACGCCGACGTGTTCGCCGCGGCCGACACCGACACACCCGAGCACTTCGAAGCCGACGCCGAAGTGTTCGTCGCGGCCGACACCGACACCCCCGAACACTCCCAGCCCGCCAAGGTGTTCGCCGCGGCCGACACCGACACACCTGAACACTTCCAGCCCGCCAAGGTGTTCACCCGCGGCGAGGTCACCGTGGTCACCGGCGAACGGGCCACCCCGGCCGCGGTGGTCGCCGGGATCCGGGAGGCCGACATCGCCCACGTGTCGTGCCACGGTTTCGTGGACGCCCGCGACCCGTTCGGCTCCGGGCTGCTGCTGAGCGATGGCACACGAAGGCCGTCGAGCCGCCATCACCTCGTGCCGGTGTTCGAGCGCGCGGCGTTCGAACTGACCGTGCGAGATCTCGCGCGCGAGCAACTGCGCACGGAACTGCTGACGCTGCGCGCGTGTTCGACCGCACGGCGGTCCGCGGTGTCTGCCAAGGAAGAACTCGGCACGCTCACACGCGTGTTGCAGGCCGCAGGGTGCCGCACGGTCGTGAGCACGTTGTGGAACGTGGACCAGCGTTCGTCGCTGGCGTTGTTCGCCCGCTTCTACGAGCTGTACCTGAACGAGGGACTTCCCGCGTGTCAGGCCATGGCGCGCGCCCAGCGCGAGATGATCGACAGCGGGCAGCACGTCTACCACTGGGCCCCGTTCGTCGTATCCGGTGATTGGAGAACATCCCGATGAGTGCCGAGCAGATCGCGCGGTTGAGCGATCACCAGCGTGAGCGCCTGCTGCAGGAGGTGCTGGAGAAGCTGCTCGACAGCGGGATCGAGCTGCCGGTCGACGACGAGGAGTCGGCACGCGAGCTGCTGGCCGCGTTCCTCAGCCAGGAGGGCGGCGCCGTGCGCAGCGACGACGTGCTGCGGCCGTCGGTGCCGTTGGAGACCTACGTCCGGGACGTGCTGGCGTTGCTGGCCGACGACGAGGAGACCGCCGGCGTGGTCTCGGAGGCGGTGGACGAGCTGCCGGAAGAGACCCAGATGTTCGTCGACCCGATCACCGCGGCCGTCGTGCTGGGGGCGCTGGTCGCGTTCCTGCAGACCAAGGTGGACTTCAAGATCTCGCGCAAGGACGGCAAGACGGAGTTCGAGTTCGCGGTGGCGAAGAAGGCGACGTCGGACCGGCTGGTCACCAAGGTGATCGAGGCGGTCAAGAACGTCACCGTGCAGTAGCCATCCGGCGGACGGCTTCCGTGAGGATCTCGGGCGAGGTGCCGATGTTCAGCCGGACGTGGCCGTCGCCGCCGGAACCGAAGTCCTTCCCGGACATCAGGGCGACTTTGCCGCGGTCGAGGAACACCGCGGCCGGGTCGTCGAGCCCCAGCCCGCGGCAGTCGAGCCACGCGAGAAAGGTCGACTCGGACGGTTCGTACCCGATCTCGGGCAGGTGCTCGGCGAGCAGGGTCGCGAGCAGCTTCCGGTTGTCGTCGAGGCCGGACAACACCGCGTCGAGCCAGTCGCCGCCCTCGCGGAACGCCGCCGTGTGCGCGATGGCGCCGAAGTGGCTGGGGCCGTGGCTGACCTCCTCCGGCAACCGGGAGAGCTCGTCGGTCGCGGCGAGGGCGACCGCGCACTTCAGGCCCGCGAGGTTCCAGCCCTTCGACGCGGACATCAGCGACAGGCCGTTCGGGTCGACGCTGAGGTACGGCACGAACTCGGCGCTCGCGGCGACGAGCGGCGCGTGGATCTCGTCGGCGATGACGCGAACGCCGTACTTCTCGGCCAGGCGCGCGACGGCCGTGAGCTCGTCGGCGGTGTGGACGGTGCCGGTCGGGTTGTGCGGGTTGCACAGCAGGAACACCGGCCGGTCAGCTCTGATGTGCCGGAACGTCCGCTCCAGCACCGCGAGGTCGAGCCGTCCGTTCGTCAGCGGCGCTTCCACGACCGCCCGGCCCATGCCGCGCACGAACATGTAGAACGGCGGGTACACGGGCGGGGTGACGATCACCGGGTCGCCCGGCCCGGACACGAGTTTGACCAGCTCGACGGCCCCGAGCATCACGTCCGGCACCATCGCCGTGTTCTCGACCGCGACGTCCCAGTCCCAGCGCGTCTTCGCGAACTCGGCGAGCGCCTCGGCGTAGGCCGTGCCCGCCGGGTAGCCGGTGTCGCCCCGCTGCACCGCGTCGATGATCGCCCGCGCGACCGGTTCGGCGGGGTCGACGTCCATCTCGGCCACCCAGAGCGGCAGGACGTCCTCGGGGTACAGGCGCCACTTCACGCTCGTGCGCTGCCGCAACCGTTCCAGCGGCACCTGAGTCAGCGGGTTCGCCATGCAACCCAAGGTAGATCACGGATGCGAGCGGTCCAACAGGCAAAAGGGGCCTCACCGGTGTGGTGAGGCCCCTCCTGGAAAACACCCGTCAGGCGAACGGCGACTTGTCGATGCCGCACGTCTTCTGGGCCGGCAGGACACCCGTGAACAGGTAGTCCCGCTTCGCCTTCTCCGCGCACGCGCTGTGCACGAACATGGTGGTGTGGCCGTAGCCCTCGACCGTCAGGAACCCGGTCCTGGCCATCTCCGCCGCACCGTCGCGAGCACCGTGCAACGGCGTCGACGGGTCGAACCTGCTGTTGATGAACAGGACCGGCGCCGACGTCCAGCGGTTCCACGGACCCGTGTAGCGGTCGTCGTCACGGGCCTGCCAGAACGCGCAGGCCATCATGTCGAACACCACGGCACGGCCCCAGTAGGGAACGCGCTGGTCCTCGCTCTTGCCGTACTTCGAGTACACCGCCGGGTCGCGCGGGAAATCGCTGTCCGAGCACTGGATCGCGTTGAACGCCTCGAACCGGTTGGTGATGTAATCGGCCGACGCCGCACGCAGCGTCTTCGGCGCCTCCCAGATCCCCTGGAGGATCCGGGCGGTGTCCTGCCACGTCTCCGGCTGCGCCAGCGCGTCCCACACCGTGCTGATCAGCGCCACGCGGTCGAACGTGCCGTCCGGCGTGGTGACGGGCGACGCCGCCACCTTGGCCACCAGGTCCGCCCACTTCTGCTTCAGGTCGCCACCGGCGAACGCGCACTTCGCGCCCGGTGCCGCACAGAGCTTCAGGAACTGGTCGAACGTCTCCGCGACGCCGCGCGGCACGTCCTGGCGGGTGTCCAGCGGCACGGTCGTGCCCTGGTCACCGTGGCCGGTGGCGTTGCCGACGAAGTCCAGCGCGCCGTCGAACGCGAGCGCGCGAACCTTGTCCGGGAACATGTTCGCGTAGATCGCGCCGAGGTGCGTGCCGTAGGAGATGCCGTGGTAGGTCAGCTTCTTGTCACCGACGGCCTTGCGCAGCAGGTCCAGGTCCCGTGCCGTGTTCGCGGACGAGACGTGGTCCAGCAGGTCACCGGACTTCGCCTCGCAGCGGCGCACGAACTCCCGGTAGGAGTCGTAGAACGCCGGCTCCTGCGCCGCGGTGTCCGGGTAGACCGGAATGCCGTTCAGGAACGCCTGCTGCTCCTCGACGCTGTCGAAGCAGCGGACGGTCGCCGAACGACCGATTCCCCGCTGGTCCCACGACACCACGTCGAAGCGCGCCCGCAGCTCCGGCGAGAACAGCCACTCCCACTTGCCGCGCCCGCGCAGCCTGTCCACACCGGACGCACCGGGACCGCCGAAGTTCACGAACAGCGAGCCGATCTTCTTCGCCGGATCGGTCGCGGGCAGCCTGATCAACGCGAGGTCGATCTTCGTGCCGCCTGGCTGGTCGTAGTCGAGCGGAACCTTCGCGGTCGAGCACTGGAACCCGTCCTGACAGTCCTGCCAGGACAAAACGGGCGTCTGTGCTTCTTCCGCCGCAACGGCCGCCGGTGCCAGTCCGATCAGCAGGGCGGCCGTCACCAGAATTGATTTCATGTAGCTCCCCAGTCATAACCTCTCGATCATCGAGACGCGAGAGGTACGTGATGGGTTGCATTCAACTCAACGCGTGTGTGGCGGTGGCTCCTCCGTCCACGACGAACTCGGCGCCCGTGCAGTAAGCGCTCTCGTCACTGGCCAGGAACAGCACGACGTTCGCGACGTCGTCGGGCTGCCCGATCCGGCGCAGCGCGACCTTCTTGCCGGCCGGTGACACGTCGATCTCCCGTCCCAGCGCCTCGCTCACCATCGGGGTGTTGATCGCGCCGGGGTGCACCGAGTTCACACGGATGCCGTGCTGGCCGAGCTCCATCGCGGCGACCTTCGTCATGCCGCGAATCGCGAACTTCGACGCCGTGTACGCGACCAGGTAAGGCATTCCGCCCATGCCCTCGACGGACGAGACGTTCACGATCGAGCCGCCGCCCGCGCGCTTCATCGACTCGACCACCGCGCGCATGCCGAGGAACGTGCCGACCTGGTTGATGCCGATCACCCGCTGGTAGTCCGCGAGTGTGGTGTCCGCCAACGCCGAGAAGTGCAGGATGCCCGCGTTGTTCACGAGCACGGTGATGTCACCGAACGTCTGCACGGTGAACGCGACTGCTTCGGCCCAGCTCTCCTCCGACGACACGTCGAGATGGCAGTACTCGGCGCCCAGTTCGGCGGCGAGCTCCTTGCCCTGGTCGTCGAGGACGTCGGTGATCATCACCCGCGCGCCCTCTGCTGTGAACCGGCGCGCCGCGGCCGCGCCCTGACCCCGCGCCGCGCCGGTGATCAGGGCGACCTTCCCGTCGAGCCGCATCTACATCATCTCGTCGGTGAGCGGCATCATCACGGTCTTCAGCTCGGTGTACGCCTCGTAGGCGCTCTGGCCGCCCTCGCGGCCCAGACCGGACTGCTTGTACCCGCCGAACGGCACGTGCGGCTCCAGCTGGAACCCGTTGATGCCGACCATGCCGACCCGCAACCTCTTGGACACGCGGAACGCCCGGCGGACGTCGTTGGTGTAGACACCGGCGCCCAGGCCGTACTCGGTGTCGTTGGCGAGCCGGATGGCTTCTTCTTCGTCGTCGAACGGCACGACGGTGAGCACCGGGCCGAAGATCTCGTCACGGGCGATCGCCATGTCGTTGCTGGCGTCGGCGAAGATCGTCGGCGCGACGAAGTTGCCGGACGCGAGGTCGCCTTCGAGCCGGGTGCCGCCGGTGACGAGACGAGCGCCGTCGGACTGACCGCGTTCGATGTAGCCGAGCACGCGTTCGAGCTGCTTCTGGTTGATCAGCGGGCTGGCGAGCACGGCGGGGTCGAACGGGTCGCCGAACGTCACCGCGGTCGCGAGCATCTGCGCCATGCCCACGAACTCGTCCTGAACGTCCCGCTGGACCAGCGCCCGTGTGTGTGCGACGCAGGCCTGGCCGGACAGGCCCATGGTGACCATGCCCATGCAGGTCATCGCGGCGAGGCCGACGTTCGGCGCGTCCGCGAACACGATCGCCGGCGACTTCCCGCCCAGCTCCAGGGAAACTCGCTTCATCGTGCCGGCGGAGGCCTCGACGATCCGGCGGCCGACCACGCGGCTGCCCGTGAAGCTGATCTTGTCCACGGCGGGGTGGGTGATCAGCGCTTCGCCAGTCGGGTCGCCGGGACCGGTCACGAGGTTGATCACGCCTTCCGGCAGGCCGGCCTCGATCAGCAGCTCGACCATGCGGATCACGCAGAACGACGCGTACTCCGACGGCTTCACCACGACCGTGCAGCCGGCCGCGAGCGCGGGCGCGATCTTCTGCGCGAACAGCACGAACGGCGCGTTCCACGGCAGGATCGCCGCGACCACGCCGACCGGTTCGCGGAACGTCATCGCCAGGTGGTCACCGCCCTGGTACGGCGGCAGGGTCTGGCCGCCGACCTTGTCGATCCAGCCGGCGTGGTGATCGAAGATGTCCGCGGCGATGCCGACCGAGGTGGCGTAGATCTGGCCGAACGACAGCGGCACGCCGTTGTCCAGCGCCTGCAGTCCGCGCAGTTCGTCCGAGTGCTCCCGCAGCAGGTCGCTGTACCTGCGCAGCACCCTGATGCGGTCGGTGGCCTTCGACCGGCCCCACGTGCCCTCGTCGAACGCCTTGCGCGCGGCGAGCACGGCGGCGTCGACGTCCTTGGCCGACGCGACGGCGAAGCTGCCGATCTCCTCGCCGGTCGCGGGGTGGTGGTGGGTCCAGGTCTCGTCCGTCTCGCGGAACTCGCCGCCGATGAGGAGCCGGCCGTCCTTCAGGCCCAGCGTCTCGCGATGCGGTTGGACGGTGAGCGTCACAGCTCCTCCTACAGAGACATCGTTTCGGTACAGGCGAAGGTCTTCTGCGGATCGCGGTCGGCGAAGTAGCCGTCGAGATCGGTGAACGCGCCGAACTTCTGCTCGACCGTGGGCGGGGCCATCAGCGCGACCATGCCGCCGTGCACGACGAAGACCTGGCCGTTGATCCGGTCACCGGACGGTCCCGCCAGGTGCGCCACGAACTTCGCGACGTGCTCGGGCGCCAGCGAGTCGTCGCCTTCGGGTGCGTCGCCGAACACGTGCGCGGTCATGCCCGTGCGGGCGCGGGGGCAGATCGCGTTGGCACGGACGCCGTAGCGACTCGTGCCGCGTGCGGTCGCGACCGTCAGCGCGGCGATGCCCGCCTTGGCCGCGGCGTAGTTCGCCTGACCTTCCGACCCGAGCAGGAACGCCTCGGACGAGGTGTTCACGATCCGGCCGTAGACAGGTTCGCCCGCCGCCTTCGACTGCTGCTTCCACAGCGCGACCGCGTTGCGCGACAACAGGAAGTGGCCGCGCAGGTGGACCCGCACGACCAGGTCCCACTCCTCGTCGGTCATGTTGAACAGCATGCGGTCGCGCAGCACGCCGGCGTTGTTCACGACGACGTGCAGCCCGCCGAACTGCTCGACGGCAGCCTTGACGAGAGCGTCCGCCGTGCTGCGCTCCCCCACGTCCCCCTCGACCACGACGCACTTGGCGCCGAGCTCCTCGATCTCGGTCGCAGCGGCCTCGGCCGAGCCCGGCAGGTCGTTGAGGACGAGCGACGCGCCGGCTCTCGCGAGCTCCAGCGCCTCCGCCCTGCCCAGTCCGGCACCCGCGCCGGTGACGACGGCGACCTTCCCCGAAAGGTCCACAAAAGACTCCTAGTCGAAGAGAATGACCTGGCGGATCAGGGATCCACCGCCGCGCAACGCCTGCAGGCCCTCGTTGACGTCCTCGAGCTTGATCCTCTTGCTGATCATGCCTTCGAGGTCCAGACGTCCCTGCCGCCACAGCGCGATCATGCGCGGCACGTCCCGGCGGAAGTTCGCCGTTCCGTAGAACGATCCGTGCAGGGTCTTGTCGTGCAGGAAGAGCTCCTGCGCGCTGAACGAGACCATCGCGTCCGCCCGGCCCGCACCGACGACGACGGTGTGGCCACCGCGCCGGGTGAGGTCCCACGCCTGGCGGATCGTGGCGGGGATGCCGACGACGTCGAACACGTAGTCGAAGCCCATGCCGCCGTTGAGCTGGTTGTTGAGGTCCGCGACCCCGTCGGGAACGGTCGCGTGCGTGGCACCGAACCGTTGGGCCACCTCGTGCTTCTCGGTGACCGGGTCGACCGCGACGATCTTCGCCGCGGCGGCGAGCCGCGCGCCCTGGATCACCGCGATGCCGACGCCGCCGCAGCCGATCACCGCGACGCTGGACCCCGGTTCGACCTTCGCGGTGTTGAGCACGGCGCCGACACCGGTGAGGATCCCGCACGACAGCAGCGCCGCGATCTCCCACGGCACGTCGTCGTCGACCTTCATGGCGGCGTCGGCCGGCACGACCATCTCCTCGGCGAACGCACCGAGGCCCGCGTAACCGAAGGCGGGGTTGCCGCCGACGACGAACCGCGGTGACGTGAACGCCGAAATGGTGTGCACGAGACAGAGATGCGCCTGACCCGTGACGCACTGGGCGCACTTCCCGCACGGCGGCACGAAGGTGATCGCCACGTGGTCGCCGACCGCGAGCGACGTCACGGCGCTCCCGATCTCGACGACCTCACCGGCACCCTCGTGGCCGATGACGCCGGGTGCCAGCGCCGGCAGCGTTCCGTCCATGGCGGACAGATCGCTGTGGCACACCCCGCACGCCTTGATCTTGATCTTGACTTCCTGCGGCCCCGGCGCGGTTGTCGTCACGTCGTCGCGGAGCTCGAGCTTGTCGTCGCCTACCTGGTTGAGCACGGCAGCCTTCACCGGTATCACTCCTCGCTGAGCTCACAACCCGGGACTCGTCGGACAGTAGAATCTGTTCCTGTTCTTGACAAGGCCCATCAGCGTGAGAGCCGGAGCGCGCCCATCGGGCACGACGCGACGGCACGTTCGGCGAGCGGGATCTCGTCCTCCGTCAGCTCACCGTCCCGGATCTGCAGAACCTCATCGTCGTCAAGGTCAAACACCTCAGGCAGGATTGACACGCACTCCCCGTGCGCCTCACACAGCGCAGGGTCGACGCCGACCTTCATCGCGGCCTCCTGACAGCAAGTAGAACTTGTTCTAGAGTAGCGGTCATGCGCATCGGTTTCACGCCCGAACAGGAGCGGTTGCGCCAGGAGTTGCGGGCGTACTTCGCCGCGCTCATGACGCCGGAACGACGAGCCGGGCTCTCCGGTGGCGGTGACTACGGCGACGCCGAGGTCTACAAGGACACCGTCCGCCGGATGGGGCTCGACGGCTGGCTGACCATCGGCTGGCCGGAGGAGTACGGCGGCCGCAACCGGCCCATGATCGAGCAGCTGATCTTCCTCGACGAAGCTTCCGCGGCCGGTGCGCCCGTGCCGTTCCTGACGCTGAACTCGATCGGGCCGACCATCATGGCGTTCGGCACGCCCGAGCAAAAGGCGTTCTACCTGCCGAAGATCGCTTCGGGCGAGATCCACTTCGCCATCGGCTACTCCGAACCGGAGGCGGGTACCGACCTCGCCGGGCTGCGCACGCGGGCCGTTCGCGACGCCTCCGACTACGTGATCAACGGCCAGAAGATGTGGACCAGCCTCATCCAGTACGCGGACTACGTCTGGCTGGCCTGCCGCACCGACCAGGAGTCGCAGCGGCACAGGGGTTTGAGCATCATCATCGTGCCGACCACCGACCCCGGCTTCTCCTGGACGCCCGTGCCGACGATGTCCGGCCCGACGACCAGCGCGACCTTCTACGACAACGTGCGCGTGCCCGTGTCGAACCTCATCGGCGAGGAGCACAAGGGCTGGAAGCTCATCACCAACCAGCTCAACCACGAACGCGTCGCCCTCTGCTCCGCCGCGCCGTTGCAGACCGCACTGCGCGAGGTTCGTCAATGGGCGCACGAAACCGGTGCGACGAAGCACGAATGGGTGCGCATGCACCTGGCCCGCGTGCACGCCAAAACCGAGTTCCTCAAGCTCGTCAACTGGCGCATCGCCTCCGGTGGCGACGAGGCGCCGTCGCCAGCGGAAGCCTCCGCCACCAAGGTGTTCGGCACGGAGTTCGCCACCGAGGGCTACCGGCTGCTGATGGAGGTGCTGGGAGCCAACGGGATGGTGCGCGCGGGCTCACCGGGAGCGTTGCTGCACGGCCGGGTGGAACGCATGCACCGCTCGTCGCTGATCCTGACGTTCGGCGGCGGCACCAACGAGATCCAGCGGGACATCATCGCGCGGGTGGGCCTCGGACTGCCCGCCGTGCCTCGGTAAGGAGACGCCGTGGACTTCACGTTGACCGAGGCGCAGCGCGAGCTGGCCGCACTGACCCGCAAGATCCTCGACTCGTCCGACACCCCGTGGCCCGACCTGGTCAAGTCGGGTGTGGTGCCGGAGGATCCCGCCGAGTTCGGTGTGCTGGAGCAGTGTTCGGTGCTGGTGGAGCTCGGGCGCGCGGTCGCCACGGTGCCCTACCTGCCGACCACTGTGGCCGCCTACGCGCTGGCGGAGTTCGGCACGCCCGAACAACGTTCCCGCTGGCTGACGCCCGGAACCGTGCTGTCCGTGGCACTCGTGGACGACGGCGAAGCGAAGACCACCGTGCCGTCCGCCTCCTCGGCGGAGGCTTTCCTGGTGTCGCAGGGCGGAGAGGTCTTCCTCGTCGAGGCTGGTGCGCTCGACATCACCGCACAGGAGCTCGTCGACGGCGACGCGGGGTGGTTCGAGCACTCCGGCGGTGGTGAGCTCGTGCCCGGTCTCACGCCCGACTGGCTGATCACGCGCTACACCTTGGGACTGTGCGCTTTCCAGCTCGGCGTCACCGAACGCGCGCTGGAGCTGACGGCGGAGTACGCGCGCACCCGCGTGCAGTTCGACCGCCCGATCGGCAGCTTCCAGGCCGTGGCGCAACGGCTCGCCGACGCGTACATCGACGTGGCGGCGATCCGCTTGACGCTCTGGCAGGCCGCCTGGCGCGTGTCCGAAGGACTCGACGCCACCGAGGAAGTCGCGACGGCGAAGTTCTGGGCAGCCGACGGCGGTCACCGGGTGGCGCACACGGCCGTGCACGTCCACGGCGGCACTGGCATCGACATGAGCCACGACGTGCACCGGTACTTCACCGCGGCCAAGCGCGCCGAGTTCGAGCTGGGCGGGGCCACCGCCCAGCTCCTGAAGCTCAGTGCGGTGATGTGATCAGGCGCAGACCCAGAGCCAGCGCGCCGGATGCGTGCTGTTGTCCGCGTCCCGGTAGGTGCCGATCAAGGTCGCGGCGTCGGTGATCTCCGCGTAGAAGTAGTCGCTGGGCAGCCTGTCGGCCACCACGGGGCTCCGGCTGGTGGTGCGCCACAGCGTGGGAGTACCACCCAGCGACGGCTCCAGCGTGCCGAACACAGTGCCGCTGCCGTTCCTGCCGTACGGCTGGTAGCCACCCCTGTGCGCACCGACCCGGACGCCGGCGAGATCCCACTCGGTGATCTGACCGCGCGCTTCTTCTGGCAGGTACTCGTAGTTCAGCACGCGGTCGTTGTCGAACACGACCGGATGGCGCGCACCCGGCAGCTCGATCCTGGCGCCGGTGTCGGTGTCGACGACCCACCCCGACCCGTCCCCGATCATCACGATCTTGCGCTGGGCGTTGATACCAACGGCCTGGCCCACGCCGAAGGACTTCCGCGTCCCGTTGCGCGGCCACACCACGACCGTGCGCACGCTCGGCGCCGCGTCCGTCCACACGGTCCCGACGACATCTCCGGCGTCGTTGACGCCGAACGCCGACGAGTGCTCGTCCGCGCCGGTCTCGAGGAACTCGTAAGCACCGTTCTCGAACCGGAACGCCTTGCTCAACGCTCCCGCAGGCCGGCGGGTCTCCTGGCGGCCGACAACCACGCTGGTGTTGTTGACGGCCTCCGGAAAGACGTCGAAGGCCGGGTACACGGCCGGCGGCAGCACGCGCAGAGTGCTGTTCACCCACAACAACGCACGATTCGCGTTCACGTCCGTGTACGACCCGACGATCCGGCTGTTGTTGGTGCTGCTTCCCTCGGTGTGCACGTAGGTCGCACCGGCCGGCAGAGGCAGGTCCTGCCGGTTGTACTGGCACTCGGCGGCCACGGCCTGTGGAGCCGCGATAACCGACATGACCACGGCCACGCTGAACAGTCCTGCGAACACACGTCTGTGCTTCATCAATCCCCCAGAGCTTCGAAACGACACGTATCAGCTGCAGATCCAGAGCCACCGCGCGGCGCGTGGCTTGCCGTCGGCACCTTCGTAGGTGCCGATCAGAGTGGCGGCGTCCGTCACGTCTGCGTACTCGTGCACGTCCGGCAGCCGGTCGGCCACCACGTCGGTGCGACCGGTCTTGCGCCACAGGGCCGGCGTCGAGTCGCCGTGCGCGCCGAACACCGTGCCGCTGCCGTTCTTGCCCAACGGCTTGAAACCGCCGTCGTAGGCGCCGACCCGGACACCGTTCAGGTCCCACTCGGTGAGCTGGACCCGGCCACCGCCGAGATACTCCGTGTTCAGCACACGGTCGTTGTCCAGCACCATCGGCAGGCCCGCGCCCGGCAGTTCCGTGCGCACACCGGTGCCGGTGTCGACCACCCACCCCGACCAGTCCGTCGTCATCACGATCTTCTGCCCGGTGACACCGATGGCCACGCCCTGGCCGAACGACTTCCGGGTCCCGTTCCGCGGCCAGAGCACGACGGTGCGGACCAACGGCGACTCTTCTCGCCACACGGTGCCGACCACGTCGCCCGCGTCGTTGACGCCGGTCGCCCTCGAGTGTTCGCCCGGCTCGGTCCCCAGATACTCGTAGGCACCGTTTTCGTAGCGAAAGGCCCGGTACAACGAGCCCAGCTCGCCGCGGTGGACCTCTTCGTACCCGGCCACGACGCTCGTGTTGTTGACCGCGGTGGGCCGGACGTTGAAGTGCAACGGCGCCATCTCACGCAGGGTGCTGTTCACCCACAGCACACCGCGGGCGTAGCCGCCGGAGGGCGAGTACCACCCGACGATCCTGCTGTTGTTCGTGCTGCTGCCCGTCGCTCGGTGGTGGTCCGCACCTGCCGGCGCGGGCAGGTCCCGCCGGTCGTACCCACAAGCGGCGGCCGCGGCCGGTGGTGCGGCCGCGGCCGGTGCGAGTACGAGGACAGCGATCAGCAACGCGCGAGTGCGCTTCAAGTGTTCCCCCCAGAACAGGTCTCCCTCAGCGCACCACCCTAGCCTGCGGGTCAACGGTTCAGTTCGGTCATCCTCTTCACCGTCTGGTCGAACTCCGCCAGCAGGTCCGCCATCACCTCCGCGACCGGCCGCACCTCGTTCATCCGCCCGACGATCTGCCCGACCGGCATCGACACCACCGACGGGTCGTCGGAGCGGGCGATGCGCAGGTGCGCCTCGCTGACCAGCAGGTTCTGCAACGGCATCGGCAGCGGTTCCGGTGCCTCGGCGGACGTCCACGCCTCGGTCCACCGCGTCTTCAGCAGCCGCGCCGGTTTGCCGGTGTAGATGCGGGTGCGGACGGTGTCGCTGGAACCGGCGGCCAGCAGCGCCTCCTGAGTGCTCGTGTTGCCCAGCTTGTACTCGGCCGTGGTCAGCCAGTACGAGCCCATCCACACTCCGGAGGCTCCCAGTGCCATCGCCGCCGCTGCCTGCCTGCCGGACCCGATGCCGCCCGCGGCGAGCACCGGCACGTCGACCGCGTCGGCGATCTCCGGCACCAGCACCATCGTGGCGACCTCGCCCGTGTGGCCGCCCGCCTCGTAGCCCTGCGCCACCACGATGTCGACGCCGTTGGCCACGTGCCGGCGCGCGTGTTCGGCCTTGCCGGCCAGGGCCGCCACCGGGACACCGGCCGCGTGCACCCGTTCGATGACGTCGGTGGGTGGTGAGCCCAGGGCGTTGGCGATCAGGCGGATCGGGTGCTCCAGGGCGACGTCCACGTGCGAACGCGCCACCGAGTGCAGCCAGCCCAGCACGCCCTCGCCGCCCTCGCCGTCCGGCAGTGGCGGGACGCCGAGCTTGAGCAGGGTCTGCTGCACGAAGTCCTTGTGGCTCTGCGGGATCAGGCCGGCGAGGTCGATCTGCGTACCCTCGGTCGGGACCTTCGCGGGCATGACGATGTCGACGCCGTAGGGCTTGCCGTCGGTGTTCTCGTCCATCCACGTCAACGCGCGGTCGAGGTCCTCCGCGTCGTTGAACCGCACGCACCCGAGCACCCCGAGGCCGCCGGCCCTGCTGATCGCCGCCGCCACGTGCTCGGACGGCGTGAAGCCGAAGACGGGGTGCTCGATGCCGAACTCGTCACACAGGCTGGTGCGCATGGTCCTCCACGTGGCGTTTCGCCCACTGGTAGTCGGGTTTGCCGCTCGGGGTGCGGCCGATCTCGTCGACCAGCCAGAGCGACCGCGGAACCTTGTAGCCCGCTAGCGTCTCGCGCACGTGAGCGTCCAGTTCGGACAGTGTCGGCGTCGCGCCTTCGCGCGGGTGCACGATGGCGCCGACGCGTTGGCCCAGCAGGTCGTCCGGGATGCCGATGACGAGCGCGTCGAAGACGTCGGGGTGCGACTTCAGCGCCGCCTCGACCTCCTCCGGGAACACCTTCTCGCCGCCGGTGTTGACGCACGTGTTGCCGCGGCCGAGCAACGTGATGTCGCCGTCCTCCTCGAACCGCGCGTAGTCGCCGGGCACCGTGAACCGCCTGCCGTCGACTTCGACGAACATCCGCGCGGTCTTCTCGGGGTCCTTGTAGTAGCCGAGCGGGATGTGCCCGCCCCGCGCCAGCTTGCCGATGACACCGGGCACGGGCTCGAGCTTGTTGCCGTCCTCGTCGATGACGATGGTGTCCTCGTTGAGCTTCACCTTGGTGCCGTCGGTCTGCACGATCTCCTTGGGCACCGCGCCGATGCCGGTGGACCCGGTCTCGCTCGACCCGATCGACTCCAGCAGCGTCGTGTGCGGCAGGTGTTCCTGGTACTGCTTCTTGACCGTGTAGGAGAACAGCGCGGCGCTGCTGTTGATGATGAACAACGACGAGCCGTCGTACTCGCCGCGCTGGAACTCCTCGATCAACGGCCGGCCCATCGCGTCACCGGTGATCGCGGCGACCTGGACCTTCTCCCGTTCGATCACCCGCCAGATCTCGGCCGGGTCGAACTTCGGCACGAGCACCACCGTGCTGCCGCAGAACAACGCGCCCAGCACGGCCCACTGCGCGGCACCGTGGATCAGCGGCGGCAGGCACAGCCGCACCAGGCCGTAGTCCTTGCCGCCCTTCGCCTGCTGCCACTCGTCGGTGAGCCGTTCGCCGGTCACGAAGTCGATGCCGCCGCCGAGCGTGCGCCACACGTCCTCGTGCCGCCACATCACGCCCTTGGGCATGCCGGTCGTGCCGCCGGTGAAGAGGATGTAGAGGTCGTCGGGGCTGCGGGGGTCGAAGTCGCGTTCGTCGGACTCCTCCGCCAGCGCGGTCTCGTAGTCGGCGCCGGTGAACTCCTCGCCCGACCCGTCGTCGATCACCACGGTGTGCCCGGGAGCACCGACCTCGGCGACGAGCGGCGCGTACTGCCGTTCGTGGATGAGCGCGACGAGGTCCGACTCGCCGAACAGGTACTGCAACTCGTTCTTGGTGTAGCGGTAGTTCACGTTGATGACCACCGCGCGCAGCTTGTAGACCGCGAGCATGGCCTCGACGAGCTCGATCGAGTTGCGCGCGTAGAGCCCGACGTGCGCACCCTGTGTCACGCCGTTCTTTGCCAGGTGGTGAGCCAGTTTGTTGGCTCGTGACTCGAGCTCGGCGTAGGTGACCCTCTTGGGTCCGCACACGAGCGCGGTCCGGTCGGGCACGGTGTCGACGGCGTGTTCAACGAGGTCTGCGACGTTGAGGGCCATGGTAGGCAAAGTAGAACGTGTTACTGTTCTGGACAATCCCCCGTGCGGTCAGACTCGATCCAGGAGGCGCTCGAATGACGACCACGACGGAACCCCACGCGCTGGTGGACCTGGTCGGCAACGTCCTGGTCGTCACGATGAACCGACCGGAGGTCCGCAACGCGTTGTCCGGGCCGATGATGGCGATCATGCGCGAGGCCTGGGACCGCGTCGACTCCGATCCGGACGTGCGGGTCTGCATCCTCACCGGCGCCGGCGGGTCGTTCTGCGCGGGCGCCGACCTGAAGGCCATGACGTCCAACCACCCCAGCGAGTCCGCGGGCAAGTTCGACTTCTCGGTCATCGAACCGCTGCTGAAAGGTCGCCGGTTGACGAAACCGCTGATCGCCGCGGTGGAGGGCCCAGCGGTGGCGGGCGGCACGGAAATCCTTCAGGCGACCGACATCCGGGTGGCCGGCGAGAGCGCGCGGTTCGGCGTGTCCGAGGCGCGGTGGGGACTCTTCCCGCTCGGCGGGTCCGCGGTGCGGCTGCCGCGGCAGATCCCGTACACGGTGGCGGCGGACCTGTTGCTGACCGGCCGGCACATCAGGGCCGCGGAGGCCAAGGAGATCGGGCTGATCGGGCACGTGGTGCCGGACGGCCAGGCGCTGGCCAAGGCGATGGAGCTGGCGGAGCTCATCACCGCCAACGGACCGCTGGCCGTGCAGGCGATCCTGCGGACGATGCGGGAGACCGAGGCGATGCACGAGAACGAGGCGTTCACAGTGGACGCCCGGCTCGGCATGGAGGTGTTCCGCAGCGAGGACGCCAAGGAGGGTCCCCGCGCGTTCGCCGAGAAGCGCAAGCCGGAGTTCAAGGGACGCTAACGTTTCGTGCAGTTTCGATCAATTTCGATTATGCGTTCGACGCTGTTCGACGACCGCTGACCACAGTGGACTGGACAGCGCTTTCACGTTGCTCCGAACGGGCTTGTACGTACAACGCCGCACCACATAGGGTGATGCCGATCATGCCAACCGGCCGGTAATTCTCGGGGGAACACCGCCGGATGAATTGTCTTTGGCGCGCATTGGTGCGACTGCGAGGAGCAAACGTCGAATGAACATCGACACGGCGTTGAAAGAAGCGATGACCATTTCCGGTGCGGTGGGAGCCGCACTCGTCGACTTCGAGAGCGGGATGTCTCTCGGCTCGATCGGCGGTGGTGACTGGCTGGACCTCGAGATTGCCGCGGCCGGCAACACGGAGGTCGTGCGGGCGAAGCAGCGGGTGGTCTCGTCGCTCAAGCTGAACGACGAGATCGAGGACATCCTGATCACGCTGGGCCGTCAGTACCACCTGATCCGCCTGCTGAAGGCGAACAGCCGGAGCACCTCCACGTTGTTCCTGTACCTCGTCCTGGACCGGGAACGGTCCAACCTCGCGCTCGCGAGGCACGGCCTCAAGGCCATCGAAGCCGGCCTGATCGTGTGAACGAGGTGACCGCCAGAGAATCGGCGGACTCCGGTGTGCTGCCCATGCGCAAGCGCGGTTCGGCGTTGTCGGCCGGGCTCGCGGTGGCGCCGCCGCTGGACGACGCCGGCAAGAAGACGGTGACCGAGGCACTGCAGGAGATCCACGGCCACATCGATCCCGTCACCATCAACGGGGTGCTGGCCGCGACGCGGGACGGCCTGGTGCTGTGCGCGCTCACCCGCGGCATCGAGAACGAGAGTGTCGCCGCCATGGCCGCGGCGGCGGCCGGGCTCGCGGCCCAGTTCATCGCGCGGGCCAAGGTCGGCGACCCGCGCGTGGTGTTCTTCGAGGGCGATTCCGGTCAGGTCGGCGTGTTCTCCGTGGACGCCGACACCTTGCTGGTGGTGTTCAGCAAACCGAACACCACCATGGGCATGTTCAACGTGGCGGCCAAGCAGGCGTTGGCGCTGCTGCAGGAGGCGATCGCCGGCCAGCGGTGACTCAGCCGCGACCCCGTCCGCACGGGGTCGCGGCCCGAGAAACTCGTTCGTACCCGTAACACCTGTCGGCCGTCCGGCGATCTGCCACGTATGTCCGAGGAAGATCAGTCGGTCGGCAACGACGTCGACGGCGTCGTGAACGGCACGTCGTTCCAGGCCGGGTCGGTCAGCGGCGACGTCTACGTGAACACTCCTGGCAAGCACTTGTGGCGCAGGCGTTCGAGCTACCTGGCCGTGCTCGCGGGCGCCGTCGTGGGCGCCGCGGTGCTGGCCGTGGTGACGCTGGTGGCACCGGACGAGCAGGCGGCGGGGACACCGGCCGCCGCCTCCACACCACCGGAGACATCTCCGACGTCGTCACCGCCCTCCGCGTCGGGCACGCCCGCTCCGCCGACGGTGGCCGGCGCCGCTCGTCCGGCGCCGGCGGGCTCGACACCGCGCCCCACGGCCAACACCCCGGACACGTCTGCTCCCGCGACCACGACCGTCGTCACCAGCGGCCCGCCACCCGCGGCCACCGGCGTGCGGTTCAGCGGCGAGCTGCGGTTCGGCAGCTTCCACCTGGATCTCGCGCAACCACGCGACGTGCCCGGCACGAACGTCTGGCCGCTCGCCCCGGACCGCCTGCACGGCGACGACGGGTACTGGCTCGCGGAGTGGCTCGGCGACGGCGTGCCGGGACAGGCCGAGTGCGTCGCCGAGCTCGGGAAGCGGGCGACGAGGGACGCGGAGCACCTGATCGCCGGCAGCAGGGTGTGTGGGAAGACCCCTGCCGGCCGGACGTTCCTGGTCGACGTCACCGTGCTGGACGGCTCCGCGATCACCGGTCGTGTCACCGTGTGGAACTAAGCAGCTTGCCCCAAATCATGCCCGTTGACCGCTTCGGTTTTTGGCGCGGGCGGCTAGATGTCGTTGGCGGCGATGTATCCGAAAGTCATGGCGGGCCCGATCGTCGACCCCGCACCCGCGTAGCTGTGTCCCATCACGGCCGAGCTGACGTTGCCCGCCGCGTACAGGCCCGGAATCACCGACCCGTCCGGCCGCAGCACCCGCGCCCGCGCGTCCGTCACCATGCCGCCCTTCGTCCCGAGGTCGCCCGGCACGATCTTGAACGCGTAGTACGGCGCCACCCACAGCGGCGCGAGGCACGAGTTCGGGAACACGGCCGGGTCGGTGTAGTAGTGGTCGTAGGCGCTGTCGCCGCGCTTGAAGTCGGCGTCCCTGCCGGTGAACGCCTGGTTGTTGAAGCGGCTCACGGTGTTCTTCAGCGCGGTGCCGGGGACGCCGATGGCCGACGCCAGGCCGTCGAGCGACCAGTTCTTCACCACGGCGCCGGACTGGTACCAGCCGTCGGGCAGCGGCAGGGTCGGGGCGATGTCGGCGAACAGGTACCTGTTGCGGTAGTTCTGGTCGACGATCAGCCACGCCGGGATGCACGGGTCGGTGGGGTTCTTGTCGTACATGACGTGCACGACGTCGCTGTAGGGCGCGGCCTCGTTGACGAACCGCTGACCCGCGGCGTTGATCATCAGGCCGCCGGGCAGCGTGCGTTCGGCGAGGCAGAAGTACGGCGAGCCGGGCGTCGGGATCGCCGGGCCCCACCAGGCGTCGTCCATCAGGTCGAACGCGGCACCGGCGCGCTGGCCCGCGCGGTGGCCGTCGCCGGTGTTCTCCTTGGCGCCGACCGTCCACTGCGTACCGATGGGCTGGCGCTGGTACTGGGCGCGCATGGCCGCGTTGTGCTCGAAGCCGCCGGAACCCATGATCACGCCACGCCGTGCGCGCACGAGTCCGCGTGAGGTCACGACTCCCTTGACGGCACCGTTCTCCACGAGCAGGTCTTCCAGCCCGGTGTTGAGCCACACCGGCACGTTCGCCTGCATCAGGCCCGCGCGCAGACCGCCGGCCAGCGCCTGGCCCATCGTCAACGGTTTCTGGCCCGCCAGAGCCGCTGCCGTGCCCCGTGCCAGCGCCGCTGCCGCCGTGGCCGCGCCCTTCGCGTTGACCAGGGCCAGCGCCAGCCACTTGTAGTCGGCGCCGTAGATGACCATGCCCGCGGGCGTGGCGAGGTACGGCGGGTTCAGGTTGGCGAGCTCGGCGCCGAGGACGCGGCCGTCGAGCATCTCCGGTTCGATCGACCGGCCCTTCGCGATGCCGCCGGGGTATTCCGGGTAGTAGTCGCTGTAGCCGTCCATGTGCCGGAAGCGCAGCGGGCTGTTGCGCATGACGAACGAGATCATCTGCGGCCCCTGGGCGAGGTACGCCTGCTGCCGCGCCACCGGGATGTCACCGACGACGGCCGCGAGGTACTGCCGGGCCTTCTCCGGGGTGTCGGGCACGCCGGCCGCGAGGATGATCTCGTTGTTGGGAATCCAGATGCCCGCACCGGATCTGGCCGCCGAACCACCGAAGGTCGGCGCCTTCTCCAACACCACGCAGCTCAGTCCGCGCTTGGCCGCGGTGAGGGCGGCGGTCATGCCGGCCGCGCCCGAACCGACCACCACGACGTCGAACTCGCCGAGGGGATCCGCGGAGGCGGCGGAGGTCTTGACGAGTCCGGAGGCCAGCGCGAGACCGGCTCCGGCGAGCACCTGACGGCGGTTCAGGTTCATCTTGTCGCTCCCGACATCGTCTTCCGGTGGTCCCAGCTGGCCGTCCTCGTCGGACGGAAGATCACGGCGACGCGCCTGGACATCGCCTTCCGCAACGCTTCCCGCGCGGTCTCGTCGTCACCGACCTCGCCGAAGTTGCGCGCCACCACGGCGTCCACGACCCGCCCGAGGTCAGGCGTGAACTCCGCGACGCCCTCCATGTGCACGCCGCGCAGCTGGTCGTAGGTCTCCCCCGCCTCGGCGAGCACGCTGCACCGCGGGTCTCGCCGCAGGTTCACGATCTTCTGCGACTTGCGGTCCGTGCAGAACACGATGTCGCCGTCCAGCACGGCGAACCACATCGGGGCGAGGTGCGGGAGGCCGTTGCGGCCGATCGTGGCGACGATCAACGTCTTCTGGCCGTCGAGGAACGCCGAGACCTCCTCCGGCGTCATCTTGATCAGATCACGCACGGTCCCTCAGCTTTCGCTTGTACAGCTTGCCGTTGGGGTCACGCGGGAGCTCGGCCAGGTACTCGATCGTGCGCGGCAGCTTGAACTTCGCGAGCCGGGTGCGCGCGAACTCCAGCAGCTCCTCGGTCAGCGCGTCGTCCGCGACGATCCCGTCCGCGGGCTGCACGACCGCCTTGATCTCCTCACCCCAGTCCGCGTGCGGCACGCCGAACACCGCCACGTCCGCGACCTTGGGGTGGCACACGAGCTCGCCCTCGATCTCCGCCGGGTAGACGTTCACACCGCCGGTGATGATCATGTCGTTCTTGCGGTCGCACAGGAACAGGTAGCCGTCCTCGTCCAGGTAACCGATGTCCTGCAACGTGAACAGCTTGCCCACGCGGGCGGCACGGGTCTTCTCCGCGTCCTTGTGGTACTCGAAGGTCGCGTCGCCCATCCGCATGTAGACCAGGCCTCGTTCACCCACCGGCAGCTCCGTGCCGTCCTCGCCGAGGATCTTGATCTCGGACGTCGGCCACGGCAGGCCGACGGATCCGGGCTTGTTCAGCCACTCCTGGGCGCTGATCGCGGTGCCGCCGCCCTCGGTCGCCGCGTAGTACTCGATCACGACCGGCCCCCACCAGTCGAGCATGCGGCGCTTCACCTCGAGCGGACAGGGCGCGGCGCCGTGGATCATCGCGCGCAACGACGACAGGTCGTACTTGGACTTCACGTCGTCGGGCAGCGCGAGCAACCGGTGGAACTGGGTCGGCACCATGTGGCTGTGGGTGACCCGGTGCCGCTCGATCAGCCGCAGCATCTCCTCGGGCGACCAGTGGTCCATCAGCACGGCGGTGTGGCCGAGCTGGAGGGAGATGACGACGAAGTTCAGCACGGCGGTGTGGTAGAGCGGTGACCCGCACAGGTGCACGTGCCCGTCGTGCGGCTTGATGCCGAAGATCCCGAAGAACCACGGCGCCGACGGCGGAACGACGTCCGGATCGTTCCCGGTCAACGGCCTGCGCACGCCCTTGGGCCGGCCCGTCGTGCCGGACGTGTAGAGCATCGGCGAGCCCGCGGTGCGCACGTCCGGCCGCCCCTCCGCGCCCGCGCCGAGATCGCGCAGCGGCAGGAATCCGGGGACGTCGCCGACGGAGTACTTCGCGTTGGCGGGCAGACCGGCCGCGGCTTCCGAAGCGGCGGCAGCGAACCGTTCGTGCCCCACGAAGGCCTTCGCACCGCTGTCCTGCACGAGGTACGCGACCTCGGCGCCGGTCAGGTGCCAGTTCGCCATGACGACGTAGAGGCCGGTCTGGTAGGCGGCGAAGTACACCGCCACCAGTTCGGCGCTGTTGGGCAGCATCAGCACGATGCTGTCGCCGGGTTCCAGCCCCAAGGCCTGGAACCCGCGCCCGTAGCGGTCGGCGTCCGCCGCCAGCTCTCGGTAGGTGATCTCGCGACCGCTCGGATCGACCAGCGCGGTCAGGTCCGGCTGGTCGGCAGCGATGTTCCAGAGTCCAGTGACCACACCCTCAAATTAGAACGCGTTTCACCTACTGGCAAGCCTCCGCGACGCACCTGATCGAGGCGACGTCGCGACAGCCGACGAGCAGCATCGTGACGCCCGCCTTCTCCCACCGCTTCACCTCGTCGCGCACGTGTTCCGCGGTGCCGACGATGGTGATCTCGGAGACCAGCTCGTCCGGAACCACCTGTGCCGCCTCGTCTTTGCGCCCGGAGAGGTACAGCCTGCCGATGTCCTGCACGACCTCGCCGTATCCCATGCGGGTGAACACCTCGGCGTGGAAGTTCATGCCGGGCGCACCCATTCCGCCGATGTACAAAGCGACGAACGGCTTGAGCATGGCCCTGACCGCGACCGGATCGTCCGTCACGACGACCTGACAGGTGGCCGCGACCTCGAAGTTCTCCCTGCTGCGGCCGGATTTCGCGAACCCCTCGGCCAGCCACTCGTCGTACATCCCGGCGAGCCTGGGCGCGTAGTAGATCGCGAGCCAGCCGTCCGCGATCTCCGAGGTCAGCGCCACGTTCTTCGGTCCTTCGGCGCCGAGCCAGATCGGCAGGTCGGCGCGCAACGGGTGCGTGATGGGCTTGAGCGGCTTGCCGAGACCGAGCGCGCCGGGCCCCTGGTACGGCAACGGGTAGTGCGGACCGTCGTTGGTGACCGGCGCCTCCCGCGCCATCACCTGGCGCAGAATGGACACGTACTCCCTGGTCCTGGCAAGGGGTTTCGCGAACGGGCGGCCGTACCAGCCCTCCACGACCTGCGGCCCGGACACCCCGAGCCCGAGCACGAACCGTCCACCCGAGAGGTGGTCCAGCGTCAGGGCGTGCATCGCGCAGGCGGCCGGCGTGCGCGCCGACATCTGCACCACGGAGGTGCCGAGCCGCACCCGTTGCGTCCCGGATCCCCACCACGCCAACGGAGTGAAGGCATCCGAGCCCCACGCCTCGGCCGCGAACACCGCGTCGAAGCCAGATTCTTCCGCCGCCGCCACGAGTTCGGCGGCGTTCGAGGGCGGACCGGCGCCCCAGTAACCGAGCTGCAGACCGAGCTTCATGCGGCCATCTTGCCACCATTTCGAGAACCTGTTTCACTTTGATCTGTGACCAAGCCGCTGAGTGCTCCACTTGACGTCGGCTTCGACTACACGCGCTCGACCGGCCCCACGCTGGGCCGGTTCCTCTCGGATCTGCGCCGCCGGAAGGTGACCGGGATCCGCGGTTCCGACGGCCGCGTGCACGTGCCGCCGCTCGAGTACGACCCGGTGACCGCCGAGCGGTTGACGGAGTTCGTGGACGTGGCGTCGACCGGTGTCGTGCGCGGGTGGTCGTGGATCCCCGAGCCGTTGGAGGCACAGCCGCTCGACCGGCCGTTCGCGTGGGCGCTGATCCAGCTCGACGGCGCGGACACGTCTCTGCTGCACGCCGTCGACGCGGGCTCTCCCGACCGGATGTCGACCGGTGCGCGCGTGCGGGTGCGCTGGCGTGCGGACCGCGTCGGCGCGATCACCGACATCGAGTGCTTCGAGCTCTCCGACGAGCCGTCGGACGAACCGGTCGAGGCCGACGACGTCACGATGGTGACCACGCCGGTGCACCTGCATTACACGCATTCGGCGTCCCCGACCGAGGACCCGTTCCTGCGGGGCCTCATGGACGGGCGGCTCATCGCCCAGCGCTGCCCGGCGTGCGAGAAGGTCTACTTCCCGCCACGACCGGCCTGCCCCACCGACGGCGTGCCGACGACGGACCAGATCGAACTGTCCGACCGCGGCACGATCACGACGTTCTGCGTGGTCAACGTGCCGTTCCTCGGCCAGCGCATCCCACCGCCGTACGTCTCGGCCTACGTGCTGCTCGACGGCGCGGACATCCCGTTCCTGCACCTGCTGCTCGGCGTCGCCCCCGAGGACGTGCGGATGGGCATGCGGGTGGAGGCGGTGTGGAAGCCGCGCGAGGAGTGGGGCCCGACGATGCAGAACATCGACCACTTCAGGCCTTCCGGCGAGCCGGACGCGCCCTTCGACTCCTACTCCCAGCACCTGTGAGGCTCGCATGCGTGACGTCGCGGTAGTGGGGTTCGCGCAGACGCCCTGCGTGCGCGAGACCGACGGCACCACCAACGGTGTCGAGATGCTGGTGCCGATCTTCCACGAGGTGCTCGGTTCGCTGGGGCTGACGAAGTCCGACATCGGTTTCTGGTGCTCGGGCTCCTCGGACTACCTGGCGGGGCGGGCGTTCTCGTTCGTGTCCGCGGTGGACGCGATCGGCGCCTTCCCGCCGATCATGGAGTCGCACGTCGAGATGGACGCGGCGTGGGCCCTGTACGAGGCGTGGGTGAAGCTGCTGTGCGGCGAGGTCGACACCGCACTGGTCTACGGCTTCGGCAAGTCGTCGGCGGGTCAGCTGCGGCGGGTCATGGCGATGCAGCTCGACCCGTACGTGGTCACGCCGTTGTGGCCGGACTCGCTCGGCCTGGCGGGCATCCAGGCGCGCATGGGGATCGAGGCCGGGCTCTGGGACGAACGCGCGATGGCCTCGGTGGCCGCGCAGAGCCGTGCCGCCGCTCTCTCGAACCCGCTGGCACAGCTGTCCGGATCGTTCGAGGTGGACGACCTGCTCGCAGCCGAGTACGTCGTGGATCCGTTGCGGCGCCACGACTGCGCGCCGATCACCGACGGCGCCGCGACGATCGTGCTCGCCGCTGGTGATCGCGCGCGGGAGCTGTGCGAGCGACCGGCGTGGATCACCGGGTTCGAGCACCGCGTGGACTCGCCGTCGTTCGGCACGCGCGACCTGACGACGTCTCCCTCCGCGGTGGCCGCGGGCAAGGCGGCCGGAGCCGACGGTATCGAGGTGGCCGAGCTGCACGCGCCGTTCACGCACCAGGAGATCCTGCTGCGCCAAGCGCTCGGACTCGGTGACGACGTTGTCGTGAACCCGTCCGGCGGGGTCCTGGCCGGCAACCCCATGTTCGCGGCAGGGCTGGCCCGCATCGGCGAGGCCGCCCGCCGGGTGCACGACGGAACGGCGTCGAAGGTGCTGGGACACGCCACGAGCGGACCGCTGCTCCAACAGAACCTCGTCTGCGTGATGGAAGGGCGGGCATAGATGCGACCGGCAGCTGTGGTCGGCACCGGCCAGACGCACCACGCCGCGAAGCGCCTCGACGTGTCGATGGCGGGCCTGTGCCGCGAGGCGATCGACCGCGCGATGGCCGACGCCGGCGTGGACTGGCCGGACATCGACGCCGTGGTGCTCGGCAAGGCGCCTGACCTGTTCGAGGGCGTGATGATGCCCGAGCTCTTCCTCTCGGACGCGCTGGGAGCGGTCGGCAAACCGTTGCTGCGCGTGCACACCGCGGGCTCGGTCGGTGGCAGCACCGGCAACGTGGCGGCGTCACTCGTCCAGTCCGGCGTGCACGACCGCGTGCTCGCGGTGGCGTTCGAGAAGCAGTCCGAGTCCAACGCGATGTGGGCGCTGTCCGTGCCGACGCCGTTCACGATGCCGGTGCACGCGGGCGCCGGCGGCTACTTCGCACCGCACGTGCGCGCGTACATCCGCCGTGCCGGAGCGCCTGAGCACGTGGGTGCGATGGTCGCGGCCAAGGACCGGCGCAACGGCGCCCTGAACCCGTACGCGCACCTGAAGCAGCCCGACATCACGGTCGAGTCGGTGCGCGCGTCGACGATGCTGTGGGACCCGATCCGTTACGACGAAACGTGTCCTTCCTCGGACGGCGCGTGCGCGGTGGTCATCTCCGCCGCGGAGACCTCCGGTCCTGCGGCGTGGATCCGGGCGACCGCGATGCGCACCGAGCCGACGACGTTCGCCGGACGCGACCAGGTCAACCCGCAGGCCGGGCGGGACGCCGCGCGGGCGTTGTGGAAGCAGGCGGGGATCACCGACCCGCTGTCCGAAGTGGACGCCGCCGAGATCTACGTGCCGTTCTCGTGGTTCGAGCCGATGTGGCTGGAAAACCTCGGCTTCACCGACACCGGGCAGGGCTGGAAGCTCACCGAGGCCGGCGAAACCGAGATCGGCGGGCGGCTGCCGGTGAACCCGAGCGGCGGCGTGCTCTCGTCGAACCCGATCGGCGCCTCCGGGCTGTTGCGGTTCGCCGAGGCCGCCATGCAGGTCATGGGCACCGCCGGGGAACACCAGGTCGACGGCGTGCGGACCGCTCTGGGTCACGCGTACGGCGGCGGTTCGCAGTTCTTCGCCATGTGGGTCGTCGGATCGGAGAGGCCATGAAGTTCACTGTCGGCATCGCCATGAGCCCGCTCGACCAGCTGACCGAGTTGGCCCAGTGCGCCGAGGAGTGCGGTTACGCCTCCATCGCCCTGCCGGACTCGCTCTTCTTCTCCGAGAAGGTGTCCGCCGACTACCCGTACACGCCCGACGGCTCCCGCATGTGGAACGCGGACACCCCGTGGGTCGACCCGTTCGTCGCGGCCGCCGCGATGGGCGCCGTGACGTCCCGGATCCACTTCTACACGCAGGTGCTGAAACTGGGCTCCCGCAACCCGTTGCTGCTCGCACGGCAGGTGGGTTCGGTCGCGCACATGACCGGCAACCGCTTCGGCCTCGGCGTCGGTCTCGGCTGGTCGCCGGAGGAGTTCGAGTGGTGCGGCGCGCCGTTCCGCAACCGCGGCCCGCGCGTCGACGAGATGATCGACGTGCTGAAGCTCGTGCTGGGCGGCGGAATGGTCGAGTACCACGGCGAGTACTTCGACTTCGACCGCCTCCAGATGTCACCGGCACCCACCTCCCCGGTGCCGTTCTACGTCGGCGGCCACTCCCCCGCGGCCTTGAAGCGCGCCGCCCGCGTCGGTGACGGCTGGACGTCCGCGATGATCAAGTTCGCGGACCTGAAGTCGGTGATCGCGCAGCTGGAGGACCTGGGGGCGTTCGAGCGGCCGTTCGAGATCCAGGCGGTGTGCGTCGACAGGTTCGGCCTCGACGGCTACCGGCAGCTCGACGAGATCGGCGTGACGGACGTGATCGTGGTGCCCTGGCTGTTCTACGGCGTCGGCTTCGACGGCGGCCTGGAGGCCAAGAAGGACGGACTTCGGCGCTTCGCCGACGAGGTGATCGGAGAGTTCGCATGACCGCGGTGACCTGGAAGGCTTCGAAGACCGAGACCCCGGCCCGCGTGGCGTCGTGGCGCTCGATGGACGCGGTGACGCGCGGCGCGAAGGACGAGTGGCTGGCGCTGTTCGCCGAGGACGCCGTCGTCGAGGACCCGGTGGGGCCGTCGATGTTCGACGCGGAAGGCAAGGGACACCACGGCAAGGACGCGATCGGCGCCTTCTGGGACCTCGCGATCGCCAACGTCGAACGGTTCGAGTTCGCGATGCACGACTCGTTCGCGGCCGGGTCCGAGTGCGCGAACGTCGGCGTGATCACCGCGTTCCTGCCCGGCGGAGCGCGAGTCGACACCGAGGGCGTGTTCGTCTACCGCGTCGGCGAGGACGGCTTGATCAAGTCGGTGCGCGCGTTCTGGGAAACCGAACGCGCGATGGCCACCCTTCGCCACTGAGGGCTCACTTGCGCCGCTCGAACTCGTGGGTAGCGGTGCCGCCACACTCTCTCATCCGCCGGTTCGCCTCGCCGAGCCCGTCGGCGAGGGCCTGGAGCTGGGCGGGCGTCAACGCGTCGATGAACAGCTCGCGGACCATGGCGACGTGGCCCGGCGCGGCTCGTTCGAGCAGAGCCATTCCCTCGTCGGTCAGGCGGGCGTAGACGGCGCGCACGTCGCTCTGGCAGTTGCGCCTGCACACCAGGCCTGCCTGTTCCAGCTGTCCGATCTGGTAGGTCAGCCCGCTCTTCGAGTTCTGCACCGCGTCAGCCAGTTCGGCCATCCGGAGCTCCCGGTCCGGAGCGCCGGACAGCCGGGCGAGGACCATGTACTGCAGGTGGGACAGACCCACGTCCCGTTTGAGCTGCTGGTCCAGCCGCTGGTAGAGCAGTGCGTGCGCGGCGATGAACGCGTTCCACGCACGTTTCTCCTCCTCGTTCAGCCACCGTGGGCGATCCATGTCACAGCCCCGTCCGTTGTTCAAATTTGTACTCAAGTGTAGCGTCCCAGTTGAGTTTAAATTTGAACTCTTCACCGGACCGGGAGTCACCATGCCGACCAGCATCCCCGCCGCCACCGTGCGGACCAGGGTTCGGATCCCGCTGCGCTTCACCGACGGCTACAACACCACCGCCGAGGTCGTCACCTTCCACGGCCTGGTCGACGGGGCCGAGCACCTCGCACTCGTTCTCGGCCGCCCATCCGCCGGTGTCCCACTGGTGCGGATGCACTCGGAGTGCCTCACCGGCGACGTGTTCGGCTCGGCCCGCTGTGACTGCGGCCCTCAGCTGCGGGAGGCCGTGCAGCGCATCGACGGCGCCGGCGGCGTGCTGCTCTACCTGCGCCAGGAGGGACGCGGCATCGGCCTGTACAACAAGCTCGACGCCTACGCCCTGCAGGACGCCGGCCTGGACACCTACCAGGCCAACCTCTCCCTCGGCCTGCCCGAGGACTCCCGTGACTACACCGCCGCCGCCCAGATGCTGGCCGCCCTCGGCGTCGCGGAGCTGAACCTCCTCACCAACAACCCCGACAAGGCCCAGCAACTGCGGGACCTGGGCGTCACCGTCGCCGAGGCCGTGCCGACCAGCGTGCACGCGACCCCGCACAACCTGCGCTACCTGCACGCCAAGGCGGAGCACACCCAGCACACCATCGTGTTGCCCAGCCTGACGAGCCTCGCCGGCTGAGCGGCACCCGTCACGCGTACTTGACCTGGAACTCCTTGATCCCGTTCAGCCACCCCGACCGCAGCCGCCGCGGTTCCGCCACCTGGCTGATGTTCGGCATGGCGTCGGCGATCGCGTTGAAGATCAGGTCGATCTCCAGCCTGGCCAGGTTCGCGCCGATGCAGAAGTGCGCACCGGAACCGCCGAAGCCGAGGTGCGGGTTGGGGTCGCGGGTGATGTCGAACCGCTCGGGGTGGTCGAAGACCTCCTCGTCGAAGTTCGCGGACGAGTAGAACAGCCCGACCCGCTGCCCTTCCTTGATCTCGACGCCGCTCAGCACGGTGTCCTGCATGGCGGTGCGCTGGAAGACGACCACGGGCGTGGCGAAGCGGACGATCTCGTCGGCGGCCGTGGCCGGGCGTTCCGCCTTGAAGCGCTCCCATTGGTCCGGGTGGTCGAAGAACGCCTTCATGCCGTGCGTGATGGCGTTGCGGGTGGTCTCGTTGCCGGCGACAGCGAGCAGCAGCACGAAGAAGCCGAACTCCTCCGACGCGAGTCCCGCACCGTCCACATCGGCCTGGACGAGTTTGGTGACGATGTCGTGGCGCGGGCACTTGCGGCGGTCCTCGGCCATCGTCCACGCGTAGCCGAGCAGTTCGGTGGCCGCGGCGAGCGGTTCGATCTCGAACTCGGGGTCGTCGTAGGCGATCATCTGGTTGGACCAGTCGAAGATCTTGCGGCGGTCCTCCTGCGGGATGCCGATGAGCTCGGCGATCGCCTGCAACGGCAGTTCGCACGCCACGTCCGTCACGAAGTCGCCGCTGCCCTTCTCCAGCGCCTCCGCCACGATGCGTTCCGCCCGGTCGTGCAGGGCGTCCTTCAGCGCGTTGATCGCCCTCGGGGTGAACCCGCGGGAGATGATGCCGCGCTGCTTCGTGTGCGTCGGCGGGTCCATGTTCAGCAGGAGCAACCGCTGCATCTCGATGTTGTCGCGCGGCATGTCGTCGCGGAAGCGGATGATCGCGGTGTTCTCCCGGGTCGAGAACACCTCGCTGTTGCGCGAGACCTCCTTGACGTCGTGGTGCCTGGTCACCACCCAGTAGCCCTCGTCGGGAAAACCGCCCTGACCGAACGGTTTGGAGTTCCACCAGATCGGCGCGGTCCGCCGCAGCTCGGCGAGCTCCTCCACGGGCAGACGACTCGCGTACATGTCGGGGTCGGTGAAGTCGAAGCCTTCCGGGATGCGCGGACTGCCCACAGGGACCTCCTAGATGGAACGCGTTCTATCTGATTCAAACACGCTTGCGCCTTGTGTTGAAGCCCCCAGGCCGCCAATCTGGAGCTGTACAGGAACGTGTTCTAGTTTCTAGGCCGAGGAGGCTCGCGTGGGCAGTCCGGTGATCGTGGGAGCGGTGCGCACGCCCATCGGCAGGCGCAACGGCTGGTTGTCGGGCCTGCACGCCGCCGAGCTCCTCGGTGCGGCACAACGAGGTCTGCTCGACCGGACCGGGGTAGATCCGTCCACTGTCGAACAGGTCATCGGCGGCACGGTGACGCAGGCGGGCGAGCAGTCGAACAACATCACCCGCACGTCGTGGCTGCACGCGGGCCTGCCGCAGACCACCGGCTGCACGACCGTGGACGCGCAGTGCGGCTCGGCCCAGCAGTCCACGCACCTCATCGCCGGGCTGATCGCGGCGGGGGCGATCGACGCCGGGATCGCGTGCGGGGTCGAGGCGATGAGCAGGGTGCCGTTGCGGTCGAACATCGGCGAGGCCGGCATGCCCCGCCCCGAGTCGTGGGCGATCGACCTGCCCAACCAGTTCGTCGCCGCCGAACGGGTCGCGGCACGGCGCGGCATCGGGCGCGAGGAGGTCGACAGGTTCGGCGTCCAGTCGCAGAACCGCGCGCGGGCGGCGTGGGCTGCGGGGAGGTTCACCGCTGAGGTCGTGCCGGTGAAGGTCGGCGAGGACCTCGTGGACACCGACCAGGGCCTGCGCGAGACGTCGCTGGAGGCGCTGGCCGCGTTGAAGCCCGTGGTGCCCGACGGGGTTCACACGGCCGGGACGTCGTCGCAGATCTCCGACGGCGCGTCGGCCGTGATGGTGGTGGACGAGGAGTTCGCGAAGGCGCACGGGCTGCGGCCGCGGGCGCGGATCGTGACGCAGTGCCTGGTCGGATCCGATCCGTACTACCACCTGGACGGACCGGTGGACGCCACCGCGCGGTTGCTGGAGCGCAGCGGCATGAAGATGGCCGACATCGACCTGTTCGAGGTCAACGAGGCGTTCGCGTCCGTGGTGCTGTCGTGGGCGGCGGTGCACCGGCCGAACCTGGACCGGGTCAACGTCAACGGCGGCGCTATCGCGATCGGTCACCCGGTGGGCAGCACCGGCACGCGGTTGATCACGACCGCGTTGCACGAGCTGGAGCGCCGCGACGCGACCACGGCGTTGATCACGATGTGCGCGGGCGGGGCCTTGGCCACCGGCACGATCATCGAACGGATCTGAGGTCGGCCGCCGGGTACGGCGTCCGCCTGCTCTCGTGCTGGAACCGGCGGTAGAAGTCCTTCATCACCGCGGCGACCTCGTTGTGGCGGTTCAGGACCGCGGCGACCCGCGGCGGAACCCCCTGTGACCGCAGCGCGCAGGCGAACCACATGACCAGGTGCGTCGCGGTGTAGTGGCGGTCGTAGTCCTGGTTCTCGGCGAAGAACGCGATCTCCTCCTCGGACAGGTCGAACGCGGAGGAGATCGCGAGGCCGAAGTCGGCGAAGTACAGGCGTTCGCCGTCGGTCAGGACGTTCTGGAAGTGGCCGTCGAAGTGCAGGAGTCCGCGGGAGTTCATGAACTCGACGCCGGTGCGCAGCTCCCGTTCGACCATCTCACAGGCCGGTTCGAGGTCGTCCTGGCCGTTCAGCCAGTCGTGCAGGTTCTGCGGGATGTACTCCAGGAACAGCGCGATGCTCGACTTCGACGCGCGCAGTGCCTCGAGCCGGGGACTGATCACCGGGCCCCAGTAGCCGATCGCCTGATCCAGTTCCCCGGACAGCGTCTGGCCGGGGTGCGGCAGAACGCGCCAGTGGTACATCAGCGGGAAGCCGTCGCGCTCGCCCTTCAGGACCCAGTTCGTGGTCATGGTCTGCACGGCCAGTTCGCGCCACGCCCCGAAACCCACCGCCCCGACCAGCCCGACGCCGTAGTGCAGGTGCACGGGCAGGTCGTAGAGGTTCGCGGTCGACCCGGCGTTCTCCGGCCGCAGCTCCAGATCGGTCAGCGGCAACCGCTTCACGAACACCCGCGTGCCCGCGACGTCCAGCACCGCCGTCGGCCCGCCGATTCCCGATCCGTTCGGCTCGGCCCGTGCCAGCAGGTCGCTCAGCTCGTCATCGCTCAGCCGCGACAACGCGGCCGCGACGGAGGTGTGGGTGGTCAGGCGGGTCACCTGATCGAAGTTACCCACCGGAGGTCGTGGACGCGGAGTTCAGTCGCCCGGCCAGTCGCTCGACGTCGGCGTGCCGGTGCTGGCCCGCGTACAAGGCACGCGCCCGCCGCCACGCCGCACGAGCCTCCTGGTACTGCCCGGCCGCGGACCTGCTCAGCCCGAGCCGGTCCAGCGTGTCGGCACAGTCGTACGACGCACCCGCGGCGTCGTACAACGCCACCGCCTCCTCGAAGTGCCGCACGGCGAGCGCGTACTCGCCCGCGCGGTGCTCGATGTAGCCGAGGCTGTCCAGGATCCGCCCCTGCGCGTCCCGGTCGGCGTGCACGCGGGCGAGCTGCAGCGCGGCGGTGCAGTGGCGGCGGGCCTGCTCCAGGTCGTCCAGCCGGGCCGCGTACCAGCCGGCCTGGTTGAGCGCGTGCGCCTGGCGCATCGGGACGTCGAGATCGCGCAGGATGCGCAACGCGTCGGTGGCGTGCAGCAGCGCCATCCTGTCGTCGCCGCGCTGCTCCCACACCCACGCCAACGCCTGGTGCGCGTCGGGGTGCCCGGACGTGTCCGGTTCGTGCAACGCCTTGTGCAACTCCTCCGTGGCTTCGCTCAGGTTGCCGGCCCTGGCCAGTGCCGCACCGAGCCGCCAGGAACAAACGGCCCGTGCACTCGGCACGGCCTCCTCTGCGGCAGCGGCACTGGCCCGTTGCCACACGGCGAGCTGGTCCTGGATGTGCCCGCGCCGCCGCTGGAAGCTGTCCAACGCCCACGCCAGCTGCCACACCGCGGGACCGGCCGCGATGCTTTGGGCGGCCATGAGGCACGGATACTCGGCTTCCAGCCACGCCAGGGCCTCCGCCTCGTCCGCGAAGGCGTCGTGCACCGGATCGCCGATGCCGCTGGGAGTGCCGTACGGGTAGAGAGTCCGTTCGGCGGCGAGCCCGCGGCGCACGTAGTGATCGATCACCCGGTGCAGCGCCGCGCGATCGGCCTCCTGCGCGCACTCCGCGGCGTAACCGCGGACGAGGTCGTGCATCAGGTACCGGCCGGGGCTGTACCGCCGCACCAGATGCCCGGATTCCAGCTGCCGCAACACTTCGCCGGCCCGTGCGATGGACAGCCCGAGCAACGCGGCGGCCGCATCGGTGCCGATGTCCGGGCCGGGCGCGAGGCCCAGCAGGCGGAACGCCTCCGCTTCGGCGGGCGGCAGCGCCCGGTAGGACGTCTCGAACACGGCGCGCAGCCCGGTGCCCGGTTCGTCCAGCGCGGCCACGCTGTCGGCCTCCCGCAGCTCGTCCACCAGCGAGCTGAGCGGGAAATCTGGCTGGCCTGCCGCGCGAGCGCCGACGAGACCGACCGCGAGTGGCAGGCCGGCGCACCACCGCAGCAACTCGTCGACCGCCGCGGCTTCGTCGTGGAGCCGTTGCCGGGACAGGTGACCGGTCAGCAGGTCACGCATCTCGCCCTCGGTCAGCACGTCCAGTGGCACTGCCGGGACGCCGTGGGAAGCCGCCATCCCGGTCAGCCGGTGCCTGCTGGTGATCACGACCGTGCAGCTGTCCGTGCCCGGCAGCAGCCCGGTGACCTGGGTGGCGTCGCGGGCGTCGTCCAGCACGATCAGCAGGCGTTTGGCCGCGACCACACTGCGGTACAACGCTGCTCGCGCGTCCGGGTCGGCGGGCACGGACGAGCTCGGCACCCCGAGCGCTTCGAGGAACCCCCGCACCACGGCCGTCGGCGTCACCGGTGGTGCCGACGGATCGAAGCCGTGCAGGTCCTGGTAGAGCTGGCCGTCCGGGTAGCGGTCGGCGACCCGGTGTGCCCAGTGCAGTGCAAGCGTCGTCTTCCCGATCCCGGACGGTCCCACGACGGCCAGCACCGGGGAGTCGTCCAGGCACTTCTCCATCCTGGCGAGCTCGTCGGCCCGGCCGACGAACAGACGTGGCGCGGCGGGCAGTTGCCGTGGAGCCGGCACCGAGCGCTCGATCTGCGGGTCACCGGTGAGCACCTGCCGGTGCGCCTCCTGCAACAACGCGCCCGGATCGGTGCCCAGTTCCTCGGCGAGCCGCAGCCGCATCACCTGGTAGTGCCGCAGTGCGTCCGCCTGCCTGCCGTCGCCGTGCAGCGCGAGCACGAGCTGGCTCGCCAGCCGTTCGTCGAGCGGATGGTCCTCCGCCAACGTCGTCAGCTCGGCGACCAGCGCGCCGTGTCCACCCAGCCGCAGGGCGATGTCGTTGCGCCGCAACAACGCCGACCACCGCTGCTGTTCGAGCGAGCGGCGCACCGACTCGGCCCATTCGCCGTCCACCCCGTCCAGTGCCGGCCCGCGCCACAACGCCAGCGCTTCCTCCACCACCGCCAGGTCGTCCGACCGCGCGAGAGCCCGGAAGCGGTGCAGATCCACCGCCTCTTCCGGCACCGGCAGGACATAACCCGCTCTGGTGCGGTGAATGCGCACGCCCGGCACGTCGGCGAACACCTGACGGAGCCGGTAGAGGTAGGCGTACAACGTGTCGCGCGCGTGCTTGGGCGGCCGATCACCCCACACCCGTTCGCACAACAGATCCAGCGGCACCGGACGACTGCGGTCCACCAGCAACGCGGCCAGCACACAACGCTGACGGGCGGGTCCGACGTCGACGGGCGCTCCCGCCACCCGCGCCTGAACCTCACCGAGAATTCCGAAGATCACTGACACCCCGTTCCCCCTCGTCAGTCTGGATAACGACTCGGAGCGTCGCCGGCAAGACCGTTTCCCCGGATCGGCCGCACCAGATCCGGCCCAGATTCCTGCCAGATCACCACGCCACGCTGGTGTCGCTCGAATTCGCCAGCTCGATCGACAAGGGGGAATTGCGTTGCGAACAGCGAGAACACGGATTGCCGCAGTGGCACTGGCACTGGGATTCGCGGTGGCGGGGGCACTGGCGGCGGCCGCACCCGCCGCCGCGGCCGCCGCGCCGTGCGTCACGGCGAGCGAGGTCGGTGCGCTCGGCACGCGTGAAGCCAGCGTCTCCAACAGCGCCGGCGGCCGGTTCAGCGGCACGGTGAACTGGACCGGCACGCTGGAGGCCGAGCTGTGGTCGGGCCGCATCAGCGACGCGGCCGCCACGAAGTCGTACAGCGTCGGCGAGATCCGCTGGCACCAGGGCTACGACAACTGCCAGGGCGGCGTCCGGTGGGAGCCCGAGTACCGGTACTCGAAGCTCGGCACCGCGCAGAACGGCAAGTCGGTCTACCCGGTGTCGTGGTCCCGCGGCGCCCACGTGAAGGACGTGCATCTGCAGGTGTGCACGTATCGCCAGGTCGCGCCGGTCGGCTGGGCCTGCTCGAGCTGGGGGTGAGCGAGATGGTGACGAGGATTCTGGCGGGGATCGGCAGCGCGGTCGCGTTGCTGTTGTCGGGAACGGCGGTCGCGTCTGCGGACGTGAGTGCGGCAGCGTGCGACTGGGGTGCCACCCGGCCGTACAAGTACCAGGACGAGTTGCGGGGCACGGCGTACTCGACCGGCTGCAAAGGCGGTTCGTTCAAAGGGGTGCTGCAGCACAACCACCCGGTGTGGGGCTGGAGCGGGCTCGACGACGTGGGCTGGACGGGCAACAAGACCGTGCTGCTGACGAAGATGTGCGACAACAAGTCGAACTACCAGTACCGCACCATGATCAGTGCGCGGAACAACGGCGGCGGCTGGACCTACCGGTACAGCCCCGTCGTGAAACTGGTCTGCTGAACCGTGTGCATGAACCGGCGCCAGAGGGTGATCCACTCCGGCGCCGGTTCGGCGGTTGACAGGCCCTCAGCAGGTTGCCGCAGCCCAGCTGTGCTCCCAGCGGTGGATGACTGCCGTTGAGGGCGATCCACGGGGTGAGCGCCAGAACTGGGCCGCGACGCTGCACTAGGCGCCGTAGACCGGGACCGGGTGGTCGGTGGCGACCAGCTTGCGGACCACCTCGCCCAGCTCGTCCGGTGACCACCGCTCGCCCTTGTCGATCTCCGGCCCGCGCTGCCAGCCGTGCACCACGCACACGCGGCCGCCGTCGACCTCGAACATCCGCCCGGTCACGTCGCCGGCCTCCTCGCTGCCGAGCCACACCACCAGCGGCGAGATGTTCTCCGGCGCCATCGCGTCGAACCCCTCCTCCGGCGCCGCCATCATGTCCGCGAACGTCGCCTCGGTCATCCTCGTGCGGGCCGCCGGGGCGATGGCGTTGACCGTGACTCCGTAGCGGGCCAGTTCGGCGGCCGCGACCAGCGTCATCGAGGCGATGCCCGCCTTCGCGGCCGAGTAGTTCGCCTGTCCGACGCTGCCGAAGAGTCCCGCACCGGACGACGTGTTGATCACCCGCCCGCTGACCGCACCACCGGCCTTGTGCACGGCACGCCAATGCGCGGCGGCGTGGTGCAGCGTCGCGAAGTGGCCCTTCAGGTGAACGCGGACCACCTCGTCCCACTCGTCCTCGCCGCAGCCGACGATCATGCGGTCACGCACGATGCCCGCGTTGTTCACGAGCACGTCCAGCCCGCCGAACTCGGCCACCGCGGTCTCGACCACCCGCTGCGCGCCTGCCCAGGTGCCCACGTCGTCGGTGTTGACGACCGCCCGCGGCCCGATCAGCTCGGCCACCTCGCCGGCGACCTCCGCGGACAGGTCGTTCACCACGACCCGTGCCCCGGCGGCACCGAACGCCAGTGCGTGGGCACGGCCGATGCCACGCCCGGCCCCCGTCACGATCACGACCCGGTTCATGAGGAACCCCCATCGGCTGCGGTCAGGAACGCGGGTGCTTCTCCCCCGCCATGAACGACCAAAGTCGCGCCACTCACGTAGGACGCCAGCGGCGAAGCCAGGAACACCGCACACGCGCCGACCTCGTCCGGTGACGCGAGCCTGCCCAACGGCACGGTCTTCTCGACAGCGGCGATCCCAGCCTCGGAGCCGTAGTGCAGGTGCGACTGTTCCGTGCGCACCATGCCCACCGCCAACGCGTTGACCCGCACCTTCGGGGCCCACTCGACCGCCAGCGACGCGGTCAGGTTGTCGAGTCCGGCTTTCGCGGCTCCGTAAGCAGCGGTTCCCGGTGAAGGTCTGCGACCGGAGACACTGCTGACGTTCACGATCACACCGCCGGACGGCTGAGACTGCATCACCACGTTCGCCACCTGCGACACCAGCAGCGGTGCCAGCAGGTTCAGCTCCACGATCTTCTGGTGGAACCGCGGAGAAGCCTTGTCCGCCAACGCGAACGGTGCTCCGCCCGCGTTGTTGACGAGCACGTCCAACCGGCCGTGCTGCTCAACGATCCCGTTCACGAGCTGGGAGACCTGGTCCGCATCACGGACGTCACACGGCACGAACGACGCGCCCTCGACCTCAGCGGGACGCCGGGCGCAGGTCACCACCACCGCACCCGCCGAGAGGAACGCACGGGTGATCCCGAGACCGACTCCCCGCACCCCGCCCGTCACGAGCACGACTGCTCCGTCGAGGTCCAGTTCCACAAGCACCTACCCCGGTCGCTCCGGCACTGCTAAATTACCAAGCAATCGCTTGGTTCGGAAGGCGGCGCGATGGGAATCTCCAGCAGCCACACCGAAAACGGCATCATCGAAGTCACCATCGACTATCCCCCGGTCAACGCCGTCCCCTCCCGCGGCTGGTTCGAGCTGGCCAAGACGATCACGTACGCGGGCGAGGACCCCGAGGCGCGGGTCGTGATCCTCAGGGCGGAGAACCGCGGCTTCTGCGCGGGCGTCGACCTGAAGGAGATCCAGCGGTCCACGGGGTACGACGCGCTCGTGGCCGCGAACAGGGGATGTGCCAAGGCTTTCGCGGCCGTCTACGACTGCGAGGTGCCGGTGATCGCCGCGGTGAACGGCTTCTGCCTCGGCGGCGGTGTCGGGCTGGTCGGCAACGCGGACGTCATCGTGGCGTCCGACGACGCCACGTTCGGGCTGCCCGAGGTCGACCGCGGGGCGCTCGGCGCGGCCACCCACCTGGCCCGGCTCGTGCCGCAGCACCTCATGCGGACGCTGTACTACACCGCCCGCAACGTCAGCGCGCAGACCCTGCACCACCACGGCAGCGTCATCGAGGTCGTGCCCCGCGCGCAGCTCGACGACGCTGCCCGCGAGCTGGCCAAGGAGATCGCGAAGAAGGACCCCGCGGTGATCCGCGCGGCCAAGGAGGCGATCAACGGCATCGACCCGCAGCGCGTGCACACCAGCTACCGCTACGAGCAGGGCTTCACCTTCGAGCTGAACCTCACCGGTGTGTCGGACCACGCCCGGCAGGCCTTCCTGGACGGAAACCATGCGCGACAAGCGAATGACAGCTGACGAGGTCGTCAGCCAGATCAAGGACGGCATGACCGTCGGCATCGGCGGCTGGGGTTCGCGGCGCAAGCCGATGGCCCTGGTCAAGGCGATCCTGCGGTCCGCGATCAAGGACCTGACCGTCGTCACGTACGGCGGCCCGGACGCCGGGCTGCTCTGCGCGGCGGGCAAGGTGCGCAAGCTCGTCTACGGCTTCGTCTCGCTCGACTCCATCCCGTACGACCCGTGGTTCAAGCGGGCGCGCGAGACCGGCGCGATCGAGGTGCTGGAACTCGACGAGGGCATGTTCCAGACGGGCCTGCGGGCCGCCGGACACCGGCTGCCGTTCCTGCCGATCAGGGCTGGACTCGGTTCCGACGTGCTGAAGTACGCGCCCGAGCTCAAGACCGTCCGGTCGCCCTACGACGACGGCGAGGAGCTGGTCGCCATGCCCGCGTTGAAACTCGACGTGGCGCTGGTGCACCTCAACCGCGCGGACAGGCACGGCAACGCCCAGTACCTCGGGCCGGATCCGTACTTCGACGACCTGTTCTGCCTGGCCGCGGACCGGCGGTACGTCTCGTGCGAACAGATCGTCGAGACGTTCGACGGGCCACCGCAAACCCTGCTGCTCAACCGGATGATGGTCGACGGCGTGGTGGAGGCACCGGGTGGGGCGGCGTTCACCAGCTGCGTCCCGGACTACGGCCGCGACGAGGCCCTCCAGCGCGAGTACGCCAACGCGGCCAGCGACCTGGAGCAGTGGCCGGCCTTCTACGAGAGGTTCCTGGGATGAGCGACATCACGCGAGCGGAGGTCTGCGTCGCCGCCTGCGCCGACCTGTTCGCCGGTGCCGGTGAGACGCTGGCCAGCCCGATGGGCCTCATCCCGTCCCTCGGCGCGAAACTCGCCCGTCTGACGACCGAGCCCGACCTGCTGCTCAGCGACGGCGAGGCGTTCCTGCTCACGCCGGAGTCCACTGTGGAGGGCTGGCTGCCGTACCGGAAGGTGTTCGACATCGTCGCGCACGGCCGCCGGCACGTGGTGATGGGCGCGAACCAGGTCGACAGGTTCGGCAACCAGAACATCTCCGCGATCGGCGACCACGCGAGGCCCACGCGGCAGCTGCTCGGGTTCCGCGGCGCGCCGGGCAACACGGTCAACCACCGCACGAGCTACTGGGTGCCGCGGCACAGCCCGCGGGTGCTGGTCGAGGCGGTCGACGTGGTCTCCGGCGTCGGCTACGACCGCGCCGCTGGCCCGTTCCACGACGTCCACCGGGTCGTCACGAACCTGGCCGTGCTCGACTTCGACACCCCGGACCACTCGATGCGCCTGGTCTCGACCCATCCCGGTGTGTCGGTCGACGAGGTGCAGAAGCAGACGTCGTTCCCGCTCGTGGCCGACGAGGTCACCGAGACCCGGTTACCGACCGACGAGGAGCTGGAGCTGATCAGGACCAGGCTCGATCCGCAGGGCAAGCGGGACAAGGAAGTCCCGTCGTGAGGACCGCGTTCACCGAGCTGGTCGGGGTGAGGCACCCGGTCGTCCAGACCGGCATGGGCTGGGTCGCCGGGCCACGCCTGGTGTCCGCGACCGCCGAGGCCGGAGGGCTCGGCATCCTCGCCTCCGCCACCATGACCTACTCCGAGCTCGAAGCCGCGATCAAGGAAACCCGAGCCCGCACGACACAGCCGTTCGGCGTGAACCTCCGAGCCGACGCCCACGACGCGCCCGAACGGATCGACCTGCTGATCCGCGAGCAGGTGAGGGTCGCTTCCTTCGCGCTGGCCCCGAAACCCGACATGATCGCCAAGCTGAACGACGCCGGTGTCGTCGTGATCCCGTCGATCGGCGCGGCCAGGCACGCGGAGAAGGTCGCGAAGTGGGGCGCGCACGCGGTGATCGTCCAGGGCGGTGAGGGCGGTGGCCACACCGGTGGCGTGGCGACGACGTTGCTGCTCCCGAGCGTGCTGGACGCCGTCGACATCCCGGTCGTGGCGGCCGGCGGGTTCTTCGACGGACGGGGCCTCGCCGCCGCGCTCGCGTACGGCGCAGCCGGCATCGCGATGGGCACGAGGTTCCTGCTCACCCAGGAGAGCACCGTCCCGGACGCGGTGAAACAGGCTTACCTGCAACGGGATCTGAACGGCACGGTGGTGACCACCCGCGTCGACGGCCTGCCGCACCGGGTGCTGCGCAGTGATCTCGTCGAGCACCTCGAACGGTCGGGCAAGCTCAGCAGCCTCGTCCGCGCCGTCACGAACGCGGCCAGGTTCCGCGAGCACACCGGGCTGTCGTGGCGCGCGATGATCCGCGAGGGCCTGGCCATGAAGCACGGCAAGGACCTCACGTGGTCGCAGGTGATCATGGCCGCGAACACGCCGATGTTGCTGCGCGCCGGGCTGGTCGAGGGCAGGACCGACGCGGGCGTGCTCGCGTCGGGTCAGGTCGCCGGTCTGCTCGGCGACCTGCCGACGTGCGAAGAGCTGATCAACGGCATCGTCACCGACGCCGAGAAGATCATCGCCAGAATGGGACAGAGTCTCAGAGACGTTCGATGATCGTCACGTTCGCCTGACCGCCGCCCTCGCACATGGTCTGCAACCCGTACCGGCCACCGGTCCGCTCCAGTTCGTGCAGCAACGTGGTGAACAGCTTCGTGCCGGTCGCGCCGATCGGGTGCCCCAGCGCCAAAGCGCCCCCGTTGACGTTCACGCGCGCCAGATCCACCTTGAGCTCCTTGGCCCAGGCCAGCGCCACGGACGCGAACGCCTCGTTGATCTCGAACAGGTCGATGTCCGAGATCGACATCCCGGCCCGTTCCAGCGCGTACTTCGTCGCGCGGATCGGCGCGGTCAGCATGTAGATCGGGTCGGAGCCGCGAGCGGAGATGTGGTGCACCCGAGCCCGCGGCGTCAGCTTGTGCTCGCGCACCGCCCGTTCCGACACGACCAGCACCGCCGAGGCACCGTCGGAGATCTGCGACGACAACGCCGCCGTCGTGCGCCCGCCGGGCCGCAACGGTTGCAGCGCCGCCATCTTCTCCGCACTGGTGTCCGGACGCGGGCACTCGTCGGCCGCGACACCGTTGACCGGCGCGATCTCGCGGTCGAACCGGCCCTCCTTGATGGCGGTGATCGCCCGCAGGTGGCTCTGCAGCGCGTACTCCTCCAGCTCGCGCCGCGACAGGTCCCACCGCACGGCGATCAGGTCGGCCGCGCGGAACTGGTTGACCTCCTCGTCGCCGTACCGGTGCTGCCAGCCCTCACACCCCTCGAACGGGCTGCCCACCTGCGGCATGGCCGTCATGGCCGATCCGATCGGCACCTGCGACATGTTCTGCACGCCGCCCGCGACGATCACGTCGGCCGTGCCGCTCATCACCGCCTGCGCCGCGAAGTGCAGCGCCTGCTGGCTCGACCCGCACTGCCGGTCGACGGTCACGCCCGGCACCTGCTCCGGGAAACCCGCGGCCAGCCACGAGGTCCGCGCGATGTCGCCCGCCTGCGGGCCGACCGTGTCGACGCAGCCGAAGATCACGTCGTCCACGTCCGTCGGGTCGACGTCGACGCGGTTGAGCAGCGCCGTGATCACGTGTGCGCCGAGATCGGCGGGGTGCACGCGGCTGAGTTCGCCGCCGCGCCTGCCCGCCGGAGTCCGCACAGCCTCGATGATGTACGCCTCGGCCACGAGGGCCCTCCTTCTACGTCTTCGAGTTCGTCCGGCGTCCCGTGGCGATGCCGTCGAGCAGGATTGCGAGGTACTGGTCGGCGACCGCGTCCGGGGACAGGCCGCCGTCCGGCCGGTACCACCGCACGGCCACCCACACCGTGTCGCGGATGAACCGGTAGGCGAGATCCACGTCGAGATCGGCGCGGAACACTCCCGCGCCCATGCCGTCCTCCAGCAGCACCGTCCAGAGCTTGCGGAACTCCACGTTGCGGTCGTCGAGGTAGGAGAACCGCTCCAGCGGCATGAGGTGCTTGGACTCGTTCTGGTAGATCGCGACCTCGGCGTGCCGGGTGTCGATCGCCTCGAACGACGCCACGACCAGCGCTTTCAGCGTCTGCTTCGGCCCGAGGCCGGCGTCGACGATCTCGGCGTACCGCGTGAACAGCTCGTCGAGGAAGCCCCGCAGGATCTCGTCCACCATCGACTCCTTCGAGTCGAAGTGGTGGTAGAGACTGCCGGACAGGATGCCCGCCGCGTCCGCGATGTCGCGTACGGTCGTCTGCCCGTACCCGCGTTCGGCGAACATCTTCGCCGCCAACGCGAGCAGCTCCGCCCTTCGGTTGCTCACCGGTCGTTCCTTCCTCATGGGTGCTGACTGCTCACCGAGACGACCTCACCCGTCAGGTACGACGAGTAGTCGCTCGCGAGGAACACGATCACATTCGCGACCTCCCAGGGCTCGGCGGCGCGCCCGAAAGCCTCACGGGACGCCAGCTCCGTCAGCAGCTCCTCACTGGTGACCTTGGCGAGGAACGGGTGCGCAGCCAAGCTCGGGGCGACCGCGTTCACCCGGATGCCGTGCTCGGCGACGTCCATCGCGGCACACCTGGTCAGCGCCATCACGCCCGCTTTCGCTGCCGCGTAATGGGCTTGACCCTTCTGAGCGCGCCAGCCGATCACACTCGAGTTGTTGACGACGACACCGCTTCGTTGGACGACCATTTGGCGCAGCGCGGCCCTGGTGCAGCGGAAAGTGCCGTTGAGCGTGACGTCCAGGACCCGCGACCACTCGTCGTCGGCCATCTCCAGCACGGACTTCTCGCCACCGAGGCCCGCGTTGTTGACCATCACGTCGATCCGGCCGAACCGTTCGACCGTCTCGTCGACCAGCGCCTGCACCTGCTGCTCGTTCGTGACGTCGCACGGGATCGCGTGGTCGGAGCCCAACGCTTCGTGGGTCTCCTTCAGCCGGCGTTCGTGCCAGTCGCTGATGATCACCGTGGCGCCTTCTTCGAGGCACCTCTTCGCGGTCGCCGAGCCGATGCCGGTGCCCGCCGCCGCGGTCACGACGACGACCTTGTCCTTGAGCAGGTCGTGTCCGCTCACCTGTGTTTGTTTCATCTGGGCAGCCCCAGGATCCGGTGGGCGATGATCTCACGCTGGATCTCGTCCGAGCCGCCGTAGATCGTCTCGGCTCTGCTGAACAGGAACATCCGCTGCCACTCGTTGCCGTCGATCATCGACTCCGGTCCCAGTGCGTCCATGGCGAGCTCGCCCAGCCTGCGGTGCCAACCCGACCAGAAGAGCTTCAGCACGGACGCCTCCGGGCCGGGTTCGTCGTTCAGGGTTCTCAACGTGTGTGAGCGCATGACGTGCAGTTCGAGCCACGCCCTGGTGAGGCGTTCGTCGTCGGGTGCCTGCGCCATGATCGCGTCGAGCTGGCGGCGGAAGCTCACCTGGTGGCCGAGCATCGCGGTGCCGCGCTCGAAGCCGAGCGTGGCCATGGCGATCTTCCAGCCCTCGCCCGGCTGCCCGACGACGTTCTCCTTCGCGGTCACCGCGTTGTCGAAGAAGACCTCGTTGAACTCGGACGTGCCGGTGAGCTGGCGGATCGGCCGCACCTCGACGCCCGGCTGGTCCATGGGCACGAGCAGGTACGAGAGGCCCTGGTGCCGCTTCGAACCCGGTTCGGTGCGGCACAGGACGAAGATCCAGTCCGAGTAGTGCGCGTTCGACGTCCAGATCTTCTGCCCGTTGATCACCCACCGGTCGCCTTCGAGGGTGGCCCTCGTCTGGACCGAGGCGAGGTCGGAACCGGCGTTCGGTTCGGAGTAGCCCTGGCACCACAGCTCGTCGAGGCTTTTGATCCTGGGAAGGAAGCGTTCCTTCTGCTCCGGCGTGCCGAACGCGATGAGCGTCGGACCGAGCAGTCCCTCCCCCACGATGTCGACCTTCGCGGGCGCGTCGGCCTCGGCGTACTCCTCGTGGAAGATCACCTGCTCCTCGACGCTGCGCTCGCCGGGCCAGCCGAGGCACGTCCACCCGTGCGCCGCCAGGTGCCGGTGCCACCGCAGCCGGCCCTCGAACGCCTCGTGCTCGCGGCCGGGTCCACCCAGGCCGCGCAGCTCAGCGAACTCACCGACGAGGTTGGCGGACAACCATTCCCGCACCTCGCGCCGGAAGGACTCCATGCGCCATACTCTAACCTACCAAGCACTTGCTTTGGAGGGCCCGTGGAGGCTTCTGTCGCCGTAGATCCAAGCAGGCAAACGGTTTCAGCCGTGCTCGACCGCGCTGCTGCTTCGTACATCGACGCGGAGGCGTTGGTGGACGGGGAGGTTCGCCTCACCTGGCCGGCGCTGCACGCGTCCGTGCTGAACGCGGCCCGCGCGCTGATCGGCATGGGCGTGCGGCCGGGCGACCGGGTGGCGTTGTGCGCGCCGAACTCGCACCACTGGGTGATCGCGGCCCTCGGGGCGTTGCACGCGGGCGCGGCCCTGGTGCCGATCAACACCAGGTTCACCGCCACCGAGACGCTCGACGTGCTGCGGCGCAGTGCCGCGCGCGCGTTGATCGTGGCAGCCGAGTTCCTCGGTCGAGACCGGCTGGCCGAACTCCGCGCGTTGTCCCCGGACCTGCCTCCGGTCCTCGTCCGGCTGCCGACCGAGTGGGTCGCTCCCGACGTCGATCTGCCCGACGTGGTGCCGGATCAGCTCTGCGACGTGATGTACACGTCCGGCACGACCGGGCGCAGCAAGGGAGCGATGAGCGCGCACCGGCAGTCGCTCGGGGTGGCCGCGGCGTGGGCGGAGTGCGGTGAGCTGACGTCCGCCGACCGGTACCTGGTCGTCAACCCGTTCTTCCACACGTTCGGCTACAAGGCGGGGATTCTGGCCTGTCTGCTGACCGGCGCGACGATCGTGCCCCAGCCGGTGTTCGACGTCGTCGAGACCATGCGGCTGATCGAACGGGAGCGCATCACCGTGCTGCCCGGCCCGCCGACGATCTTCCAGACGTTGCTCGACCACCCCGAGCGCGGCTCGTTCGACCTGTCGAGCCTGCGGCTGGCGGTGACCGGCGCGGCGGTGGTGCCGGTGGCGATGATCGAGCGGATGCAGTCCGAGATGTCGCTGACCGTGCTCACCGCCTACGGACTGACCGAGGCCGTCGTCGCCACCATGTGCCGTCCCGGCGACTCGCCGGAGACCGTCGCGCACACGTGCGGGCGACCGCTGGCGGACTTCGAGCTCCGGCTGGGCGAGCAGGACGAGGTGCTGCTGCGCGGCCCGAACGTGATGCTCGGCTACCTCGACGACCCGGACGCCACCGCGGCTGCTGTCGACGCGGACGGCTGGCTGCACACCGGGGACGTCGGACGCGTGGACGAGCGCGGCTACCTCTCGATCACCGACCGGCTCAAGGACATGTACATCTGCGGCGGTTTCAACGTCTACCCGGCCGAGATCGAACAGGCTCTGGCGCGGCTGCCGGGAGTCGCGGAGTCCGCGGTGGTCGGGATGACCGACGCACGACTCGGCGAGGTCGGCGTCGCGCACGTCGTGACGTTGCCGGGTTTCTCGCTGACCGAGGACCAGGTCATCGAGTTCTGCCGGGAGCGGCTGGCGAACTACAAGGTCCCGCGCGCGGTCCAGTTCCACCCCGTGCTCCCCCGCAACGCCGGCGGCAAGGTCCTCAAACACCAACTGCGCAAGGAGAACGCGTGACAGTGGAGTATGAGCGGCGGGACGCGGTCGCCGTCGTGACCATGAACCGCCCGGAGTACCGCAACGCGCAGAACTCGGCGATGACCTACGCGTTGGACGAGGCCTTCACCCGCGCGGTCGACGACCCCGAGGTCAAGGTGATCGTCCTGGCCGGTGCCGGCGACCACTTCTCCGCGGGTCACGACATCGGTTCACCCGGCCGCGACGTCGACATCTCGTTCGAGCGCAAGGCCGTGATGTGGTGGGACCACGTCGGCCGTGAGGGTGGCGATCTCCGGTTCGCCCGCGAGATGGAGGTCTACCTCGGCATGTGCCGGCGGTGGCGGGAGATCCCGAAGCCCGTGATCGCGATGGTGCAGGGCGCGTGCGTGGCGGGCGGGCTGATGCTGGCCTGGGTGTGCGACCTGATCGTGGCCTCCGAGGACGCGTTCTTCGCCGATCCCGTGGTGCGCATGGGAATTCCGGGCGTCGAGTACTTCGCCCACCCGTGGGTGCTCGGCCCACGCGCCGCGAAGGAGGTGCTGTTCACCGGCGACCGGTTCTCCGCCCAGCGCGCCTACGAGTGGGGCATGGTCTCGCGCGTGGTGCCGCGTGCGTCGTTGGAGAGCAGTGTCTTCGAGCTGGCGGGACGGATTTCCGCAATGCCGCAGTTCGGGTTGGCGTTGGCCAAGAAGGCGGTGAACCAGTCCGAGGACCTGATGGGCCTGCGAGCCGGGATGGACTCGGTGTTCGGGCTGCACCACTTCGCGCACGCGCACAACGCCGAGGTCAGCCCGGACGCGTTGGCGGGCATGGACGCCCGTGCGATGAAGAAGGCCTCCGGCTGATGGACCTCTCGCTGGACGCCGCGACGATCGAGTTCCAGGCGGAGGTGCGCTCGTGGCTCGCGACGCACGTTCGTCCTCTGTCCTCGATGGACACTCCTGACGGTTTCGAGGAGCACCGCGCGTGGGAACGACAGCTCGCTTCAGCGCGCCTGTCGGTGGTCTCGTGGCCCGCTGAGTTCGGTGGCCGTGAGGCTTCGCTGTTGCAGTGGCTGGTGTTCGAGGAGGAGTACCACGCGGCGGGCGCGCCGGGCCGCGTCTCGCAGAACGGCATCTTCCTGCTGGCACCGACGTTGTTCGCTTTTGGCACCGACGAGCAACGTGCGCGGATCCTGCCCGCGATGGCGCGCGCCGACGAGGTGTGGGCACAGGCCTGGTCGGAACCGGAGGCGGGGTCGGACCTGGCGTCGTTGCGCAGCACCGCGGTCCGGTGCGACGGCGGGTGGCTGCTGCGCGGCCAGAAGACCTGGAGCTCGCGGGCGGCGTTCGCGGACCGGGCGTTCGGCCTGTTCCGCACCGGCCCCGGCGAACGCCACCGCGGCCTGACCTACCTGCTGTTCGACCTGCGCGCTGAGGGCGTTTCCGTGCGCCCAATCGCTCAGCTCGACGGCGAACCGGGGTTCGCCGAGATCTTCCTGGACGACGTGTTCGTGCCTGATCACGACGTCGTGGGTGCCGTCGGCGACGGCTGGCGCGTGGCGATGAGCACGGCGGGCAACGAACGTGGCCTGACCTTGCGCAGCCCGGGCCGGTTTCTCGCGGCTGCCGGGCGACTGGTCGAGCTGTACCGGAAGAACCCGGACCCGGCACTGCGCGACCGGGTCGTGGACGCGTGGATCGGGGCCCAGGCGTACCGGCTGCACACGTTCGGTGCGTTGAGCAGTCCCCCGTCGGGACCTGCCGCCAGCGTGACGAAGGTGTTCTGGTCGGAGCTGGACGTGGCGCTGCACGAAACGGCGCTCGACCTGCTCGGCGAGGCAGCGCCGGGGTGGCGCGACGGGTGGTTGTTCTCGCTGGCCGGGCCGATCTACGCCGGGACCAACGAGATCCAGCGCAACGTGATCGCCGAGCGGATTCTGGGGTTGCCGCGATGAACTTCACGCTGTCGGAGGAGCAGACGGATCTTGCCGGGGTGCTGCACGGGTTCTTCGCTGCCGGGCGGCGGGACTTGGCCTCGGTCGTCGACGAGGTCACCGATCCGGTGGACCTGGTGGTGGTGTTCGAGGAGGTGGGGCATCACGCGGTGGCCGGGCCGCTCATCGAGACGTTGGCCGTGGTGCCGGCGCTGGTGGGAGGGCTCGGCGGCGGGGCTGGGCTCGGCAGCGGGGCTGAGCACGGCAGCGGGGCTGGGCTTGGCGGCGGCGCTGGGGCTGGGGCTGGGGCTGGAAGCAAAGCCGGTACCTGGTCCGTCGCGTTCCCTCCTGTCGTCCCCCACGCCGTCGAAGCCGACCACTACCTCCTCGTCGAAGGCGACACCCTCCGCGAAGCCTCCCCCGCCACCGAACTGTCCTCCGTGGACCCCACTCGGCGCCTCTTCGAACTCACCGCCGGCCCGGTCATCGCCACCGAAGTGCCCACCCACGCCTTCGACCTCGGTGTCCTGATGTGCGCGGCCCAGCTCCTGGGCCTCGGCCGCGCCATGCTCGAGATGACCACCGCCCACGTCCTGGCCCGCACCCAGTTCGGCAAGCCGATCGGCGGGTTCCAGGCGGTCAAGCACCACCTCGCGAACGTCCTGATAGGCCTGGAACTGGCCCGCCCTCTGGTGCACGGCGCCGCGGTCACCACGACCACCCGTGACGTCTCGGCCGCCAAGGTCGCCACCTCCGACGCGGCCTGGAACGCGGCCCGCATCGCCCTTCAGCTGCACGGCGCGATCGGTTACACCGCCGAGCACGAGTTGAGCCGGTTCCTGTTGCAGACCCGTGCGCTGCGCACCGCGTGGGGTAGCCCGTCCCTGCATCGAGCGCGCGTGCTGGAGGCGTTGTGACACCGGAACAACTCGCCCTGCGTGACGCCGTCCGCGGTCTGCTCGACAAGCACTCCGACGTGCGCGCCGCCATCGAGACCCCGCACGGCTACGACAAGGACCTGTGGGCCAGGCTGACGGACATCGGTGTGCTCCCGATTCCCGAGCAGTACGGCGGATCCGGCGCGACGTTCGACGAAACCCGGATTGCGCTGGAAGAGCTCGGCCGCACCCTCACGCCGAGTCCGCTGCTGGCCTCGGCCATCGCCGCGCACGCGCTGCTGACGTCCACCGGCGCCGAGTTCCGCGGGCGGCTGCTGAGGCGGATCGCCGAAGGTGCCGTCGCGACCCTCGCGTGGGACTCGGTGGCGGTGACGGCCACTCCGGCGATCGACTACCCCGAGGTCAACGCGGCCAGCGACTACCTCGACGGTGCCGCGCGGTACGTGCTCGACGGCGACCTCGCGGAGATCCTCCTCGTGTCCGACGGCGAGTTCCTGTACGAGGTCGACCCGGCGACACTCAGCCGCGAGCACACGCCGACGATCGACCAGACCCGCCGCCTGGCCACCGTCCACCTCTCCAACGCTCCGGCGCTCCGCGTCGGCCGGTGGTCACCCGAGATCCGGGACTTCGCGCTCGCGGCCCTGAGCGCGGAACAGGTCGGCGCGGCCGCAAGAGCGCTCGAGCTGACCGTGGAGTACACGAAGACACGGGTCCAGTTCGGCAAACCGATCGGGTCGTTCCAGGCGTTGAAGCACCGCATGGCCGACCTGCACGTGCTGGTCGAGACCGCGCGGTCGGCGGCGCTCGCGGCGAACGACGAGGTGTCCGCGGCCGTGGCGAAGGTCTACTGCTCCGAGGCGTTCTTCTCCGTCGCCGCCGAGATGGTGCAGCTGCACGGCGGCATCGCGATCACCTGGGAACACGACGCGCACCTGTACTTCAAACGGGCTCACGGGAGCCGCCAGTTGTTCGGCAGTCCTCAAGATCACATTCGTCGCCTCACCCGTTTCGCCCACCGGTAGTGGTTCAGCTACCTAGACTCCGGCGTCGTGGACGAACGAATCCTTGATCCCGACGGCGCGCGGGAGCGGCTGGCCGCGTGGAAGGGCCGGATCGACAAGCTCGCGGCCGACACGAAGTCGATGAGCGCGCAGCTGCAGGGATTGCGGATCGTCGCGAAGGACCCCGCGGGCATGGCCGAGGTCACGATCGACTCGACCGGCGCGATGACGGACCTCAAGCTCACCGACCGGATGACCGGCGCCCGTCCTGAGACCGTGGCGGCGACGATCATGGCCACGCTCGCCGACGCGCGCAAGCAGCTCGCGGAACGGTCCAAGGAGATCGTCGCGGAGACCATCGGCACCGAGACGGCGGCGGGGCGCGCCATCGTGGAGAGCGTCGGGCGGCAGCTCGGCGCCGACGAGGCGAAGCCGAGGCCGGCGGCGGCGGACGACGACGACAACGACGGCCGCAGCTACGTCGAGGAGCGCTGGTGACCGGGTTCAACGTCGAGTCCGAGCAGCTGCGGTCGCACGCCGGCAGCATCGACGCGATCAAGCAGCGGTTCGCCAGGGTCAAGGCCGCCAGCGCGCACATCACCGCGGACGACCAGGCGTACGGGCTGCTGTGCGGGTGGATCTCCGGCGTCCTCGAGGGCAGGCACACCGAGATCGACGACGTGATCGCCACCGTCGAGAGCAACCTCGAGCTCGTCTCGAAGGAGCTCCGCGCGAGCGCGGACGAGTACGCCGCGGCCGACCAGGCCAACAGCGACCGGATCAAGTCGGCGGGAGGGGCGCGGTGACGGAGGGTTCGCTCGTCGCGCCGGTCCAGTCGTCCCGCGAGGCGTGGACGGGGTCGAGCCTCGCGGACGGCATCGAGGGCCTCGTCGACGCGATCAAGAGCGAGGGCTGGGTCGACGACGCGCTCGCGGGGACGTCGCTCGCCGTCGACGTCGCGGCGAGCGTGCTCGACCCGATCAGCGCGTTGCTGTCCAACGGCCTCGGCTGGGCGATCGAGTACTTCGACCCGTTGCGCGAGGTGCTCGACGACCTGACCGGCAAGCCGGACGTCGTCAGGTCGCACGCCGCGACCTGGAACAACATGGCGACCGAGCTCGCCGACATGGCCACCGACCTGCGCGCGGACCTGGAGAGCGACCTCATCGGCTGGGAGGGCGACGCGTCCGAGGCCTACCAGCGGCTGATGGTCAACAACGTCGACGCCATCGGTGGCCTGTCCGCGATCGCGGCGGCGATGGCGGCCGCGACCGAGGGCGCGGGCGGACTGGTCGAGATGACCCGCGAGATCGTCCGCGACCTGATCGCCGACCTGGTGGCCAGGGTGATCGTGTGGGCCGTCGAGGCGATCTTCGTCGTCACGATCCCGGTGATCGCGGCCCAGATCGTGGCGGCCGTCGTCAAGTGGGCCGCGCGCATCCTCACGTACACGACGGGCCTGATCAACAGCCTGACCAACCTCACGAAGCTGCTGAACGGATAAGGCCTCGATGACCCCGAAACCCAAGAATCCGGGCGGCGGCGGCACCCCTGGGCACGGCGGCGGCACCCCGCCGAAGAAGAAGCCCTCGCAGCAGCACGGCAACATCAACGCGGGCGCCGGCCTGTCCAGCGCGACCAAGGCCGCCAAGGCCACCGCGCAGGCGGGCACGCCCGGCGGCGGCAACAACTCCGGCACCCCGGCGAACAAGCCCGGCAACCAGCAGGGCAACAACCAGCCGACGAAGAAACCGCTGCCGCCCAAGCCGACCACGCCGCCCAAAGCGGACGACATCCACCACAGCGATGCGTCCAAAGAGCACATCATCCACGGTGACGGTGGCAAACAGGGCGGCCACATCGCGGGCACCGGGTTCTCGAACAAGACCGAGTTCCCGAAGGGCTGGGACGAGGCCAAGATCCTCGACGCCGCGCACCAGGTCACCCAGCAGGGCCCACCGGTGACCGGGCCCAAACCCACCAAAGACGCCGACGGCAACCCGGCGTGGGCGTACAACTACGAGGGCATGGTCGACGGCGTTCTCGTCAGGACGACAGTGCTGTCCAACGGCGAGATCCGCACGTCGTTCCCGCCGGACGCCACGAACCCCGGCGTGATCCTCAACCCGCCCGCGCCCACGCCTGCGCCGCAGGGAATTCCGCAGGGCAACCCGCCGCGCTACAGCAACCCCGCCGCAGGTGGTGACGGCAGCTGGACCTGGGAGGGCCCGAAGGGCGACCGTGTCATCAGGATCGTCCAGGACGATCAGGGTAACGTCACCAAAACCGATCTCGGCCCGTACAAGAAGAAGTGACGCACATGGATGTGAAGACGTACGCGACGGTCACCGACCTGTGCGCGCGGCTCGCGGGCCGGTTGGAAGACGACACCCTGCGTTCGGTGCGCGAGGACTACTTCGGCGGCGAGCCCGCGCAGGCCGAGGCGACACTGCTGCTGTCCATGGCGTACGAGAACATCGGCATCACGGCCGAGGAACGCGCGTTGATCGCGTCCACATTGGATGATCCGGACAGCCCCGACCTCGCCGCGGTGCCGAGCATCGACGAGGTGCCACCGGTGCCGTACCGCTTCAGCGCTCAGGCGCCCGCCTCCGCCCCGGACCCGAGCAAGGCCGACGTCGTGCTGTCCGCCGACGCCGCCCGCCACGGCGGCCGCCGGTTGCGCCGGGCGTGGCGCGAACCGCTCGACGGCGCCCCGGACACGGCGAAGTGGGTGTACGTGCTGCAGACGTCGGAGACCGCGAACCTGCTGGGCGCGTTCGCCGGCCTCTCCGGACGGTTGTGGGTGGTGCTGAAGGAGAAGTGGCCGCTGGAGGTCGTGGTGGAGGGCAGGCTGCTGCCGCCGTACCAGGCTGCCGCGGTGACGGTGGCGCCGCAGGTCTGGAGCCTCTAGGCCAGGCGTTCCAGGAGGCGCTGGAACTTCGGGCACTCCATGTGGCTCGGCGCCGCGCAGGCCGCCGCGTGCCGCAGCCCGTCCCGCATCACGGTGAGCCGCCGGATGGTCGCGTCCAGCTCGTCCGCCTTGCTCGTGAGCAACGCGCGGTCGAGCTGCGGGCGGCCGTCCGGCGCGAACATCCGCGCGATCTCGTCGAGCGTGAAGCCCGCGGCCCGGCCGACCGAGATCAGCGCCAGCCGCTGGAAGACCTCCTTCCCGAACACGCGCGTGAGGCCCCGCCGGCCCACCGAGCCGATCAGGCCGCGCTCCTCGTAGTAGCGCAGGGTCGAGGCGGGGACGCCGGAGCGCCGCACCACCTCGCCGATTCCGAGTTCTTCCACCACACTTGACCTCAAGCCGACTTGAAGTAGGACGGTAGGAGCATGACACCTGAGGTCAACAGCGAACAGGCGGCACTGTGGAACGGCCCCGGCGGGCACGGCTGGGCCGCGGCACGGGACATGGTCGACGTGGTTCTCCAGCCGTACGAGGACCTGCTCGTGGCGGCCGCGACCGAGCGCCCGCGCACCGGAGTGCTCGACGTCGGGTGCGGCACCGGCGGCGTGACTAGGGCGATCGCGGCGGCGCTCGGTGACGTGCCGTGTCTCGGCGTGGACATCTCCGGTCCGCAGATCGCCGTCGCCCAGGAGACCGCCCGTGCGCGGTTCGTGGAGGCGGACGCGCAGATCCACCCCTTCAAGCCCGAGTTCGACCTGATCGTGTCGCGGTTCGGGGTCATGTTCTTCGACGACCCGGTGGCGGCGTTCCGCAACCTCCGCAACGCTGCCAAGCCGGGCGGCGAGCTGCGGGTCGTCGTCTGGCGCGACAAAGACGAGAACCCGTTCATGACGGCCGCGGAACGGGCCGTCGCACCGCTGATGCCGGACCTGCCGACGTTCGACCCCGACGGGCCCGGGCCGTACGGGCTCGCGGACCCGGGCAGGGCCCGCAAGATCCTCGACGAGAGCGGCTGGACCGGGATCGAGTTCCGCGAGGTCGACCTGACCTGCTCGATGCCAGAGGACGTGCTGCCGCAGTACCTCACGATGCTCGGACCGGTCGGCCGGGCGCTCCAGACGATGGACGAGCAAAAACGCGACGAGGTCCTCAAGACCGTGCTGCGCGCGTTCGACCCGTTCGTCGAGGACGGGCAGGTCAGCTTCCCCAGCGCCGCTTGGGAGATCAAGGCCCTAAATCCACTCTGACTGGCGCTGCCAGGTCAAGAGGTTGTCCAGGACCTCGCCCGACCAGCCGCGGGTGTCCAGCTCGGCGTGCCTGGCGTAGCTGCCGCGGTAGAACAGCAGCGGCTGCGCATCACGCAGCGGGCCGAGCTCGACGACCGAGCCGATCACGATGTGGTGGTCGCCGGCGTCGTGCACCACCGACACCTCGCAGTCGACCCACGTGAGGGCGCCGTCGAGCACCGGGGCACCGGTGGCCGACGGCGTCCACGACACGCTCGCGAACTTGTCCGCGCCCGCCTTGCCGAACACCGTCGACACGTCGCGCTGGTCCTCGGCGAGCACGTTCACGCAGAACGAGCCCGAAGCCGCTATCGCCGCCCAGCTGCGGGATGTCCGTTGTGGACAGAACAGCACCAGCGGCGGGTCCAGTGACAACGCGGCGAACGACTGGCAGGCGAACCCCACCGGACCGTCCGGGGACATGCCGGTCACCACGGTCACCCCCGTGCAGAAGTGACCGAGAACGGAACGGTAGTGGGCCGCTGTTTCCGACCGCATCACTTCTGGTGGCCGACGCTGAAGTCGTGTCCCCACAGGCTCACCGCCGTGCTTTCCCGTGCGATCCAGTCCTCATCGGACACCTGCCGTCCCTCGCAACCGAACTCGACGTCGAACCCGCCGGGTGTCTTCATGTAGAACGACAACATCAGGTCGTTGACGTGCCGGCCCAAAGTCGCCGACATCGGCACCTTGCGCCGCAGCGCGCGGTCCAGGGTCAGGCCGACGTCGTCGGTGTTCTCGACCTCGACCATGAGGTGGACGATGCCGGAAGGTGTCGGCATCGGCAGGAACGCGAGGCTGTGGTGGCGCGGGTTGCAGCCGAAGAACCGCAGCCACGCGGGCGGCCCGTCCGCGGGACGCCCGACGAACTGCGGGGGCAGGCGCATCGAGTCGCGCAACCGGAAGCCGAGCACGTCGCGGTAGAAGTGCAAGGCGGCCTCGTCGTCCGAAGTGGACAGAACGACGTGACCGAGGCCCTGCTCCTCGGTCACGAAGCGGTGGCCGTACGGAGAGACCACCCGCCGGTGTTCCAACGCTGCCCCGTGGAACACCTCGAGCGTGTTGCCGGACGGGTCGTCGAACCTGATCAGGCCGTTGACGCGCCGCTCGGCCAGGTCCTCGGCGGTGCCCTCGACGTAGGACACCCCGGCCGACGCCAGCCGCTTCGCCACTTCCTCCAGTTCGGCTTCGGTCGCCGCCTCCCAGCCCGACGCCTGCAGCCGGTCCTTCTCCCCCGGCACGATCACGAGCCGCGCCGGGAAGTCGTCCATCCGCAGGTACAACGCGCCGGGCGTGGAACCCTTGCCCTCGACCATGCCGAGGACCTTCAGTCCGAACTCGCGCCACCGGTCCAGGTCGGTGGCCTCGATCCGGAGGTAGCCGAGCGATCGGATGCCCATCACGCCTCCGTGAGAAAATCGAGGGCGAGCCGGTTGAACTCGTCGAACTTCTCCAGCTGTGCCCAGTGCCCGCAGCCGCCGAACACGTGCAGCTGGGCCCGCGGGATCAGCTTCAACGCGAGCAGCGCGCCGTCCAAGGGATTCACCCGGTCCTCGCGGCCCCACACGAGCAACACGCGTTGGCGCAGCTTGTACGCCTCGCGCCAGAGCATGCCCTGCTCGAAGTCCGGGCCGGCGAACGACTTGCCGAGCGCGGCCATGGCGCGCAACGACTCCGGCTGCCGGGCCGCCTCGAACCGTTCGTCGATCAGCTCGTCCGTGATCAGCGTCTGGTCGAACACCATGATCCGCAGGAACTCCTCGATCTTCTCCCGCGTCGGTGTGCGGGCGAACGCGCTGAGCTTGCGCACGCCCTCGGTCGGATCCGGGGAGAAGACGTTCACCGACAGGCCGCCCGGTCCCATCAGGACCAGCCGCCCGGCGCGTTTGCCGTGGTCCAGGGCGAACCGGACCGCGGTGCCGCCGCCGAGCGAGTTGCCCAGGATGTGCGCGCGTTCGACGCCCAGCTCGTCGAGCTTGTCCTTCAACGCCCGCGCCGCGAACGTGAAGTACTGGTCGTGCTCGGCGGGTTTGTCCGACTGGCCGTAGCCCGGCAGGTCGACCGCGAGCACGCGGAACGACTTCGCGAACACCGGGATGTTGCGGGCGAAGTTGCTCATCGCCGACGCGCCGGGCCCGCCGCCGTGCAACAGGACCAGCGTCTCGGAGTTGTCCGTTCCCGCTTCGTGGTGGTGCAGCCGCACGTTCATCAACGCCCCCTCAGAACAGCCCGTCGCGGACCTGGATGCCGAGCTCTCCCTTGCCGTACAGGACGAGCACGCGCTCCGGGTCGTTGGCCGCGTGCACGCGTGCGCCGTGCGCATCGCGCCAGAACCGGGGCAGCGGCCCACCGGCGTTGATCGCCTTGCCGCCCGCGCTCTCGAAGAGCCGGTCGATCGCGGAGATCGCCCGCGCGCTGCCGAGGACCTGGTCGCGCCGGGCCCGCAGGCGCAGCTCGAGCGGGATCTTCGTGCCGGCGACGGCGTGTTCCCACTCGTCGTTGATGTTCTTCTCCAGCTGCCACCACGCGGTGTCGATGTCGTTGGAGGCGGTCGCGATCCGCACCTGCGCGAACGGGTCCTCGACGGACTTCTCGCCCATGTAGGCGGCACGGACGCGTTCGCGGGTCGCACCCACGTGCACGTCGTACGCGCCGTACGCCATGCCGATCATCGGTGCGGTGATCGCGAACGGGTGGATCGACCCGTACGGCATGCGGAACAACGGACCTGGGTTGACGTCCTGGCCAGGACAGATGCATCGCGCCGTGTGCAGCATGCTCAACGTGCGGTGCTCGGGCACGAACACGTCCTCGACCACGATGTCGTTGCTGCCGGTACCGCGCAGCCCGACCGTGTCCCACACGTCGTTGATCGTGTAGTCGGCGATCGGCAGCAGGAACGTGCGGAAGTCGACGGGCTTGCCCTCGTCGTTCATCACCAGCCCGCCGAGCAGCACCCACGTGGCGTGGTCACAGCCCGACGAGAAGCTCCACTTGCCGCTGAACCGGAACCCGCCCTCGACCGGTGTGGCCCTGCCGACGGGCGCGTACGACGACGAGATCCGGGTGTCCTGGTCCTCGCCGAACACCTCGTCCTGAGCCTTCACGTCGAACAGCCCGACGTGCCACGGGTGCACGCCCAGCACGGACGCGACCCAGCCCGTCGACCCGCACGCGCTCGCGATCAGCCTGACCGCCTCGTAGAACGCGAGCGGGTGCGTCTCGAACCCGCCGTAGCGGACGGGCTGGAGCATCCGGAAGAACCCGGTCTCCTGCAACGCCTTCACCGACTCCGGCGGCACCTTGCGCAGTTCCTCCGCTTCTGCCGCGCGATCGCGCAGGGCAGGCAGCAGCTCCCGCACCTTGCCGAGGATTTCCTCGCTCATCGGACGTTCTCCCTGCTCAGCTCCAGTGCGATGTCGATCAGCTGGTCCTCTTGCCCGCCGACGAGCTTGCGTTCGCCCGCGCGGACGAGGATGTGCGCGCCGGACACGCCGTAGCGTTGTGCCTGCGTGTACGCGTGCTTGAGGAAGCTGGAGTAGACGCCCGCGTAGCCCATCATCAGCGCCATCCGGTCGAGCAGGCACTCCTCGGGCATGACGGGCCGGACGACGTCCTCGGCCGCGTCCACGATCTTGAAGAAGTCGACGCCGGTGGAGAACCCCAGCTTGTCGCAGACCCCGACGAACGCCTCCAGCGGCGTGTTCCCCGCGCCCGCGCCGAAGCCGCGCACGCTGCCGTCGATCTGCTTCGCGCCCGCCCTCGCCGCGGCGACGGAGTTCGCGACGCTCAGCCCGAGGTTCTCGTGGCCGTGGAACCCGACCTGGGCGTCGTCCCCGAGCTCGTCGACCAGCGCCGCGACCCGATCGGACACCTGTTCCAGCACCAGGGCTCCCGCCGAGTCGACCACGTAGACGCACTGACAACCGGCGTCCGCCATGATTCGCGCCTGCTTCGCCAACGCTTCCGGCGGCTGCGAGTGCGCCATCATCAGGAACCCGACGGTCTCCAGCCCGCGCTCGCGGGCGAGCTGGAAGTGCTGCACCGAGACGTCGGCCTCGGTGCAGTGCGTGGCGATCCGGACGATCGACGCACCGTTGTCCTGGGACACCAGGATGTCGTCCTTCACGCCGACACCCGGCAGCATCAGCACGGCGATCTTCGCCTGCTGCGCCGTCTCGGCCGCGACCTTGATCAGCTCCTGCTCCGGCGTGAGGCTGAAGCCGTAGTTGAACGAGGAACCGCCCAGCCCGTCGCCGTGCGTCACCTCGATCACCGGCACCCCGGCGCCGTCCAGTGCCGCCACGATCGAGCGGACGTCCTCGACGGTGAACTGGTGTCGTTTGTGGTGCGAGCCGTCACGCAGTGACGTGTCGGTCAACCGCAGCTGCACGAGCGATCTCCTCCCCCACCTTGGTCGCGGCGGCCGTCATGATGTCGAGATTTCCCGCGTACGGCGGCAGGAAGTCGCCGGCGCCCTCGATCTCCACGAAGATCGCCACCCGGCCGGCGTCGTACTGCGGTTCCCTCAGCAGCCGGAAACCCGGTACGTACGAACGGATGTCGGTCTCCATCCGCGCGATCGAGTCCGTGATCGCCTCGGTGTCGGCGTCCGCCGGGATCGCGCAGAAGATCGTGTCGCGCATGATCATCGGCGGGTTCGCCGGGTTCAGCACGATGATCGCTTTACCCCTCGAAGCTCCCCCGATCGCCTCGATGCCCTTGCTGGTCGTGCGGGTGAACTCGTCGATGTTGGCCCGCGTCCCCGGTCCCGCGGACACCGACGCCACGCTCGCGACGATCTCCGCGTACTCCACCGGGACAACGCGGGAAACGGCGTGCACCATCGGAATCGTGGCCTGGCCGCCGCACGTGATCAGGTTGATGTTGGGGGCGTCCTGGTGCTCGCCGAGGTTCACGGGCGGCACGACGTACGGCCCGACCGCCGCCGGTGTCAGGTCGATCGCCCGGATGCCCGCCTCCGCGTAACGCGGGGCGTTGGCCCGGTGCACCGCCGCGGACGTCGCCTCGAAGACGATGTCCGGCAGCTCCTCCTGACGCAGCAACCACTCCGCGCCGTCGACCGAGACCTCAAGGCCCAGCGACGCCGCGCGCTTCAGCCCCTCGCTGGCCGGGTCGATGCCCACCATCCAACGAGGTTCCAGCACGTCGGAGCGCAGGAGCTTGTAGAGCAGGTCGGTGCCGATGTTGCCGGAGCCGACGATGGCCGCCTTCACCCAGTCACCTCACTCGAATTTCAGGTCGACAGAACCAAGTCCGGCGAACTCGGCGTGGAACTCGTCGCCAGGCCGGGCGTCGATGGCGCGCGTGCACGAACCCGGCAGCACGATGTCGCCCGCCAGCAACCGGACGCCGAACGAGGCGACCTTCCCGGCGAGCCACGCCACCGCGATCGCCGGGTCGCCCAGCACCGCGTCACCACGGCCCTCGGCGACCACCTCACCGTTGCGGCGCAACGTGGCCGCGACCGCACCGATGTCTATTTCGGACGGACGGACGCGTTCGGAGCCCAGCATGAACCCGGCCGACGACGCGTTGTCCGCGATGGTGTCCTGCAGGCCGATCCGCCAGTTCTCGATCCGGCTGTCGATCAGCTCGATGGCCGGCGCGACGAACTCGGTGGCGGCCAGCACGTCCTCGACCGTGCAGCCCTCGCCCGGCAGGTCGCGCGCGAGCAGGAACGCGATCTCCACCTCGACCCGCGGGTACAGGTACGCCGACGCGTCCGCCGTGCCCGCGAGCTGCATGTCGTCGAGCAGGTGGCCGTAGTCGGGCTCGTCGACGCCCATCATCTGCTGCATCGCCAGCGACGACAGGCCGACCTTGTGGCCGATCACGTCGCGGTTGCGGTGCCGGACGTTGAGCAGCTGGATCTCGTAGGCGTCCACCACGTCGATGTCCGGATACAGCTCGACCAGCGGTTTGATCGGCACGCGGTCGCGTTCGGCCACGCGCAGCAACTCGGCCGCCGCTTCCCTGGACTGGATCGTCAGCACCTGGCCTCCCCTGCACCTGATGATTCGGCGACATGAAGCCCCGCACGGCGGCCGGAGAAGACGCAGTCGGCGAGCGAGAGCCCGCTGACGTAGGACTCCGAGCACACCCCGACGGCCGACCTGCCCGCCGCGTACAGGCCGGGAACTCCTCGCACCTCACCGGTGTCCTCGTCGACGACGAGCCCGCCGAGCGTGAGCATCGGGCAGGGATAGCCGAAGCCGGCGCGCACCGACACGTTGATCAACGAGTAGGGCGGCGTCCCGAACGGCTGTGCCGCCTCGTCCTGGGGAGTGCCGATTCCCGCCTTGGCCGCCACCTCCTCGACCGTCGGTGCCGTGACCATGCCGCGGTTCAGGAAGTACCGGACCTGCCACCGTTGGAACGGCGAGGTCTGCGTCTTCACCTGGGCCCGTGCGACGCGCAGGACGTCGTCGTCGACGAGCAGCCACGCCTTGCCGCCGCGTTCGATGATCTCGCTGCCGATGGCGGCGCCGTACCGGGTCGTGTCACCGAACCTGCGGCCCTCGGAGTCCACGAGAACACCGCGTTGCAACGCACTGGGTGGCGTGATGAACCGCCACACCGAGATCTTGTCCATCCGCGCGGTCTTGCCACCGGCCTCGACCCCGAGCCGGATGCCGCCGCCGTCGTCACCGGGTGTGCCGAGCGCGAGACCGCCCCGGTAGGCGGGGCCAAGCTCGCGGATCGTCGCCCGGTCGGCGATGAAACCGCCCGCCGAGATCACCACTCCGCGCCGCGCGGTCACCGTCAGCGGGCGGCCGAACCGGCGTTCCAGCCACGCCGCCAGCCCGAACAGCTTCCTGCCGACCGGCGGGTAGTAGATCCACGGCTTGGCGCCGGCCCTCGACAACGCGCTGTGCAGGGCGCGTGGCAAGCCGGTCAGGGTCCGGCAGTGCACGCCCGCGACCCGGCCGTCCTCCAGGACGAGCTCGACCGCGCGGGTCTGCGTCATGATCCGGACGCCCGCGCGCCGGGTCGCCTCCGCCAGACGGGTGAAGAAGGCCTTGCCCGACGTGCCTTTCGCCTTCGTCCGGTGTCCGCGCGGTACCGGGTCCGGCCCAGAATCATCGAACACCGCGTCCTCGCTGCCGGACTGGTAGAGGTAGTAGTCGTCGGTCGGGTACGAGGTCTTGAACGGGCACAGAGCCGAGGAGAACGGCACGCCCTGGTCCTCCAGCCAGGCCAGCGACTTGGCGCTGTCCTCGCAGAACCGCCGCAGCGTCGCCTCGGACACCGCGTCCCTGACCTCGTGCTTCAGGTAGGCGAACATCGCCTCGGCCGAGTCGGTGACACCGGCTTCGACCTGCTGCCGCGTCCCGCCGCCCGCGTACACGACGCCGCCGGACAACGCGGTCGCGCCACCACCGGCGAACCGGTCCAGGACCACCACGGACGCACCGGCTGCCGCGGCCTCGATGGCGGCGCACGCGCCGGCCGCACCGAAGCCGACGACGACCACGTCAGCGGTGACCTCCACGCAACCCTCCAGAAACAGGTTCCCAGAACGTGTTCTCAGCGAGTCGACTTGCCTGGAACTCCTACACCATAGCGCCAAACCGGCTCAGAACTATAACCTGTTCTAGTCTGAAGCCTCGGGGAGGTGCGATGTACGACGTGATCGTCGTCGGCAGCGGCGCGGCGGGCATGACAGCCGCGCTCTGCACCGCTCAACACGGCCTGCGCACCCTTGTCGTCGAGAAGGCCGAGCACTTCGGCGGCTCGACCGCTCGGTCCGGCGGCGGCATCTGGGTCCCGAACAACGCGGTGCTCGCCGCCAACGGCGTACCCGACTCACCGGAGCGGGCGAGCACCTACCTGGCGCACATCGCCGGCGAGGTGCCGGCGGACCTGCGCGAGGCGTTCCTCGACGCGGGACCGGCGATGCTCGCGTTCGTCTGCGCCCACACACCGCTGAAGTTCCGCTGGGTCCGCGACTACGCCGACTACTACCCGGAAGCGCCCGGCGGACAGCCGCGCGGCCGGTCGGTCGAACCGCTGCCGTTCAACACCAAGCTCCTCGGCGAGGAGCTCAAGGACCTCGAACCGCCGTACGTGCCGACCCCGGCGGGCATCGTGATCACCCAGACCGACTACCGCTGGCTGACGCTGATCGGCAGGCACCCGCGCGGCCTGGTCACCGCCGCGAAGGTGTTCGCCCGCCGGTTCCTGCCGGGCAGGCGGCTCACCATGGGCCAGGCGCTGGCAGCAGGACTGCGCGCCGGGCTCAAGGCGCTCAACGTCGAGATCAGGCTCAACACGGCGATGACCGACCTGCACCACGAGAACGGCAAGATCGCCGGAATCACGGTCGGCAACAAGCTGATCCTCGCGAAGAACGTCGTGCTGGCCGCGGGCGGGTTCGAGCACAACGAACGCCTGCGCAAACAGCACCAGGACATCGGTACCGAGTGGACGGTCGGCGCCAGCGCCAACACCGGCGACGGCATCGAGGCCGGCATCAGGGCGGGCGCGGCGGTCGGCCTGATGGACGACGCGTGGTGGGGCCCGTCGGTCCCGTTGCCGCGCGGCCCGTACTTCCTGCTCGCCGAACGCTCCCTGCCCGGCTGCCTGCTCGTGGACAAGACCGGCCGCAGGTTCGTCAACGAGGCAGCGCCCTACATCGACGTGGTCAACGCGATGACCGGCGACACCTGGCTCGTCTTCGACCACACCTACCGCAGCCGCTACCCGTTCTGCGGCCTCCCGCCGCGCCGCCCGCTCCCCCGGCGCTGGCGCGACGTCGTACTCACCGCCCCCAGCCTCGAAGAACTCGCCCAAGAGGCCGACCTGCCCGAGCTCATCGACACCGTCCGGCGGTTCAACACGCTCGCCTACGACGGCAAGGACTCCGACTTCCGCCGCGGCGACAGCGCGTACGACCGCTACTACGGCGATCCCCGCAACCACCCGAACCCCAACCTCGCGCCGCTCACGACCGGGCCGTTCCACGCGGTGAAGATCGTACCCGGCGACCTCGGCACCAAGGGCGGTCTGCGCACCGACACCCGAGCGCGGGTGCTGCGCGAGGACGGTTCGGTGATCGAAGGCCTGTACGCGGCGGGCAACACCAGCGCGTCCGTCATGGGACACACCTACGCGGGAGCGGGCGCCACCCTCGGACCGGCGATGACGTTCGGTTATCTCGCCGGCCTCGACATCTCTGGAGGAACGCGATGACGCAGGACACCGTGCGGACGATCGACACCGGCGCACCTCCGGCGCGGTTCGCACGCGGCTGGCACTGCCTCGGCCTGGCCGAGAGCTTCCGCGACGGCGAACCCCACGCCGTGGAGGCGTTCGGCACCAAGCTCGTCGTGTTCGCGAGCGAGGACGGCAAGATCAACGTGCTCGACGGGTACTGCCGGCACATGGGCGGCGACCTCACCCAGGGCACGGTCAAGGGCAGCACCATCGCCTGCCCGTTCCACGACTGGCGCTGGGCGGGCAACGGCCGGTGCGTCGACATCCCTTACGCCAAAAGGGTTCCGTTGCGGGCGCGCACGCGGTCGTGGATCACGCTGGAGGAGAACAAGCAGCTCTTCGTGTGGAACGACCCGCAGGGCAACCCGCCGCCGGAGCACGTGACGATTCCCCGCATCGAGGCGGCGTTCAGCAACGAGTGGAGCAACTGGACGTGGGACTCGGTGGTGATCGACAACGCGAACTGCCGCGAGATCATCGACAACGTCGTGGACATGGCCCACTTCTTCTACATCCACTTCGCGTTCCCGACGTACTTCAAGAACGTGATGGAGGGCCACATCGCCTCGCAGTACCTCACCACGCGCGGACGCCCGGACGTCGCGATGGGCTCGAACTACACCGGTGACGTGGAAGTCCGGTCGGAGGCCTCGTACTACGGGCCGTCGTACATGATCGACTACCTGTGGAACGACTACAAGGGCATCGAGATCGAGACGGTGCTGATCAACTGCCACTACCCGATCTCGCCGACGTCGTTCAAGCTCCAGTGGGGCGCGATCGTGAAGAAGCTGCCGGGCGTCGACGACGTGCACGCGGACAAGATCGCGGCCAAGTTCGCGCGCGGCATCGGCGTCGGGTTCCTGCAGGACGTGGAGATCTGGCAGAACAAGTCGCGCATCGACAACCCGTTGCTGTGCGAGGAGGACGGGCCGGTCTACCAGCTGCGGCGCTGGTACGAGCAGTTCTACGTCGACGTCGAGGACGTCACCGACGACATGGTGCGGCGCTTCGAGTTCGAGGTCGACACCTCTCGTGCGGTCGAGGTCTGGGAGAAGGAGGTCGCCGAGAACCTGGCCAGGAAGCAACCGGCACCTCAGGAGCAGGCGACGTGAACGAGCGCGACGAGTTCCTGGTCGGCGGGATGGTGCCGGTCCGGTGCGACTGCGGCAACCGGGTGCTGGTGAAGAAGAACAGCCCGCAGCACACCAGCGTGCAGTGGCTGTCCGACACCCGCGACTGCCCGGAGATCTGCGGTCCGAGGTCCGCTTTCGTGCCGACCTGTCTGCGGCTGCGGGACAGCATCGAGAAGGCGGTTCGCGAGGGAACGCTGGAGGTCGCCGATGGCTGAGGTGCACCGGCTGCGGGTCGACGCCGTGATCGAGGAGACCGCCGACGCGCGCTCCTTCGTGTTGTCCGGGGCGGACTTCGCGGTGAAGCCCGGCCAGTTCCTGACCGTGCGGGCGGGTGACGTCGCGCGCTGCTACTCCCTGTCCAGCGCGCCGGGTGAGCCGTTGAAGATCACGGTCAAGCGCACGCCGGACGGGTACGGCTCGGTGTGGATGTGCTCCTCGGTCGAGGTGGGCGCGGAGCTCGACGTGCTGGCGCCGGCCGGGGTCTTCACGCCGTCGTCGCTGGACTCCTCGTTGCTCGCGTTCGCGGCGGGCAGCGGGATCACGCCGGTCATGTCGATCATCAGGGCGGTGCTCGGTCAGGGCTCCGGCCGCGTGTTCCTGGTGTACGCCAACCGCGACGAGGCCTCCGTGATCTTCGCTCGTGAGCTCGACGAACTCGCTCGCGCGCATCCGGACCGGCTGACCGTCGTGCACTGGCTGGAGTCGGTGCAGGGACTGCCGCACGTGGCGGGGTTGCGGGCGTTCGTGCGGACCTGCGACGAGGCGTTCGTGTGCGGGCCCGCGCCGTTCATGGAGGCCGCGCGCAAGGCGCTGCACGACGTTCCGGTCGTGCACGTCGAGAAGTTCGTGTCCCTGTCCAGCGATCCGTTCTCCGAGGTCGTGGCCGTGGCGGACGACCGGCCGGACGCCGTGGTCGAGGTGTCGCTGGACGGTGAGCGGCACCGGTTTCCGTGGCCCGCGCGGCAGAAGCTGCTCGACCTGTTGCTGGAGAAGGGACTCGACGCGCCGTACTCGTGCCGTGAGGGTGCGTGCAGCGCGTGCGCGTGCCGGCTCGTCGACGGCGAGGTCAAGATGCTCAACAACGACGTGCTCGATCCCGAGGACATCGCCGACGGCATCGTGCTGGCGTGCCAGTCGGTTCCGGTCACCGACACCGTGAAGATCACCTACGAGTGAGGGGCGCCTGATGCCGATCGACCCGGCCGTCGCTGTGGGGGCCGAACTCCCCGAGATCAAGTTCGCCTGGACGCAGTCCGACGTGCTGCTCTACCACCTGGCGCTGGGCGCGACGGAACTCCGGTACGTCTACGAGCAGGGACTGCGGGTGCTGCCGACGTTCGGTGTCGTCGCGCCCCGGTTCCACGAGACCGCTGCCCCCGTCGTGTCGTTCCCCGGTGTCGACATCGACCTGGCTCGGGTGCTGCACGGGACGCAGGAGATCACCGTGCACGGCCCGCTGCCGTCCGAGGGCGAGGCGGTGCTGCGGACGCGGATCGCGGACGTGTGGGACAAGGGGAAAGCCGCGGTGATCGTGCAGGAGTCGACGGCCGTGACGCCGGACGGGACCGCCCTGTACACGACCCGGTCCAGCATCTTCGCCCGCGGCGAGGGCGGGTTCGGCGGCGATCGTGGCCCGTCGGGCAAGGTGGAGGTGCCGGAGCGCGAGCCCGACTTCGTGATCGAGACGCCGACGTTGCCCCAGCAGGCCTACCTCTACCGGTTGTGCGGTGACCGGAACCCGCTGCACGCCGATCCGGAGTTCGCCCGCCTGGCCGGGTTCGACCAGCCGATCCTGCACGGCCTGTGCACGTACGGCGTGGTGTGCAAGGCGGTGATCGACGCGGTGCTCGACGGGCCGGAGCAGGTGCTGTCGTTCGGCGCGAAGTTCGCCGGTGTCGTCTACCCCGGCGAAACGCTGACGACTCGGGTGTGGCGGGACGGTCCGCGGCTCGTGCTCACGACCTCGGCCGGGGACCGTCCCGTGCTCGCTGACGCGGTGCTCAGCCTCGCATAGCCCACTGCTGGTTGGTGCCGCCGTGGCAGTCCCAGAGAATCAGCTTCGTGCCGTTGGCGGTGCCACCGGCGTTGGCGTCCAGGCACCGGCCTGACTGCACGCCGGAGATGGTGCCGTTCGAGTTGACGTTCCACTGCTGGTTCGCACCGCCGTGGCAGTCCCAGATGATCACCTGGGTGCCGTTGGCGGTGCCCTGACCGTTGGCGTCGAGGCACTTGTTGCCGAAGACCTGCAGCCTCTTGTCCGCCGTGTAGGTCCAGCGCTGACGGTCGGCGCTCTGGCAGTCCGCCAGTTGCACCTGGGTGCCGTTGGTGGTGGCAGGCACGTCGACGCACCGGTTGGACTGGCTGCCGACGATCTGCCTGCCCGGCTGCGAGGCGACGGGTGCGTAGGCGGCCGCGGTGATGTTGGCCTGCACCGCGTCCTCGGTGGCGTTCGTCGGGTAGCCGGAGGTGAGCACGCCCTCGAAGAACGTGCCGGCGCCGGTGACGCTGTTGTCACCGCCGATGCCGAGGAGGATCGCGCCCTGCTTCCTCATCGGGTGGTAGCCCTGCGGCCGCGGACCGTCGAACATGGTCGACAGGCTGCCCGACTGCGCGTTGCCGCCGCGGATCGCCCAGTGGTTCGGCTCGCCCTTGACGATCGCCGTCACGAAGCGGTGGTTGATCGTCGGGTTCCTGTTGTAACCGGCGTTCACACCGGAGAACAGGCCCCACTCCAGATCGGCCATGACCCAAGGGCCGGGACCGTCGCCGTAGCCCCACTGCTTGCTGGATCCGAAGTAGACGGTCTCCATGATCGCGGGCCTGTCGGCGGTGTTGGTCGTCTGCGCGTTGCCGTAGTCGAAGCAGCACCACTGGTTGTAGTGCTGGCCGTCGACGACGGCGTAGATGCCCTCCGGCTGGTCACCGGTCGCGACGCCGTTCGTCTTGTTGTTGCGGTAGCCGGTGCCCGGCGTGATGCGGACGCCGTAGGCCTTCTGGCCGCCGACCGTCACCGGCGCTGCCTTCGCGTCGGCGAGCCTGTCCCATCCGCCGGGCTCGGGGCCGGGGAACCCGCCCGGTGGCGCCTGGGTGAGGTGGTTACCGCGACCGGACTGGTCGTAGATGACGCTGATGAGACAGGTCGCGGTGGCGCAGAACGCGTCCTGGGCGGCGCTGTCGGCGACACCGCCCGCGCTGAGCACACCGATGTCCCGGGTGGTGTTGTCCGACCGCCTGACCTGATAGAGCGGACCGTTGTAGTTGCCGTACAACGCTCTCGTGGTGCTGTGCGCGGCCACACACGGCGTACCACCGGTGGCGTAGATGTCGCACGGACCGGATCCCGCCGCGCGTGCGCTCGGCTCTGCAGGAACAGCGAGGGCGGTGGCGAGCACGAGTGCCGCCGCAACGGCGGTGGTGGAGCGGCCTAATCGACCTTTCATGGCTGTCGATGCCTTCCCTGGCGCGCCCTGGGTCGAACCGGTTCGTCAAACCCAAGGGCTGGGGCTGAGTACCGTCAACTGCACAACATCCCGCAGTTGACGGCGCTCAGCAAGACACTCGCATCGAACGAAAGCGACCGTGGTCGAACCGGTTCGATTATCGCGCCAGCACCAGCCCGCTGGTCGGCACGCCGGTGCCCGCGGTGACCAGGACGTGCTCGACGTCTCCGACCTGGTTCACCGCCGTGCCCCGCACCTGGCGCACGCCCTCGGCGATACCGTTCATACCGTGCAGGTAGGCCTCGCCGAGCTGGCCGCCGTGCGGGTTGAGCGGCAACGCGCCGTCCAGCTCCAACGCACCGGACGCGACGAAGTCCTTGGCCTCGCCCTTGCCGCAGAAGCCCAGTTCCTCCAGCTGGACCAGCACGAACGGCGTGAAGTGGTCGTAGAGCACGGCCACGTCCACATCGGACGGACCGATGCCGGACCTCTCCCACAGGCCGCGCGCCACCACGCCCATCTCCGGCAGGCCGGTCAGGTCGTCGCGGTAGTAGCTCGTCATCGTGAACTGGTCGACGCTGCTGCCCTGCGTGGCGGCCTTGACGTGCGCGGGCTTGTTCGGGAGATCGCGGGCGCGTTCCCGGGACGTGACCACGAGCGCCACTCCCCCGTCGGTCTCCTGACAGCAGTCGAGGAGGTGGAGCGGTTCGGCGATCCACCGCGAGTTCTGGTGGTCCTCGAGGGTGATCGGCCGGTTGTGGAACCACGCGTGCGGGTTCGTGGCGGCGTGCTTGCGGTCGAGCACGGCGACCCGGCCGAAGTCCTCGCTGGTGGCCCCGTACTCGTGCATGTAGCGGCGGGCGAACATGGCGACCATCGCGGCCGGGGTGCCCAGGCCCATCGGGTACGACCAGCTGTTGTCGATGTTCGCCGCGGCCGCGGTCTGCACCTGGCCGAACCGGTGGCCGGAGCGTTCGTTGAACGCCCGGTAGCAGACGACGACCTTCGCCGCACCGGTCTCGACGGCCATCGCCGCCTGCTGCACGGTCGCGCACGCCGCCCCGCCGCCGTAGTGGACGCGGCTGAAGAACGTCAGCTCCGGGATGCCGAGCTCCCGCGCGACCGCGATCTCGGCGTTGGTGTCCATGGTGAAGCTGACCAAGCCGTCCACATCGGACGGTGTGAGCCCGGCGTCGTCGAGGGCCGCTCTGACGGCCTCGGCCGCCAGCTGGAGCTCGCTGCGGCCGGAGTTCTTGGAGAAGTCGGTCGCGCCGATTCCGACGATCGCGGCGTTCACGCGGGCACCTCGATCTTCACGGTTCCGGTGACGTGGTCGCCGTGAGCGGTCCTGCCGACCACCTCGATGGTCAGGTCCTGCTCCTCGCGTTCCACCACCTGGCCGAAGAACTTCAACGTGTCGTAGGCGAAACACGGCGCGCCGAGCCTGATGTTCACCTGACGCACCAACGCCTCCGGGCCCGCCCAGTCCGTGACGTAGCGCTGCACCAGCCCGGTCGTCGTCAGGATGTTGATGAAGATGTCCTTCGACCCGCGCTGGATCGCGAGGTCCCGGTCGTGGTGCACGTCCTGGAAGTCGCGCGTGGCGATCGCCGTGCTGATCACGAACGTGGGCGTGGCCTCGACGTGCCACTCGGGCAGCGAATCACCGATCCGCACAGGTCCTCCAGCTCGGCATCGTCAGTTCGTCGTCGACCTTCGTGAACACGACCTCGACCCGTTGCCCGATGCTCGGCTCGCCGTCGAGCTCGCCCAGCATCCGCACACCCTCGTCGAGCTCGACCAGGGCGATGACGAACGGGGTCTGCTTGCCCGGCACCTGCGGGTGGTGGTGCACGACGTAGCTGTAGACCACGCCGCGTCCGTCCGAGACGAGGTACTTCGGTTTGGTGGCACCGCATTCCGGGCACATCGGGCCCGGCGGGTGGCGCAGGAGGCCGCAGCCGCCGCACCGCTGGATGCGGAGCTCGCCCTGCCGGCAGCCTTCCCAGAAGTACTCGGTGTCGCGGTTGACGGAGGGCCGGATGACATGGGTCTTGGGGGCTTCCGGTTGCGCCGCGGGAGCTTCGGGCGCGGAGGCGGGTTGGCCGGCGGGGCGGAACTTCAGCACCCGGAACCGCATCTCCGCCACCGGTTCGTCGCCGACGTACCAGGTGCTCCTGGTGGTCACGAACCAGCCTTCGCCCAGCCCGGTCCTCTTCGGCCCGGTCACGTCCTCCAGCGTCGACGTCACCGACAGGTGCTCGCCGATCTTGAGGTACCGGTGGTAGGTCTGGTCGCTGTTGGTCGCGACCACCGACGTGTACCCGGCCTCGTCGAGGATCGCCATCATCGCGCCCAATGGGTCGTCCGCGCTGCGCTGGCCGTGCAGACCGCCCATCGTCCACACCTGGACCATCGCGGGCGGCGCGACCTCGGTGTAGCCGGGGTGCTGGTCGCCGATGGCCTCCAGCCAGTTGTTGATCATCGGCAGGTTGACCGGGTCGCGCGCGAGCCGTGGTGCCGACTCGCCCCGTTCGGCGATGCGCGCGGCCTCCTTCTCGATGTCGATCATCGCACCACCCGTGGCAGACCGAGCCCGATGTTCGCGATCAGCTCGCGCTGGATCTCGTTCACTCCGCCGCCGAACGTCAGCACGAGGTTGCGCCGTGCCTGCACGTCCAGCCACCGGACGAGCTCCGCGTCGCCGCCGTGACGTCCGACCAGCTCCTCCAGCAGTCTGCCGACGCGCTGTGTGCGGTCCGCGGCGAACACCTTGGTGGCGCTGGCGTCCGCCACCTCGACCTCGCCCGAAGCGACCTGCCAGTTGAGCAGCTCGTTCACGCGGTGCACCGCTTTCGCCTCGGCCAACGCCCGTCGCACGTCCGGTTCGTCGAGCAACTTCCGTTCGGCGGCCCAGCCGTGAACCCGTTCGATCAGCACACCGACTCGTCCGGACGGGCCGAGCATGACGCGTTCGTGGTTGAGCTGGGTGGTGATCAGCCGCCAGCCCTTGTTCTCCTCGCCGACGCGCCTACCTTCGGGCACATGGACGTCGTTGTAGTAGGTGGCGTTGACGTGGTGCGCGCCGTCGCACGTGATGATGGGCGTCCACGAGTAGCCGGGATCCTTCGTGTCCACGATCAGGATCGTGATGCCCTTGTGCCGCGAGTCGGGCGTGCCGGTGCGGCAGGCCAGCCACACGTAGTCGGCGTCGTGCCCGCCCGTCGTGAACGTCTTCTGGCCGTTGACGACGTAGTGATCGTCTTCCCGGACGGCCTTGGTGCGCAACGCGGCGAGGTCCGTGCCCGCGTCCGGCTCGGTGTAGCCGATGGCGAAGTGGAGGTCGCCCGCGAGGATGCGCGGCAGGAAGAAGTCCTTCTGCTCCTGCGTTCCGAACGCCTGCAACGTCGGTCCGACGGTCTGCAGCGTCACGTACGGCAGGGGGACGTCCGCGCGCGCCGCCTCGTTGACGAAGATCTGCTGCTCGACCGGCCCGAAGCCCTTGCCGCCGTACTCCCGCGGCCAGCCGACGCCTAGCCGTCCGTCGCGGCCGAGCCTGCGCACGAGCTCCCGGTAGGTCGTGCCGTGGCGTTCGGTCAGCATCGCCTCGCGTTCCGCGTCGGACATGAGGTTCGCGAAGTACTCGCGCAGCTCGTCCCGCAGCTTTCGCTGTTCGGCGGTGAGGTCAATGAACATCGATGGCCCCCAAGCGGTGCTCCACTCCGCCGACGAACCGCGTCAGCTCCTTGGCCATGCCGTAGTACCGGTGCATCGGGTAGGTGATGTCGAGGCCGAGTCCGCCGTGCAGGTGGTGGCACGTGTGGACGGCGGGCAGCGCCTCGGCCGCGAGCCAGTAGGCGGCGGTGTCGAGATCGTTGTCGTCGAGGCTCCAGCAGGCCGCCAGGGTGGCGAGGTGCAGCGTGCGGGCGGCGATGTAGACGTCCGCGACCTGAGACGCCGCTGCTTGGAAGGTCGCCAGCGGCTTGCCGAACTGGTGACGGGTGCCGACGTGCCGCACGGTGAGGTCGAGCGCGCCGGCGAGAACACCGTCCGCGACCGCGCAGGCACCGGCGAGGGCGAACCGGCGCAGGTCAGCGGCCGAGCCCTTCAGCTCTTCACCGCGAGCGCCTTCGAAACGCACTGTTCCGTCCGATGTGGACACACCTGGTTGTGCGGGATCAACGACGAAAACTCCGCTGTCGGTGCTGACGAGAATTCGTCGCGCCTCACCGGCGTGCGGCACGTTGATCTTCACGCCGGTGATCCCGTCCGGCCCGGCCGTGGTGCTCGGGGTGGCCGGCAGTGGTGCCGACGGTTCGCTCAGCGCCGCGGTCAGCACCGCGTGCTGTTCGGTCACCAGTGGCAGCAAGGTGTCCTGCTGCTCCGGAGTCCCGTGCCGGACGATCGGCAGCACGCCCAGCGCGAGGGTCGCCAGCGCCGGAACGTCCGCCGCCCGCCGTCCGACCTCGGTGAGCAGCACGGCTGTCTCCAGCACACCGAGTCCATCACCGCCAAGTCGTTCCGGAACGGCGAGGGACAGCAATCCCGCTTCCCCCAAGGCCTTCCAGGGGGTGTCGCTCTCCCTGCCCAGCACGTCGGCCGCCAGCCGGGCGATCTCCCGCTGGGTGTCGTCGAGCTCGAAATCCATCAAGACTCCCTGGGTAGACCGAGAATCCGTTCTCCGGCGAGGTTCATCAACACCTGTGTCGTCCCTCCCGCGATGCTCAGGCACCGCGTCAGCAGGAACTCGTGGACCAGCTCGCCGTCGACGGCGGCGTCCGGACCGAGCAGCTCCACGGCGAACTCGGCGACGTCCTGCCGGTGCCGCACTCCGACGAGCTTGCGCACACTGGACTCCGCGCCCGGCTCCTGCCCGCTCAGCACCCGCAGGTTCGCCCGCAGGTCCAGCACCGACACCGCGAGACCTTCCGCGACGAGCGCCCCGAGCCGTTCCGCGTGATCCGCGGCGGCCGGAGATTTCAGAACCTGTTCCAGTGCCTCGCCCAGCGACGAACCGCGACCCATCGCCACCCGCTCGTTGGCGAGCGTCGTGCGGGCGAGCCGCCAGCCGTCGTTCACCTCGCCGACCACGCAGTCGTCCGGCACGAACACGTCGTCCAGGAACACCTCGTTGAACCGCGCGTCGCCGGTGATCTCCCGCAACGGCCTCACCTCGACACCCTGCGACCGCATGTCGACGAGGAAGTACGTGATGCCCTTGTGCTTGGGCACCGAGGAGTCCGTGCGGGCCAGGCAGATCGCCCAGTCGGCCTGGTGCGCGAGCGACGTCCACACCTTCTGACCGGTGAGCCGCCAGCCGCCGTCGACCTGGTGAGCCTTGGTGCGCAACGACGCGAGGTCCGAACCGGCCTCCGGTTCGCTGAACAGCTGGCACCAGGTGATCTCGCCGCTCAACGTCGGGCGCACGAACCGTTCCTGCTGCTCGGCGGTGCCGTGACGCAGGATCGTCGGCCCGGCCCAGCCCCCGATGATCAGGTCGGGCCTGCGCACACCGGCGCGGGCGAACTCGTCGTCGATCACCATCTGCCGCGCCGGTCCGGCGTCCAGCCCGTACGGCCGGGGCCAGTGCGGCACGAGGAAACCGCTGTCCGCCAGCCGTTCCCGTTGCGCGGCGGGGTCCAGCGCGGCGATCTCCTCCGCGAACGCCCGCACCTCGGGATCGGACTCGATCTGGACGTTGTGGGACCTGCGCGCCCCGGCCAGCGCCAGCTCGGCGACCCGTCGGCGCCACCGCGCGACACCGCCCGCGAGCTGTTGCAACGCCAGCGCCCGGCGCAGGTAGCGGTGCGCGTCGTGTTCCCAGGTGAAGCCGATGCCGCCCAGCACCTGGATGCAGTCCTTGGCGTTGCGCACAGCCGCGTCGAACGCCACGGCGGCCGCCACCGCCGCGGCCAGCGGGTGCTCGTCCTCGCCGACGGAACTGGCCGCGTCCCACGCGACCGAGCTCGCCTGCTCCGCGCGGCACAGCATTTCCACGCACAGGTGCTTCACGGCCTGGAACGACCCGATGACACGCCCGAACTGCTGACGTTGTTTCGCGTACTCGACGGCGGTGTTCAGACACCACGCCGCCACCCCGCTCGCCTCGGCCGCCATCAGCGTCACCGCGAGGTCGGTCGGATCGGCGATCTCGACGCCGGGCTCGGTGACCACCACCGAACCGAGCGAACGGGACAGGTCCACGGGCTGAAGCTCGGTCACCTGACCAGCGGGAACGAGCCGCCACGAGTCCGTTTTGACCAGCACGTGCGTCGCCTCCGCCGCGCCCACCACGTGCTCCGGCGAGAACCCGAACCCCGCGACCCCGTCGAAGTCCGGGACCAGCACGGACACCAGCGCCGTGGGCAGCAACGGCCCCGGCACGAGGTTCTCGGCGGCCCGCTCCAGCATCACCGCGAGATCGGCGACCGTGCCGCCTTCCCGCGTCACCTCGAAGAACCCGACCCGGACGAGATCAGCCCACTCGCCCTTGGCCGCGTCCACGCTGTCCCGCAACGCTCGTTGTTCCCCGGTCGTGGCGATCGGCATGCGGCCTCCTCCAATACGTGAAGGAGTTTATAGAACGTGTTCTAATTCGGGCAACAGATCATGGCTGGGAAACCGATCTAGTACGATGAGGAGGCAGCTGCAACACGTTCCAGGAGGATCATCTCCGTGTCACCTTCGAAGTCGCGCACCGACGCACTCATGGCGGGCGAGGAGCTCAGCTCCGTCGCCCAGCGCGAGCGTCGCAAGCGGATCGTCGACGCGACCATCGCGCTGGCGTCCAAGGGCGGGTTCGACGCCGTCCAGATGCGCGCGGTCGCGGACAGGGCGGACGTCGCGCTGGGCACGTTGTACCGCTACTTCCCGTCGAAGGTCCACCTGCTCGTGTCCAGCCTCGCCGTGGAGCTGGAGCGCGCGCAGGAGAAGATGGACCGCACCACGGTCCCCGGCGACAGCGCCTACGAGCGCGTGCTGTTCGTGCTCGGCCGCATCACCAGGGGCCTGCAGCGCAACCCGCACCTCACCGAGGCGATGACGCGCGCGTTCACCTTCGCCGACGCCTCCGCGGGCGCCGAGGTCGACCGCGTCGCGTGGCTCATGGAGAGCATGTTCACCAAGGCGATGAGCGACGACGCGCCGACGGACGAGCAGAAGGCGATCGCGCGGGTGATCGGCGACGTGTGGCTGTCGAACCTGGTCGCCTGGGTGACGCGGCGGGCCACGGCGACCGATGTCGCGAACCGGCTCGAGCTGACGGTGCGGCTGCTGCTGAAGTGACTCGGTGACGGGGTGCCAGTCGGGTTTGCCAACGCCGCCGCTTCCGACGCCCCGAACCCACAACCCGCCTACCGCTCACACCAACGGCAACACGCCAGCCGTCCAACCCGGACACCTCCACGCCGCCACCACCCACCTCGAACCCGCAATCCGCCTCCTGCCCGGTTGATCGGCCTACCCTGGGCAGGTGCAGCGGATCCGTGTGTTCCTGTCCTCCCCGGGGGACGTCGCTGACGAACGCGCGATCGCCCTGGAAGTGCTCGACCGGCTCCCGTACGAGCCGGCGTTGCGCGGACGGGTGGCGCTCGAGGTCGTCGCGTGGGACAAGCCCGGCGCCGGCGCCCCGATCCTCGCCACGCGCACCCCGCAGGCCTCGATCGACAGCGGCCTCCCACGGCCGCGGGACTGCGACGTGGTCGTGGTGCTGTTCTGGGCGCGGATGGGCACTCCGCTGCCGTTCCCCGACTACCAGCGGGCCGACGGTCAGCCGTACGCGTCGGGCACCGAGTGGGAGTTCGAGGACGGCGTGAGCGGCAGCGGCCAGGTGCTGCTCTACCGGCGCACGACCGAGGTGTCGATCAAACTCTCCGACCCGGAGCGCGCGGACAAGGAGCGTCAGTACGACCTGGTGCAGGACTTCTTCGCGCGGTTGAAGGACCCCGCGACCGGCGCGATCCTGCGCGGGTACAAGGAGTACACGGCTCCCGAGCACTTCCGCGACGAGCTCACCACCGACCTGCGCGAGGTGCTGCACCGGCTGGTCGTCGGACCGGCCGGGAAGGACACGGGTCCGCGGTGGCAGGGGTCGCCGTTTCCCGGACTGCGGTCGTTCACGCCGAAGGACGCGCCGATCTACTTCGGACGCGGCCGCGAGACCGACGAGCTGGTCAGCCGGGTCGACGCCAGCCGGTTCGTGGCGGTGGTCGGCGCCAGCGGTTCCGGGAAGTCCTCGCTGGTGGGCGCGGGGCTGATCCCCCGGCTGGCCGCGCGCGGGTGGACCGTGCCCGAGCACAACGGGAAGCAGTGGATCGGGCCGCGGTTCACGCCCGGCGAGCTGGGCGACAACCCGTTCCTCGCGCTGGCCGCGAAGCTCGGCGGCATCCCGCGCGAGGTGGCGCGCGAGCTGGAGCGGGGTGATCTCGCCTCGCACCTCGACGGAGAGACGCTGATCTTCGTCGACCAGTTCGAGGAGCTCTTCACCACCGTCGCACCCGATCACGTCGAGCCGTTCGTGGCCCTGCTCTCCAACCCCGGCCCCGCCCACGTCGTGGCCACCGTCCGATCGGACTTCTACCACCGGTGCCTGGAGATCCCCGCGCTCGCGAAGCTGCTGGAGACCGGCCAGTTCCCGCTGTCGACCCCGACCGACACCCTGGTCGACATGATCACCAGACCCGCCGAGCGCGCCGGCCTGGAGTTCGACGAGGGACTGCCCGGCCGGATCCTGGACGACGCGGGCAAGCAACCCGGCACGCTCCCCCTGCTCGCGTACACGCTCGACGAGCTGCACCGCGTCTGCCCCGGCACGCTCACCCACAGCGCGTACGAACGGCTCGGCGGCGTCGCGGGCGCGATCGGCACCCGAGCCGAGGACGTGTTCCAGCGCAAGCTCGACGACGCCACCCGCGCCACCTTCGACGCCGTGTTCCGCGAGCTCGTCGACATCGACGAACACGGTCACGTCGCCAGGCGCCGCGCCCCACTGTCCACTGTGGTCATGGACCCGTGCGCCGAGCGGCTCATCGACGTCTTCGTCGAAGCCAGGTTGCTGGTGCGCAGCGCGGACGCCGGCCAGGAACCGGTGGTGTCGGCGGCGCACGAGGCGTTGTTCGGCAGCTGGGGCCGCCTGCGCCAGTGGATCGAGCTGGCCCAGGACGACCTCGTCCTGCTGCGCCGGGTTCGCGCCGCCGCACGGGAATGGGTCGAGGCCGGCCGTGCGGACGCCTACCTGTGGCAACACGAACGCCTCGAACCGGTGTACGAGATGATCGCCCGCCTCCAGCCCACCCTCGACCCGGAGCTGGAGCAGTTCATCAGGCCGGAGCACGAACGTCTGCTGGCGGAGTTCACCTCACCCGCGCTGGAGGGCTACCGGCGGCAGAACATCGCCGACCGCCTCTGCGTCATCGGTGTGTACGTGGTGCCGGAACTGCTCGACGCCATGCTCACCGGCACACCGGCGGTGCGAACAGCCGCGGCGGCAGCCCTCGCGAGGCTCGCCCCGGCGTCGATCACCGGCCTGACCGAGGCCGCGGCACACCACCCGTCAGCCGACGTCCGGCTCGCCGCGCTGAGCGCGTTGCGGCAGACCACGGACCCCCAGGTCGTCCCCGCACTCGGCCGCGCGTTGCACGACCCCGACGACCGAGTGCGTTCCCTCGCGAACGGCGGCCTGCGCGCCATCGGCGGTGCCGAGGCCCAGTCGATCCTCGCGGCCGCCGCGAGCGACGCCGACGTCGACATCCGCTGGCAGGCGATCGGCACGCTCGGCGCGTTCGGCGAGGCGGCGGTGAGCCCGTTGCTGCTCGCCATGCGCGACAACGACTTCCGCGTGCGCACCGACGCACTCCGCGCCCTGCAGGCGATCTGCGCCGACGCACCCGAACCGCTGATCAGCGCCCTGCGCGACCAGAGCGCGAGCGTGCGGGCGGCGGCCACCGAGGTGCTGGGCACGCTGGACGAGCGCGCGATCCCGGCGTTGCTGGCGGCGCGGGACGACCTGGACGCCGACGTGGCGTGGCGGGTGCGGGACGCGCTGGACACGTTGGGGCACGCCGATCCGGTCGAAGAGTTGATCGGTCAGCTGCCGGACGCCGCCGACGCGTTGGTGCGGCACGGTGATGCTGCGGTGGCGCCGTTGCAGGCCGTCCTCACGTCGCCACGGCCGAGCGAGGGGCGGGTAGCCGCGGCACGGGCTCTGAGCAGGCTCGGCGATGCGGGCACCCGTGCACTGGTGGCCGCGTTGCACGACGAACGTCCACGGGTGTGGCTCAGGGCGATGGACGCCTTGGGAACGTGGCCGGGGTCGTTCCACGACATCCTCGAACTCGAGGGACCGGCGCACGAGGCCGCGGTCGCCTTGCTGATGGAGGACTCAGTCGGCCACGCCCTGTCGATGCTCCAGCACGCGGACGTGCCCACGCGCAGGGCGATGGCAGCCGCGTTCCAGGCCTGGCCTTCTCCCGCGGTGAACGCCGCCTTGGTGCAGCTGCTCGAGGACGACGACAACGCCGTCCGTCTCGTGGCCGCGCGCAGCATCGGGAAGATCGGCGCGGAGATGTTGCCGTTGCTGGCTCCGCTGGTGAACGACCCGGACGTGCACTACCCGCTGCAGCTGGCGCTGCGCTGGATCGGCGGCGAGGCCGTGCCGTGGCTGCTGGAGCTCGTCTCCCTGCCCGACCAGCAGGTACAGGAGCTGGCCGTCCGCGCCCTGTCCAGCATCGGCACACCGGCAGCCGTCTTCGGGCTGGCCGAACGCGGGATCGAGGTTCAGCCGAGGTAGTAGACCACCCGGAAGAACGACTGCGCTTGCCCGACGGTGATGCCGCACTCGGCGACGATCTGGTTCGCGTCCCTGCTCTCGGCAGGGTTCGCGGCGTCGTCGCAGCGCACGGAGTAGGCCTCGGCCGCTGTATCGCCCTCCAGCACACCCGCCCGCCACAACAGTCCGAAGAACTCGTCCAGGGCACCTTCGATCCGCTGGAGCAGCCCTTCGTCGCGGGCGTTCTCGAAGATCACCCAGCTCGTGCCCGAAACGATGTTGCGGCCGATGAAGTTCATCAGCCGCCGACGGTTCAGCTGCCGCCACTCCGGCTCGCTCGTCAGCGTGCGCGCACCCCACACCCGGATGCCGCTCGCCATGGAGACCACGCAGTTGATGCCCCAGGGATGGAGGATGTCCTGCTCCATCTTCATGAGGTCCAGCTCCAGCCCGAGGACACCCCGTAGTTCGAGGTTCGCGGCCTGGCGGTGCGGCCCGCGCAGCAGATCGGACCGCGCGAAGGCACCCGCGACGTGACCGCACGGCGGCACGGACACCAGACCGGTGCGGTCGAAGACCCGCAGCCACGGGAAGTAGAGCGCCGCGAACTTCGAGTCGTAGCCGCGCTTGGTCCGCCAGTCCCTGACCTGCTCCGCGCTGAGCCCCTGCGGCGGGTCGAAGAGCGCGATGCGGTCACCCATCAACTCGCAGTGCGCCATGAGGATCATCCGCGCCACGTGCGCGAGCTCGTCGTCCTCGGGCAGGTCCGGCATGCACACGGTGGAGACGTCCTCGATGCGCTCCAGCATCGAGGAGGCCTCGCGGACGTCATCGGTCGGAACGATCCAGCACCCCGTGCCGCCGTTCTCGAAGAAGCCCTGCACGGCACGCGGCATGTGCCTGTTCTCTTCGTAGAACTGGCGGACGTACGCGTTCCAGCTCGTCACGAACGCCGGTTCGGTGTGCTCCCCTCTGGACACGCGGCCGATGAACGCGGCGACCGAGTGTTCGGCCAGCCACTTGGCGGGAATGCCCGGCTTCAGCGGCCGCGACGGCTCGTAGGGACGGCGCAGCCGCGGACTCTTGAAGGAGTCCGCCTCCGTCTCCTCGACGTAGACGCCGGGACGCAGGTAGAAGGGCACGCGCACATCGTGACAGCTCAACGGCGTAAGCGTCATGATCTCGGGCGTGCGCGTGTTCCTCGGTCATCGGACCGCCCAGCGCTCGTCCCGGGGAATGACACGCCGGTCACCCCACCGAATGATGCGAGCGCATCGTTCACCCGAATAGCGTATGCGCCGTGAAGACATTGCTCGTGGTGCTCGGCGTCGTGGCGGTCGTCGGTGGCGGGACCGTCGTCCTGGTCAACTCGTTCGGCGGCTGGAACACGCTGATCGGCAAGGCCTGGGCGATCACCTACGAGGTCCAGGCCCAGCCCGCCGAGACGGCCGTCGACGTGACGTACACCGAGTCGCCTGACCGGTACCGCAAGGAAGCGCCGCGGACGGTCACGGTCTCGAAGCCGCTGCCGTGGACGTACGAGGCCGTGATCAACTACGGCGAGAAGGCCGAGGTTTCCGCGACGCCCAAAGGTGATCAGGTGCTGACGTGCCGGATCCTGCTCGACGGGATCAAGGAGCTCGCCAAGGCCACCGCCGCGCCCGGTCAGCAGGTGAGCTGCAAGGCCGTGACGGCCACCTGATCATTCCTCCTCCGGCCTGTCCCCGGACTCGATCTGGCCGTTCTTGCGGCGGTCGAGCCCCTCGATCTGCTCGGCGTTGAGACTCTTGAGCGTGTCCCTGAGCATCTCCTGGCCGATGACCGTGGGGACGATGCTGCCGGCCGCGCCGACGTCGCCGATGTAGGTGTTCGGGCTCTGCATCTTGGCGAGCTCGCCCATCACCTCCTTCATCCCGACGAACTCGGCTCCGAGGACTTCGGCCCGCTTCTTGATCTCGGCCACCGGGACGGCGACCTCGATCTCGTCGGTCGCGAGGCGGATGCGCCTGATCTCCTCCTCGAGCTCGGCGTTCCTGCGCTGGTAGCCCAACTCCTCCTGCCGGTCGCGCTCCTCCGCCTTCCTGCGCCGCCGCTGGTCGAGCTCCGGGTTCTCGGGCTCGAAGTCGCTCAGCGTCGTGCGGCCCGCCTGCACGCCCCACTCGCCGAGCGCCTCCGCGACCCTGGACTCCAGCTCCATCCGCACCTCGTTGTGGCTCTCGAGGAACCGGAGCACCTCGTACTCCGAGGCGCAGCTGTGGAAGTAACCCTCCACGGTGCGGCCGAGCACGCGTGCGACGAACCGCTGCACGGGAGTGGGGCTCTGCACGTCACCCAGCCCCGTCATGTCGGTGTCCTCGCCGAACCGGCGCACCAGTCGCGGAGCCGCCTTCGCCGGGATGCGGATGATCTGGGACATCGTGAACCTGATGCGCTCGCCCTCGACGTTGACGACGATCTGGCCCAGCGCGGCGTCGAACCGGTCGGTGTACTCGCCCTCCTTGCGCTGCCACTCCAGCGTCAGCTCACGGGTGGGGATGATCGCGACGCGCGCGAACCACGGGTTGATGCGGTACACACCGCCGTGTGACAACGTTTCAGCCTGAGCGCCGCGGCGACCACCGTTGGCGAGGAACTCCCACGGCTTCTGGAAGCTGAAATGCCCCTCCACGACCGGGCCGACGGCGTTGGTGTTCTCGTCCTCGTCGGGTGCTTCGCCGTGCCTGGCGATGACGACCCCGGTGGCACCTTCCGGGACGCTGATCTCCGTCAGGTCGGACCGGGTGACCTCGTACTTCTCCTCGTCTCCCAGCGTGTCGACCGTGATGACCTCGAACAGCGCCGGGTTGATGTCGTAGTAGGCACCGCCGGGCAGCACCATCGGCTGCTTGCCCATCTGCCCGCCGCGCAACAGGAACTTCCTGCCGTCCTGGAAGTAGTCGCACTCGACGTGACGGCACAGCGTCTCTTCGACCGACGGAACCGCGCCGACTTTCGCGATGACGAGGCCGATGGTGCCGGGCGGGACGTAAGTGCGTTCGACGGCCTTCACGCGGTACAGCAGCGGTGGCAGCAGGTACCGGCGATCGGCCTGGAGCGTGTGGACCTGCACGCCCTGGCCGCCGTGCACCCGCACCGGGTACTTCTCGTTCTTGAGGCTGCCGAACCGCTTGTAGACCAGGCCGATCTTGCCGGTCGGCACCGACTGGTAGCCGGTCGCCGCCACCACGAGTCCCGCGATGGCGGCGATCACCAGAACGACGATCAGGAAGTCCATCAGCCTCTTACCCCGCTGTTCCGCAGTCGTGTGTGGACGGCCATCACGGTGTCCGTCCACTTGTCGTGCCAGCTCTCGAACCGTTCGAGCTGGGGGTTGCGCATCGTCGGGAAGAAGCCCGGCGGAAAGAAGTCGGTGGCGACGAGTTCCTCGTAGACGGGGGAAACCTCGCCGCGCAGGCCTTTCCAGCCCACCGACAGGGCCAGCCCGAGGAAGTCGCGGTGCCGGCCGGGCGGCGCTCCGGGCGGTGGTCCGGGGTGCCGCGCCAGCTGAACGCCGAATCCCTGCTGTCCCTGGGAGAACTTCGACCAGACGGTGTCGATGTCGGCGAGCAGGCCGGTCGGCAGCCGCGCGCTGTCGGTCCGGCGCAGCCAGCCCTTGTCCAGTCGCTGCACGGCGTCGAGCAACAACGACGTCGTCAGGATGTCCGCGTGCACGAACTGGCCTTCTTCCAACGCGTTGCGCAGCTTGCGCAACGAGGTCTCCGAGGGCACGACCGCCACCGGCACCACGGGACTCGGCCGCTGGGTCGGCGGCGGCGCGGCGTGGCCGTCCAGCAGGTCCCGCAGCCTGCGGATCTCCTGCTCGCCCGGCAGCCCGCCGTCCCGCGCGTCGAAGAAGTTCGTGGCGGCCAACAGGAAGTGCCGGTATCCGCGCAGCAGGATCGGCAGGAACGGCCGGCCGTAGCGCTGGCCTTCGAGGATCTCCCGTTCGACCCACTCCGACTGCTCGGAGGCGGGCGACATGATCACGATGATGGCGGGCGCGGCGGCCAGCCGGTCGCGGATCTCTCCCGGCACCCTGGTGCCCCAGCCGAGCTTGGCGTCGAGCCACACCGGGAGGTCCGCTGCCTCCAGGTGCTCGGCGAGCCGCTTCACGTACGCCGCGTCCGCCTGCGTGTACGAGAGGAAGAAACCGGGTGGTCCAAACGACATGCCGCAAGCTATCCGCGGTTCGGCCAGATGGGACAGCGGAGTCCGCTGATTGTCCATCAATTGGCCAGTTCGCTTCACCCTCTCGGAGCAGGCTCCGCGAACTGGCCGTCGCGCGTCACGCGGTGAGCACCGGCGCGGCCGCCAGGCCCAGGGGACGTTCGGCGAACGCCTGCTCGGTCGCCACCGGGTAGCAGTGGTTCTCGCTCGCGTCACCGAGAACCGTGTCGACCCAGCCCTGGACCGGTGTCAGCGAATCCGCCTCCCACAGGCAGGTGACCTCGGTCAGGTCCTCGCTCGGGTAGAACTGGAGCACCTTCACGCCCTCCGGCGCCCCGTCTCCCGAGATGAGCCGCTGCCCGCGCTCGAAAGCCGCCTCGGGGTTCTTGATGTGGTGGTGGACGACGATGTACATGGCGTGTGCCTCCTCGTTCGAGCTGATGGGCACGACGCTAGGCAGGACGGGCCACGCCCCGCCTCGCTCGGATTCACCAACTCGGGCGGGAACTCCCATCACCAGCATTGACCACACGTCTCAGGCGAGGTGGTGTTCGTGGGCGAACGCGCCCGCCGCGGTCCGCGAGGACACACCGAGCTTGCCGAAGATGTTCTGCAGGTGCCGGGCCACCGTGTGCTCGCTGAGGAACAGGACCGCCGCGATCTCGCGGTTGCTGCGGCCGGTGGCGACGAGCCGGAGCACCTCGATCTCGCGGTCGCTCAGGCCGTGCCGCGCCCCGGTTTCCTGCGGGAGAGACTCCACGTCCGGCCGTGCGCCGAGTGCCGTGAACGTCTCCAGCGCCGCCTGCAACTCCAGGCCGGACGACTCGTGATCGCCCAGCAGCGCGCACGCCCTGGCGATCAGCACACGGCTGCGGGCGGCGTCGTACGGCGCCTCGATCCGTTGCCACGCCTGCCAAGCACGTCGTGACGCGGTCAGCGCCGCCTCGGGATCGCCCGCTGCCAACGCCAGCGCACCCCGGGCCTGCCAGGACATCGCGTCGATCGCCTCGTTCTCCTGCTGCCGGGCGATCTCGGCGAGCTCACGGCACGCACCGGCGGCCGCGTCGAGGTCGCCTGCCACCAGCACGATCTCGACGTAGGCCGGCAGCAGCGCGGCGCGGGGCAGCCCGCGGGACGTCTCCGCCACGATCCTGCGGATCATCGCGACCGCCGTGTCGGTCCTGCCCTGTGCCAGACGCAGCAGCGCGTGACCTGGTTGTGGTTGCCTGCCCAGGGAACTGGCCCTGCGGTAGGCGTTCTCGGCCAGAGCGAACTCTCCGCGCAGGCGGCGGACCTCACCCTCGCGGTACGCGGCGTCCCCGCGCGCCAGCTGGTTCAGCGCGCCTCTGGTGAGCTCCTCGCTCACGTGACCGAGTTCCACCAGCGCGTCGTCCCACGCCCCGCCCAGCGTCATGACCTCCGCGCGGTGCACCAGGCAAACACCCTTGTGCGCCACCATGTCCGGCTGACGCGCACACCACCGCGTGAGTGCGGAGGTCCACTCCTTGACCCGGCGCAGCTGGTAGACCTCGCGGCAGAAGGAGATCGTGTTGCAGTACACGATCCCGGCGACGATCGGCGAGAGCTCGCCCGAGGTGACGGCGACCATCGTCTCGTCGATCAACCGCAGGCCGTCCGGCAGACGCCCGAGCCTCACCAGCGAGTGCCCCTGCTCCATCATGCCCAGCGCGACCAGGTCCTCGTCGCCGAAGCGTTCGCCGACCTCCACGACCTGGGCGGCCAGCGCGCCCGCCGCCTCGATCTCGCCGTTGATGAGGTTGCCGAGCATGTCCGTCAGCAGCACGTAACCGCGCTCGGCGACGTCACGCCCTTCCCGCTCGAACAGCCGCCGCGCACGGGCGAACCAGCCCTGCGCCGGCGCGATCTGCCCGCGGAACAACCAGCTGTGCCCGATCCAGAACGCGCACCGCACCGCCCGCGTCGGCGCACCCGCCCCCAGATGGGCCCGATGCGCCCGTTCCAGGGCGCTGACGTACTCGTCGTCCCGGCCGAGCATGTACGCGGTCTGTGCGAACAGCTCCAGGTCCGCCGCCTCCCGGGCCGTCCCGGCCAACGCGGCGTGAGCCTCCCGCCAGTTCGCCTCGGCGAAACACCGGCGCCCGTGTTCGAGGTCAGTTTCCACGACCACCTCCGACCGCCGCGCCATCGTGGCACAGGTCAGCTCTTTCAGCCGGGTGAAACGACATGGCCTCGTCAACCGGACAAATCCCCGCGATACATCGGAGGTCTTCGTACCGGGAATGCGGTTACCAGCCGGATTCGACACGTTGGAGCCTTGACCCATCGGGTCGATACTGCTTGTGTGGCCCCGAGCACAGGGGGTCACATGACAACCAGCAGGCGGCAGTTCTTCGGCCAGGCGGCGGCGGTCTCGGCCGGAGTCGCACTGTCCGCACCGGCGGTGGAGGCACTCGCCGCCGAACCCGCACCGGCGGGCCTCGTCGACGTGGTGTTCGAGGTCAACGGCGAACGTCAGAAGCTCCGGCTCGATCCGCGGGTGACCCTCCTGGACGCCCTGCGGGAACAGCTCGGACTCGTCGGCACGAAGAAGGGCTGCGACCGCGGGCAGTGCGGCGCGTGCACCGTCCACGTCGACGACAGACGCGTGCTGTCGTGCCTGACGCTCACGGCAACTTTGCAGGGCAAGGAGGTCACCACCATCGAGGGCATCGCGGACGGCGACGACCTGCACCCCGTGCAACGCGCGTTCATCGACCACGACGGCTTCCAGTGCGGCTTCTGCACGTCCGGTCAGATCATGTCCGCCGTGAAGGTCGTCGAGGAACGCGAGGTGCGCACCGACGACCAGATCCGCGAGGCCATGTCCGGCAACATCTGCCGGTGCGGCGCCTACCCGAACATCCTCGAAGCGATCAAGCAGGCCAAGGCTGGTGACCGCTGATGCACGCGTTCGACTACGCCGCGGCCTCGACCGTCCGGGGTGCGCTCGACCTCGCCGGGCCGGGCTCTGCGTTCCTCGCCGGCGGCACCACCCTGGTCGACCTGATGAAGCTCGACGTCCTGACGCCGGACCGGGTCATCGACGTCAACGCCCTGCCGCTCAAGGGAATCCGGCTGCACGACGGCGCGCTGCGGATCGGCGCGCTGGAGCGGATGAGCGACGTCGCCGCCCACCCCGTCGTCAGGTCGGTCCACCCGGTGATCTCGAAGGCGTTGCTGCTCAGCGCCTCCGGCCAGGTGCGGAACATGGCGAGCATCGGCGGGAACCTGATGCAGCGCACCCGGTGCGACTACTTCCGCGACGTCACGTCGGCCTGCAACAAGCGCCGGCCCGGCAGCGGGTGCCCGGCGCTCACGGGCGTCAACCGCAACCACGCCGTCCTCGGCACCAGCGACTCCTGCGTCGCCACGCACGCCAGCGACGTCGCCGTCGCGTTCGTCGCGCTGGACGCCCAGGTCGTCCTCAGGAGCAAGGACGGCGACCGGGTGGCGCCGCTCGAGGAGTTCTACCGGCTCCCCGGCAGCACCCCCGACCGGGAGAACGTGCTCGGGCCGGGCGAGCTGATCGCCGAGGTCGTCGTGCCGGTGCTGCCGTGGGCGCGGCATTCGACGTACCTCAAGATCCGTGACCGGCAGTCCTACGAGTTCGCCCTCACGTCGGTGGCGGCGGCCGTCGACGTCAAACGCGGCGTGGTGCAGGACGTCCGTCTCGCCGCGGGCGGGGTGGCGGCGAAACCGTGGCGGCTGCGCGCCGTCGAGGAGGCACTCAAGGGCGGGGTGGCGATCGAGCGAACCTTCGCCGAGGCTGCGGAGTCCGCTGTGGACGGAGCACGACCGTTGGCGCACAACGCGTTCAAGACCGCCCTGCTGAAGCGCACGATCGTCCGCGCGCTGCTCGACGCGGCAGGTGCGCGATGATCGGACGCCCGGTCGACCGCGTCGACGGCCGCATCAAGGTCACCGGCGCGGCACCCTACGCCGCCGACACGAAGATCCCCGGCGTCACCTGCGGCTACCTCGTCACCAGCACCATCGGCCGGGGACGGCTCACCGGTATGGACACGGCCGCGGCGCTCGCCTCACCCGGCGTGCTCGCCGTGTACACGCCGTTCAACCCGTTGAAGCTCTTCGCGTACGTGCAGGAGCAGAACGACGAACGCTTCCCTCCGTTGCAGGACACGGAGATCCGGTTCTTCGGTCAGGCGATCGGGTTCGTCGTCGCGGAGACCTGGGAACAGGCCCGTGACGCCGCCGGTCTGGTCACCGCGACCTACGACCAGCAACCACCGGTCACCGAGTTCCCCGGCCGGACGCTCCAGGCGTTCGAGGAGGTCGAGGAAGTCGTCGGCACCCAGACCGTCGGCGACATCACCTTCACCGCGAGCTACACAACGCCGTTCCAGCACCACTGCGCAATGGAACCGCACGCGACCGTGGCGACCTGGAACGGCGACCACCTCACCGTCTACACGGTGTCCCAAGGCGCGCTTCTGGTGCAGCGCAGACTGTCCGAGACCCTCGGCGTGGACGCGGCGAAGATCCACGTGCTCAGCCCGCACGTGGGCGGCGGGTTCGGCGGCAAGTGGGGCAACTGGGCCCAGGTCCCGCTGGCGTGCGCGGCGTCGAGGGCGCTGGGCAGGCCGGTCAAGGCGGTGCTCACCCGCGAGCAGGTGTTCGCGATGGCGGGCCACCGGCCGAGGACGAAGCAGACGCTCGCGATGACGTGCACCGAGGACGGCAAGCTCACCTCGATCGTCAACGACGGCGTGACCAGCCGCGGACTGGGCGGGAACTGGTCCGAGTCCGTCGCGAACTGGACGCTCACCACCTACGCGAGCCCGAACCTCCGCGTCACCAAGACGGTCGTGCCGCTGAACCTCGGCGCGGCGACCGTGATGCGCGCGCCGGGCGAGGCGAACGGGTCGTTCGCCCTGGAGAGCGCGATGGACGAGCTCGCCGCGCAACTCGGCGTCGACCCCGTGGAGCTGCGGCTGCGCAACTACGCGACCCTCGTGCCGAACACCGGGAAACCGTGGTCCGGCAAGCACCTCGACGAGTGCTACCGGCTCGGCGCGGAGGAGTTCGGCTGGTCGAAGCGGCCGAAGCAGGTCCGGGCGACCGCCGACGGCGACTGGCTCGTCGGCACCGGCATGGCCACCGCGACCTACGGCGCCTCCCGGGGTCAAGCGTCGATCAAGGTCAGGCTGCACCCGGACGGCACGGCGTCGGTGTCCGGCACCGCGGCGGACCTCGGCACCGGTCAGTACACGGTGTTCGCGATCCTGGCCGCCGACGAGCTCGGCATCCCGGTCACCCGCGTGCGCCCGGACCTCGGCGACTCCACGTCCCCCGCCGCCGCGAACGCCGGTGGTTCGAACTCGACGTGCACCAACGGCCCCGCCGTCCAGGTCGCCGCGAAAGCCGTGCAGACCGAACTGATCACCCTCGCCACGACGAACCCCCGTTCGCCCTTCTACGGCAAGGAAGTCTCGTACCGCGACGGAAGCGTGTCCTCCGGCGGGCTGACGATGAGCTTCGGCACCCTGCTCACGACGTGCGACGTGGGCGGCGTCGAAGCGGTCGGCACCTCACCCCGGCTGGTGGACCCGGAACACGGCTTCCGCTCGTTCGGCGCGCACTTCTGCGAGGTCCGCGTGCACCGCCTGACGGGCGAACCGCGGGTGACGCGCTGGCTGTCGGTGTGCGACGCGGGCACGATCGTCAACGCCAAGGCCGCCCGCAGCCAGATCCAGGGCGCGGTGGTCATGGGCATCGGCCAGGCGTTGCTGGAGGCCACCGAGGTCGACGTCAGCGCCCGGTTCACCAACGCCAACCTCGCCTCGTACCTGGTGCCGGTGCACGCCGACATCCCCCGCATCGACGTGCGGTTCCTCGACCACTCGGACCCGGTGATCAGCGGCCTCGGCGCGAAGGGCATCGGCGAGCTCGGCATCGTCGGGGTGGCCGGCGCGATCGCGAACGCCGTCCACCACGCGACGGGTGTCCGGGTTCGCGATCTGCCGATCACACTGGACAAACTGCTGTGATTCACACGTTGTCGACGTGCTCCACGCCGGAGCTGCGGTAGTTCTGCACCGCCGTCTTCACCTGGGCAGGGCTCAGCACCTGCCCCTTGGCGAAGTACACGTAGTCGACCTCCTGCTGGTAGGCCCGCTCGGCGCTGCTGCCCTGCAACCCGCCGGAGATGAACCACAGGTTGAAGTTGATCGACATCGGCGTCTCCGGGTAGTACTTGTCGCCGTGATCGGCGACCAGCACGCCGTCGATGTAGTACTTCACCCTGCCGCCGCCGACCTGGAACACCAGGTCGTGCCAACCGGCGTAGCTCACGCGCTGTTCGTTGTGGACGTTGTCGGCGACCCAAGGCTCGTTCTGGTAGGTCTCCCAGGTGGTCTCGTACATGACGTTGGCCGGTTCGCCCCAGCCGCCGTTGGGCAGGTACTCGAAGTCGATCTCGCCGTAGTCGGGGTCCATCGGGGCGTTGAGCGGCGTGATGGTGAAGAAGGTCTGCACGACGTGGTCGCCGTCCGGGCCGAAGACCGGCGCGTCGCTGAACTTCACCCTGGCCGCGTAGGTGCCCTCGAAGAACTTGCGCTGGTGGAACATCTCTGTCTGGCGGGCCGCGGAGCCGTTGTTCCACGAGTCGAGGCGCAGGACCTTCTGGCCGTCGACGGTCGGGAACGTCACGCGCGACGGGTCCCACTCGGCGCCGGGCACGCCGGGGCCGCCGGCGCCCGAGCGGACGGTCCAGCCGCGCTGGCCGATGCGCGAGTCGCTGGAGCTGGTGTAGCTGAAGTCGTCGAACATGGCCGGGCCGTTGGGGTTCGGCGGTGTCGAGGTCGTGGTCGTGGTGGTGGGCGGGCTGCCGCCGGGCGGAGTGCCCCACAGCACCGTGCCGCCCCGGTGGACCGTGACCTTGGACCACGCCGAGTACGTGCTCTCACCGCGGAACGAGTAGTCGTCGGACTGGGTGATCGGGCCCCAGTTCGCGCGGTAGAACCGCACTTGCAGGTCGCCGGTGTCGGCGCCGGGGGCCAGAGTGCCCGCGCCGCCGGTGAATCCGACCTCCAGGTAGCGATCGGCGGTGCCGCCGGTCAGGGTGCCGAACTGGCCGGTGACGTTGGCGCAGCCGCGGACCGCCCACGAGCAGGCGAACCGGTAGCCGACGTCCGGTGTCTCGCTGCGGAAGTAGTAGCGGATCTTCACCTCCGCCAGCGGCAGGCTCGTGGTGCCGGAGTTGACCAGTTTGAGCCACGGTTCGACCTGGTCGGTGGTGGCACCGGAGGCGCTGGTCCGGTACTGGGCGGTGACGGCGTCGGCGGCGAACGCGTTCGGTGCGACGGCCAGGGCGATCGCGGTCAGTGCCGCGCAGAAAGCGGCTATGAGTGGTCGCAAGGTTCTCTCCTCACTTCGGCAGGGACGGACAGTGCGGCGAGCCTCGATGCGTGGTGACGCATCCGGGTGGTGAAGCCCTCCCACTCGGGGCGCTGTGACCAGAGGGTGTCGGCCAGCGCGGCGAGGCGAGGAAAAGCCAGGTATTCCAGGTGTTCTCTCGTGCGGACGTGTTCGGTCCACAGCTGGCACTGGGCGCCGAGCACGCCGTCGGGCAGCGGCACGTGGTAGACGTCGCGGCTGGTCACGACGTGTCCGGGCTGGCCGGGCGGTTCGTGCGGGCCGTCGGACCGCGGGTAGTCGAGGTAGGTGGAGGTGTGTGGCGCCATCACCACGTCCTGGCCACGTGCCAGCGCTTTTGCTGCCTGTGTCTCGTCCTTCCACGGCATCACGAGCGCGCGTGGATCACCCGTCGGTTCCCACGCCGCCGGGACGCGGCCGTGGTCCAGCAGGTAGCCGCCGGCCTGGCGGAGGAACTCGCCGTGCACGTCCGTTGGCAGCAGGCACTCGTCGCCGCCGAGGTGGACGTGCGAGCCGGGGAACACCTCCAGCACCTCGGACAGCACCTCGCGGACGAACCCGACGGCGTGCAGGCCGAACGACGAGTCGCTGATGCCCCAACGGGTCCAGACGGGCAGCGGTTCTCCGGCCGCGCCGAGGTCCGGGTACGCGGCGAGCGCGGCACGGGCGTGGCCGGGCATCTCGATCTCCGGCATGATCCGGATGCCACGTTCGGCGGCGTGCGCGACGAGTCCTTCCAGCTCGCCGCGGGTGTAGGTGCCGCCGTGCGGGACGCCGTCGCCGTTGGTCTCGGTGCGCCAGCCGCCGATCGACGTGAGCAACGGGCGGCTCGGGACCGGCATGCGCCAGCCCTGGTCGTCGGTCAGGTGCAGGTGCAGGACGTTGAGCTTGTGCACGGCCATCAGGTCGATGAACCGCCTGACGACGTGCACCGGCTGGAAGTGCCGTGCGACGTCGAGCATGAACCCGCGCCACGGCAGCCTGGGCACGTCGCGGATGTCGACGCCGGGCAACGTCCAGTCCACTTCGGACACCCGGTTCGGCCGGAAGACCTCCGCGGGCAGCAGTTGCCGGATCGTCTGGATGCCGTGCGCGAGACCGGCGGTGGTTCCGGCGCGCAGCAGGACGCCGTGTTCGTTGACGGTGAGCGCGTAGCCTTCCGCGCCCAGCCCGACGAGCTTGGCGTCCAGCGCGATCACGACCTGGCCGTGGTCGGTGATCGGCAACGGCAGACCGGTGGCGGGCCGCAGCAGTGAGCGGAGCAGCCTGGCCGCGTGTTCGGCGCCGGGCGTGACCCGCACGCCCGTGCCGCGGTCCAGCGTGAAACCCCTGCTGCGCCGCACGACCCTGGTCGGGAGCGGAACGATCACCCCTTCACCGCCCCTCCCACGATGCCGGTCGTGACCCTGCCCTGAAGCACGACGAAGATCAGCAGCACCGGGAGCATGAACAGCGTCGAGGCGGCCATCGTGGCGCCCCAGTCGGTGCCGAAGGTGTTGTTGAACGACGACAGCCACACCGGCAGCGTGCGGTCGTCCTGGTCCTTGATGATCAGCACGTTGGCGAAGGCGAACTCGTTCCACGCGGTGATGAAGCCGAACAGCGAGGTCGCGAGCAGGCCCGGCGCGAGCAGCGGGAACACCACCCGCCGGAACGCCTGCCCGCGCGAGCAGCCGTCGACCTGCGCGGCCTCCTCCAGGTCGACAGGGATCGCGGCGAGGAACCCGCGCAGCGTCACGATCGTGAACGGCAGCGTGATCATGAAGTAGACCAGCGTGAGCATCCAGAGCGTGTCGAGCATGCCGGTGTCCCTGGCGATCACGTAGATCGGGATCAGCAGGGCCTCCCACGGTGTCATCTGCGCGACGAACACCATGAGCACGAACGCCCGGCGCCCCTTCCACCGCAGGCGCGCGATGGCGAACGCGGCGAGCAGGGCGACGACCAGTGCGAGCAGAACCGCTCCTCCGGCGACCAGGAGACTGTTGCGCCAGAACGAGAAGAAGCCCTTCGCCGCGATCGCGGTGCCGAAGTGGTCGAACGTCACGGACGCCGGGAGGAACGTCGGCGTCGCGCTCTGGATGTCCTTCGTCGGCTTGAAAGCCGTGAGGACCATCCAGTACACGGGAAAGACCGAGACGACGAAGACGAGGAGCGCCGCCGCCGTGCGGGAGATCCGTCCGATCACGCTTCGCGCTCCTGCCGGTAGAGCTGGCGGAAGTAGGCCAGCAGCGCGAGCACGAGCAGCACCACCATGAGCATCGAGACCGCCGCGCCGAGGTCGTAGCGCTGCAACGACTGCGCGACCTGGAACGCGTAGACCGGCAACGTCGTCGTGGCCTGTCCGGGACCGCCCTGGCTGATCACCCAGATCTGCACGAACGCCTTGACGACCCAGATCACCTCCAGGCACGTGATCAGCCCGAACATGGCTTTGAGCACGGGAAACGTGATGGTGGAGAACACCCGCCACGCGCCCGCGCCGTCGATGCGCGCGGCCTCGTACAGCTCCTGCGGCACCGTGATCATCGCCGCGTACAGCGACAGCGCGGCGAACGGGACCGACTGCCACACGATCAGCGTCACGAGGATCCCGAACGTCGCCTCGCCGTCGGCGAACCACGTGTAGTTCCGGTACTCCTCGAAGCCGAGCGAGGTGAGCGCCCAGTTCACGACGCCGAGCCGGGACTGGAAGAGCCACTGGAACACCGTGGTGGCGGCGATGATCGGTGTCGCCCAGGTGAGCACGAGCCCGCCCATCACCAGCAGCCGCAACCACTTCCCGAGCCTCACGAGCAGCAGGGCGACCGATGTGGACAGCACCATGATCAGCACGACGTTGATCGCGGTGAACCACAACGTCCTGCGGACCACGGCCCAGAACTCGGGGTCGTGCAGCACTTGGACGTAGTTGGCGAGCCCGACGAACCTCGCGTCCCCGCGCACCAGCTGCGGCAACCCGAACTCCTGCAACGAGATGACCACGTTGCGGACGAGCGGGTACAGCAGCAGGTACGCGGTGGCGACGAGAGTCGGCGCGATCAGCAGGTACGGCAGGACGTTGGCCCGCTTGCGGCGCTTCGGGGCGGCCGGCGCGGTCGCCCGCACCGGCCGTTCGGCCACGAGCGTCATTTTCCGGAGTTGAGCGCTTGGGTGATGACCTCGTCGGCCTTCGCGGCCGCCGTCTTCGGGTCCGTGCCGGTCAGCACCGCCGTCTGGAACTCCTTGATCGGGTTGCGCGCCTCGACCGCCGCCCAGTTCGGCGAGTTCGGCGTGGCGTGCCCGTTGGCCGCGCCGACGGCCATCGCCGCGGTACCGGGATCGCCGCCGACGTCCTTGGCGAGCGACTTGCGGTTCGGCACGTAGTTCATCGCCTTGGCGAGTTCGACCTGCCACTTCTCGCCGGCGAGCGCCTTGACGGCCTGGTAGGCGCCTTCTTGGCGGGACGACGCGAGCGGGATGATCAGGTCGGAACCGCCGGTGAACACCGCACCCGGCTTGTCCGCGGTCTTGCCGGGGATGGGGAAGAAGCCGATCTTGCCGTCCAGTTCGGGGTTGGCCTTCGTGACGAGCTTCGCCGCACCCGGCACCGCGATGAACTGCGCGACCTTGCCGCCCGCGACGACGTCGGTCTGCTGCGGCTTGGCCTCGTCGGAGTCCTTCGGCCCGTCGCCGAGAGCCTGGAGTTTCTTGTAGAAGTCCATGCCGGCCAACGCTTCCGGCGTGTTCAGCACACCCTTCCACCTCCCGCCGTCCTGCTCTGCGAGGTCACCGCCCTCGTCCCAGACGAAGCCGGAGAGCGTGTACCAGTTCTGTCCCGGCAGGTAGATGCCCTGCTGGTCGCCCTGGTCGAGCTTGGTCGTGGCCGCGATCCACTCGTCGCGGGTCTTCGGCGGCGTGACCCCGGCGGCCTCGAACAGGTCCTTGCGGTAGATCACGACCCGGTTGGCGGCGTAGAACGGGATCCCGAACTGCTTGCCGTCCACCGCACCCGGTTCGGACAGGCCCGGAATCCAGTCGCCGCCCTGGAGTTCGTCCTTCTTGCCGGACAGGTCCGTGACGCCCTTGCTCGCCACGTACTGGGCGACCTGGGTGTTGCCGACCTCGATCACGTCCGGCGGGTCGGTGCTGGCCAGCGCACTGGTCACCTTCTGCGTGATGCCGTTCCACTCCTGGATCTGGATCTTCAGGTCGAGGTTCGCGTGGTCGCGTTCGAACTCGCTCTCGAACCTCGACACGAACTCGTCGGTGGCCGTGTCCTTCATGAGCCACACGGTGATCTCCTGCTTCTCACCCCCTCCCGCGGACGTGCCGCAGGCGGACAACGTGAGCGCCAGGACGAGCAGGGCAGCGGAGCGCGACACGACTCACCTCTCGCTGGGGATGTGACCAATTGGTCAGGTCCGGTGGAGTGAGGTAGAAAGTGGCACAGACCACTTGCTCCGTCAATACCCAGTTCAAAGCAGTGAGAGCGCTCTCGATCTCGCACGAACTGGTTACTTACCACTGGTATGCCATACTGGCCGCCGACGAAGCGGAGAGGCATGGGCGAGGCGATCCTCAAACGCGAGCGGGTCCGCGACCACCTGCTCGAACTCATCGAGACCCACCCGGCGGGAGCCCCGATCCCCGCCGAACGCGTGCTGTGCCAGCAACTCTCGGTATCCCGCCCCACCGTCCGCTCGGCCGTCGAGGAACTGGTCAACACGGGCCTGCTGGTCCGCCAGCACGGCCGCGGCACGTTCGTGAACCGGGCCAAGATCACCCAGGAGATGGTCTCCGGCACGGGTTCCATGTCCCTCCCCCAGGCCTCGGGCACCTGGGAGTCACGCGTCCTCGAACACGCCCGCATCCCAGCGGGCGCCCGAGTGGGCCGTCGCCTGCACCTCTCCCCCGCCGCCGAGATCCACTACATCGCCCGCCTGCGCCTGGTCGACGGCGAGCCCATGGCCCTGGAGTACCTGCACGTCCCCGCCGTGCTGGCGCCCTCGTTGACGTTGCACGACATGGAGTCCGGCGACTTCTACGAACGGCTGCGCGAGCACGGGGTGCACGTTTCCGAGGCTGTGCAGTCGATCGAGCCGACGGTGACGAACGAGTCGGAGGCGTCGCTGCTCGGGGTGCCGGTGCTGGCGCCGGCGTTGTTGTTCGAGCGGCTGACGACGGATGCGGAGGGGCGGCACGTCGAGTACGTGCACTCGATCTATCGCGGGGACAGGTATCGGATCGTGTCGCGGTTGACGCTCGGGGAGTCGCCGCAGAGCACGGTGGACGTGCAGGCGCGGGTGGGCAACGACCCGTTCTGATCAGGCGGTGAACCGGGCCGACATACCGTCGATGAACACCTGCGCCCGCTCCAGCGTGTGCGAACTGAACGTCCCCCCGGCCCGAGCATCCAGCAGCGCGCTCTGCTGAGCCTCCATCATCACCCGCTGCAACTCCCGTTGCTGCTGCAGCTGACTGTCCGGATCCCGCTCGTTGACCATCCTGTCGATCACCTCACCCATGACGAGACTCCGTTCCCGCGCCTTCGCCAGAACCTCGTCGTCGAACGGCTTTCCGTTGTCCCGCACCAATGCCGGGCTCTCCAGCAGCGCCTGCGTCGCCGTCACCAGCTCACCCGCGAGCCGCGCGTACTCCCGGCGCTCGTGCTCCTCGTCGTTGCCGCGGATGCCGAGCCACCTGATCACCAGCGGCAGCGAGCCGCCCTGCACGACCAGGGTGAGGATCGCGACCGTGAACGCGATCAGGATCAGCTCCGCGCGGTGCGGCACGTCCGTCGGCAGTGACTGGGCCGCGGCCAGGGTCACCACGCCGCGCATGCCCGACCAGGCGAGCACCGCGCCGCCGCGCCAGCCGAGGCCTTCGCTGGCGTAGAAGTTGATGTCGGCCTGGCGGCGTTGCAGGGAGCGGGCCACCCTGTCGAAACGTTGTTCCTCGCCGGGGCGTGGGCCTCGGGCCGCGAAGCCGTCGACCAGCTCCTCCATCCGGCCGGTCAGCTGGTCGGCGCGTTTTTGCTGGTGGCGCAGGACGGCGATCAGCGGGACCACGAACACCGCGCGCAGCACTACAAGCGCAGCCGTCACCAGCAGGCCGAGCACCAGGGTCCGGCTCAGGCCCTCGTCCGCCACGTCGCTGACCACCGACGTGAGCTCGAAGCCCATCAGCAGGAACACGCCGTTCTCCAGCAGCAGCTGGATCGTGCGCCAGTTGGTGCGTTCGGAGATGCGGTCGTGCGCGGCGAACCGGCGGGCGCTCTGGTGGCCCGTGATCAGACCGGCCGTGACGACCGCGATGACGCCCGACGCGTGCAGCTCCTCGGTCGGGATGAACGCCAGGAACGGCACCACGAACGAGATCGCGGTGGTGAGCACCGGCTGGCTCTGGATCTTCGAGCGCACCCACACCGACACCGCGCCGACTCCAGCTCCGATCACCACACCGACCACCACGGCGAAGGCGAAGTCGCCCAGAGCGCTGCCGAACGAGACCGTGGTCGCGATCGCGGCGATGGCCGTGCGCATCAGGACCAACGCCGTGGCGTCGTTGACCAGGCCCTCGCCCTCCAGGATCGTCACGAGCCGCGGCGGCAGCCCGAGCCGCTTGCCGATGGACGTGGCCGCCACCGCGTCCGGCGGGCTGATCACCGCGCCGAGGGCCAGCGCGGTGGCGAAACCGATGTCCGGCAGGAGCCACCAGATCAGCAGGCCCGTCCCGAATGCCGACACCGCCACCAGCAGGACCGACAGCGAGCCGATCGTCTTGAGGTTGCGCCGGAAGTCCACCACCGGCACGTTCACCGCCGCCGCGTAGAGGATCGGCGGCAGCACCACCACCAGGATCAGCTCCGGCTCGACGAACACGCGCGGCGCGCCGGGCAGCTGGCTGCAGCCCATCCCGACCAGCACGAGCAGCACCGGCGCCGCCACGCCCAGCTTCGGCGCGAAGTACGACACCGCCACGATGATCAGCACGCCCGCGACCGCGAGCAACGCGAGTTCCTGCACGAGGGCAGATCCTGCCTGATCAAGACGCCGATCGCCGCGCGTGTGACGGCCAAGTGACGCGGCGGCTCGCGTTGTTCGTCGCGTGCCACCGCCTTCGCTGTCCGACACCGGGGCGCCCTAGAGTCGCCGCGTGAGACGACGGACAGGACTGGCGATAGCCGGAGCAGTAGCCCTGGGCTGGGGCGAATGGTTGAACTGGCGTTGGTCTCGAACTCTCCTGGGACACAGCGGGGGCGTCTCGGAGGCGGTGGTCGTGCTGGGGTACCGGAACCCCCAGGCGACGGCGAACCTCGTCAACCGCTGGCGAGTTCGTGCCGGCCTTCGCTCCATCTCCGCCCACGACGGGCGGGACACGCGCGTGATCTTCAGCGGCGGCGTGACCAGTACCGGCGCCGCGGAGGCCCAGTTGATGGCCGACTACGCGAAGTCCGTGCTCGGGTTCGGCGGCACGGTGTTCCTCGAAGACCGGAGCAGAACGACCTGGGAGAACGTCACGAACGTGATCCCGCTGCTCGAGGACGTCGACCGCATCAAGATCGCCTCCCAGCCGGCTCACGCGCTCAAAGCCCGCGCGTACCTGCGGCGGCAGCGTCCTGATCTCGCCGTCAGGCTCGTGCCCGCGGACGACTACCGTCCCGGCGAGTGGCTGATCGCCAAACCGCTGCTCGCTCTGCACGGGCTGTGGACGCTCCGCCGCCTGAGCGACGCTGAGCGGAAGGGCTCGCTCTGACCAGGTGCTCTAGAGCTTCCAGATCCGGATCGACTTGTCCGCGCCCGCGCACGCGATCCGCTTCCCCTCGGGGTCGAACGCCACGTCCTCGATCCGTGCACCCGCGCCGATGACCACGGCGCGCACCGACTTCGACGCCACGTCCCACAGCTGCACCGCGTTGCCGTGCCCCCAGGTGGCGATGGTCTTGCCGTTCGGGTGGTACAGGGCCTTCGTGATGATGTCGTCGCCCTCGGTCCGGTCGAAGACGGCCTTGCTCTGCCCGGTCGCGACGTCCCAGAGCTGCATGCTGTTCTTGCCGTCGTCGTCGGGGATCGCGAGGGTCTTGCCGTCCGGGGAGAACGCCATGCCGGGAGCGGTCGAGTCGTTGATGGTCCTGACGGTCTTACCGGTCGCCGGGTCGACCAGCTTGATCTCCTGGAACTTCGTGCCGCCGTAGGCGAGCAGCGACCCGTCCTTGTTGAACGCGAGCTCGCTGCCGCCGTCGGCCTCGGTCAGGCCGATCTTGACCTTGCGGGTGGCGACGTCCCACACCTTGAGGCCGCCGCCGTGGGTGAGGCCGACGATCGTCTTGCCGTCCGGGTGGAAGCGCAGGCACTTCATGATGGCCCTGGCGTCCTCCAGCGTGCCGATCTGCGTGCGGTCGGCGAGGTTCCACAGGTACGTGGTGCTGTCGCCGGTGCGGTTGCCGCCCGCCGCGAGGATCTTGCCGTCGGGGCTGATCGCCACCGCGCACGCCGACGCGCCGCCCGGTCCGTCCGGGTTCTGGACGGTGCCGAGGACCTTGGCCGCCGCGACGTCCCAGATGCGGACCACGGCGCCGTCGAGGCTGTCGTCGCCGCTCACCAGGAACTTGCCGTCCGGGCTCCAGGCGATCGACGTGACGGTGTCCTTGTGGTCGGAGAGCTGGACGTGCTCGGTGATCTCCTCCGGCCGTCCCGGTTGCGCCACCGACGAGGTCGTCGACTGCTCGGAGCCGCCTTCCTTGTCGGAGGCGAGCTTCTTGTCGTTGGTGGAGGGCAGTTCCGCGCCTTCACCGCCGTTCTTCCCGGACATCAGCCACCACGTGGTGCCGCCGCCCACCACCGCGAGCGCGCCGACACCGCCCAGCAGCAACGTGCGTCTGCTGGGGCCGGATCTGGCCGGGACCGGCAGCACGACGGGCGCGCCGGCGAGCAGCGCCAGTGCCTGGTCCACCGAGGCGCGCTCGGCGGGGTTCTTGCGCAGCAACGCGCCCAGCAACGACGAGAGGTGCCCGGCGCGCTGGGGTGGTGGCGGCTCCTGGGTCAGCAGCATCGACAGCGTCGTCATGAAGTCCTGGCCCTGGTACGGCGGCCGGCCCTCCACGGCCGCGTACAGGGTGGCGCCGAGCGACCACATGTCGGTCGCCGGGGTGATCGCGGCGCCGGTGCCCTGCTCCGGCGCCATGTAGGCGGGCGTGCCGACGATCGAGCCGTCCGTGGTCAGCGGGACGTCGCCGGTGAGCCTCGCGATGCCGAAGTCCGTGATCACCACCCGGTCGCCGGACAGCAACACGTTGGCGGGCTTGAGATCGCGGTGCACGATCCCGGCCTGGTGCGCCACCCGCAGCGCGCTCAGCATCGACGTGGCGACGTAGGCGACCTGGTCCGGGGGCAGCGCGCCGTGGGCCTTGATGGCGTCGGACAGCGAGCCGCCCCTGACGAACTCCATCACGATCATCGGGGTGCCGTTGTACTCGACGACGTCGTGCACGGTGACGATGCCGGGGTGGTTGAGCTGACCGGCCAGCTGCGCCTCGCGCATGGCGCGCTGGCATAGCACGGCCCGCTGCTGCGCGTCGAGCCCGGCGGGCAGCAGCAGTTCCTTGATGGCCACCTCACGGCCGATGACCTCGTCACGGCCGAGCCAGACCCGGCCCATGCCGCCGGTGCCGATCACCTGCACGAGCCGGTAGCGCTGGGCCACCAGACTTCCCGTCGCATCTGTCACGGCGCGCAGCTTAGATGGGAACAGGCTCCCGTTCGCGGGTATCACCGAAGTTCGGGAAGTACCGGAACTGTTGGTACACAAGCAACATCGTGCATGTTCAATCGGTCGACAATGGACCTGTCGCTAGTGGACCGTCGCGACCTCGATCCCGACTTCCCCGAACATCCGCAGCTTGCGCCTGCGGGTCGGTTCCGCGGTGAACCCCGCCGCGACGATCCGCTTCGCCACGGCGCCGTCGACGTTGTCGAGCAGGTGCTCCTTCATCTTCCCGTGGCCGTGGTGGCCGTGGTCGTGCAGCACGGCGTCGGCGAGCACGAGCAGGCCGCCGGGCTTCAGGACGCGACGCACCTCCGCCAGCATCTCGTCCTTCGACGCGCTGTCCAGGTGGTGCAGCATCAGGCTGGAGAAGACGCGGTCGAACGAGTCGTCCGGATGCGGCAGCTCCTGGGCGAACCCGCGGTCGAGCCGCGCCGTCAACCCGCCCCGGCGGAACTTGCGCTCGGCCCTGGCGAGCATCTTCAGGTCGGGGTCCACACCGAAGAGCTCAACGTCGCGGTGCCGCTTTCCGGTGGCGCGCAACAGGTTCCCCGTTCCGCACCCGACGTCCAGCACCCGGTGCCCCGCGCGCAACCCGGCCGCCGTGATCATCTCCTGGTGGACGGCGCTCAGCCCGGAGATCCGGTGCACCACGTCGTAGAGGGGCAGCAGGTAGTGCTTGCCCATGCCGGGCAGGTAGTCCCGCTCCTGGGACGATGTTTCGGCCATGAACCCATTCTGACCGGTTCACCAGCAGGATTTCTGTGTCGATCCACGGTTTGAGTGGGACGATCTGACGGTGCGAGCGCGACGACTGACACCGACCGGGGACCAGCCGGCGACCTACTCCTGGCAACCCGCCCCCGGTGAGCTGGCGGTGGCGGTCGTCCGGCTGGGCCACGACGCCGACATCAACGGCGCCCACGAGGCCCACTCCCACGACTTCCCCGGCATCGCCTACTTCGGCGCCCCCGGCGGCATCGTGCGCACCGGCAGGCAGGTCCGGGAGGTCGAGGCGGGCGACCTGTTCGTCGTCGCGCCGGGCGACGTGATGGGCCGGGCCCGCAGCGACGACCTCGCCGGAGCCAGCGGCTGGGGCGTGTTCTTCACGGCCGACGCTCTGGGCGAGGACACCCCCGGCGCGCACCTGGCCTGGCGGACCCACCCGCTGCTGTTCCCGTTCGTCCACGGCGGGGCGACCGGCGCGTTGCGGCTCAAGGTCCCGGCCGCGCAGCGCCAGGAGTGGACCGCTCGCATCGAAGCGTTGCGCGACGAGCTCGAGCACCGCCGCGAGGGCTACCGGGAGGCGGTGTCCGCCCACCTCGTGCTGCTGCTCGTCGCGGTGTCACGGCTCGCCGCGGACGTCGTCGGCGACCTGCGCGAGAACGCCGAACCGCCGCTCGCCGAGGTGTTCGACGTGATCGAACGGCGTTACCCGGAACCGTTGTCGCTGCGCGAGGTCGCCGCCGCGGTGAGCATCTCCCCCGGCCACCTGACGTCGACGGTCCGCAGGCGGACCGGCCGCACGGTGCAGGACTGGATCACCGAACGCCGCATGGTGCAGGCACGGCGGCTGCTGGCCGCCACGGACCTGCCCGTGGGCGACATCGGCAGGCAGGTGGGGTTCACGGACGCCGGGTACTTCGCCAGGACGTTCGGCAAGCGGCACGGGATGAGCCCCACGAGCTGGCGGCGGTTCAACCACCTGAACAGCGTCTGAACTCCAGCGGACCGGCGGGCGGTTCGTCGCTTTCGTCCCAGCGGGTCCTGGCACTGTGGTCACCATGATCAGCAGCACCGCGAAGGACGACCTCGGAACCAGGTTCCACGACCTGATGGAGAAGGTCGTGAGGTGGCTGCCCTTCGGCCTCTCCCGCCTCGTCGCGCCCAGCTTCCTCGGCTTCGCGCTGATCAACGGGTTCACGTTCGGCGTCGACCTGCTGCTGCTCGCCGGACTGCGCAGCGGGCTGGGACTGCCCGTGCCGCTCGCGTTCACGATCGCCTACGTGCTGGCGTTCGGGCTGAGCTTCGTGCTCAACCGCGCGCTGAACTTCCGCTCGCACGCGCCGGTCGGCCCGCAGGCGGGCCTGTACGCGGTGGCGATCCTGCTGAACTACCTGGCGTTCATCCTCGGCGTCGGCAGCGCGCTGACCGCGGTCGGCCTGCAGTACCTGCTCTCGCGCGTCGTCGCCAGCGCCTGCGAGGCCGCGTTCATGTACAGCGTGATGCGCTGGATCATCTTCCGCGACAGCAGGTGACTACTGCAGATATCCCTCGACCTCACCGACCGAACGCGCGGGGACGTCTTCCGCGTCGCCGCCGAGCGACCGCGCCGAACGGCGCCGCCGCAGCAGGTCCCAGCACTGGTCGAGGGCTTCCTCCAGGGCGCGCAAGCGGGCGTGCTCCTCGTCCGTGGTGATCTCACCGGCGGCGAGCTGCTCGCGCAGCTTGTGCTCCTCGTCGACCAGTTCGTTGATGCGGCCCAGCACGTTCTCGTCGCTCATCCACCCGACTCTACGACGATCAGTCGGGAACCGCCGCGAGCGACAGGCTGTTGGAGTCCGGATCCAGCACCTCCACGTGCCGCACACCGTTCGAATAGGTCTCGACGGGCCCGTGGGTCACGCCGTGCGCGGCGAACCGGGCCAGCGCGTCGTCGAACTCGGCCCCCGCCACCCCGAACGTGGTCATCGAGCCGCCCACGCGCTGCGCACGCACGGCACGCGCGTCCACGACGAGGTAGGCGTTCTCCCCCACCTGCCAGAGGTGCTCCTCGCCGATGACCTCGTCCGCCGCGCGCCCGAAGAACACCTCGTACCACTTCAGCGACTTCGCCAAGTCACTCACGCACATCACGCTGTACAGGTCCATGCGCGTGTTGACCCTGCACGCGGCCGGAACTCATCGAGGAAGTTCCACGACAGGGCCTGGCGGGGTACCCGGTCGGCAGACCCAAGGAGGCCGACATGCAACCAGTCCCGTTCGTCCCGTGGGTGTGGCGCGACCCGTCCTGGGCCGGCGGCCCCGAACACGACGAGCAAGAACTCGCGCAGCGACCGGACACCGGCTTGATCGGGTACGAGGTCGAGGCCACCGACGGCGGCATCGGCAAGGTCGACGAGGACAACGCGAAGGTGCCGCACGACTGCCTGATGGTCGACACCGGACCGTGGATCTTCGGTCGCAAGGTCGTGCTGCCGGTCGGCACGGTGCAGCGGGTGGACCACGAGGAGCGAAAGGTCTTCGTGGACCGCACGAAGGAGCAGATCAAGAACGCGCCCGAGTACGACCCGGACGACGACGAGGGCTACCGGCGTCGCACGGACGACTACTACGCGGAGAGCTACCGCCTGATGCCGCCCATGCTCTAACGGCGCAGGTAGATCGTGATGGAGTGGCCGACCTCGTCGATCGGCGTGCTGCTCGCGATCAGGGCCTTGAGCCGGTCGTCGGCCTTCGCCGCGGCCGAGTCGGACACCACGAGCAACCCGTGCACCTGGTCGGGCGGCACCTTCCGGGGATCCTCCGCGTGGATCCCGTAGTGCTCCGGCACTCCGGCTCCCTTGTAGACGAGCCAGGTACGCCCAGCCGGGCGCTCCTTCAGCCGGTCCGCGAGACGGCCCAGGTCCTGACCCCAGTCGACGTTCGAGTCGTGCAGGTGCAGGTGGGTCTTCTCCGGGCCGCCGAAGGCCTCGTTGGAGTAGGGCAGGTAGTACGGGAACGTCCGCAGCGAGCTGAGCGCGACGAACGCCAGCAGCACCGCCACCATCCAGCGCCACCGCACGCACGCCGCCGCCACGGCCAGGAACATCGGCACGAAGATCGCGTATCGCACACCGAGGTCGCGGCTGCCGCTCATGGCGGCCACCAGCAGCACGGCGGCGGGAACAAGAACGTACGGAACCGCCGCACGCTTGTGCGCGATGACGGCGGCGACCCCTGCGAACCACAGCACCAGCGCGCCCAGCGGCGTCTTCACCAGCAGCGCCGCCGGCAGGTAGTACCAGCGCGATCCCTCGTAGTGCTCGCCGAACAGGTAGCCGCCCCACACCCGGTTCTCGAAGCCGAACTGCACGCGCATCCCGTCGCGGTACGGCTCGGGGAACGGCAGCCAGTCGACGAACCCGGCCGCCAGGTCCGGCGGGGTTTCCCAGCGCAGGAACGGATCCACGGCGAGATAGGACGCCCACACGACAGCGAGCGACACCAGTCCGACGACGCCAACGGCGCGCGTGCGGTTGCGGGTGGACAGTGCCGCGAGGACCAGCAGCACCGGAACCGCGGCCAGCGTGCTCATCTTCGTCGCGAGGGCCGCGCCCAACGCCAGTCCCGCGAGCGGGAGGTACAGGTCGGGCTGGGTCCTGGCCCGCCACAGCAGCCAGGCCGACGTCAGCAGGAAGCCCGCCGCCGGCACGTCGAGCGCGGCCAGCGAACCGTGAGCGATGAGGTCCGGTGAGAACGCGTAGAGCGCGAGCGCGACGAGCCCACCCCTGTCGCCGGCCAGGTCCCGGGCGAACAGGAACACGACGAGCCCGAACAACAGCGTCAGCACGATCATCGGCAGCCTGGCCAGCAACAGCAGACGTCCCGGATCGTGCCCGGACTCGTACAGCACGTACCGGCCGAGCTCGGTCTGGTCACCGGTGAAACCGCGGTCGACGTGCACCTCGGCGAAGAACAGGCCCGTCGCCATGATCAGCTTGCCGAGCGGTGGGTGCTCGGGGTTGTACCTCAGGCTGTGCTGGTCCAGGTAGACCGCCGCCGCACCCGCGTAGACCGGCTCGTCGATCGTCGGCGTCTGCTGCACGGCCGTCGTGACCATGGCGATCGCCATCTGGCCGAGGAGCACCGCCACGAGCACCCAGACGAACCGTCGCGGAGCTACCGGCGCGGGTACGTCGGCGGTGCGCGGTGAGCCGAGCGTGGCGAGCGACAAGCGCGAAGTCCTTTCAGGTGGCTGAACAAGCTCAATACACCGGAAACGGGATACCCGCCGGACGGGTTGTATCCCCGGACGGTCCGGTGAGCGGAAAACTCGCTTCGAAGCGCCCGCAGCACGGGGCTAACCTGCGCGAATGCCGTTGGAAGACATCGAAAAGATCGCCGAGGACACCGGTTTCTCCGGGGTGGTCCAGATCGACCGCGCGGGTGAGATCGAGTTCGCGAAGGCGTACGGGCTCGCGAACCGGGCCTACCGCGTGCCCAACACCGTCGACACCAGGTTCGGCATCGCCAGCGGCGGCAAGGGGTTCACCGCGCTGACCGTGCTCTCCCTGGTCCGCGAAGGCGCGCTGGGCCTCGACACGACGGCACGCTCTCTCCTCGGTGGCGACCTCCCGCTGATCGCCGACGACGTCACGGTCGAGCACCTGCTCACGCACACGTCCGGCATCGGTGACTACCTCGACGAGGAAGGCGACTGGGAGGCCAACGACTACGTGATGGGCGCGGTGCACGAGCTGACCACGACCGAGTCGTTCCTGCCGCGGCTCGACGGGATCCCGACGAAGTTCAAGGCGGGCGAACGGTTCGGCTACTGCAACGGCGGCTACGTGGTGCTCGCGCTGCTGGCCGAGCGGGCGAGCGGGCAGAGCTACCACGACCTCGTCCGGGAACGGGTGCTGCGCCCGGCGGACATGACCAGGACGGACTTCCTGCGGTCCGACGAACTGCCCGGCGACGCCGCCGCGGGCTACCTGGACGGGATGGACCGGTCGAACGTCTTCCACCTGCCCGTCGTCGCGAACGGCGACGGCGGCATCCACACCACGGCGGGCGACATGTCGAAGTTCTGGCGCACGCTGTTCACCAGGGACGACGTCGAGGAGTTCGTGCGGCCGCGCCTGGACGTCCCCGAGGAGTCCCTGCGCTACGGGCTCGGCTTCTGGCTGCACCAGAGCACCGACACGGTCATCCTGGCCGGGTACGACGCCGGTGCGTCGTTCAAGTCCACTCACGACCCGCACACCGGCACCACGATCACCGTGCTGTCCAACACCGCGCCCGGTGCGTGGCCGATTGCTCGCGCGCTCATGTCGTGACTGTTCTGAACGGGTGACGGATGCGAACATGTGTTCGTGAGCACCCCGATCCTGCACGCCGACCTGGACGCGTTCTACGCGTCGGTCGAGCAACGGGACGATCCGAGCCTGCGCGGCCGCCCGGTGATCGTGGGCGGTGGCGTGGTGCTGGCCGCGAGCTACGAGGCCAAGGCGTTCGGGGTGCGCACGGCGATGGGCGGCGCGCGGGCGTTGAAGCTCTGTCCACGTGCGATCGTCGTGCCGCCGCGGATGTCGGCCTACTCCGCCGCGAGCAAGGCGGTGTTCGAGGTCTTCCGCAACACGACGCCGTTGGTCGAGGGGCTGTCCATCGACGAGGCGTTCCTGGACGTCGGCGGCCTGCACCGGATCGCGGGGCCGCCGGAGGTGATCGCGGCCCGGCTGCGCGCACGCGTGCTCGAGCAGGTCGGGCTGCCCATCACGGTCGGGGTCGCGCGGACGAAGTTCCTCGCCAAGGTCGCGAGCGGGGTCGCGAAGCCGGACGGGTTGCTGGTCGTGCCGGCGGAGGGCGAGCTCGACTTCCTGCACCCGCTGCCGGTCGAACGGCTGTGGGGCGTCGGTGAGGTCACCGCGGCCAAGCTGCACTCTCTCGGCATCAGAACCGTCGGCGAGGTCGCCCGGCTGGACGAGAGCGACCTGGTCTCGATCCTCGGCCGGGCGGCGGGCAGGCACCTGCACGCGTTGGCGCACAACCACGATCCCCGTCCGGTCCAAACAGGACGCCGGCGCCGGTCGATCGGCTCGCAGCGGGCGTTGGGGCGCAGGGAACGCACGCGGGAAGACCTCGATGCGATCCTCGCGTCACTCGTCGACGGCATCTCGCGGCGGCTGCGCACCGCCCACCGCGCGTGCCGGACCGTGGTGCTGCGCCTGCGGTTCGCCGACTTCACGAGGGCGACCCGGTCGCACACCGTCCGGCATCCGACGACGGAGACGGAGGTCCTGCTGAACGCGGCCCGGCAGCTGCTCGACGCCGCGATGCCCCTGATCGAAAGCCGCGGCATCACGTTGCTCGGCGTTTCCCTCACCAACCTCCAGAACGACACGCCGATGCAGATGACGCTGCCGTTCGAGGAGCAGAAGCCGGGCGCGCTCGACGCCGCGCTGGACCACGTGCGGGACCGGTTCGGCACCGCCTCCGTGACGCGGGCGGCACTGCTCGGCCGCGAACCTGGAATTTCAGTACCACTGCTCCCGGACTGACCCCATACGCTCGAGATCATGCGACTACACGTCAACCGCTGGGGTCAGGGGCCGCGCGTGGTGCTGGTGCACGGCGCCGTGCTCGGCGGCCGCGAAGCCTGGCGGGCCCAGCGGCCGTTGACCGAGCGGTGGACGCTGCTCGCGCCGGACCGGCCGGGGCACGGCCAGTCGCCGCCCGCGCGGCAGGACTTCGAACCGGAGGCGGCGTTGGTCGCCGACCAGCTGCTCGACGAACCGAGCCACCTCGGCGGCCTGTCGTACGGCGCCATCGTCGCGATGTACGCGGCGGCGCTGCGGCCGGAGAACGTCCTGTCCCTGACGATCGTCGAGCCGCCGTCGACCGCGGTCGCGCGGGGAAACCCGGTCGTCGACGAGTACGCCGCCGCCATCCGCGCACTCGCCGAGTCCGATGTGGACCCAGTCGAGGGCCTGCGCCTGTTCTTCCGCTTCGCGGGCGTGCCGGTCGAGGTGCCCGACGAGCCGCACGAGACGTTGCTCAAGGGCATGCGGCAGCTGTTGGGCGCCCGCTCGCCGGACGAGGCCGAGCCGCCGCTGCACGCGTTGCGCGACGCGGACTTCCCGATCCTGGTGGTGTCCGGCGGGCACAGCGAGGTGCAGGAGATCATCTGCGACACGATCGCCCGCGAGTCCGGTGCCTCCCGGGAAATCTGCCGAGGGCGCGACCACCTGGTTCCGGAAGCGCCGGAGTTCAACGCTGTGCTGGAACGATTCCTGATGAACGGGCGGCCGGAAAAACCGTGACATTTCCCGGTTCCGTTCGTACACCTGATGGACGCTTGAAAACTGAAACGTGTTCTAGTTAGTCTACCGGCATGATCGCCACAGTGGTGTGGGGCACCGGAAACGTCGGCCGTGCCGCGATTCGCGCCGTCGAGGCTCATCCGGGACTGAAGCTGACGGCCGTGATCGTCCACGACCCCGCCAAGCAGAGCAGGGACGCCGGCGATCTCGCGGGACTGGACCACGAGCTCGGGATCACGGCCACCACTGACATCGACGCGGTACTGGCCGCCAGCCCGCGCGCCGTGGTCTACGCGGCGTCGGGTGACATCAGGCCGGACGACGCGCTGGCCGACATCACGAAGGCGATCCGCGCGGGCGCGGTGGTGGTCACGCCGTCGCTGTACGCCCTGTACGACCACCGCAGCGCGCCACCGGAGTTGCGAGAACCGGTTCTAGCCGCCATCACGGAGGGCGGTGGATCACTCTTCGTCTCGGGCGTCGACCCCGGCTGGGGCAACGACGTGCTGCCGTTGATGATCAGCGGTCTGGGCAGCCGGATCGACGCGGTGCGCTGCCAGGAGATCTTCGACTACTCCACCTACGACCAGCCGGACGCGGTGCGGTGGCTGATCGGGTTCGGGCAGCCGCTCGACTACCAGGCTCCGATGCTCATGCCGACGGTGCCGACCATGGTGTGGGGCGGGCAGATCCGGTTGATGGCCAGGGCGCTCGGCGTGGAGGTCGAGGAGATCCGCGAGACCGTCGACCGGCGGGCGCTCGACGCGGACGTGACGACCAGGACCATGGGCGAGTTCGCGGCGGGCACGCAGGGCGCGATCCGGTTCGAGGTGCAGGGAATCGTCGGCGGCGAACCGCTCATCGTCATCGAGCACGTCACGCGCATCCACGCCTCGTGCGCCACGGACTGGCCGATGCCGCCCTCCGGCGACGGCGCGCACAAGGTGATCATCGAGGGACGACCGCGCATCGAGGTCTCGGTCGAGGCGGTCGACGAGGGCGAGAACCGTTCCGCGGGCGGCAACGCGACGGCGGTCGGCCGCATCGTGAACGCCATCGACTGGCTCGCCGAGGCGGAGCCCGGACTCTACGACGCGCTCGACGTCCCGTTGCGGCCCGTGGCGGGCAAGCTCGGAAGGAGCCCGCGATGAACATCGACATCCCCGAGGGCAAGGACCCCATCGGGTACGTGTGGGGCGAGATGGTGCCCGGCATCGGTGTCGCCGCCGCCGGCCTCTCGCTGGCCGTGTACCAGCACACCACGCTGGGGCTGCGGGAGTTCGAGGCAGCGCGGCTGCGGATCGCGCAGATCAACGGCTGCATGTTCTGCCTGGACTGGCGGACCGAGCGCGACGGCGTGAAGGTCGAGGACGACTTCATCGACGCGGTGACCCAGTGGCGCACCACCGACGCGTTCGACGACCGGGCGCGACTGGCCGCCGAGTACGCCGAGCGGTACGCACTGGATCACCACGGCCTCGACGAGGAGTTCTGGTCCCGCATGGCCGAGCACTACAGCCAGGCGGAGGTCGTGGAGCTGACCATGAGCATCGGGGCCTGGCTCGCGTTCGGCAGGCTGAACCGCGTGTTCGGCCTCGACGCCATGTGCGTGCTACCGAAGTTCTGAGGGCGTCACAGGTCGGTAGCGATGATCTTCGCGATGTTCCTCTCGGCCAGCGCCGTGATCGTGACGAACGGGTTCACCACGGTGCTGCCGGGAATGAGCGAGCCGTCGATCACGTAAAGGCCGGGATGGCCGTGCAGGCGCCCGTAGTTGTCGGTGGCCTTGTCCAGGATCGCGCCGCCGAGCGGATGGTACGTCAGGTGGTCGCCCCAGACCTTGTAGACGCCGAACAGGTCGGTCCGGTAGATCGTCCCCTCCTTCGAGTTGATCTTGTCGAAGATGCTCTTCGCGGCGTTGATCGACACCTGCTTCCAGGCCGTCTGCCAGTTCAGGTCGACCTTGCCCGTGGCGGCGTTCCAGGAGAACTCCCCGCGGTTCGGGGTCTTGGTGATCGACAGGTAGAACGAGGCGTAGGTCTCGATCCCGGTCGGTAGCGGCGCCACCTCCGCGAACGCGCCGCCCGCCGCCCAGTTGTCGATGCCCATCGTCGGGATGGACGACTGCAGCGCCCCGGTCGGGTCCCACATGTGGTTGGCGCGGCCGCACATGACGTTGCCGTTGTCGCCCCAGCCCCTGCCGACCTCGCCGTTGAGGTTCGGCAGCGCGCCGGTCGCCTTGAGCTTGACCAGGAGCTTGCTCGTGCCGACGCTGCCCGCCGCGAAGAACACCCTGGCCGCGGTGACCTGCTTGGTGGCGATCGGGTCGCCGTTGGTGTTGAGCTGCTCGATGGTGACGGCGTAGCCACCGGCCGCGGGCGTCACCGAGACGACCCTGTGCAGCGCCGAGATCGTGACGCGGCCGGTCGCCCTGATCTTGGGCAGGTAGGACTTCTGCAGGGACTTCTTGCCGTAGTTGTTGCCGTAGAGGATTTCCCCGATCAGCGCCGACTTCGGCACGGTGCCGGCCGCCTCCTGCTCCATGTAGTCCCAGTCGTACACGGTGGGCACGAAGACGTGCGGGAAACCGGACCTCTGGGCGTGCTTCCTGCCGACCCTCGCGTACTGGTAGCAGTCGGTCGTGTCGAACCAGGCGGGGTCGATCAGCCCGACGCCGAGCTCGGCGTTGGCGCGCGGGTAGTAGACGTTGTACATCTCGTCGGCGTTGATCATCGGCAGGACGTCGCCGAAGTACTCGCGCTTCGGCGTGACCGCCATGCCGCCGTTGACGAGCGACCCGCCGCCGACTCCGCGGCCCTGGTAGACGGTGATGCCGGCGAACTCCTCGGCGTCGAGGATGCCGGTGTAGCGCGGGATCGCCTTGTCGATGGGGAAACCGAGGAAGTTGCTCAGCGGCTGCTTGGTCTTGGTGCGCAGCCAGAACGAGCGCTGGTCGGGAGTCGTCGTGTTGGCGAAGATCTTGCCGTCCGCACCGGGGGTGTCCCAGGCCATGCCCATCTCGACCATGTGGACGTCGACGCCGGCCTGGGCGAGGCGCAGGGCCGCCACACAGCCGCCGTAACCGGTGCCGATCACGAGGGCCGGAACCACGGCCGCGTCGGAGATCTCAGTGGACGCTCGTGCCGCAGGAGTCACGCCGCCGAGGGCGACGGCACCAAGAATAGAACCTGTTCCTGCAAGGAACGAGCGGCGGGTTGGACCCTTGAAACCGTTGTCACACGTCGTTGTGCGAGTCATGTGATCTTCCTCACTGTCGTCACATGAGAACAAGTTATACCGGTGGTTGTGGAACAAGTCACTACCTGGGAGTTCCGGTTCCTCCGGGTGCGCAGCGCAGGTGAGGGGCTCGGAAGCCAGGTCCGTGAGCACCGGAGAACTCCGCACGGATGCATCGCCGGGGAATGTTCGGGCCCGGACGGGCGCCCGGCAACCGAGCGATGCCCGCGGTCTTCCACCAGCGTTGAGTCCGTTGTGGACGGCGGTGCGGGTGGTGCCCGACCCAACACCGCGTGCCGGAAACCCGCCCGGATTCCGCCCGTTCGCCGTCTGCGGCATTCGGCCTCTTGATCGCTCAACACCATCACGCCAAGGTGAGAGACGTTCACGTCCCTGAACACCTCGGAAGCCGACGGCGTCAGACGAGGAGCACGGATGCGGAAACGCGCGACAGTCGTCCCACTGCTGGCTCTGCTCAGCCTGGTTCTGCCCGCCCCAGCGACGGCCCAGCCGTCCGGCACGGTCGTGTCGGGGCAGGCCAGGTTCCAGATCCTGTCCCCCACCCTGGTGCGCACCGAGTACGCCGGGGATCGCAGATTCGAGAACGCCTCCACTTACAACGTTGTAAATCGCACCGTCCCCGGCACGGCCTACCGTTCGCGCGTCGAGGACGGCTGGCTGGTCATCACCACCTCGGCGCTGACCTTGCGCTACCGCGTGGGTTCCGGCCCGTTCCGCGCGGACAACCTGGAGCTCAGAACCGCGAGCACGACCGCGTCCCCGTGGCGGCGGGTGGTCTGTGCGACCGGGCAGCTCTGCGAAGCCGAGGACCAGCAACGAGAAGGCGTGCTCGTCGACTCGGAGCACCCCGGCCACACCGGCGCGGGCTTCGTCGCCGGGTTCTCCTACGCCAACAACGGCGTCACCGCCACCGTGCGTGCCACGAGCTCGGGCAGGCACCGGCTCGTGGTGAAGTACGCGAACGGGCGCGGTGGCGACGGCAAGCACGAGAACCGCACGCTCGGTCTCAGCGTCGACGGGCAGGCACCCCGGCAGATCAGGTTGCCGGCGACCGCGGACTGGCGTGACTGGCGGCAGGTCGAGACCGAGATCGACCTGTCCGCGGGCGAACACCGCATTGCTCTGACGCGGCGTGCGGCGGATTCGGGCAACGTCAACGTCGACAGCCTCGCGCTGCTCACCGCCGGTCAGGCGTATCCCGTGGTCCGGGCCGTGGACGACTGCCGGTTCGGCACGAACTGCGAGGCCGAGCACGGCGCGCCCACGGGTGCCGCGAAGATCGCCGACGAGCACGCGGGGTTCGCGGGCACCGGGTTCGTCGCCGAGCTGGTCGGCGGCACCGGGTTGCGGCTGCCGATCAGCGGTGTTCCGGCCGCGGGCACGTATCCGGTGGTCCTGCGCTACGCCAACGGGGTCGGTGGCGACGGCAAGCACGAGCCGCGCACCGTCCTGGTCAACGGGCAGGCGATCACTGTTCCGGTGACCGCGAACTGGGCGACGTGGGCCACCACGACCGCGCAGATCCCGTTGCCGGCAGGCACTTCCGACCTGACCATCACCTGCCCGGACGCGGGTTGCCACGTCAACCTCGACACGATCGGGATCAGCAACTCGTCACCGCACCTGGCCCTCGGTGGCTACCGGCGTTCGCTGGACGGGTACACCGGCACCAGCGGAGATCCGCGGGTGACCCCGGGACTGACGTACCGCGACGGCTGGTACCTGCTCGACGACACGAGTTCCGCGCTGCTGAACGGAACTCCGCGGGCGGACCGCGGCGCGCAGCCCTACCAGGACGGGTACGTGTTCGGTTACGGCCAGAACTTCAAGGCCGCGCTGGGAGATCTCGCGGCGCTGACCGGCGGGCCGAAGCTGTTGCCGCGCTGGGCTTACGGCGTCTGGTACTCCGAGTACATCGACCGGACCGCGGCCGACTACCGCGACCGGATCCTGCCCGCGTTCCGGCAGCACGGCGTGCCGTTGGACGTCCTGGTCGTCGACACGGACTTCAAGGCGCACAACACGTGGAACGGCTGGCAGATGGACTCCTCGAAGTTCCCGGACCCGCAGGGGTTCCTGGACTGGGTGCACAGCGAGGGAATGCACAGCACGCTCAACATCCACCCGAGCATCCAGGGCACCGACCCGGACTTCGCGCGGGCGCAGGCGATCGCGAAGGGCAAGCTGGCCAAGGGTTCCTGCGCCGACTGCTACGTGTTCGACTGGGCCGATCCCGACCAGCTGCGCGCGTACGTCGAGCTGCACCGGAGCATGCCCACCGACTTCTGGTGGCTCGACTGGTGCTGCGACGGCTCGGGGTCGTCGCTGCGGGGCGTCACGCCGGACACGTGGATCAACGAGCAGTACGCGAAGCTCGGCGGGTTCGCGTTCTCCCGCGGCTTCGGTTCGTTGCAGGCGGGCGGCTACAGCGGCTCCGGGCCGTTGCCGACGGGCCCGTGGGCGGAGAAGCGGCACACGCTGCACTTCACCGGCGACACCTCCTCGACGTGGGGCGCGATGAAGGCGACCATCGGCTACACCTCGGGCGAGGCGGTGTCGACCGGGATGTCGGCGATCAGCCACGACATCGGCGGGCACAACGACACGACCGGCCTGCGCGGGTCGGAGACGTACCTCGACAACGGTCAGCTGCGCTACACCACCAAGCTCCCGGACGACCTGTACGCGCGCTGGGTGCAGCTGGGGGCGTTCCAGCCGATCACTCGCCTGCACAGCAACCACTCCGACCGCCTGCCGTGGCAGTACGGACCGGCCGCGCAGGCGTCGGCGACGAAGTTCCTGAACCTGCGCGAACGGCTGGTGCCGTACATCTACACGTTGGCGGAGCAGGCTCATCGGACGGGAGTGCCGGTCGTGCGGCCCGCCTACGTCGAGTACCCGGGCAGCCCGGAGGCTTACTCCACAGTGGACAGCGAGTTCCTGCTCGGACCCGACGTGCTGGTCGCACCGATCACCACACCTGGCGAGAGCGGTGAGACGCGGGTGTGGTTCCCGCCCGGTCAGTGGACCGACTACTTCACCGGGCAGGTGTACCAGGGCAACACCTGGGCAACGGTTCGCGCGGGCCTGGACACCATGCCGGTGTTCCTGCGCGCGGGCGGGATGCTGGTCGAGCGTTCAGCCGACGTGGCCCACGACGTTCGCGCCGACTCGTTGACCGTGCACGTCACGGCCGGCGCTTCGGGCGAGTTCACGTTGTACGAGTCCGGTCGGCGCACCTGGATCGTCCAGTCCGGTGACTTCGCGTTCGTGTCCGGACTGTCCAAACGAGACTGGAAGTTCGTCGTGCACCACGCGGACGGGTCCAGCCACGTGGTGCGGGCGAAGGGGGCGGTGATCAGTCTTCTGGCACCCAGGTGAGCAGCCGCACCTTCGCGACGGTCCGGACGTGCCTGCGCATGGCCGCGGCGGCCTTCTTCGGGTCGCCCGCGGCGATGGCCTCGTAGATCGCCGTGTGCTGCGCCAGTGAGCGGGACGGACGACCCGGCTGGCGCAGCGACTCGGTGCGGCTCTCGGTGATCTGGCGGGCGATGGTCTTCATGAAATCGGCCAGCAGCGAGCTGTGCGCGGCCGCGGTGACGGCGGCGTGGAAGCGGCGATCCCCTTCCACGCCGTTCTCGCCACCCGCGATCTCGTCGCGCATGAAGTCGAGCGCCTGCCGGATGTCGTCGAGTTCGGCGTCGGTGCGGCGTTCGGCGGCGAGCTCGGCGAGCTTGGTCTCCAACGCCTCGCGCGCCTCCAGCACCTCGGGGAGGCGCTTGCGGCGTTCGACGAGCTGCTCGACCGGCTCGACGTCGAGCGTGTCTTTGACGAGGTAGGTGCCGCCGCCGTGCCGCGCCTCGACCAGCCCCTGGACCTCCAGCACCACGATCGCCTGCTTGACCGACGCGCGACTCACGCCGAGGCTCGCGGCGAGATCGCGCTCGGCAGGCAGCCGGTCCCCCGCTTCGAGCCCCGCTTCGGTGACGTACGCGCGCAGCCGTTCGAGCACCTGCTCGTACAGGCGGGACTTGACCATGGGCCGCAATGCCTCGGACATGGGCCAAGGATATCCGGCCAAGTGGCTCAGCCACTAGGCCACCTCTTGACAGCCGGTGGACCACCGGCGGAAAGTGGCTCAGCCACTTTGCCACTAGGACGAGCCCCAACGACGGGAGCCCTGCATGTCCGCCGAACTCATCTCGATACTCGTGCTGGTCGTGGTGTTCGTGATAGCCACGACGCGGTCGATCAACATGGGAGCGCTCGCGTTCGCCGCGGCCTTCGGGGTCGGCACGCTGGTCGCGGACATGAAGACCGACGACATCTTCAAGGGCTTCCCCGGCTCACTGTTCGTGGTGCTGGTCGGCGTGACGTTCCTGTTCGCCATCGCCCGCGCCAACGGCACCACGGACTGGCTGGTGCACCTGGCGATCCGGCTGGTCGGCGGCCGGATCGCGCTGATGCCGTGGGTGATGTTCGCGATCACCGGAGTGCTCACGGCGATCGGCGCGGTGAGCCCCGCCGCGGTCGCGATCGTGGCGCCGATCGCGATGGGGTTCGCCGCGAAGTACCGGATCAACCCGCTGCTGATGGGCGTGATGGTGGTGCACGGGGCGCAGGCAGGCGGGTTCTCGCCGATCAGCATCTACGGGACGATCGTGAACGGGATCGTGGCCGAGGAGGGGCTGCCGGGGAACGAGATCGTGCTGTTCCTGGCCAGTCTCGTGGTGAACCTGGTGATCGCGGCCGTGGTGTTCGTGGTGCTGGGCGGGATGAAGCTGGCTCGGCAGCCGGTGGAGGCGGCGGCGCTCGCGCGGGCCGGGGGCGGCGGTGCGAGTGGTGCGGGCGCGGCTGGTGGTGGGAGCGGCGTGGCTGGTGTCGGGAGCGTGGCTGACAGCGGCGGGAGTACGGCACCCGGCGCGGCGGGCAGTGGGAGCCCGGCTGGCGGTGCCGTCGCCGAAGCCGACCCCGCCGACGAGCGCATCTCCCTCACCCCTCCTCGCATCGCCACCCTCGCCGGCCTGGCGGCTCTGGTCGTCGCGGCCCTCGTCTTCGACCTCGACGTCGGCCTGGCCGCGATCACCGTGGCCGTGCTGCTCAGCGTCGTGTGGCCGGAGACCTCCAAGCAGGCCATCACCCAGATCACCTGGCCGACCGTGCTGCTGATCTGCGGCATCCTCACCTACGTCGCGGTGCTGCAGACGATGGGCACGATCAAGTGGGCCGGCGACTCGGTCGCGGGTGTCGGCGCTCCCCTGCTCGCCGCGTTGCTGATCTGCTACATCGGCGCGATCGTGTCGGCGTTCGCCTCGTCGGTGGGCATCATGGGCGCGCTCATTCCGCTGGCCGTGCCGTTCCTGCTCCAGGGTGAGGTCAGCGCGGTCGGGCTGATCGCGGCGCTGGCGGTGTCGGCGACCGTGGTCGACGTCAGTCCGTTCTCCACCAACGGCGCGCTGGTGCTGGCCGGTGCGCAGGACGTCGATCGCGACAGGTTCTTCAAGCAGCTCATGGTCTACGGCGGGATCATGGTCGCGGCGGCGCCACCGCTGGTCTGGCTCGCCCTCGTCGTCCCCGGAATCTGGTGAGGTCATGTTCCCCTTGCAGTCCACCTGCGTCGCGCTCCGCTTCGGCGACCGCACCCTCACCCACGCCGAGCTGGCGGCCTGTGCCGGCACGGTGGCGCGGCAGCTCACCGGGCTGCCTCGGGTGGCGGTGTGGGCGACGCCGACCATCGAGACGTGCGTGGCCGTCGTGGCGGCGCTGCTCGCCGGGGTGCCCGCGGTGCCGCTCAACCCGAAGGTCGGCGAACGCGAGCTGGCGCACATCGTGGCCGACAGCGCGCCGGCCGCCGTGCTCGCGGCGCCCCGAGCCGAGCTGCCGGAAGGGCTACACTCGGTGCCGCGCCTGGACGTCACGCTGGACGGTGACACCCCGGACCTGCCGGAAGAGCCGGATGCCGAGGCGCCCGCGCTGATCGTCTACACCTCGGGCACCACGGGGGCGCCGAAGGGCGTGGTGCTGCCGCGCCGGGCGATCGTGTCCACACTGGACGCCGTGGCGCAGGCGTGGGAGTGGACCGGGGACGACGTGCTCGTGCACGCGCTGCCGTTGTTCCACGTGCACGGGCTGATCCTCGGGGTGCTCGGGCCGCTGCGGCGGGGCGGCACGCTGCACCACCTCGGCAAGTTCTCCACCGCCGAGCTCGCCCGAGCCCTTGCCGGGGACGGCACGATGATGTTCGGCGTGCCGACGATGTACCACCGCATCGCGGAGGAGGTCGGCGAGAACGCCGAGCTCGGCGCGGCGCTCAAGAAAGCCCGGTTGCTGGTCTCGGGGTCGGCGGCGCTGCCGGTGCGCGACCACGAGCGGATCGCCGCGGCCACCGGGCAACGGGTCGTCGAGCGATACGGCATGACCGAGACGCTGATGAACACCAGCGTCCGCGCGGACGGCGACCGCAGGCCCGGCGCGGTCGGCCTGCCGTTGCCGGGGGTCGAGGTGCGGCTCGTCGACGACGACGGCGCGACGCTCGACGACACCGGTGCGGTGGGCGAGATCCAGGTGCGCGGGCCGAACCTCTTCACCGAGTACCTGAACCGGCCCGACGCCACCGCGGAGGCGTTCGCGGACGGCTGGTTCCGCACCGGTGACGTGGGCACCCGCGACGCCGACGGCTACTTCCGCATCGTCGGGCGCAAGGCGACGGACATCATCAAGAGCGGCGGGTACAAGATCGGCGCGGGCGAGATCGAGAACGCGCTGCTGGAGCACCCCGCGGTCAAGGAGGTGGCGGTGACCGGCGAGCCCGACGACGACCTGGGCGAGCGGATCGTCGCCTGGATCGTGCCGTCGGGAGAAGAACCTGCCGCAGAGGAGCTCGCCGACCACGTCGCCCGGCTGCTCACCCCGCACAAGCGGCCGCGTTCGGTGCGGTTCGTGGAGTCGTTGCCGCGCAACGACATGGGCAAGGTGATGAAACGTGCCCTCGGAACGTGAGCCGGCCCGCGAGCTGATCGGCCGGTTGACGTCGGCGTTCACCGAGCTGCCGCACGAACCAGTCCTGTCCGAAGTGGACGGACCGCTCGACTGGCCGGGCTACGGCAAGTCTTTGGCCCAGGCCGCCGCTCGAACCGGCGAGTCCGAGTCCGTCGTCTGCGGTGTGGCGCAGATCGGTGACGCCATCGCGGTGGTGGTGGCGTTCGAGTTCGGGTTCCTGGGCGGCTCACTCGGCACCCGCACCGGCGCGCGCATCGAGCAGGCCTTCACGCACGCGCGTGAGCTGCGTGTTCCGGTCGTCTCGCTGGTCGCGACAGGCGGCAGCCGCATGCAGGAGGGCACGCTCGCGCTGATGCAGCTGCCACGGATCGCACGGCAGATCACGCTCACCCGCGAGGCCGCCCTTCCGCACATCTCCGTCCTGCGCGACCCGACCACCGGCGGCGGCTGGGCCACCCTCGGTGCGGGCGCGGACGTCGTGCTGGGCCTGCACGGCGCCCAGGTCGGGTTCGCCGGCTCTCGAGTGCGCCCGCCGGGGTACTCGGTGACACAACAGTTCGCGGCCGGCCTGGTCGACCAGCTCGTCGAGCCGGACGAGCTGCGCGCACGGCTGGAGCGGTGGCTGCACCTGCTCACCACGCCCGGCAACGGTCCCGCGCCCGTGCCACCGGCGCTCGGCACGACGACGTTGCCGGACACCGGCTGGGAGGCGGTACGCCGTGCCCGCGCCCCGGAACGGCCGCGCGCCGGCCAGTACCTCGCGGCGTACTTCGACTGGCTCGAACCGGTCAGCGGTGATCGCGGCGGCGGAGTCGATCCCGGAGTGCTGTGCGGGTTCGGGCACCGCGACGGCAGAACGATCGCGTACGCGGCACAAGGCGGCACGGCCACGCGTCCCGCCGGGTTCCGCACAGCGGCGCGCCTGGTCCGGCTGGCCGACCGGCTCGGCATCCCGGTGCTGACACTCGTCGACACACCGGGTGCCGCCAACGACGAGGCCGCCGAGAACGCCGGTGTCGGCGCTGCCATCGCGGACATGTTCACCGCCGTCGCGGCCGCACGGGTGCCGGTGACGACGCTGCTGATCGGCGAGGGCGGATCCGGTGGCGCGCTCGCGTTCGCCGCGCCCGGCCGGATGTGGGCGACCCCGGACAGCTACCTCGCGGTGATCTCGCCGGAGCTCGCGGCGGCCATCCTGAAGCGCGACCCGGCACAGGTGAAGGAGACCGCCGACCGGCTCCGGTTGCGACCGCAGGACCTGGCCGAGCTGGGAATCGCCCAGCTCGGCCCGTCCGCGGATCAGGCGACGGCGATGTACAGGAACGCCAGCAGCGAGCTCGGCACGCAGATGGTGACGAGACCGACCACGCCGTAGAACGGGTCCTTCCTCGTCACCATCGCTGCCAGCCCGCCGACACCGGCGAGCATCGACGCGATCAGCAACACCAGCACGGCAATCGACATGTCTCAGGTCCTCAAGGTCAGGGGTGGGTGGAGTCGGGAGCGGACTCCCCCGGCGGTGCCCTGCTGGACCACGGACCTGAGAACGTCGTGTCGAGATGAACCGCACGCGCCGCGCCGGTGCGCACTTCCCGCCGCGGTGGCTGCGGGCCGGTCGCGGTGCCGCACAACGCCCAGCAGGCGTCGGGTGACGCCGTCGCCTGCCCGTGCACGACCGAGACCGGCGTGTTCAGCCCCTTCAGCCCCGAACCCTGCTCGCCCACCGCGTCGTGACGCGTGCTCGCGCCGACGAACGCCAGCAGCAGCGCCAGCAGGAGCGCGGGCCACCTCACCGAACCGCTGCCCGCCTGCGCAGGAAGAACTCGCCCACCGGTTCCACGTAACGCGCCGCGATCGGGCCGATGATCGCCATCAGCAGCACGTAGGCGGTCGCGAGCGCGGCCAGCTGCGGACTGACGTGGCCGGACGCGACGGCGAGGCCCGCGATCACGATCGAGAACTCGCCGCGGGCGACCAGTGCGGCACCGGCACGCGCCCGGCCCATCGGTCCGATGCCCTGGCGCCGTGCCGCCCACCAGCCCGTCGCGACCTTCGTCAGCGTGGTGATCACGGCCAGCAGCACGGCCATCAGCAGCACCGGCGGGATCGTGCGCGGATCGGTGTTGAGGCCGAACACGACGAAGAACATCGCGGCGAACAGGTCGCGCAACGGTTCCAGCAGGCGGGTGGCGTTCTCGGCGGTGGAGCCGGAGATCGCGATGCCGAGCAGGAACGCGCCCACCGCGGCGGAGACCTGGAGCTCGGACGCGATTCCGGCGACGAGCAGCGCGGAACCGAGGAGCTTGAGCAGGAACACCTCGTGGTCGGGACTGTCCACGACGGCCGAGATGACGCGGCCGTACTTCAGCGCCACCACCAGGACCACGGTGATCGCGAGCAGCGAGATGCCGACCGACGTGAGCCCGCCGAGGAAGCTGACGCCCGCGAGCACCGCCGTGAGCACCGGCAGGTAGACCGCCATCACGAGGTCCTCGAACACCAGCACCGAGAGGATCACCGGTGTTTCGCGGTTGCCGAGCCGGCCCAGATCGCCGAGGACCTTGGCGATGATCCCAGACGACGAGATGTAGGTGACGCCCGCCATCGCGAGCGCGCCGACCGGGCCCCAGCCGAGCAGCAGCGCGACGACCGCGCCCGGTGCCGCGTTGAGGACGATGTCGAGCACGCCCGCCATCCACGACTTCTTCAGGCCGGTGGTGAGCTCGGACGCCGAGTACTCGAGGCCCAGTAAGAGGAGCAGCAGGACGACGCCGATCTCGCTGGCGAGGTGGGCGAACTCCTCGATGCCGTGCAACGGGAGGAGCCCGCCGGAGCCGAACGCGAGCCCTCCGACGAGGTAGAGCGGGATGGGCGAGATGCCGAACCGCCAGGCGACGCGGCCGAGCAGACCGAGGCCGAAGAAGACCGCACCCAGCTGGATCAGCGCGATCGTGGTGTCGTGCACCGGCTCAGCCGCCCGTCAGGATGTCCGCGGCGGCATCGAGGCCCTCCGCGGTGCCGACGACGACCGCGAGGTCGCCGTTCTCGAAGAGGAAGTCCGGGCCTGGCGACGGATGCGCGTTGCCCGCACGGACGACCGCGACGATCGACGCCCCGGACCGCGTGCGCAGAGCGGTGTCCCCGAGGGTGCGGCTCGCGAACGCGGTGACCGGCAGCTGACGGGTCGTGATGCCGGTGATGTCGCGGTGCTGCTTCGCGAGCTGCGACACGAGCTGCGGCGCGCCGAGCAGACCGGCCAGCGTCCCCGCCTCCTCCGGGGCGAGCGGGATCGACGCGGCGGTGGCGTCCGGATCGTCCTGTTTGGACAGGACGAGCTCGAACTTGCCGTCGCGGTAGGAGATCACCCCGATCCGGCGGCCGGCGCGGATCGAGAAGTCCTGCCTGACCCCTATGCCGGGCAGGGGCGTCACTTCGACGTTCACTCTGGAGTTCCTAGGGTTCGATGAGCCCGGCGCGGATCGCGTACCGGGTGAGTTCGAGACGGTCCTTGAGCCCGAGTTTCTGCAGCAGGTTGGCCCGGTGCCGTTCGACGGTCTTGACGCTGATCACGAGCATGTCCGCGATCCCCTTGGAGGAGTGGCCCTCCGCGACCAGCTTGAGGATCTCCTCCTCGCGGTCGGTGATGGCCTTCGGCGGCAGGCCTCGCTCCAGGTAGTTGCGGATCAACGAGTTGACCGCGCCGGGGTAGAGGAACGGCTCGCCGCGCATCGCCGACCGGCACGCCTCGACGAGATCGCGGTCCGCCACGGACTTGAGCACGTACCCGGACGCGCCCGCTTTGAGCGCCTCGAAGAAGTACTGCTCGTTGTCGTACATCGTGAGGATCAGGATGCGCAGGTCCGGCAGCAGTCTCGACAGTTCCCGCGCCGCTTGCAGGCCGGTGAGCCGCGGCATGGCGATGTCGAGGATCGCCAGGTCGGGTTTCTCCGCGCGGGCTGTGCTGATCGCCTCGGCCCCGTCGCCCGCCTCCGCGATCACCGTGAGGTCGGGTTCGTTGTCGAGGATCAGCCGGACGCCGCGGCGGACGAGCGCGTGGTCGTCGGCCAGCAGGATGCGCACGGTCATTCCCGCTCCTTCGCCTTGACCACCAACGTGATCTCCGTGCCTCTCGGTGTCGCGGGCCCGACGGTGAGCTCGGCGCCGACCAGCAGTGCGCGTTCCCGCATGCCCCTGATTCCCGCGCCTTCCCCGTTGTCTCGTATCCCCCGGCCGTTGTCGCGCAGGCGAAGCTCCACTTCGGACGGACGGCCGCGGAGGGTGAGCTCGACCTCGTCGGCCTGCGCGTGGCGCGCCGTGTTCGTGAGGCCTTCCTGGGCCACGCGGTAGACGACCAGCTCGGTCTCGGCGTCGAGCTCGGGCAGGTTCTTGTCGAACGACTGCCTGACGGTCAGCCCCGTCTCCGCGGTGAGGGCCTTGAGCGCACTGACCAGCCCGAGTTCCTCCAACACTCCCGGCCGCAGCCTGCGCGCGATGCGGCGGATCTCGTCCAGCGTGCCGCGCGTGATCTCCTGGACCTGGTGCAGCTCCTCGCGCATGTCCTGCGGCGACTGGTCCGCGACCCTCTTGAGCCCGAGCAACACGGCCGTCAGCGACTGCCCCACCTCGTCGTGCAGCTCCTGCGCCACCCGCCGCCGTTCGGCCTCCTGCGCCGACAACGCCCTGGCCGCGCTGTACCCGCGCTCGGCCTCCAGCCGGTCGATCATGCTGTTGAACGTGGTGATCAGCTCGGCGATCTCACCGTGCCCCCTGGCCGCCAGCCGCGGCCCCGGCTTGAGCAGGTCGATGGTGGTCATGGCGCGGGTGAGCCTGCCCAGCGGCGCGAGCCCCACGCGGATCAGCACCGCGTTCGCGATGAGCATCACCACCAGCCCGGCCGCGAGCACCAGCACCTCCCGCAGGAGCGCGGGCGTCGACACGGTGGCGGGCCCGAAGACGAGCAGGGCGGCCGCCGCGACCAGGACCAGGGCGTTGAGCAGGAAGATCCGCCCGAACAACGACACGCGCGCCGCCTCTCCGTGATCACTTCCCGCCACGCCGGCGAGGCTGACGGGCGAGGGCGCCACGTGTCCATCCGTGGCAACACCCATGTTCGCGGTGCCGCGGGGGCGGCGCTGGTCAGCACCGGCGGGGGTGGCCACGCTCACGTTGGGTGGCAGGACGGATCGTCAAGGGCGTGCTCGATGACGGATGGTGGGACGCTGGCCGGCTCGGCCGCGCTCAGGCCGCCTTCGGAACCGCGAACACCCGCAGGAAGGTGTCGAGCAGCTCGCGCCGCCCGACCAGGTCGACCTTCCCGGACTTCGCCGCCTTCACGAACGCCCGGTAGGACGGCACGTCGTCGGCACCGAGGCGCGCGGTCATCACGAGATCGGGCTCGCCGGGCGCCGGCCCGATGCCCGACTCGAACTTGCCGTCGGTCAGCACGGCGTACGCCACCAGGTCGCCGACGTGGATCTCCCACGACCCGGTGACGCCGGCCGCCTGGGCGGGCTGGAAGTTGGCGCGCAGGTTCAGCACCGCCGCGTCCGGGCTGATCACGTCGCCCGGCTGCGGGTCACCCAGCTGGGAGGAGCCCCAGCGGCCCAGTGCGAGCAGGGCCGGTTCCAGGTCCTGGCCCACCGGTGTGAGCGCGTACACGACGCCGCGCTGGGGAGCCGGTGCGACGCGGCGTTCCACCACGCCGGCCTGCTCGAGTTCCTTGAGGCGGGTGGAGAGCACGTTCGTCGGGATGCCCGGCAGGCCTGCCTGCAGGTCCGTGTAGCGGCGTGGGCGGATGGTGAGGTCGCGGACGATCAGCAACGCCCAGCGCTCCCCCACCAGGTCCAGCGCGCGGGCGAGACCGCAGTACTGGCCGTAGTCACGTCGCTTCACGCATCTATCGTAGCAAGCTTGTCCATACCTAGCGAACTTTCTAAATAAAAGTTTACTTGCAAAGATGAAGTGCACTGGTTAGCGTCGTTCTCGCTCGCATCCCAACCAGTGAAGGAACCGTCATGACCGCTGTGCTCGACCGCGCTGTCACCGCCCCGCGCCGGCCGTCCGTGTCACGGGGCATCGGCTTCGCCGGCATCTCGGCGGCCATGGTCGTGGTTCTCGTGGCGGCGGGAGCGCCGGCGCCGCTGCTGCCGATCTACCAGCACCAGTGGGGCTTCCCGCCGTGGATGCTGACCCTCGCGTTCGGCGTCTACGCGTTCTCGCTGCTGGTCGCGATCATGGTGATCGGCTCGCTGTCGGACCACGTCGGACGGCGGCCCCTGATGATCGCCGCCCTCGCGATCGACCTGGTCGCGATGGTGATGTTCCTCTTCGCACCCTCGATCGGCTGGCTGATCGCCGCCCGCGTCGTGCAGGGCGTCGCGACCGGCGCCGCGTCGAGCTCGCTCAGCGCGGCCGTCGTCGAACTGGCGCCCGAGCGGTACAAGAAGCTCGGCGCACAGATGACCAGCATGGCGCCGCTCGCGGGCCTGGGAATCGGCGCGCTCTTCGCGGGCGTGCTGGCCGAGTTCGCCGACGACGCCGTGTTCGACGTGTGGCTGGTGCTGGCCGTGGTGATGGCACTGGGCACGATCTTCGCCCTGGTCACACCGGAGACCGCGGCGCGCAAGCCGGGCGCGCTGGCCTCGCTCAACCCGCGCGTCTCGTTGCCAGTCCAGGTCCGCCGGCTGTACTGGACGACGGTGCCGGGCATCGTCGGCGGGTTCATGACGATGACGCTCTACATGGGACTCGTGCCCGTCGTGCTGGTGACGGTCTTCAAGGTGAACAGCCCGGTCGTCGGCGCGCTCGCCGGCTTCGTCGCCCTCGGCGCCGCGGCACTGGCGTCCGGACTCACGAGCCGCGTCCGCGCCCCTCGCCTGCGCACCGTCGGGACCACCGCGATGATCCTCGGCGCGGTGCTGTTCATCGCCAGCATCGGCACCACCTCCCTCCCACTGCTCTGGGCCGCCGCGGTGTTCGGCGGATCCGGCATCGGCTTCTCGTTCGCCGGCACCACCCGCGGACTCGTGCCCGAGGTGGCACCGCACGAGCGCGCGGGCCTGTTCACCGCGATCTTCCTCGCCGGCTACCTCGCGATGGGCGTCTCGGCGGTCGTGTCCGGAGTGTTCATCGGTGTCGTCGGGGCGGCGGCCACGGCGGCCGGTTTCGGTGCGGTCACCGCGATCGTCGCTCTGGCCGGAGTGGCGTTCACCCGCAGGTGACGCGGTCCGCGTGGACGACCAAGACCGTGAAGGTCCGAACCCGAGTCGGTGAGCGGGTTGCGGCTTCGCCGACCCGGCACATGCCCTCCTTCGTCGGGCGTGTGCCGGACCGAATTTCTGTGGTCGCCTTGCGGGAGTGGTTGCGGGGCGTGGTCCAGTGCCGTGCGGTGGCCGCCGGTTGCGGTGGTGGTCCTTAGGTGCGGGTTGCGATTTTTAGAATGGCGGTGGGTCGCCGAGGACCGGTTCGGGGTGGCGTTCGTAGGTTTTTCCTGCGGGGCTGCGGAAACAGAACCTGCCCGGTTTAGGTCGGCTCACCTGCCAGGCTGTGCGGTGTTTGACGCGGTGGTGTCGGCGGCAGAACGCGCCCAGGTTCGCCGCCGAGGTGGAGCCACGTGGGAACGGGACCGTGTGATCCAGATCCGACTCGTGTGACGGGCGCATGCAACCGGGAAAGCGGCAGGTCCGGTCCCGCGTCCACACGAAGCGACGCAACGCCGCGGGCGGGCGATACGTGCTCGTGCCGAACTCCAGGGCCTCACCGGTGACCGGGTCGGTCAGCAACCGCCGCCACGTCGCGTCCCCCGCCAGGTCACGCGCCAGCTCAGCGGTGATCGGACCATAGCCCGCCAACTCGCCCGGCTGCGACGAAAGGCCCAGCAGCGTGGCGGCCGAGACGGTCACGTACAGCTCCACCTTCACGGCGCTGGTCTTGTCGGGAGTGGCGAGCAGCAGGTCGGCGAACACGTCCGCGCGGACCTGATCCAGCGTCCGCGGATCAGACGGCGTGTGCGCCTGACGCGCGATCGCGTCGACCCGCGCCGAGCACGCCGCCGCCAGATGCGCGGGCAGGAACGCCCAGATCCGCGCCATGTCGTCCTCGACCGAGTCCAAGCCCGTGCAAGCTGCTTCCTGCGCTCCTCCGCTCGTTCCTCGTGGCCTTCCGGATCCACCTTCATCACCACGCGGCGCGTGAGCTGACGCATCTGCGCACCGGTCTGGCCGGATGCCTTGGCCAGCACACGGGCCTCCACCTCGGCGGCGAGATCGGCCGACAGCGGCATCGTCTGGTCGTGCAACACGCGGGCCTTGTAGAAGTCGATCTCCCCCTTCTCCAGGGCATCGAGCGTCTGCGGCAGCCTGGACGCCAGGTCCAGCGCCAGCGCGATCTGGTCGGTGGTCCAGCGCGACGTCCACCGCATCGCCGCCGCGATCTCGGCGTCGAAGAACTCCTCGCCCTCACAGGCGATCGCGTACTCCGCGATCACACGCAACGACTGCGCCTGGTGATAGGCGATCTGTTTGTGGTGATAATCGAGAGCATCGAGGACCTCGACCGCTTCCATGCCACCAATTTTATTCGTGATCAAAAACCGCAAAGGGGGCTCAGGGCCTCACGATCGAGTGAAAGTGCAGTCCAGGCAACGAGAACGAGCTTCCGTTCTCATGATCTGGTTGGACTGCCGTCTCGATGGATGATTCGACGACCTGGCGCAACGGCACGATTCTCGCTGTCTTCAGGCAGGTGCGACGTAGCCAGCGCCAGTCCATCAAGGTCGTTCCAACGCCCGTCGAAGTGTTTCCGGTTCCCCATCGCCGCGGGGTTCAGGCTCCGCACGTCAGGATTCCGCGGCCTCCGCCTGATGCACCACCTCCACGGGAGTCGTCAACACCCGGTTCGCGTCAACGGTCCGGATGCCGCCGGTCACAGTGAAGGATCCGCGCAGTGGCGTGTCCGACGACGAGCCGCCGACAGCGATGTCGACCCGGCCGGGTTCGACGATCCGCCGCAGGTCCACTCCGGTGAAGGCGAGGCGATCGGTGTGCAGACGGAACGTCACTCGGGCGCGTTGTCCTGGTTCGAGGGCGACACGGGCGAAACCGGCGAGCTGCTGGACGGGTCGGGTCACCTGCGCGACGGGGTCGTCGAAGTAGAGCTGCACGACTTCCTCCCCGCCGCGCCCGCCGGTGTTCGTCACCTCGCAGCTGATGGTGACCTCGCCGTCGGCCGGGACGGTGTCCGCGGACAGCGCGAGGTCGGCGTAGGCGAACGTCGTGTAGGACAGGCCGTGGCCGAACGGGTACGCCGGTGTCGGGTCGAGGTTGCTGACGCCCTGGGTGTTCCCGCCCAGTGGCGGGTGCAGGTAGGTGCCGGGCTGTCCGCCGGGCAGGGCGGGGATCTGCACGGGCAGCTTTCCGCTGGGCACCACCCTGCCGCTGAGCACGCCGGCGAGGGCGGGACCGCCTTCCTCACCGGGGAAGAACGCCTGCACGATCGCTGCGGCCCTGTTCACGTACCGGCCCAGCGCGTAGGGGCGGCCGGACACCACGAGCAGCACCACCGGGGTTCCGGTCGCCAGCAGCTCTTCGACGAGCTCGTGCTGTACCCCCGGGAGGCTCAGGTCCTCGGTGTCGCAGCCTTCACCGGACGTGCCGCGGCCGAAGAGGCCGGAGCGGTCGCCGACGACGGCGACGCACAGGTCCGCGGCGCGCGCGGCGTCGGTCGCGGCGGTGAAGCCCGACCGGTCGTCGTCCTTGATCGGGCAGCCGGGCGACGAGGTGATGGTCGCGCCGGGCAGTTCCGCGTGCAGGGCGTCGAGCAGGGACAGTGCCTCGATGCCGAGCGGCAGGTCGGGGTGGCGGGGCAGCACGTGGTTGGGGAAGGAGTAGCAGCCGAAGAACGCCTGCGGATCGTCCGCGCACGGGCCTACTACCGCGATCGAGGCGTTGGCTGCCAACGGAAGAACGCCCTGCGGGTTGTCGAGCAGCACGATGGCGCGCTCGGCCAGCCGACGGGCGATGTCCCGGTTGCCGGGTGGGTCGAGATCGACGGGACCTGGGGGTACCGGTGCCCAGTCGTCGTCCAGGAGACCCAGCTCGGCCTTCTGCCGCAGCACGCGCCGAACCGCGCGATCGACGTACTTCTCTTCGAGAGCACCGGAACGGACCTGGTCGAGCAGATCTTCGCGGTAGCAGAGCGCGTCGGGCAGTTCGACGTCGATTCCGGCGCGCAACGCGAGTGCGCCCGCCTCACCGTTCGAGGCGGCGACGCGGTGCATCGACGCGAGGAACGCGATCGACCAGTAGTCCGACACGACGGTGCCCTCGAAACCCCAGTCGTCGCGCAGGATTCCGGTCAGCAACGACTCGTCCGCGCCGGCGGGAACACCGTCGTTGTCGTTGTAGGAGTTCATGACCGAGCGCGCGCCGCCCTCGCGGACGGCCATCTCGAACGGCGGGAGGATGACGTCGTGCAGTTCGCGTCGTCCCATCGAGACGGGTGCGTGGTTGCGGGCCGCGCGCGAGGCGGAGTAGCCCGCGAAGTGCTTGAGCGTGGCCACGATTCCCGCGCTCTCCAGACCGCGGACGTAGGCGGACGCCATCATTCCGACCACGTACGGATCCTCGCCGAGAGTCTCCTCCACCCGTCCCCACCGGTAGTCCCGCACGACGTCGAGCACCGGCGACAGTCCTTGATGGACACCGACCTGACGCATGCCAGAGCCGATCGCGTGCGCCATCTGCTCGACCAGGGCAGGGTCGAACGTGGCGGCCCACGCGAGCGGAGCGGGGAACACCGAGGCGCGGTAGGCGGTGAAGCCGGTCAGGCACTCCTCGTGGACGATCGCCGGAATGCCCAGCCTGGTCTTCTCGACGAGCCCGCGCTGGAGCTCCGCGAGCGCGGCAGCACCCTCGGCGGGATCCACCGGCTTGCTGCCGAACGGGCGGGTGAGGTGACCGATCCCGTGCCGGGTCGCGGTCTCGAAGTCGACCTGCTGGGCGAAGATGTCCTGCATCGGTGCGACGTTCTCGACCGCGCCGTCCTCGTCGTCGGTGCCGTGCGAGGCGCCTGGCCAGACGCTGCCGAGCTGGGCGATCTTCTCTTCGAGGGTCATCTCACCGAGCAGTGCCTCGATGCGGTCGTTCGATGACATGGGTTTCCTTTGCGGTGATGGGCTACTTGCCGAATCCGGCCGTCATGCCGCTCGCGAGATGACGGCGGCCCAGGACGTAGAGCACGAGGACGGGAACGGTCGACAGCACGACGGCGGCGAGCACCGCGGGGATGTTCACGGTGAACTGGCCCTGGAAGGACCACAGCGCGAGCGGAAGCACCCGCTGCTCCGGGCTCTGGGTGAGGATCAACGGGAACAGGAACCCGTTCCAGACCGTGAGGCCGTCGTAGATCGCGACGGTGACGACCGCGGGCTTGGTCACCGGGAGCACCAGGCTCCACAGCGTGCGCCAGTCCCCCGCGCCGTCGACCCGCATCGCGTCGAAGAGCTCTTTCGGCACGTCCCGAAGGAAGTTGGCCAGGATGACCACGGTCAGCGGGATGGCGAACGCGATCGACGGCAGGATCAGCGCGAGCAACGTGTCGTACAGCCGCAGCCTCGTGATCATGTAGTAGATCGGGATGATCACGGCCTGGAGCGGGATGGCGAGGCCGAGCAGGAACAGCTTGTAGGTGATCGCGGCGGCACGGTCGGTGCGGCGGACCACGACGTACGCGGCCATCAGGGACACCGCGACGGTGACCACCACGGTCGCCAGGGTGACGACGACGCTGTTGGCGAAGTACGAGGCGAAGTCGTTGTCGAGAACGAGCTTGTAGTTGTCGAGCGTGGGGTTGGCCGGTGGCGCGAGCGGGTTTCCGTCGAAGAACCCCGCCTGGCTGCGCAGGCTGGTGACCACCACGTAGTAGACCGGTACGAGGATCACGATCAGCCAGAGGAAACCGCCGAGGCCGCCGACGATGTTCGGACGCGTGCGAGTCGTCGTCATCCCATTCCCTCCTGCTGGCTGCCGCGGTCGAACCGGGCGAGGCGGGACAGGCCGAGCGACAGCGCGACCCCGACGACCACGAGCAGGACGGCGATGGTGCTCGCCCTGCCCATGTCGTTGTTGGAGAACCCGGTCAGGTACATGTCCAGCGGCAGCAGACGTGTCGCGTTGCCGGGCCCTCCCCCGGTCAGCACGAACACGATGTCGAAGTAGGTCAACGACCCCACGAGCATCAGCGTCGACGACGTGATGATCGTGTAGCGCAGCTGGGGCAGCGTGATGCTGAAGAACTGACGCAGCGGACCGGCGCCGTCGATGGCCGCCGCCTCGTAGAGCACGGCGGGGATCTGCCGGGCCCCTGCTTGGTAGAGCAGCGTGTGGAACGGGATGAACTGCCACGCGATGACGAACACGACGACGAACAGGACGAGATCGGGATTGCCCAGCCAGTCCTGCGACAGCGCCGCGATGTGGAGTGCCTGGCTCATCCCGAAGTTCGGGTCGAGCAACGCCTTGAACGCGATGGCGATCGCCGCGGACGACAGCAGCAGCGGCAGGAAGTACAGCACCCCGAGCACCTCGCGGTACCGGCCCCGGCGCGCGGTCAGCAGCCCGAGCAGCAACGCGAACGGGGTCTGCACCACCCACGACAGGATCATGACCTTGACGCTGAGCCAGATCGCCTCGTGCGTGACGGGGTCGCCGAGCACCTCCGGCCAGTTCGCGAGTCCGGCCCACGAGGGCGTGCCGAGCCCGTCCCAGCGCATCAGGCTGAGCACGGCCACACCGGCGAGCGGTGCCAGGGCGAACACGGTGAAGAACACCAGTGCGGGCACCGCCATGAGCAACGTGGGCCCGCGCCGCTCGCTCACCGTGCTCATGGCTTGATCGTCTTGTTCATCGTGTCGGAGAACTGCTGCGGGGTGATCTGCTTGAGGAAAACCTGGCTCAGCCCGGTCAGCAGCGCGTCCGCCTGGCCGGGATCCAGCGCCTGGTCCCACGACAGCTGGAAGCTCGGTGCGTCGGCGGCGAGCTTGTAGATCTCCGACAGGTAGGCGCCGTCGGGTGATGCGCTGATCTTGCTCTCGAGCCCCTTGACCGGCGGCACCGCGCCGCCCGCGAGCAGGGTGTCGACGTACTGCGGGTTCATCACGCCGTCCTTGAGGTAGGACAACGCGGCCTGCTTCTGCGCGTCGGACGCGGTCGCGGAGATCGACCAGAAGTTCGCGGGGTTGCCGACGATGTTCGCGGGATCGCCCTTGCCGTTCGCGACGGCGGGGAACGTGGTGTGGCCGAGCTTGCCGTCGGAGATGAACCCGGCGTTGGCGGTCTTGAGCGTCGGGTACGCCCAGCTGCCCATCAGGTACATCGCGGCCTTGCCGGTGTAGAGCAGCGCGAGGTCGGCGTTGCTGTCCGTGGCGATCGAGGCGAACCCGTTGACGAACCCGCCGGCCTCGACGAGCTGCTGGATCATCGTGTTGGCCTGCAGCACCGCGGGGTGTGACCACGAGTCCGGCTTGTTCGCGGCGATGTCGGCGAACACCTGCGGGCCACCGATGCGGTCGACGAGGTACTCGAGCCACATCAGCATCGGCCACTTGCTCTGCCCGCCCAGGCTGAACGGGGCGATGCCGGCGCCCTTGAACTTGGCCACGAGCGCCATCAGGTCGTCCCACGTCTTCGGCGGCTCGGCACCGACGCGTGTGAAGAGTTCCTTGTTGTAGTAGAGAACGACCGGCTGCATCGCGTTGTTCGGCAGCGCGTAGGTCTTGTCGCCCACGGTGCCGGTCTTCACGACCGACGGCAGGAACCGGCCGGCCAGCTGCGGGTCCGCGGCCACCTCGTCGCTCAGGTCGAGCACCTTGCCCGCGTCCACCCAGGACTTGAGCGTGCCGCCACCCCAGCTGTACAGCAGCGTCGGCCCCTGGTCAGCGCCCAGGGCCGTGCGGATCTTCTGCTTGTACGCGTCGTTGGCGAAGAACGTCGGCGTGATCGCGGCGTCGGGGTGCGCTTTGTTCCACGAGTCGAACGAGGACCGGAAGGTCTGCTCGTCGCCACCGGTGAGCGACCAGGCCGTCGCCGCACCGCCGCTCGCGCTCGGTCCGCTGGTGCCGCACGCGGCGGCGACGAGGGTGACGGCAACGGCCGCCATCGCTGTGAGTTGCTTTCGGAACATCATTGTTGCCGTCCCTGTCGAAAAGTTTTCGAAACATTGATGCAACTTGTTCGAGTAAAGTAGGCAGCGCAGTTTTCGAGCGTCAACAGCTGAAGCGTCGCAAAGTTTTCGGCGAGGTTTCACCAGGTGAACGGGGAAGTCGTGACTGAGGAAGCCATCCGACGACGCGTCACGCTGGGCGCAGTCGCGCGCACCGTAGGTGTTTCGATCGCAACGGTTTCGAAGGTGATCAATGGACGCAGTGACGTCGCCCCCGCGACGCGCGCCCGGATCCAGGCCGCCCTGCTCGACCACGACTACGTCGCACGAGGCCTGGGCGGCGTGCCTCAGGGCGGCCGCACCCTGGAACTCGTCTTCGACGCCCTGGAGACCCCGAACAACCTGGAGATCGTCCGCGGCGTGACCGAAGCCGTCGCCGATTCGGGCATCGCGGTCGTCGTGGGCGTCGTGCCCGACGACCCGCTCGGCGCCGAGTGGGCGCGCCGGATCGCCGGCGCCCAGCGGGAAGGCGTCATCCTGGTCACCTCCACGCTCTCGCAGCAGCAACGCAACCACTTCACCGAGACCGGTGTCCCGCTCGTGCTCATCGACCCGGTGAACATCCCGGACAGCTCGATGCCGAGCATCGGAGCGACGAACTTCAGCGGCGGCATGGACGCCGCCAAACATCTCACCGAACTGGGCCACCGGCGCATCGGCATGGTCGAGGGACGGGCCGACGCGCTGTGCGGAGTCGCCCGCCTGCACGGCTACCACGCCGCGTTGGCCGCGGCGGGCATCACGCCGGATCCCGACCTCGTCCGGCCTGGCGACTTCACGTTCCAGAGCGGCTACCAGGCCGGGTTGGACCTGCTGGACCTGCCTGACCCGCCGACCGCGGTCTTCGCCGCCAACGACCCCGAGGCGCTCGGCGTCATGGCCGCGGCTCGTGTCCGCGGTCTGCGGATCCCGGAAGACCTGAGCGTCGTCGGGTTCGACGACATGTCGCCCAGCCGGTGGGCGTCGCCGCCGCTCACCACCGTGCGGCAGCCGTTCGCCGAGATGGGGCGCGCGGCTGCCGAGGCGCTGTTCCAGCTGGCGACCGGCGAGACTCTCAACAGCACGCGGGTGGAGCTGGCCACGACTCTCGTCGTGCGCGAGTCCACTGCCCCACCAAGCCGGTGATCAGGAGATGCGGTAACCGACTCCCGGCGTCGTCACGATGACCGCCGGACTCCCGAGCTTCCGCCGCAACCGCCCCACCGTGACCGTCACGGTGTTGGTGAAGGGATCGGCGTTCTCGTCCCAGACCTGTTCGAGCAGCGCCTCCGCGCTCAGGAACCCGGGGCTCGCCCGCAGCAGCGCCTCCAGCACCGCGAACTCCTTCACCGAGAGGTGGAGTTGGCGCCCGTCGCGAACAGCGGTGCGCCGCAACGGGTCCAGCTCGATCCCGGCCGCGTGCAGGGTGCGGGGGCGCGCGTGCGGTTTGCGGCGGGCGAGTGCCTGGATGCGCAGGATCAGTTCGGGGAAGTGGAAGGGCTTGGCGAGGTAGTCGTCGGCGCCCAGCGTCAGTCCGCTGACTCGGTCGCCGGGGGTGCTCGCGGCGGTCAGCATCAGCACCATCGGGCGCTGTGGGCGTTCGGTGATCATCTGGCACAGGGTGTCGCCGTGCAGGCCGGGGAGATCTCGGTCCAGGACGACCACGTCGTGGACGGTGAGGTCCAGTTTGGCGGCGGCGGTCAGTCCGTCGTGGGCCAGGTCGACGGCCATGCCCTGGTCGCGCAGACCCTCGGCGAGGACCTCGGCCAGGGCGTGGTCGTCCTCGACGACGAGGATCCTCATGACGCCTGGAGGTGGATGGTCACGCGCAGACCGCCTTCCGGCCGGGCGAGCAGGGTGACGTGGCCGTCGTGGGCGGTGGCCACGGAGGCCACAATGGACAGTCCGAATCCCGCGGTGCCGGTGCGGTCTTCGCCGAGGCGTTCGAAGGGCAGCAGGAGGCGGTCGACGTCCTGCTGGTCGAAGACTCGTCCGCCGGTGTCGACGACGAGCACCATCGAGTTCTCGTCTGCCGAGCCGGAGATCTTGATCCAGCCGTTGTCCTCGTTGTGCGTGACGGCGTTGTCGACGACGTTGCCGACCAGTCGTGCCAGCAGTGCGGGGCTGCCGACGGTCGTCATCGCCGGTGGCAGGTCCACGGTGACGGTCAGGCCCTTGCTCCGCGTGTCGGCGCTCCTTTCGCGCAACGCCGTGTCGACCAGGTCACCGAGGTCGACGGGGGCGGCGTCTGCCAGCGCGCCGTGTTGCGCGCGGGCCAGCACGAGGAAGCCGTCGAGGAGGTGGTCGACCCGGTCCAGCTGGGTGCGCAGGCGGTCCGCCAGCGCCACCGTCGACGTGGCGGGGTTGGGCTTCGCGACGGCGACGTCCAGCGAGGCGCGCATCGTCGCCAGTGGTGTGCGAAGTTCGTGGGAGGCGTTGGCGACGAAGCGGCGCTGCGCGGTGAACGACGCCTCCAGCCGTTCGAGCAGCTCGTCGATGGTGTCCGCGAGATCCTTGACCTCGTCGGCCGGGCCGGTGACGGCGAGCCGCTGGTCCAGGCTGTCCGCCGAGATGCGGCGCGTGGCACCGGTGATGAGCCGCAGCGGTCGCAGCACGCGCTGTGCCAGCCCACGGCCGAGCAGCAGCGAGACCACCACCATCACGATCAGCGCCAGCACCGAACCGGCCAGCAACTGGCGGGCCTGCTGCTCGTGCACCGTGCTCAACTGCTCCTCCAGCAGCCGGATCCGCAGCTCCGCGGAACTGCCCTGACCGCCGTTCGGGGCCACCTCGCTCGCGCTGCCACCAGAGAGCAGGTAGGTCAGCACGAGAAGTCCGATGCCGGACAACAGGAACACGACGGCGTACAGGATCGTGAACCGCCACCGCACGGTGCGTCTCCGCTGACCGATCATGCCTTCAGCATGCCTCGACCGACCTAACAACGGCATGACAGATGTGGTTCGGCCCGTGTTCCCGGCCGCTGCCTAGAACAGAACCCATGTCGACCAAGCTCCTCCGGCGGGAATGGACCGCCTTCCGCAGGCTCGGCCGCCTGGCCGCGCTGGCCACCGCGGCCCTCGCGATCATCGGGCTGGGCCTGCTCTACGCCGTGGGCAACCATTCCTCCTGCGACGGTCCCTGCCCGGCCGTTCCCACCGCCGCCGACGGCTCCGTGGTGAGCGACGGGTTCTGGTTCCGGCATCGCGACCTGGGCGAGCAGGGCAGCATCACGGTCCGGCTGACCTCGATGACCGGCACGATCACCTATCCCCCGCCCGACCACGACGAGATCGTGCCGGGCCTGGTGCCGTGGGCGAAGACCGGAATCATCATCAAGGACGGGGTGCGGCAGGGTTCGCAGTACGCCGCGCTGATGATGACCGGCAGCCACGGCGTGCGCTTCCAGCACAACTACCGGCACGACGTCGCCGGAACCGGCGGCGGCGTCACAGAACAGTCGCCGCGCTGGCTGCGCCTGACCCGTGCGGGCGGCACCATCACCGGCTCCGAGTCGGCCGACGGCGAACGCTGGCACACCGTGGCGACGGTGCAGCTCGACGGACTTCCCGCCACCGCCCAGGCCGGCCTCTTCGCCACCTCCCCCGGCGACCTCACCCTCCGCCCGACGGGCCTCGGCGGCGCGATCGAGGAGGTCCGGTTCACCCAGGCCGTCGGCGTCTTCGACAACGTCACTGTTGAGAGCGGCACCGCGGGCGCGTGGCAGAGCGAGCCGGTCGGCGACATGAACCACACCGACTGGGAGAAGCACCACAACGCGTCGGGGGCGGTGGAGAAGAACGGCGTCGTCACCATCAGCGGCACCGGCGACATCGGCCCGCTCGGCGACGGCGCGGCCCCCGGTGCCGCGAAGTCCCTGACCGGCCTGGTGATCGCGCTGATCATCGTGATCGTCGTCGCGGCCCGCCACGGCGCCCGCGCGGCTCACGAGTCCCGCCCGGTGATCGCCGCACGCGCCGCGATCACCGGGGCGGCCGCCTTCGTCACCGGACTGGTGGCCGTCGCCGTCGTCCTCCCCGTGAGCACGGCGATCCTGAAGAGCAACGGTGTCCCGGTGGCTCCGATGCCCGTGCTGACCACCGTGCGCCTGGTCGTCGGCATCGCGACCGTGCTGGCGCTCTGCGCCGTTCTCGTTCTCGCGCTCGGCGTGCGGGTGCGTCGCGGCTGGACAACTGTCCTGATCGGACTGTCGCTGATCGCGCTCCCCTATGCGGTGACTACGTTGCCGCTGCTGCCCGACCCGGTCGCCGAGTGGTTGTTGCGGCTCACGCCGGCCGCCGCCTTCGCCGTTCAGCAGACAACGGCCGAGTACCCACAGGTGATCGCGCACTACGCACCTTCGACCGGGTACTACCCGTTGCCGTGGTGGGCAGGTCTCCTCGTGCTCTGCGCCTACACAGTCATCGTTGTGCGCGTGGCGGTTCGCGGCGCACCGGCAGCGAACACCGTGCCGCAACCGGAACCTGCGCGGTGATCGCTTCGGCTCCCCGCCGCCGGTCCGTGTGGCACACTGCTGTTAAGTGGACCTTCTTCTGCTGAAACTGTTTCTGGCGCCCTCGCTGGTCGTGGTCTCCGCTCTGGCCGGCCGCAGGTGGGGACCGGCCGTCGCGGGAGTGCTCGTCGGGCTGCCGATCGTGGCCGGGCCGATCCTGTTCATCACCCACCAGCAGCACGGCGCCGCGTTCCTCGAGAGCGCAGCCGGTTCGTCACTGCTCGGACTCGTCTCGCTCGCCGTGTTCGCCGTGGTGTTCGCCCACGTCGGCCGGCGGGCGGGCTGGTTCGTCACCACGGCGACCACCTGGGCCGCTGTGCTCTGCGCCGACTTCGCGCTGTCGTTTCTCCGTGTTCCGGTGCTCGTCTCGTTCGTCTGCACCCTCACCGCGACCACGATCGCGGTGTTCGCGATGCCGAAACCCGAGCCGGACCACCCGCCCGACTCGACACCGTCACCGCCACCGAGGTGGGATCTGCTGGGCCGTGCCGCGGCCACCGGCGGCCTGGTGCTCGTCGTCACCACGGCCTCCACCGCGCTCGGCCCGGGCTGGACCGGTCTGCTGGCACCGTTCCCCATCGCGACCAGCGTGCTGGCGGGTTTCGTCCACGCCCAGCACGGGTCCGCGATCACGGCGCGAGCTCTGACAGGCGTGATCACGGGCCTGTTCGGTTTCGCGTCCTTCTGCTTCGTGCTCACCGTTCTCGCCGTCCCGCTCGGTACCGCCGCGTTCGCAGCCGCGGCCGGGGCGACGATCGTTGTCCAGGTTCTGGTGGTGCGCATCCGGAACGCGGCCCGCCGAGCCTTGATCACCCGGCTGGCATCATGGCCGCCATGTGCGCCTACGTCCTGGTGGCCGAAGACGAACCGAAACAGGCTGAGCTGATAGGGCGCTTTCTCGCTCGGGAGAACCACACGTTCCAGCTGGTCGGCGACGGACGCACGGCGCTCGACGCGATCCGCGGCCGCCGGCCCGACCTGCTGGTGCTGGACCTGATGCTGCCCGGCGTCGACGGGTGGGACGTCTGCCGGGCCGTTCGAGCCGAGGACGCCGACCTGCCCGTGCTGGTGATCAGCGCACGGGCCGACGCCGACGACAAGTTGCTCGGGTTCGACCTCGGTGCGGACGACTACCTCGCCAAGCCGTACGACCCCCGTGAGCTGATGGCGCGGGTGCGGGCGTTGTTGCGGCGGTCCGGGGCGAACAGCGCGGTGGCGCGGCGGGCGTTGCGGGTCGGCGACCTCGAACTGGATCCGATGCGGCACGAGGTGCGGATCGGTGGCCGGCCGGTCGCCTGCACGCCTGCCGAGTTCCGCATCCTGGCCGTGCTGGCCGCCGAGCCGGGGCGGGTGTTCAGCCGGGCGCAGCTGCTCGAGGACGGGTACGGGCTGGACGGGTTCATCACCGAGCGCACGATCGACGTGCACGTGCGCAACCTGCGGCGCAAGATCGAGGCCGACCCCGCGACCCCCGCGTACCTGCTGACGGTCTACGGGGTCGGGTACAAGATCACGGATCTGGGCGATCGTGACCGGTAAGCCTCGCCGCCTGCGGTTGCTGTTGCTGGCGGGCACCGTGCTGGTCTCGGCGTGTTCGATCGCGGCGACGGCGTGGCTGTCGGTGCAGAGCACGACGCAGACGTTGCAGGCCGAACAAGGTCGCAAGCAGGCGGGACTGGCCCGTGTCTACGACGCCGTGCTCGGGTACGGGGCCGTCCACCCCGACTGGTCGGGCATCACGCCGCTGATCGAGGACCTCAGCCGCCAGACCGGGTTGCACATCCAGCTCACCACGGCGGAGCGGACCCTCATCAGCGGCACGGCCGGCGCCGAGGACCTGCAGGCGGCCAACCAGCCGGCCGCGGTGGTCGATCCGCTCAACGTCGACCTCGACCTGCGACCGGACACCCCGCAGGACCGCATCGACCCCCGCGCTGTGGGCCCGTTCCTGCTCACCGCCGAGGAACAGCGGGCGTCACGAGTGGCAGCCGAGGCGGACGCCGCCTGCGCCCGCCGTGACGGGATCGCGGCGGAGGTCCGGACGAGTCCGTCCGGACACTCGTACGCCTGGCCCTACGCGGACAGGTGCAGGTCGCTGGTGCTGAACCAGCCGACGGAACAAAGCGCGCTCCAGCAGATCAACAAGCACGTGCACGACTGCCAGATCAGCAACAGGACGCCGTACAGTCCGGCGTACATCGGTGCCGACGGCGCACTGGAGATGCTGCCGTTCCCGGACTCGACACCTCTGAACGACAAGTGCCTGGCCAACGCCCGGCGCGCGGTGCTCGCGTCCCACGTGGCCCCGGCCGCGTTCCTGTTCGTCGGGCAACCGGCGGGCCGGCGCACCGTCGTGGGCCTGCCCGCCGCCGGGATCACGCAGATCGCACTCGCCGCGTCGCTCGTGCTCGTGCTCGCGATCGCCGTGAGCTTCCTGTTGGCGGGGCGGGTGTTGCGGCCGTTGACCGTGCTCACCGCGGCGGCCAGGCGAATGCGCGCGGGCGACCTGTCGGCGCGGGCGGAGGTCAAGTCGCGCTGGGAGGTCTCCGAGGTCGCGGCGGCGTTCAACGACATGTCCGCGCACCTCGCGCACGCGGAGACGTTGCGCAAGAACATGGTCAACGACCTGTCGCACGAGCTGCGGACGCCGCTGGGCACGATGCGCGGGTGGCTGGTCGCCGCGCAGGAGGGTGTCGCGGACCTGGACGCCGACCTGCTGGAACTGCTGCTGCAGGAGACGCTGGTGTTGCAGCAGCTCGTCGAGGACCTGCAGGAGCTGGCCGCCGCCGACGCGGGCGCGCTGAACCTGCGTCCGGAACCGGTGGACGCCGCCGAGCTCCTCGCCGGAGTCGCGGCCGCGCACCAGGTCGTCCTCGACGTGCCCGCCGGACTTCAGCTGCGGCTGACCGCGGATCCGGTGCGGCTGCGGCAGGTGGTGCGCAACCTCGTGGTCAACGCCATGCAGCACACCCCTGCGGACGGGCGGGTCGCGGTCGGCGGCCGCGTCGAGGGCGACGAGGTCGTGCTCACCGTCTCCGACACCGGGAACGGCATCGCGGCGGAGGACCTGCCGCACGTCTTCGACCGGTTCTGGCGGGCCGACCGCTCCCGCGCTCGCGTCACCGGCGGACGTGGTCTCGGCCTGGCGATCGCGAAGCACTACGTGTTGGCGCACAAGGGAACCATCAGCGTGGCGAGCGAGATGGGAGTGGGCACGACGTTCACGATCCAGCTGCCCCGCGAAGAAACCTGAACATCATCTTCTCGGGTTCTTAACAACTTTGCCCGAACCTCCGCGGACATGCGACACCGGCTCCCCCCGCCTCCGTCGGCGCTGCGCGGACGCGTCGTCGTCGCCGCCGTCGCGGCAGGCGCTTTCGCCGCGGCAGGCGCGGGCCAGACAGTGCACGCCGCAGCCACCGAGGTCCAATCCACGAATGGCGGGGCGACGTTCGGCGGAACGGGTGGCGACGCCCGCTCCGCCCCTCAGGTCCTCGCCGTCTCCCGTGCGACGCCGGAAGGTGCCGCCGAAGCCGCCAAGCTCCTGCGCAGCCAGCAGATCACGACGCGGCGGGAGGCGACGGAAGCGGAGAAGACCCGCCCGAAGTTCGCCCGCCCCGCCGTCGGCGACTTCACCTCCGGCTTCGGCAGCCGCTGGGGCAGGCTGCACCTCGGCATCGACATCGCGGGCCCCATCGGCACCCCGATCCTCGCCGCCGCCGACGGCGTGGTGAAGGACGCGGGCCCTGTTTCGGGCTTCGGCCAGTGGGTCCGCCTCGTGCACGCCGACGGCACCATCACCGTCTACGGCCACGTCGACACCTACAGCGTTCGCGCGGGCCAACGGGTCCAGGCGGGCCAGCAGATCGCTCGCATGGGCAACCGCGGCGAGTCCACCGGCCCCCACCTCCACTTCGAGGTGTGGAACCCCGCCGGCAACAAGATCAACCCACTCCCCTGGCTCAACGATCGAGGCATCACCGTCTGAGTGCGCCAGGCACACGAGAAGGAGGACCGCGACGTGACGTCGCACCCCTCGCGCCGCGCCGTGCGCGGAGCATTCGTCACCACGGCGGCAGTCGTCGCGGCCGTGCTCCCCACGACGCCGGGCAACGCACAGCCTTCCGCGGCTGACGCGCTCGCGAAGTTCAACGAGCTGTCCCAGAAGGCCACGCAGCTCAACCAGGACAAGCTGAAGGCGCAGGGCGACCTGACCGCCAAGCAGGGTGAGCTGGACAGAGCCAAGGCCACCCTGGCCACCGCCCAGGAGGCCGCGCGGCTCCAGCGGGGCCAGGTGGACCTCCTCACCGAGGTCAGCTACTCGGGCGCGCGCTTCAACCAGCTGTCCGCGTTGCTCGTGAGCGACTCGCAGCAGGACTTCCTCAACCGCATGTCGGCCCTCAACATCCTCGCCGCCGACAACGCCGAGGCGATGCGGAAGCTCACCAGCGCCATCGACGCCGCGGACGCCGCCACCAGAACCGCCGACGAGGCAACCGAGGCGTCGAAGAAGCTGCTCGCCGAGATCGACCAGAAGAGCGCAGACCTCCAGAAGCAGCTCAACGATGCCCGCACCCAGTACGACTCGCTCAGCGCCTCGACCAAGAGCTCGCTCAAGAACGGCGGCGACATGTCGGCGATCCAGGCCCCGCCGGGAACCGCGGGCAAGGCGCTGCAGTTCGCACTCGACCAGCGCGGCGACAGGTACGTCCACGGCGCCACCGGCCCGGACGCCTGGGACTGCTCCTCGCTGATCCAGGCCGCGTACCGCTTCGCCAACGTGTCCATCGGCCGCACCAGCTACGACCAGGCCAAGGCAGGCCGCGCGGTCAGCCGCGGCGAGGTGAAGCCCGGCGACATCATCGTCTACTACTCCGGCCAGTCCCACGTGGCGATGGCGGTGGACAGCGTGCGCGCCGTGCACGCGTCGACAGAGGGCGTACCGGTGCGGATCGCCGACATCGACTCCATCGGCCCGATCAGCGTCATCCGCCGCATCAGCGACTGAGAACACTCGTGCGCCACCGGTCACTTGCGGGGCGTGACCAGGCCCGTCTCGTAGGCGACCACGACGGCTTGGGCCCGGCTGGTCAGGTTGAGCTTGGTCATCACCCGGCTGAGGTGGGTCTTCACGGTGCCTTCGCTGATGGTGAGCTGGCTTCCGATCTCGTGGTTGGTGATGCCGGTGCCGACCAGGTGCAGCACTTCGCGTTCGCGGGTGGTGAGGGAACCGAGCTCAGGTCCCGGGTCGAGCCGGGACGTGCGGGTGTTGTCCTGCAGGAACGTTTCGATGAGCCGGCGGGTGACCGTGGGGGCGAAGAGCATGTCGCCGTCCGCGACGGTGCGGATCGCGGTGAGCAGCCGGTCGGGGTCGAGTTCTTTGAGGACGAACCCGCAGGCTCCGGCGCGCAGGGCCTCGTAGACGTACTGGTCGAGGTCGAAGGTGGTGAGCATGAGGATCCGCGGCGGGTCGGGCGTGCCGGCGAGGATGCGGCGGGTGGCGGTGATTCCGTCGGTGCCCGGCATGCGGATGTCCATCACGACCACGTCGGGTGTGGTGGCCGCGGCCAGGGCGACCGCCTGGTCACCGTCGCCGGCCTCGCCTGCGACGGTCAGTCCCGGCGCCGCGGTCAGCAGTCCGACCAGCCCGGCCCGGATCAGCGGTTGATCGTCGACCACCAGCACGCGGATCATCGGCGCACATCACTCCCCCTGGTGACGTTGCGACCGTCGCCGATCACCGCGAGGTGCCGGGTGCGACGGCCAAGGCACCACCAGTTCTACTGCGAATCCGCCTCCCGCTCGGGGCTGCGCGCGCAGAGTTGCGCCGTAAAGCCGGGCGCGTTCGTGCATTCCGAGCAGACCGTGTCCGCCACTGGAGTAATCACCTTCCGACCGCGGCGCGGTGATCGGGCCGTCGTTGGTGATGGTCGCGGTGACCTGTAGTGGCTCGCGGCGCAGCACGACGTCGGCGCGGCACGGGGCCGCGTGTTTGATGGCGTTGGTGAGCGCTTCCTGGACGACCCGGTACAGGGTGAGTTGCAGCCCAGGGGGCAGGTCGTCGACCACGCCGTGGATCTCCAGGCCGGCTTCGACTCCTGCGCCGCGGACTCGTTCGACCAACGCCCCGAGCTGCGCGAGGCCCGGCGCGGGATCGGTGAGCTCCGCGTCGGGCAGGGGGTTCGGGGTGTCGGAGGCACGCAGCAGGTTGAGCACCCGCCGCAGTTCTTCCAGGGTGTCGCGGCTGGTGTCACCGATGGTGTCCACGGCGGCTCTGGCGGTGGCGGGGTCGCTGTCGAACACGTAGCGGGCCAGCCCGGCCTGCAGGGAGATCACCGACAGGTGGTGGGCGACGACGTCGTGCAGTTCCCGCGCGACCTGCAACCGTTCCTGGGTGACGGCGTGCTCGACGCGGTGCTCCTGCTCCCGCCGCAGCTGCTCGGTGGCGTGCGCCAGCTGCTGGTTGCGCCGGCCCAGCTGCCGCGACAGCCCGCCCAGCAGCCACACCACCGCGGGCGTCACCACGCCCTGGGCGACGGCCACCACGGTCGGCACCTCAGGCGCCACCTCGCCGCTGTAGAACAGCAGCGCACCGAACAGCACGGCCGCCGCGGCCGTCACCCGCGGCGACTTGACCGTGGCGACGATGTAGAACGCCAGCATCGGCCCGTAGAGGTTGAAGCTCGGGAAATGTCCGAGCGCCAGATATGCCCCGTACGCCGACGACACCAGCACCAGAGCCGGCACCGGCGCCGTCCGGCAGACCGCCAGCGGAGCCCAGATCAGGCCCGTCAACAGGTACGCCCACACGTCGAACGGCTGCCACCCCGCGGGCCGGTACAGGGCACCGACCACGCACATGGTCGCGCACAGACCCAGAGCCAGCCCCACGTCCACCACTCGCGGGTTCAGGCGCCGGAGCCGCGACGTGAGCGCCCTCCACTTCACGGCCGGAATTACCACGCCGCAGATCGTATTCGGATTTGCCGTCCAATGGAATCTGTGACCGAGGGCCTACCCCTCAGGTTTACTCCTACGGTCAGGGTTTACCTCTGTATCTAATTCTTGCAGGATGTACCTTGCGGGCGCTCGCACTAATTTTCGCTTGTCCGCAACACAACCGTTGAAGAGGGGGATTTCGATGTCATTGTTCCGAAAGCTCGTGGCGAGCGCCGCAGCCTGTTCGGCGCTGGCCCTCGCGGGAATGCCGGCCCAGGCGGCAACTCCGGAGATGCCCGTCGACGCGCAGGGCTCGTGGCACCTGATCTGGGGCCCGGCGTCGCACAGCCCGACGAAGTACTGGGCAACCCCTGACTTCGTGCCGCAGAGTTCCAGGCTCGGAGGCAACTTCCGCTGCTGGGGTGGCGATGTCGACGGAACCGACATCCGGGCCACGATCGTCCGCACCCGCGACAAGCACCGCATGAACAACCCCACCTACCTCGACTGCGACGGCAGCTTCAAGAAGGTGGAGATCACGAACGCGCGTTCAGGAGAGGCCTACTACATGCGGCTGGAGCTCAAGGGGAAGGCGCACACGATCGAGGCGAAGGCGTACTACTTCCGGTAGAAGTCAGGCCGGCCGGTCTGCACGAAGCCACGTCGTGCAGACCGGCCCCGATGTTTTCGTCAGGACTGGAACTCCGGCGTGACCCAGTAATGGCTGTCGTTCCACGTCTGAGTCGGGAATCCGTCGTCATAACTGTAGACACCCGCGTGCGCCGGCAGGATGAACGGCGCCTGGATGACCGTCGCCGGGAACATGTTCTCGGTCGACCGGTAAAGCCCGCGCCACGAGGTGAACGACGCGACGTACTCCTCGCCCGGCACCACGCGCACAGGCGTGGCGAACGGCTCGGTGTAGGCGCTGTCGACGCGCTTGTCGGCCAGCAACGTCCCGTCGCCCCGCCACAACCGCACCCTGCTGGCCTCACCGGCGTTGTTCCACAGGAAGATCCTGGTCACGGAGCCCGGCCGATCGACCCGGAACCGCAGCCCGAGTTCCACCGGACGCCCTTCGGAGTCGTACGCGGCCGGGTTCTCCGAGTAGAAGCCGCACGAGTAACAGCCCCCGGTCACGGGTGCGGGGACGCCGACGTACAGCGTCCTGGGCGCGGAGACCTCGCCGTGCGCGGTGTCGGTGTTGACCCGGCTGACGACCGTGTAGACGCCGGGCTCGTCCGGAGTGAACACGTACGCCCACAACGCCTGCGTGATGCCGGTTTCGCCGCCCAGCCCGACGGTGGCGGTCCGGTGTCCGGACCTCCAGGTCGTTCCGCCGTCCACCGACACCTCGTACTCCCGCAGGTTGTCGGGCCCGGTCTGCTCGTAGCCACCGCCCGAGATCAGCACGGGTTCGCCGACCTCGATCCGCCCGCCGTTCGAGGGCGTGTAGATGTGGGACTGCGGGAGCGGGGCCACCGCGTGGGCTGCACCGGAGACCAACAACAGCGCTGCCGCGGCGGCCGTCAAAACCTTGGGCCACACCGATCTGACGCGGGACGGGTCGAAAAAGTCCTGCCAGGCCATGCTTTTCTCCTCGCGATCGCTTCGACACGGGAGGTCTCCCCCGAGGTTGATCGCGCGAAGTGACGACCTCGCTACACGGTGCGGCGACCGGCGCAGTGCTTGCCGCGCAGACGGACGGTCACCTGTCGCCGAGCGGCAGAACACGCGCCAGCACGGGCACCGCGGCAGCGGCGACGACGGTGTGCATCACCATGAGCGCCAACGAGTTCACCACGGTGGCGCCTCCCGCGAGAATGCCCAGATCCGGGATCCACGAGAGCGCGACCACGACGGGCACGAGAATGCGCAGCACCCGCCGCGGAGATCGCGCGAAGCGGCGCACGAGGTACCAGCCGAGCGTGCCGAGCAGGATGCCGATCACGGTGGCGGGCGCGTACTCCCCCAACGCCAGCCCCGTTCGTTCCACGCCGGCGGGGATGAAGTTCCCCGCGATCAGGGCGATCAGCGCGTTGACCGCGACCGAGACCACCGCGGCGCCCAGGAGGCCGACCACGACCTCTCCGGCACCGGGCGCGAGAACGGAGGAGCGAGCGGGAAAGCTGCTGTCGGCCATGGGCCTTGTCCTTAGGTAGGCTGTTTTGCAAGCGGTCACTTGCAAACAAGGTAGCCATGCGCTCCCACCAATGCAAGTGTCCACTTGCATGCTGATCGAGGAGGGTGAGTGGCCGGCAGAGTGCCCGACAAGGCGGTGTTCGACGCGGTCCTGGAGGTGATCGCCGAACAGGGGTACGAACGCGCGACCACGCGCGCGATCGCCGATGCCGCGGGGATCAACGAGGCGACGCTGTTCCGCCGGTTCACCTCGAAGGAGAACCTGCTGCGCCAGGCCGTGCGCGGCAGCTTCGCGGAGTTCGCGCTGGACCTCGGCGCACCGGGCGACGACGTGGCGGCCGACCTGCTCACGATCGTGCGCTACTACCTGCGGCTCTACGAGACCCGTGGCGGCGTGGTGCTCACCCTCATGCGGGAGGCGAAGTTCAGCCCGGAGGTGGCGGCGGTGCTCACCGAACCGGAGAAGCTGCTGGAGAGGGTGGACGAGGTCATCCTGCACCACCAGCGCCGGGGAGCCCTCGTCGCGGAACCGCCGCGGCACACGTTCTTCGCACTCGTCGGTCCGGTGATGATGCGGGCCATCGCCCGGAGGGTCGACCAGCGGGCCACCCAGGCGCCCGCCGACCCCGAGGCCGTCGTGCGGCGGTTCCTCGACGGGCACCGGCCGGAGTAGATCGAGGAGGGGGACACGTGGCTGACTATGCGGAAGTCTCGGACGAGGTCGTGGAGCGCATGCGGGCGGTGTGCGCGGCACTGCCGGAGGTGGTCGAGGAGCGGGCCTGGCGCGGCATCCGCTGGCGGGTCGGACAGCGGGCGTTCGCGCACGTGCTGGAGATCGAGGCCGGCCGGCCTCCGTCCTACGCGGAGGCCTCCGGCATGTCGGACGGCAGCGTGCTGACGTTCCGGTCGGAGGGTCCGGAGCTGAGCGCGTTGAGCAACGCGCCGCTGCCGTTCTTCAAGCCGCGGTGGGCGGCGAACGTCGTCGGGCTGGTGCTCGACGACGACACCGACTGGGGCGAGGTCGGGGAACTGCTCGTGGAGAGCTACCTGACGGCGGCTCCCCGGCGGCTCAAGGTTCTGGTGACAGGTCCGCAGAACCTCCGCTGAGCAGCAGGTTTCGCGCAACCTGAACACTTTTGCCGCGCGTTGGCAAAGACGGGGTGCAAGGGCGAAGCGAAACCCGAGGAGCTTCATGTCGTCAGACGCGGAACTGATCGGAAGATCGCTGCGCGGAGACACCGATGCGTTCGTGGAAGTGATCAGTCGTCACGAGACGGCGATCGGCAACTACCTCGCGCGCAGAGTGGGCCGTCAGGCCGCCGAGGACGTGCTCGGCGACGTGTGGGTGGCGGCCTACGAGTCCCGGGCCACCTACGACCGCTCGTATCCCGAGGCCAGGCCTTGGCTCTACGGAGTCGCGCTGAACAGGTTGCGGCGGTACTGGCGGTCCGAACCGGCCGAGGAGCCGGCACCGGACCTCGCCGGGGTGGCGAGCGACTGGGACCCCTGGCCTGCGGTGGACGCCCGCGTGGACACGCAGGCGTTGCTGCGCAGGGCTCTGGCCCGGCTCAAACCCGAGGAGCGGGAGGTTCTGGGCCTGGTGGCCTGGGAGGACCTGACCGTCGCGGAGGCCGGGCGGGTGCTCGACATTCCCGCCGGCACGGCTCGCCGTCTGTTGCACCAGGCGCGCAAGGCGTTGCGAGAGGCCCCGGAAGTGGCCGCGCTGCTGCAAGTCCCGACGACGTGAGAAGACGACTCATGGATGAAATGGACCTGATGAAGAAGCTGAGTGATGTACCGTCCCCGAGTCCTGAGGCCTACAACCGCGCCCGCACGGCGCTGCAGACGGCGATGGCGGAACCCGCGGAACCAGTGGGCACGGTCGTGCGGCCGAAGCGCTGGTTTTCGTGGCCCAGGGCAACTGTTGCCGCCGTGGGGGTGGCGGCCGTCGCCGCGGCCGTGGTGATGGCCACGACGGGCGGCAGCGTCCCGACCGGCCCCGCCACCCAAGCGGCTCCCCCGGTGGCCCCGCCGGTGGTCGAGTCACCGCTCGTGAAACTGGCGTCCGAGGTCAAGGCCGCCGCCACGGTGCAGGGTGACTCGTCGCTGGTCATCGGCACGAAGATGCCCGCGGACCTGCCGTCGTACACCTTCTACAGCGTCTACACCGACAAGGGCCAGATCTTCGGCGGAGACTCGACGAAGACCTTGGCGGCCTCGGCGAGCAAGAACGACGACCAGGCCACGCCGTACCACGCGAAGTTGATGGCGGCGGCCCGCGAAGCCGCGAACGGCGACCTCGAGAAGGCCAGGATCGCGATGATCACCGCGGCCCACAACGTCACGGGCCTCGGCCTGAGCCCCGCCGAGGCGGACAAGGCCTGGGCAGACGCGCAGGCGAAGATCGCGGAGGACTTCCGCAAGATCGGCAAGCCTGCTCCCCCGGCCAGGCCGCGTCCGGAGGGCAAGGAACTGGAGAACTTCCGCAACAACCACCTGTGGAGCAACGCCACTTCCGCGCTGTTCCTGGGTGCCGCCAACGCGGACATCCGCGCCGGTGTGCTGAAGCTGATCTCGACCATCCCGGACACGAAGGTCGGCACGACCGAGATCGACGGCCAGCGCGCGCTGACCATCTCGACGGGCCCCGACATCCAGGGCGGCGACGCCTCGGTGGTGCTCACCATCAACGCCGACAACGGCCTTCCCATCCTCCAGGAGATCTTCCCTGCGCCGAACTCACCCACGCCGTCGAAGCCCGCGAAGGTGACCTACAAGTCGTCCCGCGTGAACCTCGCCGACGTGGTGGCGGGCAAGATCTGAGCTCACACCACTGGGCCGGCCGGGCGACCGGCCGGCCCAGCCGCATGATCAGACGAAGCGCCAGAGGTGGTCGTTGGTGCCGTTGTCGTCCCAGATCACCGCCTGCGCGCCGCGGGAGGTGGAGGCACCGTTGATGCCGAGGACCCGGCCACCGTTGGCGCACTGGATGCGGAAGTACCCGCCCGAGCCGTAGCGCAGGCGCCACTTGTGGTCGGCCGCGCCGTTGTCAGCCCACTGCTGGACGCGGGCGCCGTTGCCGGTCGCCCCGTTCTCGACGCCGAGGACCTTGCCGCTGTTGCTGTTGCGCAGCCGGAAGTAGCCGTCGGGGTCGAGGAGGGCGGTCCACAGGTGGTCGGCGGTGCCGTTGTCGTCCCACTGGATCACCAGACCACCGTCCGAAGTGGACATGTTCAGCACGCCGAGGAGCAGGCCGCTGCCCAGGTTCTGGATGCGCCGGGCGCCGGTCGGCACGAACCGCCAGTTGTTGTCCGCGCTGCCGTTGTCCGGGTCCTGGACGGCCTGCGCGCCCTGCGCGGTGGAACCGTTGAGGATGCCCAGCACCTTGGAGCTGTTGGCGTTGCGGAGCTTGTGCGTGCCGTCGCCGTTGTCGACGATCGTCCAGAGGTGGTCGGCGGTACCGTTGTCGGCCCATTGCAGCACGGTGGCGTTGTCCGCTGTGGACATCTTGTCCACGCCCAGAACCTTGTTGCTGTTGAGGTTGCGCAGCCGGACCGAGGTGCCGTCGGGCACAAGCTGCCAGTTGTGGTCGGCGGTGCCGTTGTCACCCCACTGCAACGCCAGTCCGCCGTCCGCGGTGGACATGTTCTGGATGCCGAGCACCAGGCCGCTCGACGCGTTGAACAACCGGTAGCCCGCATTCGTGCTGCTCCCGGTGTTCCAGTAGACGGTGTAGTTGAACCCGTGAGCGTCGTAGAACGGGCCGAGGTTCACGTTCGCCCCGTCGGCGGAAGCGGTGAACGCCAGCGCCGACGAGCTCGTGCGGGTGATGGAGGCCGGGTTGAGGGACGGCAGCGTGCTGAAGACCGTGTCGCCGTAGTTGCCGGACAGCACCACCGGGCCGTAGGTGATCGCGGCGACGTCGGCGTTGTCGTTGGAGGGCTGCAGGACCACGCGCATCGGCAGCCGCACGGTCACGACGTCACCCGAGGTCCACGACCGGGTCAGGCTCGCATACGTGCCCGGCGTGGCCGTGATGTTCTGCACGACGCCGTTGACGCTGACGGTCGCGCCGCTGGTCCACGCGGGGATGCGCAACCTCATGGTCCACGACCCGCCCGCGTCGCCCGTCACCGTCAGCGTGGTGGTGTCGCTGACCGGGAAGCTCGTGGTCTGGGTGACGGTGATGTTCCGCGCGGACCACGTGAGCACGGACGGCGTGTAGAGGTTCACCGTCAGCGTGGTGCCGCTGTGGAAGTAGACGGCGTCGGCCAGCCGCGTGTTGACCTCCAGCGCGGTGCCCTGGCAGCACCAGAAGGTCCCGTAGTCGGTGCTGAAGTTGCCGCCACCCACAGCGGGACCGACCACGCCCCTGCGGCCGCCGGGGTTGAGCGCCGTGAAGTAGCAGACGTGACCGTGGGTGCTGCCGGGATCCTGTTGCCCCAGCAGGTGGTTGAGCAACGCCTTCTCGTAGAAGTCGAAGTACGACGCCTTGTCCGGGTCGAGCAGCCACAGTTCCTTGGTCAGCTTGAGCATTTTGTAGCTGTTGCACGCCTCGCACGCGTCGGCCCTGAGGTAGGAGGCGATGGCGTTCGGGGCGCGGAAGTGCTCGGCCTGGCTGTTGCCGCCGATCGCGTAGGTGTGCGCGCCGACCGTGATGTCCCACGCGTTGCGGGCGATGTCGCGGTACCGGGTGGTGCCGGTGGCCTTGTACTCGCGGGCCGCGCCGATCCACTTGGGCACCTGCGTGTTGGCGTGCAGGCCGTTCAACCGGTCCTGGTTGGCGGCCAACGGGTCGAACACGACGGCGTGGTCGAACCGTTGCGCCGTGGTCAGCCACCGCGAGTCGCCCGTCTGCTGGTACAGGTCGGCGAGAACGGCGTTCATGCCGCCGAACTCCGTCTGCAGCGCGGCCTGCATCTGGGCGGTGGTCAGCCTTGCGGTGCGCCAGTCCACCCAGCCCGCGAACCGCAGCAACACGTCACGAGCCTCGGTGTTGCCGATGTAGCGCCACACGTCCAGCAGGCCGGCCAGGGTCTTGTGCAGCGTGTAGTACGGCACCCCCTTGGGCCTGCCGGACTCCAGCAGGTCGAAGTCGGACTCCGGGAGCCCGGACAGGTAGCCGGTGTTGAAGCCCGCGGCGGCGTTGTTGGCCTGACACTTGGCCAACTCCGCCACCATCAGGTTGGCCTTGTCCCGGCACGTGGTGTCACCGAGCACGGCCCAGGCGTTCGCCCAGGCACTGAGGAAGTGCCCCTGGCTGTGGGTGCGGAAGTCGAAGTTCGGGGCCTCCCAGCCACCGCACGCCGTGGCGCCGTTGGTCGACAACCCGTGGTTGGCGCGGAAGCTGTAGAGCAACCGGTCGACGTCGATGAACTTCAGGTACGACAACGTCCGGTTCTGGTTGTCCATCCAGCGGCTCGACGTCAGGCGGACCTGGCCGAGGTCGAACGCGAACGCCGACGCGCCGATGTCGTCGCGGACCGGCGGCACCACCGCGGCCCCCGCGACCGGAGTCAGCGAAGGGACCAGGGCCGGCACGGCCGAGGCGAGAGCGGCAACACCCGCGGCCTGCAACAACCGGCGACGGTTCAGGGAGGATGACATGGTGCTCCTGGATCGACTGCCGCCGCTGCGGAAACAGCCGCGGGCACACCTCTGGGCTCGTCAACGTGAACTGATCGGCAACGGACAACCGTTCGATCAGGGTGCGGCAGGCCGGCGCCCGAACCCCGTTCCCGGGTCGAGGGCACGCGTCAGTCAGCGTCGGAGGACCGACGCCGACCCCTGGGGATGTCAGCGATGAGCAGCTGCTCTCACCCGGGCAGTGGCCTGGCGGCCGGTCTGGTGCGCAGCGCGGCAGGGCATCGCATTCTCGACAACCTCTCCGTCGGGGTCGCACCAGTTCTCGCCACCGGTCGACGGAATGTTATCGCTAACATTCCAACATCTGCGGCAGACCGATGCCCGATCCGGTGTGGCGTATAGGTAACCTCCGCGCTGACGCCGTGTCAACACTCCGGCGCCAAGAAATGTCTCCTGAAACGTGTTAATCCTGTTAGCGCTAACAGAAGCCAGTCGACGGACCTCTGCTGAAGGCCGCCGGCGAACAGCGGAGCACCTTGACGTTCTCCACCAACTTCGCCATCGCGACCATTCGGGCGAACGCCAATCGAGACGGCCGACAAGCCCGCACACGTCAGCACGACCATTGACGTGAAAGTTGCCGTCGTGCTTTCATCTAGCTCGGTTCGAGAATGTTAGCGCTCACATTGCTAACCGCCCTCGTGGGACCCGTCCGTGGCGGGGCCCGCCATCACCCGTGCCCCCGACACTCCACCGACCAAGGCTGCTGCTGCAAAGACGCAGGGAGTTAGCAGGTATGGCATCAGCGAGTGGCATCGCCACCGGACCTCAGCTCGTGAAGTCGACCGAGCCGGTCCGGCACGCCGAACCCTCACCGCGCAGACGTCACCCCTGCGTCGACCAGGGATGTTAGCGCTCACTTGTGGCGTCCCCGCACACCCTTCATCGCCCCGCTCAACGAAGATCGGAGCACATCATGAACCGACGAGCGCATCTGCTCGCGGTGTCCTTCCTCGTCGTCGCCTCGACGCTCGTCCTGCCCCAGCCCGCCTCCGCCGCGACGTTGCCCACGGGCGCGCGGTCGCTGGAGTCGGTGAACTACCCCGGCCGGTTCATCCGGCACGCCGACTACCTCGGCCGGCTCGATCCCGTGAGCTCCGGCAGCTCGGCGCAGACCAAGTCCGACGCCACCTTCACCGTCGTCAACGGCCTCGCATCGCCTTCGTGCTACTCGTTCCAGGCGGCCAACGGAATGTTCCTGCGCCACCGCGACCTGCGGGTGCGCCTGGAGGCCAACACCGGCACACCTGAGTTCCGCGGGGACGCGACGTTCTGCCCCGCCGACGGCTCGGTCACGGGCTCGGTGTCGTTGGTGTCGTTCAACTTCCCGGACCGACGGTTGCGGCACCGCAACTTCGAGCTGTGGGTGGAGACCTTCCAGGACACCGAGCGGTTCCGCGCGGACAGCTCCTTCCGGCTGACCGCTCCGTGGACTCCCAAGAGCACCAAGGGACCCGTCATCCCCGGCCTGTTCGCCGATCCGCACATCGCGTACTTCAACGGCCGGTACTACCTCTACCCGACGACGGACGGCTACGCGAGCTGGTCTTCCCCCTACTACAAGGCTTTCTCCTCGACCGACCTGGTCAACTGGACCGACCACGGCGTGATCCTGGACCACGGACCGGACGTGTCGTGGGCGGACAACTCGGCGTGGGCACCGGCCGTAGTCGCCAAGAACGGCCGCTACTACCTGTACTTCAGCGGCGGCGCTGCCTCCGGTGACACGGCCAAGCAGCTCGGCGTCGCCGTGTCCGACTCCCCCACCGGGCCGTTCCGCGACGCCCTGGGCAAGCCGCTGGTGCCGGCACGGGCGTATCCCGGTCAGGCCATCGACCCGATGGTGTTCACCGACGACAACGGACAGTCCTATTTGTACTGGGGCAACGGCGCCGCGCACGTCGTTCCGCTCAACGCCGACATGGTGTCGTTCGACCCGGCGGCGGTGCGCACGATCACCACGACGGGCTTCCGCGAGGGGTCGTTCGTGTTCAAGCGCAACGGCACGTACTACTTCATGTGGTCCGAGAACGACACCCGTGACGAGAACTACCAGGTGGCCTACGCGACCGGCTCATCACCGTTCGGGCCGTGGACCAAACGCGGTGTCGTGCTCCAGAAGCGTCTCGACCTCGGCATCAAGGGCACCGGCCACCACTCGGTGGTCCAGCTCCCCGGCACCGACACCTGGCACATCGCCTACCACCGCTTCGCCGTGCCAGGGGGCAACGGCACCAACCGCGAGGTCACCGTCGACCGCATGACGTTCAACGCCGACGGCACCATCGCCCCGATCGTCCCCACCCTCTGACCGCAGGAGGAAGAAAGACCGTGCAACGAACACTGTCACGCCTGGGTGCGACTCTGGTCGCGGCGTTGCTCTTGCTCACCGCCCAGGTTCTCGTCGCCGTGGACCGGGCTTCGGCCGCCGACCCGTTCACCGGTTATCTGATGGCGCACTTCACCGGCGAGACCGCGATCGGAGAGCAGATCTACTTCGCGCACAGCACCGACGGCCTGCACTGGACGGACCTCAACGACGGAGCACCGGCTCTGCTGTCCACCGTGGGCACCAAGGGTGTGCGCGACCCCGCGCTCGTCCGCTCCCCCGCTGGTGACCGCTACTGGGTCATCGCGACCGACCTGCGCATCGCGAGCGGGACGTCGTGGAGCGACGCGGCCAACCGCGGCAGCACCTCACTGGTCGTCTGGGAGTCCACGGACCTGGTGAACTGGTCCGCGCCACGGCTGCTGGACGTGGCCGGCGCAATCCCCGGCGCGGGCGACGCGTGGGCGCCCGAAGCGATCTTCGACCCCGCCAGCGGTGACTACGTCATCTACTGGGCCACCAACGCAAGTCTCAACGGCATCAAGAAGCACCGCGTCTACTACACCCGGACCCGCGACTTCCGCACGGTCACTGCTCCAGCCGTCTACATCGACCGGCCGGGTGGACAGAACATCATCGACACCCAGATCGTCGAGTCGCCCACCAGCGTCGGTGGCTTCCGCTACTACCGCGCCTCCGCCGACGGGCAGATCACCGTCGAGGGCAGCAACTCGATCCTCGGCTCGTGGACGCGGATCGGCGACCTGTCCCACATGGGCATCTCCAACGGCGCCACCGGCGGCAACGTCGTCGAAGGTCCTATGTGGATGAAGTTCAACGACCGCACCGAGTGGGCGTTGTGGCTGGACCAGTTCAAGACCGGCCGCGGGTACATGCCGATCACGTCGACCAACCTCGGCAGCACGACCAACTTCCAGACGGTGTCGGACTACTCGCTCGGCACCAACCGCAAGCGCCACGGCGGAATCATGAACCTGACCGCCGCCGAGGAGAGCCGCGTGCTGGGCAAGTACGGCGTCAGCAGGCCGGTCAACCGCCTGCAGTCGTTCAACTTCCAGGACCGCTTCGTCCGCCACGCCAACTTCGACGTGCGCATCGACGCGAACGTCAGCCCGCTGCAGGACTCCCAGTTCCGTCTCTCGCCCGGACTGGCCGACGCGACGGCCGTGTCGATCCAGTCCGTCAACTACCCCGGCTACTACCTGCGGCACATCAACTACGACTTCGTGCTCGCGCCCTACGACGGCACCGCGCAGTTCGCGGCCGACGCGACGTTCCGCCAAGTCGCGGGCCTGGCCTCGTCGTCGTGGAGCTCCTTCCAGTCCTACAACCACACCGACCGGTACATCCGGCACTACGCCTACCAGTTGAAGCTCGATCCCATCACCACCGCGACCGCCCGCAGCGACGCCACGTTCCGCGTGACCAGCTGACCGGACCGCACAGCTGTGGAGGGGTGGGCGCCCGCGCCCACCCCTGGCGGATCGAACGTGTTCCGCCCCCGTTTCCGATCCGACAGGACACGCACATGCCCGCGTTGCTTCTTCGGCTGGCAGCGGTGTTCGCCGCCGTCGCCCTGCTCTTCACCTCCCACTCCCTCGCCAGGCCCGAACGCGCCGCCGCCGCCGATCCCGGCTACCTGATGGTGCACTTCACCGGTGACTCCGCGACCGGCCAACGGTTGTACCTCGCGCACAGCACGGACGGCCTGCACTGGAACGACCTCAACGGTGGAGCGCCGGCCTTCCTCTCCACGATCGGCACGCGCGGGGTGCGCGACCCCGCGCTGGTCCGCTCTCCCGACGGGAGCCGGTACTGGATCATCGCGACGGACCTGTGCATCCGTTGCGGTTCCACGTACACCAACGGCAGCCCGAGCTTCGTGGTGTGGGAGTCGACGGACCTCGTCACCTGGTCGCCACCGCGCCTGATCAACGTCGCCGGCGCGATCCCCGGCGGCCGCAACGCGTGGGCTCCGGAGGCGATCTGGAACCCCGAGACAGGCGACTACGTCCTGTACTGGGCGACGAACGCCACGGTGAACGCCATCTTCAAGTACCGCATCTACTACGCCCGCACCAAGGACTTCCGCACCATCACCACCCCGCAGATCTGGATCGACCCGCCCGGCACCACGCCGGTCGTCGACACCCAGATGACCGAGGTGCCCGGCGGTGGCCAGTACCGCTACGTGCGCGTCTCCGGCGACGGCCAGAACACTGTCGAGGGCAGCAACTCGATCCTGGGAACGTGGACCTCCCTCGGCACCCTCTCCAGCATCGGTCTCACCGGCAACGTGGTCGAGGGCCCGGTGTGGATGAAGTTCCGGGACCGCGACGAATGGGCGCTCTACATCGACCACCTGGCCTCGAACGGCGTCCGCGAGTACCAGCCGATCCTGACGACCAACCCGTTCGACGTCGGCGCCTACCGGGTTCAGCCGTCGACCGGCTACGACATGGGCGGCACCCCGAAGCGCCACGGCGCGATCATGACCCTCACCGCGGCCGAGGAGAGCCGCGTGCTCGCCCGCTGGCCCAACACCCCCGCCCAACGGCTCCAGTCCTACAACTTCCAGGACCGGTACGTGCGGCAGACCAACTTCGACGTGCGCATCGACGCGAACGTCAGCCCGGCGGAGGACGCCCAGTTCCGGCTCCGGCCCGGCCTGGCGGGTTCCGGCACCGTCTCGTTCGAGTCGGTGAACTTCCCCGGCTACTTCCTGCGGCACGCCAACTACGACTTCCAGCTGGTCTACAACGACGGCACCGCCCAGTTCGCCGCCGACGCCACCTTCAAACAGGTCGCTGGGCTCGCCGACGCGAGCTGGTCGTCGTTCCAGTCCTACAACCACCCCGACCGGTACCTCCGCCACTACGCGTACCAGCTGCGGCTCGACCCGATCAGCACCGCGACCGGCCGCGCCGACGCCACCTTCCGCGTGACGAACTGACTCGACGGAGAAGGAGTTCCAGATGACCGAGCAACAGCGCACCCGCCGTGCGCTGCTGGCAGCGGGTGCCACCGCCGCACTCGCCGTCGGCGTGCTCACCGCCACGGCCGCCACTTCGCAGGCGGCCACCCAGGGTCCGTGCGACATCTACGCCGCGGGCAACACCCCTTGTGTGGCAGCGCACAGCACGACCCGCGCCCTGTACGGGGCCTACAACGGCCCGCTCTACCAAGTGCAACGCGCCTCCGACAACGCGACCAGGGACGTCGGCCCGCTGACCGCCGGAGGTGTCGCCGACGCCGCCGTGCAGGACTCCTTCTGCGCCGGCACGAGCTGTGTCATCACCGTCATCTACGACCAGTCCCCCAAGCACAACAACCTCACCCGGGCGCTCAGAGGCTACTGGCCGGGGCCTGCCGAGGGCGGCAACGACAACCTGGCCAACGCCTTCGAGGCACCCATCACCGTCGGCGGCCACAAGGCGTACGGCGTCTACGTGGCCCCCGGCACCGGCTACCGCAACAACAACACCAACGGCATCGCGACCGGTGACCAGCCGGAGGGCATGTACGCGATCTTCGACGGCACGCACTACAACGGTGGCTGCTGCTTCGACTACGGCAACGCCGAGACCACCGGCAACGACGACGGCAACGGCACCATGGAGGCCCTCTACTTCGGCAACAGCAAGGGCTGGGGCTGGGGCAGCGGCAACGGCCCGTGGGTCATGGCCGACCTGGAGAACGGCCTGTTCTCCGGAGTCAACCGCGGCTTCAACGCGAACGACCCGAGCGTCGGCCACCGGTTCCTGACCGCCACCCTCAAGGGCGGCCCGAACCACTGGGCCATCCGCGGCGGCAACGCCCAGTCCGGCGGCCTGTCCACGTTCTACGACGGCGTTCGACCCAACGCCCCCGGCTACAACCCGATGAAGAAGCAGGGCGCGATCATCCTCGGCATCGGCGGTGACAACAGCAACACCGGCCGCGGCACGTTCTACGAAGGCGTCATGACCTCGGGCTCCCCCTCGGACGCCACCGAGAACGCCGTGCAGGCCAACATCACCGCCGCCGGCTACAGCAGCGGCTCGACCAGCACCGGCTCGCTGACCCCCGGCTCCCGGATCTCCCTGCAGGCCACCACCGCACCGTGCTGCACCTCGCACTACCTGCGTCACAACGACGCCGACAACAAGGTGGTCATCTCCAGCGTCAACTCCGCGAGCTCGGCCACCGACAAGGCCAACGCCACCTGGATCGTCCGCGCCGGCCTCGCGAACACGTCCTGCCTGTCCTTCGAGTCGGCCGACAAGCCCGGACAGTTCCTGCGCCACTTCAGCTACCAACTCCAGCTGAGCGCTGACGACGGCGGCACGGCGTTCGCGAAGGACGCCACCTTCTGCCGCACCACGGGCAACAGCGGGACCGGCAACTCCTTCCAGTCCGTCAACTTCCCGACGAAGTACCTGCGCCACTACAACTTCACGGTCTACATCGCCGGCAACGGCGGCACCAACGCCTGGGACGCCACGAGGTCGTGGGCCCAGGACACCAGTTGGCTCACCGCACTTCCCTGGAGCTGACAAAAAGCCCGGTGTTCTCGTCGAGGACGGGAACACCGGGCCGATCTCTGTCAGGACCGGATCAGGCGCCACTGCTGGTGAGCGCCGCCGTTGTGCTCCCACTGGTCGAGCTGTGTTCCGTCCGCAGTGGACGCACCGGGGACCTCCAGCACCAGCTGGCTGAACCGGTTCGTGAGGAGGAAGCTGTCGCTGCCGACCGGCGTGACGGCCCAGTGCTGCTGGAAGACGTTCGCGTCACCCCAGATGTTCATCGTTCCGCCGTTGGCCCTGGACCGGCCACCGACCTCCAACAGCTTGCCGCTGTTCTGGTCGCGGATCTCGAAGTACCCGTCCCCGGTGGAGATGAACGTCCACTTCTGGCACGGGTTGTTCAGCCACGACCACTGCTGCACCGGGGTGTTGTTGGCCGTGCCGGCGTTGCGCACGTCGAGGACCTTGCCGCTGGACCGGGACTCGATGCGGTAGACCGTGTTCGCCACCGGGAAGCGCGACACCAGCTGGGGGCGGGCGCTGCGGCCGCCGACGTGCACACCGCCGACGTTGACGTAGTCACCGGTGGCGGCCGTGACGTGGATGCGCACGAAGCCGACGTCCCGGTTGGTCCACTCGGCGAGCTTGACCCGGCCGTTCGCGGCCCAGTTCACGGTGGCCACCGTGGTGAACGCGACGCCGTCGGTGCTGGTGGAGATGGTGGCCGCGGTGATGTCGCCGTCGGTGGAGTCGGTGCGGTTCCACTGCTTCGGCAGGTACTCGAGCGTGGAGACGTTGCTCCACACCCCGCCGAGGTCGATCGTGATCGTCTGCGGGAGCGTGCGACCTCCGCCCCAGGTCGACCAGCAGGTCTCGAGCTTGTTGTCGCTGCGGTTGTCGATCGCGTGGTACGCGACCTCGCCTGGGTTGTACGACGAAGCGTAGGCGGCCACCGCGTTCACCGGCCACTCCACCCGCAGCGGCTGGGCCGGCAACGGCGGGCGGGAGGGGTCCGGGCTCCAGGCCGCGCCGACCTCCGCCAGCCGGTTGACGATGTTGGTGTCGAGCCTGCCCTCGCGGTTGGGCGGGCAGTTCAACAGGTACGAGGTGTACTTGGGCTCCAAGTCCCTGAGGTCGGCAAGGATGGCGTCACGGCTGCGCGGTGCGGTCGTGGGCGTGTCCGGGTGCCAGAACCAGCCGTTGCTGATCGTCTCGCCCTGGATGCCCGCGAACGTGTTGCCCGCGGGCGACCGGACGCCCAGCGGGGCCTCGAAGTAGATCGCGTCGCCGAGCCAGGGTTGCGACAGGGCGCCGTGGTCGACCATCACGCAGTTCGGTTGCAGCGATTTCACCAGGTTGCGGACCTCCTGGTAGGAGACCTGCTGCTGGCCCATCTGCCAGGCGTAGCCGTCGGTGACGAACACGTCGATCGTGCCGTAGTTGGTCAGCAGCTCGCGGATCTGGCCGAGCACCACGGTCATGTCGCCCGGCTCGATGGCCTGGAGCGGATCCTTGCCGTGGTAGCCGCCGTACGCCTCGATGGTGTGCGTGCGGTCCCAGACCGAGTAGTACAGCCCGACTCGCAGGCCTCGGGCGCGGAACGCGTCGACGTACTGGCGCACGACGTCCTGCTTGTAGCCCGAGTACGCCACGTTCTGCTTGTCGAACGCCGTGGGCCACAAGGCGAAGCCGTCGTGGTGCTTGGTGGTGAGCACGCCGTAGCTCATCTTCGCTGCCGCGGCAGCTGCCGCCCACTGCGCGCAGTCCACGGAGGGCGGCGCGAACTTCGACGGGCTCTGGCCGCCCGCCGCCCACTCCTCGTTGGTGAAGGTGCCGAGGTTGAAGTGGTTGAACATGCCGAACCGCAGGTTCACCAGATCGGCCAGGGGATCCGCCGCGTGCGCCAGCGGTGCGAAACTGGTCAGCCCCGGTACCGCGGCCGAGGCCGCCGCGATCCCGGTGGCGGCCAGGAAACCCCGGCGGGACATGCCTGATGTCGTCATTGACACTCCAGTTCGGTCAGGATCAGTTCACCGGGTGGAAGGTCCACCGCTGGTTGGAGCCGCCGGTGTCGCGGTACTGGATCAGCACGGCGCCGTCGGCCGTGCTGCCTCCGCTGACGTCGAGCACCTTGCCGCTGTGGCGGTTGACCACGACGAACACGCCGTCGGACTGCCGGCGCAGCTGCCACTGCTGGCTCGCCCGGCCGTCGGCGGTCGCCTGCACGACCCGTGCGCCGTCCGCCGTCGAGGACCCGGTCACGTCGAGCACCTTGCCACTGACTGTGCAGGTGATGGTGTGGTAGCCGTCCACTGTGGACTGGAAAGCCCACCTCTGGTTGACCGCACCGGTGTCGGGCCACTGGATCACGGCGGCGCCGTCCGCCGTCGACGCGCGGGCGACGTCGGCGACCTTGCCGCTGCGGACGCTGACGCACTTGTACGCCCTGGCGGGTGTGATCGTGTAGTCCACCGAGTCCACGTCGACGTGGCCGGTGCCGTTGGGGTTGTAGGTGTAGAGGCCGACCCGGTCACCGCGGTAGCCGCCCCACGTGAGCTGGTAGGTGCCGCCGAACGAGGTGAACGAGCTCCCGTCGAGGCTGTAGGAGAACCGGCTGACTCCGTTGACGTCCCACGAGGTCCGCAGCCACAGGGCGTTCTGCGTGATCACCGGACCGCTGGTCAGGCTGCCGCCCGCGTTGTGCTCGATCGCGGTGGTGGTCCCGGAGCGCCGGACACCCAGCCCCGCGTAGGTCGCCGCGTAGTGGCACAACCCGGCGTGCTGACCGTCCGCGAGACCGGTCAGTTCCAGGCGGACGGTGACGGTCGCGCCGCCCGTCGTGCGCAGAACCCGTTGCGTGAGCGTGTTTCCGGCCTTGGTCAGGTTGTCGGCGACCAGCGGAGCGAACGCCTTCAGCCGCAGGAAGCCGGGACGTTCGGTCAACGACCACCGGTCCGCGCGCGGCTGGTAGTGCCACTCCCACTGCGGTTTGAGGCGGCTGTCGGTGAACAGGTCGCTCGTCACCACGGCGGGCAGCGCGTCGACCGGCAGACCGGGCGTGCCGCCGGTGGGCACCCGGCCCGTCCACACCATGCTGCCGATGCCGTCCGCGCCTACCTCGCCCAGGATCGGCCAGCCGTCCACCCAGGTCACCGGCAGCAGGGACAGCACCCGTCCCTCCCACCGGCCGCTGCCGTGGTGCGTCACCCAGTGCCAGGCGCCGTCCGGTGCCTGCACCAGCCCGCCCTGGTTGGGTTCGCGGTCCACCGACGGGGAGACGTGCTGCAACTGCCTGGTCTCGAACGGTCCGGTGATGCTGCTGCCGCGGTTCATCATGACCACGCGGCCTTCGGACTTCACCTCGCTGAAGAGGTGGTAGTAGGTGCCGTTGATCTTGTACAGCTTGTTGGCCTCGCTGCCCCGCGACTGGTGGATCACCGTCGACGGACCGACCAGCGACTTGCCGTCCTCCGACAGCTTGAACAGGTGCACCTTGTACGCGTCGGCGTAGTGAGTGGTGACCAGGTAGCCCTGGCCGTCGTCGTCCCAGAACGGGCACACGTCGTTCCAGCCGGACGTGCGCCACAGCGCGTGCAACGGCTCCCACGGTCCGGACGGCGACGGGGCCGACGTCATGAAGAAGCCTTCGTCCGGCGTGTTGAAGTAGATCCAGAACCGCCCCGCGTGGTGGCGAATGGACCCGGCCCACACACCGCGGCCGTAGCGGTTCATCCTGTCCCAGTTGAGCTCCGGCCCGATGCGCGTGACGTCGTCCACCGCACCGCCGAGCGTCCGCCAGTTGACCAGGTCCGTCGAGTGCAGGACGGCCATGCCCGGCGAGTACCCGAACGTGCTGGTGATGCCGTAGTAGTCGGCGCCGACGCGGATGCAGTCCCAGTCGCTGAGGTCGGCGGGGATGATCGGGTTGACGTAGGTGCCGTCGCCCTGGTCGCCCCAGGTTCCCGCCGGTGGTACGGCTGCCGTCGCACCCGGTGGCAGCAGGCCCGGCAGTACGAGCGCCCCGGTGCCGACAGCGGCGAGCCGGCCGAGTTGTCGTCTGGTGATGTCCACGATCTCTCCTCAGGCAGCCGTCTGGTGCCAGCGCTGGTTCGCGCTGCCGCTGCAGGTCCACTGGACGAGCTTGGTGCCGCTGGTCGTACTCGACGACGGGACGTCGAGGCACTTGCCGCTGGCACGGTTCACCAGCGACACGGTGGTCGCGTCGACGGTGCGCACGGTCCACTGCTGGTTGGCGCCTCCGTGGCACGGCCACTGCAGCACGCTCGCGCCGTCCGCGGCCGATCCGCCGGAGACGTCGAGGCAGGAACCGGTGGCGCGGTTGAGCACCTCGACGTACCCGCCCGGTTTCGCGCGGAGCTGCCAGTGCTGGGACTCCGCGTTCGACGCGGTCGCCTGCTGGACCGCCGAACCCGAGGTGTCCAGCCGCAAACCGCTGTGCTGCGCGGTGAAGCTCGCGAACGCACCCACACCACCAGCGGTCTGCACCACCGTGCGGATCGTGCCGTCGGGGTTGTGGAAGAGCCGGTCCATCACCACGGACCGCTTGTGGTTGCCGCCGCCCTCACGCGCGTTCTTGTGGTACGCGACGTACCACTGGCCCTGGTACTGGAAGAGCGAGTGGTGGTTGGTGTTGACGTTGACGTAGTCGAGGAGGACGCCGCGGTAGGTGAACGGGCCCAGCGGTGAGGAGCCGGTGGCGTAGTGGATCTGCCCCGGCCAGCCGGTCGAGTACGAGAAGTAGTAGGTGTCGCCGACCTTGTGCAGGTGCGGCGCCTCGCCGTACACGGTCGAGCCGGTCACGCGGACGTCGTTGATCGGCCCGGTCGTGGACACCATGTCCGCGCCCAGCTTGACCACCTTCGGCGTGCGCGTGCCGAAGTACATGTAGGACGATCCGTCGTCGTCGGTGAAAATCATCGGGTCGATGGGTTCCTCGCCCGTGTTGGCGTCCCTGGCCTTGTCCACCAACGCGCTGCCCCGCCCGTCGGTGAACGGGCCCGTCGGCGACGACGAGACCGCCACGCCGATCTTCGTCCGGTCGACGGGGAGGTAGAGGTAGTAGCGGCCGTTGCGTTCCGTCGCACCGGGCGCCCACGCGTACTGGCTCGCCCAGGAGAAACCCGCGATCGAGAAGATGTCGCCGTGGTCGGTCCAGTCCACCAGGTTCGACGACGAGTAGGACCGCCACGCCTTCGAGTCCCAGTAGGTGCCGCTGTTGGTCTGGTCGTCGGTGAGGTAGAGGTGCACCCGCCCGTTGAACACGTGCGCGGACGGGTCCGCGACGAAGCGGTCGGCGATGATCGGGTTCGCGGCGTTCGCAGGTGGCACGCCGATCACCGTTGAGCTCAGGAGCACACCGGCGGCCAAAGCGCCGCGCAGCAGGCGCCGGCTCCCGCCACGACGTTTCCTCAGGCCTGAAGTCTCGATGGTGACCACTCCCTATCTGCGATGTGCGGGGATTTCGTCCTTTGTGGACAGAAGACGGTCGCGGGCACGCCTCGGACCGACGGCGTCCACGCGTCCGCGAACCATCCGCGGTGACGTCGCGCCAGTACCGCCGGTCGCACCCAGAGCGGCGTTAACGCTAACAGCACACACCGGTAACCCCAATACCCCATTTCGGACTAGCTCGAATCGAGACCCAGCCCGCCCGTTGCCACCAGGAACGCCTCTGAGACACCAATTTCAGGAATCTGACGGTCGACTCTTCGCTACCGCTCGGCACGGAGCCTCTTCAGTCACGACCCCGATTCTCACCCCTGATTGTTAACGTTAACACTCGCGGTTCAGGCAGGTGGGACCACCACTCGCGCCTGCTTCTTGGCAATCACCGAGGCGTGCTACCACTTGTCCACCAGGAATTCCACGTCCCTCCACTGTGGACTGAAGAGGTGCGGTCAGCGGATTCCGACCCGTTGACGATCGACGTCATACGTCTTATGTTTCCGGGCTGAAGCTGTCCCTCGGCCGGTCGTCCGACCGGCGCGTCCGTCCACAGACGCGCCGGCGATGACGCACGCGCTTGCCCGATCAACGAAGATCGACGAGAGGAACCGGTGTGGCACCACTGCGCTCTGCAAGGCGAACGCTGTCCTGGTCGTCGGCCTTGACGTCGTTCGCACTGGTACTGGCCGGTTCCGCGATCCCGGCGGCGGCCGCCGTCCAGGCGACGTACTACGTCTCACCGTCCGGCAACGACACCAACGCCGGCACGATCGCCGCGCCGTTCCGGACGGTGCAACGCGCGAGGGACGTCGTCCGCACGGTCAACACCGCCATGACCGGCGACATCCAGGTGTACCTGCGCGGCGGGAACTACCCGGTGACGAGCACGATCGAGTTCGCGCCGGGCGACTCCGGAACGAACGGCCACCGGGTGTCCTACTCCGCCTACCCCGGCGAGACCCCAGTTCTCGAAGCCGGTGTCAGGGTCACCGGTTGGACGCAGCAGAGCGGGAACGTCTGGAAGGCGCCGCTCAGCCGTGCGAACAAGCTCCGTGCGCTCTACGTCAACGACAAACGGGCGCTCATGGCCTCGAAGACGATCAACTCGCTCGGGTGTCAGGGCACCTACACCGTCACCGCGGGGCAGGCACCGTGGGCGTGGGAGTCCGGCTCCGAGTGCGACGGGTCCCGCTACAGCCCGTCCGACCTGCCTGCCATCACGGCGAACCAGGGCGACATCGAGATCGAGACCGCCACGACGTGGGCAACGGCCATCGTGGGCGTACGGCAGGTCACCACGAGCTCTGACGGCACCAGCCGCATCGCCTTGTTCCAGCAGCCCGGCGCGGCCATCGCCCAGGGCGCGTACAACGCCGACTTCCAGGCCACCGGCAGCCAGAAGGTCATGAACGCCTACGAGTTCCTGGACACACCAGGCGAGTTCTTCTTCGACCGCACCAACCAGACGGTCTACTACTACAAGGCCGACAGCGAGAACATGGCCACCGCGTCGGTCTGGGCGCCGAACAACGTGCCCACGGTGCTCAGGATCGCCGGCACCTCCACCTCAAGCCACGTCCACGACCTGACCTTCAGCGGCATCACGATCCAGCACTCGGACTGGAACCTGTTCGACGTGGCCGGATCGTCGTTCAAACAGGCCCAGCAGGGCAACGGCGGCAACCAGCGGTATGCGCGGAAGAACTTCCACGCCTACTTCTACCGCAACATCGAACTGCCGCCCGGGATCGTCGAGCTCGCGAACGCGCACGGCATCGTGCTGGAGCGCAACGAGGTGCGGCACACCGGCGCCGACGGCATCACCCTCAACAACGACGTCCGCGACTCGAAGCTGATCGGCAACCACACCGACGACATCGGCGGCTCGGCGATCAACGTCGGGCATCCGCAGCACATCTACCTCGGCGACCACACCGCCACGAACAACGAGAAGTACCCCGCCGCGGTCGAGGGGATCTGCAAGAACATCGAGATCAGGAACAACTACTTGCACGACAGCGCGGTGCTGTTCAGCGGGAGCAGCCCCGTCTCCGCCTACTTCGTCGACACGCTGTCGGTGCAGCACAACCTGATCGAGAAGGCACCGTGGAACGGCATCACCCTCGGGTGGGGCTGGAAGGACTTCGACGGTACCGCAACCTCCATCGTGCCGAACGTGCCGACCACCACGGCCAGGAACAACACCATCAGCCACAACCACATCGTCGACACGATGCAGCGCCTGGGCGACTCGGCACCCATCTACACGCTGGGGAGCCAGCCCGGCACGACCATCAGCAACAACTACATCCAGGGCGTGCCGGCCGGGCACAAGTACGGGATGCACCCCGACGAGGGCTCGGCGTTCATCAACCACCACGACAACGTGCTCAACGTGTCGCCCGACGTCGCCTACACGATCAACTCGGGCACCTGGGGACGCCAGCACGACCTGACGATCACCAACACCTACGGCACGGTCAACAAGATGTCCAACAAGAACGTGCCGAACAGCACCATCGAGGACGTGCACGCCTACCCGGACAACGTCTGGCCGTCGGCGGCGTACCGCGTCACCGTGGACGCGGGTCTCGAACCCGCGTACCGGGACGTCGTGCCCGGCACCGCGGCCGCTCCCGACCGGGTGCTGCCCGCGGGCACCTTCAACGACACCGGTGCGTCGTCCATCCCGATCAGGAGCGCCGGCGACGCGACGAAGACGGTCTGGCTGGCCCCGGCGGGCACGACCAGCTTCTCCCCCGGCCCGACGACGAGCAGTGCGAGCGGCACCGCGACCACGATCACGCTCCCGGAGCGGGCCGGCGACTACAAGCTCTACGTCGTGGACGCCCGGGGCAACCGGTCCGCGGAGTCGGTGTCGGTCGTCCGGCAGCAGTGGCCCCTCGTCGACGACAAGGACGCCCGCGTGAAGTACACGGGCACGTGGAACAACTGGAACGACGCGAAGGACGTCCGCGGCTCGGAGAGCTACACCGCCCAGGCCGGCAACTCCGCCGAGCACACGTTCACGGGCACCGGTGTGCAGTACGTCGGCATGACACAGCCCAACATGGGCAAGGTGGACGTGTACCTCGACGGCACGCTCGCACAGTCCGACGTCGACGCCTACGCGCCGTCCGTGACGAAGCAGGTCGTGCTGTTCCGCAGGACGGACCTGTCCGCCGGGTCGCACACGATCAAGGTCGTGTGCAAGGGGACGAAGAACGCGGCTTCCTCCAACACCATCTGCGCCCTGGACGCGTTCTCCAGCACACCCTTCCCCGGGCAGGGCTACTACAAGATCGTGAACCGCAACAGCGGGCTGGCACTGGACGTGATGTCCGGGTCCACTTCGGACGGTGCGGCCCTCATCCAGTGGGGCTACAACGGAGCCGACAACCAGGCCTGGAGGTTCGAGTCCGTGAGCGGGAGCGCGTTCGAGATCTCCAGCAGGCGCAGCGCTCCAGCCGTGCTGCAAGGTCTGGTTGCCGGGATAGGTGTAGGTCAGCGTCCAGCCGTCGATCGCCGACGACCCGAGGTTCGAGATGGTCACCTCGACACCGAACCCGCTGCCCCAGTCGTTGGTCGTGTACTTGACCCGGCAGGCGAACGGGGCCGCCGCGCTCGTGTCACTCGCCCACGACCCGCCCGCCGCAGCGGTCAGGACGGTGCACGCGATGGACACGGCGGCACCCAGGGCGGCGAGCGCTGTGGTGCGTTTTCTGGTTCTTCCCGGCATCGGCACTCCTCTGTGCAGATCAGGTTCAGCCCGCCGTCGGCCTCCGGAGGCGTTCACCAGGTGGGCAGGGGCCTGCTGAACGGAGGACGAGCCACTCCGGGAGAGAAGCACGCCCACTCGTCTGGGAGCGCTCCCAGATTCACGGTAGCGAAGCTTGCGCGAAACGTGAAGAGCTTGGCCCTGACACGGTCAGGCACCGAAAAGGTTTCTGCGGAAGGCGTTCGCGTCCGGAATTCGCTGTGTCACGCTTTCGCTGTCCCACGGGATGGCCTGATGCGGCCCGAGATCGCCGACGCCCTCGTTGGTGGACCTGGGGCCGCCCGTCGAGCGCCGAATCGTCGGCTCAGTCCCTCGGCCAGTTGAGGTTCTTGACCTTCTCGAAGCCTCACCGGCAGGCGACGGATCTGTCCACTCTGGACAGTCTGGCTCTGCCCGGTTCCGGCGCCGGTCCACCTGCTTCTGCGGAAGTCGTTCCGAAGACTGATGAAGTCTGAGCGTGAGCCGCTTTCACACCGCTGAATTTCGGAATGCGCCGTGTCACGCTCTCGGTGCCGTCACGTTCCGAAAGGACCAGCAATGCCGAAGTTCGTCGTCAAGCGCTCGGCCCTCGCCGTCGCAGTGGTCGCCGCGGCGGCGCTCCTCGGGGCACCCGCCGCCCAGGCCGACTCTCCTGCGGGTCAGCACGTCGTCGCCTTCTCGAAGGTGCCGTCGGAGACCAAGAGCGTGCTCATCGACCGCTCGAACAACACGAGCGCGCCCAGCTCGTCCGTCTGCCTGAGGAACCTGCCGTCCGGGCAGACGTACAGCTCGAGCGTGCACGTCGACAACTACTCGACGCCGGACCTCACGTTCTACTCCTCCTCCGACTGCTCCCGCGGTGCGCAGAGCAGCGGGTTCATCGACGTCAACAAGGACAACCTGGCGAAGGTCTGGGTGTCGTGGCGGACCTACCACCCGTACTGGGGCAGGGTCGGCCTGGCCGGCTGAGCTCGTCCGAACGCGACGGTCCCCCGTCCTGGCCACCACGGCCGGGACGGGGGACCTTGTTCTTTCCGGAAATCTCCGCCGACCCACGAACTTCTTGCGCATCGTCCGGAAAGCCGCCCAAGACGGTCCATTGTGGAATTAGCTTTCACCTGCCGGCACACCACGAGAGGTGAGAGATGCTTCCCTTCACACGCAGGGCACTGGTGGTCGCAGCCGTCGCCGCCGCAGTTCTGGGGACGCCCGGCCTGGCCCAGGCGTCCTCTCCGTCGGTGCAGCTGGAGCTCTGCAACACCAGGCCGGAGTCGGGCGAGTTCGAGATCACCGGGCGCAACCAGCACGACACCAGGGTCTCCTCGCCGATCCTCATCATCTCCGGGGGTGGCTGCAGGCTCTTCGCGAACTGGTGGTGGAAGACGAGCCAGACGGTGAGCGTGGCCGCCCGCAGAGGCGGCAGCCTGAGCGGGGTGTCCTTCACCATCAGCTCCGCCGAGCGGAACGGCTCGACCGTCACGTACCCGGTCGGATAGCGCCCTTTCACGACTGTCCGTCCACTTCGAACGAACCAGGAGAATCGATGCGCACGACCGCGACCGCCTTCACGGGCACCGTCCTGCTGGCGGCCGGACTCGCCGCCTGTTCCTCCGGCGGCGCCACGAGTCCTGCCCCTGCCTCGACCGGGGTGACCCCGGTGACGGGAGTCGCGGTCAGCGAGCCCGCCGCGTCCGGGGAGCAGCCGAAGGGCATCACCTACGACACGAAGCGGGTTCCGGCCGGCGCGCAGATCGCGACGTCCGCGAAGGTCGACGGCGGGCGGACCACGGTGACGCTGACGGTCACGGGCCTGCTGCCGGACACCAAGTACGGCTCGCACGTGCACACCAAGCCGTGCGGCGCGAAACCGGCCGACTCCGGCCCGCACTACCAGGACCAGAAGGACCCGGTCACGCCGAGCGTCGACTCGAAGTACGCCAACGCGGAGAACGAGATCTGGCTGGACTTCACCACCGACGCCAAGGGCGGGGCGACCTCCTCGGCGACGGTCGGCTGGGAGTTCCGCAAGGGCGAGGCCAACTCCGTCGTCGTCCACGCCGCGCACACCAGCACGGAGCACGGCAAGGCGGGCACGGCGGGCGACCGGCTGGCGTGCGTCACCAACGCCTTCTGAACCGCCTGAGCAAAGCCGACCCAGCAGCTGTTGCCAGCCGGCACGCGGGGCCCTTTCGTACTCTCACAAAGTACGAAAGCTCCCCGCGTGCCTGAAAATGGGGCTGGTGGGGGCCGTGTGAGTGAACGGACAGCACTTCGATTCAGGCTCTTCGCCCGCTCCACCCTCGCGCACACCAACACCCCGAATCGTCTGCTCAGCCCCTCCCGCACTGGCACGGAGCAGACGCAGAGCCGTCCGCCGGAATCCGGCGGACGGCTCTCGTTCCCGTGTCAGGTTCAGCGCACCGAGTCGGCGATCAGCGCGGCGGTCAGCAGTTGCACGCCGCGGCCGCTCGTCGGGTCGCAGCCGGTGACGCCGGCGATCCGCTGCAGCCGGTAGTCGAGCGTGCTGCGGTGGATGAAGAGGTTCTTCGCCGCCTTGTTGCGGTTGTAGTCGGCGTCGATCAGGGCCGTGAGCGTCTCCCACAGCACCGCGTGGGCCCGCAGCGGCTTGATCACCGCGACCAGGTTCTCGGTGACCTCCTCGTGGCGGATCACCGCGTACTCGACGAGGACGTCGTTGATGCTGTACATGCCGCTGGCGCGCCTGCCCGCCGCGACGAGGCGCAGGACGTCGCTCGCCTCGCGGAAGCCGTCCGCGAGCTGGGCCCGTCCCCGCTTCGCGACGGCGAGCCAGCCGCTGCCGTTCAGCCACTGGGTGAGGTGCCCGGTGATGCGCTTCGTGCGGCAGTCGTCGAGGTCCGGGATCAGCAGCACGAGGTCGCCGTCGTGGCGCGTGCTGAGGACGCCGGGGCCCGCGAGCTCGGCCGAGACCGCCTTGCCGCGACCGGGAGCGCCGCTGCGGACGACCGCGACGAGGTAGCGCGTGGCCAGGCTGTCCAGCACGGCCTGCGGCACCGCGCGGCCCGCGATCAGGTCGGCGGCCAGGTCCCGCGGCACGCTCGGGGCCTGGCCCGCGTTGCGCCGGAAGCCTGCCAGGAACTCCTCGAGGATCGACCCGCTGCTGCGCACGAGGTTCGCGAGCTCGGGGTTGTCACCGGCCGCCTGCAGCAGGACGTCCACGAGCTCGCCGTGGCGGTCGCCGCTCCACTTCTCACCGACAGCCCGCACTCTGGCCAGGAAGTCCACCGGCTCCGGCGAGGAGTCGCTCACCGGTCGCAAACCCGAAAACGGGGCCCTGACATCCACCGAGGGCTCCCATCCGACCGCGGTTTCCGTCATTGTCGATCCACCTTCCCGAAGGACACGGTCGTGTCGACGAAACACGATGCCTCAACTGTTCGATCGCATGTCCGCAATCACTCGCCCCAACGAGGACGCGCTTTGTCCGAACTCTCGACCGAATGAAGTCGAGGTCGTTGAAGTTTCCACCGATCTGGGAAAAATGTTAGGGAGTCTCGGGAGTCCGGGTCAACGTCGCGTACCAAATACTGTGGTGCCGTACCACCTATGGTTCGGTAGGGGGTGCACGGAGCGTGACGGTTCGGTCAGACGTATGACGTGTACCCAGTTGAAGGTGCGCTGTTCAGGGGATTGCATTAGCCGTTCTGCATCTATCCGACTACTCCGAACTGGTGTCAGTGCGTCATAAGACCGGGTGACGCCGACCCCACGCTCCGGAGCGCCGCGGCCAGCTCCGCGCGCCCCCGCACCCCGAGCTTGCGATAGGTGTTCGTGAGGTGTTTCTCAACGGCTCGCGAGGTGACGTCGAGCATCTCGGCGATTTCCTGGTTCGACCGGCCGCTCACCGCGAGCATCGCGACTTTCTGCTCCGATCGCGTCAGTTTCCTGCTGGTGGTCGAAGGGGCGCTGAATCCGAGTGCGACGCGAGCACGATCGGCGATTCGCTGCGCACCGGTTTCCTCGGCGAGTTCGAGACAGGAACGCCACGAATCCGGGCATTCCGTGAACTCGGCACGTTGTCTCAGCGCGTGCAGGAGTTCCAGCCGGTGCGCCGAGGTCCGCAGCACCTCGATCGCGCGGCCGGTGAGCTCCCGGCCGCGCTCGCCACCGACGATTCTCCCGAGCACCCGCAACGTTCTGCCGATGCCCGACGCCGCACCCCACTCCTCGGCGATCAGCCGCTCCTCCTCGGCGAGCGCGACCGCGTCGCAGGTTGCGCCGAGCTTGTGCTTGACCAGAGCGAGCGCCGACCGCCACGGGAACAGCACGGGGTTGCGCCAGCCGGACCGGTCCAGGTGTGCGCCGCAGTCGGTCAGTGTCAGCGCGGCGGCGGCGTGCGCACCGCGCGCGACGGCCGCGTGCCCGCGCAGCAGCCCGGTCACCGTGACCAGGCACGGGTTCCCGCGGTCCGCCTCGACCGAGGCGAGCACCTGGTCCACGAGGATCGGATCACCGAGCTGCAACGCGACGGCGCCGGACACGACAGCCGCCGACGTGCCGACCGAACCCGAGTCCCACGCACCGAGCTCGAGGGCGTCGGACGCGGCGCGCGTCGCCTCGGCGACACGGCCGCTCACGAGGTGGACCAACGACTGCTCAGTGCGGATCATCGCCTGTTCGACGACGTCACCTCGTTGCCGCGCGGCACCGAGCGCCCGCTCGAGCCAGTCCGCCACCACGCCGGGCGAGTCCGCCGCGGCCAGCGCCGTCACCAGCAGCGGTGCCGCGCTGGCGGAGTGCGCCGACGACGCGGGCTGACGCGCCAGCAGCTGCTCGGCCAGCACCGCCACCCGGCGCGCGGGCACGTTCGCGGTCAACGCCGCCGCGTTCACCAGCACCGACAGCAGCTCGCGGGCCGCCCCGCCGTCGGTCCACCCGGCCTCCTGCAGCTCGTCCAGCCGCGCGGAGGTGCCGGCGAATCCCCACTGCTCGGTCCGCCAGGTGAAGCGGAGTCTGGCCTCGAGCCGCAGGGAGAGGTCGCGGTCGACCCCGCTGAGGCGCTCCGCCGGGCCGAACTCGTCGACGACGCCGCGCAGGATCGAGACGACGGCGTCCGGCGCGTCCCCCATCACCGCGGGCGTGAGCCTGATCAACGCGGCCGCCCGTTCGCGAGGACCGGGCAGCAGCGCGATCGCGTACGAGAGCGTGCGCACCGCCGCGTTCACGTCCAGCAGGCGTTCCGCGCTCGCCAGCTCGACGAGGACGGTCGCCCGGTCCTGCCCGTCGACGGACGTGTCCAGCAGTGCGCGCCGCAGGTAGGCGACAGCGGTCTCCGGGGCACCGCGCCGCAGTGCGACGTGTGCGGCGTCCCGCAGAGCCTCCACCGCCCACACGCCCTGAGGTGTCGTGGTGGCGAGCAGCTGCCCCGCCACCGCTTCCACGGGTTTGCCCAGGTCGTACAGCAACCGCACAGCGCGGAGGTGGAGCTGTTCGCGTTCACCGGCGGTCATCAGGTCGTCGACCGCCTCCCGCGCACCCGGATGCGCGAAACCGGTGCCGTGGAACAACCCGAGCCGCTCCAGTCCGCGCACGATCTCCGCGGTCGACGGTTCGTCGAGACCTGCGAGCGCGCTCACCGCGTCCAGCTCGGCGGACTCCCCCAGCACCGCCGCCGCCTTCAGCAGCCGCCGCACGGGCTCCGGCTGCACCCGCATGCAGGCGACCACCCGCTCGCGGACCTGCGCCGGCCGCACGCCGCGCACCAGTTCCGCGTTCGCCTCCGTCGGCGGCTCGTCCCCCACCGCCCACGCCAGCGCGAGTCCGGTGAGCAGCAACGGATTGCCGCCGGTCGCCTCGTGGCAGGCCAGCCCGAACGCCTCGTCGCACTCGCGTCCCAGCTTGGCGCGCAGGAGCTTGGCGGCTCCTGCCGGGCTCAACGGCCGAGGGCGCAGCCGCCGGGTGGCAGCCGCGAGAACCGCCGCCGCCGCGGGCCGTTCGGCGAGCGGATCTCCCTCCCGCACGGTCACCACCATCACCACCCGCAGGTGCCGGACGCGGCCGGCCAGCAGTTCGAGCACCGCGAGCGAAGGCTCGTCGGACCACTGCAGGTCGTCGACGAGCACGAAGAGCGGCTTGGCCGTGCTGAGGTTGCGGACGAGGGCGAGCAGTCCGATGTGGACGGACTGGGTCGCGTCGCCGCCATCTCCCCTGCCGAACACCGGACCTGCCTGCGCCGCGGGCCCTTCCCACACCTGCGCCGGCGCGGCGGCCAGCACCGGGTCGAGCAACTGCCGCACCACCCCGTAGGCGTGATCACGTTCCGTCGAGGTCGCGGAGGCGTGCAACACCGAGAACGACGCGGCCGCGGGATGCCGGGACAGCGCGCGGAGGAGCGCGGTCTTGCCGTTCCCCAGCGGGCCGGACAGCACCACGACGCTGCCGCTGCCGTCCCGGGCCTGCTCGAGAGCCCGGGCCACCTGGCTCGTCTCGTCATCGCGTTCGAGCAGCACTCCGGTCGCGCATCCTCTCGTCATGCCGTGGGAACCCAGCCGAGCCCGCGGGCCCGGTGGATCAGCGGGGTCGACCGGCACAGCACGGCGATCTCCGCCGCCTCACCGATCATCGGCGCCGCGGCCGCGGGGTCCACGACCTGGGCGAGCTCGAGCAGTGCGGTCGCGCGCAGCAGCCGGAACGGCGAACCCGTGAGCAGGCGGACGGCCTCCCGCAGGTGATCCTCTCCGCCGACGACGGCCGCGCAGCTCAGGTGGGCGCGGGCCGTGGCGCTGGGCGCGCCCCAGCGCTGGGCGAGTTCCAGGTCGCGCGCACACGTGCGGGCCGCGCGTTCGTGATCGCCGGTCGCGGCCAGGGCCGCCGCCGCGATCGACCGCCACGGCAGTGCGGCGGGGTTCACCCACTGCCGGGACAGCATCCAGCGGCCGCACTCGTCCGCGCGCGCCACGGCCTCGGCGGGGTCGCCGGTCACGAGAGCGAGCACGGCGCGGGCGAAGCTGAAGAACGTCCGCGCGTACCCGAAGCCGATCCGCTCGTCCGGCTGGCTCGCGGCCAGCTCGATCGCGCGGTCCAGGTCGCCGCGTTCGAGGTGCACCAGCACGTCCGCGGCGACCATGATCGGGCGCGCGTCCGGGTGCAGGTTCTCCAGCGGGTACACCGACCGCGCCTGCTCCATGTCGGCGGCGGCGTGGTCGAGGTCGCCCGCCATGGCGCGCACCTTCGCCCGCATCATCAGCGCCTGCGGCACCACCGTGGTCAGGCGCCTCCGCCGGGCCTCCGCGATCACCAGGTCCAGGCCGGCGACGGCCCCGGCGACGTCGTCGAGCGCGCCCAGCGTGAGGCACCCGAACAGGCGCGACGTGAGCAGCTTGGCGGGTGCGTCGAGGGCGGTCCTCGCCGCCACCCCGGCACGTTCGGCGTCGACGCCCTCACACGCGTGCATCCACGCGGCGACCCCCGCGCGATCGGGGTTGCCGCACGAGCCGGGCAGTTCGGCCGTCTCGAGAATGCCCAGTTCCGGGGTCTCGACCGGTGCGTCGTCGGCGATCCAGTACAACGACGTGACGGCTTCGCGATCGCCCCCGGACGACCGCACCGCGGCGAGCGTGCGCCGCAGCAGGGCGGCGTCACCGCGTCCCCACAGCTGGTCCGCCGCCGCGAGCCGCACGTCCGCGCACTCCGGTGGCTGGGGTTCCAGCAACATCCTGGCGAGCCTGCGGTCCGCGGCGACGGGTTCGGCCAGGCACTCCGCGATGGCGAGCTCCAGCACGAGCTCGGCGCGCACGAGCGGTGTGACGTGTTCGGTCAACGCCCGGCGCAGGTACGCGGTGGCCTCGGCCGGACGGTCGCCGTTCGCCTCTTCTCGTGCAGCGGCCCGCAGCAGCGGCACCACCCACGCCTCACCGAGCGGCGGGGCCCCGACCAGCAACCGCGCCACCTCGGACGGGTGGACGGCGCACTGGTGTCCCAGCCGGGCCGCCCGCGCGTGCAGGTCTTCACGTGCCTGCGCCGGCATGTCCTCCAGCACCCGCGCGACCCGGATGCCCGCGGACAGCTCCGGTTTGCCCGGCTCCGTCACCAGGCCCGCGCCCACGAGCAGCTCCAGCGCCCGGCCCAGCGTGATCGTCCGCAGCCCGGCCAGCACCCCCAGCAGGTCGGCCGGGAACGACGGACCGCAGACCGCGATCACCCGCAGCAGGTCGACGGCTTCCGCGGGCAGCGAGCGGACGGCGCGCGTGGTGAAGTCCGCGAGCACGTCGGCCGCGATCCCCGCGACCGCGCCGGTGCTGGCGCCGACGGGTTCCAGGCCGTCCTCCGCGCACCGGTCGAGCAACGGCCGCAGCGTCGCCGGACGGCCACCGGTGTGGTCGTGCAGGGCCGTGGCGAACTCGTCGTCGCCCGGCCTGCCGAACCTGCCGGTCACCAGCCCCGAGACGCCGTCGTGCCCGAGCGGCCGCAACGGCACCGTCGTGGCGCCGGGCAGCACCGGGAGGCAGGCGTCCGTGACGACCGCGACCACCATCGGCACCCCGACGGCCCGTCCGGCCAGACTCGCGAGCCAGGCGAGCGACTCGGCGTCGAGCAGGTCCGCGTCGTCGACCGCGACGAGCACCGGCCGGTCACGAGCCAGCTCCACCAGCGCGCCGACGGCCGCCGGGCCGCGGTCGTCGCGGTGCAGCTGGGACATCAGCTCGGCCACCGCACCGCCGGGTCCGCCCACCGCCGGGCACCCGCCCGCGGCCGTCAGCACCGTGACGTCCGCGCGCCGGGCGAGGTGGACGAGGTGGTCGAGCACCGCGGTCCTGCCGGTGCCGCGGTGGCCGCAGATCTCCAGCAGCGACGACCGGCCCGCTGCCAGCATCCGCATCGACCGTTCCAGCACGGCGAGCGCGGCGTCCCGTTCGACCAGCGTGAGCACTCCCAGGGGGTTCATCGCAGTTCCACCGCCCGCTCAGCCTCTCGTTCCACCATCGCGACAACTCCCCCGCCGCTCATCGCAGCTGCAGCGCCAGCTCGGCGCGGGTCTGGGCGCCCAGCTTCCGGTAGGCGTTCGAGAGGTGGCTCTCCACGGTCCGCACCGTCACGTACAGCTTCTCGGCGATCTCCCGGTTGGTCAGCCCGTCGGCGGCGAGCTCCGCGACCCTGAGCTCACCGCTGGTGAGCGCGTCCCTGGGTGAGGCGTGCACCGCGCTCACCCGGCCGCCCGCGGCGGTCAGCAGCTCGTGTGCCCGGTCCGCGGCCATGCTCGCGCCGCAGCGCACCGCTATGTCCATCGCCGCCCGCAGGTGCTTGCGGGCCGTCTTCTCGTCCTGCTCGCGCATCAGCGCGTTGCCCAGCGCCCGCAACGCCTGCGCTTCGCACAGCCTCGATCCCGCCTCGCCCAGTTCGGCGACGGCCTGCTCCAGCGTCAGGACGTCTCCCGTGCTCATCCCCTCGGCGAGCAGGGCGTAGCCGCGCGCGGCCGGCGTGTTCCAGGCGAGCGCGGCGTCGGCACCGCGTTCGGCGATCTCTGCCGCCTCGGCGAGCCTGCCCAGCCGCATGGTCACCGCGACGGCGTCGATCCACCACGGCACGAGCACCGGGTTGTGCACGCCCATCGCGTCGAACTCGCGGCCGCACCGCCGGAGCATGTCCAGTGCCGAGTCGTGGTCGCCGCGGTTCCACAGCCAGTGCGCCCTGACGTCCAGCGACCAGCCGTACTCGACCGGGTGGCGCGGTGTGTGCATGCGGTGCAGGAGCTGCTCGGTCCGGTCGGTGTCGCCACGGCGCACCAGCACCGACGCCAGCACCGTCAACGCGCCGAAGTCCTCGGGACCGGGCATCTCCAGCGCGGTGCGGGCGTCCCGCTCCGCCTGCAGCAGGTCACCCGAGTCGTACGCGAGACCTGCGCGCGCCGCCAGGGCGACCTTGCGGGTCTCCGCGTCACCGGCCGCGGCCTCGACGATCTCGTCCACCAGCGTCACGGCGGCGGCCGGCTCGCCGCAGAAGTGCAGCGACACGACCGTGAAGACGTCCCAGAACCCGCGGGCACCACCAGGTGCGGGCAACGCGGACCGGAGGTGGCCCAGTGCCGCGGGAAGTGACTCGCCGCGCAGCACCTCGGCCCTCGCGAGCTGCTGTGCGAGCCGGCGACCGCCCTCCGCCCGGCCCTCGCACGGTGTGATCACCCGCGCCAGGTCCATCGCCTGGCGGACGGTCGCCGAACCGCCGAACCCGTTGGCGAGGGCCATGGCCTCGGTCTGGGCCCGCAGCTCGGGGTCGACCGCGGCGAGCCTGCCCGTGCGCTCCTCTTCGGACAGGTAACAGGAGAGCAACCGGAACCCGTCGGGCCCGCGGCCCGCCCGCAGCGCCACCGCGCCGCAGCTGATCGCCACCGACACGCGCACCGCGGGATCGGTGACGTCGGCGAGCAGCTCCGCGAAGACGTCCATCGCCGCCGACGGGTCGATCTCGGACAACCGGGTCGCCAGTTCGTGGCGCGTGTCGACGTGGCCGGGCACCGCGTCCAGCACCCTCCGCAGGTAGCTCACCGCCAGCTCCGGGGCGAGCGTGTTCTCCCGTGCCGCACCACGCAACGCGCAGAACATCCACACCTCGTTCAGCTCGGGCAGCAGCACGACCAGCCGGGCGATCTCCTCCTGCGGGCGGCCCTCGTCGGTGAGCAGCCGTGCCGCCCTCGTCCGGACCTCCGCCAGGTTGTCCGCGCCGTCGAGCACCCGTTCGCGCAGCACGGCCGAACGGAAACACCCGGCCGGGGTGAGCACACCGACGGCCACCAGTTCCGCGCGCTTCGCCTCGGCCACCGCCGGTGAGATCTCGGCGAGCGTCGCGGCGCTCGCGGCCTCGGTGCCGCCGAGCACCGCCACCGCGGTGACGTACCGGCGCGTCGGCTCCGGCTGGTCCTCGAGCCACGCGAGCTGCCACGCGACGAGCTCGGTCTCGACGTCGGGCGCGGCGTCGCGGGAGCAGGCCTTCGCCGCCCAGGCGAGTGCGACCTCCGGGATGCCTGCCGTGGCCTCCAGCGCGGTGAGGACGGTGTCGCGCTCGGGGATGAACCCGCACTCGCGGGCGATCAGCTCCGTCACGTCGGCCTCGTCGAACGGGCCGAGGTCGATCGTGGTCGTGTCCACGGCGCCGCTGAGATCGGCGAACATCTCCTCGGCGGCGATCCGCTCCGCACACGGGTAGACCAGCACGACGCAGACGCGCGGCTGCGGGATGCGGCGCGCGAGCACCGCGAGCCAGCGGGCGGTCGCGCGGTCGCAGCGGTGGGCGTCGTCGAGCACGAGCACCAGCGGCCGGTCCGCCGTGCGCGGGACGACCAGGTCGTTCAGCGCGTACGACCGGGCGTGCTCGTCGCGTCCGGCGGGCAGCGCGTCGACCACGTCCGCGCCGAGCAGGCTCCTCGCGGCGGCGAGGTCCTCGCTGCCGGCGCAGGTGGTCACGAGGACGTCCGCCTCGTCGCCGGCCTCGTCGCGCAGCAGCTCGACCAGCGCCGACTTCCCGATGGCACGCGGCCCGCGCAGGTGCAGGACGCCGAAGCGGCCCGCGACGACCTCCCGCATCTCGGCGGCCACCCGGCGCAGCTCTCGGCGGCGCCCGGCCGGTCGCCCGGTGGTCAGCCGCTCACCCACTTCGGACAGCGCCATTCCCCGACTCCCTTGTCCGCACCAGGGTCGTACCGAACGAGTCAGCCCGCCATCGCGTTCAGCATTTGGTACAACTTTCAATCGCGAAACAGGTTACTCACATTCGTCCTAACGCTTCGACAACTTGAGCACCACTTGAGGTTTCACGAAGGTGTTGACGCTGGCCCGCGCAGTTTCGAGCTGATTCACGAATTGAGACGCCCGGCGCGACGGGTCGTGACGGGAATTCCCACTATCGGGTGACGGATCGGGCCAGTCCCCCGGCGAGCGCGGTCAGATCCCGCACGAGACCGGTGCGCAGCTGGTCGGTCATCCGGGCCGCCAGCAGAGTCGCGCTCACGGCGGTGGGGATCTCGGTGCCGGGCAGGGCCACGCTGACGCAGACGACGCCCTCGGTGTTCTGCTCGTCGTCGACCGCGTACCCGCGCTGCCGCGTCGCGTCGAGGTCGGCGCGGAGCTCGTCCACGCCGCGGTGAGACCTGGGGCGTGAGCACGGGGAGCCTGCCGACGCCGGAGAGCCGTTCCTCCAGTTCGTCGCCGGGTAGAGACGCGAGCATCGCCTTCCCCAGCGCCGTCACCACGGCGGGCATGCGGCGGCCGATGTCGCTCGCCAGGCGGACCGGCTGGCTGCCGTCGTGACGGGCGAGGTAGACCACCTCGAGACCGTCGAGCACGGCGAGCAGCACCGTCTCCTGCCCACCGACCGGCAGCCCGCTCGCGGCCCGCCGGAACTCCTGGACGAGGTCCGTGCCCGCGAGGAACGCCTGACCGACCAATCCCAGGTCATTCTTCACGCGAAATAGCAGGGCACGAACGTGCTCGGGAATGTCCCGCCACGGCTGGGCGACGAGGCGCCCTTCCAGGCTCGCGGCCGCCAGGTCGAACCGCGCGCGGCGGCCCGTCCTGGAGAACAGCCGCGTGAGGTAGTTCTTCACCGCCTTCGTTCACACCATTCGACCACGCGTCCACATCGTGAACAATGCGCTTCGCCTGGACCATTTCCGGATTTCGCGCACATGATTTCCGCACAACGATCAGCGCGCCGCCGACGCACCCCTGGTTCTGGTGCGGACGCGGTAGAGGCTCGTGGAGGCGGCGATGAACAGCTCGTCACCACCGGGTCCGCCGAAGCACACGTTGCCGACCTTCTCCGGCACCGGGATCTTGCCGAGCCGCGTGCCGTCCGGCGCGTAGACCTGCACCGAGTCACCGCTGGAGGTCCAGACGTTGCCGTGCTCGTCGACGCGGAAGCCGTCCGCCACACCGGGTTCGACCTCCGCGAACACCCTGCCGCCGCGGCACTCCCAGTCGCTGCTGACGTCGTAGACGCGGATGCAGTGCTGCCCGCCGCCGTCGGTGCGCAACGCGGCCGAGGTGTCCGAGACGTAGAGCCGCCGTTCGTCCGGCGAGAAGGCCAGCCCGTTCGGTTCCTCCACGTCGACGACCACCGCGGTCAGCTCACCGGTGCCCGGAACGAACCGGAACACGTGGTGGGCGCCGTACTCCCGCTCACCGGGATGACCCTCTTGAGGCAGGATGATCCCGTACGGCGGATCGGTGAACCAGATCGCGTCGTCGGACGCGACCACGACGTCGTTGGGAGAGTTGAACCTCGCGGACCCGAAGCGGTGGACCAGGACCGTCGTCGTGCCGTCCGGTTCGGTGCGCTCGACCGCGCGCCTGCCGTGCGAGCACGCCACGACGCGTCCCTGACGGTCGAGTGTCCGGCCGTTGGTGAACTCGACGTCCGTGCGGTCCACCGTGACCTCTCCGGTCGCGGCCGACCAGCGCAGGATCCGGTTTCCGGGGATGTCGGACCAGATGACGGCGTCCTCGCCCGGCAGCCACAGCGGCCCTTCGCTCCACGTCGCCCCGCCGCCGAGCCGCTCGAGCCCGTACCGCGAGTCGATCAGCTCGGTGAACCCGGGATCCTCGACGAGGACCTCCAGCGCCTCGCGCACGGGCACATCACCACCTCTCGTTCGGTCCATGGAACCCCGTCCAGCATTTCGCACGCAACACGTGGATTTCGCACTTCGTCCGGTGTTCCGCCCAGCGATTCCGACGCTTTCGGAAATCCTTCACGACCGGGGGTTCACCCGCACCTCCCGTGCCTGGCCGGCCGGATGGTCACCCCAGCGACGCGGCTGATCGACGAACAGACGCACGTGCTGCGCGAGGCGTTGACGACGGCCCTCCGTTCGATCAGCACCGACCTGCCTCACCTCGCGGCGAAGGTCACGACGCAGGCGAGCTGGGCTCGGCGGACGAACCCCGGGCGGCGCTGAGGTCCGTTCTGGACTCGACGCTCGCCCTGCCGATGCCCGGCAGCCGCGAGCCCATCGGCGTGTGAGCGACCCTTTCCGAACTACGCGGAACATGCTCCGCCCACCTTCCGATCAAAGCGGTCCACAAAGGAGGGTTGCTCACATTCGCCGGGTACTCACCGGAGATGACTGTGGCACCGAGTTCCCTTCGCAGAGCGCCGCGATCGAAGAGACGCGACCCGCCGCCGACCGGAAGTGCTTGCAGACCTACAGGTTCCGGGCACGCGGAACCGAGCCCGGCATGCTGTACGGCCTGCAACAGCCGGACGGCTCCAACAGGTGGGTCCAGCCGTGGCGCTGCTACAGCAACTGATTCCTCCCTGCGGAAACGCTTCCGAGGATCTCGGAAAGATTCCGCAGAACTCGGAACACCTCGCCTGAGCGTTGTCGGAACGACCACCGCCAGGCTTGGGTGACCGCACGTGCAAGATCTACTCATGGGAGGTTGCTGTGTTCACGAAGTTCGGCAGGACGGTGCGGACGACCGCGGTCGCGCTCGTCCTCGCCGCGGGCGCCGGAGTCGTGCTCGGTACCGCGCCCGCCAGCGCCGACTCCGCGACGATCGACTTCGAGCTCGCGTCGCGATCGCCGCAGAAGCCCGCCTGGGACCCCTCGGTGAGGGCGACGGAGGGTGCGGCCAGCCGGCGCTGCTTCGGGGTGTACGGGTTCAGGACTCGCGACTACAAGCCGGAGAGCATCGACGGCTTCCCCCGCGGCGACGGGAGCTGGGCCTGGTTCATCAAGTGGCGGTGCTACAGCAACTAGCAGGCGAACCTCGAAAGCCCTGGACATCCGTCCGGGGCTTTCTCATTTCCACGGGTTCCGCGGTGAAGTAGCGGACAAAGCGAAAACCATTCGGAACACCTGGACGGTTCAGGGTGCGCGACGAACGATTGCAGCACATTCACTCACCGGAGGTGTGCTGACCCTACGGACCGGTCAGGCACCGGCCGTTCACGCGGATGCTCTTGACGTGCGAGACCTGGTACGTAACGGCCACGCACGAGGAGAACGGCTGCGCCCGGCAGGTCGCCGCGACGGCCGAACCGGGGACCAGCACGGTGCTCGCCGACACGGCGGCCGCTGCGGCCACGCCCGCCAGCCACACCTTCTTGCGATTCATCATCTGCACCTTTTCCTTCACCTATCGGGAGATCGTCACCCAGCGGAAGTCGCGGTCGTCCTCGGTGAGCGCCCAGCGGACGGTCGCGGAGTTGTGCGTGTTGCTCTCGCACCTCCCGCCGCCGTAGGTCTGGACGTCCGGGAACACGTCGGCCACGTCGTCGACGTGGACGCTCGAGTACGTGCCGGGCGGGCCGATCAGGCACCGCCCGGGTTCACCGCGACGAACGGTGCCGTCAATCCCGCTCCGGGCGCCTTCTCCCTCAACGGCCGCTCCTGCGCCACCGGCTGACCGGAGATCGTCTCGGACGGTCCGCACGAGCGAGAGCGCGTCGGCGTGGAGGTGGCCGTTGCCGCTCGCCGCCCGGATCATCACGGTGTCCGGCCGCCAGCGGGATGTTCGCGAGCTCGTGCCGGGTCCGGCCGCGTCGGTGACCTGTACGGCGCGAACGTGAAGGCCGGCGCTCCGCCACGATCCCCGCGGGTGGCACGCAGTGGTTGCGGTTCAACGCCAAGCAGGGACCCCAGAGCTCGGCCCCGCGGTCCTCCACGTTGAACGACGTGACGTCAGAACCGCGTGACCCTGGCGCAACTTCTTACTTACTTGTAAGTTAGAAGTATGACGATCCTGGCTGAGGTGGCCGCCACCGACATCGACGCGGTCGAAGAGTTCTGCGGGCTGTGGGAGAAGGCGTGGAACGGGCACGACGCGGACGCCGTCGCGGCCCTGTGCGCGGACGACCTCGTCTACGACGAACCGGCGCTGCGTTCGACGGAGTACGGCCCGGACGCCCTCCGCGCTTTCGTCACGCACATGAGCAGGACTTTCCCGGACTACTCGTTCACGCGCATCGGCTACTACGCCGACGTGACGCGGCGTGCGCTCGTGGTGGCGTGGCACTTCACCGGCACCCACGCCGGCAACGGCAGGCGGGTCGAGTTCCACGGTGACGACCGGCTGGAACTGGGCGAGGACGGGCTGGTCCACGCCTACCGCTGCCTCTACGACAACAAGTTCGTGGAGCGCCAGGTCCGCGGCGAAGCCGTCAAGGGGTGAGCGGGACCGCGCCCGTCCGGATGCCCGCCGCGGCGCGCCGGGCGGTGATCCTCGAAGCGGCCGGCGCCGAGTTCGCCCGCAACGGCCTGGCGGGCGGGCGCCTGGAGGTCATCGCCGAGCAGGCCGGCGTCTCGCACCCGCGGATCGTGCAGCTCTTCGGCTCCAAGAAGAAGTTGTTCCTGGAGGTCGTCGACGTCACCTTCGACAAGATCGAGGCCGTGTTCGAGCGTGCGGAACCGACGTTGACCGCGCTGGGCGACGCCTACGTGAAGCTCCTGCGCCGTGAGCCGGGTGCCGGTCTCGTGATGCTGCAGGGTTTCGCGGCGGCGGCCGACCCCGAGGTGCAGGTGGCGGTGCGGCGACGTCATCTGGACCTGATGAAGGCGATCGCCCGGTTGACGGGCGCGGATGCCTTGCAGGTGCGGACGTTCTTCGCGACGGGGCTGATCCAGACCGTCTCGACCGCGCTCGAACTGTCCGAGCGGCGCGCCGACACCGCCTGGAGCGCCTGGATTCTCCAGCTCGTCGCTCCGGCCGGGCAGGAGGACTGAGAAGTCCACTGTGGACGCCGCCGTCTGGTGGGAACCCCACGCAGACGGCGGCGAGTCCACCGAACTGGTTCAGCCGAGCGGCGCGGTGACCGTGAAGGACGCGTCGTTCGCGAAGCCCGAGCCGGACGCGAACTGGTCGACCCTCACCTCGAAGGCGTAGTGCCGCAGGTACCGGCCGGGATGGCTGTAGGACTCCAGCGACAGACCGCCCGCGAGCCCTGCGCGGCCGCAGAACGTGGCGTCACTGGCGAACGCCGCGTCGCCACTGTTGACGTCCAGCCGCACGCGGAAGTTGTAGTGCCGCAGGTAGCGGTCCGGGAAGTTCACCGAGCGCAACGACACGCAGGCCGCGTTCGCCAGGCCGGGCACGACGGTGAAGGTCGCATCCTGCCGGTCGGTGGCCGTGCTGATCTGCTCGACGTAGGCGAGGTTGTCGCGGTGCCGCACGTAGCGGTCCGGGTAGTTCACCGAACGCAGCGAACGGTTTCCGGTCGGCACGGCCGTTCCGTCGCCCGAGTCTTCCCGCAGCACGGTGAAGTGGCGCGCCGTGCCGGACAGGCCCGGCAGCTCGGTCTTCGCACCGAACGAGGAGAGGTCGGCGCTGTCCGCGTAGAAGTACCGTTTTTGGCCGTACTGGTCGAAGTAGAGGCGCCAGCGGCCGTCCGGGAGCTGCACCAGGGCCGGCCCCTCCAGGCCGGAGCCCCAGCCCGCCCAGTTGCCGGTCCCCTGGAACGTCCAGGGCCCGTTCAGCGAGGTCGCGGTCGCGTGCTCGATGTACTTCGTCGTCTCGTTCTTGAGGAAGTTGTGGTACGTGCCGCCGGTCTTCACCACGAAGCTGTCGATGTAGTTCGCCGCGATGCCCAGGGCGACCGGTGACGTCCAAGTGGACAGGTCGCCGTTGGTCGCCGTGACCCGGTAGGGCCGGAACTGTCCAGCCGTGCCGGTGGTGGAGGCGGAGAAGATGACGTGCACGCTGCCGTCGGTGTCCTTGAACCACTCCGGGGCCCACGTGCTGCCGGTCGCGCCGTTGAGCCCGACCTTGACGTTGCGCAGGAACGTCCACGTCGTGTGGTCGGCGCTGCGGGCGAAGCCGATGGTGTCGCCGGTCCAGCCGGTCGTGTAGACGACGTAGTAGTAGCCGTCGGTGTGCCGCATGACGCTGGGGTCGCGGATGAGCCCGGACGGCGGCGTGTAGGCGTTCGCCCGCAGCAGCGAGAAGTTCGTCGCGTTCGCCGAGTCGTAGACGTACATGTTCGACTCGCTGCTGTTGGTGAACGCCGTCATGAGGTAGTGCGGAACCGGCCCTGCCGCCTGGGCGGCCGGTGCGGTGACGGCGAGGCCGGTGACCGCACCGGCGAAGGTGGCGAACGCGGCGAGCAACGGACGCCATCGGTGGGTGCGCAGGCGCATGTACCCGGCTCCTGTCATCGTCGTTGATGAATCCGGTAGTGAGCGCTAACACTATGACCGGCTACATGTTCGATGACAATGTCCAGGTTCAGCTATTTCTTGAACAAACTGCGGTGGAGCGTCTTGTTAGCGTGCACAAGTGCTCACAGCGCGCCGCCCGGCCTGCGGCCACCGGTCAGCGCCTCGACCTGCTCGGCGGTGAACGGCGGCCCGAGCAGGTCCCCGCGCAGGGCGTGGCAGCGGAACATGTCGGCGATGTAGTGCATGCGGTCCGGCAGGTCGGCCCAGTCGCGGGCGGCGGTGCCGCGCGTGCTGTCAGGTGTCGGGTCGACGGTCTTCAGCAGTGCGAGCAGGTCCGGATCGGACAGCTCCGCGAGCTCCGGCGGGAACGTCGCGGGCAGGTCCCTGCTCAGGTCGAGCAGTTCACCACCGGGCAGCGCCAGGGTCATCAGGTGTTCGGTGACCGCCCGCCGCACGAGCGCTCGCACCTGGTCGGACAGCTGCTCGCCGGCGATGCGGACGGCGGTCCGCCTGCCCAGCACGGTCAGCAGGGCGACGCGGAACCACCTGACCACCCGGTTGCCCGGCAGCAGCACCTCGAGCAGGCGGCGTTCGAGCTCGCGGGGGTCGACGACGGGTGCCTGCATCGCGGCGGCGATCTCCGGTTGCAAGCGGGTCTGCTCGTGCAGGCCCACCTCGATGTTCGCCAGGAGCAGGAGTTCGGCCCGCTGCTTCGGGTCGCTGGTGGTCATCGCGCGGTGGTACCGGGTGAAGGCCTGCCGCAGGTAGCGCTGCCCCTCGGGTGGTTCGCCCGGCCGGAGCCCGGCGCAGAACTCCTCGATCCGCTCGTCGCCGGGCCCCTGGCCGAACTCGGCGAGGAACCGCGCGAACTCACGCGCGATCTCCTCGAAGACCTTGAGGTTGCCCTGTGCCGACGCGGCGCTGACGTCGTCGAGCCGTGCGGTCGTCACGATCGTCCGGCGCACGACCTCGTGCACGCGGTCCAGGCCCTGTTGCGGAACGGCCCGGCGCAGGCTGCGCGCCATCAGGTCGATTCCGGCGGCCACCTCGGGTGAGGACTTCAGCAGACGTTCCGCGGTGCGCGCGAGGTCTTCCTGCCGGATGGTCTGCCCGATCTGCTTGGAGGCCCACACGGCGAACGTGCACCAGTTCGCGGACCCGCCGGTGCGGGCGGCCACGGCCCGCGACAGCAGGTGGTAGCAGTGGGTGATCTGAAGGTTGCGGACGACGGGATCGGGGTGCGCCGCGATCCGGTCGACGTCGGCCACGACCGGGACGCCGTCGCTGAGCTCGTGCACGTCCGCGCCGGTCCGGCTCACGGGGCCGGCTTCTCTCTTGCAGTGTTCACACCCTCTTGATCGTCCGTGGAGGGGTGAACGTGACGCGGCGGATCGGAGGTGAGCCCGTGTTTGGTCGTCGCGCCAGTGGGTAGACCTGCCCCGTCAGCACCGGCGAACTCCGCCTGCCCCGACCAGCTGGTCTCGATCGTCTGAGGAGAGGTCATCGGCATGCGCATCAGCCGCAAGCCCACGGGCGCGAAGTTCTTCGAGCTGTTCGCCGAGATCGGCGCGAACATCGGCGCCGGCGTGGAGCTGCTGCGCGAGTTCGTCCAGGCGCCCGAGCAGGACCGCGCCGAGCTGGCGGCACGGATGCACACCCTCGAGAACGCCGCCGACGACGCGACCCACGCCATCATCGAGCACCTCGACCGGTCGTTCGTCACGCCGTTCGACCGGGAGGACATCTACCGCCTCGCGGCCAGGCTGGACGACGTCGTCGACCACATGGACGCCGCGGTCGACCTGGCGACCCTCTACCGCGTGGGCGAGCTGCCCGGCGGCGTCGCGGTGCAGGCCGACCTGCTGTGCCGGGCCGCTCAGCTCACCGCCGCGGCCATGCCCCGCCTCGCCGAACCGCAGGAGCTGACCGCGTTCTGGGTCGAGGTCAACCAGATCGAGAACGAGGCCGACCAGGTCTACCGCAGACTGCTGTCGGAGCTGTTCAACGGTGAGCGCGACGCCCTCGAGGTCATGAAGCTCAAGGACGTCGTGGACGAGCTGGAGGCCGCCGCCGACGCCTTCGAACACGTCGCGAACGCCGTGCACTCGATCGCCGTCAAGGAAGCGTGATGCTGACCGCCGGACTGGTGGTCGTGATCGTCCTCGCGCTCGCGTTCGACTTCACCAACGGCTTCCACGACGCGGCCAACGCCATCGCGACCGCCGTGTCGACCCGTGCGCTGACCCTGCGCGCCGCCCTGACGCTCGCGGCGGTGATGAACCTGATCGGCGCGCTGCTGGGCACCGCCGTCGCCGTGACGATCGCCAAGGGCATCATCGACACCCCCGTCGGCAACGACGCGCTGCACGTGGTGACCGCCGCGCTGGCCGGTGCCATCACGTGGAACCTCATCACCTGGTACTTCGGCCTGCCGTCGTCGTCCTCGCACGCCCTGGTCGGCGGCCTGGTCGGCGCGGCGCTCGCGTCCGCCACCACCGTGCACTGGGCCGGGGTGCTGGAGAAGGTCGTCATCCCGATGGTGGCCTCTCCCCTCATCGGCCTGCTGCTCGGCTACGCGGTGATGACCGTGATCATGTGGTCGTTCCGCAGGGCCAACGCGCACCGGGCGGGCCGCCTGATGCGCCGCGCCCAGGTGTTCTCCGCGGCGAGCCTCGCCCTCGGCCACGGCCTGCAGGACGCCCAGAAGAGCATGGGTGTGATCGTGCTCGGGCTGGTCGTGTCCGGTCACCAGACCGGCTACTCGGTGCCGTTCTGGGTGATCCTGGCGTGCGCGGTGGCCCTGTCGGCCGGCACCTACGCGGGCGGCCTGCGGATCATGCGCACCCTGGGCAGGCGCATCTTCCACCTCACCCCGCCGCACGGCTTCGCCGCCGAACTGTCCGCGTCCTCCGTGCTGTACCTGGCCGCGTTCGTGTTCCACGCCCCGATCTCGACCACGCACGTGATCACGTCAGCGGTGATGGGTGTCGGCGCGACCACACGCCGGTCGGCGGTGCGGTGGTCGGTGGCGGCGGACATCGCCAAGGGGTGGGTGCTGACGCTGCCCGCGTCCGCGCTCGTGGCCGCGGGTGCGTACGGGGTGATCACGTTGCTGTGAGCGCTCAGATCTCGGCGGCACGCCTGCGATCGGCCTGAGCGTCGGCACGGTGCCGAGCGGCCGCGGCGCGACGGGCCGCGGCCCCACTTCCACCGCGTGCCGCCGCCTGCTCGAGGACGTCCGCTGCTCGTTCGTGTGCGGCGGCGGAGTCGTCGAGGCTTTCGCGGAGGCTCTCCCGCGCCTGAGCCGCGTGGTGCAGTGCCTCGATCAGTGCGGCCACCGCCGTTTCGGCGTCCTCCGGCGTCGACGCTCTCCCCGAACGCGTGCTGAGCTGAGCGCGGCGCGACCGCAACTCGCGGATGCGTTCCGCGGTGCTGCACACCCTGGCCTCTGCCCGCTCACCGGACGCCACATGTCAGCGTCTCGCTCCGGGGATCGCGACACAAGTCCCCGGGGACCACTCACCGAACTAGGAGTTCACTTGGTTGCTCGTTGACAGCCCCGGTGCGAACTCGACACGCTGCAGATCCCTGTGATCGAAAGGTGTGCTGTCGTGAAACTCCGCTTCGTCTTACCGGTCGTCGCCCTGCTCCTCACCGCCGGTGTCGCTCCTGCCGCGGCACAGACCGGCCCCTCCGCAGCCGACGCCTGCTACACCTGGGGACGCACGCTCGCGGAAGGAACCTCGGGCGAGGACGTCCGTCAGCTGCAGATCCGCGTGGCCGGATATCCCGGCTACGGCGGCGTTCTCGGCCTCGACGGACAGTTCGGGCCCGCCACCAAGGCGGCCGTGACGCGGTTCCAGCAGGCCTACGGTCTCGGCGCCGACGGCATCGCGGGGTCGGCGACGTTCGCGAAGATCTACGAACTGCAGGACAACGACTGCACGCCGGTCAACTTCACCTACGACGAGCTGAACAACTGCAACTCCGACTGGTCCGGCGGCAACGTCTCCGCTGCCACCGCGCGCGCCAACGCCCTGGTGTCGATGTGGAAGCTGCAGGCCATGCGGCACGCCATGGGTGACAGGCCGATCGACGTCAACGGCGGCTTCCGCAGCGTCTCCTGCAACAACGCCGTCGGCGGTTCCCCCACGAGCCGTCACCTGTACGGCGACGCCGTCGACCTCGGCGCGGGCTCGCAGGGCTTCTGCGCGTTGGCGCGGCAGGCCCGCAACCACGGCTTCAACGAGATCCTCGGGCCCGGCTACACCGGTCACGACGACCACGTGCACGTCGCGCACCGCTCCACCCGCTTCTGGTCCGCGCCGAGCTGCGGCGTGTCCAGCTGACTCAGAGCGCCGACAGGATCGTGGTGTTCCACCACAGGTCGAGGCTGTCGAGCGTCTTGAGGTCACCCGGCCTCTTCACCACGCCGATGGTGAGCGTGCGGGTGTCGACCCACCACACCTGCGCGTTGCCGTCGGCGACGAAGCACGTCGTGAACTCGCCGGGCAACGGGCCGGAGGTGTCGCGGTAGTAGAGCGCGTAGTGAATCGGGTCGGACTCGGGACGGCATCCGCCGCGCTCGTCCATCCGCGGGATGCCCCGGCTCGTCACCAACGCCTGGAAGAACGCGTCCTGGCCGGCGCGGTCGCCGAACAGCCGGAACTCGGACTCGTCCGGCGCGGGGTACCGGGGCGACCACGCTCCCGGCTTGGTGCAGCGGACGACGGCCACGGCGCCGCCGTCCGGAGTGGACGGCACGCACTCGGCGGAGGTCTTGTAGACGTCGGGGAGAGCGGCCAGCAGCTTCTCCACCTCCGGTGACCGCGTCGTGGAGGTGGTCGTGGGCGTGCTGCTGGACGTGGTTGTCGTGGTGCTGGTGGAAGTGGTGCCGGAGCCGCGCGTTCTGTCGCCGTTGGAGAAGACCACCGCGGTCACGATCACCAGCACCGCGACCGCCAGGCCTCCGGCGATGAGGGCCGGAGTCGCGGTGCCGGGCTCGGCGTTGCGCTTCGGCGGGCGCACGATTTCGGTGGCGGCGGTGCGGGGTTGGGGCGGTGGTTGCGGGGCCTGGTGGGCGGCCAGTGGGGTCGTGGGAGTGGCGGGGCCGAACTGTCCCGCCGGTGGCGTCGCGGGTGCGGACGCCAGGGCCTGCGCGGCCGCCCGCGCGAGCTCACCCGCGGTGGCGTAGCGGTCGGCGGGGTTCTTGGCCATGCCTCGGGCGATGACGTCGTCCAGCGCCCGTGGCACGGCCGGGTTCACCAGGGACGCCCTCGGCGGCGGTTCCTTCAGGTGCGCCCAGATCTGGGCCGCGGTGCCGTCCGCGGTGAACGGACGCCGGCCCGTCACGCACGCGAACAGGACACCGGCCAGGGCGTACACGTCCGCGCGGCCGTCCACCGGGCCGCTCTCGAAGCGCTCGGGCGCCATGTAGTCCAGCGTGCCGACCACCGAGCCCGACGCCGTGAGGCCCGTCGCGGTCGGCGAGACGCTGCGGGCGATGCCGAAGTCCACCAGGTACACGAAGTCGCCGGAGGTCACGAGCACGTTCGACGGCTTCACGTCGCGGTGCACGAGGCCGTCGGCGTGCGCGGCGTCCAGGGCGCTCGCCACCTGCTCGACGATGCGCACGGCCCGCGACGGCTCGATCGCCCGCTCGCGGATCACGTCCGACAGGTCGGCCCCCTCCACGAGCCGCATGTCCAGGTAGAGCCGGTCGTCGATCTCGCCGTAGGCGTGGATGGGGATGACGTGCGGCTCCCGCAGCCGCGCCACGATCTGGGCCTCGCGGCGGAAGCGGGCGCGGTACTCCCGGTCGCCGTGGTGGGCGGGCGACAGTCTCTTGAGCGCCACGAACCGGTCGTGCACCGTGTCGTAGGCCCGGTGCACCTCGCCCATCCCACCCCGGCCGAGCAGCTGCTCGATCCGGTACGGCCCGAACGCCTCCTGCGTCATCGTCTCCGTGTCCCGAGAGCCTTGTCCGTTCGCCGCGAGCAGCTTACGGTCGCGCTCGCGCCGCGCGGGCGGACAACGGGAAACCACAGCCGAAGCAGCTCGCGGAGCTACCCTTCGCGGGTGGAGCTTGGTGATCGCGACGCCGGGATCGACCTGGCCGAACTGCTGGCGGCGTTCTCGCTCGCCACGGACCTCGGCCTGGGCCAGCCGATGGAGCACGTGCTCCGGTCGTGGCGGATCGCCGAGCGCCTCGCCGGGCACGTGGGCCTGCCGGAGGACCAGCGGCGGTCGCTGTTCTACGTCTCCATGCTCGGCTGGGTCGGCTGCATCGCGGACTCCCCCGAGGTGGCCGCGTCGTTCGGTGACGACATCGCCTTCCGCGCGGACAGCTACGACGTCGATCTCGCCGGGATGGCGGGGATCGGTTTCTTCCTGCGTCGGGCCGGCCGGGGTGGACCGGTGTGGCACCGGCTCCGGGTCGCGACGACGATGCTGACGACTGGCGGCCAGAACGTCGTGCAGGGCATGCAGTCGCACTGCCTGACGACGTCGACGCTGGCGGAACGGCTCGGGCTCGGCGAGGACGTCGTCACCGCGCTGCGGCAGTTCTTCACCCGCTGGGACGGCCGAGGGGTCCCGCACGGGGTGGGCGGCACGGACATCGCGCCGACAATCCGCCTGCTGCACCTCGCCGACGTCGTCGAGGTGCGGCACCGGACCGGCGGGATCGACGCCGCGCTCGAAGTCGCGAAAGCACGGCGCGGCAGCCAGTTCGCACCCGACGTGGTCGACGCGTTCCTCGCGCACGCGCCAGAAGTGTTGGCCGGCACCGAAATCGGCCCGCTCACCGCCGACCGCCCGCTGACCGAGAACGACCTGGACACGGCACTGGAAGCCTTGGCGGACTTCACCGATCTGCGCTGCGCCTCACGCGCCGGGCACTCCCGCGGCGTCGCAGAGCTCGCCGGTGCCGCGGCCCGGTCGATGGGGCTACCCGTCGGCGACGTCGTGGCCACCCGGCGCGCGGGTCTGTTGCACGACATCGGGTTGCACGGCGTCCCGGTGACGGTCTTGGACCAGCCAGGACCGCTGTCGGCCACCGACTGGGAACGCGTGCGGCTCAGCTCGTACTACACCGAACGCGTCCTGTCCCGCCCGGCCGCGCTGGCCAAGCTGGGCGCGATCGCGGCCACGGCCCACGAACGCGTGGACGGCAGCGGCTACCACCGCGGCCTGTCCGGTGCCGCGGTGCCGATGACCGGTCGCCTGCTCGCCGCGGCCTGCGCGTACCGGGCGATGCTCGAACCCAGGGCGCACCGGCCGGCGTTGACGGACAAGCAGGCCGTCAGCGCCGTGCGGGACGCGATCCGTACCGGCGGCCTCGACGGCGACGCGGCCGAGGCCGTTCTCGCCGCCGCGGGCAACGGCACCCGGCGGCGCGTGTCCGGACCCGCCGGCCTCACTCCGCGCGAGGTCGAGGTGCTGATCCTGATCTCCCGCGGCGCGCAGACCGGCGAGGTCGCCGAGCAGCTGGGGATCTCCCGCAAGACGGCAGGGACGCACATCGAGCGCATCTACACCAAGACCGGGGCGTCGTCCCGCTCGACCGCGACGTTGTTCGCAATGCGCAACGGCCTGCTCGATCCGCTCGATCTGTAGGGAGAACGCCCGACGACACGGGACCTCCCCGCTCCTACCGTCCTGTTCAGACGAAGGGAGCAGATCATGTCGAACAAAGCCGTCATCAGCCTCGCGACGGGACTCGAGGACTCCGAGAAGGTGACCGTCGCGTTCCTGGTCGCGATCGGCGCCGCGGAGACCGGACGCGAGACCATGATGTTCTTGTCCAAGGAGGCGGTGCGCCTCGCGCTGACCGGCACCGCCACGGGCGTCGCGTGCGACGGCTGTCCGCCGCTGGCAGACCTCTTCCAGCGCTACGAGGCGGCGGGCGGCCGGTACTACGTCTGCCCGCTCTGCTTCAACGCAAAGCAACTCGACGCCGGCAACCTCATTCCCGGCGCGGAGATCAACGGCACGATCCCGTTGTGGAAGTGGATCGGCGACGAGCCCGCGACCACGTTCAGCTACTGAAGGAAAGCTGCCGCTCGCACCCCACCGGATTCCTCGGAATCCCGTGGGGTCGCGCCAACGGCGAGCAGGGCCAGCGCAGCCTGCGACGCCGAGCCGGGTGCGGCGGTGGCGACCACGACGTCGGGCCCCGTCCCGTTGCCGAGGGTCTGCTGCGTGACGGTCAGCGGACCGACCAGGGGATGCCTCATCTCGTACTCGGCCGTGGCACAGGCTTTCACGCGGTGGCCCGCCCACAGCGAAGCGAACTCGGAGCTCTTCGCACTCAGCCGCCCCACCAGTTCGTGCAGCGCGGCGTCGTCCGGATGCCGCCCCGCGACCAGGCGCAGGTTCCCCACCACCGCCTCGGCCTTGCCCGGCCAGTCCGCGTAGAGCTCGCGGACGTGCGGGTCGAGGAACACCAGCTCCGCCATGTTCGGACGCCGCGCAACGTCGAGATGTCCCGCGAACAACGCGTGCCCCGGCCGGTTCCACGCCAGCACGTCGCTGCGACGGCCGAGCACGATCGCGGGAACGTCCACCAGCGCGGCGAGCAGCTGACTCGTCGCGTCCGAGACGTGCTCGGGTGGCGACCGGCGCGCCCGCCTCGCGGGCTTGGCGAGTGCGTGCAGGTGTTGTCGTTCGGCGTCGTCCAGTCGCAGGGCGGTCGCGAGCGCGTCCACCACCTCAGCCGAGGCGCCGGAGGAATGCCCCTGTTCGAGCCTCGTGTAGTAGGAGCTGCTCACCCCGGCGAGGCGCGCCAGTTCCTCCCGCCGCAGACCCGGTACTCGTCGCCGCTCGCCGTAGGTCGGCACGCCGACGTCATCAGGGCGAAGCTGCGAGCGCCGCGTCTTGAGGAAGTCCCCCAGCCCCGCAGTTCCGGTCATGACCCCGAGTATCTCGTGGATCCACAAGCGCTACCTGTCCCGGTCAGGGATACGCAGAGCAGGGAATGGCGTGCCCGCGGGACAACCGGTGGAGTCGGTCCTACCGGGACACGCCGAACAAGGGATTCCATTGACCACCAACGAACCTCACGACGGCATCGACCCGTCGGACTTCACCTTCACCCGTCGAGCGTGGGTCGGCGCCGCCCCCGCCGACGTCTACCGCCTCGTCAGCGACGTGTCGTTGATCAGCCTCTGGAGCCCGAACGCGAGCGACGTCGCCTTCGACAACGGCACCGGTCCCGAGGCCGGTGCGTGGTTCAGCGGGCGCAACCGCAGGGACGGCAAGGAGTGGACCACCCGCTCACAGGTGGTGAAAGCCGAACCAGGCGCAGCTTTCGCCTTCGTGGTCGGGGGTGTCGAGAACGGCGTGGTCGAGTGGAGCTGGACCTTCCACGCCCGCGGCCGTGGCACCCTGGCGGAGCAGTCGTGGCGGTTGCTCCGCCACGACCCGGTCCTCGGCACCACCCGAGCCGAGCTGAACGCGCTGCGCGACTACATGGCAACCAGCGCGGAGACCACCCTGGCCTCCCTCGCCGAGTGGGTCGCGACCGACCGCTGATCCTCGCTCGTACGTCGACACCGGTGGGTTCCGCCTCGCAAGGCGAACCCACCGGTGTCCTTCACCCGATCCCCCGCCGGCTCACTGCGCCTGGTCGGACTCGACAGTCGTCGCGGGCTCGCTGCCCGGCTTCCGGCGGTCCTCCAGCTTGATCTCGCACTTGCCCACCAGCGCGACACCGGCACCGATCGTCGTGGCCACCGGAGCGGCCAGCGCAGCGACCAACCCGAGAGCCACGGGCACCTCGAGCACCACGTCGTCCTTGCTGTCACGCACGACCACGTGACGGTTGATGCCCTCGCTGACCAGCCCGCGAACGGCGTCGACCACCGAGTCGACGGCGGTACGGGTGTACTCGGGCTTGGATTCGGTCATGACTCTCCTCGAACTGCGGATCTCCCCTTGACGATCTCCAGCATGCCCGCGCCGCGCCGCCCTGCCATCGGGGTTTCTCCCTGACCCGCACCTGATTTGCCCCCGAGGACGCCGGTACGCCTTATTTCGGTCTGCACTGAAGCTATAAAACAGACAGATCAAGGCGCGCGCCCGCGTGATCACCTGCATCATCTGCACCCATGCGCAGCTCACTGTTCAACCACGAAGAACGGTCCGTCGAGCCGGGAAGCTTCCAACTGCAGAACGAACGGATGCTCAAGGTGGACCTCACCGGCAGCGGCGGTTTCTTCTTCGCCAAGCAGGGGTCGATGGTCGCCTACCAGGGTGACGTCGACTTCGCCTACGAGGGCGCCGGCGGGCTCGGCAAGCTGTTCAAGAAGGCCTTCACCGGGGAAGGCATGTCGTTGATGAAGGTCTCGGGCAGCGGTGACGTGTTCCTCGCCCAGGACGCCGACGAGATCTTCGTGCTGTACCTGGAGGACGAAGCCGTCACCGTCAACGGCAAGAACGTGCTCGCGTTCGACAGCACGCTCAAGTGGGACATCAACCGGACCGAGGGCGCGTCGATGCTCAGCGGCGGCCTGTTCAACACCACGTTCACCGGCACCGGCGCGTTGGCCGTCACCGCCTACGGGACGCCGGTGGTGCTGAACGTGGACGTGCCGACGTACGTCGACATGCAGTCCGCTGTGCTGTGGTCGACCTCGTTGCAGTCCTCGATCCGCAAGACGGCCAAGCTCGGTGCCGTCATCGGGCGCGGCTCGGGTGAGGCGTACCAGCTCGCGTTGTCGGGCAAGGGCATCGTCGTCGTGCAGGCGTCGGAAGGTCACCCCGTCCCGGCCGCGCACGGGTAGCCGGCGATCACGGCCGGTCGGCCTCGTTCACCAGCGCGACGGCGGCCAGCTGGCTGCCGACCTGGAGCTTCATCAGCACCGAGCGGATTTGGGCACGCACGGTCGCCAGCGAGACACCGAACTCGCCGGCGATCGTGACGGCCTGCCTGCCCTCGGCCAGCCGTTCGAGGACCTCGCGTTCCCGCACGCTCAGCCGGTCCAGTTTCGTCGCGAGGTCCTTCTTCCTCGCCGCGTCGTGCCGGTGAAGCCGGACGAGCTCGGCGCGGGCGGCGGAGGACAGGACCTCGCGTCCTTCGGCGGCGGCGACCACGACGTGGAGCAGGTGCTCGAAGGACTCGGTCTTGTGCACCCAGCCGTGTGCGCCGTCGGCCACCGCGCGGGCGACGGCCGGGCCGCCGCGGCCCGCGGTGACGATCAGCACGGACCAGCCCGCGGCGCGCAGCGGGCGCACCAGCTGCTCGCCTCCCGCCACCTCGCGGCCCAGGTCGAGGTCCAGCAGGACCAGGCCCGGCGCGTGTTCGGCCGCCTCCCGCAGAACGTCCTCCTTGCTGGTGGCCGAGACGTGTTGCGCGTCGAAACCCTGTCCGCGCAACGCGAGCACGAGGATGGTGCGCACCAGCTCGTGGTCGTCGACCACGAGCACCGTCCGGCCCCGCATCAGACCTCCTCGGCTGCCCGGTCACGTACCTGCGTCGCCGCCGGCACCAGCACGAGTGCCGAGCAGCCGCGCTCGTGGTGCCGGTTGGTCCCGATGCGGAACGAGCCGCCGTGCTCGGTCAGCAGCCGCGTGGTCACCTCGAGACCTATCCCCCGCCGGGTGCCGTGCGGGAAGCCCGGACCGAGGTCGGACACCTCGATCCAGATGGTGTCGTCGTGCTGGTGCGCCCGCACTTTCACCGGCGAGCCGGGAGCGTGCCTCTCGCAGTTCACCAGCAGGTTGGTGATCACCTGTGCGAGCTCGGCCGCGGGCATCGTCGTGCGCAGGCCCGGATCGACGGTGAGGTCGATCTTCGTGCCTCTCGCGCGGCGCAACGCGACGAGCCTGGTGAGCAGCGGCGCCAGGACGACCTCGTCGTCGTGGGACGCGGCGTGACCCAGCAGGTAGCGCAGGCGGTCCAGCTCGGCCTGGACCGCGGACGTCAGCGGCTCGCGGTCGGCCAGCAGGTACGTGACCCCGGACAGGCCGGTCACCAGGTTGCGGATCTCGTGTTCGCGTTCCGCCGCGTCGGCCGCCAGCTCGTCGGCCGCGCGTTCGGCCGCCAGGGCCCGGTCGGTGAGCTCGCGGTCGCGCTGTCCCCGCTCGCGCAGGGCTCGCACAGCGGGACGCACGAGTGCGTCGAACACGACGAGCAGGCCGACCAGCCGGAGTGCGGCGAAGTCGACGTCGGGGCTCGCCAGGTCCGGCCGCAGGACGAGCTCGTCGAGGTGCGCGAGTGCCACCGCGGCCAGCCCGAAACCCACCCGCCTCGTGAGCTGCTGCCGCCGGCGCGCGCCTGCCACCACGAACGCCGACGCGACAACGAACCAGCCGAGCACGACGACCACCGTCGCCACCGTCGGCACCTGGGGATCCGACGTCCTCGCAACGAGTTGTGCGATCAACCCGGCCCCCACGCTCAGCGCCGCGCAGACCGCCACCGCCACCGGCCAGCGCACGTGCGTCCACGCCAGCAGCCGGGGCCGCAACGCCCAGACCAGCAGGACGAGGAAGGCCGTGCTCGCGACGAGTCCTCCGACGGCCAGCGCGGACTCGAACTCCCCCGGCAGGTGGTAGATCCCGACAGGTGTGATCACCAGGCAGTACAACGAGAGAGGCCCTGCCAGGCGGCGGACCGCGCGGCCGAGGGTGCCGGGAATGATCCGCGTGACGATCGCGGACGCCGTGGCGACGACGGCGGCGGCCAGGGTCAGCAGCACGAAGACGTCGCCCGCGGGCCTCGCCGGCCACAGGTGGTCCAGGCGATCTCCCTGCCACCACAGCAGTGCGAGCACGATCACGGCCACGGCGGACTCGGCGAACGCGTGGGTCACGTGTCGCTCTGCGTTACCGGTCCGGCCGAACACAGACAGTTGCATGTGGCAGCTCATACATCGCCGTAGTTCATCTGGCCCTGAAGTTATCGACAGGACGCCTCACCGCGTTACGCCGCAGGTTAGGGCCTATAGGCCCTATCAAGGTTGACGATGCGGCGGGCCCGTGCGATTCCGCAAGCTACGCCGTGAAGTTCACCGTGCGTTCACCTCCGATTGTCGGCGAGGGAGTTGCCATGGGCCGGTCGATCAGCGTGGTGATTCCGCTCTGCGACGAGTTCGACAGCGGGGTCGCCCTCCTGAGTCATCGCGATGTCGAGGTCGTCACGGCCGGCGACCGCAGTGTCGGAGCCGTGCTCGCGGCGATGCGGAAGGCGACCGGGCGGTGGATCGTCGTGATGGACGGGGTCGCGCAGCCCGGCGACCTGGCGGTGCGGCTCGCCCGGCTCGGCGAGTCCCGCGACGTCGATCTCGTGATCGCGTCGCGGACCGGCGAGACCAACGCCAAGAACGCGCTCGCCAAGGTCGTGTTCCCCCGCAGGCTCGGCCAGCCGGTCGATCCGACGAGCGGCTTCTTCGCCGTTCGCCGCGACGCGGTCGATCTGGACCGCATTCGTCCCGGCGGCTTCCGGGTGCTGATGGAGCTGCTGGTCCGGCACCCCAGGCTGCGCATGGCCGAGGTCGCATACCACAAGTCCGCGGACCAGCGCGGTGGCGTGCTGGGCGTCGTGCGCCGGGGGCTCGTGTTCGCCGGTCACCTGGTGCGGCTGCGGACCTCGCTGCTGGCCCAGCAGGCGACCCGGTCGGCGCGGGCGTCGGTGCGCGGGTGGCTGCTGCGCGCGTTCGCGTTCGGGCTCATCGGGTTGTCCGGGCTGGTCGTCAACACGGCGGTGTTGTGGTTGCTGCACCTGGAGGTTCTGCAGGTGCACTACCTCATCGCCGCGACGCTGGCGACCGAGGTCTCGACGGCCTGGCTGTTCGTGCTCACCGAGACCCTGCTGTACCGCAAGGGCAAGCCGGGCACGGTGCGGTCGCGTGGCGTGCGGTTCTTCCTGTTGAACCACTTCGCACTGGCGGTGCGCCTGCCGTTGCTCGCGTTGCTCGTGGACGGCGTGCACGTCGACGTGCTCGTCGCGAACGCGCTGACGCTCGCGTTGCTCTTCCTCGTGCGGTTCGTCGTGGCCGACTCGGCGATCTACGGCAAAGGCGAGCCCACCTGCGACGAGCCTCCGCGCGAACCGATCAGGGTGCTGGTCGACCTGGACCAGGAGATTCCCTCGCCGCGCAACGGAAGCCGTCCCACCGAGGCGGCCAGGTACCTCCCGTACCGGTACGCGGTGCCGGGGCTCGCGACGATCGGGTCCCAGGTCGAGCTGCCGGAGCTCGACTACTTCCGCTCGCAGTGGCTCGGCCACGACACCGAGATCCAGGTGCGCGTGGGCGTGGTCGGCGACCGCAGGCCGTTGCCGCGGGCGGTGTTCACGCAGTCCGCGCAGGGACTCGGCTACCACGAGCACCTCGGCAGGCTCGGCGCGAACTTCCGGGTGCGGCTCGGCGACCCGATCACCGTGGTCGTCTCCGCGGCGCTCGCCCGGTCACCGCACGTGGTGTACACGAACATCCTCGAAGCGTTGCTGCGCTTCGTCGCCGTCTCCCGCGGCGCGATGCTGCTGCACTCCGCGTGCGTCGAGCTGCACGGCGTGGGCGTGCTCATCTCGGCCCGCACCGACACCGGCAAGACGGGCACCGTGCTGCGTCTCGTCCGCGAGCACAAGGCCAAGTTCCTCTCCGACGACATGACGATCCTCTACCCGGACGGACGCGTCGGCTGCTTCCCGAAGCCGTTGACCATCAGCCACCACACGTTGCGCGCCGTGCGGTCGCACGAGCTCTCGCCGAAGGAGTGGCGGCGGCTGCGGCTGCAGAGCAGGCTGCACTCCAAGGAGGGCAGGGAGTTCGCGCTCCTGCTGAGCCAGCTCAACCTGCCGATCATGGGCGTGAACGCGTTCACGCAGCGCATCGTGCCGCCGCCGAAGTACGCGGTCGACCGGCTGCTGCCGTGCGAGATCGTGCCCGAGAGCAAGATCAGCGACCTGTTCGTCATCGCGCGCGGCGAGCTCGGCAGCGGTGAGCTGGCCGAGGACGAGGCCACCGCGACGCTGCTCGAGAACACCGAGGACGCCTACCAGTTCCCGCCGTTCCGCCAGCTCGCGCCGTCCATCGTGATCGGTGAGGACGACCACCTGGTGCTGCGCGACAAGGAGCGGGCCATCCTGGAGTCGGCGCTGAGCCGCATCCGGGCGCGTTGGCTGTCCACAGCGGACTTCTCGTGGGCCGATCGGATCCCGGATCTCGTCGGCGAAGACGCCACCGCCAAGGGCTGGGCATGACGGCGACGGCCGCCGTCGCGACCACCACGGACCAGAGTTCTCGAAAACGGCCCGCGCGCCGCTCGGTGCGCACGCTCGTCGTGATCCTCACCGCCGGTGCCCTGCTGCGGCTCTGGGCGCTCGGCGCGGTCGGGTTCAACAGCGACGAGGCCGTCTACGCGGGGCAGGCGGCGAGCATCGCGGGTGACGACGTGCTCACCCCGTTGTTCCCCGTCTTCCGCGCGCATCCGCTGCTGTTCCAGACCACGCTGTCGCTGATGTTCCTCGGCGGGGTGTCGGACGTCGCCGCCCGGCTGCTGCCCGTCGCGTTCGGGCTGGGCACGGTCGTGCTGACGTACCTGCTGGGCAAGCGGATGTACGGGCGGCAGGCCGGGCTCGTCGCCGCCGCGCTCCTCGCGGTCATGCCGTACCACGTCGTCGTGACGCGGCAGGTGCTGCTCGACGGGCCGTTGACGTTCTTCGCGGTGCTGACGGCCTACTGCGTGACGCGGTTCTGCCTCGACGGCGAGCGCCGCTGGCTGCACTTCGCCGGCGCCGCGCTCGGGCTCGCGGTGCTGACCAAGGAGATCGCCGTCATCCTCGGCGTCGCGATCCTGGTCTTCTTCCTGCTGCGGCGCGACATCCACGTGCCGTGGCGCACCGCGGCGGTCAGCGGGGCCGTCGCGGCGGCGATCATGATCATGTACCCGCTGTCCCTGCAGTTCGCCGGCCGCAGCGGGACCGGGCAGAACTACCTGTGGTGGCAGCTCTTCCGCAGGCCCAACCACGATCTGGCGTTCTACGTCGAGACGGTTCCGCTCGCGATCGGCCCCGCCGTGCTGCTGCTCGCGGCCGCGGGGCTGTGGTTGTTGCGCCGCAAGGGCACCTGGCGCGAGACGTTCCTGCTGTGCTGGATCCTGGTGCCGCTGTCGTTCTTCGAGCTGTGGCCGACCAAGGGCTACCAGTACCTCGTCGTGATCGCGCCCGCGCTGACCCTCCTCGCGGCGCGCACGGTGGTGCACTCCTTCCCGGTCTGGCCACCGGTGCGCGCGGCCGTGATCGTGACCTCGGTGCTGTCGCTGGCGGTGCCGAGCTGGCTCGCGATCACCGCGCCACCCAGCGCCGCGTTCCTCGCCGGATCCGGTGGCGTGCCGAAGGGACGCGAGGCCGGGGAGTGGATGCGCGCCAACCTGCCCGAGGGCGCGGCGGTGATGACGATCGGCCCGTCGATGGCCAACCTCGTGCGCTTCTACGGCAACCGCAAGTCGTTCGCGCTGTCGGTGAGCACGAACCCGTTGCGGCGCAACCCTTCGTACGTCCCGATCGACAACCCGGACCGGCAGCTGCGCCAGGGTGAACTCAACTACGTCGTGTGGGACGCGTACTCCGCGACCCGGACGACGTTCTACTCGCAGCAGCTGATGACCTACGTCCACCGGTACCGAGGCGTCCTGCTGCACACCGAGGAGCTCGACGTCGCCGGCCGCACCACGCCGGTGATCATGGTCTACGAGGTGCGACCATGACCAGGCTCCTGCTCGTGCTGGGACTGCTGCTGGGGCAGCCGGTCGTCTCGCCGGCGACGCCGATCGACCACTTCGTCGTGCTCATGCAGTCGAACCACTCGTTCGACAACTACTTCGGCACCTACCCCGGCGCCGACGGCATCCCGGCCGACGTGTGCATGCCGCACAACAGCGACGCCCCGAGCTCGGACCGGTGCGTGAAACCGTTCCGCCTGGGCGCCCAGTCCCCGTCCGACCTCGACCACCTCCCCTCGACCCAGCGCGCGCAGTACAACCAGGGCAAGATGGACGGCTTCGTCGAGGCCTACCGCAAACGCGGCCGCGACGGCACCAACGCCATGGGCTACTACGACCGCGCGGAACTGCCGTTCTACTGGAACTTCGCGGACCGCTTCACGCTGTTCGACCGCTTCTTCAGCTCCGCGCGCGGCGGCAACCTCTTCTACTGGGTCACCGGCCAGGGCCCGTCCGGCGACGTCCCGACCATCTTCGACCGCCTCCAGGACAAGGGCGTGTCGTGGCGGTTCTACGTCGAGAACTACGCCAAGGGCGAGAAGGCCCGCGTCCCGCTGCTGAGCTTCCCGCGTTTTTCCGAGAATCCTGAGCTGGCGAGCCACATCGTGGACCTCAGCGAGTACTACCGCGACCTGAGCACCGGCACGTTGCCCTCGGTCGCCTACGTCGTGTCGTCGGGGTCGAGCGAGAACCCGCCCAGCCGCATCCAGGCGGGCCAGGAGCTCGTGCGGTCCATGACGAGCTCGCTCGCCCGCAGCCGGTACTGGTCGAGCTCGGCGTTCATGGTCACCTGGGACGGCCCGGGCGGCTTCTACGACCACGTGTCACCGCCGCAGGTCGACCGCGACGGGTACGGGTTCCGCGTGCCCGCGCTGCTGATGAGCGCCTACGCCCGGCGGGGTCACGTGGATCACACCGAGGCCGATCACACGGCGGTGCTGAGGTTCATCGAGGACAACTGGGGGCTGGCTCCGCTGGGGCCGCGGGACGCGCGTTCTCCGAACCTTTTCAGCGCGTTCGACTTCAGCGCGCCGGCCCGGCCACCGGAGCTGGTGGGGACCCTGGAGTCGGCGGCGCCGGCCGCGTCCAAGTCGGGAGTCGTGTACGTGTCGTACGGGCTCGCGGTGGTGATCGCGGCCGGGTGTCTGGTGGCGCGGCGGGCGCGGAGGTTGAGGCCGGTGGTCGCCCACGGCATCGCCGGGCTGGTGGCGGCTGGACGTGGCGCGGCGCAACGGGTGTGGCGGGCCAAGCCGAACGTGGCTGGGATGGTCGCGGCCGGTCAGGGCCTGGGACTGCGGGTGCGGCGGGCCAAGCCGGCCGACCCGAGCGGCCCTGACGGCACCACCGTCCTGGGTGTCGCCAGTCGCCGCGCCACCCAGCAGATCCGACGAGCGAAGTCGGCCGCCTCCCACCACCTCGCCGCGCTGATCGCGTCCGCCAGGGACACCACCCAACGCATCCGGCGGCGGTGGAAGCCGTGAAAACCCTTGCCGTCCTCGCCGCCGCGGTCCTCGCCCTGGCACCACAACCCGCCACCGCCGCCCCCACCACCCGCACCCTGGAGATCACCACCGTCCCCGCCCTCCCCGACGCGCGCTTCGTCCTCGACGGCCAGCAGCTCGTGCCCGACGAGCGCGGCGTCATCCGGCTCACCCTGCCCCGCAACAACGACGCGCACCGGCTCGAGCTCACCACGCCGAAGCTCGAGCAGGCCGGTGGGTCGATCGACTTCGTGCGCTGGTTCGGGCACGGGGAGAGCGACCAGGGTTTCACGCCGGTGCTCACCGACCTCGCGATGCGGCACAGCCGGAAGTTGCAGGCGGCGTTCCAGTCGACGAAGAAGGTGCGTTACGACTTCGTCGACCAGGCGCGCAACCCGGTGCCCGCGCACAGGATCACCTCGCTCACCCTGCGCAGCGACTCCGGGCAGACGCACACCCTGCGCGGTCCGGCGGAGGTCACGCTCACCGCGCTGCGGCCGGTGCAGCACGGCGGCACGGTGGTCGGCAAGGAGGTCACCTACTACCTGCAGAGCGTGGTGATCGACGGGGCCAACGTCGTGAACGCCGGGGAGCAGCGGGTGGTGCCGAACCACACGTCCGCGGCGACGTTCGTGGTGCTGCTGCGTTCGGTCCGGTTCCAGGTGCGGGACCTGTTGTTCGGCAAGGCGATGCCTGCCGGGGTCGTGCTGACCTACCCGGACGGCCGCACCGAGAACCTGGACGCGGGCGCGGACGGGGATCTCGCCGTGGAGAACCTGGCGCGGGGGAACTACCGCGTCGCGGTATCGGCTGCCGGGTACTCGGCGCCGCAGGAGCTCGCGCTGTCGCGGGGGCAGTACGTCGACCTCCGGATCCTGTCCTATGTGGACATGCTGGTCATCGTCGTGGCGACGGCGCTGGTGTTCGCAGGTCTGTTCCTCTTCGGCAGGCGGAGGGTGGTGCGGCCGTGACGAAGGCGTTCCGAACATTCCTCACGGCGGTGCTGCTGCTGTTCGTGCTGCCGCCGCAGGCACAAGCGCAGGAACCGTACCCGCTCTTCGCGTACTACTACATCTGGTACGAGAAGAGCTCCTGGAACCGCGCCAAGTCCGACCACCCGGCGCTGGGCGACTACTCCAGTGACGACTCGCGGATCATGCGCGAGCACATCACCAAGGCGAAGAGCGCGGGCATCACCGGGTTCATCGTGAGCTGGAAGTCGACGCCCGCGCTCGACCGGCGGCTGGAGACGCTCGCGAACATCGCGCGGGCAGAGGACTTCCGGCTGGCGATCATCTACGAGGGACTGGACTTCTACCGCAACCCGTTGCCGCTGGAGAAGGTGGCGGCGGATTTCGCGTTGTTCCGGACCCGGCACGGCACCGACCCGGCGTTCACGCTGTTCGGCCAGCCGCTCGTGATCTGGTCCGGCAGCTGGAAGTTCTCCGCGGAGCAGATCTCGCAGGCGGCGCAACCGGTGCGTGACAAGGCGCTCGTGCTCGGGTCGGAGAAGAGCGCCGAGGACTACGAGCGCATCGCGAAGGTCGTGGACGGCAACGCCTACTACTGGTCGTCGCTCGACCCGCAACGGGATCCGAAGGCCGCGGACAAGCTCGCCGCGATGAGCGCGGCCGTGCACCGCCACAACGGGTTGTGGATCGCGCCGTTCACGCCGGGGTTCGACTCGCGGCTGCTCGGCGGCGAACGCGTGGTCGAACGCAACGACGGAGCCACGTTGCGGCGCCTCTACGACGTCGCGCTCAGCTCGTCCCCCGACGCGCTCGGCCTGATCAGCTGGAACGAGTTCAGCGAGAACTCGCACGTCGAGCCGAGCGTCAACCACGGTGACCGGTACCTGACCGTGTTGCGCGAGCTGCGGTCCAGCGCCGTGCCGGACCTCGGCCCGCTCGCCGAGGACTCCAGCGCCGCCGGCACGAGCGGCCACGACGGCATGCTCGTGCTCGGCGTCTGCGGCGGGGCGTTGCTCGCCCTGGCCGTGTTCCTCCTGGTGCGCAGGAGCACGCGGGTCGCGTTCGTCGGTCTCGCCGGCGTGGTGACCGCGTCGTGCATGTCCGGCACGCTCGCCTCCGACTCGGCCGGCGGGCAGGACAACCAGGAACGACAGCAGAACGTCCAGCAGACCCTGTACCACCTGGGGAACAAACCGGTGCGCTCGCCGGACGCGGTCACCATCGCGGCCGCGGGCGACATCGCGTGCCCACCGGACGCGGACGGGCTCAGCAAGGAGGAACGCGAGCAGCCCAGGCCGTGCCGCGAACACGTCACGGCCGACCTCGTCGCCTCGCTCGCACCGGACGCCGTGCTGGCGCTGGGCGACCTCCAGTACCCCAACGGCAGCCTCGAACGCTTCCGCAACGGGTACGACCACACCTGGGGCCGGTTCAAGGACATCACCTACCCGGTCCCCGGCAACCACGAGTACGGCACGTCCGGGGCCAAGGGGTACTTCGACTACTTCGGTGCCGCGGCGGGTGACCGCGACGCGGGCTACTACAGCTACGAGCTCGGTGAGTGGCACGTGGTCGCCCTGAACTCCGAGTGCGAACGGATCGGCGGCTGCGGCGGCGGGTCACCGCAGGAGATCTGGCTGCGCGCCGACCTCGCGGCGCACCCGGCGACCTGCACGCTCGCGTACCTGCACCGGCCGAGGTTCTCGTCCGGCACGCACGGCAGCAACTCCGACTACGACGCGTTCTGGCGCGCACTGCACGACGCCGGTGTCGACGTGGTGCTCGCCGGGCACGACCACGACTACGAGCGTTTCGCCCCGCTGTCCCCCGGCGGTACCGCCGACGAACGGGGCGTGCGCCAGTTCGTCGTCGGCACCGGCGGCGACAGCAACTACCGCATCCGCACTCCCGCGGCGAACGGCAGCGAGAGCCGCGTCCAGGGCGTGTACGGGGTGCTCAGCATGACACTGCGACCCGACGGCTACGACTGGCGGTTCGTCGCCGAGCCCGGTGCGCAGGCAGCGGATTCCGGCTCAGGGAGGTGTTCCGCGAGATGACAAGGACCAAGATCGCGGTCGCGGTGCTCACGATCCTGTGCTGCGCCGCCGTCGCCACGGCATCGCGGCCGGCAGGGCAGACCCCCGCGGCCGCGCAGACCATCACGGCCGGTGAGGATCCCGCGGTGCAGCGGTGGTTCCTGAACCGGGAGGCCATGCAGATCGAGCTCAACAACGCGCTCCAGGCCGCCCGCGGCATCACCGGGCCGTCCCGGCAGGCCACGGCGATCTGCACCCGGCTGACCGTCGTGTCCCGGAAGCTGCAGACCTACGAGCGCGTCCCGGTGGCGAGTCTCGACGGTCCGGTGAACGCGGGCATCGAGGAGTTCCAGCGGGCGGGGCGGGCGTGCCTCACCGGTGACCACGCCACCATGCGGCGCCTCATCGACGAGGGCACCACCGCACGCGCCGAGGCACAGCACCACATCGACGAGCTGTTGCACGGGGAGGAATGATGAAACGGCCACTTCCCCTGCTCGCCACGACGGCGCTGGGACTCGCCCTGCTCACGGCCCCTGTCCACGCGGCGACCCTGACGATCACCGCCTCCGCCGACGCGCACGTGCAGGCCGACCAGCCGGGCACCAACTACGGCACCGCGACCGGGTTGCGCGTCGACGGGTCACCGGTGTCCACCGCCTACCTCAGGTTCGACGTCACGAACCTGAGCGCGCCGCCGTTCAACGTGAAGCTGCGCGTGTTCGTGAACACCAGTGGCACCACCGGTGTCACGTTGTCCGCTGTGGACGGTGCGTGGACCGAGAACGGCGTCACCTACGCGAACGCACCCGCCGTCGGCGCCTCGCTGGGCTCGTCCGGTGCGCTCACCGCGGGCACGTGGGTGTCCTACGACGTGACGACACGGGTGAGTGCCAACGGTTCGTACTCGTTCGCGCTGACCACGACGGCCACCTCGTCCCGCACGTTCGACAGCCGCGAGGGCACCAACCCTCCGCAGCTCGTGGTGGAGGAGACCGCTCCCCCACCGGCACCGGGACCGGCGGACTCGTACGTGCAGTCCGACCAGCCCACGACGAACTTCGGCACCGCGGCCGGCCTGAAGGTCGACGGGTCACCGGCCACCAGCGCCTACCTGAGGTTCGACGTCACGGGCCTGAGCGAACCGCCGTTCAAGGCCACGCTGCGGGTGTTCAACCGCACCTCCGGCACCACCGGGCTCGACCTGTACTTCGTGCCCGACAACAACTGGTACGAGAACGCGATCACCTACGCGAACGCACCGCCGACGGGCAACTGGCTCGCGTCCTCCGGCTCGCTCGCGGCGAACGCCTGGGTGTCCTTCGACGTCACGACAGCGGTGCGCGGCAACGGAAAGTTCTCGTTCGCCGTCACGACGACGAGCACGTCCTCGCGGACGATCGACAGCCGGGAGGGCGAGAACCCTCCGGAGCTGGTGTTCGAGGACGCGCCCCCGCCCGTCCCGCCGGGCACGCCGGTCGTGATCGCCGCCGGTGACGCCGCCTGCGCTCCTGACGATCCCAACTACAACGGCGGCATCGGCACCTCGACCAAGTGCCGCATGAAGTTCGTGTCGGACCTGGCCGTCGCCGCGTCGCCCACGTCGGTGTTCATGCTCGGCGACGCCCAGTACAACGGCGGCCAGCTCGCCAACTTCCAGGCGAGCTACGACCCGACGTGGGGCAGGCTCAAGTCCATCACCCGGCCCGTCATCGGCAACCACGAGTACGGCACCAGCGGCGCGGGCGGGTACTTCACCTACTTCGGCAACGCCGCGACACCACGGCAACCGGGCTGCGTGAAGAACTGCGAAGGCTGGTACAGCTTCGACATCGGCACGTGGCACGTCGTCGTGCTGAACTCCGAGTGCGCGACCATCAGCGGTGGCACCGGATGTGCGGTCGGATCGCCCCAGCAGCAGTGGCTCGCCGCGGATCTCGCGGCGCACCCCGCCACCTGCACCGCGGCGCTCCTGCACCGGCCCCGGTGGAGCTCGAACAGCTTCGGTTACGCCGACACCGCACCGCTCGTCGACACGATGTACGCGGCAGGCGTGGATCTCATGCTCGCCGGGCACGCGCACAGCTACGAGCGGTTCGCGGGGCAGACCCCGTCCGGTGCGCTCGACACCGCCACCGGCATCCAGGAGTTCGTCGTGGGCACCGGTGGTTCGTTCTTCACCGGGTTCGCCTCCGCGGTGCCGAACAGCCTGGTGCGCAGGGCGAACGTCTTCGGCGCGCTGAAGCTGACGTTGCTCCCCACCGGCTACAACTGGGAGTTCCTCGCCGATCCGGCCACTCCGTTCACCGACTCCGGGAGCGCCTCCTGCCACTGACCGTCAGCGAGATCGGAGCTCCTGGCGCCACGCGTCGAAAAGCGCGGTCGCCGCGACGACCCAGGCCGCCCCGAGCACGTACCCCGCCAGGACGTCGGACACGTAGTGCACGGAAAGGGCCACGCGAGACAAACCGATGCCCAGCACCACCAACGCCGCAACGGTCACCGCGACCCGGCGCCACCCGGCGCGCATCGCAGACCAGAACAGCAGCAACAGCGTCGTGTACGTGACCACGGCGGCCTGGGCGTGTCCGCTGGGGAAGCTCAGGCCGGTCGCCGTGGCCACGGGGTCGGCGACGGTCGGCCGTGCGCGCTGAACGATCGCCTTGACGAACGCGTTGAGCACGGCGCTGCCCGTCACGGTCACCGCGGCGAACACCGCCGTCCTCGGGCGGTGCCGGTACAGCAGCCACACCACCACCAGCACGAACACCGGCAGGTACACGCGCACGGACCCGATCGTGCTCAACGTCTTCATCGCCGTGGCGAACGCCGGGTGTGTGACGGTGTAGCGGTGCAGGTCGTCGCGCGCACCGATGTCCATCGCCAGCAACGGCGTCCACCGGCTCAGCACCAGGAACGACAGCAGTCCGAACGGGACGGTCGCGATCGCCAGCGCCACCACCGTCAGCACGGACCTCAGTCCGAACCGGGCACCGGGCGACGCGGAGAACCTCACCCCACGACGGTGCGCCCGGCCGATTAGAGGATCGTGAAGATCAGGCCGGGTCGGCCGCCAGCGGGAGGCGGACGTGGAAGGACGCGCCCTCGGCCGAGTCGGCCAGCCACACCTCGCCACCGTGCCGCTCGGTCACCTCCCGCACGATCGCGAGGCCCAGGCCGACACCGCCCGCGTCGCGGTCGCGGGCCCGCTGGGAGCGGAAGAACCGTTCGAACACCTTGCTCCGGTCCGCGTCCGGGATGCCGGGCCCGTCGTCGGCGACGACCAGTTCCGCGCACCGCTCCTGGGCCGACAGCCCGACCGTGATGCGGTGCCGGGCGTGGTGCTCGGCGTTGTCCAGCAGGTTGCGCACCACCCGGCTCAGCTCACCCGCCCGGCCGCGCAGCCTGGCCGCGGAGAACGGGGACAGCTCGACGTCGACGGCACCGCGGGCGCGGACGACGTCGACCTCGGTCAGCACCACCTCGTCCAGGTCGACCCACTCCACCGGCTCGGTGGCCCCGTCCGCCAGTGCCAGCGCGATCAGCTCGTCGGTCAGGTCGCCCAGCCGGACCGTCTCGCGGTGCAGGTCGCTCGCGACGCGCACCCAGTCCGTGCGGGACGGGTGCGCCAGCCCGACCTCGAGCCGGGTGCGCAGGCTCGTCAGCGGGCTGCGCAGCTCGTGCGCGGCGTCGGCGGCGAACCGGCGCTGTCGTTCGTGCACCTCTTCGAGCCGGGACAGCATCTCGTTCATGGTGCGGGCGAGCCGGCCGACCTCGTCGTCGGACGGCGGTTCCGGCACCCGGCGGTCGAGCTGGCTCGCGGTGATCTCGGTGACCCGCTCCCGGATCGCCTCCACCGGGCGCAACGCGCGTCCCACCACCAGCCACGCCGTGCCGCCGACCGCGATCAGCAGGACGGGCACGATGATCGCCAGCGCCGTCGTGGCCGCCTCGACTCCCTCGTCGGCGTGTTCCAGCGACGCGGCCGCGTAGATCGCGACGGGCTGGCCGCGCAATGTCGCCGGCACGCCCGCGACGGCGTGGTGCTCCCCGTCCGGCAACCGCGAAGTTCCTGTGACAGCACCGTTTTCCGGCCACAGCGCGAGCAGCCGGGTGTGTGCCACGTCGGTGCCGGCGGCGAGCACGGTGCCGTCGCGGCCGACCACCTGGACCAGCGGGGGCAGCACCGCGGGGACGTCGTCGGCGATCAGCGAGGCGAACGTCCCGGCCTCGCGGCTCGCCTCCTCCTCGGCCCTGCCGGTGAGCTGGTCGCGGACCAGCGTCAACGCCGCCGCACCGCCCGCGACCAGGCCCAGTCCCACGACCAGCACCGCGAGCGCGGTCAGCCGGACGCGCACACCGGCGGAGCGCCTACCCGCCATCGGGCGCCAGCCGGTAGCCGGTCCCCCGCACGGTCTCGACGGCGTGCCTGCCGAACGGCAGGTCGATCTTGCGCCGCAGGTATGCGACGTAGACCTCCAGCACGTTCGAGTGGACCGGGATGGCCGAGTCCCACACCTCGTCCAGCACGAACCGCTTCGACACCACCTGACCCGGCCGCGACATGAGCAGCTCCAGCAACGCGAACTCGCGCGGCGTCAGCTCGATCACCGACTCGCCGCGACGGCACCGCCGGGCGACTCGATCGAGGGCGAGGTCCCCGGCGGTCAGCACGTCGGCCAGCTGCATGCCGGACCGCCTGAGCAGGGCGTGCAGCCGAGCCAGCAGAACGCGGTAGGAGAACGGTTTGGTGAGGAAGTCGTCCGCGCCGATGCGCAACGCGCGCAGCTGGTCCAGCTCGCCGTTGCGGGCGGTCAGCACGAGCACGGGCACCCTGATCCCCGCACGGCGCAGCTGCGCGCACAGGTCGAGACCGGGCAGGCTCGGCAGCATCAGGTCGAGCACGATCGCGTCGAACGGGCGGGTGAGCCCGGCGTCGAGGCCCAGCAGACCGTCGTTCGCGGTCTCCACCTCGAACCCGTCCTGGCGCAGGCCTTGGGCGAGCGCGTCGGCGAACGACGCCTCGTCCTCGATCACCAGCACCCGTCCGGTTCTGGTCACGTCATCACCTGGCTGGACACGAGTCTGCCTCGCTCCAGTATCAGCACTCCGGTGCAGATCCGCTCGACCTCGGGCGCCGCGTGCGTCGCCAGCAGCACCGTGAGACCACGCGCCTCAGCGATCGTGCGGACGAGGGTCAGCACATCGCGCTGGCCGGACGGATCCAGCCCGATCGTCGGTTCGTCGAGCAGCACCACGGCCGGGTCGTTCACCAGCGCGCGAGCGAGACCGAGCCGTTGCCGCATGCCGCGGCTGTACGTGGCGATGCGCGCGCCGCCGCAGTCGCCGAGCCCGACCTGGGCGAGCAGCCTGGCCGCGCGGTCCCGTGCCTCACCGCGGGAGAGGCCGAAGAGGCGTCCGTGGTAGGCCAGGAACTCCAGTCCTGTCTGGTGGCCGGGACAGCCCGCGTTCTCCGGCAGCACGCCGACGACCCTGCGGACATCGCCCTGCCGCGTACCGATGACGCCCGCGACGCGGAACTCGCCGCGGGTCGGAACGACCACAGTGGACAGCATGCGCAGGGTCGTGGTCTTGCCCGCGCCGTTCGGGCCGAGCAGGCCGAGCACCTCGCCCTTGCGCGCGGTGAAGCTGAGGCCGTTCACCGCCCAGGTGGTGCCGTAGCACTTCGAGAGGTCGCGCACGTCCACGACGACGTCTTCCGAGAACGGTTCGGTGCGCACGAACGACCAGATCTCGTGCGGCAGCTGGGTTCTCGACGGCGAACGGACCAGCGGCGCGTCGAGTGCCGGGTCGGCGCAGAGGATGGCGCGTTGCAGGTCGCTCAGTCTCGACTCGGGTTCGAGCGCCTGCTCGTCGGCGAGCCGGACACGGGCGGCACGGTAGGCGTCGAGCGCGTCGGTCACCCGGCCGCACCGGTACAGCGCGAGCATCAGCAGTGCCTGGAGGCGTTGCCGGTACGGGTGCTCCGCGACGAGGTCGGTCAGTTCGTCCACCACGGACCCGTGCCTGCCGAGCCGCAGTTCGGCGTCGAGGCACTCCTCCAGCGCGGCCAGCCGTGCCTCTTCCAGTCCGTGGCACAGCACGGCGGCGGCGTCGGGAGTCGTCACGTCCGCCAGCGGTGGACCGTGCCACATCGACAGCGCGTGGCGCAGCAGCGACGCCTTCACGGTGTCGTCGGTCTCCTCCCGCGCACCCCTGACCACGGCGCGGAACCGGTGCACGTCGATCGACAGCGGGTTGACCTTGAGCATGTACGCCGATCCGCGCGTGACGATGTCCGCGTCGCACCGACCGGCTCCCGCGTCCGCGATCGCCCGGCGCAGTCGTGACACGCTGACGTGGATGGCGTGGTGGGCGGTGCGCGGTGGGCGGGCCGGCCACGTCAGGTCGACGAGCCGGTCGACGGACACGAGCTGGTTCGCGTGCAGGGCGAGAACCGCGAACGTGAATCGTTGTTTACGCGGGCCGAGATCGAGTTGTGACTTTTGTTCCCAGGCCTCCACGGCGCCCAGCAGCTGAAACTCCACGGCGTCACCCCCTTCCTGGCACCCCGTATTCGTAAATCGGTCGAACCGCACAATCCGTTTCGCACCAATAGCGTGAATCACAGCGCGTGAACACCTCATCGCTGCTGGTTGAGGGCCGTTCGGCCCTAATTCCACGCCGCGCTCTCATCGATCTCTAATCTCCATCGGCTCTCCTTGTGCGTACTTGGTCGAATGAGGAGGGGATGCCATGCCGGGTGTGTCTCTCGAAGCCCGGGAGCTGTCGAAGTGGTTCGGTTCCCGCACGGCTGTCGACTCGGTGAGCTTCACCGCTCACGAGGGAGAGGTGATCGGTCTTCTCGGCCCCAACGGGGCGGGCAAGACCACGACGATCCGGATGCTCTCGACGGTCCTGCCGCCCACGGGTGGCGAGTTCTCCGTCGCGGGCGTGCCGTCGTCCCGGTCGGCGGACATCAGAGCGCGCATCGGCGTCCTGCCCGAGAGCGCCGGCTACCCGGTGCACCAGACGGGGCTCGAGTACCTGACCTACCACGGACGGCTCTTCGGGCTGTCCCGCGAGGAGGCGCGCCAGACCGCCGTGCGGTTGCTCGGCCAGGTGGGGCTGGCCGACCGCGCGCAGTCGCGGATCTCGACATACAGCCGCGGCATGCGGCAGCGCCTGGGGATCGCCAGGGCGTTGGTGAACAACCCGTCCGTCGTGTTCCTCGACGAACCGACGCTGGGACTGGATCCAGCGGGACAGCGGGAGATCCTCGCGCTGGTGCGGGCGATCGCGGAGGCGCGCGGCACGACCGTGGTGCTGTCCACGCACACGCTGCCCGAGGTCGAGCAGGTGTGTTCGTCGGTGCTGATCCTGGACAAGGGCAGGGTGCTGGTGTCCGGCAGCGTCGCGGAGGTGACGAGCACGGAGGCCGCGAGCCGCCAGTCCGGGCACCTGCGCGTCCCGCCGGACCAGGTCGCGCGGGCGTCGGAGGTGCTGCGGGGCGTGCCCGGCGTCTCGGTCGAGGTGGCGAAGGACGTGGTGACGGTGACGTCGTCGGACGGCCTGAACGAGGCGCTGTCGGCCGTGCTCGACGCGAGGATCACCGTGCTGTCGTTCGAGGTCGACGGCGTGCGGCTGAGCGACGCGTTCCTCGCGATGACGCGGGGAGGTGCGTCGTGAGCGCGCGGGTCATCGCCGGCCAGGAGTGCCGCGACCTGTGGCTGAGCGGCCGCGGCCCGGTCCTCACGTTCGCCTACGCGGTGCTGCTGAGCGCGGTCACGTACCTGGCCGCGACCAACCAGGTCCTGAACTTCCTGGAACAGCGGGAGTCCGTGAACCTGGTGCTGCAGATCGCCGTCGCGGTCGGCGTGCTGCTGACGATGGTCGTCGCCGCGGACGCGATCAGCGGTGAACGCGAGCGCGGCACGTTCGAGAGCCTGCTGCTGGCGCCGGTGTCCCGCGGCTCGATCGTGCTGGGCAAGCTGGTGGCCGCGATGTCGTTGTGGGGTGCGGCTTTCGTGGTCGCACTGCCGTACCTGTGGGTGCTCGGCAAGGGCGTCGCCGTGGTGGGCCAGGCCGTGCTGCTCGGGCTGGTCGTCGGGACCGTGCTGGCGCTGTCGATGGCGGCGATCGGACTGCTGATCAGCGCTCGGTCCACCACCAACAAGGTGAGCCTCGCGGCGTCGCTGTTCCTGGTGCTGGCCCTGTTCGCACCGACGCAGCTGCCCGCGATGCCCACGTCCTCCGTGGGTGACGTGCTCGTGCGGATCAACCCGGTCACAGCCGGGTCGCACTACATCCAGCTCGTGCTGCTCAAGGGTCACGCGTGGACGCAGGACCTGTCGTACCTGATCTCGCCGGTGGTGGCCGTGGTGGTCACCGTCGTGGCGCTGGCCGTGGCGGGGCCGCGCATCGTCCGGCTCACGGGAGGGGTTGGTTCCGGATGAGACTCTTGCTCGCCGCACTGGTGCTCGCGCTCTTCCCCGCCACCGCGTCGGCGTCCGTCGACGTGGCGGTGGACCGGTCGCGGATCGACAGCACTGTCGGTCAGTACCTGAACATCTCCTCGACGATCACCAACAGCGGTGCGGAACCGACCGGGAAGCTGATCGCGCACCTGAACGTCGCCTCGCTCAACGACGTGTACGTCGACCTGGAGGACTGGACGGCCGCGCCCACGCAGTCGCTGCCACCGCTGGGTCCCGGTGAGAGCGCCGAGGTGTCGTGGGACATCCAGGCGGTCAACGCCGGGACGTTCACCGTGTACGCCGTCGTGCTGCCGGGCGGTTCGGCGTCGTTGTCCGCCAGCCCGCCCATCCACGTCGAGGTGGCCGGGCGCCGCACCCTCAGCGCGGGTGGCGCCCTGCCGATCGCGCTGGTCGTGCCGCTGCTGCTGGGGGTGGCGGTCTTCGCGGTCCGCCGGCGGTTGCGCACCACGGCCTAACCCCTGGTTTGCACGATGGAGGGACCCTTCATCCACCTGACGTGGATGAAGGGTCCCTCCATCGCCTACGCAGTGGCCGGTTCGGGGGTTGGGTCCGGCTTGGGACGCCGTTCCTTGCGCCGCGCGAACCGCAGGTAGAGCGACGGTGTCACGAACAGGTTCAGCAGCGTCGACGTGAAAAGTCCGCCGATGATGACGATCGCCATCGGGTGCTCGATCTCGTGGCCCGGCAGATCGCCCGCGATCGCCAGCGGCACCAGGGCGAGGCCTGCGGCCAGTGACGTCATCAGGATCGGCGCCAGCCTCTCCTTCGCGCCGCGCAGCACCAGCTCCCTGCCGAACGACTCACCCTCCTCCCGTTCCAGGTGCTGGAAGTGGTTGATCATCAGGATTCCGTTGCGCGCCGCGATGCCGAGGACCGTGAAGAACCCGACCAGCGACCCGAGCGACAGGATCCCTCCGGTCAGCCAGGCCCCGTACACGCCGCCCGCCAACGCCATCGGCAGGGTCAGCAGCACGAGCACCGCGAGACGCCAGCTGTTGAACGCGGTCACGAGGATCAACAGGATCAGCAGGACCGCGATGCCCGCGAAGAGCAGCAGCCGGTTCTGGGCGGCCGTGGCCTCCTTGTACTCGCCGAGCAGCTCGGCGTGCATGCCGGGCGGCATCTGCACCTGCGCCAGCCGTCGCTCGACCTCCTGCGCCACCGCGACCAGTGCCGCGCCCTGCGCCACGTTCGCGCCCACGTCGATCCGGCGCGACCCGTCCTCGCGCAGGATCTGGTTCGGCGCGGACACGATCTTCACCGAGGCGAGCTCACCGATCGGCACCTTGCGGCCGTCCGGCGCGTCCATCAGCAGTCCCTTCACGCTCTCCACGCTGAACCGGGCCTGCGGCTGGCTCCACACGTGCACCTCGGTGTTCTTGCCGTTGCGCCAGATGTCCCCGGCCTCCTCGCTGGAGATGAACGCGGACGCGGTGCGGCGCACCTCACCGGGCGAGATGCCGTACCTGGACGCCTTCTGGAGGTCGACCTCCACGGCGACCTGCGGGATGTTCGTCTGCAGGGTGACGTGTTCGTCGATGATCCCGTCGATCCCGGCGACGAGCTCCTTGACCTCGTTGGCCTTCTCGCGGATGCCGTTCAGGTCGTCGCCGTAGATCCGGACCGTGATCGCGTCGCTGGACCCGGTCAGCACCTCCTTGGTGCGTTCCTTCAGGTACGTCTGCACGTCGCGCTGCAGACCGGGATAGCCGTCGACCACCTTCTGCACCGCGGCGAGGGTCTTGTCGTAGTCGACGTTCGGGTCGATGCTGATCCAGTTCTCGGTGAAGTTCATGCCGACGATCTCGTCGGCCAGCGTGCCCTGCCCGATGTGCGCGCCGAAGTTCCGCACACCCGGAATCGCGCGCAGTTCCTTGCTGGCCTGCTCGGTGATCCGGACCATCTCGGTGCGGGACGTGCCCGGCTGCGCGACCCAGTGCATCAGGAAGTCGCGTTCCTTGAAGGCGGGGAACAGGTTCTGCCCGAGGAACGGCACGATCGCCAGTCCCGCCACCATCACCAGCGCCACGACCGAGTACGCGATGCCCGGCCGCGGCACGATGCGTGCCAGCAACGCCGTGTACCCGCGTTGCAGCCACCGCACGAGGGGCGACTCGCGGCGCTCGATCGGTGCGTTGCGCAGCATGATCAGCGCCAGCGCCGGGATCACCGTCAACGCCACCAGCAGCGACGCGAGGATCGACAGCCCGTAGGAGAACGCGAGCGGACGGAAGAACGAGCCGGTCAGTCCACTGAGGAGGAACACCGGGATCGTCGACACCAGGATGATCATCGTGGCGTGCACGATCGGGCCGCGCACCTCCACCGAGGCCTCCAGGATGACCGACGCGGTCGATCGATCACTGCCTTCCTTGCGATGCTGACGTATTCGCCGCACGATGTTCTCGATGTCGATGATCGCGTCGTCCACCAGGACGCCCAGCGCGATGACCAGGCCGGCCAGGATCATCACGTTGATGGTGGCGCCCGTGGCGTTCAGCACGAGCCCGGCCGCCACCAGCGACAGCGGGATGGTGATCGCGCTGATCAACGCGACCCGCCACTCGAACAGGAAGAAGATCAGGATCAGCACGACCAGGCCGAAACCGATCAGCATCGCGCGGCCCAGGTTGTTCACCGACGTCTCGATGAACGTCGCCGGGCGGAAGATCTCCGTGTCGACCTGAAGCCCCTGCATGCCGGGCTGGAAGTCCCTGATGGCCTCCTCGACGCCCCGCGTGACCTCCAACGTGTTGGCCCACGGCAGCTTCTCGATGATGACCATGATGCCGGGACCGTCGTTGATCACCGCGTCACCGGTGAGCAGGGACGGCGGCATGATGTCGTCGCGGATCTCGGCGACGTCGCGCAGGTAGACCTTCGGCTTGTCCGGGTCGGTCGTGATCGGGATGCCGGCGAGCTCCTGACCGGACAACGCGGGCAGCTGGTGCTGCACCGGGAACCGGTGGTTGGCCGTGTCGATGAAGCCGCCGGTGCCGATCTCGAAGCCGCCCTTGAACTTCAGCTGCCCAACGTCCACCGCGTCACCCGCGGACTCGAGCACCTGCTGCAGGCTCACGTTGTGCTGCTTCATCTTCTCCGGGTCGACCAGTGCCTGCTTGACGTGCCAGCGGTCGCCCCAGATCGCCGCGTTGGCGACGCCCGGCACGCGCATCAGCCTCGGCCGCAGCGTCCAGTACGTCAGCAGCGCCATGTCGACGTGCGCCTGGTCGGACTTGTCGGCCTGGGAGATGCCGATCTTCATCGTCCGGCTCGTCGACGACAGCGGCTGGATCATGAACGGCGAGTTCGCCCAGCGAGGCAGGCGCTGGCTGATCGAGTTGAGCCGTTCCTGGATCAGCAGCCGCGACTTCATCAGGTCCGTGCCCTGCTCGAAGATCATCACGATCGACGACAGCTGCGACACGGACTTCGACCGCATCGCGGTCAGGCCCTCGATGCCGTTGAGACCCTGTTCCATCGGCACGGACACGAGTTCCTCGACGTCCTTCGCGGACAGTCCGATGCAGATGGTCTGGATTTCCACGCGGGGCGGGGCGAACTCGGGGAAGGCGTCGATGGCCATGTCCTTGACCTGGAGGATGCCGAAGAACATCAGCATCGACGCCCCGACGACGACGAGGAACTTGAGCTTCAGGCTCGTCCCGATGATCCAGCGCATCATGGCGGGCTACTTCCCGACGCCGAGTTCGGCTCCGTACAGCTCGATGACGCCCGTCTTCACGATCGTGGTGCCCTCCGCGGGGCCGGAGGACAGGAACGCCTCCGAGCCCGCGGTGCCGCCCACGTTCGCCACGGTGACCTGCTCGCGCACGTACTGGCGCGGACCGGTGACGGTGTAGACCCAGGTGTTGCCGTCCGGTGTGTAGACCACGCACTGGTAGGGCACCACGGTTCCGGTGCCGGACTTGGCGATCTTGGTGGTCTCCACGCCGACGCGCTTCTCCGCCATCTCGGTGAGCTTCACGCTCTTGACGCTCTTGCCCGCGATCGTCTCGATCACGGCAGGTCGTTCCTTCCCACCGCCGTCCGTGGCGGAGGTCGCCACCGAACACCCCGCGGCGCCCAGCACGAGCAGGACCGTTGCGATCAGTCGGCTACGCATCTGCCTTCTCCTTCGGCGCGAGACGCGGGTAGAGCGCGGGCAGGACCAGCAGGTTCACCACCGCGGTGGTGACCAGTCCACCCAGGACGATCAGGGCGAGCGGGGCGACGATCTCCAGGCCGGCGACCGCACCCCAGACGATCAGCGGGACGAGCGCGAGCGCGGTCGCGAGCATGGACGTCACGGCGGGCGTGAACCGTTCACGGCTGCCGCGTGCGACGTCACCGTCCACGAGCTCGTAGTGGTTGAGCTGGACCAGGGCTCCGCGCACGGCGACCGCCAGCACCGCCAGCAACCCGAGCAGTGCCACGACCGACAGGCCGGCGCGTTGCGTGGCCGCGGCGAGCAGGCCGCCGGACAGCGCCACCGGCAGCAGCAGGAACACGGTCGTCGCGAGCCGCCAGCTGCGCAGACCGGCCTGGAGCAGGAAGTACACCAGGATCACCGCGCCGGCGATGTACAGCCAGATCCGCAGATCGGTCGACGCCCGCGCCTGGCTCTCACCGAGCACCTCGAGGTGGTGCTCACGCGGGAAAGAGACACCCTTGACCCGGTCCGACACGTCCCGCGTGACGTCGGCCAGCGAGCGGCCGCTCACGTTCGCCACGACGTCGATGCTGCGCGACACGGAGTCGTGCGTGATCATCGCGGGCTTAGGCGTGACCCTGACCTCCGCCACGTCGCTCAGCTTCACCTGCGCGGGCCCGCCTTCCGGGCCGCCGACGGGTGCGTCGATCAGCAGGTCCCTGATGTTGGCGGGGTTCTGCCTCAGTTCCGGCCTGCCCCACACCACGACCTCGAAGACCTTCGAGTCCTCGAACAGGTTCCCTGCGACGGTCGCGGCGACCAGCGTCGCCGACTGCCGGCGGACGTCACCCGGCTTCAACCCGTACTTCGCGGCCTTCTCGACCGAGACCTCGATCTCCAGCGTCGGCTGCACCTCGGTGGAGTTGATCCGCGGGTCGCTGATCCCGTCGATTCCCCTGAGGATGCCGAGCACCTCGGCGGCCTTGTCGTTGAGGACGGAGTACTCGTGCCCGTAGATGCGGACCACGACGTCCGACGTCGAGCCGCGGCTGATCACGTCCCGCACCTGCCGGTCGGAGTAGGTGATCACGTTGCCGCGGATGCCCGGATAGCCGTCGACGACGTCGCGCACCGCGTTCAGCGTGCTGTCGTAGCCGGCGCGGTCGTCGAGGCTGAGCCAGACCTCGCTCGCGTTGATGTTGACGATCTGGTCGCCCGCCATCGCACGACCGGTGTGCGCACCGACGTTGCGGACGCCGGAGACACCGCGCAGCTCCTTGGTGAGCGCGGAGGTGATCCGGTTCATCTCCGGCCGGGACGTGCCCGGGACGGCCTCCCACGTGACCAGCACGTCGCGTTCCTGCAACGTCGGCGCGAGCGGGTGGCCACCGAGCAGCGGCGTGACGGCGAGGCCCGCGATCAGCAGCACGGCCGCGAACGCCCACGACACCAGCCGCACCCGCAGGAACAGCCCGAGTAGTGCGGCGTAGCCCTTCTCCAGCCACAGCGCGAACGGCGACGCGCGGTGCCCCTTGGTGAGGAGCACGGTCGCCAGCACCGGCGCGACGGTGAGCGCGACGAGCATCGAAACACCGATCGCGACGAGGAACCCGACGGCGACCGGGGTGAGGAACGCGCCCCGCACGCCGTCCAGGATCAGCAGCGGCGCCACCGACACGACCGTCACGCACGTCGCCACGAACAGCGGCCCGCGCATCTCGACCACGGCGTCCGCGATCGCCTCGGACGTCGGTTCGCCGTCGCGCAGCCGTTGCCGCACGTTGTCGACCGCGACCACGGCGTCGTCCACCACCACGGCGAGCGCCATCACCAGCCCGGCGATGGTCATCATGTTGAGCGGTGTGCCGAACCAGTTCAGCACCAGCGCCGTGACGGCGACCGACGCCGCGATGCTCAGCAGCACGGTCAGGGCGGCCCGCCAGTGGAACAGGAACGCGAACACGACCAGCAACAGCAGCAGCGCGCCGACCAGCAGTGTGGTGACGAGGTTCTGCTTCATCGTGTCGATGAACGACGCGGGCCGGTACACCGAGGTGTCCATCCGCACACCGGGCAGGGCCGGCCGCAGGTCGTTGAGCGCGGCCTCGACGTTCGCGGTGACCTCGGACAGGCTCGAACCCGGGAAGCGTTCCACGACCAGCATCAGGCTCGGCGAGTCGTTGACGACCGCGTCACCGATCATGATCTGGTGGTCCTCGGTGATGGTCGCGACGTCGGTCAGCTTGAGGCCGCGGTCCTCGGCGCCCTGCACGGTCACCTGGCCGAGCTGGGCGGCGCTCTTGATCGGCTGGTTGTGCTGGATCTCGATGCGCTGGTTGGCCGTGTCGACGAAGCCGCCGAGCCCCGGCGTGGACGCCTCGACGAACGTCAGCGGCGACACCCACAGCGCGTTCGCGGAGGTCCGCAGCACCTGGTCGAGCGTGACGGCGTTCTGGGCGAGCTTCGACGGGTCGACCTGCACCTGCAGCTGCCGGTCGCGGAAGCCCCAGATCGCGACGTTGGCGACGCCCTTCACGCTCAGCAGCCGCGGCACGACCGTCCACCTGCTCAGCAGCGACATGTCGATCAGCGACTTGTCGGTCGACGACAGCCCGATCATCATCAACCGGCCGGTGCTGCTCAACGGCTGGATCACCAGCGGCGGCCGGGAGCTCGCGGCGGGCAGCGCGGGCACCATGGTGAGGCGCTCCTGCACGACCTGACGGGCCCTGATCGGGTCCGTGCCGGGCTCGAACGTCATCTCCATCGAGCTCAGGCCCGGAATGGTCCGCGACTCCAGCTTCGCGAGCCACGGGATGCCGTTGAAGAACTCGTTCTCCATCGGGTTGGTGATGAGGTTCTCCACCTCTTCCGCGGAGAGCCCCAGCGCCTCGACCTGGACGTCCACCCGCACCGGCCCGAACTCCGGCAGTGCCTCGACGTTGCTGTCGCGCAGCTGCACGAAGCCGAGCGCGATGAGGGCGACCGCGACCGCCAGCACGAGACGGCGGTACCTCTGGCTCGACCCGACGATCCAACGCATCATGGCCGGCGACCCTTCACTCCGGTGACCTTGCGGGCAAAGATGAACTCGCCTGGTCACAGAGCGCTCATAGCCGCCTCACAGTCCTCTCAGACCGTGCTCATCGGGCCTGTTCCGCGATCAGCAGGTCTTGCGGACGTGCCCGCTGGTCCCGGCCGGCAGGACGTACAGGTCGCGCTGCACGATGCTGATCCGATCGCTCCACTCCTCGCAGGCCGCTTTGCGCCCGCTGTCGGTGTACTCGACGTCCAGCACCCGGTTGCCGAACGGCCCGGCGTAGTCGCCGCACTCCTCCCACTCACCGCACTCCTCGACGACGGCGAAGTCGAGCCCGTTGGCGACGCGGTTGGCGGCCAGCTCCGGGGTGTTCTTCTGGGCGATGGCCAGGTTCTTGGAGTGCGCGTAAGCCGACAGGAGCTTGACGTACTCCTGCGCGTGGGTGGTCGTGAGCAGGTTCTTCGACCGCGAGTAGCTGTCGAAGTTGTCCGGCTCGACCGCCTGGTACCCCTTGGCCGCACAGGTGTCGATCCACGCCTTCACCTTGGCCGCCGCACGCGTGCGCTTGTCGGCCGTGCGCAGGTCGAGCAACGTCTCCTTCCAGTCCGGGTCGACCACCTTGTTGCCGTTGGCGTCACGCAGCAGCAGATCGCTCTGCCAGTCGCCGTCGTGCCCCTCCTGGACCTGGAAGGCGTTGACGTAGCAGACGTTGTACTTGCCGGCGGCGGGTGCCGCTTCCCGGTCGCGGATGACGATCTCGACGTTGGACGCCGGCGGGTAGGCGCCGCCGATCTGGTAGTCCAGCCCGGCTCTCGACGGAGGCAGCGTCACGGCGGCTTTCGACGGCTCCGCGGTGATCAGCAGGGTGGTCGCTGCGAGGACGAGGGCGGTGAGCGGGACTGACAGACGCCTCATGAAGTCTCCGATGATGATGTTGGGTAATCGTTTACAGACTGGCAGAGGCGCGGTTGTGCGGTCGACGGGGGTCACGGCGGACAGCGCGAGCAGCGGCCACCACCACACCCCCAGCCGCTGCCACGCCCCACCCACCACGAGCAGCGGCCACCACCAACCACAGCCACGCCCCCGCTTCCAGCCACCACCCGAGCCGCGACCGTCAGCCCGCCAGCCGCGACCGCAACGACGCCATCAGCTCCGCCCGGCTCGACACCGCGAGCTTCTGCCGGATCCGCGCCACGTGCTGTTCCACCGTCTTCGGCGAGATGTACAGCCGCGCGCCGATCTCCTTCTGCGTCAGGCCGTCCAGCAGCAGCTCGCCGACCGACCGCTCCCGCTTCGACAGCCCGTCGGCCGCCTCCTCGGTCGCGAAGCGCGCCCGCAACGCCCGCCCGGTGCTCAGCAGCTGCCGCGCTTCCACCGGGTCGTTGAGCTTGGCCGCGGCGGCGCCACACAGGGCCATGGCCTCCCAGGCGTCGTCCAGACCGGCGGCCACGGCGGCGACCTCGCGGCCGTCGACGGTTCCGCGCACCACGGACGCCCACGCGTGTGCGGCCGCGGCACGTTCCGAAGCCTGCAACGCCGCCGCGGCCTGGGTCGCCGCCTCGGCGTCGCCGGAGCTGACGGCGCGGTGCAGCTTCCACCAGTGGTTCGACTCCAGCGCCCACTGCGGCACGCCGGCCTGAGCGATGGCGCAGGTCATGGCCTCCACCACGGTCTCGCCGTCGAACCGAGACACCGCGGCCGCGCCGACGGACAGCTCGCCCCAGGCGTCCAGCAGCAGGATCTCGACGTCGGCGCCGGCCACCACCGGTGCTACGCGGCGCCACGTGGCACGCAACGCCTCCGCGTCACCCGCGCGCCGGGCCAGGCCGATCGTCACGGCTGCTGCCAGGACGGCGTCGCGGCGCAGCACCTGAGTGTTGCCGGCGGCCACGATCGCGGCGCGGGCCTCGGCCAGGCGTCCTGCGCGCAGGTGGAGCCAGGCGGAGAGCAGGCGGCGGCGCGCGGTGGGCGGGCGGTCTTCGTGCGCGGTCAGGACTTCCTGGGCCGTCCGGTCGTCGCCGCCCGCGATCAGGACGGTCACGGCCAGGTCGTCCCACCGCTCGGCGGCCAGGCCGTCCTGCGGCACGGTCGCGGCCGCGAGGCCGGCGAGCCTGCGGGCCGCGCGGTCGAAACCGCCGCGCACCGCCTCGATCGCGGCGTCGACGCCGTCGAGGAAGACGGTCAGCCCACGCGGTGCGGCGCCCGACAGCTGGTCGCGGGCTCCGGCCAGGTCCCGGTCGGCGGCTTCGACGTCGCCGCCGAGGCACGCGGCCAGGGCTGCCCGTCCCTGCGCGGCGACGGAAGGCGCGCCGGTCAGCGCGGCCGCGATCACCCGCCACCTGGCCGCCGCGTCGAGCAGCGAACCGTCGGCCGCTGCTGCCGCGGCGGCGACTCCCGCGGCGAGGCAGTTCTGGTCCGCCCCCTCGGCGAGGATGCGGTCCGCCGCCTCGATCGCGGCGGCCGTGTTCCCGGCTCTCCACGCCTGTTCGACCTCGGGTGCCTTCATCACTTCTCTCCCCCTCCGAACCACGCGCGTGCGGCGGGCAGGAACGACACGACGACCGCGACGACGGGAATCCCGCTCGCCACCACGAGGTGCACCGGCCCCACGACCGCGGTCACCGCCACGACACCGGCGAGCACCACCGACGCCGCGAGCGCCCACCGCTTCCCCCGGTTCAGCGCGACCACGAGCCCGAGTTCCAGCGCCGCGATCAGCAGCCCGGCACCGAGCAGCAGTGCCAGCACGGCGACCACCACCCGTTCCTGCGCGACCGCGGACTCGGCCGGAAACCGTTGCGCCACTTCGGCAACCACGCCCTGACGCACGTCGATCAAAGCCAGCACGGAACTGGCCAGCTGCACCGCTGCGGCGACGATCCAGAGCCGCACAGCGATCCTGACCACCCGCGGCTTCACGACAGGCTGAAACGGTTGCAGCCGCGGTCTCGGAGGGACGGCAGGTCTTGTCACGGGGCACCGGCTTTCGTCGTGCCGCTCGTGGTGGTGGTCGTCGAGCTCGGCGGCGGCGGAGTGGACTTGGTCGTGGTGACAGTCGTCGAAGGACGCGTGGTCGTGGTGGTGGGCTTGGGTTTCGGCGGCTGAGTCGTCCGCGGCGCCGGAGCCGGAGCGGCTGGCCGGGTCGGCACGTACTCGACGACCGCGGGTTCGTCGACGGTCTGCGTCGTCGTGGGCGCCACGGTCGTGGTGGGAGTTCGGGACTCGGCACCGGCCTTGTTGGTCAGCACGTTGTTCGCGAGCACCCCACCCGCGACGGCCACCGCGAGCACTCCGGCCGTCACGAACGGTGTCAGCTTCGTCCGCTTGCGGCGCAACGACTTCGGCGCTTCCGGCAACGGCGGGCGGGTCCACGTCGCGGTGGCGGCCGCGACCGGTGCGGGTTCGAGACCGCGGGCCTCCAGCGCGGCACCGATGGCCGCGATGCCGGCGGGCGCGGGTGACACGGCCCGCCCGAGCTGCGCGGAAACCTCCTGCGTCACCAACGGAATCCGGGACGAACCGCCGACCAGCAGCACACCGGCGAGATCTGCGGGCCGTGTTCCGGCGGCCCGCAGCGCGCGGTCCAGCACGGCCACCGTCTCCTCGACCGCCGGCCGGATCATCGACTCGAACTCGGGCCGCCCCAGCCGCACCTCCCGCACCGCGATCCCGGGCAGCGCAACGGGAATCAGCACCTCGGTGTCGGCGGACAGCCTCTCCTTGGCCGCGGTGCACGCGCGCCGCAGCTCGGCGACCGCCGTCAGCACCGCGGGGTCCGCGGGGTCCAGCGCGTCCCAGCCCGGCAGCGCCTCGGTGACGTGCCCGAACACCACCTCGTCGAAGTCGAGGCCGCCGACCTCGAGCTCCTCCGGCGGCCCTGCCAGCACGAACCTGTCGGCGGCGAGCTTGCGCACCACCGCGGCGTCGAAAGTCTTGCCGCCCAGGTCGTACACGGCGACGACCGCACCGTCCTGCAGGCGCGCGAGGGCGTCGTGCGCGCGGACGGCGGCCTGGGGTTCGGGCACGAGCAGCACGTCGGCCAGACCGTTCGCGGACAGGGCGGCCCGCAACGACTCCAGCCGGTAGTGGCCCCACCCCGCAGGGTGCGTCATCGCCACCCGCGCGGGCCTTCCGTCAGGCAGGGAACCGAGCAACGTCAACAAGAATCGGGCCGTCACCGCCTCGGCGGTCAACGCGGCGTCACCGATCCGCAACGGAGTGGGGTCGCCGATTCGGTTCTTGAACTGCCGCGCGACGCGACCGGGATCGGCGAGCGCACGGCGTTCGGCGTCGGATCCCACGAGGAACGTCCCGTCAGGACTCTGGAAAACCACTGACGGCACAAGCACTTCAAGCCTCGCGGCCTGATCTGGTCTACAGGTCGACACCGTGGTGAAGGTCGATCCCAGATCCAGTCCAACCTGGTACGACATCGGACTCTCCTATGGCACTTCGCAGCGGACGTACCTACACGTGTGTCTCAGTTGGCCGGTTCACCGCAGTTGACGAAACAAGGAGCAATCCCTTAACGACCCCCTCGATCCCTGTGTTCGTAGCCGCGACGAACAGGGTTTGGTCCCGATGGCAGAGGCCTCACCGGAACCTAGCTTCGTTGTTGTCAGCCGGTCGGAACCGCCGCCGGCGACCAACACCAAGGAGCAGGACATGAGCACCCCCATCGACCTCAACGCGTTCCTCGCCGACCTGACCGCCGACCTGGACCTGGACCTGGACACCACCAACGCCGCCGAGCAGCAGCTGCAGACGGCTCAGGTCAACCCGCAGGCAGCGGAGCAGGACGCCGAGCAGGCCCAGGACACCACCACGGTCACGAACACCGAGGGTGGCGGCGGAGGCGACGGCGGGACGGCCGTCGGTGGCGACAGCGGCAGCGCCGACGGGGGCAACGGCCTCGGGGTGGGCGGCGCCGGCGGCGACATCGACCAGGACGGTCTCGTCAACGTCAACTTCGGCTCCACGTCGGGTGGCAGCGGCATCGGTTTCGGCGGCAACGGCGGCGTGACCGGTGACGGTGGCGACGCCGACGCGTCCGGCGGCAACGGCGGCGCGGCGCAGTCCAACGTCGACGTGGACGCCGACCAGGACCTGGACCAGGACGTCGACCAGGTCTCGGACCAGGACGCCGACCTGACCGCCGTGTCGGACCAGTCCAACGACTTCGACATCGACGTCGAGAACGAGATCGACAACATCGTCGAGGACCTGGACCTGCCCGCTTTCTGATCCCGAGCCGGCCCTGGGCCTCCAGGGCCGGCTCGTTCCACGTGAGGAGCCGGACGTGCTGTCCACCCTGATCGACTTCCTGATGAACCTGCTGAAGGACGACGAGGCGAAGAAGGCGTTCGACGAGAACCCCGACGCCGAGCTGAACAAGGCGGGTCTGAACGGCGTCACCGGACAGGACGTCCGGGACGCGCGGCTGATCATGGCCGACTCCGGCGGGGTGCGCGCCCGCGGTGCGGAGAGATCGTCCTCGCACGACGACGACCCGGTCCGGGAGATCCACCACACCACGCGCGAGTACGTGGTGGAGAAGCCGGTGACGAACATCGAGCAGAACATCAGCATCGACGACCGGGACGTCACGATCATCGACGACTCGTTCAACTCCGACGACGACACCGAGGTCAACTCCGTCGCGATCCAGGACAACGACACGAACGTCGTGCAGGTGAAGGACTCGTTCAACGAGCCGGAGCCGGTCCTGAACGAGGAGGACGACGTGCCGCTCGAGCCGGAGCCGCTGGACGAGGACCCGGAGATCGTGCTGGACGACCCGGTCGTGCTGGACGACCCGGTCGTGCTGGACGACCCGGTCGTGCTGGACGACCCGGTCGTGCTGCCCGAACCGGAGCCCCTTCCGGACGCACTTCCGGTGGATGTCGAGCCGGAGCCCCTGCCCGAACCCGACCCGGTGATCGCGTGACCTCATGACGACCACACCGATCGAGGCCGTCGACCGCGCGCTCGCCGCCATCGCGCGCTACGGACGGCCGGACCTCGAAGCGCGGCTGCGCCAGGCGAGGGCACGACTCGAGGACGACCGCGTGCGGCTGCTGGTCGTCGGTGAGTTCAAGCAGGGCAAGAGCATGCTGGTCAACGGTCTGCTCGGGGCGCCGGTGTGCCCGGTGTTCGACGACGTCGCGACCTCGGTCCCGACCGTCGTCCGGTACGCCGAGCGGCCCGTCGTCACCCTGGTGCGCGGTGACTCGCGCATCGAGGTGCCGGTGGAGGAGCTGGCGGCGTACGCGTCGGAGTCGGGCAACCCCGGCAACGCCGAACGGCTGGACCACGTCGAGGTCGGGATTCCGCGCCCGGTCCTCGCTCCGGGATCGGACTCAGCGGGGCTGGAGCTCGTCGACACCCCCGGTGTCGGCGGGCTCGGCTCGGTCCACGGCGCGGCGACGATGTCCGCGCTGCCGACCGCCGACGCGGTGCTGCTGGTGTCCGACGCGTCCCAGGAGTACACGGCGCCGGAGCTGGAGTTCCTGCGCAACGCCGTGGCCGTGTGCCCGAACGTGGCGTGCGTGGTCACGAAGACCGACCTCTACCCGGACTGGCGTTTCATCGCTTCCCAGAACAAGTCGCACCTGGAAGCCGTCGGGCTGACGCCGTCCTTCTTCACGGTGTCGTCGACGCTGCGCTGGCACGCTCTCCAGACGGGCGACCAGGACGTGAACCGCGAGTCCGGCTACCCGCCACTGGTCACCTACATCCGCAAGAAGGTGCTGGGCGAGGCCGAGTCGCTGGCCCGCCGCTCCACCGCCCACGACGTGCACGCCGTCCTCGACCAGATCATCTCGTCGCTGCGCGCGGAGGAGTCGGCGCAGTCGGATCCCGCGTCCGCCCAGGCGCTGATCGACGAGCTCTCCGCGGCCGAGCAACGCGCCGCCGGGTTGAAGGAACGCTCGGCGCGCTGGCAGCAGACCTTGTCCGACGGTGTCGCGGACCTGAACGCCGATGTCGACTACGACCTGCGCGACCGCATGCGCGAGATCGTCCGCGAGGCCGAGGAGTCCATCATGGACGGTGATCCGACGAAGATCTGGGACCAGTTCACGAAGTGGGTGCAGGACGCCGCCGCGTCGGCCGTCTCGGCGAACTCCGTCTGGGCGACCCAGCGCGCCCGCTGGCTGGCCCGGCGCGTGGCCGAGCACTTCGACTCGGAACGCGAACAGACCTTGCCGTCGCTGCAGACGTCGTCCGGCGACCCGCTGCGGTCGGTGCGTGCGCTCGAGGTCCGTTCCGACGAGAAGTACGGCGTGGGCGGCAGGCTGCTGAGCGGTCTGCGCGGCGGTTACTCGGGTCTGCTGATGTTCGGGCTGCTCGGCTCCGCGATCGGGCTGTCGCTGATCAACCCGATCTCCATCGGCGCCGCGGTGCTGCTGGGCGGCAAGACCATCGGCGACGAGCGGAAACGCATCGTCCAGCGCCGCCAGAACGACGCCAAGACCGCGCTGCGCCGCTACGTCGACGACGTGACGTTCCACGCCGGCAAGGAGTCCCGCGACGTGCTCCGCGCGATGCAACGCGACCTGCGCGACCACTTCACCGCGCTGGCCGAGCAGCTCAAGCGCTCGCTGCAGGAGTCGATCCAGTCGGCGCAGAAGTCCGTGAAGGCCTCCTCGGCGGACCGTTCGGCCCGGCTGAAGGAGATCGCCGCGGAACTGGCGGTGCTGGAGAAGGTCCGTGCGGAGGTGACCTCGTGATCACCGACGAGGTCCGCCGCGTGCTGTCCCTCGCGGTCGACGCCTACCGCGACCAGCCGCGCGCCGCCCACTTCCTGCGCGGCCAGCTGGACCGCCTGGACTCACCGCTGCGCGTCGCGATCGCCGGACGCGTCAAGGCGGGCAAGTCCACCCTGCTCAACGCGCTGGTCGGCGACTCGCTGGCGCCGACCGACGCCGGCGAGTGCACGCGCGTCGTCACCTGGTACCAGGACGGGCGTTCACCGCGCGTCGTGCTGCATCCCGTGGCCGGGAGCCCGGTCTCACTGCCGGTGGTCCGCCGCGACGGTGCCCTGTCGATGGACCTCGGCGGTGCGGCCGTCAACCGGCTGGTCGTCGACTGGCCGTCGCAGAGCCTGCGGCACACCACGTTGATCGACACGCCGGGCATCGCTTCCCTGACGGCCGAGAACTCGGCGCGGGCGGTGCGGTTCCTGACACCGGACGACGAGACGCCCACCGAGGCAGATGCCGTGGTGTACCTGATGAAGCACCTGCACTCGGCGGATGCGTCCTTTTTGGAGTCGTTCCGCGATCAGGGCGTCGCCCGCGCGGCCGCCGTCAACACCGTCGCGGTGATCTCCCGCGCCGACGAGATCGCCGGCGGCAGGGTCGACGCGATGATCTCGGCCCGTGCCATCGCGGCACGCTACCGCTCCGCACCCGAACTGCACGGCCTGGCCCAGAACGTGATCGCCGTCGCGGGCCTGGTCGCGATGGCCGGGCGGACGCTGACGCAGGCCGAGTTCGTGGCTCTGTCGGCACTGGCGGCCGAGCCCAGGGAGTCGCTGGAGTCGTCGCTGCTCTCGGCGGACCGGTTCACCTCCGGTTCGCAGGAGAGGACCGCGCTGCTGCGCCGGTTCGGCGTGTTCGGCATCCGGCTGGCGGTGACGCTGATCCGGCAGGGCGTCCGGTCGCAGGCGGCACTGGCCGACGAACTGGTGACGCGCAGCGGACTCCGGGACCTGCAACGGGTGTTGCAGACGCAGTTCAGCGAGCGCCGTGACCTGTTGAAGGCCCGGTCGGCGTTGCTGGCACTGGACCGGGTCGTGCGCACCTCGGGCGGCGGGCGCCTGGCCGGCGAAGTGGAACGGATCCTCGCCGGGACCCACGAGTTCACCGAACTCCGTTTGCTGTCGGCATTGCGGTCCGGCGTCGTGGCCCTGCCCCGGCCGATGGTCGCGGAGGCGGAACGTCTGCTGGGCGAGGAGGGCATCGCCCCGGCGACCCGGCTGGGCCTGGCGCCGGACGCCGTCGCCGCCGAGGTGCGGCAGACCGCGTTCGCCGCACTGCGCCGCTGGCAGGCACACGCGGAGAACCCGATGCTGGGCCGCAAGTCCGCGGACGCGTGCCGCGTGCTGGTGCGGACGTGCGAAGGCCTGCTGACCCGCGGGCGGTGAGCCACCTACGCCGGTTGGCCGTCGCCACGGCACCGGCCGAGGATCTAGGTTGCTGATGTGGCAGGACAGGGGGAGCCTCACCAACCGCGCTTGTTCACACCGGCCGTCGCCGTCGTCGTCGGCTACGTCCTGCTGATCGGCAACCCCTGGCTGAACCAGGAGCTCACCCTCGCCGTGTCCGACGTGGAGTCGGCCATCCGGCTCACGAACGTGCTGTTCTCCTATCCGAGATGGCACGTGGACGTCGACCGCGTCGGCCCTTTCCTGTTCTGGTTCGCGAACCTGCGGACGGTGCTGTTCGTCGCGCTGGCCGTCGCGGGGCTGCCCAGGGTGTCGCGCTGGGTCAGCGGCAGCGCGGGCGGCCTCGGCCGGTTCGTCACCACCGTGGGCGTGACGACCCTCAGCGCGGCGACCGCCGGGCTGGCCTCCGCGTTGGTGGCGGTGACCGTGCTGACCACGGACGACTCCCTCCCGTTCATCGACGGCGCCCGGCCGGAGGAGTTCTTCCTGGGCCAGCTCGGCTCGTCGGCCACGTTCGGGGTGGTGTTCGGTGTGGTGCTCGCCGCCCTCGCGGCCGGGCAGTCCAGGGCTCCCACCGAGGAGGAACGCCGTGCCACCCCGCCGAAGTCGTTCTGGTGAAGGGGATCCATGAGCCAGCCAACCGCCTTCTCCCCCGACGACACGACGCGGTACCTGTGCGTCGCGACCAGGACCGACGAGCGCTTCGCCGAGCGGATGACCAAGGCGCTGCTGAACGACGACCTGCACGCGGCGGCGCCGTCGATCGGGTTCGCGCTGCGCCCGGTTCTGCTGCACGCGCTGGACGCGGCCCGGCAACGCAGGGTGCGGGACTGGTGCCTCCTCGCGGCCGCCGTGGCGGCGCTCGTCCTGTCCCCACTGTGGACAATCCTCGCGCTGCTGGTGATCGTGCCGGTCGGCGGCAGTCTCGCCCGGCGCGCCGGGACGTCCCGCAGGCTGCGCGACGTCGTGTTCGCCCTGATCGTGCTCGCCGCGATGCTGCTGTTCTCCGTGGCGATCGTGTCGGCACTCGGCACCGCGCCGGAGCCGACGCGGCGAACCCCGCACCCGGAACCGCCGGTCGCCGAGTGGCTCGTCGGCCTGCCGTGGCTCGCGTTGCTGGTGGGCCTCGTGATGTACGCGCTGATGGTGTGGCACGAATGGGAGAACCGCCTGACGTTGCTGAACCTGCTCACCCGAGCCGAGTTCAGCCCGGATGCAGCGCCACCGCTGCCGTCCGGACAGGCGTGGTTGTCCGACCGGCTGGCGGCGATCGACGAAGCCGAAGGCGGCAACGTCACGATCTACGACGGTTTCACCCCGTTCATCGGCCACGGATCACTCGTGTCGACCTGGTCGTTCGCGCTGCCGTCGCTGCGCTGTGACTCCACTGCCGACGACGACAACGTGGTGCCGCTCGACATCGCCGAACTCGTGACCCACGTCCGGGACCGGTTGGCGGCCATCGGCGCGGAGCCCGACGAACTGCCGGGGCTCGTTCTCACCGAGCGGGCGTTCGTCAGCGGCAACGCGCTCACGATGCACCCGGCGCTGCTGCCCGAACGCGACGAGACTCCCCGGCAGCACCTGCCCGCCGACGACCTGGCCCGGCTCGCCGCCCGCCCGCACGGGTCGGCGAGGCACTACCTGTGCGCGCAGGTCCCGTCGTGGGGCGGTGAGGTGGTCGCCAGCACGTTCCTGCACTTCTCCACCGACGGCCGCCTGCTCTACCTGCAGTGCGACCGGACCGTGCTGGGCCCGTTGTGGCAGCAGTACCACGACGTGGACCGGATCAGCCCGTTGCTCACCGCGGGCGCGATCGGCCGGCTGCTGGCCAGAGCGGCGAGCGGGGTGGCGAGCGCGGTGCCGCGCGCACCCGTCCGCGTGGTGCGCGACCTCACCTTCCGGTGGCGCTGGCAACGACGTCGTGCCGTGGAGCGGGCGATCGCCCGGCAGGACCTCGGCTACAACTACGGCGCCCGGTTCAGCGTCCGGGAGGAGGCGACGGATGCCAACTACCACAACTACTTCCAGAAGACCGACGCCGCCAAGCACCTCAAGCTGGTCGAACGGCACGTGCTGGCCGCGTTGCTGGACTTCCTCGACGAGCACGGCGTGGACACGGCGGAGTTCCGCAACCGTCAGATGACGATCCTCAACCAGGGCATCATCCAGACCGGCGGGACCAGCAACGTCGGCAACCAGGCCGTAGGCAGCGAGGCCACCGCCACGGTGCAGGTCCCCGCGCCCGAGCCCGCCGCCGGGAAACCGGCGTGACAGAAGGGAAACCAGTGCCGGAAAGCTCACCGAACTACGGCATCCAGCAGTCCGGCGGGGTCAGCAACGTCGGCAACCAGGCCGTCGGCCCGCACGCCCGCGCGGTCAGCCACGGCCTGACCTTCACCGCCTCGCCGCAGAACAGCGAGCTGATCACCGAGCTGATGACGTTGCTGGAACGCCATCGTGCGGAGATCCCCGACGAGGCCGAGGCGGTCGCCGAGGAACTGCAGGACGAGCTGGACTCGCCAGAACCCGACCGCGGTGTGATCGCGCGGACCCTCGAGCGGCTCACCAACATGGTCAAACCCGTGGCCCCGCTGGTCGAGACGGTCGGCGAGCTGACCAAGGCGGTGGAGGGGTTCGGCGCCTGAGCACGGCGGCTGACTCCGCGTTCGGGCGCCTGACCACAGCGACCCGCACCACGCACGCCTGACCCGGCGGCGACGCCGATCGGGGCGCACACTGTCCTTGTGACCGAGAGTGGTCCAGTCCCGGCCCGTGAGCTGGGACGCACAGGCGTGAAGGTGCCGCCGCTGGGCGTCGGCGTCATGGTGTGGGGAGACATGACGCGAGCGCCCCGGATGAACCCTGCCCGCAACGCCTACGGCCCCACCAGCGGCCTCGGCGACCAGCGCGAGGCGTACCAGGTCAGTCTCGCGGCCGGTGTGAACCTCTTCGACACCGCGGCGATGTACGGCGACGGTGTGTCCGAGCAACGTCTGGGAGAGCTCACCGAAGGCGATGAGCACGTGCTCGTCGCGACCAAGTTCCCCGCCAAGTTCTTCGCCCGCGCCGACAGCCTGCCCGAAACGCTCGACGCGAGCCTCTCCCGGCTGCGGCGCCAGGTGATCGACCTGTACCAGGTCCACTTCCCGGTGCGCTGGATGCCGATCCCCCGGCTCATGGACCTGATGGCCGACGCGGTGGCGGCGGGCAAGGTGCGGGCCGTGGGCGTCAGCAACTTCTCCGCGGAGCAGATGCGGACCGCGCACGCCGCACTGGCCGAGCGTGGCATTCCGCTGGCCTCCAACCAGGTCCAGTACTCGCTGCTGCACCGCGAGCCGGAGACCGACGGCGTGCTGGCCGCGTGCCGGGAGCTCGGAGTCACGCTCATCGCCTACATGCCGCTCGCCTCCGGTGCGCTCACCGGCAAGTACGACGCCGAGCACCGGCCCGCGGGCTGGCGCCGGTACCGGGCGCCGTTCCGCGGCAAGGCGGCGCTGGCCGAGCTCGGCCGGGTCAACGCCGTGCTGCGGCGCCTGGCCGAGACCCACGGCAGAACGCCCGCGCAGATAGCGTTGCGGTGGCTCGTCCAGCAGCCCGGCGTGCTTCCGATTCCCGGTGCGAAGAACGGCAGGCAGGCGGCGGAGAACGCGGGAGCGTTGACGTTCGAGCTGAGCGACCAGGAGATCCGGGAGCTGTCGGGCTGATCGCGCGTTCGGAGCAAGTGCTTGCCCGGCAAAGCTTGTTGCCCGTGCCGCACAACCGCTGGACACTGGAACCTTCGTGGAACGGTTCACCACTGGGGGATTCCATGACACGTCGTATTTCTGAGCCCGGAAAAATATGTGCCGCAACTGTTCTGACCGTGCTTTCGGTGGTGTCCGCCCCTGCGGCGCAGGCCGACACACCTCGCCAGAACGCTGTCATCACCTGGAACGTCCACGCCGAGACCGCGATCTTCGACGTCGCCAGGCAGTCGCCGACCGCGACCGCGCGCAGCTTCGCGATCGTGCAGGGCGCGGTGTACGACGCGGTCAACGCGATCGCCGGCACCCCGTACGAGCCGTACCTCGTCGCCCCGCGCACCCGGCCCGGTGACTCGACTCCGGCAGCCGTCGCCACCGCGGCCTACCGCACGCTCGTCTGGCTCTTCCCCTCCCAGGCCGATTCCCTGCGGGCCCGGTACGACGAGTCGCTCGCCGCGATCCCCGACGGCCCCTCCGAACGCGGCGGGATCGCCGTCGGTGAGGCCGCCGCGACGGCCATGATCAACGCCCGGCGCGACGACGGCGCGTTCTCCGACGCGACCTGGCCCGTCGGCACCGCGCCCGGCCAGTGGCGGCCGACCCCGCCCGGATTCCTCCAGACCGGGGCCTGGTTCGCCACCCTGAAGCCGTTCGTGGTGGACCCGAAGCCGTACCGCGTCCCCGGCCCGCCGGCCCTGAGCAGTTCGGCGTGGGCCCGCGACTTCAGCGAGGTCAAGTCGCTCGGCTCGGCCACCAGCACGACCCGCGCGCCGGACCAGACCGAAGCGGCGATCTGGTGGGACGACCCGCGTCTGGTGGAATGGGCGATCAAACGTCAGCTCGCCACGACCCACCGGCTCGGCACGCTGCAGACGGCCCGCATGTTCGCGATGGTGGACGTGGCCGCCGCCGACACGCTCATCGCCTGCTACCAGGAGAAGAAGCGCTGGCACTTCTGGCGCCCGGTGACCGCGGTCCCGCTCGCCGGCACCGACGGCAACCCCGCCACCGAGCCCGATCCGGCCTGGGCCCCGTTGCGGACCACCGCGCCGTCGCCGGAGTACCCGTCGGGGCACGCCTGCTTCACCGCCGCCACGACGACGGCGCTGCGCACGTTCTTCGGCCGCGACGACCTGTCGTTCAGCGCCCACAGCACCGACTCCGGCACCACCCGCCACTACCGCAGCCTCTCCTCGGCCACGGCCGAACTGGACCAGGCGAGGGTCTGGGCCGGGGTGCACTACCGCTTCGCCACCAGGGACGGGCACCGGCTCGGCAGCAGCGTGTCGCACGCAGTTCTCGGGCACGCGTTCGGTCCCCGTGGCAACTGAATCTCCGGTGGGCTGGAAACCGCCGGCGGCCGCGTTGTGCTCGGGGCTGTTGTACTTCTTCGGCACCGGGTTCACGCCGATCCCCGCGCTGACCTGGCTCGCTCCCCTGCCGGTGCTGCTGCTGGCGCCCGGAGTGTCCGCACGATCGGCCGCGGCCGCCGCGTTCCTGGCGGGAGTGCTGGGGTCCGCGAACAACTGGGCGCATTCCCTGCACTCCACCGACGTTCCGCTGCCGATGGCGCTGGGGATCAGCGCGGGCACGGCGGTGACGCTGACGGCCGCGGTGCTGCTGTTCCGCGCCCTGCTCCTGCGGGGTCAGCCGCTGCTCGCCGCGGTGGCCGCGCCCGCCGTGTGGACCGGAGCCCTGTACCTGGTGGCGTTGACGAACCCGACCGGGGTGATGGGCACTCCGGCCAACAGCATGGGCGACCTGCCGGTGGTGCTGCAGATCGCGTCGGTCACCGGGTTCTGGGGTGTCGAGTTCGTTCTGCTGCTGGTGCCCGCAGGCATCGCGGCGGTGGCCGGCTCGACGGTGCACCGGTGGCGGACCGGCGCGGCGGTGGCCGTGGTCGTCATCGGCGTGCTGGGCTTCGGGATCGTCCGGCTGGCGGGCGAGACCGGGCCGTCGCAACGGGTCGCGCTCATCGCACCCAACCAGGGCCACTGGGCCGTGGAGGTCGGGACGGCGGAGGGTGACCGGCTGATCCAGGCCTACGCAGAGCGGATCTCGGCGTTGCCGCAGGGCGTGCGACTCGTCGTGCTGCCAGAGGGCGAGTTCGGGGTCGACGACGCGAGCCTGCCGTCGTTGGTCAGCCCGCTCACCACCGCGGCACGCGACCGGGGCGCCGACGTCGTGGTCGGGTACGTGCGGCGGTCCGGGAGCGCGAGGCTCAACACCGCGCTGGCCATCCCAGCGAACGGTGGTTCGCCCGTCGCGTACGTCCGGGACCAGGCGCGTGAACTCGTCTACGCGGCGGGCGCGGGGGTGCAGATCTGCGGGGAGGTCAACCTCGCCCGCCCGAGTCGTGACTACGCGGCCGCCGGTGCCCGCACGCTGGCGATCCCGGCCGCGGACGAGAAGGTGAACGGGTGGCAGCACGCGCGGGTCGCGTCCCTGCGCGGCGTGGAGAACGGGCTGGGCGTGGCCTGGTCCGGCCGGTCCGGTGCGCTCATGGTGTCCGACGGGACAGGCCGGATCGTGGCCGAGGCCCACACCGGTGGAGAAGGCACCTTCACCACGGTCGTCGCCGACCTGCCTGCGGGTCCCGGGGCCACGCCGTACACGCGGCTGGGCGACTGGTTCGCCTGGCTGTGCCTGGTGATCACCGTGGCGGGCGTGTGCGTCAGCGTGTTGTCCAGCCGATGGAAGGGTGGCCGGGACGACTCCGCCGGGGTGGAATGAACGACGGAGGTGGGGCATGCGACCACGGTTCGTGATCTCGTTGCTGGCGCTGGTGCTTCTCGCGGGTGGTGCGCCCGCGCTCGCCGCGCCCGGTGTTCCCGGTGACCAGCCGTTGCCCGGCTACACCGTCAGCAACCCGCCGCTGAAACCGGAGATCGTCGACGGGCAGCCGACGAAGGTGCTGCAGGGCATCCACCAGCACTCCGCGTACATCGTCGAGGTGCCCGCGAAGTGGAACGGCCGGCTGGCCATGTGGGCACACGGCTACCGCGGCACCGGCACCGTGCTCACCGTGGACCCGCCCGCGTACGGCCTGCGCACCCGGATGCTCGGCCAGGGATACGCCTGGGCCGCGTCCTCCTACTACGGCAACGGTTACGACGTCCGCGCCGGCGTCCAGGCGACGCACGACCTCGCGAAGCACTTCGGCACGCTGGTCGCGAAGCCGAAGCAGGTCCTCATCGCGGGCGTGTCGATGGGCGGTCACGTCATCGGCCGTTCGCTGGAGCAGTACCCCGGCTTCTACGACGGCGCGCTGCCGATGTGCGGCGTGATGGGCGATCACGAGCTGTTCGACTTCTTCCTCGACTACCAGCTGACGGCGCAGGCGCTCGCCGGGGAACGCGCCTACCCGGTGCCTGCCGACTACCTCACCACCGTCGTGCCGCGCATCCAGGAGAAACTGGGCCTGACCAAGCTCGTCCCCGGCGGCCAGGACACCGTGACGGACCGCGGCGCCCAGTTCCGCTCGGTGGTCGTCGAACGCAGCGGCGGACCACGCCCCGGCGCGACGCCCGCCTTCGCGTTCTGGAAGGACTTCCTCTTCAGCCTCGCCGCACCACCCGACGACAACGCCCCGCTCTCGCGTGATCCCGGCCGGTTGGCGACCAACCTCGGCACCCGCTACCAGCCGAACTCGCCGGTCGACCTCAACCGCGAGGTGCAGCGGGTGGCACCGCGCGACTGGCGGTCCCGCCTCTCCCCCGCACTGACCGAGGTGCCGAGGATCGCGGGCAGGCCGAGGGTCCCGGTGCTGTCGCTGCACGGTCTGGGCGACCTCTTCGTGCCGTTCTCGATGGAACAGGAGTACCGGTCCGACGTCGCCCGAAACGGTCAGTCGAAGTGGCTGGTGCAGCGCGCGATCCGCACGGTGGACCACTGCGAGTTCTCGCCTGCCGAGGTCGGTGCGGCGTGGAACGACCTCGTGACGTGGGTGGACCGCAGGACGAAACCCGCTGGTGACGCGATCGGTGACCGTGCCGCGGTGGCCGCGCCGGCGTTCGGGTGCCGGTTCTCGGACCGTGCCGCGTACACCGGGCCCGGCACCCGGAAGTTGTTCCCGCCCTGTCCCTGACGAGGCCGTGGCCGAGAATGATCGCGTGCCCACCGCGAACACCCGCCTGCTGGTGTCCGGAAGCACCGGCTCCGCCGTCTCGGAGCTGGTGACCCCGGCCCTGCTGCTGCGCTCACCCAGCGCCACGTGGTCGGAGCTCGTCCACGTCTACGTGCCGAACGGTCCCACCGTCGCCTTCAGCGGCCGCGACCTCCGCTCACCGGGGATCGCCGCCGCCACCGAGGTGGCGCGCGCGGCGGGGTTCGAGCCGGTGGTCCGGTCGCCGGGCGGGCGGATGGTCGCCTACGACAGCGGTGCCGTCGTGATCGACCATCTCGACCGCACCACCGGCATCCGGCACGCGGGGAGCGCGACCTTCGCCGCGAACGCCGAGAGCCACGTTCGGGTGCTGCGCGCGTTCGGTGGCGTCGACGCCCGTGTCGGTGAGGTCGACGGCGAGTACTGCCCCGGCGAGTTCAGCATCAACGTCGGCGGCACCGCGAAGGTCGTGGGGTCGGCTCAACGGGTCACCGCCACCGGGTCCCTGTTCAGCACGGTCGTGCAGGTCACCGTCTCGGACCGGGTGCGCGCGGTGATCGTGGACGTGTCCGAGGCGCTCGGCTACGACCTGCGGCACAGTTCCATCGCGGGCCTGGCCGACTACGTGCCGGGGCTGACCGCCGGAGAGGTCGCCGAGGCGTTCTCGGCGGACTACCGCGACCGACTCGGGCTGATCGACGGACCGCTGCCCGCCGAGGTGGTCGTGCACGCGGCGAGCGCGTCCGGCACGTCCCCGTTCCACGTCGACGACTGGACGCGGGCGAACCCCCTTCAGCCGGTGTAGCAGATCATCCAAAAGTCGCGGGCAACCTTCCGGTGCTCTGCGAGCATCAGGTCATCGTGAGAGTGGACGAGCAGGCCGCGTACGTCGAGTACGTGCGGTCACGGATGCCGTGGCTGCGCAAGCTCGCGTACCTGCTGTGCCAGGACTGGCACCGGGCCGACGACGTCGTGCAGACAGCGATCACGCAGTTGTTCGTGCACTGGAACAGGGCGCGCGCCGCCGACAACATCGACGGCTACGCGCGGACGGTGCTGACGCGCGTGTTCCTCAAGGAGCGGCGTTCGGCGTGGTCGCGCAACGTGCGCCTGGACGACGCGGCGGCCGACCGGGCGATCGAGGCGGAGGACTCCGTCACCACTCTCGCGGTGCGGCACGCCCTGCTCGCCGTACCGCCGAAACAACGGGCCGCGCTGGTGCTGCGCTACTACTGCGATCTGTCCGTTGAGGACACTGCGACGGCGTTGCGCTGCACCAAGGGCACGGTGAAGAGCCAGACGAGCAAGGGGCTTCAGGCCCTGCGCAAGGCGTTGGGAGGGAAAGCCGATGAACTACTTGCGAACGTTGCTGGATGACGCCGCGTCGGCACCGGCGCCTCCCGCTCGGGTCGATGTCGAGCTGGCCGTGCGGTCCGGCACGCGGATCGTGCGGCGCCGGCGGACGGCGTGGGCGGTGGGCGCGGCGTCGGCCGTGGTCGCCTGTCTCGTCGCGTCGGCGCTGGTCTTCACGCCCGCCGCGCAGAAGGAACCCGCGGTCCCGCTGCCGGCACCTGGGTTCAGCAAGGTGTTCGAGCCCGACAAGAAGTACGCCTCGTTCGGCTGGCTGCCCGGCGAGGTCACCCAGAGCATCCTCGAGACCACGCCTGAGTGGCACCGGCAGTGGGTCACCAACGGGTCGTGGAAGGTCGAGCTGCGGATGGTGACCGCCGGCCGCGACATGGAACTCTCCGGCAGCGACAGGGACTTCGCGGTCGACGCCGCCCAGGTGGATCACCGGTGGCTCTACCGCACCGATCCGCCCGACGGCCGGGACGTGGAGTGGAACGCGGTGCGCATCACCGCACGGGACTTCGCGCTGCGGTGGCAGTACGCGCCGGGGGCGTTGATCGAGGTCGCGGTGCAGAACGCGGACAACCCCAAGGATCTCCTCCTCGACGTCGTGAACGGTGTCCGCGTCGGCGAGGAGGACGTCCGTGTTCCGTTCCACCTGACCAGCCCGCCGGGCCGGACCACGAGGCTCTACATCGAGGAGATGGGATTCCACTGGAGGGCGGGCCTGGAATATCAGGGTGATGCGAGCGTGACCATCGCGAGCGCCGACGGCGCCCCCGACAGCACGTTCACCACCGAGGTCGACGGCAAGAAAGCGCGTCTGGAAAACAAGTACCTGGCGGTCGTCGAGCCCTCCGGTGTCCGTTCGCAGGTCCATCTGCCCGACGGAGACCCGGTCGAGCTGTACCGGAGGTTGCGGATCGACCGCTGACCTGTTGTCGCTCAACAAACCTGGGGAGATTTGGTGTGAGAAGACGAATCTGGCTGTCGGCTGCCCTCGTCACGGTGGCCGCGTTGAGCGTTGTGACCGTTCCGGCGGTTGCGGCACCGGCACCACCGGGTGCGGGGATCACCCTGCTGACCGGTGATCACGTGTCGGTCGAGGGCGACCGCGCTCGCGTCCGTCCTGGGGGCGGACGCGAGCGGGTCTCCTTCCGGCAGTACCTCGACGAACTGGGTGACCTGCACGTCGTGCCGTCGGACGTGGAACGGCGGCTGTCGTCGCGAGAGCTCGACCCGCGCCTGTTCAACATCACCGAACTCGTGCGGTCCGGTTACGACGACGCGTCCAGCCCGGCGATTCCGCTGATCGTGCAGGGCGTCTCGGCCACGCTGAGCGGCCGGGCGTTGCCGAGCATCGGCGCTGTGGCGGTGAAGGCGGACAAGTCGGCGTCGTTCCTCTCCGGACTGCGGACCGCGGGCGGCGAGCGGATCTGGCTGGACGGCAGGGTGAAGGCCTCGCTCGACAAGAGCGTTCCGCAGATCGGCGCACCGCAGGCGTGGCAGGCCGGGCACACCGGCAACGGCATCACCGTCGCCGTGCTGGACACCGGGATCGACGCCACGCACCCGGACCTCGCGGGGGCCGTGGTCGAGGCGAAGGACTTCACCGGCAGCGATTCCGGCACCGACGACCGCAACGGCCACGGCACGCACGTCGCCGCGACCGTCACCGGCGAGGGCCGGTACCGCGGCGTCGCACCGGACGCGAAGCTGTTGGTGGGCAAGGTTCTTGACGCCAACGGTTACGGGTCCGAGTCCGACGCCATCGCGGCCATGGAATGGGCGGCGGCCGCGAAGGCCGACGTGGTGAACCTCAGCCTCGGTGGCGATCCCACGGATGGCACCGACCCGATGTCGCAGGCGCTCAACCGCATCAGCGCCGACACCGGCACGCTGTTCGTCGTGGCGGCGGGCAACTCCGGCGCCGAGTCGATCGGCACCCCCGGTTCCGCGGACCTCGCGCTCACCGTGGGAGCGGTGGACCGGCAGGACCAGCTCGCCGACTTCTCCTCCCAAGGACCGCGCACGGGCGACAGCGCGGTCAAGCCGGACATCACCGCACCGGGCGTCGACATCGTCGCCGCGCGGGCGGCAGGCGGCTGGATCGGCAGTCCGGTGGGAGACAGGCACATCGCCCTGTCCGGCACGTCGATGGCCACCCCGCACGTCGCGGGCGCGGCGGCGATCCTCGCCGGGCAGCACCCGGACTGGACCGCCGCGCAGCTGAAGTCCGCCCTGATGAACAGTGCTCGCCCGAACGACGCCCTGACGGTGTACCAGCAGGGCGCGGGACGGGTCGACGTCGCCCGCGCGGTCACCCAGCCGGTGACGGCTGCACCCGCGTCGCTGAGCCTCGGCACGGCGACCTGGCCGCACACCGACGACCCGGCGATCGTGAAGACCGTGACCTACCGGAACGACGGACCTGCCGCACGGACGCTCACGCTGACGGCCGCGTTGACCGACCCGTCCGGCAAACCCGCCGTCGCGGGCATGGCCGCCGTGTCGCCGAACACGATCGTGGTGCCCGCGGGCGGTGAGACGACGGCGACCCTCACCGTGACGACGTCGCTGGACTCACCGGACGGCCTCTACAGCGGAACCCTCCTCGCTTCCGACGGCACGGTGTCCGTGCGCACGCCGATCGGCTTCACCAAGGAGATCGAGACCGTCGAGATCGACCTGAGCTTCCTCGGCCGCAACGGCGCACCGACCGACCAGTACCACTACAGGTTCGTCTCCCACGACCGGCCGAAGGCGTACTACAGCTGGGATCCCTCGGGCAGGATCGTGCAGCGGCTGCCCAAGGGCACCTACTACTACGAAGCGACCATCCAGGACGGTCCGTACCCGAAGCTGACGCAGATCGTCGAACCGGCCTTCACGGTCACCGGCAACGGTGTGCTGGTGAACGACGCGAGAGACGGCGCGGAGCCCGGGTTCAAGCTCGACAAACCCAACGCGAAGCCGGGCGTGGCGCAGTTGCAGTTCCTGCTGAACACCAAGTGGGGCGTCACCGGCGTGATCAGGGACCTGCGCGACTTCGACGGGCTCCTGGTGCGACCCGCGAAGACGTCCGCGCCGGGCAAGTTCAACTACACGTCGGTCGCGGTGCTGGCCGAGCCGGACGGCAACGGCACGTTCCTCGGCACCCCGTACCTGTACCACCTGACGCACACGACTCCCGGCACCGTGCCCTCCGACCTGCGCCCGGTGATCTCGGACCGGTCGCTCGCGGTGGTGCACTCGCAGGCGTCCTCCCACGGCAGTCCGACGGCCACGGCCGAACGCGACTGGGTGGCCAGGGGCAAGCAGCCGATGCGGCTGACCGAGTACTACACGCCGAACACGCCGTGGTCGGGCTCGTTCACCGAGTTCGACGGCGCGAACCCGATCCCGCCCGCGACCAGGCAGGACTCGGCGACGCCCCGGTCGTTCACACCGGGCCACCACACGGAGAAGTGGAACGCCGCGGTGTTCGGCCCGGCGTTCCCGGAGATCCCGTCCCACCCCTACCAGTTCGCGGCCCGACGACGCGACTACATGTTCCTCAACGTGCCGATGTTCACCGACCAGAGCTCGACGCACTACGGCACATCGAGCACCACCACTGCCCGCAGTGTGTTGTCCCGCAACGGAACTGTGCTGTCCGACACGCAGTACACGGGAGCCTTCAACGGCACCGTGCCCTCCGGTCCGGCCACGTACGAGTTCCACGCGGAGGCGACCAGGACCGGCCTGTCCGAGCTGTCGACCTCCGTCAGCGCGGACTGGACGTTCAAGTCCGACACGGTGCCGGGCTGGGACAACGCGCCTCTGCCGCTGCTGGCCGTGCGGTTCGCCCCGTCGCTGGACGACCACAACCGCACTGAGGCGGGGCGGCCGTTCACGTTCCCCGTCTACGTGCAGCGCAACGGTTCCACTGATCTCTCGCAACTCCGCAAGCCCGCGGTGCAGGTGTCGTACGACGACGGTGCCACGTGGCAGCCGGTGCACCTGGTCCGTTCTCGGGACCAGTGGCTGGCGGTGGTCGCGCACCCGAAGGACGCGAAGTTCGTGTCGCTCAAGGCACAGGCCCAGGACGCTTCGGGCAACACCGTCGATCAAACGATCATCCGCGCCTACGGGCTGAACCAACGGTGATCGTCCGGCCGCCGTTCGGGTGAGTGAGGTAACCCGGCACGGCCGGACCGCGATGTGATCGGGAGCAGGTACCAGTCGGTACCGCGAACCTCCTGGGGACAGGTCACATGCGGGTTTACGTGTCGTCGACGTTTCTCGATCTGCAGGAGTGCCGGGAGGTCGTGCACCGGACCCTCCGGCGCCTGCAGATCGACGACGTCACGATGGAGTACTACGTCGCCGAGCCCGACCGGCCCGTCGACGTGTGCCTGCGGGACGTTCGTTCGTGCGACGTCTACCTCGGCATCTTCGCCTGGCGCTACGGCCACGTGCCGGAGGGCCACGGTGGTTTGTCGATCACGGAGCTGGAGTACCGGGCCGCGATCGACGCGGACAAGCCGTGCCTGATCTTCATGCTGGACGAGAACGCGTCCTGGCCACGTCCTTTCATGGACCGCGATCCTGAGGCGATCGAGACGCTGCGGGCCGAGCTCGCAGAACGCCACACCCCGAGCCACTTCCGCGTCGCCGCGGACCTCGGCATCGAGGTCGCGACCGCCTTGCACCGCCACATGACCTCCGCGGACGACCCGGCACGGCGCCTCGACCAGCTCGACCCGGCCGTCGTGACGGCGTACTACCGGCGGCTGCAGAAGGAGTACGGCCGCCTCGACCTGGACGCTCTCACCCCGCCGGAACGCGAGGAGTACCTGCAGATCCTGCTGGAGCAGGTGTTCGTCGAGCAGCACGTCCGCGAGGACCCGCCACCGGTGAAGCTGCCACCCGAGCTGCTCCAACGGCTCCAGGCGGAAGGCGAGATCGACGAGGCCGCACTGCCGGAGGGCGTCGACCTGGCGGACCTGCGAGCGGCACAGGAGTCGTACCGCGCCAAGCCACAACGTCCCGTGCTGGACGTGGTCATGGGAGCCGACCGCCACGTCGTGGTGCTGGGCGATCCAGGAGCGGGCAAGTCGACCCTGGCGAGGTTCGCGGTGCTCGACCTCGCCGGCGTGAGCCGCCGCCTCACCCCGCTGGCCGGAACCCTCCCCTTGCTGGTGGAGCTGCGGCAGTACGCGGCGGCACGAGAAGCGGGATCGTGCCGCACGATCCTGGAGTTCCTCGACGAGCTCGCGACCACCCAAACCCTCGGCATCGCCCGCCGGCACCTGGAGCCGTACCTGGAGGCGGGCGGCGCGGCACTCGTCGTCTTCGACGGCCTGGACGAGATCTTCGACCCGGGCCGCAGGGAGGAGGCCACGAAGGAGATCGCGAGCTTCGCCGACCGCTACCCCGGCGTCCGGGTGCTCGTGACGTCCCGCGTGGACGGCTACCACTCCCGCCGCCTCACCGACGCGGGCTTCGTCCACCACACGTTGCAGGACCTCGACGCCGACCAGATCGCCGACTTCCTGGGCAGCTGGTACACGCTCGCCTTGCACGACCGCCCGGGCGAGGCGGCCCAACGACGCGACCGCCTGCTGGAAGCCGTGCGCGAGTCCCGGCCGATCGGGGACCTCGCGGGCAACCCGCTGCTGCTGACCATCCTCGCGATCATCGGCAAGCACCAGACCCTCCCCAGAGAACGGTGGAAGGTCTACGACCACGCCGCCAGAGTCCTTGTGCAGCACTGGGACATCAAACGGCAGCTCCGGGAACGACGCGTCGCGGCCGACTACATCGACGAGGACGACAAGCGCGAGCTGCTGCGCCGGCTGGCCTGGCGAATGCAGACCGGGGCGGACGGCTCGACGGGCAACTACGTGCACCGCGAGGACCTGCAACGGCTCTTCGAGGACTACCTGGTCGAGACCTACGCCCGCAATCCGGCCGACGCGAAGATCGTGGCGACGGTCATCATCGACCAGTTCCAGCACCGGAACTTCATCCTCAGCCGGTTCGGGCCGAACCTGTACAGCTTCGTGCACCGGGCGTTCCTGGAGTTCTTCTGCGCTGATGCGGTGGTGCGGCGGTTCCAGCGCGAGCAGTCGATCACGTTGGACGACGTCGTCGCGCTGTTCGTGGAGCGGTGTGGGGATACGAGCTGGCGTGAGGTGTTGCGGTTGCTCGCCTCCGTGTTGGCTGAGCACCACGTGGGTGAGATCGCCCGGCGGCTGCTGGAGGTGGACCGGCCGTGGCCTGTCAACGAGTTCGCCGCACCGCCGCACGGCCTCATCGTCGCCGTGCAGTGCCTGGGCGAACTGCGTTCTATGAGGGCGGTCGAGGAAGTTGCCAAGGCAGCACTCGTCGAGGTCGTTCTGCTGCTTGAACATTGTGTCGGCATCGAGGACACGTTCACTCATCAGCTCATCGACAGCGACGTTCTGCCGGCACTCCGGGCGATCGGGCCCGCCTGGCCGGGCCGAGACCTGTTCGCCGACTGGTACGTCAGCCGAGGCCGCTGGCTGATCTGGTCACCCGTGACCAGACTGTCGGCAAGCCTGCTGACCATCCTTTTCATCGACCGCCCTGACGTGCTCGTCCGGGTGGTCCATCTCGACGAGGTCAACGACTCCCGGGCGGCCGAGGCCTTGTCCGGCGCCGCCGCAGAACTCGAGCGGTCCCCGGCAACTGAGGGCTCGCAAGGAGCTGGGCCGATGGCGCCTGACACTGCCGTTCTGAGCACTCTGACGACAGCAGTGAGCACCGGCACGGCTTCTGCGGTGCACTGGGCCCTGCAGATGTTGGATCGTCTCGGCTCTGCGGATGTCGTGGACGAGTTGTTGTGGGACCGGTTCCTGCACGACGACGACAAGGACGTCTTCCGTGCAGCTGCAACGGGTCTGTTGCGGCGCCACCCCGGTCACCAACGCGTGCTCGACACCGTCGCCAACCGGATCGAGCACGCCGGCTCATCCCCACTGGCAGGCGTGTGTGCGGATGTTCTCGCAGAACACGACCCCACTCGTCCTCGGCTCGCGTTGCTCACGACCCTCAAGCGGGTTCAGGAGCCACTGTCACCGTTCGACGAGGAAGAAGACCCTGTCGAAACTCAACAGATCAGCACAGCTCGTGACCAAGACATTCTCTGGGCCAGGTTGGGTGAGGTGGCCAAGCAGGCGACCGCCTTTTACCAGGCACGGTACAACGCGCTGGTTGTCCTGGATCGAGTCGCACCCGCGGACTTCGTGGAGGAGTTGCTGTGGGACCGCCTCCTCCACGACGACGACGATGACGTCTTCCGCGTAGCTGTCACGAGTCTGTTGCGGCGCCACCCCGGCGACCAACACGTGCTCAACGCCGTCGCGAACCGCGTCGAACAGGACACTGATACGCCGTTGGCACGCGTGTGTGCGGAGGTTCTGATCGAGCACGGCGCGACTCATCCGCACCTCCCCCTGCTCACGACTCTTGCGCGGATCCTGTACTCGGATTCCTTGTTGTCCGAAGAGGAGGAAGTCTCCGCCGAGGTTCGACGGATCCGCGACGCTCACGGCCGCGACGACATGGTCTTGGCCAGGTTGCGCAATGCGGCTGCGGCAATCACCACCTCCTACCAAGCTCGGCACAACGCGCTGGTTGTCCTGGATCGAGTCGCACCCGCGGACTTCGTGGAGGAGTTGATGTGGGACCGCCTCCTCCGCGACGACGACGATGACGTCTTCCGCGTAGCTGTCACGAGTCTGTTGCGGCGCCACCCCGGCGACCAACACGTGCTCAACGCCGTCGCCGACCGCGTCGAACAGAGGCCGGAGACGGCGTTGGCACGCGTGGGCTTGGAGGTGCTGCCAGAGCACGACCCTGCTCGTCCTCGACTCACGTTGCTCACGACACTGGCGGAGATCCTGGGCTCAGACCCGTTGTTCTTCGACGAGAAGAAAGTCGCTGCCGCAGCTGAACGGGTCCTCGGCGCACACGATGACCACGACGCGGTCGCGGCAGTGCTGGGCGATTTGACCAAGAACAGCCAGGCCTTCTACGACATCCGGTGCAACGCACTGATTGTGCTGGATCGAATCGCACCTGCGGACCTCGTGGAGGAGTTGATGTGGGATCGGCTCCTCCACGACGACGATGATGATGTGATCGCGGTTGCCGTCACGAGCCTGTTGCGGCGCCACCCCGGCGACCAACACGTTCTCGACACGGTCGTCAATCGCCTCGAAGAGAACCCTGATGCGCCGTTGGCACACGCGAGCGTGGAACTTCTCATCGAGCACGACCCCGCGCGTCTCCGACCCTTGCTCGTGGAATCCGACAGGTTCCAGCTCCACTTGGGAACACGATTGGTCATCGCGGGCGATCGTCTCTCCGTTGGTGACCTGCCTGAGCTGGCCGACTTCGGCCCTTCCACGATCCGGCTGCGCTCGGACGAGCCGGCCCCGGACGACAACTGACACCATGACAAGTGGACTCGTGCACGCATGCCCGAGTCCACGGTGGACAAGAGCTACTCCAGCGCCCGCAAGATGTGCGGCTCCGCCTCCGCCTCCGCCCCGAGCAGGTGCCCAGCCAGGGCCCACCCCTCCAGGTCGGTCATCTGGTGCGGAATCAGCAGCTCGAGGTCAGCAACCTCAGGTACTTCGGGTTCCATCGCAAACGTTCCTCCAAGAGTCAGGCCGCCATCGCCTTCTCGCGCAGCTCGCCGCGGATGGCGCGGGCGAAGATCCGGTAGGTCGTCTCGGTCGGTTCCACGTCCAGCTCGTGCTGGAGGCGGCGCAGGCAGATGTCGTACCAGGTCTGCACCTGGCCGAGCTCGCCTTGCCTGCCGTGCACGACCATGAGGGTCTGGTAGAGCTCCTCCTGGTACGGGTCGACGGCCAGGAGGCGCTGGCACATTCGCACGGCGCCGAGGCGGTCTCCCCTGCGCAACGCGTCGGCGCGCAGGTAGTGCAGGGCCTGCAGCACGAGAGCCTTGCTGCACGCTCGTTGCTCGTCGATCCAGTCGCCGGACTCGGTGGCCAGGAAGTCGCCTGGACACAGGTCCACCGCGCGGGTGTAGTGGCGCAGGGCCTTGGGGTGGTCGCCTGCCAGTTCGGCGGCGCGGGCCGTGTCGATGGCCGACGAGAACTCGTCGAGGTCCAGCCAGACGTCGTCCGCCTTGAGGAGGTAACCGTGGTCCCGGTTGACGATTTCCACGGCGGGCTCGTCCGAATCGACCGCGTGCAGCACCTGGCGCACGCCGTGCATGGCGACCTTCAGGGAACTGCCCGTCGGTGACCATTCCTGGTCGGGCCAGAGGACCTGGTACAGCTTGTCCCTCGTCACCACGCGGCCTCGGTTCACCAGGAGGTACTGGAAGAGGCTGCGGGCCTTGCCCGCCCGCCAACGCTCGACCGGGCGACCGCACACGTGCACCGAGAAATCGCCGAAGAATCGCGCCGTGACAGCGGCGTCTGTCGTTTCTCGCAGCATTTGCGTCGCCTTTCCTCCCGATCGGATCACGTGAAATCGACCTTATGACGCCCGTCACCACGCCTCAAGTGGGCTACCACTGGAACGAACACAATGTGCGGATGGTCGTAGTCCGGCTACGACTCTGGTCGTAGTGGTATTTGGCGCATTCTTGACGCGCCGGAGGAGTCACAGCTCGATAGGCTCGGCCACATGTACCTGACAAAACGGTCGAAAGTTGAACAGGCAACGGTCACAAACCTGCGCCTGTGCTGGAAGGAAGCGCGGCCGGTCGTGCAGGGAATCTTCGCACTGCGATTCTGCTGCGCCGCGCTGCTCGCCGACCATCACACAAATGGAGCAGTTTGGCCGCGGGTTGCCGGGGTGCTGGGGTGCTGGGTCGCCGCCACTTGGGCCATCTATCTGCTCAACGGCGTCGCGGACGTCGTGGAGGACCGGGAGAACGGCTCCGTTCGACCTGTCGCACGTGGAATTCTTCCGGTGGACTTCGCGAAATCCGTGGTAGTGGGGCTGTCCGCGGCGGCGATCGGGTTTGCCGCGCTCATCTCGCCGGTCGTGTGCCTGCTGGTCGCGCTGCACCTCGCGGCGGGCATCGCGTACTCGACTGGGCCACGTCCGCTCAAGGGAAACGTGCCCGGGTTTTTCGGCGCCGTGGTGGCGCTGGGAGGGCTGACTTATCTGTGCGGCTGGTACGCGAGCGGTGCGACCGAAATCGGCGCGCCGCTGCTGTTGTTCGGTGGCGCGATGTCGCTCTGGATGGGATTCGGCGGTGCCACCAAGGACCTTTCCGACGTCGCCGGAGATCGCCTCGCCGGGCGGCGCACACTGCCTGTCGTGCTCGGCGATCGCGCGGCTCGCATCGCGATGGCGATTGGCGCGAGCGCGGTCGGGTGGGGATTTCTGCTCACCGCTGTGCGATGGGCGCCGTCGGTCGCGCCGGTCAGCTTCGTGGTGTGCGCGGGTTCGGTCGCACTGGCCGTCGTCGTGTCGAGCAACGTGAGCCGGGGAGAGCGCTTCCGGCGTCGTCGCCCCTACCGAACCTTCATGATTACCCAGTACACCGCGCATCTAACACTTCTTGTCTCACTGATCTTCCAGTAACAGAATGCGGTGTTAGTGTTGCTGAGGTCACACGGGGCGGGCACAACTCAATGTCACGCACGGTAAGAGAGTGGACACGTACCGCTTTTTCGGGGGAGGGACGGCGGTGACCGACGGTCGATTAGCGGGGTTCCGCGACGAAGTGCGCCGAGAAGTCGTGGACGCATTTAGCGCCCGGCTTCGTGAAGATCGCAGTCCACTCATAGATTTTCCTGATGTCCGCGAGCAGCTGGCCCGGCAGGTGGACACCGTGCTCACCGACGTCGAAGCCGCTGTCACGAGCTGCCCAGAGGCAGAACTGCCCCCATTGGCGACCGAAATCGGTGTGAACCGCGCCGTGCACGCCATCCACCCCGTCGAGTCGGTCAAGGCCGCGACCGCGTTGTTCGACGTGGCCCTGCCGGTGGTGGCCGACGAGCTGCGCCGGCACGGTGGCACGGACGCCGACCTGGTCAAGGCGAGCAAGGCGCTGCACCGGTCGATCATGTCCCGGATCGCGCAGGGGTCCATCGCCTACGCGAGCTACCTGCTGAAGAAGGTCACCAGCTCGCACGAGGACGAACGCCACCGCATCGCCCGCGAGCTGCACGACCGCGTCGCGCACTCCGTCGGCAACGCGTTGCAGCACCTCCAGCTGCATGACGCCTACCTCGCCAACGACCCGGCCCGCGCCCAGGCGAAGCTCAAGTTGGGCCAGGACGTGCTGCACGACGCGTTCGACGTCATCCGCCACCTCGCGACCGAACTGCGCGCGTCCGCGGTGATGGCGGGAGGCCTCCAGGTCGCGCTGTCCGACTACCTCGACGCCCACGCACCGTTCGGCGTGGTGCACAACGTGGTGGTGGAGGGCGACGTGCTGAGCCTGCCGGGCGAGGTCGTCGAGGAGCTGTACCTCGTGCTGCGCGAGGCCGCCCGCAACGCGCTGCTGCACGCCGCACCGCAGTCCGTGGACATCCAGATCACCGTCGGCGAGAACCTGGTGCGGGCGCGGGTGCGCGACGACGGCCGCGGGTTCGACCTCGACCAGGCCGCGAGCTCCGGCATGGGGCTCGACTCCATGCGGGAACGGGTAGAGCTGCTCGGCGGCACGTTCGCCGCGGCCAGCAGCATCGGCGTGGGCACGACCGTGATGGTCACACTGCCGTGGCTGGACGCGGCATGACGGTGCGCATCGTCCTGGCCGACGACCACACGTTGTTCCGCGAGGGCCTGCGCGAACTGCTGTCCACCGACCCGGACTTCCAGGTGGTGGGCGAGGGTTCGAGCGGCGACGAGGCGATCGCGCTGGCCGAGGAGCACCGGCCGGACGTGCTGCTGCTCGACGTCGAGATGCCGGGCCCCGGCGCGAAGGCGGTGATCGTCGCCCTGCGCGCCGCGATGCCCGAACTGAACGTGATCATCCTGACCATGCACGACAGCGCCGGCGTCGTCCGCGACCTGCTGCAGAGCGGTGCCGCCGCCTACCTGGTCAAGAACATCGCACGGGACCAGCTGGTGGCCGCCGTGCGCTCGGTGAGCCGCAACAGCGAGAACGTCGTGCTGTCGATCCCCCGCGAGACCATGGACGCGCTGGAACCGCCCGCCGAACAGGCGAGTCCGTTGTCCGCACGCGAGCTCGACGTGCTGCGGCTTGTGGCCAAGGCGATGAGCAACGCGCAGATCGCCGCCGCGTTGTTCATCAGCGAGGGCACGGTGAAGCGCCACCTGACCAACATCTACGGCAAGCTCGACGCCGTCTCGCGCGTCGACGCCATCAAGAAGGCCGCCGCCGCCAACCTGATCACCGGACTCGAGCAGGCGTAGCGGCACGCATCGTCCGCCCCGCCGCGGCACAGGCGTGCCCGAGCCGTTCCATCAACGCGGGCAGCTCCTCCACCGGCAGCGCCTGCGCACCGTCGCACAGCGCGGTGGCCGGATCGTGGTGGCTCTCCAGGATGATCCCGTCGGCACCGGCGGCCGCGGCGGCCAGGGCCAGCGGCACGACGCGTCCCTTCGCACCGGCGGCGTGGCTCGGGTCCACGATCACCGGCAGGTGCGTGCGCTCCTTCAGCACCGGCACGGCCGCGACGTCGAGCGTGAAGCGGTAGCTCGTCTCGAACGTGCGGATTCCGCGTTCGCACAACACGACCTGCTCGTTCCCGCCGTCCAGCAGGTACTCGCACGCGAGCAGCAGCTCGTCCAGCGTCGCGGCCAGCCCCCGCTTGAGCAGCACCGGCACCCGCGTGCGGCCCGCTTCCCGCAACAGCGTGTAGTTCTGCATGTTGCGGGCACCGATCTGGATCATGTCGACGGACGACGCCATCACCTCGATGTCACGCACGTCCACGCACTCGCTGACCACCGGCAGGCCGGTCACCTCCCGCGCCTCGGCGAGCAGCCGCAGCCCCGGCACTCCCAGGCCGTGGAACGAGTACGGCGACGTGCGCGGCTTGAAGGCGCCCGCCCGCAACGCGTCGGCACCGGCGGCGCGCACCGCTTCGGCGGTGGTGAGGAGCTGGCTGCGGTTCTCCACCGAACACGGACCGGCGATCACTGTGAAGGCCGAGCCGCCGATCGAGGTCTCCCCCAACGTCACGGGAGTGCAGTCGGGGCGGCCGCGCAGACGTGCCGAACGGGGATACGCGGCGGGCAGCTTCGCGACGTCGAGCACGCACGGTTCGTCTGACAGCAGCGCACGAATCGCGTCGCGGTCGCCGGACAGCGACAGCAGCTCCGGTGTGTGCACGCGCAGCCCGGTGCCCGCGAACTGCACGAGGTCGATGATGCGACGCCGATCCGCGGGCGTGCACGCCTCGCTCAGCATGATGACGATCATGTGGTCAGACCCTTCAGTAGGCGGGCGTAGTCCCGCAGCACCCCGTGGGGCGCGCCCTTCGGGTGGTGTGCCTCGATCACGTAGCCGCCGCCGTCCGGTTTGACGTTCACCACCAACGAGAACTTCGACGTGCGGTACTCGGGCTCGACCGCGGCCGGGCCGCTCGAGTCGAACACGAACATCACGTCGACCAGCGGCGCCGCGGCCAGGTACTCGGCGGGGAACAACCGTTCCACGAGGTGCTCGAACGGCACGGTGGCGTGCGCGAACGCCTCGACCGCCGTCGTTCTGGCGCGCCGCACGACGTCCGGGATCTCCCCCGCGGTGTTCACGCGCAGCACGAGCCGGTTCACGAAGTAGCCGATGGTGCGTTCGACGTCGGGGCCGCGGCCGGACATCGACGTGCCGATCGCGACGTCCTCGCTGCCGGTGCGCTCGCCGTGCAGCTTCGCGAACAACGCGAACATCGTCATGAACGGCGTGGCCTTCGCCTGCAGCCCCAGCAGGCGCACCTTCTCCGCCACGTCGGCACCGATCCGCACGCGCTCCACTGTGGACTCGCAGGACCTGCCGTTGCGGGGTTCCAGCCCGGCGAGCCTGCGCCGCCAGTAGGCGACCTCCTGTTCGGCGCGGCGCGACGCGAGCCATCCGCGTTGGCGGGCGGCGTGCTCGTGGTGCGGCAGGGACGGTTCAGGCAGCTCCTCGCCGCGGTACGCGCGGGTGAGCTCGTCGACGAAGACGCGCATCGACCAGCCGTCGTTGGCGATGTTGTGGATGTTCACCAGCAGCAGGCCGCCCGGCAGCAGGCTCATCCGCAGCGGTGGTTCTGAGCCGAGGTGGAACGGCCGGAGGTTCTCCTCCCGCAGTGCCGTCTGTACGTCCGTGTCGACGACTTCGAGTCGCGGACGGGAAACCGGGACCTGCCACAGCGTTCCGTCGTCCCAGTCGTAGGCGGACGTGAGGATCTCGTGCCGGTCTAGCACGACGTCCAGCGCGCGCCGCAGCCGGGATTCGTCCACCGGCTCCGGCAGGCGCAGCGCCCACGGCCAGCTGTACGCCGGATCGGCGGGATCGGCCTGGTTGAGCCGCCAGAAGCGCAACTGGCCCGGCGTGGTCGCCTTCCTGGCGGCCAGCAGGGCGAGCAGCTCGCGGCGTTCGTCGGACAGAGTCACACCCACGACGATGGCGTGCGGTGGTTCGGCACCGGTTACGTAACCGCGACGGGATACACCCGCACGATGAACCTGTTGACACCGCAGGAGAACCCGGACGCGCCGGTGCGCGTGGTGTGCTTCCCCAACGCCGGTTCCGGTGCCGCGGGCTACCGCGCGTTCGCACCGCTGCTCGCACCGGCCGCCGAGCTCACCGTCGTGCGGCTGCCCGGCCGGGAGGCCCGAATCGCCGAAGAACCGCACCGCAAGCTGACCGAGCTGGTGCCACGGCTCGCCGAGGAACTCGTGGAGTGCCTGGACGTCGGCACGCGCCGGCTCGCGTTCTTCGGGCACAGCATGGGCGCGCTGGTCGCGTTCGAGCTGGCCCGGCACCTGCGCCGGTCAGGACTCCGGCTGCCGGACCGGATCATCGCGTCGGGCAGGCCCGCGCCGCACGTGCCGTACCCGCCGGGCTACGAGTTCGTGCACAGCCTGCCGGAGGACCGGCTCGTGCAGCGGTTGCGCGGCTACAGCGGCACGCCGGACGAACTGCTCGAGGATCCGGCACTGCTGAGCATGTTCCTGCCCACGCTGCGCGCGGACTTCGAGGTCGTCGAGACCTACGAGTACCAACCGGAACCTCCACTGCCGTGCGCCATCTCCGCGTACGGCGGGATGTCCGACGAGGAGGTGCCGCCCACGACCGTGGCGAGCTGGGCGGAGCACACCACGGGCGCGTTCCGGCTGCGGCTGTTCGACGGCGGCCACTTCTACCTCGACGAGTCGCGGCCCCGCGTGGCGCGTGCGGTTCTCGACGATCTGCGAAGCTTGGGGGCGTGAAGTCGATCTCCTGGAAGCAGGTGGCCGCGTGGCGTGCCCGGCGGCACGGCCTGCACACGTTGCGCCCGGCCGGCGACGCGCTGGCCGTCGTGAGCGAACTGTGCGGGGTGCACGCGCAGCTGATGTCCTCGGCCGGGCTGACGCTGCACGCGCGGCTGGACGGGTTCGCCGCCGAGGACGTCGACCGGTTGTTGTGGCAGGAAAGGACGCTGGTCAAGACGTGGTGCATGCGCGGCACCCTGCACCTGCTGCCCGCCGCCGAGTACTCGCTGTGGCAGGCGGGCCTCGACACGTACGCGCACTACCGCAAACCGGTGTGGCTGCGGAACTTCCACATCACGTTGGAGGAGCAGGACCAGCTGCTCGACGCCGTGCACGCGGCGCTGGACGGCCAGGTCCTCACCCGTGAGCAACTCGCCGACGAGGTCACTCGGGTCAGCGGAGACGCCTCGATCGGTGACAGGCTCAGGGAGAGCTGGGGCGCGCACCTCAAACCCGCGTCGTTCCAGGGAAAGCTCCTCTTCGGCCCCAACGACGGTCAGAAGATCAGCTTTGCCAGGCCGGACCAGTGGCTGCCCGTTTCCCCGAGGCCGCAGGAACCGTTGCCGGAGATCGCCACGAGGTTCCTGAACGTGCACGGCCCCGCGACGCGCGACGACTTCGCTCGGTGGTGGGGAGTCACGCCCGCGGAGGGCGCGAAGATCCTGGCCCGGACTTCGGCGTCGCAGGCAGAGCTCGACGGCCAGACGTGGTGGGTCGCGGACCTGGACGCGGTGCTGGACGCCGAACCCGTGCGCGGTGTGCGGTTGTTGCCCGCGTTCGACCAGTACGTGGTCGCGGCCACCCGACATGCTCAGCACTTCCTGCGCGGAGGGTCGACCGAGCTGATCTACCGGCCGCAGGGCTGGTTGTCCGCAGTGGTCGTCGTGGACGCGGTGTTCGCCGGGATCTGGCGGCACCAGCGCAAGGGCAAGCGGCTCGTGGTGGAGGTCGAGCCGTCAAGGCCCTGACCGCCAAGGCGCGCAAGGGGGTCGAGGCCGAGGTCGAACGGCTCGCGGGCCACCTGGGCGGCACGCCGGAAATCGTGTGGAGCTAGGGCCTCAGGAAGTAGACGTTGAAGTCACGGCCGCCGTCAGTCAGCCGGCTCGCGTACGCGCGAACCTTCCTGTCGCTGGAGTCGGGGTCGGTCATGGTCCAGTGAACCAAGTCCCTGCGGCCGATGGGAATGTCGTTGATCTTCGCGTTCCGCAGCTCGATCCGATCGAACCTCGTCATGGGCTCGTTCTTCGGTCCCTCGACGATCACCTCTGCCGACCTGCCTCGTCCGGTGGTCGCCAGCTCGCCCGAATCGAACTCCGCCGAGTCGTAGTCCATGATGAAGTAGTCGAACTTCCCCGTCCCCATGGTGATCCGGGCGTGGATCGTGTCGCCGGGAGCGACGTCGAACAAGTACACGGGCTTGGCCGGATAGGCCTCGGCGAACGTCCTGTACCTCGGCAAGCCGTCGTCGCACTCGGTGACCGTTCCGGTCTGGTCGACCGTGTTCTCGCCCGACGTCTGGCTGCCCATGCCCACCCACACCGCAACCGCGGAATCCTCGTCGGCATCACAGGTCGCACCGGGAACGGTCCATGTGGCGCTCACGTATTTGAAGCCGTTGGTTCTCAGCGCCATGTACCCGGCCCAGAAGGGCGCGTCACGGCTGTCGTCAGCCCAGGCGGGCGGCGTGATCGCCACCGTGGACACCACGACGGCGAGAAGTGCTGCGATGCGGTGCATGGTCCGTCCCTCTCGTTCGGTCCCGTTTGGACCCGAGTGTCGGGTACATCAGGGCCGGCACCACCGAAAGGCACCCGAAAGAGCAACAGTCACGCTCAGTACTGGATGTACCGCTTGACCTCCGCCGCACGCTCCGGGCTCGCCAGCCGCGACACCAGGTGCAACGCCATGTCGATCCCGGCGGACACGCCGGCCGCGGTGATCACGTCACCGTCGTCCACGAACCGGTCGTCCTCGCGGACCTCGATCGTGGGATCGAGGAACTCCAGGAACTCCACGGTCTCCCAGTGCGAGGTGGCCGGGCGGCCTTCCAGCAGGCCGGCCGCCGCGTACACCAGGGATCCCGTGCACACGCTCGTCATCAGGCCGGTCGTGGCCCGCTGGCCGCGCACCCAGTCGAGGTGCTCCTCGTCCTTCACGAGCACCTCGGTGCCCTCGCCGCCGGGGTGGACCAGCACGTCCCACGCGGGTGCGTCGGCGAACGAGTGCTGCGGGGTCAGCACCATGTCCTTCGCGCACGTCACGGGCTTGCCGTCACGGGAGAAGGTGGCCACCTGGTAGCCGTCTTCGGGATGGCCCCGGGTCCACGCGGCGAGCACCTCCCACGGGCCGACCACGTCCAGTTCCTCCACGCCTTCGAACAGCAGAATGCCGATGTTCATGCGGCCAGCGTGCGCGGTGCCGGTTACGTAACCGGCCGTTCCTAGCCTCGACGCCATGAGCAGCCCGAAGATCGTCGCCATCCACGGTTCCGAGCGCAACCACGGAAACACCGCAGACGTGCTCGAGTACGTCGGCAAGGTGCTCGCGGCACGCGGGGTCGAGCTGGAGGTCGTCCGGCTCGGCGATCTGCGCATGTCGCCGTGCGGTCCCTGTGGGGACTGCAACTCGCGCACCGTGCCCTGTGCGCTGGAGGACGACATCCCCGGTGTCGTGGAACAGATGGCGCGCGCCGACGGGATCCTCTACACCGCTCCGGTGCACGGGTTCGGCACGGGTGCGTTGATGCAGGCATTCATCGAGCGCTCCGGCGTCGGCTTCATGCGGTTCGAGCGGCCGCTCACCAACAAGGTCGGCGGCGTCATCGTCATCGGCCGGCGCTACAGCCACACCGAGGTCTACCACCACCTCACCGCCAACGTGCTGCTCAACCGCATGATCATGATCGGCAGCGGTTTCCCGGCGATCGTCTACGGCAACCAGCCCGGCGACGTGCTGCACGACGACGAGGGCCTGCAGATGGTCGAGCGCATGGTGAACCGGATGGTCGACCTCGTTCACGTGCTGCGCGAGCACCGTGAGCTCACCGGACGCGACGGGCTCGACACCGAGCTGGCCAACGAGCGCGACGACAAGTGGTTCGCCGCGCGCCACTCCCCGATCGGATGAGCCATGGACTACCACGAGCTGTGCCAACGGTACTACGCGGGCGAACTGTCCGAAGAGGACATGCGGGCGTGGCGGCTGGAACGGCTGGACGTCGTGCTGCGGCACGTGCGCGAGAAGTCGGACTTCTACCGCAGGCACCTGCCCGACGACGTGCCGTTCACCGGACTTCCCTTCACCACCAAGGCGGATCTGCGCCGGGAGATGCACGCCGTGCTGAGCGGTGACGTCTCCGAGGCCGCGATCTACTACGAGACCACCGGTACCACCGGCGCGCCGACCCCGTGCCCGCGCAGCGCCAGGGACGTCGAGTGGAGCAACCTGCACGTCGAACGGTCGTGGCGGCACATGTTCGCGCGGCACTTCGGCGACCGCATGCCCGTCGTCGGGTTGATGGGGCCGTCCGAGCTGTACGCGTTCGGTGACACGTTCGGCGAGGTCACGCAGAGCATGGGCGCCTGTCACGCCAAGATCTGGCCGGAGTCGAGCCGGGTCGGGTTCGCCAAGGCGTTGCGGCTCATGAAGGAGCTGAACGTCGAGGTGATCGCGTGCGCGCCGACGTTGTGCCTGAACCTCGCGAAAGCCGCACTGTACCACGGTTATGAGCTCAGCGACTTCAACGTGAAGATGTTCCTGGTGCTCGGGGAGATCTGCACCCCCGAGTTCGCCGCGAACGTCAAGTCGATCTGGGGCGCGGACGTGCTGCCCGGCCTGTACGGCTCGCAGGAGGCGCTGGCGATCGCGACCGGGTGCGTCGAGAACCACCTGCACCTGTCCGACCCCAACTACCTGGCCGAGGTGATCGACCCGGACACCCTCGAACCGTCCGGCGACACGGGCGAGCTGTGCCTGACGATGCTGATCGACGGCATCAAGCCGCTGATCCGCTACCGCACCGGCGATCTCGTGCGGGTCGGCGGCACCTGCGCGTGCGGGTTGCCGGGCACACCGATCGAGGTGATCGGGCGGGTGGACGACCGGATCGCGCTGGGCGGCGGGCAGTTCCAGCCCGCCGAGATCGAGTCCGCGGTCCTGCACGGCGTCACCGGGTGCCTGGGCTACCAGGTCGAGATCGATCCCGGCGACCGCGTCACCGTGCGGCTCGACCTGCTCGACGGTGACGAGAGCGTGGTGCGCCACGGCATCGTCGAGCGGCTGCGGGACAGGTTCGCTGTGGGTGCGGACATCGCGGTCGACGCCGAGCTGGACCCGATCACCAACACCGGTGCGTTAGTGAGCTGGAAAGCCGCGCGCATCAAGGACAACCGCACCGGACCCGACCGCGTCGTCGAGGCCGCCCGCACCGCGGCGGCCCGGCACTCGTACACCACCTGACCAGGAGGCCGCGATGGTGTCGACCGAGCGCCGGGCACTCCCGGCGGCCGACCCGCTGACCACCTACCTCGCCCTCGCCGAACGGTTCGGCACGGACGAGGTCTACCTGCTCGAGTCGCCATCCGGTCCGGAAACCGACTGCCGCCACGCGGTGGTCGGTTTCGGCGTGCTGCTGACGTTGTCCGTGTTCGGGGACGAGGTGCGGCTCACCGGCGTCCCGGCCGTGGTCGAGGCGGTGCGGTCGAGGATCTCGCTGCCCTTCGACGACCTGTGGGAGCTGTTGCGCCAGGCGCAGAGCGCGTTTCCGCCGTTGCCCGACTTCGGCTTCCTGTCGTTCTTCGGCTACGACACCGCGCACTACGTGGAAGAGCTGCCGCGGACCATCGCGCGCAACCACGACGAACCGGACGTGTGCGTGGTGCTGCACCAGGGCCGGATCCGGTTCGACCTCACCACCGGCGAGGCGGAGCTGCTCGTGCACCACAGCTCGCTGTGGCCCGACCTCGAACCGGACGCGGTGCTCGACGCGCTGAGGGGCGCCCCTGAGATTCCCACTCCCCGGCTTCCCCCGGCGGAGTGCGTGGACGAGACGGACGAGCCCTCCTTCCACCGCAACGTGCTGCGGGCGTTGGACCACATCGCGATCGGCGACATCTACCAGGTGCAGATCGGGCACGAGCTGCGCATCACCAGCCAGCTCGCGCCGATCGACGTCTACCGGCGGCTGCGGGAGCGCAACCCGTCGCCGTACATGTACCTCGCGAACTTCGGCGGGCACACCGTGATCGGCGCGAGCCCCGAGCTGTTCGTGCGCTACGACGGCGTCGTCGCGACCATGCGCCCGATCGCGGGCACGATCCCGTTGGACGCGGGCCCGGAGGCGGCGGCACAACTGCGCGCCGACCCCAAGGAGATCGCCGAGCACGTCATGCTGGTCGACCTGTGCCGCAACGACATCGGCCGGGTCTGCGACCGCGACACGCTGGACGTGCCGGACATGCTCGTCGTCGACCGCTACTCGCACGTGGCGCACCTGGTGTCCACGGTGACGGGCCAGGTGTCCGACGCCGACGCCTACGACGTCATACGGGCGCTGTTCCCGTCCGGAACGATGACGGGTGCGCCGAAGATCCGCGCGATGGAGATCATCGAGTCCATCGAGTCGAGCCGCCGCGGCATCTACGCGGGCGCGCTCGGCCTCATCGACTTCGACGGGACGCTGAACCTGGCGCTGTGCATCCGCAGCCTCACCCACACCGGCACCACGTACCGCACCAGGGCCTCGGCCGGTGTGGTCGCGGACTCCGATCCCGGCAAGGAGTGGCGGGAGACGCTGGCCAAGATGAGCGCCGCCTACTGGGCGGTCACCGGAAAGGAGCTCGCCTCGTGAGGACGCTCGTCGTCGACGCCTACGACAGCTTCGTGCACATCATCCGGCAGTACCTCGACTCCGTGGACGCGGGCCCGGTCGTGGTCCGCTCGAACGAGCTGACTCCGGCCGGCGTGGCGGAGATGCGGCCGGACCTCATCGTCCTGGGCCCAGGTCCCGGCCACCCGTCTGCCTCCGGGCACGTCGAGCTGGTGCACCGGTTCGCCGACTCGACGCCGATGCTCGGCGTGTGCCTGGGCCACCAGGCCATCGGGCTCGCGCACGGCGCCGACGTCCGGCCCGCGAACCACCTGGTGCACGGCAAGACCAGCCCGGTCCGGCACGACGGCCGCGGAGTGTTCCGCGGCCTGCCCAGCCCGTTCGACGCGACCCGGTACCACTCGTTGATCGTCGTCGAGGACACCGTGCCGGACGTGCTGGAGGTGACGGCCTGGTCGGAGGACGACGGCTACGTCATGGGGCTGCGGCACCGGACGTTGCCTGTCGAGTCGGTGCAGTTCCACCCGGAGAGCATCACGACCGGGCACGGGCTGCGGCTCTTCGCCAACTTCGTCAGAACGTGGGCCACGGCGAAGTCCGCGTGAAAGAAGGGCGGCTCCCGCGGGAGCCGCCCTTCGTCGTCCGGTCTCACACCACCCGCACCGGCATGTGCTTGGTGCCCAGCATGAAGTTCGACCGCAGCCGCTCGACCGGCCCGTCCAGCGCGAACCGGATCCCGCGGTCGCGCAGCAGCTCGAACAGGATCGTGATCTCCTGCCGAGCCACGGTCTGCCCGATGCAGCGGTGGTTGCCGACACCGAACGCGATGTGGTGGTTGGGCGTGCGCGTGACGTCGAACCGGTCCGCCGCCTCGAACACGTCCTCGTCGCGGTTCGCCGACGCGTTCCACAGGGTCAGCTTGTCGCCCTTGGTGATCGCGACGTCCCGGATGGACGTGTCACGGGTGGCGGTGCGCTGCACGTACGCGTTGGTCGAGGTCCAGCGCAGGATCTCGTCCAGAGCGGTCGGCAGGACCTCCGGATCGGCGTAGAAGCGGTCCGCCTGGTCCGGGAACTCGTCGAAGGCCGCCACGCCGGCGCACGCGGTGTACGGGGTGGTCTCGTTGCCACCCACCACGACGTTGAGGGAGTTGTAGAGGATCTCCGCGTCGGACATCGGGCGGCCGTTGACGCACGAGCTCAGCAGCATGCTGACCAGGTCGTCGCCCGGTGCGTCGCGGCGTTCGTCGGCCAGGTCGCCGAGGAAGTCGAAGAGCTCGACCTGCGCGCTGACCAGGGCCAGCTCGCCGTCCCGGTACTCGCCGTCCTCGGAGCCGATCATGTTGCGGGTCAGCGCCAGCAGGTGGCGCGCGTCCTCTGTGGACAGTCCGAACATGGCCGCGAGCACGCCCGCCGGCAGTTCGGGTGCTACCTCGACCGCGAAGTCGCCGCCGCCAGTCGCCACGATCCGGTCCAGAGCGCGGCCTGCGTACTCCCGCACGCTCGTGCCGATGACCTCGAGCATCTTGGCGGCGAAGCCCTGTTTGACCTGCTGGCGCAGCAGGCGGTGTTCCGGCGGGTCGGCGCAGATCAGCATCTGGCCGGTGGCGCTGTCCTGGGCGCTGCCGAACGAGCCGCCCATCACAGTGCCCTGCTCGGAGCTGAACGTCGACGGGTCCAGGTACACGTCGTGGATGTCGTTGTACTTCGTCAACGACCAGAAGCCGCCGTCCGCAGACGGGTTCCAGTGCACCGGCTCGTGGTGCCGCAGGTACGCCCACACCTCGTGCGGATCACCGTGCACGAACAGGTCGGTGTCGGTGAGATCGATGGTCCTGGCGGTGGTCACGACACCATCACCCCTTCCCTGGTCCGGTCCACGAGTTCCGCCAGCTCGCCGAGCACGCTCGACTCGAAGACCGCGCGCGGCCGCAGCGTCACGCCGAGCTCCTTGCGCACCAGCGAACGCACCCGGACGGCCAGCAGCGAGTGGCCGCCCAGCACGAAGAAGTCGTCGTCGACGCCGACGTGCTCGACGATCAGCAGCTTCTCCCACAGCTCCGCCAGGTACTTCTCCGTCTCGGTGCGCGGGGCGACGTGGTCCGGCCGTTGCCGCAGCCGGCTCGCGGCGGTGTGGCCGAGGTCCTCCCAGTCGCGCTTGCCGTGCGCGTCGGTCGGCATCGCGGGCAGCACGATGAACTCGCTGGGCACCATGAAGTCCGCGACGCGCCCGTCGAGGTCCGCGCGCAGTTCCTTGAGCGACAACGACTCCACCGCGGGAACGAGGAACGCGACGAGTCGCTTGTCCCCCTGTTCACCGGTCGCGATGACGGCCGCCTCGCGCACGTCCGGGTTGGCGCACAACGCTCGTTCGACCTCACCGGGCTCGACCCGGTAGCCGCGGATCTTGACCTGCGTGTCGAACCTGCCCAGGTACTCGAGCACATCGCCGTTCCAGCGGACGCGGTCGCCGGTGCGGTACATCGCGCCGCCGTCGGCCCCGAACGGGTCGGGCACGAACCGTTCCGCGGTCAGGTCCGGCCGGTTCAGGTAGCCGCGGCTCACGCCGACGCCACCCACCCAGAGCTCGCCGGGTTCACCACGCGGCACCGGACGGAAGTCGGCGTCGAGCACGTAGAGCTCGTAGCCCTCCAGCGCGCTGCCGATCGGCACGCTCTCGGCTTCCTCCGGCACGTCGGTGACCTCGAACGCGGTGCACGCGGTGGTCGTCTCGGCCGGGCCGTACAGGTTGAAGAGCCTTCCCTCGAACTTGCCGGCGAGCAGGTCGCGGCACGTCGAGGGCAGCAGCACGTCGCCACCGGAGTGCAGGATCCGCAGCGGTGCGAACGAGTCGCGGTCCACCTTCACCGCGTGGTTGATCGCGATGGCGGGCGCCAGCATCACGGTGATCCGGCGGCGCTTGAGCTCGCGCTGCAGGTCACCGTCGAGCAGCTCCGGGATCGACGGCAGCACCACGAGCTCGGCGCCCGCGGCGAGCGTGTTCCAGAGCTCGAAGTTGGCGGGGTCGAAGGAGATGCTCGCGACCTGCGCGATGCGGTCCTGCGGGGTCATCTCGGGCAACGCCGGGTTGAGCGCGAACGCGACCATCTGCCGGTGCTCCAGCACGATGGCCTTCGGCTGCCCCGTCGATCCCGAGGTGTAGAGGACGCACGCGGCGTCATCGGGCTCGGGGCCGGGCAACGGTCCGGGTGACTCCACCGGCTCGCTGCGCCAGTGCAGGACCTCGACGTCCGGCAGCCCGGCCGCGAGGTCCGGTTCGGTGATCACCAGCCGCACCTCGCCCGCGGTGATCATGTAGTCCCGCCTGCCTCCCTCGTACCGCGTGTCGATCGGCAGGTACGCGGCGCCGGCCTTGAGCACGCCGAGCACGGCCACGACGACGTCCACGCCGCGGTGCAGGTGCACGGCGACGCGGTCCTCCTTCCCGACCCCGATCTCGGCGAGCCGGTGCGCCAGCGCGTCCGAGCGGGCGTCCAGCTCGGCGTAGCTGAGCTGCTGTTCGTCGTCGGCGACCGCGGCCTTCCCGGAGTGGTCCCGCACACTGCGCGCGAACAGTTCCACGAGCGTCTTGCTGGTCACGATTTCCGCCTCATTCCTTGAAGTCCCGTGCGATGACGTCGCGAAGCTCCGCGGGCGCGCTGAGGAAGTCGAAGAAGTCGCCCTTCAGCACGTGCTGCGTCACATCGCCGTACTCGGCCCACTCGCCCATGTCCCCCGGCGGCACGATCGTGTCGTCCGCCCAGCCGATCGTCGTGATCGGACACTTGAGCGGCCGGACCGGCGGCGCGTGGTCGACGCACATCTCGATGTCGTTGCGCAGCACCATGACCGACAGCTCCAGCAACTCCGGCGCCGGTACCGGCCCGCCGAGGCGTTTCGTGATCGCCAGCAGCTCCTCGGCGAGGTGCTCGTCGGACATGTCGGGGTGGAACGGTTTCGACACCCCGAGGTACGGCACGTACGACGACGACACGAACAGCCGCTGCGGCTTGTGGTCGAGCCGGTCGGCGACCGCGTGCGCGAGCAAGGCGCCCATGCAGTGCCCGAAGAACGCGAACGGCCGGTCCAGGAACGGCGCGAGCTCCCGCGCGGCGTCCTCGGCGAAGGAGTCGAAGTCGCCGTACGCGGGGTCCCGCATCCGGTTCTCCCTGCCGGGCAACTGGACCGCGCACACCTCGACGTCGCCGATGCGGCCGGGCCAGTCGCGGAACGCCGAAGCGCCGGCTCCGGCGAACGGGAAGCAGAACAGCCGTTTTGCGGCGTTCGCATCGGGCTCAAGCAGCAACCAGCGTCCCATCGATCACTCCGTTCCGCTCTCGTCACCGGGTCGCATGTCGCGCCACAGCTCGGTCACCTGGTTCAGGCACGCCTGCCGGCTGCCGGAGAAGCCGGTCGGCCGCCATCCCCGGGGCACGGCGAGATCAGTGGGCCAGATGCTGTAGCGGCCCTCTGCGTTCACCACGACCCGGAAGAACAAGCCGCAGTCGGCCCGTGTCATGTAGACCTCCCGAACCTGCCTGGCGGCCGAAGTTAGGCGCCGGAGGTTAGGAAGGGGTTATGAGGTGTGGCGGCACACGGAGTGCGCAGGGGGCGCGGCACGCGGAGTGCGCAGGAGGCACGGCACGCGGGGTGCGCAGGGGCCGTGGCACGCGGGGTCCGCAGGAGGCACGGCACGCGGGGAGCGCAGGGGCCGTGGCACGCGGGACGTGCGGAAGGCGCGGCACGCGGGACGTGCAGGGGGCGCCGCACGCGGAGAGCGCTGGCTGCGGCGTACCGAGTGCGGGAATGGGCAGCGGGCGCGCGGCGACGTAACCGCCACCGAACCCGGCACTCGTAGCGTCCAACGGGAAAGCTCGCGTTAGTGCTCGCGATGCTCCAAGACAGAACGCACTGACGCTGACAGGGCGCTGGTGTCGAAGACCCCCGTCGACACCAGTGCCCGCTCCAACGCGACGAGCCAGTACTCGTAGTACCGGTAGGGAGCCCGAGGGTCCCGTTCGCCGATGGACTTCACCAGCTCGGCGCGGAAGTCGTCCCACACCAGCGTCCCGGACTCGGCCAGCGCGACGGCGAGGCCGAAAGCCCTGCTCTCCCAGGGGAACTCGAACAGCAGCTCGCCGTTGCTGCGCGGCACGTCGGCGGGGAGCTCGGTCACAGCACCGCCACCCCCACCATCGACTCGCGCGTCACGACGCCCGCGAGTCGTTCCTCGTCCCAGTCCTCGGTGCCGGCGGGCCGTTGGGGCAGCGTGAAGTAGCGGACCTCGGCGCTGGAGTCCTGCACCCGGATCTCGACGTCCTCGCCGAGCGGCAACCCGAAGTCCTCAGCCAAGACAACACGCGGCTCGGCAACCATGCGGGCCCGGTACTCGGGGCTCTTGTACCAGTTGGGCGGAATACCCAGCACGGGCCAGGGATAGCACGAGCACAACGTGCACACGACGACGTTGTGCACCGACTCGGTGTTCTCGACGGCGACGAGCTTCTCTCCTTGCAGGCCACCGATGTCCAGCTCGGAGCACGCGGCGGTGGCGTCTTCCAGCAGGCGTTGCTTGAAGTCCGGGTCCACCCAGGCCCGTGCGACGACCTTCGCCCCCAGCAGCGGCCCGATCTCGGACTCGTAGACGTCGACGATCTGGTCCACCGTGTCCGCGCCGATCAGACCGCGTTCGACGAGCAGGGCCTCCAGCGCCTTGACGCGAGCGCGCAGTTCGGCGTCGTCCGACACGATCCCTCCCCAGGTTCAGGCCGGTTCGAGGTAGCTCTCCCAGACGTCGACCAGGACCTCGTGGTCCCCTTTACCCCACAGGTCGTGTGCGCTAAACCCCACGTTGTAGGTGTTTTCCGGGTTCTCGCCCTCGTGGTGCGCGTTGGTGTCCGGCAGCACGAACGAGCCGTCGACGCGGTGCACGACACCGACGTGGCCGCGGACGTACGCGGGCAGCCGCGTGTGGCCGGGCTTGGCGTCCCGCACGGCGCGAACGCGGTCGCCGACGGAATACCGCGGCGGTCCGGCCGGGCGGTCCAGCGAGGCACCGAACTCCAGCGTGTCGCGGAACAGCTCGAACAGTTCCGGCTGGTCCTTGCCGCGCACCTCGAGGTCCGGTTCCTCCAGGAACTCGGCGACGCGCTCGCGCAACGCCGAGGCGTCCAGCACACCGAGCTCGGTCAGGTTGGTCTCCATCGCCACCAGCCACTGCTCGAAGTAGCTGGTGGTGCGGTATTCGTCGACCGGCATGCGTTCGCGGGCGTGGCGGTTCTCGTCGCGGTTGTACAGGCCGACCGTCGACGTGGCCATCGTCAGGCCGAAAACCTTGCGCTCCCAGTCGTGCAAGAACAGCGGCTCGTCCGGGTCGAACCGCACGGGCCCGAAGCCCTGCGCCCCGCCCAGGTCGTGTGGACCGTCCATGGACCCATCGTGGCAGCCGGCGGTTACGCGGACAGGCCGATCCGGTCCGCCTCGGCCAGCCACACGTCCGGCGGCCAGGTGAAGCCCTCGGTGAACGCGTCGAGCAGCGCCTCCAGCAACGGGTGCTGCTTGCCCTTGGGCCACACCAGCGACCACGGGTAGACCGGCGTCGGACCGGTCAGGTACACCACGGCCGCACGGGACGTCGGCGGCAACTGCATCCGGCCGCCGACCAGCGTCGCGACCTCCGGGCGGGCGGCTATGTCGTCGACCAGGTGGTCCAGACTCAGCGACGGGCCTGAGAAGTCGACGTTCAGGCCCCACGCGTCCGCGAACTGCTCCAGGTAAGCGGCCCATTCCGCCACGGCACCACCGATCGGCGCCCAGAGCGGAACGTCGCGCAGGGACGCGAGACCCACGGAGTCGGCGGCGGCGAGCGGGTGATCGCGGCTCACCAGCAGCGCCAGCGGTTCCAGCAGCACCAGGCGGTGCGCCAGTTCGGCGATTTCTCGTGGCGCCAGCGAGTGCACGCGGCCGAACGCCGCGTCGGCCTCGCCGGTGCGCAGCGCGGGCAGCGCGTTCGGCAGGCCGTGGCGCATGCTCACCTCGATCGGCAGGTCCTCCAGCCTGCGCGTGGCGTGCCGGACGAGCTGCATGGGCGCCAAGCGTTCGTCGAGCACGTCGACGCGGACGGTCTGCCTGGTCCCCTTGATGGCGGCGACGGCGGCGTCCGCGGCGGCCAGCGCGTCGATCGCGAACGGGAGGAAGCGTTCACCGGCCTGAGTGAGTTCGACCTTCTGGGTGGACCTGTCGAAAAGTCGCACCGACAGCGAATCCTCCAGCTTGCCCACTCGCTTGGAAAGGGCTTGCTGGCTCACGTGCAGGCGTTCCGCAGCCCGCCCGAAGTGCAGTTCTTCGGCTGCGGTGACGAACGCCCGCACCTGCCCCATGTCCAGTTCCACTGCTCCATCTTGGGTAACAACCGTTGGTTGTCAAGCTGGGCTTGGTTGTTGTTGGACCGGGGAACCCTGGTGGGAGTTTCCTGGGATAGACCCGTTTTCGACTGTCTCACGGGAGTTCACATGTCCACTGTGGAGAAACGTAGCCGCGAGAGGGTGACAGCCCCCGAGGCGAACCCTCGCCGGTGGCAAGCGTTGGCCGTGCTGGCGCTGGTGCAGTTCATGATCGTCATCGACAACACGATCGTGAACATCGCCCTGCCGTCCATCCGGAACGACCTGGGGACCTCGCAGGCGGGTCTCGCCTGGGTGGTCAACGGTTATCTGCTCACCGCGGGTGGTCTGCTGCTGCTCGGTGGGCGGTTCGCCGACCTGCTGGGCCGCAAGAGGATTTTCGTCATCGGTACGTCGATCTTCGCGCTCGCGTCGCTGACCAGCGGTGCCGCGTGGACCTCAGGCGTGCTGATCGCGAGCCGGTTCCTGCAGGGCGTCGGTGAGGCGCTCGCGTCGCCGGCGGCTCTGGCGCTGATCGTGCTGATGTTCACCACGCCCAAGGAGCGCGCGAAGGCGCTCGGCATCTGGGGTGGTCTGGCCGGTATCGGTGCCACCGTCGGTGTCCTGCTGTCCGGTGTGCTCGTCGACCTGGCGAGCTGGCGCTGGGTGTTCTTCATCAACATCCCGATCGCGATCGTCGCGCTCGTGCTGTGCGCCAAGCTGGTGCAGGACGCGCCCGCGAAGGGCGTTCGCCGCAAGCTCGACGTTCCCGGCGGCCTGCTGGTCACCGGTGGTCTGGTCCTGGTCGTGAACGGCCTGCTGCGTGCGGCCGAGCACCCCTGGGGCAGCTTCGGCGTGTGGGGTTCGTTCGTCGCCGGTGTGGTGCTGCTCGGCCTGTTCGTCCTGGTCGAGGCGCGGTCGGATGACCCGATGATGCCGTTGCGGTTCTTCGCGAACCGGACGCGCGTGTCGGCCAACGCCGTGACGATCCTGCTGACCAGTGCGATGGCCGCGATGTTCTTCCTCGTCACGCTGTACGTCCAGCAGGTGCTGGGTTATTCGCCGTTGCAGTCCGGTCTGGCCTACATCCCGTTCTGCATCGCGTTCATCCCCGGCATGGTGCTGTCCACCCAGTTGGTGACGCGTTTCGGCCCGAAGACGGCCATCATCGTCGGCTTCGTGGTGTCGGCGGCAGGCATGTTGCTGCTCGCCCGGATCGACGCGCACGGCTCGTTCTGGGGCCAGCTGGTGCCGGCGACCGCGGTGCTCGCGTTCGGTCTCGCCATCGGCCTGCCCGCGCTGCAGAACGCGGCGCTGCATGAACTGTCCGATGAGGACGCCGGACTGGGTTCGGGTGTGCAGACGTCGGTGCAGCAGCTGGGTAGCGCACTCGGTCTCGCGGTGCTGACGACGATCGCGCTGAACCACGCCTCTGCCTCTGTGGCCACCGGTGTCGCGCAGAACGAGGCGACCGTGTCCGGTTACCGCCTCGCATTCGTCGTGGCGGCGATCGTGCTCGCCGTCGGAGCCGCACTGGTGGCGGTCCTCATGCAGAAGGTGAAGGCGCCGGAGAACGCCGTTCCGGCCTGATGGAACCGAAAGAAGAAGGCCCGGCAGCAGCCGGGCCTTCTTGCTATGCCGCGCGATACATCTCGGCTATGTCGTCGACCGTCGCGTCGAACCGCCAGTTGGCTCGGACCGGTCCGTACTGGAGTGCGTCGGCGGCGAGCTGATCGGCGTTGCCGGCCGGGAACTCCCGCTCCACCCCGAGACGGTCGAGCAACGCGGTGAGCCCGTCGGCGAACGCGTCGGCGCCGAAGCACGACGCCAGGTCCGCGTCCCGCTGTTCCTGCACGTGCCGGCTGGCGCGCAACACCGCTGGGGCCACGACCACGTTGGCGATCCCGTGCGGGATGCCGTACCGCTGCGTCAGCGGGTAGCCGAGCGCGTGCACCAGCCCGGCATTGGCCTGCGCCATGGCGAGGTTCGCCTGGAGACACCCCGCGCTCAACTCGGCGGAGTCGTTCGAGAGCAACGAGGAGACGATCCGCTGCACTCCAGGCAGCGCCAGCGCGTCGCTGAACGGCGTCGCGGCACGGGCGAGGTAGGCCTCGGCACCGTGCATCAACGCGTCCAGCGCACACGCGAGCATGGCCGGGTACGGCAGTGTGGTCGTCAGGTCCGGATCGATGACGACCGCGCGGGGAACCAGCGACGGACCGCTGACCGCGTGTCTGCGCTCCCCGTCGGTCACCACGGCGTGTGACGACACCTCGCCACCGCTGCCTGGTGTGGTCGGTACGGCGACGAGAGGCAGGGCCGGGCCCTGCGACCGTTCCAGGCCGTACAGGGACTCCAGCGGCCCCTCAGAGCCGTGCAGGGCCACCACGGCTTTGGCGACGTCGAGGACGCTGCCGCCGCCGACGGCGATCACCCCGTCGTGGCCGGGCAAGACGTCCCGGCACGCGACGACCTCGTTGACGCAGGCCGATCCGGCGGAAGACGGGACCTGGCGCCCGACCACCTCGGCAGGCCCGCAGACGTACACGGAACGCGGTATGTCCAGCGCGTCCAGCACCCGGTCCACCACGCGAGCGGCGAGCACGCCGTGGTCGGTGACCACGAGTGCCCGCCGCATTCCGCACTCCCGCACGACGTCGGGAAGCTGCGTGGTGGATCCGGCGCCGAACCGCACGCTGGGCGGCAGGCGCAGTCTCATCGCACCCTGCCTCCCAGCGCGGCGAGCCCCGACGTGGCCACCGCCGGCCGCTCGAACCCGCTGACCGCCCAGTCCAGCGCGGTCAGGATGTCGAAGATCGGCACGGGCGAGTTCGCCCGCACGTCGTCCAGCACGGCCGGCAGCATGGTGCACTCGCACACGATCGCGCCGAGCGAGGGTTCGCGCGCCAGCATGTCCTCGACGACCGAGAGCAGGTCCTGGCGCATCTGCCCGCGCAGGGCCGGCGTGATCTCCTTGGTCTCCAGGAACTCGAGCCACGACGGGTGCTTCCCGACCCCGCCGACCACGACCGGCACGTCGTCCGAGCTCCAGCCGCTGGCGCGGAAGTTGCGCTCCCCCACCGCCTCGGTGAAGAACGTGAGCACACCGATCGGCCGGTTGCCGACGAGGGTCGAGATGGCGGGAACCAGCGCGAGGCTCGACGTCACGACGGGCACGGACACCGAGGCGCTCAACTGGTCCTGCAGCAACGCGATGAGCCCGCAGTTCGCGGTGATCACGGTGGCGCCCTGGGCCTCCAGCTCGCGTGCCGCCTCGACGTACAGCGGCAGCATGGCCTCGGCCTCTGCCTGGCTGCGCGGGGTGGTGGAGCCGCGCACGACGTGCCGGATCACCGGGTAGCCGAACGTCTCGGCCGACGCCATGCAGCCCGGCACGTCGGCCATCTTGCCCTCCAGCATGAGGATTCCTAGGACACCCATGCCCGCACCTGCCTCTCGACACCCTCGGCGTCCAGCTCGAACCGGCGCAGCTGTTCGGCGTAGTCGCCGATCTCCTTGACGAACGCGTCCGGCAGCCCGATCCGGCGCAACGGCACCGGCGCGTGCTCGGCGAGCACCTCCGCCACCGCGCTGCCCAGGCCACCGATCGTCGAGTGCTCCTCGACGGTCACGACCCGGCCGGTCCTGGACGCGCTGCGCACCAGCAGTTCGCGGTCGATCGGCTTGATCGTCGGCATGTCGATCACCTCGACGTCACCGAGGCGTTCGGCGGCCTTCAGGACCTCGGGCACGATCGTCACGCCGCACGTCACGATCGTCAGCCGAGAACCTTCACGCAGCACACGTCCGCGCCCGATCTCAAACGATTCGTGCGCGTCGTAGACCTGCGGGCCCGGCTCCACACCGAGCCGCAGGTACACCGGCGCGTTGTGGGCGAACGCCGCGCGCGTCGCGTCGTAGGCCTGCACCGCGTCCGCGGGCGCGATCACCGTGAGGTTCGGCAACGCCCGTGCCACCGAGACGTCCTCGATGGCGTGGTGCGTCGGGCCGGAGAACCCGGCCGCGATGCCGGTGAACATGCCCGCGATCACCACCGGCGCGCGGTGGTAGCAGATGTCGAGCCGCACCTGTTCGGCCGCGCGCATCAACGCGAACGTGCCGAACGTGTTGAGGAACGGCCGTTTCCCGCCCATCGCCAGACCCGCGGCCGCGCCGACCGCGCTCGCCTCGGCGATGCCGAAGTCGAGGAACCGGTCCGGCATCCGCTCGCGGAACTCGAGTCCCCAGCAGTCGCCGAGGTCGGCCTCGACGGACACCACGCGCGGATCCTCCCGCGCGAGGTCGAGCTGGGCCAGGCGGCACGCCTCGAACGCCGTCGTCGTCGCCGGGTCGAACCGCACCCCTTCGCGGAGGTCGGCGAGCGCGGTCATGACGCACCCCCGAGTTCCTGGAGCGCCTGCTGCTTCAGGTCCGCGGAAAGGTGGCCGTAGTGCCAGGCGTTGGTGTTCTCGGAGAACGACAACCCCTTGCCCTTCACCGTCTTCGCGATGATCGCGGTCGGCCGGCTCCAGGTGAGCGGCACCTCGTGCAGGACGTTGGACAGTTCGCCGACGTCGTGACCGTCGACCTCGACGGTCGCCCAGCCGAACGCGCGCCACTTGTCCGCGAACGGCTCCAGCGCCATGATCTCCTCGGTCGGGCCGTCCTCCTGGATGCCGTTGCGGTCGACGATCACCACGAGGTTGTCGAGCTGGTAGTGCGCGGCGGCCATCGCGGCCTCCCACACCGAGCCCTCCTGGCACTCGCCGTCGCCGACGATCACGAACACCCTGCTGGGCAGCCCTTGCGCCTGCGCGGCCATCGCGAGGCCGACACCGACGGGAAGACCGTGGCCGAGCGAGCCGGTGGCCAGCTCGACGCCGGGAACCCCGGTGTGCGGGTGGCCGGCGAGCCTGCTGCCCGTCTTCTTGTAGGTGTCCAGTTCGGACACCGGGAAGAAGCCGGCCTCGGCGAGCGCGGCGTAGTAGGCGGCGCTGGAGTGGCCCTTGCTGAAGATGAGCCGGTCGCGGCCTGGCCTGGCCGGATCCGCCGGATCGACGCGCAGCACGCCGTCGAAGTAGAGCGTGGTCAGTATCTCGACGACCGACATCGAGCCGCCGACGTGCGCGCCGGGCGAGTCGGCCGCCAGGTGCACCACGTGCTTGCGCAACGTGCGTGCTCTCTCAGCGAGGTCGTTCACCATCGGGTCCTCCCGTGTGCACCGGCCGCCCGGAGCAGGGACCGGTTGATCTTCGAAGTGGGGGTCATCGGCAGCCGGTCGACCACGTGGACGTGGTTCGGCACCTTGAACGACGCCAGCCGCGTGCGGCACCAGGTCCGCACGTCCGCGGCGTCCAGTCGCGCGCCGGGCAGCGGCACGACGAACGCGGCGACGTCCTCGTCGGACATCTCTCCCGGCACGCCCACCACGGCGCCCAGCAGCACGGCCGGGTGCTCGGCGAGCGCCTCCTCGACCTCGGCCGGGTCGACGTGCTCGCCGCGCCGGCGGATCACGTCGGTGCGGCGCGCGGCGAAGTACACGTGCGCGTCGTCGTCCATCCAGCCGAGATCGCCGGTGCGCAGCCAGGACTCCGTGAAGACGGTGCGGGTCCTGGCCGGATCGCGGTGGTAGCCCTTCATCAGGCCGGGGCCGCGCACCTGGATCTCGCCGATCTCACCGGCGGGAGCGTCCACGCGCACCTCGGCGGGTGGCAGCGGCGTGCCCATCGAACCGGGCCGCGGGTCGTACGGATCGCCGCACAGCACCGTGTTCGTCTCGCTCATCCCGTAGCCCTCGACGACGGCCGTGCCGAACCGTTCGGTGAACTCACGGGCCACGTCGGGCCGCGCGCCGCCGCCGTAGACCAGGCGCAGGTTGTGCTCCGCCGGTTCGACGGGACTGCGCAGGACGAGGGTGAGCATCTCGCCGAGGTGGCGGAACACGGTCGCGTCGAACCGCGCGACCTGGTCCCAGAAGCCCGACGCGCTGAACTTGGGCACCACACCGATCGACGCGCCCGCTTGCAGGGCGCTGACCGCGAACGACTGGCCGGCCATGTGGAACAGCGGCAGGCACGCCAGCAGACGGTCCTCGGGTACCAGGCCGAGCCTGAGCACGAACGCGGGAGCCGGTGCCGTGTACGAGGTGTGGCTGAGCACGCAACCCTTGGGCGCCCCGGTCGTGCCGGACGTGTAGAGCAGGGTGACCGGATCGCCGGGGTCGACCTGCACGGCCGGTGCGGTCGGTGCCGTCACGTCCAGTTGCCCGGGCTTCGTGGAACGCCAGGGCAACGGGCGATCCGTGACGACCAGCACCGCCTCCGAGTGCGCGAGCAGCGGTTCCAGTTCGGCGTCGCGCAACGCGGGGTTGAGCGGCACGAACACGGCTCCGAGCTTCGCGACCGCGAGCCACAGCGTGAGCAGGAGCGGCGAGTTCGGCAGCACCGCCGCGACCGCGTCTCCCCGGCCCATGCCCAGATCACGCAACGCCTGCGCGCATCCGTTGACGCGGGCTGCGTAGTCCACATAGGACATATCGGGGCCGAGCAGCACCGGCCGGTCGCCGAACCTGGCCACCGCCTCGTCGAACAACTCCCCCAGCGTCATAGCGCGCCCCTGCGCAGCACGTAGGTCGGCGGCGCCCCGCGCTCGTGGACCCGCAGGCCGACGGCGCGGTAGCCGCGGCCGAGGTAGCCGCCGAGCAGGTCGCGGCTCGTGTGCCGCCAGGAGATCGCGAGCTCCTTGTCGCGGGAGCTGATGGCGTAGACGTCCCACGGCACCTTGAGCAGCACGGTGTGGTCGTCGCACTCGGTCGTGGACCACGCGGGCACCGGGAGGTCGTTGCGGGAGAAGCGGATGTCGTTGACCGGCGTGCCGCCGCCGAGGTCGCGTTGCCGGGGCACGTGCGGCACGTGCCAGGCGACGAGCAGCCGGTCGGTCTCGAGGCCCGCGTTCAGGCCCTGCCCGACGCCGTACGCGTTGACCACGTACTCGACCCCGACCGCGCCGAGCTTGTTGAGGTTGAACACCACGTTGCGCCCCGACAGCGGGTCGAACGTCCAGGTGATCAGCCGGAACCCGTGCTGGGCGGCGAGGTGGGCCTGGTACTGCTTGAGCCGGAAGCCGAGACCGAGGTTCTGGTACTCGGGCGCGACCGCGGCGAGCACCGAGCACTGCTTGACCTCGTCGTGCTCGGTGACGCCGGGGAACGAGAACACGAACCCGGCGAGATCGCCGTCGGAGGTGAACGCGCCGAGCACGAAACCGCCGTTCTCCTGCGCGGTCACCATGTCCAGCAACGGCACCCGCGCGATGTCCTCCTCGCCCCAGATGCGGCGCTGGAGGTCCTCGCACGCGGTGTACTCGTCGTGGCCCTGGACGCGGCGCAGCACGATCGCCTCGCCGCCGAGGGTGATCTTCTCCACCTCGGTGGTGCCCGGTGTGATCGTCATGTCAGCTCCGCGAGTTCGAGGCCCGACAACGACTTCACGACCCGGCCGAGCCGGTCGAGGCCGTCGGTGAGCAGTTCGGCCGGCCGGGCGCAGGAGATCCGGACGTGACCAGGTGCGCCGAAGACGTCACCCGGCATGAGCAGCAACCGTTCGCGGTCGAGGAGTTCGTTGCATAGCTGCAACGACGTGGTCTCCGGCAGGTCGACGCGGCAGAAGACGTACGGCGTGCCCTGCGGTTCGAGCGGCTGGAGCTGGGGGTGTCCCGTGGCCCACTCCCGGAACACCCGCCAGCCGTCGGTGAGCCGCTGCCGGTACTCGGCGAGGTAGGTCTCGCGGCGGCGCAGCACCGCGAGGCCGAGGTCCTCCAGCAGCGGCGAGTTGCTGATCGTGGTGTAGCGGCGGTAGTTCACGCACTTCTCGACCACGTCGGACGGGCCGACGAGCCAGCCCAGCCGCAGTCCGGGGAAGCCGTACACCTTGGACAGCGAGCTGACCGAGCACGAGCCGGGCACGTGCTGCACGACGCTGCGGTCGAAGTCGGTGAGGTACTCCTCGTCGTTGACCACCAACGTCTTCGTTGCGCTCAGCGGTTCCCACTGCGCGTCGTCGAACGTCAGTCCGGTCGGGTTGTGCGGGCTGTTGAGCACCACCATGCGCGTGTTCTCGCCGACGGCAGCGGCTGTTCGCGCGCCGCCGTCCGCGTCACCGTTGGTCAGGTCGTAGTCGACGGTCTTCGTGGTCGCGCCGAACCGGGCGGGCAGGTCCAGCGTCTGCTGCCAGCCGGGCCCGCGGGCGACGACCTCGTCACCGGGTTCGAGCAGCGACGCGTACAGCAGGTAGAGCGCTTCCTGCGCGCCGTGCGTGATCAGCACGTTCTCCGGCCGCACGCGGTAGAGCCCGGCGATCGTCTCGCGGAGCTGCCCTGCGCCGCGGTCGACGTCGTAGCCGGCCTTCGTGGTCATCTCCGCGAGCAGCGGCTCGACGCTGTGCGCCTCCATGCCGCTGACCGCGAGGTCGACGTCGTACCGGCCGGCCGCCACGTCGAACAGCCACTCCTGCGAGCGGTAAGCGGGGACGGACATCTGGGGACCTCCTTCAGGCACGGGACCGCAGTCGCTGCAAGGCGGCGGCGACCTCGTCGTCGGACATGCTCTGCACGGTCTCGGCGAGATCGGGCTCTTCGGGTGTTTCGCCGGGTCCTTCCTCGATCACTTCCGCGAGTGACGCGACCGTGCTGGCCTGGAAGAGCTCCAGGACGGTGAGACGCGAACCCAGCTGGGCGTTGATGTCGGCCACCAGCTCGGTGGCGAGGAACGAGTGCCCGCCCAGCGCGAAGAAGTCGTCGTCACGGCCGATCCGCTCGACGTCGAGCTTGGCGGCCCACAGCCTCGTGAGCTGTTCCTCCAGCGGTGACACGTCCTGAGGACTCCTCTGCTCGGGGATGTCCTCCTCGGGCTCCCAGTCGGGAAGGCGCGGGGCGGGCAGTTCGTCGAGCTTCTGCTCGGGCTCGCGCACCGCCGCGGCGAGGATCTCCTGGTAGGCCTCGCAGATCAGCTCGGCACTCGCGCGTTCGATCCAGTCGGCGTTGTACTCGAACCGGGCGCTCAGCCCCTCCAGCTTCTCGTCGAGCACGAGCTCGAAGTCGAACCGGACGGTGTCGTTCGACATGCCGTCGCACCGCATCCGCACGTCCGGGCCGAACGGCGTGACGCTGCGCATCATCGGCGTGCCGGCGTAGCTGAAGATGGTCTGCGCGATGGGGTTCGACTGCCCGTTGCGCGCAGGCCTCGTGTCCTCGACGAGCTTGCCGAACGGCAGGTCCGCGTGCTTGAGCGCGTCGAACGTGACGTCGCGGACCCGGTCGACGAGCTCGCCGAACGACGGGTTGGCGTCCAGCGAGGTGCGCAGGACCACGGTGTTGGTGAGCGAACCGGCGACCCGTTCGAACTCGGCCCGGTCACGCCCGGCGAGCGGGGTCGCGACCGCGATGTCGTCCCGGCCGCTCAGCCGCATCAGCAGCACCTGGTAGGCGGCGAGCAGCACCATGAACGGCGACGAGGCCCGCTTCTTGGCCAGCTCGTCGACGAGGGCCGCGGTGGTCGGCTCGACCTGGAACGCGACGGTGCGCCCGTCGAGCCCCGGCCGCTTGGGGTGGTCGTAGGACAGCCCGAGCCCGGCGTACCCGCGCACCTGCTCGCGCCAGTAGCCGAGGAGTTCGTCGGTTCGGTCGCTGTCGAGTGCGTTTCGTTGCCAGGCAGCGAAGTCGCCGAACTGGACGGGGTCCTCGTCGAGCTGTGGCGATGTGCCCGTGATCCGTGCCGTGTAGCACTTGGCGAGCTCCTCCACGACGACGCCGATCGATCCGCCGTCGGCGATGGTGTGCGAGGCGACCCAGATGAGCACATGCCTCTCGCTTGACAGCTTCTGCAGCTCGACGGTGCACAGTGGACCTTCTTCGAGGTCGAACACCGTGCGCGCCAGCTCGAACGCCCTGGCATCAGCCAACGCGTCCGGCTCCTCGTACCCGCTGAGGTCCCGCACCGGGAGTTCGCGCTTCTGGTGCTCGCGCACGATCTGGCGCAGGCCTTCCGGGGACTGTTGGAGGGTCGTCCGCAGCACGTCGTGCCGCTCGATCACGTCGTTGAGGGCACCGGTGAGCGCGTCGACGTCGAGAGGTCCGTCCAGGGCGAAGCGGAACGGCACGTTGTAGTTCGGCACGCCAGGCGCCAGCCGGCTCAGGAACCACAGCTGCTCCTGCGCGAACGACGCGGGAATCGGCCCGCTCGGGTCCACCCGCGGCACCCGCCTCTGGAGTGCGGGTGCGCCCTGTCGAGCCCGGGCGACCAGTCGCGCTCGCTGCTCGGGTGTGAGCCGGGCGAGCCTGGCGACGGAATCGTTCACGGTTCCTCCTCGGCCGGTGTATCGCTCAGTTGCCGCGAAACTAGCTCCGGGGAGTTAGCAACCGGTTATGGCACAAGGGATCTGTTCACTGACGATGAACGGCGCATTCGTCCACCTGAGGTGGGCAAATGCGCCGTTCATCCAGACTTCGTGCTCAGGGGCGTGCACTCGTCGCCACACTTGGCAACTCACTCATGCTCTCCAGCCGGTGCAGCATCTCGGCCAGCCAGGCGGCGCGCCGCGGAATGTCCGCCAGCACCACGTGCTCGTCGACCGCGTGCGCCCCGCCACCATCGGCGCCGAGTCCGTCGATCGTCGGCACGCCGGCGGCAGCCGTGACGTTGCCGTCGCTCACCCCGCCCACCGCCATCTCGGTCAGCTCCCAGTCGGCGCACGACGCCGCCAGCTCCACCAGGGCCTCGACCGCCGGCGTCCGTTCCATCGGCGCCTTGTGCACGCCACCGGTCACCCGCACCGAGGCACGCGGATCAACCGGCAACAACCCGTGCGCGGCCGAGTCGATGCGCGCGCCCTCCTCGGCGGTCCAGAAACGGCTCTCGAACAAAGCCGAAGCCCGCGCCGGCACCACGTTGCGGCCCGTGCCACCGTCGACGCGACCGACGTTCACCGTGGTCTCGCCTGAGGTCATGGAAGCCAGTGCCGACACCTGGTGCGCCAGCTCGACCACGGCGTTCACCCCGCCCGCGAAGTCGAGGCCGGGGTGCGCGGCACGGCCGGTCACCTCCAGGGTGTACATGCCGATGCCCTTGCGACGCGTCTTCAAAGCACCACCCGGACCGCACGGCTCCAGCACGAACGCGCACCGGCTGCGGGCGGCCTCGGCCGTGATCAGGTCCTGCGAGCCGGGACTGCCGAGCTCCTCGTCGGCGTTCAGCAGCACGGTCACGTCCGGCGAGTCCAAAGAGGACAAGGCCGACACGATCTGCACGAGCCCGGCCTTCATGTCGTACACACCGGGCCCAGATGCCACGCCATCCGAGACCGTGTACGGACGCTCCTCCAACGTGCCGCAAGGCCACACGGTGTCCACGTGGCCCAGCAACAACACCGGCGACCGTTGGGCGCCGAACCGAGCGACCATCACCGGCGTGCCATCAGAACCAGCAGACCGTTCGACACGGCCGCCGGAAGCAGAAAGCAGCTCGCCCAGGACGTCCTGCACCTCAATGCAAGCAGCGTGGTCGGAAGACGGCGACTCGATCTCCACGAGCTGCTGCAACAAGCTCATCGCAGCCTCCTCATCACGGCCTCGTACACGTCGTGGACGCCGAGGCCGTACAGGTCGAGGATCTCCTCGTACTCGTCGCTGCGCGTGCAGAACACGTCCGGCACGCCGAACCGCAGCACGGGCACCGGCTCGTTCTCCAGGACCACGGCCGCCACCGCGCTGCCCAGACCGCCCAGCAAGTTGTGGTCCTCGTAGGTCACGATCAAGCCGGTCTCGCGCGCGGCCGCGACGATCGCGGGAACGTCCAGCGGCTTCAGCGTGTGCATGTTCAGCACCCGGCACGAGATTCCGCGCGACGCCAGCCGGGAGGCCACCTCCACGGCTCGCGGCACGACCAGGCACCCGGTGGCGATGATCGTGACGTCGGAACCCTCGCACAACGTCACGGCCTTGCCGATCTCGAACGGGTACTCGGAGGAGTACACCATCGGCGTGTCACCGCGAGACGCCCGCAGGTACACCGGGCCCTCGACGGACGCCGCCGCTTGCGTGGCGAGATAGGCTTCGTAGGCGTCGGCGGGCGAGAGCACGGTGAAGCCCGGCAGGGCCGTGGTCACCGCGATGTCCTCGGTGCAGTGGTGCGTCGGACCGGCGAAGCCACCGGAAAGCCCGGTGTAGTACCCGACGACCTTCACGTTCGCCTTCGGGTACGACAGGTCCACGCGCATCTGCTCACACGCGCGCATCGAGGCGAAGACGGCGAACGTGTTGACGTACGGGATGCGACCGGACTGCGCGAGGCCGGAGGCGACGCCGAGCAGGTTCGCCTCGGCGATGCCGATCTGCCGGTACCGGTCGGGGAACTCCTTCCCGAACGGCACGGACGGCAGCGCCAGGTCGTTCTCCAGCGAGTACACGCGGTCGTCGGAGCGAGCCAGATCGAGCTGCGCCACGCGGCACGTGGTGCGGCTCGACGTACCGTGCTCGGAAACCCAGGTGTCGAGTGACATCACGACCTCGCAAGCGCGGCGCGGAGAATGCGCCGCGTGTCGTCGACGGTGACGGGAACGGGGTTGAGCCCCAGGTGGAAGCCGTCGGCCTGCACCTTGTCCACGAGAGCGGGCAGGTCCTCTTCCCCCACACCGATCTCGGTCAAAGACGGAATCGGCAGCGAGGCGACCAGGGAGCGCACGACCTCGATGCCCGCCCGGCCCAGCGCGGCCGAGTCACCGGCGGACCGGACGCCCAGAGCACGCGCGATGTCCGCGAACCGGTCCGGCATGTGCGGCAGGTTGTGCTCCATCGCGTCGGCGAGGAACAACGCCACACCAACGCCGTGGTGCACGTCGAAGAGCGCGTTCACGGCGTGCGCGAACGCGTGGTCCGCGGCTCCACCGCCCTTCATCGAGATGCCGGCGGTCAGCGCGCCGGTCATCATCTGGTCGCGGGCGCGCAGGTCGTCGCCGCGTTCAACCGCATCAGGCAGCCAGCGGCTGATCGTGGTGATCGCCTGCAACGCCATCGCGTCGGCCAGCGGCTGCGACTCGACGGACGTGTACGCGCCGATCGCGTGCGCCAGCGCGTCGACACCGGACGCGGCGGTGGGGCCGGCGGGCAGCGTCAGGGTCAACCGCGGATCGCACAACGCGACCTGCGCGGGCGTCGCGACGACGTGCATCTTGAACGCCCGGCTGCTGTCGGTGATGATCGCACCCGCCACGACCTCGCTGCCGGTGCCCGCGGTGGTGGGCACCTGGACGAGCGGCGGTGGCGTTCCGGTCACCTCACGCGCACCGTCCTCGTAGGCCGTGATGCAGCCACCGTCGGCGATGATCACGGCCGCGGACTTGGCCACGTCCAGCGAACTGCCGCCGCCGACGCCGAGAATGCCGTCGCAGCCCAGCGTCTTGTACATGTACGCGGCACCGGCGACGTGTTGCTCGGTCGGGTTGGTCCGCAGGTCGGAGAACACGGTGTACGACACGCCCGCGTCCTTCACGGACTTCAGCACCGGGTCGATCACGCCCGCGTCCAGCACGCCCTGGTCAGTCACCACGAGCACGTGGCGGACTCCCAGCGAGCGCAACGCCTCACCGGCCGCACCGGCAGCGCCCGGTCCGTAGTGGATCTGCGGCACGAGGTGGAAGAAGTTCACCACAACCTGCTTTCCCGCTGCCACGGCTCGACGTAGTCGATCGTCGACGCGTACGCGCGCAGCTCGTCGATGTTGGAGAGGACCTTGGTGAACGCGTCGCGGTAGCGCTCGACCGAGTCCGGGTCGCGCAACGACGCCATGCACAGCCGTTTGCCGACCACGAGGGACGACCGGATGACCTCCAGCGTCGCCGGGTAGTCCTCCTGCCGGTAGCACTGGTCGCGCGAGGTCTTGCCGCACGTCCACGGGCAGCCCTGGCCGTAGCCCGCCTTCTGCTGGAACAACGTCTGCCCCGGCAGCGGCCGGTTCTGGTACGACATCACGCCGATGCCCTCGGCCAGCAACGCGTCCTGCACGGCCTGGCGGAACACACCGTTCGGCAGGCCCGCGACCGAACCGTCGAACAGCACGCGGAAGTGGTGGTACACGTGCGTTCGGTCGTCCGGGACGTGCGGCGGCGTCACACCGGGCACGTCGGCCAGCGCCTTCGCGAGCGTGCGCGCGCCCTCCTGCACCTGGGCGGTGTAGCTGTCCAGTCGGTCGATCTGGGTGCTGGTGAACGCGGCGACGATCCCGCTGAGCCGGTAGTTCCAGCCCATCGTGTGCGCGTTGTAGTCGCGCTCGCCGTTCGTGCCGATCGTCTCGCCGAACATCTTCACGGCGTCCGCGCGGTTGCGCAGCTCCGGCGAGGACGTGGTGAGCAGGCCGCCTTCTCCTGCCGTGGCGAGGTTCTTGCCCGCCATCACGCTGAACGCGGCCAGGTCACCCAACGAACCGGTGCGGCGGCCGCGGTACGTCGCGGCGTGCGCCTGCGCGGCGTCCTCGATGACGACCAGGTCGTGCTTGCGTGCAAAAGAAATGATCGCGTCCATGTCGGCGGGCAGGCCGTGCAGGTGAACGGCGATGATCGCCTTCGTGCGATCGGTGAGCTTCTCCTCCAGCCGGGAAGGATCGATGGTGAACGTGTCCGGCTCGACATCGACGAACACCGGAACGCCCTGGTGGTGCAGCACGCACGTGGCCGACGCGAGAAAGCTCAGCGCCGGCACCAGCACCTCGTCACCGGGGCCGACCCCGGCCGCGGCCACGGCGGCGTGCAGTGCCGCAGTGCCGCTGTTGACGGCGATGCAGTGCTCGGCGCCGACGTAGGCGGCCCACTTGCGTTCCAGCTCGGGCACCCTGGTGTCGTTGAGCCAGCTCAGGTTCCCGCTCAGCAACGTGTCGGTGACGGCCTGGACGTCGCGGTCCTCCACGATCGGCCAGCGGCTCTCGTCGACGCCGTCCGGCACGGCCGGGGTGCCACCGAGCACGGCGAGCGCGCTCACGACAGCACCTGCAGCTCACGCGGCACCCGCTTGTCGGTCAGCACCTCGCAACCGGACTCCGTGACGACGACGGTCTCGCTGAACCCGACGTGCCCGTTGAGCTCCGGCACGATCAGCGACGGCACGAGATGGAACACCATGTTGGGGCGCAACACCGTCTCGTCGCCTGGGTGCAGGTTCATGATGTGGCTCTCGTTCCAGCCGGGCGGGTAGCACACGCCGATCGAGTAGCCGGTCTCGTGCGTGTGGTCGCCGAACCCGTGCGCGAGGATCGCCTTGCGCGCGGCCGCGTCCACCTCGCCGGACGTGGCGCCGGGCCGGATCGTCGCGATCGCGGTCTCCAGCGCGTCGATCACGGCCTTCGCGCGTCCGGTGACGGACGGCGGCGGTGTGCCGATGAACCCGGTGCGCATGTTCGCCGCGCTGTACCGCTTGACGCAGCCGGAGAACTCGAGGAACACGATGTCGCCGTCGCGCAGCTCGCGGCCCTCCCACGTGCCGTGCGGCAGGCCGGACCGTTCGCCGCTGATGACGTACGGCGGGCTGCCGGGGTACTCGCTGCCGTGCCGCAAAGTCGCGGCGTACACGGCGGCGGCCACGTCGTTCTCGGTCTTGCCCGGCCGTGCCTCGGCGAGCGCGTCGACCATGCCGGCCATGGCGGCGTCCGCGGCCTGCCGGATGAACCCGAGCTCGGTGTCGGACTTCACCAGCCGGGCGGTCTCGACGAGGCCGGTGCCGTCGACCCACCGCACGTCACCGAGCGAGTCCATCAGCTTGCGGTAGGTGCGGATCGGGAAGAAGTAGCCACCCTCCTCAATGGACAACGTCTTGCCCGCGACCCCCAGGCCGCGCACGGTGTCCACGGTGACCTGCACCGGGTCGTCGGTGACGGTGTAGTCGACGTGGCGGTCGAGCCACGACAGGCGTTCGACGTTGATGCGCTCCTCGCGGTAGGTCAGCAGGAGCGGCTCGTCGTCCACCGGCACCATCAGCACCTGGTACATGTAGTAGCCCAGGGTCGTGTAGCCGGTGAGGTAGTAGATGTTCTCCGGGACGCTGACCAGGGCGATGTCGACACCCCGCTCGGCCATCCCCTTCCGCACGGTGTCCAGTCGTCCCCTGTACTCGTCCAGGGAGAACGCCAGGTTGTCGTTGTCGCGCATGTGTTAGCTCCTGCTGAACTCGAGAAAGTTGTGTCGTGGGCCGTCGCGCCGCACGAACTGCTCGTCCTGCCACTCCCACACCCAGCCCGACCGCCTGCGCCCTCCGTACGACGCGAGCGGCTTCTTGCGCCGCTGGGACAACCACGTCTCTTCGACGAAGACCTGCCCGTGGCTGCGTGCCAGCCGTTCGGCCACGCCCGCCACCCGCCCGAACGCGGTCGCGGACAACCCGTACGGCGAGTCCTCCGCGAGCTCCAGCGCCTCGGGGATCGACCCGACCCGCTGGATCGCGATGACCGGCCCGAACGTCTCCTCGCACATGACCTTCATCCGGTGGTCCGCTCCCGCCACCACGATCGGCGGCACGAGCACCCGTTCCTCGCCGTTGATGTTCATCGATCTGCGCAACCCGGTGCTGAGCACCACGGCGCCCTTGGCGACGGCGTCCTTCAGCTGGTCGTCGATCCGTTGCGCCACAGCGGGCGCGAGCGGACCGACCTGCGTCTCGGGGTCCTTGGGGTCACCGGACCTCAGCTCCCTCACCAGGTCGGTCACGCGTTCCACGAAGTCGTCGTACGCGGCGGACACCACGTAGAACCGTTCCGGCGAGGTGCAGGCCTGGCCGGCGTTGAACGTGCTCGCCTCGACCGCGGCCCGCGCCGCCTCGTCCACCAGCGCCGGGCACAGCACCAGAAACGGGTCCTTGCCCGGTCCCTCGAAGATGAACTTCGTGCCAGTGAGCCGGGCCTGCCTCTCGTAGCCGGCGGCCCAGGCGTCGTCGCCGAACGCCATGAGCGCGTCGATCTCGGGCTGGCGCAGGGCGTGCGAGAGGAACCCGGCGCCGTCGTAGTCGACGAACTCCGCCGCCTCGCCCACGAGACCGGTGAGCACCTCGGTCCAGGCCTGGCGCCGGCGCGGCAACCGCACCAGCGTCTTGTTGCCCGCGAGGTGCGACGCGGCGATCGTGGCGAGCGGGTTGCTCAGGATCGCGTTGCCGGGCAACGCCAGCGCCACCCGTCCGAGCGGACTCCGGCCCGCCAGTCGCGGGGTGACTCCCGCGAACGCCTCCAGCCTGCTCACCGCGAGCGCCAGGTCGGCGCGGACCACCTGGCGCGGGAAGGGCAGCAGATCGACGGCGGCGTCCTCCAGCTCGGCGGCGGACTCCAGCAACCGTTGGCAGATCGCGGAGATGACGTCCAAGCGGGAAGCCGTGTCAGGTGCCGGACTCACGACCACCACCCCTTTCCTCGACATGTCGGCGGACCGTAGGCGCGCGGAGTTAGCCCCCAGTTACGGCCTTTGCCGCGTAACCCCGCCCTAACTGCGCGGACATACGTTGCGGCGCACTGAATCCGTGTGCGAAAGGTGGAACGTCGTGCGGGAACGACAGCTGTACTTCCACGAGCTCGTTGAGCAGGCGGCCCGCCGCGACCCCCGCGCGACCGCCGTGGAGCAGGACGACAAGCAACTCGACTTCGCCCACCTGGACGGGTTCGCGAACCGGCTCGCGCAGCACCTGCGCGGGCTCGGCGTCACCGCGGGCTCGCGGGTCGGGCTGTGCCTGGAACGCGGCAAGCCCAGCCTGGTGGCCCAGCTCGCGATCTTCAAGCTGGGGGCGGCGGCCGTGCTGCTCGACCCCGAGTACCCCGAGGCGCGGCTGGCGTTCATGCTGGACAACGCCGAGGCGGTCGCGCTGGTCACGCGGTCGGAGCTCGCCGACCGGATCATCCTCGACCGGGACTTCCCCGTCGTGCTGACCGACGGCGACGAGTGGCGCAACGCCCCGGAGGAGAATCCCGGCGCCGAGGTCGACGACGACACGGTGTGCCACGTGGCCTACACGTCCGGCTCGACCGGCGTGCCCAAGGCGGTCCTGCTGCGACACGGTCCACTCAGGACACTCATCACGACTCTCCAGGACCAGTGCGGCATCACCGGAGGCACGCGCGGCACGTGGCTGTCCTCCCCCGGTGCCGGCCTGGTCGAGGTCGACTGCTTCCCGGTGCTCGCCGCGGGCGGCGCGGTCTGCATCCCGCCTTCCGACATCGCCGCGAAGGCGGACGCGCTCAAGGACTGGCTGGTGGAGAAGGAGATCACGCACGCCCTGTTGCTCACCGCGACGGCCGAGCGGACGTGGCACCTCGACTGGCCCGCGCACACCAGGCTGCGCAACGTGCGCATCGCCGGTGAACGGCTGCGCAGCTGGCCACCCGACCACCTCCCGTTCGAGGTCGTCAACGTCTACGGCTCGTCCGAGGCGACGGTCGTGACCACGTGCAACCTGTCCGCCATCGGCCGGACCCTCACCGACGACGAACGCGCCCACCGCGCGCCGCCCGTCGGACTTCCGGTGCCCGGTGTGCGCGTCCACGTGCTGGACGACGAGTTCCAGCCCGTGCCCGCGGGCACTCCGGGCGAACTGTTCGTGTCCGGCGCGAGCCTGTCGCAGGGCTATCTGAACCGCCCCGAGGCCAACGACGAGAAGTTCCTCGAAAACCCTTTGGACGACGACCCGAACCCGGTGCTCTACCGCACCGGTGACGTCGCGCGGCGCTGGCCGGACGGCATCGTCGAGGTCGTCGGCCGCACCGACAACGAGGTCAAGATCCGCGGTTACCGGGTGCACCTCGGCGAGGTCGAGTCCGTGCTCGCCCAGCAGCCCGGCGTGCGGCAGTCCGCCGTCACCGCGTACGAGCAGGTCGAGGGCGAACGCAAGCTCGTCGGCTACATCGAGCCCGACCGCGCCGCACCACCGCTGCTGTCCGCGGTGCGCAAGGCGTTGCGGCAGCAGCTGCCGCACTTCATGGTGCCCGCCGTGCTGGTCGTCGTGGAGGACATGCCGATCTCCGCGAACGGCAAGATCGACCGGGACGCGCTGCCGCCACCCCCGCGCACGCGCCCGGACCTCGACGTCGAGCTGGTCGAGCCGCGCGACGAGGTGGAACGCGCGCTCGCCGCCATCTGGTCCGACGTGCTCGCGATCGACGAGATCGGCGTGCTGGACAACTTCTTCGACCTCGGCGGCGACTCGCTGAGCGCGATCCGGCTGCTCACCGCGGTCGGCGACGAGATGAAGGTCGAGCTCGCGCTGACCGACCTCGTCCGGGGGCCGAGCGTCGCGCAGGTCGCGCGCAAGGTCGAGACGCTGCGCGCCCAGGGCGCGGGAGTACAGGAGTTCCCGGTCGTCGTCGCGGACGAACTCGCCCGCTACGAGCCGTTCCCGCTCACCGAGACCCAGCAGGCGCTGTGGATCGGCCGCGGTGACGCGGTGGACTTCGGCAACGTCGGCTGCCACGGCTACTTCGAGTGGGAACGCGACGGGCTCGACGTCGACCGGTTCAAGACGGCCTGGCGGAAGCTCGTGCAGCGGCACGACATGCTGCGCGCGATCGTGCTGCCGGACGGCACGCAGAAGGTGCTTCCGTCGACCGACGGCGACGACATTCGCGTCGCGGACCTGCGCGAACTGCCCGCCGAGGAAGCCGAGGCGCACGCTCTCGCCACCCGTGAGGAGATGTCGCACCAGGTCATCGACTCCGACCGGTGGCCGCTCTACGACATCCGGCTCACGTTGCTGGGCGGAGGCAAGGTCCGCCTGCACGTCGGCATCGACCTGCTGATCATGGACGCGTGGAGTGCCTTCCAGGTCCTGTTCCCCGACCTGATCGAGCTCTACGAGAACCCGGACGACGACCTGCCGCCGCTGGACATCACGTTCCGCGACTACGTGCTCCAGTCGAAGGCGGCGCTGGAGGACTCCGAGGCCTACCGCCGCTCGCGCGAGTACTGGGTGTCGCGCGTGCCGAACCTGCCGGCGGCGCCCGATCTGCCGCTGGTCAGCAACCCGCGTGGCGAGGTCAAGTTCGACCGCCGCGCCCACGACGTGCGGCCCGACGACTGGAACCTGTTGAAGGAACGGGCGAAGAAGGCCGGCGTGACACCGTCCGGCCTCCTCGTCGCGGCGTTCTCCGAGGTGCTGCGGACGTGGTGCAAGAACGACCGCTTCACCATCAACTTCCCGATCTTCGACCGGCTGCCGATGCACGGCGAGATCGACCGGCTGCTCGGTGACTTCACCAACACCCTGCTGGTGGCCGTCGAGAAGACCGACGGCACGTTCGCCGAACGGGCGCGCGACATCCAGGAGCAGATGTGGAGCGACCTCGAGCACCGGCACTTCAACGGCGTGCAGGTGCTGCGCGAGCTGTTGCGGCAGCAGCAGTTCGCCGGGCTCAGGCCGGCCATGCCGATCGTCGTGACCAGCCTGCTCGGCCACCCGCCGCGCCGCCAGGTGTCCGCGCTGGGCCGGGAGACGTACGGCATCTCGCAGACCCCGCAGGTGCTGCTGGACTTCCAGATCCGCGAGATCGACGGGATCCTGCACTTCAAGTGGGACTTCCTGGACGCCGTGTTCCCGCCGGGCCTGATCGACGCGATGTTCGCCGCCTACGTGAGGCTGATCGAGCAGCTGATCCACGACGAGGCGCAGTGGCACGTCGAACAGCCACGACTGGTGCCGGCCGAGCAGATCGCGGTGCGCACGGAGGTCAACCAGACCGCCACCGACGTGCCGGACGTGCTGCTGCACGAGCTGCTGTCCGAATCGGACTCTCCCGCCGTGATCGCACCCGATCGCACGCTGTCGTTCACTGAACTTCGCCGGTACTCAACGCGCATCGGACGCGGTCTGCGTTCGGCGGGTGCACAACCGAACGAGCTCGTCGCCGTCGTGCTGCCGAAGGGCTGGCAGCAGTACGCCGCCGTGTACGGAGTGCTCGCGTCCGGCGCCGCGTACCTGCCGATCGACCCGTCCGTGCCCGACGACCGGCTGCGGTTCCTGCTCCGCGACGGCGAGGTCCGGTTCGTGCTGACCGCGGAAGGCCTGCGTGAGTTCCCCGACGACGTCCGCACGTTAACCGTTTCCGACTTCGACGGCGAGTCCGAGGACGAGCTGGAGAGCGTCCAGGCGGCCACCGATCTCGCCTACGTCATCTACACCTCCGGCTCGACCGGCACGCCGAAGGGCGTCATGGTCGACCACCGCGGTGTGGTGAACATGTTCTCCGACATGAACTCCCGGCTCGGCGTCGGACCGGACGACCGCGCGTTCGCGATCTCCGGCCTGCACTTCGACCTGTCCGTGTACGACCTGTTCGGCGTGCTCGCCGCGGGCGGGTGCGCGGTCGTGCCGGAGCCGTCCGAGCAGCCGGATCCCGCGCACTGGCTGGACCTGGTGCGAGAGCACGGCGTCACGTTCTGGAACTCGGTACCCGCACTGGCGGAACTGCTGGCGGACAACGCCTCGCCCGGTGATCTCGACTCGCTGCGCACCGTCGTGATGGCGGGCGACTGGATCCCGCTGGCCCTGCCGGACCGCCTGCGCGCCCTGGCACCGTCCGTCCGCGTGATCGGCTCCGGCGGGCCGACCGAGACGATCTGCTGGTCGGTCGTCTACCCGATCGGCGAGGTGTCGCCCGACTGGACGTCGATCCCGTACGGCAAGCCCATGTCCAACCACCGCTACCACGTGCTGGACCACCGCTGGCAGGACCGCCCGACGTGGGTGCCCGGCCAGATCGTGGTCGGCAGCGACATCGGCCTCGCCCACGGTTACTGGCACGACGACGAGCGGACGAGGGAACGGTTCTTCCGCCTGCCGTCCACCGGCGAACGCGTCTACGCGACCGGTGACCTCGGCCGCTACCTGCCGGACGGCACGATCGAGATCCTCGGCCGCGACGACTTCCAGGTGCAGGTGAACGGTCACCGCGTCGAGCTCGGCGAGATCGAGTCGACCGCGGAACGCCACCCGGACGTGCAGTCGTGCGTGGTGGTCGCGGCGGACTCGGCGAGCGGCGGCAAACGGCTGGTGTGCTTCGTCGTGGGCACCGCCGACATCACGGACTTCCTGCGGTCGCAGCTGCCCGCGTACATGGTGCCGGCGGACATCCGCGAGCTGGAGTCGTTCCCGTTGACCGGCAACGGCAAGGTGGACCGCCGGGCGCTCACCGCCCAGGCCGAGCTGGTGGCGTCCTCCTCGTCCGACGAGGCGTGCGGGCCGGTCGAGGCGTTGGTGGCCGGTGTGTGCGCCGAAGTGCTCGAACTGCCCGAGGTGGGCGTGCACGACAGCTTCTTCCAGCTGGGCGGCGACTCGCTCACCGGCACTCGGTACGCGAACAAGCTCAACGAGACGTTCGACGTGACGCTGTCCGTGCGGGACGTCTTCACCTCGCCGACGTGCGCGCAGCTGGCCGCGGAACTGGCCCGCGACCAGCGCATCGTCGACTTCGCGCAGGCCATCGCCGACCTGGCGACCGCTGAAGAGCTCGAACCGGTGGCCGGAAACTAGCACCGCGTCAGAACCTCGCTCAGATCGCCTGGGAGAACTCGAAGAACCGGTCCGGGTCGTACCGGCGCTTCACCTCGGCGAGCCGGGCGAGGTTCTGGCCGTGGTAGGCCTGCCGCCAGTCCGGCAGGTCCGGATCCGTGAAGTTCAGGTACGAGGCGTTGTCCGTGTGTTCCCCGATGTCCTCGTGCAACGCCGTCAACCACTCCAGGTTGTCCCGCACGACCTGCGGACTGTCCGACGACATCCACGACGTGTCCAGCGACACCAGGAACAACGCGTCGCGGTGCGGGAACGCCGTCTCGGTCGCGCCGATCGCGTTCATGGCGCCGCCCCACCCGAACAATGCCGCACCTCCTCCGTCCGGATTGCTGCTGCCAGGCCACTTGTCCACGGCCGTGACGAGCGTGCGCACTCCTTCTTCGGGCAGTGGAACGGACGTCGTGCGCGTCCGGCCCGCGAACGCGCCACCGGCCGTCTCGTGGTGGACGTACTCCACTGCTTCCCAGTACGTCCGGTCCGCGATGTCGCACCGGAACGGGCGGGTGCGACTCAACGGGGCCAGCAAGGTACGCAGCTCATCGGCCGAACCGAGGTGCCAGCCGATCACGGACACCATTCGGTCGCTGGTCAGGCCGATGCGCAACGACAACGCGTCCGGCGCGGTGCGCTGGACCTCCTGCGCCACCAGCAGGACGTCGACCGCGTGCTCCCACTCCCACAGCAGCAGGCAGGTCGCGCTGTCCACCACCGGCCGCGCCAGGAACGTGAAGGACGTGTTGACGCCGAAGTTGCCGCCGCCACCGCCCCGGCAAGCCCAGAACAGGTCGAGATTCTCGGACGCCGAACACGACACGACGCTGCCGTCGGCGAGAACGACGTCGGTGCTGACGAGCGAGTCGCAGGTCAGGCCGAACGCCCTCGACACCGCCGCCACTCCCCCGCCGAGGGTCAGTCCGCCGATCGCGACCTCGTCGGAGTTGCCCAGTGGGAACGCGATGTCGTGCGGCCGCAACGCCTCGTACAGCGCGCGCATCCGTGTACCGCCGCCGACGGTGACCAGCCCCGAGGACGGATCGACCTGGACGTCGCAGAGTCCGCGCAGGTCCAGCACCAGCCCGGTGTTCACGGACGTGCCGGCGTAGCTGTGGCCGCCGCCGCGCGCCACGAGCGGCACGTCGTTCTCGCGGGCCCACGTCATCGCCGTGACGACGTCCTCCGCACAAGCAGCAGACAGCACCGCCATGGGCACCACAGAGGCGTAGCGTTCGTTGAACGGCTTGCTGCTCGCCGTGAAGCCGTCGTCGCCGGGCAGCAGCACCCGTCCGCGGACCTGCGCCGCGAGATCGTCGAACGTCACTGAACGACCCCCGCCAGCTGGGCCTCGCGCAGAATCTCCTCGCGTTCGCGCCAATGCGACCAGAACGCGCCCTTGTAACCGAGGCTGGTCAGGCCGATCAGGAACGGGTTGTCGGCGTAGTTGTTCTCCGACTCGCTCATGCCCGCGAGCGTCGGCAGCATCACGCGGTGGTGGTCCGACGGGTCGACGAGCGACCACAGGTACTCCACCGTCCGCGACCAACGGCCGTTCGGGTCGGTGTTCGTGCCCGCGTCCTCCAGCAGGTCCGGCGAGAAGTAGCAGACGAGCCGGAACTCACCGCGTTCGTCCCACATGAACTGCCTCTCGTACTCGACCAGACTCGCGCACATCGACAACGGCTTGAGCACGATCGGGCCGGTCGCGGTGTTCGACTGCAGGCCGGGCATCGCGCGGACGCCGGCGCACTGCTCGGCCAGCGAGATGCCGAGCGGGTGGTGCGGGAACAGCCGCAGCCCCAAGGAGAACGCCGTGACCGTCGCGTCAAGCGCCATGAACGCGTGCACGCAGTCGCGCATGGTCTCCCAGGTCTCGCCCGGCATGGCGAACAGGGCCTCGACCATGGTCTTGATGCCGCGCTCGCGACAGAGCCGCACAAGCCGTTCGGTGTCCTCGAACGTGTAGTACGTGGTGCCCTTGCCGGTCACCTTCCACCCGGAGAGCACGTCCTCGCGGATGTGGTCGCTGCCGACGTTCACCCCCTGGCAGCCCGCCGCGGCCAGCAGATCCGCGAACTCCTCGTCGAACGGCGAGGGCTGGCAGTACACCCACAGCCGCAGCGAGTTCAACGGGTTCGCGGCGCTGGAGTGCTTGCGCCGCACGATCTCGCGCAACACGTTCTTGGCGTGCGAGATCGACAGGTTGAACTCGCTGTCCGTCGTGTGCTGGTCGAGGATTCCCTGCGCGGCCAGGGACTGCATCTCGTCGACGACGGCAGCGACGTCCCGGCGTGCGACGGCACCGCCCTTGGCGTCCGGTTCGACGCAGTGCGCGCACCGGTACACGCAGCCGGACTTGGTCAGGATGCCCGCGAGACCACCACGCTTGTAGTACTCGCCGTTGTCCACCTTGTACTTGTCGCCGGATCTTCGGACGTACGTCCCGGCGCCGTCGACCTGCCACGTCTTGACCACGGTGGGGCCGACCTGCAACAGAGGCTGGAGAACACCGGAAGTCCGCACGATCCCGCCGGGCGTGTTGCGGATCAGCCCGTCCACAGTGGACACGTCACGTCCGGTGGCGAGGGCGTCGGCCAGGTCGACGACGATCATCTCGCCCGGCCCCTTCACCCCGTAGTCGACGCCGAAGTAGTCGACGAGCGCGAACGGCATGGTGGAGAAGCCGATGCCGCCCGCCACCAGCGGCGCGTCCGTCAGCCGGGTGATCTCGGTGATGATCTCCTTGTGCTCACCGACGAAAGGGCGTTGCTCGAAGGCGTACACGGTGTCGGTGTTGCGGACCGTGATGCCGACCAGCATCGGTTCCCGCGTGGTGAAGTACTCCGTCAGAAACGTCTTCCAGTCGTCGCGGTGGAACGTCAGGTCCACCACCTCGACCTCGAAGCCCGCGTTCTCCAGCGACGTGGTGAGCACGTCGAGCGCGTACGGCGCGATGGGCGGGTGCACCTTGTTCGGGTTGACGAGTGTTACCAGGCCTCTGCTCATCGGATCTTCCCCCGCTGGTCTGCTACACGATGCCGAGGGCGATGCCGAACTCGGGCTTGGCGTTCAGGAGGTAGGCGCCGGCGGACTGGAGGATCCGGTCCTGCGCGGCCAGGTGCTGGCAGATCGTGGCGGTGTCGCGCATCCACCGCTGCATCGGTGAGGACCGGTGGATCGACCACGTCTGCAGCAGGTCGAACAGGCGGTTCACGATCGAGCGCGACATGCGGAACGCGTGCACCCACGACAGGGGGCAGGCGGCGCGTTCGATCGGGTCGAGGTCGTCGAGCGTGCCACCGGCCGAAAGCACTTCCCACTGGCGCTCCAGCGCGCCGTACACACCCGCGCGGGTGGCGTTGAAGTCCGCCTCACAGGACGCCAGGGTCACCTGGACGCGCCAGATGTCCGCCCAGTCCGTGCCGGTCATCCGGTCGACGCGCTGCATCACGGACTCCCGCGCGTAGTCCAGTGCGGCACGCGCGACGCCGAGCGAGACACCGCACATCGTGCGCGTGAAGGCGTCCGGTTGGGCGAGCGGACCGCGGCGCCCGCGGACGTTGTCGAAGCTGAACGAGTGCTCCTCCGGCACGAACACGTCCTTGACCGTGTAGTCGCAACTGCCGCTGCCGCGCAGACCTGTGGTGTCCCAGTTGTCGATGACCTCGACCTCGTGGCGCGGCAGCAGGAACTGGCGCGACTCGTGCGGGTTGCTGCCGTCCGGGCTCGCGTACCTCTGGCCGTCCTGGTAGACGAAGCCGCCGGAGATCACCCAGTCGGCGTGGTCGATGCCGCTGCCGAACGGCCACCGCCCGCTCAGCCGGTAGCCGCCGGGCACCTTCTCCGCACGGCCGGACGGTTGCAGGAGTCCCGCGACGATCTGGTCGGGGTTCGGGAACATCTCCTTGGCCACGACCGGATCGAGGAACTCGGCGTAGATGCCGGTGTTCGACCCGATCATCGAGCACCAGCCCACCGAAGCGTCCCCGTAGGACAGTGCCTCGACGACCTCCAGCTGCTGCATCGAGGTCAGTTCCAGGCCACCCCAGTGCTTTCCGAAGCACATGCGGAACACGCCGTTGTCCCGCAACGTGTCCACGACGTCCTGCGGCAGCCGGCGCAGCCGCTCGATCTCCTCGGAGCGTTCCCGCAGCACCGGTGCGAGAGCCTTGGCGCGCTCGATGAGCTCCGCCGCGGTCTGCGCCACCTTCATCTGGGCATCGAGCGCCCTCGTCATGGTCATGACTTCCCCCTACTTGACGATGCCGAGGCAGATGCGGAACTTGGGCCTGCGACCCAGCAGGTACGCGCCGGCGGACTCGAGGATCGCGTCCTGCGCGGAGAGGTTCTGGCACATGGTCGCGGTGTCGCGCAGCCAGCGGTCCATCGGCGAGGACCGGTGGATCGACCACGTCTGCAGCAGGTCGAACAGGCGGTTCACGATCGAGCGGGACGTGCGGAACGCGTGCAGCCACGCGATCGGCGACGCGGCCCGTTCGTTCATCGTGAGGTCGTCGAGCGTGCCGCCGGCCGACAGGACCTCCCACTGCCGCGTCATCGCGGAGTAGACGCCGTTGCGGGTGGCGTTGAAGTCGGCCTCGCACTCGGCGAGCGTCACCTGCACGCGCCAGATGTCCGCCCAGTCCGTGCCGGTCATCCGGTCGACTCGCTGCAACACGCACTCGCGGGCGTAGTCCAGGGCGGCACGCGCGACACCCAACGGGACACCGCACAGGCTGCGCATGAACGACTCCGGCTGTGCCAGCGGGTGCGGCGAACAGCGCGGGTTGTCGAACGTCAGGGTGTGCTCCTCGGGCACGAACACGTCCGTGATCGTGTAGTCGGAGCTGCCGCTGCCGCGCAGGCCGGTGGTGTCCCAGTCGTCCAGGATCTCGACCTGGCTCTGCGGCACCAGGAACTGGCGCGACTCGTGCGGGTTGCTGCCGTCCGGGCTGGCGTACGGCTCACCGTTCTCGAAGACGAACGCGCCGGACATCACCCAGTCCGCGTGGTGGATCGTGCTGCCGAACGACCACCGCCCGCTGAGCCGGAACCCGCCGGGTACCTTGTCAGCGCGCCCGGCAGGGGCCAGCACGCCGGCGGTGACCATGTCGAGGCGCGGGTAGACGTCGCGGACGACATCGGGTTCGAGGAAGTTGGCCAGCAGTCCGGTGTTCGCGCCGATGATGCCGCACCACGCGGCGGACGCGTCGCCGTACGCGAGCGCTTCGGCGACCTGCGTCTGCTCCATCGACGTGAGCTCTGGGCCGCCCCACTCGCGGCGGAAGCACATGCGGTGCACGCCGGTGGCGCGCAACAGCTCGACGACGTCCGGCGGGAGCTGTCCGGCCTCCTCGATCTCGGCGGACCGTTCGCGCAGCACCGGCGCGAGGGCCTTGGCGCGGGCGATGATCTCGGTCGCCGTGCGGGGCTCGTCGGCCACCGTGGTCATGTTGATGCTCCTCACTCGTCCACGTCCAGAAGCCCTGCGGGCATTGCGAAAGGCGCGTCGGGATCCGCCGGCCCGGCCGGTTCGGTCTCCAGCTCCACCAGGGCGGCGGCCTTCTCCAGGCGGTCGAGGCACGTCTGCGTGTCGTCGGCCTCGCACACGACGAACGAGTGCCGCGCGAGATAACCGCCGGGAGGCAGGCGCAACGTCGTGCCGGGCTCGCACATCGGTGACGTCGCGACCAGGCCGGGCGCCTCGTCCGGCACCTTGATCGACTTCAGCAGGCAGTCCTGCTCGGGGTAGCCGAAGCGGATGCCCGCGACGCGGCGGTGCGTCGGCGTGACGTCCGGGCGCTGGCCGGTCGTGACGTCGAACAGCACCTCGCCGGGTTCGATGCCGGTGGCGGTGCGGCCGAGGAACGGGATGAGGTCGCCGCCGAGCCTGCCGTTGATCTCGATGATCAGCGGGCCGCGGTCGGTCAGCCGCACCTCGCTGTGCGTGATGCCGTTCTCGATGCCCAACGCCTTGTGCGCCTTCGCCAGGTGCCGCATGAGGTCCTGGTCGTCGAGGAGCGGGTCGTTCGCGTCGACGACGTGCCCGACCTCCTCGAAGTACGGGTGGTCGCTGCTGTGCTTGCGCGCCACGAACATCGGCAGGTACTCGCCCTTGTGCACGGCACCGTCGACACTGATCTCGGGGCCGGGCGCGTAGCGTTCGACGATCGCGCTCGCCCGGTACGGCCCCGGATCGACCTCGCTCGCCGCCAGTGCGACGTGGAACGCCTCGTCGAGCTCGGAGGAGTCGGTGGCGAAGACGACGCCGATGCTCGCGCCCATCGCCCGTGGCTTGATCACGACCGGGTAGCCGATGCGCTCGGCCGCCGCGCGGGCCTGCTCGACGGTCGTGGTGAGCTCGAAACCCGGCTGGTGCAGGCCGGCCGCGGTGAGCACGGCACGGGTGCGTTCCTTGTCACGGCAGCCGCGCACGCCCGCCGCGGACAGTCCCGGCACGCCGAACTCGGCGGCGAGCAGGCCCGCGTCGAGCACCAGCGGTTCGTCCCAGCACATCAGGCCGACGACGGTGCGGCGTGCGACGACCTCGCGGGCGGCGGTGCCCATGACGTCCGAGTCGAAGACGTTCGCGACGATGATCTCGTCGAAGTACTGGCGCTGCCAGGTGGGTTTGAGGTTGTTGATCAGGACCAGGTCGATGCCCGCGGCCTGCGCGCGGCGGGCGATCGGCGCGACGAGGTACTCGCGGTAGACCTTGAGTCCGCTGCCGATGACGAGGATCGCGGGGTTCATGCCTTTACTCCCGTTTCCCTAAAAGAAGACTGGCGCCGCGCGAGGAGGTCGGTGAGGATGTCCTGCGAGCGGTGGGCGATGACGCTGATCAGCGAGTCGGCGATGCCGTGCGTCTCCTCGTTCACGCCCTGCAGGTACATGGCGCCCCAGGCGGAGTCGCCGAGGTCGACGCGGTACTGACGGCTGACGGTGATCTCGTCGATGCCGGCGCGACCGGCCAGGTCGCGGACGAGCCACGGCATGCGCGGGTCGTAACCGATGCCCAGCAGCACGAGGTCGCAGTGCAGCGGCTCGACCTTGCCGCTCATGCGGTCGCGCAGGTCGAGGACCACCTCGTCGTTCTCCACGCGGGCGGCGACGACCTCGGTCATCGGCCGCACCCACGAACGCTGCGGCCCGAGCGTCTTCTGCTGGTAGAGCATCGTGTAGAGGTTGTCGAGGAACTCCGGCGCTAGGCCCGCGTAGTTCGTCAGCCGCATTTCCCCGAGGATCTGTTTGCGCACCTCGGGCGGGGCGTCGTAGAACTCGTCGACGAACGACGGGTAGAACAGCTCGTTCACGAACGTGCTGTGCTGGTAGTTCTGCAGCCCGATCGACCGGACGACCATCGTCACCTGGCTCTCGGGGAGGTTCTGGTGCAGCGCGTAGAACATCTCCGCCGCGCTCTGCGCACCTCCCACGACCACCGCGCGCAACGGTTCGTCCTTGGGGATCCGCGCGATTCTGGTGCGGTACTGGGCGCTGTGCACGATGCGTTCGGTCGGCAGCTCGCCGAACACCTCGGGGATGCGCGGGTCACGCCCGCCACCGACCACGAGGTCGCGGCAGCGGATCCGGTCACCGTCCACGAGGGACACTTCCCAGCCGGTGATCGAGCCGTCCGGGGAACGCGTCGGCTCGATGCTCTGCGCGCGGGAGTCGTAGCGGATCTGCACGCGCTCCAACGACTTCGCGGCCCACTGGAGGTAGTCCGAGAGCTCCCAGCGGAACGGGCTGAAGGTGCCGAGGTTGACGAACTCGTCGAGCCTGCCCTGGTCGTGCAGGAAGTTGAGGAACGAGAAGCGGCTGCGCGGGTTGCGCAACGTCACCAGGTCCTTGAGGAACGAGACCTGGCTGCGCGCCCACGGCATGAGCAGGTTGCGCTGCCACTTGACGTCCGGGCTCTGTTCGAGCAGGAGGGTGTTCTCGGCCAGGTCCGATTCGGACTCCTCGATCGCGACGGCGAGCGCCAGGTTCGCCGGCCCCGCACCGATCGCCAGAACGCCGACTTCTCGGTCAGTCACAGTGCCCCCTCGATGGTTTCGCAGCCGAAAATGACGCTAGACAAGGAAGTTCCCCGAAAAGAAGAGGAACGGTTCCCGACCGATCGGGAATTAACGGATTTCGATGCGCACGGCTTCTGCCGCATTTTCCGCGCGGCGCAGGGCATCAGCGGACGTGTCGCCGGTGGCCATGACGATGCCCGCGCGGTCCCAGGAACTGCGGAGGCCGTCGAACTTCTCCCCCGGCGAGACCGTCACCTGCAGGAGGTGCACGCCGTCGAGCTGCCGTGCTTCTGCCACACCCTCGACGCTCTCGACGACACCGGGTTCGATCGTCAGGAACCGGACGGCCGCGCCCGATTTCGCCCTGGCCGGCATCTCGCTCGGCAGGTCCTCGCCCTTGAGCACCGCGTAGTAGCAGCGCAGCAGCTCCACCGGGTAGGCGAGCTGGATGACGTCGAGAATGCCGTCGCCGGCGAGTCTGCCCGCGCACTCGACGAGGTGCGGGACGTCGTCCGCGACGATCCACTCGCAGTGCACGATGCCGTCGCGGAACCCGGTCGCGTCGATCACCCGCGCGGTCTGTTGTTTCAGCAGGTCGTCGAGCTCGGACGGGATGTCCGCGGGCACGATGTGGGCGAGCTCCACCGGGCGAGTGCCCTCGACCAGCTGCTTGCCCGTGACGTTGGCGAACAGCGGTTTCCCGTTGCGCACCAGCATTTCGACGCTGAACTCGTCACCGGAGACGAACTCCTCGGCCAGCATCGAGAGCGCCATCGGACGGTCCGGGACGAAGATGCCCTCGTCCTGCTGGGTGCAGTGCGCCCACGCCGCTTCGATGTCGTACGGGTCGTGGATCACCTGCGTGCCCACGGAGGCTTGGCGGTTGGACGGCTTGAGCACGATCGACCGGCACGGCGTGCACGCCTCGCGGTCCGACGGCGGGAGCAGCGTCGACCGGCCTTCCATGAACTCCAGGACGTCCGCCGGGCGCGTGACCCGGACGCTGGCCGGGTTGCGGATGCCTGCGGCGGCCGTGACCTGACGCAGCAACGCCTTGTCCCGCATGATCTCCGCCGCGCCGAGCGTCGCGCCCGGCAGGCCGTAGCGTTCGGCGAGCCGGGCGGCGAACGGGGTCGCGTACTCGATCGCCGGAACGACCGCCGCGGGGTCGAGGTCGCGGTGGGTGTGGAAGAACTCGTCCGCCTTGCCCGGGATGAGGTACTCCCACTCGATCAGGCCGCGGACGAAACCGACGCCCTCGATCTGCTCGCGCACGTGCCGCTTGCGGATCACGTCCGGTTCCTCGACGTAGATCACCGAGTCGTCCGGCTGGAACTCCGCGAGCAGCCCGATCGTGACGCCGACGAACCCGACGACGATGACGGGCTTCATGCCGCACCTGCCTCGACGGACTCCTTCACCACGCGCACTCCGTACACCGCGAGGAGCCCTGCGACCCCGTTGACCAGGGCGATGACGACCCAGAACGCGCCGCCGAGGGAGTTGAAGGTGAACACGCCGAACAGCGGGCCGATCGCGGACGCGAGCCCGACGACCGCCTGCATCGTGCCGATGTAGCGGGACTTGTACTCCGCCGGGAACTTGGCCGGGTGCGCGAACATGGTCGGCCCGGCGATCATCAGGCCGCTCACCGCGAACACCGCGCCGAGGACCACGAACGTCCCGGAGTGCACGGCCAGCGCGTAGAGGGCGAAGCCGAGCGAGTTCACCAGGTGCCCGGCGAGCACTGCGACGTGCGCCGGGATCTTGACGATGTACGAGGTGATCTTCAGCTCGCACGTGATGAGCACGATCGACGAGATGGTGAGCACAGCGCTGTAGAGGCTCGTCGGGTACTTGTCCGCGACGATCTCCAGCGGCAACGCCGTGACGGACTGGGCGTAGCAGATCGTGCCGAGGAACACCGCGGCCAGGTAGGCCAGGTACTTGCCGTCGCCCAGCATCTTCGCGTAGGCGGTGCGGGAATCCACAGTGGACTTCTCTTCGTGCTCCTCCGGCGCCTCGACGCGGGGCAGCAGCGTGTACGCCAGCAGCGCGTAGAGCAACGCCGTGGCGCCGTCGACGTAGAAGAGCAGGTCCCAGTCGACGAGGATGAGTCCGGCGGCGATGAGCGGGGCGAGCGCGGCGCCGGTGTTGAGCGCGATGCGCATCATCGAGAACGCCATCACCTGGTGTTCTTCGGGCATCAGGTCGCTGAGCAGCACCGCAGCCGCCGGCCGATACGCCTGCGTCACCAGGCCCGCTAGGCCCACGACCAGGAACAACACCACCGGCGTCTTGGTCACGAACGGGATCGAGGCGACCAGCGGCGCGGAGGTCAGCATGGCCAGCGTGATCGTGGTGCGCGGGCCGAGCCGGTGGGTGAGCTCACCGCCCGCCAGCGTGCCGAAGATCGACCCGACGCTGTACGCGGCGAGGCACAGACCGGCGATGCCGATCGCGTCGCCGCGGAAGGTCAGGTACAGCAGGATGAAGGTCTGCACGAACGCGCCGAGCTGGTTGACCAGCACGCCACCGAGCAGGTAACGCACGGGTGTGGGCGTTGCCCGCAACGTGGCGAAGACTCCGCTGTTCCCGGACATCAGGCTGCCTCCTCGAGGACGTCGACGATGCGTCCGGCGACCAGCGGCGCCGAACCGAAACCGCTGCCACCGCAGGCCGCGCGGGCCCAGACGGCCGGAGCCACCTCGGTGAGCAGCGCGCCGCCCGTGACGGCGTGGGTGGCGTAGTGGCAGTGCTTCACCGCGACCACGGTGTACCTGTCCACATCGGACACGATCGACGCGGCGAGCAGGCGGTCGGTCCACCTGTGGTCGAGCTCGTCGCCGTCGACGGACGACACCTCGCGGCGGACCGCGTCCGAGCTGATCTTCAGCAGCGTGCCGTCACCCGGCGGCAGCAGCCACGCCCTGCCGTCACGGCCCAGCCCTCCGGCACCGGGTGCGTTCTCCCACCACCGCATCAGCTGCTCTGGCGGCCGCAGGTACACCATCGTCTGGCGGTGCAGCCGAACGGGGACGTCGACCAGTTCCGCGGTCCAGGGACCTTCCGCGACCAGCACCAGGTCCGCGCCGACCGTGCCGCCGCCCTCGACCTCGACGCGTCCGGTGTCGACGGCGGTGACGCGGCTGTTGGGCCGCAACGACACCAGCGGGTGCTCGACCAGCCAGCGCACGGCCGCGGCCAGCACCCGTGCCGCGAGCAGCACCCCGGCGTCGATCTCCAGCACGCCGACCGAGTCGTCGGCGAACACCAGATGCGGCAGCTTCTCCGGTTCCAGCGTCTCGACGGGCAGCCCCAACACCGCCGCCTGCTCCGCCCTCGCGGCGGCCTGGGCGCGCGGCCAGGCCGTGACGATGCCGACCCGGCGGTAGAACCTGGTGTCCAGCAACGACTCCAGTTCCAGCCACCGCCGGTGCGCCGCGAGCCGGCCCAGGGTGGCGTCCACGTCGTCCGGGACGAACGTCCGGATCGCGCGGTGCTGGTCGAACGACGTGGACACCGGACTCGGGATGCTGCCCCGGTCGAGCACCGTCACGCGGTGTCCGGCGAGCGCGCACTCCACGGCCGTCACGAGACCCGTGACGCCCGCTCCCACGATGACGACCTTGGCCATCACTCGGACAGTTCCGGCAGTCGTCGCGGCGTGAACTCCCGCGCGTCGAACGTCGACGGGATCGTGTTGTCCGGCAACGCCTTCGCGGCGAGATCGGTCAGGATCGGCGCGGCGCAACGCAGGAACACGTCGACCTCGTGGCAGAAGTCGCCCGCGTTCTCGGCCGTGAGCGGGAACGAGTCCAGCCGGGCGAGCTGCTCGGTGAGCGTGAACGCCGCGGCCGTGACGCTGAACCGCCGCACGTCGTACGCGCCGGCGAAACGTTCGGCGATCAACCGCGCGGCGACGCGGGAGCGTTCGGAGACCGGCAGCGGGGTCTCGGCCAGGGCGTTGACCTTGGCCGCGATCCGGTTCCACGGCGCCACCAGGCGCGACGACGTCACCTCCGCCATCGCGGCACGGGTGAAGTTCGTGCGCTGGAACTCCGGGCTGGTCGAGGCGAGGTAGAACCGGATCAGGTCGCGCGGGACGCCGGAGTCCAGCAGTTCCTGACCGGTGACGAGGTGCCCGCGGCTGGTGGAGAACTTGTCGTTCTCCAGCTCGTAGAACTCGTTGGTGACGAACTGCTCCGGCAGCACGTACTCGCCGAGCGCGAGCAGCATCGCGACACCGGCCACGGCGAACGCGAAACCCGCGTCGGAGCCGAAGAAGTACACGACCTCCGTGTCGCCGAACCACAGCTCGTCGTCGCTCTCCAGCACCTCACCGCGACGCTGGGCCGCGAGCGCGGAGGCGTGGATGCTCCAGGTGATCGTCTCGGTGTCCGAGTAGATCACCTGGCCGTCGACCTCCGGGAACGGCGCCGGGATGCCCCACGAGATGGGCAGCGTGATCGGGTAGTCCGGCAGCGGCCGCGTCAACATCTCCTCGATCACCCTGGCGAGCCGCGGCCGCAGTGTCGGCGCGTGCCGTGCGAAGAACTCCTCCAGTCCCGGCCGGTACTCCTCGACCGGCAGGACGAGCACCTTCTCCTCGTGCAGCTCGACGGGGTCGTCCGGGTCCAGTGTGGACTTCGGGTCGACGAGATCGCCGGAAGCGATCCACGTGCCGCACCCCTCGCACAACCCGGCACAGCCGTCACTCAGGCACACCGGACAGCCACCGCGCACGTACGCGTCGGTGAGGAACTCCCCCGTGCGCGGCGAGTACGGGAACTTCACCGCGCGCAGCCGCAGTTTGCCCGCGCTGTGCAGCCGGTCGAAGAACGTGACGACCGTCTTGACGTACCGCTCGTCGAACCGCACGAACCCGTCCGGCTCGATGCCCATCGCCGCGAGCGACGCCTCGACCTGTCCCGCGGACTTCTCGCGCAGGTCCTCGGGTTTCACGCCGAGCCTGCGCGCGGTGGTGACGATGTAGTTCTGCGTCGAGTGGATGCCGGTGCCGAACAGCACGTCGCATCCCGCGGCACGGGCGTACCGCGCGCAGATGTCGGCGGCGAGGAACGGTCCGGCGAGGTGGCCGAGGTGCAGGTCGCCGTTCGCCGTCGGGCCGGGGGCGATCACCAGGAGCCTGCTCATCACGCACTCCTCAGCTCGGCCGTGCGACGGGCGAGCAGGTCGTTGACGATGTCCTGCGAACGGTGCGCGAGCACGCTGATCAGCGAGTCGGACATGCCGTGCGTCTTCTCGTTCACGCCCTGCAGGTACAACGCGCCCCACGCGGCGTCACCGATGTCGACGCGGTACTGGCGGCTCACGGCGATGTCGTCCAGTCCCAGCTTGGCGGCGACTTCCCGCGCCATCGCGGGCATCCGCTGGTCGTACCCGGTGCCGAGCACCACGAGGTCGCAGCGCACGGGGTCGACCTTGCCGGTCTTGCGGTCGTGCAGATCGAGGACGATCTCGTCGCCGTCCTGCCGGGCGTTGAGGACCTCGGTCATCGACCGGACGCTGGAACGCTGCGGCCCCAGCATCTTCTGCTGGTACAGCATCGTGTAGAGCTCGTCGAGGAACGGAGGCGCGAGACCCGCGTAGTTCGCGAACCGCATCTCGTCGAGAATCTGCGCGCGCACCTCGGGCGGCGTGTCGTAGAACTCGTCCACATAGGACGGGAAGAAGGCCTCGTTGATGAACTTGCTGGTCTGGTAGTTCTGCAGGCCGATCGACCGCACGACCATCGTGACCTGACTGTCGGGCAGGTCTCCGTGCAGGGCGTAGAACATCTCGGCCGCGCTCTGCGCACCGCCGACCACCACCGCGTGCAGCGGCCGGTCCTTCGGCACGGCGCCGATTCGGTCGAGGTACTGCGAGCTGTGCACGACCTTGTCCGCGGGCAGGCCGGCGAACACCTCCGGCACGTGCGCGTCCCGTCCACCGCCGACGACCAGGTCGCGGCACCTGATGACGTCACCGTTCGCGAGCGTCACGGTCCAGCCGGTGATCACGCCGCTCTCGGTCGTGGGCTCGATGCTCAGCGCACGGGCGTCGTAGCGGATCCGCACCCGTTCCAACGAGTTCGCGACCCACTGCAGGTAGTCGGACATCTCCCAGCGGTACGGGTGGAACGTCCCGAGGTTGACGAACTCGTCGAGCCTGCCCTGGTCGTGCAGGAAGCTCAGGAACGAGAACCGGCTGCGCGGGTTGCGCAACGTCACCAGGTCCTTGAGGAACGACACCTGGCTGCGCGCCCACGGCATCAGCGTGCCGCGCTGCCACTTGACGTCCGCGTGCTGCTCCAGCACGAGCGTGTCGCCTGCCAGCTCCCGCGCACCGGACTCCTCGATCGCGACGGCGAGGGCGAGGTTCGCCGGACCCGCCCCGATCGCCAGTACGCCAACGTCTTGGACAGTCACACGTCCCCCTCTGTTCGTCCCCGAGTGGCGATCCAGAGGCTAGGTAGCGGCTCTTCCCAACAGGTAGGGGAACTGTTCCCGGCCGTGTGGGCAAAGCGATTCCCTTGCGAGGCAACGAGGTCCCGCCGAGAGACGCTCACCGGGTGTCACCGGTTTCCCGCCGGGTTGAGCCGCTTCGCCCAACGACCGGGCCGATCGCACGCACGCCGCTACTCCGCTCGCCACGGACGTCCGGCAGCATGTTGGGCCGAACGAGTGAAAACCGAGTTTTCGAGATCGCGACTTCCCACCGGAGCGCGATATACCCTACGGCCGGTGCCGACTCTTTGGGGGAGATCAGGTGACCGCGATGAAATGAACAGAACAGCTATTTCGGGGGCAAACACTGATGACTCAGCTGGAACAGGCGGTTGTTCCACCGCTCCGCCGCGGGCACGACATCGCGGTTCTGCACAGACCCGCGGCCATCACCGTCGTTCTCGCCGACACACAGCCCGCCATCAGGCACGGAGTGCGTTCCGTGCTCGAACGGGTGGACGGCGTTTCCGTTGTAGGTGAAGCTTCCACTTCTTCCGAAGTGGTCTCGGAGACAGCCCGTTGCCGGCCCGACGTGCTTGTCGTCGACGTCGACACGGTCGGAGCGGGAAACTGCCGATTAGTGGAACAAATAACGCGCGCATGCCCCGAAACGGGCATTCTGGTCTTCAGTGCGAGCGATTGTGACGAGACGGTCATCGCGGCCATTCGCGCGGGCGCGCGAGGCTATTTGTTGAAGAACGCCGACCCGGACCAGATCGTGCGCGGCATCCAGGCCGTCGCGGCGGGCGAGTTCCTCATCGGCAGAACCATCGCGGCCCGCATCGGCGCACTCCTGCACCCCGGCACGGACCGGTCGCCGTACCCGTTCCCCCAGCTCACCGGAAAGGAGCGGGAGGTGCTCGACCGCATCGCCGCCGGCCGGTCGAACGTCGCCATCGCACGCGAGTTCGCGCTGGCGTCGAAGACCATCAGCAACCGCGTCTCGGCGATCTTCGCGAAGCTCGGGGTGGCGGACCGCGCCCAGGCGATCGTGCTCGCCAGAGACGCGGGCCTAGGACGGTAGTTCCTGGCGCAGAAGGGAAAACGTCCTCTGTCGGCGGGGAAACCCGCGAACCTACGCTCCGCGGAGTCGCCGAACGTCGATCGGAGTTGGGGATGCCGACAGACCACGTGGACTTCCGCAGGCGCGAGCCGGAGAACCTCGTCCGCGAACACGGGCTCGACCTCAAGCTGCTGCACCCGTGGCCCGGCCTGGCCACACCGTTCCGCGGCGCCTGGTGCGTTCTGCGCCCAGGCGACCGCACGGACACGCACCAGCACCGCGAGCAGGAGCTGTTCATCGCGATGGCCGGACGCGCCGAGGTCGTGGTGGGCGAACGCACTCACGTGATCGAGGCGGGCGACCTGATGCTGATGCCGGGGGACGTGGACCACCACGTCCTCAACCCGCACGATGAGGACTTCTCCTACTACGCGATCTGGTGGGACGGCGTGATGGCGCAGGAGTTCCTGGCGTGATCGACTACAACGGCCGCAGGTTCCGCAAGCCCGACAGCGATCCCCACACCGTCGCCGAGTACCACCAGGAGGGCGACCTCGTCTGGGCCGACTTCGCCGGTGGTGCCGTCCGGCGCGGCTCGATCGCCGGGACGCGCGACGCGGACGGCACCCTCCACATGGGATACACGATGGTGCTGACGAACGGTGACGTCATCTGCGGCCACACCGTGAACACGCCCGAGTTCACACCGGAGGGACGCCTGCGGCTGCGTGAGGAGTGGGAACGCTACGGTCCGCACGCCGCCGCCGGCACGTCGTACATCGACGAGGTCGGCTGAGACCTGCTCGCGCCGCTGCTCGCCCTCTGACCGGTGCTCATGGCCGCAGAGGCGGAGGATCGGAGGTGTGGACCCCTCGGTCGAGCGGAGGTGGCTGGCGGTGGGTGACGACTGGATGTTCGGCTTCGGCTCCAACTCGTTGGAGGACCTGGTCGGAAAGCTGTTCGGCGGGCTGGGCCAACCCCAGTCCGCGACCCGGCGCACGGACCGGTTCGGGCGCGACCTCACCGCCGCGGCACGGGAAGGCCTGCTCGACCCCGTCATCGGCCGCGAGGACGTCATCGACGAGGTGCTCGAGGTGTTGTCGCGGCGCACCAAGAACAACCCCGTCCTGATCGGGGACCCCGGCGTGGGCAAGACCGCCGTCGTCGAGGGCATCGCGGCACGGATCGCCCGCGGCGACGTGCCCGCCACGCTGAGCGGCAGGCGGCTGATCTCGCTGGACCTGGCGGGCATGGTCGCCGGAGCGAAGTACCGGGGCGAGTTCGAGGAACGGCTGGAGGGCGTCCTCGACGAGGTGGCCGCGACGAACCGGATGGTGGTCCTGTTCATCGACGAGCTGCACACCGTGGTGGGCGCCGGCAGTGCCGAGGGTGCGCCGATGGACGCCGCGAACATGCTCAAACCCGTGCTCACGACGGGACGGCTCCAGGTCATCGGTGCCACCACCGCCGAGGAGTACCGGCGGTACGTCGCGAAGGACGCCGCGCTGGAGCGGCGGTTCCAGCCGATCCAGGTCGCCGAGCCGTCCGTCGACGAGGCGATCGCCATCCTGCGCGGCCTGCGGGACCGGTACGAGATGCACCACGGCGTGCGGATCGCGGACGAGGCGATCGTGTCCGCCGTCGAGCTGTCGGCCCGCTACGTCACCGACCGGTTCCTGCCGGACAAGGCGATCGACCTGGTGGACCGGGCGAGTGCGCGGGTCCGGCTGCGCGAGAAGTCCCCCATGCCGCCGGACCCGGTCCGGCTGGAGCAACGGGTGTGGCGGCTGAAGCGGGACAGCGCCACCGCACAGGGCGAGGACGCGGACCGCCTCGCCGACGAGCTCGCCCAGGCGGTCGCCGAGCTGGAGGCCGCGCGCGCCGCGCTGGCCGACGCGCCGCAGGTCGGGCCGAACGACGTCGCCGAGGTCGTGTCCCGCAGCACGGGCATCCCGGTCGCCCAGCTCACCGAGGCAGAACGGCACCGGCTGCTGCACCTGGAGGAACACCTGCACCAGCGGATCGTCGGGCAGGACGAGGCGGTGGAGGCGGTCGCCGACGCGGTCCGCCAGAGCCGCGCGGGCCTCAAGCACCCGCACCGGCCCGTCGGCTCGTTCCTGTTCCTCGGCCCGACCGGGGTGGGCAAGACCGAGGTCGCGAGGGCACTGGCCGAGGCGCTCTTCGGGTCGCAGGACCAGCTGATCCGGTTCGACATGAGCGAGTTCTCGCAGCAGCACACCGTCGCGCGGCTGATCGGCGCGCCACCGGGGTACGTGGGCTACGAGGACGCCGGGCAGCTCACCGGCGCGGTCCGGCGCGCTCCGTACTCGGTGCTGCTGCTCGACGAGATCGAGAAGGCGCACGCCGACGTCTTCAACACCCTGCTGCAGGTGCTCGACGCGGGCAGGCTCACCGACGCCCAGGGACGCACGGCCGACTTCGCGAACACCGTGATCATCATGACCAGCAACATCGGCGCCGACCAGCTCCTCGCCGCCGCCACGTCGGGCGTGCCGGTCGAGGACCTGCGGGAGCCGTTGATGTCGACGGTCCGCCGCTACTTCCGGCCGGAGTTCCTCAACCGCCTCGACGAGATCATCCTGTTCCGCGGGCTCACCGCGGAACAGCTGCGGCAGATCACCGCGCTGCTGCTCGACCGCACCCGGCAACGGTTGCGCGAGCAGAACATCACGCTAGAGGTCGACGACCGGGCCGTCGACTGGCTCGCGTCCTACGGCTACGTCCCCGAGTACGGCGCCCGGCCGTTGCGCCGCACCATCGGCAGGGAGCTGGACCGGCGGCTGTCCCGGGCGTTGCTCGCGGGCGAGCTGCGCGGCGGCCAGCACGCCGTGGTGACGGTGACCGAGTCGGGCCTGACCCTCACCATCACCGACCCTCCGACCTGACGGGCCCGCTCGGCCGCAACCGTTGCGACGGATGATCGAATTTGCCGCCCCAGCGATCCTCCACAGCCATCCTCGGCGCCGTGGCGCGCGTTTCTGATCACGAGAGGCCGCGGCGAAAGCGGCCTACGGAAACTGGGGTTTTCATTTGCGTGCACTGACCATCGCTGCCGCGGTCGCGCTGACCGCGGCACTGGCACCGGGTGTCGCCCACGCGGCACCGCCGTCGAACGACGACTTCGCCAACGCCACCACGATCGGCGCACTGCCGTTCAGCTCCACTGTGGACACACGCGAAGCCACGCGGGACTCCGGCGAACCGTCCCACTGCTGGTGGAGCACCAGCAGCGTCTGGTACCGCTACACCGCCGCGGCCGACGGGTTCGTCCGCATGACGACAGACCGCCCGGACGAGCAGAAGCCGGCGATCTCCGCCTACACCGGCGAGCTCGGCGCGCTGACGTGGACACCGGGAGCCTGCCAGTTCCCGCACGGTGGCGGCTCGAACACGTTCGCGGTGAAAGCGGGCACCACCTACCACTTCCTGGTGCAGGACACGTACAACGCCGGACCCGTCACGTTCGGCCTGGAGACTGTGCCGAGGGCGGCGAACGACGACTTCGCCTCGGCCGCGGACGTGCCGTTCGACACCGACGTCGCGGCAAACCCCGGCCCCGCCTCGATGGAAGCGGGTGAGACCAGGCCGAAGTGCGAGCGCTCGTCCACCCGATCGCTGTGGTTCCGCTACACCGCCGACCGCGCCGGGTTCGCCGCGGCGAAGGTCACGCAGCGGTCCAGCGGCGCGACCGTGGCCGTCTACCGCGGCACCGCGGTGAACGCGCTGACCGAAGTGGACTGCCGCAACAGCAGCCACGACCCGGCGGTCTTCACCACCACGCCAGGCGAGGTCTTCTACATCAGGGTCGCGGACGACGACCACGGCGCCACGCCGCTGACGTTGCGGGTGTCGGAAGCGCCGCAGCTCAAGCCCTACCTGGTGTACCTGCTCCCGGAGCAGCCCGGCGTCTTCGACGAGGTCCGGTTCGGCATCGAGCCGGGTGACCCGGCGGGCCGCTACATCGCGGGTGGCGAGATCCGCTTCGGTGACGGCACGTCCGCGCAGATCCCCGCCACTCAGGGCGCGGCGCACATCACGCACCGGTACGCCGCCGACGGCGACTACGAGGTCACGCTCACCGCACGCACCGCGGACGGTCGTTCCGGCACCTCCACCCTCCCGGTGAAGGTCGAGACGCACGACGTGACCGTCTCGAACGTCGTCGCACCCGCCACCGCGAAGGTCGGCGAGACCGGCGACGTCCAGGTGTCCGTCACCAACACCCGTTACGCGGAGGACGTCGTCGTCGAACTCCTGCGCCGCAGGTGGGACGGCTACCACGACGTCGTCGGCACGGTGCGCGGGCACGTGGCGAAGGACGGCACCCTGACCGTGCCGTTCACGTACACCTACTCCGAGGACGACGCGAAGCTCGGCAAGGCGACGCTGAAGGCGCGGGTGCGGCTCGACGGCCGTGAGGACAACAACCCGGCCGACAACGAGCGCGTGGTCGAGACGGTCGTCTCGGCCAGTTAGTGGTCGTCCCGTCCGGGCGCGTCCGCGTGGCGTTGCCCGGACGGCACCGCGCTACGGCCGGTGGAGCCAACCGGCGAGGTCGGGCGGGGCCAGTTCGGCCACGCGACGGTGGTAGCGGTCGAGCGCGACGGGGTCCAGCAGGCGCCGCCACTGGCCGCTGGTGCCGGAGCGGAAGAAGTTCTCGTTGCTGCGCCACAACTTCGCGTCGACGCCGGGGGCGAGGTCGTCGGCACGGCCGCGCATGTGGTCGAACGTCGCCGCTGCCGCGAGTTCCTCGACGCGCTCGTCGCTGACCTCGATCGACAGCAGCTGTGCCAGGCGCCGCAGCTCACCGGGCAGGTCGGCCTTGAGGTCCGCGTAGTGGAACAGCCCGACCTGGGGCTCGTCGCGCCGTTCCCAGAACGTCCACACGTGGTTGACGAGGTTCGCCAGGGTCACGCCGAACGAGGACGTGTCGTCGACGAGGTCCGAGTTGGCCCACAACCAGAACCGGTCGAGCTGGTCCGGTGGCGGTGGCCGCATGTCCAGGCCGGCCGGGGGCATGGCGTCCGGGTGGATGTTGGCCGTGGCGTTCTCGAACGACAGCATCACGTCCCGCGGATCACGCCCGACGCAGAGGTACGTCACGTCCTCGCGGAACGGCAGGCCGTCGAGCGGGGTGTGGGTCTTGATGAACCGCCGGTGCTGCTGGCTTTCGAGCGTCGCCAGCGTCGCGGCGGTGTCGTAGGTGGTCGCGTCCAGCCACGGAGAGATCTCGGTGAGCGGCCGGTCGAACTCGGTCTTGTCGAAGATCAGCAACGCGCACAGCATCTGCATCCAGGTGGTGCCGCACTTCGCGGGCGGACTCACCACCACGTCCCCCGCCCGGAACGGGAAGTCCGCCCACAGGGCGCTGTCGGACACCACGGTTCGATATCGCCGCAACGCAGCCATGATCAGCTCTCCCCCAGCCTTCTCGACGTGCGCCACGTCCAGGGTGACACGCCCCGCTGACGATCAACAGCTCCTGGCGGCCCAACGCGGTTGCGGCTTCACGCGAAAACGGGCGTTCCCGCGGCGCCGTTTTCTCGCGGATCGACGAAGACGCGTCACCACCGGGCTGGAAGGCTTCGATTCAGTCGAACCTGCCCGGCATCCCGGAGGAACAACGTGATCGGAAAAGGACTCGGGCGCCTCTGCGCGTCGATCGGTGCCACCGCTGCCATCACGGCGTCGATCGTGGCCGGTGGTGCGGCCGCCGCCACAGCCCAGCCGGTGGCCGCGGACGTGGGTACGGCCAGCCTGCACCGCAGCTGGGCGTGCACGGTTCCGTCCGGCTACACCTGGTCGTCGGTGCGCAGCAACCCCAACTGCGGGTTCCGCTACGAGTACTTCCTGCTCGACGCCGTGAACTACAACCTGACCGGTGTCTGGGCCTGCGGGATCCCGTCCGGCTACACCTACACCTCCGCGCGGCAGGGCAGCAACTGCTCCGCCTCGCCGGGTTCCTCACCCTACGAGTACCGGCTCGCGAGGCTCTGATTCGGCTCTCGCGCAGAGAGAAAGCCCTTCACCGCCCCGGCTCGGTGAGGGGCTTTCTCCTGGAGGTCAGGACAGAACGCGGGCCACGACCGCGCTGAGGATCCTGATGCCGTGCGTGCTGGCCGGGTCGATCCCGGTCAGCTCCCTGACCCGCTGGAGCCGGTAGTCCAGGCTGCGCGGGTGGATGCGCAACGCCGCGGCGGCCCGTGGCCGGTTCAGGTCGTGGCGGTAGTACGCGTCCAGGGTCTCCACCAGCTCGGGACCGCCGGTCAGCCGGCCCGCGAGCTGGTGCAGCCACCGGTCGATCTCCGGCAGGTCCGCGGCACCGAGCTCGATGAACACGTCGGCCGCGGTGTGGAGGTGACCCGCCCGTGTCACCCGGCTGACGCGTCTGGCCAGCGCGAAGGCCTCGGCGAGCGCGGTGGCCGGACCGCTGGCCGTGCCCACGGAGAACGGGCCGCCGATGATCTCGGTGAGATCGCTGACCAGCCTGGCCGAGGTCGTCTCCTGCCCGGCGGGGACCAGCGCCACGAACTCGTTGCCGCCGAACCACGTCGCAGGGGCACCGCACCGGCGCCAGGCCGCGTGAACGGCTTCGGCGGCCACCTCCTTTGCCACGTCCGGTGTTCGGGCGACGATCACCTGGTAGCAGCCGGGCACCCGCACACCCAGCTCGCCGGCGTTCGCGATGGCGGCCACCTCACCCGCGAGCACCATCTCGGCGAACTGCCGCACCTGCGCCATCTCCGGCAGGAAACGCTTCTGCCCCTGCAGGAACCCCGTGGTGTAGGCCTGCTGGGCGGCGGTTCCCTGTGGTCCCAGCCAGCCGAGCATCCGCATGGTCGCGGGGAGGTCGGCGGGTCCGGACGCCTCCTGGATCTCGTTGAGGGTGGCGCTGGCGTGCAACGTGAGCAGGCGCCGCAGGCCCGCGCGGGACATGCCGGTCTCACCACGCCGTTCCCCGGTGGCCGCGACCACGGCGAGATCCTCCGCGGTCAGTGGCTCGTCGCCCGCGACGAGTTCGATGGTGCGGCGCCGGATGAACACCGCGAAGTCGAGCATGTCCGCGTACTCGCGCGGATCACCGGCGGCCGCGGCGTACTCCGGCAGGTCGCCGGTGCAGATCTCGACGACCCGTCTGGCGTTGGCGGGCACCTGTTTTCGCAACGTGCCGAGGAAGTCGCTCACACCGCTTCCCATCCGGAGAGAGCACGGGTCACGGTTGCGCTCAGGATCCGGACACCGCGCACGGATACCGGGTCCAGTCCGGTGAGAGCGTGGACACGCTGCAACCGGTAGTCGAGCGTTCGCGGGTGGACGTTCAACGCGGCGGCGGTGCGCGTCCGGCCCATGTCGTTGCGGTAGAAGGCGTCGAGCGTCGCCACCAGGTCAGGACCGTCGGCGAGTGCACGTGCCAGGTCGCGCAGCCACCGGTCGACCGGAGGAATGCGCGCGGCACCGATCTCGGGGAACAGATCGGTCAGGTGGTGCACCGCGCCCGGCGTGGACCGGACGGGCGAGGCACGGCTGACCTGTCGTGCTCGCGTGAACGCCTCGGCCAGCGCACCGCTGCGGCCTCGCACGGCACCGGCGGCGCACGGAAGTCGCACCAGGTCACCGAAGTGCTCGACGACGGCGAGGCTCGCCGTCTCGTCCGGTACCAGCGCGACGAACTCGCCGGGTCCCGTCCAGCAGACCGGTGTCCAGTGACGGCTCAGCAGGCCCTGGAGAACGTCCGCCCGATCGGGATCGCCCCTGGGCACGCGCACCACCGTCACGACGCAGTCGCCGGGCAGGTTCATGGCCAGGCCCGCCGCCATGTCCGCGGCCACCGGATCGTCGGCGAGCAACGCCCCGGCCAGCTGCTGGACGCGGTCCACTACGGGCAGCACCGCTTCCTGTCCGTCCAGGAATCCTTGCGTGTAGGCGGTTTGCGCGGCCAGCCCCAGCGTCGGCAGCGAGGCGAGCGTGTGCATGACGTCGTCGAGGTCGTGCGGATTGGCCGCCTCGTGCACCTCCTTCAACGTCAAGGAGGTGTGGATCTGCAGGGCGTGCCGCTGGGAGGCCAGCGAGAGCCCGCTCTCCGCCCGGTTGCGCCCGACCGCGCGGATGAAGGCCAGGTCGGCGGCGGGGAACCCTTCGTTCGCCGTCACCAGCGCGACCGTGCGTTTTCGCAGGTACACCGCGAAGTCCAGCATCGCGGCACGTTCACCGGACTCGTCCGCGATCTTGCGGTAGTCGGGCAGCTCGCGCACGTAGACGTCGACAGCACGGCGGCTGTTGGCGTCGACGCTGTTGCGCCACAGGGTGAAGAGGTCCGCCACATCGCCCCCTCGGCCAGAGGTTCACCCGAAAGGCCATCGTGGTGGGAGAACCTGACCGGCAGGTACCGCCGGGAGGCCGACGCCGAAGACCGCCTTGTGCCGCAAGGGGTTCACGTCCACTCACGAGCGAGCGCAGCCAGTTCGTCGCTTGACGCCCGCTGCAGCCGATCATACATTCGACGACACTTTGTATGATTGAGGGAGTGGTCGGTATGCGTCTCGGCACCACCGCCGTCGTCCTCGGTGGCAGCGCGGCAGGCCTGTGCGCCGCGGGAGCGCTCTCCGCGCACTTCGACCACGTCCTGGTGCTCGAACGCGACGTGCTGCCGGCCGACGCCGAGCACCGCCGTGGCGTGCCGCAGAGCAAGCACCCGCACTTCCTGCTGAACTCGGGTCGTCGTGCGATCGAGGCGCTGTTCCCCGGTTTCGAGGAAGCGTTGATCGCCGCGGGCGGCCTGCACCTGATGCCGTCCATGGACGCCGCCTACCTCGACGAAGAGGGCTGGTCGGCACGCAAGCGCGGCACGATGACGATGATCTACGGCTCGCGGCTGCTGATCGAGCGGGTGCTGCGCGACCAGGTTCGGAAACTGGCCAACGTGGTCATCCGCGAAGGTGTGTCGGTCACCGGCCTGAGCACCCGCGACGGCGAGGTCACCGGAGTTTCCTTCACCGATGACGAGCACGTCGAGGCCGACCTCGTCGTCGACGCGATGGGCCGGGGATCGCCGGTCTCCTCGTGGCTGGTGGCCGCGGGCTGGCCGGAGCCGGAGGTGCGGACGCTCGACGCCAAGGTCACCTACACCTCGCGCTGGTACGAACTTCCCGAGCAGCCGCCGGAGTCGTGGTGGTGGCGGCATCTGGTGATCATGCCGACCCAGCACCGGGGCGAGCACCCCGCCGAGCACGAGTTCCTGGTCAACTTCTTCCCCATCGAGGGCAACCGCGCCATCGCGTGCATGGGCTCGTGGGGCCACGAGATGCCGCGCACCACCGAGACGTTCACCGGGTCGGCGCGACGGGTGCGGACGCCGTTGTTCGCCGCCGCGATGGACCGGTGTTCTCCCGTCTCCGAGGTGCACCTGACCCGGTCCACCGGCAACAAGTGGCGGCGCTACGACCTGTGGGCGACACCGCCGCGGCGGCTGGTGTTCGTCGGCGACGCGATCTGCGCGTTCAACCCGTTCTACGGGCAGGGCATCAGTTCCGCGGCGAGCTCGGCGTTGTTGCTGCGCGAGCGCCTCTCCCGCGCCGTCGAGGTCGGTACGACGTTCTCCGCGAAGTTTCTCCTGGCGCAGCGGAAGTCGCTGAACGTGCCGTGGCGCCTCGCACTGGCCAGGGACCGCGGCTACGCGTGCGCCGAAGGCACCGAGAAGATCAGCGAGTGGAAGCGGCGCATCGTCGCGGCGGTGTCCGGACCGGCGTTCAGCTTCATCGTCGGCGCCGCACGGGAGTACGCGGTGGTCGACGAGCACTTCGCCAAGGTGTTCAACCTCGACGAGTCGCTGGGCGACATGATGACGAACCCTCGGGTGCTCGCGGGCCTTCTGCGTTATCGCGTCCGCACCGCGTTGGGACGGCACCGGGTTCCGTTCGGGTTCGACGCCCAGGCCGAACCACCGGTCACGGACTACTCGGCGGCGGCACGATGACCACCACCTGCGGGCCGGACGCCGAGGCCGTGGCGCGGAACCTCGGCTTCGACTGCCACGACGTCTCCCCCGTCGTCTCGGTCCGCGCGCCCTGGGACCTCGCCCACCCGACCATGCCGTTGCTGGAGCTGCTCGTCATCGGTGGCGCCGTTTTCGCGCTGGTGCACGCGGTGCGCCGCCACCGCGCTGGCGACCCGGTCAACCTCGCGCTGTGGTGGGCGTCGCTGGTCTACCTCCTCGTGATCGAACCGCCGCTGTACTTCCCGGAGTGGTTCGGTCTCGACGAGATCTACGGCTTCATCTTCGCGCACAACCGGTTCACCGTGCAGTTCATGTGGGATCGGCTGCCGCTGTACATCGTGGCGTTCTACCCGATGATCAGCCAGCTGGCCTACGAGGTGGTGCGCTGTCTCGGGATCTTCCGCCGCCGTGGCGCGCTGGCGGGGTCGGTCGCCGTCGCGTTCGTCCTGCAGGTGTTCTACGAGGTGTTCGACCACGTCGGACCGCAGCTGCGGTGGTGGGCGTGGAACCCGGCCAACCAGGTCGTCAACCAACCGGCCATGGCGTCGGTGCCGTTGCAAAGCGCCCTGTTGTTCGCGTCCGTCTCGTTGGGAGCCATGACGTACCTGGTGGTGCGTCTCGCTCAGCGCGGATGGTTCGCGCGCACCGTGCTGGCCGGGGTTCTCACTCCGTTGGCGATGCTGGTCGCCGGTATCCCGTCGAGCATCTTCCGCGGGAACCCCACAGCTCAGGCGTGGGTGCTCGGCGTCGAGCTGGCGCTGGTCTGGTTGGTGGGAGCGTGGATCATCGTTTCCTCCCGGCAACCGCTGGACGAGCCGCTGCCCGCGTTCACCCGGATCTACCCCGCGGCTTATCTCGTGGTGATGGCGGGGTTCTGGATCAGCGCGCTGCCTGCCTACCTCGGCGCGGAGAACGGCGTCACCACCGACGGCACACCGACCGGAAGCGGCCTGTACGCGCTGGCCTGCTTCGCCGGAGCGGGACTGGTGCTGGCGGCACTGCACCGGGTGCGTCGCGCGGCACCTGCCTCCGTCTGACCGATCCGGCTCGGGAAAGATGGTGCGCATGGGGCACCACGGCTGGCAGGGCAACCCGCCCGGCACCGAGCAGGAGGCGCGCCGCCGGATCGTCGAGGCGGCGACGGCGTGCATCGACCGTGCCGGACTCGCCAAGACCAGCCTCTCCGACGTGGCCGCGGAGGCCGGGGTCACCCGCCAGACCGTGTACCGCTACTTCCCGCGCCTGACCGACGTGCTGAGCGCTGTCGCCATCGCCGGCGCGGAGGAGTTCGCCGGACGGATGGCGCGGCACCTGACGTCGTTCGACAGTCCCGTCGAGGTCGCCGTCGAGTCCGTCGTGTTCGGCGTGCGCGCCGTTCCCCGCGAGCCGTACCTCGGCCTGCTCTTGGAAGCCGGTGAGGGCGACTTCTTCACGGATGCGGTCGCGTCCGGCCAGTGGTTCGACCTCGGCGCACGGATCCTCCGCGACGTGCCCGTCGACTGGGCCTCGGCGGGCGTCAAGACCGACGACGACTTCGCCGGGCTCGCCGAGGTCCTGATGCGCCTCTTCCTGTCGTTCCTGCAACACCCCTCGACGCCGCCGGTCACCGACGACCGGCTGCGGGCCCTGGTGCGCCGCTGGATCGGGCCCGCCCTGCGCGCGTGATCAGCCGGGCGGTGCCAGCACGACCACCGAGTTGTGGCCGCCCATGCCGAGCGACGACTTGACCGTGATGCCGTCACGGGCCGGGGTGAGTCCGTCCAGCAGCCGCGGATGTGCCGGTGCGACCACCCGTGGTGCCGGGATCACCCCGTGGTCGTAGGCCATCGCGGTCACCGCGACCTCGATCGCCGACGCCGCGCCCTGGCAGTGCCCCGTCAGCGGCTTCACCGAGTAGACCCCGGTGTCCTGACCGAACAGCTGCTCCAGCACGGCAGCCTCGGCGGTGTCGCACTGCACGGTGCCCGGACCGTGCGCGTTGAGGTAGCGCACGTCGGCCGCGCTGACCGCCGCGTTGTCCAGCGCGTCGGTGAAGCACGCGGTGACCTGGTCGAGCCGCGGGTCGATCGACGTGACGTGGTAGGCGTCGTGCGACATCGCGCCGCCGAGCGTCACGGCGTACGGACGCGTCGACTGGCGCGAAAGGACGAACGCCACCGAAGCCTCGCCCATCACGAAACCCCTGCTGCCCTTCTGGAACGGGCGGCACGCGTCGAGCGGCTCCGCGTCCACGACCGCGACTCCCAACCGGACGAAGTGGGCGACGTTCTCGGGAGTCAGCGAGATGTCCGTCGCCACGAACACGACGTCGTCGACGATTCCCGCGTCTAGCCAGGCTTTCGCCGTGATCAGCCCGGCGTTGCCCGACGCGCACATCGCCGAGACGTTCATCGCAGGCCCGTGGAAACCGTATTCCTGCATGAACGTCGACATGGGAGTCGACGGCATCAACGCCAGGTAGTCGCGCAGTGGCAACTTGCCACCGCGCGTGACGTAGAAGTCGCGCCACAGGTCCACTTCGCCCAGTACGACCGCGTGCAAAAGGCCTACGCGGCGGCCGGGTCGCCAGCCGCGCTCGCCCGCGTCCTCAATGGCTTCCCTCGCGGCGGCGCGCATCGCCCGCGCGAACCGGCTGGGCCCGTCCGCCGGATCACCGCCCTCCCCGACACGCGCCGCCCAGACGGTGTCACCCGCGAACCTGCCCAGCTCGGGGACCACGACGGCGGCGGGCTTCCCGCTCACCAGACCCTCCCAGAGCGACCGACGGCTCCAGCCGTACGCGCTGACCACGCCAATTCCGCAGATACCCACACCTCGCGCGACCATATCCAGCTCCCCCACACCGAGGGCCGACACATCACGTCAGCGTAACCGGCCGGAGGGCCCCGTCACGAGGAAATCATCCGTCCACAATGGACATAGAAGCCGACCCTGACCTCCGGACGGATCCGGTCACCGGATATAACGGCACACCATGTTCACGCCAGACGGATGCGGCTCTGGCCGAGTGTGTAGTAGGACTTCACGATGGCAACGCCACCGGGAATTCGAGGAATCGTCGGTTCTGGGAGCCAAGACGTGAGCGGCCTGACCGGCGACACCGAGTTCGACCACGACCTCCTGGCGGACCTCGCGGTGTCGGTCGGCGCCGCGGTGGTGTGGTGGCTGGACCTCGGCGCGGACCAGTTCGGCTGGATGCCGGGCCTCGACGCGGTGGTCGGCGTGCCCGGCGCGGACCCCGACGCGGTGCGCGCCCGGCTCGCCGAGCTGGTCGAACCGCTGACCGTGGCGGCCAAGGCCGCGCCCGCGTGGCAGGACTTCGAGCTGGAGCAGCCCCTCGACACCTCGGCCGGCACGCGCTGGCTCCAGTTCCGCGCCCGCGTCTCGACCCACGGCTCCGCACGGGCCCTGGTCGGCGTCGTCGCGGACGTGACGCGACGGCACGTCCAGCAGCAGGAGCTGGCGGACCTCGCCGACCGCTACCGGCTCCTGGTGGACCTCTCACCGGACGCGATCGTGGTGCACGAGGCCGGCAAGCTCGTGTACGCGAACCCGGCGGCGGTCCGGTTCGTGCGGGCCCAGTCCGACCAGGACGTCCTCGGGCGGCCGATCACCGACTTCGTCCACCCCGACTCGCAGGCGGACATGCTGCGGCGGATCGCGAAGCTGACCGAGCCGGGCGCGACGAGCGACCCCGCGGACGCCGTGCTGGTCCGGTTCGACGGCGGCACGACCGACATCGAGTCGGTCTCGGTGCGCACGACGTGGGAAGGCAGACCGGCCTTCCAGGTGATCATGCGGGACGTCACCGAGCAGAAGGCGGCCGCGGCGGCGCTGTGCTACCAGGCAACACTGGTCGCGCACGTCAGCGACGCGCTCATCGCGACCACGACCGAAGGCGTCGTGACGAGCTGGAACCCCAGCGCGGAGAACGTCTACGGCCACCGCGCCACCGAGGCGATCGGCCGGCCCATCGGCGAGGTCGTGGGAGCTCCGCTGGACCCCGCCGCCGTGCTGGAGGCGGGCGGAGTCGTCCAGGCGGAGCACCGCGGCTCCGACGGCGAAGCGCTGGCGGTCCGGGTCTCGGTCGCCGCGATGTCAGGCGGTTACGTGCTGATCTGCGCCGACGAGACCGCGCGCAGACGAGCGGAGAGCCACTTCACGGCAGTGGTCGCCGCCATCCAGGAGGGCGTGCTCGTCGTCGGCGCCACGGGGCTCGTGGAGTCCGTGAACCCCGCGGCCGAACGCATCCTCGGCGTGCGCGCGAGAGAGGTGGTCGGCAAGGCGGCGTCGTTGACCGAACTGCACGACGAAGCCGGCCAGCCCATCCCGCTGGCCCAGTTCCCGTCGGCGATCACCCGCACAACGGGCCGCTCGCAACACGGCCGCATAGTCGGCGCACGACGCCCCGACGGCACCCGCGTGTGGCTGTCCCTCTCGGCCCGCGCGCTCACCGCGGGCGGAAAGCTGCCGGCGGCGACCGTCGTGTCGTTCACCGACATCACCGAACGCCGCATGATCGACAGCCGCCTGGAGCACGACGCCACGCACGACGCGTTGACCGGCCTCTGCAACCGCACGGTCACCATCAACCGCCTCAGCCCAGCCGCCCGAGCACACCGGTCGGGCGTCACCGCGGTCCTGTTCATCGACCTGGACAAGTTCAAGGTCATCAACGACTCCCTCGGCCACAGCGCCGGCGACGAGGTCCTGCGAGTGGTCGGCACCCGACTGAGCCGCAGCACCCGCCGCGGCGACGTGGTGGGCAGGCTCGGCGGCGACGAGTTCACCGTGATCGCGTACGGCGTGGCCGACCCCGACGAGGCAACGGCGTTGGCCGACCACATCCGCTCCGAACTCAACCGCCCGATCACAGTCGACGGACGCCAGCTGCACGTGGACGCGAGCGTGGGCATCGTCCTGGCCGACCCCGGCGACCCCCGCGACGGCGCCGACCTGCTGCGCGACGCCGACCTCGCGATGTACCAGGCGAAGACCAGAGGCCGCGGCCGCGTGGCGTTCTTCGACGTGGAGCTCCGCGAACGCATCCAACGCAGACTCCAACTCGAACAAGACCTCCGCATGGCCCCGCTCAACAACGAACTGTGGCTCGCCTACCAGCCCATCGTCGACCTGCGGACGAACCAGCGCTCGTCCGTCGAGGGCCTGCTGCGCTGGAACCACCCGCGCTACGGCCTGATCCTCCCCGGCGAGTTCATCACGCTCGCCGAAGAGAGCGACCTGATCAACATCGTGGGCGCCCACATGCTCCACTCCGCCACCCGCGAAATCGCCGAGCAGGCCCCAGACCTCCAGCTGACCGTGAACCTGTCAGCCCGCCAGCTGGACGACCCGTGGCTCGTGTCCGCGGTCCGCAACGCCACGCACAAGGCGGGCCTGTCCCCCAGCGCACTGTGCCTGGAAATCACCGAAAGCGCCCTGATGCGCGACCCGACCCTGGCCGCACGCACCCTGGCGGCCCTGCGCGACCTGGGTGTGCGGCTGGCGATCGACGACTTCGGCACGGGACACTCGTCGCTGGCGCAGCTGCTGACTCTGCCGCTGGACACCTTGAAGATCGACCGCTCCTTCACGTCGGGCTTGGGCGAGTCCGACGAGGCTGAGGCGATCGTCACCAGCATCGTTGCCATGGCTCACGCAGTGGATCTGACCGTGGTCGCCGAGGGGGTGGAGACGGTGGAGCAGTTGGAGATTCTGCGGTCGTTGGGGTGCGATCAGGCGCAGGGGTTCTTGTTGGGGCGGCCGGTGCCGGTGGGGTCGCTCTGACGGGTTTCTCGGCTTGCGTTGGAGCATGCGCGGGTGGTGTGCGGGTCGGCTTTCGTGGTTCGGCGCGGGTTCCAGCGGGGTTGGTCACCTTTGCTGGTTGGGTCACCTTTGTGTTGGTGGTCGCTTTGGGTTGTATGACGAGCCGGGTCATTTCATCGCCGCTTCGCGACGATTGCGATTGGGGCTTGACTTCGGGGCCCTTGCGAGGTGCACGTCGGCCTTAAAAAGCCGGGCATAAGGAGCCCGGCCGATCCAACCAGCATAGCACCTCGCTCCCAAAGTCAAGCCCCAATCGCAAGCGTGCGTGGTTGGGTTTGTTGTTCATCTTCCGTCATTACCGGTTGCCTGTGTTCGTATAGCCCTGTCCGGCTCGGCTTCGCCATCGCTGGTTTCACCCTATCGTGTGCGACTTTTCCCGTTATCCTGTCGTGATCTTGCGGTAGATTAGAACACGTGCTCGAAACCCGCCTCCTCTCCACCGACGAGCTGCTCCGCAGTCTCGTCGACGAGGTGACGGAAATCCGGGTTCGCGAGAATGCCGCGTTGCAGATCGTCGCCGAATTGGATCGGCGCGGTGCCGCGAGCGAACTCGGCTACAAGGATTTGCCAAGGGTGTTGCGGCACGTCGTCCGCTGGGATCTCCACATCGCCAAGCGCTGGATCGACAATGCCGCCCTGCTGACCAACGAGATCACCCCGACCGGCAGCGAACTCGCCCCCAAGCTCCCGCTCACCGCGGAGGCGGTGGCCGAGGGCGCGTTGTCGGTCGACCACGTCGCCGCGGTCGCCGCGGTGATGAAGACCGTGCCCGCCGAGCACGAAGCCGACGTGGTGGGCTACGCCCGCGACTTCGAGCCCGTCACGGTCCGCCGCCTCGGCGCGAAACTCGCCTACAACCTCTTCCAGGACGACCCGGAGCCGCGTGACCGCGAGTCCACGCCGCCGCCGGGCAATCAGCACATGATGCAGTGGAAGAACGGCAAGCTGGAGATCCGCGCGAAGCTCGACAAGATCACCGGCGCGAAGTACGAGGCGCTGCTCGATCCCTTGGCCAAGCCCCGCCCGACCACCGCCGACGAAGGCCCCGACCCGCGCACCCGCGAGGAACGCGAAGGCGACGCGCTGGCCGAGCTGATCGACCTGATGCTGCGCGCCGACCAGCTGCCCGAGCACGGCGGCGAACCAGTCACCCTGACCCTGACCATGCCCTACGAGGATCTCGCCAATCAGGTCGGCCACGCCACCCTCGACAACGGCGACCGTGTCTCGGCCGAGCAGGCCCGTCGGCTCGCGTGCAACGCGGGCATCATCCCCATGGTCCTCGGCGGAGCAGGCCAACCACTCGACGTCGGCCGCAAGACCCGCACCTTCCCCGCCGCGATCCGCCGCACCCTGGTCACCCGAGACCGGGGCTGCGCCTTCCCAGGCTGCTTCAGACCACCCAGACATTGCGATGCCCACCACATCAAACACTGGGCCAACGGCGGCGACACCTCGGTCGACAACGCCGTCCTGCTGTGCCGCCACCACCACACGCTGATCCACAAGAGTGAGTGGGAAGTCAGGCTGGTCAACGGGATGCCGACGTTCTACCCGCCAGCCTGGCTCGACCCGCAACGAAGTCCCAGGCGCAACCTGATCAACACCGCCTGACCACAGCCAGGCGGTGTTGATCAAGGCCGCAAGGCTACGGGCGGCGGTGTCGATGAAGCCCTCCTGTGGCTGCGGCAGGCAGGCCGGTGAAGGCCGTCCTGACCACGGCCAGCTGCCTCGTCACGCGAGGCCGATCCCGCGAGGCCACATTCAGCACAGCGAATCTCCCGAACTCGAAGACCAATGGCAATGGCAATGGCAATGGCGTAGCCGAGCCGAACCTCCCACCGCAACGCTGGCAATGGCGAAGCCGAGCACACCCACCAACCGCAATGGCGAAGCCGAGCCGAAACTCCCACACCAACGCCACGACGGCGAAGCCGAGCCCCCCAACAACCGCGATGGCGAAGCCGAGCCGGACAGGGCAATGCGAACGCAGGCAACCGGTAATGAGGCGAGCCGACCAACAAACGCAACCACGCACGAATGCGATTGGGGCTTGACTTTGGGAGCGAGGTGCTATGCTGGTTGGATCGGCCGGGCTCCTTATGCCCGGCTTTTTAAGGCCGACGTGCACCTCGCAAGGGCCCCGAAGTCAAGCCCCAATCGCAATCGTCGCGAAGCGGCGATGAAATGACCCGGCTCGTCATACAACCCAAAGCAACCACCAACCCAAGGCGACACGAACAGCAAAAGGCGACCACCCCGCTGGAACCCGCGCCGAACCACGAAAGCCGACCCGCACAACCCCACCCCCGACCTGCGCAACGCAAGCCGAACCCACGCGAGGCGCCACCCGACCCGACCACCGCAGAGGTCCCCGTCACCCCGGGACCAAGGTCCCCAATTCCGCCGTCCTGAGCCATCCGGCGTAACAGCGCGCATCCGCAGTTCGACACGACGACCGTATCTGCACCCGCATTCCGGATCGGTGACAAAACATGCGACAAACGTCTCGTCGGGGGCTCACAGCCGTGGTCGCCGGTTCACTCGTTCTCTTCAGCGCGCCAGCAGCGCTGGCCACCTCGTTCAGCGATCCCGCCTTCACCTTCAGCGGTGACGGCGTCACGTCGAACGGGGTGTTCTACGCCAAGTCGGGCAAGCAGATCAGCCTGGTCGTGCACACGGCGAACACCGCGAAGTGCGTCGACGTCTTCGGGCTTCCCCGCCAAACCTCGCAGACCGGCGCCACCACCTGGACGTTCTCGCTCACCACGCCCAACGGCGCGGACGGGGTGCAGTCCAAAGCGGTGACCATCGGCGAGAACTCCAACGCCAACAACTGCACCCAGCGCACGGCCACCACGACCGCCTCGTACGTGCTGGACAACACCGGGCCCGCTGCCACGGCGTCGCTCAGCCCCGCCGCGAACGCCGCCGGGTGGAACAACGGCAACGTCACCGTGTCCTGGACTGGCAACGACGGCACCGGGGTCGGTGGTGGCACGACTACCGCGCCGACGACGGTCTCCGCTGACACCGGTGGGCAGACGGTCATCGGCAAGGCGACCGACGCGCTCGGCAACGTCGGGGCCGACTCCGCCGTCGTCGTCAAGCGGGACACCGTCAAGCCGTCGATCAGTGGTGCGAAGACACCCGCGGCGAACGCGAGCGGCTGGAACAACACCGACGTCACCGTCGGGTTCACCTGTTCGGACGCGCTGTCGCTGATCAAGAGTTGTCCTGCTGCCACGACGGTCAGCGGGGAAGGCGTGAACCAGTCCGTCGGCGGCACCGCCACGGACAACGCCGACAACGCGCAGAGCACCACCGTGAGCGGCATCAACATCGACAAGACGCCGCCGACCATCACCACGAGCGCGAAGCTGCCCAACGGCACTCCGTACGTGCCCGGCACGTGGACCAACCAGAAGGTCACCGCCGTCTTCGCTTGCGCAGACGCACTCTCCCAGGTGGCGGTGTGCGGGACCGAGACGTTCCTCAACGGTGAAGGCGCGGACCAGACGGCCAACAGTTCCGGCAGGGACTTCGCGGGCAACGTCGCCAGTGCCAGCATCACGAACATCGACATCGACAAGACCGCGCCGGTCACCAGCGCGACGGCGCCGCAGACCGCGTGGAACAACACCGACGTCACCGTGGCCTTCCAAGCGAGCGACGCGCTGTCCGGTGTGCGCGAGACGCACTACAAGGTCAACGGTGGCGCGCCGCAGACCGGCGACCAGCTCACGCTGAACGCGCAGGGCACCTACGCGGTCGAGTACTGGAGCACGGACAACGCCGGCAACACCGAGGCCGCGAAGACCGTCACCGTCAACATCGACAAGACGCCGCCGACGATCACCCACGCCCAATCCCCCGCCGCGAACGCGAACGGCTGGAACAACGGTGCCGTCACCGTCACCTTCACCTGTGGCGACGCCCAGTCCGGCGTCGCGAGCTGCGGTCCCGACAAGACGGTCAGCAGCGAGGGCAAGGACCAGGCCGTCACCGGCACCGTGACCGACAACGCGGGCAACACCGCGTCCGACCCCGCCACGGTCAGCATCGACACCACCAAGCCGACCATCACGGCCAAGACGAACGGCACCGCGAACGACGGTTGGTACAACCAGGACGTCACCGTGTCGTACGAGTGCGCCGATGAACTGTCCGGTGTGGACGGTTGCACCGGAACCCAGACGCTGGGCGAAGGTGCGAACCAGACGGCGACCGGCACCGCGACCGACGCGGCGGGCAACAGCGCCACCGCGAGCGTCACCGGCGTCAACGTCGACAAGACCGCGCCCACGCTCACCGGCACGCCGAGCACGACCGGCTGGAGCCGCGAGGACGTCACCGTCACGTGGGTCTGCACTGACGGCGGTTCGGGCGTGACGAACGTGCCCGCGCCGAGCACCGTGACCGGTGAGGGCGCCAACCTGTCCGCTTCTGCCAGTTGCACCGACAAGGCGGGCAACACAGCGACGGCGACCGTGTCCGGCATCCGGATCGACCGCGCGGCACCGAACACGAGCGCGAGCGTCGCGCAGCCGTCGGGCAGTGGCTGGTACGCCGACGGCGTCGAGGTCACGTTCTCCGCGGCCGACGGCCTGTCCGGCGTCGGCGCGACCCGGTACCGCGTGGACAGCGGTGCGGTGCAGCAGTACACGGCTCCGTTCAGCTTCACCGAGAGCGGCAAGCACCTGATCACCTACTGGAGCGTCGACCAGGTCGGCAACGAGGAGAGCGCCGAGGGCAACGCGCTGGCGCTGTGGATCGACAACGCGGTTCCGACGATCACCGGCACCCGCACGCCCGCCAACGGCAACGGCTGGAACAACACCGACGTCGCCGTCTCCTTCGAGTGCGCCGACACCCAGTCCGGTGTGGCGAGCTGCGGTGATCCGGCCGTGGTCACCGCAGAGGGCAAGGGCCAGAGCGTCAGCGGCACCGCCGTCGACGGTGTCGGCAAGAGCGCGTCCACGACCGTCGGTGACATCAACATCGACCGGACCGCGCCCGTGCTCACCGGATCCTCGACGGCAGGCTGGCACACCGGGGACGTCACCGTGCACTGGACCGCGACCGACGGTCTGTCCGGTGTGGACGAATCGACCCAGCCGGCCGACAGCGTGATCACCGGAGAAGGCCGGAACCTCTCGTCCGGCACCGTGACGGTGAAGGACAAGGCGGGCAACGAGAGCACGCCGGCGTCCGCGACCGGCGTGATGATCGACCGTGCCGGTCCCGTCATCACCGGCGGACCGATCACCCAGCCGAACGCCGCGGGCTGGTACCGCGACGAGGTCGTCGTCGACTTCGCCTGCGCCGACCCGAAGCTCGCCGACGGAACCGACGGCTCCGGCACTGCCCTCTGCCCCGGCAGCGCGGTGCTGAAGACCGACGGCGCCGGCCAGTCCGTCACGAGCGGCGACGCCACCGACGTCGCCGGCAACACCACCAAGGGCAAGACCGTCGGCGGCATCAACATCGACGGCACCGCGCCGAGCACCAGCAGCGACAACCAGTGCACCAAGGCGAACGGCTGGTGCACCGGCTCGACGGCGAACGTGGTGCTGACCGCGACGGACGCGTTGTCCGGCGTGCAGGAGCTGCACTACCGGATCGACGGTGGCGCCGAGCAGGTCTCCGCGGGCGCCAGCAAGACCGTCGCGGTTCCGCTCGACGGCAGCGGCGCGGGCACCGTCACGTACTGGGCCGTGGACAAGGCCGGCAACGCCGAGCCTCCGAACGCCGTGGCGCTGAAGTGGGACAACATCGCCCCGGCGGTCACCCACACCACCTCGCCGGCCCCCAACGCCGACGACTGGAACAACAGCGACGTGACCGTCCACTTCACCGCCAAGGACGACGACGCGGGTTCCGGCCTGGACACCGGGTCCGTCACGCCGGACGTCGTGGTGAGCACCGACACCAACGGCCAGATCGTCATCGGCACGGCGAAGGACGTGGCGGGCAACGTCGGCACCGACGCGGTGACGATCAAGCTCGACAAGACCAAGCCGACCATCACGGCCGAGGTCGTCGGTGGCCCCAAGCCCTGGTTCACCGCGCCGGTGAAGGTCCACTTCACCTGTGCCGACGCGGGATCCGGCATCCCGGCGACGGCCTGCCCCGACGACGTCGTGCTCAGCACGAACGGTGCCGGCCAGTCGGTCACCGGCACGGTCACCGACCGCGCGGGCAACAGCCAGAGCGCGACCGTCGGCGGCCTCAACGTCGACACCGTCGCCCCGGCCATCGAGTCGGTCAGCGTGGCCGACGGCGCGGTGTACCGCTTCACCGCACCGGCACCCGCGTGCACCGCCACGGACGCCGTGTCCGGTGTGGACAGTTGTGTCGTGGTCGTCGCGGCAGCGGCGGAGCCGGGCGCGTGGACGTTCACCGCGACCGCGAAGGACAAGGCGGGCAACACCAGCACGCGGTCCGGCCGGTACCAGGTGCAGCTGTACGAGTTCGGCGGCTACCTGCAGCCGATCAACGCCACCGGCCCGACGAGCGTCTTCAAGGCGGGCAGCACGGTGCCGGTGAAGTTCCAGCTGCGCGACGGCTCCGGTGCGCTGGTGGCGTCGCGGACCGCACCCCAGTGGCTCGTGCCCGTCCGCGGTGGTCTGCTGACCTCCTCGGTCAACGAGACGGTCTCGTCCGACTCGCCGACCGCTGACGGCGCGTTCCGCTGGGACGCCACGGCACAGCAGTACATCTACAACTGGCAGACCAAGGGCCTCGCGGCCGGGTACCTCTACCGGATCGGCGCGAAGCTCGAGGACGGTCAGATCCACTACGTCACGGTGGGCCTGAAGTAACAGCGTCCCGAGTGGACGCATCGACCAGGACCTCCCGCACCTCCGCCTCGGCGAGGTGCGGGAGGTCTTGCTCGTTGCGCGGACGCGTCAGCAAATCACCCGATTGGACTCAAACATCGTAGTCCGGCGAATCGGCCCACCATTGGCATGGACCATTTTGATGCCAACTGCGCAGGCCACGAGGGCGCGTCCCCAAACGAGCACGCGAAGTACCGGAAATCATTGCTCCATTCGATGACGCTCGGGCCCGCCGAAGGGGTTGCGCGCACAGCTAGTCTTGGCGAACGTCATTTGAACCTGGATTTTCGAGCCTTTCCGTCCAGGTACATGACAAAGCACACGGAGTTTCCGGGGACCTCCGCATTTCGGTACATCAAGAATGCGCAGAGGAAGCGTGCGGACACCGATGACTGAGACCGGCGGCAAGCCGTTGTACGACAATTACGGCCCGGAAGCCCGCGCCGCCGTCGAACGCGAGGCCCAGCTGCCGACCACCGGATGGGAGCGCGAGGTCGCACGCGGCCTCGAGCTCGGGCTCCCCGCCGCGGACTCCGTCGTGGACCGGCGCATCCCCACGTTCTCCCGCGGTGAGCTGCCGCACTTCGCGGGCATCAACACCTTTCTCAAAGCGCCGTACGTGGAGGACGTCCGCACGTGCGGCGAGTACGACGTGGTCGTGCTCGGCGCCCCGTTCGACGGCGGTACCACCTACCGGCCGGGCACCCGGTTCGGGCCGCAGGGCATCCGCAAGATCTCCGCGCTGTACGGCCCGTACAACTTCGAGCTCGGCGTCGACCTCCGCGAGTCCATCAGCATCGCGGACGTCGGCGACGTGTTCACCATTCCCGGCAACATCGAGAAGACGTTCGACCAGATCAGCAAGGCCGTCGGTCACGTGTACGCGTCGGGCGCCTTTCCCGTCGTGCTCGGGGGCGACCACTCGATCGGTTACCCCACCGTGCGCGGTGTTTCCGAGCACCTGCGCGGCAATCTCGGCATCATCCACTTCGACCGGCACGTCGACACCCAGGAAACCGACCTCGACGAGCGGATGCACACCACCCCGTGGTTCCACGCGACGGACATCCCGAACGTGCCGCCGCGCAACCTCGTCCAGATCGGCATCGGCGGCTGGCAGGCCCCTCGGCCGGGCGTGAAGGTGGGGCGTGAGCGCGGCACCACGATCATGACGGTGACCGACTGCGTGGAGATGGGCATCGAGGCCGCCGCGCAGCGAGCACTGGACGTGGCGTGGGACGGCGCGGAAGCCGTCTGGCTCAGTTTCGACGTCGACTGCCTCGACGCGGCGTTCGTGCCCGGCACCGGCTGGCCGGAGCCCGGAGGTTTCCTGCCGCGCGAGGTGCTCAAGTTCATCCAGCTGGTGGCCGCGCAGCCGCTCGCCGGCATCGAGGTCGTCGAGTGCTCTCCCCCGTACGACCACGCGGAGATCACGTCGTTGATCGCCACCAGGGTCATCTGCGACACCCTCGGCTGTCTCGTCCGCGCGGGCCACCTGCCCCGCTCTGCCGGCGAGTAGCCCTCCCACAACGCGAATCTCACAGGAGTTCGGTTTGTTTTCCCGCCGCATCAACGGTCTTTTGATCGCGCTCGTGTTGCTGTGCGCCACGGCGTGCACGTCGAGCCCGGCCTCAACGGGCAAGGTGACGCTCGGGTTGAGTGCCTGGCCCGGCTGGTTCCCGTGGCAGGTCGCGCACGAGCAGGGACTCTTCGCCCGCAACGGCGTCGACGTCGAGCTCAAGTACTTCGACAGCTACACCGACAGCCTCAACGCGTTGTCGAGCGGCGCGATCGACGCCAACAGCCAGACGCTCAACGACACGCTCGCGTCGGTCAGCGGTGGCGCGCAGCAGACGATCGTCCTCGTCAACGACAACTCGACGGGCAACGACCAGGTGATCGCCCGCGAGGGCATCTCGGGCGTCGCCGACCTGAAGGGCAAGAAGGTCGCCGTCGAACAGGGCACGGTCGACCACTACCTGCTGCTGCTCGCCCTGACCGAGGCCGGTCTGTCGCAAAAGGACATCGAGCTGGTGCCGCTCGCCACCGACGCGGCGGCGGCGGCCTTCGTCGCGGGCAAGGTGGACGCGGTCGGTGTCTTCGCACCGTTCACCACCACCGCGCTGCAATGCCCCGGCAGCCGCACCATCGCGACCTCGGCCGAGTTCCCCGGCGCCATCCCCGACCACCTGGTCGTGTCCAGCGCGTTCGCGAAGAACCGCCCGGAGGCGGCGCAGGCGTTGGTGAACACGTGGTTCGACACGCTCGAGTGGATCAAGCAGAACCCCGGCCAGGCCATCGAGATCATGGCCAAGCGCGGCGGCGTGAGCGCCGAGGACTACCGGACCTACGACGCGGGCACCACCATCTTCACGTTGCGGCAGAACCTCGACGCGTTCACGCCGGGGGTCACGCCCGCGCACCTCAACCACCAGGCCGGCCAGATCGCGGACTTCATGGTGAGCACGGGGCTCACGCCGAACCGGCCGTCACTGGACGGGCTGTTCGACGACCGGTTCGTCAAGGCGGTGAAGAGGTGAAGACCGCACTGGCAGGCCGCACCACCGACGTCCGCGCCGCGTGGCCGCCGCTGCCCCGCCGGACCCGCCCGCACCGCAAGGTGCTCACCATCCGCACACCGATCCCCCGCCGCGCCGCGGTCGTCCTCACCGCGCTCTCGCTGGCCGTGCCGCTCGTCTCCTGGGTGGCGCTCAGCGCGAGCGGTCTCGTGCCGGCCACCTTCCTCCCCTCACCAGGTGCCGTGCTGTCCGCCGGCTGGGAGATGGCGCGTTCGGGCGAGCTCGCGGTCGACGTGGGCACGACGACCCGGCGCGTGCTGGAGGGTTTCGGGCTCGCCGTGCTGGTGTCCGTTCCGCTCGGCATCCTGATGGGCACGTTCCACGCCGCGCAGGCCGCGTTCGAGCCGGTGATCGGGCTGCTGCGCTACCTGCCGGCGAGCGCGTTCATCCCGCTGCTCATCATCTGGCTCGGGCTCGGCGAGCCCTCGAAGATCGCGATCCTGTTCATCGGCACGGTCTTCTTCAACACGCTGATGACCGCCGACGCCGTCCGGAGCGTGCCGCGGTCCCTCATCGACGTCTCCTACACGCTCGGCGCCCGGCGTGGTGAGGTGCTGCGCAAGGTCGTGGTGCCGCACTCGTTGCCGGGCATCATCGACGCGGTCCGCGTCAACGCGGCGGCGGCGTGGAACTTCGTGGTGGTGGCGGAGCTCGTCAACTCCACGGCTGGACTGGGCTACCGGATCGTTCGCGCGCAACGCTTCCTGCAGACGGACAAGATCTTCGCGGTGCTCGTCGTGATCGGCGTCATCGGTCTGACGATCGACGTGGCCCTGCGCCTGCTGCGTGCCAGAGCGGGGCGGTGGGCCGCATGACGCTGGCACTCACCGACGTCTCCAAGGAATACGGACGGAAGCTCGCGCTGGACGGGGTTAACCTCACGGTGACCCCCGGCGAGTTCCTCTGCGTCGTCGGCGCGAGCGGGTCGGGCAAGTCGACCCTGCTGTCGCTGGTCGCCGGACTCGCGATGCCGACCGCGGGCCAGATCACCGTCGACGGTCACCTGATCACCGGGCCGGGACCCGACCGCGGACTGGTCTTCCAGACCGGATCGCTCTACCCGTGGCGCACCGTGGAACGCAACGTCGCTTTTGGACTCGAGCTGCTCGGGCTGGACGGCGCCGAACGCGCGCGCAGGATCGACTGGTACCTCGCCGAGACCGGTCTCGCGGACGTGCGGCGCTCGCTGCCGCGTCAGCTGTCCGGCGGTCAGCAGCAGCGCGTCGCGATCGCGAGGGCTCTGGTCTGCGAACCGGATGTGCTGCTGCTCGACGAACCGTTCGGCGCGCTCGACGTGCAGACCAAGGAGGACATGCAGCTGTTGATCAGACAGATCTGGCGCGACACGGGGACCACCGTGCTCATGGTCACCCACGACGTCGAGGAGGCCGTGTTCCTGGGCACACGGGTGGTCGTGCTGGCGAGCGATCCCGGTCGCATCGCCGCCGAGACCCCGATCCCCCTCGCCGACGACAGGGATCTCGCGATCAAGCGCACGTCCGACTTCCTCCGGCTGCGAGCGTCCACTGAGGACATGGTCCGCACCTGGCACCGGCTCCGCGGTGAGGTGACCAGGTGAGGAGAGGTGTGCTGCACGGGCACTCCATCGGCAGGAAGCTGAACCTGCTGATCGTGCCCCCGCTCGTCGCCGCGGTACTCGTGTCGGTGCCCTTCCTCCTCGGCCAGGCGGGGGACGCGGGATCGGCCGCGGGCACGGCCGAGTCCGCACGGCAGGTGCGCGAGCTGGGGAACCTGATCTGGGAACTGCAACAGGAACGCGTGCTCACGGCCGCGCACCTGGCGACGCCCGCCGACGACGGCGAGAGCCTGAAGCGCCAGCACGGCAACGTCGACAGGGCGGTGGAGGGCGTGCGCGCCGCGCTCGGCTCCGACATGTCCGACGAGCTCACAAACGCGTTGGTGCGCCTGGGTTCGCTCACCGGACTGCGGCAGAACGCGCTGCGCGGCGGCGCCTCGTCCGACGGTGTCGCGCGGACGTACCACGCCGCCATCACCGCGGTCATCGACTCGCTGCGCCTCGTTCCGCAGCAGACCGGTGACGCGGAGGGCACGAGACAGCTCACCGCGCTCGAAGCCCTGCTGCGCGCGACCGAGCAGAACTCGCTGCACGACACCAGCCTGATCATCGCCGCGGCGAGGAGGCAGACGGGACAGGACCTGCTGAACGACGCCGCGATGCAGTCCCGCGCGTTCACCGAACGCTTCGTGCAGCAGGCCGACGCGGACCACGCCGCGATGGTCGTGACGGTGGAGGAGGGCCCCGAGGGCCGCCGGGTCGACGAGCTCGCCACCAGGCTGCCGAAAGATCCGAGCCCGTCGTTCGCGGCCGAGGCGCTGACCGCGGTGACCGCGCAGGCTCAGCTGCGCAAGGTCGCGCAGGACCGGGTCACCGACGAGATCACCGCGGCGGCCGAGGCCCGCGCGAGCAGCGCCAACGCGGTCGCGTGGAGCGTCGGTGCGGGCGGTGCCGCGTTGTTCGCCCTGGTCGTGTGGCTCGTGATCGTCGTGCGTCGCTCGATCGCGAACCCGTTGCGCAGCCTCACCGACGCGGCGGGCGCGGTGGCCGATCTCGCCGGCAGGGAGCTGGTCCGCGTCTCCGACACCGAGGTGCCCGACGAGCAGGTGCCGCGGCTCAGCGCGATCGACGTGTCGTCCGGCAACGAGCTGGGCCGGCTCGCCGAGGCGTTCAACCGCGTGCAGGGCACGGCCGCGCAGCTCGTGGAACGGCAGGCGATCACGCGGCGCAACGTGAGCCTGATGTTCGCCAACGTCGCCAAGCGCACGCGCAGCCTGGTCAGCAGGCAGCTCGCCCTCGTCGACGAGCTGGAGCGCGACGAGCAGAACGAGCGGTTGCTCGCGAGCCTGTACCAGCTGGACCACCTCGCCACCCGGTTGCGCCGCACCTCGGACAACCTGCTCGTGATCGCCGGAACCCGCGAGGACGCCCGGCTTTCCGGTCCGATGGAGCTGGGCACGGTCCTGCGTTCGGCGCTGGCGGAGATCGAGGACTACCAACGCGTCCGGCTCGACGTCGCCGGCAGGAGCACCATGCCGTCCGCGCTCGGGACGGACCTGATCCAGCTGTTCGCCGAGCTGCTGGAGAACGCGACCTCGTTCTCGCCACCGGAGTCCACTGTGGAGGTCAGCACGACACGGCCGGCTGACGGGTCCTGCGTCGTGCAGATCGTCGACCGCGGCATCGGGATGACCGAGGCCAGGCTCGCCGAGGAGAACCTGCGCCTGGTGCAGCGCGAGCGGCTGGACATCGCGCCGACCAGCGTTCTCGGCCTGTTCGTGGTGGGCAGGCTGGCGCGCAGGCACTCGCTCACCGTCGCGCTGTCCCCGACCGAGGGCGGCGGTGTCACCGCACGCGTGACCCTGCCGCCCGGCGTTCTGAAGCAGGAGGACGCGCCCTCGAGGCCGCTCACCCTGCCGTCGGCGCCGTTCCGCGGCAAGGACTTCGGCTGGTTCATGGACGACGAACCGGCCGCCGCGACGGACGTGTGGGAGCAGCCGGACCGGCTGTCTGGCGAGCTGACCGCCGAGATCGCGCTGGTGTCGACGGCCGTCGCGCGCGTCGCGGTCCTGCCGCAGCCCGTCGCGACACCCGCGATCGAGCCCGAGCGGCAGGGACGTGCCGGGCTGACCCGGCGCGTGCCGGGAGCCAGCCTCGCGGCGAGCCTGCGCAACGATCCCCCCGCGACACCCGCAAAACCCGCTCCTGAGAACACCGCCTCCTGGCAGCAGCGCGATCCCGCCGCCGAACGGGCCGCGCTCGACGCGTTCGCGAACGGCCTCGCGGAGGGCGCCGCCGCCGGAGCAGGCACGCACACGATGAAAGAGGGCATTGATTGACCTCACTCCCAGCTGAAGCAGGGAGATTCTTCCCTCGCGGGTCGAGTTTTCTGCTTCACAGCCCGTTGCCGCCTGGGGTTACCAGCGAAGGGACGGTGTACCGCCCACGGTCTTACACAAGCTCCACAGACCTGACATCCCACCAGCTCGGCGGTAGACCCCGCCGACGTGGTTGTCGCCGACCGGGCGCGACAACCGTACCAGCCGCTCCGCCAACTGCCGCACCCGCCGGTCAGAGCACGGTCATTCACCCTGGCGGCGAAGGACCGCCCTTGCCCTGCTCCGCAGGCGTCCGTTTCCTCCCCGGTCTGAAGACCGGGGTATCCACGAAGGAATCCCGATGAGCACGTTCCCCGCAGCACGAACCAGCGTCGAGGCGCAGAACTTCAACTGGCTGGTCACCCGCTTCGCGCAGGGCACCCCCGGCGCCCTGGCCGCGATCGCCGTGTCCTCCGACGGCCTGCTCATCGCGATGTCGTCGGACCTGGCGAGGGAGAACGCCGATCGGCTGGCGGTGATCTGCTCGGCCGTGCTGAGCCTCGCGGGCGGTGTGTCCGAGTGCCACCCGCTCGGCGAGCCGGACAAGGTCATCGTCGAGCTGGGGCACGGTTACCTGATCGTCTGCACCATCAGCATCGGCTGCGCCCTGGGCGTGCTGGCGTCCAAACAGGCCAGTCTCGGCACGATCGGCTACGAGATGGCGATGTTCGCGAACCGCGCCAGCTCCGTCCTCACCCCGCAGGTGATCGAGGAACTCAAGTTCTCGGTCGGGCGGTAGGACGTGCCCGACCGAGACGTCTCGCTGCTGCGGCCGTACCTGCTCACGTCCGGACGGACCGAGCCGATCGACCGGAACCTGGAGATCGAGACCCAGGTGCTGACCAGTGAGCTCGGCGCGGCGTCCCACGCGAGCCTGTCGTTCGAGCGCCGCGACATCGTGGCGCTGTGCACCAAACCTGTGTCGGTGGCGGAGGTCGCGGCGATTCTCGGGCTGCACATCGGTGTGGCCCGAGTCCTCGTGGCGGACCTGGCCGCGCTCGGGTACCTCGCCGTCCACCGACCGGTCGCAGGCCTCGCCGGCGACCCCGCCATGATCGAGAGGATCATCCGCCGCCTTGAAGCCATCAGTTGAGACCCGCACCCCGACACCGGTCAAGATCATCATCGCGGGCGGTTTCGGAGTCGGCAAGACGACAGCGGTGTCGTCCATCTCGGAGATCACGCCACTGCGGACCGAGGCGGCCATCACGACGGTCTCCGAGGACGTGGACCGCACCGCCCACGTCCCGGACAAGACCACCACCACGGTGGCGCTGGACTTCGGCTGCATCACCATCGACGACGACGTCAAGCTGTACCTGTTCGGCACACCGGGCCAGGACCGCTTCGGCTTCATGTGGCGCGACCTCGCGCTGGGCGCGCTGGGCGCACTCGTCATCGTCGACACCCGGCGCATCGACGACTGCTACCCGGCCGTCGACTACTTCGAGAAGACAGGGCTGCCGTTCGTCGTCGCCGTCAACCTGTTCGAGGGCAAGCTCAGCCACGCCCAGGCGGACATCCGCTGGGCGCTGGCGATCGGCGACCACGTCCCGTTGATCACCTTCGACGCCCGCGTCAAGCTCTCGGTCCGGGACGCGCTCCTGACCGTCCTGCGCACCACGTTGGACCGTGCGACCTCCCAGCAGCAACCCGGCCGTTAGGGTCGTTCGGCCGTAGGAGGCGCTCGCGAACGGACCTAAGCTTTGAGCGGGTCGGGGCAGGCACCTGGAGGATTTGTCATGCGCCGCACCCGCATGTTCGTCCTGGCCGCCGTCGTGCCGATGGTGGTCGTGTCCCCTCCCGTGACCGCCGCGGCGGCTCCCTCAGCCGGAGCCGCCGCGCGGGCCGTGTTCTTCGCCTCCGACGGCATGAGGCCCGACCTGGTCGACAAGTACGCGGCCGCGGGTGCCATGCCCACCTACGCCAAATTGATGGCCGACGGCGTCAAGGGCGCGAACGGCATGGTCCAGGCGTTCCCGCCCAACACCGGGGTCGGCTGGTACACCATGGCCACCGGCACCTACCCCGGCGAGCACGGTTCGACGAACAACACCTTCCACCGCACCGGTGAGCCGAACTTCAACAACCGCACGTCGTTCTCCGCCAGCGGGGTGCTGCAGGCGGACACGCTGGCCGCCAGTGCCGAACGGGCGGGCAAGAAGGTCGCCCAGATCGACTGGGTGGGCGGTGCGGCGGCGAAGATCACGGGACCGACCGTGGACTTCGCGAACTTCTTCTCCACCCGCGGCGTGCTGACGGCGCCGGTCGTGGCGGACGAGCAGGCGGGCGCGGCGGCGTTCGGGCTGTCGTACCAGGTCGCGGCGTTCAGCCCGGCCGACGGCTGGACGAACGTGCCCGCCGGCGATCCCGCGGCTGTCCCGCAGCAGACCACGCTGACCATCGCGACGACGTTCGCGGCGCAGAACCCCACCCGCGTCTACGACGTCTACGTGTACGACTCGAACAGCGACGGCACCGCGGCGTACGACCGCGTGCTGCTGGCACCGACGAGCGCGGGCAAGAACGCCGCGCAGGCCGTGTCACTGGCGCAGGGCGACTTCAAGGAGGTCAAGCTGCGCGGCCCGGACGGGTTGATCGGCGCACGCGCGGGGCAGGCCGCGGGCTTCTACACGAAGCTGATCGGCCTCGCGCCCGACCTGTCGTCGTTCAAGCTGTACTTCACCTCGGTCGAACGCCTCATCGCCACGTGCGGCACGGCGGCGTGCAATGCGCTGCCCGCGGGCGGGGCCGGTGAGGACCGGCTGGAGAAGTACCTCGCCGAGAACGTGCCGACCGCGGTGGCCGCGGACTTCGCCCCGATGGAGGCGCGGATCATCGACGAGGACACCTACGTCCAGCAGGGCCTCGACCTGGAGAAGGCGTACGGCGACGCGGTGCTCGAGTACGTCCTGGGCACGTTGCAGCCGGACACCCAGCTCGCGCAGGTCGGCTACCCGGTGACCGACGAGTTCTCGCACCAGTTCCTCGGGCTCACCGTCCCCACCGACATGGACGGCGCCGCGAACCCGTACTTCGACGACCTCAACGGCGACGGCGTGAAGGACAACCGCCTGGCCATCCGCGAGGGCTACCTCCGCGCGGCCTACCACGAGGCCGACGCCAAGCTCGGGCGTGCCCGCGCGCTGATGGGCGGCAACCCGACGACGATGGCGGCCAGTGACCACGGGTTCGCGCCGCAGTGGTACGCGCTCAACGCGGGCAAGGTGCTCGCCGACGCGGGCCTGCAAGGTGCCGAGCAGACCGGCAACTGCCGGGTCGCGGCGAGTGGTGTCACCAAGGCGAAGGCCTGCTACGCCGGTGGCACCGCGCAGATCTACATCTCACTCGCCGGCCGCGATCCCGGCGGCGTCGTGCCCGCGGCCGACTACGAGGCCGTGCGCACCCAGATCATCAACGCCTTCAGCGGACTCACGCACAACGGCAAGCAGGTCGTGCTGAAGGTCATGAAGAAGGAGGAGCTGCGCAACGTCGACGGCTCCGACTCGCTGCACCCGTCGCGTTCCGGTGACGTGGTCGTGGTGACCAGGCCGCCGTACCAGTTCGACGCGGCGACTCCCGGCCAGACGGTCGCGTTCAGCCAGTTCTTCGGCCAGCACGGCTACCTGCCGGAACTGGTGGACCTCGCGCACAGCGTGAACATGCACGCGGTGTTCATCGCGTCGGGTCCCGGCATCCGCAAGCAGAAGCCGCTCGCCGGCGTCCGCGCGATCGACCTGGCGCCGACCATGGCGTTGCTGCTCGGCGTGCCCGGCCCGCAGAACGCGCGCGGCCGCATCCTCTACTCGCTGCTGCCCCAGCCCGGCGCGTTGAAAGAGCTGACCGTGCTGAACATCAGCGACTACCACGGCCAGCTGGTGCCGCTGTCCGAGGCGGCCGACACGGTGCCCGGCGGGACCGACCCGGTGTTCGGCATCGGTGGTTCGGCGTTCCTCAAGCCGTGGTTCGACCTCTACCGCGCGGAGGCCACCAACGGCTCGATCACCGTCGCCGGCGGTGACTCGGTGGGTGCCACACCGCCGATCTCCGCGTTCTTCGGCGACAAACCGACGATCGAGCTGATGAACGCGATGGGCTTCACGTTCGACGGGCTCGGCAACCACAACTTCGACAAAGGCCAGGCGTACCTGCGCCAGACCTTGATCCCGTTGGCGCAGTACAAGTTCCTGTCCGCCAACATCGTGGACGCGAACGGCAAGACTCCCCCGGAGTGGGCGCCGTCCGCGGTCGTCGACGTCTTCGGCGGCGTCAAGCTCGGCATCATCGGGTACTCCAACGACGATCTGCTGGAGCTGACCGCGCCCGGTGCGATCGCCCCGTTCCAGCTGACGAACTCGACGGCGGCGGTGAACGCGGAGGCCGCGCGGCTGAAGTCCCGCGGTGTCAACGCGATCGTGGCGCTCGGCCACCTCGGGGCCACGGCGGGCACGATCACCAACCCGACGGGTCCGGTCGTGAACCTGGCCGACAACGTGTCCAATGTGGACGCGGTGCTCGGTGACCACACCGACTTCCAGGTCGTCGCCACGCGCTCGAACAACGTGCTGGTGACGGAGAACCGCAGCAAGGGCCTCCGGTTCACCCGCGTGCGCCTGGTCGTCGACACGAACGTCAAGAAGGTCGTCTACAAGACCGCGGACTTCCACAAGCCGTGGGACATCAGCGTCACCGCCGATCCCGCGATCCAGGGCCGCATCAACGACCTCAACGCACAGCTGGCACCGGTGCTCAGCACGGTGATCGGCAGTTCCACCCGCGTCATCCCGCGTGCCGACGCGTGCGGCAACGCCCAGGGACGCACGTGCGAGTCGTTGGTGGGCAACACGGTCACCGACGGCATGAGGCTCAAGTACGGCACGGACTTCGCCATCACGAACTCCGGTGGCCTGCGCGCCGACCTGACGTGCCCGGCGACGGACAACCCGAGCGACTTCTGCCCGGCTTTCACCCCGCCGCCGTACCCGATCACGCGCGGCCAGGTGCTGGGCGTGCTCCCGTTCGGCAACGTCGTGACGACGCTGAACGTCAACGGTGCCGAGCTGAAGACCATGCTGGAGAACGGTGTCTCGCAGATGCCCGCCGTGAACGGCCGCTTCCCCGAGGTGTCCGGGCTCTGCTTCACCTACGACATCGCGGCTCCCGCCGGGTCCCGCGTGGTGTCCTCGGTGCGGCAGGCCGCCGACGGGTCGTGCACCGGAGCACCGGTGGACCTGACGGCCGCGGCGACGTACTCGTTGGCGTCGAACGACTTCATCTCCAACGGCGGCGACGGCTACCCGAACTTCTCCAGCCGGGTCACCACCAGGGAGATCATGGACCAGGTGCTGGCCGACCACATCGCCGCGAACTCGCCGGTCAGCCCGGCGATCGTCGGCCGGGTCACCTGCACGACGAGCGGCGCTACCGCGTGCCCGGTGGTGGTGCCGTGATCCTCATGCCGGGTCGGCGCTGGTGCGAGGTGAGGTAGGCGAGCCCATTCGCACCGGCCCGCACCGACCGGCGGCTGCCGCGTGGCAACCACACCACGGCGCCGGGCACGAGCCGTTGGTCGCCGCTGTCGAGGTGCACCACGCCGTCACCCTCGACCGCGACCAGGAGCACGTCGAGGTCGGGCTCGACGTGCTCGCCGATGTGGTGCTCCGGGTTCAGGCGCACCAGGTTCGCGTCCAGCTGCCTGCCTGGATCTGTCAGCCGCCAGTCGACCGTCGCCCCTGTCATGACCCCATTCTAACTATTTCCACGAGTGGGACTCGTGTAATACTGCTCGCATGGCTCGGCGGGATGAGGTGCTGGCAGTGCTGCGCGACGGTCCGCGCACCCTCGCCGAGATCGCCCGCGAGGTCGGCATCCACCCCAACACCGCACGGTTCCACCTGGACGCGCTGGTGTTCGAGCAGCTGGTCGACCAGCTCGCGGGCACGTCGTCCGGTCGAGGCCGCCCGCCCGCCACCTACGCGTTGCGTCCGGTGATGGCACGCGGCGGGCACCGCGACTACCGGTTGCTGGCGGAGATGCTGCTCGGTGTGGTCCGCGAGAACGAGGCTCCGGAGCGGGTCGGCGAGTCGTGGGGCCACCACCTCGTCGACCGGCCCGCGCCGGGACGGGCCACCGACGCGACCGGCGGCGTGGTCGCCCTGCTCGACCGCATCGGCTTCGCGCCTGAACGCGTGCCCGACGGCATCAGGCTGTGGCACTGCCCGTTCCTGGAGCTCGCCGAGCAGAACCGGGACGTGGTGTGCCCGCTGCACCTGGGGCTGATCAGGGGCGCGCTGGCCGAGCTGGGGTCGCCCGTCACCGTTGCGCGCCTCGTGCCGTTCGCCGAGGGCAATGCCTGCAAGGCGTACCTGGGTTAGCCGAACCAGCGCGCGAGGTGCTCTTCGAGGTCCTGCTGGTCGTCACCGATCCACGCGACGTAACCGTCCGGCCGCAGCAGGAGGGCCGGAACGTCCAGTGCCGCGGTGGGATCCGCGATGACGTCGACCCGGTCCGACCATCCCCCGGCGGTGAGCCGTTCGGTGCGGTCGAGCACCAGCCCTCTGCCCCGGCGCAACTGGTCGTAGAGACGGCCGATCTTCAGGTCGAGGTCGGGCAGGCGGCGGCCGAGCAGCTCGGGTCCCGGCCCGAAGTCGTAGCGGACGCCGATCGCGGTGATCTTCTCGAGGAGGTACCGGTTCACCTCGTCGAGGTCCATCAGCTCTTCGAAGAGCCTGCGCACGGCCTGTGCGCCCGCACTGGTGGACATCAGCTCCACCTGGGCGCGGGTGTTGTTCAGGACGTCCTCGCCGACCGGATGACGTTCGGCGTGGTAGGTGTCCAGCAACCCTTCGGGTGCCCAGCCGCGGATCTCGCCCGCGAGCTTCCAGCCGAGGTTGAACGCGTCCTGAACGCCCAGGTTCAGTCCCTGACCACCGGCGGGCGGGTGGATGTGGGCCGCGTCGCCCGCGAACAGCACCCTCCCGACGCGGTACTGCTCGACCTGCCTGGTGGCGTCGCCGAAGCGGGACAGCCAGCGCGGCGAGTGCACGCCGAAGTCGGTGCCGGCGACGGCCCGCAGCCCCTCCTTGAAGTCGTCGAGGGTGGCCGTCCGATCCTCGCTGACCGCCACGGCGGGCACCACGACGCGTTGGATCGTTCCGCCGAACGCCCCGACGTGGAACACCTTCCAGGTCTCACGGACCTCGGCCACCTTGGCGGCGACCTCCTCCGGCGGAGCACCGACCTCCATCGCGCCCATCAACGTGTCGTTGCGCGAGGGCTCGCCGGGAAAACCGACACCGAGCACCTTGCGCACCGTGCTGCGCGCGCCGTCACAGCCGACCAGGTAGCGCGCCCGCAGCCGTTCGCCGCCGGCCAGTTCGACGGTCACCCCTTCGTCGTCCTGCTCGACCCCGGTGACCTCGCAGCCGCGCCGGACCTCGGCACCCAGTTCGACCGCGTGCTCCTCGAGCAGCCGGTCGACGACCGGTTGCGGCATGCCGAGCTGGTACGCGTCCTCCATGCCCCGTGGCGCGGGCTTGGGGACCGCGACGAAGGCACCGCCGACCGTGCGCTGCCGCCCGTTCTCGAGGAGGCGGTCCAGCAGTCCGCGCATCGCCATCAGCTCGAGGGTGCGGACGTGCAGACTCACCAGGCGCACGAACGAGGCGACGTGCTCGGGCTCCTTCTCGAGCACGAGCACCCGCACGTCGTGCAGCCGCAGCTCAGCGGCCAGCGTCGCGCCGGTCGGCCCGCAGCCGGCGATGATCACATCGAACATGAACCCAGTCTCGGGGTCACGGCAAGCGAAATAGCCGTCACCCCGCCGGAACCCACTAGCCCTGCACGACCGGGTAGATCTCGTCGGCGACGAGACCGTGCGCTTCGCGGTGCACTCGGTGGGCTGCCTCCGCGTCCGGTGCCTCCACCAGGCAGAAGACCTTGCCCGCCTGGTCGTCGACCCAGTAGTTGAGGTACCGCACACCGTGCTGGTCCTGGGTGCGCAGATCGGCCTCGTGAGCCTCCGCGACGTCCTTCGCGGTGGCGCCGTCGGGCAGTTCGTTGTGGACGTCCATGAACAGCATGGCTTCCTCCTTTTCCGACTGTGCGGCGAGATTAGGCAGCGCAGCGTTCCCCGAGCGTTCCCACGCTCGCGGACGTAAGGTCGGCCCATGCCTGCCACCTGCCAGGTGCGTGTGCTCGGCGGGTTCGGCGTCACGGTGGACGGCCAGCCCGTCCCCACTCATGCGTGGCGCAGCCGGCGAGCCGCCGACGTGGTGAAGCTCCTCGCGATCGAGCCAGGGCACCGGCTGCACCGCGAGCAGGTCATGGAACTGCTGTGGCCCGACCTGCCCGTCGACGCGGCGGGCGCGAACCTGCGCAAGGCGGTTCACTACGCCCGCCGCGCGCTCGGCGACCCCGGCGCGATCACCGTCGACGGCCAGGTGCTGGTGCTGTGGCCGGGCGGGCACCTCGACTGTGATCTCGAACGGTTCGACCAGGCCGCGGATGCCGCGCTCGCGTCGGGTGACGCGTCGGCGTGTGCCGCGGCGGCCGCGATGTGCGGCGGGGACGTGCTGCCGGACGACCGGTACGAGTGGTGGGCGGAGGAACGGCGAACGAAGACCAGGACCCACCACGTCGCCTTGCTGCGCGCCGCCGGTGACTGGACCCGGTTGCTGGAGCTCGACGAAACCGACGAGGAAGCACACCGCGCGATGATGCGGCACCACCTCGCGGCCGGACGCCGTCGAGAGGCGCTGCGCCAGTTCGAGCAGCTCCGCGAGGCGTTGCGCGAACGCGTCGGCGTCGGCCCGGACGCCGAGACGGTCGCCCTCTTCGAGGCGGCGCTGGCCGAGGGTGCCGAACCGCCGTCGGTGCGGCAGACCGTGGCGGTGACCCTCGCCAACGGTCTGGTCGCCTGGGGACGGCGCAACGTCGAGGAGGCCGAGCGGCTGGCGAAGAGGGCACGCCCGCTGGCGTTGGACGCGAACCTCGGGCACGAGCTCGGTGAGGCGTCCACGCTGCTGGCGCTCGTCGCGTACGCGAAAGGCACGTGGCACCAGCAGTTCCGGGAGGAGTTCGCCGACTCGGTCCGGCGGTCCGCGAACCTGGAGGGCGCCGTGTTCGACGCCCACCTGTGCTTCCAGGAGTACTACCTCTACGGACCGGAAGGCCACGAGGGCGCGGAGTCGTTCGGCCGCGACCTGCTCGGCATCGCGACCGAGGCGGACTCGCCGGCGGGCCTCGCGCTGGCACACCTGCTGCTCGGCGAGTTCGCGCTGCTGTCCGGCCACGTCGACGAAGCGTGCGAGCACCTCGACCGGTCGCTGGCCGACGCGGAACGGGCCGGGTGCCTCTCCGCCCAGAGCATCGCGCTCGAACGCGCCGCGGAGGCACGCGTCCGGCGCGGAGACCGGGCCGTGGCCCTCTCACTGCTCGACCGCGCCATGCCGCTCGCGCACTCGTCGGGCATCCGGTCGCACCTCGTGATCCGGATCCACGGGCTGCGGGTGCTGGCCGCCGGCGGTCTCGTCGAGTCACTCGGCGCGGTCCGTGACGGCGAGCGCCTGCTCACGTCAGCGACTCACGTCTGCGATCCGTGCTCGATGGTGTTCCGCATCGAGGCGGCACGAGCCTGCGCGCGGGCGAACGAGCTGAGCCGGGCCCGGCGGCACCTCGCGGAAGCGGAACGGATCAGCGGGCTGTGGCAGGGCGGTCCGTGGTCGGCCGCGCTGTGGGAGGTCAGGGCGGAGCTGCGCCGGGCGGCCGGCCAGAACGCGCAGGCGGCCGCGCTGTTCCTCGAAGCGGCCGAGCTCTACTCGACCCTGCGCAGGCCGATCGAGGAAGATCGCTGCCGGGCGGCCGCGGTCGGTTAGGAACGACCTTCCGCTCGTCGTTCCCGGAACGCGATCATGTTCATCCGGTTGCCGCACCGCACGCTGCAGAACCGCTTGAGGCCGTTGCGGGACAGGTCCAGCAGGAGCCCGGTGCAGTCGTCGGCCGCGCAGATCCGCAGGCGGTCCATCTCGTTCATGCGGATCACGTCGATGAATCCGAGCGCGGCCTCGACCCGGATCCGTTCGGCGAGCGGCGAGCTGGGCTCGGTGGCGTGGATGTGCCAGTCGAGGTCGTCGTGCCGCACGAGGTACGGGAGCGCCTTGGCGTCGCGGAGCATCTTGTTCACGGCCTCGACGGCGTCGTCACGGCTGAGCGACCACACCTGCCGGAGCAGCGCGCGCGTGCGGTGGACGTCGCGCAGTTCCGCCTCGTCGTGGTCGATCCGCCCGGTGTACGGGTAGCGCGCGAGCAGGGCCGCGAGCTGGTCCACCGTGGCCAGCTCGTCCGTGCCGCTGCGCGAGGCCTCCGGTTCGGTGTTGCACAGCTCCACGACGAAGGCGAGAGAGTCCTCCGTGTCAGGGGCAAAACGCAAATTGACTCCTTACCCTTATCAGCCTACCGTCAGGGGCATCATTCAGGTTAGGCCATGACACGACACCGGGCCGGGAGGCAAGCATGGGGATTCCGTCGAAGTCCACCGGCCTGATCGCGGCAACGGTCTCGTTCATCTCGTTCGGCACCTCCGGAGCGTTCGTCAAACCACTCCTGGACCACGGCTGGTCACCGACCGCCGCCGTCACGGCCCGCGCGCTCACCGCGGGACTCGTGCTGCTCCCGTTCGTGCTGATGTCGTTGCGCGGCAAGTGGAACGTGCTCTGGCAGGCCCGGTGGCCGGTGCTGGGCATGGGCCTGTTCGGCGTGGCGATCACCCAGGTCCTGTACTTCGCCGCGATCGCGCGCATCCCGGTGGCGACCGCGCTGCTCATCGAGTTCCTGGCGCCAATCCTGCTGGTCGGCTTCACCTGGGCGGCCAGCAGACGAACGCCCGCACCGGTCGTCCTCTTCGGCTCGCTGCTGGCAGTCGGCGGCCTCCTGCTGGTGATCGGCCCCGGCGCGATCCAAGCCGTGGACCCGATCGGCCTGGCCGCCGCATTCGGCGCCGCCATCGGATGCGCCGTGTACTTCGCGATCGCCGCACGCCCCAACCACGGCCTGCCCCCGGTAGCGCTGGCCGGAGCGGGCCTGCTGGTGGCCGCACCCGTCCTGGCGGTCGTAGGGCTGATGGGCCTGCTCCCGTTCACCGCGACGTTCGACGACCTCCCACTCCTGGGCACGACCACGGCGTGGTGGGTGCCGCTGCTGGTCGTCGCGGTCGTGGGCACGGCGCTGGCCTACGCAACCGGCATCACCGCCTCGGGCCTGCTCGGCTCACGGGTGGCGTCGTTCATCGCACTGCTGGAGGTCGTGTCCGCCTCGGTGTTCGCCTGGCTCCTGCTCGGCGAAGGGCTCGCGCCGCTGCAACTCGTCGGTGGTGGGCTGATCCTCGCTGGGATCGCGTCGGTGCGGGCTGAACGGCAGAAGGTGGAACCGGTCGTGACGCCGGCGGTTGAGGTGGCCTGCCCGTAGCTGACGTTCGGGTCCTGCCGATAGGCGGGTCGCGAAGCAGCTTCCGGGGGTTGGCTTGCGTTGGAGGGTGCTCGGTGCGCGGGTCGGGTTTCGCCGGGGTCGGGTTACGCCGGGGTCGGGTTACGCCGGGGTCGGGTTACGCCGGGGTGTGCGCGGGTCGTTTTGGGATGGTTCGGCGCGGGTTCCAGCGGGGTTGGTCACCTTTTGCTGGTGTGGTCGCCTTTGTGTTGGTGGTTGCGTGGGTTGTATGACGAGCCGGGTCATTTCATCGCCGCTTCGCGACGATTGCGATTGGGGCTTGACTTCGGGGCCCTTGCGAGGCGCTGTGTCGTGCGGAAAAGGTCGGATGCTTCGCACCCGCCCGGTCCGAAAAGGCTAGCACCTCGCTCCCAAAGTCAAGCCCCAATCGCAAGCGTGCGTGGTTGCGTTTGTTGGTCGGCTCACCTCATTACCGCTTGCCCGCGTTCGCATTGCCCTGTCCGGCTCGGCTTCGCCATCGCGGTTGTTGGGGCCTCGGCTTCGCCATTGCATGCGTTGCGGTGGGAGATTCAGCTCGGCGACGCCATTGCCGCTTGCTTCGCAGAGCGCCCTTCATCAGGCTGCTTCCCCCGTGGCCAGGCGACCTTCATCGACACCGCGTCGCTGTGGTTAGGCGGTGTTGACCAGGTTGCGTCTGGGTCTTTGTTGCGGGTCGAGCCAGGCTGGTGCGTAGAAGGTCGGGATGCCGTTCACCATCCCGACTTCCCACTCGCTCTGGTGGATGAGCGTGTGGTGGTGGCGGCAGAGCAGGACGGCGTTGTCCACCGAGGTGTCGCCGCCGTTGGCCCAGTGTTTGATGTGGTGGGCGTCGCACTGTCTGGGCGGTCTGCCACAGCCGGGGAAGGCACAGCCTCGGTCTCGGGTGACCAGGGTGCGGCGGATTGCGGCGGGGAAGGTGCGGGTTTTGCGGCCGACGTTGAGCGGCTGGCCCGCTCCGCCCAGGACCATCGGGATGATGCCCGCGTTGCACGCCAGCTCACGCACCTGCTCGACCGGGACACGGTCGCCGTTGTCGAGGGTGGCGTGGCCGACCTGGTTGGCCAGGTCGTCATAGGGCATGGTCAGCGTCAGGGTGACTGGTTCGCCGCCGTGCTCGGGGAGCTGGTCGGCGCGCAGCATCAGGTCGATCAGCTCGGCCAGGGCGTCGCCTTCGCGTTCCTCGCGGGGGCGCCGGTCCGGGCCCTCGTCCGGGGTCTGCGGGCGGGGCTTGGCCAGCGGGTCGATCAGCGCCTCGTACTTCGCGCCGGTCACCTTGTCCAGCTTGGCGCTGATCTCCAGCTTGCCGTTCTTCCAGCGCATCCAGTGCTGATTGCCCGGCGGCGCAGGCGCGGGGTCACGAGGTTCCGGGTCGTCCTGGTTGATGGCGTAGGCGAGTGTCGTGCCCAGGCGGCGGACCGTGACGGGCTCGAAGTCCCGCGCGTAACCCACCACCGTGACCTCGTGCTCGGCAGGCACGGTCTTCATGATCTCGGCGACCACCGCGACGTGCTCGATCGACAACGCGCCCTCGGCCACCGCCTCGGCGGTGAGCGGGAGCTTGGGAGCGAGTTCGCTGCCGGTCGGGGTGATCTCATTGGTCAGCAATGCGGCATTGGCGATCCATCGCCTTGCGGCGGAAAGATCCCAGCGGACAGCATGCCGCAACACCTGCGGCAAATCCCTGTAACCCAGCTCCGCCGCAACTCCACGCCGATCCAATTCGGCGATCTTGTGCATCAACGAGTTCTCGCGGACGCGAATTTCCGTCACCTCGTCGACGACACTGCGCAGCAGCTCGTCAGTGGAGAGGAGGCGGGTTTCGATCACGTGTTCTAATCTACCGCAAGATCACGACAGGATAACGGGTAAAGCCGCACACGATCGAGTGAACCAGCAATGGCAAAGCCGAGCCGGACAGGGCAATGCGAACGCGGGCAAGCGGTAATGAGGTGAGCCGACCGACAAACGCAACCACGCACGATTGCGATTGGGGCTTGACTTTGGGTGCGAGGTGCTATGCTGGTTGGATCGGCCGGGCTCCTTATGCCCGGCTTTTTAAGGCCGATGTGCGCCTCGCAAGGGCCCCGATGTCAAGCCCCAATCGCAATCGTCGCGAAGCGGCGATGAAATGACCCGGCTCGTCATACGACCCACGCAACCACCACCGCAAAGCGACACGGCCAGCAGAAGATGACCAACCCCGCTGGAACCCGCGCCGAACCACAAGCCGACCCACGCAAGCCCAACGGGTGGCCCGGGACGTTCCGGCCCTGAGCGACCTGCCCCAGTCCCTGCCACCTCGGGACCTTCGACGGTGGGACCGCCCCCGGAGCCACGCCGACAGTGGACGCCAGAACGTTCCAGGCGACACGGACGGGGTGAAAGACATGGCCGAAGTGCCGGCGGCTCTGGGACTGGAGTCCGGACAGATCGAGAGCGCGCTCGCGGCCGCTTCGCTCGCGCCGTCCGTGCACAACACGCAACCGTGGCGGTTCCGTGTCCGGCGGGACCGCATCGAGCTGCACCCCGACCCCAGCCGCAAGCTGGCGGCGACCGATCCCGAGGAGCGCGAGCTGCGGCTTTCCTGCGGTGCCGCGCTGTTCAACCTGCGGCTGGCTTTGCAGGCCTCGGGTGTGCGTCCGCTGGTGTCGATGCTGCCGGGCCAGGACGCGCCCGGTGCGCTTGCCGTGGTGCGCCGCGGCGGCACGATCAAGGTCGACGACGAGCAGCGGGCGTTGCTCCGGGCGGTGCCTCGCCGTCGGACCAACCGCCGGCCGTTCCTCGACACGGCCATCGAGCCACGGCAGCGGCACGCGCTGGTCAGGGCGGCCGAGCTGGAACGGGCCTGGCTGCACGTCGTCACCACGCGGGAGGGTCGCGCCGACCTGAAGCGGTTCGTCCAGCGGGCGCACCAGATCCAGCTCGACGACGAGGGTGTGCAGGACGAGCTCGCCGCGTTCACCGGCCATCGTCCCGGCGCTGCCGACGGGGTGCCGCCCGCGTCGGCGGGGGTGCGGCCGGAGACGCAGGACGAGTGGGTGTTCCGCGACTTCCAGGGGTCGGAACGCCACCCCGCCAAGGATTACGAGTCCGATCCGCTCGTCGTGGTCCTCTGCTCGTTCTACGACGGGCCGCTCGGTGATCTCCAGGCGGGACAGGCGATGCAACGCGTGCTGCTCACCGCGACCACGCACGGGCTGTCCGCGTCGTTCCTGTCCCAGCCGGTCGAGGTCCGGCGCGTCCGCGAGGAGCTGCGGCGGTCGCTCGGCGGCATGCTGATCCCGCAAACGGTGCTGCGCCTGGGTTTCGGCGCTCCCGTCCCGCCCACTCCGCGGCGTTCCGTCTCCGAGCTCCTCCTCTCCGACGTGCACGTGGCTTGTTAGTGGCACCAAGGCCTTCCGGGCGTGAGTTCCGGGACGAAGGTCCTGCCGCGAAGGCGACGTTCCGACCTGCGTTCGCCCGCACCTGATCACGCAAGCTCGAAGTCGCCCGTTCCCCACTTCCGAGGAGACCTCTGTGCTTTCCGCTGCTTCAGCCGCCGTGGTGCGCGCGACGCTGCCCGTCGTCCGCGAGCACGCCGCCGCGATCACCGCCGAGTTCTACCCGTCGATGTTCGCCGCGCACCCGGAGCTGCTGAACCTGTTCAACCGGGGCAACCAGGCCAGCGGGAAGCAACAGATCGCACTGGCCGCCGCGGTGGTCGCCTACGCGCAGCACCTGCTCGACGGGACGCCGTTCGGCCCGATCGCGGAACGCATCGCCCACAAGCACGTCTCGCTCGGCGTGCGGCCCGACCAGTACCCGATCGTCGGCAAGCACCTCATCGGCGCGGTCGCCACCGTGCTCGGCGACGCCGTCACGCCCGAGGTCGCGGCCGCCTGGGACGAGGTCTACTGGCTGTTCGCCGTGTCGTTGATCGCCGCCGAGGCGCGCCTGTACCAGCAGGCCGGTGTCACCGCGGACACGCTGTGGCGTCCGTGGCGCGTGGCGAAACGGGACGAGGAGGCGGTCGACACGGTGTCGTTCACGCTGGTGCCCGACGACGGCGGCCCGGTTCCGGTGTTCGAGCCCGGGCAGTACGTGTCGGTCGCGGTCGACCTGCCGGACGGGCACAGGCAGCCGCGCCAGTACTCGCTGTCGCAGGCACCCGGACGGGGTGAGCTGCGGATCACCGTGCGGCGGGTGCGCGGTGTCGACGGCGCCCCGGACGGTGCGGTGTCGACGTTCCTGCACGACCACGTGCACGCCGACGACGTCCTGCTGGTCGGACCGCCCGCCGGTGAGGTCACGCTGGCTCCCGGCGAACGGCCCGTGGTGCTGGCCAGCGCGGGCATCGGCATCACCCCGATGCTCTCGATGCTCGACCACCTCGCCGCCACGCAGCCGGAACGCGAGGTCGTCGCCGTGCACGCGGAGCTGTCAGCGGATCGGCACGCACACTTGGCGGAGTACTCCCGTCACCCGCACCTGACCTGGTACGAGAACGGTGACGAGGGCGGCAGGGCAGGACTCGTCGACGTGGACGCGATCCCGTTGCCCGCCGGGGCGATCGTCTACCTGTGCGGACCGATCGCGTTCATGCGCGACGTGCGTGCCGGGCTCCTCCGCCGCGGGGTGCTGTCCGACGACATCCGTTACGAGGTGTTCGGTCCGGGCATGCTCGAAGGGTGAACGGCCGTCCCTCGTTCGGACGCGGTGCCCCGGTCCAGGCAGGACAACGGCTAGTCTCGTGCTGGACCGGCAGGTACTCGGCGATGAGGGTGGTCAGGTGAACCGACCGGCGTGGGCAGGTCCGGAGATCGACGTGGACAAGCCGAGTGCGGCCCGCATCTACGACGCGCACCTGGGTGGCTTCCACAACTTCCAGGTCGACAGGGAGGCCGCGGCGAAGATCGTCGCGTTCATGCCCGAGCTGCCGGACATCATGCGCGCCAACAGGTCGTTCCTGCGCCGCGCGGTCCGCCACCTCGTGGACCGGGGTGTCACGCAGTTCCTCGACCTGGGCTCCGGCATCCCGACCGTCGGCAACGTGCACGAGATCGCCTGGAAGGCGAACCCGCTCTGCCGGATCGTCTACGTCGACGCCGATCCGGTCGCCGTCTCGCACAGCCGCAACATCCTCGCAGGCAGCACCCTGGCCACGGCGGTCCAGGGTGACCTGCGCCGGCCGCAGGACATTCTCGGTGACCCGGAAACCCAGCGGTTGCTGGACTTCTCGCAGCCGATCGCGGTGCTGATGTTCGCGGTGCTGCACTTCGTGGCGGACGAGGACGACCCGGCCGGCATCATCCGTTCCTACCTGGACGCGACGGTGCCGGGCAGCTACCTCGCGATCTCCCACGCCAGCCTGGAAGGGCCGGAACCGGAGAGGGTCGAGGAGGCCACGCAGCAGTTCCGGCGCAGCGTCACCGACTTCTCGATGCGCACGCGCGCCGAGATCACCGGCCTGTTCGACGGACTGGAACTGCTCGATCCCGGTGTGGTCTACCTGCCGGAGTGGCGACCGGACACCGGAGACGAGATCGGTGACGCGAAGCGCACGTCGACGTTCGCGGGAGTGGCGCGCAAGAGGGACTGAACTCGGGACTGCCCGTCGAGCAGGCCCGCCACCACCGTTGTCCACAGCACGGCCGCGCCACCGAATCCCGGCACCAGCCGCCACGCCGCCGCCAGCCCGGCCACACCGAGCACGACCGCCAGCACACCGGTGCCGCACAGCGCCGCGGCCAGCCACAGGAACCTGGTGGAGCCGAAGAGCCTCGCGAACGGCGCGAAGTGCGCGCCGACGACGAACAGCACCCACGCGGGAATCGCCTGCGGCAGTTCGACCAGCGTCAGCAGCCGCGACCCCGCGAAGATCCCGACGACCATCAGCAGGACGGCGATCCCGTACGTCTTCCCGAACGGGCTGTCCGCACGCCCGCCGCCAGGAGGCAGTTGGCGGCCGGACCGGCCGACGCGGAGCACCCAGCCCACCAGGCACACGGCGATCACGACGCCCAGGACCACCGCCGCGGGGCCGGCCAGCGCGGTGGCGGCGGAGAACCACCACCCGGTGCCGAACCCGACGCCGATCAACGATGTGATCATCAGGGTGATCACGTGGCCCTTGGTGAACTGCTCGTCGCTCAACTTCGCCCCTCAGCGTTGCGTGCTTCCACCAGGTACACACGCCACCAAAGCCCCAATACGTTGCATCGATCTGAACTGGGAGAAGAACTTCCAGGTCTCGGCGGGCCTGCACCGGAAACCCCTTGCGCGCCCTGCTACCGTTGCCACGATGATCACCTACTCGAGCGGATCGGGGGTCTCGTTCACCAAAGGTGAGTGCTGATGCACCACTCGACCGTGAACGGACAGTCCCGCCTCAGTTTCTGGTCGCACGTGCGCGAGTTCGCCGTGCCGACGTCGATGATCGATTCCTCGACTGCCCGCCGTGCGGTGGGCGACTGGTCAGGTGCCTGCGCCGCCGCGCGGGTGGACGTGGATCTGAACCTGCGTGCGGTGGGTCGCGCCCACGGAAGGCAGTTCGCGGAGACCGTCCGCGCCGATCTGCGTCATCTGGCCCCTGACCTGCTTCGCTGGCATTTTCCGAGAGTCAGTCCCGACGGCCTGCTGCGGCCGGGTCTCACCGTGTCGCTGGCCCGGTACCACCCTCCTGACGGCGGTCGCGCCGTGCACCTCGTCGCGCGCACGCCACCGGCCTGGGCGGACGCGGGTCAGCGGATCAGCCTCGCGCTGTGGGAACCTTCGCGGCCCCTGGCCGGCGCGGGCCGACATCCCCATCCCCGGCCCGACCGGCGTTTCCGGCTCGACCTGCACCGCCACCTCTGGGACGCGCGCAGGACCTCCGAGCTCCGGGAACGGTCCGGTGCCGGCTGGGCGGCCGAGGCCGCGCTGCTCCTGCACGCGGACGGATGCGCGGACGGCGCCGTCACCGTGCGGCTCAGTTCCCGGCACCAGCTCGTGCTGCGCCTTCCGGACGAGGTGGTCGAAGTGCCGCCACGAGGTCTTGTCCCAACGCATCCGGTGCTGCCCGACGCGGCGACCTGGGTGCCGCCCGACCTCGAACTGCTGCACGCGGGGCTGATCGACGCCGACCGGCTGCACCCGCTCGTCGCCTCCGCGCTCCTGCCGGACCACCGCCCGGCGTCACGAAGTCCCGACGGCACAACGTGTTCACGTCTCGTCGAGTGCCGCGGCTCCACGCACCGGATCGGTGTGGTCGACGGCGTGCTCGTCCCGCTGGACCACGACGCCGCCGAGATCCGCCGCGAGGAGCTGCTGGTCGCGTTGGGCGGCACCGGTTTGCCGTGCCTTCAGGCGATCGACGCGGCACACCGCCACCCGGAGAACCTGGCGGAAGTCCGCGGCCTGCTGGACCACGGGGACACCGCCGGTGCCGTCGCGGCCGTCGAAAGTCTGCTCGGACCGGACGTGCTGCTGCGCAGCGGTGCGTTGCGCGACGAGCTCGAAACCGCGGTGCACCGCAAGCTGACGCACGGGTTGTACCGGGCCGGGCTCGCCGGAGCCGGTCCCGCCAAGTCCACTCGGGACAGTCGTCGTCGCTCGCGTCCGCGTCACGCGACCTTCAGCTGACACCTCGCCTGGCCGGCGCACGGCCTCACACGACCCAAAGGTGATCGAACACATGACTTCTGCCACGCTCGACGTTGCCGCCGACCTGCTCGCTCTGCTTCAGAACACGACCACCGAGCTGCGGGCCGACCCGCAGCTGGAAGCCCTGACGCTGGCCGTGTCCGCCGACCTGCCGGTGTTGCTGTGGGGCGAGCCGGGGATCGGCAAGACCGCCGCCCTCACCCAGCTCGCCGACGCTCTCGCACTGCCGTTGACGACGGTGATCGCCAGCGTGCACGAACCGTCTGACTTCTCCGGTCTGCCGGTGGTCGGCGACGACCCGGCGACGCAGGGCGTTCCCATGGCGCCGCCGGACTGGGCGGTGCGCCTGGTCCAGGCGGGCCGCGGACTTCTGTTCCTGGACGAGCTTTCGACCGCACCACCGGCGGTGCAGGCCGCGTTGCTGCGCGTCGTGCTGGAACGCCGGGTCGGTGCCCTGCGACTGCCTCCTGGCGTCCGGATCGTGGCCGCCGCCAACCCGCGCTCCTCCGCCGCCGACGGCTGGGAGCTGAGCCCACCGCTGGCCAACCGGTTCGTCCACCTGCAGTGGACGCACGACCACGACGTCGTGGTGCGCGGGCTCGGCGGGACGTGGCCGACAGCGCCGCTGCCGCGACTGGACCCCGGCCGGTTGGGCGACGCCGTGACGTTCGCCCGCCGCGCTGTGTGCGGGCTTCTGGCCGTGCGGCCCGCACTCGTGCACCAGCTGCCGAAGAGCGAAGCCCGTCGCGGTGGTGCCTGGCCCTCGCCGCGCAGCTGGGACATGGCGCTGCGCCTGATCGCGTTCGCGACCGCGGCGGACACGTCACGCGAGGTGCTGTCCACGCTGGTGAGGGGCGCGGTGGGCGACGGCCCCGGTCTGGAATTGTTGGCGAGCCTGGACCGCATGGACCTGCCGGATCCCGAGGTGCTGCTCGCGGATCCGGCGGCGGCTGTGCTGCCCGAACGCGGCGACCTGCGCCAGACCGTGCTCGACGGCGTGGTGGCGGCGGTGCGCAAGCGGCCGGAGCAGGACCGTTGGGACGCGGCGTGGTCGTTGCTGGTGCTGGCACTGGAAACCGGGGCCCCGGACCTGGTCGTCGTGCCGGCGGCCACGCTCGCCGCGCTGCGCCGCGACGACTGGGAGGTCCCGGCCGCGATCGAACGGCTCGCCGGGGCCGTGTCGGTGTCGCGGCGAGCGGACCGTGCCGCCGCGGGTGCCCGCGCATGACGAGCCTCGACGAGGAAAAACTGTTCGCCGCCCGGCTGCACGCTGTCCGGAACAGGCCGTACCTCGCGACCGCGTTGTTCGCCCTGCACGTGGTGGAGTCGCGGCAGGTGCCGACGATGGCCGTGGACCGGCACTGGCGCTGTTACGTGTCGGCCGCGTTCGTGGACCGCACCCCGGTCGAGGAGCTGGCCGGGGTCTGGGTGCACGAGGTGTCCCACCTGCTGCGCGACCACCACGGGCGCAGCGACAGGTTCGCGGCCGCGCACGAGCTGACCGGGCCGGGTGAGCGGCTGCGGATGAACATCGCCGCGGACTGCGAGATCAACGACGACGTGTTCGGCGACGGGCTGGTGCGTCCGAAGGATGCCGTTCGGCCGGGACTGCTCAGGTTGTCCGAGGGCGAGCTGATGGAGGACTACCTGCGCCAGTTCCGGCTCGGCCCCGGCACGAACGGGTGGGTCTGGCTGGACTGCGGCAGCGGCGCCGACGGTCTGGAGCGGGAATGGGACCTGGGCCCCTGTGGCGCGCACGGGCTCAGCGCCCAGGAACGGGACGCCGTCCGGTTCCGCGTGGCGCAGGGCATCACCGCGAGTCCCGGCAGAGTCCCGAGAGGCTGGCGCAGATGGGCGGACGAGGCGTTCCAACCCCCGCAGCCGTGGCGGGAGCTGCTGGGGGCGGCGGTCCGCTCGGCCGTGTCCGGACCCGGCGTCGGCGAGGACTACACCTACGGCCGGCCCTCACGCCGCTCGGCCGGTCTGCCGGGGGTCGTCCTGCCGAGTCTGCGCCGCCGTCCGCCGCGTGTCGTCGTCATCGTGGACACGTCCGGATCCGTGAGCGACACCGAACTGGGCAGCGCGATCGTCGAGATCGCCGCGATCATCCGCGCGGTGGGCGGCCGGCGTGATCTGGTGACGGTGATGTCCTGCGACGCCGCCGCGCACATCACCGGGCCGTTGTGCCGCGCGGAAGGGATCCCGTTGGTGGGCGGCGGTGGCACGGATCTGCGGGAGGGCTTCGCCGAGGCGCTGCGCAGGAGTCCGCGCCCGGACGTGGTCGTCGTCCTGACCGACGGCCAAACTCCCTGGCCGCGAACGAAACCTGCCTGCCGTACGGTCGTCGGCCTGTTCCCCCGGGAGCGTCGGTACGACGAGGACGACCCCGACTACGAGCCGGACGCACCACCCGAGTGGGCACGGGTCGTCGAAATTGGTTGATTTCCGTTGAGGTAGCGGACATCCACTGTCCTCTACGGACGGAACAGTAGCTCCTGAACGCCGGAACTCCACTCAGTCAGGAGCACGTCATGTCCGTCACCACAGCGCCTCACCTCAACTTCCGCGGCGACGCCCGCGAGGCGCTCGAGTTCTACCAGAAGGTCTCCGGCGGGGACCTGGCCGTCATCACCTACGGGGACATGGGCAACGTGGAGAACCCCGACGAGGCCGGCCAGGTCGTGTGGGGGCAGGTCCGCGGCGCGAACGGCTTCCACGTCATGGCCTACGACGTGCCCGCGGCCAGGCCGTTCAGCCGCGGCGACGACCCGTTCTTCGTGTCGCTGCGCGGTGACTCGGCCGACGAGATCTCCGCGTTGTGGGACGAGCTGTCCGACGGCGCCACGGTCGTCGTCCCGCTGGCGGCCTCGCCGTGGGCACCGCTGTACGGCATGCTCAAGGACCGTTTCGGCATCACGTGGGTGCTGGACGTCGCGGCCTGATCATCCGGCGGAGTCGCGGTAACGGCGCGCCAGCACCAAAGCGGCGTCCCGCAGCTCCGCCGGACCGACGATGTGGACGGCGGCGTCGAAACGACCCAGCGACGCCGCCAGCCCGACCCACGACCACGACCCCGCGACGAGGCGGCACCGGTCGTCATCGATCGGCTCGACGATGCCGTCACCGGCGAACGGCGCCACCTCGGCGGCGGGCAGGTCGATCACCGCTTCCCCCTGGCACGGCCACGCGTCCCTCCCTCCCGCGGCGCCCTTGAACCTGGCGTTGACGAACGCCACGACGTCGCCGCCGGGGACCTCACGCGGGCTGAACCGGGGCCCTGTGGGCGTTTTCGGGGTCATCCGGTCGGCGCGGTAGACGCGCCAGTCGTCGCGGCCGAGGTCCCAGCCGACCAGGTACCAGCGCCCGGCCCGGTTGATCAGGTGGTGCGGTTCGATGCGGCGAGGCGACTCGTGCTCGTAGTCGAACCGCAGGACCTCGCGCGCTCGTACCGCGGCGCTGAGCGCCAGCAGCACTGCGCTGTCGATCTTCTGCGGCGAACGGTCGACCACGGTCACCTGCACGGCGTCGATGCGGTGCCGCAACCGGTTCGGCATCACCTGGCGCATCGTCGCCAGCGCACGTGTCGCGGCGTCGGCGATGTCCGCGCCCGAGCCGGCGGCGAGCTGCAACGCCACCGTCACCGCCACCGCCTGGTCGTCGTCGAACAGCAGCGGTGGCACGTCGGTGCCCGCTTCGAGCCGGTAGCCGCCGTCCGGTCCTTTCACCGCCACCACGGGATAACCCAGCTCGCGCAACCGGTCGATGTCACGACGGACCGTGCGCGGGGTGACGTTGAGCCGCTCGGCGAGCAGCTGGCCCGGCCAGTCGCGGCGCGCCTGCAGCAGCGAGAGCAGGGACAGCAACCGGCCCGACGCCTGAGTCATGGCAACCACCTTCTCGACGACACAGGCCTCACCTTCTCCCCGGTAGAGGACACCCCCTGTCCTCTACCCCACCGGGCGGCCGTGGCGTGGATCACCGAGCGCCCACCCGTCAGGCACCACAGCGCGATGACCGGGTCGCAGATCGCGCACCCGAGCGACGAGTGCTCGGCGAACGGGATGATCGGGTGGCCCTTGACGTGGTGGACGACGTCCCAGCCGGTGTGCAGCAGCCAGGCGATGCCGATGAACGTCCACGACTCCAGCCCGCGGTAGGCGCAGTACGTCACGGCGGCCGTGAACACGAACTCCCAGCCGCCCATGCCGCCGCCGCTCAGGTAGGCCGCGCCCGCACCCGCGACGAAGACCGCGTTGAACCGGCGGCGGTGCGGCTCCTTCAGCAACGACATCAGCACGACGAAGACCAGGCCGATCAGGATCGGCAGCACGATTGTCATGATCGGCAAGCTAGCCAGCCGCGCGTCCGGCGACCATTGGCCAGAACGCCAACTTCCACCGGATTCTCGCCAGCGCCGCGATCCCCGGACGCGTCACGGGCGACTGGTTGGTGACTCTCGTTCCCCGGTGAGCCGTTGCCGGATCTCCGCCTTGAGCACCTTGCCCACCTTGGACCGAGGCAGGTCCGCCCAGATCTCCACCTGCTTGGGCGCTTTCACGCCGCCGAGCCGTTCCTTGACGAACGCCGTCAGCTCGGCGGCGTCGGCCTGCCGCGCGGCACGCAGCTGCACGACCGCGGTCACCCGTTCGCCCCACTTGTCGTCGGGCAGGCCGACCACGGCGCTGTCCTGCACCGCCGGGTGAGCCTGCAACGCCTGCTCGACCTCGGCCGAGTAGACGTTGAACCCACCGGTGATGATCATGTCTTTGGTCCGGTCGACGATGAACAGGTAGTTGTCCTCGTCGAGGTAACCGATGTCGCCGGTGTGGTGCCAGCCGTGCCGGCTCACCTCGGCCGTGGCGCCGGGGTTCTCGTGGTAGCCGGCCATCACCAGCGGCCCGCGGACGACGATCTCGCCACGTTCCCGCGCGGGCAGCAGAGCGCCGTCCGGAGCCATGATCGCCACCTGGGTCAACGGGGTCGGCCTGCCCGCCGAGGACAGCCGCGAGACCGCGATCGAACCGTCGGGCAGGAAGTGGTCGGCCGGGGCGAGGGTGGCGATCATGTTCGGCGCCTCGGTCTGGCCGAACAGCTGGCCCATCACCGGCCCGATCCGGTGCAGCGCCTCGGTCAGCCGTGCCGGTGACATCGGCGCGGCGCCGTACCACAGGCACCGCAACGAACTCAGGTCCGTCGAGTCCAGCGCCGGGTGGTCGAGCAGGCCGTAGATCACGGTCGGCGGCAGGAACGCGTGCGTGATCCGGTGGTGCTCGATCAACCGCAGGAACTCGCCGAGGTCCGGCGCCGGCATGATCACCGTCTCGCCGCCCTGGGCCATGATCGGGAACGTGAGCACGCCCGCCGAGTGCGTCAGCGGGGCGAGGGCGAGGTAGCGCGGCCTGTCGCCGAACGGGTAGCTCATCAGGGTCAGCGCGGTGGCGGTCTCCAGGTTGTGCCCGGTGAGCCGCACACCCTTGGGCCTGCCGGTCGTGCCGCCGGTGCCCGCCAGCACGCAGAGATCGTCGTCGGCCACGGTCACCTCGTCGGGTTCCCTGCTGTGCTTGGAAATCCACTCGTCGAACGTGACCGCGCCGGCGACCTCACCGTCGAGGCACACCAGCGTGGTGAGCGCGGGCAGGTCGCCCCGGATTCGGTCGACGAGCGGCGCGAACTTCGCCTGGAAGAACAGGCACCGGCAGCCGAACAGCTCCAGCAGCTCCCGGTTCTCCGCCGCCTCGTTGCGCGGGTTGACCGGGCACCACACCGCCCCGGCGCGCGAGATGCCGAACACGCACGTGAGCGCGAGCGGGTCGTTGGCGGACAACACGGCGACCCGGTCGCCCGGGTTGATTCCGCTGTCCTGCAACGCTCCCGCGATCGCGAACGAGCGTCGCCGCACCTCCGCGTAGCTCTGGGAGACGTCACCGACGGTCAGGCAGGGCGCGTCGCCGCCGAGCGACGCGCCCTTGTCGAGGTAGTCGCACAGTCGCATCAGCGGTGCACTTCGACGATCGGGTCGAGCACCAGGCCGAACGACCGCAGCGCGCCCAGCAGCTCCCGGTGGCCGAACGCCTGACAGCCCGAGGCGAACCCGACCCGGCGAGGAGCGTCCTGCAACAGGTGCACGGCGGCGTGCACGTTCAGCAACGCGGTCTGCTTGTAGTTGCAGTTGCCGTGGATGACGCAATGCGCGCGCCCGAGCGGACCGGAGGCGTGCACCGAGTCCAGCGAGATGTTGATCCGCGGGTTCTCCCTGGGCGGCATCTCGCTGCGCACCTGCGCGGAGAACTCGTCGACGATCTGGTACTTCTCCGCGTCCGACTTGCCCTCCATCTGCTGGAGCGCGGCGGTGACGATCTGCGGCACACCGAGCATCAACGGCCGGTTGAACACACCGCCGAGCGCACGCACCGACGCGACCCGCGGATCCCTCTTGAACCACACCGGATGCGCGGTGCCGCCCCACGGCAGCGCGAGCCCGAGCTCGTGCTGTCCTGGCACGACGAGCTCGTAGAGCCCGGCGTCCGCCGGCCATTCCACGTACTCGTTCTGTTCGAGGTAGTAGGCCTTCGCGAACGCGGCGTTGGTGAGGATCGTGTTGGTGGAAGCGACTGTGGGATAACCCTTCCAGAACACTCCGATGTCCAAAGTGTCCAGTCCGGGCGTCTCCAGGCAGATCTGCGCGGCGATCTCGCCGACGGTGTACATCTGCGCGATTCCGGGTGACAGCAACAGGTTCTGGTTCGCGAACGCGGCACCGTACTGCGCGTCGGTGTCGATCATCCAGTCCTGTTCACCGTTGGTGTCGGTGTAGTGCGCGCCGATGTTGAGGCTCGCGCGCACCGCTTCGTGACCGTAGCGGGAGAACGGCCCGACGGTGTTCAGCACGACCTTGGCTCCGGAGAACGCCTCGGTGAGCGCCTCCTCGGAGTGCTCCACCTCCACGATCTCGTAGTCGACCGTCTGGATGCCGGGGACCGCGTCGACGGCTTCCTTGACCCGTTTGCCGTCCCGGCCCGCCGCGAGGAACGGGACGCCGTACTCGCGGAGGTACTCGCAGATCAGGCGGCCGGTGTAACCAGAAGCGCCGTAGACGACGACAGGCTTGTTCGTGGGCATGTCACATTCCCATTCCGCCGTCGACCGGAAGCCCCGCTCCGGTGATGAACTTCGACGCGTCGGAAGCCAGGAACACCACGGCGTCGGCCATGTCGTCGACCTGCCCGAGCCGTCCGAGCGGGGTCAGCTCGACGACCGCGCCCGCGGCCGCCTCCGGCGAGGGGAACAGGCCCAGCTCCGCGCAGTCCACCGCGAGCTGGTTGCCCATCGCCGTCGGCGTGAGGCCGGGGTAGATGCAGTTGACCCGCACGCCGTAGCCGAGCTTGCCGGACTCCGCGGCGGCCACCCTGGTCAGACGGTCGATCGCGGACTTCGTCGCCGAGTAGACGCTGATGCCGGGGAAGGCGATGGTGGCGGCGACGGACGCGACGCTGATGATCGCACCGCCGTTGCCCGCGGAGCCGCCAGGACACATGGCGCGCAGGCCGTGCTTCATGCCGAGGGCCGTGCCCAGCACGTTGACGTCGAGCATCTTGCGCACGTCGGCCGGGTCGAGCTCGGTGATCAGGCTGGTGATCTCGATGCCCGCGTTGTTCACGAGGATGTCGAGTCCGCCGATCACGTCGACCGTGGTGCCGACCGCCGAGGCCCAGCTCTCGTCGTCGGTCACGTCCAACGGCACGAACTCCGCGGTCGCGCCCGCGTCGCGCAACGCCTGAGCGGTGTGCTTGCCCTCCTCCTCCAGGACGTCGCCGATCACGACGGCCGCGCCGGCCGCTGCCAGCGCTTCCGCCATCCCGGCGCCGAGTCCGCGGGCACCGCCCGTGACCAGTGCTTTTCGCCCGCTCAGCTGATAACTCGTCATCAAGGCCTCCTCGGTGAGCTGGCTCACACCCTAAACGCGTTTGGACAGTCGTCAAGCTTTTCCTTGACAACTGTCCAAGATTCTTTGGACGACTGCCCGACGAATCGGCGCGCAGAGGTTAGGATCCGGACGTGACACAAGTCGCCGACAGCAAGCAGGACCGGATCGCTCGCCGGCAGGTGGACAAGTTCGAGGCCAGGCGGACCGAGCTCGCCGTGGCCACGCTGCACACGCTCGCCGAGCTGGGCTACGCCCGCACGAGCCTGCGCGAGATCGCGCAGAACTCCGAGTTCTCGCACGGCGTCCTGCACTACTACTTCGCCGACAAGCGCGATCTGATCACCGAGGCGGTCAGGCAGTACGAGGCGGTCTGCGTGACGCGGTACGACGAGGTGGTCGCCCGCGCGACGAGTCCCGGACAGCTGCGCGACGAGTTCGTGGCGATGTTCTTCGACACCCTCAGCGAGGACGCGACGCTGCACCGGCTCTGGTACGACCTGCGCAACCAGAGCCTGTTCGACTCCTCGTTCCGCGCGGACGTGCTGGAGATCGACAGCCACCGGGAAGCCATGGTGTGGAGGGTGATCAGCCGGTACGCCGAGCTGCGCGACACCGAGCCCGCGACCTCACCGGCCACCACCTACGTGACGCTCGACGGGATCTTCCAGCGGGCGCTGCTGCACCACCTCACCGACAGGCCCGAGACCGTCGCGGAGATGCGCGGCGAGCTGCCCGGCGTCATCGACCTGCTCGTGCGCTGACCTCGTCGGCCACGAGCAGCGCCTGTTCGTTGTTGAGTCGCGGGTCGCACAGCGAGGTGTAGCGGCGGGCGAGCGCCGTCTCGTCCGGCACGCGTGAACCGCCGACGCACTCGGTCACGTCCTCCCCCGCGAGTTCGAGGTGCAGACCTCCCGGCCACTCGCCGAGTTCGCCGACGGTCTCGTGGAACGCCGCCGCCTCGCCGGCGACGTCGTCCAGATACCGGGTCTTGACGCCGGTGCCGGTGATCCTCGTGTTGGCGTGCATGGGATCGCACATCCACACGACCGGATGACCGGCTTCGCGGACCGCTCGCACCAACGGCGGCAGCAGGGTCCGGGCGCGCGGTCCGAGGCGGCAGATCAACGTCAGCCTGCCGGGTTCGCGTTCCGGGTCGAGCTTCGCGCACAGTGCGACGACGTCCTCCGGCAGGGCGTTCGGGCCGATCTTGCACCCGACGGGGTTGTCGATGCCGGAGAGGAAAGCGACGTGCCCGCCGCCGGGGTCGCGGGTGCGCTCGCCGATCCACGGGAAGTGCGTGGACGCCAGGTACGAGCTGCCGGTGCGCGGATCCGTGCGGACCAGGGCCTCCTCGTAGTCCAGCAGCAAGGCCTCGTGGCTGACCCACATGCCGTGCAGCTCCCTCATCACCGCACGGGCCGTGTGGTAGGCGGTGACCATGCGCCGGGCGTCCGGAACCCGCAGTGCCGCAACGGGATGCGGGCTGTTCACCGCGAGCCCGCGGAAGGTCGGCACCACCTGGCCGTCGACGATCTCCGTCGGTTCCGAGCGCGGTTTCGCGAACTGCCCCGCCAGCCGTCCGATCGTGAGCACCGGGACGTCCAGCGCGCGGCTGATCCGCTCCGCCAGCGCGCCCAGGATCCTGTCCTTTGCCAGCGCGCCCCGGCGTGCGGCGACACCGAACGGTTCGGCGCAGTCGCCTCCCTGCACCACGTACGCCCTGCTTCCGGCCACCTCGGCGAGCGCGTTGCGAACCGCGCGGACGTCCTCGGGCGTGGTGAGCGGCGGCGCGCTCGCCAGCTGCAACCGGGCGCGGGCGAGCTCGCACGAGTCGGGCCAGTCCGGCTGGTGTGCCGCGGGTTTGTCGCGCCAGACCGCCGGGTCCCACGACGTCCGGGTGGCCGCGGTCACCGGGCGTCCAGCACGCGCTGCACGAGGTCGGCGGCCGCACCGAGGTAGTCCGCGGGGTCGCACAGGCCTTCCAGCGCCGCCGGTGGTGTTCCGCCGCCGCGGGCTGCGGCGGCGATCGTGCGCATCGCCTCGGCCTTTCCCAGCTGTGGCGTCAGATGCGCGGACAGCCGTTCGGCCACGATCGTCCAGCCCGTGATCTCCAGGTTGGTCCGCATCCGTTCGGGGTGGACGCGCAGACCGGTGACCAGTTCCGCCGCCGTGTGCGCAGCACCTCCCGCCAGCCGCAGGCACTCGCGCAACGGCTGCCATTCCGCGTGCCAGGTCCCGGCGGGCCGCTCGTCCTCGGCGAGCAGGCAGTGGGCGAGGGTCGACGCGAGACCGGGTGTCTGGAGCGCCGCGGACCGGATCAGCGTGGCGAGGCTGGGATTCTGCTTCTGCGGCATCGCGGACGACACGCCCTTGCCGTCCGCGGTGGACTCGCTGAGCTCGGCGATCTCGGTGCGGCACAACGACTGCACGTCGACGGCGATCTTGCCGAGCGCGCCGGTGACCAGCGTGCACCACGCGGCGGTGTCGACGATCGGCGTCCGCAGCACGTGCCACGGCACCACGGGCTCGGCCAGCCCCAGCTCGTCGGCATAGGCGGTGATGAGGTTCGCGGTGTAGTCCGCGGGCAGCCGGTCGAAGTGCGGCCGGGCGTGCTCCAGGTAGGCCGCCATGGTCCCGGCGGCGCCACCGATCTGCACGGGCAGTCCACTGTGGACCAAATCCCGCGCCCGGACGTCCGCCTGCCGCACCAGGTGCAGCCAGCCCGCCGCCTTCAGCCCGAACGTCGTGGGCACGGCGTGCTGGGTGAGCGTGCGGCCGGCCATGACGGTGTCCCGGTGCCGTTCCGCCAGGTCCTCCAGCGCGCTGACCACCGCGGCGAGGTCCCGCCGGACGTGGGTCACGACCTGCGCGACGACCAGGCAGCAGGCGGTGTCGAGGACGTCCTGGCTGGTCGAGCCGCGGTGGACGTACTCGGCGGCGGCGGGGTCGATCGCGGCGACGCGCGCGGTGAGGTCCTCGACCACCGCGACGACCGGGTTCGCCGCTCCCCGCGACCGCGCGGCGATCGAGGCGATGTCGAGGCAGGCGTCGCGGGCGACCATGGTGATGACCTCGGCAGCCGGGGCGGGAACGGTGCCGACCCTGGCCTGGGCGCGGGCGAGTCCGGCCTCGGCCTCGCACATGGCCCGCAGCCAGGCGTCGTCGGAGGTCATCGCCTCGACCCGGGTGGTGGCGCGGACCGGGGAGAGGAGTCCGGTGTCGCGCAGGGTGTGAATCACGTCGTCCTCCTGGGGTGGTGGCGCAAGGTCACATCGCCCTCCTCACGTCCTCACGCACCCGCCCAGGCACCCGCCGCACGCCCAGCGCCGCCCGCGCGATCGCGTCCGCATCGCTGACGGTCGCCGAAGCCGAGCAAGGCCGAATCCCGACGGCGGTCGCCCAGTGCACCGACTCGGTCGGCACCCCCAACGCGTACAGCCCGGCGTTCGGCACGCCGTCCGCGGCGATCACCCGAGCAGGCCTCGGCGTCACGTCCAGCCCGCCCGTCTCCAGCACGCCGCCTTCCCCGTCGGGCACCCGGTGCGGCCTGCACCGTCCGGCGGCGAGCAGGTTCCGGAGCAGTTCGTCGGACGTGGTGCGGACATCCGGTGTGGGCATGCGCGCGTCGATCACCGCGGAGACCGGCAGCGGCTCGGCCAGCAGGTCGGCGACCGCGAGGAACGTGCCCTCGCCCGGCTCGACTCGAGTGCCGGGGCCGAGGACGTCCAGCACGCCGGCGGAGATCAGGGCCGCCATCTCCTCGATCCGCCGGGCGGGCGGGCCGATCGACAGGAACGCGTTGAGCGGGCTGAACCAGCGCTCCAGGTCGTCGCGGTGGGAGCGGCCGTGCAGGCCGCCGTGGTCGACGACCGCGCGGATCTCGTTGCGCAGGTCGCGCAGGACGTCGAGGGCCGCCTTGACCGGTCCGCGCACGTTGCCCTGCGCCGCCCTGGCCACGTCCTCGCGCAGGTGGCGCAGCAGCCAGGGGCGGAACTCGTCCAGCGAGCCGAAGACGCGGTCCAGCGGCTGCTCGATCCGCGTCCAGTCCCAGCGCGACTCCCCCGGAACGGAGTACTCGTCCAGCAGTGCCGCCTCCTCACCCGAAGGACACGCCCGGTACCGGGCGGAGAACCGAGCCACACCAAGGGGTTCCAGGCGTGACGCCAGCAAGGTCGCGTAGTAGACCGTCTCGACCTCCTTCGCGATCAACGGCCACAGGTGCGCGCGGAAGTCGACCGGCGCGGACCGCAACGCGCGCACCACGTCCTCGGTCAGCACAGCCGCCTGATGACGGCCGTGGGCGCCCTTCTGGTTCTCACCGCGAGCGTGCAGCGGCACGCCTCGCCGCGACCCCGCGTACAGCTGGGGCTCGTCGCCGGAAGGGACGTACGCGAGAACGCCGTCGCGGCGCTCGAACCGGCCGCCGCGGCCCGTGGTCAGGACGGCGAGGTGGTCGAAGAAGTTCAGGCCCAGGCCGAGCAACAACGTGGGCTCGCCCGGTTCGATCAGGGTGAGGTCGGCGTCGGCGGGGTTGCCCGGCGGCACGTACCGCAGGCCGTGGGTCGCGGCGAACTCGCCGAACGAACGCTCCCGCGCTCCCGGCCGGGCCGGCAGATGGCCCTGTGCCAGGACAACCGCGTCGAGGTCGCCGAGCACCTCTCCGTCGGCCAGCCGGACCTCACGCCCGGTCACGTCCACCGCACGCTGCCGGTGGTGCACGATCCGCACGCCCGCGGGCGCGTTCCGAACCACCTCCCCCAACGCCCACACGAGGTAATGCCCGTAGAACGCCCGCGTGGGGTAGGAATCGGGTCCCAGACGCCTGGCCTCGGCCCGGATCGTGGCGTCCCAGTCGTGGCTCGCCGTCGACGCGACGGAGCGCGACCACTCGTACAGCGAGGGGCCGCGCCGGACCGGACCTTCCATCGGCACGCTGTCATCAGGGAAAACCGTGACCTGCGAACACACCGTGTTCATCAGGAAACCGGCGGGTTGCCGCGTCTTCCACACAGATCCACAACCGTGCTCCGCGGGATCCACGACGTGCACCACGAGCTCATCGCCCAGAACGAGCGGCGCCCAATTGGAACACGTTCTTTCCAGCACCGAGAGCCCTCTGGGCCCCATTCCGATGACCGCAATGCTGTATTTGGTGAGAATGGATTTACCAACTTCCGGAACAAGACCCCGAACGGTCACCTGAACGGCACCAGGGGCTACTACTGAGCGTGTGCGCCAGCACGCGGGCTGCCGATACTCCGCCCGGCGATGTGTGATCCACGTGAGGTTAGCGCTCACAGAATCAGTTGAACCCGCCTGCGCACACGCCCGTATGAATCCATGTGCGCGCTTTTCGGTGACACCGAACGGAGCAGCCGTCGCGCAAGTGGAGGCAGTCGATCCAATGCCCGGGGAAAACGAAGGTGTCGTCATCAGCGCACACCGGGTGCGACCGGGCAGGATGGCGAGTTTCACCACGTCGGTAAAGGGACTGCTCAGCGCGGCTGCCAGATCACAGGGCTATCTCGACGGCAGAATGGAGAAAGCATCGGGTGATTCGGGTGACTGGCTGGTCATCTGCTGGTTCGACAGCGCGGAGAGCGCGGGCGAGTGGGCCCGGTCGCGATCTCACGCCACCTGGCGCGAGTACGTGGGACGCTTCGCCACCCGAGTTGAACCGCCGGCGCAGGCACCGCCGGCCGCCGGGCCGCCGAAGCCCCCACCTCGCTGGAAGACCGCACTGGTCACGTTGGTCGCTGTCTTCCCCGCGGTCCTGCTGGTCAACGTCACCGTCATCCCGCGCGTCACCGGCCTGCCGCTCCTGGCGCGCACGCTGGTCCTCTGCGTGTGCGTGACGGGGCTGATGACCTGGGTGCTCATGCCGCAGGTGATGAAGGTGCTCGGCCCGTGGCTGCGCAGAGGCACCGCGGCGGCGCCACCCGCTCCCCGGCCCGAAGTCGATCCCGCTCCAGCGAAGGCATCCACCTCGATCCCGTCCACCACGACCTGGCGCGGCCTCCAGCCACCCTGACCCGTCGCCGCCGACCCCCTCGGAGCGTATTCAGTGCGGACCCTCCTGATCGACAACCACGACTCGTACACCTACAACCTGTTCCACCTCGTCGCGAGCGTGAACGGGGAAGACCCCCTGGTGCTGAGCAACGACGACCCGGCGCTCGGCAGGGTGTCGTTCGACGACGTGGACAACGTGGTGATCTCCCCCGGCCCCGGACGGCCGGGCAGGAGCCGGGACCTCGCCGGGTCGATCAGGTTCCTGGACCAGGACGTGCTGCCGGTGCTCGGCGTCTGCCTGGGTCATCAGGGGCTCGGGTTCCTGGCGGGCGCACGGATCGCGCTGGCTCCGCAGGCACGCCACGGCCACCCGACCGCCGTCACGCACAACGGCCGTGACCTGTTCGAGGGCATCCCGCAGGGGTTCACGGCGGTGCGCTACCACTCGTTGCACGTGCCCGAACCCCTGCCGCCGGACCTGGAGGCCACGGCCTGGGCGGAGGACGGCGTGCTGATGGGGCTGCGGCACCGGTCGCGGCCGCACTGGGGAGTGCAGTTCCACCCCGAGTCGATCCTCACCGAGCACGGAACGCGGCTGCTCGCGAACTTCCGCGCACTGTCCGAAAAGGCCAGACCGTCGATCACCGTGCGCGCTCCCCGCGAGCCTGCGGACGTCGAAGTTCGCGTCCAGCCCACAAGTCACCGGTTGCACACCGCCGTGTACCGCGGGGTCGTCGATCCCGAGCAGGTCTTCACGGAACTGCACTCGGCGTCGGAACGCGCGTTCTGGCTGGACGGCGCCGGTGCGGGCGAACGCGGGGCGCGGTTCTCCTACCTCGGCGACGACACCGGCCCGCTCGCCGAGTACTGCAGCTACGACGTGCGCGCGGGCGTGGTGACGGTGGAACGCGCGGGCCGACCGGCGATGAGGCTGCGCGAGGACGTCTTCACCTACCTGCGGCGCGGTCTGGCCGATCGAGCGCACTCCCAGCCGGACCTCCCGTTCGACTTCACCTGCGGCTGGGTCGGTTACTTCGGCTACGAGCTCAAGGCGGCGCTCGGCGGTCGTGCCGCCCACCGCAGCAGCACGCCGGACGCGGCCTGGCTGTTCGCCGACCGCGTGATCGTCATCGACCACCAGGAGCAGACGGCACACCTGCTGTGCCTGGCCGAGGACACGCCGTGCGCCCGTGACGAGGCCGCGGGCTGGCTCGACTCGACGCTCGCCTTCCTCTCCTCGCTGTCGGCGCACGAGGCACCGCACGTCCGGTGGTGGCCGGAGGAGGAAGACGCCGTGGAGATCACCGAGCGCTGGCTGCTGCGCGAGGCGGAGGACTACCGCCTGGACGTCGTCGCCTGCCAGGAACAACTGCGCTCCGGCGAGAGCTACGAGATCTGCCTGACCACCGCCGTGGAGCTGCCCGCGACGTGCGAGTCCGCGGACTACTACCGCGTGCTGCGCCGGGTGAATCCCGCGCCGTACTCCGCGTACCTGCGCTTCGGCGAGGTGGACGTGGCCAGCTCCTCGCCCGAGCGGTTCCTGCGCGTCGGCGCCGACGGCGTGGTCCAGGCCGAGCCGATCAAGGGCACCGCCGCCCGCGGTCAGACCCCGGAACAGGACGCCGCACTGCGCGACGCGCTCGCCGAGGACCCGAAGACCCGCGCCGAGAACCTGATGATCGTCGACCTCCTGCGCAACGACCTCGGCCGCGTGTGCCAGGTCGGCACGGTGCACGTGCCGGAACTGATGGGGACGCGCACCTACCGGACCGTGCACCAGCTCGTGTCGACGGTGCGCGGCGACCTCAAGCCGGGCCTCGACGCGCTGGACGTGGTGCGGGCGTGCTTCCCCGGCGGGTCGATGACCGGAGCGCCCAAGGAACGCACGATGGAGATCATCGACGACCTGGAGCCGAGCGCCAGGGGCGTGTACTCCGGCGCGCTGGGTTACTTGAGCTGCAACGGATCCGCGGACCTGAGCATCGTCATCCGGACCGCGGTCTTCTCGTCCGGACGGGTGCGCATCGGCGCGGGCGGGGCGGTCGTGCTCGACTCCGATCCGGACGGCGAGTACCAGGAGATGCTGCTGAAGCTGGCCGCGCCGATGCGGGCGTACTGGAGCTCGGGCGCGCACCGTCCGGCCGCGGTGCTGTCCGCCGAGCCGCGTCTGCACCGGCGGGGCAGGCACCGCAGGCGTCGCCGCGCCACCACCTTCGGCGCAGAGGTGGAGGCGGGCTGATGAACCGGACCCGCACAACGGTGCTCGCCACGACGGCCCAGGGGCAGCTGATGAACCGGACCTGCAACACGGGCCGCCACCACCCGGCCCCGTTCAGCCCGGCGGCGGAGGCGTCCAGATGACCCGAACGTCCAACGCCTCCGCCGCCCTCTCCCGGCACGCCGACCGCGCCGGCTGGTCCTCCCGTCCCGCCTACCTGGTGGGCGACGAGACCTGGACCCACGGCCAGATCCACGACCTGGCCGCCCGAGCCGCCGGCGTCCTGCACGACCGCGGCATCGCCCGCGGCGACCACGTGCTGCTCGCTGCCCCGGACGGCGTCGCGTGGGTCGTCGCCTTCCTCGCGATCACCCGTCTCGGCGCGGTGGCCGTGCTGGTGAACCCGGAGCTCACCGAGGCAGATCACCAGCTCCTCCAGACCGACTGCGGCGCCAGGGCCTGCATCACCGACGAAGCCCTCGAACAACGCTTCGAAGGCACGTGGATCGACGTCGACCACCTGCTCGACCAGGCCTGGACGACCTCGGCCGGTCCCGTCGCCGACGTGACCCCGGACAGTCCCCTCTACGTGCAGTACACGTCCGGCACGACCGGCCAGCCGAAGGGCGTGGTCCACGCGCACAAGGACCTCGCCCTGTACGGCGCGTCGGTCGGGCGTGACGTCCTGCGCATCGGCATCGGCGACATCGCGCTGTCGGTGTCGAAGATGTTCTGGGCCTACGGTTTCGGCAACGCGCTGGCGTTCCCGCTGCACTCCGGTTCGTCCGCAGTGCTCACCCCGCACCGGCCTGGCGCGGAGGAGATCGCCGGGCTCGTGGCCAGGCATCGGGTGAACCTGCTGTACTCCGTGCCCTCCTCCTACGCGGCACTGGTGTCCGCCGACGGCCGCGACGCGCTGAGGTCCCTGCGGGCCGCCATCTCGGCAGGCGAACCGCTGCCGGAGTCCCTCGGCGCACGCCTGCGTGACGAGCTGGGCGTCGAGACGCTCGAGCAGATCGGTTCCACCGAGGCCGGACACGCCTTCTGCGCCAACAGGATCGGCGACAACGTCCCCGGCACGCTCGGCCGTCCCGTGCCCGGCTGGGAGGTGCAGGTGCGAGACGAACAGGGCTTCCCGGCCGAGGACGGCGAGCTGTGGGTGCGCGGTCCGACGCTGTTCTCCCGCTACCTCAACCAGCCGGAGCTCACCAGAACCACCCTCGTCGACGGCTGGCTGACGACCCACGACCGCGTCCGTCACAACGACGACGGCACGCTCACCCACCTCGGCCGCACCGACGACATGGAGATGGTCGGCGGGATCTCGTTGTCCCCCTTGGAGATCGAACGCGTGCTGGCCGCACATCCGCTGGTGCGCGAGGCCGCCGTGGCCGCGGTGCTCGACCACCACGACGCGTCCCGTCTGCGGGCGTTCGTGGTGCCCGCGCACACCACCCCGGGGCTGGAGGACGAGCTCATCACCTGGACCCGGTCCCACCTCCCCTCGTTCAAGGTTCCGCGCACCGTTCGGCTCGTCCAGAAACTCCCGAGGACCGCCACAGGCAAGCTGCGCCGGCACGTCGTGCGCACCGGATCCTGGTAACCCAGCAAGGAGCTTCCCGTGCAGCAAAAGCTTTTCTCCGGCAGCGGTTTCTACATCGGACAGATGTTCCGCGAGGCCGCGTCGCGTCACGGCGCCGTGCCCGTCGTCCTGGACCGTCCCCTGGACGTGGCTCCCGAGTCCGGGCTGCAGCACACCTACCGCTCCCTCGCCGACCTGGTGGACCGGCTGGCCGACCAGCTGTGGACCGCCGGGGTCCGGCCCGCGAGCCACGTCGCGATCCACAAGCGGGACAACGCGGACATCGCACTGCTCGGCTGTGCCGCGTCACGCATCGGCGCGATCCCCGTCCTGCTGTCCCCCGGCCTGGACGCCGCCGCGGCGAGCATCCTGCTCAGCAGGCTCGACCGGCCGTTCCTGGTCACGGACGAGGCGACGCTGTCCGGCCTGGCCGCGCACACCGACATCGCCGCACTGACCGGCAAACGCATCGTCGTCAGCGGTGTCTTCCCCGGTGCCGTCACTCTGGACGGCCTGGAGGTGACCGGGCGCGCCAGGCTCGTGCGGCTGCACCCCGACGAGCCCGCCATGATCACGCACAGCTCCGGCACCACCGACGTGCCCAAGCTCGCCGTGCACTGCGCCCGCGCGCTGTGGAACAGGCTGGTGCCGCAGAAAGCGATGGCGCTGCCCGTGCGCGGGGAGACCGCGGCGTTCTGCATGTCGTTCGTCCACTCGCGCTTCTACCACGCGCTCGGCACGTTCCTGTCCGGCGGAAGCCGCCTGCTGCTCCTGGTGGACCACGACCCCGCCTCCGTCGGCCCGTTGCTGGCGCGGTGGCAGCCCGGCGTCGTCGAGACGCACCCCAACACGTTCGTGCTGTGGGAAGACCTCGCGGACGCGCCAGGCGCACCGCTGCGCAACGTCCGTTGCTTCGGCAGCACGTTCGACGCCATCCACCCGCGCACCGTGCAACGGCTGCTCGGCGCGTCACGACGACGTGGCAAGTACCTCATGCAGCTCTACGGACAGAGCGAGACCGGGCCAGTCGCCGTGCGCCTGTTCACCGAACGCGGCGCGGCCCGCAACGGCCGGCTCGTGGGCGTCGGCATCCCCGGTTTCACGAAGGTCAGGATCACCGACGACTCCGGCGCTCCGGTGCCGCGCGGAACGGTCGGGCACATCGAGGCGCGCACCCGCGGACGGATCATCACCTACCAGGGCGCCCAGGACCGTTACGACGCGCAGCTCAACGGCAGCTGGTGGCGCATGGGCGACATGGGCACCCGCAGCTGGTGGGGCGGCCTGAACCTGATCGACCGCGAGATCGACCGGATCGACGACGTGGACAGCAACCTCCGCATCGAGGACGTGCTGATGTCCCGCCTCGACGAACTGCGCGAGGTCGTCGTGGTCCCCGGCGCGGACGGGGTGGCGGTGCCCGTGGTCTGCACCCGCACCGGCGCACCGCTGGCCCCGGCGCGCTGGCGAAGCGCGACGGCCGACCTGCCTGTTTTGGCCACGCCGCAGCAGTGGGCGTTCGACGACCTGCCGAGGACGTCGACGTGGAAGATCAAGCGGGTGGCGCTCGCCCAGCTGATCGCCGCCGGGGACAGCGCGGTGGCTCATGGCTGACGAGGCCCCGGTGATCGTGGTGGGCGCCGGACCGGTCGGGCTCTTCGCCGCACTGGCCCTGCGCGCTCACCACGTCCCCGTCGTCCTGCTCGAAGCCGACCCCGCCGAACGACACCGCACCGGCAGCCGCGCCCTCTACGTCCACGGGAAGTCGTTGGCACTGCTGGAATCCACCAGCGAAGGACTCGGAGCGGAGCTGGCGGCCCAGGGCGTGCTCTGGAACGTGCGCCGCACGTTGTTCCGCGGGAGAGAGGTGTACGCGCGGGAGTTCCCGCCGCACGACCCCGCCCGCGGCCTGCCCCCGTTCACGAGCCTGCGCCAGAGCGAGACCGAGCGGATACTGCTGAACGCCTGCGCACGAGCGGGTGTGGACGTGAGGTGGAACCACCCCGTGACCGAGGTCGTCACGCATCCCGGTGGCGTCACGGTCGCCACGGCCGACGGCGCGACCTGGTCGGGCAGCCACGTCGTCGGAGCCGACGGCGCCAGGTCGACCGTGCGCAAGTGCACCGGGACCGCGCTGGACGGCTCGGCCGCGGACGGCTTCCACGTCGTGGTCGACGTCGCCGACGAGCCGGACGTGGCTCCGAGCCTGGAACGGATCATGCACTACGAGCACCCGGCCGCGGACGGCCGCGGCGTGCTCGTAGTGCCCTACGCCAAGGGTTTCCAGGTCGACGTGCAGAGCCGCGCCGGCGACTCGGCCGACGTCTTCGCCTCACCCGAGGAAGTGCGGCGGTGGCTGCCCGGGCTGATCGGGCCGACCGCTCCCGAACGCATCACCGCGATCTCGGTCTACCGGTTCCTGCAGCTGATCGCCGACGACTTCACCGATCCTCACCACCGGATCCTCCTCGCGGGCGAAGCCGCCCACCTGTTCCCGCCGTTCGGCGCGCGCGGCATGAACAGCGGCTTCGTCGACGCACACGCCGCGGCGGAGGCGATCGCGACCGGCCGCATGTTCCCGACGGCCAACGCCGAGACCGTCACGGCGTTCGCCACGTCGAGGCGGGAGGCGGCGGAGGTCAACAGCGCCGCCGCCGGCGCGGCCCTGCGGCACCTGAGGCCTCCCAGCACGGCGGCCCGGTTGCGGCGCAGGGCGGCGGCCTCGCTGGCGCCGGTGGTGCCACGACTCGGCGAGTGGCTGGAACACGCCCCCTACGGACCGCGCGCGGCACTGGCGAGGCACTGATGACGACCGAGGACACTCCCCTGCTGGTGGCCGACTCCTGGCTCGTGCTGGACGGATCGGTGCGGTCGCTGGACCGGCACGTCCGCAGGTTCACCCGATCGTGCCTGGAGATCGGTGCCGTCACGCCCGAGCAGCTCGACGGGTTCTGGCGCGAGACGATCTCCGTCCTGCCGCGCACCGGCGCGTGGTTCCCGCGGGTGGAGCTCGCGGGCGACCCGGCGACGTTGCGGCTGCGGATCCGCCCGGCACCCCCGCGCGGCGAGCACGTGCGCGTGTGGGTGCCGGACGTGCCCGACCACCGGCGCAGTCCCGCTCGCAAAGGACCGGATCTCCAGTCGCTCACCGCGCTGCGGGCCGAGGCGGAGAAGCACGGCGCCCAGGAGGCGTTGCTGCGCACGGCGGACGGTGTCGTCGTCGAAGCCGCGAGCTCGTCGGTGCTGTGGTGGGAGGACGACGTCCTGTGCTCACCACCCGAGGAGATTCCGGCGCTGCCGGGAACGACCGCCGGACTCGTGCTGGACCTGGCTGCCTCGCTCGAAGTCCGGACGGCGAGGCGCGCACGTCACGTCGACGAGCTGGCCGGCCGGGAGGTGTGGCTGCTCAACGCGCTGCACGGCATCCGACTGGTGAGCGAGCTGATCGGCTGCGACGCGGCTCCCGGCAGTGGCACGCGCTTCACGTCCTGGCGGGAGCGGGTCGAACGGCTGCGCACACCGCTGGACCCGCCCCCGAGCGGGCTATGACTGGGAGTTCGGGGGCACCATGCGGGTGCTGATCGCGATGCGGTTGTAGGCGTTGATGACGGTGCAGACCCAGATCAGCGCGGCCACGCCCTCGTCGCCGAACTCGGTGGCGGCGGCCCGGTACACCTCGTCCGGCACCCGGCCGTCGTGCACCAGGGTGATCGCCTCGGCCAGCGCGAGCGCGGACTTCTCCCGCGCGTCGAACAGCGTGGACGTCTTCCAGGCGAACAGCGCGTCGAGCCGTTGCGGCGCCTCGCCACCGGTCCTCGCGTCACGGGCGTGGAGGTCTATGCAGAACTCGCACCCGTTGATCTGGGAGACGCGCAGGCGCAGCAGTTCGAGCAGGGGGTCGGGCAGTCCGGCGCGAGCCGCGTTGCCCGCGGCCGCGAGGTGCAGCGCCCGCATCCCTGCGGACACGTCCGGGGTGACCGACTTCAGGTTGACCCGCGGCTCACTCGTGATGGTCGACATGCCTCAACTCTAGCGGAGTTTTCACGCTTTTCCTTGCCGCACAAGAGAATTCTTCGTTGTTTCCACTGTGGACACAGCGCTCCGAGTGCTGCCCAGAAGGAACGTCAGCAGCTCGCGTCCTTCCGCCTCCAGCGCCTCCTGGTCCACCGCGGACATGTCGGTGAACGGTTCGACGACGAGCGTGTGGCCGTCCTTGTTCTTGTCCAGCCGCCAGATTCCGTGCAGCAGTCCGTCGATCAGCAGGTTCCCGCGCAGCACACCGCCCCGAGCGGTCATGAGCAGGCCGTGTTCGCGTGACCACTCCGCGAACGACCGGCCCTCCGGGATGATCCGGTCCCGTTCAGCGTGGGAGAGGAAGACGTTGTCGAACTCGGGCAGGAACCTCGGCGGCGCCGGGACGTCCGGATCCGGCAGCTCGACCTCCGGCACGTCGAACAGCTCTTTCCCGCTCTCGTCCAGGTACGTGCGCAGCCGCGGCCGCATCCGGTCGAAGATCTCGCTCAGCCTGGTCAACCCGCACCACGCCTGCACGTCGGCCGCGCTCGCCGGCCCGAAGGCAGCCAGGTACCGCAGGATCATCCGTTCCACCGACGGCGCCGGATCGAGCGGCCGGCCGAGCCACGTCCGCGCGGCCGCGTGGGTGGTGCGACCGGTGCCGCCCCACGTGCCGCGCGGCGGGATCTGCACCAGCGGCGCCAGGTTGCGCACCGCGTAGGCGAGGGTGTCGGGTTTGTGGTCCGGCCAGCGCTCGTGCAACGCCTTGCCGAGCTCGCTCGGTGTGCGCGGCCGTTCGTCGAGCAGTGCGAGGCCGTGCTCGACCACGGCGTCCAGGTCGAGGCCCTGGACGACCTTCTTGTGGCTGGAGTTCTGGTAGAGGTCCCGGTCGAGCACCGGCTGCACCAGCGGGCGCAGCGTCAGGCAGTCCCGCGCGGTCACGAGGTGGATCGTCGACCTCATCAGCGCGGTGCGCACCAGCTCGCGTTCGGTGACCATTGTGGACAGTGGTTCCGGCCGGTACGACTCCAGCCGCGACCACAGCGCGACGTACGGCCCGACGGGGATCTGCGCGTGCAGGCCCACCAGGTGCTCGACCACGTCCCGTTCGGGCAGATCTCGTCTGTCCAGCAGGTGCTGCCGCGACAGCAGGGCCCGGTTGAGAACGCGGGTGCTCAGCCGCGTCGGTGCCGCGTTCATGCCGTCGATCCTTCCACAGGATTTCCGCGAATCCGCTCGACGGCGGCGGCGCCACCACTATCCTCCGGCGGCGGTGCGCGAGGATCGGAGGAGCCATCGGCGGAGTGAGCGTGCGGGTGCTGGGGCCGCTCGAGGTCTGGCGGGACGGCCGCGCGGTGAGCCTGGGCGGCGTCAAGCAGCGCAGCCTGCTCGCGCACCTCGCGCTGCACGCGAACACCGGCGTCTCGCTCGACGGGCTGGTCGAGGCGCTCTGGCCGGTGTCCCGGCCGCGGTCGGTGGTGTCGAACGTCCGCACGTACGTCTGGCAGCTGCGACAACTGCTCGACGAACGCCTGCGCACCCACGGCACGTGCTACGTGCTGGCCGTGACGCCGCAGGAGCTCGACGCGTTGCTGTTCGACGAGGTCGTCGCCGACGCGCGCCGCAGGCCTGATGCCGCGCTGGAGTTGTTGCGGCAGGCCGAATCCCTCTGGCGCGGACGGCCGTTGGAAGACCTGCCCGACCACGACGCGTGGGCGCCCGCGATCGCCCGGCTCGAGGAGGCCCGGCTGGCCGCGACGGAGCAACGGCTCGCGTTGCAGGTGGCACAGGGCGAGGGTGCCGCCGCGATCCCGCAGCTGCGCGCGTTGCTGGCGGAGCACCCGTACCGGGAGAGCGTGTGCGGGCAGCTCGTGGTCGCGTTGCAGCAGGAGAACAGGCGAGCCGAGGCGCTGCAGGTGTACGCGGACATGCGCGAACGGCTGGCCGGCGAGCTCGGCCTGGAGCCGGGACCGGCGTTGCGGGAAGCCCAGCTCGCGGTGCTGCGGGACGAGCCGGCGGGCGCGCCGATCCGCCAGCTGCCACCGTCGGTGTCCGATTTCTGCGGACGTGCGCAGGAGGTCGAGACGCTGATGGCGGCGTTGCGGCGCGGCTCGGTGTCCGCGCCGGTCGCGGGCGTGACCGGCGCTCCCGGTGTCGGCAAGTCGACGCTCGCGATCCGGGTGGCGCACCAGGTCGGTGACCACTTCCCGGACGGTCAGCTGTACGTCGACCTCGGCGGAACGTCCGAGCACCCGCGCGACGCGAGCGACGTGCTCACGGAACTGTTGCACGCCTTCGGGATCACCGGCGCCGGCCTGCCCTCGCAGCTCACGGCCCGTGCCGCGCTCTACCGCTCCCGCCTGGCCGGGCGGCGGGTGCTGGTGGTGCTCGACGACGCCGCCTCGGTGAGCCAGGTCGTGCCGCTGCTGCCTGCCGACTCCGGCTGCGCGGTCCTGGTGACGAGCAGGCGCAGGCTGTCCGAGCTGCCCGGCGCGGTCCAGGTGGAGCTGCACCCGTTCGAGGCCGGGGAGGCCGTCGAGCTGCTCGCCGGCATCGCGGGTGAGGACAGAGTCAACGCCCAGCCGGACGAGGCCGCGGCGATCGCCCTGGCCTGCGGGCACCTCCCGCTCGCGATCCGGGTGGCGGGTGCGCGGCTGGCCGGCCGCAGCGGGTGGTCGATGCAGGTCCTGCGGGAACGGCTGGTGGACGAGTCGACGCGGTTGCGCGAGCTGAGCTCCGGCGAGCTGGCGGTGCGGGCGAGCTTCGACCTGAGCGTCCGGCAGTTGACCGCGCAGGAGTTCGCCGCGTTCGTGCGGCTGTCGTTGCTGGGACCGCACGACTTCCCCGGCTGGGTGGTCGAGACGTTGCTCGACGAGCCTGGCAGCGATCACCTCCTCGACGGGCTGGCCGACGCCAACCTGCTCGAGTCCTGCGGCGCCGACGGCATCGGTCAGCCGCGGTACCGGCTGCACGACCTGTTGCGCTGCCACGCGCTGGAGCTCGCCGGCTCGTTGCCCGACGCGCTCGAACGGACGTTGCGCGCGTGGCTGTGGCTGGCGGTCACGGCGGCGAACCGGTTGCCGGTCACGTTCGGCACGACGATCGCCGCGGTCGACCCGGTGCGCGCGCCGGAACACCTGCTGGCCGACCCGGTCGCGTGGTTCGAGGCGGAACGGCGGACGTTGTGCGGGGCGGTCGACGTCGCGGCGGCCGCGGGGCTCGACGAGCTGGCGTGGCAGCTCGCGGCGGCCTGCGTGCCGTTCTTCGACCTGCACAGCCACTACGAGGACTGGGCCCGCACGCACACGCGGGCGTTGCAGTGCGTTCGCGCGGCGGGCAACCGGGCGGGAGAGGCGGCGTTGCTGCGCGGCCTCGCCCAGGTGCACATCTACCGCAACGAGTTCTCCGACGCCGAACGGGGGATGCTTGCGGCACAAGAACTCTACCGCTCGGTCGGAGACGAGCGCGGCGAGGGCACCGCGGTCGCGGGCCTGGGCGTGATCCACCGGCTGCGGGCGGAGTACGAGCGCTCGATGGACTGCTACGTCGAGGCGTTGCGACTCCTGGAGTCCGCGGGCGACCTGCACTCCGTCGCGCACGTGCGGGCGTCGATCGGTGCCGTTTTCGGCGCACTCGGCTCACCGGAGGAAGCGCGGAGCTGGCTCACCGACGCCCGGCAGCTCGCCGCCGATCTCGGTGACGCGCACCGGGAAGCGCTCGTGCTGGTCCGGCTCTCGGCGCTGTACCGCAGCACCGGCGAGCACGAGGAGGAGCTGGTCAGCGCCCGCCGGGCCGTCGCGATCCTGATGGACCTCACCGACGAGCGGTGCACGGCGTTCGCCCAGGTCGAGCTGGCCGAGGCGCTGCTGTCGAACGGCCATCCGCAAGCGGCGCACGACCTGGTGCAGCAGGCGTTGGAGACGTACCGCCGCACGGGCAACAGGGAAGGCGAACCCGCCGCGCTGCGCACGTTGGCGCGCGCGGCGGGGTCGCTCGATCAGTTGCTGTTGCCGGGCTTCCAGCCGAGGTAGTTGCGGAAGTAGCTCACCGAGCTGCCGTGCCCGATCTTGCCGCCGACGCTGGTCGACCAGAAGCCGCCGTTGCCGTCGGCGATGCCCACGTGCCCGTACTGGCTGGTGTTCCAGAAGACGAACGCACCCTTGGGCGGCGTGCCGGTGGTGTGCCGGGCGCCGTCCGAGGACCTCCAGTGCGCGATGGCCGACGCGTGGTGCGTGCTGCGGCTCCACGCGAGGCGCACGGCCCGCTCGCAGTACCCCTCGTACGCGGTGCTGCCGCGGCGGTCGGACATCCACTTGATCGCGCCGGCCGCGGTCTGCTGGATGCCGATCTCGCTGTCGACCGACGGCGCGGTGGCGGTGTCCTCCAGCCACGGAGCCGCGACCTCGACGCCGGTGACGTAGGCGTCCCCGGCGGTGGCGCCCGCCTGCCCGGCGGTGCTGATGAGAGCCGCGCCCAGCAGGCCGACGACCGCGGCCGTCACTTTGGTGAACCGCATGAACATCCCCTTTTCACATGACTGCTGTGTTGCTCACGCAGCCTGTAGGGGCGTCATCCACGGCCGATACACGGTCAATACATGGCGTCAGTGCTCGTCGTAGTGCTCCTCGTGGACGGCGTGGCGGTGGCCGTCGTGCACGTAGTCGACGTGGTCGCCGTGCGGGACCGACACGTGCCCGCACCCCTCGCCGTGCGCGTGCCCGTGATCGGAGTGCGGGCGGTGGTCGTCGCCCGGCTCGCACTCGTCGAAGTGCCCGTCGTGGGCCCGGTGCAGGTGACCGTCGTGCACGTAGTCGACGTGGTCACCGTGCGGGACCGAGACGTGGCCGCACCCCTCGCCGTGCGCGTGGCCGTGATCGGAGTGTTCCAGGTGTGCCGTGGTCATGAGCCTGCCTTTCGCCTGTCACTCGGACGACCTGAGCGGTCACCGAACGCAGCAAAGTATTAGGCCATGCGCATGAACGGCGCACGCCGAACGCTCACCCGATCGACCCCCTCAACGGGGAGGCGGTGGATCTTCGCAATCGACAATGATTACCATGTTCCTCAATCCGCCGCGGGTGTCGCGGCCGACGAGGAGGACACGTGGCTCACCTGTTGATGATCGAGAGCTGGGTCGGCGCGATGAGCTCGCTGCTGCCCAGGGCGATCAACGAGTCAGGGCACCGCTTCACCTTCATGACCCGCGATCTGCACCACTACCTGCGCGCCGCGCCCGCGCAGCCGCACCCGTTGCTCGCGGCGGAGAACGTGCTCACCGCGGAGACCAACGACGTGAGCGCCCTGCTCGGCCACGTCGAGCGCCTGCACGCGGTCCTGCGCTTCGACGGCGTGATCTCCTCGTGCGACTACTACCTCCCGACGACCGCGCGGGTCGCGGCCCACCTCGGCCTGCCCGGTCCTGATCCGCTCGCCGTGGAACGGGCCTGCCGCAAGGACCTCACCCGCACCGCCCTGCACGAGGCCGGGGTGCCGGGTCCTCGTTTCGCCCTCGCCGAGGACTGGCCCGCGCTCGCCAAGGCCGCCGCCGAGCTTGGCTACCCGCTGGTGGTCAAGCCGGTCGACCTGTGCGCCGGGATGTACGTGCGCAAGGTGACCGATGAAGCAGAGCTGCGCGAGGCGTTCGCCGCGATCGAGGCGTTCCCGGTCAACGCCCGCAACCAGCCGAGGGTGCCTGCCGTGCTGCTGGAGGAACTGCTGACCGGCCCCGAGGTGAGCGTGGAGACCGTCACGGTGGACGGTGCGACGCACGTCGTCGGCGTCACCGACAAGAGCGTCGCGGGCGAGCCGTGGTTCGTCGAGAGCGGCCACATGTTCCCCGCCGACCTGGACACCGCCGCGGCCGAGGCGGTCGCCGTCGCCGCGATCGAGGCGTTGGGCCTGGACCGGGGTGTCGCGCACACCGAGGTCAAGCTGACGCCGGAGGGCCCGAAGCTCGTCGAGGTCAACCCGCGCCCCGCCGGCAACCAGATCACCGAGCTCGTCCGGCGCGTCACCGGCATCGACCTGCCCGCCGCGTACGCCCAGCTGGCCGTCGGTGAACGGCCCGACCTGCGCCCGGCGGACACCGGGGTGCGCAGTGCCGCGATCTCCTTCCTGCTGCCGCCGCGCTCCGGCCAGGTGGCGTCCATCCGCGGCGCGGAGAAGCTCGCCGTCACCGAGGGCGTCGTGGAGTGGGCGGTCAAACAACCCGGCCACAGGGCGGGAGATCCGACCAGCAACAACAGCTACCTCGGGCACGTCGTGGTGACCGACCCGGCCGGTCTCGGCGCGCGTGCGCGGGCCGAGCAGCTCGTCGGTGGTCTGTCCGTCGACTACGCCGAGGAGTCCGAGTGACGCTCGCAGACCTCGTCGAGCTCGTCCGCGGTGGCGGGCTCGGGCTCGATCCGGCCGGATGTCCGGTGAGCGTCGGGTTCACGACCAGGCAGGGCGCCCGGCACGCCACCCGTGGGCAGTCCTACCGCAACACGGTCGTGAGCCTCCGTGTGGAGGAGGCGGTCGGTTCCTGCGCGGTGGAGGACATCACCGAAGGTGAGGTGCACAGCTGTGTCGGCGCATCGGTGCTCGACCTGCTCGATCACTCGAACCCTGCCATCCGGACCGCCGTGTTGGACGCGTACCTCACGCACGTGCGTCCGCATCACTTGTGCGCCACCAAGTCCATCACCGTCGGCCCCGGTAGTTCACTGGCGAAGTCGATGGCGCGTGCGGAAGCCGTGATCGACCTGCTGGACCCCGCACCGGGTGACCGTGTGTTGGTGGTGGGCGTCGTCAACTCGTTGCTGCACCACCTGCGCGCGCGAGGCGTCACGTACGTGCCGTGTGATCTCAAGGGCGGCCGGACCGAGTGGGACGAACCGATCGCCACGGACGCAGAGAGCGCGCTCGACGCGTGCAACCTCGTGCTGGCCTCAGGCATGACGGTCGGCAACGGCACGTTCGAACCGTTGCTCGCGGCCGGCAAGCCGATGGTGATGTTCGCGCAGACGGCTTGCGCGATCCTGCCGTGGTTCATCGGCAGCGGCGTGCGTGCCGTGTCCGCTGAGCCGTATCCGTTCTTCTGGCTCGACGGCGGTCCGACGACGATCCACCACTACACGGAGCGTCCGTCGTGATGATCCCCCGCCAGAACCGGCACCTGCTCGGTCTCCTGGGTCAGAGCCCAGTCGCCCGCATAGAAACGCCGCTGCCGCACCGGCACGGTGGTTTCTGGGCCAAGCTGGAATGTCTGAGCGCTGGCGGCATGAAGGCCCGGCCCGCCGTGTCGATGCTGCGCGCCGCACGGGAACGCGGCGAGCTGCGGCCCGGCGCGGTGGTCGTGGAGTCGACCAGCGGCACGCTCGGCGTCGGACTCGCGTTCGCCGGTCAGGTCTTCGGCCACCCGGTCGTGCTGGTGGTGGACAGCGAACTGGAGCCGTCGATGCGTGCCCTGCTGCGCGCGCACGGAGCCAGGTTGGAGGTCGTGGACCGGCCGCACCCGGTGGGCGGCTGGCAGCAGGCGAGGCTGGACCGGCTCCAGGCGGTGCTGCGCGAGTTCCCCGACGCGTACTGGCCCGACCAGTACAACAACCCGGACAACCCCAGGGGCTACGCCGGGCTCGCCAGGGAACTGGTGGAGCAGCTGGACCCCGTCGACGTGCTGGTGTGCAGCGTCGGCACCGGCGGGCACAGCGCGGGCGTCGTCCGGGAGCTGCGGCGGTACTGGCCCGGCGTGCGGCTGATCGGCGTGGACACGATCGGTTCGACGATCTTCGGCCAGCCCGCGCGGACCAGGGTGATGCGAGGACTGGGCAGCAGCATCCACCCACGCAACGTCGCCTACGCCGAGTTCGACGAGGTGCACTGGCTGGGCCCGGTCGAGGTGGTCGACGCCTGCCGCAGACTGGCCCGCGACGCCTTCGTCACCGGCGGCTGGAGCACCGGCGCGGTCGCACTGGTCGCCGCCTGGGCCGCCAGGGTCGAGCCGGGAGCCGTGGTCGCGACGATCTTCCCCGACGGCGCGCACCGCTACCTCGGCACGATCTTCGACGACGAGTTCTGCCACGCCCGCGGCCTGCTCGGCACGGCGTCGGACCGTCCGGTGGAGATCGGCGACCCGCACCACGTCGAGGCGACGGGCTGGACGCGGACCCGGTCGGTCGTCGCGCCTCGCGCGGCGGTGCTCGCGTGAACCTCACCTGGGAGGTCTACGGCCTCGACCTGGCCACGCCGCTGCGCATCTCCAGGTCGGTGATGTCCCGCCGGGACGCCGTGCGGGTCGTTCTCGAGCACGACGGACTGCGCGGCCACGGCGAGGTGGTGACGAGCACGTACTACGGCCTCTCGGTGGACGCGATCACGTCCTGTTTGGACAGTCTTTCCCTGGACGCACCGGAGGCCGCACTCGACGTTCTGCACGCGGACGACACCATCCCGGCGGGAGTGCGGGCGGCGGTGGACGCGGCTCTGCACGACCTGCTCGGGTTGCGTCGTGCTGTTCCGGTGCACGCGCTCGTAGGTGTCGAGCGCTGGCAGGACGTCCCGACGGCTTACACGATCGGCATCACGGACGACCCCGCGGCATTGGCCTCGGAGCTGGTCGAGCGCGGGTTCTCCGTGCTGAAGCTCAAGGCCGGAGCGGATCCGGAACGCGATGTCGCCACCGTGACCGCGGTGCGAGCCGCCGCGCCCGACGCACGCCTGATCCTCGACCCCAACGGTGGCTGGAGCCCGGACGAGACGGTGCGCGTGGTCGAGAAGATCACCGCCGCTGGTGTCGTGCTGGACGCGGTGGAGCAACCGATCCCACCCGGTGATCCAGATGCGCTGGCGTGGGTTCGGGAGCGTTGTCCGGCACCGCTGGTCGCCGACGAGGACGCCGCCACGGTCGCCGACGTGCGGAGGCTGGCGGGCGCGGTGGACGGCGTGAACGTCAAGCTCGCCAAGTGCGGCGGCCTGCGCCCGGCGCTGGAGATCGTGTCGGCCGCGCGCGAGGGCGGGCTGGACGTGATGCTCGGCTGCCTGGTCGCCAGTTCGCTGGGGATCGCGCCCGCCGTTCACCTGGCGGGGCATGCGCGGTGGGTCGACCTGGACGGGCACCTGTTGCTGGCGCACGACCCGTGGACGGGGATCGGCGGGGAGGACGGCACGCTGCGGCTGGCCGGGGCGCCGGGGCTCGGGGTGGTGCGGCGATGATCGGCTTCGCGCTCCCCCACCACCACCCGCGATCGGGCAGCGCCCTGGGACTGGGCAGCGTCCCGCAGCCGGGCAGCGCCCCGCGACCGGGCAGCGCCCCGCGACCGGGCGGCGCCCCGCGACCGTCCGCGGCACCGGGCCTGGACGTGGTGCCCCGATGACCCGCTTCGCCCTCCCCGTCCGGCTCCTGCTGCTCAACCAGTTCGCCGTCAACACCGGCTTCTACCTGCTCATCCCCTACCTCGCCACGCACCTCGGCAGCCTCGGCATGTCCGCCGCCGTGATCGGCGTCGTGCTGGGCGTGCGCACGCTCAGCCAGCAGGGCCTGTTCCTGGTGGGCGGCACGGCGTCGGATCGGCTCGGCCCGCGCACCACGATCCTCGTCGGCTGTGCCCTGCGCGCGGTCGGGTTCGGGTTGTTCGCCATCGGCGAGTCGCTCGCCGTCGTGCTGGCCGCGTCGGTGCTCAGCGGGCTGGCCGGGGCGCTGTTCAACCCGGCGGTGCGCGCCTACATCGCGTTGGAGGCGGGCGAGGCGCGCACGGAGGCGTTCGCGCGGTTCAACGTCTACGCGCAGGCCGGTGCGTTGTTCGGGCCGGTGCTCGGCAGCGTGTTGCTGCTGTGGGACTTCCGGGTGTCCGCGCTCGTGGCGGCCGGGATCTTCGCGGTGCTGACGGTCGCGCAGGCCGTCGTGCTGCCCGCGCGCCCGGCGACCCGCACGGGCGGGTCGATCCTCGGCGACTGGCGGGAGTGCATGGCCAACCGCCGGTTCGTGGCATTCACGTGCGTGTTGAGCGTGATGTTCGTGCTGCAGAACCAGCTCTACCTGTTGCTGCCGATCCAGGCGCAGAAGGCCAGCGGGTCTAACGCGGTGGTCGCGGTCCTGTTCGTCGTCTCCACCGTCGTCACGCTGTTGTTCCAGGTCCGCCTCACCCGCTTGCTGGCGGAACGCGAACGCGGGCCGGTGATCGCGGTCGGACTTGCTGTCATGGGGGTGGGTTTCGCGGCGCCCGCGCTGTGGTCGGGGCTCGTGCCGGTGCTCGTCGCCACGCTCGCGCTGGCCGTCGGGGTGATGATCGCGCACCCGTTGGTCTACGACCTCATCCCGTCGTTCGGCCCGGACAGCCTGGCTGGAACCCACTTCGGCGTGTTCTACCTCGGATCCGGGGTGGCCGCGGCCGCCGGCAACGCCGCGATCGGCTGGGTGAGCGGGTTCGGCGACCGGCTCGCGTCGCTGCTGTGCGTCGCGATCGGGCTCGCCGGGGCCGCCGGGATGGCCTGGCTGCACCGCCGTGGAGCTCTCACCCTGGAAGGGGCCGTCCGATGAACCTGCTCACCGACAACCCCGAGCTGTACGAGCACCAGTTCCCCGACTCCGGCCACGTCGCGGCCCGGTTCGTGCACGACCTGGTCACCCGGTTCGACGGAGGCCGGGACCTGCTCGACGTCGGGTGCGGCACCGGCCGTGACGCGGGGTGGCTGTCCCGCAACGGTTACCGCGTGTCCGGAGTGGACAGTTCGGAGAGCATGCTCGCCCACGTCCGGAAGCACCACCCCGAGGTCGACGTGACGCTGGCCGACATGCGCGGCTTCGACCTGGGCCGCACGTTCGACGTGATCACGTGTCTGGACAGCGCGATGCTGTACTGCCACACCAACGCCGACCTCGACGCGTTCCTCAGCCGGTGCCGCGCGCACCTGAGGCCCCGCGGGTTGTTCGTCGCGGAGATGCGCAACGGCGCGTTCTTCCTCGGCAACACCGAACTGCTCGACGGCGTGCGCACGCGTTCGGTGACGTGGCGCGGCACCGAGTACACCTCGCACACCGAGCTGTGGATCGACCACGCCGCGCAGTTGTTGCGCCGCCGCCGCACCTGGGAGTGGGGCGCGGAACCGCTCGTGCAGCGGTCCGCGTGGCGGCTGCTGTTCCCCCAGGAGCTGCGCCACCTGCTCGACCTCGCCGGGTTCGAGGTTCTCGCCCTGTTCGACTCCCCCGGTCCGCGCACGGACCAGCCGTGGTCGGCGAACGCCCCGCTGAGCACCGCGCTGTCCGGTGACCGCCTCCACGTCGTGGCCCGCCTCCGCTGAAAGGAACCAGAATGTCCCTCAACCGCCGCGGTTTCCTCGGTCTCACCACCTTGACGGTCGCCACCCTGGCAGGGTGCGGCAGCGCCCCGGTTTCGGCCCCGCGCACCGGTGGCAGGCTGCGTGCCGCCTTCGCGGGCGGCGGGGCCAAGGAGGTCCTCGACCCGCACCTCGCGAACCTGTTCGTCGAGGCCGCCCGGTCCAAGGCGCTGTACGACAAGCTCGCGGACCTCGGCACCGACGTGTCTCCGCAGCCGAGGCTGGCGGAGAAGTGGGAGCCGAGCGCGGACCTCTCCCGCTGGCGAATCACGTTGCGCCAGGCCAAGTTCCACGACGGCAGACCGGTCCGCGCCCAGGACGTCCTCGCCAGCTACGCGCGCATCCTCGACCCGAACCGGGCGTTCCGCGCCAAGTCGAGCCTCGCGCTGATCGACCTGCCGAACAGCCGCGCCGTCGACGACCGCACGGTGGAGTTCGCGCTGAAGCGGCCGTTCGCCGAATTCCCCAACGCCCTGGCGGCGTTCGGCGCGTACATCGTGCCCGAGGGCACCGAGGACTTCACGAAGCCCGTCGGGTCGGGAGCGTTCAGCTTCGTGTCGTTCGAGCCGGGCAAGTCCGTGCTGGTCAAGCGGAACCCGGACTACTGGGAGGGCGCGCCGCTGCTGGACGAGCTGGAGTTCCTGATCGCCAACGAGGAGTCCGCGCGCACCAACGCGTTGCTGGGTGGCCAGGTCGAGTACGCGCACGACCTGACGCCGACCACCGCGCGCAGCCACGCCTCCGGTGACCGGATGGCGATCCACCGCGCGCCCAACAGCGCCGTGCAGGCGTTCGCCATGAAGCTCGACCGGGCGCCGTTCGACAACCGCGACCTGCGCGAGGCGTTGTTCCTGCTCGTCGACCGGCCTCAGCTCGTGGAGTCGGTGCTCGCGGGCAGCGGCCAGGTCGGCAACGACCTGTTCGGCAAGGGCTACCAGCACTACGCCGACGCAATTCCGCAGCGGGAGCGGGACCTCGACAAGGCGAAGTTCCTGATCCGCAAGGCAGGCGCCGAGGGCCTGACGGTCAAGCTCGACACGTCCACCGCCGCGGCCGGGATGGTCGAGGCCGCCACGGTGTTCGCCGACCAGGCCAAGGGATCGGGCCTGACGATCGAGGTCGTCCAGGGCAACAAGGACAGCTACTGGGCCGACACGCTCAAGAACGGTTCGCTGTCGAGCTTCCGCTCCGGCGCGATGCCGATCGAGACCCACATCGCGCAACGCCTCCTCAAGGGCGCCGGTACCAACGTGACGAAGTGGAACCGCCCGGAGTTCGACGCCCTCTACGAGAAGGCGGTGTCCACTTCGGACGAAGGCGCGCGGAACGAGGCGTACGTGGAGATGCAGCGCGTGCTGCATGCCGAGGGCGGTTACCTGATGTGGGGCTTCGCCGACTGGATCGTGGGCGCGAAGCCGAACGTCGGCGGAATCTCCGACGCGCCCGCGAACACGCTGGACTGGGCGCGTTTCGACAAGGTGTGGCTGGGGTGAGCCTCGCCTCCTACGCGGCCCGCCGGGTCGCGCTCGGCCTGGTGCAGGTGCTGGCCGTGGTCACGCTGGTGTTCTTCTTGGTTCAGGCCCTGCCCGGCGACGCGGCGGTCGCACTGGCGGGCGACAACCCGGACCCCGCGCGGATCTCGGCGATCCGCGCGGCCATGGGCCTCGACCGCTCGGTCTCCGAACGGTTCGTGTCGTGGCTGGCGGGGTTGCCCCGGCTGGACTTCGGCGTGTCCCTGGTGTCAGGCCGTCCGGTGGCGGACTTCCTGTTCGCCGGCATCGGCCCGACGGTCGTCCTGGCGGCGCTGACCCTGGTGCTGCTGGTACCGATCTCGGTGCTGGCCGGGGTGCTGGCCGCGTTGCGCGAGGGCAGCCTGCTGGACCGAGCGCTGACGTCGGTGAGCGTGGCGCTGCACTCGATCCCGGAGTTCGCGCTGGCGATCGTGCTGATCGCGGTGTTCGGCGTCCAACTGGCCTGGCTGCCCCCGACCGCGGTGGGCGCGGATCTCCTGACCCAGCCCGCGGTCCTGGTGCTGCCCCTGGTGGTGCTGCTGGCCCGCCCGATCTGCTCGATCAGCCGCCTGGTGCGCGCGGGCATGCTCGACGCGCTGGCCTCGGACTACGTGCGCCACGCCCGCCGCCTCGGCCTGGGCGAGTCACGGATCCGCTTCGCCCACGCCCTGCCGAACGCGCTGGCGCCGGCGGTGCAGCAGGTCGCGCGGACCACGGACTGGTTGCTGGGCGGGGTGATCGTGGTGGAGGCGGTGTTCGTGATTCCTGGGCTGGGGACGGTGCTGGTGGACGCGGTGGCGGGCCGGGACCTGCCGGTGGTGCAGGGGCTGGCGGTGGTGTTCGCGGTGACGACGGTGGCGGTGAACCTGGTGGCGGATCTGGTGGCGTTCCGGCTGGCGCCGCGGGCGGAGGTGGTCGCGTGACGTTGGTGAGCAGCACGGCGACCGACTCGGCGGTGGTCGCGTGAAGCGCGCAGGCCTCGGCGCTCTCCTCATCGCAGCGCCCCTGACCCTCGCCCTTCTGGGCCCCCTCTTCGTCCCCGACGACCACCCCCGCGCCGCCCCCTTCATGCCGCAAGGCCTCCTGGGCACCGACTTCGTGGGCCGCGACGCCTGGCACCAGGTCCTCGCGGGCGGCCGAACAGTCGTGCTCGTGGCGCTCATCGCCACCGCACTCTCGTACGTCGTAGGCGTTCCGTACGGCGTACTAGCGGCCACCGCGCGCCTCAGACTGGTCGACGAGGCGCTGATGCGGCCGCTGGACGTGGTGCTGGCGGTGCCGTCGCTGCTGGTCCTGATCCTCGTGGCGGCCATTGCGGGACAAGGACTTCCGGTCCTGATAGCGGTGGTCGCCCTCGTCAACTTCCCCGACGTCGCCCGCCTGTCACGCGCGGCGGCGCTGGAGATCTCCGGACGTCCCGCCCTGGAGGCGATGCGCATGCAGGGCGAGTCGTGGTGGCAGACCTCGATCGTCTACACCGGACGGTCGATGGTGCGTACGCTCGCCGCCGACCTGGGGGTGCGACTCACCGGGGCGTTGTACCTGGTGGCGTCGGCCAGTTTTCTCGGGGTCGGGGTGCCTCCCGGCGCGGCGGACTGGGCCGTGATGGTCGACCGCAACCGGGGTGGGTTGTTCCTGCAACCGTTGACGGTCGTGGTGCCCGCGTTGCTGATCGTCTCGTTGTCCGTCGGGCTGAACCTGGTGTTCGACCGCGCTCTCAGGAAGGTGCGGACGTGAGCCCGGTCGTGCACGTCGAGGACCTGCGGGCCGAGGCGAACAAGAACGTCCTGCTCGACGGGGTCAGCTTCGCGTTGTCTGCGGGACGGGTTCTGGCGCTGGTCGGTGCCTCCGGCAGCGGCAAGACGACGACCGGCCTGGCACTGCTCGGTGAGCGGTCGCCCGGCGTGACCGTCAGCGGTCGGGTGAGCCTCAGCGGACGTGTCGGGTTCGTGCCCCAGCAACCCGCGTCCGCGCTCAACCCGGTGCGCAGGCTGGGCTCGGTGTTCCGGGAGATCGCGGCGCTGCACGACGGTGATCCCGAAGATCTCGTCGGCACGGCGCTGCGCCGGGCGCGGGTGCCGGCCGACCTGCTGCGGCGCTACCCGCACCAGCTCTCCGGCGGTCAGCAGCAACGGGTCGTGCTCGCCCAGGCGCTGGTCGGCGACCCGGCGGTCCTGGTGGCCGACGAACCCACCACCGGGCAGGACGCCCTGACCCGCAACGAGGTCGTCGGTGAGCTCGCCGCCGTCGTCGCGCAGGGCGTGGCGCTGGTGCTGCTGACCCACGACGTCGAGGTGGTGCGGGCGCTCGCCGACGAGATCGTGGTGCTGCGCGCCGGACGCGTCGTCGAAGCCGGACCGGCGAACGAACTCCTGACCGACCCGCGCGACGACTACACCCGCGCGTTGCTCGACACCGTGCCGCCGGCACCCACCACTACACCGGAACAGGCGCCACGGTTGCGGGTGCGCGGCCTGACTGCCCTGTACCGCAACGCGACCGTCCTGCACGACGTCGAGTTGGAGGTCGGCGAACGGCTGGCGGTCGTCGGGCGGTCCGGCAGCGGCAAGACCACCCTCGGCCGGTGCCTCGCCGGTCTGCACCAGCAGGCCAGCGGCGAGGTGCTGCTGCACGACCGGCTGCTCGCCCGGTCGCTGCGCCGCCGGTCGCGGGCGGAACTGGCCGCCGTGCAGTACGTGTTCCAGGACGCGCGGGGGTCGTTCGACGAGCACCGGCCAGTGCTGGACCAGGTCGCCAGGACGGCGGTGCGGCTGCGCGGAGTGCGTCCCGCCGACGCCCGTGCCGCAGCACTCACCGCCCTGAACCGCGTCGGACTGGCCCAGGAGACGGTGCTGCGCCGGCCGCGGGGCCTGTCCGGCGGCGAGCTCCAGCGGGCCGCGCTGGTGCGCGCCCTGCTCGCCGAACCCGAGGTGCTCGTGTGCGACGAGATCACCTCGGGCCTGGACGCGGTGACCCGCGCCGGGCTGCTCGACCTGCTCGCGGGCGTGCCGTGCGCGCTCGTGCTGATCAGCCACGACCTCGACGTCGTGGCCCGCCTCGCCGACCGGGTGGTCGTGCTCCACGAAGGACGTGTCGTCGCACACGGCCCGGTGGAGACGACCCTCGACGGCGCCGAAGAGAGGATGAAGTGATCAAGCACCACAAGGGGTCCCACGAGGTGCGGCTGGCGACCCACGCCGACCTGCCGGGCGCCCGCAGCGTCATGCTGGACACCTTCTACCGCGAGTTCGGTCACGGCTACCGCCCCCAGTGGCACACGGACGTGATCGACCTGGCCGGCACCTACCTGGACACCCCCAGGCACGCGCTGTTCGTCGCGGTGGACGGCGACGAGGTCGTGGGCACCACAGCCGTGCGGGCCCAGGGACCGGCCAGCCCGCCCCACCCGGCCTGGCTCGCCGAGCGCTACTCGGGCGACCGGACAGCGCAGCTGTTCCGGGTGTACGTCCGGCCGTCGCACCGCCGCCGCGGCCTCGCCCGTGCCCTCGTCGACGCCGCGGTCGGGTTCATCGCCGAAACCCCCGGCTACGAACAGATCTACCTGCACACGGACACCCGAGTGCCCGGCGCGGAAGCGTTCTGGCGCTCGGTCGCGGTCGAGGTGTGCGACGCGCGCGACGGAGATCCCGAGCGCAACCAGACCGTGCACTTCGAGATTCCCGTACCGGCACTGGCCGAACTGAGGTGACGCACGTCGTGGGTGGAAAACGCACTGCTCGCAACGGTTTCCACCCACGACCGCTGTCGCCCAGCACACGGTTCGTGCTCACGGCTCTCGGGCGCGAAGACACGTTCGTCAGCACGAGCGAGCTCCACCAGCGGATCCACGACCTCGGCCACCCGCTGGGAACGTCCACTGTGTACAGAGCGCTCCGGCGTCTCCGTGAGCGCGGCCTGGTCGACGTCGTGGTCGACGAGCACGGTGAACGCCGCTACCGCCGGTGCTCGGACCGTCCCCACCACCACCTGGTCTGCTCGGCGTGCCACCGCACGATCGAGATCCCGGCGAGCTCGGCCCCTCTCCCGGCGTGGACACCCGCCGAGGGCTACACGGACGTGCTCGTGCGCGTGACGATCACGGGCACGTGCGGCGAGTGCACGTGATGATCAAGCGGTGCCGATGACGTCGTCGAAGCGGGCGTGGCGCACGTGAACCGCACTCGGCACACTGACGGTTTTCCGTTCGAGCCGAAGGACTGCAGCCGTGCCCGACCGACCTGAGATCGTCTGCCTCTGCGGCTCCACCCGGTTCGTCGACGAGCTGCGTGCGGCGAACCGCGAGCTGACTCTCGCGGGCGTCATCGTCGTCGCGCCGAGCGAACCAGGCGATTCGATCACCACCGAGCAGCGGGCCGTGGTGAACGCCCTCCACCTGCGCAAGATCGACCTGGCTGACCGGGTTCTGGTCGTCAACCCCGGCGGCTACATCGGCGAGTCCACGAGCAGGGAGATCGCCCACGCCTTCGCGACCGGCAAGCCGATCTCGTTCACCGACCCCGTCTGACCGGCACGGCCTACGACCGGTGCTCCGACACCCAGGTCGCGACCTGCACCCTGGACTTGAACCCGAGCTTGGCGAGGATGTTCTCGGTGTGGGTCTCCGCCGTCCGCACCGAGATCACCAACCGGTCCGCGATCTCCCTGCTGGTCAGGCCTTCCGCGATGAGCCCGGCGATCTCGGTCTCGCGCCGGGTCAGCACGCGGGGCGCCTCCTGGACCGGCTCGGCCGGGACCTCCTCGTTCAACGAGAACGCGATGGCCTCGTCGACGCTCATCCTCCGCCCGCGTTCGAACGCGGCGTCGAACCCGGCGTCGCCCAGCTGTGCGCGCGCGACCCGCTCGGCTTCCTCGTGGTACGGGTACATGTGCTGGTAGGTGCTCAGCGGGCGGGCCATGATCTCCCACACCCGGTCCGCCGCGCCGAGCAGCGTCGCCGCCGGTGCCGCGTGGCCCAGCGCGGCCTCCACCCACGACAGCGACTCCACCGACCAGCCGATCCCGGTGAGGTCGCGGATGTCGCGGCGCAGGCTGATGCTCTCGCGGTACAGCTCGGCGGCACGGTCGTGCTCGCCCTGCGCCATCGCGAAGATTCCCATGGACCAGAGGGCGTACGAGCGGTGGAAGCGCTCGCCAGGCGGTTCGGTGAGCCGCAGCCACTCCTCGTGGCACGCGGTCGCGCGGGCGACGTCGCCGACGAGACCCACCGCGCTCGAGTAGCTCAGCATCAGGTCGAGGCGGCGTGGCACGTCAACGCCGGGAGGCAGCAGCGCGATGCCTCGTTCGAACAGCTCGATGGCCTTCGGCAGGTCTCCGCTGTACAGGGCGACGCTGCCTTCGACCCAGTCGGCGAAGGCGGCGATGGCCGGATCGGTGAGGATCTCCGGGGCGGCCTTCGCGTCCGCCAGGCGCTGCAGGGCCACGTCGAACTCGCCGTCCGCGGACGCCAGGCTGCCGTCGGTGAGCGCAGCCGCGGCACGGACGGCGGACGGAGGGGCGGGCCGGTCGAGTGCGCGCGCGAGCCACAGGCGGCCCTCCCTCGCCCAGCCGCGGCCCCACCAGTAGAAGTGGAAGAGCCCGGAGACCATCCGGAACGCGGCATCCAACTCCCCCCGTTCCTTCAGGCTGTGGTCCACGGCCGCCTGGACGTTGGCGTGCTCGCGGTCCAGCCGGGCGAACCAGAACACCTGCCGGGAGCTCACCCACTCGGCGTTGGCCTGCTCGATGAGACCGAGGTAGAAGTCGCGGTGCGCGCGGAGCAGTTCGGCGTGCTCGCCGGTGTGCTGGAGCTGCTCCACACCGAACTCCCGGATGGTCTCGAGCATCCGGTACCGCATCACGTCGCCGTGCTGCTCCGCGACCAGGATCGACTTGTCCAGCAACGAGGTCACGGTGCTCAGCACGTCCTCGGTCGCGAGTCCGCCGGCACAGCACACGTCCTCCGCGGCGTCGAGCTCGAACCCTCCCGCGAACACCGAGAGCCGGGCCCACAGCTGCCGTTCCTGTTCCGAGCACAGGCCGTGGCTCCACTCGATGCACGAGCGGAGCGTCTGCTGCCGGGCGGGCAGGTGCCGCAGCCGGGTGGTCAGCAGCTGCGGCTGGTCCAGCAGCCGGGTGAGGATCTCCTTCTCCGACAACGCCCGCACCCGTGCCGCTGCCAGCTCGATCGCGAGCGGCAGGCCGTCCAGGCGCTGGCAGATCTGGGCGACCACGTCCCCGTTGTCGGCGCTCACGGTGAACCCGAGGCGCACGGACGCCGCCCGTTCGGCGAACAGCATGACGGCCTCGGACCTGCTCAGCTCCCGTTCGTCCAGCCGCCCCGGGTCGGGGAGGCTGAGCGGCGGCACGGGCATGACGACCTCGCCCGGCACGCCGAGGCTCTCCCGGCTCGTGGCGAGGATCCGCAGTTCGGGACAGTGCGGCAGCAGCGCGGCGGCCAGTCCGGCGACGGCGTCCACCAGGTGCTCGGAGTTGTCCAGCACCAGCAGCAACCGCCGGGACGTCAGGTAGGCGACGAGCATCTCGACGGACGTGCGGCCCGCCTCGCGCATCCCGACGGCGAGCGCCACGGCGTTCGCCACCAGCTCCGCGTCGCGCAGCTCGTCCAGTTCGACGAGCACCACACCGTCCGGGAACGCCCGGCGCACCGCGCGGCTCACTTCGAGGGCAAGTCGTGTCTTGCCCACTCCGCCCGGTCCTGTGAGAGTCACGAGGCGTGACGCCGACAGCAGGCGCCTGCCCTCGTCCACCTCGCGCCGGCGGCCGACGAAACTGCTCAGTTCCAGAGGAAGTCCCGACGCCCTCCTCCGGACGACCGTGCTCATACCAACGCACGGTAGTGCGGTGCCGTCCGCCACGCAGAGTGGAATCCCGCAACGTTTCGGACAACGTCCGTACGTGTCTACGTACTTCTCCCGATGTGTTCGCGGGCCGGGAGGACCACTCTTTCTTCATGTGGCCCGGAACACACAGGCCGGAGCAGAACCGGCCGCCGGGTCCACCGGGAGCGCAAGCCATGTGCCAGCACCAGCCGCAGTGCCCCGCCGCGGCGGACCCGCGCGGCCAGTGGGCCGAGATCGCGGTCGCCCACCCCGAGCAGGGCTGGTACCTGCTCTGCAACGGGATCGTGTTGTTCGACGACGGCGGTCTCATGCTGCCCGACCACCGCGTCGTCGCTCCCGCCGCCTGAACTCGCTCGGGGGCGGTCTGCTTCGTCGGCTGCCCTCAGCGGTGCCCGGTGCACTCCCCGATGCCTGTGTCGCCTCCCCCGACGGACGCAGGCTTCCACCGGGCGGGCGGGGGTGGACGGTCTGCTCGCCGCAGCGCGCCTCTGCGGTCGGGCCGTCCGCCCCGCCTTTCGACCTCACGACTCCGGAGAGACGTCATGACCATCGACTCCGCACCACAACCGTGCCCGCGGTGCCTGCGGCCGACGGTGCTGGTCACCAACCGACGCGGCCGCGAGTGGCTGCACGTCGGCACCTGGCTCACCCGGTGCGGCCGGGTCGCCGCGGAGCTCGTGCGTTAGGACGGCCGAAGAACCTCGCGCAGCGCGTCCGACACACCGCGTCCGTCGCCCGGGTCGAGCGCCGCGTAGATGAGCGCCTGCACCGACGTGACGAACAGGTCGCGGCTCTCCTTCGTGTCGTCCCCGGCTCCCGCCAGGTGCTGTGCGAACCCCGACGTCTGGGCGGACACCATCGCGCTGAGCGTCTCGGCCGTGACGCCGGGCCGGAACCGCACACCGAGCAGCCGCAAACCCTCCTGGTACACCGGTACCCACCGAGTGGAATAGGCGTCGAGCAACTCGCGATAGGCGGTCATGGCCACGGCTCGCCACTTCTCGTCGATGACGAGTGAGAGCTGGAAGAGCCAGTACTTCGCGAATCGGATGCGCATCCGCAGGTCGTGGATCGCGATTTTGGAGACGAGATCGGTGAGGTCGAGCTCACCGCCCCGCACCTTGGGCAGTGCGGCGAGCGCCTGGCGCGGTCCGTAGTTCAGGAACTGACCCCAGCGCGGCGCCTTGCACGTGTACTTGACGAGGCACATGAAGTAGTTCGCCATGCCGCCGGCCCCTTTCCACCGGTCGGTGAACGCGCCTTCGCCCACGTGCACGTCGTCGTACGGCAACTTCTCCGCGATCTCGGCGGCCCGGCGCAGCACCATGGGCCTCGTCAACCGGGCACCCGCGAGCTCGTCGCGGCTGCCTCGGCTCCGGCCGGAGAGCTGGTCCTCGATCTCTTTGAGGCCGGCCTTGAGGAACACCATCGTGGCGATGTAGACGCATCGGCGCGGATTGCGCGGATCCGCCTGGCTGGGCCGGGAGATGTAGCCGCGGAACAGTTCCGGCCAGTCGACTTCGTCGTTGAAGTGCACTGGACCCCCTTGAAGATCACCTCATTCCAGCACACGGGCGGGGTGGCGACAACGTCCTGAACAGGAGGATGACGGGGCCGCATTTCGGCCGCCATCGTGGAATCACGGTGTTCGGCCGAGAGGAAACGTCATGGAGAACCTGGTGGAGAGCTCGTTGTTGTCCGCTCGACTGGTGGAGGTGCTGCTCGTCCTGCTGGCGGCCGTCGTGTGCGGAGGATGCCGGGAGAAGGGTCCTCCGCAGTGACCGGAACGGGGCGGACGGTCGCGTGGGTCGCCGCGGTGGCGACCCTCAGCGATTCCACACCGGAGGGAAACCCGCAGCTGTGACGAGCTCCGGCCCCTCGAACTTGGTCGAGCGGGAGAAGCGTCCGTCGACCAGGGTCAGCACCCACAGGCAGTCCGCCCGCAGCACACCTGAAGCGTCACGCCGGTAGCCGGCCATCGCGGGCTGACCGTTGGCCCTGGTCGGCAGCAGCCGGACGTTGCCCCGCGTGGACGCGAAGTTCCTCTCCAGGAACGGAATGCACACGTGCACGCCCTTGAACCAGCTGGTGTGCGGCACGGCTTCGAGGCTGAAGTCGTCGTGGATGACCTCCCGGATCGCGGCGGCGTCTCCCGCCTCGAACGCGGTGATGTAGCGGTCGAGCAGGACGCGTTCGAGCTCGAAGTCCGGCGGCTCCAGCCGTTCGCCTTCCAGATCCAGCTCGTCGAGCCGCCTGCGGGCGCGTTGCAGGAGGCTCTTCACCGCCGCGACGCTGACGTCGAGCGTCTCGGCGATCTCCGCGGCGGACCACGAGAGCACTTCTCGCAGCAGGAGCGCCGCCCGTTGCCGCACCGGCAGGTACTGCAGGGCCGCGATCAACGCCAGCCGCACCGACTCCCGCCGGACGACCACGTCCTCGGGGCGGTGGCTCAGCACGGCGTCGGGCAGCGGCGAGAGCCAGGCGATGGACTCGTCACCGGGGACGCGAACACTGGGGTCGCTCTCCGGTGCGCCGAGGCCGGACGGCAGTACCCGCCGGCTCCGGTGGTTCAACGCCGTGATGCAGGTGTTGGTCGCGATCCGGTACAGCCAGGTCTTGACCGAGGACCGTCCCTCGAACCCGGCCAGGCCGCGCACCGCGCGCAGGTACGTCTCCTGGACGGCGTCCTCGGCGTCCTGGTACGAGCCCGTCATCCGGTAGCAGTGCACGACCAGCCCGTCGCGCAGCAGGCCGAACTCGTCGTGCAGCCGCACGCTGGTCAACGGTGGTAGCACCTCAGCAGACACGTCACGCTCCCGGTCGCAGGTCGTCAACTCTTCCTTGGACTCCGCGGCCGGGCAAAAGGAATCGCTACCGCACCGGACTCGTCTCGGCGCTGAGCCGGTCGAGTGCGGCGCTGAAGCCGGACGCCCCCGCGCGGTAGAAGCGCGGGCCGTAGGACACCCGTGCCACCCCGAGCGCCCGCAACGCCTCCAGGTCGAGCTCGTCGGTGGTGTTCCCGTTGACCGGTGCCGGTACCTCACCGACCATCCGGGCGAGGTTGTGGCTGGTCGACCCGCCGATCGGGTAGACGCAGTCCGCGCCCGCGTCCCGGTAGAGCCTCCCGCGCCGGATCGCCTCGTCGAGCCGGTCGGGTTCGGCGATCCCGCTCGACGGCAGGAACACGTCGATCCTCGCGTTGACGACGATCGGGACTCCGGCGGCCTCCGCGGCGGCGCGCACCTGAGCGAGCCGGTCCGCCTGCGCCGCGGCGTCCACGAGACCGTCTGCTCGATGATCGGTGTCCTCCAGGTTGCAGCCCACGGCACCGGACTCCAGCAGCCGCGCCACCAGTTCTTCCGGCGGCAGGCCGTAGCCCGCCTCCGCGTCCACCGTCACCGGGACGGGCACGGCGGCGGCGATCCGGGCGACGACCGCGAACATCTCCCGCCACGGCGCGTTCTCGCCGTCGCGGTGGCCGAGCGACTCCGCCACGGCCGCACTCGACGTCGCTACAACGGGGAAACCCTTCTCCACCACGAGTTCCGCGCTGGGCACGTCCCACGCGTTCGGCAGGACTAGCAACTTTCCCTGGTGCAGCTCGCGCAGCAGGTAGGCGTGCGCCTTGAGGTCGGACATGATCTACCCCTTTCGCGGAATGACGGTTCCGGCGAGCGCACCCACGACCGCGAGGCCCGCACCGGTCAGGACGGCGGCGGTGAAGCCGTGGGAGAACTCCTCGCTCGACGCGTAGCTCCCGGCCGTGGTGAAGCCGACGACCAGCACCGCCACGCCGAACGCGCCGCCGAGCTGCCGCATGGAGCTGAAGGCACCGGACGCCTTGCCGATGAACTGCGGCGCCACCGAGGTCAGCACGGCGCTCTGCGCGGCGGGCAGGCACATCGCGATGCCCGTTCCGGAGAGCACCATCGGCGCGACGATCGCCGCGTACCCGACCGAGGGCTCGGCGACGAGGGCGATCCAGACCATCGACAGCGCGTGCAGGCCGAGCCCGGCGACGACGAAGGGCCGTTCACCGAACCGGCTGACCTTGCGCCCCACCCACTGCGGCACGACCACCGTGGTCAGACCCCACGGTGCCAGCGCGAGCCCCGCCGCCAGCGGCCCGTACCCCAGCCCTGTCTGCAGGAACTGGGCCATGAAGAACACCACGCCGAACGCGGAGCTCCAGTGGAAGAAGATCACCACGTTGGCCGCGGTGAACCGGCGCGAGCGGAACAGGTGCGGGGGCAGCATCGGATGCGTCGCACGGCGTTGCCAGGCGACGAACACCCCGATCGCCACCAGTCCCGCCACGCCGGACCCGACGACCTCGGCGCTGCCCCACCCCTGGGCGTTGCCCTGGATCAACGCCCACATGAGACCGAACGTCCCGGCGCCCATCAGCACGACTCCCGGCACGTCGACGGCGCGGTCCGGGCCGTGGCTCTCGTCGATCCTCGTCAGTGCGAGCCAGAGCAGCACCACGCCGATCGGGACGTTGATCCAGAAGATCCACGGCCACGAGATGCCGGCCACCACGGCACCGCCGACGAGCGGCCCCAGCGGCACGGCGATCCCGCTCACGCTCGCGAACACGCCGAGGGCCTTCGGCCGCAGCTCCGGCGGGAACGCCGCCCCGAGCAACGCCAGGGCGAGCGGCATGACGAACGCCGCCCCGGCGCCCTGAACCACCCGTCCCGCGACCAGCACCTCGATGGTCGGCGCGACCGCGCAGACCAGTGACGCCACCGAGAACACCGTGACACCAGCCGCGAACACCCGCCGGCGGCCCCACCGGTCACCGGCGGCCGCGGCCGTCATGAGCAGCACGGCGAAGCTCAGCCCGTAGGCGTTCACCGTCCACTCCAGCTCGGTGATCGACGCACCGAGATCCGTCCTGATCGCCGTCAGCGCGGTCGCGACGACCAGCGCGTCCAGGACGACCATCAGCGACGCGACCGAGGTGATCACCAGCACCCACGTCCGCGTCGATCTCCGCTTGACCACTGTGACCACGTGCGTCTCCTCCCGCCGGAACGTTGCGGAGACATGGACTCGTGGCGGTGGCGGGAGGAATCGCTCAGCGGCGCACGATTTCCTCGAGCACCGCGCGCGCCGGGATCGCCGGACGTCCGAGCAGGTGCTCCAGCGCCGGATCGGTCACCGCGAACTCACCGGCCCTGGCCGCGCGGAACATGCCGAGCGTGAACTCGGCCGCCACGGCCGGCACGCCCTGGGCGGTCACCGTCGCCTTCCACTCCTCGTCGTCCACGACGACACGGGTGATCGTGCGGCCGGTGAGTTCGCTGAGAACCCTTGCCACGTCGGAGAAGTCGAGCACCTCGGGAGCGGTCAGCGGCGGCGTGACCCCGTCCAGCACACCGGGACGCGTCAAGGCGACGACGTCCGCCTCGGCCAGGTCGTCGTGCGCGGTCCACGAGACCGGGCCGTCCTGCGGGAGCCGGAACTCGCCGGTCTCCAGTGCGGCGGGCACGTACAGCTCGAACGTGCTCGCGTAGAAGCCGTGGCGCAGGGCGGTGTGCGGGATGCCGTGCCCTGCCAGGTGTTTCTCGGTCCCCGCGTGCTGACGCCCTGGATCGAACAACGAACCGGGCGACGCGGCCTGGTGGCTCGTGTAGAGCACGCGGGAGGCTCCCGCGCGCACGGCGGCGTCGATCGCGGCCGCGTTGGCCCCGGCGGCCTGCGGGCCCCGGATCGCGGCCGAGACGACGAGCACCTGATCCGCACCCTCGAAGGCGTGCTCCAGCGTCGCGGGGTCGGTGAAGTCGCCCGCACGCACGCGAACGCCCCTGCCGGCGAGCGCGGCGGCCTTGTCCGGGTCGCGCACGCTGACGCCCACGGTGTCGGCGGGAACGTGGTCGAGCAGCTTCTCGACGATCTTGCGGCCGAGCCGTCCGGTGGCTCCGGTGACGACGATCATGGCTTCCTCCAGCCTGAACCAGTGATTCACCGAAACGCTACCACTGATCCGGATCGTTGATATCAAGATCCTGATACCATCGATCCATGCCGGAGCTCACCGACACCCGGTCCGCGATCGTCTCGGCCGCGACCCACCTGCTGCGCACCAGCGGCGCCCGCGCGGTGACGACCCGCGCGGTCGCCCAGGAGGCGGGCGTGCCCCCGCCGACGATCTTCCGGCTGTTCGGCGACAAGGACGGCCTCCTGGAGGCGGTCGCGGAACGCGTGATGGCGGACCACGTCGCGGACAAGGCGGCCAGGGCGGCCGGCGAGAACGGCGACCCCGTCGAGGACCTGCGTGCCGCCTGGCGCGCCCACCTCGCGTTCAACCTCGCGAACCCCGACGTGTTCCTGCTCCTCGTCGACCCGGAGCGGCAACGCCGTTCCTCCGCCACCGCGGCCGGAACCGCGGTGCTGCGGGCCCGAGTCGCACGGGTGGCGGCCGCGGGGTTCTTGAAGGTCTCGCAGGAACGCGCGGTCGAGATGATCCACGCCGCAGGCAGCGGCGCCGCGCTCGCGTTGCTCGGCAGGCCGGAGGACCACCGCGACCCGGATCTCGCGGACGTGCTGCTCGACGCGGTGCTCGGGGAGATCCTCACCAGCGCGCCCGAACGGCCCGACGCCGGGCCCGCCGCCCTCGTCGTCGCGTTCCTGACGGCCCTGCCTCAGCTTCCCGCACTCAGCGACGCGGAAAGAACGCTGCTGTCCGAGTGGCTCACCCGCGTGATGACCGAACTCCAAGCCAGACGACCGTGAGAATTCGGGCGGAAAAAGCAAAGGCAAGGAGATTCGCACTCCCTGCCACTTTCAACTTATAGCGCACCGGGGGTCTTGCGGCAAGGCCCCCGTCGTGCCGCAGAATCTGCACCCGCAGCCACCACCTGCGGAAATCGGGGGAAAGGTACGGATGGGCAGCTTTGTGCTCGACCTGAGGGAGATCGACCGAACGCACTTCGCGACGTGCGGCGGGAAGGGCGCACACCTGGGAGAACTTTCACGGATCAACGGCGTTCGCGTACCGCCGGGCTTTTGCGTCACCACCGACGCGTTCAAGCGATTCATGCGGAACATCCCGTCGATCGACGAGCACCTGGACCGGTTGGCCGGGCTGGACCCGGACGACCGGGAGGCGATCCGCACGGGCAGTGCGGAGCTCCGGCGGGTGCTGGAGGACAGCGCCGTTCCCGGCGACGTCGCCGCGGCGATCAGGGACGCACTCGACGAGGCCGCGTACGCCGTGCGGTCGAGCGCGACGGCGGAGGACCTGCCGACGGCGTCGTTCGCGGGCCAGCAGGACACCTACCTCAACGTCGTGGGACCGGAGGCGGTCCTGCAGCACGTCCGCCGGTGCTGGGCCTCGCTGTTCACCGAGCGGGCCGTGACCTACCGGCTGCGCAACGGTTTCGGCCACCGCGAGGTCAGCATGGCCGTCGTCGTGCAGCAGATGGTCTTCCCGCACGCGGCCGGCGTTCTCTTCACCGCCGACCCCGTCACGTCCAACCGGAAGATCGCGGCGGTGGAGGCCAGTTTCGGCCTCGGCGAGGCCGTCGTGTCCGGCCTGGTGAACACCGACGTCTACAAGGTCGTCGACGACGAGATCGTCGAGAAGACGGTCTCCGCCAAGGCTTTGGCGATCCAGGCGCTGCCGGACGGCGGAACCCGGGAGCAGGCGGTCGACCCCGCCGAGCGGGAGGTCCCGGCGCTGACGGACGCCCAGGTCGTGCGGCTCGCGCGGCTCGGACGGCTGATCGAGGCGCACTTCGGCCGCCCGCAGGACATCGAGTGGTGCCTGGCGGACGACGAGTTCCAGGTCGTGCAGAGCCGGCCGATCACGACGCTGTTCCCGATTCCCGAGAGCGGCGACCAGGAGAACCACGTCTACGTCTCCGTCGGTCACCAGCAGATGATGACCGACGCCATGAAGCCCCTGGGCCTGTCGGTGTGGCAACTGACGACGCCGCGCCCCATGGCGGTGGCGGGCGGACGGCTGTTCGTCGACGTCACCCCGATCCTGGCCGCACCCACGAGCCGGGCCGCGTTCATGGACGTCGCGGGGAAGTCCGACACGCTGATGGGCGACGCACTGCGGACCGTGATCGACCGCGACGGCTTCCTCCCGTCCGTCCCCGACGACGGCACCGCACAGCCGATTCCCGGTGCCGTGCCGGCGACGATCGAGACCGATCCGGACGTCGTCACCGAGTTGATCGCGAACGCCGAGGCGTCCGTCGCCACCCTGAAGAACGACATCGCGGCGAAGTCCGGAGCCGAGCTGATCGACTTCGTCCTCGCCGACTTCCAGGAGCTGCGCCGGGTCCTGTTCGACCCGCGCAGCAGCCAGGTGATCATGGCGGGGATGCAGGCCACCTGGTGGCTCAACGAGAAGCTGCACGAGTGGCTGGGCGAGAAGAACGCGGCGGACACCCTCACGCTCTCCGCTCCCCACAACGTCACGTCGGAAATGGGCCTCGCGCTGCTCGACGTCGCGGACGTGATCCGTCCGCATCCCGAGGTCGTGGCGTTCCTGCAGAAGGTGCAGCACGAGGACTTCCTGGACGAACTGGACGACCTCGCGGGCGGGAAGGAAGCACGTGGCGCCCTGGAGGACTACCTCGCGAAGTACGGCATGCGCTGTGTCGGCGAGATCGACATCACGAGGCCGCGGTGGAGCGAGCGTCCCTCCGCGCTGCTGCCTCTGATCCTCACCAACGTCAGGAACTTCGAGCAGGGCACCGGTGAACGCCGCTTCGAGCAGGGACGGCAGGAGGCGGCGGACTTCGAACAGCAGCTGCTGGAACGCCTGCGGAACCTGCCGGACGGCGAGGAGAAGGCCGGCGAGGCCAAGCGGATGATCGAGCGCGTCCGGACGTTCATCGGCTACCGCGAGTACCCGAAGTACTCCATGATCAGCCGCTACTTCGTCTACAAGCAGGCCCTGCTGGACGAGGCCGGCCGTCTCGTGCGGGCCGGCGTGCTGCGGGACGCCGAAGACGTCTTCTTCCTCACGCTGCAAGAACTTCACGACGTCGTGCGGTCCGGCCAGGTCGACGACGAGCTGATCCACGAGCGCAGGGAGGCGTTCCGGACGTACGAGACGCTCACGCCGCCGCGGGTGCTCACATCCGACGGTGAGGCCGTCACCGGGGCGTACCGCCGCGACGACCTGCCGGACGGCGCGTTGGCGGGCCTGCCGGTGTCCGGCGGGACGGTCGAGGGGCGGGCCCGGGTCGTCCTGGACATGGCGGAGGCCGATCTCGAACCGGGTGACGTCCTCGTCACGGCGCACACGGATCCCAGCTGGTCACCGTTGTTCGTGGCGATCGCGGGACTCGTGACCGAGGTCGGGGGCCCGATGACGCACGGCGCGGTGGTCGCGCGGGAGTACGGCCTGCCGGCGGTGGTCGCGGTCGAGAACGCCACCCGGTTGATCAGGGATGGTCAGCGGATCCGGATCAACGGGACCGACGGGTACGTGGAGATTCTCGACGCGGACTGACGAGCGGGGGTGCCGGACGCCGCGTTCGGCACCCCACGAGTCATCTGTGAAGGGTGTTGCGGCGGTTGGCGCAGAGGTTGAATCCCCGGCACGCCGTCGAAAGGGCTTCACCCATGCGTCTGATCAGAGCAACCGCGGTCACCGCCGCGCTCCTCGTCGTCTCCGCACTGCCCGCGTCCGCGATCAACTCCTACAACGCCGCTCCCGCGCCGGAACGCACCGAGGTCGGTGCGCTCATCGCGACCTGGGACAACGACGACAACCCGGCGACCCCGGACCGCGTCGACTGGGTCTGCAGCGGCACCATGATCGATGCCGACACGTTCCTGACCGCCGCCCACTGCACCAGCGACTGGCCGGCGAACGTGAAGTTCTTCGTGTCGCTCGCCCAGGACGTCCAGACCGCACTGGACAACGCCACGGGCACGCCGGCCCAGATCGCCGCCGCGGTCGCCGTGCCGGGCACCGCGCACACCCATCCCTCCTACCCCGGTTCGGCCGACGACACGCACGACATCGCCGTCATCCAGGTGTCCGCCCAGCAGATCAAGGCGCGCTGGTCGTTCACCCCGGCGAAGCTGCCCACGGCGAACCGGCTGGGCGAGCTCGGGCCGCAGGGCCTCAACACCACGCCCTGGCTGGTCGCGGGTTACGGCACGCAGGAGGCCCGCCGCGGCCCCGGCGGCCAGACCCACCCCGGCGGCGGCGTCCGGATGAAGGCGCCGGTGACGTTCAACGCGCTGAACAACGCGTGGGTGCGGCTCGCCATGACCGCGCCGCAGGGCAACGGCGGCGCCTGCTACGGCGACTCGGGTGGCCCGAACTTCGCCACGATCGACGGCCAGTTCACCCTCGCCGCCACGACGATCACCGGTGACACGCCGTGCTACGCGACGAACGTCGTCTACCGGCTCGACACGCCCGGTGCCAGGGACTTCCTGCGCCCGTTCGTGACGCTGCCCTGATCGAGGGACGAGGTGTGCCCGGCCGGGCACACCTCGTCCTGGCTGCCCGATGATGGTCCGATGACCGTGGTCAACCTCAAAGGACACCGCGACGGCCCGGACTACGCCGACGTCGTGTACGTCGGCAGGGCGATGCACCGCGGCGGGTGGCACCTCGACGCGTCCCCGTTCGCGAACCCGTTCAAGCCCGGCCCCGACGGCACGCGCGAAGAGGTCGTGGCGAAGTACCGCGCGTGGCTGCTCGGCCGCCCGGACCTGCTCGCCCGGCTGCCGGAGCTGCGCGGCCGCACGCTCGGCTGCTGGTGCGTGTCACGCCGAGGTGCTCGAGGAGCTCGCCAACGCGTGACTCGGAGTGCCGACGACCTCGCCGACCCCGGACTCAGGGCGCCCCTTCGACCGCCCGCCGCGTGCGCTCGTGCTCCTCCTGGTCGAGGATCTCCCAGGTCGCCTGCCCGATCGCGAGCACCCCGCGCGCGGGCAGCGGAACGCCGCCGATCATCGGGTTGTCCTTCGCCCTCACCGGCTTGCCCAGGTCGGTTCCGTCCAGCGTCGCGCGTGACGACTCGATGAAGTACATCCGCTCCGGCATCAGCTTCCCGTTGTGGCCGCTCGGCATGACACCGGCCATCTTGACCCGGCCCAGGCCCAGGGCGCGGGCGATGAGCTCGCGGGCGCGCACCAGGGGCTGCGGTCGCCAGGTCGCGAGCGGCAGCGCGGCGCTCATGGCGTTGACGACGTCGAGCAGGCGCGTCGTGCCGACGGTCATCGTCCAGTCCAGCGCCGGTGAGTCCACCGTGACGCGCAGTGAGGTCCTGCTGGTCCAGGCGACGTCGATGCGGGCGTGGGCGGTCTGGCGGCACGCGGCGCCGTAGTAGCGCGGGCACGCCGTGTCCAGGCGTGGGCCGTCGACGTGGATCGACCAGTCGCCGCCGGGCTCGCGGTGCCAGAGGGAGCGGTACGGACCGAAGTCGCTTTCGGGGAACACGCGCAGGGCGAGCACGTGGCCGGAGTCGAACGGCAGGCCGAACACGCCCCACCCCTTGGCGTACTCGTGACCGGGCCACGGCGCGGTTCCTGTGCCTGCGGGCAGGGTCGACAACGAAGACAGATCGATCACGATCATCACCTCACGTCCGAGCACCCAGACGGTCGGTTCGACGGTAGGCCGACATGTCCAAAACCGCGCGTCGACGCAGCTCACGGGCGGTCGGCGTCCGATGTGGACGAGACCCGCGGGAGCGCCGGTTAATACACATCGGGCTCGATGACAAGGGGTTGGCAGGAGGCTGACGTTCGTTCAGGATGCCGCGCGTGCAGAGTGCGGCGGGCTTCGGCGACAGCGGTGAGATCTCCGGTGTCACGTGGGTGCCGCAGCGCTTCGCCGCTGTCACACCGGACGAGATCCTGGCCGCGGCCCGCAAGGGTGACGAGGACGCGTTCCGGGTGCTCTACCGGGACTTCCAGCCGAAGCTGCTGCGGTACCTGCGGGTGCTGGTGGGCGCGGACGCCGAGGACGTCGCGTCCGACGCCTGGTTGCAGATCGCGCGGGACCTGGGGTCGTTCCGCGGGGACCTCGACGGGTTCCGCGGCTGGGCGACCACGATCGGTCGCAACCGCGCGCTGGACCACCTGCGCCGGCAGCAGCGGCGGCCGGCCGTGCAGGGGACCGTCGAGGAACTGCCAGAGCACGCCGGACCGGACGACACCGCCCAGGCCGCCGTGGACTCCGTGGCCACCGACGCCGCACTCGCGCTCATCGCCCGCCTGCCCAGGGATCAGGCGGAAGCGGTGCTGCTGCGGGTCGTCGTCGGCCTCGACGCCAAGGCCGCCGCGAAGGTGCTCGGCAAGCGCCCCGGCGCCGTCCGCACGGCAGCGCACCGGGGTCTGCGCACACTGGCCGCGCACCTCGATCCACCAGGGCGAACACCACGGGAGTGACAAAAAACGAAGCCCTGACGCTGAAGGACATGAGATGAGCGACCACCGTTCCCGCCGCATCGGCCGACGCACCGCGGAGCACCTGCTGCGCGGCCAGGCCACCGGACACGACCGCCTGAGCGACCTGCTCACGGCGGCCGCCGCTCCGGCCCGCGACGGTGAGCTGGCAGGTGAACAGGCCGCCGTGGCCGCGTTCCGGGCCGCTCGTCTCGCCCCGGCCCCTCAGCGACGGAGACCCTGGATGCTCAAGATCGCACTGGCGAACGTGCTGACCGCGAAGATCGCCGGCGTCACGGCTCTCGCCGCGGGCGGCATCGCACTGGCCGCCGCGACGGGCACCCTGCCCGGTCACCAGCGCGAGGCACCCGTGCTCCCCTCGGGTTCGGAGGTCGTCACGACCACCCCTTCACCGGGGACTCCGGAGAAGAAGCCCGACAACACCGCATCCCCCTCGCCGTCGCTCAAGGGCCTCTGCCAGGCCTACACCGCAGGCGCGGGCGCGGAACACGGCAAGGCCAAGGACAACCCGGCGTTCAGCGCGCTGGTCACGGCCGCGGGCGGCGCCGACCGCGTGCCCGCCTTCTGCGCCGACCTGCTCGGCGACAAGCCCGGCAAGCCCGAGAAGCCCGACCACACCCAGGGCAAGCCCACGCACCCGAACCGCTGACCCGCGGACGACCCGGTTGCCCCTCTCCCTCACCGGGTCGTCCACTCCGGACGGGCGGCGGCCTGCCCCTCACGCCGCCGCTCGTCCGCCCCCTTCCCACCTCCCGGAAGTTGGAGGATCGCCTTGACCGACGACTGTCCACACGTGATCTCCGCCGGCAGCTACCTGCTCGAGATGCTCAGCCCCGAGGAGACCGCAGAGTTCCGCCTCCACAGCGCGCACTGCCTGCAGTGCCAGCGGGAAATCGTGGCTCTGACGCCCGGCGCCCTCTTCCTGCAGGAGCTCAGAGCCGACATCCTGGCGGCCGAGCAGACCCTGTGCGACGCGCCGCCGCTGCTGTCGACGGTGGCGGCACGAGAGCTGCGGTGGCTGCGGGACTGCAGCACCGCGTGAGGCCCGGCCACGCCGGCTGACGGTGCGGGCGGGAACTCCGGTGGCTGAAGGGCTGGCGCACCGCGTGAGGCGTCGCCCGCGCTTCGCCCCACGCGAACTCCGCCGCCGCGCCCGCCTTTCCCCGCCGCGCCTGCCCTTCACCGAGCCCTGCCGCTCACCGATTCCCCACTCACCTCTCCGCAGGTAGCCCCTTGACGACGCGCCCCCACGCCCGCACTATGACTACGCAGTCATGACTACGCAGTCACACCGCCAAGATCGGCAAACCAGCCGCAGGAGACGTGACCCAACAGATGAGTGGGAGCTCAGCAGTGCCGCGCAGCGTGGACGTCGCCCGTCTGGCCGGGGTCTCGCAGAAGACCGTGTCCAGGGTCTTCAACGACGAGCCGTACGTGTCCGCCGACGTCCGCCGCCGAGTGCTGGACGCCGCCGAACAGCTCGGCTACCGGCTCAACAACGCGGCACGTGCGCTCGCTTCGGGACGTACCCGGTCCATCGGCGTGGTCGCACTCGGCACCGCCCTCTACGGTCCGGCCTCGCTGCTCCTCGGCATCGAGCGGGCCGCGCGAGACACCGGCTACGCGCTGCGCGTGGTCAGCACCGCGGAGGGTGACCCGGCCGGGGTGACCGGGGCGGTGAGCTCGTTGCTGGACCAGGGTGTGGACGGCATCGTGATCTCCGAGCCGATCGACGACGGTCCCGTGCCGGTCGAGGTCGACGTGCCGGTGCTCGTTCTCGGCGCGCCACCGGCCTTCGCGGCGCCGCGCGTCGTGAGTGCGAGCGTCAACGCCCACGACATGGCGTGGGCCGCCACCGAGCACCTGCTCGACCTCGGCCACGCGACCGTGCACCACGTCGCGGGTCCCCGGCGCTGGTTCGCCGCCAAGGACCGGCTCGACGGCTGGCGCGCCGCACTCGCCGCGCGCGACGCCGCCGAGCCACCGGTCTTCGAAGGCGACTGGTCGGCGGGCTCCGGCTACCAGGCCGGTCGTCAGCTGCCGGCGGACGCCACGGCGGTGTTCGCGGCGAACGACGACATGGCGATCGGGCTGATCCGCGCGTTGACCGAGGCCGGCCGGAAGGTGCCGGAGGACGTCAGCGTCGTCGGCTTCGACGACGTTCCCGTCGCCGCCTACATCACCCCTCCCCTGACGACGGTGCGACAGCCGTTCGACTCGGTCGCACGAGAAGGACTCGCCCTTCTGGTGCACGCCATGGAGAAACCGGGACAGGCACTTCCGGTCACGGACCGCCGGCAGGTCGACCTGATCGTCCGCGCCTCCACCGCACCCCCGCCCGCCTAGCCACGAGCACCACGCGACCAGCTCGCGTCGTGGGCGTCCCAGGCGTCCGGTGCGAACCGGCTTTCCTGCTGCTCCAACGGTATTGGCAGACCGGTCTGGCCACCGGCGCCGTCAAGTGATGATTCCGGAGGTTCTGCCCATGGCGGTTCTGCCCGCCCGTGTCCTGTTCGGTGCCGCGTACTACCACGAGTACCAGCTCCGCGACCGGTTGAAAGAGGACCTGGACCTGATGGTGGAGGCGAACTTCACCGTCATCAGGGTCGGCGAGTCCGTCTGGTCCACCTGGGAGCCGGAGAACGGCCGGTTCGACCTCGACTGGCTCCAGCCGGTGCTCGACGGCGCCCACGAGCGCGGCATCTCGGTGATCATCGGAACGCCGACCTACGCGGTGCCGCCGTGGCTCGCCCGGCAGTACCCGGAGATCACCGGTGAACGCGCCACCGGGCAACGCATCGGCTGGGGCGCGCGGCAGGAGGTCGACTTCACGCACCCGGCGTTCCTCTTCCACGCCGAGCGGGTCATCCGCGCGATCATGGCCCGGTACGCCGGCCACCCCGCCGTGATCGGGTTCCAGGTGGACAACGAGCCGGGCAACGAGCTGCTGCACAACCACGGCGTCTTCCAACGGTTCGTCGACCACCTGCGCGAGCGCTACGGCGACGTCGAGACGCTCAACCGCGAGTGGGGCCTGGTCTACTGGTCGCACCGGCTGTCCACGTGGGCCGACCTGTGGACCCCCGACGGCAACTTCCAGCCGCAGTACGACGTCGCGTGGCGGGAGTTCCAGGCCCGCCAGGTGACCGAGTTCATCGCGTGGCAGGCCGGCATCGTTCGCGAGTACACCCGGCCCGAGCACTTCGTCACCACGTGCATCTCGTACACGCGGCGCGCCGTGGCCGACGACGAGCTGAGCGCGAACCTCGACATCGCCTCCGGCAACCCCTACTACGACATGCAGGACGGCCTGGCGCTGCCGGACCGGACCCCGGACGACTTCGAGCAGCACTGGAAGACCACCGGCGTCTGGGCGCTGTACCAGACCGCCGACTGGATGTTCTCCTCGCGCCAGGAACCGTTCCTGGTCACCGAGACCAACGCCGGCTACATCGGTTACGCCTGGGACAACCGGCCCGCTTTCGACGGCCAGTGGCGGCAGGCGGCGTGGGCGCTGGTGGCACGGGGCGCGCGCATGATCGAGTACTGGCACTGGCACACCCTGCACTTCGGCGCCGAGACCTACTGGGGCGGAATCCTGCCGCACCACGGCAAGCCAGGCCGCACCTACGCGCAGCTCGCCGCGCTGGGAGCCGAGTTCGACACCGCGGGCGCGCTCGTCGCAGGGCTCGAACCGGACGCCGACATCACGATGGTCTACTCGACGCCCAGCAAGTGGCTCATGCAGAAGTACCCGCCTCTGTCCACAGCGGACGGTGAGCCGGACTCCGCCGCGTACCACCGGATCATCGACCCGTTCTACCGCGGTGCCTTCGACGCGAAGAGGCAGATGCGGCTGGTGCACGCCGCGCAGCTGAGCGCACGGATGACGCCGGAAGAGGCCGCGGTGCGGCACCCGGTGCTGATCGCGGCCGCCCTGTACGTGGTGGACGACGCGACGATCGACTGGCTCGAGGCCTACGCCCGCGCGGGCGGTCACCTCGTGCTCGGTCCGCGCACCGCGTACGCCGACCACGAAGCACGGGCCCGTCCCGAGATCGCCCCGGCCCGGCTGGTCGAGGCCGCGGGAGTGAAGTACGACGAGTTCAGCAACCTCCGCACGCCGCTTCCGGTGCGAGGCCTGACCGAGGACGCCACGGCCACGCACTGGGTCGACGGTCTCACCGTGATCGACGCGGAGGTCCTGGCGGAGTACGACCACCCGCACTTCGGCCGGTGGCCCGCCGTCACCTCCCGCGCCCACGGCAGCGGGCGCGTGACGTGCGTGGGCACCGTGCCGGGGCGCGACCTGGCGCGTGCACTGGCCGAGTGGCTGGTTCCCCTGCCCACCAGCGGATGGCGCGACCTGCCCGCGTCCGTCACGGCGACGACCGGCACCTCGGCGGACGGCCGTCGCGTCCACGTCCTGCACAACTGGAGCTGGGAACCCGTGCGCGCCAAGGCACCCGTGGAACTCACCGACGTGCTGGCGGGTGACTGTGTCCCGGTCGGTGCGGAGCTGAAGCTGGGTCCGTGGGACGTGCGCGTGTTCGCTTCCGTTCCGGCCGAGTGATCTCCCTGCACAGACGCCGCACGTGGTTGCTCGCCACCTGGACAGGTGCGGAGCCTCCCGGCGCGCGTTTCTCCTAGGCCGCGAACTCGCACCACAACGGGAAGTGGTCGGAGATCCGCCACGACAACTGGTTCTGCGTGTCGGCGGGCACGAGGTCGTCGGTGAAGTCGAACGTCCCGGCGTTCACGAACGGCAGCGAAAGCATCGCGCGGCCGCGGGTGAACCAGGCGATCTGGTCGTAGAAGTGGTGGGTGTCCGGCGGCGCGTCCGGGTCGTCGAAGATCGTGCGCGGGATGAAGTTCAGCCCGGCGGGCGGCTCCAGTCCGGTGGACGTGAACGCCCGGTACAACGGGTCGTCGCGGCGGTCGATGTTGAAGTCCCCCAACGCGATGAGGTTCTCGCCCCACGGGTCCTTGCTCGCCGACCAGCGCGCCAGCCACCGCGCGATCGCCTCCAGCTCCCGCACCCGGTCCTGGGGTTTCTCACCGAAGACGACGTGCAGCGTGACGAGCGTGAACCGTGATCGGCCACGGGTGAAACCGGCGGCGTAGGGGGTGCGGGCGAACTGGCCGTCCATCGAGACCACCTCGTCCGGTGCGACGACGAGCTCGCACGCGAGCCCCGAGGGCCGCACCCTGCTGGTGTCGAAGACGAACGCGAGCCGTTCGTTGTTGCCCGCGCTGCCCTCGGTGACGTCCGTGACGACGAACGCCCAGTCCTCGCCGAGAACGTTCATCATCGCGAGGAACGCGGCCGAGCTGCGCCGCACCTCCTGGATGGCCACCACGTCGAAGCGGGACACGACCTCGGCGATGGCGAGGACGTTGCTCTGGTCCCGGATCGGGCTGTCCCCCGCCTTCGAGCGCCAGGTGGGGCTGAACCTGTCGAACGCGCGGACGTTCCAGGTGCCGATGAGCAGGTTGGTCGCGGACTTCGCCGGCACCGTCCGGTCCAGGGCGGTGCTGATCGCGTCGAGCTCGGTCCTGACGCCGGCGGGCGGGTTCGCGAAGTCGGTGGCGGGCATCGTGGGCTCCTCGGCCTGAGCCCCGCGCGGTGTCGGGTACGTCGCCCGCACCGCACCCACCGTTACCGCCGGTGGCCTGGCCTTCAGCCGTACGGCACCCGCCGCCCCCGCACACCGTCACCACCCGCGCCCCACCCACTCGGCTGGACCACACGCGGGGCCCTTTCGTGCGCTTCAAGCGAACGAAAGCTCCCCGCGTGCGCCACCGTTCGCCGGTCAGCGCCAGCCGAGTGCCGGTGCGACGTGCGCCAGGATGTTCTCGATCACGTGCGCGCAGTACTCGGCGCCGAGCTGGTTCGGCACCGTCAGCAGCAGCGTGTCGGCCTCGGCGATCGCCTCGTCCCCTGCCAGCTGCTCGACGAGCACGTCGGGCTCGGCGGCGTAGGAACGGCCGAAGATCGCCCGGTTCGGGCCGTCGATGAAGCCGACCTGGTCGCTGCTCTCGCCGTCGCCGCCGAAGTACATGTCGTCGAGGTCGGTCGTGATCGCGAAGATGCTGCGCGACACCGAGACGCGCGGCTCGCGCTCCCACCCGGCCTCGGTCCACGCCTTGCGGAACGCCCGGATCTGGTCGGCCTGCTGGACGTGGAACGGCGCGCCGCCCTCGTCGTACTTCAGCGTGGAGCTCATCAGGTTCATGCCCTGCTCGGCCGCCCACACGGCGGTGCCGTTGGACCCCGCGCCCCACCAGATGCGGTCGCGCAGGCCCGGCGAGTGCGGTTCCAGGCGCAGCAGGCCCGGCGGGTTCGGGAACATCGGCCGCGGGTTGGGCCGCGCGAAACCCTCGCCCTCGAGCACCTTCAGGAAGACCTCCGTGTGCCTGCGGGCCATCTCGGCGTCGGTCTCCCCCTCGGCGGGCTGGTAGCCGAAGTGCCGCCAGCCGTCGACGACCTGCTCGGGCGATCCCCTGGAGATGCCGAGCTGGAGCCTGCCGCCCGCGATGAGGTCGGCGGACCCGGCGTCCTCGACCATGTACATCGGGTTCTCGTACCGCATGTCGATCACGCCGGTACCGATCTCGATGCGCTCGGTCTTCGCACCGATCGCCGCCAGCAACGGGAACGGCGACGCGAGCTGCCTCGCGAAGTGGTGCACCCGGAAGTAGGCGCCGTCCGCGCCCAGCTCCTCCGCGGCCACCGCCAGGTCGATCGACTGCAGCAACGTGTCCGACGCGGACCTGGTCTGCGAGCCCGGGCTCTCCGACCAGTGCCCGAAGGACAGAAAACCGATCTTCTTCATGCGGCGCGCCACACTTCCGTCCGTGTAGTTGAACTTGAAACTAATAACACAGCGGCGTGCGCTCGCATTCCACGCTCAGGCCGCCGGGGGCACCCGCAGCGGCAGGAGGGTGTCCATGGCGGTCGCGTGCAGCATGCGTGCGACCGTCGAACTGGCCACCACGCTGATCGGCACGCCCCGGTCGTGCCCGAGCGCGCGGATCCTGGCGAGCGCGGTGATCCCGGACGAGCCGAAGAAGACCACTTCGGACAGGTCGAGCACGATCTCCTCCGCACCCGCGTCCACCGCCTCCGCACACCGCCGCTCCAGCGCGTCACTGGTGGACAGGTCCACGTCCGCGGCCATCTTCACCTCGACGACGCCGCGGCGCGGCGGGTGATCCGCCGCATCGGCCTCCAGCAGGTCCAGCACGGCCTCCATGCCGCCGTCGCGGAACGCGCGGCGCTGGCGGTCCGCACCGCAGCCGTCGCGGTCCAGCACCCGCAGACCGTGCTCGACCAGCGGCAGATCACCGTTGGCCCGCAGCACCGGCCGCAGCCGGTCCACGAGCCCGTCCAGCTGCCGCCGCAGCGGGACCAGCCGGCCGGACAGCACGTCCAGGGCGCTGCCCGCGAGGCCGTCCCTGGCGGCGCGCCAGCAGGCCTGACGCAAGATCTCGACGGGGACCGGCACCGGCGGAACACCACGTTCGACGTCCATCACCGCGTTGGCGACCAACGCGCGCACGAGGGCCGCAAGCAGCACCGCGTCGTCCACGCCCGCACCGACGTCCGCAACGCGCACCTCGACCGTGGGCCAACGGGAAGAGGGCCGGACGTCCCAGTAGACCATCGCCGGGTCCAGGGCGGTGCCGGACTCCAGCAACATGTCGCACACGGCCTGATAGTGCTGCCACGACGTGAAGACCGGCGGTGGACCGGCGACCGGCCACTGCGACCAGACCATCGAACGCCAGCTCGCGAACCCGGTGTCCGCACCGCGCGAGAACGGCGAGTTGGCGGTGACCGCGCCCAGCACGGGCAGCCACGGCCGCAGGTGGTTGCTGACCTGCACCGCGGTCTCCCGATCGGGAACGGCGACGTGCACGTGGCACCCGCAGATCAGCTGCCGCGTCGCCAGCGCCCCGAACTCGTCGGCGATCAGCCGGTACCGCACACCGTCCGAGATGACACCCTCCGTGTCGCCCACCGGCGGCGCACCCACCGCGATCGCGCGACAGCCCGCCTCCCGCGCGGCCTTCGCGACCGCCCGCCGCAGACCGCGCAGCTCGCGCCGCACCTGCTCGGCGCCGCCGCACACCGAGGTGTTGATCTCGACCTGCGTCCAGGTGATCTCGTGCTCCAGCTCCAGCCCGGACGCCTCACGGGCGACGGCGACGACCTCGGCCGCCCTGTTCACGGCGACCCCGGTCGCCGGATCGACCAGAAGGAACTCCTCCTCCACGCCCACGGTCGGAAGTGTCTGCTCCACGTCTCACCGCCCTGCTCAGAGCGCGCGTGCGCCGAGAAGGTCGAGGCATCCGTCCGTCCCGACGGGACCGGACGGGCCACGACCGTCCACCTGGGATACCCCGGATCGGTGCCACCAACCGGATGGCCCCCAACGGCACCGCGTGATTCGGCGCCGCTCCGGGGTAACCACCTCTCATGGCCGACGACACCGCAGGAGAAAGCCAGGACCTGGCCGCTCACCTGACCCGAGTCGCCCGGATGCTGCAGAAGCAGGGCGGCGAGCAGGAGACGATGGACGCGATCGTGCGCGCGGCGGTGGGCACCATTCCCGGAGCCGGACACGCGGGCATCATGACCGTGCTGCGCCGCAGCGAGGTCCGGACCGTCGCGACGACCGGTGACCTGCCGTGCGAGGTCGACCAGGCCCAGCTCGAGGCCGGCCAGGGCCCGTGCCTGACCGCGCTGTACGACGAGAAGATCGTCTCGGTGCCCGACGTCGAGCAGGACGGCCGGTGGCCGTTGTTCGCGGAACGGGTGGTGAAGCTGGAGGTGGCGAGCATGCTGTCGTTCCAGCTGTTCGTCGAGAACGACGACCTGGGCGCTCTCAACCTCTACGCGAGCGGGGTCAACGCGTTCAGCGACGAGTCCGAGCACGTCGGCTCCTTGTTCGCCGGACACGCGGCGATCGCGCTGTCCACCGCGCAGGAACGCAGGCACCTCGGCGAAGCGGTGCAGACGCGCGACCTGATCGGGCAGGCGAAGGGCATCCTGATGGAGCGCCACGGCCTCGACGCGGACCAGGCGTTCGCCGCGCTGACCCGCGTCAGCCAGCTCACCAACACCAAGCTGCGCGACATCGCCGAACAGCTCACCCGCACCGGGAAGCTCCCGAGGCCCGGCCGCTGACCAGGACAACGGTTTCCGATCACCGATTGTGGGTACCCGCCGCCATCGCCGAACACCGGCGACCGGTGACTCCGAGTTGAGCAGACAGCTCGTCTTACCTCAACCGTTGGAGTGCCAAGTGAAGATCGCCATGGTGTCCGCCCACGCCAGTCCGCTGGGACAGGACCTGGATTCGCACGTCACCGGTCTCGCGGCGGCCTTAGGCCGGCACGGCCACGACGTGACGATCTACCACCGCCGGGACGACGCGGACCTGCCCGTGCGGGTGCGCGCGGACCACGGTTACGACGTGGTGCACGTGTCCGCCGGACCTCCGACCAGGCTCGACGACGACCAGGCCCTGCCGCACATGGGCGACTTCGCGTCGTTCCTGCTGCGCGAGTGGGCCGTGTCCCAGCCCGACGTCGTGCACGGGCACCGCTGGATGTCCGGACTGGTGAGCGTGCTCGGCGGACGGCGGGTGCGTGTTCCCGTCGTGCAGACGTTCCACTCGCTGGCCGTCTCCGGAAAGCAGCACAGGGGTGCCGTCGAGCGCGGCAAGATCGAGGCGCTGGTCGCGAAGGAGGCCGCACACGTCGTCGCCACCAGTTCGAGCGAGGCCTTCGCCCTCGCCGCGGCGGGCGTCGACCGCAGGAAGATCTCGGTGGTGACCAGCGGCGTCGACCTCGACGCGTTCACCCCGGACGGACCGCCGGCTCACCGCGACCAGAAGTACCGCGTCGTCGTCGCGGAGCCGTTGCCGTCGCACCGGAGCATCGACGCCATGTTCACCGCTCTGTCGCGAGTGGACGGTGCCGAGCTCGTGATCATCGGTCTTCCCGGTGACTCTCCCGCGACCGCGGAACTGCGAGCACGGGCGGAGAAGATCGGTGTGGCTCCGAGGGTCGTGTTCGTCGGCTCGGTCGCGCACGAGGCCGTGCCGGCGCTGCTGCGGTCGGCCGACGCGGTGGTGTGCGCGCCGGCGCACGAGCCGTCCGGTGCGGTCGCGCTCGAAGCGATGGCCTGTGGCATTCCGGTCCTCGCCACCGCGATCGGCGAACTCGCCGACGTCGTCGTGGACGGCGTCACGGGACTGCTCGTCACGCCGGAGGACTCCGACGGTCTGGCACGGGCGCTGCACAGGCTGTTGCTGGACGACACCCTGCGGCAGGAGTTCTCGATGGCGAGCCTGGACCGCGTCGACGCCAGGTACTCCTGGAACCAGGTCGCGCTGGAGGTCCTGCGCGTCTACGAACGCGCGGGCGTGCCGGCGGCGAAAACCACTGACCTGTCAGTGGATCCGGTCCGGTAGGGCAGTGCGCGGGAGGCGGCGTGGTTGGCGATTGTCGTTTTGACGTCTACAGTCTGAAGATGACCGGTTGAGCCTGCAGCTGCGTCTTCCGACACCGGGGGGCGAGGAGGCTCGAAAATGCCGAACATCTTTCACCTACCGCTGCACGTGCAACGCGAGGTTCACGGCCTGGCGATCGTCGTCCGCGCTGCCGGCGAGCTGGACCAGGAGACGGTCCACGCCCTGCGGCTCGAACTGAGGACCGCGGTCGCGATGGCCACACCACCGTTCCCGGTCGTGGTGGACCTGACCGGACTCACGTTCTTCGGCTCCGCCGGACTCAACGAACTCGTGAGACAACAGCGCCGCGCCGGCGCCACCGGCATCCCGTTGCGGATCGCGGCGGCCCATCGCGCGGTGCTGCGCCCGGTCACGGCGTCCGGCCTCGACCAGGTGCTGGAGCTGTACCCGGACGTCGAGCAGGCGCTGGCCGCCGGCAGGAGCGTCCGCCCGGCGGGCTGAACCAGGGCCTGGTCCGATGTGGACGTTTCAGGCGGGGTGCGCCGCGCCGTCGAGCGAGAACTCGGCCCACACCGTCTTGTGGTCGCCCCGGCTCAGGACACCCCACCGGCTCGCCATGCGCTCGACCAGCACCAGACCGCGTCCGCGGAACGACCCCGCGGTGGACCTGCCCGGTGCCGGCAGCGCGTGAGGGCTGCTGTCGTCGACCTCCACGCGGACCACCCGCCCACCGCCGGTCAGCGCCACCCGCACGTCACGCGGACCACTCGCGTGGTCGTAGGCGTTGCTGACGAGTTCGGTGCACACCAGCAGAACGTCCCCGAGCAGGTCGTCGGGGAACTTCGTGAGGGTCGCCCGCAACCAACGCCTGATGTGCACCAGAGGCGGCGTCTCGTCCGGAAGCTCGTGACTCACGACCTCGGCTGACGCCAACGACACTCTCTCGCCAGACTCACACCCGTCCAAGAATTGCTCCATTGCTCGCAGCACGTGGCCCGGACGAAGGAGTACCCGTCCCGCCAGCGCGCAAAACTGGCCCCCTGTGCGTCAGCTCGCGCGGCGAGTGGCCGCAGGTCCGCGGACCTGCGCGCCGAGGCCGCGCGGGCGCCGACCGAGCAGGAACGTGCCGCACGGAGCCGCGCCGAGACCCGCGTCCGCGACGCGGCCGAACACGCGCGGCGCATCGCGGCCGACGCCGAGGAACGCGTCGAGGTGTCGCGGCGGGTGCGGTCCCGGATCGCCGCCCTGCTCCGGGCCGTCGACCGGCTGCTCTCCGACACCGCGCCGTCGCTCTCCGAACCGGAGGACGACCCGCGGCCGGTGGAACTGATTCCCTTGCAGGAACGCGCCCTGACCGGTTGCCGCGTCGCCGAGCCGGACGCCGCGGCCAGGTTCACACTGGTGGTCCGCTGGGGGAATCCCTTCCAGTGAAAGGCAGATCCGCCATGCGCGCTGTGCGTTTCCACGAGTTCGGCGACCAGCACGTCCTCACCGTCGAGGACGCGCCGGATCCGCATCCTGGCCCCGGTGAGATCCGGATCAGAGTCCAGGCCGCGAGCGTGAACCCGATCGACTGGAAGATCCGGGCCGGCTACGTGAGGGAGTACATCCCGACCACGTTCCCCGCCATCACCGGGATCGACGCGGCCGGCACCGTCGACGAGATCGGCGAGGGCGTCACCGGTGTCGAGGCCGGTGACCGGGTCTTCGGCCTGGGACAGGGCACCACCGCCGAGTACGCGGTGCTCTCCGCCTGGGCACCCGTGCCCAGCACCTGGACGTTCGAGCAGGCCGCCGCGGCAGGTCTGGCCGGTGCCACCGCCGACGAGTGTCTCGACGCCCTCGGCGACCTCTCCGGCAAAACGCTGCTCGTCGAGGGCGCCGCGGGTGGCGTCGGTTCGGCCGCCGTGCAGATCGCCCTCGCCCGCGGTGCCACGGTGATCGGTACCGCGAGCGAGGGCCACCACGACTTCCTGCGGGAGCTCGGCGCGATTCCCATCACGTACGGCGAGGGTCTGGCCGAGAGGGTCGCGGCCGTCGCACCGTCCGGGGTCGACGCCGCGCTCGACGCGGCGGGCTCCGGTTCGCTGGCGGATCTCGTGGACCTCGCCGGTGACGCCTCCCGCGTCGTCTCCATCGCCGACATGGGTGCCGCCGCGCTCGGCGTCACGCTCATCGCCGGCAACGCGAACGCGACCGGCACCCTCGCGGACGTGTCGCGGCTCGGGGAGGCCGGTGCCCTGACGCCGCGCGTGGAGGCCACCTACCCGCTGGAGAAGGCCGGTGAGGCCCAGGCGCACGTCCAGGGCGGTCACGCCGGCGGCAAGGTCCTCATCACCGTCTGACGCGCACGGTTAGGCCGATCGGGTTACCTTCAGATTCCTGGTGAGCGGGCAACACACCAGGGATCGGAGGCCGCCGTGGCACACGACTCCGTTCCCCCGTGGATCGACCCCATGCTCGCCAAGCCCGACGGCGGCCGGCTGCGCGAGGGCCCGCAGTGGGCGTACGAGTACAAACTGGACGGCTACCGCGTCGCGATGAGGATCGCGGCAGCCGGCACGACGGTGCTGACCAGCCGCAACGGCCTCGACCTTACGGCGGAGTTCGCCGAGCTGACCGGGGTGCTGCGCGGGCGCGCCGCCGTGCTCGACGGCGAGGTGGTGGTCTACAACGAGTCCGGCCAGATCGACTTCGGCCTGCTGCAGCAACGACGGGGCCGCTTCCAGAAGCACCGCACCGCCCGCCGCGACGACCCGTTCACCGACGTCCCGGTGCGGTTCCTCGTGTTCGACCTCCTCCAGCTCGACGACGAGCTGCTGCTGAACCAGCCTTACGAACAGCGACGGCGTCTTCTCACCGAGCTGCCGATGCCCGACCCGTTCCACGTGGCGGTCGTGCCGTCGTTCAGCGCCGTCGAGCTGGCCGCCGAACGCCTCACCCCGCAACGGTTGCTGGAGCGGGTGGCCGCGGAGGGCCACGAAGGGCTGGTCGCGAAACGCCTCGACTCGCCGTACCTCCCCGGCAAACGACCGGACTTCTGGTGCAAGCACCCGCTCGTGCAGACCCGTGAGGTCATCGTCTGCGGGTGGCGGCCGGGCCAGAGCGGCTTCACCGGCACCGTGGGCGGCCTGCTGCTCGGCGCGCACGACCCGGACACCGGCGACCTCGTCTACATCGGCGACGTCGGCACCGGCTTCACCCGCCAGGAACGCGACCTCCTGCGCGACCGCCTCCACCCCCTGGAACGCCGCAGCCACCCGTTCGCGACCACTCCCCCGCGCGAGGACGTCGTGCGCGCCAGGTGGGTCGCCCCGGTGCTGGTCGGCGAGGTGAGGTTCCGGCAGTTCACCCGCGGCGAGGGCGGCAGGCTCCGGCACACCGCGTGGCGCGGCCTGCGTGCCGACCGCGAGCCCGGCGAGGTGACCGCACCGGAGCCCGGCCGCCCCACCCCGCGACCGGCACCTCCCGCGACGACCGTCACAGCAGGCACCCGCCCCGCCACGCCGCCCGCGACGACCAGCCGGGCAACCGCCGAAGCAGGCGGCCATCCCACCCCGCAACCCGCGACGATCCGCCGGCCGGCCACCCGAGCGGGCAACCCCACCCCACAACCCCCGACAACCAGCCAGCCGACCACTCAGCCGGGCCGTCCCACCCCGCAACCCCTGCCTCCCGAGGTGGCCGACCGGGTGACCGTCAAAGCGGGCGGCCGCACCCTCACACTGTCCAACTTGGACAAACCGCTGTACCCAGACGGCACCGCCAAAAGCGAGGTGATCGCCTACTACACCCGGATCGCGCCGTTCCTCCTGCCGCACCTGCGCGACCGCCCCGTCACGTTCGTCCGGTTCCCCGACGGCGTGCGCGGTCAGAAGTTCTTCCAGAAGAACACCGACGCCGGCGCACCGTCCTGGCTGCCCACAGTTCCGTTGCGCGGCGGCGGTTCCCGGCGCGGCTCGGACGAGATCGTGCGCTACCCGCTGATCCACGAGCTCGCCGCGCTCGTCTGGGCCGCCAACCTCGCCGCTCTCGAACTGCACGTTCCTCAGTGGACGGTCACCGGCGGCACGAGGAACCTCCCGGACCGGCTCGTGTTCGACCTCGATCCCGGTCCCGGCACCACCGTCGTCGACTGCTGCCGGGTGGCGGAACGGCTGCACGACGTGCTGGCCGGCGACGGGCTCACTCCGGTCGCCACCACGTCCGGGTCGAAGGGCATGCAGGTCTATGCGGGGATCGACGCACCAGCAGCGCAGTCGCCGTCCGCCTATGCGAAGGCCGTCGCGGTGGCGTTCGAGCGGGAGACACCCGATCTGGTGACGGCGACGATGGCGAAGGCGCGCCGCGAGGGCAGGGTCTTCATCGACTGGTCGCAGAACAACCCTGCCAAGACCACCATCACCCCCTATTCGCTGCGCGGCCGCGACGAGCCGACCGCAGCCACCCCGGTCACCTGGGACGAGGTCCGCCGCTGCCGCCGTCCGGAGCAGCTGACGTTCACCGCGGACAACGTGCTGGACCGCGTCGCGGAGGTCGGTGACCTCTTCGCACCGATCGAGCAGAGGAGGGCACCTCTTGCCGGTTGAAGATTCATCGAAACGGTGACATGTCTGACACGACAACGTGTTTGCGCAGGCCGCTGTTGAGGGTAGGAAAATCAGGTGCGTCGGACATTTGATGATGGAGGCATCATGACCGCGACTGATGACGGCGGGTTCAGACAGCTCGCCGAGACCCTCAGCCACGTGGCGAGAACCCTGCAAGCCGAGCCGGACGTGGACACCACGTTGGGCGCGATCGTGAAGGCCGCCGTCGAGTACGTCCCAGAAGCCGAACACGCCGGCATCTCCCTGGTCGAACGCGGCAAGATCCGCACCGTCGCCCCGACCAGCGGCATCGTCGACATCATCGACCAGCTGCAGTACGACTTCCACGAAGGTCCTTGCGTCGACGCGATCGCCGAGCACCAGACGTACCGCGTCGGCGACGTCGGTACCGAGGCCAGGTGGCCCTCGTTCGGGCCGGCAGCGGCGGATCACGGCATCCACTCGTTGCTGTCCTACCGCCTGTTCGTCACGGACCGGACACTCGGCGCGCTCAACCTGTACTCGAGCCGTGTCGACGCGTTCGACGAACGCACCGAAGAGGACGGTCTGCTGTTCGCGACGCACGCCGCGATCGCCCTGGTCGGCGCGCAGCGGGAGGCGCAGCTCGGCATCGCCATCGAGAACCGCGACATCATCTCGACGGCCAAGGGAATCCGCATGGAGCGCCACGACCTCGACGCCGCCTCCGCCTTCCGGATGCTGGTGGAGGCTTCGCAGTCGACGAACGTCAAACTGCACGACGCGGCGGCGTGGCTCGTGGAGAACCGCACCTAGGCGCGCGCTGCGCGGCGATCGCCTCAGGTCCCGCCGCGCGCTCGTAGGCCTGTGCGATGTCGAAGGCCACTCGGTCCCACGCGTAGCGGACCCGAGTGCGGTCCTGACCAGCGGCACCGAGCTCCTGACGCCGGGTGTGGTCGGCCAGCAGTCCCCGCAACGCCCGTGCCAGCAGCACGGGTTTGCGCGGCGGCACGTGCAGGCCGGTCACCTCGTGCACCACGGACTCCGTGTGGCCGCCCGACGACACCACCACCGGTACGCCGCACGCCATCGCTTCGAGCGGCACGACGCCGAACGACACGTGCCGCTGAGGACACACCACGACGTCCGCGGACCGGATCAGCGCGGGCACGTCCGAGTGCGGCACGCGCCCGAGGAACGTGACCCTGTCGGCGACGCCGTGCCGTGCCGCCAACGCCCGCAGCCGCTGGAGGTCCTCCGGCAGCCCGGAACCGGCGACCACCAGTTCGGTCCACGTCACCGCGGTGAGCGCGCTGATCAGGTCGTCGACGCCGTCGTGCGGCGAAAGTCCTGCCACCGCGAGGATGCGGGGCATTCCGTTGCGCGCCGCGACCGTGCCGTTCAGCGTGAACACCTGCGTGTCCACGCCCCACGGGACGATCGAGATCCGCGACCGGCGCAGGCCCAGCCGGGCGAGCTCGTCCGCCTCGTGGCCGGACGTGGCGATCACGCCCGCCGCGCCTCGTCCGACGAGCCGTTCGATTCCCGCCGAGTCGCCGCCCTCGATGCCGTGGTAGCTCAGCACGATCGGGATTCCGGCGCGGCGCGCGCCGAGCACCGCCGCCAGTCCGGACGTCCAGTGGTGCGCGTGGACGAGGTCCGGTGGTTCGCTCACCCGGGCGGCGTCCAGGAACCGGGCGAACTCCCCGATGTGCGGGACGACCTCGTCCTGGCCGAGCACCGCGGCGGGACCGGCCGGCACGTGCACGACTTCGACGCCGCGCTCCACCCGGACGCGGCGCGGCAGCCTCGGGTCGGCCCGGCGGGTGTGGATCGTCAGCTCGTGTCCCTGCCGTGCCAGCGCTTCCGAGAGCTCGGCGACGTGGAGGCGCTGCCCGACGGCGTCCGGGTCGCGCCGCGCGGTGAGAGGGTTCTCCTGCACGGAGATCATCGCGATCTTCACCGCGGTACCTCCGGGTGCGGCCACGGGTTCGCGACGCACGTCCTGCCGTCGCGCGGGATGCGCGGGCCCTGAGGTGCGGTGGCGGTGATCGCGGCGAGCTCGTCGTTGGAGACGGAGAACGTCTGCTGCATCATCACCGGCGCGGGAGCACCGTTGGCGGGGCAGGGTTCGTGGCCGTGGCCGAGGAAGTGGCCGATCTCGTGGTTGATCAGGTAGTTCCGGTAGCCTTCCAGGTCACCGGCGAACGACTCGGCGCCGCGGAACCACCGCGGCGCGCTCACGTACACAGCGCCGTTCAGGTAGCACGAGGTGTCGTAGGGCAGGGCGAGCCCGCAGGTCGCCCGGGCCGTTTCCGTTGCGGTGAGCCGGATCCGCACGTCCGGCTGCGTCACGTCCACGCGGCGGAAGGCGACGTCACCGGACGCGATCCAGCCCGCGGGTCGGCCAGAGCCCGGTCCACGGCCGCGGCGAACGGGTGCTGGGCCTGCGGAGCCACGACGCCCTGTTCGACCTCCACGGAGTAGGTCCGCACGCGGCCGGCGCCGACCTGCGCGGTCGTGCCCGCGACGGTCCGCCACCAGCCTTCGCCCTGGGAGCGCACCGGTTCCCCCGGCGGCAGCTCGGGACCTGGCCTGCGCGCGGCCTGAGCTGCCACGGCGGCGCTGGACGACGGTGGTGGAGTCGACGGCGGCGGCGAAGTCCTCACGGAGATGCTCGCCACCACGGGCGGAACCCGCGGCTGGGCGACGTCCTGGTGTTGCGGCGGCGGAGGAACGGGCCAGCTCTTCAGCAGACCGATGGTCACCCCTGCCAGCATCGCGGCGAAGACGTACATGACGATTCTGCCGATGGTCATGTGAGCACTCCCCCTGTCACGAGCACGATCACGAGCAGCTGAACAACACCGGGCAGGTCGCTTGGTGCAGCGCCGCCCGCGCCGCCGGTTGAAGTCCTTCCGCCGGTGCGCGTTCCCGGCCCGACACCACGAGCAGGTCGCTCGGGAACGACCGCACCTCGTCGGCCACGGACCCTGGTTTCGCGCACGAGCTCGACGATCACGCCGGGACAGGCGGCGTGGACGAGGTCGGCGGTGGCGTCGAGCGCGTCGGCGCCACCCGCGTACGGACGTGTCAGCACCCTCAGGCGGGTCGCGCCGCGCGCTCGGCAGAACGTGATCGCCCGGCGCAGCACGCCCTCTCCCCCGACGGGATCGGTCACCGCGGTCACCACCCCGTGGCACCCGGCGAGCGCGGCGTTCGAGCCGCCCAGGACGACGACGTCGCGGAGGTCGCGGCCCGCGAGCGGCGGCGCGGTCACGGCGCAGTCCCGGGAGATGACCACCAGCCCGCCTTCCCAGCGGGCCAGGTGGTGGTCGTGGTGTTCGATGTGGACGGACAGGTCCGGGTGCTCCGCCAGCAGAGCCGCGACGTCGGCGTGCGCGGGGTCGTTCTCCGCGGCGGCGTGCACCACCAGGCCAACACCCAGCGCAGACGCACACGCGGCGGCCCACCGGACACCGGCGGCACCGCAGTCGCGGACGTCGACGAGCACACAGGTGGCGGTGACGGGTTCGGGAGCGAGGGCGGTCATCGTGTCACGCTCTGCACGTCTGTCCGTTCGACAGCGGTGAGAACGGGTTCGCCGTGCCGGGGCAGCGGCAGGTTTGGCGTGGTCGCGACCTCGTCGTACCAGTGGTCCAGCAACCGTTGCCGCTCAGCCAGATCGGCGAGCATGAGCCGGGACTGCTCCAGCGCCTCGCCGACGATCTCCCTGGCGCGCCGGTTCGCCTCGGCCAACCGGCGCTGGGACTCCTGTTCAGCTTCGTCGAGCAGGCGGGCCGCGTTCTTCTCCCGAGTGCGGGCGCCGGCCTCGATCTCCTCGGCCTTCTGCCTCGCCACGTGCCGGACGTGGTCGGGTCGGACGTAGGCCGGGCGACGGCGGTGCTGCGGGAGGCGGGCTACCCGGTGACGACCGTGCAGGTCAATTGGCCGCGGCCACCTGGGGCGGTGGTGGCGCAGACGCCGCAGGGGATCGCGTTCTGGGGCACCGCGGTGACGTTGTCGGTCAGCAGCGGGGCGCCGCCGGCCGATGCCGCGCCGCCGGTGGACGCGGCTTCGGTGCCGCCCACGAGCTGACCGGAGTCGTGTGCCGGGAAGAGGGAGTGGCGTAACGGGAAGCCGGGTGGCGT
>NZ_BBOJ01000003.1:470432-513517 GCF_000974445.1 Lentzea aerocolonigenes
GATCGCGCCCCACCGCCCCCTCAACGCCCGCTGGCCGCCCCAGGCCGCAACCGCACCGCCGACACCAGGAAGAAGATCCCACCGATCAACGCGTACCCTGCCAGGTTCGCCAGCGTCGCGCCGTCCGCCCCGGCCTGGAGGATGAACGACGTTCCCGCCAGAACCGAGATCCCGCCGCTGAGGATCATCGGCCACTGACCACCCATGCCCCGCCGCACGACACCGACGCCGAGCTGCACCAGTCCCGCCACGATCGCCCACGCACCCCACACCCGCAGCACACCGGGGATCCCCGACGACGCGGCGACGGCGAGACCCGCGGCGGCCAGCAGGCTGATCGCGACGTTCCCGTAGAGCCCGGCGCCTGCCCTCGTCTCCTTCGACGCGCGGAGGTCGACGATTGCGGCGGCCACGTCGAACACCGGGTACAGCACCAGCAGCGCGACGCTGACCAGCCCGAGGCTGGACGCCGTCGCGAACAGCAGGCCTGCCCAGACCAGAGCGAAGGCGAAGCGGACGAAGTACAGGCGCCGCAGTGCGGTCCCGCTGTCCTGAAGGGCGACGGTGCTCATGACTCTCTCCCGAGTAGATAGAACGTTCGGTCTCCCTGTCGACCATTGCAGCTACCACTCGTCCGCGTCAAGACCGAACGTTCTATCTGCTAACGTGGCCACCACGACGAAGGGGAACGACACGTGTCCGAAGCGCGATCGCGACTGCTCACCACAGCGAGCCGCCTGTTCTACTCGGAGGGCCTCCACTCGGTAGGCGTCGACCGGATCATTTCCGAGGCGTCCGTGACCCGCGCGACCTTCTACCGCCACTTCCCCGGCAAGGAAGACCTGCTCGTCGCCTACCTGGACTTCGCCGACCAGGCGATCCGCACCCAGGTGGAAACCGCCCGCAACGCCATGCGAGACGCAACGGAAGTCCTGCGGGCCGTAGCGAGGTCGATCGCCGACGGCATCCGCTCGAACGGCTTCCGAGGATGCGCCTTCCTCAACGCCGCAGCGGAATACCCCGACCCCGAACATCCGGTGCACCAGGCCGTCCTCGCACACCGGCAGTGGTTCCTCGACACCGTCACAGACCTGCTGGCACAGACCGGAGAAGGGTCACCCGGCCCCGCCGCACGACACTTCGTCATGCTGCGCGACGGCGCGATGGCGGCGGGGTGCCTCACCGATCCGGCACCGATCTGCGAGACGTTCCTGCAAGGGGTCGAAGGGATCCTGCGGTACCGGAGCTGAGAGAGCGGAACGACAGCACCAGACCCACGGCACCTGGCCCATGGGCGCACCACCCGGCGGCACCACGCGCATGGCACCACGCGTGCGGCGGCGGCCCCATGGCACGACCAGGCGGCAACAGGTCTGCAACACCACGCCCCCGCACAACGCCCCGGCGATACCAAACCTGAGCTACCGGACCACATCAACTCACTCCGAGCTACCGGTCCTCAACACCCCACCCTCAAATCACCGCACCCAAGCCACCGCACCCGAGCCGCCCACCCACGACCGCCCCGAGCCGCCAAACCCGAGCCCTACACCGAATCCCCGTGCAGCGGCGTAACCGTGGCACCAGCAGCCTCAGGCAGCCGAACGAGCGGCTGCAACGGCAACGCCACCTCCGCATCCGCCATCGTCGCGAGGTGCTGCAGCATGATCCCCTCCCGCAACGCCCACGGGCAGATCCGCACCTGCTCGACCCCCAACGCCGACATGGCCGAGTGGGCCACCACGGCACCGGCCAGGGTCTGCCGCGCACGAGGCTGGGACACCCCACGCAGCCGCCCCCGTTGCTTGGCCGACAGCTTGGCCAACCGAGGAATCCACTCCCGGACATCACCAACGTGCAGAGTGCGCCGGACGAACGGGCCTTCCCGCTGCGGCGGCGCTCCTGCCAGGCGGGCCAGCTGCTTGAACGTCTTGGACGTCGCGACCACGCGCTGCGGCACGCTTTCCCACCGCAGCCGGTCGACCACCTCGGCGAGGGTGTCGTGGACGTGTCGCCGCAACGCTTTGAGCTGGCCGGGGCGTGGTGGGTCGTGGTGCAGGAAGGCTCGTGTCAGGCGGCCCGCGCCCACGGGCAGCGACAGGGCCAGTTCGGGCTCGGCGTCACGGCCCAGGGCGATCTCCATCGAGCCGCCGCCGATGTCCAGCAGCAGCAAGCGCCCAGCGGACCAGCCGTACCAGCGGTGTGCGGCGACGTAGGTCAGGCGGGCCTCCTGCTGGCCTGACAGGTACTGCGGGCGGATGCCGACCACGCGCTGGATCTCGTCGATGATCTCCTCGCGGTTGGTCGCGTCCCTGATGGCGGAGGTGACGAACGTGTAGAGCTGGTCGACGCCGTGGTGGTAGGCGGCCGCGACCGCGTCCTTCACCGCCCGCACCGCTCGTTCGACGCCGGCCTCGTCGATCGAGCCGTCGGCGTCGATCGCCTCGCCGAGCAGCGTCGGTTCCTTCACGCAGTGCGCCGGCAGAGGTGGTGCGCCCGCACGGACGTCGACCACCTGCAGCTGTGCCGAGTTCGATCCGATGTCCAGTACGCCCAGACGCATGGACTTTCCCTACCCAGCCACGGATGCGGCAAACCGTCAGGGGTAGTAGCCCTCGACCGGCATCTTCGCCTCGTCGTACAGATGAGGGCCGTCGGTGGGCACGGCAGGGAAGCCGCCCGACGTCTTCAAGCCGTTCAGCTGGTCGCCCGACAACGCGAACACCACGCGCCCGATGCCCGACCGCGCCAGCGCGCCCGCGCACATGCCGCACGGCTCACAGCTCGTGTACATCGTGGTGCCGGCGGCGGTGGCGGCGTCCAGTGAGCGGGCCGCCCAGCGGGCCAGCTTCAGCTCGGGGTGGGCGGAGATGTCCTCGTCGGTGATGGTGGAGTTGCGTTCCTCCGCCAGCACGGAGCCGTCCGGGCTGACCAGCAGCGAGCCGAACGGCGGGTTGCCGCCTTCGCGTGCCTCGGCCGCCAGTGCGATCGCCCGGCGCAAGTGTTGCTCGTTCACCTGAAGTCCTTTCGTACCGCGGCCAGTGCGTCCCAGGCGACGTCCGGACGCCGCGTCTCCTCCGGATCGCCCACGAACGGGTCGAGCACCACGGCGTGCGCTCCGTCCGCTCGCAGTTGGCGCAGGTCCCCCACGACCTGCTCGAGCGTGCCTTCGCCCAGCCTGCGGTCGGCGAGGGGCTGGTCGGTCAGTCTCAAGAGGATGCGTGGCGCAAGTGCCGGCCGTGGGCGGTTCTCCTCGACAGAAAGCCTTTCCAGCCGTGCCAACGTTTCCCGCCACACCTGGGGTGTCTGCCGCAACGGGTGCCAGGCGTCGCCGAGCCGGATCGCCCGGCGCAGGCCGCTGTCGCTGTGGCCGCCGACCCAGATCGGGATGTCGCCCGCGCGGTAGTCCTCGTCCCGCCACGCCTCGCGCACGGTCGTGATCAGCTCGTCGGTGAGCTTGCCGCGACGCTCGAACGGCACACCCAGCGCGGCGAACTCCTCGCGCGCCCAGCCGATTCCGAGCCCGAGCACGAACCGCCCGCCGCTCAGGTCGGCCAGGTTCGCCGCCATCCGCGCGACCAGCAGCGGATGCCGGTACGGCGCGATCAGCACGGTCGTGCCGAGGGTGATCCGCTCGGTCACGCCCGCGAGCCACGACAGCGCCGTGAACGGCTCGTAGAACGGTGCCGGGTACTGCTCGGCCACGTCGGGCGTCACCACCACGTGGTCGGACATCATCAGCAGGTCGAAGCCCAGGCCCTCCACGGTCCGCGCCCACTCGCGCAGCACGGCCGGGCTGGTGCCGGGACCGAAGTTCGGGACGTTCACGCCGATCAACACGTGATCAAGACTAGGACCCCCGAAGCGGCCGGTGAAGAGATTGTTCACGGCATAACCAGCCTCAAGCCGTGGATTTCACGGTAACTTGCCCGTATGACCGAGACCTTGGACCTGACGGACTGGGCGATCCTGACCGAGCTGCAGCAGGACGGCAGGGTCCCGATCACCGAGCTCGGCCGCCGGGTCAACCTCAGCGCCTCGGCCACCACCGAACGCGTGAAGCGCCTCGAGAACATCGGCGTCATCACCGGCTACCACGCGAGAGTCGACCTCGGGAAGGCCGGCTACGGCGTCCTGGCCGTGGTGCGCCTGAAGTACCCGGGCAACCAGCACCAGCCGCTGCACAAGCTGCTCGCCGAACGCACCGAGATCCTGGAGTGCCTGCGCACGACCGGCGAGGACTGCTACACGCTCAAGGTCGCCGCCACGTCGATGCCGCACCTGGAGAAGGTCGTCGACGAGCTGATGGCGTTCGGCAGCACCACGACCAGCATCGTCTACAGCCAGAGCATGGCGTACCGGGGCGTGGGCGCGCCGCCTCCGGAGAACTGACCTGTCACGTTGAAGGCCCGCGAAACGATGTTGTGGACGAGGGGGGCGTGGTGGCGAAGCTGAAGTCGAGGGCCGGCCGGGTCATGGCCGGGATCCTGCTGGTGGGCGCGGTCTGGGGCCTTGTGGGCGTGATCCAGTCGTCCACCGAGCAGAAGTCGTGGGCCAGCACCGAGGGCACCGTCCAGGAGCGCCTCAAGTCGGGCAAGAGCGTCTCGGTCAAGGTCGAGTTCGGGCTCCCGGACGGCTCGAAGCAGGTCGCGACCCTGTCGGAGAACGGGCCCGCACGCGAACCCGGCGAGCGCGTGACGGTCCGCTACGACCTGCGGGACGGCAAGGTGACCGAGGCCGCGCTGGCCGACAACGACCAGGCGCACTGGGTGTGGGGCATCATCCTGGGCTTCGTGATCCTCGGCGCCCTCTTCGCGAACTTCGTCGCCTGGACGTCTCCGCCGAGGTACGACTGAGCTCACCTCCTCCAGCCGGCCAGCACGGCACGCGCCGCGACGAGGTCGTCGACGGCCACCACGTCGTGCCCGCCGGCCAGCACGAGGTCGTTCTCGGACGCGACCACGAGCATGGCGCGTTTCTCGGCCAGCGACCTCGCCTGCCGGACAACACCTTTCGCGTCGATGCGGACGAGCGTGACCGACGGGTCCGTCCAGTGGTACCCGTCCACGGCGCTCAACCTCTGGACACCGTCCAGGCTGAACCGAGTGAATCTCGGCATGTCACCCACCTCCAGCGGTGCTCACCGAATTGGTCCACACCAATAGGCCGCACGAAGGGAAGGGGCCAGTCGGTTCCGGCCCCTCCCGAGCGGCGCCGGGTGACGTAGACCGGCGACATGCGACGACTTCGAACGCTGGCGGCCGGGTTCGGGTTGATCATGTCCCTCGCCGCCGCGGCACCGCCCGGCCAGGCCCCACCGTCCGAACAGGACAGATCCGTCACGCTGGTCACCGGCGACCAGGTGCTGGAACGCGAGATTCCCGGCGGCTCCGCGGTCTACGTGCCGCAGCCGGGGAACGGGCGGGATGGCATCCGGTTCGTGCAGTACGGGATTTCGGGGCACCACTACGTCATTCCGTCCGACGCGGCCCCGCTCGTGGCGACGGGCAAGCTCGACGAGCAGCTCTTCGACGTGCCGCAACTGCTCGCCCAGGGTGAAGAGCTGCGGCTCGTGGTGCAGCACGGCGACAAGACCGTGCTGGGGAACTCGCGACGGCTCGCGAGCCTGTCCGCATCCGCTGTGCAGGTGCCGAAAGCCCGGACGGCGGACCTCTGGCCGAAGCTGACCGGCGCCGACGTCACCAAGGTCTGGCTCGACCGCAAGGTCCAGGTCGCGCTGCACGAGAGCATGCCGCAGATCGGCATGCCGGCGGCGTGGTCGGCCGGGTACACCGGTCAAGGAGTGCAGGTCGCGGTACTCGACACCGGCGTGGACGTGAACCACCCCGATCTCGCCGGCGCGGTCGTGGCGGAACGCGACTTCACCGGCAGCACCAGCGGGACGGCCGACCGGTACGGCCACGGCACCCACGTCTCCTCGATCATCCGCGGCACCGGAACCGCGTCGGACGGCCGGTTCCGCGGCGGTGCGCCCGCCACGTCGCTGCTGGCCGGCAAGGTGCTGGACGACTGGGGATCGGGCTTCGTCTCCTGGGTCGTGGCGGGGATGGAGTGGGCGGCGGAGAACGGCGCGCGGGTCGTGAACCTCAGCCTGGGCACGAGCGTGCCGAGCGCGGGTGACGACCTCATGTCGGTCGCCGTCGACCGCCTCACGAAGCAGACCGGCGCGTTGTTCGTCGTCGCCGCCGGGAACAACCCGGCCGTGCTGGGCTCCCCCGCCGCCGCACGGGAGGCGCTGACCGTCGGCGCGGTGACCAAGCAGGACGTCGTCGCCGGATTCTCCGCCCGCGGTCCGCGCTCGTTCGACAGTCTGCTCAAGCCCGAGATCACCGCCCCCGGCGTCGACATCACCGCGGCACGGGCGAAGGACACCGAGATGGGCACGCCGGTGGACGACCGCTACACCACGGCTTCGGGCACGTCGATGGCGGCGCCGCACGTCGCCGCGGCCGCCGCGGTGCTGGCCGGGAGCCACCCCGGCTGGCGGGCACCGGAGCTGAAGGCCGCGCTCATGAGCACCGCGAAGCCGCTGCCGGGCGAGACCGTGTACGCGCAGGGTGCTGGGCGGGTCGACGTCGCACGGCTGGTCCGCCAGCACACCTACGCGAGGCCGGGTGCGGTGAGCTTCGGCCCGGTGCACGAGCGGGACCAGCAGCAGGTCGTGACCGTGCACAACACCGGAACGGCACCGGTCACCCTGAAGCTCGCCCTCGACGTGCGCGACCCGAGCGGAAACCCTGCCCCGGCAGGCATGTTCGGCACGGACACCGACCAGGTGACGGTCCCTGCCACAGGTACCGCCCAGGTCACCGTGCGGGCCCGCACGCAGGCGTCCGCACCGCCCGGCAACTACGGCGGCTGGCTCGTGGGGTCCTCTGTGGACGACGTCGTCCGGATCCCGGTCGCACTCACCAAGGAGGCCGTGCCGCACCACGTCATCGACCTCGTGACGCTCGACAGCGCGGGCAAGCGCGTGACGGGCTACCCGATCTGCGTCAGCCTCGACACCGGCGAGCGCTGCCAGTTCGTCCAGCGCGAGGACGGACGACTCTCGGCACGGGTTCCGGCGGGACGGCACCTGCTGGCCACCAACGTCTTCGAGCCGGGAGCGAAGCCGGACACTTGGCAGGTGTCCGCGGTCGTGCGGTTCGTTTCAGTCGGCAGGAACAGCACGTTCGCCCTCGACGCGAGAACCGCCCGTCCGTCCCAGGTCACCGTGGACCGGACCGGGAGCACCGACCTGGGCGGCACCATCACGCTGGCCTGCGACACGCCCGCGGGCAAGGTGATGTTCAGCGCCTCGGCACCGCGGCTCGCCGACCTGCGCGTCGCACCGGCGAAGGACGAGATCGGCGCGAAGTGCCGCAGCACGTTCGGCACGGTGCTCGTGTCCGAAAAGGACACCTACCACCTCGTGTTCCCGTCCGTCGGCGACGTTCCCGCGCCGGAGTGGTCCGTCCACGACGACCAGCTCGCCGCTGTCGAGACCAGGAACGCCGTGCAAGGCACCGGAAAGCAGCACGCCCTCAAGACGGTCTCCCCCATCTCCGACGGCTGGTTCGTCGTGCCGTGGACCTCACTGACCGTGCCGCTGCCCAGCACGCGGACCGAATATCGCTCGCCTGGGCCGTGGACCTGGTACACGTACTTCAACACCTACACCAGCGACGGCGAGATGTTCCTGTCGCAGCAGATCGCCAACACCACCTACCCGACGGCTGGTCCGCGCACCGAACGGTGGAACGCCTCCGTGTTCGGCCCGAGCCTCGCGCCCGTGGACAGCACGGCCTACCGCTACGGCGACACGGTGCTCTTCCAGATCCCGTTCTACGGCGACCAGTCGCCCGACCACTCGGGTTACCTGCCCGGTATGACCGGCACGGTGTCGTTGTTCCGCGACCACGAGCTCATCGGGCCGGGCTCGATCCCGTTCGGCAACGTGAGCGCCTGGGCCCAGGTCCCGGCCGAACCCGGCCGTTACCGGCTCGTCGTGGACGCCGAGCAGTCGTCGCTACCGCTGTCGTCGCGGATCAACGCCGAGTGGACGTTCCACTCGGGCCATGTCGACGACTCGACGCAGATCTCCTTGCCGTTGCAGGTGGTCCGGTTCGCGCCACCCGTCGACGACCGCAACACGGCACCGGCGGGCCAGGAGTTCCGCGTTCCGGTGTCCGTGCAACGGGTCGCGGGCGCACCGCCGTCCATCGTCATGGGCATCTCCGTGTTCGCCTCGTACGACGAAGGAACCACGTGGTACCCGGTGCAGCTCGTGCCGTCCGCGACGGGGTGGGACGCGGTTCTGCACCATCCTCCTGGCGCACGCACGGTGTCGTTGCGCGCCACGGTGACCGACGCGGAGGACAACTCGGTGCAGCAGACGGTCCTGCGCGCCTACGAGCTCAGGTAGCCGAGGACCAGTCGACGTCGTCCCACTCCACCTCGTGAGTCCCGCGGTGCAGCACGCGCTCGAGCCGTTCGAGCAGCCACGGCGGTTGGATGCCGGGCCGCTCGAACCCGAGCAGGCGTCCTCGCCACCGCGGGGACACGAGCACCCGGACCACCCGCTGCCTGCCGTCCTCGTCGAGTTCGGTCAGCAGGTCGGCCACCCGGCCGAGCGGGCGGCCCGCGCGGTCGCGGACCACGAGTCCCAGCAGGTCACTGGCCAGCATCAGAGGCTCCCGGAATGCGTCCGATCACGTTGTCGCGCAACCACAACTCCAGCGCGGGGGTGTCTAGCAGCTCGCGCGGGACGTCGAGGCGGACCGCGCTGCCGATCTCCGCGACCCGCTCGAACGGGATGCGCAACGGCCGCGGGTCGCCGGTGGTGTGCAGCCGCCGTGCCACGGCGGCCATCCACCGGCCGATCACGCCGCCGATGCGCCTGCCCAGCGCGTAGTTGCCGACGAGGATCGCCGCCACGAACGGCCTGCCGTCGTCGGTGACGGCGAACTCGACGTCGTCGACCTTGCCGACGAGGTAGCCGTCCAGATCGACGATCTGGCGGTCCAGCAGGCCGAAGTCGACCCGCAGCGGCTGCGGTGTGCTCATCTGAAGACCTCCAGGAGACCCGTCCTTCAGGGCGGGGAGGAATCGGCCCCCTGCGGAGCAGGGTAGGCAGGAGTAGTTGTTTCGTTGCCAGAGCGAAGTCGCGACCGCCGCCCAGCCGTATTGGGTTCCACAGTGGACTGGTAGTTTGTGGCTGTGGGCGGACAGGTGAGGCGGGCGTTCAAGTTCCGCTTCTATCCGAGTGAAGCGCAGACTGTGGAGTTGTCGCGCACGTTCGGGTGTGTCCGCAAGGTGTACAACCTGGCGCTGCAGGCCCGCAGCGAGGCGTGGACCCAGCGTCGGGAACGGGTCGGCTACGAGGCCACGTCGGCGTTGCTGAGCGTCTGGAAGCGCACCGAGGAGCTGGCGTTCCTGGCGGAGGTGTCGGCGGTGCCGTTGCAGCAGGCGTTGCGGCATCTGCAGACGGCGTTCGGCAGTTTCTGGGCGAGGCGTGCTCGGTTTCCGAGGTTCAAGTCGCGGAAGAGGTCGCGTGCCAGTGCGGAGTACACGCGGTCGGCGTTCCGCTGGCGTGACGGTGCGCTGACGCTGGCGAAGATGGCCGAGCCGTTGGACATCCGCTGGTCCCAGCCGCTTCCAGAGGGCGTGGTGCCCTCGACGGTGACGGTGTCGCGGGACGCGGCTGGTCGCTGGTTCGTGTCCCTGCTGTGTGAGGATCCGAGCGTACGGCCGTTGCCCGCGACGGATGCGGTGGTGGGGATCGATGTCGGTCTTGATCACCTTCTGGTGCTCTCGACCGGGGAGAAGATCAGCAATCCCCGGCACGAGCGGCGCGACCGGACGGCGCTGGCGAAGGCGCAGCGTTCCTTGTGCCGCAAGCAGAAGGGCAGCAACAACCGGGCCAAAGCCCGCATCAAGGTCGCCCGTGTGCACGCCCGGATCGCCGACCGGCGTACCGACTTTCTGCACAAGGTCACTACTCGGCTCGTGCGTGAAACCCAAACGCTCGTGATCGAGGATCTCGCGGTGTCCAACATGGTCGGCAACCACCGCCTCGCCCGTGCCATCAATGATGCGGGCTGGCGGCAGTTCCGGCAGCAGTTGCAGTACAAAGCCGACTGGTACGGGCGGGAAGTGATCGTGGTGGATCGCTGGTTTCCGTCGTCCAAGCTGTGCTCGGTCTGCGGCGCGCTCGCGGCGGCGATGCCGTTGCACGTGCGTACGTGGACCTGTGGCTGCGGTGCGACCCATGATCGGGACGTGAACGCGGCACGTAACATTCTGGCCGCCGGGCTGGCGGTGACAGTCTGTGGAGCCGGTGTAAGACCTCAACGGAACCCTCCGGGCGGGCAGTCGGCGACGAAGCAGAAAACCCCGCGGCGCGAGCCGTAGGAATCCCCCGCGTTCACGAGGGGAAGTAGTCAAGAGCCCGTTCCCGTCAGGATCATCAGGGGTATCGCCGCGATCGCCGCCACCAGAATGATCACCAGGTACGTCACGCCCAGCACGTTGGTGAGGCGGCTGTTGACGTGGTCGCCCAGGTAGTCGCGGTCGTTGGCGACGAGCAGGATCGGCAGGTACGTCAACGGCAGTGCGACCGCGCTGAACACCAGCGAGTACTCGGTGATCGCGATCGGGTCGGCCGTGGTGAGCAGCAGCGCGACGCCGAGCAGCACGCTGATCAGCACGACGGTGTGGAAGCGCGCGGCCTGGCGCGGGCGGACGAGCTTGCCCCACTGCCAGCCGAAGTACTGCGCGACCGTGTACCCGGCGGACAGCCCCGTTTCCAGCGCCGCGCCGAAGGTCGCGGCGAAGAAGCCGAGGATCACCACGACGAGTCCGAGCTTGCCGAGCGTCATGGCGACCGGCAGCGCGGTCTGGCCCAGGGTGTCCACCTGGGCGCCGAGCGGCTCGTAGACCACCGCGGCGCAGCCCATGATCGCCAGCGACAGGATTCCCCCGAGCGGGAAGCCGATGAACACGTTCACGCGCTCGATCGCGAGGTCGCGCCTCGTCCACTTCTCCTCGACGCCACCGGAGGAGAAGAAGAACACCTCGTACGGGGTCATGGCGGCGGCGAACAGCGCGACGGCGAAGAACCCGTAGGTCCCCCAGTCCTCGGTGGCCGGCGGGACGGGACTCGTCACCTGGTCACCGAGCTGGCCCCACGGCGGGTCGAGCGCGATGAACGCCACGACGAACACCACGAGCGAGAGTCCGGCGAGGCCGAACACCCGTTCCATGGGCTCGAACTTCACCTTCCACAGGACCACCCACAGGACGAACGCGACAATCGGCACCCACAGCAGGTAGTGCACGCTCGTCGCCAGCTGGATCGCGAGCGCGACACCGCCGATCTCCGCGCTGAGCGTGAGCAGCGTGACGAGGTAGGAGCCGGCCAGGTTCGCGAGGGCCGCACGGGGTCCGAGGCGTTCGCGGACGAGGTCGAACACCGGACGCCCGCTCACCGCGGCGACCCTGCCGGACATCTCGGCGTAGAGGCAGATGCCGACCACACCGACGACCACGACCCAGGCGAGCCGCATGCCGAACCTGGCACCTGTCTCGGAGTTCGCGACCAGGTCACCGATGTCGACGAAGCCGCCGATCGCGGTGAGGATGCCGAGCGTGACGGCCAGGAACCGTTTCACCGCAGGCCCTCCAGCACCGTCGTGAGCTTCTCCCCTGCCGCGGTGAGCCCGTCCACCGCACCGGTCGCCGCGGCCCGGTCGTCGTCCTCGAGCCCGGCGTCGAGGTCACCGAGCAGGCGGGCGGAATCCTGCAGCAGCGGCAACACCTCGTCCCGCAGGTCCCGTGAGCTCTCATCGGGCACCGACGACTCCGCGATGTCCGAGATCGCGGTCGCCACGCTCTTGCGCGCGTCTTCGAGGACAGTGGACTCATATGGTCCGAACGTGTTGCCTCTCAGGGCCGTCTGCCCGGTGACGCGGGCGGTGCCGACCGAGGACACCGCGTTCTGCACGCTCGTCTCCACAGTGGACCGGAACTGTCCCGGTGTCTTGGGCCGGACCCCGATCAGCACCACGGCGAGCAGCACCGCCCCCAAGCCGATCAACACCGCCCATCGACGCGTTCGCACAGAGCACGCGTACCCGCGTTCGGCCGCTTCAAACCTCGGACCGACGGCGGTATCCGCTGCCGCCGTCCGACGCATCTTCACCGGACGTGGTTTGGCCAGGTGACGGGAACGGGCACAAAGCCGCATGATCGTGTCGTACTGGGAGACCGCTCGAACGGGATTCGCGGCGTTCGTGGGCACAGGGCTGCTGGTGCTCGTTCCCCTCGCGGCGTTGCACTACTACCGGTTCGGGCGAGTCGAACCGCGGCGGGCGTTCGTGCTGTACGGGCTGCTCCTCTACGGGCTCGTGGCGCTGGCGTTGATCTTCTTGCCGTTCCCGGCCTCGCAGGTGTGCCGCGGCGAGCAGATGCTCTCGACGGTGCCGTTCCAGTGGTGGACGGACATGAACAACAACCTCGCGGCGTACGGGCGTTCCGGCATCACGGCGATGGTGACCTCGCAGGCGTTCCTCCAGCAGTTGTTCAACGTCGCGCTGTTCGTCCCGCTGGGGGTGGTGCTGCGCAAGGCGTACGGCAAGGGGGCGTTCGCCGTCGTCGCGATCGGCCTCGGTCTGTCGTTGGCCGTGGAGGTGGTCCAGTACACCGGCAACCTCGGCTACTACCCCTGCCCGTACCGGATCGCCGACGTGGACGACCTGATGTCGAACACCTTCGGCGCGTTGCTGGGGTGGATGGTGGCACCGGCCGCGCTGGTGGTGCCGAGGGTGCCGCACCCGGACGACTCGGCCGCGCCCGCCGGCACCGTGACCGTGCCCCGCAGGCTGCTCGGGCTGGTCGCCGAGCTCGTGCTGGTGATCGTGATCGCGAAGCTGTTCCTGCACTCCGATCCGCGGTGGGCGGTGGGCGTGCTGGTCGTGTTCCGCGTCGTGGTGCCGGCGGTGGCCGGCGGGAACACCGTCGGCGGAGTGCTGCTGGGCTACCGGATCCGCGCCGAGGACGGCTCGCGGGCGAACCCGGTGCAGCTCGCGTTGCGGGAAATCCTCGGCGTCACCGGTCTGGTGGCCTACGCGGTCGTGGTGTCGCCGATCATCGGCATCGGCAGGTTCGACCTCGTCGTCGTGGCCTGGTTCGTCCTCGGCGCGTTCGTCGTCCCGGTGTTCCGGCGTGACCAGCGCGGCTGGCACGAGCAGGTGACGAGGACCCGTGACGTGTTCGCCGCCCAGACGTCCGGGTACCCGGACCGCCATGACGACCTACACGCACACGGCTGAGGCCGACATCCCCGCCGACACGCTGTTCGGGTTCCTCGCCGAACCGAGGAACCTGCCGCGCTACTTCCCGCAGATGACGGCCGCCGAACCCGAGGGCGGTGACCAGGTCCACGTGGAGGCCGAGGTGCACGGCCACCACGTCGAGGGCGAGGCGTGGGTGCGGCCGGACGCGCAACGGCGCACGCTCGAGTGGGGTGCCGAGGGGCCGGACGACTACCACGGCGAGCTCCAGGTCGAGGAGCTGTCGCCGGGACGGTCGCGCATCACCGTGAGCCTGCACAGCGTGCGGGAGGCGCAGGGCGACGAGGTGCAGCGCGGGCTGGAGCAGACAGTCGCGGTGCTCACCCAGACCGCTGCCGCCGACGACCGGTCGTCCGGCTGAGGCCCCGGATCAGGCGCCGAGGTGGCCGACCGGCTGCCCGGTCCAGGCGAACCCGTCCGGGTCGGTGAACGAGGTCGCACCACTCACGACGATCCGGTGCGATCCGGAGCCCTCCGGAGACACGCCGGCGTCCTTGGCGAGCGCCTTCCGCCGGTACAGGCCCAGCTTCACCGGACCCGAGGACGCGAACTGGACGTACATGCGGCCGAAGCTCTTCTCCACCGTGAAGCCCTGGTCGAGGTAGCACTGCTTGGTCGCCGCCACGTCGGTGACGCCCAGCAGCAGCACGACGTCGTCGATCTGCCCGGTGGCGGGGCCGGTGTCCTTCTTCGCCGAGGTCGCGATCTTCCAGATGGTGCCGTCGGGAGCCTGCACGACACCGCCCCAGCCCCACATGGACTTCGCGACGGGCTTGAGCACCGCGGCACCGGCGTCCACCGCGGCGCCGACCAGGGCCTTGACGTCGGCGGGCTGCGACACGACGAGGGACAGGGTGAAGCCGCGGAAGCCGGTCGTCGGTTCCTGCGACTCGCGCAGGCGCAGCTGGGGACCGAGGCCGAAAGCCTTGGCGTAGAAGCGTTCGGCGGCCGCGAGGTCGGCCACTTCGAGGATGATCGCGTCGATTGAGGTCATGCCGGAAACGGTAGGTGCGGCCCGGCAGCCGGTGCTTCTCGATTCCTGACCGACTGCCGGGCCGGGCCTACGGACAGCTCAGCCCGCCGGGCCCGCCGAAGAAGATGTGGCTGCCCCACGCACTGTCCGCGCTCGACGCGATCGAGACGTTGTAGCAGGCCGGTGAGACCTGCCCCGGCACGAGCTGCGCCGCGACGGGGATGCCCGCCGTGTTGTTCACGCCGATCAACCGCTGGTAGGCAGCCTTGCCGAAGCCCTCGTTCGGGAACCTCCCCGACCCCATCGTCGGGAACACGCCGAACCCCGCGGTGGTCTCGCCGCCGAACGACGCCGTGTTCGCGCCGGAGCCGAGCGTTCCGTTGGAGAACAGGCTCGCCGGGTAGGAGCCGACCCACACACCGCTGGCGTGGAACCACCACCTGCCCTGCGTGAGCGTGAAACCCATCCGCACGTGCCACTGCTGACCACCGAACGTCGACGTCGTGAGCGCGCCGTGCAGGACGTGAGCGGTGCCGGGGGTGTACGCGAAACCGCCTGCGGGGTTGTAGTCGTTGTAGAAGCTCTGGCCCGCCTTGTAGTCGTCGCGGGTGTAGAACACGAACAGGCGCGGCGCCGAGTCGTGCACCACGTTCGCCGGGGCGTCGATGATCCCGGCCCGCCAGCCGCACTCCACGCTCTGGAAGGTGGCGAACGGCTGGATCCCCGTCGAGTACCACTGCTGCGACGCCGACGACAGCAGCTGCGGCGGGATCAGGTTGGGCGTCCAGGTGTTGACGTCGCTGGCCCCGCCGAGGTTGGGGGTGTCCTGCTTGGCCGCGGCGTGGCGCCTGGGGTTGCCCGCGGCTTTCGGTCCGATCAGGAACTCGTCCAGAGTGGAGTGATCGTTCGCGAGCCGTTCGAGGGTGTGGCGCAGCACCGGAACCGTGCCGGGCGGGCACCACCTCTGGTTGCCGTGCTCGTCGTAGCTCTCGGGGCTCAGCGGCGGCGGGATCGGCCTGCTCTCGCCGGGACCTGGATCGTCGTGGTCGCCACCGGCCAGCTCGGCGGGCGGGTCGGGCGGCTCGGGAACATCACTGCCGTCGCGCAACGCGACCTGCTGCTCGACCGGCACGCAGTCGACGACCTCACCGCCGGGTTCGACGAAGCTGTGCCGCACGTCCACGCCGTCGTAGCGGCTGACCAGGAACTCGCGCATCTCGTCGAACGAGTCGTTGTCCGGTTTCACCTCGCTGCTGCTCTCCTGCAACGAGGCGTACCTGACGGACGACAGCGCCTTGCGGAAGTCCTCGAACGGTTCGATCATCGCGGTTCCTCTCACAACGGGATCGTGGTGAACGTTCGGACGTGCTCGTCGTCGCACGCGGTGGCCAGCACCCCTCCGTCGGCGCTGTGGGCGAGGTGCCGCACGACGGCCGGATGGGCGATGCGACCGGCCGGGGCGCCGTCCGGGTCGACGATCGACACCAGGCCGGACTCGGTCGCGATCGCCAGCGACCGGTCCGGGTGGAAGCTCAACGCCGTGACCGGGCTGGTCTGAGGGAGCGTGTGCAGCAGCACGCCGGTGGCGTTCCACAGCCGGACGGCCTGTTCCGCGCCCGCGGTCGCGAGCGTGCCGTCCGCGCTGATCGCCACCGCCACGACGTCGCTGGGGTGCGTGACCTGGCGCAGTGTCGTGCCGGTGGCCGCGTCGACGACCCGCGCCGTGCCGTCGGTGACGCCGACGGCCAGCAGATCGCCGCTGAACGCGATCCCGGACGCCTTGCCGTTCGGGTGGGAGATCCGGTGCAGTTCGGTGCCGTCGCGGAGGTCGAGGATTCTCGTGACGTGGTCGTTGCACGCCGTGGCCACGTGGTGCGCGCCCAACGCGACGGCCGTGACCGACTGCGGGTGCGTGTGACTCCACAGTGGACTCTGTTGCGCTGGGTCAGCGCCGGCGTCGCGGTCGTAGAGACGGGCGGTGCGGTCGGCGCATGCCACGGCGACCCGCCGGCCGCTGATCGCGACGTCGTTCACCGCGCCACCGAGCGTCGCCGCCCACACCGGCACGCCCTTCTCGGCGGTGAACAGGTGCACCAGCCGCGCGGTGCTGCCCGTGACCACGTGCTGACCGTCGTCGCTCATCGCGATCGACGTCAGCTTGCCCGTGTGCGACCGTTCCATCAGCACCGCTCCGGTCGTGGCGTCGACAGCGGTCGCGGTGGACTCGTCGTCCGCCGTGGCGACCCGTCCGGCACCGGCCGCGACCTGGAAGATCTTGCCGCGCACCCGGCGTCGGGAGAGTTCGAGCTGGCGGGTGTCGTAGAGCCGCAGGAACGTGTTGCCGCCCGCCGCGAGCTGGGAGCCGTCCGGGCTGTGGGCCACGACCCGCACGTCGTCACGGAGGTCCTGCCACAGCACCACGCCCGTACGGGTGTCGAGCACCGCGACGCCGTGGCGCGGTTCCCCCTCCGCGACGCCGAACCTGCGGTCGACGGCGAGACGAGTGCCCTTCGGGCTGAACGAGAGCGAGCCGGTGAAGCGGAAGTCCCCACCACCGAACTCGGTGAAGCACAACCGCTGTCCGTCATCGACCCTGCCGACGACGACACCGCGCGTCATGAGCGCGGCGATCGTGCGTCCGTCCGGACTGATCCGCCGCGGCCGGATCGGGTCGAGGGCCGTGTTGGGCAGGTCGAGCGTCGGGGTCGCCACCACCGCGCCGGTAACACGATCAGCGATCGTGACGTTGTGGCCGCGGCACAGCACGAACCTGTTGTCGTCGTTGCGGAACGACATGTCCGTCGGCAGGAAGGTCAGCGGTGTGGTCGCCCGCAACGCGCCGCTCGCCAGATCCCACAGCAGCAGGCGCGAGCTCTCGGCGACCGCGAGCGTCCTCGAGTCGGGGCTGAACGCGGTCTTGGCGGTCCCGTCACCGACATCGCGCACGAGCTGCCCGGTCGCCACGTCGACCAGCACCGTGCGAGAGGCGCCGTTCGGGTGGACCAGCAGGCCGCCGTCCGGGCTGTAGCGCACGACGCCGGTGCCGGCCAGGTCGAAGATCGTGTCGCCGGTCGAGCCGACCAGGAGCTTCACCCGACCTGTCGACTCGGACACCGCGACGCGTCCATCCGCCCGGACCGCCACGCTGGTCACGCCGCGGTCGCCGGACACGTGCCAGCGCAGCGATCCCGTGGCGACATCGACCCGCGCCACCCCACCGGACGAACCCGGCGCGCCCACGACGAGCCACTGGCCCGACGGGTGCCAGGCGACGGTGCCGACCGGGAACGGCAGTGCCACCTCGGTCCGCACCACCGCCACCGCGGTCACGGCGTGCCCGCGGCGAAGACCCGGACGACGTCGTCCTCGCACGCGGTCGCCAGCAACGCGCCGTCCGCGCTGAAGGCGAAGTCCCGCACCGGTTTCGGGTGCCGCAGCACCACCAGGTCCTGCCCTGTCCGCACGTCGCTCACCACGATCGCCGGACCACCGGACGCCACGCACAGCGCGGTGCCGCCCACCGCGAAACCCAGGCTGGTCACCGGACTCGTCGTGGTCAGCCTGCGCACTTCCGCCGGTTGCCCGGTGATGTCGTGGACCAGCACGAGGTTGTCCGCCCACGCCGTCGCGAGCAGCGTCCCGTCCTGGCTCAAGGCGACCAGGGAGCAGGCGAAGTTGCGGGTGACGCGCGCCCGCACGGCCGGCGCGACGGGGTCGATGATCGTGACCGCGCCGTCCTCGTTCGCGGTGACCAGCACGGCACCGAACGCGAGGTCGAACACCTTGCCGTCGCCCTCGACCGACATCACCTCGGCGCCGGTCTCGGCGTTGAACAACCGCGTCCTGCGGTCGACGCATCCGGTGGCCACCCACCGTCCGTCGGGGCTGATCGCGACACGGGTGACGGTCTGCGGGTGGGTCACCGGGTTCGCCCACCGGGTGCCGCCGTCGAGGCTGCGCAGCAAGCGGGCCGTCCGTCCACTCGCGACAGCGATCCACTCCCCCGCGGTCCCTCCGACCGCGAGCCCGTTGACCACGCCGATCTGCTCGACCTTCCACGACCGGTCACCGACGACGGAGAACAGCCGCGCACCGCTCGTTCCGCCGACCACGACCGACTGGCTGTGGTCGGCGAACCCGAGCGCGGACACACCGCCCGGCACGGGTTTGCGCGCCACGGCCACACCGCTCTCGGCGGCGAGCACGGTCACCGAGGAGTTGTCGTCGGCGACCGCCACGAACGGCGTTCCCGCCGGTGACATCTCGATCACCGTGATGGCGCCGACCTTCTGCCGGGACACTTCGAGACCGGTCTCGTGGACGCGCACGAACCCGGTCAGGTCGGCGTTGGCACCGCACGCGGCGATCAGCCTGCCGTCCGGGCTGAACTCGACGTCGCGCACCCGGTCGGACGCGGTGGCCTGCCACAGCGGGGCGCCGGTGGCCGCGTCCAGCACGACGAAACCGGAGATCGACGGGTTGCCGACGGTCTGGTTCACCGCCATCCGCCGCAGGTCGGGGCTGAAGACGACCTTGCTCGCCTCCGGCACGTCGGCCAGTGCGGGGAACCGCGGCGTGCCGTCGCTCACCCGGTACAGGCCGACGCCCGGCTCGACCACGCCCGCCACCCACCGCGAGTCCGGGGTGAACACCACCCCGCCCACCTGGAGTTCGGGGTGAGGCCGCACCACGGGCCCCGGCACGAGGTCGGGGAAGGAGTAGAGCCGGATCGTCCCGTCCCAGCACCCCGCCGCGAGCCACTTCCCGTCCGGGCTGAAGGCGACGTTCAACGTGCCGCGGTCGATCGACACGACACCCATGCCCTGCGGGTTGTCGAGGTCGACCAACGCGATGCCGGTACCTCCCGGTGCGGCGATCCAGCGCGAGTCGGGGCTGAACACCACCTGGGCGCGGCCGCTCTGCCACTCCCACGGACCGATCTGCTGCCCGGTGGCGACGTCGGCGGCCCAGAGGATCTGCCGCATCCCGTGGAACACGTCGGTGCCCCACCACGCGGCGCGCCGTCCGTTCGGGCTGAAGGCCGTGCTCTCCCCCCAGATGCCCTGGAACCCGAAGCGCAGCGCGCCGGTCTGCGCGCTCACCACACCGGTCATCGCGCCCGCGACCGCGATCGACTGGCCGTCCGGGCTGAAGGCGACGTCGTGCACCGGGCCGCAGTTCGTCACCGACCAGCCGGGCGGGCCGGGTTCCGCGGGCAGCGTGGTGAGGACGCCGACGGTGTTGAAGTCACCGATCCACGCGCCGGGCTGTGCGGCGGCGATCGCCAACCGCGAGGAGTCCGGCGCCCACGACACCCTGGATCCCGGCTGGGTCAGGGCCGTCGCGTTGACCTGTCGTCCGGCGCTCATGACTGCCAATCCGCGGGGATCAGGACCGTGTCCACGAACACGGTGCGCTGGGTCAGGTCCTTCGGGACGTCGGTGTCCGCGACACCGGGGAGGTTCTCGGACTCGCACAGCCGCAACCGCACCCGGCCGGACGCCGGCAACGTGAGCGGCGCGATGGTGCCGTCGGCGGCGCGGACGACGGCGTTCACCCTGCGCCACGCGGGCACGGCCGGGTCGTCGGAGACCAGGTCCAGCTTCTCCGCGTCGATCCCGGCGGGACAGCTCTCCAGCACGACCTCGAGCCGGTTGAGCGGTGCCGGCGAGACACCGCTGACCGTGACGCGCACCTGGTTGCCGCTGCGCTCGACGACGACGCGCCGGTCGGGCATCAGCGGAACGGTGTCAGCGGTGACCACAGTGGACAGTTGCAGGCCTGCGATGCTGTCCGGCTGGTAGCGGGCGACCACGAGGCTGACGAACGGGTGGTAGGACTGAGCAGTGGCGGGCAGGGACAGCTCGACGTCGGCGTGCCAGCGGTCTCCGTTCGGCGAGACGGGATACGGCACCACGGTCACCGGCTGACCGGTCTCCGGCAAGTTCAGCTGCGTGATCACACCCGGGGTGCGGAACCAGTCGACCGGCGTGACCGTCGCGACGGAAGGCGTGCCGAACAACGGATCGCGGCCCGTCCGCGTGCCGCCCGGTCCGACGATCACCGCGAGCTGTTCCCCTTCACCGGTCTCGAACCACGGCCGCCCGACCTCGACGCGCAGCCGTTGCCCCAGACGCGTGTGCTCGATCCGGTTCGGGCTCGGCCTGGTGCGCTGCCACCGGAACGCGGGCGTCACGCCGAGCACGGCGGGCGGGCTGGGCCGTGCGGACGACAGCACGTTCACCCGCCCCTGCGTCACCCTTGCCTCGAACGCGCTCTGGGGCTCGCTTTCCTTGAAGTACTCCCGGAAGCGGCTGAGCGCGTTCAGCGTGTAGGTGATCCAGCGGTGTTTGGTGTCGCCGAACTCGTGCCGCACCGGGATGCGTGTGACCGGGTCGTCGCTGCGGGCGATGGTCTCGCTGTGCAGGTGCTCGACGACGACCTGCCGTTCGCCGGGGCCCGCCTGTGCGCCGACGTCCTCGAACTCGGTCCACGTCGCGGAGATGTCGAGCCGCCCGGTGCTGTCGGTGTCGAGGCCTTCCTTCGGGAAGACCGTGTTGAGGACGGCCGTGGTGTCGTGGTGGGCTCGGGTGACGTCCAGCGGCGTGGTCCAGTGCGGGTCGGCGAGCGGGCGTTTCACCGCGTGCACGACCAGGATCCGGCGGGGCGGGGTCACCACGGGGTTGCGGCCGCGTTTGGTGTCGTCCGGTGAGATCGGCGGGTTCGCGAGGAAGTCCTGGATCGCGAGGTGGTTCTCCAGCTCTCCGTCTATTGTGGACGACAGTTCGACGACGGCCTGCTCCGCCTTGGCGAGCGTGAGTTCGAGCGTGTTGGCGTCCCGCCAGCGCAGCGTCACCGGGACCGCCGGGTCGGTGTGCGCGGCGAGTTTCACGACCTTCGGCTTGCGGTCGGGCCAGCGCGGCACCCAGTCGCTGTCGTCGCCGAGTGGCGCGGGCGGCCCGCCGGGTGCCTTGGGGACGTGGGCCATGACGCCGTTCGCGACCGGGTCGGGCAGTCCGGTTCCTGTTGCATCGGCGTGCATCGCCCGTTGGGCCAGCGCGAACGACTGCTCGTCGGTCAGCGCGTCGAGCATGCGGTGCTGTTCGACGAGGGTGAACGACACGGTCGGCGGGTGCAGCTCCCGCGTCTCGGTGAGCGGGTAGTCCGGGTCGTCGGCGTGGAGCTGCTCCGGGGTGCGGTCGCGGTCGCTGCGGACCACCAGCCGGTCGAGCGCGGCGCCAGCGGCGAACGTGGCTGGACCGCGCAACACCGGCGGCTGCACGGGGTCGTGCCTGCGGTAGGTGACGCTCGCGCTGGCCGCCGCGTTGCCGTCCAGCTCGGTGAGCCCGAGACCGCCGCCCGCCATGTCGGCGACGCGCACGCGCAGCTGGTAGCGGTCTGCGAACCGCAGCGCGGGCAGCCGTCCGGGAGGGATCGCGAAGTTCCAGCCGAAGTCGAACGGCAGCGGGTGCTCGGGATTGCGCGCGGAACCAGGCGTGTCGGCGCGCAGGTTCGGCCGGGGCAGCGTGAGGCTCCAGCCGTCCCAGCGCAGCACGATCTCGTCGGCCCGCAGCACCCCGTCCGCGCCGCGCACGGCCGCGAACGGCTTCATGTGCCCTTCCTCGCGTCCGGCGGCGACGTCGATGTCGTTGACGCGGTAGGTCACGTCGCGTTCGCACACCGACCGCCACGCCGAGCCCTCGCGCCGCACGTCCACGCGGTAGCCGAGCACGAGGTCGTCCGCGGTCAGCTCGGCGTCGGCCATCGAGTCCGCCGCCTGGTGGAGGTCGCCGAGGTGCAGGCGGTTCGCGAAGTCCGCCTGCCGTCCGGGCCGCAGCACCGCGAACCCGGCGGAGCGGATCGACGGCATCGTGGCGTGCTGCGGCGGGTTCTTCGCGTTGTCGTGAGCGGCCTGACGCAGCCCGCCGACCACCCCGTCGACGTCGAACGTCGAGATCGCCCACCGGCCGGGTTCCGGTGGTGCGGTCGGGTCGGTGAGCGAACGGGAGTCCGACAGGTCCAGCACACCGGCGCGGATCCCGGACGTCGTCCCCGGCGTGGCCGCGGGCCGGAAGACCGTGTCGGTCAGCTCGTAGCGCGTCCACGGCGAGGTGACCAGCGCCCTCAGGAACGGCGGGTCGACGCACCGCACGGACAACGCCCGGCCGCCGGTCGGTGCGCCCAGCTTGAGGTCCGCGACGTCGACCAGCAGCTCGAACACCAGCCCCAGCTCCAGCAGCACGGCCGGGTGCTCGCGCAGCGTCGACACCGTGCGGTGGAAGTCCGGTGCCGTGGGGACGGGCGGCTCGACCGCGGCCGGCGGCGCTTGCGGGAGCGGCGCGGCCCAGCCCGCGATCTCCGTGCGGATCAACGCATCCGTGGCGCCGGGGTCGTTCTTCGCGCCCTCGCGCGTGACTTTGCGGAAGGTTGTCGCCGCCTTGCGCGCGTCCTGGAACGTGCCCGACACCGTCGGCGGGGGCACGGTCTTCTGCTCCCACTCGTTGACCAGTCCCGCGTCACCGCCGAAGAACGCGGTCCACACGTTCGACCGCGCGCGGGCGACGTGCTCGATCCGATGCGTGGCAACGGCTTCTCCGGCCGAGGTGCGGGTGCGCAGCTGGAAACCCGCGTCGTTGACGAGGGTGGACGGCCAGTCGTCGAGCCCGAAGTCGCTGATGCTGCCGGCCGCGAGCCTGGGCACGACGAGCACGCGGAGCGAGGCTTTGCCGGTCGGCCTGAGACCGTTGGGGACCGCCACCCACAGCAGCTCGCTCATGGCCGCACCTCGAACATCCGCACCACGTGGTCGTCGCACCCCGTCACGACACCTGACCCGAACGCCAGGCACCGCACCGGTTTCGGGTGGATCAACCGGCCGACCTCGGTGCCGCTCAATGGATCCAGCACCCGTGCCACCGGGTGCTCGGTCGCCACCACGAGCGCGCCGTCCGCGTCGAACCCGAGCGCGGTCACCGGTGCGGCGGGGGTGAACCTGTGCAGCGGGGTGCCGTCGGCCCGCCACACGCGGACGTCCGGTCCCGCCGTGGCGACCAGTGATCCGTCGCCGTTCACCGCCACCAGGCCGACCGGGCCGTCGTGCTCGATCCGGCGCCGGTTCCCTCCGGTGATCACGCTCGCGCTGCCGTCGTCGCTGGCGCTCGCGATGATCCCGTTCGCGCTCACCGTCAGCGCTCGGATCCGGGCGTCGTGGTCGAACTCGTGCCGCACCGCGCCCGTCGCCAGGTCGAGCACACGGATCCGGCGGTCCTGCGCGGCGGTGGCCACGAAGTCGGTTCCGGCCACGACGTGCGTGACCGCCGCGGGGTGCTGCTGCGCCCACCGGGGCTGGTGGTCGTCGACGCTGTCCGCGGGCTCCTGGTCGAACAGCCGCGCGAACCGGTCGCTGCTCGCGGTGGCGACGAACCCGTCCCGGCTGAACGCCACGGCGTTGACCGGCCCGCGGTGCTTCGCCACCCAGCGCTTGTCCGTGCCGACACCGAAGTGGCGGCACCGGCCGTCGGTGTTGCCGGTCACGACTCCCCTGCCGTCCGGGCTCACCGCGACCGAGGTGATCACCCCGGAGTGCACGCGTTCGAGCAGCGGACCGCTCGCGCGGAAGACCGTGAGAACCGCCTCGTCGCGGGTCGACACCGCCGCCACGACGCCCGCCGCGGTGGCCACGACCGTCACCGGACCGCCGCAGTCCTGGCGGGCACGAACGGCGTTGCCGGTCTCGTAGACCCGCACGAAGTCCACCCCGCACGCGACGACCCGTGCCCCGTCGCCGCTGAACGCCAGGTCGGCGATCGGCTGCCGGTCCTGCCACACCACCGCGCCGGTCCGGGTGTCCAGCACCATCACACCGGGGCGCAGGCCGAGGGCGTTGACCGCGAACTCACCGCCGTCGGGCCGGAACGACATGGCCGTTGCGGCGGGAATCAACGGCAACTGCATTCCGGTCAGCGTCTGTCCGCTCGCGACATCGATGAGGCTCAGGGTGTGCCGGAAGAGCGCGACCTGCGAGATGGCCGCGAGCACCCGCCGGTCAGGGCTGAAGCGGATGGTGTCGGCGGCCCGATTGCTCGCCCTCAGCAGCTCGGGAGCGCTGACACGGGACCGTTCGGTGATCACCCCGCCGACGAGCCCCGGCGCGTACTCGATGACCGTGCCGAACCGCCCGCTCGCCACGAGCACGCCGCCGTCCTCGGTGAACGCGCAAGCCGACGCGAACCCGTCGTGCTCGTTCATCTGCCACACCGCCACGCCGCTCCGGCTGTCCACCAACGACGGCGTGCCCGTGCAGAGCCGGGCCGAATCGGCGCTGAAAACCGGTGACGCGAGGCAGCGGCCCTGCCGGTGCAGCAGGACACCGGAGTCGGCGTCGAGCACGAACACCGAGTCGCTGACAACTCCGAGCAGCTTCGAGTCCGGGCTGAACCGCGGGCGCCCCTGACCGGGCACGCTCCACCGCAGTTGTCCCGTCTCGGCGTCGAGCACGCAGATGCGCGCGTCGCCGGTGCTCACCGCGATCCGTTTCGCGTCGGGCGACACGGCGATCTCCAGGCACCACAGGTCGTCGACGCGCCAGCGCTCCTGACCGGTCTGGGCGTCCAGCACGGTGATCCCGAGCGGGTCGTCACCGAGGCGCCCGGCACCGACCACGACCCACCGGTCGTCCGGGCTCCACGCGACCCGGCCCGCCTGGTGTGCCACGGTGGCGTGGAACACGACGCGGAACTCGTGCGGCGGCGTGGTTTCCCCTTGCGCGGCAAGCATGATCTGGTTGTCGTTGCCGGACTCGTCGGCGAACGCGGCCCGGTACTCCCGCCACTGCGCCAGCGCGTCGAGTGCCCCCACGTCGTCCAGCGGGTGCATCTGGGGACCGCTCCCGCCCGCCAGCACCCACTCGCCGCTGTCCAGCTCGACGCTGTCCGACCACAGCGTCAGGTCGATCTCGATCACCAGCGTCGCCCGGCCGACCAGCGCCTTGCGTTGCGCCTGGTAGGTCATCGACAGGCACAGCTCGATCGACACCGAGATCAGCCCGAGCACCTCGACGCACCCGCCGATGCGCAGGTACCCGGTCAACGTCACCGCTCCCCCGCGTTCGAGCGCGAACCGCACTCCGCCCAGCGCGTGGACCTCACCGGACGCGATGACGAAGTCCACCGCGACGAACGCGCCGAACTCCAGCGCGATCTCGAACAGCCGCAGCCCGTCCCGGTCGAGCTCGATCTCGACGTACCCGCCGCCGCCGAACATCATGACGCTGAGCTGGAACGGGTTGGCGCGGCTCGCGAACCCCAGCGCGACAACCACCGGTCCGCCGGTGAACGGGATGTCGATGCGTGCCGAGAAAGCGATGTTGCGCATCACGAACACACCGGCCGCGATCGGTGCCAGCGGCAGCGCGTACCGGACCCTGATCCCGGTCGGCGACACGTCGAGCAGCTTGCCGGCCGCGCCGAAGTCGACAGCGTCCTGGAGCTTCTCCAGCAGTTGCAACGCGCCCAGGAACTCGGCCTTCACCCCGCGCACGTCCACCGAGGGCGCGCTGCCGCCGCGCTGGGTGAACTTCATCTCGGCGAAAGTCAGCCGCAGCACGGCCTTCGGTCCGGGCGGCAGCTCGAACGCGAAGTCCTTGACCGTGCACACCTTCTCGTTCGTGCCGACGTCGAGGTCGAGCCGAGTCGACGGCCGCGCGATGAACGGCCCGACCGACTTGAGCGTCACGTCGGTCCACCGCAACCGGATCTCCGGCGGCGACCCGGGAATCGGGACCGACGTGATCTGCGGCGGCCGTTTCAGCTGGTGCAGCAACGACTTCAGCGACATCCCGAGCAACGTCGCCGCGTCGGACGGGAACAGGCTGGAGGGGTCGATCAGCCCGGTCGCCGGGTTCGGCAGCGCCTGCAGGCTGACGGGCCCGAGCGTGCGGGAGATGGCGTTGGTGGCGTACTTCAACGCGACCAGCCCACCGGAGGAGTCCGCGTTGCGGGAGAAATCGATGTCCCGCCCCTGCGCGGGCAGCATCTCCAGCACGACGTCCTCGGCCGCGCTCTGCAGGTACTTCTGCGCGAACCGCACCTTCGACACCGCGTTGTCGCCGCGCAACACCCGCAACGCAGGCAGCGCCAGTTCCAGCTCGGTCAGCACCGGCCGGTACCCGTCACGCACCTCGCCGAGCCCGCCCACTGTGATCGAATGCACCTCGTGCACATCACCCGCAGCCCGCTGCGGCGCCTTGACCAGATCCAGCACCGCCCCCGGCAACGCCGCCCGGCTCGTCCCGTAGTCGGCCGCGAGCCGCCGCGCGAGCTCGGGACTGGCCAGCGTGTCGACCGCGGGCCGCCGGTCCTCGACGAACAGCAACGGCAACCGGAAGCTCACCCCACCCGCCCGCACCCCGAACTGCACCACCTGCCCGGTGAGCGTGGTGGGCCAGAAGTGCGTCAGCACGTTCCCCGCACCCGGCAACGCTGTGGTGAAGTGGTTGGGTGGCGCCAAATCCGCTATCGATGCCGTCGTGATCTCCACGTCCCCCAACGGAAACCCGCGCCGCAACACACCGTCGCTCGGCGCGCGCCTCACCGGTTCGACCACGGTCAGCACCCGCGTCGCCCGCACGACAGCCGCCCCGCCCGCCGCCGGGTCGAACGTCCTGGTGAACACCTGCACGAACTGAGCCCGGTGCCCCAACGGGTAGAGCACGCCGCGCGCCAACGTGCGCACGTGCATGTCCCTGCCGAGCACGGCGTGGTGCTCCCACTCGAAATTGGGCCACGTCCCGACCACGTCGAGCGTGCCACCCACCGTGCTGAGCTCGAGCCGCTGCACCGCCGCGGGCTTCTGGTTGCTCTCGTCGAACACCCGCAACCGACCGTCGCGCGCCAGCGTCAGCGAGTTGCCAGGGGCGAACGCCGGGTCGGCCGTGTCCGCACGCTGCCGGTCGGTCGCGCGCACCTGGTCGGCGGTGAGCCGGGTCCGCCACATCCCGCTGACCTCGGCGGACGTCACGGGGCTGACCGGGTGGCGGCACGTGACCGGGCCGGCGGGACCGAGGAGCAGCCGCCACGGGAGCTCGACAGCCGCGGCCACCACGGGATTGGCCTTGAGCGCGGCGAGCACGCCCTGTGCGGTCAACGGGACGCGTGTACCTGCGGGAACGTCGACTGTGACCTGACTGCCTGCCGACAGCACACCCCGCCAGGCGGGCACCGTGCCCCCGGCCCCGTTCGACAGCTGCACGGGGGCGGCGGAACCGGGCGGCGAGGCCTCCTCGCCCACGTGCTGGGGCGGGAACAACACCTCCAGCCTGGCTCCGGCGGACGCGGTCAGCACCGGCACGCCGGACTCTGTCTCGCTCGTGAAATTGGACCACCGCACGCCGACGACGAGGTGGTCGTCGGGGCGCACGAGCAGGTGGGACGCCATCGGCCGACACCTCCGTCCACGGGAAGCGGGTCCCGGTGTAAGGGAGTCGGTGGTGGTATCGGGGTGTTACGCGCCGCCCGTTCGGATCTGCGGCACAACACCCGATCGGCCTAGTGGCGCGGGTGGGCGAGCGGGGCGGTGCTGACGGCCGTGCGGTGCGGCGGGCTGATTTTGGTCAGCACTGAAGCCACAGAACCCATCATCACCAACGGACCGCCACCTCCCGCCGCGGCCTCCACCGCAGATGAACGTTCCGATCCGACTCCTCCGCCCGCAACAACGACAACCGCGGCCGCACCGCATCCGTCCGCGACGAAGGCGGCTTCCGGCTCCCCGCCTGGTACTGCACGGGCCAGTCCACGGGATAGGACTGCTCCGCCGCCGCGTGCAACGTCCAGTGCGGGTCGTAAAGGTGCGTCCGTCCGATCGCACAAAGATCCGCACGCCCAGCCAGCAGGATCGAGTTCACGTCGTCGTAAGAGGCGATCGCCCCTACCGCGATCACCGCAGCACCGGTACCCGCGGCGGCCTCGTGACGGATCCGGTCGGCGAACGGCGTCTGGTACGAGCGGCCGTACGCCGGACGTTCAAGAGCAGTCACCTGACCCGAGGACACGTCGATGGCGTCGGCGCCGGCCGCGATGAACGCGCGGGCGATCTCGACCGCGTCGTGCTCGGTGTTGCCGTCGGGGGCCCAGTCGGTGGCCGAGATGCGCACGATCATCGGGCGGTCGGCGGGCCACTCCGCACGGACCGCCTCGAACACCTCCAGCGGGTACCGCAGGCGGTTCTCCACAGAGCCGCCGTACGCGTCGGTTCGCTGGTTCGTGAGAGGCGAGAGGAACGACGACAGCAGGTAGCCGTGAGCGCAGTGCAGTTCGAGCAGGTCGAACCCACAAGCAGCACCGCGGCGCGCGGCAGCGACGAACTCACCGACAATTCGGTCCATCTCGGCGCGGTCGAGCTCGCGCGGGACCGGGGAGCCCGGTCCGTACGGCAGGGGTGACGGGCCCACGACCGGCCAGTTGCCGTCTGGCAGCGGCTCGTCCATGCCCTCCCACATCAGGCGGGTCGAGCCCTTGCGGCCGGAGTGGCCCAGTTGCAGGCCGATGCGGGCGGTGCTCCGCGTGTGGACGAACGACACGATTCGTTCCCACGAGTCGCGCTGCTCGTCGGTCCACAAGCCCGTGCAGCCCGGAGTGATTCGGCCCGATGCAGACACGCACACCATCTCGGTCATCACCAGGCCCGCGCCGCCCATGGCCTTGGAGCCCAGGTGCACCAGGTGGAAGTCGCCCGGCACGCCGTCGACGGCGGAGTACATGTCCATCGGTGAGACGATCACCCGGTTCTTCAGCTCCAGGTTCCCCAACCGGAACGGCTGAAACATCGCCGGCGCGACACTCACACATCCCTCCGACGCCGCGAAGGCCGCGTCCACGCGGTCGGCGAACTCCGAGTCGCGGGTGCGGAGGTTGTCGTAGGTGATGCGGCGGGAGCGCGTCAGCAGGTTGAAGCAGAACCGGGTCGCCTCCTGGCCCGCGTACATGCCGATGTTCTCGAACCACTCCAGCGACGCCTGCGCGGCACGCTGCGTCGACAGCACGACCGGGCGGCGCTCGGCTTCGTAGGCGGTCAACGCCGTGTCCACGTCGGCGTGTTCGTGCAGGCACGCGGCCAGTGCGAGCGAGTCCTCCATCGCCAGCTTCGTGCCGGAGCCGATCGAGAAGTGCGCGGTGTGGGCGGCGTCGCCGACGAGGACCAGGTTGCCGTCGTGCCAGCGCTCGTTGCGCACGGTGGTGAAGCTCAGCCACTTCGAGTTGTTCGCGAACACCTCGTGGCCGGCCAGCTCCTCGGCGAACAGCGAACGGATCCGGTCAACGGCACGCTCGTCGGACTCACCCGGCGCGAACTCCTCGACCGTGTCGAACCCCGCCCGGCACCACACGTCCTCGTGCATCTCGACGATGAACGTCGAACCGGCGTCTGAGTAGGGGTAGCCGTGGACCTGCACGGTCCCCCACTCGGTGTCCTTGACGAAGAACTGGAACGCCTCGAACACCAGGTCCGTGCCCAGCCACATGTACTTGTTGTGCCGACGGTCCAAAGTGGTCTGAAACACGTCCGAAAAGGACTGCCGCACCGACGAGTTGACACCGTCGGCTCCGACCACCAGGTCGTGACCACCGCGCAGGAACGAGACATCCGGCGCGGGCGTCGAGAAATGCACCACCACACCGAGATCACGGCACCGCTGCTGCAACAGGCCGAGCAGCTCCTTGCGGCTCATCGCGGCGAACCCCTGCCCGCCAACGGTGTGCGTCTCGCCGCCGTAGTGGATGTCGATGTCGGTCCACCGCGCGAACCGGCGCGTCATCGCGTCGGCGAACTCCGGGTCGGCGTTCTCGATGCCGCCGAGAGTCTCGTCGGAGAACACCACGCCGAAGCCGAACGTGTCGTCCGGCGCGTTGCGTTCCCAGACGGTGATGTCGTGCGCGGGGTCCAGCTGTTTCATCAACGCGGCGAAGTACAGGCCACCCGGCCCGCCGCCGACGATCGCGATCTTCACGCGGACACCTCGTCCTCAACGATCTTGCGGAGCGCGAACCGCTGCAGCTTGCCGCTCGCGTTGCGCGGCAAGGCTTCCACGAACCGCACGTCGCGCGGGTACTTGTAGGGGGCGATGGTCCGCTTCACGTGGTCCTGGATCTCCTTGGCCTTCGCGGCGCCGCCCTCGACGCCCTCCCGCAGCACCACGAACGCGCACACGACCGAGCCGCGTTCGTCGTCGGGCTTCGCGACGACGGCGGACTCCAGCACGTCGGGGTGGGTGTCGACGGCCTCCTCCACCTCGGGGCCGCCGATGTTGTAGCCGGAAGAGACGATCATGTGGTCGCTGCGGGCGTGGTAGTGGAAGTAGCCGTCGGAGTCGCGGTGGAAGACGTCGCCGGTGACGTTCCAGCCGTTCACCACGTAGTCCTTCTGGCGCTCGTCGTCGAGGTAGCGGCAGCCGACCGGGCCGATCACGCCGAGGCGACCCGGTTCACCCGGGCCGAGCTCGAGGCCGTCGGGGTCGAGCACGGTGGCGCGGTAGCCCGGCACGGGTTTCCCGGTGGAGCCGGGCCGGATGTCGTCACCGGCGGCGGAGATGAAGATGTGCAACAACTCCGTGGCACCGATCCCGTCGATCACGCGCAGGCCGAGCCGGTCGCGCAGCCGTTCCCACGTCTGCACCGGGATGTGCTCCCCCGCCGACACCGCGGTCCGCAGGCCCTTGAGCTTGACGTCGGCGCCGTCGCGCAGGATCGCCTTGTACGCGGTCGGCGCGGTCGCGAGCACGGTGACTCCGTGCTGTGCCACCAGATCCGCGACCTGCGCGGGCGTGGCGGCCTCGGTCAGCAACGCGCAAGCACCGGCACGCAACGGGAACACCACGAGCATGCCCAGCCCGAACGTGAACGCGAACGGTGCCGTGCAGGCGACGAGGTCGTCCGGGTTCAGCCGCAGCACGTGCCGGCCGAACGTGTTGTCGATCGACAGGACGTCGCGGTGGAAGTGCATGGTGATCTTCGGCGACCCGGTGCTCCCGGACGTGGGCGCCAGCAACGCCACGTCGTCGGCGGCGGTGTCCACGGCCGTGAACTCCCCCGGCTTGCCCGAACAGCGCGCCTCGAGGTCGTCGTAACCCACCACCGTCAAGGACAAGGCCTCGACGTCCTCGGTGAACCTGTTGTCCACCAACGCGATCGTCGGACGCGTCCGCTCCACGATCGGCGCGAGCTCACGGGTGCGCAGCGCGGCCATGGTCGTCACCAGGACACCACCGGCCTTCAGCACGCCGAGCCAGGCCGCCACCGTCCACGGGTTGTTGGGCGAGCGCAGCAGAACCCGTTGCCCCGGCACGAGACCGAGGTCGTCGACCAGGACGTGCGCCACCTGGTTCGCGCGGGTCAGCAGGTCGCCGTAGGACCACACCTCCCCCGCCGGCGTGCGCAACGCCGGGCGGTCCGGCCCGAACCGCGCCGCCGGAACGTCGATCAGTTCGGTGGCGGCGTTGAGACGGTCCGGGTACTGCAGCTCCGGCGTCGTGAACTCGATCGCCGGCCACAGCGCCGCCGGTGGGAGATGATCACGAGCGAAGGTGTCCATGGTCAGTCCTTCCGCGGGCGGCGGGTCAGGCAGTGACGTCAAGCGGGGCGGATCATGCCCTCCTGGGCAACGGTGGCGAGATGACGGCCGTCGCGGGTGAAGAAACGGCCGGAACCCAGGCCGCGGCCCGCATCTGCAGCGACCGCCTCCTGCACGTAGAGCAGCCAGTCGCCGACCGGTGCCTCGCGGTGGAACCACATGGCGTGGTCGAGGCTCGCGGTGACCAGGCCCGGCCGCGCCCACGGCAGGTCGAGCACCCGCAGGATCGGCTCCAGGATCGTGTAGTCGCACATGTACGCCAGTGCGGCCAGGTCGCGTTGGGCGTCGGTCAGGCCCTCGACCGGGCGCAACGCGTCGAACGGCTTGAGCCACACCGCCTGGTGCGGCACCCGCTCGCCCTCGACCGAGAGGTAGACGGGACCGGGCACGTGCCGCATGTCGAAGCTGCGCCCGGCGGACCAGTAGGCCTTCGACTCCTCGGTCATCGTGCCGCCGCTGCGCCCGGCGAGGTAGTCCGCCGAACTGGGCAGCGTCTCCGGAGCGGGCAGTCCCTCGGTGAACGCGGCCTGGAAGGTGCCACCCGGTTCACCGGCGGCGAAGTTCGCCAGGCAGACGTAGAGAGGCTTGCCGTTCTGGTAGCCGCGGACCTGCCGGGTGCTGTAGCCCCGGCCGTCGCGCAGCAACTCCACCTCGTACCGCACCTGCGCGCCGATGTCGGCCGGACGCAGGAAGTAGCTGTGCATCGAGTGCAGCGTCTTGCCGTCGGTCACCGAACGCATGGCCGCGGCGGCCGCGGCCGCGACGAGGTCTCCCCCGTAGGCCTTGGGCCACGGGCAGGGCTGGGTGACGGCGGTGAACGCCAGGTCGAAGTGCTCCGGGTCGGCCTTCTCCAGCGTGATCGCGGAGGTGAAGATCGCAGAGGTCATCGGGTCAGCCAATCGCGCAGATCCTCGTCTGGCACGTCATCCAGGTTGACGACGATGTTCTCCGGAGTGCGCGTCGTCATCCACGTGAGCGGTTTCGTGCGCGAGAGGTTGCACTCGATGTGCGGCATGAACGGCGGCACGAACACCCAGTCGCCCTCCTCCATGTCGACGTAGTCCTCGAACTTCTCGCCGAAGTAGATGCGTGCCCGTCCCGACAGGACGTACCCGCCGGTCTCGGCCTCGCCGTGGTGGTGGGTGACCGAGCGGTAGCCGGGCTCGTTGCTGACCTTGCCGAACCACAGCCTGCGGGCCGGGGTGTGCTGGATGCTCACGCCGGAGATCCGCACCGCCCCACCGGAGTCGGCGGTGTCCGGGTTCTCCGCGCCACCCCGCGTCACCACCGGGGCGACGAGGCCGCTGGGCAGCCGGTACATCGAGTTGTCGCCTTCGAGCTGGTACTTGCTCAGGTCGGGCTCCATATCTCGTATTCTTCACGACCGTCAGATAGTGTCAATACACATGAGGCCTGTAGCAGTGAATCCGGCGAGTCTCCCGGCACCGAGCGGCTACTCCCACGGCACGCTCGTGGGCACGACGCTGCACCTGGGCGGGCAGACGGCGACCGACGCCGACATGAAGATCGTTCCCGGCGGCATCGTCGAGCAGTTCCGCCAGGCGTTCGGCAACGTGCTCACCACGTTGCGCGAGGTCGGGGGCGAGCCGGAAGACCTGGTCAGCATCACGATCTACCTCACGGACATCCCGGACTACCAGGCGCACGGCAAGGAGATCGGCAAGGTGTGGCGCGAGCTCGCCGGCCCCGTCTACCCGGCCATGGCGGGCATCGGCTGCACCGGGCTGTGGCAGCCGGACGCCCTCATCGAGATCCTCGGTGTCGCGGTCATCCCGGAAGACCGCCTGGTCAGGCCGAGCTGAATCGATAGCGTTTTCATGATCAGCGAAATGGAGACGCCATAGTGAAGATCGGTTCTCTCACCGTCGACGGCGTCCGCCGCGCCGGTCTCGTGCACGCCGCGGAGCAGTCGATCACGTTGCTGGACACGACCGTCGACGACGTCGTGCGGGGCGGACCGACGGGTGCCCGCGGTGAGGTGCTGCCGCTCTCGCAGGTCCGGCTCGAGTCGCCGGTGCACCGCTTCAACCGCGACGTCCTGTGCACCGGCTGGAACTACCTCGACCACTTCGAGGAGTCGAAGGGCAAGCGCGAGGGGCAGGGCCCCACCGAGATGCCGCTGCACCCGACGTTCTTCACCAAGGGCCCGGACACGGTCATCGGCCCGTTCGACGACATCGCCTACGACCCGGCGCTTTCGCAGAAGTGGGACTACGAGGCCGAGATCGCGATGGTCATCGGCCGCGACGGCCGCTCGATCCCCGAGGAGAAGGCGCTCGACCACGTCTTCGGCTTCCTCGTCGCCAACGACGTCTCGCAGCGCGATCTCCAACGCGCGCACGGCGGGCAGTGGCTCAAGGGCAAGAGCATCGACGCCACCATGCCGCTCGGACCGTGGATCACCACACCCGACGAAGTGGACCTCGCCGGCATGCAGGTGCAGTGCGAGGTCAACGGCGTGCTGCTGCAGAACGCCTCCAGCGCGCAGATGGCGTTCTCGTTCGCCCGGATCATTTCCGAGCTCAGCCGCGGCATGACCCTGCGCGCCGGGGACGTGGTCCTCACCGGCACGCCCAGCGGCATCGGCAGCGCCCGCGAGCCGCAGATCTTCCCCCGCGACGGCGACGTGGTGGTGACTCGCGTGAGCGGGCTGGGCGAGCTGCGCAACACTGTCACCCTCACGGAACTCAGCTGACCGAGGAGAGGGCCCTGAACGTCGCGCTGACCACAGAACCGACGGCCGGCACCGGGCGCGACCGGCTCGGCCCGCTCATCGTCACGATCTTCGGCCTCTACGCCCGCGGCGAGGACAACTGGCTCTCCGTGGCGTCCGTCGTCCAGCTCATGGCGGACCTCGGCGTGGAGGGCCAGGCCGTGCGGTCGTCGATCTCGCGGCTCAAGCGCCGCGGCGTGGTCCGCAGCGACCGCCGCGACGGCGCCGCGGGGTACGCCCTGTCGGAGCAGACCCTGGAGACGCTCGCGGAAGGCGACGCCCGGATCTTCGAACGCCGGCGCGCGACCGCCGACGACGGGTGGCTCGTGGTCGTGTTCTCCGTGCCCGAGTCCGAACGGGAGAAGCGCCACGCGCTGCGCACCAGCCTGACCCAGCTCGGCTTCGGCACGGCGGCGCCGGGGGTGTGGGTCGCGCCGGGCAACCTCGCCGCGGAGACCCGGCGGACCCTGGAACGCCGCGGGCTGGCCGAGTACGTGGACATCTTCACCGGCGAGCACTTCGCGTTCGGGGACCTGCGGTCGAAGGTGCGCACGTGGTGGGACCTCGACGAGCTGGCCGACCTGTACGCGGACTTCCTGCGCCGCCACCGGCCAGAGCTCGACATCAGCGTGACGACCCCGGAGCAGGCGTTCCAGATCTACGTGCCGATGCTGACCCAGTGGCGCCGCCTGCCCTACAGCGACCCCGGACTCCCCCTCGCACTGCTGCCTCCCGGGTGGAACGGCGTCACGGCCGAAACGTTGTTCGAGGAGCTCAACACCACGCTGAGCGCGCCGGCACGCGAGCACGCGCTGGCCGTGATCCACGGCCAGGCCTGACGCGTGCCGGCACGTCCATCAGGTCACCAGATGGAGTAGGACGCGATCACCGCCTGCAGCCGCAGCGGACTCGTGCCGACCACGTCCTGGTAGCCGACCGCGAACATCCGCTCGGTGCCGGGGACCGCCGTGATGGCGCTGTACGCGGCACCTGGCACGGACGGCGCCGGCTTGGTCACCCACGCGCCCGACGTGTAGGTGTTGAAGGCGGCCTGCGGCATCTGGTTGCCGATCACCCACGGAGCTCCCGACCTGCCGACCGCGACGCCCGGCACGCGTGAGGCGTTCAGACCGGGGACCTGCTGCCAGGTCGTGCCGTCACCGCGCACGACAACGCTGCCCGAGCCCATGCCGCCGGAGTCACCGACGGCCCAGAGGTCCTTCGAGGACCGGCCGTCGATGGACTGGAAGCTCATCTGCTGGTTCACGCCGACCTGGACGGCGCGCCAGGCAGTGCCGTTCCAGTGGAACAGCAGCGGCCCGGCGAACCCGTTCCACATGCCGTTGCCCGCCGCCCAGACGTCGTCGGGGGCGAACGCCTTGACGGCGTTGATGGTGCAGAAGTTCACGATGCCGCCGCCGTTCACGCACTCGGCCGGCGGCTGGTGCTCGACCCAGGACTGGCCGGTCCACTCGTGGAACACCGGCGTGTTGTCCCGGTAGCCGACGAGCCACGCCCGTCCGTCCACAACGGACAGATCGCGGATGCTCAGCCAGCTCGGCGTCGCACCGGCCGGGTAGGGAATCTGCGTCCACGCCGAACCGTCGTAGCGGTACACGAAGGTGGTGTTGTCGCCGGGGTCGTGCGCCGTCAGCGAGCCGGTCACCCAGACGTTGTTCACGGACGACGCCGCCACGTGCCGAAGGGACACCTTGCCCTGCACGGCGGGGACCGAGCTGCGCGACCAGCCGATCCCGTTCCACTTCAGGATCAGCGGATCACCGGTCGTGTACTGCTGCTCCGGGTCGTAGCCCTCGACGCCGACCGCCCAGGCGTGCGCGGAGTCGGCCGCGGCCACGTCCCTGAGGACGCTCGTCATCGTTGTCTGCGGGATCGGCGCCAGCCGCCAGGCGGGCGACGGCCTGGCATCGGCCGGACCGGAGAGAACAGCGGAAGCGGCGACCCCCACCGACAAGGCGGCGGCCAACCGTCTGCGAACACCCATGCATACCCCCAAGAAATCGCTATGCCCAGGACACTCGGGTCGGATCATGCATGACCGCGGCCGGGAAACCAGGGGTTCGCCGCACATTGGTACGGATGCGCGGCGATCGTGACGCCGCCGCGACGGCACTTAAACCCGAACGAGATTCGGGTTAGTCTTGTGATCTGGTTCACTCCGGAGTAGAACTGAACGCACGGTTACCGGAAAGCGCGCGCCTCACGGGACTTACCTCCCTGCCAACCGAATAGTTGTGAGGACTCGTGCGAACCGCAGTCTCAGCCGCCCTGCTCGGACTGGGTGCGTTCGCTGTCGCCACCGGACTGGTGCTGCAGCTGCACACCCACCCCTACCTCGCCAAGTTGCAGCACAACATCGACAACGTCTCGGTCTCCTCCGGCGAAGGCGTCACGGCGATCGTCTACCCGCCGAACGGGCTTCCCGAGATACGCCACAACCTCAGCGTCACGGCCACGACGCACGTCGAGGGCGACCTCTCGGCGCCGGAGGTCAAGCAGAACGGTGACGTCACCGTCTGGAAGCGGTCGACGATCGTCAAGGAGAGCAAGGACGACCTCGTCCTCAGCGCCGAGGTGCGCCGGATCTGCATCGACCGCCGCACCGGCGAGGCCGTCGCGCCGTGCCACGGCGAGTTCTACGAGACCGAGCAGGGCAAGCGGATGATCGGCCAGGGCGCCAAGCCGTTGCACCCCGGCCTCAACTTCGTGTTCCCGTTCGGCACCGAGAAGCGTGACTACCGTTGGTACGACACGGTTCTCAAGGAGCCGGTCCCGATCCACTTCGCCGGCGAGCAGCAGTTGCAGGGGCTCGACGTCTACCGGTTCGTGCACACGATCGAACCGAGGGAGCTGGATCATTTCCAGGTGCCCGGTTCCATGATCGGCAGTCGAGAGTCCTCCGTGGACGTCACGCAGTACTACGGCGTCACCCGCACGTTGCTGGTCGAGCCCGAGACCGGGGCGGTGCTGTCGCTGCGCGAGGACATCAAGCAGGAGCTGCGCACGGTGACGCAGCGCGCGGGCGAGGGGACCTACGCGTTCGACGGCGAGCTCGCGCTGACGCCCGCCTCGGTCACCGCGAACGTCGACGAGGTCAAGAAGAACCGGCCGCTGCTGTTCATGATCACCACGCTGCCGACGATCCTCTGGGTCTCCGGTGCCGTGCTGATCGCGGCCGCGCTCGTCCTGCTGCTGCTCCACCGCCGGGGTTTCCTCGTCGCCGGAGTGGCGCTGGTGATCGGTGCCTGCCTCGGTACCGGCACCACTTTCTGGGTCACCAACGCCAGCGACCCGGACAGCTCCCTCGACCTGAAGAACGTCGTGTCCTCCACGAACGTCGACTACGGCCTGCGGTGAACTTCCCCTTCCTCCTCGATGATCCGGGCGACGCCGAGCAGCGCGCCCTCCGCCGCCGGGACCGCGATGACGGTCACCGGCAGCGGGTTGCCGTCGGCGTCCCAGCTCGCCCGCACCGACACGGCCGGATAGCCGCTCACCCTCCACAGCGGTGCGAACGGCGACGTGGCGCCGTTGCGCACCAGCACGCCGCCGGGCAGCGCCATCGTCTCGGCAGGGCCGGTGTAGCCGGGCGTCACGAGCACGTCGACGCCCGCGAACATCTGGTCCAGCATCACGCGTTCCGCGGCCCTCAGCGACCGGCACAGGCCGCGCAACGGCGTCGGCACGACCTTGCCGAGCAGTTCGAGCTCACGCCTGCCGGCGGTCAGGTGGGGCGCCAGCAGGAGCCGGGACTCGCTGGCGAGGTGCGGGTCGTGGTCGACGACCTCGTTGGCGTGCATCGACAACAGGGCGGCGACGTCCTCGACGGCCCGCCGCATGGGCGCGCGTGTGCGCGTCGTCATCGAGACGCCACGCAGAGACACACCGATCCGCAGTGGACGATCAGCGGGCTTGGCCTGCCAGCCGAGTCCCGTGAGGACGTGCGCCACGTCGGTCACGCTCCTGGCCAGCACGCCGGCCCCACCGGACGCCTCGTAGCCGACGACGCCCGCGGCACCGGCCGGAACCCGGCCCGCACCGGGCGCCCGGCGCGCGAGCACGGCGGACACCACACCCGACGAGACGGCGACCGCGGTGCCGGACACCCGAGGGTCGAGCAGCGTGGCGGGCAGTGCCGGCGAGGGGTTGCGGTGTCTTTCGGCGGCGGACGTCCGTCCCACCACGACGGCACCGGCGGCGGTCAGCACACCGGATGCCGAGTGCGGCAAGGAATCTTCGACCGCGAGCGGAAGGCCGAGCAGGGCGCCGCGCTCGCCGCGGGCCAACCGCCGATCGGCCTCCTCGGCACTGCGCCGGGCGGCGGTCAAATCGACATCTGTGAAAACCTCGCGCAGGGAGCCGAGCCGATGTTCCGTCGTCGCAAGGAGTTCTGCTGCGGTGGTCGTACCGCTGGCGAGCAGCCGGGCCTGGTCGGCTGCTCCGGGATAGCACACAGGGGTTTCTGCCACGTGTCTCTTCCTCCGGCATCGTCGCCGATGAGTCAGGAGCTGGTTCTTTCAGCTGCTACCCGTTGGACAGCAGGGGTTGCGCCGAACGGCTCTGCGTTGCGGCGGCCGAGTAGCTGCTTTCGTCACGCGGACCGATCAAGATGACTTCTGTCACCCCACCCGGGGGGTTGCGCAGAGGTTACTGTCCGGTAGTTTGCACGCCACTGTGACGTCCATCTCACGTCTATAAGGAGGACGGGTGCGACGTGTCGCGAGCCTCGTACTAGTAGCACTGGGCATCTTTTCGTTGGCGCTCGGAGCAGTGCTGCGTTTCTACGTGTACCCCGAGCTCGCCGTCGTGCCGCTCGACCAGAAGGTGGAATCCGTTGCGGAAGGTGCCGCGAAGGTGTTCTACCCCAAGGACCTCGTCGTCAAGAACGCTCAGCTCACCGCCACTCGCAAGGTCGAGAGCAACCGGGTGCTGCCGGACGGCAAGTCGGGCGGCACCGTCATGGTGTGGGACTCGGGTCTGGTCGTCACCGACTCGAACAACCAGCTGGTCTCCGCGATGGAGCACCGGGTGTGCCTCGACCGGCACACGAACATGGCGCTCGACAAGTGCAGCCAGCAGTACGTGACGGAGAACGAGAAGGGCCCCACCCCCGATGACAAGGCGGTGCACCAGGAGGGCCTGAACTACAAGTTCCCGTTCGCCACCGAGGCGAAGGACTACGAGTACTTCGACACGACCCTGCGCAGGGCGTCGACGGCGCGGTACGAGGGCACGGACGAGATCGGCGGCCTTCAGGTCTACAAGTTCGTCCAGAAGATCCCGTCGACCAAGTTCCGCGACCAGGAGGTGCCCGGTTCGCTGGTGAACAGCACCGAAGCGTCGGTCAAGGCGGAGCGCCGCTACTCGAACACCCGCACCATGTGGGTGGAGCCGACGAGCGGAATCATCGTCAAGGGTTCGGAACAGCAGCGGCAGGTGCTGGTCGGACCTGACGGCAAAGAAGGAACGGTGCTGCTCGAAGGCACTCTGACCTTCACCGAGAAAACGGTCAAGGAATCAGTTGCCCGCGCCACCGAGGCGCGCGACAAATTGACCCTGATCAGCAGCACCGGGCCGATTGTTCTGGTTTCCGTCGGAGCACTGCTCCTGCTGGCCGGAATTCTGCTCGGCGTGTTCGCGCGGCGGCCGAAGCACGTTGCCTAGGCACGTCGCCTGAGCACGACCACGAAGTTCCACGAGGCGACCTCCCGGACCCCCGGCACGCGGGTGATCCACTTCGCCCACCACGGGTGGTACCGGGGGAACGTCTCGACCACGTCGGCGACGGTCTGGCGGTGAGCCCACCGCTGGACCGCTCCGACGCTCACGGGGAACAGGGAAGTACCGAAGTAGTTCTTCGGCGGTTTGCCGTTGCGGCGCTCGTAGCGTCGTCGCGCGTAGTCACCGCCGAGGAAGTGCCAGGGAGCGGTCTCGTGGCCGCCCCAGGGTGACCACCAGGGCGTGTACGACATGAAGATCGTGCCTCCCGGCCTGGTCACGCGCACCATCTCGGCGAGCATCAGCCACGGGTCGTCGACGTGCTCGAGGACGTTGGACGAGTAGCAGACGTCCACCGAACCGTCACGGAACGGAAGCGCCGTCCCACTGGCGCGGATCATCCCGGGGTCGGGCTCGCCGCGGGCGGAGAGCTCACCGACGTCCGGGTCGAGACCCACGTACCGGGCGCCGGCCGCGCGGAACGCCTCGGCGAAGTAGCCCGGCCCACCGCCGACGTCCAGCACGACGGCACCCCGCAGAGGCACGTAGGAGGACACCTGACCGACCGAGTCGCCGGCCAGGATCGAGTAGAAGTGGTCGGGGTCGGACTGTTCTTTCAGAAATGCGCGAAAAAGCCGAACAGAGCGCTTGAAAGTTGGCTTGTGCGAACTTTCTCGGGCCGAAACTGAACCGATCTCGACCATTGCCATCCCCTGTATTCCGTCTACGATGACTACTTGGCGGTAACCTAGCACCCGGGAGAGTAGATGTCGCGTTGTCCCGATAACCGGCCGAGCATTCTGCTGGTGAATTGGCGCGACACCAGACACCCCGAAGGCGGTGGTTCCGAACGATACGTGGAACGCATCGCCGAAGGGCTGGCGCGGCTCGGCTACCGGGTCGCGATCCAGTGCGCCGACCACGGCCGCGCCCCGCTCGGCGACTGGGTCGCCGGCGTCCGCTTCCGCAGGCGCGGCAACAAGTTCACGGTGTACCTGCACGCCCTGCTCGCGATCCTGCGCTCGGACGCGGACGTGATCGTGGACGTGCAGAACGGCATGCCGTTCTTCAGCCGCCTGGTCGCGCGCTGCCCGGTCCTCGTGCTGGTGCACCACGTGCACCGCGAGCAGTGGCACAGCGCGCTCGGCCCGTTCTTCGGCCGGATCGGCTGGTGGATCGAGTCGTGGCTCGCACCCCGCCTGTACCGCAAGTGCCGCTACATCACCGTGTCCAACGTGACGCGCGACGAGCTCGGCCAGCTCGGCATCGAACTGCGCCGCACGGTCGTCGTCCCGAACGGACTGGACGCGCCACCCGCGGTCACCGCTCGCCGCACCGAGGCACCGGTCCTCGTGGCCGTCTCCAGGCTGGTGCCGCACAAGCGTTTGGAGCACGCGATCGACCTGGTCGCGCAGCTCCGTCCTCAGTGGCCGGACCTGCGACTGGAGCTGGTCGGCGAAGGACCGTGGAAAGAAGTCCTGACGCAGCACGCGATCGACCGCGGCGTCCAGGACAGCGTCGTCATCCACGGCTGGGTCGACGAGCAGACCAAGCACGAGATCCTCGCGGGCGCCTGGGTGCACCTGTGCCCGTCGGTGAAGGAGGGCTGGGGCATCGTGATCATGGAGGCCGCCGCCCACGGTGTGCCCACTGTCGCGTACCGGTCCGCGGGCGGCGTGGCCGAGGCGATCGTGGAGCACGAGACCGGCCTGCTGGCCGAGGACTTCGACGACTTCGTCCGGCACACGGACACCCTGTTGCGGGACAAGCCGTTGCGCAAGGCCATGGGAGCGGCGGGGCGCCAGCGCGCGCAGCAGTTCTCGTGGGAGGAGAGCCTCGACGCGTTCGAGAGCGTGGTGCACAGCGCGTTGCGGCTGCCGCGGCGGCCCGTGACGCGCGAGCACCGCGTCGTGCAGCAGGCCACCCAACCCTAATTGGTTTGGCGCGAAAAGCACGTTCGGGCCGATAGATGGGCGGGTTCTAGCGGTTGTTGCAACGCCTGAGTTGTTCAGGGGTTGCTCGTGTTCGATGTTCGACCGGACCGCAGGCCGCAGGGGCGCAAGAAGTTGGCGGCCGAGCGCCGACGCTACTTTGATCTTGTGAATAGTGGGGTCGGCACCAACGAGGCCTGCCGGATCGTGGGCATCAACTACGCCACCGGCTACAAGTGGCGACGCGCCGCCGGTAGCCGGCCGGGGCCGGTGACACAGGCCGTGTCACCGGCCCCGGCCATGCCCGGCGCCTCAGCTGGTGAATCATCGCGGTACCTGACCCTCGCGGACCGGCTGGTGATCGCGGATCTGGTGCGGCTCAAGCGATCCCAGGCCGAGATCGCGCGAGAACTGGGCCGCCCGCGCAGCACGATCAGCCGGGAGATCCGCCGCAACAGCCACCCGCTGACCGGTGACTACCGGCCCTACGCCGCCCAGGACCGCGCCGACGCCCGCCGCCCACGCCCGAAAACCGGCAAGATCGCCGCCAGCCCCCACCTGCGCGCGGCGGTGCAGACGCTGCTCGACGACAAGTACAGCCCCGAGCAGATCAGCCGGCGCCTGCGCCGCGACCACCCCGATCAGCCGGAGCTGCACGTGACCCACGAAACCATCTACCAGGCCATCTACCTGCAAGCCCGCGGCGAACTCCGCCGCGAGGTCGCGTCCGC
>NZ_BBOJ01000002.1 GCF_000974445.1 Lentzea aerocolonigenes
CTCCGTCCGCACCAGCGGTGCGTGCGCCTTTGTTGCCGCGCACCCTTTCCCACGCCACCAGCACGAACGCGGGATCGACCACGAGATTGAACAGATCATCGAACCGGCGACCAGGTTCCTCGGCCGCCCAACGGTGCAACTTGGCCTGGATCTCCAGTACCCGGCGCTCCGCCCTCAACAGGGTCAGCTCGTCCGGTTCACGGGTATTCACCCGCGCCCTCCCGGCATTCCAGCATCCTCCGATTGCAGAATCACTGGTCCCCTTCGCCATGTGCACGCCTCTCGCGTGCTCGGACTACTACGGAACCTCCGCCCCATCCGGTGACCCTCAGCCGGCAACGAGCCTGCCCCAGCCTCCAGGCTGGATACCTGAAGCCGGGGCGGCCACGGATGGTTCCCACGTTCACTCGATGTTCGATCAGCCCGGCAGGCACCCAGCTCTACCCCGGCAGCATCGCCACGCCTACGCCGCAGACCTTCAGCGAGGCCTCCACGCCGACCATGAGAAACGGCCATGGAGTCGGCTGTTTCACGAAACAACAGCCGCGCACTGCACCCCGGCCCATATCCGCCAGATTGGAGCCGGTTCCACTCTTACGGGGCGTCAACCACTGGTTCGCTCACGCTGCACCCTCGGGCCTCGCTAGCCGGACCCGCACCATCTGGCAGTGCTGGCACGTCCCGGCGTTGTCAGAGCTGCTTCCCGCCCTCCCCGGCGTTCCCCAGGTCAGACTGCTCCCAGCTTCACCCAGCCGCTGCGACGACCAGACGGCAAGGGCCTCTCACCCTCACTCGAACATCAAGCGCCTCGTGGCGCACCTCGTGGACGTAAAACAAGCAAGTCGGCCGATCATGGCGCTTCAAGAGCGACTGGCGATCGATCCTGGACTGTACCAGCGCAGAGATTCGCTCCTCGGCAACGAAACCCGTCATTCGATAGAGGCCGTCGGCGTACTCCGGTGTCTGCAGGAGGCCGGACACTGCCTGCGTGTCGTAACGCATGATCTTCTTGGCAGTGGACTCCGCCAGTGCGAGAGTGCGCAGATTGTCCGACACCTCGACGATGTACTCGTCGAAGGCGTTGCGGTAGCGCCGCTTGAAGTCCTCGAAGAAGTCGATGTCCTTGCCGCACATGGACAAGTACTGGACGAGATCGATCTCACTGGCACGGTACTTGCCGGTCTCGATGGTCGACAGCTTGCTCGGATCCCAGCCGAGCCGGACCGCGAGCGCGGCTCCGTTCAGGTCGGTGCAGGTCTCGCGCAGCTTGCGCAGTTGTTCGCCCAGATCCCGGCTGTAGGCGGTGGAAGCAATGGTCGTGGCCATGCCTCGACGCTAGGGCTTTCTCGAAGAGCAACAAGGTGCTCATTCGGGTGAAAATGAGCCTCTCGATCATCAGGAAACTGCCAGGAAACTCGCAGCCGGTCTACAGCTTGGCAGACGACGATCCGTCCCCATGAGTCGACGTCGCAGATCCCTGTTGATCAACGGGCTGCTCGTGGTGGTGCTCCTCGGTGCCGGTGTGGCCGGCTACCTGGTGTTCTTCGGTTCCACCGGCAGCGCCCAGACCACCACCGCCCGCACCGCCGCAGCAGCCAACCGCGACGTCAGCGAGGTGGTGACGGCGTCGGGGACGGTGCAGAGCTCGTTCAGCGCCGCCGCGTCGTTCGGCACCAGCGGCACGGTCACGGAGGTCGACGTCAAGGTCGGCGACACCGTCACCAAGGGCCAGCAGCTCGCCAAGCTCGATCCCACGCAGGCTCAGCTGCAGGTCGACATCGCGCAGGGCAACGTCGACGCGGCGCTGGCCAAGGGCACGGGCACGACCGCGCTGCTCACGGCGTACCGGCAGGCGCAGCTCGCGCTCAAGCAGGCGCAGGACGCGCTGGCCGCCACCACGCTCACCGCGCCCGGCGACGGCACGATCACATCGATCACCGGTGCCGTCGGGCAGAAGGTCGGCAGCGGCAGCACCTCCACCAACAACAGCAGCACTTCCAGCACAACGACCAGCACCACCACCACGTCCGGGTTCGTCGTCGTCACCGACCTGAAGAACCTCGTGGTGCACGCGAACGTCTCCGAGTCCGACGTCAGCAAGCTCAAGGGCGACCAGGCCGCGACCGTCACGGTCAACGCGATGGCGACGCAGCCGATCCAGGCCAAGGTCACTCAGGTCGACCTCACCCCCACCACGTCGAACAACGTCGTCCAGTACGGCGTCACGCTGACGCTGACCGAACCGCCCGCGGGACTGCGGCCAGGTCAGTCGGCGAGCGTCGAGGTCACCGTGAACTCGGCGACCAACGTCCTCGCCGTGCCCGCCGCGGCCGTCCAGACCGTCAGCGGCCAGAGCAGCGTCCAGGTGATGGAGAACGGCGCGGAAACCCGCAAGACCGTCGAGATCGGCGTTCGCGGCGACCAGTACGTGGAGATCAAGTCCGGGCTGACCGCCGGCGAGGAGGTCGTGCTGCCGCAGGTGACCACGTCGACCAACCAGAACCGCACCGGTCAGCAGCAGGGTGGCAACTTCCCCGGCACGGGTGGCGGCAACCGCAACGGCGGCTTCGGCGGCACCGGGACCGGTCGATGAGCCCCGTCATCGAGGTCAGGAACCTCCGCAAGACCTACGGCGCCGGCGACACCGCCGTGCACGCACTGCGCGGACTCGACCTGACCGTCGAGAAGGGCGAGTACATCGCGATCATGGGCGCGTCGGGGTCGGGCAAGTCGACGCTGCTCAACATCCTCGGCTGCCTCGACGTGCCGACGTCCGGCAAGTACCTGCTCGACGGCATCGATACGGGCGAGTTCGACGAGGAGCAGCTCTCCTTGCTGCGCAACAGGAAGATCGGTTTCGTCTTCCAGTCCTTCAACCTGGTGCCGCGGACCACGGCACTCGCCAACGTCGAGCTCCCGCTGGTGTACGCGGGAGTTCGACGTGCCCAACGTCGCGAGCGGGCGCTGGCCGCGCTGGAGCTCGTGGGCCTCAAGGAACGCACGCACCACAAGCCCAACGAACTGTCCGGTGGCCAACAACAACGCGTCGCCATCGCCCGTGCGCTCGTCACGTCGCCCGCGATCGTGCTGGCCGACGAGCCCACCGGGAACCTCGACACCGAGTCCAGCCGCGAGGTTCTGGGCATCCTCGACCGCCTCAACGCCAGCGGCCGCACGGTCGTGTTGATCACGCACGAGGACGAGGTCGCCGCGCACGCCATGCGGACCGTGAGGGTCGTCGACGGCAGAGTCGCGGGGGTGCTGGTGTGAGGCTCTTCGAAATCGGCGCGTTCGCCGTGCGCGGCCTGACCGCGAACAAGATGCGGTCCGGCCTGACCACGCTGGGCATCCTGATCGGTGTCGCGTCGGTGATCCTGCTGATCGCGGTCGGCAACGGCGCGTCGAGCGCGGTGCAGCAGAGCATCGCCGGGCTCGGCACGAACATCCTGACGATCAGCCCGCAGCGCGCCCAGCCCGGCAGCAGCGCCAAGCCGCTGACCACGGCGGACGCGGCGGCGCTGGTGAGCCCCGACTCCCCCGACGTCAAGTACGCCTCGCCGGTCGTGAGCGCGCAGGCGACCGCGGGCTACGGCAGCACGAGCTACGCGATCAACCAGTTCATCGGCTCCGATCCGCACTACTTCGAGACCACGAACAGCGCTGTCGCCCAGGGGAACCTGTTCTCCGACAACGACGTCCAGCAGGCGCGCAAGGTCGTCGTGATCGGCGCGACGGTCGCCACCCAGCTCTTCCCGGGCACCGATCCGGTCGGGAAGTCCATGCTGGTCAACAACATCCCGTTCACCGTCGTCGGAGTGCTGGCGGCCAAGGGTTCCAGCGGGTTGCAGGACGCCGACGACATGGCCGTCGCGCCGCTCACGACCACGCAGAACGCGTTGACCGGCTACGGCAGCCTCACCCAGATCGTCGTGCAGGCCCGGTCAGCCGACGCGTTGCCGAACGCGCAGGCCCAGGTCACCACGATCCTCAACGGCCGGCACAAGATCACCGGCACGACCGCCGACTACCGGATCCTCAGCCAGGACCAGCTGCTCACCGCGCGCACCGCGACGACGGAGACGTTCACCGTGCTGCTCGCGTCGGTGGCCGCGATCTCGTTGCTGGTGGGAGGAATCGGCATCACGAACATCATGCTGGTCACCGTCACCGAGCGGATCCGCGAGATCGGCATCCGCAAGGCGGTCGGCGCGCCGCGGTCGTCGATCCTCGGGCAGTTCCTGATCGAGGCCACGCTGCTGAGTCTGTTCGGCGGGGCGCTGGGCGTCGCCGCGGGCATGATCGGCAGCCAGTTCACCATCGCGGGCATCAAGCCCGTGCTCGTGCCGTCGTCGGTGTTGCTCGCGTTCGCGGTGTCGGCGTTGATCGGCCTGTTCTTCGGCAGTTACCCGGCTTCCCGCGCGGCGAAGCTCCGCCCCATCGAAGCCCTCAGGCACGAATAAGGAGAAGTTCTGTGTCCAATCCACTCGACCAGCCGCTCGAGGACGACCTGACCACCGAGCTGAAGGAACGCAAGCGCGGGGTCGGCAAGACCACGATGATCCTCGGGGTGGCGGTGCTCGCGATCGTCGCGTTCGTCGGCGGGGTGTTCGTGCAGAAGTCCTTCGGTTCCACCCAGACCCCGACGCGCCAGAACGCGGCCGGCCGCCAGTTCAACGGCACCCCGCCGTCCGGTCAGAACCGCCCGAACGGCGGCAACTTCGGAGGCCGCGGCACCACGGGCACGATCGACCACGTCGACGGCACCACGGTGTACGTGAAGACGCCGAACGGCCAGATCGTCAAGGTGTCCACTTCGGACACGACGAAGGTGCAGATCACGTCAGAGGGCAAGCTCAGCGACCTGAAGGCGGGCCAGCAGGTCGTCGTGCAGGGTCAAGCCGGCCAGGACGGCACAGTGACCGGGCAGACCATCACCCAGCGGCCGTCCAACGGCTGATGCAGGATTCACGCGTGGAACGTGGCCGGTTGCTCGTCGTCGAGGACGAACCCAGCATCCGCGAACTGCTGTGCGCCAGCCTGCGGTTCGCCGGGTTCACCGTGTCCAGCGCGGCAACCGGCTCCGAGGCGTTGACGGCCGCCCGCTCGGACGCGCCGGACCTGGTGCTGCTCGACGTGATGCTGCCCGACCGCGACGGCTTCGAGGTGGTGCGGCGGCTGCGTTCCGACGGCGTGCGCGTGCCGGTGCTGTACCTGACCGCGCGCGACAGCACGGACGACCGGATCACGGGCCTCACGATCGGCGGCGACGGTTACATCACCAAGCCGTTCAGCCTGGAGGAGGTCATCGCGCGCGTCACGGCCGTGCTGCGCCGCACCCGGCCAGGTGGCGAGAGCGAGCAGCTGACCTGCGGCGATCTCTCGCTGGACGTGGAAAGCCACGTCGTGCGGCGCGGCTCGCGGGTCGTGGAGCTCTCGCCGACGGAGTTCCGGCTGCTGCACTACCTGATGCGCAACAGCGGGCGGGTGCTGTCTAAGGCGCAGATCCTCGACCAGGTGTGGTCGCACGACTTCGACGGTGACGTGGGCGTGGTCGAGTCGTACATCTCGTACCTGCGGCGCAAGGTGGACTCCTCCGAGCCGCGTCTGATCCACACGGTTCGCGGCCTGGGGTACATGATCCGCCCATGACGTTGCGCGTGCGGCTGGTGGTCGTGCTCGTCGCCCTGGTGGCCGCGGGCCTGTTCGGCACGTGGCTGATCGGGTCCAAAGTGATGGAGAACTACCTCCTGCACCAGCTCGACGCCCGCCTGGACCGCGCGGCGGCGATCGCCCGGCCGTTTCCCGGGCGGGAGAACGTGATCCTGCGGTCACCTTCGGAGGTGCTGTCCGGCACGCCGTTCGAAGGGCTGCCGGGCTACGGGAAGCTGACGCCCGGCGAGCACGTCACCGTCGGCTCGCACCGACTCGTGATGCACGAGCTCGATGGTGCGGAGCTGATCGTGGCGACCGACCAGTCCGAGGTGGACAAGGCCGTCGGTGACCTGCGGGTGGCGTTCCTGCTGATCAGCCTCGGCGCGTTGCTGCTCGTGGGCATGGCCGGGTATGCGCTGGTCAGGGCCTCGACGCGGGCGTTGGAGGAGGTCGAGCAGGTCGCAGGGGAGATCGCGGCCGGTGACCTGTCCCGGCGCGTTCCGGTGCGGCGGCCCGGCAGCGAGGTCGGGCGGCTCGCGTCGGCGTTGAACACGATGCTGGGGCAGATCGAGCAGGCGTTCGCGGTGCGGGTGTCGTCGGAGAACCGGATGCGGCAGTTCGTGGCCGACGCCTCGCACGAGCTGAGGACGCCGTTGACGTCGATCCGGGGCTATGCCGAGCTGTACCGGCAGGGCGCGGCGACGGACGCCGCCGAGGTGCTGAAGCGGATCGAGGACCACGCCGAACGGATGGGGTTGCTCGTCGAGGACCTGCTCCAGCTGGCACGGCTGGACTCGGCGCAGCCCCTGTCGCTGTCCACTGTGGACCTGGTCGTGCTCGTCACGGATGCCGTGGTCGAGGCACGCGTTCGTGACGCGGACCGTGTCGTCTCGCTGGAACTTCCCACCGGACCGGTGCTGGTGCAGGCCGACGAGGCGCGGGTGCGGCAGGTGCTGACCAACCTCATCGACAACGCGCTGATCCACACGCCGGCGGGGTCGCCGATCGAGGTCCGGCTCACGTCCGACCGCGTCGAAGTGGCTGATCACGGGCCCGGATTGGAGCCGGAGCAGGCGTCGCGGGCGTTCGAACGGTTCTACCGCGTGGATCCCGCGCGCGGACCCGGCGGCACCGGGCTGGGGCTCGCGATCGTGGCCGCACTGGTCGCGGCGCACGGGTGGCGGATCGAGCTGGACACCGCGCCGGGTGAGGGCGCGGTGTTCCGGGTGCTGTTCGGGACGTGACCGGTTCGTCGACCTGGCGTCAGCCGGGCAGGCTCGCGTACTCCTCGATGCGGGTGATCAGCCCTTCCTCGAACCGGAAGTACACGGCGGCGTCTACCTGGAACACCGCGCCGTCCTTCATCACGACCTTCACGACGTGCTGTTGCATCACCTCACCTGGCTGGTCGAACTGCCGGGTGACGTCGTAGCGCATGGACGAGATGGGCCCGACCTTGGCGGCCATGCCGGCGATGTTCTCCTGGATCGTCGAGTCGCCCTTGCCGTCGTTGTGCCAGACGGTGGCGTTCTCGGAGCACATCGCCCGTGCCGCGTCCCACTCCCTGTTCTCCAGGTGGCGCAGGTAGGTGGTGGTCTTTTCCTTGAGGTCGTACATCAGCGCGCGTTCTCCTGCTTCGACTCGCGTGGGGAGGTGGTTGCCGGGCGGTGAGAGGGGGCAGCTGAAGACCGCCGGGGCCAGGTGATGGTGCGAGAGGGAGGCCTGGTTGAAGTCGACCGTCAGCCTGCTGCCGGGTTCCAGCAGCGGGAGCACCAGCCAGCGGCCGATCGCGGGCGTCTCGGTGCCGTTCGTCTCGTCGGTGAAGACGACAAGTCGTTGGCCCGGCATGGTTTCGATGACGTGCAGGACGTACTCGGTGCCGTTGATCGTGACGACCAGGTCGACCGGGGCCAGGACCGAGTCGGTGGTGCGCGGGGACGTCAGGTGCTCGACGTCGAGGCGGCGACCGTCCGGTGCGGCGCGGAACTCGCCCTCGAAGACCCAGGCGGGGTCGTACGGATAGGCGTCGATTCCGCTCGGCGCCTGGACCCCGTCGTCGGTGACCACCACGCCGTAGAAGCCGTCCGCACCGCCGGCCAGAGCGACCCGCCCCGTGCCGAGCTCGACAGGACTGCCGCTGGGGACTTCGCGCGTCACGCCGTCAGCCGTGTGCGTCAACGCACCCGACTCGGTGATCCGCCACTCCCCCGGGATTCCTGGTAGGACACGGGTTTCGTGACCGGTGACGGTGCCTTTGGCGACGACCTTGACCTTGTCCGCGATCTCGTCCCGCCTGGCCCGGCGCCACTCCTCGTGGTTCATTTGCTCGCCGCCCAGACGGTTCGCTCGGCGCGCAGTGCGAGGTCGTCCCGGCTCAGGGCCCGGTGCAGTGCTTCGGGATCGAGCAGCCGCCGCAACACGGCGTGCGCGTACCGTTCCACCGCCGGAGACCGTCCGATGTGGATGGTGAGCGTCCGTTCGCCCTGCACCGTGAAGCCCGCGGCCGTGAGCTTGGGACCCCAGTCCGCGCCGCGGTGAGGAACGCGTTCGTCGTGCCGGTGCTGTTCGAGGTGGCTCTCGGGGGCGTCGTCCGGGAGGAACTTCGGCAAGCCCGCCATCTCCACGACGGCGAGCACGCCGCCCGGCGCGAGCGCGTCGTGGACCTGACGCAGGGTTCGATCGGGGTCTGCCAGGTGGTGCAGCGACCCCGACGCCCACACCAGATCCGGCGAACCGACGTCCGGCCACTGCGCGTCGAGGTCGGCCTGGACCGTGCGCACGTGGTCGGCCAGACCGTGCTCGCAGGCTCTGTCCCGCAGGCTTTGCAGGTGGTCGACCGACGCGTCCACGGCGGTGACGTGCGCTTCGGGGAACTGGGTCAGCAGCGCGAACGTTCCGGCGCCGGTGCCGGAGCCCAGGTCCACGATCTGGCGCGGGTTCGTGACGGGCAGCCACTTGATGATGGAGGCGGTGTGCTCGGCGACGACTTCCGCGTCGAGATCGAGGATCTCCGCCTGGCCGTGTCCGTGATCGTTCATGTGGCCACCGTAGGACGGCCATGCGCCAGGTGCACGATCACTTGCGTTCAAGGCAAGGCGATGAGCGTCAACGCTGCCGGTCGCGCAACACCTTGTCCGCGTTGTGGCCGCGCCGGGCCTCGCGGTCGAAGATGCCGAGGATCTCGCACGGTCCGCCCGCGGTGCCGATCGCGTGCGGGAGCATCGTCGGGAACTCGGCCGCCTGGTTGGTCTCCACGCGGAACCGCCGGTTGCCCAGCAGCAGGACGGCGGTGCCGGACAGGACGACGAGCCACTCCCGTCCGGAATGCGCGCGCAGCGAGGCCGGGTTGTCGGGCGGCGGGTTCGTCATGCGCTGGCGCATCACGGTCATGCCGGGTTCCGCCCTGATCGGCCACCGCATCAGGCCGTGCGCGCCGTCGATCATCGGGCTGACGATCACGTCGTCGGTGTCGGTCTCGACGAGCTGGTCCAGTGACGTGTCCAGGGCCCGCGCGAGCGTGACGAGCTGGTCGAGGGCGAGCCGGCGCTGGCCGTTCTCGATGCGGCTGAGCGAGGACGGGCTCAGCTTGGCGCGGCTCGCGAGCTCGTCCAGCGACCAGCCCTGTGCCACCCGGAGCGCGCGGATCCGCTTGCGCACGAGGCTGTCGAGATCGCCGTCTTCTTGCGTCATGCGCATGATCGTATGCCTGGTCCGCAAGGTCTGCCTACCGTCGCGGCATGACACATCGCAAGACCTTGATCGCGGTCTCCGTGGCGTTGATGGCCGTCATCTCCTCGGTGACCGGCCTGAACGTCGCCCAGCCCGACCTCGCCGCCGAGTTCGGCGCCTCGCAGAGCACCGTCCTGTGGATCATCAACGTCTACGTCCTCACGCTGTCCGCGTTGCTGCTGCCGCTCGGCGCGGTCGGCGACCGGTGGGGCCGCAAGCCGGTGCTCGTCGCCGGCCTGGTCGTGTTCGGCGTCTCCAACGTGATCGCGGGAGTGGCGCAGTCGGTCGAACTGGTGCTCGCGGCACGCGTGCTCAGCGGGATCGGCGCGGCGACGATCATGCCCGTGACGCTCGCCGTGATCACCTCGACGTTCCCGGAGCGGGAGCGCGGGCGGGCGATCGGGGTGTGGACCGGTGTCGCCGGGGGCGGAGGTCTGCTCGGCATGTTCCTGTCGGCGGTTCTCGTCGACTGGGCGAGCTGGCGCTACCTGTTCGTGCTGCCGGTGGTGCTCGTGGTCGTCGCGCTGGTGATGACCACGCGGTCGGTGCCCGACTCGCGTGAAGCCGCGGAGCACCCGTTCGACGTCGTCGGATCGGTGCTGTCCGGGGTGACCGTGGCCGGGCTGATCTTCTTCCTGCACGAGGGCTCGGTGATCAGCCTGGTCGCCGGGGTCGCCGCCGGAGTCGCCTTCGTCGCGTGGGAGCTGCGCCAGAGCGCTCCTCTGCTGGACGTCCGGCTGTTCCGCGAACGTGGCCTGGCCGACGGTTCCGCGGTGCTGGTGACGGTGTTCGGGGTGCAGGCGGGCGTGTCGATCGTGCTGTACCCGTACTTCCAGACCGTGCTGGGATGGTCGGGCCTGCTGGCCACCGTGGCGTTGCTGCCGATGGCCGGGTCGATGATGGTGGCGTCCGGTCTCGCCCCTCGCCTCGCCGAACGGATCGGGCCTCGCGCCACGACCGCCACCGGGATCGCCCTGGGCGGCGCGGGCCTCGCGCTGATGGCGGTGCTCGTGTCGGCGGGCGGTTACCCGGCGATCCTGCCCGGCATGATCGCGATGGGCGTCGGCACCGGACTGTCCATGCCGCCCGCCACCGAGGCGATCACCGGTGCGCTGCCACGCGAGCGCCAGGGCGTGGCCTCCGCGCTCAACGACGTCACCAGGGAGCTCGGCACCGCGCTCGGCGTCGCGTTCCTGGGCGCGCTGGTGGCCAGGACCGTCGACGCGGGTGGGTCCTTCGTGGACGGTTGGAGGACCGCCATGTGGGCGGGAGTCGCCCTCATGGCGGTCCTGCTCGTCACTGCTGTTCGAGCAGCTCGAGCAACTTCTCCGGCGGGTTCTCCCCGAACAAGCTCTCGATGAGCTCCTCGCTGTCGGCACCGGTCTCCGCCGCCCGCACGAACATGGCCTCCTCGTACTCGGTGAGCGCCGCCTCCACGTCACCGGGGTGCGCGACGAGGGCCTCGGCCAGTTCGGCACCGTCCACCATGGCCAGGTTGGCGCCCTCACCGTTGGGCGGCATGAGGTGCGCGGCGTCACCGACGAGCGTCACGCCGGGCACGCGGTCCCAGCGGTGGCCGGCGGGCAGGGTGTAGTGCTTGCGCAGCAACGGAACCGTGTCGGTCTCCGTGATGAGCGCGGTGAGCTCCGGCGCCCAGTCCTCGAACTCCCGCGCGACCTGTGCGGGGTCGGTGACGTCGAGGGTGTCGAACCACTCCTCGGGCTTGGTGAAGTCGATGTAGGCGTGGAGCGTGTCGCCGCGCTCGCGGTGCGCGAAGATGCCCTTGCCCTGGCCGGGCGCCATCAACGAGCCCCCGCCGACGACCTTCGCGGCGGCGGGGTGCCGGGTGTCGGCGTGGTGGAGGTAGGTCTCGACGAACGCCACGCCGGTGTACTCGGGCGTGGCGTCGCTGAGCACGCGCCGGACCCGCGACCAGGCGCCGTCCGCGCCGACCAGCAGGTCCGGAGCAACTTTGGAGCCGTCGGCGAACGTGACCTCACGGCCCTCGACGCTCGTCACCTTGTGGCCCCACCGCACGGTTCCGGCGGGGAGCGAGTCGAGCAGCATCTGCCGCAGTTCGGCGCGCATCACCTCGGGCCGCCCCTCCGAACCGTCGTCGGCCTTCTCGTGCAGCACGGTGCCGTCGGGGCCGAGGATGCGCATCGCCTGGCGGCCTTCGAGGATCAGGGCGCGGAACTCGTCCACGAGGCCCGCGGCCTTGACGGCGTGCTGGCCGTTGTAGTCGTGGATGTCGAGCATCCCGCCCTGCGCTCGCGACGTCGGTGACTCCTCGGCTTCGTAGACCACGGACGGGATGCCGTGGACGTGCAGCACGCGGGCGAGCGTGAGGCCGCCGAGGCCGGCACCGATGATCGTGACGTGCATTCGGGCTCCTTCGAGGTCGTGATCCGGCAACACGACCAGGCTGGCCCGCGGCGCTGGTACCGGCCGCACACCTCACTGGCAGCCGCTGACAGGCGCTGTCACCACTCGGCGAAGCTGCCGTCGTCGTGCCGCCAGATCGGCGACCGCCACGCGTGCCCGACCTCCGCCGCCCTCCGCACCGCCGCCTCGTCGACCTCCACCCCCAGCCCGGGCCCGGTCGGCCGGGCGATCCACCCGTCCACGACCCGCACCGGCGCCATGTCCACCAGGTACGCCGGGTCCGTGCCGTGGTAGTGCATGCCCGCACTCTGTTCCTGGATCAGGAAGTTCGGCGTCGTGAACGCGACCTGCAACGACGCCGCCAGCGAGATCGGCCCGAGCGGGCAGTGCGGTGCGATCGACGCGCCGTAGACCTCGGCCAGCGAACCGATCCGCCGCAGCTCCGAGATGCCGCCCGCGTGGGACGGATCGGGCTGCACCACCGCGACGCCCGCCTCCAGCACCGGCTTGAACTCCCAGCGCGAGAACAGCCTCTCGCCCGTCGCGATCGGCACCGCGGACGCCTGCACCACCGACGCCAGCACCTCGGGTGGCAGCTCCGGCAGCACCGGTTCCTCGACGAACATCGGCTGCACCTCTTCGAGCATCCGCACCAGACGTCGTGCCATGGCGGGAGAAACGCGGCCGTGGAAGTCGAGCGCGAGATCACCGTCCGGGCCCAGCGCCGCACGGGCCTCCCGCGCGCGCTCCAGCACCGCCTCGGCCTGCGCGGGGGAGGCGATGGGGCGCATTTCGGCTGTGGCGTTCATCTTCACGGCGGTGAACCCGGCCGCGACCTGGCCCGCCACGGCCTCGTGCACGCTCGCCGGGCGGTCGCCGCCCACCCACGAGTACGCGCGCACCCGGTCACGCACCGGGCCGCCGAGCAGTTCGTGCACGGGCAGACCCCGTGCCTTGCCCGCGATGTCCCACAACGCGTGGTCGTAGCCCGAGAGTGCCGACGACAGGACCGGGCCCCCGCGGTAGAAACCGCCGCGGCGCAGGACCTGCCAGTGGTCCTCGACGCGCAGCGGGTCCTGGCCGATGACCAGGTCGGACAGCTCGTGCACGGCCGCGCGGACCGTCTCCGCCCTGCCCTCCACGACCGGCTCGCCCCAGCCGGTCACTTCCTCGTCCGTGCTCACCTTCAGGAACAACCAGCGGGGCCCGACCAGGAACGTCTCGACCGCTGTCACCTTCATGAACTGTCCTTTGCCGCGGACCAGCCGCCGTCGACCAGAATCTCCGCGCCCGTCACGAAGGACGTCCCCGGAGACAACAGAAATCCGATCACCGACGCCACCTCGGCCGGGTCGCCGAGGCGTCCGGCAGGGGTGGCTCGGGCACTGCGTTCACGATCTTCGGCGGAAACCCGGTCCCACGCCGCGGTCAGCACGGGACCAGGCAGCACCGCGTTGACCCGGACGTCCGGCGCGTACTCGACCGCGAGCTGGCGGGTCAGTGCGACCAGGCCGCCCTTCGAGGCCGCGTACGCGCCGTGTCCGGGGATGCCGAAGTGCGCGTGCACCGACGAGACCAGCACGACCGCGCCACGCCGTTCGCGCAACGACGGCAGGCAGGCCCGCAGGCCGTGGAACGCGCCGCCGAGGTTGACCCCGAGCTGGCGGTCCCACGACGCCGGCGTGGTCGCGTCCAGCGGAGCTACGTCGACCGTGAAGGCGTTGCTCACCAACGCGTCCACACCGTCGGTGAGCTCCACCGCCCGCCGCCACGTCTCCGGGTCGCTGACGTCGCCTTTCACCGCCACGTCACCGGTGAGGTCGATGCCGACCACCCGGTAGCCGTTGTCGGTCAGGTGCTGTGCCGTGGCGGCACCGATTCCCGCTGCCGCCCCCGACACCACCGCGCACTTCATGCAGTTTCTCCTAGAGCTTCTGCCGGTAGACCTTGTTGTCCGGCCCGCGCACCACCGTCCACGCCGATCCGTCCGGTCCAGCAGTAGCACCGACGGCGCCGACGAGCGAGTTGCTCGGGAACTCGTTGCGCTTGAACCAGCCACCCCAGGCGCCGTCCGTGCGGTTGACCTGCCAGAGCGTGTAGTCACCTGCCCGCGCGAACAGGTAGATCCGGTCGGCGTACTCGACCAGGGTCGGGCTGCCGGAGATCACGCCTCCGAGTGACGTCCACGAGCCGCCGGACACCGGACGGACCCACACGCTGTCGTCCGCGGTCCGCACGGCCACCTGACCGCCGGCCACGCTCGGCCTGCCGTAGATCGGGGCGTCACCGGGCGCGCCGAGCGAGGTCCACGTGCCGCTGTACTGCCAGACCTCGCCGTCCGAGCCGCGAGCGACGATCGTGCCGTCCGGAGACACCGAAGGCGCGTCGGCGAGCTTGCCGCCCAACGACTTCCAAGTTCCCCACTGTCCGTTGTGGAGCCTCCTCTGCCAGGCCCGGTTGTCGGTGCCGCGCACGGTCACCTCGACGTCCGAACCGACGGTCCGGACCGCGGGCTGGCCGAGGATCGCCTTGCCCAGGCTCGACCACTTGCCGCCGCGCAGCATCTTCAGCTCACCGCCGAGACCGCGCGAGAACACGATCGCTTCCTCACCGACGCGGGCGATGGCGGGCGACGCGGTGGCGTCCGCTCCGACGGCCTCACCGGGCACGAGGTCCGTGCCGCGCAGCTTGAACATCGCCGTGCCGTGCGGAGGAACCGTCACCGTGTACTTGTCCGACTGCACACCTCGATCAGTGCGGGCACGCAGGTCACGCACCGACACCGCACCGCGCAGGCCCGCGTCGGCGAAGTTCACCGTCATCTCGGCGGGCACGTCACGGCGGTTCAGCAGCACGACCGAGCGCTCACCCCTGCGTGACAACACCTTGCTGTACACGTCGGTGTCACCGGTCGACGCGACCCGCACGCCCTGGATCGCCAGCGGGTCCTGGTTGACCGCGAGGATCTCCGGGTTCTTGAGCGTCGAGACCATCGACGGCGGCAGCGTGCGCGGGTCCGAGCCGATGATCAACGGTGAGGCCATCTGCGCCCACATCACGAACTGCGAGGTGGACTCCTCCTCGTTGAGCTCGTAGGTGCCCTGCTGCGTCTTGCGCATCGGGATCAGGTAGTCCGGGTCGTTGTAGTGGCCCGGACCGTTGGACTCGGCGTGCCACGCGTTGCGGTCCATGTTGCGCAGCACGTCACGCCAGATGCCCTCGTACGGCGTGCCGAACGCGACGTCGGTCGAGGTGCGCCACGAGTCGGCCAGCAGCGGACCGAACGTGTACGAGATGTGCGCGACCTGGTCCGGCGTGTGCGGGACGCCCCACTCGTCGGTGACCGGGTTGCACAGGTTCAGGACCATCGGCCGGCCCGCCTTCTGCACGGCGGCGCTGAAGTCCGCGAACGCCTGCGCGGGCTTGAGGTTCGCGAAGATCCCGCAGAGGAAGTCGATTTTGATCGCGTCGAACTTCCAGTCGGCGAACCGTCTCGCGTCCTTCTCGTAGTAGCCACCACCGCTGCCGGCCGCACAGTGCTCGCCGTCGGACGGCCCGGCGTCGGTGTAGATGCCGGCCTTGAGCCCCTTGGCGTGCAGGTCCGAGACCAGCTTCGGGAAGCCGCCGGGGAACTTCGCCGGGTCCTCCACCAGGTTTCCCGCGCCGTCACGGGGAGTCGGCGCGTTCCACCCTCCGTCGATCCACACGATCTTGTAGCCCGCGTCGCGCAGGCCGCTGCCCACGAGGAAGTCCGCGACACCGCGCACGTCCTTCTCGTTCGGCGCACCAAGGCCGAAGTACGTGTTCCACCCCATGTACGGGGTCTTGGCGACTCCACTGTCGTAGTAAGTGGGCGCTCCTTGGTCGTCACCGGCGTGTGCGGGTGTCGCCACCAAGGACATCAAGGCGATGGCCAACGCGACTCTGCGAACGGACATGGCGGGGAGCCTACAATAATTCCTAATTTATGTGTAGTAGTCTGACTGCGTGAGCTACCGCTACGAGATCACCCGGGCAGTCGTGCGGCAGGGCATCATCGCGATCGTCCGCACGCAGGACGCCGACTCCGCCGTCAAGGCCGCCGTCGAGTTGCTGGACGCAGGCCTGACGTCGCTGGAGCTCCCGCTGACGAACCCGCAGGCACCCCAGGCCATCCAGCACCTGCGAGAGTCCTATCCGGACGCGACCATCGGCGCGGGTTCCGTGCTGGACGAGGCTTCGGCGGTGGCCGCGATCCGCGCGGGCGCGCAGTTCCTGGTCGCTCCCAACCTGAACGCGTCGGTGATCCGGGCCGGACACAGGTACGGCGCGGCTGTGCTGCCGGGTGCAGGCACGGTTTCCGAGGTCGTGCAGGCTCTCGAGGCGGGCGCGGACGCCGTGAAGGTGTTCCCCGCGCCGACGCCGCAGTGGGTGAAGGACGTCCTGGCGGTGCTGCCGTACGCGCCGCTGGTGCCGACCGGTGGCGTGGCACCGGCGGACGTGCCCGGATGGCTCGACGCGGGCGCCGTGGCATGCGGGGTCGGTTCGGCGCTCACGCGCACGCCGCTTGACGAGATCAAAGCACTCATCAGGTCGTGAGCGGGTGGCCGCCCGCTCAGCACGGCCGCAGGCCCACCACTTCCGCGTCGTTCGACGCCGACCAGCCGAACGGCAGGCCCACGTGAGTCAGGTGCGCGGCCGAATACACCTCGCCGCTCTCGTCCGCATAGGACTTGGCCGTGAGCCCCTTCAGCTTCACGCGTGACGACTGGCCGGGAACCACCGGGACACCCGTCAGCGGCCCGGTGTTCCAGGCCAGCACGACCACCCGATCCCCGGTCGAGTACTGGATGGCGTCGTTCAGCAGGTGCACCTCACCGCCGTGCACGACGTCCCGGATGTCCTTGTAGCGGGCGATCAGCACGGCGGCCTCCTCACGTTCCTCACGCGTCCAGCGGCGCACGTCCGCGCCGATGCCGAGCACACCCGCCATCGCGAGCACGAACCGGAACTTCAGCGACCGCGGCCGGGCGTCGAACGTGCCGGGCGCGTCGGTGACCCACGACGACATCAGGTGCGGGGCGTGCATGTGCAGGAACCCGTGCTGGATCTTCAACCGGTCGAGCGGCGCGGTGTTGTCGCTGGGCCACACGACGTCGACACGAGCGGTGGTGGCGAGATCGGTCCGGCCTCCCCCGCCCGCGCAGCCCTCGACCAGCACGTGCGGGTGTTTCTCCCGCAAGTGGTCGAGGACGCGCCAGTAGTTGCGGACGTGCGCGTTGTCGAGCTCACCGGCGCGTTCGGTGGCGGGACGGTTCAGGTCCCACTTCAGGTAGCTGATCCGGTAGTCGGTCAGCAGCCGGTCCAGAGTGGACACCACGAACTCGTGCACCTCGGGCAGGCCGAGGTTGAGCAGCAGCTGGTTGCGGATCAGCGTCGGCTCACGGCCCTCGGTCCGGTACACCCAGTCCGGGTGCTCGGCGTACAGCTGCGACTTGGGGCTCACGCACTCCGGTTCGACCCACAGCCCGAACTCCAGGCCCATTGCGCGCACATCGGTGACGAACGCACCGAAGTCCGGTGATTCCGGGTACCAGTCGCCCAGCCCGCCGGTGTCGTCGTGCCGACCGGCGAACCAGCCGTCGTCGACCACGAACAGCTCGACCCCGAGGTCGGCGGCGATGCGGGCCAGCTCCCGTTGCCTCGGCAGCGCGACCTCGAACCCCGTTGCCTCCCACGAGTTGTAGAGCACGGGTTTGTGAACAGGCCTGGAGCGCAGGCGGTCGTAGGCGTGCCAGACGCGCGCCAGGCCGTCCGTCGAGTACGCCAGAGCCAGTTCGGGGGTCGTGAACGTCTCCCCCGGCCCGACGACGACCGGACCGAGCATCCCGGCGCGCACACGCGTGAGCCCGGAAGGCTCGACCTCAGCCGTGATCTCCCAGGAACCGGACCACGCCAGCGACACGCCCCACGTGTCGTCCACGGACAGCCACGGCGCGTAGTTGTGTCCGGGAACGCCGTAGGAGCTGCCGATCCGGAACCCGCCCGCGGGCAGGTCCACGTGGTCCAGCTGGAACTCGCGCGCCCACTCGCCGTGCAGGAAGGACAACCGCGGGGTGCGCACCGGCAGCGTGACGCCCGCCGACCCGATCCTGTCGAGCCGCAGCGGCTCGTCGCGGGTGTTGGTCAGCTCGACCCACCGCGCCAGCACGTCGACATCGGTCTCGGGCCGGTAGCAGAGCACGGCGCGGATGCCGGCGACCTCGTCCACGAACGCCAGCCGCAGCACGCCACCGGTCTCGGTGGCGCCGTCGAAGGCGAACCACGAGTCACCGGCCAGTTCGAGGTCGGCGCCGGTGAACGGCCGTTGCCCGCGCGGCACGTACTCGACCGGCGCCGCGTCCGCCTCGGTGATGAAGTGGATCTCGCCGAGGTTCTTCAGCGGCGACGGCCCGCACTCCACGCCGTGCGGGCCCCACGCCACCAGTTCCGCCCACCGGCCGCCGGGTTCGACGGCCACCGTGTACGAGGTGGTGGCCATCTCGAGCGTCCACGTCATTTCACCGCTCCCACCGCGAGTCCGGAGATGAAGTGCCGCTGGAACCGCAGGAACACCGCCACGGTCGGGATCGCGGCGATCACCGAGCCGGCCGCGATCACGTTCCAGTTCGACACGTACTGGCCCTGCAACGCGAGCAGCGCGGGCGTCACCGGCATGACGGAGGACGACCGCAGCACCGTGATCGCCCACAGCAGGTCGTTGAAGATCCAGGTGAACGCCAGTGCCGCGAGAGCTGCCAGCGCCGGCCTGGTCATCGGCAGCACGATCCGCCAGAAGATCTGCACGGGCCCGGCGCCGTCGATGGTGGCCGCCTCCTGCACCTCGTTCGGCATGGCGCGCATGAAGCCCTGCAGCACGAACGTGTAGAAGCCCAGGCCGAACCCGACCTGCACGACGATCAACGCGACGAGCGTGTCGTAGATCCCGAGCAGCTCGGTCAGCTTCGACACCGGCACCAGCAGGATCTGCGGCGGCAACAGGTTTCCCGCGAGCATCAGCAGGATGATCGAGCGCCGGCCGGGGATCTCGAAGCGGCTCAACGCGTACGCCGCCGCCGAACTCAGCGCGAGCGACAGGAACACCGTCGGGACCGTCACGAGGACGCTGTTCCACATCGCTCGAGCGCCACCGTTGGTCCACGCCTCGCCGAACCCGGCGAACGTGAACGACTGCGGTGTCGAAGCCAGCCCGTGAGCCGCGATGTCGTCGAACGAGCGGACTGCGGTGATCAGCACCGCCACGATCGGCAGCAACCACAGGAAGGACACTGTGCCCGCCACGGCGTGGAAGACGCGGCCAGAAGTGCTGCTGGACATCTTCAGTTCTCCCGGAACGCGCGGACGAGGTAGGTCACGATCACGCCGAACGCCAGCACGAAGATCACGACCGCGAGCGCACTCGCGTACCCGAGCTTCAGCGACTGGAACGCGGTCGCGTACATGTACGTGCTGAGCAGCTCGGAAGAGTGGTAGGGCCCGCCGCGCGTCATCGACCACACCACGTCGAACGACCGCAGCGAGTCGATCACGATCACCGACAGCACGACCGAGTTCACCGACCGCAGCTGCGGCCACGTGACGTGCTGGAACTTCTGCCAGGCCGTGGCACCGTCCAAAGTGGCCGCTTCGTAGAGCCCCGGGTCAATGCCTTTGAGCCCGGCCAGGTACAGCACCATCACGTACCCGACCTGCCGCCACAGCGCCGGAACCAGCACGGCGTACAGCGCGGTGTCCGGGTCGGCGAGCGGTGACGAGTCGAAGAGACCGCCGGGCTGGTAGAGCACCTGCCAGATCAACGAGGTGGCGACCAGCGAGAACACCACCGGCACGAACAACGCCGCCCGGTACACCCCGACGCCGCGTCGTTCCTTCTGCAGCAACACCGCCAGCCCGAGACCACCGACCGCGGACAGCCCGCCGAACAGCACGAGCCAGATCGCGGTGTTGGTGACGGCAGTGTGGAAGACGGGGTCCTCGAGCATCCTGGCGTAGTTGCCGAGCCCGGCGAACCGGGGCGGCGAGACGCCGTCCCAGTTCGTCAGGGAGAGCCAGAACCCCTGCAGCGCGGGCCAGAAGACCCAGAACCCCTCCACCAGCAACGGGATGAGCACGAACAGGAGCAGAACAGGAGGGACCCGACGGCTCATGTCAGGACGACCACACCTGCTGCGCGGCCTTCTGCCAGTCCGCGAGGATCGTGTCCAGCTGGTCGGGCTGCTGGAGGAACTTGATAAGCGCGGCGTCCGCGGTGGGCTGCAACGCGTCGCTGGAGTCGCGGTTGAAGAACTGCGTGATCTCCGCGGCCTCCTTGAGGTGCGCGCGGCCCTTCTGCACGAGCGGCGTGCCGGAGTCCTTGGCGTTGGGGTGCGTCGGCAGGATCGTGCCGGAGGAGTTCTTGATGTAGACCTCCTGCCCCTCCGCCGAGGCCGCGTAGGTCAGGAACTCCTTGAGCTCCTTGACGTGCGGCGACTTCGAGCTGGCGAAGAACCCGTCGGTCGGCCCTTCCTCCGCCAGCGGCACCTTCGGGTCGATGATCGGGAACCGGAAGAAGTCGATGTCGTCGAGAGCGTCCTTCGGTGCCGCGTCGGCGAAGAACGCGCCGGTGAGCAGCATGCCCGTGCGACCCTGCAGCAACGCGGTCGTGGCCTCCTGGAAGCCGATCGCGGTGCCGTTGGGATCGGTGTAGGGCAACACTTCCCGCCACGGCGTGAAGATCGCCTTCACCTTGGGATCGTCGAAGCGCTGCTTGCCGGCGAGCAGCTCGCGGTGGAACGGCGCGCCGTTGATCCGGATGTTGAAGTAGTCGAACCAGCTCGACGCCGTCCACGGCGAGTCGGAGCCCGCGCCCATGCCGAGCGGGATGACACCCTTCGACTGGAGCGTCTGGCAGAGCGCGACGAACTCCTGCCACGTCTTCGGCGGGGTGACGCCCCACTTCTGGAAGTTCGACCTGCGGTAGAAGAAGCTCCACCAGTAGTACGTCGTCGGCACGAAAACCCTGCCGCTCAACGTCTTGAACGCCTGCGGGTAGTCGCCCATGGTCTGCCAGACGTCGCTGACGTCGAGCAGCAGCCCTTTCTCCTCGTACCCCTTGAGCAGCGAGCCGGGGTACCAGGTGAAGAGGTCGGGCGGGTTAGCCGAGGTGAGGTAGCTCGGCAGCTGGGTGCGGAAGGTCTCGGACGCCACGGTGTTGACCGAGGCCTGCGAACCTTTCCTGTCGTTGAACGCCTTGACCAGTGCCTCGATCGCCGCCTTCGCCGCGGGCGCCGAGAGGTTCGACTGGATCGTGGCCGTGCCCGCCGTCTGAGCGACCGGGCCGGAGGACGCCGAGGTGGCGCAGGATGCCGTGCCGCTGACCAGCAACCCGGCTCCCGCGGCGGCGGTGACGCGGAGGAAGTGACGCCTGTCCATGGCGGACAAGACTGCGCTTTGGGCATGATCAAGTCAAGAATAATTCATAATTTATGATGTGCCGTATGATCCCGGTCCATGAGCGAGAAGCGGCTGCGTGGCGTGCACGGCCAGACCGTCGAAGCGCTGGCGGGCCGGATCCTGGCCGGCGAGATCGCCGAGGGCGACACCCTCGACCTCCCGGCACTGCGCGAGGAACTCGACGTGTCGCTGACGGCGTTGCGCGAGGCCCTGAAAGTGCTGTCGGCCAAGGGCATCATCGACGCCAGGCAGAAACGCGGCACCTTCGTGCAGCCGCGCTCGTCGTGGAACCTCCTCGACACCGACGTGATGCGCTGGCAGACCCAGGCAGGCGCCGACCACGGCCTGTTCGACGAACTAACCGAGATGCGCGTGATCGTAGAACCCGCCGCAGCCCGCCTGGCCGCCGAACGCGCGTCCGACACGGACATCGAGGCACTCTCGGCCGCACTGGACCGGATGGCCGACGCCCGCGACCTGGCCGCGACCGTCCGTGCGGACCTCGAGTTCCACCGGTTGCTGATGGCGGCCACGCACAACACGTTCCTGACGCAGGTCGAGCGGATCATCGCGATCGGGCTGGCGGAGCGGGACAAGCTGGTGCACGGGAGCGTGGACGACGACCCGGTGCCGTCGCACCGGGCGGTGCTGGACGCGATCGCGGCGCGAGACCCTGAAGGTGCTTACGAGGCGATGCGGGCGCTGGTCGACAAGTCGGGGGCGGACCTCGATCGGCTGCGCTGAAGCCGCCTTGAGAGTCAGCCTCCAGTATTCGGACTTCGACTGGGCAGCGTGGTCGCGGTTGTGCCGATGGTTGCGTGGGTCGTATGACGAGCCGGGTCATTTCATCGCCGCTTCGCGACGATTGCGATTGGCGCTTGACTTCGGGGCCCTTGCGAGGCGCTGTGTCGGGCGGAAAAGGTCGGATGCTCCGCACCCGCCCGATCCGAAAAGGCTAGCACCTCGCACCCAAAGTCAAGCCCCAATCGCAAGCGTGCGTGGTCCCGTTTGTTGTTCGGCTCGCCTCATTACCGCTTGCCCGATGACGCATAGCCCTGTCCGGCTCGGCTTCGCCATCGCGGTTGTCGGGTGCTCAGCTTCGCCGTCGACAGCGGTTCAGCGGGAGAGGCGGTTGTGGTTTGCCGTGGCCACTTTGCCGTCGCCGTCGCGGAATTGTCGACGCGCGACAGAATGGCCCGACGCGACAATGAGAAAGCCATAGCCCATCCAGCCATCGGCCAGGCAGCATTGATCTGCCCGCTAGTCGTGGCGGGCGGCATCGCTGTGCCTGCCTGACGGTCAGGCGATGTTGATCGGGTTGCGTCTCGGCTTTTGTTGGGGGTCGAGCCAGTCAGGTGCATAGAAGGTCGGTATCCCGTTGACCAGCTTGACGTCCCACTTGCTCTGGTGGACGAGTGTGTGGTGGTGGCGGCAGAGCAGCACGGCGTTGTCGACGGAGGTGTCGCCGCCGTTGGCCCAGTGTCGGATGTGGTGGGCGTCGCAGTGTCTGGGTGGTCTACCGCAGCCCGGAAACGCGCAACCCCGATCCCTCGCGACCAGGGTCCGTCGGATTCCGGCGGGGAAGGTGCGGGTCTTGCGGCCGATGTCCATCGGCTGGCCCTGGCTGCCCAGCAGCAGCGGGATGATGCCCGCGTTGCAGGCCAGCTGCCGCACCTGCTCGGCGGGGATGTGATCGCCGTTGTCCAACATGCCCTGACCCACCTGGTTGGCGAGGTCCTCGTGCCGCATCGTCACAGTCAGCGTGACCGGCTCGCCGCCGTGTTCGGGCAGCTGGTCGGCGCGCAGCATCAAGTCGACCAGCTCGGCCAGGGCGTCGCCCTCGCGTTCGGAGCGGCTGCGCGCGTCTGGGCCCTGGCCGGTGTCCGGACGGGGCTTGGCCAGCGGATCCAGCAGCGCCTCGTACTTCGCACCGGTGACCTTGTCCAGCTTCGCCCGGATCTCCAGCCGCCCGTTCTTCCACTGCATCAAGTGCTGATTGCCCGGCGGCACGGGCTCGGGATCACGCGGCTCCGGGTCGTTCTGGAAGAGGCTGTACGCGAGCTTCTTGCCCAGGGTGCGGACCGTGTGAGGCTCGAAGTCGCGGGCGTAGCCCACCACGTCGGCTTCGCGGTCGGCGGGCACGGTCTTCATCACCGCCGCGACCGCCGCGACGTGGTCGACCGACAGCGCGCCCTCGGCCACCGCCTCCGCCGTGAGCGGAAGCTTAGGAGCGAGCTCACTGCCGGTCGGGGTGATCTCATTCGTCAGCAGCGCGGCAGTGTCGATCCACCGCTTGGCGACGTGAATGTCCCAGCGGACGACGTGCCGCAACACCTTCGGCAAATCCTTGTAGCCGAGCTCGCTCGCGGCTCCGCGCCGATCCAATTCGGCGACGATCTGCAACGCGGCATTCTCACGGACCCGGATTTCCGTCACCTCGTCGACGAGACTGCGGAGCAGCTCGTCGGTGGAGAGGAGGCGGGTTTCGATCACGTGTTCTAATCTACCGCAAGATCACGAACGAATAACGGGCAAAGCCGCACACGATCGGGTGAACCAGCGATGGCGAAGCCGAGCCGAACCGGGCAATGCGAACGCAGGCAAGCGGTAATGAGGTGGGCCGAACAACAAACGCAACCACGCACGCGTGCGATTGGGGCTTGACTTTGGGAGCGAGGTGCTAGCCTTTTCGGATCGGGCGGGTGCGGAGCATCCGACCTTTTCCACCCGACACAGCGCCTCGCAAGGGCCCCGAAGTCAAGCCCCAATCGCAATCGTCGCGAAGCGGCGATGAAATGACCCGGCTCGCCATACGACCCAGCCGACCACGCTGGAACGAGACCAAAACCAGCAAAAGGTGACCCCTCCGCTGGAACCCGCGCCGAACCACGAAACCCGACCCGCGCACGCTCCAAACACAAGCCGGCCACGCAACCCAATCTTCCGCGAGCAGCCGACGGAGCGCCCCCACGCGAGCGCCCCTCCCGGCATGGACGTTCTGCCGCGCACCCCCGCCCAACGATCCGCGACTGATCAGTCCGGTACGGCGAACGCGGCCTCCAGCGGCGGCAACACGGCACGTGCGTCGACACCCGAGAACCACAGCCCCACCACGAACGCCGACATCGCCTCCAGGTACCGGGCCCGGTTCAGCCCACCGGCGCGGACGGGCTCCGCTTTCAGGTCGCGGACGAGTTCCTCGACCTGGGCGAGCGCGTCGGCGTCGTCGCCGCACAGCGGAACGGCGAGTCGTCGTCCCTCGAACACCCGCTCCTCCGCCTGCCACACCTCGGCCGCGCAGAGGTTGAACGCCTTCACGACTCGCGCACCCGGCGCCAGCCTCGCGACCCGTTCCGCGACGGCGTCCTCCCCCAGCACCATGTTCCCGTCGTCCGGCTCGAAGGCGTTCGTGCAGTCGATCAGCGTTTTCCCGGTGAAGTCGGCCTGTGTCAACACTTCCGCCAACGCCGGCACTGGCACGGCCAGCAGCACGACGTCGCCGAACTCCGCGGCGGCACGGATCGAATCCCGCCTGCCGTACCGGATGTCGTGCCCGGCGGTGGACCAGCCGCCGCCCAGTGCTCGTGCCATCTGCCCGGCGCCGATGATTCCCATTCGCATGCCGCCGACGATAGGAAGTTCGAAAGGCACCCTCGGGTGCGCAACGGCGCTGGCAGGCTGTACGGCGTGATCGAACAGAGGGATCTGGGGCCGTACGGCGACTTCGAGGCCGACTGCCCGGCGCGGATCGCGGTCGACCTCTTCGGCAACTCCTGGCTGACGGTGATCGTCTACACGCTGCGCGACGGGCCGATGCGCCCCGGTGACCTGCGTGCCGCGATCGGCCACATCAGCCAGAAGATGCTGACGCAGACGTTGCGGCGCATGGAGAACATGGCTCTCGTGGAACGTCGCCGGTACGCCGAGGCACCGCCGCGCGTCGAGTACTCGCTGACCGAGGCCGGACGGGACCTGCTGGTGCCGATCTTCGCTCTCGGCGCCTGGACCGAGCGGCACGGGGACTCAGTCCGCAATGCGATGTTCGGCGAGATCTGAATTCGCTTGGCCCCTCGCGTCGTTGATCAGGGCGTGGCTAATGTCGTCTCGCGGCCGCATTCGACTTTCCACGACAACGAGGTGAAAAAACGTGCGTGCAATTTCGACGTTGGTGCTGACCGCGGCCGCGCTGGCCGCCACGGCACTACCCGCGGCGGCGACCCCGCCCGTCGAGGCCGCTGTCGTTCTCCAGGCCCAGGGACGGCTGGAGGCGCGGGGTGCCGCTGTCACCGTGCCGACGCGGGTGAAGTGCCAGAACGGCGCTTCCGGGTCGCTGTGGGTGCAGGTCACGCAGAACGTGCGCGGCGAGCTCGCGGTCGGCGAGAAGTACATGCCGACCGTTCCGTGCACCGGTGACTTCCACAAGGTGGACGTCACCGTGGTGTCGCGGACGAAGGCGTTCCGGCCGGGTGTCGCATTCACGACCGCGACGCTGAACGTCTATCTTCCGCCGGACAATTCGACGGCGTTCGACGAAGCGCGGGAAATGACGCTCGTCCGCTAGTCAGCGTTTGACGGCACTGGACGCGCGGACCACGAGTTCCGGTTTGAACTTCACGTGCCGGTGCTCGTGGTCCGGATCGTTCTCCGACAGCAGCAGCTGGGCGGCGGTGCGGCCCAGCTGTTCGCGCGGCTGGCGCACCGACGTCAGCGGCACGGCGGCGGCCGCGGCGAACTCGATGTCGTCGTAGCCCACCACGGCAAGATCGTCCGGCACGCGCAGCCCCTGCTGGGTCATCGACTGCAGCAGGCCGAGCGCGAGCAGGTCGTTGGCGCAGAACGCCGCCGTGGGACGACGCGAGGAGGGCAGGCCGACGAGCCTCTCCCCCGCGCCGCGGCCTTCCGCCACCTGCAGGCCCTTCGTCTCCAGCACCGTGAGCGCGTCGGCGGGTAGTCCGGCGTTCGCCAGCGCGCGCAACGCCCCGTCGCGACGGTCGCGCACCTGCTGTATCGACAGCGGGCCGCCGACCATCGCGATGCGGGTGTGACCGCTCTCGATCAGGTGGGTCACCGCGAGCTCGCCCCCGAGCACGTCGTCGACGGCGACCGAGCAGTGCGCTCCGTTCGTCGTCTCGCGGTCGACCAGGACGACGGGGGTGCCGCGCTCGGCGAACTGGGCGCTCTCGGCGTCGACGGGGGTGATCAGGATGCCCTCGACGCGCTGCTCGTGCAGCAGCTCCAGGTACTCGCGCTCACGGCCGCCGTCCGACGCGCTGTTGCACAGGAACAGCGCGAGACCCGCTTCCCGCGCCGCGTCCTCGACCCCGCGCGCCACGTCCGTGAAGAACGGGTTCGCCGCGTCGAGCACGACGTAGGCGAGCACCCGGCTGCGGCCCGCTCTGAGCTGGCGCGCCGACTCGTTGCGCACGAAGCCGAGCTCCTCGATCGCGGCCAGGACCCGCTGGCGCGTGGCGGGCGCGACGACCTCCGGCCTGTTCAGCACGTTCGAGACGGTCGCGTTCGAGACGCCGGCGTGCTGCGCGACGTCGCGGATGCCCACTGACGGCTTCACGGGCGACTCCCTGACGGACCTTTGTTGAAACGTGACAACGAATCGTACCCCGTGTCCCTTGACATGTCGGCGTAACGCACCCAGAGTGCACGTAACTCAGCCGTTAAAACGTTTCAACATCGAGGAGACGGAACGTGGACGGACCTCCCGTGGTGGCTCTGGACGAGGTGAGCAAGTCCTTCGGCGCCGTCCGCGCGCTGTCCGGGGTGTCGCTGCGGTTGCTGCCCGGCGAGGCCCACGCGCTGCTCGGCGAGAACGGCGCCGGCAAGTCGACGCTGATCAAGACGCTGGCCGGGGTGCACCGGCCGGACGCGGGCCAGGTGCTCGTCGACGGTTCCGCGCAGAGGTTCTCCGGACCGGCCGACGCGCTGGCCGCGGGCATCGCGATCATCTACCAGGAGCCGACGCTGTTCGGTGACCTCACGGTCGCCGAGAACGTCTTCATGGGACGCCAGCCGCTCGGGTTCGGCCGCCGCATCGACGTCGCCGAGATGAACTCCCGCACGTCGGAACTGTTCGCCCGCCTGGGTGTGAAGCTCGACCCCGCCCGGCCGGCGCGCGGACTGTCCATTGCGGACCAGCAGCTGGTCGAGATCGCGAAGGCGCTGTCGTTCGACGCCCGCGTGATCGTCATGGACGAGCCGACGGCGGCGTTGTCGGCGCACGAGGTCCAGCGGCTCTTCGGTGTGGTCAAGGCGTTGCGCGACCAGAACGCCGCGGTCCTGTTCGTCTCGCACCGGCTCGACGAGGTGTTCGCGTTGTGCCAGCGCGCGACCGTGCTGCGCGACGGCGAGTTCGTCTGGTCCGGCGAGCTCTCCGGTGAGACGCCGGACTCCCTGGTGCGCCGGATGGTCGGCCGCGAGCTGTCGCAGCTCTTCCCCAAGGAGGACACGACCGCCGGTGACGTGCTGCTCTCGGTGCGGCGCCTCACCCGCGAGGGCGTGTTCACCGACGTCTCCTTCGACGTCCGCGCGGGCGAGATCGTCGCGCTGTCCGGACTGGTGGGCGCCGGCCGGAGCGAGGTCGCGCGGGCGGTGTTCGGCATCGACCGGCCCGACGGTGGATCCGTGCACGTGCGCGGCAAGAAGCTCAAGTACGGCTCCCCCACCGCCGCGATGGCCGCGGGCATCGGGTTCGTGCCGGAGGACCGCCGTCAGCAGGGACTCGTGATGGACGCGTCGATCGAACGCAACACCGCACTGGCCTCGCTGGGACGGCTGTCGACGTTCGGGCTGCTGCGCAGGAGCTCCGAACGCGCCCTGGCCCAGGACTGGGCGGTCAAGCTGCGGCTGAAGTTCGCGAAGCTGAGCGACCCCGTCGGCGTGCTGTCGGGCGGCAACCAGCAGAAGGTCGTGCTCGCGAAGTGGCTGGCGCGCAAGCCCTCCGTGCTGATCGTCGACGAACCGACGCGCGGCATCGACGTGGGGACCAAGGCCGAGGTGCACCGGTTGCTGTCGGAGCTGGCCGGACAGGGCGTCGCGGTGCTGATGATCTCGTCGGAGCTGCCGGAGGTCCTCGGGATGGCCGATCGGGTGCTGGTGATGCACGAGGGCCGGTTGGTGGAGGAACTGTCGCGGGCGGACGCGACCGAGGAGCGGGTGGCGATGGCCGCCGCCGGGCAGGTGGCGCGATGACCACCCAACTCGACACCGTCGCACCTCCGGCCGCCCGCCGCACCGCCGCCCGCCGCCTCACCACCCGAGTCGGTCGCGTCCGCGAGCTCGGCATCGTCGTCGCCCTCGCCCTGGTCGTCATCCCGACGGCGATCGTGAACCCGAGGTTCGTCCAGCCCCAGAGCCTGCGCGACCTCCTCCTGAACGCCTCGATCGTCGCCCTCCTCGCGGTTGGCCAGACGCTCGTGGTCATCACCCGCAACGTCGACCTGTCCGTGGGTTCGGTCCTCGGCCTGTCGGCTTTCCTGACCGCGCAACAGTTCGCCGACCACCCCGGCACGCCGGTCATCGCGGGCATCGGGTTCGGCATCGCGGTCGGCCTGGCGTGCGGCCTGCTCAACGGACTGCTCGTGGCCCTGGGCAACGTCCCCAGCCTCGTCGTCACCCTCGGCACCCTCTACGTGTTCCGCGGCATCGACTACGCCCTCGCCCAGGGCAGGCAGGTCAACGCCGCGAACCTGCCGGACGCGCTGCTCGACCTCGGCAGCGCACGGATCGTCGGCATCCCGATCCTCGTGCTCGTCACGGTCGTCGTGATCGCGGTCGCCGCCGTCTACCTCCGTTCCTACCGGTCCGGCCGCGAGCTGTACGCGATCGGCTCCAACCCGGAGGCTGCCACCCTGGCGGGCATCCCGGTCGCCAAGCGCACGCTCACCACGTTCGTCCTTTCCGGACTCGTCGCGGGCCTTGCGGGAGCGCTGTGGGTCGCGCGGTACGGCACGGTCGACGCGGCGGCGGGCACCGGGCTGGAGCTCCAGGTCGTCGCGGCGGTCGTGGTCGGCGGTGTGGCGATCTTCGGTGGCTCCGGAACCGTTGCGGGAGCGACACTCGGCGCTCTCCTGCTGGGCACGATCACCAGCTGCCTGGTGGTCCTGCAGATCCCCGCGTTCTGGCAGCAGGCGATCTCGGGCGCGTTGCTGCTCAGCGCCATCACCGTCGACCGGCTCCTGGCCCTGCGCCTGGCCAAGGCCTTGCGCACCACGGAAGGGACCAGCCATGCGTAACCTCCTGCGGTGGGAGACCGCGCTGGTGTTCCTGCTGATCGTCGTGGCGCTCACCGGCCAGGTCAGCACGGACGGGTCGTTCCTGTCCGGCGGCAACCTCTTCTACCTCGGCCTCGACATCGGCGAGATCGCGCTCATCGCGCTGCCGCTGACCCTGGTGATCGTGGCGGGCGAGATCGACCTGTCCGTCGCGTCGGTGCTGGGACTGTCCAGCGCGTTGATCGGCTGGCTGTGGAACGCAGGCTGGTCGCTGGAAACCATCCTGCCCACGGTGATCGTCGTCGGTGCGCTCTGCGGTGCGGTCAACGGACTGCTGGTCACGCGGCTCGGGCTGCCCAGCCTCGCGGTCACCATCGGCACGCTCGCGCTCTACCGCGGTCTCGCGCTGGTGGTCCTCGGCGACACGGCGGTCGCGGACTTCCCTTCCAGCTACACGGAGTTCGGCACGACACCGCTGCCGGGCACCAACATCCCGTACCCGATCCTGCTCGCCGCCGTTCTCGCGGTCCTCTTCGGCATCGCACTGCACGCCAGCTCGTTCGGCCGGTCCGTCTACGCGATCGGCGCCAACGAGGAGGGCGCGCGGTTCTCCGGCATCCGGGTCAAGCGGATCAAGCTGATCCTCTTCGTGCTCGCCGGTGCGGTCGCGGCGATCGCGGGCATCGTCTACACCTTCCGCTTCTCCAGCGCCCGTGCCGACAACGGCGTCGGGCTGGAGCTGGCCGTCGTCGCCGCCGTCCTGCTCGGTGGCGTGTCCATCTTCGGCGGCAAGGGATCGCTCTTCGGCGTGCTCGCGGGCGTGCTGCTGCTGGGCGGTCTGCGCAACCTGCTGATCCTGCAGGACACCTCGACCGAGGTGCTCACCATCGTCACCGGCCTCCTGCTGCTGGTGAGCGTTCTCGCCCCTTCCATCACCCGTCGCGTCGGAACTCTGCGAAAGGCCCACACATGAACACACGTCTAGTGCTTGCCCTGGTGGTGTCCGGGGCCGTCGCGCTCACCGCCTGTGGTGGCGGCACCACGAAGGACAGCGCGGGCCAGCAGACCGGCGGCGCCACCAACTCCGCCAAGGCCGATCCCAACGCGAAGATCAAGGAAGGCCTCAAGATCACCTTCCTGCCCAAGCAGGTCAACAACCCGTACTTCACCGTGGCGCAGAAGGGCGCGGAGCAGGCGGGCACGGCGCTCAAGGCCGAGGTCAAGGCCACCGGACCGTCCGACGCCGCCGCGTCCTCGCAGGTCACCTACATCAACACGGCGGCACAGCAGCAGCAGAACGCGCTGGTGATCTCCGCGAACGACGCCAACGCCGTGGCGCCGGCGCTGAAGAGCGCGCGTTCTCAGGGCTTGAAGGTCGTCACGTTCGACTCCGACGCCGCGCCCGACGCCAGGGACGTCTTCATCAACCAGGCCACCTCGAACGAGATCGCGGCCGGCCAGGTGAAGCTGATCTCCGAGGCGATCGGCGGCTCCGGTGAGATCGCGATCCTGTCCGCGACCCCGAACGCCACCAACCAGAACGCGTGGATCGAGGTCATGAAGACCGAGCTCGCGAAGCCCGAGTACGCCGGCCTCAAGCTCGTGGAGACCGCGTACGGCAACGACGACGACCAGACGTCGTTCCAGAAGACCCAGGGTCTGCTGCAGGCGCACCCGAACCTCAAGGGCATCATCTCGCCGACCACCGTCGGCGTCGCCGCCGCCGCGCGCTACCTCAGCTCCAGCGAGTACAAGGGCAAGGTCCAGCTGACCGGTCTGGGCACGCCGAACCAGATGCGCAAGTTCGTCCAGGACGGCACGGTGAAGTCGTTCGCGCTGTGGGACCCGACCAAGCTCGGCTACCTCGCCACCTACACCGCGGCCGCGCTCGCGTCCGGCCAGATCTCCGGTGCGGAGGGCGAGAAGTACAAGGCCGGTGAGCTCGGCGACTACACGATCGGCGCCAAGGGCGAGGTCGTCCTCGGCCCGCCGACGGTGTTCACCAAGGACAACATCGACAAGTTCGACTTCTGACATGCGCGTCTGCTTCACCTTGCGGGTCCGCCCGGATCGTCTCGACGAGTACCGGGCGCGACACCGCGAGGTGTGGCCGGAGATGCGGGCTGCCCTCAGCGAGGCGGGTTGGCACAACTACTCACTCTTCCTCGCTGAGGACGGCCTGCTCATCGGCTACCTGGAATGCGACGACTTCGACGCGGCGCTCGCGGAGATGGCGCGCACCGAGGTGAACGCGCGCTGGCAGACCGAGATGGCCGAGTTCTTCGTCGGTGACGGCAACGCCGACGAACGGATGCGGCCCCTCGACGAGGTCTTCCACCTCGATTGAGCTTTTGGGGAGAACAGATGAGCGTGAAGGACGCGTTGCGCGAGCAGCGGATCGAGACGCCGTCGTGGGCGTACGGCAACTCCGGCACCCGGTTCAAGGTGTTCGCGCAGCAGGGAGTTCCGCGCACGCCGTACGAGAAGATCGACGACGCGGCGGTGGTGCACCGGCTCACCGGTGTCGCGCCGACCGTCGCGTTGCACATCCCGTGGGACAAGGTCGACGACTACGGCAAGCTGGCCTCCTACGCCGAAGACCGCGGTGTCGCGCTCGGTGCCATCAACTCCAACGTGTTCCAGGACGACGACTACAAGCTCGGCAGCGTGTGCCACCCGGACGCGGCCGTGCGGCGCAAGGCGATCGGGCACCTGCTGGAGTGCGTCGACATCATGGACCAGACGGGATCCCGCGATCTCAAGCTCTGGTTCGCCGACGGGCTCAACTACCCGGGCCAGGACAACCTCCGCGCCCGTCAGGACCGGCTCGCGGAAGCGTTGCAGGAGACCTATGACCGGCTCGGTGCCGATCAACGGATGCTGCTGGAGTACAAGTTCTTCGAGCCCGCGTTCTACACGACTGACGTGCCGGACTGGGGCACCGCGTACGCGCACTGCCTCCAGCTCGGCGAGAAGGCCCAGGTCGTGATCGACACCGGGCACCACGCGCCCGGCACGAACATCGAGTTCATCGTGTCGTTCCTGTTGCGGGCGAACAAGCTCGGCGCGTTCGACTTCAACTCGCGCTTCTACGCCGACGACGACCTGATGGTCGGCGCGGCGGACCCGTTCCAGCTGTTCCGGATCATGCACGAGATCGTGCTGGCCGACGCGCTGAAGCCGGCGGCGGGCATCGCGTTCATGCTCGACCAGTGCCACAACCTGGAGCCGAAGATCCCGGCGATCATCCGGTCGGTCCTCAACGTCCAGGAGGCCACCGCCAAGGCGTTGCTGGTCGACCACGAGGCACTCGACGCGGCGCAGCAGGCCGGGGACGTGCTCGGCGCGAACGCCGTGGTGATGGACGCGTACAACACCGACGTCCGCCCGTTGCTCAGGGAACTGCGCGAGGAGATGGGACTCGACCCCGACCCGATGGCCGCGTACCGGCGGTCCGGGTACGCCGAGCAGATCGTCCGTGAACGAGTCGGTGGCGAGGCCGCCGGATGGGGTGCCTGAGATGAGTCACGTCGAAGCGCTGCTGGGCCGCAGCAACCGGCTCGGCAGCGACCCGCGCAACACCAACTACGCGGGCGGCAACACCTCGGCCAAGGGTGAGGAGGTCGACCCGGTCACCGGGCAGTCCGTCGAACTGGTATGGGTCAAGGGATCCGGCGGCGACCTGGGCACGTTGACCGAGGCCGGGCTAGCGGTGCTCCGGCTCGACCGGCTGCGCGCGTTGACCGAGGTGTATCCGGGGGTCGAGCGCGAGGACGAGATGGTCGCCGCGTTCGACTTCTGCCTGCACGGCAAGGGAGGCGCGGCACCGTCGATCGACACGGCCATGCACGGTCTCGTCGACGCGGCGCACGTCGACCACCTGCACCCGGACGCGGGCATCGCGTTCGCCACCGCCGCGGACGGCGAAGCACTGGTGAAGGCGTGCTTCGGCGACCGGGTGGCGTGGGTGCCGTGGCGGCGGCCCGGATTCCAGCTGGGGCTGGACATCGCCGCCATCAAACGAGACAACCCCCAGGCCATCGGCGTGATCCTGGGCGGGCACGGCATCACCGCGTGGGGTGCGACGAGCGAGGAGTGCGAGGCCAACTCGCTCGACATCATCAACACCGCTCAGCGCTACCTCGACGAGCACGGCCGCGCCGAGCCGTTCGGACCGGTGGTCCACGAGCCTCTCCCCGAACAGGAGCGCCGGATCAGGGCCGCCGAGCTCGCACCGGTGATCCGCGGTCTGGCCTCGACGGACTCCCCGCAGGTCGGTCACTTCACCGACACCGACGTCGTGCTGGACTTCCTGTCCCGCGAACGGCATCCCGAACTGGCCGCGCTCGGCACGTCGTGCCCCGACCACTTCCTGCGCACCAAGGTCCGGCCGCTGGTGGTCGACCTGCCGCCCACCGCGCCGCTCGACGACGTTGTGACAAGGCTTGAACAGCTGCACACCGCCTACCGCGAGGACTACCAGGGCTACTACGAGCGGCACGCCGAGCGGGACAGCCCGGCGATGCGCGGCGCGGACCCGGCCATCGTGCTCGTGCCCGGCGTGGGAATGTTCAGCTTCGGCAGGAACAAGCAGACCGCACGGGTCGCGGGTGAGTTCTACGTCAACGCGATCAACGTGATGCGCGGCGCCGAGTCGATCTCCCGGTACGCGCCGATCGAGGAACGCGAGAAGTTCCGCATCGAGTACTGGGCGCTCGAAGAGGCCAAGCTGCAACGGATGCCGAAACCCAAGCCGCTCGCCACCCGCGTCGCGCTCGTCACCGGCGGCGGTTCCGGCATCGGACGGGCCATCGCGCGACGACTCGCCGCGGAAGGCGCGTGCGTGGTGGTCGCCGACCGCGACGCCGACGCCGCACGGGAGGTCGCCGAGGGCATCGGAACCACCGACGTCGCGGTACCGGTGACGGTCGACGTCACCGACGCGGCAGGCATCGCCCGCGCGTTCCGGGAGGCCGCGCTCGCGTTCGGCGGGGTGGACCTGGTGGTCAACAACGCCGGTCTGTCGATCTCCAAGCCGCTCGCCGACACCACCGAGGCGGACTGGGACCTGCAGCACGACGTGATGGCCAAGGGCTCGTTCCTGGTGTCCCAGCAGGCGGCGAAGATCATGCGGGCACAGCGGATGGGCGGTGACATCGTCTACATCTCCAGCAAGAACGCCGTGTTCGCGGGCCCCAACAACGTCGCGTACGGCGCGGCCAAGGCCGACCAGGCGCACCAGGTCCGGTTGCTGGCGGCGGAACTCGGCGAGGACGGCATCCGGGTCAACGGCATCAACCCGGACGGCGTGGTCCGCGGCTCCGGCATCTTCGCGGGCGGCTGGGGTGCCCAGCGCGCGGCCGTCTACGGCGTGCCGGAGGAGAAGCTCGGCGAGTTCTACGCCCAGCGCACGCTGCTCAAGCGCGAGGTGCTGCCGGAGCACGTGGCCGCGGCGGTGTTCGCGCTGACAACGGGCGACCTGTCGCTGACGACTGGCCTGCACGTGCCGGTGGACGCCGGTGTCGCGGCGGCGTTCCTGCGATGAGAGCAACGGTCGCGGCCGTCGACCTCGGCGCCTCCAGCGGCCGCGTGCTGCTGGGCAGTGTCGGCGACGGCAAGCTGCACACCGAGGAGGTGCACCGGTTCCCCAACGGGCCGGTGCGCCTGCTCGGCACGCTGCACTGGGACGTCCTGGCGCTGTACCGGGAGGTGCTGACGGGTCTGCGGCTGGCCACCGAACTGGACTCCGTCGGCCTCGACAGCATCGGCATCGACAGCTGGGCGGTCGACTACGGCCTGCTCGACGCGCGCGGTGCGTTGCTGGGCAACCCTGTGCACTACCGCGACTCCCGCACCGAGGGCATCACGCCGGCGGAGGGGTTGTACGAGCTCAACGGGTTGCAGTTCCAGCCGTTCAACACGATGTTCCAGCTGATGGCGGAACCGTTGCTGGAGCACGCTTCGCAACTCCTGCTGATCCCGGACCTGCTGTCGTACTGGCTGACCGGCGAACGCGGCGCCGAGTACACCAACGCCACGACGACCGGCCTGATCGACGTCCGGAGTGGACGGTGGTCGGCCGAGCTGACGCGTGACCTGCCGTCCGGCCTGCTGCCGGACCTGCGTCACCCCGGTGATGCCGCGGGCACGTACGAGGGCGTTCCGGTCACGGCCGTCGGCTCGCACGACACCGCGTCGGCCGTCGTCGCCGTACCCGCCTCGACCGAACGGTTCGCCTACATCTCGTGCGGCACGTGGTCGCTGGTCGGCGTCGAGCTGGACTCCCCCGTGCTCACCGCCGAGAGCAGGGCCGCCAACTTCACCAACGAGGGCGGCGTGGACGGCACAATCCGCTACCTCCGCAACGTGATGGGCCTGTGGCTGTTGCAGGAGTCCCTGCGGTCGTGGAACACCAGCCTCGAACCGGTGCTGAAGGAAGCCGAACACGCGAAGGGCTCGGTCTTCGATCCCAACGACCCGGTGTTCCTCCCGCCCGGTGACATGCCGGCGCGGATTCAGCAGTGGTGCGGCAGGACCATGACCAGGCCGGAGATCGTCCGGTCCATTCTGGACAGTCTGGCGATCGCTCACCGCGACGCCGTGGTGGACGCGCAACGGTTGTCCGGCAAGGAGGTCGAGGTGGTGCACATCGTCGGCGGCGGCTCGCACAACGAGCTGTTGTGCCAGCTCACCGCGGACGCGTGCGGCCTGCCGGTGGTGGCAGGCCCCGCCGAGGCGACCGCGCTCGGGAACGTCCTGGTGCAGGCGCGTGCCATGGGCGCGGTCCACGGCACGCTCGCCGACCTCAGGGCGTTGGTGCGCGAGTCCCAGTCGCTGCGGCGGTATCTCCCCCGCTGAGCAGCAGGTAGGCGCTGGCCGTCCAGGTGTAGGCGCGGTCGCGCAGGCCCTGCCCGGTGAGCGCGTCGAAGTTCTCGGCGAACCCGGACTTCTCGCACGTCGCCCGGAACCGCGCGCTCACCTGGTCCGCGAGCTCCACCGCGCCACCCCGCCGCAGCCCGTCCTCGATCAGCACCGTGGCCGGGGCCCACACCGGGCCCCGCCAGTACCCGTCCGCCTCGTAGTGCGCGGAGCTGGGCAGCTCCGTCGCCGGACCGATCGACGTGAGGTGCTCCGCGACGCCCGTGCACAGCCGGTCGAACACCTCGCGCGGCAGGTGCTCCCCCAGCACGACAGGCATGAGGTCGAGCAGGCTCGCGGTGGACCGGAGCTCCCCCGAGGCCACCGCTCTGCTGACGAACCTGCTGCCGTCCCACAACTCCTCCAGCATCGCGGCGAGCATCTCGTCGGCCCGCTCCGCCCACGGCGTGGCATCGCCGACCTCGGCCGCGAGCACGGCCAGTTCCTTCATCTGCAACACCAGGAACGCGGCGAGGTCGGCGGACTCGACGAGCCGTTTCTCCCGGAACACCGTCGAGTTGTCCCAGCCGCTGTCGTTGCCGTGCTCGTAGTACGGCAGCCTCCTGCCGGGCGCCCGCCGGTGGTCGAGCCAGAACGACGTCCAGGCCGAGAGCTGCCGGTGAGCCGGCTCCGGGTCGGGCAGGCCGCCGGGCAGCAGTGAGCGCAACCGGCTGAGAGTCCAGCCGTGGATCGGTGGTTTCACGAAGTTGCGCAGCACCTCGGAGTGGGTGATCGAGTCCGGCAGCGCGCCCTGCTCGTCCTGGTGGTCGAACACCACCTGGAACTGGTGCCAGGCCAGCTCCGGTGCGCCGGGCGCGAGGGCCAGCGCGTTGAAGCAGTGGTCCCAGCTCCACACCTTGTTCATCCAGTGCTTCGACATCAACACCGCCGGGCGCCCGACGAACCCGGCCGGTGCCACGGTGGCCGACCAGAGCACGTAGCAGGCGAGCTCGGCGGCAGGAGCAGCCGATGGTGCCACGGCGTCGACGAACCGGCCGAACTCGGCACGGGAAGTGCTCACCTCGTCCGCGAACGTGCGAGGGCTGCTGAACGGTTCCTTCGCCGTGGTGAGCTCCTCGATCACGATCTCCCAAGGTTCCTCGCCCAGGACGACCGCCCGGTCCGCGGTCGCGAGATCCTCCGCGCCGACGTGGTTCGACTGTCCGGAGAGGATGGTCACGCGGAAGCGGTGACCGGTCTCGTAGGAGGTGAACACCGCTCCGCCGGAGGGTTCGACGAAGAAGTACGTGCCGGTGAACGGGGTCAGCGTGCGTTCGGCGGCGGCGACACGCATCCCCAGGCCGCTGCCCGAGATCCGGAGTGTGGTCGGCGAGGAGAACACGGCCTGGATCCGCGACTCGCCGCTGCGCCACGTGAGCACCGCCGGATCGGCGAGGATCTCGGTGGGTCGCGAGGGCACCAGGGACAGCACGGCGTGCATGCCGTTGCGGTGCGAGACGACGTGCACGTCCTGCGCGTACCTGGCCAGTCCCACCACCGGCGAGAGGCCGAACCACGCGCCGGACCGGCTGAACGGGATCTCCCGCACGGAGAACTCGGTGGCCACAGGGCTTTCCTTTCAGTCCTTGACGGCACCGGAGGTGACACCCGCGGCGACATAGCGCTGGGCCACCACGATGAGCACCGTCGCGGGCACGGACGCGACCACGGCGGTGGCCATGATCGAGTTCCACTCCTGGTTGTTGTTGCCGATGTAGCGGTAGATGCCGAGGGTCAGCGGCTGCATCCGGCCGCCGGAGTCGAGGGTTGCGGCGAAGAGGAAGTCCGACCACGCCCACAGGAACGAGAACAGCGCGGCGGTGATCAGGCCGTTGCGGCTGGAGGGCAGCACGATCGACACGAACGACCGCCACGGCCCGGCACCGTCGATCCTGGCCGCCTGCAACACCTCGTCGGGCACGGAGGCCATGAACGAGGTGAGGATCAGCGCGGCGAACGGCACCGCGATCGTCGAGTCCGCGAGAACCAGTCCCCACACGGTGTTCGTGATGCCGAGCTTGACGTAGATGCCGTAGAACCCCAGCGCCATGATGATCCCGGGGATCATCTGCGCGACCAGCAGCAGGAAGCCGAGCGTCTGCCGGCCGGCGGGACGGAGCTTGGCCAGCGAGTACGCCGCCGGTGCCGCCAGTGCCAGGGTCAGCACGACCGTGCCCAGGGCCACGAGCAGGCTGGTGCCGAGGTACGGCAGCTGCTCGCGCAGCACCCGCTCGTACCCCTCGGTCGTGGGGTGGACCGGGTACAGGCTGGGTGGCTTGCGCATGTCGCTCATCGGCGTGAGCGACACGTTGACCATCCAGTAGACCGGGAACAGCATCAGTGCCGTCAGCAGCACGCCGACCGCGGTCCTCATGACAGCTCCTGCCTGCGCTGCACCCGGATGTACAGCAGCCCGGCCACGACGGCGATCAGGATGAGCACGTTGCCGACGGCGGCGCTGGGCCCGAAGCGGGGCAGCGCGTTGCCGAAGCCCAGTTCGTACGACCAGGTCGCGAGAGTGGTGGACGACCCGCTCGGGCCGCCCTTGGTCATGATCCAGATGACGTCGAACACCTTCAGCGTGTAGACCAGCCCGAGCAGCAGGGTGATCGCCGAGACCGGGCGCAGCAGCGGGAACGTGACGTGCCAGAACGTCTGCCAGCCGCTCGCACCGTCCAAAGCGGACGCTTCGTACACCTCGCGCGGGATGTTCTGCAGCCCGCTGTAGAGCACGACGAGGTTGAACGGGATGCCGATCCAGATGTTCGCGATCGTCACCGACACCAGCGAGAAGTCCGGCGAGGTCAGCCAGTTGACCGAGCTCAGGCCCACGACCTTCAGTGCCGCGTTGACCAGGCCCGACTCGCTGTTGAGCAGCCACGCCCACGTGGACGCGGAGACGATCAGCGGCAGCAGCCACGGCACGAGGAACAACGCCCGCAACGTCGCCGAAAGCCGGAAGCCGCGGGCGAAGAACAGCGCTGCCGCGAGCCCGATCGCGTACTGGAAGAACAGGGACACCGCCGTGAACAGCACCGTGTTCAGCAACGCCGTGCGGAAGGTCGGGTCGCCGAACACCGTGAGGTAGTTGGCGAACCCGACCAGCGGCGCACCGCCGTGGACGAACGAGCGGACGGTGTACCCGCGCACGCTCAGGTCGAGGTTGGTGAACAGCGGATACGCGTAGCACACCGCCAGGTACGCCACGAGCGGGACCAGGAAGGCCCAGCCTGCGAGCCTCGAACGCACCGGCAACCTACTTCGCCGACGCCTGCGCGTCCCGCAGCGCAGCCTCCGGCGCCTTGGACCCGGTGAGAGCGGCCTGCACGGCACCCCACAGCGGCTGGGAGATCTTCGGGTACTTCGTGCCGAGGTTGTCCCCGGTGCGTCCCTTGGCGTTCTTGACCGCCTCGACCCAGACCTTCAGCTCCGGGTTCGCCGAGACCTGTTGCTGCTGCACGGAAGGCACGGCGGAGATGTAGGTCAGCGCGGTGTCCGCGGCGAGCACCTTGTCCGGCGCGGTGAGGCACGTGGCGATCTTGCCGGCCTTCGCCTCGGTGTCCTTGTTGTCCTGCACGGGAACGGTGACGAACTCACCCCCGGTCGGTGCGGGCGCGGTTCCGCCGGTGCGGCCGGGAATCGCGATCACGCCGTACTCGAACCCGGCCTTCTTCGCGTTGCCCAGCTGCCAGGTGCCGTTCTCGGCGAACGCGTAGTCGCCGGTGGCGAACTCCTGCCAGCTGGTCGTCTGGGTGTTGCCGACGACCGAGTTCGGCGCGTAACCGTTGTCCAGCCACGACTTCCACAGCTCGAGCGCGGCCTTCCCGGACGGCAGGTCGGTCAGCGACCCGCCCGCGCCCCAGAACCACGGCAGGAACTGGAACGTGCCCTCCTCGGTGCCGATCGCGGAGAACGTGATCCCCTTCTTGCCCGCGGCCTTCACCTTCGCCAGCGCCGCGTTCAGCGAGTCCCAGTCCTTGACCGACGCCGGGTCGACGCCCGCGGCGGACAGCACGGCCTTGTTGTAGTAGAGCGCCAGGGTGTTCGCGCCGATCGGCACGCCGTAGTTCTGGCCGTTGAGAGACCCTGCGGCGGAGAGGTTCGGCGAGACCTGTTTGGCGTCGAGCCCCGCCTCCTCGTTCGTCTTCAGCACTCCCGCTTCCGCGAGCGTCGACACGACGGGGTTGTCCACCACCAGCACCTGCGGCGCGGTCCGTTGCTGCGCGGCGAGCAGGACCTTGCTGGTCAGGTCGGTGGTGTCGTAGGCCTGGCGCCCGATCTTGACGCCGGCCTCGGTCCCGCACTTCTCGATCGTCTTCACCCAGTCGGACTCGGCGGTGAACTGCGGGTACGGGTCCCAGACGGAGAAGGTGTCCGGGGTCGTCGCGGTGGTCGGCGCGGACGAGCACGCCGCGACGAACGCGACCAGACCGAACGTGGCCAGCAGTCTGGTGGGCACAGAGGTGGGAGACATCGGGGTCCTTCCTTGCGGCTGCGCTGGCGACAAGAGGTCGAACCGGTTCGATTTGTGAAGTGGGCGTCAACGTAATCGCCTGCAGTGAGGTCGTGCAAGAGGCGAAGTTCTACGATGTTGTGCAGTCGAACCGGTTCCCAGAGCGGGCCGGGGACGGGAAGCGCGCATGAACATCGGAGAGATCGCCAAACGGGCCGGGGTGTCCCGCAGCACGGTGTCGTACGCCCTCAGCGGCAAACGGCCGGTGTCCACGGCGACCGCCCAGCGGATCAACGACGTCATCACCGAGCTCGGCTACCGCCCCAACGCCAGCGCCCGAGCCCTCGCCGAAGGACGCACCCGCACGTTCGGCCTGGCGATACCGCCCGCGAGCACCAGGCTCACCGACGTCCAGCTCGCCTTCGTCGCGAGCGTGGTCGAGTCCGCCGCCTCCCACGACTACGACGTGCTGCTGTCCCCGAGCGGCGGCGACCACGACAGGTCGTTCGAGCGGATCGTCGCCGGCCGCCGCGTGGACGGCGTGATCCTCATGGAGATCCTCCTGCAGGACACCAGGGTCGACCGCCTGACCAGCGCAGGCCTGCCGTTCGTGACGATCGGCCACGTGGAGGACCCGGCCGCCTCCTGGTGGGTCGACGTCGACTACGGCGGCCTGATCACCCGCTGCGTCCGCCACCTGGCCGACCTCGGCCACACCGACGTCGTGCTGATCAACCGTTCCGCCGAACTGGTGGCTGCGGGCTACGGCCCGGCGCTGCGCGCGACGACGGCGTTCACCGACACGACCGCGGCGTGCGGCATCAACGGGTACACCGTGTGCTGCGCGGACGAACCCGCCGCGGGCGTGGCGTGCGTCGAGGAGATCAGGACGCGCCGGCCCTCGGTCACGGCGGCGGTGACGATCAACGAGGCGGCCCTACCCGGCGTGCAGCGAGGCCTGCACCGCGCGGGCCTCGACGTGCCGCGGGACTTCTCGCTGACCGGGGTGATCGCCGACCGGCTGGCGGAAGACTTCCACCCACCGCTGACGGCCGCGGACGTGCCGGCCGGTGACATGGCCCGGCTGGCCGTGGATCTGCTGCTGGAGCAGATCGACGGTGTGGCGACGCCGCGGAACAGCATGCTGGCGCCGCCGATCACGTTGCGGTCGAGCACGGGGGCGCGCCGCAGAGGGTGAGCCCAGTGGGCGCCGCAGAGCTGAGGTTGCGCCGGTGGCGGTCGCGCAAGACACGAGCCCGCGCCGACGTGCATCGGCTAGCGTTCGCCTGCTCACAGGCCTGACGACCGCAGAGCTGGGCAGCTCGCTCCGAACAGGCTCGACACACGGAATCCTCGCCTCCGCTCTTCATCCCGGTCGGTCTGGTGCCGGCACCAGACCGACCGGATCACAGCTGGCGCGATTTCCCCTTTCGGCGGCCGCTATGCCGACTCCGCGCTCTCCATGTCGTCGTCCGCATCGACGGTCCGCCGGTATTGGGGGTGATTGAGGTCCATCAACCTCGCCAAATGCACGGGCACGGGATAGCTGGTCCGCCCGTCCCAGGAAACGGCGTGGTCGCACAACCTCGCTGCTGCCACGGCGTACCGCGCTGGATCGGAGTCCGCCCCCACGACCACGATCTCGGTGGCGGTGTGGGCATACCACGTGTACCTGCCCAGCTTGGCGCCTGCGGACCAGCGCCCTGCTTTCTCACCCAAACGAAAAGGCGGCCTACCACCGTCGAACTGGCGCGGAACGTTCGACAGGATCCACGTGTTCGCGGAACCGTCCAGCTTGTGCAGCGACCGAGTTGTCATGCCGATGCGCTGACCGTTCTCGGCCTTGGAGTCGGCGATGCGCACCTCGACCGGACGTGGCAGATCACGGCTCCCCGAGGTTACCCGCACGACAGCCCGAGGGAGGCGACCGACGGCCGGGCCCCAGCCCGGCAGGGCGAGGCGGCCGTTCACCAGGCATGAGGCATCCGGTTCGAGGTCGAGGTTCTTGTTGGCCAGCAACGGGTACAACGACCGTGCGCTGTCGCCGGAGACCATCAGCACGTAGCCAGCTCCGGTGGCGATGTGCACCTGAAGCGAACTGAGCGCGACGTCGATCGTTGCGACCAGCACTTCGTCCTGCCGTTTTCCACCCGGCAGCGAGCTCGCCCGGAACGCCGCGTTCGCGGTGAAGTAGTCGTGCCACCCGACTTCAGTGCCCGTCTTCCGCTCCCGCGCCGCCTGATACGCGAGAACCCGCCAATGGTCGCCATCCGGAACGGTGGCCACCAGCGACCAGCTCAACTTCGGCTGACCGCCGGTCCACGCGTTTCCACGCTGCTCCCTCACGTGCAGTCCGACGTAGGTCACCGGCTCCTTCGTCCCCAACGGCCCGAAGGACAACGCCTTCGTCATTCGGGGGTGGACCAGACCCGCGGCTCGCATCAGGTCGGCCAGGGCGGCGTGGCCGCGGAAGTCTTCCGCTGGAGTGTGAACCGGCTTGGTCTCCGGTGCGGTCGCCAGGAACTGGGCCAGCACACCGCGCTCCGCGAGCAGCCTGTTGACCAACGGTTTCGCGTCCTCGTCCGGGGTGTTGCCGTCGTACGCCGTCTCACAGAGCGCCAGCACTCGCGTTCCATCCGGTCCCACGAGGTGCGGAACTCGGTTCAACGCGGCAAACCGCTTGCCCTGCCTGCCGTGGACGAGCAACTCCTCGGCGTGGTGGAAGACGATCTCCACCCCCGCGCCGACATCGATCAGTTCGTCGTCGGGGAGGTCGTCCCCCAGCGAGGCCTGCTCGAAGTGGTACCCGAGCAAACGCAGCACACGAGATCGGGTGCGTGGCTCGTGGTAGAGAACGAGAAGCCGCAGTCGCTCGCAGCCAGCGCTCTTGATGACGGTCAAGAGGGAGTTCTCGGCCAGAAGATCAGCATCCCTGCCCTTTTCCGGCTTTCGCCTGGCCTGCTGGGAGAACTGGTGTCCCTTCACCTCAGTGGCGGTGAGGTTCGGGACTTCCAGCACCTCTGCGGCATGCCGGCTCAACTCTCGCACGGTGTACATACCCACACCACGGCCGACCGGCCATCGCACCGTTTTCCCCACGAGAGCACGCAATCGCCGGGGTTTCCCGGTGAGATCGAGGTCGTCCGGGACGAGCAGCTTTCCACCGGAGAGCAGGCGGGAGACCGACAGGGCAACCCGGCTCGTCGGCTCGATCCTCGTCCTCTCGCCCCAGCCTTCCAGCGCAAGGCCGAGCAACGGGGCATCGTCCCGGTGGGGTGCTAGCCACGCGGTGCGGGTGTTCACCAACCGCCGACTCAGCCACGCCACCGATGGATCGAGCACCAGTGCGGGCGTGCGCAGGTCCGGCAGCGTCTGCATCGACAACTTGACGCGCAAAGCGGCGTACTGGAGACCAGTTGCCTCCGTCCAGGAATCTGACCACAACGCCTCCGGGTCCCACACCAGCAGGTTGCCGTCCGTGTCGACCCGCAAGGTCACCTCGCGGCCATCGACCTTCCACGGCGTCGCGCCCAGCTTGCGAGCAGCCTCCCAGGTCGCGGCGTCGTAGACCCAGTTCGGCGCGTCGGGCTGATTGCCGACGCGCCGCACGTGGTCAGCGAGCGACACCTGCTCCACCGTGCTGGCCGCCACGAGATCCGCCAACTCGCTGACGTAGCCAAAAGTGATCTCGTCGTCAGGCACCCCGAGCACCGCCTGCTCCCAGAGCACCACGGCATCCCTCAGATCCTCGTGATCCAACGGCCTGCTGGCCACCAGCTGCCGTGGTGCGTCCTTCTTGCTGGTGGGAAACAGGTTCACGAAGGCACCGCTGTAGGCGCGCAGGCCGGTCGCCAGTCCGGCGTAGGGGAGGTTGACGTTGGCGTGCACGCGTTCCCGATAGCGGGCCCGCACCTGCGCCCACACCTCATCCACCGCTGCGGGGAGCCGGTGAAGGTAAGCCGTGCCGTGCAACTGGTCGGTCAGCGGGTAGGCGAGCAGTGCCAACACCTTGTCGATGGTCATGAGGACGCCTTGCCGTCGATGCCCGCGAACTCCAGCCAGGACTCCAGCGTTGAGCCGTAGATGCGCCGCAGCTCGTCCTGTTCGACGGGGCTGAGGTTGTCGTAGTAGTAGCGGAGCAAGCGCCGCATGTCCGTGCCGAGCTTCTCGTCGTGAAACGCGTCGTCCACGAGGAAGAGCTGCACCGGGGTGCCACCGCGCCGCGCCCGGCCCGCCAGCTGGATCATGTCGACGAGCATTCCTGCGACCGCCTCGGACTTGAGGGGCTTGCTCAGCCGGCTGAACCGCGGGTCACTGGTCAGGATGTGGAACAACCTCGAGAACGCCCGTCTGCGCTGTTCGGCCCACTCTCCGACCGGATCCGCGCTCGGGCCGCCACCGCGCAACGCGTGGGCGTTGACGCTCGCGAACATCTCCGCGGAGTCGGTGATCTGGGTCGGCGGACGCACGCACACCCAGACCGAAGCCAGCGCGGACTTCTGGCCACCTGGCACGAGGATGTTGAGGCCCCGCGTCACCAGACTCATCGGCGCGACGCACACCTTGACCTGTGGATGGCGCGTCGGCAGCAGCTCCAGGTCGTCGATCGTCAGCGTGACGACGCCGGAGGGCAGCACCACCGGTGATGTGCCGCTGTTCTTGGAGACGAGGACCGCCACCCAACTGTGGTCGGGTGTCTTGCTCGCGACCCCGGCCGCGAGCAGGGCGGCATGCCGGTAGGAGTTGCCGACGAGCATGCACCGCTCCCGGTCCGACCTCTCCTCGGCCAGTTTCCGCAGGTGCTTGTCGAGGTGCTGGTCCCACAACTGCGCACCGAGCTCCCTGACCGCCGCGTCCTTGCCGGACTCCTTGCGACCACCGATCTTGATCGGGTCCTTCATGGCGTCCAGCGTCCTGCCGGAGCGTGTGGTGAAGGCGCCAGGCTCGGCGTCGGTCATGGCGTAGGTGACGCGGGCCAAGACGTGCTCGCGCGCGGCGCCTGGGAAGTAGGCCGTCGCGGACAGCCCGAGGACCACGCGTTCCACCCCGGCAGCCGCCAACGCGACGGTGCCGCCCAACTGCGCGACGGTGGTGTGTGGATCACCGCCGACGGCCTGCACGGACAACGTGCCGCCCAACCTGGGGTCGTCGACCCGCTCGACCCTGAACCCGAACAGCAGGTAGCCGAGCGGGCCGTACGGGATGGGCTGGTGCTGGGTGACGGTGCCCAGTTGCTCGGCCAGCTCCCTGGCCGCAGGCATCTCCGTCCCCGGTGCAGCCACGGCGAAGGTGAGCCCCGTCAGAGCCTGGTGCAACGCTCCCAGCCAGGTGCGCACCAGTAGCGCGTTCACCACGTCGCGGCAGGTCTCGTCGTTCTTGACCTTCCGCGCGACCGTTTCCAGGAGCCGGTGCCGGATTTCCCGGAGATGGTCCTCCCCGCTGTCGTTGCTGACTGCGGTGACCAGCAGGTCTGCCACGTTTCGCAGCCACGCCGGCAGTTTCTCGCCGCCGGGTTTGGCCGTGTCCGGGAAGACCTGGTTGAACTGCTTGTAGACCTCGTCCGGCACCGGTTCGGCCGACTCGTCCTCGGTTGCGGGCCGGACGCCGAACAGGTGCTGGAGCAGGAGCTGGTCGCGGGAACCCGGTAGGTGCCAGCCGGAGTCCGCGCCGTCGGACGACCGGCGAGCCTGTGGGCGCTCGTCACCGAGCCACAAGTCACCTTCCAGCACGTAGTTCAGGAACTGATCGGCCAGGAACCGGGTTCGGGTCAGCGGCGGTACGACTGCGCGATCCTCCGCAGGCAGCAGCGCGGACCGGTCGGTGTCCAGCCTGACCAGAGGCAACTCGACCGCCGTACCACTGGCCGACAACCGCAGCTGGCGGGCTCCCGCATCGAACATGTTGCTCTGCAACAGGTCTACCTCGTCGACCAGGACCACTGCGCCCCGGCGCAACACGAACTCCCGAACCGGCAGCCGGCTCAGCTCGACACCGTCTACATGCACGGGAACCGGGATGGTTCCCGCCACGAAGTTGTGGTGGTTCGTCACGACGATGTCGGCGGACGCCGCGGCGCTCAGGCCCCGATGACGACCGCACGCCCCCAGGAACGGACAGGCGTGCCGTGGCTGCGGTTTCCGCTTGCCCTTGGAGTCAGTCGCGTCGCACACCCGCCGCAACCCGGTGCACGGCTCCTCCCCGGCAAGGGGATGCGGTCCATCGACCATCAGACCCGCGAGGGTGCAGCCGTAGCCCAAGGTGTCGAACCGCTCCCAGTTGCCCCGGTCGGCCGCCTGCTCGGCCTTCTCCGCGAGTCGCCGCGGCGAGACGAGTGCGGTGCAGCTGACCGGCTTTCCCAGGACCGGCAGGTCCTCGTTGATCTTCTCGGCAGTCTCCACCGCCTCGTTCACCTTGCCGACGACGAGCACCACAGGCACTCCGTCATCCGCCAGCTGGAGCGCGAGCAGGCGCATGAGGACGGACTTCCCGACTCCGGTGGGGGCGTTGAGCAACCGGATCCCGCCCGGCTCCAGGAACAGCTTGGTGACCGCGGCACCTTCGTTGTCCTGCAGCCCTTTGAACAGCTCGTCGAGACGCTCGACCCGCCACGGTTCGTGCTTGTGCCACTCGGTGATCCGCTGTGCCAGCTGCCGCAGCTGTTCGCGGGCGACCGGCACGTCCTTCACCGCCGACGCAGTTGCGACGACGACCGGATCGATCGTCACGTCGTTGACCCAGGCCGGCAGGTCCACCACGGACTCGCCCCGCCAGCCGAATTGCCACCTGCCCTCACCCGCAACGGGCACCGGCGTGCGGCCCTGCGCGTACTTGACCTCAGCGTCGTCGAGAAGGCGAGCCACGAGCTCCAACGGTCGTTGACCGTGCCGCGCCATCACCACAGGAGAACCGTCATCGGTCCGATATGGACTGTCTGGATCCGCACACATCAGACGGACAGCCGCGTGAAACCTGCGCGGCGCCCCGATCTCGTTGGGCCGCACCCGCAGGAATCGGCCCATGAGCTGGCGGATGTCCGCGCTCTGCGCCGACCAGCCGTGCCACCTGTGCACCAGGCCCGCGGCGATGAGCGCTGCGGCATCCACTGGTACGGCCCGGCATCCGTCCTCGGGGAAGCCGAAGAACTCCTCGGCGAACGCGCAGGCGATCTGGGTCGCGAGCCCGCTGGGACTGGTGCCGATCACGCAGGCCTCCCCGCAGCATCAGCCAGCTCCTTCTTCAGCTGCTGCGCCGTCAGGACCCGGTAGCCGCAGCCGTCGACCAGCTGCCGAACCAGGTGGAGATCCTTCCGCTGGTGATCGGGGATGACGACGACCAGTTTCGAGGCGGCCGGAGGACAGGCGCGCAACGCCTCGCCCAGCGCTCTCGGTGACGCCCAGGTTTTGACGTCCACCAGCCACTCGTTCTCGCCGAGTTTGATCGCGAGATCGTAAAGGTCGCGGTGCGGCCACATCACCACGTCGGCCCGGAGGCCGAGTGCGTGGTCCCGCAGCTCGCACTCCAACAGACCCGGCAGTGTCATGTAGCGCCACGCCACACGGGAAACAGCGAACGATTCGCTCGTGGCCGGCTGTGCGTCGACCCGCGTCGCCGCTTTCCCGGTCGGTCTCAGCAAAGGCGGCTCGTTCTCGCGAGCGGTCGGCCGGCAGGCGTACGACACACCCCGACGGACATGCGCTTCGCACCGGACGGTCACCACAGGCCCGGTGCCGAGCACCCGCATCGGCCACCGGCACAACGGGCACGGGAAGAACCAGCCGCGAACCTGCCGGCCCGGCCACTGCGCAATCGGTTCGTAGAACCGCGAAAGCAGGCTGTCCCAGGTCCGCCGCAGGACGCGGAGATCTCCGGTGGGACGCTCGACGAGTTCCGCCCTCAACCGCGCGTACTCGCCTTGCGGAAGCCTACGCAGCATCTCGAACAACCGCCGCTCCTCCTGCTCGGCGGCCACCCGCTGCCACGGCCAGTGCTCCTCCAGCGCGGCGGCGGGCACCAGGAACTCGCCGCACAGGTCCTCCGCCTCGTCACTGAAGCTGCCGTCCTGGTCGAGCAGCTTCAGCTCCGCGATCCCGCTGACGTCCAGGTCGTTCGGCAGCAGGTGGCGGAGGTGCCCCTTGAGCCCCTCGCGGAAGCCGGCCATCGTCGGAGCCTTGCCCACGGGATGAACCGCGGACAGCACACCGAGACAGCTCATCAGAACACGCGCCTGCCGAGCCCGCGGCACGGCGGGATCTCCGACGACGGACGCCGCCAGGCAACACGCCGTCACGGCTTGACCACGGCGTTGATCGGCGGGAGTGCGGGTCGCCGAAACAGTTTCAGCCCAGCCTTCGACCACGAACGAACCCTTTCTGGAGCCGGTCACGGGATTGGCGAATTCGCACCCGGAAGCAAACCACAGCTCATTCACCACGGCAATTGGCTTAATTTGACGCGATATATGACAGTTTTAGGACATTTTTATGACACGGGCGGGGCGCACGTTGCCCAGCAATGCGTACGTCTAATCTGTCGCGACATCGCAGGTCCCCCGGAAGGAGTGGTATGCAGCCGGAAATCGGCATCGCGGTCCCGTTGACGCTGGTCGACAGGAGTGGGCGGCGGATCGACCAGGGGCCGGAGGAGGTGACGTTCGGCGCCGTCCACCTGCGCCGCTGGCAGGTCCACCCCGTGGCCGGCGCGAGCACCACGTTCCCCGGTTCGGCGGCACACCTGATCAAGGTCAACTTCGATCTGGCGCTCGACCACGACGCGCCGGCGGTGCGCTGGTTCGAGGTCGGCTTCTGCCTGGTGGAACGTGACTCGACGATCGTGGCCGCGGTGCCGCGGGGCGCCTCGGAACCGCAGCCTGAGGCGTCGTACGGTCTCAGCCGCAACCTGGAGTTCTTCCCGGCGGAGAGCAGCACCGCGCTCGTGCACGTCCCGGCGACCGAGGGCCCGGTCCACGTCTACGGCGCCGCCGGCGACCACATCCGCTGGCTCCGCGTCTCCGGTGTCGAATCGAGCATTCGGCCAGGCTCCTATTCAGCGTGGATGGTGTTGCTCACCTCTGCGGACCGCACGAGCGAGAAATTTCGGCTGACCTCCCGTTTCGACCCGGAACTCGCGGACGGCGATGACTTCGGGACAGTCACCGCGTCCCGCGAGTTCTCCATCGAGCTGGCAGGACCCGACCTGGCACCACAGGTCGACACCTCCCGGACAAGCGGAGCCACATTCGGGCTTCCCGCGCGTTCGACCCGCATCTTCATCTGTTATGCGCATGAGGACGATGCGCACAAGAAAATGGTCCGGGACTTCGCCGACCTGCTGCGCGCCTGCGGTCTGGATCCGAGGATCGACAGCGACTACGAGGGACCACGCCAGGACTGGAGCCAATGGGCGGTGCGCCAGATCAAGGAGGCGGACTTCGTCGCCGTGATCGCCTCGCCGACCTGTCAGGCTGTCGGCGACGGCACGTACCAGGGCAAGGACCGCGCCGGTATCCGCCACGAACTCGGTGTGATCAGCAACCTGCTGCAGATGGAGCCGGACTGGGCACGCCGCGTGTTGCCCGTCATCCTTCCCGGCCTGACGGTCAACGACATTCCCATGTTCCTACGTCCGAGGACCATGGATCACTACCCGGTCGAGGCATTGATCAAGAGCGAGCTCGGCACACTGCTCAAGGCCGTTGACACCGCCCCTCCGTGGCAGGGGTGGGAGCGGCCTTGAGCGGCACCCTGCACGCGCTCTGCATCGGCATCGACAACTACGAGGACCCGGGCTTCAGACCGATGCAGTTCGCGAGGCGCGACGCGCTCGCCTTGCACGCGTTGCTGACCGACAACTCGAACGGCGACTGCGTCCTGGTCCAGGACGCGGAAGCCACGAAAGCCCGACTGGTCAGGGAACTCCGTCGCCTCGCCGAAGTCAGCACCGACGACGACGTGGTGTTCATCAGCTTCTCCGGACACGGCACGCGTACGCGGGAGCTCGCCACCTACGACGCGATCCCAGGGTATTTCGCGGACACCGCGCTGCCACTGGCGGAGTTCGTCTCACTGGTCCGGGCGATCAAGGCACGGCTGCTGGTCGTCGTGCTCGACTGCTGCTTCTCCGGTGGCATGCTGGCGAGGGCGTTCTACGAGCACGGGGACGACGGTGGAGCCGCGCGGTCGGACGACATCGGCGCGTGGGACGTGCTGAAGTCGATCAGCGGCGACGGCCGGATCTTCCTCGGCGCGGCCTCCCCCGACGAGGAGGCGTTCGAGGTGCCCCGCTACCGGCACGGAATCCTGACGCACCACCTCATCCGAGGACTCATGGGCGACGGCGACGTCCTCGACGACAGGGGCAGGGTGTGCCTCATGTCGTTGGTGCGGTACGTCCAGACGAAGGTCAGCGCGGAGGAGATCGGGACCAGGAAGCACCGGCAGCACCCGACCTTCGAGGGCTCGATGCGCAAGCCCAGCTTCCCGCCGCTGCAACCGCGGGCGCGCTACCTCGCGATCGGTGACCACGCCCAGCCCCCGCCGGTCAACAAGGACCTCATGTCCCTGGTTCCGCACGGCATCGATGAGACCATCGCGAAGCTGTGGCGCAGCCGGGTCCGCAAGCTCAACGACGTGCAGGTCGCGGCCATCAACGCGGGCGGACTCCTGCACGGGTGCAACGTCCTGGTGAGCGCACCGACGGCGAGCGGGAAGACGCTCGTCGGCGAGATCGCCGCACTGCACATGTTGGACGGCAACCGGAAGGCGGTCTTCCTGCTGCCAACCCGCGCACTCGTCAGCGAGCAGTACAAACGGTTCCAGGAGACCTACGGTCCGCTCGGTCACCGGGTCGTACGCGCCACGGGCGGCCTGCGCGAGCAGGTCCGTGATCTTGTTTCGGGCTCGTTCGAGATCGCGGTGGTCACGTACGAGACCTTCATCGGCCTGTACTCCGCGCACCCGACGCTGCTGGACCGGGTAGGTGTGCTGGTGATCGACGAGATCCAGAACCTGCTGCTGCCCGACCGGGGTCCGCGGCTGGAGCTGTTGCTCACCAGGCTGCGCAAGGCCACCCAGCAGGGTCAGCCGGTCCCCCAGTTGGTCGGGCTGTCCGCCGTGCTGGGTGACCAGCAGGCGCTGGCGGGCTGGCTGGGCGCATACCCGGTCCCGCTCGAAGAGCGCACCATCGCGCTCTCCGAAGGCGTGATCGGTCCGAATGGCAGCTATCGCCACCGAGTGCACGGTGGTGGGCAGCAGGTGAAGGAAGCCGTACAACACCTGGTCGCCGCCTCGGCGGAGGTCAGCCGTGACCAGCTCGCCGAGCGGTTGGTCGCGACACTGGTGGCACAAGGGGAACGCGTCCTGGTGTTCCGAGCGCGGCGAGCCGGCACCAGTGGTTTCGCTCGACAGCTCGCCAGGCAACTCGGCCTGTCCCAGGCCAAGTCCTCGCTCACCGCGCTGCCCCAGGGAGACGAGTCGCGAGTGGGCCTGCTACTGCGCGACTGTTTGAACAACGGGGTCGCCTTCCACAACGCCGACCTCCTCGATGCCGAGCAGGAGGCGGTCGTCCAAGGCTTCGGCGACCGTGCCGGTGACGTTCGGGTCGTCGTCGCCACCACCACGCTGAGCCAGGGCGTGAACCTGTTCGCCGACTCCGTGGTCATCTGTGAGCTGGATCATCCGGACCGGCCGTACACCCCAGACGAGTACCAGAACATGGCGGGACGGGCCGGCCGCGACCAGCCTGGGCGAGCGTTCGTCGTCTGTGCCGGCGAGGCAGAGACGAAACGCGTTTGGCGCGACTACGTCAATGCCGAACCGCAGCCGGCTCGATCCGCACTGGTCGGTCCCGATCTCGATCTGGATGCTGTCGTTCTGGCCGTGCTCAACGTGCTGGAGCACGAAGAGCGCGGAGCCGACGCGGCTGGAGTCGCCGACTTCCTTCGGTGGTCGTTCGCCGCCTTCCACGAACGCTGGGACGACGCAGGCAACCCGTTCTCCTTCGACCGGGTGCGGGTCGCGATCGAGGCCCTTCGCGAGGAGGGATTCCTGGCCTCCGACGCCTGCGGGTGCCGGCTCACCCCACTCGGCGAGACCGTCGTCCGCAGCGGGCTGCCGGTCTCGTCCGCCCGTGCTCTGGTCGCCACGTTCAGGGAGGTCGTTGCCGAGGACCTGACCAAGATGACGCTGATCGGTGCGGCGCAGCTGGTCACTGAAGCTGACGACGGCAGATTCGCCAAGAGGTCCACCAACTGGCAACGCGAGTACGACAGGTTCGCCGGCGAACTGGTCCGCCAGCGTTGCTCACCGGCCGTGGCGGGCGCATTGCTGGGGCCACGCAGTGAAAAGCGAGCCAGGACCGGCAGAACCCGGCGGGCGATCGCGTGCCTGATGTGGTCGGCCGGTCAGCCGATCGCAGAGATCGAGACGGCACTGTCGCTCTACCTGCGTCCGGAAGCGGGCATCCGCGACCCCGGTCCGATCGCGTACGCCGCACAACGCACGGCCGACATCATCCAGCCCGTCATCGACATCGCGCGACACCTGCACCCGGAATCAAATCTCGGCGAGCTCGCCGAGAACCTGCCCTGGCAGCTTTCCGCGGGGGTCGCCAAAGGACTCGCCCCCGTGGCCAGACACCTGAACCGCACCGTCGAGCGGGCGATGTACCTCCGACTGGGTCGCGACAGGCTCACTGATGCTACGGCCATCGCAGCCGCAGAACTCGAGCAGTTGCTCCACTGCACGGGCGGCGACGAGCCCCTCGCTGCAGCCCTGCGCGCGGCGGCCGAAGCAGCGCTGGAGGAAGCGAATCAACCTGCCCTCGACGACCTGATCGCCCCGCCGGAGGACTGAACCCGACTGTCCGAAGAGGACCATCAGCGCGGAGCAGCCGGCTCCCAGCCGATCCCGCACGAACGGTTCAGCGTCAACCCGGTGAACACGGCGTGCACCTCGCCCGCCGTGTTCACCTCGAGCGGATCTCTGGCGAACAACGGGTCCGTGATGTCGATCGGGAGCTCGTCCTGAAGACGCCAGGCCCGGCTCGGTGCCCTGTCCGGTGGGAACCGCACCACGAGGTCGAACCGGTCGCAGGGCCGGGCCGGCGTGCAGACGTAGTAGGGAGCGAACGTGGTGGGCAACCGCGTGCGGATCACAATCGTGTGCTCCTCGCCGACGCCAAGCGATCGGGGGAGGTCGAGGTCAAACCTGACTCGCGTCGATCCCACTCGCTCCGGTGTCCGCAGAATCGCGCCGCGGAGGACGTCCAGCCCCAGGGTGGCGAGGTCGAGCGGCTGGTTCTCGGCGATGGTCATGGAGAAGTCGACGGCGGCCAGGTGTTCGGTCCTGCTGACGACGCGGCGCTGCTCGATGATCTCGGCCTTCTCCTCCCCCAGAACCACGAGGGTGACGAGGTCCGCTGTGTGCCAGGTCCATTCTGGCTCGCGTTCGGCACTGTCCGACTGCGCGAGTTCGATCAGCGTCTCCGCGATTCGACCCATCAGATGATCCACGTGACGGCGCGCGGTTCGCACGTCGCGTTCCATCTCGGCGGCCATTCGCGATATTCGCTCCTCGAATCGCCGCTCGCCGTGGTCCTGCAAACCGAATGCGGTGGCCGCCACGGCGGCGAGGTGGTCGGGCAGCACAGCGACGACTGCGGTGAGCGCCTCGACGAGCTTCGCGCGTTGCACCGACTGACTGTCAGAGCCGGAGAAACCGCAGATCAGACGCAGCTCCGGACCTATGCGAGCGGCTATGTCACGGGACTCGACGCCGTACCCCTTGCGCAGCGCCTTCAGTTCGGCGACAACCCGGCCGAGTCGATTCGACGTCCCGCTCTCACTCATTCGACTATTCCTCGTGATCAGGCCTGAACAACCGCTTGTTGACCGGCTACTGACCTTATATCGCACATTTCGCCGGTTCACGATGGCGACAGTCCGAGGAAGTCAGTCCCAATCGAAAGGCGGGTTCTCATGAACAACGTCGCGAACGTGCGCGGGTTGCGGTGGAAGGCGTTGCTGGCCGCGGTGGGCGCCAGTGCCGCCACCCTGCTCATGTCAGCCCCGCAGGCCTCCGCAGACGTCTCCGCGTTCTTCGGCCCGAGCTACATCGGATCGAACTCCGGCGGTGCCAACCTGCGCACGTGCGGGACAACCTCGTGCGGCATCATCGGCTACAACTCCAACGGCACCTCGGTGACGATGCTGTGCTGGGCCGACACGCAGTGGGTCTACCCGCCTCAGTCCGACTACGGCTCGCCGCGCTGGTTCCGGATCGCCTCGCCGGCCGGCACCGGATGGACGCACTCCTCGCTGGTCGAGAACCAGACTTCGGTGGGCCACTGCTGATCTGCACGCCAACACGGGATGGGCAACGGCCGGTGGAGCCGTCGCCCATCCTCCTTTCACGCCACTATCCGGGCAACGAGGATCCACGACCCAATTGTTGACCGCACAGCTGTGCGATGTGTTGCGTCGCGTTCATCAGCGCCATGACGGTGGTGCTCTTCGAGTCGGAGATCGCGTCGAGTGCTTCCGCGTCCGACTTGAGCTGGTCACCACCCTCGTAACGACCGGCCACACTGGACAGTGAGCCGGCATCGCTGAAGATCGCGTTGTCGAAGAACCCGTTGGCTTTGCTCACGCTCTGCCCGAGCTCCTGATAGCTCTCGCACACCTCGTCCTTCGTGGTCGGTGCGAGCGAGCAGCCCCCGAGAGCCACGGCGACCACGATCATCAGCAGCACTCCTCTCATCGCGGTCACCAGATCCACACCACGAAACGGCCACCGCGGAAGAGGTAGATCGAGTACAACGCGCACAGGGCGCCGGGGATCAGCAGACTCGCGTTGACGTCGAAGCCCACGTAAAGGCCGACGGCGGCGAGGATCGCGTAGTACACCCAGGCGACCGAGCGCCGCCTTCGCTTCTGGTTGTCCTGTTGTGGTTGCTGTGCTTGGGGTTCGTCCACTGCGGCCTCCGGACGGTCGGGTTCTTCATTGCCTCCCGCTCGTCATCGGACGGAGTACAGTGCTGTTAACGACTTGCCGCAGGTTGTCACGGAACTGCCCGACTTTTGGGCAGACCGTGTCACGCCAGGGATGTTCGGGCACGCATCTCGCCGACCATGACGTCGTTCAGGCCGCGGTGCAGCTGGTCGGCCGCTGCCCAGTACGTTGCCGCCTCGGCCCGACGTCCTTTCACCGCGTCAACGTTGCCCAGACCAGTCGTCGCGCGGGCCAGCTCGTACTGACTCCCGCAGTTCCTGGCCAGCTGAACCGCGCGTGCGTAGTGTTCGGCCGCGTCGTCGAGCCGACCGGCCCGGAAATGAGCCCACGCTGTGCAGTTGGCGGACATGACGACGTCCAGCTCCAGGCCGAGTGCCGCGAACTCGGTCCGGGACTCCTCGGCGTGCCGCACGGCGTCTTCGCACAGACCGAGTTCCACCTCGGCCAGCGCCATGCCTCGCAACGCGATCGCCGCGTTGCGAGGAGCATTCATTCGCAGGTAAGAGGCACGCGCTTCACTCAGGTCACGCACCGTCCTGCGTGGATCGCCTCGGTAAAGCGCGATCCACGCGATGTTGGACAGCGCGTCGGTCACCCCGCGCGAATCCTCCAGTTCACGGAACTGCTCCAGCGCCTCCTCGTAGTAGCCGATCGCCACCACCAGCTCGCCCCGGTCGGCATGGGCCATGCCCAGGTTGTTCAAGGTCATCGCGAGCGCCTTCCCGTCCCCGGCGACACGAGCGGCGTCAGCAGCGAGGAGATGGATGTCGATCCACACGTCCCACAGCTTCGTCAGGAAGAAGAAGTCCCTGAGCAGGAACGCCAGCTGCCAGCACTGGTCGTGGAACCCACGTGCCGCCGCAGCGCGGCACAAGGCCACCAGGTTCGGCCACTCGGCGTCGATCCAAGCGGTGGCGGTCGCCTGCTCGGTGAACTTCACCGAGACCTCTGGGAGCGTTCCGACCGACAGCGCCAGACGATGCCGGTGTGGTGCGAGGAACTCGTCGCTGGACTCGGTCAGCACGAGGCTGTGGTCCAGCAACCGCCGCAACGCCGCCGTCTGCTCGGCCGGCTCGATACCCGGAAGAAGGCGGTCGCCGGCGAACGCGCGCACGAGGTCGTGGACGGTGACGTGGTTCGTGCCGAGCGGTGAAACGAGGTGGACATCGCCGAGGTCGTCCAGCAACCGTCGCGTCTCCACGAGCCCCAGGTCGGCGAGCGCCGCCGCTCCGCGCACCTCCACGTCGCGGCCAGGATGGAGTGCCAGCAGTGCGAACAATCGCAGCTGGGCAGCGGTCAACGCCTGGCACGACAGACTGAACGCCGCGGCGACACTGCGCTCGCCGTCGTTCAACGCGCTCAGCCTGGACGCCTCGTCGACGAGTCGTTCGTCGAACTCCTCCAGCGTCCACATCGGACTGCCGTGGAACCGCGCCGCGGCGATGCGCACCGCGAGCGGTAGTCGGCCACAGCGATCAACGACTCGGGCAACGACGTCGTCCAGGGCTGAGCGCGCACGCTCCCCCGCGATGGCGCGAAACAACGACACCGCCGTTTCCGCGGGCAACACGTCCACCGTGACGTGCATCGCCTCGTCCAACGCGTTCAGCCGGTTGCGGCTCGTGATGATCACTCGACACCTCGGTTCGGAAGGCAGCAGCGGCGCGACCTGGCGCGCACTGCCGACGTTGTCGAGTACGAACAGGCATCGCTTGCCGCGCAGCACACTGCGGTAAAGGTTGGCTCTGGCGTCCGGATGGGACGGGATCTGCTCGGCGGGGACACCGAGCATGCGCAGAAGTGGGTGGAACGCGTCCTGTGCGTTCGCGGCCTGCGCCTCGGCTGCGTGTCCGCCCAGATCGAGATAGGCACACCCGTCCGGGAACGAATCCGCCACGGTCCACGCCGCCTGCAGCGCGAGTGCGGTCTTGCCCGCACCCGCGAGTCCGGTCAGCGCACAGGCGACACCGCCCTGCTCGCCGGAGAGGAAAGCGGTGATGTGCGCCAGCTCCGCGGAACGGCCGACGAAATGCCGTGTGGACTGCGGCAGCCCGCTCATGGTGGCGGCCAGCTGACCCACCGACCGCTTGCGCGGGCGGTCACCGGCCAGTTCCACCAGCGCGCCGTTCGCTTTGAGCGCGTTGTCGCAGGCCTGCGCGAACTCGCGGTTCACCACGGCACGGCCCGTCTCGACCTTGCTGAGATAACCCTTGCTGTAGTGGATCAGAACGGCGAACTGGGACTGGGACAGCCCCGCCGAAAGGCGCAGCCGCCGCAGCTCACCACCGAAAAGGGACAACTCCGCTACTGCCATGGATTGATGATGCCTCACCCGACAGTGAGAAAGAATACCGTTGGAGGTTCCGACCGGAAGCTTCACCCGGCGGCCGGAACATCACCGCCCCGCTCAGATCAGGACGAGCACGAGCTGGAGGAAGTCAACGACGAGGACGAAGTGCGTGTGCATGGCTCTGTTACCTCCTGGGTCGCCGAGGAAGGCTGCGGAAGTGACGTGGAACCGAACCAGGCGCCGAGGACGAGTCCTACGACGAAGGCCAGCACAACAGTTCTGCACAACGCGGAGACCGACATGAAAATGTTCATCTCACACCTCCACCTGCACCCACTGACCGCTCTTGTTCCTCTTCTTCATCAGCTTTTGCTGACACCAGAAGCTTCGCTCGTCGGCAGACCGGAAAGAAGTGGTTTCCCGTGACCAGGATCAGCGGGAAACCCTGGAAACAGACGCTGAACAGACTCTCGGATGCTCCCCGCGGCAAGAGATGCGGGTCGGCCTCGGCACCTCGACGCCGAGCCCAGGACGAGCGCGACTCACTCGTGCAGGACACGGATCTGGCAGGTCGGAGGCTCTCGGCTCGCCAGGACCGTCATACCTGTCCCGTGGCGACCTCGTCCTTCTCGTGGCTTGGCTGACCACCGCGACCAGCGCACCGAGCCCACCCTGCGTGGCGAACCAGGGTCGATCGACCTTTTCCAAACAACAGCACGGCGCACGTAGGGTGGCGACCAAGCGAACAAGTGAGTTTCAGGGTGCGTCCGCGACGCCTGGATCCATTTCCCAGGAACTGGAACAACAGCACCGTGTCGACGAACTGCCAGTAACGACCCTAAAGGCGAAACGGTATGCACGCAGCCGCTCACCTAAGGTCATGAACATGAATTCTTCGTGCGCTCTTCACTTTCGCGATCACGGAAGCGATTCCGCCCTGCGCAAACGTCAAGGTGCCACACAAATCATTTGTTTTTGCACGCCAGATTCACCCAGGACCACCCTACTGGCACTGCCCCGAAAGTAACGTCCGCGATCCCACTTCAAATCTGTCCTGCGGAATCACTTCAACCGAAAGAGGGTCACTCAGGCCGGAGCCGGCCCACTCGGCGCACGAGCAAAACGGCGAGCGGAATCGCCATCACGAGCAGGACACTTGTGGAGAGCAACCACCACTGCGGCTCGTGGAGCCACAACGGCTCCGCCGGCACTCCGGGCACGCGCGAACGAACGTCCACAGTGGATGCCCCGGCGGCGTACCCCCATCGCGCAGGCGCCAGCCAGGACAGTTGCTCCAGCACCGGCCGATCGGTCACCGGGATCATCCCCCCGCACAACACCAATTGCGCCATGACCAGCACGACCAGCAACGGCATGACCTGCTCGGAGGACTTCACCCATGCCGACACGACCAGTGACAGCGCGCAGGACGCGAAGGCGGTGAGCCAAACCGCCACGATCAGTTCGACCGTCTGGTGACCGAGCAGGACGGCGTCCGCCGGCCCCGGTTTCACCGCCAGCGTGCCGACCACCAGCAGAACCGCCTGCACGGCAACGATGAAGCCGAACACCAGCAGCTTGCTCAGCCCGTACGCGGGCGGCCGCAATCCGGCCGCACGTTCGCGCAGGAAGATCGCCCGCTCCGCGACGATCTCCCTTGCGCCGCAAGCGCCGCCGGTGAAAGCCGCGCCGACGAACAGCAGCACGAGCATCTGCGTCGGTTCGGTGGGATCGGCCGCTCCCGGTGGTCCCAGTCCTGCCTCGCCCGGCACGGCCATTGCGAGACCGGCGAGCAACAACGGGATGAGCAGGAGAAACGCCGCGTAGCCGGGATCGGCCAGGATGAGCCTTGTGTGCCGAGACACCAGCGTCGAAAGCTGGCGCCACACCGTTCTCGGGGTGGTGGCGGCCGGTGGTCCGCTTGTGGCTGTCCGCCGTTGGGGAGCGCCGGCCCTGATGGGTGCCGGCCGGCCCGCGGCAGCTTCGAAGATGTCGGCCCAACTGGCCGCTCCGAACCGGATGCGAAGATCGTCGGGAGCACCCAGGAAGAACGGTACGCCGCCAGGCGCCAGCACCAGGATCCGGTCGCATTGAGCGAGGTTGTCGGGGTTGTGGGTCACGACCACGACTGACCGTCCCGCGTCCGCGACAGCGCGCAAGGAGATCATGATCTGCTTGTCCAGCCATGGATCCAGACCAGAGGTCGGTTCGTCGAGCAACAACAACGGTGGCGATGTCAACAGTTCCATCGCGATCGACACGCGTTTCTGCTGTCCTCCAGAGAGCCGACGCACCGTGGTCCGCGCTTGCGAGGTGAGATCCACCTGCTCCAGCGCTGCGGCAACTACGTCGTCGCGTTCACGCCGCGTGGTGTCGGCGGGCAACCTGAGCTTCGCGGCGTAAGCGAGTACGCGACGTGCACTGAGCCGGACGTGCATCACGTCCTTCTGCGGTACGACGCCGATCCGTTCACGGACTGCCGGGTGCTCGTGCACGTCGAGCCCGTCGTACCTGACGTGACCGTGCGTGGGCACGAGCGTACCGGTCAGCACCTTCAGCAACGTCGACTTGCCCGCGCCGGACGGACCCACCACCGCGACGAGTTCACCTGGCCGAACGTCCAGCGACACTCCGGAGAGCAACGGCTTGCCGCTGGGCAAGGTGAACCCGACGTCGTCCACAACCAGGTGTTGCTTCGCTTCCGGCAACGGCGTGAGCCCGACCGGTGTGACCAGAACGTCCGTGGAACCGAAGGTGAGCACGTCGCCACAGGACACCACGGCGTCGGCCGCGAGGGGTTCGCCGTTGTGCAGTACCGGATTCGCGCTGCCCAGATCGGACAACCGCCAGCCGTCGCCGCTGTACCGCGCGGTCGCGTGCCGCCGTGACACCATCGGGTCAGCGAGCACCAGGTCGTTGCCGGCCGCCCGGCCGATGCTGATCACGCCGCTGGGCGGTCCGGCGGTACCGCAGCGGAACACCACCACCACCGCGTCCGCCAGCCGCACCACGAGCTCGCCGTCGATGCGCTGCTCATGCACCTGGCGCCCATCCACCCAGGTACCGCCGGAGCTGCCGTGGTCACGCAGCACCCATCCGTTGTCGTACTCGACCCGCAGGTGGTTGCGCGACACCGCCGGGTCGTCGACCACCACGTCGCTCGCCGCACCGCGCCCCACGAGCACCTTCACTCCCGGCGGGAACGTCCACGACCGGCCGCCCGACGACACCTCCAACTCGGCTGTCACCGGGACGTCGTCGTGGTCGTCGACACCGTCGAGGCCGCGGGCAGCCCGGAGGTGGGAATCTCCCTGGCCAGGCCCAGCAACTTCGCCTCTCCGAGGGCGAACGTGCTCGCCCCGCACGTCTTGTCACCGCTCGTCACCTGGTACTGGAACTTGAGCCGGAGAACGCCGGTGAGATCGAGATCAAGTGGAACGGTCGAGCCGAATCCGACCGATGTGCTGGAGATCAGTCTGCCGTCGGCCAGCACCTCGAGCTGGACCTTCAACGCGGTGCTCTCCGAGTTGTCACTGATGCCCGCGGAGGCGACGAACCTCCGGTAGCCCTTTGAGAGGTTGTACTCGGCGGCATACGTCCTCGTCGCGCAGTAGTAGGAGCCAAAGCTCGTACCGAGTGAATGCACGTACTGCTTGCCCCCCATACCAACGACGAACGCATCTCCCGACGTACTCCAGCTCCCGGATGAAAGCGGCTGCGAGTCGAGGTGGACAACCACCCCGATGCGAGCCACAACCAGCTTCGCGCTGTCCCCGACTGGTTGCCCGGCAGCAGGTTCCTGGCTGAGCACCGAGTCCGGCGCCGCCTTCTCGTCGACCTGGTCGACGATCTCCACCTTCATCGACCTGGGCAACGCGTCCTTCGCCGCGCTGACGTTCTTGCCGACCAGGTCCGGCATCGTGGTGATCCTGACCTCGCTGGAGGTCGTGGTGGTCAACTCGGTGGTCGTCGTGGTGGTTCTGCTCCCACCGGTCGGAGTCGCGGCAGCCGCGCCGTTGCCGGAACTGTTCTCCTTTGCTGACATCAACGCGTAGGTACCACCCGCACCGCCCAGCAGAACGGCGATCGCGGCCAGAACGGGGAGGACTCGGCTTCTGCGTTTGGCAGGTGCGGAGTTGGAGGTGTTCGGCACGCGCAGCACCGTTTCGTTGTCGTTGCCGTGATTCAACGGGATGGCCGCGGGTGGCAGGTCGAGACGGGTGCCGACCGGCGCGTTCACCAACCGCGAGGAGAGGTTCAGCAGCACCGCAGAGACGAGTTCCGCTGACTGCGGCCGCATCGCGGGGTTCTTGTGCAGCAGGTTCGCGATGACGTCCCACAGCTCGTCCGGAACGCTGTTCGGCCGCCCGGGGGCCTTCTCACAATGGTCGCGCAACACCTGGAACACCGAGTCGCCCACGAACGGCGTGACACCGCAGCACAGTTCGTACAGGACGATCCCGAGCGAGTAGAGATCGGCAGCCGGGGTGACGTCCTTGCCGTCGACCAGCTCGGGCGCCACGTAGTACGGCGTGCCCGCGAGCATCGTGCTGCGACCGACCTTGGACGCGTTCGCCATCTTGGAGATGCCGAAGTCGGTGAGCCTGGGCGTGGAGGAGTCCATGAGGACGTTTTCCGGCTTGACGTCGCGGTGCACGAACCCCGCCAGGTGCACGCTGTGCAGGGCGTCCGCGATGCCCGCGCCGATGCGGGCGACCTCGGCCGGCAACAGCGTGCCCCCTGCGGCGTTGAGGGTCGTGCGCAGGCTGCCGCCCCGCACGAGGTCCATCACGATCGCGGCCGTGTTGCCCTCCACCACGAGATCGTGAACGGCGACGAGGTGCTGACCCCGCAAGCTGGTCAGGATCGCCCGCTCCTGGTGGAACTTGGCGATGAAATCCGGATCGTCGACCAGGTCGGGACGCAGCAGTTTGAACGCGTAAGGCGTGCCGCCCTCGTCCACACCCTCGTACACCTGGCCCATCGCGCCGGAACCGAGGAGCTCGCCCAGCGTGTACCGACTCCCCAAAGGTCGCCTCATGCGCCGAAACCTCACTTTTCCCGTGAATCGTGAACGACGAGCGTAGGCGTCCACCCCCAGGCCGTAGTTGACAGAACCGGGACAGTTCCCTGTCGCATTCTGCGGCGCGCTGAACCCTCAACCCAGCGGATTCATCCAGGACAGAAAAGTGACAATTCCTCGGTGGAAGCACGACAACGCCGGTCATGTGCGCGGGGCGACCGATACCGTTCTCGCGTGGAAGCCCGTTATGACGTGTTCCTGTCGTTCAGCGGCGACGATCGGCCGCGCGTCATGGAGCTGTACGAGGCACTGAAGGTGGATGGACTGCGTGCGTTCATCGACGAACGCGGCATCCGGTACGGCCACGGCGTCTCCGCGGAGATCACGACGGCGCTGCGCGGCTCGAAGACGATGCTCGTGTACTACTCGGCTTCGTTCCCGCAGCGGTCGGCGTGCCAGTTCGAGCTGCGGTACGCCTACCTCACGGCGTTGCGCGCGGGTCAGGTCGAGCAACGGATCCTGGTGGTCAACCCGGAGGATCCGGCCACGGACCACCTGCTCCCGCTGGAGCTCAGCACCAACCGGTATGTGAGGACCTGGCAGTCGAAGCGCGAACTCGCCGCCCTGGTGGCGCTGGTCCGGCAGAAGGCGCAGGCGCTGGACGGCCCGTTCCCCGGCATGGACTTCGGCGCTCCGCCACCGGTGCACCACCGGAAGTTCGAACCGACGGTGAGCTTCGTCGGCCGGTACCGCGATCGGTGGGCGCTGCACTCGGCCCTGCACCGCGGCGACCACCCGCTGATGAACCCCGTGACAGGACCACAGGTGGCTTCGCTCACCGGGATGACCGGCATGGGCAAGACCTCGCTCGCCAAGGTCTACGTGCACGACTACGGGTTTCTTTACCCCGGTGGCATCTACTGGACCGACCTCACCGGCGCGACCCGTCACGCCGACCGGGTGCGGGCGGTGCACACGGCGCGCCTGCGCGAGCTCGCGGAGCACGTCGACCGCCCACCGGGTGGCTTGACCCGCCGTCAGCTGCTCGGCTGGTGGAGCCGGTACCTGCAGGACCGGCCGGGTCACAAGCTGTGGGTGGTGGACGCGGTACCGCCGGGCACACCGGACGACGTGATCGCTGAGCTGGTCCCGGACGTCCACGCCGTGCACACGTTGCTCATCGGGCAGCAGGAGCTCTCCCACGGCATCGCCGCACCCGTGCGACTCGGCGGTCTCATCCCCGAGGACGGCCGCGAGCTCTTCGAACAGCACCATCCTCCGGTGGGTGACGAGGTCGACGCCGTGAAGACGGTGGTGGCACGCCTCGGCGGACACCCGTACGCGATCCGGTTCGCCGCGACGGGGGCTCGGGGCCGGCACGGGCTCTGGCACCTGCGCGACCGGATCGACCACCTGACCTCCGACGCCGGGGTGCTCGACCGCGCCCTGGCGATGACCCGTGAGGTGGTCGAACACCGGGACGGTCCCGAACGCACCGTGCTCGTCCTGTCAGCGGTCTGTGCCGCTGAGCCAATACCGGCGGCGTTGATCAGGGAGGTCGTCGGGGCGCTGGAACCGTTGGCGCTCGCCCGCACGGCCGCGGTGCTGACCAAGCTGGACCAGGACCGGCTAGTCACCCAGGAAGACACGTCGTGGCAGGTGCACCAACTGGTGCGCGAGGCGATGTCGCAGAGCGCCGGCCAGGACGAGCTGGGCGCGGTCGCCGTGGTCGCGGCACGTCAGCTGCTCGCACTGGCCAGTACGGGCACGGCCGATCTGGCTCCGCACGCACGCGCGTTGCTCTGCCGAACCACGTCGTCGCCCGACCTGTCGATATCGCTCAACGAGCTGGTGGCCGCCCATCACGACGAGCGCGGCGAGCCAGGCCTCTCCGCACCGTGCCACGAGAACCTGTACGGCTGGCAACCCGACCGGCTCGACCACCTGTACGCCGCGGCCAGGGCGTGGTTCGCCGCTGGACAGCACGACAAAGCACTGGCACACGCCGACAAACTCGCCGAACTCGCTCCGGACGATCTGACGGCCATGCGGGCGGAGCACGTCCAGGCCTCCGTGCTCGACGCCAGGACCAGGCACCGCGATGCCGAACCGATCTGGCAACGGCTGGTCTCGGGTCCCGCACTGGCGAGCGCGCCGCCAGAGGAGCAGATCGCGGTCCGCACCGGCCACGTGCGCAACCGCCGTGCGCGCGGCTACTTCGCCGAGGCGAAGGATCGGGCCAATGCGCTGCTGGCCGAGATGGGCGACCGGTTTCCAGAAGAGGTGGTGCCCGTCCGGATCGAACTGGCCGCCGTGGGGATCGCGACCAACGACCGCATCGGCTCGCGTGCAGCCCTGCAGGAGATCATCGACCACTACCGTCGACGAGGTCTTCCCGGACACGTCAACGCCATCGAGGCCGTCATGCTCCTGCACGAATCCCAGCTCGAGGTCTTCATCCTCGAGGCGCTTCCTGGCGAGGAGGTGTGGACGCAGGCCGAACTCGAGATGCGCAAGCTGGTCGCAGACCTCCGGCGCGACCTCGGCCTCGACAACCCGAGAACGCTGATAGCAACAGTCGCTCACCTGCGGGCGATGGTCGGCCAAGGGGCTCCCCGCCGGGTGCTCGACGAGTATTCGGCGCTTCCCTCCGAGCTCGCCGGCCACCTCGGCACAGATCACCGGCTGTACCTGCGCGCGGTCTTTCTCCTCGGCCAGGCCCGTGCGCAGAACGGCGAGAACCAGAAGGCGTTCGACAACTACAGTCACGCACTGGCGGGTCAGGAGCGCGTGCTCGGCCCCGGCCATCCGGAAACGCTCAGAACCCGGTACGAACTCGCCGTCCAACGGCTCTTGCTGGGCGATCGCGCAGGCGCCAAGCGGGAGTTCGACGCGGTGCGCCGCGACATCGCGGAGAAGGTCGGTTACCGCAACGACCTCTACGGCCAGGCGCTCACGGCCGGGGTGTTGGCGAGCTTCCTGCCGAGCAGCGCGGTGCGCGCGTTCGACTGGCTCGGGCGGCACCTCGACAAGAAGCGCGAGTCCTGATTTTGTCATGTTTCTTTCAACTTTTCCGGAAGTTGACATTCTTGGCCACCTGGAAAATAACGTTCTCGCGCAACCCGGTAACAACTCCGATGCCACAGTCGACATAGCGCTCAGAAAACCCGAGTCTATTGAGGACGACCTGGCCGGAGGGAAGCATGACCGTATCGACGCACCAGCTCGTGTGCGAGCTGAAATCGTTATGCCGCGGTCGTGGCGTACAGGCCCCTGGTCTCGAGAAACACATCGGCCCGATCTTGCGCACCGCAATTGCGTCCGACGAGCGCGACGGCGCGGAAACGAGCAGGGAAAAACTGCGGACGTGGGTCGACGGCCTTGTCCACGTGCTGCCGGACGACCTGCGACTCATCGTCACCACCGCGCTCGGCATGAACCCGCAAGCGCAACACCTGTTCCTCACGCATCGGCTGGACTGGCTCGCCGACCGCTCGCACAGGGACGCACGCACCGTCCGCCGCAGACTCGACGATGGATTCGAACGCCTCGCCGAGGCAGCACTCCGGCCACGGCGGCGGCCACGGGAAGAGTGGTACATCGCCCGCATCCGCGTCGAACTCCTGCTGAACGAGTCGCCACCGGCCCGCGTCGAACACTGGACGGTCGTGGCCCTGCGCGATGGCGTGGACGAGTTCAGGCTTCCCTGCACCACCGACGTGACAGTGTTGAGCGGTGCGCTGAAAGGAGAATGCGGACTGCGTTTCCGGAAACCGCTGCGCGCGGGCGAGACCCAGGAATTCTGTGTGCGAGCACCCCTGTCAGCACCCGTGAGTTACGCCTTGCGTTGTGAACGCTTCGACCTGATCGTGGCCGACGAGTCCACGAACGACCTGCCAGCGCCTCGTGACCCGAACCAGCGGACGTGGGCGACGGCGAACACCTGAGCGGTTCCGAGTGCCGGGATCGCGACGAGCCGCCGTCCACAAAGGACTAGTCGCCCACTGACCAGATCCGCAGCAGACCGTGGCGGCGTCCACGGTCTGCTGCCCGGTCTCAGGAAGCCGGTTCGGCGGTTGCAGCCGCCAACGCGCTGCCTCCCCCGGTGAACTTCCACCGTCCGTGCGGAACGTTCACCACCGAGAACCCGCTGGAGTGCGGCACGTGCACCTGCGCGGTGGATCCCACCGGCACGTCGACGGTCAGCCGCAGCCGGCCGTCGACCTTGGCCCACGCCACGGCGATGCGGCCGCGCACGCTCTCGAACTCGAGCCGCGCCCACGACAGTCCCGTGGTGGCGTTGGGCCGCACGGTGAACGTCCGGTAGCCCGCGTCACCCGGCACCAGACCCGCGACATGTTCGTACAGCCATTGCGCCACCGTGCCCTTGAAGTAGTGGTTGCGCGAGCGGGTGCCGGTGTCCCACATCTCCCACATCGTGTCCGCGCCGTTCGCGAACCAGTGTCCCCAGCTCGGATACGAACGCTCGGTGGCCATCGCGTGGGCGGTGCCGGCGTGTCCGTTGTCGCTCAACGCCTTCAGCAGCACGCTGGCGCCGAGGCAGCCGACGTTCACGTGGTTGCCGTTCGCCTTCACCTCCGCGGCCAGCCTGTCCGCCACGGCCTGGGCGGAACCGGCGGGCACCATGCCGAACGCCAGCGGGATCGCGTTGGACGTCTGCCGGTAGTCCGGGTCCTTGGCTGTGCGGTAGTAGCCGCTCGGATCGAGGAACGCCTTGTTGAACGCTGCCAGCAAGCCTGCGGCGACCTCGCGATAGCGCGGAACCGGCTTGCCGATCGCGTCACCGAGTTCGGCCGTGTGCAGGAGGGCGCGGTAGAGGTACGCCGTGGCGGTGAGCCGGGTGTCCTCCGGTGGCAGGCCGCCGGTGCCCGGTGCCAGGAAGTCGCCGAGCGCGGTGACGGCCAGCCCGTCGCTGAGCCGTCCGATCTCCCAGTCCAGGTACCGGGTGAGCACCGGCCAGTGTTGCGCGGGCAGGCGGTCGTCGCCGTAGATCCGGTACATCTCGCGCAGCACGAACGGGTAGACGGTCGTCCACTCCGGCGCCGGGGCGAGCTCGCGGTAGCCCCAGCCACCACTGGGCACGATCACCGGCAGCTGGCCGGCCTGGTCCTGGCTGTCCGCCAGGTCGCCGAGCCACTTGGTGAAGAACTTCGCCATCCCGAACTCGGCGAGCATCGACGGCGCGCCGACCTGCGCGTCGCCCGTCCAGCCGTTCTTCTCGTACGTCGGGGTGTCGGTGGGGATGCCGTGCAGGTTGTTCAGGACGGTTCGGCGCATCGCCGTGTCGTACTGCTCGAACAACGGCTCGGAGCAACGGAACGTGCTCACCTGCGGCACGTCCGAGTGCACCACGCGGCCGACCAGCTTCGGCGCCGTGGTCAGGCCGGTGACCTCCACGTACCGGAAGCCCTTGTACGAGAACTTCGGTTCCCACGTCTCCTCACGGCCGGCGCTGACGTACTCGTCGAGCTGGATGCGGTTGCCGGTGACGTGGCCGTTGTCCATGTGCACGGTGCCGTCGGAGTTCAGCGTCTCGCCGTGCTTGAGCCGGACCACGGTGCCGGCGGGCGCGTTCACCGTCAGCTGCGTCCAGCCCGCCATCGTGCGGCCCATGTCGGCCACGAACACGCCGGGTTTGGGCGAGGTGACGGTCGGCGTGACCGACTCGACCACGCGGATCGGTTCGTGCTCCTGGGCTTTCAGCGTGCCCTTCGGCGCGGGCCTGACGGGTGCGGTCCGCCACTTCGAGTCGTCGAAACCCGGCTTGGTCCAGTCGCGCGGGGCGAGCCGGGCGTCGTAGGTCTCCCCGGTGTAGAGCGAGTTCGAGAGCGTGGGGCCGTCGGTCAGGCGCCACGACTCGTCGGAGGTGATGGTCGTGCGGGTGCCGTCGGGGTGGTCGATCTCCAGCTGTGCCAGCAGTTTCGGCTCGTCGTGCCACGGCGGGCGCTCCCAGTGCCACACGTTCGGCGTCTTCATGCCGTAGAAACCGCGGCCCAGCGTCACGCCGATCGCGTTGCGGCCGGGGCGAACCAGCGCCGTGACGTCGTGCGTCGCGTACAGGACGGTGTTGTCGTAGTCGGTGAAGCCGGGATCGAGGACGCGGTCACCGACGCGGCGGCCGTTGATCTCGGTCTCGTGGTAGGCCAGTCCGCTCACGTAGAGCCGCGCGCGGCTGACGGGCTTGGTGAACCTGAACTCCTTGCGCAGCAACGGTGCCGGCTGCTCCCCGACGGAGACCTGTGAACCCCACGGTCCCTGCCCGTACGGGTCGAGCACGGTCGCGGCTGTCCATCCGGAGTCGTCGAAATCCGGTGTCTGCCAGCCCGGCTGCTCGGTCTCGGACACCTTCCAGCCCGGCCCGGTGACGAGTTGGCGCTGACCGCCGGGAAGATCGACGACGAGCTTGAGCAGGAGCCCGGCCGGTCCGGGAGACCGGTTCGTCGCCCGCACCGCCAGCACGATCCGCTTGCTCACCAGGCGCGTGACGTCGGCGCGTTGGCCGATCTTCCACACGTCGACCTGCTCGGGGACGTGCAGCGCCTCGGAACCGTTGACGTACAAGGTGAAATCGTCGTCCGCGGTCGCGACCAGCTGGGCGCGCACCGCGTCCGCCGGGAGGTCGAGCGCGGTGCGGAACCAGCGGCTCTCCGGCGGTGTCGAGGCCGACCAGATCCACGACGCGCCGTCGAAGCCGATCGTCGTGTCCGGTGCGCCGACCCACCGCGCCTGCCACGGCGTGCCGAGCAGGGCGGTCTCCCACCAGTGGTTCGCGCTCCACGCCGAGACGCGGTTCGAGCCGTCCCACACCCGGACCCGCCAGTGGTAACGCGTGCGCGGCCGCAACGCCGGGCCGGCGTACGCGATTCCGTTGGTGCGATCGCTGTTCACCCGGCCGGACCGCCAGATGTCCGACCGTCCGGGCGCGGTGCCGACCTCGATCTGGTACGCCGTCTGCCGGGCTCCCGTGCCACCCGCCGCGAGCACCCAGCCCAGCCGCGGCGCCGTGACGTCGGTGCCCAGCAACGTCTCCGCGTACTCCACGGTCGTGCGCTCGACCCTCAACCCGCTCGCCCGTTCCCCCGAAGCCCGTGCCACCCCGACCGGCAGCGCCGTCGCCGACAGCCCGACCGCCGATGTCTTCAGGAACAACCGTCGCCGCACGTCGTCTCCACCTTCGTCGCTGGATGAAACGTTTCAATTCCTGAGGCGACAGCCAGCGTGTTGCGCGCGACAACATGCGTCAAGACGTTCGGTGCAAGCCTGTCCACAACCGGACATCGACTTGAAACGCTTCAATCAGCGCGTGTGCGTCGGATCCGTGAAGATGATGTGCTGGTCCGGCCGGGCGTCGTTGAGCGCCCACAGCGCGATCCCGTTGGTCGCGAGCACGACGGCGGTCGCCAGCGACGCGACGATCAGGCGGCGGCGGCGTTCCTTGCGGCGCCACCGCGACTGCACCTCGCGGTACGCGCCGGGCGACGTGGTCACCTCCGAGGCGACCAGGCGGAGGGCTTCTTCCAGCCGTTGTTCGCTGCTAGTCATCCTGCCCCTCCAGCACCTTGCCCAGTTTCGCCATGCCGCGCGCGGTGTGCGCCTTGACCGCGCCCGCGCTGATGCCCATCGCCTCCGCGATCTCCGCCTCCTTCAGCCCCAGCCAGTACCTCAGCACCAACGCCTCGCGCTGCCGCTCCGGCAACGAGCGCAACGCCGCGACCAACGCGCGCTGGTCGTCGCGCACCATGGCCTGGGACTCCGCGGACGCCACGTCCTCCCGCACCCACTCGACGTGCTTGCGCACGACCTGCAGGTGCCGCACGCGCATCCGGACCCGGTTCACGATGACCGCACGCAAATAGGGTAGCGCCGCCTGCTCCGAGCGCAGCCTCTTCCAGCCCCGGTGCAGCTCGCAGAACGCGTCCGCCACCACGTCCTCGGCGTCGGACTCGGCGCCGAGCAGGGTCGCGAGCCGCACGAGCTCCAGGTGGTGCCGGTGGAACAGGCCGGCCAGCGCGGCCTCCCGGTCGGCGTCACGGGCGGCGAGCGCCTCGACGGTGTCCGGCAGGTCCTCGCTCACCGGCGCCACACCGCGCTCACCGCGAACGCGACCACCAGGTTCACTGCCAACGCGATCACCGCCGCGTAGACCTGGACCCCGCCGAGGACCACGACGGCCGAGAACCCGCCGGAGGTCACCAGCAGCGTGCCCGTCAGCATCCCGACGGCCCAGCCGGCCAGCATGCCCGCGGGCGACAGGCGACGCGTCAGGGCGCCGAGCACCACCGCGGGGAACGTCTGCAGCACCCACACGCCGCCCAGCAGCTGGAGGTTGATCGTGTCCTGCGCGGCGAGCAGCAGCACGAACCCCAGCGCGCCGAACTTCACCAGCAACGACACGAACCGCGCGATCGACGTCTGCTGCTTCGGGGTCGTGTTCGGGTTCACGTACTCCACGTAGACGTTGCGGGTGAACAACATCGCCGCGGCGACCGACATGATCGACGCGGGCACGAGCGCTCCGATCGCCAACGCCCCGAACACCGCGCCCGCGGCCCAGCCCGGCATGAGCTGGGTGATCATCGTCGGCACCGCCAGCTCGGCCCTGCCCTGCGCCACGACCACCCCCAGCGCGTGCGCGGCCACTCCGAGCAACGCGAACAGGCCGAGCAGCGCCGTCCACCCCAGCAGCGCCACGGAGTTGCGGCGCAGCACCTGCTCGCCCCGTGCCGCGAACGCCGCCGTCAGCACGTGCGGGTACATCAGCAACGCCAGCGCCGAGCCGACCGCGAGCGTCACGTACGCCGTCGACAGCCCCGGATCGAGGTGGGTGGTCACCACGCCGCCGTCCACGCCCGCCGACACCAGGTCCGGCGGCCCGGTCGAACGCCGCTCGGCCTCGGCGAACAGCCGGTCCGGCGGTCCCAGCAACACCATGATCACGACGATGGCCGCGAACACCAGCACGCCCTTGAGGAACCCGATCACCGCCGCCGCGCGCAGCCCGTTGCGGTAGGTGGCGACCGCGAGCACGGCGAACACCACGCCGAGGATCACGTCACCGGTCATGCCGGCCGGGTAGACGCCGAGCACGGTCAGCACCGTGCGGATCCCCAGCAGCTGCAGGGCCACGTACGGCATGGTCACGAGAATCCCCGTCAACGCGACGGCGAGCGCGAGGCCGGGCGAGTCGTACCGCACCCGCACCACGTCGGCGATCGTGACCGCGCCGACGTCGCGGGCCTCGCGCCACAGCTTCGGCAGCAACCAGAACGCCAGCGGGTACACGATGACCGTGTACGGCAGCGCGAAGAACCCGATCGCACCCTCGGCGTAGACCACACCGGGCACGGCGACGAACGTGTACGCGGTGTAGATCGTGCCGCCCATCAGGAACCACGTCGTGACGGTGCCGAAGCGGCGCCCGGCCACCGCCCAGTCCGTCGGCGTCGGCAGCACGTCGGCGCGGTAGAACCAGCGGGCGGCGACCGCCACGGCCGAGGTCAGCACGAGGACGGCCGCGAACGTCAGCAGCGCGGGCACGTCGACTCCGGTCACGACTCGTCCTCCTCGTCGGGCACCGGCGCAACATACGCGAGAAAAAATTCCGCGTCTGTGTAAACCGAACGCGTCACCCGCGCAACTCATGGGAAACACGCTCGAGGAGGTGCGAAGGTGCGGCTGCGAAGTTCGAGGCCTGCCACGGTCGTCCTGCTGGTGCTGCCCTGCCTCACGGCCATGGCGGTGCCCCTGTACGCACGGGCCGAACCCCGCCTGGCCGGCGTTCCCTTCTTCTACTGGTACCAGTTCGGATGCCTCATCGTCACCGTTCTGTGCCTGTCCGTGGCGTTGTGGCTGCACCGGGAGACCACGTGACGTTCCTGCTGGACACGTTGGCCCGCAACGCACTCCGTCCGCACGAGGTGGTCGTCGTCGACTGGCACGTCACCGGACTGTGCTGCGCAGACTCCGGTGAGTTCTCCGTGCGCGTGATGAGCCGCGGCAAACTGCACCGCAAACTCCGGCCTGTCGACGCGACACCGCACGACGCCGTCTACGCCCATCCCACGGCTTGGGCACACCTGGCCGCTAGGGACGTCACCGTGAGCTGCCGCCGCATCGGCCCGATGCGCTGGTTCACCACCGATCTGCCACCGGACGCGGGCCTGCGCGCCTGCATGGGACGCCTACCGCCGGCCTGACCTGACCCCACCCCCAGTCGAACCGACCGCGAGCTCAGTGCGGCCGGCCGGATTCGTGCACCCTTTTCAACGCTGACAAGGAGTTTCATGAACAAGACCAGGTTGCGATCCGTCCTGGTGTGGACGGTCGTCGCCGTGATCGGCGCGGTCGCCTGGGCGGTGCTCGCACTGTCCAGAGGCGAGAACGTGTCCGCGGTCTGGCTCGTCGCCGCGGCACTCGGCTCGTACGCGATCGCCTACCGCTTCTACGCCAAGTTCATCGCCAAGAGGGTGCTGAAGGTCGACGACACCCGCGCCACCCCGGCGGAACGGCTCGACGACGGGGTGGACTTCCAGCCCACCGACCGTCGTGTCCTCTTCGGACACCACTTCGCCGCGATCGCCGGCGCCGGCCCACTCGTCGGTCCTGTGCTCGCCGCGCAGATGGGGTACCTGCCGGGCACGATCTGGATCATCGTCGGCGTGATCTTCGCCGGGGCCGTGCAGGACATGGTCACGCTGTTCTTCTCCATGCGCCGCGACGGCAAGAGCCTCGGCCAGATGGCCCGCGACGAGATCGGGCCGATCGGTGGCGCTGCGGCGCTCGTCGGCGTCTTCGCCATCATGATCATCCTGCTGGCCGTGCTGGCACTGGTCGTGGTGAACGCGCTGGCGAAGTCGCCGTGGGGCACGTTCTCGATCGCCATGACCATCCCGATCGCGCTGTTCATGGGTTTCTACCTGAGGGTCATGCGGCCCGGCCGGGTGGTCGAGACGAGCGTCATCGGCGTGGTCCTCCTGCTCATCGCCATCGTCGCGGGCGGCTGGGTGCAGACCTCCAGCTGGGCCGGATTCTTCACGCTCGAACCGAAGACCCTCGTGCTGTGGCTGGTGGGCTACGGGTTCGTGGCGAGCGTCCTTCCCGTGTGGATGCTGCTCGCCCCGCGCGACTACCTGTCGACGTTCATGAAGATCGGCACCATCGTGCTGCTCGCGGTGGGTGTTCTGGTCACTGCGCCCGTTCTCAAGACGGAGGCGTTCACCGAGTTCGCGTTCAGCGGCACCGGACCCGTGTTCACCGGGTCGTTGTTCCCGTTCGTGTTCATCACGATCGCGTGCGGCGCCCTGTCCGGCTTCCACTCGCTGATCGCCTCGGGCACCACGCCGAAGCTGATCCAGAAGGAGTCCCAGGTCCGCCTGATCGGCTACGGCGCGATGCTCGCGGAGTCGTTCGTCGCGGTGATGGCGCTGATCGCCGCGTGCATGCTGGATCCAGGCATCTACTTCGCGATGAACTCCCCCGCCGGTCTCGTCGGCACGACCGTGCAGTCGGCGTCGGCGGCCGTCACCCAACTCGGCTTCACCATCACCCCGGCCGAGCTCCAGGCAGCGGCGGCCGCGGTGCAGGAGAGCACGCTCGTCGCCCGCACCGGTGGCGCGCCGACGTTCGCCGTGGGCATGTCCGAGATCTTCTCGGAGTTCCTCGGCGGTGACGCGATGAAGGCGTTCTGGTACCACTTCGCGATCATGTTCGAGGCGTTGTTCATCCTCACCACGGTGGACGCGGGCACCAGGGTCGGCCGGTTCATGCTGCAGGACGGCCTGGGCAACGTGTGGAAGCCGTTCGCGCGGGTGTCCTGGCGGCCGGGACTGTGGATCTGCAGCGCCGCCGTCGTGCTCGCGTGGGGGTACTTCCTCTACGCCGGGGTGAGCGACCCGCTGGGCGGGATCAACCAGCTCTTCCCGTTGTTCGGCATCGCGAACCAGCTCCTCGCCGCCATCGCGCTCACGGTCTGCACCACGTTGCTGATCAAGAGCGGCCGGGTCAAATGGGCCTGGGTCACCGGCATTCCGCTCGCGTGGGACGTCGCGGTGACGCTGACGGCCAGCTGGCAGAAGGTGTTCAGCTCCGACCCGAAGCTCGGTTTCTTCGCGCAACGGGAGAAGTACGCCGACGCGCTCGCCCAGGGCAAGCTCCTCGCACCGGCCAAGAACACCGACCAGATGGAGGCGATCATCACCAACTCCACTGTGGACGGTGTGCTCGCGGCGGTGTTCGCGTTGCTCGTGATCGTCGTGATCCTCGACGCGATGCGAGTGTGGCGCAAGGCTCTTCTCGGCCCGACGCCACCCACGACCGAAACGCCTTACGTGGCATCGACTCTGCCGGCACCACCGAAGCTGGCAGACCTCACCTCACGATGAACGGTGTTCGGTGCGCCGGGTCTCCGAGTCCGAGGCCCGGCGCGACGCCGGCAGCTCCACCACGCCGAGCCGGCGGTGGATCGACCTCGCCGCCTCGCGGTGCGCAACCGCCGACTCCTCGTCACCCTGCAGCTCAGCGATCACGAGGTGGAACAACGCCACGTGCCGCAGGTCCCTGACCCGGTCGGCCAGGCACAGGCCGTCCTGGAACGTCCGCAGCGCCGCGTCGGTCTGGCCGGTCGCCCGCAGCACGGACCCCGCGGTGTAGAGCGCTGCCGCGTGCGCCGCGGACAGCGGCAGGCTCGCGTGCACCTCCAGCGCCTCCCGTGCGGGCACGAGCGCCTCGGCCGCCTTGTTCTGGCACAGCAACGCGTTCGCCAGCCGGTCGAGCACGGCGGCCTGTGCGCGGAGGTCACCGGTCGCACGGGTGATCTCCAGCGCCTCCCGGATCCGTTCGCGGGCGTCGGCGAACCTGCCGGTCACCGCGAGGCAGTAGCCGAGGTTCGCCCTGGCCATGCCCTCGATCTTGCCGCTGGCCAGCCGCACGGCGCGTTCGGACTCGCGCACGGCGTCCTCCAGCTCGCCCAGGTCGGCGAGTGCGGCGCCCTCGCTCACCAGCAACCGGGCCTCCGCCTCCCGGTCGCCGTGAGCGGCCGCGAGACCCGTGCGGCACACCTTCACCCGGTCGACCAGGTTGCCGTTCTGCGCGTAGAAAGCGTCGAGGCACAACGCCAGCTGCCACGTGCGCCGCTGGTCGCCGACCTCCAGCAGCAGCCGCAGGTTGTGCTCCTCCAGCTCGAACCACTCCATCGCCGACCGGTAGGACGTGAGCTCCGGGAAGCTCACCGGGCGGTGCACCGGAGTGGTCACCGGCTCGGGTTGTTCGGACAGCAGCGCGCGGGCGGCGTCCGCCACGTGCAGGTAGTAGTCGAGCAGCCGGTCCACGCTCTCCTGGTTGTCCTCGCCCGCGACGAGCTGCCGGGTGAACAGGCGCACGAGGTCGTGCCGCACGTACCGGTCCGGTGTGGACTCGTGCAGCAGGCTCGCCGACGCGACGGTGCGCAGGTGCGTGCGCGCCGTCCCCGCGTTCACGTCCAGCAACGCGGCCGCGGCGTAGCTGTCGATGTCGGTGCCGGGGTGCAGGCCGAGGCTGCGGAACGTCCGCGCCGCGCCTTCCGGCAGCTCCCGGTAGCTCACCGCCAGCGCCGACTGCACGCCGCGGCCCTCCTCGGGGAGGGTGAACGCCGCGAGCCTGCTCTGCTCGTCGCGCAGCTCGTCGACCAGCGCCTGGATCGTCCACCGCGGACGGGACGCCAGGCGGGCGCTCACAATGCGCAACGCGAGCGGGAGGCCGTCGCACAGGCCGATCAGCTCCGCGACCGCCTCCGGTTCCGGCTCGGTCCGGTGCCTGCCGAGCCCCGCCGCCAGCAGCTCACCCGCGGTGCGGCCGTCGAGGGTCTCGACGCCGAGCACGACGGCACCCTCGGTCACCACGAGGTCGTCGAGGCCGTGCCTGCTCGTGACGAGGACCAGGCAGCGCGGCGAACCGGGCAGCAGCGGCCGGACCTGCTCGACGGACCGGGCGTTGTCCAGCACGACGAGCATCCGCCGCTGGGCGAGCAGCGACCGGTACTGGGCGGCGAGCGCGTCCAGGCCGCCCGACAGGCGCACGTTCTCCACGCCGAGCGCGCGCAGGAAACCCACGAGCGCGGTCTTCACGTCGAGCGGCTTGCGCTCGGCGAACCCGCGCAGGTCGACGAACAGCTGGCCGTCGGGGAACTTGTCCGCGACCCGGTGCGCCCACCTCAGGGCCAGGGCCGTCTTGCCGACGCCGGGCGGACCGGCCAGCAGTCCGATGCCCGCGTCGGCGAGCAGACCGTCCAGCACGGACAGCTCGGTGTGGCGGCCGACGAAGCCGCGGTGCTCGTGCGGCAGCTGCGCCGGTGCCTGGACGGACGTTCGCGACGGACGCGGGGACGGGTCGTCGGTCAGCACGGCGTGGTGCGCGGCCCGCAGCTCGGGACCGGGGTCGACGCCGAGTTCGTCGGCCAGCTGCGCGCGCGTGCGTCCGAAGAGGTCCAGCGCCTCCGCCTGCCGTCCGGTGCGGTGCAGCGCGAGCATCAGTCTGGCCACGAGCGGTTCACGCAACGGGTGGTCCGCCACCGCCGCCCGCAGGCTCGTCACCGCCTGCCCGGCGCGGCCGAGCTCGACCAGCCGTGCGCCGAGCTCCTCGACGGCGGTGAGCCGCAGCTCCTCGAGCCGTGCCTCGTACGCCTCGTGCAGCCGTCTGCCCGGCACGTCCGCGAGGAACGGCCCCCGCCACAGCTCCAGCGCCGAGGTCAGCCTCTCCGCCGCCGTCTCGTCGTCGGCCTGCCACGCACCGGCCACCAGGTCCTCGAACCGGAACACGTCGACCTCGTGCCGTTCGCCCACGAGCGCGTAGCCCGGTGCGCGCGTCACCAGGTCCAAGGTGGATCCGAGGAGCTTGCGCAGCTGGGCGACGTGGCCCTGCAACGCGGCCTTCGCCTGCGGTGGCGGGGCACCGTCCCACACGAGCGACAGCAGCCGGTCGCCGGAGACGACGCGGTTGAGCTCGAGCGCCAGCGCCGCGAGGACCGCACGCCGCTTCGTGGCGGCGAGCAGCAGTGGCTCGTCGCCCGCCGGCACCAGCTCGACCGTCCCGAGGAGGTTGACACGCATCGTGGTGAACTTCCGTCAGCAACATTGGTGGCACGTTGGCCGGGCGTTGGCGGGTGCGCCAATGCTCGGGCCATGTACCTCGTGGACTCGCAGTCGCCGCCGCCTGCCGATGGAGAGGCCGTCGCTCTTAATAACAGCGTCACCTCCGGGCAAGTTACGCTCGACCCTGCGACAGGCGAGGAACTGCGCAAAACCCTCCGCGAGCAGATCGACCAGGTCGACTCCTGGCTGGAGCGCGCGGGCAGGCTCGCACGCCCCGCGCCGTTGGGTGCCAATCCTGTCGGTCAGGCGATGACTCACAAGTTCGAACACCGCGCCGACGGTGAAGTTCACTCATTCGTGAATGTGATGACGGCCTATCGCACCGTTCTGGAACAAACGCACGAGGCGGTCAGCACGGCGATCCGCAATTACGTCCAGGTCGACACGGACGCCACGACCGACATCAGCAAGCACGGCTGAACGAGAGGCTGTCATGCTCCCGGAGAACGACCTGGTGCTGCGCGACACCCAGAACTGGGCCGCTCGCTCCCACCGCGAGCTGTACGACTCGGTCCACCACTTCAACGATCCGGGTCAGGCGGGCGAGATCGGTTCCGAGTGGGCCCAGTTCGGCGCGGAGCTCACCGAGTCGGCGCAGCTCATCACGAAGCGCGTGGCGGCGAGCGAGTCCGGCTGGACCGGTGAGGCCGCCGAGGGCGCGCGGGCCGCGATCCGCAGGCTCGCGGAGTGGATCACCACGACCGCGAAGACCGCCGTCGAGGTCGGTGACAGGGTCGCCGCCCAGGGCCGGATCATGGCGACCGCCAGGGCCACCATGCCGGAGCCGCCCACCTTCACCCTCGACGCCGCCGCGCGCGGGCAGGGCGACCCCGGGCTCGCGGGCTTCACCGCGTCGGCGGCCGACATCCAGGCCGCGAGCGAGAAGGCACGCGCGGCGCACGAGCAGGCCGTGACCGTCATGGAGACGATGGAGAAGCAGTCGCACGAGATCGACGCCTCCACGCCCGCGTTCATCCCGCCGTACAACCCGGTGACGGGCAAGGCGGAGGAGCCGCCGCAGCCGATGATGCTGCGGTCGTCCGACGGCCCATCGCTCAGTGGCGCCTCCGGTGCGCCCGTCGTCGGCACGCAGTCCACTCCGGACTCCAGCGCACCGCCGTCTCCGAGTGGCGCACCGCCCGTGGCTCCGGCCGCGACGTACTCCGGTCCGTCCGGGAGCCCCTCGCCGGAGATCCAGCAACCCTCGTACCAACCGGCCGCGCACCACTCTCCCGGTGACAGCACGGCCGTGGCCGCCGCGTCGGCGCCCACGGCCGTGGCCGCCGCGTCGGCGCCGAGCTACCAGCCGCAGAGTTACAGCGCTCCGAGTGCGGGCGGGTACTCGGCACCGGCGGAGCAGCGGCCGGCGTCGTACGGGGTGCCGCCGTGGGCGCCTCCGCAGAGCGTGCCGCGGACCAGCACGTCCGGTGCCGCACCGCGCACCTCGACCGGCACGTCCGGCACCGCGCCGCGCACGTCGACCGGCAGGCCTGGTGCCGCGCGTCCCGTGCCGAACGCCGATCCGCACTCGCCGGTGCGCCCGACCACCACGGGTTCCACCGGCTCCGGCGGCGCGGGCGGTGGTGCGCGTCCCGGCGTCCCCGCGGGGCCCGGCGGCTCTGGCGGGTTCGGTGGCGGTGCGGGACGTGGTGGCTTCCCCGCAGGTCAGTTCACCACCGGCGGCCAGTCCGGTGGCGCGGCGATGCAGGCTGGTGGCGCCGCGGGCGTCACCTCGCAGGGCCGCGGTCCCGTGCCCGCCGGAGGGGTCGGGCCCGGTGCCGCGGCGGCGGCCGGCGCGGGCCAGGGAGCGGCCGGCGGACCCATGGGCGGTCCGGTGTCCGGCAAGGGCGAGGAGGACAAGGAGCACCGCGCGGCGTCGTACCTGATGGCCGGTGACCTGTTCGAGGTGCCGGGCGAGAACCTGCCGCCCTCCGTGATCGGCGGCGCCAAGCCGAAGAAGAAGCCGTCGCCGGAGCCGTCACCGTGATCGCGCCGGACTTCACGCTGACCCAGGCCGAGCTCGCCGTGCTGTGGCGGCACCACGAGCTCGGCAGGCTGCCGTACCCGCTGGACGTGCCGGCTTTCGGTGCGACCGAGTCCGAGCGCAGGAACATCGAGCACGACGTGCGCGACGACCTCGCGAGCCGCGGCCTGCTGTACGACCAGCACCTGGCCGCGCTGCTGCACCTGCTGTCCGAGCACGACGTCGCGGTGGACGCGGTCGGCCACTACGACCGCACGGTGCGGGCGCTGGCCGTGTCGACCGACGACGAAGCGGCGCTGGTGGTCATCGACGGCGACCAGGTCGGGGTGATGGAGATCCGGCCCACGGGCCTCGCCAGGACCGTCGTGGAGGTGCTGCCCGACGGTGACGCCGGGCCGGGCGCCGGGTTGTCGGTACCGCTCGACGCGTTGCAGACGGCCGTGCGGCTGCACGAGGACGCACCGGAGTCCGAAGACCCTTGGGGCGCCGACGAGCTCGACGAACGTCAGGCGCTCGAGCAGGCGGGTCTGTCCACTCAGGACGCCACCGTCGTCGCGGAACTCGCGGCGGGGAGGGTCCGCGGTGGACAGTTCGGGGTGAGCCGCGTCAGCACGCAGCTCACCGCCGACCGGGCCCACGTGGTGATCAACTGGTTCGACACGGCCGAGGGCCGCTACCTGATGGTCAGCGAGAACGGCTGGCTGAGCCTCGCCCCCGCCGACAACGAGCGCATCGCCCACCGCATCGACTCGGTGCTCACGACGGTGTGAGGTGGCGGTGCGGGAGGCACCGCCACCTCAGTTCGCTCAGGAGCACTTGCGCCCGTCGTTCACGCACTTCACGATCTGCGCCATCGTCTGGTCGGAGTTGACGTTCGCGTAGTCGTTGTGGTCCGAGAACGGGTTGTGGTTCTCCTCCGGGAAGGCGTCGAGCTGGTACTGGCCCTTCTCCTGGACGTCCCGCGGGATGTTGTAGGAGATGCTGATCCGCAGCTGCGGGATCGCCTTGAAGCCGTTCGGGCACGCGCCGCTCTTCTGGTCCGCGAACCGGACGTGGTCGCGGTGGTTGGCGCTGTCGGTGTTCTTGCCGTCCCAGCACCCGGCGAAGTTGTGCACGCGCATGACCTGGCTGCCGTTGGGGCAGATGACGTACTTGTCCGACAGCCGGTCCTCGAACCCGCTGCAGGTCCACGTGGCACGGGCGTTGGCGGGACCGCGGCTGGTCGGCTTCGCGTCACCGACGATCATCTTCAGGAACTTCGGCATCGCGGTGACCTTGCTGGTCGCGTTGCCGCGGTACTCGATCTTCACCTGGGCCGGGCGGACGATCTTGCCGTTGTTGCCGACGAGCTCCAGGTCCTTGCCGGACGGCGCGGCCAGCGGCGGCGTGGTGTTGGCACCACCGTTGTTGTTGCCGCCGTTGTTGTTGCCGCCGTTGTTGTTCCCGCCGTTGTTGTTCCCGCCGTTGTTGTTGCCACCGCCGTTGTTGTTGCCACCGTTGTTGTTGCCGCCCTCGTTGTTGAGGGCACACGGGGCGAGGCGTTCCAGGCCCTGCGGCCTCTGGGCGTTGCGGCCGATCGCGATGGCGATCCGGTCCAGCGTCGCGACCCGCTTGTCCTTCAGCGGCCCGAGAATCGCGTTGTTGATGAAGTTCGGCCCACCCTGTCCCTTGGTGGTCACGATCCGCTGGTTGGCCTCGGCGATCTGCTTGTCCAGCAGCGCCAGGTTGCGGTCCACCTCTTCGACCGCCTGGTCCGGGATGCCGGGCAGTTCGCCGCGCACCGACGGGCACTTGACCGTGGGCGTGGCGTTGTCGTCCTTGTTGCCCTGACCCTGAGCCTGTTCCAGTGCCTGGCCGGAGAACTTCTTCGGCTTGTTGTGGTCACCGTGGCCGGCGCCGCCGTGACCGAAGCGCAGGTCGCACTCGACGAGCGAGGTCAGGTTCGGCTTCTTGGCCGAACGGCCGATGGAGATCGCGATCCGGTCGATGGTCGCCACGCGCTTGCTGCGCAGCGGGCCGAGGATCGCGTTGTTCACGAAGTTCGGGTCACCGGGGTTCTCGTTGCGCGCCACCCGGTCGTTGGCTTCCTTGATCTGCTTGTCCAGCAGTTCGAGGTTCCTGTTGACCTCGTCCTTGGCCTGCTGAGGCACCGCGGGCAGCCGGTCCTTGACCGACGGGCAGGCGATCTCGGCGGGACCGGCCTCCTTGACCTTGTCCGGGTTGGAGCCGGACGAGTTCACGTTGGCCTTCGGGTTGATGCGCACGACCGGCCAGAAGTAGGACGACTTGTCCCCGTTCTTGCAGGTGGTGTCCGAGTCCTCGAGGCTCTCGTCGGTCGAGTCGGCGCTGATCGACAGGTTGCCCACGAAGTCGTGGACGTGCTGTGCGCCGTGCTGGAGACCGGGCTGCGCGACCGGGTTGTCTGCGCTGAACTTGCCGTTCTCGTTGGTGCCGCAGTCGACCGTGAACACACCGCTGGCGCCACCGTTCTGCACCTTCGGGTTCACGACGTTGGCGGCCACCTTCTCGATGGGCACGAACGCACCAACTGGCGCCGGGTCACCGTTCTTGGCGGCCAGCGCCACGGTGGCGGTACCTGCGGCCACCACGGCCACCGCCGCCAACGAGGCGATCAGGCGGAACTTCCGTCTGTCGGCTTCGCGGTGTGTCATTCGTCCTCCTCGCTCATGCCGTGCATGATCAGGAGTACGTGCGAGACGGCTACTCGGATTAATTGAATCTTGTACGTCTTACTTCGGTAAGAACTTGACGCCCGTCCTGGTAGCAAGCGCTTCCCGCCCAAGGGGCCGCGAAGATCACTCTAACCGCATCACGTGGTGACTTCGGGTGACCGACAACGCCGGTCACCCGAAGTCACCGCCCGCGGTGCGCGGGGTCAAACGGTCGTGCAGGTGCTCCCGTTGAGCGTGAACGAGGCCGGCGCCGGGTTCGAGCCGCTGTACGTCGCGTTGAACCCGACGTTCGCCGACGCGTTCGGCGCCAGCGTGCCGTTCCACGTCAGGTTGGTCGCCGTGACGTTCGCGCCGGACTGGGCGAAGGTCGCGCCCCAACCGGGCGGGGTGACCTTCTGGCCGCCGGGGAAGCTGAACGCCAGCGTCCAGCCGTTGACCGTGCTCGTTCCCGTGTTCGTGATGGTCACGTTCGCGGTGAACCCGTTGCCACCGCCCCAGTTCTGGGCGGAGTAGGCCACCTTGCACGTGCCGGGACCGCCGCCCGCGCTCGTCGTCGCCGAGACGATGCCCGAGTTCGCGGAGACGTTGCCGGCGGCGTCCTTCGCCCGCACCTGGTACCGGTACGTGGTCGACGGCGTCAGGCCGCTGTCGGCGTAGGTCGTCGACGCCGCCGAGCCCACCAGCGTGAACGCGCCGCTGCCGACCGCACGGTACACGTCGTAGGCGGTGACACCCACGTTGTCGGTCGAGGCCGTCCAGCTCAGCGCGAGACCGGTCGACGTCACGACCGAGGCCGTCGGTGTGCCGGGCGTGGTGGGTGGTTCGGAGTCGCCACCTCCGCCGCCGAAGATGGTCGCCTCCTTCGACGTGGCCCGGACACCGTTGGCGCCGTTGAGGAACCGCTCGCCCCACGGCGTGAGGCTCGCCGGGTTGAAGGAGTTCGTCATGTCGAGGTAGGCGACGTCACTGCTGTTGCCGCTCCACGACCAGCCGAGGTAACCCAGACCGCGGGCCTGGGCCTGCGCCATGATCGTGTCCTCGTCCGGGTTGCCGTCGCTGTGGTTGTGCCCGAACTCCCCGACGACCAGAGGCAGTCCGGCCGACTTGAACGCGTCGAAGTACGCGTTGATCTCCGCGGCGGTGTCGTACACGCCGTACATGTGGATGGAGAACACCGTGTTGCGCTGCGGGTCGGCGTTGAAGACCGAAGCAGCGTTGTCCCGCATGATGTTGCCCCAGTCCTGACCCCACATCGGCGCGTCGGCCATGATCAGGTGTTGCAGCCCCGCACTGCGCAACCGGCTGATCGCAGTGCTCGTCGCGCTCGCCCAAGTGGCGCTCACCGTCGCGTTGTTGCCGAACGGCTCGTTGCCCAGGTTGATGACGACGTAGTTCTCCTGGCCCTTCAGCGCGTTCGCCACGCCGACCCAGTACGTCGCCGCCTGGTCCAGCGTCGCCGCACCGCTCTGCTCGCCGTAGCCCGTGGTGTCGTGCACCTCCAGCACGCAGATCATCTTGTTCTGCTTGCACAACGAGATGACGTTCGTGACCTCGGAGGCCGGCGTCGGGCCCCACCGCTGGCCGCTGCCGAGCACGACGCGCACCGTGTTGGTGCCGAACGACTTCATGTCCGCGAACGCCCTGTTCTGCGTCGGGTACCAGACGTAGGCGTGGTTCACGCCGCGCATGACGAACGGCGTGCCGTTGGCCTCGACGACCCGCGTTCCCTCGACGTGCAGGCCGGCGGTCGGGGTGCTACCGCCGCCGAGCGCCGCGACCACGGCCGGGTACCAGCGGCTCTCGATCTTCTGGATGCCGGTGGAGCTGTTGGGATGCACGCCGTCGGTGGTGTCCGCCGACGTGCTGAAGCCCGTCCACTGGTCCACGACGGTGATCGGTGAGGCCGCCGTGCTGTTCGCGCGTGCCCAGCCGGGAATCGCGGCGTTGAGGTCGACCACGCGTTGTGCGCAGGCCGAGCAGTTGGACGGGTTCATCGGGATGATCTGGGCCACGACCAGCTTGATCGACGGGTTGCTCGCCCGCATCTGGCCGAGCATCGTCGTGTAGGCGTTCAGGATCGTGGCGGCCGGGATGTTGTTCCAGACGTCGTTGGTGCCCAGGTGCATGAGCACGACGTCCGGACGTGCGGACGACAGCCAGCCGGGAAGCTGGTTGTCCCGCACGATGTTCGTCGCCAGGATCCCGCCGTGGCCCTCGTTGTCGCCGTCGTAGGTGAACCCGCAACCCGGTGCCGGGAGCGAGCCGACGAAGTCGACGTCGGTGTGTCCGGTGTCTTGCAGGTGTTTCCAGAGCAATGCCCGCCAGCAGCCTGGTGAGCCGGTGATGGAGTCGCCGAGTGCCATGATCCGCGCGGGCGCGGCCGCACCGGCCGGGACTGGAGCGATGACCGCACAGGCCGCCAGGAGCAGGCCGGCCACCACCGCTCGGAGAAATCGCCAGGTCAAAACGACCTCCTGAGGATGTCCGACAGGGGGAATCCGATTTCCGGGAGCGCTCCCAGAAATCGGACTGTAACCACGGCGAAATCCCCTGTCACACCGCCGAGTGGCCCACTGCCAGTGCCTGTCCGATGCGGACAGGCCCACGACATCGGTTTGTCCTGTGGACAAACCTCCTCTCACCGCCGAAGCGCGGCGATCTCCTGCGCTGAAAGAACCCTGTTCCACACGGTCAGGCTGCGCATCTTGCCCTTGAGGTACCGGCCGGCGAAGTCCGACGTCTTGATGTCACGCGGAATTCTCGTGACGCCGTCCACCCGCGCGAATTCGACGCTGTCGTCGAACACGCGAGCAGTCCCGTTCGACAACGTGTACGTGATGGTGTGCCAGGCCCCGCGGGGCAGAGCGAGTCCGCTGTCGACGTGGAGGTTGCCGATGTCCCACAGGGAGTACAGGCCCTGCTGCGCCGGGTCGACCCACACCCGGACGGACACGGTCATCGCGTCGAGTCCTGCCGTGAGGTTGTCCGGCAGGCGGAGATGACCGTCCGTGCCACCGAAGACGAGCCCTGCCGACGAGCGGCTGACGTCACCCTCGATCGTTGCCGTGCGGCCGTTTCCGGACAGGTCGGCGACGGCCGGCCCCGCGCCACCGCGCAGGTCGTAGTCCGCCACGACGCCCTTCTTGTTGGCGCGCACCGGCGGTGGGCCCTTCCTGAGCCGTTCGAGCTCGGCCTTGGAGACCGGCAGCACCGTGCCGTGACGGGGTTTCGCGGGCAGCTGGTACTCCGCGGGGATCGACCAGTTCGGGTTCGCCAGCGAGTCGGTGACGAACGGGAGGTACCCGCGACGCGGCGTCTCGTCGAGGAAGGCGTAGAACTTCTTGCCGTCGTTGGACTTGAACACCGTCGGACCCTCGACCCAGTCCGTGCCGAGCCCGGTGCGGACGCAGTCGTCGACGAGCTCCCAGTTGCGCGGCCCGGAACCCGGCAGGTCCACCGCGCGCAGGTCCTTCGACCGCTCCAGCACGACGTCACGCGCGCACGACCCGATGACCTTCTCGTCGGTGGTGAGGCGGTAGTAGTACTCGCCCTCCTTGAGAACGGTGGAGTCGATCACGCCGCGGCCGGGGTCGTTCCAGACCTGCGGCGGGGTGAAGGTGCGGAAGTCGCGCGTGGTCGAGTACATCATCCGCGGATACGTCGGACCGGCGTGGTTCGCGTCGCCGGGCGAGTACAGGTTGGACGCCCAGTAGACGACGTAGGCGCCGATCAACGGGTCGTACGTCGCTTCAGGAGCCCACGTCATGCCGGCCGCGGGGTCCGAGACCGGGACGTGCCGCTGGTCCGACCACGTGACGAGGTCCGTCGACTCCCAGATCTCGAGGTGCCTGCTGCCGTGACGCATCGCCGCGTCCCAGCCGCGACCGCCGTTGATCTGGAGGTCGGTCGCGAGGAGGAAGAACCTGTCGCCTTCGGGGCTGCGGATGATGAACGGGTCGCGCACACCGGTCTCGCCGTGCTCGGACCTCAGCACGGGACGGCCGCCGTTGAGCTCGTCCCAGTGCAACGGGTCGTTGCCGCGGCTCACCGCGAAGTGCACCTGTTCGCTGTCCTGGTTCGCCTCACCGGTGAAGTAGGTGAACAGGTAGCCCTCCATCGCCGCGTTCGCGGGCAACGGCAGGACGGTGAGCGTGAAGTAGCGGGTGGCGCTGGTGTAGCCCTTGGTCGCCCGCACGGAGAGCCGGGCGGTGCGCGGCCGCGACCCGTGCGGTGGCCGGGTCACCTCGCCGGTCGCGGTGACGACGCGGGGATCGCTGCTCTGCCAGGTGAACGCGACGTCGCGGGCGCCCTTCGCCGGGAGCGTGATGTTGCCCCGGACCGTGTCCTCGTCGTGGATCACGATGTTCTTCAGCGCGTTGTCGACCTTCTGACGGTCGGTGTCGTCTTCCGGCACCGTCACGGTGAAGTCGCGCTTGGCGGTGTACCCGGCGTAGGTGGCGGTCGCGGTGAGCGTCACCGTCGCGTCGCCCGTGCGTGGCGCGGGCCGGGTGACGACACCGGCCGCTGACACCACCGACGGCCTGCTCGACTCCCAGGAGATGGCCGAGCCGCCCGCGGCCTTGAGGGGAAGCTTCAGGTCGTCGGTCCTGGCCGACGTGTCCCCCAGGTTCACCGCAGCGACATCGGCGGCAGGCCTGCCCGACGCCGTCGTCTTGCCCAGTTCGCGCGCCTCGCCCGCGCTCAGCGCACGGCCGTACAGGCGGAAGTCGCGTACCTTGCCCTTGAGGTAGCGGTCGGACGGGTGGACCGAGCGCCCGAGGTAGTTGGCCGTGGTGGTGCCGTCGCCTAGGGAGCCCGCGGTGGTGGTGACGCCGGTCTTCCTGGCGACCTCGACACCGTCCTCGTAGAGAACCGCGGTGCCGCCCGCCAGCGCGTAGGTGATCGTGCGCCAGCTGCCGCGGGCGAGGCTCCGTCCACTGTCGACAGTCTGTTCGGTCGACCAGTCGCCGCTCGCGATCGACGCGCGGAACTGGTCACCCGTCGCGAACAGGTAGCCGTTCCCGGTGTTGGCCACGGTGTTGCCGAGACCCCAGACGAAGTACGGGACGGACTGGTCGGCGGCGAGCTCGACCTGGACCGAGACGGTGACGTCGGCGAGCCCGCGGATCACGTTGTCCGGCAGGCGGACGTGACCGTTCACACCGCCGAGACGGAGGCCTTCCGCGCCCAGCCAGGTCGTGTCGCCGCTGAGCGTGCCGTGGCGGCCGAAGCCGGAGCTGTCGGTGACCTCGGTGCCGGAGGGCTGGGTGAGGTCGTAGTGCACGACCAGGCCGTCGTCGAGCGTGGCGGCCGAGCTGGTCGTGACGGAGACCGCGAGCCCAGCCGCGGTGAGGGCGACGGCGACGAGCGCCGACGTGAAGGTGAGATGACGCAAGGACATGCCGGCCTTTCCCGACGGGCGCACGTGCAAGCGCCCAGCACAGGGTTCAAAAGGGGAACACGCGGACAGTCCCGGAAGTGAGCGCCAACATAGCTGGCACTCGATAGGTCGTCAATGAACCGGAGGGCGGGGCGGGAGCTCCCCCGCCCTCCGCGAGGTCATTTGCCCAGGTTCTCCAGCGACCGCTGGGCTGCTGCCAGGCCGTCCTTCGGCGTGATGACGCCGTCGCAGATCTCACCGATGATCGTCCCGAACGCCTTCTGCATGCTGCCCCACTCCGGCGTCATCGGTGGCGCGTAGGCGAACTCGGCGGACTGCTTGAACGCGCCCATGTTCACGTCACCGATGGCCCACGCCGGGCGCAGGAAGTCGTCGCTGTCCTGCACCTCGCGGTTGGCGGGGGCGTCCTGGCCGTTGGTGGCGATCGGCTTCTGTCCCTCGGCGGTGGTCAGGAAGTCGAGCACCTTGAACGCGAGCTCGGGACGGGTGCTCGACTTCGTGATCGCGAGGCCGCTCTGGAACGAGATCGTCGCCTGCTTGGTGTTCTTGAACAGCGGCGAGATGCCCCACCGCACCTGCGGGGCGTCCTTGAGCGAGGCGATGTTCCAGAAACCAGTCATGATCATCGCGGCGTTGCCCTGCGCGAAGAGCTGGTCGGGGCTGCCGACCTTCAGCGCCTCGTAGTCCTTTTTGGACGGAGCGACGTGGTGCTTGTGCACCAGATCAGCGTAGAACTGCATCGCCTTGACGTTCTCCGGCGAGTTGATCACCGGCTTGCCGGCGTCGTCGAGGACCCTGCCGCCGTTCTGCAGCATGAACGCCATCCACCACGGCCACCAGTCGCCCGCGGCGAACCCGTAGCGCATGGTCTTGTCGCCGTCCTTGATCGTCAGCTTCTGGGCCGCCGCCAGGAAGTCAGGCCACTTCCAGTCGGCGGTCGGATACGCGACGCCGTCCTTGTCGAAGAGATCCTTGTTGTAGTACAGGACCATCGGCCCGTTGCGGTCGGGCAGCGCCCACGTCTTGCCTTCGCGGTCGTAGGAGTGCGCGGCGCGTTCGCCGAACCTCGCGACCAGGTCGACCTTCTCCGTCTCGATGAAGTTGTTGAGCGGCAGCAACTGGTTCTTGCTGCTGTAGCTGTGCACGGACTCGTTGACCTCGATGATGTCGGGCGGGTTGCCGTCCGCGATCATCTTCCCGATCTTCGAGCCGTAGTCGCCGTCCTTGAGGTGCAACAGCTTGACGTTGACGCCCGGGACCCGGTCACTCGCCAGGTCGACGCGCTGCTGGTAGGTCTTGGCGTCCTGCTCGCTGCCCCAGACGGCGACCGTCACCTCGGGTTCGGGCGCCGGACGTGGCGCACCGGCGGTGCAGCCGGTCATGACCAGACACGCCACGACCGCGGACACGGCTCTGAACGGGCGGAGTTGCCCCATGGATCGATCCCCTCGGAAGTTCAGTCGAGCAGGTGGGTTTCGAAGGCGAGCACGGCCGTGCCGAGGGACACCGGGTTGTCCTGGTGCCTGCCCAGCACGGCGGTCGCCGCTTCGAAACAGGGTGCGAGCGCGTACTCCTCGATCACCGGGGTGACCGCGGACAGGAGAGGCTCTCCGAGCACGCCACTGACCCACCCGCCGAACAGGATCAACTCGGGGTTGAGCACGTTCACGAAGCCGGCCCGCACTCCCCCGCGTCGTCCGTCGCCCCGCGCACCAACCGCCCGCCGTCCACGATGCCCCTCACCACCGAGGTGCCCAGGTCGACCACGATCATGTCGTCCCGGTCGTGTGCCGCACCGCCTCGTACACCTGGTGCCGCACAACGGCAACGACGTCGAGAACCTGCCCGACCACAACCTCCGGCGCGCTCTCCAGTGCTGGAAACCCGTTTCCGGGCCAGCCGCGCCATGGTCTGGTCGAACAACTCGGCCGTCACGTGCGTCTTGGTGACGTCCACCCCACCACTGCAGAAGCTCCGCACAACCTCGACGCGGTGAGCCCGCCTCAGATCGCCCGAGTGCTTCAGTCGCATGAACCTGTTCCTGAGTACTGCGCTCCGATCGGGCACAGTACGTGATCTTCATTCTTTTTAGAAGAGGTTCTTTCAACGGTCAGCAGAAGTGTGATCAGGGCGCCCACCAGGATGTTTGCTTCGTCAACGAAGAGTTGGCAGGTGTTTATGGAAGACAACTCTGCGTAGGCATCGCGCGTTGTTCACTGGGCCGATCGGCTGATCTACTGGTGCGGCCGGTAGGTGGCCTGCCCGTTCACGACGACGAGATCGACCTCCACGGAGCCCTGGCTTTGCCCGCCCAACGGCGCGAGCACGACAGGCGGCCCGCCCTGGTGGATCACCACGTTGACACCGAGGTGCGTGGCGATCAGGTGCCCGAGCAGGTCGCGCGCGTTGCCGGCACTCCTGTTCTCGTCCGGGTCGGGCCGCATGCTCCAGTTGACGTTCTCGACCAGCGCTCCGTTGAGGTGCACGGGCAACATCGGCCGGCCGGCCGCGAAGTCCGCCGCCGCGCCGGCCACGCTCGGGTCGTTGGCGCCCCGGTTCACCACGTGCTTGCGCAACGCGGCCGCATCGTTTTGCGTGAGGTGCGCAACGGCGGCGTACAGCCCGTTGGGCGTGACCGACGGCGGCGCGGGCCGCGTGAGCACCTCGTTGGCCACGTGCCGCAGCGCCTCGCTGGTCGGGCTCTCGACGTCGTCGTCGAGCATCACCATGTCGACGAGTTCCTGCCGCAGTGCCGCGATCCGTTGCTCGCTCAGCGGCCCGAGGCCGGGTTCGAGCGCGGCACGGTGCTGCCGCGCCAGCTCGGTGAACCCGCTCGCGGTGTCCGTGCCGTCGGCGGCGAGGAGCCCGGCGTCGGTGAACACCTGGTACAGCCACATCGCCTGAGCGGACGTGTCGTTGTCCGGCGCCGGGCGATCGGCGATCACCTCGGCGAGCGGCGGCGGCCCCACGATGTCGGCCAGCGCAGCCTGCTGAGCGAAGTTCGTCGCGCGGTTGTACCCCTTGTCGTGGTTGAAGATCTCCGCCGCCAGCAACTCAGGATTCTCCGCGAGGCTCGGAGTGTTGCCGATCGTGTCCCACAACTGGTGCGCCCAGCTGCCGAACGCCGCCGTGTCGAGGTCGGCGAACAGCTCCCGTTGCGCCGTCTCGATGATCGGGCGTTCGAACTGCCTGATGAACGCGTCGGCGACATGGTCGACGCCATGCTCGGCGATGAGCCTCGCCACCTCGTCGGTCCGGGTGTGCAGGACGACCGAAGCACGCAGCAGGTGCAGCCCCGCCTCCGACTGCACGTACTTCCGCGGATCCGAGCTCAGCACGGACTCCACCGACCTCATCAACGGCGAAGCGTCGGCCATCGCGGAGGTGGCCAACCCGGAGAGCTGGTCGTCCAGAGGGGGTGGCGGGTCGGAGGTTTCCGCGGAGTCGTCCGGGGCGGTAGACGCTTCCGCGGGGCCCTCCGGTGCAGCGGAGGATCCCGGGGAGTCCTCCAGGGCAGCAGAGGTTTCCGCCGACTGCTCCAAGCGGACGCGGAGATCAGCGGCATTGGCGCGGCCCGGCGCCACCTCGATCTCCACCGCCGCCTCGAGCGCCAGCAGTTCGGCCACGTGTGCGGCGTGGTCGCCGGTGATCTCGACGACCGGCGCCGGGAGTCCCTCCGCCGCGCGGGTGGCCTGGAGCTCCGTGAGCCGTTCGGCCAACCTCTCGACCGCGACCAGCTGCTGGAACGTCAGAGACGTGCCGCCAGGAGGGAAGTCCAGCGACAGTTCGAGTTGCGGGGCGGGCGCCGCCACTGGTGACGCAGGCGTGGACGGCTCAGCCGGCGATGCGGTCGGTTCTCCCGGCGACGCGGAAGCCTCCGTCGGCGGAGGCGGAGGCTGCGGTGGCGGCGCGTTGAACCGGCTCACCTCCTGGTCCACCGCCGCCTTCGCCTCCCACCACGCCCGTTGTGCCTGCGCCGCCTCCACCCGAGTCCGCCCCACTTCGGCCTCGGCCCGCGTGACCTCCGCCCGCAGGTCCTGCTCGGCCCGCACCGCCGACGAGTGCAGGGCTCGCGCGGCCTCCGCGGCCACCTGCGCCTGTCGCAGGTCCTCCTCAGCCGCCCGCACCGCGTCGTCAGCGGCCTCCTGCCGAGCCTGGGCCGTGCCGAGATCGCTCGCCAACTCGGCGTGGCGGTCCCTGGCTCTGGCCGCCAGCTCGGCGGCCCGCGACGCCGCGGCGAGCGCGTCCTCCCGCGCGGCGCTCTCGTCGAGCTGCTCGGCCAACGCCACCTGCTCGGCCAGCGCCGCGTCCAGCTCGGTCTGGTAGACCGCGTCAGCCCCTTCGTCCACAGCGGACTGAGCGCGCGACACCGCCTGCTCCGCCTCCGCCTGATGGCGTTGTGCCGCAACAAGGGCGGCACTAGCGTCGGCCACGGTGCGGTCGGCGGTCTCAACCTCGCTCTGACGCGTCGTGACCACGGCGAGCTGAGGCGCGACGGCGTTGATGACCTTCTGGGCGGCGTGCCGGGCCTGGTCCGCGGCGACTTCCGCGCTGCGCCAGGCCTTCGCGGCGTCGTGCACACCGGTTTGCGCCGTGCCGAGGTCGTCCGGCAGAGCTCTTCCCAGCGCGGCCGCGGCGTCGGACTCGAACATGCGGACCTGTGCCGCGCCCGGAACGCTCACGTCCACCACGCCGACGCGGCCGCGGCCCAGTGAGGCCACGACGCGGTACTCGACGTCGTAGGCGACCAGTCCGGTGCGGCCCTCGGCCTTGACCATCGACGACGGGTTGTGCGTGGAGCCGCCCGACAGTGCCGCGCTGTCCTCGGCCGCGTGCCGGATCTCCACGCCCGCGACGGAGACGCCGACGTCCGGTTTCGCCGACGTCACGCCACCGGGGCCGAGCGCCACGGCCAGGTCGCCGGTCTCGCTGTGCTTGGCATCGCTCGACGTGCTGCTCGCCACCGAGCGCGGCAGGAACACCTGCACTCCGTCGCTCAGCGCCTCCAGCCGCGGGTTCACCAGCTTCGCGTACACCTTCACCTGCGCGTGCTGGCTCGTCGTCAGCGACGCCTCGTGCAGGCCCGGCACCTCGAACGCGCCGTCCAGCATGCCGGGAAGGTTGGGCTGCAACGACTCCAACGCCAGGCCAGACCGCAACGCGTTCAGCGCACCGGTGCCCTTGCCGGTGAGACCGCTCCCGGCACCGGCACCCGCCAACGCGCGCACCGCCGCGTCCTGCAGGATCTGCGCGCCACGCAGGTTCTCCACCGACGCGAGCGGTGGCAGCACAGCGGAGGTCTCCTGCCATTCCCGCACCGTCCCCGGATCGCCGTCCTCGGCCGGCCGGGTCGTGACGTGAGCGGCGAACGGCGTGTGAGCGGACGACGTCTTCTGGTTGTCGGCGTGCACGCGGACGGACATGTCGACCTCGCCGCTGGTCGCGCGGCCGATCTCCCTGCTCCCCTTCTCCACCACGAGCTCGAACGTCACCGGCACCGTGTAGCGGACAGCGGGCCCGGAACCCACGCGCAGCTGCCCCTGCTGCTTGGTCGTCGACGTGGTCGTGGAGTGCGAGTGCGTCTGGCCCGCGTTCACGGCCGCCGAGCCGCCGACGTTCGCGGACAGGTTCGCGTCACCGGTCTTGGGCAGCGCCGCGCCGGGCACCTTCAGCCCGGCGCCCCAGCCGGTGGCGCCCCCGGCCGTCTCTGAGACCGCGAGGACACCGGTCGCGGTGTGCTCGATCTCCACGCCGTCGTTGACCGCACCCTCGAACACCGGCGTGCCGGGGACGGCTTTCAACGTGACCTGGTAGGTGTCCTTGCCGAACACGCCGGGGTCGTGCACCAGTAGTGGCACGCCGCCGTCCAAAGCGCTGTCCACCAACGCCTTCACGCTCGCGTCCGAGGTGAGGTCCGTCAACCGCCGCAAGTTGTTCATCGAGTCGTCGAGCACCGACTTCGGCAACAGGTTCTTGCCCAGCTTGCCGAGGTTGTCCCGCAGCTGCGGCACCAGCGCCGACAGATCCGGCGCCCGCTCGACCACGCCCAGCCCGAGCGCGCCGGGCTCGCCGGGGCGCAACGTCGACGGTGGCGCCATCGTGCCCTGCTCCACCGCAACGGCCGCGCTCTCCACGGCGGGCAGCACGCCCATGTCGCGCGCGACGTCCTCGCTCACCCGGACGAACACACCGCCAGGCAACGTCACGACGGATCCCGCGACACTGGACGAGCCCTTGCGGACGGTGTTGCCCGCACGGCTCTCCCCGACGACCGTCACCTGGGCGTCCAGCTGCACCAGCACGGTCCGTCCCGTCGCCGGCGTGACCTGGTTGCGATCGACGCTGCCGCTGGTCTCCGTGCCGGTGGTCTTCGTCTTCGACCACGGCGTCCACCTCGCGGCGCCGCCAAGTGCCGTCGAGCCGACAGCGCCCTGCGTCGGCCTCATCGGCGTGTTCAGGCCCGCCGTGACGTCCACGGAACGGGAGTCCGTCCTGCTCTCCCCCGCCTTGAACCCACCGGTGTGCGCGGCCTCGAAACTCGTGTCGTCCGAAATGGACACCAGCTTCGGGTTGCTCAGTCCCACGGCCATGCCGACCGCACCGGTCCGGTCGGCGACCCGGCGGCCGTACTTCATGCCGCTCTCGGTCATGCCCTTGCCCACCAACGTCGGCAGGTTGGCCTTGATGCTCTCCGGACTGAACAGCTTGTCGATCCGGTTGCGGGGCTCGGTTCCCGGCACCGTCAACGCCGTGTCACCGCTCGCGCTCAAGGCCGCGATCGCCGCATCCCGCACCGCTTCGGTGTTCGCCACCGCCTCCACGTGCAGGAACGGCCACGCAGGCGGCTTCGGCGCCGTCAGCAACTGCTGGATCGTCGGTGGGTTCGCCAGCACCACGGGTGCCGCCGCAGGAGCGGGCGCGAACGCCGCCGGATCGGACGACATCGCGGAACCGTCGGACACCCAGAGGTTCACCTTGCCGCTGATCTCGGGCAGGTTCTGGCCCGTCTTCGCGACCGTCTTCGGCTTCGGCACCTGCAACCACGGCGATCCGGGCGTCAGCCGCTTCACCCACGCCCGGTTGCGGCTGAACTTCGTGATCTCCACGTCAAACGTCACGTCGTGCTCGAACAACTGCGCGTTCGGACTGCCACCGGTGAGCCGCGTGGTGCCCACGGTGGGCCCGGCCGTCGTCTTCGTCGCCGTGGTGCTGCTGTACTTCGCCCCGACCGACGGCGTCGGCGTCGCGCTGGTCTTCTTGTTGCTCGCCGGAACGGCGACCTTGGCCTCGACGCCGACGCTCCAGCGCTTCTGCGTCGTCGTCGCGCTGTCCAGCTTCGGTCCGGTGGACGCGGAGCCGCGCACGCTGCGTGCGTCGGCCTGGCCGAGGTGCACGGGGTTCGCGACTCTCGCCTTCACCGTGACGTTGACGAAGTCGTTGGTGGCCAGCCCTTGCCGCTTGAGCTGCACCTGCACACCGGCGCCCAGCAGACTGTCCATTTGCGACTTCAGCGCCGCCGGCGACAGCTCGGTCGCGAGCATGCGCTGGTTCGCCAGCTGGTCCGCCAGGTCCTGCATGTTCTTGCCCGCCCTGCGCGGATCGCTCGTGGCGTCCGCGAACGACGGCAGGAACTTCTCGAAGCCCGCAATCCCGCGCAACGCCCCCTCGACCTGGCTCTGCACCTCGGCGGCAGGCGCGAACGCACCGACCTTCACGGCGCCCGCAGCCGCCGCGCTCGCCAGGTACGGCGGCGGAAACTTCGGTTCCGCGGTCGGCGTCGCGAGGCTCTGCGCGGATCCGGGCGGTACCGGCAGGTTCGCCGCGCCCGCTTCCGGGACGCCCGCACGCAGGTAGGCGGTGGCGTCCACGCCGATCGTGGTGCCGTGCGGCGTTTCGAACTCCAGCCGCACCTTCGTCCGGTACAGCCCCAGATCACCCTTGACCTGGATGCCGGTCCTCGTTGACGCACCCGTGCCCGCGCTCGACGATTCCGTGGTGCGGGCCGAATAACCGGCGCTGACGCTGGCCGAACCGCCGACCTCGTTCTTCACGGAGGCGCCGCCGCCGACCGCGACACTCGCGTCGAACCCGCTCTTCGTCGCCGCGCTGACACCCGTGCTGATGGCCGCCGTCTCGTGCAGCCGCAGGTTGATCGACGAGGTGGTGCCGACCAGCTCAGCACTCACCGGCACGGCTCGCATCCGGACCACACCGCCACGGCTGCCGTGCGGACTGCTCAGATCCGGCGACACGACCCAGCCGTTCAGCGCAGCACCCAGGTTGTCGCGGATCGACGTGGGCGACAGGAACTCCTGCAACGCCGTCCGCCCCGGCGCCCCCAACTTGGTCACACTGGGATGCAACTGCCGCGCGATGTCCTCGAACGCTTTGGCCGAGTCGAGATCGGTGACGGCCTCCGGCGCGGGGTGTTCGAGCGTGCCCGTCCACGGCACCTCGGTGAGCCCCGGATCCGCCGGCGTGAGGGAGTCGCCGGGAACGCGCAGGCTCACGTCCTGTGCCACCACCACGGGTTCGCCGACCCGGTTGCCGCGCGCGTCGGTCAGCGTGACCTCGTACGTCACCGGCACCTTCGCGTCGAACGCGGCTTCACCGGAGCGGATCATCCGCTGGTCGGTGGTGGACGTGCCCGTCGTCGTGCTCGTCACCGGCCGCGCCAGGGCCGCCCTGCCCGCCACCGTGCCCTGCGCCCCGACCGCCATGCCGACCGATACCGCGCCACCGACGTCACCGGCCGTGCCGATGGTCCCGGTCTGCGACGTGGCCGTGCCGCTCACCGCGGCGAAATCGATCTTCGTCTTGGGCGCGAGGACGCTGTCGGTCCCGGTGCCGAGCGTGGCCTTGACGCCCGCCTCGAACCAGTCCTTGCCCACCTTGATCTGGAAGGTCCTGCCCTTGCCCAGGAACGACTCGAAGTTCTGGCTCAACGCGGGCGCGATCTGGTCGACACCGCGCGGAGTGACACCTCTGCGCTGCGGCAGCAGCCCGTTGACCGCCTGCGTGATCTCGCGGCCACCGTTCACCTCGACGGTCGAGACGGTGCCGAGCGCCGCGCCGTCCTGGAAGAACGGCGGCAGCGCACGTGACGGCAGCACCGGAGCGGGCCGCGTCGGCTTCGTCACGGCGTCGTGAGGCCTGCTCCCGCTCGCGGTGGCGGCGTCGTGCGAGTCCAGCCGGGTGTCCGGCACCATGACCTGGCTGGTGGCGGTGCGTTCGATCAGCCACAGGTGCCGCGGCCGCAGCCCGGCGGCCTCGTGCACGTCCGCACTCATCATGCCGTCCTCGTGCACACCCGACCGCTGCTCGTGCGCCAGGAACACCCGCGACTGGTCGCGGTACTCGTCCGGAACACCGAGGTAGTGCACCGTCTCGTGGGCGAGCACGGCGGGACTGGCGGCCGGGTTCCAGTGCGTCTGGTCGGTGCCGGTGTCGCCGACCTCGATCGTGGTGTGCGCGTCCGCGGGGTTGTCGGTGAACTCCAGGTTGACGTGGAACTGGTCCCCACCCGGCAGCCGGAAACCCTTGTTCAGCAACGAGTTCACGCCGTCGTGGGCGTTGGTCCGCACCTGCTCGAGCACGGCGGGATCGGCGGACCGCAGGTGCACCTTGACGGTGTACTCCTGCACGAACCTGCCGGGGCTGGTCTCGATCCGCCGCAGGTCGTAGCGGACGAGCCCCTGGTAGGACCGGACGTTGGACGGCGTGCTGTCCGTGGTCACGTCCGCGACCTCGGTGTCGACCGTGCGCACGTGCGCACCGGCGCGGCGCTCCGCCCACACCTCCGGCGACACCGGATCGCTGGGCGCGAACCATTCGGCGGTCGCGGCGGGACTGTGCCGCCACGACTCGTCGTCGATGACCTTCTTGTCGCCGCGCGGCGCTTCGGTCACCTGCGGTGCGCTGTCACGAGGTCCGTGGTCCGGGGGCGCGGGCCGGGTCGGTGAAGTCGCCGCAACCTGCGAGGCAGCCGTGGTCAGTGGGGCAGCCGTGGTCGGCGCCGTCGGCGTGACCGTCGCGACCCCCGGAGCTGCTGCGTTGAACCGGCCGACCTCCTGGTCCACTGCCGCCTTGGCCTCCCACCAAGCCCGCTGAGCCTCCGCCGCCTCCGCCCGAGTCCGTTCCACCTCCGCCTCGACGACGGCGATCTCGGCCCGCACGTCCTGCTCCGCCCGCACCACCGCGTCGTGCGCCGACCGTGCCGCGTCCAGCGCGGCCTCGGCCTGCCGCAAGTCCTCCTCCGCTGCGAGCACGGCACCCTCGGCGGCCGCGTGGTGGGCCTGCGCGGTGCCGAGATCGATCACGACCTCGCTGTGCAGATCCCGGGCCCGAGCCACCAGCTCGGCCGTCCGCGCTGCCGTGGCCAAGGCGTCCTCGTGCTCCCGAACGGCCTGCTCACGTGCCGCCACGGCGAGCTGCGAGGCGAGCTCGGCGTTGAGCTCGTTCGCCCGCAGGAGGTCCGCCGCCTCGTCCACCGCGATCTGTGCCCGCGACACCGCCTCACCGGCTTCGGAGCGTTGCCGTTGTGCGGTTTCCAGCCTGGTCGCAGCGTCCGCCACACCCCGTTCGGCGGTGGACAGCGAGTCCGCTCGCGCGGTCACCTCCGCCAGCCGCGGCGCCAGCGAGTTGATGGTCGTCTGGGCCGAGTGGCGTGCCTCGTCAGCGGCTACTTCCGCGGCACGCCACGCCTTCGCCGCGTCGTGCACGCTGGTCTGCGCCGCGCCGAGGTCGTCGGGCAGCGGACGGCCCAGCGCGGTTTCGGCGTCGGCCGCGTGCATGCGGACCTGGGCCGAGCCCGGCACCACCAGGTCGACGACGCCCGTCCTGCCCTTGCCGAGGTCCGCGACGACGCGGTACTCGACGTCGTAGCTCACGAGACCCGTGCGGCCCTCGGTCTTGAACGCCGCTGACGGGTTGTGCGTCGTACCGCCCGACACCGCGGCGCTGTCCTCCGACGCGTGCCGGCCCTCCACGCCGCCGGCGGAGAACCCGAGGTCCGGCTTCTTCGACGTCACGCCGCCCGGTGCCACCGCGACCGACACGTCGTGGGACTCGGTCTTCTTGGCCTCGCTCGACATCGCGCCCGTGGTCGACCGGGTCGTCGACACCGCGACGCCGTCACTCAGCGCTTCGAGCCTGGGGTTGACGAGTTTCGCGTACACCTTCAGCCGGGCGTGCTGGCTCGTGGTCACCGACGCCTCGTGCAGGCCTGGCACCTCGAACGCGCCGTCCAGCATGCCGGGAAGGTTGGGCTGCAACGACTCCAGGGCCAAACCCGACCGCAAGGCGTTCATCGCGCCGGTGCCCTTGCCGATGAGACCGCTCCCGGCACCGGCACCCGTCAACGCCCGGACAGCCGCGTCCTGCAGGAGCTGGGCCCCGCGCAGGTTCTCCACCGAGGCGAACGGCGGCAGCGCAGTCCCCTGCCACTCGCGCACCCGCTCGGGAGTCCCCTCCTCGGCAGGCCGGGTCGTGGACGACGGCGTGGACGTCGCGGGCGGAGAAGCCGTGGTCTTCTGGTTGTCTGCGGGCACGCGGACGGACATCTCGACCTGGCCGCTGCTCGCCCGGCCGATCTCCTTGCTCCCCTTCTCCACCACCAGTTCGAACGTCACCGGCACCGTGTAGCGCGCGGCAGGGCCGGACGCGGAACGGGTGTGACCGACCTGTCTGGTCGTCGACTCGGTCGTCGACCAGGACTGGGCCTGGCCCGCGTTCGCCGCCACCGAACCGCCGACGCTGGCGGACACGTTGGGATCGCCGGTCTTGAGCAAACCCGACGCGGGCACCTTGAGACCGACGCCCCAGCCGGTCCCGCCGCCGCTCGTCCTCGTCACGACCTGCGTGCCCGTGGACGTGTGCTCGATGTCGATGCCGTCGTTGACCGCACCCTCGAACACCGGCGTGCCGGGGACCGCCCTCAACGTGACCTGGTACGTGTCCTTGCCGAACACACCGGGATCGTGCACCAGCAACGGCACACCGCCGTCCAAAGCGCTGTCCACCAACGCCTTCACGCTCGCTTCGGACGTGAGATCGGTGAGGCGCCGCAGGTTGTTCATCGAGTCGTCGAGCACCGACTTCGGCAACAGGTTCTTGCCGACCTTGCCGAGGTTGTCCCGCAGCTGCGGCACCAGGCCGGACAGGTCCGGCGCCTGCTCGACCAGCCCGAGTCCCAGCAACGTCGACGGCGACGCCATCGTGCCCTGCTCGACCGGCGGCGCCGTGCTCTCGACGGACGGCAGCACACCCATGTCGCGAGCGACGTCCTCGCTCACCCGGACGAACACCCCGCCCGGCAACGAGATCACGGACCCCGCCCGGCTGGTCGAGCCCTTGCGGACGGTGTTGCTCGCGCGGCTCTCACCGACGACCGTCACCTGGGCGTCCAGCTGCACCAGCACGGTCCGGCCGGTGGCGGGCACGACCCGGTTGCGGTCCACGCCACCGGTCACGTCGGCGCCCGTCGTCTTCGACTTCGACCAGGGCGTCCACTTCGCGGTGCCGCCCAGCGCGGTCGACCCGACGGCGCCCTTCGTGGGCCGCATCGGCGTGTTCAGCCCGGCCGTCACGTCGACCGAACGGGAGTCCGTCGTGCTCTCCCCCGTCTTGAACCCGCCCGCGTGCGCGGCTTCCACGCCCACGTCGTCCGAAATGGACACGAGCTTCGGGTTGCTCAGTCCCACCGCCATGCCGACCGCACCGACCCGGTCGGCGACCCGGCGGCCGTACTTCATGCCGCTCTCGGTCATGCCCTTGCCCACCAACGTCGGCAGGTTGGCCTTGATACTCTCCGGACTGAACAGCTTGTCGATCCGGTTGCGGGGCTCGGTTCCCGGCACCGTCAACGCCGTGTCACCGCTCGCGCTCAAGGCCGCGATCGCCGCATCCCGCACCGCCTCGGTGTTCGCCACCGCCTCCACGTGCAGGAACGGCCACGCAGGCGGCTTCGGCGCCGTCAGCAACTGCTGGATCGTCGGCGGGTTCGCCAGCACCACGGGTGCCGCCGCAGGAGCGGGCGCGAACGCCGCCGGATCCGTCGACAGCGTCGAGCCGTCCGACACCCACAGGTTCGCCTTGCCGGTGATCTCCCGCAGGTTCACCCCGGTCTTCGCGATCGTCTTCGGCTCCGGCACCTGCAACCACGGCGAACCCGGCGTGAGCCGCTTGACCCACGCGCGGTTGCGGCTGAACTTCGTGATCTCCACGTCGAACGTCACGTCGTGCTGGAACAGCTGCGCGTTCGGGCTGCCGCTGGTCGACCGCGTGCTGCCCACGGTCGGTCCCGCGGAGGTCTTCGTCGCGGTCGTGCTGGTGTACTTGGCGCCCACCGATGGCGTCGGAGTCGCGGTGGTCTTCTTGCTGATCGCGGGGATGACGACCTTGCCTTCGACGCCGGCGCTCCAGCCCTTCTGGGTGGTGGTCGCGCTGTCGAGCTTCGGCCCGGTCGAGGCCGACCCGCGCACTTTGCGCTGGTCGGCCTGTCCGAGGTGGACCGGGTTGGTCATCCGCGCCTTCACCGTCACGTTGATGAAGTCGTTGGTGGCCATGCCCTGTCGCTTGAGCTGCACCTGCACACCGGCGCCGAGCAGACTGTCCATTTGCGACTGGAGTGCGGTCGGAGAGAGCTCGGCCGTCAGCTTGCGCTGGTTCTCCAGCTGGTCCGCGAGCGCCTGCATGTTCTTGCCGGCCTTGCGCGGATCGCTCGCGGTGTCGGCGAACGACGGCAGGAACTTCTCGAAGCCGGGAATCCCCCGCAACGCCCCTTCGACCTGGCTCTGCACCTCGGCGGCAGGCGTGAACGCACCGACCTTCACCGCACCCGCGGCCGCGGCGCTCGCCAGGTAGGGCGGCGGGAACTTCGGCTCGGGCGTGGGAACCGTGAGCTCCGTCGACACGTCGGGCGGCACCGGCAGGTTGGCCGCGCCCGCCTCCGGCAGACCCGCGCGCAGGTACCCCGTGGCGGTGACCGGGATCGTGGTGCCGTGCGGGGTCTGGAACTCCAGCCGCATCTTCGTCCGGTACAGCCCCAGATCACCCTTCACCAGGATGCCGGTCTTCACCGTCGCGCCCGTGCCGGCGCTCGACGACTCCGTGGTGCGCGCCGAATAGCCGACGCTGACGCTGGCCGAACCGCCGACCTGGCCCGAGACCGAAGCACCACCACCAACTGTGACGCCGGCGTCGAACCCGGTCTTCGTCGCCGCGCTCAGTCCCGTGCTGATGGCCGCGGACTCGTGCACCCGCAAGGTGGCCGACGCCGTCGTGCCGACGAGCTCCGCGCTCAGCGGCACGGCCCGCATCCGGACCACACCACCACGGCTGCCGTGCGGACTGCTCAGATCCGGCGACACGACCCAGCCGTTCAGCGCAGCACCCAGGTTGTCCCGGATCGTCGACGGCGACAGGAACTCCTGCAACGCCGTCCGCCCCGGCGCCCCCAGCTTGGTCACACTGGGATGCAACTGCCGCGCGATGTCCTCGAACGCCTTCGCCGAGTCCAGATCGGTGACGGCCTCCGGCGCGGCGTGTTCGGGAGTCTTCGTCCACGGCGTCTCGGTCAGACTCGGGTCCGCCGGGGTGATCGCGACCAGATCGCCGGGGATCTGCAGCCCCACCTCCTGCCGCACCGAAACCGGGGCGCCGACCTGGTTCCCGCGCGCGTCGGTCAGCGTGACCTGGTAGGTGACCGGCACCTTCGCGCCGAAGGCCTCGTCGGTGGAGCCGATCGCCCGCTGGTCGGTCGTGGACGTGCCCGTCGTCGTGCTCGTGACGGGCCGGGCCAGCGCGGCCTTGCCCGCCACCGTTCCGGTCGCGCCGACCGCCATGCCCAGCGTGAGCGCACCACCGACATCGCCCGCCGTGCCGATGGTTGTGGTCTGCGTGGTGGAGTTGCCGCTCTGCGCGGTGAAGTCGACCTTCGTCTTGGGCACGAGGTCGCTGTCGGCCCGCATACCCAGGGTGGCCTTGACGTTCGCCTCGAACCAGTCCTTGCCGACCTTGATCTGGAAGCTGCGCCCGTTGCCCAGGAACGACTCGAAGTTCTCGGTCAACGCGGGCGTGATCTGGTCGAGGCCGCGCGGGGTGACGCCCGCGCGTTGCGGCAGCAGGCCGGCGATGGTCTGGGTGATCTCCGGTCCGCCGTTGACCTCGACGGCGGCGATGGTGCCGAGCGCCGCGCCGTCCTGGAAGAACGACGGCAGCTCGCCCGCCACCGAGGCGTCGCGGGCGGAGGCGAAGTCGTCCTCGGTGAACGAGGCGTCGTCAGCGGACAGGAAGCCGTCCGACGCAAGGGAGTCGGAGTGCTCGAGGATCGGTGGCAGGCCGGAGGTGCTGGGGCCTGCGGGAGGTGCGGACGGGGTGGGCGGAGCGGGAGTCGTGTCGGCATCCGGCATCGCGCTCGCGCCGGGAGCCGTGCTCGCATCCGGTGCCGGGCTCGCATCCGGTGCCGGGCTCGCATCCGGTGCCGTGCGGGGCGCCGAAGCTGGCGCGGGGGCAGGCGCAGCGCCCGGTTCGTTCAGCCGCGTGTCGGGAACCATCACCTGGCTGTTCGCGATGCGCTCGATCAGCCACAGGTGGCGGGGCAGCACCGCGGCGTCGGGCAGGTAGAGGTCCGCGCCCATCATGCCGCCGTCGTCGGTGTGCACGCCGGAGCGGGACTCGCGTTCCAGGAACACCCGCGTCGCGTCGACGTACTCGTCCGGGGCGCCGAGGTAGTGCAGCACCTCGTGCGCGTACACGCCGGGCGTGGCGGTGGGGTTCCACTCCAGCTGGTTCGAGTGGACGTCCTTCACCTCGACCGTCGTGTGCGCGTCCGCCGCGTTGCCGGTGAACTCGACGTTGAGGTGGAACTGGTCACCGCTGGGCAGCCGATAACCCTGGTTCAGCAGGGAGTCCACGCCCTCGTGCGTCTTCGCGCGCACCTGGTCCAGCACGGCGGGATCGATCCCCGTCGCGGGCTTCAGGTGCACCTTGACCGTGTACTCCTGGACGAACTGCCCAGGGGCGACCTCGATCCGACGCAGGTCGTAGTTGACCAGCGTGCGGTACATCGAGACGTTCGACGGCGTGCTGTTCGTGGTAACACCGGCGATCTCGGTGTCCACGGTGCGCACGTGCGCACCGTCGCGGCGGTCCTTCCACGCGTCCGGCGACACGGGATCGCGCGGCTCGAACCAGTCCGCCGTCGCCGCTGAGCTGTGCCGCCACGACTCGTCGTCGATGGTCTTCTTCTGTGACACGAGCTCGGGCGCCGTCCGTGGTGGGTGCACCTTGCCGTCCGGTCGCTTGAGCTCCCAGTCCACCCGGACGTCGGCGCCGGTCGTCCTGCCGGGCACGACCTGGACGTCCACGAGCCCGCTCAGCCTGGCGCCGAGAACGCTGGTGACCGCCGCCGCGCGCGGGCCGGAGACCTCGACCTTCGGCGGCAGGTAACCGAGGTCCGCGCGCCTGGTCACCGCGTCCACGAGGCTGTCGGCGAGCGTGCGCACCTGAGCCGACTGCTGTGGCGTCAGTCCGGTGACACCGGGCGCGAAGTCGAACGCCAGCTCGACCGGCGCGGTCCGCGGGGCGGGCGCGGTGGTGGGGCTCGTGCTGCCGAGCCGGGTCTGGTGCTCCCGGATGGTGTCCGCGTCGCGGAACATGTCCGCCAGCTTCGCCATCTTTTCGCTGGCGTCGCTGTTCCTGGTGTACTCGAAGTGCCTGCCGTCCGGTGTCTTCGTGATCCCGTCCTGGCCGGCATCGAACCGGTTCGTGAACGAGTTGGGTCCTTTGTGGACCTCGCCGTCGCGGTCGACGTAGCTGCTGTGCGTGGTGTAGGAGGAGAAGTCCGCCTGGTAGTACTGGTGGAACTCCTCGAACAGCTTCTTCGCGTTCTCCGGCCGGGCCTGCGGGTCGATCTTGGCGGCGAGGTCGTTGAGGAACGTGAAGGTCTCGTCGGCGGTGATCTTGTTGCGCAGGTAGAAGCCGAACGGGTCGGAGTCGACGATCGCCCTGGCGGCCTTGAAGTCCCTGTCGTTCTCCCACAGCCCGCGGTAGCGGTCCATCATCTCGACGGCGAGCTTGTGCTCGGGTTCGCGGTCGTGCTGCCCCTGGCCGTCGCCGAACTGGTTCTTGGCGTTGACCTTCTCGATGTCGTGGAACAGGATCGCCTTCGCCAGCGCGTCCACGGGCAGGAGCCGCGTGTCCGGGTTCTCGTTCGCGGTGAGATCGAGGTACTGCCCGAGCACCATCTGCGCGTGCTCGTAGAACGTGTAGACGCCCTTGGTGCCGGGCGCGCGGAAGGGCTCCTTCTGAACCTTGGTGGCGACCTCGTCGAACTTCCGGTCGAGCTCGGGATGCCGGCTGATCAGCTCCTTGACCGCCGCCTCCGGGTCGCGCGTCTCCCCGATGATCGCGCTCAGCTGGTCGCCGGTCTGCCGTTGTGCGGCGAGTTCGGCCGGACGCTGCTGCTTCCACTCGTGGAACGAGTTCGGGAACGGCGTCTCCCCGTACGGACGGGTGTTGAAGTCCAGACCGATGCGCTCGGCGTCGGTGGACATCAGCGCGCCGATCTCGGCCTGGGTGGCGATGCCGGGCACCTTGGCCATCAGCGCGTCGACCGCGGCCCGGTCGACCGGGTCGAAGACGAACCCGGCCAGCTCGTGCTCGGCGCGCGTCCTCGCGTCGTGCGCGACGGCGTCGGCGATGGCGTTGCGGAAGTCCTGGTCCGCGAGCGCCAGCGCCGGGTCGTTCTTCAACGCGCTGCTGATCGCGGCTTCCAGGTCCGGCAGCACCTCGTTCTGCACCACGGCCCGCAGCTCGGCGGGCTGCGTGCCGGCGAGGTCCTTGCCGGTGAACGAGTTCAGCGCCCCGCTGACCGCCGGGCCGAGCACCTTGTTCTCGGCGACGTCGGCGATCCGGGCGGTGTCGAGGTGAGCGTCGACCGAGGGCAGTTCCAGGCCTGCCATGCGCTGCACGACGATGTCGCCGAGCACCTTGACCCGGTCGCCGCTGAGCCAGCTCCCCTTGGCGCCGCTCCTGTCGGCCGCCACGACCTCGGCGAGCGGGCCGAACTCGTCCTTCAACGCCTGGAGCGCCGGGCCGTCGATCTTCTCCGGCACCTTCCTCGCGACGACCTCCCCGAGCACCGCGGTGAGCCCGTCGACTTCAGCTTTGAGCACGTCGCGCATCTGGTCGCCCAGCGCGTTCGCCACGTCCTGGCGGCTCTGCTCGTCGAGCAGCGCGAGGTCCGGGTGAGCCGCGACGTTCTCCTTGAACTTCGCGACCGTCACGTCGACCACCGCGGCGTCGAAGGTCTTGAGCTTGCCGCTCTTCGGTTTCACCCCGTTCTTCATCACCGCGTGCATGTCTTTTCGGGAGGTCACACCGGACTTCATGTCCTTGACGGCCTTGTCGACCGTCTTCGGCAAGTCCGCCACGGCCTGCGGCACGACCTTCTCGCGCAAGGCCTTCTGGAACACGGCCTCGTTCACGCCCGGCGTGTCCGCGTGGGCGAGGTGGTCCCGCAGCGCCGGTCCGCCGGTGGACAGCACGTCGGTGACCTTGCTGACGTTGGCCGCGGCCGGTCCGACCTCGTTGAGGAACTGGTTGAGCCGCTGGGTCCGCGCCTCGAAGCTGGTGTCGTCGGGCGGTGCGACCGCCTTGCCGGGGTTGGGGATGCTGTCGGCGTCGGGTTCGATGAGGGCGTCGGGGATGCGGATGTCCTGTGTGGACTGAATCCACGTGAGGTGGTGTTCCCGCAGCTTGGTGGCGATCTCGTGCAACTTGTGGGCGTCGTTGAGGAACTTGGCGTCCCACTCGCCGTTCTTCATCGCCCACTTGAACCAGGGGTCGTAGTTCTTGCCCAGGGCGTCGCTGCGGAAGTCGGGGTCCAGCCCGACCCGCTCGTACAGCTCCGCCACGGGCACGACCCTGCCGGCCAGGGCGGGGAAGTCGAAGTCCTCGTCGGGATTCGACGGATAGCTGATCAGCGACCCCGGCACGGCCTCGTTCATCAGCTCGTCGAGCTCGGCGCCGCCGACGCCGAACTGGTTGGCCTCACCGCGCACGTCGACGTTGAAGGTGGGGACGTCGGTGACGGCCTCGACCGTGGCGCTGCTGGTGATCCGGTTGAACGTGTCCAGCGGCACCAGGAACGACCGCAGCACGGGCCGCTTGAGCGCGGACGACGGATCCTTGGGGTTGATGGGCCTGCCGCCTTCGGCCTGCTCGTACTTCGCCAGCCACTGCAGCGCCCGCAGCGGCCGGCCACCTCCGGCCCAGAGCTGGGAATTGTTGCCGGGATTGACGTTCAGCGCACCGGTGTGCGGATCCTGCTGGATGTCCTTGAAGGGCGGCTGGGCGGCGCTGAGGTCGGCAGGGTTCACGACCGCGGTGTAGAGCCGCACGTGGTGTCGCCCCGCGATGGTCTCGATCTCGAACTCCCCGCGGTGCAAGGCGTGCCACTCGTCGCCGACCCCGCGCTTGGTGGGCCCGGGGTACGACACGCCGGGCCGTCCGATGTGGACTGTCTCCTTAGTGGCCTGGTACCGCACCTCCCCGTTGGCGTTCGTGGTTTCGACGACGTGCACCGGCCTGCCGGTGACGGGCCCGAACGAGGTGAACCGCCCGTCCTGTCCGAGCACGTGAACCCTCGCGTCGGCGGTCCTGGCGATGTCGTCGAAGGTGCCCGTGGCGCTGGGCGTTGGACCGTTGGGGTCCAGCGTGGTGGCGATGGCGTTGGCCAGGCTGGTGTGCTCGTCGGTGCCGGGCACGTCCACGGGTTCCAGACCGTGGAGTTCGAGGGCGAGGTCGACCGGGGTCGGCTGGGTCTCGGCGGTCCGGCTTTCGTTTTGCTGCTTCGGTTTCGTGGTGTTGGTGGGGGCTGGCGGGAACAGTGCTGCCGCGGCGATGGGCTGGGCTGGTTGCGGAGTGACGGACGGAGCTGGGGCGCCCGCCTTGGCCGGGGACGGCGCGGCCGTTGGCTGGGGGCTGGTCGGCTGTGGCGCTGGTGGGGCCGGCTTCGCCGACGGCTGTGCACCTGTCGGGGCCGTGGCAGGTCCTGGCGTTCCGCTGGGGGCGGCTGGCGTCGAGGGAGTCGTGTTGGGGGCGGCCAGGCCGCCGGTGCGGGTGGCAGGCGCGCTCGTCGTGCCGGCAGGTGTGCCTGGTGTGGTGCCAGGAGTGCCTGCTTTGGTGCTGGGCGTGGTGCCAAGGGCGGTGGTCGGGCCGTTGGTTACCGCGGGCCCTCCGGATGGTGCCGGCTTGCCGCCAGGGACCGCAGGCGCACCGACTGGTGCCGGCTTGCCATCAGGTACCACTGGCTTGCTGGCTGGCGCTGGCTTGCCATCAGGAACCACCAGCCCACCGGACGACGCGGCCTTGTCACCAGTAACCGCAGGCCCACCCGCTGGCGCTGGCTTGCCGTCAGGAACCACCGGCCCACCGGTTGGCGCCGACTTGGCACCGGGAGCACTGGGGTCAGCGCCCCTCTCACCGACGGGGACGCTCGCCTTGGCCTCGGGCCCAGCCGGCGCGGCACCCACTCCCTTGCCGCCCAACGGCCCGCCGGCCCTCACGTCGGCAGGAGCGCCCAGAACCTTGCCACCGTCGGAGGCGCCGGTCCGCGTGCCCCGCACGTCCGGCCCGGCGACCGTCGACGTGCCGGATCCCGCAACCCCGCCCGACCCAGCAACATTCCCAGGTCCGGCCACCTTGCCCGCAGACCCCGAACCGGCTTTCTTCTCCCCCACCGGACCACCCGCGACCGACGGCGCGTTCGCCGCCACCGGACCGCCAGTTCCCGCCGATCGGCCACCAGGTCCGCTCGTCTGCGACCCGCTCCGTTCTCCGGGCACGCCGAGCCCACCGGGCGAGGCGCCTCGATCGCCGGACGCAGCGGGCTGACCACCAACACGAGTTCCGCTGCCGCCAGAGGAAGCGGGCGCACCACCGACGGACGGGGTGGCAGCCTTGCCGGCACCTCCGCCACTCGTCACCGGCGACGGCTTGGCGCCATCTCCAACGGTCCCCTTGCCAGGCGCCTGCGACACCGAGGGCCCACCAGCAGCCTTGGCCGCACTCGAACCGCCCGAGACCGTCGGTGCCGGCGAGACAGCGGGTCCGCCCGACCCGGCACTCTTCGCCGCACCGGCACCCGGACCGCCCGCAACCGTCCCCGGCGCGGACACCGCAGGACCGCCGGTCCCGGCACCCTTCGACGGACCAGCACCCACGCCACCAGGGATCGTTGGTGCCTTCGACGCGACCGGCCCACCCGGAACAGCACCCTTCGCAGAACCCGCACCAGGTCCACCCGCGACCGTCGGCACCTGCGACACCCCGGGCCCGCCACCAGCAGCGGTCCTCGCCGGACCAGCAGCCGGACCACCGGGGACCGTCGGCGCCTTCGAGACGGCAGGCCCACCAGACGCAGCAGCACCCTTGGCCGGACCAGCACCCGTCCCACCAGCGATGGCCGGCGCGGCCGACACGCCAGGCCCACCCGGCGCGGCAGCCTTCGAAGCACCAGGGCCAGTACCACCTGGGATCGTCGGCGCCTTCGACACCCCAGCACCACCGGGCCCCGTCCCCTTCACAGGACCAGCACCGGTACCGCCGGCGATGGTCGGGGCCGCCGACACGCCAGGCCCACCGGGACCCGCGGCCTTCGCCGGACCAGCACCCGTCCCACCGGCAATCGTCGGCGCGGCCGACACCCCAGGCCCACCCGGTGCAGCGCCCCGAGAAGGACCAGCGCCAGTGCCACCCGCGATCGTCGGCGCCTTCGACACAGCCGGCCCACCAGGCGCAGCACCCTTAGCCGCACCGGCACCCGAGCCACCAGCAATCGTCGGCGCGGCCGACACCGCAGGCCCACCAGGCGCAGCGCCCTTGGCCACACCGGCCCCCGAACCACCAGCAATCGTCGGCGCCTTCGAGACCACCGGCCCACCAGGCGCAGCACCCTTCGCCGGACCAGCACCCGAACCACCAGCGATCGACCCGGGCTTCGACACCACAGGCCCACCCGGCCCGCTCCCGCGCGAAGCCCACGTCGCAGGCCCACCCCGCGGCGGCTTCGCGTTGGTGGTCGGGTCGACGCCCTTGAACGTCGAGGCGTTGTGCGTGTCCGCGTCCAGGGAGGTGGCGGCCGTCGCCTTGAGTCCCGACTGCACCTTCCCGAACGCCTGGGCGCCCGCGTCGGCCTGGGCTACGGCCCTGTCGTTCGACGCGTTCAGGGACGGCACGGCGAACAGGCCGATCGGGCCCAGCGAGTTCGCGCCCAGGTTCAGGCCCCGCAGGCCCGACGAGATCGACGACAGGCGGGACTGCAGGTCTCCGGCGCTGCTCTGGAGACGCTGCATCGACGAGTCGTTCATGGAGAAACCGGTGTTGCCGGTGGGCCCCGAACTACTTCCGACAGGAGAGGGAGCAGCCGGGGTCGGCGCCGGATTCGAGGAAACGGACGGGTTGGGGTTGACGTTCCCCTTGGCCATTGCCGGTTCTCCAGGAGACGACTAGTGCTTCACGGTGGGGCTGGACGTGTCCGGGGCATCCGACGAACCCGAACCACCGAAGGCGCCCTTCAGCGCATCCGTGTAGCCGGTCGACTCGTTCACCTTGCGGGCGTATGCCAGCGGATCGTCCACATCGGACGGCTCATAGCCAGAACCGGAACCAGAACCCGAAGCCGCAGCCGCGGCCTCGCCCGCCGCTTTGGCCTCGGCCGCGGCGGACTCCAGCGACTTGCCCGCCGACCGGGCCTCCCGTGCCGCCTTCTCGGCCGCCGCGACGTCGGCGTCCGAACCCGATTCGAACGCGCGGGCGTTGGCCTCGGCCGCTGCCGCGTTCTTGGCCATGAAGTCGACGTTCGCCTTCTCGTAGGCCTCGTTGGCGGCCCTCGCGGCATCGTTCTTCGCGGTCACCGCCGGGTCCGCGGTGGTGCCGGTGTACTTCAGGTAGTCGTCGTAGGCCTTCTGCGCCGCCTCGTCCGCGGGCTTTCCGGCCTGCAGGGCGTCGTAGCTGGCCTTGGCGGCGTCGCTCAGCTCGCGGGTCTCGCGGGCCACGTTCTGTGCCGCGGTCACGGCGTCAGCACGGGCGGCGTCGTATTTCGCGTCCGCCGCGTCGTACTTGGCTTTCGCCGCGTCGTAGGCGGCCTGGTTGCCGGAGGCCGCAGCGCGGTTGACCTCGTCGGCCGCGCGCCGGACGTCCGCGGCGGCGGACTGGGTCTTGTCGCCTGCCGCGGACAACGCGTCGTTGGCCTTGCCCACGTCGTCGGCCTGCTTCGACTCCGCTTCCTTCGTGGTCTGGTACTTGGCCGTGGCGTCCGCGGAGACCTTGGTGGCCTCGTCGACCTTGTCCTTCTCGATGTCGTCCTGGACGGCCTTGTCGACCGCCTTGTCGACGCCCTCCGCGGCCTGGTACTCCGCGTAGCTGATCTCGGCGACGTCGGCCGCGTTGTCGAAGCGTTCCCAGTTCTTGCCGAGCTTCTCCATGACGTCGTCGAGGTTGCCGACCTTGCCCATCAGCTTGGACAGCGCGGAAATGACGCGCTGGATCTTCGACCCGAGCGTGAGCGCCAGCTCGGCTGCCTCGCGGCCGATCTGGGCGGCGGCGTAGGCCAGCGAGCCGCCGAACGTGAAGATCGCGCCGAGCAGGCCGATCGCGGCGTTGGCGATCACGGAGCCGACGAACTGGGCGATCGCGTCGCGGACGACGTCCCGCAGCACCGAGACGAGCGTGCCCATCATCGCCACGACCTTGGCCTTGCCCTCGACGCCGTCCGCCAGGCCGTCGAGCTCCCTGCCCATCGTGTCCATGCTCGTCTGGAACTTCTCCGACGCGGCACCGGTCCAGCCGTCGAACGTCGCGAGGCTGCGGCGGTGGTCCTCCGCCAGCACCCGCAGCTCGGCGGCTTTCGCCTTGGTCGCCTCGACGTTGGCCTGGATGTCCTCCGGATCGCCCATCACCTCGTCGAGGGCTTCCTTGAGGATGCTGATGTGCTCCATCAGCCAGCCGAGACCGGCGCCCAGCAGGGAACCGAACGGGTCGAGCACGAGCGAGACCGTCGAGGCCACCGCGCCGATCGCGTTGAACGCGAGGTCGAGCTCGCTCTGGGCCTCCCCGGTGATCGAGTCGATCAGGCTGTCGTAGGCCTCGATGAACAGCGTTCCCTTGTACTTGCTGTCCTCGTCCATGTTGACCAGCAACGGGTCGTCGCTCACAGCAGTTCTCCCGTCACCACGGCTGGTTGTCGTCGTCGTCTTCGTCGTCCGCTCGTCGAGGCGCACGGGCCTGACGCGGCTCGGAAGCCGCAGCTGCGGCAGGCGCGGCAGGCGCGGAGGCCGGTGCGTCGTCCTCCTCGATCCGTTCGACGGCGTGCTCCTCCTCCGGCTCCTCGCCGAACTCCTCCTCGACGACGTCGGTGATCATCGCCATCGCCTGCGTGCCCTCACCGATCGGCCGGAACGCCTCGATCACCTGCGTCGCCGCGTTCTTCTGCGCCTGCCGCGCGGTCTCGAGGATCAGCGCCGTCAGCCGGGGCGCGCCGAGCTCGACCGCCCGGTGGCCCAGCTGGAGGTTCATCAGACCGCCGTTGGGTCCGACGGTGACCTTGACCGCGCCGTCCTTGCTGGACGCGGTCCCGGAGACGCCCGCGAGGTTCTCCTGCACCTCGGCGTTCTTCCGTTGCAACTCGGCCGCCCGGGTTTTGAAGTCGTTGACCCACGCGTACGGATCCAAGGCAGCCTCCAATAGCGACACCAGTGCACTGTGGAGTGCACTTGATCTCGCCAACGGCGGACCAACGTCACGCCAACGCGAGCCGTCGAGACGAAGCCGGGCTCGAATTCGACGTCGAATTCGACGTGAGCCGTCGGACGACCCCTTTGTGAGCGATCACAAGTCCTGGATCATCGTGCCGCGTTCCCGTGTTGCGAACGCTCCAACCCCTGCGAGGAGCACCATGCGACGATCCACCCTGCTCGTCATCCCCGCCGTTTTGGCGTCGCTCGTGACGCCGGCGGCCCACGCGGCGACCGGCGGCACCTTCGAGGTGCTGACCTACAACGTGGCGGGCCTGCCGGACGGCCTCTCGTCCGGCGACCCCGCCGTGAACACCCCGCTGATCAGCCCGCGCCTGGCGCCCTACCAGATCATCAACGTCCAGGAGGACTTCAACTACCACGCGGCCCTGTACGCGGGTGACAACCACGCGTACCGCACGCCGACGAGCGGCGGTGTGCCGTTCGGCAGCGGCCTGAACACGCTGTCCCACCTGCCCTACAGCGATCTCGAACGCACGAAGTGGTCGTCCTGCAACGGCACGGACTGCCTGACGCCCAAGGGATTCACCTACAAGCGGATCAGGCTGGCCGACGGCGTGCACGTCGACCTCTACAACCTGCACCCCAACGCCGGCACGGAGAACGCCGACCTCGCCGCGCGCCGCTCGAACATCAGCCAGCTGTCCCGCTTCATCGCCGCGAACTCGGCCGGCAACGCGGTCATCGTCATGGGCGACACCAACACCCGCTACACCCGCGCCGAGGACAACATCCGCGAGCTCGTCACCACCAACGGCCTGACCGACGCGTGGGTGCAGCTCGAACGCGGCGGCCAGGCTCCGGCGGCGGGTGCTCCCGCGGTGCTGTGCGACCCGGCGGCGCTCACCGACGCGTGCGAGGTGGTCGACAAGATCCTCTACCGGGGCAACCGGCAGATCACGCTGACCGCGCGGGACTACCGCAACGACAACGCGGCTTTCGTTGACGCGCAGGGCAAGCCGCTGTCGGACCACTACCCGGTCGCGACGAGGTTCGACTGGTCCGCCGACGACAACATCAGGCTCAGCGCCGAGTCGGGCGGCCCGCACGGCACGCCGTTCACCGACCTCGCCGCGGTCGACCTGGGTGCGGTGCGCACGCTCACCCTGCGCGGCGGCAGCAGGCTCGACCAGGTGTCCTTCACGCTGGCCAACGGCAGGACGTTCACCCACGGCGGCAACGGCGGCACGGCGACGAGCCTCACCCTCGAACCGGGCGAGCACTTCGTGTCCGCGAAGTTCAGCCAGGGCCAGTACAACGGCCACACGCGGGTCTTTTCGGCGTCGTTCACCACGAACCGCGGGCGCACGCTCTCCGCGGGCCAGCAGACCGGCGAGACGATCACCGCGACCGCACCGGCCGGGTGGCGCCTCGCGGGCTTCACCGGCCGGTCGGGTGACGAGGTCGACCGGCTCGGCGCGATCTTCGTGCCCGCCTAGGACCCAGCCGAGGGAACGAGCACACCGCTCGGGCGCGGACGCAGCGAACGCACGCCGACCATCACCAGCCAAGCACTCCACAGCAGGTAACCGGCGAAGTTCACGACGTCCGCGCCCGGCACGTGCAGCGGTGTCAGCACACCGCTAGCGATCATCACGGCGGACGGCCAGCCGAGCCACGGCGCGATGCCGAGGGCACGCACGACAGCCACCGTCCACGCCGCGGTGAACAGGTAGCCGAGCGTTTCGCCGATCACGACGCCCAGCACGAGGTTCAGCGTGTCGAACGTCGCCGGATCGGTCACGTGCGGCACCAGCAACGGCCATCTGAGCAGGCCGACGACCTGCACCACCGCCGCCGTGACGCCGAGCCAGGCGGTGCGCCGGTGCAGGAGCAACGCGAGCGGCGCGAGCAGGGCGGCACTGAACGCCAGCAGGGCGAACTCGCTGCCGATCACCCCCGCGTTCGCCTGGAACCGGGCCATCGCGTCCGGCTCCAGCAGGATGTCCGGGTAGTCGAAGGAGGCGCTGAGCAGCGCAAAAGACGCGTTCGCGGCGACAACGGCCGTGAACGCCAGAGCAGCGATCGATCTCTGTACAGTGTCCAGCATTCCCTGAGTCTGTACGCTGTACAGAGATCGAGTCAAGGGGTGTGCCCGTGAAACCTGGTCCCAAGCGGTCGCTGTCCGAGGAGGCGATCGTCGGTGCCGCGCTGAAGCTGCTCGGCGAACGCGGTGGCGACGCCGTGTCGATGCGGAGCATCGCGGGCGAGGTCGGGGTCGCGCCGAACGCGATCTACACCTACTTCCCGGACAAGGCGGCGGTGCTGCGCGCCGTCGTCGACCGGCTCGTCGGCGAGCAGAGCCTCGACGTGTTCGCTGATCGCACCGTGCCGTGGCGCCGGCGGATCCAGGAGGTCGCGCTCGGGCTGCGGGCACGGCTGCTCGACCACCCCGGCGCGACGCGGCTGCTGCTCGGCGCGCCGATGGACGGGCCGAAGGCGCTGGAGTTCGGGGAACGACTGCTCGACGTGCTCGCCGAGGCGGGACTGTCCGAAGAGGACGCGGCACGGGCGTCCTACACGCTGATCGTGTACCTGCTGGGGTCGATCGCGCTGGAGGCGGCGGAGCTCGACCCGGCGAAACCCGCTCCCCCGGAGGAGGAACGGGTCGCCGAGCGGCGCAAGGGCTTCGAAGCCGTTCCCGCACAGGCGTTTCCGCGCACCGCCGCGAGCGCGGACGTGATGGCCGCCTACATCTCGACCGATCAGTTCCTGTGGGGACTGGAGAGACTGGTGGACGGGCTGGTCCGCGGCTAGCCGCGGATCAGTGCTCCAACAGCGAAACGCTGGTGCGGTAACCGGAGTCGCCGACGTACGGCACCGGACGCCCGATCCCGATGGTCACGTTCACGTCCTTCCCCGTGATGTCACCGGTCGGGAAGTAGCGGCTCGGGATCAACCCTCCGGGGCACCAGCTGCGCGGGTTGCTGGTGGTGTTGTTGCGGAAGATCCCCGGGTTGCCGTCCGGGCTGTACTGCTCCAGGCTCGCGCAGTCCACCGCCGTCGAGAACGACCCGACCCTGGTTCCGTTCACCGACACGGTGACCGTGGTGTTCGAGTACTCCTCGCCGCCCGCCGCCGAGCCGTAACCCGCGATCACCAGCGCGATGTCGCCGCGGTTGCCGGAGGCCGTGTGCCTCACCGGGCCCGCGGTGATCGAGTTCGTGGTCTCCCGGACGCCTGAGATCATCCCGGTGACGTCGTGGTCCCGCGCGGTCAGTTCGACGCTCGACACCAACGACATCGAGTACCTGAAGCCGATCGCCCTGAACTCCGGAGTCACCTCGGGGTGCGAGTCGCAGGGGTCGCCGCGGTACGGGTTGGAGCCGCCGCCGATGCCGAGGTACACGTCCTTGCCGGGGTCGGCCAGCGCGCCGGCGTACGGGCCGAGGTCGGCGTCCGGGAACGTGTAGTTCGCCTTGACGCCGCGCCAGTAGTTGCTGAACGGCGTGATGAAGTCCTGCAGGGTCACCCTGGGCGTGGTCGCGGTCGGTGTGGTGCCCTTCGGGACGGCGACGTAGAACACCGTGCCGATCCGGTCGTAGTTGTCGCACTGCGCGTGATAGCTCACCCGCACCCGCAGGTCGTCACCGATCAGCGCCTTCTCCGCGTCGGTCAGCTTCCTGGCGAACTCCGTGCCGCGGTTCCACATCAGCACCCCCGCGGGCGGGGTGTAGCCGACCGGGTCCTCGCTGGTGTAGATGCCGAACTGCGGGATGCGGTCGAACACGGTGATCACTCCGCCGCCGGGAGTGCCGCTGCTGGTGCCGTACACCTCGAACTCGTAGATCCGCGCGGCCTGGTCGGTGCTCTGGGTCGGCGTGGTGACGAGGAGCTTGGCGTAGCGGGCGTTCGTGGCGGTGATCGGATGCGTCGTCGTGTCGGCGGTGTTGTTGGTGACGGTCACCGCGGTGGTCCAGGTGGTGCCGTCGGCGGACAGCTGAACGCTGAACGCCTTGGTGTTGTAGACGGCCGGCTCACCACCGGCACCGGCGTGCCTGACGGTGAAACCGGTGACCGACGCGGGCACACCGAGGTCGACCTGGAGGTACTTGGTGGAGGCCGTCGAGCACCACTTGTCGCTGTTGCCACCGGAAACGCTGCCGTTGACGGCCTTCTCCGGCCCTTCGGTGCCCGCGCAGGCGGCGGAGCCCGTCGCCGGTCTGTTGAGCGCGAGGTTGGTGTCGGCCGCGGTCGCGACCGGCGGGACAGCGGTCAGGGACAGGGTGAGCACGCCCAACGACACGATCGTCCGGAGTGCCTTCAGCTGAACTGTCATGCGGCCCGATGCTGCCGAGCGGTTTCCGGCTCGTGGTAGACCCGATCGGCTGCCGAAATCCACACACGTATGTGAACGCTCACCGCACGTTCGACACGGCGTTCGACAAAGCTTGTCAGTCAAGAAAACGTTGGGTTACGGTTCGCCGATGGCGTCCGTTGTTAGCGATAACAAGCTTGGCCGAGTCGCAGCGCTGGTGCTGGCCGCGGTGATCTGCGTCGTCGGCCTCCCGGTACCGAGCGCCACCGCTTCCCCGGCGGTGCGGTACACGAACCCGATCGCCGAACGGCGTGCCGATCCGCACATCTTCAAGCACACGGACGGCTTCTACTACTTCACCGCGACGGTTCCGGAGTACGACCGGATCGTCCTGCGCCGCGCGACCACGATCCAGGGACTCTCCTCGGCGCCGGAGACCGTGATCTGGCGCAAGCACTCGAGCGGTGAGATGGCCGCGCACATCTGGGCGCCGGAGATCCACTTCATCAACGGCAAGTGGTACGTGTACTTCGCCGCCGGGCGCAGCGACGACATCTGGCGCATCCGGATGTACGTGCTGGAGAGCTCGAGTGCCAACCCGGTGACCGGGACGTGGACCGAACGCGGCCGCATCACCACGCCGTGGGACACCTTCTCGCTGGACGCCTCGACGTTCGTGAACAACGGCGTGCGCTACCTGCTTTGGGCCCAGCAGGAACCGGGCATCTCGACGAACTCGAACGTCTACATCGCCCGCATGGGCGCGAACCCCTGGACGATCACCGGCACGGTCACCCGGCTGACGGTGCCGACCCTGGCCTGGGAGACCCGCGGATACAAGGTGGCCGAAGGGCCGACGGTGTTGCAGCGCAACGGAAAGATCTTCCTGACGTACTCGGCCAGCGCCACCGACGCGAACTACTGCCTCGGCCTGCTGACCGCCTCGGCGTCGGCGGACCTGCTCAACGCCGCGTCGTGGACCAAGAGCCCCAACCCGGTGTTCACCACCAACGACGCCACCGGCCAGTACGGCCCCGGCCACAACTCGTTCACGGTGTCCGAGGACGGCCAAAGCGACGTCATGGTCTACCACGACCGCAACTACCGCGACATCAACGGTGATCCGCTCAACGACCCGAACCGGCGCACGCGCGTACAGAAGGTCTACTACAAGGCCGACGGCACACCGGACTTCGGCATCCCGGTCGCCGACGGCCCCGTGCCGGTCCGGCTCAAGGCCTACAACACCACCAGCTTCGTGCGGCACTGGGAGTACCGGGCGAAGCTGGAGGCGAACGTGTCGCCGCTCGCCGACTCCCAGTTCAAGCTCGTCCCGGGCCTGACGGGCTCGGACACGGTGTCGCTGGAGTCGACGAACTTCCCCGGCTACTACCTGCGTCACCGCAACAACGAGCTCTGGGTCGAGCGCAACGACGGCAGCGCGTTGTTCCGCAACGACGCGAGCTTCACCCAGCGCGCGGGGCTCGCCGCGAGCTCGGCGGTGTCGTTCGAGTCGGTCAACTTCCCCGGCCTCTACGTGCGCAACAGCAACGGGCTGATCAACCTGCAGGCGGTGAGCGACGCGCAGGGCCGCGCGGACGCGACGTTCGTGCTGGAGTAAGTGCCATCAGGCCCGACCCTGTCAGGCCCGGTGCCATCAGGCCCGGCCCTGTCAGGCCCGGCGCAGTCGGGGCGCGGTGCTCGCGCGCCCCGACAGCTTCGGCGGCAGCAGCGTCAGCGGTGCCGTGGGATGCCCGTTCAGCCGCGCCACCAGCAGTTCCGTCGCCTGCCGCCCCAGCTCCTCCGCCGGCAGCTGCACCGACGTGAGCTGCATCTGCTCCGCCAGTTCGTCCGGGCAGATCGCCACCACGGCCACGTCGTCGGGAACCCTGCGCCCCAACGCGCGCAGGCTTCCCGCGATCCAGCCGAGCGCGGCCTCGTTGTGCACGACGAGCGCCGTCATGGCCGGTTGGGTGCGCAGCAACGAACGCACGGACGCCAGCACGGACTCGTAGTCGTCCTCCGCGGGCATCGCCGTCGACGCGATGCCCCGTCGCATGGCCGCGGCGCCGAACCCCGCCATCGTGCGTTGCGCGTAGCCGGTGTTGCGCTGGTACACGACGCTCGGGGCGCCGAGGAACCCGATGTAGCGGTGGCCGAGGTCCGCCAGGTGGTCGACGCATCGCGCTCCGGCGGCTTCGAAGTCGAGGTCGACGCAGGTGAGTCCCTTGGCCGCCGCCGGGCGTCCGATGAGGACGGACGGCTGTGCCATCTGCCGCAGCAACGGCACGCGCTCGTCGTCCAGTTCGACGTCCATCACCAGGAAACCGTCGACCTGGGCGCTGCCGGCCACCCGGCGCAGGCCTTGCGCACCCTGGTCCGCCGTCACGAGCAGCACGTCCATGTCGTACCGGCGAGCCGTGGTGACCGCCGCCGTCACGAACCGCATCAACACCGGCAGGTGCACGCCGGGACGCAGCGGCAGCACCAGCGCCACCACGTTCGCTCTGCTGCTGGCGAGGGCTCGCGCACCGGCGTGCGGGTGGTAGCCCAGCAGCCGGATGCTCTCCCTGACCTTGGTGCGGGTCTGCGGTGAGATCGACCGCTTGCCCGTGAGCACGTAGGAGACGGTGCTCGGCGCTACGCCGGCATGCCTCGCCACATCCGCGATGGTGACCACGTCGGCACCTCCGTGTGTTGAAGCGTTTCGACAACATTACGAGCGGAGTACGACCTCCGCTCACCCCCGATGGTGGGAACGTGCACATTGACGGTTGACAGTCTGGGAAACGTGCCCGGTTCGACTTGTTCGACAGTGTTCGCGTCGAACACAGCGCTCGATTCGACGGTTCGACTGGAAAACGCTTTCCACATTGTGTGCCAACGCATTCAGACGCTTGCGCCGCGTGCTGAGACGGGTCATCGTAGCCGCCGTGGACCTGCGAAGAAGCGTTGTGCTCCCGCTGACGGTCACCGCCGTCCTCACCGGGCAGCTGCCCGCTTCCGCGCACCCGTCGTCCGGCGAGCACCTCGACCGCGGGCTCGTGGCGGCCACCGCGGGCGATGGCGTGCACCTGAGCTGGCGCCTGCTCGGCCGGGAGGCCACCGGCGCGACGGCCACCGGGCTCGCGGGACCCGGATTCGCGGTCTACCGCAACGGAAAACGCATCGCGACCGTCACCGACAGCACCACCTACCTCGACACCGGCGCGGAACCCGGTGCGCGGTACCAGGTCGCACCCGTGCGGCGCGGCATCCCGTTGGGGCGGAGCAGGTCCGTCACCGCCTGGGCGTCGTCGTACCACGACCTGCCGCTGCGCAAGCCCGCGGACGGCGTGACGCCCGCCGGTGAGCGCTACACCTACTCGGCCAACGACGTCAGCGTCGGCGACGTGGACGGCGACGGGCAGTACGAGTACGTCGTCAAGTGGGATCCCAGCAACTCCAAGGACGTGTCGCAGGTCGGCTACACCGGACCGGTGTACCTCGACACGTACCGGCTCGACGGCACCTTCCTGCACCGCATCGACCTCGGCGTGAACATCCGCGCGGGCGCGCACTACACCCAGTTCCTCGTCTACGACTTCGACGGCGACGGGCACGCTGAGCTGATGACGAAGACCGCGCCGGGCACCCGTGACGGCCGCGGCCGGTACATCACCATGCCGCGCGAGGACGTCCGCGCCGGGTACCGCAACACCGACGACTACAGGCTCAGCCCCGAGGGGTTCCGCACCCACCTCATCGAGGTGTTCCGCGGCTGGGACAAGCATCCCGAGGTGGTCGCGGGCCGGTGGCCCGCGACGCTGGAGCAGGCGTTCGGCATCGAACCGCGCTACTCGTACCCGTTGTCCACAGAGGACGCCACGGCGCTGGTGGACCACTTCATCGACGTCTACGCGCCTTCCCGCAGCGCGAACAACAAGCTGCGCCAGTTCGCCGGGTTCGTCGTCGACGGCCCTGAGTACCTGACGGTGTTCGACGGCGCGACGGGACGCGAGCTGCAGACGGTCCGGTACGAACCCGGTCGCACCGACGACGGGCTCATGTGGGGCGACTACGCCATGCCCCGCATCGAACCGGGCAACCGCGTCGACAGGTTCCTGTCCGGAGTCGCCTACCTGGACGGCGAACGTCCGTCCGCGATCTTCGCCCGCGGCTACTACACGCGCTCCACCGTCGCGACCTACGACTGGGACGGCAGACGGCTGAAGAAGCGCTGGCTCGTCGACAGCGGCTGGGTGCCGATGACGAACCCGTTCCGCGACACCCCGCACGGCCGCGACGGCACCAGTCCCAGCCACGCCAAGCTCACCACGCAGGGGTCCCACTCGTTGAGCGTCGCCGACGTGGACGGCGACGGCAGGCAAGAGATCATCTACGGTGGAGCGACGCTCGACGACGACGGTTCGCTCGAGTACAGCTCGGTCGGCGTGCTGCCACCCGGCAGCGTCGATCCGGGAGCCGCGGTTCGGGTCGGTCACGGTGATGCCCTGCACGTCACCGACATCGACCCGAACCGCCCCGGACTCGAGATCTACATGGTCCACGAGGGTGCCCGGTACGCGCCGTACGGCTACGCCCTGCGGGACGCGCGCACCGGCGAGACGATCTACGGCGCGTACTCCGGCATGGACACCGGCCGCGGCATGGTCGGCGACGTCCGCCCGGACGTGCGCGGTCTCGAGACGTGGGCGTCCATGCCGAACGGCTCGGACTCCGCCGGCATCTGGAGCGCGGACGGCCACCAGCTCGAAAACCGTTCCCCCGGAACGAACATGAGCATCCGCTGGGCGGGCGACCTGACCACGCAGATCGTGAACGGCGCCCAGGACGTCACGCCCACCGTCGACGACTGGCGGCGCGGCACGCTGCTCACCGCCACCGGCACCCGCGCCAACAACGGCACCAAGGGAAACCCCTCGCTCGTGGCTGATGTCTTCGGTGACTGGCGCGAGGAGCTGGTCATGCGCACGCAGGACAGCTCGGCGTTGCGCTTCTACCTCAGCACCGAACCGACGAACCACAAGATGTACACGCTCATGCACGACCGCCAGTACCGCGTCGAGGTCGCCCGCCAGCAGACCACCTACAACCAGCCGTCGTACCCGAGCTTCTACTTCGCCTCGGACGTCGACTGGTCGCGCGTCCCCCTGCCCTCGCGCTGAAAGGTGTCACCGTGAAACTCCTGGTCGCAGCAACGGTTCTCGTCAGCAGCGTCGTGATCACACCGGCGGCCTCCGCGGCGAGCGCGCCCAACGACCCGAACGTGAGGTACTTCGGCCGCTGGAACACGAGCTCGTCGAGCGCCTACGTGTCCGAGTGGGCGGGCGCCTACCTCGTCGTCGGCTTCACCGGACGCACCGTGAAGCTCAAGCAGCGCCGCACGATCGACTTCTTCGTCAGCATCGACGGCGGCCCGGACGTGGCGTACAAGAACGTGAGCGGCACGGTCAACCTCACGCCGGCCCCGCTGGCCGCGGGCAACCACACCCTGCGCGTCTCCTACCGCCCGATCGCGGGCTCGTACAAGGGCGACGCGGTGTACCAGGGCATCGAGATCGACAGCGGCGCCCGCACCTTCGCCCCGGCCGTGCCGTCGAAGATCATCGAGTTCGTCGGCGACTCCATCACCGTGGGTCAGCAGTCGTCGAAGCAGGCACTCACGGCCTACGGCTGGTTGACCGGCGAGAAGCTCAGGACCGGCCACACCCAGATCGCGGTGGGCGGCGCCTGCCTGCATCCGGCGGCCGACGGCTGCCTGAGCATGCGCGAGGGCTTCCTGCGCACCGGCCTCAACCTGGACGCGCCCGCCTGGAACTTCGGCCGGTACCAGGCGAACGCCGTCGTGATCAACCTCGGCACGAACGACGTCGGCCACAGCGTCACCAAGGACCAGTTCCGCACCTCCTACGTCACGCTGCTGCGGCGCGCGCGGGAGAAGTACCCGACGGCGGCGATCTTCGCGCTCGGCACGTTCCGCAAGCGGTACCTGCCGGAGACGCAGGCGGCGGTGCAGACGCTGGTCGACGGTGGTGACCGCAACGTCCAGTTCGTCGACACCACGGGCTGGATCGACGAGGCCGCGGACACCACCGACAACGTGCATCCCAACGACCAGGGGCACCGCAAGATCGCCGACCGGCTGGCTCCGATCGTCGGCGCGAAGATCTGAGCGACCACCCCCGCAACCGCGCTAGAGACTGACCAGCTTGCCGCCCAGCGTCACGCGCAGCTTGCCGTCCGAGGCGAACGACCAGCCCAGCGCGCCGGTGAAGCCGGAGCAGCGGGAACCGTTGGTGCCCAGCCAGAACTGGTTGGTGCTGTCCGCGTTGCCGGCGGTCTTGTCGTTGGAGCCCTTGCTGCTGCGGCACGACGTGTTGCCACGGAACACGGAGCTGCCCGTGTCGAACGAGAAGTTGCGCTCGTCGTTGTCGATGCTCAGGTTGTTCGACACCGTCATCGCGCCGGGGTTGCGGTTGTAGGTGAAACCGTGCTTGCCGTTGTCGAACGCGATGGTGCGCCGGACGACGTGCGGCACGGCGATGTCCTCGCCGCCGAGCTTGAAGCCGTTGCGGTCGCCGTTGCCGGCCTGGCCGCCGTTGCTCAGCGTGCCGTTCTTGTACGCCAGGGAGTCCTCGATGGTCACCGGGCCGATCGCGCCGGTGTCCGACTTGGTGTAGAGGTCCCAGCCGTCGTCGATGTTGTTGTGCGACACGGCGTACCGGAAGACGTTGCCGGGGCCGACGGTCAGCTTCGCGGCGAACCCGTCCGCGTCCTCGCCGTCGGAGTCGCGGTTGTCGTGCGACTCGGCACTGAGGACGAGGTTGTTGGCGGGCCACTGGTTCTTCGGCGTGTCGGACGCGATCCGGGACAGCTGCAGGCCGGTGTCGCGGTTGTACCTGGTGATCGTGCGCTCGATGACGTTGTTGCTGCCGCCTACGAAGATGCCGTTGTCGCCGGCCCGTTCGACGATGAGACCGTAGACGTGCCAGTACGAACCGTTGACCGCCAGCCCTCGGTTCGCCGGGTCTTCGGTCTGTGCCGAGAAGTTCAGCACCGGCTTCTCGGACTGGTAGGCGGTCAGCTTCTTGCGCGCGCTCGCCGTGCCGTTGTTCGTCGGCGGGATCGTGACGGTCTTGGCAATGCTGTACGTGCCGCCGCGCACGTAGATCGTGCCACCCGCGGCGATCCGGTTGATCGCCGACGTCAGCGTGGTCGGGTCCGAGATCGTGCCGGTCGCACCGTCACGACCGGCGGGCGACACGTACAGGACGCTGTCGGCTGCGGAGGCCGGTAACGGCAGCGCCAGGACCACGGCCAAAGCCGCGCCGAAGTACTTTGATTTCATCAGGATTCTCCCGAGACGCGAATTGCAGGGTTTCGCTCCCGAGCAAGCTAACTCACCTTCTTTCGGCGACGCAATGAAAGACACGAAGATTCACAACGGTGAACAGAGTGCAATTCACAAATATAAAACGCCGAAAACACCGTGGACATGCCGAATTCGCGGACGGGCAGACCCGTCCGCGAATCTCGGTGTTCAGTTGTCCCGCGAAACGATCAGGGCGAGGCGAAGCTCGGGTGCGGCGGCTGGTTGTAGGCGGTGTTCTGCCACGCCACCGCCTCCCGGTACTGCCGGTCCTCCATCAGCGAGGGCCGCCGGATCGTCGTCGGCTCGGTCGTGGAGTAGATCCGCAGCGCCCGGCTGTCCGAGGTGCGCCAGATGACCTCCTCGCGCCAGTCGCCGAGGATGTCGGCCTGCAACGCCGGCGTGGACTTGGTGCCGTTGTTGGAGGCCACGCCCGAACCGGTGAGCAGCCGCGTGTCGCCGTTGGGGCCGTACTTGTCGATCGTGGTGCCGTTGAGCAGCTCGCGCTGCGCGTCGCCGTCCCACCAGATCACGAAGTTGATCGAGCCCGGCTTGCGTGCCGCGACCTGGGCTCCGGTGGTCGCCGACCGCAGCCCGCCGACCGACGCCGACCACGCCTCCGCACCGGGGTTGCCCGCCCAGATGTCCGCGGCGACCGCCCGGCCGTTGTCGCAGCCGCACGTCGGCGCGCTCCACAGGATCTGACCCGTGCGCGCGTCACCCATCCAGTGCGCGACCTCGTTGGTGTGCTCGGACGACTTGAAGACCTCGAGCCCTGGCCTGGACGGGATGAAGTCGCCGACGTGCAGCGCGTCGCCGTGGTGGGTGTTGTTCTGCCACAGGCCGCGGCCGTTGTCGTCGATCGCCATCGAGCCGTAGATGATCTCGTCACGGCCGTCGCCGTCCACGTCAGCCACCGACAGCTGGTGGTTTCCCTTGCCCTCCCAGGCCGACCGGTTCGACTGCGCCGCCGAGTCGAACGTCCAGCGCTGGGTGAGCTGCCCGCCGCGGAAGTCCCACGCCGAGATCACACTGCGGGTGTAGTAGCCGCGCGCCATGACGATGCTCGGCCGCGACCCGTCCAGGTAGGCCGTGCCCGCGAGGAAGCGATCGACGCGGTTGCCGTAGCTGTCGCCCCACGACGAGACGTTTCCCCTTGGTGGCACGTAGTTCTCGGTGTCGAGCACCGCGCCGTCCGTGCCGCGGAACACCGACAGGAACTCGGGCCCGGCCAGGACGTAGCCGTCCGCGTTGCGGTGGTCGGCGTTCGCGTTGCCGATCACCTGCCCGGTGCCCGACCGGGTGCCGTCCGCGGTCTTCACGGCGATCTCGGCCCTGCCGTCGCCGTCGTAGTCGAAGACCTGGAACTGCGTGTAGTGCGCGCCGGCGCGGATATTGCGTCCGAGGTCGATGCGCCACAACCGCGTGCCGCTGAGCTTGTACGCGTCCAGGTACACGTTGCCCGTGCGGCCGGCCTGCGAGTTGTCCTTGGCGTCCGCGGGATCCCACTTGAGGACGACCTCGTACTCGCCGTCGCCGTCCAGGTCACCGACCGACGCGTCGTTCGCCACGTAGCCGGATCCCGGGCTCTGGATCGGCACGTCCCTGCTGGTCGCCAGAGTGCCGACGGACCGCGTGGCCGCCGATTCCACGCCTCCCCCGCTCACCTGACGCACCGAGTAGGACGCGGTCGCGGGCGCTCCCGCGTCGAGGTAGCTCGTCGCCGTCGTCACCGGCGCGCGGTTGACCTTCACCCCGTCGCGGTAGACGTTGAACGCCACGTCCGCGGCGTCGGAGCCGAGCAGCCGCCACGAGACGAAGTTGCCGTCGCCGTGGACCGACCGGATGCTGACGAGCCCGCGATCCGGCCCTGTTCCGACCGCGAGCGCGGGAACACCGCCCGCGACGAGGATCGCGGCGAGCGCTGTCCCGAGCGCTCGCGTGATCTTTTTCATGGCCCTCGCCCTTCTACGAAATTGAAACGTTTCATCACGAGGAACATTAGCGTCGAATAAATCGAACACAACGCGATCGGACCTTCGACCGAATTCGACGACGAAAACGGGTCAGGACCGCTGTGAACGTGCACAGCGGTCCTGACCCGCGGTTGGGCGATCCTGGATCACGGCATCGCGCACGGCCGATCGTTGAGCGTGAACGACACCGGTTTGGTGTTCGTGCCCGTCCAGCTCGCGGTGAACCCGAAGCCGACGGTCCCGTTCGGTGCGATGTCCTTGTTGTAGCCCTGGTCGGTGACCGTCACCGCCACACCGGTCTGGGTGTGCTTCCCGTTCCACAGCTGGGTGATCACCTGGCCGTTGGCGAACGTCCACTTGAGAGTCCAGCCGCTGATGGCCGTCGATCCGGTGTTGGTGATGTCGACGCCGCCCTGGAATCCGCCCTGCCACTGGTGCGGCACGGTGTACTTGACCGCGCACCCCGTCCCCGGCGGCGGACCCGTCGTGGTCGTGGTCGTCGTCGTAGTAGTCGTGGTTGTGGTGGTCGTCGTCGTTGTGATGGGCGGAGTTCCGGTCATCTCACCGAGCACGACACCGCGGCCGTTGGTGCCGAGGTAGACGCGGCCGTACACCCGCGGGTCACCGGTGATCGCGTCCCCGATGTTGCCGTACTGGTGGCGGTCGTCGTTGATCCGCACCCAGCTCGCGCCGGTGTCGTCCGACCGGAAAACGCCCTTCACCCCAACGGTTTCGCCGATCAGGTACAGCGCGGGATAGGTGCGTCCGGCCCCGGCCTTGCCGAAGCCGATGTTCAGCGAGCTCGCCACCCCGGAGACCTTCGCGAAGCTCGCGCCGGAGTCCGTGGAGCGCCACAGCCCGCCCGTGCCGGTGAGCCAGACATCGCCTTCCCTGCCCGCCACGGCCTTGAACCGCGCCGAGTCCGGCAGCCCGCTCGCGGCCGTGGCGGTGAACGTCGCGCCACCGTTGGTGCTCACGTAGAACTTCCCGGCGGAGAACCCGTAGAACTTCATCGGGTTCACCCGGTCCGACTCCACGACCGCGCCCGCCGGGATGCCCGTCGAGGCCGTCCAGGAGTTGCCGAAGCCGACGGAGTAGTGCACAGCGGCGCCTGTGGGACTCCAGACGAACCTGCTGCCGTTCGCCGCCGCGGCCACCGTGCCGCCACCGGTCACACCGCCGGGTTCCTGGCCCTGGAACCAGTTCGCGCCGCCGTCGGTCGAGAACGCCACGCGGTTGTCGTTGGGCCTGCTCGACTTGTCGAAGTCACCGACCCGCACCATCGTCGCGGGGGTCAGCTCGGCGAAGTCCAGGCTGCGCGTGGTGGTGAAGTAGGGCTGGGTGAACATCCTGGCGGGCACCGCGTCCAGCCGGTCGTGCCGGAAGCCGCCGATGTCGCCGAGCGCGCTGATCAACGGCGCTCCCGACGGCGGGCTGATCAGGTCGTTCACCGCGGTCTCCTCGAGCCCGGCGGCCATCGGCCTGATCGTGAACTGGGTGCCGCGGTCCCACGCCGTGAGGTCGGTGGTGCCGTAGATCGTCGCGCCCGTGCCGTACATCATCCGGTCGGAGTTGAACGGGTCGATCTCCACCGACTCGGTCATCCAGCCCAGCTTCGGGGACACCTCCGGCGGTGCGGGGTTCGCGCCGAGGTCGAGCCACGGCGAGGCGCTGATGTCCATCTTGTAGCGGAAGCTGCGGTTCGGATAGCTGGTCCAGTCCCAGATCCGCGTCCAGGTGGCGCCGTAGTCGGTGCTGCGGAAGAACGTCACGTCCGGCCACCACGCGATCTGCGTGGCGACGATGAGCGTGCCGGGCTTCTTGCGGTCGACGGTCAGGCCGCTGTAGCCGAACGTGTTGTCGGCGCTGGTCGACGGCACCGGGCTGATCCGCGTCCACGCGCCGGTCGCGGTGTTGAGCTTCCAGACGTCACCTTTGCCGCCGTCGTAGGGACCGCCGGTGTCGCTGGTGGCGAGGTAGAGCGTGTCGCCCTGGAGAACTCCCTTGTGCGGCAGGAAACCCGTCGGCTGCCCGGCCACCCGTTCCCACGTCGTGCCGCCGTTCGTGCTGCGGTAGACGTTGTTCTCCTTGTCCGCGACACCCACGTAGATGGTCTGCGTCGCCGAGCCGGCCGATCCGGTGCGCGGGTCGAACGTCACCCACAGCACGCCCTGGTTGTCGGTGAGATAACCGTTGGGGTCGTTGGGGTCCTGGACGTAGTTGCCCGCGTTCGGGAACGCCGTGACCTTGTTCCAGGTCGCGCCGAAGTCCGTGCTGCGCCACAGGCCCTTGCCGCTGGGCGCGCCGAAGTACAGCACGCTGTTGCGGTTCGGGTCGATCGCGAGCCGCTCCCCCATGCCCCGGCCGGGCATGTTGCCGCCGAGCTTGAACGGCAGTGGCGTGGCCTGCCAGGTGGTGCCGCGGTCGGACGAGCGCAGGATCGCGCCGTTGTTGGGGTCCCAGCTGTTGGTGTACATGCCGGCGGCGACGTACACGCGGTTCGGGTCGACGGCATCGGTCGCGAGGCTCGCGACCCCGTTGAGGCCCCAGTTGTCGAGTCCGACGTGGTCGAGCAGCGGGATCCACCTGTTCGTCTGCGGGTTCAACCGGTACGCGCCACCGATGTCGGTGCGCGCGTACACCAGGTTCGGTTCGCTCTGGTTGAACACGATTCCGGGGACGAACCCGCCGCCCGCTATTTCGACGTTGCCCCACGAGTAGGTCTCGGCCGCGGCCGCGGAACGGTCCGCGCCCGCCGCGTGTACCACCACGACGAGCGCGGCCGTCGTCACCGCCGCCAGTGCGCCTGCGAGAGCTCTCCGCATCGAGAAATCCCTTCTCGGCTATTTTCGCGAAGTGTCCGGCGGCGCTCTCCTCAGTTCAATCAGCACTGACATTTTCGAGTCGATTCGACCGCTGTTCGTGGTCGAATTACACTTCCGGGTGAGCCACGCGGGGAGCTTTCGTACGCTCCTGCCGTACGGGAGGGCCCCGCGTGCGGCCAGATCAGGGGCTGGGGGCTTTGGCGAACACCTCGATCTCACCGAGGGTGAGGTAGCCGGACGGACGGGCGTTCAGCACGACCCTGGCTGCGGTCGCGGGAGGTGAGGGGTTCAGCACCACGTCCGTCACCAGGCCGGTGACCTCGACCTCGCCGCTCGCGTCGGCCCAGGTGCCGTCGGCCGTGCGCACCTGAACCTTGAGGCTCTTGGCGATTCCACCGTCACCGTCGCGGTAGGAATGCACCGCGACCCGCGTGAGATCCCGTGCCTTCTGGAAGGTGAACGTGATCGTGTCGGACGGATTCTTCGTGCCGGACCTCCAGTTCGACCACGCTTTCTCCTCTGTGACGCCGTTGCGCAGGCGGTCCGCGGAGTAGCCGGACTCGGTGTACGTCGCCGCGACCGTCGCGTCCGGTGCCGCGTTCACCTCGACGGGTTCGGTGACCTCGACGACGGCCGTGGCGGCGACGGTGCTGCCGTCGACGACCTGGGCACGTCCGTTCACCGTGACCGTGCCGACGTGGTCGAACACCGCCGCGTCCCACGTGACGGGGAGCTCGGCCTTGCCGCCACGCCTGCCGATTCCCGTGACGGTGACCGGAAGTTCCGGCCGTCCGCCGACGTAGGTCCTCGCACGGGCGGGCAGGGTCGAGGCGATCGTGTCGACGGTGACCACGGCCAGCGCGGAGTGCTTGCGCCCCAGCACGTCCGTCGCCGTGCCGTGCACCCGCACGGTGCCGGGGCGTTCCCACATCAGGTCCGGCGGAACGTTCCACACCACCGGCAGAGCGCCTCGCGGCCCGTCCGGGTGCACCGGTGTCACGGTCTGCGGCAGCACCGGCCGCAGCTTCGGCACCGTGAACACGGCGGCGTCCTGGGTCCGCAGCACGGTTTCGTCGACCGGGGTCCACCGCTGGCTCGCACCCGAGGTCGGGGTCTTCGCGGCCACGGTCTCGCCGGCCGCCTCGATCAGCGTGCCGGTGGCGGCGTTGACGAACGTCCAGGTGCCCTCACCGGTCGTGGACATGATCCACTGCGCGGCGGTGTCCCCGGACTGCAGGACGACGGCCTCACCCGACGCGGCCAGCCGGGTACCGGTCACCGCGTTGACGATCTCGTAGCGCTCCCGGTTCCCGTTGCCGTGGCCCAGCTTCCGCACCGACCACAGCTGTCGCGCGCTGGTGGTGTCGGTGGTGCGCAGGACGGCCTTCGACCAGTCGTCGGACGGCGTGATCGACTTGCCGCCCGCACCGATCCGGTACACGTGACCGGGCTGGACGAGCGCGGCGTCGCCGGACACCCCGGCCACGCCGTCGACGAGGAACGTGGTGACGGACTTCGCCGGAACCGCGAGCGTCGCGGCCTTTCCTGTGACTGGTATGGGCTTGCCGCGTACGAGGGCACCGGCCGCGTTCGTGACGACGGGTGTCACCTTCGCCAGCGGTGACACGAGACCGAACCGGGAGAGGTCGAGGGTCACCGTGCGTTCGGTGTTGCCGTTGTTCACGTGCACCACGGTCGCGTCCAGGCCGAACCGCTTCACCGCGGCGACGCTGGACGGATCGTCGGTCTTGACGAACCTGTCCCCCGGCCGGACGAAGTGGGTGAAGTTGCGGATGGTGTTGAACTTCGAGTTCGTCCTGATCGGGCAGGTCTCCAGGGTGTCGGAAGCCGTGCAGTCGAACGGGACGTGGACGCTGCCCCAGTTCTTGCCCGCGGCCTGCTGCGGGATCGAGTCCTCGATCGGCTGCCAGAACACCCAGGCCGACGGTTCGAGCTCGCGGATGTCCTCGAGCATCCGGGTGGCGATGCCCAGACCGGGTTCCATGCCGGTGTAGTCGGTGGTGCCGTTGCCCCAGGTGCCCTCGACCTCGCTCATGTAGAGCTTCTCGCCGGCGCCCTTGGCGATGTCGCGCACGCTGGTGCGCTGGCCCGTGCCGTAGGTGTGCACGTTGAGCTGGTCGATCACGTCCCGCGCCGGGCCGTAGCCGTTCCAGTTGCGCACGAACGTGCCCGGGTTGGTTTCGTCCATTGCGGACACTTTCACGCGCGACCGGAGCTGGTCGAGCGCACGTCGCGTGGCGAGCAGAACCTCCTGCTGCAGCTCGGGTCCGGCGTGCGCGCCCTCCTGACGTCCACCGGTCGGCTGGCCGTCCGGGCCGAGCTGCGTGCCCCAGTAGTTCGTGTTGGGCTCGTTCAGCGGCGCCAGCGTGTCGAACTTGATGCCGTGCGAGCGTTCGATGTGCTGCGTGACGCGCGCCAGGTAGGTGGCGAAGTCGTCGACGCGGTCCCGGCGGATCTGGTCGGTGTTCGCGTCGAAACCGCCGGAGACGTACCCGCTGACGGTCTGGAACCACGGGGGCGAGTTGCTGAACGCCTCCCACTTCGTGACCTTGCGCTTGACCTGGTCGATCCACCAGCGCTGGTTGGCGTCGGCGTCGAGGTTCCAGTGGCCGGGGTTGTCCGCGCGCCACCAGTCCACGTCGGTGCGCGTCGTGCCGGGAGGGGCTTTCCAGAAGCCCTCCATCGTCGCGCCCCTCTTCATGTAGTCCTGGCGGACGTCGGGCGCGTTGCCACCGCCGATGTTGTACCGCGCGATGTTCAGGCGCAGGCCGTCGTCACCGAACAGCAGGTCGACGAGCTTGCGGCGGATCGGCTCGGGATAGCCGCCGGTCGCGTTGGCGAACCAGACCAGGCTCGTTCCCCAGCCCTCGAACTCCGGCTGCTGGTAGGACGGGTCGATGCGGACCGTGATCCCGTTCTGCGGCAACGGTTCCGCGGCCGCCGCGGCCGGGACGGTGAGACCGGCCGCGACGAGAGCGGCGGCGAGCAGGAGTCTCGCCACGTCAGGCCCCCAGCCGGAAGTCGGCGACGCGGATCGGGGACGGCGTGGTGCCGCTGGACGTCTGCTGGTACTGCACCGACAGAATCCCCAGCGACGCGACACGGGACGTGTCGACGTTGACCTCACCGAACGCCTGCAGCGACGGGCGGTCGAACACCGTCGTCCAGTCGGTCCAGCCGCTCGCCTTGCTCGCCGCCACGATCCTGCCGCGCGGCATCACCAGGTACGCGTTGTCGTTGCGGTCGAGCACGATCTTGGTGCGTTGCGTGTGGTTCGGCGCGATCGGAACCTCCATCTTGGTCCACTTGCCGTCCGCACCGCGGAAGACGTGGAACGTGCGGCCGTACTGGGCGCGCTGCTGCGCGTAGTTCGACACGCACTGGGTGAACCGGCCCGGCACGTAGCTGATCACCACGTGCGGGCGGCCGTCGGCGTCCACGGCCTGGCTCTCCTGGTTCATCAGGCCGTGGTTCGGGTCGAGCGGGTCGACCACCAGGCCGGGCGAGTTGACGGTCACGGGGCTGGACCCCGTCGTGCCCACCGCGGTGCCGGCACCGTTGCGCCACGTCCGCCCGCGGTCGTCGCTGTAGACGTAGCCGGTGTCGTGGTTGGTCAGCCCGCCGGAGTTGCACAGCACGCCCGTGTTGCCCTCACGCCAGGTGAAAGCGGCGTGCAGCCGTCCACTCCGGTCGTAGTTCAGGCCGTGCAGGTACATGTTGCGGGTGTTCGACACGACGCCGTTCGGCCCGGTGTACGACCCGGTCGCGGACGACCAGCCACCGAGTTTGCTCCACGTGCCGCCGGAGTACTCGGCCAGCTCGTTGACGCCGTTGCCCGAACCACCGGTGCGGTAGCTGAACTGCAGCCTGCCCTCAGGCGTCACGACGAACTGCGGGTACGTCATCGACCCCAGCTCGACGCCGCCCAGCGTCCGCCCGACCGCGCCGAAGGACTCCGCGGTCCACGGCTGCGCGCCGATCGCGAGGCCCGGCTTGGAGCGGAAGTAGAACAACCGCGTGTTGTGCGTGTCCATCGCGACGTGGATCGTGTTGTCCTGCGGGGAGATCCCGATGGAGATCACGTTGTGCGAGTCGTCGACGCTGAGCTGGTGCGGCAGGACCACGGTCTCCCACCGCGTGCTGCCGAGGCTCCGGCGCGCGATCACGGCGTTGCGGCTCCCGGTGTACCACGTGGCGTACTGACGCCCCATGTACGTCACGATCGCGTCCTGCTGGAACGAGTTGTTGTTCACCACCCCGTCGTACGAGACGAAGTACAGCGCCGACGGATCGAGCAGCGTGTCGCCCACGAGGCTGACGGTCGGTGCCGCCAGGGGTGCCGCGTTTCCGGGCACTGCCACCGACGCCAGCAGCACCGCGGCCGCCAGCACGACCGGCGCTGTTCTGCGTTTCATCTTGCACGTCCTCTTCGTCGAGGGGGCCTGCTGATCGGCAGCGTGCAGTCGAACAAAATCGAACGCAAGACAGTCGTCGTTCGATAACACCGCTCGAACCTGTGAAGGGCGTGGACCTCGCGGCCCCTTGTCGCGTTCGACCGCAATCTGTTCACTTGTGTTCATTTCTGTCTGAACATGGAGGTTCAGCGTGCGGCGCGCGATTGTTCTTGCAACAGTCATGTTGGTTGCGGCAGGTTCGATGACCCCGATCGCCGCCGCCGTCGATCCTCCGCCTGACGTGCACACCTATCTCGAAGATCCGCGCAAGATCGCCGAGGGACAGGAGCCGCACCACGCGTTGCTGCTCCCCCAGGCCGACGTCGCCGGGGCCGTGCGCGGGGACGAGCGCACGCCGTTCACGCAGACGCTCGACGGCAAGTGGCGGATCTCCATGGCGGACAAGCCCGCCGACGTTCCGGCCCGGTTCTACGCCAACGACTACGACACGTCCGGCTGGCGCACGGTCACCGTGCCGCACACCTGGCAGACCGACGGCCTGGACCACCCGATCTTCCGCAACATCGCCACCGAGGTGCAGCCGGACGACCCGCCCCGCGTCCCCCGCGACGTCAACCCGACCGGCGCGTACGTCCGCGACTTCGACGTGCCGGCCAGCTGGACGAAGCGCGAGACGTTCCTGCGCTTCGAAGGCGTCACGTCGGGCTACTTCGTGTGGGTCAACGGGAAGTACGTCGGTTACGACCAGGGCGGCTACACCCCGGCCGAGTTCGACATCTCCTCCGCGCTGCGGCCCGGCCGCAACAAGGTCGCCGTGCAGGTCCACCGCTGGAGCGCCGGTTCCTACCTGGAGGACTACGACCAGTGGCGCTACAGCGGGATCTTCCGCTCGGTGTCGCTGTACTCGACGCCCGCCACGTACATCCAGGACGTCACGCTCAAGACCGATCTGGACGCCACCTACACCGACGCGACGCTCACCGCGGACGTCGAGCTCGGCCACAAGCCCGGCGGCACCACCGGCACGCACAAGGTCACCGCCAGCCTGCGTGACGCCAAGGGTACCGAGGTCGCTTCGGCCGGCCAGGACACCGACGGCAGCACGGCCCGGATCACGGTGCCGGTGCGCAACCCCGCCAAGTGGACCGACGAGACGCCGAACATCTACACCGTCGTGCTGACGCTCACCGCGCCCGACGGCAAGGTCACGCACATCACCAGTGACACCACCGGCTTCCGCAAGATCGAGATCAAGAACAAGACGCTGCTCGTCAACGGCAAGCGCGTGCTGTTCAAGGGCGTCAACCGCGCCGAGACCGACCCCGAGCACGGCCGGCACGTGCCGCGCAAGGCCCAGGAACGCGACGTGGCGTTGCTGGAGCAGCTCAACGTCAACGCCGTCCGCACCTCGCACTACCCGAGCGACCCGTACTTCTACGACCTCGCCGACAAGGCCGGCATCTGGATCGACGACGAGGTCGACATCGAGACCCACAACCACGAGAACTGCTCGCGGTGGTGCCAGGCCAACCAGCCGGAGTGGCGCGACACGTTCATGGACCGCATGATCGGCATGGTCGAGCGGGACAAGAACCACCCGAGCGTCTTCCTGTGGGACACGGGCAACGAGGCCGGGCTCGGCGCGCACCACTACGAGATGGCCAAGTGGGTCAAGGCCGCCGACCCGTCACGGCCGATCTACCACCAGTCGAACAACCCCGACGGTGACGCGCCGTTCGCCGACGTGTGGGGCCCGCGCTACCCGTCGCCGGAACGGTTCGCCGAGCAGGCGAAGAGCACGACCAAGCCGTTGATCTTCGGCGAGTACGCGCACGCGATGGGCAACAGCCTGGGCAACTTCCGGGAGTTCTGGGAGATCATCCGCGCCAACCCGCAGACCCAGGGCGGCTTCATCTGGGACTGGGCCGAGCAGAACATCAAGCAGAAGACCCGCATCGCGCCCGACACGTCCGGCAACAACATCACCGCGATGCTCGCCGGGGCGCCGAAGCTCGTCGACGGCCACCGCGGCAAGGCGTTGTCGTTGTCCGGCCTGGACGACTGGGTCGAGGTCTACCGCGACCGCAAGCTCGACATCACCGGCACGGCGCTGACGCTCGACGCGTGGGTCAAGCCGGGCAGGTGGACCGGCCAGTTCCCGATCATCGCCAAGGGCGACCACCAGTGGACGCTCAAGATGAAGAACGAGACGACACTCGAGTTCTTCATCCACAGCGGCACCTGGCGGGCCGTGCAGGCGAAGGTGCCGGCCGACTTCTACGGCAAGTGGCACCGGGTGAGCGGCACCTACGACGGCACCGCGCTGCGGCTCTACCTCGACGGCGCCGAGGTCGGCACGCTGCCGTTCACGGGCACGATCGACTACTCGGCGGCGGACGTGAACATCGGCCGCGACTTCGAGATGTCGTGGAACGACCCGTCCACGGTCGGCCTGCTGTCCCGCGGTGACGTCGACGACGTGCGGATCTACGACCGGGCGCTGTCTGCGACCGAGCTCAACGCCGCCACTCCGGTGGGCGGTGCCGTGCTGGCGCTGGACTTCGACAGCGTGCAGGAACGCGGCACGCACTTCGCCTACGGCTCGACGCTGTCCGGTGTGGACGGTCTGGTCAACACCGACCGCACGCCGCAGCCGGAGACGCTGCAGATGGCGTGGGCGCACCAGCCGATCCGGTTCGCCTACTCCGGCGGCGCGCTGTCGGTGACCAACGAACGGCAGTTCACCGGCACCGACGACCTCACGCTGCGGTGGCGGGTCACCGAGGGCTCGCGGACGGTCAAGAGCGGCGAACGGCCGTTGCGGGTCGCGGCCGCCACGACCGCGCCGATCTCGTTGCCGGTGCCGGTCAACGACGCCGACCGCGAACGGTTCCTGACCGTCGAGACGGTCCAGCACGGCGGGCACGTGCTCGCCCACGACCAGTTCCCGCTGGGCGGCAGCCGGGTGCCGGGCCTCGACAAGGCACCGCTCGACTGGCTCGTCGTGTTCACCCACGAGGACGCGAACAAGGTCACCGCGTCCGCCGCCGGTACGACCTACACGGTCGACAAGAAGTCCGGTGTGCTCACCTCCATCAAATCGTGGGGCAGGGAGCTGCTCGCCAGCGGCCCGAAGCTCGACGCGTGGCGCGCGCCGATCAGCAACGAGACGTACACGTGGGGCCGTGCCGAAGGCGAGGACTGGCGCAAGGCGGGCCTCGACCGGCTGGAGACCACCGTGGCCGGCGTGCGGGTCGAGAAGGACGGTCTCAAGACGACCCGGATCGTCGTGGACAGCAAGGTCGCCGCGCCCGGCGTGACCGGGGCGTGGTTCGACCAGACGATGGTGTACTCGGTGGACTCGACCGGTGTGCTGCGGCTCGGCCACCGGGTGACGCCGCAGGGTTCGATGCGGACACTGCCCTACCTGCCGCGCATCGGCGTCCAGCTGTCGGTTCCGGACCGGTACTCGGAGTTCACCTGGTACGGCCGGAAGGCGGAGAGCTACGTCGACCGCAAGGACGGCACGCCGATCGGGGTGCACTCGAGCTCGGTGGCCGACCAGTACGTCGAGTACCACCGTCCGCAGGACCACGGCAACCACACCGACACCCGGTGGGCGCTGCTCACCGACGGCCGCACGTCCGGCCTGCTGGTGTCGGGCGCTCGCGAGGTCAGCGTGATGCAGTACGACGACCTCGAGCGGGCCGCGTACCCGTTCATGTTGCAGCGCAACAAGGGGTACTTCACCCTGCACGCCGACCACGCCGTGACCGGTGTCGGTGACACGCCGAACCCGGTGCGGCAGCGCAGCCAGGTCCGTCCCGACTCCACCTACGAGTACACGCTCACGCTGCGGCCGCTGACGTCGCAGGAGGCCTGGTCGGGTAAACCGGCGGGTGCCTGATGGGAAGGGGTGGCCCCGGATCTCCGGGGTCACCCCTTTTTCGCGCGCGGCGTCCGTCCGATGTGGACTTCGCGGGTTTCACACGAACGGACAAGTGAACACGAAGTGCTCGCCGCGTTTCTCATCTTTCCACCGTCCAGTAAAGAGTCCTTGTGGCACAACGGGTTCGTCCGTTCGACAGCGGTTCGACGACGGTTCGACAGGGCGTGAACAAACTGAGGGGGTGTCTCGTTCAGAACGGGTGACCGCGCTTCGCTCATGGAAGGGCACCCGCAGTGAATGCCGTGTTCCAGGACTCCGCCCTGCGCGATCTGCCGCCGGTGGACCGCGCCTTGTTCCAGTCGTTCGGCGCCGGACCTGTCCGGACACCACCGTTCCACCACATCCACCACGCCGTGGAGAAACAGGCGTTGCTGCATCCGGACCTGACCGCCGTGGAGCATCTCGGCGAGTCCGTGACCTACGCCGAACTGGACCGCAGAGCGGAACTGCTCGCCGAGTTCCTCACCCGCGCCGGAGTGCGTCCCGGTGACCGCGTCGGACTGTTCCTCACCAGGTCGATCTCGATGGTCGTCGGCATACTGGGCGCGCTCAAGGCAGGTGCGGCCTACGTCCCACAGGACGTGCGCATCGCACCGCAAGTCCACTTGCGACACATCGTCCGCACCGCGCGCATCGACTTCGTGCTCACCACCAGCGAGCACGAGCCCGCGCTGCCCGAGAACCTCGGCACGATCATCGCGATAGACCGTGTGCCGCACTCGGACGACTTCCACCGGACCATCACCGAGGACTCCGCGATCGCCGCCGTCATCTTCACCTCCGGCACGACGGGACGTCCGAACGGGGTGCAGGTCACGCACGCCAACCTGTGCAACGTCCTGCTGACCGCGCCCGGATGCCTCGGCGTCAGGCCCGGCACCAGGGTGTCGCAACTGCTGAACATCGCCTTCGACATGGCGATGTGGGAGGTCCTCGGCACGCTGGCCCAGGGCGGCACGCTCGTCGTCCGCGGCAGCGACATCGAGGCGACGGCGAGCACGGTGGACGTGGTCATCGCCACGCCCAGCGTGCTGGCGTCGCTGGATCCCGTCGTGTGCAAGGGAGTTCGGACGGTCGCGGTGGCCGGTGAGCGCTGCCCTCAGTCACTGGCCGAGTCGTGGGCACGGCATGCCACCTTCCACAACGCGTGCGGGCCCACCGAGGTCACGATCGTCAACACGGTCCAGCGCTACGAGCCCGGCGGCCCGCTGACCATCGGCAGGCCCGTGCCGAACACCACTGTGTACGTGCTCGACGAGGACCTGCGGCCGTGCCGGATCGGTGAGGTCGGCGAGATGTGGGCGGGTGGTGAGTGCGTGACGGCGGGATACCTGGGAGATCCCGAGCTGACGGACGCGCGCTACCGGCCGGACCCGTTCCTGGGCGGTGACCACCTGATGTTCCGGACCCGCGATCTCGGGCGGTGGACGCGCGACGGCCAGCTGGAGCACCACGGCCGCACCGACGACCAGGTGAAGGTCCGCGGGTTTCGGGTCGAGCTCGACGCCGTGACGTCGGCGCTGGAGGGCGCGGTGGACTGCAGCCGGGCCACGACGTTGCTGCACAACGGCAAGCTCGTCGGGTTCATCAGCCCGGCCAGCGCGGTGCCGGAGCAAGCCCGCAGGGCAGTCGCGGAACGGCTGCCGTACTACTGCGTGCCCACGCTGATCGTGCCGGTCGACACGCTGCCGACGACGGACCGCGGCAAGGTCGACCGGCGGGCACTGCTGTCGCGTTTGGACGGACAGAAGGAAACGGTGGCATGACCTCAGTTCACGCCGTTGCGCTCCCGCCCGCCGACCGCTCGTGGCGCACGCTCCTGCGCCGCCGGCCGTTCACCCACCACAACCGGCTCGTCGCTCTCGTCGTGCTGGTCAACCTCGGTTTTCTCGGGTGGTGGAGCGGTGACACCGACCGGGCCACCGCGCTGGTGGTCGCCAACCTGACGCTCGCCGCCCTCATCCGCCAGCAGCTCGTGATCAACCTGCTGTTCTGGCTCGCCACCAGCGCGCCGAAGCACTGGCCGTTGCGGATCCGCTGGACGCTGGGCAAGGTCTACCACTTCGGCGGCCTGCACGTCGGTGCGGCGATCTGCGCCACCGCTTGGTTCCTCGTCGTCGCGGCCACGACGAGCGGACCGCCGTTCGTCCTCGCGCTGACCTGGATGATCACGGCTCTGCTCGTGACGCTGGTGGTGCTGGCGCTCCCCCGCCTGCGGGCCAAGCACCACGACCTGTTCGAGCGGGCGCACCGGTTCGGCGGCTGGTCGGTGCTCGTGCTGTTCGGGGTGCTGGCGGCGGTGTCCAACCCGGTCTTCCTCTGGCCGCTCGCCGTCGTGGTGGCCAGCGTGGTCCTGCCGTGGCTGAGACTGCGGCGGGTGCCGGTGCACATCGTCAGCCCGTCACCGCACGTCGCGCTCGTGTCGTTCGACCACGGCGTCACGCCGTTCGCGGGCTCGTCGACGACGGTGAGCCGCAACCCGTTGCTGGAATGGCATTCCTTCGCCAACGTCCCGGCGCCGGGCCGCAGCGGTTTCCGGCTCACCATCTCCCGCGCGGGCGACTGGACGGCGAAGTTCATCGCCGACCAGCCGAGTCACGTGTGGGTCAAGGGCATCCCGACCGCGGGCGTCGGCAACATCGACAAGCTGTTCACCAGGGTGGTGTGGGTCGCCACCGGCAGCGGCATCGGCCCGTGCCTGCCCCACCTGCTGGCCGGTGACACGCCGTCGGTGCTGGTGTGGTCGACCCGCAACCCGCGCCGCACCTACGGGGACGCACTCGTCGACGAGATCCTCGGCGTGCAGCCCGACGCCGTCGTCTGGGACACCGAGAGCCAGGGCAAGCCGGACCTGGTCGCGCTCGCGTACGACGCCTGTCGGCGGTTCGACGCCGAAGCGGTCATCTGCATCTCGAACAAACCCACCACGTGGCACGTCGTCGAGGAGCTGGAGTCGAGGGGAATTCCGGCCTACGGCGCGATCTGGGACTCGTGAGGAGACCACTGTGGACTATCAGACGCTCGTACTCGACGAGCACGACGGCGTGCTGACGGTGACGGTGCACCGCCCACCCGCGCGCAACGCGTTGTCCCAGCAGACCCTCTCCGAACTGCGCCACCTCTTCAGCCACCTCACGGGACCGCGCGCGGTGCTGCTCACGGGGTCCGAGGGCCCGGCGTTCATCGCGGGCGCCGACATCCGCGAGATGGCCGCCATGACACCGGAGGAGGGCGAGGCGTTCGGTGCGCTGGGCCAGGAGGTGACCCGGCTGATCGAACGGTTCGGAGTACCGGTGATCGCGTGCGTCGACGGGTTCGCGCTCGGCGGCGGCTGCGAGATGGCCATGGCGTGCGACTTCGTCTACGCCACCCGCAAAGCGGTGTTCGGGCAGCCGGAGGTCTTGCTGGGCCTGATTCCCGGCTTCGGCGGCTGCGTCCGGCTGTTCCGCCGGGTCGGTGTGGCCAAGGCGCGCGAGCTGATCTACTCGGGGCGCCGGGTCGACGCCGAGGAAGCCTGCCGGCTCGGGCTGGTGAACGCGGTGTTCGACACCCGCGAGGAGATGTTCGCCGCCGCCCGCCTGGTGCTGGCCGACATCGCCGCCAACTCCCCCACCGCGGTCGCCACCTGCAAGTCGGTGATCAACGAGGTGGACGGTCTCGGTGTCGACGACGGTCTGCGCGTGGAGCTCGACGCGTTCCGGCGGACGTTCACCACCGACGACATGCGCGAGGGCACAGCGGCCTTCCTGGCCAAACGCACGCCGGATTTCCGGCACTAGGCGGTGCGTCATCAACGATCACAGCACTCTGCTGCGCGCACTGCACGACGGTCACGCCGACGCGCTCTGGCGTTACGCGCTCCGCCTCACCGGTGACGAGCAACTCGCCGAGGACGTCGTCCAGGAAGCCCTCCTGCGGGCGTGGCGCAATCCCTCGATCCTCGAACAGGGCATCACGGCGTCGAAGGCGTGGCTCTACGCCGTGGCGCGCAACTTCGCCATCGACGAACGCCGCAGCGCCCGTGCCCGCTGGGAGATCGGGTCGGCCCGCGTGCCGGAACAGTCCCGGTGCGACCAGACCGACACGACGCTCGACTCGTGGCTGATCGCCGACGCGTTGTCCCAGCTCAAACCCGAGCACAAGGTGGTGATCGTGCGGGCGTACTTCCGGGGCGAGTCGATCGCGGAGCTCGCCGACGCCCTGGAGGTGCCGCCGGGAACGGTGCGGTCGCGCCTGCACTACGGCCTGCGCGCGCTGCGGCTCGCGCTGGAGGAGAACGGGGTGACCGGGCGGTGACGTGCCCGTACCGCGAGTGGGACGTGGCGTACGTGCTGGGCTCGCTGCCTCCCGGTGACCGGCAGGTCTACGAACGCCACCTCGCCCTGTGCCCGCCGTGCGAGCACGAGGTGGGCCGGCTCGCGGGCACGGCGGGTCTGTTGTCCCGCGTGCCCGCGAAGTGGGCGGTGGAGTCGCTCGAACCGGCCGCGGCCGTGCCGGCCACCGTGCTGCCGCGGCTGGCTCGGGCGGCGCGAAGACGGCGTCTCACAGTCACGGTGACGACGATCGTGGTCGCCGCCGTGCTCGGAGCGGTGCTGGCCTTCGTCCTGTGCCCGTGAAGCCTTCAGCCCCAGCAGACTCAGTCGTGCGGCGACTTCCCCTCGGACGGGTCGTGCACGTCGAGCCGCCCGCACATGCCCAGCCGTTGCGGCCCCTCCGACCGCATCACGTGGATGTCGGCCTCGGCGAGGTGCCCGAGGTCGCCGTCCCGCAACCGGTCCAGGTGTTCGCCGGTGCGTTCGGCCGACGCCAGCGCACCGGCCCGCCACCGCTTCTCCCACGCGTCCAGCGACTCCTGCTTCAGGGCGAGGCCGGCGGCGTAGAACTCGTCCAGCGCCGCGTGGTCTCCGGCCTCCACCCGCTGCCGCAGTTCCAGGAACCCTTCGAGGGCCAGGTCCCGGCGGCGGCGCGCGGACTCCTCGTCACCGGCCTGCGCCCGCACGGCGTACCCCTCCGCGTCGGCCAGGACCGGCGCCGGGAACGTGAACACCGCGTCACCCGCCTCGGGGAGGCCGCTGTTCTGCATCATCACGATGATGCGCAGGTCGCCGTCGTTGACGAGGCGGTGGATGGTGCCGGGCGTGAACCACGCGACCGTGCCCTCGTGCAGTGGCGTCTCGGCGAAACCGCGGCGGGTCAGGGTCTGCACGCTGCCCCGCCCGCCGACCACGTAGTAGCACTCCGCGCAGGTGAGGTGGACGTGCGGCGATCCTCCGCACAGCCCGTCCACCGTCGGCCAGTCGTAGACCCGCAGACCGGAGATGCCGATGCCACCGGGGAACGGCGTCACCACGGGTGAGTCTCCACATAGGACTCCAGGTGCTCGCGGTCCCACTCACCGGTGGCCACGACGAGCCGGTACCGCAGGCTCAGCGACTCGCCCGCGGCCACCTCCACGGTGTCGAAGAACGCGAACGACGGGTTCACCGCCGCGAACGGCGTGGAGCGCACGAACCAGTGGGTGTTCTTGTTCTCCGGGTGGTCGATGAACAACAACGTCGACGAACGGTCCACCTCGTCGTGCTGACCGACGAACGCGAGCCACCGCGCCGCCTTGCCCATCATCTCCTGCCCGGAACCGCCGTCGGCGGTGATGACCGTGCCCTCGGTGAACGAACGCGGGCCGCGCCAGAAGAAGCCGGTGTAGCCCGCGAGCTCACGGCCGTTGGTCGTCGGGCTGCCGAAGACCAGCGGTTCCGAGCGGAGGTTCTCCAGCGTGGTGGCGAACTCCAGCGTCCACGCGTCGTCCTCGACGTCGCGCACGGTGACCGACCGCGACTCGCGCACCCAGTTCTCGCCGGCCTCGGTGAACCAGGACAGCGTCTCCTCGAAGCCCGAGTCCGTGGACGTGAACTCGTCGTGCCGCATGCTGCCGACGTTCGGCAGCGCCACGTACCCCTGGTCGCGCAGGTACGTGTTGCCACCCCAGAAGTTCTCGCCCGACACGTCGGTGGCGGTCATCTGCACGCCCTTGTGCCAGCGGTGGTCGTGCGGCCGGAACGCCGTCACCACGTCACCGGCCAGGGTCCGCACGGGGTGCAGGTACGGCTTCGGGCCCTCGAACGCCGGCGTCGACGGCCGGTGGACGTAGGTGAAGAGCTCGACGTCGCCCACCGACGCGACGAGCACCTCGTCGTCGTGCCGAGTGATCACCGGGCGTTCGCCCATGGGGCACCGATTCCTTCCATCGTCGCGTAGAACGGGCTGTCCGGCCCGATCTGACCGGCCTTCACCGCGGTTCCGGTGAACGCCGAGGCGTACAACGCCGCGATGAACTCCATGGTGTTGCGCGTGTCCGCCATCGTCACCGGCGGCGTCTCACCACTGTCCAGGGCGTCGAGGAACGCCGCCAGCTGACATCCGTGGCCGCTGACGACCCCGGACTGCTCCTCCCGCCAGCGGTCGGCGACGTCGTCGTGACCGGGCGCGGGCGTGACGGTCCAGTGGGCGTCGGTGTAGCCGTAGAGGTGCTCGACCTCGACCGTCGCGTGCTCGAAGTCGAACCGCAGCTGCGAGGTCTCCCTCGGCGACAGCACCGAGTTGATCACCGACGCGACCGTGCCGTCGGCGAAGGTCACCAGCGCCATCGACACGTCCTCGGTCGCGACGTCCCGCGCCTGCCTGGCGGCGATCGCCCGGATCTCCTGCCAGGGGCCGAGGATCGAAAGCATCATGTCGAACTGGTGGATGCCGTGGCCCATCGTCGGACCGCCGCCCTCGCTGTCCCACGACCCGCGCCACGGCACGTCGAAGTAGGCGTCGCCGCGGTACCAGAGGGTGTCGCTCTTCGCGACCATCGACCGGCCGAGGAGACCTTCCGCCATCATGCGGCGCAGGCGGACCGCGGCGGGCCCGAAGCGGTGCTGGAACACCGTCGCCACCCGGCCGGCCGAGTCGCGTTCGGCCGCGATCAACGTGTCGATCTCGCTCAACGACAACGCCGGCGGCTTCTCCACGAGCACGTTCACGTCGGCGGCGAGACTTTCGAGCGCGAGCGGCACGTGTGCGCGTGGCGGAGTGCACACGTGCACCACGTCCAGTTTCTCCGCGTCGAGCACCGCCGCGAGGCTGGGGTAGACGCGCGGTCCGCCCCACTCATCGGCGAACGCGTTCGCCCGTGCCTCGTCCACGTCCACGACGGCGACGAGCTCGATCCGCTCTCCCGCCGCCCGCAACGCCTCGGCGTGCGAAGTCGCGATCGCACCCGTGCCGACGATGGCCGCGCGCCTCACTTCGCCGCGTCCACTTCGGACTGGACTTCCTTGATGAACGACGCGGCCGCCGCGTCCGGCGTGGTGCGGCCGAACAGGACGTCCTCGGTCTTGCGCTTGAGGATCGCGTCGAGGGTGCTGGCACCCTTCGGGGTGATCCGGGGCGGGTCGCTGACGGGCACGGTGTCCAGGTACTCCTTGGCTGCCTTGTCGGTTTCCTTGAGCTGGCCCGCGATCGCGTCGCGGATCTTGAGGTTCGCGGGCACGCCGCGTTCGGTCAGCAGGATCTTGGCCGCTTCCTCGTCGTTGGCGAGGAAGCTCACGAACGCGGCGGCCTCGGCGGGGTGCTTGGACCGCGACGACACCGACCAGAACATCGACGGCTTGTAGTAGGCGCCGGGCTTGCCCTGCGACTCACCGGGCAGGCGCAGCAGCTTCAGCTTGGCGCCACTGGCCGCGGTCAACGCGGTCAGCTGGGTGTTCCACCAGAAGCCGAACGCCGCGGTGTTGGTCGCGGTCGCGGACTGGTTCAGCCCGGCGGAGGCCTTCTCGATCGTCACCGACGGCGGTGCGGCCACCCCGGTCTTGGACAGGTCGAGGATGTACTGCCAGTACTGCGTGGCGATCTCGGGCGGCAGGACGACCTTGCCCTGCTGGTCGAACAGCGACTTGCCCTGCTGCCGCGCCCGGATGCTCAGCCCGGCGGTGTCGTTGATGCCCGGCGACTGCACGCCGAACACCTGGCCACCGCCGGCCTTGGAGACCTGGTCACCGATCTTCTTCAGGTCGTCCCACGACCACTTGGTGTCGTCGGGCACCGGGATGTCGTACTTCGCCAGCAGGTCGGTGTTGACCATGATCGAGTACATGCCGAGGCCCACCGGCAGGCCGTACTGCTTGCCGTCGACGGCACCGGTCGCGAGCGCCTTCTGGTCGAAGTTCGCGGTGTCGAGGTGTTTCTTGGCCTCGTTTAGGTCGAGCAACGCGCCGCGCTCGGAGTAGGAGGCGATGTACAGCTCGTCCATCTGCATGATGTCCGGCGCGTCGTTGGCCGCCATGGTGGTGGCGAGGCTGTCCCAGTAGCCGTTCCACTCCTTGAACTCACCCTTGATGGTGATGTTCGGGTGCTTCTTCTGGAACATGTCGATGACCTGCTGGGTGCGCTTGTGCCGGTCGTCCGCGCCCCACCAGGTGAAGCGCAACGTCACCGGCTCCGCGGTCAGGTCACCGCCGGCCTCGGAACCGGACCCGCAGGCCGCCAGCATCGACGCGGTCAACGACACCAGGACCGTTAACGCGGTGCGACGGCGAACCCCTTTGAGCATGTCCATTCCTTTCGGCTACTTGCCCCCGGTCGTGGCGATCCCCTTGACGAGGTACCGCTGGCCGATGAGGAAGGCGAGGAAGATCGGGACGAGCGACACCACGCTCATCGCGAACTGGGAACCCCACGACGTGGCGACCGTCGAGTCGACGAACGAGCGCAGGGCGACGGGCACCGTGTACATCTCCGGGTCCGTCAGGTAGATCAGCTGGGTGAAGAAGTCGTTCCACGTCCAGATGAACGTGAAGATCGTCGTGGTGGCCAGCGCGGGTTTCATCAGCGGCAGGACGATCTGCGCGAAGATCCGCGGGTGACCGCAGCCGTCGATGCGGGCGGCCTCGTCCAGCTCGCGCGGCAGGCCGCGGATGAACTGCACCATCAGGAACACGAAGAACGCGTCCGTGGCGAGGATCTTCGGCACGATCAGCGGCAGGAACGTGTTCACCCACCCGGCCTGCGAGAACAGCACGTACTGCGGCACGATGATCACGTGCACCGGCAGCATGATCGTGCCGAGCATGATGCCGAACCACCACCGCTTGCCGCTGAAGTTCAGCCGGGCGAACGCGTAGGCCGCCATCGAGCACGACACCAGGTTGCCGATGATGCAGCCCAGCACCAGGATCGTCGAGTTGAGCAGGTACGTCCCGAACGACGGGTTGAGGGCGTTCCAGCCCTCGGTGTAGTTCTCGGTCTGCAGGCTGTCGAGGATCAGGCCGGGGTTGCGGAAGATCTCGTCGCCCGGCCGCAGCGAGCTGACGATCATCCACAGCACCGGGTACAGCATGATGAACCCGATGACGACCAGGCCCAGGTGCTTGGCCGGCACGATCAGCCGCCGCCGCAGGGAGGTTCGGGCCGGTGGTGGTGTCACCGGCGGTGCCGGGAGCGGGGCCGTCGTTGCTCGGCGCACATCAGTCGTCATAGAACACCCAGTACTTCGCCGCCCAGAAGTTGATCGCGGTGAACGCCGCGATGATCAGGAGCAGGAACCACGCCAGCGCCGACGCGTAACCCATGTCGAACCGGCTGAATCCCTGTTGGTACAGGTAAAGCGTGTAGAACATGGTCGAGTCGGACGGTCCGCCCGTGCCGCCGGAGACCACGAACGCCTGCGTGAACGACTGGAACGCGTGGATGATCTGCAGCACCAGGTTGAAGAACAGGATCGGTGACAGCAGCGGCAGGGTGATCCGCCAGAACTGCGACCACTTGCTCGCGCCGTCGATCGCGGCGGCCTCGTAGTAGACCGCCGGGATCTGCCGCAGACCCGCCAGGAAGATGATCATCGGTGAGCCGAACGTCCAGACGTTCAGCACGATCAGCGTCGACAGCGCGGTGTCCGGGTCGGAGATCCAGCCCCTGCCCTCGATGCCGACGAAGCTCAGCACCCGGTTGATCAGACCTTCCGCGCCGAAGACCTGGGTCCACAGCACCGCGATGGCGACGCTCGACCCGAGCAGTGAGGGCAGGTAGAACGCCGAGCGGTAGAACGCGAGTCCGCGCAGCCCGCGGTCGAGCAGCAGCGCCACCCCCAGTGCGCAGGCGAGCTGCAGCGGCACCGACACGAGCACGTAGGTGAACGTGACGCCCAGCGCGTTGTGCAACCGTTCGTCGCTGAAGATGCGGGCGAAGTTGTCGAATCCGATGAACTTCGGCGGCTGGATCAGGTTGTACTTGGTGAACCCGAGCAGGAACGACGCGAGCACGGGGCCGACGGTGATGAAGATCAGTCCGGCGAACCACGGCGCGAGGAACCAGAACGCCGCCTTGTTGTCGCGCTTGCGCACTTGGACGCCGCCGTGCCGCAGCTGGCGCAGTTCGTCTAACGCGCTCATGAACCCCTGACCCCATCGGCTGGAAAACGCTTTCCGGAGTCTGCATCGGGGGTTCGCGAGCGTCAAGCAAGGTCGTCGAACAGCGTCGAACGGCGTTGTCGAACGGAGACGCCTCGTTCGATAACAGTCCTTTGTGGACCGAGCGCTGAAGTCGAGCCGACCGGGCATACCGGTCACACTGTTCGGCGCGAAAAGCACGTTCAGGCCATGGGCGGCCCCAACGTGCTTTTCGCGCCAAAGACAGCAGGCGCTAGTCCAGGACGCGCACCGACAGGCCTGCCAGGCCGTAGCGCGCCTCCACCCGGTGCCCGCCACCCGCCACCGTGATCTGCGCGAACCTGCCGACCAGCACCGGCGCCGCCAGCACCGGGACGACGGCACCGGCAGGCACGTTGTCCAGCGTGATCTCCAGGGTGCTGCCGCTGCCCAGCGTGATCGGGCGGCCCGCGGTCAGCGGTGCGCAGCCACCCTTGCGGGCCGTCACCGCCAGCACCGATCCCGAACCCTGCCGATAGCTCCGCACGCGGACGGCGTTGTCCAGCCGCAGCGTGCCCGATCGCAGGTCGACGTCTCCCTTGCCCAGCGCGGAAGCCGACGCGGCCACGAGCGTGCCGCCCTCGACGCGGGTGGCACCGGTGTAGCTGTTGGCGCCGGCGAGCGTCAGCGCGCCGCTCCCCCGCTTGACCAGTCCGCCGCGGCCGCCGATCGCGTTGTGCCAGGTGTCGGCGGCGTGGAAGCCGCCGCGGTTCGCGTCCATCTCGACCCGCACGTCCGCGTCGAACGCGCCGAAGCCGTCGGCCGCGGCGAACAGGTTCAGCCGGCCCCACTGCTCCGTTCCGTCGAGCAGCGCGTGCCCGGACGGCAGAGCGGTGGTGCGCAGGACCTCCCGCCGCTGGTTCGCGGTGAGGTAGGGCTGCCTCGTCTCCAGCAGCACCTCGGCGCCCTTCGGCACGGTCATCGGCACCCGCCGCCCGGTCCTGGGCAGCCCGTAGGTGAGCAGCGGCGCGACGAGTGCCGCGTTGGCCTCGCGATCGGCGTACGGGTCGGTCGCGGTGTCCGCCGAGTGCGCGTACTCGAACACCTCCGCGCCGGCGTGCTGGCGGAAGTACTCGCTCGCCTGCGTCCTGGCGGCGGCCTTGAGCGCGGCGTTCTGCGGGTCGGCGAGGGTGGCGGCGGTGAGCGCCGTCGCGAGGATCCGGCCGCCGATCACGTCGGCCGGGGAGTGCATGCCCGCCACGATCCGCATGTCGGCCAGGTCGAACGCCCTGGTCACCAGCTCCTGGAACCGTTCGGGGACCGCGTAGGCCAGCGCGAGGCACGCCAGGTGCAGCGCGTTGGTGTGGCCGCTGGGGTAGCCGCCGTCCTCGGCCGGCTTCGTGCTGCGCTGGCGCAGCAGCTGCGGCGCGACCACCACGTCGCTGCGGTACACGGGGTAGCCGAAGTCGTCGGTCTCACCGGTCGGCACGACCGTGCTCTCCGGGCTCAGCCGCCACGGACGCGGGTACTGGTAGGCGAACTTCGACGGGTTGCCGGAGGCGAACGGCCCGCGCACCGTGTTGACCAGGGTGACGACCTGCCCCAGCGCGGAGTCCGGGGAGCCCGCACCGAGCGCCGATCCCGCCGGGGCGTCCGGCGGCAGCTTCTCGTCCACAGTGGACGGCGGCGTGCCGTCCGGCGCCTCGGTGATGCCCGTGACGGCCTTCGCTCCCGCCTTGTAGAGGTCGGCGAGCGGGCCGAGGCCTCCGATGGCGGCGTAGCTCTGGTGCTGACGGTCCACGATGAACGCTCGCTTGGCCTGATCGGCGGTGCGCGCCCTGGTGATCCGCGCGCAGTGGCGGACGTTGGCTTCGAGCACGTTCCGGTTGAGCACGACTCCGTTGTCCCAGCTGGTTCCGGTGCGCCAGAGGTCCTGCATTCCCGAGAGGACGCGGACTGCCGCGTTGGTCTCCGGCGTCTGGTTGGCGAGCACGTTGGTGCGGTAGGAGTCGACGAACGGCGCCGCGCCCGTGGGCAGTTCGGCGGCGTTCGCCTCGAGGGCCCGGTCCAGTGCGGTCGGGCCGATCAGCAGGCCGGCGGACAGCATCGCCGAACGACGCAGCAGCGTTCTGCGGTCGAACCCTTCGGCGGTGGTCATGTTAACGCTCCCAACAGTCCTTCAGGGACATGTGTGGCGGCACAGGGATTGTGGTGCACAATACGCAGCGAAACGGGAACGTACTCGAATTCGGGGTGATGTGAGCGTTAACCTTTCACGGTGTGCCGACGCGCAGCACCGGCTCGCCCGCGATGTCGCCGGCGGGATGCCCGACGAGCGCCGTGAAGAACGGTGTGCGCACGAGCACGCCGTCCGGGGCCTCCTCCGCCGACACGTCCAGCGCGACGGGCTCGGGGCCGTAGCAGAGCGCGAAGACCGCGCGTCCGTGCGGCGAGTCGAAGATCGGATCGGCCAGCACGTGGTTCGTCGCGATCACCCGCCGCCAGCCCGCGTCCGGGTTGCCGTAGCCCCTCGGGTCGTCGCCCAGCCAGAACGACAGCTGCTCCAGGGTCATCTCCGCGGTGCGCGCGCTGTTGAAGTACGCCGGGCCCTGCGGCGGGTTCTCGACCCGCAGACCAGCGGCCGCACTCAGCGCGAGCCCGCCGGCGAGCAGCGTGCCGCCGGTGGTGAGCGCGCGCCAGGGTTCGGCGAGGTCGAACGGGCTTCCACCCGGTTCGCCGACGGTCCGGATCCGGCACTGCCGCTGCCCGTCGGCGCTCGCGTAGGGAAGTCCGGCGAGGAAGGCCAGTTCGGCGCTGACGGGCAGCGCGGACCGGTCGAGCACCGCGATCAGGTGCAGGCGTTCGCCGTCGGTGACGTACAGCTGCTGCACCGGGAGCATGACCTGGTCCCACGACACGACCGCCTTGGTCACCAGCTTGGCGCCGAGACCGTCACCGGTGACGTCCCGCACGCGCGACGGGCCGAGCGGCCGGGTGAGCAGCGTCCTGCGGCCGTCGGCGTAGCGCACCAGCGGCCCGATGCCGTGCTGGTGGTCCACAATCGACTCGATCACCGCGGTGGCACCTGCATCGATCAGGTACGGGGTGAGGTCGCCGGTCAGCGACACCGACGCCCGGCCGTGCCGCAGCGAGTAGCGGGTGTGCACGGGAGCCTCGGCCGGCGCGCGGTACCAGCGGTGCTCGTCGAGGAAGAACCACACCGTGGCGAACGCGAAGTGGCCGCTCGGCAGGCCCGGCGTGGAGGCGTTGTAGTAGGCGACCCGGCGGTCACCGAGGTAGCGGCCGAGCTCGGCCTCGACGCGGCCGCTGAAGAACCTCAGGCCGAGCATGCCCTCACACCCGCTGTGCTGCTCGCTGTAGCGCGGCCCGCCGTAGTCGAAGCCGCGGGCGGACAGCCGCATCTCCAGGTGCCGGGCGATCTCGTCGCCGTCCTCGAGGAAGCACTGCTCCCCGCTCACCTGGTAGGCCCTGGCCAGGAACGTGAGCGAGATGGGCAGGTAGTTCTGGTCGTGCCCGGCGCCGTGCTCGACGGGCAGCCGCAGCCCGCGGTCGACGACGCGGGCGGCCCTGACCTCGCTGTGGTACAGGAACATCGCATCGTCCACGATGGACTTTTCGGACAACAGGCGCCCGAGCGTCAAACCGGCCACCACGGCACCGATCGCCTGGTTCGCCGTCTGCTGCGGGTTGAACATGCTCGCTTCGGTGAGCCAGCGCCAGAAGCCCGTCGCCACGTCGGCGAGCGCGGTCCACTGCGCCTCGGTGATCAGGCCGCGGCCGAACTCCAGCACGTTGACCGCGTGCAGCAGCGCCCACACGGTGCTGGGCCAGTCGCCGAAGGGGTGGTCGCCGGCTTCGAGCACGTAACGGGCGTACGGCAGGCCGCTGTCGCGCACGCGCAGGAACGGCTCGCCGGGGTTGTCGGTCCGGAAGATCCGTTCGGCCAGCACGAAGTCCAGGCCGCGGCGGGCCGCGTCCACCAGTTCGGTGTCGCGCCGGTCACCGCGGTGCCAACTGAGACACAGCAACGACACCACGCCGAGAGCCATGTCACCGATGTCATCGACAGCGGCGAGATCTTCGAGGTTGCCGTCGGGACGCTGCCGTCCGATCGCGGCGGACACGGCCTCGGCGAGCACCGTTCGCAGCGCTTCGTCGTCGTGGGGCAGGTCGTGCACGCTCGCGTGCTGGCTCGGCAGGTACACCGCGGCGGCGGTGGTCATCGGTACTCCTCACGGGTCGCTCGCCCGGGTCGGTCAGCGGAGGTGGGCGTGCGTGGCCGGAGTACTCTTCCTCCCCTTCGTTCTCGTGGGCGATGCGGCTGGGACCCGCCTAGTTGGATGAAACGTAAACTTGTTCACCCACGTGAAGTCAAGTCACAAAACCAGCAGATTCGGTCGGCAACAAGGTTTCCAGAAGATGTTCTTGACAGTCGGCCACCCGGTTCCTACAGTCCCGGAAAGCGCTTTCCAGCTCCCTGGGACGGACCACTGGAACCGCGCCGTGCGTGGCATCGACAGACGACCCGTCCAGCGATGACGTCCCAGGAGTGGCACTCATGTCGGAGAACAGCGGCACCGCCGTGCTCGACCCGCCGGTCGACGACCGGCCGGCAGCAGCACCGGTGCGGCGCAAACGGAAGCGGCACAAGCACAACCTCGCGGGTTACGCGTTCCTCACGCCCTGGCTGATCGGCCTGTTCGCGTTCACGCTGATCCCGATGGTGTACTCGCTGTACCTGTCGCTGACGAAGTTCAACCTGCTCACCGCTCCACAGTGGATCGGCATCGAGAACTACACCCGGTTGTTCTCCGACCCGCGCTACCTGCAGTCCATCAAGGTCACGTTGCTGTACGTCGTGACTTCTGTACCGCTCAAGCTGGCCGCGGCCCTGCTGGTCGCCGTCGCGCTCAACCGCGGGCTGAAGGCGCTGGGCTTCTACCGCGCGACCTTCTACCTGCCGTCGCTGCTCGGCGCGAGCGTCGCGGTGTCGGTGATGTGGCGGCAGATCTTCTCCCGCGACGGGCTGGTCAACCAGTTCCTCGGGCTGTTCGGCGTCCAGGGCGCCGACTGGATCGGCGACCCGCGGTTCGCGCTGTGGACGCTGGTGCTGCTGTCCGGCTGGCAGTTCGGCACGCCGATGCTGATCTTCCTGGCCGGGCTCAAGCAGCTGCCGCAGGACCTCTACGAGGCCGCGGCGATCGACGGCGCCGGCCGGTTCACGGTGTTCTTCAAGATCACGCTGCCGCTGCTGTCCCCCATGGTCTTCTTCAACCTCGTGCTGGAGACGATCAACGCGTTCCAGACGTTCACGCCGGCGTACGTCATCTCGAACGGCCTCGGCGGGCCGATCGACTCGACGCTGCTGTACACGCTCTACCTGTACCTCAAGGGATTCGGCAGCATGCAGATGGGCTACGCCTCCGCGATGGCGTGGGTGTTGTTCGCCGTGATCGGCCTCTTCACCGCGATCTACTTCTGGTCGGCCCGCAAGTGGGTGAACTATGCAGACTAAGAAGAAGCAGGTCCACTGGCGGGCGCACGCCGTGCTGATCGTCGTGCTCGTGGCGATGATCTACCCGATGGTCTGGCTGGTCGGCGCGTCGTTCAAGCCGGAGAACCAGATCTTCAGCACGATGAACCCGCTGCCGCTCGCCTTCACCATCAGCAACTACATCACCGGCTGGACGGCCACCGGCAACTCGTTCACCCTCTACCTGGCCAACTCGCTGACGGTCTCGCTGTGCACGGTGGTCGCGAACGTGGCGGCCTGCTCGGTGGCGGCGTACGCGTTCGCCCGCCTGGACTTCGCGTTCCGCAGGTTCTGGTTCGCGTTGATGCTCGGCACGATGATGCTGCCGTTCCAGGCGACCCTGATCCCCCAGTACACGATCTTCTACCAGCTGAACTGGATCAACACGTTCCTGCCGCTGGTCGTGCCCTACCTGCTGGCCACGGACGCCTTCTTCATCTTCCTGATGGTGCAGTTCATCCGCGGCATCCCGCGCGAGCTGGACGAGGCGGCGGAACTGGACGGCGCGGGGCACGTGCGGGTGTTCTTCAGCGTGATCCTGCCGCTGCTGAGGCCGGCTCTGCTCACCACCACGATCCTGACGTTCATCTGGACGTTCAACGACTTCCTGCGCCAGCTGGTCTACCTGTCCGACCACTCGCGCTACACCGCGCCGCTCGGTCTCAACGCGTTCGTCGACCGGGCGAGCGGCTCCAGCTACGGCGGCATGCTCGCGATGTCCGTCGTGACGCTCGTCCCCACCGTCGCCGTCTTCATCGTCTCGCAACGCCGCCTCGTCGAGGGCGTCGCGACCACCGGCATCAAGTAACGCCTTTCACCGCCAAGAAAGGGATCCACATGTCCATCTCCAGAAGGGGCCTCTTCGGCCTGGCCGGTGGTCTCGCCGCCGCGTCCGTCGCCGGCTGCGGGTTCGCGCCGAGCAACAGCGGTGGCGCGGCGAACAACTCGCTGACGTTCCGCTGGTGGGGCGGTGAAGCGCGCAACAAGGCGTACCAGGCCGCCCTGCAGATCTTCACGCAGAAGAACGGCACCAAGGTCGACCCCCAGTACTCCGGCTACGACGGGTACTTCAACAAGCTCAACACCGAGTTCGCGGGCGGCAACCCGCCGGACCTGTTCCAGATGGACACCGCGCTGGTCAGCACCTACGCCGCCAAGGGCGTGCTGACCGACCTGGGGTCGTTCATCCCGAACACGATCCACATGGACACGCTGTACTCCGCGGTGCGCGGGGCGGGCGTCGTGGACGGCAAGACCTACGGCGTGCCGTCCGGGTCGGGTTACGCGCCGGTGCTGTACGACAAGACCCTCTTCGAGCAGGCCAAGATCCCCGTACCCACCGACACGTGGACGTGGGACGACTTCGGCCGCATCGCCGGTGAGCTGTCGAAGGCCATGGGCGAGGGCAAGTACGGTGCCCTGGACGCGTCCAAGGACGACTCCGGCGCGTTGCAGCCGTGGCTGCGCCAGCGCGGCAAGGACCTCTACAACGCCGAGGGCAAGCTCGCGTTCACCAAGGACGACCTCGCCGAGTGGTTCGCCATGTGGGACAAGCTGCGCAAGGCCAAGGCGATCTGCCCGCCCGAGATGCTGGCGAACACCGACTCCGCGGCCGGCAACCACCCGCTGATCGCGGGCCAGATCGCGATGACCACCGGGTGGGGTCTGGCGCAGATGCAACCGCTGACCCAGCACACGCTCGACATCGTGGTGGTGCCGCGCGGCAGCAACGGCAAGACGGGGCAGGCGCTCAACGGCGGCGTGCTGCTGTGCGTTCCGGTCAAGAGCAAGAACCCGGAGGCCGCGGCCAAGCTGATCGACCTCTTCGTCAGCGACGTCGACGCGATCAAGGCGATGGCCCTGTCGCGCGGCATCCCGCCGTCGTCCAAGGCGCTGGAGGCCCTGGCGCCGTCGCTGAGCGCGGCGGACAAGCGGGACGTCACGTACTCGCAGTACGTCGCCGACGAGGTGGCGAAGGACGGCCTGCCGCCCGCTCCCACCGCGCCTCCCGGCTACAACGACGCCAAGACGGCGCTCGACGCGGCGGCCAAGCAGGTCGCGTTCGGCAAGATGTCCATTCCCGACGCGGTCGCGCAGTACTTCCGCGACGCCGAGGCAGCACTTCAAGGGGCCAAGTAACACCGTGCCGAGCAATCCTGGGGTGGTCGTCGACAGCACGGACCTGTTCGTCGGCCCGGTTTCCGCGCCACGGCAGCTGGTCCGGGTCACCGTGGCGGTGCCGCGGCCCGAACCGGTGTGGGTGCGGATCACCGGGCCGCTGGTCCGCACACCCGAGCCCGTGCGGGTGGCGGCAGGTCAGGGCGAGGTGGTGGCCGAGGTCGGCGTGGTCTTCTCCGCGCCGACCACCGCGGGCACCGCCTATCCGGCGACCGTCCTGGTCGCGCCGGTCAGCGGTGCGCCACCACACGCCTGGGACGTCACCGTGACCGTCGCCGAGGCCGGGTGGACGATGTGGATGGTCTCGCACTTCCACTACGACCCGGTGTGGTGGAACACCCAGGCGGGCTTCACCGAGACGTGGCTCGACCTGCCGGGCGCGCAGGCCAAGCGGATGCCGTTCCAGCTCTCGGCGTTCGACCTCGTCCGCGCGCACCTCGACGCGGCGCGGGAGGACGAGGACTACCGGTTCGTGCTCGCGGAGGTCGACTACCTCAAGCCGCACTGGGACGCGTTCCCCGGTGACCGGTCCGACCTGCGGCGGTTCCTGCGCGAGGGCCGCATCGAGATCGTCGGCGGCAACTACAACGAGGCCAACACCAACCTGACCCACCCCGAGTCGACCGTGCGCAACGCGGTCTACGGCGTCGGTTTCCAGCGGGACGTGCTGGGCGCCGACCCGCAGTCGGCGTGGATGCTCGACGTGTTCGGCCACGACCCGTCGTATCCGGGACTGATGGCGGACGCGGGACTCACGTCGAGCGTGTGGGCGCGCGGGCCGTGGCACCACGTCGGGGCCAAGCGGCACACCGGCGACATCACCAGGATGCAGTTCCCGTCCGAGTTCGAGTGGATCTCGCCGAGCGGCCGCGGCGTGCTGACCGCCTACCTCGCCGACCACTACGTGGCGGGGTGGGACATCGAGCGCAAGTCCACTTTGGACGAGGCGATGGCGGAGGCGTACCGGCAGTTCTCCACGTTGCGCCAGGTCGCGGCCACCCGCAACGTGCTGCTGCCGGTCGGGCACGACCACAACGTGCCGTCGCGGTTCTGCACGGAGATCCACCGCGCCTGGAACGCCAAGTACGTCTGGCCGCGGTTCGTCGTCGGGCTCCCCCGCGACTTCTTCGCCGCGGTGCGCGCGGACGCCTCGGCGCGCTCGGTGACGTTCAGCCCGCAGACCAGGGACATGAACCCCGTCTACACCGGCAAGGACGTCTCGTACATCGACACCAAGCAGGCGCAGCGCGCGGCCGAGGTGGCGGTGCTCGACGGCGAACGGCTGGCGGCGCTGACGACGTTGCTCGGCGCCGGGTACCCCGACCTCGCGCTGGACAAGGCCTGGCGGCAGCTCGTCTACGGCGCGCACCACGACGCCATCACCGGCACCGAGTCCGACCAGGTCTACCTCGATCTGCTGACGGGGTGGCGGGAAGCGGACGACCTCGGCCGTTCCGTCGTCACCGGCGCGATCTCGCACCTGGCGTCCCGCGCGGACACGACCGGGGCCGGCGAGGCGGTGATGGTCGTCAACGCCCTCGCGTTCGAGCGGGACGCCGTCACGACCGTGACGGTCTTCCTGCCGGGTTTCCGCGGCGCTCGCGTCACGGACGCCGACGGCGCGGAGGTCCCCGCGGTGACCGAAGCCGTGGTGCGGCACACGGACGACACCCTGGAACTGACGCTCACGTTCCTGGCCCGGCGGGTTCCGGCGACCGGCTACCGGGTGTACCGGGTGGTCGACGCTCCCTCGACGCCACCGAGCTGGACACCGCGCACCGGCACGGCCATCGCCTCCGAGTGGTTCTCCGTCCAAGCGGATCCGGCGCGGGGCGGGGCACTGGAGAGCGTGTACGACCGGGTCGCCGACCGCGAGCTGGTGCGGCCCGGCGGACTCGCGGCGGAACTGCTCGTGCAGGAGGAGCACTCCGGTCACCCGGTGTGGGGCGAAGGACCGTGGCACCTGCTGCCCAAGGGCCCCGGCACCACCTCGGGCCCGGCCGACGTGCACGTCGAGACCAGCCCCCTGGGCGAACGGCTCGTCACCCGCGCGGTTCTCGGCGACCTGCGGATCACTCAGCACGTGACGTTGTGGCACGGCCTGCCGCGCGTCGAGCTCAAGTCCTTCGTGGACGGTTCGATCGGCCAGGACCGGTTGCTGCGCAGCCGGTTCGCCTTCGACCTGCCCGGTGCGTTGCCGGTCGCCGAGGTCGGGTTCGCCGCGGTGGGCCGGTCGTTCGGCTTCCCGGACGTGGACGCGGCGAAGCACCTGTGGACGCTGGACAGCCCGGCGCACACGTGGGCCGGGCTCTCCTCCACCGTGCGGCTGCGGTTGCCCGACGGCGCGCTGCACGCCATCGGCGTCGCCGAGGTCGTGGCCGAGGACGGGCGGGACCTGGTGGCCGCGCTGGCCGCCAAGGGCGTCACCGCCACCTGCACCCGTCCCGACGGTCCGCGGTACGGCGCGCTCGACGTCGACTCCAACCTGCCCGACGTGCGCATCGTGGTGGGCGACAACGAGTTCACCGCCGCCGTGCTCGACGGCTCGCCCGAGCTCCGTGCCCTGCTCGACACCACCGGCAGGGTCTTCGTGCCCGCCGGACGGGCGCGAGCGGAGCAGTGGGTGCCCGACGCCGACCTGCGCGGGCCGCGCGACCTGCCGGTGCTGATCGTCACCGACGCCGGCGCGTTGGTCGACGACCTCGCCGACGCGTGCGTCGAGGTGGCTGGACCGGGCACGACCGATCCGCTGACCGACCACTCGGTGGCCGTGGTCAACCGCGGCACGCCGGGCTTCGTCGTCGCACCGGACGGCACGCTGCACGTGTCGCTGATGCGGTCGTGCAGCGGATGGCCCGCCGGGGTGTGGATCGACGGCGACCGCCGCCGGGTGCCGGACGGGTCCAGCTTCGCCTGGCAGCACTGGTCCCACACGTTCGAGCTGAGCCTGGTCTCCGGCGCGGGCGACTGGCGTCAGGCCGGGTTCGCGCGCACCGGTCAGGACGTCAACCACCCCGTCCACACCCGGCAGGTGCCGTCCACGACCGGCGATCTCCCCCGTGAGCTCAGCCTGCTGGCCGTGTCACCGCCCGAGGTGCTGCTGACCGCGGTCAAGGTCCGCGGCAACCCGCTGGCATCCGGTCTGGCGGACGACCCCGGTTCCGACCTCGCGGTGCGGCTGTACGAGTCGGCGGGTTCACCGGTGACCGCGTCGGTGACGGTGCACGGAGGCATCACCGCCGCCCACCGCACGGATCTGCTGGAGGAACGGGATCTCGAACCGCTGACCGTCCACTCGGGACAGGCGGAGATCGCGCTCGGCGCGGCGGACGTGGCGACCCTGCGGCTCGTGCCGTCGTCGGTTCCCGCCCGCACGCCCGTCGCACCGCCCGAGCCGAACCACCTTTACACGAAGTACTGGCGCCACAACACCGGACCTGCTCCGATCGGCAACCTCCCGGTGGCGGTGCACGTGACGCCGTCGTTCACGCGCCTGGCCCCCGGCGCCACCGGCCAGGTGCGGATCACGGTCAGCTGCAGCGCCTCCCCCGCCAAGGGACGCCTGGGGTTCACCGACGGCCAGTCGTGGGACTACGACCTGGCGGCCGGTGAGTTCGCCGAGTTCACCGCGGACGTGAAGGCCAGGCCGGGCCGTCACCTGCACGCGGCCCGCGTCCGCGACCACCTCGGCCAGGTGCTGGAGGACACGGTCGAGGTGGTGTCCGGCCACACCACCGACAGGGAGCTGGTGGACGTCCAGCTCAGGGCGGGCGCCCTCCTGCTGGCACCGGGCGAGCACGCGCTGCTGCCGGTGACGTTGCAGAACCGGGTGCAGAGCGAGATCCGCGGCGAGGTGGCCGTGATCAGCCCGTTCGGCACCTGGTCCGGTGACGTCGCCATCGGTCCGGCGACCCAGCCGTTCGTGATCCCGCCGGGAGGCAAGATCACGGTGCCGGTCACGGCCACCGCGGCGGCCACCGCCCGGCGCGGCGCGCACTGGTGGGCGCTGGTGAGGGTCGTGGCGCACGGCAGGCTGCACTACTCGCCGGCCGTGCCGATCAGCGTGAGGTGACCTGGACGAAAGGTTCGACTGTTAGCGCTAACATGACGCAATGAGCCGTTCCGACACCGTTCAGAGCACCGGGACTCCCGCGGTCACCACCGAGCACTTCGGCACGGTCGGTGACACGGACGTCCACCGTTTCGTGCTGACCAATCCCGGTGGCATCACCGTCCGCGTGCTGGATCTGGGAGGCGTGATCCAGTCGATCGACGCGCCGGACCGCGAGGGCGAGCGGGCGAACGTCGTGCTCGGGTTCCCCGACCTCGCCGGGTACGTGGCCAACAACGCGCCGGACGCGGGTCGCGTGTTCTTCGGCGCGTTGATCGGCCGCTACGCCAACCGGATCGCGAACGCGACGTTCAGCCTCGACGGCGAGGCGTACCGCGTCGACGCCAACGAGAACGGCAAGTGCCTGCACGGCGGCTCCGCGGGCTTCGACACGCACGTGTGGCAGGCGGCGCCGTTCAGCGACTCCGACGGCGCCGGTGTCGTGCTCACCCACGTCAGCCCGGACGGCGACCAGGGCTTCCCCGGCCGGGTCGCGGTCGCGGTGACGTACCGGCTCGACACGCGGAACCGGCTGAGCATCAGCTACCGCGCGGAGACCGACGCGCCGACGGTGCTGAACCTGACCAACCACACGTACTGGAACCTCGCCGGTGAAGGCGCCGGCGACGTCCACGACCACCTGCTGACGATCCGCGCCGCGTCCTTCTGCGCGGTCGACGACGCGCTGATCCCGAAGGGCGACCCGGTCCCGGTGGGCGGCACCCCGTTCGACTTCCGCGAGGCCACCACGATCGGCGCGCGCATCGCCGCACCCGACCCCCAGCTGCAGCTCGCGCACGGCTACGACCACAACTGGGTGCTCGACGAGGCAGGCTCGCTCTCGTTCGCCGCACGGGTGCACGACCCGGGCTCCGGGCGGACGCTCACCGTGTCCACAACGGAACCGGGCCTGCAGTTCTACTCCGGCAACTTCCTGTCCGACGAGCTGGTCGGCCCGAGCGGGCCGTACCAGCCGCGCGCGGGCTTCGCGCTGGAGGCGCAGCACTTCCCCGACTCGCCGAACCGCCCGGACTTCCCGAGCACCGTGCTGCGGCCGGGCCAGACCTACCACCAGGAGACGGTCTACGAGCTGCACCTCTAGGTGCTGGTCCGGTCCGGTCAGGAAACAGTGAAGGCCGCCGTCGCTCCCGTGAAGCCGGTGATCTTACCCGTCCAGCCGCTCTTCTCGTCACCGTGGTGCAGGATCCGGTAGGTGCCCGCGGGCGTGTCCGCGGGGATCTGCCAGGTGATCGTCGCGTTCGAGAACGCGATGCCGACCCGTTCCCACTTGTAGCGCGTGGCCCAGTCGCCGTCGTCGGCCACGCGCACCCACTGGCCGTTCACCTGCTGCTGCACTTCGAGGAACGTGTGGTTGCGGTGGAGGTTGTTCTTCGGGTGCCCGGTGACGAACACGGCCGTGACGGTCTCACCGCGCGCATAGGACGACTTGGGCGCGTTGAGGACATCGCCGTACTTCTTGTCGGCGGGCTTGTCGTCGAGCACGACACCGGTCTGCAGGTTGATGTCGGTGAACGGCGGCTTGCCCGGCGTCGGACCGGCGGGGAGCGCGGTACCGGCCTTCATCGACGCCGCGAGCTTGCCGAACTCCTGCTGGTAGGCGGGAGTGGTGTTGCGGCCGAAGATCGTCGAGCCGCCCTCGTACTGCTGCGCGTCGTACTCCTCCGGCGTGGTGACGTACTGGCTGTAGTCGTTGGAGTAGCCCTGGATCAGCACGTTCTGCACGGGCACGCCGAGCTCTCCCGCGACGGCCTTGCGGATGCGCAGGCCCGCGGTGATCGTGACCTCGCCCGGCACCGCGACGAGGTGCAGCTGACCGATGCGGACGATCTGCAGCGGCACGACGTCCGGCGTCGCACCGATCAGGCCCGTCGGCACCACGGACGCCTTCGGGAACTGGCAGTCCCGCAGCCACTGCGGAACCTCCATCTGCAACGGGTCGAACAGCTTCTTCCACGGCGACTGCATGCCCTCTTCGAAACCGGGGATCGCCGGGCCGTCCTCGACGCTGCCCGCGAAGGTCGACGCGCCGACGACTCCGGAGCACGTCGTGCCCGGCTGGCTGTTCGGGGTGAAGCGGCCCTCGACCTGGAGGGCCGACATGTCCACGAACCGCATCCGGTAGTCGACGCCGCCCGACACCGCGGACTGCGGCCCGCGGTAGATCTCCTGCGCCTTGCGGTTCTGGCGCTCGCCGATGATGCGGGCGTTCTCCCACTCGTTCTCGGTCGGGCCGGAACCGGGCTTGAGGTTGAGGTTCGGCGACATGTCACCGGCGTTGGTGTTCGGGAACGCGGCCACGAAGCCGGCGGCGTTGTCCAGGTATCGCACGCCCTTGTCGTCGTGCTCCCACTGGTAGGCCGCGTAACCCTTGTTGTCCGGGCTGATCAGCGTGTTGGCGTTGGTGACCGACGTGTTGTGCGTGGCGAACCAGCTGATCGCGCCGACGTCGGTGCCGGACTGCCGGAACTTCAGCACGGTCATCTGCGGGTCGATGCCCTGCGGGAAGAAACCCTTGTCGGGGTTGCGGTCGAACGCGACGCGCGACCGGTTCACCGACGCGTTCGTGAGCTCGCCGAAGCCGAGGCTGATCGAGCCGGGCTTGAGGTCCTCGTGCGCCTCGACGACCGACTCGGTGATGCCGTCGACCACGGCTTGCAGGGCTTGGGGCTGCATGCCGAGGATCGACAGGTTGTAGGCGAGGTTGTGCGAGTAGCCGCCGGGGCCCGAGTGCGTGTGGGTGGCCGACAGCAGCAGGTTCTCGCGGGTGTAGGTGCTGCCGTACTTGGCCTGGAGCTTGCCGAGCACGCCCTCCTGCACCGCGCGGAAGATCATCGCGAGGTCGGCGTTGACGTACGCGACCCGCTTGTTCGTCGCCCGGTCCACCACGACGTACGCCCGCGACCTCAGCCGCTGCGCGATGCCCGTCGTCTTCTGGTCGAACTTCGAGTAGCCCATCATGCCGTTCTCGGCGGCGGGGCCCGTGACGTCGGAGATGCCCCTGCCCACGAGGTAGGGCTCGGGTTCCGCCCACGCGAACGGTCCGCTGACCAGGGCCGCACCGGCGAGAACCGCGACGAGCGTCAAGATCTTGGTCCGCATGGACACCCCGCTAAGTGAATTGGATTCACATTTCGCGCTGAACGGTAGGTGATCCAGGCCACTGCGAGCAAGTCACTGCGAGTGCGTTCGCGGTGACGACGAGCAAGATTCCCGCCCAATGGTGGAGTGCGAGCTCCTCCCCCAGCACCAACAGTCCCGCGAGCGCCGCGAGCACCGGGTGAACGCTCATCGCCAGCCCGAACAGGCGCGCGGGCACCTTCCTGAGCACGATCACATCGACGGCGTACGGCACGACGCTGCAGAACACGCCGGCGCCGATCGCGTACAGCAGCGACATCCCGGTCAACTTCCCGTGCAGGACCAGCAGCACCGCGACCGGGACGTAGAGCGTCGCGGACATCGCGGTCGCGACGGCGGGCGCCTGCAGCCCGGGCAGCCGTGCGCCGACGAGGCGGTTGAGCAGGATGTACGCGGCCCAGCACGCCGCGGCGAGCAGGCCGAGCCCGACGCCGAGGTAGTCGCTGCTCGGGCCCGGCAGCACCAGCACGTACACACCCACTGCCGCGACCAGCACGAACAAGACGTCCCGGCGGCTGCGCGAGCCTCCCAGCGCGACCGCGAGCGGTCCGAGCACCTCCAGCGTGACGGCCAGGCCGAGCCCGATGCGGTCGACCGCCATGTACAGACTGAGGTTCATCGTCGCGAAGACCAGGCCGAGCCCGATCGTCGGCCACCACTGCGCCCAGGTGAACCTGCGCAGGTCCGGCCGCGCCATCGGCAGCAGCACCGCGGCGGCCACCAGCTGCCGGACCGCGACGACACCGGCCGGGCCGATCGCGGCGAACGCCTGGGCGCCCACCGCGGCGCCGAGCTGGTTGCTGGCCGCGCTCGCGGTCATCGTCGCGAATCCACCGATGCTCTTCACGCTTCGATCCTGCGTCCGCGGCATCGATACGGGAAATGCATGAGCCGTGTCACCTATACGCTGAACGCATGGATCTGCGGCACGTGCGAGCGTTCGTGGCGGTCGTCGACGCGGGGACGTTCACCGACGCGGCGAGGGAGCTCGGCCTCACCCAGGCCTCGGTGTCCCGGTCGGTCGCCGCGCTGGAGGCAGAACTGGGCGTCCGGCTGCTCCAACGGTCGACCCGGCACGTCGCGCTCACGGCCGCAGGCGCCCAGGTACTCGCCGGCGCACGGCGGGTGCTGGACGAGGTCGCGCACCTGCACCGGATCGCCGCGCAGTCGCTGACCGAGCTGCGCATCGGCTACGCCTGGTCCGCACTGGGCAAGCACACCCGGCGCGTGCAGAAGGCGTGGGCCGCACAGCACCCCGGCGTGCCGCTGGTGTTCGTCTACACGAACTCGGTGACCGCGGGTCTCGCCGAGGGCACCGCCGACGTCGCGGTCGTGCGCAAGGCCCTCGACGACCCGAGGTTCGAGACCGCGTTGCTCGGCACCGAACGGCGCTACGGCGTGGTCGCCACCGACAACCCTTTGGCGCGCAAGCGTTCTCTCAAACTCGCCGACTTCGCCCGGTACGGGATCGCGGTGGACGACCGGACCGGGACCACCACCTTGGATCTGTGGCAGCCCAACCAGGCACCGGCCGTCGTCCGCAACACGCGCGGCGTCGACGAGTGGCTGACGCTCATCGCGGCCGGGCAGGCCGTCGGCATGACCTCTGAGGCCACCGCCAGCCTCAACCCGCGCCCCGGCGTGGCGTACCGGGCGGTGGTGGACGCGCCGCCGATCCCGGTGTGGCTCGCGTGGTGGAAGGACCAGCCGCCACAGCACCTCGGTGACCTGGTCACGTTGGCGTGCCAGGCCTACGTCAGTCGATCCACAGGCGGATCGGGTGGTGAACGTCCTTCGGGCAGGTGAAGATGTTCAGGTTCCCCTCCCGCCCGAACTCCCACTCCACGTGGTCGCCGGACGGCTCGTGCGTGGCGAGCGACAACATCTGCCGCTGCGCCGTGCCGCACTCCCGGCATTCGAAGTCCATCGGACCGGTCTGCCACCAGCAGGTCCAGCCGCCGATCTTCGTGCCGCTCGACGTCTCCGGCCAGTCCGCGTCCCGCAGCTCCTCCGGCCGATCGAAGGAGTGGGCGTAGTCGGTGAACCGGATCGGCTCGAGTGCGTTGACCGTCGGGGTGTAGATCTCCTCCTGAACCGGCGGTTCCGGCTCCTCCTCGATCAGCTCGACCACCGAGGCGGAGTCACGCCACACCAGGCGCACGTCCGGGCCGTAGCAGTCGTCGAGGTCGTGGTGCAGCGTGCAGAGGAACACCTGCAGCACATCTGTGCCGGCGGGGAACGGCAGCTCCGGGAAATCGCGCCGGTACAGCTGCACGGCGCCGACGAACGGCATTCCGATGCCCGCGATGTCCGCGCCGGGCACACCCGGCGACTGCGGGTCGTGCCGCGTGCCGTCGCACCACGGCCACGGCTCGTCGATCGGCCACAGCATCGGGCCGCCGATGTGGCTGTCCGCATCCGTCGGGTCGCCTGCCAGCGGGTTCAGCAGCACAGCCGGCCGCGCCCAGCCGCTCTTGTCCTTGATCGACACGGCGCAGAGAGTAGCTTCCGGCCCACGTGCTGGGGCCGGAAGCAGGGAAATCAGTCCGTTCCCGACTCGATCGCCGCCGAGTCGAGCAGCGCGTCGGCCGCCGAGACGGTGCCGCGCGAGGCGATGGCCTCCGCGCCGCCGTCCGGCACCTCGCCGATCAGCTTGGTCGGCTCGACCTGGGCCGCGATGAGCGCCGACTGGCGGGTGCCGACCATGCCGAGGCCCGCGAAGAGCTCCAGCTTGGCGCGCGAGTCCGCGATGTCGAGGTTGCGCATGGTCAGCTGGCCGATGCGGTCGACCGGGCCGAACGCCGAGTCCTCGGTGCGCTCCATCGACAGCTTGTCCGGGTGGTAGCTGAACGCGGGGCCCGACGTGTCGAGGATCGAGTAGTCGTCACCCCTGCGCAGCCGCAGCGTGACCTCACCGGTGACCGCGGAGCCGACCCAGCGCTGCAGCGACTCGCGCAGCATGAGCGACTGCGGGTCGAGCCAGCGGCCCTCGTACAGCAGGCGGCCGAGCTTGCGGCCCTCGTTGTGGTAGGCCGCGACGGTGTCCTCGTTGTGGATCGCGTTCACGAGGCGGTCGTAGGCGATGTAGAGCAACGCCATGCCGGGCGCCTCGTAGATGCCGCGGCTCTTGGCCTCGATGATGCGGTTCTCGATCTGGTCGGACATGCCGAGACCGTGGCGGCCGCCGATGGCGTTCGCCTCCAGCACCAGGTCGACGGAGTTGCCGAACTCCTTGCCGTTGATGGTGACCGGACGGCCCTGGTCGAAGCCGACGGTCACGTCCTCGGTCGCGATCTCGACCGACGGGTCCCAGAACTTGACGCCCATGATCGGCTCGACGATCTCGATGCCCTCGTTGAGCAGCTCGAGCGACTTGGCCTCGTGCGTCGCGCCCCAGATGTTCGCGTCGGTCGAGTAGGCCTTCTCGGTGCTGGAGCGGTAGGGCAGGTCCCGCTCCTGCAGCCACTCGGACATCTCCTTGCGGCCGCCGAGCTCGGTGACGAACTCCGCATCGAGCCACGGCTTGTAGATCCGCAGCGACGGGTTCGCGAGCAGGCCGTAGCGGTAGAACCGCTCGATGTCGTTGCCCTTGTAGGTGGAGCCGTCGCCCCAGATCTGGACGTCGTCGTCGAGCATGGCGCGCACGAGCATGGTGCCCGTGACCGCACGCCCGAGCGGGGTGGTGTTGAAGTACGCGCGGCCACCGGAGCGGATGTGGAACGCGCCGCACGCCAGCGCCGCGAGCCCCTCCTCGACGAGCGCGGACCGGCAGTCCACCAGGCGCGCGATCTCGGCACCGTACGTGCCGGCGCGGCCGGGGACCGTCTCGATCTCGGGCTCGTCGTACTGACCGATGTCCGCGGTGTACGTGCACGGCACCGCGCCCTTCTCACGCATCCACGCGACCGCGACGGACGTGTCGAGACCACCGGAGAAGGCGATGCCGACGCGTTCGCCGGCGGGAAGTGAAGTGAGCACCTTGGACACGTTGAGAATTATGCACGACAATGTATGAGCATGCACGTCCGGGGCCCTGTTAGTTGTGCCTCAGCGACGTCGTCGCAGGTGGTGAGCCACACGGCCGGGTCCGCCGCGAGCCGGGCGAGCGCGGCGTGGAGGTACTTGTACCGCAGCGGCCCGCCTTGGACGAACAGCCGCAGCACAGTGCTCGACGACGTGATCGATTCGGTTGCGCAGCTGTGAAATTGCCGGTCGGCAAAGATTCGGCGAACCACCTAGACGTGAACGCCGTTCATGTACCACCTTCGGCCTCGCAAGCCTCTCCGCAACCCTGCTCCCCCGGAATCGAGGCCGCTGTTGAGGAAACTCCTACCCGCGCTGGCCGGCGCACTCCTGATCACCGCCCTGCTCCCCGGTGTCGCGCTGGCCGACCCGCCGCAGGCCATCCCCGCCAACTTCACGGCGGAGGACGGCAAGTGGCAGCCGGCGTTCGACTACGACGGCGACGGCTGCTACCCGACCCCGGCGATCTCGCCGACCGGTCAGGTGGCCGGGGGCCTGAAGAACTCGGGCGCGCTCAACGGCCAGTGCCACGACAGGTCCGACCTGGACAACACCAACTCCTACAGCCGTTCCAAGTGCAACAACGGCTGGTGCGCCTACCTGTACGACCTGTACTTCGAGAAGGACCAGGCCGTGCCGGGCTGGGACTGCTGCGGGCACCGGCACGACATCGAGCACGTGGTCATCTGGGTGCAGAACGACGTGGCCCAGTACGTCTCGACGTCGGCGCACGGCAAGTTCAACACCTACTCGCGTGACAAGGTGGCCTGGGAAGGCACCCACGCGAAGATCATCTACCACAAGGACGGCGCCAGCACGCACTGCTTCCGCCTGGCCGGCTTCAACGAGCAGGCGGAGAACCACTACGGGGTCTACCAGTACCCCGCGCTGGTCAGCTGGGACCGGTTCCCGGCCGGAGTGCGCGACATCCTCGTGAACGCGAACTTCGGCAGCGCCTCGCTGGCGATCAAGGACAGCGCGTTCAACTACAACCTAGGCAACGCCAAGCCCGCCGGGATCCCGTTCGACCCGAACGCGTAAGGCCTACTTGGCCACGCGGTTCAGCCATTCGGCCAGGAGGGCCCGTTCCGCTGGAGACAGCATCAGGGGCGGGTCCTCCTCCAGTGCCACGCGCAACGCGATCGCGCGGCTCGGGATGTCGGTCGGCTCGTCCGGCAGCACGTCCGTCGTGATCGCCCTGATCACCTGCTCGCGCGAGAACGTGATCAGCTCCAGATCCCGTTCCTCCTCCGGCGTCGCGATCAGCGACAGCACGACACCCATTCCCGCCGCGTGCACGAACTGCGCGGCCTGCTCGACCGGGACCGTCAACCGGCCCACCGCCGCGATGCGGCTGATGATCTCGCGGAGCATCGCGTCCGCCTCCAGCCGCGCCTCACGCTTGCGCGGCTCGCCGTACATCAGCAGGTAGAACGCGGGCCGCGCCAGGCCGAAGCCGATGTGCAGCTCCCAGCCCCGGCGCAGGTCGTCGACCGGGTTGTCGCTGGCGCCCATCGCGTGCTTGGTCGCGAGGTAGTCGGAGAAGCCGTAGGCGGCCACGGCGTCGAGAAGGCCGTCCTTGTCCCCGAACAGCCGGTACAGCGTCGGCGCCTGCACGCCCGCCGCGGACGCCACCGCGCGGGTGGAGACGGCCTCCTTGCCGCCGTCGATCAGCAGCTCGGCCGCGGCCTTCACCAACCGCTCCCTCGTGTCCATGTAACGACGATAACACATCATGGGTAGCGGTGATTCGATATCAGTGCTACGTTGATTGCGTTATCGACGGAAACACCAGCTAGGAGCATCGACATGACTCGCGTTGCGATCGTCACCGGCGGATCGAGGGGCATCGGACGGGCAGCCGCCGAGCGTCTCGCCGCGGACGGAACGGCCGTCGTCATCGTGTACGCCGGCAACAAGACAGAGGCCGACTCGGCCGTCGAGGGCATCAGGGCGGCCGGCGGCCAGGCCGTCGCCGCACAGGCCGACGTCGCGGACGAGGTGGCCGTCGCCGCCGCGTTCGACCTGGCCGAGCAGACCTTCGGCGGCGTGGACGTCGTCGTGAACTCCGCCGGGATCATGCCGCTCGGCACGGTCGCGGACATGGACCTCGAGGTGTTCGACCGGGTCCAGCGCACCAACGGGCGCGGCACGTTCGTGGTGGCTCAGCAGGCCGCGCGCAGGGTGCGCGACGGCGGCGCGATCATCAACGTCTCGTCGTCGGTCGTGGGTCTGCGCTTCCCCCAGTACGGCGCCTACGCGATGTCCAAGGGCGGCGTCGAGGCGCTGACGCTGATCCTCGCCCGCGAGCTGCGCGGCCGCGACATCACCGTGAACGTCGTCGCGCCCGGCCCCACCGCCACGGCCCTGTTCCTGGAGGGCAAGGACGCGGCCACGATCGACACCCTCGCGAAGCAGGCGCCGCTCGAGCGCATCGGCTCGCCCGGCGACATCGCCGAGGTCATCTCGTTCCTCGCGGGCCCGGCCCGCTGGATCAACGGCCAGACCATTCGTGCGAACGGAGGCATCATCTGATGGGCAAGGTCATCGTCGTCACGGGAGCGTCCAGCGGTTTCGGCGCTCTGGCGGTGCGGGCACTGGCGCGCGCCGGGCACACCGTCTACGCGGGCATGCGCGAGACCACCGGCCGCAACGCCCCCGCCGTCGCCGAGCTCGGCGCGTTCGGTGCCGAGAACGGCGTCGACGTCCACGCCGTCGAGCTCGACGTGCAGTCGCAATCGTCGGCCGACGCGGCGATCGAGCTGATCATCGCCGAGCAGGGACGGCTGGACGTTGTCGTGCACAACGCAGGCCACATGGTCACCGGCCCGGCCGAGGCGTTCACACCGGAGCAGTACGCGGCTTTGTACGACGTCAACGTCCTCGGCACCCAACGCGTCAACCGCGCCGCCTTGCCGCACCTGCGCTCACAACGCTCCGGGCACGTCGTGTGGGTGGGTTCCTCGTCGACGCGCGGCGGCACTCCCCCGTACCTCGCGCCGTACTTCGCGGCCAAGGCGGCGATGGACGCGGTCGCGGTCTCCTACCGCGCGGAGCTGCTGCGGTTCGGCATCGAGACCACGATCGTCGTGCCGGGCGCGTTCACCCACGGCACCAACCACTTCGCGCACAGCGGCAGCCCGGCCGACGACGAGGTCGCCGCCGCCTACGAGGAGCTCTATCCCGGCCTCATGGACCAGGTCGGCGCCCGTCTCGCCGAGCTGGAGCCCGCCTGGGCCTCTGTTTCAGCCGTAGCTGAAGCAATCGTGGACGTCGTGAATGCTTCGAAGCCGCCGTTCCGCGTACACGTCGACCCGTCCGACGACGGCGCGGAGGTCGTGAACAAGGTTGCGGACCGGGTGCGCAGCGAGTTCCTGCGCCGAGTGGAACTCGCGGACCTGATCTGACGGCCATGAACAACGCGGACACTGTGGCGGACCGGGTGCGCAGCGAGTTCCTGCGCCGAGTGGAATTCGCAGACCTGATCTAGCAGTACATCTAGCCAGCGGCGAGGAGCGCGGACACGGTCACGAACCGGAAACCGCGTTCCTTCAGCTTCTGGATGATCGGCTTCAGGGCCCGCCGCGTCTGGTCGCGGCTCGCGTACATGGGGTGCAGCAGGATGATCGAACCCGGCTTGGTCTGCCGAAGGACGTCCTGCTCGATCTTCTGCGCGGACGGCGTGCCCTCGGAGTCGGGTTCCACGTCCCACATGATCGTCTTGCGGCCGTGCTCGCTGAGGTAGTGCGGCAACGCGAAGAGCTTCTTGCCGTTGGGCGGCCGGAAGTGGATGTCGCCGCGGTAGCCGGTCTCGCGGATCTTCGCGTCGGTGTCCTCGATCTCCCTGGCCGCTGTGGAGGGCAGCACGCCGACCATCCGCTGGTGGTTGTACGTGTGGTTGCCGATCTCGTGCCCGGCCTGCGCGATCTTGCGGCCGAGGTCGGGGTGCTTCGCGAGGTCGCGGCCCATGAGGAAGAACGTGGCCTGGACCTGTTCCGCTGCCAGGGTGTCGAGGACCTGTTGGGCGCCGGCGGGGTCGGGGCCGTCGTCGAACGTCAGCGCGACGATCTTGTCGGTGGTCTCGACGCGGTCGACCAGTTCACCGAAGAACTGGAAGGTGCGGGAGCTGCTGACGTTCCACAGGCCGACGGCGGCGGTGAGCACCACGACGAGACCGACCGCGGTGATGATCGTTGGCTTGCGGCGCAACCACTTCATGCGCCCACTATGGTCAACGCGGCGACGCCGGCGCGCAGCACCCCGTCGTCGAGCGGCACGCAGCGGATGCCGCCCTTGCCCCGCAACGCCTTGAACGCGCCGGGCGCGATGACCGCGTCCATCCAGGCACACGGGTTCGCCGGCCGGTGGACCTCGAACCGCACCGGCCCGTCACCGGTGTCGAGGCTGAACACCGTGCCACGAGCGAGGGAGTCGACGTCGAACCCGCGCACGACCACGTTGCGCCGTGCCACCAGCGGGTCCACCGGCCACGGGTCGAGCGACTCGGCCGCGATCACCGTGACCGCCGCGTTGCGGTGGGCGGAGTGGTTGAAGTACCGGTCGCCGACGATGCCCAGCCCCGCCCGCAGTTCCACGTGGTCACGCGAAACGGGCCCGGGATCGGGACGAGGGCCGTCCGACGGACGGCCCTCGTAGGCGTGCACGGGTGAGACGTGCAGCGCGACGATCTCTACCTCTCGCCGAGCTGCCATTCCGGCCTCACGTAGTGGCACGTGTAACCGTTGGGGTACCGCTCCAGGTAGTCCTGGTGCTCCGGCTCGGCCTCCCAGAAGTCCGTTGCCTGCGTCACCTCGGTGACGACCTTGCCCGGCCACTTCCCGGAGGCGTCGACGTCCGCGATCGTCTCCTCCGCGACCTGCTTCTGCGCGTCGTCGGTGTAGAAGATCGCCGAACGGTAGCTGGCGCCGATGTCGTTGCCCTGGCGGTTGCGGGTCGACGGGTCGTGGATCTGGAAGAAGAACTCCAGGATCTGCCGGTAGCTCAGCCGGGCCGGATCGAACACGATCTCGATCGCCTCGGCGTGGTTGCCGTGGCGGCGGTACGTGGCGTTGGGCGTGCTGGGGTCGCCGGTGTAGCCGACGCGGGTGGAGACGACTCCGGGGTGGCGGCGGAACAGGTCCTGCATGCCCCAGAAGCAGCCGCCCGCGAGAACAGCCTTCTCCGTCACAGTGGTTCTCCTCTGTTCGGTGTTCATTCAGGAGAACGTTCGGTCTCTGCCGGTTCATCCCCGTCGAGTTGTGACGTATCCATTACGGGCACTGACCTGGCCTCGATGACCTCACCCAGGTAGCGCACCACGACGGCCACCGCCGCGGCAACCGGTACGGAGAAGAACGCGCCCGCGATGCCGTACAGCGACGTGCCCGCGGTGACCACGAGCAGCACGACCGCCGCGTGCAGGCGCAGGCTGCGCGACTGCAGGATGGGCTGCAGCACGTTGCCCTCGACCTGCTGCACCACGATGACGATCACCAGCATGATGATCGCCGTGGTCAGGCCGTTGCTGACCAACGCGACCAGCACGGCCAGCGCGCCGGCGATGAACGCGCCGACGATCGGGATGAAGCCGCCGAGGAACGTGAGCGCCGCCAGCGGAATCGCGAGCGGGACGCCGAGGATGACCAGTCCGAGGCCGATGAAGACCGCGTCGATCAGCGACACGACGGCCTGGCTGCGGATGAAGCTGCCGAGCGTGACCCAGACCCGCTCCAGCACGGTGGTGACGTGGCCGCCCGCGCGCTCACCGATCACGCCGCGCAGCCACGGCGTGAACCGGGCGCCGTCCTTGACGAAGAAGAACGCCAGCAGCAGCGCGACCAGCCCGGTCACGACGCCGGACGTCACCGCGCCCGCCCCGGTGAGCAGCCCGCTGGCGATCGACCCGATGCTCGACCTGAGCTGGTCGACGCCCTGGGCGATCAGCCGGTCGAGGTCGGTGTCGCGCAGGTTGAGCGGCGGCCCACCGGCCCAGTTCTGCAGCTGCGTGATGGCGTCCTGCGCGCTCTCCGCGATCTCCGGCACACCGGACGCGATCGACGACGAGATCGCCGCGATCACACCGACCAGCACCGCGAGCCCCAGGACCAGCACGATCGACGCCGCCAGTGCCGAGTTCAGCCCCTTCGACATGAGCCACCGGGCGGGCGGCCACAGCACCGTGGTGATCAGCAGGCCGAGCAGCACGGGCATGACGACCACCCACAGCTGCCCGATCAGCCAGAACACCATCCACAAGCCGAGCACGGCCAGCGCCGTCCGCAGACTCCACCGCGCGAGCCAGCTGATGCCGTGCCCGATGGCCTCACCCTTGTCCGCCCACCTGCGTTCCCGTTCCACGCCGCACAGTCTGTCGTGATCTAGCCCGAACGGGTGGCAGACATGCGGCAGCGTTACGACTTCGAGCCGCTCGGCCCCCAGAACGCGTCCTCTTCGGCGGGGTCGGCGGTGAACAGCCACACCTCCGCCACCTTGCCGCCGTCGACGCGCATCACGTCGACGCCGACCCCGTCCATCTCGGCCCCGGAACGCTTGCCGCTCCACTGCACGGACGCCGCGACGACGTCACCGTTCACCATCAACGGAGCGTTGCGCCGCAACGAAAAGGTGCCCTCGGACACGCTCATCATGCCGCCGATCATCGCGCCGACGGCCTCGCTGCCGCGGTGCACGCCGGAGAACTGGTTGTCGCCCGGCTGGTGCCACACGACGTCGTCGGCGAACTGGGCGGCGACGGTGGCGAAGTCACCGGACTCGAGAGCCTCGAAGTAGGTGGTGATGACGGCGAGCGGGGTGGTCATGGTTTCTCCTTTTCGCTGGTGTTGCCCTATGCTCACCTTTAGTAACCAATTACCTCAACGTAACTAATGGACGGATGTTCGCCATGTCACAGCCCTTGGTCTCGCCGGACCACTGGAACGTGCTGGCGTCGACCTGCCCCTCCCGCACAAGCCTCGCCCGCATCGCCAACAAGTGGACGGCGATGGCAGTGTCGGTGCTGGGCAACGGACGTCTGCGGTTCGGTGACCTGAAGACGCGGCTCGAGGGCATCAGCGGCAAGGTGCTGACGGAGACGCTCAGGGACCTGGAGCGCGACGGGCTGGTGACGCGGCACGTGCACGCCGAGGTCCCGCCGCGGGTGGAGTACGAGCTGACGCCGCTCGGGCTCACACTGCACGAGCCGTTGCTGGCGTTGTGCCGGTGGGCGGAGGAGCACATCGCCGAGGTGCTGGTGAACCGCGAGAACTACGACTCGCTCAAGCAGGTGTGAGCACGCCCTCGACGTCCGGCATCACCGAGCCGCGGATCAACCCCCGCACCACCGGCAGCCCCGACAGCCGGAAAGCCAGGTCGCGCAACGAGATCCGCCACCGCGACGACGGCGCCATCCAGCCGATGAACCGCCGCCCGAACTCCTGGGTGTGCTCCACGGCGGGCTTCATCCGCGCCTGGTAGCGGCCGAACGCGCCCTCGAAGCCACTGGAAAGCTCCTCCGCCAGAACACAGGCGCCCGTCATCGCGAGCGACGCGCCGTGCCCCGCGAACAGCGACACCGCCCCGCACGCGTCACCCACCAGGACGACCTTGCCGCGGTGCCACACCGGCATGTCCACTTGGGACACCTCGTCGTAGTAGATGTCGTCCGGCACAACGGAGAGCAACGACGGCGCCACCCAGCCGAGGTCGCCGAACCGGTCGCGCAGCGCCGCCGCCGGGTCCGCCGGCAAGGTCTGCGACGGGGATCGGTACAGCATCAGCGCCGCCATCGCACCGTCGCGCACGGCGTAGCAGCCGATCATCCGGTGCGGCACGGTCAGCATCTGGTAGCGGTAGCCGATCCGGGCGCTCAGCGCGGTGTCCTGGACCGAGAACGCCGCCGTGTGGTGCCCGAGATACCGCACGAACTGCGCCGACGGGCCGAACACCAGCTCACGGACCCGCGAGTGCACCCCGTCCGCACCCACGACCAGGTCGAAGGCGTCCACCGAACCGTCCGAGAACGTCACGACACCGTCGTCGATCGCAGAAACCGTTGTGCCGTACCGGATCGAAGCCCGCACGTCGTCCCGGATCACCGACGCCAGGTCGCCGCGGAGGAGGCTGATCACCCCGGACGCGACCGACTCGTACGCCTCGGCGGAGATCGTGGCGCGCGAGCGGCCGCGGGCGTCCACGCTGGTCACCGACGAGATGGGGGCTCGCCGGGCCTCCAGGGCCGGCAGCAGGCCCATGCGGCGCGCCACCTCGTGACCGGGGCCGAAGAAATCGATCATGTAGCCGCCCGCGCGGAACGACGACGCCCTCTCCACGACCAGGACGTCCCACCCGGCACGTTCCAGCCACCACGCCGTCGCCAGCCCGGCTACTCCCGCTCCCACCACCAACGCTCGTTGGGCGTCCGACTTAGGCATATGCCCAATCTAGCATCACGGGTGCATTTTGCGACTGCTCCGCCCTCCGCTCCACAGCCAGATCGCGATCGCCGACGCCACCAGCACACCCAGGCCGATCAGACCGTCCGGGACGCCGCCGATGTCCTGCTGCTGTTGCGGCTGCGAGGTGTTCTGACTGACGACCGGCGCCTGACGAGGAGGTGTCGCGGGAGCGGCAGAGGAAGGTTGCGCCACCAGCGCCAACGGGATCGCCTTCGTGTCGGCGAAGTCGACCATCCCGGTCGCTTCGAGCACCGTCATGTGGTCGAGCACGGTGTCCATGCAGACCTTGGCGTAGTCGCGGATCGCGGTGTTGCGTGTGCCGGTGCGCACGGTGGCCAGGAACTTGTAGACGCCGCCGTGCGCGGCGCGCAGCCGGTTCGCGAAGACCTTGTCGAACTCGGCACTGCGCGCGGGCGCGGCCTGCATCTCGTTCAACCAGCCCTGCTGGTCGGCGTTGGGCTGTGTGGGGAGGTCCACGCCCAGCGTGCGGGCGAGCTGGACGGTCCGCCGGTCCAGGTCGGCGTGACCTTCGATCAGGTGCCGGCCGGCCTCCTGCACCAGCGGGTTGGCCGACTTCTCCAGGCCCATCCGCCCGGCGGGGCCTTCCCACAACCCGGCGAGCGCCACCTTCTGCAACAGGTCGCGCCCGGCCGGTCCCATGGGTCCGAACTGGGTCTGGACGTAGTCGGGGCCCAGGTCCGGCTGCGCGAACGCGGACGGGGAGCCGAGCAACACCATCAGCAGTGCGACGAGGAGTATCCGCATGCCGGGAGGTACGGACGGAGCGGGAAGCGCCGACCGTTGCACAGTGCAATGGTTATCGGTTCGTTACCAAAAGCGGGGCCTGTAGAACTGACGGGTGAGCGATGTCGACGACCTGACCGACGCGGTCCTCACCGCGTCCCGCCTGCTGATCGCCGTGTCAGCGCGCTCGCTCGCGGCGGTCGAGGAAACGCTGACGTTGCCGCAGTTCAGAATGGTCGTGCTGCTGGAGGACCGCGGTCCGATGAGCCTCACCGCGCTCGCCGACCTGCTCGAGGTCAACCCGTCCACGGCCAAGCGCATGATCGACCGGCTGATCACGTCCGGCATGGTCGACCGCGAGCAGAACCCCTCCAGCAAACGCGAGGTCGTGGTGGTGGCCAGCGAGGAGGGCCGCCGGGTCGTCGGCCAGGTGATGGCGCGCCGGCGTGCCGAGATCAGCTCGATCGTGGCCCGCATGCCGGAACACCTGCGGCACGGCCTGGTCGAGGCGCTGACCGCGTTCACCGAGGCCGGTGGCGAACCGCGCTGGTCAGCCCGCGACGAGACGCCGGAACGGGGCCGCGACCACGCGGAAGTCGACTGACTCGTCCAACGCGCGGTGCAGCACCAACCCGTCGATGGCCGCTCCCAACAACAACGCCACCGCCTCAGCGTCGCGAACGTCCGCCGCACGCAACCAGTCCGCCACACGTTTCCGGAACTCCGCGACCAGCGACGACAGTCCGGCCCGCAGCGCGGGAAGCCGGTGCGCGGCCAGGAACGCCTCGGCCAGCAGCAACGACTCGGGGTCCGTGCCGGTGTAGCGCGCCAGCTCCTCCAGCATCCGCTCGATGCCGTCGGCGGGGTCCGCGAGCGACAGCGCCCGCGCCGACTCCTCCAGCGCCTTCGCGGCGAACTGCAGGGCGGCCGTCGACAACAGCTCCTGCACCGAGGAGAAGTGGTAGTGCACGAGCGCCGCGTTGACGCCCGCCCGTTCGGCGACCAGCCGCGTGGTCACCGCACCCCAGCCGACCTCGCCCACCAGGCCGGCGGCGGCGTCGAGGAGCTGTTCACGGGTGCGGCGACCGCGGTCGGCTGACTTGGGCACGCGCCTAACTTACGGACGGGCGCCGAGCGAGTCCACGACCGCCGAGGTCACGGCGTAGGACTGGCGGACCGTGCCCTTCTCCAGCCCGCCCTCGTCGTCCGGCTGGTCCTCGGCGACGGTGTCCCTGCCGCCGATGAAGTCACCGTTCTCCGGGTCGACGATGATCTCGGTGAAGTTGTCGTAGGACTTGATGCCCAGCGCGACGCCTTCCTTGCCGTCGAGGTTCGCCTTCTTGTCGGTGACGACCAGGCCGGGCAGCAACGCGAGCGCGCGGAAGATGTTCGCCCGCACCTCCGCCGGGAACTGACCCGACTGCAGTGCCGCACGAGCCGACGTCAGCACACCGGAGTCGTCGGTGTGCCCCTCTTCCTTGAGCGTGGCGTACAGCTCCTTCGGGTCCTTCGGCAGCGACGCGATGAACTCCGGCGTGGGGTTCGAGAAGGAACCCGCGGTGCAGCGGTCCTGCTGACCCTCGGCGTAGTAGGAGTACTTGCCGCACTTGCCGCGGAACTCCTGGCCGTCCTTGAACCGGCCACCGTCCGGCGTGCCGTCGCCCTCGTGACCGTCCAGCCACTCCGGAGCCTTCACGCTGAACTTGATCAGCCACTCGTCGCGGCGGTCGGCGGGAATCCACTGCTCGGTGGTCTGCTCGCTCGACCACGCCTTGGTCGAGCCGAGCTCCACGGTGATGCCGGCGTACCGGCTGCGCACGTAGCGGTACTGACCGGGCGACAGCGGCCGTTCGACGACACGGGAGGCGAGGTCCGCGGCACGGATCAGCTCCTCGGCGGCGGTCGCGGAGTTGCTGCCGACACCGGTGAGGTCGACGGTCGACGCGACCAGGGCACCACCGGTCAGCACGGCGACGGCGGCCGCGGCGGCGAGCCATCGAGTGCGACGACGCGGCCGGCGCCCCGCTCCGACGGCGGCGGGCACCTCCGCGGGTTCCTCCGCACGAGCCTTGAGCGCCGTGGCCAACGCGGTCCTGCCCGCGGCGACGTCGAAGTCGACGGGCTCGTCGGCGGCACGGGCCAGCACGGCGTCGAGCACCCGGTCGAGGGTCTCGGGCTTGGTCGGCTCAGACATGGCGGTCCTCGGTGAAGTCGTGGTCGGTCGCGGCGAGACGGGTGCGGAGCCGGGAGCGGCCGCGGTGCAGCCTGGTGCGCACGGTGGCCACCGGGACGTCGAGCGCCACGGCGATCTCGGCGGGCGCGAAGTCCGCCCACGCGTGCAGCAGCAGCACCTCGCGTTCCTCGACGCGCAGTTCGGCGAGCCAGGCGGTGAGAGGTCCCGCGAGCACGTCCGCGTCCGCCGCGGCACTCACCCGGTCACCGATGTCGGCCTCGTCGGTGCGCGCGGCGTGAGCCTTGCTCCACGCACGCAACTTGCGTTCCTCCGCGCGCACGTGCCCGCGCAGCAGATTCGTCGCCACGCCGTAAAGCCACGCACGCACGGCATCGGCCTCATAGGACTGTCCCGCGCGTTGGTCCCACAGCACCAGGAACGCCTCGGACACGACGTCCTGCGCGGTGTCGGCACCGACCCGTCTGGCCACGTAACGGTGCAACCGCTCGGCCGTCGACTCGTACAGGGTGAGCAGCGCTGCCTCATCGAGCACGGCGGGCGCTTCTTCGGGTGTCAGCGCCACTGGCGCCACGTCGCTTCGCACACCCCTACCTGGCCGCAGGCCCCAGGAGCGTTCCCGGCGTGTGCTCACCGCCACATGGTGGAGGCTGAGCTCAGATCTCGCGCGGGAACGGGTGCCGTGCGGCGAACTCGGACGCCGTCATCCCGAACAGCACCACGTCGTGATGCCGACCCGCGTGGAACTCGTGATCGCGCAGCCTTCCCTCTTCGGTGAAACCGAGCTTGCGCTGGAACGCGAGAGAGGGCTCGTTGTACGCCCACACGCTCGCCTCGCACTTGTGGAACCGCCGCTCGCCGAACATGAAGTTCAGCAGCAGCGGCACCGCGTCCGACCCGTAGCCGCGTCCTTTGTGGTCACCGCAGACGGCGATGCCGTACGAGAACCGTCCCGCGCGGTGGTCGATCAGCGCCGTCGACACCGACCCCACGAGCGCGCCGTCGGCCAGTGACTCGATCGCGAGCTGGAACTTGTCGCCGTCCGGCTTCTCGAGCGCTGCCTGCTCGGCCCACTCGCGTTGCCTCGCGGCCGAGCGCGGCGGGTAGATCTTGTCCATCCGCCGCATGTCCACGCTGTTCTCGTCGAAGCCGTGGAAGACCTCCCAGTCCTCCGGTTCCACGCCGCGGAGCCGTACGAGGTTCCCCACCCAGAATGAGCTCATGCCGTGATCAAACGACCACCCGATCGTGTCCGGCAACCGGATTACTACTATCTGCCCGGTGACCGCCTACGACGATCTTGAGCTCGACACGACGGTGCTGCCGGAACGCCAGCAGAAGATCCTCCTCGCCATCCGCGACTGGGTCGTCGAGCACGGCTACTCCCCCAGCACCCGCGAGATCGGCGAGGCGGTCGGGCTGAAATCCTCGTCCAGCGTGTCGAAGCACCTGTCGGCGTTGGAGGACAAGGGTTTCCTCAAGCGCGGCGCCTCCGTGACGCGGCCGATGGACGTGCGGGTCTTCCTGGACGGGACGGCGGTGCCCGGCCAGGTCTCCGAGGACTCGATCTCCGTGCCCGTCGTCGGTGACATCGCCGCCGGCACGCCGATCTCCGCCGTCGAGCACGTGGACGACGTGCTGAACCTGCCGCGCGGGCTGGTGGGGCGCGGCAGCAACGTGTTCGCGCTGCGCGTGCGCGGTGACTCGATGATCGACGCCGCGATCTGCGACGGCGACATGGTCGTGGTGCGGCAGACGCACGAGGCCTACAACGGGCAGATCGTCGCCGCCATGATCGAGGAGGAGGCGACGGTCAAGGTGTACCAGCGCCGGGGCGGCCACGTGTACCTCGAACCGCGCAACCCCGACTACCCGGTGATCGACGGCGACAAGGCCGTGATCCTCGGCATCGTCGTCTCGGTGCTTCGCAGCGTCTAAAGCACGCCCCAGTCGCGTGACCTGAGGTGCTCCACCACGAGGTCCGTGGCCGGAGTCGTGGCTCCCCGCGTCACGACGTAGAGGGTGTTGAGCGGCGCGACCTCCGGGTGGTGCAGCAGCTCGACGGCACCGGCGGTGAGCGCGGACTCGGTGAGGTAGCGCGGCAGTGCCGACACGCCCGCACCGGCGATCACCGCGGCCAGGGCCGCGCGCAGGTCCGGCACGACGACGGCGGTCGGGTTCTTCGGGCGCTCGCCGAACTCGCTGCGCCAGTACCGCCGGATGATCGGCAGGTCGGCGGAGTAGGCGACCAGCGGCAGGTGTTCGAGCGCTCGCGCCGGGTCTCGCGCGAGCAGCTCCTGGTCGACGGTCCTGGCCAGCAACGGCGGCCCGACCAGCAGGAACTCCTCGTCCGTCAACGGTGTCGCGGTGAAGTCCTCGCCTGGCCGGACGGCGGACAGCACGACGTCGAGTCCGTCCGTCCTGAGCGCGGTGAGGAGATCGTTCGCGAGGCCCAGCGTGATCTCGAACCGGAGACCGCGCCGGGTCAGCGGAGCGAGCGCGGCCAGCCCGCGGACCGTCATGAACTCGGTGGCTCCCCCGACCCGCACCGTGGCCTCGACGGCGGGCGCGGGGTCGAGAGCGGTTCTGAGCTGGTCGATGTGCGACCCGACGCGGCGCGCGAGCTCGTCGGCCCTGGCCGTGGGCGTGACCCCGCGGCCGCCGCGGAGGAACAGCGGTTCGCCGAGCTCCCTCTCCAGCCTGGCGAGCTGACCGCTCACGGCGGGCTGGGTGAGTCCGCGCCTGTTCGCCGCGGCCGTGATCGAGCCGCCGCGGTAGATCTCGAGGAACGTCGCGAGCAGATCGAGGTCTGTCAACTTCTCAGCCATAAGGCAGCTTATGGCTCAGCCGACACGTCCCGCGAATTCGTGATGGTATGGCTGACATGAAGAAGCTGCTGATGGTCGTGTCCGCCGCCGACTCGCTGACTCTGGCGGACGGCACGAGCCACCCCACGGGGTTCTGGGCCGAGGAGGTCGTCGAGTCGGTGCGCGTGCTGCGGGAAGCCGGCGTCGAGGTCACCCTGGCGACGCCCGGCGGTGTCCTGCCGACGGTCGACAAGGCGAGCCTGGACGGCCGGTTCGACGACGCCGTCACCTCACTGGAGGACCTGCGCGCGCCCGCGACGCTGTCCGAGCTGGACGCCGCCGGCTTCGACGCGATCTACCTGCCCGGCGGGCACGGGCCGATGGCGGACCTCGCGTCCGACCCGGCACTGGGCGCGTTGCTGGCGGACTTCCACGACGGCGGCAAGGTCGTCGCGGCGCTCTGCCACGGACCGGCCGGCCTGCTGAGCGCGGTCCGCGCGGACGGCACGTTCGTGTTCGCCGGCAAGGAGATGACGGTGTTCAGCAACGAGGAGGAGCGCCAGGGCGGCCTGAACGTCCCCTACCTCGTCGCCGACCGGCTGGCGGAGCTCGGCGGACGCGTGACCACGGGTGAGCCGTGGTCGAGCACGGTCGTCGTGGACGGCACGCTCGTGACGGGCCAGAACCCGCAGTCCACCGTGGCCACCGCGGAACGCGTCGCCTCGCTGCTGTCAGCGTAGGGACGCCGCGATCCGTTGCAGCAGAGCCGGTTCGTCGGCCTTGGTGACCGGCAGCTCGGACGGTGCGTTGTCCCAGTCGACGTGGTCGAGCGAGAGCAAGGACTTCCGGTCGAAGTCCAGCGCACGCTCACCCAGTTCGGGTTCCAGGAGCTCGATCACGAGACCGGTGTTCACGGTGGTGCGTTCCGCGAGCAGCGCCGCGTCGTAGAGGTCCTTGGCCTGCGGGTAGCTGTCCGTCACGAGCCACTGGAGCTTCCAGGCGAGCGACAGCTCCTGACCGGCGGCGAGCAGGATCGTGCCGGCGACCTCCACGGGCTCCGGCGCGATCGGCAGTTCCTCGTTGAACACCAGGTCGATCTGGACCGCACCGTCGGGCAGGCCGTCCACGGTGAACGGGAACACGATCCGCCGTCCTGGCACCCGTTCGTACGTCCAGATGTGCGAGGTCTCGGCCCCGCTCGCCCACACGCCGGGCCCGGGATCGTCCGCCACGGCCTCGACGATGTCGTCGATGAGCTGCTGCGCCCTCGGGCTCTCGAAGGTGATGTACCGCGGGGTGACCACGAAGTCGAGGTCGCCGGGCTCCCGCGCGACGTCGCCGAACCACGCCCGCATCACGACGCTGCCGCGCAGCACCAGGTTCTCGGCCCAGTCCGAGCTCCCGATCAGGTTCAGGACGTGCGCCATCGCCTTCCTGCGCGCGTCGAGCCACCGTGCTCCCTCCGCCGGGTCGCCGAACCTCGGTTCGCCGCCGCGGAAGGCGTGGGAGAACTGCTTGAGGGCGGGGTCGAACACCGCGCGTTGCGTGATGTCCTGGCCCGGCTTGATGTCGAGCGGGTGAAAGGTCGGGGGAAAGCCCCGCACCCAGCGCGGTGCCCGGCGCAGGCGTTCGTCGTGGCTGAGGCCGGTCTCGCCGTGGATCCAGCCGTTGTCGATGTGCAGTGCGTCGTCCTCGACGACGTACTCCTCCTCGACCTCCAGCGCCTCGAACGCGTTCAGGTCTTCGAGCAGCGCGTCCAACCGCTGTTTCGCCGTGGACCTGCCCACGCCGAAGCAGCGCTGCGTGACGAACCGTTCCTCCGTGCCGTCCTCGCTGATGCGGCGCGCGTTGCGGGAGACATGGGCGTCGTGCGAGTCCATCGCCTTGTAGAGACCCATGTAGTAGTCGCGCCACGACCCCTGCAGACGCAACTTCACGTGGTGCTCGAAGTAGAGGCCGGGATCGGCGTCGTCGTCGTTCTGCGGCACGCCCTCGTTCCACGGCGCCGCCTCGATCTTCACCCGCACCAGGTGCAGCTCGGCCTCGAACATCTTCGCGCGCCAGCCGTCGGCGACCGCCCTGACCTCGTCGATCGTGCCCTTGGCACCGATCGTGAGCATCGGCTGCGACGGCACGTCACCCCGCGCCAGCTCGATGTGCGTGAACTTGAGCCCGTGGCGCCCGGCGAACTCCCGCAGCTCGTCGACCTGCCACTCCGAGCCGGTCAGGTGTAACTCGAACTCGCCCGCATACATGATCTCCCCCTCTTCGAGGGCGCTGACCTTAGCCGAGGATCACCTGCAACACGCACAACAAATACAGCAGCACCGGCCCCCGGCCCAGCTGCACGACCAGTCCCAGCGGAACCGGCCCGAGCACCCCGAAGTCGATCGCGGCCACTCCGTAGTCGAGCGGCGGGCGGGTCGAGATCCGGTACACCACGACGACCGCCCCGATCGCCGACACCACTGCGGTGAGCCAGGAGACGTGCGGCGTGAACGACGCAGTGATCGCGCACCACACCACCGCACCGCCGGCGGGCACGACCAGGTGCGTCAGCCGCGACAACCGGTCCGGCCCACCGAGCATCCTGCGGATCGCCGCGGACCGGCACACGGCTTTGAGCCCGGCAGCCAGCCGATCCGTGGCGACGAACGCGGCGACCAGATGCACCGCGGGCACCCAGTCGACCTCCCCGCCCAGTGCCACCAACGCGGGCAACGGCAGCAGCCCGGCCCAGACCAGCAGCGCGTTCGGCGCCCGCCGCACCCGGAGCACATCCGTCCACACCAGCACGGTCAGCCGCGATCCCCGCAACCGGGCCGAGCGCACGCGGCCGAGCAGCCGCGCCCGGCGTTCGGTCAGGATCGCGCCCAGCAGAGCCAGATCGAGCCAGCTGACCGACACCCGCACCGCCGCGGCGAGGTGCGCTCCGGCGGCCAGGTCGGCTCTGTCGAGCCGCCGCAGCGACAGAGCCGCGACCAGGACGAGCAGCACCGCCACCGGGGCGAGCCAGACCGCGTGGGGAACAGCGAACTCCAAGGGGCGCCAGAACAACGCGATCACGCAGGCACCGGCGAACACGCTCAGCCACGACTGCGAGGGCCGCATCCGTTGCAGAACCACCGCACCCGCAGCGATCGCGACCCCGGCCGCCGCGGATCCCGCGAACAGCAGCGGTCCTGGTGGTGAGGCCGCTCCGACGACCCCGAACACCGCGGCGGGCCAGACCGCGCCCAGCACCGCACCGAGGCCGAGCAGTCCGAGGAAACGGGGAAGCAGCAGCGCGGCCCGGTCCACCGGCGCGCTCAGCACCCAGAACATCCGGTCCCGCCCCGCGAACACCGGCCCGAACGCCAGCAGGACCTTGAGCAGCACCACCGCCGCCAGCACCGAGAGCCACAGCGCGGTCCACTCGCTCGCGCCGGACCGCCCGGTCTTCTCCAGGCCCTTGAACGCGAGTCCCCACCCGATCGCACCGACGATCGCGGTGTTCACGAGCCTCTCGTACAGGCGGGCGAGCCGGAACCGCCACGGCGGAGGAGGCCGCCGCACCCTTCGGCGGACCTCCGCGGCTGATGGCGTCACAGCGTCACGCTGCGGTCGGCGACCGCCTCGACGAGCTCCTGGTCGTGCGACGCGAACACCACGGCCACCCCGGCCGCCTTCTCCGCTTCGAGCCGCTCCCGCAGCCACGTCCGCCCCTGCACGTCGAGCCGCTGTTCCGGTTCGTCCAGCACCAGCAGGCCGTGCGGCCGCACGAAGCACGAGGCGAGCCCCAGGCGGTGCCGCTGCCCGCTGGACAACGTCGGTGGCAGCTTGTCCCTCACCACGTCCAGCCCCAGCTCCCCCAGCACGTCGAGCACCGCGCGTTCCGGCTCCGGGGTGCCGTGCAGCCACGCCAGCAGCCGCAGGTGCTCGACCACCGACACGTCCGGGAAGTAGTCCGCGTCGTCGAGCAGCGAGGCGGTCAGGGCCCGGAACGACGCGGAGGCCTCGTCGCGCGGCACGCCGTCGACCAGCACCTCACCGCTGTCCTGCGGCTCGGCCCCGACCAGGCACTTCAGCAGCGTCGACTTGCCGGAGCCGTTGCTGCCGACGACGGCGACCGCTTCCCCCGCCCCCGCGGTGAACGTCAGTGCCGAGAACACGGGGTCGTCGCCGTAGCTCTTGCGGACGTCCCGCACCTCAAGCATGTGATCAGCGTAATGGGAATAGCTCGCCCGCCCGTGCGTTAAGGTAGATGCAAACGCATGGAACTCAGATCGAAGGAGGCGGGGACCGTGCAGTTCGGAGTGTTCTCGGTGAGCGACATCACCAGGGACCCGGTCAGCGGCGAAACCCCCAGCGAGGCCGAGCGCATCGACGCCATCGTCCAGATCGCGGAGAAGGCCGAGGAGGTCGGGCTCGACGTGTTCGCGATCGGCGAGCACCACAACCCGCCGTTCTTCTCGTCCGCGCCCACCACGCTGCTCGCCCACATCGCGGCGAAGACGAAGAAGCTGATCGTCAGCACCGCGACGACGCTGATCACCACCAACGACCCGGTGCGCATCGCGGAGGAGTACGCGATGCTGCAGCACCTGGCCAAGGGCCGCATGGACCTGATGCTGGGCCGCGGCAACACCGCGCCGGTCTACCCGTGGTTCGGTCAGGACATCCGGCAGAGCCTGCCGCTGGCGCTGGAGAACTACAACCTCCTGCACCGGTTGTGGCGCGAGGACGTCGTGGACTGGGAAGGGAAGTTCCGCACGCCGTTGCAGGGCTTCACCTCCACGCCACGGCCGTTGGACGACGTGCCGCCGTTCGTGTGGCACGGCTCGATCCGCACGCCGGAGATCGCGGAGCAGGCCGCCTACTACGGCGACGGCTTCTTCGCGAACAACATCTTCTGGCCGAAAGAGCACTACATGCGCCTGATCAAGTTCTACCGCCAGCGGTACGCGCACTACGGCCACGGCACGGAGAAGCAGGCCGTCGTCGGCCTGGGTGGTCAGGCGTACATCGCCAAGCGGTCGCAGGACGCGATCAAGGAGTTCCGCCCGTACTTCAACGAGGCCCCGGTCTACGGGCACGGCCCGAAGATGGAGGACTTCATGGAGATGACGCCTCTGTCGGTCGGCAGCCCGCAGGAGGTCATCGACAAGACGCTGACCTTCCGCGAGCACTTCGGCGACTACCAGCGCCAGATGTTCCTGATGGACCACGCGGGACTTCCGTTGAAAACCGTGCTGAACCAGCTCGACCTGCTGGGCGAGGAGGTGGTTCCGGTGCTGCGCAAGGAGATCGAGTCGCGCCAGGACCCGGAGACCGCCAAGCCGCCGACGCACGCCCTGCGCGTCAAGGAGAAGTACGGCGACAAGCCCGCGCGTCAGCCCAGGCCCAACGCCAACCGCGGCGACAACGTCACGGGCGGCTCGCCCTACCAGGACGCCGAGTAAGACCATGACCCGCGCGAACGAGGCGTGGGAGTCGCTCATGAAGGCCTACGCCGTGTTGATGAAGCAGTTCAACGCGGAGGACGTCTGGGGCGAGCTCACCATGCGGGAGTACGACGTGCTGTACCAGCTGTCCAAGTGCGACAGTCCGCTCAGGCTGAGCGAACTGAACCGCCACGTGCTGCTGAGCCAGCCCGCTCTGTCCCGCATGGTCGACCGCCTGGTCGAACGCGGCCTGGTCGAACGGTGCCCGGATCAGGGCGACCGCCGGGGTGTGCGCCTGTCGCTCACCCCGGCGGGCCGCGAGACCCAGCGAGCCATCGGCCGCCCGCACGCCCGCAGCGTCACGCGCGCCCTGAGCGTGCTGACGCCAGAGGAAATCGCACAGCTAGCCGTGATCACCGGCAAACTGGCCGGAAACGAGGAGAAATGACCACACAGTTCCAGCTCGTGGTGGTGTCGGCCGGCACGAGCGACCCGTCGTCCACGCGCCTGCTCGCCGACCGCGTCGCCCAGCGCGTCGCCACGCTCGGCACCCAGAAGAAGCTCACCGTCGACGTCCAGACGATCGAGCTGCGCGAACTGGCTGGCGAGATCGCGAACGCCCTGGTGTCCAACCACATCGGCGCCCGTCTGCAGAAGGCGATCACCGCCCTGCAGCACGCCGACGGCATCGTCGCGAGCACGCCGGTCTACAAGGCGGGCGCGAGCGGACTGTTCACGTCGTTCTTCCAGATCCTCGACAACGACCTCCTGATCGCGAAGCCGGTCGTGCTGGCCGCCACCGCCGGAACCGCACGGCACGCGCTCGTGGTCGACGACCAGATGCGCGGCCTGTTCGCCTACCTGCGCACCGTCGTGGTGCCGACGTCACTGTTCGCGGCGACCGAGGACTGGACGGACACGGGGCTGAACAAGCGCATCGACCGCGCGGCCCTCGAACTCGTGGCGCTCATGGCCGCAGGGTTCGAGAAGACGGTGCGCGACGAGTCGTGGGGGCGCTACCAGCACGAGTTCGGCAGCGCGGGCGGGACCGAGCTGTCGATCGACCTCGACTCCGACCTGATGCGGCTCGCCGCGGGCGGGGCGGCCAACTAACGCCTGTCCTGCAAGTCAACGGAGCCCGCCGTGTGAGCCTCTTGTCCACGCGGCGGGCGATCCTGGCATCACGCTCAGGTTTGACACGATGCGGCGGGCCTGTGGCGCCTCGCGGGTCGACGGATGCGGGTAGGGCTTGTCCGCGACCACTACATCCGGGTCGGGGGCGAAGCCTGCGCGGCGGTGAGCAGCTCCCGCTCCCGCAGGCCACAGTTGTCTACCGCTCGGTGGGCCTTCAGCGGTTCGCAGCTTCCGCAGACGTCGCGTTGATCACCTGCTTGTCATTGCGCCGCCTGCAGCCGCGCACGCTCGATCCGTCAGCTCGACCCGACTTGCACCTGATCAACGAATTGCAGGACCAGGCTCTCGTCGGGGTGACGGCACGGCTTCGCCGACCCGGCACATGCCCTCCTTCGTCGGGCGTGTGCCGGACCGAATTTCTGTGGTCGCCCTGCGGGGGTGGTTGCGGGGCGTGGTCCAGTGCCGTGTGGTGGCCGCCGGTTGCGGTGGTGGTCCTTGGGCGCGGGTTGCGGGGCCTGGTCGAGTGCCCCGCGGTGACCTCCGGTTGCGTGGTGGTTCTTAGGCGCGAGTTGCGGAGCCTGGTCCAGTGCCGTGCGATGGCTGCCGGTTGCGTGGTGGTTCTTAGGCGCGAGTTGCGGGGCGTGGTCCAGTGCCCCGCGGTGGCCGCCGGTTCGTGGTGGTTCTTAGGTGCGGGTTGTGAATTTCTAGAATGGTGGTGGGTCGCCCAGTACTGGTTCGGGGTGGCGTTCGTAGGCTTTTCCTGCCGGGCTGCGGAAACAGAACCTGCCCGGTTTCGGTTGGCTCACCTGCCAGGCCGTGCGGTGTTTCACGCGGTGGTGTCTGCGGCAGAACGCCCCCAGGTTGGCTGAGGAGGTCGTGCCGCGTGGGAACGGGACCGTGTGATCCAGATCCGACTCGTGTGACGGGCGCATGCAACCGGGGAAGCGGCAGGTCCGGTCCCGCGTCCACACGAAGCGGCGCAACGCTGCGGGCGGGCGGTAGGTGCTGGTGCCGAACTCCAGGGCCTCACCGGTGACCGGGTCGGTCAGCAGCCGTCGCCACGTCGCGTCCCCGGCCAGGTCGCGGGCCAGCTCGGCGGTGATCGGGCCGTAGCCGGCCAACTCGCCCGGCTGCGACGAGAGGCCCAGCAGGGTCGCGGCTGAGATGGTCACGTACAGCTCGACCTTGACCGCGCTGGTCTTGTCGGGAGTGGCGAGCAGCAGATCGGCGAACACGTCCGCGCGGACCTGGTCCAGCGTGCGCGGATCGGACGGCGTGTGGGCCTGACGCGCGATCGCGTCGACCCGCGCCGAGCACGCCGCCGCCAGATGTGCGGGCAGGAACGCCCAGATCCGCGCCATGTCGTCCTCGACCGAGTCCAGACCGGTGCAGCGCTGCTTGCGGCGCTCCCGCGCCCGTTCCTCATGCCCCGCGGGGTCGACCTTCATCACCACGCGACGGGTCAGCTGCCGCATCTGGGCGCCGGTCTGGCCCGCGGCCTTGGCCAGCAGGCGGGCCTCCACCTCGGCGGCCAGGTCGGCCGACAGCGGCATGGTCTGGTCGTGCAGCACGCGGGCCTTGTAGAGGTCGATCTCCCCCTTCTCCAGGGCATCGAGCGTCAGCGGCAGCCTGGACGCCAGGTCCAGCGCCAGCGCGATCTGGTCGGTGGTCCAGCGCGACGTCCACCGCATCGCCGCCGCGATCTCGGCGTCGAAGAACTCCTCGCCCTCACAGGCGATCGCGTACTCCGCGAGCACACGCAACGACTGCGCCTGGTGATAGGCGATCTGTTTGTGGTGATAATCGAGAGCATCGAGGACCTCGACCGCTTCCATGCCCACAATTTTATTCGTGATCAAAAACCGCAAAGGGGGCTCAGAGCCTCACGATCGAGTGAAAACGCGGCGTTGATCCGTCTAGAAGTCGCGGTGCTCCTCGGCCCACGGCAACAACTTCCGTTCAGCGAACGTCAAGCCGTAGAAGAGCGCGACGCTGATGATCGCGAGCAAAGCCATTGCCGCGAACGCCAGTGAGGTGTCCGCGCTGGCCCCGGACGTGGAGATCACGTACCCGAGGCCCGCGCGGGCACCGACGAACTCACCGATCACCGCACCGATGACCGCGAGCGTGACCGCCAACTTGAGCCCGACGAAGATCTGCGGCAGCGCGTGCCACAGTCGCAGCTTGAAGAACTCGTGCGTGCGCGAGGCGTCCAGCGAGCGGAACAGCTCGACGAGGTCCCGGGGCGTCGACTTCATGCCCGACGCGGTGGAGACGACGATCGGGAAGATGCACACCAGCACCACCATGAGCACCTTCGAAGAGATGCCGAACCCGAACCACACCACCACGATCGGTGCGATGGCGACCTTCGGCACGGCGTTCAGTGCCACCAGCAACGGGTAGAACATCCGCTCCAGCACCTGAGACCCGACGATCAGCAACGCCAGCGGCACCCCGATCGCGACGGACAGGCCGAAGCCCGACACGGCCTCCCACAACGTGATCAGCGTCTGTTCGAGCAGATATCCGGGCAGCTCCAGGAACGACGCGACGACGTCGGCCGGTGACGGCACCAGGAACGGCTCGATCCCGAACACGATCGTCGCGAGCCACCACAGACCGACGATCACCAGCATTCCCAGCACCGGCAACGCGATCCTCACGCCGTCACCTCGCCCAGCAAGCCGCGCAACGACCGGCTCACCTCGTCCAGCTCCACCTGCCCGAGCGCACGCGGCCGCGGCAGGGTGACGTCGACGATCTCGTGGATCCGGCCGGGGCGCGGGCTGAGCACGACGATCCGGTCGGCGAGCAGCACGGCCTCGTCGATGGAGTGCGTCACGAACACGACCGCGCGCGGGTGCTCCAGCTGAATCCGTTGCAGTTCCTCGGAAAGCTCCGTGCGGGTGATCGCGTCCAGGGCGGAGAACGGCTCGTCCATCAGCATCACGCGCGGGCTCTGGATCAGCGACCGGCACAGCGACACCCGTTGCTGCATGCCGCCGGACAGCTCGTGCGGCAACCGTTTCTCGAACCCGGCGAGTCCGACGAGGTCCAGCAGCTCGTGCGCCCTCACCCGGTGATCACCCAGGCCCAGGACCTCGGCCGGCAGCAGGACGTTGGCAAGCACCGACCGCCACGGCAGCAACGCCGGGCGCTGGAACATGAGCGAGACGTCACGGCGCGGCCTCGTGACCTCCTGCCCCGCCACGAGAATCCGCCCGGAGGTGGGTGCGAGCAGCCCTGCGATCAGCCGCAGCAACGTCGACTTGCCGCAGCCGGACCGGCCGATCACCGCGACGAACTCGTGCTCACCCACCTCCAGGTCGATCCCGGCCAGCGCGTGCACCGGCCCGAAGGTCCGCGCGACCCGCTGGAGCGAGATCACTTCGGCGCCAGGTCGAAGGAGGCGACGTCGCCGGGACGCACCGACCCGTCCGGGATCGCACCGGCCCCGACGAGCGTGCGGAGGACCGTCTCGACCCGCGGCTCGGTCAGCTCGCCGACAGGGCCCCGGAAACCGACCGGCTTGACGTACCACTTCATCAGGTCCAGCTCGGCGCGCGCGACGGCGGCATCTTGGGTCGGCTGGTACTTCTTGAGGATCTGACCGGTCTCCTCCGGGTGCTCGACCGCGTAGTCGAGGGCGCGCAGCAGCACGGCCGTGAACCGCTGCACCAGACCGGGATCGTTCTGCGCCATCTGCTTCGACGTCACCAGCACGTTGCCGTACAGGTCGGGAACCAGATCGCCGTACGGCAGGACCACCGCCTTCCGCCCCTTGGCCGCGGCCTCGATCAACGGTGTGCCGACGACGAACTGCCCGATCCCGTCCACCTGCCCGGCCGCGAGCAGCTGCGGGAGCGACGGCGGAGGTGACGGCACGAACTGGACCTGCGCCGGGTCGATGCCGGCGGCCTTGGCGTAGACCGGGAACATCACCTGGTTCGTGGAACCGGGCTGGTCACCGATCTTCTTGCCCACCAGGTCGGCAGGCTTGGAGATCCCGTTGCCCTCCAGGGAGACGATCGCGGCGAGCGACCGCTGGTGGATCGCCGCGACGGCGGTGACCGGCAGCTTCTCCTTGGCGACGGTGATCGCGGTGGCGGTGAAGTCGGCGATGCCGAAGTCGGCGCGGTTGCCCGCGACCAGCTTGAGCACGTCGACGCTGCCGGTGCCCGGCGTGATCGTGACCTCGATGGCCTCGGCGTCGAAGAAGCCCTTCTCCAACGCGATGTACACGTACGCGTCGCGGCCGAAGGTGCTGAACGACGTGAGATAGTTGATCTTGCTGAAGCCCGTGTTGTCCCGCGGTGGCGGTGTGCCGCAGGCGGCGACGGCGAGCACGACCAGGACAGCTGCGACGACTTTCCGCATTGTTCCCCTCCCCCGGAAACGTCCTTCTGGACGAACATAGAGGCTGGGGAGGACGAATGAACACGACCAATCCGCCCGTGGCCGTCAACGGCACGGGCCGATCGGAGTGTCCAGAACCGCTACCTGCGGGAGGTGCGCCTTGCGGGGTGACCTCGTGCTCTCACCGTCCGGCGAGAAGATCGTCTCACCGACGTCGGCAGTCGTCCACCGGCCCGTGCACAGGCTGACGAACACCGTGCACGACCCTGGACCTGGAGGGTTGTGCACGGTGGACGGCGAACTGAGTTACTTGTTCAGGTAGGGCTCCAGGTCCTCGAACTCCGCGACCTTGCGGACCTCGACCGACATCTCCTCGACGCCGGCGAAGCAGGTGATGTACTCCTGCGCGACGGCCGTGGCCTCGGCCAGGTCCTTCGCGTTGATCAGCAGGAACCCGCCGACGACCTCCTTGGCCTCGGCGAACGGTCCGTCGATCGCACTGATCGCCGCACCACGCCTGCGCACCACGGCGCCGGCCTTCTGCACGCCCTCGGCGCCGAGCATGACGCCGTCCGCGGTCAGCTTCTCGACGAACGCGTTCATCCGGTCGATGAGCTCGGCGTTCGGCTCCCACGAGGCCGGGTCGTCTTCGGGGACCCGGTGCATGAGCATGAACCGCATGTTCTCTCCTCGGTGTCGACTGGCAGCGTCGAACAGCTGCCACCCCTGCGTCGAACGACGTCACGGAGCTTTCGACATTGTGCAGACAACTTCTTCCGGACGGCGCGACACGAGGTGGCCGGCCGTCCGCAGGGCGAGCGCCGCCATCGTCAGCGACGGGTTCGACGTGCCGAGCGACGGCATGCTCCCGCAGCCCACCGCGTACAGGTTGGGGTGGTCCCAGCACCGCTGCCACCTGTCCACCACCGAGTCGCGTGGCGAGTCCCCCATCACGTGCGTGCCACCGCCGTGGCCCGCGCCCCAGTACCGGAGCGGCTCGCCGTCGTGCTCGAAGTACCGTTCGTCGTCCGGCTTGTACGACGTGTGGTCCTCGGCGCCGAGCAGCTCGAAGATGCGGTCCGACGCCCGTTTCGCGGCCAGCAGACCGTCCTTCACGTAGTCCGACAGTCCGTAGTGGACGCTCGGCCGCGGGTTGCCCAGGGCGTCGAGGTCCGTGCCGAGCGTGACCCGGTTCGCCGGATCGGCCTCCTGCTCGATCTCGAACTGCAGCGCGAACTGCCGGCCGACCCGGTCCGCGACGGCCTGCCGCAGCGCCTTGCCGCGCAGGCCCGCCGCGACGAACTCGGCCGTGTCCGAGCCGGGACTGCCCGCCGACCAGCCCCAGCCCCAGTTGCCGATCTCGATCCGGAACGGCGCCCGCGTGCAGCGCTGCGGACCGGAGCGGAACACCTCGATGCCCGTCGTCGAGCCGGGGCCGCGGAACGGGCCGATCTGCTGCGGCATCAACGCCCACGTCAGCAGCGCCGGGTGGTCCATCAGGTTGCGGCCCACCTGGTCGCTGCTGTTCGCGAGCCCGGACATCAGCAGCAGTTTGGCGTTCTCGATGGCGTGCGCGGCGAGGACGACGAGGTCCGCCTCTTCCTCGTGCCGCGTGTGCCTGCCGCTCGTGTCGTCCTCGTAGCGCTGGTAGGTCACTTTGGTGATGCGCCCGAACTCGTCGGCGTGCACCCGGTTCACGACGCAGCGGGTGCGCAGCTCGACGGCGGCGGACCACTGCTTCTGCGTGCGGTGCGGCGTGTACTTGGCGTTCTCCGGGCAGATCGGCACGCAGCTCGCGTAGCCCGCGCACAGCTGCCCGTGCGGCCGGTAGCCGTTCACCGGAATCCCGTTGCGCGCCTGAGGAGTTCCGACGACGAGAAGCTCGTTCCCGTCGATGCTCTGACCGTCCACGACGGACGCGATCGCCTCGTCGAGGTACGTGCGGGGCAGGGCGTGCATGGGATAGCGGTAGCCGTCCGCCACGGGAAGGTGCTGGCGCTGCTCGTCGGCGTCGGCCGCGACGCCGATCTCCCACTCCGCGGCGCGGTAGTAGGGCTCCAGCTCGTCGTAGGAGAGCGGCCAGTTGCGGCCGCGCCCGAGGTCGGCGGTGCGGAAGTCCTCGGGATGCATGCGCGGTGTGATGCCGGTCCACGCGGTGCCGGTGCCACCGTTCATCCGCAGGTAGGGGCTGCTGTAGTCGAACGGCCCGGTGTTGATCAGGTAGTCGCTCGACGGCGCCGCGGCGGTCGTCCGGTACGGCGCGAGCGGTGTCTTGACGAGCGCGGTCCGGAACCTGCGCACCGCCTCGTCGTGGTCGTTGTGCGCTCCCGCCTCCAGCACGAGCACGCGAAACCCGTTGTCCCCCAGCACCTTGGCGATCAGCGAGCCGGCGAACCCCGCGCCGACGACCACGGCCCTCACGAGGTGCTTCTTCTGGGTCTGCGCTCCCAGCTGCCGAAACCGGGCGCGCGGGTGCCAGGCGCGGCCACCCCGACGGCCTTCCACGCCAGCCCTTCGGCGTAGGCGCGGGCACTCGGCACGACCCCGTGCCACACCCCGGTGTACCAGAGCTCGATGATGTCGGCTTCCGGCGCGCCCTGCGCCAGCGCGCGGTACTGCTCGACCAGTCCGGTCGACCTCAGCTCCTCCGCCGAGAACCCGGTCAGCTCGGCGGACAACTCCACGAACGCGTCCATCGCGCCATCCTCACGGAGGCCCTGTCCTGCGCCAAACGATCTGACCAAGGCTCACCCGCGTGGCCCAACCGCCATTTCGCCCAGCAACGACCAGTCGTCCTGCTCCAGCACGGCGTTGACGATCCGCGGCGTCTCCTGCAGGTACGGCGGCAGCTCGGCCTGCGCGACCTTGAAGTGCGCGGACTGCACGTGCGCGGCCCCGGCGTCCCCGTCCCGGAACGCCTCGACGAGCACGTACTCGGTCTCGTCGTCGAGGCTGCGCGACCAGTCGAACCACAGGCAGCCGGGCTCGCCGCGGGTGGCCTCGGTGAAGGCGCGGGAGAGCTCGGGCCAGGTGTCGGCGTACTCGGGCAGGACGCGGAACTTCGCGGTGATGAAGATCAAGACGGCCTCCTTCGCGTGATCACGCCCCGAGCCTATGGGGTGAGGCGGGGTTGCGCGCCCTGCGAGGTCGCACAACCTGCGCGATCATCCCCGAGTGCCCGAGATGATCGACACCCGCCGGCGCAACCTCGTCGTCGCGGCCGTCCTGCTGGCCATGCTCCTGGCCGCCCTCGACCAGACCATCGTGTCCACCGCTCTGCCGACGATGGTCGCCGACCTCGGCGGCGGCGCGCACCTGTCGTGGGTCGTCACGTCCTACCTGCTCGCCGAGACCGTCATGACGGTCCTGATCGGCAAGTTCGGTGACCTCTACGGGCGCAAGAAGACGTTCGTGGTCAGCGTCGTCCTGTTCCTGGCCGGCTCGTTCTTCGCGGGCTGGTCGGAGTCGATGGGCACGCTCATCGCGTTCCGCGCTGTGCAGGGGCTCGGCGCGGGTGGGCTCATGGTCACCTCGACGGCGATCATCGCGGACGTCGTGCCGCTGCGGGAACGCGGCAAGTTCCAGGGGTTCGCGGGTGCGGTGTTCGGCATCGCCACGGTGGCCGGGCCGTTGCTCGGCGGACTGTTCGTGGACCACCTGAGCTGGCGGTGGGCGTTCTACGTGAACATCCCGCTCGGCGTCGCCGTGATCGCAGTGGCGCTGGCGGCCCTGCCCACGATCAGGACCGACGCCCACCCGAAGATCGACTACGCCGGCATCGCGCTCATCGCGCTCGCGGCCACCGGGCTGACGCTGGTCACGAGCTGGGGCGGCACCGAGTACCCGTGGACGTCGCCGACGATCCTGGGCATGGCCGCCGGGTCGGTCGTGCTGCTCGTCGCGTTCGTGTTCGTCGAGCAGCGCGCGGCCGAGCCGATGCTGCCGATGCGGTTGTTCTCGAGCCGGGTCTTCACGGTGTCGGGTGTGCTGAGCTTCGTCGTCGGGTTCGCGATGCTCGGCGGCATCACCTACCTGCCGATCTACCTCCAGTACGTGCGCGGCGAGTCGGCGACGGCCTCCGGGCTGTGGATGCTGCCGCTGATCGCCGGACTCATGACCACGGCATTGCTCACCGGCAACGTGATCAGCCGCACCGGCAGGTACCGGATCTTCCCGCTGGCCGGGTCCGCGGGGCTCGCACTCGGCCTCCTGCTGCTGTCCTTTTTGGACGCGACCACGAGCTACTGGGTCGTGGGCACGTTCATGGTCGTGCTGGGCGCGGGCATCGGCCTGGTCATGCAGGTGCCGGTGATCGTCGTGCAGAGCACCACGAACTACACCGACCTCGGCGTCGCCACGTCCGGCATCAGCTTCCTGCGCACCATGGGCAGCTCGTTCGGCGTCGCGCTGTTCGGCACGATCTACGCGAACCAGCTGCCGAAACACCTCCAGGGGATCGACCCGCGCGCCACCGCCAGTCCCGCCGCCGTCCACGCGCTGCCCGAGGCCGTCAAAGCGCCGATCGTGAACGGGTACGCGGAAACCGTGCAGACGATGTTCCTCATCGCCGCCCCGATCGGCCTGGTGGCGCTGGCCGTCGCGTTCTTCCTGCCGCAGGTGCGGTTGCGCGACACGTCACGCGCCGCCGCCACCGGCAACAGCGGTGTGGGCGAGAGCTTCGCCGCGCCGCCGTCCAGCTCCTACGACGAACTGCGCAAGCTGGTGTCCACGGTCGTCGCGAAGTCCGGCGAGGACCCGCACCTCGCCGTGCTCCGGCGGTCCGGCGTCGCGCTGCCGCTGGAACAGGCGTGGCTGCTCGGGCGGGTGTACCGGGCGTCGACGGACGACGGGGTCGCCACGCTCGACGAGATCGCCGAGATGACGGAGGTGCCCGGCGGCATCTTCGAACCGACGGCGCAGGCGCTCGTGCGGTCGGGGCACCTGACGTTCAGCGGCGACGGCTACCGGTTCACCGACGAGGGCGCGGACGTGTTCGCCCAGCTCGTCAGGGCGTGGCGGCGGTGGCTGCTCGACCAGCTCGACGACTGGCACGAGCCGGACCAGCGCGACTTCGCGCAGGCGCTCGACTCGTTCACCGACGAGCTGATCGAGAGCGGCCGTCAGATGAGCAGGGTCTAGATCCTGGCCTCCAGGGCCGCCGCCTCCGACACACGCCCCTGCACCCGGTACAGCTCCAGAGCCCGCCCCCACTGCTCGCGCGCCAGGTCGTCCTCCCCGGCCGCCGCGTGCACGTCGCCGAGGTGCTCCAGCACCGTGGCCTGCTCCGCCGAGTTGTCCAGCTCCCGGTAAAGCGCCAGCGCCTCGCGGTAGTGCGCGACGGCGTCAGCGTGCCGGCCGTCGTGGTGGGCGATGTGCGCGAGACTGTCCAAAGTGGCCGCCGAGCCCTCGGTGTGGCCGAGTTTGTCGTTGAGCAGCACGGCGTCCTCGCAGTACGTCCTGGCTTCGGCGTAGCGGTTCAGGCACGCGTACCGCCAGCCCACCTCGTTCAGCGACTCGGCCTCCCGGATCTGGGCACCGGCCGCGCGGAACTTCTCCAGGCCCAGCAGCGAGTGCTCCAGCGCCTTCTCCAGATCGCCCTCGAACTCCGCGGCCCACGCGATCGCCCGGTGCGCCGCGCCGTGCGCCGCGTTGTCGCCGGTCCGCGCGAACAGCTCCAGGCTGCGGTCGAAGTGCCTGTGCCCCAACGAGGACTGGCCCAGCTCCACGTAGTCGGCGCCGAGGCACATGTGCGCGGTCGCCTGCCTGGTCTCGTCTCCCAGGGCTTCTGCCGCGCGCAACGCCATCAGCCACGCATCCACGTCGTCGGAGGTGCGCCCCCGGCGGAGGTGGTAGCTGTTCATCGTGCGGCCGAGCATCGACACGACCTCGAAGTCACCTCGCTCCAGCGCAAGCCGCTGCTCGGTCATCAGACACGCGTGCTCGGCGTCGAACCACGCCATCACCGCAGCCCGGTCCGCGAACGACAGGACGTGGCCGCTTTCGTGCTCCGGCAGGGCTTTGTGCGGCTCCAGCGCGAGCGCCGCGGCCCGCGCGGTCGCCGCGTAGAAGTCCGCCAGCCGGGAGCCGGGGGAAGCCGGGAGGTCCGCCGCGTACAACCCGACCAGGTCGTGCATCCGGTACCGGCCGGGCACGTGCTGCTGCACCAGGTGCGCGTTCTCCAGCTCCCGCAACACCATCCGCGTCCGCGTCACGGACCTGTCCAGCAGCGCCGCGACCGCCGCGAGCGACACGTCCGCCGTGCCGACGGTCCCGAGCAGCCCGAACGCGCGCGCCGCCTCGTCCGACAGCGCCGCGACGGACCACGAGAACACCGCGCGCAGGTTCGTGCCGATCTCTCCCGCGTCCAGCGCGTCGAGCGGCTGTTCCCGCAGCTCCTCCGCGAACACCGCCAGCGGGAAGTCCGGTTCCATCGCGGCCCGCGCGGCGACGATCGACAACGCCAGCGGCAGCCCACCGCACCAGCTCACCAGGTCGGCGACCACGCCGGGCTCGGCCGCCACCCGCTCCACGCCGAGCCGCGCGGCCAGGAACTCGTGGGCATCGACAGGCAGCAGCACGTCGAGCGACACCGACCTGGCGCCGTGCGCGGCCACCAGTCCCGCCAGCTTGAGCCTGCTCGTGACGAGCACCGTCGCGGTCGGGCCCGGCAGCAGCGGCACGACCTGCTCGGTGGACCGCGCGTTGTCGAGCAGCACCAGCATCCGCTTGCCCGCGACCACGCTCCGGTACCGCGCGGCCAGCGCGTCCAGCCCGGCGGGGATCGTCCTCTCCCCCAACGCCTCCAGGAACTCCCGCAGCACGGTCTCCGGCGGCGTCGGCTCAGCCGACGGGTCGAACCCGCGCAGGTTCACGTACAGCTGACCGTCCGGGAACTCCTCGACGTGCCGGTGCGCCCAGTGCAACGCGAGAGCGGTCTTGCCGATGCCGCCCGTGCCGCCGATCGCGGTGATCACGACGGTGCCCGACGACCCCAGTGCGGCCAGTTCGTCCGAACGGCCGGTGAACCACGGGTGCGGCGCCGGCAGCTGCCGTGGCCCGCTCGGGCGCGGTTCCGCGTCTCCGGCGAGGACCCGCTGGTGGACCTCCTGCAACGGCTTGCTCGGATCCACGCCGAGCTCGTCGGCGAGCCGGCGACGCACGGAGTCGTAGTGCCGCAACGCCTCCGCGTCGTTGCCGGACAGGTGCAGCGCCAGCACCAGTTGCGCGGCAAGGCGTTCGTCGTGCGGTCGTTCGTCGGCCGCCCGCCGCAACGCGGGCAGCACCGCGGCGTGCCTGCCGTCCGCGAGCGCCACGTCGTTGCGGTCCAACTCGGCGGCCTCGCGTTCGGCGTGCAGGCTCTCCCGCAGCGCGTCGAACCACGGCGACTCGAGCCCGTCCAGCGCCTGCCCGCGCCACAACGCGAGTGCCGCGTCGAAATCGCCTTCCCGCACCAATGCCCGGAATCGGAACAAGTCGACCCGAGACGACTCCACGGTCAGCCGATAACCGGCGGGAGAACGTTCGATGTCCACCCCGAGAACCTTGCGAAGCTTCGACACGTATCCGTACAGCGTCTCGCGCGCTCTCAGCGGCGCCCGGTCGCCCCACACGCGGTCGAGCAGCCGGTCGACCGGTACCGGCCTCCCCTCCTCCACCAGCAGTGCGACCAGCACGGACCGTTGCCGGACGTGGCCGATCTCGACCACCTCACCCCGGTCTCGCACCTCGACGGCACCGAGCAGCCCGAACTCCACTTCCCACCCCTCAGCTGCGGATTCAAGGTTCATCCTAGGTTCGCACCCGACCGAAGGAGCAACGTCGTGGTCACGGGCCGAACGGCTCGTGGGAGATCTCCCGGATTTCAGATGTCAAGGGGTATTCGTGAAGTCTCGTAATTTCGTCCTGGCAGTCGCGGGTCTGGGGCTCGCACTCGGCGGGCTCGTTCCCGCTGTCGCCAGCGCGGAGACCTCCGGCGACGTGTCCGTCCAGGAAGTGCACCGCAAGTCGGCGAAGTGCCGCACGCCGGAAGGCCAGAAGATCAACATCTCCTGGGGCGACGGCAACGTCAGCACGACGGTCTACTACAACAACCACTGCAACCAGGCTCGGGCGATCGAGCTGGAGTTCGTGAAGGAGAGCGGCGAGCGCTTCAACAAGTGCTTCGTCGCACCGGCGCGGACGCAGGGCCACAAGAAGATCGATTACGGCATGCCGAACAAGGTGTCGATCCTCGACGGCGGCCGCTGCTGATCGGGTCCTGATGCCTGGAGGGCCCCGGACACCAACCGGCAGCCCGGCCGCGGGGCCCTCCACCATCAGCCCAGCGAAAGATCACCCGACCAGACCAGGGCGGAGTCGTTCCTCCACATGCGACCCTGGAACCGATGAGCACCACGCGAATCGGGTCGTTCAACGTGGAGAACATGTTCGAGCGCCCCAAGGTGATGGCCAGGGGCGCGACGAAGCACGCGGCCCCGGTTCTGGCCGCCCACGCGCGTTTCAACGAGCTCATCGCCTCGGACGACTACTCACCCGAGGTCAAGGAAGAACTGCTCGAACACCTGGCAACGCTCGAGTTGCTGCGCAGCGACCGCAGCAGGTACGCGATCCTGCGCCGCATCCGCGGCAGGTTCCTCGCGCGGCACCGCACCGGCGAAACCTCAGTCGTGGCAAGCGGTCGCGAGTCCTGGGTCGGCTGGGTGGAGCTCACCACCGAACCCATCAGCGAGCTCGCCACGCGGCACACCGCCCAGGTGATGCGCGACGTCGGCGCCCACGTCCTCGGCGTGGTCGAGGCCGAGTCCCGCGAGCTGCTGCACATGTTCTCCGCCAGCATGCTCAAGAACGTCGGCTGGACCCCGTACGAGGAGGTCCACCTCATCGACGGCAACGACGAACGCGGCATCAACGTCGGCCTGCTGACCCGCGACGCGCACGAGGTCATCACCATCCGGACCCACGTGTACGCCAAGGACAGCTCCGGCGTGATCTTCTCCAGGGACTGCGCCGAGTACCACGTGCGCACGCCCGCCGGTCCCGAGCTGGTCGTGCTCGTGAACCACCTGAAGTCCAAGGGTTACGGTGCTCCCGGCGACCCGATCGGCGCCCGCCGCCGGTTCCGCCAGGCGGTCCGCATCGCCCGCATCGTGAACCGGTTGCGCGACGAGGGCCACGAGCACATCGCCGTCGTCGGCGACCTCAACGACACCGCCGACAGCGAGGCGCTGCGTCCGCTCTTCCAGCGCACCGGCCTGCGCGACATCAGCGAGCACGAGAACTTCGACTGGGACCACCGCCTCGGCACGTACCGCGGCGTGAACGAGAAGGGCAAGATCGACTACGTCCTGCTCACCCCGGACCTGTTCGCGAAGGCCACCGGTGGCGGTGTGTTCCGCAGGGGCGTGTGGCGTGGGCCGCGGACGAAGAACCGTTGGGACGTCTACGAAACCCTGACCAGCGAGGTGCACGCGGCCAGCGACCACGCGGCGATCTACGCCGACATCGACTGGAGCGCCTAGACAACTGTGCTCAGACCACGTCGACGGTCACCTCGACGACGTCTCCCGGCCCCACGTCGTTCTTCTTGCGCACAGCGGCCTTGATCGGCAGCACGTAGCAGCCGGACTGCTTGTCCGGAAACACCGACGTCGACCACGACGAGGCGCCGAGCCCTGCGCGGACCTTCACGGAACCGAAGCCGGCGCCGGGCGTGGCGAGTTCCCTGATCTGTTCGGAAACGTCCTCCGGCAGCGTCACGAAAGTCCACGTGTCCATGCGCCGGGCGTCCCAGAGCCACAATTCCGCGTCGAAGACGAACATGCTCACATTATGGGGCCAAACAGGTGATGTGTCCGTCGTCGCATCACGTAATGGCATCCACGTCTTGAATGCGACCTTAGGTTAGCTTTACCTTGTCGACGCCCGTTCTGACCTGGGGGTGAGTCGAGGAGGACCGCTGGTGAGGCGTCGTGCACGCACCGTGATGGTGGTGGCCGCGCTGTTGGCGTCGACGTTGTCGGCCTGCAGTTCCGCGAACGACCTGGTCATTTATTCGGGCCGCAACGAACAATTGGTCGGCGCCCTCCTCGACCAGCTGGAAGCCGCCGTCGGAATCGACGTCCAGGTGCGGTACGGCGGCAGCGGTGAAATGGCCGCGCAGCTGCTGGAAGAAGGCCAGGGAACCGAGGCCGACCTGTTCTTCTCGCAGGACGCCGGTGCGCTCGGCGCCGTCGGCGCGCAGGGCAGGCTGGCGGAGCTGCCCGCGGACGTGCTCGGCATGGTGCCGGAGAACTACCGGGCGCGCGACAAGCGGTGGGTGGCCACGAGCGCACGTGCTCGCGTCATCGCCTACGACCCCCGCGTGCTGCAGGAGACCGAGCTGCCCCAGACGGTCGACGAGGTCGTCGACCCGAAGTGGAAGGGCAAGATCGGGTACGCGCCGACCAACGGGTCGTGGCAGGCGTTCGTGACGTCGGTCCGGGTGCTCAAGGGCGAGGAGTTCGCCAAGGACTGGCTGAAGAAGTTCGCCGCCAACGAGCCCAAGCGGTTCGACAACAACAACAGCATCCTCAAGGCCGTCGACGACGGTCAGCTCCCCTTTGGACTGATCAACCACTACTACTGGTACGCCATGGTCGCGGAGAAGGGCGGCGAGGCGAACGTCAAGGCCAGGCTGCACCGCGTCGGCAACGGTGACCCGCTCGCGCTGGTCAACGTGGCGGGCGTCGGGATCGTCCAGGGCAGCAACCAGAGCGAGGCCGCGCAGAAGGCCGTCCGGTTCCTGCTGTCCGAGCAGGCGCAACGGCACTTCGCCGACGTGACCGCCGAGTACCCGGCCAACCCCGGGGTGAAGCCCGGCAAGCACCAGCTGCCGCCGATCACGGACCTGCACGCCCCCGACATCGACCTCTCCAAGCTCTCGTCCCTGCAGGAGACGGTGAAGCTGTTGCAGGAAGCGGGGTTGTCCTGAGGCCCGCCCACCGGGCCGCCCCTGCACTCACCACGCTCTCCCTCCTCGTCGCCGCGGCGGCCGTGCTGCCGCTGGCGTACCTGGCCGTGCGCTCGTTCGAACGCGGCGGAGGGGTCGTGTGGGACGTGCTCGCGCGGACCCGGACCGCGGAACTGGCGCTGCGGAGCCTGTCGCTCGCGGTGGCGGTGACGGCCTCGTGCCTCGTCCTCGGCGTGCTCGGCGCGTGGCTCGTCGTGCGTTCGGATCTGATGGGGCGCAGGGCTTTCGGCGTGCTGCTGGTGCTGCCGCTCGCGGTGCCGTCGTACGTCGCCGGGTTCACCTGGATCTCCGTGGTGCCGGACCTCACCGGGTTCGCGGGCGCGTTCGTGGTGCTGACGCTGGTGTCGTACCCGTACGTGCTGCTGCCGGTGGCGGCCGCGTTGCGCACGGCCGACCCGGCGGTGGAGGAGGTCGCGCGGTCACTCGGGCGGACCAGCCGTCAGGTGTTCTTCTCCTTGACGCTGCGGCAGATCCGCCCCGCGGCGCTCGCGGGCGGGCTGCTGGTGGCGCTGTACGTGCTGAGCGACTTCGGCGCGGTGTCGCTCATGCGGTACGAGGCGTTCACGCTCGGCATCTACACGAGCTACCGGGCGTCGTTCGACCGCACCCCGGCGGCGGTTCTCGGACTGGTGCTGGTGGTGCTGGCGATCGCGTTGACCGTCGGTGAACGCAAGGCACGCGGTGTGGTGGCGCACCGCGGCCGACGGCAGCCGTCGACCGTGCCGCTCGGACGGGCGCGAGTACCGGCGTTGGCGGGAACGGTCGTGCTGGTCCTGCTGACGCTCGGCGTGCCGGTGGTCAGTCTCGTGTGGTGGCTGGTCGCGGGCACTTCGACGTTCTCCGTCGCGGACCTCCTCGCCACCACCGGGAACACGGTCGCGGTGTCGGCGTTCGGCGCGCTGCTGACACTCGTTCTGGCGTTGCCCGTGGGAATCCTGGCCGCGCGGCACCAGGGCCGGCTCGTACGAGGGGTCGAGCTGGCCGGGTTCGCGGGGCACGCGCTGCCGGGCATCACCGTCGGACTCGCGCTGGTGTTCTTCGGCATCCGGTTCGCCCCGCCGCTGTACCAGACGACACCGATGCTGGCGTTCGCGTACGCGGTGCTGTTCCTGCCGCTGGCCATCGGGGCGGTGCGCACAGGTGTGGCGCACGCGCCGCCCGTGCTGGAGGACGTCTCCCGGTCGCTCGGCGTCGGGCGCTGGGAGACGGGCCGGCGGGTGACGGTGCCGCTGGCCGCGCCGGGGATCCTGGCCGGGACCGCGCTCGTGTTCCTGACCTGTGCCAAGGAGTTGCCGGCGACGTTGCTGCTGCGACCGACCGGGATGGACACCCTGGCGACCGAGCTGTGGACGCGCACGGAGATCGGCGCCTATGCCGCGGCGGCGCCGTATGCGGCGGTTCTGCTTGTGGTGGCAGCGATTCCGGCGGTGGTGCTGGACCGGTTCCTGCGCCGAACAATTCAGGGAGGTGAGCGGTGAGCGGCTTGACCGTGAAGCGACTGGTCGCGGGCTACGGCGGGGATCCCGTGCTGCGCGAGGTCGATTTCGAGGTGCCGGAAGGCGGTCTGCTCGCCGTGCTCGGGCCCTCCGGGTGCGGCAAGACGACGTTGCTGCGCGTCCTGGCGGGCTTTCACCCCGTGTCGTCGGGCGAGGTGTGGCTGGGTGGGAGGCAGCTGACGTCCGCCGTGCCGCCCGAGCAGCGCGGGATCGGGATCGTGCCGCAGGAAGGCGCGTTGTTCCCGCACCTGACCGTGGCGGGCAACGTCGGGTTCGGACTCCGGCGAGGTGACCGCGGCGCACGGGTCGAGGAACTGCTCGACCTGGTCGGACTCGCGGGCTTCGGTGCGCGCATGCCCGCCGAGCTGTCCGGCGGCCAGGCACAACGGGTCGCGCTGGCACGCGCGTTGGCACCACGACCGGGAGTCGTGCTGCTCGACGAACCGTTCTCCGCGCTGGACGCCGGACTGCGCGAGGAGCTCCGGGCCGACGTGCGCGCGACGCTGAAGGCGGCCGGCGCGACGGCGTTGCTCGTGACGCACGACCAGGAAGAAGCGCTGGGGATCGCCGACCACGTGGTGGTGCTGCGCGACGGTGCCGTGGCGCAGTTCGCGAGGCCGCAGACCATCTACACCTCCCCCGCAGACCTCGGCGTGGCGCTGTTCGTGGGCGAAGCGGTGACGTTCCAGGGCGTCGCCCGCTCCGGCCTGGTCGCCACACCGCTCGGCGAGCTGCGGACGTCCGGCGACGGACCCGGAACCGTGCTGGTGCGCCCGGAACAGCTGATCCTCGGCACCGGCGGAGTCATGTCCACTGTGGACGACGTGCGGTTCCACGGCCACGACGCGACGGTACTGCTGCGCCTCGCCGACGGCACGCGGGTCCGGTCCCGCGTCCAGGGACGGGTTCCGGTGCGCGCAGGGGACTCGGTCGCGGTGTCGGTCGACGGTCCGGCGTTGTTCTTCGGAGACACACCGTGACGGCGACCGCGGACCTCGGGTTCGCCGACGACCTCGCCGTGCACGGAAACCGGCTCGCCCTCGTGACCGAAGACGGCTCCCTCACCTACGAGGAACTGGACCAGCGCGTGGCGGCGGCGTGCGAACGGCTCGGCACGACGCGCCGGCTCGTGCTGCTCGCCGCGGAGAACGACGTCGACTCGATCGTGGCGTACCTGGCGGCGTTGCGCGGCCGGCACCCGGTGGTGCTCGCGGCGGCGGGGCAGGTTCCGGCGCTCGTGTCGGCGTACGACCCGGATGTGGTGGTCTCGGGCTCGTGGGAGGACCGGCGCCGCGGCACGGCGTACGACTCGGACGCGAGGGCCACCGGCACCTGGACCGAGCAGCACCACGGCACCGTCCACGACTCCCACGCGAGAACCACCGGCACCTGGACCGAACGACACCACGGCACCGTTCACGACCTGCACCCCGAACTCGCCCTTCTGCTCTCGACCTCCGGCACCACCGGATCACCCAAGCTCGTCCGGCTCAGCCTCGACAGCCTCACCGCGAACGCCGCCGCGATCGCCACCTACCTGGACATCCGGCCGTCCGACCGCGCCATCACCTCGTTGCCGCTGCACTACTGCTACGGCCTGTCCGTCGTGAACAGCAACCTCGCGCGTGGAGCCGGCCTGGTGCTGACCGGCCGTTCGGTGATCGAGCCGGAGTTCTGGGACCTCGTGCGTTCCCACGGCGTGACGAGCCTGCACGGCGTGCCGCACACGTTCGGGCTCCTCGACGGCATCGGGTTCGCCGGCATGGACGTGCCGTCGCTGCGGTACGTGACGCAAGCCGGTGGGCGGCTGGCCCCTGCGGACGTCGCGCGGTACGCGGCACTGGGCGAAGAACGCGGCTGGCAGTTCTTCGTCATGTACGGCCAAACCGAGGCCACCGCACGCATGGCCTACCTGCCGCCGCAACTCGCAGCGACCCACCCGTCCGCGATCGGGGTCGCGATCCCCGGCGGCGAGCTGCTGCTGGACGACGGTGAGCTGGTCTTCCGCGGCCCCAACGTCATGCTCGGCTACGCGCACTCCCCCGCGGACCTGGCGCTCGGCCGCACGACGTTCGAGCTGCGGACCGGAGACCTCGGCTCGGTCGACGGCGGCGTGTACTCGGTGACCGGCCGCAAGAACCGGTTCGTGAAGCCGTTCGGGCTGCGCGTCGACCTCGACCAGATCGAACGATCACTGCTGGCGGACGGCCTCCGCATGGCCTGCACGGGCGACGACGACGGCCTGGTCGTCGCGGTGCTCGGCCCGGCCGACCGCGCGGTGCGGCTGATCCGCGCCCTCACCGATCTTCCCGCGTCCGCCGTCCGCGCCTACTCGGTGACGTCGATTCCGTTGCTGTCCAACGGGAAAATCGACTACAAGGCCGTCGCCGCGCCTCAGGATCCCGAGTCGGCGTCGGTGCGCGAGGTGTTCGCGACGGTGCTCGGTGTGCGGTCGGTGCCGTCCGACGCGACGTTCAACTCGCTGGGCGGCGACTCCCTGCGCTACGTGCAGATGACCGTGCGACTGCAACGGTTGCTGGGCGACCTGCCCCGCGACTGGCCGACGACGCCGGTGTCGTCGCTGGAAGAGCTCCGCGGCAGGCGCGGCCGGTTGCCGATGATCGACACCACGATCGTGCTGCGGGCGTTGTCGATCCTGCTGATCGTCGGCTCACACGTCGGGTTCTTCAAGCTGCTCGGCGGCGCGCACCTGCTGCTCGTGGTGGCGGGCTGGAACTTCGCCCGCTTCCTGCTGCCCGCCGACCCGCTGCGGATCCTGCGTGCCACGGCCTTCATCGCCGTGCCGACGTCGCTCTGGCTCGTCTACCGGGCCGCGGTCACCGACGACGTCACGCTCGACAACGTGTTGCTGGTCAACAACTTCACGAGGGTCGGCGCCGCCGGCTACTGGTTCGCCGAGGTGCTCGTCCACTTCCTCCTGTTGTGCGCCCTGATCTTCGTGATCCCGGCGTTCCGGCGCTGGGAACAACGGCACGGCTACGCGTTCGCACTGGCGTTGCTCGGCGTGACGCTGGCACTGAGGTTCACCGTCGAAGGCGACTTCTTCGTGCGCAACATGACCACGCTCGGCGCGGCGTGGTTCATCGCGCTGGGCTGGCTCGCCCAGCGCAGTGCCGTGAGCCACGCCGCGCTGTGGCAGAAGTGCCTCGTCGTGGTGGTCGTGGTCGCGATGGTCCCCGGCCGCATGGAGGACCTCTCCCGCGAGATCGTCGTGATAACGGGCCTGATCCTGCTGCTGTCGCTGTCCCGCCTGCCGGTGCCGCGCGCCCTGCTCACCCCGCTCAGCCTGCTCGCCAGCGCCTCACTCGCCATCTACCTGACGCACTACGCCGTCTTCCCGCACCTCCAACCGGAAGTGCCGGCGGCGATCGTCTGGGTGGTGTGCATCGCGGTGGGCTGTGCGGTGTGGAGCGGGATCACCAGGGTGGTCAGAGCGGCGCGCTGATCCGGAAGTGCTCGTCTAACCGTTCGGCGAGCTCCTCCCCCATCCCGTAGGGCGCCTGCCCCCGCACCAGGTCGAGGAACCCGAGCAGGTCCTGCCGCACCACCGCGAGGTGCACGGGCAGCTCGGCCAGCGGAACCTCGCAGGCCGGTCCGTCGGTCTTGCCGTCGTCCGGCCACACCCGGACGACACCGTCCCCGAACTCGATCTTCGGATCCGGTGAGTGCCCGAGCCACGGGTGCACGCCGTCGAGCACGCCGCACCAGTCCCGCCAGTCCTCGATCCCCTGGCAGCACCCCGGCTCGATCACCACGCCGGTGCGCGTGTCCCGGACCAGCAGGCCGCCGGACATGATGATCTTCTCCGCCTCCAGCAGCACCCGGAGCATCGACGGCCCGTCCTGCTCGACCTGCTGGTGGTTGTTGTACTGCGCGATCGAGGCCAGGGCGGTGCCGACGTCCTCGCGCGACATCCGCCCGGACAGCACGACGTCACCGTCCGAGTACGGCCCGGTGGGCCAGTCGGGGAAGTTGACCAGGTGGTGCGCGGCCACCACAGCGGACATCTCGATCACTCACCCATTATGGTGACGAACACCACCGACCACTTCGGTCGGTTTACCTACCGAACCGGTCGGTAAACGTCGTAAAGTCGTCGGCATGCCACGACAGCCCAGGACCGGGGTCGACGAGAAGCTCCTCGACGCCGCCGCCGCGCTCTTCGCCCGGCACGGCTTCGAGCAGACCTCGTTGAAGTCGCTCGCGGACGCCGTCGGCCTGTCCAAGGCGGGCCTGCTGCACCACTTCCCGAGCAAGGACGCCCTCTTCGAAGCGGCATGGGCGCAGAGCCGCGTGCTGAGCAAGCAGGTGGCCGACCTCGTCGCCCCCCTGCCTGCCGGGCCCGCGCGGGAACGCCGGGCGCTGGAGCTGCTCACCGACGTCGCGCTCGACCGTCCAGGGCTCGTCGCACTGCTGTTCCGGTCGTTGACGGCACCGCGTGAGGACCCGCAGCAGGCGCAGGACGAACTGCTGATCAACGAGATGTTCGTCGTCGACCCCGAGAAAGAGCTCGCGCGCGCGATCCGGATCGTCGGCGCGCTCAGCGCCATGGCCGTACTGACCCTCATGGCCAACCAGGAGGGCGACAAGACGACGTGGCGCCCCTTGATCCTCGCTACCTGTTACGACGCACTCGGCCACCAGGAGGCCTGACCACCATGGCGAAACTGCTCTACAGACTGGGACTGGGTGCGCACAAGCACCGGCTCTCCGTCGTCCTGATCTGGCTGCTGGTGCTGGTCGGTTCCGGTGTCGGCGCCTTCACGCTCGGCGGTGAGACGTCCCAGTCGATGTCGATCCCCGGCCAGGAGTCCACGACCGCGCTGGAGCGCATCCAGCAGAAGTTCGGCTCCGGCGAGACCGCGACGGCCCGTGTCGTCGTCAAGGCGCCAGAAGGCCAGAAGCTGCCTCAGCACGTCAAGGCGATCACCGAGCTGGTGGCCGACGAGTCCGCGCTGAAGGGCGTGCGGTCGGCGACCAACCCGCTCGACCCCGCCGCGCCCAGCGTCAACCGCGACGTCAACGTCGGCTACAGCACCGTCACCTACGACGTGAAACCGGGCGAGGTCACCGCCGACCAGCGGGCCGAGCTCACCAAGGCCGTCGACAAGGCGCGGGCGAGCGGGCTGACCGTCGAGGTCACCGGCACCGCGATGCAGGAGACGCCGCACGTCGGCGGGCCCAGCGAGGTCCTCGGTGTCGTGCTGGCGCTCGTCATCCTCGCGCTGACCTACGGCTCGCTGGTGACCGCCGGCATGAACCTGCTGTCCGCCGGCATCGGGGTCGGCATCGGCACGCTCGGCATCACGATCGTGTCCGGGTTCATGGACCTGCAGTCGACCACGCCGATCCTCGCCTCGATGCTCGGCCTCGCGGTCGGCATCGACTACGCGTTGTTCATCATCAACCGCTACCGCCAGGAACTGCGCCGCGGCTCCGACGTCGGTCACGCGGTCGCCACCGCGGTCGGCACGGCCGGTTCCGCCGTCGTCACCGCCGGTCTCACCGTGGTCATCGCGCTGGTCGGCCTCGCGATCGCCGGCATCCCGTTCCTGACGCAGATGGGCGTCTCGGCCGCCGCCACGATCATCGTCGCGGTGCTGATCGCCATCACGCTGGTGCCCGCGGTGCTGGGCATGCTCGGCCGCCGCGTGCTGACCCGCAAGGAGCGCTCGCAGCCCGACGCCGAACCGAAGGACCGCGGTGTCATCCGCGGCTGGGCGGGCGCCGTCACCCGCAACCGCGTCGTCGCGCTGCTGCTCTCGGTCGTGGCGCTGGGCATCGTCGCGATCCCGGTCGCGTCCATGGACACCACGCTGATCCAGAAGCCGCCCGCCGGCTCCACCCAGGAACGCGCCGACCAGATCCTCGCGCAGGGCTTCGGCGAGGGCTTCAACGGTCCGATCATCGTCCTCGTCGAGGGCAACGGCGCCGCCGCCACGGCCACCAAGGCCGCGGAGCCCATCGCGAAGATGGCGGACGTGGCTCTCGTGACGCCCGCCCAGCCGAGCCCGGACGGCAGCGCCGCGATGGTCACCGTCATCCCGAAGTCGGGCCCCGACAGCGCCGCGACCGAACAGCTCGTCGCCGACCTGCGCACCGAACTGTCCGGTGTGGAGGGTGGCAAGGCCTACGTCACCGGCGCCACCGCGGTGAGCGTGGACGTGGCCACCTCCCTGGACCGCGCGCTGCCGATCTACCTCGCGGTCGTCGTCGGCCTGGCACTCGTGCTGCTGGTCCTGGTGTTCCGCTCACTGCTGGTGCCGCTGGTCGGTGTCCTCGGCTTCCTGCTGACCATCGGCGCGTCACTCGGCGCCACGGTGGCGGTGTTCCAGTGGGGCTGGCTCTCCAGCGCGGTCAACCTCGACGCCACCGGCCCGCTGATCAGCCTCACGCCGATCCTGGTGATCGGCATCCTGTTCGGCCTCGCCATGGACTACCAGATCTTCCTGGTGTCCCGCATGCACGAGGCGCACCACCGCGGCGCCAAGCCGATCGAGGCCATCACCACGGGCTTCCGCCAGGCGGCCCCGGTCGTCATGGCCGCGGCACTGATCATGTTCTCGGTGTTCGCCGGCTTCGTCCCCGCGGGCGAGGCGACCGTGAAGTCGATCGCCTTCGCCCTGGCCGTGGGCATCTTCGTGGACGCGTTCGTGGTCCGCATGGTGCTCGTGCCGGCCGCGCTGGCCCTGATCGGTGAGCGCGCCTGGTGGCTGCCGAAGTGGCTGCGCTGGCTGCCGGAGCTCGACGTCGAGGGCACTGCGCTCGACGAGCTGTCCAAGACGGACGAGCCGGAGCCGGTCGGCGCGGTTAGCCGCGGTTAGCGGGCACATAGCGGCATTCCCCAGTCTTCTCGGTGAGGCGAACCCCGCCTCACCGAGAAGGGGGAACTCTCTTGATTCGCAAGACGATGACGGTCCTGGCCGGCGCCGCGTTCGCGGCCGCGCTGGTGTCGATGCCCGCGAGCGCGTCCGCTCCCAGCCGGGGAATCCTCGAGCCCACCGGCGACGTGTCGATCACCGCCTACAGCGACTGCCCCGCCGCCCGGATGTGCATCTGGAACAACCTCAACGGTGGCCGCCCGTGGGGCTACTTCGCCGTCGGTGACGCCAACCTGGGTGCCGCTCCCGGCCCCAGCGGGCTCAACAACAACACCGAGAGCGCGTGGAACCGCACCAGCCAGAACTGGTGCTTCTACGACGGCGCCAACTACACGTCGCTGCTCGGCTACATCCCGCCCGGCGGCCAGGGCAACCTCGACGCCCAGTACCGCAACAGGATCACCTCGCTGCGGGTCTGTCCCTGACGTGACACGCACGACATCGGCGCTGGTCGCCGGTGTGGTGATGGCGGGGTCGCTGCTCGCAGCGGCCCCGGCCGTCGCTTCCCCGGTCTCCACCGCCTCCTACCACCAGTGCGCTCTCAACCGGTTCGTCAGACGACCGCGTGCCGGTCGGGTTCGGCCTGTTCGGCGGCGAAGCAGCGCAACAGGTCGTGCATTCCGTAGCAGGTGGTGCCGCCACGCCTGACCACGGTCACCAGGTGCCAGCTCACGAGGTCCTCCAGCACCCGTTCCGCGTGGTCGCGTCCGCTGTCGAGCAGTGCCGCCGCGACCCGCGCGGGCACCGGCGCCGCGGGCAGCAGACCCATGCGGCGGAACAACGTCTGGTGCTCCGCGGGCAACCGGCGGTAGCACGCGGTGAAGCACGCCCGCACGTCCAGGTCGCCCGCTTCGAGCCAGTCGAGCCGGGTGCGGTGATCGGCCAGCCGCCCGGCCAGGTCGTCACAGGTCCAATGCGGACGACTGACGAGCAGCGCGCCCGCGATCCGCAACGCCAGCGGCAGACCACCGCAGCACGCGACCAGCGCGTCACCGGGCGGCGCACCGGCGATCCTCGTGATCAGCTCGACCGAGTCGCCCGCGGTGAGCAGCCCGAGCCGGACCAGCCGCGCGCCTTCGAGCTCACCGAGCGCGCGCCTGCTCGTCACCAGCACCGCGCAACCGGGTTCGGCGGGCACGAACGGGCACACCTGGCTCGCGTCGGCCGCGTTGTCGACGACCAGCAGCACCCTGCGGCCCGTCAGCAGGTCGCGCAACAGCGCCGAGCACTCCTGCCCGCCGTCCGGCACGAGGTCGGCGGGCACCCCGAGCGCGCGCAGGAACTGGTGCAGCACAGACGTTGTGTCGTCACCGTGCACCGTCGCGAAGAGCCGGCCGTCCGGGAACCGCTCGCGCACGCGGTGAGCGAGCTGCACCGCGAACGACGTCTTGCCCACGCCCGGCGTGCCGGAGATGACCACGAGCGGCGGCCGGGCGCGCTCGGGCAACGTGAGGGCGGTGGCCAGTTCCGCGAGCAGGCCTGCCCTGCCCACGAAGTCGGGCAGCGCCGGGGGCAGCTGGTTCGGCCGGTGTTCCTTGCGCCGCAACGGAAATGTCGGCCGTTCCTCGCCACTCAGGATCCTGGCGTGCAGCGCGGTCAGCCGCGCGGACGGCTCAACACCCAGTTCCTCGATCATCGTGCGCCGGAACGCGCGGAACACCTCCAGCGCCTCGGGCACGCGGCCGCGCTGGGCCAGAGCGGTCATCAGCTGGGCGCGCAACCGTTCCCGCAACGGGTGTTCGGCCACCACCGCCGTCAGCTCGCCGATCAGGTCCGCGCTGCCGCCGAGCAGGAGATCGGCGTCGACGCGTTCCTCCAGCACGGTCATCCGCAGCTCCGCGAGCTGACCGGCCACCGGCTCGGCCAGCTCCGGGTTCACGGGTCCGTGCCAGCGGCCGAGCGCCTCCCGCAGCCGGGTCGCGCCGAGCGCCACGTCACCGTTCGCGACGAGCTCCCGCGCCCTGGCCAGGTCCTCGCGCACGAGCTCGACGTCGAGCTCCTCCGCATCGGCGCGCAGGACGTACCCCGTGGCCGTGGTCCGGATCCGCTCCTTGCCGAGCAGACGTCTCAGTCGCGAGATGATGCCCTGCACCTGGACCTTCGCCGACGACGGCGGCGCGTCACCCCACAGCTCGTCGAACACCCGCCCGAGCGGCACGACGTCGTTCGCGTGCCACACCAGCAGCGCCAGCACCGTGCGCGTCTGCGGGGTGCCGACCGCGATCTCCTGACCCTCTCGTTCAACGCGCAACGAACCCAGCATTTTGAAGTACACCATGCTCCCCCAGTACCTCCCCTTTGTTCAGGGTGGCACAGCGGGTGAACTCGTCGCATGCACTTCGGCGCAATCCAAAACGTCGCGCGCGTGGATCACTCGCATGGAATCGCACTGCGGTTCTGAATCACTTTTCCAAGCCGTCGCAATTCCGGCAGGAATTACCGGAAAGCATTTGTGAACCGATTTCCGGTCAGGCGACGTGTCCACTGTGCACGGCCGTGCTGACCGTCGCCGGACGGGACGGCCGAGCGAACACGCGGCGCACCCACCGCGCCACCGTGCGCGGCGGCGGCTCCACGGCGCCACCCAGGTGAGCCACCACGGTCAACTCGGAGCCGCCGGGCTCCTCGACCGCGATCGCCCACCCGTGACACTCCGACCACAGCAGCGCGACGTCGCAGTCCGGGTGGTCCGGCAGCCTGCCGTCGACCGCGATGTACACCCGCAACGGCCTGTCCCTGTCCACACACGACGACTCGCCGCTCAGACCCAGTTCCCGCGTCACTCGCAGCGCGTAGTCGAGCACCTGCGCCAGCGCCACCACGTCGTCACCGCCTTCCGTCCGAACGGGGCAACAGCGCCGACTGCTTGACGCAGGGGCCGAATACCCCGTTCTGCCGACCGGAAACCGCGCTGGGCCGTCTGTCCGCGCTGGGCCGTTACTCGCCGCCGAAGTCGCCGAAGTCCTCGAACGCGTCGTCGAGCATCTCGCCCATCACCATGCCGCCCACGACACCCGCGGCGCCGGCCGCGACGACCGTGCCCATGCCGGGACCGCGACCGTGGTGACCGCCGTGGTGACCGTGGTGTCCGTGCTGGTCGTAGCCGTGCATCGCGGCGCCGCGCTCGGCGATCTGCGAGAGCCAGCCGTTGATGGACGACGCCCAGTCGGCGACCTGGGCCTCCTGGTGCGACAGCCGGAAGTGGCCGAACGCGTCACCGCCGGAGGAGAACATCCCGCCGCGCTTGTCGGCCTCGAGGACCACGTAGAGCTCGTGCGGGTTCGCCACGAACGTCAGCTCGACCTGCTGGATCCGGCCCGCGAAGTGGGCCGGCGGGAAGAACTCGATCTCCTGGTAGAAGCCGAGCTCCTGCGGGACGCCGTGCAGGCGCCCGGCCTCGACGTCGGCACTGCGGAACGTGAAGCCGAGCTGCCCGAACGCGTTCAGCACCGCGTCCTGCGAGGGCAGCGGGTGGACCAGCACCGGGTCGAGGTCGCCCTTGTCGGGCGCGCCCGCGATCACGAGCTCGGTCCGCACGCCCACGGTCATGCCCGGCAGCGGCGCGCCGCCGACCGCGGTGATCGGGGTCTCCCACGGGATCGGCAGCTGGAACGGGATCGCCAGCAGCTGACCCGCGGCGACCCGCACGCCCTGCTGCACGACGACCCTCATGAACTCGGACACGCCGCCGTACTCGTGGTCGCCGTGCTCGACCTCGACGCGGGTGACTAGCGACAGCACGACCTGGCCGATCTCGGCGTCCGCGCTGCCACCCTGGATGCGCACCTGCCCGGTGACGACCTGGCCGGGCGCGGCGTGCGGCGAGTCCAGCACGGTGTCGACCGACGGGCCGCCAACGCCGAAAGCGCTGAGCATCCGTTTGAACATTTTCGCGTTTCCTCTCGGAGGGAAACTCCGGTCAGCGGGCGCCGACCGGACGGGTGTCGGTTTCATCCTCGAAGTCGCCGATCAGCTCTTCGAGGAGGTCTTCCAATGCGGCGATGCCACGAATTCCGCCGTCTTCGACGAGCGCGAGCTGCGCGCGTGCGTTCCGCATCTCGGTCACGGCCTGCGCCACCGGCATCGACGCGGGCAACGTCAGCACCGGCCCCATCAGCTCCTGCGCCGCCGGGTCCTCACCGCGCGCCGTGGCCCGCATGGCCTCGCGGATGTGCACCAGGCCGACGTACCGGCCCCGCAGGTCGACCACCGGGAAACGCGACCGTCCACACTGGAGGCTGCGCCGCTCGATCGCCCTCGCGGTGGTGTGCGGGGACACCGTCGACGTCTGCGCGATCGGCACCATGACCTCGCGCACGGTCGTGCGCTGGACCTGGAGCATCCGGGTCAGCAACCGTTGCTGGGCCTCGGGAATCAGGCCGTGCTCGGCGGACTGCCGCAGCAGCATCCGCAGGTCGTCCGGCCGGTGCGCCTGTGCCAGCTCGTCCTGCGGCTCGACCTTCATCAGGCGCAGCAGGCGGTTCGTCGTCGAGTTCAGTCCACTGAGGACCCAACGGACCGAGCGGGCGAACGCGCGGAACGGCAGCGCGAGGATCAACGCGGACCGTTCGGGGTGCGCGATGGCCCACGACTTCGGCGCCATCTCGCCGACGACCATGTGCAGGAACACCACCAGCACCAGGCTGATCGCGAACGCGACACCGTAGGCGAACGCGTCCGGCAAGCCGGTCAGCTTCAGCGCGGGCTCCAGCAGGTCCGCGACGGCAGGCTTGGCCAGCGCGCCCAGACCCAGCGTGCACAGCGTGATGCCGAGCTGGGCACCCGCGAGCATCAGCGACAGCTCGCGGACACCGGCCACGGCGGCGCGCGCCGCCCGGGACGTCTCGGCCGCCTGCTCCAGGCGGTGCCGCTTCGCCGCGATCAGCGCGAACTCGGCGGCGACGAAGAACCCGTTGAGCGCCAGCAGGACCACGGAGAGGACGATGCTCATCGGGCCACCTCCAGCACGTTGATCTCCACCGAGTCCGGCACGTTGCGCGCCACCGCCGTCACCAGCAGCGTCACGCCGTCCAGCACGACCTCGTCACCGGGCTGCGCCACGCGGCCGAGCCGGTGCAGCACGAGACCCGACACCGTGTCGTAGGCGTCGTCCTCCGGCAGCGCCACACCGGTGGCGTCCTCGACCTCGTCGAGCCGCAGCCGTGCTGGCACCTGCCAGCGGTGCTCGCCCAGGGCCGCGATCGTGTCCGCGACCAGGTCGTCCTCGTCGTGGATCTCGCCGACCAGCTCCTCCGCCAGGTCCTCCAGCGAGACCACGCCGGCGAACCCGCCGAACTCGTCGACCACGCAGGCGAGCTGACGGCGTTCGGTGCGCAGCCGTTCCAGCACCGCGGGCAACGGCAGCGTCGCCGGAACCACCAGGGCGGGCGAGGCGATCTTCTCGATCGCCACCGAGGAACGTTCCTCGGGCGTCAGGGTCAGCACCTCGGCCAGGCCGACGACACCACGCAGGTCGTCGAGGTCGTCGCCGACGACGGGAAAACGCGAGTTCCCGTTGTCCAGCAACGAGACGACGCGAGCGGCGGGCTCGTCGAACCGCACCGTGTGGACGTTCACGCGCGGGGTCATCGCCTGCTCCGCGACCAGGTCGCGGAACCCGATCCCGTGCTCCAGCAGCCGGGTCAGCTCGGGATCCAGGTGCCCCTGCTCCCCCGCGTCCTCGACGATCTGCTTGAGGTCGTCCGGCGTCGCACCCTGCGGCAGCTCCTCGACCGGCTCGATGCCGATCGCGCGCAGCAGGCGGTTCGCGGCCGCGTCGAACAGCCGGATCACCGGCCCCGCGACCTTCAGGTACGCGAGCGTTGACGCGCTCAACGCCAGCGCCAGCCGTTCGGGCCGGGCGATCGCGAGGTTCTTCGGCAGCAGCTCACCGAGCACCATCTGCACGAAGGTCGCGAACACCAGCGCGATCACCATCGAGCCCGGCACGCCGAGGCCGGTGCCGAGCAACGGCTCGGCCACGTACCCCACGAGCAGCGCCGTCACCGTGATGCCGAACTGGGCACCGGACAGCATGAAGGAAAGCTTCGAAGTCACGCGCAGCGCACGCTCGGCGGGCCTGGAACCGGCCTCCGCCAGCTGCTGCAGACGGCCGCGATCGACCGCCATGTACGCGAACTCCTGAGCAACGAAATAGCCCGTGGCCACAGTCAGGACCACGATGGCGAGCAAGCCGGACGCGATCAACAAGTCGCACCCGGCCACGTACTACAGCCGTCTACGTCGGCATCATCAGGCATACTCCAACAGTAGCACGTAGCACTGTATGGTTTTGGGCGATGGTTTCGGTCGACGGTTCGGGACGGAGGTGGTCGAATTGTCCGAATCACTGCTCAAGATCGGCGAACTGGCCGCCCGCGCCGGCGTCAGCATCCGCACCGTCGACTACTACACGACCCTGGGCCTGATCAGCCCCGCCCAGCGCACGGCGAGCAACTACCGCCTCTACCGCGCGGACGACGTGGACCGCATCCACCTCGTGCAACGCCTGGAGGTCCACGGCCTGCCGCTGGAGGACATCGCCCGCGCGTTCACGGCGCGACCGGCCGACACGGCGGCGGTGCTCGGCCAGATCGACACGGACCTGCGCACGCTCCAGGAGGCCTGCGACGCCGCGACGCCGGAGATGCACGGGCTGCTGACGGTGATCGCGAACCGGGTCCACTCGCTGATCACCATCGCGCTGCAGCTCCCGCCCGACCTGTCGCTGTAGCCGGGACGGGCTGGCGGCGTCATGCTCTGCGGATCCGCCACCCGCAAGGAGCGTTCGCGATGAGCTTCCAGGACGAAGTGCTGCCGCTGCTCGAACAGGACATCCGCACCATGCACGACGGCGACTCCGGACCGCGCAAGGAGATGTGGTCCCGCACCGAACCGCTCACCCTGTTCGGCGCGATCTACACGACCACCGGCAGAACCGAGCTGGAACGGACCTTCGACCTGCTGGCCGGCTCGTGGCGCGGCAGCAGGGCGGGCGAGGTCGAGATCGTGGCCGCGGAGGCGACCGGCGACCTCGGCTACACCTGCGCGATCGAACGGTCCTCGGTGGTCCAGGCCGACGGCAGCGTCGCCACCTACGCGCTGCGCGTCACGACGGTCTTCCGCCGCGAGAACGACGCCTGGAAGATCGTCCACCGCCACGGCAGCCCCCTGGACGACCGCGCGACGGACGCCTCGAAGAGCCTCCGGTAGCCGCACCGGGCCCACTGAAAAGGTTGCGCATTCGCACGCCGACCCGTACGACGGGAGCGTGACCCTCCGCAGCGCGCACTGGTACGCAGGTCAGGACCGCAACGCCTACATCCACCGCGCCTGGATGCGCCGCGGCGCACCGGACGACGCCTTCGCCCGACCCCAGATCGCCATCGCCAACACCGCCTCCGACCTCACCCCGTGCAACGCCCACCTCGACGAGGTCGCGAAGTCGGTGTCGAACGGCGTGCACGAGGCCGGCGGCATCCCGCTCAACCTCCCCGTGGTGTCGCTGGGCGAGACCAACGTCCGCCCGACCGCCATGCTGTGGCGCAACATGGCCGCGATGGCCGCCGAGGAGATGCTGCGCGCCAACCCCGTGGACGGCGTGGTGCTGCTCGGCGGGTGCGACAAGACGATCCCCGCGCTGCTGATGGCCGCCGCGTCCGTGGACATCCCGGCGATCGTGGTGCCCGGCGGCCCGATGCTGACCGGCACGTTCCGCGGCATCCCCCTCGGCTGCGGCACCGACGTCTGGCGACTGTCCGAAGAGGTCAGGGCCGGCACGCTGTCCCAGGAGGCGTTCACCCGCTCGGAATCCGCGATGATCCGCAGCCGCGGCCACTGCAACACGATGGGCACCGCGTCCACGATGGCACTGGTCGCGGAGGCGCTCGGCACCGTCGTCCCCGGCGTGGCGGGCACTCCCGCGCCCGACAGCAGGCTGCTCGAAGCCTCCCACGGCACGGGCCGCCTGATCGTCGAGCTGATCGAGAAAGACCGGCGCCCCAGCACGTTCCTGACCAAGGCCGGCTTCCACAACGCCATCGTCGCCCTGGCCGCGATCGGTGGCTCCACCAACGCCGTCGTGCACCTGCTGGCCATCGCCGGACGCCTCGGCGTCGACCTCACCCTGGACGACTTCGACCGCATCGGCTCCGGCGTGCCGCTGCTCGTGGACCTCCAGCCCGCCGGCCGGTTCCTGATGGAGGACTTCCACCGCGCGGGCGGGCTCCTGGCCGTGCTGCGCGAGGTCCGCGACCTGCTCGACCCCACCGCGTTGACCGTCACCGGCCTGCCGCTGGTCGACTACCTCGACGACGCCCCGATCTGGGACCCGGAGGTGATCCGCAGCCGTGCCGAACCGATCATCGCCGAGGGCGGGATCGCGGTGCTGCGCGGCAACCTGGCACCGTCCGGCGCGTTGATCAAACCAGCGGCCGCGTCGGCACACCTGTTGCAGCACAGGGGAAAAGCCGTGGTGTTCGACAGCATCGAGGACTTCCACGCCCGCGTCGACGACCCGGACCTCGACGTCGACGCCGACTCGGTGCTGGTGCTGCGCGGCTGCGGCCCGCGCGGCTATCCGGGCATGCCGGAGGTGTCGAACATGCCGTTGCCCAAGAAGCTGCTGGAGCAGGGCGTGCGGGACATGGTCAGGATCTGCGACGGACGCATGAGCGGCACCGCGTACGGCACGGTCGTGCTGCACGTGGCACCGGAGGCGGCCGCGGGCGGACCGCTCGGCCTGGTCCGCACCGGCGACGTCATCGTGCTCGACGTGGAGAACCGGCGGATCGACGTGGAAGCACCCGACTTCGCCGACCGGGCGCCCAGCGCTGAGATGACCGCGGCGTTCGCGTCACCGAAACGGGGCTGGGAACGGCTCTACGTCGACCACGTGCAGGGCGCCGACACCGGCGCCGACCTGGACTTCCTGGTCGGGTCCAGCGGCAGCGAGGTCGCCCGCGAGTCGCACTGAGCCGATGGCAGATCAGACCTTCAGCACCGCTTCGACGACGACGTTGTTCCGGTAGCTGCCCGCGACCCGGTCGAACTCGCCGCCGCACGTCACCAGCCGCAGCTCGGACAACGGCGTCGGCGCGTAGACCTCGGCCGTCGGGAACGCCGTCTTCTCCGTGGAGAACGTGTGGTTGACGACGAACGTGAGTTTGCTGCCGTCCTTGCGCTCCACCAGCACCTCGGCACCGGGTTTGAGTTCCGGCAGCCGGAAGAACACCCCAGGCCCGGTCTTCGAGTCGACGTGTCCCGCGATCACCGCGGGACCGGCGTCACCCGGCGCGACCCCCTTCGCGTACCACCCGGCCTTGTCAGCACGCGTCGGCGGCTCCAGCACCCCGGCCGAGTCGACCTTCAGGGCTTCGAGCGTGGTCTCCACGCCGATCGACGGGATCCGCACGGTCACCGGCTCCGGCACCTCGTCGGCGCCGGGGCCCTTGACGATGTAGATCAACGTGACCAGTACCGCCGCGCCCATCACGAGCTTGCCCTTGCTCATCAGCCGAACCGGAACAGCCTGCCGCGCACCGAGAACATGGCGATGCCCACGATGAGCGCGATCACCAGCGCGGTGAACCAGTCCCATCCGCCCGCCATGCCGCCGAACCCGGTCTCCGTCCCGCCGCCGGGCACGACCTCGGCCGCCTTGGCGTCGGTCCGCAGCTCGATCCGCCGGGCGTTCACCAGCAGCGAGTACACGGCGCCCGCCTCGATGGGCGCCTCCAGCCTCGTCGAGTCCTTGCCGCGCTGCAGCACCTGCAGCTCGCCAGAGCCCGGCTGCACCAGGACGTACCCGGTCGTCGAGTTCGCCTGCACGTTGCGGTGCACGGAGGTGCCACCGCGCACGAGGTCCATCTCGGCGTCGCCCGCGTTGATCACCCGCAGCCGCGCCTGCCCGTTCGGCGGCAGGCTGACGTCGTCCTCCAGCACCTTCATCGACGACGCGATGTCGATGACGGTGTACGCCGCGCCCGCACCCGCCTTGACCAGCACGGACCGCAGCACCGGGCTGCCTGAGTCCGCGCCGCCCGTGCGGAACTCGACGACGTGCTCCCCCGGCTCGACCCGCCGGTACTCGTAGAGCTGCGCGTAGTCGAGCGTGCCGAGCTTCACCCCGTCGAGAGTGGCGTCGACGCGCGCCTGGTCCATCGAGAAGTGCCCGATGCGCACGTACGTGCCGGTCGCGGCCTGCGCCGGGGCAGCGCAGAGCAGCAGCAACAGCACGACTGCGAGCACTCGCACGCGGACCTCCCCTCACCGGACCTCACCAACGATAACGCGGCTGATCAGCATCCGGTGAGGTCAGGACGCCCACCTGGACGCGTCACGGTGGCTCCGGCCGCCTCGACCGCCCGGCGCGCCGCGTCCTCGGGGCCGTCTCCGCGCGTGAGACCGAACGTCAACGCCGCCACAAACGCATCACCACCACCAGTCGTGTCCACGACCTCGACGTCCCCCAACGGCACGACGAGCTCTCCCCCGTCCCACGCGAACACGTTGCCGACGTCGTCCACGGCGAACGCCACGAACCTCGGCCCCCGCTCACGCACCTGGTGCGCCGCCCGCAGCGCGTCGTCCGCACCGGTGAGCTTCCGGCCGACCAGCAGCTCGGCCTCCTGGTGATCGGCGCGCACGACGTCCGCGCACGCCAGCAGCTCGTCGCCGAGACGTTCCGGCGCGCCGTCGAGCACGACACACCCCGTCGCCGCGCGTGCTGCCTTGAGCGCCACCTCAGGCGGTTGCTGCAGCTGCACCACCACAGCCGCCGCACGCGCGATGAGGTCTATCGGCAGGTCGTCCTCACGCAGCAGCACACCGTCGGGCAGGTCCTCGAGGTAGCGCCACCCGTCGGCCACGACGTTCACGATCAACCCGGTCTCGCAGCCCTTCCTCGACACCACGGCTCCGGTCCCGATCCCGTCCGCGGCGGCACGGGCGATCAGCCGTTCGCCGGTGTCGTCGTCGCCGACCACGCCCACGAGCTCGACCGCCGCGCCCAGCTGGGCCAGGCCGACCGCGATGTTCGCGCCCTTGCCGCCCAGCACCTCGCGGCGTTCGCGCACCGGCGCCGTGCCGCCCGGACCCGGCACCTCGTCGACGACGAGGACCAGGTCCCGTGCCATCTGTCCCACCACGACGATCTCGTCCACGGTGGTGGACTACCCGGTGGAGGTCCGATCAACTCCGCGAGTACTCGTCGGTGACGTCGAGGCCGTCCGGCAGCACCGCGAAGAGGTCCACCGGAGTCCGCTGCGACACCATTTCCGTGCGGTGCAAGCGTTTCAGCCGGTCCCGCGCGACCGTGACGTCCTGCCTGGCCGCCGACAGCACCAGAACGGGAACAGCACCCTGCGCCACGTGCCCGCCCACGCGTTCGGTGTTCCCGCGCCCGAACTTCAGCACTTTCCCGTACCGCACCAGGTAAAGCAGGTTCTCCTCGCCGCGTGAGTGCTTGAGCTGCTGCACCTCACCCGTCTCGTCGTTGCGCCCCCACGTGCCGTGCGACTTCGTCAGCCAACGGAAACCCGTCCACGGCAAGCCGTGCACGTCCGTCGCGAGCACGGTCCAGCCCGGCTGGAAGTACTTGGCGAGGCGGATCTTCACGGTCGTCGCGGCGATGAGCTCCGAGTTCTCCCGCCAGGTGCCGTCGAGCTCGAGCCGGCCCGCGATCTTCTGCACCGCCGGATCCGGCACCGACCTGTCGTCGAGGCACACCAGGCACCGCGTGCGCGAGCCGACACCGCACGACCGCGTGACACCGCACCAGCCGCACTGCAGGATCTGCACGGCAGCGCCACCGGGCCTGTCGTGCAGCACCTTCATCTGGTCCGACACCGCACTCAGGCACGGCGCGCACAAGGCACACCAAGCGACCTCGGTGACCTCTCTGCGCGGCAACCGAGTCATGCAGTTGATGCACTGCTTCACTTTGCCCTCCCCCGCGGGAAAGCCTATTCCAACGCCCTTCGCAGGCGCGAGGAGACGAGTGCGTGACGAGGATCCGCGGCCGGGAGCAGCAGACGCAGGCGTTCGAGCACCTCCGCGTCCTCACCGCTGTCCGCGAACGACAGCAGCGCGTCGAGATCTCCCCGCTCCAGCACGCCCTTGCGCACCGCGGCGGCGAGGTCCACGCGTTCCTCGCGGATCACCGGCGCGTCCGAACGGGGCAGCAGCTCGCCGCTGTAGTGCCGGGTGGCCTTCCCCGCGTCACCCGATCTCAGCGCCGTGCGCACGTCCAGGAAATCGCCGCGAACCACGGCGTCCAGCCGATACGGCCTCGTCAACAGGACACCACCGAGCTGCGCGCGCAGCCGATGCAGCTCCGCGCGGACCGTGGTCGGGTTCCCACGTTCACCATAGAGCAACAACGCGAGTTGTTCCGCCGTGAGGCCTTTCGGGTGCAACGCGAGCGCGGTCAGCACCTCGGCGTTGCGCAACGTCAGCACCAGCGGCCTGCCGTCGATTTCCGCGTGCAGGCCGCCGAGGAAGTTCAGCGTCAGCACGTGGTGGCGGGGCGCGACCTGGAGCAGCTGGTGCTCGGCCAGCCGGGCGGCGGCCGACACGAGCTGCGCGACGGCCGGGTGCATGGTGCGCAGCGGCCCGCTGACGTCGACGACACCCAGCAGCAGCCCGGTGTGCGGGTCGTGGATCGGGCTCGCCGCGCACGTCCAGCCGTGGTAGGTGCGCACGAGGTGTTCGCGGGAGTGCACGGTGACGGGCCTGCCGGTCGCGAGCGCGGTGCCCATGGCGTTCGTGCCGATGACGTCCTCGCTCCAGCGCGACCCCTCGGTGAGGTGGACGCGTTCGGCCTTGTGCCGCACCTGGTTGTCGCCCGTGCACCAGAGGATGTGGCCGCCCGCGTCGGTGACGATCATGATCGTCTCGTCCATCGACAGCGTGTGCTCGAGCAGCGGCACGGCCGTCGAGAGCGGGTGCGTGCCCCGCAGGTCCTCGATCTCGTCCGGCGCGTAGACGACCGGGGCCTCGTGCCGGTCCGGGTCCACGCGCGCCGCGAGGGACCGCCGCCACGACTCGGCGATCACCGGCCGCGCTGCTTCGCCGAGGTCCGTCACCACCTCAGGATGACGGGCCTTCTGGCGCCTCGCGTTACTCCTTTCGGATGCAACGTGCGTGAAACGTTGCACTACCTACCGTCGTCACCCAGTGCGCAACGATGCGGGAGGCGAAATGACGAAGTACGCGGCTCCAGGGCAGTCCGGCAGCGTGGTGACGTACCGCGACCGGTACGACCACTTCATCGGAGGCGAGTACGTGCCGCCCGCCAAGGGCGAGTACTTCGCCAACCCCACCCCCGTCACCGGTGAGGAGTTCACCGAGATCGCCCGCGGCACCGCGGACGACGTCGAACGCGCCCTCGACGCGGCCCACGGCGCCGCCCGCGGGTGGGGCAAGACCTCGGTCGCCGACCGCGCGAACGTGCTGAACAAGATCGCCGACCGCATGGAGGCGAACCTGGAGGCACTGGCGGTCGCGGAGACGTGGGAGAACGGAAAGCCGATCCGCGAGACGCTCGCCGCCGACCTGCCGCTCGCGGTCGACCACTTCCGCTACTTCGCGGGCGTGATCCGCGCGCAGGAGGGCGGGATCTCGCAGATCGACGAGGACCTGATCGCGTACCACTTCCAGGAGCCGCTCGGCGTCGTCGGCCAGATCATCCCGTGGAACTTCCCGATCCTCATGGCGGTCTGGAAGCTCGCGCCGGCACTGGCCGCGGGCAACGCGGTGGTGCTCAAGCCCGCCGAGCAGACACCGGCGTCGATCCACGTGCTGATGGAGCTCATCGCCGACCTGCTGCCGCCGGGCGTCGTGAACGTGGTCAACGGTTTCGGCGTCGAGGCGGGCAAACCCCTCGCGTCCTCGCGCCGGGTCGCGAAGGTGGCGTTCACCGGCGAGACCACCACCGGCCGGCTGATCATGCAGTACGCCAGCGAGAACATCATCCCGGTCACCCTGGAGCTCGGCGGCAAGTCGCCGAACGTGTTCTTCTCCGACGTCGCGGCCGAGCGGGATGCCTTCTACGACAAGGCACTCGAGGGCTTCACGATGTTCGCGCTGAACCAGGGCGAGGTCTGCACGTGCCCGTCGCGCGCGCTGATCCAGAGCTCCATCTACGACCAGTTCCTCGGCGACGCCGTGGAACGGACCCGCGCGGTCAAGCAGGGCCACCCGCTCGACACCGACACGATGATCGGCGCGCAGGCGTCCAACGACCAGCTCGAAAAGATCCTGTCCTACATCGACATCGGCAAGCAGGAAGGCGCCCGCGTGCTGACCGGCGGCGAGCGCGCGGACCTCGGCGGCGAACTGTCCGGCGGCTACTACGTGACGCCGACGGTCTTCGAGGGCGACAACAAGATGCGGATCTTCCAGGAGGAGATCTTCGGCCCGGTCGTCGCCGTCACGCAGTTCTCCGACTACGACGACGCGATGAAGACCGCCAACGACACCCTCTACGGCCTGGGCGCGGGCGTGTGGTCCCGCGACGGCTCCGTCGCCTACCGCGCGGGCCGCGACATCCAGGCGGGCCGCGTGTGGGTGAACAACTACCACGCCTACCCGGCGCACGCGGCGTTCGGCGGCTACAAGCAGTCCGGCATCGGCCGCGAGAACCACCGCGTGATGCTCGACCACTACCAGCAGACCAAGAACCTGCTCGTCAGCTACTCCCCGAACGCCCAGGGCTTCTTCTGATGGCGCGTGTGGCACTGACGCGAGAGGCGGCGGAGGTTCTCCGCCGCCTCCGGGCTTCACACGGCGACCTGATGTTCCACCAGTCCGGCGGCTGCTGCGACGGCTCGGCCCCCATGTGCTACCCCGCCGGCGAGTTCCGGACGGGCTCGTCGGACGTGCACCTGGGCGACCTCTCGGTGGACGAGTTCGCGGTGCCGGTGTGGATGTCCGCGGCGCAGTTCGAGTACTGGAGCCACACGCACCTGACGATCGACGTGGTGCCGGGACGTGGAAGCGGCTTCTCGCTGGAAGCACCACTGGGAGTGCGTTTTCTGGTGCGTTCCCGTCTGCTCAAAGACGAGGAGCTCTAGCATGCCCGCATGACCGTCCAATGCGGATGCTGCGGAGCCGACATCACGTCTACGGACCGCATCGACTACCGGTTGAACCGTCCGGAGCAACTGATCGGCGTGCCCGCTGAGCAGCTCGGCGCCCCGACAGGCGGACTGCTCGTCGGACCGGACGGCGACTCCTACCTCCGATGCCTGCTGCCCGTTCGGCTGACCGGCGGAGTCGAGCTCGTGTTCGGCGCGTGGATGCAGATCAGCAAGGTCGACGCGATGTACGCCCACGCCGTGTGGGACAACGACGCCGAGTACGCGAACCTGCACGTCTCGGGCAAGTTCGCGAACATCATCCAGCCGTGGGACCTGCTCGGCGTCCCGGTCGAGGCGGCGGTGCTCAACACCGACGAGCTGCCCTACTTCACCTCGCACCCCGCGCTGGAGCAGGAGTGGGACCGCGACGAGGTGCTGTGCCGCATCCGGCAGCCGTTGCCGATCCCCGTCCGCGAGACCCTGGGCGAGGTCTGGACCATCGAACGGTCCGCGGGCATGCGCTGCGTGGTCGAGGACCACACCGTCTGGTTCTCGAGCCCCGACCGCTGGGTGGGTCTCGACGTCTACGCCGACCGCACGGGTGGCAGCCCGAGCGACTTCCTGGGCGCGGTCCTCGACGGCTACCCCGCGAGCGCCGAGCACTCCGTCGAACACAACGGCGACGAGCTGCGCCACGCGTTCTGGCTGAGCGAGGTCATCGACGGCCAGGAGGAGCAGGTGTTCCACGGCCACGTCGTCCGGCGCGGCGTGATGCTCTCGGTGCGCTGCGTGCACCGCTACCCGGCGGACCGGGTGTGGGCGCAGCACGTGCTCAACAGCGTCCGGTACATCGGATGACGGCCTGCCACTGCTGCGGCGCGGAGGTCGACGAGTCCGGCGCGCTCGACCTCGACCTCGGCCTGCCGCCCGGCACCAGGGACGCGGAGCGCCGGGCGGGCGGCAACGTCCTGCTGGCGGGCGACGCGGCGTACGTCCGTTGTGTGCTGCCCGTGGAGCTGACCGGCGACCTGGAGCTGTGGTTCAGCGCCTGGATGCGCGTCACCGCCGCGGCCGCCCGCCGCGCGGAGACCGCGTGGGGCAGCCCTTCACTGCGCCTGACCGGCACGTTCGCCCACGACATCAAGCCGTGGGACGACCTGCACGGCGCCGAGGTCGCCGCCGAGGTCCGCGAACCGGACGACCTGCCAGAGCTCGTCCGGCACCCGCTGCTCGACCAGACGTGGGACCGCGACCGCGTGCTGAGCGCGTTCCTCGTGGAGCTGTCGGTCTCGGTCCAGCAGCGGCTGCGCGGCCCGTGGAGCGTTGAACGCACCGCCGGCCTCACCCCGCACCTGCTCGACGACGGCCTGCGGTTCGCCGGTCCGGGACGCACCGTGTTCGTCGACACCCGCAAGGCACAGGGCACACCGGCCGAGCGGTTCCTCGAGATGGCCCTGAGCGGCGCCCCGGACGTACCCGAGGACCAGCAGTTCCTGGTCAGGGACGGCGTCGAGCTGCGGCACGCCCTGTGGCTCACCACCAAGACCGGCGGGCACGAGTTCTACGGCCACGTGGCACGGTTCGGCGAACTGCTGCTCGTGACGTGCCTCTACGACGACCCCGCGGACCACGCGTGGGCGCGGCACGTGCTGAACAGCGTCCGCTACGGCGCCTGAGGGTCCTGGCCGAACGTCAGCCGCATGTCGTCCATCGCGACGCTCACGAGCGGCGTCCGCCCGGTCAGGTAGCCCAGCGGCCCGCCGGTGGGGAACATCCACCCCGCCCGCACCAGCCTGGCCCGGCCCGACATGGCCGCGTGCGCACGCACCTCACGGCCGTCGAGGCGTTGCGCGGTCGGCCCCGCGAACCGCCACCGCCCCGGCAACGACACGCCACCGGTCACCGCGACCCCCGCGATCGACGAGCCCTCGCCGAACCGCGCGAGCAGCTTCGGAATCGCCCACAGCTCGCGCCCGCCCAACCGTGAGGCCTCGCTGTCGACCCAGATCTGCGGCACCGACACGGCCACCGCACCCCGGTCCCACACCGGGACCGCTACGAGCAGCTCTTCGTAGGTGAGCACGCTGCCCGGTTCGTACGAAACGAACGCCACAGCCACGAAAGCGTTGCCCGCCAAAGTGATCACCCGCGCACCGACCGGCAGGTGGTCGTCCGGCACCAGTCTTCGCGGCACTCGGAACACCGAGAGCACGACGGTCCCCTGCATGTGCCACGGTTCCGGTGGATAGCGCACGATCACGACCGTACCGCTGCCACCTGCCATTTCCCGGTACCAGGACCGCAACGTCAGGAAAGTCCCAAGTTTGTGCGAGTGAACTGGACCACATGCCGGGCCGGACCCACGATTCCCGCCATGAACGTCCTGCTGGCATTCGCACTCACCGCGAGTCTCACGTCGCCGGTGCACCTGCCCCCCGGCCGCGCCGTGCCCGGAGAACGTCCCCAGCGGCACCACCTGCTACGAAGGCCGGGACGCCAACGGCGCGTACTACACGATCGCCGTGCCGAAGAAGTGGAACAAGACGCTCGTCGTGCACTCGCACGGCGGACCCGACCTCGGCGACCCCACCCCCGACCGCACGCGGGACGACCTGAACCGCTGGGCCGTCATGGTGAAGGAGGGCTACGCCTGGGCGGGCACCTCGTACCGGCGTGGCGGCTACGGCACGCGAATGGCCGCGGAGGACACCGACAACCTGCGCAGGACGGTCAGCGCGATGCTCAAGCCGCACAAGGTGTACCTCCACGGGCAGTCGTGGGGCGGCAACGTCGCGGCGAAGACCATCGAGCTGTACCAGGGCTACGACGCGGCCCTGCTCACCAGCGGCGTCATGGCGGGCGGCTCACGCGGCTACGACTACCGCGTGGACCTGCGCGTGGTCTACCAGTACTACTGCGGCAACCACCCGCGGCCGTCCGAGGTGCAGTACCCGCTGTGGCAGGGACTTCGCGCCGGCTCCACGATGACCACCGCGGGCCTGCGCGCCCGCATCGAGGAATGCCTCGGCACCGCGGGCAACCGCACCCCCGAACAGCAGCAGAAGCTCACCGACATCCTCACCGTCACGAAGATCCCCGAGGAGACGCTGAACTCGCACCTGAACTTCGCGACGTTCACGTTCCGCGACATCGTCCACAACCGCCTCGGCGACAAGAACCCGTGGAGCAACGCGGGCGTCGTCTACAAGGGCTCGCACGACGACGCGGCCCTGAACGCGGGCGTCGAACGCTTCTCCGCCGACCCCGAGGCACGCGCCGCCCTGGCCTACGACAGCGATCTCACCGGCAAGATCGACATCCCGGTGCTCTCGGTGCACGCCATCGGCGACCCGACCGCGTTCGTCGAACACGAGTCCGCCTACCGCGACACGGTGCGGAAAGCCGGCCGCTGGTGGAACCTCGTGCAGACGTTCACGAACGAGGCCACGCACAGCGCGTTCAGCGACTCCGAGTACGCCGCGGCCATGCAGGCGTTGCAGGCGTGGGAGAAGTGGGGCGTGCGCGCCAACCCGTACCTGGTCGCGGCGAGCTGCCCCGGCCACGACACCAGGTACGGCACGGGCTGCTACTTCAACCCGGGCTACCGGCCGAACTCCTACGAGTCCCGGGTCGCACCCCGCACGTGACCCGCGTGCCGGGACAGGAACCGGCGCACGAGATCGAGCACCGGACCGGGCGCGTCGAGCTGCACGAGGTGCCCGGCCCGCGGCACCAGGTGCAGCTCCGACCGCGGCACGGCAGCGGCCAGCTGCTCGCCCTTGGCCGGCGGGATCCACTCGTCGTCCTCGCCCCAGCACACGGTGACAGGGATCGAAATGTCCCCGTACCGCTGCTCGATCTCGTCGGTGTAGCGCTGGTCGGCCTGAGCGATCTGGCGGTAGAACGCCGGTTGCCCCGCCTCACCGGTCCAGGGCGACACCAGCTCGTCGAGCACCTCCGGAGCCAGTCCAGGGCTGCTGGCCGAGCGCACGTACTCGCGCACCAACGCCTCGTGCAGGTTGCCCGGCAACCGTTCGAAGACGGCGGAGTGCTCCTGCACCAGCCGGAAGAACGGCGATCCCCAGGGCGCCAGGGCAACCGGGTCGAACAACGCCAGCGCGGCGTATTCGGCACCGTGCAACAAGTGCGCGCGCAGGGAGACAGCACCACCGAAGTCGTGGGCGATCACCACCGGCCTGTCGAGCCCCCACTCGGCCAGCAGATCGGCGAAGATCCGCCCCTGAGCCCGCAACGAGACGTCCTGCCCGGACCGCATCTCGGATTGCCCGTACCCCAGCATGTCCCACACGAACACCTCGTGGTCGGTGGCCAGGTCCGCGGCGATCGCCCGCCACACAACCGAACTGAACGGCGTGCCGTGCAGGAGAACCACCGGCTCTCCCGCACCGCGACGGTCCCAGCGCACGACGCCGTCCGCGGTGACGAACTCCTCGGAAAGTTTCCAGTCCATCGTCCCCACGTTACCCACGTCACTCCGAGCTTGACCTCCACCATGGTCGAGGTACCAAGATCATGACCATGAACGACATCGCAGAGATCGAGAAGCTCGTCGCCACCGTCCAGCACGCCCAGCAGAACGAACTCACCGAGGAGTTCATCGACCAGTTCCGCGAGGACGCGATCTGGACGACCGCACACGGCAAACGCCTCACGGGCCGCGACGAGATCGCCACCTTCACCCGCCAGGTCCTCCCCGGCGCCACGAAGCTGGGCACCGCCACGTACGAGGTGGTGCACGTCGTGTTCATCAGACCGGACGTGGCGGCCGTCAAGATCCGCCAGCGTCCGTTCAAGCCCGACGGCACTCCCGCGACCGACGAGAACGAGGGATCACCGCTCTACGTCCTGTCCAAAGAGGACGGCCAGTGGAAGATCGCCGCCGGGCAGAACACGAAGGTGCTCTAGCAGCGACACACTACTGGCGGCCCTGCAGCGACTTCACCTTGTCGCCGAAGGTCCAGTTCTTCGAGCCGTCCCAGTTGATCGACCAGGTCATCAGCCCCTTGAGCTGACCGCCGAAGCTGCCCCACGCCTGCCCGACGAGCGACGGACTCAGGTAACCCCCGCCCGCGCCCGGCTGGGCAGGCAGGCCCGGCACCTGCTTGTCGTAGGGCACCTTGATCGTGGTGCCCTGCACCACCAGTCCCTTGTTGAGGCACTGGGTCTGCGCCACGAAGCCCTGCACGGTGCCGGCCTGGTAGCTGTCGCCGGAGCAGCCGTACATGGAACCATTGTAGTACTGCATGTTCAGCCACCACAGGCGCCCGTTGTCCGCGTACTTCTTGATGATCGGCAGGTACGCGCCCCAGATCGAGCCGTAGACGACACTGCCACCCGTCACGTACGCGGTCTCGGGCGCCATGGTGAGCCCGAAGCCCGACGGCATCGCCGCCAGCACACCGTCGATGATGCGAATGAGGTTGGCCTGCGACGGCGACAGCTGGTTGATGTTGCCGCTGCCGACCAGCCCGGTCTCGATGTCGATGTCGATGCCGTCGAAGTTGTACTTCTTCAGAATCGGCACGACGGTGGCGACGAACCGGTTGGCCACGGTGGCGGAGCTCAGGTCGATCCCCGCCGCCGCACCCCCGATCGACAACAGGATCGTGGCGCCGGCCGCCTTCGCCGCACACATCTCCGCGGGCGTGGCGACCTTGACGCCGGCGTCCATGCCGTCCTCCCACAGCACGGTGCCGTCGGAGCGGATCACGGGAAACGCCGCGTTGATGACGTTGTAGCCGTGCTGCTTGATGCGGCTGTCGGTGATGGGAGTCCAGCCGAACGGCGGGTGCACCCCGTTCGACGCGCCGTCCCAGTTCTCCCAGTAGCCGTGCAGGACCTTGCCCGCGGGCCGGGATTTGAGCGCACAGGTGTCGGCCGCTTGGGCGGTGGTGGGGAGAACGGTGGTCATGAGCAGAAGCAGGGCTGTCAGTGCCCTCAGCAACAAGCGGGCAGACATTCGCTCACCTTTCGCGTTCAGGCGGCGACCCGTTGTCATTGAAGCACGAAATGGTCCAGACCTCTACTGGCGGCGCTGGCCCGAGGCGGAAACGGGAAGCGGCCGCCGCGGCACCGGCTCGGACACGACGATGGAGGTGGTCGTCTGCCCGAACACGAGGAACCGGTCGAGCACCTCCTCGAGCTGACCGATGGACGGCCCGTGCACCTTGAGCAGGAAGCAGTCCTCGCCCGTGATCCGGAAGCACTCGACCACCTGCGGCGTGTCCCGTGCCGCCGCCACGATCTTGGGGAGCTGGCCGGGACCGGGCCGGATGCGGACGAGCGCGGTGACCGGCATGCCGAGGGCCGCCGGGTCGACCTCCATCCGGAAGCCGGTGATCACGCCGGCGCGCTCCAGTCGCTGCACCCGCTCGGTGACGGCCGGCGCCGACATGCCGACCCGGCGGGCGAGTTCGGACATCGACAGCCGCGGATCGCTGTGCAGCTCGTTGAGCAGCCGCACGTTCACCTCGTCCAGCAGCGGCGAACGTCCGGTGAAGGAATTTTGGCCGTTTGAGCTTGATTCTCCAGGCAACTCGCGCCGTCTTCCTGGATAGTGCCATTCCGGCAGTGGATGTTGCTTTTGGAAGATACTCCGCATGACAACACCGCCCGGGAGCGCAGCGCGGCTCACGGCGCCGTGGCTGCCGGCACCGGCGTACTTCGCCGTCAGCGCCGTCTTCCACTACCTCGGACCGGCTTTCGCCGTGGTGCTCTTCGCCCGTGTGGACGTGCTCGGCGTGGTCTGGCTGCGAATCGCGGCCGCCGCGGTGGTGTTCGCACTGTGGCGCAGACCGTGGCGGGCGATCCGGCACCTCGGCGCGGAGCAACGACGAACGCTGCTCTTGCTGGGCGTGGTGCTCGCGGCCATGAACACGACGTTCTACCTCGCCATCGCCCGGCTGCCCCTGGCAACGGTCGGCGCGATCGAGTTCCTCGGCACGATCGTGCTCGCCGCGATCGGTTTGCGCAGCCGCCGCAACGTGATCGCCCTCGTGCTCGCCGTGGGCGGGGTGGTCGCGCTGACCGACCTCCAGCTCACCGGTGCGCCCCTGGGGCTCCTCTTCGCCTTCGTCAACTGCGCGCTGTTCATGCTCTACGTGGTGCTCGGCCACCGGATCGCCAACACCGGCACGGGATTCTCCGGAATCGACCAGCTCGGCGCCGCCATGCTCATCGCCGCGGTGATCGCGGCACCGTTCTGCGCCGCCGCCGCAGCCCCTGCCTTCACCAGCCCGGCAACGCTGCTGGCCGGGGCAGCCGTGGGCATCTGCTCGTCGGTCATCCCCTACGTGACCGACCAGCTCGCCATGGCCCGGTTACGCCGCAGCACCTTCGCGCTGATGCTGAGCATCCTGCCCGCGGTCGCGACGGTGATCGGGATCGTGGTGCTCGCCCAGATCCCCACCGCCCAGGAGCTGGCCGGCGTCGCGTTGATCGCCGCGGGCGTCGCGGTGCACCAGGAACCACAGGAAGACAAGGAGAACTGATGGACCACGTCCGGTTGGGCACGTCGGGCCTCACCGTGTCCCGGATCTGCCTCGGCATGATGAGCTACGGCAGTCCCCACGCGCGGGACTGGGTCCTCGGCGAGGACGCCGCGGAGCCGATCGTCCGCCAGGCCGTCGAGTCGGGAGTGACGTTCTTCGACACCGCCGACATGTACTCCGACGGCGCCAGCGAGCTGATCACCGGCCGGTTGCTGGCCAAGCTGTTCCCCCGCCGCGACGACTACGTCCTGGCCACCAAGGTCTACTTTCCGACGGGCCCCGGCCCGAACGACAAAGGCTTGTCCCGCAAGCACATCATGGCCGCCATCGACGCCTCGCTCGACCGGCTCGGCGTCGACCACGTCGACCTGTACCAGATCCACCGCTGGGACCACGAAACGCCGATCGAGGAAACCATGAACGCGCTCAACGACGTGGTCACCTCCGGAAAGGCCAGGTACATCGGGGCGTCGAGCATGTACGCCTGGCAGTTCGCCAAGGCGCAGCACGTCGCGGAGACGCACGGCTGGACGAAGTTCGTGTCGATGCAGAACCACTACAACCTCGTCTACCGCGAGGAAGAACGGGAGATGATCCCGCTCTGCCTCGACCAGGGCGTCGGCATCATCCCGTGGAGCCCACTGGCACGCGGCCTGCTGACCGGCTCGCGCAACCGCGGCGGCCACCACACCACCACACGGTCAGGCTCCGACCCCATCGCCGACAGCATGTACACCGACGACGACTTCGACGTGGTGGACGCGGTGCGCACGATCGCCGCCGAACGCGACCTCCCTCCGGCGCAGATCGCGCTGGCCTGGCTGCTCGGCCGGCCCGGGGTGACCGCGCCGATCATCGGAGCAACCAGGACCGAACACCTCGACGACGCGATCGCGGCGGTGCGGACACAGCTGAGCGAGGACGAGCTGGAGAGGCTGCACGCGCCGTACCGGCCGCATGTGGTGCTGGGCCACGGCTGAGAGGCCACCTCTGCCCGGATTGCTGTCGCGGGCCGGCTTTCCGCCGTGTGGTCGGACTCCTACACAAAACGGATCGCCGCCGCGGTGACGCTTCATGCCTTTGCCGCAGCGGGGGTTCGTCGCACGCTCGTTCCGTTCGTGCAGTGATGTGTGGTGGTTGGTGCGCTCAGCGCAGCGTTCGCTGGTAGAACACCGCGGAGTCCTCGTAGCCGAGAGCGAGGTAGAAGGCACCTGCTCGCTGGCTCGCGAGGGCGACGTAGGCGGCGTCGATGGACCGCGCCCAGTCCGCGGCGTGGTCCATGAGTCGACGGCCAACGCCTGAGCGTCGGTGGCTGCGTTCGACCATCAGCTCCTCGACCCAGGCCACGGGGCCGTTCGCGAAGAACGTTCGATGGCTGTTGCCCAAGAGGTAGCCGATGATGCCGTCCGTCTCCGCGACGAGCACGAGTGTGCCGGCAGCGGCCACTGCCTCGTGCCACGTCATGTCGAACGCCGTGCGCTCGGGGGTGAACGACGTGGCGAAATCCTGGACGAGAGGCCAGACACCCTCGGCGTCCTCGGGCCGGGCGGGACGGATCAGCTCGTGACGGTTGGACATATGGTCGGCGCGGAATGGTTAGAGGGAAAGGGTTTCTGTTGAGACCTTCCAGAGTTGGGAGGCCGCTTCTGGGTCCTGGGCGTAGGGGGCCACGCCGGAGAGGACGCCACCGGTGTTCGGCTGGGCCTCGTTGCAGTCTTCGAAGTAGAGGCCGGAGCGGCCTTGGAGCAGCGGGGAGGTCGCTACCACCAGGGTGGTGGCGGCGCCTTGTTCTGGAGTCTTCACGCGGCGCTTGGTTGCGGCGCCGCTCTGCCTGATGCGCTCCTGCAGCTCCTCCTGGGTCAGGTGGCGCTGGAGGTTGGTCGCGATGCTGCCCGGCATCAGGGCGTTCATCGTGATGCCTTCGGAGGCCCAGCGCTTGCCCGCCTCCACGCCGAACAGGATGTTCGCGGTCTTGGACTGGCCGTACGCCTGCCAGCGGTCGTACTCGCGGCGCTCGTAGTGGAGGTCGTCGAAGACGACCTCGCCCATCAGGTGGGCGGAAGAGCTCACGTTCACCACGCGGGCGCCTTCGGCTCGCAGCGAGTTGAAGAGGCCCAGGGTCAGGGTGAAGTGGCCGAAGTGGTTCGTGGCGAACTGGAGTTCCCAGCCCTCCGGCGTGCGCGTCAGCGGGGTGGCCATGACGCCCGCGTTGTTGATCAGGAGGTGGAGAGGGCCGTCCCAGTTGCGCGCGAAGGCTTTCACGGAGGCCTGGGAGGACAGGTCCAGCTTCGCCACCGAGATGTACTTGTTGCCCGTCGCCTTGATCAGGGACGACGCCACGCGCTGGCCCGCGTCGACGTCGCGGGCGGCGATCGTGACCTCGGCGCCGGCCACGGCCAGGGCTCGCACGGTCTCGACGCCGATGCCCGACGCGCCGCCCGTTACGACGGCGCGGCGGCCCGCCAGGTCGGCCACCTGGGCGACTTCCAGGGCCGTCGTCTCGAATCCGAATCCAGTGGTGATCATGCCTGCACCTTCAGCGTTTCCTCGGACACCTTCCACAGCTGCGCCGCGGCCTCGGGGTCGGCCGCGTAGGCGGCGAGCCCGTTGGTCATGCCGGCGGTGTGCGGCAGTGCCTCGTTGCAGTCTTCGAAGTAGAGGCCGGAACGGCCTTCGACCAGTGGCGACACGGCGAGCACCAAGGTGGTGGCCGCGCCCTGCTCCTGCGTCTTGAGCTTCAGCGGCTCGTCGCCGCCGCGCAGCCGGATGCGCTCCTGCAGGTCCTCGGGTGTGATGTGCCGCGCCAACGCGGTCAGGATCACGCCCGGCATGAGCGCGTTCATCGTGATGCCCTCCGACGCCCAGCGCCTGCCCGCCTCGACACCGAACAGGACGTTCGCGGTCTTGGACTGGCCGTACGCCTGCCAGCGGTCGTACTCGCGGCGCTCGAAGTGGAGGTCGTCGAACACCACCGGGCTCGTCAGGTGACCGGCCGAGCTGACGTTCACGACGCGGGCGCCCTCGGCGCGCAACGCGTCGAACAGGCCCAGCGTCAGCGTGAAGTGCCCGAAGTGGTTCGTGGCGAACTGGAGCTCCCAGCCCTCCGGCGTGCGCGTCAGCGGGGTCGCCATCACGCCCGCGTTGTTGATCAGCAGGTGCAGCGGTCCGTCCCACGAGCGGGCGAACTGCTTCACCGAGTCCTGCGAGGTCAGCTCCAGCGGAGCCACGAAGATCGCCTTGTTGCCCGTCGCCTCGGCCAGCGTCGCGGCGACGCGCTCGCCCGCCTCCACGTCGCGAGCCGCGATGGTGACCTCGGCGCCAGCGGCGGCCAAGGCCCGCACGGTCTCGACGCCGATGCCCGACGCCCCACCGGTGACCACGGCGCGACGGCCCGAGAGGTCGATGCCCTCGACCACCTCGAGAGCGGTGGTCTCGAAGCCGAACGGCGTGGTGATGCGTTCACTCATCCGATTTCCCCAGCCTGTGTCGTACACTGAAACGGAGGTTCCTCCGGTTCGGGTTCCACCGTAAACGGAGGGCCCTCCGTTTAGCAAGTGACGTACCCCATAGGAGTGAAGAAGTGCGCGCTGACGCCGTCCGCAACCGAGGGTTGCTGATCGAGGTGGCGCTCGACGCGTTCACGCACCAGAAGGACGTGACGCTCGGCGCCATCGCCAAGAAGGCGGGCGTCGGCATCGGCACGCTGTACCGGCACTTCCCGACGCGCGAGGCGTTGATCGAGGCCGTCTACCGCACCGAGCTGGAGAAGCTCTGCGACGCGGCCCCCGAACTGCTCGAGACGCACGGGCCGGAAGCGGCGCTGCGAGAGTGGATGGATCGCTTCATCGCCTACGCGGCAACGAAACACGACCTCAAGGAAGCGCTCCAGGCGGTGATCGCGGCGGGCATGAACCCGTTCGAGCACAGCCGCGCGAAGATGACCGAGGCGGTGTCGGCCCTGCTGGCCCCGCTCGGCGCGCGCACGGAGCCGATGGACCTCCTGGCACTGCTCATCGGAGTCGCCCAGAACGGCGACCCGGATCAGGCCGAGCGGATGCTCGACCTGATCATGGCCGGGGTCCTCCACGACGCCGAGACCCGGAACCCCGAGAACGCTGGGACCCAGCACGTTGCTGCTCGAACCGCTCCACCAGCGCGGGAACCTCGTTGAGCAGGAACGTGTAGAAGTCGCGCATGTAGAGGAGCCGGTCACGTGCCAGCCCCGGCCCGACCGCGTCGACCCCCTTCTCCGCGGCACTCAGCACGTCGTCGACCATCGAGTGCTGCCGCGAGTACACCGTCGTCCAGGCGTTCTCCCGCATCCGGAAGTGCTCGCGACGACTCCCCGCCACGAAGCTCCGCTCGATCAGCCCCAGCTGCGCGAGCGTCCTGATCGCGCCCGACACAGAGCCCGCGCTCACCTCCAGCTCGTCGGCGAGATCCCCCGCGGTCAGCGACTCCTCGTCGGAGAACAGGAACGCCGCCAGCGCCCGCGCCGCCATCCGCTGCATCCCGACGGCGACCAGCGCGAGCGCCAGGCGCTCGGCCGCTTCCCTGCGATCTGTCTCGCCCGTCACAGTCACCCTGTCTTCAGAAATTTCTGAACGTTCGCTAGCCTCAATCCTAGGGGGAAGGGGCTGGTCATGGCCACAGCGCACATCGGCACAGGGCACAGCTCAGCACTCGTGGTGGGTGCCACCATCTCAGGCCTCGCCACCGCGCTCCGGCTCGCTCGCAGCACGTGGAACGTGGTCGTGCTCGACCACGGCGTGCACCACGAACCGGTCACCATCACCGGCCCTGACCTGCGCGCCGCGAAACGGCTCGCCGCCCTCCCCCACCCGCTGCACTACGAGACCAGACGCAGCACCGTCACCGCGCTGCACCCGGACCGGTTCGGCGTCACGGTCGCGTTCAACGACCACGACGACGAGTGGTTCGACCTCGTCGTGTGCGCCCAGCCGTGCTGCGAGGCCGACCGATTACCCGGCCTGCGCCTCGAGTCCTGGTCCCGCGACCACGTGGCCCTGCTCCACCGCGCCGTCCGCGACACCGGCATGCCGCTCTGCGCGGCCGAGCTCCTCGCCGACGCGTTCGACATCCATCCCGACGACTACGCCGCTTTCGCCTGGCGGGAAACCACTCTGAAGCCGCATGCAATTAGGCGGCCCTTTACCCGCGTCCGGTAAGCCTGCGGGTCATGAGCACGTTACGGAGACGCACCTTCATCGTGGGTGGCCTCGCGGGAGCGGGCGCCGGAGTCCTCCTCCCCAAACTGGCCAACGCGATCGGCTACCCCTTCACCCTGGGTGTCGCGTCCGGCGAACCAGCGGCCGACGGCTTCGTCATCTGGACCCGCCTGGCCCCCAGCCCCCTCAACGCCGACGGCCTCGGCGGCATGCCGAACACCAACACCGCCGTCGAGTGGCAGGTCGCCACCGACGAGCGCTTCACGAGCATCGCCCGCACCGGCACGTTCACCACGACCCAGGCGAGCGCGCACTCCGTGCACGTCACCCTCACCGGCCTCGAACCCGGTCGCGAGTACTGGTATCGCTTCCGCACCGGCGGCCACATCTCCCCAGTCGGCCGCACGCTTACCGCGCCGGCCGTCGGCACCTCCCCCGAGCTGACCATGCTGTTCGCGTCGTGCGCGCACTACGAGGAGGGCTACTTCACCGCCTACCGGCGCATGGCCCAGGAACACCCCGACCTGATCCTGCACCTCGGCGACTACATCTACGAGGGCGCGGCCACCACCACGAAGGTCCGCGAGTTCGCACCCGACGCCGAGATCAGCACGATCGCCAACTACCGCGTCCGCCACGCCCAGTACAAGACCGACCCGGACCTGCAGGCCGCCCACGCCACCGCACCCTGGCTCGTCGTCTGGGACGACCACGAGGTCGAGAACAACTACGCGAACCTCGTCCGCAACGACACGAGCCCCGCCGGTGACTTCAAGGCCCGCCGCGCCGCCGCCTACAAGGCCTACTACGAGCACATGCCGCTCAGAAGCGCCCAGGCTCCCAGCGCGGAGAACATGCTGCTGCACCGCAGGGTCCGCTGGGGCAGCCTCGCCACGTTCCACATGCTCGACACCCGCCAGTACCGCGACGACCAGGCCTGCGGCGACGGCACGAAGGTCTGCCCGGAAGCCGACGCCGCCACCCGCACGCTCACCGGCACGTCGCAGGAGACGTGGCTGATCGACGGACTGCGGCAGAAGCTCGGCACCTGGGACTTCCTGGGCCAGCAGGTGTTCTTCGCGCAACGGCTCGCGAACGCGGACGGCGCGAAGAGCATGGACGCCTGGGACGGCTACACCGCCAACCGCACCCGCATCCAGAACGCCTGGGACACCAACGGCAACAAGGGCACGGTCGTGCTGACCGGCGACGTGCACCGCAGCTGGGCCGCGAACCTCATGCAGAACTACGGGACGCAGAACCGCATCATCGGCACCGAGCTCGTCACCACCTCGGTCACGTCCGGCGGCGACGGCAACGCGGCCGACAACAGCCTCAACCCGACGCTGAACCCGCACGTGAAGTACTTCAAGAACCTGCGCGGCTTCGTGAAGACCCACACCACCCCCACCGAGATGCGGGTCGACTTCCGCGCCGTCGACAAGGTCACCGTGCGCGACTACCCGGTGAAGACCGTCGGCAGCTACGTCGTCGAGGCGAACAACCCCGGATTGCAGGCACCGTGAAGACACTGCTGATCGCCAGCCTCCTGCTGGCCCCCGCCCCCATCACGTGGTCCACGGTCAACAGCGCCTCGACCGGCGACCAGGACAACGCGTCCGTCTCGGCCACCCGCAACGGCTACACGGCCGTCGTGTGGGAGGACGACCGCGACACCACCGACCCCGCCGACCCGGTCCACTCCGACGTCTGGATCCGGCTCTACAAGGAGGGAACGTCGGTCTACGAGAAGAAGCTCAGCGACGGCGGCACCGGGAACTGGCGCCACTGGCAGCCCGACGTGGCGCTGCACGAGAACGGCAGCGCCGTCGTCGTCTGGTCGGAGGACCCGGACGGCAACGGCTACTACAACATCGCGGTCCGCTCGGTCAGCGCGAGCGGCACCGTCTCCGGCTCCGGCACGGCCAACGCGAGCTCCGACGGCCAGCAGTACTTCCCCAGCGTCGCGGCGGATCCGGACACCGGCGCCTTCGCGGTGACGTGGGAGGACAAGCAGGGCACCAACGCGCCCACCGTGCGGGCCAGCGGCTTCGCGTCCATCTCGTCCAAGACCTACGAGGCCCAGGTCAACAACGCCGGCGGCACCCACGCCAAGCCACAGGTGGCGATGGGCGCGGCCGGCAACGCGATCGTGGTGTGGGAGGCGGACGCGAACATCGCCCGCAAGATCCTCACCCCGTCCGGTGGCGTGAAACAGGCGCAGACCACGACGGGGCAGGGGAAACGCCCCGACGTGGCGGCCAACTTCAACGGCGACTTCGCGGTCGCCTGGGAACAGTCCGGGGTGCGCACGCAGTCCTTCACCGCGGCCGGAGCGCCACGAGGCGCCGCAGCCCAGACCACCGGCACCGATCCCCAGGTCGGCATCGACGACCAGCTCGGCGTCGCGGTGGTCACGGAGGAGGCCGACGACGTCTACACGCACGTCTACAACCCCGACGGCACCACCACCGGCAGGCCGGCCCGCCGGCTCACGGTCTCGAACGCCACCGGCAGGCAGGACGAGCCCGCCGTGGGCGTCGACCCGTGGGGCCGCATCACCGTCGTCCACACCGACGACAACGACGGCAACGGCTACGACCAGGTCCACCTGGGCACCGGCCAGACCACCCAGGAGTGGTGAGTCAGCGCTGATCGACGGGCCTGCGTCGCTGGTGGACGTCCAGCAGCGACGCGGGCTTCCAGAACCCGCTCACGTCGTAGGTGTCGGTGCCGGGCGGCACGATCTCGTCGATCCGGTCCAGCACGTCGTCGGTCAGCACCAGCGAAGCGCCCTCCAGCAACGACTCCAGCTGCTCCATCGTGCGCGGCCCGGTGATCGCCGACGTCACCGCAGGATGCGTCGTCACGAACGCGATCGCCAGCGCGGGCAGCGACACCCCCATCTCGTCGGCCAGCTTCGCGAACTGCTCGACCGCCTCGAACTTCGCCGCGTTCGCCGGCAGCGACTCGTCGAACCGCTCCGGCGTGAGCGTCGCCCGGAACGCGTCGGCGTTCGCACCCCGCCGGTGCCTGCCCGAGAGGAACCCGCTCGCCAGCGGACTCCACACCAGCACACCCATCCCGAGCCGCTGACAGACCGGCAGCACCGACCGCTCGATCCCCCGCGCCAGCATCGAGTACGGCGGCTGCTCGGTCCGGAACCGCATCAGCCCGCGGTTCAGCGACACGTGGTGCGCCTCGACGATCTCCTCCGCCGGGAACGTCGAACACCCGAACGCCCGGATCTTCCCGTCCCGCACCAGGTCGGTCAGCACCGACAACGTCTCCTCGACGTCGGTCGCGTAGTCCGGCCGGTGCACCTGGTACAGGTCGATCCAGTCGGTGCCGAGACGCCGCAGGCTGTCCTCGACGGCGCGCACGACGTACCGGCGCGAGTTGCCGCTGCGGTTGCGGCCCTCACCCAGCGGGAAGTGCACCTTCGTGGCCAGCACGACGTCGTCGCGACGGTCCTTCAACGCCTTGCCGACGATCTCCTCGGACTCCCCCGCCGAGTACATGTCCGCCGTGTCGACGAAGTTGATGCCAGCGTCGAGGGCGCGGTGGATGATCCGCACGCCCTCGTCGTGGTCGTCGTTGGCGACGGAGCCGAACATCATGGCGCCGAGGCAGTGGTGACTGACCTCGATGCCGGTTCCCCCGAGTACGCGATAACGCATGTTCATGAGCGAAACCTAGGAACTAGAGTCGTCTCTAGGTCAAGAGCTTCTCGACGGCGGTGTCACTTCTCGGCGGCGGTGTCCGGGTCCAGTGGACGCGGCGGCTTCGGATGACAGGTGAGCGGTCCGTCTGGTGAACCGTTCTCGGTGGTCCGCCGGAGGGAAGGGCCGGGCTGCTGGTCGTGAGCGTTGTGCGGGACCACGCCGCGCTGGAACTGGCGGCCGGGCGGCACGGACCTGATCCAGAGCCAGGTCCGCGGCGTGGGCCGCCGCCTATGCTCGGGCTTATGCAGTTGAGCATCGGACAGGTCGCCGAACGCACCGGGCTGAGCGTGCACGCCCTGCGCTTCTACGAGAAGGAAGGCATCCTCGCCCACCAGGTCCACAGAGGACCGGGCGGCCGCCGGGTGTACACGCAGCAGGACGTCGACTGGCTGCGCATGTGCATCATGCTGCGCATGTCCGGGATGCCGGTGCCGGAGATCCGCCGCTACACCGAGCTCGTCCGCCAGGGCGACGGCAACGAGCTGCAGCGCCTCGACATCCTCAAGGAGCACCAGGAACGGGTCCGCCAGCAGATGGTCCAGCTCCAGGACTGCATGGACCTGATCACGCACAAGGTCGGCATCTACCAGGACTACGTCAATTCGATCGCCGCCAAGGCGATCGGGCAATAACCTCGGGTCCATGCCCGTCGTGCTCTCGCTGAACATCGCCCAGAAGACGATTCCGGTCGACTACGCCCAGAAGGGCGCCACCGGCATCGACAAGCGCCCGGTCGAGGGCCCGCTGCAGGTCAGCCCGCAAGGACCGAAGGGAACCGCGGGAAGCGGCGTCGCCGGCGACACGATCGCCGACCTCGACCACCACGGCGGCGAGCACCAGGCCGTGTACGGCTACGCCCGCGAGGACCTCGACTGGTGGCAGGCTGAGCTCGGCGTCGACCTGCACAACGGCCAGTTCGGCGAGAACCTCACCACGCAGGGCATCGACCAGACGCACGCCCTCATCGGCGAACGCTGGCGGGTCGGCACGGCGTTGCTGGAGGTCACCGCGCCGCGGGTGCCGTGCCGGACGTTCGCAGGCTTCCTCGGTCAACGCGGGTGGGTCAAGCGGTTCACTCAGGCAGGCAGGCCCGGTGCGTACTTCCGCGTGCTCGAGGCCGGACTCATCGCGCCCGGCGACGAGATCGCCGTCGTGCACAAGCCCGACCACGACGTCACGGTCGAGATGTTCCTCCGCGCCGTGCTCACCGAGGCCGAACTGCTGCCCCGGCTGCTGGAGGCAGGCGACGCGGTGCCACCGGGAGTGATCGCGCTGGTGCACAAGCGCACCACGATCGAACTCGACTCCTGACTGGGCCTGCTTCTGCTCGGGCCTGCTTCTGACTGGGCCTGCTTCTGACTGCGCCTGCTTCTGACTGGGCCGGTCGCCACAGCGGCGTCCCTTCAGGCGAACAGCAGCACGACCAGCGGTGGCACGCCCTCCGCGGCCACGCCTCCCCACGCCTGGTTGCGCGGCCTGCTCATCGCGAGCTGGTCGGCCACGGCCAGCACGACGCTGCCCAGCACCATGAACCACGACACGTAGAAGATCAGCGTGCGGCCGACCAGCTCCTGCCCCGAGTGCAGCGCGATCAGCCCCGCGATCAGGCCGCAGGCCAGGAACAGGTTGTAGAACCCCACGCCGAACGCCCACAGCCGGATCGCCGGCACGTCCGAGGCCGGCTGCCGGAACATCGAGTGGTGGACGCGGTGGATCAGAAACGCCTCGCACACCCACACGACCAGGTGAATCAGGGCCGCGACCGCCGCGGCGACCTGAGCCACGACGCTCACATCGTCACCCCGTGCCGTTCCAGCGCCGAAAAGCCGTTCTCCGACAGGTCGCGGAAGAACGCACCCATCACGTCCCCCACGGCGAACGCCAGGAACTGCACCGACGGCGTGTGCACGGTGAACGTGTGCGGCGCGTCGGGCGGGATCGTGATCACGTCTCCCGGCGACAGGTCGTGCAGCTCGCCGTCGAGCAGCACGGCCATGCGTCCGTGCAGCACGTAGTAGACCTTCGGCCACGGCGTGCGGTGCGGCGGCGCGGCCTCCCCACGTGGCGCGTCCACCTCGAACAGCTCGTAGGCGCCACCGGTGTCCTTGCCCGAGATCCGGACGGTGATCTTCGCGTCGGGGACGGTCAGCTCGTCACCATCGCCGACTGTGCTCATCATTCCAACGGTCATGCGAAGAAGCGTCCGCGTGCCGGACGGACGGCTGTATCCCGGAAAACTGGGATGCCCGAACCGCTCGAACCGCGCGCATACTGCCAACCATGTGGGAGGGTCGGGCGCACGGCGTGCGACGCGACGTCACAGCGCTGGCCAGCGCGGGTCTCGACGTCGCGGAACTGCACGCGGCCGCCATCGCCCTGGTGGACCGCGTGGTCCCGTGCGAGCTCACCTGCTGGGCCTCGATGGACCCCGACTCGGGCGCGATCAGCTCGATGACCAGCGGCGTCAACCGCATCCCGGCGCAGTACGAACCGGTGCTCGCCAGCTGCGAGTACACGCCCGGCGAACCGCACACGTTCGCGGCACTGGCGCAGCGCGGTGACACCGTGGCCCGGCTGGAGGACAAGCGGTCCACACGTCTCAACGAGGTCTGGCGCCCGCTGGGACTCAGCCACGAGCTGCGGGTGCTGTTCCGCGCCGACCACACGTGCTGGGGCGCGGCGGGCGTGGTGCGCACGAGCGAGTTCAGCGAACGCGAGGTGGAGTTCCTGGCCTCGGTCGCACCGGCGCTGGGCGCCGCCACCCGCCTCGCGGCCCGCACTGGGGCAAGGCGATCACACCCGCTCCACGACGCGCCCGCGATCATCGTGGTCGCCACCGACGGCACGATCCGGGCATCGACGGCCTCCGCCACGCGGTGGCGAGACGAACTGGAAGAGGTCGCGCCCGGCCGGTTCGCGGTGATGCTGCGCGCCGCCGCGGCAGGAGCACGCACCGGCGCGTTCAAGGCGAGGGTCCGCGACGCGCACGGCGGATGGATCCTGCTGGAGGCGAGCGAGCTCCTCTCCGACGACAGCTCCGAGGCGGCCGTGACGATCAGCCGTGCATCCGGAGCCGAGCTGATGGGACTGCTGCTCAAGGCCCACGGCGTCACCGCCCGCGAACAGGACGTCTGCCACGAGGTCCTCGCCGGACAGCCGACTTCGGAGATCGCGGCGCGGCTCGACATCTCCCCCTACACCGTGCAGGACCACCTCAAGTCGCTGTTCGCGAAGTTCGGGGTGCGCAGCCGGGCCGAACTCGTCGCGAAGTTGAGCTAGGAACTTTCGGAGGATCGTTCCGGAAGCCCGGCTCTGCCAGCATGACCGCCATGTACTCCGACCGCGCCCTCGTCATCGGCGCAGGCTTCGCGGGGCTGCTGGCGGCCAGGGTGCTGTCCGAGTCGTACGGCGACGTGGTCCTCGTGGAACGGGACCAGATCGCTCCGGACACCGAACACCGCGCCGGCACTCCCCTCTCGGGCAGCCAGGCCCACGACCCGCACACGCTGCTGGCCCGCGGCGCCGAGGTGCTGGACACCCTGTTCCCCCGTCTCGGCGCCGAGCTCGAGTACGCGGGCGCGGTCCGCGCCGACGTCGGCAGCGACTTCCTCATCCGGTCCGCGGCCGGATGGGCACCGCGCGACCACGTCGGCCTCAGCGTGCTCTCGACGTCGCGCGCGACGATCGAACGGATCATCCGCCGCCGCGTGCTGAAGCTGCCCAACGTGTCCCTTGTGGACGGTGTGACGATCGACGGCCTGCTGCACGACCGCGGCACCGTCACCGGGGTCCACGGCAGGCGCGAGGCTGTGTCTTCCAAAGACGCCGTGTCTTCCAGAGACACAGTCAGAGGCATGGTCAGGGGCACCGTCAGAGACGAGGTTTCCGCGGACACGGCCTTCACCGACTACACGGCCTTCACCGACTACGCGGACCTCGTCGTCGACGCGTCCGGCCGCAACAGCAAGCTCGTGTCGTGGCTCGCGGAGCTCGGCGTGCACTGCCCGGCACCGATGATCGTCAACGGTCACCTCGCCTGCAGCTCACGCCTCTACCACGTGAACCCCGACCTGAAGCTCGACTGGAAGACCGCCCGCGAGTTCACCCACGCGCCCGCCACGAAACGCGGTGGCGCGGTCGCCTCCGTCGACGGCTCCCACTGGTTCGTGACGTTGTTCAGCGCCGGCGGCGAAGCGGCCCCGACGGACGAGGACGGCTTCCTCTCCCACGCCACCGCGCTCGAGTGCCAGGACATCGCGGAGATCATCAAGACGGCGACACCCGCCTCGCCGATCCACCACGCCGGCAACCTGCGCAGCCGCTGGAACCGCTTTCACAAGGTGCCGAACTGGCCCCGCGGCCTGCTCGCGCTCGGAGACTCGGTCGTCTCGCTCAACCCCGTCCACGGGCACGGCACTACCCTCGCCGCCCTGAACTGCGCGGACCTCCGAACCCTCCTCCACGACCACGACCTGGCCAAGGAACCCCAGCTGTTCCAGCGCGCGGTCGCGAAGGCGGCCTGGACCCCGTGGACGTCGGCGACGACCCACGACCTGGGCTGGAGCACCAGGAGGCGGTCGCCGAGCGCCCGGTTCGCGCAGTGGTACGCGAGGCGTCTGGCCGACGTGATCCCCCACAGCAAGCAGGTCTACCGCGCGTGCGTCCGGGTCTCACAGATGGTCGACCACCCGACGGCGCTCCTCAGGCCGGCCATACTCAGCAGGGTGCTGGCAGGAAGGGTTCTCAGCGGATCGCGCCCTCAGGCCAGAGAACGGTGACCGGCACACCCTGAGATCGCGCGTAGGCGACCACGTCGGCCGTTCCACCCGGACCGCGTCCCGGCTGCCCGTCCCACACGGCGAGCAGCGAGTCGGACTCGTCCACCATCCGCTTGCCCGCCTCCATGTAGGCGTGCGGATCGGGCGTCACGAACGGCAGCTGCACGACCTTGCCCGCACGGGCGAGCAAGCGGTCGTAGACCGGCTGGTACTCCTCGGGCAGCGTCTCGCGGTACCGGGAGGCCGGCAGCACCGCGACGAGCGACCCGCCCGCGTCGAGCACGGCCTGCGCGAACACCGCGTCCGCACCGTCCGCCAGACACGAAACACCCACGACAGCACCGGTTTCAGCATCCGTCCGAGCAACGGCGGCGCGGATCATGCGATCGACCTCCGCCTCCAGCTCCGCGGAGAGGCCCCGATGTCCGGTGATGGCGAGCTGCGTCGTCATCTGTGCAGGATAGGCGGCAAATGGGCTTCTCAGGAGGCCTGTTCCACCATCGACAGGTAGTGCGCGTTCGTCATGATCCCGAGAACGTTCCCGAACGGGTCGACGACCGACGCCGTCACGAACCCCTCCCCACGCGGGCGCGGTTCGTCGTGCACCTGCGCACCGAGCTCCTGCAACTTCGCGAAGGTGCCCTCCAGATCGTCCACGGCCCAGTACAGGACGGCCCCCGCCGGCCCCGCGAAAGGGCTCACCTCGAACTTGCGGTCCACGATGCCCAGCTCGGCCTGGTGGTCGCCGATCCGGAACTCGGCGTACCCCAGCGTCCCGTCGGGCATCTTCCGCTCGTAGTACGCGTCCACGCCGAGGAACGACGCGTACCACTCGCGTGCCTCCGCGACGTCGTCGGCGAAGTAGTTGACGGTCGACATGCCTCGCAACACGAGATCCTCCAGAAGTTTTCGGGTCGGTCGGTTTTCAGCTTCGGCCGTAAAGTGCTCATCCAGTGAGCACTTTCACCGGAAACCTGGAGACATGCGCGCAGACCGTCTAGTCGCCACCCTCCTGCTGATGCAGGCCCGCGGTCAGGTCACCGCTGCTGACCTGGCCGAAGAGCTCGAAGTCTCGCGAGCCACGGCCCGCCGCGACCTGGAGGCGCTGTCCGCGGCGGGCGTTCCCGTCTACTCCCAGCCGGGCCGCGGCGGCGGCTGGTCGCTGATCGGCGGCGCCCGCACCGACCTCAGCGGGCTCACCTCGGCGGAGGCGCAGGCACTGTTCCTGATAGCCGGCCCCGCCGCCTCTGTCGCCCCGCAGATCAAGTCGGCGCTGCGGAAACTCGTGCGCGCGCTGCCGCAGACGTTCCGCGCGGACGCCGAGGCCGCCGCCGAAGCGACGATCATCGACACCGCCGCCTGGGGCGAGGACACCAAGGACCGGCCGGGCCTCGTGGCGGTGCTGCAGGAGGCGGTGGTGCGGCAGATCCGGGTCCGGCTCACCTATCAGAAGCGCGGTGAAGCGCCGAAGGGGCGCGTGGTCGACCCGTGGGGACTCGTCGACAAGGACGGCACCTGGTACTTCATCGCCGGCACGAGTGACGGCCAGCGCACGTTCCGGCTGGACCGGATCCTCGGCGCCACGCTGACCGGCGCGAAGGCGTCGAGGCCCGCCGACTTCGAACTGGCGGGCACCTGGGACGAGATCGTCACGGCGATGGAGCAACGCCGCTCGGCGACGACCGCGACCGTCCTGGTGCCCACCCGGTTCCTCGACATCTTCCAACGACAGCACGGCCGCCACTGCACGGTCGTCGAGCACCTGGACGACCACGCGAAGGTCGAGCTGACCGCGCCGACCCCGCTCGACATCGCGCGCAACGTCGCCGGGTGGGGCGGCCTGATCACCGTCGAGTCCCCCGCGGTGCAGGAGCACCTGGCCGCCATCGGCGAGGAGCTGGTCAGCCGATACCGGCGTGCTTCTCCAGCCGGTCCAGTCGAGCCATGATCATCTCCAGGATCTTGGCGGCGTCCGGCGTGGCGGTCTGCGTCTTCTTCGCGTGCACGATGCCCGCGAGCGCCGTCTGCACGGCCCGCCGGGTGCCCTTGAGGTCCGCGCCGAGCGAGCGCAGCACCTCACCGCCCCTGCCGTCCGGCTCGGCGACCAGCCCGAGCAGCAGGTGTTCGCAGCCCACGTAGTTGTGGCCCAGCGCGATCGCCTCGACCACGGCCAGCTCCAGCGCGTTGACCGCGTCGGACGCGAACCCGGCACCCTCCTGAGGCTCCGAAGGGAAGCTCAACGTCCGCGGGTCGATGTCGATCGCCCGCAGCACGTCGAGCGCCAGGTTGCCGCCCTCGTCGACGAGCGCCTGCGCCAGCTCGGCGGTGGTCACCACCGGGGCAACGGCCGCCAGCCGAATCACCGCGCGCAGGCGCTGGGTCAGCTGGGTACCCCGGTCACCGTCGAGGTCGTCGACGGTGAGGCCGCGCACCGCCGTGATCCGTTTGACCGAGACCTCCAGCGCGCGCTGACAGATGGCGGACACCGGGAGGTTGAGGTCCTTGACGGTCTCGGCCAGATCGTCGGGGAGGTACACGTTGATTTTTGGCATAACCCCATATGTACCCCCATGTAGGGTTACGGTCAATCGTGAACGCGGCAACCGTCACACTTGCGGATGATCAGAGGGGACGGTCAGGCGCGTGGAGGAGAGCAGCAGGCTCATCGGGAGCCGCTACCGGTTGAGGCAGAAGGTCGGCCAGGGTGCGATGGGAGTCGTCTGGCAGGCCTATGACGAGCAGCTTCACCGGGTGGTGGCCGCCAAGGAGCTGCTCGTACTGGAAGGCGTCGACGACGCCAAGATCGAACGCGCCAAGGCGAGAGCCATGCGCGAGGCCCGCCTCGCCGCCCGTCTCGAACACCCGAACGCCATCCGCGTCTACGACGTCGTGGAGGAGGACGGGCAGCCCTGGCTGATCATGGAGTACCTCCCCTCCCGCAGCCTCGCCGCCGTCATCTCCGAACAGGGCACGCTGCCGCCGCGCGAGGTCGCCCGCATCGGCTGCTACACCGCCGCCGCCCTCGCCGCCGCGCACCGCCACGGCATCCAGCACCGCGACGTGAAGCCCGGCAACGTCCTGATCGGCGACCAGGAAGTCAAGATCACCGACTTCGGCATCTCCCGCACCACCGACGACGGCACGGCCACCGCGACCGGCACCGTCGGCACCCCGGCCTTCTTCTCCCCCGAGGTCGCGCGCGGTGAGGACGCAGGCCTCGCCTCCGACGTGTTCTCGCTCGGCGCCACCCTGTACAACGCGGTCGAGGGCGGACCGCCGTTCGGCACGGCCGACAACCACATCGCGATGCTGCACCGCGTGGCCAGCGGTTCGATCATGCCGCCGGCCAACGCCGGTCCGCTGCTCGCCCCGGTGCTGTTCCGGCTGCTCTCCAACGATCCCGAGCGCCGGCCGTCCATGGAGGAAGCGGTCCACCTGCTCGCCGCCGTGGTGAACGACTCGCCGCAGGTGTCCGAGGCGACCGCCGTCATCCCCGCCACCGTGCAGCTGCCTGCCGAGGCCCAGCCGGAGGAGAAGGCGAAGCAGGACTCCGCTGCCGCCGCGGCCGGGCTGGTGGCAGGTGCCGCTGCCGCCGAGGCCGCGGAACTCACGGCTCCGAAGCCCGAGGAAACGCCTGTCGAGCCGGAAGTTCCGGTTGCGGCAGAACCAGAACCGGAGCCGGAACCGCAGCCCGAACCTGAGCCTGAGCCCGCACCGACGCGGCCCGCTCCGGAACCGGTGTTCGCGACTACCCCGCCGGCGCCTCCCGCCGAACCCGACCAGAACCGCCGCAAGTTCCCGCTCGTCCCCATCGCGATCGTCCTCCTCGTGCTGGCAGTGGGCGTCGGGTCGTTCCTGTTGTGGCCCAAGGGAAACAACAACCAGGCGAACAACCCGCCGGCGTCGGGCTCCACGAGCACCACCCCGACCACCACGAGCCAGACGCAGCAGCAGCCCCCGACCGAGACGCAGACCCAAACGCAGACCACCACTCAAACGAACCCGCCGACCGACACCCCGAGCCAGGGCGAGACCCCGCCACCTCCGCCCGCGGGACCGAAGAACGCCCAGGAGGCGATCACCGCGTACTACGCGTTGATCCCCGGCGATCTCCAGACCGGGTACTCGTTGCTCACCGACCGGTTCAAGTCGGTACGCGTCAAGACCTTCCAGGAGTACCAAACGTTCTGGAGCCAGTACACCGGGGTGCAGCTGTCGAACTTCGTGCCACAGGGCGACAACGTCGTGACCGTGACGCTGCAGTACATGAAGGGTTCGGCCGTCTCCTCGACCGAGACGCACACGTACACGTTCGTGCAGCAGAACGGCAAGTGGATGATCGACAATCAGGCATGATCGCCACATGACCCGACGCGCACTCGTCACCGGAGCGTCCCGCGGCATCGGCGCGACCATCGCCCACGCCCTCGCCGCGGGCGGTCACCAGGTCGCCGTCCACTACCGGTCCGACCCGGCCGCGGCCCAGGCCGTCGCCGAGGGCCTTCCCGGCAGCGGCCACGTGACCGTCCAGGGCGATCTCGGCGCGAACCAGGCGGAGCAGATCGTCGCCGAGACGGTGGCGAAGCTCGGCGGGCTCGACGTCCTCGTCAACAACGCGGGCATCTACTTCCACCACCCCATCGCCACGACCGGTTTCGAGGAGTGGCAACAGGCCTGGCGCCGCACGATCGAGCTCAACCTGTACGGCCCCGCCGACCTCACGTGGCACGCGGTCCGGCACATGACCGAGGGTGGCCGCATCATCAACATCGGTTCGCGGGGCGCGTTCCGGGGCGAGCCGGACGCTCCGGCGTACGGTGCCGCGAAGGCCGGTCTGCACGCGCTGACGCAGTCGCTCGCGCAGTCCCTCGCCCCGCAGGGCATCGCGGTCGCCGGTGTGGCACCGGGATTCGTCCGCACCGACATGGTCACCGACTTCCTGGCCGGGCCGGAAGGTGACGCGATCCGCGCGCAGAGCCCGTTCAACCGCGTCGCCGAACCGGAGGAGGTCGCCTCCGCGGTCGCGTGGCTGGCGACCGAGCACGCCACGTGGGCCAGCGGCACGATCATCGACGTGAACGGCGCCTCCTACCTGCGGTGATTCCCTGCACGGCGACCGGAACCAGTTCCGGTCGCGAGTTGATCTTCCCGACCACCGGTCTAGACCACTAACGTCGCGAGTGGGCGCTCGACGAAAGTGGAAGGCAACCCTGCAATGCGTTCACTCCGCTCACGCCTCGGTGCCGCCGGCCTCGCGCTGGCCGCCGCCGCGGCGACGATGACAGTCCTGGCGCCTGCCGCGCAGGCCGCCTATCCCCAGGGATTCAAGAGCGTCGGCTACATGCCGTCGTGGTCCGGCAGCGTCAGCGCGATCCAGTACAGCAAGCTGACGCACATCAACTACTCCTTCGCGCTGCCGAACTCGAACGGCACGCTCCAGGGCACCCCCGACCCCGCCAAGCTCCAGCAGCTGGTGAGCCTCGGCCACCAGAACGGCGTCAAGGTATCGATCGCCGTCGGTGGCTGGAACAACGGCAACGACGACAACTTCGAGATCCTCGCGGCCAGCACCAACGGCCGCACGACGTTCGTCAACTCCCTGGTCAACCTCGTCAACCAGTACAACCTCGACGGCGTCGACATCGACTGGGAGTACCCGGATCCCGGTGCCGAGGGCGACAACTACACCCTGCTGATGCGCCAGCTCGGCGACGCGCTGCACAGCCGCGGCAAGATCCTCACGGCCGCTGTGGTGAGCGAGGGCGGTACAGCCAACGGCGTGCAGCCCGCGGTGTTCGGCATCGTCGACTGGCTGAACATCATGGCCTACGACGGCGGCAGCCCGCACGCGAACTACGACTGGTCGATCAACGCCGTCAACTTCTGGAAGGGCCGCGGACTGCCTGCGAGCAAAGCGGTTCTCGGTGTGCCGTTCTACAGCCGGCCGACCTACATCGCCTACCGCGACCTCGTCGCGCAGGACCCGGCGAACGCCAACCGCGACTGCTACAACGGCAACTGCTACAACGGCATCCCCACGATCAAGCGCAAGACGACGTGGGCGGTGTCGAACGCGGGCGGCATCATGAACTGGGAGCTGTCGCAGGACACCACCGGCAGCACCAGCCTGCTCAACGCCATCTGGGAGGCCGCGTCCGGCGGCACCCCGCCCACCGGCGGCACGATCGTCGGTTACGGCGGCAAGTGCGTCGACGTGGCTGGGGCGAACTCGGCCAACGGCACGGCGGTGCAGCTCTGGACGTGCAACGGCACCAACGCCCAGCAATGGTCCCGCAACGGCAACACCGTGCGCGCTCTGGGCAAGTGCCTCGACGCGTCCGGCACCGCCAACGGCGCCGTGACCCAGCTCTGGGACTGCACCGGCGCCGGCAACCAGCAGTGGACCGCCGAGTCGAACGGTCAGCTGCGCAACGCGGCGTCAGGGAGATGTCTCGACGCCACCGGCCCCAGCTCGGCCGACGGCACCAGGCTCCAGCTCTGGGACTGCGCCGGAACCGCCAACCAGCGCTGGACGTTCTCCTAGCAGCCGCGCGGGCGATGATCTCGTGATCATCGCCCGCGCGGCTACGATCAGCGCTGTGGCTCCCAGCCTGGAGAACCTGCTCGTCGTGGGCGTCGCGTCGAGCGCGCTGTTCGACCTGACCGAGTCCGACGCGGTCTTCCACGCCGAGGGCGAGGAGGCCTACCGCGCCTACCAGGAAGCGCACCTGGACGAACCGTTCGGGCCCGGCGTCGCGTTCCCGTTCCTGCGCAGGCTCCTGCAGCTCAACTCGCTGGGACCACTGGTCGAGGTGATCGTGCTGTCGCGCAACTCCCCCGACACGGGCCTGCGCATCCTCCGCTCGGCCGCCCACCACGGCCTCGCGATCTCGCGGGCGATCTTCACGCAGGGACGCGCCCCGCACGAGTTCATGCCCGCGTTGAACATGTCGCTCTTCCTGTCCGCGCACGAGAACGACGTGCGCAAGGCGACCGCGGCCGGCATGCCCGCGGGCCAGGTGCTCAAGTCGTCGTTCCAGGACGACGACGACCCGGCGTTGCGGATCGCGTTCGACTTCGACGGCGTGCTGGCCGACGACGCGGCGGAGCGGATCTACCAGAGCGGCGGGCTCGACCAGTTCCAGCAGCACGAGGCGACGAACGTCGTCACGCCCCTCGATCCCGGACCGCTGCGGAACTTCCTGGCGGGCGTCAACCGGATCCAGCGACTCGCCGAGGACCGCGTCCGCGTCTCGGTGGTCACCGCCCGGTCCGCTCCGGCACACGAACGCGCGATCAACAGCCTCAAAGCGTGGGGACTGACGGTGAACGACGCGTTCTTCCTGGGAGGGCTCGAGAAGGCGCCGATCCTCGACGTGCTCAAGCCGCACATCTTCTTCGACGACCAGCGCGGCCACCTGGTCCAGACGGTGCCGTGCGTGCACATCCCGTTCGGGATCACGAACGAAACGTGATCCGACATTGAGTAGCCGTACTCATGACAGCCCTGGTGTGACCCAGGACTCTCAGGATCATGACTTCTACGACGCCCTCGCACACCCCGACGACCGGTGCGTTCTACATGCAGGCGGTCCTCTCGTTCGGGCTCTCGCTGACCGCCGTCGGCATCGGAGTCGTGTTCCTGCCCGTCGACGGGTGGGTGCGCGCGTTCCTGGGGATCGCGATGCTCTACACGGTCACGTCGGCGTTCACGCTGTCCAAGGTGATCAGGGACCGGCAGGAGGACACGTACATCACGAGCCGCGTGGACAGAGCCCGGCTCGACAAGCTGCTGGCCGAGCACGACCCGTTCAAGCTGGACGCCTGAGTCGATCGATCTCCGCGGTGAGCTCGGCCCGGAGGTCGTCGTGGGCGGGGCCGAGCGCTGTTCCCGGGTCGGACCAGCGCTCGAGCGGGTACAGCCAGACAGGTCGGCCGACGAGGTGCTTCGGCTCCCAGTCGTAGCGCGGCCAGACGTGGGCGTGCAGGTAGGGATCGGTGTTGCCGAGGATCTCGAGGTTGACCCTGCGGAACCCGTCGTCGCGGCGGGCGCAGACGCGTTCGACCGCCTCGCCGAGCACGTCCATGTCGGAGAGGAACTCCATCCGCTTGGGGCGGGGCAGGTCGGTCAGGCGCTGGACGTCCGGGATGTCGGTCAGCAGGACGCAGTAGCCGGGGAGGAACTGGACGTCGCCGATGTTCGCGAAGCCCGCGGTGAGGCGTCGCAGGACGGTGGGGTTGGTGCCGCGCAACGACGTTCCGATGCGGTCCTTCTTCCAGTCCACGGTCAGGCCTTTCCGAGGGGTCCGGGAGCGGCGAGTCCGAGCTGTCCGCACGTGTCCGCGTGGAACGAGAGGAGTTCGCGCATCGGCACCGCCTTGCGGCTTGCGGCCGCGATGTTCTCCGAGCCTTCCTTCGACCACAACGGCGGATACGTCGTGATTCCGTCACGCAGGCCGAGGTTCGCGACCTCGGCCTGCCAGGACGGCCAGAACACCGTCGAGTAGTACTCGGGCAGGCCGCCGTCCAGCATCCACGTCAGCCAATGGCCGTGGCCACCGTCGAAGGTCTCCCACTCCAGGGTGTCCGGCGCGAAGTAGACGACCTGGCCCGGATCTCCCGGCCTGCCGAACCGTCCGGCATCCATGCCGTTCAACGCGAACACGCCGCCCAGCACGTCGTGCGCGAGCACCAGGCCCGCCTGGGGCGCCCATGACGGGTCGACCGACGCCGGAAACCCGTTCACCTCGGCCAAGCTCGGCAACGAACCACTGGATCCGCCGTACACGCGCAGCCAACCGTGGTGCAGCACCAGCCCACCGGTGTTCAGCACGACCGCGCCGAGCAACGACCTGGCGGTGATCTGCAGCTGCAGCAACGTGGCGCGGCACGCGGAAGCCTCCGGCGCCAACACGACGTGATCCACCGCCGCCAACGCCTCGATCACCACCGGCCAGCCGGGATCGTCCACCTCGACGTGTTCGGCGATGTCTCGCACAGCATCCCCCACACGAGAAAGAGCCCCGGCCACAGCGACCGGGGCTCCCCTCAAACTAGCGACTAAGCCCGAGCCAGCCCGTCCTCGATCGCCTTGATGATCGCCGGCCTCAACTCAGCAGCCGAGATGATCGCGTCCACCGACCCGACCTCGACCGCGCGCTGCACGCTGTGCACCCGGTCGAACTCCGCCGCCATCTCGTTCAGCTTCTCCGTCCGCACCGCCTGCCGCGTCGACGCCAGGTCGGCCGTCAGCGCCGCACGCTCGGCGCCGGACGCCTCCGCCACCGCCGACTCCAGCTTCTTCACCCGCGGGTCGTTGGCCGTGCGGCCGTCGACCTCGCGAGCGAACACCACTGCCGCGGCCGGTGCGCCGCCGATGACCGACGCGTACGAGCCCTCTACCGCCAGCACCGTCATGGACGGGTTCAGGGCCTTCGAGAAGACCACGAACGCGCCGCCGTGGTAGCGCGAGATCACGCAGAACACGATGGGGCCGCGGAAGTTGACGATCGCTCGGCCGATCTCCGCGCCGTACTCCAGCTGCAGTTCGCGCATCGACTCCGGCGAGCCGTCGAAGCCCGACAGGTTCGCCAGCACGACGAGCGGGCGGTTGCCCGAGGCCGCGTTGATCGCGCGGGCCGCCTTCTTCGACGACTTCGGGAACAGCGTGCCGGCCGTGTAGGTGTCGGGGCCGTCGGTGGGCGGGAAGCCGGTGCGGGCCACGCCTCGAGACTCGATGCCCAGCAACGTCACCGGGACGCCGCCCAGGTGCACGTCCTGGACGACCGCGGTGTCGGCGTCGGCCATGCCCGCCCAGCGCTCCAGGACGTCGTGGTCCTGGTCGGACAGGGCGCGCATCACCGTGCGGATGTCGAACGGCTTCTTGCGGTCCGGGTTGGCTTCGACCGAGAAGATCTCGCCGACCGTGGCGAACGGGCTGTCGCCGACCACGTGCGGGTAGGAGGACACGTCGCGGGACACGGGGTCCGAAGTGGACACTCGGCGCGGGCCGGACTCACCGGGAGCGATGTAGCTGTGCTCGTAGTGCGCCAGCAGCACGTCGAACGCGGACCGCAGGTTCGGGGCCCAGTACTGCGCCTGGCCGTTCGGGCCCATGACGCGGTCGTAGCCGCCGATGCCGTAGTTGTCCTCGGCCGAGACGCCGCCGGAGAAGTCCAGCGCCTGCTTGCCGGTCAGCACCATGGCCGAGTCCGGGGTCATGACCAGGATGCCCTTGGTGTGCATGAGCATCGTGGCCTCGGCGTTCCAGTACGGCTGGGCGCCGACGTTGATGCCGTTGACCACCACGTTGATCTCGCCACCGGCCTGGGTGAACTCGACGATCCGCTTCAGCGCGGCCGCGACCCAGTCCATGTTCTCGACACCGGAGCTCATCGAGATCTTCGCGCCGGACGACAGCGAGAACCACTCCAGCGGAACGGAGAGCTCCTCGGCCAGGTCCAGCGCGTGGATCACCCGCGAGCACTCGGGCTCGGCCAGCGCGCCCAGCGACTTGGTCGGGTCGCCGAGCAGCACCACGCGCTTCATGCCCTCGGGGTAGGCCGGGGTCGGCGTGGTCACCACACCGACGACGAGGCCCGCCTTGTTGCCGCCGCGCGGACGGTCCACCGGCACCAGCGTGCCGTCGACCAGGTCGTGCTCCACGAACGAACCACCGTCGCCCACGAGCATGTCGACCAGCTCGTACGGGTAGATCGTGCCGCGCGACTGGGCGCGCAGGACGTTCTGGCGGTAGTCGTCGAGCGGCTGGATCGGCTCGGTCGGCGGCTGCACGAACGAGAACGAGACGCCGGAACCCGCGTCGTTGGCGATCCGGACGCCGATGTCGGTCAGCTCACCGGTCGCGGCGTCCTTGCGACGCGCCAGGAACAGGACCTCCTCCAGGTCCAAGCCCGTCGTCGTCGGTCCCACACGGGTCGCGACGGCGTCCAGGTCCTTCGAGGACAGGTCGGTGGGCGGCCACGCGTAGAGCACGACCCGGTTGGTGGCGAGGCGGGTCCGGCCACCGGACTGGGCGCGAGCGCGGCGAATGCCGTCCAGGCAGGCCGCGAGAACGTCCTCGGCGGCGGGCAGGGCGACGATCCGGCCGTCGTCGTCGCGCAACGGGGTCAGGTCGCGCACCTGGCCCAGCGCCACCAGACGCTCGTCGGACTTGTTGGACTTGGCCACCGCGCGGAACAGGTACACGTCCTCGTCCACCGCGGGCAGACGGGTGAGGTCGAACTCGCGCAACCGTTCCAGCTGCATGCGTTCGGCGATGCGCGGGTGCAGCCCGCGCACCAGCCTCTCCTCGGCGAACCCGTTGGAGGACGGGCGGAACGTGAAGTGGTGGTGCATCGACTCGCCGCGGCGGCCCGCGACCGTGGTGGTGATGCGGGTGACCGTCGGCGGCAGCTGGTGCGCGGCGAGGGCGGCGCCCAGGGCCGCGGCCATCTCGTCCTGGTCGGACGGGCCGTCGGTCCAGTTGACGTAGACGTCCGCGACGACGGCACTGCCGTTGCCGTGCTTGACGACGTCACCGACGGCGTCCGCCAGCGCCGGGAACTCCACCGCGGTCGAGACGAGACGGGTCTGCTCCGGCTCGTTCTCGGCGATGAAGAACGCGCCGTTCACGCGCGGGTTCGCCAGCGCCTTGTTGGTGTAGTAGCGCCGTGCCAGCACCTCCAGCAACGGGGTGTTGTCCGCGCCGGGCTTGCCGATGCGCTGCCCGAGCAGGCGCACCAGCGGTTCGGCGGACGCCACCATCGCCGCGATCCGCTCCTCGCGGTCGGCGGCGTTGGGCGAGGCGTCCAGGTGGATGAGGTGCTTGCGGACCTCGCTGTGCACGCGGGCGCGGGTGCGACGCAGCAACGGCTGCGCGAACCAGGTGAACACCACGCTGCGGGCCAGGTCGGCGACCGCGGGGTAGCGGACCTGGGTGGCGGCGACGATGTGCTCCAGCACCAGGCCGACCTGCACGCGCTCGGACTCGACCGGCGGCGCCTCCTGCACCCACTGGCGCAGCAGAGTCGTCGCGACGGCCGCGTCGAACACACCGCGGCGCAGCGCGACGAAGATGCGGAAGACGGCCTGCTCCAGCTCCGGCGTGCGGTCGAGCTCCGCGATGCCGTAGTGGCCGATCACGTTCGTCAACCGGGCGCGGAAGCTCTCCGGCAGCGCGGCGCGGTCGGCGTCGAGCGTCTTGAGGTAGGTGTGGAAGTGCTCGCGCGGAGAGTGGATGTGGTTCTCCGGCTTGGTCTCCTCACCGGCCGGGCGGTTGCGCGAGAGGTCGCACAGGTCGGCGAAGATGCCGAGCAGCTCGGCCTCCGCGACCAGCGGCCGTTCCCTCAGGTCACCCCTCGCGTCCATGTAGTTCTTCAGCACCCGGTCGGTGTCCGCGGCCGTGGTGTCGAAGCCCAGCAGCAACGCGCGCAGGTCGTCGAGACCGCGCGCGACGAGCTCCTCCGGCCGGACGTCCGTGCGCGGCGCCGGCAGCTCCAGCTCGACCGACGACTCGGACTTCTGCTCGACCTCGGCGCCGTCGGCGTCCTCGATCTCCTCCAGCTTGAGCAGCGCGCCACCGGCGGGCACCTGCGTGCCGACGACGACGGCGAGCTCCTTCAACCGCGCACGGAACGGCGCGCGCAGCACCGTCTCCATCTTCATCGCCTCGAGCACCAGGACGGGTGCGCCGGCCTCGACCTCGGCACCGACCTCCAGCGGGGTCGCGACGACGAGCGCGGGCATCGGCGACCGCAGCACACCGCCCTCGTCACGGGTGACGCGGTGCGTGACGCCGTCGACCTCGACCTGGTGGACGGGGCCGTGCGTGCCGGTGACGACGCGGAACCTGGTGCCGTTCACGGTGATCTGGCCGACGTGGTGGTCGAACCGCTCGACGTCGACGTCACCGGTCAGCACGGTGGCGGAATCCGCGGCCGATACGCCGACGCGGTACTTCGCGGCGCCGATGCGGGCGACGTTCACGACGTACGGCTGGCCGCGCAGCACGAACTCCAGCTTGCGCGCGCCCTCGTGGTTCGTGCGGGGCTGGCCACCGCGGGCGGACGCGAGCAGCTGCGTGCGGTTGATCTGCTCCTCGTCCTCGTACACCTCGATGGCGGCCGCGGCCAGCGCGATGGCGGAGTGGCGGTGCGAGACCAGGCCGCCCTCGGCGCGGACGCGGTCGATCCAGGACGTGTCGGCGGAGCCGTCGATCACGGCGGGCTCGTCCAGCAGGTCGAGCACGAAGCTCTTGTTGGTCGTGCCGCCCTCGATGATCACGGTCGTCTCGGCCATGGCGCGGCGCAGCTTGCCGAGCGCCTCGTCGCGGTCGCGGCCGTACGCGATGATCTTGGCGATCATCGAGTCGAAGTCGGCGGGGATCTGCGAGCCCTCGGCGACACCGGTGTCGACGCGGATGCCGGGGCCCGCGGGCAGTTCGAGACGAACGATCGTGCCGGGGCACGGCGCGAAGTCGCGGTCCGGGTCCTCGGCGTTCAGGCGGGCCTCGACGGCGTGGCCGAGCTCGGCGGGCTTGGCGCCCTCCAGCCTGCCGCCGCCCGCGACGTGCAGCTGCGCCTTGACGAGGTCGAAGCCCGTGGTGATCTCGGTGATCGGGTGCTCGACCTGCAGACGGGTGTTGACCTCCAGGAACGCGAAGAGCTTCTCACCGGGGTGGTAGAGGAACTCGACAGTGCACGCGCCGCGGTAGCCCACGGCGTTCGCCAGCCGTTCCGCCGACGCCTTCAGCTCGTCGACCTGGTGCTGCTCCAGCACGCAGGACGCCGACTCCTCGATGATCTTCTGGTTGCGCCGCTGCACCGAGCAGTCGCGGACGCCGAGCGCCCACGCCGTGCCCTGGCCGTCGGCGATGACCTGCACCTCGACGTGGCGGGCGCCGGTGACGAGGCGCTCCAGGAACATCACGCCGGAGCCGAACGCGCGCTCGGCCTCCATGCTGGTGCGGTCGAAGTTCTCGCGCAGCTCGTCGGGTGACGTGATCTTGCGGATGCCGCGGCCGCCACCACCGGCGGTCGCCTTGAGCATCAACGGGTAGGTGACCTCCTCGGCCACCTTCAGGGCGTGGTCCAGGTCCGTGACGGCACCGCGCGACCACGGCGCGACGGGAACGCCGACCTCCTCGGCGATCAGCTTCGAGCCGATCTTGTCGCCGAGCTTGCGCATCGCCTCGGCGGACGGGCCGACGAAGGTGACCCCGACCTTCTCGCACAGCTCCGCGAACTCGGGGATCTCGGCGACGAAGCCCCAGCCGACCCACGCGGCGTCGGCCTTCGTCTCGACGAGGGCGGTCTCCAGCACTTCGAGGTTGAGGTACGGACGATCCGCCGCCAGGCCGAGGTTGTAGGCGAGGTCGGCTTCCCTGACGAAGGGCGCGGACTTGTCGACATCGGTGTACAGGGCGACGGTCTCGATCCGTTCCCCTGACTCGGCGGCGAGCTCACGGACGGCGTGGATCAGCCGCATCGCAGCTTCCCCGCGGTTGACGATCGCTACACGACTGAACAACGACTTGGCTCCTCGCGGACATTACGACCTCAGCGGCAGTCGCCGCCCACTCGACGTACACACTCTCGGCTACTACCGGGTAACAAAATCGCTGGTTCGGAACGAGTTGAGCAGCGTGCTTTGTATGAAACCAACAAGGCACCAGGTCCTCGGCACAGCTTCACTTGAGCCCGTGTCCCAACTCACGGCCGGGTGCGGGCTTCAGCTGCGACCACCCGATCGCCGCCGCGAGCACGAGCGGTAACGCCGTGATCACCAGGGCGGACTGGACGGACAGCGCGTCGGCGATCACTCCGCCCGCCATCGCTCCGAGGGGCTGCCCGACGCCGAAGGTCAGCATGCGCCCGACCAGGTTCACCCTCCCCTGAAGATGATCAGGGGTGATCATCTGGCGGACCGTGATGCCGTTGACGATGACGATCGTCGAGGTCAGGCCCCACAGCGCCGTGCTGGTCACGGCCAGCGCCCACGTTTGCACGCCCACCAGCGACGCCGTCACGACAACCCCGGCGGAGAGCCCGATCGTCGTGACGTGGCGGGGCGCGCAGGCGTCACTGATCTTGGGCATGACGACGATCGCCGCGAACGACCCGGCCGCCAGCGCGCTGAACAACACGCCGATCCGCGCGTCGTTCTCCGGGACGTCGAACACCCGGAACGCGTACACGACGAGAAGTCCCGACACGGCACCACCGTTGACGGCCTGACCGACGCCCAGGGCGGTGAAGAGCCGGACTGTGGGGTCTCTCCAGAGGAACTCGAGCCCTTCCCTGATGTCCGCCCGGAGGGAGATCCGGGGTTCCCGTCGCTGGTTGAGCGGCCTGAGGATCATGCGGACCAGCACCGCGGACACCGCGAAACTCAGTGCGTCGAGCGCCATCGTCCCCGCCGGCCCGATCACCGCGATCAGCACGCCCGCGACCGACGGTGCGGCGATGTGCACGGCGGTGGAAGCGCTCCAGATCGCGCTGTTGGCCCGGGCGAGGTTGTCGTTGCCGACGAGCGCGGGCACGGCACCGAAGTTGGCCGCGTCGAACCACACGGTCACGCTCGCCACTCCCCCGGCCACCACCAGCAGGTGGACCGGGGTCAGCGTGCCGGCCGCCGCGGCCACGGGCACGCTGGCGAGCAGCGCGGCGCTGACGAGGTCGGTGACGACCATGACCGTGCGCCGGTGCATGCGGTCGACGAGCGCTCCCGCGGGCAGCCCGAACACCAGGTAGGGCGCGGCCGTGAGAGCCGCGAGAGCACCCGTGTGCACGGCGCTGCCGGTGAGCGAGTACATGAGGACGGGCAGCGCGACGCCCGACACCGCGGACCCGGCGTTCGAGATCACCCTGGCGAGCCAGAGCTTCCCGAACTCGCGGTCGGTCCACAGTCTCACCCGGTCGCGATCACGTCCGGGCAGCCCACTCAGATGCATATCATGTGCAAGTGCACAACTATGGCATCAAGGTGGCGACGGCGGAGGACCTCGGGGGCGCGCGGTCGGTCATGCTCGACGCGCTGTACCGCGACTTCGGCACCGGCTACGTGCCGGGGTGGCACAACGACGTCATCGACCTGACCGGCCACTACCTGGCGCCGCGACGGCACATGCTGGTGGTCGCGATCGACCGGCGGGACGGCACGATCGCCGGGACCGCGGCCCTGGACTCTCGTGGACCGCGCGAACCCGGCTGGCTCGCGCAGCGGTACCCGTCCGGGGCGACCGCGCAGGTGCGGCGGGTGTACGTGCGGCCGGAGCACCGCCGGCGCGGCCTCGCTCGTGCGATGGTGGCCGAGCTGCTGGCCTTCGCACGGTCCGACGGTGGCTATCAGTCGATCTACCTGCACGCCTACCGCCACTCTCCCGGCGCACTGGACCTGTGGCAGTCGCTCGGCGAGGTGGTGTGGGAGGAGGACGGGATCGTGCACTTCGAGCTGCGCGATCCCGTCGTGGACTCCGGTCGTCACGAGGTCATGCCTGCGGAATTCGGATCACATCCCCGGGGTGGATGACGTTGGGGTTCGTGATCACGTGCGGGTTCGCGCGCACCAGCCGCGTGTAGAGGTTGGCGTTGCCGTAGAACTGCAGGCTGATCGCGGACAGCGTGTCGCCGGGCTGGATCGTGTACTCCAGGTACACGCGGTAGCCGGGCACGATCCGCGGCCCGTACACGACGGGCACGATGACCTTGTCGAGCTCGGCGCCGTCCTTGGGCGAGGTCCAAAACACCTCGACGAAGAGCCTGTCGAGCGCGAACGAGGCGCCGGAAACGTCGACGCTGATCTGGAACTGGCCGTGGCCGCCGCCCCCGTCACCGGCCATGAACCCGCCGGTGACCTCGTCGTGTCCCTCGTGGATCCGGTAGTTGAACTGCGCCTCGAACGCACCGCCCGCGGTACCGGCGATCTGGACGTGGCTCCCGACCAGACCGAGCGGCCTCGGCTGCTGGACATCGATCGACATGGTGACTCCCCTTCCTCCTCTACTAGGTCGCGAGGAGGAACGGGGTCGTTGCCCCGGGTCACCCCGGTGGCGCAACGGCTGGTGGTGGAGGACGGAGTCGAACCGCCTTTGCGTGAGCTCCCGTTTTACAGACGGGCGGGGCTCCACAGCCCCATCTCCACCATTGCGCAAATGCATTTCTTATGCCCCTGAGCTGCGCAGACACCAATATCATGGCGACACGCGCGAGACCTCTCAACTGATTTTCCCGAAACACCTCCCGGGGCTTGTGCGATATTCGGGACGTGAAGGTGGTGGGACGCGGCCGGGAGCTCGCGCTGGTGCGGTCGCGGCTGGACGCGGAGACAGGTGGGCTGGTGCTGTGCGGCGGCGAGCCGGGCATCGGCAAGACGAGGCTGGCGCAGGAGCTCGCGGGGCAGGCGCTCGCGCTGGGCCGTCAGGTCGTGTGGGGACACTGCGTCGAAACCGCGGGCGCACCGGCGTTCTGGCCGTGGCGGCAGGTGCTCAAGGCGGTCGGCGCCGACCCGGACGTGGTGCTCGCCCACGACGCCGAGGTGCCGCAGGACCGGTTCCGGGTGTTCGACGCGATCGCGACCGCGCTGGACCGCGACGGCCTGGTGATCGTCGTCGAGGACGTGCACTGGGCGGACGAGGCGTCGCTGCTCGTCCTCGCGCACCTCGCCACGCAGCAGCGCAACGTCCTGATCTTCGCGACCTTCCGCGACCCGTGCCCGGCCGTCGCGGACCTCATGCGCTCCGCCGTCCGCATCGACCTGCACGGCCTGTCCGCCGACGAGGTCGCCGAGCTCGTCGGGCCCGAGCACGCCGCCGCCGTCACGTCGCTGACCAGCGGGAACCCGTTGTTCGTCACGGAGATCGCCCGCGCGGTCTCCGACGGCACCTGGCGGGCGGACCAGCCACCGCGCAGCGTCCGCGACATCGTCACCGCCCGGCTGGCGAGGCTCGGTGACGACACCCGCGAGCTCGTCAGGACGGCCGCGCTGATCGGCCGCGACTTCGACCTCGACCTCGCCGCCACCGCGTCCGGCCGGCCGATCAGCGCGCTGGACGAGGCCACGACCCTGATCGACGCGACCGGTCACCGGTTCGTGCACGCGCTGACCCGGGACGCCGTCGAGGCCTCGCTCACCACCGCCGAACGCCGCACGATCCACCGCCGGATCGCCGAGGCGATGACGGACAGCACGCACTACGCCGACGTCGCCCGGCACTGGAACGCCTGCGGTGCCACGAAAGAAGCCCTCGCGTGGACGATCCGCGCGGCCGGGGACGCCGTCGACCGGCTGGCCTACGAGGAAGGCGCCCGGCTCTACCGCGCCGCAGCGGCGCTGGAGGACAGCCACGAGATCCAGGTGGCGCTGGGCAAGGCCGCGTACTTCGCGGGCGATCTCACGGGATGCGTCCAGGCCGCCCAGCGCGCCGCCGAGCTGGCGCGGACGCCCGAGCAGATCGCCGAAGCCGCGCTGGTCCTCGAAGCCGCCCCCGGCGCGGGGGTGAACGCGGTCGCGACCCCGTTGTGCGACAACGCGTTGCGCCACGACGTCAGCCCCGCCACCCGCGCCCGGCTGCTCGCCCAGCGCAGCCACCTCGCGTTCTACCGCGGCGAGCAGCACCGGCTCGACGAGCTCAGCCGCGACGCCCTCGACCTGGCGCGTTCCTGCGGGGACGACCGCGCGCTCGCCGAGGCCCTGCACGCGCGGCAGGAGGCCTGTCCCGGTCCGGCAGGACGGGCGGAACGGCTCGGGCTCGCCACCGAGATGATCGACCTGGCGCAGCGCACCCGCAGTCCGCGCGGCGCGATGTGGGGTTCGCTGTGGCGGATCCACGCGTTGATCGAGAGCGGCGAACTCCCTGCCGCGCAAGAGGAACTGCCTGCCCTGCGGCTCGCGTGCGACCGCGTCGGCGGCCACGTCCCGCAGTGGCACCTGGACGTCGTGACGGCCTGCCTGGCCCAGGCGCAGGGCCGGTTCGCCGAGGCGCAGGAGGTCGGCCGGCGCGCCTACGACCGCATGCGGGTGATCGAACGCGAACCGGCGTCCGGCGCGTACTTCGCCCTGCAGTGCGGACTGGCCTGCCACCTCCCCGTCTCCGAGGACGGACTCGCCCTCGCCCGCCACTTCCACGACCCGCCACCGCGCTTCCGCCTGATGTCGAAGGTGACGCGGGCGTTCCTGTTGCTGCGCGCGGGTTTCCGCGACGAAGCTCTGGAGTGGTACCGCCGCACCGGCCCGCTCGAGGAGTGGGACCTGCCCGCGTTCTTCGTGCTGCCCGGCCTCGTCGACGCGGTGCTGGTGACGTCGGGCCTGGACCTGACCGACGACCTGAAGCTGGTGCTGCCGAGGCTCGAGGAGTTCCGCGGCGAGCACGCGGCGGGCAACGGCGTCGCGTACATGGGCCCGGTGTCCCTCGCGCTGGGCCGCGGCCACCTGGCGCTCGGCGACCTGGACCAGGCCGTCACCGACCTCACCACCGCCGTCGACGAGGCGTCGCGGGCAGGCGCCCAGGCGTTCGCAGCGGAGGCCCGCTGGCACCTCGCCGCCGCGTTGCGCGCACGGGGTGAGGACGCCGACGCCGTGCAGCGCGCGGCCGACCGCGCGATCCGCTCACTGGGCATGACCGCGTTCACGACCGTCGAGCTGAGCAGCCGTGAACACGAGGTCGCGTCGCTGGTCACCGAGGGCATGACGAACCGCCAGATCGCGCGGCGGCTCGTGATCTCCGAACGCACCGCGCAGAACCACGTCCAGCACATCCTGACCAAGCTCGGCTTCAGCACCCGCAGCCAGATCGCGGCGTGGATGAGTACCCGCCCGAGTACTCCGGCGGATGGCTGACCAGCGCGAAGTTCCTAGGTTGGAGCCACACCGACTTCAGGAGGAACACCATGTGGCTCACCATCGCGACCCCGCCCACCAAGTCCCTCGAGCAGCTCGACAAGGCGTTGAACTCGGGCGTCCCCGAGGGCCTCAGGGCCCGCTACGCCTGCCAGACCGACGGCGAGTTCCGCGTGATCGCCGTCTGGGAGTCCAAGGAGCACGCCGACCGCTTCTTCCGCGAGGTGCTGGGGCCGGTTCTCGCCCGCGTGCTCGGCCCGGAACCCGCCGGCGCTCCCGCGATCGTCGGCATGGAGGTGCTGCGGGAGCTCATCCCGGCCACGTCGTGACCGCGTGAGCTTCGCCGGCCGCGAGTACGGCGCCAGCGCAGTGCCCTTCACCCACACGAACCTCACCAGCCACATTTCTTCGCACGCGGGGAGCTTTCGTACTGCAGGAGCGCACGAAAGGGCCCCGCGTGCCGATCAGCAGGCAGGGGGTGATGGGGGTGCGAAGCGAGTTCGATACGCGCGTTAGTTCAGCGCCGCGATCGACACGTTCAGAGCGCCGGCGAAGCTCACCCACGCCAGATAAGGCACCAACAACAACGCGGCCGTCCTGCTGCGCCACCAGAACACGACCGCCAACGCCACGATCGACAGCCACAGCAGCACGATCTCGGCGAACGCGAGCGCGTACCAGCCGAGCCCGAAGAACAACGGCGTCCACAGCGCGTTCAACACGAGCTGCACGCCGAACATCGTCAGCTCACCGCGCCCGGCACCGTTGCGCCACGCCAGCCACCCGGACAGGGCGATCAACGCGTACAGCACCGTCCACACCGGACCGAACAGCCAGGCGGGCGGCGCCCAGGACGGCCGTTGCAGGCCGAGGTACTCGTCGCCCGCGGACACCGAGAACAGCGATCCCACCACGGCGGTCACCACGACCGCCGCGACGAACACGAACAGGACGCGCACGGGGTGGTGGCGCAACGGCAACGTGGTCATGAAGAACTCCCGACAGGCAGGGCGCGGATGATGGCGAGCACCGTGGCGCGGCTGGGGGCCGCCCGTTCGGCGTCGTCGAGCAGGGTCAGTTCGTCGGCGAGCACGGCCTGGCGGATCGCGTCCCACCGGCCGGGCACCTCATGCGCGAGCACCTCGACCAGCCGCCCGCGCAACGCACGGCCAGCGGGGTCGTCGGACGGCAACAGCCGCCAGTGCGCACGCAGAACGCGCTCGGCCACGTCCTCGCCACCCACCGCCCACGCGAGGCGGATCATGCGGTCGGCGAGGCTCATGCCCCGAAGTCTAGATTCGATTCAAAATCGTTTCAACCGCGGTCAGGAGCGTGTCCACGCGCTGAACGCCCTCCGGCAACGCCACGTCGTCCCATCCCGGCCCGCCCACCAGCACCGGAACCCCTTCGATCTCGGTCAGCGGCACCTGGTCCGCATACACCCGGTCGTGTGCCCACACGAAGACGATCCGCGGCCCCAACCGAGTCACCGCGCTCACCAACGCGGCCGCCGGCACACGGGCGCCGAGGTTGCGCGACACGCACCCCTGCTCGGCGAGCGCCGCCGCGAGCACGTCCAGGGGCAGGCTGTGCTGCTCGTCCGGCGCGCACGCCAGCAACGCCGCGGGCGACCCCACCGCGACCCCGGACACCCGCATCGCGTCCGAGATGCTGCCGCTCGCGACGTGCTCGACCTCGACCCCGCACGCCTGCGCCGAGACCCGCTCGCCCATCTCGACGAGGAACGGCATCAACACCGCGTCCCACGTGTGCACGACGCCGTGACGCGCGATCAGCCCGACCGCCACCCTGCGCATCCTCGCCGCGTCGAGCTGGTCGGCGGCGGCCTCGAAGTCGAGGTCACCGGACGGCATGAGGGACGCGGCGGCCGACGCGGGCGCCACACCCGAGTTCGTCAGCTCGACCATGCTCTTCAGCCGTGCGACGTCATCTTCGCTGTAGCGGCGATGCTTGCCCTCGTGCCGTGTGCTGGGGCCTAGCCCGTAACGGCGGTCCCACGTGCGCAGGGTCGTGGGCGAGATGCCGAGCATCCGCGCGACCGCTCCAGCGCTCCACTCCACCGCTCACCTCCGTCGCATCGATTTTGAATCGTAAATGCGGGGAGGCCGGACTGCGGAATCAGGTGTCGAGGCGCCGCCGCTGCTCGTCGTCCAGCACCACGTCGAGCGCGCCGAGACACTCGTCGAGCTGCTCCACCGAGCTCACGCCGAGCACCGGCAGCACCGGCGGGTCACCGCCCAGCAGCCAGGCGAGGACCACCTGGTTCGGCGTCGCCCCCAGCTCCCGCGCCACCTCGGCCAGCACCGCCAGCCGCCGCGTGCTGTCCGAGTGGTCGTACTGCTCGGGCAACGGCCGGTCGGACCGCGTGTACGCGCCGGACAGCAGCACCGAATAGCCCAGCACGGTCAGGTCGGGCTCCGAGCGCGTGTAGTCGAGCATCTCGTCGCTGATGTGCGGGTTCGCCCCGAAGTCCGCGCCCGGCCGCGGCCGCAGGTAAGTGTGGCGCTGCTGCACGCACGTGAACCCCGGCAGGCCCTGCGCCCGCGCGATCTCCCGGGCCTGGGCGACGCGCCACGCCGCGTGGTTGCTGCACCCGGTCACCCGGACCAGGCCGTCGGTGACCAACGACGCGAACGTCGCCACGGTGTCGTGCAGCGGGGTGCGACGGTCCTCGATGTGGGCGTAGTACACGTCGAGGTGGTCGGTGCCGAGGCGGCGCAGGCTGGCTTCGGCCTGCCTGCGCACCACGTCGTGCGACAGGCCCTCGGCGTGCTCCGGCCAGGCGGCACCGGGCGGGTCCGGCAGCGCGCCGACCTTGGTGGCGAGCACGACCCGGTCGCGGACGCCCCGTGACGCGAGCCAGCGACCCAGCAGCTCCTCGCTCTCCACGCCGGTGCCGCCGGGCACCCAGAACGAGTAGGTGTTGGCCGTGTCGATGAACGTGCCGCCGGCGTCGAGGAACCGGTCGAGCACGGCGAACGCCCGCTCTTCGTCGACCGTCGTGCCGAAGTACATGGTGCCCAGGCACAGCGCGCTCACGCCGAGTCCGCCGGACAGGGTCCGTTGTTCCACGTCTTCCCCCCAGAAAACGACCTCGGACCGCCCGGTGTGGACGGTCCGAGGTGGACGGTGCTACTTCTTCTTGCCCGCGAACAGCTCCTTGAGCTGCGTGCCGCGGCGGCGCAGGCCCCACTTCGTCACGCGGATCAGCGCCTCGCGGACGATGTTGCCGCTCATCTTCGACTCGCCGAACTCGCGTTCCTGGAACGTGATCGGCACCTCGCGCACGCGGAAGCCGAGCTCCAGCGTCCGCCACAGCAGGTCGATCTGGAAGCAGTACCCGGCCGACGCGACCGAGGCGAGGTTCAGCTTGCGCAGGGTGTCCGCGCGGAACGCCCGGTAGCCGCCCGTCATGTCGCGGATGTTCGCGCCCAGCGCGAGCCGCGAGTACAGCGAGCCGCCCAGCGACAGCAGCTTGCGCTGCGTCGGCCAGTTCACGACCTCGCCGCCGGGCACCCAGCGCGAGCCGAGCACCAGGTCGGCCTTCGGCAGCGCGTCCAGCAGGCGGTGGAGCTGCTCGGGGGCGTGCGAGCCGTCGGCGTCCATTTCGCACACGACGCCGTAGTCGCGGGCCAGCGCCCACTGGAAGCCGGCGACGTACGCGGCGCCCAGGCCGGCCTTCTCGGTGCGGTGCATGACGTGGACCCGCTCGTCGGCGGCCGCCATCTCGTCGGCGAGCTGGCCGGTGCCATCGGGGCTGCCGTCGTCGACCACCAGCACGTGCACCTCGGGCAGTGCCGTGTGCAGTCTCTTGACGATCTTTCCGATGTTGTCCCGCTCGTTGTAGGTCGGGATCACCACCAGCACCTGCCCGAGTTCCTGGTCAGGCTGCTGCGCCATTCGAGTCCTTCCGTCGTCGTGCGAAGCCCAGCGCCAACGCGGCAAGGCCCGCAGCGGTCATCACCCACTCGGGCCAGGCTCCTAGCCAAGTCGCCAGCGTAGTCTGCGACCGAAGTGGCAGCTCCGCGACCAGGGCACCGGGCACGAACAAGCCAGTCTTCTGAGTGACGGAACCGTCGGGTTGGACGATCGCGCTGACCCCGGACGTGGCCGCCACGACCACCGCCCTGCCGTGCTCGACGGCACGCAGCCGTGACATGGAAAGCTGCTGGTAGGTCATCTCCGTGTACCCGAACGTGGCGTTGTTCGTCGGGATCGCGATGATCGTCGCGCCGGCCGTCACGGAGTCGCGGACGACTGAGTCGAACGCCACTTCGTAACATGTGTCAATCGCGACCTTCGCGGGCCCCATGACGAAACCGTCCGGGTCCGAACCGGGCTGGAACACCCCCGCACGGTCCACGGTGGACGTGAACAGCCGGAAGAACGACCGCATCGGCATCGTCTCGCCGAACGGCTGGAGCTTGCGCTTGGTGTAGGTGTCCGTCGGCCCCTTGCCCGGCTCCCACAGCACGACGGTGTTGCGCGGCAGCCCGTCCTTGCGGTCGACGACCACGGCACCGACCGCGATCGGCGCCTTGATCGCGTCGGCGGCCGCGTCGATCACCGCCGCCGCGTCGACGTTGCGGAACGGGTCGATGTCGGACGAGTTCTCCGGCCAGATCACGATGTCCGGCTGCTTCACCTTGCCCGCGGCGACATCCGCGGCCAGCTCCACGGTCTTCTTGGCGTGGTTGTCGAGCACGGCCCGGCGCTGCGCGTTGAAGTCGAGGCCCGCGCGCGGCACGTTGCCCTGGATCGCGGCGACGGTGACGGTCCCGGCCGAGGCGTCGACCCCGACGGGCACGACCAGTCCGGCCAGCAGCGGCACCAGGAACAACGGCACGCCGAGCTTCCAGTTCTTGAGCACCCAGAACAGCCCGAACCCGGTCAGCACCACCGCGAACGACACCAGCGGCGCCCCGCCGAGCGAGGCCAGCGGCAGGTACCAGCCCTCGGGCTGACCGAACGCGATCTTGCCCCAGGTGAAGCCGCCGAACGGGAAGACCCCGCGCAACGCCTCGTCGCCGACCCACAGCAACGCCGCCCACAACGGCCACCCCGGCACGCGCGACGCGAACGCCATCGCGGCCGTGCCGATGGAGATCATCAGCGCGCACGCCAGCGCCAGCGGCAGCCACGCGATCAGCCCGACGAACTCACCGGTCCACCGCAGCAGCGGCACCATGAACCCGAGCCCGAACAGCAGTCCGTAGCCGAACCCGGCCCGCGCGCGCCGTTCGTGGATCGTCCAGGCCAGCAACGCGAACCCGACCGGCGCGAGGAACCACAGCGGGCGCGGCGGGAAGCTCAGGTAGATCAGCACGCCGCCGGCGACGGCGAGTGCCATCCGCAACAGCACCGGCGGGCTCACTCGGCGCTTGCGAGCGGGCAATTCCGGCGATTCCGGCGCGATGGGGGGTGCGACCACCCGATCAGCCTACGAGGCCCAGGAGTAGACAGGACGTATGACCTACGTGGATCTTGTTCTGCAGAAGCTTTCCACGGATGGCGACCGCGAGGCGGTGATCGGCGGCGACACCAGACTCACCCGTTCCCAGGCACGCGACCTGCTGTTCCGGCTCGCGGACGGTCTCGTCCAGCGCGGTGTGAAACCGGGCGACGGCGTGGCGGTGTACGTCGGCAACACCCCAGAGGCGGTTCTGCTGAACCTCGCCGTCCACCTGCTCGGCGGCCGGCTGGTGTACGTGCCACCGGAGCCCGGTCCCGCCGAGCTCAAGGCCCTCGTCGAGCGCGCCGAGGTCGCCGGGGTCGTCGTCGACCCGTCGTTCGGCGAGCAGATCGACGGCTGGCACCTCCAGGACCTTCCCGGCGACCCCGTCGAACGCGTCCCGGCCCCGGAGTTCGCCACCGTCGCCTACACCGGGGGCACCACCGGGCTGCCGAAGCTCGCGGTGCACCGGCCCAACCCCCTCGCCGCTACGGATCCCCGCGCGGCCATGCCTCCGGTGACCATGCTGTGCAACACCCTGATCACCCACGGCAGCGGATCCTCCATGTCGAAGGCCGCGCTGGTCACCGGGTCGAAGCTGGTGCTGGGCCCGTCGACGTTCGACGCGGACACGTTCGTGCGCCTGGCCCGCGACGAGCAGATCGCCGTGACGATGTTCGTGCCGCCGATGCTGTACGAGGTGCTCGACCACCCGGACTGTCCCGGCCCGCAGTTCGGCATGGTCCTCGTCGGTGGCTCGCCACTCGCCCCGAGGCGGCTGCGCCAGGCGATCGAGAAGTGGGGCCCGGTCGTCAACCAGGGGTACGGCATGACCGAGGCACTGGGCATCGCGATGATGCCTGGCACCGACATCGATCTCGACCGCCCGGAAACCCTGCGCACGGTCGGCAGGCCCGACCCGGCGATGGAGGTCGAGATCCGTGACGGCGACGTGTGGGTGCGCGGCCCGTTCGTCATGGAGGGCTATTGGGGCGAACCTCCGTTGAGCGAAACGGCCGATGGCTGGTTCAACACCGGCGACATGGGCTATTTGGACGACGACGGTTATCTGTACCTCAACGACCGCAGCAAAGACGTCATCGTCACGGGCCGGACCTCGGACAACGTCTATTCACGCCTGCTTGACGACTTCCTCGTCACGCTTCCCGGCATCCGTCAGGCGGCAGCGGTCGGGCGGCCGGACGAGGCGCTCGGCGAGGTCGTGCACCTTTTCCTGGTCACCGACGGACAAGAAGATGTCGATGTCGACAGGATTCGCGATTCGGTGGTGGCCGAACTGGGTGATCTTTACCAGCCCAGAGGCGTCACGATCGTCGACCAGCTCCCGCTGACGAAGGTGGGAAAGGTCGACAAGCGCAAGTTGCGTTCCCAGTTTCGGTAAGGTTCGAGGTAAATCAGGAGGTGACGGATGCCCCGTCCAAGCGTGGAAGCCGAACGCAAGGCGCAGATCCTCGCGTCCACCTGCAAGGTGATCGCGGCCGAGGGCTTCCGCCACCTCCGCGTCTCCGACGTGGCCAAGGACGCGGGCGTCTCCGGTGGCACGGTCCACTACTACTTCGAGACCAAGCGCGAGCTGACCGACGCGGCGTTCGAGCACTGCTTCGAACAGTCGGTCGCCCGCCGCCGCTGGATCCTCGAGTCGGACGAGCCGCCGCTGTCACGCCTGCGCATGGTCGTCGAGTCGTACCTGCCGGAGGGCGCGGAGACCGTCGAGGCGTGGAAGGTCTGGGCCGAGCTCTGGGTCGAGGCCATCCGCAACCCCGAGCTGCAGGAGCTCAACGAGCGCTTCTACGGCGAGTGGCGCGACATCGTGGCGAGCATCTTCCGCGACGGCCAGCGCTCCGGCGACATCCACGCGCCGGGCGACCCGGTCGAGCTGGCGAACATGATGGTCAGCATGCTCGACGGCCTCGCGCTTCAGGTGCTGGCGGGCTCGAAGGCCATGACGGTCGACGCCATGCGCACCACCTGCCTGAGGTTCGTCGACCAGCTCTCCACGGCGTCCGTCGGGTAGCTCACCCCGCCGACCGTCACGCACAGGACGATCAGCAGCACCACCGGCGTGCGCGTGAAACCGAGGAACAGCAACCCCTTCGGCACGGGCACGGTCTCCGCGAACCGCTGCGCCTCGCTCAGCAACAGCCCGCCGAACATCAGCACCAGTACCGCCAACGGCATCGTGCGCCCCATCGCGTTCACCGCGACGAGCGACGCGCCCGCGGTGGTGACGATCGCGGCCGTGAACCACCAGTGGTGCGGAGAGTGCCAGGGCCCCTTCCCGCTGTGGGCCATGAGCCAGTCCCCGAACAACACGGCGACAACGGTGAGCACGAGCACCCGCAACGCCGTGAGCACACCCTGCCCGTCGGCCTCGTACGCGATCGGCACGTAGGCGATCCCGAGCGAGACGAGCGGCGTCACCGCCAACACCCGAGCGACCCGCGTGACAGCCGGCCGTTGTTCTGCGGGCGGCCGCATCGCAACCCTGGCCCTGACCCGCTCCGCCTCCCCGACCTTGCTGCGCGCCGCCTCCGCGTCCCCCTGCTCCCACACCACCCACACGAGCCCGAGGAACACGACGACCCCGAGCACCACCGCGTACCCGGTGAGCTGCCGCGGCCCGTAAACCCACCCGATCCCGCCGACCAGAACGCACAACCCCAGCCGTATCAACGACCCCAGTTCCGGCCGCGCGCTCCGCCACGTCTTCTGCGGCCACGACGTCAACACGAGCCGCCGCGCAACGAACCACACGCTGGCCCCCGTCGCCACGGCCGCCAGCCACATCGCGAGCCCAACCCCTGGCTGCCGCAACGACTTCGTGTCACCGAGGAGCACCATGGCCGCGACGAGCGCGACGACCGCCGCCGGAATCCTGAGCCGCCCCAACGCCCACAGGTGCTGACGCACCCACCGATCCCTGTTGCGCCAGGCGGACTCTCCCGCGACCAGGGTCAGCAGTCCGAGCGCGCCGAACGCGAGGGGATTGCCGGCGAGATGCGCTGTGGCCAGCACCCCGATCGGCAGAGCCCGCGGGATCGGACTTTCAGCGAGAGTGACGCTGCGCAACGGCGACGGCTGCCCGTTGAGCTCCTGGACGCGCAGCCACTGCCACGCGCGCCAGAGCAGTGGGACGTACACCGCGACAAAGACCGCGTCGACGAGAAGATCGATGCTCATCTCGGCCTCCCCAAGGGTTGCGGGACAACCGTGGAGTCGCAGGTCAGAGCGTCGGGGTTACGTGCTGTAGCTCATCCGGGTGAAATCAGGGTTCATCCCCGATGCAACACGTGGACTAGTTGGCGCATTGTGGGTATATGACCACGACAGTTGCTTTGAGCAGGCCCAGGACCAACCGGATGATCGCGGGTGTGTGCGCGGGGCTCGCCCAGCGCTGGGGCATGAAGGCGAGCACGGTGCGCATTCTGTTCCTGCTGTCCTGCCTTCTGCCCGGACCGCAGTTCGTCGTCTACCTCGTGCTCTGGGTGATCATGCCGGACCGCGGTTACTGACCGACCGCAGGAACGCCGTCCACGCTGCCGGGCTGACCGGCAGGTGGGTGGCGGGAGCCTTGGAGTCCCGGATGCCAACGCGCCGACCGACCTCAACACAGTCAGAATCGGTCGCGCTGTAGCTGCTCTTCCGCCACTCGACCATCCGGGGCCTCCTCAGGACACGATGCTGGTGATCAACTCCCTCGATTCTTCCGCACTGAGCGCCATTCGGTCCATCGCCTTCACCACATCCTGGTAGAGCGCCATTGATGCCTTGTCATCGAGAAACAGCGCCGAGTTCAGACTGCCCTGGTAGACGACAGGCTCGTACTTCTCGAACTTCAGCAGGGTGAAGTCACCGGTCAGCGCACGCCCGGCAGGCAAGACACGCAGGCTGATGTACGGTCTCACCAGCATGCGCAGTAGCTCGTGAAGCTGGTCGCGCATCACGTCGCTGCAGCCAACCACGGAATACAGCACCGGCTCGTACACGTAGAACACGAACTTCCTGTGCCCCGCAACGATGGTTCGCCGCTCCATTCGTGCTGCCACCATCTGCGGCACGTCCTCAGCCTTGATGAAGGGTGAGTCCTCAGCCACAGCGCGCGCGTACGGCTCGATCTGCAACAAGCCCGGCAGATAGAGCGAACTCCAGTGGACGATCTCCTTCGCGATCCGCTCGTGCTCGATCAAGGTGCGGACGTGAGGCGGCAGCACCGAGTCGTACAGCTGCAGCCAGCCCTTCTTCCTCGACTCCAGGTAGAGCTCCGTCAGATGCTGGACCTCACCCGGCGGCACCTGACACACGCCGAGCAAGTAGGTGAACTCTTCGAGGCTGACCCCACCCTTGCCGTTGACGAAGTCCGACAGCTTGGGCGGGTCCCACCCGAGCCGCCGCGCGAGTTCGGACTCCTTCAGACCCGTTGGGGCTATCACGGCGCGAACGCTCTCGCCGAACTCGCGTCCCAGCACTGTGGACACTCTCTTTGGCATGTCGGCGAAACTAGCGCCGCAGACGGCCCGTGCTCCATCATTTCGGACCCAAAATGACCTGAAGGTAGCACTGTTAGAAGGGTTCTACGGAATCCCGCCCAACTCCTCCGTCAAGCTCGTGAACGACTCCGGCTCCACCCGCAACCACCCGCTGAACGGCTGCCGCATCCCCACGCACAACACACACACGAACGCCAACACAGCAGCAGTGACACCCATCTGCAGAACGTGCCGCCGCCGCGCCGTGAACCCGACCAACATCGGAAACACCACCATCCCGACAGCCCCGACGATGGTCCCGACCAGCATCAGCTTCCCGGTGTTGTCCAGCCCACCGGCGGAATCCAGCCGATCTCGCCGCAGATCCGTGATCTCCCGCAGCCGCTCCAGCGCCCGTTCCCGCGCGCTCTTCACCTGATCCGGCGAGGACGGCAGCGACAGGATCTCGGTGTGCAGCGAGTTGAGCACCGAGGTCGTGCCGGCGTCCGACTCCCCCGCTGCCAGCCGCGGCCATTCCTTGTCCGCCACCAACTCGGGGTACGACACGAGCAGCCCTCGGATGTGATCACGTTGCGGCTGCGGCATCACCGACGTCTGCCAGTACACGTCGGCGACGGCGGCGGCCTCGCGCGCCGCGTTGTCCTCCGCCGCGCCGCTCTCCTCCCACACGATCACCATGTAGAACGCCAGCGCCACGATGAACAGGCCGCTGATCACCGCGCCGAGGAAGCCGCGCGAGTCCGCGTCGCGGTCGTCGGCCTGCTCGTCGGCACGGGAACGTCCGAACAACACGCAGGCGACGGCAGTGACGACCACTGACGCCAGAACGATGACGACCGCTGTCCACATGGCTCCATCTCCCCACAGCAAGAGCCCGTGCACCACCAACTCCACGCTTCTCGGCGGTTTCAGCCGCCCGTCAAGAGCAACGGGTCGTTGATCATGCCCACGGCTGGTCCACTTGAGAGCGTTCACAGAAAAACGTTGAACACGAATGGGAGAACCGCGAACCCACTGTCCTCAACAGAGAGTGAGGGCACCCCGATCAACGTGCGGTGACAACCACGACCAGGCGTGCCAACCTGTGCCGACCCCGACCGGAAGGCGTGGCATGCGTGCACCGATCCTCATCGCCGTCGTGCTGCTGGTTCCGCTGTTCACGCCGAGTCCGGTCGCCGCGGCCGAGACCTGGCGCGTCCAGTTCGACGAGGCGGTGCGCGGAGACGTGACGGTCGTCGGCAACTCCGTCCTGACCTGCCCGACGGCCGAGCAGGCGGGGCCGGATCCCAAGTATCCCGTGCAGTCCTGTGTGGACGCTCTCAACCTCAAGGGGCGCGGGCCGTCTGCGCAGAACAACGGCCACAGCATGATGTGGACCGACACGGACGGCAACCCGGCGACGTTCAACTCCTCCAGCGTCGAGCTCAGCCTCCCGCCACAGGCCACCATCGCCTACGCCAAGCTGGGCTGGGCCGGCAACGCGACCTGTCACGGCGGGACCACTCCACCCGGCAAGCCCGAGGACCCGGTCCTCCTCAACGGCACGAGCGTCGCCCCCGACCGGTTCGCGGTCGACTCGCCCGACGGCCTCGCCCACACCGACAACACCTTCTACAGCGCCGAAGCCGACGTCACCAAAGCGCTGAAACCCGGCACGGTGACCGTCGGCAACGTGTGGACGCCGCAAGGGTTCGACTGCTTCGGCGGCTGGTCGCTGACCGTCGTGTGGAAGTCCGCGACACGAGCGAAACGTCACGTCACGGTGCACGGCGGTCACGTCCGCCTGACCACGGAACAACCGGCGCTGCACACCCCGATCGCACCCACCCACGCCGCGGGTGGCGCGATACGGCTCGGCATCACGGCCTACGAGGGCGACTGGGCGACCGACGGCGACCAAGTGCTGGTCAACGGCACGTCCGTCGCCGGCCGCAACGCGTTCGTCGCGTCCGCCCAAGGTGCGACGCACCCCAACAACATGAGCGTCGACGCCCGCACGCTCACCCTCGCCGAGGACGTCTTCAAGCCCGGCGCCAAGACCGCAGACCTGACGTTCAAGCGGGACGAAGACGCTTTCCTCGTGCAGAGCATCGCCTGGTCGTTCCCGCTGCCCGAACTCACCCTGGCCGTCGACCCGGAGAAGCCCGCCGCGCATCCCAAGGACACCGTCGTGCAGACCGCGACGATCACCAACACCGGAGACGCGCCAGCCGCGGACGTCACCGTGTGCGGCCAGCAGGTCGGCACCATCGCGCCGCACGCGAAAGCGATCCGCACGTGCTCGTCCACAGCGGCGGACGACGACTACCCGGCCACCGTCGCCGCGACCGGCAGCAGCCTGGCGGGCGACCAGCTCACCGCGTCCAAAGCCTCCACCGTCGACGTGCTGCACCCGGCGTTGCGCGCGACCACCAGCACGAATCCCTTGACCGCGTTGCCCGGCCAAGCCGTCCGGTTCACGACGACCGTCACGAACACCGGAGACACCCCGCTCCACGGACTCAGCGGCTGCGGCCCGGTGCAGGGCCAGCTCGACCCCGGCGCCGCCGCCGCCCTGACCTGCACGGCACCCGCCGGCGACGAGAGCGGCACGCTGACCGCCACCGTCACGGCGGCCGACAGGATCGGCGGCCACGTCGAGGCGTCGGCGTCCGTGCAGGTCAAGGTCATCCACCCCCGGCTGACCATCGAGGCGCTCTGGTCGAAGGACCGGGCGGAGGACGGCGAGCCCGTCACGCTCACGATCACCGTCGGCAACCCGTCGGACGTGCGGATCGACGACGTGAAGGTCGAGGGTGACCCCGCCGCGTGCCGGCGGACCTTCCCCGCCCTCCAGCCCCGCGAGCGCCTCACCTACACCTGCCAGGCCGAAGCGCCGGTGAGCTCGCGGTTGACGATCTCCGGCGCGGGTGCCGGGCACACCGTCAGCGAAAGCGCCGTCGTGCGGATCGAGTCGGTGTCCGCGCCACCCGCACAGGCACCGGACGAACCAGCGCCTCCGCGGCCGGTCGCCCACGTCCAGCAGGTGTCGAAACCGGCCGTCGGCGGGGTCGCGGCGGTGCTGGGCGTGATCGGCATGGTGATCGTGGCGAGCGCGTTCTCCGGTCTGGGCAGGCGCTGACGGGCGTGTTCCTCCATACCGGGATGCGGTAGAAGGGTTTCATGGAGATCACCGCTGGACCGACGTGCTGCTGAAGACGCTGCAGGAGCACGCGGCACGGGCTCAGCCCGCCGCGCACGTCGAGGAGGCGGGCGGCTGGTGGCTGCGGCACTCCCCCGGCGACGCCTGGTGGGTGAGCGCCGTCCTGCCGCACGACCGGGAGGACCGGGTCGCGCTGGCCGAGGAGTTCTGCGCCGAACGCGGGTCCGGCGTGCGGTTCCAGATCACGCCCGGCGTGTGCGCGGACGACCTCGACGGTGTGCTCGACAGCAGGGGCTACACGCGCGGGCACGACATGTCGTTGCAGATCGCGTCGACTGCCGAGGTGCTGCGGCACGCCCAGGCCGACGCCGGCGAGGTGACGAGCAGACCGACCGACGAGTGGCTGGCGGCGTGGCAGGCGGTGACCACGCGGGACGTCAGCGCCGAACGCGACCTGCTCAGCCGGGTCGAGCACCCCAGCGCGTACGCGTACGCCGAGGTCGACGGCCAGGTGGTGGCCGTGGGGCGTGCGGTGGCCGAGCAGGGGTGGGCCGGAGTGTTCGGCATGGCGACGTTGCCGCACGCACGGGGTCAAGGCGCCGCACGGTCCGTGCTCGCCGCACTGGCCTCATGGGCGGCCGCGCGCGAGGCGAACCACATGTACCTGCAGATGGAGAAAGCGAACACCACGGCGTTCCGGCTGTACGAACGGACGGGGTTCCGTGAGGTGTGCACGTACCACTACCGGATGCGTGTGTAACCGATCAGGAATCAAGAAGGCAGGACGGGGGTCGCGGAGTTAGGTTTTGCGCCATGACGCATGAGGCCGACACCCACGATCTGATCCGCGTGCAGGGTGCGCGCGTGAACAACCTGCGCGACGTCGACGTCGAGATCCCGAAGCGACGCCTGACGGTCTTCACCGGAGTCTCCGGTTCCGGCAAGAGCTCGCTGGTGTTCGGCACGATCGCCGCGGAGTCGCAGCGCCTGATCAACGAGACGTACTCGGCGTTCATCCAGGGCTTCATGCCCACGCTCCCGCGTCCCGAGGTGTACCTGCTGGAGGGCATCACCACGGCGATCCTCGTCGACCAGCAGCGGATGGGCGCCGACCCGCGCTCGACCGTCGGCACCGCGACCGACGTGAACGCGATGCTGCGGATCCTGTTCAGCCGCCTCGGCGCGCCGCACATCGGCGGCCCGCAGGCGTTCTCGTTCAACGTCGCCTCGATCTCCGGCGCGGGTGCCGTGACGATCGAGAAGGGCGGCCAGAAGGTCAAGGAGCGCCGCGAGTTCTCGATCACGGGCGGCATGTGCCCGCGCTGCGAGGGCCGCGGCCAGGTCTCCGACATCGACCTCACCGAGGTCTACGACGAGTCGAAGTCGATCCTCGAGGGCGCGATCAAGGTGCCCGGCTACAACGTCGACAACCAGTGGACCGTGCAGACGTTCGCGCAGTCGGGGTTCCTCGACCCGGCCAAGCCGATCCGCAAGTACACCAAGAGGGAACTGCACGACTTCCTGTACAAGGACCCGGTCAAGATCAAGGTCAACGGCATCAACCTGACCTACGAGGGCCTGATCCCGAAGCTGCAGAAGTCCATGCTGTCCAAGGACCGCGAGGCGCTCCAGCCGCACATCCGCGCGTTCGTCGACCGCGCGGCGACGTTCGGCACCTGCCCCGACTGCGACGGCACCAGGCTCACCGAGGCCGCCCGCTCGTCCAAGATCAAGGGCGTGTCGATCGCGGACCTGTGCGACATGCAGATCACCGATCTCGCCGACTGGATCCGCGGGCTGAAGGACAAGTCCGTCGCGCCGCTGATCGAGAAGCTCGCGCACACGCTGGACTCGTTCGTCGAGATCGGCCTCGGCTACCTGTCGCTCAACCGCCCCGCCGGGACGCTCTCCGGCGGTGAGGCGCAGCGCGTGAAGATGATCCGGCACCTCGGATCGGCGCTCACGGACGTGACGTACGTGTTCGACGAGCCGACGATCGGCCTGCACCCGCACGACATCGAGCGGATGAACAACCTGCTGCTCCGCCTGCGGGACAAGGGGAACACCGTCCTCGTCGTCGAGCACAAGCCCGAGACCATCGCGATCGCGGACCACGTCGTCGACCTCGGTCCCGGTGCCGGCCGCAACGGCGGCACGATCTGCTTCGAAGGTTCTCTGGCCGGGCTGCGCAAGAGCGACACGGTGACCGGGCGTCACCTGGACGACCGGGCTTCGCTGAAGCCGTCGGTGCGCTCGAAGACCGGCGTGCTGGAGATTCGCGGCGCCTCCAAGAACAACCTGCGCGACGTGGACGTCGACATCCCGCTGGGGGTGCTCACGGTCGTCACGGGTGTGGCGGGTTCCGGCAAGTCGTCGCTGATCCACCAGTCGATGCCGAAGGACTCCGGCGCGATCGTCGTCGACCAGACCCCGATCAAGGGCTCGCGGCGGTCCAACCCAGCGACCTACACCGGTCTGCTGGAGCCGATCCGCAAGGCGTTCGCCAAGGCCAACGGCGTGAAGCCCGCCCTGTTCAGCGCGAACTCCGAGGGCGCGTGCCCGAACTGCAACGGCGCGGGTGTGGTGTTCACCGACCTCGGCATCATGGCGACGATCGAGTCCCCGTGCGACGTCTGCGAGGGCAAGCGGTTCGACCAGGCGGTGCTGGAGTTCAAGTTCGGCGGTCGCGACATCTCCGAGGTGCTCGCGATGCCGGTGTCGGAGGCCGCCGAGTTCTTCGGCGCGGGCGAGACGAAGGTTCCCGCCGCGCACGCGATCCTGGCGCGGCTCGCCGACGTCGGCCTCGGCTACCTGTCGCTGGGGCAGCCGCTGACGACGCTGTCCGGCGGTGAGCGGCAGCGGTTGAAGCTCGCCACGCACATGGCGGACAAGGGCGGCATCTACGTCCTGGACGAGCCCACTACCGGCCTGCACCTGGCCGACGTCGAGCAGCTCCTGGGCCTGCTGGACCGCCTGGTCGACTCCGGCAAGTCCGTCATCGTGATCGAGCACCACCAGGCCGTGATGGCGCACGCCGACTGGATCATCGACCTCGGTCCCGGCGCAGGTCACGACGGCGGCAAAGTCGTGTTCGAGGGCACCCCCGCCGACCTGGTGGCCGACCGTTCGACGCTGACCGGCGAGCACCTGGCGGACTACGTGGGCGCCCCCGCCCGTCGCAAGAAGCGCTGACGGGGTAAACAGGCCGCATGCACATCACGGCGTTCCTGGATCGCAAGCTCACCCGCAGGTTCGAGACCTACGACAGCGACCAGGACGGGTACGTCGAACGCTCGGACTTCGAGCAGGCGGGCGCGCGGACGACCGCGGCGTTCGGCCTGAGCGACGACGACCTGCGGGCGAAGCGGTTCCAGGAGCAGCTGCTGGGCGTCTGGGACCACCTCCACGCCGTGACGGACGCCAACGACGACGAGCGGATCAGCCTCACCGAGTACAAGGCGGCGTTCGCCCTGGGCCTGCTGGAACGCCCGGAGTCGTTCGACGACGTGTACCTGCCGTTCCTCGACTCGCTGATGGCCGTCGCCGACCACGACGGCGACGGCCATCTCGGCGTCGACGAGTACGTGCGCTGGACGGGGGCGTTGATGAACCTGCCGCCGTCCGTCGCGCGAGGCGTCCACGCCAGGCTCGACCACGACGGGGACGGTCTGATCAGCACGGACGACCTGCTGGCCGCGATCAGGGCGTACTACTTCTCCGAGGATCCGGAGGGGCCGGGAGCGTGGTTGCTCGGCCCGTTGGACTAGGAAGCCTCCGCGACCTTCTTGATCGAGGCGGCCTCGGTCTCGACGTACTGCCGGGTCATCTTGCGCGTCAGCAGCCAGCCGAGCCCCGCCATCGCGCCGGACACCGTCAGCGAGAGGGTGAGCCGGCTGCCTTCCGGGTGCGGCTCGACGAGGTGCGCGGCGACGACCGTGACGCCGCGCGACTTCGACTCCCAGGTGTACGACCGACCGTCGGTGAGCTCGGTGACCGTCCACACCGCTTCGGGGAGGCGGGGTTGCCGGAGACGGGTGCGGGAACCGACGGCCAGCGGTCCGGCGTCCAGTCGTTCCACCTCGTCGACCGTCGGGATCCGTTCGGGCCAGCGTTCGATGTCGGCGACGACGTCCCAGACGCGCTCGGGCGGGGCCGCGATCGTGGCGACGTGCTGCAAACCGGGCATGCGCCAGAGTCTAGAACCGTTGCTCGATCTCCTTCACCGCAGCGGCGGCGATGTCAGCGGCCGCGGCCCGCGGTGACGGCGCCGCGACGACCTGGGCCACGAGCCGGCGCATGTTCGTGCCGATCTTCTCGAACGCCGACTCGGCGGTGGGCTCGATGTCGCCGAACAACGTCCACCACCACCAGGAGTTCGTGGCGGAGTTCGCCACGACGTCCGGGATGACCAGCGCGTCGATCTCGGCCTCGGCTTCCGCGGTGACCGGCATGTTCGCCGCCTCGACGATCAGCGTGGCGCGCACGGACTTCGCGTTGCCGGCGTTGATCGCGTAGCTCGCGGCGGCGGGGACCAGCACGTCCGCGTCGACGTCGAGCCACTCGTCGCGGTCGAGCTGGAGATCTCCTGGACGCAGTTTCGCCCGATCGATGCCGCCGTGCGAATCCCGGGACAGCAGAAGGGTTTCCACGTCGAGTCCGTCAGGGTTCGATATGACACCGTTGACATCCGCGAGCCCGACGACCTTGACGCCCGCACGGGCGAGATAGCGGGCCGTGGCGCCGCCCATCGAGCCGAAGCCCTGGACGAACGCCCTGGGGTCGCGCAGCTTCAGGTGGTCGATGCCGGCGAGCGCGGCCTGCGCGACGCCGTAGCCGCCGACCAGTTCGTCGAGGCTCACCCCGTCGACCGTGACGGCGAAGGCGTCCGCGAGGCGTCGGCGGGCCTTGTCCTCGTCGTCCAGCAACGGGTACACGGCCTGGATCGACGACTGGAGCCCGATGTTCTCGATGGCCTCGTCGATCTCCGACTGCCGCAGCCCGAGGTCCTCCCCCATCGTCCAGAACCGTTCGATGTACGGCGACATGGCGAACAGGTACGCCGTGAGCACGTCGTTCGCCCTGGGGTCGCACGGATCGAAGTCGATGCCGCCCTTGGCGCCCCCGAGCGGCACGTAGCGCGCCCCGGGGTCGTAGTTGAGGGCTTCCTTGGCGGTCATCCCCTCGGCCAGGCCGCGGACCTCGTCGAGCGTGCAGCCCGCGCGCATCCGCAGGCCGCCGCTGCTCACCCCGCGCACCAGCCGGTCGATGACGAGATAGCCACGCGCGGCTGTGGCCGGGTCGGTCCAGGTGACCTGGAGAAAACTCATCGAAAAACACCCCCTTGACTTCAGCGTATGACCGCGGTCACATGGTCCGGGAAAATAACTGACTGACGAATCAGTCAACCATCCGGAGGGACCGTGAGCGAGGTACAGCCTCTCAGTGGCAACTGGCTCAGCGAACGCACCCACCTGCGCACGTCGCTGCGGCGGGTGGACGTAACGTTCTACCTGCTCTGCACTCTCGTCGGCCTGGACACCATCGGCAGTGTCGCCGCCAACGGGCCCCAGGGCCTCGTCTGGATGGTGATCCTGGCGGTGGTGTTCTTCCTGCCGTACGGGTTCCTGACCACCGAGCTGGGCACGGCGTTCCCGATCGAGGGCGGCCCTTACGTGTGGACGAAGCTCGCGTTCGGACGCCTCGCGGCGGGCGTGAACCAGGTCCTCTACTGGCTGTCCAACCCGTTGTGGACGGGCGGCACGCTGGCGATCATCGCGGTGACGACGTTCGAGAAGTTCTTCCTGCCGCTGGGGTTGGCGGGCAAGCACATCGCGGGCCTGGCGTTCATCTGGCTCGGCGTTCTCGCGGTCGCGGCGTCGTTGCGGATCGGCAAGTGGGTGCCCATCGCGGGGGCGTTCGCCCGGATCGTGCTGCTGGGGTTCTTCACCGTCTCCGTCGTCGTCTACGCGGTGAAGAACGGCGTGCAACCGTTGTCGGGTGGGGATTTCGTGCCGACGTGGACCGGTTTCGTCGCGCTGGTGCCCGTGCTGATCTTCAACTACGTCGGCTTCGAGCTGCCGTCCGCCGCCACCGAGGAGATGCAGGACCCGCAGCGCACCGTGCCGTTCGCGATCCTGCGCGCGGGCTTCGCGGCGTTCCTGCTGTACGGCGGGCCGATCCTCGGGATTCTGCTGGTGGTGCCCGCCTCGCGGATCCAGGGCCTGGGCGGGTTCATCGACGCGGCCAAGCAGGTGCTGACCGTCTACGGCGGTTCCGTTGCCGACGACGGAACCGTGACGCTGACCGGCGCCGGCGCGGTACTCGGCAGCGTGTGCGCGGCCGGGTTGATCGTCGGTGTGCTGACCTCAGGCGTGTCGTGGGCGATCGGCGCACATCGCGCGCAGGCCGTCGCGTGCGCGGACGGTGCCGGGCCTGCGTACCTCGGACGATTGTCTTCTCGTCACGGCACTCCGGTGCGCGTGAACGTCCTTTCCGGACTGCTGGCTTCTGTGGTTTTGGTGACGGCGTTGAACCTCACCGGCGGCGACTCCGAGAAGTACTTCACCGCCGGGCTCGCGCTGGTGATCTCGACGACGTTCATCAGCTACCTGCTGACGTTCCCGTCGATGCTGGTGCTGCGCCGCCGGATGCCGGACGTGGCGCGGCCGTTCCGCGCGCCTTTCCCCGTGCTGACAACGGTTCTGACGACCGGCCTGGTGGCGTTCACCGTGGCCGTGCTGATCTGGCCGCTGGAGCTGCCTGCCGCTTTCGCGGGCGAGCGGGCTGCTTACACGTTGTCGCAGGTGGTGCCGCTGCTGATCGTGATCGGTATCGGTTTCGTGTGCTACGCGCTGGGTGCGCCTACTCGGGCGCTGGATGGTGAGGTGCCGGAGTTCACTTCGACATCTGGATGAGGAACTCGGCGTTGCTCTTGGTCTTGCGCAGCCCTTCGAGCAGCACGTCGATGTCGCGATCGGCCATCGCCCGGCGCACCGCGTCCGTGATGGCGAGTTCCTGCTGGCCCACCAGGAGTTCCGCCTTGCGGGTGCTGGACTGGTGGAGGTCGATGGCGGGGTAGGTCCGGCGTTGCGCGGCCTTGCGGTCGAGCTTCAGCTCGGCGTTGCCGGTGCTCTTGAGCTCTTCGAAGATCACCGTGTCCGCCGTCGAACCGGTCTCGACGAGGGCGGTGGCGAAGATCGTGAGACTGCCGCCTTCCTCGATGTTCCTTGCGGCGCCGAGGAATTTCTTCGGCGGGGTGAGGGCGGTCGCGTCGACGCCGCCGCTCAGAATGCGGCCACCGTTGGGCGCGGCGAGGTTGTAGGCCCTGCCGAGCCTGGTGAGCGAGTCGAGCAGGATCACGACGTCCCGGCCGTCCTCGACGAGCCGCTTGGCGCGTTCGACCGCGAGCTCGGCGACCCGGATGTGCTCCCTGGGGTGCTCGTCGAAGGTCGAGGTGAACATCTCGCCGGGGATCGTCGTGCGCATGTCGGTGACCTCTTCGGGCCGTTCGCCGACGAGCGTGACGATCAGGTGGACGTCCGGGTCGTTCTTCGCGATCGCCTGCGCGATCTGTTGCAGCACAATGGTTTTGCCTGCCTTGGGCGGCGCCACGACGAGCGCACGCTGCCCCTTGCCGACGGGCATGACCAGGTCGATCGTGCGGCTGGTGAGCTCGTCCGGGTCGTGCTCCAGCCGGAGGCGCTCGTTGGGGTAGAGCGGCGTGAGGTCCTCGAACCTGGGCCGCTGGTGCGGCTTGCGCCCGTTGACCGTGTCGACGCTGACGAGCCTGTCACCGTCGGCCTCACCGCTGATCTGGTCGCCGCGGCGCAGGTCGTGCTGCCTCACGAGGCTCTGCGGCACCTGCGGCCCGTCGACGAGAAATGCCTTGTTGTTGCGTATGTCGAGTACACCGATGTGCATCGGGTCTGTCCTTTCAGGAGGGTTGGCTTCAGATGCGCTTCATCGACTCCGCACACAGGACGTGCCTGCGTCGGAGGAGAGCGCTGCCAGATGCTTCTTCGGCATCTGATGTGGGTCCGCCAGCGTCAGAAGCTGGGGGTGTTCGCTGCGAATCCGGGATGGTCCAGCAGCTGATCGGAACTTACGTGCGCCTGGTGCGCACCGCCGGTTACAAACGGACTGTAGCAGACAACACCGAGACCGCGCGTGTTATTCCGCGCACTTCTTCCACGAGAGCCGGTACGTGGTGCTCACGCTCGAGTCGGTCGAGTCCATCGTCATGAAACTGCCGCTGCCCTTGCCGGTGACCTTCAGCTCGGTCTCGACGGTCAACGGCTTGCGGTCCTTGCAGGGCCCGTGCGCAACCCCGTCCGGCGTGTCGGTGACGTGCCAGTTGTCGCTCATCGGCGCCTGGAACGCGCGCGAGCTGTGCCGCGTAGGAAACCCCGGGAAGTGGTAGTCGTTGCGCACGACACCCTTCGCCTTGTCCGTGAGGTGGGCGAACCCGCGGTAGTCGGTAGCCGCGATCCCGTACGTGTACCCGGCGGCGTGGTTGATCCGAAGAGCGATCGTGCAGCTCTTCTTGGCCTCGCTCCCGTTGCCCTGCAACAGGAAGTCGCTGTAGGTCACCGTGAACGCCTCGTTGTCCGGCGACATGGCCACCGATGTGGTGTTGACGGGACAGCCCGACCCGCCCACGCTCTCCACGGTGATCGTGACGGGACCGGGCGGCGGGACGAGTGAAGCAGCCAGCAGTGCCACCACGGTGAACATCGAGGCCTCCTCACATCGCTGTGGGAGAACCTATCGAGCCTGGCAATCACGCGAACGGCTCAGCGAACCTTCATCCGCTGTGACCTGCCGCCTGGTCACAACGCAGGTCTCGGAGCAAGGCGCGGGCCTCCTCGCGACACTCGTCGCTCCACCGGGCGAGCCGGCTCGCCGCTGCACGCCGAACATGTCCCGGCACGCTCGGATCAGTCGCTACTTCCCGCGCAACCAGCGCACACAAGCCCCGCTGATCTCGTGTGAGCGTGAGGATGTTGTCTGCCGCCCGCAACCGCACCACCGGCCCCCAACGCGTATCGGAGACCATAGCGCCAAGTTCCGCGACAGCCTCGCGAACCCACCAGGCACCGATGTCGAGCAGCACGCCTACGCGCTGCAACGGCTTGGCTGTCGGAAGAAGCCCACGCATGACGGCGAGCATGTCCGCGCGTTTGGTCGGTACCGTGGCGTTGACCACCGCAGCCGCCTTCGACCGCGCAGTGCCCGGCAGGCGATCGTCGTGGACCAGGGCCTCCAGCAGCCGCACGCCTTCAGCACGTCCAGCCGGGCCGAGGTTGGTGAGATCACCAGCCGCTCTCCACCGCAGCGCGGCTGGGACGGTCTGATCCGCCGCGATCTCGGTGAGAACACGGGCACAGGCCGCCCGATCGTCCAGCGACAGTTTCATCAGATGACCCACGGCCTGTCTGCGCTGGGCGGCTGGCACGCCCGTGCTGTCACGAACCGCCCGGAGCTCATCGAAGGCACGGGCATACCGCAGTTCGTCGACTCGCACTCGCCCTGGAGCGTTCCGGTCTTCCAGCAGGAAGTCCCGGACCGAGGGCTCAGCGGAGATCTTTCCGATCAGCAACGCCGCCGAACGGCGTTCCCGAATCGGGCGCGCGTCGTCCAGCACGACTTCTCGGGCCTGGTCGTGCACGCGGGTCCATGCTCCCTCGCGAGCCGCGAGTGCCAGCGCAGCCGGCGTACCGTCGGCGAACAGCAGCGCGAGTGCCTCGGGATTGATCGCGATAGACAGCCGGGAGAGAGCCTCCGCCGCTTGACGACGCTCTGCGGCGGAGAATTCCGGCGAGGACAGGACATCCCGGACAGCCGCTTCTGCTTCGGCACGCAATGGATGGTCATGCCACATGCCGGACGGGGGAACCCGTCTCGCGATCGCCACCGTGCGGTCGGCCAGCAGGACTCTCTCCACCTCAGTACGGGCCTCGCGCGGCAGCCGACGGACCAGCTTGGCCGCCAGTTCACCGGTCGTCTCAGGATGCCGCACCAGCGCGCCGATCACGCAGTTGAGCCGAGACCCCGCACATCCATCCAGCTTGCCCAGCGCCTCTGCCGCTTGTGCACGCTCTGCGACCCCGAAGTGAATGCCCTCCGCGAATCGCCACAGAACCTCGCTCATCGCCGGCAGCAAAGTGCGATCGAGCGAGCTGAGTGCGACAGCGGCACCACACCGTTCGGACACCGGAGCATCAGGATCATGCAGCACAGCGAGGTTCGCTTCGATCGCCTCGGCTCTCACCGAAGGGTCCGTCTCGACCATCATCTGGTATGCGAGCGAACGCGACTTGACGTCGACGTAGGGGTCTTGGACGTGTCTTCGCAACGTCGGGAGTCCTTCGGCACCCAGCAGGCAAGCAGCGGCGGCGACCTCCTCACGGCGGCGGTCGGGGTTGTCGGCCAGCTCCCGCAGTTGCAGCCGGACGTCGGCGCCCAGCGCGACAAGATCACCGACGAGCCCACGCCACCCGTCCAGGCTCACGTCCGCACACGCCAGGAGGACGAGGGCCACTGCTTCGGGGCGATGAGCGCGATCCGTCCTCGCCAGCATCACGGCAGCACGGGCACGGTGGACGAGATCCGCCGACGGATCAGCGACGTACGCTTTCAGGGTCTGGGCGGGGACCTGGTGTCCGAGGACATCGAGTGCCTCCATCGCCGTCCATGCGAAATCGGGCCCGGTGAGCTCATCGACGAGGATCTCGTTGAACGCCTCGACCAACGACGCTCGCACACGACATCCAGCCGAAGTGAACATCTCTGCCAAGTACTGCAGGTCGTGGATCGCGCCGGAGCGGAGGAGGTCGAGCGCGCCTTTTGCCGCGGCTCGCTCAAACGGCCCGCCGAGGAAGCAGAGACTCTGCACCGCCTGCAACCGCACATATGCGCTTCGCCCGACGTCGTCGAGCACATTGATCAGCACCTCAGCCGCTGCACAGCGATCTGCCACGTCAGTCGAACTGAAGAAGATGCCAACGCTGAACACCTGTTCGCCGTCGACGTCGTTCTGGACCAGTGCGAGCAACTCCTTCGACGCCCGCGCGCTCAGCTCCGGTCCGAGCCGGTACAGCTGCTGCCAAGTCCTCGACACGACGCCAGGACTCCGCTCGCTCCCGGCGATCTGCAGCAGGTGAAAAGCAGCCTCGGCATGGTGCTCGGGAGCCGAACCGATCAGTGCCTGTGCGGCGTCACAACGGGCTTCCGGTGTCAACCGCAAGTCCGCGAGGGCAGCACGCATCCGCATTATCGCATGACCTCGATGCGGTTCTCCAAGATTTCCGAGTCCGCGCAGACAAGAGACGAACTCGGGCCGAGAGGGCGCCATGTGGTTCAGCACGCGCAGGAACTGCGTCGCGGCCTCGTCGTGGAACGCCGGCCCGAGTTCCGCCAATGCCTCGGCCGCCGACACGACCACCATCCACGACAGGCCGGGGTCGTCGAACATTCCACGCAGGAGTCCGACTCCGACCTCCTGGGGGCACAGCCGAACCAGTCGCACGGGGTGATTCCGCCGTACCTCCAACCTGGCCCCCAGCAGCATCGGGACCAGTTCGGCCGCCTTGGCGCGTTGGGCTGGACCGAGCCTTGCCAACAACGTCACCGCACTCGTGCGGAGGTTCAGCCTGATCCGGCGGTCGGTGACGAGGGCGGCGACCGCCTCTCCCGCCAGCTGCTGCGCACCGAGCGAGGCGAGGCCGATGGCTGCGGTTCCCCTGCCACCGAGTCCATGACGAGGATCACGCAGTGCTGCCAAGAAGATTTCCTTGCACCGGTCGTGGAACTCGACACCGATCTCGGCCAGGCCCGTTGCCGCTTCGCAGAGGTCGTCGACCGATGTGTCCGTATCGGACACAATGTGCTCCAAGGCGGCGACCGCGTCCGCACGCGCCTCGCCGCCGAACGCGGCAAGGACAACGGCTGCCACACGACTGTCCCATCCGGACGCGAGCGGATCCGCCAGCACAGAACGCAGTCCACGCTCGGCGGTTTCTCGTTCGCCGCTTCCGCAGTCCGCCAATGCTTCCGCGGCGATCAACCGATGATCTACCGAAGTCGACACGTCATCGACAGCGGAACGCAGGAACGCGATCGCCTCACCTGCGCGGGGATCGCGCAACCGTCCAGCCAGCGCAGTTGCCACCTCGGCGCGGGTCGGCCAAGGTGCCAGTTCGTCGCGCAAGAGACCTACGAGCCAGTCCGCCAGGCCGGGGTGGTGGGTGGCGCGGCTGACGCTCGCCAGGATCTGGTCAGCCGGATACTGGGTGGTCATTGCCCAGCCCCGCGCGGTGGCCAGGAACTCGTCGATCAAAGGTGCGCCGGCCGGCAGGTGCCTGGCGAGCAAGCGCGCGGCGAGGAGGTGGTCGTCAGAGGTGCCGCCGTGCAACCACCGAAGCAGCTCGTCGGCCTGGCCGGTGTTCAAGTGGGTGTAGTGCAGGAGCACCGCTCGCGCGAACCGTCCTTCCTCCAGCGGTTTCGCCCTGTGCAGCAGCTCGGCGACGACGGGATGACCTGGGTCGAACTCCTCGGGGAGGTCGCGGGCGTCGGCTGTGGCGGCGACGTGCTCGGCGAAGCTGTGGTGCAGGAAGGTCAGGTCGCCGCCGCGCGGGATGAACGGGCCGATCGCCGTGAGGTGCGCGACGATGTCTTCTTCCGTCCCAGCGTCTTGGTTGCAGCGCGCCCACTCACGGATGGCCGTCGTCAGCGGAATGTCGGAGCGGAGCCTGGTGCGGCCGAGATGTTCGACCAGTGCCGTGCAGTGGCGTTCGAATGCCTCCGGTGCGGCACGGGACGACCTGATGAACGCGAGGTACGACTCGTAGAGCTGGAACTGGTTGCCCGGCAGCGGACGTTCGCCGTGCTGTTCGAAGACGATCGCGGCGATGGTGGCCAGCAAAGGCACGGTGACCAACTCGAACAGGTGGGCCTCGCGGACCTGGAGGAGAAACCTGTGGGTCAGATCCTCATCGCGGAACCAGTGCTCGGAGAACCTGCGCAGCCCATCGTCGTCGAACGGCAGAAGCTCGTATCGCACGGCGCCGGCGCGCTGCAGAGGACCGAGAGTCCCTCCTTCGGCAGGCCGCGTGGTGAGCAGGACGCGATAGGGGTCTTTGGCGGCCCAGGCGGCAAGGGTGTGCACGATCTCGGCGCGGGCGTCGCTGTCGGCGATCTCGTCCAGTGCGTCGATCAGCAGCAGCCAGCGGCAGCCGTCCACCCGGCGGGCGAAGACTGCTGAATCGAGCGGTCCGCTCAGGTACCGGCCGTACTCGGCGGACGCGCTGCCGGCCAGTGTCTGGGAGATCGACTGGCCGAGGTGTGCGGCCAGCACACGGGCCGGAAGCCGAAGGGGCAGCACAGGCTCCGCGATGACGGCGTCTCCGTCGCCCTGTGCCGACCACGCCCTGACGATGTCGGCGGTGAGCTGGAGCGTGAGAGTCGACTTGCCCTGGCCGGGGCCGCCGGTGATCACCAGGTGGTCGTCGTTGTCGAGTGCCGCCTGCATCGGTTTCGAAGGCGGGCGTGCCGCCACCCGGACGGCGGCGGGCGCCGAAGGTGACTCGACGAGTTGCCCGTGTTCGTCGAGTTTCGGGGTAGACGGCTGCTCCGCCGGCGCATCGTCGAGGCCGCTGCCCACGTCCTGCCGCACGTAGACGGTGCCGAGCGACGGTCTGCGGGCACCCGGCAGCTGGTAGGGCAGCAGGTCCGCAGCCCGTTCCTGGGCCCACAGCAGGTCCTTGACCTCCGCAGGAAGGACCGTGATCGACGTCCAGCCGCGGGCTTGGATGCCGAATCTCAGCTCGTCCTCCGCCATCGGGGGATGGTCTCACGCGACGACGGCTCATTTGCGGACAAAACAAGGACGGTCAGGCGCCTGCCAGGTCGCCCACCACGTGGATCACGGTGGGCCGGTCCGCCGCGAACGCCTTGCGCAGTGCCGCGGCGAACCTGCCCTCGTCGTCCACCGTCACGCCGTGACAGTTGAGTCCTTTGGCCACCAGGGCGAAGTCGCCGCCCGGGAGGTTCACGCCGTGCACGGGCTCACTGCGCTCCACCATCTCGCGGCGGATCTCGCCGTACCCGCCGTTGTCGCAGATGATCACGGGCAGGGCCAGCCGTTCCTGGGCCGCGGTGGCGAGCTCGGGCAACGTGAACATCGCGCCGCCGTCGCCGTGCAGGGCCACTACCTGGCGGTTCGGGGCTCCCAGTTGTGCGCCGATCGCGGCGGGCAGGCCGTAGCCGAGGGTGCCGAAACCCGTGGGGTACAGGAAGCTCGCGGGGCCTTCGAGGGGCAGGTTCGACAAAGTGCCGTAATAGCAGGCCATTGCGCTGTCGCCGGCGACGATCGCGCCTGGGGACAGGACTTCCCGCATGGCCTCGACGAGCGGGAGCCAGGCGGCGCCTTGGGTGCGGGCGTGTTTGCGGAAGAGCTTCTGCCAGCGTTCGGCGCGCTTCACCGCCTCCTCGCTCAGGCTTCCCTTGCCGAGGCGTTGGTTCAGGGCCTCGACGGTGGCTCTGGCGTCGCCGACCAGGCGGTGGTCCGGGAGGGCGTTGGTGATCATCTGGGCCGGGTCGACGTCGATGCGGATGAGGTCGCCGGGGAACTTCAGCGGGCCGTTCCACAGGTCTGTCGAGGCCAGTTCGGTGCCGATGGCGAGAACGACGTCGCAGTCGGCCACGAAGTCCGCCACGGCCTTGTGGTGCAGGCCCGCGCCGATGGAGAGCCGGTGGTGTTCGGAGAACGTGCCTTTGCCGTTGGCGGTGGCCACGACCGGGGCGCCGAGGCGTTCGGCGAGAGCGGTGATCTCTTCGGAGGCGCCCGGCGCTCTGGTGACGGACCTCGTGCAGGGTGCCGTTGCCCCGGCCAGGGTTGCGCAGGGGCGTGCCCGGCGAGATCAGCAGCACCGGTACGGAGTCCGAGTACGACTGGGTCACGGCGGTCATGGCGTTGAGCACGGCCGGGCCGCTCGTGGTGAGGCAGACGCCCGGTCTGCCGGTGACGCGGGCGTAGCCGTCGGCCGCGAAGCCCGCGCCCTGTTCGTGGCGCGGGGTCACGTGCCTGACGTCGTGTTCGGCCAGGGCGCGGTAGATGCCTAGGTTGTGCGTGCCGGGGATGCCGAACAGCAGCTCGGTGCCGTGCGCGACGAGGGCGCGCACGAGCGCTTCGCCGCCGCTGAGGCGAGTTTGGGTCATGCTCATGCCACGCGCTGGCCGCTCGTGTCGTTCAACGGGACGATCAGCGCGTCCACGGCCAGCACACCGTCCGGGCCCACGCGCACCGGGTTGAGCTCGATCTCGGCGAGGTCCGGCCTGGCCGCGAGCGTCTCGGAGACCTGGGCGACGACCTCGGCCAACGCTTCCACGTCCGCGGCCGGGGAACCGCGCCAGCCGGTCAGGAGCGGGGCGCAGACGAGGCGTGCCAGCATCTCCCGCGCCGTGGCGGGAGACACCGGCGCGAGCTCGATCGCGGTGTCCCTGAACAGCTCCGCGTGCACGCCGCCCGCTCCGACGAGGACCACCGGGCCGAACGAGGGGTCCCGCTTCGCGCCGATGATCAGCTCGACGGTGTGCTCGCGGGTGTCCATCTCCTCCAGGACGTAGGTGCCGGGGCCCAGCCTGGCCCGCATGTCCTCGAACGCCGCGGCGGGATCGGAGAGGTTGATCGCGACGCCGCCGTGCTCGGTCTTGTGGGCGAGCCAGTCGGCCTTGAGCGCGTACGGGGGCCGGAGCGTGGTGGCCGCGATGTCGGCGAGGCTCGTGACGGCGCGGGCTTCGGGGAACCTGACGAAGCTCAGGAGGTCGCGGGCGGCGAGGTAGCCGGGCCGGTACGGCGCAACCGGCGTGGCACGCGACGGTACGACCACCGGAGGAGAACCGAACCGCTTCACGTGCCCCAACGCGGCCACCGCTCGTTCGATCGTGAGCTGCACCGGCACTCCACCAGCCCTGAGCGCGCGCACCGCCGCGGACTCCGCGCACATGCTGTGCACCACGACCGGAGTGTCCCTTGCCAGAAAACAAATCCGCTCGGCCACGGCCACCTCGGCGGCCTCCAGCGACGGCGTGTCCGCGCCGTAGCTGCCGAAGTAGCCGGACAGCACGACCGCGTCCACCTCACCGCCGCGCACCAGGACCTCGACCGCGCGGGCGTAGTTCATCAGGTCCCGCTCCCCCGCCCCCGCGAGGTCGATCGGGTTCCGCCTCGACGCACCCATCGGCAGACCGTCCACAGCGGACAGAGCAGGCACCGTCAAACCAGCATCCACCACGAGATCCGCCGCGATCGCACCCTGACCGCCGGAGTCGGAGATCACCCCGACCCTGCCACCGCGCGGCACGTTGGACGACAGCACCGCCGCGAGGTCGACCAGCGCGGCCGGCGTCGTCACTCGCACCGCGCCGGCTCTTCGGCACGCCGCGTCCACCACGTCCACGGAGGACGTCAGCGAACCGGTGTGCGTGCGAGCGGCTTCCCGTCCGGCGACGGACGCGCCGACTGTCAGCAGCACCACGGGTTTCCCGGCGGCGCGCAGCTGCGCCATGGCGTCGACGATCCCCGGCCCGAAGCTCTCCAGGTAGACCCCCACCACCGTGGTCAGGTCGTGGGAAACCAGGTCCAGCAACGCTTCCGCCGCCGTCACGTCCGCCTGGTTGCCCACCGAGACGAACCGCGAGACCCCGATCCCCGAGGCCGCCGCGAGCCCGGCGATCTCCAGGCCGACCTGCCCGCTCTGCGACACCACGCCCAGCGAACCCGGCTGGAACCGGCCCCACGCCAGGTGCAACGACGTCGCCGCGTCGAACACGCCCAGGCAGTTCGGGCCCAGCAGACGGGCGCCCGCCTCACGGATCCGGCAGATCACGCGGTCGTCGATTCCCGCCGGGATGCCGACGAACCCGCGCACGCCGACCGCCAGCGCCTCGTCCACCACCGCCGGCACGTGCGCCGCGGGAACGGCCAGCACCACGAGCTCCGGCGGCTCGGCCAGTTCGGACAGCGACCGCACGGTCGGTTCCGAGAGCACCAGGCCACCACTGCGGTTCACCAGGTGCACCGCTCGGCGTGAGCGGCCGATCAACGCCCCGCGCGCGAGCCAGTGGCCCCACTTGGAGGGATCGTCACTGGCGCCGACGACCGCGACGGACGCGGGATCGGAGAAGATCATCTCGCACCGAGACCGCGGGAGATGACGAGACGCTGGATGTCCGAGGTGCCTTCCTCGATCTCCTCGAGCTTCGCGTCGCGCATCCAGCGTTCGACGGGGTACTCGCGGGAGTAGCCGTACCCGCCCAGCGTCTGCACCGCCGCGTGCGTGCACCACATCGCGTTCTCCGAGCCGACGAGCTTGGCCATCGCCGACTCCTGCGTCACCGAACACCCGGCGTCGTAGAGGGTCGCCGCGCGCACGGTCAGCAGGTGCGACGTGTCGACGCGCGTGGCCATGTCCGCGAGCCGGAACGCCACGGCCTGGTGCCGGATGATCGGCACGCCGAACTGCTCCCGTTCACGGGCGTAGGTGGTCGCGAAATCCAGTGCGGCACGGGCGAGTCCGGTCGTGGCCGCGCCGATGAGGATCCGCGAGGCGTCGAACGTCCGCATCAGACCCGCGAACGCCTGACCCTCCTCGCCGAGCCGGTTCTCCACGGGCACGCGCACGTCGTCGAGGAACACCTCGGCGTTGACGATCGCGCGCTGCCCCATCTTCCGGAACGGCGGCCCCACCGCGAGCCCAGGAGTGTCGCGCGGCACCACGAAAGCCGTGACGCCACGGGATCGCAGCGCCGGGTCGACGGTCGCGAAGATCACGAACATCTCCGCGTAGGGCGCGTTGGAGATCCAGGTCTTCTGTCCGTTGAGGACGTACGAGTCACCGTCGCGCACGGCGGACGTCTGGATGCTCGCCGCGTCCGAACCACTGCCCGGCTCGGTGACCGCGACGGCGGTGAGCGGCGGTTCGGGCGCCCCGAGTGGACCGAGGAACCGCTCCTGCTGCTCGGGCGTGCCGAGGTGCTCGACCGGCGCGCTGAAGAAGCCGTTGGACGTGATCAGGTTGCCGATGCCGATGTCGCCGTGGCACAGCTCCTGCTGGATCAGCACCTGCGTGAGCAGGTCGGTGACGCCACCGCCGCCGGCCTTCGCGGGGATCATGAACGAGGTCAGTCCGAGCTCGGAGGCCTTCTTCCAGAGGTCGAGCGGCGACTCGACGTCCGCCTCGTCGACGGCACGTGCCCGCGGGCGGATCTCCCTGGCGGCGAACTCCCTCGCCAGTTCGACGAACTGCTCCTGGTCGGCCGTGAGCCGCAGGCCGTCTCTGACGGTCCGCCCCATCGTGCACTCCTAAATTGACTGACGAGTCAGTTATTCACGATCTACCGGGCAGCCTAGCTCTGTCAAGACGAATGGGCAGGTACGCGAACGGGTGACTGTTAGCGTCCAGGGGTGGAGATCGTCGAAGGTCCGCGAGTCGTGTCCAAGCCGGAGATCCACTACGTGGGCATCCGGGTGACCACCCCGTTCCGCGGCATGCTCGCCGTCCGCAACACGCTGATGGACGAGCTCTGCACGTGGGGTCCCGGCAGGCTCTTCCACCGGTTGCACGTGATCGACATGAACGGCCCCATGGACATGGAGGTCGGCCTCGTCGTCCCAGAGCCCCACGAAGGTGACGACCGGGTGCGGCCCGGTGTCCTGCCAGCGGGCCGCTACGCCTGTCTCACGTACGTCAACCACGCGCGACGGGCGAACAAGCTGCTGCTGGAGTGGACGCGCGACAACGGTCACGCGCTCGACCGGCAGGACGGGCCGGGCGGTGACCACTTCGCGTGCCGCTACGAAGCCTTCGTCACCGACCCGCGGGTCGAGCGGATGAAGACGAAGTGGCAGGTGGAGCTGAACATCCGGCTTGCCGAGTCAGCTGTGAGCCGGTAGCGGCCCGCCGTTCGTCCACGCGTCGCGGCACCGCTCCCGCCGTCACACCGAGTGAGCGTCAGGTGCGCAGCGCGGCGCGGACGATCTCGATGGCCTCGTGCGACGAAAGACCCAGTTCCGCGGACATCGCCGCGTACTGGGCCGCCGCCGCACGAACGCGCTCGCGGTTGTTGTCCCCGTTCGCGCTCACCACGGTCCCCGCCCGGCCCCGCGTTTCGACGAGGCCGGCCTCCTCCAGCTCACGGTAGGCGCGCGCCACCGTGTTGACGGCCAGACCCAGGTCTTTCGCCAGTGCGCGCACGGTAGGCAGTTTGGCGCCCACCGGCAGTTCTCGGTTCGAGATCGCGTGCGCGTAATGCACCCGCACCTGCTCGTACGGAGGCATGTCCCCGTGGTGGTCGATCTTCACTGCGTCCCGTCCTCCCCGACGTGTAACTACCTCTGTATTGACCAACGGAGGAGTGGGGCGGAGGTTGCGGTCGAATCAGCGGAGGTTGGTCTGGTCCGCACCCATCTGCACGTAGAGCCTGCGCCAGCCCTGGTCGGCCTCGGTGGCGGCTTTCCCGTCGCAGTAGGGCTTTGCGCCGTTCGTCGTGTAGTAGCGAAGGATGGACAACGAGACGACGGTGTCCCAGTTCCCTTCGTCGAAGTACTCCTCCCCCGGTGTCTGGTCCTGGTGTCTCATGCACGCGATGTCACCCTGCTGCTCGTCGTTGAACTGGGCGGTAGCCCCGCTTTGCGACGTGCAGGCGGTCAACGCGAGTGCCGCGAACACGAACACGATCAGCTTCTTCATCGTTCTCTCTTCTCTGCTAACCGGCCAGCGCACGTGTGGCCAGACCGACTCCTACGAGCATCACCAGCGCCGCCGTGCCCAGCGGCGAGAAGTCCGCGAACCTGCGGAACCGGGCCAGGCGTGGCCCGAAGCGGTCCCGCAGCGAGACCAGGAGCAGGCCAGCCGCGGTCAGCGTCGCCGCCATGCCCAGGCCGTACGCGAGCACCAGCACCACGCCGAACCACGTGCGGCCCAGCGCGATGGCGCCCAGCAGGACGACCAGCGCGGACGGCGACGGCACCAGGCCGCCCGCGACTCCCATTCCGACGAGCCCCGCCCGGCGGTGCCCATGACCATGACCGTGGCCGTGTCCATGACCGTGCCCATGACCATGCCCGTGGTCGTGCCGCTTCCGGCCACGGGAACGCACCGCCGAGCGGAGCAGCACTCCTCCGATCACCGCGACCAGCAGACCGCTCGCCACGCCGAGCCAGCGCAGAACTGACTCGCCGGCGATCACGCTGGACACGCTGAGCAGCAGCCCCAGCACCAAGACTCCCGCCGTGTGGGTGATGGTGACCGTGGCTCCGACGAGGAGTGCGTCGCGGCGGGTACCCCTCGAACCCGCCAGGTAGGCGGCCATCACGGTCTTGCCGTGGCCGGGCAGCGCGGCATGAGACGCGCCCAGCACCAGAGACAGCAGGACCGCACCGATTCCGACCACCGGGGTGAGATCACCCACCAGTCCGACGGCCGCCTTCGTGGCTTCTCCCAGTGCGCCGGGCGGGGCCACGACGGTGCCCTCACCCGGTCGAGCGACGAACCGGACCGCCCGCACGTCGAGCGGCGACGACAGCAGGTCGTCCGGGTAGGTGCGCAGCTCGTTGCTGACCGACTCCGACGGCGCGCCCGACACCGTCATGTCGACGCCGACGACGGTGATCTCCCGCCAGCCCGGCTTGTCCTTGAGGTAGGAGTCGCTGAACGTCACCTCGACCTCGCCGCGCACCGGCAGCAGCGCGGTGTACTCGCAGGTCAAACGCATCGTGGGCAGGCCAGCCTCACCGGGCGGTAGCACGACGTCGGCGTCGCGCACCTCGAACCGCAGCTCCTGCTCGTCCGCCATGGCGTTCAACGACTTCGAGCGTTCGGCGCACCGCTTGCGGGCGTCGACGAAGTCCCGGTCCTGCAGGGTGGGGATCTCGGCGCTGTCCACGACGGACCGCAGCTCGATCCGATCGGGGAACACCCGCAGGCCGTCGTAGTGGTTGACGCTGAGGTTGCTCAGCGGGTGCGCCTGCGCGACGCCGCCCATCAGCAGCATTCCGAACACCACCAGCAAGAACACCCTCATCGCAGGCTCCCCAGGATCGCCTCGCGGTGCCGCAGGACCTCCGGGTCCCGCCACCCGAGCGCGACCGCCCTGTCCGAGTACGGCAGCGCTTCCGCGGACCGTTTGTTGACGTGCAGCGCCCACGCCAGCGCGTCGGCGGTGAAGACGCTCTGCCGCTTCGCCCACTCCTTCTCCGCGAACCGCAACGCCTCCGCGGGGTCGCCGTGATCGGCGGCGATCAGGGCGGCGGTGAGGTCGTCACCGCCCAACGCGCGCAACTGCTGCAACGCGAGGTCGTACTGCGCCCGCGCTTCCTGCGGTTTGCCCGCCTTGTCCAGAGCCTTGCCGTACTTCACGAGGTGCTCCGGCGACGGCGCCTTCGACACCAGTGCGCGGTAGGTCTCCAGAGCGCCGGTCCGACCCTCCAGCTCGTCCAGGTGGAGGCGGCAGAACTCGGCCTCGTCCGGTGACGTGGCGGACTCCAGTGCCCGCCGCATCGCCTCGCGCGCCTCGTCCAGACGGCCGTGCAGCTCGAAGTGGTAGGCGGCGCGGGTGAACGACGCGACACCGGGCCGCAGGTCGAGCATGCGTTGCAGGGCAACGGAAGCACCGGCGTCGTCACCGAGTTGCGTCAGTGCGTCGACCAGGACGCCCTGGGCCTGCGCCGAGTCCGGCAACGCGGTCACCGCGCGCCGGCCCCAGTCGCGGGCGGTCGTGAAGTCGTGCTTGGCGTTGGCGAGCGCACCACGGCCGATGAACGCCTCACCGTTGCTCTCGGGCTTGAGCCGCAACGACTCGGTGAGCGCGCGCTCGGCGCGTGTGTAGTGCTGGGGGTCGAACGTGACGCGGGCCAGCTCGACGTGCGTGGCACCGAGCTGGGCCCAGGCCGCGGCGTCCTTCGGGGTCCGGCGGAGCTTGGCCTGCAACGACTCGGCGTTGCGCTGCAAGGAAGAAGTCTGCGTGGCGGCGGGGGTTGCCGCCTGCGGGGAGGCGCAGGCGGCAACAGCCAGGACGGCTGCCAGCAGCGGAATGGTTTTCCACATGTCAGGCACCCTCGACTCAGTTGGAGTTGATCGCCCTGTTGCTCGGCAGTCCGACGTACGGGAACTTGTCTCCGAAGCGGACGTTGTTCTTGTCCACCTTGTCGCCCTTGGCGAGCGCCGGCACGAGCTTGCCGGTCAGCGCCGCGCCCTCCACGGCCTGGATCTCGATGTCGACCACGTCGTCGGCGAGCCTGCGGCCGTTCGGGAAGCCCTGCAGGTCACCGCCGAGCACGCCGAGCCGGTTCGGTTCCTTCGTGACCGGCGTGGACATGTTGAGCCGCAACATCTCCGACGGCTGGAACCTCTTCGGGTCCACGTCGGCGTTGTTCAGCTGCGAGTTGAGATCGGCCTTGATCGGGCCGCCCGCCTTCGTGGTGATCCCGGTCAGGAAGATCTCCACCAGGTCGGCTCGCGGCGTCTTCGGCGCCGGGATGCCGTAGATCTGCTGGATCAGCCGGGCCAGCTCCGGATCGTTCACCCGGTCCAGCAACGCCTGCACCTTCGCGTCGTTGACGGGTTCGAGCCCGTTGAACGCGTCCTTGATGGCCGCCGAGGACACCACCTCGTTGACCAGCGGGTTGCCCAGCCTCGACACCTGCACGAAGTTGCCCTGCGAGGTCGCCTTGCCGGGGTCGAGCTTGAGAGTGCGCTTCTCGGTGTCGCTCCACACGCCGATCACCGGGTTGCGCTTCGGGTCGCCCTTCAACGCCAGCATGGTCTTCGGCAGCTGGAGGGCGATGGTGTTGACGTTGTAGCCCATCAACGTGTCCTGGTTGACCTCCTTGAGGTTTCCGCCGTAGAGGAGGTCGAACACCCGCAGGTCCAGGAAGAACGAGTCCTCCGACGGACCGACGTAGACCTGACCGCCTCCGGGGATCTTCGCGGTCGCCTGGTCCCTGATCGCCGCGAAGTTCGGGAACGACGCGGGTCCGGTGTTCGAAGGCGCCGCACGTCCGTTGCGCACCAACGGCGTGGTCTTGTTGCCCTCGACCAGTTCGAGGTCGTAGTTCTGGCGGAACAACAGGTTGTCGTCGTTGATCGAGGTGACGGGCCCGTTGTTGTAGAGGAAGGTCTTGGTGCCGCGCCGGTCGTCGGTCTTGAACGTGAACCGGAAGGTCTTGTCCGGCACCGCGTCGCCGTCGGCGTCGATGTTGAGGTCGTAGCGGGCGTCCGTGGCCCACGGGTAGAAGTTGGGGCCACCGTTGGGTTCCTGCAACCCGAACCAGTTCGCGACGAGCGTGACGGTGTCAGGTCTGTCGGGACTGGTGAAGGCGTACACGTCGGTGTTGTCGACGGCCGGGTCCGCCGCGATCAGCGGTGCCTCGCGGTGGCTCGACGCTTGCGCCGCGGGTATCGCCGCCGCCGTCGCGATGACGGCAGCGGCGATCGCACCCCGGCGTAATCGCTGTTTGTTGCCAGTTGGCATTGTCCTGCTCCCTTCCAACAGCCAGGGATTCGGAGCAGGACGCCCACCGGTTCGGTCGAGATTTTCTTGTTATTCGGCGGCTTTCGGCGCGACGACGGTGCCACGAGCGCGCGTTACGACGATCGGCTCAGCGAGCACGTCCGCCGCGGAAGGACCGCGTTCGGGCGCGGAACGGCACACCACCCGTGCCTCGAACTCGATCTCACGCGACCGCTTCCCGATGCGCACCAGCGTCGCCGTCGCCTCGACGACGTCACCGGCCTGGATCGGCGCCGCGAACTCGACGGAGCTGTACCCCGCGAACAGCCCTTCGTCGGAGTCCGTGTGGATGAGCAGCTCGGTGGCGACGTCACCGAACATGCCGAGCCCGTAGGCGCCGTCGACCAGATTGCCTCCGTAGTGCGCGTGCGAGTGCGGCACGTAACGCCGGTGCGTCACGGAAAAACCTTCGACCAAAGCCCCGCTCACGCGGCGACCCCCTTCTTCTCCTGCATCGCGTGCACCAGGTAGCTCGCGACCTCACCCGGCGTGGTACCCCGGGAGAAAACCCGATCAACGCCCAGTTCGGCGGCCATCAGCGGGTCGAACCGCGGCCCGCCCGCGACCAGCAGCGGGCGCTTGTCCCCCATCGCCTCGCGGAACGCCGCGGACATCTCCTGCGTGTTCAGGATGTGCGCGTCCCGTTGCGTGACGACCTGGGAGATCAGCACGGCGTCGGCCTTCTCCGCGCGAGCGCTGCGGACCAGTTCGGGGACGGAGACCTGCGCGCCGAGGTTCACGACCTTGAGCTCGCGGTAGTACTCCAGGCCCTTCTCCCCCGCGAAGCCCTTGATGTTGAGGATCGCGTCGATGCCGACGGTGTGGGCGTCGGTGCCGATGCAGCCGCCGACGACGACAAGCTTGCGCCGCAACACCTTCTTGAGCGTGGTGTTCACTTCGGACGGTGACAGCAGCGGGTACTCGCGCTCGACGACCTTGACCTCGTCCAGGTCCACGATGTGCTTGACCGAGCCGTAGACGACGAAGAACGTGAAGTCGTCGCCGATCGGGTTCGAGTGGACCACCATCGCGGGGTCCATGCCCATCTTGTTCGCGAGCTGCTGCGCCGCGCCGTCCGCCTTGGGGCCGTAGGGGATCGGCAGCGTGAACGACGTCTGGATCATGCCGTCGCCGGTGGTGTCGCCGTACGGCCTCACGTACCTGCTGCTCATGCCTGGGCCTCCAGCATCTCGCTCGCCGGGTTGAAGTACGCCGATGCCTTCTCGATGACTCCGTCCGCGCCCTTGCCCTTGTCCGCAGGGCGTTTCATGAGGCCGAACGTGCCGTCCGCGATCGCGTTGAGCAGACCGTCGTCGACGATGCGTTCGAGCAGGTCCACCGCCTCACCGAGCACCTGGTGCGCGCGCTTGACGATGAGCCCGTCCGGCGCGGGCCGGAAGTCCTCCGCGAGGCTGCCCGCCGCGTTGAGCACGTACCGGACGTTCTGCAGGGCGAGGTCGCGGTCGGACAGGAACGGCGTCACGACGGCCTCGGTCATCATGCCGACGAGCAGGATGGACTGTCCTGTCAGGACACCCGCGAGGTTGAAGAACCCGTCCAGCAGGTAGCCGTTGAAGACGTCGCCGGTCATGTGCTTGGTCGGCGGCATCCACTTGAGCGGCGCGTCCGGGAAGAGCTCCCTGGCCAGCAGCGCGTGCGCGAGCTCCAGCCGGAACGAGTCGGGCACCTTCGGGTTGATCTCGAACGCGTGCCCGAGGCCCAGCAGGTGGTCGGGCAGTCCCGCCTCGTGGGCGAAGTGCTCGTTGAGGAGCTGGGAGACCGTGACGGTGTGCGCGGCGTCCACGGCGTCGGCGGTGGTGAGGTAGTTGTCCTCGCCGGTGTTGATGATGATGCCGGCGCGCGCGTGGACCTGCCGGGAAAAGCGCTGGTCGACGAACGTCCGGATCGGGTTGATGTCGCGGAACAGGATGCCGTACATCGAGTCGTTCAGCATCATGTCGAGCCTCTGCAGGCCCGCCAGCACCGCGATCTCCGGCATGCACAGCCCGGACGCGTAGTTGGTCAGCCGCACGTACCGGCCGACCTCCTTCGACACGTCGTCGAGCGCCGCCCGCATGATCCGGAAGTTCTCCTGCGTGGCGTACGTGCCGGCGAACCCGTGGTGCGTGGCGCCTTCCGGCACGTAGTCGAGCAGACTCTGCCCGGTCGACCGGATCACCGCGATGATGTCCGCGCCCGCCCGTGCCGCGTTCTGGGCCTGGACCACGTCCTCGTCGATGTCGCCGGTCGCGACGATGAGGTAGATCCACGGCCGTTGCGCGGGGTCACCGAGCTTCTGGACCAGCTTGTCGCGCTGGGCCCGGTTGCGGTCAACGGTCTTGAGCCCCTTGGCGACGGCGCTCGTGGCAGCCTTCTTGGCAGCCGTGAGGTCCTTCTTCTCGGGGATCCTGAACTGGATCTGGCCGGCCGCCGTGGCCTCCGCGAGCTCCGTGAGCGTGCCGAGGTCGTGCTCCTTGAGCGCGTGGAACGCCGGAAGCACCACCCCGTGCTCCAGCCCGCACTGCTCGCGGACGGTGTCGATCACGCGGTTGACCCACGGCACGTCACCGGCGCGGTGCGTGGAGTCCGCACCGGTGATGCCGGCCAGACGAAGGGTGGCGCGCTCGACCGCAACGGTGGTGTGCGCCTTCGCGATGGACACCACCGGTTCGGCCGCCCGCGCGGCGAGTTTCCGCGCGGTGGCGACCACCTTCGGGTCGAGGTCGAGCAACGCCATGAGTCACTTCCTCTCGTAAATGGTCCGGCCGTTCAGCACGGTCCGCACGCAGACGGGCGCCGGACCGGTCAGGTCAGGCAGTCCGGGCACACCGGACCGCGGGTCGAGCGACCAGCGCTGCACCCGCGAGTCACTGCCTGCCACGACCAGGTCGCCGGTCTCCCACACCGCGTACGTCGCAGGTGCGCCGGGCTGGAGCGTGCCGGTCACACCGTCGTCCACGCCCGCCGCGCGCCAGCCACCACGTGTGTGTGCGGTGAACGCCGCGCGCGGGGAGATGCCATAGCCCTCGGTCCGGTGGTGCACACCTGCCTTCACCGCGGCCCACGGGTCGATCGCGGTCACCGGCGCGTCCGAGCCGAACGCCAGCACCACGCCCGCCGCCGCGAGACGGGAAAAGGGGTTCAGCCCCACTCCGCGTTCGGCACCGAGGCGCTGGACGTACATGCCGGTGGGGCCGCCCCACTCCGCGTCGAACAGCGGCTGGACGGAGGCGATGACGCCCCACCCGGCGAGTTTGCGGGCCTGGTCCTCGGACACCATCTCGACGTGTTCGAGGCGGTGGCGGGCGCTCGCGAGGGCCGGAGCGCCGAGCACCTTCTCGGCCCGCTCGAAGCCGTCGACGATCGCGGCCATGCCGGCGTCGCCGATGACGTGGAACCCCGCCTGCACACCCAGCTCGGTGCACTTGACCAGGTGGTCCGCGATCTGCTGACCGTCCAGGTAGAGCGCGCCGCACGTGTCCGCGTCGGCGTACGGCTCGACCAGCGCGGCCGTGCGGGAGCCGATCGCGCCGTCGACGAAGTGGTCGCCGGCGAGGCCGCGGACGGGGACGCCGGGCAGCTCGTGGGCGCCCCAGTAGGCGACGACCTCGGGGCCTTCGTCCAACGCGAGGAGCTCGCGCAGGTCGCCCTCGCCGGAGATGTCCGGTCCGGCGCACTCGTGTACGGACGCGATGCCCATCGACGCGGCGTGACGTAAGAACGCCCGTTGGGCGGCTTGGCGTTGTTCGGGCGTGATGGCCGCTTTCGCCGTACCGCGCACGTGGTGGTGGGCGGCACGCGAGAGAGGGCCCTGGTCCGAGAAGCCGTCGGCGTCACGGACGTCGTCAGTGATCAGGTCCGACGACACGAGCGCCGAGTGCACGTCGATGCGCGACAGGTAGACCGTCTTGCCCTGCGCGGCCTCGTCGATCTCGGCACGCGTCGGCGGACGGTTCTCCGGCCAGCGCGTCTCGTCCCAGCCGTGCCCCCACACCAGGGGGCCTTCCGCCTCGCGCACCTGCTGGAGCAGTTCGTCCACAGAGGACGTCTTCGTCAGGTCGAGGCCGGTCAGGAGCAGTCCGGCGCTCGTGGCGTGCACGTGGGCGTCGACGAACGCGGGCGCGACAAACGCCCCGTTGAGCTCGACGACCTCCGCGTCGGGGTGCAGCGCACGGCCTACGGAGTCCTGTCCGATCCAGACGACGACGCCGTCCGTGACGGCCATGGCCGTCGCATCCGGTGCGTAGATGCGGCCGCCGACCAAAAGTTGCGTACTCACGTCACGCAGTCTGCCGTTGCTCGAACAGCGCCCGCACACCCGCCTGCGTCCGGACCAGGTCCAACGCGAACTGGGCGTGACCGGGCACATAGCCGTTGCCGACCAGCATCTCCACGTCCGCGGCCAGCCCCTCGGCACCGAGTGCCGCGGCGCTGAACGACGTGGCCATGGAGAAGAAGATCACCGTGCCGCCGTCCGCCGTCGCGAGGATCGCGCCGTGCTCACACCCAGGCACGTCCACACACACGACAGTGACATCGACCTGCTTGCCCACCGCCTCGGCAACAGCGACGGGGTTGCGCGCGTCCGCGATCACGACCTCGTCCGCGAGACCGGACTTGCGAACCTGCTCGGCCTCCTTCTCCGTCGGCACGAGAGCGACAAGACGTTGCGCACCCGCCTGACGTGCCGCCGCGAGAGAGAGCGACCCGGACTTACCCCCACCGCCAAGAACGAGCACATCAGCACCAGGGTGCTTGCGCACGACACGGTCCGTCAGCGCCGGTGCACCACACACGTCCAGAACAGAGAGCGCCAGCTCGTTGGACATGTCATCAGGCAACACGGCCGCGATGGACCGCCCGAACAACACCGCCGTTCCCCGGCACGGCACCTGCTCGTCCTCGCCGCTCCAGTCCTGCAGCCCGTCGTTGATCTTCAACGGCGTCAGCGTGAGGCTGACCAGCGTCGCGATCCGGTCGCCGGCCTTGAGCCCGAGCGGCGACTCCGGCCCCACCTCCAGCACGGTGCCGAGCAGCATGCCGCCCGACCCGGTGACGGGGTTCTGCATCTTCCCGCGCTCGCCGACGATGTCGAGCACGGCCTGCCGCACCGCGTCGCCGCTGCCGTGCGCCTCCCTGAGCTGCCGGAACGAGGCCGCGTCCAGGTTGAGCCGCTCGACCGCGACGATCACCTCGTCGGCGGCGGGGACGGGTTCCGCGTCCAGCCGCCACGCCTGCTGGGGCAGCACACCCCTGGGCTCGAGGACGCGGTGCAGTCCGTACGCGCTCACCTGAAAATCCTTCGGTCGACGACGCTGTCTCGACAATATCTTCACGTGAAGCGCTAAGAAACCGCAAGCATCACTCGGTGATCAGGCGGAACCAACGGCAGTCGTAGGGCGCGAGATCGATCTTGGCACCGGACTTCGCCGGCCGCACCTTCCCACCGGTCAGCAGATCCGTGAGCACCCCGTCCGCCGGAACTCGCACGGTGATGTCCTCGTTCGCGAAGTTGTGCACCACGATCACCGTGCCGCCGTCGCAGTCGGCGCGGTGGGCGAACACCTTCGGGTCGCCGGCGTCGAGCACCTGGAAGTCGCCCCACGCCAGCTCCGGGCACTCGCGGTAGAGCTGGACGAGCCTGCGCAGGTACACCAGCAGCGAGTCGGGGTCGTGGCGCTGCGCCTTCTCGGCTTCCCAGTCCATCGGTACGCGCACCGCGAGCCGGCCTTCCAGCGACACGTCCTCCACCAGGCCGAGCTCCTCGCCGTAGAACAGCACCGGCGTGCCGGGGAGCGTGAAGAGCAGGCTGTAGACCATGCGGATCCGGCGCTGGTCGCCGTTGAGCATGCTCGGCAACCGTCGGCGCAGGCCGCGGCCGTAGAGCTGCATCGACGGGTCCGGGCCGAAGGCGTCGAAGACCTCCTGGCGCTCGTCCTCCGGCAGCTTGTCCAGCGTCAGCTCGTCGTGGTTGCGGACGAACGTCGCCCAGTGGCCGTCGCGGGGTGGTTGCGGGCGTTCCTGCAGCGCCTTGGCCAGCGGGCCGCTCGACTGCCGTGCCAGGGCCAGGTACATCGCCTGCATGCCGATGAAGTCGAAGCACATCGTCAGCTCGTCGCCCACGCCCTGGCCGTAGTAGGCCATCGTGTCCTTGTACGGCAGGTTCACCTCGCCCAGCAGCACGCCTTCGCCGTTGCGGCGGTTGAGGAACGCCCGCAGGTCGGTGAGGTAGTCGTGCGGGTCGGGCAACGACAGCGCGTCGGCGGCGTCGTTGTGCTCCAGCAGGAACGGGACGGCGTCGACGCGGAACCCGCTCAGCCCGAGCTCCATCCAGAAGCCCATGATGCGCGCGATCTCGTCGCGGACCTCGGGGTTGGACACGTTCAGGTCGGGCTGGTGCTTGTAGAAGCGGTGCAGGTAGTACTTCCCGACCTCCTCCGAGTACTCCCAGAGCGAGTTCTCCTTGTCCGGGAAGGTGATCCCCTGCGGGCCGTCGGTCTGCGGCTCGTCGGCCCAGACGTACCAGTCGCGCTTGTCCGGGTCGTGGAACCACGGGTGCTGGTCGGACGTGTGGTTCACGACGAGGTCGGCGATGACGCGCAGGCCGCGGTCGCGGGCCGCGCGCACGAACTCCACGAAGTCGCCGAGCGAGCCCAGGCGCGGGTCGACGCCGTAGAAGTCGGTGATGTCGTAGCCGTCGTCGCGTTCGGGCGTTGGGTAGAACGGCATCAGCCACACACATGTGACGCCGAGTGAGTGGAGGTGGTCGATGCGTTCGGTAGCGCCGCGGAAGCCGTTGTCGGAGAACGTTTCCACGTCCAGGCAGTAGAGGACGGCATTCTTCCACCAGACGTCAGACGTGCGGATCACTTCGTCACCTCCGGAAGGACGTGCTCGCCGAACGCGTCGATGAACGGCATCAGGTCTTGGCCCACGTGGTGCAGGTAGATCTCCTCGAAGCCCATCGAGGCGTACTGGAACAGCTGCTCGGTGTGCCACTTCAGGTCCGCGGACACGTCGACGACCTCGGCGACCTCCGACGGCGTGACGTGCTCGGCGACGACGTCGAAGTGCTCCGCCAGCTCCAGGTCCCAGCAGACCGGTGGACGGAACACGTTGGTGCGCCACTGCTCGTGTGCGATCGCGAGAGCGGAGTCGTCGTCTTCAGCCCAACTCAGATGCACCTGCAGATGGAGCTTGCCCCTGCCGCCGGCGTCCCGGTAGGCGTCCGCGACCTCGCGCAACCGGGCAGGCGGCGCGTTGACGGTGATCAGCCCGTCGGCCCACTCGGCGCACCATCTGGCGGTCTGGGGGCTCACGGCGGCGCCGACCAGCAGCGGCACCTCGTCCGGCAACGTCCAGAGCCGGGCGCGGTCGACGGTGACCAGGCCGTCGTGGCTGACCTCCTCGCCGGAGAGCAGCGCGCGGATGACGTCCACGCACTCGCGCAGCCGGGCCGTGCGGACGTCCTTGCGCGGCCAGCCGTCGCCGGTGACGTGCTCGTTGCTCGCCTCACCGGTGCCGAGCGCGGCCCAGAACCGGCCGGGGAACATCGCGGCGAGGGTGCCGATCGCCTGGGCGCTGATCGCCGGGTGGTAGCGCTGGCCGGGGGCCGTGACCACGCCGAACGGCAGCGCGGTGGCCTGCAGTGCAGCGCCCAGCCACGACCAGGCGAACCCGGAGTGGCCCTGGCGCGAACTCCACGGTGAGAAGTGGTCGGAGCTCATCGCCGCGCCGAACCCGGCCTCCTCGGCCCTGCGGACGGCGGTGAGCAGGCCGACGGGGTGTATCTGCTCGTGTGATGCGTGGATGCCGTAGACCGTCATGCGACTTCAGGTACCCACAGAAGAAGTTCGAGAAAGCTTTGAACCGATCCCAGACGGTGTCCGTGTGGAGTGCAGCACCCTCACTGCGGAGGAGGAACGACGATGTTCAACGAGACTCGTGTCGGCACCGTGACCGTCGTTGAGTTCGTTCGGCCGGACGGCTCCATCGAGCCGATGAACGTCGACCTCCAGTACCGCTCAGACGATCCGCACGCAGTGACGATGCGCTTTCAGGCACGTGACCAGGAGTCGACCTGGCTGGTTGGACGCGAGTTGCTCGCGGACGGCCTGCTGGCGCCGACCGGCCTCGGGGACGTGCGGCTGCGGCCGGAGGGCGGGGACGTGCTCGTGCTGGAGCTCTTCACCGAGGACTCGCACGCGGTGTTCCACATGTCGGCCGAGGAGTTGGACCGGTTCCTGCGGTCCACGTACGCCGCGGTGCCGGCCGGGCGTGAGGTCGTCGACTTCGAGCTGCTGCTGAAGAACCTTCTCGCCTGATCCACGGACGGCGAGTACATCGCCCTCTGGTCGAACGACGACGTCCTGCACGTTCGGGACACCGGCAGCCGCAAGACCGTCGCCACGTTCAAGGACGTGTGCGGCGCCGTCTTCCTCGACAACACGGTGCTCGCGGTCGGCAGCGGCGAGGAAGATCTGCCGGACGGCCTGCTCGCCACCGGAGGCGCAGACAACGTGGTCCGGCTGTTCCGCAGGCAGGATTAGAGGCGCAACCCTAGGACCAGTTTCTCCGCGGAGTCGATCACGCGGAAACCGAGGTGTTCCCAGAAGCCGATCGCGTGTGTGTTGTGGTGGCGTACGTGCACGTGGACGCCCTTCTCGAGACGTTCCAGCACGGTCCGTACGAGCGCACCGCCGAACCCCTTGCCCTTCGCCCGTGGCAGCAAGTTGGCGTGCATGTGCGCCGGGTAGTCGCGCGCGAGCATGAGATCGACCTTCGACGGCTGGTGGATCAGCTGCACGGCCCGGTTCGCCTTCGCCGTCAGCGGATAGCGAACCCGCAGGTCAGGCCACCAGTCGCGGTCGCAGCGATCTTCGAACGCCTCGGTGTCGGACGCCGCGATCGCGTAACCGCAGATGCCTAGGTCGTCCTCCACGACGAACGCCAGGTCCGGCTCGAACGCGACGTACGGACCGACGTGGACGTGCCCGAGCACGCGCGGGTCGTCGAACAGGTGACGCGCGCCGAGGCCACCGTTGCCGGTGTCGAGGCAGATGTCGTAGAGCGCGTCCAGGTCAGCGGGCCGGTACGCGCGGATCACGTCAGTTCGCGCCGCTCGGTGACGACCACCGGACCGGCGTCGACGTCGATCACTTCGCCCTCGACGACCTGGCCGCGCCCGAAACGGCGTTCGTGCTCGAACTTGAGCGCCGCCGCCTCGGCCTTGCGCGCGATCCGGCGGCTCACGAGCTTGCGCGTGGGCGGGAAGAGCAGGAACAACGCCGCCACGTCGCTGATGAAGCCCGGCACCATGATCAACGCGCCCGCCGCGGCGATGAGCACTCCGTCGGCCATCTCCTGGTGCGGCTGCTGACGCCTCCACACGGCCTCGGAGAACGCTGCCATCGTCTGCGCGCCCTGCCTGCGCACCAGCGACAGGCCGACGAGGGTGCCGGCCAGGAGCAACGCGATCGTCCAGAGGCCGCCGATGGCGTTGCCGACGGCGATCATGACCGCGATCTCGGCGAACATCCCGAGCAGCAGCAGCGCGAAGAGGGGCATGCCTGTTCAACGCACGACGTCCTCCAAATGCTCCCGACCAGGCGTCCACCAGGCGTTGATCTGAAATATTTACGGCGGGCTAGCGGTATGACAGGATATCTTTACGCGACCTCGACGCTGAGGAGTACGGATGACTGCGCTGCACGACGCCACCACGGCGCTGGAGCGGCTGGACCGCCAGCCGTACACGTATGTCCGCAGGGAGCTGGTCGAACCCGACTGGCGTCGCTTCCCCGGCTGGGCGCACGTGACCGAAGCGCAGTGGCGCGACGCCCAGTGGCAGCGGGTGAACTGCGTGAAGAACGTCAAGCAGCTCCGCAAGGTCGCGGGGGACCTGCTGACCGACAAGTTCTACGACGACCTCGCCGCGGACCAGGAGAAGTTCGCGACGATGTCGATGCTGATCCCGCCGCAGATGTTCAACACGATGGCGGTCGACGCGGCACTGACGCCCGACGAGTTCACCGAGGCCTTCCTGGCCGACCCGGTGCGCCGCTACATGCTGCCGGTCTCCTCCGACCGCGACCCGCGCTGGCCGTCGCACCCGCACTCCCAGCGCGACTCGCTGCACGAGGCCGAGATGTGGGTCGTCGAGGGGTTGACCCACCGCTACCCGACCAAGGTCCTGGCCGAGATGGTCTCGACCTGCCCGCAGTACTGCGGCCACTGCACGCGCATGGACCTGGTCGGCAACTCCACGCCGTTGATCGACAAGCACAAGCTCTCGCTCAAGCCGGTCGACCGCCAGGACCAGATGATCGAGTACCTGAAGAAGACCCCGGGCGTCCGCGACGTGGTCGTCTCGGGCGGCGACGTGGCGAACGTGCCGTGGCCGCAGCTGGAGTCGTTCCTCATGCGACTGCTCGACATCGAAACGGTCCGCGACGTCCGCCTGGCCACCAAGGCCCTGGCCGGCCTCCCTCAGCACTGGATCCAGCCACGGGTAGTCGAAGGCCTGGAGCGCGTGGCCCGCACCGCCTCCCGCCGTGGCGTGAACCTCGCGATCCACACACACGTGAACCACGCACAGTCCGTGACGCCCCTCGTGGCCGAAGCAGCGCGCACCGCACTGGAAGTCGGCGTCCGGGACGTGCGCAACCAGGGCGTGCTGATGAAGGGCGTCAACGCGACGCCGGACGACCTGCTCGATCTTTGCTTTGCGCTGCAAGGGGAAGCGAACATCCTCCCCTACTACTTCTACATGTGCGACATGATCCCCAACGCGGAACACTGGAGGGTGTCCGTGTGGGAGGCGCAGGAGTTGCAGCACGCGATCATGGGCTACCTGCCCGGCTACGCGACGCCGCGCATCGTGTGCGACGTGCCGTACGTCGGGAAGCGGTGGGTGCACCAGCTCGAGGGCTATGACCGCGAGCTGGGCATCTCGTACTGGACCAAGAACTACCGCACCGGGATCGAGCTGGAAGACCCGGAGGCGTTGGACCGCCGCTACCCCTACTACGACCCGATCTCCACCCTCGGTGAGACCGGCCAGAAGTGGTGGGCCGACCAGGCCTGACAGGTTGCGATGGGGCCGTTTTCGGGACAAGTTCCGGAGGCGGCCCCATCGGCAGTCGCGAGCGCCACGTCTTCGGCGACGAGCAGCCGGTCAGTACGGGTAGAAGCCCCTGCCGCTCTTGCGGCCGAGGTACCCGCCCTCGATCATGCGGAGCAGCAACGCGGGCGGGGCGTGCAGTGGTTCCTTGGTCTCGTCGTACATCGCCTCGCCGACGGCCGCGACCGTGTCCAGGCCGATGAGGTCGATCAACGCCAGCGGGCCCATCGGGTGGCCGCATCCGAGTGTCATGCCGCGGTCGACGTCCTGTGCGGACGCCGTGCCCGACTCGACCATCCGCACCGCTGCCAGCAGGTAGGGGATGAGCAGGGCGTTGACCACGAAACCCGCCTGGTCCTTCGCCGTGATCACCTGTTTGCCGAGCAACTCGGTGAGGAACGACGTCGTGCGCGTGATCGTCCCGGGCGCCGTGGCGAGCGAGCTGATCACCTCTACCAGTGGCATGATCGGCACGGGGTTGAAGAAGTGCACGCCGATGACGCGGGCCGGGTTCTCGGTCGCCCGAGCCAGCTTCATGATCGGCAGTGACGAGGTGTTCGACGCCAGCACGGCCTCGGGGTCGGTGACCACCTCGTCGAGCGTCGCGAAGATCTCGAGCTTGGGTTCCAGCTTCTCGACCACGGCCTCCAGCACGAACTGGCGGTCGGCGGCGTCCTTCAGGTCGGTGGACCAGGTGACTCTGGCCAGTGCGGCCTCCTGGTCGGAGGTCGTCAGCTTTTCCTTCCGCACCAAGCGGTTCAGCGACTTCTCGAGCTGGCCGCGGGCTCGTTCCGCGGACTGCGGGCGCGCTGCGACGACGAGGACGTCCAGCCCAGAGCGGGCGCAGACCTCGGCGAAGCCCACGGCCATCTGGCCGGAGCCGACGACGCCGACCCGGTCGATCGCGGTCATGCCGACCACCGGACCAGGCTGGTGCCGACGGACATGCCGCCACCGAAACCGGCCAGCAGCACCAGGTCACCGGCGTTGATCTTGCCGGTGCGCACGGCGTCGTCCAGGGCCACCGGGACCGAGGCGCTGCCGAGGTTGCCGAACCGGTCGACGGTGAGGTGCGTGTGGGCGTCCCCGAGTCCGCTGCGGACTGCCAGTTCCCGCAGCAGGACGCCGTTGGCCTGGTGCGGGACGAAGCAGTCGACGTCGGCGAGGGTCAGGCCGGCCTTGGTGACGAGCTTGTCCAGCAGCGGCGGCAGGTTGTCCATGACGAAGTCGCGGACTCCCCTGCCCTGCATGGTGAAGTAGTGCCCGCCGGCGGCGACGGTCTGCGCGCTGGTGGGCACTCGGCTGCCACCGGCCACCACCTTGATGAGGTCCTGTGCCGCGCCGTAGCTGCTCAGGTCGACGTCGATGATGCCGCCGTCCTCGACCTCGCCGACGACGACAGCGCCCGCTCCGTCTCCGAGCAGGACCGACGTGCGCCGGTCGCTGAAGTCGAGGATGCGCGAGTACACGTCGGCACCGATGACGAGCGCGAGCGCGCCGGGTTTCGCGGCCACGAGGGACCGCGCCAGCTCGACGCCGTAGACGAAACCGGCGCAGACGGCGTTGATGTCGAGGCACGCCGCGCCGTGCGCGCCGATGACGTCCTGCACCAGGCACGACGTCGGCGGCTGCGGGAAGTCACCGGTCGAGGTGGACAGGACGAGGTAGTCGACGCGGTCGGCGGGCACTCCCGCCGCCTCCAGCGCCCGCACGGCGGCGACGGCCGCGAGGTCCGACGTGGCCTCGCCGTGACCGGCCCAGCGGCGGGTGGCGATCCCGGTCTTGCGCAGGATCCACTCGGGGGTCGCGTCGGTGACGAGCTCGGCGATCTCCTCGTTGGTGACGACGCGGTCGGGGACGAACGAGCCGGTACCCAGAAATCCGATGGCCATGTCACTCACCGATCCCGGGGGTGAAGCCGCGCAACGGGTTCAGCCTGTCCTCGCCGATCTCGGCCCGCAGCTGGGGGTCGGTGACGCCGAGTCCTCGCTCGGGCGCCACGCACAGCACCGCGACCTTGCCGATGTGCCGGTTCGCCTGCACCAGGCGGGTCGCTTCCGCGACGTCGCCGAGAGGGTAGACCGCGGACATCGTGGGCGCGATGTGGCCGAGCTCGAACAGCCGGTTCGTGTCCCACACCTCCTGCAGGTTCGCGACGTGGCTGCCGATGACCCGCTTGAGCTTCATCCAGAGGTAGCGGTTGTCGAACACGTGCTGGTAGCCGGTGCTGGAACCGCAGGTGACGACCGTGCCGCCACGACGCACGACGAACACCGAGATGCCGAACGTGGCGCGGCCGGTGTGCTCGAACACGATGTCGGGGTCGCGGCCGACCTTCTCACGGATGATCGAGCCGAGCCTGCGGCCGACCTCCAGCACGCGCTCCGGGTCGTCGGCGGTCTCGTCGCCGAGGCCGAACTGCTCGCGGTTGATCACGATGTCGCAGCCGAGCGCCCGCAACGCCTCCGCCTTGCGCTCGGAGCTGACGATGCCGATCGGGATGCCGCCGCCGTTGCGCACGAACTGGACGGCGTACCCGCCGAGGCCACCGGCGGCGCCCCAGATCAGCACGACGTCACCCTGCTTCATGCGGGCGCCGCGGTCGCTGACGAGCATGCGGTAGGCGGTGCCCGCGCACAACGTGTTGCTGGCGGCTTCCTCCCACGTCAGGTGGGCGGGCTTCGGCGCGAGCTGGCTGGCTCGGACCACCGTGTACTCGGCGAGCCCGCCGAAGTTGGTCTCGAAGCCCCAGGCCCGCTGCTCGGCACCCATCATGCCGTCGGCGTGCGTCGCGGGTTCCTGGTCGTCGACGTAGGCGGGGCTGACGACCACGTGGTCGCCGGCCTTCCAGCGCCGCACACCGGAACCGGCGCGCACGACGACGCCCGCGCCGTCCGAGCCGACGACGTGGTGCGGCAGGTCGTGCCGGGTGGCCCAGCCGCCCGTGCGGGCGAACTGCTTGAGGAAGCGGAACGTGGGGATCGGTTCGAACATGGCCGACCACACCGTGTTGTAGTTGATCGAACTGGCCATCACGGCCACCACGACCTCGTCCGGCGCCGGCTCCGGCATCGGCACGTGGCCGAGCCGCAGCGACTTGCGGACATCCTTGTCGGCCACCCCGCGGAACATGTCGGAATCCTCGACCCGCAGATGCGCGGCCAAATATTCCGCGGGCAGCGGAATGCGCTCGATCTCCTCGGATGTCGCGCCGCCGAGCAACGCGTCAGTCAAAGAGCTCATGGTCGCCTCTCGTGTGCATCACGATTCTCCGCGCCGAAAATGGCGACGAGAACACCCCCATAAAGGCCAGATCAGCCAATCGCACGCTATCGAGAGGGATCTGCCGCCGAACACCCCCTAGACCCCCAGTCCGGCACCCCGGGCACAGGGGGTTGCCCGGTTTTACCGGCGGCTGGCACATTCGGCGCTCGGACACTCGCCCACCGGGGGAACAATGACGCGCGACGACATCACCGAGATCAGGGCACTCGTGCGCAGACTGTGCGAGCGGACCACCGCGCTCCGCGCCAGATCGGGCCGTGACCCGGTGGTGCGGCGGCTGGTCAACGACGTCGAGCGGATCGCGATCGACCTCGACGAACTGGACGACCACTTCGGACCGGTCCCGCGCCAGCGCGAGGACGTGGTGATCGTCTCGGACACGCCGTACGACCCGGCTCTGTGGCACGGGGCCGACGACGAGGGTGTGGGGGGCCATCGGCCCCACTACTACTGATCACGAACGAAGAGGCTGCCCGGCTGGGCAGCCTCTTCGCGTCAGACGGCGCGTTCCTGGTAGGCCCGCCTGGCCTGCAGCAGCTCGGTGAGGTGCGCCGCGGTCCAGTCGCAGGTCGTCTCCATCAGTTCGAGCAACGTGCGCCCCAGGTCGGTGATCTCGTACTCGACCCTGGGCGGAACCTCGGGATGGGCGTGCCGGAGCAGAAAGCCGTCGCGTTCCATCGCGCGCAGGGATTCCGTCAACACTTTCGGCGTCACACCCTGCAACGGGACCTGCAGCTCCGAAAAACGACGTTTGCCGTCTTTCAGGCACACCAGAATCTTTCCAGTCCATTTGTCACCGATGCGCACGGGCACCGAGACTTCCTCGCACCCGCTGAACATCCCGGGCTCCAGTGGCTTGCTCACACAACCAGGGTACGTAAGTATCGTTGCGGAAACCAGGGTGTCACCCACTAGCGTTCGCCACATCGGCCGGAGAACAGTGCCGGCCCTGTCGAACGGAGTACCTGGGGTGAGCAGAATTGTTGTGTTCGGTGCTGGGGGCAAGGCCGGCAGCAAGGCCGTGGCCGAAGCGGCATCCCGCGGTCACCAGGTGACGGCCGTCGTCCGCGACACGGCCAAGTACGCCCACCTCGCCGGTGACAACGTGAAGGTGGTCTCCGGCGACGTGACCGACGCCGCCAGCATCGCGGCCGTGGTCGCGGATCACGACGCCGTCGTCCAGGCCGCCTACCAGCCGGGCCTGCCGGTGGACGAGTACTTCGGCAAGGCCGCCCAGGCCCTGCTCGACGGCCTCACCGAGGCGGGCGTCGAGCGGCTCGTCGCGGTCGGCATCGGCACGACCCTGGAGGTCGCGCCGGGCGTTCTCGTGCACGACACCGAGGGCTTCCCGGAGGAGGGCCGCACGTTCTCGCTGGGTCACATGGCCCAGTTGGAGGCCTTCCAGGCGTCCGGCGAGAAGGTCGACTGGGTGGTCATCGCACCGCCGCCCGCGGTCCTCGACGCCGACGCCGAGAAGTCCGGCAAGGTCCGCTTCGGCGGCACGTCGGTTCTCCCCGCTGAGGAGGGTGCGCCCGCGTTCTCCTACGCCGACCTCGCGGTCGCGCTGATCGACGAGATCGAGAACCCCAAGCACCACCGCGTGCTGGTCGCTGTCGCCTGACACGCGCTCTTCACGCGGAGAGGCCCCGCCACCCACGTGGCGGGGCCTCTGCGCATGCGCTGTCAGGCCTTGCGGGTGTCCACGGTGATCGCGAACTTCACCACGACCGCGCCGACGAGCGCGATCGCCGCGGTCCACGCCGAAGCCGTGACGAACCCGTGCACCGAGGCTTCGAGCCCGGCACCGGGATGCGTCGCCAGATAGCCGGCGGCGGCACTGATGGACACGGTGTTGAGCAGCGCGGCGCCGACGGATCCGCCCGCCTGCTGCGAAGTGCCCACCAGCGCGGACACGACCCCGGCGTACTTGGGATCGATGGACGCCATGGCGGTGGTCATGGCCGGCACGGTCAGCAGCCCCACCCCGAGCCCGAACGCCAGCAACGCGGGAAGCACGTCGACCACGTACGAGGACGAGGGCGAGAGCCGCAGCAGGTACAGCAGCGCGACCGCGAAGATCAGGAGCCCCAGCGAGATCATGGTTCCCGGTTTCATCCGCTTCACGAGCCGGGTGGCGATCTGCGTGGAGCAGAACACGGCGGTCAGCACGTAGGCGAGGAACGCGAGCCCGGTCTGCACCGGGGAGTACTTCATGACCACCTGCAACTGGTAGGTCATCCCCAGCAGCATGCCGTAGGTGGCGAACGCCGAAACGGCCATGGCGAGGAACGCCGTCCCGCTGTTCCGGTTGGCCAGCACCTCCAACGGCAGCAAGGGATTGGCCGACCTGGCCTGCAGCCGGACGAACCCGGCCAGCAGGGCCACCGCGGCCACCAACGCCCCGATGATCACGCCGGATCCCCAGCCGTACCCGGCTGCCTCCCCCAGCCCGTAGATGAGCGCCACCATGCCCGCGGAGCACAGCAACGCGCCGAGCACGTCGAGGCGGGCACCGGGGTGCCGGGCCGCATTGGGCACGAACGCGCTGCCGACGAGCACGAGCACGGCGATCGGCACGTTGACGTACAGACACCACCGCCAGCCCGCGAAGTCGGTCAGCACACCACCCATGACCAGGCCCAGCGCGGCGCCGGACATGCCGGCGGCGGCGAAGAAGCCGAACGCACGCGCCCGTTCCTTCGCCTCGGGGAAGGTGGTGCTGACCAACGACAACGTGGCGGGTGCGATCAAGGCCGCGAACACGCCCTGCAGCGCACGAGCGGCGATGAGCATCCCAGCGTTGACAGCGGCACCGCCGAGCGCCGACGCGAGCGCGAACCCCACGACGCCGATGAGCAGTGCCCGCTTGCGTCCGGTGAGATCACCGATGCGGCCGCTCAGCAGCAACAGCCCGCCGTACGCGAGGGTGTACGCGGTCACCGCCCACTGGCGGCCCGCGTCCGTCAGGCCCACGTCGGCCTGCACGGACGGGAGTGCCACGGACACGATGGTCGAGTCCAGCGTGGTCATCAGCTGGGCGACGCAGATCACGGCCAGCGCGACCGCCCGGCGGTCCGTGCGTCCCGCGGTGACCGGTTCGGCTTCGGTCATCTTCCACTTCCTTCCGGTCAGGAGGACCCACCCCAAAGATCACGGCCACCGTCCACACAGGACGATGGCCGTGGCCTGGGAACGGATCTGCTCAGTGCGAGACGCCGACGAGCTCGCGGTGGTGCTTGGGGTCGACCGCCTCGTCGACCAGTGCGACCGCGAGGTCCGTGAAGGTGAACTTCGGGCCCTTGTCGTCGTAGGGGTAGTCGAAGCGGGGACCGCTGCCGTCGTCGTAGGGCAGCAGGCGGTTGCCGGTCACCTGGTAGCGGCCGGTGCGGGCCCTCTGGTTGTCCAGCGGGGTCGGCGGTGCCGCGACCACGACCCAGTCGACGTCGGTCTCGGTGGTGCGCAGCACCTCGAGCTCGACCGCGCGGCCGAGGTTGAACGGCATGAACTCCAGCGGGAACTCCGGCTGGTCCATGAACCGCACGCCGGGCGCGCTCTCCAGCAAGGTGCCGATGCCCAGCACCACGAGCCGGTGCACACCGGCCTTGCCGAGACCTTCCAGCACCGCGCGGGCCGCGTTGCCGTAGAACTCGTCGGCCGGCACGTCCGGCCGGTACACCGACACGATGGCGGCGTCGTGGCCCTTGGCCGCGTTCGCGACGTCAGCGGCCTCGGTCACGTCGCCCTGGACGACCGTGACGCCGGCTGCCGCGAGGTCGCGCGCCTTCGCCGGGTCGCGCACCACCGCGGTCACCTCGTGACCGCGGGACAACGCCTCCTCGATCACGCGTCGCCCGCCACGGCCACCGGCACCGAAAACAACGATCTTGCTCACCCGAGGAACCCCCAGACTCGATCCGTCACCCACGCGAACGACGCTAGCGCCCGGTACCTCGGTTCCCGCAACGATAGTCAAGGCGCTCGCCCGAATCCGAGGCCGAGACGATGGTGTCGAGCAGCCGGTGCACGTCCGTCGCGGTGGCGAAGTCGGGCTCCACCGGCGTGCCGTCCGCGATCGCCGAGGCGAGGTCGCGGTAGACGCGGTTGACGTTGCGGACGGCGGGTGGCGCGTCGATCAGGTCGTCGGCGTGACTGTCCGGCAACGGTTCCAGCTCGGCGCGTCCAAGTGCGCCGAGCAGCCGCCACCGCGTGCCGACCAGCTCGTCGCTCTCCGAGAGCAGCACCAGCCTGCCCTTCGTGCCGTGCACCTCGATGCGGTAGCCGGTGCCGAACGGCCCTCCGGTGATGATGTGCGCGGACGCGACGGCGCCGGAGCCGAGCACGCCGGTGACCGAGATCTGGTCGGGCCACCCCACGGGCACCTTCTCGCCCGTCTCGGCGAGCTCGGCTTCCGGCAGGCGGGTGGCCGTCGTGGCGGACAACGACGTGAAGTCGCCGACCGCGCGGCGGAAGACGTCCAGTGCGTGGCCGCCGACGATGATCAGCCTGTTGGTGGCACCCTGCTCGATGTACTGCTTGTACCGCGCCGGCCACTTGTCCGGTGTGGACAGTGAGTAGGTGAACGTCGCCGACAGCGGTTCGCCGATCCACCTGTCCTCGACGCGGGCGCGCACCTGCCGCACGGCCGGGTGGTGCCGGCTCTGCAGGCCGATCACGTGCCGCACACCGGCCGCGTCCGCCGCGTCGCGGAAGCCTGCGGCGGTGCCGGCGTCCATGGCCAGCGGCCACTCGCAGTACACGTGCTTGCCCGCCGCGATGGTGGCGTCGACGAGCCCTTCGCGGCGTGGCACCGGCACGGCCAGCACCACGAGGTCGACCTCCGGGCTGTCGATCAGCTGACGCGCGTCGGCGAACGCGTGCCGCGCCTGCCACAGGCGTGCCGCGGCGGCGGCCTTTCCGGGCGAACTGGAGGCGACCGCGGTCACCTCGTACTCGGGTGCGGCGGCGAGCGCGGGGAGGTGGGTCGCGCTGGCCCACCCCCGTTCCGCGCTCGCGCCGACCACTCCCACTCTGATCCTCATGGTCACCAGGTGACCATGAGTTCGAGCGGGCCGCGCAGGATCGAGCCCTTGCGCCACGGGATGTCGTCCACGTCCACGGCGAGCCGCAGGCCGGGGAACCGGCGCAGCAGCGACGCGATCACGACCTGCAGCTCCATCCGTGCCAGCTGGGCGCCGAGACAGTGGTGAATGCCGTAGCTGAACGCCAGGTGCCCGGTGGCGTCGCGGGAGAAGTCGATCTTCTCCGCGTTCGGGTAGACGGTCTCGTCGCGGTTGGCGGCCATCATCGACGGCAGGACCGCCTCGCCTTTGCGGACGAGCGTGCCGCCGAGCTCCACGTCCTCGGCGGCACGCCGCGGGTAGAACGACGCCGAGGTGAGCGGGACCTGTCGCAGCAGCTCCTCGACGGCTCGTTCGACGAGGCCGGGGTCGTCGAGCAGCGCTTTGAGATGCTCGGGGCCGGTGAGCAGCGTGTAGGCGAAGTTGCCGATCTCGTAGGCGGTGATCTCGTAGCCGGCCAGCAGGACCGACCAGGCGAGGCTCACCATCTCGTCCTCGGTGAGGCGGTCATCGGTGTCGTGCGCCTCGGCGAGCACGCTGAGCAGGTCCTCGGCGGGTTCGGTTCGCCGGAGCGCGATGAGCTTGCCGAGGTAGGCGCGCAGGTCCTCGTTGGCGCGCATGAGCTCGTCCACGCCGACGCCGGAGGACGCGGTGGAGGCGAGGACGGAGCTCCAGTCGTGGAACCGGTCGCGGTCCTCGTAGGGAACGCCGAGGAGTTCGCAGACGACCAGCATCGGCACCTCGAGCGCGTACGAGCGCATGAGGTCGAGAGGGCCGCCCTCGTTCTCCATGCGGTCGAGCAGCGCGTCGACGATCTGCTGGGTGGACGGGCGCAACGCCTCGATCCGCCTGGCGGAGAACGCCTTGGACACCACGCGCCGCAGCCTGCTGTGCCGCGGCGGGTCCATGGTGGTGAGCGCGTCCGGCCGGTGCACGTACGGCATCACCCGCGGCTCGTCCTCGCCGACCGCGAGCTCGCGGCTGAACCGCGGATCGGACAACAGGCTTTTGACGTCCTCGTAGCGCGTCGCGATGTAGGTGGGTGTGCCGTACGGGAGTTGTACGCGGGTCAGGCCCTCGCCTTCGCGCGTGCGCGCGTAGCCGGGGTCCACCTCGAGCCGTTCCGGTTCGCTGAACGGGTAGCGCTCGGTCATCTTCCTTCTCTCCTTCAGGCCTCGGGCACGAGCACGTCGCCCGTGGCCTCGTCGCGCACCCGGATGGCCTCGGCGGGACACGCGAACGCGGCGTCCAGCAGGTCCTCGTCCGGTTCGACGTGGTCGTGCACGGGCACGGACTTGCTGCTCTTGCGCTGGAAGTACTTCGGCGCGGCGCCCACGCACATGCCGGTGCCGATGCAGGTCCTGGCGTCGATCTCGACGCTCCAGCCGCTCACCACGTCACCAGCAGGGAGCTGGGGCCGCGCAGGATGGACCCGGAACGCCAGGGCAGTTCGTCCTCCGCGACCAGCCGCAGGCCGGGCAACCTGCGCAGCAGCGTGCCGATCGCGACCTGCAGCTCCATCCGCGCGAGCGGGGCGCCCAGGCAGTGGTGGATGCCGTAGCTGAACGTCAGGTGCGCGTTCGAGTCGCGGTGGAAGTCGAGCTGGTCGGCGTTGGGGAAGACGGCCTCGTCGCGGTTGGCGGCCAGGGTGGACGGGAGCACGGTCTCGCCCTTGCGCACCAGCGTTCCGCTCAGTTCCACGTCCTCGAGCGCCATGCGGGGGAAGAAGGACCCGACGGTGAGCGGCACGAACCGCAGCAGCTCCTCGACCGCCTTCTCCAGCAACCCGGCCTCCTGCACCAGCTGTTCGCGCTGGTCGGGGTTCGTGAGCAGCAGGTAGACCGAGTTCACCAGCATGTTGGTGGTGATCTCGAACCCGGCGAGCAGCACGGACCAGGCGAGGCCGACGATCTCTTCCGGGGTCAGCGGGTCATCGGTCTGCTCGGTCTCGACCAGCACGCTGAGCAGGTCGTCGCCGGGGTTCGCGCGCTTGGTGTCCACCAGCTCGGCGAGATAGTCGCGCAGTTCCTTGTCGGCCTGCGCGATGTCCTCCTTGGTGTGCTTGGAGGACCGGGTAGAGGCGAGGATCTCGCTCCAGTGGTGGAACTTGTGCCTGTCCTCGTACGGTCCGCCGAGCAGCTCGCAGATGACCATCATCGGCACGGCGAGCGCGAACTGGCGCACCAGGTCGGCGGTGTCACCGGCGGCGACCATCTCGTCGAGCAGCTCGTCGACGATCTGCTGGGTGCGCGGCCTGATGGTCTCGATGCGGCGTTTGGTGAACGCGCGCGCCACGGCTTTGCGCAGCCTGGTGTGGCCGGGCGGGTCCATGGTGAGGATCGAGTCGGGGCGGTGGGTGAACGAGAGAATGCGCGGCTCGTCCTCGCCGAGCGCCTTCTCGCGGCTGAACCTGGGGTCGCCGAGCACGATCTTGACGTCCTCGTGCCGGGTGGCGAGCCAGGTGGGTTTGCCGAACGGCAGCTGGACGCGTTCGAGCTCGCCCTGGTCGCGCAGCTCCCCGTAGCGGGGGTGGACGACGAGGCGGTCGGGCTCGCTGAACGGGTACGCGACGGGTTCGGGGTGGGTGGTCATGCGGCCTCCTCGTGTGAGACGGGACCGGGGCCTCGTCGCCCCGGTCCCGGTGAGCTCAGCCCTTGCCGAACACGTCCTTCACGACGATCTTGCCGTCGCGCATCTTGAAGATGTCCACGAAGCGCTTGAGCTCCGTGCCGTCGGGCGCGTTGACCGTGGCGCCGATGAAGACGGTGTCGCCGACCTCCGCGATCCCGGTGTAGTTCACCGTGATGCCCTTTTCGTTGAAGTCGTACAGGACACCGATCTGCTGCTCGAGGTAGGGACGGATCTCCTGTCCCGCGTAGACCTTGCCGTCCGGGTCGATCCACACGCCGTCCTCGGCGAAGCACTCCATCGCGCTGTCGACCTCGTTGGCCTCGCTCGTCTTGAAGAACAGCTCGACGACCTCTTTGGACATTGTTCTTTCCCCTTCCTGGTTATTCGGCGGACATGCGGACCGGCAGTCGGTCGAGTCCGCGGAACTGCGCGCTGTACTTCCACTCCAGTTCGCGCGCGGGAACGGTGAGCTCCCAGCGTCCGAAGCGGTCGAGCAGCTTCCCGAACACGATCTCCCCCTCCATCCGCGCCAGCGGGGCGCCGACGCAGTGGTGGATGCCGTACCCGAAGGACAGGTGGCCCCGGTTGGGCCTGGTGACGTCGAGCGTGTCCGGGTCGGTGAACTTCGCGGCGTCCCGGTTGGCCGACAGCAGCGAGATGAACACGATCTCGTTGGCCGGGATCGTGACGCCGCCGACCTCGACGGGGCTCGCGGTGTACCGGATGGTCGACATGTTGAGCGGGCTCTCGAACCGCAGGAACTCCTCGATCGCGCCGGGCAGCAGCGTGGAGTCCTTGCGCAGCAACGCCTGCTGGTCCGGGTTCTCGAGCAGCGCGAGCACGCCACTGCTGATCATGTGCGCCGTCGTCTCGTAGCCGGCGTTCATCATCAGGTAGATCGTGGACAGCAGCTCGGGCTCGCTGAGCTTGCCGCCGTCGACCTGCGCCTCGATCAGCGCGGAGATCATGTCGTCGTCCGGGGCGGCGCGTTTGTCCTCGATGAGCTGCCGCAGGTAGTCGAACGCGGCCTTGTGCGCGACCTGCTTCTCCTCGGCCGAGGTGTCGAGGCTCGCGAGCGCGCCGTTCCAGGTGCGGAAGTCCTCGTGCCGGTCCTGCGGAACGCCGAGCAGCTTGCCGATCACGAAGATCGGCAACGCCAGCGCGAGGGTGTGGACGAGATCGACCTCCTCACCGTCGGGGATCTTGCCGAGCAGGTCGTCGGTGAGCTCCTCGATCCACGGCCGCAGCTTCTCGACGCGCCGCATGGTGAACGCGTTGCCGAGCAGCCGCCGCAGCCGCGTGTGGTCCGGTGGGTCGCTGAACAGCATGCTCGGCGGCGTCCGGGTGATCGTGTCCCCAGCGTTGACCTTGTTGGCGTCCATGGCGTCGAGGAGCTTCTCGGTCTCCTTCGACAGCCGCGGATCGGCGAGCAGTTCACGCGCCTGCTCGTAGTCCGTCACCACCCACGCGTTCAACGCGGTGGCGAGCGTCTTGACGACGTGCTTGCGCACCACGCCGTCGTTGCGCATCCGCGCGTACCGCGAGTGCGGGTCCTGGGCGAAGTCCCAGCTGAGCAGGTCGACATCGCTCACGGCGTTGGTCATGACCAACCCTTTCTCACAGCTCGGTCAGCCACTTCTCGACGGCCTCTGCGGTGTCGGAAGCGAAGTTCTCGATCATGGTCAGGTGGGTGCCCGGCACGACGACCCTGGTGTGCGGCAACGGCCACACGGCCTGCCGCTCCGGGTCGGCGCCTTCGGTGAAGGCGGTCGCCGCCACCAGCAGGGTCGGCACGTCGGTGTCGCCGGGAGCCCAGCCGTCGAACAGCTGGAGGTAGCGCCCCATGGCGGCGAGCGACGTGTCGTCGACCAGGTTCACCAGTTCGTCCTTTTCGGACAGTTCCCGGTAGAGGTCGGCCTGCAGGTCGGCGACCTCGCCGGTGCCGGGCAGGTGGCTGTCCAGCAGCACGACGCCCGCGGGCGGCTCACCCTGTTCCGCCAGCGCGTTCGCGATCTCGTGGGCGAGCCAGCCGCCGGAGGAGTAGCCGACGAGCACGACTCGTCCGCGGACGGCCCCGGCGTGCGCCTCGACTGCTCCCCGCAGGGTCGCCGGCAGCTGCTCGCCCTTCCGGTATCCGGGCGGCACCAGCACGTTCACCTCGCGGACGCCGCGGAACGTCTCGGCGATCCGCGCGAACTGGAACGCGGTCGCGGGAGCCACGAGCGACGGAACGCAGAACAGAGCGGGTCCGTCCGGCCCGCTCGCGAACCGCGCGGTCCGCACGGTGAGCTCGTCCGTCGTGTGGTCGTGGAGGTCGGCGGCCGCGGCGAGCAGCCGGATTCCCTGCGCCGCACGCCCTGCCGCACAGGCCTGCCGGAACAGGCTGACCAGCGGCGTGCCGGTGTCCCGGCTCGGCTCGGGCAGGCCGGAGCTGATGTGCTTCGCGAGCGCGTCGATGGTCGGGTGCTCGAGAACGGCCGTGGCGGCGAGCCGCTGCCCGGTGGCCCGGCTGATCCTGTCCCGCAGTTCCACCGCGGTCAACGAGTTCAGCCCCAGTTCGGCGAAGTCCTGGTCGCCCGGCACGTCCTCGTCGGTGTGCCCGAGCACCGCGGCGAGCGCACCGCGCACGAGCCGCGGAACGTCGCTCAGGTCGCCGCGCGGCTGCTCTTCCTCGACCGCCTGCCGGTGGCCGGCCTGAACCGCGCCGGGCCAGAACCGCTTGCGCTGGAACGCGTACGTGGGCAGGTCGACCTTGCGCGCACCGCGTCCGAAGAACGGTGTCCAGTCGACCTCGACACCTCGGGTGAACAGCGTGCTCAGCGCCGTCAACACGGCCAGCGGCTCTTCCTGGTCCCTGCGCAGCGCGGGCGTCGCGGCGACGGCCTCGGGCCGGGTGGCGCAGTCGCCGACCATCGCGGTCAGCACGCCGTCCGGGCCCAGCTCCAGGAACGTCGTGACACCGTCCGCCTCGAAAGCCCTGACGGTGTCGAGGAACCGCACGGGTTCACGCACATGCCGCACCCAATACTCCGGGTCCGTCACGTCGCCGTGCATGGCGATCACCGGCTCGTGGAAAACAAGCCCTTCCACGACCTTGCGGAACTCGTCGAGCATCGGATCCATCAACGGCGAGTGGAACGCGTGCGACACCCTCAACCGCTTCGCCCGCTCGAACCGACCGGCCACCGCGAGAACAGCGTCCTCCTCACCGGAGATGACCACCGATCGCGGCCCGTTCACCGCCGCGATCGCCACACCCTCGGACAAGTGCGGCAGCACCTCGTCCTCGCTCGCGACCAACGACACCATCGCCCCACCACGGGGCAGTGCCTGCATCAACGACGCACGCGCCGAGACGAGCCTGCACGCATCCCTCAGCGACAGCACACCGGCCACGTGCGCGGCCGCGATCTCACCGATCGAATGCCCACCCACGAACTCCGGCCGCACACCCCACGACTCGAACAACCGGAACAACGCCACCTCAACCGCAAAAATCGCCGGCTGAGCAAACCCGGTCTCATCCACCGCCAACTCAGGCAACGTCAGATGAGCCAGCACATCGTCGTAGGCCTGCCGGAACACCGGGAAGGCGGCACCCAGCTGCTTCCCCATGCCCTCGCGCTGCGACCCCTGGCCGGTGAACACCACCCCCAACCGGCCGGGCGAGACCCGCCCGTTCGCGACCTCGGCACCGTCCAGCAACACGGCCCGGTGCTCCAACGCCGCCCGCGTCGTCACCAAGGAGAACCCGACATCGACCGGATCCAGCTCCTGCGCCAGCTCCACGATCCGCCGCACCTGAGCGCGCAACGCGGCCGGGCTCCTCCCCGACACCACCCACGGAACTCCCGTCCCCGGCAGGCCGAGCGCTTCCTGACCGCCCGAGCCTGGTTCCCGAGAGTCCGGCTCCGGTGCCTGTTCGAGGATCACGTGCGCGTTCGTCCCGCTGACGCCGAACGACGACACACCGGCCCGCCGCGGCCGGTCGACGGTCCACTCCCGCGCCTCGGTCAGCAACGAGACCGCACCCGCCGACCAGTCCACGTGGGGCGTCGGCTCATCGACGTGCAACGTCCTGGGCATGACCCCGTTCCGCAGGGCCATCACCATCTTGATCACACCGGCGATCCCGGCGGCGGCCTGCGTGTGCCCGATGTTCGACTTCAACGCCCCGAGCCACAGCGGCGAGGTCCGGTCCTGCCCGTAGGTCGCCAGCAGTGCGTCGGCCTCGATCGGATCCCCGAGCGTCGTCCCGGTCCCGTGCGCCTCGACGACGTCTACGTCCGAAGTGGACAGTCCAGCGGAGTCAAGCGCCGATCGGATCACCCGCTGCTGTGAAGGGCCGTTGGGCGCGCTCAACCCGTTGGAGGCCCCGTCCTGGTTGATGGCGGATCCGCGGACCACGGCGAGCACCTGGTGCCCGAGCCTCTGCGCGTCGGACAGCCGTTCGAGGACGACGACACCAGCGCCTTCACCCCACCCGGTGCCGTCGGCCGCACCGGCGAACGCCTTGCACCGCCCGTCGGCGGCGAGTCCACCGTTGCGGGAGAACTCGACGAACCCCGACGGCGACGACATGACGGTCACACCACCGGCCAGTGCCAGCGAGGTCTCACCCGACCGCAGCGACTGCACGGCCAGGTGCAGTGCCACGAGCGAGGACGAGCACGCGGTGTCCACCGAGATGGCGGGCCCGACGAGCCCGAGCTGGTAGGAGATGCGGCCGGACACGACGCTGGCGGCGTTGCCGGTGACGAGAAAACCCTCCACGTCGCCGGGCGACTGCGTCATCAGCACGAGCGGGTAGTCCTGCCCGTTGCCACCGACGAACACACCGGTCTGGCTGCCGCGCAACGAGGTCGGGTCGATGCCCGCGCGTTCGAACGACTCCCAGGCGATCTCGAGGATCAGGCGTTGCTGGGGATCCATCGCCAGCGCCTCACGCGGTGAGATCCCGAAGAACGCCGCGTCGAAATCGGTGACGTCGCGAACGAACCCACCTTCGGCGGTGTTGCTCTTGCCACTGGCCCGCGGGTCCGGGTCGTACAGGTCGTCGGGCCAGCCCCGGTCGTCCGGGAACGGCGTGACGGCGTCGCGGCCCTCGGCGACGAGCTGCCAGAGATCCTCGGGCGACCGGACGTCGCCGGGGAACCGGCAGGCCATGCCGATGATCGCGATCGGCTCGTTCGCGGCGGCGAGCAGCTGTGCGTTGTGCGTGCGCAGCCGCTCGACCTCCTTGAGCGACGACCGCAGCGCCTCGACGTAGCGATCGACATCTGTGGTCATCGGTTCTCCCCCATCAGTGGCCCACTGCCAGGCGCAGCAGGCTTTCCGCGTCCATGTCGTCGATCGAGACCGTCTCGGCGGGCGCCACGGCCGCGGTCTCCGGTTCGGCGAGCTTCAGCACCAGGTCGAGCAGACCCGCCTGGCGGAACCGGGTGATCGGAATCGTGGCCAGCACCCGGCGCAGCTCGGTCTCGGTGTCGTCCGCCTCGCGCACGGGCGCGAGCGCGCCCAGGAGGTAGGCGGCGACCGCGGCGGGCGTCGGGTGGTCGAACACGAGCGCCGCCGGCAGCGGCAGACCGGTCAGCGCCTTCAACCGGTTGCGCAGCTCGACCGCGGTGAGCGAGTCGAAACCCAGTTCCTTGAACGCGCGTCCCGGATCGACACCGTCCACATCGGAGTGTCCGAGCACGGTGGCGACCTCGGCGCGCACCAGCTCGACGAGCTCGCGTTCGGACGAGCCGGTGAGCCGCCTTCCCGTGGACGCGGCGCGCCGCGCCGCACCGGCGAGCCCGCGCAGCAACGCGGGAACCCGGTCGGCCTGCGCTCGCAACGTCCGCACGTCGAACCCGGCGGGCACGACGACGGAACGGTCCTGCGCGAGCGCCGCGTCGAACAGCGCCATGCCCTCCGCGCCGGTGATGGCCCGGACACCCGCCCGAGCCATGCGCTTGAAGTCGGCGTCGGTCAGCGAGCCGCCCATGCCGCTCTCGGTGGCCCACAGGCCCCAGGTGAGCGACGTCGCCGGCAGGCCCAGGGTGCGGCGCGTGCGGGCGAGTGCGTCGAGGAACGCGTTGGCGGCCGCGTAGTTGCCCTGCCCAGCACCGCCGATCAGACCGGCGACCGAGGAGTACAGGACGAACGCGGTCAGGTCGCGGTCCTTGGTGAGCTCGTGCAGGTGCCACGCCGCGTCGGCCTTCGGCCGCAGCACGAAGTCCACCCGCTCGGGCGTCAGCGACTCGACGACCCCGTCGTCGAGGACACCGGCCGCGTGCACGACACCGGTCAGATCGGGCGTCGACGTCACGAGCGCGGCCAGCTGGTCGCGGTCGCCGACGTCGCACGCCTCGACGCGAACCCTGGCGCCGAGCCCGGTCAGCTCGTCGACCAGCTCGGTGACGCCTGGCGCGTCCGGTCCGCTCCTGCTCACCAGCAGCAGACCGCGCACGTCGTGCTCGGTCACCAGGTGCCGGGCGGCGAGCGCGCCGAGACCGCCGGTGCCGCCGGTGATCAGCACGGTGCCGCGCGAGCTCCACACCGACCCGTCGCCGACTACGTTCGCGGCGCGGGTGAGCCGCGGTGCGAACACCTGGCCGCGCCGGACGACGAGCTGCGACTCACCGGACGCGGCGGCGGCTGGGATCGCGAGGCGCGACCGTTCGTCGTCGTCCACGTCGACCAGCACGATCCGCCCCGGGCTTTCCGCCTGGGCGGCACGCAGCAGACCGCGGGCGGCCGCGAGCGGCAGGTCCTCGGCGCCGTCGCCCACCTCGACCGCGTTGCGGGTGACGACGACGAGCCGCGCGTCCTCGGACTGCCGTTCCCGCGCGAGGTTCAGCGCCCTGCCGGTCACCTCGCGCACGGCGGCGAGGACGTCGCCGGACGCGGTGCCCAGCTCGACGACGTCGATCGGGCCGGTGTCACCGGAGGTCGTGACCGGCACCCAGTCCAGGAGGAACAACGAGTCCTGGTGCCCGGTCACGGCACCGCGCAGCCACTCGTCGGTCACCGGCCGCAGCGTCACCGACTCCGCGACCGCGACGGGCGCGCCCGCGCCGTCCACGATCAGCAGTGACGTCGTGTCCGGCCCGGTCCGCGACAGCCGCGCGCGCACGGTCGTGGCGCCGGTGGCGAGCACGCTGACCCCGTGCCACTCGACCGCGGCCCCGTCGGCGGGTGCGAGTGCCGCGGCCAGCGTCGCCGGGTGCAGCACGAACCCCGTTCCGTCCTCTGTGGACTCGATCTCGGTGTCGGCGGTCAGATCGTCCGGCACGCCGGCGGGAAGCTCGGCCAGCACGCCAGCGGCGTTGCGGGTCCAGGGCCGTCCGTCCTGCCGCGAGTGGATCGTGATCTCGCGATCGGCGTTCACGACGACCTGCAACTCCACGGAGCCGCGCAGCAACACCGGCGCGGTGATGGTGAGCTCGTCGATCCGCGCGCAGCCGACCCGGTCGGCGGCGGTCAGCGCCAGTTCGACGAGCGCGGTCTCCGGCAGCACGTCGAGCTCGGCCAGCCACGGCTGGGTGCTCGCCGACACACGTCCGGTGAGCACCAGACCGTCGTCGCCCGCGAGCTCGACCGCGGAGCTGAGCAGCGGATGGCCGGCGTCTTGCGGGCTCGCCCCGGACGAGGCGGGCAGCCAGTAGGTCTCGCGTTGGAACGGGTAGGTGGGCAGGTCGACACCGCGCGCGCCGTCGAACAGCACCTTCCAGTCCACGTCCACACCGCGGACGAAGACCTGCGCGACCGAGGAGAGGAACTGTTCCAGGTCGCCGTTGCCGCGCTTGAGGGTGCCGACGACCACCGGATCCGTTGCGACGTCCTGCACGGACTCCTCGATGCCGAGCCCCAGCACGGGATGCGGGCTGACCTCAGCGAAGACCCGGTGCCCCTGCTCGGCCAGCGCCCGCACGGCGTCCATGAACCGCACGGGTTCGCGCATGTTGCGGTACCAGTAGTCGACGTCCAGCCCGGCGGTGTCGAGCGGTCCGCCCGCCACCGTCGAGAAGAAGGGCACGTCCGACGACTTCGGCTCGATGCCGGCGATCACCTGCAGCAGCTCGTCGCGCAACGCCTCGACCTGCGTCGAGTGACCGGCGGCGTCGACACCGGGAATCCGCTTGGCCTGCACGCCTTCCGCGGCCAGCCCCGCGAGCAGCTCGTCCACGGCCTCCGGCTCACCGGAGACGACGGTGACGCCCGGCCCGGTGATCGCGGCGACCGACATCCGGTCACCCCACGCGGCCAGTCTCGCCTCGACGTCCGCGGCGGGCAGTGGCACGGACGTCATCGCGCCCTTGCCCGACAGCCGCAGGATCAGCTTGCTGCGCAAAGCGACGATCCGCATCGCGTCGCCGAGCGTGAGCGCGCCCGCGACGTGCGCGGCGGCGATCTCGCCCTGCGAGTGCCCGACCACGGCGGCCGGCTCGACCCCCAGCGACCGCCACAGCCTGGCCAGCGAGACGTTCACCGCGAAGAGCACGGGCTGCAGCACGTCGACCCGTTCGAGCGGTGGCGTGCCGGGCTCACCGCGCAGCACCCCGAGCAACGGCCAGTCCACGAACTCTCGCAGGGCCGCCGCGCACTCGGCCATGGCTTGCGCGAAGACGGGTGAGCTGCCGAGCAGCGGCACGGCCATGCCGGCCCACTGCGAGCCCTGGCCGGGGAACACGAACACGACCCGGTCGTCCCCGGTGGACGCGGTACCCGTGACGGTCCGATCCCCGACGCGCACCGCCCGGTGCTCGAACAACGACCGCGTGGTCACGAGGGACCACGCCTGGTCCACTTCGGACAGTCCGGCCAGCCGGTCGACCTGCGCGCGCAGGGCCGCCGGGGTCCTGCCGGAGACCACCCAGGGGATCACCTCCGGGGTCACGCCTTCCGGCGCATCGCCGGGATCCGCCGGTTCCGGGGCCTGCTCGATGATGACGTGGGCGTTGGTTCCGCTGAACCCGAACGACGAGACGCCGGCGCGGCGCGGCCGTTCCGCGGGCCACTCACGCGCCTCGGTGAGCAGCTCGACCGCACCGGCCGACCAGTCCACGGCCGGGGTGGGCTCGTCCACGTGCAGCGTCCGCGGCATCTTCCCGTGCCGCATCGCCATGATCATCTTGATCACGCCCGCGACGCCGGACGCGTGCTGCGAGTGCCCGATGTTCGACTTCAGCGAGCCCAGCCACACGGGCTTCGCGCGGTCCTGTCCGTAGGTCGCGAGCAGCGCCTCTGCCTCGATCGGGTCGCCGAGTCGCGTGCCGGTGCCGTGCGCCTCCACCACGTCGACGTCCGAAGTGGACAGACCGGCGTTCGCCAGCGCCTGCCGGATGACCCGCTGCTGCGACGGTCCGTTGGGGGCGGTGAGCCCGTTGGAGGCACCGTCCTGGTTGACCGCGGTGCCGCGCACGATCGCGAGCACCCGGTGCCCGTTGCGGCGCGCGTCGGACAGCCGTTCCACGGCCAGCACGCCGACGCCCTCGGCGAAGTCGGTGCCGTCGGCCGCCGCGGCGAACGCCTTGCACCGCGCGTCCGGTGCGAGCCCGCGCTGCCGGGAGAACTCGACGAACGCCCCCGGCGTGGACATCACCGTCACACCACCGGCCAGGGCGAGCGAACACTCACCGGACCGCAGCGCCTGCGCGGCCAGGTGCAACGCGACCAGCGACGACGAGCAGGCCGTGTCGACGGTGAGCGCCGGTCCGACGAAACCGAACTGGTAGGAGACGCGCCCGGACATGATGCTCGGCGCGCCACCGGTCAGCAGCCGTCCCTCGACGACCTCCGGCGCGTCCTGCAGCTGCGGCCCGTACGCCTGCCACGACGCGCCGATGAACACGCCGGTCCGGCTGCCGCGCAGCGCGTGCGGGTCGATGCCCGCGTGTTCCAGCGTCTCCCACGACGTCTCCAGCAGCAGCCGCTGCTGGGGGTCCATGCCGAGCGCCTCACGCGGCGAGATCCCGAAGAACGCGCCGTCGAAGTCCCCGGCGTCGTGCAGGAACCCGCCTTCGCGCGTGTAGGTCTTGCCGGACGCCTCGGGGTCCGGGTCGTACAGCCCTTCGACGTCCCAGCCCCGGTTGACGGGGAACGGCGTGATCGCGTCCACGCCGTCGTCCACGAGCCGCCACAGGTCCTCCGGCGACGAGACGCCGCCGGGGTAGCGGCAGGCGATGCCGATGATCGCGATCGGGTCGTCGTCGTCGACACGGGTGGCCACGGCGTCCACCACGCGATCGCCGCTCAGCTCCGCGGTCAGGTGGTCGACGACAGCCCGCACCGTCGGCGCGTCGAACGCGAGCGCGGAGGGCAGCCGCAACCCGGTCGCGGTGCTGAGGCGGCCGCGCAGGTCGACCGCGGTGAGCGAGGTGAGTCCGAAGTCGGCGAACGCGCGCGCCGGATCGATGTCCTCCGGGTTCTCGAACCCGAGCACGGCGGCCGTCACGCCCCGGACCAGCTCGACGAGCACCCGGTCCCGATCGGCCGCGGACAGCCCTTCCAGCCGTTCGTGCAGCGGCGACTTCGGCTGCTCCGGCAGGCCGGCTCCGGGCAGCCGCGGCCGCCCGTCCCGCGCGCCTTCCGGTGCGTCCAGCCAGAACCGTTGCCGCTGGAACGCGTACGTGGGCAGATCGACCCGCCGGCCACCGGTGAGGAACGGCATCCAGTCGACTGCCACACCCCGCACGAACACACCGGCCAGCGCCGACAACACCGCCTGAGGCTCGGGCTTGTCACCGCGCAACGACGACACCGCGACCGCGTCCTCAACGCACTCAGTGATCATCGGCGTGAGCACGGCGTTCGGCCCGAGTTCCAGAAACGTCGTGACACCGTCGGCCTCGAAAGCCCTGACCGTGCCGAGGAACCGGACCGGTTCGCGCACGTGCCGGACCCAGTACTCGGGGTCGGTGACGTCGCCGTGCATGGCGATCGCCGGCTCGTGGAAAGCAAGTCCTTCCACGACTTTGCGGAACTCGTCGAGCATCGGATCCATCAACGGCGAGTGGAACGCGTGCGAGACCTTCAACCGCTTGGTCCGCTCGAACTTCGCCGCGACAGCGACGACCGCCTCCTCCTCACCGGAAATGACGACCGAACGCGGCCCGTTCACCGCCGCGATCGCCACACCTTCGGACAAGTGCGGCAGCACCTCGTCCTCGCTCGCGACCAACGACACCATCGCCCCACCACGGGGCAGTGCCTGCATCAACGACGCACGCGCCGAGACCAGGACACACGCATCCCGCAGCGACAACACCCCGGCCACATGCGCGGCCGCGATCTCACCGATCGAATGCCCACCCACGACGTCGGGCCGCACACCCCACGACTCGAACAACCGGAACAACGCCACCTCAACCGCGAAAATCGCCGGCTGAGCAAACCCGGTCTCATCCACCGCCAACTCAGGCAACGTCAGATGAGCCAGAACCTCGTCGTAGGCCTGCCGGAACACCGGGAAGGCGGCACGCAGCTCCTCCCCCATCCCCGCGCGCTGCGAACCCTGCCCGGTGAACATCACGCCGAGCCGGCCGGCAGACACCTCGCCGGTCGCGACCTCGACACCTCCGAGCAACACGGCCCGGTGCTCCAACGCCGCCCGCGTGGTCGCCAGCGAGAAACCGACATCGACCGGATCGAGCTCCGGCGACAACTCCAGGACCCGCTCGACCTGAGCGCGCAGCGCCGCTGAGGTACCCCCGGAAACCACCCAGGGGACACCCCACGGGGGGACCGAGGCCCCCACTCCAAGCGTATCGCCGAGGTCTGACAATTCCGGAGCCTGCGAATCAGTTACCTGCGAGTCCGGGACGTACTGCTCGAGGATGACGTGCGTGTTGGTGCCGCTGATCCCGAACGCCGACACGCCGGCCCGGCGCGGCCGGTCAACGGTCCACTCCCGCGCCTCGGCCAACAGCTCGACCGCGCCGAGCGACCAGTCCACGTGCGGCGAGGGCGCGTCGACGTGCAACGTGCGCGGCAACACGCCGTGCCGCATCGCCATGATCATCTTGATCACACCGGCCACACCGGCAGCGGCCTGCGCGTGCCCGATGTTCGACTTCAGCGAACCCAGCCACAGCGGCGAGGAACGGTCCTGCCCGTACGTGCGCAGAATCGCCTCTGCCTCGATGGGGTCGCCCAGCTTCGTGCCCGTGCCGTGCGCCTCGACGACGTCGACGTCCGAAGTGGACAGACCGGCGTCGGCCAGCGCGGCACGGATGACTCGCTGCTGCGACGGCCCGTTGGGCGCGGTCAGGCCGTTGGACGCACCGTCGGAGTTGACCGCCGACCCGCGTACGACGGCCAGCACCTGGTGCCCGTGGCGGACGGCGTCGGACAGCCGCTCGACGACGAGCACGCCGACGCCCTCACCCCAGCCGGTGCCGTCGGCGGACGCGGCGAACGCGCGGCACCGTGCGTCGGCGGACAGCCCGCGCTGCCGGGAGAACTCGATGAACCCGGACGGCGTCGACATCACGGCGACGCCACCCACCACGGCCATCGAGCACTCGTTGGACCGCAGTGACCGGACAGCCAGGTGCAGCGCGACGTTCGACGAGGAGCACGCCGTGTCGACGGTGAGCGCGGGCCCGACGAACCCCAGCTGGTAGGCGATCCGCCCGGACATGACGCTGAGCGTGCTGCCGGTCAGCAGCGTGCCCTCGACGATCTCCGGCGCGTCCTGCACGCGCGGCCCGTATTCCTGCGTGGTGGCGCCGATGAACACACCGGTCTGGCTGCCGTGCAACGAGGTCGGGTCGATGCCCGCACGTTCGAACGACTCCCAGGCGACCTCCAGCAGCAGCCGCTGCTGGGGGTCCATGGCGAGCGCCTCGCGCGGTGAGATCCCGAAGAACCCCGCGTCGAAGGAGGCGACGTCGGACAGGAACCCGCCCTCCCGCACGTAGCTCGTTCCGGCGACCTCGGGATCCGGGTCGTACAGCGCCTCGAGATCCCAGCCGCGGTCGTCGGGGAACGGTCCGATCGCGTCCACCTCGCCGGCGACCAGACGCCACAGGTCCTCCGGCGACCGGACGCCACCGGGGAACCGGCAGGCCATGCCGACGATCGCGATGGGCTCGGTGCTCGCGGACTCGACGTCCTGCAGCCGTTTGCGCGTCTTGCGGAGGTCGGCGGTGACGCGTTTCAGGTAGTCGACGACCTTGTCCTGCTGCTCCATGCTTCACTTCCTCGTCAAGGCTGCTGGACTGGTCACGAAAGGTCGAACTCGGTGTCGATGAGGTCGAGCAGCTGATCGACCGACGCCGACTTGATGTCCGCCTCGGCACCCGCCACGCGGGCGGGTTCCCGCAGCCGCAGCACGAGCTTCTCCAGCCGTTCGGCGATCGCCTCGTGGTCGGCGTCGTCGGCCGCCCGCAGCCCCGCCTCCAACCGGTCGAGCTGGCTCAGCAGCCCGTCGGCGGCGCTGTGCGAGGGCAGCTCGGCGGCGAGGAACCTCGCCACCGCCTTGGGCGTCGGGTGGTCGAACACCAGCGTGGTGGGCAGCCGGAGCCCGGTCATGCCGTTCAACCGGTTGCGCAGCTCGACCGCGGTGAGCGAGTCGAACCCGATGTCCCGGAACTGCTTGTCATTGCCCACCGACGCGGTCGTCGCGTGCCCGAGCACAGCCGAGGCCTCGCCGCGCACGACGTCGATCAGCACCCGTTCCCGTTCCGACGCGCTGAGGCCCGCGACCCGCTGCGCCAGCGTCGGTCCGCTCTGCTCACCCGCGCCGGCGACACCGCGCTGGGACGGCGCGCGCACGAGTCCCTTCAACAGCTCGGGAACCGTGCTGTCGCGCAGTGCGGCGACGTCGATCCTCGCACCGACCACGAGTGCCGCGTCCGCACCGGGCGCGGCGTCGAACAACGCCATGCCGTCCCCCGCCGACAACGGCAGCACACCGCTGCGCCGCATCCGCGCCAGGTCGACCTGGTTCAGGTGGCCGGTCATCTCGCTCGAGTCCGCCCACAGGCCCCACGCGACCGACACCGCGGGCAACCCGGCGGCCCGCCGGTGCTGGGCGAGTGCGTCCAGGAACGCGTTCGCCGCGGCGTAGTTGCCCTGCCCGGCCGAGCCGAGCACGCCCGCGAACGAGGAGTACAGGACGAACGCGTCGAGCTCCCGGTCCTTGGTGAGCTCGTGCAGGTGCCAGCCGGCGTCGACCTTGGGCCCGAGCACACCGCTGAGCTGCTCGGCCGTCATCGACGCGACCACGCCGTCGTCCAGCACCCCCGCGGTGTGCACGACGGCGGTCACCCCGTCCAGCAGCTCCGCGAGTGCGGCGCGATCGGTCACGTCACACGCCACGACGTCCACGTCGGCGCCGAGTTCCAGCAGCTCGGCGAGCAGCCGCTGAGCGCCGGGCGCCGCGGGTCCGCGGCGACTCGTCAGCACGAGCCTGCGCACGCCGTGCTCGACGACGAGGTGCCGCGCCACCAACGACCCCAGCACACCGGTACCACCGGTGACCAGCACCTTGCCGCGCGACGTCCACGGCGCACCGCCACCCGGCGCGCGCATCCTCGCGAGCCGCGGCACGAACAGCTCTCCGTCGCGCGCCGCCAGCTGCGGTTCACCTGTCGCCAGCGCCGCGGGCACCAGGTGCGCGAAGTCGTCGGTGTCGACGTCGAGCAGCACGAAACGGCCGGGGTTCTCAGTCTGAGCGCTGCGCACCAGGCCGAGCGCCGCTGCCAGCCGTACGTCCACATCGGACTCGCCGTCGGTGCTGACCGCGTTGCGCGTGACGAGCACGACCTTCTCGGCGTCGCCCTGCACCACCTCCAGCGTCCGCCGCAGCACTGCGCGGACGTCCGCGACCACGTCCTGGCCGCCCGCGGTGAGCACCTCGACCACATGCGGCTCGGCGGCCGCGCCGCCGGCGGGAGCGGGCACCCAGTCGACGCGGAACACCGTGTCCCTGGTAGCACTGCCGACGCCGCGCAGGTCGTCCAGCGACATCGCCCGCGACACCAGCGAGTCGACGGTCGCCACCGGCGCACCGGTGCCGTCGGCGACGGTCAGCGACGCCTGCTCCGGCCCGGTCCTGCTGATCCGCACCCGCAGCGACGTGGCGCCGGTGGCGTGCACGCTCACCCCGGACCAGCTGAACGGCAACCCCGGCTCCCGGTCGTGGTCGACCACACCGGGCAGCAACGCGTGCGTGGCACCGTCCAGCAACGCGGGGTGCACGGTGAACTCGGGCCGTGCCTCGTCGGCCAGCGCGACCTCGGCGAACACCTCGTCCTCGCGGTGCCACACCCGGCGCAGCCCCCGGAAGGCGGGCCCGTACCCGTACCCCTGTCCGACGAGCCGTTCGTACACGCCGTCGACATCGACCTCGACGGCCCCGTCCGGCGGCCACACCGTCAGGTCCTCGGCCTGCACCGGTTCCACCCCGAGGCTTCCGGTGGCGTGCCGCGTCCACACCTCGTCCCCGTCCGGACGCGAGTGGATCGTCAGCCGCCGCTCGGCGTCCACGACGACCTGCAACGCCACAGCGCCCCGCTCGGGCAGGACCAGCGGTGCCTCCAGCGTCAGGTCCTCGACGCGCCCGCAGCCGACCCGGTCGGCGGCTTGGACCGCGAGCTCGACGAACGCCGTGCCGGGCAGCAGAACCGCGCCCATCACGGCGTGGTCGGCGAGCCAGGGGTGCGTCCGCAGGGAAACCCGTCCGGTCATCACGACGCCGTCGTCCGCCAGCTCGACCGTCGTGTCCAGGAAGGCCGCGGCCGGGGCGATCCAGTACCGTTCCCGCTGGAACGGGTATGTCGGCAGGTCGACCCTCTGCGCGCCCTTGAACAGCACCTTCCAGTCCACGTCGACGCCGTGCACGAAGGCCTTAGCGACTGAGGTCAGAAACGTGTCCATGCCACCGTGGTCACGCCGCAACGACCCGAGAACGAGCCCGTCCGCCGCCGTGGCCTCCACAGTCTCCTCGACACCAACCGCGAGCACCGGATGCGCACTGCACTCGATGAACACGTTGTGACCACTCGACACGAGCCCGCGAACGGCGTCCTCGAACCGCACCGTCTGCCGCAGATTGCGGTACCAGTACGCGGCATCCAGCTCGACGGTGTCGAGCCAGTCGGCAGTGACTGACGAGAAGAACGGAACTTCCGCCGAACGCGGCCGGATCGGCTCCAGAACCTCAGCCAGCTCCGCCTCGATAGCCTCCACATGTGCGGAGTGCGAGGCGTAGTCGACCGGGATCATCCTCGCCTTGACCCCACCCGCCACCAGATCATCCCGCAACGCCTGCAGGGCCTCGATGTCACCCGACACGACCGTCGACAACGGACCGTTCACCGCCGCAATCGACAACCCCTCACGCAACTCCACGTCCACCGCCGCCAACGGCACCGACAACATGCCACCCAAACCCGACAACGCGACAATCGCCCTGCTGCGCAACGCAACCACCCGCGCCGCATCCTCCAGCGACAACGCACCCGCCACATACGCCGCCGCGATCTCACCCTGCGAATGACCCACCACCGCAGCAGGTTCCACACCCAGAGACCGCCACAACGCAGCCAGCGAAACATTCACCGCCCACAAAACCGGCTGAACCACGTCGACCCGATCCAGCTCACCGTCGACAACATCCAGCAACGACCAGCCGGTGAACGGCTCCAACGCCTCATCACATGCCGCCATCGACCTCGCGAACACAGCCGACGAGTCGATCAACCCCTTGGCCATGCCGATCCACTGCGAACCCTGACCGGGAAACACGAAGACTGCCTTGCGCTCGGATGCGGCCTCTCCGGTCGCCACCTCGACGCCATCGAGCAACACAGCCCGGTGGTCGAACAACGACCGCGACGACACCAACGAAAACCCGACATCCACCGGATCCGACCCAGCCACACGACCGTCAGCCCGCACCTGGTCGATCTGAGCGCACAGCGAAGCCGAGGTCCTCGCCGAAAAAATCCACGGAACCCCCACAGGGGGGACCGAAGCCCCCACTCCAAGCGTATCGCCGGGGTCCGACAATTCCGGCCGCTCCGGCAGCACCGTGACAGCCGGAGCCTGCTCCAGAATCACATGCGAATTGGTCCCACTCACACCGAACGACGACACAGCCGCCCGCCGCGGCCGATCCACCGACGGCCACTCCCGCGTCTCGGTCAACAACTCGACCGCACCAGCCGACCAATCCACATACGGCGACGGCTCGTCAACATGCAGGGTCCGAGGCAGCACCCCGTGCCGCAACGCCTCCACCATCTTGATCACGCCGGCCACACCCGCAGCAGCCTGCGTGTGCCCGATGTTCGACTTCAACGACCCCAACCACAACGGCGACGAACGATCCTGCCCATAAGTCGCCAGCAACGCCTCAGCCTCAATCGGATCACCCAACCGAGTACCCGTGCCATGCGCCTCAACAGCATCAACATCCGAAGTGGACAAACCAGCCGACGCCAACGCAGCCCGAATCACCCGCTGCTGCGACGGACCATTCGGCGCCGTCAACCCGTTCGACGCACCATCCTGATTCACCGCCGACCCACGCACCACAGCCAACACCGGATGCCCATTGCGCACAGCATCAGAAAGCCGCTCCACCAACAACAACCCGGCACCCTCACCCCACCCAGTGCCATCAGCAGCCGCAGCAAACGACTTGCACCGACCATCAACAGCCAACCCCCGCTGCCGCGAGAACTCCACGAACGCACGTGGTGTCGACATCAGCGTCACGCCGCCCGCGAGCGCCATCGTGCACTCGCCGGTCCGGAGCGCCTGGATCGCCAGATGCAGCGCGACCAACGAGGACGAGCACGCCGTGTCGACGGACACCGCAGGACCGGTCAGTCCGAACTGGTAGGAAACGCGGCCGGACACGACGCTCGCGGCGTTCCCGGTGACGAGGTACCCCTCGATCCCGGACGCGGACTGCGCGGAGACCGTGGCGTAGTCCTGCCCGTTGCCACCGGCGAACACACCGATCTGGCTGCCGCGCACGGAGATCGGGTCGATGCCGGCCCGTTCGAACGCCTCCCACGCGACCTCCAGCAACACCCGCTGCTGCGGATCCATCGCCAACGCCTCACGCGGCGAGATCCCGAAGAACGCCGGGTCGAACGAAGCGATTCCGTCGACGAACCCGCCCTCGCGCACATAGCTGTGCCCCTGAGCGTCCGGGTCGGGGTCGTACAGCCCCTCGACGTCCCAGCCGCGATCGGTGGGGAATCCCGTCAGCGCGTCGGTCCCGGTCTCCAGGAGCCGCCACAGGTCCTCCGGCGACCGCACGCCACCGGGGAACCGGCAGGCCATGCCGACGATCGCGATCGGCTCGTTCGAGGCTGAGGCCGAGACACCGGCGGGGACGACCGCGGCGGCCTGACCGCCAGAGCTCTCCCGCAGGTAGGCGGCGAGCAGCAGGGGCGTGGGGTGGTCGAAGATCAAGCCGGCGGGCAGCGACAACCCGGTCGCGGTCCTCAGCCGGTTGCGCAGCTCCACCGCGGTCAACGAGTCGAACCCCAGCTCGTTGAACGCGAGCGAGGGATCCACCGCGTCCGCACCGGAATGCCCGAGCACCGCGGCGACCTCGGTGCGCACCAGCTCCACGAGGTCGCGCTCGGACAGCCCGGCCGGCGTGGCGCCGGACGCCTGCCTGCGCACGACGCCGCCGACGAGTCCGCGCAGCACTGCCGGCACCAGGTCGGCCTGCTCGCGCAGCACGCGCACGTCCAGTCCGGCGGGCACGACGACGGCGCTGTCGCGGCCGAGTGCGGTGTCGAACAGCTCCATGCCCTCGGCGTCGGACAACGGCCGGATGCCCGCCCGGGCCAGGCGCCGGAAGTCCCTGTCCGTCAGGCCGTTCGTGATGCCGCCGGACGAACCCCACAGCCCCCAGGCCATCGACACGGCGGGCAGTCCGGTCGCGCGCCGGTGCCGGGCGAGCGCGTCCAGGTAGGAGTTGGCGGCGGCGTAGCCTGCCTGCCCGGCCGTGCCGAGCACACCGGCGAGCGAGGAGAACAGGACGAACGCCTTGAGCGGCAGGTCTTTCGTCAGCTCGTGCAAGTGCCGTGCGCCCAAGGCCTTGGGTGCCAGCACCGCGTCGATCTGCTCGGCGGTGAGGTCGGTGGCGACACCGTCGGCCACGACGCCCGCGGTGTGCACGACGGCCGTCAGCGGGTGATCCTCGGGTACCGATGCGATCAGCGCGGCGAGCGCCTCGCGGTCGGTCACGTCACAGGCGGCGATCGTGACCCGCGCGCCACGCCCGGTGAGGTCGGCGCGCAGCTCCTCCGCGCCCGGCGCGGCCTGGCCACGCCTGCTCACCAGCAGGAGGCTGCGGATGTCGCGTTCCTCCACGAGGTGCCGCGCCAGCAGCGCGCCCAGCCCGCCCGTGCCGCCGGTGATCAGCACCGTGCCGCGCGAGCACCAGGAAACCCGCTCCGCGTCCACGGCACGTGCCCGGACCAGCCGGGGTGCGTGCACCTCGCCCTCGCGGATGACCAGCTCGGGCTCACCGGACGCCACGGCGGCCGCGAGCACCTGACGTGATCGCGGGTCGTCGTCGCTGTCGACCAGCACGATCCGGCCCGTGCTCTCGGTCCGCGCGGATCGCAGGAACCCGAAACCGGCCGCGGTCTCCAGGTCGTTTCGAGCCACCACGACGAGCGGTTCGTCGTCGCTGAGCCGCGTGCGGACGAGTTCCTGGGCCTGCCGCACACTTTCGACGAGCCCACCGGGCAACGCGACCGGCACGACCGCGGGCGCGTGGCCCGCGACCGCCACCGGCACGAGGTCCAGTTCGAACAGCGCCTCGGAACGACCGGCGCGCACCAGGTCGTCCGACGCCGGCCGCAGCTCGACCGACTCGACCGTCGCCACCGGGGAACCCGTGCCGTCGACCAGGAACATCGACACCGCGTTGGGCTTGATGAGCGACAACCGCACGCGCAACGCCGACGCGGCGGACGCGTGCACGGCCACGCCGGACCACACGTACGGCAGCACCATCGGCCCCGCGTCGGTGACCACACCGGGCAGCAACGGGTGCAGCGCGGCGTCCAGCAGAGCCGGGTGCAACGTGAAGGCTTCCCTGCCCGCCCGCAGCGCCTCCGGCAGCTCCACCTCGGCGAAGATCTCCGACTCGTGCCGCCACATCCGCCGCAGTCCGTGGAACGCGGGCCCGTAGTCGTACCCGAGTGCGGCCAGTCGTTCGTAGACGCCGTCGACGTCGAGCTCCAGCGCGTCAGCGGGCGGCCACTGCGTCAAGGTCTCCTGCACCGAGACAGAGCCGGGCGCCAGCAAACCGCTGGCGTGCAACGTCCACGCCTCCTCGCCGTTCAACCGCCCGTGCAACGCCAACGGCCTGTTCCCGGCCTCGTTGGCGCTGCCGACCGTCAGCTGGATCTCGACAGACCCGTCAGCGGGCAACACCAGTGGCACGGCGGAGAACAGCTCGTCGACCCGCCCGCACCCGGCGCGGTCCGCGGCGGCGAGGGCGAGCTCGACCAGTGCGGCCTCGGGCAGCACCGTGGACCCCAGCACCGAACAGTCGGCCAGCCACGGCTGGGCCCGCACCGACAGCCGCCCGGTCAGCACGAGCCCGTCACCGTCGGCCAGTTCGACGGCCGCTCCCAGCAACGGGTGATCCGCGTCGGCGAGCCCGGCCGCGGTCAAGTCACCGATCGGCGTGGCACCCTCGAGCCAGAACCGTTGCCGCTGGAACGCGTACGTGGGCAGATCGACCCGCCGGCCACCGGTGAGGAACGGCAGCCAGTCGACTGCCACGCCCCGCACGAACACGCCCGCCAGCGCCGACAACACCGTCTGAGGCTCGGGCTTGTCGCCGCGCAACGACGACACCGCGACCGCGCCCTCGACACACTCAGTGATCATCGGCGTCAGCACGGCATTCGGCCCGAGCTCCAGAAACGTCGTGACACCGTCCGCCTCGAAAGCCCTGACGGTGTCGAGGAACCGCACGGGTTCGCGCACGTGCCGCACCCAATACTCCGGATCCGTCACGTCGCCGTGCATGGTGATCCGCGGCTCGTGGAAAGCAAGCCCTTCCACGACCTTGCGGAACTCGTCGAGCATCGGATCCATCAACGGCGAGTGGAACGCGTGCGACACCCTCAACCGCTTCGCCCGCTCGAACCTCGCCGCGACAGCGACGACCGCCTCCTCCTCGCCAGAGATGACGACTGAACGCGGCCCGTTCACCGCCGCGATCGCCACACCACCGGACAAGTGCGGCAGCACCTCGTCCTCGCTCGCGACCAACGACACCATCGCCCCACCACGCGGCAACGCCTGCATCAACGACGCACGCGCCGACACCAAGACACACGCATCCCGCAGCGACAACACACCCGCCACATGCGCAGCCGCAATCTCACCGATCGAATGCCCACCCACGAACTCCGGCCGCACACCCCACGACTCGAACAACCGGAACAACGCCACCTCAACCGCAAAAATCGCCGGCTGAGCAAACCCGGTCTCATCCACCGCCAACTCAGGCAACGTCAGATGAGCCAGAACCTCGTCGTAAGCCCGCCGGAACACCGGGAAAGCAGCACACAGCTGCTCCCCCATGCCCACCCGCTGCGACCCCTGCCCGGTGAACACCACACCCAGGCGCCCGTCGGACACCCGGCCGTTCGCGACCTCGACACCGTCCAGCAACACAGCCCGGTGCTCGAACAGCGAACGTGTGGCCGCCAGCGAAAGACCGACGTCCACCGGGTCCTCGTCCGTCAGCTCCGCGATCCGCTCCACCTGAGCCCGCAACGCGGCAGGACTCCGCCCCGACACCACCCACGGAACCCCCACCGAGGGCTCCTCCGGTGACTCCGGCAGTTCCGTTTCGGCCGAAGCCGGTGCCTGCTCCAGGACGACGTGCGCGTTGGTCCCGCTGACCCCGAACCCGGACACCGCCGCACGCCGAGGCCGATCGACCTCGGGCCAGTTCCGCTGCGAGGAGAGCAGTGACACCGCGCCCGCCGACCAGTCCACGTGCGGCGAGGGTTCGGACACATGCAGCGTTCGCGGCATGACACCGTTTCGCAGGGCCATCACCATCTTGATCACACCGGCGACGCCGGCGGCGTGCTGGGTGTGCCCGATGTTCGACTTGACCGAGCCGAGCCACAAAGGCTCTGACCGGTCCTGCCCGTAGGTCGCCAGCAAGGCCTCGGCCTCGATCGGGTCACCCAGCCGAGTACCGGTGCCGTGCGCCTCGACGACATCGACGTCCGAAGTGGACAGTCCAGCGGAGGCCAGGGCCGACCGGATCACTCGCTGCTGGGCTCGCCCGTTGGGCGCGGTCAACCCGTTCGAGGCGCCGTCGGAGTTCACCGCCGACCCGCGCACGACGGCGAGCACCTGCCGCCCGTTGCGCTCCGCGTCGGACAACCGTTCCAACACCAGCAACCCGACGCCGTCACCGAACCCGGTGCCGTCGGCCGCCGCGGAGAACGCCTTGCACCGGGCGTCCGCGGCGAGCCCGTTCTGCCGGGCGAACTCCGCGAACACGGCGGGCGACGACATGACCGTCACCCCACCGGCCAGAGCCAACGACGTCTCACCGGACCGCAGCGACTGCACCGCGAGATGCAGGGCCACCAACGACGACGAGCAGGCCGTGTCGACGGTCACCGCGGGGCCGACCAGGCCCAGCTGGTAGGCGACGCGCCCAGACGTCACGCTCAGCGTGGTGCCGGTGAGCAGGTGCCCCTCGACGGCGTCCGGCGCGTCGGCCACCCGCGGCCCGTACTCCTGGTTGGTGGCGCCGACGAACACGCCGGCGGCGGTGCCGCGCAGCGAGCCGGGCGCGAGGCCGGCTCGTTCGAACGCCTCCCACGCGACCTCCAGCAGCACCCGCTGCTGCGGGTCCATCGCCAGCGCCTCACGGGGCGAGATGCCGAAGAAGCCCGCGTCGAACTCCGCGGCACCGGCGAGGAAACCGCCCTCCCACAACCGGTCCGGAAGGGCGTCGACGTCCCAGCCACGGTCGTCGGGGAACGGCCCGATCGCGTCGCCGCCGTCCACGACGAGCCGCCACAGGTCCTCCGGCGAGGCGACCCCGCCGGGGAACCGGCACGCCATGCCGACGATCGCGATCGGCTCGCTGCTCTGCTCCTCCAGCTCCTGCACTCTGCGCCGCGCGTCGCGGGCGTCGGCGATGGCGCGCTTGAGGTACTCGCGGAGCTTGTCTTCGTCTGCCATCTCTGTGGTCCCCCAGGGCCGATCAGCCGAGATCGTCGACGAGGGCGAAGAGCTCCTCGTCGCTCGCGGATTCGAGGTCGTCGTTGGCGCTCGCGCCGCAGATGTCGAGCAGTTCGCGCAGGCTCGCCGTGATCCGGCCGAGGTCGGCCGTGTCCGCCTGACCTGACCGGAGCACGAGCTTCAGCCGGTCCAGGTCTCCGAGCACGTCACCGGACGGCTGCGGCTCGTCCACGGTGATCTGGTCGCGCAGGTGTTCGGCGAGCTCGGCGGGTGTCGGGTAGTCGAAGACAACCGTGGTCGGCAGCCGCAGCCCGGTGATGCCGCACAGGCGGTTGCGCAGTTCCATCGCGGTGAGCGAGTCGAACCCGAGCTCCTTGAACGCCCGGTCCTTGCCCACCGACGACGTGGCCGCGTGGCCCAGCACGGCTGCCGCCTCACCGCGCACGACCTCGACCAGCACGCCTTCCCTCTCGGCGACGGGCACGCCGGCCAGCTGCTCGGTGAGCGTGGTGCCGGTGCGCTCGGCCGCCTTCGCCACGCCGCGTTGCGGCCGGGCACGCACGAGTTCCTTGAACAGCGGCGGAATCTCGCGCAGTGCACCGAGGTCGAGCCTCGCGGGCACCACCGCGGGTCGTCCGGCCGTGAGCGCGCGGTCGAACAACGCCATGCCCTCGCGCGACGGCATCGGCACGAGACCGGCCTGCGCCATCCGCCGGACGTCCACTTCGCCGAGATGGGCGGTCATGCCGCTCGACTCGGCCCAGAAACCCCACGCCAGCGACACGGCGGGCAGCCCGGCGGCAACCCGGTGTCTCGCCAGCGCGTCCAGGTAGGCGTTGGCCGCCGCGTAGTTCGCCTGGCCCGGCGTGCCGAGCACACCGGCGAACGACGAGTAGAGCACGAACGCCGTGAGGTCCCGGTCCTTCGTCAGCTCGTGCAGATGCCGTGCGGCCTCGGCCTTGGCCCGCCACACCGAGTCGAGCTGATCCGGCGTGAGTGAGCGGACCACACCGTCGTCCAGCACACCCGCGGTGTGCACGACGGCCGACACCCCGTCCAACGCTTCCGCCAGTGCGTCCCGGTCGGCGACGTCGCACGCGACGAGCTCCACGCGCGCACCCAGTTCTTCCAGCTCGGCACGCAGTTCGGCCGCACCGGGCGCGTCCGGACCGCGCCTGCTGGTCAGCCGCAGAGCGCGAATCCCGTGCCGCACGACGAGATGCCGCGCCACCACCGCACCGAGCGTGCCGGTGCCGCCGGTGACCAGCACCCTCCCGCCGATCTCCGCGGGCACCACGAGCACGATCTTGCCGATGTGCTTCGCCTGCGACAGGTACCGGAACGCGTCCGGCGCGCGCCGGACGTCCCAGGTCGTCAGCGGGAGGTGCCGCAGAGCGCCGCTCTCGAACAGGCCGAGCACCTCGACGAGCATCTCCTGCACCCGGTCCGGACCGGCGTCGAGCAGCTCGAACGCGCGGTACCCGACGCCGTCCGGCATCTGCGCGGCGTCCCGCAGGTCGGTCTTGCCCATCTCGACGAACCGGCCGCCGCGCGGCAGGAGGTCCAGTGACGCGTCGATGAACTCGCCCGCCAGCGAGTTGAGCACGACATCGACACCACGTCCACCGGTGACCGCGAGGAACTCGTCCCGGAAGCCGACGGTGCGCGAGTTCGCGATGTGGTCGTCAGCGAAACCCATGGCGCGCAACGTGTCCTGCTTACCAGGGCTGGCGGTGCCGAACACCTCGGCCCCGAGGTGCCGGGCGAGCTGCACCGCGGCCATGCCGACACCACCGGTCGCGGCGTGCACGAGCACCGACTGGCCGGCGCTCAGCCCACCGAGATCGACGAGCCCGTAGTAGGCCGTCAGGAACACCACCGGCACCGACGCGGCCTGCGTGAACGTCCAGTCCGCCGGCATCGGCGCGAGCAGCCGCCGGTCAGCGACCGCCGCAGTCCCGAACCCGCCGTTCAGGAAGCCGAACACCCGGTCACCGACCGCGAGATCGGTGACACCGGGACCGACCTCCAGCACCACGCCCGCGCCTTCGCTTCCGGGCAGGGCCAGCGGGTTCGGGTACATGCCGAGCGAGATCAGCACGTCGCGGAAGTTCAGGCCGGCGGCCCGCACGGCGATCCGGACCTGCCCCTCGCCCAGCTCGTCCGCCACCTCGGGACACGGTGCGAGCACGAGGTTGTCGATCGTGCCGCGCTCAGTCAGCGCGAGCCGCCACTCACGCGCACCGGCAGGCGGCGTCAAGGTCTCCCCCGCCGTCGTCCGCACCAGCCGCGGCACGAACACCGTCGTGCCCCGGACCGCGAGCTGCGGCTCACCGGTGGCCACGGCGAACGGCACCGCGTCGTCCGCGGTGCTGTCCACGAGCACGAACCGCCCGGGATGCTCGGTCTGCGCGGTCCGCACCAGTCCCCACACCGCCGCGCCCGCGAGGTCCACATCGGACTCACCGGCGACCGCGACGGCGTTGCGGGTCACCACGACGAGCTTCGACTCCTCGTCGCGCAACGTCTCCTGCACCAACCGCAACGCGCGCTTCGTCGCCTCGAGAACGTCCTCGTGCCCGAAGAACGCGACCGGGTGGTCGTCCGCACCTTCGCCCGGCGGCACCTCGATCCACTCGACGTGGAACAACGAGTCGTCCCGCACCCCGAGCTCGCCGGTCAGCTCGCGCAACGCCAGTTCCTCGACCGCGGCCACCGGCGCACCGGAGCCATCGGCGATCGTGAGCGCCACGGTGTTGTCGCCCGTCAACGACAACCGCACCCGCAACGACGTGGCACCGGTCGCGTGCACGCTCACGCCGTTCCAGGAGAACGGCAGCACCAGCGGCGCGTCGTCGTCGAGCAACAACGCGTGCAGCGCCGCGTCGAGCGCCGCGGGGTGGACCGTGAACCCGCCGGCCTCGATCGGCAGTTCGACCTCGGCGAACAGATCGTCGCCGCGCCGCCACACGCGTGCGAGACCCCGGAACGCCGCGCCGTACTCGTAACCGCGCCGTGCCACCCGTTCGTAGAGTTCGGTGACGTCCACCTGTGCCGCCCCCGCGGGCGGCCACTCGGCGAGTGGCTCACCGGCCCGCGCGCCCTCCGCGAGCACACCGGTCGCGTGCCGCGTCCAGGACTCCTCGCCCTCGGGCCGCGAGTGGATGCCGATCCGCCGCTCGGCGTCGACGACGACCTGCACCTGCACGGCTTCCGCGGCGGGCAGCACGAGCGGCGCTTCGAGCGTCAGCTCCTCGACCACGTCGCAGCCGACCTGGTCACCAGCCGTCACGGCCAGCTCGACGAACGCCGTGCCGGGCAACAGGACCGTGCCCCGCACCGCGTGGTCGGCGAGCCACGGGTGCGTCCGCAGCGAGATCCGCCCGGTCAGCACCACCCCGTCACCGGCGAGCTCGACCGCCGCGCGGAGCAACGGGTGCTCGGTCGCGGTGAGCCCCACCGACGACACGTCGCCGAACCCGGCAGCCGGAGTCAGCCAGAACCTCTCGTGCTGGAACGGGTACGTCGGCAGGTCGACCCTCTTCGCTCCCTTGAACAGCACCTTCCAGTCCACGTCGACACCGCGCACGAACGCCTTGGCGACTGAGGTCAGGAACGTGTCCATACCACCGTGGTCACGCCGCAACGACCCGAGAACGAGCGCGTCCGCCGCCGTGGCCTCGACGGTTTCCTCGACACCGACCGTCAGCACCGGGTGCGCACTGCACTCGATGAACACGTTGTGGCCGTCCACGATCAGGCCGCGGATCGCGTCCTCGAACCGCACGGTCTGCCGCAGGTTCCGGTACCAGTACGCGGCGTCGAGTTCCTCGGTGTCGATCCATCCGGCGGTGACCGAGGAGAAGAAGGGCACGGTTGGGGTCGTCGGCCGGATCGGTCCGAGCACGTCGGCGAGTTCCGCCTCGATCGCCTCCACGTGCGCGGAGTGCGAGGCGTAGTCGACCGGGATCATCCTCGCCTTGACCCCACCGGCCACCAGGTCATCGCGCAACGCCGTCAGGGCCTCGATGTCACCCGAGACGACCGTCGACAACGGGCCATTCACCGCCGCGATCGACAACCCCTCACGCAGCTCTACCTCGGCCGCCGCCAACGGCACCGACAACATGCCACCCAAACCCGACAAAGCGACAATCGCCTTACTGCGCAACGCAACCACCCGCGCGGCATCCTCCAGCGACAACGCACCCGCCACGAACGCCGCCGCGATCTCGCCCTGCGAGTGACCCACCACCGCGGCAGGCTCAACCCCGAGCGAACGCCACAACGCCGCGAGCGAAACGTTCACCGCCCACAGGACCGGCTGAACCACGTCGACCCGGTCCAGCTCACCGTCCACAACATCCAGCAACGACCAGCCCGTGAACGGCTCCAACGCCTTGTCACACAACGCCATCGACTCAGCGAACGCAGGCGCGCTCTCCAGCAACTCCCTGGCCATGCCGATCCACTGCGAACCCTGACCGGGGAACACGAAGACTGCCTTGCGCTCGGATGCGGCCAGTCCGGTCGCCACCTCGACGCCATCGAGCAACACAGCCCTGTGCTCGAACAACGACCGCGACGACACCAACGAAAACCCGACATCCACCGGATCCGACCCGGCCACACGGCCATCCGCCGACAGCTGGTCGATCTGAGCGCGCAGCGCCGCTGGGGTCCCCCCGGAAACAACCCACGGGACCCCCACAGGGGGGACGGAAGCCCCCACTCCAAGCGTATCGCCGAGGTCTGACAATTCCGGCCGCTCCGGCAGCACCGGAGCCTGCTCCAGCACCACGTGAGCGTTCGTGCCGCTCACACCGAACGACGAGACGGCAGCCCGCCGCGGCCGATCCACCGACGGCCACTCCCGCGCCTCCGTGAGCAACTCGACCGCACCAGCCGACCAATCCACATACGGCGACGGCGCGTCGACGTGCAAGGTGCGTGGCAACACGCCGTGGCGCATCGCCTGCACCATCTTGATCACGCCGGCCACACCCGCAGCAGCCTGCGTGTGCCCGATGTTCGACTTCAACGACCCCAACCACAACGGCGACGAACGATCCTGCCCATACGTCGCCAGCAACGCCTCAGCCTCAATCGGATCACCCAACCGAGTACCCGTGCCATGCGCCTCAACAGCATCGACATCCGCGCCCGACAACCCAGCCGACGCCAACGCAGCCCGAATCACCCGCTGCTGCGACGGCCCGCTGGGAGCGGTGAGCCCGTTCGAGGCACCGTCCTGGTTCACCGCCGACCCGCGCACGACGGCGAGCACCGGATGCCCGTTCCGCACAGCATCAGAAAGCCGCTCCACCAACAACAACCCGGCACCCTCACCCCACCCAGTGCCATCAGCAGCCGCAGCAAACGACTTGCACCGACCATCAACAGCCAACCCCCGCTGCCGTGAGAACTCCACGAACGTGCCGGGCGTGGCCATGATCGCCACACCACCGGCCAACGCCATGTCGCACTCACCGGACCGCAGTGCCTGCACTGCGAGGTTGAGCGCCACCAACGACGACGAGCACGCCGTGTCCACGGTGACAGCGGGACCGACCAGCCCGAAGGTGTACGAGAGGCGCCCGGACACCACGCTGCCCGCACTACCGGTCAGCAGAGTGCCTTCGAGCTCAGCGGGAACGTGCCGCAGCGGAGGCGCGTAGTCGTGGTACATCGACCCCGTGAACACACCGGTCCTGCTGCCTCGCATCGAGGCGGGGTCGATGCCGGCCCGTTCGAACGCCTCCCACGCGACCTCCAGCAACACCCGCTGCTGCGGATCCATCGCCAACGCCTCACGCGGCGAGATCCCGAAGAACGCCGGGTCGAACTCGTCGGCGTCGTACAGGAAGGCACCGGAACGGGTGTAGGTCTTGCCGATCCGTTCGGGGTCCGGGTCGTACAGGTCGTCGGCCCAGCCCCGGTTCTGCGGGAACTCGCCGACCGCGTCGACGCCGTCGGCCACCAGCTGCCAGAGGTCCTCCGGCGACCGCACGCCGCCGGGGTAGCGGCAGCCCATGCCGACGATCACGACAGGGTCGTCGTCAACGGGGCGCGAAGGCGTGGCGACGACGACTTCGCGCTGTCCCACCAGTTTCCCGGCGAGGAAGTCCACGACCGCCCCCGGCGTCGGGTAGTCGAACACCAGCGTCGTCGGCAGTCGCAGTTCGGTGGCCGCGTTCAGCCGGTTGCGCAGCTCGACGGCCGTGAGCGAGTCGAAACCGATGTCGCTGAACGGCCGGTCGAGCTCCACCGCCGACGCACCCGAGTGGCCGAGCACCTCGGCGACCAGGCCGCGCACGAGGTCGACCAGGGCTTGCCGCCGTTGCGACGGCGGCAGGCCGGCAAGACCGGCGGCGCGCGTGGCCGTGCTCCGGCCGCGCCGCACCCGTGCCCGCGCGAGTCCGCGCAGCAACGCCGGCACCTCACCCCTGACGAGGTCCAGCCGCGCCGGCACGACGAGCGCGCGGTCGTTGCCGACAGCGGCGTCGAACAGCGCCATGCCGTCCTCTGCCGACAGCTGTGCGACACCGGCACGGGCCATGCGGGAGACGTCGTTGTCGCTCATGGCACCGGTCATGCCGCTGTCCGCGGACCACAACCCCCAGGCGAGGGACGACGCCGGCAACCCGTGGGCACGCCGGTGCTGCGCGAGCGCGTCGAGAAACGCGTTGGCGGCCGCGTAGTTCGCCTGACCGGCGGCACCGATCAGGCCGGACACCGACGAGTAGAGGACGAAAGCGGTCAGCTCGCGGTCCGCGGTGAGCTCGTGCAGATGCCTGGCCGCTTCGGCCTTGGGCCGCAGCACCGCGTCGACCTGCTCGGCCGTCATCGCCGTCACGACGCCGTCGTCCAGCACACCCGCGGTGTGCACGACGGCGGTCAGATCGGGCACCGACGCGAGCAGCTCGGCGAGCGCGTCGCGTTCGGCGACGTCACACGCCATTACCCGCACCTCAGCGCCCAGCGCTGTCAGCTCGTCACGCAGCTCCACCGCGCCCGGCGCGTCCAAGCCCCGCCTGCTCACCAGCAGCAACCCGCGAACTCCGTGCTCCACCACGAGATGCCGGGCGGCCAGCGCACCGAGACCGCCGGTGCCACCGGTGATCAGCACGGTGCCGTCGGGGTCCCACGACGCGGACCCGGCGCCGCGAGCACGGGTCAGCCGAGGCGCGAACAGCTGCCCGCCGCGGATGGCGACCTGCGGTTCCCCTGAGGCGACGGCGGCGGCCAGCGCCTGCCGCGACAGCTCGTCGTCATCCAGGTCCACCAGCACGAAACGGCCGGGGTTCTCGGTCTGCGCCGTGCGCACCAACCCCCACACGCCCGCGGCCGCGGGGTTCACGTCAGCCCGCTCGGACACCGCGACCGCGTCACGGGTCAGCACGACCAGCGTTCCGTCACCGTTGTCGAGCCAGTCGCGCACCACGGTCAACGCGTGCAACGTGACCGTCCGCAGCTCAGTGCCACCGATCTCGACGTCCGCGAACGAGTCGGCGCGAGTGTCGCAGGACACCGGCAGCCAGTCGACCGTGAACAGCGAACCGTTGTCCCGCAACGACTCCTTGGACACCGGAAGCAACGCCAGCGATTCGACAGTCGCCACCGGTGCGCCGGCGCCGTCGGCAACCGCGAGCGACGCGGCGTCCTGTCCGATCATCGACATCCGCACCCGCAGCGAGGCCGCGCCGGCCGCGTGCACGCTCACGCCGGACCAGGCGAACGGCAGCACCACCGTGCCGGAGTCGTCCAGCAGCAACGGGTGCAGTGCCCCGTCCAGCAACGCGGGGTGCACCGCGAACGCGCCTGCCTCACCGGGCAGTTCGACCTCTGCGAACAGGTCGTCACCGGCCCTCCAGGCCCGCCGCAGCCCCTGGAACACCGGCCCGTAGTGGTAACCGCGCGCGGCCAGCCGCTCGTACACGCCCTCGAGATCGACCTCGGTCGCGCCCGCGGGTGGCCACGCGGTCAGGTCAGCACCTTCACCCGCACCGGTGCCGAGCACACCGGCGGCGTGCCGCGTCCACGCCTCCTCCCCTTCGGGACGCGAGTGGATCGTGAACGCGCGATCCCCGCCGACCACGACCTGCACCTGCACCGCCCGTTTGGCGGGCAGCAGGAGCGGTGCCTCCAGGGTCAGCTCCTCGACGACGTCACACCCGACGTGGTCACCCGCCCGCACCGCCAGCTCGACGAACGCCGTGCCCGGCAGCAACACCGTGCCGAACACGGCGTGGTCGGCGAGCCACGGGTGCGTCCGCAGCGAGATCCGCCCGGTCAGCACCACCCCGTCGCCGGCGAGCTCGACCGCCGCACCGAGCAACGGGTGGTCAGCCGCCACGAGTCCGGCGGCCGACACGTCAGCGGCGGGCTCCTGCTCCAGCCAGTACCGTTGCCGCTGGAACGGGTATGTCGGCAGGTCGACCCTCTTCGCGCCCGTGAACAGCACCTTCCAGTCGACCTCGACACCGCGCACGAACGCCTTGGCGACTGAGGTCAGGAACGTGTCCATGCCACCGTGGTCACGCCGCAACGAGCCGAGAACGAGCGCGTCCGCCGCCGTGGCCTCCACGGTTTCCTCGACACCGACCGCGAGCACCGGATGCGCACTGCACTCGATGAACACGTTGTGACCACTCGACACGAGCCCGCGAACGGCGTCCTCGAACCTCACCGTCTGCCGCAGATTGCGGTACCAGTACGCGGTGTCGAGTTCCTCGGTGTCGATCCAGTCGGCAGTGACTGACGAGAAGAACGGAACTTCTGCCGAACGCGGCCGGATCGGCTCCAGAACCTCAGCCAGTTCCGCCTCGATCGCCTCCACGTGTGCGGAGTGCGAGGCGTAGTCGACCGGGATCATCCTCGCCTTGACCCCACCGGCCACCAGATCGTCACGCAACGCCGTCAGGGCCTCGATGTCACCCGAGACGACCGTCGACAACGGGCCGTTCACCGCCGCAATCGACAACCCCTCACGCAGCTCTACCTCGGCCGCCGCCAACGGCACCGACAACATGCCACCCAGACCCGACAACGCGACAATCGCCTTGCTGCGCAACGCAACCACCCGCGCCGCATCCTCCAACGACAACGCACCCGCCACACACGCCGCCGCGATCTCACCCTGCGAATGACCCACCACCGCAGCAGGCTCCACACCCAGAGACCGCCACAACGCAGCCAGCGAAACATTCACCGCCCACAAAACCGGCTGAACCACGTCGACCCGATCCAGCTCACCGTCCACAACATCCAGCAGCGACCAGCCCGTGAACGGCTCCAACGCCTTGTCGCACAACGCCATCGACTCAGCGAACGCAGGCGCGGTCTCCAGCAACCCCCTGGCCATGCCGATCCACTGCGAACCCTGACCGGGGAACACGAACACCGGCCGACGAGCCACGGCCTGACCACTCGCTACTTCAACCCCGTCGAGCAACACAGCCCGGTGCTCGAACAAGGACCGCGAGGTCACCAACGAGAACCCGACATCCGCCGGATCCGACTCCGCCACACGGCCATCCGCCGACAGCTGCTCGATTCGAGCGCGCAGCGCCGCTGGGGTCCCCCCGGAAACAACCCACGGAACCCCCACAGGGGGGACGGAAGCCCCCACTCCAAGCGTATCGCCGGGGTCCGACAATTCCGGCCGCTCCGACAGCACCGTGACAGCCGGAGCCTGCTCCAGAATCACATGCGAATTGGTCCCGCTCACACCGAACGACGACACAGCCGCCCGCCGCGGCCGACCCACCAACGGCCACTCCCGCGCCTCCGTCAACAACTCGACCGCACCAGCCGACCAATCCACATACGGCGACGGCGCGTCGACATGCAACGTGCGTGGCAACACGCCGTGCCGCAACGCCTCCACCATCTTGATCACACCAGCCACACCAGCAGCAGCCTGCGCATGCCCGATGTTCGACTTCAACGACCCCAACCACAAAGGAACAGAACGATCCTGCCCATACGTCGCCAGCAACGCCTCAGCCTCGATCGGATCACCCAACCGAGTACCCGTGCCATGCGCCTCAACGACATCAACATCCGCGCCCGACAACCCAGCCGACGCCAACGCAGCCCGGATCACCCGCTGCTGCGACGGCCCGCTGGGAGCGGTGAGCCCGTTCGAGGCACCGTCCTGGTTCACCGCCGACCCGCGCACGACGGCGAGCACCGGATGCCCGTTGCGGACAGCATCAGAAAGCCGCTCCACCAACAACAACCCGGCACCCTCGGACCACGCGGTGCCGTCGGCGGCGCCCGCGAACGCCTTGCACCGCCCGTCCACGGCCAGCCCGCGCTGTCGCGAGAACTCCACGAACATGCCCGGTGTCGACATGACCGTGACACCGCCCGCGAGCGCCATCGTGCACTCACCGTTGCGCAGCGCCTGCACCGCCAGGTGCAAGGCGACCAACGACGACGAGCACGCCGTGTCCACGGTCACCGCGGGCCCGACCAGGCCCAGTTGGTAGGCGATCCGGCCGGACATGACGCTGGCCGTGGCGCCGGTCAGGACGTGGCCCTCAATGCTCTCCGGCGCCTCGTGCAGGCGCGGGCCGTAGTCGGTCGCGGTGGCGCCGACGAACACGCCGGTCTGGCTGCCGCGCAACGACTCCGCGTCGAGGCCCGCTCGTTCGAGCGCCTCCCACGCGACCTCCAGCAGCAGTCGCTGCTGGGGGTCCATGCCCAGTGCCTCGCGCGGCGAGATGCCGAAGAACCCGGCGTCGAACGAGGCCACGTCCTCCAGGAAGCCGCCGTGACGCTGGTAGGTCTTGCCCGTGCGTTCCGGGTCGTCGTCGTACAGGCCGTCGACGTCCCAACCGCGGTCGGCCGGGAACGGCGTGATCGCGTCCACGCCGTCCGCGACCAGCCGCCACAGCTCGTCCGGTGACACCGCGCCACCGGGATAACGGCACGCCATGCCGACGATCGCGATCGGTTCGTCCGATGTGGACAGTTGCGGGGTGTCGGTGTGAGTACGGGCGCCGGACAGCTCAGCGTCCAGGTGCTCGATCAACGCGGCCGGTGTCGCGTAGTCGAAGAGCAGGCCGGATGCCAACCTCAGTCCCGTGGCGGCGGCCAGCCCGTTGCGGAACTCGACGGAGGTGATCGAGTCGAAGCCCAGTTCTCCGAACGGCCTGCGCCGGTCGACGACCTTGCCCTCCGGATACCCCAGCGCGGTGGCGACGTGACCGAGCACGAGGTCCGTCACCGCACGCAGCCGCTCGGGGCCGGCCAGACCCGCCAGCCCCGGTCCGGGCTTCTCCCGCGGCGCGGGTTCGACGCCGATCCAGTGCCGTTCCCGCTGGAACGCGTACGTGGGCAACTCGACCCGGCGCCCACCGGCGAGGAACAACGACCAGTCGACCTCGGCACCGCGGACGAACACACCGCCGAGCGCCGCCACGACCGTCGTCGTCTCCGGCCGATCGGCCTTCATCGACGCCACCGCCACCGCGTCCTCGACGCAGTCGGCGATCATCGGAGTCAGCACCGCGTTCGGGCCCAGCTCCAGGAACGTCGTGACACCGTCGGCCTCGAAAGCCCTGACGGTGTCGAGGAACCGGACCGGCTCGCGCACGTGCCGCACCCAGTACTCGGGGTCGGTCACGTTGCCGTGCATGGTGATCCGCGGCTCGTGGAACGTCAGGCCGGCGACGACCTCCCGGAACTCGTCGAGCATCGGATCCATCAACGGCGAGTGGAACGCGTGCGACACCCTCAACCGCTTCGCCCGCTCGAACCGACCGGCCACCGCGAGAACAGCGTCCTCCTCACCGGAGATCACCACCGAACGCGGCCCGTTCACCGCCGCGATCGCCACACCACCGGACAAGTGCGGCAGCACCTCGTCCTCGCTCGCGACCAACGACACCATCGCACCGCCACGCGGCAACGCCTGCATCAACGACGCACGCGCGGAAACAAGCCTGCACGCGTCCTCAAGACCCAACACACCCGCCACGTGCGCGGCCGCGATCTCACCGATCGAATGCCCACCCACGACGTCGGGCCGCACACCCCACGACTCGAACAACCGGAACAACGCCACCTCAACCGCGAAAATCGCCGGCTGAGCAAACCCGGTCTCATCCACCGCCAACTCAGGCAACGTCAGGTGAGCCAGAACCTCGTCGTAGGCCTGCCGGAACACGGGGAAGGCGGCACGCAGCTGCTCCCCCATGCCGGCGCGCTGCGACCCCTGCCCGGTGAACACCACACCGAGGCGCCCGCCGGACACCTCACCGGTGGCGACCTCGGCCCTGTCGAGCAGCACAGCCCGGTGTTCGAACAGCGACCGCGTGGTCGCCAGCGAGAACCCGACATCGACCGGATCGAGCTCCGGCGGCAGTTCGAGGACCCGCTCGACCTGAGCGCGCAGCGCCTCCGGGGTCCTTCCCGACACCACCCACGGAACCTCCACCGGCACCGAAGCCGGTGAGTCCGGAGCCTCCGCGGCGGGCCACTCGGTCACCACGACGTGGCAGTTGGTGCCGCCCATGCCGAACGAGCTGACCCCGGCGGTCAGCAGCGCGTCGGGCCGGGGCCACGGCGACAGGGCGTCCTGCACGGTCAGGTTGAGCTCGTCGAGCGGAATCCGGGGGTTGGGCGTCGAGAAGTTGAGGCTGGGTGGCAGCTCCCGGTGCCGCAGGCTGAGCAAGGTCTTGATCAGGCCGGCGATCCCGGCCGCGGCCTCGAGATGCCCGAGGTTCGTCTTCACCGACCCGACGGCGAGCGGTGCACGGCCGCTGCCGAACACGGCACCGAGCGCGGCGGCCTCGATCGGGTCGCCGACCGGCGTTCCGGTGCCGTGCAGCTCGACGTACTGCACCTCAGAGCCGTCGACGCCCGCGCGACGCAACGCGGCCTGCACGACGGAGCGCTGTGCGTCGGCACTGGGCGTGGTCATGGTGGCCGCGCCGCCGTTGTTGACCGCACTGCCGCGGATGACGCCGAGGATCCGGTCGCCGTCGGCCACGGCACGGGAGAGCTTCTTGAGCAGGACAGCGCCGCCGCCCTCGCCGCGGACGTAGCCGTTGGCGCGCGCGTCGAAGGTGTAGCAGCGGCCGTCCGGTGAGAAGCCGCCCCACTTCGAGGAGATGATCGAGCTGTCGGCGAGCAGGCTCAGGTTCACGCCGCCCGCGATCGCCGTGTCGGACTCGCCGGTGCGCAGGCTCTCGCACGCGAGGTGCACGGCGACCAGCGACGACGACTGGCCGGTGTCGACGACGAGGCTGGGGCCGGTGGCGCCGAGGAAGTGGGACAGGCGGTTCGCGATGATCCCCCGGTGCACGCCGGTGAACGCGTGCTGGCCGGCGATTTCCAGGGCATCGCGGTAGACGAGCCGCGCGTAGTCGTCCCAGATCGCGCCGACGAACACGCCGAGGCGGGTGCCCGCGATCGAGGAAGGCACGATTCCCGCGTCTTCGAGCACTTCCCAGCCGAGCTCGAGCACGAGGCGTTGCTGCGGGTCCACGAACGCGGCCTCACGCGGTGAAATGCCGAAGAAGTCGGCATCGAACCTGTCGACGTGCTCGAGGAACGAGCCCCACTTGGAGTTCATCCGGCCCGGCATCGACCGGTCGCTGTGGTAGTGCGCGTCGGCGTCCCACCGTCCGGCGGGCACCTCGGTGATGACGTGACGGCCGTCACGCAGCACATTCCACAGGTCGGTGATTGCAGGCGCCTGAGCGAACCGGCAGGACATGCCCACCACGGCGACGGCCGCATCGGTGTCGAACGCAGCCGAATGCGCACTGGAACCAGACATCTGAGAACCCCCGGGATGCTTGAAAGGCCATGATTGGCTCGCCGGAAAGAACCGACAACCCCTAGTTGGCACCCCAGAAAACCCCAACGCCCGCCATTTGCTCCATTCGAGTGATATGGCAACGGACTTCAATGGCGGAGCGTCTACAGTCGCGGCAGCAAAACGCACGAAGTTCACCCCCGGATGCACCGAACTCGCTTAGAGTTCCACCAAGCCATCGCACGGGTTGACTCAGCGTGAGCATCCACACCGCATTCTCTTCCGTTTCTCTCATGGGGGCTTCAATGTCCGGAATTTCCCGCAGACTGCTCCTCGGAGCAGGCACGACAGCCGTCGGCCTGGCCGTCGCCAGACCCGCGCTCGCGACCGGCGAGGAGGTCGCCACGCGGGACGTCAGGCCGGGGCCGGTGACCGTCACCCCGGCCGACTCCCGCTACCAGGACCTCCTCCTGCGCGGCTACAACAAGCGGCTGGTCTCCAAGCCGGAGAGCATCAAGATCGTCAGCACCACCCAGCACGTCGTCGACGCGGTGAACGAGGCTGTCGCGGCGGGCAAGCGGATCGCGATCCGCGGCGGCGGCCACTGCCTCGACGGCCTCGTCGACAACGCCGACACCAAGGTCGTCATCGACTTCACCGAGATGCGCTCGGTGACGTTCGACGGGTCCCGCAACGCGTTCGCGATCGAACCCGGCGCCACGCTCGGTGAGATCTACCGGACGCTCGACTACGGCTGGGGCGTCACGCTTCCCGGCGGCGTCTGCCCCGTGGTGGGCGCCGGAGGTCACATCACCGGCAACGGGTTCGGCGCGCTGTCGCGTCAGCACGGCCTGATCGCCGACCACCTGTACGCGATCGAGGTCGTCGTGGTCGACGCCGACGGCAAGGCGAAGGCCGTGGTCGCGACGCGTGACTCGAACAACCCCTACAACGACCTGTGGTGGGCGCACACCGGTGCGGGCGGCGGCAACTTCGGCGTTGTCACGAAGTTCTGGATGCGGTCGCCGAACGCGGTGTCCACCAACCCGTCCGCGCTGCTGCCGAAAGCGCCCAACGCGCTCATGTCCGGCAGGCTCGTGTTCAACTGGGCCGACCTGACCGAGGGCGCGTTCACCACGCTGGTCAGGAACTGGGGCACCTGGATCGAGCAGAACAGCGCGGTCGGCAGCAGGGGCAACCAGCTGCACGGCGCGTTCAGCGCGCCGCGCAAGGAGAAGGGCATCGTCGTCGTGGTCGGGCAGGTCGACCCGACCGTGTCCGGCAACGAGGCGTTGCTCGACGCCTACCTCGCCTACATGCGGCAGAGCGTCCCGGCGACACCGACGGTGGTGAAGTCCGGCAACCTGCCGTGGCTGAGCTCGACGATCAACGTCCCGGACTCCTCGGTCGCGGCCGGCGTCACCGGGCCGCCGCGGTGGAAGAGCAAGGTCGCGCACCTGAAGGCGCGGTTCACCGACGAGCAGGTCGCGAAGGCGTTCTACAACCTGACCAGGACCGACTACACCAACCCGGCGGCGAGCTTCTCGCTCACCTCCTACGGCGGCCAGATCAACGCGATCCCGGCGGCCGGATCGGCCACTCCGCACCGTTCGACGCTGATGATGGGCTCGGTGTCGTCGGCGTGGGACGTGCCGGCGGACGACGACAAGCACATGCGCTGGGTGCGCGAGTTCTACCAGTCCCTCTTCGCGAGCACCGGCGGCGTTCCCGTCCCGAACGGCCAGACCGACGGCCTGCACGTGAACTGGCCGGACCTCGACCTGGTCGGAGCGCCGTGGAACACCTCGGGCATGTCGGTGCAGAAGCTGCTGCACAAGGAGAACTACCCGAGGTTGCAGCAGATCAAGGCGAAGTACGACCCGCGCAACGTTTTCCGGCACGGCGTCTCCGTCGAACTGCCGTGATCGCAGGGGTGGGTCCTCCGGGACCCACCCCTACGAACCCCAGTGCCATCATCACCTCGGACCACGACAAATCAATTCTTCAATAACCCGATTTGTCCGGATCGCACATTGCCGAACTACAGGTAAAACCAAGCACCCCAGGTCACCACGTTGTCATCCACCGGAAACTTGGTGCAGTTGGAAATTACTCCACCTGACGTAGTGTCCAGCTGGTAGTGTCTGACCCCAGGGGACTGGGGCAACAGTGTGGTTGTAACCCCCAACGAGCGTTTCGCAGTGCGCCTCGTTTCTTTCTGCGCAGTCATTCTCCGGGGGGAGTGGGTTCAGTTTGTCCACAGGAATGCAGAATCTTCGCCACACACGTCTGCAAGACAGCCAGGCCCTGTCCACCGCACTGGCCTGCATCGCAATGGACCCTCACGGGCCGACGTCCACGGTCATCGTGGAGGGAACGGTCGGCAGTGGTAAGACAACTCTGTTGCAGACGACAATGGAACAGGTCTCCGCCGGCGACGTGCAAGTGCTGAACGCAACGTGTTCACAACTGGAACAAGACCAGCAGTACACGGTGCTGCGCGAACTGCTCCGTTGTCTGAGACCTTCAGCCGAAACAGCGGACGTGGTGCGCAGATGCACCGAAACCACGATGGTGGACGGCGAACGGAACGCCGTAGGGGTGCACGAGGACTTCTTCACCGTCGTGCGCGCCGCGGCCGACGAGGGCCCGTTGGTGGTCGTGATCGACGACGCCCAGCACATCGACTTCGGCTCGGCCCGCTGCCTGCTGCAGACCGCCCGCAGGCTGCGCTCGGCGAGCTTCACGTTGATCGTCGCCCAGTCGACCGTGGCCCCGCCGAACCACCCGTTCTTCCACCACGAGCTGTTCCGCCAGCCGAACAGCCGCACGATCCGCCTGGGACTGCTGTCCGAACAGGACGTCCGCGCGATGCTGGGCGACGACCTCGACCCGGCGGCGACGCACCAGGCCACCGCAGGCAACCCCCTGCTGGTGCGGGCCGTGATCGAGGACAGCGTCGCGAGCGCCCAGCCGGTCTTCGGCGCCCAGTACGCCCGCGCCGTCCTGGGCGCGTTGCACCGCACGTCCGAAGACATGATCAGGCTGGCCCGCGGCGTGGCCGTGCTCGGCTACACCAGCTCGCCCGCCCTGCTGGCCCGCCTGCTCGACGTGGAACCGACCGCCGTCGACCGGGCCCTCACCTGCCTCACCTCGGCAGGCCTGCTGAACGGCGGCCGGTTCCGGCAGGTCCGTGCCCGCACCGCGGTGCTCGACCACATGCCCGCGGACGAGCGCGCCGCGTTGCACCTGCGCGCGGCCGAGCTGCTGCACGACGACGGCGCCCCGGCCAGAGCGCAGGCGGAACACCTCATCGCGGCGGGCACGGCACCGCACTCGTGGGCCATCGACGTGCTGCAGACCGCGGCACACCACGCCGCGACGGGCCAGGACGTCGAGTTCGCCGAGCGCAGCCTGGAACTGGCCGTCTGGTCGAGCAAGGACGAGCGCCAGCGAGCCACCTGCAAGGTGCTCATGCTGGAGGTCGCCTGGCGGACGGACCCGTCCAGGGCCGACCTGCACGTGCCGGGGATGATGGCCGCGCTGCGCGCCGGTCGCCTGGAGCCGGACCACATCATGGCGCTGATCAAGCACCTGCTGTGGCACGGCAGGGTCAGCAAGGCCGCGGAGGCGATCACCAAGCTGCGCGGTCACGACTCGCCCGGCCTCCGCGCGTTGCGCCTGTCCCTGACCCACACCTATCCCCCGCTGGCCCCGCTGCTGCCCGCCCCGCAGGACAACGACGACGAGCACTCGCTGAGCACCCTGGACCTGCAGCTGACGGCGGCCAAGGGCTTGGCGGACCTGCTCGCCAACAAGGCGGACCACACGACGATCATCGCGGCCAAGCACATCCTCCGCAGCTGCCCGCCGGACGAGCTGACGTTCGAGACCGCACGCCTGTCCCTGCTGGCCCTGATGTACGCGGACCAGCTCACCGAAGCGGCGTTGCGCTGCGACCAGCTGCTGGAGGTCGCAACGCACGACCACGTCGCGACGTGGCGGGCGACGCTGCTGGCGATCCGCGCGGAGATCGCGCTGCGCAGCGGCGACCTGACCACCGCGGAACGTCTCGCGAAGTCGGCCATGACCGAGCTGCCCCGCAGCAGCTGGGGAGTGGCCATCGCCTTTCCCCTGTCCTGCCTGATGTTGACGCAACTGGCACTGGGCAGGCTGGAGGAGGCGGCGGAGCTGGCCGACGTGCCGATCCCGATCACGTTGCTGCAGAGCAGGCACGGCCTCACCTACCTCTACGCCCGCGGCCAGTACCACCTGGCGATGCAGTCCCCGAAGGCCGCGCTCGACGACTTCCGCCACTGCGGAGACCTGATGCGCAGCTGGAAGCTGGACATGCCGACGCTGGCACCGTGGCGCGCCGGCGCGGCGGAAGCGTTGCTGCGCCTGGGCAACGAGGCGGAGGCGAAGCGCCTGCTGAAGGAGCAGCTCGACCTCGTGTCCGACGCCTACCCCCGCGCCCGCGGAGCGACACTGCGCCTGCTCGCCGCGAGCGAGGACCTGACCGAACGCCGGCAACACCTCGTCAAGGCCGTGGAACTGCTGAGCGGCAGCGGCGACCGCCTCGAGTTCGCCCGTGCGATGCACGACCTGGGCACGGCCCACGGCCGTCTCGGCGAGTCCCGCAGGGCCCGCCTGCAAACCCAGCTGGCGCACTCCGTGGCGAAGCAGTGCGGCGCTCCCCTGCCCGCGCCGGCCCAGGACTCGGAAGCGACACCCGAGCCGGTCACCGAACGAATCGCGGCACTGACCAACGCCGAACGGCGCGTGGCCGTGCTCGCGGCGCGCGGCCACACCAACCGGGAGATCGCCGAGCAGCTCTTCGTCACGCAGAGCACCGTCGAACAGCACCTGACCAAGGTGTTCCGCAAACTCGACGTCAAACAGCGGGAGGAGCTGCCGATCGGACTGGGTCTCCGGTCGTACGACGTCGCTCCGGAGCCGCAGAGCCTCACCGGCTGAGCTTCCGCCGGTCGGGGATCGCGATGTCCCCGACCGGCGTGAACCTGGCGGCCTGGCCGAGCCGGGGACAGCGCGCGAGCACGGCGAACGGCCCGCCGCGCGGTCGCGTGCGACGGGCCGCCGGCCGGGTCAGACCCGGTACGGCTTGCAGGTGGTGCCGCTGGGGAACTTCATCCGGTCGCGCGTGTGGGGCCCGTAGATCCCGTCAGGCGCGGACCGGACGTAGTCCTGCACGCCCTTCACCGCGGCTTCCGTGCGCGGGCCGAAGCTGCCGTCCCGGTCGAGGTCGCGAACGAACTCGTTGCCGTACGGCGCGGCCAGGCGGACTCCGGGATAGCACTGGATCAGCCCGCGCTGCAGGCCGGCCACGACGGCGGTGTTCGCGACCAGGTCACGACCGATGTTGCAGGTGGTGGAACCCGTGTTGGTGGCGGGCACCACGATGCGGTTCCCCGCCGCGTTCACATAGGTGATCACCTTCTGGCACAGCGGTGTCGCGGCCGACGCCGACCCGGTCGACACGGCCATCCCGCTCACCGCCAGTGCGACGGCGGCGATGCCCAGCCCTGCTCGGCGCAGCGGCCCGAAACTCGACTTCATCAGGAGTCCTTTCTGGTCAGTACGCGTAGCAGCGGTTGTCCGGGGAGGGGAACCTGATGTGGTCACGGGTGTTCGGGCCGTAGATGCCGTCGACGCCGGCACCCGCGTGCCGTTGCGCGGACTTCAGCGCGGCCTCGGTGCGCGGGCCGAAGGACCCGTCCGCGTCGAGGTTCGCGATCTTCTCGTCCGAGTAGGGCGAGGCCAGGTCGAGGTGCCCGTAGCAGGTCTTCAGGCCGACCTGGAACAGGTGGACGACCTTCACGGGTGCCGGGAAGTCGCGGCCCAGCTGGCACAGGCTGCTGCCCTTGAAGGTCGGCACGTGGATGTTGTGGCCCGCCCGCTTCACCAGCGTCATCTGGGCGCACGGTCCCAGGTCCGCCTCCGCCGACGCCGGAGCGGCGAACGAGAGCGCTCCCACCGCCACCGCGGCCAACCCGATCGCGCTCCTGCGCGGAATTCCCTTCACAACTCGTCCCCCTTCGTGGTGTGAGAGCGTTTTCCCGCTCTGCCACAACGATAGGAACGGCGTGCGACGGGTGGTGTCCGGTGAACGCCCTACAAGATCAGCGCTCGTTGAGCTCGGCCAGCGTGATGAGACCGTCGTCGAGCGCACGGGACACGAGCTCGCTCTTCGTGGAGGCGGCACGTCCGGCGTTGGCGTACTTGATGCGCACGCGCGTGATGTGCGTGTCGACGGTCTTGACGCCGATGTGCAGTTTCGCCGCCACCAGCTCCTTCGACGACGAGGCGAACCAGGACCGCAGCACCTCGATCTCGCGCGGGGACAGCCGCGGCCGGTCGGGCGTGTCGTCGGCGACGATCGCACCGGACAGAGATGGCGCTGTGTAAGGCATTCCGCGTGCGGCCGTGCGCAGGGCGGGCACCAGGTGGTCGGGCCCTTCGCGTTTGGTCAGGTACGCGAGCGCGCCGAGGTCGATGCACTTGATCGCGGTGGCGTCATCGGCGTGCTGGGAGTAGACGACCACGCGCCGTCCGCTGTCCACCAGCCTGCGGAGCTCACCGAACTGCGGCTGTCCCGGCACCAGTTCCAGGTCGAAGACCACCACGTCGGCCTCGGCACCGGGGCCGGTCCACACCTCCGCGAGCCGGGCACCCGCGTCGATCAGGTGAATCGGCGGGTCCGCCTGCTCGCACCAGTACCGCACACCCGCGGCGATCGCGACGTGATCGTCCACGATCACCGCGGTGATCAGTTCGGGCTCGGCTGCCATCGGGCCTCCATCCACGTCGTCGCGCCACTGCCCACCGTCTCGACCTGAACGCCGGGCGTCCGGGGTGGTGGCAGGGCCAGTTCCCCGCAGTCGGCGACCACGCTCACCGACACCAAATCGTCGCCGCCAACCACGGTGACCCTGGCCCACGAGCCCGCGGTCGCGAGCACCGTGAGCGCCGCGTCGGTGAGATCGCGCCGGACGGGCACGGGTGGCACCGGCCACCGGCCGCGCGCGTCCAGCTCCACCTCCACGCCCTTGCGGTCGGCGATGTCCGCGCAGTGGCGAAGCTCGTGCAGCAAAGGGTTTTCCACGTCGTCGGTCTCGGCGAACAGCCGCCGCATCCTGGCCGCCTCGATGGCGGCCCGGCAGCGCACGCCGGGGTCCGACGGCACGAGCGAACCGTCGGCCAGGCCTTCGAGCAGCGGCACCGCCGTGGCCGACAGTTCGGCGAACCGCTGCGCACGCCGGCGGTGCGACGCCGCCGCCACGGCCTCCGCCGTCCTGACCCGTTCGAGCTCCCGCGCGGCCGCCGCGGCCTCCTCGCCGATCCGTCCCAGCACGACGGCCACCACGGCGACGCACAGCGGGATGCCGAACACCGTGACCGAACCGGTGGCGAACCGCGCTAGCGACGAGCGCGTCACGTCGTGGAACAGCAGCAGGTTCAGGAACGCGAGCAGCTCGTGGGCGACGAGGAACGACACCGTGGTCCGAAGTGGACGGTCGAGGAGGACGACCAGACCGACCCAGTTCGCCGCGCCGAAGATCCAGTCCGTGGTGGTCGAGGTGCGGCCGTCGGGCAACGCGCAGTAGGACGCGGCACTGGCGGCGAGCACGACGACGATCGCCGGTGTCCGCCAGACGCTCCACGGACGTTCGCGGACGACCAGCACCGCTTCGACGGCGAGCACAGCGGTCAGCGCCCCGTACGCGCAGAACTGGACCGCGGGCGAGCCGTAGCGGTGCAGGTTCTGCGTCAGGTTGAGCAGCCCGAGCCCCAGCGCCGAGCCTGCGGCCACGAGCAGCACGGCGACCCGCAGGCCGCGCTGCAACTGCGCCCTGGTCTGGTCCTCAGCCACGCTCTGCCCGCCACTCCAGCCGCACCGTCGTGCCCGTCCCCTCCGAGGACGTGATCGTCGCCGTGCCGCCGACGCGGTTCATCCGGCCGTGCACGGACTCCCGCAGCCCGCGCCGGGCCGGTCCCGCCTCGGCGGAGAAGCCGCGACCGGTGTCGACGATCTCGACGCACAGCTCCCGCGCGTCACCGTGCACCCGGACCGTCGCACGGTCCGTGCCCGCGTGACGGCGCACGTTGTTGAGGGCTTCCCGCGCCGCTCCGGCGATCGCGCTCGCCACGTCGAACGGCAGCACCAGGTGTTCCCCGGCGTCGAGGTCGACGGTCAGGTGGGTCGAGTCGACGTCGTCGCGCAGCAGGCCGACCAGGTCGGCCGCGGCAGGCGAGGCGCCGCCGCGGGACCGCAGCCGGGCGAGGTCGCGTCCGGCCTGGGCGGCCAGCCAGGTCGTGCCGGCCCGCACCTGTCCGGTGCCGACCATCAGCAGCGTCGTGGCGGCGGTGTCGTGCAACGCGTTGGCGAGTTCGCGCTCCTCGTCGCGCACGGCCGCGGCCACCGCCGACGCGCGGCGGACCTCCTCGGCTTCGGCTGCCATCCGGTCGGCGCGTTGCGCGGCACGCGTGACGAGCACCCAGACCGCCCTCGACAGGGCGGCCATGGCCAGCACCCAGATCTGCCCGGCGTGCACGTCCGGCCCCGCGACGTCGATGGTGACCAGCATCCCGCCGCCCGTCACCAGTGCGGCCACCGCGCCGGCCAGTGGCGGGGTGTGCCACTGCCAGGTCACGCACGCGAAGGTCACCAGCAGCCGGAGCCAGCCGGTGTTGGTGCCGTCGACGGCGCCGGACCAGAGGGCGACCAGGCACACGGCCAGCAGCACGGCGGCGTCAACGGTCACGGGCGGGCGTGCGCGTTCCCGGCTCAGCCGCCACGCGCAACCACAGGTCCAGGCCGCCGCGACGACGACAACGAGCAACGTCGGCCACAGCCGCTCCGGATAGGCCCTGAGCAGGCCCACCGCGATGACGGGCGGCAGCGTGGCGACCCGCACGACGGCCGCGCACCGCCCACCGAACCTCTCCAGCAGCCGAGTCGCTTCCCCGGCCACCGCCACTTCACCGCCCACCGCCGCCGCACCCCCTTGCCGATCTTGCCAGCGACCGCCGGCCGAGGTGTCCGGTTCGGGCGAAACGGGCACCCGGCTGTCAGGCGTTCACCTGACACCACGGCGGCTTTCCGACGACGACAGTGGGCACCGGCCACAAGTGGATCACGGGCCGGGGGGATGGAGGCCGGACGCACGGGAGCGCGACCGGCCTCCTCCGGTCCTGGCTCGCGCCGCGATGATCGACAACGGGCGCCTGGCCTGCGGTGGGCGAGCTGGTTCTGGAAAAGTCAGAAGGGCCAGCTGCCCGTCCGCTGTTCCGTTGTCAGGGCGGCCGGCGGCGGCAGGGTTTTCGCCGTGGCAGGCGTCAGGCCTTCGAGCAGGAGCGCGAGGTAGCGGCGCCAGCCGCCGGTGGCGGGATCCATGGTCCACAGCGTGCTGATCAGCATTGCCGTGAGCCGGGACAGGTCGTCCGGGACGAGGTCGGCGCGGAGCCGGCCCGCCTCCTGTGCGCGCCGGGCGAGCAGCGTGAGCGAGTTCCCGAACGGGGGGTAGGTCTCCGGGCCCAGGATCCCGGTGGCCCGGGCGGCGGCCAGGACGTTGAGTTCGCTCGCCGCCAGACTCACCGCGGCCTCGATCAGGCTGACGAGACCGTTCAGCGGATCGTCGTTGGCGAGCGCCCGTTCGACCGCGGGCGTGAGGTGCTCGGCGATGCTCTGGTCGATGGCCGCCTGGACCAGGTCGGCTTTGTGGGGGAAGTGGTTGTACAGCGTCCTGATCCGCACGTCGGCGCGACGGGCGATCTCCTCCAGCTGCGCGTCCGGGCCGAGTTCGGCGAACACGGCGCGCGCGGTGCGCACGATGCGTTCGGCGTTGCGCGCCGCGTCAGCACGCAGTCGGCGCCCGGTTCCGGCTACCACTCCAGCATTCTAGCAATCATGCAGTCGACTGCAATTTCGTGCTGGCGTGCCCCGAGGAAACTTGCAGCTGAGTGCAAGATCTGCTGGAGGGAGTGCGGGTCAACGCGATGCGTCCGGGCATCGGGAAGCCGGCGAACGAGCGGCCCGTCACCTGGTGATGCACGGTCGCCCGCAGCCCGTGTTCCACAATGGACAGAGCAAGAGGAATCCATGAACGCCTTCCACCCCGATCTCGCGCTGGCCCGCTTCATCCCCCCGCTGTCCTGCGGTCCCCGGCTGGCGCGCCTCATGAGCAGGGCGAAACCGCGCCCGGTCGATCCCGGACCGGACGTCACGGTCAGAGAACTGGTCGTGCCGGGACCGGCGGGCGCGCCGGCGGTGTCGCTGCGCGTGTTCCAGCCGGCCGGGTTGCGGGCGCCGGCTCCCGCGCTGCTCTGGACGCACGGCGGCGGGTTGATCTTCGGCGCGCCCGAGCAGGACGACCCGACGAACATCGCCTTCGCCCGCCACCTCGGCATCACCGTCGCCGCCGTGCGCTACCGCCTCGCCCCGGGCAGCCCCGCACCGGCCGCGGTCGAGGACGCCTACGCCGCGCTGCGCGGCCTGGTCGCACACGCGGACGAGCTGAACATCGACATCGGCCGCATCGCCATCGGCGGGGCGAGCGCCGGTGGCGGCATCACCGCGGCCCTCGCACTGCTCGCCCACGACCGCGCCGAGATCCGGCCCGTGTTCCAACTGCTCGTCTACCCGATGCTCGACGACCGCACGACCACACGGACGGACATCGACACCCGAAACCTTCGCTTGTGGACCGCCAAAAGCAACCGTTACGGCTGGTCGGCCTACCTCGGTGCCGCCGCGGCGGGCCCTGACGTCTCCCCGTACGCGGCCGCCGCCCGTCGCGAGGACCTGTCCGGCCTGCCACCCGCCTGGATCGGCGTCGGCACCCTCGACCTGTTCCACGACGAGGACGTCGACTACGCCCGCCGGCTCAACGACAGTGGCGTCCCCTGCGAACTCCACGTCGTTCCCGGCGCCTTCCACGGCTTCGACGTGACGTTCCGCAAGGCCGCGATCTCCCGGACGTTCTGGCAACGCCAGGCCAAGGCGCTGGCCGACGCGCTCTCCGGCTCACCGTGAAACCTCTGCGATGATCACCGCACGCCGCGCCCGCGCGTTCCACGGGGTCGAGGTGATCAGCCCGGCTGCGGCTCGCTGTCCTCTTCGGTGAACTGGTCGAACACCATCACGGCGGCCCTGGTTGCGAGGGACCAGCCGTCCTCCCCCTGCGGATCTTCGAGGTTGGGGTGTCCGGCGATCCACCGCATGTGGAAGCCGTCGAGCAGCGCCGCGATGGTGGTGGCGAGGTGTTCGACTTCGTAGGGCGCGCGCATGCGCAGGCCGTAGGCGTCGAGCAGCGCCTGGTACGCCTCGCAGGCGACCTTGGTGAACGACTGGCCGTAGTGGCCCAGTGCGTCGCGGACGCGCGGGTTGGCCGCGCTGGCGTAGAAGCCGAGCAGCACGCGGTAGATCGGGTCGACCCGGTGGTTCTCGTGGTTGTCCGTGAGGACGTCGTTGAGCGCTTCCTGCCAGGGCGTGCCGCTCTCCACGGCTTTCCGGAAACGGCGGATGCTCTCGGGCAGGTCCGGGACGAGTTCGGCCTGCCGTCCGGTGAGGTGGAAGAGGAGCTCCGCCTGGAAGTCGGACTGCGCGGGCCAGATCTGGTAGATCGATCCGGTCGTGATCGCCGGTGCCGTGTCGTCGCCCAGTCGCTCCCGCATGATGCGGGTGGCCTCCTCGGTGACCCGCTTGACCCGGATGTGGGCGAGGGCCGCGGAGACGGCTTCCTCGCTCGTGTCGGAGGTGCCGGCGCAGACGAGCTTGGTGGCCGCCTCCAGCATGAGGGACCGGGTCTCGTCTAGTGAACGCCGGGGAAGCCTGCGGTTCCCGGTTTGCGCCGCCATGCGGTCTGCCTCCCCTTGATCGTTAATTCGGTGTGAACCGAGGCGTTGACACGACGCAAGCCTACACCTAGATTCCTCGTTCGTAAGAAAGTTACGAAAGCCCGAAGGCACTCTCACCAGGTCTTTCAGGCTGTCTCCGGTTGGTCCGAGGCACCGGTCACCCCGGCGCGCCCTCCTGCCTTCCTCTGGCTTCAGCGTTCGCTTCCGCATGCCGTGACGGGCATCGCCGTGCCCGTTTCCGATCAAGGAGGATCTCGCATGCCCGCACCCTCGCGCTCTCGGACGATCGGCCTCGCCTGCGCCGTCATGGCGCCCTTGCTCGCCCTCACCGCCTGCGGTGGCGCGGGCGCCACCTCACCGGGATCGGCCGGTGCCTCGCAGACCGCCTCGTCCGCAGGAACGGACTCCCGCCCGTCGGCCGCCGTCGTGACCGACTACCTGAGCTACGTCGGGGGAAAGGAGGGCGCGGCCGATGCCGGGCTCGCGCCGGTCACCGTGGGCTGGGTGAACGTCGAAGGCGGCCCCGCGGGCAACCCCGAAGCAACCCAGGGCGCCCAGGCCGCCGTGAAGTACGTCAACGAGAAGCTGGGCGGAATCGGTGGACATCCGTTGCGGCTGAACGTCTGCACCGTCGCGTCCGCCGAGGAGGAAGGGCAGAAGTGCGGCCAGCAACTGCTCGGCGACAAGAACGTCTCCGCCATCGCGGTCGGCAACCTCTTCCTCGGTGACGCCTCCTTCAACTCCGTGGTCGCGGGGACGAAGCCGGTGCTGGTCGGGGTGGCGACGGGGCCGACCATGTCCACGGCGAAGAACACCTTCAGCACGTTCGGCGACCTGCCGCACATCTTCGGCACCTGGGGCACGTACGCCCGTGACGTGCTCAAGGCGAAGTCCGCCGCGGTGATCCACACCAACACTCCCGGCGACAAGATCGCCTCCGGCGCGGCGGTGAAGGGACTCGAGGCCGCCGGCCTGACCGTGAAGTCCGTCGGGTTCGAGGCGCAGGCCGTCGATCTGATCGGCCCGGTCACCGCGGCCGGGGCGATGACCGCGGATGTCGTCGTGCCCATCTCCCTCGGTTCCGGATGCGTCGGGATCGCCAAGGCGTTGAAGCAGCTCAACGTCTCCAAGCCGGTGGTGTCCACCCCGCTCTGCCTGTCCCCGGACGTCGCCCAGGGACTCGGAGGCGACCTGCCCGCCTGGACGTACGGCATCGCCCAGACGCTGCCGATGGACGCCTCGGCCGCCGACTCCAAGGCGTTCCTGACGGCCTCGGCACCGGCGGGACTGGACTACGCCACGCAGTCCAAGGTCTTCGCACCGCTGGGCTGGAGCACGATCCTGACCTACGCCAAGGTGCTCAACGCCGTCGGCGCGGACAAGATCACTCCCGCGGCGGTCACGGAGGAACTGAAGAAGTTCAGCGGGCCGGTCGTCATGGGCGCCGCCGAGGTCCAGTGCGGCAAGTACCAGGACGCCCCTGCCGTCTGCAACGACCAGTCGCGGTTCTACCAGTACGAGGGCAAAGGCGGGTTCAAGCCGCTGACCGACTGGATCCGCCCCGCCCGATGAGTCACCCCGACCGCGCGGACTCATGACTGGAGTCGTGATGGAACAGATCCTGCTCTTCGCCGTGCTCGGCCTCGGCCAGGGAGCGCTGATCGCCGGTATCGCGCTCGGCGTCGTGGTGACCTACCGCGGCTCGGGCATCATCAACCTGTCCACGGGTGCGGTCGCCATGGCCTCCGCCTACGCTTTCTGGTCTCTCACAACGGGTTTCTTCGGGTTCACGCTCCCCGTCGGGCCAGCTGCGGCCGGGGCGCTCGTGGTGGCGCTCGCCGTCGGGGTGCTCACCGAGGTGGCGGTCTTCCGACCGTTGCGCACGAGCTCACCGCTGGCCAAGCTCGCCGGGTCGCTCGGCGTCCTGCTCACCATGCAGGCAGGCGTGCTGCTGATCTTCGGCACCCAGCCGCAGCAGGCGCCGAGCATCCTCCCCGCCGACACGATCACTTTCCTGGGCCTCACCATCCCGTCCGACCGCTTCGTCCTCACCGGACTGGTCGCCGCGATCGCACTGGCCCTGGGCGCGGTGTACCGGTGGAGCCGCTTCGGCCTGGCCACCAGGGCGGCGTCGGAGAACGAACAGGCCGCACTGCTGGCGGGCCTGTCCCCCAACGGTGTCTCACTGGCCAACACCCTCCTGGCGGCCCTGGTCGCCGGGCTGCTCGGGGTCCTCGCGGCGCCCATCGTCCAGGTCGACTCGATCACGCTGCCGTTGCAGGTGGTCCCCGCCCTGGCGGCAGCGCTCTTCGCCGGGTTCACGTCGCTGGGGGTCGCGTGCACCGCGGGTGTCCTCATCGGAGTGTCGCAGTCGATCCTGTACTACCTGTCGACGCAGAGCTGGTTCCCGACCGACAACGGCAACGCCATGCCCGGCCTCCAGCAGCTGCTCGTCTTCGCCCTGATGGTCGTCGCCCTGTACGTCCGGGGCGCGGGTCTGCCGCGCCGCGGCGAAGCGGTCGAACAACGGCTGCCCGCGGTTCCCCTGCCCGACCGGCTGCTGCGGCCGGCCCTGGTGGCCGCAGCCGTCGCGGTGGTGGCTCTGATCGTGCTGCCGTTCGACTTCCGCCAGGCCCTGACGAACTCCATGATCGGCATGGTCATCGTCCTGTCCTACGTCGTCATCACCGGCTACGTCGGACAGATCTCGGTGATGCAGCTGGCGCTGTCCGGCACCGCGGGCTTCGTCCTCTCCCACCTCGCGGTCCGGTGGGGCGTCCCGTTCCCGTTCAGCGCCCTGGGCGCTGTCCTGGTGGCCACGCTGCTCGGAGTGGCCGCGGGCGTTTCCGCGCTGCGGGTGCGAGGAGTGAGCCTCGCCGTCGTCACCCTGGCCGCGGCCCTCGCCGTGGAACAGGCACTGTTCAACAACACCTCGTTCGGCGGAACGGCCGGGGTGACGGTGCCCCCGCCCACCCTGTTCGGGATCGATCTGGGGCCCAAAGCGGACTTCCGCGGCCTGGACGGCAACGAACCCAGTCCCCTGTTCGGTTTCCTCGTCCTGGCCGTCACGGTCGCGCTCGGGCTGTACGTCGCCCACCTCCGGCGCACCGGGCTCGGACGGCAGATGCTCGCCGTGCGCTCCAACGAGCGCGCTGCCGCGGCGGCGGGGATCGACGTGCGTGCCGTGAAGATCACGGCCTTCGCCATCAGCTCCTTCATCGCCAGCGCCGCCGGCACCCTGTACGGCTACAACTTCGGTTCGGTCAGCGCCGCCCGGTTCACCGCACTCGCGGCTCTCGGTCTCATCGGGTTCGCCTACATCGGCGGTATCACAAGGGTGTCCGGGGCTCTGGCCGCGGGACTGATGTCGACAGGGGCGCTGCTGCCGCACGCGTTGGAGAAGTGGTTCGGCATCAAGGGAACCTGGGCTCTCCTCTTCGGTGGCGTGTCCCTGGTCGTGACGCTGATCGCCAACCCCGACGGCATCGCGGGTGCCGCGCACCGCAGGAAGACGGCGAAGAAAGCGAAGTCCCCGGAGGTCTTCCGCGGCTTCACCCCCGTCGAAGTCAAGGAGGTCACGTCGTGAGCGTGCTCTCGGTCCAGTCGGTGAGCGTCAGCTACGGCGGCGTCCACGCCCTCAGCGACGTCTCCCTCGAAGTGCGGGCGGGCCAACTCGTCGGGCTCATCGGCCCCAACGGCGCCGGCAAGACGACGTTCGTGGACGCCGTCACCGGTCTCGTCCCCGCCAGGGGCCGGGTGGAGCTGGACGGCAGGGACCTGACCGGCCGACCACCCCACACGCGAGCCCGTCGAGGACTCGCCCGCACCTTCCAGAGCAGCGAGCTCTTCGACGACCTCACCGTCTCGGAGAACCTCCTGGTGACGGCCGACCGCCCGTCGTGGTGGACCGCCCTCGGCGAGACCCTCGGCCGCCGCACGCCGGCGAACCCCGCTGTCGCGGAAGCCCTCGCCGTCCTGGGCCTGCAGGACCTGGCCGACGCCTCGGCCCACGAACTGTCCCAAGGACAGCGCAAACTCGTCGGTGTGGCGCGGGCCCTGGCCGCCCGGCCCCTGGTGATCTGCCTCGACGAACCCGCGGCGGGGCTGGACACCGCCGAGAGCGCCGAACTCGGCCGCAGACTGCGCGCGGTCGCCGACGCCGGCACCGCGCTGCTCCTCATCGACCACGACATGAGCCTCGTGATGGGCATCTGCGACCACGTCGTCGTCCTGGAGTTCGGCAGAGTGATCGCTTCCGGGCCGCCGGCACGGGTTCGCACCGACCCCGCCGTCATCGCCGCCTACCTCGGGGCATCCGCGACCACCGGCACACCGGAGACACCATGAGCACCCCAGTCCTGGAAGTCCGCGGACTCACCGCCGGATACGACGGAGCCGCGGTCGTCCGCGAGGTCGACCTGCGGGTGGGCCCCGGAGAGGTGGTCGCTCTGCTCGGCGCCAACGGTGCGGGGAAGACCACGACGCTCAAAGCCGTCTCCGCGCTGCTGCGCCCCTCCGCCGGCACGATCACGTTCGCCGGTGCGGACCTCGGCAAGGTCCCGGCCGCGGCCCGTGCCCGCCTCGGCATCGCCCACGTGCCGGAAGGACGAGGCATCTTCTCCGGCCTCACCGTGGCCGAACACCTGCGCCTCGGTCACCGGCGCGAACGCCTCGACACCGCGGCCGCCCACCGCTACTTCCCCGCCCTGGCCCGCATCTCCGACCGCAAGGCCGGCCTGCTCTCCGGTGGCGAACAGCAGATGCTCGCCCTGGGACGCGCACTGGCACGTGGCCCCGAGCTGCTCCTGCTGGACGAACTGAGCCTCGGCCTGGCACCGATCATCGTCGAGGAACTGCTGCCGATCATCCGGCGGTACGCGGACGACACCGGCTGCGGAGTGCTGCTCGTGGAACAACACGTCGGCCTCGCCCTCGACATCGCCGACCGCGGCTACGTCCTCTCCCACGGCGAGATCACCACTCACGCCACAGCCCGGGAACTGCGAGCCGACCAGTCCAGGATCATCGCCGGCTACCTCGGCGAGCAACCCGCGTGAACCCGCCGCACCTGAGGAGTTCGATGTTCACCTTCGACAGCGAAGACGGTGTCGAGATCCACGTCCACGAGTGGATGCCCGACACCCCTCCCCGCGCCGTCGTCCAGATCGCCCACGGCATGGGAGAACACGCCGGCCGCTACGCCCCGCTCGCGGCGGCGCTCACCGCCCAGGGCTTCGCCGTCTACGCGGGCGACCACCGCGGACACGGCCTCAGCAGGCACGCCGCCCCCGGCCACCTCGGTCACGACGGCTGGAACCGGCTCGTCGCCGACCTGGTCACCCTCTCCGAGACCATCCACGAGCGCCACCCCGGCCTTCCCCTGGTGCTGCTCGGACACAGCCTCGGCTCGTTCGCCGCACAGCAGTACGTCCTCGACCACGCCCACCTCATCGACGCCCTCGCCCTCGCCGGCACCACCGCGGTCGACCAGATGCTCGCCGCACAAGCACAAGCCGCCGCCGCGGGAGCCGACCCGCTGCTGGCCCTCAACCAGGCGTTCCACCCCACCCGCACACCGTTCGACTGGCTCAGCCGCGACACCGGGGCCGTCGACGCCTACCTCACCGACCCCTTGTGCGGCTTCAGTCTCGACGCCCAGGGCATGGCCGACATCGGCGCGGCCTCGGCATCGCTCGCCCAGCCCCGCGGGATCCCGGCAGAACTGCCCGTCTGCGTCCTGGTCGGAGACCACGACCCGCTCAACGCGGGCCTAGCACTCAGCGACCTGCTGGTCGAGCGCTACCGCGCCGCCGGACTCCAGGACATCACCTACCGCGCCTACCCCGAAGCCCGCCACGAACTGTTCAACGAAACCAACGCACAAGAGGTCGTCACCGACCTGTTGTCCTGGCTGAACCGCGCTCTCTCCACGCACGGAAATGCCGCGGTCACAGCGGTGCTGCCAGGACACGCGTCCTCGGCAGGAGCGCCACCGCCATCAGTCCACTGAGGACGGTCACGCCGCACGCCAGGTAGGCGGCGAAGTCCAGTGATGCCGCTTGTGCGATCGCCGGGCCGGCGATCGCACCGAGGAACGTCGCGACGGCTTCACCGGTGAACTGCACCGAGCTGACCCTGCCCAGAACAGCGTTCGGTGTGACGCGTTGCAACGCGGTCTGCGTGGTGACCAGTGCCGCCGAACCGAAGACACCGATCAGCACCGCGGCGGGCAACGCGCCCACGAGTGACCGGGAGAGGAAGAGCAGCACGAACGCCACCCCCGTCGCCACCAGTGCGCCGCCCAGCAGGTGAGCAGGCGGCGTCCGGTCGACCAGGCGCCGGATCAGTGGTGCCCCGATCAGAAAACCGGCACCCAGAGCGGACATCACCAGTCCGGTTTGCGTGCTGCCGCCCAGTACTCGCACACCGAACGGCACGAGCAGGGCGGACAACGACGCGTTCGCGGCGAGGAACACCGTGATCACCACCAGCAGCCAGGCGGCGGGTCGTTCAGCGCGGAGGAAAGCGATGCCTTCACGAAGCTGGGCGAAGAACCGGCCGGCGCTTCCCTCCTCGCGCGCACCGGCGCCGCCCAGCCGGGCGGTCATCATGATCGCGAGCACGGACACCAGGTAGGTCGCGAGATCGATCCACACCAGCGCACCGAACCCCGCGATCCCGAGCAGGGCACCTCCGACTGGTGCGCCCACGAGGCGCACGGTGCCGTCGGTGACCGCGTTGAGCGAGTTCGCGCTGGTGAGGGACGGCCCGGTACCGACGACCACCGGGGTGTGCGCCTGTGCGGCCGGACGGAAGAGCACAGTGCCCACGCTCTCCGCCACCAAAGCCAGGTAGACCAGCCACACGTCACCGGGATCACGCACGAGCAGCAGCAGGGCGACGGCGACCGCTCGCAGCACGTCCGTCGCGATCATCAGCTTGCGCCGGTCCCAGCGGTCGGCGAGCACGCCCGCGATCGGCCCGAGCAGGACCGGCGGCAGGAACTCCGCGGCGAGCGTCAGACCGGTGGCCGCGAGCGAACCGGTCAACTGCAGAACGTGCGCCGGAACGGCGACCACGAGCAGCCACGATCCGAGCAGGCTGATCAGCCGCGCGAACCAGAGCAGCCGGAAGTCGCGAATCCGCAGAGCCTCAAGCACAACACCACCCCCAGGGTTATTCTGATAGAATAGTCAGCGGCTGGAATGTTCTGTCAAGACAGGTGGGTCGACATGGGCAACCAGGAGCTCGGGCAGCAGTTGCGAGCGCTGCGGGCCGCGAGCGGGCGCACGTTGCTCTCCGTGGCGACCGAGGCCGGCCTGTCGGTGCCGTACGTCGCGAACCTGGAGAACGGGCGCGGCAACCCGACCGTGGACGCGGTCAACAGGCTCGCGGACGCGCTCGGAGCCGTGTTCGTGTTGCGTGTCGAGCCGGAAGGCGGACCGACAACTCAACCGGCCGCGATGCCCCCATCGCTGGTACGACTGAGTCGCGGCGCCCGCTTCCGGAAGGACGTGCGGACCATCGCGGGGGCAACGGGCGAGCAGCCCGCGGAACTCGCGGGGCGTCTGCTGGCCGCGCTCGCCGCACTCGCCGGCCGCGACCTCGCCGAGGCGGACTGGTTCCGGTTGCTCGACGCCGTTCTGCTGGTGCACCTGCATCCGCACGCCACGAAGTGACATCCGACGTCGTAGCCTCGAACGGTCGCGGCCGACGGGCACTCCCGTGCAGGACACCAGGCTTCCGGAGGGGCATGAGATGGACGATCGAGCAGAGCACCCGGCGAACGCGGTGGCGCCACCCACTGGCAACGGGTGGGTGACCACGGCTCAGGCCGCGGACGCCCTCATCCGGTCGTGACGAGCCCCGGCGGCGCGGGAGGGTACTCGGGTGTGCCTCTCGTCAAGAAGATCGGGATCAAGCCGGGTGACCACGTCCGGTTCGTTCACCGGCCCAGCCGGTGGGAGGTGCCGGACGTGCCCGACACCTGCCGGGTGTCCGACGGCACCAGCGGGGCGGAACACAGCGATGTCACCCTCGCCTTCCACAGGTCGTTCGCCGAGCTGGCCGGTGACGCCCCCGGCCTGGTGGACGACCTGGCCGATCACGCGATGCTCTGGATCGCCTGGCCCCGCCGCGCGGCGGGGCACCGCAGCGACATCACCGAGAACGCCCTGCGCGAGCTGTTCCTCCCGCTCGGCGTCGTCGACGTGAAGGTCGCCGCCCTCGGTGACGACTGGTCGGGCCTGAAGTTCGTCCGGCGCAAGGAGAACCGGCGTTCCTGACCGTGGCCCGGCATCCTCCGTGAAACCGCCGCGAAACCGGCTCTCGGCAGTCTTCGTGCGTCATCGCAAGGGAATCGGGAGGAATCCACATGCGCACGACACTGACCAGGATCCTGCTCGCGTTCGCACTCCTCGCCACCTTCGGAGCGGCCGGCACGGCACAGGCGTCCGCGGACGGGCCGATCAACGCGGCCGCCGGGTGCCGGGCAGCGCCCTACTCCGCGTCGTTCAGCAACTACTTCGAGACCGAGGGGTCCGTCGACCTGGGCACGTACACGACGACCTCGCAGTGCAACGACATCAACCTGAGGTCGACCAGCGGCACGAGCTACAGCGCGTGCGTCGTCTTCATCAAGTACTGGCCGAACTGCAACTACACGACCCCCGTACCGGCGAGTGGGGCGTGGGTGAACATCGCGACCGACGTGAAGGACGGCACGAAGTTCGTCGTGCGGGTCTTCAAGGGCGGCCGGAACTACGTGACTCACTCCGGAGTGATGGACTTCTAGGGATCTCACGGGCACTCGATCTGGGCCGTCCTGCCGGGCGGCCCAGATCGAGTGCCGGAGCGGGATCACGCCTGTACCAGTCCTGAGCACTCCAGCCCCAATGGCTGATGAACTGTTCTACCTTTCGCTGCTGCACTCGTTCGGGAAGCAGGAGGTCGATCGCTGTGTGGACGCGAGCAGCTGATCGACCAACACTCAGGTGACCCGAACGTGGTCGCTCGCGGGTTCCGAGCGGCGCAGTTCGTCAACGAGCCCCGGCAGTTCGTCCGCGGCTGCGGCGAACTCCCGCAACTGGGCCGTGTGCTCGTCCACCGCGAGCTGAACACCGTTGTCCACCAACGCGTTGATGTCCGGCAGGTCGCGGTCGCCGCCGAGCGCACGGTCCAAGGTCTCGTGGTAGTGCTTGACCACGCCACCGATCACCACCTCGTCCGGCGGCCACGGCATCTTGACCCGGTGCTCGACGGGCACGTGGAACGGCCAGGTGAGCTCGGCCAGCAGGCACTGACCGGCGCGGCCGCCGAGCACGTCGACCGCGGTCCGGCCCAGCACTCCGACGTGGTGGCCCTTGACCATCTGCACGGCCGGGTGGGTCGCGAGGTTCCACCAGAACCAGCACCGCATGCGGTGCCGCAGTGCGGGCGGGGACAGCCACACGGCGAGGTTCACGTAGAAGTCCGCGATGGCGTCGCGCACCGGTCCGGCGGAGAAGCCGCGGAGGTTCACGTTGAAGTAGTGGTGCCACGTCGTGTCCGCGACGATCCGGCCGACGGAGGCCGGCGTGCCGTCGTAGGCGCTGACGAGTTCGTAGGTGCGCGCGAACCGCTTGTCCGTGCCGAAGGCGACGACCTCGGGCAGGGGCTGGCCGTGCGGGCCGGACGGCCATTCGTCTTCCGGGTACGTGGCGGGGAACGCGAGCGCGCCTTCGTGCATGTGGTCGGGGAACACCTCGATCGGGCCGGACCGGCCGCAGAACAACGGGTGCGGGCGGTAGCGGACGGGCAGCCACGGCCACGGCCGGCCGACCGGGTACGGGGTGAGCCGAAGCCGTTGCGGGAACGCGTCGTCCTGCAGCGTCAGGTTGTCCAGCGGCGTGCCGAGACCGTCCGGCACCTGCGTGTTGTGCGTGAACCTGGGGTCCGTCGACGGGTCCGCGCTCGGCAGGCCCTCCCAGCGGCGCAGCCGGCCCGCGCGCGGCACCCGGTGGCCGAGTGCCCTGCCCAGGTTGAGCAGCGGGTCGAGGCCCGCGTCGGTGGCGTCTACCGGCCGCGGGTTGGCGTGGTCGCCGGTGATCAGCACGCCGCCCTGAGCCGATGTACCCATCCAGTCGTCCAGGGCCGCGACCTCGTCGTCGGTGAGCTCGTTGCGCGGTGCCGGGCCGCGGTTGCACTGCTCGACGCCGAAGAACCACACCTGGTCGTAGTTCATGAGCAGGTCGGTGGTGAGCAGGTTCTTCGCGTGTCCGCCCGCGTGGCGGTCCAGCACGTCGATGTCGAAGGTCGCGTGAAACGGGTTGTGCGAGACGATCAGATCCCTCATCTCCCGCACACCGAAGTCCGAGGCGAGCTCGAAGTTCACCTGCGGATGGTCGGTGTAGCAGAGGATCCGCACGGTCGGTTTCGGGCAGTACCAGGGAAACCACGGGTGGCCGTGGCCGGGGACGAGCACGTTGCCGTCGTAGGCGGCTGCTGTCTCTTCGGTCGTCACGGCGGGCTCCTCACTGTCGTAGGTGCTGACGAGTGCGCCGCCACCGCCTTCCGGATACATCGGGCCCGCGTGACGACATCGTGACCGAACGAGTGAATCCGCGCGTTCGTTGTAGCGCTCTCGGTCGTACAGGCGACATGCCCAACGCGGAGGTGCTTTCGATGACGATCAAGTTCCGCTGGCTCGACGAACCGCCCAACCTCGCCGAGGACACGTACGACGAGCCGCCACCGTGGCCGGAATGGCTGCTGCAACGCCACCGGGGACGTATGTTGCTGCCGAGCGAGGCCGCGCCCGCGGTCGGTGTGCCAGAGCAGGAAAACCCGGCTGACCCGCTACCGGCTGAGCCCTTCGCCGTGCCGATCGAGTCGACCGCGTATCGCGCGGACACGTTGCTGATACCGGAGGTCCTGGTCAGGGACCAGCCCCTGATGTCCGCGGTGCAGCAGGCGGCCGGGGTGGTGTTCCAGCTCCCGCCGCTGCTCAGCGAGGTGACGTCCGCCAACCAGCCTGAACTGCTCCTCCAGGTTCCCCGCCCGGTGGCGCTGACGCCCGTCGATCTCACCTCAGCGGCCCCGGTCGACGCCTGGACCGCACTCCGGCGCATCCGCAGCGCGGTCAGCAGGAACGAGCTGAAAGTCGGCGAAGATGTCTTCATTCCGTCCGAGGAGCAGCGGCAGAGTCTGCTGGAGGTGTCGCTGGACCACCTGCTCATCGGCGCGTACGGCGGTGTTCCGGTCTGGGAACAGCACGACGTGCCGGGACAGGCACCGTCCGGCGGATACCGCCCGGAGGGACGTCACCCGATCTCCGCACTCGTCGACCTGCCGAAGCGCGACGGAAGCGGTGTCTTCGCCACGAACCGGCGGCCGGTCGTGGCGGTGCTGGACACCGGCGTGCGGGAGCACCCGTGGTTCGTGGATTCCTTGAAGGACATCGCGGCCGGAGGCACCAAGAACTTCCTGCACCTGAGCGTTCCCACTCAGGCCGCGCTCCAAGCGCACCAGCCCAAGGTGGCGGGCCTGCCGAGCACGAACGTGTTGTCCGACTACCACGACGTGCCGATCTACGCCGAGGAGCTCTCCGACCGGGTGAACCGGGCGGTCGGCCACGGCACGTTCATCGCGGGCCTGATCCACCAGCACGCGCCGGACGCCGACGTCCTGTCGTTGCGGGTGATGCGCTCGGACAACGTCGGCTACGAGAGCGACGTGCTGCTCGCACTGTGGCTGCTCGTGGACCGGGTCGAGCGGGCGCAGAGCGACCCGGCGCACGCCGAGGAGATGATCGACGTGGTCTCGATCTCGCTCGGCTACTACCACGAGACGTGGCGGGCAGCGAAGCTCACGCGGCTCAGCGCGGTGATCAGGAAGTTGACGTCGCTGGGCGTGGTCGTGGTCGCCGCCGCGGGCAACGACTCGTCGCGCCGGCCGTTCCTCCCCGCCGCCATCGCGAGCCTCACCACCGCCATGCCGCTGGTGATCGGCGTCGGTGCGGCGAACCCGAACGGCACGACCTCCTGGTACAGCAACGGTGGCGCGTCGGCGAGCGCCGAGGCGCCGGGAACGTGCGTGGTCAGCATCTTCCCGCCGGACATCGAGGGTTCGCGCAGCCCTTCGGACAAAGCTGCCAGCGACGGCAGGCAGTCGGTCGACGAGGACAGCTTCCGCAGCGGCTTCGCGTTGTGGAGCGGCACCTCGTTCGCCGCGCCCGTGCTGGCCGCGGCCGTGGCCAGGAAACTGGTCGAGGTCAAAACCTCGGCCGAGCTGACCCAGCAGGCCACAGTGGACAGGGCCCTGACGGCGTTGCGCGAGCTCGCCAGGACGAGCATGCTCGCCGAGCTCAACGACCTCAAGATGCAACGAGAGCTGGCCGAGCAGGACCACGCACGGCTCAAGTCAGCTCTCGAGGACCAGATGAAGGCCGAGAACATGCCAGTCGACCAGTGAACAACGAGCGGATGGGCCGGCTGCTGGAGGCGGCGCGGGCCGGGGACCGGGAGAGCCTGAACGAACTGGTCCGCGAGCTCACCCCGTTGCTGTGGCACGTCGCCAGGGCGCAGGGGCTCGACCGCGAGTCCAGTTCGGACGTCGTGCAGCACACGTGGCTGACGCTGCTGAAGTCCATTTCGGACATCCGCTCACCGGCCGCGCTGACGGGGTGGCTCGTCCAGGTCACGAAACGCGAGGCCTGGCGGGTCGCCCGGCGGGCGCGCGCCGAGGAACCTGTCGACGGCGCGGAGTTCGCCGACCTGCTCGACCGGTCCCCCACTCCGGAGGACCTGGCCACGGCCTCCGAGACGCACCGCGAGCTGTGGGCCGCTCTGGCTCAGCTCTCCGAGCGGTGCCAGGAGATTCTGCGTGCGATGGCGTTCCTCCCGGAGTTGACCTACACCGAGCTCAGTGCGTTGCTGAACATCGCACGCGGCAGCATCGGCCCGATGCGCGGACGCTGCCTGGTCCGGTTGCGCTCGTTGTTGACAGGTGGTGTGCGCGATGAACGCTGATCCTCCGTTCGACGCGGCCGACCTCGACGTGCTGCGGCAGCTCCGCGGAGCCTGGACCGAAGCCGACCCGGTGCCACCGGACCTCGTCGAGACCGTCCACTTCGCACTCGAGCTGACCTCCGGCACGGAGGAGATCATGCGGGCCGTCGAAGAACACGCGCTGCCCGTGGCGAAGGGGGACGACAGCACCAGGACGATCACCTTCGACGGGACCGAGCTGACCGTCATGGTCAGCGTCGCGCCCGCCTCCGGTGCCGCGGTGCGAGTCGACGGCTGGCTCACCCCTCCCGGTGTCCACCAGATCGAGCTGCGCGTCCAGGGCGAGCTGCTGCGGACCTCGTCCGACGACGGCGGCCGGTTCGCGTTCGACCGGGTACCGCGAGGACTGGTGCAACTGGTGGTGCGCGCCGGCGGCACCGTCCTCGTCACGCCGGCGATGGTCCTCTCGTGAACGCTCGGGCTCAGGCGTTGCACGGCCGCGGTCTGGCCGCGGCCGTGCGCGGCCAGCCCAAGGAGGCGGTGCGCCTGCTCAGGTCGGGCTTGCGCGCACTCGGCGAACCGGCCGGCACAGCGGAACGTTCGCTCGCCGCCAAGCTGCTCGCCAGCCTGGCCGCCGCCGAAGTGCACCTGGGCGATCACGCGGCTGGGTTCGCGCTGCTCGACCAGGCGGAAACCCTTGCCACACCAGCGGAAGCCGGCGTGTTGCGCGATCAACGCGGCCTGCTCCTGTTGATGGTGGGCCGGTTGGACGAGGCGCAGCGGTACATGGACGAGGCGGTGCCGTTGCTGCGTGCCGCCGGCGACCAGACGTCGTTGGCACGGGGGTTGCTCAACCGTGCGATGGTGCACGACCTGGCTGGGCGTGTGCGGATGGCGCTGACCGACCTGGACGCGTGCGAAAGAGTGGCCGAGGCGGCCGACCTGCCCAGGATCGTGGCGAAGGCGCAGCTCAACCGCGGGCACTGCGAGACGTTGCTGGGCGACATTCCGGCCGCGCTGCACTCGTTCGACGTGGCCCGGTCCGGGCTCGCGGTGCACGCTCCGGACCTGCTGGCGTCGCTGGCCGTGGACCGGGCACGCGCGTTGCTCGTCGCCGGTCTCGCCAGGGAGGCGGCCACCGAGCTCGACGCCGCGCTCGCGGTGCTGGCCGACCGCCGCCCCACCCACGAACGCGCCGAGACGGAGCTGGTCAGAGCCCAGACCGCGCTCGCTCAGGGCGATCTCACCGTGACCAGGCAGTGGGCCCGCCGGGCGGAGCGCAGCTTCCGCAGACGCGGCAACCAGGCGTGGGCGGAGCTGGCCGTGCTGACCCGGCTGCGCGCCGAGTTCCTCGCGGGCCGCAGCCGTGCGAGCCTCCTCGAGCAGACCCGCGCACTCGCGGACCGCTTGGCCGGACTCGCGTTGCCGTACGACGCCGAGCACGCCGAACTGCTCGCCGCCTCGATCTGCGTTGCGCTGAAACGGTTCGCGGAAGCCGAAGAGCACCTGGTCGCACGCCGGACCGGCAGCCCGACCACGGAGACCAAACTGGCGCGCCGGCTCGTCAAGGCCAGGCTGCACGCCGCTCGCGGCGCGGTGCCCCAGACGTACGCGGAGATCAGGGCGGGCCTGATGGTTCTGCGTCAGCACCGCGAACGGTTCGGGAGCATCGACTTCCAGACCGGGTCGGCCGCACTGGGCGTGCGGCTCGCCGAGCTCGGGCTGTCGGTCGCCCTGCGCCACAGCGCGCCTTCCGTGGTGTTCAACTGGTTGGAACGCTGCCGCGCCCAGGCTTTCCGGTTACGTCCCGTGTTCCCCACCGCCGACGACGAGACCACCGACGCGGTGGCACAGCTGCGCAGGTGCGCGTTGGAGGCGCGGGCAGCCCAGCTGACCGGTTCCCGCAACCTCGCGCTGGAACAGCGGTGCGCCGAGCTGGAACGCTCCATCCGGTCCCGCGGCTGGACCGTGCGAGGCAGAGGAACGCACACTCCGGTGGCCTTCCTCAGCGACGTCGTGGACGAGCTGCGCGGGGCAGGCAGCACCCTGGTCACCTTCGTGGCGGACGGCCCGCGGCTGCGCGCCCTGGTCGCCGACCACCGCGCGCCCAGGCTGGTGGACCTGGGCGATCTCGCTGTCGTGCGGGAGGCCGTGATCCGCCTGCGCAGCGATCTGGACGCCTTGTGCGGCAGGCGACTACGTCCCGCACTGGCCCAGGTCGTCTCGGAATCCGCCCACCGCCAGCTCGCCGTGCTGGCCGACAGCCTGATGCGCCCGCTGCACCCCGTCCTCGGCGACAGGGAACTGGTCATCGTTCCGACGGGCCCGTTGTCCGCTGTGCCGTGGGGACTTCTACCGCAGCTGCGCGGGCGTCCGGTCACGGTCGCACCGTCCGCGACGCAGTGGCTGGCCGGACGGACCGGCGGTCATCGCGCTGTGCGGCAACCACTGCTGGTCGCGGGCCCCGACCTGCACCACGCGGAGGCGGAGGTGGCCGAGATCAGTCGCGTCCTGCCGAACGCCACCGTCCTCAGTGGACCAGAGGCTTCGGTGCGCCCAACGCTCGCCGCTGCCAACGGAAGAGACCTGGTGCACTTCGCCGCGCACGGCCACCACGAGGAGGACAACGTGCTGTTCTCGCGCCTGGACCTGGCAGACGGACCGCTGATGGCCTACGACATCCACCAGCTGGGCACCGCGCCGCACCACGTCGTGCTGTCGAGCTGCGACATCGGCCGCACGGTCGTGCGCTCAGGCGACGAGCTGCTCGGCTTCACCGCCGCCCTGCTCTACAGCGGCACCAGAACCGTCGTCGCCGGCGTGGCCCGCCTGCCCGACGACGCGACCACCTCTGGGGTGATGGCCCGCTACCACCACGGCCTGGTCCAGGGCGTCACGCCCGCCGCCGCGCTGGCTGCCGCGGTGGCGGACGTGCCGTTCATGCCGCTGGTGTGCTTCGGCAGCGGCTAGCACCGTCCAGATCGGACGGTGCCAACCGCTGGTGTCAGCGGTTCATCAGAGCGAAAACGCCCCACCCGAGGTATTCGCGTTGGTACCGGACGTGGCGCACCGGACCGGCGGTGAGTTCCGCGCGCATCTGCCCGGCCAGCTCGTCGTCGGGATGCGCGTCCAGCCACCGGCGGGTGTTGAGCCACTGAGCCGCGACGTAGCGGTCCCAGCTGTCCTGGTCGGCCAGGACCATCTCCACGACGTCACAACCCAGCTCCCCGAACTGTTCCAGCAGTTCCGGGAGGGCGCGGAAGTCGTCCGCACTGGCGGCGTGACAGCCTTCGACGGTGGCCTGGTCCGGGGGATCCTTGCGCCAGTACGGTTCGCCGATCAGCATCACACCGCCGGGACGCAGGCTGCGTCGGAGCAGGTCCACGGTCCCGGCGACGCCACCTCCGATCCAGGTCGCGCCGACACACGACCCGATGTCGACCGGGTCGTCGGCAACGTGGTTCGACGCGTCACCGTGAGTGAAGGTGACTTGTTCGGCGACCTCCAGCTCGATCGCTCGTGCGCGCGCCTTGGCCAGGAACGCGGTGCTGATGTCGACACCGGTTCCGGTGATGCCGTGATCGCGGGCCCAGGTGCACAGCAGCTCGCCCGAGCCGCAGGCCAGGTCGAGCAGCCGAGTGCCGGGTGACGGGTTCAGCGCCTCGCCCAGGATCGCCAGTTTCCGGCTGGTGAGCGGGTTGTGGATGCGGTGGCTGCTCTCGCGGATGGTGAAGCTACGGGGTAGATCCACTTCGATGGTTCCTCACGTCCGATGGGTAGTTCACAGTGGTCAGCGCTGTGTCGGCCGTCGACGGCCGAACTACCCGGACAGTCATGGAATGCACCTCTTCGGATGGAAGGACATGCGGTTCGACGGAAGGCTAGGTGGGGTCGCACGCGGCGGTCCACCGGTTATCGCGCCCACCCCGAACGCGCGTCACACCGGCTGGCTCGCCCAGCATCCCCTCGGCTCCTGAAAGCTCTGGGCCGTGGCTACTGCGTTCGCGTCGAGAAGATGCGGGCGGCACCCTCACGGACGGCCGTCCAGTCGGTCGCGGGTGCGTGCCGCAGGGCGACGGCCAGGGATCCTGAGCGGAGCTGATGTTCCTTGCGGAGCTGCTCAACGTCGAGTTGGACGTCTGCATCCAGCCCGCCGCCTTCGACCTCGGTGATGCGCCGGTCCATCGCGGCGATCAGTTCCCGGTCGAACTCCTCCACGGCTCGCAGGAACGACTCGGTGGAGACACTCGCCCTGCCCTGCCTCGGCACGGTGCAGCCGAGTCCGCCCTCGACGGGGTGCCTCCAGTCGACGGTGATCGTGTCCTGATCGACGGCCGACCGCCACCAGAGGATGGAGGGTGAAGCACGGAGGTAACTGGTGTACATGAGGTGGCTGCCGTACCAGTCGAGAGCCGCGTCCGCGTCCTCGACACCTGACCCGTACCAGGCGTCCTGATCGCTGGTCATGTGGTCGACGAGGTCTGCGGGCACCGGTTCCAGCAGCGACGGCAGCACTTCCTGGAGGTCCTCCCACAACCGGACGACGTAGTAGTCGACTGGCGAGGACTGCCCTGCGTCGGAGTCCGGCGGGTGGTGGAACAACTTGTGTCCGTCCACTTCGATCCAGTACCAGCCGTCCGTCAGCGCGAACCAGTGCAGACGGCGATCGCCCCAGGGCTCCACATCGGCCAGCGGCGTGAGACGGAAGTGAAAACGGATCACCCCGGCAGTGTGCTCACCGCCTCGGACGGCTGTCGAACAATTTGCCTCTGACGTCCGCTCGTGCCGCTGTCAAGGAAAGCAGAGGCCACAGGCTCGAGCAGTCCCGCCGACGTCATGTCTAGCGAAGGCTTCGAGGTCCGCTCGGGGACCGCACACCTTGATGTAGTCCGCGGTCCACTGAGCGCCTCGAGCCGGGGTGCCGCTGATGGTGCTGCACGTCGCCCGGTGCAGCATCAGGTAGGACGGCCTGGGGGTGCGCTCGGCGTTCAGCACGTACAGGTCTGGATGCATCTCCAGCCAACGCTGGTAGCCGAGGTCGTTGTCCACGAATCTCTGCATCCGACCATCATGCGCCACCGGCGCTGCGGCTGACCGGAGTGCAGAGGATCTCGGGCCGTTACGGCGGGAGCGTGATCGGCGACCTATCCGATATGACTGAGCCGACTGTTGCGGTCCGTGTGGTGGAGGAGTTGCGGCGGAGCGGGGCCGCGCTCGATGACGACGAACTGGCGCGTCGGCTGGGAGTCAGCCCGCGGCAGACGATCAACCAGGTGTGCAGGAGGTTGGAACGCGCCGGACGGTTGCGCTGGTACATCGGTTCCGCCGGGAAGATCGTCAATGATCTTCGCCTGGTCGACGGCCAGTCCGCCGTTGCCACAGCCAGTGGTGCCGGGGTGCCAGACGTGGTGGAGACGCTGCCGGATGGTGCTCCACCAGCGGCGGGCGACAGCCGCGAGCAACGCCACGCCGAGCGGGTCATGCTCGATCTGCTGGGAGAGCGCATGGGGGTCGTGCTCAAGCCGCGACGGATCCCACTCGAGGACGGGGTCCGGGTCGAGATCGACGGAGCCGATGACGAGCTGTCGATCCTGGTTGAGGCGTGGGCCCATCAGGGACCCCTGAAGGTCGCGCAGAAGCACAAGGTGTTGGCCGACGCCCTCAAGCTGCTGCACGTCGCCGCCAGCCTGCCGGTCGCGCCTCGACTGGTGCTGTGCCTGTGCGATCCGGAAGCCGCCCACCACTTCACCACCGCGCGATCTTGGGCAGCCCATGCCCTTCGTGCCTTCGCCATCGACATCGTCGTCGTCGAACTACCCGCCGACCTCAAAGCCGCAGTCCTTGCCGCCCAACAGCGCCAACATCGCTAGAAACACCATTCGGCGAGGGTCAAAGGCTGTGCGCGACGGGGTGAAGCGGCTGGTACAACGGCAGTTCGGCCCCACTCGGCATCCGCACCGCGGTGAGGCGCCCCCACCGCGCCTCGGTCACCGGCCGGGCGGTCTCGACACCTGCTGCGGCCAGCGTGGTCAGGACCGCGTCCAGGTCGTCGCACATCAGGTAGAACTCGTGCTGCGGTGTTCCGTCGGTCGGGTGGACGGCGATTTCGGCCGGTGGCAGTGCGAAGATCAGCCATCCGTGTCCCGCATCCACGTGGGGGAACCCCAGGACGTCGGCGATGAAAGCCCGGTCGGCCTCGGCGTCCTGGCTGTAGAGGATCACGTGCGCGCCGCTGAACATGGCCAACGATGCCTCGCGAAGACGGTGCCACGCAAGCCACGATCACCGGACATGAACCGGATCGCGACTTCGGGCAACAGAGAGCATGAGCATGTCGAAACCCTCCGCCGAGCCCGTCCCGCCCGGCGAGCCGCCGCCTGAGATCTCCGACGAAGACCTGCTCGCCGAGTCCCTGGTCACGCCCGAGCGGTTCGCGGCGATCTTCGACCGGTACGCGCCGGTGGTGCACGGGTACCTGTCGCGGCGGGTCGGGGTGCTGGCGGACGACCTGATGAGCGAGACCTTTCTGCTGGCGTTTCGCGGGCGGGACGGGTACGTGCCCGGACGGGCGCCTGTTCGGGCATGGCTGTTCGGCATCGCCACCAACCTCGTGCGGCGGCATGCCCGCGACGAGGAGCGGCGGTATCGGGCGTTCGGGCGGGCGGCTGGGCGTCTCGAGGTCACCACCGAGCTCGGGGAGGTGGCTGGGCGGGTCGACGCGCAGGGGCTGCGCGGTGAGCTGGCCGACGCGCTGGCCTCGCTGGCCCGTGAGGACCGCGACGTGCTGCTGCTGTGGACCTACCCGCAGTTGTCCTACGCCGAGATCGCTGTCGCGCTGGACATTCCGGTCGGCACCGTCCGGTCCCGGCTGCACCGCGCTCGCGGCAAGGTTCGCGACCGTCTCAGCGACCGCTGGCTGACCACCGAGGAGACAGCATGAACGAGTTCACCGTGATCCGGGAGCACGGGCCGCAGCCGACGCCGCTGTCCGACGAGGTGCTGGCCAAGGCGCGCGCCGACCTGTTCGCCGAGATCCACGCCGCCCCGCGCCCGGTTCGCCTTCGTCGCCGCACGGTGGTCGTCGCCGCCGCGGCTGCCGCGGTCGCGGTCGTCGCCGGGATCATGGCCACCTCAACGCCGTCCCCCACCTACGAGGCACCGGTGTTGGTCCGGTTCCACATGCCGGTCCCGCCGCCGGAACTGAAGCCGGTGCCCGAAGGTGTGACCGGGCCGCGCTTCACGGCGGAGCCCGGCTGGCTCGCCGCGGTCTACAGCGACAACAAACCTGGCGCGGAGATGAGCGCCATCTACGTCATCGCCTCGAACCGGCCGGGCAACGACGGTGTCCCGACGACCTACGACGGCAAGCCGGCCGTGCTGCACAAGGTTGATCAGGACGAACCAACGTTCCACGAGGTGGCCCTCAGCTGGGAACGGTCACCCGGCCGGTGGATCAAACTCACCGGGGTCGGCAGGTTCGCCGACGAGCAGATCGTGCGCTCGCTGGCCGGCACCCTGGCCGACACGGACAAGCGGTTGAGCCTCGACATCGGCGTCGCGCCGGCTGGTTGGGAGCTCTACGCCTTCAAGGACGCCGGGCCGGACGGGACGGGTGCGGTCACCTCACTGCGAGATCCGGCCAACCCGGACCGCACCATCCACGTGAGCACCACGTCCGGACTCGTCCCCGACTACGGGCAGACCGTTGAGGGAGGCCCCGTGGACACCATTCCCGTGTCCGTCCACGGCCGGCGGGGCGACCTGGTCCAGATCCCCGGGAAGCAGTGGATGCTGCAGGCTCCGCTGCCCGACGGGCGGACCTTCCAGCTCCAGGTCCCCGCCGACTTCACCCAGCAGCAGGTGATCGAACTGGCCGAAGGTGTCAGCTGACCCGGGCGCCACGAAACCCGGCCACCGGAGTGGCACTCACGCGCCACTCCGGGCCGCCCGCCTCAGCACGGGCGTCGCCCACGCCATCACCACACCGCCCAGAACGACCACCACACCGGCCGCGAGCCCGGCCCGCGGATTTCCCGCCGCCACCGACACGGCACCGGCGAGGAACGCGCCGAACGGCTGGCCCGCGCCCCAGGCCACCATCCTGGCCGTCGTGTTCACCCGCGACTGGAGCTCCTCCGGACACACCTTCTGCCGGTAGGTGATCCCGTTGATGGTCACGACGGCCTGCGCGACGCCCCAGTACACCGCCGCCACGCACGTCAGCAGCCAGGGCCCGCTCACCAGCACGAGCACTCCGCCGAGCAACGACAACGGCAACGCCCCCAACGCCACGCGTGCCTCGCCCCAGCGTTCGGTCAGCCGCGGCAGCAACCGGGACGCGAGGATCGCTCCCAGACCCCAGCAGCTGAACAGCGCGGCGAGCCGGAGGTCACCGCGTGGTGCGACGTGCAGCACGCGGTCGGCGAACGGCACCAGCACCGCGGTCCACGCGCCTCCCGCGACCGAGTGCGCGGCGCCCACCAACGTGAGCGTGCGGATGATCGGCTCGTTCCACAGGAACCGCAGTCCCTCCCGCACGTCGCCGGCGAGCTCGCCCGCCCCGCGCACCGGCCGCGGATTGGCCATGCTGCTCGTGATGCCGCGCAACAACAACGCCGAACCCACACCGGTCAACGCGTTCACCGCCAGCAGCGCCGCCGGAGCCACGACCGCCACCAGCAGACCCGTCAGGCCGGGCAGCACGAGCTCCACCGCGGTCGTGCGTCCGAAGAGCGTCGAATAGGCGGCGGTGAGCCGCTCCTTGCCCACCAACGCGGGCAGCGCACCGAAGTTCGCCGCGTCGAAGAACACGAACGCCGTCTGTGCCGCGAACGCCACCGCCACGACGTGCGGCGCGACCAACGCGCCCGCCAGCCACGCCAGCGGCACGCTCAACAGCACCCCGGCCACCGTGAAGTCCAGCGCCACCATCATCTTCCGGCGGTCGAGCCGATCCGCGAGCGCACCCGCCAGCAACCCGAAGACCAGGTACGGCAACGCTTCCGCCGCCGCGACCGCCGACGTCCAGCCCGCCGACCCGGTCAGCTGGTAGACCAGCACGGGCATCGTCACCGCCGCCACCACGGCACCGGTCACCGACAACACCCGCGCGGCCAGGTAACGACGGAAGTCTCGCTCGGCCGACTCGATCATGCCCACCACACCGACAGCGTATGGGGTTTGTCGACCTTGTGACGGAAATCAGGGGAAGGCTGCCGCACCGCCCGAGTCAGGCCTCCCGGCTCTGGTCGACGGCGACCACGCTCATTCGTCCGGGAGTTCCGGGCGCAGCACGACGACGGCCCAGCACACGGGCGGAAGCACGAACCTCAGCTCCTGCCCGTCGACCTGGACGTCGCGCAGCTCCTGCGGCCGCACCCCCTCGGTCGCGCTCGAGTTGCGGGCGTGAGGATCACCGCCTCCCAGCACGCTCGCCACCGCGACCCGCAGCGGCCCGAAGGCACTGAGGTGCACTCGAACCGGCACTGACGCGGCCGTGCCGCGGTTGACGCAGAAAACGGCCAAGCGGCCCGATTCCTCGTCGTGAGTCGCAACGGCGTCGACCACCGGCACCGGACCGTGGACCTCGGTGGGCACGTCCGGCGCGGTGATCTCCATCCGCAGAACGGTTCCGCGCGCGTGCAGGGCGGTGAGCGCGAACGGGTGGAAGGTGCTCTGCCGCCACGCGGGACCGCCCGCTTCCGTCCTGATCGGCGCGATGGTGTTCACCAGCTGGGCGAGGCATCCGATGCGCACGCGATCGGCGTGCCGCAACAGCGTGATCAGGCAACCGCCCACGACAACCGCGTCGGCGGCCGTGTAGGGGTCCTCGGCCAGGGGTGGCGCGTGCCGCCAGTCCGGGACCGACGCCATGCGGCTCATGTACCAGACGTTCCACTCGTCGAACGCCAGCATGATCTTCTTCTGCTTGCGCAGCACGGCGCGCACGTGGTCGGCCGTGGCGACGACGGAGGAGATGAAGCCGTCCATGTCGACGGGGCTCGCCAGGAAGCTGGCGAGGTCACCGTCCCGCTCTTCGTAGTAGGCGTGCAGGGAGATGTAGTCGACGACGTCGTACGCGGCCTCGAGCGCGACGGCTTCCCACCGGCCGAACGTGGGCATGGCGGAGCCGGAACTGCCGCACAGCACCAACTCGATGTCCGGGTCGACCAGACGCATCGCCTTGCCGGTCTCGTTGGCGAGCCTGCCGTACTCGTGTGCCGTCTTCTGCCCGATCTGCCAGTCGCCGTCGAGCTCGTTGCCCAGGCACCACAGCCGGATTCCGTGCGGGTCCGCGGCCCCATTGGCGATGCGCTGGCCCGAGAGCCGCGTTCCTCCCGGATGGTTCGCGTACTCCAGCACGTCACACGCTTCCTGGACGCCACGGGTGCCGAGGTTGACCGCCATCATCGGTTCCACGCCGGCCAGACGCGCCCACCGCACGAACTCGTCCAGGCCGAACCGGTTGCTCTCGATCTGGCGCCACGCCAGATCGAGGCGAGCGGGTCTGCTGCCGACCGGCCCGACACCGTCCTCCCACCGGTAACCCGACACGAAGTTGCCGCCGGGGTACCGCACGACCGTCACGCCCAGTTCGCGGGTCAGCGCGAGCACGTCGGTCCGGAAGCCGTTGCCGTCCGCGTCCGGGTGATCGGGTTCGAACAGTCCTGTGTAGACGGCACGACCCATGTGCTCGACAAAGGATCCGAAGAGCCGGGGGGCCAGCGGTGCGATGGTGAACCGCGAGTCCACCACGAGCGTTGCTTCCGTGTTGTCGCTCATCGGCAGCAACGATCGCACGAGGATCGTCGAATCGTCACGCCGTCGATTCGCTGTCGAACGGGTCAGGACCGGCGCTGACCGGTGGGATCGATGAGGAAGCGGCCCTCGGGGTCGATCGCGGTGAGCATGCGCTGCCCGATGGCACCGAGCTGCCGCACCTGTGCCTTGGTCAACGGGTCGAACACGACGCGCCGGACCTCGTCGACGTGACCGGGCGCGGCGCTGACGACCTTGTCGAAGCCGTCGCCGGTGAGGACGGCGAGCGTGTAGCGCCCGTCCTCCGGATCTGGCGTGCGGCGCGCCCACCCCTTGGCTTCGAGCCGCGAGACGGCCTGCGAGAGGCGGGACAACGAGCCCTCGGCGAGCCCCGCCAGCTCACTCATGCGCAACGTGTGGTCCGGCGCCTCGGACAGCACGGCGAGCACGCTGTACTCGAAGAACGTGACACCGGCGTCGCGGCGGAGCTGGGCGTCCAAGGTGGGTATGAGGTGCGCGGTGACGCCGATCAACGTCAGCCAGGACGCCCGTTCCTCGGCGTCGAGCCAGCGCGGCTCCCCCGTCGTCGTCATGCCACCACCTTACAACTCACTTGAGGATTGAAGTGAAACAGCGTCGAGATCACTTGACGATTGAAGTCATCAGGGCCTACGGTCACTTCAATCGTTAAGTCATTACCGCCTTCCGGGAGAGATCATGACCGACACCACCGCGACCACCCGTTCCAGCGGCGTCCTCACCGCCGTCGGGGTCGTCGCCGCCGCGGCCGTGGCGACCGCGCTCAACGCCGCAGTGGCGGCCATCGCCCACGCCGCGGGCGCTTCCCCGGAGTTCCAGGCACTGCAACTGCCGACCTACGCCACCTTCACCGTCCTCGGCGTGCTCGCGGGTGCCGCTGGATGGGCGATCATCCGTGCCCGTGCGCGCAACCCGCGCCGGGTGCTGCGCGTACTCGTCCCCGCCGTCCTGCTGGTGAGCCTGGTGCCCGACGTGCTCGTCGGCGCCTCGGCCGCCCTGCCCGGAGCGAGCTGGGGCGGCGCCGTCGCACTGATGGTCATGCACGTCGTGGTCACCGTCGTCGCCGTGGGCGCGTACCTCCGCCTGCTGCCGCTCCGGTCCTAAGCGGACAGTTCCACCGGGCGACCAGGTGCCGCCTGGCCGGGAGCGATGAACACGACCGGCGGCACGTGCCTCGGCCGGTGGTCCGCGGAGCGAAGAGCGGAGAGAATGCCGCGCACTCGTGCGGCCAGAACGGGATGAGCCGTCAGCTGCGTCCAGATCGGGTCGTCGGTCCCGCGTTCACGGGCCAGCCGGTCGACGTGACTCACCAGATCGTTGTGGGACAACGCGAGCCACTGCTTCACCGTGGCCGATTCAGTCAGCACGACGGATCTCCTCTTCGATTCGTGCCGTATCGGTACCTCCGCACCGGATGCACAGAGCTACCTCTCGCCGCGAACCTCCAAACCTCCGGCCGCCGTGATCTTGGCCGGTCCCTGGAAGCCTCCGATCTTCTGTTCGAGAAGTTCGGCCAGGCGCAACGGTGTGCGGTCCTCGAACATCGGACCGATGAGCTGCACCCCGACCGGCAGGCCGTCGGGAGACAGTCCCGCCGGCACCGCGGTGGCGGGCAGGCCGGGCATGGTGGCCAGTCCGGGCCAGACGAGCTGGTCGAAGAACGGGTGCTCGGCGCCGTCGATGTCGATGCGGCGCCGCAGCAGATCGGGGCTGTGGTCGTGCGGGAACGCGGGGGTCGGCGTGATCGGGCAGACCACGGCGTCGAGCTCGGCGAAGAGCTGCCGCCAGCCGTGGCGGTGGAGCTCACGACGCGCGTTCAGCTCCAGCCAGTCGCTGTGGCTGAGCACCATGCCGCGCAGCCGTGCCGCGTCGAGACTCTGGTCGCTCAGTTCAACGGCGCGGGTCATGTGCTCTTCGACGGGGAAATGCGCGACGGAGCCCGAGAACAGCAGCTGCGTGTAGAGCGTCGCGGCTTCGGCCAGGTCGGGCAGCAGCGGGCTGTGCCGTTCGACGCGGGCGCCGCCGTCGGCCAGTGCGTCGGCCACGCGGTTCACGCCCGCCCGCACGGCGGATCCGGTGGGGAGGAACGGGTGTTCGTCGAGGACGAGCACCCGGAAGTCGGCGAGACGCTCGTGGCGTGCGGGCGGCAGGGTCAGCTCGTGCGCCACGCCGAACGTCAGCGGGTCCGGTCCGGCCATGACGTCGAGCAGGAGGGTGAGGTCGCGGGCGGTGCGCGCCATCGGGCCGACGACGGCGAGGTCCGGGTCGACCGGCAGGGCCGGCGTGGCGGGCGGGACCATGCCGCGGGTCGCCGCCAGGCCGAGTGTCGGCTTGTGCGCGTAGACACCGCAGAAGTGCGCGGGCGTGCGCAACGAGCCGGCGATGTCCGTGCCGAGGGACAGCGCGCCGAACCCCGCCGCCAGTGCCGCCGCCGACCCGCCGGAGGAACCGCCCGCCGTGCGGTCGTGGTCCCACGGGTTGGTGGTGGTGCCGTAGATGTCGTTGAAGCTCTGCAGGTCTTGCAGCCCCAACGGCACGTTCGTCTTGCCGAGCACCACCGCGCCCGCTGCCCTGACCCGCGACACCTGCACCGCGTCCTCGGCCGGCACGTGGTCACGGTGCTGCGGCATGCCCCAGGTCGTCGGCAGCCCGGCGACGTTGTAGCACTCCTTCACCGTCACCGGGACACCGAGCAGCGGCCGGTCCACGCCGCGGGCACGCGCCCGGTCGGCCTCACGCGCCGCGGCCCGCGCACGGTCGAAGTCCCGCACGCAGATCGCGTTGATCACCTCGTCCTCGCGCTCGATGCGGGCGATCGCCTCGTCGGTCAGCTCGACCGACGTCACCTCGCCCGCACGCAACGCGGTCAGCTGCTCCTGGGCCGTCTGAAAACTCATGAAATCGAAGGTATTGGGCTGCCGCAAAGGGCACGAAATTCCGTTCCGTGCAACGAAAAGGCTGAATCACCCACCATCGGAGTGGCGCGCTGCAGGTCACGGCACCGGCACCGGGCCGAGCCATGAAACGCCGTGTCGCGCAACGGGATGGACATCTCACGCGTAGTGGTCGAACTCGCTTTCCAGCACACCCTCCCCGCGGGTCAGCGACGGCAGTCGTCGTTGCAGCTCGTGCACCCGTGCGGCGGGAACGTGTCCTTCGAGGACGGTCGCGGTCGTCGTCAGCGGAACGCCGCCGACCTTGCCCAGTGCGGTGAGCACCGCGGTGAGCGCGTCCGGCGGGATCTCCAGCCGGAAGCGGTGCACCGGTTCGCACGTGACGGTTCCCGCTCGTCGCAACGCTTCCCGCAGCACGATCGGCGCGAGGCCGCGGAAGTCGCCCGCCACGGTCACCGGTGAGCTGTACCCGGAGTGCGTCATCGTGACCGTGCAGTCGTGGATCCGGCCGGCGCGCAACGTGTCGCGCACGGCGTCCTCGGTGGCCCTGAAGAAGGCGAGCGGCAACGAGCCCAGCTCCACCTCCAGCCGGAACTCCTCCGGGCCCGGTTCCACCCTGAACCCGATGGTGGCCGCGTACGGGTTCTGGCCGAGGAACCGCACCGCCTCGCCCACGCCCCGTGGACGTTCCACGCGGACCGTTCTCGTTTCGCGGAACGTGACGGCGATGCCGTGCTCCAGCGCGAGCGTCGCCTCGATGACCTCCTTCTGCACCTCGCCGTACAACGAGACCACGATGTCGTCGCCGTCGAGCCGCAGGTTGATCAACGGGTCCTGCTCGGCGAGCTGCTGGAGCGCGGCGTGCAGAGCCACGCGGTTCTGTGATTCCACCACGGTTTCGAGCGTCGGCGGCGCGAAGTGGTGGACGCGGTGGCGCCGGGCGGCGCCGATCGTGTCGCCGATGCGGACGTCGAGGCCCCCGAGCTTCGCGATCTGCCCCGCCCTGGCGGTGGTGCGACGCGGCGCCGTGCCACCTTCGAACACCGCGATCGAGGTGACTTTGCCTTCCCTCTCACCGATCTTCACCCGGTCACGCACCCGCACGGTCCCGGAGAACAGCCGCACGAACGCGACCTTCTCCCCCGCGTGGCCGCGTTCGACCTTGAACACGGTGCCGGACAGCGGACCTTCGGGCGCGTCGGCCACCGCGAACGACGACGTGACGCCGGCGACCAGTTCGCGCACTCCGTCGCCGGTGATCGCGGACCCGAAGTAGATCGGCACCTCGGTCGCGAGCTTCTCGGCCACCTCGCGCGCCACGCGCTCACCGTCGGCGCCGCGTCGGTCCATCTTGTTCACGAACACGACGGTCGGGATCTCCAGGCGCCGCAACGTGCGCATGAGCACGCGGGTCTGCGCCTGCACGCCCTCGACCGCGGACACCACCAGCACCGCGCCGTCGAGCACGTCGAGCACCCGTTCCACCTCGGCGATGAAGTCCGGGTGGCCGGGCGTGTCGATCAGGTTGACCACGACGTCCCCGACGGCGAACGACGCCACGGCGGACTTGATCGTGATGCCGCGCTGCCGTTCGAGCGCGAGCGAGTCGGTCTGCGTGTTTCCCGCGTCCACGCTGCCGAGTGCGTCGATGACACCGGCGGTGTGCAGCAACCGCTCGGTGAGGCTGGTCTTACCAGCGTCGACGTGAGCCAGAATTCCCAAGTTCAAGGTGCGCGACAAGCGTCATGTCCTCTAGATAGGCAACGAATACCTTCTGGGTGAACACGGACGCCACGCGCATGTGCCTCTCCTTGTCCGGATGACTGGTCATGCGCAGTTGAGCAGGCCCCGGCCCGCGATGCAACCGAAATAAACCCCGTTGCGAGTGGCCGGCACCGGATGTCAGGTTGATCAGCCACAACCCGACGGAGGGACCACCTGTGCCGCTGCCCACCCCGACGCTGCACACCACTCGCCTTCGGCTGCGTCCCTTCACCGACGCGGACGCGGGCGCCCTCTTCTCCTTGCACAGCAACGCCCACGTGCTGCGCTACTGGGACTCACCGCCGTGGGACGACCCTGCCCGTGCCGAGCGCTTCATCGAGGTGTGCCGGCGGTTGGAGGAGGAGGGCACGGGAGCGCGGCTGGCCGTCGACCGCGTGTCCGACGGGACGTTCATCGGCTGGTGCGGTCTGCACGGCTGGAACCCGGACTATCGCAGCGCCTCCCTGGGTTACTGCTTCACGGAAGCGGCGTGGGGCCACGGCTACGCGACGGAGACCGCGCGCGCCGTGCTGCGGTGGGCGTTCGGCGCGCTGGACCTGAACCGGGTCCAGGCCGAGGCCGACACCCGCAACACCGCGTGCGCCCGCGTCCTGGAGAAGCTCGGTTTCACGCGGGAAGGGACGTTGCGGGAGGACTGCGTCGTGAACGGCGACGTGTCGGACTCGTGGGTGTACGGGCTGCTCAGGCGGGAGTGGCGGCCCGACGCGGTTCCTGCCGGCTGAGTCAGGTCCTGCACGCGGCCGGCCGGTCGGCGGCGCCGATCAGCGCGGCCCACTCGGCGTCCGAGAACGGCCTGCCGGCGACGCGGCACAACCGATCACGCCACGACGCGACGGACGTGTCGAACACGGCGACCCTGCCGGAGGTGTCCCCTGCCGCCAGTCGGCCACCATCCGGTGCGAAACCGAGGGCAGTGACCGTGTCGAGGTTGGCCTGCAACGTGCCGATCGGTTGCCGCGACGGCAGGTCGTACAGGGTGACGTCCGGTGTGTTGGCGAGGCCCGTCGCGAGGAACCGTCCGTCCGGGCTGACCGCGATCGCCTCGATGCTCTTGTCGCTCACCACCAGCGGTTCGGACCTGGTGCGCGCCACGGCGTCCCACATCAGCACCGTGCCGTCGCCACGGCCGATCGCGAGGTTCGCGGTGCCTGGCTGGAAAGTGACGACCGGGCTGTTCAGACCGATGATGCCTCGTTCGACGCCTTCGACGGTCTCGATCCTGGTGGGTCCGGCCAGCTCCCAGACGTCGACGCGGTCCGGCGAGCGCCCGACAGCGGCGAACCTGCCGTCCGAGCTGATCGCGGCGGACGTCACCTCCGCCGGGTCACCGGCCAGGTCGCTGCTCGACCAGCCGTTGTCCCCGCGGCGCCAGAGCAGTGTCCTGCCCTTGGGGTCACCGGTGATCGCGACGTCGCCCGAGGCCGCGACCACCGCCTGCGGGCCGACGTCGCCGACGCGTTCCTCGGTGCCGCCGTCGACGGGCTGCCGCACCAACGCGTTGTCCCGCAGGAAGAAGGCCTGGCCGGTGGTGAGGGCGGAGCCGATGATCTCGGTGACACCGAGACGCAGACCGGCGGTGGTCAGGGACCGGGCCGTGCCGTCACGCAGGTCGTGCAACCGGGTCGTGCCCGCGCCGTCCGAGCTGAGCAGCCGGGTGCCGGTCACGTCGAAGCCCACCGACGACACGCGGCCGCGGCCGGTGCGCAGCCGGGGTGCCTCGGCGAACGGTCCGTTGTCCATGTCGTCGTGGATGCTGATGTCGCGCACGATCAGCCGCCCGGTCTGGTCGACGCTGGCGGCGAGCTCACCCGCCGCGTCGACGGCGACGGCCGTGACGAAGCCGACGTGTCCCGGCACCGCGGTGACCCGGTACGACGAGCCGAAGGTCTTGGTCACCTCGTAGAGGCCGACCCGGCCGCCCTCCTCACCGGTGACGATCTTGCTGCCGTCACGGCTGAACCGCGCCGTGATCGTGGTCCCGCCCATGCGCGGCAGTTTCACCACGGCGCCGGTGGTGAGGTCCGTCAGCGCGAGGTGGCCGTCGGCGGACCGGATGTCGGCCACGACGCGGCTCAGGTCCGGGCTCACCGCGACGCCGCTGGTGTAACCGGAACCCAGCGGCACGGGCTCGCGCGCGGGCTCGCCACCGGGCAGGCGGAACGTCGACAGCACGCGGTCCGCGACGACGGCGACTCCGGCCCGGTCGGCGCTGAAGGTGACGACGGCCGGTTGTTCGGTCATCGCCGGCAGTGTCGCGACGCGCGTGTGGTCGCGGCGCCAGATCGTCAGCACGTTGTCCTGGTCCGCCACCGCGACGAGCTCACCGGACGGATCGAGGAACGGCACACCCTCGGCCGGGCGCCACTCCTGCGCCTGGTCGGTCCGGAGGTTCCAGGTGGTGACCGACCCGGACGCGGCGGCGACCACCACCTCGTCGTCGGACGGCAGCGCGATCGCCCGAACGTCCGGGATGTCCCGGGTCTTCACCTCCCGCAGCGACCTCTCGGCCGTCCACACCCGCACCCGTTTCCCGGTCGACGCGGCGACGGTCCGGCCGGACGGGCTGAGCGCGACGGCGTCCAGCCGCACGTCGGGATCCGGGCGGGCGGTGCCGACGACGAGCGGATCCTGTTGCAGCGCCAGCAGAAGTGCCTGCCTGCTGCCGACCGAGTCCTCGAGCAGCGAGGACTGCACGGCGGCGAGCATGCCGAGATCGATGTCGCTGCGCAGCAGCTGACGCGACTGCGCGGCCAGGTAGCGCGCCGTCGACCGGGTCGCCTGTTCGCGCGCCTCGCGGGCGTTGGACACCGCGATCAGGCCCGCCGCCACCGCCGCCACGAGCAGCACGGCGAGCCCGGCCACCGCACCCCGCGTCAGCCGCAGGGACCGGCGCTGCACGAGCCGGTCCTCGTCGTCCAGCTCGTCGACGGTCTTGCCGCGGATCGGCGCGACCAGCCGTGCGATGTTCCGGCGGAACACGGGATCCGCCAGCGTCGCGCGCCCGGCTTCCCGCACGTCCACGACGAGCGGTTCGACCGGGAACGCCTCGGCCAGCGCGGGCAACGCGGCGTCGGACACCTCCGGATCGAACCGCCCGGTGTCGCGGTCCCACACCAGCGTGCCGTCGGCCAGCACCACGTACACGGGCCTTCGTGGCTCCTGTGCGAGGAAGTGCGTGATCTCGTCGCCCACGTACGCCGAGCGGCTCGCCGCCGGTGAGGCGATGACGATCAGGTGCGCCGACGCGTCGAGCGCGGCCGCGATGTCCGGCCACAACCCGGGTGTCGCGGCGAGATCGGTGTCGTCGCGGAAGATCCGCAGCGTCGACCTGCGCCGGCGAGGGGTGCCGAGCCTGCGCATCGCGCGCCGGATCGCGGCGGCGAGGTGTTTGTCCTTGTGCGAGTAGGAAAGGAAGGCGTCGTACACGTCTACTCCTCGCACGTGGGTCAGACCTCGGACGTACCGAGATCATCGGGAACGCGGCCGGGCCGTTAGCGCCGGACACCCGAACGGCGCAGCCGGGAACCGCTCCCCTGGGCGTCTTCGTGAATCCCCTGTTCAGCGGTGCCGGACATGGGGACGGCGGGCATAGACATGACTCGTCCACGGCAACGGGGAGGTGCCGGCGGTGTTGCTCGTCGACGTGGCCCAGCGGGTCGGCGCGTCGTGACCGTCCGCGTGGTGCTCCTGCTGCTCGCCGTCGCCGCCGGGCTGGCCGTGACGATGGTCCTGTTCTACTCGGCGATCGTCACCTTCATGCGGGTGTGGCGGCGGGCGCAGGCGAAGGGGTACACCGGCCCTGTCACGCCCGCGATCCTCATGACAACCGCGTTCACCGTTCCACTGGGCACAATGCTCCTCGGCGCCTTTCTGGTCCGTGCCAGCGCCGAGGCCGGGGCGTTCACAGGTCTCGCGTTCGGCATCGTGGCCGTGTTGGCGGGGCTCGCCCTGGCCGTTCACCTGCTGCCCGCACGGCCGGTGCGGGCAGGCAGGAGACGGCGGCCGCGAACACCGTTCCGGGTGTTGAGCAATCTGGCGACGGTGACACCGCTGCTGGTGATCGCGGTGCTGCTGCTCAACGGCAAACCCGCGACGGTCGGCATCCAGTTGCTGCTGCCCATGGCGATGCTGTCGATCCTGTCCGAGACCGCCGCGCGGCGAGCGGACCGCCTCGACGCGCTGCCACCGGCCGACCCGCGCCCGTCCGTGGTGTGGATCCGCGGTTTCGGCAACGAACGCCGTCTGTTCGGCTTCCGGCGACGCGACAAACAGGAGACCCGCGAGCGCCCGGAGCTCAGGAAGATCTTCAGCCGCCGCCCGGATCCGGTGTCGTTCGAGGAGTACTTCGCACCGGCGATCGCCGCGGAGATCGGCCGCGGGTACGGCCTGGGCAACCCGCGCGACTACCTCCCGCCCGACGGCATCGACCGCCACTACGCCACCGACGACTCGTGGCGCGAGCAGTTCGCGGACCTGATCGCCGGAGCCAGGTGCGTGGTCATGGCACCGGGTGACTGGCCGGAACTGCGGTTCGAGTTCCGGGTGATCAGGGAGCTGGGGGCGCACCGCAGGCTGTTCGTGTTCACGCCGCCGGCGCGCAAAGCTCGCCAGATCCGCCGGGCCAACCTCATGAAGGGGTTCCGGCACGAGGACTGGGACGACTTCGCGACGGCGCTGGATGATGAACCCGGTTACCTGCTCGGGCCGGATCCGGGGCCTGGAGCCGTGGTGACGTTCGAGGAAGACGGGCGGGCCGTGGTGCTGGCGCGTGGTGTCGAGGAACCCGCCGGCTACGTGGCCGCCGTGCTCAGCCACCTCGGCGAGGTCGAACACTCAGAAGACACCGACCGACGTTCCACAGTGGACGATCGTTAGCCTGGACCCGTGAAGGTGACCGCTCTCGTCACGGCGTACCACCCGGACGACCGCCTCGCGGCCGTGGTCGAGGCCGCCCTGCTGACGTGCTCCGGCGTGATCGTCTCGGACAACACCCCTGCGAGTTCGGCTTCGGCCGCCGAGAAGCTCGACGACCCGAGGGTCACCGTGCTGCGGACGGGCTTCAACCGCGGCCTGGCCGCGGCGTTGAACTCGGCGGCCGACGAGCTGCCCGCCGACACGGACGTGGTGCTGTTGCTCGACCAGGACTCGGTGCTGCCACCGGACCTCGTGCCCGCGCTGACCACACATCTCGCCGACGCGTCGATCGGTGTGGTCGCACCGAATCCGTGGGACGCCGCCCACAGCGGGTCCTACGAGAAGATCGTGCGAGCGGCGGGGCCTGCCCTCGTGGACAGGTACGGCGTGATGACGTCCGGGATGCTGGTGCGGCGCAACTGTTTGCGGGCTGTCGGCCGGTTCCGCGAGGACTTCTTCGTCGACTGGGTCGACTTCGACTTCTGCCTGCGGGTGCGCGACAACGGTTTCCGGGTCGTGCAGGACACCACGGTCCTGCTGCCGCACTCGTTGGGAGACCGGCGCGAGCACCGGGTCGGTCCGTTGCGGACACACGTGTTGCACTACCCGGTTTGGCGGCACTACTGGATTGCGCGCAACAGCACCGTTCTTGCGCGCGAGCGCCGCGCGAACGACTGGCGCTGGTCACTCGGCGCCGTGCGGTACCTGGTGCGGTGGACGGCCAAGACCGCGCTGTTCGAGCCGCAGCGCTGGAGTTGCCTCAAGGCGTTGCTCGCAGGACTCCGCGACGGGATTTCCGGCCGCGACCGGCAGACGTACGTGCCGGCTGGCGCCCGGTACCCCGCTTCCTGACGGACCTCCGCCCCGGCGTCGAGGCGGAGGTCGTCACGCAGGTCAGCCCGTCGTGCTGACGACGCGGTCGTCACCGGGGCGCGCGGTGGCGCGGCCGTCGCGGTTCGACGTCGAGAACCACAACGTGCCGTCCGGAGACGAAGCCGCCGCCCGCACACGGCCGTACACGCCCTGGAACAGCGCCTGCGGCTGCCCGACGGTGCCGTTGGAGGCGACCGGGATCTTCCACAACCGCTGCCCGCGCAACGCCGCCATGTACAGGTTGCCCCGGTGGAAGGCGAGGCCGCTGGGTGACGCCGTCGCGTTGGACCAGGTCAGCGCCGGATCGACGAACCTCGGGTCGTTGCAGGCGCCTTCGCACGTCGGCCAGCCGTAGTTGCCACCGGCCTGGATGCGGTTGAGCTCGTCGAGGCGGCTCTGGCCCAGCTCGGCCGCGAACATCCGGCCGCCGCCGTCCCAGGCCAGGCCCTGCACGTTGCGGTGGCCCAGGCTGTAGACCAGGGACCCGGACGGGTTGCCCGGCGCGGGCGCGCCGGTCGTCGTCATGCGCAGCACCTTGCCGCCCAGCGAAGCGGGGTTCTGCGCGTTGGCGGTGTTGCCCGCGTCGCCGGTGCCCGCGTAGAGCAGGCCGTCCGGGCCGAACGACAGCGCGCCGCCGTTGTGGATCGACGTGCCGCGCGGGATGCCGGTCACGATCGGCACCGGTGTCTCACCGAGGCGGAACCTGGCGATCCGATTGTCCGAAGTGGACGTGTAGTAGACGAACACGTACCTGTCGGTGGCGTAGCTCGGCGACACCGCGATGCCGAGCAGGCCGCCCTCCCCCTGCGCCGAGACGCCGGGGATCTGGGCCACCTCGCGCGTGGTGCCGCCGCTGACCGACAGCACGCGAGCGCTGCCGCGCTCGGTCACCAGCGCGGTGGAGTCCGGCAGGAAGTCGATGTCCCAGGGGACGACCAGGTTCGTCGCCATGTCACGTTCGACGGCGGCGGCTGTGCCCGGCGTCAACGCCAGGCCCGTGACCACCGCCGTTGCGAGCAGAAGAGTTTCACGAAATCCCATGCATGCCTCCTTGACCTCGTCGGGTCCCGTGGCGGCGGCAGCGCGAGAACTCGGTCCGTGTGAGCACTGCGAGTGCGGGTCCGGCACCCTCGGCTGAGGGTGCCGGACCCGCGTCAGGCGATCATCGTTGCAGGGTCAGCACACCCGGCCGGTACGGCAGCAGACCGTAGTCGCCACCGGAGTTGGGGTTGCGGCCCTGGTAGAGCAGCTGCAGGTTGCAGGGGTCGATCGTCTTGGTCTGGTCGGGGTTCGTGCGGATGATGTCACCGTGGCTGATGTCGTTGGTCCACGTGGCACCGCTGTTGGCCTTGCCCGCGAACGGGTTGCTCTCGGTGGCGGCCTGCGGGGTCCACGAACCGTTGAGGCTGCTGGACGTGAACGAGCGGAAGAAGCGCCCGTTGCGGCCCATGGCCTCGACGATCATGAGGTACTGGTTCTGCCCCTGGACCTTGTACACCTCGACGGCCTCGAACAGGTTGGCCTGCGTGTCGCTCATGATCGTCGTGTACGACGAGCCGAAGTTCCCGGGGAAGTTCCCGATCGGCATGCTGGCGCGGTAGATCTTGCCGTTGTCACCGGCGAAGAACAGGTACATGTTCTGGCTGTCGCCGATGAGCGTCTGGTCGATCGGGCCCGTGCCGGAGTCGGGGAGACTGCCGGTGAAGAGCGTCTGCTGCGCCGACCACCCGTTGGCGTTGGTCGGGTCGGTCGACGTCCGGTAGCTGAACGCGGTGCCGCCCCACTGGTAGGTGAGCACCCAGATGTTCTTCGGCGCGAAGTAGAACAACGTGGGCGCGACGGTGCCGCTGTTCATCGCGTTCTGCGGGGCCGAGGCCATGTCGGACCAGTTCGTGAAGGTCCCGAAGTTCATCGAGCCCCACCGCGTGCCGGTGTCGTGCGTCGTCGCGTAGACCAGGTGCTTGCCGTTGTACATGACGTGGGTGAAGTCCTTGAGCGACACCCATCCCTGCTTCGGCTGCGCCAGCGGGCCGGTGGACGACCAGCGGTAGGTCGACGGCAGCGAACACGTGCCGGGCGGGGTGGTCGTCGTCGTGGTGGGACCCGTCCCGCCGTCGACGCGCACGAGCTGCCACTGCTGGTTGGTGCCACCGTGGTCGCTGTACTGGACGATGTTGCCACCGTCGGCGGTGGAGGCCCCCTGGACCTCGACGGCCTTGTTGCTGTTGCGGTTGATCAGGCGCGCGTAGCCGCCGTCGGAGTCGGCGAGGCGGAACTGCTGGTTGGTGCCGCCGTTGTCGCTCCACTGGACGATGCTGCCGCCGTCGGCGGTGGAGCGCTGGTAGACGTCGAGGACCTTGCTCGACAGCCGTGACTTCAGCCGGTAGTAGCCGCCGCCGGAGTCGACGAACTGCCACTGCTGCTGGTTGCCGTCGTTGCGGGCCCACTGGGTGATGCGCGCGCCGTCGGTCGTGACGGAGTTGTAGACGTCCAAGGCCTTGCCGCTGTTGCGGTTGACCAGCACGTACCAGGCGCTCGTGTCGACGGTCGCCGCCGACACGGGCGCCGCGCTGAACGCCGTCACCAGCCCGCCGAGCAGCACGGCGACGGCGGCGGCGAGACCCGCTGCGCGACGTCTGCGGCCTCGCGGCACCGAGACGGGCGGATGGTGGCCTGATCCGGACATGGGCGTGCTCCTCATCGTCGAGGTCGGGCAAGTTCGCGGCACGGGGCAACGTTCGAACGACCGCTTGCGCCGAGTGGTCTTCGCGCGCCCTTCTGAACGAAAAGCGATTACCGCTTCAAACTGTGGAGGATCATCTCCGGACGGTCAAGATGCGGCAAAGACCCACGGCGCGAATTGTCGAAAAAGCTAAAACTGCCGCGAATTCTTTAGCTCGAACGAGGAGCCGGTCCTACAGCCACGACCAGCGCAGACTTGCGCAAAAGGCACTCGCGCACCGCTAATTCCGATCACACTCGGCCGCGCCGACGCATTTCCCCGTTCGACAACTCAGTCGAATTCGACGAATCAGTCGGCGACCAGATCACGTTCGCGCCGCGATCGCCAGAGGAACCACAGGACGGCGATCAGCAGCACGAGCGCGCCGGCCACCGCGAACCACCACCACGACCCGGACCCGGACGTCGTCGCGGCCCGCGCCACGTCGCCGGACCTGCTCGTGCCGGAACCATCCGTCAGGGCGACGTCGTTGCCGTCACCACCGCGGTAGGTGATCCGGAACGCGCCCACCGCGGCACCCTCGGGCAGGCCGTCGAAGGTGCCGTTCACCTGCGCGGTGCCCTGGTTGTCGATGATCACGCCGGAGCCCTCCGCTTCCAGCGTGCCCGCGAGCGTCACCGCGCCGGTGACGTTCATCCGGCTGCCGGTCAGGCGCGCACCGGGCCGTTGGGTGTAGGCACCGCGCACGGTCAGGCCGGCGGCGGTGACCGTTCCGGCGTTGTCGACGTCGCCTTCGACCGTGCCCGAGGCACGCAGCGGGGCCGCGGGTTCGACGGTGAGCTGCTTCGCCTGCACCAACCCGGTCAGGGTGAGCGTTTCGGCCCCGGTCTTGGTGACGCTGCCGGCGGTCATGGTGCCGCCGAACGTCGTCGCGGCCGTGGCGTGGACGGTCACGGCACCGGCGGCCTTCACCGTGCTGCCCTCGGCGCCGGAGAGGTTGTTGAGCGTCTGGTCCCCGGCGAGGTCCAGGGTCGTTCCGGACGCGGGCAGGTCGACGGAGGTGCTCGCGGCGAGGGTGCCGCCCGTGAGCGCGAGGGTGCCCGCCTTCACCGTGGTCTTGCCCTGGTAGGTGAGGTCGCCGGTCAGGGTGGTGGTGGCCGGGCCCGCCTGGGTCAGCGAACCCTTGCCGCTGATCCGGCCGAGCTGAAGGCCCTTGGCGGAGTTCTGGAGGATCAGCTCGCCGTTGTCGACGATCTTGCCGGTGCTCAGCAGTGCGCTGTCGCCCTGCGGGCTGCCGTCGCCCAGCCGCAGCGACGCGCCCTCGCCGATCGTGGTGTTGCCGTCGTAGTTCTGCGGTGCGGTGAAGGTGACCGCGTTGCCGCGGGTCGCCGCGATGACGACGTCGCCTCGGCCGACCTCCGCCATCGTGTCGTGGTACTTGCCGCCGGAGATGGGCGCGTCGAGGGTGACCGGCCCGTTGTAGTCGAACGTCAGCACGCTGCGGGTGCCGTTCCGCTCGGCGTGCATGTTGATGTAGACGGTGTTCTCGTTGCCGGGCAGGAAGAAGCGGTTGTGCGTGCCGTCGCCCCACGTCACCGTTGCACCTTCGATGTTGATGCCGCGCTTGTTGTCGCGGTGCGGCACGGTGGCGAAGTTGCGGGAGGGGTCGCTGAGCGCGGGATCGGTGTCCGACCCGTTGTCGGACCAGCTGTAGACACCCGACATCCGCACGACGCCGGAGCCCCAGGTGTGGAAGTTGATGTCGTTGCCGTAGTACTGCGAGTAGATGTCAGCGGCGTCGGTGACGACCTCGGCGTCCGGGGCGTTGTGGATGAACGAGCCCTGGTTCACGACCTTGCGCACCGTCGGCATGGAGGTGAGGTAGTGCAGGCTGCCGTAGTCCGCGCCGGTGCCGACGTAGAGCGTGCCCGTGAACGGGTGCGTGCCCGGCAGGTCGATGCCGGGCCACGTGCCCCTGCGTTGCTTGACGAGGCCCGAGCCGCTGATGACGCCGAGGTTCAGCCGGCTGTGCACTGCGAGGTCCAGGGCGCCGTCGACCTGGTGGTTGAGCGCGTTCAGCGACACCTCGGGCGCCTTGGTGAAGTGCGCGATGACGCCGTCGCCACCTGATCCGCTGCCGTACTGGAGGGTCGCGCCGCGCTGCACGACGACGGCGGGCGGGTCGGGGTTCTCGATCGTGGTCACCGGGTGGTTGCCGCCGACGGTGCGGATCTTCTGCCGCTGGCGGTCCTTCGGCAGGGTGAAGTCGCTGTTCTTCACCAGCACCAGGGTGCCGGTTCCACCGACGGTGAAGACCCCTTCGCCGGAGAGCACGCCCGTGTAGGTGGTGACGCCACCGGTGAGGCGCACGACGGTGTCCCCGCTCAACGTGATGTTCTTGTTGGCGCGCACGTCGGCGGTGACGTCCCTGCCACCGGGTTGTGCGACCGCGCCCGGTGCGCCGAGGGCCGCGAGGAGGAGCGCGATCGCCGCCGCCGAACCGCCAGGCTGTACACGCACGAGGTCGACTCCACGATGTTAGCGATCACATTTTGGGCGCGCCAAGTGTTCGTGGCCGATGCACCGGTGTCAACAGGACGGTCTCAGCCGGACGGTGAACTCGCCCCTGCCGCCCGGTTGGCCGTCGCGGTGGCCGACCACAGTGGACAGGGGGTTTCACCGGGCCCGACCTGGGCGGCCGGACTGCCCGCGGCGAGCCGGGGTGGAGGCGTTCTGGGCGCAGGTCAGGGGTTCCGTGCCTCGGGAACATCTATGAGGTGTCGCCACCGGAACTGGTGCCCGAAACCGGCCCCTGGGCCGGCGTCGCCGATCGACGCGCACGGAGACGCACCAGTCTGTTCGTCGGGGTACTCCGATCGGGATGCCGTCGTCGGCGACAGCTCGCGCGGAGGGGGGCTTCGCCGTTTCCACGTAAGTCGTGTGGGTCGAGTTCCAGCGAGGTGGTCACCTTTTGCTGGCGTGGCCGCCTTGTGTTGGTGGTCGCTTTGGGTCGTATGACGAGCCGGGTCATTTCATCGCCGCTTCGCGACGATTGCGATTGAGGCTTGACTCCGGGGCCCTTGCGAGGCGCACATCGGCCTTGAAAAGCCGGGCATAAGGAGCCCGGCCGATCCAACCAGCATAGCACCTCGCACCCAAAGTCAAGCCCCAATCGCACGCGTGCGTGGTCGCGTTTGTTGTTCGGCTCACCTCATTACCGCTTGCCTGCGTTCGCATTGCCCTGTCCGGCTCGGCTTCGCCGTCGTGGCGTTGACAGGGGAGGTTCGGCTTGCCATTGCCATTGTGGCTTGCCTTCGGCTTCGTGAGATTGGCTGTACTGCGGCCTTGCGGAGACAGTCCCGCGTGACGAGAGAAACGCAAGGGAGGAGGAAAATGTCGAGAGAGAAATAGCTAACCGTTGCAGCCGTTGGTCAGCAGCGCCGGCGAGGCGCCTGGCCGTGCCCTGGACACCATTCATCAGCCTGCCTCGCCGTGGTCAGGACGGCCTTCATCGACACCGCCTCCCCCGAAGCCAGGCGGCCTTCATCAACACCGCTTCGCTGTGGTTAGGCGGTGTTGATCAGGTTCCGTCTCGGACTTCGTTGCGGGTCGAGCCCGGGTCGAGCCAGGCCGGTGCGTAGAACGTCGGGATGCCGGTGACCAGCTTGACGTCCCACTCGCTCTGGTGGATCAGCGTGTGGTGGTGGCGGCAGAGCAGCACAGCGTTGTCGACAGAGGTGTCGCCGCCGTTGGCCCAGTGGCGGATGTGGTGGGCGTCGCACTGTCTGGGCGGTCTGCCACAGCCGGGGAAGGCGCAGCCGCGATCCCTGGTGACCAGGGTCCTGCGGATCGCGGCAGGGAAGGTGCGGGTCTTGCGGCCGACGTTGAGCGGCTGGCCCGCTCCGCCCAGGACCATCGGGATGATGCCCGCGTTGCACGCCAGCTCACGCACCTGCTCGACCGGGACGCGGTCGCCGTTGTCCAGCGTGGCGTGGCCGACCTGGTTGGCCAGGTCCTCGTAGGGCATGGTCAGGGTCAAGGTGACTGGTTCGCCGCCGTGTTCGGGCAGTTGGTCGGCGCGCAGCATCAGGTCGACCAGCTCGGCCAGGGCGTCGCCCTCGCGTTCCTCGCGGGAGCGCAGGTCCGGGCCCTCGTCGGCGGTGGTCGGGCGGGGCTTGGCCAGCGGGTCGAGCAGCGCCTCGTACTTCGCGCCGCTCACCTTGTCCAGCTTCGCGCGGATCTCCAGCCGCCCGTTCTTCCACTGCATCAAGTGCTGATTGCCCGGCGGCGGCGCAGGCTCGGGGTCGCGCGGCTCCGGGTCGTCCTGGAAGAGGCTGTAGGCGAGTTTCGCACCCAGGGTGCGGACCGTGTGGGGCTCGAAGTCACGGGCATAGCCCACCACCCTGGCCTCGTGCTCGGCGGGCACGGTCTTCATGATCTCGGCGACCACCGCGACGTGGTCAATCGACAACGCGCCCTCGGCCACCGCCTCCGCCGTCAGCGGAAGCACCGGAGCCAGTTCACTGCCGGTCGGCGTGATCTCATTGGCCAAAAGCGCGGCATTGTCGATCCAGCGCTTGGCGGTGCGGAGATCCCAGCGGACCGCGTGTCGCAACACCTGCGGCAAATCCTTGTAACCCAGCTCGCTCGCGGCTCCACGCCGTTCGAGTTCCGCGATTTCCTGCATCATCTCGTGTTCGCGCACCCGAATTTCCGTCACCTTGCTGACGATGCTGCTCAGCAGCTCGTCGGTGGAAAGGAGTCGGGTTTCGATCACGTGTTCCAATCTACCGCAAGATCACAACATTAAAGCACGTCAGAGCACACACAATCGGGTGAACCAACCAGCCGGGCAACGTGCTCCGCGAAGTGGAGCCGAATCGGGCAATCCGAACGCGGGCAAGCGGTAATGAGGTGAGCCGAACAACCCAACGCAACCACGCACGATTGCGATTGGGGCTTGACTTTGGGAGCGAGGTGCTAGCCTTTTCGGATCGGGCGGGTGCGAAGCATCCGACCTTTTCCGCCCGACACAGCGCCTCGCAAGGGCCCCGAAGTCAAGCCCCAATCGCAATCGTCGCGAAGCGGCGATGAAATGACCCGGCTCGTCATACAACCCAAAGCGACCACCAATACAAGGCGACACCACCAGCAAAGGCGACCACCCCCGCTGGAACCCGCGCCGAACCACGAAAACCAACCCGCGCAACATGATCACTCCGGAATGCAGCACCGAGGTGGAACCGGCGGGCGCGAGAACGGACACCTACGGACCCAGGTCGGCCGCAACGGTGTCAGTCAGGCGCGGGTCCGGCTCACCACCGGACATGGCGAGCGTCCCGGCGACGACGCGGCCGAGCTTGAGCAGGTCCGCGGGGTTCTTCTTGTCCAGCCCGGCGAGCAGTTGCCTGAGGATGGTGAGCTGGTCGAAGTAGATGCGTTCGGTGACGAGGTTCTCGTTGGCGTCGAAGAGGAAGTACGCGGTCATGCGCGTGCGGTGCTTCGAACCGGTCGGCGGGATCTTGCCGAGCGGCCCGTTGTGGGTTCCCGTCAACCAGAACTCGACGATCACGGCGTCGTGCGCGTGCCGCAGCGCGATGATCTCGTGGTTCTGGTCGGGGAACGCCACGCGCGTGTCGTGGTAGTACTCGCGGACCTCGCCGTCGCCGTCGTGGACGGTCATCTGCGCGATGAGCTCGTAGTGCGGGTGCGGGAACGTCGAGAGCGTGGCGTCCCAGTCCTGGCGGACCTCGTCGTGGAAGTGGTCCAGGACGAGCTTCTCGCGTGCGCGCAGGACTTCTTCGGGCGGCAGGGTGAAGCGGGACATGGTGGTGCTCCTGGGTCAGCCGTGGGTGAGGTGGCGGTGGGCGAAGGTGGGCCTGGTGCCGGGGTTCGTCCACGCGCCGGTGAGCTCGCTGGACGGGAAGAACTGCAGGAACCGGGAATCGGCCTGGCTGCGGTCGGCCAGGGTCTTCTCGAGGATGATCGAGTTGTACTGGTCGGCGGTCGTCTCGATCGTGTTGGCGTTGAGCACGACCTCCTGCTGCCACGACCGCGTCCACTTCTCGAGGCCCGGCAGCTTCGAGTGTTCCGGGGTCAGCGCTTCGGCCGCGATGACGTTCTCGCTGCTGACCCAGATGCCGGTCGAGGTGTTGAGGACCAGGCTCTGGTTGCCGAACACGTGTCCCGGCGTCTTCACGACGGCCACGCCGGGCCCGAGCACCACCGAGCCCTCGATCGGCAGGAACGCCTCGGGCGGGACGTCGCGGTAGGCGGCGGGCTGGTACCAGGGCCGCTGCAACGGGTGCAGCTCGGCCATCGCGGCGAGCTCGTCGCGCTGCACGATCACCTTGGCGTTGGGGAAGGCCGCGCGCGGGTGGTCGTTCAGGTCGCGCTGGTGCGCGGTGGTGCCGATCCAGCGCCGCAGGTCCTGGGTGTGCAGGTGGTCGAACATCAGGTAGTCGACCTCTTCCGGCTTGATGCCCAGCCGCGCCAGGTGGCCGAGCACCGTGCCGTGCACGCGCACCACCTGCCGTTCGACCAGGGCCGGCGTCTTCTGCGAGAGGCTGTCGAAGTACGGCGTGTACCGCCCGAGCTCGTGGTCGGACGGCTCGAACAGCAGCACCCGCTCCCTGCCGTTCTCGGTCCACCGGATCACCAGCATCCGGTTCGTGATCGACAGGAACGGCGCCAACGCCCGTGACGCCCGGAACAGCCCGAACCGCGTCGGGTACGGCAACGTCACCAGGTCGCAGGTGACCACGCTGTCCGGTGTGCCGGTCGACGGGAACTCGCGGCGAAACGCCTCCCCCTGCGCGCGGATCAGGCGCAGTCGTGCCCCGGGACTGCCCTCGACCTGGGCCAGCGTGTCGATCCGGGTGCCGACGGCCGGCAGGTCCGCGACCTGCGCCGAACCCCACGGGAAGCGCATCACGACCCCTTTGTCCACGGTGTGGGTTTACCCGGACGCTATACCCACACCGTGGATTTCAACAAGACCCTGGGGCACGATGAACGCCATGAGCACCAGCACCGCGCGCCGGGGACGTCCGCCCAAGGGCGAGAGCCGGCTCTCCCGCGAGGCGATCGTCGAAGCCACCCTGCGCGTGATCGACACCGACGGCGTCGGCGCGGTGAGCATGCGTGCTGTCGGGCGCGTCCTCGGGGTCGACGCCAAGAGCCTCTACAACCACGTCGACGGCAAGGACGGCCTGCTCGACGCGGTCGCCGAGCACATCCTGGGGACCATCGAGCTGCCCGAACGCACCGGTGACCTGCGGACCGATCTGCGGGCGATCGCCCACGCGTTCCGCGACCGGGCACTGACCCACGCCGAGGCGGCGGCGCTCGTGCTCACCCGCCAGCTCGCGTCCTTCGAGGCGCTCGCCCCGATCGAGGCGGTCCTGACCGTCCTGCGCGCGGCCGGCTGCCCCGCGGAGGAGGCCGTCCACCTCCTCCGGACGCTCGTCGCCACCCTCATCGGCTCGCTGCTGCGGGAGATCAACGCCGGTCCGACCTACGGCACGACCGACATCGAGGGAATCGCGCGGCGCCAAGCGGTTCTGGAGGGCAGCGGTCTGCCCGCGATCGTCGGCGCCGCACCGCACCTGGCGCGGTTCGACCCCGGTGCCGAGTACGACTTCACGGTCGAGTTCGCCCTCGACGCGCTGGCCGCCCGGCTCGGCCGCTGATCGTTCGGAGACGCGGAACCAACGGGGGTGTGCGGGCCCCGGCCTTTCGGGGCCCGCACGTCGCGGACGCTAAAGCGCCGCCCTTCGGCACGCCTCTTCGGCGATCGCGTCAGGCATCCCGGCGATTCGCAGTGATCCCAGGCAGAGAACCCGATTGCCCCGTGCGCCGTCAGCGCATCCGATGTCCACGATCTTGCCGCTGTAGCCCTGACTGGCCGCGTAGAACGTGCACCCGAACTGGTCGGCCGTCGCCACTGCCGTCGTGGACACCGACAACCCGGCGCTGACGACAACGGCTACGACAAATCGGCGAAGAAGCATGGCCCGATTCTCACCTCACCGTGATGTTGGAATTTCCGCTGCTCCGGTATCCCTCGGTCGCGAGGATCATGTAGTAGCTGAAGTTCCCCAGCCGCATTCCGGCGCGGTTCCACGCGTCGAAGTGGTTGCCGGTGGTGATGGAACCGCCGGTTTTCTTCTGCTGACGGACGCTCCAGAACTGCGGGAAGGTCTTGTTGCCTTCGACGGACGGCGCGTTGTAGCGCATCGTCTGATAGATGTCGTACGTGCCGCCGTCACTGGTGACCGTGCCCTTGTAGGTGCCGGTGGGCCGGTAGGTGCCCCAGTTGTCGACGATGTAGTACTCGACGAGCGGGTTCGACGTCCATCCGTAGAGCGTCAGATACGCGTTGCCGGACGGGTTGAAGCTGCCCGAATAGTTCACGGTCCGCCGTGAACCGTTGCTCCAGCCCTTGCCGCCGACGAAATTGCCGACGTTGCTCCAGGACGTGCTGTAGTTGCCGCCGGACCCGAAGTCCATGCAGACCCTGCCGCCGCCGTCGGTCCAGAACGAGTAGTAGTAACCACCGTTGTTGCCGGTCTGGCTCGAACAGGTGGCCGTGATACCCACATCAGCGCTGGCGACGGCCGGGAGGAGCGCCAGCACCAGTGCGGTGCAGGCGCCGTGAACGAGCAATGCGAAACGGCCGCGAGTGCGGCCGCGCGGTCGAACAATTGTTTCAGCCATGTGCGGGACTCCTCGACAATGAGGTTGACACGGCGACGGGCGAGCGCGAAACCGACACTAGCAGTGCCGAGCCGATTCCACAGAGTTGCCGACGGTTTCGATAAAAGTTTCGAAAAACAGCCGGGTATCGATTTTCGAAACTTTCGAATGCTGCCGAGGAGTGCAGCGGCACTTCGGCGAACGGACTGACGGATTGAACCGTTCGCCCGAACCGCGACGCGCGTTGCCCGCCTTCCGGACGCGTAAGATCACGCGGGTTCGTCGGGACGCGCTTGAGCAGCCAGGTGTCTCCCTCCACCTGGTTCAGCCCTGCCGTGGAGGCAGCATCAAATGGTGAGCAAGATCGTGCAACCAGATCGTCCACAAGACGGTGCACGGAAAGCAGTCGATCTACCTGAGCTCCGGCAGCTGCTCGCAGGCCTCACGGCGGTGCGCGACGGGGACTTCGGGATCAGGCTGCCGGACGACTCGGACGGGTTGCTCGGGAGATCGCCACCGTCTTCAACGGCATGGTGGACCAGCTGTCGCAGTTCACCTCCGAGGTCACCCGCGTCGCCCGCGAGGTCGGCACGGACGGCCGGCTCGGCGGTCAGGCCGAGGTTCCGGGGGTGTCGGGCACCTGGAAGGACCTCACCGACTCGGTGAACGCCATGGCCGGCAACCTCACCAGCCAGGTCCGCGACATCGCCCAGGTCGCCACCGCGGTCGCGCGCGGCGACCTGAGCCAGAAGATCGACGTGGACGCGCGCGGCGAGATCCTCGAACTCAAGAACACCGTCAACACCATGGTCGACCAGCTGTCGAGCTTCGCCGACGAGGTCACCCGCGTCGCGCGCGAGGTGGGCAGCGAGGGCCGGCTCGGCGGTCAGGCGGACGTGCAGGGCGTGTCCGGCACGTGGCGCGACCTCACCGACTCCGTGAACTTCATGGCCGGCAACCTGACCGACCAGGTCCGCAACATCGCCCAGGTGACCACGGCGGTCGCGCGCGGCGACCTGTCCCAGAAGATCACCGTCACCGCCAGGGGCGAGATCCTGGAGCTGAAGAACACCATCAACACGATGGTCGACCAGCTCTCGTCGTTCGCCGACGAGGTCACCCGCGTCTCACGCGAGGTCGGCACCGACGGCATCCTCGGCGGTCAGGCCGACGTCAAGGGCGTCTCCGGCACCTGGCGCGACCTCACCGACTCGGTGAACTTCATGGCGGGCAACCTGACCGCGCAGGTGCGGTCCATCGCGCAGGTCGCCACGGCGGTCGCGCGCGGCGACCTGTCCCAGAAGATCACGGTCACGGCGCGCGGCGAGATCCTGGAGCTCAAGGACACCATCAACACGATGGTCGACCAGCTCTCGTCGTTCGCGGACGAGGTCACCCGCGTCTCGCGCGAGGTCGGCACGGACGGCCGCCTCGGCGGTCAGGCGGACGTGAAGGGCGTCTCCGGCACGTGGAAGGACCTCACGGAGTCGGTCAACGTCATGGCGGACAACCTCACCGCGCAGGTGCGGTCGATCGCGCAGGTGACGACCGCGGTGGCGCGAGGTGATCTGAGCCAGAAGATCCGCGTCGACGCGCGCGGCGAGATCCTGGAGCTCAAGGAGACCATCAACACGATGGTCGACCAGCTGTCCGGTTTCGCCGACGAGGTCACGCGCGTGTCCCGCGAGGTCGGCACCGAGGGCAACCTGGGCGGGCAGGCCACGGTGCGCGGTGTCTCGGGCACCTGGAAGGACCTGACCGACAACGTCAACCTGATGGCGTCGAACCTGACGAACCAGGTGCGGTCCATCGCGCAGGTCGCCACGGCGATCGCCCGCGGTGACCTGAGCCAGAAGATCACCGTCGAGGCCAAGGGCGAGGTCGCCGCGCTGGCCGGCGTGATCAACACGATGGTCGACACCCTGTCCGCGTTCGCCGACGAGGTCACCCGCGTGGCGCGCGAGGTCGGCACGGAGGGCATGCTCGGCGGTCAGGCGCGGGTGCCGAACGTGGCGGGCACCTGGAAGGACCTCACCGACAACGTCAACTTCATGGCGAACAACCTGACCAACCAGGTGCGCAACATCGCCCAGGTCACCACCGCCGTCGCGCAGGGCGACCTGACGAAGAAGATCGACGTCGACGCGCGCGGCGAGATCCTCGAACTGAAGACGACGATCAACACGATGGTCGACCAGCTCTCCAGCTTCGCCGCCGAGGTCACCCGCGTCGCCCTCGAGGTCGGCAGCGAGGGCAGGCTCGGCGGTCAGGCCGAGGTCGAGGGCGTGTCCGGCACGTGGAAGCGCCTCACCGAGAACGTGAACGAGCTGGCCGAGAACCTCACCCGGCAGGTGCGAGCGATCGCCGAGGTGACGAGCGCGGTCGCCGAGGGCGACCTGACCCGGTCGATCACGGTCGAGGCCTCGGGCGAGGTCGCCGAGCTCAAGGACAACATCAACTCGATGGTGGGCTCGCTGCGCGACTCCACCAAGGCGAACCAGGACCAGGACTGGCTGAAGTCCAACCTGGCCCGCATCTCCGGTCTCATGCAGGGCCGCCGGGACCTGGCCGTGGTCGCCGAACTGATCATGGACGAGCTGACGCCGCTGGTGTCTGCCCAGTTCGGCGCGTTCTACCTCGCCGACGCCGACGACGCCGGCAACCACCACGAGCTGCGGTTGATCAGCTCGTACGGCCACCCCGCCGACGACACCCGGCCCACGCGGTTCCGCTTCGGCCAGTCCCTGGTCGGCCAGGCCGCGCGCAGCCGCCGCACCATCGCGGTGGACGAGATGCCCGCGGACTACATCGCCATCACCTCCGGGCTCGGCCGGACGGCGCCGGTGAACCTGGTCGTGCTGCCGATCGTGGTGGAGGACCAGGTCCTCGGCGTGATCGAGGTGGCGTCGGTGCACCGCTTCACCGACATCCACCGCGACTTCCTCGAGCAGCTGATGGAGACCATCGGCGTCAACGTCAACACCATCATCGCCAACGCCCGCACCGACGAGCTGCTCGTCGAGTCGCAGCGGCTCGCGTCCGAACTGCAGTCGCGCTCGGGCGAACTCCAGGTGCGCCAGGAGGAACTGCAGCGCTCCAACGCCGAACTGGAGGAGAAGGCGGCGCTGCTCGCGACCCAGAACCGCGACATCGAGGCCAAGAACCTGCAGATCGAGCAGGCGCGTCAGGAACTGGAGACCCGCGCGCGGGAGCTCACGCTCGCGTCGAAGTACAAATCGGAGTTCCTGGCCAACATGAGCCACGAGCTGCGCACCCCGCTCAACAGCCTGCTCATCCTCGCGCAGCTGCTGGCGCAGAACCCGAGCCGCAACCTCACGCCGAAGCAGGTGGAGTACGCCGGAATCATCCACTCCGCCGGGTCGGACCTCCTCCAGCTGATCAACGACATCCTCGACCTGTCCAAGGTCGAGGCGGGCAAGATGGACATCACGCCCGAACGCGTGTCGTTGCGGCAGCTGCTGGACTACGTCGAGGTCACCTTCCGGCCCCTCACCTCGCAGAAGGGGCTGGACTTCCAGCTCTCCACGACGCCCGGTGTGCCCGAGGAGCTCGTCACCGACGACACGCGCCTGCAGCAGGTCCTGCGCAACCTGCTGTCCAACGCGGTGAAGTTCACCGAGACCGGCGGCGTGGAGCTGCGCATCGAACCCGCGGACCCCGAACAGCTGCCACCGACCGTGCGGTCGCACGGCCCGGCGATCATGTTCCGGGTCAGCGACACCGGCATCGGCATCGCCGAGCAGCAGCTGGAGTCGATCTTCGGCGCGTTCCAGCAGGCCGACGGCACCACCAGCCGCAAGTACGGCGGCACCGGTCTCGGCCTCTCGATCAGCCGCGAGATCGCCTACCTGCTCGGTGGCTCGATCACCGCGGAGAGCGTGCTCGGCAAGGGCAGCACCTTCACCCTCTACCTCCCGGTCCGCCGCACGGACTACAGCGAGGTGGAGAGGGCAGGCGACGACCAGCAGGCGCCCGCCGCGTCCGTGGAGGCGAGCCCGTCGGCGGAGAACGGGCACAAGCGCCGGCTCCTCGTGGTCGAGGAACGCCCCCAGGGCCTGCTCTCGCTCGTCGCCCAGAGCGCGGTGACCGACCTGTCGGCGAGCAACTACCCCGGTGGCCCGGTCGACGTTGTCACGGCGGTCGGCGAGGAGGAGGCGGCGGCCGCGCTGGCGACCGAGCCGTACCACTGCGTCGTGCTGGAGCTGGACATGCCGGACGGCGCCGCCTTGCGGTTCCTGGAGGCACTCGACGGCGACGCCGCCGCGCGCACGATTCCCGTGCTGGCGCACAACAACCGCAGACTCCCGGACACCTACGAGCTGCAGTTGCAGGCACGGGCCGACTCGCGCCCGCTGGAGCTGCTGTCCAGTTTGGACGAACTGCGCGAGCGGATCGCGTTGCACCTCAACGCCGACGGCCCGGAGGACGTGCTGCCGCTGGTGCGTCCCGAGCAGCCGCGCCAGCAGGTCGAGCCCCCGGCGAGCGGCCGGCTGGCGGGCCGGACCGTGCTGATCGTGGACGACGACGCGCGCAACCTGTACGCGTTGAGCAGCATCCTGGAGCTGCACGGCGTCCGGGTGCTGCACGCGGAGAACGGCAGGGAGGGCATCGAGGCGCTGATCGGTCATCCGGAGATCGACCTGATCCTGATGGACGTGATGATGCCCGAGATGGACGGATACGCCGCCACGGCGGCGATCCGCGCCATGCCGGACCACGCCGAGCTGCCGATCATCGCGGTGACCGCGAAGGCGATGCCCGGTGACCGGGACAAGAGCATCGCCTCCGGTGCCAACGACTACGTCACCAAACCGGTCGACGCCGACCAGCTCGTCTCCTGCGTGCGACGGTGGCTGGGTCCCCGATGACCTCGGACGAGGCGAGGGTCGACCGGCTCGCGGGCACGATCGACCGCCTTCGCCGCGAGATCGACGAGGCACGGGCGGCAGCGGACGGGCGGGCGCTCGTCGAGCTCGCGAAGGGCGTTCTCGTCGAACGGCTGCGCTGCGGGCCCGCGCAGGCGGCGGAGCAGCTCGCCCTGCTGGCCGGCCAGGCGGGAACCACTCAGCTGGAGCTCGCCGTCGACATCATCAACGAGGTGTCCGGCGACGGGCTCACCGAACCGCCGCCGCTGCCCGACCCCGGTGCGGCGGTGCGGTTCCGCACGGCGGAGAGCGCTCTGCTGCACGCGGACGACACCGAGACCGTCGCGAGGTCGCTGCTCGCCCACGCGCTCGCGCCGCTGGGTGCGACCGCGGTGGCGATCTGGTCGGCGGGCAAGGACTCGTCGCTCACCCTGGCCGGGAACGCGGGCTTCACCGAGGGCGAGGCCGGGCGGTGGCGTTACGTGCCACCGGGTGTCGCCACGGCCGCCCGGCGCGCGCTGACCGAACGGGAGACGGTGTGGATCACGAGCCTCGACGAGTCGGGGCTGCCGTCGATCGGCACCGGCCTGCCCGGCCGCGTCGCCGTCCCGGCGGGCACCGGCGGCCGGATCACCGGGGTGCTGGAGATCTGCTGGCCGCAGCCGCTGGAACCGCAACCGCAGAGCGTGCACCGGCAGGTGGAGGCGTTGGCTGAGCTCTGCGCCACCACCCTCGACGGCACGGCGCCGGAGATTCCCGCCGATCACCTGCTGTCGGCGCCGTCCGAACTGACGGACCTCGCGGACGGGCTGCTCGACCCGGCGCTGGTACTCGGCCCCGAGGTCTCACCGGACGGCATGCTCACGGACTTCCGGGTGCACCACGTCAACGCGCGGTTCGTGGACATCGCGGGCAGGCCGCGGGCCGCCGTGGCGGGGAAGTTGTTGCTGGAGGCCTATCCCCTGGCCGCGGCGGAGGGCAACCTGTTCGACAAGATCGAGCACGCCTACGCCACCGGTGAGCCGTACCGCACCGAACGCATGATGCTCGCGGCTCTCGTCGACGAGGTGCCGTTGACGGTGACCGCGAGCGTCAGCGTCACCCGGCACGGCGCGCTGGTGCTGGTCGTGTGGCGGGTGCACGACGAGACCGCGCGCCTCGCGAACCTGCTCCAGCACGCGCAACGGCTCGGTCGCGTCGGCGGGTTCGAGGAGGAGCCGGACACCGGCGGGGTCGTGTGGAACAGCCAGCTGTACGCGTTGTACGGGCTGCCGCCGACCGCGGATCCCGTGCCGCTGGCGAAGATCACGACCTACGCCCATCCCGACGACGTGCCCGCGCTCAACGGCTTCGTGCGCAACGTCCTGCACCACCACCAGCCCGCGTCCGCGGCGTTCCGGCTCCAGCGCGCCGACGGGGTGACGCGGCACGTGCGCGTGATCGCCGAGCCCGTGCTCGACTCGTTCGACGTGCTGATCGCGGTCCGCGGTGCCTACCAGGACGTCTCGGCGCAGCACTGGACCGAGGTCGCGCTGTCCGCGACGCAGGACCAGCTCGCCATCACCGCGCAGGAGGCGGCCGAGCGCAACAAGCTCACGTTGCAGCTGCAGCAGGTCATCATGCCGCCCGCGCACCCCACGATCGACGCGTTCGGGCTGCGCGTCGCCGTCCGGTACCGGCCCGCGGCGCAGGAGGAGCTGGTGGGTGGCGACTGGTACGACGCCGTCGTGCTGCCCAGCAAGCAGATCCTGTTGTCCGTCGGTGACATCACCGGCCACGGCATCGAGGGCGCGACCGGAATGGTGGTGCTGCGCAACGCGTTGCGTGGCCTCGCGGCCACCGGTGCGGGCCCGGGGCAGCTGCTGACGTGGCTGAACCTGGTCGCGCACCACCTCTCCAACAACATCATGGCCACGGCGTTGTGCGGTCTGTACGACCCGATCACCCGCGTGCTGCGCTGGGCCCGCGCCGGTCACCTGCCGCCCGTGCTGATCAGGAACGAGCGGGGAGAACTGCTGCCGATGCTGGGCGGGATCATGCTCGGCGCCCTCGCCGACGTGTCCTACCAGGAGGGTGAGGTTCTGCTCGAACCCGGCGACACGCTGCTGCTCTACACCGACGGCCTGGTCGAACGCCGTGACGTGCCGCTGGACGACTGCCTGGACCGGTTGTGCGAGGTGGTGACCGGCCCGCGCCGGGATCTGGAGGAGCTGCTCGACCACCTGCTCGACACCAGCGAGGCGAACACCGGCGACGACACCTGCATCGTGGGCGTTCAGCTGACGTGACTCAGGGGTCGGCCGAGTGCTGCGGCCGAGCCGTGCCACGACCTCTCGACCGGTTCGGCGGCGAACCGGTCGAGAGGTCGTGTCCGGCCTCAGAACGAGCCGGGCAGGACCAGCACCGCCCACGCCGCGATCGGCCCGAGGCCGACGATGACGCAGGTGTAGGAGATGACCTGGCGGTAGAAGCGGTTCCGGTCGACACCGCGGGCGTTCGCGAGGACCAGCGCGCCGTTGGTGGAGAACGGTGAGACGTCCACGATGGTGGTGGAGATCGCCATGGCGGCCACGACACCCACGACCGGGAGGGAGTCGGTGAGCAGCAACGGGATCGCCATCGGGATGGTCGCGGTGAGGATCGCCGTCGACGAGGCGAACGCCGACGTGACGCCGACGATGACGCACAGCACGAGCGCCACGAGCAACGGCGCGCCCAGGCCGACCGCGCCGTGGGCGACCCAGTCGATGGTGCCGGAGTGCTCCAGGACTCCCACGTAGGTGACCATGCCCGCGACCAGGAGGATCGTCGGCCAGCTGATGCCCTCGACGGCCTTGCCGAGGTTCTCGCGGTCGAGCACGGCGAGCACGGCACCCGCCGCCAGGGCGAGGAAACCGATCTGCAGGTGGAACGCGAGTGCGCCGACCACGAGCACGACCAGCGCCACGAGCGTGGCGCGCTGCCGCCAGGTCACCGCGATCGTCTTCTGCCTGACCGCGGTGGCGACACCGCCGCCGGTCGGCACGTCGTCAGCGGTCGCGTCGCCGTCCGGGCGCTCGACGAAGCTCTCCTCACCGCGGCGGCGGAGCAACGCGTAGGTGACGGCGGCGAGCAGCAGGTTGAAGCCGAGGCTCGCGAAGAACAACGCGGCGTGGGAGATCGTCAGACCGGACTTCACCACGATGCCGTAGACGAGCGCGCCGGAGACCGCCATCGGCGAGAACGCCCCGGCGTGGGCACCGCAGATCACCATCATGCCGATCATCAACGGGCTGATGCGGTACGCGAAGGCGAAGCTCATCCCGATCGGCACGAGCAACGCGACGGCGGCCGGGGTGAACGTGCCCAGCGCGGTCAACGTGGCCGCGACCGCGAACAGCACCCACGGCACCAGGATGGCGCGGCCTCGCACGAGCCGGATTCCGCCCTCCACCAACAGATCGATCGTGCCGTTCAGCTTGGCGACGGAGAACAGGTACGTGACTCCGACGACGGTGATGAACAGCGAGACCGGGAACCCCTCGAAGATCTCCTTGTCCTCCAGGCCGAACACGAACGTGCCGACGAGGAACGACGAGACCAGCGCGAGGATGCCGATGTTGACGGGCAGCACCGTGGCGACGACGAACATGCCGCCCAGCACCAGGATCGCGATTATCTGTGATGACATCATTGTCCTCTTCGACGGTGCGGGTCAGGAGGCCGCGGCGGCGGCCGGTGTTGTGGGTGAGGGCTCCAGCGGCTCGTCGTCGGGGAAGACGAGCGTTTCGGGTCAGGGAACTGCGGCGGCGCCCGGTGTCGTGAGTTCCTCGGGAGAACGACCGTCGCCGATGCGGTGCGGGGTCAGGAAACCGCAGCAGCGGCCAGCGTCGCGAGAGCGGGCTCCAGCGGCTCGTCGTCGGGCAGCACGAGAGTCGCGTCGCCGATGCGGCGCGTGGTCCGGGTGACCCCGATCGCGAGCAGTCCGTCACGGGTGCTCGCCTGCGTCGTCACGACTCCGGCCGGAGTGTCCAGGCGCAGCACCTCCTGCTCGCCGGCGGTGAAGGCCGACAGGACCGTACCCGGCGTGTGGGCGGCGGCGGTGAGCGCGACGCTGCCGGTGATGGCCAGCGCGGGATGCGTCCGCCCCATCGACAACATCCGCACGGTCACGTCCGAACGTCCCGGCCGTCCCGCGCTGACCAACGCGATCTTCGGGGTGGCGCGGGCGGCTTCGGCGGGGTCGGCGGCGAGACCCATGCGGACCGCCGCGATCCGGCGGAGACGGTCGAGCCGGCCCAGCACGTCTTCCCTGGCGTCGAGCGCGGCCGGGGAGGCGTCGCCGTCCACACCGACCTCGGCGGCCGGGACGAGGACGACGGGTGCGCCGGCGTCGAGCAGCGTCACGCGCACTCCGTCCACCAGGTCGACGGCGTTGCCCGTGGGCAGCAACGCCCCGGTGGTCCGGCCGGCCGGGTCGACGAACCACAGCCGCACGCCGAGACCCGGCTGGGCCACACCGGGAATGCGGTCCCGGCCCTGTTCGGTCACCTGGCCCGACGGCGTCGGCACGTCGACGACGATCAGCTGGCCGGTGTTGGTGTTGTTGATCCGCACCGTGGTCACCTCGCCGGTCGGGACCACCCAGCCGCGTCGCAGCGCGTAGGGGCCGACGACGGCGGAGCAGTTGCCGCAGTTGCTCGTCCAGTCCACCCGCCCGTCGGCGATGCCGATCTGGGCGAACGTGTACTCGACGTCGATGCCCGGCCGGTCGCTCCTGGCGAGCACGACGGCCTTGCTGGTCGTCGACGTCGCGCCACCGACGCCGTCGACCTGGCGCGGGTCGGGGCTTCCGTACAGCCGCAGCAGCACCTCGTCGACGCTGCGGCCGGGCACCGTCAGCACCTCGCGCTCGAAGACCCAGCACTTGCTGGTGCCACCGCGCATCCACGTCGCCGGTATCTCTCGCATGACGGCAACCGTGACTCCCGCCGAGCTTGAACACAATCACGCATATCTGCACGCCCATGAAGCGTTGCTTCACGCTCAATCACACCTGTTCGCATCAGCCACGAGGCCTGTTCCGGCGAAAGACCAGCTCGCAGGTCAGCAGGTACCCTTAAGCACAGTTACACGGAAGTCACCAGCAAGTGAACTTCCCGCCTCAGACTTTTTCGCACGAGGAGTGTCCATGCTGGACGTCCGACGCCTGGCGCTGCTCGCCGCCGTGGTGGACACCGGTTCGATGACCGCCGCCGCCGAACAGCTCGGCTACACCCCGTCCGCGGTCTCGCAGCAGCTGCGCCGGCTCGAGGTGGAAGCCGGTCAGCCGTTGCTGCACCGGCAGGCCAGGGGTGTGCGCCCCACCGAGGCCGGAGCCGTGCTGGCCGGTCACGCCCGCCACGTCCTGCGCCGGCTCAGCGCCGCCGAGGCCGATCTGGCCGAACTCGCGGGGCTGCGCCGCGGCACCATCGCGCTCGGCGTGTTCCCGACCGTCGCGAGCGCCCTGCTGCCCCAGGTCGTGAGCAGGTTCCGCCGCCAGTACCCGGATCTCCGCCTGGACGTGCGCAGCACCCGGTTCGACGAGCTCGTCGAGCTGCTGGAGAACGGCACCGTCGGCATCGCGCTGTTGTGGGACTACGCGTGGAACCGCGTCGACGTCCCCGACATCTCGCTGACGCCCCTGCTCGACGACCCGACCGTGCTCATCGTCGCCGCTGATCACCGGCTCGCGCGCAAGCGGTTCACCACCATGTCCGAACTGGCCGGCGAGGAGTGGATCGTCCGCGCCCACGACCACCCGGTGGCCGAGGTGCTCGAACGCAGCTGCCGCGCGGCCGGGTTCACCCCGAAGATCGCGTTCGAGGCCAACGACTACCAGGAGGCGCAGGCCATGGTCAGCGTCGGGCTCGGCGTCGCGCTGGCGCCCAGGACCGCGGTGCGCAACCCGAACCCGGACGTCCGCGTGCTCGCGCTGGGCACGGACGTGCCGGCCCGGCGCGTGCTGCTGGCGCACCGCCAGGACCGGCTGCGCGCTCCCGCCGAGCTCGCCATGCACCAGCTCCTGGTCGACGTGGCCAGGGAGTACCAGACCAAACCCTGATCTTCCCCCAAGTGGCCAGAACGTGGACAGTTCCTGGCCAAACGCCGCGATCGTCATGCCACCGGAGTTTGCTTTCCGATGCGGAAACGGCCACCGGAGCGGCGATGTACGAGTTCGACGTGTTCGTGAGCTACGCCTCGGTCGACCGCGCGGTCGTGTGGCCGTTCGTCGAACGGTTGCGGGCCGACGGGCTGCGGGTCTGGTTCGACGAGCACTCGATGGCGGGCGGGCTGCCCGCGATGCAGCAGCTCTCCGAGGGGATCGAGAGGTCGGCGCACCTCGTCGCGTGTCTCACCGACGCCTACCTCCAGCGGCCGTGGACGGGCTACGAGTTGCAGGTGAGCCGGTACCTGGACCCGTCGGGCCGGGCGGGGCGGACGATTCCCGTGCTGTTCCAACGGCTCACGCTGCCGTTGCCGGCGGAGATCAGCTTCCTGGCGCAGTGCGACCTGACGTGCACGACGACCTTCGAGGCGGAGTACCGCAAGATCGTCGGCGCGCTGCGGCGGCCGGTTCCGTCGGCAGGGGCGGACAGCCTCGCCGACGCGTGCGTGGCGCCGTTCCAGCACCTCGACGAGCCGGCCGTGGCGTTGTTCAAGACCTACCAGGCCCTCAGGGCGTTGCTGCCGATGCTCGAGAAGTTGTCGAGTTCTGGCGAGGTTCCGGCGCAGCTGCACGCGTCGCTGGCGACGGTCCAGGCCTTCGCGCGGGAACGGGCGGAGGACGTGCCGGTCACCGGGCGGACTGTCGCTCCGGCGCTGTCGGCGTTGAAAGTGCTGGCGCAGTGGGCACTTCCGGGCGATCCGCGGGATCCGTGGGCGGAGATCTGGGACCGTCTGCCGGACGGTGGTGACGGCACGAAGCTCATTCCCGGCACGACGTTCACCGCGCGCGGCCCGCAGCTCGGCCGCACCGGTCTCGGGCCGCGGTACGCCGGGCACGACCTGCTGCGCGACGAACCGGTGTCGGTGCACCTCGTCGACGTCCCTGAGGACCGCGACGAGGCGTTCTTCGCGGAGATCGCGCGGTTCACGCGGTTCGCCGACGCGGCGGTGGTGTCGCCGGTCGCGGCGGGCCCGATCACGATCGACGACCGGCGGCGCTGCCTCTACGTGATCATGCCGTCGATCGACGGCGACAGCGCGCAGGACCTCGTCCGCCGCTCCGGGCCGCTGCCCGAGCGCGCCGCCCACGAGGTGTGCCTCGGCATCGCCCGTGCGCTCAGGGCGTTCCACGAGGCCGATCCGCCGATCGTGCACGGCGACATCACGCCGGCGAACGTGATCGTCGGCCGCCTCGGCGTGGTGCGGGTGGTGTGCGTCGCGCGGGAGATGGCGGACGTGCCCGTCGACGACCTGGACGGCACGTCGGCGAGCCGGATGGACTCGTTCCTGTTCGGCAGCCCCGAAAACCGGTCGGGCGCGCCGCTCACCCCGCAGGCCGACCTGTTCGCGCTGCGGGCCGTCCTGCACTTCCTGCTGACCGGCGAGTACCCGACCGAGGACGACGTCGCAGCCTCCCCGTTGCGGGACTGCGCCACCGCGGCCGCGGCCTGTGAAGTCCTGGAACGCCAGGCGAACGAGCTGCCGGCCACCACCCGGCTGACCACCGTGACCCGCCGTTCCCGCATCCCGGCCCGGAGATCTCAGGCGCCGGGGTTCTCGCTCGTGCACGCCGTGGAGCTCCAGGCGCGCAACGCCTGGCCGCTCGGCGGCGGCCGGACTCTGGTGTGGGAAATGGGATCCGACACCCTGGCGGTGATCGAGGGCGACGACCTCCTCTGGCGGGACAGCCGTCCGGTGCCGGTGCGCAGGACGGTCGTCGGCGAGGGTGGCCGGGTGGGCGTCGGCGGCTGGGACGGCGCGGTGCGCTGCTTCGCAGGCGACGAGGTGGCGACGCACCAGCTCGACGGCACGGTGGGAGACCTGACGTTCGTCGGCGACGACCTCGTCGTGGGGTCGTGGCGGCGTGAGCTGATCCGGCTGGGGCAGACCGGCAAGTGGACCGAGCTGCTGGCGACCGAGCGCGGCGTGCACCGGATCGCCGCGCACGGCGAGCGGTTCGCCGTGTCGGGACTGTCCGGTGGCCTCACCCTGTACTCGGACACGCGCATGACCGCCGACCACCCCGAGCTCGACTTCGTGGGTGACATCGCCTTCGCGGGCAGCCGGTTGGTCGTACTGACCCACGACAACGAGCTGACCAGCATGCGGCTCGACGGCACGTTCACGGCACGGGAGGTCAAACCCGGCGCACGCGGGCTGCTGCCGTCCCCCGCGCGGGGCAGCTGCCTGCTGCTGACCGACGAGCAGGCGTGGCTGATCGACGACGCGAACCGGCACCTGCTGCACGCGGTCCTGCCCGCCCGGTCCAGGATGGTCTCCGCCGCGTCCAACAGCTTCACATTGTCCACATCGGACGGTTGCGCGTACTGGCAGGACGGCGTGCAACGGCACGTGTGGCCGGAAGCCCTTTCGGCCGTGCTCTCCTGGGACGGCGGGCAGCTCGCCGTGACAACTCCCGGCACCGTCGAGCTGTACGAGGTGGTCCGGTGAACCCGTTGCGGGCGGCCATCGCCGAGCTCGGCAGCCGGCCCGACAGCCCGCGGGTGCGGACGGCGCTCGCCGAGGCGCGGTTCCGGCTCGCCCTGGAGACCGAACCGGGTGAGGCGGCCGAGCTGCTGCGTGCGGCCGCCGAGGCCGATCCGTTCCAGCCCAAGGTGTTCCTACACCTCGGACGGGTGCTGCACCGCGAAGGCAAGTACTTCGCCGCGTTGCGCGAGTACCGCCGGGCCGCCGAGCTCGTGCCGGACAGCCGCCGCGTCCACCGGCTCATCGCCCAGGCCGAACAGGACCTCGGCCAGAGCAGGAAACGGGAGAAACCGGCCCCGGACACGTGGTTGCTGCTCCTGCTCGACCAGCTGTCCAAGGAACACCCCACGCGCGTCCAGGTCACCGCTTGCCTTGCCGTGGGAGCCGAACACGCCTCCGCCGCAGAGCTCGCGGTGGCCGCAGTCCTCGTGCAGGCCCACGACCAGGTCCCGATCGACGTCCGCGAGCTCGGCACGTCCCACCCGTTGCTCGACGCGGTCCTCGACCTCGTCGAAGCCCGCGACCCGGACGCGTTCGTCTCGGCCGCCGTCGACCACCTGAGGGCACAACGCCTCCCCGTCGAAGTGGTCTGCTGGGCTCACTTCACGAAGTGGGAGAAGCTGAGCGCCCTCGACGCGCTGCAGTTGCTCGACCGCTACCCCGACGACGTGAGACGCCTGGACTGCTTCCGGGAACTGGAGATCGCGGTCCTGGACGCGTGCGCGAGGAGAGCCTGGACCGAGGACCGCCCCCACGAGGCGAAACTCCTGTGGCGCGAGACGATTCCGCTCGACCCGCACCGCGTCCCGGTCGCCGTCAACCTCGCCCTGCTCGCCGCCCGCACCAGGACCACCGAGGAGTACGCCCCGGCGTGGGCCCGGCTGGCCGAGCTGCTGTACCTGCACGCGGCCGCGATCGGCGACGTGCAGGTCATGCTCGACGAGCGCGTCACCCTGCACCGCGCTATCAGCCAGAACAGCAGGCAGCGGTACGTGCTCGGCCGGGAGCAACCGGACGACGAACAACTGCGCGCGTGGCTCGCGGACCCGGAAGCGCTCGAAATCTGGCTGCGGGAGTGGGACCGCTACTACCTCAACGCCCGCCTCGGCTTCCGCTCTCCCACCCACCGGCTCGGCGTGCGCAGCCCCGCCGCGCGAGACGCCCTGATCCGGCACGTCGACACCGAGCTGCGCACCCGGAACTGGTCCGGCATCAGCGTTTTCTGCGACCTCGCCCGCGCCGCGTTCACCGAGGCGTGCGAGGAGCCGGACGAGCACCGGGAACTGGAGCAGGGGCGGGCGAACGCGCTCCTCGACGAGGCGTTCCGCCGCGCGGTGCTGGTGCGCCGCATGCTGCACGTCCTCGCCGACGACCCGCAGCCGTTGCGCCTGGGCCTGCTCCTCGCCCGCCACCTGTTCGCGTTGCCGTGGGCCGTCTTCCAGCCGCTCTGCGTCGAACGCGGCCTCGTCGAGCCCGGCGTCGACCTCGTCCGCCTGCTCGAGGCCGATCTCCTCCACCTCGCCGCGCGGGAGGACCGCCTGGAAGCGCTGGACGAGTGCGTCGAGCTGCTCCCCCACCGGCTGGCGCCGCGGGCGTTCCGCTGCCGGGCGCTCCAACAGGCCGGGCGTCTCGACGAGGCCTACGAGGAGACGCTGACCGCGCTGCAGCTGCGAGTTCCCGAGGAGGACGTGCCGCGGCGCAGGAGCCTGGTCGTCCTGCTCGGTGTCATCGGGCGGGAGGCGATTCCCGAGTCACTGCGCGGTTTCCACGACCGCACGAGCCTCGAAGCGCACGTCGAGGCGGCACGGGTGGCGCTGCTGAGGTTCCCGCAGAGCGGCACGTTGCGGCTGCACCTGGCGAAGGCGCTGACCCTGCTCGGCGGCGCGGACAGGATGGCGGAGGCGGAACGGCTGCTGGCCGAAGGCGTCGCGACCGCGCTCACCGACGAGCAACGCGAGGAGTTCGAGCAGGGCCTGTCGTGGACCGGCGAGGCTGCCGAGGTGGACACGGCCCGCCGCAAGGTGATCGACCTGCTCGACGCGGCGCTGAACCGGGCCCAGGACGCCGTCGACGAGTACAACGAGGCGCGCTACGCCGGGATGGCCTACCGCTCGCTCGACAAGGTCCGGCAGGCGCTCGACGAGCTCTCGCAGGCGCTGACCATCGCCGAGGAGGCCGGGCTGGAGCGGGAGGTGAGCGAGCTGGAGAAGTGGCTGGACCGGTTGGGAGAGCTCGAAGGCGAACTGCAGCACAGGGGGTGACGGGCCATGTTCATGATCGACCTCGGCGCCGAGTCGTACTACTCGGTGCTCGGCGTCACGCCGAACGCGACCGCGGCGCAGATCCGGCAGGCCCGCGACGGCCTGATCCGTGAGCTGCGGACCCGCCAGCGCCGTGAACCCACCCGGCGCGGTGAGCTCGACGAGCGGCAGCGGGTGATCAACGCCGCGGGCGAGGAGCTCGTGCGACCGGCCAGAAGAGCGCAGTACGACCAGGAGAACGCGCACCTGCGGTTCTTCACCGTGCGGCCGGCCGCCGCGCCGATGTTCACCGACCACGCCGACCGGACCGCCGTCCTGCACCATGCCCTCCGCGACCACCTCGCTTCCCAGGGCGTCGAACTGCCGCCACTGTCCGATGTGGACCGCACGGACTTCACCGCCGACCACTCCCCCAACCGCCTGCTCGACGAGCTGCTGGCCCAAGGAGGCAGACAGTGCCATTCCACAAAGTGATCGGCATCGACCTCGGCACCACGTACTCGGCGGTGTCGATCTGGGACGGCAAGGAGGTGCACGTCATCGAGAGCGCGTTCGGCGAGCCGACCGTGCCGTCGGTCGTCGGGCTCGACCACGAGCGCCAGGTCGTCGTCGGCAAGCCCGCTCAGAACAACCTCGCCGCCGATCCCGCCAACACGGTCATCGAGGTCAAACGCGAGATGGGTGTGTACGAACGCCCACCGGCCGGGCCCGGCGACCCCGGGGTGCCGCGCCGGATCCGGTTCCGCGACCAGGACTACCTGCCGCAGGAGATCTCCGCGTTCATCCTGACCGAGCTCAAGCGCCAGGCCGAGGCCTACGTCGGCGAGCCGATCCACGACGCCGTGATCACGGTGCCCGCCTACTTCAAGGAACCCCAGCGCGGCGCGACCGAGGACGCCGCCAGGATGGCCCGGCTGAACGTGCACCGGCTGATCAACGAACCGACCGCGGCGGCCGTCTGCTTCGGCGCGGACAAGATCGAGGACGACCGCACGCACACCTACGCCGTCTACGACCTCGGCGGCGGCACGTTCGACGTGTCGATCATCCAGGTCAGCCCCGGCAACGTGAGCGTGGTCGGCACCGGCGGCGACCCGCGCCTGGGCGGTGGCGACTTCGACGACCGGATCACCGACCACGTGCTGGCGCAGATCCACGAGCAGCACGGCGTGGACCTGCGCGACGACCCGATGGTCCGGCAGCGGGTCAAGCGCGAAGCCGAGCAGCGCAAGCGCGACCTGTCGGTGGCCAAGTCCACGACGCTCAACCTGCCGTACCTGACGCCGACGCTGACCGTGAGCATCCCGTTGTCCCGAGCCACGTTCGAGGGGCTCATCGCCGATCTCCTGCAGCGCTCGCTCGACTGCCTCGACCAGGCGCTGGAGTCGGCGCGGCAGAGCAACGGCGTCGAACCCGACGAGGTCGAGCAGGTGCTGCTGGTCGGCGGGTCGACCCGGATCGCGTGCGTGCGCCCGCTGCTCGCCGAGCACCTCGGGCTGGAGCTCAAGGACATCCGCGCCGACATCAAGCCGGACGAGGTCGTGGCGCGCGGGGCCGGCATGGTCGCCCGCGACTTCGCGGCGTCCGACGGCTACGAAGGCGCCGTCGTCGAGATGACACCGCAGGATCCGCTCCGCGACACCGCCGACGAGCCGTTGATCCTTCAGGACGTCACCAGCCACACGCTCGGGATCCTCGCCAACGACACGGACTTCATCCCGATCCTGCCCAAGGACAGCCGCATCCCCGGCGACCAGACCCGCGACAACTTCATCAACGGCGGGCGGTCCACGAGCATCGACGTGCTGATCTTCCAGGGCGAGAACCCCGTCGCGTTCGAGAACGACCTCATCGGCAAGCTCCCGATCCAGCTGCCGGAAGCGCGCGAACGGGGACACTACCGGTTCGAGGTGACGTTCACGATCGACCAGAACGGGTTGCTCGGCGCGGCGGTGAAGTGCCTGAACGACAACCAGGTCTGGCAGACCGAGCTGCAGTGCGACGTGCGGGCGAGCCGGCAGGCGATCGAACGCGGCGCCGCGCACATCGGCACCGTCATGGCCGGCCTGCCGAAGCCGCCGGAGTAGGCCGTGCAGGGACCGCACGGCGTCCGGTTGCAGGCCGTGGTCGGGGTCACCGACCGCGGTTCGCTGTGGCGCGCCCACGACACCGTCCTGCGGGTCGTCGAACCGCGCTTCTGCGACGAGAGGTTCCGCGAGGCGCTGACCCGGCTGAGGCAGCGGCGGTACCCGCGCACGCTGGAGATCACCGGCGAGGGCTGGACCGGAGGCCACTTCTACGTCTCCTACGCCGTCACGCCGCCGTGGCAGACGCTGGAGGAACGACTGGCAGGGCCGCTGGAGTGGCCGGAACGGGTCGCGCTGGCCGCCGACCTGTGCCGGGCGCTCGACCACTGGCGGTCGAGCCCGGTGCACCCGCTGGGCCTGACCTTGCGCACCGTCGTGCTGTGCCGGCACGCCGGGCGGTGGCTGCCGTGGCTCGTGCCGTGCCCGCCGGTCGCCCGGCAGACCCCGCGCGACCTGTTCGGCCTCGACGCCACGGCGCTCGCCCCGCTGGCGCCCGAGCTGATCAGGGGCACCACCGCCGCCGCCCTGGACAGCTACGCGCTCGGCACCCTGGTCGCGCAGGTGCTCGGGCCGGTGACCGCGCAGCACGACGACGAAGGCAGGGTCGAGGCCCAGGCTCGCGGTGTCCTGCTGTCGTCGACCGGCACGCACATCCCGTCGTTCCTGCACGGCACCCCGCAGTTCCAGGCCGTCGTCCGCGCGGTGCAGCGGTGCCGGCACCCGCACCCGCAGGCCCGCCCGGACTCTCCAGCCGACCTGCTGGCCGCGCTGGAGAGCCTGCTCGACCTGCACGGCCTCGCCGAGGCACTGCTGCCCGACCGGGTGGTGGAGATGTTGCGGGCCATGGGCGACGACCCGCGCGTGGTACCGATCGCCGAACAGATCAGCGCGACGGCGGACCCGGTGCACGCGTTGCGCTGCCTGGACCTGGCCGTCCCGATCGCGGCGGACAACCTCCGGCTGCGCCAGGTGCGGGCGTCGTTGCGCTGGCAGCTCGGCCGGTACACCGGCGAGCTGCTCGACGACCTGGCCCAGCTCGCCCGGCACGGCGACCGGTCCGACCGGCTGACCGCGCTCAAGCGCAGTGCGGAAGTGCACCTGTCGCACGGGAATCCGGCGGAGGCGGCCAAGGACCTCTACGCGGCGAACCAGCTGGCGCCCGGTGACCTCGACGTCCTGTGGTCGTACCGGCAGTGCTGGCGGGAGCTCGGGCAGACCGCCGAGGCGGACCAGACGCGCGCCGAGGCGTTGCGGCGGATCGAGCGCATGGAGGCCGCGTTGATGCTCACCACGAAGGAGGCGGACGAGTGGCGTTCCCGATTCGACGAGCCGGACTGATCGTCGGCACGTTCTTCGCGTTGACGGGGTGCTCGGCCGACGGCCAGAACGTCACCGTCGGAACCTCGCTGCCCGAGGGCACCTACGACGCCGTGGTGACGTGGGCGGGCGGTCAGATCCAGACCCAGATCGTCGTCGGACCGACGGAGTCAGGTTCCGCGCTGCCGTTCCTCCTGCTCGCGGTCGCCCTGATCGGTCTGATCGCCCTGGCGTACCTCGTGGTCGTGGTGCCGCGGCGACGCAGGCAGGCCTACGAGCAGGCGCTCGCCCAGCTGGACGCGGGCGAGTTCCGCCGCGCGCTGCCGGAGTTGACGCGACTGGAGACCCGGCTGCCGGGGAAGCTGCGGACCGAGGCACGGTTCTTCATCGCCTTCGCCTTGTTCCAGATCGACGCGCTGGACGAGGCCGACTACCGGCTCTCCGCGTTGCGCCGCGAGAACCCCGCCGACGCCTCCGTCTGCTACCTGCTCGCCTACCTGCGCTTCACCCGCCGCGACCACGAGGGTGCGGAGTCCGTTTTGGACACAGCGATGGCGGACGGACTGCTGACCGGCAGGAAGATGCGCAGGCTCTACGCCGTCGTGAAGTTCCAGCGCGCCGCCGAGGCCGTGTCGGACGGTCGTCTCGACGCCGCCGCCGACCTGTTCGGGAAGGTCGAACGCCTCGGCGAGCTCACCGACCGAATCCCGGCCGACCTGCGCAACAGGCACCTCGCGCTCGGCACGCAGTCGTTGTTCGACAAGGACGTCCCGGCCGCGCGCGCCCACTTCGAGAGCCTGCGCACCACCGCGCTCGAACCGGCCCAGCTCGCGTCCGTCCACTTCGGACTGGCGTTGGCCGAGTGGCTCGACCCGTCACCCGACGCGCCGCAGCGGATCGAGCAGCTCCTGACCGAGAGCGCCCGGCTGCTCGACCCCGGCGGTGAGCTGTCGGCCGACTGGCCCGCCACCGTCGCGACCAGCGCGGCCGAGAACCTGGCGACGCTGACCGGGGAACGGGACGTCGTGCTGCGCAACATCCACTTCCTGCGCGGCATGGCGGCCGTGCGAGCCGGCGACCTGACCGCGGCCGTCGGCCGGTTCGCCCGCGCCCGCGCGCACGACCCGGAGTTCAGCGACGTGCACCTCGTCGTCGGCCTGATCAAGTACCGCCTCGGTGACGTCGAGGAGGGCGTGACCCTGTTGCTGCACGCGCAGAAACTCGGCGTGCGAGAACCCGAACTGCGCCGCATCATCGCGAGCCACCAGCAGCCCGTGGCCCGGTACCTCGACGTCCTCGACTCGTACGCGAACGACAGCGCCGTGCTCACCGAGGTGCGGACCGCTCTCACCGGCCTGGCCCGCTTCCGCAAGCCGCGCGACTGGGACACCCGCCCCGACCTGCCCGCCACGCACACCGCGCCCACCATCGCCGACCTGGGCGACCGCAGCGCGGTCCTGCGCGAACGGGTCACCGAACTGCTGGCCGCCGGAGCCGACCTCGGTGCCGCCCGCGACCTGGCCGACGACCTGGGACGCGACACCGCCGCCCTCGTGGCGTCCGCACGTGCCTTGCAGCGCAAGGAGGCCGAGCTGCTGACCCTGCTCGGCGCCGCGCTGCTCCCCGAGAACGGAGGGCTTCCCCGATGACGTCCCGCAGGCTGACCCCGGCCGACTGCATCGCCGCGCTGCCCGAACCCGAACTGGACCTGCCGCCCGGTCTTCAGGACGATGTGCGGGCCATCGACCTGCGGCACGCCGCGCTGGTCATCGCCGAGCTCGACCACGCCGCGGAGATCGCGCAGGTGCTCGCGGCGGACGAATCGAGGTGACAGGTGAGCTCACCGACGAGATCCCGCCACGCTGGCATGGGCTCGATCCCCCACCAGGACGGCGTCACGTTCCGCGTGTGGGCCCCCAACGCGGACAGCGTCGCCGTCGCGGGCACCTTCAACGGCTGGTCGAAGGAGCCACTGGCGGACGAGCACAACGGGCTGTGGTCGGTGGACGTTCGCGCGGTCCGGCCGGGCGACGCCTACCGCTACGTGATCGTCCACGACGGTGTCGAACTGCATCCCTGGCGCCCCGATCCGTACGCCACGGCCATGAAGAGCTCCGTGGGCGACTCCGTCGTCGACGATCCGGACTTCGACTGGGGCACCACGCCGTTCACCATGCCGGGCTGGGACGAGCTGGTGATCTACGAGCTGCACGTCGGCACGTTCAACGACGAGACCGGCGGCGGTCCCGGCAGGCTGGACGGCGTCGTCGCCCGCCTGGACCACCTCGCCTGGCTCGGCGTCAACGCGATCGAGCTCCTGCCGCCGGCGGAGTTCCCCGGCGGCTTCTCGTGGGGGTACAACCCGTCGTCGATCTTCACGGTCGAGACCGACTACGGAGGCCCGAAAGCACTGCGGCGTCTGATCCGCGCGGCGCACGAACGCGGTCTCGCTGTGCTGTGCGACGTCGTCTACAACCACTTCGGCACCGCGGACTCCGCGGTCTGGCGGTTCGACGGGTGGCACGCCGAGAGCAAGGGCGGCATCTACTACTACAACGACTGGCGAGATCTGACCCCGTGGGGCCACACGCGGCCGGACTACGGCCGTCCGGAAGTCCGCCGGTTCTTCCGCGACAACGCCCTGATGTGGCTGGAGCGGTTCCGGTTCGACGGGCTGCGCTGGGACGCGACCGCCTACATCCGCAACGTGCACGGCGACCGCGACCCCGGCGCGGACCTGCCGGACGGCTGGCGGTTGATGGGCTGGATCAACGACGAGATCGACGCCCGCCAGCCGTGGAAGATCAGCATCGCCGAGGACATGCAGGACAACGAGTGGATCACCAGGAGCACCGGGACAGGTGGCGCGGGCTTCGATGCCCAGTGGGACGCGGGCTTCCACCATCCCGTCCGCCGTGCGCTGACCTGCGTGGACGACGCGGACAGGGACATGTCCGAGATCCGCGCCGCACTCGCCCACCAGTACAACGGCGACCCGCTGCACCGCGTCGTCTACGTCGAGTCCCACGACGAGGTCGCCGCGCTCAACGGCAAGGTCCGCCTGCCGGAGGAGATCGACCGCGGTCACGCCGCGAGCTGGTACGCGAAGAAGCGGTCCACCCTTGGCGCGGCGCTGGTCCTCACCTCACCGGGCATACCGATGATCTTCCAGGGACAGGAGTTCCTCGAGGACGGCTCGTGGCACGACGACGACCCGCTCGACTGGTCCAAACTGGACACTCACGACGGCATCACCGCGCTCTTCCGCGACCTGATCGCCCTGCGCCGTGACCGGCTCGGCACCACCAGGGGCCTGCGAGGCAGGAACCTGAACGTGCACCACGTCAACCACGGCGGCAAGGTCGTGGCCCACCACCGGTTCGACCGGGGAGGGCCGCGCGACGACGTCCTCGTCGTCGCCAACTTCGCCCACCGCGGCTACGCGCACTACACGATCGGAGCGCCGCGGGCAGGCCGGTGGCGGGTTCGGTTCAACAGCGACTGGGCCGGGTACGACGTGACGTTCGGAGCTCAGGACTGCTTCGACACGGTGACGCGGCCCGCGGCTGTCGACGGCATGCCCTGGGCGATCGACCTGGGTATCGCTCCGTACAGCGCGGTCGTCCTCTCTCAGGACGACTGAGACTCCGCTGATCACCGCTCTTGGCCTGGCGCACCGGACGTGAACTACGTTGGTGGCATGGAGATCTACGACATCCCGGTCAACACCCTCGCCGGCGAGCCCGGCGACCTGAGTCCGTTGCGCGGCAAGGTGGCGCTCATCGTCAACGTCGCGTCGCGCTGCGGCCTCACCCCGCAGTACGCGGGCCTGGAGCGGCTCCAGGAGAAGTACGGCGCGGACGGGTTCACCGTGGCCGGCTTCCCGTGCAACCAGTTCATGGGACAGGAGCCGGGCACCTCCGAGGAGATCGCCACCTTCTGCTCGACCACCTACGGGGTGTCGTTCCCCCTCTACGAGAAGATCGACGTCAACGGCCCCGACCGGCACGCCGTGTACCAGGAGCTGGTGCAGCACGCCGACGCCGAGGGAACCGCGGGCGACGTGCAGTGGAACTTCGAGAAGTTCCTGGTGTCGCGGGACGGTGAGGTGCTCGCCCGCTTCCGTCCGAGGGTCGAGCCGGAGGACGCGTCGATCACCGAGGCGATCGAGGCCGCACTCCGTTAGTCGAGTTCCGCCACCCGTGCCTGGAGGTCGTCCACGAACCGGCTGAGCAGGCGGCCGAACGTGCGGCGGTCCTCCTCCGACCAGTCGGCCACCGCGCCGGTGAACCAGCCGAGGATCGCCTCCAGGTAACGCCCTCCCGCCGCGGCACCGGAGTCCGTCAGCTCGATCAGGCGTGCGCGCTGGTCGTTCGGATCGGTGACGCGGCGGACCAGGCCGGCGCGCTCCAGGTCGTGCAGCAGCCGCGTGACGTGCGGGCCGACGACCTGCATCCGGGTGGCGATCTCCCCCACCCGCAGGGGCTGGCCGGCCATGCGCAACGTGACGAGGACGGTCATGGCCGGGCGGTCCAGCGGGATGCCGACGTGGTCCATCGCCCGCTCCACCAGCTGGCTGCGGTTGAGCACGGTGCCCAGTTGCATCAGGTGCGGCAGTACCGCCGCGGGGTCCAGGGCCTCGCTCATCTCACACCTTACTTACCTAACTTAGGTATATGCTCGCCTCAGTCACCCGCAACCGTAGCGATCATTGCGGCGTGAAAAAGGATACCTAAGTTAGTTATCTGGAGGGACCATGAGCACCGTCCTGATCTCCGGCGCCAGCATCGCCGGGCCCGCGCTCGCGTTCTGGCTGCGCCGCCGCGGTTTCGACGTCACCGTCGTCGAGAAGTCCCACGCCCTGCGCGGCGGCGGCTACCCGATCGACATCCGCGGCACGGCGCTCGGCGTGGTGGACCGGATGGGTCTGCTCCCCCGGTTGCGGGAGGCCCACGTGAACACGCGCAGGATCACGTTCCTCAACGCCGACGGCAGCCGCGTCGCGTCGCTGCGGCCGGAGTCGATCTCCGGTGGCGACGGCAGCGACCTGGAGGTCCGCCGCGGCGATCTCGCCGAGATCCTCCACGACGCCGTGCGCGACGACGTGGAGTTCCTCTTCGACAACAGCATTTCCGCCCTGAACGATCATTCCGGCGGTGTGGACGTGACGTTCCGCAGCGGTCTGCGGCGGACCTACGACCACGTCATCGGCGCCGACGGGCTGCACTCGGCGGTGCGCGCGCTGACGTTCGGGCCCGAGGAGCAGTTCCACCGCTATCTCGGTTACTGCTTCGCGGGCTTCACGATGCCGAACCACCTCGGCCTCGCGCACGAGGGCCTGCTGTGGAACGAGCCCGGCCGCGCTGCCGCGCTGTACGCGGTCGGCTCGGGCGAGAGCGTCCACGGGTTCCTGAGCTTCACCCGCGCCGAGCCGCCGTTCGGCGCCTTCCGCGACCCCGAAGCCCAGCGCGAACTGGTGGCGTCAGTCTTCGCCGCCGACGGCTGGGAGGTCCCGCACCTGGTCTCGGCGATGCGCTCGGCGGACGACCTGTTCTTCGACACCGTCAGCCAGATCCGCCTGCCGCGCTGGTCGTCAGGCCGGGTCGCGCTGGTCGGTGACGCCGCGTACGCCCCGTCGTTCCTCACCGGCCAGGGCTCGAGCCTCGCCCTGGTCGGCGCCTACGTGCTGGCCGGCCACCTGGCCACGGCACCGGACCACACGGCGGCGTTCGAGGCTTATGAACGCGAGACCCGGCCGTTCGTGGAGCTGAACCAGAACCTGGTCGAGGAAGGCGACGCGGAACTGTTCCCCGGCACCGCCGAGGCGTTGGCCGCCCGCAACGCCGCCCTGCGCGATCGCACGACGATGGCCGCCGAGGCCCGGCCTGAGCACTCCGCGATGACGTTGCCGGACTTTCACTGACTGCTGATGCTCGCCACCAGGTTGATCGTCGTGGCGAGCACACCGGTGCCGAAGAGGTACGACAGCAGCGAGTGCTTCAGGGCCGTGCGTCGCATCTCGCTGCCGGACAGGCTCGTGTCGGACACCTGGAACGTCATCCCGATGCTGAAGGCGACGTACGCGAAGTCGCCGTAGTCCGGCGGTTCGGGTTGATTGAAGTCCACGCCGCCGTCCGCGCCGTAGTAGTAGAGACGGGCATACCGCAGGGTGAAAATCGTGTGCACGACCGTCCACGACAACACCACCGACAGCACGCCGAGCCCTACACGCAACAACTCGGACGCACCGGTCGTGTGTGCCGCACGGGCGAGTACGAAACCCACGGACACCAAGCTCGCAAGCGCGGCAACGAGTAGCAGCACCTCGGCCACGCGCCGTGTGGGATCGTTGCGCATGGCGTGCTGTGCGGTCTCCTCGGCGTCCATCGGCCAGATGGTCATCCACGCCCGGACCAGGTACACGAGGGTCGCCACGTCCCAGCCGACCAGCGGGCCGAACTCGGCGTGGCCTGCGAAGGTGACGGCGAGCCCGCTGACCAGGCCCGCCGTCACCGCGATCACGACCTTGGTCCGGGCGAGCACGAAGCGGTCCGGCAGCGGTCGGGACGGAAGATCATCCGACATGACCGCTGAAGGTACCCGCCCCCGCGGAGTTGGCACGCGGGGCCCTTTCGTGCGCCAGAAGAGTACGAAAGGTCCCCGCGTACCCAAAAATGTGGCTGGTGGGGCTCTTGTGGGTGAAAGCTAGCTCCCAGCCGCCTGCCAGTCGCCGAACGGCGCGTCCGGCCCCACCGCCGTCTGCACGCGCTGACGCAGGCGCATGTCCGCCCCGAGTGCGAACACCCGCACGAGACCCTGCGCGTCCACCACGGCCGACGGAGCGACCTCGACGTACCCGCCGAAGTCCTGCCACGGCACGAAGTTCCCGGCCGAGTCCTGACGCGTCATGCTCAGGCCGTAGTCGTTGTTGCGCGCGAACGCGAGTGTGCGGCCCCCACTGGTCACCGCGGCCACCGGCCCGAGGCCGCCCATGCCGCCGATGTTCGCCAGGGTCGTCTCCCACGACCCGTTGGCCGTCATCTCGCGCAACGTGCCGACCGACCCGTCGCTGTGCCGGCGAGTGAAGATCCGGACCCGGTTGGCGTCGAGCGCGGTGCCGATCGACGCGGTGCTCTGCGCCTCGGTCGTCAGCGCCTGGTAGATCGTCGTGCCGCCGACGTTCTGGTACCAGTGGAACGCCTTGCCGTTGCCGTCGGCGAAGACGTGCATGCGGCCGCCCGGCGCGGTGATCGCGGACGGCTGGGACATCGCCTTGCCGTTGCCTCCGGTCACCGTGACCCAGCCGCTGAACCCCGTGCCCTCCTGCCACTTGTTGCCCAGCGTGCCGGCGCGGTTCACGACGTACAGCTCCAGCGACCCGTTCGAGACGCCGAAAACCGGTGTCTGGTAAGCAGGTGAGGAGCTGTTGGGGTTGCCCAGCGAGGTCCACGTGCCGAACCCCTGCGCGCCCGCGGCGGTCTGCGTGCAGGTGCGGATCGCGGCCGTGTCGAGGTCGAGCACGGCGAGCTGCAGGCGGTTGTCACCACGCATGGCCACGGCGACACCGGGGGCGAACGACCCTGCCAGCAACGTCGTGGGGCCGACCCACGCGCCGCCGTTGGGCTGGCGCCACCACATCAGCGAGTCACCCGCGACGACGAACGCGTGGACCGTACCCGCACTGTCCACAGTGGCCCACTGAGGCGAGACGGGCCAGCGTTCGTAGCAGCGGGACAGGTTCACGTCGAACACGTCGCCGCTCAACGGGTCCATCGCCTTGTACTTGTTGTACGCGTTGGTCTTCGGCGTCCGCAGCGCGGCGGGAACGTTCGCCGGCGCCTGACGCGTGTTGTAGCAGCGGTAGCGGACCAGCAGCGCGTACGGACGGCCGGTCGGCCCCATGTAGGACTTCACGGCCTTCTGCGCGAACTTGGCCGTGTGGATGTGGTCCAGGTGGTCGGGCATGCCGGCCGCGTAGCGAACGTCGTCGGGGAACGGGTCCTGACACCGGACGACGGTCGGCTGGAACTGCGCGAGCAACCCGACCAGGACGTTGACCACGTCGGCGTGCCGGTAGGTCTGCACGCGGTTGGCCGGGCTGCCGGTCGGGACGATCGTGCTGGTGCTGTAGGACGTGTTGGTCCAGAGGTTCTTGGTCGCGTCCTCGTGGAGGTCGTCGCCCCCATCGGGCAGGTTCAGGTAGACCAGCTGCACGGTCGGCTTGCCGTCGAGCGTGTTGACCTCGACGGTCTTGCCCGCCACGACCATCGCCGTGCGGGTCCACGTGCTCGCCACCCCGGCGAGCGCCGCGTAGGCGTTGCGCTGGCCCTTGTGCAGCTCCGCGGACAACTGCTCGCGGGTCAGGTTGTCGGTGCCGTTGAACTCGTCCGCCGTGAGAACGATCGTCCTCACGGGACAGCCGGAGAGGATCGCCGGCTGGATGTCCGGGTTGATGAACAGCAGGTCGTCGTCCGAGTGCGCGATGATGTTGACGAAGCTCGCACCCGTCGGCGCGGCGTGCGCCGTTCCGATGTTGGCCCCGAACGCCGTCACCGCCGCGGCGGCGGTACCGGCCTTCAGGACCGTGCGTCTGCTGATTTTGGGCATGGGCGACCTCCCGATGTTCACCTGGTGCCCAGACTTCGGTTGGCGATGAATCTTTGTTACACAGCGCATTTGCGCCGAGAGCGACTCCTCACCCGGTTGACATCCCGGACGACCGTGAGCCATCAGAAAAACTAATTGCAGAGAGGTGCCGGCCACAGGAACTGCAGCGGAGAGTCAGCGCGTGATACCGCAGCGTGGGCGTCGCCGAGCCCGGACCTACCAATCAAATGTTCAACCTCCCGGCCCTTGGAATTGATTGGCTTGGACCATTAGGTCCGCAGGGTGAGCGGGACGAAAGCAGGCACAGTCGTAACGCGATGAAGGTCGCAGACGACGCCACTGGGAAACCTGGATGCGACGTCCGCGGCGAGCGGCTGCAACCGATCGCCGGACACGGCTCACGGTGCGCCATTCAGCGGCTACGCGCGGTGATAAATTCGTCCACGAGGAGAATATCCAGGGCCCAGGCGCCCCGCGCCGTGTCCACTTTCTCAATTCGGAGCCCCGCAGGCGTCAACAAAAACCGTACAGCGTTAGTTTCTCATTGGTTCAGCCTCAACGAAGAAAATCCATCGGCTCTACTGATCACCTGGAGACTTGGAATTCTTCCATTCGGCGCGCGAAACAAACCGTTCGCCGAGTTGGTCGCGTCACCGACCACGGGCGTCAGTCGCTATCCGTCATGCTGATCTCGTTCGGGTGATACGCCCTGACACGTTGGGCCTAACGTGCCACGCCACGGTGTCCGCCCCGGAGCGCCACAGCACGAGCCAGGACAGGCCCCCGTTCCTCGCACCACCCGGCTCCAGCACGACGACACCTCCGCCTGCCGCACCCGTGTCGTCCTTCGAGAACAGGACGCTCCACCTTGGCAAGGGCACTTCACGCCGTGGCGATCGGCCACGGCCTTCCAGCGACCCTCCAGCACCTCCGCGACCATCCGAGAGCGCGAACAACCTGGGAGTGACACCAGGTTCGGCATTTCGCTCATCGCGACGGAAGAGGGGGGAACGGCCGTGCGTCGGCCCAGCGTGGCAACAGGAGTGGTTGTCACAGTTGTAATCGCGGTGGTGGTCAATCTCGCAACTGAGACGGTCCAGCTGCCCGCCTGGTCAGATCCACTCGTGTGGGGTGCGCTTCTCCTGCTAGTGCTCGGTGCTGTCGTGCTTGAGGTGCGGCACGCGCCATCTCCGCACACGGACGAGACGAGTGACCGCGATCGTCTGCAGGACGTGGCCGACAGGCTCCGTGAGACGGTCACGACCCAGTGGCGTTTCGAAGAGGAACGCCGGCGTCTGCACGACCCGTTCCCGCTGACCCTGAGGTGGAAGAACGCGTGTGAGAGCCTGATCGACCACTGGTCCAACATCCGCAGGCTGCCGAGCGGGAAGGCCGGTGGTGCGCTCAACCTGGCCGGAGAGCTGGGCAAGATCAGCGAGATCTACCGGCGCGTCCCCTCGGGCAGGCTCGTGGTTCTCGGTGCCGCCGGTTCCGGCAAGTCGGTACTCCTGCTGAACCTGGTGCTGGACCTGTTGACCTGCCGCCGGGTGACCGAGCCCGTCCCGGTCATGTTCAACCTGATTTCGTGGAACCCTGGCACGACGTCGTTCCGCGGCTGGCTCGTCGACCAACTCGTGCGGGACCACCCGTGGCTGTGCAAGACGGGGATCAGGACGGAAAACCTCGCCGCCGAACTCGTGGACCGGCGCAAGATCCTTCCGGTGCTCGACGGCTTCGACGAGATGGCTGCCGGACTGCACGCCGCGGCGCTGGAGGCGTTGAACCGCAACCAGATGCCGCTGGTCCTCGCGAGCAGGCGAGACGAGTTCGCCGCGACGGTCCGGTCGGCCGACGTGCTCTCGGCTGCCGCTGCGATCGAGATGTCCGAACTGAAGCCGAGCGATGTGGCCGCATACCTTCCCCGAACCGCGGCACAACGATCGGCGCCCGCGGGTGGATCGGACTGGGACGCGGTGCTCACCGAGCTGCGCGAACACCCGACCGACGAAGCCGCGGAGAACCTGGCGGCGGTCCTGTCGACACCTCTGATGGTCGGGCTCGCCCGCACCATCTACAGCGACGCCCCGGACAAGAACCCCAAGGAGCTGCTCGACACCGACGTCTTCCGGTCGCCTGAGGCGGTCCGAACGCACCTGCTCGACGCGTTCCTGCCGGCTGCGTTCCGCCAGCCGCCGCGCCGGCGCTCGGCCGGGGCCCGGATCGCCGGACGGTACACGGCGGACGACGCGAAGAGGTGGTTGACGCACCTCGCCGGCAGCCGCCACCAAGAGATCGCCTGGTGGCGCCTGAGCAACGGCGTCGCCCCCGTCACCGCGACGGTTCTCTACGTCGCGATCTTCGCGGCCGTCTTCGGTTGCCTGTTCAGCTTCGAGGCCGCGCTCGTGCTGACGGCGGCGTGCACAGCGCGGTTCGTGTACATCGCAGCGCGGTCGCTTCCGCCTGCGCAAGCGTACTTCCAGGTGCGAGATCTCGCGGTCGCGCTGAAGCAGGAAGCCTTGAGGGGTGTGCGGGGAAAGTTCGTCGAGGGGCTCCTGTTCGGTGGGGTGGTCGGCGCCGGGCTCGGCCTGATCGCCGCACTGAAGTCGCTTGCCGCCGGTGCCGCGATCGGGTTGGCGAGCTGCCTCACCGGCACCTTGATCTACGTGGTCGCCGTCCTGCGGCCCAGAATCCTCAGCAGGTCCGTCAACACCAGATCGGCGCCCTGCCCGATCGAGATGATCGCCGACGACCGCAAGTGCGCCCTCGTCCGGTCGGTGGTGTGCGGCCTCGCCGCGAGCGTGCCGACCCTGGGACTCTTCGACGTCCGGCGCGCCGCGGAGATGGCGTTCGCCGTCACGATCCTCTTCGCGCTCAGCGAGACCGCCTGGGGTCGCTGGGTCGTGATCGTGAGGTTCTGGCTCCCGCTGACCAGGCGCCTGCCTTGGAGGTTGAACGCGTTCCTCGACGAGGCCTGTGATCGGGCGGTGTTGCGCCAGAGCGGCGCGGTCTACGAGTTCCGCCACCTCGCGCTGCGGGACAATCTGACGACGGACTCGTCCCGGCGCGGGCTCATCGCAGATGAACCAGCACCACTCCGTCGTTGTCCGGAGCCACCTCCACCCGCCGGTAGAGCTTCTTGACGTGCGGCTGTCTCAACAACACGATCCGCTTGCTCCATCCGCGTGAACGGCCATTTCAGTCATCTGAACGTCCTATGTAGAGCTTGCGACCCGTGGGGGCGTTGCAGTGACTACGATGTCGTACGCCGTTCCAGCGCCCGGCCGAGTACCGGATGTCAGAGCACGCACCCACCGAGGCAAGGGGATCGCGCCCGTGAACGATCTGCTCGAACGGTTCCTCGCCGTCGACACGACCGCCATCTGCGACGCCGACCGCACCACGCGGGTTCTGCACAGCGCGATCCGCCCGAGGTCCGCGACGACGCGCGTCTTCGGGCCCGCGTTCACCGTGCGCTGCCGGGAGGACTTCCTCGCGGTGCTGCGCGCGGTCGAGACCGCCGAAGCCGGCGCGGTGATCGTCGTCGACGGCGGGGCGCGCGAGACCGCGCTCGGTGGCGAGATGTTCGCGAGGGCGGCGTTGGTGCGGGGGCTCGGCGGCATCGTCGTGGACGGCGGCTACCGGGACATGTCCTACGTCGCGGGCTGCGAGCTCCCCGTCTACAGCCGGTTCGTCACGCCGCGCGCGGGCACGGCGTCACAGCTCGGGGAACTGCAGGTTCCGGTGATGTGCGGTGGAGTCGTGGTCAGTCCCGGTGACCTGGTGCTCGGCGACGCCGAAGGTCTCGTCGTGCTGGACCCGCAGCGGGCCGGGGCCGTTCTCGACGCCGCGCTGGCCGTCAAGAACACCGAGCACGAGGTCGTCGAGATGCTCGACGGCGGATCGACGCTGAGCGACGCGTTCAACCTCGCCGATCACGTCAACGCGCTGCAGCGGGGAGAACAGTCGGTGTTGCGCGCTCTTGTGGACTGACCGCGCGCACCGCGAGCACGCCCAGCGCCGCCACGGTCAGCCACACGAAGGTGTCGAACTCGTGCAGCCGCGTCACGAACACCAGGAACACCGCGGCGAACGCGGGCCAGGCGGTGCCGCGCAGGGCGAGGAACACCAGCACCGGCACGCACCACACCCAGTGGTGCAGCCACGACACCGGTGAGGCCAGCAGTCCGGCGGCCGCGATCACGAACAACGCCACCAGGTCGTCGCGGGTGCGCCGGGCCACGAACACCGCGAGCGCCACCACCGCCGCGGCCAGTGCCGCCCACAGCAGCGTTTCGACGCCCGGCGCCAGGCCCAGGTCGCGCACGAGCCCGCGGATCGACTGGTTCGTCGACAACGACATGTCGCCGATCCGGTCGGGGTTCAGCAGCGAGTGGAACCAGTACTGCACCGAATCCCTTGGCGCGATGAGGAAACCAACGACGGCGAGGCCCATGAACGTGGCCGCGGACTTGATCGCCGCCCGCCAGTCGCGTTTGACGAGGAAGTACAGCACGAAGATCGCGGGCGTCAGCTTGATCGCCGCGGCGACGCCGACCAGCACACCGCGGAAGCGCCGGTCCGTCACCAGCAGGCAGTCGGTCACCACCAGGGCCAGCAGGAACAGGTTGACCTGGCCGTAGCCGAACGTCCCCCACACCGGGTCCAGCGCCAGCGCGCCGATCGCGGCGAGCAGGCCGGCCGTCCACCTGAGATCGGGACGCACCTTGCCCGCCACCACCACGCACACCGCGGTCAGCGCGATGAAACCGAACGCCACCATCAGCAGGGTGTGCGCGCTCTGCGGCACGATGGTCAACCCGCTGAACATCACCGCGGCGATCGGCGGGTACGTGAACGGGAGCTGCGGGTCGAGCGGCGGACCGGTGAAACCGACGTACAGCGGCCTGCCCTCGAGCCAGGCGAGGCCGCCGAGGCGGTACACGTCCAGGTCGATCGGGTAGTGACCGGACCAGGTCACGAGCAGCCACACCAGCGCGGCAGACCACAGCGCACCGGCAACCCGGTGGCTTTTCGCGAGACGAATCAGTTTGTGCGGAACTTCGTCGGTCGTCCGCATCGGTGAAGCGATGGACACGCTTTCGAAATTATTGACACTCGAACGTGTTCACCTTGCTGAACAACCGGCAGAACTACCGGCAGAATTGCTCTTGCCTGCAACGACGGGCTTCGTCAGACGTCTCTTCATACGCATGACGTGCTTGAGCGGACAGGGGGCGCAAGGGTGAGCACAACAGCGTTCGGGGACTTTCTTCGTTTCTACCGTTCCCGTGTTCCGCTGACCCAGGAAGAGCTCGCGGAACACACCGGGCTGAGCACGCGGGCGATCAGCGACATGGAACGCGGCCGCACGCTCAGCCCGCAGTTCCGCACCGTGCAACTGCTCGTGCGGGGGCTCGGGCTGTCCGAGGACGAGGCGGCGGAGTTCACCGCGCTCGCCCGCGCGAGCAGGGTGTCCGCGGCGCAGGAGCGGCCGGACTTCCCGTTCACCGCGCCGTCCTCGTCGCTGCCGCCGGTGCTCATCGAGCTCACCGGCAGGGAGGCCGAGCGGCAGGTCCTGGAGGGATTCGCCGAGGACGCGGCGTCGTCGTCGCGGTTGCAGATCGCGGTGATCAACGGTGCTCCCGGTGCCGGCAAGACCGCGCTCGCAGTCGACGCGGGACACCGGCTGGGCGCGCGGTTCGCCGACGGCTGCGTGTTCCTCGACCTGCGCGGCACCGACACCGAACCGCTGAGCCCGGACCGGGCCGCGCACCGGCTGCTGCGCTCGTTCGGTGTGGACGAACGGCAGATCCCCTCCGACCCGGACGACAAGCTGTCGCTGTACCGGTCTCAGTTGCGTGACCGGACGGTGTTGCTGGTGCTGGACAACGCCGCGAACGAGGCGCAGGTGCGGCCGCTGCTCGCGTCCAGCCCCGGCACGCTGGTGCTCGTGACCAGCCGAAGAACCCTCACCGGCCTCGACGCGCGGCACCGGCTGGCACTGGACCTGTTGCCGCTGGACCGTTCCGTCGCCCTGCTGCGCATCGTCGCGGGCCCCGAACGCCTGGCGGAGGAGACCGAGGCGGCCGTCCGGGTCGCGGAGCTGTGCGGCGGCCTGCCGCTCGCGTTGCTCATCGCGGGCCACCGGCTGGCGAGCAGACCACAGTGGACGGTCGGTCACCTCGCGGAGCAGCTGGAGGACGAACGGCGCAGGCTGTCCGTGCTGCGCGCCGGAGACCTCCAGGTGCGCGCGGCGTTCGAGATCTCCTACCACCAGCTGAGTGCCGGTGCGGCGTCGTTGTTCCGCAGGCTCGCGCTGATCCCCGGACCGGACACGAGCGAGGACGTCGCCGCGGTGCTCACCGACCTCCCCCAGGAGGCGTTGGAGGAGCTCGCCGACGCGAGCCTGCTCGGCATCGGCGAGACGCCCGGCCGGTACACGCGCCACGACCTGCTGCACGTGTTCGCCGCCGAACGCCTGGAACTGGACGAGGACCCGGACGTCGTCGCCGAACTGCGGACGCGGCTGCGGCACTGGCTGCTCGACGTCGCCACCAGGGCCGCGCGGTTCTTCGACCACGACGTGCCGGCCGAGAGCGCGGGTCCGGTGCGCGACAAGGAGTCCGCGGCCCGGTGGCTCGAGCTGGAGCTGGAGAACTGGCGTGGCGCACTGCGTTCGGCGGTGGCGGCGAACGAACACGAGCGCGTTCTCGCGCTGGCACAGGCGATGCACTGGTACTCGGACATGCACGGCGTCGGCGAGCTGTGGCGCGAGGTCTTCGGCGCGGGTGCGGACGCGGCACGGTGGCTGGGCAACGCGAGGGACGCCGCGGAGCAGCTGAACTACCTGTCGTGGGCGCTGTACGCGTTGTGCGGGCAGCCGCACGAGGCGCTGGCCGTGCACGAGGAGGCGGCGGCGGTCCCGCTCGACGACACCGTCACCGAAGCCTGGACCTGGTACTACGGCTCGGCGATCCGGCGGCGGGTCGGCGAACCGGAGAAGGCCGTGCGGCTCGGACGCCGGTCCGTCGAGCTGTTCGAGCGCGCCGGTTACCTGATCGGCGAGAACCTGGCGCTCTCGTTGCTCGGCCTGATGCTGCGCACCGCCGGCGAGCTCGACGAGGCCGTGGAGGTGCAGCAGCGCAGCGTGGACCAGCACCGCAAGGTCGGCGGCGACGACGAACTGCTGTCGATGCTGCTGATCCGGCTCGCCACGAGCGTGGCGGCCACGGGCGACGTCCCGGCCGCGCTGGAGTTGCTCGACGAGGCGGAGTCGCTGTTCCGCGAACACGGCACCACCGCCGGAGTAGCGCGGGTACGGCACCACCGTGGCCTGCTGCTGATGGACGCCGGACGGTTCGACGAGGCACGCGACCAGCTGCTGGCGGCACTGGACGAGGCACGGCTGTCCGACCAGCGCGTGGAGATCATGGCGCGGCTGGCCGACCTGGCGGACGCCGCCGGGGATTCCGCGCAGGCCAGGGAGTTCCGGGTGCGGGCGCTGGCCGAGTGCGACCGCTACGACACGCCCGCGGTGCGCGGGACGGCCGCGGCGTTGATCACCGCACTCGGCTGACGGTCACTTCGTCGATCCCGCCAGCACCCCCTGCACGAAGTACTTCTGGAACAGCAGGAACACCGCCAGCGGCACGATCATCGACAGGAACGCGCCCGTCGACAGCATGTCGATGTTGGTGCCGAACTGGCGCAGCTGGGCCCGCAGCGCCACGGTGATCGGCGCCGAGTCCTGGTCCGCGAACACCAGCGCCACCAGCAGGTCGTTCCACACCCAGAGGAACTGAAAGATCGTCAGCGACGCGATCGCCGGCTTGGCCACCGGCAGCACGACCCGCTTGAAGATCACCCACTCCGTCGCGCCGTCCATCCTTGCGGCCTCGATCAGGTCGCGCGGGATGCCCGTGAAGAAGTTGCGCAGCAGGAAGATGGCGAACGGCAGGCCGAACGCCACGTGGAACAGCACGACGCCGGTGATCGTGCCGAACAGGCCGAACGCGCCGAACAGCTTCGCCACCGGGATCAGCGCGACCTGGATCGGCATCACCAGCAGCCCGACCACCACCACGGTGAGCGTCTCGCGGCCGGGGAAGTCGATCCACGACAACGCGTACGAGGCCAACGACGCCATGACGACGACCAGGGCCGTGGCGGGAACCGCGATGTAGAAGGTGTTGAGGAACGACTGCCACACCGCCTGGTTCGCGACGAGCTCGGCGTAGTTGTCCAGTGTCAGCTCGGCGGGTTTGGTGAACACGGTCCACCAGCCGCTCGAGGTGTTGGCCGCCTCGTCGCGCAACGACGCGATCAGCAGGCCGAACACCGGAACCAGCCAGAACACCGCCACCACCGCGAGCAGCACCTGCACGAACCCGTTGCCGAGCCGCCCGACCGCCCGCGACACCACTCCTCGCCGCGGCGCGCCGGACACCGGCACGTCGATGCGGACCTCTTCGGCTACCAGTGTCACGACCGCTCCCGTCGGAATCTGCGGATGTTGAACAACATCGCGGGGGCGACCAGCAGGAACAGGATCACCGCGAGCGCACTGCCGGCACCCTGGTCACCGCCGGTGCCGAACGAGACCTGCCACATCTGCAGGGCCAGCACGTTGGCCTCCTCCTGCACGGAACCCGGCGCGATGACGAAGACCAGCTCGAAGATCTTCAGCACGTTGATCACCAGCGTCACGAAGACCACGAGCAGCACCGGCGACAGCAACGGGATGGTGACGCGGCGGAAGACCTGCCACTCCGTCGCGCCGTCGACCCGCGCGGCCTCCAGCGCGTCACGGGGAATCGCCGAGAGTCCCGCGGCGATGAACGTGATCGCGAACCCGGTCATGATCCAGATCCAGGACGAGATGATCACCGGGGTGATCAGCGACGGCCCGAGCCACGTCAGACCGCGGAACGGCAGCGTGAAGTTCGACGACGGCAGGCGCACCACGACCTCACCCCTCGCCAGGTCGGGGAACGTGAACCTGCCGTCGTCGCCGGTCGTCGTGCGGGCGACGACCTTCCCCTCTCGCACGGCCTCCACCGCGACGCCCGGCAGGCCGCGCTCCGTCGGGTCGACCGATCCGGCCTTGCCGCCGACTGACACGTCGAGCCACACCACGCCGCGCAGTTCGCCGTCGCCCGCGCTCGGCACGGACGCCGGGAGTGCCTGCGCGGGCACGTCCTGCGGGGAGAAACCGATGAGCGGCAACGTGATCACCTCGCCCGCCCGGGAGGGCCGCGCCGCGGTGAAGCCCGCTTCCGTTGCGGCGTAACCCTCACGCGGCCGGGCGCCCGGGTACTGCGAGGCGGGGCTGAACACGTCGTGCACGCCGACCGCGGCCGCGTTGACGATGCCCTGGTTCGGGTCTTCCTCGTAGACGAGCCGGAAGATGATGCCGGAGGCGAACAGCGAGATCGCCATCGGCATGAACAGCACCAGCCGGAACGCGGTGGCCCACCTGATGCGTTCGGTGAGCACGGCGAAGATCAGGCCCAGGCCGGTGACGGCCGCCGGGGCGACCACCACCCAGATCACGTTGTTGCGGAACGCGGTGAGCGTGCGCGGGTCGGTGAACGTGTCGACGTAGTTGCTCAGGCCGACGAACTCGTCACCCCTGGCGTCGAAGAAGCTGCGGATCAGCGAGTACACCAACGGGTACAGCACGAGCGCCGCGAGCACGACCAGCGCGGGCAGCAGGAACGGGATCGCCTGCCGGGGCGAGCGCCCCGGCGCGGCGTCCACGTTCGTCCGAAGCCTCATTTGCCGTAGGCCTTGACGGCGTTGGCTTCCAGCCGCTGCATGATGCCGTCGACGTTCTTCGGGTCGGCGAGGAAGTCCTGGAGGTCCTTCCACTCCCCCGCCCCCTTCGTGCCGCCGAACGCGGCGGGCGCGAGGTCGGACATGTCGAACCGGACGTTGTCGCCCGCGTCGACGACCCGCTTGGCGAGGTCCTTGGTCACGTCGTCGGGGTAGGCGGAGGACGGGATGTCCTTGTTGGGCGAGAGGAACCCGCCGAGACCCGCCCAGATCTGACCGGACTCCGGCGAGGCGAGGAACTTCATCAGCTCGGTGGTCGCCTTGTCGTCCTTGAACTGCACGGCCATGTCACCGCCGGCGACGACCGCGTCCTTGCTGCCCGCGACCGACGGGAACGGGAAGAACTTGGCGTCCTGGCCGACCTTCGCCTTGGTGTTCGTGGAGATCACGCTGGCGACGAAGTCCGCCTCGAACACCATCGCGGCCGTCGGGGGCTCACCGAAGACGTTGATCACCGACTTGGGGAACTCGGTCTGCAGCGCGCCACCGGCGACGAGCGTCGGCTCGCCCCACAGCTTCGCCAGTTCCTCCAACGCCTTGCGCACGCTGGGATCGGTCCACGGGATCTCGTGCTTCGCGAGCTTGTCGTAGTTCTCGGGGCCCGCGGTGCGCAGGTAGACGTTCTCGAACCAGTCGGTGAGCGTCCAGCCGTCCGCGCCGCCGACCGCCACCGCGGCCAGACCGGTCTCGGAGATCGCCTTGCTGGTCTTGACCAGGTCGTCCCACGTCGCCGGCGGGGTCGCGCCGACCTGCTTGAAGGCCTTCTCGCTGTACCAGAACGCGGACTTGTTGGCGGTCTTGAAGGTGAAGCCGTAGAGCTTGCCGTCGACGCTGCCGAGCTTCTTCCACACCGCCGCGTTGTGGTCGGTGACGGCCTTCTCGACGTCCGCGTTCACGGGCTTCAACGCGTTGGCCTTGGCGAACTGGGCGACGAGTCCGGGCTGGGCGATCAAGGCGACGTTCGGTGGTGTGCCGCCCGAGATTCTGGTCTGCAGCACCGTGGGCAGCTCGTCGCCGGCGGGTGTGTACTTCACCTCGGCGCCGGTCTTCGACGTGAACTCCGCCAGCACCTTCTCGAAGTTCTTCTGCTCGTCACCGGTCCAGGGGCCGACCACCTCGACGGTCTGGCCCTTGAGGTCCTGGGCGCTGGTTCCCGCCGCACCTCCCGAGCACGCACCCGTTCCTGCGGCTGCGGCGAGCGCGAGCAACGCGATGAACTGCTTCCTCATCGAAGCGTCTCCTCTACTTCCAGATCGAGGACCCGGTGGCCGGGTCGAAGAAGTGCAGCCGGGAGGTGTCCACCCAGGCGGCGACGGGTTGTCCTTCGTAGATGCGGGTGCGCGGGCTGAACCGTCCTACCAGGACGGTCCCCTTGCTGGTCTTGGGCAGGTCGTCGGTGCCGGCGTCCTGCGCGAGCTCACGGGTGTCGTCGGTGACCACGGGCGGCACGTCGACCGGGAAGTGCACGAGGACGTCCGAGCCCATGGCCTCGACGAGGTCGGCGACGGAGTGCAGAATCTCGCCCTCGCGGGCGTCGGCCAGGGCCGTGTCCTCCATGTCCTCGGGCCGGATGCCGACCACGACGTCGCGGCCGACGTACTGCCGCAGCGCCGGACGTTGGCGCAGCACGGACTCCGGCAGCAGCAGGGCGTCCGAATTGAGCGACACCCAGAAGCGGCCGTCGTTCTCCTCCAGCCGCGCGGACACGAGGTTCATGCCCGGCGAGCCGATGAACCCGGCCACGAACAGGTTCACCGGACGGTCGTAGAGCTCCTGCGGCGGCCCGACCTGTTGCAGCACACCGCGGCGCATGACGGCCACGCGGTCGCCGAGCGTCATGGCCTCGGTCTGGTCGTGGGTGACGTACACGGTCGTCACGCCGATCTCACGCTGGATGCGGGCGATCTGCGCCCGCATCTGCACCCGCAGCTTGGCGTCCAGATTGGACAGCGGCTCGTCCATCAGGAATGCCTGGGGCGCCCGCACGATGGCCCGGCCCATCGCGACGCGCTGCCGCTGACCGCCGGAGAGGTTGCGGGGCTTGCGGTCGAGGTGCTCGGTCAGTTCGAGGACCTCGGCCACCTCGCGGACCCGGTGGTCGATCTCGGACTTGGCCAGCTTGCGCAACGTGAGGCCGAACGCGATGTTGTCGTACACGTTCAGGTGCGGGTAGAGCGCGTACGACTGGAACACCATCGCCACGTCGCGGTCACGTGACGGGACGTCGTTGACGACCTGCTCGCCGATGCGGATGGTGCCCTCGGTGATCTGCTCGAGCCCCGCGATCATCCGCAGTGCCGTCGTCTTGCCGCAGCCCGACGGGCCGACGAGCACCAGGAACTCCCCGTCGCGGATGTCGAGGTTGAGGTCGGTGACCGCACGGGTGCCGTCACCGTAGGCCTTGCCCAGGCCCGTGAGAACGACTTCTGCCACGCCAACTCCCTGGTTCGGTGTGATTGCAGACCGTAGGCCCGGCCGCCCTAAGGGAGATTTAAGGACGAAACACGATCTCGATAAGCTCGCAACACCCCTCCCATCCGGCGGGTTCGCTGCTTACCCTGCGTACATGTCGAAGGTGCTGGTGGTCGAGGACGACCCGGTGGTGCAGGCGGCGCTCGTGCACGCGCTGACCGACCTCGGGCACGTCGTGCAGGCCGTCGGCACCGCGGTCGCCGCGTTGCGCGAAGCGGGCACGAACGAGCTGGACCTGGTGATTCTCGATCTCGGGCTGCCTGATCTGGACGGTGTGGCCGCCCTGCGGATGCTGCGCGGGGTCAGCAACGTGCCGGTCATCGTGGCCACCGCGAGAGGCGCCGAGAACTCCGTGGTGAGCACGTTGAACGCGGGTGCGGACGACTACATCGTGAAGCCGTTCTCCTCCGAACACCTCGCGGCGCGGATCAACGCCCTGTTGCGCCGCACGGGTGGTTCCGCCGCTCCCTCCGAGGTTGTCGTCGTGGGTGACCTCAGCGTCGATCTGGCGCAACGGTCGGCAACGCTCGGTGACTGCCCGCTCGCGTTGAGCAGGCGCGAGTTCGACCTGCTGGCGTATCTCGCGCAACGGCCGGGGCGCGTCATTTCGCGGCGGGAGCTCATTCAGGCCGTGTGGGGGCATCCGTACGTGGGTGACGACAAGACGATCGACGTCCATGCGTCGTGGCTGCGGCGCAAGCTCGGGGAGACGGCGGCGCATCCCCGTTATCTGCACACCGTCCGCGGCGTGGGGTTCAAGCTGGCGGCGCCGGAATGAGATCGGTCGTCACCCGCGCGTTGCTGCTCGCCGCAGGGTTGGTGACGGTCGTTTTCCTGGCCACGGCTGGGTTTCTGCTGTACTCGCAAGCATCGTCCAGTGCGCGGGCGGCTGATCAGCGGGACGCGGCCGTGGTCGCCGGTGTGCTCGCGGTGTCGTCCGACGCCGACGTCGTCCGCGGCACGATCGCGCGCACGACGGCGGGGGCCCAGGGGCGGCTGTCCGTGGTCCTCGCGAACGGCACGCGGCTCGGTGCGGGTGGCGGGTCCCCGGTGGTGTCCGTCGGCGGGGCGACGGTGTCGGTGGTGCCGGCGACCGTGCCGTTCCCTTACGGCGCCGTGTTCGTGGTTCTGGGCGTCGCGGCGGTGACGCTGGGGGTGGCGGTGTGGCTGGGGCATCGGCCGTTCACCCCCGTGATCGAGGCTCTGCGGGTGCTCGCCTCGTCGACCGGGCGGCGCGTGCGGTTGCGCGGGCCGCGCGAGCTGGAAGCGCTGGCGGAGTCGATCGACGCGGCCTCGGAGCGCACTTCGCAGCTGCTCGCCAAGGAGCGCGAGATGATCGCGGACGTGTCGCACCGGTTGCGCACGCCGCTGGCGGCCTTGCGGCTGGACGCCGACGCGGTGGGGTCGGGGCCCGTCGCCGACCGGATCCGCAGTGCTGTCAGCACGCTGGGACACGACGTCGACCGGATCATCCAGGCCCTGCAACCCGCGGAGGGCGAGTCCACGAGCACGTGCGACGTGGCGTCCGTGGTGGAAGCCCGGATGGCGTTCTGGTCCGCGCACGCCGCCGATCAAGGACGGGTGTGCGAGATCGACGTCGGCGAGCCGTGCTGGGTGCCGTTGTCACCCGACGCGCTGGGGGCGGTCGTGGACGCGTTGCTGGAGAACGTCTTCCGGCACACCCCCGCCGCCGCGCCCGTCGGGGTGTCGGTCGTCCGGCACGCCGGGTGGGTGACGCTGGTGGTCGAGGACGGCGGCACCGGGGTGGCCGACCCGTCCTCGGCGTTGCACCGCGGCAGCAGCGGTGGCGGGTCGACCGGGCTCGGGCTGGACATCGCCCGCGCCGCCGCCGAGGCGACGGGCGGGACGATCCACCTCGAACGCGGACGGCTGGGCGGGGCGCGCGTCCGGTTGCGGTTCTCCGAGGCCGACAGCCACCACGAGCCGGCGAGCCCGCGTGCGTGGCGGCTGTGGCACGGTCACCCCTGATCGAGAAGGCGAGCGCAGCGGATCAGGCCCAGGTGCGAGTAGGCCTGCGGGTGGTTGCCCAACGAGCGTTCGGCGATCGGGTCGTACTCCTCCGGCAGCAGTCCCGTCGGTCCCGCGAGCCTCACGAAGCTCTCGAACAACTCCTCCGCGTCCGCGCGACGGCCGACTTTCAGGTACGCCTCGATCAGCCACGTCGTGCAGAGGTGGAAGCCGCCCTCGTCGCCGGGCAGGCCGTCGTCGCGCAGGTAGCGGTACACGGTGGGGCCGCTGCGCAGGACGTCCTCGACCGCGACCACGGTGGCGTGGAATCGTTCGTCGGACGGGTCGAGCAGCCCGGACAGGCCGACGTGCAGGGACGCGGCGTCGAGGTCGGTGCCGTCGTAGGCCGTGGTGAAGGCACCGACCCCGGGGTTCCAGCCGCGGGTGAGCACGTCGTCGGCGATGGTGTCGCGCAACGCGAGCCAGCCGGGGTCGGCGGATCGGCCGAAACGGGTGCCCAGTGCGATGGCGCGGTCGAGCGTCTGCCAGCACATCACGCGGGAGTACACGCGGTGGCGCGGCAGGTCGCGTTCCTCCCAGATGCCGTGGTCCGGTTCGTTCCAGGCGAGCGTCACGGCGCGGACCATCGCGGTGACGACCTCCCAGTCGCGGTCGGCGAGGGTGCCGCGGGCCAGTGCGAGGTCGTGGACGAGGTCGGCGATCGGGCCGAACACGTCGAGCTGGACCTGCTGGTCGGCGAGGTTTCCGACGCGCACCGGGCCCGAGCCCGCGTAGCCGGGCAGGCTGTCGATCACCACTTCCGGGCCGAGGGTCGTGCCGCGGACCGTGTACAGCGGGTTCAGGTGTTCGGGCCCCGCGACGGTGGCGAGCACGCCGTGCAGCCAGTCGACGAAAGCGCTTGCCTCGTTCGTCGATCCCAGTGACACCAACGCCTGCACGGTGAGGGCGGCGTCGCGCAGCCAGCAGTAGCGGTAGTCCCAGTTGCGGATGCCGCCGATCTGTTCAGGCAGCGAGGTCGTTGCGGCGGCGAGCACGGCACCGGTGTCGCGGTGACACAACGCTCGCAACGTAAGAGCGGATCTTCGGAGGAGCTCGCGGTGAGCGGCGGGCAGGCGCAACGCCTCCACCCATTCGACCCAGTCCTCTTCGGACGGTTGGGCGCCCCACTCCAGTTCGAGCACGACAGGTGGGATGATCACCGCGGTGGCCGTGCCGTCCTCGATCTGCCAGTCCACACCGGGTGAACGCAGCTCGATCGGTGTGCCCGCCACACGAAGTCCGTCGGCGGTGAGCTCCAGCCGCACCGGGAACTGGCCAAATTCTGGACGTGGCGCGAACTCCACGACCGCGGGCACCCTTCCGTCGACCTCGCGGACGAGACCGCCGGCGAGCCGGTCCGTCACCTGCAGACCGGTCCAGCGCGTCTGCACGGTCATGCAGCCGGGTGCATACCGTTGGCCCAGCGGCAGTTGGTCTTTTCGGGGCCTGATCGAGAAATGACCTTCCCCGCCGAGGAGTTTGGCGAACAATGCAGGTGAGTCCGGTGCGGGCTGGCACAGCCACGTCACGTCCGCGTCCGGCGTGACCAGAGCGAGGGCACGGCGGTCGGAGAGCAGGCTGTGCCGTTCGATCGGTACCGCCGTGCGCACCGGGAGCTGGGTCAGGAAGTCCGTCACGGCAGGCAACGTAAGTCTGCGCCAGGGCCATCCGGCCCCAGTTGGTCAAGACTTAGGCCTGCCCTAAACCTCTTTTATTACATCAGTTTCGTATGCGTGGATTGTTCGCGTTGAGTCATCTCGATAGGGTCCGCGTATCAGTGCCGGGCATGACGTAAGGCGGCTTTCTTTGATCGGGCAGCGTGGACGACCGCCGTCGGATGCCGACCTGATCGATGCCGTCCGAGACGGCAAGGTCGAGGCGTACGGCACGCTTTACGAACGCCACAAGCGGTCCGCGAACCTTCTGGCCATGCAACTGTCCACGTCCTCCGCGGACGCCGACGATCTGGTGGCCGACGCGTTCGCCAAGGTTCTCACCGCGCTGCGGTCCGGCGGCGGCCCCGGTTCGGCGTTCCGGCCGTACCTGCTCACCGCGGTGCGTCACGCGGCGTACGACCGGACGCGCAAGGAGAAGCGGCTCGAACTGGCGGGCAACGTCGAGGAGGTCCCCGGCGCCACGAGGGCGACCAGCGTTCCCTTCCGCGACAAGGCGGTGGAGGACCTCGACCAGGAGCTGGCCGCCTCCGCGTTCGCCACGTTGCCCGAGCGGTGGCAGACCGTGTTGTGGCACACCGCGATCGAGGGCCAGTCCCCCGGTGAGATCGCGCCGCTGCTGGGGCTGACCGCGAACGGCGTGTCCGCCATGGCGTTCCGCGCCAGGGAAGGCCTGCGCAAGGCGTTCCTCCAGGCGCACGTGAACCAGGAGCCCGCGGAACGGTGCCGTGCGACGGTGACGAAGCTCGGCGCGTGGACGCGTGGCGGGCTCAAGGGGCGGGAAGCCGTCCAGCTCGACGCGCACATGGACGACTGCGCCGAATGCCGCAAGCTCGCGAGCGAACTGTCCGACGTCAACGGTGCGCTGCGCGGTCTCGTCGCGCCCATCGTGCTCGGCACGGGCACCGCCGGTTACCTGGCCGCGGCCGCGACCGCGACCAAGGGCGCGGTCACGATCAGCGCGGCGTCCTGGGTCGGGATGGCCGCCTCGGCCGCGGCGGTCGTGGTCGTCGCCGCGTCGGGCGTGGTCACCTCCGACAACCCGTCCGACACCCCCGGCGCCGCACCACCGGTCACGTCGAGCACTTCGGCGGGTGCCACCGCCCCGACCGGTTCGTCGTCCGGCGTCGGACAGACCTCCGGCAGCACGCCGACGGGCAGCGCGGCCAATACCGCCCCACCGGTCGGGTCGAGCGCGGCGAACCGGCCGGCGCCGACCATCTCGTCGGTCGCGGCCGCCGGGGAAGGCCAGCTGTCGGCGTCCGCGCCCAGCGAGATCGCCATGGCGACCGAGGGCCCTCCCAACGAGATGAACATCAGCTTCACCAACACCGGAACGGGCCCCACCACGCTGCCAACGTTGACGTTGACCATGCCCGACAAGATCAAGACTGTTGGGCCGGGCAAACTGTCCGCGGGGTTCGTGGGATGTCCGGCGGGCAAGGGCACCGTCGTCTGCGAGGGCGGCGAGACGCTGGAACCGGGCGAGACCGTCACGTTCCGGGCTCGCCTGCAGGCCGGGAACAAGGCGGGGGACGGCGTCATCACCGGCGTCGCGGGCTCCGTCGAGCTGAGCATCACGATCACCATCAAGTAGCAGGCGAATTCCACTTCGGGCAGCAAGATCTCCCCCGGCGACGCACCATGAGCGGGTGGAGGAGCTCACGGCGGCGCTGACCGAGCTGGAGGCGCCGTTCCGCACGCTCGTGGACGACTCGGAGTGGGCGCACGCGAGCATGGAGGGCCTGGTCCTCGACGTCGGCAGCTGGTGGACCGCCAACGCGCGCACGCGTCTGCAACCGCAGGTGACGTTCAGCGACGCCTTCAGCGAGGCGGCGCGTCATCAGGGTGGCGTGTACGTCGAGGGGTACGTGTGGACGGACGGCGGTCCGGTCGCCGCGGCGTGGTGCGGTCAGGGCGACGTGGTCGTGTACGGCCCACGGGCGCACGCGTACCTCGGGGTGCCGTTGTCACCGCACTTCTGCCGCAGGACGCAGCAGCGCAACGGCACGGCGGCGGTGCTGATGAGCAAGCACCCCAAGCTGTTGCCGTTGCTGCGGGACGGACTGCCGCGCGGTGCCGTGCTGCCCGGCGGCAAGCCCGGTCCGCGGTCACTCGGCGCCTAGCGCCGCGAACCTCTCTTCGGCCTCTTTCCGGTGCCGGGCCGCCTCGGCGGGGTCCGCGACCGCCTTCGCGAGGTGCCTGTGCGCGTTCGCGGCCTCACGCCGGTCGTCGATCCGTTCCGCCAGGTCGAGTGCCTCCCGCAACGGCGCCAGGGCTTCCTCGGGGCGTCCGGCCGCGGTGAGCACGTCGCCGAGGTAGTTGAGCACCACTGTCTCCGTGGTGACGTCACCGATCGCGCGCACGGCCGCGAGCGCCGAGCGCAACGCCTCCAGCGCCTCCTCGTGCCTGCCCATGGCGTGCAGGATCATGCCCAGCGCGCTCCGGGTGTCGGCCTCGTCGCGGCGGCTGCCCATCTCGCGCATCAGGGTGAGCGCCGACGTGCAGGCCTCCAGCGCCTCGTCGTAGCGGCCGAGTGCGCTGTAGATGTTGCTGACGTTGCTCATCGCCTGGGACTCGAGGTGCCGGTCGCCCAGCTCCCTGGCCACGGTGATCGCCTGTTCCAGCAGCTCCGCGGCCTCCGCGTGCCGTTCGAGGGTGCGGTACACCAGCGACAGGTTGTTCAGCGTGCCGGCGACACCCTGCAGGTCGCCCTGCTCGCGGAGCATCTCGATCGCGCGCTCGTTGTAGTAGATGGCGTCCTGGTAGCGCGCCATCTGCCAGAAGACCATCGCGTAGTTCTTCGTGGTGATCGCGAGCGCGGCCGGGTCGTCCTTCGCGGCCTCCAGCGCCAGTTCGTTGATCGTGGCCCAGTCACGGGTGTGGCCGCGCACCATGCAGAAGAACGTCATCGCGCGCGCGAGCTGCCACGTGTGTGTGCGCCAGTCACCGTCGAGAGACAGGGCCACGGCGGCGACGAGCGTCTGCCGTTCGGTCTCCAGCCACTCGACGGCGTGGTCGTAGTCGCGCAGCACGAGCCGTGACTCGGGCCGGTAGGAGATGTCGACCTCGTACTTGCGGGCCGCGGGCGACATCAGCCGGGTGGCCTGGTTCGCGGTGTCCAGGAAGTGGTCGAGCAGCCGGGTGAGCGGCTCGCGCGACGAGTCGACCCTGGACTGGGCGTACTGCCGCAGCAGGTCGTGCATCCGGTAGCGGCCGAGCGTGGTCGCCTCCAGCAGGTGCACGTCGACGAGGTCCTCGAGCATCCCGTCGCACTCCAGCAGGTCGAGCTCGCCCAGCGCGGCCGCCTGGTGGACGTCGAAATCGGTGCCGTGGTGCAGGCCGAGCAGGCCGAAGAGCCGCTGGTGTCCTGCGGGGAGCTGGCCGAACGACAACGCGAAGACCGCGTCCAGTTCGGATAATCGTCCCTCGCGCAACCGCGTCGCGAGGTGGGCGGTCGTCCAGGTGGGGCGGCTGCGCAACCGTCCGGCGGCCAGGCGCACGGCCAGCGGCAGCCTGCCGCACAGCTCCACGATCTCGTGCGCCGCCGGGTCCGTGCCGCGTTCGTCGCCCACGATCGTGGCGAACAGCTGCAACGCCTCCGCCTCGGACAGCACGTCGAGGGTGAGCGTCGACGTGCCCTCCAGCTCGACCAGCCGCGCACGTGACGTGACCAGCACCAACGAGCCGGGAACGCCGGGCAGCAGAGGCCGCACCTGGTCCGCGCTCGCCGCGTTGTCCAGCACGACCAGCAGCCGTCGCCTGGACAGCTCCGCGCGCCACAGCGAGGCCCGTTCGTCCAGGCCTACCGGGATCTCCTCCAGACCGAGCGCGCGCAGCAGCACGTCGAGCGCGTCTGTCGGCTCGACGGGCGCACGGCCCGCAGTGTGCGCGTGCAGGTCGATGAACAGCTGACCGTCCGGATATTCCAGGCGGTGTGCCAGGTGGACGGCCAGGGTCGTCTTGCCGACGCCGGGCATGCCGTCGATCGCGGAGATCACCACGGCCGACTTCCCGGTGACGGCCCTGGTCAGCCGTTCGATCTCGGCGGTGCGGCCGGTGAAGTCCGCGACGTCGCGGGGCAGTGTGTTCAGCGCGGGCCGCGGTTCGTCGCCGCGCAGCAGCCGTTCGTGCAGTTCTCGCAGGTCAGCGCCCGGATCGGTGCCCAGTTCCTCGGCCAGCAGCACGCGCAGTTCCTCGAACGCCTGCAACGCTTCCGCCGGCCGGTTCGCCCGCTGCAACGCGTGCATGAGCTGCAGCCACAGCTGTTCGCGCAACGGGAACTGCTTGGTCAGCCGCCGCAGTTCGGCGATCAGCCGTTCGCCCTGCCCCAGCTCGATGGCGAGGCGCGCGTGCTGTTCGGCGACGGTGAGCCTGCGTTCCTGCAGCAGGGTCAGCTCGGCCTCCAGGCGCGGCCCGACCGCGAGTCCGTCCAGCGCAGGGCCCCGCCACAACGCCAGCGCCTGTTCGTACCGCGAGACCGCCGCGCGGTGATCACCCTGCTTCAGCGCCTCGTCACCGGCGGCGCACAGCCGTGCGAACACGCCGACGTCGACCTCGTCGTCCGGCACCCTGAGCCGGTAACCGCCGGGTACCGTGACGAGGTCGTCCAGCACCAGCTTGCGCACGGCGGCCACGTACGTGCGGATGTTCGATTCCGGCGCCGCGGGCGGAGACTCCCACACCGCCTCAACCAGATGTTCAAAGCTGACCGTGTCGTTGGCGTGCAGTGCCAACGCTGCCAGCAGTGCCCGTTGCCGGGGTCCACCCAGCCGCAGTTCCACGCCCCCGCGCCAGATCTGCAGCGGCCCAAGAAGCCGATAGCGCACTGACCCTCCTCGGGTGGGCATCGTGCCAGACCACGGGGCGGCTGTGCGGAACATGTGCGGGATTTGTGCGAGCGATCTTCGAAACTCTTGGCATGGCGAGATCATGGAACGGCCAAGCGGCCTAAGATGACTGCATGACCGAGACGGCGAAGCGACGTCCCGGCACCCGGATCGAAGAGGTCGCGCGGGTGGCCGGGGTGTCGAAGTCGACCGTCTCGCGCGTGATCAACGACGAGCAGTACGTCAGCGCCAAGTCGCGCGAGGCCGTGCACGCCGCCATCGCGCAGCTCGGCTACAGCCCGAACCAGGCCGCACGCGCGCTGGCGGGCAACCGCGCCAACGCGATCGCCCTCGTCGTCTCCGAGCCGACCGGCCGGGTGCTGGGCGACCCGTTCTTCGCGGGCGTCCTGCGCGGGGTCCACTCGGAACTGGCCGGGCGGCACATGCAGCTGCTGCTGATGATGACCCAGCCGTCGGACACCGAGGACCTGGTCACGTACCTCAGCAGCGGGCACGTCGACGGCGCGCTGCTGGTGAGCCTGCACGGCGAGGACCCGCTGGTCCCGATGCTCGACGAGATAGGCCTCCCCGTCGTCTCCGGTGGCCGCCCGCTCGGGGCGACCGTGCCGTTCGTGGACGCCGACAACTTCACCGGCGCGCTCGAAGCCGCGCGGCATCTGGCCTCGCTGGGCCGCAAGCGGATCGCCACCGTGGCCGGCCCGAAGGACATGGCCGTCGGCGCGGACCGCCTGAGCGGGTTCAAACGCGGGCTGAGCGAGGCCAAACTCCCCTCCGGCCTCGTGGCACACGGCGACTTCACGCCGGAAAGCGGCGCCAAGGCGATGGAACGGTTGCTGCGCAAGGCCCCCGACCTCGACGCGGTGTTCGTCGCCGCGGACATCATGGCCCTGGGCGCGCTCCAGGTCCTGCACGCGCACGGCAAGCGCGTCCCGGAGGACGTGGCCGTGGTCGGGTTCGACGACTCGGTGTTCGCCGCGACCGCGACGCCGCCGCTGACGACGATCCGGCAGGACGTCGAGGAGCTGGGCCGCACGATGACGTGGCGGCTGCTCGCGGAGCTGGCGGGCGAGGCGGGACTGCCGCCGTCGCTGCTGCTGCCGACGTCGCTCGTCCGTCGGGCGAGTGCCTGATCTTCACTCGTTCGGCCCCGTCCGCACGCACTCCCGGTAACACCTGAAGCAATCCCCCGATGGTCAGGCGGTACGCCCCCACCCCCGAGGGAGTTGCGACAGTGATCGAGAACTCGGCCGCCGGTCTGGTGATGGTGCCCGGCGAGGTGACGGTAACCGTCACCGGCGAGCAGCACCACCAGGAGGTGCTCGCGAGGTACGCGGTTCCGGACGGCGTGTCACGGCACGTCGCCGTGCACCTGACGTGGTGCACGATCGCCGCCGGCAAGTACCGCGGCCAGCGCGGGATCGAGGTGCGGCTCGACGGGTACCGCGTCGGCGAGCTGACTTTCCTGATGTCGCAACGGTATGCGCCCGTGCTGATGCACGTGGAGTCCGGCGGCGGAGCGACCGGGTGCGCCGCGTTGGTCCAGCGTGGCGGCAACGGGCTGTTGCAGATCGTGCTGCGGATGCCCCGGGAGGTTCCCCGTGGTGCGGTGGTGCCGGTCGCGGGCTCACGGTCGTGGGTGCCGCCGGTGGCCATCGGTGCGGCGAGCCTGTTCGCGTTCTTCATCGCGATTGTTGTTGTTGCAGGGGTGATGGGCAGTCCGTCCGACGTGAACAAGGCGGCCGGACTCACGACCACGGCCGTGCCGACCACCACGACGACTGCGGTGACAACGAGCAGTCCGACGTCGACCACCACCACGACAACTACTACGACGACCACTGCTCCCCCGGCGGTCGCACAGCCGAAGCCTCAGCCCAATCCGCAGCCGCAGCCCAACCCGCAACCTCCGGCACCCGCCCCGCAGCCGAGTTGTCACGCGAGCTACAGCCCGTGCGTGCCGATCGCGAAGGACGTCGACTGCGAAGGCGGAAGCGGAGACGGGCCCCAGTACGTCCGAGGCCCGATCCGCGTCATCGGTCCCGACGTCTACAAGCTCGACAGCAATGGAGACGGCATCGGGTGTGAGAGCTAGCGCGGCACCCCGGTCACAATGACGAGGTGGAGATGCCGGAGGAGATCGTGCACGCGGTCGGCGCGGACGCGGTGTGGTCGGCTGACCACGAAGGAATGTCCGGCGAGACGTGGCGGGCGGGTTCCTGTTACGTGAAGCGCGCGGGGTCGGCCGAACGCGACCGGTTGTTGTGGCTGGGCAAGCACTTCGAAGTGCCCGAGATCCGGGCGTTCGCGGACGGCTGGCTGGTCCTGGCGGACGTCGGCGCCCCGTCGCTCGCCTCCGCGGAACCGGTGGTGGCCGGATCCGTCATGGGCGCGGTGCTGCGCGCACTGCACTCGTTACCGGTGGCGTCGTGCCCTTATGACGCAAGGATTCCTGTTGTGCTGGAAACGGCCAGGCGCAACGTCGAGGCCGGTCTCGTGGACCCGGACGACTTCGACGACGACAACCGCGGTGTCACAGCTGAGGAACTGCTGGAGCGGCTGGTCGCGACGGCTCCGGACGAACAGGACCTCGTCGTGGCGCACGGGGACTTCTGCCCGCCGAACGTGCTGCTGCGCCCGGACGGCTCGACCGTGCTGATCGACGTGTCGCGGCTGGGCGTGTCCGACCGGCACCGCGACCTCGCGCTCGTGCACCGGGAACTGGACGAGGAGGCCGCAACCGCGTTCGAGCGCGCCTACGGCCTCGTCCCCCGCCCGGACAGGCTCGAGTGGTACCGGTTGCTCGACGAGTTCTTCTAACCGCGCTCGTACGGCGTCTTCTCGCCCGCCTCGACCGCGAACGGCAGCCGGTTGCCGGCAGGCGGCAGCGGGCAGGTGGCGAAGTCGGTGAAGGCGCACGGCAGGTTCGTCGCGCGGTTGAAGTCGAGGACGACCCTGCCGTCCACCGGGGTCGCCGCCAGCGACCGGTTCGCCGCGTACGTGGTGACGCCGCTCGTCTCGTCGGTGAAGAGGATGTTCAACCCGCCGTTGCGACCGTTGAACGCCGTGAGTCTGTGTTCGGTGCCGTTGAAGCTGAACCGCACACGACCCGGTGCCTCGTACACGTGACTAAGTCCTTCCACGACCGCACCGACGGTCGTGGGGATGGGTGCGTCGAACGGCTCGTATTCACCCTCCAGCACCCACCGTTCTTGTGGTTCGTACGACGGCACGCCGCGGAAGTTCTGGAGCACCTCGGCCTTCGGGTCGTGCACGCGGATCAGGTACCCGCCGCGCCGCGCGATCTCGATCTCGACGTCACCCGCCTCGACGCGCGTGCCGGGACCGCTCTGGACGAGTTCGAACCGCTGCGGTTCGCCATCGTCCTGCCAGTACGCGGCGTCGTCGTCTTGCCACCACACGCCCGGTAGGCCGTCATAGGCGCGTGGGGTGGTTTCCAGCCAGTCGAGTGAAACCAACGCCAGCCACCCGTACGGGTCGGCCAGTGCCTTCTCCCGCTCGGTCTTCCAGGTCTGCCAGTCCTGCGCGAAGCCGCTCATGGTCGTGCCAACGACCGGCGCGCGGACCGGCTTCCCCGTTCCACTCCTTGAGACCCACCTGGGAGTCGAACCCAGTGTCAACGCTGTTGCAGAGCGTTTCACGACCGTCGTGACGTGGGTCGGGCATCGCGCGTCCTGGTGTCGAACCAGGCACTCCGGGCTCATGAGACCCGAATGACCACCGGATCACGCGCGATGGGGTGACCGACCGGACTCGCACCGGCTTCGACCAGGACCACGACCTGGCGCCTCGACTGCTTCGGCTTCGGTCACAGCTGCCCGTCGAGGACTCGAACCTCGATCTCCGCGTCCAGAGCGCGGCGTCCGTGCCGATTGGACCAACGGGCAACAAAAAAGCCGCCTCGTCGCTGCGGCGACGGGACGGCTCCCCGGAAGGCACGGATCAACTCATGCCGGGGAGCACCAGACGTGCTGATGACACATGTGCTGCATCACGGCTGGCTCCTTCCTCCGGTTCGTTGAGATCCACTCTGACGGATGGCGCCGCACGGCCGCAACGCATTATTCGGGCCTGCAAAAGTTTGCAGAACATCAGCTTCTTCTTTAGTAAACCTCAAGCCGACTTGCGGAAAACTTTTGCAACGTCTTTCCTGGAGCGCTGACACACCCCATCGGAAGGCATGGACATGTCCCAGGACTGGTGGCGCCACGCCGTCATCTACCAGGTCTACGTGCGCAGCTTCGCCGACTCGAACGGCGACGGCACCGGTGACCTGCCCGGCATCCGCTCGCGTCTGCCCTACCTCCGCGACCTGGGCGTCGACGCCGTCTGGATCACACCGTTCTACGCCTCGCCGATGGCCGACGGCGGCTACGACGTGGCGGACTACCGCGCCGTCGACCCCCAGTTCGGCGGACTCGACGACGTGCGCGCGTTGGTCGCCGACGCGCACACGCTCGGCATCCGGGTGATCGTCGACATCGTGCCGAACCACAGCTCCGACCAGCACGAGTGGTTCCAGGAGGCGCTGGCCGGACGTGGCCGCGAGCGCTACATCTTCCGCGAGGGCGTCGGCGACCAGCCGCCGAACGACTGGGAGTCGGTCTTCGGCGGACCGGCGTGGACGCGGGTCGAGGACGGCTCCTGGTACCTGCACCTGTTCGCGCCCGAGCAGCCCGACCTGAACTGGGACCTGCCGGAGGTGCGCGCGGAGTTCCGCGACGTGCTGCGGTTCTGGCTGGACCTCGGCGTCGACGGCTTCCGGGTCGACGTGGCCCACGGGATGATCAAGGCGCCCGGCCTGCCGGACATCGGGCACGCGGACCAGCTGAAGCTGCTGGGCACGGAGCCGTTGCCGTTCTTCGACCAGGACGGCGTGCACGACATCCACCGCGAGTGGCGCGAGGTCGTCGACTCGTACGAGGGCGAGCGCGTCCTCGTGGCGGAGGCGTGGACACCGTCGGCCGAGCGCACGGCGATGTACCTGCGCGCGGACGAGATGCACCAGGCGTTCAACTTCCACTACCTGACCGCGGAGTGGAACCACGACGCCCTGCGCTCGGTGATCGACTCGTCCCTGGCGGCAGTGGCCCCGGTGGGCGCCCCTACTACGTGGGTGCTCTCGAACCATGACGTGCAACGGCACGTGACGCGCTACGGCGGCGGAGAAACCGGCGTGCGCCGAGCGCGCGCTGCCCTGGCGTTGATGCTGGCGTTGCCGGGATCGGTCTACCTGTACCAGGGCGAGGAACTCGGCCTCCCCGAAGTGCTGGACCTGCCCGACGAGCTGCTCCAGGACCCGATGTGGGAGCGGTCCGGTCACACCGAACGAGGCCGCGACGGCTGCCGGGTGCCGCTCCCGTGGACCACCTCGGGCCCCTCTCTCGGCTTCGGCACCGGCGGCTCGTGGCTGCCGCAGCCGCTCGACTGGGCGAAGCTCAGCGTCGAGGCGCAGACCGGCGACCAGGACTCGATGCTGTCCTTCTACCGCAACGCTTTGCGCGTGCGCCGCGAGCACCCGGCCCTGGGCGCGGGCGACGGCGTCACGTGGGTGGACGGCCCCGAGGGCGTCCTGTGGTTCGAGCGCCGCGCCGAAGACCGCGGCATCGCCTGCGCGGTGAACCTCTCCGGCGAGGTGGTGCCCCTGCCCGACCTGGGCGCCGCCCTGCTGGCCTCGTCGTACTACGGCGTGCGCGACGGCCAGCTGCTCCTCCCGCCGGACACAGCGGTCTGGTGGGAGCTCTGACCAGCATCTTCACCTGATCACCAAAAACTGTCAGACCCCCTGAGTACGGTCCGTGGACATCAGCTTCCGACCGGATTCAGGGGGTTCAGCAGTGCGCAGGTGGGAGCTCGTCGCGGGCGGTTCCGCGAAGTTCTGGGAGATCGGCCGCACCGGCACCGAGGTGACCGTCCGCTTCGGACGGCTGGGCACCGCCGGCCAGACCCAGACGAAGGAACTGACCTCAGAGGACGCGGCCGCCGCGCACGTCGCGAAGCTGGTGGCGGCAAAGGAGAAGAAGGGCTACCAGAGCGTCGCCACGACGGCCGCCGAACCTGCCGCAGCCCCCGCGCCGCCCGCCCAACCGACCCCAGCAACCGCACCGCCCACCGCACGACTCGCCCAAGCTTCCGCGGCCACCACGCCGACGCTCACCGGCCCTCCCGCGCCGACCACGCCGCGTCTCGCCGCAACATCCACCCAGCCTCCCGCGGCCACCACGCCGCCGTCCGCATCTCCCACTGCGGCCACCGCTCCACCCGCGGCATCTCCCGCAGCCACCACTCCACCCGCGGCACCTCTCCCAGCGGCCACTCCACCCACCGCACCTCCCACAGCCACCACCCCACCCGCGGAACCTCCCACAGCGGCCACCCCATCTCCAGCCTCCCCAGTCACCCCTCCCCCAGACGAGGAAACCTGGATCATGCCGGCGGAGTGGCTCCGCCAGGCCATGCGCCGAAGAGACGTCAGACCGTGGCCGAAGTTCGCGCCCGACCCCACCAAGGCGCAGGAGTTCCGCGCCCACATCACCACCCAGACCGCCAGGATCGACGAGGTCCTCACCCACCCGTCGTCCCACCAGGCCCTCGTCCGCGCACTGCGCGACCAGCTCGAAGGCCGCCCCGACCCGCTGGGCGCCGCCACCCTGGCCAGGGTGGCCGAAACCGAGGACTCGCCGCTGCACTGGTGGATCGAGGAGTTCGGCCTCCCGTTCGCCGCCGCGGCGGCCGTGCACCTCGCGACGGTGCACGTCAACAACTGGAAGGACTGGCAGACCCAGAACTGGTTCGGCAACCACCTGAACCACTCCCTGCCGCACCACCTCTCCGAAGACACCTTCGAGGGCCGCGCGCTGGTGCTGGCCAGGACCGCACTCGCCGTGACCGACGACGAGACCTACGAGCAGACCCTGGTGGAGCTCGACAAGGTCGGCACCACCTGGTTCGGGCAGGTGGCTCGCGCATTCCTCGCCCCGACGCGGCACGACTGGTTCGAGGAGGCGAACGCTGCTGAGCACGCGCCGTACTGGATGGTGCACTGCGCGGCGAGCACGGCGGAGCAGCTCGGCCGCCTGCGCCAGGGGCACCTGATCTGGTCGCCGATCGGCATGTGCACCGCGATGTACGTCCTGGGTCCCGCACTCGCACCGCTGCTGGACGCCGAGCTGCGCGCGAAGGTCGAGTGGGGCTCGGAGTGCCGCAAGTTGGCACTCGAGATGCTCGCCGCGCTGCCGACGGACCAGGCCTTCATGATGCTGCTGAACCGGTTGCGGGAACGGTACGTGCGGCCCGCGCTGCTGTCCGCGATGGCCGCGTTCCCCGCACGGGCCGCGCGGCTGATGGCTCCCCGCGCCGCCACCGACCCGGACGTCCGCAACCTGTTGCGGGCGCACCTGCTCAGGCACCCCGGAGTCGAGGCGCCGGTCCAGTTGCCCGAACCGCTGCCGGACGCGCCGGCCTCGGCTCTGCCGCGGGTGCTGGCCGAACCGCCGTGGGCGCACCGGCGCCCGCTGCCGAAACCCTTGGTGCTGAAGGACGTCCCGGTGCCGGCAGCCCACCTGACGTGGCTGCCCGGCGAGCGCGAGGAGTGGGGGAAGCCCAGCGGCTATTGGACCGCGCGGGTCCACGACTGGAAGGCCATGGCCGCGGCGATCCGGGCTCGCAACAACCGCTACCACGACCACGGGCTGTTCGTGGCGGGTCCTGAGGAGCTCGCCCTCCCGCTGCTCGCGGACTGGGTTCCCAGCGACACCTGGGGCAGCGAGCACTGGGGCAAGCGCATCACGGCCCGGTTCGGCATGGAGGCCCTGCCCGCGATGCTGCGCCTGGCCGCGCGGGATCCGCACGTGTCGGGTGTCGTTCTGCTGCCGTACGCGACGCCCGAGGTCGCGGACATGATGGCCGACTGGCTGGCGCGCCTCAAAACCGCGCGCGCGTTCGCCATCACCTGGCTGGCCCGGCACCGCGAAGCCGCAGCCCGCCTCCTGCTGGCACCGGCCCTCGGCGTCGCAGGTCCCAGACGCCGCAACGCGGAGCTCGCGTTGCGCCACCTCCACCTGGAAACCGGTGTCGACGTCATCGCCGTCGCCACCTCCTTCAGCACCGAGGCAGGCGCCGCGATCCGCACGCTCATCGAGATCGACCCGCTCGACGTCCTCCCGGCGAAGCTGCCGGTGATCGGCGACTGGGCCGACCTGAAGCTGCTCCCCCAGGTGCGGCTCGAGGATGGTGCCACCGCGTTGTCCGCAGACGCCGCGAAAAACCTCCTGATGACCGCCGCACTGTCTAAACAGGACGCTATCTACCCCGGCCTGCCGCTGGCCGTGGAGGCGTGCGACCGCGCCTCGCTCGCCGAGTTCGCGTGGGCGGTCTTCGGGTGCTGGCAGGACGTGGACGCGCCGTCGAAGGACGCCTGGGTCCTCACCGCGCTCGGCTGGTTCGGCGACGACGAGACGGTGCGCCGCCTCTCGCCGCTCATCCGCGCCTGGCCGGGCGAAAGCCAGCACGCCAGAGCCGTCACGGGCCTCGACGTCCTCGCCCAGATCGGCAGCGAGGTGGCGCTGACCCACCTCAACAGCATCGCGGAGAGGGTGAAGTTCAAGGGCCTCAAGGCCCGCGCCCAGGAGAAGGTGTCCGACATCGCCGCCGCGCTGGGCCTGAGCCGCGACCAGCTGTCCGACCGCCTGGTTCCGCGCCTGGGCCTCGACGACGCCGCGACGCTGGTCATCGACTACGGACCGCGTCAGTTCACCGTGGGCTTCGACGAGCAGCTCAAGCCCTACGTCCTCGACGCGGAAGGCAAGCGCCGCAAGGACCTCCCGAAGCCGGGCACCAAGGACGACCAGGAGCTGGCTCCCAAGGAGAACAAGCGCTTCGCCGCGTTGAAGAAGGACGTCCGCACCATCGCGTCCGACCAGATCCACCGCCTCGAACGGTCGATGGTCGACCAGCGCACGTGGACCGCCGAGGAGTTCCACACCGTCCTGGCCGGCCACCCGCTGCTCTGGCACCTGGTCCGCCGCCTGGTCTGGATCACCGACACAGGCCTCTCGTTCCGCCTGGCCGAGGACCGCACGCTCGCCGACGCCGAGGACGACGAGATCACCCTGCCCGGAGGCGCCACCGTCCGCGTGGCCCACCCGGTCGACCTGAGCGACACCCTCCAGACGTGGGGCGAGGTGTTCGCGGACTACGAGATCCTGCAACCCTTCGCCCAGCTCAACCGCCCGACGCACGCGTTCGCGCCCGGCGACAACGTCCCGCAGCTGGACAAGTACGTCGACCGGGTGATGCCGGTCGGCAGGGTCCTGGCCCTCACCAAGCGGGGCTGGGTCCGCGGCGAACCCCAGGACAACGGCTGCGAGTCGTGGATGACCCGCCCGCTCCCGTCCGGCGGCGCCCTGGTCGCGTGCCTCGATCCCGGCATCACGGTGGGAATGGTGGACATGTTCCCCGAGCTGAAGTTCAGCTCGCTGTGGTTCTCGCCGAGCGGCGCAGGCAACTGGACCGCTCCCCGCAACGGCGGGCCCGCCCGCTTCGACGTGGACGCCGTCACCGCCTCCGAGCTCCTCGTGGAGCTGGAGTCACTGCATGCGTGACGTTCCAGTTCTTTTTGATCGGCCAGCAAACTCCGGATCGGATTCAGGGGGTACGTCAGTGCGCAGGTGGGAGCTCGTCTCCGGCGGGTCGGCCAAGTTCTGGGAGGTGGGGACGGACGGGGTGACGGTCACCGTCCGCTTCGGACGGCTGGACACGGCCGGCCAGACCCAGACGAAGGAGCTCGCGTCCGCGGAGGCAGCCGAGGCGCACGTCGCGAAACTGGTGGCGGAGAAGGAGAAGAAGGGCTACCGCGCCGTCACCGGCGAGGCGTCCGAGCAACCTGTCGCCGCGCCCGCCGCGGAGAAGCCCGCCGCCGTCGACGAGGACACCTGGGTCATGCCCAAGGCGTGGCTCAGGGATGTCGTGCGGCAGCGCGGCTTCGACCCGGCACCGGTCTTCGCCGTCGACGACGAGCTCGCAGCGACGGCCCGTCGCCGAGTGGGCAAGCAGACCGCGACCACGATCGAACGAGTGCTGTCCGATCCGGCCTCCGAACCGGATCTCGTGCGAGCCGCACGGGAACACCTCGCCGGCCGGCCCGATCCGGTCGGAGCGGCCGCGATCGCGGCGATCATCGCGAGCGGCCTGGAGTCCGTGCACGCCTGGATCGCCGACCACGGCGTCGTGTTCGCCGCCGAGGCGGCGGTTCACTTCACCGGCCTGGCCTCCGTCCCGACGTGGATTTCAAGCCAGCACACGTGGGGCGGCGAGCGGCTGCAGTCCCGTGGCAGCCACTTCCACATCATCTTCGACAGCGTCGAGGGCAAGATGCTCACGGCGGTTCGCTACGCGCTCGCGGTCGCGGACGACGCCGAGCGCGAAGCCGCCGAGGCCGCGCTGGACCGCCTCGGGGGCGCCAGTGCCAAGCTCTCCCGGGCGTACCTGGTGCCTTCCCGAGCCGACTGGTTCCAGCAGGCGTGCGACGAGCCGAACACGAACTCGCAGTGGTGGATGCTTCCCTGCAGTGCCGGCACCCAGGAGCAGTTCGAGCAGGTTCAGGCCACGGTGACCGCTCCCGCGTTCCTCCTGCACACGGCGCTCTACGTCCTGGGTCCGGCGGTCGCGCCGTTGCTGGCGGCGGAGCTCGACCGGAGCTACCAGCGTGCGGAGAGCCGCAAGCAGGCGTTGAAGGTGCTCGCGATGCTTCCCACCGACGAGGCCTTCACGATCCTGCTCGACCGCCTCGACACCAAGTACGTGCGCCCGGCGCTGTTGTCCGCCATGTCGGCGTTCCCGGCACGGGCCGCCCGGCTGCTGGCGGAGCGGGCATCCGCGAACGCCGAGGTCCGGCAGCTGCTGAGCGTGCACCTGACGACGCACTCGCACCTGGAGGTGCCGGCAGGCTTCACCGCGATCGAGTCCGCCACGCTCCCGGAGGCCCCGGCGGAACTGCTGCCGTCGCTGCTGGTTTCGCCGCCGTGGGTGCACCGCAAGCCGCCGGTGAAGCCCGTGGTGGTGCCAGATCTCCCGTCGCCGGCACCTTCGATCGTCTGGGAGCCGGGTGAGCGGGACGAGTGGCTCACGTCCGGCGACTGGAACACCCACGTGCCCTGGCAGGACCTGCTGGCGGAGTTCAAGGCGGGCCGGATCGGCTACCGCATGCGCGACCTGTTCGCCCAGGCTCCCGAGGACGAGGTGCGGCACCTGCTGGCCGGCTGGGAGCCGAAGCTCAGCTGGAGCGCCGAGGAAACGGGCAAGCTGCTGGCGGCCAAGTTCGGCTTCGACGCGCTGCCTCCGCTGCTGCGGATCGTCGAGTCGAACGCGAACACCGCCGTCGTCGTGCTGCCCTTCGCCACACCGGAAGTGGCCACCCTGATGGCGGACTGGCTGGTGCGGCTCAAGCAGGTGCGCAAGGTCGCGCTGGACTGGCTGTCGCGGCACCGCGAGACGGCGGCCCGTCTCCTCATCCCCGCCGCCCTGGGTCAGCCGGGAGCACCAAGGCGCAACGCCGAGACCGCCCTCCGCCACCTGCACGGCCTGGGAGTGAACGTGGTCGCGCTGGCACCGAATGCTGCGGCGGCCGCCGCTCTCCAGACCTTCCTGGCCGTCGACCCCGTCGACGTGCTGCCGGCCAAGCTGCCGGTGATCGGTGAATGGGCGGACACGAGGCTGCTGCCCCAGGTCCTCCTGAGCGACCGCAAGCACGCTCTTTCACCTGAAGCCGCTCACCACCTCCTGATGACGGCGGCCCTGTCCAAACCGGGTGACCTGTACGCCGGCCTGCCGGTGGCCCGCGACGCCCTCGACCGCGCCTCGCTCGCGGAGTTCGCGTGGGCTGTTTTCCAGCGCTGGCAGGAAGTGGGAGCGCCCTCGAAGGAAGGCTGGGCTCTCACCGCGCTCGGCTGGTTCGGCGACGACTCGACGGTCCGCGCGCTGTCGCCGCTGATCCGCAACTGGCCGGGCGAGAGCCAGCACGCCAAGGCCGTGACGGGCTTGGACGTCCTCGCCGACATCGGCACCGAGGTCGCCCTGTCCCACCTCAACAGCATCGCCGAGAAGGTGAAGTTCAAGGGCCTCAAGACAAGAGCCCAGGACAAGGTCTCGCAGATCGCCGCCGAACTGGGCCTGTCCCGCGACCAGCTGGCCGACCGCCTGGTCCCCCGCCTCGGCCTCGACGACGAAGCCTCACTGGTGATCGACTACGGCCCGCGCCGCTTCACCGTCGGCTTCGACGAGCAGCTCAAGCCCTACGTCCTCGACCCCGACGGCAAGCGCCGCAAGGACCTGCCCAAACCCGGCGCGAAAGACGCCCAGGACCAGGCACCACTGGAGCACAAGCGCTTCGCCGCCTTGAAGAAGGACGTCCGCACCGTGGCGTCCGACCAGATCCACCGCCTCGAACGGGCGATGGTGGACCAGCGGACGTGGACCGCGGCCGAGTTCTACACGGTCCTGGCAGGCCACCCGCTGCTGTGGCACATCGTCCGGCGCCTGGTCTGGATCACTGACGAGGGCGTCTCGTTCCGCCTGGCAGAAGACCGCACCCTCGCCGACTCGAACGACGACGAGTTCACCCTCCCCGAGACCGCCGCAGTCCGAGTGGCGCACCCGGCCGACCTCCAAGGCACGCTGGAAGCCTGGGGCGAGGTCTTCGCCGACTACGAGATCCTCCAGCCCTTCCCGCAACTGAACCGCCCGCTGCACGTCGTGCCGCCGGACGAAGACCTGTTGGCACACCTGAAGAAGTACTGCGACGTGCCCCACCCCATCGGCAAGATCCTCAGCCTCACCAAGAAGGGCTGGGTCCGCGGTCAACCACAGGACGCAGGCGTCGAGTGCTGGATCACCCGCCCACTGCCCTCGGGCGGCGCCCTGATCGCCGACCTGGACCCCGGCATCGCGGTGGGCGCGATCGACGTCTTCCCCGAGGTCAAGTTCACCGGCCTCTGGTACTCGGCCACCGGCAGGGCCTACTGGTCCGTGCAGAAGGACGCGCCGGCCACCCTCCAGGTCGACCCGATCACCGCCTCCGAACTCCTCTCCGAGCTCGAGTCGCTCCACACGTGACGCACGCTCAGGGGGTCTGATCAGGACTTTAAGCAGACCGTAAAGAATTGTCAGACCCCCTGAGTAGCGTCCGCGTCACATCAACTTCGTAGTTCGGCCCCCGGAGGTACGGCAGTGCGCAGGTGGGAACTCGTCGCGGACAGCTCCGCGAAGTTCTGGGAGATCGGCCAGTCCGGCGCGACCGTGACCGTCCGGTTCGGACGGCTGGCGACGAACGGCCAGGCCCAGACGAAGGAGCTCGCGTCCGAGGAGGCCGCCGAGGCGCACGTCGCGAAACTGGTGGCGGAGAAGGAGAAGAAGGGCTACAGACCGGTGGACACCGCCGGGCAGTCGCTGAACACCGCCGACCAGCCGGTAGACACCACCAGGCAGTCAGCGGGCTCCGCCGGGCAGTCGATCGCCGCGGACCGGGCCAGCGTCGCCGAGGCCGCCGGTGACGAGATCGCGGCGACCGCCACCCAGGCCGTCCCCACGGACAGCCAGCTTCCCGAGGGCAGCCGGACCTCTGTCGCCGATCAGGCCTCTGCTGCCCCCAGCCAGACCGCCCCGGCAGTCCAGACCGCCTTTGCCGCCAACCACACCACCGCCGACCAGACTCCCGCCACGGCCAATCAGGCCGCCCCCAACCAAACCCTCGCCACGACCGACCAGACCTCTCCCAGCCAGACCGCCGTCATCGCCAACCAGCCCGCCGCACCCAACACGATCACCGCCACCCCACCCACAGCCCCCACCCACGCTCCCGCCCCCATCCCCCAGCCGTCCACCACCGACGAAGACACCTGGGCCATGCCCAAGCCGTGGCTCCAACACGCCATCCGCCAGCGCGGCTCAACCCCACCCCCGGACTTCTCCGTGGACAGCGCGAAAGCCGCCACCGCCCGCCAGCAGGCCACCGATCAGGCCGACACGATCGAACGAGCGTTGTCCACCAAGGGTTCCAAGCCCGAACTGGTCAGCGCGACCCGCGAGCACCTCGGCGGCCGGTCGAACCCCGTCGGCGCGGCAGCGATCGCGGCCATCACGAACTCCGGGCTGCCGTCGGTGCACGCCTGGATCGCCGACCACGGCCTGGCCTTCGCCGCCACCGCGGTCGTCGAGTACATGGGGCTGACGTTCTCCGAGCAGTGGGACGAGCGGCGCGGGAAGTTCACCGACATCCGCCTGCAGACGCGGCGCGAGAACCTGCACACCTCGGTCAACGAACCCGAAGGCCGGATGCTCACCACCCTCCGGTACGCGCTCGCGGTGGCGGACGACGCGTCGCGTGAGGCTGCCGAGGCCGCGCTGGCGGACATGGGCGGCACGCCGACGATCAAGGAGCTGCGGTCGTTCCTCGTGCCCGCGCGGGCCGACTGGTTCGCCGAGGCGTGCAAGGTGCCGTACCGGCCCAACCAGTGGTGGACGTTGCCGTGCAGTGCCGGCAGCTTCGAGGACTACGAGAAGTCCAAGCACTCGCTGACGGGCGCGGCTTTCGTCCTGTACACGGCGGTCTACGTGCTGGGGCCGGCGATCGCGCCGTTGCTCGCCGAGGAACTCGACGGCGAGTACCAGGTCGCGGACACCCGCAAGCTCGTGCTCAAGGTGCTGGCGGCGTTGCCCACGGACGAGGCGTTCACGATTCTGCTCGACCGGGTGGACGGCAAGTACGTGCGGCCCGCTCTGCTGTCCGCGATGGCGGCGTTTCCGGTGCGGGCGGCTCGGTTGCTGGCCGAACGGGTGTCGTCCAGTGATGACGCGCGGCAGTTGTTGCAGGCGCATCTGCTGTCGAACCCCGGGCTCACCGTGCCTGACGAGGTGGCCGCTGTGCTGGCCGCGTCCGGGGTGCGGGCCCTGCCGGAGGCGAGCGCGGACCAGCTGCCGGCGGTGCTCGCCAAGCCGCCGTGGCTGCACCGTCGTCCGCCGGTGAAGCCCGTGGTGCTGGCGGATCTTCCGGTACCCGCGGGGTCCGTGGTGTGGCGGCCAGGCGAGCGCGAGGCGTGGGTGGAGTGCGGGAGTGAGTGGTACGGCGATCACCTCGACTGGCGGAAGCTGCTCGCGGACTACCGTTCGGGCGACATCAGGTACTTCGACAGCGATCTGTTCCTCCTGGCGCCTGAGGAAGAGGTGCGGTCGCTGCTCGCGGACTGGAAGCCGAACTACCACTACGGGTTCGAGGACTGGGGCAAGCGGGTCGCCGCGCGGTTCGGTCTCGACTCCGTGCCCGCTCTCCTGCAGCTCGCCAGGTCCGTGCCGGGGACGGGCGGCGCCGTGCTGCTGCCCTTCGCCACCGCCGAGGTGGCCGCGCTGATGGCCGAGTGGTTCGCCCGGTCCAAGCAGGCCCGGCGGTGGGGGCTCGACTGGCTGGCCCGGCACCGCGACCTGGCCGCCGCTCTCCTCATCCCCGCCGCGGCGGGGAAGGCCGGCGCCGCACGTCGCAACGCCGAGGCGGCGCTGCGTCACCTCAACGGCATCGGGGTGGACGTCGCCGCCGTCGCCGCGTCGTCCGGCGCCCAGGCCGCGATCGACGTCGTGCTGTCGGTCGACCCGGTCGACGTGCTGCCCGCGAAGCTGCCGGTGATCGGCGAGTGGGCCGACGCACGTCTGCTGCCCCAGGTCGCGCTGCGCGACCGCAGGCACGCGTTGTCGCCGGAAGCCGCCGGGCACCTGCTGATGACGGCCGCTCTGTCGAAGCCGGGCGAGGTCTACGCAGGTCTGGCGTCGGCCCGCGAAGCGCTCGATCCGAGTTCGCTGGCCGAGTTCGCCTGGGCGGTCTTCCAGGCGTGGCAGCAGGCCGGTGCGCCGTCGAAGGAGAGCTGGGCGCTGACTGCGCTCGGCTGGTTCGGCGACGACTCGACGGTGCGCGCGCTGTCGCCGTTGATCCGCAACTGGCCGGGTGAGAGCCAGCACGCCAAGGCGGTCGCGGGCCTCGACGTCCTCGCGGACATCGGCACCGAGGTCGCGCTGTCCCACCTGAACGGCATCGCGGAGAAGGTGAAGTTCAAGGGCCTCAAGGAACGCGCCCAGGAGAAGGTCGCCCAGATCGCCGCCGAGCTCGGCCTGTCCCGCGACCAGCTGTCCGACCGCCTGGTCCCGCGCCTCGGCCTGGACGACGCCGCGACCCTGGTGATCGACTACGGGGTCCGGCAGTTCACCGTCGGCTTCGACGAACAGCTCAAGCCCTACGTCCTCGACCCGGACGGCAAGCGCCGCAAAGACCTGCCCAAACCCGGCGCGAAGGACGACCAGGACCAGGCACCGCTGGAGCACAAGCGGTTCATGGCGCTGAAGAAGGACGTTCGCACCATCGCGTCCGACCAGATCCAGCGTCTCGAACGTGCCATGGTCGACCAGCGCACGTGGACCGCCGACGAGTTCCAGACCGTTCTCGCCTCGCACCCGCTGCTGTGGCACCTGGTCCGACGCCTGGTGTGGATCACCGACGAGGGCGTCACCTTCCGCCTGGCAGAAGACCGCACGCTCGCCGACTCCGGCGACGACGAGTTCACCCTGCCCGCAGACGCCGTCGTCCGCGTGGCCCACCCGGCCGACCTCCAAGGCACGGTGGAAGTGTGGGGCGAGGTCTTCGCCGACTACGAGATCCTCCAGCCGTTCCCGCAACTGAGCCGCCCGCTGCACGTGCTGGCGGCCGACGACGACCTCCTGGCCCGGATCACGAAGTACTGCGACACCCCGTACCCGATCGGCAAGATCCTCGGCCTCACCAAGAAGGGCTGGGTGCGCGGCGAACCGCAGGACGCGGGCGTCGAGTGCTGGATCACCCGCCCGTTCCCGGACGGCGGCGCGCTCGTGCTCTCCCTCGATCCCGGCATCGCCGTCGGTGCCGTCGACGTCTTCCCCGAGGTCAGCTTCACCGGGGTGTGGTTCTCCCCCAGCGGTCGCGGAGACTGGTCCGCGCCGAAGGACGCGCCACCCACCTTCGACGTCGACCCGATCACCATCTCCGAGCTCCTCACCGAACTGGAGTCCCTGCAGTCATGACCAGCACCCAGACGATGCAGCGTCCGCCGGCCGAGGTCCGCTACGCCGACGAGCTCGCCCGCCTCCGCGACGGCGACGCCGCACCCAAGCCGCCCGGCTGGGCGATGAGCCTCGACGCCGCGCGCCGGTTCGTGGTCGGCGACGAGAAGCGGGGCATCACCAAGAAGTTCGTGGGCGATCCGTCCCTTGTGGACAGAGCGTTGGTCACGCTGGCCACGAGCCGCGGCCTGATGCTCGTCGGTGAGCCGGGCACGGCCAAGTCGCTGCTGTCCGAGCTGATCGCGGCCGCGGTGTGCGGCGAGTCGACACTGACGATCCAGGGCGGTGCGGCGACCACCGAGGACCAGATCAAGTACTCGTGGAACTACGCGCTGCTGGTGGCGGAAGGGCCGTCGCCGCGTTCACTCGTGCCGGCGCCGATGCTGCGGGGCATGACCGAGGGCAAGATCGTGCGGTTCGAGGAGATCACGCGGTGCCCCTTGGAGGTGCAGGACTGCATGCTGTCGTTGCTGTCCGACCGCGTGATGGCGATCGGGGAGCTCAACGGCCCGGACGGCATGGTGTTCGCTCAGGACGGGTTCAACGTGATCGCCACGGCGAACACGCGGGACCGAGGGGTCAACGAGATGAGCGCGGCGCTGAAGCGGCGGTTCAACTTCGAGACGGTGTTCCCCATCGCGGACTTCGACACCGAGCTCGCCCTGGTCGAGCAGGAGGCGGCGAAGCTGCTCGAACGGTCCGGAGTGGAGCTCGCGCCGAAGCGGGACGTGCTGGAGGTGCTGGTGCGGACGTTCCGCGACCTGCGCGAGGGCAACGACCGGCTCACCACCGTGATGAGCACCGCCGAGGCGGTGTCGGTGGCGCACGCCGTCGGGTTGCGCGGGTGGTTCCTGCGCGGTGAGAGCGGATCGGCCGCGGACGTCGTGGAGTGCCTCGCGGGGACGGCGGCGAAGGACAACGCGGAGGACCTGGCGAGGCTCCGGCGGTACCTGGAGCAGCACGCGCCTCGCCGCAAGGGCAAGCAGTGGCAGGAGCTGCACCAGGCGCGGCACCTGCTGCCCGGCTGATGGGGGCCGTGTTCGTCGGCGTCCGGCACCACAGTCCCGCCTGTGCCCGGCTGGTCGCCGCCACGATCGAGGAGCAGCAGCCCGCGTACGTGCTGATCGAAGGTCCCGCCGACTTCAACGAGCGCATCGACGAGCTGCTGCTGGGCCACGAGCTGCCGGTGGCGCTGTTCAGCTACTCCGACGAGCACGCGTCGTGGTCGCCGTTCTGCGACTACTCACCGGAGTGGGTGGCGATCACCGAGGCGCGCAGGTGCGGGGCGGAGGTCAGGTTCATCGACCTGCCCGCGTGGCACGAGGCGTTCCGGGACGTCAGCAACAGGTACGCCGACGCGGAACTGCGCTACGCCGAGGTGGTCGAGCGGCTGTGCGGTGAGTTCGCGGTCGACAACGTCGACGTGCTGTGGGACCACCTCTTCGAGTGCGAGGCCGAGCCGAAGGGGATGGACGAGTACTTCGACCTCCTGCGCGGCACGGCCACCGCGGACGACGGCGACTCGGCGCGCGAGGAGTACATGGCGAGCTGGGTGCGGGCGGCGGTGAAGGACGCGGGCGACCGGCCGGTCGTCGTGGTCACCGGCGGCTTCCACACGCCTGCTCTCAAGGCGAAGCTCGACGGCGGCCCGGAAGATGTCACGGGGTGGCCAGAAGTGCCGGAACGCGACCGAGGTGCCAGTTACCTCGTGCCGTACTCCCACGCGCGGCTGGACGCGTTCACCGGGTACCAGTCGGGCATGCCGTCTCCCGGCTACTACCAGCAGGTCTGGGAGACCGGGGCGCAGCGCGCGGCGGACTGGCTGGTCGAGTCGGTCGCGACACGGCTGCGCAGGAGGCAGCAGCCGGTGTCGACGGCGGACCTGATCGCCGCGCACACCCAGGCGGGCGCGCTGGCCCGGTTGCGCGGGCACGAGAACCTGGCGCGCACGGACGTGCTGGACGGGCTGACGAGCGCGTTGATCTCCGAGGACCTGACGCAGCCGCCACCGTGGACACGACGAGGCACGCTGCAACCCGGCGCTCACCCCGCGCTCGTCGAGATGATCGCGGCGTTGCGCGGCGACAGGGTCGGGCGGCTGCACCCGAGCACACCGGCGCCGCCGTTGGTCAACGCCGTGCAGGAGCTGTTGCGCGCGCACGGGCTCGACCAGGAGGGCAAGATCGCGCTCGACCTCACGGACGCGGAGGCGTTGGAGCGCAGCAGGATCCTGCACCGTCTGCGGGTCTTGCGGATTCCCGGTTTCGAACGCACGAGCGGGCCGTCGGAGGGCGCGCAACCGCAGCTGGACGAGCAGTGGACGCTGCGGCCGACCGACGACCGGCTGGCGGCGCTGATCGAGGCCGCCGAGAACGGTGCCACGCTGGAGGAAGCGGCCGGGGTGGCGCTCGAACGCCGGTCCCGGAACGCGCCGCTGCGGCACCTCGCGGGCATCCTGTTCGACGCCGTGCTGTGCGGGATCTCCTCGGTCTCCGGCAGGGTCAAGGAATCCATCGACGAAGGCGTCCGGGAGACAGGTGACCTCGCGGCGCTGGGCCAGGTGCTGAGCGGTGTGCTCGGCCTGTGGCGGCACGACAGGGTGTTCGGCGGCAGGAAGGACCCGTTGCTCGGCGCGGTGATCGACGCGGGCACGGCCAGGGTGCTGTGGCTGGTCGAAGGGCTGCACGGCGGTCCGGCGCCGGCTGATCCGCACCGGCTCAAGGCGATGGCGGCGACCAGGGACGCCGTGGTGCACGCGAAGTCCGCGCTGTCGCTGGACGTCGTGGACGTCACGGGTGTGGCCACGCGCGTGAGCGACGACGCGCAGGCTCCGCCGGACCTGCGGGGTGCGGCGCTCGGGCTCGCCTGGTCGCTCGGCACCCAGCCGGACGTGCGGAAGGTGCGCGGCATCGAGGCGCTCGGCGACTGGCTCGCCGGGTTGTTCGCGGTGGCACGGGAAGAGGTGCTCGCGAGCCCTGATCTCGTCGGGGTGCTGGACGAGCTGGTCAGCGCGATGACCGAGGACGAGTTCCTGGTGGCGCTGCCCGCGTTGCGGCTCGCGTTCAGCTACTTCCCGCCCAGGGAACGGGAAACCATCGCGGCCACCGTCCTGAGCCACCGCGGCGTCGAGGGCAGTGCGAGAGGTGTCACCCGGCTGAACGCCGATCCGATGGTCGTGGCGGAGGCGATGGCGGTGGAGCAGCGCGTCGAGAAGCTGCTGGTGAAGGGCGGGCTGGCATGACGGACCTGGAACGCTGGCGGCTCATCCTCGGTGAACCGGCCTCGCGGTGCACGGGCGGCTTGCAGGGTGAGGCGGCGCGCAGGGACGCCGCGCTGGAGTGGCTCTACGGGCGCGATCCCGAGCTGGCCGAACGCGGTGTGCGCAAGGGCGGCAGCGAGGACTCGGTGCTGCAGACCGTCGACTGGCTGGACGAGGTCCACCACCTCTTCCCGCGCGAGACGATCGAACGCCTGGAGCGCGACGCGGTCGAGCGGTACGAGATCACCGACGTCGTGACGGATCCCGAGGTGCTGCAACGGATCGAGCCGAACCCCGCACTGCTGCGGGCGGTGCTGCGGACCAAGCACCTGATGAACCCCGCCGTGCTCGCGATGGCGCGCAAGATCGTCGAAGCGGTCGTGAAGCAGCTGATGGAGAAGCTCAAGACCGAGGTGCGCACGGCGTTCAGCGGCACGCGGTCACGCAGACCGAGCATCCACAAGAACTCGCGCAACTTCGACTTCCGCTCGACGATCAGGGCGAACCTCCAGCGCTACCAGCCGGAGGAGCGCAAGCTCGCGATCGAGCACCCGAAGTTCGTCTCCCGCACCAGGCGGCACGTCGAGCAGTGGCAGGTGATCCTGCTGGTGGACCAGTCGGGGTCGATGACCAGCTCGGTGATCCACTCGGCGGTCACCGCGGCCTGCCTGTGGGGGCTGCCGGGACTCCGCACGCACCTGATCGCCTTCGACACCAACGTGGTCGACCTGACCTCCGACGTGACCGACCCGGTCGAGCTGCTGATGAAGGTGCAGCTGGGAGGTGGCACGGACATCGCCAAGGCCACGGCCTACGGGGCAGGGCTCGTCGACAGCCCGCGCCGCGCGATCGTGGCGATCATCAGCGACTTCTACGAGGGTGGCAACGAGACGCACCTCGTGCGCACGGTGAAAGGCCTGTGCGAGCAGGGCACCCACGTGCTGTGCCTGGCGGCGCTGGACGAGGAGGCGAACCCGGACTACGACCGCGCGCTGGGCCAGCGGCTCGCCAACGCCGGCGCCCACGTCGGCGCGATGACCCCCGGCCAGCTCGCGGAATTCGTTGCGGAGAAGCTCAGGTGACCAGACCCGACCTGCTCGCCCTCACCCCCGACGCGCTCGCGGCGCTCGCCAACCGCGGTCTGGTGAAGCGCGCCGCCAAGGAGCTCGACGCCGGTGTCGTGCCCGCGCTCGACACCGATCCCGCCGGTGCCGTCCAGGGCAAGTTCCCGGACGGCACCACGACCACGTTGCCGCCGGGCACCACGCTCGACGCCGCCGGGTGCAGCTGCGGCGCGGCGGGCGTGTGCCGGCACCGCATTGCGGTGGTGCTCGCCTACCAACGCACTCAAGAGGCCACGGCTCCCGCCGAGCTGTGGTCGCCGAGCGCGGTCACGGACGCCGACCTGGCCGCGTTGATGGGCGAACGAACGCTGCGCCGCGCGCGCCGGGCGTTCCAGGCCGGTTACCGCGCCAAGCTCCGCCACCCGACCGCGGAGGACCAGACCGCGCAGGCGGAGCTCCCCACGTGCACGGTGACGTTCCTCGTGCCCGGCGACCTGTCGTACGTCCACACGGACGCCGTCAACCGCGACGAGGCGACGGCGTTGGCGGTGTGGGCCTTCCGGGAGGCGGCTGACGCACAGGACACGGTCGACGTCGGCGGATCTCCCACCACCGCGACGGATCTGACGGCGGTCACCGATCTGCTCGACCAGCTGCTGCTCGACGGCGCCACCAACGCGAGCGAGGTGCTGGACGTCGCGTGGCAGCGACTGCACCGCGACCTGAGCGTCCAGCGCCTGCACTGGCCGGCGGCGGTGATCACCGACCTGCTGGCCCAGCTCACCGCCTATCGCCGCAGAAGCGCGGACTACGAAGCCGAACGGTTCGCCGCGCTGCTGACCGAGCTGCACGCGAGGACCACCGCGACCGGGCCGCGCGCCGAGGTGCTCGGTCCGGACGAGCCCGCCGAGACACCGCTCAAACGGGTCCGGCTGACCGCGCTGGGCGCACGTCTGCGCAGCGAGTCCACGGCGGACGTCTACTTCGCTTCCGGCGACGTGGTGCTGGTGCAGCGCGACACTCCCCTGCGCACCAGCCGGCAGCTGGCGGCGTCGAACGTCGTGTCCGAGTCGGCGACCCGCAGTGCGAGCCGCGCGGTGACGTTGAAGACCAGCCGGGTCGCGAAGACCTCGCTGACTCCGGTGGGGACGTCGTGGGCCGACCTGCCGCAGGCGCTGGTGATCGACGACTACGACGCGGCGGCCGCCCACCTCGCCGAGTTGCCGCCGCGCCAGGTCCGCGCGAGGGTCGAGGCGGAGCTGGTCCGGGCGGTCCGGGTCGCGGAGGTGTCCGGCCCGGCCTACGACCCCGCCGCGCAACGCCTCACCGCCACGCTGCACAGCGCCACCGGGACCACGTGCGTCCTGGAGGCGAACCACCGCGCCGTCGCGCCGAACTCCCTCGACGCGCTGGCGCAGGCGTTGCGCGCCAACCCGACGACGGTCACCGGTGCCGTCCGCCGCCACCGCGGCACGCTGGTCGTCGACCCGCTGGCCGTCCACACCGAGACCGGAGTGGTCGTCCTGGACCTGGCGGCGGATACGGCACCGCAACCGCTTCCGCCCGGCGTCACGGCCACCGACCCGTTGAGCGCGGCGGTCGACAGCGCTCTGACGGTGTTAGCCGAGGCCGCGCACCGCGGCCTGGACCACCTGACGGACAGCCTGCTCGCCCGCGTGCGCGAGGTCGGCACGCACCTGCACCGCACGGGTCTGCGCACGGCGGCGGCCCGCGTCACGGCGTTCGCCGACGCCCCGGCCGCGAGCACCTGGCTCGGAGCGCACCTGCGGCTGCTGGTCACCGCCGATGCCCGCTGACACGACCGAGGAGGTCGGATCGATGCGTTGGGACAGCACGTTGTCCTCGGCGGCCTCGGCCGCCCGGCCGAGCCGTTCCAGCACGAAACCGCGGAGGTACGCGGCACGAGCAGCACCCCAGCCCCCGAGCGCGATGCCGCGGCCGTAGGCGTCCAGCGCGTCGTCGAGCAGGCCGCACGCGGCCAGGGCGTCGCCCTTCAACGCCCACGTCCTGTCGTCGCCCGGACTGAGCTCGACGAGCTCATCGGCGCACGCCACCGCGCGCTGCCCGAGACCGGCGGCGAGGTGGGTCCGCACGAGGAGGCAGTGCAGGGCGTAGGCCTCGTCCAGCCACGCCAGTCTGTCCATCTCGGCGTCGCCCGGCGTGGCCGAGGCCAGGCTTTCCAACGCCCGGCCGAGCAGTCGGTGCGTCTCCTGGATGTCGCGGCGCACGAACGGAACCGCGGCGATCGCGCGGTGCAGGCGTGCTCTGCTCAGCGCGCCGGTGAACCCGTTCTGGGGCCGCTCCGAGGCCGCCTTCACCGCGAGCGCCGCGCCGGCCTGCAGGGAGGTGGAGTCGACGCCGCGGGCAGCGGCGCGGAACACCACGAACAGCGCGAGGTCCCGCCGGGTCTCGGGAGGAAGCGAAGATCTGGCGCCGTGCAACGCCATCGCTTCCACCGCGGAGGCCGGGAGGTGGCACCGCAGCACGGCGAGCTGCTCCACGGCGAACTCGGGAGCGAACACGTGCCTGCGGGCGTCGATCACGGACAGTCCGATCACCGAGGCGGCGCGCTGCGGATATCCCAGGCGCAGCAGCAGATCGCAGGCCACGCGACGTTCGGCCGCGCTCAACGAGCCGGCGGCGTGCTCGTGCACCCGCCACCACAGTCCGGAGGCGAGGTCGGCGGGGAACGTCGTCATGTCCGCGCCGACGCCGTCGAGCCTTCCCCAGCTCGCCGCCGTGAGCAGCCGCAGGTGCGCGGAGGGTGGTGGTTCGAAACGCGGAACACCCGCTGACGCACCGGCGACGAACGCCTTCGCCATCGAGTGGGTGGTCCGCGCGTGCAGCGCGGAGGCAGGACCGGGAGTGGACAGGCCGGCGTAGACACCACAGGCGACGGGAACGTCGGCGGTGCGCAGGGCACGCAGCCGGGCGGCCAGCGCGCGGGGACTCGGGTCGGTGCGGTACCGCGGCATCGCGGTCATGCGGGCCTCCCAGGTTCAGTTCAGCAGTTCCCAGCCACGTCTGGTCAGGCGGTGGCGGACCGACCGGCCGTTGCGGTGGGTGGAGACGAAACCCGCGGTGCGCAGTGCGGTCGCGTGTTGCGAGGCCGTCGGCAGGCTGACGCCCACGTGCTTGGCGAGTTCGGTGGTGGTGCGCTCGGACGTCAACGCCCGCAGCACGAGAGTGCGGGTGCGCCCGAGAGCGAGCTCGAGGCTCGCCCCACCCGGCTGGGGTGACGCGACGGGGTAGAAGAGCAGCGGCTGCGGTTCGGCGAACATCGACACCGCGGGCCGGGTCAGCCCGTTCAGCACCGGCACGATCAGCAGTCCGGTGCCGCGCAACGAGATCTCGGCGTCCCAGCCCAGCTCGACGTGCAACGCGGGTGAGGTCCACGAGATCGACGGGTGCAGGTTGCACAGCACGTCGCCCAGCCCGCGCGCCACCACCTGCGAGGACCGCAGGCGCACCTCGGCCTCGAACGCCTGGCGGGTGTCCGGCCAGTTCGCGCACAGCAGATCGCGGAAACCCGAGTGCAGCGCCGACCGCAGGTCCTGGCGCGAGGTCGGTGTGCCGGCCGCGAACGACCGCAACCACGGCGACGTCGTGCCCAGCATGCTCGCGATCTGGTCACGCACGCGCGTGGCGGGCACGTCGAGCACCTGGCGCACGGCCTCGTCGAAGTCGGGGCGTGCGGAGTTGAAGAAGTCCGGGATGAACCGACCCGGCCGGACCAGCTCGGCGAGCGGGCGGATCTGCGGCAGCAGCATGCGGTCCCACTCACCGCTGTGCACCGTGAACACCAGCTCGTACATCGGCAGCGGCGCCGGCGCGAACCGGGTGCGCGCGAGATCTTCCAACTCGAAGAGAATGGTCAATCCGCGGCCTTTGGGCGCGGATTCGGACATCACCATCGGCATGTGCTTCCCCCCGGAGTGCAACCTCTTCCGAAGGTACGCAGATGTCGTTGTCCAGTGTCAGTGCTGTTCCACTGGACAACGTCCGCCGGACAACTTTCAGACGAGCGGCCCCGACTGTTCGGTGAGCTTCAACAGCAGATCACGAGTCTGCAGGCGCTCCTCCTCCGGCTCCTGACCACGCCACAGCAGATCCGCCAGCGTCACTCCGTCGAGTGCACGGGAAATGAGGTCGGCACGCTGCGGGTGCAACCCGTCGGAATCGGTTTGCTGCCGCCAGCGGGCCGCCGCCACGTCCAGGCACTGCTGGAGTTCGGGAACGCCGATCAATGCCGTTACGACAGACGGGTGAGACCACAGGCCGGCGGGTTCGAAGGTCGCGCGGATGTGCGCGCGGGTCCAGCGCCCCGGCGTGTCCTCGGGTTCGAGAAGGCTCTCGACCGTCGTGTCGTAGTGGTCGAACCACGCGTCGATGAGGCCGACGATCAACGCCTGCTTCGTGCGGAAGTGGTGCAGCAACCCGCCCTTGGAGACACCGGCCTCCTTGGCCACCGCGTCGAGGCTGACACCAGGTCCGTGTGCGATCAACGCGCGCGCCGCCGCCTCGATCACTTCACGGCGCGTACGGGGCGCATTGCGCAGTTCTCCGGGCACGTGGTCAACCTATCGTTTTGTCGAGCCGACCGTCCAGACGGTACGTTAGCTTGCAGACCAGATGGTCGGCAAAGGGGGAAGTCATGCGGAAGTGGGCGGCACTGGGCGTGCTGGCGCTCGCGTTGTTGTTGATCGCGGTCGACGGCACGGTGCTGGCTCTCGCCCTGCCCGCACTCCAGCGGGACCTGGCGCCGTCCGCCACCCAGGTGCTGTGGATCGGCGACATCTACTCGTTCGTGCTCGGCGGCCTGCTCGTCACGATGGGCACGCTCGGCGACCGGATCGGCCGCAAGAAACTGCTGCTCACCGGCGCGTTCGGCTTCGGAGCAGCGTCACTGCTGGCCGCGTTCGCGCCGTCGGCGGAATGGCTGATCGCGGCTCGCGCACTGCTCGGCGTGGCGGGCGCGACGATCATGCCGTCGACGCTGTCGATCATCCGGAACCTGTTCACCGACCCCGCGGAACGCACGCGGGCGGTCGCGGTGTGGGCGGCCGCGGCGACGGCGGGCGCCGCGCTGGGCCCGTTGATCGGAGGTGCCCTGCTGGAGCACTTCTGGTGGGGCTCGGTGTTCGTCATCAACCTGCCGGTGATGGCGCTGCTGCTCGTGTTCGGCGCGTGGTGGCTGCCGGAGTCGCGCGACCCGGCCCCCGGCCCGTTCGACCTGGTGTCGGCCGCGCTGTCGGCGGTGGGCGTGGTCCCGCTGGTGTACGCGATCAAGGAGGTCGCCCTGGCGGGCCCGACCTGGACGGCGCTGGCGGCCGGACTCGTCGGCGTGGCGGGCCTGTCGCTGTTCGTGCGACGCCAGCGGTCCGCCCGGCACCCGATGATCGACGTGGCGCTGTTCCGCACCCCGGCGTTCAGCGGTGCCGTGGGCGCCAACATGATCGCGATCTTCGCGCTGACCGGCCTGGTGTTCTTCCTGTCGCAGTACTTCCAGAACGTGCTGAGCTACTCCCCGCTGGAGGCCGGCCTGCGCGAACTCCCCCTCGGCGTCGCCGGCGTGCTCGTGGTCGCCGTGATCGGCCCGGTCGTGCGCGTGCTGGGCGCGGGCCGGGCGATCGCCGCGGGACTCCTGGTCAGCGCGGGCGGCCTGACGATCGTCGGTTTCTCCTCGGGCTACGGCGCGATCGCCGTGGCACTGGTCGTGCTCGGCGCCGGCGTCGGGCTCGCACTGACCCTCACGACGGACGCGGTGGTGTCCGCCGTGCCCGCGGACAAGGCGGGCGCGGCGTCGGCGGTGTCGGAGACGGCCTACGAGCTGGGCGCGGCGCTGGGCATCGCCGTGCTCGGAACCGTGCTGTCGGCGTGGGCCCGCTCGGGCACGTTCACGGAGGCGATGCAGGGCACGGCGCTGGTGGCGGCCGTGCTGCTCGTCGTGGCGTCCTTCGTGGCCTACCGGCTCATTCCGAGCGCGAGGCCTCGGCCAGCCGTTCGTGCAGACGCTCCCTGATTTGGTCCGGCGTGTACGCGGCACGGCGGCGCTGGTTGCGGGCCATGACCACGCCGCTCGCCGCGACACCCGCGAACGCGGCGATGCCGAGCAGCTTCCAGAGCTTCATGTGCCTAGGCTATCGGGCTATGCCGACAACCCTGGACCAAGCCGTCGAGATGACCCGCACCGGTGACGTGTGGGTGTTCCGCGGGCGCAGTGCCGCGGACCGGGCGATCCAGGCCATGACGAACAGCCCGGTCAACCACGTGGGCATGGCCATCGTGCTGGACGACCTGCCGCCGTTGATGTGGCACGCCGAGCTCGGCAAGTCCCTCAAGGACATGTGGAGCGGCACGCACCAGCGCGGGGCGCAGCTGCACGACCTGCGCGACGCCGTGGTGACGTGGCACGACAAGTACGGGCAGCGGGCGTGGCTGCGGCAGCTCGACCACGCCGTCAGCCGCGAGATGGAGGACGCCGCGCTCAGGACGGTGGCCCGGCTGGACGGCACGCCGTTCCCGTCGACCGCGAAGCTCGCCTCGCGCTGGGTGCGCGGGCGGGTTCCGTTGCGCCCCAAGGCCGACGCCTCGCTGGAGAGCGCGTTCTGCGCGGAGATCGTGGCTGTCACGTACGAGGAGATGGGACTGCTGCCCAAGCGCCGGCCGAACTGGTACGACCCCGGCCGGTTCTGGAGCGGCGACGACCTGGAGCTGCTCGGCGGCGCCAAGCTCGGCAGGGAGATCGAAATCGTCGTCATGTGACACGAACGGACTGACCACCTTCAGCCCCTTGACCCGGAACGTGTGGCGCCAACACGATGAGAGCGGTCTCACACCGGGAGCTGACAACGATGTCACGACTGCTTGCGATCGTGCTCGCCCTGCTGTTGCCCGCCGCGCCTGCTGTGGCCGCACCCGACGCCTGGACCGTCTCAGGTCCGGGCCAGGTCACCGCACACATCGCCCTCACCGGCGGAAATCTGACCCTGGCCGTGCGCAGGCAGGGCAGAACCGTGCTCCAGCCGGCCTCCGTCGGCATCACGACGACCACAGCGGACCTCACCAGAGACCTGACCTTCACGGGCCGCTCTGACCGCGTTGTCATCGAGCGTTACGACATGTCCGCCGGCAAACGGCTGCACCGCGCCACCCGGATGACCGAGACCAGGCTCGGCTTCCGCAACGCCGCCGGCGCCTTCGCCCTCCTCGTCCGCGCCGCACCGGACGGCGTCGCCTACCGCTACGTGCTGCCCACTCCCGCCACCGTCACGTCGGAGGCGTCGAGCTTCACCGTCCCCGCCGACGCGAAGGCGTGGCTGCTCCCCTACAACGCCTGGTACGAGGCCAACCGCGTGCGGACGACGGCCGGCGAGGCGACCGGCGACTTCGGCTACCCCTCCCTCTTCGGCAACGGCACCGACTTCGCCCTGCTCACCGAGTCCGATGTGGACGGCCGGTACGCGGGAAGCAGGCTGCGCAAGAGCGGCAACGGCTTCCAGGTCGTGCTGGCCGACGCACAGGTCGAGTCGACCGGAACCACGCCGTGGCGCACCGCGATCGTCGGCGACCTTCCCACCGTGAGCACCTCGACGCTCGTCGACGACCTGGCCACGCCGGCGACCTTCACCGACCGGAGCTGGATCAAGCCCGGCAAGGTCGCGTGGTCGTGGCTCAGCGAGCACTCCAGCCCGGGCGACTTCGCCCGGCAGAAGCAGTACGTGGACTTCGCCGCCCGCAACGGGTGGGAGTACGCGCTCGTCGACGAGGGCTGGAACGCGGCGTGGGTGCCCGAACTGATCCGCCACGCTCGCGCGCAGGGCGTGGAGATCCTGCTGTGGTTGCGGTGGAGCGACCTCGACACGCCGCAGGAACGCGACACCGTGCTGCCCCGGATCAAGCAGTGGGGCGCGAAGGGCGTGAAGCTCGACTTCATGGAGTCCGACTCGCAGGCCCGTTATCGCTGGTACGACGAGGTTCTGAGGAAGACGGCCGAGCTGAAGCTGATGGTCAACTTCCACGGCTCCACCATCCCGCACGGCCTCGCCCGCACCTGGCCGCACGTGCTGACCATGGAAGCCGTGCGCGGCGCGGAGAACGAACCGCCCGCCGCCAACAACCCCGTGCAGTTCTTCACGCGCAACGTCGCGGGTTCGATGGACTACACGCCGGTGTCGCTGGAGGTCGGCACGAAGGAGGCGTCGATCGCGCACGAGACCGCGCTGCCGGTCGTCTACGAGTCGGGCTGGACGCACTTCGCCGACAAACCCGAGGCCTACGAACGGCATCCGCAGGTGTTGCGGTACCTCAACCAGCTCCCGACGGTCTGGGACGAGACCAGGTTGCTCGACGGCGACCCGGACACCCACGCCGTCGTCGCCCGCCGCAACGGCGACAGGTGGTTCGTCGGCGGCATCACCGCCGAGCAGCGCACCCTCAAGGCACCACTGGGTTTCCTCGGCTCCGGCCAGTGGCTGGTCGAGACCGTGCGCGACCCCGCGACCCGTTCCGACGTCGTGCGCGACCGGCAGGTCCTGCGCGCCACCGACTCCCTGAAAGTACCCGCCAGGCGCAACGGCGGTTTCGCGGCGGTCATCTGCCGGAACCGTCCCGGCCTGCAGACCTGTGACCAGCCGATCCGCCAGGTCCCGAGGACGACGCTGACCGTGACGCCCACCGGGACCGTCGACGTCACGCCGGGCTCGTCCGTCGAGGTGGCGGGCACGTTCACCAACGGCGACCAGGAGATCCGCGACGTCGCGCTGACAGCCACCGCACCGCAGGGCTGGACGGTGACCGGACAGGTCGTGCGACGGGACGAGCTCGCGCCGGGTGAGTCGGTCAGCGGCAGCTGGCGGCTCACGGCCGGTGACCAGGTCGGCCCGGTGGACGTACCGGTCGTCGCCACCTTCGGCGACGGCGTGCACGTCGAGCAGGCGGTCAAGGCGTTCGTGCCACCACCGGTCCCCGCGAACGGAGCGCAGGTCAGCGATCTGCCGTTCATGAACGAGACCAACGGCTGGGGGCCGGTCGAACGGAACACGTCCAACGGCGAGAACAACGGCGGCGACGGCAGAGCGCTGTCCGTCGGCGGCGTCACCTACGCCAAGGGGCTGGGCGTGCACGCGCCGTCCGACGTGGGCATCTACCTCGGACGCGGCTGCACCCGGTTCACCGCGAAGATCGGCCTCGACGACGAGACCACCGAACCGGGCTCGGTGGCGTTCCAGGTCGTCGGTGACGACAAACCGTTGTACGACAGCGGAATCCTCTGGGGCAAAGGCGCGGCCGTGCCGATCGACGTCGACGTGTCGGGCGTCCGGATGCTCAGCCTGCGCGTCACCGACACCGGTGACGGCCGCAACTTCGACCACGCCGACTGGGCGGAGGCCTCGCTGACGTGCTGATCAACCGCAGACAGTCCCTGTGCAGTCTGAAGTGGACGGACGGACCGGCGACCGTCGCGCACTCACGAGCATCTCGGTGCACGAAAAACTTGGTTTAGGTCCTAAGTAGTCGGCAACCCAATGTCATGTTCGACGGGTTGCGGTCCGCCGCGCGAGAGAGTGCGCTCAGGGCGTTGTGGGACGTGCCGAGGTTGCTGCGGCATCCGGTGTGGCGGAACGCCGATCCGGGTCAGGGCAACGGTCTCGGTGTCGTACTGGTGCCCGGTTTCGGCGCGGGTGGCGCGAGCCTCTCGCCCGCCGGGTCGTGGCTGCGCGCCCGCGGGTACCGGCCGGTCCTCGCCGGCGTCGGGTTCACGGTCGGCTGCACCGCCGACCTGCTGGCGAAGCTCCTGCACAGCACCGAGAAGCACGCCGAGCGCACCGGTCGTCCGGTGGTGCTGCTCGGCCAGAGCCGTGGCGGCGGCCTCGCGCGCCTCGCCGCCGCCCGGCGCCCGGACCTGGTGCACGGCCTGGTGATGCTGGGCAGCCCCGTGCTCGACCCGTTGGGCGCCCACCCCGACGTCCTGCGCATCGCGCGATTTCTGGCCCGATTGGCGTCCGCGGGCGTGCCCGGTCTGCTCGACGACGACTGCATGCGCGGCCCGTGCTTCGACGAGCACGTGAAAACCCTGGCCGAACCGTTGCGGGTGCCCGCTGTCTCGATCTTTTCGCGCGCGGACGGCATCGTGCCGTGGCAGCTGTGCCAGGACCCGTGCGCGGAGTGCGTCGAGGTGCACAGCACGCACACCGGCATGGCGTTCGACCCGCAGGTCTACGAGGTGCTCGGCCCGCGGCTCGCCTCCTGGGTGACCGGCACGATCCGCGCGTCGAGCAGCACGCCGCCCACGACGTCCAGCAACCCGATCGTGCCCTGCGGCTGACGGCGTTTGTCGGTGGGCGAGCCGGGGTTGAAGACGCGGAACCCGTCCTCCTCCTCGTCCCACGGGATGTGCGAATGTCCGAAGACGACGAGCCTGGCCTCGGGGAACCGGCGACGCATCCTCGCCAACCGGCCGGTCTTCTGACCACTGTCGTGGATCATCGCGACCGGCAGCCCGTCGATGTCGAACTCCGCGGTCTCCTGCGCGCCCCACGCCACGACGTCCGCGCCGTCGTTGTTGCCGCACACCGCGATGACGGGCGCGTACTGGGCCAACTCGTCCAGCACGGGCGCCACGCAGACGTCCCCGCCGTGCAGGATCAGGTCGGCTGACCGCAGGTGCTCGGCCACGGCCGGTGGGCACCGCTTCCAGAACCGCGGCGCGTGGGTGTCGGACAGCACCACAACTCTCACAGCCCAGGACCGTAGCGGGGGTGTGGCCGCTCGGCAGCCACACCCCGGTGCGCATCAGAGCGGGCCGCAGTCCTGCTCGTAAGGCACGTTCCCGCGCTCGTCGCCCGTGAAGTAGATGGCGCTGGCCAGGCGCCGGTCACCTTGGACGTTGAGGCCGACCATGATCCAGATGTTGTTGCGGATGCCGTGGTCGTAGATCATCTCGCCGCGCGTCCAGCAGATGGGGACCACCTTCTGGCCCGCCGGGATCACGTAGACCACGGGGCAGGACAACGCCTGGCAGGTGCGGACTTCCGCGTCCGCCCAGGTCGTGATGGCGTTGAAGGGCGGCTGCGGCGGATCCGCCAGTGCCACCCCGGATCCCGCGACGAGCGCTGCCGCGGAGAGCAGCATCCCCAGTACGAATCTCATGCACGTCCTCCCAGTGGGTTGTCGATCATCAGCAGAAAACTCCCTCTGGGCTCGGGAGGTTGCACGGGGTCAAACGTCAACAAGTGGTTCAAACCGTGGTGCAACGGGTACGTGAACCACATGGCACGGGCGATCTGGAGCGGGTCGATCAGTTTCGGGCTGGTGAGCATCCCGGTGGAGCTGTACAGCGCCACCGAGGACCACACCGTGCACTTCAACCAGTTCCAGCGCGGCACGTCCGACCGCATCCGGTACAAGCGCGTCAACGAGCGCACCGGACGTGAGGTGCCCTACGACAAGATCGTGAAGGGGCACGAGGTCGACAGCGGCGAGTACGTCGTCGTGGAACCCGAGGAACTGGACGAGATCGCGCCCGGCCGTTCCCGCACGCTCGACATCGAGGCGTTCGTGGACATCGACGAGATCGACCCCGTGTACTTCCAGAAGACCTACTGGCTCGGGCCGGCCAAAGCCGAGTTCTCCCGGCCGTACCTCCTGCTGGCGCAGGCGATGAAGAAGACGAACCGGGCGGGCATCGCGATGTTCGTCATGCGCGGCAAGCAGTACCTCACGGCGCTGAAGGAGGACAACGGCATCCTCGCCGTGCACACGCTGTTCTTCGCCGACGAGATCAGGCAGCCGAAGGACGTGCTGGACACGACACCGGAAGGCCGTGCGCCCCGCGGCAAGGAGCTCGACATGGCCGTGTCGCTGGTCGAGTCGATGGCCGACGACTGGCGGCCGAAGGACTACAAGGACACCTACACCGAGCGGGTCAACAAGCTCATCAAGGCCAAGCAGAAGGGTCGCGAGGTCGTGGTCGAGGCCGAGCCTCCCGAGGCCACGGGGGTCGTGGACCTCATGGAGGCGTTGCAGCGCAGCGTCGAGGCGAGCAAGAAGAAGCGCGGCGGCAAGAAGGCCGCTAGCTGACGACGAGCGCGGTCGCGTTGTCCGTGCCGCCGGCGTACAGCGCCGCCCGCACGAGCCGCTCCGCCGACACGTGCCCGGACGTGATCGCCTCGATCCCGTTGTGCCTCAACGGTCCGTACACGCCGTCCGACACCAGCACGAGCCGCTGGGCCCGCGTGCCCGCCCGGCCGACGTTCTCGGGCGTGGCGTGCCGGACGGTGTTGGTGACGACGTGCTCGAGCCTGGCGGCGGGGGCGAGACCGCGCTCACGGAAGTACTCGGCCACCGTGTGGTCGGTCGTGAGCTGGACGAGGTCCTCACCGTCCGAGGCGTACGCACGGGCGTCGCCGGCCCACGCCACGTCGAAGCCGCCGCCGGGACGCGCCACCGCGACGACGATCACCGCGTCACCGGCGTGCACCTGCAGCGCGTCACGGGCGGCGAGGATCGCGGCGACCGGGTCGGTGAGCAGGGCGGCGGCCTGAGCGGCGGCGTGCGCGGCCTCGGCGGCGGCAGCGGAGTCACCCACGCCGTCGGCCACGACGAACGTGCGGCGGTTGTGCGCGTACGCGTCGGCGTTGTGCGTGCGTGGTCCACGGTCTGACGCACAGGTCACGGTCAGCGCGGTGCCCAGTGGCATGGTGCGATCGATCAGCATGGCGGACCTCCCTGCACTCCACTAAGCCCTGCCTGGCTTGGAGTCTCCTGTCAGGAGCCTGAGAAAAGCTCTAGAGTTTCGCCGCCCGGCGAAACCGCTCCGCCGCCCGCACCAGCGCGGCGGCCAGTTCCGGCGGCGACACCACCTCGAACTCCACGGTGATGCTCGCGAGCATGAACACCACGTCGTCCATGGTCTCGCCACCGACCCGCACGTGACGTGAATTTTCGTCGACAGCGGAAAATTTCCGTAGCGGCGCCACTCGTCGGCCTGCGCGCCGGGCACCTGTCCGCCACCCTCGCCCGGAATCTGTGGTCGCGGCAGGCCGTGCCGACCAGCATGAGCAGCGAGGCGCAGCTGGAGCGGATCGAGTGGACGTTCCCCACGTGGAGCGACCCGGAGATCGGGGTACCCCTCGGCACGCTGCTGACCGACGCGTCGATCTTCTGGTTCACCAGGACGGCGGGCTCGTCGGCACGGTACTACCAGGAGGGGGACGAGACGTGGGGCGAACTGGAGCCCGATTCGCGGACACCGACCTCGGTCGCGGTGTTCCCGCACGACGCGGGGGTACCGATCCGCAGGATGGCCGAACGCAACCACAACATCGTGCGGTGGACCGAAATGCCCCGCGGCGGGCACTTCGCGGCCTTCGAGGTTCCGGAGCTGATGGCGGCGGAACTGCGAGAGGCGTTTCTTTTGTGAGGGTCGCGCGTGAGCGGTTACGGTGATCACCGTGCGGTTCACGGTCTTCGGCGGGGTCTCGGCGCAGGTGCGCGGCCGCGTGACCGAGTTCGGCCAGACGCGGCTGGGGGCGCTCCTCGGCGTCCTGCTCGTCGACGCCGGCCAGGCGATCAGCGCCGACGACCTGGTCGAACGCGTCCTGGGTGACGCACCGCCGCCACGCGCCCGCGCGATGGTGCAGACCTGGCTGACCCGGCTGCGGCAGACGTTGCCCGGCCTGGTCGAACGCGAGGGCACCGGCTACGTGGTGCGGGTCGACCCGCTGGAGATCGACCTGCACCTCTTCCGGCACCTGGTGCGCACCGGCAGGACCGCCGAGGCGTTGCCGCTCGCCGAGGCCGAACTGCTGTCCACACTGGACACACCGTGGGCGCGCGGGCGTCGCGCGGCCTTCGCGGACGAGCTCCTCGAAGCGCGGCTGGACCACGTCGACGCGCGGCTGCGCCAGGGCGAGCACGCGGCGCTGGTGCCCGAGCTGCGGGCGCTCGCAGCCGTTCGCCCGCTGGACGAACGGATCGCCGCTCAGCTGATCGAGGCGTTGCACGGCAGCGGCCGCGCGACCGAGGCCGCCAGGCACTTCGAGGTGATCAGGCAGCGGTTGCAGGACGAGCTGGGTGCCGAGCCGTCACGGCCCCTGATCACCCTGCACCGGCGCCTCCAGTCGGCCTCGGCACCGCGGCAGCTTCCCGCCCCTCCCAAGCCTTTCACCGGCAGGGCGCTGGAACTGGCGGAGCTGGACCAGGCACCGAACGGGGTCGTGGTGATCACCGGCACCGGCGGGGTCGGCAAGACCTCGCTCGCCGTGCACTGGGCGCACCGGGCCGCGGAAAGGTTCCCGGACGGCCAGCTCTACGTGAACCTGCACGGGTTCGGGCCGAGCGGCGCGGCGGTCAGCCCCGGCGACGCGCTGCTGCGGTTCCTGTCGGCGCTCGACGTGCCGCGCACCAAGGTGCCGCACGACCTGGCGGGGCAGTCGGCGTTGCTGCGGGACGCGCTCGCGGACAAGCGCGTGCTGATGGTCCTCGACAACGCCACGGACACCGACCAGATCGAACCGTTGCTGCCGCGCACCCCGAACACGCACGTGGTGATCACCAGCCGAACGTCGCTGAAACCCGCGCACGCCCACGCGTTGCCGCTGGGACTGCTGCCGCCCGACGACGCACGTGAGCTGCTGGCCGCCCGCATCGGTCACGACCGCGCGCAGGCGGAACCGGACGCGGTCGACACGGTCGTCCGGCGCTGCGCCCGGCTTCCGCTGGCGCTCGCGGTGGCCGGGGCGCGGGCCGCGACGCAGCCGGAGTTCCCGTTGGCGGCGCTGGCCGACGAGCTCGCCGACCTGGACGCGTTCGCCGACGACGATGACGTGACCGCGGACCTGCGGTCGGTGTTCTCCCACTCCTGCAAGGCACTCAGCGCCGAGGCGTTGCGGTTGTTCCGGTTGCTCGGGCTCATGCCGGGCTCCGACATCAGCCTGGCGGGTGCCGCGTCGCTCGCGGGCCGGGGGTTGCGGGAGACCGCGGCGCTGCTGGAGGAACTGGCCAGGGCGAACCTGATCGACGAACCGGAGTCCGGCCGGTTCACCTGCCACGACCTGCTGCGCGACTACGCGGCCGAGCTGGCGCTGCCGACCGAACGGGACGAGGCCCTGCACCGGTTGCTCGACCACCTCGCCCTCACGAGCGTCGAGGCGGGCGTCGCGTTCACCCCGACCCGCCACCGCCCGGCCACCCCGGAACCGGCCGACGGCGTGGTGATCACGCCGATCAGCACGCAGGAGGAAGCGCTGGCGTGGCTGACGGCCGAGCACCCGACGCTGATGTCGGCGATGCCGCACGGCACCCCGGTCCAGACGTGGCTGATGGGCTGGTCGCTCGCCGACGTCCTCGACCGGCAGGCCCACTACCGCGATCTGCTGACGTCTCAACAACTCGCCGTCGCCGCGCTGGAACAGCTCGACGACGCCGACGGTCTCGGCCGCACGCTGATCAACCTCGGCCGCGGTCTCGGCAGGGCGGGCCGGCACGCCGAGGCGGAGGTGGCGCTGCGGCGGGCGTTCGAGGTGTACGAGGGCAACCCGGCGGGCCAGGCGGGCGTGCTGCTGAACATGGCGATGCTGTGCCCCGACGACAGGATCGCGGAGGCGGTGGAGCACACGCGGCGCGGCCTGGCGTTGTTCGAGGAGTGCGGCGACGAGTACGGGCAGGCCAACGCGCTGACCGGACTCGCGTGGGGCCACGGCAAGCTCGGCGAGTACGCGTTGGCGCTGGAGTACGGCGAACGCGTGATGCCGATGTGGCAGGCGATGGGGCACGTCCTCGGCCAGGGCGAGACGTGGGACAACCTCGGGACCGCCTACCTCGGGCTGGGCGAGCACGCGAAGGCCGTCGAGGCGTTCACCCGGTCCGCGGAGCACTTCCGGATCGGCGGCGACCGTTCCCTCGAAGCGACCGCGTACGAGGAGCTCGGCGACGCCCACGCGGCCGCGGGTGACGCCGAGCTCGCTCGGGAGGCCTGGCAGACCTCGGTGAGACTGCACGCGGAAGCCGGTCTGCCGGCCGGACGCGTGCTGGCGAAGCTACAGACCGAAGACCAGTAGCACGGACCCGTGCGGGTTGACCCAGTCCGAGGAGTAGCCCGACTGCACGTAGACCATGCCGTCCGACACCACCGCGCCCGTGCCGGGACCGGCCATGACACCGCCGCGGCCGGTCAGTCCGTTGACGCCGCGAACGTCCTGCACGGTGTCGTGGGACCACAGGATCTTGCCGGTCTTCGTGCTGTACGCGCGGAACTTGCCGTCCTGCGCGCCCAGCCACACCACACCGGGCGTGCTGGACACCGGAACGCCGTGCGCCCGCGCACATCCCGGCTGGCCGGCCGCACCCCCCGTGGAACACCCGTCCTCGGGTGCCGCGGTCTCCCACAGGACGGTGCCGGTGGCGGGATCCACCGCGAAGAGCTTGCCGGGATTCGCGAAGTACGTGGCGATGTAGAGCCGCTTGCCGTCGTAGCTCGTACCCCACTGGATACCGCCGATGCCGCCGCTGGGCCACGGCGAACCGAGCTGCCGCCGCCACACGACCTGACCGGTCGACGCGTCGAACACGTGGTACACACCGGACTTCTGGCCGACACCGACGAGCTGCCTGCCGCCTGCCGAGAACAGGGTCGGTGCCGCGCCGATGTCGTAGTCGAGGTTGGTGTTGTCCTTCAGGCCGGGGCAGTAGCCCTCGGGATCCGGTTCGTTGCACGCCCAGCGCCACGTGTCGGCGTCGGTGACCTGGTTGGTCCACCTCACCGCGCCGGTGCGGGCGTCGAGCGCGAGCAGCGAGTCGAACTCGCCGCCCTTGCCGGTGTAGTTCTGGCCGGTGCCGACGTAGAGCGTGCCGGTCCTGCGGTCGATCGCCGGTGAGCTCCACACCCCGGCGCCGGACGGCTCGAACCGCTTGGCGCCGTTGGGCCACGTGCCGACCTCGACCGGTTCCGGCACCGTGTAGTGGCGCCAGACCAGCGCACCGGTGTCGATGTCGTAGGCATCGATGTGACCGCGGAACGTGCAGCACGGGTAGTCGCGCGGCAACACGTTCTCGCTGCTGGACGTGCCGACGTACACCAGTCCGTTGTGGACGATCGGCGAGCTGGTCGTGATGGCGGCGACGGTGTCGTCCATCTGGGTCTGCCAGCGCTGGCGGCCGGTCCGCTGGTCGAGCGCGAACAGCCTGCCCGCGCTGTCGCCGAAGAAGACCTTGCCGTCGCTGACGGTCGGCCCGTCGGAGTTGAACGCGTACCGGGGCGCCGCCGGGAGCGTGAACTCCCACCTGGCTTTCCCGGTGCGCTTGTCGCGGGCGTAGAACTTCCCGTCGGGGCCACCGAAGTAGACGGTGTCGCCGACGACGGCCGGCTGGCTGCGGACGGCGTTGAAGTCGCCCTTGGGGTACGCGAACGCCCACTTCAGCTCGAGCTTGCTCGTGTTGCCCGCGTTGATGCGCCATTCGGCGGCGTTGTGACGGGAACCGTTGAGGTCGTTCTGCCATCCGGCCCAGTCCGCCGAGGCGTGTGCCGTGGCGGGTGAGGCGGTCAGCACTACTAACGCTGCCGTGAGCAGCGCTGTGGTTCTGAGCATGGAATTTCCCCCTTCCGCCACCCACCCTGGCAGTGACGGAAGGGGGAAGCGACCCCTTAAAGTCGTGTTGAGGCTTAGCCGATCGGTTGATGCGTGACGACGTCGACGCCGGGATAGCCGCGGCTGACGATCGGGTTCGGAGTGCCGTACAGGTACTGGCGGAAGAACGCCGGGATGTAGGTGGTGGCGACCTTCCGCTGCTGTTCAGGCGTCAGACCGGTGTCCTGGCAGTGTCCGTCGTTGTCGTAGGTCCACTCGGTGTTGAAGAAGTTGTGGTTGGCACGCTTCGGCGTGACCAGGTGGACGGGGACGAGGTTGCGGCCCTGCGCGTTGCGGACGTAGTAGCTCGCCTGTTCCCACGCCGGGTCGCATTCTCCTGTCATGACCGCGAAGGGGATCTTCGTGATGCGGTAGTCGAGGTTCTCCGGCGCCTCCGGGTTCGGCGCGTAGTACCCGGCGGGTGCCAGCGGAAGAACCGCCTTGATCCGGACCCCGGCGGGCAGTGCGTCCGCGTGGCTGTCCGACGCCTGCCAGACCGCGCCGCGGCCGCCGCGCGAGTGGCCGAGCGTGCCGACGTCGGTCAGGTCGACGTGCCCGCGAAACCCTTGCAGCTTCCCGCTGAGCGGGCCCGTGCCGTTGTTCAGGTCACGCCACATCTCGAGGTGCTTGCTCATCACAGCGGCCCTGGCGATGTCCGCTGGCTGGCCCATCTCCCCGGCGTTGACGCCGTTGAAGCTCACCGACACGACCACGAAACCCTGGCGCGCCAGCTCCTGCCCCAGGTAGTCGTACCCGCGGTAGCTCGGGAACGCGTCCCCGGCCGGACATGGCCAGACCCACTGGTCGTCGCGGCACGGTTTCCAGAGGCCGTGCGCGAGCAGCACAAGCGGCCGTTTGCCGACGAGCGTGCGCGGTGCGTGCACGACCGCGGTGAGTTCGAGATCCGCGACGGGGCCGTCCGGATCGGTGTGAAAGCCGGGCACCTGGAAGGCCCGATCACCGAGCGAGTACTCGACCTTTCTGACGTCCTGTCCTGGAGCTGCTGAGGTGGCCGGCGCGGTCAGCGCCATCGCCATCACGACGACGGCCGCGGCTTTTCCGATTGCCATGCCGAAGATCTCATCGCCCGCGTGTAGGGATCTTGTCCGGACCATGTCACGGTTCTGCCACAGCGACGTTGCCGACGAACCCGGCGAACCGTTCCGCCAGAGGCCCGCCGCCCGCGTTCAGCTCACGTCACAGCTCCTCGTGCGCCGCCACCGACCAGCGGTCGTCGACCACGACCACGACGAACCCCTGCCGTGCCTTCTCCCGTGCGAGGTCGTCGTGGACGCCGAACACCAGCGGCCGCGCGCCGACGAGGGTGCGTGGCGCGTGCACGTGGGCCGTCAGGTCCCCGACCGCGTAGTCCATTCGCATGACGGCTGGGCTGTAGTCGTCCGGGGACGTGGTCGCGGCCGTGCTCGGCGAGGTCAGCATCATCGCGACGGCGACGGCCACCAGGACTCTCCCGATTGCCATGGGCACGATCTCATCGACTCCACGTACTGGGAACGTCCGTGCTTCGTCACGGTTTCGCCACAGCGCCCTCGATCCCGTCGAGCAGCACCCGCAACCCGTTGCGGAAGTTCTCGACGGCGTCGTTCTCCAGGTACGGCAGCTCCGGGTCGACGGGTTCGCGGTCGCTTTCCAGCAGGTGCAGCACCGGGAACTTCTTCGCCAGGTCCGGCTCGATCTCCATCAGCACGGCGGACCGCGCGTACCACCACTCCTCGTCGGCCTCACCTGTCGCGCCGCCGGCGGCACGTGCCTCCGCGACCGTCTGGGCGGCACCGCGCACGAAGTAGTTGATGGCGCCGACGATGCCGCGCAGCTGACGACCGGGCAGCCCGGTGGTGACGAGGATCCTGGCCAGCGCCTCGACCACCGCGAACTCGTGCGGTCCGAGGACCGGGCGTGCCTGCGACACCTGCAGCACCCACGGGTGACGGCCGTAGAACTCCCACATGTCGTGCGCCCACCGCGTGACGGCGGGCCGCCAGCCGTCGTCGAGCGGGTAGGACGTCGGCAGCTCGGCCATCGTGCGGTCGTACATCAGGTCGACCAGCTCGTTCTTGCCGGGCACGTAGGTGTAGAGCGCCATGGCGGTGCGCCCGAGCCGTTCCCCCACCGCCCGCATCGAGAACGCCATGCCCTGCTCGTCCGCCACGGCGATGCCCGCGTCGACGATCGCGTCCACGCTCAGGCCCGGCTTCGGGCCGGGCCGCTTCTCCGCAACCGTCCCGCGCCAGAGCAGCTCGATGGACCGGCGCGGATCGCCCTGACCTGCGTAGACGACCACGGTTGCGACTCCTTACAGCCTAAAGTAACCTCGAACGGCTCATACTTTACGGCATAAAGAATCATCCTTGGGGGAAGCAGCTGTGAACGCTGTCGCCGACAGCCACGACGTGATCGAGGTCCGCGGGGCGAGGGAGAACAACCTCGCGGACGTGTCGCTCGACGTCCCCAAACGCCGCCTGACCGTCTTCACCGGCGTGTCCGGCTCCGGCAAGTCCTCGCTGGTCTTCGGCACGATCGCGGCCGAGTCGCAGCGCATGATCAACGAGACCTACACCGCGTTCCTGCAGTCGTTCATGCCGTCGATCGGGCGTCCGGACGTGGACGCGCTGCGCAACCTGAGCGCGGCGATCATCGTCGACCAGGAGCGGATGGGGGCGAACTCCCGTTCCACCGTCGGCACCGCGACCGACGCGCACACCATGCTCCGGATCGTGTTCAGCAGGCTCGGCGAGCCGCACGTCGGCACGTCCGGGGCGTTCAGCTTCAACCTGCCGGAGGGCATGTGCCCTGCCTGCGAGGGGCTCGGCAAGGTCACCACGATCGACGTCGACGCCATCGTCGACCGGTCGAAGTCGTTGAACGACGGCGCGATCGACGCCCCGAACTACGGCGTCGGCACCTGGTACTGGCAGGTGCTCGCGAAGTCCGGGCTGTACCCGGCGGACAAGCCGATCAGCGAGTTCACCGAGCAGGAGCTGCACGACTTCCTGTACAAGCCCACGACGAAGCTGAACGTCGGCGGCACCAACGTCACCTACGACGGCCTGATCCCGAAGCTGCAGCGGACGATCCTCGCCAAGGACCGCGAGTCGATGCAGCCGCACGTGCGGGCGTTCGTCGACCGGGCCGTCACGTTCGCGACCTGCCCGGACTGCCGGGGCGCCCGGCTGAACGAGGCCGCGCTCGGCTCGAAGATCCGCGGGGTGAACATCGCGGACTGCTGCGCCATGCAGATCAGCGACCTCGCCGAGTTCGTCCGCTCGCTCGACGACCCGTCCGTCGCACCGCTGCTGGCGACGTTGCGCGAGACGCTCGACTCGCTGGTCGAGATCGGCTTGGGCTACCTGTCGCTCGACCGCGAGTCCGCGACGCTGTCCGGCGGGGAGTCGCAGCGCGTGAAGATGGTGCGGCACCTGGGATCGTCGCTGACCGACATCACCTACGTGTTCGACGAACCGACCGTCGGCCTGCACCCGCACGACATCCAGCGCATGAACAACCTCCTGCTCCAGTTGCGGGACAAGGGCAACACCGTCCTCGTCGTCGAGCACAAGCCGGAGACCATCGCGATCGCCGACCACGTGGTCGACCTGGGTCCCGGCGCGGGCGTGCACGGCGGCCACGTCTGCTACTCCGGTGACGTGGCCGGTCTGCGCACGTCCGGCACGTTGACGGGACGGCACCTCGACCACCGCGCGAAGCTGCGGCCGGAGTTCCGCTCCCCCAAGGGTTTCCTGACGATCAACGGCGCGAGGCTCAACAACCTCAAGGACGTCTCGGTCGACCTCCCGCGCGGCGTGCTGACGGTGGTCACCGGTGTCGCCGGCTCCGGCAAGTCGTCGCTGATCCACGGCTCCCTGCGCGGGCGGCCGGACGTCGTGACGGTGGACCAGTCGGCCATCCGCGGCTCGCGCAGGTCGAACCCCGCCACCTACACCGGCCTGCTCGACTCGGTGCGGACGGCCTTCGCCAAGGCCAACGGCGTGAAGGCGGCGTTGTTCAGCGCGAACTCCGATGGCGCGTGCACGCACTGCAAGGGCATCGGTCTCGTCTACACCGACCTGGCGATGATGGCCGGTGTCGCGACGGTGTGCGAGAAGTGCGAGGGCAAGCGCTTCACGCCCGAGGTGCTGCGCTACACGTTGCGGGGCAAGAACATCAGCGAGGTGCTCGGCATGTCCGTGGCCGAGGCGCGCGACTTCTTCCCGTCCGGTCAGGCGAACGCCGTGCTGAGCCGGCTGCACGACGTTGGCCTGTCGTACCTCTCGCTCGGCCAACCGCTGACCACGTTGTCCGGCGGTGAACGCCAGCGGCTGAAGCTCGCGATCCACATGGCGGAGAAGGCTTCCACGTACGTGCTGGACGAACCCACCTCCGGCCTGCACCTCGCGGACGTCGACCAGCTGCTCGGGCTGCTCGACCAGCTGATCGACGCCGGCAACACGGTGATCGTGATCGAGCACCACCTGGCCGTGATGGCGCACGCCGACTGGATCGTCGACATGGGCCCCGGCGCTGGGCACGACGGCGGCCAGGTCGTCTTCACCGGCACACCGGCTGAGCTCATCGCCTCGGACACCCTGACCGCACGGCACCTCAAGGAGTACTTGTCGTGATGCTGACCGTGACCTCGGTGAGGCCGCTGACCCCGCGCATGGTGCGCCTGACGTTCAGCGGGGACGGGTTGTCCGGCGTGGGCACGTGGCCGGACCAGCAGCTGAAGCTGTTGTTCCCCAAGCCCGGCTGCTCGGCGCACGTGTCGGACTCCCCCGACGTCGGCACCTGGTACCAGGCGTACATGGACATGCCCGAGGACGAACGGCCGTGGATGCGCAGCTTCACCGTCCGGTCGCTGGCCGACGGCGTGCTGACCGTCGACTTCGTGCTGCACGGCGACGGCGGCCCGGCCTCGCGCTGGGCCGCGTCCGCGCGGGTCGGTGACGTCATCGGCCGGTTCGGCCCGTCACCGGAGTACGCCCGGCCGCTCGGCGCCGCGGACCTGCTGCTGTTCGCGGGCGACGAGACGGCGTTGCCCGCGATCGCCTCACTGCTGGAACTGCTGCCCGGTGAGCAGCGCTTCCTCGCGTTCGTCGAGGTGGCGGACCCGGCGGAGGAGCAGGACGTCCCCGGTGTCCGCTGGGTGCACCGCAGTGCAGGCGAGGACCTGGTCTCGGTGGTGTCGGCGGTCGAGGTCCCGTCGTCGGTGTGGGTGTGGCTCGGCGGCGAGGCGTCGGCGGTGCGAGCGCTGCGCAGGCACTTCGTCGGGCTGGGAGTGTCCAAGAAGGACATCGAGTTCGCCGGCTACTGGCGGCGGGCGCTGACCCAGGACGACGCCCCCACGCCTGACGATCTCGCCGAGGCGCAGGAGCGGATCGCCTCGCTCAGCGACTGACCACCAGCACCGCGCTTCCGGCCGGCACGTCGACCCTGGTCGTCGTGCCGGTCACCTCCACGTTCTTGGGCCGCGGCGTGAACTTCCCGTTCTCGTCGACCTCGGAACCCGCGAGGGTGATCTCCTTGGAGTCCAGCTTCGGCGCGGTCAGCACGTAGACCCGTGCGTGCCGGGCCTTGGCGGGCAAGGTGATCGTCGCGGTCACCGCGCCCGCGCTCTTGTTGTTGACGAACGCGTTGTTGCCGATTCCCCACGCCGTGACCGCGTCCGCCCCGGCGACGCTCGCCGCGTGGTAGGCACCGGGTCCGGCCAGTTTCCACAACAGCTCACCGTAGTAAACCGCCTGCACACCAACGGGATTGAGCCCGTCGTAGCGGATCGGCGAGTAGTGCAGCGGGAACTGCGTGGAGGTGCCGCCGTGGAAGTTGATGCCCGCACCCTGCCGCGCCGCGACACCCGACAGGTAGTCGAGCGACCACAGCGCCGCCGCCTGCACGTTGCTGACGCCGTCCGCGCCACCGTGGAAGTAGTTGTTCGCCTCGGTGACGCGCCACTGCGGTATCCCGTTGGCGGACCAGGCCTTCTGCATCGCGGCCGAGATGGTGGGCAGCCTGCCGGAGGAGCTCGACGCCAGCATCTTCGTGATGTCGGCTTCGGTGTTCTTCGCGATGTAGACGTGCGTGGACAGGATGTTCACTCCCCTGTCCTTCTGCGTGCGGGCGAAGTCCTCCGCCCACGAGCTGCTGTTGGCCTGGCCGGGACCGTCGAACCGCGCGCCGGGCACCCTCGCCCTGATGGCGTCGGCGAACTTCGTGAACAGCGCCTCGTACTCCGGCCACGTCTTGACGTAGACGTTCGGCTCGTTGCCGATCTCGAACGCCACCAGGTCGCCGCCGAGCGTCCTCGCCGCCACCTCTGCTTCGTCGGCGGCCTTCTCCGGCGTGTTGGTCTTGAGGTTGATGCCGTAGACGACCTTCCAGCCCGTGGCCTTCGCGAACAGCGCGAGCTCGCGGACGTCCGCCGGGGTGACCTCCTCCGCCCTGCCGCCGGGGCCGTCCGGGTTCCAGGTGGTCATGTCCACCAGGTTGCCGCCGATCCGCAACAGGCTCGGGCCGAGCAGGCGGAAGAGGCGAACCAGGCCTGCGTTGCGGGCGTTGAACATCCGCGCGCCGACCCGGTCCTTCTCGTAGCTGAAGCCGGCGAAGTCCCTGCCGACCCGGCTCACGCTCGCCGAATCCACTCTCACACTGATCTCCGGCGCCGCGTGCGCGGGTGCCGCGCTCAGCACGATCAACAGGGCTGCCACGACCGCTCGCATCAGGAGTCCTCTCGTCCTCAGGCGGCGGCCCGCTCCCACTTTAGATCGGATGTTTGCGGAATTCGAGCAGACTGCGCCCAGTGGTCACCTCAGTTACTGATTCGAGGGCCAATCCGTGTGCTGAGGCCAGTTCCGTGAAGTCTTCGAGCAGCCGGTCGCGCCCGCCGAAGTGCACGAGCATGGTCAGGTCGAACCAGGTTCCACCACCCACACCTCCGAGGGATTCGATGACGAGCAGCCGTCCGTGCTCGGGCATCGCCTCGACGCAGCGGGCGAGGATCCGGTGGGCCTGCTCGTCGTCCCAGTCGTGGAGGACGTCGAACAGCAGGTAGGCGTCACCACCGGTGGGCAGCGGGCCGAAGAAACTGCCCCCGGTCACCTCGGCGCGATCACCGAGCAGCTCCCGTGCGCCCGCGGCGGTCTCCTCGAGGTCGACCAGGTGGCCGCGCATCCCGGGGTGCGCGGTGAGGATCGCGGCGAGCAGCGTGCCGTGACCACCGCCGACGTCGACGAGCGTGCCGAAGCGCGACCAGTCGAAGTTGGCCACGACCTGCGGGATCCAGTCGCGCATCCGGTCGGTCATCTGCCGGTCGAACGCCTCGCGCAGGTGCGGTTGTTCGGCGAGGTCGGTCCAGAAGTCCTGGCCGTGACGCAGCGGGTAGGCGGCTTCACCGGTGCGGACGCTGTGGATCAGGTCGATGAACGCCAGGTCGGCGCGTCCGGCGGCGGTGTCGTGGTGCAGCAGGTTGTTCAGCCCGTTGCCGGCGTCCGTGCAGAGCAGTGCGCCGAACTCCGTGGTGCGGTGGCCGGTCGCGGTGCGTTCGACGACACCGAGCGTGGTCAGGTGGTTGAGCAGGAGGCCGAGAGCCGTCGGGTCGACGCCGAGTTCTGCCGCCAGGTCTGTGGTCGCGGCGTTCTCGCGGAGGCGGTCGGGCAGGCCGAGGGTGACCGCGACCCGCAGCGTCATCGGGGTGACCAGGTCTGCCAGGTCGCGGAGCTTCCGCACGTCGTTTCCCACGAAGATCCACCCTGCCACCGCCCGCAACCCGTTTTGGACGCTTACCGTGTGCATATGAGGACCAACTGGGCGGGCAACGTCACGTTCACCGCGGCGCAGGTAGTCGAACCGACGTCGGCCGATGAACTGCGGGCGACCGTGCGCGGCTCGTCCGCCGTGCACGTGGTCGGCTCCGGGCACTCGTTCAGCCCGATCGCCGACACGGCGGGCACGCTCGTGTCCCTGTCGGCCATGCCCCAGGTCTTCGAGGTCGACGGTGCCACGGTGCGGGTCAGCGCCGGCACGACCCTGGCGACACTCGCCGTGCTGCTGGAGTCCTCGGGCCTCGCGCTGCACACGTTGCCGTCCCTGCCGCACATCACGATCGCGGGCGCGATCGCCACCGCCACCCACGGCTCGGGCAGCCGCTCCCTCGCCGGCGCGGTCCGGTCCGTCGAGGTGATGCGCGGCGACGGCTCGGTCGTCGAACTGTCCTCCGCGGGCGCCGCCGTGTCGCTGGGCGGCCTGGGCGTGGTCACCACGGTGACGCTGGACGTCGTGCCGTCGTTCCAGGTGGAGCAGACCGTCTACGAGGACGTCGCCTGGACCACGCTGCTGACCTCGCTGGAGCAGATCTTCGACGGCGCGTACAGCGTGAGCGCGTTCGTCGACTGGCAGGGCGGCGCGACCCTCTGGGTGAAGCACCGCGTCGGCGATCCGGCCTTCGCCTTCCCCGGCCAGGCGGCCTCGGGCCCGCGCCACCCGGTCGTCGGCCAGCCACCGGTGCACTGCACCCAGCAGGGAGGCGTGCCCGGCCCGTGGCACGAGCGCCTCCCCCACTTCCGCGCCGAGTTCACCCCGTCCGTGGGAGAGGAGCTGCAGACCGAGTACTTCGTCCCCCGCACCCGCGCGGTGACGGCGTTGCGGGCCCTGGCGGAGATGTCCACGGTGATCTCGCCGCTCGTCCAGGCCTGCGAGATCCGCACGATCTCCGCCGAGCCGCAGTGGCTCAGCCCGGCCCACGACCGCGAGAGCCTGGCGATCCACTTCACCTGGGTGCCGAACACCCCGGCCGTGCTGGCCCTGCTGCCACGCCTGGAGGAGGCCATCGCGCCGCGTCCGCACTGGGGCAAGCTCTTCACCGTGCCACCGACGTTGCTGGCGGCGCGCTACCCGCAGTGGGACTCGTTCCGGGCGCTGCTGCGGGAGCACGACCCGAAGGGCGTGTTCCGCAACGACTTCCTGGCGCGGTTCTTCGGGTCGACCGGGACCTGATCTCAGTCGACGAAGATGCCGCAGCCGCCACCGTCGTCGCCGTCGAAGCCGACGCCGCCACCGGAGCTGCCGCTGGAACTGCTGTGCGACTCCTCCGGGAACCCGAGGATGCCGGCGCCCACCATGCCCAACCCCCAGAAGCCGTAGAGCAGCCCTGTCAGCAGGCGGACGAAGATGTTGGTGATGGGCTCACCGGCACCGTTCACCCAGACGACGTCGCCGGTCACGGTCAGCGCCGCCATGATCGTCAGGCCGGCACCGCACACGAACGCGACCACGCGGCCTGCTGCCTTCTGGAGGCGCCGGGGTTTCTGGACAGGCGGTGCGGGTGGCGCAGGCGGTGTGTTGATCACATGAGTGCCGTCGGGGACGGCGACCGAGTTGGCCAGGGCCAGGGCGCGCGTCCTCTCAGACCAGCGCGTGGAGGAGTCGAAGCGGGCGCCACCGAACACCTCGAGGTCCAGCCGCCCGGCAGGCATGGGGAGCAGCGCGTCGGTGAAGTCCGCGCCGCGCAGGTCGGCGGAGGTGAGGTTCGCCTTCCAGAGATCTGCTCGGACGAGGCTCGCGCCGACCAGACTGGCCTCGCGCAGCCAGCAGGAGGTGAGCACGGCGCCGGTGAGGTCGGCCGCGTCGAGAAGTGCGCGCGCGAAGCTACCGCCGTCGACGTTGATGCCGGACAGGTCGGCACCGGTGAGGTCGGCACGGCCGAAGTCGGTCATGTCGAACTGCCCACGCCGTCCGAGATCGAGCCCGGAGAGGTTCGCGCCGCGGAGATTCGCTCCGTTGAAGTCGGGGCATCCGAGCCGAGCCCCGCGAAGATCGGCTCCGGACAGATCGGCGCTGCAGAGTCCCGCGCCAAAACCGTCACCCCGGTTGCCGACTGGCTCGAGGTTCGCGTCGTGGAGGTCCGCGCCGTGCAGGTTTGTGCCGTGCAGGTCGTCGAAGGAAGGAAAGGTGACTCCGCGAAGGTCGGCGCCGGGCACGAGCCGTCCGCGGAAGTCGTCAGCCTCCATCGATCGATTGTGGCGCTGACTCACCTCACGACGCGCCGCCCTTCTGGCGCAACACCTCCAGCTCGTCGTCCGACACCCCGTAGGTCGTCGCGACGGACACCTTCGGCGAGGTGATCAACAGCCCCGGCCCCCACTCCTCCACCACGACCCCGCGCTGATGAGCTGACTCGAAGAACGGCTTCCCCGAGATCCCCAACGACACCTCGTGAGGCCAGAACAACGTGCGGCGAGCCCGTCCGGGCTGGTACTCGTGCGCGAACTTCAGCTGGTGAAGGAAGGTGATCCAGCCTTCGGTGATGTCGTCGTAGTACTCGTCCCACTCCGGCAACGTGCCCTTGGGCGCACGCGTGAGCACCACCCGCGTGCCTTCCGGGACCGGGGTCAGCGTGAACGTGTCGTGCCCGTGGATGGACAGCGCGTGCGCGCCCGTCTCCTCCGCGTCGGTGAAGAACGTGCCGTCGATCTCCTGCTCCAGGCCGTCGTACTCCCAGCCGTGCCAGTGCAGAATCTTCTGCTTGTCGCGGAACGACTCCCACACCTCGTCGACCGGCGCGGCCACGGTGATCTCGATTCTGACGCCCTCATCGCTCATCGGACACTCCTGGATGGCCCAAGGCGACCACCCGGTACGGGCGGCCGGAGTCGGTGTCGTACTTCAACGCGATCTGCCGCACCGCTTCGGCGAGGTCGCTCGTGAACTCGTGGACGTCACCCGGCGCGCCGAAGCGGACCGCCGTCTCGACCGTGAAGGTGAGCAAGCGTTTTCCCGCAGCCGCGGCGGCGCCGGACATCCGTTCCACCTCACGCGCGGTGTCCGCGGCCACCGACACCAGGTGCGTCGCGGCGAACTGGTCCTGGACGTCCGCGGCGATCTCACGGCCCGGCCGGGCGCGCAGCACGCGTTCGACGCAGCCGCGCCGTTGCCGCTCCTCGACCAGCTCGACGAGTCCTGCCTGTTCCAGCGCCCGGACGTGGTAGTTCACCCGTTGCCGCGGCAGGTCGAGGGCCGCCGCCAGCTGGGTCGCCGACGCGGGCGACTTCAGCAGCTCCAGCAGCGAGCGGCGCAACGGCGACAGCTCCACGCCCAGCACGGTCCCATTTGACAAATTGATTTGTCAATACCGGAACACGACCGGAAACAGTTAGGTTCGTTGACGGTTGCAACAAACCGCCCCCACCCTGTGAGCCGTGAGAATCCCCCTGCTGGTGGCAGCGTTGGCGGCAGCAGCGGTCGTTCCTGTGTGGACGGTCGCGGCGCAGGCCGACGTGGTGCCCGGAACCGCTTATCAGGTGACGAACGTCGGCAGCGGAAAGTGCGTGGAGTCGCTTGGATCGGCGAACGGCGCACAACTCCGCCAACAAGGGTGCACTGGGCAGAAGTGGACCTTCACGCCCACGAGCGACGGCTACTACACGGTCGGTGAAGGCGCGGTCTGGGACGTCTCGAACGTGTCGGCCGCGGACAACGCGCTGATCCACATGTGGCAGAACTTCAACGCGAACAACCAGCAGTGGCGCCCGGAACAGGTGGGCACCGACACCTACCGGTTCGTGAGCAGGCACAGCGGCAAGTGCCTCGACGTGCCCGGCGCGACCACCAACGACGTCCAGCTGGTCCAGTACACCTGCAACGGGACCAACGCCCAGGCGTTCAGGCTCACGACCTCCTCGCCGCCCGACCCGACGCAGCCGGACTTCGGCCCGAACGTGCTGATCTTCGACCCGTCGATGCCCGCGAGCACCATCCAGTCGCGGCTCAACGACGTCTTCCGGCAGCAGGAAGAGGGTCAGTACGACGCACGCCGGTTCGCGATCTTCTTCAAGCCCGGCAACTACAACGTCGACGTAAACATCGGCTTCGTCACCCAGGTGCTCGGGCTCGGCCTGAACCCCGACCAGGTGAACATCAACGGCCAGGTGCACGTCGAGGCCGACTGGTTCCAGGGCAACGCGACGCACAACTTCTGGCGCGGCGCGGAGAACCTCGCGATCCGGCCGCCGGGCGGCACCAACACGTGGGCCGTCTCGCAGGCCTCCGCGATGCGCCGCACCCACGTCTACGGCAACATGCAGCTCGACGACAACGGCTGGTCCAGCGGTGGTTTCCTGGCCGACTCCGTGGTCACCGGTCAGGTGCGGTCGGGCAGCCAGCAGCAGTGGCTGTCGCGCAACACCGAGTGGGGCTCGTGGACCGGCGAGAACTGGAACATGGTCTTCGTCGGTGCCCGCAACGCCCCGCAGACCTCGTTCCCCGAGCCGCCGTACACGAACGTCGCGCAAACCCCTGTCGTGCGTGAGAAGCCGTTCCTGAACATCGACACCGCCGGCAACTACAACGTGTTCGTCCCGGCCCTGCGCTCCAACTCCAGTGGCACGACGTGGGCCGGCGGCAACCAGCAGGGCACGAACATCCCATTGTCGAACTTCTTCATCGCCAAGCCGGGCACTTCGGCCGCGACGATGAACCAGCAGCTCGCGGCCGGCAAGCACCTGCTGCTCACGCCGGGCATCCACCAGGTGAGCGAGCCCATCCGGGTCACGCGCCCCGACACCGTGGTGATGGGCCTCGGACTGGCGACCGTCATGCCCACCAACGGCAACATGGCGCTCGACGTGGCCGATGTGGACGGTGTGAAGGTCGCGGGCCTGCTGCTCGACGCGGCCCCGACGAACTCACCGCTGCTGATGCAGATCGGCGCACCCGGCAGCTCCGCACGCCACCAGGCCAACCCGACGTCGGTGCACGACCTGTACGTGCGCATCGGCGGTTCAGCCGTCGGACGTGCCACGACCTCGTTGGTGGTCAACTCCTCCGACGTGATCGGCGACCACCTCTGGCTGTGGCGTGCCGACCACCGCGACGGCGTCGGATGGGACCTCAACAAGGCCGACACGGGACTCATCGTCAACGGCAGCAACGTGACGATGTACGGCTTGTTCGTCGAGCACTACCAGAAGTACCAGACCATCTGGAACGGCCAGGGCGGCCGGACATACTTCTACCAGAACGAAATGCCGTACGAGGTGCCCAACCAGGCAGCGTGGATGAACGGCTCGACGCGCGGCTACGCGGCGTACAAGGTCTCCAACAACGTCACGACGCACGAGGCGTGGGGCCTGGGCAGCTACATCTTCGCCAACGCCAACCCGAGCGTGGTGGCGGACCGGGCGTTCGAGGTGCCTCAGACGCCGGGGGTGAAGTTCCACAGCATGGTGACGATCTCGTTGGGCGGCAAGGGCACCATCGAGCACATCATCAACAACTCGGGTGGAAGGGTGACTGCCGGGTCGACAGAGGCCTACCTGGCGAATTACCCGTGATGTTCCGCTGAGCGGTTACGACCGCGCATCCCCGTGCTCCGGTCCGCATAGACTGGAGCATGGGGATGTTCACCGAGCAGTTGCAGCTCATCGAAACCTTGAACCCGATCTACAATGCCCTGACCACCGTGTTCGACGTGCCGGACGACGCGACCGGCCCGCTCGCCGGAGCGTTGTTCTCCGTCAAGGCCAACATCGACGTCGCGCGCACCGCCACCACGCACGGCCTGAAGTCGTTGACCGGCAACATGAAGACTGCGGACGCACCGATCGTGGCACGGCTGCGGGCCGCAGGAGCCACACCGGTCGGGCACGCGAACATGCCGACGCTCAACGCCCGCGGCATGCACACGTGCAGCGACCTGGCCGGGCACACCGTCAACCCGTGGGACGCCTCCAAGTCACCCGGCGGCAGCTCCGGTGGTGACGCGGTCGCGGTGGCCACGGGCATGGTGCGCTTCGGGATCGGCAACGACAGCGGTGGATCGTTGCGGCTGCCGGCGTTCCTGAACGGCGTCTGTGCGCTGAAGCCGAGCTACGGCCGCTATCCGCAGGGTGCGGTCTTCGGTCAGGCCGACCCGTCGTTCCCGACCCAGGTCATGACGGTCGAGGGCCCGCTCGCCCGCACCGTCGCCGACCTGCGGCTGGTGCACGACCTGCTGTGCGGCGCGGACCCTGCCGACCCTCGCGTCGTGCCGGTGCCCGCCTCCGGCCCACCGGCTCCGAGGATGGCGGGCTTCGTACCGGGTGACCCGGTGGTCGAGGAGGCCGCGAAACGCCTGGTGGACGCCGGTTACGAGGTCGAACCGGTCGAGGCACCGCGCGTGGACGAGGCGGCGGAGCTGTCGTTGCGGATGATCGCCACGCCGATCGCGCTCGGGTACGAGCAGTTCGCCGCGTTCGCCGGTGAGGAAGTCGCCCTCAACGCCCGCCACCTGCTGAAGGTCCGGCCGGCGCTCGACCTGGCGGAGTTCCTCGCGGTGACGGCCACCCGGCTCGCAGTCCAGCGCGAGTGGGCTCGGTTGCTCGACCGCTGGCCGGTGCTGGTCGGCCCCGTGTCTACGATCCCGTCCTACGAGCCGGACCAGGACCGCCGCAGCCCCGAGGCGCTCGCCGGGTACTTCGAGGCGACGAAGCTGTGCGAGGCGACCAGTTTCGCCGGGCTGCCGGCGGTCGCGGTGCCGACCGGGCTGCGCGACGGACTGCCGACCGGCGTCCAGGTGATCTCCCGGATGTACCGGGAGGACCTGGCCCTGGACGCCGCTGCCGTGCTCGAAACCGCGCTCAGCCCAGCCGTTTCGGCCGGTTGATCTTCATCTCGTCCATGTCGGTGACGGTGGCGCGCAGGCCCCGGTAGTCGACGCCCAGCGCGTCGAGGGCCGTGGTCGCGCGCCGCAGTCCCGCGTCGTCCGGCTTGTCGGCGGCGGTGAGGATCACGCGGTAGCTGAAGAAGTCGAGCTTCTCGTCGAACGTCAGCGCGCCGTCCTCGGTGAACCCGCCGCTGCGCAGGAAGTCGAAGCCCTCGAGGCGCTCCCGCAAGCCGGCGCGCTGGTCGTCGGTCAGGTCGGCGAAGCGGCCGCGGACGAGTACTCGGTAGGTGTGTTCAGCCACGAGCGAAGATGGTCCCCGACCGCGCGCCGTTCTGGCGAACGATTTCTCCTGTGCGGAAGAATCGTGGTCCATGAACGCAAAAGAGCTGGTCACGCGCATCCGGACGGAGCTGCACCCCGGTGAGCACGACAACCTCGTGGTCAAGCTGATCGAAACGGGCGAAGCACCGCGGGCCGTGATCGCCACGTTCGCCGCGGAAGAGAACCACATCGTGTCGTCGGACTGGCGAACATTCCTCGCGCTGGCGTCGAAGGCGAGCGAGCCGAACGCGCGGGGCTTCTTCACGTTGCTGGCGGGCGGTGAGGAGCTCGTGCTGCCGATGCTGGAGCCGCTCGCGAACGCCGCCGGCATGTCGTCGAAGGACTTCCAGAACTACGAGCCCTTCCCCGGCTGCCAGGCCTACCCGGCGTTCCAGGCGTGGATGGCGCTCAACGGCGAACCGACCGACGTGATCCTCGCGATCCTGGCCAACTTCACCGCGTGGGGCGGCTACTGCGCCCGCATGGCGAAGGGGCTGCGCGAGCACTACGGGTTCGGCGACGAGGCGTGCGCGTTCGTGGACTTCTTCGCCACGCCCGCCCCGCAGCTGGAGGAACGCGCGCTCGCGGCCGTCCAGGCCGCCCTGGACTCAGGCTGGCAGCCGAAGCACGCGTGGCGCTACGGCCGCCTTCTCCAGGCCTATGAACTGGAGTTCTGGTCCACGCTGGCGTGACTGGGGATGGGGGCGGCGCGGCGCCGCCCCCACGCCGTCATCGGGGTAGATAAGCCCTGTGGGACTTGGAGAACTCGTAGTTGTTGTACTTGTCCCAGTTGATCGACCAGGTCATGAGGCCGCGCAGGTTGGGGTAGACGCCCTTCGGGCGGTAGCTGCCGCAGTTCGACCCCTTGGTGAGGCAGTCGAGCGCGGTGTGGACGTCCGCAACGGACGTGAATCCGTTGCCCGCGTACAGCGCGGCGGGCAGGCCGATCGCGACCTGTTCCTGGCGCAACGGCGCGAAGACCTTCGACGTGTCACCGCGCACCGGGAAGCCGGCTAGCAGCATGTCGGTCATCGCCACGTGGAAGTCCGCGCCACCCATGTTGTGGTACTGGTTGTCCAGGCCCATCACGGGTCCGGAGTTGTAGTCCTGCACGTGCAGCAACGTCAGGTCGTTGCGCATCGCCTCGATCACGGGCAGGTATGCGCCCGTGCGCGCGTCACCACCACCGGCGCCGCCGTAGAACTGGTAGCCGACCTGCACGAAGAACGTCTCCGGCGCCATGGTGAGCACGAAGCTGGCGCCGTAGCGGGACTTCAGCGACCGCAGCGCGGAGATCAGGTTCACGACCACCGGCGTCGTGGGGTTCCGGAAGTCGACGTCGCCCGCGTTCAACGACAGCGAGTGGCCCTCGAAGTCGACGTCGAGCCCGTTCAGCCCGTACTTGTCGATGATCGCGCCGACCGACCGCACGAACGCGTCACGCGCCGCCGCGGTCTCGAGCCGCACCTGGCCGTTCTGACCGCCGATGGAGATCAGGACCTTCTTGCCCTTCTGCTGCTGGGCGCGGATGCCGGCGATGAACTCGGCCTCGGACTCGACGTTCGGGCACTCCGCGACCGAGCACTGGCTGAACCACAGCTCACCGCTCGTCGCGCTGGTGGGTTCGGCGAACGAGAGGTTGATGACGTCCCACTCGTCCGGCACGTCCTTCATGCGGATGTAGCCGGAACCGTTGGCGAAGCTGGCGTGCAGGTAGCCGACGAGAACCTTGCGCGGCAGGCTGCCGGTGGGCGGCGGCCCAGTCGTCGTAGTAGTCGTGGTCGTCGTCGTTGTGGTGGTCGTCGTCGGTGAGGTGCCACCACCCGTGCAGGCCCCACCGTTGATCTTGCAGTTGGCCGGATCGGCGGTGCCGGTGGCGTTGAAGCCGAACGTGACGCTGGCACCGGGCGCGACGGAACCGTTGTACTCGCGGTTGACGAACGCGTAGTGGTTGCCGCTCTTGGTGAGCAGCGAGTCCCAGTAGGCACCGACCGAGGTCGACGCGGGGTAGTCGAACTCGACCTTCCACGAGCTGATGGGCGCGCTGGTCTCGTTCTTGATCGTCACCGTCGCGGTGTACCCGGTGTCCCAGGACTGCTTGGTCAGCGTCGCCGTGACTCCGGCGGCACTGGCGGGGGCGAGGCTCACGATCACGGTGCCGAGCACCAGTGCGGCCACCGCGGATATTCGAGCGAACAGCATCGGCTGCTCCGTCCTACGCGTTGGCGGCCGGCAGGGGGTCACCTCGAATTGGACTAGACCATCTACCACCGAGTCAAGGTTCTAGACTGTCCAGTCGTGCCTCATGCTCGTGCCGCCGACGGAACCAGGCTCTTCTACTCGGTCGAGGGCTCCGGGCCTCCGCTGTTGCTGATCGCCGGTCAGTCCAACTCGTCGCGCTGGTGGACGCAGGTGCGCCCGGACTTCGCCGCGAGGTTCACGACGATCGTCACCGACCACCGCGGCACCGGTGCCAGCGACAAACCCGACGCCCCGTACAGCACCCAGCTCTTCGCGTCGGACTGCGTCGCGGTCCTCGACGACGCGGGCATCGGCTCCGCGCACGTCTACGGCACGTCGATGGGCGGCCGGATCGCGCAGTGGCTCGCCGCCTCGCACGGCGAACGCGTCGACCGGCTGGTGCTCGGCTGCACCTCCCCCGGCGGCTCGCACGCGATCGAGCGCAGCGCCGAGGTGCGCAGGTCGCTGGCGCAGGTCGACGCGATGAAGGCGCGCAAGGCGTTGGAAGCGCTGATGTACACGCCGTCGTACCGCGGGCCGTTCAACACGCTCGGAGACCCGGCCATGCCGCCGCACGCCCGTAAGAGGCACCTCTTCGCGAGCGCCGAGCACGACGCGTGGGACGTGCTGCCGTCGATCACCGCACCGACCCTCGTGGTGCACGGGACCGACGACATCTTCAACCCCACGGCGAACGCTCCGCTCATCACCGAGCGGATTCCGGGCGCGCGCACGCACCTCATCGAGGGTGCACGCCACGGCTACTTCGAGGAGTTCCGCGCGGTGGCCACTCCCCTGGTGATGGACTTCCTCAGCCCGTGACCCACCGAAGGCCGCGCATCAACGCGTGACCCGCGAACCGCACACCCGTCGCTTCGGCGATCGGCAGGTACGGCAGTCGCAACGGGATCCGCGCCCACACCGGCAGGCTCGCCACGGCCGTGGCGCTCAGGATCCCGTACGGCCCGCGCGCCAGCACCGGCAGAGGGGCTTTGAGCAGCAGGAACTTCGCCGCTTCCCGAGCTTCGGGCGTGCCCTTGAGCTCGGGGCGGTAGGAGTTGAGCGCGGCGTCGAGCTCGGCGGTCGTGCGCGGCGGGTCCGGGATGCCCATCGCGTCCGCGATCACGGCCATGTCGGCCACGTACTCGTCGTAGGAGTCGAGGGGCTTCTCGCCGTACTTGCGGTGGCAGCGCAGGAAGCTGTCGACCTCGGCCACGTGCACCCAGGTCAGCAGGTGCGGGTCGCCGGCGCGGTACGGACGACCGTCCGGCGCGGTGCCGTGGATGTGCTCGTGCACGCGCCCGAGCCGTTCGATCGCCTTGTGCGCGTCGCTGAGCGTGCCGTAGGTGGTGACGCCGATGAACAGGCTCGTGCGCTGCAACCGTCCCCACGGATCGGTGCGGTAGTCGGAGTGCTGGGCGACCGCGGCCATCGCCAGCGGGTGCAACGACTGCAGCAACAACGCCCTCAGCCCGCCGATGAACATGGCGTGGTCCGCGTGGACGTGCCGGATCGGGCGGTCGTCGGCGAACATGCGCGGTCCGGGCGTCTCGTGGATCCGGCGCGCGTGCCGCTCGCGGTCGGGACCCGCGACCCGCTCGAACAACGACTCGCTCAGCTGTCGCCGCAGTGCATCCAGCATTTCCCCATGATGCGACAGGACAGCTGAGAACGGCACCCCGCTCGCGCAGGGTGCCGCTCAGGTCAGCCGATCGCGATCTGGTCCAGGTCGGGAGCACCGGCGCTGTCGTTGCCGAACCTGATCGTGTTCGCGCCCGCGTTCAGCGTCACCGGGACCTCGGTCACGTACGGCGTGTTGTTGCCGACGCCGTTGAGCTTGACCTCGACCGGCGCGCCACCGTTCACGGAAACGAAGTACGACCGCGGCCCGTTGACCGTGAAGGTGATGAACAGCCGGTACGCGCCGGCGGCGGGCACCGTGACGTTCGGGAACACCACGGCGGCGTCCGGACTGCCACCGATGTTGCGCACCTTCTCCGCGCCCGAGCACGCCCCGCAGCTCGTCAGCCCGGTGCTGCCGAACTGGTTGGCCGAGTCCTCCGCCTCCCGCACGAACACCCGGTCGGCGGGCCTGGTGCGCACCGGCACCGCACCCGACACCTTGCGCTCGGAGCCCAGCAGCCCGAACGTGGCGTTCACCGGGATGCTCACCGAGCCCACGTCGGCACCGGCGGGCGACACCGCGGTCCAGACGCCTTCGAGGAGGTTCCCGAGCCGCATCGACGTGCGGGTGGCGGGTGCGCCGGTCAGCGTCCACCCGGCGGGGACCACCGGCGCCAGCGACACGGCGTCGATCTGGTCGTCGGCGTCGAGACGCAGCCGTGCGGTGATCTTCACGGACTGCTGACCGGGCGCGACCCACTGCACGCCGTGGGGTTCCACGGTCAGCGTCGTCTTCGGCGTGTAGCTCGCCGGCGGCAGCCCGCCGACCGAGATCCGGTCGAGCCCGAGCCTGCCAGTGCCGAAGACCTTCACGGTGTTGCGGCCCGCGTTCAACGGCACCGCGACCGACGTCGGAGCGGGTACGTCAGGACGATCCTTCGGCACCGCAACGGAAACCGGTGCCGCACCGTTGACCGACACCGACACGCCGGCCGCCTCGGCGGCCGTCAGGTCGAGTCGCAGGCCGTAAGTTCCTGCCGTCGCAACGGAAACATCGCGATAGGTCACGGCATCGCGCTCGCCACCACCGAACCCGGTCACCTGCCGAGTGCCGGAACACGCCTCGCAGAACTCGCTGCGGACCGATCCGGACCGCGACGCGTCCTCGGCCTCCAGCGGGTTGTCGCGGAAACCCCGCGGATAGCTGTGACCGACCCGGATCTCGTCGATCTTGAGCTCCTTGAAGTACACCGGGGCCTGTGGACCGCCCCAGGTGTTGACCACGGTCAGCTTCAGGAACCGCGCCTCCTGCGACCCGATGTCGATGAACTGCGTGCCACGCGCGGAAGGCAGCGCACCGCTGCGCACGTGCCACCAGTCGCGTCCGTCGACGGACGCCGTCAGCTGGTAGTCCTTGATGCGACTGGAGTCCTCCGGCCGGCCGAACGACACGCGGGCGTGCGTCGGCGACGACTCGCGCTGGTTGATCGCGAGGAACGCCGCCTGCTTGCGCCGCCCGAGGTCCAGCGAGATCGAGACGGGCTGGGCGGCGTTGGCGTCCCAATAGGTCTCGTAGCTGCCGTCAGTCAGGTTCGAGGCCGGGAACCCGTTCTCCGACGACGTGGCCGAGGCCTTCACGCCGGTGTAGAAGCCTTGCTGCCCAGCGGTTTCCACGGCGAACACGGTGTCGTACTCGTCCCACTTCGTGATGCCCTGGATCGTCAGGTACCCGGCCGACTGCGAGAACCGCATCCGTTCGCCGGTGCGCAGATCGGTGACGCCGGTGACGCGATAACCGTTGTCCCGCAAGCGAACGAAGTCAGCGCGCGGACGAGTGACCACGTGCACGTACTGCTTGCCGGTCCTGGGGTTGATCGTGATCACGCCGTGCGCACCGTCGTTCCAGAACCCCGGCTGCATCCCGCCGTACAGGTACCCGCCGCCCTCGACGCCCTGGATCGACTCGCGGATCGGCGGCACCCACGACGCCATGAAGTTGTTGTACGCCTCCTGCTGCGCGGGCATCTTCCCGTTCACCATCGGCGTTTCGGCCATCAACGACTTGATCGACGACCCCGCGTTGGTGACGTAGCGGCCGGTGTTGAGCCGCGTGTCGACGGCGTGGTTGCCGCCGTCGTACCACCAGTCGCCGGTGTTGGGCAGCTTGTAGCAGGCCTCGGACAGGCGCGGCATCGGCGTGAACGTCGCGGCCGGGTAGTCGTAGGACGGGAACATGCCGGTCTTCTGCTCGTTCGAGACCGTGTCCATGATCGGCGTGTCCTCGTTGTTGTTGCTCAACAACCAGGTGGGCTGAAGCTGCCGGATCTGCTCGTAGAGCTTGTTGCGCTCCCAGTACTCGTTGTCGTTGTCGATCCAGAACCCGGCGAGGTCGTTGTAGTTCTTCATGACCTCGAAGAAGAGGTCGTAGCTGTACTTGCCGAACCCTTCGCGCGTGGTGAGGTCGACCTGCTCACCCTTGTAGGAGGAGTAGGCGGCTGAGTCGAGCATCTGCACGCCCTGCTCGCTGTGCCACTGCGGATCGTCGGTCATGTAGAGGATGACCTTGACGTCCTTGGCCTTGCCCGCCTTCACCAGCTCACCGAGCAGATCCCGTTGCGTGGCACAGCTTCCGGGAATCTTCGACGGCCACGGCCGCGCGTACCCGAGCCTGCTGTGGAACGTGGCGAGCACGACGTAGGAGGCCCCGAGCTTGCGCGCCTCGTCGATCCAGTAGTCGGGCGTCCACCCGCCGCCGGTGACGTCACGCTCCCACTCGGCGCAGTTCAGGTGCTTCGGAGCGGTGAACATGCCCCAGTGCAGGAACAACCCGGCGGTGGACTTGCGCAGCCACTCCTGTCTCGGGTGCTGCACCTCGGCCTGCGCCGCGCCCGGAAGCGCGACCGTCAGCAGGCCGGCGAGCAGCGCGGCCACCACAGCCGCACACAAACGTCGTAGTGCCATGACCATCGCTTTTCTCGTCGGGGCGGCGGCGAGAGGTCCGATGATTTCAACCACAACTACCTGGGTCAAGCCCTCGTTACGCCTGTGTTGCGAGGACTCATCGGAGCACTATGACACTTGCACGGCCGGATCCGGTTTCAGCGTGCTGTCGCTCAGCCGCCAGGTGGTCCGGGCCTCGCCGCTCGGGCAGCACGTCGCGTCGCTCGGCCGGTACCAGGACTCCTTCACCGTGATCGAGCCCTTGTCGAACCGGGGCTCGGAGAGCAGCGGCACGTGCGGAGAGTCGTCCCGCATCGTCGTCGAGCTGACCTCACCGACCACCTCCAGCGACCCGTTCCGCACGGTGACGACGGCGTACCCGAACGCGAGCTGACCACTCGCGGTGCCACCACCGTTGTCGCACCCCACGTCGACGGCGGCTTCGTCATTCCCGTCGCCGTCGATGTCCCCGTAGACGACGCGCTTCGGGTCGTACGCGGCGAAAAGGTGCACCTGCCCCCACCTACCCGACGACCCGGTGCCTTCGGCGTCGCGGAACTGGACCAGCTCCTGCACGTCGCAGAACCCGGCGGGCAGCTTGGAGTTCCGCCAGTCGACCGCCTTGATGTCGCTCGCAGGCCCGAGCGTCGGCCTCACGACGGACGAGGTCGTGGTCGTCGTGCTCACGGTTGTCCTGCTCTCCTGCGGTGCCGCGGTGATCTTCTCCCCGATCTGCGGGCCCGAGCAGGAGGAGATCAGCAAGGCGGTCAGGGCGATGAGTGCGATGCGCACGGGTGCTCCCTCTCACGCGCAGGGCGGGTCGTAGGGGTCGTCGGGAAGGTACTGCCGCCACTCGGCTTCGGTGATCGCCGGCGAGTCGGCGCACAGCCTGGCGAGCGCCTGCGCGGCGTCGATGCTCCAGATAGTCGTCCTGGTCTCCGCGCCCGCCAGCAACTTGCCGTCCGGGCTGAACGCGATGGACGCACCGAAGATCTTTCCGCCCGCGTGCAGGACCGACACCTCGGCCGGCCGGGTCTCGTCGGTGAGGTCCCACAGCAGCACCTCCTCTGCCGCACCCGCGCTCGCGAGCAACGACCCGCCGGGTTGCGGTGCCAGCCCGTCGACCTGCCCGACGTGCCGCGTGACGGACGAGATCCGCCGGTGGTCGTCGCTGTGCCACACGGTGACCGAGCCGCTTTTGTGGCCGGTGACGACGGAGCCGGTCTGCCGGAACGCGACCGACTCGACGGGGTCTGCCGCGGTGTCCTCCGCGTGCAGCAGTCCGGGGTCGGAGGGGTTCGTGATGTCCCAGAACTGCAGCGTTTTTCCCTCCTTGCCGCGGGTCACGGCCAGCCGTCCGTCAGCGCGGAAAGCGATGCCGCGTGCCGCGCTCGCCGACCCCTTCAACACGCCCGCCGCCACCGCGCGGTCGCCCTCGGTGATCCACAGCTGGTACTCCGCCAGGTCGGCGGCGGCGCCGACGAGCTTGCCGTCCGGGCTGTAGGTCAGACTCGCCGCTCGTCCGTCCTGCTTGGTGTCCGGTTGCTCCGCCGTCCTGGTGTCGTGCTGCACCACTGGTATTCCGGCGGCGATCTTCGTGCCGTCCGGGCTGAACGCGACGAGCCCGCCGCCCTGGTTGTAAGTCCTGATGTCGCGGATCTCCTTGGGGTGTGCGGGGTCCGCGAGGTCGTAGAGCTTCCACGGGAACCCGGCCGCGAGCAGCGGTCCAGGGGCGAACGCGACCCCACCTCCACCCGGCAGCACGGCCACCGCGGACGACCGCGCCGCGTTCAGCACGTTCCACAACCGCACGGTGTGCTGCTGTCCCGGCCCGTCCTGGCTCGCCGAGGCGAGCACGCGCGAGTCGGCGCTGAACGAGAGCCCGGCGATGGTGCTCGTTTGGCCGCGCAACGCCGGGGACGTGCGGGGCCGTGTCGGGTCGGTGACGTCCCACAGGCCGATGGTGCTCGCGCCGTCGCCGACGGCCAGCGTCACGCCGTCCGGCGAGAAGGCCGTAGCGTGCACACCGAGCGACGCCCCCGACAACACCGCGTACTGCGTGTTCTGCGCCAGATTCCACAACCGCACGGTGTCATCGCTCGACCCGCTCGCGAGCACCGCACCCTTCGGTGCGAACCGCAAAGACGTGAGCTGCCCGGTATGGCCGGTCAGCTTTCCGCGCAGCACCGGCTTCACGGTGATGTCCCACAGCTCGACCGTCCCGCCGCCGTCGCCCCGCACCCAGGTGTGGCCGTCCGGGCTGACGGCCGCGGCGTCGTAGAACAGGGACGGGTGGCCAGGCGCGAACACGGGTCCTGGCCGGGGTGACGCAGGATCGCTGATGTCCACGAGCCGTGCGGCCCCCGCCGACTCCGTCATGACCAGCAGCGGCCGGCCGGGGACGAACGACACGACCCGCACCATCGAGCCGGACGTGCCCTGGAACCGCGCAGCCCGATCCGGCGCCGCGATCTCCACGAGCAGTCCGGTGCCCGACGACGTGCCGATCGCCAGGTACTTGCCGTCCGGGCTGAACGCGACCGTCGCGGCGTAACCCTGGTCCAGCGGGACGACCGCCTTCTCCCTGGTTCCTTCGTACAGCACGACATCGCGATCCCTCGCCACCGCCAGCAGTTCCCCCTGCGGGCTGTACGCCACGTCACGGGCCATCGTCGGCTGCCGCAGCACCCGTGGGATCGAAGGGCTCTCCATCAGCGCGCCGACGACCTCCGGTGACGGTGACAGCCGATACGCCTGCGCGAGCAGCTGCCGTGCCGTGTCCGGACGCGTGTCGCGGATCGCCGCCGCCTGCGCGACCAACTGGCGTGAGGTGGCGACCATCGTCTGCTGCCGGGCGCGGTTGCTCTCCTGCTGCGAACGCACTGCGAAGATCACCGCGGCGACCAGCAGGACGACCAGGACGGAGATCGTGGCTCGGACGGTCCGCCTGGTGCGACGGCGTTCCCTCGCGTGGTGGCCGATCAGCTCAGCCTTCTCGACGCCGTCGAGCGGTGCCACGACGTCGGCCAGCACCGACTCCCACTCGGGGGCGTGCAAGTCGAGCTCGCGAACCCTGCGCAGGTCGACGCAACGCGGTTCGGGGATGTCGTGGAGGGCGTCCGGCAATGCGCTGCCGTCGACCAGAACCCCTTCGTCCCACCTGGCTTCACCATCGGTGAGCAGCACGAAGAGCTTGGTTCGGTCGCGGTTCTCCAGCCACCAGTCGACCTCCTTGCCGACCCAGGTCGACTTCGCCGACGCGGGTGAGGCGAGCAGCAGGAAGTGCTCGGCCTGCGCGAGCCCGTCGAGAATCGCCCGCGTCAGATCGGATTCGGCCGCCAGCGAGGAGTTGTCGAGGAACACCCGCCGCGCCCGTGACCGGTACCAGGGCTTCGCGAACTTCTCGATGCCCTCCTGGAGCACGGGACCGAGAGCCTTGTCCGTCGCGTGGCTGTACGAGATGAACGCGGCGAACTTCCTTTCGTCGCCCATGGCCCCCCTCGGCTGTACGGGTGAACACCCCTTCATCGCCGCGGAAGCGCACCACGTTAGGGCTTCGGCGTGGTAACACACGTTTGGTCGCTCACGATCACGGTTGACGAACAGAGGGGGTGGTCGCCGAATGGTCGACGCGGACCTGCCGGGTTTCTTCCACGACGCGGACAAGGTCGCCCTGCGCGGGCAACGGCACACGCTCGCGCTCGGCAGGCTGCGGCTGCTCAGCGCCATCATCGCGGCGCTGGGAGGCGCGCTGAGCTGGAAGGCGGGCAAGATCGACCTCTGGGCGATCGTGTCGATGCTGGGCTTCCTGGCCGCCCTGTACGCCGAGGTCCGGCTGTGGAACCTCAAGCCGGAGGACGACTGGAAGTCCGGCCGCGCGGTCGCCGAGGCGATCAAGTCGCTGGCCTGGCGGTTCGCCGTGGCGGGCAACCCGTTCCCGCACGACCTGCCGAAGGCGCGCCGGGAGCTGGCCGCGCAGACCGCCGAGGTCGTGCGCAAGTACGGCCAGACCCTCGCGCTGGACAGCACGAACCCGTCCGGCACGTCAGCGCTGGCCGAGCTGCGGGCCAAGCCGTTCGAGGAACGCCGCCAGGCGTACATCGAGCACCGCGTGCGTGATCAGAAGAACTGGTACTCCGCGCGATCTCGCAGCAACAAGGAGCGCGCGTCGCGGTGGCGCGGTGTGCTGATCGTCGGCGAACTCCTCGCGATCCTGCTGGCGGGCGGCCGGGCCGTCGGGTTCTGGGACATCGACATCTCCGGCGTGATGGCCGCCGCTGTCGCGGGTGGTGCGGCGTGGCTCGGCGTGAAACAGCACGAGACGCTGCGGCTGAGCTACGGCGCGGCCGCCACGAATCTCGCTCTGCTGGAGGAGACGCTCATCGAGACGTCCGAGGAGGAGTGGGCGGCGGCGGTGGCGGACACCGAGGACGCCATCGGGACCGAGCACTCGGCGTGGCTGGCGTCGCGGCCGAGCGCCACCTGACCCGTGGAACCGCTGCGGATCTTCGTCGCGATGCCGGGCACCGACCTCGGGCAGCACGCGACGTGGACCAACCCCGAACAGATCAAGAAGTACCTGTACGAGCCGGTGCGGGCCGAGCTCGCGCAGCGCCTGGACCGCGAGGTGACGCTGCTCGTCGAGAGGGACCGGCAGGAGTCGGGGCCGATCCACCGGTCGATGTTCAACGAGGCGGTGGCCGCGGAGGTCTACATCGCGGACCTGACTTCGGCCAACGCGAACGTCTACCTCGAGGTCGGCGCGCGCTGGGCCCTGCGCGACAACGTGACCATCCTGCTGTGCCAGGACCACCGGTACGACGTCCTCTTCAACGTCGCGGCGAACCGCGTGCTGACGTACAGCCAGCACCCGGACGAACTGGACAGGGCCAGGGACACGCTCGTCAACATGATCGTCAACGGCCTGACGCGTGGACACGTGGACAGCCCGATCCGGGACTCGTCGGACCTGATCACGGTGGCCAGGGAGGAGCACGAGGCACTCGTCGCGGAGGTCGCCCGCCTCCGGGCCGAGCGGGGCGACGAGTTCTTCACCGCGGCCATGTCGACGTCGGGCGTGGACCGGATCGACCTGCTCCGCCGGACGATCGCGGTGAACCCGGTGAGGGCGGACGCCCACGGCGAACTGGGCATGGCCTGCCGTGCCGCCGGCAACCACGGCGACGCCGTCACCCATCTCGCCACCGCGGTCCTGCGTGCCCCGGACTCGTCCCGCTGGCGGCGTGAGCTGGGCCTCGCCCAGGCCTCGGCGGGAGACCTCGACGCGGCGACCGCGTCACTGCGCGCCGCGGTGGCGCACGATCCGGCCGACGCCGACTCCCACGGCGCGCTCGGTGACGTGTGCCGGCAGAAGGCCCGGGCACACCACGACCACACCTGCCTCGCCGAGGCACGGGACGCGTACCGAGCCGCGAACCAGATCACTTCGGACAACACCACGTGGCTCGTTCACGAGGCGCACCTCGACGTTCTGCTGTCCGGGAACGAGACCGAGCGAGCCACGGCCGTCGCGGGCTTTCACGACCTGTCCCGCTACGTGAAGTACCTGATCTCCAGGAAACCGGACCCGTCGAACCAGGTGGAACTGCTGCGGTTCATGCTGACGATCGAATGGCTGCCCGGCGACGTGGCCCACGCGTTGCGAGCACTGGTCGCGAAGCACGACCCTGACGCCACCTGACGGTGCTGCTCACCGCCACCGGCGAGCAGCACCCGTGTCAGCCCAGCGCCTCGACCACGCGGGTCACCATCGCCTTCTCCGTCACCGCCACCTCGCCGTCCGCACCGGCCACCGACCGGCACATCTCCGTCACGGCGGCGCGGAAGATCGCGACGTCGCGCGGCTCGTGGGCGTCGATGATCGCCACCGACTCCCTCAGCGCGGCGAGCACTCCGGCCTCCACATCGGACGTCGTGCCCTTGGGCAGTGCGGGCGGGGCGGCGGCGATGACGGCGCGCAGGTCGTCCGACAGCAGGGTCATGGCCCTGATGCCGGCGTGGCTCTCCTCGTCGACCGAGCCGGGGTCCGCAGTGGACACCAGCACCATGGCACCGAAAACGGCCGTGCGGAGGGTCTGCCCCTCCGCCTCCGTGTACGCAGTCATGGGCGCAAGCCTATGCAACGATCAGTGGCTATGAGTGCGGGTCAGGTGCTCGGCGCCAACATCAGGGCGTTCCGGGAGCAGCGCGGGTTGTCTCTGTCGGAGCTCGCGCGGCGGTCGTCCATCGCGAAGGGCACGCTGTCCCAGCTGGAGAGCGGGTCGGGCAACCCGACCATCGAGACAGTGTTCAGTTTGTCGAACGCTTTGGACGTGCCTGTGTCCGAGTTGGTGACCGAGCGGACGCCGCCGGACGTCGTGCTGGTGCGGTCGGGCGACGTCGAGGTGCTCAGCAGCAACGCCGTCGACCTGCGGCTGATGCGGCGGATGGACATCGGGGACACGGTGCTGGAGATCTACGACCAGCGCGTGCGGCCCGGTGCCACGCAGACCAGCGAAGGTCATCCCGGCAAGGAACACGTGCTGGTCACCAGCGGGCAGCTGCGGGTGGGGCCGACCGACAAACCCTACGAGCTCGGGCCGGGCGACTACGTGTGCTTCCCCGGTTCGCTGCCGCACCTGTACGAGACGGTCGACGGTGAGGTCAGATCGGTACTGGTGCTGGAGTACCCGAAGCACTAACGTTCATTCTAATGAACGGAGGTGGCGATGCACCCGGACGTCGTGGTCGTGGGAGCGGGCATCATCGGGGCCGCGTGCGCCCAGGCGCTGAAGGCACGCGGGCTCACCGTTCTCGTCATCGACCGCCACGGGCCCGCGTCGGGCACCAGCGCGGCCGGTGAGGGCAACGTCCTGGTCAGCGACAAGGGGCCGGGGCCTGAGCTCGACCTCGCCAAGGCGAGCCGGGAGCTGTGGCCCGAGCTGGCGCAGGACGCCGAGTGGGAGGAGAAGGGCGGCCTCGTCGTCGCCACGACCCCGGAGGCCTCCGAGCCGCTCAAGGCCTTCGCCGCCGGGCAACGCGCGGCGGGCGTCGACGCCTGCGAGCTCACCGCCGACGAGGCGCGCAGCCACGAGCCGCACCTCAACCCGGAGATCACCGCCGCCGTCCACTACCTGCAGGACGCGCAGCTCAACCCGGTGAAGGCCACCAGGACCCTGCTGCGGGGCATCGACATCACCCGCGCCGAGGTGTCCGCAACGGACGGACGCAGCGTCACGACCGGAGACGGCGTGATCAGCTGCGGCGCGGTGGTCAACGCGGCCGGGCCGTGGGCGCGGACCTTCGGCGTCAACGTGCTGCCGCGGCGCGGGGTCGTCCTGGTCACCACCCCGATCCCCGGCACGATCCGGCACAAGGTCTACGACGCGGACTACGTCGGCGCGGTCGCGAGTGGTGACGCGGACCTGCAGACGTCCGGTGTCGTCGAGTCGACCCAGGCCGGCACGGTGCTGATCGGGTCGAGCCGCCAGCGCAAGGGCTTCGACGACGCGATCGAGAGCAAGGTCCTGAAAGCGTTGGCGCGCCGGGCGATCGCGCTCTTCCCGATGCTGGCCCACGTACCGGTCATGCGCGCGTACGGCGGCTTTCGCCCGTACGCGCCGGACCACCTGCCGATCATCGGCGAGGACCCGCGCATCCCCGGCCTGTGGCACGCGACCGGGCACGAGGGCGCTGGCGTCGGTCTCGCCCCCGCCACGGGCCGCCTGCTCGCCGACCTGATGACGGGCGGCACACCGCTCGTCGATCCCCGCCCGTTCCGCGTCGACCGTCCGGAGGTGATGGTGTGAAGGTGACCTTCAACGGCCTCCAGCGTGAGGTCGCCCACGTGGCGGAGTTGTTGCCCGGCAAGTTCTTCTGCGGCATCGGTGTCTGCTTCGGCTGCGTCGCGGAGATCAACGGCGTGCCCGAGGTGCGCGCGTGCCGGCACCGGCTTTGCGACGGCGACGTGATCAGGACGAAGCCGTGAGGGTCGTCGTGGTGGGTGCGGGCCCGGCGGGGATGGCCGCCGCGCGGACGGCCGCCGACGCGGGCGCCGAGGTCACGATGGTCGACTCGGAACCGGACGCGGGCGGCCAGTACCTGCGCGGCCGGGCCAGGTTCGAGCACAGCGGGGTCACGCATCTCAAGAACGTGGAGGCGTGGCTCGTCGAAGGCGACACGCTGCACCTGCGGGGTCCGCGGCAGCTCCGGTTCGACGCGCTGGTCATCGCCACCGGCGCCTACGACCGTCCCCTGCCCTTCCCCGGCTGGGACGGCCCCGGCGTGATCACCGCGGGCGCCGCCCAGGCACTGGCCAAACAGGGCGTGACCCTCGGCGAACGCGTGATCGTCAGCGGCACCGGCCCGTTCCTGCTGCCCGTGGCCACCGCGCTCCAGGACCTCGGCGCCACGATCGTCGGAGTCTACGAGGCGAACTCCCCTGCCCGGTGGCTTCGCGAGCCCAGGGCCGTCCTCGCCAACCGCCACAAGATCAGCGAACTCGCGAGCTACCGCAAAGTGTTGTCACGCCTGGAAACCCGCACGGCGGTGATCGCCAAGCACGGCAGCCGCGTCACGGTCGCGAAGCTCGACCGCCACTGGCGCCCGGTCAGCCACCGCACCGAGCACGCCGACCTGGTGTGCATCGGCCACGGGTTCCTCCCGCGCACCGACCTCGTCCCGAACGCCAAGCGCACCAACGACTTCCTCGACGTCGACGAACGCCAGCAGACGTCCGTGGAGGGCGTCTACGCGGCCGGTGAGGTGACCGGCATCGGCGGCGCGGACCTCGCCGAGGCCGAGGGCGTCGTCGCCGGGGCCGCCGCGGCCGGACTGGAACCACCCGCCGAAGTGCTCGACGCCGTGCGCAGGGGCAGGTTGTTCGCGCGGGCCCTGGCCAGAGCGCACGCGATCCAGCCGGGCTGGCGGACGTGGCTGAGCCCGGACACCACCGTGTGCCGCTGCGAGAAGGTCAGCCTCGAAGACCTCGCCGACGCCACGGGCATGCGCGAGCTCAAGCTCACCAGCCGGGTCGCGATGGGCCGCTGCCAGGGCCGCATCTGCGCCCGCAACGCGTCGGACCTGACCGGTGTCCCGTTCGACGGCCAGCGCCGCGTGATCGCGGTCCCGATCCCCCTTGGCGAACTCGCCGAACTCCCGGAGGAAGAGTCATGACCGAACGCCTCGACGGCGTCATCGTCGCCACCGCGCTCCCCTACGCCGAGGACCCCGACGCCCCGGCCGGACTGCGCCCCGACCTCGACAAGCTCGCCGAGCACTGCCAGTGGGTCGTCGAGAACGGCTGCCGCGGCGTGGGCCCCAACGGTTCGCTGGGCGAGTACTCGTCGCTGACGGACACCGAACGCCGTGAGGTCGCCCGGACCGCCATCGCGGCCGTGAAGGGACGCGGCATCGCGGTCATCGGCGTGCACGGCGTGGGCGCGCACCAGGCACGTCACTGGGCCGAGCTCGCGGCCGAGGACGGCGCGGACGGCGTGCTGTGCCTGCCGCCCACGATGTACCGGGCCAACCGCGGCGAGGTCGTGCACCACTTCCGCGAGGTCGCCAAGGCCGGACTGCCGATCATGGTCTACAACAACCCGATCGACACCAAGGTCGACCTCACCCCCGACCTGATCGCCGAGCTGGGCCAGATCGAGAACGTGGTGGCGGTGAAGGAGTTCTCCGGTGACGTCCGGCGCGTGCTGGAGATCCGCGCGGCCGCACCGCACCTCACCGTGGTGGCCGGCGCGGACGACGTCGTGCTGGAGAGCCTGCTGATGGGCGCGACGGGCTGGTTCGCGGGCTACCCCAACGTGTTCCCCGCCGAGTGCGCCGAGCTGTTCGACCTGGCGCAGCAAGGCGAGCTCGTCAAGGCCCGCGCACTGTACGAGAAGCTCGTGCCGGCGTTCCGCTGGGACTCGCGCACCGAGTTCGTGCAGGCGATCAAGCACTCGATGGACTTCGTGGGTCGCTACGGCGGTCCGTGCCGTCCCCCGCGCGGACCGCTCAGCCCCGAGCAGATCGCGCAGGTCGACGCCGACATGAAGCTGGCGACGTCGTGAGATTCGCCCAGTACTTCAGCGCGGTCGACTCGCACACCGAGGGCATGCCGACACGGGTGATCACGGGCGGGGTCGGCGTGATCCCCGGCGAGACCATGGCCGAGAAGCGCCTGAACTTCATCAAGAACCACGACCACGTCCGCAAGCTCCTCGTCAACGAACCGCGCGGCCACGCGGCGATGAGCGGCGCGATCCTGCAACCGCCGACCCGTCAGGACGCGGACTGGGGCGTGCTCTACATCGAGGTGTCCGGCTGTCTGCCGATGTGCGGCCACGGCACGATCGGCGTCGCGACGGTGCTGGTGGAAACCGGCATGGTCGAGGTCATCGAACCCGTCACCACCGTCCGTCTGGACACCCCGGCAGGCCTGGTGCTCGCCGACTACGACACCCGCACGAAGCTCGTGACGATCCGCAACGTCCCGGCGTACGCGCACGAACTGGACGCCGTCGTGGACGTGCCGGGACTGGGCGAGGTCCGCTACGACATGGCGTACGGCGGCAACTTCTACGCGATCCTGCCTTTGGCACAGCTCGGGATCCCGTTCGACAGGGCCGAGAAGGAGCGCATCCTGGCCGCCGGACTGTCCATCATGGATCGGATCAACGCGGTGAACCGGCCGGTGCACCCCGTCGATCCCGCGATCGGCGGTTGCAAACACGTCCAGTTCACGGCGCCCGGTCGGGACGGCGCCCACTCGCGCAACGCGATGGCGATCCACCCCGGCTGGTTCGACCGTTCCCCCTGCGGCACGGGCACCTGCGCCCGGATGGCCCAGCTGCACGCCCGCGGTGAGCTCGGAATCGGTGCCGACTTCGTCAACGAGTCGTTCATCGGCACGAGGTTCATCGGCCGTTTGCTGGAAGAGGTTCCGCTGGGTGACCGAACGGCGGTGCTGCCGACGGTGGCCGGTCGCGCGTGGATCACCGGGATGGGCCAGTACCTCCTCGATCCGACCGATCCGTTCCCCGAGGGATTCTCGCTGTAGTCACTAGGCTGCGTCGGGTGACGACGCCCAGTCTGGAAGCTTTACTCCGCATTGGACCGTTCCACTCGGCACTGCGCGCGGCCATCCGCCGCCGGGGGCTGACCCTGGAACGGCTCCGGACGCGCCTGGCCCAGCAGGACGTGGCGGTGGCGCTGTCGACGTTGAGCGACTGGCAGCAGGGCCGGGTGCGCCCGGTCTCGCCGAAGTCGCTCAAGGCCGTGTCGGTGCTGGAGGAACTGCTGGAGGTGCCGGACCGCTCCCTGCTCAGCCTGCTGGAACGCTCGGACCAGAGCGGCTGGCCGGACGTCGTCCCCGGGATGATGCCCGGCTTCAACACCTACGACCTGGAGGTCGTCTCCCGGCACGACCGGGTGTTCGTCGACGCGTCCCGGCGCGCGTCACGCGTGCACGTCCGCATGGTCGTCCGCGCGCGCCAGGACGGCGTCGACCGCTTCCACGCGCACTACTTCTGCGACGACTCGGTGCACATGTCGGAGGTGCGGCACGAGCCTGTCCGCAACTGCCGCAACGGGCGTTCCGCGCGCAACGAGGCCGACCGCGTGACGGTCGACGAGCTGTTGTTCGACAAACCGTTGGCCACGGGCGAAACGTGGGTGTTCGAATTCGTGGTGCACGACCCGACACGGCTGGACACCATCGAATACGCGCACGGCGTGCGGTGCTTCATCGAGCAGAGCCTGATCGAGGTGCACTTCGACCCGGCCGCGCTGCCCGTGGACCCGCACGTGTATCTGCAGGACTGGCAGGAGCACGAGCCGCACCGGACGATCGACCTGGCTCTCGACCACACGAACTCGGTGCACCACTTCGAGGCGAACGTGTCGGTGAACTGGGTCGGGATCCGCTGGCGGTGGGCCTGATGCTCACCACCGACTTAGCGCCTGTATCGAAGTCCGATCCGCGACAGCCGGGCCCGAGGCGGCCCCTGGCGGCACGGCCGGACGACCCACATACAACACCGGTATGCGAGCCGTCCGGCCGCACCACCAGGAACCACCTCAAGCTCGACTCTCATCGAACCGGACTTCGATACAGGCGCTAGTAGTGCTTTGTTAGGTTAGTCGGTAGTTGTTGTGGCGTAGCGGTTTCACGGTTTGGTGGCAGGTCAGGCAGACGCCGGTCCAGGTCGCGAGGAGTAGTTGCAGTTCGCGGACGACCTTGTAGAGGGTCAGGCCGGCGCAGCCGCTTTTGGGTCTGCTCGCAGCAAGGTGAGGAACAGGTGCGCCGCCGTGACCAGGGTGACGTGGCGGTGCCAGCCCTGCCAGGAGCGGCCCTCGAAGTGGTCCAGGCCCAGGCCGGTCTTGAGTTCGCGGTAGTCGTGTTCGATCCGCCAGCGGATCTTGGCGTAGCGGATGAGGTCGGTGTGGCTGGTGTCGGCTGGGAGGCTGGAGAGCCAGTAGGTGACTGGTTCGGGTTCGTCGTCGGGCCATTGGGCGATCAGCCACCGCTCGGGCAGGATGCCGTCGTCGAGGTCGCGGGGGACGCGATGCCCGGCGGGCCGGACTCGCAGGAACACGAACTGTGAGGACAGTGCGCCTTTGCTGCCTTCGCGCCAGGTGACGGTGAGTGCGGCTTCGCGGCCAGCGGCGGCCACGTGCCGGGCCAGGCTGACCGGCTCGTCCGGGTAGACGGGCGTGTCAGCGGGCCGGCGGCCGCACCGGCCCGTCCCGGACCATTCCCGCACGGCGGGAACCGCCTCGCTGGTGTGCGCCAGGGCCTCGCCTTTGAGCTGCACGCTGTAGGCGATGTCCCGCTCGTCGAGCGCGGCGCGGAACTGGCCGTTGTCACCGTAACCGGCGTCCGCGACCAGCACGGGCGGCCGCAAC
>NZ_BBOJ01000001.1 GCF_000974445.1 Lentzea aerocolonigenes
AGGTCGGCCTGGTCTTCGACCGGCGTGTGCAGCATGGCCGCAAGCGGCCCACGCCCGGCCGCTTCCGCACCCGTGTGCTCACCGACGGGGTGACGCCCAGCCTGCACATCGACTACAAGGCCAGCCGGATCAAGCAGTACCACAAGCTCGGCCGGGCGCTGCGCACCGAGACCACCATCAACAACACCCGTGACTTCAAGATCGGCAGACGGCTGACCAACCTGCCCGCACTGCGGCAGATCGGCTTCTCCGCCAACCGACGCCTGCTGCGCGTCCAACGACTCAGCCACGACCCGATCACCGGAGCCGACGCCTTCCACACCACCTGCGACCCGATCCTCACCCAGGCCGGCGACCGGATCCCCGGCCTGCGGTTCACCGACCCACGCGTCCACGCCCTGCTGCACACCCTGCTGGTCTTCCGGCTGCACCTGCACGGCTTCACCAACCGCGACCTGCGGCAGACCACCAGCGAACTGCTCGGCACAGCGCAGCCCATGACCACCACCCAAGCCAGCTACGACCTACGCCGGCTGCGGCACCACGGACTAATCGAACGCATCCCGCACACCCACCGCTACCGCGTCACCAACACCGGCCTGCACACCGCGATGTTCCTCACCCGCGCCCACGACAGACTCCTGCGCACCGGTCTCGCCCAGCTCACCAGCCCCCAGCCGACCCGGTTGCGCACAGCGGCCGACGCCTACGACAAAGCCGTCGACCAACTCGCCCACCAAGCCGGACTCGCCGCATAACCACCAGCAACCCCAGCTGATCAACCAAACTCGCCTCGATCTTCACGACTTCGGTCGGTCAAGCCCTCTAGCTCCAACGCCGTGTAGTTAGGCGGTTGTCGGGGCTGTCAAGGTTCAGCGGGGACGACGATGTCGATGCTGATGGTGGCCTTGTAGGTGGTGCGGTCGACGTTGCCTTTGGCGTTGTATTTGGAGATCGCGCGTTTGACGACGCGTGGTCTGGTGCGTAGTCGCCGGTCGGGCATGAGGTTGGCCAGCACGTGGGTGCCGATGGTGCCGACCAGGGTGATCACGGTGTCGGCGATGACGCCCGCGGCCAGCACGAGCTGGTCGCGGGCGGTCTGCAGGGCGACGGTGAAGCTGGCCCGGTCCGCTGCGGTGCTGGGGCGGGTGTCGGTGGCGTCGGCCATGGTGGTGCGCAGGAGCTGGTAGGTGACCAGCAGGGCGTAGACCTCCTGGGTGATGCCCTGCGGGGTGCGGGCGCGCAGGACGCGGCCGCCCAGGATGGTCGATTTCAGCTCCAGGAAGGCGGTCTCGATCTCCCATCGCTGGTGGTAGAGGGTGACCAGCTGGCCGGCTGGATGGCGGTGGTGGTCGAGCAGTGTGGTGACCAGCCGGTAGAGGCCGGTGTGACGGCCGGTGCTGGTGGTGATGGTGATCTCGGCGTCGATCACGCGGACTCGTCTGGATCCCAGCGTGGACAGGTAGGAGCCGTCCGGGTAGCGGGCCAGGACGGGGAAGTTGCGGCGGTCGGTGTAGCGCACCAGGACCTCGGCGCCGGTCGCGGCGAAGCCGCTGATCAGGTCGCGGCCGACGAGGCCGTGGTCGAGCAGCACGATCATCCCCTCGCGCAGGGAGCGGGCCAGTCGTGGGGCGTAGGTGGTCTCACCGGCGTCGGTGGGGCCGAACACGGCGTCGATGAGGGTGCGGGTGCCGCAGGCGACCAGTGCGAGAAGCCGGATCTGCGGGTAGCCGGAGCCGCCGTTGTTGCAGCGGTGTTTGGTGTAGACGCTCAGGTTCGCCGGGCTGTCCGCGACGGTGAGCATGGTGCCGTCGACAGCGCAGACGAGCAGCCCGCGCCAGCGGACCGGTGTGGGCGAGGGGCCGCGCAACAGGTCGAACAGCCACTTCAGTGGTGCTGGGCCGAGGCGGCGGCGTGCCTGATGCAACGCGCTCGCGGTCGGCGTGGCGGGGCTGAGACCGTCCAGGGACGCGGTGAGCTTGCGCCACACGCCGGGATAGCCGAGTTCGGGAAACAGGCAGGCGGCCAGCAGCAGGTACACCACCACACGCGAGGGCAGGTCCCGGACACGGGACTGGACCGCGCGGGTCTCGGCGAGCGCCTCGTCGACCATGTCGAACGGCACCGCCTGGGTCAGCTCGCCCACGTGCCCAGGCGCGAACGGCCCCTGGGCCACAACGACTTCACGGGTAATGACAGACTGTGTGTGCAACGGAGTTCTCTGCGGATAGCGATCTTGGTCGACGCTGTTCTAGCAGGAACTCCGTTGCCTCGTTTCAGCCGCCTTGACAGCCAGCCAACGCCGCTAACTACACGGCATTGGAACTAGCTCTTCTCGGTGATCTGGGGTGGCTGCGGGATCTCGTAACCCGACGGACCGACGTTGCGTTCGAGGGCCCGCTTCCACTCACCGCTCGAGATCATCTTCTCGATGGCCTCGTTCACGGCGTCCCGCGACTTGGCGTCACCCTTCGGCACGCCGATCCCATAGCGCTCCTTGGAGAACGTCTTGCCGACGAGCTTGAGCAGCTCGGGGTTCTCGGCGGCGAACCCGGCGAGGATGACCTCGTCGGTGGTGACGGCGTCGACGTTGCCCGCCATCAGGGCGATCACGCAGTCGGAGTACTGGCCGTACTCGACGATCTGCACGCCCTGGGCGTAGTCCGTCTTCACCTTCTGCGCGGACGTGGATCCCTTGACCGAGCACAGCTTGCGGCCGTTCAGGGTCTCCGGACCCTGGATGGACTGCTCGGTGAAGCGGACCAGCATGCCCTGGCCCGTCTCGAAGTACGGGCCGGCGAAGGCGACCTTCTCCTTGCGGGCGTCCGTGATCGAGTACGAGGCGATGATCAGGTCGGCCTCGCCGTTCTGCAGCATCGACTCGCGGGCGGCGCCGCGCGCCTCCTTGAACGTGATACCGCTTTCCTGCACGCCGAGCTCGTTCGCCACGTACCTGGCCACGTCGACGTCGAAGCCGACGTACCGGCCGTCGAGCCGCCGCTGGCTCAGGCCCGGCTGGTCGTAGCGGATGCCGATGGTCAGCTTCCCGGTGTCGGCACGTCCGATGACTGTGCTCGTGTCACCGCTCCCACAGGCGGTGGCGAGCACCGCTACGGCAGTGATGAGCGCAGCACGACGGATCACGACAGGCCTTCCAGGGGGTGGTGTGGAGTCGTGAGCAATGCTACGTACCTGCGGCGATGATCAACTGTGATGTGTGACAACTACGGCAGCCGCGATCGGCTCGGTGTCACATGCCGGCCGTGTCGTTCGATCGCACGCCTGAGGTGACCGGGCGGAGCGAGCCTCCTGATCTTGCCAGGCACCAAAAGCGCAGCTCGGCGCATCATTCGCAACCACAGATCGGCTCGCGCGTACGGCTCGCGGCCGTGCAGTTCGAGCGCCCAATCGGGTAGCACCGAATACGCCAGGTGGCCCACCAGAACCCGGTAGAGCGGGAGTCCGTGGCGGGTCCAACCTTGCACGGGCGGACCGTGCAAGAAGTCGTAGATCACGTCGGAATCAGCTGTCCGGCGCAGCTCCGGACGCATCCGATCGAAGTAGTCCTCCATCTCGCGGCGCGATCCCGGGACCTCGTCCTCGTGCAGACCGACCAGAGTGGCCGCGAAACGCTGCTCTGCGTAGTACCGGTCCTTCTGCCGGTTCGTCAACCCATAACCCGCACGGTCGAGAACCGTCTCGAAGCAGTAGACCTCCGAGCAGTGCACCCACAGCAGCAGCTCGGGCTCGTCGACGCGGAACGTCCTGCCGTCGACGACCCCGCGCAGGCTGCGGTGCGTGGCCCGCACCCGTGCCGAGGCCTGCGCGATCTCCTCGTCGGTGCCGTAGACACCCAGACCGACGAAGTCCGCCGTTCGCTTCAGCCTGCCCAGCGGATCTGCCTGGAAGTTCGAGTTCTGCACCACACCTGCGACGGCCTTGGGGTGCAGTGCCTGCAGGTAGAGGCTCGCGATCCCGGCGATCCACATCGTCGGGTCGGCGTGCATCTGCCAGCTGACGGAGTTCGGATCGGGCATGCGGACATCGTCCCGCCTCGCCAGGATGAAGACCATGGACCTCGACCAGGCACGGGAAGTGCTCCGCAGTCAGCACCGCGCGGTGTTCTGCGCCATGAAGTCGGACGGCACGCCGTCGATGTCGCCGGTGCTCGTCGCGTTGGACGACAACGGCGACGCGCTCGTCTCCACCCGAGCGACGGCGTACAAGACGAAGCAGGTCCAGCGTGATCCGAACGTCTGGCTGTGCGTGCTGCCGGACAGCTTCTTCGGCCGGTGGATCCAGATCACCGGCACCGCGACGGTCGTGCCGTTGCCGGAAGCGATGGATCTGCTGGTCGAGTACTACCGGACGATCTCCGGAGAGCACGACAACTGGGACGACTACCGGGCCGCCATGCAACGCGAGCAGCGGGTCGTTCTGCGCATCTCGCTGACCGGTGCGGGGCCAGACAAGACAGGATGAGGCCCGCGAGTAACACCGTTAGCGGGCGAAACGATTCCACGGGGACGGCGGCTACCGGGCAGGCGGAACCTGGGGAGCAGAAGCGATGACTGGTGTCAGACGCCGCGGCTACCTGACAGCCGCGGTGGCGGTGATGGGTGCGGCCCTGCTCACAGGGCTGCTCGCGACGCCTCCGGACAGACCGGTGGACATCCGGCTGGTGGCACCGCCACCTCGTCCGCCCGAGGTCATCACCGCGACCGCCACCACGGCCGTCTCGGCCGTCGCCCCCGAGCTGCGACCTCCGCCTCCCCCTCCGCCACCACCGCGGCAACCCGGCGGTGTCAAGCCGCCACCGCGGCACAAGCCGCCGGTCCCGCCGCCTCCTCCCCAGCAGTTACCACCGAACCTGTTCGACTTCCTGCGCTGTGACCACGACTACCTGGGCGTCATCGACCTGGAGCGCTGCCTGGAGTGGCCTCTCGACGACACCAAGGACTTCTGCAAGCTGCTGAAGGAGCAGCAGAAGTCGCAGCCGATCGACCTCCGCGCCCTCGGCTTCGAGGAACTGGACTGCCACTAGCGGGTCTTCAGCTCCCGCAGCTTCCTGAGGTTCGCCTCGGCGAGCCCGCCGAGCAGCTGCGCCTCGCCCAGGTAGTGGTCGTCGATCAACGCCTCCACCTCGTCGTCGTTCATCGCCGGCACGATCCTCGCGGCCATCCGGTTCATGTTGCGGTAGCTGCCCTGCAGCAGGAACGGTTCCCCAGACGGGTCCGCGGCGGACGCGATGTAGGCCTGGTTGACCTTCAGCACGACCTGCTGGACCCGTTGCAGCTTGCGGACCACGGACAGCATCCGTTCCAGCTCGACGGTCTCGTACTCGTGCCGGACGCTCTCGCCGTTCGCGAGGCGCACCAACGGTTCCACGTCGACGCCGTTCAGGGTCGGGTTCGAACCGGACGCGTTCTCCAGGTAGCTCAACGCGAAGAGGGCATCGCGCCCGGACAGCACGTCACCGAGGTTCCACACGTCCGCGCGGTTCGCGAGCATGTCGGGAACGCGGAACGCGCGCCCGGTCTCGGTGTACGGGTTGCCCGCCATCGACACCGCGAAGCGCTTGCCCCGCAGGTCGAACGTGCGTGTCTCACCGTCCCACACGCCGTCAACGCGTCGTTGTGCATCGCACAGCGAGATGAACTTCTGCAGCAGCTCAGGTGATGTGTGCTGGATGTCGTCGAGGTGCAGCAGAACGTTGCTGCCCAGGGCGAACGCGAAGTTGATGCGTTCGACCTCTTGGCGTGCGGTGGCATTCGGTGCCTCCTCCGGGTCGAGCGAGGTGACGCCGTTGCCCAGCGCCGGGCCGTTGACCTTGACGAACACCATGCCCAGCCGGTTCGCGACGTACTCCATGAGCGTCGTCTTGCCGTAGCCGGGCGGGGAGATCAGCATCAGCAGGCCGGTGCCGTCGTTGAGCTGCTTGGCGAGGTTGTCGCCGATCAACGGCAGGTACACCTCGTTGAGCAACCTGTTGCGCACGAACGTGTTCAGCACCGCGGGCCGGTAGTCGTCGAGCCTGAGCCTGCGGCGTTCCTCGGCGAGCAGCTCGTCGCGCCGGCGCAGGTAGGCGCGGAACGCGGGCACCCGCTCGGTCGTGAACGTCCTGAGCCTGGTGAGGGTTTCGTCCAGACGCAGCTCCATCGACTGGTTGCTCACGCGCGGGTGCGTGCCGAGCAGGCCGGTGACGGTCTCGCTCAGCGCCGCGCTGGAGTCGTAACGCGGCAGGTCGGTCAGCAGGACCGCGACGACCTCGGGAAACTCGGGGCAGTCCTCGTCGCCGAGGAACGCGTGCAGCCACGCCTCGATGAGGTCGCGGTCGTGCAGTTCCTCGGTGACCACGGCGCGGAACCTGTCGATCACCGTGCGGGCGGCCTTGCTGGTGACGAATCCCCTGGGCTCGCAGGCGAGTTCCTCGAACAGGTACTCCGCCGCCAGCTCGTCGATACCGAACTGCTTCGTCAGCTCACGAATTCCGTGCGTGCCACCGAAGATCGTGCGGGCACGGGCCAGCGACTCGGCCTTGCGCGACCACACCGCCCGCTGGTCTTCCGGTTGTTCCGACCAGAAGATCTGCGCTCGAGCGCGGGTGGCCGGCGGGTACCTCAGCAGTTCGGCGTCGGCGTGAAGTCGTTGCAGGACAGCAAGGATCTTCTCGGCGTCGTGGTCGTGGACGCCCTTCTCGTAGCCCTCGTCGTACCGTTCCGCGGCGGCGTTCGTGACGTCCATGCGGCCTTCGGCGAGCAGGCAGCCGGCGAGGTGCTCCGACCGGTAGACGTCCTGGGTCTCGCTCACCAGCAGCTGGTCCCAGAACGCCCTGGTGCCGGCGAACTCCGGATCCCTGACCTCGCTGCGGTAGTCGGTGCCGGTCACGGCGTAGAACACGCTGCCGTCGCGCGGCACGAGCGTGAGGTTCATCGGCTCGGTCGTCACCGGGAAGCGGTGACGACCGAGCACGATCGACGCGCCGTCGTACAGATCGGCCCGGTCGCGCAGTGCCCGGCCTCCCTCTTGCCGGGCATCGCGCAGACTCGCGTCGAGCTCGTCGGCCCGCACGTCACCGAGGTTTCTGAGCTCCTCGGCGACGTTGCGGACCTTGGCGACCATGGGGTCGCCGGCGAAGTAGGTGTTGATCTCGTCGGTCGAGGTGAGCTTGCCGAGGCGACGGCGGATCGTACCCAGCACCCGTTCGGCGGACTGCACGAGCCGGTCGGCCTTGCGCGCCCGTTCGTCGAGCAACGTCTGCTTGCGCGCGGAGAAGGCTTCGTAGACGTCCGTGCGCTTGGCGCCGACCTGGACTAGGAAGTCGTCGAACTCGCCGAACCGCGACTCCAGGTTCTCCAGTTGGAGGAGGAGTCGCCCGAGCTGGTCGTCGCAGCGCTGCGGGGTGTCCGCGACGGACAGCGCGCCGGTGATGGCCTGGCCGAGCAGCGCGAACTCCGCGGCGAACTCGGCACGGCCCTCGGCGTTGGCGAGCTGGGCACGGCGACCGTCCACAGTGGCCCGTGCGCGGTTGACCGCGGCCAGCACCTCGCCGATGCTCGCCAGGATCTGCGTGCGGGTCGTGGTGTCGGCGGCGTCGAGCGTGCTGACGACCTCGGTCAGCACCTCCAGGCCCGCCTGCTGCTGCTCCAGCCGTTCCTTGAGCGGCTTGGCCTCGGCCGCGGTCTTGAGCTCCGCGGCCGCGATCTGCTCGATCTCCTCGTGGTACTGGGCGAACGCGCCCTCACCACTGAGGAACGCGACAGCCCGCCGTGCGGACGCGCCCAGCTCCTCGACGAGTTCGGCCTCACGCCGGTCGATCTCTTCGAGGTCGACGTACTTCAGGTCCTTGAGGGTGATCAACCGGCCCTGCGCGGACCGCAGGTCGGCGAGCAGCCGCACCCACTCGTCGGCACTGCGCGGCGCGGCGGACCTGGCGAGCCTGACGAGCGAGGCGAGCTTCTCGGAGGCGGTGCGGAGCTGCCCCGCGGCGTGCTCGGTGAGCGTGCGGACGGCCTCGAACTCGTCCAGCACCTGCTCGGCGGTGGCGCGGACGGCCAGGACGTCCTGCTTGAGCCCCAGCTCGTCGAGCCAGTGGACACCGTCGACCACCCTGGTGCACAGCGCGATCAGGCCCTCGAACACCGGCGCGCTCGGGGTCATCTCGGCGCTCATCCTGGTGATGGACAGGCAGTCCGAGATGCCGCGGACCAGTTCGGCGTTGCCGATGCGGGCGAGCGGGCCCGCCTGCTCGGGCAGCACCTCGTCCTGCACGAACGGCGTGCGCCAGACCTGCATCGGGTGCACCCGCACGGGGTCGGAGCCGGTCTCGCGGAAGACCACCAGCGTGCCGTCGGCGAAGAGGCAGTAGCCGTGGCAGGTGATCGGCGTCGCGACTTCCTTGCGGATCACGTTGTAGGGCAACAGCAGGCTGCGGCCCTCACGGCGGGCGTGGTAGACGAACAGCACGTCCTCGCCGTTCGCCGATTTGACGACCCGCTCGAACTCCAGGTCGTCGGTGTCGACGTCGAACGTCTTGTCCGCGCCCGTGACCAGGTAGTAGCCGCCGGGGAAGATGATTCCCTGGTCCTCCGGAAGCCGTTGGCAGGCCTGGCCGATGCCGTCGAGCCTCACCACCGCCTTGGTGCGGGTGTTGAAGACGAGGTGCCGGAAGGCCGTCTCGTTGTACGGGCGGATCCTGAGCAGGATCAACGGGCCGACGCGGGCGTAGTGCACGTCGGCGTCCGCGAGGCTCTGCAACGGCTCGTCGACGGGCTCGTCGTAGACGCCCTCGCCGACCTCGGTGTTGTTCTCGATCTTGACGGTCAGCGTGCCGCCGACCGTCTCGACGAAGACCTCGTTCTCGATCGCGATGTGCGGGTGCCGGCCGAGCACGTGCTGCTCACGGGTCGTCTCGACCCACGTGACGTCGTGCGAGGGCGGGAACACGTGGTCGCGGTCGCCGCGGTTGTCGAGGTAGGTGACGGTGCCGTCGACCGCGATGTCCCAGCGCAGGACGCGGATGTCCTCGATCCGCGCGCCGGTCTGGAACACCGCGAGCAGCCGTGACTCGACGGTCCGCAGCTGGAGCAGCCGCGTCTCGCGGTAGTAGCGGTAGAGCTCGGCGAAGTCGTTGCGGAACCTGGGGTCCTGCAGGAAGTCCGCCTCGACCGCGGTGAAGTCCCTGCCGTGCACCGCGAAGACGTCGCTGACCGTCGTCTCGGGCTTGAGACCCATGAACACGTTGTAACCGAACAACATCTGCTCGCCGAGAGCGACGATGTCCCGCGGCACGCAGTTGTTCTCGGTACGGATCCGTTCGGTGGCGAGGAGTTCGAGCGCGGTGCTGCCGAACGTCTCGACGCGCTGGGCGTTCAGCGCTTCCGTGCTCCGGGCGAGCCCGGCGGCCTGTTCGGCCAGCCGGGCCCGCAGCACCTCGTAGGTTCCGGCGTCCAGTCCAGAAGGTGTGGACACCGTCATGCGTTCTGGCCGTTGTTCTTGGCCATCTGGGTCAGCGCGATCGCCGCGGCGATGTTCTGCGCGTCACCCGTCGTGAACGAGCTGAGGATCTTGGTCAGGTCCTCCGGGAAGTTCGAGGTCCCGTCCATCCACTTGGCGCCCAACGCCTGCACGACGTCGGAGTGGCCGACGAAGCTGTCGACCTGCTTGCCCGCGGTGATCGCGTTCGCGATCTTGTCGAAGAACATCGTGTCGCCACCGACGATGTCGATGTCGGCCTTCTCCAGGCCGGCCGCGAGGACCACGGCCTGGGCCTCGGCGACCTGGCGCTGCACGTCGATGCCCTTGAGCCGGATCTCCTTCTCGGCCTCGAGACGCAGGCGGTACTCCTCGTGCTCGCGGGTGGCGGTGTCGAGCGCGGCCATGGCCTCTGCCTTGTGCGACAAGCCTTCCGCTTCGCCCTTGAGGCGTTCCTTGATGCCCTCGGCGTCGGCCAGGGCCTTCTCGCGGTCCACCACGGCCTCGGCGCGGCCGACCTTCTCGATGGCCTCGGCGTCGCGTTCCTTGACCTGGACGTTCGCGAGGCCGGCCGCGGCGGTCTCGGCCTGGATGCCCTCGGCGAGGCGGATCTTGGCACGGGCGTCGAGGTCCGCGGCCTGCTGGCGCGACTCGGCGAGCACGACGACCTCGCGGGCCTTGTGCTGCGCGGCCTGTTCCGCGGCCTCCGCGGCCTTGATGTCCTTGACCAGCGACTGCTGCGCCTCGGCCTCGGCCATGATCACGATCTGTTGGCGGTCGCGTTCGGCCGACTCGACCGCACGCAGGCGCTTGATGTTCTCCTCCTGCTCGGCCACGGTCTTCTCGACCGCGACCCGCTCGCGCACCAGGTCGGCGATGGCGCGGCGCTCGTGCTCGAGCTCCTTGTCCTTCTCGATCATGCGCAGCGCGGTCTCGCGTTCGCGCGCGATGACCTCCAGCATGCGGTCCTTCTCGATGCGCTCGGTCTCGACGGCGATCACGCGCTCGCGGTTCTTCTCGGCGACGGCGATCTCGCGGGCCTTGTTCTCGGACTGGATGCCGAGCTGCTCCTCGGTGCGGATGAACGCGGTGTTGGCCTTGAGGCGTTCCTCGGCCTGCACCTTCTGGGTCTCCGCCTCCTGCTGCGCGCGGGCCGTCTCGATCTCGCGCTTCTGCCTGATCTCCGCGTCCGCCTGACGACGTTCGAGCTCCAGGATCGCCTCACGCGCGCTGACGTTCTGGCGCGTGATCTCCTTCTCCTCGTTGCGGGTGAACTCGTTGGTCTTGACGTGCTCGATCGCGGTCAGCTCGGTGATCTTGCGGATGCCCTGCGCGTCCAGGATGTTCGCCGGGTCGAGCTGCTTGAGCGGCGTCTGCTCCAGGTAGTCGATGGCCGCGTCCTCGAGGCTGTAGCCGTTGAGGTCGGTGCCGATGACCTGGACGATCCGGTCGCGGAACTCGTCGCGGTGGGTGTAGAGGTCCACGAAGTCGAGCTGCTTGCCGACGGTCTTGAGCGCCTCGGAGAACTTGGCGTTGAACAGCTCCTGCAGCGTCGCCTCGTGGCTCGCGCGCTCGGTGCCGATCGCCTGCGCGACCTTGATGACGTCCTCGACGGTCTTGTTGACCCGCACGAAGAACGTGATGCGGATGTCCGCGCGGATGTTGTCCTTGCAGATCAGGCCCTCGTTGCCGGCCCTGCGGATCTCGATGGTCTTCACCGAGATGTCCATCGTCTCGCATCTGTGCAGCACGGGCAGGACGACTGTGCCGGTGAAGGTCACGTCGACCTTTCTCATCTTCGAGACGATGAGCGCCTTGCCCTGTTCGCACTTCTTGAACAACCTGCTCAACGTGATCGTCGCGAGGATCAGCACGACCACGATCACGGCGATCAGCACGAGCAAGCCCGTCGAAATCGCACCCATTTGTCAGCCCCCTGTGGTGATGTCCACGACCCAGAAGAACTCGCCCTCTGCGTCGTAGTCGAAGATCAGCGCGGTCTGTCCCGCTTTCAGTTCGGTGCTCTGCGAGGCTCGCACCTGCACGACCGCCGTTCCGCCGTCGTCGGCGGTCACCTCGGCCTGCCCGTAGTTCTCGGTCACCCGCGCTGTCTTCACGATCGCCGTGCGACCCACGAAATCGTTGCGGGACGCGGGTTTCTCCGGCTTGGTCCAGTTCCTGACCGGGATCAGGAGGATCTTGGTGAGCAGCGCGCCCACGAGCAGCGCGCCGAGGAGGACGACGTACCGGAGCTTCCCTTCCGGCGTCATGACCGTGCCGACCAGCGCCGCGAACCACGTGATCAACACGAAGAGCGAGATCGAGATCGGCAGCACCGGGGCGTGGAGGTGGTCCATGCCGATCAGCGCCGCCGTGAGCCAGTACGCCAGCACCACGAGCACCAGGAAGCTGAACAGCACGGTCGGGAACGCCAGCGCGGCAGCAACGAACTCGGTCATCCTCGCCCCCCCTTCTTGCCCCTCAGATGTTCTGGAGGCGTGATCCGTTGCACTGATACGCGAGTTTTCGCGGGAATGACAGAGGTCACTCGGCAGTTGTTCGGATCATGGACATCGGGGTGCAGGGGCTGAACTTCGGCGACACCGCCGGACCGGACGAAACGCGACGACTCGCTCAGCTGGCGGAGTCCCTCGGCTATCACTCGTGGTGGGCGTCTGATCACGTGGTGCTGCCGTCGCCCAAGGTCGACCCGTCACCGTCCGAACCGGACACCGTGATCGTGGATCCGATCGCGCACCTCGGGTTCGTGGCGGCCTCGACGTCCCGGCTGGAGCTCGCCACCGGCATCCTGATCCTGCCCCAGCGCAACCCGTTGGTGCTCGCGAAGCAGGTGGCGTCGCTCGACCTGTTGAGCGGCGGGCGGTTCACGCTGGGCGTGGGCGCGGGCTACCTGGAACCGGAGATGACCGCGGTGGGCGCGTCGTTCGAGGACAGGGGCGCGCGGACCGACGAGTACCTGGACGCGATGGACCAGCTGTGGCACTCGCCGTCGCCGTCGTTCGACGGCAAGTTCGTGTCGTTCTCCGGCGTCGACGCCCATCCGCGGCCGTCCAACGTGCGGGTGGTCGTCGGCGGGCACAGCCCCGCGGCGTTCCGGCGAGCGGTGAAGCGCGGCCAGGGGTGGTTCGGCATCGGCACGCCCGACGACATCCGCGGCCACCTCGCGCGTTTTCTCGACCGGCCGGCCGGGTTCCGGATCAGCGTGTCCGCGCAGGTTCCCCTGTCGGACTCGGTGATCAAGGAGTACGAGGACCTCGGCGTGGACGAGCTGGTGATCTACCCGCCGGCGTTCGACGGCACCGTGGACGAGGTGCTGAAGCGCAACGCCGAGTTCATTGGCTAACCTCGGTCGGCGTGATCCCCGTCGTCGTGCTCGCCGGCTTTCTCGGTTCCGGCAAGACCACCCTGCTCAACCACCTGCTGCGCACGTCCGGCGGCACGCGGATCGGCGTCGTGGTGAACGACTTCGGGCGGATCAACATCGACGCGTTCGCGGTGTCGGCCCAGGTCGACTCGATGGTGTCGCTGTCCAACGGCTGCCTGTGCTGCGCGGTCGACGGCACCGAGCTGGACTCCATGCTGTCGAAGCTGGCCGCGGCCGACCTGGACGTCATCGTGATCGAGGCGTCCGGCCTGGCCGAGCCGTCGACGCTGGTCAGGATGGTGCTCCAGGCGCCGGGGGTGACGTACGGCGGCTTGATCTACGTGGTCGACGCGGTGGAGTTCGAGGCCGTGCCGGACCTGTCACGTGATCTTTCGCTGGCCGACCTGGTGGTGCTGAACAAGGTCGACAGGGTCTCGTCGCTGCCGTCGCTTCCCTGTTCGGTGCCGGTGCTCCCCGTGTCGTACGGGCGAATCGATCCCGCGCTGCTGTTCGAGGTGCGCCCGCCGGACCTGGGGCCGCGCCAGCTGTCGTTCGACGACCTGGAGGACCACTCGACGCACGCGCACGCAGTTTACGACAGCGTGTCGTTCGAGTCTGCGGATCCGTTGCACCCCAAGCTGTTCATGGACTTCCTGGACGCGCGCCCCGAGGGGTTGTTCCGCGCCAAGGGTTTCGTGCAGTTCCCTGGCGGCACGTTCATGCTGCACACCGTCGGCTCCTACGTCTCGTTCACACCGGTCGAGCCCGCCCCGACGCAGCTGGTGCTGATCGGGGCGGGCATCGATCCGGACTCGTTGACGGACTGGCTGATGGCGTGTGTGGCGGACGGACCGGTCACCGAGCAGGACATGCTCTGGGTGCTCCGGTACGCCCGCTGACCTCACTTCTCGCAGAGCGCCCTGTCCACAGTGGACAGGATCTCGTCGTGCGCCTTCGCCGCTTCCTCCGGCGTGTCCTGGAACGTGCCGGGAAGGGCCGTCACCGCGACGGAGAACGCCTTGCCGTTGGGCGCCACACCACCACGCGTCTCGAACCCGTGGATGTCGCCGCCGTGCCCCCAGTACCGGCCACCGCACGTGAGCGGCGAACTCGCGATGCCGAGCCCGTACTCGACGCCGGGCCACATCTCGCCGGCGGTGTCGACGGTCTTCTGCATCTCGTCGAGCTGGGCCTTCTTCAGCAGATCACCCTTCAACAGCCCGCGGTAGAAGCTGTTGAGGTCGGTGGTGGTGGAGATGATCTGCCCCGCCGCCCAGCCCCACGACGGGTCGAGCTCGGTGACGTCCTCGATCCCGTTGCCGGTCCTGGAGTACCCGTGCGGGTGCCGGCCCCGAATGGTCTCGTCACCGACACCCGGCCAGTAGGTGTCCTTCAGCCCGAGCTTCCGGACGATCCGCTGGTCGACGTTCTCGGCGACCGGCCGCCCGGTGACCTTCTGGATCAGCAGCCCCAGCAGCACGTAGTTCGTGTTGCTGTACTTGAACTTCGCACCGGGCTCGTTGGTCACCGGGTGCGCGACGCCGACGGCGAGCAACTCGTGCGGTTCGAGGTACCGGTGCCGCACCTCCTCGAACTTGTCGAGTCCCAGGTACTGCGTGTAGTTCGCGAGCCCGCTGGTGTGGTTGAGCAGCTGCCGCACGGTGATCCGGTCGTCCTTGACCGCGCCCGGCAGGTAGTGGTTGATCGGCTTGTCGAGCTCGACCTTCCCCTCCCCGACGAGCTGCATGACCACGGTGGCGACGAAAGCCTTGGTGTTGGACCCGGCTCGCACCTGCCCGTTCCGCGGAACGGGCACGCGCTTGCCCAGCTCAGCCGTGCCGGACGTGTACTGCACCGCCCTGCCGTTCGCCTCGGTGACGGTGCCGAGCGCGGCGGGGAACTCCTTCGCGAGCCCGTCGAGCCGCTTCTGGAGCTGGTCACCGGGCGCGGCCATGGCCGTTCCGCTGCACAGCATGGCCACGGCCAGCACTCCTACCAGCGTCTTCTTCATCGTGCGCCTCCCCTTTTCCGTCGATGGGGAGAGACTTCCAATTCTTCTTCGGCCACACAGTCACGCACGCTGCCGATGACCAGGTGAAGCAGGCTCCACCTCAGTAGCGAACGCTGCTTTGCCGGAGCGGCGGGTAGACGGCGGACGCCTCGCCGTCCACCGTCGTGCCGGCGAACTGCAGCATGGCCCGCAACTCACCGTGCAGCGGCGCGGGGTAGTTGAGGTCGGGCCGGGAGACTTGGTCGAGCTCCTGGATCTGATCCGCGGTGAGCACGACCTCCTGGAGATTGCTCTCCAGGTGCTCCAGCCTCCGCGCCCCGATGATCGGCACGACGGTGCCCTTCTGCGCCTTCAACCAGGCCAGCGACACGGCCGCCGCAGTGGTGCCCGCCTCCTCGGCGATCTTGTTCACCACGTCGATGACCTTGAACTCGTCCTCGGTCGGCGGGTTGACGAAAGAGGCACGCTCCGAGTCGCTGACCTGCACGTTCCTCCGATACTTGCCACTGAGGAACCCGTTCTTGAGCGGACTCCAAGGCACCAGCGCCATACCCATGTCCCGGGCCATGGGCGCGATCTCCCCCTCGACAGTCCGCGCCAGCAACGAGTACTCGACCTGCAACGCGATCAACGGCGTCCACCGGTTCAGCACGGCCATCGTCTGGGCCTGCGCCGTCACCCAGGCAGGCACGTTGGAGAACCCGATGTACCCGACCTTGCCCGATCCCACCAGATCGTCGAGCGCCGCGAGGGTCTCCTCGACGGGGGTGTTCCGATCCCAGTTGTGCATCCAGTAGAGGTCCAGGTAGTCCGTCTGAAGACGCCGAAGAGTCTCCTCGAGCTGCCGGCGGATCGCCGTGCGCCCCGCCCCGCCGCCGTTGGGGTCGCCGGGGTGCATGTTGAAGAAGAACTTGGACGCGAGCACCACCCGATCGCGAATCCCGTTGGCCTTCAGGAAGTCGCCGAGGATCTTCTCCGAGTGCCCGTTGGTGTAGAAGTTGGCGGTGTCGACGAAGTTCCCACCGCGATCGAGGTAAGCCTTGAGGATCTTCTCCGACTCCTCGACACTGCAGCCGGCAGATCCGGGGTCCTCGCCGAAGGTCATGGCGCCGAGGGCAGCGGGGCTGACGCGGAGGCCGGAGCGGCCCAGGGTGACGTAGTGGTCGAGCGGCATTTGGCTGGCTCCTTGGAGGGTTCGTTCGTTGTGCTCCAAGTTCAGCCGGTTGCGGTTGGCGGCGGTACGTCGATCCGACCTCGGTCTTGCCTGATCCTCTCGCTCTCGGTCGGCGGGGTGCGTCAACCGTGAGGTTGGCAACCCGGACGACACACGGCGGGGTAGATCGGTAGGCTGTCCCGGCGAGGGCTGCTAGCTCAATTGGCAGAGCAGGAGACTTTTAATCTTCGGGTTCAGGGTTCGAGTCCCTGGCGGCCCACCAAACCCCCAGGTCACAGGCCTGGGGGTTTCGCTTTGTCCGGGTCTCCCCACACTTAACCCACACAAAACCGCTGGTCATTCAACTTCGTCGTCTTCGGCTTGATCGTCTTTTGGCCCGCCGAGCGCGTCCTCCAGGGCGTCAGCGGCCCGCCTGTCGACCAGCTTCCGACCCATGTAGGTGTCCTGCGTCATCGACGGCCGAGCGTGGCCGAGCTGGTCCGCGACCTGCCGCGCGGAGAGCCCCGCCTCATCGAGGATGGTCGCCGCCGTCTTCCGGAAGACGTGCGAGGTCACCCAGGCGAACTCGTCACCGCCCCGCGCCTTCCGGAGGTCCTTCCGGGTATTGGACGGGTCACGGAGTCCACCGAGGGCATCCGGGAAGACCGGCCCGTTCGGGAAGCTCGTGGTCTTGCGCCTCCTTCGGAGCATGTCGAGCGCCCATCGTGGGAGCAGGAGCGTTCGCTCACCGGCCTCCGTCTTGGTCGACTTCCTGATCAGCCCGACGCCCTTGACCCGGATGACCGTGTAGTTCACGGCGACCGTGCCGGCCTCGAAGTCGACGTCCTCCCAGTAGACGGCCAACGCCTCGCCGATGCGGACGCCCGTGGCCATCATGAAGCGCGACAGGTCAGGTAGGTCCCGCTTCACGGCCTTCGGATCGGACTCCAGCATCTCCAGCCAGAGAATCCGCTCCTCCAGCGTGAGCGCCCGCGGACTCTTCTTGCGGCCAGCCTCCAGCGGCTCCACCTCCCTGACCGGGTTCGTGTCGAGCGCCTTGTCCCGGACAGCGATTCGCAGAGCCCCCGAGATCACCGAGCGAGCCGTCTTCGCCGTATCCACGCTGACCGACCGCCACAACGCACTCAGGAATGCATCGATCCGCGCCACCGACATCTCATGAATCCGCAGCTCACCAAGGCCAGGCAACACGTGCCGATCCATAATGCTTCGATACGTGTCGACGCTGCTCGGCGACCTCTTCCCAGCGTCAGCGAGCGCCTGGAACTTCGTGAACCACTGGTCCAAGGCCTCCTTGAACCGGCTGTCTCGGGTCAACGAGTTACCGGACGGCCCCTTGCGTTCGGCGAGGGCTTTCTTGAGGCTCCGTTCTGCCGCCGTCTTGGTCTTGGCCCACCGCTCCACCGGCCGTGTCTTGCCGTCGTAGTCGCGATACTTCGTGGTCGCACGCCAGCCTGAATCCGTTTGATAGCAACGAATCGCGCCGTATGTGCCGATGTCTAGAGGCGGACGCGCCATCAGGCCGCCTCCTCAAGCAGGTGCTCGAACCAGCTCCGCACCTCGGACGGCAGGTACCGCAGATGCTTCCCCACCCGCCGAGCAGGCGGACCGTAGTTCTTCGTTCGCCAGCCGTAGAGCGTGTGGACCGGGACGTTCAAGAAGAGTGCGACGTCGCCGACTGTCCACAGTGGCTCAAACTGTTGTGCGTCCATGATTTCTCCCCCTAGGTCAAGCAGCTTGCGGTGTTGCCGAACTCCCCGGAGGTCCGGCAGATGCGAGCAGCGCGGCCGTGTATTCGGCCTTCCACCTGCGGCGCTCTGCGACAGCGCTCAGAAGCAGGTGCGCCCGCGGAGGCACATTCGGGTCACCGGGCTGGACGTTGTTCCAGACGAGGCGTTGTGGCTGGTCATCGGGCTTGATCCCGACATCGGCCAGCAGTTGCCGAACGAATGCCTTGCGGTCGTGCTTGTGGTCCGCGAGCGACTTCCCCGACCACTTCCGCGACACCAGCACCCGCCGACCAGCAACGCCGAGCGTGGTCCGCTTGTGCGCCTTCCCCTTGCACGTCCCCGGCACCGTCGACAGCCGAGCCCCACGAGGCTGCACGCCGTAGAGCAACCACAGCCCGCATTGCGGCGAGCAGGGCGTGACCGCAAGCTCAGCGCACAGCCGTTCGGCGTGGTCTTCCTGCCGCGCGGTCTGCGCCTCGAAGCACTCGTTGATGCTCTTGGTGAGGTACTTCGTCAGGTAGCCGATGTGACGGCCGGCTTCCTCCGTGCCGCCGAGGATGCCCTTGGAGTGCACCTGCACCCCGAACCGCGCTACGTGCGCCGGTCGCTCGACCTCATCAAGCGCCTCTTCCCAGGTAGGCAAGGCCCTTCGGGTCTGCGGATCGACAAAGCCTTTGGCACGCACGTCCCACACCGGCAGGTTGTCGCCGCTGTACTTGATCTCGTTATGCGCAGGCCACCAGACCTGGTGATACGTGGCCTCAGCGACCGCCCGCAGCTCTGCACGGGAGATGCTTCCTCGAACCGCCGCGTGCCAGTGCGGAGCGAGCCGCCGCTGTGGTTCGACGGCGGAGAAGTACTGGACCTCCCAGCCGACGCAGCGGCGAAGGTTCTGCACGAACCGGTCCAGCAGCGCCGCGAAGTGCACAGCGTCCCGAGCCGCACGGCGGTAGTCGTACCGCGAGGGATCAACAGGCGTGCCGTCGCTACGCACCTTGCCGTAGCTATCGAGCGTCAGCGTGAGAAACGTCGAAGGCTGGTACTTGCCGCCGAAGACCTTGCCAACGGTGCGCTTGCTGACCGTCCGACGAGGCAGGTTCGGAGCGTCCTGACGCCGCTTGGTCGACCGCTTCCGCGCACCCTTGAGCGGGACCTCCAGAGAGGGGAGTGAGCCGCGGACTCCGAGTTGCCGAAGTTCTTCGTCGACCTCCGCGACCTCCTCCCGCACCTCCTCCGCGCCAACCTCGTCACCCTCATCGAGGGCCAGGCGGAAGGCCTTGACCAGGTCAGCCCGGTACTCAGTCAGCTCCCGCTGATCGTTGCTCGGGGCATTCGGCGTGAAGTCCGGTTCGTCGGTCAGATGCCATCCCTCACGACACTGCGCCATCCGCAGACGCCGGTTCTTCTCCGCACAGGTAGGGCAGACACTCGCGACCGTCGAGCCACACGGCACGGGCACGATGTCCACGCGTCCGGTGTCGAGGTCGATCCGTTCCTTGGCCAGCGGCCGAACGCACACGCCGTGTTCCTCGGCGACAGCACGAGCGATATCGAGCGCGGCCGGCTGCTTCATCCGCTCCGAGCGGTTCAGGTACTCAGTCATGCGGCAGCCCTCCCGTCAGTCAGCTCGGGGAACTCGTGGACGGTGGCCGGAGCGAGGTAGACGCCCAGTTCGACCAGGTCCGCGTCCGTGACGTGGAAGGCCCGCGCGCGTTCGGGTTCGCGCTGCCCGTCCTCCTTGAGCCAGGCGACACCAGGCGTGTTCTCGCTGATCTCATGAGCCGCCGCACCGCGTTGCCGGACGCCATCGCCCAGGACCATGTCGACCTGCACCGGTTCGTCCAGGCGCAGCGCCACACGGGTCGTGAAGAGGTGCCGGAAGGCGACCACTTCCTTGCGCGGGTCCTGGACCAGGCCGACCACGGCGTAACCAGGAGCACGGCCTTGCGAGGTAATCGTCTGAACCGCACGGGTCGCGCGCTCACGCAGGTTCCGGTCCGGCTGGTAGGCGATCAGGTCGGCCAGCTCATCCACGATCAGGACCGTGAACGGTTCACCAGTGTTGCGAGCCCAGAGCCGCCGAATGCCTCGGTATCGCGAGGCACGCTCCTTGACCTCTGCGGCGATTTCTTCAAGCAGGGCAACAGCTTCCGACCCATTGTCGTAGATGACCTTCTCGAACGCGTCCGGACACTGACCAAGCTCCATCCCGCCCTTGGGATCGATGCCGACGAGTCGGACCATGCCGGCCTTGATAGCCGGGGCGAGCTGCCAGACGATCGACCACAGCACCGAGCCCTTACCGGCACCGGGCACGCCGACCACGAGCACCTGCGACCCGAGCAGCTTCAACCGCCAGGGCTTCCCGGTCTCGGTACGGCCGACGACCACACGCTTGAGGTCAACTTCTCCGGCATCGGCGAGCTGCGGCACGACCACGGGACGCGACAGCGGGTCAGCATGGATGAAGTCGAGCTCAAGCACGCGCGGCTTGAGCACCCTGACCCGGCAAGACCGGGCGTTGAACGAGTGCGCCAGGTTGTCCCGACGTGCTTCCCATTGCTCCGGTGACTGCGCGGGGATCATCCGCACCCGGACCTTGTCCCGCCAACCCTCAGACCGGACTCGGCGCAGCTTCGGGAGGTACTCCTTCCCGCGGACTTCCTTCGCAAGCTCGGCGAGCCGCATCACGGTGCGCCATTGCGGCACGTAGACAGTCAGCCGCCGCCACTCGGTCAGCAGCCGGTACCAGCCGTGCCGTAGGAACGACGCCCGATCGAGGCCATACCAAACGGTCAGGGCACACACGAGCGACAACAGAGCCAAGACCAGCGGCGACAGCCCGAACTGCCGATAGGCGACATAGCCGCCGAGGCCAAGCGTCACCACAATCGGATAGTGGGTGGCCAGCACGGTGAGCTTCACGGCCAGACGGACCGTCAGCCACACCAGTGCGACCGGCGCGAGCACGAGCTTGACCCAACTGGGAAGCCATACCCACCAAGGAACCTGCGGACGAGCGCCCTCGAACGGAGCAGGATCGACCCAACGATTGCCCTTCATCGCGCACCGCCCGAGCACGCGACACACTGGAAGACGCTGCCAACGCTCGGGATGCGCCCAATGGGCAGGAACGCTCCCGCACCAGCGGTGTGCTGCGCCTTGCAGGTCAAACACTCGAAGCCCTCAGCCTGTGCGGCCGTGAGTTCCATCGTCTCCAACGAGCCGCCGTCGAGCATGACGACGTAGCTGGAGACGGCTTGCTTGCTGGCGATCATTCGATCCCACAGCAGTTGCTTTGTGGCCCCGTCTAGCGCACGAATGCGCTCAGGCTTTACGCTCATCGTTGTTCGCTCCTGAGTTGGGTGGACAACGCAGGAGCGGCGAGGTTGGTAGCCGGGTTCCGCTCCTGCGTCTCACGTTCTCTTTGCGCCGCAACAAGACGCGCGGCATCGACACGTGACCCAGCAGAGTCACGCGCTCTGTCCAAACAGGACTTATTTAGCTCTTGCGGAGCTTGATCGCCTCGCCCTTCTCACGCTCACGAGTCGCCCAGTACAGGGCCTCGTGGTGGTGACTCCGGTCGGTCTCCGCGACCCGCGCATAGATAGCGGCCGAGCGGAGGTAGTAGTCCTTCAACACGCCAGGCTTGGACTTCGGGTGAGGAAGCAACTTGCTCAAGACGTCATGCGCTTCGCTAAGCGTCCTGACCTGCTCCGCCAGGCCCCAATGCATCAACTCAACCGCGGCCATCAGAGTCTCCCTCCGCAAGGGCGTGACGCCCCTCCTGACTGCCGAGGTGATCCGCCAGCTTGGACGCCTCACGCGACAGCTCCCGACAGAACCGCATCAGCACGTCCGACCCGCCAGGGAACGGCGGGAGCTGGATCGCGATGTTGACCGGGTCCAGGTAGATCACCAGTGCCGGAACCTGCGGCGTCACGCGAACCATCGCCGCAGCTGCGTCACGCCCAGGCGTGCAGGTGGCGTTGAAGCCCATCACTGCCCACCTTCCTGCCGAGCAGCCGACGCCTGAAGCGCCTTCCACCCCTCGTCCAGGACCTCCCGCAGCCGAGGCACCGCGTCGCGGTCGACCACGAGCACCACAGGGAACGCCTTGCCGAACCGCAGCTCGACCCGGTCAGCGAACGGCATCGCGAGGGGACGCATCGGGAGATCGGCGGTCACGTGGACCCGCACCATGTCTGGCATTACGCAGCCTTAGCGGCAGGCTTGCTGACAGCCGGCTTCATGCCAGAGGCCCGCAAGCTGTAGCCCAACTTCGCCCGGCACCGGTGACGCTCACCGGCGTGCGTGGCACGGCAGCCCTTGTCATCGATCCACGGCGTGACCGTCAGCCCCTCGAAGACCACCGGCCGCACGTCCGTACCGGGGATCGCCTCCGGCGGCACCGGCTGGTGAGGTGCGGAGATCTTCACCGTGACCACCGCGTCCGTCTTGCGCTCGGCCGCCTGGTCAATCACCAGCACCGACCACACCAGTAGACCCGTCTCCTTGTCCTTCTCCTGCTCTACCGGCAGCCCCTTCGCCCGTTCATCGGCGGACTGGAACTTCAGCACCGGTTCCACGCCCATGACGAGCGCGCCCCTCGGGAACACGAAGTCATGACCCGCCGGGAGCCTGCTCCCACCTGTGATCGCCATCGTCTTGCTCCTGTCGTCTGTGCCGCCTGACCTGCTGTCAGCCGTTCTCGACACCTACGACTTTCGACGAAACACGAGGACGCAAGCACCGCACAGCGGGATTTCTGAGGACGTCTCTGTTACGTTGAAGTCGTCCCTAGTCATCCCTCGGGAGGGCAGATGGCCAACGACCGCCTACGCGAAGCGTTGCTACGCAACGGCTTGAGCCTCGACCACGTGGCCCGCGCGACCGGCGTCGACCCGAAGACCGTCGAACGCTGGATCACCAGGGGACGCATCCCATACCCGCGCCACCGCAATGCCATCGCGTCGATGGTCCGCGAGACCGAGCACTACCTCTGGCCCGATGCAGTAGCCGCGGACCGCAAGGCCGAGATCGCCGAGTCCGAGGTCGTGAAGGTCTACCCGCACCGCAACAACATTCCCGCGGACTTGTGGGACCGGCTGCTCAGCGACGCCACCGAGCACATCGAGGTCCTGTCACTCGCGGCGCTGTTTCTAGTCGAGCGGCCGATGTTCGCGAAGGAGCTGCGTGCGAAGGCCGAGAACGGCGCGAAGGTCAGGCTGTTGTTCGGCGACCCGGCCGGCCGAGAGGCATCCCGACGTTCCGAGGAAGAGCAGCTAGGCAAGGGCACTGTTGCTGCACGCATCCGCAACGCGCTGGCGTTCGTCCGACCACTGGTTGATGTGCCCAACATCGAGATCCGTCTGCACAAGACCACGCTCTACAACTCGGTCTTCCGCTTCGACGATGAGATGATCGTCAACACCCACGTCTACGGGTTCCCTGGTGCCCACGCTCCGGCGCTGCACCTACGACGACTGTCCGCTGGGGACCTGTTCGAGACCTACTCCGAGAGCCTGGAGACCGTCTGGGCTTCCGCGAAACGCACGACATTCTGAGGAGCCGCAACGTGGCCCGCACCGACCATTACCACGACCCGAACGCCCCCAAAGCGACCAACATCGTCGTGGCCGTGAGCGCGTTCGTGCAGGACGAACACGGCCGACTGTTGATGATCCGGCGCACCGACAACGACCTCTACTCGATCCCAGGCGGAGCACAGGAGGTCGGCGAGACCATCGGCCAGGCGGTCATCCGCGAGATCAAGGAAGAAACGGGGATCGATGTAGAGCCCACGGACATCATCGGCATCTACTCCGACCCTAAGCACGTCATCGCCTACACGGATGGCGAGGTACGACAGCAGTTCTCAATCTGCTTCCGGGCACGGCCGACCGGTGGCAACCTGCGGCTGAGCAACGAATCAAGCGAGGTCCGCTGGGTGAGCCGCGAAGACCTAGGCGTACTGAACATCCACCCGTCGATCCAACTCCGGATCAAGCACGGGTTCGATGAGCGATCGACGCCTTACTTCGCCGTGTAGTCGATTCCCGCTTCACGCAACCGGCTCTCAGTTCGCTCAACCGAAGCGACAATTTCAGCCTTGGCTTGGCGAATAAATAGTGTCACGATGTTTTCTGCCCCATAGCGCTTCTGGATCTCCTCAATTCGATCATGCACATTCGTCACTTTGCCCTCCGGCGTGGTTGTCATGTCAGCCCACCAAAGCGCATCCCTAACCGGAGTCTGCTCATCGCGCCACCCTGCCAGCTCAGCAGAAAGTCCTCGCAGTTCCGCCTCCACGTACGCACACGAATGATGCGCAACTAGCGCACAAAGGCGCTCTGATGCCTTTATTGATTTCAGGTATCGAGCACCGTCGTAAGGATGAAATCCCGTATGCGCCACGCCAGGAGCGTATCCGATATCATGAAGCAGCGCTGCAGCCAGGAGCATCTCTCGGTCATCTGTGTCGAATAGCCTCGCTGACTGCTCAGCACGCACACTCACACCCTGCACATGCGCCCACCTCTTCGGCAATACCAATGCAAGCTGCGCAGAGGCGACCATACGCGCCCAGTCCGGTAGTCCCACATTCCACCCTTAAGCACACAGGAGAAGCTAGACGTGACACACTCCAAATCAACCCGCCCTAACTTGCATCAATCCAAGAGATCGCCTCCTTAGACGCCGCCAACCAGGAGTTAACCAGCTTCTGACGATCGCGCTCAAAAAGCGCGTTAAAATCGTCTTTGAAAACTCCGCGATGCATCAGCGAGTTTCGCTGCCTGTACATTTCTTGAACCAGATCGAAGCTCACGGGGTCGACGCTCTTAAATGACTTTGAAACTACCGCCTGAGGCAGCTTCTCATAGTAGCGTTCAGCAAACGTTACATTGCGCAACGAAATAACCGAAGAGATTCTAGGATCTTGCTCGCCGCCATTTCTATCAACGAAGAGGCGCGCCGCCAATTCGCAGGCGCTAGCCATAGACAATACAGCTTCGCGCAGCGCCAGGTCGTAGACATATCCTTCCGAGTCGATAAGAAGCGACCGATGCAGAGGCGGCGGTACCGCCGTTCGAAGGCTTGCTTCAAGATCCGCACGTCCCGCAAAACCGGATTCGGGAGACTTGATAGAATTAGACTTAATAACACTGCTAAAACCCGGCCCAAGTATGCGCAGCTCGGTTCCATCTTCCGCATTGAACCACGCACAACTAAAGGGCACATTAATATTAACTTCTTCGTCTTCAGATCGCCAAGATCGACCTATCGGCTTGACGTGCGGAGAACTGGCCACATACCGATAGTGGCTAATATAATAGTCCGCCATCGCCACAGCGCGATCCAGCGAACGCCGAAGCTCTTCATCAGCATCAAAATTATCGAGATCAGCCTCCCATTCAAGCACAACTTGAATTCTATCCATGCAGACTGATTTGACCTCGATATCCAGCTGACCTTCAGATCCATCCGCTCGCGCAATAGTCAACTTCATCGAAGACAGAGAAACATCTATGTCCTGCGGAAAGAGCGGATCGCCTGTAGCCTTTGGCCTAATGCGCGCCAGGAACTTGTCTGTGGTAATCGCTAGCTCACCAGCCTCTTCACCGCCGTTCAGCCGAGGCAGAACGTAATCAAGGTAGAACTGGTACACCCCTGCGATCTTCATACGGCCTCCTCAGCCAAGCCATCGGTCCCAGCCCCAAGCATCATTCGCTTCACGCCGTGAATGTTCAAATGTGTTGACCGTGACTTGCCGAATTCGGCTCTACAGGATCAAGGCGCCGCCGCTGGCGGCGCGTGCGGTCTAGCGCTGCACCAGCATCCATCCCGGCACTCCCGGCATCCGCTCCGCTGCGCCGGTCGGCCGGGCGGCGCTGCGCGCCGAACCTTAGGCGTCAGCTGACGGCCTACCCGATCCAAGCCTGGTTCGTCGTCAACTCCCAACGAGCGCCAGCGCAGTCACCACGGGCCGGCTGTGCACGGCGCTCGACTGCCGCGACGGCTGCGCCGCCTTGCCGCCGATCAGGCCCGGGACGAAGTCGTGGGAACGCTCAACGAGCATCAGGCCGAGCAACAGCAACCCCAACGCCGCGAGCATGACACCGGCCGGCGACGCCGCGTCAAGGCTGGAACGAGTACCTTGACCCAACATCACCGGCCGCGTTCGAGGCTCAGTGTTGGGATGATGGCAGAGGTATGGGCGGGTCCAGAAGACCAAGATCAACCCACACTTAACCCTCACAAAACGACGACAGACATCGAGAAGCGACTGTCCACAGTGCTCAGATCAAGACTGCATCCGTGCAGGTAGTGAGCACTATCGAGGAAGATCGACAAACAACGCCAAGCGAAGGCTCTTACTCTTCGGGTTCAGGGTTCGAGTCCCTGGCGGCCCACGGCTTGGGCGACGTGTGTCCACGGAAAGCGAGGACACACGTCGCCCGTTGTGTCTTCTGGGGACGCCCCCAGACCCGCAAGTTCGGTCGCTGCGCCCCAGTAGTTCGCGTGCCCGGTCGACAAAAGCCGAAACCCCCAGGTCTGAGACCCAGGGGTTTCCGCGCGTGTCAGGCCTCAGTGGGCGGGCGCGTCCACCGGGTTGGTTCGGCTCGGCAGCAACGCCGCCACCACGACCGTGCCCGCCGCCAGCGCCGTGGCGATCACGAACGCCAGCTTCATCCCGCTCAGCTGTGCCGACGCCACCGCGGTGCCGTCTGCGACCAGTTGGGTTGTGCGGGCGGACATCACGGTGACCACCATGGCGGTTCCGAGGGCTGCTGCCACCTGCTGCATGGTGCCGAGGATCGAGCTGCCGTGCGGGTACATGTTCGGAGGGAGGTCGCCCATGCCCAGGGTGAAGATCGGGGTGAACGTTGCTGCCAGGCTCACCATCAGCAGGGCGTGCAGGGCCAGGATCTGCCAGTACGGCATGGTCGTGGAGATCTGGGTGAAGCCTGCGAGGGCCAGCACGATGCCGATCGCGCCGGGGAGGACCAGCGGGCGGCTGCCCACCTTGTCGTAGAGCTTGCCGACGGTCGGGCCCAGGAGGCCCATGGCCAGGCCGCCTGGCATGAGGAGCAGGCCCGTCTGCAGCGGGGTCAGGGCTCGCAGGTTCTGGAGGTAGAGGGGCAGCAGGATCATCGCGCCCATCATCGCCAGGAACGCCACGCACAGGATGATCAGCGACAGGGCGTAGGTGCGGTGGGTGAGGGTTCGCAGGTCCATCAGCGGGGCGCCGGAGCGCTGCAGTTTGAGCTGGCGGAGCACGAAGATCGTGATGGTGGCGACGCCGGCCAGGACGATGCCGATGCTCGGACCCAGGTTGGCCGTGCCTTCGCCGAACAGGCTCAGGCCGTAGACCAGGCCGCCGAAGCCGAGGGTTGCCATGGCCGCGCTGAACCAGTCGATGGAGCTCACCTGGGGCTCGCCGATGTTGGTCATCTGGCGCAGGCCGAAGTAGGTCACCGCGCCCGCGATCGGCAGGACGGCCACGAACAGGAGCCGCCACGAACCGAGCTGCAGGATCAGGCCGGAGATGGCCGGGCCCAGGGCCGGGGCCACCGAGATCGACAACGTCACGTTGCCCATGACCCGGCCTCGGTCCTGTTCGGGCACGACGGTCATCAACGTGGTCATCAGCAGCGGCATCATCACGGCTGTGCCCGCGGCCTGGACGATCCGGCCCAGGAGCAGAACCGCGAACGTCGGCGCGGCGGCGGACAGGGCGGTGCCGGTGAGGAACACGCCCATGGCGATCGCGTAGCCCTGGCGCGTGGTGACGCGCTGCAGGAACCAGCCGGTGATCGGGATCACGGCGGCCATCGTCAGCATGAACGCCGTCGACACCCACTGGGCCGCCTGCTCGGTGACCGACAACGACTCCATCAGGCGCGGGATCGCGTTGATCATGAGCGTTTCGTTCAGGATCACGACGAACGTGGCCAGCACCAGCAGGCGCACGACCAGCGGTGTTCGGGCCGCTTGTGCGGTCGGCCGGTCTTGGATCGCAGCAGGCATGTCAGGCCCTCACTAGGTTGCTGGCAGTCGTGTCGCGGCCAAGGCCGCCGGCGTCAACGTCGCGCATGACACCGGTAGAGACCGGCAGATGTGGAAGAACTCATCGGTGTGCCCGAGTCTTCCTCATCATCGTGCCCGTCTCACCCGAATTTCCGGGTCCCTTGGCCGTTCTACTGACACGTCGAACGGTGAGAGCGCGGATCGACACACGGGTCACCGGAAATTTCCGGTGACCCGTCACACCTCAGCAGGGGCGAAGGTCACCCGGGCCGGCCGCGGCGCGGAAGCCCTCGTGGCCGTTGGCGTGGTTCAGCGACCACCACCAGTAGAAGTTGTTCGCCACGTGGTAGCAGATCGCCGCGACGTCGTCGCCTGCGGTGGCGAAGCCCTGGTTGCAGTAGCTGTAAGGACATTGGTACAGGGTGTAGTTGTTCTGACTGACGGTGCCCGAACCGACATTGTTGCAGCTCAGCGGCGGGTCTGCGTTCTTGAGGTAGTCCACGGGGATGAAGCCGGAGTGTTCGTTGGCCCGGTTGAACACGAGGCCCCACTTCACGCCGCTTTGCCAGACCGTGCACACCTCGGCCAGGTCGTTGCCCACGTAGGCCTGGCCCTGGTTGCAGTGGAACGCCGGGCATTGGTACAGGGCCCGTGTTTGGGTGACTTCGTTGTGCCAGCCCTCGGCCATGATCGTCAGGTCCGGCGATGGTTTGGGCGCGGCCATCACCGGAGTGGTCCAGAACGCGGACACGACCAGCACGAGCAGGCCTGCCAGCACGGATTTGAAGAACGTTCTACTCATCGAATCCCCCAGATGTCGACTGAGGACAGTCTGGTTCCGGAGACCTCGGGATCACACCGCCAGCGGAGGGAACGACGGTCCGGCTGGCCCTACCGTCGAAGCGCCGGGAAGCTCCATGGTTCGAACGATCATGAATCGACAGGCTCGACGCCATGAGAACAGCAGTTGTCACGATCATCGCCGCCGCCGCTACCGCCCTCGGCGCGGTGCCGGCAGGGGCAGCCTCCACACTGCCGCCGCCCAACGACGCCGCGCTTCGGGCCTCCATCAGCGGACTGCCTGGCAGGGACACGACCGGGGCGCTGGTCCGGATCACCGGGTCCGCGGGCTCGTGGTCCGGGACGTCCGGCGTGTCCGACGTCCACACGGGAGCGCCGGTGCGGGAGCAGGGGCGCTTCCGGATCGGCAGCATCACGAAGGTCTTCACCGCGGTGATGGTGTTGCAGCTCGCACAGGAACGGCGGATCGATCTCGACGAACCCGTGCAGCGGTACCTGCCGGGCGTGCTGCCCGCCGACTACCCGCCGGTTCCGGTGTACACGCTGCTCGACCACACGTCCGGGCTGCCGTCGGTGGACATTCCCGGCCTGAGCGATCCGCAGTGGGTCCTCGACCACCGCTTCGAGCACTGGAGTCCGCGGCAGGTGCTGGACACCGCCGTGCGCCACCCGATCGACTTCCGGCCCGGCAGCGCGCAGAAGTACACGAACACCTCCTACGTCACGGCCGGCATGATCGTCGAGAAGGTGACGGGACGCTCCTACGCGCGAAACCTGCGCGAACGGATCACCGGTCCGCTCGGTCTGTGCCACACCTCTTTTCCAGGGGACGACCCGAGCCTGCCCGGCGCGGCTGCTCGCGGGTACCTGGACGTCGACGGGCAGCTCGTCGACGTGACCGAGATGAACCAGTCGATCCCCGGCACCGCGGGCGCGATCATCTCCACCGCGGAGAACCTGGACGGGTTCATCACCGGGCTGTTCCGCGGCCGTCTGCTCGGCCAGGAGATGATGACCAGGCTCTTCACCGTGCCGGACGTGCAGACTTCCGACGGCAGCGGCCCCGCCCTCTACAGCCAGGGCCTGATGAGAATCACGATGAACGGCGTCGAGGTGTGGGGGAAGACCGGCAGCCGGCACGGGTACTCGAGCGGTGTCTTCGCGACGCGCGGCCTGGAGCGGAAGCTGACGTACTCGGTGAACCCCACGGTGAAGTCGCCGGACGGTCAGCCGTTGATCGTGCGGAAGATCGCCGCCGCGGCGCTGAGCTGACTCGGACCGTGGTCTGAGGCGCAACGCCGGACCGCGGGCCGATCCCCGGCGGCGTTCGCGCTGACAGCGTTGCCGGCATGACGTGCAGGTTCCCGAACGGGTGGGTTGGTGGCGCGGCGTTGGTCCTCGGGCCGGTGCTGCTCCTGGTGGGCACGCTGTTGCGGTCGCCGTTCCACTTCTTCTTCCCGGACCAGCTGCAGGCCGTGGCCGAGCACCCGGCGCTGATGCAGGCGGCCTACACGGCGTTTCTGGCCGGGAACGTCGTGATGTGGGCCGCGGTGGCCTGTCTCGTGCAGCGGATCGGGCGGGAACGACCGCGGTGGGCGACTTGGGGCGGGATGCTCGTGACCGTCGGGTTGTTCGCGCGGACGTTTCACGCCGGGGTGGACCACGCGGCGTTCTCGGCCACGAAGCACCTCGGGGTCGAGAGAGCCACGGAACAGGTGGCGCAGGGGTACGGCGACCTGCACCTGTTCAGCTTCCTGTCCTTCACGATCATGTTCGGGTGGTACGTGCTCGCGATCGGCGCGTACCGGAGCCGGGTGCTCGGGCCGGTCAGGGCGACGGGGCTGGCGGCGATGGGGTTGTTGCCGCTCGGTGTGCTGAAGGGGACCGAGGTCCTGTCGATCGTCGGGACCATCGGGTTGTGCGTCGCGTTGGTGCCGTTGGGGATTCGCGTGCTCTTGCAGCAACCGAAGCCCACCAGGCGCAACGTGCTCGTGGCGGTTCCCGTGGCGGTCGGACTAGGGGCGCTCGCGGTCCTGAGCACGCTGGGATGAGGCGAACGGCAGCGCGAACCACAGGCCGGAGAAGACGGCGAACGCCAGGACACCCACCACGATGGACAGCCAGCCGCCGAGGATCACCTCGGCCAGCAGCAGGACGGTGCCGGTCATGGCGATCGCCAGGAAGGCGAGGCCGACCAGGGCGAACACGTTGCCCACGGCCACGACGTCCTCGCGGCGGCCCTGGCGGAAGAGCACGCGGTGCCAGGCGGCCGGGGCGGTGAGGAACGCGACGGCGATCGCGGCGCACAGGACCGTGACGAGGTGGGTCACGCGGATGTACGTGCCGATGGTCGCGTACTTCTCGGTGAAGGCGATGGAGAGCAGGAACCCGAACAGGATCTGCACGCCGGCCTGGGCGACGCGGAGTTCCTGCAGCAGCTCGTTGACGTTGCGGGCGAGTCTGCGTTGGTCTGATTCCTCGGCTTCGCTCACGGCAGTCACGTACCCGGTCGGGGCCAGTTGAAACGCCGATCCGCAGCAAAAATGGCGGAACCCGCCGGGTACCGCTATGCAAGGGCCATGAAGACGCTCGCAGTCGCGGTTGCCCTCGCGTTCGCGTTCACCGGAACAGCGCACGCCGAACCCGCGCAGGTGGCCCACACGTCCGCGAAGTTCTCCAGCTACAGCCCGACTGCGAAGGCCGTCACGTACGACGCGGCCAAGGTGCCGGAGGGCGCGAAGGTCACCGTGGTGAGCGTGCCGCGGTTCGGCGGCGGCACGACGGTGTTGTTGCTGCTCAACGGTTTGCTGCCGAACCGGGCGTACGGGGCGCACGTGCACGTCAAGAAGTGCGGTGCGGCGCCTGCCGACTCGGGACCGCACTTCCAGAACGTCGTGGACCCCGTGCAGCCGTCGGTCGATCCCGCGTACGCCAACCCGCACAACGAGATCTGGCTCGACGTCCACACGAACGGCAACGGGTCCGCCCACACCTCGTCCACTGTGGACTGGCAGTTCACCGACCGGCACGCCCAGTCCGTGGTGCTGCACAACGACCACACGCACACCGCGCCCGGCGAGGCGGGCACGGCGGGACCGCGGCTCGCGTGTGTGAACGTGACCTTCTAACGGTTGATCACGAACTAGCCTCTGTTGATCACGAAAAAGTCAGTGACGAACGCGACCGGGTCGCCCGCGGTGTTGCGGCCGACCCAGGTCGGGTAGACGCCGTCGCCCCAGCCGGTGGAGAACGCCACGACGTTCAGGCCGGACTGCGGGTCGGTGACGTTGGCCGGGCCGCGGCCGCCACCCACCTTGCCGAGGGCGTCGATGAGGTCGCAGTTGCCGACCTCGTCGTCGCTCGCCAGCCGGTCGATCGCCGGAGCGGCGGCCAGGTCGAAGAACGCGCCGGTGCTCGACTTCACCTCGTAGCCGAACTCCTCCTGCATCGGCACGAGCTCGCCCGGCAGCACGGCGGGCGTCCACGAGTACGCGGGCTCGTCCCGCACGGTCAGCTTCGCGGCGGCCACGCGGTAGCCCTGGCGAAGGTCCGGGAAGCCGTCGCTGTCGACCCACGACACGAGCGAGACCGACACGGGGTACGTGCCCGGCTCGACCTCGGTTGTGAACGCCTCGGCGTCCTCCGGCCACACCACGAACGGGTCGGCCGCGACGAGTCTGCCCGTCGGCAGGGCCAGCTCACCCACCTGCTGCACGGCGACGACCTGCTGCTCGCCGCCTCCGGTCGACTTGCCGACGGGCCCGTCGACGAAGAACCGCTCGAACCCGGACCTGATCAGTTGAACCGCCCCCACGCGTAGGCCACCTCCAAGGGCATGTTGGCAGAAGCCTCTGACACCCGATCGGGGCACCGGGGGTGTTCGCGTTGCGTGAAGTCCGCCCCGGCACAACGGCGCAGGTGCCAGGCTTCCGGGCATGGGGACGATCGAAGTGGTGCTCGGCGACATCACGGCCGAACGGGTGGACGCGATCGTCACGGCCGCCAACGAGTCGCGGCTGGGCGGCGGCGGGGTGGACGGGGCGATCCACCGCGCGGCCGGGCCGAGGCTCGCGGAGGCCGGGGCGGAGCTGGCACCGTGCGAACCGGGGAAGGCGGTGGCCACGCCCGCGTTCGACCGGGAGACCTTCGACGCCCTCCGCAGAAGCACGGCCGCCCCGGTCGAGGGGTGTGGCGCCGGCTGGCAGTGCACCGCGAACGAGAGGCATGACCGGACCAACGGCGAACGTGACGAACGTCGCCACCAGGTGGCGTTCAAGGACGCGATCGCGGCCGCTCTCGGTGAAGATCGCGGCTGGTCAGTGCCGTAACCTGGAGCGCGTGCCCGTTCCAGCCACCCTCAAGATCGGCCCGTTCGCCGTCGACCCGCCCGTTGTGCTCGCGCCCATGGCCGGCATCACCAACGTGGCGTTCCGGCAGCTGTGCCGTCGCTACGGGGCCGGGCTGTACGTCTGCGAGATGATCACGGCGCGGGCGCTGGTCGAGCGCGACCCGATGACCATGCACATGATCACGTTCGACGAGGACGAGAACCCGCGGTCGATGCAGCTCTACGGCGTCGACCCGCGCAACGTCGGCGAGGCCACGAAGATGATCGTGGACGAGAACCTCGCCGACCACATGGACATGAACTTCGGCTGTCCCGTGCCCAAGGTGACGCGCAAGGGCGGCGGGGCCGCGCTGCCGTACAAGCGGGAGCTGTTCCGGCAGATCGTGCGGGCCGCGGTGCGCAACGCCGGGGACATGCCGGTCACCGTGAAGTTCCGCATCGGCATCGACGACGACCACCTGACGTACCTCGACGCGGGCCGCATCGCGCAGGACGAGGGCGCACAGGCCGTGGCGCTACACGCGCGCACGGCGTCGCAGCGCTACTCCGGCAAGGCGGACTGGACGGCCATCGCCCGGCTCAAGGAAGCCGTGACGAGCATTCCGGTGCTGGGCAACGGGGACATCTTCAGCGCCCAGGACGCGCTCGACATGGTCGCCGAGACCGGGTGCGACGGCGTGGTCGTCGGGCGCGGCTGCCTCGGGCGGCCCTGGTTGTTCCGCGACCTGCAGGCGGCGTTCCGCGGTGAGCCGATTCCCGAGGGGCCGACGCTCGGCGAGGTCGCCGAGGTCCTGCGCACGCACGCCGAGCTCCTCGCCGCCCACGACGGCGAGCACAAGGGCCTGCGGGACCTGCGCAAGCACATGGCCTGGTACTGGCACGGCTTCCCGGTCGGCGGGGACACGCGGCGCGCGTTCGCCATGGTGTCGAGCCTTCAGGAGCTGGACGACCTCATCGGCAAGCTCGACAAGGACGTGCCGTTCCCCGTGAACGCCGAGGGGCCGCGCGGCAGGCAGGGGTCCGCCGCCAAGGTCGTGCTGCCGGAGGGGTGGCTCGACGACCCCGAGGACGCGACGGTTCCGGCGGGCGCGGACGTGATGCACTCCGGTGGCTGAACGCGTCGCGGTTCTCCTCGCCTGCATCGCGCTCCTCGCGGGTTGCGCGGGTCCTGTCGCGGGTACGGCGCGCCCGGTCCAGCTGAGCGACGGCGACCGCGCCAAGTTCAAGGAGTTCTACGAACGCCTCAACAAGGCGGGCGACACGAGCGCGTCCGAGCAGCAGAAGCTGTTGAAGGACACCCAGCACCCCGACTTCCGGCAGAAGACGTGCGACCTGCGCGGGGCGACGATCAAGGTCGAGCCGACCTGGTCGACGCTTCGGGTGGACGCCGACTGGGCACCCCCTGGCGAAAAGGCCCATCCGCGTGGGGACGTCTACGTCGTGGCGGTCACGGTCACGCTGCGGCAGGAGGACGCGGTGATCGGCAGCCAGATCGGATCGCTGCACGTGGTGCTCCTGGAGGACCAGGTGTTCGGGTTCGCGCCCTGCCTCGGTGGCTGAACGGGTTGTTGATCATCCCAGCTCACTGGATCGGAGCAGCTGACGGTCAACCGGACGGGGGAAATCCCGGTTCCACGTGTCCTTCTAGCTCAAGCGTCGCCTCCTGGGAGACGACACCTGGCAAGTAAGGAGGTGACCGCGATGACCGCGCTGCGACCCGAGATCGCAGAGACCCAGCAGTCCGACGCCAGCGTCGACAAGCAGGGTCCCGGGCTTGTCGGGCTGCACGAGTCCATCGCGACGTTGCTCGCCTCTCGCGGCCAGTGGCGCCAGGCGTACCAGCACCTGCGTTCCGCCCTCGACCTCGTCCACGCCGACCAGGACGAGGAGCCGCAGGTTCCCGAACAGCTGCGCCGCGAGGTCGACCGGCTGCGCAGGGAGCACGCGGAGGCCCGCGAACAGAGCCTGCGCGACAGCCTCACCGACTCCTACAACCGCCGCTACCTCGACCAGCGGCTGATGGGCCTGCTCACCGAGCACGGCGCGTGCCGGCACGGGCTCGCCATCGCGTTGATCGACCTCGACTGGTTCAAGCAGGTCAACGACAGCTTCGGCCACCTGCTCGGCGACCGCGTGCTGCAACGCGTGGTGGAGCTGCTCCAGCAGGACCTCCCAGAGGACGCCTTCTGCGCCCGCTACGGCGGCGAGGAGTTCGTGCTCGTGCTCCCGCGGGTGGACGCGGCGACGGCCGTGGAGATCGCCGAGGCGGCCAGGGAACGTGTCGAGCGTCACCCGTGGCAGGAGATCGCGCCGGGGCTGCGCGTGACCGTCAGCGCGGGCCTCGCGTACGAGCCGCCCGCGGACGAGGCGCCGGAACGTCCGGCGGTCGGCGCCGAGCAACAGCTGCTGCGGGCCGACAGCCTCCTCTACACGGCCAAGCAGTCGGGACGCAACGCGGTGGCGTACCGTGCGGACGGACGGGTTCGCCTCGCCGGTGCGGCGAGTGGTCGGCGTGCCATCACCGAGACACGTGTTCTCGGTTACTACTGAGTGAGCTGGCTCACCCGTTCAGGGCAGACGGACTGCGCAGAATCGCGTACAGATCAAATCCGTATCACCCGGAGTGGTCGTCAGAAGTCGGCTACATCCGTAGTATCGCGGGCGCAACTGACACGCCGGTGATGCAACCCTTGTGTCCCGGTCGTCGTCAACTCGTAATGACGAACCGCTTTTGCTTCTGACCCAGAAGGGAGATTGGGTGCCCGACGACCCCCGACGTGGCGGCCCCTCTTCCCGTGGTGATCAGGACCCCCAGCACGACCAGCCGACCGGCCGTAGACGTCGCTCGATGGAAGGCTCTGGGGGCCTGAGCGTCTCGGACCTCATCGAGCAGCACAGCAGGACGAACATCCCCCGACCCGTCCCGCCAGGCTCGCCCGAAGCACCCACGACAGGCAGGCGCGCCCTGCCGGACCCACCCGCTACGGGCAGGCGTGCACTGCCCGACCCACCCGCACCGCAGGCTCCGCGGCAGCAGCCACCCGCGGCTCACCGTCCTGGTGAGCAGACGGGCACGCGCCCGCGGCCTCCCGCGGCGGAACCACCGCAGAACTTCACCGGTGAGCAGACCGGCAGGCGCCGTCGTCCGGACGCGCCCGCCGAGCAGACCGGCACCCGGCCCAGCCATCCCGGCGAGCAGACCGGCCAGCGTCCACGACCGGACGCGACGGGGATGCAGCGCCGCCCGGCACCGGGTGAACAGCCAGTCCGGCGCCCCGAAGCGGACGTGACCGGTACGAGGCGACGTCCCGCGCCCGGCGAGATGGGGCCGGGCGGCACTCCGCCGCGCAGGCTCGCTCCCGGCGACGCACCGTCGTCCAACGGCATCCCGCGCCCGCCCGCACCCGGCGAGGTCACGTCCAACGGCATGCCGAGGCCCGGCGACCCGCGCCGGATGCCTCTCGGCGACGGCCCGCGGCGTCCCGCGCCCGGTGGAGCGCCCGAGGCGAACGGCATGCCGAGCGGCACGCTGCGCCGGCCCGCACCCGACGTGAACGGTGCACCGCCGCGCAGGCTCGCTCCTGGCGACGCACCGTCGTTGAACGGCATCCCGCGGCCGCCCGCTCCTGGTGAGCCGACGGCCAACGGCGTCCCGCGCCACCCGTCGCCTGGTGACGGCACCGCCAACGGCATGCCCCGCCCGCCGAAGCCCGGCGAGCCGACTGCCAACGGCATGCCCCGCCCGCCCAAACCGGGCGAGCCCACGGCCAACGGCATGCCGCGCCCGCCGAAGCCCGGCGACGCGAACGGCATGCCCAGGCCACCGGCCGACCCGACGGCGAACGGCCTCCCGCGTCCCCCCGCACCCGGTGGAGCGCCGGACGGCCCAGCACCTCGGCGACTCCTGGCCGGCGACGCACCGTCGTCGAACACGATCGCCCGTCCTCCCGCCCCCGGCGAGGGGCGGCCCATGCCCCCGAACGGGGACGTGACCGGCAGGCAGCCGATGCCGTCGCGCGCGGAGTCCAGCGGACCCCGCCCGATGCCCCCGCGGGCGGAGTCGAGCGGTCCCCGCCCGATGCCCGCAGCGGGCATCTCGAACCGGCTCGGTGCGGCACCCGAGGGCGAGGAGCCCCAGGACGGGCCGGGCCCCGAAGCCACCCAGATCGCCTCGGCGGCGGGTGTGGCCAAGGTCGAGAAGCGCGAAGAGATGGACCCGACGTGCCTCACCACCGAGATGGAGGCCATCGGTGAGGACGTGAAGAAGCGTCGCGAGGTCGACCACACCCTCGCGCGGTTCTCCGCGGTGCACGACGAGCTGCTCGAGCAGGAGCGCCAGCGCAAGGAGCGGCGCGCCAAGCTCATGCCGTGGGTCAAGGACGAGGACGATCTCGAAGAGGCGACGCAGTTCGCCGACCCGGTCGTGCTCGACAGCGAAGAGGACGCCGAGCCGCGGATCACCGGCCGCACGCCCCAGCAGCGCAAGTTGATGCGCGGCGCCAAGGTCGGGGCGATCGCCGCCGCGGCCGTGGTGTTCGCGGCGAGCGGCGTCAGCTGGACCGCGACGAAGTGGGCCAACTCCAAGCTCACGCAGATCGACGCGCTCGGCGGCAACACGCAGGCCGTGCAGCAGGCGGAGAAGCAGCGCGGTGACGAGAACTTCCTGCTCGTCGGCTCGGACACCAGGGCGGGCGCGAAGCCCGAGGACCACGTCGGCACCCAGGCCAAGGAGGGTGGCGCGCGGTCGGACGTGATCATGCTCGCGCACATCCCCGCGGACCGGAAGCGCATGGTGATCGTCTCGCTGCCGCGGGACGTGCGGGTCGACCGGCCGACGTGCAACCAGTGGAACCCGGACACCGGGCAGTACGGCGGCCCGCTGGCGCCGGAGACAGAGGTCATGGCGAACTCCGTCTACAACGACGGTGGGCCCAAGTGCGTGGCCAACATGATGACCCAGCTGTCCGGCCTCAACATCAACCACTTCGTCAGCATCGACTTCGCCGGTTTCCGCGAGATGTCGACGGCGATCGGCGGTGTGCAGATCTGCACGCCCAAGGCGATCAAGGACGACGAGCTCGGCGTGGTGCTCGACAAGCCGGGCAAGTACACCCTCAAGGGCGACCAGGCCCTGTCGTACGTGCGCGCCCGCAAGGTCGCGGGTGACGTCGGCGGCGACTTCGACCGCATCAAGCGGCAGCAGGGTTTCCTGTCGGCGATGCTGCGCCAGGCGTTGTCGAACGAGGTGCTGCTGAGCCCGACCAAGCTCAACAACTTCATCAACGCCCTCACGAAGTCCACGGCCGGCGACAACATCGACGTCGCCTCGCTGCTGGATCTCGCGAACTCGTTGCAGAGCCTCGATGCCGGCCGCGTCTCGTTCGTGACGATGCCGCACTGGACGGACGAGGGTCCGACGAAGTCCAACGACGACAACATCGAGCGACTGCGGAACGACGACGTCAAGAAGCTGTTCCAGACGATCATCGACGGAACGCCTCTGCCGCAGGAGAAGCCGGCCGAGCAGACGCCGGGTGACGCCAACACTCCGGCCAAGCCCGGTTCGGTGATCGACCCCAAGCAGGTCACGATCCAGCTGTTCAACGGCAACCCGGCCGGCAACCGGGCCGCGAACCTGGCGGCCAACGCCCTGCAGCAGAAGGGATTCCAGATCTCGAGCAGGGGCGAGGCACCGGAGCGGTCCACGAAGACCACGATCAAGTTCGCGAAGGGCCGCGAGGACTGGGCGGCGACGCTCAAGGCCGCCGTGCCCAGCGCGGAACTGGTGGAGGCACCCGAGATGGGCGGCGCGGTGCTGCTCACGATCGGCTCCAGCTTCGACGAGGAGATCGTGACACCTCAGCCGGGAACGCAGGGACAGACCCAGAACCCGAACCAGACCACCGGGAAGCTGGACGTCGTGAACGCGGCGCAGGACCCCTGCGCGAAGTGATTCGCCTGGGGTTCACCTGCGGTTCATCCTGGAATGTCGCTGGCGAGGGGGTCGGGACGTAGGCTGAGCGCCATGCGCGAGGCCTACCACGACCAGCTAGAACAGCTCGCCGACCGACTGGCCGACATGACCGGCATGGTCGCCGAGGCGATGGAGAACGCCACCGCTGCCCTGCTGCAGGCCGACCTCGGTCTCGCGGAGCAGGTCATCAGCGGTGACCAGAAGGTCGACGACATCCGCTCCAGCATCGAGGAGCAGTCGTACGCGCTGCTCGCGTTGCAGGCGCCGGTCGCGACGGACCTGCGCACCGTGCTCGCGGTGATCCACGCCGCCGAGAGCGTCGAGCGCATGGGTGACCTCGCGCTGCACGTGGCCAAGGCCGCGCGGCGCCGTCACCCGGCGTCGGCGGTGCCGGAGGACGTCCAGCCGTACTTCGCCGAGATGGGCCAGATCGCGGTCAAGCTCGCCAAGGAAGCGGCGGAGATCATCCGCAACAAGGACGTCGACCGCGCCCGCAACCTCGAGGACGAGGACGACGCGATGGACGACATCCACCGCCACCTGTTCTCGGTGATCATGGACAAGGAGTGGCAGCACGGCGTCGCCTCCGCGGTGGACACGACGCTGCTCGGCCGCTTCTACGAGCGCTACGGCGACCACGCCGTGTCGGTCGCCAAGCGCACGGTCTTCGTCGTCACCGGCCGGATGCCCGGCTACGGCGGCGACGAGAACCTCTGATGCCGCATTAGTTCCTAACGAAACTGCCCATCGCGTTCTGCCGCGAGCTCCGGATCGGCGTAGGCCTCGGAGAACTCGGCGAGCACGGTGGGCAGTTCCTCGTCCCACGCCGCCCGCGCCTCGTCACGCGGCAGATTCCGGGCGTCCACGGTGAAGTAGGCCCACGCCCGCACGATCTCCGGAAACAACGCGAGGTCCTCTTCGGACACGTGCAGGCGGGCGGCCACGTTCAGGATCAGCACCGCCGTGAGCGACGCCGGCCCGTACACCACGGGATCCCGGTTCTGCTCGACCGCGGCACCAACGACGATCTCCGCGAACGCCCGTGCGGCCTCGACGTCGGCGATCCCGTGCTCTGAAGCCAGGAACGCCTCCACCACCTCGTCCGTCCTTTCCGGACTGATGGTGGCGATCTCGTACTCGTCGGGCACCAGCACGCTCACGCGCGCGTCGGCCAGGGCGATCAGCTGGACGGGGTGCCGCACGTCCTCCTCGCCCATCAGGCCCTCTTCGGCCTCCTCGTCGGGCCCGTCCGCCCAGAACTGCTCGATGTCGGGCCACACGCGGTCGTAGACGTCGCTGGCGCTCAACGGCGTGATGGTGTCCTGGAACGCGCCGGGCGTCGAGGCGATCATGTCCTCCAGCAACGCCACGGTGCCCTCGTCCGGCGTGTGGAACAGCTCGATGGCGGTCGCGCCGAGCACCGGCTGGCGCATGAAGAGCACGGTCTCCCCGACACCGACGCGCTCCTGGGTGAACGCGACGACCTCCACGTCTCCCAACAGGTTCGTGACGAGGAAGGCGTCACGGAAGTCCGCAACGGTGCCGGCGACGTACCACGACGGCTCGGCGGCACCGCGTGCCGCAACGGTTTCCGCGGCCTCGAACGCGGCCTTCCGGTGCTCCGCGGAACCCACACCGGACAGCGCGCGCAACGCGGTGAGCGCCGCCGGGTCGTCCATCGCGGCGAGTGCGTCGACCAACGGCGCGTGGCCGGATCCGGCGAGCCAGAGCGTGGCGTAGAGCTCGCTCGCCCAGGCGTCCGCGAGCAGCCAGGACTCCGAACGCAGCGCGGCCGCCGACTCGAGCAACGCCCCGTACGGGGACTGCTGCTCGGGCCTGCGGCCGGGTGCCTTGCCTTGCTTCTTCTTGCGGGACTTGCTCTGCGGACTCACCCGCAAGAATCTAGCCGAACCGGCCCGAGATGTAGTCCTCGGTCGCCTTCTGGCCGGGGTTCGAGAAGATCTTCTCGGTGTCGTCCACCTCGATCAGCTGTCCGGGCTGACCGACACCCAGCAGGTTGAAGAACGCGGTCTGGTCGGACACGCGCGCGGCCTGCTGCATGTTGTGAGTCACGATGACGATCGTGTACTCCTTCTTCAGCTCCGTGATCAGGTCCTCGATCGCCAGCGTGGAGATCGGGTCCAGGGCCGAGCAGGGCTCGTCCATGAGCAGCACGTCGGGCTGCACCGCGATGGCACGCGCGATGCACAGACGCTGCTGCTGACCACCGGAGAGGCCGCCACCCGGCTTGTCGAGGCGGTCCTTGACCTCGTTCCAGAGGTTGGCGCCGCGCAACGAGCGCTCCGCCACCTCGTCGAGCTTCTTCTTGTCCTTCACGCCCGCGAGCCGCAGACCCGCCACCACGTTGTCGCGAATGGACATCGTGGGGAACGGGTTCGGCCGCTGGAACACCATGCCGATGGTGCGGCGCACCTCGACCGGGTCCACAGTGGACGCGTAGATGTCCTCGCCGTCGAGCAGCACCTTGCCCTCGACGCGCGCGCCGGGCGCGACCTCGTGCATGCGGTTGAGCGACCGCAGCACCGTCGACTTGCCGCAACCGGAGGGGCCGATGAACGCGGTCACGTTCTTCGGCGGCACCGCGAGCGAGACGTTCTCGACGGCGTGGAACTTGCCGTAGAAGAGGTTCAGGTCCTTGATGTCGAGTCGCTTGGCCATGTCCGCCCGCTCACTTCGTCTTCGGCGCCAGCACCCGCGAGATCACGGTCGCCAGCAGGTTGAACAGGGTGATGATCAGCACGAGCGTGATCGCCGCGCCCCACAGTCGCTCGAAGCCCGCCTGGGTCGGGTTGTTGCGCTCGTTCACCATCATCAACGGCAGCGAGGCCATCGGGCCGCTGAACAGGTTGTAGTTGATGAACGGGGCGTACGCCGCGAGCACCAGCACCGGCGCGGTCTCACCCATGACGCGGGCGAGGGCCAGCATGATGCCGGTCAGGATGCCGGAGAGCGCCGTCGGGATGACGATCTTGACGATCGTCTTCCACTTGGGGATGCCCAGCGCGTACGAGGCCTCGCGCAGCTCGTCCGGGACGATCTTGAGCATCTCCTCGGTCGTGCGCACCACGACCGGAACCATCAGCAGCACCAAGGCGATCGACACCGCGAACGCGCTGCGGCCCATGCCGGCGTAGGTGATCCACACCGTGTAGATGAACAGCGCCGCGACGATCGACGGGACACCGGTGAGGATGTCGACCATGAACGTCGTGGCCTTCGCGAGCTTCGAACGGCCGCCGTACTCGACGAGGTAGATCGCGATCATGATGCCGATGGGCACGGAGATGACACCGCACACGAGGCCCTGCACCAGGGTGCCGTAGATCGCGTGGTACGCACCGCCGCCCTGCTGGCGGGCGAGCAGGCCGGAAAGCGACTTCTGCCACCAGTCACCGTCGAGGATGACCGGGAAACCGCGCTGCACCACGGTGTAGAGCACCCACACCAGCGGGATGATCGCGATCAGGAAGGCACCCCACACGAGCGCGGTGGCGAAGCCGTTCTTGATCCGGCGGCTGAGGCTGACCGCCTGGAACGTCGGCGGCGTCGCGAGGCGAGTGGGGTCGGCGAGGTTCGTGCTCACTCGTACTCCTTGTGGCCGGCGACGATCGAGCGCGCGATGGCGTTCACGACGAAGGTCAGCACGAAGAGCACCAGACCGGCCGCGATGTAGGCACCGGCCGACCGCGTGTCGTTGAACTCCGGCGCGGCCAGGGCGATCTTCGACGCGAACGTGGCGCCACCGTCGAAGAGCGACCAGCCGAACGCGGCCGACGTGGTGCTCAGGATGATCATGACGGCGATGGTCTCGCCGAGCGCGCGGCCGAGACCGAGCATCGAGGCGCTGACGTAGCCGGCCTTGCCGAACGGCAGGACGGTCGTGCGCACGACCTCCCACTTGGTCGCGCCGAGCGCGATGGCGCCCTCGATGTGCATCCTGGGCGTGCGGTCGAAGACCTCGCGGCTGACGGCCGTGATGATCGGCAGGATCATCACCGCGACGACGATGCCCGCGGTGAAGATGGTGCCGCCGAGCTGCACGTTCACGTTGCCCTTGGCGAAGATCGGGATCCAGCCGAGGGTGTCGATCAGCCACTCCGAGAACGGGTACAGCACCGGGCCGAGCACGAACAGGCCCCAGAGGCCGAAGACGATCGACGGCACCGCCGCCAGCAGGTCCACGACGTACGCGAACGGCCGGGCGAGGTTGCGCGGCGCGTACTGCGTCAGGAAGAGCGCGATGCCCAGCGCGATCGGCATCGCGATCAGCAGCGCCAGGATCGAGACGATCACCGTGACCAGCAGCAGGTCGAGGATGCCGAACCGCAGGTTCGCCGGGTCCGAGGTGTTCCACTCGCGACTGGTCAGGAAGTTGATCTGGTCCAGCCCGAGCGACGGGATGGCCTGCAGGATCAGGAACAGGCCGATCGCGCCGATGAGAACGACGATGAAGACACCGGACCCTGTGGCCAGGCCGCGGAAGATGCGGTCACCGGGCCGGACGTGCGGTGCCTTGGGGGTTTCTGGAGCTTCCGGTGTCGGGGGAATCGGAGCCTCCGAAGCGGTGGGAGCAGCCGCGACGCCCCGCGCGGCGCCGGGGTCACCGGAGCCGGCGGGGCGCTTGGCCACGACGGGATCGTTCATCGCGTCAGCGTTGGTCGCAAGAGTCCTTCGCAGTGTCGCATCAACCTCAGGCGATCGCCTTGACGGCGGTCAGCAGCTTGTCCTGGAACGCCTTGGGCAGCGGCACGTAGCCGGCGTCGGCGAGCTGCTCCTGGCCCGAGGTGGCGGCGACGGTCAGGAACGCCTTGACGGCCTTCGCGGTGTCGGCGTCGTAGCCCTTCGAGCAGACGATCTCGTAGGTCGCGAGGAGCAGCGGGTACGCACCGGCGGCCTTGGTGCCGTAGATCGAGTTGAGGTCGAGGACCAGGTCGTTGCCCTCACCCTTGATCTTGGCGCCGTCGATGGCCTTGCCGGCCGACTCGGCGGTCAGCTCGACCGCACCGGCACCGGCGTCGATCTTGGCGATCGAGAGCTTGTTGTCCTGCGCGAACGACCACTCGACGTAGGTGATCGCACCATCGATCGAGCCGACGGCCTGCGCGACACCGGCGGACTTCTCCTTGCCCTCGCCGACACCGCCCTTGAACTGCTTGCCGTCGCCCTTGGTCCAGCCACCGGCGGCGGTCAGGTACTTCTGGAAGTTGTCGGTGGTGCCCGACTCGTCCGAGCGGTAGATGACCGCGATGTCCTTGTCCGGCAGGTTCGCGGAGCCGTTGAGGGCCTTGATGGCCGGGTCGTTCCACTTCTTCACGGCGCCGGAGAAGATCGCGGCGGTGGTCTTGCCGTCCAGCACGAGGCTGTCCACACCGGACACCTTGTAGCCGATCGCGACCGGGCCGAAGACCAGCGGCAGGTTCCACGCCGGGTTGCCCTGGCAGCGCTTGGTGGCGGCCTCGACCTCGGCACCGGCCTTCAGCGCGGAGTCGGAGCCACCGAAGTCGACCTGACCGGCGTTGAAGTTCTTGACGCCAGCACCGGAGCCGGAGGGGTTGTACGCGAGGTCCACGCCGGGGCAGGCCTTCTGGTACGCCTGCACGAACGCGTCGACCGCGTTCTTCTGGGCGGAGGAGCCCTCGGCGTTCAGCTTGGTCTTGCCGCCACATTCGACGGGCACAGAGGCAGCGTTCGACGTGGTGTTGCCACCCGTGCCGCCCGTGTTGTTGTCACTGCCACACGCACTGAGAAGAAGCGCGCTGGCCGCGACGAGGCCGAGCACGGCGCCGTGCCGCTGGATCTTCACCTTGGTCCTCCACCTTGCGGAAGCATTCGCGGTTTCGCGACGGACGTCGCCGCTCGCTTCGGAAGGTAGGTATCCATGGTGGACAGCCCACCTAGACGAGGTGAACGGAAGGTGAACACCGAACGGGAAGTGACGGGTCACACGGCCGAAAGAGTGAGGGCGTGACCAGGGCGTATGCGTTTTGTGACGATCCGTTGACTACCGGGCGTACTGGACGTCCGCGTCCCAAAGAGTGAAGCCGAGCTTGGTGTAGACGCGCACAGCCGGGGCGTTGTCCGACTCGACGTACAGCATGACCTCCTTGACCTGCTGTTCTCGCAGGTGCTGGAGGCCGGCGAGGGTCAGCGCCCTGCCGAGGCCACCGCCCTGGGCGTCCGGGTCGACGCCCACGACGTAGACCTCGCCGAGCACGGGCGTGTGCACCTTCGTCCAGTGGAAGCCGACGAGCCTCTCGTCGGCGTTGAACGCGAGGAGGAACCCCTTCGGGTCGAACCAGGGCTCTTCTTCTTTGGCGCGGACGTCCTCGATGGACATGGAACCCTGCTCGGGGTGCCAGTCGAACGCGCGGTGGTTCACGTAGACGACCGCCGCCTCGTCCTTGCCGGGGACGAACGCCCGGATGGTGATGCCCTCGGGCAGCTCGGGCTGCGGCAGGTCGTTCTCGACGCGCAACCGCATCCGCAGCAGTTCGCGGACCTTGCGGAAGCCGAGCTTCTCCGCGAGCTTCTCGGCGTCGGGGTGGCCGCCGTGCGCCCACATCCGCAGCGACTCCTCCGGCAGCGCCTTCACCAGCGCCTCGCCGACGCCCTGGTGGCGGTGCTCCGGGTGTACGGCGAGTTCGGCGATCTTGTTGCCGCCGGAGTCACCAAGCATGTCGACGTGCGCGTACCCGGCGAGCTCGCCGTCGCGGCGGGCGAGGAGGTGCCTGCTGCCGGTGGCGCCGGGGCGCATCCGCAGTCGCACGGCCTCGCCGACCGGTGCCACGCCGTCGGTGCTCTCCGCAGCCTCCAGCAGCCGCCCGACCTCGGCGACCTGCTCGGCCGTCAGCTCCTCGTACCAGCTCAGTTCCGCCACACAGGCGAACCTACCGCGCGATCAAACGCTCATCCAGAACGCGGACAGCGTCACCCATCTCGTCGACCTCGGTCATCTCCGCCGGACGACGGGACGAACCGGGCCGCGGCGGGCGGACGAACTTGTAGCCGACGTTGCGCACGGTGCCGATCAACGCCTCGTGCTCGGGGCCGAGCTTGGCGCGCAGCCGTCGCACGTGGACGTCGACGGTGCGGGTGCCACCGAAGAAGTCGTAGCCCCAGACCTCCTGCAGCAGCTGCGCGCGGGTGAACACCCGGCCCGCGTGCTGCGCGAGGTACTTGAGCAGCTCGAACTCCTTGTAGGTGAGGTCGAGCGGGCGGCCCTTGAGGCGCGCGGTGTAGGTGGCCTCGTCGATCACGAGGTCGCCGAGCTGCAGTGCGCCGTCGCCACCGGGCTGGGCGGCACCGCGGCGCGAGCGGACCAGGCGCAGGCGGGCGTCGATCTCGGCGGGGCCGGAGGTCGGCAGCAGGATCTCGTCGACCGACCAGTCGGAGTTGACGGCGACCAGACCGCCCTCGGTGACGATCGCCACCACGGGCACGTCCACGCCGGACGAGTCGAGCAGGCGGCACAGCGAGCGGGCGCCGACGAGGTCGGTGCGCGCGTCGACCAGCACGATGTCGTGAGGTCCGGCTTCGAGGAGTGCGGAGACCTCCGGCCGCAACGGCCGCACGGCGTGCGGGAGCAGAGCCAGCGCCGGAAGCACAGCCTCCGAGTCAGGGTCTGTCGTCAGCAGAAGCACGTCGATGCTCATCGCGGCGCCCTCCTAATCGGCCGTGGTCAGGTCACCTCGACCAGACCAGCGGCGTACGGTGACCGGGCCCCGTTGCCTGCGGATGACGGAGACAATACCGGTGCACCCCAGAAAGTCCCAGGTCAAGAAGCCGTGCTCACACTTGTTTCCACAAGCGTCACGCCTGTTACATCCATGTCACACGACGGCGTACGCCTGCACGGCGTCCACCACAAGGGTGAAAGCGACCTCGCTTTCGTTGTGGGACATGGGTTCACGAACCACGTGCGCAAGCCGTACGTCGCACGGCTGCTCGCCCGTTTGGCCACGCACGCCGGTGTCGTCGCGTTCGACTTCCGCGGCCACGGACGGTCTGAAGGACGCTCGACGGTCGGCGCGGACGAGGTCCACGACATCGAGGCGGCCGTGCTCAAGGCGCGCGAGCTCGGGTACTCGAAGATCGCCACGATCGGGTTCTCGATGGGCGCCTCGGCGGTTCTCCGGCACGCGGCACTGGGCGAGACCAGGCCTGACGCCGTCGTCTCCGTCAGCTCGCCCGCCAGGTGGTGGTCGCGGGAGACCGCGCCGATGCGCAGGGTGCACTGGTTGCTGGAGCAGCCGCACGGGAAGCTGGCGGCGCGGGCGATCGGGGTTCGGCTCGGCGACAGCTGGGTACAAGCGCCGGAGAGTCCCCTGGAGGTCGTGGCGCGCATCACGCCCATCCCACTGCTGATCGTGCACGGTGACCTGGATCACTATTTCGGGGTGGAACACGCCGTGTCGTTGCACCGCGCGTCCTTGGGACATGCCGAGATGTGGATCGAGAGCGGCATGCGGCACGCGGAATCGGCCGCGACCGAAGACCTGGTAGACCGGATGGCGGCATGGGTCGCCGACAAAGCCGAGGACGAGGAATGACTGCGCACACCCCTGCACGGCCGCGAAAGAAGAAGTCCCGGCGCGGGAAGTTCCTCATCATCACCGTGCTCGTGCTGGGCGTGCTGCTGGTGGCGGCCGACTTCGCGCTGGCCGCGGCGGGCGAGTACCAGATCGCGCAGCGGATGCGGGAGAAGCTGCAGCTCGACGAGGACCCGTCGGTGCGGATCAACGGGTTCCCGTTCATCCTCCAGGCGTTGCGGGGTGACTACAAGCACGTCGAGATCCGCGCGTACGGCGTGCCGATCAGGAACGAGCAGCAGGGCGTCGACCTGCGCGACCTCGACATCGAGGCCGACCTCCGGCACGCCCGCGTCGAGCTCGCGGATCTGTTGGCGGGCAACGTCTCCAAGGCGACCATCGACCAGGTGGACGGCAGCATCAAGATCAAGGCGCTGGACCTGAACCGGCTCGCGAACCAGGTCACGCCGTTCGACAAGCTCTCGATCGAGCCGGACAACCGCGCGGCCGCCACGCAGACGCCGACCCCGGACCCCAAGGCGCCCAAGACGACCGCCGCGATCAAGCTCTCCGGCCAGACCAACGTGGCCGGCAAGGTCGTCACGCTCACCGCGTACGGCCAGATCGCGCTCGTCAGCGGTGCCATCCAGATCAACATCGACGACATCGAGCTCGAGGACAACTCCCTCAAGCAGATCATCCCGCAGCTGCGCCAGGCACTCGCGATCAAGATCGACCCCGGCACGCTGCCGTTCGGCGCGAAGCCCACCGCCGTTGAGGTGGAGAGCGGTGCGTTCAAGCTCAGCGGTGTGATCACGGATGTACCGTTGGTCCAACGATGACTGGTGTGTGGGCGCTGCTGGGCGCGCTGGCCGCGGCCGGCGCGATCGGTGTGCTGCTCAAGGTCCGCGAGGGCCGTATTTCTCGCCGTTCGTCCGTCGACCTGCCGGCCCCCGTGCGCGACCTGCTCGTGCCGGGGGTGACGCTGGTCCAACTCTCCACCACGTTCTGCGCGCCGTGCCGGCACGCGAAGGTGGTCCTGCGCGATCTGGCGGACAGGACCGAAGGCTTGTCGCACGCCGAACTGGACGTGACCAACCTGCCGGACGTCGCCGCTGCGCTGGGCGTGATGCGCACCCCAACCACGCTGGCCCTGACGGCCGACGGCGTGGAGGTGTTGCGAGTCGGTGGCGTGCCGAAACGCGACTCGTTGCTCGCCGCGCTGCAACCACATTTGCCCTAATCCGGTCGAGTGAACCTGCGTTGTTCCACCAGATGGACATACCTCCCGGACCGAGGGATTGAGGGCTACCCTCGCTGGCATGACCATGCTGCTCACGAAGCGACGCGCGGTTGACCTGTGCCGCGTGCGCAGCAGCCTGTGTCGCACGACGAGCTGATTGGGCCACTTGACGCCCAGCAGCCACCTCTGACGGACTGAATTTCTCCTCGTCCGAATGCCCGGAGGTCGTCGTGCCCAAAGATGCCCCAGTAGACCCGCGCGGACCGCGCTTCTCCGCCTGGATGACCACAGTCGTCCTGGCTGTCGTGTTGCTCACCGGCTGGTGGCGGCTCCTCGCCGCCCAGACGGTTCTGTTCGCGATGTGCGCGTTCATCTCGCTCAAGCTCAACCCGTGGGGGCACGTCTACCGCTACGCGATCCAGCCGAGGATCACCCCGACCACCGAACGCGAAGAGGCGGCACCGCTGCGCTTCGCCCAGGGCGTCGGCTTCGTCTTCGCGCTGATCGGCACCCTCGGTTACGCCACGGGCCTCACCACTCTCGGCACGGCGGCAACCGCCCTCGCACTGGTGGCAGCGCTGCTCAACGCCGCGCTCGGCCTGTGCCTCGGGTGCGAGATGTACCTGCTGCTGCGCCGGTACGCACCCGTCCTAGCACGTCCGCAATCGCAATAAAGCCACGCACTACCAACAGGAGCAACTTCCCATGAGCCGTGAGAACGTGCTGGTCTCGGCCGCCTGGTCCGAGGAGAACCTCCAGACGCCCGGCGTCGTCTTCGCGGAGGTCGACGAGGACACCACCGCGTACGACGGCGGGCACATCCCCGGAGCCGTGCGCATCGACTGGAAGACCGAACTCCAGGACCAGGTCCGCCGCGACTTCGTCGACCGCGAGGGCTTCGAGAAGCTGCTCTCGGCCAAGGGCATCTCCAACGACGACACCGTCGTCCTCTACGGCGGCAACAACAACTGGTTCGCCGCCTACGCGTACTGGTACTTCAAGCTGTACGGCCACAACGACGTCAAGCTCCTGGACGGCGGCCGCAAGAAGTGGGAGCTCGACGGCCGCCCCCTGGACAAGGAAGAGGTCACCCGTCCCGCGACCTCCTACAAGGCGCAGGAGCAGGACCTCTCGATCCGCGCGTTCCGCGACGAGGTCGTCGACGCCATCGGCAACAAGAACCTCGTCGACGTCCGCTCCCCCGACGAGTTCTCCGGCAAGCTCCTCGCCCCGGCCCACCTCCCGCAGGAGCAGGCCCAGCGCGCGGGCCACATCCCGTCCGCGGTGAACGTCCCGTGGTCGAAGGCGGCCAACGAGGACGGCACCTTCAAGTCCGACGACGAGCTCCGCGAGATCTACGCCGAAGCCGGCTTCGACGGCTCCCGCAAGACCATCGCGTACTGCCGCATCGGCGAGCGCTCCTCGCACACCTGGTTCGCCCTGCGCGAGCTGCTCGGCCACGAAGACGTCAAGAACTACGACGGTTCTTGGACGGAGTACGGCTCGCTCGTCGGCGTGCCGATCGAACTCGGTTCCGGCAAGGAGGCCTGATCATCATGAGCAACGGCTGCGGCGCACCCGCCCAGGGCGGTTCGGTGGACGCCAACACCACGGAAACAGTCCTGGAAGGCAAGGTCCTCTCCGAGGGCACCCCGGTGGGCGGCGCGTTCGTCCGCCTCCTCGACGCGACCGGCGAGTTCACGGCCGAGGTCGTCTCCTCCCCGGAGGGCGACTTCCGCTTCTTCGCGGCCCCCGGCGCCTGGACCGTCCGAGCGCTCCACCGCACGGGCAACGGCCAAGCCGACGTGTCGGCCACGGGCCCCGGCGTGCACGCGGTGGAGATCGCGGTCGCCTGACACTCTTGGCTGGTATGACGAAGGCCCCGGCGGTGCACACCGCCGGGGCCTTCCACGTGCAGGGCCGCGCGGTTTTTTGGGAGGCGACGGCCGGAGTTGGGGCGGGAGTCGGGTCGGGAACGGGAGCCACCACCGAGGCCGAAGGCGAGGCGGCTCAAGCCGAGGCCGAAGGCGAGGCGAGGCGATGGCGCAGCCGAGCAGCTCTTAGCGTGGGGTTCCGGTGGGTTGGTCCCGTCACGAGTCGTGCCACAGCTCTTGTCGCGCCCGAGGGGAGAGGTCAAGTCGAACGCTTTTCGCGACTTGACCTCTCCCCTCGGGTGTGACTCGCTCCTGGCACGGCTCGTGACGGGACCAACCCACCCGAACCGCACGCCCTACGCAACGCGCAGCCGCCGTAAGCACCAGGCGTGCCATCAACCCGCCCACGGCGCTGGCCGGTCTTTGATCAGATTGGCGGGGTAAGGGCAGAGCCCCCAATCTTTAAACAGGAACGCCACACGGCGACGCAACCACCGCGCCCCAGGCCGTGCCACCGCGCCCCCAGGCCGTGACCCACCGCACCCCACAGGAGCCGTGACCACCGCACGCTCACAGGCGACGACCACCGCGCGCTCACAGGAGGGCTCACAGGAGGGGTGACCAGCGCCCGCCACGCCCGGTGTCCTCCACCACCACAACCCTGCACGTCAGCCACCGCGAGATATCCTCACCCCCGTGGCACACATTTTCACAGGACTCCTGGTACTAGTGACGATCGCCGTGATGTGGTTCGCCGGCTACGTCGTCTACCGCCTCTACTCAGACCAGCGATGACCACGAGCAACGCCGTCCCCGGCAGCGGCGACGAGGCCATCCGCCTGGCCGAGGAACGAGCAGCGGCAACCAGGGAACGCAACCTGCCCCAGTTCACCGACATGCCCATCCCGGGCGACACGGCGAACCTGCGAGAAGGCGCGAACCTCAACGACGCCCTCCTCGCCGTCCTCCCGCTGGTCGGCGTCTGGCGAGGTGAGGGAGAGATCGTCTACCCGACGATCGAGGGCCCGTTCCGCTTCGGCCAGCAGATCACGTTCGCCCACGACGGCCGCCCGTTCCTCGTCTACGAGGCCAGGTCCTGGCTGCTCAACGAGGCCGGCGAAGTGATCCGCCCGGCTGCCCGCGAGCAGGGCTTCTGGCGCCCGCAGCCGGACGACAGCATCGAGCTGCTGCTCACCCACAACACGGGCATCGTCGAGCTGTACTACGGCAAGGTGCGCACGCAGACCTCCTGGGAGTTCGAGACGGACGCGGTCATCCGCACCGCCACCGCCAAGGACGTCAAGGCCGCGCAGCGCCTGTACGGCATCGTCAACAACGGCGACCTCGCGTACGTCGAGGAGCGCGCCATGGTCGGCCAGGAGATGCAGCCGCACGCGTCGGCGCACCTCAAGCGCGTCGTCGGCTAGCTCGGCTGCGGGGGATTGTTCAACAATCCAACACCTGGATCGCAGGATCGTTGGATCGTTGGATCGTTGAACAATCCGACACGCAGATCGTCGGATCGTTGAACAATCCAACGTGGGTTGCCGCCACAAGCACCCAGGGTCGTTGAGCGGGCCACCAACGCTGGTCGCCGCCACCGAGACCTGAGGTTGCTGAGCGGCCCGGCGCCGAGGTCGCCGCCACCAGAACTCGAGGCTGCCGAGCGACCCAACGCCAGGTCGCCATCACTGGAACTCCGAGGTCGCCGAGCGATCCAGCGCTGGTCGCCACCACCAGGCCTCCGAGGTTGCCGAGCGGCCCAGCGCCGCGTTGCCACCACCGGAACCACGAGGTTTCCGAGCAACCCAGCGCAGGGTCGCCACCACACGGACTCCGAGGTTGCCGAGCGGCCCAGCGCCGGGTCGCCACCACCAGGACCCCGAGGTGGCCGCGCGACCCAGCGCCGGCTCGCCACCACCAGGACCCCGAGGTGGCCGCGCGACCCAGCGCCAGCTCGCCACCACCGAGGCCCCGAGGCTGTCGAGCGACCCAGCGCGGGGTCGCCGCCACACGGACCCAAGGATGTTGGGCGATCCAGCGCTGGTCGCCGCCACAGCGCGCCCGGCGGGTTGTTCAGCAGTCCGATGCGGACGTTGTCGGATTGCGGGATTGTTGAACGATCTCAGCGTGGGATTGTTCAACAATCCCACGATTCCCCGTAGCATGTGCCCATGTTGCTCCGGCGCTGCGGAACCGACGCCCTCCTCGTCGAGGTCGACTCACTGACCGAGGTCGCGGCCGTTCGTGCAGCCCTCCAAGGGCTCGACGGCATCGAGGAACTCGTGCCCGCTGCCAGGACCGTGCTGGTCAAGGGCGCCCTCCACCAGGCCAGGGAAGTGCTGAAGACCGTCGACCTCACCAAAGCACCCACCACGCACCCCAGAGAGATCACCATCCCGGTCACCTACGACGGCCCCGACCTCGACCTGGTCGCGGACACCGCCGGAGTCAGCCGAGAAGAGGTGGTGAAGCTCCACACCGGAGCCATCTACGAGGTGGCGTTCTGCGGTTTCGCGCCCGGCTTCGGCTACCTCACCGGCCTCCCGCGGAACCTCCAGCAGCCGCGCCTCGACTCGCCGCGCACGAAGGTTCCGCAAGGGTCTGTCGGCATCGCTGGCGAGTTCACCGCCGCCTACCCCAGGGCGACGCCGGGCGGTTGGCGGTTGATCGGGCGCACCGAGATCACGCTGTTCGATCCCACGGCCGAGACCCCCGTGCTCCTCCAGCCCGGTGACCAGGTCAGGTTCGTGATCGCATGAGCCGCAGCGTCACGATCATCCGGACTGGACCGCAGGCGCTCGTCCAGGACCTGGGGCGACCCGGCAACGCGCACCTGGGCGTGCCGCCGTCGGGTGCGGTCGATGCGCACTCGCTGAAGCTCGCCAACCGGCTTGTCGGCAACCACGAGACCGCGGCCGGGCTGGAGGTCCTGCTGGGCGGCCTGGCCACAAGAGCCAACGCCAGTTGCACGGTTGCCGTCACCGGGCCCGCCGTCGACGTTCGGATCGACGGCAGGCTCGTCGACTCGCATCAACCCGTGCACCTCGGAGCGAGCGCGACCCTCGAGATCGGCACCCCGCACACCGGGCTGCGCACCTACGTCGCGTTCTCCGGCGGTGTCGACGTCGCGAAGGAGCTCGGCAGCCGGTCCACCGACCTGCTGTCCGGAATCGGTCCAGACCCCTTGCGGGACAACGACGTCATCGAGCTCGGAACCCCGAATCCCGCCAGTGGCGCGGACGTCGTGCCACCGGTCCACGTTCTGCAAACGTTGGTCATCCCGATCAGGCTCGGCCCGCGCGACGACTGGTTCGCGGACGCCGAAACCCAGCTGCGGCAAGGGTCCTGGACGGTCTCGGACCGCAGCAACCGGGTCGGCGCGAGGCTCCAGGGCACGAAGCTGAATCGTCGTGACGGGGAGATTCCCAGCGAAGGGATGATCACCGGCGCGGTTCAGGTGCCGCCGGACGGGCAGCCCGTGGTCTTCCTCAACGACCACCCGACAACTGGCGGTTATCCCGTCATCGGCGTGGTCGACTGTGATCACCTGCGGTTTCTCGGCCAGGCGCGACCGGGGACGACGGTGCGGTTCCGGCCGATCGACTGAGGGCCACGACGTTGACGTAAGTGGTCCAGACCAAATACCGTAACAACCAGGCCGCCGCGGAACCTCTACCAACCTGGAGTTCCGCATGCGCCGAATCCCTGCCCTGCTGGCAGTTCTGGTCGCTGTGCTGGCACTGGCGGTCCCTGCCAGAGCCGCCACCGGCATCACCGCGACCTTCTCCCGCACCGGTACGAGCGCCAAGTTCGTGGTCGCCAACGCGAGCACGACAACGCTCAACGGGTGGTCGATCAAGTTCGACCTGCCCGCCGGTGTCACGGTCAGCAACGTCCAGAACGCCACCACCACCCAGAACGGCACGCGAGTGACCCTCACTCCTGCCTTCTACATCAACAACATCCCCGCCGGGCGCAACACCGAGCCGTACAGCCCGACGTTCTCCCTCAGCTCGGCCGCCGACCCGACCACCTGCACGATCAACAACATGGCGTGCGACGGCAGCGGTGATCCCGCGCCGGCACCTATCGGACTCACGGCCGACTACTCGGTCGCGGGCGGCACGGCGAAGTTCATCGTGCGCAACAACACCACCGCTGCCATCTCCGACTGGTCGATCGTCTTCACCCTCCCCGCGGGCGTGACGGTGAGCAACGGCCAGAACGGCACGGTTTCCCAGTCCGGCAACACGGTCACGCTCACCCCCGTCTACTACAACAAGAACGTCGCGGCGGGCGGCAGCACCGAGCCGTACAGCCCAACGTTCTCCATCAGCTCCAACGTCGAGCCCACCACCTGCCGCATCAACAACGCGAACTGCAGCGGTGCCCCGGACACTCCGCCAGGCGCGCCAACGGGTCTGACCTCGCCGAGCAAGACCACGCGCACGGTGACGTTGCAGTGGAACGCCTCCACCGCGGGTTCGCTGCCGATCGCGGGTTACGACGTCTACAACGGCTCGGCCCTCGCGACGAGCAGCAGCACGACGTCGGCGATCGTCACCGGCCTGAACCCGAACACCGCCTACTCCTTCACCGTCAAAGCCAAGGACTCCAAGGGAACGCAGAGCGCCCCGAGCCCACTGTTGAGCGTCACGACCAACGACCCCGCCAACGACACCACCCCGCCGACAACACCGGGCAACCTGCGTTCGACCGCCAAGGACGCGGGCAGCATCACGTTGGCGTGGAACGCTTCCACGGACGCCAGCGGCGTCGCGAACTACGACGTCTACCAGGGCTCGGCCGTGAAGACGACGGTCTCCGGCACCACGGCCACCGTCAGCGGCCTCGCGCCGTCGACCAGCTACACCTTCACCGTCCGGGCCCGCGACACGTACGACAACGTGTCCACACCAAGCAACGCACTCACCGAGCGCACTAGTGACATCGTCGGTGGATACGCCCGCGTCGGGTACTTCGTGCAGTGGGGCATCTACGGTCGTCAGTACTTCGTGAAGGACATGGACGCCGCCAAGCTGACGCATGTCAACTACGCGTTCGGCAACATCGACCCGGTCAACCTGACGTGTCTGCACGGCGTCACGAAGGGCACCACGCCGAACCCGCAGGACCCGAGCCAGGGTGACGGCGCGGGCGACGCCGAAGCCGACTACAGCAGGCCCATGAGCGCGGCGCAGTCCGTCGACGGCGTCGCGGACTCCGGCTGGGAACCGTTGCGCGGCAACTACAACCAGCTCCGCAAGCTCAAGGTCAAGTACCCGAACCTCAAGGTGCTGATCTCGCTCGGCGGCTGGACGTACTCGAAGTACTTCTCCGACGTCGCGGCAACGGACGCCTCGCGCAAGAAGTTCGTGTCGTCCTGCATCGACGTCTACCTCAAGGGCAACCTGCCGACCTACAACGGCGCCGGCGGGCCCGGCACCGCCGCGGGCATCTTCGACGGCTTCGACCTCGACTGGGAGTGGCCGGGCGCGGAAGGTCACGCGGGCAACCACTTCGGGCCGCAGGACAAGGTCAACAACAGTCTGCTGATCGAGGAGTTCCGCCGGCAGATCGACGCCTACGGTGCCACCACGGGCAAGCGCTACCAGCTGACCGCGTTCACGCCCGCCGACCCCGCCAAGATCGCGGCGGGCTGGGAGCTCGGGCGGGTCGCGCAGTCCATGGACATCTTCAACGTCCAGGGCTACGACTTCCACGGCTCCGGCAGCGACAACTCGTGGGAGCCGAACAGGACCGGCCACCAGGGCAACCTCTACCCCGACCCGGACGACCCGTACCCGTTCCACTTCGACGTGGCGAGCACGGTGCAGGCCTACCTCGACGCCGGGGTGCCGTCGCGCAAGATCACGCTCGGGCTCGCGTTCTACGGCCGCGGCTGGCAGAACGTGGTCGACGGCGGCAAGAAGGGCGAGTGGCAGCAGGCGGGTGGCGCGGCACCGGGCCAGTTCGCGGAAGAAGCGGGCACGCGCGGGTACGCCAACCTCGTCGCGTCCGTGCCGAACTGCACCGTCTACCACGACGAAGTCGCCGTGGCGACGTACTGCTACACCGGCAACCAGTGGTGGACGTTCGACGACGCCTGGTCGATCCAGCGCAAGACCGCGTGGCTGAAGTCGAAGAACCTGCTGGGCACGGTTTCAGTACTCGGACTCGTACAGGCCCTGCAGTTCCGTGAGCAGGGCCGACGAGTCGGGCAGCTGCTTGCCGTCCAACGTGGTCACGCGCGTGATCTTGCGGACGCTGGACGCGAGGAACACGCCCTCGGCGTCGTAGAGCTCGCCGGTCTGGATCGGCTCCACGAGCACGGTCCAGCCGGCGCGCTCGGCGGCGCGGAACAACGCGTACTGCGTGGTGCCGGGCAGGATGCCGAGCTTCGACGGCGGCGTCACCAGCGTCTTGCCGCGCACCAGGATGACCGTGGAGGTCGGGCCCTCCAGCACGGAACCGTTCGAGGTCGTGAAGATCACCTCGGCGGCACCGCGGCGCTCGGCCTCGCGGATCGCGGCCATGTTGATCGCGTACGACAACGACTTCGCGCCCAGCAGCAGCCACGGCGCGCGGTCGGCGAGATCAGGTTCGATGCCGCGGTCCAGCGTCACCGCGGAGAGGCCCTCCGCGCGCTGCTTGAGCACCTTCGCGCCGATCTCCATGCCGAGTGCGAAGCCGGTGGGCGTGCCGTCGCCGCCCTCGACACCGCGGGTGTAGACGAGCTTGAGGGCGAACTCGCTGCCACCGGTCCAGTTGCCGATGACGAGCTCGACGGCGCGCTCGAACTCCGCGCGGGGCGGGGGCGGCATGTCCAGCATCGCTGCGGACCGGTCGAGCCGGTCCAGGTGCGGCGTGAGTTCGCGGGGCTTCCCGTCGACCACGAGGATCGTTTCGAACACGCCGTCACCGCGCATGAGTCCGAGGTCGTCGACGCGGATCAGCGGCGAGTCGGGGTCAGCGAGGGTTCCGTCTAGCAGTGCCAGCACGCGCATGGACCGAGCCTACTAACATCGGTGGTGTGGAGACCGCAAGAGGCCTGCGCAAAACGCTGCACGACCGCGGCATGAGGATGACGCCGCAGCGTCAGCTCGTGCTGGACGCGGTCAGGTCGCTGGAGCACGCGACGCCGGAACAGATCTGCCAGCGCGTCCAGGAGACGGCGCCGACGGTCAACATCACCACGATCTACCGCACGCTCGACCTGCTCGACCGGCTCGGGCTCGTCCGGCACACGCACCTGGGTCACGGCGCGCCGAGCTATTCGGTCGACGACCACCAGCACGTGCATCTCGTGTGCCACGTGTGCGGGCGGATCGACGAGATCCCGTGTGAGCTGCTCGACCCTCTGGTCGGAACATTGCGGCAACGCGACGGGTTCGAACTCGATGCGAGCCACCTCGCGCTGTCCGGCACGTGCCGTGACTGTTTGAAGCAGGAGCAGGAGACCGAGTGATCCTCCCCGGAGCCGTCCCGCCGCCCGACGATTCCACCGACGCGGGTGTCGCGTGGCACTACGGCGACCCGTTCGCGGAACAGCGGTCAGCCGCCCGTTCCGCGGTCGTCGTCGACCGTTCGAACCGCGGCATCATCGCGATCCCGGGCGAGGACCGGCTCACGTGGCTGCACCAGCTCACGAGCCAGCACTTCGAGCAGCTCGGCGAGGGCGCCGGCACCGAGGCGCTGATCTTGGACGCGCAGGGCCGCCTGGAGCACCACATGGTCGTCGCGAACGTCGGCGGCACGGTGTTCCTCGACGTCGAGAAGACCGACGACCTGTTCGCGTACCTGAAGAAGATGGTCTTCTGGTCGAAGGTCGAGCCGCGGGACGCCACGGGCGAGTTCGCGCTGCTGTCGATCATCGGACCGGACACGCCCGCCCTGCTGGAGAAGCTGGGCCTCCCGCTGCCGGCGAACGTCGAGGCCCTGGGCGAGGGCTTCGTGCGCAGGCGGTCGTGGCCCCAGAACTCGGTCGACCTGCTCGTGCCACGTGCCGAGCTCGCCGGCTGGTGGCAGCGGATCACGGACGCGGGCGCACGTCCCGCCGGCAGCTTCGCGTACGAGGCGCTGCGGGTCGAAGCGCTGCGGGCCCGCCAGGGCGTCGACACCGACGAGCGCACGATCCCGCACGAGGTCAACCTGATCGAGAGCGCGGTGCACCTGAACAAGGGCTGCTACCGGGGCCAGGAGACGGTCGCGAAGGTCCACAACGTGGGACGTCCGCCGCGCCGGATGCTCCTACTCCACCTGGATGGTTCTGCGGACGCCCAGCCGGAGACCGGTGACCCGGTCACCCTCGACGGGCGGACCGTCGGCCGGGTGGGCAGCGTGGCACTGCACCACGAGCTCGGACCCGTGGCGTTGGCGCTGGTCAAACGATCTGTTCCGATCGAGTCGGACCTGGTCGCAGGCGCCCCCGAACGAGAGGTGCAGGCGCGGATCGACCCGGACTCGGTGCCGCCCGACACCCCAGGTCTCGGCCGGGAAGCCGTTCGCAACCTGCGGGGCTGACACCCTAGAGTCCCGGGACATGTCCCAGGGCACGCTCATCACCGTCGCTCCCACCGGAGCGGAACACGCGAAGGCCGACGTCCCGCAGCTTCCAGTGACCCTGGAAGAGCTGGTCGCGACGGCGCAGAGCTGCGAGCAGGTCGGCGCGGCCATGATCCACGTCCACATCCGCGGCGAGGACACCAAGCCGTCGCTGGACCTCGGCCGCCTGAAGGCCACCGTCGAGGCTCTGCGTTCCGAGACGAACCTCGTCGTGCAGCTCTCCACCGGCGGGTCGGTGCACGACCCGGAGGAGCACCGGCTGCGCGTGCTCGAGGCGATGCCGGACTCGGCGTCCTGCACGATGGGCACCGTCAACTTCGGCGACGACGTGTTCATGAACCGCTGGGAGTTCATCGTCGCCCTGCACAAGGGCATGCAGGAACGCGGCATCGTCCCGGAGTACGAGATCTTCGACATCGGCCAGCTCGCGTCGTTGAAGCGCCTGCTGGACCAGCACGGCCTGCCCGCGGGCGGCCACGTGCACGTCGACTTCGTGATGGGCGTCCCCGGCGGCATGCCCGGTGACGCGGCGACGCTGGTCGCCGCAGTGAACGCTCTGCCGGACGGGGCAACGTTTTCCGCCACCGGCATCGGTCGCACCACCATTCCGGTGATGTTCACCGCACTGGGTGCGGGTGGTCACCTCAGAGTGGGTATGGAAGACACGATCAGCTACTCGCGGGGCGTGCCGGTGCGGGACAACGCACAGTTGGTGGCACGCGCGGCGGGCTTGGCCAAGATCGCGCAACGACCTGCTTTGTCACCAGATGAGACGCGAAAGCTCTTGGGCGTGCACATTTGAGACAAGTTTGGTGCATGGGATGTGTTGGCGGGTGAGGAGGATCTACCGCAGGATGGACACGTGATCGAGGTGCGTCCTGGCGGGCGCCGCCGAATCGACAGGGTGCTCGCCCCCGACTACACGGAGGGCGTCGAGCAGCGCCCGCTCGTCGAGGTGCGCGAACTCCGCGACGAGGCAGCGCAGGAAGAGACCGACCTGTCCTACCTGCGGCGGCTGTTGCACGCGCGGATCGACATCGTGCGCGCGGAGCAGGAGCGCCGCAGTTCCGGTGGCTCGGCGGTGGTCGAGCAGCTGGCCACGATCCTGTCCACGAACGCCGTTGGTCCGGCGACCGGTCTCGGCCGGTACCAGACCCATGAGCCGTCACGCGCTGATGCACATCAACGGCACGTCGAGGCGCTCATCTCCGACGTGGACCTCTCCGACGTGAGCAAGTTGTCCGACTCCAAGCTGGGCGAAGTGCTGGAGACGTTCATCGCGGAAGAGGCCTCGGTGTCGGTGCGGCGGCGCGAGGTGCAGGTGGTCGTGGACAAGCTCAACGCCGAGATCGCCTCGCGCTACCAGCGCGGGAGCGCGTCCGTCGACGAGCTGCTGGCGGCTGAGCGCGGACACCACCACCGTCCCAAGAGGTAAGACAGGCGTTCCACTTTCTGAGCAACCGACCTAGCGTGCCCCCATGGGGTACCGCTGGGTCGTGCTGTGCATCGGAGCTTTGGCGCAAGGCACGAACGCGGCCGTCTTCCTCGGTCTGCCCGCGATCAGCCCACAGCTCCAGCACCACTTCTCTCTCTCGTTGCCCCAGGTCGGGCTGCTTCTCGGTGCCGTCAACCTCGGCACGATGATCGCCCTCGTGCCGTGGGGAGTCATCGCGGACAAGCGCGGTGAACGACTCGTGATGACCATCGGTGGCCTCGGGGCCGCCGTCTGCCTGCTCTCCGTGGCGTTGGGCAACGCCTGGATCGCCGGTCTCGCCCTGCTGGGCGCAGGACTCTTCGGAGCGAGCGTCAACGCGGCGAGCGGCCGCGCGGTGATGTCGTGGTTCAGCAGCGGGTCCCGCGGGCTGGCGATGGGAGTGCGCCAGACCGCCACCCCGCTCGGGGCGGCCCTCACGGCGGCCTTCCTGCCCGGCATCGCGATCTCGTCCGGGGTGCCGGTGGCGTTCGTGGCCCTGGCGGGCGTGACGGCGTTCGTGGCGCTCGCGGTCGCCGTGCTCGTGCGGGAACCACCCGGAGCGGTCCGGGGGAGCACCGACCACGGGCTGGTGCTCAAGGACCCCCGGTTGCTGCGGCTCTCGCTCGCCAGCGGGCTGCTCGTTGTGCCCCAGTTCACCGCGACCGCCCTGCTGGTGCCCCTCCTCCACGAGCACCGCGGCATGAGCGTGACAGCTGCCGCCGCCGTCTTCGGTGTCGCTCAGGCGCTCGGCGGGGCCGGACGACTGGCGGTCGGCGTGTGGTCGGACCGGGTGCGCAGCAGGATCGGGCCGTTGAAGATCGTCTCGATCATCACCGCGACCGGGTTCGTGCTGGTCGCCGTGCTGGACCAGGCACCACTGCCGCTGCTCGTGGCTGTGTTGGTGCCGGCGAGCGTGTTCGCGTTGTGCTGGAACGGCCTGGCCGTCACCGAGGCGGGCGAGCTCGCGCCGGACGGCCGCAGCGCCACCGCGATCGCGATGCAGAACTCCGCGAACTACCTCAGCGCGGCGATCACGCCGTTCGTGGCGAGTTTCGTCGCGGTGCACGTGGCTTGGCCCGCGGCGATGGCGCTGGCAGCCGCGGCGGCCGTGACCGCGCGGGTGCTGCTTCAGCCGTGGCGTTCCCTGCGGGCCAGTTCGCCCCAGAACTCGCGCAGCGTCTCGTAGCGCAGCGCGACCTCCTCGGCGTCACCGGTCTCCAGGGCGTCGACGATGGCGTTCACGTCTGCCGCGGAGGTGTCCTCCAGCAGGTCCTTGTCTTCCAGCAGCTGCACCAGGCCGCCGTAGTCGAGCTCGACGGCCGAGTGCGGGTGGAAGTGCTCCAGCCAGCGACCCGTGTCGGCGAGGACCGTTGCGGGCCCGTCCTCGCCCAGCGCGCCCTTCACGACCTTGAGCGCCCTCGCCACCCTCCGCCGGGCGTCCGCCATCGCCACGCGCCACGACACCTGCCGTTCCGGGTCGTCCTGGGCGCTGGCCAGCACCACGCGGCGCTGCGCCGGGTCGACGAGGGCGAACCACGGCAGCGGCACCGTCCACGTCGTGGAGATCACGTGGACCGCGCCTGCCGCGAGCTCGGCCATCACGGCGGACGCGCGCGCTCGGACCGTCTCCGGGGCGACGTTGAGCGCCGCGTCCTGGAGGATCGGCGGTGCGGAGGCCAGGAAGCCCACCAGAGCGGCGGCGGAGCGGGCCCTGAGGTCCAGCGGGCAGACGAGCGGACCCGGACCGACACGGGCGGCGTCAGAGGTCGGAACCTCGGCCGGACTGATCGTCATCACGTCGAACGACTCGCCCGGGAGCAGCTTTTGGCCCAACTGTGATCGCAACCACAGCTCCCGTTCCCGGTCACCCACCTCCGCGCGGGGGATCGCGCCCTTTTCCAGGGCTTTCGTCACCTTGTCCGCTAGCGGTGCGTCCAATACCGATAACGGTTCGTACACCCTCAGGTAGGCGACGAACGGTCTGGGCACCTGTGCATCCTTCCACGCGGGGGCGGCCGTGAGATTTGGCGGTACGTGTCACGCCTACCGCGTCGCGAGGAACCCCATCGGCACGGTACGGTAGTTACCAGGAACTAGTTGTCGAGACGAGTGGGGCCGCCGTTCCCCCGGCCGCCCCCGTCCCTGTGCGAGGGGGTCGAGCCATGGGGCGCGGCCGAGCGAAGGCCAAGCAGACGAAGGTCGCCAGGGAGCTCAAATACAGCTCTCATGAGACCGACTTCGCTGCTCTGCAGCGCGAGCTGTCTGGTGGCGAAACGTCGCCGAACGGACGTGGTGGCGAGGAGAGCCACGACGATCCGTACGACGACTACGACGACTACCGTCGCTGAATTCAGCCTGAAGAGTTCAAGGGCTGGGCAACCGGGTCACCGGTACCCAGCCCTTGAACTCTGAGGGCTGCTTCAGAACGCCCTGGCGTACTGCCTCGGTGCCCGGACCTCCACACCCAACTCCTGTGCCGCGTGCAGCGGCCAGTACGGGTCGCGGAGCAGTTCGCGCGCGAGCAGGACCAGGTCGGCGGAACCGTCCGCAATCACTTGTTCGGCCTGACTCGCCTCGGTGATCAGGCCGACCGCACCCGTGGGCACGTCTGCCTTGCGTCGCACCGCCTCGGCGAGCGGCACCTGGTAGCCGGGCCCGATCGGGATGTCCGCCTGCGCGGCGTTGCCCCCGCTGGACACGTCGATCAGGTCCGCACCCGCGGCCTTGAGCGCCAGTGCCAGCACAACGCTGTCGTCGACGGTCCAGCCTTCCTCCACCCAGTCGGTGCCGGAGATCCTCACGATCACGGGCACCGCGGGGCCGACCGCTGCCCTCACGGCGGCGGTGACCTCGACGGGGACGGCGATGCGTTCCTCGATGCTGCCCTCGTTCGTGAGCGGCGAGTAGTACTCGTGGAGCAGGTAGCCGTGGGCGGCGTGGATCTCGAGGACCTCGAAGCCGGCTTCGACCGCCCTGAGCGCCCCGTCGACGAACGCCTTCACGACCTCAGTGTGGTTCTCGATTTTTTCCGGCACGTTGAGACCGGGAAACGGCTCGGTCGTGGGCGCGACCGGCACCCAGTCGCCGAACGCCTTGCGCCCGGCGTGCGCGAGCTGGATCCCGGGCACCGAGCCCTGGTCCTTGATGAACGTCGTGATCCGCTTCCAGGCCGCGACCTGTTCGTCGTTCCAGATGCCGACGTCCTGCGCCGAGATCCGGCCGCGCGGCTCGACCGCGGTCGCCTCGGCGATGACGAGACCGGCGCCGCCGACCGCACGCGAACCCAGGTGGACGAGGTGCCAGTCGTCCGGCAGGCCGTCGGTGGCCGAGTACTGGCACATCGGGCTCACCGCGATGCGGTTGGGCAGCGTGACCTCGCGCAGGGTCAGCGGGGAGAAGAGCAAGCTCACGGGGGGACTCCCTTAAACGGTTCGTAGGTCTACGAAGGTTCAAGGAGGCGCGCCGGACGCGTTGTTCCCGGGAGCGAGGTCGTCTCAGTCACTGGGCGGCTACTCGGCCCGCCGGTAGCTGTAGAAGATGAACCCGTCGTGGTACTTGCCGATCCGGTCGTACAGCGCACGGGCCGGGGCGTCCTCCAGCGTGTTCCAGTACAGACTGCGGAAGCCGTGCTCCTCCGCGTCCCGCGCGACCCAGTCGATCACCGCCGTCGCGACGCCCTGGCGCCGGACCCCGGCGTCGACGAACAGGTCGGCGAGGTAGCACCGGCCGACCTTTCCCCAGACGCTCGCGTGGAACACGTAATGCGCGATGCCGACCATCGCGCCGTCGAGCCACGCGGCGATCCCGCGCGTCTGCCCGCCGTCGAGCAGACGCCACCAGGTCCGTTCGTAGTCCTCGTCGGTGCGCGAGGTGTCGAAGTACGCGTCCTTGCCGCGGGCCAGCACTTCCCAGCGGTCGCGGTCTGCCTCGGTCAGAAAGTCGATCTCCACCACGCCGCCATCGTGCCGGGTTCAGCCCAGGTAGCGCACCTGCTTCGCCTTGCCCTCCAGCACCTCGTCACGAGCGACAGCGATCTCCGCCCGGTGCGACACCTCGGGCACGCCGACCTCCCACCACGCCCCGGCCTCGGTCCACGACGACGGGTGCGTGCGGATCACGACGACGGCAGGGCGTTTCTCACCGGCCGCCACCTCGCGCGCCTTGCGGTAGGCGCCTTCGAGATCGCCCAGCGACTCCGCCGGGAACACCGCGCAGCCCATCGCCGCCGCGTGGGCCGCGAAGTCCGTGCGCGGGGGTTCGGTGTGGCCGGTCGTGCAGTCCGGGTAGAGGTTGTTGAAGCCCGCGCCGCCCTGGCCGGTCTGCAGGCGGTGGATCACCGCGTAGCCGTCGTTGTCGCAGACGACCGCGACGAAGCCGTGGCCCGCGAAGGCCGCGGAGAAGAGCTCGGAGTTCAGCATCAGGTACGAGCCGTCGCCGAGCAGCGTGGTGACGACGCCGTCGGTGTGGGCGATGGCGGCACCCCAGGCGCCGGCCAGTTCGTAGCCCATGCAGGAGAAGCCGTACTCGACGTCCATGGTGGACTCGCCGGTGGCGCGCCAGCCGCCGATCAGCTCGCCGGGCAGGCCGCCGGACGCCGTCATCACGTAGTCGGTGGGACCACTGACCTCGTTCACCACGCCGACGACCTGGGCGTACGTCGGGAGGCCCTCGCCGGGCGTGCGCAGGGCGCTGATGTGCTGGTCCCACTTGGTGCGCTCGGTCAGCGCGCGGCGAGCCCAGTCCGCAGGAGCCTGCCACGAGCCGAGCACGTCCGTCAGTTCGCGCAGGCCCTCGTCGGCGTCCGCGACCAGGGCGAACGAGCCGTGCTTCACGGCGTCGAAGCGGGCCGCGTTCAGCGAGATCATCCGCGCGTCGGGCGAGAAGACGGTCCAGGACGCCGTGGTGAAGTCCTGCAGCCGGGTGCCGACGGCGATGACCAGATCGGCTTCGCCCGCGAGGACGTTGGCCGAGGTGGAGCCGGTGATGCCCAGCGGGCCGGCGTGCAGCGGGTGCTCGTGCGGGACCAGCGTGCGGCCCGCGGTGGTCTCGACGATCGGGATGTTGTGCTGCTCGGCGAACCGCAGCGCGCGGCCCGCGGCACCGGAGTAGCGGACGCCGCCGCCCAGCACCAGCAACGGGCGGGACGCGCTGCGCACCGTGCGGGCCGCCTCAGCCAGCGAGTGCAGGTCCGGACGCTGGCGCAACGGGCGGTGCACCACCGGCTCGAACAACGCCGGAGGGAAGTCGTAGGACTCGGCCTGGACGTCCTGCGGCAGCGCCAGGGTCACCGGTCCACAGTCGGCCGGGTCGGTCAGGACCCGCGCCACCTGCGGCAACGTCGACAGCAGCTGCTCGGGCCGGGTGATGCGGTCGAAGTAGCGGCTGACCGCGCGGAACGCGTCGTTGACCGTCGTCGTCGGGTCGTGGAAGTGCTCGACCTGCTGGAGCACGGGGTCCGGGGCGCGGCCGGTGAAGGTGTCGCCGGGCAGCAGCAGGAGGGGCAACCGGTTGGCGTGCGCGACACCGGCGGCGGTGACCATGTTCAGCGCGCCGGGGCCGATCGACGACGTGGCGACGCCGACCTGACGGCGGTGCGAGGCCTTGCCGATGCCGACCGCGGCGAGCGCCATGCCCTGCTCGTTGTGCCCGCGCCACACCGGGATCCGGTCGCGGACCTCCTCCAGCGCGTTGCCGAGGCCGAGCACGTTGCCGTGGCCGAAGATCGCGAACACGCCGGGGAACAGCGGCGCGTGCGAGCCGTCGAAGAGTTCGGTGCGCTGGGCCAGCATCCACCTGACCAGCGCCTGTGCGGTCGTCAGCTTCACTTCACTCGCCCCTCAGCGGTCGTCACCGGGCAACGCGGGTCCAACTCCTGCGTCGCCCAGCTGTCGCGGACCCAGGTGTGCGCCGGGTCGTCGCAGAACGCCATGGAACGTTCGTCGCCAGGTCCGGCGAGAACGTTCAGGTAGTACATGGGATAGCCCGGCGCCGCGACGCACGGGCCGTGGTAGCCGCGCGGGATCAGGAAGACGTCACCGTCCCGCACGGTCACGTCCTCGTCGATCGTGCCGTCGTCGGTGTACGTGCGGTGGAAACCGAAGCCGGTGCGCGACGGCGTGACCTGGTCGCGGTCGGCGATCCGGAAGTAGTAGATCTCCTCGTTGTCCACCTCGCACGGCTCCGACGAGTCGTGCTTGTGCGGCGGGTACGAGGACCAGTTGCCGTCCGGGGTGATCAGCTCGCACGCGTTGAGCTTGTCCGTGTGGTCCCACACGCCCGGCACGCCGAAGTTCGTGACCTGACGGGTGGCGTTGCCGGAGCCGCGGACCTCGACGGGAACGCCGTCAGCCGGGCCGTACTTGGGTGCCAGGCGGTTCTCGCAGCGGGCCATCGGCAGAGCGACCTCACAGCCGTCCACAGTGGACAGCATCACCGATGCGTCCCGAGGTACGTAGGCGAAGTCCGTGACGCGGGTGAAGACCGAGTCACGGCCCTGCAGCTCGTACCGTTCACCGTCGACCTCGACCGCGAGAGACCCGGCCAGCGGCAGCACGAACGCCTCGAACTCGCCGGTCTCGACCGTGCGCGACCCGCCGGCCTCGATCCGCAGCACACGCAGACCGGTGTAGGCCCAGCCCGCGTCCTCCGGTGTCAACGAGATGACGTCGCCGGAGGTCGAGAGCGTCCCGTGTGGACGGTGCAGGGTCATACCGTGACTCCCTTTGCGGTGCGCAGGATTTCGGCGGCGGCGGCGACGGCGGCGGCGACATCACCGTCCGGCGGGTAGAGCAACGCGCGGCCGACGACCAGACCGCGCACGGTCGGGTGGCGCAGCGAGCGGCCCCACGACGCGAGGTCGTCCTCCGGGTTCGCCGACGGCACACCGCCGAGCACCAGCGCGGGCAACGCCGTGGTGTCCAGCACGACCTCCGGCTCGTCCGGCGCGGGCAGCTTCAACCACGTGTAAGCCGAGGTCGAGCCCAGTCCGGCGGCGACGGCCGAGGCACGGGAGAGCGCCGCGGAGTTCTTCTGCAGCACCAGCTTGTCGTTGTGATCACGCTTGTACGGCAACGGTTCGACCATCGCCATCAGCCCGTGCTCCGCCAGTTCGGTGACGGCCCGCGCGCAGCCTTCCAGCGTGGGGATCGTGCCCGGGTCGGAGTCGACCAGGCGCAGCAGCATCTTGCCGCCGTCGAGCCCGAACGTGGCGATGGACGACGCGTCGTAGGCGGTGAACCGGTCGTCGATCTCCCAGTCCGCACCGGCCAGACCGCCGCGGTTCATCGAGCCGATGACCACGCGCTCGTTCAGGCCGTCCAGCAGCAGCAGGTCCTCGATCACGTCCGGTGTGCCGAGCACGCCGTCGACCTCGGGGTTCGCCAGCGCCGTCAGCAACCGGGCCAGCAGCGACCGCCGATCGGCCATCGCCAACGGGTCGCCGCCGACACCCAGCGCGCCTCGCGCCGGGTGGTCCGCCGCGACCAGGAACAGCGTGGACTTGCCGTTCAGCAACGTGTTGCGCCGCTTGCGCGCCTGGTAGGCCCGTCTGATCGAACCGGGGTCCTCTGCCCGCCGCCACAACAGTTCACGCCACTGCCCGTCAGTGATCACAGCATTTCCTCGATCTCTTTCTGGTCCGGCATCGCATCGGCGCAAGCCAGCCGGGAAGCCACGATCGCGCCAGCCGCGTTGGCGTAACGGGCGATCTTCACCGGGTCCCAGCCCGACAGCAGGCCGTGCACCAGCGACCCGCCGAACGCGTCACCGGCACCGAGCCCGCAGACGACCTCGACCGGGTTCGGCTCGACGGTCCACCGTCCGTCGGGGGTGGCCACGAGAACGCCTTCGGCGCCCTTCTTGACCAGTGCCAACGAGATTCCGCGGTCCAGCAACCGGTCAGCGGCGTCGTCCGGATCCGATGTGCCCACCGCGATCTCGCACTCGGTCCGGTTTCCGACCGCGACCGTGACGTGGTCGAGCATCCAGCTGATCTCGGCACGCGCAGTCTCGACGTCCGGCCAGAACATCGGCCGGTAGTCCAGGTCCAGCACGGTGTGGCCGTGCCGGGCCCGGCTCGCGAGCATCATCCGCTGCGACGAGCAGGAGGGTTCCGCGGAAACGCCGGTGCCGGTGACCCACAACAGCGGCACGTCGCGCACGAGCGACCACGGCACGTCGTCCTCGCCGATGGTCAGGTCGGGCGCGATCGGCAGGCGGTAGAACAGCAACGGCGGGTCCGCGGGCGGGTTGAGCTCGCAGAACACCACGGGCGTCAGCAGGTCCGGCGAGGTGCCGACGTACTTCGACGACACCCCGAAGCTTTCCAGCGCCTCACGAACGTAGGTGCCGAAGCCGTCCGGGCCGACCTTCGTGAGGACACCGGCTCGACGCCCCAGCCGCGCGGCGGCGACCGCGACGTTGGTCGCGGTGCCGCCGAGCGACTTGGCGAAGGTGCTGACCCTGGCCAGGGGCACCCCGGACTGCTCCGGGTAGAGATCGACCCCGACGCGGCCGACGGTCAGCACTTCCAGAGACGTCACGCCTCGACTCCTCGCAGTTCGTGAGCCAGGGCTTCCAGTTCCGCGCCACCGGCCATCTGCTTCGTCAGTTCGCCGATGTCGATCTCGGACTTCTCGTAGCTGCCCAGCGCGCGACCACGCTTGAGCAGCAGGAAACGGTTGCCGACCGGGTACGCGTGGTGCGGGTTGTGCGTGATCAGCACGACGCCGAGGCCACGATCACGGGCCTGGGCAACGTACTTCAGCACCACACCGGCCTGCTTCACGCCGAGCGCGGCGGTCGGCTCGTCGAGGATCAGGACCTTGGCTCCGAAGTACACGGCGCGGGCGATGGCGACGCACTGCCGTTCACCACCGGACAGCGTGCCGACCGGCTGTTCCACGTCCCGCAGGTCGATGCCCATGTCGGACAACGCCTTCTTGGTGATCTCCCGGCCCTTCCTGCGGTCCAGGAACCCGAACTTCGTCGTGGGCTCCGAACCCAGGAAGAAGTTGCGCCACACCGACATCAGCGGCACGACCGCGAGGTCCTGGTACACGGTCGCGATGCCGTGGTCCAGCGCCTCGCGCGGCGAGGAGAACCTGATCTCCTCGCCCTCGACCCTGAACGTGCCCTGGTCGTGCTGGTGGACACCGGCCAGGATCTTGATCAGCGTCGACTTGCCGGCGCCGTTGTCGCCGAGCACGCAGGTGACCTCGCCGGCGTTGACCACAGTGGACACATCGCTGAGCGCGATGACGCTGCCGTAGGTCTTGCCGATGTTCTCGACCTCGATGAGTGACGTCATCGCTTCACCCTTTCCGCCCGGCGGCGAAGCATGTTGTTCACCAGCACGGCCGCCAGCAGCATCACGCCGAGGAACAGCTGGAACCAGTCGCTGTTCCAGCCCGCGTAGACGATGCCCTGCCGCGCCATGCCGAAGATCAGCGCGCCGATCGCCGCGCCCACCGCGGAGCCGAAGCCACCGGTGAGCAGGCAGCCGCCGATCACCGCCGCGATGATGTACTGGAACTCCAGGCCGATGCCCTGGTTCGCCTGCACGCTCGCGTACCGCAGGATGTTGATCGAGCCGACCAGCCACGCGGCGAACGCCGTCGTCATGAACAGCAGGATCTTCGACCGCACGACCGGCACACCGACCGCACGCGACGACTGCGCGGCACCACCGATCGCGAAGATCCAGTTGCCGAACTTGGTGCGCACCAGGACGGTCGACGCGATGACGGTGAACAGCACCCACCAGATGATCGACACGTAGAAGCTCTGCCCGCCGATCTGGAACGTCGACGCGAACAGGAAACCGGCCGACTCGTAGCCGACCGTCTCCCGCATGCCCGACACCTGCACGCTGCCGGTCACCAGGCGCGTGACGCCGAGGTTGAGGCCCTGCAACGCGAGGAAGCTGCCCAGCGTCACGATGAAGCTCGGCAGGCCCGTGCGCATCACGAGCCAGCCGTTCAACGCGCCCACCGCCAACGCGAAGGCGAGCGACACGAGCAACGCCAGCCAGACGTTGAGTCCCAGCTGGGTGGCGAGGAGAGCCGTGACGAGCGCGGTGGACGCCGTCATGACGCCGGCGGACAGGTCGAACTCGCCGCCGATCATGAGCAACGCCACGGCGACCGCCATGATGCCGAGCATGGAGGCGTCGTCGAGCCAGGTGGCCGCGCCACCCAGGCTGAGGAACTGCTCGGTGACCACGGAGAAGAACAGGAACACGAGCAGTGCGCCGAGCATGGCGCCGATCTCCGGACGCACGACCAGCTGGTCGAGCAGCCTCGGCTTGCTGAGCCGTTCGTCGGCAGCCGGTGGAGCCTTGGCTGTCACGGTCATCTCCTCGCCCCCTCCTTACCTCTTGCCGTTCTTGGCGTACTCCGCGACCTTGTCCACGTTGGACTTGTCGACGAAGCCGGGACCGGTGAGGACGGGCTTGCCGCCACCGAGGGTGTTGGCGTTGTCCTTGAAGAGCTTCAGCATCACGATCGGCAGGTAGCCCTGCTCGTACTGCTGCTGGTCGACGGCGAACAGCACGTCGCCCGCCTTGATCGAGTTGACCACGTCCGCGTTCAGGTCGAACGTCGCGACCTGCGCCTTCGAGCTCGCGCCCTTGATCGCGGACGCCGCGTTCACGGCGACCTGCGGGTTCAGCGCCAGCACGCCGTCGACGGCCGTGTCGGACTGCAGCTTGGCCTTGATGCGGGCCTCGATGTCGGTCGGGTTCGAGATGTCGACCTGGAGGTTCTCCACCGCGCCGCCGAAACCGGTGCGGGCACCGTCGCAGCGCTGGTTGAGGCCCGTGTTGCCGGCCTCGTGGATCACGCACAGCAGCTTCGTCTTGCCCGCGGCCTTGAGCTTCTTGCCGGCTTCCTCACCGGCGATCGACTCCTCCTGGCCGACGTGCGCCATGGCACCGAACTCCGCGCTCTTCGCACTGCCGGAGTTGATCGTGATGACCGGGATGCCCGCCTTCACGGCGTTCTCGATGGAGGTCTTCAACGCGTCCGGGTTCGCCATCGACACGACGATGCCGCCGACCTTCTGCGTCACGGCGTTGTCGATCAGCTTCGCCTGGGCGCCGGGGTCGCCGTCGGAGTTGTACGTGACGCCGACGCCGAGCTGCTTGCCCGCGTCCTCGGCGCCGACCTTCACCACGCTCCAGAACGCGTCACCCGCGGTGCCGTGCGTGATGACCGCGACCTTGAGGTCACCGGTCGCCGGTGCGCTGTTGTTCTGCGTGTTCTGGGTGTTGGAACCCGTGGGACCGCTGCACGCGGCGAGTAGAGCAACACCGGCGAGAGCAACGCCCGCGCGGATGACCAAGCGAGACTTCATCGTCTCCAGTCCCTTCAGAGGATCTTTCCGAGGTGCGCGAGGCTGCGCGCGGTGTCCTTCAGTGGCTTGTCCACTGGACTTCCGTCCTTGAGCCGCGTGTCCTGCTCAAGCACGAACCATCCGGTGTAGCCCGCCTCTTGAACGAGCTTCACCAGCGCTTCCACGTCCACGTCGCCGTCCCCGAGCGGCACGTAGATGCCCTGTTCCACGGCATCGGTGTAACTGAGCTCGCCGCTGCGCACCTTCGCCGCGATCTCGTCACGCACGTCCTTGAGGTGCACGTGACCGATCCGGTCCGGGTAGCGGCGCGCCAGCTCGACCGGGTCCGTGCCACCGATGAGGAGGTGGCCGGTGTCCAGGCAGAGCTGGAGATCGGAGTCCGCGAGGAACCTGTCGACCTCCGCCTCCCGCTCGACGTGGGTGCCCACGTGCGGGTGCAGCACGGTCTGCAGACCGTGCTTGGCGGCGATCTCCCGGATCTTCGCGCAGGTGTCGACGAGGGTGTTCCACTCGTCGTCGGTGAGCTGCGGTCGTTCGTCGTAGCCGTCGAGGCCCGTCGCGGCGGCGAGCACGAGCACCTCGGCACCGCCCGCTTTGAGGATTCCCGCCACGCGGTCGGCTTCGTCCAGAGTGGACTGGACGTCCGTGTGCAGCGTGACGGCGAGGAAACCGCCGACCAGCGAGATTTCGAACTCGGTGAGCAGCGCCCTCAACGCACCGGGGTCGGCGGGCAGGTAGTCGGGCGGGCCCAGCTCGGTGGCTTGCAGGCCCAGCTCGTTCATCTCGGTGAGAACGGTCGTGGCAGGCAGGACGGTGCCCCAGCCCGGGACCTCGCACACACCCCAGGAGATCGGTGCCCCAGCGATCTTGGCCATGCTCAGTTCCCCTCGATCTTCACCGGTGCGCCGGTGCGGCGCGACTGCTCACACGCTTCAGCCAGGCGAAGGCTGATCAAACTCTCCCGCGCCGGTGACGGGTTCGCGACTTCGCCCGCGACGACCTGCGTGAACAGGTTCATCTCGTTGACGTACGCGCGGTGGAAGCGCTCCGGGAAGCCGGGGTAGGCGTCCGGTCCGGCCACGTGACCGCCGGGCTCCAGCGAGTTCAGCGGGGTCTTCGGGTCGACCCCGGCGACCAGGGAGTCCTTGCTGCCCAGCACCTCGATGCGGTGGTCGTAGCCGACCGGGTCGTGCCGTCCGCCGGCCAGCGTGGCGTGCGCGCCGCCCGCGAACTTGAGCACCACGACCGCGTTGTCCACGTCGTCGGCGTCGGCGAACGCCTGGTGCACCAGCACCGAGCCGGACGCGTAGACCTCGACGACCGGTTCGCCGACCAGCCACGGCACGCAGTCCAGGTCGTGGATCAGCAGGTCGCGGAAGATGCCACCGGAGGCGGGCAGGTAGGAGAAGTCCGGCGGGTTCGCGTCGTTGCCGACGGCCCTGACCAGGTAGATGTCACCGACCTCGCCCGCGCGGATCCGGCGGTTCAGCTCGTAGATGGCCGGGTCGAACCGGCGCTGGAAGCCCACGAGCACCTCGACGCCCGACTTCTCGACGTCCTCGACCAGAGCGGTCATCTCGGCGAGGTCGCTCGCGATCGGCTTCTCGCACAGCGTGGGGACGCCCTGGGCGATCGCCGCCCGCAGCATCTCCGGGTGGGTGTTCGTCGGGGTCGCGAGCAGGACGCCGTCGACGTTGCCGAGCAACGTGCCGAGGTCGTCCACCGCCTTCGTCCCGTTCAGGTCGGCCGACGCCTGCGCGGCACGACCGGGCACCGGGTCGAAGAGAAGCACCTCGTCGACTCGATCCAGTGCGGCGAGGTTGGTCGCATGCATGGTGCCGATCCTGCCGACACCCGCTACTCCGATCCGCATCGCAGGTTTCCCCTGTTCATCGACGAGATGTGTTAGAGCGCTCTATTGGTTGGAGCGCTCTAATGCTGTAGCTTCCGTCACACGGGTGTCAAGGGTGTGTTTCCCGCCCGTGACGTGAGGGGAGGTGGTCACCGGTGGTCAGACCCACGATGGAGGACGTCGCATTGCGTGCGGGCGTCTCGCGGGCACTGGTGTCACTCGTGATGCGCAACTCACCCAAGGTGAGCGAGGCGCGACGCAGTGCTGTCCTGAAGGCGGCGGAGGAACTGGGGTACTCGCCGCACGCCATGGCGCGCTCGTTGGCGTCGCGCACGTCGACAGTGCTCGGCGTGATGGTGTCCGACCTGCACAACGCGTTCTTCGCCGAGGTCGTGGACGGCATCGACGAGGTCGCGCGCGAGCAGGGGTTCGACATCATCATCAACACCGGTGGCCGTTCACCCGCCCGCGAGCGCCGCGCGCTGGAGTCGCTGCTCTCCTTCCGCCCCGCCGGACTCATCCTCCTGTCGCCCGTCGTGCCCGCGACCGCGATCTCCAAGGCCGCCGAACAGCTTCCGATCGTGCTCGTGGCCCGGTCGTCCCGCGTGTCCACTGTGGACACCGTGAATGACGACGGCGAGCAGGGCGCACGGCTGGCGGTCGACCACCTGGTGTCGTTGGGGCACAAGCGCATCGCCCACCTGGACGGCGGCGAGGGCACCCAAGCTGGACCTCGCCGGCGTGGCTACGTGACCGCGATGGAGGCGCACGGGCTGACGCCTCAGGTCGTGCCGTCGGAGTACACCGACGCGGCCGGTGCGCGAGCCATCCGCGGCTTGATCGACGACGGCACGTTGCCCACGGCCATCCTGTCCTGCAACGACTTCAACGCCGTCGGCGCCATCTCGGCGTTGGAGGACGCCGGACTGCGCGTGCCACAGGACGTTTCCGTTGTGGGGTACGACAACACCTCGCTGGCGGCACTCCGCCACGTCTCCCTGACCACGATCGACCAGCCCCGTGCCGAGTTCGGCCGGTTGGCCGCGGACGCCCTGCTGCAACGGGTCCGCGAACAGCGCACGGAACCCGTGCGCCACCTCCTCAATCCCTCGCTAGTCGTTCGGAACACGACCGCCCCACCAGCGACTTCGCGTCGGTCGTCCGGTTCCCCCTTCCCGTCAACCGCCGAAGGCGATTCGGCGGGAAGCGGGAGCCGGACGGCCGACTCAAGAGCGAAGTCGCAGGAGCGGCGAAGCAGCGACCAATAGACACGGAGGAACGCGTTGAGCACCATCCCCCACTGGATCGACGGCGCCCGCACCACGGGGGTGTCGTCCCGCACGTCCGACGTCTTCAACCCGGCCACCGGCGAGGTCGCGGCGCAGGTCGTGCTGGCAGAGCAGGCCGACGTCGACCTCGCGGTCTCCTCCTCGCTGAAGGCCGCGCAGTCCTGGTCCGAGTCGTCGCTGTCGACGCGGTCGCGGATCCTCTTCGAGTACCGCCACCTGCTGCACACGCACCGCGACGAGCTGGCCGCGATCATCACGTCCGAGCACGGCAAGGTGCTCTCCGACGCCGCCGGTGAGGTGCAGCGCGGACTGGAGGTCGTCGAGTTCGCCTGCGGCATCCCGCAGTTGCTGAAGGGCGAGCACTCCGAGCAGGTCTCGCGCGGTGTCGACGCGTACTCGTTGCGCCAGCCGCTCGGCGTGGTCGCGGGCATAACCCCGTTCAACTTCCCCGTGATGGTGCCGATGTGGATGTTCCCCATCGCCATCGCGACCGGGAACACCTTCGTGCTCAAGCCTTCCGAGCGCGACCCGTCCGCCTCGATCCGCCTCGCCGAGCTGTTCGCGGAGGCCGGGCTGCCCGACGGTGTGCTGAACGTGTTGCAGGGTGACGCCTTCGCGGTGAACGCGCTGCTCGACCACCCGGACGTCGCGGCGGCGTCGTTCGTCGGCTCGACCCCGATCGCGCGGCACGTCTACTCGCGCGGCACCGCGGCCGGCAAGCGCGTGCAGGCGCTGGGCGGCGCCAAGAACCACATGGTCGTGCTGCCCGACGCCGACCTCGACGTGGCCGCCGACGCCGCCGTTTCCGCCGGTTACGGCTCCGCGGGCGAGCGCTGCATGGCGATCTCGGTCGTCGTGGCGGTCGGCGAGACCGGTGACGCACTGGTCGAGAAGATCGCTGAGCGGACCCGTGACCTGCACCCGTCGGTGCTGCCCGGCACGGACCCGTCCGCGCAGATGGGACCGCTCGTCACCGGCGTGCACCGGGACAAGGTGAAGTCCTACGTGGACGCGGGCGAGGCCGCCGGTGCGTCCTTGGTCGTCGACGGACGTGGGCACGCGCCCGAAGGCCACGAGAACGGGTTCTGGCTCGCCCCAACGCTCTTCGACCACGTCACGCCCGACATGTCGATCTACACCGACGAGATTTTCGGCCCGGTGCTGTCGGTCGTCCGCGCCGGCACGTTCGAGGACGCCGTGGAACTGGTGAACGCCAACCCCTACGGCAACGGCACCGCGATCTACACCGGCGACGGGCTCGCCGCCCGCGAGTACCAGCGGCGCGTGCACGTCGGCATGGTCGGCATCAACGTGCCGATCCCCGTGCCGATGGCCTACTACTCGTTCGGCGGCTGGAAGGACTCGCTGTTCGGCGACACGCACGTGCACGGTGCCGAGGGCGTGAAGTTCTACACGCGCGCCAAGGCCGTCACGGCGCGGTGGCCGCAGCAGCACGGCGTGAACCTGGGCTTTCCCACGCACGGCTGACCGGTTCAGCCTCGACGGCCGTCCCTGCACGGGGCGGCCGTTTCTATTTGGTACGAACCAATTACCAGTTCGCTGATCATGGAATATCGCGACACGGATCACCGTTCGGCAACAGTGCTGGACAGGTCGGTATTATCGGCGCTCCCAAAAACTGCGCAGGAGGACCGAACACGATGTCGCTCAGCGAGGACGACAGTCCGTTCGCGACGGCATGCCGCGCGACCGAACGTGCCGAATTCATCCGCTCGCTGAACCAGCTGCGCGAGTCGCGAGGACTCTCGTACAAACAGGTCTCCGACAACACCGGCGAGCTCATGCTCCCGAAGAGCACGGCCCACGCCCTGTGCACGTTCCGGTTCTCCAAGCGGGAGGACCAGCTGCGCGCGTTCCTGACCGGCTGCGGAGAGCCGGCCGAGGCGCTCGCGGGCTGGGTGGAGCAGTGGCGGCGCGTGGCGGCCTCCCGCGCCAACGGGAGACCGCACCCCGCAGTCCAGCTGGTCCAGAGCTCGGCCAGGGGTAGCGCAAGCCTAACTGTCGACAGCTTCGACCGGCCAGACCGTTGGACGGCATTGGACGCGGTCAATACGACCAATTGAGCACTGCGTGGTCAGCGGCTTCACGAAAGGTGACAAAAGCTGGACAGTTGGACTTCGCTGGACGGATTGGGACGTTGTTGCGCATGACGTGAAAAACGTGGACGGCGATTCAGTTGGCAGTCACCCGTTCGAGTGACAGGATCGTGGCAGAGCCGTTATGTCGCAGAGTCCGCGGCTACGCCAATAGCCCGCGCTGACGCTTTCCGCGCCCACGGCTTTTCGCCGCACCCAGCTGGTCCACCCCAACCAGGAGTTCGCATGACCACCCCGCCGCATTCACGCAGGCGTTGTTCGTCATCCGGCCCGAGCACCGTCCTGCTCGTGGTGACCTCGTTCGTCTTCACCGGATGGATGCTGACGCAGGGCCACTCGCCGGTCGTCGCCGTGGCGACCACGGGCGCCGTGATGGCCGTGACCACGACGCTGAGCAGGAGCCGCCTGATCGGGATCCGGCCGTTCAGCGCGAGGTTCGGCGTGCTGCCGCCGTCCGACCCGCCGATGATCTGGCAGGACACCGAGCGATGACCTGTCCCGACGGCGACCCGCTCGAGCGCCTCAACCGGCTGTGGTCGCAGCTCATGCTCGCGCTGTCCAGATCGGGACGGCGAACGGAAGCGCTCGCCGCGTACCGGGAGGTCCGCGTGATCCTGCGGACCGAGCTGGGCATCGACCCGGACCCGGCACTGCCGCTCATCGCAACATCCACCGCCGAGCTGCGGGCCGCGACGGAGGCCGAGTTCATCGACCTGCTGCGGCTGGTCCAGGTGCGGTCGGGGCTGACGTTGCCGGAGATCTCCCGGCGGGCGGGCCAGGTGCTGCCGCGCAGCCAGGTCTACTCGTTGTTCAAGCGCCGCAAGCTGCCGACGAAGCCCGAGCAGGTGCGGGCGTTCGTGACGATCTGCGGACTGCCCGAGCCGCAGGTGGCCCGCGTGATGGAGCTGTGGGCGACGTTGCGCGAGCAGGTCGAGCTCGCGGTCAGCGGCCCGGAGGACGAGAAACCGTTCGCGATCCTCATCGTGCGCACCGCTTGACGCACGCGGGGACCTTTCGTGCACCAGGAGTGAACGAAAGGTCCCCGCGTGCACCAGTCAGGCGTCTACTTTCTCGCGCTCGGGAGTGGGAGCGGCAGGAGGGGTTGGGCTCGGGAGGAGGCGGCGGATCAGCGGGAAGAACACGATCAGCAGCACGATCACGTACACGACGACCGCCATCGGGCTGTTGACCAGGCCGGTCAGCGAGCCGTCGGAGAGCTGCAGCGAACGGCGCATCTGCTGTTCCGCGGCCGGGCCGAGGATCACGCCGATGATCGCGGGCAGCACCGGGAGGCCGTAGCGGCGCATCGCGAAGCCCAGCACACCGATCACGAACATCAGCAGCAGGTCGAAGATGTCCGCGTTCACCGCGTACGCACCGACCGAGGCGAAGAACAGGATGCCCGCGTAGAGGTACGGCCGCGGGATCCGCAGCAGCTTCGCCCACAACGGCGCCAGCGGCAGGTTCAGCACCAGCAGCAGCGTCAGGCCGATGAACAGCGACGCGATCAACGCCCACACCAGGCCGGCCTCGCGCTGGAACAGCAGCGGACCGGGCTGGATGCCGTACGTCTGGAACGCCGCGAGCATGACGGCCGCGGTCGCCGTCGTCGGCAGGCCCAGCGTCAGCATCGTGACCAGGGTGCCCGCGGCGGACGCGGACGCCGTGGACTCGGGGCCCGCGACGCCCTCGATCGCGCCCTTGCCGAACTCGTCCTTGTGCTTGGAGAGCCGCTTCTCCGTCACGTACGACAGGAACGTCGGGATCTCCGCGCCACCAGCCGGGATCGCGCCGAACGGGAAGCCGATCGCCGGCCCCCGCAGCCACGGCTTCCAGGTGCGCTTCAGGTCGGCCTTCGACAGCCACGGACGGCCGACGGGAATCGGCACGAAAGGCTTGCGGCGCAGGTGAGCCGCGACCCACAGGGCCTCACCGACCGCGAACAGCGCCACCGCGACGACGATGACGTCGATGCCGTCGGCCAGGTGCAACGAGCCGAACGTGAGGCGCTGCTGGCCGGTCATCTCGTCGAGGCCGACCAGCCCGATCGTCAGGCCGATGAGCAACGACGCCACGCCGCGCACTCGCGACGAGCCCAGCACCGACGTCACGGCGATGAACGCCAGCACCATGATCGCGAACAGGTCCGGCGCACCGATGTCGACGGCGTGCTTGGCCACGAACGGCGCCAGCAGCACGATCAGCATCGTGCCGATGATGCCGCCGGTGAAGTGGCCGATGGCGGCGGCGGCAAGCGCTTGCGCACCACGTCCCTTGCGGGCCATGGGATTGCCTTCGAACGCGGTGACCACAGCAGCGCTCTCGCCCGGTGTGTTCAGCAGGATCGACGTCGTCGAGCCACCGAACATGCCGCCGTAGTAGATGCCCGCGAACATGATGAACGCGCCGGTCGGCTCCATGCCGTAGGTGACGGGCAGCAGCAGTGCCACCGCCATCGCCGGGCCGATGCCCGGCAGGACGCCGATCGCGGTGCCGAGCAGCACGCCGATCGCGGCGAACAGCAGATGTGTCGGCGTCAGCGCGGTCGCGAAGCCGTCGAGCAGTTGTCCCACCTAGAACACCTCCATCAACGGGCCACCGGGGAGCGGGACGCCGAGCAGGTTGTTGAACACCGCGAACGTGAGGATCGACAGGCCCGCCGCGATCAGCGGATCGCGGACGTACGCCCTGCTGCCGAGCGCGTAGGCCGCGCCCCAGAACAGGATCGCGCCGGAGATCGGGAACCCGACGACGCCGATCAGCGCGGCGTTCGCGAGGAAAGCACCGCACAGCAGGAGAACCGTGCGCCAGTCGGCCGGTTCGGACAGGTCGACGTCCTCGCCGCCCTCGGCCTCACCGCGGCCGCCGCGCAGCACGTCGCGGGCGAGCATCACGGCGACGACCAGCAGCAGCGACCCGACCAGGATCGGCACCGCCTTCGGACCGACCGGGCCGCGCTGCGCGAAGTCCGTGGGGATGCGCACGGCGTCGGTCAGCACCAGCACGCCGAGCACGACCAGCAGGGCGCAGATGCCCAGCTCAGAGCGTTCCCGCAACCACGCTTTCGTCGCTGTCATGCCAGCCCCAAGTCCTTGAGCACCGTTGCCACCCGCTTGTTCTCGTTTTCCAGGAAGGTCTTGAACTCGTCTCCCGGTGCGAAGGCGTCCGTCCAGCCGTTGCGCTGCAACGCTTCCGCCCACTGCGACGTCTTGTGGAGCCGCGCGAACACGTCGACCAGCTTGTCGCGGTCGTTCTGCGCGATGCCGGGTGGCGCGACGATCCCGCGCCAGTTGGTGAACTCGACGTCCACACCGGACTCCTTGAGCGTCGGCGCGTCGATGCCCTGGATGCGGTTCTTGCTCGTCACCGCGAGCACCCGCAACGTGCCGGCCTGGATCTGGTCGCGGTACTCGCCGACGCCGGAGACGCCGAACGCGACCTTGCCGCCCAGCACGCTCGCCAGCAGCTCGCCACCGCCGTCGAACGGGATGTAGTTGACCGTCTTGGGCGGCAGGCCCACGGCCTTCGCGATCAGCATCGGCGCCAGGTGGTCGGGCCCGCCCGGTGCCGAACCGCCGCCGACGGTCACGGTGCCGGGATTGGCCTTCCACGCGTCCACGAGTTGTTGCATCGACGTGTACGGCGAGTCCTTCGCGACCACGACGATGTCCGGTTCCTCGATCAGCTTCGCGATCGGGGTCGTGTCGAGCAGCGAGTTCGGTGACTTGTTCGTGTACACCGCGCCGACGACGCCCAGGCCCATCGACATGATCAGCTTGCCGTTGCCGCGCTCGCCGACCGTGCGCCCGAGTCCGACCGTGCCGCCCGCGCCGGGGAGGTTGAACACCTCGGCGTTGCGCAGCAGGTCGGCGTCTTCCATGGCCTTCGCCGCCGTGCGCGCCGTGATGTCGTACCCGCCGCCCGGCTGGTTCGGCACGAGCACGCGCAACGACCGCACCTGGCTGGTCTCGCCGCTGTCCGCACCCGGCGTCAGCAGCGGTGGCACCAGCAGGACGGCGAGCAACGCCGTCGCCACCGCCACCCACACCTTCACCGACACTGTGATCCCCGCCTCTCATCCGCGTGGTTCGACATGTTGCTCTGGTGTAAACCTTGATGTCGCTCTTGCGCTTCTAAGGTTTCTTTCGGTCTTTCTGGTCACGGGAGGTCAAATGCGCCGCAGACGTTCCCTGGCCAGCCAGCTTCTCGCATGGCAACTCGTAGTGGTCACCTTGCTACTGTGCGCGGTGGGCGCGCTGACTGTCGTCCAGACGGGCAGCAACTTTCGCTCCAACGAGGAACGCCGGATGCTGTCGGTCGCCGAGACGGTGGCCGCGAACTCGCTGGTCCAGGAGCAGATGGGCAACTGGCGACTGCTCGCCGCGCCCGCCGAGACGGCCCGCAGCCTGTCCGGGGCCTCCTACGTGCTGATCCTCAACGACAAGCGGCTCGTGATCGCCTCGCCGGTCCCCGACCAGATCGGGTCCACTCTGGACACCAGGACCACCGCGCTCGAGGGCAGGTCGTGGACGGGGACGGTCGGCGACTCGATCGAGGCGCACGTGCCGGTGTTCGACCCGGTCAGTCGTCGCGTGAACGGCATGGTGATCGCGGGCGCGCAGGACCAGGGGGTCTTCGCCGGTGTGCTGCAGCAGCCCGTCGACCTGCTGCGCTACCTGGCGATCGCGCTGCTCATCGGCGTCACCGGGTCGTTGCTGCTGGCCCGCCGCGTGAAGAACCAGACGCTCGGGCTGGAGCCGCACGAGATCACCGCGCTGGTCGAGAACCGCGAGGCGTTGCTGCACGGCATCCGCGAGGGTGTCGTCGGCCTCGACGGGCAGAACCGGATCACGCTGGTCAACGACCACGCGCGCGACCTGCTGGCGTTGCCGGAGGACGCGGTCGGCCGCTCGGTCGAGGAGCTCGAGCTCAACGACCGCCTGCGCGACGTGCTGACCGGCCGCGCGACCGGCGTCGACCAGCTGGTGCTGCGCCAGGGGGTCGTGCTGACGTTGAACCGGATGCCGATCGCGGGCGGCGAGGGTGCGGTCGTGACGTTGCGGGACCGCACGGAACTCCTGGCGCTGCAACACGAACTCGACGCGTCGCAGCACGCCACGGACACGTTGCGAGCCCAGGCGCACGAGTTCGCGAACCGGCTGCACACGATCGCCGGGCTGATCGCGCTCAAGGAGTACGACGAGGTCACCAACTACATTCACCAGATCAGCTCGGCGCAGGACCAGTGGCGGGCCGAGGTCAGCTCGTCGATCGGCGACCCCGCCGTGGCCGCGCTGCTGATCGCGAAGGCGTCGCTCGCGGCCGAACGCGGCACGGCCCTGCGGATGGGGCCGGACAGCGTGCTCGGACGCGTCGACGAAGCGTTGTCGGCGGATCTGGTGATGGTGCTGGGCAATCTCGTCGACAACGCGTTGGACGCGCTGAGCTCGCTCAGCCCGTCGAACGGGGCAGGCAAGTGGATCGAGGTGGGTGTGATGCAGTTGGACGACGAGGTCCAGGTCGTGGTGCGCGACTCCGGTCCCGGTGTGGCACCGGAACTCGCGGAAGAGGTGTTCCGGCACGGGTTCACGACCAAGGCGGCATCGCACGGCGAACGCGGCCTCGGGCTGGCGTTGATCAGACGGGCCTGTCTGCGGCGCGGAGGTTCGGTGAGCGTGTCGGGCTCGGTCTTCACCGCAAGGCTGCCCTGGTGATCCGCGTGCTGGTCGTCGACGACGACTTCATGGTGGCCAAGGTGCACAGCGGTTACGTCGCGCGCACCGAGGGGTTCGAGGTCGTCGGGGTCGCGCACACCGGCGGCGACGCGTTGCGGCTGGTGGCGTCGCTCAAGCCGGACCTCGTGCTGCTCGACATCTACCTGCCCGACCAGAGCGGGCTCGAAGTGCTGAAGTCGTTGCGCGCCAACGAGGACGTGGATGTCATCGTGATCACGGCCGCGACCGACGTGGACACCGTGCGCAGTGCGATGCGCGGTGGCGTGCTGCACTACCTGATCAAGCCGTTCGACTACTCCGCACTGCGCGACCAGCTCGCGCACTTCGCGTCGTTGCGGGAGAAGCTGCACCGCCTGGACTCGGCGGGGCAGGCGGACGTGGACCAGGTGTTCGGGGCACGTCCGTCGTCAAAACCGTTGCTGCCCAAGGGGTTGACGCCGGAGACCGCACGGCTCGTGGAAGGCGCGCTGCGGTCGCATCCGGACGGCCTCTCGGCTTCGGAGTGCGCGTCGTCGACCGGTGTCGCGCGGGTGAGTGCGCGGCGGTACCTGGAGCACTTCGTGGCCATCGGACGGGCCGAGGTGCGGTTGCGGTACGGCGGAACCGGTCGCCCGGAACGGATCTACGCGCTAGTCCCAGGAGCCTGAACGGCCGCGCTTGGTCTCGGCGCGGCGCTTCTTGCCGGCGATGCGGCGTTCCTTCGAGCCCTTCGTGGGCTTGGTCGGCTTGCGCATCGGAGGCGGTGGCGCGGCGGCGCTCCTGAGGATCGCGGCGAGCCGTTCCCGTGCGGCGGCACGGTTCTGCAGCTGCGCGCGGTGCTCCGAGGCCGCGATCGTGAGCACTCCGTCGACCAGCCTGTTCTCCAGGCGGTCGAGCATGCGGCGCTTGAGGTGCTCGGGGATCGACGGCGAGGCAGCCAGGTCGAACGAGAGCTCCACGCGACTGTCCGCCGTGTTCACTCCCTGCCCGCCCGGCCCACCTGACCTGGAAAAACGTTCGCGCAACTCAGACGCCGGTATCACCAGCGTCCGAGTCACGGTCACGTCGTTCATGCCCCCAAGGTTACGAGGCGAGCCCCGGAATTGTCGCGATCTTTATCAGCTCCTCGCTGTCGAGCACGAGGTTCGGCCGCGTCGGCGTCCTGCTGTAGCCGGGTTCGCCCCACGTGCCGTCGTAGAAGGCCGCCATGTTGTCGGTGGTGATCGTGACGACGGTGTTGTCGGGGTAGAGGGCGGTGACGTACATCCTCTTCAGGTCAGGCCTGCCGGGGAACATGGCCTGGCTGATACCGATCTTGATGCCGTTGCGTTCCAGGGTCTGGCAGTCCGGGGTCTCGCCGCAGCTGGTGGTGAAACCCGCGGGGGCGGGTCCGATCGCGATCGTGATGCCGCCGACGCCCTGCGCGTCCCGCAGCCTGGCCACCGCCCGCCGCAGGTTGTCGGGGGTGTTGGTGTTGGTGCGGGTGAAGAACACGAACGCCTTGGCGTTGATCTCGGGGACGTCCTCGGCGGTCACGCCCGCAGGCAGCTGGTAGGACTTCTTGAACAACTCGGTGAGCTGCGCGTTGCGCTGGACCACGGGATCCAGCACGTACCTTTCCGTGCTGGTCGCCGTCGGCCGCGGCAGCGCCAGGTAGCCGGCCGTGCCCAGTCCCACCAGCAGCACGAACGCCATCGCCGTCGCGATCGCCGTGCGCCTGCGGGCCAGCCTCGACTTGCCCTTCCGGATCACCTCGGACGTGTGGATCCGCGACTCCGGCTCGTCCACCAGCAGGTCGCGCAACGCGGCGAGGCCCTTGGCCGCCTGACTCTTCACCGTGCCCTCCGTCCTGCCGAGGATGCGGGCGGTCTCGGTGATGCTCAGGTCCTCCCAGTACCGCAGCACGACGACCGCGCGTTGCCCCGGTGGCAACGCGTCCAGCGCCAGCTTGAGGTCGAGGTCGGACGAGTGGTCGGCGACAGGGCTCTCGGGCACGGCGTCGACGGTCCGTTCGCGCTGGAAGAAGCCGCGGCGGCCGTCGTCGATGGCGGTGCGCACGAGCACCTTGCGCGCGTAGGCGTCCACGCTGTCCCTGCGGACGCGCGACCAGGCCCCGTAGAGCTTGATCAGCGCCGTTTGGACGATGTCCTCGGCGCGATGCCAGTCGCCGCACAGCAGGAACGCCGTGCGGCGCATGACGAGAGCGCGTGCGTCGACGTACTCCCCGAACTCGCGGTCGCGGTCCAAGTGCCCCTCCTCGGTCGCCGCTTAGTACGCGGCGACCGGGTCAGGAGGTTGCCTCAGAAACGCGGGTGGTCGCCGACGAGTGCGGCGCCGCCCTCCTCGGACCTGGTGACCTCGCCGAGCACCCACGCCGGGACGTGGCGGGCGGTGAGCACGGCCAGGGCGCGGTCGACGTCCTCCGGCGCGACGACGGCGACCATGCCGACGCCCATGTTGAACGCCTTCTCCATCTCCTCGCGCTCCACGCGACCGCGCTGGGCGATGAGCTGGAAGACCGGCGCGGGCGTCCACGTGCCGCGGTCGAGCTTGGCGTGCAGGCCCTCCGGCAGGACGCGGGCCAGGTTCGCGGCCAGGCCGCCACCGGTGACGTGCGAGAACCCGCGGACCTCCGTCTCGGCGATCAGCGCGAGGCAGTCCTTGGCGTAGATCTTGGTCGGCTCCAGCATCTCCTCGCCGAGGGTGCGGCCGAACTCCTCGACGTGGCCCTCGAGCGGCATGCGCGCGATCTCCAGGAGCACGTGCCTGGCGAGCGAGTAGCCGTTGGAGTGCAGGCCGGACGAGCCCATCGCGATCACGACGTCGCCGTCGCGGACCCGCTCCGGGCCGAGCAGCTTGGAGTGCTCGACCACGCCGACGCCGGTGCCGGAGATGTCGTAGTCGTCGTCGCCCATCAGGCCGGGGTGCTCGGCCGTCTCGCCGCCGAGCAGCGCGCAACCGGCCTGGACACAGCCCTCGGCGATGCCCTTGACCAGCGCCGCGATCCGGTCGGGAACGACCTTGCCGACCGCGATGTAGTCCTGCACGAACAGCGGCTCGGCACCGCAGACGACCAGGTCGTCCACGATCATGGCGACGAGGTCGATGCCGACGGTGTCGTGCTTGTCGAGCGCCTGCGCGACCGCGATCTTGGTGCCGACGCCGTCCGTGGAGGAGGCGAGGATCGGCTCCTTCCAGCGGTCGAGCTTGAGCTGGAACAGGCCGGCGAACCCACCGATCCCGCCGAGCACCTCGGGCCGGTGCGCCTTGGCCGCCCACGGCTTGAGCTTCTCCACCGCCTCGTCACCTGCGGCGATACTGACTCCGGCGGAGGCGTAGGTGGCCTTGGCGCTGTCGGTCACGTCAACTTCTTCCACTTGGATCTCGGGTGCTCAGGGACGACGCAGGGCGTCTTCGGCACCATAGCTGTTGGCCAGCACGGGAGCGGCCGAGCCCGACACGCCCTTGAGGCCTTCGAGCAGGTGCTTGCCGATGAGCGCGTCCTGCGGCAGTTCGATGGGGTACTCGCCGTCGAAGCAGGCCGCGCACAGCCGCGTCTTGGGCTGCTCGGTGGCCGCGACGAGCTGCTCGAGCGACACGTACCCGAGCGAGTCGGCACCGACCGACCGCCGGATGCCGTCGTCGTCCAGGCCGTTCGCGATCAGCTCGGCCCGCGAGGCGAAGTCGATGCCGTAGAAGCACGGCCACTTGACGGGCGGCGACGCGATCCGCACGTGGACCTCCAGCGCGCCGGCCTCGCGCAGCATGCGGACGAGCGCGCGCTGGGTGTTCCCGCGCACGATGGAGTCGTCCACCACCACGAGCCGCTTGCCGCGGATGACGTCCCGCAGCGGGTTCAGCTTCAGCCGGATGCCCAGCTGGCGGATGGTCTGCGACGGCTGGATGAACGTCCGTCCGACATAGGCGTTCTTGACCAGACCCGACCCGTACGGGATGCCGCTGGCCTGCGCGTACCCGATCGCGGCCGGCGTACCGGACTCGGGCACCGGGATGACCAGGTCGGCCTCGACCGGGTGCTCCTTGGCGAGCCGGCGCCCGATCTCGACGCGCGTGGCGTGGACGCCGCGCCCGGAGATCGTCGTGTCCGGACGCGCCAGGTAGACGTACTCGAAGATGCAGCCCTTGGGCTCGGGCGTCGCGAACCTGCTGCTGCGGAGCCCGTCCTCGTCGATCGCGATGAGCTCACCGGGCTCGACCTCGCGCACGAAGCTCGCACCCACGATGTCCAGCGCGGCGGTCTCACTCGCCACGACCCAGCCCCGTTCGAGGCGGCCCAGCACGAGCGGCCTGACCCCGTGCGGATCACGCGCCGCGTAGAGAGTGCTCTCGTCGGAGAACGTCAGGCAGTACGCACCCTTGACCGTCGGGAGGAGCTCCAGCGCGGCCTGCTCGATGCCCTTGTCGGCCGCCGCGTGAGCGAGCAGACCGCAGAGGATGTCCGAGTCGGTCGTCGCACCGTTGCGCTCGACGATGCCGAGCGCCTTGGCCTTCTCCAGCAGCTCGGCGGTGTTCACCAGGTTGCCGTTGTGACCGAGGCTCAGGCCACTGCCGGCCGCCGTGGTGCGGAACGTGGGCTGCGCGTTCTCCCAGGTCGTGGACCCGGTGGTGGAGTAACGGCAGTGCCCGACGGCCACGTGGCCCTTCAAGCTCTGCAGGACCTGCTCGTCGAACACCTGGCTGACGAGCCCGAGGTCCTTGAAGACGACGACCTGCGCCCCGTCCCCGACAGAGATGCCCGCCGCCTCCTGGCCGCGGTGCTGCAGGGCGTAGAGCCCGTAGTAGGTCAGCTTCGAGACGTCTTCACCGGGAGCCCAGACGCCGAAGACGCCGCACTCCTCACGGGGTTCCTGTTCGGGCTGGGAATGGTCGGCGACCACCGAGTGGCTCCCTCACGAGTGGGGCTGGCTGCACCCCGAGTGTAAGTGGAGCAGGGGGCCAACCACCCCCTCCGAACCCCTGGTGGGGTGACCAAACTCATGCCTTCCGGCACTGAAACAGCTCGGTCTGGATCGAGTTGGTCTGAAGGATGCCGATCGAACGCTGTTTTGCGAGGCAGGTCACCTCGTCGCCGACCGCGACCTCACCGTCGATCTCGGCGGGCTCCACGACCGTGCCGGTGAAGTTGTCACGGTCGTACGCGCTCTCCTGCAACTCTCCGACCCGGTCCAGCCAGACCCGCGCGCGGGGCGGGAGGTAGGTGGGGACGGCATCGTCTTCGTCGATCTTGGCCACCTTCAGGCGGATCTCCGCCTCCCAGGTGCCGGAACAGCCGGCGAGCGCGAGACAGCCCACCAGAACAAGAACGATCTTGCGCATCAAGCCTTCTCACACGACAACAGGTCGGTCCTGATCACATCGGCATCGGCGTAGCCGCTGGTCTTCTGCTCAGCCGCGCAGACGACCTCGTCACCGACGACGACCTCACCCCTGATCTCGAAGCGGTCCACGACCTGTGGGCTCACCGTGTCCGGCTCCAGGGCGTCGTCCGGCACCTCTCCGACCAGCTCGAGCCGCAGCGTCGCGTACTTGCGGTCGTACTTCGGCGCGACCTCGTAGATCTTGTCGACCTTGAACCGGACCTTCTCGCGCCACTCGGCCGCACCACAACCACTCAGCACGAGACAGCCGGCCAGCGCCACGATGATCTTGCGCATCAAGCCTTCTTGCAGCTCTTCACGAAGGTCACGACGTTCGAATCTTCGATTGCGCTGCCCTTCTTCTGCTCGACCAGGCACAGCACCTCGTCGCCGACAGCAGCGCCACCACTCACCGCCTTTGGTTGCACGGGCTTGCGGGCCAAGTCCTGCGGGTCCAGCGCACCCTTCGGCGCGTCACCCACCAGCTCAAGGCGGAAGAACTCTGTCGGGCTGCTGGTATCCAGAGAGTCGATCCGGTAGCGGACCTCCTGCCCCTCCCATGAGGCAGCACATCCGGCGAGCACCAAACAGGTGGCTGCGACCACAGCGAGCTTGCGCATCAATGCCCCCGTCCGACCTTCAGGACGTCCAGCAGGCGCTGGTCGCCGGTCATCTCCTTGAGGTTCATCCGGTTCCAGAGCCAGAAGTAGACGAGCTCGGCATCACCGGTCACCTGCGCGTCACCTTCCTCGCCGGGCGCGGCAGCACGGGTCTGCGGCACCTCGCCCGCGGTGAGGGAGATCAGCCAGGACTCGGGCACGTCGGTCGGCCGCACCACGGCCGTACCGGACACCTCGCTGGGCGAGTCGCCGTCGAGCTTGGCCGCGACGATCGTGGTCAGCACCTCGTCGATGCCGTCGACGCACAGGTCGGTGTCCGTGGCCACGACCTGGCGGACGACCGTCTGCGCGTCGAAGCGGCGCAGCACCGTCTCGTGAGCGATTCGGCGGTGCCACACCCAGGCGAGGTCGGGTGCTGCCGGGGAGAACGTCCACACCGGGCGATTTCCTGACACGGCCGCGAGGACCTCTCCGGCCTCAGCCAGCTGCAGGTCGAGGTAGTCGAGCGGCGACAGCCCGCCCCTCGGTGCCGGCGGCTTCATCGGGTTGCGGCTACCGGTGCGCAGGTAGGCGGTCGAGGTCTCCAGGAAGCGCGCCAGGTGCACGACGAGGTCCTGCACGGTCCATCCCGGACGCGTCGGCACGTCGGCAGTCGGGTCCGCGTCCGCGACCGCCTTCCGGAACATCTCTGCCTGCTCGATGAACACAGCGGTCCACCGCTGAGCCGTCCACCCTGTCTGCACCATGCGCGTCATCGTGCCCCAAACGCGCCACGCGTGAGTGGGGAACCGACCATGATGCTTCTGCGTCGCATGGATCAGAGACCAACCAGGGGGTGGCGATGTTCGGCGTTGAGCCCGAACTGCTGCGCAACGCGTCCAAGGAGTTCGTCAACGGCTCCGACGCGGTGCGCGAGGCGGCGGAGATGATCTCGATGCTCAAGCTCGACGCCGGTGCGCTGGGAGAGGTCGACGCGGCTGCGGAGTTCGCGGACGCCCTCGCGAAGTTCGTCGGCACGCACTCCCAGGACCTCCGGCGCGGTTCCGCATGGATCACCGACGCCGCCGAAGGTCTCGTGTCGAACGCCGACTCCTACCAGCGCACCGACGACGATCACGCGGCCGCGCTGAAGAAGCTCGTCCAGGGACTTGGGGGCGGCAAGTGAGCTACACGGATCCGGAGAGCCTGTACGGCAAGCTCGCGTCCGGCGACGTCGGCCGCATCGCCGCAGCCGCTGACCCGATCACGGGTGCGATCAGCGCGGTCGGCCGGGCCGGCGAGTCCGTGGCAAAGGGTGGCAAGACCGCGGTGAGCAACTGGGTCGGCGACACGGCCACGAAGTTCACCGCTCGTGCCGAGCTGTCCGCGACCGCCGCGAAGGCAGCTGTCGAACGACTCGGTGCAGGTGTGGACATCGTCCAGGCCGCGTCGCGGGCTTACGGTCAGATGCGCGGTGCCGCGGACCAGGCGATCAACGTGTGGCGCAGCCGTCCACCGGGTCTCGACGAAGAGCAGACCCGCACACTCGCCAACCAGGTCAACGACTCCCTGAACAAGGTGAAGTCGGGCTACGACAACGTGCTGCGGTCCTACGCCGGTGCCCTCACCAAGATTCCACCTGGTTTCGAGGAGTCCGCTCGCACGGACTGCGGCTGGGACCGTGCCGCTCAACGGGCAGGCGCAGGCGGGGCACTGCCGCCGGTGCCGCCACCCGGTACCGACCCGAAAACGGTCGCTGCCTGGTGGAAATCGCTCAGTGCGGACCAGCAGAAGGCGTTGCTGGACACCAAGTTCCAGGAGCTCGGCCAGCTTCCCGGCTTGCCGGCCGAAGTGCTCGACAAAGCGAACCGCGCACGCGTCACGGATGACATCGACCGGTTCAACAGCCAGAAAACCGCTCTGCAGCAGCAACTCGCGGAACGTGCTCGTGAACTGGGCGTTGATCCGAACTCGTCAGATGGCCAACGAGCACTGCGCAACGACCCGCAAGGGTCGCAACTGATGGCCAAGTACGACGAAGCAGCCCGCCGCGCGCACAACGCGGAAATGGCGAACAAGTCGTTGATCATGGCGGGCGACCAGGTCGAGAAGAACGGCAAGCAGGCCTACGTCCTCGCCTACAGCCCCGACGGCCCCGGTGGCAAGGAAGGCACGATGGCGGTGGCGTTCGGCAACCCGGACACCGCCAAGAACCTCGCCGTCTGCGTGCCGGGAACTACTTCGAGCCTCGAAAGCGGCTTCAGCATGGAGCAGGCCGCCAACCTCAGCAACGCGATGGGGCCGGACGGGGCCGCGATCCAGTGGCTCGGGTACGACGCGCCCGCTGCCGCGCTGGGACAGGTCAACGACCCGGCACAGGCCATCGAGGGCGGCAGGATCCTCGCGAAGGACGTCGAGAACTACCGCGCGGTCAACCCCAACGCGCACGTCACCGTCATCGGGCACAGCTACGGCAGCACGGTCGTCGGTTACTCGGCGATGGACAACGGTCTGAAGGCCGACGACATCGCATTCGTCGGCTCTCCCGGTGTCGGCGCGTCCAACGTGAACCAGCTCGGTCCGGGCGCTGGGCACGTGTACGTCGGTGGCACCGAGCACGACCCGGTCATCCAGGGCACGAGTGGCGACTGGTTCACCAAGGACGGGTCGTCGACCGGGCCGTACGACGCCTCGTTCGGCGCGAAGCAGTTCGGCACCTCCGGCGAGTCCTGGGTCGGGCACGCGCACTCCGCCTACTACGACAAGGGTTCCGAGTCGTTGGGCAACCTCGCCAAGATCGCGACCGGGCACGGCGGTGACGTCACCGAGCAGCGGTGGCAGGACTCGCCGACGCCGGTCGAGGTACCTGGCTCGAACCTGCCCGGTGTGGGCCCGGTCATCGACTGGGGTGTCAACACCGGCAAGGAGGTCGTCGACATGGGCGAGGACGTCTGGCGCGGTGGCGGCCAGGTCGTCGACGACATCTCCCGGGGCAACTGGGGAGACGCCGGACGCCACGCGGTGGGCACCGCGGGCGAGGTGGCGAGCGATGCCGCCGACGTCGTCGTCGACACGCTGGGCAACGTCGGTGAGCTGGGCCGGGACGCCGTCGAGGGTGTCGGCGGCGTGGTGAAGAAGATCGGGTCCTGGTTCTAGAAACGCACCACCGGCAGCAGGTGGGAGAGGTCGGCTCGGGTCCCCGACGCGGTGACCCGAGCACCGTCCAGGGCGTCGGTCCACGCCAGGTCGCCGGTCGCCAGTTCCAGCCACGTGCGCGGGTCGGTCTCCACCACGTTCGGGGGTGTTCCTCGGGTGTGGCGCGGGCCCTCGACGCACTGCACCGCGGCGAACGGGGGGACGCGCACCTCGACGCTGCGGCCGGGGGCGAGGGTTTCCAGGGTGCGCAGGCTCAGGCGGACCGCGGCGGCCAGCACCGGGCGTTCTGGCTGGTCAGCTTCGCCTCGCAGCCACGGGAGCACGGCCTGCACGGCGGCTCGCATCTCGGCTGGGTCGACGGCTTTGGCTGGCACGTCGCCCACATTAGCGAAGCGGCAGCGGCGGTCCCCGGGCTGTTGGTATATGTGGGCGCGTGATCAGGAACTTCGCCGTCGTCGGTCCCGGGCAGGCGACCAGGGAGCGGTTGACGGCGGCACTCGCGGCCGCGCCGGACATGGCCGTCTACCGGATCGGGCGGGGTGCGGACCCGTTGCCCGTCTCGGCGACGTTCGATCCCGCCGACCAGCCTGGGTGCCGGAGTCTGCTCGACTGGTTCGAGCGGGGTGCGCCGTCCGGGGCCGTGCTGCTGGTGGACGACTGGGCGTTGTGCTCCGAGCAGGACCCCGGGCTCGACAGGACCGTCGAGTGGGTCGCGGCGTTCGGGCCCGCGCGGGGCGTGCAGGTCGTCGTCACGGCACGGAAGTGGGCGGATCTGCCCGGACGGTTGCGGCGGCACCTGCACGGCGAGCCGACGGACTTCCTCGCGCTGCACGGGATCCAGGCCGATCTCAGCGACATGTGGCAGCGCGACGACTTCCGGACGACCGCCGGGGTCGACGACCGCGGCTGGCCGGTCCACCTCCAGCTCGAGATCGGTGGTGCCGTGCACGGCGGCAGCGCGGACCAGCTGCTGAGCGCGCTGCTCGGGCTGATGGCCACGCACTCGGCCGAGCACCTGCAGTTCCTCTTCGTCGACGGCACCGGCAGCGGGATCTTCGAACCGCTGAGCTTCGCGTCGCAGGTCGCGTACACGCTGACGCCCGACGCGGACGACGCGACGGTCCTGCGGTTGCTGGACGCGCTGGCGGGTGAGCTCGGCCGGCGCCAGGAAATCCTGCACAAGGCCGGCAACTTCAGGAACCTCGCCGACTACCGCGAGGCCGTGCGCGACGGCGCCCCGCTCGACCCGATCGCCGACCTGCTGATCTGCGTCGACGGCGCAGCGGCCGTGTTCGACCGGGAACCGTTGTTCCACGAGCACATGGTGATGATGATGCGTGCCGGCCGGACGCTGGGCCTGCACGTCCTGTACTCCGGCGGCGTACCGGAAACCCCTTACGAGCTACCGGAGTGGCCGCTCGCCAACCCGACCTACGACCTGGTCGAGATGCTGGAGCTGCTGCCGCACGCGCCGGGCGCCGGCACCGCCCACGAGATCATGCTTCCGCCGCTCGGCCACGACGGAAAGCCGTTGACGCTCGACATGCTGCCGCCGGGCGCGCTCGGCGTGGTCGACAAGCCCTACGAACACCGCAGGGACGTCCTCGTCCCGGCTTTCACGACGGAACTGCGGCACGGCGCCATCGTAGGCGCGCCCGGCACCGGCAAGTCCACGACGCTGCGCACGCTCGCCACCGTCCTCGGCGACCTGAGCGCCTACCAGCTGCTCGACGGACCCGGCGAACCTCTTGACCCGCAACGGCACATCGTCGTCACCGCCCGCACGTGGGACCAGGTTCCGCCGTTCATCAGGGACAGCCTGGCGTTCGGCATCGAGCTGCGCCTGGACGACCCGAACACGTCGCTGGTCAACCCCCGCAGCGCGGCGCAGGTGCCGATCCTGCCGGGCATCGGGCTGTCCGTGCGCGACAAGGCCGCCGTCCAGATCGCTCTCCCGTGAGCCGGCAGATCTACCGCATCGGCCGAGGCACTCCGTCGACCCCGGTCAACCGCTCGTTCGACCCCGAGGACCACCGCCGCTGCCAGAACCTGCTGGCGTGGTTCGAACGCGGCGCGGAACCCGGCGCGACGCTGCTCGTCGACGACTGGAAGCTTTGCGCGGCAAGCGATCCCGGCCTCGCCGAGTCGGTGAGGTGGATCGCCGCCACGGCACGCGGCGTCGAGGTCGTCATCACCGCCGGCACACCGGACGACGTGCCGGAGCGGCTGCGATCGTTGGTACGACTGGACTTCCTGGCGATGCACGGCCTGAGCACCTTCACCAAGGCCGAAGCCTGGAAGGGCGAGTGGGACCGGGTTCCGATCGGTGCCGGCACGGTCGTCGAGCTCACGCACCTCCCGGACGGGCAGTACCGCACAGGACGTCATCTTCACGCCACCACACGGGAAACGTTCCGCAGCCTGCTGCTCGGCCTGATGACCACACACTCGCCGAAGCTGTTCCAGGCGGTGTTCATCGACGCGCACGACTCCGACACGTTCGCCGGACTCGACGCGGCACCCCACATGCAGGCGCATCATCGAGGCGCGGCAAGCGATCCCGGACAGATCGCGGAATGGCTGGCGGCCGAGTCGGAACGCCGTCTCGAACTGGTCGGCAACACCTGGACGATCTTCCACCACCGCGGCTTCGACCAGGTGCTCCCGCAGCTCCTCATCTGCGTCACGGGCCTCGACGAGATCCCGGGCCTCGCCACCACCCTGGCGGCCATCGCCCAGGACGTCGGCAAGTCCGGCATGCAGCTGCTGCTCGACCGACCGTACGACATCGCACCGCACCAGGTGCCCGAGTGCACCGTGCCCGCGGACCTCGACGACATGGCCAGGTCGCTGCCACCACTGATGCACAAGGTCGAACCCGTGCCCGGCTTCTTCGCGCTGCAATGGGTTTCCGGCGAGTTCGACCGGCAGCGCTCCTGGCGGATGCGCCCGCTCCGCGAGCAGTACCGCGTCGCCCTGGGCACCGACGAGCACGCGCAGCCGATCGAGATCGACGTCAAGACCAGCAGCCTGCAGGACGGAATGGGACCGCACGGCGAGGTGATCGCACCGGCGGACCGCCGCCAGGAGCTCCTCCGCGCGATGCTGCTCAGCCAGACGCTGTGGCACTCACCGGACGACCTCCAGCTGATTCTCATCGACTTCCACGGCACGGGTGTGTTCGCCGGGATCGACAACGCACCACACGTCTACGGGCACTACCGCGGCATGAGTCCGATGATCGCCGACCGCGTCCTCGAAGCGTTGCAGGGCGAGCAGGAACGGCGAACCCGGATGCTCACCCCAGGGCACCACAAAACGACCTGGGACTACCGCAGAGCGCGCTACAACGGCGCGCCGCTCGACCCGCTGCCGGAAGTCCTCGTCTGCGTCGACGGCGTGCGCGGGCTGGTCGACGAGCACCCGGAGTTCCTCAAGGTGCTGATGAGCTTCGGACGGCTGGGACGCAGCTACGGCCAGCACCTCCTGCTGTCGGACTCGACCCAGGTCGACGAGCTGAAGAGCTACATCGGGTACCGCTTCGAGCTCACCGGCGAAGGGTGGACGCGGCGCATCAGCAAGTCCGCGGAGACCTTCACGCTCCCAGCGGACCTCGACGAGGTCGTGCGATCACTGCCGCGTGCGATGCAGAAGGTCGAGCCGCTGCACGACCAGCTCCTGCCACCGCCGTTGCACGAGTGGTCCGCGCTCACGCTCGACCAGCTCGGCACACACGAGCGCGCGATGCCCATCGGCATGCGGGACGTCCCGTTCGAGCACCGGGTCGACGTGTTCTGGGCCGACTTCTCGCGGGGAGGACACGGCGCGATCGTCGGCAAACCGGGCTCCGGCCGCACCACGGCGATGCGCACGCTGACCGAGTCGATCACCAGGACCTTCGGCTCCACCAACGGTTTCCACCTCCAGGACGGCCCGCTGGCAGGCCGCCCGGACGCGCAGCACGTGGTCGTCACCGCGTCGTCGTGGGGCGAGGTGCCGCAGTTCGTCAGGGACGATCTCGCGTGGGGTGTCGAGCTCAAGCTCGCGGACCCGTCCTGGTCGATCGTGGACGAACGCCGGCAGGCGAACCTCCCCGACCGACCGGGCACGGGTCTCTGCGTGCACCTCAAGGAGCAGGTGCGGATCGCCACCTCATGAGCGCCGCAACTTCCGTTGTGCGTCATAGAGGTTCCGTGGAGTCACGTCCGTGGTGCCGTACAGCTCCAACCTGGAGTTCAGCTCTCCGGTGAAGTCCGGTTTGTCGATCTGGCCGAAGTCGCGGACCTCGGAGATCGCGACCGTGGCGCTGCACGGCGCCACCTGGTCGATGCGGACGTTGCCGGCGCGCTGGTTCACCACCGTGACGTTCCAGTGCGCGAACCGGGCTCCGTACAACGGACCCGCGTTCGCGCTGCCGCCGTGCGCACCGACGTTGTTGATGGTGATCTCGGTGCGGACGTTGCCGAACGGCAGACCGCGGTGGGTGTCGAAGACGTCGTGGTCCATGCGGCCGCGCGTCCAGACGTTGCCGCACGACAGGCCTTCGACGTTCAGGCCGTGGTTGCCCGCACCCGCCTGGGACGGCTCGGACGGCGCCTCGATCACGAAGCCGTCGGTCAGGTTGTCGTGGGACTGCTCGCGCGTGGCGTACGCGTGGTGGTGCCCACGGCCGGAGACCCGCGTGTTCAGCAGCGAGATCCCCTTGGCGGACACCAGCAGGAAGCCGTTGTCGACGTCCTGGACGTGCACGTCGTCGGCCCAGCAGTCCCAGGCGCACTGGAACGCGAGACCGTTGTAGCCCTTGTCCTGCAGGTGCTTCGGGGTCGGCACCTTGAACATCTCGATCTTGATGCCCTCGACGCCCGCACCGGTGACGACCGGCGCCATCGTGGTCAGGCGCGGCTTCCACTCCGGGCGGATCTCCAGCGGCAACGGCTGCGCGAGCTTCACCCTGTTGCCGCGCACCCACTCCACGCGCACCGGCCACAGGAACGGGAAGTACGACAGGAGCTTGTCCTTGTCGTCCCACCTGTACGTCGCCGTACCGGGAACGTCACCGCACATGTGCTTCGGCAGCGAGTAGTGGTCGTCGTCCAGCCGCAGCAGCACGCGCTGACCGGCTCGCAGGCTCCGTCCGTTCTCGACGGTCACGACGAACGAACCTCGTGCCGCAGCACCGGAAACCGCCGTCAGCGTCTCACCGGCCTCCAGCTCGTTTCCGGTCCAGCCCTCGAACGGCCACTTGTGCGCCTTGATCGCGTCGACCAGCGGCCGGTAGCGGTCGCGGTGGCACACCCACACCAGCCCGCCGGACCAGCTCCACGCCGAGTTCTCCGAGCCGTACCGGCTGCGGTTGATGCCGACGATCTCCTCCAGCGACCGGGTCGCGTAGAAGGTCGTCTTCGCGCTGCCCGCCCCGCGCAGCACGACGTTGTCGTAGCCGATGCGGATGATGTCGTCGATCCGGTAGCGGCCCGGCGGCACGAAGACGGTGCCACCACCGAGCTTGCCGACGAACTCGACGGCCTTGTTGATCGCGGCGGACGCGTCGGCCGAGCCGTCCCCGCGCGCACCGAAGAAGAGCACGTTCGCCAGAACGGGCCGGCGACCGGGACGCTCACCGGTCCGGTAGCCGGCGTACGCGACGTTCGGAATCTGCGGGTGGTTGTAGGGGTTCGCCACGAACTCCTGCCACAGCGAGGCGGAGGACGCTGCCGAGGCAGTCCCCGTCATCGCTGACGTGCCGACCAGCGCAACCCCTGTAGCCAGCAGGAATCGCCGTCTGTCGATGTTCATTTCGCCGTCTCCAAGGGGTCTTGGCCACGGCGGCGGTGGTCAGATCAAACCAGACATCTACCCGTTCGCGGAACGAACCGCTTCGGAGATCAGGTCGTCTACCTGGTGCATCATCCGGCGGGCGTCGGTCGGCGTGAACGTGCTCCACGGCGGCTGCCCGTTCGACGAACGGCGTTGCTGCAGGTAGCGGCCTTCCTCGGTGTCGAAGAACGCGACCACGCGCTCGGGACGGCAGCGCTTGCCGTACTTGTCGCGCGCGGCGGCACCGAAGTTCCCGGTGTGCACGAGCCCGGTGAACATCTTGACCAGCGCCTTCGCGTCGTCCTCGCGCAGGCCGATGCCCCGGAACGCGGCCTCCATCGACTTCGGCGAACCGTCGGTCTGCGCGATCGCCTTCTCGATGTCGGCGCTGGGCAGCGTCACCGAGAGACCGGTTCCCGCCGGATGCGCGGGCAGGACGGACAGCACGGCCGAGGCGAGCCCGGAGCCCGCCCACGGCTGGAACGTCAGCTGGTCGTCCCGCAACGTCGCCAGCGCGCCCCAGTCGCCGTTCGCGACGGCGAGCACGCGCAGGCTGTGCCCGAGCCAGAGGCGGCCGTCCGCCTCCCGCTCCGGCTTGACGAACATGCGCAGCAGTCCGTCCAGTTCGGACGAAAGCCCGCGCGAGTTGCCCAGGCGGCGGTGGTCCAGCTGCTGGTAGACGCGGTTCTCGAGCATGATCCGCTCGTCCCGCGTCTTACCGGGTGAGGGAACCTTGAGAACGAGCGGCATGGGGCCGACGTTCATGCGTTCCCACACCACGTCGAACTCCTCGGCGGAGAGAGTGATCGGCTCCCTCTCCGCCGGACCGCCGAACAGGCTCACTCCGAGAAGCCGCCGATGACCGGCGGCGCGACCAGGCGCTCGTCACCGAACACGTCGTCGGTCTCGACCAGGTAGTCGGCCGCCTTGTGCTCGAGGTCCTCCTCGCCTTCACCCTTCTGACCGTGCGCGCCACCGGCACCGGCGCCCGCGGCACCGCCCTTGCCCGCGGCACCCGCACCGGAGCCCATGGCACCGCCGCGCATGCCCTCGGGGCCGGAGCCCATGCCGGGCATGCCGCCGGGCTTCATCGAGGTGCCCTGGCCGGACGAGCCGAGCGAGCCCGACATCGGGCCGAACGCCTTGCCACCACCGAGCTGACCACCCTTGACGCCACCGAGCTGACCACCGCGGCCACCACCGGGCACGCCCGTGTTCGGCCGGGTGAACACCGGTCCGCCAGGCGTCGGCGTGGGCGTCGGGTGCGGCAGGTTGGTGGGCGGCGTCGGCGTCGGCGTGTGCACCGGCGGCGGCGTCGACGGAGGCTGGGTCCACGACGTGTGCGTGGTGCCGTCGTTGCCGGGCGGCGTCCACGTCTGCGAGACGGGCGGCGGCGTCGACGGGGGCTGGGTCCACGACGGGTTCGTCGTGCCGGTGTTGCCGGACGGCGAGTACACGCCGGTCGACGTGTAGCCGGCCCGCGTGCTGCCGGTACCGGTGTCGCCAGGAGGCGGCGTGTCGATCACGACCTGTGGCGGCTGCGGGAAGTCACCGAGCGTCGAGGAGTTCCAGCGGCTGTCCGACTGGTAGTCCTCCATGACCTTGACGGCCTGGGCGGCGGCGTTGTCCGCGGCGGCTTCCTGCCGCTCGTGGTCGACCTGCTGGCCCACGACGTGCGCCATGCCGACCGGACCGGTCAGCGCGCCGACGGTCATGTCCAGAATGCCCGGCTTCTCCGTCGTGACCTGGACGACCTCGGGCATCTTCTTGCGCGCGTCGGCGATGAACTCGCCCTGCAGGCGCGCGGAGCTCTCCATCGTGCCCGAGCCCTGCTCGGCGTACCCGGCCCACTGCGCGAGCGGCGACAACGCGGCATTCGCGGCGTCCGCGGCGTCGGACTCCCAGCCCGCGCCCATCTTGGTCAGCGCGGCGTGCAGGTCGTCGTCGATCTGGGCGAGCGTTTCCTTGATCCTCTTCCAGCCCTGCTCCACCGGGATGGAGGCGGAGACGCCGGGGCCTGAGTTGATCATCTTGTACAGCTCGGGGTGTCCGTACCCCTGGAAGCGGTGGTCAGTCATCGGTCAGGCCTCCTCTCAGTCCCGGTCCCGCAGGTGCTTGCCCCACATGGCCGTGTTGTCGCCCTCGACCTGGCGGTACTGCTCTTCGATCATCTTCAGCTGGTCGATCACGCCCACGAGCTGCGCCCGGTAGAAGTTCAGCGCGGCGATCGCCTTGTCGGACGTCTGGTCGTTGAAGGCCTTCGACGTCTCGCTGGAGATCGGGTCGCCCGCCCACGGCTTCGTGGGAAGCTCGCGCACCGCATCTCTGATCTTGAAGTCGAACTCGTCGAGCGCGTGCTCGAACGCCTTCCTGGCCTCTGGAATGGCAGACGGGTCCACCTTCAGCTTGCGCTGACCGAACTCCGTGGGCGTGGACGAGCCACCCCCACCACCATCCGCGAGATACACGGCACACCCTCCTCAGTACGGCCCCCGGGGAACGCGGGCCGCGTGTGCATTTGGGACGACTTTAGCTCTGATGCATTACGCGGGGGACCGGTTCCCGGTACAAGGCGCGTAGTTCTACTCAACTCGTCATTTGGTCGCCAGCACGGGGCCGACGGCGTTCGCGACCTTCTTCGCCTGCTCACACGTCGCGTCCACCGTGGACTTGCTGTCACCAGTGGCGCCGACCAGCAACAACTGCCCGTCGGTCGCATCGATGTAGACGTCACAACCAGGGCCGAGCCCTGCCTTCGGGACCTTGTTGACATAGGCCGGATACCCGGCAACCTGCAGCGGGGTGAGTTCTGCCTCACCGACCGTCCTCTTGAGCCGATCCACACCGCCGTTGACCAGCGTGTAGATCGAAGAGACGTACGTGCGGTCTTCGAAGTTGGCGGTGCAGGTCTTGCTGCCCTCGCCGTAGTCCGGGAGCGGGTCCCGCGGTCCAACCACCCGGACGCCGAGGGCCGTCTTCACCTCGGGCGTGATCAGCGTGCACGGGTCGAGAGCCTTCAGATCGACGGCCTTGGGCCTGTTCACCGGGGTGGTCCCGGCCGAACTTCCGGTCGTCGGCGCGGCACCTGTCTTGTCCCCTGCGGAGGGTGAGCCCTGTTCGGCCGAAGAACACCCGGTCAGGACCGCTGCCAGCAGGAACGGGACGGCAAGTCGACGCATGACGGCCAACGTATCGGATCACCGCGCACGGAGTGTGGCGAACGGTGTGGCTCGTGTCACCCGTAAGGCGCATTGCCGGTGACCCAACAAACAGGAAACCTTCTTTACGATACCCCGAAGCGCCGCCGCCCCGATGCGTCGAGGAGCGACATGCTGCGCAACCGACCACTGCCGACACTGGTCGTGGCCGCGGTGGGCCTGGCCGTGCTCGTGCCAGGCACCTCAGCCAACGCGGGGCCCGTGCCCGGCACGGGAGCGGCGCTCAAGGTGGCCGCGAGCCCCGGAACCACCTCCACCATCCCCGACTGGCGGATGCAGACCAGCAAGACCGCCGGCCAGGCCGGTGACGTGATCTCCGGACCGGCCTATTCGGACTCCGGGTGGCTGACCGTGCCCGCGCGGTCGACGGTGATGGCCGGTCTGATCGCCAACAACAAGTACGGCGACGTCAACTACTCGGAGAACCTCAAGAAGGCCAACAAAGCCGACTTCCAGGTGCCGTGGTGGTACCGCAAGGTCTTCCAGGCTGACCCGCAGCCGGGCGTCAACACGTTCCTCAAGCTCAACGGCGGTGTCATCTCCCGCGGCGAGATCTGGTTGAACGGCAAGAAGGTCGCCGGCACCGACACGGTCGTCGGGGCCTACCCGACGCACGAGTTCAACGTCACCGGCCTGCTGCGCAAGGGCGACAACGCGCTCGCGATCAAGGCGTCGCCGTCCGATCCCGCCAAGGACCTGGTGATCCACTTCATCGACTGGTCCCAGCTCCCGCCCGACCGCAACCAGGGCCTGTTCCGCGACGTCGACCTCGTGCAGAGCGGCCCGGTCTCGTTGCGCGGCCTGCACGTGCTCTCCGACCTGCCGCTGCCGAACCTGACCAGCGCCACTGTCACCGTGAAGGTCGACGCGCGCAACAACACCGGCAGCGCGGTGACCGCGACGGTCGCCGGCAGCGCGGCCGGCCAGAACTACAGCCAGAACGTTAGCCTCGCCGCGAACGAGACCAAGACCGTCACGTTCCCGCTGAACGTCAGCAACCCGCAGGTCTGGTGGCCGTTCCAGATGGGCGCGCAGCCGTTGTACGACGCGACGGCGACCGCGACGGTGAGCGGCGCGAAGTCGGACGAGCAGAAGACGACGTTCGGCATCCGCGAGGTCACCTCGAAGATGATCAGCGGCAACATCCAGTACCAGATCAACGGCAAGCCGATCCTGATCCGGGGTGGCGGCTGGGCGTCGGACCTCTTCCTGCGCACGAACGTGCAGAAGATCGCCGACGAGATGATGCTGACGAAGTCCATGGGTCTCAACACGATCCGGCTCGAGGGCAAGCCGGAGAACGACGAGATCTACGACCTGGCCGACCGCATGGGCATCCTGATCATGACCGGCTGGGAGTGCTGCTCGAAGTGGCAGAACACCAGCGGGTTCTCCGCGGAGGACAAGAGGGTCGCGGGCGCGTCCGCCGAGGGCGAGGCCAAGCGGATCCGCAACCACCCCAGCGTGTTCACGTTCCTGATCGGCTCGGACGAGGCACCGGTCGCCGCCGTCGAGACGATCTACCTGGACGCGTTGAAGCGCGCAGACTGGCAGACGCCGATCGTCAACGCCGCCGCCCGCCGCAGCTCCCCGCAGCTCGGTGACTCCGGCATGAAGATGGACGGTCCGTACTGGTGGGAGCCGCCGGTTTATTGGTACAACAACCAGAAGGGCGGCAGCGCGGGCTTCGCGTCGGAGATCGGCCCCGGCCTCGCGATCCCCGAACGGGACGAGCTGAAGAAGTTCCTCAGCGACGCCGAGATCAACAAGCTGACGGACTACAACGCCACGCAGTACCACCTGTCGCCGTCCGGCAACTTCAGCAAGATCGGCTTCTGGGGCACGGCGCTCGACAACCGCTACGGCAAGCCGTCGAACGTGGACGACTTCATCAAGAAGGCGCAGCTCCAGCAGTACGAGACGAACCGCGCGCAGTTCGAGGCGTTCGGCAGGGACTTCTCCGACACCGGCGCGAACCAGGCGCAGGGCGTCATCTACTGGATGCAGAACGACCCGTGGCCCAAGCTGTTCTGGCACCTCTACAACTACAACCTCGCGACCGCGGGTTCATACTTCGGTGCCAAGACCGGCAACAAGGCCCTGCACGCGCAGTACTCCTACGACGACAAGTCGCTGGCCGTCGTGAACATGGGTCTGCAGGCGCAGGACGGCCTCAGCCTCCAGGTGACCGTCTTCAACTCCGACGGCACGCAGAAGGCCAACGAGACGCGTGCGGTCCCGGCCAAGGCCAACGGTTCCGTGCGGGTCGGCACCCTGCCGCAGCCGTCCGGGCTGTCGACGGCGTACTTCGTGCGGCTGCTGCTGAAGGACGCGAGCGGCAAGGTCGTCGACCGCAACGTGTACTGGCTGTCGACCAAGGCCGACACGCTGAACTACAACGGCGGTGACTGGTACTACACGCCGCAGGCCCAGTACACGGACCTGAAGTCGCTCAGCAGCCTGAAGGCCGGCCAGGTCTCGGTGTCCAGCACGACGACGCCGGGAACGAACGGCAGGCAGGCCACGCACGTGACGATCAAGAACACCGGCACGAGCGTGGCGTTCTTCCTGCGGGCGTCGCTGCGCAAGGGCCAGGGCGGCGCGGAGGTGCTGCCGGTCGACTGGACCGACAACTACATCACGCTGTTCCCCGGTGAGACCGAGACGATCCGGGCCGAGTACCGGGCGGCCGACCTCGGCGGTGCGCAGCCGGTGGTCGAGCTCTCCGGGCACAACGTGTCGAAGCGCTAGTAGCGTGTCGCTGCTTAGTTATGGCGCCTGCGGCTGGGAGGCTGTTGTCATGGCCTCCCAGCTGAAACGGCCGGTGACGTTGTCCGCGCGGGATCGTGAGGAGTTGATCCGGCTGACGACAACGGGTGTGCATTCGGCGTCGGCGATCAGGCGGGCGCGGGTGCTGCTGGCGCTGGACACCTCGGTGGGCGAACCGGATCCGAAGGAAGTGATCGCGGACCGGCTCGAGGTCTCGGGCGAGATGCTGCGACTGGTCGCCAAGCGATTCGCCGAGACCGGTGGTGATGTGCTGGCCACGATCGGGCGTAGGAAGCGGGATCTTCCGCCGGTGCCGTCGCCGGTGACCGGCGAGGTGGAGGCGCGGCTGATCGCCCTGGCATGCTCGCAGCCGCCGGCCGGGCATGCGCGGTGGTCGTTGCGGCTGCTGGAGAAACACGTCCAGCTCACCGAGGACATCCCGAACCTGGACCACTCGACCATCGGCCGGGTTTTGAAAAAACGGAACTGCGTCCTCACCTGAGGAAGTGCTGGAACATCCCGCCGCGGGCGAACGCGGAGTTCGCCGCCCGCATGGAGGACGTGCTCGCCGTCTACGCCCGGTGCTATGACCCGGCCCGGCCGGTCGTGTGCATGGACGAGAAACCCTTCCAGTTCCTCGGCGAGGTCCGCGAGCCACTCCCGGCCCGGCCGGGCCGCGATGCCCGGCAGGACAGTGAATACGTCCGGTGCGGCACCTGCTCGATCTTCGTGTTCGCCGAGCCCCTGCGCGGCTGGCGCCGCGTGCATGCCCTGCCCCAGCGCACCATGCTCGACTGGGCCGCGCAGGTCAAACAACTCCTGACCGTGGACTATCCCGACGCCGAGACCGTGGTGCTGGTCATGGACAACCTCAACACCCACGCCATCGCCTCTCTCTACGAGGCCTTCGCGCCAGACGAGGCGTTCGCCCTCGCCCAGCGCCTGGAGATCCACCACACGCCCAAACACGGGTCCTGGCTCAACATCGCCGAGATTGAACTGTCCGCGCTATCACGGCAATGCCTCGACCGCCGCATCAGCGACCTCGACACCCTCAACACCGAACTCGCCGCCTGGCAACACGCCATCAACACCGAGCAGCGCAAGGTCCGCTGGCAGTTCACCACCGACGACGCACGCGTCAAACTGCGCCACCTCTACCCCAAGAGTTAGCCGCGACAATCTACTAGTGCCGCAACCGGCAGCCTTTGCCCCGTATTTCGACGTTCAGACGGGTGCATCGTGGTGCCGGCCCCGCATCCTCATCCTGGATGGCTGTGGATGTGGGGCCGGTGCCGCGAGGCGCCCTGCTGGGCGCCGGAAGACGCGGCGAAGGTTGCCGGTTGCGGCGCTAGTAGCGGTTGGCCACGACGTCGGGCCGTTCCACGGGACGGCCCGCGTCGAGCGACCACGCCAGCCGCACGTACTGCGCGTGCGTCCAGGCGAGCGGGGTGGCCGAGGTGGTTCCTCGGCCGCCCCACACCTGTTCGGGCAGCATGAGGCCGCTGTTCGCGGTCGCCGCGATCTCGCGCAAGCGCTTGGCGGCACTGGCCTTCTGCCCGATGAGCAGCTCGTACTCGCCGCGTTCGCCGCTGAGCAACGGCCACAGCCGCCCGTAGGTGCGAACCGGGTTCGGCACGTTCCACGGCCCGCCGTCCGCGGTCTCGCCGTAGCCGTCCTGCGTGAACCGGTGCCAGTAGCCCTGTTCCTTCAGGTGCCGATCGACGACGGCGACGGTGTTGCGCACCACCGGATCGTCGGCGCGCTTCACGCCGAGGCGCACCAGTTCGAGGAAGCTCGGGTCCACGACCGCGCGCTGGTCGATGTCGTCCGGGTTGTTGTCGCCGAGGTTGTACTTCGTGCCCTGGTCGGGCTTTCCGTCCTTCGTCAGCCGCAGGTAGTACGGCTTCGGCTCGTACGGCCCGGTCCGCGTCGCCGTCCAGCCCTCCACGTTCCGCTGCCACTCGTCGGCCGCGGCCAGGTAGCGATCAGCGTTCTCCCCGTTGCGCCGCAAGAGGTCCGCGAAGCACACGAGCCCGGCGACGGCCGACGCGATCGTGGCCGGTGAGTAGCCGCTCTGGTTCTCCCACCGCTCCTGCTCGCTGAACGGCGCGTTCGGGTAGTTCAGCAGGTAGTCGGCCGCACGGCGAAGCGAGTCCATTGTGGACTGATCGCGGCGGCCCAGGTGCCAGGCCAGCAGCAACGGCGCCGCGGTCTCGTCCAACTGAACGCTCTTCCAGAACGGGGTGCCGTCGACGCGGGTGTTCTGCGGCAGGTGCCCGTCCGGTTGTTGCTGCCTGCGCAGCATGAAGTCCAGGGAACGCTCGGCGAACGCCGTGTCGCCGGCCGCGATCATGGCCGTCGCCACGTGGTAGAGGTCGCGCGGCCACACCGACGCGTACGGCCCGAGTTCCGGTGCCAGCTCGCGGTCGAACCCGAAGGCCCAGGGGAAGCTCGGCGACGCGATCGACGCGCCGGGGTTCGCCTTGTCCTCCGTCGCCGCCAGCACCATCACGGACATGTCGTAGAGCCGCCGGTCAGCGGACTTCGGCCGCTTCAGCCCGTCCAGGTACGCGTGCCAGCCCTGCGCGTACTCCCGTGCCACCACACCGAACCCGCGGTCCAGCGCGGCCTTCGCAACGCCCGCGCCGAACCCCACCGCGAACGTGCCGTGCGCGCGCCGCACGGGCTCGGTGGGCAGCGTGCTGACCACCTCGCTGGAGCCCTTCATGGGCACGTGGTCGACCGACAGCCGGACCGGACGCTGAGCCGTGACCTGCACGTCCGCCAGCACGGCGGCACGCTGCGGGTCTGTGACGTAGGTGATCTCGGCCCGCCAACCGTCCCCGCGCAGCCGCTGCCGGAACGTCAGCGACCGGTCGTCGGCGGGCTCGGTGTACGCCCTGCCGGGTTTTCCGTCGACCAGCAGCCGAGTCTCACGAGTGGCGGGCGTGCTCAGGTCCGGGTGGAAGATCTCCGAGAGGCCCTGATGGCCCAACGTGAACCACACCGGGCTCAGCGCGGATCTGGCGGTGCCGAAAGCCTGCTTGTCAGCGGGAAGCGGAACGACGTCCGCGGCACGAGCGACGGGCGCCGACATGACGAGCAGGAGCACGACCAGGGCCAGTGGCTTCATGACCCGTGGTGTTCCCCGGACTAGAGATCACCACGCAGGAGGCTGTCGATGTTCTCCGGAGGCCCCGGCCGCGCGAAGAACCAGCCCTGGCCGGTGTCGCACCCGAGCCGCAGCAACCGGGCGGCCTGAGCGGGTGTCTCCACGCCCTCCGCCGTGACGCCCAACGACAACGCGTGCGCCAGCTGCACCAGCGTCGCCACGATCTGCGAGTCGACGGGATCTTCCTCGTTCTCCGCCCGCAGGCCCTCCATGAACGAGCCGGCGATCTTCAGCTCGTGCACGGGCAGGTGCTTGAGGTAGGCGAGGTTCGAGTAGCCCGTGCCGAAGTCGTCGATCGCGATGCGCACACCCATGTCGCACAACGCTCTCAGCGCTTCCAGCGGCTCGTCGGCGGTACCCATGATCGCCGACTCGGTGAGCTCCAGCTGGAGGTGGTGCGGCGGCAGCGCGCACTCGTCCAGGATCCGCTTGACGTCGCGCACGAGCTCGGGGTCGCGGGACTGCCGCACGGCGAGGTTCACCGACACGAACGGCGCCGCGTCGCCGAACTCCTCCAGCCAGCGCCGCGCCTCCTCGCACGCCTTACGAAGCACCCACCGTCCTAACGGGACGATGAGGCCGGTCTCCTCGGCGAGCTCGATGAACCTGTCCGGCGCGAGCCGCCCGAACTCGGGGTGCTGCCAGCGGACCAGGGCCTCGACGCCGGTGACCGTGGAGTCCTCCAGCCGCACCAGCGGCTGGTACTCGACGTAGAACTCGCCGCGTTCCAACGCACGCGGCATCGTGGCCGACAGGGTGAAGCGAGCCACTTCACGGGCGTTGCGTTCCGGGTCGTACAACGCCCAGCGCGCCTTGCCGTCCGCCTTCGCCCAGTACAGCGTGATGTCCGCGTCGCGCATGAGATCAGCCGACGTCGTGCCGGACAGCTGACGTTCGACGATGCCGATCGACGCCGACACCGACAGCTCGTGGCCCGCGATGCGGATCGGCGCCTCCAGCTCGGTCAGCACCCGGTCCGCCACGTCGACGATGTCCTGCTCGCCGGCCGAGCCCTCGACCAGGATCACGAACTCGTCGCCGCCCATCCGCGCGACCAGCTTGCCCTCGCCGGACACGGAGTGGTCCAGGCGTCTGCCGACCTCGACCAGCAGCTGGTCGCCGATGTCGTGGCCGAGGGAGTCGTTGATGACCTTGAAGCCGTCCAGGTCGAGGTAGCAGAGACCGGCCCGCAGGTGCTTGCCGCGGTTGTTGAAGACCCGCCCGAGCCGTTCGAGGAACAGCGCGCGGTTCGGCAGGCCGGTCAACGGGTCGTGCAGCGCCTGGTAGCGCAGCCGGTTCTGCAGCAGGTGCCGATCGGTGACGTCCTCGATCATCGCGACCTGGTACTGCGGCTCGCCGTGGTCGTCGCGGACCAGCGACAGCGTCAGGTGCGTCCACACCTGCTCGCCGTCCGCCCGGTGGAACCGCTTCTCGGCGCGGTAGTGGTCGCACTCGCCCGCGATGAGCTGGTCGTAGAGCCGCCACACGCTGCCCGCGTCCTCGGGGTGCATGAGGTCGCGCACGTTGTACTGGCGCATCTCGTCGACGCTGAACCCGAGCATGTCCTGAAGCGCCTGGTTGACGTCCAGGATCCGGCCCTCGATGTCGGCGATGCCGATGCCGATCGCGGCCTCGGTGAACATCGCCCGGAACCGGGCCTCCGACGCCCGCAGCATGGCCTCTGCCTGGTCGCGGGCGTCCAGCACGGCCGCCCTGATCGCCTCCTGCTCGGCGAGGGTGCGTTCCCGCAGGGCGCGGGCGTACCCGGCGGACAACGCGCCCTGGAGCGCGGCCAGGCGGGACTGCAGCCTGTCGTCACCCGTGGCGCCGAGCTCGGCCAGCAGGTCGTCGCCGAGCAGCTGGACGGTGCGGCCCAGCGTGTCCGTGCCGGTGAAGTGCGCGTCGACCAGCCGTGAGCCGATCTCGTAGCCGGGTGCGGTGCGGAACGGGCTCGCGTACAGGGCCTCGACGAGCATCTCGGTGAGGTCCTGGAGGTGCTGCGCGACCTCGGCGCGGGTCATCGGGACGTAGCTCGACCCGATGACGGCCGTCGCCCAGCTGCGCGCGAACGACGCGGCACCGGCCAAAACGGCCGGGCTCAAAGGAGAGCGGTCGTCACGCACCCGGTGGTCAACCCGTTCGGTCATCTGCTCGGCCCTAACGCCACGAACGCGCAGCATACGGGCGGTCGCCGTCCGGAGTCATCTCTGAGCCTTCCGGCCCAGTCCCGCGAAGCCCGGGAACGCCTTCGCCACGATGCCCTCGTCGTCCGGACCCTCCGGGTGCCACTCCGGCAGGCGCACCACACCCGGTTCCACCAGATCGAATCCGTCGAACAGCTTGGTGACCTGGGCACTGTCGCGCAAAGTCGTCCGCGTGACGCTCCGCTCGTAGACGCTGCGCGCCGCACGGATCTCGGGTGTCTCCTCGCCGGCCTCGAAGCCGGACTGGGACAGCGCGAGGTAGCTGCCGGGAGCGAGACGGTCGCGGTAGCCCGCGATGATGCCCAGCGGGTCCTCCTCGTCCGACACGAAGTGCAGCAACGCGATCATCAGCACCGCGATCGGCTCGCGGAAGTCGAGCAAGTCGTTCATCTCTGGCGAGGCGAGCACCGACACCGGGTCGCGCACGTCGGCCTGCAGCACCCTCACCCGCTCGTTGCCTTCCAACAGCGACCGGCTGTGCGCGACGGCGACCGGGTCCAGGTCGACGTAGACGACCCTGGCGGCGGGATCGACGGCCTGGGCGATCTCGTGCACGTTGCCCACGGTCGGAATGCCGGAACCCAGGTCGATGAACTGCCGGACGCCCTTGGTCAGCAGGTAGCGCACGGCCCGCCGGAGGAACGCGCGGTGCTGGAGCGCGCCGCCGCGCACCTCGGGCATCATCTCCAGGGTCTTCTGGGCGACGTCCCGGTCGACGGCGAAGTTGTGCGCACCGCCCAGCAGGTAGTCCCACACGCGCGCGACACTCGGCCGTTCCAGGTCGATCTCCCCCGGCGCCCAGCTCGGCCGCTCCACACGCCCCACCTCACCCGTGTTCGGACCAGTTCGGGCCCATCATGCACCCGTCGCTTGGCAGAATGCGGACCTCGTGAGGAAAAGTTTGCTGCTGTCGACCATTCTCGCCTCAATTGGCGCGTTTGTGCTGGTCGGCGGCGCGCTGCTGCTGATCGACCCCGGCGCGCCGAAGCACGAGGCGATCAAGACGGGCGGTCTGGCGGGCGGCGCGATCGTCGCTCTCTACGCGTTGTGGCTCAACGACCGGCGCCGCAAGGTCGAAGAGGCCCGCCAGGAGCTCGAGAGCCAGCGCATCGACCACGACAGGTCCCGCGTGGCCGACGAACGGTTCGCGCGCGCCGTGGAACTGCTGGGACACGAGACGGCCCAGGTGCGAGTGGGCGCGATGCACGCACTGGCCGGACTCGCGAAGTCCAGGACCGAGTACACGCAGACCGTCCTCGACATCCTCTGCGCGTACCTGCGGCGCCCGTTCAAGAAGACGACGACCGACGCCGACGAGATCGAGCTGGAGGTCCGGCTCACCTCGCAGCGGTTGATCGAGGACCTCCTGCCGCGCGTCGGCGAGGAGAACGCGCCGCGCTACGACCTGAACCTGACCAAGGCCCACCTGGAGTTCATGGACCTGTCCTACCGGCAGGTCGGCGACCTCTACCTGCGGGTCGCACACTTCGAGGACTCGAACGCGTTCCACCACATGCTGGTGCACGGACACTTCTACGTGACGGAGGCGGAGTCGACGGGTCGGTTGTACATCCACCACACGGAGATCCGCGGCAAGGCGTGGTTCAGCCGGTTCAAGTCGCGCGGGCTCGCCGTGTTCACGGAGACGAAGTTCGGTGGCCTCACCAAGTTCGAGGGCTCGGAGTGGGCGGACGTGAAGGCGGACGGCTGTACGTTCGCGGTGGAGCCCGACCTGCCCGAAGCGTGGAGGAACTGACGTGCGTGCGCCCTGGCTGCTGGCGGTGCTCGCCGCGCTCGTGTCGACGGTGGCCACGGGTGTGGGACTGTGGCTGGTCAAAGCACCGGCAGTCGAGATCGTGAAGACCGCGGGACTCGCCGGCGGCGCCGTGGTCGCGCTCTACGCGTTGTGGCTCAACGACAGGCGCCGCCGCATCGAGGAGGCGCGACACAGCCTGGAGAGCGAGAAGGTCGCCGACGAACGGTTCGCGCGCTCGGTCGAGCTGCTGGGCAACGAGGCGGACCAGGTGCGGGTGGGCGCGATGCACGCGTTGGCGTGGCTCGCGAGGTCCACACCGCGCTACCGGCAGACAGTGCTCGACGTGCTGTGCGCGTACCTCCGCCGCCCGTTCACGCACCCCGCTCACGAGAAGAAGCCGGACGATCCGGACCAGGTCTTCCTGGAGGTCGACCAGGAGATCCGGCTGGAGCACCAGGTCCGGCTCACCGCGCAACGGTTGATCAGGGACACGTTGTCGTGGGGCGACCGCGACGACCACGACCACCTGGATCTCGACCTCACCGGGGCCGTGCTGGAGTACTTCTCGCTCGACGGCAGGCACGTCAACCGGTTCGTGGCCCGGCGCGCGCAGTTCTACGGCATCACAAACCTCCGCAACGTCCACGTGCAGAGCGTCACGCTGTTCTCCGGCGGCACGTTCCACGGCAGGGTGCAGCTCGCCGGCGGGAAGTTCGAGGGCGGCATCTCGTTCCAGGAGGTCGCCTTCGCGGGCCAGGTGGAGCTGGGCACCCAGTTCTTCGGCGCCGCGGAGGTGGGCCGGTTCTTCCACCCGTCGAACGAGCCGCCCACCGACCAGTACGGCGAGATGAAGGTGCTGCCGAAGACCGAGTTCCGCAGGCCCGCGACGGGGTGGCAGCTAACCGGCAGCACGGAGGCGGCCGGACTTGGCCTCCCCGACCACGTCGAGCAGGACGCTCGCGGCGGCGCCGACGGTCTTCGCGGTGACGACGACGGTCTCGGCAACGGGCGCGTCCCCGCGAAGGCCGACGAAGTGCGCGCGGTCGGTCTTGAGGGCGAAGGACTGGGGGACGAGAGCGACCCCGAGACCGAACCAGACGAAGTCAAGAAGTGAGTGCACGTCGTTGACCTCGACCGCGACCCGCCGGTCGACCCCGGCGGCGGCGAGCACGCGGTCCGCCTCGTCGCGCGTGCCCCAGTCGGCGTTGAAGTCCACGAACGACTCGCCCGACAGCTCTTCCAGGGCGACGGACTCCCTTGCCGCGAAACGGCTTTCCGGCGCGCACGCGAGCACCAGCGGTTCACTGGCCAAAGTGGACACCCGCAGGTCGTCGGCGATCTTCGGCTGACGCGTGACGAAGGCGAGGTCGAGGCGTCCGGCGCGCACGTCCTCGACCAGCTCGGCGTTGCCGGACTGGCGCATCCGGATCTCCACGCCGGGGTGCAGCTCGTGGAAGCGCGCCAGCACCGCGGGCAGGTGCACGACGTGCAGGCACTGCAGGCTGCCGACGGACAACGTGCCGCGCAGCAGTCCCTGCACGGCCGCGACCGCGTCCCTGGCCGACTCGACGCTGCTCAGCGCCCTGCGCGCTTCCGGCAGCAGCGCCCGTCCTGCCTGGGTCAGCTCGACCTGGCGGGTGGTGCGCAGGAAGAGCGGTGCGCCGAGCTCGACCTCCAGCGCGCGGATCGACGCCGAGAGGCCCGACTGGGCGACGTGCATGCGCTTGGCGGCCCTGGTGAAGTGGCACTCTTCGGCGACCGCGAGGAAGTGCTCCAGTTGTCTGAGTTCCACGATTCATCACCCGCAGTGCTCAATGAGATCACTTCTCTGCGTTGGACAGCTTAATCGCCGCGGTCCACAGTGGTAGTCATGCAGAAGCGTCGTATCGGAGAAGTGGAAGTCAGTGCCATCGGCCTGGGCGGCATGCCCGTCTCCGTCCAGGGGAGGCCGGACCGCGCGCAGGCGATCGAGACCGTTCACGCAGCGCTCGACGCGGGCGTGACGTTCATCGACACCGCCGACGCCTACTCGCTCGACGACACCGACTTCGGTCACAACGAGGAGCTGATCGCCGAGGCGTTGAGGGGCCGTCCGGAAGAGGTGTTCGTGGCGACCAAGGGCGGTCACACGCGCGAGCCGGGCGGTGGCTGGGGCCTCGACGGGCGACCGGAGTACCTGCGGAAAGCCGTCGACGGGTCGTTGCGGCGGCTCGGGGTCGACCAGATCTTCCTGTACCAGTTCCACCGGCCGGACCCGAAGACGCCGATCGCCGAGTCGGTCGGCGCGCTGAAGGAGCTGCTGGACAACGGGAAGATCCGGTACGCGGGCGTCTCGAACTTCAACCCCGACGAGATCGTGCTGGCCAACGAGATCCTCGGCGGGCGGCTGGCGGCGGTGCAGAACCAGTTCTCGCCGGTGTTCCGGTCGAGTGAGCCCGAACTGGAGCTGTGCGACAAGCTCGGCATCGCGTTCCTGCCGTGGAGCCCGTTCGGCGGCATCGGCAAGGCGGGTGCGCTGAGCGGTCCGTTCAAGGAGGTCGGGGACGCGCACGGCGTCAGCCCGCACCAGGTGTGTCTCGCGTGGATGCTGGCGAAGTCCGAAGTGGTAGTCCCCATTCCGGGTGCTTCTCGCCCGGCCAGCATCCGGGATTCCGCCGCGGCCACCCACCTGGAGTTGACCAGGGAAGAGCTGACCCGCCTGGACGGGTGACGCCGGTGGCCGACTAGGACAAATGGTCGCACGATCTATTCCATGCGGACCTTGATCAGCATCGTGGCGATCGTCGTCGGCCTCACGCCGGCACCCGCGTCCGCGGCGCCCTTGCCCGAGGGCTCCGCGGACCACACTGCGGGTTCCCAGATCCTCAAGCACGAAGGCAGTCAGTTCTGGAAAACAGAGACAGCGCTGTCACCACCGACCGAGAACCAAGTGCCCGGCATGGACGTCAGCAGCCACCAGGGCGACGTCGACTGGCAGTCCTCTTGGGACAAAGGTGCCCGGTTCGCCTACGTCAAGGCGACCGAGGGCACGTCCTACCGCAACCCGAGGTTCACCCAGCAGTACAACGGTTCCTACTACATCGGCATGATCCGGGGCGCGTACCACTTCGCACTGCCGGACCGCTCCGACGGAGCCACGCAGGCGAACTTCTTCGTCGACAACGGCGGCGGGTGGTCCCCGGACGGCAAGACGCTGCCTCCCGCGATGGACATGGAGTACAACCCGTACGGCGAGACTTGCTACAACATGGACCAGGCGGCGATGACCGCGTGGGTGAAGTCGTTCAGCGACACGGTCTTCGCACGCACAAGACGGCACCCGACGATCTACACGTCCACGAGCTGGTGGAACAGGTGCGTCGGCGACTCGGTGAAATTCGGCGACAACAACCCGTTGTGGGTCGCGCACTACGCACACAAGCTCGGGCCGTTGCCGATGGGGTTCGACTTCCACACGATCTGGCAGTGGCAGGCGGCCGGCCTGTTCCCAGGCGACCAGAACCTGTTCAACGGCGAGTTCGCGCAACTACAACGCATAGCGTCGAGCTGACCCTGCTTCTGACGGCACGCGGGGCCCGTTCGTGCGCTCAGTGCGAACGAAAGCTCCCCGCGTGCACTTCGAACGTCAGTCGAAGAGCGCCGGGAGGGTGCCCTCCCAGGCCTCGCGGAGCTCGTCGAGCGGCAGCGAACCGAGGTCCTGGATCTCCAGGGCGTTCGACTCCGGGTCGACGACACCGACCTTGCGCCACGGCAGAGCACGCGCGGTGCACATGTCGGTGAAGCGCTGCTCCTCCGTGCGCGGCACGGCGACCAGCACGCGGCCGGCGGACTCGCTGAACAGCTCGGTGAACAGGTCGCCGTCGAGGAAGACCCGCGCACCCGTCTCGCCGATCAGGCACGTCTCGACCAGCGCCTGGGCCAGACCGCCCTCGGCGAGGTCGTGCGCGGCGGAGACCATGCCGTCACGGGAACCCGCGACGAGGACCTCGCCGAGCAGCTTCTCGCGCTGCAGGTCGGCCTTCGGCGGCAGACCGCCGAGGTGGCCGTGGACGACGTGCGCCCACTCCGACCCGCCGAACTCGGCCTTGGTCTCGCCGAGCAGCAGCAGCGTCTCGCCGGCCTCGGCACCGATCCCGGTGGGGATGCGGCGCCGCACGTCGTCGATCACGCCGAGCACGCCCACGACCGGCGTCGGCAGGATCGCCGTGGAGCCGGTCTGGTTGTAGAAGCTGACGTTGCCGCCGGTCACCGGGATGCCGAGCTCGACGCAGCCGTCCGCGAGACCCTTCACGGCCTGCTCGAACTGCCACATGACCGCGGGGTCCTCCGGCGAACCGAAGTTGAGGCAGTTCGTGACGGCGACCGGCGTGGCACCGGTGGCCGCGACGTTGCGGTAGGCCTCAGCCAGCGCGAGCCGTGCACCCTCGTACGGGTCGAGCTTGGTGTAACGGCCGTTGCAGTCCGTCGAGAGAGCGACACCGCGGTGCGTCTCCTCGTCGATCCGGATCATGCCGGAGTCGCTGGGCTGCGCCAGGACGGTGCCACCGCGCACGTACCGGTCGTACTGCTGCGTGACCCACCGCTTGGAGGCCAGGTTGGGGCTGGCCGCCTGGGACTTGATCAGCTCCAGCAGCTCGTCCTTCGCCGGCTTGGGCAGGCTGTCGGGCGTGTTCGCCTGCAGCTCGTCCTGGTCGGCCGGACGCTGGATCGGCCGGTTGTAGACAGGGCCCTCGTGGGCGACGGTCCGCGGCGGCACGTCGACGACGACCTCGTCGTGGTACGTGATCACCAGGCGGTCGCCGTCGGTCACCTCACCGATCTCGGTGGCGATGACGTCCCACTTCCGGCAGACCTCCATGAACGCCTCGACGTTCGCGGGCTCGACGACCGCGCACATGCGTTCCTGGGACTCGCTGGAGAGGATCTCCGCCGGCGTCATGCCCGTCGCCCGCAGCGGAACCCGCTCGAGCCAGACGTGCATGCCACCGTCACCGGCCGACGCCAGCTCGCTCGTCGCGCAGGACAGGCCCGCGCCGCCGAGGTCCTGGATGCCGACGACGATGCCCTTCTCGAAGAGCTCCAGGGAGCACTCGATCAGCACCTTCTCGGTGAACGGGTCGCCGACCTGCACGGACGGCAGCTTCTTGCGCTTGCCGGCGCTGTCGTCGAACGTCTCGCTCGCCAGCACGCTGACGCCACCGATGCCGTCGAGGCCGGTGCGCGCGCCGTAGAGGATGACCTTGTTGCCGGTGCCCGACGCGTGCGCGAGGTGCAGGTCCTCGACCCGCATCGCACCGACGCACAGGGCGTTGACCAGCGGGTTGCCCTGGTAGGTCTCGTCGAAGACGACCTCGCCGCCGATGTTCGGCAGACCCAGGCAGTTCCCGTAGCCGCCGACGCCCGCGACGATGCCGGGCAGCACGCGCTTGGTGTCCGGCGCGTCCGGCTTGCCGAAGCGCAGCGGGTCCATGACCGCGAGCGGCCGCGCACCCATGGCGAGGATGTCGCGCACGATGCCACCGACACCCGTGGCCGCGCCCTGGTAGGGCTCGACGTACGACGGGTGGTTGTGGCTCTCGGCCTTGAACGTGACCGCCCAGCCGTCACCGATGTCGACGACGCCGGCGTTCTCGCCGATGCCCGCGAGCATCTTCGACCGCATCTCGTCGGTCGTGGTCTCGCTGAAGTACTTCAGGTGCACCTTGGACGACTTGTAGGAGCAGTGCTCGCTCCACATGACCGAGTACATCGCCAGCTCGGCGTCGGTCGGACGGCGCCCGAGGATCTCCTTGATGCGCGCGTACTCGTCGTCCTTCAGGCCCAGCTCCTTGTAGGGCTGCTCCTGGTCGGGCGTGCTCTCCGCGTTCTTCACGGTGTCCACGGTCATGCCTTCACCACCGAGTCGAGCAGGGACAGGAACATCCCGAGGCCGTCGTCCGTCGGGCCGGTGAGCGCGTCGATGGCGTGCTCGGGGTGCGGCATGAGGCCGACGACGTTGCCCTTGGCGTTGGTGATGCCCGCGATGTTGTTGCGGCTGCCGTTGGGGTTCTCGCCGACGTACCGGAAGACGACCCTGCCTTCGCCCTCGAGGGTTTCGAGGGTCTGGGCGTCTGCCTGGTAGCCGCCCTCGCCGGACTTGAGCGGCACGAGGATCTCGGCACCCTGGTCGTAGCGGGTCGTCCACGCGGTCGAGTTGTTCTCGACCTTCAGCCACTGGTCGCGGCACACGAAGTGCAGCTTGTGGTTGCGGACCAGCGCGCCGGGCAGCAGGTGCGCCTCGGCGAGGATCTGGAAACCGTTGCAGATGCCGAGGACCGGCATCCCCTTGTTGGCGGCCTCGATCACTTCCTGCATGACCGGCGCGAACCGAGCGATGGCACCGCACCGCAGGTAGTCGCCGTACGAGAACCCACCGGGCACGACAACCGCGTCGACACCCTTCAGGTCGTGGTCACCGTGCCACAGCGGCACGGCCTCCCCGTCGGCGTACCTGACGGCCCGCTGCGCGTCGACGTCGTCGAGGGTGCCGGGGAAGGTGATGACACCGACCCTCATGCCTCGACCCTGCGCACGGTCCAGTCCTCGATCACGGGGTTGGCGAGGAAGGTCTCAGCGATCTTGGCGAGCGTGGCGTCGTCGACGTCGTCGGCGACCTCCAGCTCGAAGTGCTTGCCCTGGCGGACGGCGGTGATGCCGTCGAAACCGAGGCGCGGCAGCGCGTTCGCCACCGCCTGGCCTTGGGGGTCGAGAATTTCGGGCTTCGGCATGACGTCGACGACGACTCGGGCCACGACAGACTGCTCCCGGGTTTGAGGGGGCTGGCGGTACCCGGAGAGCCTACCTGACCTGGGTGTTCATCAACTCGACAGGTGTTCGGCGGCACATCTTCACCGGGTTTCACCATCGGGTGAACGAGCTTGCCCCGGTGGCGCCGTTTGGTAGAGTTGCGCTTGCCGAGGCCCCGTAGGCCGAGGAAGTGAGCACGGTGCCCGTCCGGACGGTCGGCCGCCGTGCTTTGCGCTATCTGGACCATTTGTCCACCGCAGTCTCCTTCGCGACCAGCGAGCGCACACTCCTTGACCAGTCGCCTCCCGCACCGTGGCACCACGCCACCACGTCCGGGATCCAGAGCAACTCGTCCTGCGTGCTCTCCAAGTGCTCATAGGTGATGTTCGAGTAACTTGGCCGCTTGCCCAGCGTCGTGCGGATCGTCTGGGCGTCGTGGAGATTGCGCTCCTCTCGACTGTCGAGCACCAGCCTCCTCGTGTTCAGGTCGACGAGATCGTTGATGAGTGCGATGAGGCATTCCTGACGCGCGACTTCCTCTCCGGCGGAGCAGTCGCAGGTGTAGATGTGCACGGCGGCGCCGATGGTCACCAGCCTGGACACGATCAGCTTGCGCCGGTCGGTCTTCTCCTTCTTGAAGTGAAGTTCTCGCTGGCCCGGGAACAGCAACCGGCGCAGCGCTTTCCGGGTACGGGCCAAGTCACCGGGATCGACCAGGACAGCGGCCAGCAGGTACGTGTTGTTTCGCCGCGACTCGTCGACGAAGGCGTGCAGACTCACGAAACGTTCATCGACCGGGGCCGAACGATACCGAAGGAGATCCATCCGATCGAGCCGTTACGCCGACAGCGGAGTCCGCTGGTACTTCCACCGGATCGGACGGATGCTGGAGATCATGAAGATCCTGGTGCTCGGTGGAACCGTGTTCCTCAGCAAGGCCATCACGGCGGAGGCCGTCCGCCGCGGCCACGACGTCGTGTGCGCCGCCCGCGGCGCCTCCGGTGGCGTGCCAGAAGGTGCCCGCCTGATCTCGGTCGACAGAAACAAACCCGGTGCGTTCGACCAGCTCGCCGGGGAGCAGTTCGACGCCGTCGTCGACGTCGCCAAGTACTCGGTGAACTGGGTTCGGGACGCGTTGGAGGCGTTCGGGGCCACCACTCCGCACTGGACGTTCGTGTCCAGCATCTCCGTCTACGCGGATCACGCGACGGGCAGCGACGAGCTCCTGCCGCCGCTCGAGGACGATCCGGCGCAGGAGTTCACGGCCGAGCGGTACGGCAGTGTCAAGGTCGCCAGTGAGAACGCCGTCCTCGAAGCCGTCAGGGGGCGCGAGTTCATCGTCAGGGCCGGGCTGATCACCGGGCCGGACGACCCCAGCGACAGGTTCGGGTACTGGCCCGCGCGGATGGCGCGGGGTGGCCGGGTGGCCGTGCCGGACAGTCCTGACCTCGGGTTCCAGCACATCGACGCGCGGGATCTGGCGCAGTGGATCGTGTTCGCGACCGAGGAGCGGATCACCGGCACGTACGACTCGACCGGGCCGGTCATGCCGTTCCAGATGGCCATCGGGGAGATCGCCGGGGCCACCGCGCCGCCCGGCACGCAGCTGGTTCCCGTGCCCGAGAGCGTGCTGAAGGAGCTGGAGATCAACCCGTGGGCCGGGCCGCGGTCGCTGCCGCTGTGGCTGCCGCAGGAGTGGGCCAAGATGGTCGGCCGCGACGTCAGCAACGCGCTGGCGAACGGGTTGCGCGTGAGGCCGCTGGCCGAGACCGCGCTCGACTCGTTGGAGTACGAGCGCGGCCTCGGGCTGGACCGGCCCCGCAAGGCCGGCCTCACCGAAGCGGAAGAGCAGGAAATCCTTACAGCAGTGAGCTGATCTGCGCGGCGACGAGGTCGATGCGCACGCCCTGGTTCGGGCAGCCGCCGAAGTGGTGGAGCCCGATCACCTTGTGCGTGCGCCTCGACAGCACCGGCGAACCGGACGAGCCGCCCTCGGTGTCGCACATGTAGCTGATGTCGGACTGCGACACGTTGCCGTTCACGCGCACCGCGCGCACGACGCAGTAGCCGCCGCCGTTGTTGTTGTCGCGCAACGACAACTTCTTCAGCTTCCCGGCCGGGTGGCCGACGATGTACATCTCTTCACCCACGGCCGGAACGCGCGCGTCCAGCTCGAGGTAGCCGAACGAGCTGATGGCCGCGAAGTTCTGCACGCTGAAGAGGGTGTAGTCGAGCCCGGCGTCCGTCTTCAGCACCTGGTCCACGAGCACCTTCGTGACGGCGGCCGAAGCCGTGCCGCCGCAGGTCGGGCACTGGTAGTTGAACCAGACCTCGATACCGGTCCTGCTCGTGAAGCAGTGGTTGTTGGTGAGCATGCGGTTGTTGGGGCCGACCCGCCACGCGGTGCACAGCGAACTGCCGTTGCGCAGCAGCTTCGCCACGGACGCGGTCTTGCCCCACTCGGTCGGGTTGCTGGACTGGTAGCAGACCGCGTCCTTGTAGTCGTTCGTGCCGCAGATGCTCTGCACGGAGGGCTGCGAGGACATCTCGGCTTCGGTGTAGCCGCGCGTGATCTTGTCGATCCGCACGCGCGACAGCGGGTTCTTCAGCGACACGACGGCCGTCGAGCCGGTGATCGACATGGCCCAGAAGCCGGTCGCGTCGGGAGTGGCGGTGAGGGAGGACTTCAGATCCCTCGTGTACGTGTACTTCTCGGTGCCGTCAGGGTTCGACACCGTGAGCACGTCGCCGGGCAGAATCCGCAGATCCGTGAAATGGATCTTGACGTAACCGGATCCCGGACGTTCGATCGTGGTGGAACGGTTGGTGCCACCCACTCGGACCGAGAGCGTTTCCTCGGTGCCGATTTCCTGCGACTGTGACGCTTCTTGGGGCGACACAGCCTGCGCAGGGGTAGAGGTGGTGGTAGCAGGGACAAAGGACGTCATCGGCAGGGCGAGCGCCAGTGCCGTGAGGAGTTGCAGGGTTTTCCTCATGCCCTTTGATACTTCCGACGTCCCCTGACCGTGTCAGCCCGCCAGAAGTCGGTAATGGAGGAATCCATGCGAGTTGTCCACTTCGGTCATGCCTGCGTGCTTCTCGACACCGGGACGACGCGCATCCTGATCGATCCCGGCACGTTCTCCAGCGGGTTCGAGGACGTGGAGAACCTGGACGCCGTGCTCATCACGCACCAGCACTACGACCATCTGGACGTCGAGCGGCTGCCCGCGCTGCTGAAGGCCAACCCCGGAGCGCAGCTGATCGTGGACGAGGGGTCGGCGCCCAGCGTCGAGAACCCGACAGTCGCCCAGCCGGGTGACGTCATCAAGGTCGGCGACACGACGGTCAAGGTCGTGGGCGGCAGGCACGCGATGATCCACGAGGACATCCCGATCGTGCCGAACACCGCCTACGTGGTCGGCGACGGCGCGTTCTACCACCCCGGCGACTCGCTGTTCGTGCCGGACGAGGACATCGACGTTCTCGGACTGCCCACGGGCGCGCCGTGGCTGCGGCTCGGCGAGGCGGTCGACTTCATGCGCGCGATCAAGCCGCGCGTGGCCGTGCCGATCCACGAGAAGCTGCTGTCGATGCCGGAGAACGCCTACCGGATCTTCGACATGCTCAAGCCGGAAGGCACCCAGGTCAGGCCGCTGACTCCTGCCGAGGAGACGGAAGTCTGACGTAGGTCGTCGGTGCGGCGCCGTGGGCGAGCGCGACGTCCACGGCGTCGAGCACGGCCTGCCGCGCACCAGGCCGGTGCAGGTCGCGCGCGTCCACGGTGATCCGGGTCAGGCCGCCGCGGCGCGCGGACCGTGCCGCGGCGTAGACCAGCGCCAACGACCGCAGCTCACCGAAGCTGCTGCGCTCGGTCAGCGCGTGGAGCCGGCCGAGCGTCGCGAGTCCGCTGCCCACCTCGCGAACGGCGTGGGCGTCGGCGCAGCGGCTGAACCGGTGCTTGGCCAGCGCGATCAACGTCCCGGGCGACGCCACGCACCGCCGAGGAGCGAACGTGTCGGCGTTGAGCCCGATGGCTTCCATCTGGACGCGCGCACCGGTGAGCAGCAGCCCCGCCTCGTAGGCGGGCAACCGCCGTTGGCCGAGACCGTGCAGCACGACGGCGTCGCCGAGCGAGGCGCGCTGCCGCACCCATTCCTGCGCCCTGCCGAGCTCGCGAGGGGTCACGAGCAGCGACAACGGCACCTGCCGCGGATCAAGGGCCGCGGCGAGTTCAGCGCATCGGTCGAGTGTCTGCGGACCGATGCCGGACAGTGAGACCACGAGCTGTGAGTGCACGTACTGAGTGCGCCACGCCGTGGTGACATCCGCGTGAAACCAGCACTAACTCACGCGAGCCAAACGGCGAAAGACCGGCCGGTCAGCCTCTCGTACGCGTCGACGTACCGCGCACGGGTGGCCTCGACGACCTCGGCGGGCAACGGAGGCGGCGGAACATCGCTCTTGCGGTCCCAGCCCGACTCGGCGGAGGTCAGCCAGTCGCGCACGAACTGCTTGTCGAACGACGGCTGCACGCGTCCGGGCTCGTAGCCCTCGGCCGGCCAGTACCGCGACGAGTCCGGCGTGAACACCTCGTCGGCCAGCACGAGCTCGCCGCCCTTGGAGAGCCCGAACTCGAACTTCGTGTCCGCCAGGATGAGGCCACGCGTCAACGCGTACGCGCGCGCCTCGCTGTACAGCTCGATCGTGCGGTCACGCAGCTTCGACGCCAGCTCGACGCCGTGCTTGGCCGCGATGACGTCGAACGACACGTTCTCGTCGTGCGCCCCGATCTCGGCCTTCGACGCGGGCGTGAAGATCGGCGGGTTCAGCTCGGACGCCTCGACCAGACCGGCGGGCAGTTCGATCCCGCACACCGCGCCTGTCGCCTGGTAGTCGGCCATGCCCGAGCCCGTGAGGTACCCGCGCGCCACGCACTCGACGTCGACCATGTCGAGCTTGCGCACCAGCAGCGCCCGGCCGCGGACCTCGGCGGGGATGCGCGGGTCGTCGTACGCGACCAGGTGGTTCGGGGTGAGCCGCTCGAACCAGAACACGCTCATCGCGGTGAGCACGCGGCCCTTGTCCGGGATCTCGCTGCTCAGGATGTGGTCGTACGCCGAGATGCGGTCGGACGCGACGAACAGCAGCAACTCGTCGTCGACGTCGTACAGATCGCGAACCTTGCCACGGGCGACGTGCTGGTAGTCAGCGAGCGTAGGCACGCTGGTCAGCCTACGTGCACGCGCACCGCGAAACCGATGCACACCCCTTCACCCCTACAGATCAAGCCCTCAGACCCTTAAGGTGCACCCGTGTTCACCCGAAAGGCGTTGTGGATCCCTGCTCTGGCCGGCGCGGCCCTGCTCATCGTGCTGGGCATCGCGGGGTGGAGCGGCGACTCCACGCCTGTTTCGTCCCCCTCGTCGGACAAGCAGAACACGAGCACGACCCAGTCGGTGAGCATCGTCCCGACGCCTGACGTCGCCGACATCACGGTGAAGACCACGTCCTCGACGGCGACCACCACCACGACGACGACCACGCAGCCGAAGCCACCGCCCGTGCAGGCACCGCCGCCCGCGCGGCCCACGACGACGACTCAACCCCCGCAGCAGGGCCTGTTCGTCAACGAAGGCGCGCGGTGCAACCCCGAGGGCGCGCAGGGCATCGGGTTCCTCGGCGAGCCGCTGGTCTGCCGCAAGGATTCGCAGCGGGGCGACCGTCTGCGCTGGCAGAGGGCCTAGCGACGCCACTCCAGCACGTCGATCTTATCGCCGACCGCGATCGTGCCGGTGCGCACGACCTGGGCCTTCATCCCGAACGTCACCCCGCCGTCGGGGTCGCGCCGGTAGGTGGCGAGCGACCGGATCGGCTCGGGGCCGGACTTCACGCCCGTCTCCTGGTCGACCATCGGCACCGCGCACCGCACGCAGTCCTTGGCGTAGGCCAGTTCCACGTCACCGATCACCGCGCGCCGCACCGCGTCCTCCGCGTGCGGCTCCGGCGAGCCGGACACGACCACGTTGGGGCGGAACCGGTTCATCGGCACGGGCTCGCCGCCGCGATCCAGGATGCGTTCGTTCAGACCGTCCAACGAGGACCGAGAGATCAGCAGCAGCGCGTTGCCGTCGGCGTACCCCACCAGGCCCGACGTCTCCCCGGTCGTCTCGCGACGCAGGTCCGGAGGCGTCCGCACGAGCCGAACCGACTTCTTCACCGCGTCGGAGAAGTACTCGGCGGCGGCGTCTCCCTGGTCGATCCCGAGGCCGTTCCACGTGTGGACGACGACCGGAATCCGCGGCCCGTCGAGCACGACGGGGAACGACTCCCCGCCCGCGACCAGCGAGGAGTCCACGAGCGACGGACGCAGCGCGGCCATCGCCGGCACCTTGCGCTGCGACAGGAACACGCCCTCGTCGTCGACCAGCATCATCATCCGGTCGTTCCGCAACCCCGTGAGGTCGACGGCCGACGACGTGACGGAGAACCCTCCACAGCCCTTGATCGGGTAGACGATCAGGTCGGCAACGATCACAGAATCGGCTCCGGCTCGTAGGCGGGGTACTTGTCGACGACCGCGGCGACCTGTTCCACGACCGACGCGACCTGCGCCGACGCCACGCCGGTGAACGACAGGCGGTCGGCCAGCAGCGCGTCGAGCGCGGCGCGGTCGAGCGGGAGGCGCAAGTCGGCGGCGAGACGGTCCAGCAGGTCGTTCTGCGCGAGGCCCTGCTCGCGCATCGCCAGCGCCACGGCCACCGCGTTCTCCTTGATGGCCTCGTGCGCGGTCTCGCGGCCGACACCCGCGCGCACGGCCGCCATCAGCACCTTCGTCGTGCCGAGGAACGGCAGGTAGCGGTCCAGCTCACGCGCGACCACGGCCGGGTACGCGCCGAACTCGTCCAGCACCGTCAGGAACGTCTCCAGCAGACCGTCGAACGCGAAGAACGCGTCCGGCAGCGCGACCCGGCGGACCACCGAGCAGGACACGTCGCCCTCGTTCCACTGGTCGCCCGCGAGCTCGCCGACCATCGACAGGTAGCCGCGCAGGATCACCGCGAAGCCGTTCACGCGCTCGCACGATCGGGTGTTCATCTTGTGCGGCATCGCGCTGGACCCGACCTGACCGGGCTTGAAGCCCTCGGTGACCAGCTCGTGGCCCGCCATGAGCCTGATCGTCTTCGCCACCGACGACGGCGCCGCAGCGAGCTGCACGAGCGTCGACACGACGTCGAAGTCGAGCGAGCGCGGGTACACCTGGCCGACGCTCGTGAGCACGCGCTCGAAGCCGAGGTGACCGGCGACCGTGCGCTCCAGCTCCTCGAGCTTCTCCGGCGTTCCGAGCAGGTCGAGCATGTCCTGGGCGGTACCGACCGGGCCCTTGATGCCGCGCAGCGGGTAGCGGGAGATCAGCTCGTCGAGACGGGAGAACGCGACCAGCAGCTCGTCGGCGCCCGTCGCGAACCGCTTGCCCAGCGTCGTGGCCTGCGCCGCCACGTTGTGCGAGCGTCCGGCCATGACCAGGTCGGAGTGCTCCGCCGCGAGCCGCGCGAGGCGTCCGAGGACCGCGGCGACCTTGGACCTGATCAGCTCCAGCGACCGCAGCACCTGCAGCTGCTCGACGTTCTCGGTGAGGTCGCGCGAGGTCATGCCCTTGTGGACCTGCTCGTGGCCCGCGAGCGCGTTGAACTCCTCGATGCGCGCCTTCACGTCGTGCCGCGTGACCCGTTCCCGCGCGGCGATCGACTCCAGGTCGACCTGCTCCAGCAAGCGCTCGTAGTCCGCGATCGCGGTGGCCGGCACGTCGATGCCCGCCGCCGCCTGGGCGCGCAGCACCGCGAGCCACAGCTGGCGCTCCAGCACGATCTTGTGCTCGGCCGACCAGAGCGTCGCGAGCGACGTGGAGGCGTAGCGACCTGCGAGGACGTTGGCGATGCGGGGCTTGGTCACGCCCCTCAGGCTAGTGCACCGCCGACTCACTCCCAGTGCACGTCCGGGTCCGTGACCAGCGTTGTGAGCACCTCCACAGGCACCGGCGCGGCCTGCCTCAGGCCCTGGCCGGTGGCGGGGTTGTAGTTGAAGCTGGAGATCTCCGCGAAGTAGCCGCTCGGGAACTTGCGCAGCACCACCGACCGCGCGAGCTCCTGACCCTCCATGATCTGGGCCTCGGTGACGGTCGTTCCGTCGCTCTGCGCGACGTCCCGGCACGTGGTCGCTCCCGCGCAGATCTGCTCGGCGACAGTCCTGTCCTTGGTGAGGATCACGCGGAGCGCGGTCGGCCCGATCTCGTCGGTGAAGTGCACGAAGCCGGACAGCTCCGGATCCCACGGCCTCTGCGGCGGGGTCGTCGGCGAGTTCGGGTTGTAGGCGTACGCGCCCCCGCGGAAGCTCGCGTAGACCTCCTTGAAGTTGGTCATCCTCAGCCCGAGCTTCTCCGTGAGCTTGTCGCCGATGCGCTGGCCCTTCTTCTCCGCCGACACACTCGGTGGAGCGGACGACGGCGGCGGCTGGCCGTTGGAGGCGAGCTGCCCGTCCTGGTCGCGCGGCAACAGCCCCGGCAGCGCGAGAGACGTCACGACGATCATCGCCGTAGCCACGCCCACAGCGACCAGCGCTCGGCGACGACTTTTTTTCTGCTCCACCCGCCGGATCAGCTTGTCCGGGTCGAAGTCGAGCGGCGGCTCGTCCCAGACGGCCAGCAGCATTCCCTCACGGATCTCCTGCTCACTCACGACGCGACCCTCCCCGAACTGTTGTCGAGCTTCTCCACGACGGTGCGCAGTGTCGCGAGACCGCGCGCCGTCTGACTCTTGACCGTCCCCTCGGTGCACCCCATGGCCACCGCCACCTCGGCGACCGACAGGTCTTCGAAATAACGCAGCACCAGCACCGCTCGTTGCCTCGGCGGCACCTGCAGCAACGCGGTGTGCACCAGCTCACGCGCCCACAGCTTCGCGCTGGTGGTGTCGGGATCCACGGTGGCGTCCGCGGCGTCCGGCAGCTCCCCGTCTCGCTGCTCGGCTCTGCGCCACGGCCTGCGCTTCTCGTCCAGCCAGGTGCGCAGCAGCACCTTGCGGGCGTAGGCGATCAGGTTGTCGAGGTCCTTGATGCGCTTCCAGGCCATGTACATCTTCATGAGGCTCGACTGCATCAGGTCCTCAGCCGTGTGCCAGTCGCCACAGAACAGGTAGGCAGTGCGTCGCAAAGACGCGGCATTGGCTGCCGCGAATTCGCGAAAGCCCTGCTCATCGGCCTTGCGCATGCGATCCCCTCTCGCGTCCTCAATCAGGGGAACGCATCAGGGGAACGCGGGGTTGCATCACGCCTGACGCAAAAGAGCCGAACGGAGCATCCTGGCCGCCACGCCGCGCGGGTCCGGCTTCAGCTCGATGAACGCGTTCACCATCGAACCGTCGACGAGCGCGATCAGCTCCTCGATCCGGTCCGCGGCGACGTCCCGGCCGGAGCGGGCGAAGATGTCGGCGATCAGCTCGTGCAGCTCGGTGGACAGCACGCGCATCAACGGCCGCAGGTACGGGCGGCGGCCGGTCGCCACGAGACGTTCGTAGCGCAGCAGCATCGTCTCGGTGTCGGTGACGTCCTGGCCGACCAGCAGGTCGAGAACCAGCTCGACGAGCACGTCGTCGTCGGAGAGCTGCCCCGAGATCGTCGTGAGGCGCTGCCGGCAGCTCGCCAGTTCGGCACGGCCGTGGAACTCGACGGCCGCGGTGATGAGCTCGTCCAGCGAGTCGAAGTAGTACGTGGTCGAGGCGAGCGGCAGACCTGCGCGTTCGGCGACCGCGCGGTGCCGGACCGCGTCGAACCCGCCCTCCACGAGCAGTTCGGACGCGGCCTCGACGAGCGCCTGTCGCCTGCGCTCGCCCTTGGGGGTTGCTGCCGTCATAGTCGCGCCAGGGTACTTGGCGGCTGATCAGAACCTGGGGGCCAGTGCGGCGGCGACCGGCCCGACCTTGCCTTTCAGCTCTCCGTCGCCCCGGGTGAAGACGTAGAGGTCCTGCCCCTTGGCCGTCTTCAGCTTCTCCGCGCCGGCGGGTGCCTCGAAGTACTGCGGCGTGACGATCGCGGTGATCGTCAGTCCGTCGATCTTGAACGCGGCCGAGCGGGAGTCGGGTGAGCACGTCACCGTCGGGGGGATCGCGTAACCCGGTGAGACCGAAAGCTCGCTGGCGAGGGCGTCTGCGAGCTCTCGGTCCACACCTGCGCAGCCCTGCACTGCGCTTTCACCGGTCGCAAGACCAGTGCTTCCCGGCGGCGTCGAGTCCCCCTGCGTGGACCCGTCGTTGCCAGGGAAGTTCTTGTGCTCCTCCACGGACATCGGCGATTGTGCCGTGTTGTCCTGCTGCTGCCCAGAATTCTCTTGGCTCACGTTGACGCCTTTTTCCGGGCCGAGCCAGGCGGTGCTCGCCACGACGCCGCCGAGGCCGAGCACCACGACCAGGGTAGTGCCGGCGGCGATCGAGTTGCGCCTGCGCAGCGTGGCGCGTCGCGAAGCAGTTCGGACGTCGCCCGCGTCGAAGGACGCGGGTGGTGCGTCGTGTGCCGCGTCCCGGAACAGGTCCGCGAGCTTCTGCTCGTCCATCTACGTCCTCCTCTCGCTGGTCACGACGCCGGTCGCAGGTCGTCGATGGCGTCTCCGAGAGCTTCCCGCAACGCGGTCAGCCCGCGGGCGGTCTGACTCTTCACAGTTCCTTCCGAGCACTTCAGGACCTCGGCCGTGGCCGTCACGTCGAGGCCCTCGAGGAACCTCAGCACGAGCACGGCCCGTTGCCGCGGCGGGACTCTGCGCAGGCCCTTCATCAACGCCTCGCGCGTCGCCACCGCGTCGCCGATCTCGCCGTCCTGGGTCGGCGACTCCGGCAGTTCGTCGGTGAACTTCTCGCGCCGCCACGGACGACGCGACTCGTCGATCACCGCGCGGACGAGCGTGCGCCGGACGTAGGCGTCGAGAGCCTGCTTGTCCCGGATCTTCCGCCACCTCCTGTGCACCGCCACGAACGCCGTCTGCGCGAAGTCGTCAGCGCGGTGCCAGTCGCCGCACAGCAGGTATGCCGTTCGGCGCACGGCCTCACGGCGAGCCACGAAGTACTCCGCGAACTCCTGCTCGTCGCGCTGATCCACGCGGACTGCTCTCCGCTCGTTCCTCGAGTTGCACTTACCGGACGGAATCTGAGGGACCAACGGTTGCACGAACCTCCGGAGAGAGCTACATCACCCCCGCGGTCGTTCACCGGATGTGATGTGATCGGAGCCGTGACCCCCATCGACCTGCGCTCGGACACCGTCACCCAGCCGGACGAGGAAATGCGCCGCGCGATGGCGGCGGCCGAGGTCGGCGACGACGTGCTGGACCACGACCCCACGATGGCGGCGTTGGAAGAGCGGGTCGCGGCCCTGCTCGGCGTCGAGGCCGCGCTGTGGGTGCCGTCGGGGTCCATGGGCAACCTGATCGCGTTGTTCCTGCACCTCTCCCGCGGTGACCGGTTCCTGGCGCCCCTGGGCGCGCACGTGCTGGACGCCGAGCTCGGGACCGCCGCGTGGCTGGCCGGCGGGATGCCGCACGGACTCCCGGTCCTCTCACCCGAGGCCGTGGTGGCCGCCGGTGGTGGCGAGTCTCCTTACTACGGCCTGCGCACGACGTTGTTGTGCCTGGAGAACACGCACAACGCGTCCGGCGGCACGGTGACGGAGCCCGACCAGCACGCGTTGCTGGTGTCGGCCGCCCGGTCCGTCGGGCTGGCGGTGCACCTGGACGGCGCCCGGCTGTGGAACGCGTCGGTGGCGCTGGGGGTGCCGCCCACCGCGCTGACCGTGGGCGCGGACACCGTGCAGGTGTGCCTGTCGAAGGGACTCGGGGCGCCGGTCGGGTCGGTCGTGGCGGGGTCCTCGTCGTTCGTGGTCGAGGCGCGCAGGGTGCGGAAGATGCTCGGCGGCGGTGTCCGGCAGGGCGGCGTGCTGGCGGCGGCCGGCCTGGTCGCGCTGGACCGGATCGACCGTCTGGCCGACGACCACGCCAACGCTTCCGCCCTGGCCGCCGGGCTGCGGACGCTCGGGTGGGAGGTCGCAGAGCCGGCGACGAACATCGTGATGGCGTCGGTCCCGGACGTGGAGAAGACCCTGGCCGTGCTGCGTGACGTGGGGGTGTTCGCGAGCCCGATGGCCGGCAAGGTCAGGTTCGTGACGCACGGCGACGTGGACTCGTCGGACATCACCGAACTGCTGCGCCGGCTGCGGGAGAACGCCTGATGCGCTGGATCGTGTTCGACTTCGGCGAGGTCATCAGCCAGCGGAACCCGGCGCTGCCTCTCATGGCCGCGAGGCTCGGGGTCTCGCTGGACGCGTTCGAGGCCGCGTACTGGGACCGCGACGCGTACGACCGCGGCGGATCGGACGCCGAGTACTGGTCGTTGATCGGGTCGGCGCTGGGGCTCTCGTTCGACTCCTCGGTGGTGCGCGAGATGACTGCTCTCGACAACGCCGGTTGGCTGGACGACCCGGTGATGGACACCGTTGCGTTGATCGAGGACCTGTCTTCGCTGGGCGTGCCGCTGGCGCTGCTGTCGAACGCGCCGGCGACGTTCGCGCGGCTGGCAGAGAAGGTCCCGTGGGCCAAGCACTTCCGGCACCTGGTGTTCTCCGGAGACCTGGGCCTGGCGAAACCGGACCTGGAGATCTGGCGGCACGTGGAGTCCGTGATCGGGTCGTCCGACGTGATCTTCTTCGACGACCGGACGTCCAATGTGGAGGGTGCTTTGGCTGCGGGCTGGGACGCGCGCCTGTGGACGTCAGCTGCTGCTGCGCGCCTTGAGCTCCGCACGGAGTTCGGCGATCTCGGCGCGTAGGCTCCGCAGCTCCTGAGCGGTCTCGAGCTCGGCCTCCTCGACGCCGCGCAGCTTCTCGACGAGCCAGCTGGCGATCGTGCCGGTGATGACACCGAGCAGCGCGATGCCGCCGACCATGAGCAACCCGGCGACCAGCCGCCCCTCGGCCGTGACGGGGAACCGGTCGCCGTACCCGACCGTCGACATGGTGGTCAGCGTCCACCACAAGGCGTCCCCGAACGTGGTGATGCTGGCGTTTTCCGCGTGCCTTTCCGCGTCCAGCACGGCAAGGCTCGCACAAAAGACGACGAGCGCCGTCACACCCGCCACGTAAATGCTGACCCGCTGCCTGATCTTGTGCTGGAACTTCTTGTTGAGCAACGTGATAACGGTGATCAACCGCAGCACTCTGAGCTGACGGACCATCGGAAGAACAACGGCCGCGAGGTCGAAAACGTGCGTTTTGAGAAACCTGATCTTGTCGTCGGCAAGCGTCAACCTGGTCACGTAGTCCACCGCGAACACGCCCCAGACCAGCCACAACACGATTTCCAACGTGAAGTGCATCGCCCCGTGGTCGTCGAACACCTGCCACGCGTAGGCGACGAGGAACAGCACGGCGAGCGCCGTCAACGGCCACTCGACCTTTCGCTCCCACCGCTCGAGGCGGGCCTCGTTGGCTAGCAACACCGCCCCATGGTGAGCGGTTCGTTCGGTTTAATCCAGGGTCATCGCCTGGATTTGATCGCACCGTAAGCCGCCGTGCCTGCGAGGAGTAGTCCTCCAATCACAGCGAGCCAGAAAAGGCCTTTGACGACAGCCCCGACGACGGCCAGCACGATCCAGATCGCCACCAGCCAACCGATGATCGCCCACATGGGTTCCTCCCCTTCTCCTCCTGTGAACGTGCGACGGGCGTGCTTTGTTGCTCTTCGGGCTCTCGGGGTTTTCGGGTTCGGGGCTTCTCCGGGACTTCGGGGCTTTGGGTCTCCGGGGGTCCGGGGGTCCGAGGCTCCGGGAGTCCGGGGCTCCGGGAGCCCGGGAGCCCGGGAGCCCGGGAGCCCGGGAGCCCGGGAGCCCGGGAGTCCGAGGCTCCGAGAGCCCAGGAGTCCGGGAGCCCGGGAGTCCGGGAGTCCGAGGCTCCGAGAGCCCAGGAGTCCGGGAGCCCGGGAGTCCGGGAATCCGAGGCTCCGAGAGCCCAGGAGTCCGGGAGCCCGGGAGTCCGGGAATCCGAGGCTCCGAGAGCCCAGGAGTCCGGGAGCCCGGGAGTCCGGGAATCCGAGGCTCCGAGAGCCCAGGAGTCCGGGAGCCCGGGAGTCCGGGAATCCGAGGCTCCGAGAGCCCGAGGCTCTGGGACTCCGAGACTCTGAAACTCCGGGACTCTCAGAGCCAGGCCTTCAGCCGTCGGAGGGCTTCCTCGATGTCCTGTGTGGCCCCGGCGAACGACATCCGCACGAAGTGGTGCCCGTCCACGGGGTCGAAGTCGATGCCGGGCACGATCGCCACCCCGGTGTCGTCCAGGAACCGCCGGCAGAACCCCATCGAGTCGTCCGTGAGGTGTCGGACGTCCGCGTAGACGTAGAACGCCCCGTCCGCCGGCGCCAACTTGTCGATCCCGAGGTTCGTCAAGCCTTCCAACAGCAGGTCGCGATTGGTCTTGTACCGCTTCAGATGCCCGGCCGTCTCCGCGTACGCGTCCGGGTGAAACGCCTCAACCGCGGCGTACTGCGCCAACGCAGGAGGGCAAAGCGTGAAGTTGCCCGTCAAACAATCCACGGCCCGCCGCAACCGCTCCGGCAACAACATCCACCCGAGCCGCCACCCGGTCATCGCGAACGCCTTGGAGAAGGAGTTCACGACGATCGCATCCCTGCTGAACTCCCAGGCACACCTGAGCGGCGCGCCGTAACTGATCCCGTGGTAGATCTCGTCGCTGACCAGCTGAACCCCGTTGTCCGCACACCACCGCGCAATGGGCGCGACGTCGGCAACGGTCCCAGTGGGATTGGCCGGACTGGCCACGATCACACCCTTGAGGCTCGGATCGAGCATCTCGACCGTGGGCTGGAACCGCGTCTCGGGCCCGCAGGGCAACTCGACAACCTCACACCCCAACGCCTTCAGGATGTTCCGGTAGGCCGGATATCCGGGCCGCGCCAAGGCAACCCGATCCCCGGCGTCGAACGCGGCCAAGAACGCCAACGTGAACGCCCCGGACGACCCCGTGGTGACCACAACATCGTCCGCGACCACATCAAGCCCGTACTGCCGTCGGTAGTGCCCGGCAATGGCACCCCGAAGCTCAGGAATCCCCAGCTGCTCGGTGTACCCCAACGCCTGCTCGCCAAGGGCCCGAACCGCCGCCTCCCGCACAGGCCGCGGCGCCGGACTCGAAGGCTGCCCAGCAGCCAGCGAAACCACGTCCCCGTGCGTCCGCTGCCGAAGCGCAGCAGCAGACAACACGTCCATGACGTGGAAGGGCGGGACGTCGGCGCGGGCAGCCACGGTCAGCATGCCGCCAGGCTAACTCCCCACCCCGCCGCCGGGGCGCGCCATCTCGCCCCAACCGCCTGTCCCGATCCACCCGTCGGGCCCGCCATTCCACCCGTCGGGCCCGCCATCTCCGCCCCAGCCGACACTGCCGGGGCTCACCATCTCCTCCGAACCTCCCTGACCGGCCCGCGCCCCTGGGCCGCCACAAGCCACGCGTCTTGCCAAGCCCATGCCTCCCGCGCCGACACCGGCCGGACCCACTGTCCGCCCTCTGCCCGACCCGTCACCCAGCCCGCGTCCTCGTCTCTCCCGCCCCTTCTCCTTCGGCCGCCCCCCGCGCAACTTCCGCATTAGCGAGAGAAACTGCAACAGTGTTTCCGGACATTGACTACCCGTGTGGGTGTGGACAAACGAAACCCGGCACCTTTCCGTCACGACATACCTGACGGAGAGGTGCCGGGTTCCGGACAAAACCGACCCGATCGGGCGACGTTAATACCCTTGGTAACCGCCGCCCTGGGACATTGCCTTGAGTCCTGGGTGTCCTTCGAAGCCTCCGTACCGCGAGAACGTGTAGCGGACGCCGGCGATGATGTTGTCGACCGGGTTCCAGATGTCGTCGTGGCCGGGCAGCTTGTGGGCGTTGAACGTCGAGTCGATGCACTGCATCAAGCCCTTGGAGGGCGTGCCCTTCTGGGCGTTGGAGTCCCAGAGGTTGATGGCGTGCGGGTTGCCGCTGGACTCCTTCTCGATGATCTTCCAGATCTCGTCGATGTTGTCCTCGGTGACCGGGATGCCGTTGGCCTGAAGGATCTTGATGGCCTCGCGGATCCACTCCTCGACGTTGCCGGGAGGCGGGCTGCCCGAGGGCGGGCCGCCGCTGGAACCGAGGCCGCCCACGCCTCCGCCGCCATCACCACCGCCTCCGCCACCGCCACCGCCGCCACCGGAAGCGCCACCTCCTCCACCACCACCGCCGCCGTGGTCAGCGGGGGCGGGTTTCGGCTGCGAGTCCGCTGTGGACTGCTTGGTCGAGTCGTCGGGCGGTGGGGTCGGCGCCCACTGGACGGGCTTGCCGGGGGCCGGGGTGAAGGTCTGCGTGTTCGGGTCTTCGAGGGTGGAGAACTTCGGCGACAGCGCGCCGGGGCGGCCCTTCAGGGTGCCCGCGGCGGCGTTCAGGGCGCTTTCTGCCTGAGAGATGACGGGGTTCGCGTCGCCGAGGGCTTCGGCGCAGTAGCCGCGGATGACGCTGTCGACGTCTTCCTGCGGCTGGTTGTGGAGCTGCTGGCGTGTTTGGCGGGCGCGGCTCAGGAGGTTCTCGCAGATGCGGGTCATCGAGGACTTCGCGGTTTCCAGCGCGCTCGCGGCCGCCTCGAGGTCGGTCGCGGCGTTGTTGAGCGCGTCGGTCATCGCTGTACCGCACTTGGTGAGGTTGCCCATGTAGGCGACGAAGCCGTCCGCCGACTTGCCCTCCCAGGCGCCGTCCAGCTGGGTGACGGACCTCTGCAGGACGTTCGTCTGGTCACCGCACTTGCCCGCTGCCTGCTTCCAGCGGCTCGCGATGTCGCGCACGGCCTGAGGTTGCGCGGTCTCGATCTTGTCAGCGAGCGCGGCCAGCTCTGCTCCGCCGGGCAGTGCGGCGACCTCGTCCATCGCGCTCACGTCACACCGCCTTCATGGAGTTCTTGTTGGCTTCCTCGACGTCCTCGACGTTGGTCTGGATCGCGTCGAGGGCGGTCTCGACCTTGCGCAGGACCTTCTCGGCCGCCTCGAACTCCTGGGTGCCCGCCTGATCCATTGTGGTCACCGCGCCGGAGATCGCACTGGAAGCGCCGAGCTTTCCGAAAATGTCCGGATTGCCGTACTGATTGGAAAAGCCGTCACCGATCGCGCCGAATTGTCCGGCCTGACTGCTCACGGTCGTGCGGCACTGTTCCATGGCTTCGCTGTTGAACTTCGCCACAGCCATGCGCGCCTACCCCCTCGATGTCTACCCGACGACCATAGAACTGATTGCGCCGAGAAGGGCGAGGATTCGCCCTTTCAACGCCGGTCGGGTGATGTTCGAGGGTGAGACGCAGGGGTGAGCGCGGACGTTCCGCGATCAGACCTCTTGCAGGAGCTCCCAGATGGAGCCGGCCAGGCGGTGGTTGTCGACGGGCGTGATGGTGCACCACTTGCGTCCGTCACTGCTCGGCTTGAGCTGACGGAGGTAGCGGCCGTTGTGCGTGTCGTGGAAGGAAACGACGCGGCCCGCGCGCTGTCCGTTGCGCTGCACTCCGAACTGTCCACGCGTGGTCGTGCCGTCGAGCATCCCGGCGAGCTCCTGGGCGTCGCCGAGGCGCATTCCCTGACGCTCCAACGTGGTGATCATGCGCTGCGCATCCAGTCCGACGCCCTTGGCCGCGGCCACGAGGTCGTCGTAGGGGAGGCTGATCGAGCGCCCGAACCCGGCGGGCATCTCACCCGCGACGGACACCGCCGCCTCGGCGAGAGCGGTGCCGCGGGCCTCGATCAACCACATCTCGTCGCGGTCCTGCACGGCCAGGATCGCCTCGTCCCCGATCGCCGCGGCGAGTCCGCTGATCTGCCGGTCGGCCCAGATCCACAGGTCGATCGCCACCTGCGGGTTCGCCAGCAGGGCGAACCCGTCCGCGAGCTCGGGCACGACCCGGCCGTTGACGGCCAGGCCGCGTGCCTCCAGCGACTCCCAGGCCCGCTTCACCACCTCGGCCTTCTCGGTGTGGGTGATGGAGGGAATCCGCGTGTCGAGCGCAACGTGCGCGGCCGGGAGGCGTTGCGCCTCCCAGACCACGGCGAACTCCACTGTGGACAGAACCACAGAACCTGGTGAGCTCAAGGGATTACTGGTCCTTCGGGTCTTCGCCGATGACGGACTGCACCACCATGCGTTCGTCGCCGAACACGTCGTCGGAGTCGACACCGTACTTGCGCACGTGCTCGCCGTCCTCGTCGCCCTCACCCTTGGCCGCGCCGGCCGCGGGAGACATGAGCGACCCGGAACCCTTGCCACCGGGACCACCCTTGCCGGCACCGGCCCCCGGCCGGTTCGCCTCGGGTCCGACACCGCTGGCGCCGCCGGGCGTCATCGCGCCGCTCTTGGCCGCGGCACCGGTCGCACCAGGACCGCCGGGCACACCAGGCTTTCCACCGGCGCCGGGCTTGTCGCCGCCGATTGTGCTCGGCGCACCCTTGGGGCCAGCGGGCGCGATGGGAGTCTTCGGAGCCTGGCTGGGCCCGCGCCCGCCACCGACGACCTGCGCCCCACGAGCGTTGCCCGTGGTGGCCGCGAGACCGGTCGCCGCAGCGGTCGCCGCGGTCAGACCGATCGGCAACGGCGAACCGAACGGCTTCGGCAGGCCAGGCCCGGTCGCGAGGGGACCGGGCGTGCTGGTGCCGGGGATGACGCCGGTGCTGTTGCCGGGGATGCCCGGGGTGGGACCGAGGGGGACGCCCGGTGTGCCGGGAGTACCTGGCGTGCCGGTGAAGCCCGGGCCGCCGTGGATGCCGGGAGGGCCTGATTGGAGCGGGCTGACGGGCGTGCCCACCGGGGTGGCTACGGCGCCGCTGGTCACCACGATGTCCGGCGGCTGGTTCGGAGTGCGGAACGAGTCCAACGCGCCCTGGCTGTTGGACGTGTAGCCGCTGAGGCTGTCGATCGCCTGCTGACGCGCCTGGTTCGTGGCCTCGACCTGGGCGGCGTGGTCGGTCTCGATGCCGATGAGGCTCGCGCCCTTGTCGAGCAGGTTCGTCTCGGTATCGCCGCGAAGGTCCTGCGAGTTGGGCGTGCTGTGGCGGGCGGTGCTGGTGCTCTCGCCCTGCTGCGTCATCGCCTGCGAGTTCTGCTGAGATGCCTGACTGCTGTCGTCGATGCCGGCGGCCACCACGTCCGTCTTCTCGTGGCTCTTCTCGCCGGCAGCGCCGCCCCACTCGATCTTGAGCTTCTTGAGCTCGCCCCGAATCGTGCTGTCGACGGATTCCAGGGTGTTGGCAAGATCACGCAATGCGGCGGATGCTTCGCTGAACTTCGAAGCAACCGAGGTGCCAGAAAGCTTCTGGACCTCATTCGCGAGTTCCTGGTTGGACCAACCTTCGAAGTTCCAGTCAGTGAGCTGCCGATAACCCGACATGGCTCCCCCTCACTTCAAATTCTTGAGCGTCGCGAGCGCGAAACCAGCAGCCTTCTCGGCCTTCCCGCAGAGCACCGCCTGATCTTTTTCACCGGTCGTCATCGGGATGTAGCTCACCATCAACTGCTGCCCGTCGGCGACGTCGACGGAAATCGAACAGTCGAAACCGCTTCCACCCGACAACTCGATCTTCACAGCACCGTAGTCAGCGACTTTGACAACCTTGGTCGTCACGTTGCCGCCACCCTTGAGCCAATACGAAACACCGTCGTGCGTAACCGCACCAACTGCATATGTGTAACGACCCTCATTGGAGTAATGACAGGCAGGAGATTGCTTCCCGTCCACCAGATCCAGATTCTCCGACCGAGAAGAGAGCACGTTGATTTGCTTCATTTGGTCTTCTGTGAGCAACTTGCAGGTGTCGACAGAACCGAGATCAAGACTCTTTGGCCGCACAGGAATATCGTTCGCCGAAGTGCTAGACGATGAATCGGTTGACGGCGCGGGAGTTGGACTCCCCTTTTCACCACCGGCGGTACAAGCCGACACAATCGCCACACAGATGATCGCGAGAGCTACATTGAAGATACGCATCGTCACACTTTCGGCCTGAACGTCGTCATGATCTCTTCGTCGGTGAATCCGTACTGCTTCGCCGATTCTTTCAGCTGATCAGAAAGACTCTCCAAGGCCTTCATGTACTGCATGATCCGGTTGGCGTAGGAATCATCGTGAAAGACCAGTCGATCATTCCAGGCGTTGACGACATCAGAAGTGACCTTGCCGTCCATCGAGACGATTCGCAGCTTGGGAACCGTGCGCCCGTATGCGTCCCTGAGGAGCATCCATTGGTCGTGGATGATCCTGCCGGCCTGCATGACTGTGTCCTTGTCGACGTGAAACTGCTGCGTCGACGGACCAGACGAGATTCTGTCCATGATCGACGAAGCCGCCTTGAACGCGCTGACCGCACCAGCCACCGCGCCACCAGCCAGTCCCGCACCGGCACCGAGAACGGCATCCGCCCCCGCGTTCTCCTGTGTCACGACGTCCTACCCCCGTACGGTTGGTAACGGTTCGGTCCCGCTTCGCAGGTTACCAACGCCTGCGTAAGACGTACCTGTGGTTGGACGAAGACCACCCCTCGTTGGTTCCACGTCACTCTGCGTTTCGTTTCCGCTGGCGGCGGGTGGTGATTCCGGTGACTTCCGCGACTTGGGGGAGGAACGCACGCGACCGCCTGGGGGAACGGGCCACCCGCCTCAACAGACTCATCCGTTTCGGCAGTATCCACGCCAGGCACGGCGACGTGGCCGTGTTAGACGCCTGCACTGTTTTGCCCGCCACGATGCTCGTGGAGGCTGGCGTTCGGGACGCCGCGCACGGCTGGCACAACCAGACGTAGTGGCCCGGTCTGTCCCTGCCGCGAAGGCGATCGGACTGGGCACAGGAAGTCGGGTGCGCGCCCACCTCACCCCATAGCTTTGAGCACGTGCTGGAACGACTCAACGAGGCCATGGCCCGCATCGAGCAAGACCTCGAAGGCGAGGTCGACGTCAAGCTGCTCGCCCGGATCGCGGGCACCAGTGAGTACCACCTGCGCCGGCTCTTCAGTGCGCTCGCCGGGATTCCGCTCAGCGAGTACATCAGGCGCCGGAAGCTGACGAGGGCGGCGAGTGAGGTCCTCAGTGGACAGGACTCGCTGCTCGACATCGCTGTCAGGTGGGGGTACGGGTCCAACGAGGCCTTTGCGAGGGCGTTCAAGGCCATGCACAACACGGGCCCGCAGGAGGCCCGACTGCAGAAGAAAGCGTTGCAGTCGCAGCAGATTCTCACGTTCAGGTTGACCGTTGAAGGGAGTACGAGCATGGAGTACCGCATCGTCGAGAAGGACGCGTTCCAGGTCGTTGGGCGGGGGACGCGGGTGCCGTTGGTGCACCTCGGGATGAACCCCGCGATCGTCGAGTTCGTCAAGGGTATCGGCATGCCGACGCTGGAGCGGATGAAAGCGCTCAGCGACGGGGAGCCGGGAGGTCTCCTCGCCATCACCTCCAACCAGGAGGGCAGCCAGGAGGGTGATCACCTCGACTACTTCCAGGGTGTGGTCACCACGCAACAGGCGCCCGAGGACATGGAGACCATGACGGTGCCCAAGAACACGTGGGCCGTGTTCCGGAGCGAGGGGCCTTACCCCGAGACGATTCAGTACATGTGGCGGGACATCTACACGCAGTGGTTCCCGTCCAACAGCTACCAGAGCGTCGAGGGGCCTTCGCTGTTGCAGACGCAGATCAACGGGGACACGGCCACGGCCGAGTTGTGGATTCCGGTCACCAGCTGAGGGCCAGGCGTTCGATCACGTCCCGCAGTTCCAGGACTGCGAGCCAATCAGGAGGAATCGCGGCGACGCCGTCTCGGGCGCCGAGGATGTTGCCGCAGATCGAACCCGTCGAGTCCGAGTCGCCTGAGTGGTTCACGGCGACGCGCACGGCCGTTGCGAAGTCGGGCGCTACCAGTGCGGCGTGCAGGCCGATGGCGAGGGCTTCTTCGCCCACCCAGCCGCCGCCGAGTTCGGACTCGATCTCTTCCGGGGTCAGCGGGCCGAGGGTGACGACCTTGTCCAGCAACGAGGTCTGCTCCTCGTGGCCTTCCCAGCGGACCAGTTCGGCACGTGCGACAGCTGCTGCCGACAGCAGGTCCGCGCCTCCCAGCAGAGCACGGACGATCACTGCCAGCACGCCTGCCGACAGGTAGCCGCTCGGGTGGTGGTGCGTCATCTTCGCCGTGCCCACGGCCAGCTCGAAGACCTCTCGGACGTCGCTCGACCACAAGGCGACGGGGGCGGCGCGCATCACGCCGCCGCAGCCCTTCGAGTTGTTCTTCTCGTTGTGCTTCAACGCGGTGATGCAGGTGTGGCCCGGCGCTCGCCGTGAGTGCAGGCGCTGGTCCGACATCAGCCAGCCGTCGTCGGCGACCGGCGGGCCGCCCTGCGTGTGCAGCCAGCGCGCGTAGGCGGCCCGCACGGTCAGCAACGGGTCGACGCCGTGCTGGCGCGCCAACAGCAGGCCCTCCAACGTGAAGAGGACCATCTGGGTGTCGTCGGTGATCTCCAGCGAAGGCAGGTCAACCACGCCCTCGGGGCCGTACTGGCGGCGGATCACGTCGATCGACGAGAACTCGATCGGCGCGCCGAGGCCGTCGCCCACGGCCCCGCCCAGCACGCATCCGAGGAGGCTCACGGCAGCGTGATCTTGCCGTCGACGGCCTTCAGCGCGATGTCCGAACGGTGGTGCGAGCCGGCGAGGTGGACGTCCGCGACGCGCTTGTAGGCACGTTCACGGGCCTTCGCGAGTGACTTGCCTGTGCCCACGACCGACAGCACGCGGCCGCCGGCGGAGACCACGGCGCCGTCCTCGCGGCGGCGGGTGCCCGCGTGCAGCACGCCCTCGGCCTCGGCGCCGGTGATCACGTCACCGGTGCGCGGCACGCTCGGGTAGCCCTCGGCCGCCACGACGACGGTCACGGCGTAGCCGTTCTCCCACTCCAGAGGAGCGAGCGAACCCAGCGAGCCGGTGGCGGCCGCCAGGAACAGCGAGGAGATCGGCGACTTCAGCAGAGCCAGCACCGACTGCGTCTCCGGGTCGCCGAAGCGGCAGTTGAACTCGATCACCTGCACGCCGGACGACGTCAGCGCCAGGCCCGCGTACAGCAGTCCGACGAACGGCGTCTCGCGGGCGCGCAGCTCGTCGACCACCGGCTGCACACAACGCGAAACGATTTCATCAACGAGCCCGGACGGTGCCCACGGCAGTGGCGCGTACGCACCCATGCCGCCGGTGTTCGGGCCGTGGTCTCCGTCACCCACGCGCTTGAAGTCCTGCGCCGGGATCAGCGGCACGACGGAAACACCGTCGGTGACGCAGAACAGCGACACCTCGGGACCGTCCAGGAAGGACTCCAGCAGCACCGGGTGGCCGCCGTCGAGCAACGTCATCGCGTGCGCGCGGGCAGCGGCCAGGTCCGACGTCACCACGACGCCCTTGCCGGCGGCCAGGCCGTCGTCCTTCACGACCCACGTCGGGCCGAAGCGGGCCAGCGCGGCGTCCAGCCGGGCCGGGTTGTCCACGACCTCGCTGTGCGCGGTCGGCACCCCCGCCGCGTTCATGACGTCCTTAGCGAACGCCTTGGAACCTTCGATCCTGGCAGCCGCCTTCGAAGGCCCGAAGCACGGAATTCCCGCAGCTCGGACGGCGTCAGCGGCCCCGACGACCAGTGGTTGTTCGGGGCCGATGACGACGAGGTCTGCCTTCCACTCCTTCGCGAGGGTGGCGACTGCGGAGGCGTCTGCGACGTCCACACCGTAGATTTCGGCGTGCCCGGCGATGCCCGCGTTGCCAGGCGCGCACGCCAAAGCAGTCAGCTGCGGGTCGCGCGACAACGCGAGGACAAGGGCATGCTCACGGGCTCCAGACCCGATGACCAGGACGCGCACGATGCCCCAGCGTAGTTCAGCCCAGTGCCTGCTTCGCCCCAGGGTGCAGCGGAACGGGGTCGGTGGCCGACGCCTTGTCCTTCGAGATGTCCTTCACGGCCGGGTGCACCTTCTCCAGGTCGGACTTCTTGTCGAAGAGCAGCTTGGTCACCGCGCACGCGTTGTTCGCCGCGAAGTCCTCGCGCACGAGCAGGAGGTTCGGCACGACGATCGTCTTGACCTCCGCGGCCCCGTAGGTCGCGGCCGGGATCGTCCCGGTGTCGTAGACGGGGCTGATCTTCTTCATCTCCGCCAGCTGCGGCGTGATGTCGATGAACTCGACCTTGTCCTTGAGGGACGTCGTGATGTCCGTGATCTGCGGCGTGGGCAACCCGCCCGACCAGATCAGGCCGTCGATGCTGCCGTCCTTCATCCCGTCCGCGGTCTTGGTCAGGTCCAGCCGCTGGGCCTGAACGTCGGAGTCGATGTTGAGACCCGCCGACTTCAGCAGGCGGCCCGCGATCACCTCGGTGCCCGACTTCGGCGACCCGGTCGAGATGCGCTTGCCCTTCATGTCCGCCACCGAGTTGATCCCGGAGTCGGCGCGGACGAGCACCTGCGTGTAGTTCGGGTAGATCCGCGACAGCGCCGCGATCTTCTCCTTCTTGCCGTTGAACGCCCCGGCGCCGTTGATCGCGTCGGCGGCGGTGTCGGCCAGCGAGAACGCGATGTCGTACGTGCCCGACACGAGCTGCTGGATGTTCTGCACGGACGCGCCCGTCTCTGCGGACGACGCCTTCAGCTTCGAGTTGTCGCTGATCAGCTTCGCCAGGCCGCCACCGACCACGAAGTACACGCCACCGGAGTTGCCGGTCGCGATCGTGATCCGGCCGTCGGACGCCTCGCACGACGCCCCGCCACCCGACGCGTCCGGAGTCGTGGGCGTGCGCTTGCCGCCACACCCCGAGACCGCGAGCGCCAATGCGATCGCACCGATCGCGTACTTACGCAGCATCACGAACCCTCCCACGGGTAACCAGGTGTACCGCCACGGCCACCACGAGGAACCCGGCCCCGATGGCGATCGTCAACGGCTGCAGGTAGAGCAGGAACAACGCCGCCGGCACGCACAACAGGCGTTCCGGCCAGCGCGCGGGACCGAACAGCCAGCCGCCCGTCAGCACGGCGAGGGCGGCGACCCCCAGCGCGGACGCCCCGAACGTCCACACCGAGTCCAGCAACGGCCCGCGCAACAGCAGCGCGGAGCCCTCCTCGGTCAGCACGAACGCCAGCGGCACGAGGAACGCGGGCAGCGTGTACTTCCACGTCTGCCACATGGTCTTCATGACGTCGCCGCCGGTCAGCGCGGCGGCGGCCACCGCGGCCAGCGCCGTCGGCGGCGTCACCTCGGACAGCACCGCGTAGTAGAAGATGAACATCGCGGTCTCGGCCGGCTCCACGCCCAGCGTGATCAACGCCGGCCCGATCACGACCCACGAGATGATGAACGACGCGGTCACCGGCACGGCCAGACCGAGCACCGACACCGCGATCGCGGCGAGCACCGCCGTGAGCATCAGCACGACCACCGGCGACGAGGACACCGCGGAAGCCAGGTCCACCAACGACCCCGCAAGCGCTTGCCCCAGGCCGGTCTTGGTGATCGTCGACGTGATCACACCGGCTGCCGCGCACACCGCGATCACCGGGAACGCCGAACGCACACCGGTCGACAACGCGTCGGCCATCATCCGGAACCAGTCACGCCGGTGGTTGATCAACGCGAACAGCGCGGCGACACCCGTCGCGTACACGACGGCCCGGTAGACGGGGATGTCCAGCGCCAGGAACACGATGATGATCCCGAGCGACAGGAAGTGGTACCAGCCGAGCTTCAGCACGTCGAGGAACCGCGGCGCGTCCACGTCGACCGGCTTGGCCCCGAACCGCCGCGCGTCGGCCTCGACCGCCAGCGCGATGCCGAGGTAGTAGAGCAGCGTCGGGATGACCGCCCAGATCAGCACCGACAGGTACGAGACCTCCAGGTATTCGGCGATGATGAACGCCGCCGCGCCCAGGGTCGGCGGCGACAGGATCGCGCCGATGCCGGACGCGGCGAGCAGCCCGCCCGCGTTCTCCTTCGGATACCCGGCCTTCTTCAGCATCGGCCACGTGACGGCGCCCAGCGACACCGTCGTCGCGGTGCCGGAACCCGAGACGGTGCCCAGCAGGAAGCCCGCGGTCGCCGCCGTGCGCCCCGGTGCCGTCCGCGACTTCCGGAAGGCGGCGAAGCTGATGTCGACGAAGAACTTGCCCGCACCGGACGCGTTCAGCACCGCGCCGTAGATCGTGAACAGCACGATGTACGTCGCCGCGACGTCGAGCGGTGTCCCGTAGAACCCGCTGGCGTCGTTGAAGAACCCGTTGATGATCTGGGAGAAGTCGACGCCGGAGTGCGCGATCGACCACGACGGTGGCAGGAACCCGCCGTAGTAGGCGTAGGCGATGAACGCCAGGCACACCACCGGAAGCACCCAGCCGGTCGTGCGCCGGCACGCCTCCAGGATCAGCACGAGCAGCACCGCGCCCGCGATCACGTCCAGCGTGGTCAGCTGACCCTGCCGGTTCAGGAACTCGTCATAGCCCCCGAACAGCGGATAGGCGCCGACGACGAAGGCGAGCGCCGCCAGCACCCAGTCCCACCAGGGAGGCGTGTGCCCGCGGCCGTACGACAGGAACACCAGCGGCAGCGTCACCGCCAGGAAGATGATCAGGTAGTACTGGCTTCCCTTGGCGAACGGGAAGAAGACCTGCTTGAGCACCAGGAGTGCGATCAGCAGGCCGGCGATCCACAGCGCCCGCTCCCACCGGGGTGAGAGCGAACGCGACGGCATCTCCTCGTCGTGCTCCGCGACGATGCGGGCGAGGTCCGGGTTGGCCACGAACCGACCGTACTGTGGGGCCGATCACAGCGTTAGACGATCAATCCAAAGGGATTGCAAAGTCCTCACGGGACACGCACATCCGCTGGCGAACAGGTCAGGCGCGCCGTCTTTACGCAGAATGAGCGCATGGTCGGGCCTGAACTCTTGCTGCTGCTGCTCGGGGCGCTGGTCGTCACCTCCATCGCGCGCCGTCTGAACTGGTCGGCGCCGCTGGTGCTGGTGGCCGTCGGGCTCGTGGTCTCGTTCATACCGGGGGTGCCGGAGTTCGAGCTCGATCCCCACCTGATCCTGGTCCTGGTGCTGCCGCCGCTGCTCTACAGCGCCGCGCTGGACAGCTCGTACCTCAACATCCGGGCGAACCTGCGGCCGATCGGCCTGCTCGCGGTCGGCCTGGTGCTGTTCACGACGTTCGCGGTGGGTGTGACGGCGAAGCTGGTCTTCCCGGACCTGCCGTTCGCGGCCGCGCTGGTCCTGGGTGCGGTGGTGGCGCCGCCGGACGCCGTCGCCGCCGTCGCGATCGGGCGGAAACTCGGGCTGCAACGCCGGGCGATGACGCTGCTGGTCGGTGAGAGCCTGATCAACGACGCCACGGCGCTGACCGCGTTCAAGGTCGCGGTGGCGGCCACGGTCGGCACGGCCATGCACCCCGTCGCGGGCGTGGGAATGTTCGTGCTGGTCACGGTTGGTGGCATCGCGGTGGGACTCGTCGTCGGGGTCGCGGTCCGCTTCCTGCGCAAGCGCTTGTGCGAGGGGGTGCTGGAGAGCGCACTGGGCCTGCTCGTGCCGTTCGGCGCCTACCTGCTCGCGGAAGAAGGCCCGCACCTGTTCGCCGACGTCCAGTTCTCCGGCGTGCTGGCGGTCGTCGTCGCCGGCCTCTACGTCGGCCACCACTCGCCGCGCGGCACCTACACGACGCGGCTGCAGGACGCGGCGGTGTGGCGTTCGGTGGACGTGCTGCTGGAGTCGTTCGTCTTCGCGCTCATCGGCCTGCAGGTGTCGACGATCATCAACGACGTCGACCTGAACGCCGGACTGCTGCTGGGCGCCGGTGCCGTGCTGCTGGCGACGGTCCTGGCCAGGTTCGTGTGGATGTACCCGGCCTCCTACCTGCCGGTCTTCCTGTCCAAACGCCTTCGCGAGAAAGAACGGTGGCCCCATCTGGGTCAGGTGACGGTGATCGCGTGGGCGGGCATGCGCGGTGTCGTCACGCTCGCCGCCGCGGCCGCGATCCCGCCGGAGGTGCCCGGCCGCGAGATCATCCTGTTCTGCGCCTTCGTGGTCACGGTCTCGACCTTGCTGCTGCAGGGCACAACGCTGCCGTGGGTGATCAACAAGATCGGGTTCGAGGGCGACGACGCCCGCAAGGACGCGCTGGCGGAGGCCCAGATCCAGCACCGGGCGGCGCAGGCGGCGGTCACCAGGCTGGACGAGGAGATCGAGGACGTGCCCGAGCACGTGCGCGACCAGCTGCGGGCGCTGGCTGAGCACCGGGGCAACGCCGCGTGGGAACGGCTCGGGCGCCAGGAGGAGGAGAGCCCGGCGGCCGCGTACCGGAGGCTGCGCAGGGTGATGCTGAGCGCGGAACGCGACGAGTTCATCAAGGCGCGGGACGCCGGCGAGATAGATGACGAGGTCCTGTTCCGGGTGCTGCGCGAACTGGACCTGGAGGAAGCCGCACTGTCCCGTGAGTAACCGTTCACCTGCGATTCGTGTTGCGATGCTTGGGTGCGCTCTCAACACGAACTGGGAGGTCGAACGATGTTCCGGAGAGGTCTAGCCGCCGCGGTCCTCGTCTTCGCGGGTGCGGTGGTGGCGTCCCTGCCCTCGGCCGAGGCACACGACGACAAGGGCCCGATCGTCATCGGGCACCGCGGCGCGTCGGCGTACCGGCCCGAGCACACGCTCGCGTCCTACGAGCTCGCGGCACGGATGGGCGCCGACTTCGTCGAGCCCGACCTGGTGTCCACGAAGGACGGTCAGCTGGTCGCCCGGCACGAGAACGAGATCGGCGGCACCACCGACGTCTCGACCAGGACGCAGTTCTCCGACCGCCAGAAGACGAAGGTCATCGACGGCACCCCGGTCACCGGCTGGTTCACGGAGGACTTCACGCTCGCCGAGCTGAAGACGTTGCGCGCCAAGGAACGCATCCCCGCGATCCGGCCGCGCAACACCCTCTACGACGGCCGCTTCGAGGTGCCAACGTTCCAGGAGGTCGTCGACCTCACCAAGCGCCTGTCCCGCGAGCTGCACCGCGAGATCGGCATCTACCCGGAGACCAAGCACCCGACGTACTTCCAGTCGATCGGTCTCGCGCTGGAGCCGAAGCTCGTCGACGCGCTCAACCGCAACGGCCTCAACCACAGGGGCGCCAAGGTCTACGTGCAGTCGTTCGAGGTGGCGAACCTCAAGCAGCTCAACAGGTCGCTGCGGGTGCCGATCGTCCAGCTGATCAACGCCTCTGGTGCCCCGTACGACTTCGTCGCCGGTGGCGACAAGCGCACCTACAGCGACATGGTCACCCCGGCGGGACTGAAGGAGATCGCGACCTACGCGGACGGCATCGGCGCCACGAAGGACCGCATCATCCCGCGTGACGCCGCCGGGTTCCTGCAGCAGCCGACCACCCTGGTCCAGGACGCGCACAAGGCTCGGCTGATCGTGCACGCCTGGACGTTCCGCAACGAGAACTCGTTCCTGCCGGCGGACTTCCGGTCCTCGACCGACCCGGCCGCGTACGGCCGGGCCTTCGAGGAGTACGACCTGTTCTTCAAGCAGGGCATCGACGGACTGTTCGCGGACAACCCCGACACCGCCGTCGAGGCCAAGATCAAGCGCTGAGCACCAGCGTGCGGTCCCTGTCCAGCAACCCTCGTTGCGCCAGCAGGGGCCGCACGCCCTCACCGAACCAGTAGGCCTCCTCCAGGTGCGGGTAGCCGGAGAGGACGAACTCCTCGATCCCGACGGAGTGGTACTCCTCGACGAGGTCGGCGACCTCCGAGTGGGAGCCGACCAACGCCGTGCCCGCGCCACCGCGCACGAGCCCGACCCCCGCCCAGAGGTTCGGGTGGATCTCCAGACCGCGGACGCCCCGGCTCAGGTCGCCGCCGTGCAGGGCCACCATCCGTTGCTGCCCAACGGATTCCGACGCGCGCAGCTGTTCCTGCGCCTTCGCCACCGCCGCCGGGTCCAGCGCGTCGAGCAGCCGGGCGGCCGACGCCCACGCCTCCGCCGAGGTGTCGCGGCTGATCGTGTGCAGCCGGATGCCGAACCGGATCGGCCGGTCCGTGAGCGCCCGCACCCGCGCGATCTTCGCGGCCACGTCCTGCGGTGGCTCGCCCCAGGTCAGGTACACGTCCGCCCGTGCGGCCGCCACCGGCAGCGCGGCGTCGGACGAGCCACCGAAGTAGATCGGCGGCACCGGGTCCGGCGCGGCCAGCACCGTGGCGTCCCGCACCTGGTAGTGCTCGCCGGAGAACGAGTACGGCTCGCCGGTCCAGATGCCGCGCACGACCTGGAGGAACTCGTCGGTGCGCGCGTACCGCTGGTCGTGGTCGAGCCAGTCGCCGAACCGTTGCTGCTCAACGGAGTCACCGCCGGTCACGACGTTGAGCAGCAACCGCCCGCGCGAGATCCGCTGGTAGGTCGCGGCCATCTGCGCGGCCAGCGTCGGCGACAGCACGCCCGGCCGGAACGCCACGAGGAACTTGAGCGTCCTGGTCTGCGCGATCAACGCGGACGTGGTCAGCCACGCGTCCTCGCACCACGTGCCGGTCGGCGTGAGCACGCCGGTGAACCCGACCTGCTCCGCCGTGCGCGCGATCTGCGCCAGGTAGTCGATGTCCGGCTCACGACGGGCGTGGGAACTCTTGGCTGCCCGCTGAGCGTGGAAGTGCTCCACGACCGTGCGCCCGTCACCGGACGTCGGCAGGAACCAGTGCAGCGTGATGCTCATGCCAGATCTCCCTGGAACCTCGTGTCGACGAACTTCCCGAAGTCGACCTTGCCCGGCAACGTCTTGTCCTCGGCGAACGCGTCCGCGAGCTCCTGCTCGGATTTGATCAGCGTGTCGTCGATCTTCACCGGCAGGTCGCCGTTGCGGTTCACCGCGGCCAGCGCGACCTCGTACTTGAGACCGGTCTCCGCCGCCCACGCCTTCGCCCACTCCTCGCGGTGCGTGTCGGCCCACTTCTGCGCCTTGTAGTAGCGGACCAGGTACTCCTTGAGCGCCGGGGTCTTCCCCTTGTCGTCCAACGCCTTGCGGCCCGCGACCTGGAACCCGTACCCGTTCGACCTGCCCTCACCAGTGGTCAGCACGCGCGCCTTGGCCTCCTGCTGCGCCTGCGCGGTGTAGGGGTCCCAGACCGCCCACGCGTCGACCTTGCCCTGGGTGAACGCGCTGTAGGCGTCCGACGGTTGCAGGAAGTTCAGCGTGACGTCCTTGGTCGTCAAACCGCTGGCGCGCAACGTGAGCAGCACCTGGCCGTGTGCCGAACTGCCTTTGGCGACGGCGATGTTCTTGCCTTTCAGGTCGCTGACGCTGCGAAGCGGCGAGTTCTCCTGGACCAGGATCGCGTCGGCCTCGACCTCGCCCTTCGACGCTCCGACCGCGGCGATCCTGGCGTTGGCCGCGGCGGCGAAGATCGGCGGTGTGTTGCCGACTCCGCCGAGGTCGATCGCACCGGCCGAGGCGGCCTCCAGCAGCGGCGGACCGGAGGTGAACGTCGACCACTCGATCTTGTACGGGAAGTCGCCCAGCAGACCGGCGGCCGTGAGCAGCGCCTTCGCCCCGCCCTTCTGGTCACCAACCTTCAGCACGACCTCACCGGGCGGGGTGTCCTGCGCGGTCGCGGCACACCCGGTCGTGAACAAGATCGCAGCGAGGAGGCTAAGCAGCTGTTTCAACATCCACTCCCAGATCGGCGAGCACGCGGGTGCGTTGCTCCACAACGGAAGCCCGGCGGCGCGGGCGGGGCAGGTCGACGTGGTGCTCCGCGACGATCCGGCCCTCGTCGAGCACGAGGACCCGGTCGGCCAGCAGCAACGCCTCGTCGACGTCGTGCGTCACGAGCAGGACGGCGGGCCGGTGCTCGGCCCACAGGTCTTCCACCAGGTGGTGCATGGCGAGCCTGGTCAACGCGTCCAGCGCGCCGAACGGCTCGTCCAGCAGCAACAGGTCGGGTTCGCGGACGAGTGCCCGCGCGAGCGAGACCCGTTGCGCCTCACCACCGGACAACGTCAGCGGCCAGGCGTCGGCGTGGCCGGCCAGCCGCACCTCTTCCAGCGCCTTCAAGGCGACCGAGCGGCCGTCCGGCCGGTGCAGGCCGAGCGCGATGTTGCGCCAGACCTTGCGCCACGGCAGCAGGCGCGGCTGCTGGAACGCGATCGACACCGTGCCTTGCACTTCGGCCGCACCCTCGACGTCGCGGTCCAGGCCCGCGAGGATGCGCAGCAACGTCGACTTGCCGCAGCCGCTGCGTCCGAGCAGCGCCACGAACTCGCCGGGCGCGATCTCGAGATCGATGCCGTCCAGTACGGTTCGCGCGCCGAATGCCTTGTGCAGACCACGAACACTCACCGGGTTCGCCATCGCAGGATCCTCCTCTCCAGCACCCGCACCAGGGCGTCCGTCGTGAGGCCGAGCAGCGCGTAGACCACGAGGCCGACGACCACGACGTCGGTGCGGAGGAACTCACGGGCGTTGTTGATCAGGAAGCCGAGGCCCGCGTCGGCGTTGATCTGCTCGCCGACGATCAGCGACAGCCACGCGGTGCCGAGCGCGATCCGCAGTCCCACCAGGGTTTGCGGCACGGCGGACGGCAGCACGACGTGCACGACCCGTTCGAACCGGCTGTAGCCCAGGACGCGAGCGGCCTCGACCAGTCCGGGGTCGGTCTGCCGGATGCCGGCGTGCAGGTTCAGGTAGAGCGGGAACGCCACACCGGACGCGACCAGCGCGAGCTTGGGTTCCTCTCCGATGCCGAACCACAGGATGAACAACGGGATCAACCCGAGGTGCGGCAGCGTGCGCAACATCTGAACCGGTGGATCCAGCAAAGTCTCACCCCACCGGGAAAGACCGGAGACGAGACCCGATGCGCCCCCGACCGCGGCCCCGATGAGAAATCCGAAGAAAACGCGCCCGAGCGAGACGGTGAATGCGTCGAGCAATTGGCCGTCGGCGATCAGCTCACCCGCGGACTGCGCGACGGTCAGCGGAGAAGCGAGTTTCTCGGGCGGCAGCACACCCGTTGAACTGGCGAGTTGCCACAGCAGGACCAGCGCCACCGGGCTGATCCAGCGCAGCTGCCGCGCAGGTTTTCGAACGAGTGAAAGGGTCACGGCGCAGAAGTACAGGCGAGTGGAAGGCGTGAGTCAACGACGCCCAAATCGTGAAAAAGCGTCTGCCATCGACATAGTCGGAAAGGGCGGTTTCCTGCTAACGGCTGAGTGACAGCGGGCAGCACGACGATCATCATTTGGACATGAATCAGGAGGGGGACAGATCCGGTGTGCCCACGGGCACCACGCTGAGGTTCGCGTCGCTGGTGCTGCTCGCGGTCGCGACCACGTTGCAGGTCTTCGGCTTGTACGCGGCCCTGTGGCCCGCAGCCACCTCGCTCGACGACTCGCGCTGCCAGGTCCAGTCAGGCCTCTACCTCACCTCGAACTTCGAGGTCGATCCCGATCAGTCCAAATGGGACGCTTATCGGTCTTGCATGGCGACGTACTTCGGCGGCCGCGCCCTGTGGCTCGTCGGCGGCCTGGTGCTGCTCTTCGCGGTGGCGGCGCTGATCTACGCGCTGCGCCCGGCGTGGCTGCGCTACCGGCGAGACCTGGTTCCCGTTCCGGAAGAACTGGTCGAGCCGCTCGCCGAACTCGTCGCGGAGGCCGGCCTCACCAAGGCCCCGACCTTCCTGATCGACCGGACGAACATGCGAGCGGGCGGCGTCGCGTTCGGCACGCACCGCCGCAAGTACGTCGCGCTCAACGTCGGCATGGTGGCATTGCGCCGGATCGAACCCACGTCGTTCCGCGCGATCGTGCTGCACGAACTCGCCCATGTCCGCAACGACGTCACGATCACCTACGCCACTCTGGCGATCTGGCGCGCCTTCGTCGTCGTGGTGCTGACGCCCTACGCGTTCACCTGGTTGAACCAGCTCGTGCGGAACTTCGCCCCGTTCCAGCTGCCCTTGTTCCCCACCGGCTGGACCTCCTTCACCGTGCTGTGGCACCTCGCTGTGCTGGTGCTGCTGGTGTACGCCGCTCGCGTCGCTGTGCTGCGGGCGCGGGAGAAGCACGCCGACGCGCTGGTCGTCCGGTGGACCGGTGACCCTGCTCCGTACCGGCTGCTGCCACCCACCGGCGACGTGCGCCGATGGCTTGGCCACCACCCCGCTCCAGCAAGTCGGCAGGCCGTCATGCGAGACCCGGAGTCGTTGTTGCGGCCCGGTTTCTGGGAAACGCTCGGCAGCGCGCTGGCCGTGCAGCTCGCGTGGTGGCACGCGGTCACCGGTCTGCAGGATCTGACCTGGTACCGAGAAGGCAACGAGTCGTTCCTGGTCATGAGGATCGTCTGGACCGTGCCGGTGGCCGCGCTCATCGGCCTGATCGCCTGGCGGGGCGCGGCTTTCGGCCCGCGGCGCGGCACGTTCGCGTGGCCCGGTGTCGCCATCGGACTCGGTCTTGCCCTCGGAGACGTGCTGGACCTGAGGAACCTCTTCCCGTTGACACCGCACAGCGTCATCGCCGCGATCGCGCTGGGCGGTACCGCGACCCTCGTGACGGTCTGGGCAGGACATTGCGCGACGCTCGTGCGCACGCGGTGGCACGGATGGTTCCTCGGACTGTCGATCGCCGTGGTCACGTACACGTTGCTGGGCTGGTTCCCCGAGATCCGGGTGGCGCGAGCCGTCTGGCGCGACAACCTCGCGCCGGTCGTGGACCTCCTGCACGGCTACGCGCAGACGCCGCTCAACGAGATCGGCCTGACCGCCGTGGTGATCCCGTTCCTGTTGAACTTCAACCGGGTGCTGACCGTGGTGGCACTGGCACTGCTGTGGCTGGTGCCGCTGGTGCTGCGGCGGGAGTTCCCCCGCTTCGCCGCGCTGGCCGGGGTGATCGGCGCCGTCCCGGCCGTCGCCGCGGTCGTGCTGCTCGGCTCCGCGGGTTCGCCTCTGGTCGCCACCGCCTGGCAGATCGCGGCAGTCGTGGCCGTGCAGGTCGTCGTGGTGCTGGTGGCCCGTCTCGACCGCGTGGCGGCGCTGTTCACCGCGTGGCTGATCGGGCTGGCCGGAACCGGGGCGATCTGGCTGACGCACCTGAACGGCTCGCAGGTCGACAGCGTGCTGGCGACGCGCCCGCACCAGGTTCTGCCGGTCCTCGGAACGCTCGCGGCCCTGCTCGTGGGAGGACGCGGCCGCCAGAGCGGTTACACGCCCTCACGGCCGATCTGGGCCGCCGGAACAGCGGTGCTGAGCGTGGCGGTGGCGGTGTGGTGGCCGACCGCGGCACCGGGTGCGCAGACGCTGCAGCCGCCACCGGCCAGGGCCGAGAGGAACACCGACGACGCGTTGAAGACGTGGATGAACGGCGGTGGTCAGGACCGGCTGATGACCGTCATCCAGGCCAACGACAAGGTGTTCGCCGGTGTGCGGGCCGCGGATCCCGCGGCGATCGCGGCGGGGTGCGAGGCGCTCGGTCCGGTGGTGCGGGAGAAGTTCCCGGAACCACCGGACGCGAAGGTCGCCGCCACGTGGACCGAAGCGTTGCGGGCGCTGGAAAGCGGCGCCCGCTCGTGCCTCTTCGTCTTCCGGGACAGAGGCCCGGACGACGGCTCGATGACGAAGGAGTTCCTCAAGGGCATCGAACAGCTCAAGGTCACGCAGACCGCGCTGGTCGAGGCTGCGCAGCGAGCGATCAGCTGAGCACGTCGTGGCGGACGATCGTCTGGTCGCGGCCGGGGCCGACGCCGATCGCCGACACGCGGGCGCCGATGATGCTCTCCAGGTACTCGACGTAGGCCTTGGCGTTGGCCGGGAGCTCCTCGAACGTGCGGCAGTGCGAGATGTCCTCGAACCAGCCGGGGAGCTCCTCGTAGACCGGCACGGCGTGGTGCACGTCGGTCTGCGTCATCGGCATCTCGTCGACGCGGCGACCGTCCACTTCGTACGCGACGCAGACCGGCACCCGCTCCAGGCCCGACAGCACGTCGAGCTTGGTGAGGAAGTAGTCGGTGATGCCGTTGACGCGCGAGGCGTAGCGGGCGATCACGGCGTCGAACCAGCCGGTGCGCCTGCTGCGACCGGTGGTCACACCGAACTCGCCACCCTGCTTGCGCAGGTACTCGCCCTGGTCGTCGTTGAGCTCCGTCGGGAACGGGCCGGAGCCGACGCGGGTCGTGTAGGCCTTGAGGATGCCGATCACGGTGCTGATGCGGGTCGGGCCGACGCCGGAGCCGACGGTCGCGCCACCGCTCGTCGGGTTCGAGGACGTGACGAACGGGTAGGTGCCGTGGTCGACGTCGAGCAGGGTGCCCTGCGAGCCCTCCAGCACGACGATCTCGTCGCGGTCCAGCGCCTGGTTGAGCAGCAGGCGGGTGTCCGCGATGCGGTGCACGAAGTGCTGACCGCGCTCCAGCACCTGGTCGACGACCTGGTCGGGGTCGAGCGCCTTGCGGTTGTAGACCTTGACCAGCACCTGGTTCTTGAAGTCCAGGGCGGCCTCGACCTTCTGCCGCAGGATCTTCTCGTCCAGCAGGTCCTGCACGCGCACGCCGACGCGGGCGAGCTTGTCCTGGTAGGCCGGGCCGATGCCGCGACCGGTGGTGCCGATCTTCGCCTTGCCCAGGTACCGCTCGGTCACCTTGTCGATGGCCACGTGGTACGGCATGATCAAGTGCGCGTCCGACGAGATCAGCAGGCCGCTGGTGTCGACGCCCTTCTCCTCCAGGCCCGCGAGCTCCTCGAGCAGCACGCCGGGGTCGACGACGACACCGTTGCCGATGACGTTCTTCACGCCGGGGGTGAGGATGCCGGACGGGATGAGGTGCAGGGCGAACTTCTGACCGTCCGGGAGGACCACGGTGTGACCCGCGTTGTTGCCACCCTGGTAGCGGACGATCCACTGGACACGCTCACCGAGGATGTCGGTGGCCTTGCCCTTGCCCTCATCGCCCCACTGGGCACCGATCAGCACGACGGCCGGCATGTGAAACTCCAAGCGCTTGGACTGGTTCGAGCGAACGCCGGTAAGCGAGGGTAGACCAGGAGATGACCGTGCACGGAATCGTGTTGGCCTGCGGAAACACGCAGTTGCCAATGATCACGGAGCGTGATGGCGTGCAGGCCGTTCCCGCACGCCCCGGCAAGGACCACGTCGACCCCCACCTGGACGCGGAGCGACTGGTCGTGTTCGGCACGGACGCCGACCTCGCTGCGGTCGCACTGCGCCTGCTGCGCAAGGAGAAACTCGGCTCGGTAGCGCTGGGTTACGTGCCGATCGACAAGAACTCCGTGGTGGCGGCACTGTGGGGGCTTTCGCCGGATCCCGCCAGGGCGTTGGACATCGCCCTGAACGGTGACGTGGATCCCGTCCCGTTCGTGCGCGACGACGTCGGCGGCGTGTTGATGGGCCTGGGTGTTTTGTCACCCGTTCGTGGCGTTGGTTACAGCGACGCGGACAACGTGCTGCGCGGGCAGGCGTCGCGAATCGAGTGCACGCCGGACCCGGAAGGCGGCCTCGGCCTGGTAGTGCGAATTGTTAACAAGCGCCTTCTCGGATCCAGGGTGAAGGAGAGCCGGCCGCGCGCGTTCCAGCTCGGCTGCCTGCCCACGACCGCCGTTCTAGATGGTCACAAGCACCCTCGGCCGGTCGACAAGTGGACCTGGTACCGGCACACCGAGGACTTGAGGCTCGTTCGAGGCGTCTAGCCGTGCACTTGTCATTCGCTTGAGTGTCACCCAAAGGCATTGCCTAATTTCATAATGTGACTAAGGGTGGTCCCGAAACTTCCAACAAGGAAGGTCGGGATGATGTCAAAAGTTAACCGAACCATTGGTGTTCTGGTTGCCGCGGCGGCCCTCACCCTCGGTTTTGTTTCCCCTGCACTCGCGACACCGCCGAACATCCCCAGTGCCGACACCGCGAAGTCCGAGCTCGCCGGCCTGACCGTTCGGGCCGACGGCTCGATGACGGGTTATTCGCGCGACAAGTTCCCGCACTGGATCACTCAGTCGGGCACCTGCAACACCCGCGAGGTCGTGCTGAAGCGCGACGGCACCAACGTGGTGACCGACTCGTCGTGCGCCGCCACGTCGGGCCGCTGGTTCTCGCCGTACGACGGTGCGACGTGGACCGCGGCCTCCGACGTGGACATCGACCACATCGTGCCGCTGGCGGCCGCCTGGAGGTCGGGAGCGTCGTCGTGGACCACGGCCCAGCGCCAGGCGTTCGCCAACGACCTCACGCGCCCGCAGCTGATCGCGGTGACCGACAACGTGAACCAGGCGAAGGGCGACCAGACCCCCGCCACCTGGAAGCCGCCGCTGACGTCGTACTGGTGCACCTACGCCAAGATGTGGGTACACACCAAGTACTACTGGAAGCTCAGCGTGAACTCGTCGGAGAAGACCGCGTTGACGGACATGCTCGGAAGGTGCTGATGGCGTCACTCTCCTCGCTTTTCGTGGCGGGTCCCGGCGGCGTGATGACCGACGAGGTCGGCGTCGTCACGGGAGACCTCGAGCTCTGCACGGAACTCTCCGACGACGGGAAGCTGCGTGCGCTGGTCCGCTACGAGGGCGCGGAGGAGTGGTACGCCGTCACGGGCGGTTCGTGCGCCCTGGCTGATCCTCGTGATCACGAGCCGGTTCACTCGCTGCTGCTGGGCCTGCTGAACCGGCCGGAGGGCTGAGGGGCGGCAACGCCTCCATCGCCTCGCTCCTGCTCAGTCCCGTGGCCTGCAACAGATCCACGGCCACGCTGCGGATCTGGGCCAGCACGACCTTGGACGAGAACCCGTCCCCACCGAGACGCCGCGCGGTGAGCTGCCGCGCGGCGTTTCGCACGGCCTCCCTGGTGTGCTTGGGCTCCTTGCCCTTCTCCAGCTCGCCCTTGAGGCAGTCGACGGCGTCCGCGTAGTCCTTCAGCACGTCCGGCACGCCGTCCGGGATCTGCTCGTCGGCCTTGAGCGCCGCCATGCTCCTGCGCGCCAGCACACGGGTGTTGCGGATCGCGTAGTCCACCGGCCCGGCCGCGGTGTGGTACCTGCCGAGCTCGTCCTTGGACCGCCACCGGATGGGCGCGATCTTCGTGATCTCGCTGCCGGTCTGCAGCGCCGCCTTGTAGTCGTCGATCGTGCTCTGGCTGGTCCGCAACTCCGCGAGCACCCCAGCTGCCTTGACCGCGTCCTTCTCCGTCAGCGCCTCGGCGAGGGTCCGCAACGCACCGCTGAGGGTGTTCGTGAGCACCCTGAGCTGCCGCTGGGCCACGGTGACCGGGTTGGCGGGCAGCAGCGCCGCCACCGCGAGCCCCACCAGACCACCGGTCAGCGCGTCGATCATCCGGTCGAACCCGCCACCCGCGCTCGGCGGCAGCAGCGTGGCGACCAGGACGGCGGAGGAGCCTGCCTGGAGAGCGATCACCGAACCGCCGTCGAGCAGCACCGCCGCCGACATCGCGAGCCCGACGACGAGCGCGATCTGCCACGGACCGCTGCCGATCCAGCTGATCAACGCGTCGCCCACACCGACCCCGACCGACACGCCGACGACCAGCTCACCGACGCGCCGCAACCGTTGCCCCAGCGAGACACCGAGGCAGACGACGGCGGCGATCGGCGCGAAGAACGGGTGCTGGTGCCCGATGACGAGGGTCGCCACGACCCAGGCGAGGCCGGCGGACAGGGCACTTTGGACGATCGGCAGCGCGGCTCCGCGCCACCGCGTCAGCCCACGCCCGACCGCATCCCTGACAGCACCCACGAACTCTCCCGACCTGGATCAACTGACGCCGCCAGTCTTGGTCAGGCGGCCACCAGGCACAACCTGCGGTGTGTTCGTTCACATGCCCGTGACGACCAGCGTCACACCGGTGCGGGACCGACCAGGTCGCTGCTCCTGGGCACGGCGTGCTCTCTCGTGCGAGAAACGGCCCGGCCCCTGGTTCCACCTGGGGAACTCAGGGGCCGGCCACCGCTTGCGTCAGGCCAGACCCAGCGCGGCAGAAGCCTTGGGGTCGGAGTCGGCGAGGAACTTCGAGCAGCGCTCCCACTCCTCGTCCTCACCGATCTCACGCGCGGCACGGGCCAGCGCGGCCAGCGCGCGCAGGAAGCCCTGGTTCGGCCGGTGGTCCCACGGCACGGGGCCGAAGCCCTTCCAGCCGGAGCGGCGCAGCTGGTCGAGGCCGCGGTGGTAGCCGGTGCGGGCGTAGGCGTAGGCGGCGACCGGGTCGCCGGCGTGCAGCGCGCGTTCGGCCAGCAGGGCCCAGGCCTCGGAGAAGTCCGGGTACGCCCGCACGATCTTGGCGGGGTCGGTGCCGCCGTCCGCGGCGGCCTGCGCCTCGGGACGGTCGGGGAGACGGGTCGGCTCGGGCCCGAGGAGGTTCTCAACCATGCGGCCCATCGTGCCGCACGAGCGCGAGCTACGAGATGAACACCCTCATGACCGCGGCCACAACGGCCAGCAGCAACGCGGTGACGAGCACTCCGGCGACGATCTTCTTGCTCATGGCGGGCATGGTTCCGCGCTGGGCCGAACAGATCAACGATGTTCACCCGGTTGTGCATACGAATTGGAAACATCAGGGTAAAACCAGGGTGGTTTCGCCTTCCTGGAAACCCGACGTCCGCTCATGATGTTCGGATGATGCAGGGGGCAAGGCAGTTCCGGGACCAGTACTGGGAGCGGGGCGAGCCGGGCAGGGAGACACCGGCGGCGCTCACCAAGCAGCTCTACCAGCTGTGGCTCCTAGGCCTGCTGTTGAAGCTGATCGGGTCGTCGTGGGACGTCTCGTGGCACTTCAAGTGGCTGCGCGACGACCTCGCGCCGCCGCATCTGATCAACACGGTCGGCACGGTGATCGTGGTCGGGCTCACGCTGTTCCACACGTTCACCGGGTACGGCGCCGACAAGCTCGCGTTGCGGCTCATGCAGGTCGGATGCGGGATCTTCCTCGTCGCACTGCCGATCGACGTGATCAACCACCGCGTCAACGGCCTCGACATCACGTCGTGGAGCGGATCGCACGCGCTGCTCTACCTCGGCACGGCGGTCATGCTCGCGGGCGCGATCCGCGGGTGGATGAAGTACTTCCCGGACGGCACCATGCGCACGTTCGGGCTCGTCGCGCTGTGGTTCTTCTTCCTGGAGAACGTCTGGTTCCCCAACCAGCACCAGGAGTACGGCGTGCGCGCGTTGCAGGCCTACGACAGCGGACGGCCCGAGGCGGAGCCGATCCTGTTGCAGTTCGCCGCCGACCAGCTCGGACTGCCGGTCGGGCGTGAGGCGGTCGTGCACTTCGCACTGCCCATCGCGGACTGGGTCTACCCGGTGTGGGGCCTGGTCGCGGCGGCGATCGTGCTGGTGATCGCGCGGCGCACGATCGACCGGCCGTGGGCGGCCACCGCCGTCGCCACCGGGTACGTCGCGTACCGGTGCCTGATCTGGCCGCTGCTCGCGGGCATCGACTTCCCGAAGTCCGCCGTGCCGCTGTTCCTGATCCTCGTCGGTCTCGCGATCGACGCGGCGCACGTGGTGAAGATGCCCACGCCGGCCGCGGCCGTGCTGGGTTCCGCGGCCGTCACGACCGTCGGGTACGTCGGCATCTGGTTCCAGCAGGAGTACCTGTGGGGACCGCCCATCGCGTTCGCGTCGGCGGCGGTCACCGCCGTCCTTCTAGCGGTCCTCTGGACCGTCGGCGACCTGCTCATCCACCGCCCGGAAGCCCAACTGCTCGCCTCCCGCCTCAAACTCAGCTGAAACGCACGCGGGGACCTTTCGTTCACTCAGTGCGAACGAAAGGTCCCCGCGTGCACTCTGAAATCAGCCCGCGATCATGCGGCCCGACGACTTGAGGTGCTCGCACGCCTGGGCGATGCGGGCGGCCATGGCCTGCTCGGCTGCCTTGAGGTAGCTGCGCGGGTCGTAGGTCTTCTTGTTGCCGACCTCGCCGTCGATCTTCAGCACACCGTCGTAGTTCTGGAACATGTGCGCCGCGATCGGGCGGGTGAAGGCGTACTGCGTGTCCGTGTCGATGTTCATCTTGATGACGCCGTACGACACGGCCTCGTGGATCTCCTCCAGCAGCGAGCCGGAGCCGCCGTGGAAGACGAGGTCGAACGGCTTCGAGCCGGCGGGCAGGCCGAGCTTCTCCGCCGCCACGTCCTGGCCCTGCTTGAGGATCTCCGGGCGCAGCTTGACGTTGCCCGGCTTGTACACGCCGTGCACGTTGCCGAAGGTCGCGGCGAGCAGGTAGCGACCCTTCTCACCGGCGCCGAGGGCGTCGACGGTCTTCAGGTAGTCCTCGGGCGTCGTGTAGAGCTTGTCGTTGATCTCGTTGTCGACGCCGTCCTCCTCGCCGCCCACGACACCGACCTCGATCTCGAGGACGATCTTCGCCTTGGCGGAGAGGTCGAGCAGCTCGCTCGCGATCTGGAGGTTCTCCTCCAGAGGCACGGCCGAGCCGTCCCACATGTGCGACTGGAAGAGCGGGTTGCCGCCCTTGTCCACCCGCTCCTGGCTGATCGCGATCAGCGGACGCACGTACCCGTCGAGCTTGTCCTTCGGGCAGTGGTCGGTGTGCAGCGCGATGTTCACCGGGTACTTCGCGGCGACAACGTGCGCGAACTCGGCGAGAGCGACAGCGCCGGTCACCATGTCCTTGACCTTGGTGCCCGAGGCGAACTCGGCACCACCGGTCGAGACCTGGATGATGCCGTCGCTCTCGGCCTCGGCGAATCCGCGCAGAGCCGCGTTGAGCGTCTCCGAAGACGTGACGTTGATCGCGGGGTAGGCGAACTCGTTCGCCTTGGCCCGGTCAAGCATCTCCGCATAGACCTCGGGAGTTGCGATGGGCATCGGTCGTCCTCCTCAGGTGCCCTGAACGCCGTATCAACCGCATCCTACGAGGGTGCGTCACGGGGCCAACGCGGCGGCCGACCCTGCGGCATGAACGATCAAGTGCCAGCTGACCAGCCCGTCCGTGCTACCCGCCGGTAAGGGCATAGTGGTTGACATGGCAACCGCGCAGTGGAACGGCAAGATCATCGCGTCGAGCGACGACACGGTGGTCGTCGAAGGCAATCACTACTTCCCGCTGGAGTCCGTGGACCAGGCCGTGCTGAAGGCGACCGACCACACCTCGTTCTGCCCGTGGAAGGGCACGGCGAACTACTACTCGTTGCACGTCAACGGCTCCGAGAACGCCAACGCGGCGTGGTACTACGCCGAACCGATGGAGGCCGCGGCACAGATCAGGGGTCGCGTGGCGTTCTGGAAGGGCGTCGAGGTCACCCCTTGAGCCGCTGCGCCCCGGCGAGTTCGGCGTAGCGGCCGTTCGACGACTGGATCGCCACCTGGTCGGCGACGTGCGCACGCAGCTTCGCGGCCACCCGCTCGGGGCTGCCGTGCGCGACGTCCTCGGGCCCCCGAACTTCCCAACAACTCGCTAATCCTTTCCGGCGACACGGACTACTTTCGATTCATGCCGATCTTGAGCACCACCGACCTGAACGTTTCGCGTCTTTGCCTGGGCGGCAACGTCTTCGGCTGGACCGCCGACGAGACCCAGTCGTTCGCCGTGCTCGACGCCTACGTCGAAGCGGGCGGGAACTTCCTCGACACGGCCGACGTGTACTCGGCCTGGGTGGAGGGCAACTCCGGCGGCGAGTCGGAGACGATCATCGGCAAGTGGCTGGCCGGGCGTGGCGACCGCGACCAGATCGTGGTGGCGACGAAGGTCGGCATGCTCGCCGGCTTCAAGAACCAGAAGCGCGACACGATCCTCACCAGTGCCGAACGCTCGTTGAAGCGGCTCGGCGTCGACCACATCGATCTCTACTACAACCACCTCGACGACCCGAACACGCCGCTCGAGGAGACGCTGGCCGCCTACGACCAGCTCGTCCGCGACGGCAAGGTCCGGTACGTCGCGGCGTCCAACTTCTCCGCCGAACGGCTGGCGCGGGCGCTGGAGATCCAGGAGCGCGAGGGCTTCGCGAAGTTCGTGGCGTTGCAGCCCGAGTACAACCTGGTGAGCCGCGACGAGTTCGAGGGCGACCTGCGGGACGTCGTCGCGAAGAACGACCTGGCGACCGTGCCGTACTACTCGCTGGCCAGGGGTTTCCTCACCGGCAAGTACCGGCCGGGAGTGCAGGTGCAGAGCCCGCGGGCGGGTGCGGCCTCGAAGCACCTCGACGAGCACGGTCTGCAGGTGCTGGAGGTGCTCGACGAACTGGCCGAGACGCACGGGACGACGGTCGCCGCGGTCGCTCTCGCCTGGCTCGCCCAGCAGCCGACGGTGGCCGCGCCGATCGCGTCCGCCCGCACGTTGGAGCAGCTCCAAGACCTCGTCCCGGTGCTCTCGCTCGACCTGACGCAGGCCGAGGTGGACCGCCTGAGCGCAATTTAACTTGCCAGTAGCTTACTCGGAGTAGGTTGCGTTACCGTGACAGCATGGACGTCACGGGCAAGGTGGTACTGATCACCGGCGCGGCCAGGGGCATCGGCGCCGAGGTGGCGAGGCAACTGGCCGCGCGCGGGGCTCGACTCGCGCTCGTCGGGCTCGAGAAGGCCCAGCTCGAAGAGGTCGCCCGGCAGACCGGCGGCAAGGCGTGGGAAGCCGACGTCACGGACTGGGACGCCCTCGAGAAGGCGTTCCAGGAGGCCGCCGAGCACTTCGGCGGCATCGACGTCGTGGTGGCGAACGCGGGCATCGCCGCCACCGGTTTCGTGCGCTCGATGGACCCGAAGGCGTTCGAACGGGTCATCGAGGTCAACCTGCTCGGCGTGTGGCGCACGGTCCGCACGGCGCTGCCGCACCTGATCCGCAGCCGCGGCTACTGCCTGGTCGTGTCGTCGCTGGCGGCGATCGTGCACATCCCCGGCAACGCGGCCTACTCGGCGGCGAAGGCGGGCTGCGAGGCGTTCGCAGACAGCCTGCGCGCCGAGGTCAGACACCTCGGCGTGGACGTCGGCACCGCCTACTTCTCGTGGATCTCCACGGACATGGTCAACAGCGCCGACCAGCACCCGGTCTTCGGCAAGCTGCGGCAGGGCATGCCGGGCGTCGCCGGCAAGAAGTACCCCGTCCGCAACGTCGGCAGGGCCGTGGTCAGGGGCATCGAGAAACGCGCGAAGGCGGTCCACGTCCCCGGCTGGGTGGGTGCGCTGAAGTACTTCCGCGCGTTCACACCGGTGGTCGTGGACCGCCAGGCGGTCGCCGAGGTGGCCGACGCCGACCGCCAGATGGCGGCCAGCGACACGTCAGGCCTGGTCGGACCGGGCGGTCAAGCAGCTAGTCGTTGAGCCAGGCACCGAGAACGGGAGTCCACTCGCGGATCTTCCACTCGGTGATGACGTTCGCGGGCGTGTACGGGTCGGCGGCGATGAGTTCCTTCACGGCGGCCTCGTCCGCGACCTCGTAGATGATCAACGCGCCGGTGTCGTCCGCGTACGGACCTGCGCCGAGGACCTCGCCCTTCTCCGCGAGAGAGGCGATGTGCTCGCGGTGTGCGGGGCGTACCGCGAGACGCTTCTCGGTATCGGGACCGAACACCAATTCGACTGCAAAGCGGGCCATGCGACCACCGTAGCGACGCTGACCGGTACCGTCCTACCTTGTGGTTGGCGAAGAAACCCCGCGCACCGTGCAGGACACCCTGACCAACCTGCGAATCAAGGACGGCGTCGCAGGACCTCCCACAGGGCCGCTCACGCTCGAAGACCTGTACAAGCAGCACCGCATGCGCCTCATCAGGCTCGCGTTGCTGCTCGTGGACGAGCCCGCGACCGCGGAGGACGTGGTGCAGGAGGCCTTCACCGGCCTCCACCGCAACTGGAAGGGCCTGCGAGACGCCCAGGCGGCCGTGGGCTACCTCCGCACGGCCGTGGTCAACGGCTCGCGCAGCGTGCTGCGCCGGCGCAAGACCGCCCGCGACTACACCCCGCCGCACGTGGCGAACGCGCGGTCGGCCGAGTCGCTCGCGATGCTGACCGCGGAGCACCAGGCCGTGGTCAAGGCGTTGCAGCAGCTGCCGCCGCGTCAGCGCGAGGTGCTCGTGCTGCGCTACTACGGCGACCTGTCGGAGGCCGAGATCGCGGAGGCCACCGGCATCTCGAAGGGCACCGTGAAGTCGACGGCGTCCCGGGCTCTCGACGCACTCCAGAAGATCATGGCCGGCTGAGGCGTCACGACGCTCGTCACGGTGCGGCCCGCCCCTCAGAGGACGCGGGCCGCATCCGCCTGACCCCTGGCCGTTTTGCCCGGTGAGAGTGGTTTCACGTGGTACGAACACGCCCCAATCCGGTACTTGGTATAGACCAATAGGGCTCCGATGCCGCAGGATCTGTTCTCGTGGCACGCAGACACGTGGTCGCCGTCGACATCGGTGGCACCGAAACCAAGGCGGCGCTGGTCGCCGGCAGCTCGGACGCGGTGGCGGCGGAGAAGCACGCGCGCCGGGCGACTCCCGGTGAGTTGGAGCCCCTCCTCGCCGTGATCGCCGAGCTCGTCGGCGAGCTCAGGCAGGCCTGCGAGCACGAGATCGACGCCGTGGGGGTCGTGGCGCCGGGCATCGTGGACGAGGCCGCCGGTGTCGGCGTGTACACGACGAACCTGCCCTGGAGCCAGTTCCCGTTCAGCGCCGTCCTCACCGAACGGCTGGGCGTGCCCGTCGCGTTCGGTCACGACGTGCGCGCGGCCGGGCTGGCCGAGAGCCGCATGGGTGCCGCGAAGGACCTGCGCAACGCGGTGATCATGCCCATCGGCACCGGGATCGCCGGCGCGTTGCTGCTCGACGGGAAGATCTTCAGCGGCGACGGCTACGCCGGTGAGATCGGACATGTGAACGTCGGCCACGGCGTGCCCTGCGCGTGTGGCCAGATCGGCTGCGTGGAGACGGTGGCGTCCTCCGCGGCGATCGCCCGCCGGTACACCGCACGTACCGGCACCCCCGTCAACGGCGCCGCTGACGTCGCCGGTCGGGTGAAGAACGGGGAGCCCGACGCCGTCGCCGTGTGGCACGAGGCCGTGGACGCGCTCGCCAGGGGCATCCTGGTCCTGGCGACGCTGCTCGGCCCTCAAGCCGTGGTGCTCGGCGGCGGGCTCGCACTCGCAGGAGATCTGCTGGTGGACCCGTTGCGGGACAGGCTGGACGGGCTGATCGCCTTCCAGCGCCGACCGGAGCTGCGGCTCGCGGCGCTCGGCGACGAGGCGGGCTTCCTCGGCGCGGCGCTGCTGGCCATCGACATGCTGGAGGCGTCATGAGCACGTGGGGTGGACCTGTCCAGGTGACCCTGACCAACGGTCGGGTCGTCACGCCGGACGGGGTGCTCGAGAACGGGTGGGTCAGCGTCGCGGACGGCCGGATCGTCGCGGTCGGCGAGGGCCCGGCCCCCGACGGCCCGACGACCGACGTGGGCGGCGGCACGGTCGTGCCGGGGTTCGTCGACATCCACTGCCACGGTGGCGGTGGTGACGCGTTCACCAGCAGTGACCCGGCCAAGGTCCGCAGGGCCGCCGCGGCCCACCGCAAGCACGGCACGACGACGCTGCTGGCGTCGCTGGTGTCACGTCCGGTGCCGGAGCTGGCCGACCAGGTGTCCGCGCTGGCCGAGCTGGTGCAGGAGGGCGTCGTCGCGGGCGTCCACCTGGAGGGCCCGTTCCTCAGCGCCGCCCGCTGCGGTGCGCACGACCCGGCGATCCTGTGCCCGCCGGAGCACACGGCCGTGACGAAGCTGCTCGACGCGGGCAAGGGCACCGTCCGGATGATCACGATCGCCCCCGAGCTGGAGGGCGCGGTCCCCGCCGTGCGCCAGCTCGTGGACGCGGGCGTCATCGCCGCCATCGGCCACACCGACGCGACCGAGGCGCAGGTCCGCCCCGCCGTCGACGCCGGCGCGTCCGTGGCGACGCACCTGTTCAACGGCATGCGGCCGCTGCACCACCGCGAGCCCGGCCCGATCGGCGCACTGCTGGACGACGAACGCGTGACCGTCGAGCTCATCTGCGACCTCGTGCACCTGCACCCGACCGCCGTCCGCCTGGCCGCGCGCCACGCCGGCCCGAAGCGCACGGTCCTGATCACCGACGCCATCGCGGCGGCCGGTGTCGGTGACGGCGTGTACGACGTCGGCGGGCTGGAGGTCCGGGTGGTCGACGGCGTGCCGACGCTGGCGGGCGGCGCTTCGCTCGCGGGCAGCACGCTGACGATGGACATGGCCTTCCGCAACGCCGTCAACTCCTGCGGGCTCTCGCTCGTGGAGGCGGCGTACGCGGCCTCGACCCGCGGCGCGGAGCTCCTCGGCCTCGACACCGGCAAGCTGCAGCCGGGTTGCGCGGCCGACATCGTCGTTCTCGATGCAGAATTGAAGCCGAGGGACGTGATGGTCAGGGGCGAGTGGGTCAAGGACTAGGTGGATGGCGGACGATCCGGAGCGACTGGTGACCGACGCGCTGCGAGCGCAGGCGACCAGCACGAATGCCGGATTTGCCGTACCTGTCCCAATTGCCGATGAGGGCCACGCGCACCTGCCGGTGTGGTGGGTGCTGGGCCTCGCGCTGCTGTTGGGCCTGGCAGCGGGCACGGTGGCCGCAGTGATCACGCTCAGCTGACCTGTACCGTTGTGGCCGTGACGATTGCATTGGGCCCTGACTGGCTGGATCCCGAAAAACTGCTGACGATGCTCGGCCCGTGGATGCTCGTCGGGCTGTGCTTGATCGTCTTCGCCGAGTGCGGGCTGCTCGTCGGGTTCTTCCTGCCGGGCGACTCGTTGCTGTTCACGGCGGGTCTCTTCGTCGCGGCAGGGCACATCTCGACGCCCCTCTGGGTCGTCTGCGTGCTGCTGACGGTGTGCGCGTTCATCGGCAACGTCGCCGGCTACTACATCGGCCGCAAGGCCGGTCCGGCGCTGTTCAACAAGCCGGAGTCGAAGATCTTCAAGAAGGAGTACGTCGACAAGACGCAGGAGTTCTTCGACAAGTACGGCCCGCGCGCCATCGTCCTCGCGCGGTTCGTGCCGATCGTCCGCACGTTCATCACGGCCATGGCCGGTGTCGGGCGGATGGATCCGAAGAAGTACTTCACCTACTCCGCGATCGGCGGTGTGGCCTGGGCCGCGGGTCTGACCGTGCTGGGCTACTTCCTCGGCCAGGTCGAGTTCATCCGCAAGAACCTCGAGATCACGCTCATCGCCATCGTGCTGCTCTCGGTCGTGCCGATCATCTTCGAGGTGATCAAGGCGCGCAAGGAGAAGAAGTCGCTCCTGCAGGAAGAGGCGGACGACATCACCCAGGTCATGCAGGCGCACGTCCAGGACGACTCGACGCAGATCATCCCTCGCGTCGAGCGTTGAGCGGCCACCAGCGAGGTGCTCGAATGACGAACGGGACGTGGAGCGCTGACACGCCTGGGATCCTGCGTCTGCCCTCGGGGCGGCTGATCCGCGGCCGTGGCCTGCGAAACCCTCTTCCCGCAGGCCAGCAGCCCGAGTTCGGGATCTACCTGCAGGGCAAGGAACCCGCTCCGGTGGAGTGGGAGAGCAAGTGGGTCAAGTGGACGGACTTCTGGCTGCCCGCCGACCGCGCGGCATTCGTCAAGACCCTGCGCGAACTGCTCGAGCGCTCCGAGACCGAACGGGTCGAGATCGCCTGCAGCGGCGGTCACGGCCGGACCGGAACCGCGATGTCCTGCCTCGTCACGCTGGACGGCGTTCCGAACACCGAAGCCGTCGCGTACGTGCGCGCGAACTACAACAAGCGCGCCGTCGAGACGCCGTGGCAGAAACGGTTCGTCCGCCGTTTCTCAGGCTGAGCCGACCCTGACGAAGCACTGAGCACCGAGGCCCGTCTCACGGCGGGCCTTCTTGCTGGCGCGATTTGAATACAGAGCTGTACTGTATTCGTATGGTCATCATTGCGGGGGCGGGTCCGACCGGCTTGGCGCTGGCGTGCGGGCTCAGGCAGTTCGGGGTGGACGTGCGGGTCGTGGACCAGGCGGACGGGCCGGCCACGACGTCACGGGCGTTGGGGTTGCAGCCGCGCGGCGTCGAGGTGCTGGCGAGGCTGGGCGCGTTGGGCGACCTGCCGGAGAAGGCGGTGCGGCTGCGGGCGTTGCGGATCAACGGGGCGGTGGCGCTGGACATGGGTTTCCTGCGCGACGCGGGTCAGTTGATCGTGTCGCAGGCTTGGGTCGAGGAACGGCTGCGCGACCGGCTGTCCGCGCTGGGCGTGGAGATCGAGTGGAACACGCCGGTCTCCGCTGTCTCCGGGTGGGACTGGCTCGTCGGCTGCGACGGCGCCCACTCGGCCGTGCGGAAGGAGGCGGGGATCGCGTTCGAGGGCGAGTCGGTGATGGAGAACTTCCTCCTGCGCGACCTGCACGCGGAGTGGGACCTCGACCGCGAGTCGATCCACCTGTTCGTCGACGGGGCGTCGATCACGAGCGTCTTCCCGTTGCCCGGCGGCATCTGGCGGGTGATGTCGCCCAACGGAGAGCGGTGGACGCCGGGGCCGATCGAGGAGGTGGAGTGGGAGTCGACGTTCCGCATCCACCGGCGGCAGGCGGCGACCTACCGGCGCGGGAACGTCCTGCTCGCCGGGGACGCAGCGCACATCCACAGCCCGTTGGGCGGACAGGGGATGAACACGGGGCTCGGCGACGCGGACAACCTGGCGTGGAAGCTCGCGCTCGTGGTGCAGGGCAGGGCTTCCGAAGAACTGCTGGACACCTACGAGACCGAACGCAGGCCGGTCGGCGCGCGGGTGCTCGCCTCGACCACACCGGCGACGCGACTGGCGATGGGGCCGGGTGTCGTCACGCGGACGATCAGGGACCGGGTGCTGTGGCCGTTGCTGGGCCTGCCGTTCGTGCAGCGGCGGCTCGTGCGGTTCACCTCGCAGCTGGACGTGAAGTACTCCGGCCCGCTGGCGTCCGGGCGGCGCGGCGGCGAGCGGGTTCCCGCGTTCGTGCGAACCGGGAGGTGGGTCCTGGCGGGACCAGCGACGTGCCTGGAGGTGGCGCGGGAGCGGCTGGGGGACGTCGTGCACCATGAACGCGCCGGCGAAACGCTGCTGGTACGCCCGGACGGGCACCTGGCGTGGCGCGGCCCGTCCTCACCGGAAAGGCTTGCCGAGTGGCTGAACGAAGTGCTGGGCGTCCCCGCGACCCCGAGGCGGACAACGCGATCCTGACAGCCGCCTTCGAGCTGTTCCTGGAACGCGGCCTCGACGGCACGTCGATCGAGCAGGTGGCCCGTCGCGCGGGCGTGACCCGTGCGACGGTCTACCGCCGTTTCGCCACCAAGGAAGACCTGCTGTTCAGCGTGATCGAGCTGCCGCGGGAGGTCGCGGCGCTCGATCCGGAACGGATCCTCCTCGCGCCGCCGGAGGAGACGGTCAAGGGCTGGGCCGCGTTGCTGTCCACCCCGGCGGCAGTCCAGCTGCTGCGCCGGATCGTGGGCGCGTCGGCGGACAACTTCGAGTTGATGAAGCGGTACTGGGAGCTGTTCATCGCACCGCGCCGGGCCGCGCTGAAGGAGCTGCTGCGTCCCGGATTTCCGGCCGGTACGGACCTGGGCATCGTGCTGGACATGGTCGGAGGTGCGCTTTTCTACCACTCGCTGACCAGTCCGAGGCAGAGCACGGCGGCGGAGCTGGAGGCGTACCTGGAGGCGTTGTTGCGGCAGGTCGGTTACCAGAAGCGGAGTTGAGTCTGCCGCAACGTCAGGGTGTTGGTTGACCGACATGACTGACACCACCCGACGTGAAGTGCTCGGCTGGCTGGGCGGACTCGGTGCGGCAGCAGGGATCGGCCTGCTCGCACCGGGCCGGGCCGCGGCCGCCGTCAGCGTCACCGCACTGCGCGGCGTCACGCTCGTCGACGCCGCGCACACCCGCTCCGACGCCACGATCGTGCTGGCGGACAACAAGGTTCTCGCGGTCGGATCGTGCGACCTGCCGTTGCCGCGCGGGGCGGCGGTGCTGGACCTGGCCGGGAAGTTCGTCATCCCAGGCCTGTGGGACATGCACGTGCACGGCGCGTTCCTGGACCGGATCACACTGCCGTTGTGCTTGGTCAACGGCGTGACCGGCATCCGGGAGATGTGGGGTTTCCCGCCGATCTACGCGTTGCGCGACCGGATCGAGCGCGGTGAGGTGTTCGGGCCGCGGTTGGTCGTCGGCAGCTCGATCATCGACGGGCCGCACTCCACGCTGCCCGGCGCGTTGATCGTCAGCACGCCGGACGAGGGCAGGCAGGCCGTGCGGGACGCGAAGACGCAGGGCGCGGACTTCGTGAAGGTGTACTCGTACCTGAACCGGCCGACGCTCGCGGCGATCGCCGACGAGTGTTCGCGGCACGACATCACGTTCGCCGGCCACTGCTCGGACCACGTGGCGCTGGGCGACGCGAGCGACCTGGGGCAGCGCACGTTCGAGCACGTGTACGGCCTGCCGCTCGCCACCAGCGCGGCGGAAACCGAGCTGCGCCAGGCGATCGCGACGCTGCCGCTCGACCCCGCGGACCCGTTCGCGTGGTTCGAGCAGGTGCTGGAGTTCGAACGCCAGGCCACCCTCACCCATCGCCGCGGCAAGGCCGTTCAGCTCGCGAAACGGTTGCGCCGCAACGGTTCCGCGCTGTGCCCGACCCTGGTCGCGATGCGGGTCTACTCGAGTCCGGCCGACCGGTTCGAGAACGACCCGCGGATGAAGTACGTGCCCGCGTTCTACCGCGACCTCTGGCGTGACGGCCTCAAGCGGTGGGTTCCGGTGACACCGCAGGAGATCCGGGAACAGGCCGAGTTCTTCCGCCGTCGCGCGGAACAGGTCGCCGAGATGCACGAGCTCGGGGTCGAGGTGCTGGTCGGCACGGACGCGGGCAACCCGTACTCGTTCTCGGGATTCTCGGTGCACGACGAGCTGGAGCTGCTGGTCGAGGCGGGCCTGTCGCCGGCGGCGGCGCTGCGGGCCGGCACCCGCGGCATCCGGCTGGTGCCGGGCGCGGAGGCGAACCTCGTGGTGCTGGACGGCAACCCGCTCGCGGACATCCGCAACACGCAGCGGATCCACACCGTGCTGACGCGCGGCCGCGTGCTCGGGCCCGCCGAACGGCAGCGGATGCTCGCGGACGTGGAGATCGCGGCGAAGGAACCTTTTCCCGCTGTTCAGGCGAGGTGCTGCTGACGTATCGTCTGCCCCGATCCGGCCTGGGGGCCGGCATTTCTCTGGGGGAAAGACATGAGACGTGCGTTGAGCACGCTGCTGATCGCTGCCGGTGTCACGGTGTTCGCCGTGACACCGGCTTCCGCCGCCGCCGCGGTGCCGCGAACTCTGCCGATCACCGGCCAGGGCCACACCGACCTGCGCGAACCCGCCCGGACGTGGACGGGCCAGGACTCGCCGGTCGGCGCCTGGCGGGACGCGGAGAACCGGTTCCACTCCTCGAAGGCGTACGTCACCGTCGACCTGAAGCAGTTGCGCGGCAACAGGATCATCAGCGCCGCCGTGTACTCGCGCGAGACCGCGGTGACCGACTGCGCCAAGCCCAGGTCGGTCGAGCTGTGGCAGACGAAGGTGGCCGAGCAGCCCACGTGGTTCAGCGCGCCCGAGGAGCTCACCCGGTTCGACACCAGGGTGACCGGCGAGTGCCACGCGCACGTGAGCTGGGACGTCAGCGACGCCGTCACCAAGGCCGTCGCCGCGGGCCAGGAGAAGGCCACGTTCGCGCTGCGCATGGCGGGCGGCAGGCAGTACGACACCGGGTACGGCCGCCGGTACGCGCCGATGTCCGTGCAGGTCACCTACAACACGCCGCCGAGCGCGGCGACCGACCCGGTGACCGACGGCAAGCCGTGCACCGCGACGCCACTGCCCGTCGGCGCGCCGCCGAGCCTGTTCGCGAAGGTCACCGACGCGGATCCCGTTCCCGGTTTCGGGGTCCGGTACGTGGTGACCGACGTGGCCGACCCGGCCAAGCGCCACGAGGCGGTCGACGAGACCACCGACACCCCGTACACCTACCTGCCCGCGAGCTTCCTGGAGCACGGCCACACCTACGAGTGGACCGCTCACGGCGAGGACGGCTGGGACAGCGGCCAGGCCAGCTCGCCGTGCCGCTTCACCGCCGACCTGGTCGCCCCCGTCACGGCGCCGTCCGTCACGTCGACGGACTTCACCCGGAGCGAGCAGACCACGGGCGTCGGCATGCCCGGCGAGTTCACCTTCGACGCACGGGGCGACGAGGACGTCGTCGGGTTCCGGTACCGCCTGCGCGACACCCCGCTGCAGGAGGCGGCGGCCGACCGTCCCGGTGGCAGGGCGACGGTGACCGCGCGAGTGCCCTACGCGGGTGACAACCGCATCGAGGTGTTCGCGGTCGACCGGGTCGGCCACTCCTCGCCGTCCAGCACCTACGAGTTCACGGTGCGGCACAACGGACCGCTTGTGGAAGCGGCGGAGGAGGCCCTGCTCGGGGCGGAGATCGAGGTCTCCCTGAGTTCCTCCGAGGCGAACGTGACCGCGTTCGCCTACGTGGTCGACTCCCGGGCTCCGGAGATCACCGTGCCCGCGGTGAACGGCAAGGCGAAGGTGACCGTCCGGGTCACGAACCCGAACTCGACCTCGGTCAGCGCGCGAGCGAAGACCTCGGCCGGCGACTTCACCGAGGTCGGCGGGAGCTTCACCCGCACCGCGGACTCCAGCCCGGTGATCACCCGCGACGGCGACCTGTACACGTTCGCGCCCGGCATGGCCGGCGTCGTCGAGTACAGCTACGTCGTCAACTCCGGGGAGGAGCGCAAGATCGCCGCAGGTCCGGACGGCAAGGTGTCGCTGCCGATCGACTTCGGCGGTTTCCCGTTCCCGAGCCTCGACGTGTGGAGCCGCACGGCGGACGGCCTAGTCTCACGGACGGCGTACCACTACCCCGAGTTCTAGAGGCTGAACATCGAGCCGGGGTTGAACAGGTTCTCCGGGTCCAGCGCGCGTTTGATCTCGCGGTGGACCCGGAGGCCGACCGGTCCGATCTCCTTCTCCAGCCACTCGCGCTTGATCTTGCCGATCCCGTGCTCGCCGGTGACCGTGCCGCCCAGCGCCAGCCCGACGGCCAGGATGTCGTCGAACGCCTTCTGGGCGCGCGCGAACTGGTCGGCGTCGGTGGCGTCGTAGACGATCGTCGGGTGCATGTTGCCGTCGCCGGCGTGGCCGACCACGGCGATCTTCAGGCCGACCTCCGCCGAGATGTCCTCGCAGCCCTGGATGAGCTCGGCGATGCGGGTGCGCGGCACGCAGACGTCGTCGGTCAGCCAGGACCCGTAGACCTCCAGCGCGGTCAGCACGGCGCGGCGGGCGGTCAGCAGGTCGCGGCCCTCGTTGATGTCGTGGGTCGCGTAGACGAGATCGGCCTCCGAGCAGATCTCCTCGATCTTCTGCAGCTCGTGCCGGGCCTGCTCACCGCCCGCGTCGGACTGGCAGATCAGCAACGCCGCGCAGCCGGGTCCGGCGCCGAGCTCGGTCTTCAGGTACTGCTCGACGGCCTCGATCGAGGTGCGGTCCATGATCTCCATCAACGACGGCACCAGGCCCTCGCGGACGATCCTGCTGACCGCGGCGCCCGCCGTGGCGGTGCTGCCGAACGCGGCGACCAGCGTGGCGGGAGCCTGCGGGAGAGGGCGCAGCGCCAGGGTGGCCTTCGTGATCACGCCGAGCGTGCCCTCCGAGCCGATGAAGAGCTTGGTGAGGTCGTAGCCCGCGACGCCCTTGACCGTGCGACGGCCGGTCCGCAGCACCTCGCCGTCGGCCAGCACGACCTCCAGGCCCAGCACGGAGTCGGTGGTCACGCCGTACTTCACGCAGCACAGGCCGCCCGCGTTGGTGGAGAGGTTGCCGCCGATCGTGCACCAGTCGTAGCTGCTCGGGTCCGGCGGGTAGAACAGGCCGTTCTTCTCGACGGCGCCGCGCAGGTCGAGGTTGACCACGCCGGGTTCGACCACGGCGAGGCGGTTGTCCGCGTCGATCTCGATGATGGCGTCCATCTTGGTCGTGACCAGGACGACGCAGCCGTCGATGGCGTTCGCGGCGCCGGACAGGCCGCTGCCCGCGCCGCGCGGAACGATCGGGACCTGGTGGCGCGCGCACGCTCGCACCACGGCCTGGACCTGCTCGGTGTTCAGCGGGAACACCACGGCCAGCGGGCTGCCGTGCGGCGCCAACGGCATCATGTCGCGCTGGTAGCTCGCGGTGACGTCGGCGTCGGTGAGGACACCGGAGTCACCCAGAGCGGCGCGGAGTTCGGCGAGCAGGGTCTCCATGATGACCACGCTAGTGGTGTGACGCGGCACGTTGCCGAGGTAATTCACGGGTCGGAAGGTTCCCGCGAGGTGATCTCGACCGACGGGAGTTCACGTGGTGACTCAGCGTGCTCAACCCAGATTTCGTCGTCCCTTTAGCCCGATGTCGCCGTACCCGTCGCACGACACGACGTAGGCTGACTCACCGTGGCGCATGCTTTCGCCTCGCTGGAGACCGCGGGTCCGGTGGCCGTGTGGGTCATCGTGCTGAGCTTCATCTTCGTCGAGTGCGCATTCATCTTCGGGCTGTTCCTGCCCGGCGACTCGCTGCTGTTCGCCGCCGGGGTCGTGCTGGCGACGCACAACAGCGAGGTGTCGGCGTGGGCGCTGTCCATCGCCGCGCTGGTCGTGGCCGTCGTCGGCAACCAGGTCGGGTACTTCATCGGCCGCGGGACCGGCACGCGCGTGCTAGCGCGCAAGGGCGGCAAGGTGCTGAACCGGAAGAACCTCAAACGCGCCGGGGACTTCCTCGACCGGCGCGGGTTCTGGGCCGTCGTGCTCGCCCGCTGGTTGCCGTGGATCCGCACGCTGGCGCCTATGATCGCCGGTGCCGCGCGGATGGATCTGCGCAGGTTCACGCTGGCCACGACCCTCGGCGCCATCGCGTGGGTGCCGACGCTGGTGCTCGCCGGCTACTACGGCGCGGGGATCCTGCAGCAGTTCCCGTGGCTCGAGACGGCGGCGCTCGTCGTCAGCATCGCGTTCTTCCTCGGCGGCACGGGCTGGGGCATCTGGCGCTACCGCCAGGAGATGCGGAAGCCGGTCGACGAGACCAGCGACGACCTGGGGCACCTCACCGAGCACCACGCGGGTTGAAAATCTGCCACTCTGGCCTTTCACGAAAAGGACGGGGAGGTCTGACGTGCGTTTTTCAGGTGCATTCGCGGTTTTAATTGCACTGTTCGGGTCAGTAACACCGGCTCATGCCGCAACGATGCCGCAATGCGGTGACACGCTGAGACAAAGCGTGAAATTGACGGCCGATCTGGAATGTTCCGGAACGGCCGGACTCGTCGTCGGGGCCAACGGGGTGACGATCAACCTCAACGGGCACGCGCTGAGCGGTTCGCCCGCACTCACCATGACCGACGTGGACGGCACGACGATCCGCAACGGCACGGTGGCCGCCATCAACGTCGTCGCGGACAACGCGACCAACACCAGGTTCATCGACGCGACCTTCGGCAACAGGAACGGGTCCTACTTCTGGAACGGCACGACGTCGGTGACGTTCCTGCGCAGCAAGATCAACGCGTGGCGGATCTTCTGCGGCGCCCGGTGCACCGTGCTGAACAGCAGTTTCACCATGGAACAGATCGGCGCGACCCACGTGCGCATCCAGGGTGACCAGGGCACCACCAACAGCATCAACCACGTCGGCGGCACCGTCACCGAGATCGTCCACACCAAGCTGAACCCCCTGACCGTCGGCGCGACCGAACGGCTGACCATCCGGGACAGCGAGCTCGACCACTTCGACCTGCGCGCGGGCGGACGACTCGAACTGCTGCGCAACACGTTCAGCGGCGGCCTCTGGCTCGGTGTTCACGAGGCGGGCAGCGGCATCATCCGCGGCAACCGGTTCGAGAAGATGAAATTGGCCGGCCTGTTCGTCGACGTGAAGAAGCCGCTCACCGGCCCGCTCCTGATCGAACGAAACACATTCGCCGACAACAAGGAGGACGGGCTGCGCATCAACGTGCCGATTCCACTCGACATCACCGTGCGCAAGAACGTCAGCGAGAACAACCTCCAGTACGGCATGTGGGCTCAGCCGGACACCGTGAAGGACGGCGGCGGCAACGTCTCGAACAACGACGCCCTCGGCTGCTTCACCATCGTGTGCGCTTAGAGCACCTCGGAGATCAGCAGATCCGCTGACCCCTTCGACGAGTTCACCATCAGCGCGTTGACGTGGTCCGTGCCGTGCAGCACCCGTTCCTCCGCCTCCGACAGGGTGCGTCCGTACCGCAGGTGGCGGTCGATCAGGCGCTGCACGCGCACGTCCTCGTCGATGGCGAGAAACCACGCCTCGTCCAGGATGATCCGCACGCGCTTCCACTTGTCGTAGTTGAGCAGCAGGTAGTTGCCCTCCGTGACGACCAGCGGGACGTCCGGGTGCACCGGCACCGCGCAGGCGATCGGCTCCTCGATCTCGCGGCGGAACTCCGGCGCGTAGATCATGTCCGGCCCGCACGCCTTGATCCGGCCGAGCAGGTCCACGTAGCCGGGGATGTCGAACGTGTCCGGCGCGCCCTTGCGTTCGACCAGCCGCAGCCGTTCCAGCTCGCTCTGCGCGAGGTGGAAGCCGTCCATCTCGACGAGCACCGCCTGGCCGTCGAGAGCCTCGACGAGCCGGCGCGCGAGTGTCGACTTGCCGGAACCGGGTGCTCCGCCGATGCCGAGGATCTTGCGCTCACCCTGGTCGGTGAGCACCCGAGCCCGCTCTAGCAGCTCCTCGAACCTGACCTGCTGTCCTGCCACCGTGCCAGCCTCTCAACCCAGTCCCCGACCGCACCGACGCGAACGGCGGCCGTCTCCGACGCGAAGCCGATGGCCTGCACCGGATCCGCCCCTGTCGCGAGCGCGTAGGCGTACGCGCCGTGCCAGACGTCGCCGGCACCGTTCGTGTCCTTCACCTCCACCGCGGGCACGGGCACCGCTCCGGTCGAACCGTCGCGAGACGACCAGGTCACCGGTGCCGCACCCTGCGTGCGGATCACCAGCGGCACCCCGAACGCGTGCACCCCGGCCTCGGACAGCTCGAACCCCGAAGCGCAGGCAGCCACGTCCACCAGCGGCAACAGGTGATCGAGGACAGGTTTCCAGCTCCCGGCGTCGAGCACCACAGGCAATCCAGCGGCCTTCGCCTGCTGGGCGACGGGAATCACCAGGCCTTCGTGGTGTCCGTCCAAGAGCACGACGTCCGCGGCGGCGAGCAGATCGGACAGATCGGGCGCGACGACCGGCACGGACGCGTTGCGGGAGACGACTGTGCGCTCCCCATCAGCATCTCTGACGACGACCATGCTCACCGGCGTCGTACCCGGCACGGCGGTGACTTGGACCGGGTCCAAGGAGGCCCTGACAAATTCACCCAGTGCGTCGGCACCCAACGCGGTGAGCAGTGACGACCTCCCGCCCAGTGCCGCGACGGCACGGGCCGCGTTGGCGGCCGGACCGCCCGGCGACAGCACCACGTCGAGCGAGCGGACCTTCTGCCCGGGTTCCGGGAACTCGTCCACCCGTTGAGTCACGTCGAGAGTTGTGAGCCCGACACACAGCACGGCTGCCATCTGGGCTTCCTCCAAACGGGTAAGGTCCCGGCCATGGTCACCATGCGGGATGTCGCGGCTCTCGCGGGGGTCTCCATCACCACGGTGTCACACGTGATCAACGAGACCAGGCCGGTAGCCGAGGACACACGTGAGCGTGTGCAGAAGGCGATCGACGAAACCGGGTACACGGGTGACGCCATCGCGCGATCGCTGGTCATGGGCGGCACGAAGTCGCTGGGCCTCGCGGTGTCGCTGGTCTCCCACCCGTACTTCGCCGAGCTGATCGCCGCCATCGAGTCGGAAGCGACCCGGAACGGCTACTCGCTCGTGCTGATCGACACGCGGGACACCCCCGAGTCCGAGCAGGCCGCCGTCAGAATGCTGCGCTCCAGACGGGTGGACGGACTGCTGCTCACACCGTCGGCCGGTGGTGGGAGCCTCGTGCTGCCGGAACTCAAGCGGCTGGGCATTCCCACCGTGCTGGTGGACCGGCTGACCGTGGCGAAGGACATCGACCAGGTCGGGCCGGAGAACGTGCAGGCCACGTCGGGTCTGGTGAAGCACCTCGCGGAACTGGGGCACCGCCGGATCGGCATCGTCTGCGGCAAGACGGGTGTCGCCACGACCGAGGAACGCATCCTCGGCTACCGGCTCGGTCTCGGCCGCGCGGGCCTGAAGTGGGACGAGGCGATGGTGTCGCAGAGCGGCTGGCTCGCGCCGCTGCTCGACCAGGACGACCCGGCGACGGCCGTCGTCGCGGCCGACCACCTCGTCACGGTCGGCATGCTGCACGAGGCACGCGCCCGCGGCCTGAAGCTCGGCACGGACCTCGCGGTCGTCGCCTACGACGAGGTCGAGTGGGCGACGTTGATCGACCCGCCGCTCACCACGCTGGCCCAGCCCGTCGAGGAGATCGGCAGGACCGCGGTGAAGCTGCTGCTCTCCCGGATCGCCGATCCGGAGCGGGCACCGGAGACCATCCGGTTGTCGCCCTCGCTGATGCACCGGCAGTCCTGCGGATGCTGATCCCCGGCCTCGTCTCGGTGACGTTCCGGCAGCTCTCGATCGAGCAGATCGGCGAGCTGGCGCTGGAGTGCGGCCTCGAGGCCGTCGAGTGGGGCGGTGACGTGCACGTGCCGCCCGGTGACTTCGCCGCGGCACGGCGAGCGCTCGACACCGGGTTGAAGGTGGCGGCGTACGGGTCGTACTACCGCGCGGGCGTGTCCGATCGTGCCGACCTGGCGCCGATCCTGGAGACCGCGGCCGAGCTGGACGCACCGCTCGTGCGGGTCTGGGCGGGAACCTCCGGGTCCGCCGAGTGCTCCGATCGCGGGCCGGTGGTCGAGGCGTTGCGGCACGCCGTCGAGCACGCCGACGCGATGGGCACGCGGATCGCGTTGGAGTACCACCGGAACACGCTGACCGACACGCTGGAGTCGACCGTCCAGCTGCTGGACGAGGTCGACGGCGTGGTGTCGTACTGGCAGCCGCACGGAGGCCAGGACGTGTTCTCCGCGGTGCACGAGGTGCGCACGCTGGAACCGGTGACAGCGCACGTCTTCTCGTGGGGTCCGGGTGGCTACACCGAACGGCTGCCGCTCGCCGAGCGCCGCGACCTGTGGAAGCCGGTGCTGACCGAGCTGGCGCGCGACGGCGTCGACCGCAACGCCCTGCTGGAGTTCGTGATCGACGACTCGCCGGAGCAGTTCCGCGAGGACGCCAAGACGTTGCTGAGCTACATCAGGCCGTAGTCACGTCCAGGCCCCGGCGTTCGAGCAGAGCCGCGGCCTCCAGACACATCCAGCCACCGAGCTGGACGGACAGGTCACGTCCCTCGCGCTCGTCCGCCGGAACCGTCCACTCAGGACCGAACAGCGGACCGCTCACGGCCATCACGCGGTTGAGCCACGCGGCTTCCGCCGACTGGACCACGAGCTCCCTGGCCAGATCCGCGGTCTCGTGCCGGTCGGGGTCGAGCTCGGGGATCTCGAGGGCGGCCCGCGCGAGGTAGCGCGTGAGGATGCCGGCGAACAGGCCGCCGTCACCGCCGCCCTGGCCCTTGATCACGCCGTTCGTCGCCAGGTCGTCGTGGACGGCGGTGATCGTGCGGGCGGCGCGGTCGAGCCACTTGTCCTGCTGGCCGTGCCGGGCGAGCTCGACGCACGCGCCGATCAGAACCCCTTGGCAGTACGTGTAGATGTTCTTCTCGACCTCGCGGATCTCGCCGTTGGGGTGGACGTGCAGGCCGTCCCACGCGAGGCCGCTGCCGGGGTCGACCAGGTTGTCCTCGACCCAGTCCACGGTCGACCGCGCGCGGGCGAGGTCGGTGCGGTCGTTCTGGCGGGCCAGGAAGATCGCGGCGGGACCGTTGGCGGGCACGTTCTTGAAGTCGTCGTTGCGCTTCCACCAGATGCCGCCGCCGGCGTGGTCGGTCCAGCCGTCCCGCAGCCGTTCGGCGATCGCCTGCAGCGCCTTGGGTTTCGCGACGCCGACCTCGTTCTGGGCGCGTTGCAGGGCGAGGCCGAGCCACGCGATGTCGTCGTAGAAGTCGTTGGTCCAGCCGAGGACGTTGCGCACCCGGATGCCGCGCACGACCTTGGTGATGGCCGCTTTGCGCAGCTCGTTCGGCGAGCGCAGGTAGCCGTCGATCAGGCAGTCGAGCAGGTGCGCCTGCCACCAGTAGTTGAAGCTGGTGTGCAGCTTGTCGCGGAAGAGCGGGGGCCACACCCGTGCCCCGAGCAACGTCCCCGGCACGCCCCAGACCCGTCGCAGGTGCCTGGAGTACACCGCGCGCTCCGCGACGCCCGCGCGCGCCGCCAGCAGTTTCGCGATCACCACGAGATCATGGTGAGTGCTTGACCGGTCAAGAAGCTCGGTGAATCGCCCAGTGGTACAGCCCCATCGCCACGGAAGTGGTCAGGTTGTAGCTGCTGACCTTGTCCCGCATGGGAAGCCGGACGATCCTCGTGGCCTTCGCGCGGACCTCGCCGGACAGCCCGTGCCGCTCCGAGCCGAACGCCAGCACGGCGTCGTCCGGGATCGGCCCGGTGAGCAGGTCGCCGTCGGCGTCGAACGCGATCAGCTCGCCCGCGAAGTCGAGGCTCCCGGCTCTGGCCACGGGAAGCGCGAAGTGCAGGCCGGCGGACCCCCTGAGCACGTTCGGGTGCCACGGGTCCACGTCACCGGTGGAGATCACCCCGCCCGCGTCCAGGCCTGCCGCCACCCGGATGGCGGCACCGAAGTTGCCGAGGTTGCGCGGGTTGTCGAGCAGGACGATCGGCGCGTTGCGGTCGAACGGCAGCTCCGGCCGTGCGGCGAACCCCGCGACCCCGGTCGGATGGGTCTTGCCGACCTGCTTCACGAACTCGGCCCGGTCGACCTCGGTGGCCTGCTTGAACGCCTCGACGAGATCGGGTGCGTGCGACTCGGCGAGCTCGACCGCGTCACTCAGGTTCGTGGTGAGCAACGGATGCACCCGCGCGCCGAAGCGCAGCGCGTGCTTAACAGCGTGAAAGCCTTCGAGCAGCACGCCCACCAGCGTAGAACCCGATCCACGAGATGATCACGATCGACCCCAGCACCAGCTGCACCAGCGTCGACGCGCTCTCCGGGTACCAGACGCCGTCGATGTAGTGGTCGATGAACCCGGTACCGAGCGACGGCATCCCCGCCTGCGCGCGGAAGAACTCCTCGGCGCTCGTGAGCGGGCACGTCACCGGCACCAGCAGACTGAGGATCGCCCACGCCCCGATCGCCAGGTGCGGATAGATCACACCGCGCCACCGCCACGCGACGAACCCGCCGAAGAGCAGGAACGCCAGCACGGCGAAGTGCAGCACCATGACCGCTTCAGCGAAGACCCTGGCCATTCGCACCACCCCGCCCTCCAGACTAGGACGGGGTGACTCGAAGCGCTCTCGATAAAACCTAGGCGAGCCCGAGATCGTCGAGATCGAGCAGGTACCGGTACGGCAGACCCTCGGCCTCGATGGCCTCCTTTGCCCCCGTACCGCGGTCGACAACCGTGGCAACGCCCACAACCTCGGCACCGTGCTCGCGCAGCGCGGTGACGGCCGTGAGCACCGAACCACCGGTGGTGGAGGTGTCCTCGACGGCGAGCACGCGCTGGCCGCGCACGTCGATGCCCTCGATCTGCCGCTGCATGCCGTGCGCCTTGCTGGCCTTGCGCACGACGAACGCGTCGAGCACGTCACCGTCGATCGCCGCGGAATGCATCATCGCGTAGGCCACGGGGTCCGCCCCGAGCGTGAGACCACCGACGGCGACGAAGTCCCAGTCGCTGGTGAGCTGCCGCAGCAGCTTGCCGATCAACGGCGCCGCCGCGTGGTGCAGCGTCGCCCGCCGCAGATCGACGTAGTAGTCGGCTTCCTTGCCGCTGGAGAGGGTCACCTTGCCGTGCACGACGGCCAATTCGCTCACCAGACGAGCGAGTTCCGACTTCGCGTTCGCGTCCAAGACCACTTCAGTTCGCACGGGTCGCTAGCTTCGCACACCTGGGGCGCCCACGCCTCGTACGCTGCATCACCGTGAGCACCCTCTTCGTCGAACAGCCGTGGACCTCCATGAGCCTGTTGTTCCGGCCGCATTACCGGGTGGAGGTGTTCGACGAGCACGACACGCCCGTCGCGGTGGTCAGGGAACGCAGCGGGCCGGGCTTGCAGCGGCCGCTGCGGTACACGGGGTTCTCCGGCTGGACGACGTTCGACCTCGACGTCGTGGCGCCGCACGGCCAGCCGATCATGCACATCAGCAAGCGGTTCGGGCGACGGCCCCACGTGCGCGTCACCTCGCCGCAGGGCCAGTTGATCGGGACGATCAAGACCCACGGCGCGTGGAAGCAGTCGCTGCACGACGCGACCGGTCAGCAGCTCTGCTTCTTCGGCGACATCGGGCGCATCGAGACCGGCGGACGCTCCAAGCGCAACGGCAAGCGCGTCCGCCGGGACGTCGTGCGGATCAACCCCGGCGTGGCCGAGCCGCTGCGCTCGCTGGCGACCGCCTGCGCGGTCGCCTTCGACGTCGTTCGCGGCACCGGCACCAGCCACCTGAGCAGCGGCGGCGACTGGCCGGCCTGAGCTACCAGGCGTCCTGGCGGAAGTGGCTCGGCCCGTCGTCCTCGTCGTCGTCATCCTGGCGCGGCGGCCGCTGGGCCTCCGGGTTGCCGGACGCGATGACGTCCTCGATGTCCTGCCCCTCCTGGATCGCCGTGTAGGCGCGCTGGAGGTCAGGAACACCGGTGGCGAGCGCCTTCTGCACGCCCTCGTCCATCACGCGGCCGGCGGCGATGTCCTTCCAGCTGAACTCGCCGGAGTCGATGCGCTGCTGGAGGTCCTTGAACTCCTTGGGCGCGTTGCCGCCGCGGGCGTACCGCTCGATCGCGGCGAGGTCCTGCTCCGACACCCCGCGCGACCGCGGCTGGTACTGGGCGGCCTGTTGCGCGACCTGCACGGCCGCCGTGGTCCTGGCGTCGACGTCGTCGATCAACGCCTGCAGCCGGGCCTGGTCGTAGGGGAACGTCACTGCTGTCCTCCGCCCGTGCCGCCCGAGCCACCCGTACCGGCACCCGCGCTCGCGCCACCGGCACCACTGCTGCCGGCACCGCTGTACCGGGTGGACGCGGCGGAACCGGACTTGCCGAGCTTGTAGCCGTCCCAGGCGATGCTCATCGCGCCGGACTTCACCGCGGACCTGCCGTTGTCGAACTTCTGCTTGCCGTCCTGCACCCCGTCGACCACGTCGAGGGCGTCGTTGACGTCGCGGACGTCCTTGAGCTTCATCAGCGCGGTGCCCATGGCCTTGATGCCGTCGACCATGCCCTTGACGCCCTCGATGATCTGCTGGATCGAGAGGATGATCTTCCGGATGCGGTCGACGATCTGGATGCAGTCGTAGACGACCCACACCGCCTTGCCCCAGCCGACGACCGGGATCGGTGCCAGGATCACGGCTTCCATCAGCTTGGTGACCAGCATGTCGAGCAAGGTCAGCGCGAGGCCGCACGCCGTCCGGCAGGTGGAGGCCATCGACTGGAACTTGTTGCCGATGATCCGCGCGACCTGGGAGTCCGCCTCGATCGCGATGACCCACATGGTGTCCATGCGGCGCTCGAACCCCTGCGCGGCCGTGCCGTTCCAGTGCGGGTTCAGCTGGTTGACGCCCTCGCCGACGTTGTGGCGCACGGAGTCCAGCGCCTTGGCGACCTGGTCCCACGCGTTGGCGTTGGCGTCGATCTTCTCGAAGTCGCCGAGCAGCGGGTTGATCAGCGACTCGACCAGGTTCTCACCGGTGACCTTCTCGTAGATCCAGTTGACGCCCTGGATCTTCCAGCCGGCCTTCTCGATGAGCTCCTTGGTGCTCTGCCTGCCGGGGCGGTCCTCCGCGGCCGCACTGAGGGCGGCCGACGGGTTCTCGACGTCCGCGTACGCCGTGGTCATCGGCCACCTCCGGCCTGCTTCAGCAGCTGCACACCGTGCAGGTCGACCTTCTCGTAGGACTCGGCCGTCTTCTTCAGCGCCTCGGAGTCCTTGAGCATCATCTTGTTGGCGAACTCCAACGTCTCCCCGTAGAGGTTCGCGACGCCGGTCACGACGGGGTGCAGCAACGTCAGCAGGCCGGTGAACCCGCTGGTGTCACCGCCCTTGGAGATCGCGTGGTCCTTGATGGTCAGGAAGTGCTGGGCGTTGCGGTCCAGCAGCTCGCTGTACCCGCGCAGCTCGTCCGGTTCGACATGGAACTGTTCGCTCACGCGGGCTTCGACGCTCCGTTCGGCCGAACGGTTCCGATCAGGTGCGTCCGCGGCCGCCGGCGAAGCGGGAGGCCATCTTGCGGACCAGGGACCGCGGCAGCACCTTCGTGAGGCTCACGATCGCCTTGTACTGGCCGCCGGGGATCGACAGGACCTTGCCGCGGCGCAGGTCGCGCAGGCCCTCGTGCACCAGGCGGTCGGCGTCGATGTAGAGCCAGTCGGGGGTCTTGGACATGTCGATGTTGGCCCGCTTGTGGAACTCGGTCTTCACGAAACCGGGGCACAGCGCCATGATCCGCACGCCGGAGTGCGCGACCGCGAGGGACATGCCCTCGGAGAACGACGTCACCCACGCCTTGTCGGCGCTGTAGCTGGTGCCGCGGCCGGGCAGGAAGCTCGCCACGCTGGACACGTTGATCACGTCACCCTTGCCGCGGGCCATCATGCCGGGGATCGCGGCCCTCGACAGGCGCAGCACGGTGGCGACGTTGACGTCCAGCTGGGCCTGGAGCTTCTCGACGTCCGCCGCGAAGAACTCGCCGGTGTTGGCGAAGCCCGCGTTGTTGACGAGGAGGTCGACGGGCGACTCGGCCAGGCGTGCCTCGACCTTCGCGCGGTCGCCGTGGTCGCTGAGGTCGGCGGGCAGGACGTCCACGTGCACGCCGTGGCGGTCGTGCAGCTGCTTCGCCTGTTCCTCGAGTGCGGACGCGGTGCGCGCGACCAGCACGAGGTCGTACCCCTCCGCGGCGAGCCTGCGGGCGAAGGCGGCCCCGATCCCGACGGTCGATCCGGTCACCAGTGCGGTTGGCATGCCACCGAACGGTAGTCGGAAAAGCGCCGGGACCGAAGGCCGGCGGTGATCACATTTGGTCCGTCACCCTGGTCATTGCTGCTTGCGGCCGAACGACGGCCGGTAGACCTCGCCACCGTCGTCCTCCTCGTCGACCGGTTCCTCCACCTCGGAGGGGTCCGGGTCGAACGGGTCGATGACGTCCGCGAGCTCACCGACGTCGCGCAGCAGCCGTTCCAGGCGCGCGGGCGACGAGTTCGGCGGAGCGGCGGCCAGCACCCAGTCGTTCTCCATCCAGACGACCGTGACGTCGCCCCCGATCTCCTCGGCGGCGTCGATCAGGTCCGGCGTGATGATCTTGCGGGCGGCCGGGACGTCCGTGACGAACGCGTACCGCGAGCCCACCGGCCCGAGCAGGTCGGGCATCGGCATCTTGTCGTTGTCGCGCTGGAACGGCACTGTCGACAGCCACAGCTCGATGACCACGGACAACGCCCTGCGGCAGCGCACGCCGACCAGCACCGAGTTGACCTTGCCGCCGGTCTCGTGGTCGAGCACGTAGACCTGGCGCCGTCCGTCCGCGGTGAAGGTCGAGCCCGCGACGACGTCACGGGCGAGCCCCGTGCCGTAGTACGCGATGGCGCCGGCCTCCCAGCGAGTCGGCAGCACGTGGTCTGTCTCCTCGAACTGCCAGCCGCGCAGGGCAGCCCAACGGCGCCGTTCACGATTACGCGCGGTTCGTTGCGCCCGGTCGGTCGCGAGCAGGGCGAACCCCGCCACGCCCGCCACCGCGGCGACGGTGAACCAGACCCACGCCGGTATGCCCACAGCTGAAGCGTAGTGGGTCGGGGGCGAGGAACGAAGATCACTTCCGCGCGTGGCGCCCGTACGTCCTATTCGTGGTGGTCGCAGACGCGCGACGAGCGGTTTCCGGCACCGTTGGAGCCGGAAACCGCTCGGGGGCCTCCTCAGGCCGCGCGGCCCACGATCAGGCCGGTCTGGTCGTCCAGCACGTCCACCCGAACCGTGTCGCCGTCCCGGACCTCACCGGCCAGCAGCTCCTTGGCGAGCTGGTCGCCGATCGCCGACTGCACCAGCCTGCGCAACGGCCGCGCCCCGTACACCGGGTCGAAGCCGTTCAGCGCGAGCCAGTCGCGGGCCGACGGCGTGACGTCCAGCGTCAGCCTGCGCGCCGCCAGGCGGTCGGCCAGGCGAGCGATCTGGATGTCCACAATGGACGTCAGCTCCTCGGTGGCGAGCGCGTGGAACACCACGACGTCGTCCAGCCGGTTCAGGAACTCCGGCTTGAAGTGCCGCTGCACCACCGACATCACCGCGTCGCGCCGCTCGATCTCGCTCAGCGACGGGTTCGCGATGGCGGTCGAGCCCAGGTTCGACGTGAGCACCAGGATCGTGTTGCGGAAGTCCACGGTCCGGCCCTGGCCGTCGGTGAGGCGACCGTCGTCGAGGACCTGCAGCAGCACGTCGAACACGTCCGGGTGCGCCTTCTCGACCTCGTCGAGCAGCACGACCGAGTACGGACGGCGGCGGACCGACTCGGTCAGCTGTCCGCCCTGGTCGTAGCCGACGTAGCCGGGAGGCGCACCGACCAGGCGGGCCACCGAGTGCTTCTCGGAGTACTCGCTCATGTCGATGCGGATCATCGCCCGCTCGTCGTCGAACAGGAACGCCGCCAGCGCCTTGGCCAGCTCGGTCTTGCCGACGCCGGTCGGGCCGAGGAACAGGAACGACCCCGTCGGGCGGTCCGGGTCGGCGACGCCGGCGCGGGTGCGGCGGACCGCGTCGGACACGACCCGCACGGCCTCCGCCTGGCCGACGACCCGGCGGCCGAGCTCGTCCTCCATCCGCAGCAGCTTCGCGGTCTCGCCCTCCAGCAGGCGTCCGGCCGGGATGCCGGTCCACGCCGAGACGACGTCGGCGACATCGTCGGGGCCGACCTCCTCCTTGAGCATCGCCGCGTCGTGCGTGGACTCGGCGGCGGTCGCGAGCTCCTTCTCCAGCGCGGGAATCCGGCCGTAGCGCAGCTCAGCGGCACGGCCGAGGTCGCCGTCGCGCTCGGCGCGTTCCGACTCGCCGCGCAGCGACTCCAGCTGCTCCTTCAGGGTCCGGACCTTGTCGATCGAGCCCTTCTCGTTCTGCCAGCGGGCCGTCAGCGCGGACAGTTCCTCGCGCTTCTCGGCCAGCTCGGCGCGCAACGCCGACAGCCGTTCGAGCGAAGCCGCGTCGGACTCCTTGGCCAGCGCCATCTCCTCGATCTCGAGGCGACGGACGGCACGTTCGACGGTGTCGATCTCGACGGGACGGGAGTCGATCTCCATGCGCAGCCGGGACGCGGCCTCGTCGACGAGGTCGATCGCCTTGTCCGGCAGGAAGCGCGCGGTGATGTAGCGGTCCGACAACGTGGCCGCGGCGACGAGGGCGGCGTCGGTGATGCGCACGCCGTGGTGCACCTCGTACCGCTCCTTCAGGCCGCGCAGGATGCCGACCGTGTCCTCCACCGAGGGCTCGCCGACCAGCACCTGCTGGAAGCGGCGTTCCAGGGCGGCGTCCTTCTCGATGTGCTCGCGGTACTCGTCCAGGGTCGTGGCACCGACCATGCGCAGCTCACCACGGGCCAGCATCGGCTTGATCATGTTTCCGGCGTCCATGGCCGACTCGCCGGTCGCGCCCGCGCCGACGATCGTGTGCAGCTCGTCGATGAACGTGATGACCTGGCCGGCCGAGTCGGTGATCTCCTTCAGGACGGCCTTGAGCCGCTCCTCGAACTCACCGCGGTACTTGGCGCCCGCGACCATCGAGCCCAGGTCGAGGGACACGACCCTCTTGCCGCGCAGCGACTCGGGCACGTCACCGGCCACGACGCGCTGCGCCAGGCCCTCGACGATCGCCGTCTTGCCGACGCCGGGCTCACCGATCAGCACGGGGTTGTTCTTCGTGCGCCGCGACAGCACCTGGACGACCCGGCGGATCTCGGCGTCACGGCCGATCACCGGGTCGAGCTCGCCCTTGCGGGCGCGTTCGGTCAGGTCGACGCCGTACTTCTCCAGCGCCTTGTAGGTGCCCTCGGGATCCGGCGACGTCACCCGCGCGGAACCGCGGACGCGCGTGAAGGCCTCCTTCAACGCGTCGGGCGTCGCACCGTGCCGCCGCAACAGGTCGGCGACCTGCCCGCCGTGCTGCGCCAGCCCGACGAGGAGGTGCTCGGTCGAGACGTACTCGTCGCCCATCTCGGTGGCGAGCTCCTGGGCCTTGCCGAGCACGCGCACGGCGTCGCGGGAGAGCTGCGGCGCGGAGACCGTCGAGCCGGAAGCGCTGGGCAGCGAGCGGGAGAGCTGCTCCAGCTCCTTGCGCACCAGCGTCGGGTCGGCACCGACCGCCTCGAGCAACGGCGCGGTCAACCCGTCCGTCTGCGCCAGCAGTGCACTGAGCAGGTGCACGGAACCCACGTCCGGGTTCCCGTTGAGCGTCGCGGCCTGGACCGCGGCGGAAACCGCCTGCTGCGTCTTCGTCGTCGGGTTGAAAGCGTCCATTCCTCCACCTCGTGGTCAGCCTCCAGCATGGACCATCATCCCGCACAACGTCAGAAAAGTTGAGTCTGTTCCGCTCAACTACGAGAACGTGACGGCCGTCGCGAAAATGGCAGGTCGGCTGAGCCCGGTTGGGCGAAGATCAGCGCCATGACATCAATCATCCACAACGTCACCGTCGACGCCCGGAACGCCTACGACCAGGCGTCGTGGTGGAGCGAGGTGCTGGGACTGCCGATCCACCCGGACGACAACCCCGGCGACCCCGAGTGCATGGTCAAGCTCCCGAGCGGGATCCAGTACCTCTTCATCGAGGTCCCCGAGGACAAGACGGTCAAGAACCGCGTCCACGTCTGCCTGCAGCCGTCAGACGTGACCCGCGATGAGGAGGTCGAGCGCCTCCTGGGCCTCGGCGCGACGGTCTACGAAGATCACCGCAAGCCGGACGGCACCGGCTGGGTCACCATGCACGACCCGGAAGGCAACGAGTTCTGTGTGGAACGCAGCGCAGCCGAACGCGCCGCGACCTCCTGACCACCGTCACTCGAAAGCACCAACAGCTTGTCCACAGCGGGGGCCAGGTTATCCACAATCCGCTGTTCAGTATCCACAGGTGAATCAAGTTCAGTGGCGACCGTCTGTGCACCAGAACCCGTTGGAGTGACATCCACGGAGTCGCGCAGCGGCTGCTCCTTGATCAGCAGGACCGCGATCACCGTGAAGACCGCGAGACCGGCGGCGATCAGGAACAACTCACCCATCGCATCGCCGTAGGAGTCCCGCACGACTGGGGAGAGGGAGCCGCGGTCGAGCGTCTTCGTGCTCACGTGGGCCGCCAGCACCGCCCCGAGCACCGAGACGCCGGCCGTCCCGCCCAGCGACCGCAGGAACGTGGCCGTGGAGCTGGCGGCACCGAGGTCCGCCATGCCCACGCCGTTCTGCACGGCCAGCACCAGGTTCTGCATGGTCAGGCCGACACCGACGCCGACGAGTGCGAGGTAGGCCCCCATCAGCACGAGGTTCGTCCGGTGGTCGATCGTGCCGAGCAGCGCCAGGCCCGCGACCAGCGAGAACGCGCCCCAGACGAGGTAGCTCTTCCACTTGCCGCTCTTGGCGATCAACTGCCCGCTGACCGTCGACGAGATGCTCAGCCCCAGCACCAGCGGCACCGTCAGCAACCCGGCCTTCGTGGGCGAGAACCCGCGGGCGATCTGGAAGTACTGCCCCATGAACACCGACGCGCCGAACATCGCCGTGCCCACCGCGACGCCACCGAGCATCGCCAGCACCACGGTCCGGTTCCGGAACAGGTGCAGCGGGATGACCGGCGCGGACGCCCGGCGCTCGACGAAGTAGGCGCCGATGATCGCGAGCAGCGCACCGCCGACGAACAGCGCGCTCTCCTTCGAGACCCACGCGAAGTCCTTGCCCGCGAACGACACCCACATCAGCACCAGGCTGACGCCGCCGGTGATCAGCGTGGCCCCGAGGTAGTCGATCTTCACGTGCTGCTTGCGGACCGGCAGGTGCAGCGTCTTGTGCAGCACGGCCAGCGCCACGAGCGCCAGCGGCACGCAGACGAAGAAGCACCAGCGCCAGCCGGGCCAGTCGACGAGGACCCCGCCGACCAGCGGCCCGCCGACGGTGCCCGCGGAGATCACCATGCCCGTGTAGCCGCTGTACCGGCCGCGCTCCCGCGGGCTCAGCAGCGCGCCGACCACGACCTGGCCGAGCGCCTGCACACCGCCCATGCCCAGGCCCTGGACGACCCGGAACGCGATGAGCTGCTCCATGTTCTGGCTCAGGCCCGACAGGACCGAGCCGACGACGAACAGCACGATGCTGCCCTGCAGCAGCTTCTTCTTGTCGAAGAGGTCCGCGAGCTTGCCCCAGAGCGGGGTGCTGGCGGTGGACGCGAGCAACATCGAGGTGATGACCCACGTGTACTGGGTCTGCGTGCCTTTGAGCTCGGCCAGGATCGTCGGGAGAGCGTTCGAGACGATGGTGGAGCTGAGGATCGCGACGAGCAGCGCCACCCAGATGCCGGACAGCGCTTCGAGGATCTCCCGATGCGACGAGGGCCGGTTCAAGCACACCTCCAGTAGTTAGTTGATGCTACGCAACTATATCTGGAGATAGTTAGCTAGGCCAACTAGTTTTGGGTTACGCGGGGGCCTTTCGTGCACCATGAGTGAACGAAAGCTCCCCGCGTGCACTCAATCGGCGGTCTTGTCCGCCTTGACCCCGAAGTAGTCGCCGCCCTTCCGCTTCACGTCGTCGGTGCCCCAGTCCCGGATGCGGTCGACCGGGATCATCCGGGGGATGTGCTTGCGGCAGTGGATGTAGGCCTCCCGCACCTCCACGACCACCCACCGCTCGACCTTGCGGTCCTCGGTGTCGAACTCCTCCCGCGGCACGATCCGGGCCCTCCCGTTCACGTGCAGCCCGATCAGGTCCTCCGCGAAGTCCACCATCAGCATCCCGACGTGCGGGTTCTCCATGATGTTGCCCAGCGAGGCCATCACGCCGTTGCCGCGGTACTCGGGGTACGCGACGGTCCGGGAGTCGATGACCTGGATGAACCCCGCCGGCCCGGCCCGGAGGGTCGAGTCGCACTCCCCGTCGGCATCAGCGGTCGAGATGAACGCCATCTCCATCCGGCCGACGAACTCGGCCATCGCGGGGTTGAGGTGGTCCAGGACCTGGTCCGAGTAGAAGCGTGTAGCGCGGTCCTGGGTCTCCAGGGCACATTGGAGGAAGTGCTCACCTCGTGAGCCGGGCAGGTCGACACGGTCAGGAGAGGTGGTATCAGTCAGCTCAGGCAGGGACACGCGTGCAACCGTGGCACGCAAGCACGCAACCCGGTACAGACGGGCCCCCACATTCACACTGTTGCGGTAACAACTAGTTGCATACAGTAATCAGACTTCGCTCGAAGGTGGCATCAAGGAGTCAAACCCACCAATCAGGGGTTACTGTCCACCCTGTCGGGGGACGGATGCTTGACGAGGACTACCGCGCCTTGCTGGCGCCAATGAGAACGTGGAGACTGCGCGCGGACCATGACTGCGAACGCTGTGCTGAGCCCCATCCCTACCCCGCCCCACCGAGAACCTCCACCCGGCGTCACCGCGATGGTGCGGATGATCCGGGAGAGCTTCGCGGTGGTGGAGCCGCACGCCGAAGAAGTGGCGAAGTTCTTCTACGGCATGCTCTTCTCGCTCTCGCCTGCCACACGCGAGATGTTCCCCGCGAACATGGAGGTGCAACGCAGCCGTCTGCTGCGCGCCCTCGTGCACGTGGTGCAGATGGTCGACCGCCCGGACGACCTCATCCCGTTCCTCCGCCAGCTGGGCCGTGACCACCGCAAGTTCGGTGTCATCAACGTCCACTACGAGGCGGTCGGGACGGCACTGCTGTCCGCGGTGAAGAAGTTCGCTGGTGCCGCCTGGACGCCCAAGGTCGAGATGGCGTGGGCCGAGGCCTACACGTTGATGGCGCGGGCCATGCAGGAGGCCGCCGACGCCGACAACGGGCCCGCCTACTGGCACGCGACGGTGCTGGAGCACCAGCGCGTCTCGTGGGACCTGGCGGTCGTGCGGCTGCAGCCCGACCACCCGGTCAGCTACCGCGCCGGGCAGTACGTCAGCGTGGAGACGCCGCAGCGCAAGCGCTTGTGGCGGTACTACTCGCCGGCGAACGCCCCGCGTGAGGACGGCGTCATCGAGTTCCACATCCGGTCCGTGGACGGCGGCTGGGTGTCACGCTCGGTGGTCGGCCACACGCAGGCCGGTGACACCTGGCGCATCGGCCCGCCGATGGGACGTCTCTCGGTCGACCGCACGTCCGGGTCGGACATCCTGATGGTGGCCGGCGGCACCGGTGTCGCGCCGATGCACGCGATCATCGACGAGATGGCGCAGTACGGCGAGAACCCCCGCGTGCACCTGTTCTACGGCGGCCGCACCCGCGAGGACCTCTACGACCTGGACAACCTGCAACGCATCGCGACCACGAACCCGTGGCTCACGGTCGTGCCGGTGCTGGAGTCGGACCCCGGTGTCCGGGGCGTCGAGCAGGGCAGCCTGGCCGACGTGGTCACCCGCTACGGAGCGTGGGAGGACCGCGACGTCCTGGTCTGCGGCAGCCCGGCCATGATCAGGTCCACCGTGTCCCGCATGCTGGTCGCCGGAACTCCGCTCGACCGCATCAAGTACGACCCGTTCACACTGGACTAGACTCGGCACGTCCGCGACTGGCGTGCCGAGGGTGGAAGTGACCACCGGGAAGCGACCTGCCGAGAGCACCGAACGCCTGGGTGCCCGGCGTGGAGTCGCGCTGTGCTCGCTGAGACAGATCCCACCGTGTTCGCGCTGATCAACGCCGAGGCCGACCGCCAGGCCCGGAAGCTGCGCATGATCGCGTCCGAGAACGACGTGTCCGCCGCCGTGCTTGAAGCAACAGGCTCGGTGCTGACCAACAAGTACTCCGAGGGCTACCCCGGCAAGCGGTACTACGAGGGCCAGCAGGTCATCGACCAGGTCGAACAGCTCGCGATCGACCGGGCGAAGGCCCTTTTCGGCGTGGACCACGCGAACGTCCAGCCGCTCTCCGGCGCCCCCGCCAACCTCGCCGTGTACCTGGCCTTCCTGTCGCCCGGCGACACCGTCATGGGCATGTCGCTCCCGATGGGCGGCCACCTGACGCACGGCTGGAACGTGTCCGCCACCGGCAAGTGGTTCCGCGCGGTCCAGTACGACGTCCGCAAGGACACCGGCGTCGTCGACATGGACGAAGTCCGCGCCCTCGCCCTGGCCGAACGCCCGAAGGTGATCTTCTGCGGCGGCACGGCGATCCCGCGCACGATCGATTTCCCGGCCTTCGCCGCGATCGCGCAGGAGATCGACGCGGTCCTGGTCGCCGACATCGCGCACATCGCAGGCCTCGTCGCAGGCGGCGCGCACCCCAGCCCCGTCGGACACGCACCGGTGATCACGACGACCACGCACAAGACGCTGCGCGGCCCGCGCGGCGCGATGATCCTCACCGACGCCGACCACGCCAAGGCGATCGACCGCGCGGTCTTCCCCGGCCTGCAGGGCGGCCCGCACAACCACACGACCGCCGCGATCGCCGTGGCACTGCACGAAGCAGCCCAGCCGGAGTTCCGCGAGTACGCGCACACGATCGTCGCGAACGCTCGCGCGCTGGCCGACGCGCTGCTCGAGCGCGGTTTCGACCTGGTGTCCGGCGGCACCGACAACCACCTGATCCTGATCGACCTGACCTCGAAGCTCCTCGGCGGCAAGCCGGCCGCCCGCGCCCTGGACCGCGCGGGCATCGAGCTCAACTACAACGCGGTCCCGTACGACACCCGCAAGCCGTTCGACCCGTCCGGCATCCGCCTGGGCACGGCCGGCATCACGACACGCGGCCTCAAGCCCGGCCAGATGCCGCTGATCGCCGACTGGATCGACCGCGCGATCGCCGCCCACGACAACGACCAGGCCCTGGACCGCATCGCCGCCGAGGTCGAGGACCTACTCAGCACCCTCTAACGCGGCAGCCGCGGCAGCCACCTCCTCGAGCGCCGGGCGGGCGACGTCAGCGAAGTCCCCGCCGGCCTCGAGCCACCGCCCGTAGGCGATCCGCAGCGCCAGAACCCCGAGCTCAGCAACCACAGCCGCCTCGATCTCCGGCACACCCCGCAGCAGCAGCCCGTCCTTGATCACGCCGGAGAACCCGGCCATCTTCAACGCGTCCCGCTCCCGCAACTCGGCGTTGGCCGCAATCACCGCCAGCCGCCGAGGCCCGTTGGCCCGCCGCGAGTCGGTGAACGTGACACCGATGGCCACGAGCGCCCTCTCGACGGCCTTCAACGCCCCGGCAGACGCAGGCGTCCCCTCGATCCCCGCGGCGATCAGCGACACCAACTCGTCCTGCCCGCCGAACAAGACCTCGCGCTTGTCCCGGAAGTGCCGGAAGAACGTGCTCTTGGTGAGCCCCGCACGCTCAGCGATCTGAGCCACGCCGGTGTTCTCGTAGCCCTGCTCGCCGAACAGGTCGAGCGCGGCGACCATCAACCGCTCTCGCGCCTCAGGCTCCCATCGACCCATGGCTCACATCCTAAGTGATGCGACTAAGTCCCATCACCCTGCTACGGTTGATGAGACCAAGTCCCATCACTCTGAGGAGAGACATGAAGGTCTTCGTAACGGGCGCCAGCGGCCACGTCGGCTCAGCCGTGGTCCCAGAACTGCTGCAGGCAGGCCACCAGGTGATCGGCCTGGCCCGCTCAGACACCTCGGCAGCCAAGCTGGAAGCGCAGGGCGCCACCGTCCAACGCGGCAACCTGGACGACCTCGACACCCTCCGCAAGGCCGCAGCAGAGGCAGACGCGGTGATCCACCTGGCGTTCAAGCACGAGGAAATGTTCGCGGGCGACTACGCCGGCGCGTCCACCGCCGACCTGGCGGTGGTCCGCACGTTCATCGACGAGCTCTCCGGCACCGGCAAGGCGCTGATCGGCACCGGCGGCACACTTTCCTACTCGGGCCTGGGCCACACCGCCACCGAGGACGAGCGCGTCCCCGACGACCACAGCCGAGGCACCGCCAGAAACCTGATCATCGACGCCCCGGACCTGCGCGGAGCAGTCGTGGTCCTGCCACCGACCGTCCACAGTGAACTGGACACGGCAGGATTCATCCCACTGCTGGTCAAAACCGCCCGCACCACCGGCGTGTCCGGCTACCCAGGCGACGGCACGAACCGCTGGTCGGCAACGCACACCCTGGACGCGGCAAGGCTCTACCGGCTGGCCGTGGAAAAGGCCCCCGCAGGCTCGGTGCTGCACGCGGTAGCCGAGGAAGCCGTGACACTGCGGGAGATCGCCGAGATCATCGGGCAAAAGCTGAACGTGCCGGTCGAGAGCGTCCCAGCAGAACACTTCGGCCCGCTAGCAACCATGGTGGCGCGCGACGCACCCACGTCCGGCGCGCGAACGAAGGCGTTGCTGGGCTGGGAACCGAAGGGCCCGAGCCTGCGGGAGGACCTGGAGTCCGGTTTCTACTTCGAACAGGCCTGATCACCTCAGCCCGAGGCCGAAGGCGAGGCGACGCGAAGGCGCAGCCGAGCCGTCCTGGCTTGAAACCGCAAGGTTCCGGCGGTGTGGTCCCGTCACGAGTCGTGCCACAGCTCTTGTCGCGCCCGAGGGGAGAGGTCAAGTCGCACGCTTTTCGCGACTTGACCTCTCCCCTCGGGTGCGACCAGCTCCTGGCTCGACTTGGGACGGGACCACACCGCCCGAACCGCACCACCCACGCAACCGCAAGCCGCCGTAAGCAACAGGCGTGCCATCAACCCGCCCACGGCGCTGGCCGGTCTTTGATCAGATTGGCGGGGTAAGGGCAGAGCCCCAATCTTGAAACAGGAACCCGACACGACAAGGCGACCACCGCACCCCGACACGGCGACCGCCGCACACCGGCCCACAGCAAGGCGACCACCGCACCCCGACAAGGCGACCACGCTGACGCAGGCGTCCCCTCGATCTCGGAACCCCTACATCACAACGTACTCAGCACCCCCGACAAGATCACTTGCGCGGCTTGGGCTTCCACACCACCAACGCGGTCTCCTGCCGAATCGGCACCAGGTCCCGCCGATAAGACGCATGCACAGCAGCAGCCGTGGAGTCGGCGACCGCCAGCGCCTGAGCCAACTCCTGCTGCAACTCGGCGACCCGAGACCGCAACGCCTCGACCTGGTTCTCGAGCTCGATGATCCGCTTGATCCCCGCGAGGTTCACGCCCTCGTCCTGCGACAACCGCTGCACCTCACGCAGCAGCACGATGTCGCGCATCGAGTACCGCCGCCCACCACCAGAAGTGCGACCGGGCGACACGAGCCCCATCCGGTCGTACGAGCGCAACGTCTGCGCGTGCAGCCCGGACAGCTGCGCCGCCACCGAGATCACGAAGAACGGCGTGTCCTCGTCGGTCCCTGGCGGGAACGGAAAACTCACCGGAACTCACCGCCCTTCAAGCAGCGCGTTCAGATCACCACGCGGGTCGTGGTCCGCAGTCACGTCCGCGTACGCCTCCAGGGCCTTGCGGGCCTCGGAGGAAAGGTTGTTCGGCACCGCGACCTCCAGGGTGATCAGCAGATCACCGGAGGTGCCGTCCCGCTTGGTGATGCCCTTGCCCCGAGCCCGCAGCACTCGCCCGGAGGCGGTGCCGGCGGGCACCTTCAAGGTCACCTTGCCGTCCAGGGTCGGGACGGTCAACGTCGTTCCGAGCGCCAGCTCCGAGAACGTCATCGGGGCCGTCAGCGTCAGGTCGTTGCCCTGCCGGCCGAACACGCTGTGCGGGTTCACGTGCACACGCACGAACAGGTCGCCGGACGGGCCGCCGTTGCGGCCCGGTTCGCCTTGTCCCGCAAGGCGGATTCGCTGGCCGTCGTCCACGCCCGAGGGGATGCGCACGGTCAGGGTGCGGGTGCGGGTGCTGACGCCGTCGCCGCCGCACTCGGGGCACGGGTCGTCGATGATCCGGCCGGTGCCGCGGCAGTCGCGGCACGGCTCGCTGAACGCGAAGGCGCCCTGCGAGCGGGTCACCAGGCCGGAGCCCGAGCACGTCGCGCAGACGTGCGGGGTGGTGCCGGGCTTGGCGCCGGAACCGTTGCACGTGGTGCAGGCGGCGGGGGAGGACAGGCGCAGCGGCACGGTCGCGCCGCGGACCGCCTCGGTGAAGTCGATGCGGACGTCGGTCTCGACGTCCTCGCCGCGGCGCGGGCGGGTCGCGGAGCCGGTGCCACCGCCGCCGCGCCGGTTGAACAGGCCGCCGAGCAGGTCGCCCAGGCCGCCGCCACCGGTGCCCTGCGCGGCGCGGCCGAACAGGTCGTTCACGTCGAAGCCGCCGGAGCCGAAGCCTCCGCCGGGGAAGCCTCCGCCGCCCGCGAACAGGCGGCGGGCCTCGTCGTACTGCTTGCGCTTGGCGGGGTCCGACAGCACGCCGTAGGCCTCGGAGACCGCCTTGAAGCGGGCCTCGGCCTTGGCGTCGCCGGGGTTCGCGTCGGGGTGCAGCTCGCGGGCGAGCTTGCGGTACGACTTCTTGATCTCGTCCGCCGACGCGTCGGAGGAGACGCTCAGCTCGCGGTAGAAGTCCTTTTCGATCCAGTCCCTAGCACTCACCGGACGTCTCCTCCTCTCGTCAGTTCTCTTCGGCCTGTGGTGCGGCGGCAGGCTCGTGGTCCGTCACCGCGACGAGCGCGGGACGGACGAGCTTGTCGCCGAACGTGTAGCCGCGACGCAGGACCGCGGTGACGGTCGGGCCGTCGACGTCCGGGGACGTGCTGTGCTGCACGGCCTCGTGCACCGACGGGTCGAACGCCTCGCCCTCGTGCGCGAACGGCTCCAGGCCGGTCTTCTGCAACGTGGACACGAGCTTGTCCGCCACCGCCTTGAACGCGCCGGTCAGGTCGCCGTGCGCGGCGGCCCTCTCGACGTCGTCCAGCACCGAGAGCAGCTCGGCGGCCACGGACGCCTTCGCGTTGTTGATCACCGCTTCCCGGTCGCGTTCCACCCGCTTGCGGTAGTTCGCGTACTCGGCGGTGAGCCGCTGGAGGTCGGCGGTGCGCTCGTCGAGCTGGGTCTTCAGCTCGGCGGCCACCTCGTCCACGACCTCGGCGACCAGGGGTTCGTCAGCCGGAGCAGCACCTTCCTCGGCAGCGTGGGCCGGCGGCCGGACCTCACCCGTCTCGGGGTCGATCCGGCGCCGGTCGTTCACGACTACCTGAGGCTGCTCCTCGTCAGGGGCGGCGTGCCTCGGTTCGGTCACTTCTTCTTTTCCTCGTCCACGATCTCGGCGTCCACGATGTCGTCGTCGGCGGCCTTGGCACCGGCACCCGCGGCACCCGGCGCGTCAGCACCAGGGGCCTCGGCACCGGCGGCACCCGGCGCGTTCGCGTAGATCGCCTGGCCGATGGCCTGGGACTCGGTCGCGAGCTTCTCGACTGCCGTCTTGATGGCGTTGATGTCGGTGCCCTTGAGCGCCTCGTTCGCCTCGGCGATCGCGGCGTTGACCTTGTCCTTGATTTCGGCGGGGAGCTTGTCGTCGTTCTCCTTGACGACCTTCTCCGTCTGGTAGACGAGCGTCTCGGCCTGGTTGCGGACCTCGGCCTCCTCGCGGCGGCGCTTGTCCTCCTCCGCGTGGGCCTCGGCGTCCTTCACCATGCGGTCGATGTCGTCCTTCGGCAGCGCGGAGCCACCGGTGATCGTCATCGACTGCTCCTTGCCGGTGCCCAGGTCCTTCGCCGACACGTGGACGATGCCGTTCGCGTCGATGTCGAAGGTGACCTCGATCTGCGGCACGCCACGGGGGGCGGGCGGCAGGCCGGTCAGCTCGAACATGCCGAGCTTCTTGTTGTGCGCCGCGATCTCGCGCTCGCCCTGGAAGACCTGGATCTGCACGGACGGCTGGTTGTCGTCCGCCGTCGTGAAGGTCTCGGAACGCTTCGTCGGGATCGTGGTGTTGCGCTCGATCAGCTTGGTCATGATGCCGCCCTTGGTCTCGATGCCGAGGGACAGCGGGGTGACGTCGAGCAGCAGGACGTCCTTGACCTCACCCTTGAGGACACCGGCCTGCAGGGCGGCGCCGACGGCGACGACCTCGTCCGGGTTCACGCCCTTGTTGGGCTCGCGGCCGCCGGTCAGCTCCTTGACGAGCTCCGCGACGGCGGGCATGCGGGTCGAGCCACCGACGAGCACGACGTGGTCGATGTCGCCGACGGAGATGTTGGCGTCCTTGATCACGTTGTTGAACGGCGCGCGGGTGCGCTCGAGCAGGTCGTTCGTGATTCGCTGGAACTCGGCGCGCGACAGCGTCTCGTCGAGGAACAGCGGGTTCTTGTCCGCGTCGACCGTGATGTACGGCAGGTTGATCGAGGCGTTGCTGGAGCTCGACAGCTCGATCTTGGCCTTCTCCGCAGCCTCACGGATGCGCTGGAGGGCCATCTTGTCCTTGGTCAGGTCGATGCCGTTGGCCTGCTTGAACCGGTCGACCAGCCAGTCGACGATGCGCTGGTCCCAGTCGTCGCCACCGAGGTGGTTGTCACCGGAGGTCGCACGGACCTCGACCACGCCGTCGCCGAGCTCGAGCAGCGAGACGTCGAACGTGCCGCCACCGAGGTCGAAGACCAGGATGGTCTGCTCCTTCTCGCCCTTGTCGAGGCCGTAGGCCAGAGCGGCCGAGGTCGGCTCGTTGACGATGCGGAGCACGTTGAGGCCCGCGATCTGGCCGGCCTCCTTGGTGGCCTGGCGCTGCGCGTCCTCGAAGTACGCCGGGACGGTGATGACGGCGTCGGTGATCTCCTCGCCCAGGTACGCCTCGGCGTCGCGCTTGAGCTTCATCAGCACGCGCGCGCTGATCTCCTGCGAGGTGTACTGCTTGCCGTCGATCTCATCGGTCTTCCAGTTGGTGCCGATGTGCCGCTTGACCGAACGGATGGTGCGGTCGACGTTGGTGACGGCCTGGTTCTTCGCGGGCTGACCCACGAGGACCTCGCCGTTCTTGGCGAAAGCGACGATGGACGGAGTCGTCCTCGAGCCCTCCGAGTTGGCGATGACCGTCGGCTCACCGCCCTCGAGAACGGCGACGACGGAGTTGGTCGTCCCCAAGTCGATGCCGACTGCACGCGCCATTGGAGTTCCTTCCGCTAGTACTTGTTGAGCGTTGCTGGCTCAAGTTTGCCATCTCACCCAACCTTGAGCCTACCCGACTCAAGCTTTCTGACTGTGCCAACGGCCGGGAAAGTCTGCTTGTTCCCCACAACGCAGCGAGGACCACTCCTCGTGGAGTGGTCCTCGACACAGTTCCCCCTTGGCCGGCTCAGGCGCCGATCACGGTGATGTCCCCCGACCCCGCGTTCAGCTTGAGCTCCAGCGCCGCGTTCGGGTCGGTCGGCACGTTGATCGTGCGCTCCCCGCTGCCCGACGTCCCGCTGACCTTGTACGGACCCCCTGGCAGCCGCACCCTGACGTCACCGGAACCGGAGTCCACCTGCACCGACTTCGCCGCGATCAGGGCCAGCTCGACCCGGCCGGAGTCGGCGATGGCGGTCACGTCGTTCGACAGCGAGGTGCCGTCGATGTCCCCGGAGTTGGTGTCGACGAGGACCTTGCCCTTGATCGTGTCCAGCAGGATGCGGCCGGAGCCCAGGTCGGCCGTGACGCTGCCACCGACCCTGGTGGCCTCGAAGTTGCCCGATCCGGCTTTCACCTTCACGTCGCCCGCGATGTCACGGGTGACGATCCGGCCGGACCCGGTCTTGAACTCGACCGACGCCAGGCCCTCGAAGATCGTGTCGCCCGATCCGATGTCGCCGACCACGGAGATTTCCGGCGACGGGACGAGGACGTCGTAGTTGATCGAGCAGTCCCTGCCGCAGCCGTCCAGCACCAGCGCGTTGCCCTCGACGCGGTGCGCGACCCCCGACGGCTTGTTGTCCCTCTCGTGCTCGACCCTGCGGTGGATCTTCGTCTCGGTCAGGCCCTGCTGGTACCGGACCGTCACGTCACCCGAGTCGTTGTCGCTGCGCACGCGCACCGAGGTGAACTTCTCCGCGACGACGTGGTCGTCCTGGAACTCGTACTTCACGATGCGGATGCCACACGCGGAGAGCACCGCCCCCACCAGCAACGCCACCAACGCCGTCCTCAGCATGACCACAAAAGTAGAGGTGGCGAGGCGCAGCTACACGGCAGTCAGCCCCCGGAGGCGGGGTGGGGTTGTCCCTACCTGTCAGACGAGGTCTTCGAGCACCGCGCGCAACGCCGGCGCCGTGCGCGCCGGGTCGTTGAGGAACCGCGTCGAAGCCAGCACGTGCGCGGGCGCGATCCGCTCCCACAGCAGGCCGTCGACCGGCACCTCGGCGATGTGCAGCTCCACGCTCTGCGCCCACCGGCCGATCCGCGACTCGATGCCGCGCAGCACGTCGCCGATCGGCAACGCCGCCGGGCGCTGCACCCGGTGCAGCTCCTCGATGCCCGGCTTCAGCGCCAGCACCGCGGCGCGGCAGGCAGGCCGGGTCAGCAACGCCTCGGCGTTCTCCGGCTCGATCGGTTCGGCGCCCCGCGTGCACGCGTCCAGCGCGTCGGCCCACCAGCCCGGCCACTCGGCGGTCACGGCGGCGCGGTCGACACCCGCGGGCACCCGCACCGGCAGCGACGGCTCCAGACCCGGCACGTGCGGCTCGACGTCGACCGACAACGCCAGCGAGTCCCGCACGTAGAGCGCGGCCAGCAGCCCGAGGCTCACCCCGTGGCCGATGCCTGACACCTCCCGCGCGAACTTCATGCCTTCATTGTCCCCGTGCCGGAGCGGTGGAATCGTCGCGGCCACAGATCAAGAAGGACACGATTGGCTCCAGCTCGTCCTCGTTCGGAGCAACGTCGGCGATCAGGCCCTGGATCAGCAGCCCGTCGACGGCCGCGAGGAGCGCGCGGAACGCCACCGGGTCGGCCGGGCGCATCGCCTCCACCGCGAGGTCGAGCCACCGGCGTGCGGCGGCCCTCAGCTCGGGACGCCGGCCCGCCAGCAGGTAGAGCTCGTACTCGGCGAGCGTGCGGCCGCGGTTCTCGTTGACGGCCTTGGCGAGCATCGCCGCGATCTCACGCGCCGTGCCGCCCCGTGCCACCGTGCCGAGCATTTCCTCGCACGTCTCTTCGGCGGCCTGCACCAGCGTTGCGATCAACAGGTCGTCGAGGGTCGCGAAGTAGTAGGTGGGCGCTGTCGTCGGCACGCCCGCTTCCCGCGCCACGCTGCGATGGGTCACGCCCGCGACGCCGTCACGTTCGATGACCCTCAAGGTGGCCTCGACGATCGCGCGGCGCTTCTTCTCACCGCGCGCTCGCCGGCCGTCCACTGCGACTGCGGTCAGTGCGTCCTCCCGAGCTCGAGCGTCACCACGCCTCCGATGATCAGCGCCAGCCCGATGACCATCGTGGGGTTGAGGGTCTCGCCCAGGAACTTCCAGCCGATGACCGCGACGGCAGCGACTCCGACGGCGGACCACACGGCGTAGGCGACGCCCACGGGCATACCCAACTTCAACGCGCGCGAAAGTGCTGTGAAGGCGATCGCATAACCGACGACGACGACCGCTGACGGCCACGGTCTGCTGAAGCCGTCGGACAGCTTCAGCGACACGGTGGCGGCGATCTCGCCCACGATCGCCGCGGCGAGGTACAGGTACAACACGGCGACCTCCGGAGGTTCGAACCAACTACTTGAACAAGTGTTCCATAAGTTTTTGATCAATTTCCGAATACTTGACCGGTACGTGACGAGACACCGGCCACGTCCAAGTGGTTACTCACGAGTAACGTGGCCTAGACTCCCGCCATGACCCTCCAGCTGGTTCTCGGACTCGTCGCCGTAGCGGTGAGCGTCGTCGCCTGGGGCGTGTTCGGCGCTGGCGTCGGGAAGATGATCAAGATCATCCGGCTCGGCCAGCCGGACGGCACTCGCAAGGGACCGTTCTGGCCGCGCCTGAAGACGTTGATCGTCGAGTTCGTCGCGCACACCAGGATGGCCAAGTTCCGCGCGGTCGCCCCGTGGCACTGGATGGTGATGTGGGGCTTCCTCATCGGCTCCGCGGTGCTGTTCGAGGCCTACGGCGAGGTGTTCGACCCGCACTTCCACTGGCCGATCATCGGCACGTGGTCGGTCTGGCTGCTGCTGGTCGAGCTGCTGGGCCTCGGCACCGTCGTCGGCGGTGTGGCCCTGGCGATCATCCGTCAGCGCAACCACCCGCGCCGCGCCGACCGGGTCTCCCGCTTCCAGGGCTCCGACTTCAAGGCCGCGTACTTCGTCGAGGCCGTCGTGATCATCGAGGGCGTCGGCATCCTGCTGGTCAAGGCGTTCAAGCAGTCGAGCGGCCTCGAGTCCGCGCCGCTGTGGACGTCGTTCGTGACGCAGCCGCTCTCCCACCTGCTGCCGTCGGCGCCGATCTGGGTCTCCGTGATGGCGCTGGTCAAGCTGCTGTCCGGCATGATCTGGCTGGTCGTGGTCGGCCGGAAGCTGACGATGGGCGTTGCCTGGCACCGGTTCTCGGCGTTCTTCAACATCTACTTCAAGCGCGAGGACGACGGCGGCGTCGCCCTGGGCGCGCTCAAGCCGATGATGTCCGGCGGCAAGGTCCTGGACCTGGAGGAGGCCGACCCGGACAAGGACGTGTTCGGCGTCGGCAAGGTCGAGGACTTCAGCTGGAAGGGCTGGCTCGACTTCTCCACGTGCACCGAGTGCGGCCGCTGCCAGTCGCAGTGCCCCGCCTGGAACACCGGCAAGCCCCTGTCACCCAAGCTGGTCATCACGCAGCTGCGCGACCACGCGTTCGCCAAGGCCCCGTACCTGCTGGCCGGTGGCTCGCGCGACATGGCCGGTGACGAGGTCGGCCTGGTCGAGGACAAGTACGAGGACTACAAGAAGCGCCTCGAGTCCATCGACGTGCTGGCGATGGCCGAGTCCGAGCGCCCGCTGGTCGGCGGCCCCGACGAGTTGGGCGTCATCGACCCCGAGGTGCTGTGGTCCTGCACGACCTGTGGCGCGTGCGTCGAGCAGTGCCCGGTCGACATCGAGCACGTCGACCACATCGTCGACATGCGCCGCTACCAGGTGCTGATCGAGTCGAACTTCCCGACCGAGCTCGGCGGCATGTTCAAGAACCTGGAGAACAAGGGCAACCCGTGGGGCCAGAACGCCAAGGACCGCCTGGCGTGGACCGAGGGCCTCGAGTTCGAGGTGCCGGTGTTCGACGGCGAGCTGGGCGACGCGGAGTACCTGTTCTGGGTCGGCTGCGCCGGTGCGTTCGAGGACCGCGCGAAGAAGACCACCCGCGCCGTGGCCGAGCTGCTGCACACCGCGGACGTCAAGTACACGGTGCTCGGCCCGGAGGAGACCTGCACCGGTGACCCGGCCCGCCGCGCCGGCAACGAGTTCCTCTTCCAGATGCTCGCGCAGCAGAACGTCGAGGTCCTCAACTCGGTCTTCGAGGACCGGCCCGCCGGTCAGCGCAAGATCGTCGTGACGTGTGCGCACTGCTTCAACACGCTGGCCAACGAGTACCCGCAGGTCGGCGGCACGTACGAGGTCGTGCACCACACGCAGCTGCTGAACAAGCTGGTGCGCGAACGCCGTCTGGTGCCGGTCGCGCCGGTCACCGAGGACGTCACCTACCACGACCCGTGCTACCTGGGCCGCCACAACAAGGTCTACGAGGCTCCGCGCGAGCTCATCGGTGCGTCCGGCGCGAAGCTGCGCGAGATGCCGCGCCACGAGGAACGCTCCATGTGCTGTGGTGCCGGTGGTGCCCGCATGTGGATGGAGGAGCGGATCGGCAAGCGCATCAACGTCGACCGCGTCGACGAGGCGTTGTCCACCGCGCCGTCGAAGATCGCGACCGGCTGCCCGTTCTGCCGCGTGATGCTGACCGACGGTGTGACCGCGCGTCAGTCGGACGGCCAGGCCGGTGCGCACGTCGAGGTCGTGGACGTGGCGCAGATGCTGCTCGAGTCCGTGCGACGCGGCACCGAGAAGAAGGACACGCCGACCGACGAGGTCCCGACCGGCACGCCGTTGCCGGACGAGGACAAGGCGAAGGCCTGATCCTGACGTGATGAGAACGGCCTCCGGTCCACAGTGGACCGGAGGCCGTTTTCAGTTTCCCGTCAGAAAGCCCAGACCTTGAGCTTCTTGACGTTGTTGTCCAGGTTCACGTCCGGCGCGCCGAGGGTCTCGGCGGTCGCGACGATCTCGCCGCGCCTGATCGGCCCGTCCACCCGTGCCTTGATCGTGTACGTGACGGACTCGCCGATGTACGTGTCCGCCTGGTACACGCTCGACAGGCTCACGCGCTGTCCGTCGATGCCCCAGACAGGTGCGTTGGCGGACAACGGGGTCAGCCCCTCCGGCAGCGTGGCGTAGCCGTGCAGCGGCGTGGGCATGTTGCTCTTGTTCCGGTAAGTGACCTTGACCTCGACCTCGTCACCGACGTGCATGAAGCGTGGCGCGTCCACGCGGTCGACCGCCGTGTCGAACCGCCCCGGCACGAAACCGGCGTCGTACGGACCAGCCTGGCCGCCCGGTGCGAGGGTGAACTTCTCGGTGTCGAGCGTGTTCTGGTCGAAGTCCGAGTCGCCGCCGCTCTTCGTGAACGTCGTCTCGTACTGCCGCGCGACCATGGTCACCACGTAGGTGCCCGCCGGGACGTCCTCGAACCGGTAGTTGCCGTTGGCGTCGGTGGTCGCCCCCCGGTACAGCCCCGGGATCAGGAAGGTGTAGCCGGCTCGCGGCGCCTCGCCCGGCTGCCGGATGCCGTCACCGTTGTCGTCGAACCACGCCGACCCGGTGATCACACCGCCCGGCTCGTCGGCCATCGCCGGTTGGACGACGACGGCCGACGCCGCGAGCGCGAGCCCGATTGCAGAAAGTCTTGCCACAGCACGCATTTCAATTCCCCCAGGAATTCAGTGAACTAGCACTCTGAGGGACGTGCTTCCTCTATCAGGGTTGCGTCAGTCGTTGTCGGTGACCTTGTCGTAGATCACGTTCAGCACCCAGCCGGTCAGGGCGACGATGATCGCCCCCCAGAACGCGGGCCAGAAGCCGTCGACGCGGAACGGCAGATCGAGCTGCTCGGCGATCCACCCGGTGAACATGAACAGCAACGCGTTCACCACGAGCCCGATCAGGCCGAGCGTGACCAGGTAGAAGAAGCAGCCGAAGAACTTCACCAGCGGCTTCACGACCGCGTTCACCAGACCGAAGATCACCGCGACGCCGATCAGCGTGAGGATTCTCGAGCCGGTGGTGCCCTCGCCCAGGTCGATGCCGGGGAGGGCGGTCGACACCCAGACCGCCACGGCAGTCAGCAGCACATGCACCAAGATGCCCATGCCGCAGACTAACCGTGACGGGTCCTATGTGGTCACGAGCGGCGGCGGCGCGCCACGAAGAACACGCTCACACCGGCCGCGATCAGCACCGCACCCAGACCGAGGAACCCGAGCACCGAGGCGCCCGTCGAGGCGAGACCGGACTTGTCGCCCGCCTTCACCACGGCCGGAGCGGTCGTGGTGGTCGTCGTCGGCGCGGTGGTCGACGACGGCGTGGACGGCTCCGTCGTGGTGCCCTTCTCCACGACCTTGACCTGCTTGTAGAAGGGCTGGCCCTGGTTCTTGTGGTCGACGTCCTTGAACCCACCGATGAACGGGCGGGCGAACGGGCCGATCTGCGACAGACCGGTGCCGACGATCTCGAGCTTCATCTTCACCGTGATCGACTGGCCCGGCATCAGCTTCGCGACCGTCTCGAACTCCTGCATCGTGCCGGTCACGTTGTCGCTGAGCGAGATCAGCTCGACGTTGTCGGGGCCGACGCCGAACACCACGACCGACAACTTGCCGGGGACGTCGCCCTTGTTGAGCAGCTTGAACTCGACCTCGATCTGGTCGCCGACCACGTAGGTGTCCTTGGCCGGGCTGATCGTGGTGTCCTCGAGCGCACCGTCGCCCTTGGGCTCGAAGTAGCGCGCGTCGGCTCGGATGTCGCGCTCGCTCCCGGCCGGCCCGAGGGCGAGCGCGCCAGTCACCCAGTCGACGTCCACAGCGGACTTCGGCTTCGCCAGGGCCAGGCCGTTCCTCGTGAGGTCCGGCGAGGTCAGCGTCAGCGCGCCCAACGGCAGGTCGAGCTGGTAGGCGCCGTCCGCGCCCGCCTGGACCTCGGCGCTGAACTGCGCACCGGACTGGACCTGGCCGCTCACCTTGATCTTGCCGGTGTGCGTCTTCTCGTCGGCCTGCTTCACGCCGTCACCGTTGGTGTCGACGAACGTGAAGCCGTTGAGGAAGTAGCCGCGCAACGGGTAGTCGGCGTCCGTCCTGGACTCCGACACGTCGTGCCCGAGCCTGGTGCTGGAGTAGTCCTTCTCCAGGCTGCTGGTGACGTACTTGGGCCCCTTGGGCAGCACGGCCCGGTACCTGCCGTCCGGACCGGTCGGGTAAGTGCCGACCAGTTCGCCGGTGTCCTGGACGCGGATCTGGACACCCGGTCCGCCGGCCCTGACGTTCTCACCGGCGTTGTAGGCGTTGTCGCCGTTGCGGTCGATGTAGAACAGGCCTTCCACGGTGATCTTCTCGTCCTGCGCGAAGGCGGGTGCGCCTGCCGCGGTCAGCACGAGGGCAGCCGTCATCGTGACGGCGAAGACGTTCTTCACTGATCCCCCAGCGTTCGATGCTCCACAGTGGAGTCGAACGACCGGGGGTTCAGGTTGCGTGATGCTCGTCACTCCGACAACGGATAGCCACCCACGTCGCACCCCTCCCTCTCGTGCCCAGTTAGCACGATATCGGATAGTACGAGATCGTAGCAATTACTCCTTGCTGTCGAGTGCGAGCCGTGTGCGCCGGTGCGCGGGCCCCAGCTCGCCCGAGAGCACCTCCATCACCTGACGCAGCAGGTCGCGCAGGTTCTCCAGGTCGGCACCCGGCAACGCGGTGAAGAGGTCCCGCTCCCGTTCCGCCTGACCTGCGACGATCTGCAGGAAGATCTCGCGGCCCGCGTCGGTGAGCGTCGCGGGCAACGACCGGCGGTCGCTCGGGTCGAGCTCGCGGACCACCAGGCCCGCCTTCTCCAGCCGGTCGAGCCGGCTCGTGATCGTGGTGGCCGGGCTCAGCGTGCCGTTCGCGAGCTGCTTGGGCGTGAGCCGGTGCGGCGGTCCGATCCAGAAGAGCCTGGCGAGGATCTCGTAGTCGGCACGGTTGAGCCCGTGCGGCGCGGCGATCTCCGTGGCGAGGAAGTCGAGGTACTTGCTGATCTGGTGGACCCGGTCGACCACACCCTCGACCACCGGATCGATCGCCGGAACCATGGCCCTCCACGACTCGACCTCGGCGTCGGTGTCGTCCGCACCTCGCTTGCCCATCCCACGATGGTAGTTGCGCCGTCATGCAGAACGGCCCGCGTCTCTCCCGGACGCGGGCCGTTCCGTCTTACCCCCTGGTGATCAGCGTCCCCCCGGAGCAGATCCCAGACTTAAGACACCGAAGTGCCTCCTGATGTTGCTCCCCACCGCGAATGTCACTCGAATGCAGTAGCGAACGGGTGCGCGGGCCCCTGCGGCCTAGGCTGATCTCCATGAGCGAGAAGCAGTCGGGCTCCGGTGAAAGCACGCTGACCGTCGTCCTGGCCCTGCTGGTCAACCTGGCCATCGCCATCACCAAGGCCATCGCGGGCGTGCTGACCGGTTCGGCGGCGATCCTCTCCGAAGCCGCCCACTCGGTGGCCGACACCTTCACCGAAGCCTTGCTGCTCACCGCACTGCGCCGCTCGGACCGCCCCGCCGACCGCCGCCACCCGTTCGGCTACGGCAAGGAGCGCTACTTCTGGTCGCTGCTGGCGGCCGTCTCGATCTTCGCCTCGGGCGCGATGTTCGCGTTCTACGAAGGCTTCCGCACGGTGTTCGGCGAACCGGAGGAGCAGACGCGTCCGCTGGTCGGCTACATCGTGCTCGGCCTGGCGTTCGCACTGGAATCGATCTCGTGGACCCAGGCGTTCCGGCAGGTCCGCTCGGAATCTGCCGCGCACGGCCGCGGGTTCTGGGACTTCCTGAAGATGTCGGACGACCCCACCGTGAAGACGGTGTTCCTCGAGGACTCCGCGGCGCTGATCGGCCTGGTGCTCGCGTTCGCAGGCCTCGGCCTGCACCAGCTCACGGGTTCATCGTTGTGGGACGGCCTGGCCTCACTCGCGATCGGCCTGCTGCTGGCCCTCGTCGCGTACGTCCTCGCCCGCACCAACAAGGGACTCCTGATCGGACGCCAGGCGGACCCCGTGATGGTCAAGGCGATCTGGCGCCGGCTGTCCGAGGTGCAGGAGGTCGACGCCGTCGTGGACGTGCTGACGATGCTGATCGGCACCGACCGCGTCCTGCTCTGCGCGCGCCTCGACTTCGACGACTCGTTGACGGCCTTCGAGCTCGAGAACGCGTGCGTGCGCATCTCCGGGGAACTGCGGTCCGAGTTCCCGGACCTCGACGAGATCTTCCTGGAGCCCGTACCTCGAACCGATCCGGATCTGAGGCGGCGGGTGCTCGACCGGTACGGCTTCTAGCGGCGCGTGTCCGTGCGGTGGAAGTTGAGGTAAGCCCTGCTGGGCGTCGGCCCGCGCTGCCCCTGGTACCGGCTGCCGGCCTGCTGCGAGCCGTACGGGTGCTCCGCCGGGCTCGACAGCTTGAACAGGCAGAGCTGCCCGATCTTCATGCCGGGGTGCAACGTGATCGGCAGGTTCGCGACGTTGGACAGCTCCAGCGTGATGTGGCCGGAGAAGCCGGGGTCGATGAAGCCGGCCGTGGAATGGGTCAGCAGCCCGAGCCGGCCGAGGCTGGACTTGCCTTCGAGGCGCCCGGCCAGGTCGTCCGGCAACGTCACCATCTCGTAGGTGGAGCCGAGCACGAACTCGCCGGGGTGCAGCACGAACGGCTCACCGTCCGGCGTCTCGACCAGGCTCGTCAGGTCGTCCTGCTGCTGCGCCGGGTCGATGTGCGTGTAGCGCGTGTTGTTGAAGACGCGGAAGAAGCGGTCGAGGCGCACGTCGATGCTCGACGGCTGGAGCATCTCGACGTCGAACGGGTCGAGGACGAGACGGCCGGACTCGACCTCTTTGCGCAGATCCTGGTCACTCAGCAGCACCCGGACAGGCTAGCCCAGGCTTGTGTATGATCGGCGACGCACTGCTTCGCGGGTGTAGTTCATTGGTAGAACGACAGCTTCCCAAGCTGTAGAGGCGGGTTCGATTCCCGTCACCCGCTCGCGACCGAGGCCGAAGTGTGTCTGCAGAGAGCGCAGACCCACTTCGGCCTCTCGGTTTTTCTCTGGGGGCCAAGCCCCCAGACCCCCGGCCGGGGGGAGCCCCCGGACCCCCATCCACGTGTGTTTCGGCAGCTGCCAACTGGCGATGAGACATCAGCCCCGTACCGGCTGACGGCTCCAGCGTGCTGCGCGGTCTGCGGCGGTAGGTCAAGCCGGCCCGCCACGCCGATGCCGATCGGGTTCATTCATCGGGAATGAACGTTCCGTCGTGGCGTTTGTCAGCAAAACGTCCGTCCGGCTTTTTGCTGCGCGGATTGGAATGCTTCACTCGATCCGGTGACGTGCGTCTCAGATGGGCACTAACGACAGGTAAGAAGTACGCCTGGCGTCGCTCTTTCGATAACGCTGAAGCACTCAGTCGGATGGTTCGCCAGTTACCGCTCTGTAGGCCCGAATTAACCGGGAGTGACCTCTGAGACCCGACGATCGAGCCTCGTTCGACGTCCTCGCGGACGCCCTGGCGCAGGCCCACGCAGACCGAATCACCGGCGCGTTGTGCGTTGCCGGAAACGCAGGCGGATTCTTTCATTTGCGCGACGGCGCGGTGGTCGCGGTGGACAGCCCCGGTTCTCCCGGAGCGGACGTGTTGCTGGTGAGCTCGGGAATGATCGGACAAAGCGACTGGACCGCGGCCCTGGTGGACAGTGTCGAGTTGCGGTCGCTCGAGGCGGCGCTCGCCTCCCGGGGGATCGGAGCCACCGAGGTCCAGGACATCGCGACGGCCGCCGTCCGGGACGGGACGTTCGCCGTTGCCGCCGGCGACATCGAGCGGTGCTTCGTCGACGAGTCCGTCGACGAACCCCTGCTCCCGGCGTCGACCGGCGTCGACCCGGACGTGCTGCTGGCTGAAACGGCCCGCCAGCTGGACGTGCTGAGCTCGGTGTCGCCTTACCGGGACCGCGTGGTCGCCGCGCCGGAGCGCAGCGGCTCGACCGTGGAGGAGCGCGAGATCATCGCGCTCGCCACCGGCAGGCGCAACGCACGGGACATGGCCTTCGCCCTCGGGCGCGGCCTCCACCCGGTGACGGTCGCGATCGCCGGGATGCTCGACGACGGACTGCTGGAAATCGCCCCACCCGACACATCGTTCAGTTTTTCGCATTGGGGGCTGGCTGCACTGCGTCCTCGGACAGGAGCGGAGCTCCTGCCCCACCCCAGGCCGCGGGAGGTGGAATGTTAGTCCTGAGCGGTTCGGCCTTTCCAATTCAGGAATGGAGTGAGTTGAACTACGACGCCCTGGGCGCCGAACTCCAGAAACTTCGAGAAAACGTGGCCGGAGTGACCGACACGGTGCTCGCCGCGTCCGACGGAATCCCCATCCTCGCCGACGTGGCGAAGAACGTCGACCCCGCGCACATCTCCGCACTGGCCGCGGCCGGCCTCGGAATCGCACGTCAGACCACGGAGGTGGTCGGTCTGGGCACGCTCGGCCAGACCGTTGTGTTCGGCAGCGAGGGTTACATGGCCGTGTACGCGATCGGCAGGCTGTCGCTGATGGTCGTGCTCGGGGACAAGGGGCTGAACCTCGGCCGCCTTCTCCACGAGTCCCGCCCCGTGATCGAACGGGTCGGCGCGATTCTGGCCGCTTAGCGGACCGAAGGGTGCTGCGCCTTCTCGGGCGCTCTGCGCACATCAGCACATCACTCCGAGAAATGGTCGCAGCGCATGTTCTCGCTTGGCTCATTGCTCACCACGACAATCTTTTCCGCATGGAGGCGTGTCCGCATGCCATCGAGACACAGGAAAGCGGCCGCGCCGTCCCAACAACCAGCTGAAACAGGGAAGTGGGTTTTGATGAACATCGATGTCGCGTTGAAAGAGGCCATGTCCATCTCCGGCGCCGTTGGTGTCGCGCTCGTCGACCACGACAGCGGGATGTCGCTCGGCACCAGCGGCGGAGGCGACTGGCTGAACCTGGAGATCGCCGCGGCCGGCAACACCGAGGTCATCCGGTCGAAACTCAGGGTGATGCAGGCGCTCGGCCTCAACGACACCATCGAGGACATCCTGATCACCCTGCACCGCCAGTACCACCTGATCCGGCTGATGGGCGGTGTGAAATCCAGAAGCTCGCTCTTCCTCTACCTCGTGCTGGAAAGGGATGTCGCGAACCTCGCGATGGCCCGGCACCAGCTCAAGCGCATCGAATCCGACCTCCAGGTCTAGGCGGATCGGCGCGGGAAAGGCCGACAGACCGCCTGGTGACGGTCGTCGGCCTTTTCCGCTTGCGCTGACCGGATAGTTTCCGGAGCGTGACCGTTTCCCAGCGCGATCTCTTGCACTGGCAGTGCGACCTGACGTGGTCGCTCTTCGAATACCACCTCGACCTGCTCGACCCGGCCGACCTCCTCTGGGAGCCGAAGAGTCCGCACGTCTTCTCGATGCGGCACGACGGCACGACCTGGGAGCGGGACTGGCCGACGCCTGAGCAGGAGTCCGCGGGCGTGGCGACGATGGCCTGGCTGACCTGGCACGTCGGCTGGTGGTGGACGGCCGCGATCGACCACGTCCGCGACGACGAGCCGCGTGAGGTCGTCTGGCCGGGACCGGACGGAGCCGTCGGCTGGCTGCGCGGCCTGCGCGAGGAGTGGCGCGAGGCGCTCGACCGTGCGGACCTCGACGCGAAGACGACCTTCCCGTGGCCGGACGGCTCCCTGACGGTGGCGCACACTGCGGCGTGGGTGAACGCCGAGCTCATGAAGAACGTGGCCGAGATCGGGCAGCTGCGGCGTCTAGTCGACCGGTAGGCCCCACGGCCGCCGGTCGAGCTCCACCCAGCCCCCGCCCCTGGCCAGCGCCGCCCTCACTCCGGCCACGTGCTGGGCGAACGACGCGAGATCGCCGTGCAGCAGCTCGGCGCGCTCCACGTCCAACGGGTGCGTGTCGTCGTGCCAGAGATCGACCGGGAACGAAGCCACGAACGGCATCGACTGCAACAGCTGGAGAAGAGCCACCGAGGGTCGCGTCGACTCGGCGAGGTAGTCCAGCCGGATCGACTCGCAGGCCGCGAGCAGCTCGCGCACCTGGCGGATGGCGTCGGCCGGGGTGCCGTTCCACGACGGGTCCGGCCAGACGCGGTCGCTCAGCTCCAGCCAGAGCCGCCAGCCCGCGGCCAGTTCCGCGTCGTCCGCGGGACTCCACTTACCCATGGCATCCACTGTGCATGCGTTACCGCGCATGAGTCTCGTGACGATGACGCACGCCACGGAACCATCGCGCCACACGTACGTCCTCTAGCGCATGACGAATACGTGGCAAGGACGCACCGCGCTGCGCAGTCTCGCCATCGGGCTCGCGCTGGGGACGGTCCTCACGCTGCTCGCCCTGCCGGCGCTCAAGTACGAGATCGCCGATCACGCCAACCTGCTGACGCGGGTGCTCGCCTACGGCTTCCTGCTCGTGCCCGTTGCGGTTGTCACCGTGCTGAAGAGCGAAAGCCCCATCACGCACACGACCGGGCTCGTGGCCGGTGCGACGGTGGTGCTGGCCACCACCGCCCAGACCTACACCGGCACGCCGATGCCCTACGTGTGGCTCGCGGCGACGACCCTGTTCGGGTGCGCCGCCGCGAGGATCATCAGGAACGAGCGTTACGCCTTGACGGCCTCGACGTCGGGCTCGTCGGCCTTCAACGAGTCGATCAACGCGTCGCGTTCGGCCGTCGGTTCGGGCTTCGCGAAGCCGATCACCAGGTAGAGCACGAGCGAGACCAGCAGCGGCGTCGAGACGATCAGGGCCTGCGAGACCGTGAAGTCCTTCAGGAACTGCTGTTCGACGTAGAGGAACACCCAGGTCGCCAGGCCGCCGACGGTCGAGGTCAGTGCGGCGGTCGGGCCGACCTTGCGGAACCACGGCAGCAGGCCGAGCATCAGCGGGATCGCGATCGGGCCCATCGTGGCTGCCACCAGGGCGATCACGACCTTCAGCACGAAGCCCTTGGTGTCCGCGGTCAACGCGATGGTCATCGACAGACCGATGAACAGGAACGTGGTGATGCGCGCCAACCGCAGTTGTGCGTCCGCGGTCATCGTCCGTGCGCCCTTCCAGATGCGCGGGAGGATGTCACGGGTGATCACGGCGGTGATGACGTTGGCGTCGGAGGAGACCATCGCCATCGTGTGCGAGAAGAAGCCGGCGAGGACGAGGCCCACCATGCCCGCGGGCAGCATGGCCTTGCCCATCTCGACGTAGGCCTGTTCCGCGTTGCCCTCCATGCCCGGCACGATCAGCGGCGCCGCCCACATCGGGAAGAACAGCACGAGCGGCCACACCAGCCACAGCGCCGCGGACAGCAGGGCAGAGCGCTTCGCGGCGAAACCCGACGGGGCGGCCATGTAGCGCTGGGCCAGGTTCCACATGCCGCCGTTGTACTCGAGCGTCTTGATCAGGAAGAGCGCCATGAAGAACGTCAGCGTGTAGGGGCCGGTCAGCGGGTCGCTGTGGCTCTCGGGGAGCTTGTCCCAGATCGTCCACATGAAGTCGAGGCCGCCGAAGTGCGAGGCGACCGCGAAGAACATCGCGAAGCCCGCGAGGCCCTGGATGATGAACTGGCCGAAGTCGGTCAGCGCGTCGGCCCAGAGGCCGCCGAGCACCGAGTAGACCATCGTGACGACACCGACGAGCGCGATGCCCCAGCCGATGGGAACGCCGGCGAAGCCCTGCAGCAGCAGTGAGACGGCGACCCACTTGGCCGCGATGTCGACGACCTTCAGGCCCGCACCCGCCCACGCCATGACCTGCTGGGTCGGCACGTTGTAGCGGATGGCCAGGTACTCGAGCGGCGACTTCACGTCGTGCTTGGCCCTCAGCCGGTTCCAGGCGGGCGCCCACAGGAACGCGCCGATTCCGACACCGAGACCGATCGTCAGCGACCACCAGATGTAGACCGTGAGGCCGAGCCGGTACGCCTCCGCCGCGAACGCGACGAACATGACGGCGCTGTACCCGGACATGTGGTGGGAGATGCCCGACAACCACCAGGGCATCTTGCCGCCGGCGGTGAAGAAGTCGGCGATGTTGTTGATCCGCCCGCGGGACCAGAGCCCGATGCCGACCATCACCACGAAGTAACCGGCGACCACGATCCAATCGAGGGTGCCCATGTGACCTCCTTGCGTGCACACACGTGTGCCCGCGAGAGCACCAGGCCTCATGGCGGCGGGAACCTGGCACATCCGCACGGGATATGTGACGTAGGTCTTACGAGACTGTTGCCGTGGGACGGAAGACCTTCGCCGGTCTTGAATCACATTCGTGACCCTTGTTCATCCACGTGAAACGGCTAGTCCGCGTCACACGTCCGAGGGAACGACGTCTCACCTCCGGATGCACGAACGGAGGTGCTGATGCTCCCGCCCAGCCGGCCTGCTCCCGGCGTCGCGCTGATCGACCCCGTACCGCTCTACCGCGAGGGCCTGTCGGCTCTGGTCCGGCGGACCGCCGGCCTGCGCTGGCTCGGCTCGACGGGCGACCTGCACGCCGCCGTTCGCCTGCACGAACGACTGCGCCCCGACGTGCTCCTCGTCGACTCCGTGCTCGATCCCGTCGGCCACCTGGCACGGCTTCTGGTCGAGCGCGACCCGAACCTGCTCGTCATCGGACTCGTCCGGGACGCGCACTCCCACGCGAACTACGTCACGACCGCGCTGGAGGCAGGCGTTCGCGGCGTCGTGCCGCGCAGCGCCCAGCCGGAGCAGATCGTGCGGGTGATCGCGGAGACCTGCCGTTCACGCGGCTACGTGCACCCCGACCTGCGCCCCAGGGAACGGCCGACGCTCACCCGGCGCGAGTACGAGGTCCTCACGCTCATCGCGGACGGCCTGGAGAACCAGCAGGTCGCGGACGAGCTGATCGTGTCCGTCGAGACCGTGCGAACCCACGTGAAGGGCATCCTGCGCAAGCTCAGCGCGCGCGACAGGACGCACGCCGTGTCGCTCGCCTACCGGTCAGGACTGCTGATCGGCCGCCCAGCCGTGCTCGAGTAGCCCGAACACCTCGTCGGCCGCCTGCTCGCGGTCCTCCCGGCCGAAGATCACGTCACGTGACTCCAGGGCGAACCGGGCCAGCGCGACGCACCTGACGTCGTCCGCAGGCACCCCGACCTCCTCGGCGATGGCGCGCGCCAGCCCCTCCTGGTGGCGCATCCACATCTTGTGCTCGTACGTCCGCAACGCCGGCGTCTCCTGCACCAGCCGGTTGAACGCGCCGAACAGCGGATGGTCGACGTGCCCGTACGACATCCGCACGAAGTGGTCCCGCAGCGCGCGTGGGATCGACTGTCCCGCCGGCCGGTTCCGCACCGCGCCGACCAGTTCGGCCTCCTGCTGCTCGTCCTCGTCGAAGAGCAACGACTCCTTGCTCGGGAAGTGCTTGAACAGCGTCGTCACGGACACGTCCGCGCGGTCGGCGATCTCCTTCACGCCCACGTCGTCGAACCCGCGCGCCAGGAACAGCTCCAGCGCCGCGTCGGCGATCGACTGACGGGTCTGCAGCTTCTTGCGCTCACGGCGGCCGAGTTCGGTCACCGCACGATCGTAGCGCACCGGTGTAGCCACTTCAAAAGTTGAGTGGTTGCACTTTTGTAGTCGATGCGCTTTCATCGAAGACATGACCACACCACGCATCGCCATCGCGGGAGCCGGCCTCGGCGGCCTCACCTGCGCCCGCGTCCTCCAGCTGCACGGCCTCACCGACGTCACCGTCTTCGAGCGCGAGACCTCTCCCGACGCCCGCCAGCAGGGCGGCACGATCGACCTGCACGCCGGCAGCGGCCAGGAGGCCATCCGCGCCGCCGGCCTGTTCGACGAGTGGCGCGCGCTCGCCCGTTTCGAAGGCCAGGAGCAGCGCAAGGTCGACCACGCCACCGCCGCGTTGATCGAGCACGAGCCCGCGGAGGGCGACTTCCGGCCGGAGATCGACCGCGGCCAGCTCCGGAACCTGCTGCTCGACTCGCTCACGCCGGGAACCGTCAGCTGGGGCCTCGGCATCAGCTCCGCGGCACCGGGCGGCGAAGTCACGTTCCCCGACGGGTCGACCGCGAGGTTCGACCTGGTCATCGGCGCGGACGGCGCCTGGTCACGGGTGCGCCAGGCCCTGTCGCCGGCCGTGCCGCGGTACACCGGCGTGATGTTCGTGGAGACCCGTCACGACAACGACGAACGCCTGCTCGACCTCACCGGCCAGGGCACGATGGTCGTGGACCACGAGGGCCTGATGCTGTGGGCGCAGCGCAACAGCGGCAATCACATCCGCGCGTACGCGTGCATGCGCGCGCGTGAGGACTGGAAGCCCTCCAACGCCGAACTGCTCGACCTCTACGCGGACTGGCACCCGGACCTGAAGGCGTTCCTCGCCGGCGAACTGATCCACCGGCCCCTCTACGCGCTGCCCGTGCCCCACACGTGGGAGACCACACCCGGCGTGACGTTGCTCGGTGACGCCGCCCACCTCATGCCGCCGCTCGGCGTCGGGGCGAACCTCGCCATGGAGGACGCGGCCGAACTCGCGGTCGCGATCGCCGAGCACGGCGTCCGAGACGGTGTGCGGGCCTACGAATCGGTCATGTTGCCGCGCGCGATCGACGCACAGGAGCGCACGAACGCAGGTCTCCTGGACATGGTTCCCGAGCGCCCGATACGCGTCTGACCGGCACTCATGCCCGATTCAGGTCGCCAGGAGGAGTGTCTACTTCGCCACCAGTGGGTGGTCACCCTTGCCGGGGTTACTGTCGAGTAATACTCTGTTGTTACCGGTCAGTAGGCGACCCCGCCGCGACCCTGAGGAGTGAGCTGACGAGATGGGCCACTACAAGAGCAACGTCCGGGATCTCGAATTCAACCTGTTCGAGGTCTTCAACGTGCAGGACCACCTCGGCAAGGGGCCGTTCGAGCAGTCCGACGAGGACACCGCGCGCGGCGTTCTGTCCGAGATGAAGACGCTCGCGGAGGGTCCGCTCGCGGACTCGTTCGCCGATGCCGACCGCAACCCGCCGAAGTACGACCCGGCCACGTTCTCGGCGACCCTGCCGGAGTCGCTGAAGAAGTCGTACCAGGCGATCTGGGACGGCGAGTGGTACCGCATGTTCCTGCCCGAGGCGCTGGGCGGCTTCGGCACGCCCCCGTCGGTGGCGTGGGCCGCGTCCGAGATGATCCTGGGCGCCAACCCGCCGATCTACATGTACCTGGCGGGCCCGAGCTTCGCGACGGTCGTCTACAACAACGGCACCGAGCGCGACAAGCACTGGGCGCAGATCATGATCGACCGCGGCTGGGGCGCCACGATGGTGCTGACCGAGCCGGACGCGGGTTCCGACGTCGGCGCCGGCCGCACCAAGGCGATCAAGCAGGACGACGGCTCCTGGCACATCGAGGGCGTGAAGCGGTTCATCACGTCCGGTGACCAGGACCTGACCGAGAACATCATGCACATGGTGCTGGCGCGTCCCGAGGGCGAAGGCATCGAGGCGAAGCCGGGCACCAAGGGCCTGTCGCTGTTCCTCGTGCCGAAGTTCCACTTCGACCCGCAGACCGGTGACCTGGGCGAGCGCAACGGCGCCTTCGTGACCAACGTCGAGCACAAGATGGGCATCAAGGCGTCCACCACGTGCGAGCTGACGTTCGGCCAGCACGGCGTCCCCGCCAAGGGCTGGCTGCTGGGCGAGGTGCACGACGGCATCGCGCAGATGTTCGACGTCATCGAGTACGCCCGCATGATGGTCGGCACCAAGGCCATCGCGACGCTGTCGACCGGCTACCTGAACGCGCTGTCCTACGCCAAGGAGCGCGTCCAGTCCGCCGACCTCACGCGCATGACGGACAAGACCGCCCCGCGCGTCACCATCACCAACCACCCGGACGTGCGCCGCAGCCTGATGCTGCAGAAGGCGTACGCCGAGGGCCTGCGCGCCGTGTACCTGTACACCGCGACGTTCCAGGACAAGGTGATGCTCGGCGGCGACGACGCCAAGCTCGCGGCCCAGGTCAACGACCTGCTGCTGCCGATCGTCAAGGGCGTCGGCTCGGAGCGCGCGTACGAGCAGCTGGCGCAGTCGCTGCAGACGCTGGGCGGCTCGGGCTTCCTGCAGGAGTACCCGATCGAGCAGTACATCCGGGACTCGAAGATCGACTCGCTGTACGAGGGCACCACGGCCATCCAGTCGCTGGACTTCTTCTTCCGGAAGATCATCCGCGACAAGGGCCAGGCGCTCGCGTTCATCAACGGCGAGATCCAGTCCTTCCTCGACAACGAGGGCGGCAACGGTCGCCTGAAGGAGGAGCGCGCGCTGCTCAAGCAGGGTCTCGAGGACCTGCAGGGCATGCTGGGCGCCCTGGTCGGCTTCCTGACCTCGTCGCAGGAGGACGTCCGCAACCTCTACAAGGTCGGCCAGAACTCGGTCCGCCTGCTGATGACCGCGGGTGACGTGCTCGTCGGCTGGCTGCTGCTGCGCCAGGCCGAGGTCGCGCTGCAGAAGCTCGACGGCGCGCCGTCGGCCAAGGACAAGGCGTTCTACGAGGGCAAGATCGCCGTGGCGTCGTTCTTCGCGAAGAACGTGCTGCCGGAGCTCACGTCCCGCCGCAAGATCGCCGAGTCGACCGACAACGCTCTGATGGACGTGGACGAGAGCGTCTTCTAAGCGTCTTTCAAGCGCTGCAAGGACAACGGGTCCCCGCACCTCCTGCCCGAGGTGCGGGGACCCGTTTCTCATTCCTTGAGGGCTCGTGCGGCGACGAAGCAGTAGACGCCGAACGCGGCGATGCCGATCGCGACCGCGGTGAGCAGGAACGCGCCGTAAGGCTGTGCCGCCAACGTGTGCAGCGCCTTGTCCATGCCGCCGGACTGCTCCGGGTCCGCGTAGATCGCCGCGAGTCCGACGAGGACACCGATCACGCCGTACGCGACGCCCTTGCCGATCCAGCCGATCCGTCCGACCGGCTCGATCCACGACGGTGCGCGGCTCATGTCGAGGTCCTTCTCGAAGGACTTCTTGATTCCTTTGTAGACGATCACGCCCGCGGTGATGAGCACGCCGATCGCCACCGCGCCGACGAGCAGCTGGCCGCCTGGCCACGACAGCACCTGCGCGGTCAGCTCCTGCTGCTTCTCCGTGCTGTCGCCGGCGGAGCCGCTGGTCGCGTACTTGAAGGCGGCCAGGGCGATCGCTGTCGCCGTGATGGCACGGGCGGCGGAACCGATGCGCTTGGAGATCCGCTTCCGCTGCTTCTCGACGTAGGTGTAGCCCACGCAGGCCAGGATCAGCTGCCAGATCGCGAAGAACACCAGACCGATGCCGACCGTCCACAACAGCCAGGCACCGTTCTCCGCGAGCTCCGTCAGCGCGCCCTTGGAATCCGTCCGCTCGGCGTCGCCGCCGAACGCGACCTGGAGCGCCAGCCACGCGATGAGCACGTGGACCGCCCCGTACACAACCATCCCCACCCGCCCCAGAGTCTGGACGACGGGGTGTCTTCGCGCCTCATGCGCAACAGTGGCCACGAACGGGTGAATACCCGCGCGTGGCCACTGTGAACCGGGCTTTGTCTCAGCCGCCGGGCGGCGGCTCACAAACGATCTTGTACTGCGGGTCGTAGCGAACCGTGCGCGACTCGCTGCGGGACTGGCCGGTGCGGCGGTCCTTGATCGTGCGGGTGTCCGTCACCGAGAAGCCGGGGACGCCGTTGCTCGGCGAGCAACCGGCCTTGGTGACCTTCTTCTCCTGCGGCTGGGTCGGGTTGAACTCGCCGCTGGTGGAGCCGGTGACGTCGTAGTTCTTGGTGCCCCAGAGCCTGATGGTGATCGTGGAGGGCGTCCAGATCGTCTGGATGGCGATGCCCGTGTCGTCCGGGTTCGTGAACGCGATGTCGATCGGGCTGTTGCCCGCGGTGTCCATGAACACGGTGGCCTCACGGCCCTTCGGGTACCGCGTGATCCAGTAGCTGTGCTCCTTGTGGCCCGCGTCCTTCATGCCCGCGACGTAGGACGCGTTGTAGAGCGTGGTCGCGAACTGCGAGATGCCGCCACCGACCGCCTTGTCGGGGATGCCGTCGTTGATGATGCCGGCCTCGACGTAGCCCTGCGCGGTGCCGCGGGGGCCGGTGTACTTGTTGAGGCTGAACGTCTCGTGCGGCTTCACGATGGCGCCGTTGACCTTCTCGGCCACGACCCGGATGTTGACGCCCGAGGCAGCGGCGAAGCCACCGGTGGTGAACTCGCCGATGACCTCCTTGATGCCCATCTTGTTCGCCTGCTCGGTGGTGACCTTCGCGGGCGTGTGCTTGTACTCGAACTTGAGCTCGCGCGCGTCGGTCTTCTTCAGCACGTCGAAGTAGGGCTGGAGGTTCTTGTCCCAGTCGACGCCGAGGCCGTCCACCGACTCCTTCACGACCGGCTTGCCGCCCTCGAACACGATCTGGGCGTCCTTGCCCTCTTTCTCCGTGTCCTTGAGCTGCGGGCCGACCGCCTCGACGAGCTTGTCCTTGTTCGCCGCGACGTTCAGCGCGCCGCCGTCGCCGGGCGTGAAGGCCAGCGTGGCGCCGATCTGCTCCGGGGTGAGCGTCGCGTCCTTGCCCTCGCCCTTGATCGTGACGGGACCGGACACGGCCGTCTTGACGACCTCGTTGAGCGCCTTCTCGACGCCTTCCTTGGTCGTCTTCACCGGGGTGAAGTCCATCGGGACCTCGACCGGGCTGCCGGACGCCCAGTTCGCGACGACCGCGCCCGCGGCCTGGTCGGCCTTGAGCTTCTGGCCGTCGTGCGGGTCCACGGCGACGGGCTTGGCGCCCTCGAACTTGATGGTGCCCTCGATGGGGTCGTGGTCGAGCTTCGGCCGCAGGGCCTCGAGCGCGCCGGTGACCTTCGCGTTGTCGCCCTTCGTCGCGACACCGACCTCGCGACTGGTGAAGAACGAGGTGACGCGCGTGACCGGGCTGAGCGGCTGGCTGCCCGCGCGGTCGATCGTGGCGTCCCAGTCGAGCTCCAGACCCGCGGCCTTGGGGTCGAGCTCGGCGTTGACGTCGCCGGCCTTGAGCGCGACGGGCTTGCTGAGCCGCGGGCCGATCTCGTCGCGCAGCTTCTTCTCGGCGTCGTCGTGGCTCATGCCGCCGACGTCGACGCCAGCCACGGTCACGCCGCGGGGCACGTTGCCGCTGGACACGAGGATGTCGAGGCCGTAGAGCAGGCCGAACGCTCCGACCACGGCCGCGGCCACGATCAGCGCCTTCTTCTTCGTGTTCTTCGGCGGGGCGTCGTCCTCGCCCGGCTCGATCATCACGGGCCCGTAGACGCCCGAGTCCTCTGGCTGCGGCGCCGGCGGCGCCACCGGCCGCATGTACTCGGTGGCGTCCTCGCTGGCGGGGAACCCGACGTTGGGCACGGCCGCCGTGACGGTCGGCTCGCTGGTGTCCGGCTCCTCCGACGGCCACGCGTCGGTGGCGGCGTTCAGCTGGACCGGGTTGATCTTGGTGGTCTGCTCCGAGGCCGTGCCGCCGGGACCCACCGGAGGCATCGCTCTCGTCTTGTCAGCGTCGTACGGCACAGCTCTCCCCGTTGCCCTGTCTCTACTGAGGTGGCATATGTGTGTAGCTATCAGGCGCAGATCACGAACCGGCGGCTCATAGGTACAGACCAGTACCGTGCTCGGTGAGCTCCGATGCAACGGCGTGCAGGTCGCGTTCCTTCATCACGAGATACGTGGTGCCCTGCACCTCGACCTCAAGCTGATCTTCCGGGTTGAACAGAACCCGGTCGCCGACCTTCACGTGCCGCACGCTGGTACCGACTCCGAACACATCACCCCACGCCAACCGCTTCGCCATCTGGGCCGTAGCGGGGATCACGATGCCTCCGCTGGAACGCCGCTCGCCGTCCTCCGGCGAGATGCGCACCATGACGCGGTCGTACAGCATCTGGATCTCGAGCTTGACATCAGGCACCCGCAGAGTCTACGTGGCCTCCCGACCGGCCTCGTCCATGCCGCCCATGAGCAGGGGCAGGCGGGTAGGTGCATCGGCAACAACTCGAACCGGCACCCCCCAGTCCTGCCTGGTCAGACGGCAGACCGGGTGTTCGTCGGAAGGATCGTCACTGCAACTGGCGGCCTGCGCTACGACGTGCAAAACGCCGTTCGTGACCTGATCGTTGATCCGCAACGCCCGTACCAGATCGGTGCCGACCCCGGCACCCTCCAAGATCAGCTCCGGGGGCGAGCTGGTGATCTCCAGACGCGTGGACGGTCCGTACCTTTCGTCCAGTTTCGTCCCTGTGGGCGGCGTGAACACGACAGCCAGCTCGAACGCGCCCGCGGCGATGTCCGTGCTCGGCCGCTTCACCTCGTGGGCCTCACCGTCGATCTTGGTGGCGGCGGCCGCGAACCGTTCGAGCCGGTGGGCCGCGCTCGCCACGACGACCAGTTCGCCGTCGACGAGCAGCGCGTCGGACGGCTCGGCGATGTCGGTGGCGATGGTGGACAGCGTCCTGGTCTCCGGGTCGTAGCGCCTGATCGCGTTGTTGTAGGTGTCAGAGATGACGACGGAGTGGTCCTTGAGCACGGTGACGCCCAGCGGGTGCTGCAAGAGCGCCTCGTCCGCGTCGCCGTCCTTGTGCCCGAACGCGAACAACCCCTTGCCGATGACGGTGTGGACCTCACCGTTCTCGAGGTAGCGCAGCGCACTCGTCTCGGAGTCGACCATCCACAGCCTGTCGCCGTCCGCGGCCAGCCCCGACGTCTGCGCGAAGAAGGCCCCTTCGGCCGGACCGTCGTTGATGCCCTCGACGGTGGTGCCCGCGAGCCTGCTGACGGTGCCCGTCGCGGGGTCGAAGAAGCCGAGCGTGTGGTTGCCGGCCATGGCGATGGCCACGCCACCGTTCCACCAGGCGACGTCCCACGGGCTGGTGAGGTCGATCTTGTCGGCCGGCCCGTCCGTCTCACCGTCCCGCCACTGCTCGCCGGTGCCCGCGAGCGTCGTGACCTCGCCCGTGTCGAGGTCGATGCCGCGCAGGAGGTGGTTGACGGTGTCCGCGACGACGACGTCGTAACCGTGGGTCTTCGGGACCAGCGTGAGGCCCGCGGGCTCGGAGAAGGTGGGGTTCAGCCCGTCGGCCCGACCACGTTCGCCGGTGCCGATGCGACGGATGACCGTCTCGCCGTCAGCCTCCAGCTCCACGATGCCGTGGTGGGCGGAGTCGCTGACCAGGATCGTGTTGCTCGGCGTGACGACGGCCTTCGCGGGGAACCTGAGCGTGGTGTTCGTGGGCTCGGGCGCGACGTACGGACCGGTGCCGCGGTGCAGCGTGCCCTTGGCGTCGTGCTCCTCGACCAGCTCCCCGATGATCGTCCTGAGCGCCTCGACGTGCCCCTCACCAGCGGCGACGTGCACGACGTAGCCCTCGGGGTCGACCAGCACGAGCGTCGGCCAGGCCTTGACCGCGTAGTTCTGCCAGGTCGTGAGCTCCGGGTCGTCGAGGACGGGGTGGTGCACCTCGTAGCGCTCGACGGCGGCCTTGAGCGCGTCAGCGTCGGCCTCGTGGACGAACTTCGGCGAGTGCACGCCGATCGTGACCAGCACGTCCTCGAACTCGCGCTCGAGCGGCCGCAGCTCGTCGAGGACGTGCAGGCAGTTGATGCAGCAGAACGTCCAGAAGTCCAGCAGCACGATCTTGCCGCGGAGATCCTTGAGGGCGACGGTGGTGTCACCGGTGTTCAGCCAGCCGCGTCCTACCAGCTCAGGGGCTCGTACACGGGCACGCTTCGGTTTCGCGGTACTCACGGGCGTAGTCAACATCCTGGGGCATGGCACCGATTCCGCATCCCACGATGCGGACGCCGACCGTACAGCTCTAGCTGGTGGCAATAAAGGAGGAAGCCAAGCCGCTCCCTACCCATCTTGTCGGACAGCAGAGTAAGTGTTGACAGACAACCTACAACTAGGTGACCCTTGACACGACGAGACGCCTGGGACCGCCCACACCCAGGAGCACGTGCTCGCCGAGTCGGGAGGGAACGAGATGTCCGCAGGGAGTGCACTCTGACAGGGTGGTACCGAATTCGCAGTGGCGTAGTCGGCTTTTCGTGAACTCGTGGTCGAAGGAACAGCGGCCACTGGAACAGACATTCGCCGCCTCGCACGCCTACACGGCCATCGCCCACTTCTTCCGCGTGTACGAATCGTAGGAACTCAGGCCCGGTTTCGTTGCTGCCCAAGGCGCACGACCGAGCCGCTGAAATCGGTCGTTGGCTCGTCGCCCACCGAAGGGGCAATCTCCGCCCAGTTCTGACGTGACTGACCCGTTGCACGTGCTGTGGTGTGACAACAGGCCAAGAGGATGGCCGAGTCCAATCTGGTCACCGCGAGGGATCGGTCTGGGACCTGGCAGTTGTTCACCTCAAGCTCGACTGAGGTACACCCGCGCCACCAGGACGAATCGTCGCTGCGCCGGCCGACTGTCCGCTCGACATCTTCTGACTCGACGCGGACTCAAGCTAGCCCAACCACGCTCAGCGTATTTCGTATCCAGGCAGGTCTTGACCACTACACATGCCTACTTGGCAATATAGCTTAGTTGGCATATGGGCCCCTACGGGTGAATCGCTTGAGCATCGTTGCAAGGCGCTGACGTCAGGTGTCCGTTCAACGAAGTAGGACAACCTAGAGCGCCAGCTGCTGTTCTCCCAGGTCACAGCCGCATTGCCGATGCTGACCGGTTAACGCACCGTTCTGGGGAGGTACGGCGTCTCTGACCGCACCCGCACGGCAAGCGGTTCTGACCTGCAAAGACGCTTCGGCTCGCCCATTCACCGGCCCCACGCGAACTTTCGCCGGTGGAGTGTCTACAGTTCCCGCACCCCAACCACCCGCACCCGAAGAGGGTGCTTGTTCGCGCACCCCTTTAGTTTCTTCGGCCGCCGCGAGCACGCATGTAAGTCGACGACCTAGAGCCCTGGACACAAGCCCGCCCCGAGGAAGGCCACGATGCAGACGCCAACAGTGCAACCCCCAGACCCCATCTGGGACTTCCTAACGCAAGCGCTCCCCTACGTCTTCGGGTTCGCTGTCGTCCTAGTCGTCCTCAAGTACAACCGGGGCAGGATCGAGCTGACGTTCCTCAAGATCTTCAAACTCCTGCACCTCGGGACTAAGACCGACCAGCCCGAAACGAAGGAACTTCCGAAGGAGCCGGGTGACGGCGGCTCACACTGATGCGCCTCGTACTCGACATGGCCTCGCCCAACTCGGGACACCGAGCACCGCTCTCAGAGCCACGCGCATACCGAACGCCAGCGGTGATCGAGTGAACTGGGTGGTACATGTCCGCACCACACGCCCTCATCGACAACCCCACAGATTCCGATCGTAGGCACAACGCCAGCTGACCGGAGTGAACGTCTGTCAGCAGAACGTCCAGAAGTCCAGCAGCACGATCTTGCCGCGGAGATCCTTGAGGGCGACGGTGGTGTCACCGGTGTTCAGCCAGCCGCGTCCTACCAGCTCAGGGGCACGGACACGGGCACGGCGCTTCACAGTCGTCACGGCCGTATCCAACACCGTGGAACGAGTGCGTGTTCCTGCGTCCAGTACTTGAGACTTTCGTTTTGTTCGTTTTGCTGGGCTAGGATGGACGCATGACGGCTGCCAGTGAACGAACGGTGCTGCCACCCGCCAGACCTGAGAGCTTGGCCGGCTGGGTAGCAGCGCTGAGTTCCCTGCGCGGAGAGACCGCTGCCCTGGTCGCACCGAACGGCGCCCACCTCGACCTTCCACCGGAGGTCTTCGAGGTGCTGCGGCAAGTGGTCTTCGCGATGTCGCAAGGGCTGGCGATCACAGTCGCGCCACAACACACAGTTCTGACCACAAGCGAGGCCGCTCACCTGCTCGGTGTCTCGCGGCCCACCCTCGTGCGACTGCTCGAAGCGGGCGAAATCCCTTACGAGCAGCCGAACCGCCACCCCCGCGTCATGCTCGCAGACTTGCTCGCATACCAGGATCGAGTGCAACGGGCACGCGCCGCAGGACTGGACGAGATGGTTCGCGACGGTGAAGACAGCGGTCTGTACGACCTTCCGCTGGACACTCCGTTCGAACGGCTACCGACCGACGACAGGTGATCTTTGTTTCCCGTCTTCTTCGACACCTGTGTCCTGCTCAAGCCGTATTTGTGCGACACGATCCTCACAGTCGCCGAGTCCCGCATCTACCGGCCGCTGTGGTCCGTCGACGTGCTGGCCGAGCTTGATCGGAACTTGCGCAAGCGCGGTGCGTCCGATGCCCAGATCTCACATCGCCTGGAGCAGATGACCCGCCATTTCCCGGACGCTGAGGTCAAGGACTACGAGCAGCTCGTCGGATCGATGACGAACGACCCGAAGGACCGGCACGTGCTGGCCGCTGCGGTCCGAGGAGGAGCCGAGGTGCTGGTCACGGAGAACTTGAAGGACTTCCCGAACTCGTCCGCCGACCCCTACGGCATCACGATCCTCCATCCGGACGAGTTCCTGCAGGACCAACTCGACCTCGCACCTGAGGTGGTTCATGACGCCATCCGGCGCCAGGTGTCCCGGTACCGACGAGCTCCGCGGTCGGTGGACGACCTGCTGGACATCCTCGGCAACGAAGGCCACGGGTGCCTCGGTTTCGCGGATGCGTGTCGCGGTGATCGCAGGTTCGACACCTGGAGAAGCTGAGCCGTGGCAGCGGGCGTCCAGAAACGGGCACGGCGATTCACACTCGTCCTGGCCGTGGCTCAGGTACTCGTGTCCCACCGGAAGATCACGTGCGGCGCCACGTCCCCCCAGTGCACGACCACGCGGGTCTGCCCGCCCTTCGTGTGCCGCATCGTCAGCGTGAGCGGCGCCCACGTGCCGCCCGGCTCCGCGGTGCCGGACGTCGTGCAGGCGATGTCGCGCCCGCCCTCGCACGTCCACCCGTCGCCGCCGACGGTCAGGTCACCCTCGCCGTCCATGTCCTCGACGACGAACCTGATCCTGGCGCCCGTCTGCGGTGTGCTGGCGGTGTTGCGCGGCTTCAGCGTGAAGTCGACGGGCTGCGACCGGTAGACGAACCCCATCTCCTCCGGGGAGTTCTGCCAGGCGCGGATTTCCTTGCCGTCCGTCTCGATGTCGAACGGCTCCTGCCTGGGCGGCGTCGGCGGCATGGTGGTGGGCTCGCTCGTCGGCTCGGTGGGGGTGGGCTCGGGGGTGGAGGTCGGCTCGGCCTGGGAGGAGCAGGCGGCCAGCAGCAGAACCAGTGCCGGTACCGCGAAGAACCTCATCACCCCAGCGTAATGGCGCTGGCCCGAACTCGCCGGTAGCCGTCATCATGGACGCAGACCGCCCGTCTGAACCTTTTCGCCGTGTTCGGCGTAGAGGAGGCCGGGAGGGGTGCGTGATGGTTGATTACCTGGTGATCGGTGCGGGACCGGCCGGCCTGCAGATGGGGCGCTTCCTGCACAGGGCGGGCCGCGACTACGTGATTCTCGAGGCAGAGCCCGGACCGGCGAGCTTCTTCCGGATGTTTCCCCGGCACCGCGTCCTTTCGACGGACGACAACTCGCTGTTCGACGGAGTGCCGTTCTCCAGGTACAGCAAGCGTTCCTTCCCCGACGCGGACGATCTGGTGCGCTACCTGGAGGACTTCGCGCGGCCGTTGAACGTCCGCTACAACACCCCCGTCACCGACCTGGACCGTTACCAGGCCGGGCACGTCATCATCGCCACCGGCAAGAAGCCCCACGTGCCAAGCATTCCGGGCATCGAGCACGCCGAGACGTACGCGAGCGCCAGCACCGACCCGACCGCGTACGCGGGCAAGCGGGTGCTGATCATCGGACGCGGGCACAGCGCGTTCGAGACCGCCGACAACATCTCGACCACGGCCAGACTGACGCACACGGTCGGCCGAACGGTCCAGCGAATCGTCAAGCAGGGCAACGAGTTCGTCGCCACGATCGACGGCACCGGCGAGCTGCGGTACGACAGGGTCGTCGTGTGCGCGGGCTTCCGCAGGGACACCTCGCTCGACGTGCCGCACGCCCACGTGATCAGCGGCGACTCGATCAAAGCGATCAGGCACGCCGCGAGGTCGTTGCACCGCACCCTGGAGGCCCAGCACCACGGAGTGCCGTGGCCGCACCGCAGGCTGCGCAACCGGCCGGACGCGCTGGCCGCCACCATCGCCACGCGCGCCAGCGAGATCCCGGACGGCCTGGCGGACGTCGTTGTGCCACAAGGAGGACACGCGCTGCTCTACGACGAGATGCCCACGACCGAACGCAACGGGTTCGTCGTCACGAGCACCCAGGTCAGGCACTACCGGCGCAACGAGCTGATCGCGGTCGAACGCCGGCTGCACCGCAAGCCGCTGGAGAGGTTCTTCTCGCAGCAGCTCGCGGTGCCGTGCATCTCCTAGGCGGGCAACGTGCGCGCGAGGAACGCGGCGGTCAGGTCCCAGGCCCGGCCGGCGGCCTCCTCGTCGTACCAGGGGCCGAGGTGGTTGAGGAACGCGTGACCCGCGGGCTCCAGGTGGATCTCGGCGCCCTCGTGCGCGGCCACCGCGTCCACGACCTTCTGGTACCCGGTGATGAACGAGTCCTCGGTGCCGAAGTGGAACAGGATCGGGCAGGACACCTGGTCCAGCGTCCCGACCTGGTCGGGCACACCGGAACCGTAGAACGAGACGGCGGTGTCGGGGTCCGACGCGACGGCCGCCGAGTAGGCCAGGGTGCCGCCGAGGCAGAACCCGAGCACGCCGACGCCCCCGGTCACCTCGGGCAGCCCGCGCAGGTACTGCAGCGACGCGACGACGTCCTGCACGGCCAGCGGGAAGTCGAGGCTGCCGACGACCTCCATCGACTTCGCGATGCCGGCCTCGTCGTGCTCACCGACCCAGCCGGGCTGGAAGCGGTGGAAGAGCTCGGGCACGGCCACGACGTAGCCGAGGGCGGCGAGCTTCTCCGCGACGCCGCGCAGGTAGCCGTCCAGGCCGAAGATCTCCTGGATCAGCACGATGCCGGGGCCGGAGCCGGACTCGGGGAGCCAGACCGGCAGGGGCATGTCGTCAACTCGATGGGTCATGAGTCGATCCTGCCTGATGATCGTTGGTGGTCGGCAGCGACTTCGCCCTGCGCGACGGGTCGCGGCCGCGCCTGGCCGCGCTGATCAGGTCGGCCAGGGCGCGGATGATTTCGGGGCGCTGGCTCGGATCGGTTCCTCGGAGGGCGATCAGGCTGACGACCAAACGGCCACCGTCACCGGGAACGCGGCTCGGGGGACAACGCCGGGTTGCCCACCTGCGGTTCCTCAACTGACGACAACGGTGCTCAGGGAGTACTCCCCTCCGGATTGCACGTTCGAGTATGCCGCCCTCCACGGAGGCGAAGAGGCTACCGTTCGAGTGAGTCGGGAGTCCTGCCCGATAATCGGCCGATGATCCGGCTGATCGCGACCGACCTCGACGGCACGTTGCTGCAACCGGGCGGAGTCCTCAGCGACCGCACCCGCGCCACCCTCAACGCCGTCGACGCCGACGTCGTGGTCGTCACCGCGCGGCCGCCGCGGTTCGTGCAGGACCTCGAGCTGACCGGCACGGCGATCTGCTCCAACGGGGCGATGATCTACGACCTGACCAACCGCGAGGTGACCCAGGCGCAGACGGTGCCGCTCGACGTCGTGCGCAAGGTGTCGGAGGCCCTGGCCAATGTCATCCCTGAGGTCGGCATCGCGGTCGAGACCGGGCTGGAGGTGCTGTGCGAGCCCGGGTTCAAGGGGTTCAGCGCCAACAATCCACATCGGACACTGGAGTTGCTCGACCACGTCTTCGAAGAGGCGCACCAGGTCGTGCAGATGCTGGCTTGGGCTCCGGACGCCGAGGTCGACCACATGATGGAGATCGCCAGGGAGGCCGTCGGGCAGCACGTCACGGTCACCCACTCCGGTGGGCTCGGTCTGCTGGAGATCAGCCCGCCCGGCGTCTCGAAGGCGGTGACGCTCGAATCCCTCTGCACAGCAAGGGGAATCACCAAAGAAGAGGTCATCGCGTTCGGTGACATGCCCAACGACCTGTCGGTGCTCGGCTGGGCCGGGACGGCTTACGCGATGGGCAACGCGCACCCGCTCGTGAAGCAGGCCTGCGTCAACCACGCGCCGCCGAACACCGAGGACGGTGTGGCCCAGGTCCTCGAAAGCCTCTTCCGGCTCTAGCGGCGCGGTACCGAGGTGGGACCGGCCACCTCGGCGCCCAGCGCCATCACGCGCTGCCGCAACGCGCGGTCCGCGGTCACCACGGTCACGGCACGTCCGGCCGCGGCACGCACCACCTCGACGATCGCGTCGTCTCCGCTGCCGTCGGCGGCGACCACGCGGACGTCCTCGACGCCGGAAACGTTGCGCGCCTTGCCTTCCACGACCAGGACGACCTCCTCGTCACGGCCGCGCAGGGCGTCGCGGAGGCGTTCGGCCGCGCCCGCTCGGTCGCGCCACCACCCGTCGGGCACCGATCCCACGACGTTGGCTGCATCGACCACGAGCAACGGCTTCACGCCCCACAGCGTGCCTCAGCCCCGCCGCGCCCGCAGCGCGTCCAGCGAGTCCGGGCCCTCTTCGTCGGCACCAAGAGCACCAACAGGAGCGGAGACTCCGGCCCACCGCAGGACTGCCGCCGTCGCCGTGGCGCGCTCCTTCTCGGGCAACTTGGCGATGTTGGCGCCGTGGTTGCCGCTCGGCACCACGAACGACAGCGAGTCGCGCGTGCCCGGTCCGAGGCGGAACGGTTCCGCGCTCCACGGGTCGTTCTGCCCGTACACGAACAGCAGCCGCGAACCCTGGTGGCGCACCCAGCGATCGACGTCCTTCATCGCGTGCCGGTCGAAGCGCGGGAACTCGATCGAGGCGGGCACCATCGTGCGCGGCACGCCGGAACCGGGGTAGCGCAACAGGTCGCGCACCGCGGACTCGTCGGATTCCGGCCAGCCGAGCTGCGTGCCCGCCTGGTAGTAGTACGTCTCGTAGGGCGCGACACCGGCGTCGGTGTAGAAGTCCCAGCCGACGGTCTTGTCGATGAACGTCCAGATGTCGTCCACCGAAGCAGCCGCGCCGGGCACGAGAGCACACTGGTCCTGGGTGCCGTACTGCCAGAACGTGAACGGCGTGTCCAGCACCAGGACTTCCAACGCCCGGTGCGCCCCGCGGAACTGCTTGTAGGTGTAGCCCTTGGCCTCCAAGCGGGTCACGATCTCGTCCCGGTGCGCGAGGATCTGCCGCTGCACGCCCTCCAGCCGCCGGTTGCACGACGGGTCGTTGCCGACGTTCCGGATGAACTCGCCGTAGACGTCGCGGTCGTTCACCACGTCGTTCGGTGCGACGTACGCGATGGTCGCGTCGACGTCGCGCGGGAAGAACCTGCGGTGGTAGACCGACGTCATGCCGCCCTTGCTCGCACCGGTCGAGAGCCAGCGAGCGCCGTAGATCTTCTTGAACGCGGCGACGATCCGGTGGTGGTCGTTGGCCGCCTGCCAGATGTTCAGGTCGTCCCAGTCCGCCGGCGACGGCCGTGACGGCGTGAAGAACCGCTGCTCCACGCTGATCTGGTTGCCGTCGACGAGCCTGGCGGGCTCGGACGCGCTGATCGTGCCGGGCAGGTGGTAACCGGAGGTGTGCAGCACCATCGGCTTCGACTCCGCCTTGTGCAGCAACGAGAAGCGCTGCTCGAACCGCTGGCCGCTCGGCCAGCGGTGGTCCGCCGGCTGCTGGATACCGAGGACGAACGTCCGCGCGGTGCCGGACGTCCCCTCGCTGATGATCCGCACTCCGGGGATCGCCGCGATGCGGTCCTTGATGTCTTCTGCCGCGGACACGACCGCGGCCGTGGCGATGACCTGCGCCGATACCAGGCCGAACGCCAGCAGGGAGCGTACGAGTCTGTTCACCAAGCCACGTTATTGAGCCCGCACGTCCCGCCGGACCGGCCGATCGTCGGGCTTATTGATAGCTGGCGTAATAAGAAGCGGCCATGTCCTCGTCGCCGTGGCCCTTGGTGACCGCGCGGTTCAGGCGGGCGCTGGAGGCCTGCGCCACGTCGAGCTGCACGTTGGCCAGCACGGCCGCCTCGTTGACGAGCAGCGCGTCCTTCAACGCGGTCTGCACGGTGAAGGCCGGCGGGAAGGACCGCTCGATGATCGCGTTGCCCTTCATCTGCAGGTACGCGCAGTCCATCGCGCCACCGGACACGGCCTCCAGGAACAGCTTCGGGTCGAGCCCCGACGACTCCGCCAGCGACACGGCCTCACCGACCGCGGCGGTCAGCGCGAGCACCCAGCTGTTCGCGACGAGCTTCAGCTTCGAGGACGCACCGGCCTCGCCGACCCACATCGTGCGGGCGCCGATCACGTCGAAAACCGGCTGCACGCGCTCGCGCAGCTCCTCCTCGCCGGACGCGAGCACGACGAGCTCACCCTCCTGCGCCGGTTTCACGCTGCCCAGCACCGGGGCGTCGACGAACCCGAGCCCGAGCGAACGGGCGAGCGCGATGTGGCCTTCCGTGGCGGTGACGCCCACCGTGGACGCCTGGATCCACACCGCGTCGCGCGACAGCGAAGGGGCGGCCTCCTGCACGACCGCGGTGACGGCGGGTCCGTCGTTGAGCATCGTCAGCACGATCTCCGCGCCCTCGACGGCGGCAGCGGGTGTGTCGGCGACGGTGACGCCCTGGGCAGCGAGTGGTTCGGCTTTGGCGCGCGTGCGGTTCCAGACCCGGACCTGGTGTCCGGCTGCGGAGAGGTTGGCGGCGATGGGGGCACCCATGAGGCCGGTGCCGAGCACGGCGATCTCCATGTCCCCCAGCAAACAAGAAACCTCGCAGTGCTGCCAGGTCGGGGGTCCGACAGCACCGCGAGGTCAACCGTGACATCGGCGGACCGACGTGCACTGTTACAACGCCATCATACTGTGGCGTGGATCACGTTTAACAGATTGAAACCCCTGGAGCGCGGGAGGTGCTCCAGGGGTTTCCGTTGGGGAGGCACTCGCGACAGGGCGCTGTCGAGCGAGTGCCGGGTCGTGAGTCAGCGCAGGGTGGTGACCTGAGCCTGGGCGATGGCCATCAGCTCGTGACGCATGGCCGGCGTGGTGGCCATGTCGATCGCGCGAGCCACGGCCTTCCGGTTGCGCGCCTCGGCACGACGGGCGCGGAGCTTCGCTGCGAAGTTCATCTCGGTCTGCACTTCCCTCTCGGAGGTCTGTTCTCTGTTGGTGACTCAAGTATGCACCCTTCCACCCACGAACGCACGCGATTATCCGGTGAGTTGGGGCACAGGCCGATGAATCATCGGCCGACAACGTGAACGGCCGGACAACAGCAGTCAGTCCTCCCGGCCGAGCAGGAACCTCCCGAAGTGCGGCACGGTGAAGGCGATCTGACCCCGTTCCGCGCTGTAGACCAGGCCTTTCTTGATGAGCGAGTCCCGCGCGGGCGACAGCGACGAGGGCTTGCGCCCCAGGTGGTCGGCCACCTGGGCGGTGTTGACGCCCGCATCCTTTCCGTCGGTCAACTCGGCCATCGACCGGAGATACTCGCGTTCAGCGGGCGTCGCACGCTCGTATCGGGAGCCGAAGAAGCCCACGGCCAGCTCCGCGTCGGCCTCCGGAGCGGCCACGGAGACGTCCAGCGCGCTGATCGGATCGGTCGGCGCGGCGTCCCAGGCCGCCTTGCCGTAGGCCTGGATGAAGTACGGGTAGCCGCCGCTCGCGTCGAACAACGCGTCCAGCGCCTCGTCCGTGATGCCGGCGTCCTCGCGTTCGACCGGTGCCAGCACGGCGCGGTCGGCGTCCTCGCGGCTGAGCCGGTCGATGCGGACGTAGCGGAAGAGGCGTTCCGAGTACGACTTGCTCGCGGAAAGCACCGCGGGCAGGTGCGGCAGGCCGGCGCCCACCACGACGAGCGGCGCCCCGAGCTGCGAGAGCTCGTGGCACGCCGCGCACAACGCGCTGATGTCGTCGGGCTTGAGGTCCTGCATCTCGTCGATGAGCAGCGCGACGCCCGTGCCGACGTCCTGCGCGAGCTCTGCGACGTCGGTGAAGAGCTCGACGAGGTCGATCTCGATGTCACCGGAGTCCGCGCGCCCGGACGCCGCGGGGACGTCGATGCCCGGCTGCCAGCGATCGCGCAGCTTGGCGCCGTCCGGAGCGGCCCTGAGCGCGAACGCCTTGAGGATGCCGAGGATCGCCTCGACCCGGTCGGGAGCGCGGTGCCGGACCGCCAGATCGCGGATCGCCCGGTGGAGCGCGGCGGACAGGGGCCGTCTGAGGTCGGCGTCCGGCCGGGCCTCGACCTTGCCCGCGCCCCAGCCGCGTTTGACCGCCATGGACCGCAGCTCGCCGAGCAGCACCGTCTTGCCGACACCCCGCAGCCCCGTCAGCACGAGGCTGCGTTCAGGACGGCCGCGGGCCACGCGTTCGAGCACCACCTCGAACGCTCCGACTTCCTTGTCCCGGCCGGCGAGCTCAGGAGGCCGCTGGCCTGCACCGGGGGCGAACGGATTGCGCACCGGGTCCATGGCTCGCACCGTATCCGCGTTTCTAGTGCTCGCCGTAGAGACGCGCAGACGAACCTCGACTGGATCTGTATTCGGCTTTCTAGGATTGAAGCTATAAAGCCTAATAGTTGCGGATGGAGTGGTGTCCGGGTTGGCTGGCCAGGTGGCTGAAGTCGTGACGAAGGGGACCGGTGAGGTCGAGCGAACCGCCGACCGCGCCCAGGTGGACGTGACGTTCGAGGCTCTCGGCGCCGAACGCTCCGAGGCGGTGAGCCTGCTCAACCAGCGCATCTCGGCCGTCGAGCCGCTGCTGGAGAGCTTCGAGGTGCGTTCGCGGCAGCTGTCCGTGCACGACGACTGGGACAACAACCAGCGAGTCGGCAGCCGTGCCTCCCAGCAGTACGTGATCTGGGTGTCCGACCTCGACAAGCTCGACGGGCTGCTGGGCGAACTGGTGCAGGCAGAGCCGTCGTGGATCAACGGACCGACGTGGACGCTCGTCGACGACACCGAGGCGATCCGCGAGGCGCAGAAGGAGGCCGTCGCCGACGCGTTGCGGCGTGCCGAGGGGTATGCGGCGGCGCTCGGGCGGCGGCTCGGACCGTTGCTGCGCATCGGGGACGCTGAGGGTGGTGTCGGGTATTCGCCGCGGATGATGAGCGGGGCCGCGTCGTTCGAGATGGCTGGGCCGGCCGGGATGGTGGACCAGTTGAACCTGAAGGCGCAGCAGATCACGGTGGCGGCGGCGTGCACGGCCGCCTGGTCACTGCTCGACTAACTGGCCTGCAGGGTCTCCACCGCCGCGTGCACCGCCGCCGCGTCGCGGTCGCCCGGACGCGCTTCGAGCCACTTCTGGAGCCACGTGCCGCGGCGTGCGGCCGCGGTGGCCAGGGTCAGGGTCACGTAGGCGCGGCGTTCCCACTCCCGCGCCGACGCCATCGCGTCGGCGGCGGGGCGCCAGTCGTCTCGGATGGTGCCCACCAGCGCTCTGGCCAGCACCGGGTCTTCACTTGGATCGACGTCTGCGAGCATCAGCCACCCCCCGGAACCGCCACGTCGCGGTCCAGAGAGTGTGCCTGATTGACGGTTCAATTACATAGCTTTCAGCGCGCCGCGTAGCGCCAGAAGTCGCGCATGATCGCCAGTGGCGCCGGGCTCGTCATGGCCGTGCGGGTCAGCAGGATCGTGATCAGGTCGGCCGACGGGACGACGTGGGCGGCCGTGCCGGAACCGCCTACCCAGCCGTAGCGGCCCTGCACGTTCCACGGGTCGATCTCGGCGATGTCGACGCTGCCGCCGAGGCCCCAGCCCTGGCCCTCCAGGAAGATGCTCGCGGCCTCGCGCTCGGCGGGCGACGTGGTGTCCGTCGCCAGTTCGGGCAGCAGGTCACTCGACAGCAGAAAACGGTTGAACGCCAGCAGGTCGTCCACAGTGGACTTCAGGCCACCGGCGCCGGACGGCAGGACCCGGCTGATGAAGCTGGTGTTCGTCATGCCGAGCGGGCGGTACAGGCGATCGGCGAGGAAGTCCGGGAGCGAGCCGGTGACCCGGTCCAGCAGCACGCCGAGGACGTCGTAGGCCGTGTTGTAGAGCCAGCCGTCGCCAGGCTGGTGCAGCAGCGGGACCTCCGCGAGCTGCTTGAGCCACTCGTCCGGTGCCGGCAGGTCCTCGCGGCCGTGCAGGTGTGCGTTCTCGAAGAGTTTCTGGGTGGCGGGCAACGAGAAGTCCGCCGTGAAGCCCCAGCCGCTGCGGGAGGCCAGCAGGTGCCGGACGGTGATCGGCTTCGTGGCGGGGACCACGTCGTCGACCGGACCGTCCAATCTCCGCACGACCACCGGGTTCGCGAGCTCGGGCAGCCAGTTCGCGATCGGGTCGTCGAACGCGATCGTGCCCTCACGCACCAGCATCAGGCCCGCGGTGGCGACGATCGGCTTGGTGACCGAGGCGATCGGGAAGACCGACTCGCGGGTGTCGGCGCCGACCGACGCGATCTCGACGTCGCCGCCTCGGGCGATGAGCGCCACCGCGTCGGGCACGGTCTCGCGGTGAGCCTCCAGAACCGCCTGCAAAGTCATGGTCGCCATCCTTCTCCGAACGTGGTGTCGGAGGGGTGGACTTCACCCGACCGCGAAACTCATCGCTCCAGGATCGCCGTGATTCCCTGACCGCCTGCCGCGCACACCGACACGAACCCGCGCCCGCTTCCCTTCTGGTGCAGCAGCTTCGCCAGCGTCGCCACGATCCGGGCGCCGGTCGCGGCGAACGGGTGACCTGCCGCGAGCGACGAGCCGTTGACGTTCAGCTTCGCCCTGTCGATCTCGCCCAGTTCCTTCTCCCACGCCTTCAGCGTCGCGAGCACCTGGGACGCGAACGCCTCGTGCACCTCGTAGAAGTCGAAGTCCTGCAACGAGAGGCCCGCCTTGCCGAGCATCCTCGGCGCGGCGTGCACCGGGGCCATGAGCAGGCCCTCCTCGCCGTGCACGTAGTCGACGGCGGCCGTCTCGGCGAACGTCAGGTACGCGAGCACCGGGAGGTTGCGCTCCCGCGCCCACTCCTCGGTCGCCATCAGCACCGCGGACGCGCCGTCGGACAGCGGGGTCGAGTTGCCCGCGGTCATCGTGTCGCCGAAGACCGGCTTGAGCTTCGCCAGCTTCTCGACGCTGCTGTCCGGACGGAGGTTCTGGTCGCGGGTCAGGCCGAGGTACGGGGTCACGAGGTCGTCGAAGAAGCCCTCGTCGTAGGCCCGCGCGAGGTTGTGGTGGCTGCGAGCGGTGAGCTCGTCCTGGTCCTCGCGCGTGATGCCGTACTCGGCCGCGGTGATGGCCGCGTGCTCGCCCATCGACCTGCCGGTGCGCGGTTCGCCGTTGCGGGGCAGGTGCGGCACGACGTGGCCGGGGCGCAGCTTGGTCAGCAGGCTGACCTTGCGGGTGCGGTTGAACTCCAGCAGGAGCTTGCGGAAGTTCTCGTTGACGCCGATCGGCGCGTCGCTGGTGGTGTCGACGCCGCCCGCGATGCCCGCGTCGATCTGGCCGAGCGCGATCTTGTTGGCGACCGCGATCACCGCCTGCAGGCCCGTGCCGCACGCCTGCTGGATGTCGTACGCGGGCGTCTCGGGGCTGAGCCTGCTGCCCAGGACCGACTCGCGGACGAGGTTGAAGTCGCGCGAGTGCTTGAGCACGGCGCCCGCGACCACCTCGCCGAGGCGTTCTCCCTGCAGGCCGAAGCGGCTGACGAGGCCGTCCAGCACCGCGGTGAACATGTCCTGGTTCGACGCGGTGGCGTACGGGCCGTTCGAGCGGGCGAACGGGATGCGGTTGCCGCCGATGATCGCTACTCGCATGCCGCCATACTACCTACTAGCGGGTAGACTTACTAGCGAGTAGGTTGTGTGACGTGGACAGGTACCAGAAGTTCGCATCGTCGGGGCTGGGACGCCAGCTCGTGCGCAGGCTCGGCCTGCCGAACCCGCACCCACTCCGCCGCGACGCCGCTTTGGCCACACCCGTGCTGGTCGGTGGGGCTTCCCGGCTGTCGTTCCTGAAGCAGCTCGAGACAGGGGCCGCTCCCCACGGCGCGCTGGTCTTCGACGCGTCGGACATCTCGTCGGTGAGCGACCTGCGGCAGCTGCACGACTTCTTCCACCCGGTGATCACACAGCTCGGCCCGTGCGGACGGGTGATCGTGATCGGGCGGTCGCCGGACTCCGTCGCGCAACGGGCGCTCGAAGGCTTCGTGCGTTCCGTCGGCAAGGAACTGCGCCGAGGTGGCACGGCCAACCTCGTGTACGTGGCCGACGGCGCAGAAGACGGGGTCGAGTCGACGCTGCGGTTCCTGCTGTCCGGACGGTCCGCGTACGTGTCGGGGCAGGTCATCACCGTGTCCGCGGCGTCGCCGACCGGCACGCTGGAGGGCAAGGTCGCGCTGGTCACGGGTGCTTCGCGAGGCATCGGCGAGGCGATCGCCACGACCCTGGGCCGCGACGGCGCGCACGTGATCTGCCTGGACGTGCCCGCGGCCGGGGAGGACCTGTCGAAGGTCGCGAACGCCGTCGGCGGGTCCGCGTTGCAGCTCGACATCACCGGCGATCCCGCCCGGTTGACGTCGTACCTGCTGGAACGGCACGGCGGTGTCGACGTCGTCGTGCACAACGCGGGCATCACCCGTGACAAGACGTTGGCGCGCATGGACTCCTCGCTGTGGGACGCGGTGCTGGAGGTCAACCTCGCGTGCCAGGAGCGGATCAACGCCGCGCTGCTGGAGGGCGATGTGCTGCGCGCGGGCGGGCGGATCGTCGGCGTGTCGTCGATCGCCGGGATCGCGGGCAACGTCGGCCAGACCAACTACGCCACGTCGAAAGCCGGCGTGATCGGGATGGTCAACTCGCTCGCGCCCGTTCTGGCTGCTCGCGGGGCCACGATCAACGCCGTCGCGCCCGGTTTCATCGAGACGAAGATGACCGCGGCCGTCCCGTTGATGACGCGGGAGGTCGGACGCCGGATGAACAGCCTCTCGCAGGGCGGGCTGCCGGTCGACGTCGCGGAGACCGTGGCGTGGTTCGCGTCGCCGGGCTCCGGTGGTGTGAACGGCAACGTCGTGCGGGTGTGCGGACAGATGCTGCTGGGGACCTGATGTTGCTGCGTGCCGCCCTGACGTCGTTCCGGCGCGGGGAAACCCTGGCCGCCCAACCGGTTTCGGCCACCTTCGACGTCTCGTTGAAGCACCTGACGGCGTACAACGCGGTGTGCGGGTTCGGGTTGCGCGACGTGCTGCCGCTGACGTACCCGCACGTGCTGGGCTTTCCGTTGCAGATGAAGCTGATGACCGGCTCCGGGTTCCCGTTCCCGTTGCCAGGTCTCGTGCACGTCGCGAACCGGATCACGCAGTCGCGGCCGCTGACGTTGGACGAACCGCTGGAGATCACGGTGTCCGCGCGCGATCTGCGGCCGCACCCCCAGGGCACCCAGGTCGACGTGGTGACGTCGGTTTCCGGTGTGTGGGAAGGGGTTTCGACCTACCTGCGCCGGACCGGCGGCACATCGGGCTCTGGCGAGGAGCTCCACCGGCCGGTCGGGTCCGCGGTGTGGAAGGTGCCAGGGGACATCGGACGGCGGTACGGCGCGGCGTCGGGCGACCGGAACCCGATCCACCTGTACCCGTTGAGCGCCAAGCTGTTCGGCTTCAAGCGCGCGATCGCGCACGGCATGTGGACGAAAGCGCGCTGTCTCGCGGCGCTGGAGGGACGGCTGCCCGAGGCCGTCTCCGTCGACGTGAAGTTCAAGAAGCCGTTGCTGATCCCCGGCCGCGTCGAGTTCTCGGCGCACGAGAACGGCGCGGGCTGGGAGTTCGCCGTGTGGGGCAAGGGGCCCCACCTGCTGGGCTCAACGACGTGACGGTGGATGCCAGACGTTGCCCTCGACGAGGTCGCCGAAGCCCATCCAGACGAGGTTCATGAGGCGGGCCGCGACGACGCCGGCGGGTTCCTCGGGGTGGTCGAGCCACCACTCCGCGAGCGACTCGCCGGCCCCGACCAGCGCGGCGGCCAGAGACTCGGCCTCCAGCTTGGTCGCGGGAGCCTTCGTCGACTGGGTGAGCAGCGCCGCGACCAGCGACACCGCGCGGCCGCGCATGTCCGTGAGCTCGGCGGCGAACGGCCCGCCCTGGTTGGACGCCTGCCGGTGCAGCACCTGCCAGCTCGCCCGGTTCTCCCCGACGAACCCGAAGAAGGCTCTGAGCCCGCTCCACAGCTGCACGTCGGGTTCCTGGTCGGGCTCGACGCCGGTCGCGATGGCCTCCATCATCCGGGTGGCCTCACGCCGGATGCAGGTCGCGAACAGCTCGTCCTTCGAGCCGAGGTAGGCGTAGAGCATCGGCTTGGAGATGCCTGCGACCTCGGAGATCTCGTCCATCGAGGCCGCGTGGAAGCCGAGCCGCGAGAACACGTCGACGGCGGCGTCCATGATCTGCCGCTCACGCACCGCGCGTGGCAAGCGCTTGGCTCGACCTTCTGTGCGCATCACTACCCCTCGGTTCGGAGGAACAAGATTATCCGATCGGGTTGCCGGTCTACCTACTCGCCAGTATTCTTACTCGCGAGTAGGTACCAGGAGGTGTGTCAATGACGCTCGACCTCACCACCGAGGCGATCGCGAAGCTCAGCCCTGCCGAGCTGATCAGCACGCTGCAGCAGGTCTCGCCGGACGACCCGGCCCTCGCCGGCGTCGACATCGACGTCATCGCCCGCGGCATCGACCCGAAGAAGCTGGGCAAGGACGACTTCGCGGCACTTCTGACCGCGTTGGGCCGGCTGGCCGACGGTGGCGCTGACCTCGACCTCTCGAAGATGGACCCGTCCAACTTCGCCAGGATCATCTCGCGCGCCTCGAAGGACCAGATCGAGGCCGTGGTGGCCGATCCCGCACTGCGCGTCCGGGTGCTCGACGAGGTGTTCCGCCGCATGGAGGTCCACTTCCGCGCGGACCGTGCGGGCGCCACCCGTGCCGTCGTGCACTTCCACGTGCTGGAAGACGTCTACGAGGCCATCATCGAAGACGCTCAGTGCACCATCAACAAGGGTGTCACGCGCGAGGCCCGCGCCGTCGTGACGCTGACGCCCGCCGACTTCCTGAAGCTCGCGACCGGCAACGCCTCCGCCCCCGTGCTGTTCATGACGGGCAAGCTGAAGGTGAAGGGCGACCTCGGATTCGCGGCCGGGTTCATGAGCCTGTTCAACATCCCGAAGGCCTGACGGAGAGGTTTTGCAGTGGGTGGCTTCTCGCTCGAACTGAACGAAGACCAGACCGACCTGCGCGACTGGGTGCACGGCTTCGCGAAGGACGTGATCAGGCCGGCTGCCTCGGAGTGGGACGAGCGCGAGGAGACGCCGTGGCCGGTGATCCAGGAGGCGGCCAAGATCGGCCTCTACGGCTTCGAGGCTTTGGCGACCTGGTTCGCGGACCCGATCGGGTTGTCCTTGCCGATCGCCACGGAAGAGTTGTTCTGGGGTGACGCCGGCATCGCGTTGTCGCTGATGGGCACCGGCCTGGCCGTGGCCGGAATCTTCGCGGGCGGCGAACCCGAGCAGCTGGCCGAGTGGGTCCCGGAGTGCTTCGGCGACGAGTCGGACCCGAAGCTCGCGGCGTTCTGCGCCTCCGAACCCCAGGCGGGCTCGGACGTGGCCGGTTACCGGACGCGGGCGCGCTACGACGAGGCCACCGACGAGTGGGTCCTGAACGGCCAGAAGGCCTGGGCCACCAACGGCGGCATCGCGAACGTGCACGTGGTGACCGCAGTGGTCGACCCCTCGCTGGGCGCCCGCGGTCAGGCCGGCTTCATCGTGCCGCCCGGCACGCGGGGGTTGTCGTCGCCGGGGAAGATCAAGAAGCACGGCATGCGCGCCTCGCACACCGCTGACGTGTTCCTGGACGACGTGCGCGTGCCCGGCCGTTGCGTGCTGGGCGGTAAGGAGCGGTTGGACGCTCGGCTGGCGCGGGCACGTGAGGGACTGCGCGCGGGTGGCCAGGCCGCGATGGCGACGTTCGAGACCACGCGTCCGACCGTGGGCGCGATGGCCGTGGGTGTCGCACGGGCCGCCTACGACTACGCGCTGGAGTACGCGAAGGACCGCGAGGCGTTCGGCCGGAAGATCATCGAGAACCAGTCGATCGCGTTCGACCTCGCGAACATGCGGATGGAGATCGACGCGTCACGGCTGCTGGTGTGGCGGGCGGCGTGGATGGGGCGCAACAACGTGCCGTTCACCGCGGGCGAGGGCTCGATGTCGAAGCTCAAGGCGTCCGAGGTGTCGGTGTGGGCGACCGAGCGGGCCATCCACATCCTGGGTGGGGCCGGGTACACGCGGGAGCACCCCGTGGAGCGGATGCACCGGGACGCGAAGATCTTCACCATTTTCGAGGGGACCAGCGAGATCCAGCGTCTCGTGGTGTCGCGGATGATCTCCGGGATGCAGATCAAGTGAGCTGACGGCGGGCCGGGGCGCGGTGCCCCGGCCCGGTTCGTTCAGCAGGACAGGCCGCTGCGCCCGGTCAGCGATTCCTCGGTCGTCCGCAGGGTGGCCTCCGCCGCCGTGCACTTGTCGTTCAGCGCCTTGCTGAACGTCCACACGTCGCGCTGGCCCCGTGCGCCCTGCGTCGGCGGGGTGAACGAGCCACCGCCGACGAGGCGGATCGACGCGCGGTACAGGTTCGCCCCCTGGAGGCGGACGTGGCCGTACTTGCCGCCGCAGCCTTCGAACTGGGTGATGGTGGCCATGGTCGTGGCGCCGCGTTTGACGACACCGGTCGTGCCGATCTGCACCGCGCTCGGGCAGGTCGGCGGGGTCGGTTCTGCTGCTTGCGCTGTTCCCCCGAGAAGCAGGGCAACGCCGGTCGTGACGATTGCCAGTTTGATCAGCACGTGGTGAACGTAGGTCGCGCCGGTTAGCCGACGGTAAATCCTCGAACGCGCGGAGTAACGCGCGGACCCGCTGCTCCGATCAGCTCAGTGGATCGGCGTTAGGGGGAATCGTGATGCTCCCGAATGTGTACCTGATGGCCGCCGCGGTTCTGGCCGGTGCCGCGAGCAGTGCCTACGTCGTGACGGTCGTGGACCGTCCCGCACCGGTCGCCATCAGTCATGTCGTGCGCGTGGTCGACGCGGAGACCGTCGAGGTGCGCGAAGGCGATCGCGTCGCGGTGGTCAGGCTCGTGAACGTCGACGCTCCCGCTGCGGGCGAGTGCCTGCACGAGGAGTCCAGGAAACGGCTCGGCGAGCTGTTGCCGGAAGGGACTCCTGTCACCGTCGTGAAAGAGGGCCAGTTCGCTGCTCTGTCCACACAGGACGGACTGGTCAACGCCGCCCTCATCGCCGACGGGCTGGCGGTGCCGGTCGTCAACGGCACGCACTTCCTCGACAGGGTCAAGGAAGCGAACCACGCTGCCGCCGAGAAGCAGAAGGGGCTGCATTCGCCCGAGGTGCCGTGCACGTTGCCGGGGCAGGTCAAGGCGATCACCGAAGCGGCGGCGGTCGTGGAGGCGCAGCCGCTCAAGGCGAGCAAGGCGGAGCTGACGGTGGCGGCGGACACGGCCAGGACCGCGATCGGGCTGGTGGATCAGCTGGCCAAGCCCGGCGGGCTGACGTGGGACGCGGTGGCGCCGGTCGACCAGACGGTGTTGCTGTCGAAGGTCACCAAGGCGGTGCCGACGTTGTACCGCAAGGAGGCCGAGCTGCGGAACGTCGTGAAGGACTGAGGTGAGTGGCCCGCCGTTCCCCTGCGCCGGCGGGCCACTCACACCATCTCGTTTTGCGGTTATGGCCCGGTAAACGTCCAGGTCGGCCATATCCTGCTGGGCCATGAGGCTGTTGCCGTTGCAGTGGGCCGCGATCGTGCTGATCGTGCTCGACGCGAGCGTCGTCGTGTTCACGACGAACGGCGAGCCGGCGCTGCCCCCGTGGTGGAACTTCGTGGCGGTGCCGGCGTCCGCGGCCCTCGGCGTGTTGATGCTGGTGCGGTCGAGGGCCTCGCTCCAGGTCGGACTGTGGACGTCGGTCCGGCATCTGCGCGAGTCGTTGCCGATGTGGGCGTTGACGCTGGCCGCACTGGCGTTCTGCGGCGGGTGGATCATCGGGATTTCCACGTCGTCCGCGCGGAGCGAGCTCGGCGACCTCAACTACGAGAACGGTCAGTACACGGCGACCCGCAAGCACAAACCCGTCAAGGTGCTCACCGAAGAGCAGTACGACGCGGCCCAGGCAGCGGACCAGCGCACGTACAGCGCCTTCGGGTTGGCGATCGCCGGGGGTGTGCTCGGGTTCGCCGGCGTGGTGCGGCGGATCGAGGAGACCGGCTGATCAGGCCGGCAGCTTCAGGACCGCGCCGACGCGCTTGAGCTCGCGGCGGTGCACGGCGAGCAGCACGACGTCCTCGGCACGACGGAAGTGCAGCACCACGTAGTTCGGGTGCGGCGGGTCCTGGTCGACGATCAGCTCGACCCGGCCCTCGTCGTCGCTGAAGATGATCCGCTCGTCCCAGACGATCTTGGTGGGGCCGAAGAACAGCTCGCCCTCGTGCCACTCGCCGTCCAGGAAGACGTCACCGTCTCCGCGCGAGTGGTCTTCTCCGCTGGGCCCGAAGGCGTCGGCGATGGCTCCGCCGAGGATTTCGAACAGTGCAGACATGATCATCCCCCTTCGTTGTCACAGAAACGAGCTGGGCGCCCAGCTAGTTCCCGTCACCGCGAAGTGGATCAGCCGAAGGGCTGTCCGGCGGCGCGCAGCCAGGCCCGCTCACGCGAGTGGTCCGGCATCGCGGGCCAGCCGTTGATCTTCGCGATCAGCACCCAGTACCGCTCGGCACGCGGGTCCGCGAAGTCGGAGAACGTGCGCAGCCGCTCGACGACGCGTTCGTCGTTCGGCACGCCCAGCGCCTCCGCCCAGTTGGCGTTCACGCGGGCCACGACCTCGCGAGCAGCGTCCGACTCCGGCGCGATACCGGCCTCAAGTGCCTCTCGAGCCCGGGCGATCGCGAAGTTGAACGCCTCCATCTGGTTGTCCGACGGCGGGCCCATGTCCGCGCCGCTGCGACGCATCTCCTCGTGCTGCTGGGACATCCGCTTGATCGACGCGCGGAAGTCCGGGTCCTGCACGAGCTTCGCGAGCTCGACCCAGGCCTCCAGCTGCTCGGTCGTCGGGTCGTCCGGCAGCTCGATCCGCACGGACCGCATGCGCTGCTCGAACTGCGGATCCAGCTCGTACGGCCCGAACACCTCCTCGAAGAAGTCGTCGAGGATGCGCTGGCGCTCCTCGTCCGACATCCGTGCCAACTCGTTCATCAGTTCCATCTCCCCTCCTTTGGCGACGGCGCGCAGGACGGCACGGCGCAGCCGCAACGTCTTCATCTGCGCGTCGATCGCTTCCGCGTGTGCACGCGCCACGTCGGTCACCGTGACCTCGCGGGCGAGAATCCGCCCGGCGGTCGGCAGGTCGACTCCCAGGTCCCGCAGTGTGCGGACGAGCTTGAGCTTCGCGACGGCCTCACCGTCGTACGTCCGGTAGCCACCGACCGTTCTGGACGTGGGCGGGATGAGCCCCTGGTCGGAGTAGAACCGGATCGTTCGGACGGTGAGGCCGGTCATCCTGGCCAGCTCGCCGATCTGGTAGCGCGTCACGGGGACAACTCTGAACCCTCCAGTGACTGGAGAGTCAAACCGCATTAACCGATCGAGTTCCAGAACGAGCAGTTGTGCCTGATCAGAGCGTTGATCTGGCCGACGTGACCCAACGAGTACTCCTGGACGTTCCCCCTCGAGTACCGCGACCAACCCGGCTTGCCGGTCCGGGCGAACGTCGTCCAGTCGCGGATCATCGTCGACGCGAGCTGCTGCTGCGCCGGGTTGAGGTCGAACGTCGGGATGTCGAAGAAGTAGGAGAGCTCGAACGAGTGCGCGGCGCCGCCGGGGAAGCCCTCGGGGAAGAAGTCCTTGAACCAGCCCACCGGCGCGGTGCGGTCGGCGAACTCGTAGCCGTACGTCGGCGTGAAGCGCGAAAGCAGCCGATCGTCGGCGAGCTGGTTGCACGCCCAGACGCTGTCGGTCAGCACGGCGCCGTACGCCAGTCGCGCGTTCCCGTACGCGCTCACCGGGTACTCAGCGATGATCTCGGCTGCCTTCTCCTGCCCGAACCCCTGCTCCAGCAAACCTTGGTAGTCGAACGGTTCCGGCACGGTCGCGGCCGTCAGCCTGCCCTCGTCACGGGTGTTGCCCCAGATCAGCGGCACACGGTTGAACCGACCCGACCGCACCGCGTCGACAGGACTCACCGGCAGCACGCTGTTGCCGGTCACGACCGGGGTCTCACCGCGGTCGATCGCGGTGAAAGCCGTGGGAGGCAACGCACGCAGGCACGCGACGTCCGAGCACCCGAGCTGAGCGGAGAGGGCCACGGCTTCGGCTTCGGCCGCGGGCTTCGCGATCCAGGGGGCACCCGCGGGCTTGCCGTGGATCACGCCGTTGGCACCCCACGTCGTGGAGCACCCGCCGCTCTGCGCGATGGCCTTCTGGAACAGTCCACGAGAGCGCGGCGACGTCACGTGCGCGCACACGTCGAACGCACCGCCGGACTCACCGAAAACGGTGACGTTGCGCGGGTCCCCGCCGAACGCAGAGGCGTTGCGCTGCACCCACTTCAGCGCGGCCTGCTGGTCCTCGATGCCGTACGCGCCCGAGTCCGGCAGGTCCGGATGCCCGAAGAAACCGAAGAAGCCCAACCGGAAGTTCATGGTCACGACCACGACGTCACCCTGCACGGCCAGGCGCCGCGGGTTGAACCCGTCGCCCGACAGATAGCTGTTGCCGCCGCCGTGGAGGTAGACCATGACCGGCTTGCGGCCGTGCGTCGAGGGCGTGGTGACGTTGAGGTACAGGCAGTCCTCGTTGCTGCTCGGCTGGCCGGCACCCGCCGCCTGAGCGCAGGCGGAGCCGGGCTTGGTGGCATCACGCGGTGTCGTCCACGGCGTGACGGGCTGCGGCGAACGCCACCGCAGTTCACCAACAGGTGGCGCCGCGTACGGAATCCCTTGGTACAGCTGGCGATCGGCGAGAACCGTGCCGCGGACAGGGCCGGAGTCGGTCCGCACCAGGCCGGGCTCGCCGGCCTGTGCCACACCGATCGGGCTCGCCAGCAAGGCCGCGGCGATCAACAAAGACAGTCGCTTGCGCACGTCGTGTGTCCCCTCAGCAGAAGCGTTGACACACCTGCGTCGAACGGGCGGCCCGCTTTCGACAGCCGCGCGCACCCTCACATACCAGCTGTCCAGTTGGTCCGAACGAGCTAGTGACGCAGCCGCGTGACCTGTGGAAACGTGGATGGCGTCGGTATTCGCCTGGGGGGCCAGCATCGATTTGCGACCTTCGTCGAAGGTCTGTTCGGTGTGCGCCGACCCTGTTGGTTCTGGGGGAATCAATGCGTTCGTTTTCGCGTGCGGTGAAAGCCGCCCTCGGCACTGTCGGACTCGTCGCCGCGCTGCTCGGTGCAGTCGCCGCACCGGCCAACGCCGAGGCGTCCGGCCCGGCGAGAACTGTGGAGGAGGCACTGCGGCAAGCAGGCGGCATCAGTGAGGGAATCGCCGCGGACCTGCCACCTGAGGTGGTCGCGAGTGCGAACCCGTCGGTCTGCTTCAGCGGTCACGTCCAGGACATCGGCTGGCAGCCCTGGGAGTGCGACGACGGCGGCAACCTGGCCTACGCGGGTACTGAGGGCCAGGGCCTCAGGCTCGAAGCGCTCCGGGTCGCTCCATCGGGCACAGGCGGTGTGACCTGCGTGCAGGCACACGTTCAGAACGTGGCCTGGCAGAAGCCGGTGTGCGTGAACGACGGACGAATGGCGGAGATCGGCACGCAGGCCCAGAGCCTGCGGATGGAGGCGTTCGCGTTCAGCAGCAGCACCCGGGAGGTGTGTGCAGAGGCCCACATGCAGAACAGCGGCTGGCTGGGCGAAGACTGTGAGCCCGCCGGCAAGACCGCCGTCGTCGGCATCGTGACCCTGGGCCTGCGAATGGAAGCCCTCCGGGGCCGGATCAACTAGAGGCCTGGCCTGACGTAGTGGGTGTTTCCTTCGCCAGGAAGAAAACACCCACTTCCTGCGCTCGCCGACGAAATCCGGAACGATCTCGATCGTGTCGACGACCCTGGCGTGGTTCGAACGCGCGTTCGCCGCTTACTGGTCTCCTGTGCTGGCAGCGCTCGTGCTGTTCTGGGCGTATCGACTGGGAAAGCGCGCCCTGGCCATCTGGGCAGGGCACGACGTCGACTTCCCGGACTCGAAGCCGTCCAAGGAGACCGAGCCGGGCGTCAAGGGATCGATGGCGTGGGCGGTCGTCAAGTGGCTGACCCTCGCGATCGTGCTGGCCTGCGCGACCGGCTACGGCCTCTTTCTGGTACTCGGCAGTCCTTCCCTACCGGACCGGAACACCTTCACGACGAGCGAGCTGCTGGATCTCATGAAGATCGGGCTCGCGGTGGTCGGTGGACTCGGTGCGGTCGTCGCGCTCGCCGTCGCCTACCGCAAGCAGCAGGTCTCCGAAGCGGCTCACCTCATGGCCGCTGGTCAGGAGCTCCGCGAACACACCAAGTTCTTCAACGAACGCTACGTGAGCGCCGCGGAACAGCTGGGGCACGAGCGTTTTGCCGTGCGGCTGGCCGGGGTCTACGCCATGGTCGGACTGGCGGACGACTGGCCGGCGGGGCGACAGACGTGCGTCGACGTGCTGTGCGGTTACCTGCGAACCCCGTACCCGGAGGACGATCCGACCGAACGGGAAGTGCGGCAGGAGATCATCAAATCCCTGCTGGACCACGTCTGGGACTTCCGGGCCGGGGAGCAGCGGGTCCGCATGGACTTCAGGAAGGTCCAGTTCGAGGACCTGGACCTGTCCCGCCGGAAGTTCAGCGGCGAGATGGACTTCGAGAAGGCCGTCTTCCAGGGCGAGCTGACCAACATCGCGGACTGCGTCTTCACCGGCAAGGTCAACTTCAGTGGAGCGATCTTCAAGTCCGGGACGACGTCCTTCGCCGGCTCGACGTTCGAGAGTGCCACCGTGCTCTTCCACCGCACGGAGTTCCGCGGAAACCGGGTGGAATTCACCCAATCCGTCCTGTCGGACAGCGAGCTCAGCTTCGCGGAGGCGACTGTCGGGGACGGGATGACGGTGACGTTCCGGGACGTGCAGGCGCAACACTCGACGATCTCGTTCGAGGGTGTCCACCTCCGCAACGCGGAACTCGACTTCGCTGACGTGTCCTTCCTGCCGTCGAAGGCCTACCGGAAGGTGTCGAACATCAGCCTGCGCAGGGTGGTCGCGGAAGCGACTGCGCTGACGTTCAGGGGAAGCAAGATCAACGACACGAACCTGCGCCTCGACGGGGCGGAGTTGGCCGACTGCGCGATCGACGTCAAAGACCTCGAGCTGATCAAAACGACTGTTCTGGCACACGGCCTGATGCCGGTCGAAGCAGTCAAGCTGTTCCACAGCCTCACCGGCGCGATGCAGAAGGTCCCCGTGCCGGAGCACGGGGACCTTCGTCAGGACGAACCTCAGTAGGTCATCGCGATGCCCGGCTCGGCCAGCAGCGCGCCGACGTCCGCCAGGAACTGCGAGCCCTGCTGCCCGTCGACCACGCGGTGGTCGAACGAGAGCGCGAGCTGGCAGATCTTGCGGATCTTGATCTCGCCGTCGACCACCCACGGCATGTCGCGGATCGCGCCGAGCGCGAGGATCGCGGACTCGCCGGGGTTGAGGATCGGCGTGCCGGTGTCGACGCCGAAGACGCCGACGTTGGTGATCGTGATGGTGCCGTTCATCATGTCGGCCGGCGAGGTCTTGCCGTCACGGGCGACGGTGGCGAGCTCGTCCAGCGCGACCGCGAGTTCCTTCAACGACATCCGGTCGGCGTCGCGGACCTTCGGGACCACCAGGCCGCGCGGCGTTGCGGCCGCGATGCCCAGGTGGACGTAGTCCTTGTAGACGATCTCCTGGGCCGCCGCGTCCCACGTGGCGTTGACGTCCGGGGTGCGGCGCGTGGCGAGGACGACCGCCTTGGCGCAGAACGCCAGGGGCGTCAGCTTCACGCCGCGGAACTCCGGCGCGTTCTTGAGCTTCGCGCGCAGTTCCATCATCGGCGTCACGTCGACCGTCAGGAACTCGGTGACGTGCGGTGCGGTGAACGCGCTGTCCACCATCGCCTGTGCGGTCGCCTTGCGGACGCCCTTGATCGGCACCCGGCGTTCGCGCGTGCCGTTGTCCACGAAGGACTGCGCTGCCGGAGCAGCGGCCGGGGCCGACACGGCGCTTTCCACATCCTCGCGCGTGATCACGCCGTCGGGGCCGGAACCCGTGAGCGCGTACAGGTCGACGCCGAGGTCCTTGGCCAGCTTGCGCACCGGTGGCTTGGCCAGCGGCACGTACCCGCCGGGAGCCCGGACCGGAGCCGGCGCGGCGACCGGTGCCGCGACCGGAGCGGGAGCAGGAGCGGGTACGGGCGGGGCCGCCACGGCAGCGGCCGGAGCAGCCGCCGGTGCGGCGGTGTCCTTGCGCGCACGACGCTTGGCCGCACCGGACTTCGGGCCGTAGCCCACGAGCGTCGCGATGCGTCCGCCCGGCATCTCCTCGCCGATCTTGCCGGACGAGGTGCCGTTCGCTTCTGCCGCAACAGGAGCGGGAGCAACGGCCGCGCCACCGGGGTCGGTGTCGATCGTGATGATCGGGACGCCGACCTCGACGGTCTGGCCGGGCTCGGCCAGCAGCTCGGTCACGACGCCGGCCCACGGGCACGGCAGCTCGACGGCCGCCTTGGCCGTCTCGATCTCGACGATGATCTGGTTGACCGTGACGGTGTCACCGGGCTTGACGTGCCAGGTGAGGATCTCGGCCTCGGTCAGCCCCTCTGCCGTGTCGGGCAGGGGGAATTGCTTGTACTGCGGCATTTCCGGTGTTCCCCTTACCAGGCGAGAGAGCGGTCGACGGCGTGCAGCACCCGGTCGAGGTCGGGGAGGAACTCCTCCTCGAGCTTCGACGGCGGGTACGGGGTGTCGAAACCGGTCACCCGCAGCACCGGTGCCTGCAAGGAGTAGAAGCACTCCTGCTGGACCTTGGCTGCAATCTCACTGGCGATCGAGGACTCGGACGGCGCCTCGGACACGACGACCAGCCGGCCGGTGCGGCGCACCGACTCGAACACGGGCGCGAGGTCCAGCGGCGACAGCGTGCGGAGGTCGATGACCTCCAGCGACGTGCCGTCCTCAGCGGCCGCGTTGGCGGCGTCGAGAGAAGTGCGCACCATCGGGCCGTACGCGACCAACGTGGCGTCCGTGCCGGAACGCAGCACGCGCGACTCGAACAGCTTGCCGGGCTGGGCCGTGGTGTCGACCTCGCCCTTCTCGTAGTAACGGCGCTTGGGCTCGAAGAACAGCACCGGGTCGTCGCAGTCGATCGCCTGCTGGATCATCCAGTAGGCGTCGGCCGGGTTCGAGCACGAGACGACCTTGAGGCCGGCGGTGTGCGCGAAGTACGACTCGGGCGACTCCGAGTGGTGCTCGACGGCACCGATGCCGCCACCGAACGGCACGCGGATCACGATGGGCATCTTGATCTTGCCCTGCGTGCGGTAGTGCAGCTTCGCGACCTGCGACACGATCTGGTCGAAGCCTGGGAAGATGAAGCCGTCGAACTGGATCTCGCACACCGGGCGGTAGCCGCGGATCGCGAGGCCGACGGCGGTGCCGATGATGCCGGACTCCGCGAGCGGCGTGTCGAGCACGCGCTGCTCACCGAAGTCCTTCTGCAGACCGTCGGTGATTCGGAAGACACCACCGAGCTTGCCGATGTCCTCGCCCATCATGATGACCTTGGGGTTGGCCTCCATGGCCGCCCGCAGGCCCATGTTGAGCGCCTTCGAGATCGTGAGCGTCTGCACCGGGGTCGCCGGGGCAGCGGCGGTCGAACGATCCATCGTCGGAGCAGCCATCAGTGCTCACCTCCAGCAAAACCCGAGACGTAGTCGAGGAACTCATCGCGCTGCGCTTCGAGGTTGGGGTTCCCCTCCGCGTACACGTTGCTGAAGATCCGTTCCGCGGGCGGGTCGGGCATGTTCGTGCAGAACTCCCGCAGCTCCTCGCCCAGCTTGTCCGCGTCCGCCTCGACGCCGTCGAAGAACTCGCTGTCCGCCCACTGCTGGCGCACCAGGTAGACCTTGACCCGCTCGATCGGGTCCTTGAGCTTCCACATCTCCAGCTCGTCCGACAGCCGGTAGCGGGTCGGGTCGTCGGAGGTGGTGTGCGCGTCCATCCGGTAGGTGAACGCCTCGATCAGGATCGGTCCGTTGCCGTGGCGGCACTCGTCCAGAGCCCACTTCGTCACGGCCAGCGTCGCGAGGACGTCGTTGCCGTCGACCCGGATGCCGGGGAAGCCGTAGCCGCGGGCGCGCTGGTACAGCGGCAGGCGCGACTGGCGCTCGGTGGGCTCGGAGATGGCCCACTGGTTGTTCTGGCAGAAGAAGACGAGCGGCGCGTCGTACACAGCCGCCCACACGAAGCCTTCGTGCACGTCACCCTGGCTGGTCGCGCCGTCGCCGAAGAAGCACATGGTGGCTTCTCCCTCGTCGTCGCCGACCCTGCCGTCGAACTTCTGGCCCATCGCGTACCCGGCCGCGTTGAGGACCTGGTTGCCGATGACGATCGTGTACGGGTGGAAGCGCTTCTCGACCGGGTCCCACGTGCCCTGGTCGGTGCCGCGGAAGATGCCGAGCAGCTCCGTCGGGTTGATCCCGCGGGTCCACGCGATGCCGTGCTCGCGGTAGCTCGGGAAGGCCATGTCGGTCTCGCGCATCGCGCGGCCGGCGCCGATCTGCGCGGCCTCCTGACCGAGCAGCGGCACCCAGATGCCGAGCTGGCCCTTGCGCTGCAGCGCGTTCGCCTCGCGGTCGACCCGCCGGATCAGGACCATGTCGCGGTACAGGCCGCGCAGCTCCTCCGGCGTGATGTCGATGTCGAAGTCGGGGTGCGTGACGCGCTCACCCTCGGGAGTGAGGAGCTGCACCAGGTCGGCGCCACCCTCGTCTGTCGCTCGCAAGCCTGCGATCACCTGTTCCGCTGTCGGTTTTGCGGCAGTGGCGGCCGGCGCTGCGTCCGGCTCAGGGTGCGTCCATTGCTCAGGGGACGACATGCGCCTTCTCCTCTGTCTCTCCGACCGCCTGGTCGCTCGTGACGACCTCGTGCGGCGACGTCGGCGGTCGCCGCCAACCCTGTGGGGCCGGAGGCAGCCGTCGACGGTGACGGTGGCTTACGACCACATCCTGACACGGCCCCACCCGTGTTGGTGAGACCCGTCCCACTTCGTAACACACGAGTCAACGTTCTGATCAGCGACAACAGTCGGAGGTTCGACCTTTTGTCCTCCAACTAGGCCGTCCGATTACCGGACGTCGCTGTCCCGGTTACCGATCGTTAACTTCGCCAGGGGCCTCCTGGGAAGAGCCTAAGGACGCGAGCAGAGCCGGAGTCGTGACAGGATCGAGAGGTGGACCGCTCAGTTGTGACCAGCACTGTCAGGGCGCTCTGGGACGACGACATCGTCCCGAGCCTGTCTCAGCTCGTCGCCGTGCCGGCGATCTCGCCCGCGTTCGATCCCGCCTGGGAGGAACACGGCGAACTGGCCGCCGCGATCGAGCACGTGCGGGCGTGGATCGCCTCCCGCGACCTGCCCGGCGCGACCCTGGAGGTCGTCCAACTGGCGGGACGAACGCCGCTTCTGGTGGTCGACGTGCCGGCGTCCGGTAACGCGGCCGACGACACGGTGTTGCTCTACGGACATCTCGACAAGCAGCCGCCGGTGGGTGGCTGGGGCCCCGGGCTCAGCCCCTGGACCCCGGTGCTGCGTGACGGACGTCTCTACGGCCGCGGCTCCGCGGACGACGGTTACTCCGGATATGCCGCAATCGCCGCGATCGAGGCCGTGCGCGCGGCGGGCGGCTCGCACAGCCGGTGCGTCGTCCTGCTGGAGACCGGCGAGGAGTCGGGTTCGCCCGACCTGCCGGCGTACCTGGAGCACCTGTCGGACCGCTTGGGCCGCGTGTCGCTGGTCGTCTGCCTGGACTCGGGCGGCTCGGACTACGAGCGCATGTGGCTGACCACGTCGCTGCGCGGGTTGGTGCAGGTCACGGCCACTGTTCGGGTGCTGGAAGGTGGCATGCACTCCGGGATGGCATCCGGGATCGTGCCGTCGTCGTTCCGGATCGCTCGGCAGTTGCTGGACCGGCTGGAGGACTCGGCCACCGGTGAGGTTCTCGTGCCCGAGATGCACGTCGAGATCCCCGAGCACAGGCTCACCGAGGTCAGGGAGGCCGTCGAAGCCGCGCCGGGTGCGTTGTGGGGGTCGGTGCCGCGGGTCGGCGAGCTGCGGCCGATGTCGGACGACGAGGTAGAGCTGGCCCTGAACTCCGGGTGGCGGCCGACCCTGTCCGTCACGGGCGCCGAGGGCCTGCCGCTTCCAGACGACGCGGGCAACGTGCTGCGCCCGTTCACGACTTTGGTCTTGTCGTTCCGGTTGCCGCCCACAGCTGATGCTGCTGCGGCGTTGGAGGCGGTTCGGGAGCGGCTGACCACCGATGTGCCCTATGGCGCGACCGTCGAGCTTTCGCGGATCGAGTTCGCTGACGGCTGGAACGCGCCCGAGCTCGCGCCGTGGTTGTCGGCAACGCTGGACGATGCCGGCAAGGAGGTCTTCGGGTCGCCGTGGCGGACGGTGTCGCTGGGCGGCTCGATCCCGTTCATGGGGCTGCTGCACGAGGCGTACCCGGAGGCGCAGTTCCTGGTGACCGGCGCCGTCGGGCCGGACTCCAACTGCCACGTGCCGGACGAGTGGCTGCATCTGGCGCACGCGGCTCGGGTCACGGAGGCGGTGGCGCTGGTGCTGGACGCGCACGCGTCTCAGCGCTGAGCTCCTCCAGGAACGCCAGACCTGTCGCCGGGTTGCTCCCCGCGTACGTCCTTGCTCTTGCCAGGGCTTTGACGTGCGCGGGACCACCTCGGTCAGGTCGTCGGTGAAGTGGTTGCGAGCACGCGTCCTCGAGTGAGGAACGACTCAAACCACACCTGGACCCCACCGGCCGTCCGAGAAGGTGTCTCACACTGGGCCGATGGGCGAACAAGCGGAACGGGCGCGTCTCGCGGAGTCGGACACACCGACTTCGCCGTGGCGGCTGTGGGGGCCGTACCTGTCCGGTCGCCAGTGGGGCACGGTCCGCGAGGACTACTCGCCCGAGGGTGACGCCTGGGCCTCGTTCCCCTTCGACCACGCACGCAGCCGCGCCTACCGGTGGGGTGAGGACGGCATCGCGGGCATCTGCGACGTGCACGGGTTCCTCAACCTCGCCGTCGCGCTGTGGAACGGCCGGGACCCGATCCTCAAGGAACGCTACTTCGGTCTCACCAACAGCGAGGGCAACCACGGTGAGGACGTCAAGGAGCACTGGTGGGTCACCGACGGGACGCCCACGCACTCCTGGATGCAGGTCGTCTACCGCTATCCGCAACGCGAGTTCCCCTACGGCCAGCTCCGGGAGATGGCCCGCAATGCCGGCCGGGAGAACCGCGAACCCGAGCTGAGTGACACCGGGGTGCTCGACGAGAACCGGTTCTTCGACGTCCAGGTCACCTACGCCAAGGCCGACACCGACGACATCTGCGTCGAGATCAGGGCCACCAACCACGGGCCCGAGGACGCGCCGCTGCACCTCCTGCCGCAGTTGTGGTTCCGCAACACCTGGGCTTGGGGGCGGGACCAGCGGCCTTGTCAGCTCATCGCGAGCACCACGACCGGGCGCAAGGTCACGGCCGACCACGGCAACCTCGGGCGGTACACGCTGCACCTGGACGACTCGCCGTCGCTGCTCATGACGGACAACGAGACCAACGAGGTGGCGCTCTTCGGGGCCGAGCGCAACCCCTCGCCGTGGACCAAGGACGGCATCTGCGACTACGTGATCAACGGCAACACGTCCGCGTGCCAGGTCGTCGGGCCGAACGACGCCGGGGCGGCCGGTACGAAGTTCGCGGCCTGGTACTCCTTCGACCCCGTGGAGCCGGGCGAGACGGTGACCGTCCGGCTGAGACTCGTGGGCGGCGACGGGCACGTGGACCCGTTCGGGCCGAGTTTCCAGGAGACCCTGGAGACCAGGAAGCTCGAAGCCGACGAGTTCCACGACGCCATCGCGCCCGAGAGGAACGTGGAAGAGAAGCACGTGCTGCGGCGCGCGCTGGCCGGGCTGATGTGGACCAAGCAGCACTACCGGTTCCGCACGCGCGACTGGCTCGACGGCGACCCGACCAAGCCGGAAGCACCCAGTTCCAGGCGCACCCCCGAGGCGCGCAACGTCCACTGGCGGCACCTCGACGTGGCCGACGTGATCTCCATGCCGGACGAGTGGGAGTACCCCTGGTTCGCCGCGTGGGACCTCGCGTTCCACACCATCCCGTTCACGCTGGTCGACCCGGCGTTCGCGAAGGAGCAGCTGCTGCTGTTCTGCCGCGAGTGGATGATGCATCCCAACGGCCAGATACCGGCCTACGAGTGGGAGTTCGGCGACGTCAACCCGCCGGTGCACGCGTGGGCGGCGTTGCAGGTCTACCGCGCGGACGGCAGCAGGGACCGGCAGTTCCTCGCGAAGATCTTCCACAAGCTGCTGCTGAACTTCTCGTGGTGGGTGAACCGCAAGGACGCCGGCGGCAGCTACCTGTTCGAGGGCGGGTTCCTCGGCATGGACAACATCGGGCCGATCAACAGGTCCGAGCCGATGCTGGGCGAGTGGCGGCTGGAGCAGTCCGACGCCACGTCGTGGATGGCCGCCTACAGCCTGCACCTCATGCAGATCGCGCTGGAGCTCGCGCGCGACGACGAGTCCTATGAGGACGTCGCGACGAAGTTCGTCGAGCACTTCCTGTCGATCGCGGAGGCGTTCACGCACTTCGGGTCGCACGGCGGCGGCATCTGGCACGACGAGGACGGCTTCTGCTACGACCGGGTCTCGCGGCGCCGCCCCGACGGCAGCGTCGAGTCGGAGCCCGTGCGCGTGCGGTCGATGGTCGGCCTCATCCCCCTGCTGGCGAGCGCGGTGCTCGAACCGTGGGTGCTCAGCGACCTGCACGGCTTCACGAGCCGGCTGGAGCACCTGCTGAAAAGACGCCCTGAGCTGCGGCAGTTCATCACGTTCCACTACGAGCGCGGCGCGTTCGTGTCGTTGCTCGACGAGCACAAGCTCAAGCGGGTCCTGCACCGGATGCTCGACGAGCACGAGTTCCTGTCGCCGCACGGCATCCGCAGCCTCAGCGCGGCCCACCGCGAGGGCCTGGAGGTCAACGTCGCGGGCCAGGAGCACCGGATGGGCTACGAGCCGGGCGAGTCGCACACGCCGATGTTCGGCGGCAACTCGAACTGGCGCGGCCCGATCTGGCTGCCCACCAACGCGCTGCTCGTCGAGGCGCTGCGCACGGTCTGCGCGTTCCACGACGGCACGTTCGCGGTCGAGATGCCGACGCACTCCGGCCGTCTGCTCACCGCCGGGCAGGTCGCGGACGAGCTGAGCGACCGGCTCGTCGGCCTGTTCCTGCCCGACCACGACGGGCGCAGGCCGTCGGACGGCAAGCGGATCGAGTCCTCCGAGTCACCGCTTTGGCGCAGCCACGTCACGTTCAGCGAGTACTTCGACGGCGACACCGGTGAGGGGCTCGGCGCGACCCACCAGACCGGGTGGACCGCTCTGATCGCGGGCTTGCTGACCGAACGCACGCGCTGAGCAGCACCGTCGTGATCAAATCCTGATCAAGGACGCGCTCGCACATCGTCACCATTCGGGTGCAATACGTGCAGACGTTGTGTGATCTAGGGCATTTCGCACAATAATCTGTGCCCATAAGGCGGATTTCACGCAAAGTTGTTGCAACGCAGTGGCCTGTAACACGCACGTGCTGTCCACCACGTCACCCGAGTGGCAGGATCCCGTTCACTCGTCCGCAACAGTTACGAGGAGTGACGCAGTGGCTCGTCGAACCAGGCAGTTGATGGCCATGATCCCGGTACTGGGGCTGGCCGTGATGGCAGCGTCGGGCTGCGCGACTCCCGTGAACCAGGGCAGTGGCGGCTCGAACATCCCACTGGTGCAGAGCGGGAAGCTGGTCACCTGCACGCACCTGTCCTACAAGCCCTTCCAGTACAGCGAGGGCGACAAGACGGTCGGCTTCGACGTCGACCTCGTCGACCTGATCGCCAAGGACCTGGGCGTCCAGCAGCAGATCTTCGACACGCCGTTCGAGACGATCACCTCGGGCACGTCGTTCAACGCGAACCAGTGCGACCTGGCCGCGGCGGGCATGACGATCACCGACGAGCGCAAGCAGGCGATCGACTTCTCCGACCCGTACTTCGACGCCGAGCAGGCGCTGCTGGTCAAGAAGGGCTCGAACCTGAAGTCCCTCGCGGACCTCAAGGGCAAGAAGCTCGGCGTCCAGCAGGACACCACCGGTGAGAAGTACGCCAACGACAACGCGGCCGCCAACGGCTACACCGTCGTGCAGTTCGAGGACCTGCCGCTGTCCGAGACGGCCGTGCGCACCGGTGCCGTCGACGCGGTGATCAACGACAACGGCGTGCTCTACGACTACGTCAAGGAGTTCCCGGACACCGAGGTCACGACCGAGTTCAAGACCAACGAGAAGTACGGCATCGGTGTCAAGAAGGGCAACACCGCCCTGCTGAACAAGATCAACGAGGTCCTGAAGAAGGCCAAGTCGGACGGCACGTACGACACGATCTACGAGAAGTGGTTCGGCAAGAAGCCGACGTCGAAGTAGTCGCTTCTCCGGGGCCGGCAGCGCTGCGTCGCGCCGGCCCCGCCGCTTGTCCGAACCACATTTGCTAGGAGCCGCAATGGCCATGTCGAAGCGCAAGCGCGCCGAGTACATCCGCTACGCGCAATACGGCGTGCTCATCGTCGTCGTACTCCTGGTCGCCTTCCTCGCGGACTGGGGCCAGATCAGGCGGGCGTTCTTCAACACCGAGATCGCCGCGTCGATGTTCCCCAACGTCATCACCGTGGCGTTGAAGAACACCATCATCTACACCGCGCTCGGCTTCGGGTTCGGACTCGCGCTGGGCCTCGTGCTCGCGCTCATGAAGCTGTCCTCGGTCGCGCCGTACCGGTGGATCGCGACCGTCTACATCGAGTTCTTCCGCGGTGTGCCCGCGCTGCTGGTGTTCATCGGCATCTACTACGGCGTGCCGATCGCGTTCCAGGTGCAGTTCCCGCCGCTGACCACGGTCATGCTGGCGCTCGGTGGCGTCGGTGCGGCCTACATGGCGGAGACGATCCGCGCCGGCATCCAGGCGGTGCCGAAGGGTCAGGTCGAGGCCGCCCGGTCGCTCGGCATGTCGCAGGGCCGCGCCATGATCACGGTCGTGATCCCGCAGGCGTTCCGGATCATCCTGCCCCCGCTGACCAACGAGCTGATCCTGCTCACCAAGGACTCCTCGCTGATCTACATCCTCGGCCTGTTCCGCGAGCAGTACGAGCTCACCAAGTTCGGCCGCGAGACGCTGAGCCGCAGCCCCTCGCTGACCCCGATCCTCATCGCGGGTCTGTGCTACCTGATCATCACGTTGCCGCTCGGCTACCTGTCGCGGTGGCTGGAACGCCGCGGTACCACCGGTAGCAGGAAGAAGGTGTCCGCATGAGCGAGACGTGCGTCGAGATCACCGGGCTGAAGAAGTCGTTCGGCCCGCTGGACGTCCTCAAGGGCATCGACCTGCAGGTCAACCGCGGAGACGTGGTCTGCATCATCGGCCCGTCCGGTTCCGGCAAGTCGACGTTGCTGCGGTGCGTGAACCTGCTGGAGGAGCCGAACGGCGGCAAGATCGTCGTCAACGGCACCGAGCTGACCGATCCGGACGTCGACATCGACAAGGCCCGGACGAAGATCGGCATGGTCTTCCAGTCGTTCAACCTCTTCTCCCACCTCAACGTGCTGGCGAACCTCACGGTGGCGCAGCGCAAGGTGCTCAAGCGCTCCGAGGAGGAGGCGAGGCGGGTCGCGCTGCACAACCTCGAGCGCGTCGGGCTGGGCGAGAAGGCCCACTCGATGCCCGCGCAGCTCTCCGGCGGCCAGCAGCAGCGCGTGGCGATCGCCCGCGCGCTGTCGATGGACCCCGAGGTGATGCTGTTCGACGAGCCGACCTCCGCGCTCGACCCCGAGCTCGTCGGTGACGTGCTCGGCGTCATGCGCCAGCTCGCCGACGAGGGCATGACGATGCTGGTCGTGACCCACGAGATGCAGTTCGCCCGCGAGGTCGCCGACAAGGTGATCTTCATGGACGGCGGCTACATCGTCGAGGAGGGACCGGCGGCCGAGGTGATCGGCAACCCGCAGGAACCGCGCACCCAGGAGTTCCTGGCCCGCGTGCTCGACCCGACGCACCACGGCCCGAGCGATCCGGTCTAGGTCGCGTGGCGAGGGGGAAGGTCGCCGCGGCGGAGGTGCTGCGGGGGCTGTTGGGGGAGAACGACGGAGCGGGCGGGTGGAGGTTGCCTCGGCGCAGGCCGAGCACCCCACCCGTCATCCGCGTGGTGGACCGGGTGGTCACCGACGTGCTCGACCTGCGCGCGGTCGAGGTGCCGTACGTGCTGGAGTTCGAGCGCTGCCAGTTCGAGGCGGCACCGGACCTGAGGCAGGCGAACCTCGCCGGTGTCTCGTTCACCGACTGCGACCTGCCCGGTCTGGAGGCTCGCAACCTCAGCAGCAGCAACGACGTCTCGTTGCTCGGTTGCCGGATGTCCGACCTCGTCGACCTGACCGACGCCGAGATCGCGGGCTCGGTCCTGTTGCGGGACAGCAGGTTCAGCGTGCCGGGCGGGCTGTGCGTGCACGGTGACCGGCTGACGGTCGCGGGTGCGCTGCTCGGGTTCGGCATCCACACCGAGGGTGAGGTGCGGCTCGCGGGGTCGCGCATCGGCGGCAACGTCAACCTCGGCAGCGCCGTGCTGAACAACCCCGACGGCTTCACGCTGAACGGCAACGGCATGCAGGTCGGCGGCAACCTGCTCGGCGCGTTCACCTCGCACGGCGTGGTGTTCCTGGCCAACGCCCGGATCAGCTCGACGTTGTCGTTGAGCCGCGCCCAGCTCTCGCGCAGCGACGCGTTCGAGGAGACCACCGACCCGCACGCCGACCCGTCCGCGACGCTGGTCCTCGACCGCGTGGACGTGTCCGGCGACCTGGAACTGGACCGCGGCTTCACCAGCGCGGGCACCGTCCGCGCCGTGAACGCGCGCATCGGCGGCACGTTGTCGCTGGCAGACGCCGTGCTGGACGCCGTGTCCCCGCCGTCGGTCGGCACCGACCCGACCGGATCGGGCCGCGCACTGCACGTCGACGGCGCGGAGATCGGCGGTGACATCGTCGGGCGCGGCGTGCGGATCAAGGGCCAGCTGCGCATGGTCGACACCCACGTCCGCGGCAGCATCACGCTCGAACGGGCCACTGTGGACAATCCGGCCGCGGACGCGTTGCTGACGAACCGCTCGCAGATCGGCAGCAACTTCGTGGTGCGCGAGTCGGAGGTCGCCGGCGGCCTGGAGCTGCGCGGCATCACCGTCGGCGCGAACCTCGACCTGCGCGGCAGCCGCCTGATCAAGCCCGGCACGTACCGCCACCAGCCGCGCGAGAAGCCGTCGCTCGACATCGGCGGCGCCACGATCGGCCGCGACCTCATCTGCGCGCGCGGCGAGAAGGAGTTCGTCGCGCACGGCGGTGTCCGGTGCCGGCGCGCGACCATCGGCCGCATGGCGAACTTCAACGGCGCGGTGCTCGGCTACAAGCTCGACAGCCACGCGTTGAACGCCATGGGCATGCAGGTCCAGGAGCTGATGCTCAACGTCGTGTCGCCGCCCAAGGGCCTGGTGACGCTGCGGCAGGCGCGCTGCACGTCGTTGGACGACAACGAGAACTTCTGGAACGCCACGGGTTTCATCGACCTCGACGACTTCCGCTACGACTCGCTGGCCTACCCGATCGACCTGCGCGACGACGCCCAGGTCCAGCAACGGCTGCGCTGGCTGCGGCACGCGATGCGGCGCAGCTACAGCCCGCGCCCGTACGACCAGTTCGCCGAGATGCTGACCGCGTCCGGCAACGAGGAGCACGCCTCGACGGTGCTGATCGAGAAGCAGCGCCTGCGGTACCGCGCGGTCGCCGAGGGCATGCGGTTCTTCGGCCCGTTGGTGCTCTTGTGGAGCTTCTTGCAGCGTTCGATGGTCGGCTACGGCTACCGCCCGGCGCGCGCTTTGGGGTGGTTGATCGCGGCGTGGGTGGTTGGCAGCATCTGGTTCCAGTTCAAGGGACCGCTCACGGTGATCAACGACGACGACCACCTGCCGTGGAACGCGTGGCTCTACACGATCGACCTGGTGGTGCCGATCGTCGACTTCGGCAACAAGAACCGCTGGCAGACGCCGGGTGCGTCGCAGTGGATCGCCTCCGGGCTGATCGTGACCGGCTGGATCCTGGCCACAACCGTGGCGGCCGGCTTGACACGAATGTTGAAACGATAGGTCGGCGGCCGCCGCACTACTCCACCATCGGGGTATTTCGTCCAGTACTGAACGATGGTGCGATCGTTCGGTGATCGCCGCCGAGTCCACCGAACTCTTCGTCGGACCTCGGACCGCACTGCTGCAGGTGGTGCGGGTGATCTCGCCTACGTCGACCGGACCGGTGCACGCGCACGTCTCGGGCCCTGGCCTGCACTCGCCGAGGCACGGCGGAACCGCGGCTCTGGGCCCGTTCGGCTACGAGGTCGCCGTCGACGTCTCCGAGCACTCCCCTGGCGCCGTGGTGCCCGCCGAGGCCGTATTGCGCTCAGCGGCCGGCGAGGAGAGGTGCGCGTTCTCGCTGGTCGTGGGCTCGCCGGGGTGGACGGTGCACCTGGTCGCACACGTGGCGGGCGACGCACCGTTCGACGCGCTGCGGGCCCATGTGGACCTGGCGCTGACCGATCCCGCCTACCGGTTCGCGGTGACGTCGGTGGAGCTGCTGCAGCCGTACTGGGACACGTTCCCGCAGCACCGCTCGCTGCTCCTGCGGCTGATCTCCGAGGGGCGCGTCGAGGTGGTCGGCGCGAAGTCCAATGTGGTCGGTGTGTCGCCGCTGCTGGCCTCGCTGCCCGTCGGCGCTGCGCTGGAGGTCGCGTCCCTGGGCGAGGCAGAACGGTCTGTCTACGTCTCGTTCCTGAAGCTGCGGGCCAAGGCTTCCGCACCGCACGTGATGCTGCCCGTCGGCACCGACCGTTCCGCGCCGAACCCGTGGGTGACCTCGATCCACCACGACTGGAGCGCGCGCTACACCTGGCCACGCGTCGTGTGCTCGTTGCCGCGCGACTACTACGTGCGTGGCGCCGTGCCCGTGCCATCCGCACCTTCCGACGACACACCTGCCGCCGTGTTCGCCTCACACGCCGCACGGCTGACCGGCGCGGCCTACCCCACCGCTGCTCTCACCCGCGCCGCTGCGGCACATCCCCGCGAAGCCTTCGACCTGCGCTCGGAGGTCGTCTCGCGCTCGCTGGCAGCACTGACGTCCACTGTGGACTCGTCCGTGGTCGCCTGGAATCCCCTCTCAACGCCCTGCACCGACATCGTGTCCGTGCATCTGCCGTCCCCCAGAAACGTGCACGTGGAGTTCGATGGCGACGCACTGCCGACGTTGGTCGACGGCGTGACGGTGACCTTCCTGGCCAGAGACGTGCCTTCTCGCGGATGGCGCACCTACGCGCTCGTGGAAGACGACATCGATCACGGCTGGAAACAGGGCTACGGCACAGAGATCGCCTCCACTCACTACGTCCTCTCGTACGACCCGATCGCCTCCCTCGTCGCCGTAGACGGCCCAGCCCTGGAACCTCCGCGCCTGACGGGCCCGGTGACCGTCTGGCACAGCGAGGTGGGCGAGAAGATGGTCGGCTCCACAACTTTCACGTTGTGGCACGAGGTGCCCCACCTGAACCCCTCACCGCTGGTAGGCGTACTGGGCACCCGCACACCTCCGTCAGGCACCCTGCCGTCCGTGGCCCCGAAACTCGCCGTGGCCAGCCCGCCGCTGGGCCCGGCGGAACCCGCCGCGACCCCGGTGTTCGCCAGGTACTGGCTGCACGAGCCGGCCCCACTGGGCGGCCTGGCGGCGAACGTCCGCCTCGAGGTGCTCAGCCCGACCCGCCTGCGCGTGGTGGCGGTGTCGGACGGCCCGGACTTCACCGGCGCGGTCCACCTGACCCTGCCCGACGGCTGGTCGTCCTCCTGGGACACGCTCCCCGTGAACCTGCCGGCAAGCGGCTACACGTCGGCCGAGGTACGCCTGACGCCACCCCGCACTCCCGGCTGCTACCCGATCCGCGCGACGCTGGAGGGCCTCCCGTTCGAGGTCTACGACGTCGCCCTGCTCACCGTCCCGGAATGGGACTTCGAAGACCCGGTCGAGGTCCTGTGGGTGGCCTCGGCCCCTTCGACCGTCTCCGTCGCGCCGGGTTCGTCCGCACCGCTCCAGGTGGTCGTGGCCTCGGGCGCCCGCGGCGACCTCCCGCTCCAAGCGCGAATCCTGTCCCCGCGCGACACCTGGGACCTGGTGGCCCCGTTCACCGTCGGCGCGCTGCTAGCCGCCCAGGGCCACACGTCGCTCGACTTCACCGTCTCGGCCCCTTCGTGGGCAAGCCCCGGCTCGTGGTCCGCGGTGGTGAAGGTGGCGGCGGGCGACCTGGTCAGGACCAGCCCGCCGATCCGCCTCGAAGTCGCTGATTAGCATGGATCACCGTGACTGATCTGGTGCTGGCACTGGACTTCGGCGGCACCAAGATCGCCGCCGCCCTGGTGGACCCCACAGGCGACGTGGTGCGCTCCTCACGCGTGCCGACTCCTTCGGCTGATCCGTGGGACGCCGTGGAGTCCCTGCTGTCCTCAGTGGTCCAGGGCGCGACCGTGGCGGGCGTCGGAATCGCCTCGGCGGGCCCGGTGGACACGGTCGCGGGCACCGTCTCCCCGATCAACGTCCCGTCGTGGCAAGCCTTCCCCCTGCGCTCAGCCGTCTCGTCGCTGTTCCCTGGCGTGCCGGTGGAACTGGCAGGCGACGGCGTCTGCATGGCCCTGGGCGAACACCGCCGGGGAGCAGGCCGAGGAAGCAAGTTCATGGTGGGCCTGGTCGTCTCGACGGGCGTGGGCGGCGGCCTGGTTCTGAACGGCCACCCCTTCGGCGGCCGAACGGGCAACGCGGGCCACATCGGCCACGTGGTCGTGGACCCGGACGGCCCACCCTGCACCTGCGGCGGCCGAGGCTGCGTGGAAACCATCGCAGGAGGCCCCCGAATGGTCGCCTGGGCCCGCAGAGCGGGCTGGCAGGCCCCGGACGACGCCGACGCCGCCGTACTGGCCGCCGCAGCCCTGGCCGGGGAGGAAATCCCGCTGGAAGCGTTCGACCGCGCAGGTCAGGCAGTGGGCCTGGCCATCGCAGGCGCCGCAGCCGTGTGCGACCTGGACCTGGCAGTGATCGGCGGCGGGGTGGCGCAGGCGGGCGAGCTGCTGTTCGAGCCGGTCCGCCGCACGCTGAAGACCCACGCGGGCTTGTCGTACCTGGAGGGGCTGGAGGTGCGGGCAGCCGAGCTGGGCGGCGAGGCGGGCCTGGTAGGAGCGGCAGCGCTGGTCCGGTAGGCAGGCTCACGCAGGCGTCCCCTTGGATTCGGAGTCCCCCGCGACCCAACGTACAAGGCGGGTCTGACAGTCCGGCCAAAACCGGCAGCCGCCGACGCAACCGGGGGCTGGCCGCAAAAGCCGGCAGGCGCCGACACAACCGGGGGCTGGCCGCAAAAGCCGGCAGGCGCCGACACAACCGGGGGCTGGCCGCGAAAACCAGCAGGCGCCGACACAACCGGGGGCCAGCCGCGAAAACCAGGGGGCCGACCACGAAAACCGACGCGTCACCCAGCCCGGGAATGCCGAAGCGGCGACTCCACCCGTCCCACGACAACCCCGGCCGACTCCAGAGCAGCCCGAACCGCCCGAGCGATCTCCACAGCGTTCGGCGTGTCCCCGTGAACGCAGATGGAATCCGCCTGAACCCGCACCGGACGCCCGCTCACGCTGCGGACCCACCCCTCGACAGCCAGCTGCACACACCGAGCCGCGATCTCAGCCAGATCACGCAGAACCGCCCCCGGCTCACCGCGCGGAACCAACGTCCCAGCAGCCGTGTAGGCACGATCAGCGAAAGCCTCGTGCCAAACCCGCAGCCCGGCCACAGCAGCCCGTTTCAACCACACCGCACCAGGCGGCCCGAGCACAGCGAGCCCGGGATCGAACAACCGCACCGCATCCACCACCGCGTCGGCCTGGGCCTCGTGCCGGACCAACGCGTTGTACAGCGCCCCGTGCGGCTTCACGTAGGACACCCGAGTCCCGGCAGCCCGGGCAAACGCCGACAACGCCCCCAGCTGCGCAAGAACCTCGTTGGTCAACGTGTCCGGAGCAACGTCGATGAACCGGCGCCCGAACCCGGCCAGGTCCCGATACCCGACGTGCGCCCCCACGGCCACCCCGGCCGACGCCGCCGCAGCGCACACCGACCGCATCGTGTCGGCATCGCCGGCGTGATAGCCGCACGCGACGTTTGCGCTGGTCACGACCGACAGCAGCGCACGGTCGTCGCCCAGCGTCCAGTGGCCGAAGCCCTCGCCGAGGTCCGCGTTCAGATCCATCGAAGCCCCCAACACACGCCGGTTTTGTTGGATCGTGGGATTGTTGAACGATTCTACGATAGTGCAATCGAACGATCCTGCAAATAGACTTGGCAGGTGACCGAGACGTGGGTGTCGACGCTGGCGCAGGGCAAAGCCGACCTGGAGCGCGCGAGCACCGCGCAGAAGGTCGCCGACATGCTGCGAGAGCGGGTGCTCGACGGCGAACTGGCGCCCGGACTGCGACTCAGCGAGGAAGCCATCGGCGGGGCGCTCGGGGTCAGCCGCAACACCCTCCGCGAAGCCTTCCGACTGCTCACCCGCGACCGGCTGCTGGTCCACGAGCACAGCCGCGGCGTCTTCGTGCGCCGGCCGAGCGGTGACGACGTGCGCGACCTCTACGCCGCGCGGCGGGTGATCGAGTGCGGGGCGCTGAGGCTGTGGAACGACGTGACCGAGGCCCAGCGCGAGGCCGTGCGGGCGCCGGTGCGGCAGGCCGTCGCCAGGGCCGAGAAGAACGACTGGACCAGGGCCGGCCAGGCGAACATCCAGTTCCACCGCGCCATCGTCGGGCTCGCGCGCAGCACGCGGCTCAGCGACGAGTCGGACCGCCTGTTCGCCGAACTCATGCTCGCCTTCCGGGTGGCGCAGGAGATCAACGACTTCTACCAGACCTACGTGCCGTGGAATCGTAGGATTGTCGAATTGTTGAACAATGGTGCGGTGGACCAGGCCGTCGACCAACTGCTGGAGTACTTCGACGCCGCTGAACAGGATCTTGTCGGACGCCTTGAGGCCGAATAGTCCAAAGAGAACGTTAAGCGAAGTGCAACGATTCCGATCACGAGGCTGACGACACGTCCTATCAGGCCTAACATCCGCGCAACACCGCGTTCACGGAGGGCCACCATGCCGTCGGATCACAAGACCGGCTTGCGCTGGAGCAACTGGAACCTGTTGCTGGTAGTTCCGCTGCTCATGCTCATCACGCCGTGGTTCAACATCGACGAGCCCCGGATCTTCGGGCTCCCGTTCTTCTACTGGTACCAGTTCGCGTTCGTGCCGCTCGGCGTCCTGTGCGTCGGCCTGGTCTACGTCAAGACCAAGGACAAGCCGGTGGTCACCGGCAAGCCGGACAAGCTGGGCGTCGACGACCTGGATGAGGGAGCGAACTGATGCAGTGGACTGAGCTGATCGTTTTCAGCGTCCTCTTCCTGCTCGTCACGGTGATGGGCTTCGTCGCGGCGCGCTGGCAGAAGGGCTCCACCCTGGAGCACCTCGACGAGTGGGGCCTCGGCGGACGGAAGTTCGGCAGCTGGATCACGTGGTTCCTGGTCGGCGGCGACCTCTACACCGCGTACACGTTCGTGGCGGTGCCGGCGCTGATGTTCGGCGCGGGCGCGACCGGGTTCTTCGCCCTGCCGTACACGGTGATCCTCTATCCGATCGTGTTCCTGCCGCTGGTGCGGATGTGGTCGGTGAGCCGCGTGCACGGCTACGTCACGCCCGCCGACTTCGTGAAGGGCCGCTACGGCTCGCACTGGCTGGCGCTGCTCGTCGCGATCACCGGCATCGTCGCGACCATGCCGTACATCGCGCTGCAGCTCGTCGGCCTCGAAGCCGTGCTGCGCAGCATGGGCCTCAACGGTGGCGGCATCCTCGGCCACCTGCCGCTGTTCATCGCCTTCGTGATCCTCGCGCTCTACACGTACCAGTCGGGTCTGCGGGCGCCGGCGCTGATCGCGTTCGTGAAGGACATCCTGATCTACATCGTCATCCTGGTGGCGATCGTCTACCTGCCGTCGAAGTTCGGCGGCTGGGGCGAGATCTTCAACGACGCGCAGGCCAAGTTCGACGCGACGCCGGCCAAGACCGACGGCATCCTGCTCAACAGCAACAACCAGCTCCAGTACGCCACGCTGGCGCTGGGCAGCGCGCTCGCGCTGTTCATCTACCCGCACTCGCTGACCGGCATCCTGGCCAGCCGCGGCCGCAACGTCATCAAGCGCAACATGGTCGCGCTGCCGGCGTACTCGCTGGTGCTCGGCCTGCTGGCGCTGCTGGGCTACGTCGCGATCAGCGCGGGCACCAAGCCGATCGTCAACCAGGCGACCGGCCGTCCCGACACCAACACGATCGTGCCCGAGCTCTTCGGCGCGAACTTCCCGTCGTGGTTCGCGGGCGTCGCGTTCGCGGCCATCGGCATCGGCGCGCTGGTGCCGGCGGCGATCATGTCGATCGCGGCGGCGAACCTGTGGACGCGCAACGTCTACAAGGAGTACATCAAGAAGCACGCCACGCCCGCGGAGGAGGCCAAGCAGGCCAAGCTCGCGAGCCTCGTCGTGAAGTTCGGCGCGGTCGCGTTCATCGTGTTCGTCGACCCGCAGTTCTCGATCGACCTGCAGCTCATCGGCGGCGTCATGATCCTGCAGACGCTGCCGGCGGTCGCGATCGCGCTGTACACGCGCTGGTTCCACGTGTACGGCCTGGTCGCGGGCTGGATCGGCGGCATGGGCTACGGCATGTGGCTGCTCTACAACATCGGCAACCCGGCCATCAACAAGGCGCACTTCGCCGGTTCGGCATTGCCGCTCGGCAAGCTGTCGCTCTTCGGCTGGCACCCGTTCGGCGCGTCGACCGTGCAGATCTACGTGGGCATCGTCGCGCTGACGGTCAACCTGCTGGTCGCGGTGATCGTCACGCTGATCGCCAAGAAGGCCAAGGTCTTCAACGGCACGGACCAGACGGACCCGTCCGACTACCACGTCGACGAGGACAGCCCGAGGGTCAAGCCGGTCGCGGCGCACTGAGACGCGGCAGTTAACGCCAAGGGCCACCCGTCGGTTACGGCGGGTGGCCCTTTCCGTTGAGATCGAAGGCGTGAAAACCATCGCCGGACTTGTCGGACTGACCGCGATCGCACTCACCCTGAGTCCTGCCGTCGCCCGGGCGCAGGACGCGAACTGCTACGACACCACAGCCGGGCTGACCGTCGAGGAGCAGCGGCTCGACGACACGCTCGTCACCGGCGGCCCCGCCGTCGGGCCCGCGCTCGTGAAGCTCGCCGGCTTCGACGGCCGCGTCGCCGGCTTCACCGCCGCGCTCTGCCACCAGGCCGTGCCGAAGCAGGCGCAGCAGTTCGTGGAACGCGAAGGCAACGCGCTGTGGAAGGCCGCGGTCGCCCGCGCGCAGAGCACGATGCCCCTGGCGCACGACGCCTACGACGACCGCCCGCTCTACTGGGCGCGCGTGCAGCTCAGCAGCGCGCTCCGCCAGTGGAAGCCGCGGTTCGCGATCTCGCCGAACGAGCGCGCGAAGCTCATCCGGCAGTTCGACTGGGCCTCACGCGGCCTGAGCGACTCGGCGTTCCCCGCGAAGCCCGGCGTGCGCAGGATCGCCGTGACCGGCTTCGACCCGTTCCAGCTCGCCGGGACGAACGTGCGGCGCGCCAACCCCGCGGGAGCGGCGGCGTTGCAGCTCGACGGCCGTGAGATCACCACGCCGAACGGCAAGGTCGTGCTGCAGGCCGCGGTGCTGCCGGTGCTGTGGGGCGGGTTCGACGAGGGGGTCGTCGAGCAGTTCTACGGATCCGCGCTCCGGCAGAAGCCCGACGCGTTCGTGACGATCAGCCAGGGCAGGCCGGACCGCTTCGACGTCGAACGGTGGGCGGCGCGCTGGCGCGGTGGCTTCGGAGACAACAACGACGTCAGCTCGTACGGCACCGTCCCGAACGCGGCGGGCTGGCCGCAGCCGTCGAACGAGTTCATCGAGACCACGCTGCCGTTCCAGAAGATGATCGACGCGGGCACCGGGCCGTTCACCGTGAACTACAACCGGAGCTTCTGCGAGTGGGTCGTCGTCGGATCCCAGCAGTCGTGCCGCACGGACGAGCCGACGCCGGGCAGGGTCGCGGCCAGCGGTGGCGGCGGCGACTACCTCTCCAACGAGAGCATGTACCGGGCCAACCGCGTGCGAATCGGTTACGGCGCAACGAATGTCCTCGGTGGACATCTGCACACGCCGGTGCTCGGACAGCCCGCCGACCCGGCCGCGTTGACGGATTCGGCGTTCGAAAGTCAGCGTCGGGCCATCGCCGATCAGGTCAAGGCCCTAGTCTCTGTGGTGTGACTCGTGTGCGGCTGGCGGTGGCAATCTTCCTGAGCGCGTGGGCGCTGTCCGCGTGCGCGATTCAGGTAGGGGGGCAAGCGGTCCCCGGACCCATGCCGTCCACGGCCTCCGCCTCCGCACCCACGCTGCCCAAGGCCGGGCAGTGCATGAACGCCTACGAGCTGAAGGTGCTGCAGTGCACCGACTCGCACGAGGCCGAGGTCATGAGCGTGGGCGAGCTCTCCGGTCTGCCGTCGACCTATCCGGACACGCAGGCGCTGCGCAAGGCCGCGCTCCCGCCGTGCCGCCAGGTGCTCACCGACTACCTGGGCAGCGCGGACGCGGACTCCACGCGCCTGCGTGTCTGGGCGTTCTGGCCCAACGAGCAGGGCTGGAAGGACGGCCAGCGCTGGCGGCTGTGCACCGTCGTGGAGATCAGCCCGGACGAGAAGCCGCTGGCGCGCAAGGGTTCCGTGAAGGACGCGCTCAAGGGCAACGGCTTCGGCACGTTCCAGACCTGCACCCAGGGTTCGCCGTCCAAGGACCAGGAGGTCAAGGTCGTCGCCTGCAACACCTCGCACCTGGCGGAGGCAGTGCCCGGTGGTGTCGTGTCGCTCGGCAAGTCGACCGACCCCGCTCCGTCCAAGGAGCAGATGAACGCCATCGCGAACGACAAGTGCACGAAGGCCGTGCACGACTACCTGGGCTCGTCCAAGCGCACCGACGTGTTCCCCGCGTGGCGGAACCCCGGTTCGCAGGCCTGGTCAGAGGGTTGGACCAACGCCGTCTGCTACGCGGAGGCCACCAAGGCCTTCAGCAGCACTCTCCTCGGCATCCGGGACAACCCGCTCCCGAACTGACGACGCGATCACGACCATCAGCACGGCGGCCAGGGACAGCACCAGCATCGCGATTCCTGCGATCCCCACGGCACACCTCCCTTTCCGCCTTGGTGACGATCTTTGTGACCGCCATCACGTACTTAAGACGTTCCCGGAAGGGGCCAGGTTCATTCCTGGAGCAAGACCGTTTTTGCGAACCTGTGGAGAAGTCCCCAGCGCTGTCCACAGCCGTCCACAACATGTGCACAAGTCCGTCCACAGCTGTGGACAACTTCGTCTCAAGTGGACCATGAGCTGCGCTGACTCAGAGAAGATTGCTGCACAGGACCACGCCGGCAGCGGTACCGATCGCTAAACCGAGCCCGAAGACCAGGGTGTAGCGCCACCACGGCGTGCGGGCCGGTGGGGCGGGTGGCACCGGGTAGTAGCGCACGATGCCCGTCGTCGGGCCGACCTCGACATCGCGCTTCGAGCCGTCGTAGTGGAGTCCGCCGAGGAAGTCCTCGTCCTGCGTCACACGTTCAGTGATACCTCACCCAGGCGACCCCGTCACTCACCGCACCTGCTTGAAATGCACGCGGGGACCCTGCGTACGTTCTGAGAGTACGTAGGGTCCCCGCGTGAACTAAGAATCAGCCCAGGCGCTGCTTCAGGGCCGCCAGCTCGTCGCGGAGCGTGGTCGGGACCTTGTCACCGATCTTGGCGAACCACTCCTCGACCAGCGGGATCTCGGCACGCCACTCGTCGGCGTTGAACTCCAGCGAGGCCTCAATGTCTTCACGCGACGCGTCCAGGCCCTCGAGGTCCAGGTCGTCCGCGGTCGGCACGTAACCGATCGGGGTCTCCTGCGCGGCGGCCTTGCCCTCGAGGCGCTCGATGGCCCACTTCAGCACGCGCGAGTTCTCGCCGAATCCCGGCCACAGGAAGCGCTTGTCCTCACCGCGGCGGAACCAGTTGACGTAGAAGATCTTCGGCAGCTTGTCGGCGTCGGCGCGCTTGCCGAGGTCGACCCAGTGCTGGAAGTAGTCGCCGGCGTTGTAGCCGATGAACGGCAGCATCGCCATCGGGTCGCGACGGACGACGCCGGTCTTGCCGACCGCGGCGGCCGTGGTCTCCGACGACAGCGTGGCGCCCATGTAGGTTCCGTGCTGCCAGTCGCGCGACTCGGTGACCAGCGGGATCGTCGTGGCGCGGCGGCCGCCGAAGAAGATCGCCGAGATCGGCACACCCTTCGGGTCGTCCCACTCCGGCGCCTTGATGTCGCACTGCTCGATCGGCGTGCAGTAGCGCGAGTTCGGGTGCGAGGAGAGCTCCTCGCTGTCCGGCGTCCAGTCCTGGTGCTTCCACGAGGTGAGGTGGGCCGGGGGCTCGCCCATGCCCTCCCACCAGATGTCGCCGTCGTCGGTCAGCGCGACGTTCGTGAAGAGCGAGTTGCCCTTGGCGATGGTGCGCATCGCGTTCGGGTTGGTGTGGTAGTCCGTGCCGGGCGCGACGCCGAAGAAGCCGTTCTCCGGGTTCACCGCGTACAGGCGGCCGTCCTCACCGAAGCGCATCCACGCGATGTCGTCGCCGAGCGTCTCGACCTTCCAGCCGGGGATGGTCGGCTGGAGCATCGCGAGGTTCGTCTTGCCGCAGGCCGACGGGAACGCGGCCGCGATGAAGTAGACCTTGTTCTCCGGCGAGGTGAGCTTGAGGATCAGCATGTGCTCGGCGAGCCAGCCCTCGTCACGCGCCATTACGCTCGCGATGCGCAGCGAGTAGCACTTCTTGCCGAGCAGGGCGTTGCCGCCGTAGCCGGAACCGAAGCTCCAGATCTCGCGGGTCTCCGGGAAGTGCGAGATGTACTTGGTCTCGTTGCACGGCCACTGCACGTCTTCCTGGCCGGGCTCGAGCGGCGCGCCGAGCGAGTGCAGCGCCGGGACGAAGTCGGCGTCCTCACCGAACAGCGCGAGGGCCTTGGAGCCCATGCGGGTCATGATGTGCATCGAGACGACGACGTACTCCGAGTCGGTGATCTCGACACCGAGCATCGGCTTCTCCGCGTCGAGCGGGCCCATGCAAAACGGGATGACGTACATCGTGCGGCCACGCATGCAGCCCCGGTAGAGCTCGGTCATGATGGCCTTCATCTCGGAAGGGTCCATCCAGTTGTTCGTCGCGCCCGAGTCCTCCTCGCGCACCGAACAGATGTAGGTCCGCTCCTCCACACGAGCCACGTCGCTCGGGTCCGAGGCCGCCCAGAACGAGTTGGGCTTCTTCTTCAGGGGCACGAAGGTGCCGGCGTCGACGAGCTTCTTCGTGAGACGGTCCCATTCGCCCTGAGACCCGTCAGCCCAAACAACCTCGTCCGGGCAGGTCAGCTCAGCGACTTCCTGAACCCATGCGAGCAAGCGCGCGTGGTTGGTAGGTGCCTGTTCGAGACCGGGAATGGTCACTGCCGTCATCTCGTCTCGTCTCCTGACTGAACGCCTCGGCCGCCCGAGGACGTGGTGGTCCGGTGCAGGACTTCGTCGTCCTCGGGAATAGCTCCAGACGCCCGGTGGGGCCGGGCGTACGTGGAAGGGGATGGATCGAGGTTAGCCCGGTTAATGGTGGGTAAAGCACCCCCAGCCTGTCGCTTCCCTCACAAAACCGATTCTGGAATCGATTCAGCACTCGGACGGCGTTAAGGCGCGCTTGAGGTGGGAAAAACACAAGAGGCCTCGGTGCGGTTCTCACCACACCGAGGCCTGTGACCTGCGCTTCAGTTCAGACGTCAGTTCGGGCTGATCCACTGCCCGGTCGTGGAATCGATTCGGACGACGCCCTCGAACCGTTCTTCCTCGAACCAGTCGTCCGACTCGTCCAGAATGCCGCTCTTGGAGTCGGTGACGTACCGGCCGTCGGAGTCGATGTGCCCGTGCTCGACCTCGACCCAGTCGTCACCTCGGTGTTCCGACATCGTGACCTCGCCGGATCGCGTGATCTCGGTCGCCACGTCGGCCCGTCCGTCGCCGTTCTTGTCGGTGAACAGCCAGGTGTCGCCGTCGTCGTCGCGCACCACCGCGGTGTCGGCCTTGCCGTCCCCGTCGGTGTCCTCGGTGGCCTGCCCGACGTTTCGGTCACCTTCATCGGTGTCCACGACAATCGCCTGCTTGGGCGAAGAATTTGTTTTTTCTTGTTGAGAGTCGTTCGGGTCGACGGCAACCCACTCACCGGAATTCTCCTCGAACCGCGCCTGGCTCAGGAGATTGCCGTCCTTGTCGAACGTGCTCATCAGATCGGCGTCACCATCGCCGTTCGTGTCGGTGAACGCGAGGTGACCACCGTCATCGGTCTCGACCACGGCGGAGTCGTTCACACCGTCGTCGTTGAGGTCGAAGGTGACGTCGGCGGTGTACTCCTCGTCCTCGACGGTCACCTTCAGCTCGGCGTCGGCCGCACCGTTCTCGTCGATGTACACCGGGACACACCTCCTACTGCTCATGTACCGGTATGACCCACGTTATGCCGGTTCGGTTCCGTCGCCAACCGCCCGGCCCTGTTCGGATGACCTTCGGCGGCGGTAGGCGGCCTGGCGGCAGGCGTCGGAGCAGTACTTGCGCCGACGGCCGTACTGCTGGGCGGCCAGTGCGCACGGGCAGCCGACGCAACGGGACACGTCCGGCCCCGACTCGCTCCAACCGTGACGATCGCAATGAACGAGCGGGCCAGGCTCGGTGTTGAGAGCTCCCAGCAACTCCGCGCGGACAGGTTCGGGGAGCTCGACGAACTCGCCGTCCAGGAAGTCCCGCAAAACCATTGACCGCGACGGGTGGCGCAGCTTGGACATGACCTTCGACTCGATGAAACGAGCACGGGTGCGGTCGATCCCGTAGATCCGGCCGATTTCGTCCAGAGTGCGTGGGCGACCGTCCAGCAGTCCGAACCTGTACGTGATCACGCCTGCTTCTCTTGCGCTGAGAGTGCCCAGCACCGCGCGAAGCAGCCGCACGTAGGCGTCCGCGCCACCACGCTTTCCGGTCGGATCGAGGAAGCCGAGCTGTCGGCGCGTCATGCTCCCTCCTCGTCCCGCCGACCTCTGATGGCTCGGGTGCGGGGCAGCCGGTGGACCAGCGACTTGAACACGTTGACACAGTCGGAAAGCACGATGGGCACGTCGTCGCGATTGGCCCGGCAAAGAGCAACGACCACCACGACGCCGAAGACGAGCACCAGCAACGCGAGCAGGGCGGCGAGGGCAAGCACCACCAACACGGACAGGGACATCGGCGGCCTCCGGGCACGACGAAAGCCCCCTGGCGCGGAAGCATCCAGGGGGCGGGTGGTCTGGAAACGAAAAAGCCCCTGGCGGAGTGGCCAGAGGCGATGTCGCAGGCACGGGAGTGCGCGACCTGTGACCAGGAAATCACGCCGGAGGCAGCAGGTCAAGACATGTTCGTGCTGGTCAAGACATTTTCGTGCTTGTCAGGTGCAGGTCGACAGCAACACCGAGTTTCGTAACGCGTCAGGCGCGATCGCGGACCGAGCGGATGCGGCCCAGCAGTTCCTCCGCCTTCGCCCGCCCCGACTCCACCTCGGCCAGCTGACGGGTCACGGACTGCAGTTCGCGGCCCCGTTCGCCGGCCTCCATCCGCAACGCGCGGTCGACCTCGCGCAGTTCGGCCTCGATGGCCTCGATCCGCTTGGCGAGGGCCTCGTCCAACGCCAACGAGAGAGCCTGCTCGGCTTCGATGAGCTGCTCGGCGGCGATCTGGTCCACTGTGGACCGCGCATCGGCGATGGCATCGGAGAGCCACTGCTTGACGTGCTGTTTCTCGGCGGTGTGGGTGCGGGTGCGGGCCATCCACCAGCCCGCGCCGAGGCCCAGGGCGATCGTGACGGGCAGGACGACCGGGTTCAGGGCGGCGATGCCCAGGCCTGCCAGGGGCATCACGGCCAGTTTGCCCGCTCCCAGGCCACCGGAGACGCCCATGAAGACCAGGAGTTTGTCCTCGGCCGTTGGTGGGCGCTTTTCCTTGGGGCGCAACACGACTGGTGGTTGCTCGCCGCGGGCGAACTGGCCTCGGATCAGGGTCAGTTCCTCCGGGGAGAACAGGGTGGCCAGGACCGCGTCCGTCACCTGGGCCAGGCGGACGGACAGGGCTGTGGAGATTCGGCCGGAGACGACCTGCAGGGCGGTGTCGACCTGTTGGGGCAGGGTGGCCAGGGCGGTGCGGTCGGCGGCGTCGATGGCCTGGCGGTACCAGGTCTGCAGGTCGCGCATCTGGCGGGAGATCTCGTGCGAGTTCTCGACGCGGGCTCGTTGGATCTCGCCGCGCAGACGGACCTGCCAGCCTCGGGTCGAGGAACGGCGTTCGGTCTGCAGTTCCTCGCGGCGTGCCCTCAGGACGACGGCTTCGTCTTCGCCCACGGACAGAGCGCGCTTCTCGTGTTCAAGGCGCACAACGAGTTCGTCGAGCACTGTGGAGAGCGCGCGCAGGGCGTTGGCCTCGGCGAGCATTCCGGCGCGGCCCGCGACCAGCTCCTGCAGTGCGGTCTGCAGAGCGGCCACGCCCGACCGTTCGCGGAGCATCGCGGCGGCGTCCGGGTTCGGGGCCTGGGCCGCCATGCCGAACATGCGGGACGACACCGGGTAGAAGGTGGCGTCGGCGAAACGCGGGGCGTGCTCGGCCAGCAGGGCGCGGTCGGCGTCGAGGACCTGGCGCCAGCCGCGGTACTGGTCGGTCTTCGTCAGGGCGAAGACGACGGTTTCGACGCGGTCGCCCACGCGTTTGAGGAAGTCGAGCTCGCCGCGGGTGAACGGGGCCGAGGCGTCGACGACGAAGACCAGGGCCGTGGCCGAGGTGACTGCTTCCAGGGCCAGTTCGCCGTGCACCGACTCGAGGCCGCCGACGCCCGGAGTGTCCACAACGGACATTCGTTCCAGCAACGGGATCGGTGCGTCGACCTCGACGTAGCGCGGGGGCAGCTCGCCCTCGGGCAGCTCGTGGGCGGCGGAGACCCAGTTGATCAGCGCGGGCAGCGGGAAGCTGACGGGCGCGAGCAGGCCGGGGTAGCAGGCGCGGGCCGCCCACGACGGTCCGTGCTGGAAGACGAGGTACGTCGAGGTGGCGACGTCGGCGTCGACCGGCGAGAGGCCCGGCGTGGCCAGCAGGGCGTTGACCAGCGAGGACTTGCCGCGGTTGGTCTCGCCGACGATCACCACCGACGAAACTTCGGGTGCCGCCCTGCGCGCCACCCAGTCGGCCATGGACGGGTCGAGCTCGCGCACGAGAGAGGTGAGACGTTCGCGCGTCTGCCGGACTGTCTGGGAGAGGTTGCTCATCGGGCCGTGTAGACCGTCACGATCGGAGCGCGCAGAACACGTCCGCGATCGCAGAAGCCCGGCACCTCGGTCTCGGCGACCAGGCCCTGCAACGACAGGTCGTCCGTCGGCACGGTGCCGCCCGCTTCGTGCAGCGACGGGTCGAAGCGCTGACCGTCGGCCCGCAGCGCCACGACGCCTATGGACGACAGGCCCTCCTCGATGCGCTCGACGACGCCGGCACTGGCGCGGTCCAGCGCGTACAGGCACAGCTGCACCAGTGCGCGGCGTTCGGCCAGCGCCTGGTCGAGCAGCTCGTCGGCAATGGTCTCCACACCGTCGTCCGACGCCACTCCGGTCGGATCGGTTCCGTTCACGCTCATCGGTGCCCCCCAGCACGTAGTTGCTGCCAGATGAGGAAATACGCCCGGTGGACGACGTGCGCCACCCGAGCCTGGGCCGGCGTGGCGCCGAACGACGCGAACGAACGCCACCAGCCAGCACGTTCCAGCGAATACGCGACCAGTTCCTCGGCGGGACGGCCCCTGAGCCCGAGCTGACCCGCCACGTCCGGGGTGCTGCCGACGCGCAGCACCTCGTCGGTCAGGTCCTGGGCCAGCGTGACCGCACCGGACGACACCAGCGTGAGCGCCTCCAGCAGCCGCAGCTGGTGCGCCTCCGGCCTTGCCAGCAGGACCTCGATCGCGTCGTGCACGCGCTGCCGTTCACCCGGATCGCCCGCGGCCAGCGAGGTGACCGACGCCAGCGCGGCCGCGGCCTTGATGCCGTCGGCCCGCGCCCGGAACACCGCGTCCAGGCGGCCTCGCACGGCGGCGAACCCGGAGGCGTCGAACAGCACCCGCCGCAACGCCCCCGCCGTCAGTCCCGGCTCGGCGTCCAGGGCCTCCAGCGCGCGGCCGATGCCGTACAGGTCGAGCTTCTCCAGCAACCGCGAGCGCACGCCGGACGCGACGTCGCAGTCCCACGACGTGAAGAGGTCGCCGGACATCAGCATCATCGTGCGGGTGTCCACGTCCAGTGCCGCGAGCTGCCGCAACGCCTCCGCGTCCGCCGACGTGAACTCACCGGTCTCCGCCGACTCGGCGAGCAGGCTGATCACCGGCAGCACGTCGGCCACCCGCGGCCGCAGCAGCTGGGCCTGCTTCGACGCCAGGATCTCCGCGGCCCGCCACACCTCACCGTCCGAGCCCTCAACGGTTTCCGGCGCGACCGCGTCGACCTTGTTCAACGCGGCGATGGCGTTGACCGGCCCGGCGTCACGAGACGCGGTCGCGGCGGTGAAGGCCGCGATGGTGGAGTGGTCGTCCGCGCGCACGCCCTGCGTCACGACGTAGAGAACGGCTTCGGCGCCCGCGACCGCGTTGCGTGACACGGGATCCAGCAGTTCCTCGGTGCGTGCGACCGATGCCGCGTCCAGCGAACCGAGCCCTGGTGTGTCGATGACGGTGAAGTCGCGCAGCACGGCGTTCGTCAGGTACGCCTCGATGTGCGAAACACCTTCCACGCCCAGAGAAGCGGGAATCATGCCGTTCGCGTCGAACGGCAGCACCTGCCGCCGTCCGTCCTGGAGCACGACTTCGATGCGGTCGACTGTTCCGTACTGATAGCGCGTGACCAGCCGTGTGCACTCACCGACGTCGGTGGGCGCGACCCGCCGACCGATCAACGCGTTGACCAGCGTCGACTTCCCCGACTTGATCCGACCGGCCACCGCGACCTGCAACGGCGCGTGCAGACGGCGCAGCACCTCCTGAAAACCGGCGGCGGTCTGCTGGGAGACCTGTGGTTGCAGGGCAACGCACAAATGGGCCACCGCAGCACACAGCGGTCCGGCCAGTTGTTGTCCCTGCAACGCCGTCACGAGCACTGATCGTGCCACGGTTTGTACGCGTGCGTGCGCGGGTAGCCACAGCCCATGGGTGACAGCTACGTGACGTTCCTAGTGCTGGGGATCGTCCTGGTCGTGGTCGACGGCCAGCTGATCTACCACAGCGGCAAGGGATATCTGAGGCGTGCCGCTGCGTACGACGACGAGCAGGTCGGCGGGATGATGAAGCTCACCGCCGTGCTGTTCCACCTCGTCGTGCTCGGCCTGTTGGCGCTGGTGTCGATCATCAACATCGAGACCGGCGACGCCGTGAAGAACGTGGTCGTGAAGCTGGGCATCGTGCTGTTGCTGCTGGCACTGGCTCACGGCGTCACGATGGCGATCCTGGCCAGGATTCGGGATCGCCAGCTCCAGCAGCAGCTCGCGGACCAGATGGCCGAGGAGCACCGCATCTACGAGGAACGCCACGCGCACGTAGGCGAACCGCGACCCGCGCCCAAGATCGAGTCGCCTTACTCAGCCCCGTAAAGGGCACGCACGGCGTTCAGTGCCTCCCCCTCACTGGCGCCGAGCGACCGAGCGACGGCGACGAACTCCGCCGCGGCGGCGGAGAGCGGGTCCGGTGCATGCGAAGGCAGGGCAGCCACCACGGTGCCCTGCCTTCGTCCTGTCGTGAGGACCCCCGAGGTCTCCAGCTCCCGGTACGCCCGCGCGACCGTCCCCGCCGCGAGCCCGAGGTCCGCGGCGAGCTGCCGGATGGTCGGCAGCCGCGACCCGACGGGCAGCACACCACCGCTGATCAGCAGGACCAGCTGGTCGCGAACCTGACGCCAGGGCGCGACGCCGTTGTCGACGTCGACGACGATGCGGGGACCGGTCACTGGTTGATCTTCGTCGACCGCGGCTTGGTGTGCGCCATCGCGATCCACGCGAGGAGCCCGAAGAACCCGTACTTCCCCGGTATCAGCACAGCGGCCACCGCAGCCCCGAGACCAGCCGAGACGTGCACGCTGCGGGTGCGCAACGCCATGTCGACGCGCCCGTCACCGGTGGCAGGACGGGCGACCGCCGCCCAGGTGACCACCGCGACCGCCGCCACGGACGCTCCGAGCCACGACATTCGTTGCCACTCCCGCTCGATGCCGAGGTGGACCAGAACGCCGAGGACGATCACGGCGTACGAACCCAACACGGCCTTCGACGCGATGTCGAAGAGCCCGCGCGGGACGAGTGACGCCACCCGCTGGGCACTGCGAGACGGCCGCAACGCGATCAACTCGGCCAGCAGCGCACCACCGAGCACGATGATCACGAGGTGAGTCATGTCGTCGTCGAAGTCCGGGCCCAACCCGCCCGCCAGGTAGATCCAGGGGTAGAGCAGCCGACGCTTCCGCAGGTATCGCACGGCGTCCGTGACCTGCGCCTCCGTGGGATCAGCCACCTCCCACTTCTTCAGCAGACGCTTGCCCGTCGACGGCGTCGGCCAGAGCATCATCGTCAGCACCAGGCCGGCGGCACCCATGATCACAGCGGTCAAAGCCCACTCGCGCATCGAGCCCCCAAAGCTTTGTATCAACCCCTCGGCACAATAACTCACACTCAGGTAGTACGGTGCGTCAACCCGTGGCGCGACGCGCAGAAGTTCGACCCGCACCTAACCTTGTCCGGTGCGGCGGTTCAGCCTGTGGATGAAGGCTCATCCGGCGTTCGGGGACTCCCTGATCGCCGGGCTTTTGCTGATCTTCGACATGGGCGTCGGCCTCAGCACAACAGACCGCGGAGTGTCGTTCTCCGCGTTCTTCGCCGTGACGCTGCTGATGCTCGGCCCCCTGCCGTTCCGCCGCTACCACCCGATGGGCACCAGTTACCTGATCCTCGCGGGCGGGTTCCTGCAGCTGTTCACGCACGGCGGCGAGGCAGGCATCCCCGTCCGGATGTCCGACTTCGCGCTGGCCATCGCCCTCTACACCCTCGTCGCCTACATAGGCCGCAGGTCTGGCCTGATCTACTCGGCCTGGCTCCTCGCGGGCACGCTGCTCTGGGCGATCTTCCAGGTGGGCGAGATCCAGGCCGTGTTCCTCGTGTTCATGGTCTTCGTGATCTTCGGCTTCAGCTGGGCCATGGGCGAGTTCGTAGGAGCCCGCCGCGCCTACCAGAGCGAGCTGGAACAACGCCTCAAGCTCCTGGAAACCGAACGCGACCAGCAAGCCAAGATCGCAGTGGGCGAGGAACGCTCCAGAATCGCCCGCGAACTCCACGACGTGGTCGCCCACGCGGTGAGCGTGATGATCGTCCACGCCGACGGCGCCGCCTACACCATCAGGTCCCAGCCAGAAGTGGCCGAGAACGCGGTCCGCACGATCGCCGAAACCGGCCGCCTCGCCCTGACCGAGATGCGCCGCCTCCTGGGCGTCCTGCGCAGCGAGGACGCAGAAACCCAGTGGGCTCCCCAACCAGACGCCCGAGGGGTCGTCGAACTGGCGGAGAACACCAGAGCAGCAGGCGTCCCGGTCCGTCTGGAGATCAGCGGCGACGTGGACGACCTCCCAGCAGGCGTGGGCCTGAGCATCTACCGGATAGTGCAGGAAGCACTGACCAACACCATCAAGCACGCCGGAGCCGGCACCACAGCGATGGTCAAACTGGCCCGCACACCGGAAGAACTCCGTCTGGAAGTAACCGACAACGGCTTCGGCACACCACACGACGTGGTGAAAATCTCCGGCGGCAACGGCCTGATCGGCATGAGGGAAAGGGCAGCGGTCCTGGGAGGAGAGTTCGAGGCGGGCCCCAACCCAGGCGGTGGCTGGCGTGTCCGCGCGATCTTCCCCCTGGCCGCATAGGGTGATCGAGTGATTCGGGTGCTGCTGGTCGACGACCAGGAACTCATGCGCATGGGCTTCCGCATGGTGCTGGGAGCCCAAGAGGACATCGACGTCATCGGCGAAGCAGCCGACGGCCTCGACGCCGTTCAAATGGCAGACAAACTCCGCCCCGACGTAGTCCTGATGGACGTCCGCATGCCCGTCCTGGACGGCGTGGAAGCAACCAAACGCATCACCGAAGCCGACACGGCCAAGGTCCTCGTCATGACCACCTTCGACATGGACGAGTACGCCCTCTCGGCCCTGCGCAACGGCGCCAGCGGCTTCCTCCTGAAGGACACCCCACCGTCAGACCTGGTCTCAGCGCTGCGCGCGGTGGCTTCCGGCGACGCGGTCGTCTCGCCGTCGGTGACCAAGCGACTGCTGGGCCGCTTCCTGGGCGACGGCGGCGGCGAACTGCGCGACGCCACCGTCCTGGACGTCCTGACCGAACGCGAGCGAGAGGTGCTAGTGCTGATCGCGAAGGGCCTTTCGAACACAGAGATCGCCCGAAAGCTCTTCCTGTCCGAGGCAACGGTGAAGACCCACGTCGGACGAATCCTGGCAAAGCTGGAACTGCGAGACCGCGTACAAGCAGTAGTACTCGCATACGAAACCGGCCTGGTCCGCCCAGGTGACGCCTGATCAACCCGATGCCGAAGGCGAGGCGACCGTCAGTGCCGAGGCCGAAGGCGAGCCGACGCGAGGCCGAAGGCGAGCAGTCCTTGCCCTAAACGCAAGGTTCCGGCGGTGTGGTCCCGTCACGAGTCGTGCCACAGCCCTTGTCGCGCCCGAGGGGAGAGGTCAAGTCGCGAAAAGCGTGCGACTTGACCTCTCCCCTCGGGTGTGACCAGCTCCTGGTACGGCTCGTGACGGGACCACACCGCCCGAACCGCACCACCTACGCAACCGCAAGCCGCCGAAAGCAACCGGCGTGCCATCAACCCGCAGACGGCGCTGGCCGGTCTTTGATCAGATTGGCGGGGTAAGGGCAGAGCCCCAATCTTGAAACCGGCACCGAACACGGCGACGCAACCACCACAATCACCGATACGCCAACGGATCAGCCTCCACGACGACGCCGGCGATCCGAGGCTTCACGACGTCATCCCACCACCGCCCCCAGTCAGGCTGAGACCCGTCCAGGTCGGTAAACCCGTACTCCCTCTTCAACCGCCAAGAAGACAAACACTGCCCAGCAAACCGCCGCCGATCAGGATCCGCCGCCAGGTGGACAATCCCCCGCCCGAGATAGTGCGGCGTCTCAGACAACGCGTAGTCCGGCACCTTCTCGCACGCGTCCCGCCAATTGGCCTCAGTAACCCCGAACGTCTCCAACATCTGCTCAGACCGCAAAAACCCAGGCGTAGCAGCCACAGCAGTGACGTTCGGAACGTCACGAAGATCCTTCGCCAACACCTCCCCGAACCGCCGCACAGAGTTCTTCACAGCGTCATAGGCGAGGTTCACAAAATAGGCCTCGCCGTCCTCGCCATCAGTCACCTCAACGACAAGCCCGTCCGAGGACTGCACGACGAGAGGCATCAACCGGTGCAGCGCAACGAGATGTGACTCGACCCCGTTCCGCCACATCCGCAACTGCCGCTCCAGGTCGTGCTCCCAGAACTTCCCCCACTCGACGAGGTTCTCCCCGCCCCAAGCGTTGTCCACAAAGATGTCGAGCCGATCGAGCCGCGCCACCAAAGCGTCCACATCGGACGGAACGGTGAAGTCGCACCGAACCGCGATCCCCTTGCCCCCAGCGGCATCCACCAGTGAGGCAGTCTCTTCAATCGTCTCCGACCGCCCAACCGGCGACTGCTGAGCACGCGTAGTCCGCCCCGCAACGAACACCGTCGCCCCAGCCGCCCCCAACTCGACAGCGATCGCCCGCCCAGCCCCACGCGTGGCCCCGGTGACCACAGCGACCTTCCCGCTCAGATCGGGCTCACTTCTTGGCGACACGCTTGGTTCCCCTTCCCTCGTGCCAGGACAGGACGACCATCTCGTCCCCTTCGACGGTCAGTTGCACGACCTCGGTGACGTCGAACCGGAACAGGTCGAGCTCACCACCGTCCGGCATCCACCCGGTCCGGTCGTACAGGTCCTTCAGGTAGTCCGTCTTGTCGGCCCAGAACTCGGCAGTCCCGCTGATCTTCGCGTCCCCCGCCTCCGTGACCGACGCGGTGGTGCTCATGCAGTGCAACGCGAACCGCGGATCCCTCCGCAGGTCCCGCGACTTCAGCGAGTCGAGCATCATCCCCGCCCACAGCTCGCCGCGCGTGAAGTCCGGTTCCACACCGCTGATCCGCGGTGAGCCGTCCTTGCGCAGCGTCGCGATCAACGCGTGCCGGTCCGCGGCGAACCTGCCCTGCACGAACGCGGCCATGTCCGGCTGTTCCGCCGCGAACTCCGCCCAGGTAGCCATCAGCGCATCCCCTTCAGCACCAGATCGATGTCCTCCGTCATGCGTTTCACCAGCTCGCCCCGCGGCCGGACCGACCAGTCCATCGCGGTCCCGTACACCAGCGCGGCGAGGACGCGGGCCGCGTTCGGCGGCAGGTCCTCCGCCGCGCACAGGGTCTCGAGCTCCGACTCCAGCACCGCGTAGTGCCTGGCGAGCAACGCGCGCAGTTCCGGGTCGATCAGGTCGACCCCGAGTTGTGCCAGGTTGTTGGTCGCCACCACCGGATCCGCCAGCCGGTCGAACCACGTCAACAGCGCGTCGCGGACGGTGCCGGCCTCGCGCATCCGGCGCGTGACCTCTTCCGTGCCCGCTCTCGTCAACGCTTGCAGCAGCCCGCTCTTGGAACCGAACCGCTTCGCCACCGCCCCCACGGACACCCCCGCCTCCGCCGCCACGTCCGCGACGGTGAACTCGGGTCCGCGCCGGTCGATGACCGCGGCCACGGCGGCCAGGATCCGTTCGTCGGTGATCGTGCGAGGTCGTGCCACGTCATTAGTGAACCACAATTCACTAACCTTCGCATAGGGTCGTGCCAGTGAACTGGAGACCGCGCCTGGTCGCGTTGGACATCGACGGAACCCTGACCCCTGTCGGCTCGAACGACATCGCACCCGCCGTGAAAGCGGCGATCACGCGCGTGACGGAACACGGCTCGCACGTCGTGCTGTGCACCGGCCGCAGCCTGATCGGCACGACCCCGATCGCCGCGCAGCTGCCCGCCACGTTCGCCGTGTGCTCGAACGGCGCCGTGTGGTGGGACCCGGTGAAGAACGAGGTCACCAAGCGCACGACGTTCGATCCCGGCCCGACGGTCAAGACGTTGCAGGCGCTGCTGCCCGGCGCCGTGTTCGCGGTCGAGCAGACCGGTGTCGGCAACCTCTCGCTCGGCGACTTCCTGCCCGGCGACCTGTGGGGCGTGACGAGCAGTGCGACGTTCGACGAGATCGCCGCGACCCCGACGCCGCGGCTCGTCATGCGCTGGCTCGACCGCACGCCCGCCGAGCTGTCGTTCGCGGTCAAGGACCTGGAGCTGCCCGGCATCGAGTGGTCCGTCGACCACACCGAGGCGTGGCTGACCGCGGTGCCGCAGAACGTCACGAAGGGCTCAGCGCTCGACGAGCTCACGCGGGAGCTCGGCATCGGCGCGGAGGACGCGCTCGCGATCGGCGACGGGTCCAACGACGTCGAGATGCTGAAGTGGGCGGGTCTGGGCATCGCGATGGGGCAGGCGCCCGCGCACGTCCAGTCGGAGGCGGACTCGGTCGCGCCCACCGTGCTGGAGGACGGTGCGGCACAGGTGCTGGAGCGGTTCTTCCCCTCTTAGACGCAGGCCTGGATCGTCTCGCGGAGCCAGCGCTGCGCCGGGTCGGCGTCGAGGCGCGCGTGCCAGCGCATCCGGATCTCGACCTCCGGCAGCTCTGCCCTGATCGGGAACCAGCGCAGACTCGCCGGGTACTGCTCGGCGAGGCGTTGCGGGATCAGGCCGACGTGGTCGCTCGACGCCACCAGCTGGGCAGCGGCCGAGAAGAAGGGGACGACCGCGGCGACGTGTCGTTGCAGGCCGGCGGCTTGCAGCGCCACGTCCAGCGGTCCGCGCACCCGGCCTCGGCGCGACGCCGAGACGTGCGGGTACCGGCAGAGCTGCTTGAGCGTCGGGCGGTTCGGCAACGGGCTGTCCGCGCGGACGATGCCGACCAGCCGCTCGGAGAACAGCACGACGGACCTGATGTCGGCCTCCGTGTCGTGACCGGCGCCGATGTCGAGGTCGACCGACCCGTCCCGCAACGCCTCCACGCTCTCTTCGCCCTCGGCCACGAACCGCAGCACCACGCCGGGTGCCTGCGCGGCCACCGCGGTGACCAGCGGCGTCACCACGCCGTCGCTCACCCTGATCGTGAACGTCCGCCGGAGTTGTGCGGGGTCCAGCTCGGCGGCGTTGACCAACGCCGCGGCCTCGTCCAGCAGCGAACGGACTCGCGGCGCGATGCGGAGCGCGAACGGCGTCGGCACCATCCCCCGTCCCGCGCGGACCAGGACCGGGTCGCCCATCGCTCGTCGCAACCGCGCGAGCGCCCTGCTGGTCGCCGGGATGGACAGGTGCAACCGCTCGGCCGCCGCCGTGACGCTGGAGTCCTGCAGCAGGGCGTCGAACACGCGCAGCAGGTTCAGATCGAGCTGATCAGGCACCTTTGCATCGTAGGCAACTCTGCCTTGCAAAAGTTGCGTCGCACGAAACAGTCGCGGCCTTTTAGCGTCCCCACCATGACTTTCGAAACGAAGCTGACCGCGTTCATGCTCATCAAGGCCACCCCGAAGTGGCTGTCCCTCACCGTCCCGCAGCGGTTCGAGGCGTTCGAGACCGAGATCCTGCCGGTGCTGCGGGAAAAGGTCGACGGCGTGCGATCGCGCTTCTACGACACGGAGTTCTACTCGGTGCGCGTGAGCGACATCTGGGTGTGGGAGGCGCGCGACCACGAGTCGTACGAGCGGCTCGTGGACGCGCTGCGGGAAACGCCGTTCTGGGACAACTACTTCGAGGTGGTCGACCTGCTGATCGGTGTCGAGGACGCGTACGCGAAGAACAACGACCGCGAGCCCGTCGCCACCTTCTAGTCGGACACGTTCGTCTTCGCGACGATCTTGTCGATCTTGACCCGGACCACCATCTCGCCGGGCACGCCGTTGCGTTCGGCGTAGTGGTCGGCCTGGTCGGCGCCCATGTAGCGGGCGGCGGTGCGACCGGCCCAGTACTTGAGCTGCTCCGGGTCCTCGTCCACCTGCGCGCGGCCGGTGATGGTCACGAAGTTGAACGGCGGCGTCTCGTCGTCGAAGCACAGGGCCACCCGGCCGTCGCGCAGGATCGACTTGCCCTTGATCGTCTCGCGCGAGGTCAGGAAGACGAGATCAGGACCGTCGAGGTCCACCCACACCGGTGCGACGTGCGGCGAGCCGTCCTTGCGGGTGACGGCGAGTTTTCCGGTGCGCGCGGGCGTGGCGAGGACGAACTCGCGCCACCAGCCTTCGGGAGCTTCCGTGTATCCCATGCGGCTCATTCAACTACGACGGAGGTAGCACCACAGAACAACGGAAGTTGACGGGTTCGCAGACCGCAGAGCGATGTGCCCGACCCCCTCGGAGCAGGACAGTTGTCGCACCACCGAGAGGGGAAAGCTGATGATCGAGGCGATCGGCCTCACCAAGAGATACGGCAGGACGGTCGCGGTCGACGACCTGTCGTTCACCGTCCAACCTGGACGGGTGACCGGATTCCTCGGTCCCAACGGCGCAGGCAAGTCCACCACCATGCGGATGATCCTGGGGCTCGACCGTCCGACGGCAGGCCGCGTGCTGATCGACGGCAAGCCCTACACCGAGCTCGACCGTCCACTGCGGACGGTCGGTGCGCTCCTCGACGCGAAGTGGGTGCACCCCAACCGTTCCGCCCGCGCACACCTGCGCTGGCTCGCCAAGTCCAACGGACTGCCGGATAACCGCGTGGACGCGGTGCTCGACGCCGTCGGCCTCACGCAGGTCGCGGGCAAGAACGCGGGCGGATTCTCGCTCGGCATGTCGCAGCGGCTGGGGATCGCCGCGGCACTGCTCGGCGACCCGAAGGTGCTGCTGTTCGACGAGCCGGTCAACGGCCTGGACCCGGAGGGCATCCTCTGGATCCGCACGTTCATGCAGAACCTCGCCGCGGAGGGCCGCACGGTCCTGGTGTCGAGCCACCTGCTGTCGGAGATGGCGCTGACGGCGAGCGAGCTCATCGTGATCGGCAGGGGGAAGCTGATCACCCAGAGCAGCACGGCGGAGTTCATCGACCGCTCAACGGGTAACTCGGTTCTCGTGCGCAGTCCACACCTGTTCAAGCTCGGCCCGCTGCTCGTCGACAAGGGCTTCACGGTTCGTGACGGCGACGACGGCGCGTTGTCCGTATCGGGTGCCACGAGTGACCAGATCGGTGACATCGCGGCAGCGAACGGTGTCGTCCTGCACGAGCTCAGTCCGCAGCGCGGTTCGCTCGAAGAGGCGTTCATGCAGCTGACCGGCGATGCTGTCGAGTACCACGCAGAGATCGGGAAGTGAGTGCGATGACCCTGTTGGCAGTTGAGAGAATCAAGCTCTTCTCGACCCGTTCGCCCTACTGGTGCACGGCGCTCGCCCTGGTCCTGGGTGTCGGTCTCACCGCGATCATCACGGGGACGTCGGAGAAGGGCCAGATGTCCATCGGCCTGACGCAGCTCGGCAGCAGCCAGCTCGCACTCGCCGTCGTGCTGGTGATGTCGGCGCTCGCGGTCACCACCGAGTACCGCTTCAACACGATCCGCGCCACGTTCCTCGCGGTGCCGGGCCGGACGTCCGCGCTCATCGCCAAGACCGTCGTGGTGGCGTTCATCGCCGGTGTCCTCGGCGAGATCATCGCGTTCGGTTCGTGGGGCCTCGCCAAGGTGATGTCCCCGACCTCCGACCTCGCGATCAACACGGGCGCCGAGTGGCGGCACGTCGCGGGCGTCGGGCTGCTGTACGCGGTCGGCGCGGTCCTGGCGATCGCGGTGGGCATCCTGGTCCGCCAGACCGCCGGTGCCGTGGCGATCCTGCTCGTGTGGAACATGCTGCTGGAAGGCCTGATCGGGATCATCCCGAAGGTCGGCATCAAGATCCAGGCGTGGCTGCCGTTCCAGAACGCCAACCACTTCCTCGCCCTCGGCGGTGGCAACGCGGCCGACCAGCCGGGAGCGGGCATCGACTTCAAGCTGAGCCAGTGGGGATCGCTGGCCTACTTCGCCGGCATCGCGGTCGCACTGCTGGTGGTCGCGCTGGTCGTCGCCAAGCGCCGGGACGCGTGACCGGTCCGGGAAAAAAGGGGGAGCGGGACGCAGGTCATCCATCGGGGGGATGACCTGCGTCCCGGTCGGTTCTTCTAGCGAACGGGAGAGGCCATGATCCAGGCAGTGCGGTTGCGCAAGCACTACGGCAGGACGAAGGCGGTCGACGACCTGTCGTTCACCGTCAAGCCCGGCCGCGTCACGGGCTTCCTCGGCCCGAACGGCGCCGGCAAGTCCACGACCATGCGGATGATCCTCGGCCTCGACACCCCCACCGGTGGCGACGTCACGATCGACGGCAAGTACTACACCGAGCTCAAGCAGCCGCTGCGCAAGGTCGGCGCGTTGCTCGACGCGAAGTGGGTGCACCCCAACCGTTCCGCGCGTGCGCACCTCAAGTGGATGGCGGTCTCGAACAAGATCCCGGCCAGCCGCGTCGACGAGGTGCTGGAGATCGTCGGTCTCACCGAGGTCGCGCACAAGAAGGCCGGCGGGTTCTCACTCGGCATGTCGCAGCGGCTCGGCATCGCGGGCGCGTTGCTCGGCGACCCCGAGGTGCTGCTGTTCGACGAGCCGGTCAACGGTCTCGACCCCGAGGGCATCCTCTGGATCAGGCAGTTCATGCACCGGCTCGCGGACGAGGGCCGCACGGTGTTCGTGTCGAGCCACCTGCTCTCGGAAATGGCGCAGACGGCCCAGGACCTCATCGTGATCGGCAAGGGCCAGCTGATCTCGCAGACCACCACCGAGCAGTTCATCAGCGACGCCACCCAGGACCACGTCCGCGTGCGCTCCCCTCACGCCGTGAAGCTGCGCGAGATCCTCGCGGCCAACGCGACGGTCACTGAGGACGCGGTCGACGGAGCCCTTGTGGTGCACGGCATTCCGGCACCGCAGATCGGTGAGATCGCGGCGGAGAACCAGATCGTGCTGCACGAGCTCAGCCCTCAGCGCGGGTCGCTGGAGGAGGCCTTCATGCAGCTCACCAAGGAGTCGGTGGAGTATCACGCGCACTGACAACGGGTTTGGGCCGCCGTGACCTGATGGCGGGCAGCGCGATCAGCAGCCCGGTCATCACCGCGGTCCCGCCCGCGACGGCGGCGACGAACGGCAGCCGGTCGGAGATCTTCGCGGCCGGCTGCACGGACCGTTGCGCGGTGCGGGCCGGAGTCGGTTGCGCCGTCGACGGTTTCGGGGGCGGCAGCAGCGGGTTTCGTTCCACCGGAGGGAACTGCGCGGTGAGCGCGCCCATCGGGTTGACCAGGCCGAAACCGGTCGTCGCGTCGCGGCCCGGCTCGGCCAGGTCCTTCGCGGTCTTGATCAACGCGTTGACGACGTCCTTGGCCGGCAGGTCGGGGTGCTTGGCGCGCACCAGCGCCGCGACCCCGGACACGATCGCCGACGCCGCGCTCGTGCCGTCCATCTCGGCGTAACCGCTCGAGTAGACGCTCTGCGGCGCGGTGGTGACGACGCCCTGTGCCGGTGCCGCGAGCACCGTGTCCGCGCCGACGTTGGAAGACCCCCACGGCTTGCCCTCGCGGGTCGTGCCCGCGACCGCGATCACGCCACCGATGTTGGCGGGCGCGGAGACCTCCTTGCCCTCGTTGCCGGTGGCGGCGACGAGGACGACGTCCTTCTCGATCGCGTAGTTCACGGCCTTGACCAGCGACGGCGTCATCGTGCTCGAGAAGCCCAGCGACATGTTCACGACCTTGGCGCCGTGGTCGGCCGCCCACCTGATGCTCTGCGCGACGACGTCGAGCGAGAACTGCTCCTTCTCCGCGCTCGCGATCGGGAGGATCTTGGCGGCGGGCGCGATGCCGAGCGCACCGCCGTTGCGGCCGGTCGCGGCGATGATCCCGGCCATCCCGGTGCCGTGACCGTCGGTGTCGGTCGTGCCGTCCGTGCCCTTGGAGCTGCCGAAGCCGGTGCCGGGTAAGACCTGACCCGCGAGGTCGGGGTGTTTGGCGTCGACCCCGGAGTCGATCACCGCGACGACCACGCCGTCACCGCGCGCCTGGTCCTGCGCGGAGTACACGTCGAGCGCGTCGAGGTGCCACTCCTGCTCCTCGATCGTCTGCGCGGCGAGCAACAACGGCAGCGCAACGGCGAGCGCGGGAAGCAGGGCCACGACAGCTACATCGTGTTTCCATCTCGCCGCGCAACGTGCCTGGCGTCACACGTTGCGTAAGGGTGTTGTTAACAAGCCGTGAAACACCACTTTCTGGACATCTTCGGCGTTTGGCTTCCCGTTCAATGGGGATATCCCCGCTGCGGAGGTGGCCAGTGGTCCGTGTCGAAGCAATGCTCGGCCTCGAGTGGGCAAGCGCGCTCGAGGCTCCAAACCCTGCCGAAATCGCCCTCACCCCTGCAGAGGCGCGCCGCTCCTGGGTGAACCGCGCCAACGAGACCGAAGTTCTTACGATGTACCGCGCGGTGCGCTCCGTCGAGGACGCTCCCGCGCCGTGGTGGCTGCGCGCGCTCGATCGCGGCCGGCTGCGCTCCCGTGCCGAAGGTCACGCCGTCGAGGACGCCGTGAGCGAGTTGCTCTCGTCACGTCCCGGCTGGGTGTTCGTGCCCTGGGTCGACCTCGGCGAGGTCGGGTACTGGGAGTACGTGCCGTCCGAAAGCGGTGTCTACGGGCCGGCGACGCCCACGACGGTGCAGTTCACCGACTCGCACCGCGGGTTCGTGCACCTGGTTCCTGCCCACCACGGGCCAGGCCAGCCTCAGCCCATCGACTTCACTGTCGCTGACCTGCGTGCTCAGATCGAGGACATCGAACTGATTGCGTAGGCTGTCCGGTCGTGACCCGGCCTGAGTTCCACCGTTCCATCGTCAGCTTCGTCCAGCGCGGCGAGCGCATGACCGTGGGGCAGGAGCGTGCCTGGGACACGTACTGGGAGAAGATGGGCAACGACGTGAAGTCCTTGCCCGAGGGCACGCTGGACTTCACGTCGTGGTTCGGCCGTTCCGCGCCCGTGCTGCTGGAGATCGGTTCCGGCATGGGCGAGACCACCTCGCAGCTCGTGGCCGCCGCGCCCGAGCTGAACTACGTCGCCGTCGAGGTCTACAAGCCGGGACTCGCCCAGCTGCTGCTGCGCGCCGAGCACCTCGGCGGGCTGGACAACCTGCGCGTGCTGCGCGGTGACGCCGTCGACCTGTTGACCGACCACGTCGCGCCCGCGTCGTTGCACGGCGTGCGGATCTTCTTCCCGGACCCGTGGCCGAAGAAGAAGCACCACAAGCGCCGGCTCGTGCAGCCGGAGTTCGTGGCGCTGCTCGCGTCGCGGCTGGAGCCCGGTGGCGTGCTGCACCTCGCGACGGACTGGGAGCACTACGCGGAGCAGATGCTCGAGGTGTGTTCCGGCGAGCGGCTGCTGACCAACATGTACGACGGCTGGGCGCCTCGTCCCGACTGGCGGCCCGTCACGAAGTTCGAGCAGCGGGCCGTGAACGAGGGCCGCGTTTCGCACGACCTGATGTTCAAGCGGAACGACCTCACCTGATCGAGGTCTCAAGCTGGGGGTTACGCCACTGCGGGTCTAGGTCTCACCCGTTCGGGTGGCGGCTGTTGATCACCCGAAATGCCCCGAGTGGCAGTGACGCGTGAAGCCGTTCCGGCCTTAGGTTTCCGCTCCGTGACCCCCGACGTCCTCCCCGTCGCGGAGGAGTTCGTCCGCATGTTCCACGCGGCGCACTCCGACGCAGGCTCCCTGTCCGCCCGCATCGCCCAGGTGCGCGCCGAGATCGCCGAGACCGGAACCTACCGGCACACCACCAACGAACTCGCGTACGGCGCGCGGATCGCGTTGCGAGATTCCGGTTGGTGCACCTCGGGTGTGCCGTGGCGTCGGCTCAAGGTCCGCGATCTGCGCGGCTACCGCAACGCCGCCGCCGTCGCCGGAGAGTGCGTCGAGCACCTGCGGCTCGCGACCAACGGCGGCGAGATCCGGCCGCTGGTAACGGTTTTCGCACCGGACGCGCCCGGCTCGCCCGGCCCGGTGATCTGGAACGAACAGCTGATCCGGTACGCCGGGTACGCCGACGGGACGGGGGACCGGCGGTACACCCAGTTCACGGAAACCATGCAGGGCATGGGATGGCGTCCGCCCGTGCGTCGGTCACGCTTCGACCTGCTGCCGTTGGTGGTGGAGACCCAGCACGAAGGACCGCGGCTGTTCACGCTGCCGTCCGAGGTCGTGCACGAGGTTCCGCTGGAGCACCCGACCCTGCCGTGGTTCGGCGAGATGGGCCTGCGCTGGCACGCGGTCCCGGTCATCTCGAACATGAGACTGTCCATCGGCGGCGTGAACTACCCCGCCGCGCCGTTCAACTCCTGGTTCGTGGGCGCCGAGATCGGCACGCGTTCCCTGGCTGAGGAAGGCGCTTACGGTGTGGCGCGCCAAGTCGCCGAAGCGTTGGGTTTGGACACGACGTCCGAACGCACGCTGTGGCGGGACTTCGCGACCGTTCACCTGAACGCTGCAGTGCTGCACTCGTTCGACAAGGCGGCCGTCACCATCACGGACCACCACGCGGAAGCGTTGCACCGCCTCGCGTGGCTGCGTTCTCGCCAACGTCCGTCGGCCGCGCGTCCCGCGTTCCGGTTGGACACCGCCGCCGCGGCGCGCGCACGGACCGGTGCTCCGGCGCGCTTCACGGCCGCGTTGGACGAGACCCGTCCACAACCGACGAGCAGGCTGGCGGAGTTGCTCCGCCAGCAGAACTCCCTGACCAGCGTCTGACTTCCCCATCACACGCTGGCCCGCCGCGTGGGCCCTAGCTCTGAGAGTCGATCATGACTCCCGACAGGGCCATCAGCGCAAGGACCAACAGGCCGACCACAGCGGCGGCCCAAGTGAACACAACTGACAACATGGCGTCCTCCGTTTCCCCGACTTCCGCTCCTCCAGAGTCCGTTACCGGGGCGTGATCCGGCATCCGCCGTGAGGGTATTTCCGCAGGTCGCCCACTCAGCCTTCTGGCTGATGCCGGGTGAGCCTCCGGTCGGACGCGGGGTAGCACTTCCGGCTTTACTGTGTGTCGGGTGGAGAGCACGGACTTGAACTGGCGGTTGCTCGCCAAACGCCAGTGGCCGCTGGCGCTCTCGCTCACCGGAATCGCCGTCGCGGAACTGGGGTCGATCGACACCGCGCTCGGCTGGTGGCAGGTCCCCGGCGTGCTGGTCATCTGCGCCATCTCGGTGCTGGCACCGCGCAGACCGTTCGACGCGGCCCTGGCGGTGGCGTTCGCCATCGTCTGTGTGGCGCTCTACCTGCGGTTTCTCGGCGTTGCGTTCGAGCCGCACTTCTTCCTCAGCGGTGCCAACGTCTCGGTCACCGGTGCCGCGATGGCGACCATCGCGGTCCTCGTCCGCGAGTCCTCGCGCCTGCGCGCGCTGTCCGGCACGGTGCTGGTGCTGACAGCGATGATCACCGCCGAGGTCCTCGGCTGGCCGATCGTGTCGGCGCGCGAGTACCGCGAATGGGAACCGGACACCACGTCGTACCTGTTCGGCGCGTGCATCATGCTCGTGCTGGCGGTCGGCAGCGGGCTGTACTTCCGGGCACGGGACAACGAACGCGCGTCCCAGCTGGCGGCCTCCGTCGCGGCGGCCCAGAACGCCGAACGGATGGCGTTGGCGCGCGAGCTGCACGACGTCGTCGCCCACTACGTGACGGCGATCGTGGTGCACGCGCAGGCAGGCCAGCTCAACCGCGAGGTCGACGTGCTGCCGGCCATCGCCACGTCCGGCACCGAGGCGCTGACCGCGATGCGCCGTCTCGTCGGAACCATGCGGGACGGCACGGCGGCAGGACCGGCCGCGTCCTCGTCCCTGATGGACGACGTGCGGGAGCTGGCCGCGGAGTCCGGGCTGCCGGTGCGGCTGTCGTTCGAGCTGGAGGACGCGGTGCCGCAGGAGCTCGCCCGCTCGGTGCTGCGGCTGGTGCAGGAATCGCTGACGAACACCCAGAAGCACGCGGCTTCGGTGTCCTCAGTGGACGTGGCGCTGTCCTCGAGCGACGGTGTGCTGCGACTCGCCGTCGACGACGACGGCATCGCCTCCGGAGTTCCCGTTGGCGGCTCTGGAGGTTACGGGCTCGTCGGCATGCGCGAGCGCGTGGAACTGCTGGGCGGAACGTTCTCCGCAGGCCGACGCGAACCGGCTGGGTGGACGGTCCGCGCCGATCTGCCTCTTGCTTAACGCTCGTCGCGAATGACGTCGAACTCCTGCGTCATCTCGACATCGCTGAACTGGTCGTCGTTCTGTGGGTCGATGTCGGCCACTGATGCCTCCGCGTGATCACGCCCGTACCGTGCGGTTGTGATCATGCCAACTCAGCGGCGAGTCGGCGGCTTGGGGGTAGCGGGCTTCTGCGCGCGGCGGAACGATCCACTGGAGGTGCACGGCTTCTTCGACATGATCTTGTGACGTCCCTGCTCTCGTGAAGGTTGCCCGGGAAGCACAAAGGGCCCGCCGGTTCGTGCCTGGCGAGCCCCTTGGTCAGGGAGAAGTTTTGGCCGGGGCGCGGACCCTGGGGGTCGGCCCGCGCCCGACAGAGCGAGGATTCCCGCGTGTTCCGGATCCATGCATGCTTGTGATCGTCATCACAGTGGCAGGATTCTCCGCATGTCACTGCGTCTGCACGCCCCGGTGGTCCTGCCCTGCGACGAGTCCTGCTCCGTGTTGCGGGACGCGGTCGTGGACGTCGTCGACGGCCGGATCACCTACGTGGGCGAACTCGCGTCCGCGCCCGCATTCGACGGCGAGGTCCGGCGGCTCTCCGGAATCCTGCTGCCCGGCCTCGTGAACACCCACGCCCACAGCCCGATGACGGTGCTGCGCGGTCTGGGTTCGGACCTGCCGCTGCTGCGCTGGCTGCAGGAGCAGATGTGGCCGAACGAGGCCAGGATGACCGCGGCCGACGTCGGCACGGGCATGCTGCTGGGCGCGGTCGAGATGCTGCGGCACGGCGTCACCACGTCGGCCGAGATGTACTTCCACGGCCCGGAGCTGGTGTCCTCGGTGCTCGCGGCCGGGTCACGGGTGGTGTTCGGCGGGGCGATCCTCGACGTGCCGGGCATGGACTGGCGGGCGTTGACCGACGACATCTCGGCGTGGATCGACGCCGACGGAATGCGCTTCGGCCCCGGTGAGCGGGTCGAGCTCGCGTACGGCCCGCACTCCGCCTACACGCTGTCGGCTTCCCAGCTGACCGCGGTGGCCGTCGAGGCACGGGCTCGCGGCGCGCTGCTGATGGTGCACGTCGCCGAGTCGCCGTTCGAGGACGAGGCGCAGCGGGCGGAGTTCGGCTCGGTGCCCGCGTTGCTGAAGGCCTCGGACGTGCTGGGCGGTCGCGTGCTGTCCGCGCACTCCGTTCACCTCTCCGACGACGACATCGCGCTGTACGCGTCGTTCGGCGTCGGCGTGGCGCACTGCCCCGGCTCCAACGCGAAGCTCGCCTCGGGCATCGCACGCGTGCCGGAGATGCTGGCCGCAGGCGTGTCGGTCGGACTCGGCACGGACGGACCGGCGTCCAACGACGACCTCGACCTGTTCGAAGAGGCACGACTGGCAGGGCTGTTCGCGCGCGTGTCCAAGATGGACGCCACGGTGCTCGGCGCCGCGCAGGCGTTGCTGATGGCGACCCGTGGCGGTGCCGCGGCTCTGGGACGCGACGACATCGGCGCGCTGGAAGCCGGGCGGTGGGCCGACGTCGTGCACATCGACGCGGACGACCCCGCGTTCGCCACCGGCCTGGACGCGCCGGACCCGCAGCTGCTCGCGAACCTCGTGTGGGCTTCCGGAGCGCGCCGGGTCACTGACGTCTGGGTGGCCGGTGACCACGTCGTCTCCGGTGGGGAGTCGACGCGGGTCGACCGGCAGGAGGCCCAGGCAGGGGTCACCGCGGTGGCCCAGCGGCTGCGGAACGCCTGATCAGCGCGGCCGAGGCCGCACCACGACCTCGGTGATGTGCGCGTCCGGCGTCGCCAGCACGGCCGACGCCACGGCGCGCCCCACCGAGGCCGGGTCCAGGTACTGGGTGGCGTCGTACTCGCCGCCCTCCTGGCGCCGCACCTCGTGCTGCATCGGCGTGTCCGTCCGGCCGGGGAACACCGAGGTCACGCGCAACGACGGCTCGTCGGCGCGCAGGGAGTCCGCGTAGGCCCGCAGCGCGAACTTCGAGGCCGCGTACACGCCCCAGCCGGGGTTCGCGTTCTTGCCGGCGCCCGAGTTGATCAGCACGACCTGACCAGAGGCCGCGCGCAACGCCGGGAGCAGCAGCTTGGTCAGCGACGCGACGGCGAAGACGTTCACCTCGAACGTCCTGCGCCAGTCCTCGTCGGTGGCCTCGCCCAACGGTCCGAGCAGGGCCACTCCCGCGCTGTGCACGACCACGTCCAGGCGCGACACGCTGCTCAGGTCGGCCGACGCGACGTCCGTGAGGTCGAACGGCCAGCCCTGGGCGCCGGGGAGCTCGGCGGCGAGCACGGAGAGGGACGTTTCGTCACGTCCGCCTAGCAGCAGATCGTGAGTCGGGGCCAGACTTCGGGCGATGGCCGAGCCGATTCCACTGGATGCCCCGGTGACGAGGGCGACCGGACGATCACTCATGGGGGAACCGTAACGTGCCGAAGAAGCTGATCCTCCCGTATCTCTGCCTGCTCTACTTCATCAACTACCTCGACCGCGTGAACATCGGGTTCGCCGGACCGAACGGCATGTCGGAGGAGCTGAAGCTCTCGGCGACGGTGTTCGGGTTCGCGTCCGGGGTGTTCTTCATCGGGTACCTGCTGCTGGAGGTGCCCAGCAACCTGGCGCTGCACCGGTTCGGGGCGCGGAGGTGGATCGCCCGGATCATGGTCAGCTGGGGGATCGTCGCCACCGCGATGGCGTTCGTGCCAAACGGGACCGTGCTGATCTCGCTGCGGTTCCTGCTCGGTGTGGCGGAGGCCGGGTTCTTCCCCGGGATCATCCTGTACCTGACGTACTGGTACCCGGAGAAGGAACGGGCGCGGATCGTCGCGCTGTTCATGGTGGCCGTGCCGATCTCGACGGCGCTCGGGGCCACGTTCAGCGGGTTGCTGATCCAGTGGACCGACTGGCGCACGATGTTCCTGATCGAGGGCCTGCCGGCGATCGCGCTGGCGTTCGTGACGTGGTTCTGGCTGCCGGACCGGCCCGCGGAGGCGATCGAGGAGCCGGAGAAGGAGCACTGGCCGTTGCGCAAGGCCCTCACGCACCCGCGCGTTCTGGCGTTGAGCTTCGTGTACTTCGGGATCGTGTACGGGTTGTACACGCTCGGGTTCTTCCTGCCGACGATCATCAAGGAGCTCGCGCCGGGAGCGGGGATCGTCCAACGTGGACTGATCAACGCGGTCCCGTACGCGCTCGGCGCGGTCGCCATGGTCCTGTGGGCCAGGCACGGCGACCGCACCGGGGAACGGAAGTGGCACGTTGCCGCGCCGATGTTGCTCGGTGGAGCGGCCATTCCGGTGGCGCTCCACCTCGAGAACCCCGTCGCGGCAATGGTCGCGGTCTCGGTGTGCGCGATCGGTGTCTGTGCCGCTCTGCCCACGTTCTGGGCGCTTCCGACGAGTTTTCTGGGTGGTACGGCTGCTGCGGGCGGGATTGCGTTGATCAACTCGCTGGGCAACGTGAGCGGGTTCGCCGCTCCCTACGTCACCGGGTGGCTGCGCGACCTCACCGGGACCCAGAAGACCGGCCTCTGGGTCGTCGGCGTCACGATGATCAGCGCGGCCGTGGTGGCTCTGGTTCAGCGGGCTGGTGCGGAAAAGGTGTAGAGCGCCTCGTAGTGCACGGACGTCTGGGCGCCTTCGGTGCATCCGCCTGCCGGTGCGACACCACCCTTGGTGGCGAGGCGCTGGACGTAGCTGACGCCGGCGAACACGCCGGAACCCCTGGTCGACTTGGCTTTCAGCAGGAGCTCGGGAACCGCTCCCGGAACTTCGTTGCGGGCACCGTCCACAGGGGCGGCCTCGACGGCGCTCCCGTCGACAGTGGACACCCAGATCGGACCGCGCGTGTGCAGCGCGACCGACCTGCCGAGCCGGTCCGCCAGGGTGGCGGCGGGTTCCAGCAACTTCCACGCCCCGGTCGTGCAGGTGTAGGTCTGCACGCCCTTCGCGTAGAACTTGGCGACGAGCTTGTTGCCGGGTGGAACCTTCACAGCGGATGCGACCTGCGTGTCAGGCCCGTTCATGGCCTCCGGGGTCGGTGCGGCGGTGGAGGCGGCGCCACCTGCCACGAGGCCTAGTAAAGCTGTAGCGACGAACACGAGCCGGGCTCGTTTCATGACTCACTCCCATGTGGACAGACAGTGCGACGTGTCTTCGTTGTCCGCGGTGCAGCCATCAGGGCATACGGCCTGATGGCTGCACCGGTTCAAACGACTTCCCGGAGTGAGCGGGCGGGCGCGGTCAGTCGCAGATCTTGCGACGGTCCTTGCGCCACACCGCGGCGACGGCCGGGCGCGGCTGCGAGGCGCCGCCGTCCGGCCAGTGCGAGAGCGGGTTGTTCGCCGACGCGCCGTCGATCTCACCGGGGTGCTGCACCGACACCAGCACGAAGTCCTCGGTGATGACCGGGCCGCAGGTCTCCGCACCCCTGGGCACGGTGAGGAACTGCTTCACCTGGCCGCGGCGCTTGCCGGCGACCGGCACCGCGAACAGGCCGTCGTTGGATCCCAGTGCATTGCCGTCCGTGGAGATCCACAGGTTGCCGTGCGAGTCGAACGCGACGTTGTCCGGGCACGAGATCGGGCTGACCTGCGACTTGTCGAAGCCGCCGAAGTACGTGCCGGGATCCTTCGGGTCGCCGCAGAGCAGCAGCAGCTTCCACGAGAACGTGGTCGCCGTGTTGTCGCTGCGGCGCTCCTCGATCTCCAGGACGTGGCCGTGCTTGTTGCCGTTGCGCGGGTTGATCTCGGTCGGGCCTTCCTTGCCGGCCTTGCCGCGGTCGGTGTTGTTGGTCAGCGCGGCGTAGATCCGGCGGTTGTGCAGCGAGGGCTCGACGTCCTCCGGGCGGTCCATCTTCGTGGCGCCCATCTTGTCGGCGGCCAGGCGCGTGAAGACGTAGACCTCCTCCGCGGTGAAGCCGGGGACGAACGACTTGTCGTTGTGCGCGAGGGCGATCCACTCGCCGCTGCCGTCGAACTCGCCGTCCTTGGGCAGCGTGCCGTCACCGGTGATCTCGGCGGCGGGGCTGTCGCCGGTGAACTTGGCGACGTAGAGCGTGCCCTTGTCCAGCAGGCGCTTGTTGTGCTCGCGGGCGCGCTTCGAGTTGCCCTTCATGTAGCGCTCGTCGGTGACGAACTTGTACATGTAGTCGAAACGCTCGTCGTCACCCATGTACGCGACGACACGGCCGTCCTTGGCGACGATGACGTTCGCGCCCTCGTGCTTGAAGCGGCCGAGCGCGGTGTGCTTGACCGGCGTCGACTTCGGGTCGAGCGGGTCGATCTCGACGATCCAGCCGAAGCGGTTGGCCTCGTTCGGCTCCTGCAGCAGGTCGAAGCGCTTGTCGAACTTCTCCCACTTGCGCGTGGTCGCGCCGCCGGTGATGCCGTAGCGGGCGAACTTGGCCTTGGTGTCGGGGTCGGTGACCTGGCCGCCGTTCGCGAAGTACTGGTTGAAGTTCTCCTCGCCGGACAGGATCGTGCCCCACGGCGTGACGCCACCGGAGCAGTTGTTCTGCGTGCCCAGCACGACCTTGCCCGTCGGGTCGGCGGAGGTCTTGAGGTACTTCGAACCGGCGGCGGGACCGCGCACCTCGAACGGCGTGGTGAGCGTGATCCGGCGGTTGTACTTCTCCATGTCGTCCGGGCAGACGAACAGCTTGCCCGTGCGGGGGTCGCGGTCGACCATCACGATCGACAGGCCGTGTGCGGCCCACGCGATCTTGGCGTGCTTCTCGGTGACCTTGTCCGCGGCCCAGTCCTTGAACATGAAGGACTCGGACGTGTACTCGTGGTTGCTCACCATGAGCCAGCTGTCGTGGTAGCCGGGCACCGGGACGAGACCGCAGAAGTCGTTGTTGAAACCGAACTGCTTGGCCTGCGCTTCGGGGGTTTGGTTGTCGAAGTCGAACTTCGGCGCGTCCGGCAGCACGGGGTCGCCCCAGCGGATCACGACGTTCTGCTGGAAGTCCTTCGGCGTGACGATCTCGTCGAGGGTGTTGGGCTGCACCGGCTCGAAGTTGAGACCGCCGGGGTCGCGGCCGGCACCGAGGTCCAGGTCGACGTCGACGTTCACCGGAGCAGCGGCGGCCGAACCGGACAGCGCGAGCGCACCGGCACCCGCGACCGCGACGACAGCGCCGGCCTTGAGCATGCCGCGGCGGCTCACGACCTCCTTGACGACGTCACCGAAGTACGCGTTCTGCGTGGTGTTGGGCGCCTCGTGCGCACAGGCGTTGCCGCAGCGGAACTCGCAGGTGACGGCCTGACGCCCGAGCGGGTGGTTCGTCGGGAGCAGGGGCAGCAGGCGGCGGCCCCGATCGGTGGATGAAGACACGCAGGCCTCCGAGATCGGTCAGTGTGGGAACTGGCCGAACCTAAGAGCCCAACGAGATCGCCTGCCGTCCAAGAGATGAACGGCAGGCGAACTCGTTCTACTCCCGAACGATCACAGCACGCAGCGTGATCAACCGATTTCGCCCAGCTGACGACGGCCCTTGCGCCACACCGCGACGACCGACGGCCGGGGTTGCGACGTGCCGCCGTCCGGCCAGTGCGAGACCGGCTTGTCCGCGGTCGCCCCGTCGATCTCGCCGGGGTGCTGCACGCACACCGTGATGACCCTCTCGCCGATCACCGGCCCGCACGTCTCGCCGCCGCGCGGCACGGTGAGGAAGAGCTTCAGGTGCCCGCGTTCCGGTCCCTCCAGCGGCACGCCGTAGAGGCCGTCGTTGAGCCCGTCGAGCTTGCCGTCCGCGTCCGTGGAGATCCACAGGTTGCCGTGGCGGTCGAACGCCACGTTGTCCGGACTGGAGATGGGGCTGACCTGCGTCTTGTCGTAGCCGCCGAAATAGGTGTTCGGGTCGTCCGGGAAGCCGCAGACGAGGAAGAGCCCCCAGTTGAACGTCAGCGCGAGCGCGTCGCCGCGCCGTTCGGTCAGTTCCAGCACCTGGCCGTGGCGGTTGTTGATGCGCGGGTTCGGCTCGGTCGGGCCCTCCTTGCCCGCGACGACGCCGCGTTCGACGTTGTTGCTGAGCGCGCAGTAGACCGTGCCGGTGCGCGGGTGGCACTCGATGTCCTCGGGACGGTCCATCTTGGTCGCACCGACCTTGTCCGCGGCGAGGCGCGTGAAGACGTACACCTCCTCGGCGGTCATGCCCGGCACGAACGACTTGTTGCCCGCTGCCAGCGGAATCCACTCGCCGGTGCCGTCGAACTTCCCGTCGCTGGGCAGCTTTCCGGTGCCGTCGATCTCGGACGCGGGGCTGTCGCCCTTGAAGCGCGCGACGTAGAGCGTGCCGTCGTCGAGCAGCGTCATGTTGTGGCGGCGCGCGGCTTTGCTGTTGCCGTGCTTCATCTTGCCGTTGGAGATGAACTTGTAGATGTACTCGAACCGCTCGTCGTCACCGGAGTACGCGACCACGCGGCCGTCGTCGGCGACGCGGATGTTCGCGGTCTCGTGCTTGAACCGGCCCAGGTGCGTGTGCTTGACCGGCGTCGAGTCCGGGTCGTGCGGGTCGAGCTCGATGACCCACCCGAACCTGTTGACCTCGTTGGGTTCCTGCGCGAGGTCCCAGCGCTTGTCGAAGCGCTCCCACTTGCGGGTGGTGGCGTTGCCGACGACGCCGTAGCGGGTCAGGCGCGGGTCGTTGCGGCCGGCGGCGTTGGCGAAGTACTGGTTGAAGTTCTCCTCGCCGGACAGGATCGTGCCCCACGGCGTGACGCCGCCGGAGCAGTTGTTGATGGTGCCGAAGACCTTCTTGCCCGTGGGATCGACGGACGTCTTCAGCAGGTCGCTGCCCGCGGCCGGACCGCGCACCTCGAACGCCGTGTTGAGGGTGATCCGGCGGTTGTACCTGCTGAACCTGGGCCGGTAGTGGCCGGAGAACAGCGAGCGCTTGATCATGAACACCGACAGGCCGTGCGCGGCCCAGCCGATCTTCGCCTGCTCCTCGGTGGGGTTGTTCGGGTCGTAACCGCGGAACATCAGCTTCTCGCTGGTGTACTCGTGGTTGGTGATCATGAGACCCGTGAGCTCCAGCGGGTCGAGCGGCAGGATCGCGGCGAAGTCGCAGTTGTAGCCGAACTGCTTCTCCTGCTTCGCGGCCGTCTGGTGGTCGAAGTCGAACTCGGGGACGCCGGGGAAGAGCGGGTCGCCCCACCGGATCACGACCCCCTGCTCGTACCCCTCGGGGATGACGACCTCGTCCTTGGTGTTGACCTCGACGGGCTTGAAGTCGAGCCCCCTGGTCGGACGCCCCTTGGCCTCAGGTTCGGCAGCGGCGGCGGTCGCCGGCATCGACACGGTGGCGGCGGCCGCGACGACCGCACCGGCCTTGAGCGCGGTGCGACGGCTGACGAGGTCGCCGAAGTAGGGGTTGTCCGACGTGTTCGGGACGTCGTGGAAGCACGCGTCCCCGCAGCGGTACTCGCAGGTCATCGCTGCTCTGCCGATCCGGTGGTTGACGAGCGGCAGGGGGATCATGGTGGTGGCCTCCTACGGTCGGTGCGGGAACCGCCACCGACCGTATGCGGCCGTTCATGCTTTGTTAACCCACAAGTTGTTCACCCGCGAGGACAGCTTCGGACGGAACGTCCCTTGTGTCCGTCCGGTTGAGCGTCAACAGTCCCGCCGCGACCAGACAGAGGATCGCCGCCACGACGAACGGCTGCGCGAGGTGGCTGACGAACGTCGCAGCCAGCGCGCCACCGAGCCAGCGGAGGAAGTTGTACCCGGCGCTGGCGACCGGCCGCGGCGCGTCGCTGACGCTCATCGCGGTGCCGGTGAAGAGCGTGTTGAGCAGACCGGAGACGAGGCCGCTGACGACGACGGCGACCACCAGCAACGGCTTGCTCGGCACCGCCATCAGCAGCATGAGAACGGCAAACGCCAGCACAGATCCGATGATTGCGGTCTTCTCACCGACGCGGTCCGCGAGCCGCGGTGCGAGGAACACGCTGGAGACCGCGACGCAGACGCCCCAGCCGAAGAAGATCAATCCGATCTCGACGGCGCCCCACCGCAGGACGAACGGCGACCAGGCGAGCACCGTGAAGAAGGCGGCCGTGTAGAGCGCGGCACCGGTCGAGGTGCGCAGCAGGACCGGGTGGCGGAGCGCCCGGAGAGGGTCGAGCAGGCGAATCCTCGGACGTTCCTCGTGCGAGTCCTTGGCGAGGAATGTTGCACAAAGGATCAGCGCGATGGCCATCAGGATCGCCGTGCCGAGGAACGGCCCGCGCCACGAGAAGCTGCCGAGCAACGCGCCGAGCAGCGGCCCGACGCTCAGGCCGAGACCGAGCGCGGCCTCGTAGAGCAGGATCGCGCCCTTCTGCCCACCGCTCGCCGCACCGACGATGACGCTGAGCGCGGTGGCGATGAAGAACGCGTTGCCGAGCCCCCAGACGGCCCGCAGGCCGACCAGCTGGCCGATGCTCCCCGCCGCCGAGCACGCCAGCGTGGCGACGACGATCAGCGCGAGCCCGCCGACGAGCGTGCGCTTGGCCCCGAACCTCGCTGTGGCGGCACCCGTGAAGAGCATCGCGACGACCTGGACGCCCAGGTAGGAGGAGAAGAGGAGGGTGACCTGCGCGGGTGTTGCGTGCAGACCCTCCGCTATGGACAACAGGATCGGGTCCACGAGCCCGATCCCCATGAAGGCGATGACCGCGGCGAACGCCGTGATCCACACCTGCTTGGGCTGAGCCTTGAAATTCACTTAGCTAACCTAACAGATTTTGATTAGCATGGCGAAGTATCATGCGCCACAGGTACGGTTCAGGGGTGGCAGCGGTGATCTTCGACCTCGACGGCGTGCTGATCGACTCCGAGCAGGTGTGGGACGAGGTGCGCCAGTCGTTCGCGGCGTCGCACGGCGGTGTCTGGACTCCCGAGGCGACTCGCGCGATGCAGGGCATGTCGACGCCGGAGTGGGGCGCGTACCTGGTCGAGGCCGTCGGCGTTCAGCTCGCGCCTGCCGAAGCGTCGGCCGGCGTGATCGCGGAGATGGAGAAGGCGTACGCCGCTCATCTGCCGGTGATTCCGGGCGCCGTGGACGCGGTTCGTGCCGTGGCCGACCGGTTCCCGGTGGCGATCGCGTCCTCTGCACCGGCCGTGCTGATCAAGGTGTTCCTCGACGTGACCGGGTTGCCGGTACCCGTCGCGGTGTCCTCGGAGGAGTGCGCCGCCGGCAAGCCGTCGCCGGACGTCTACCTGCTGGCGGCGTCACGGCTCGGGGTTGTTCCCACCTCTTGTTACGCCGTCGAGGACTCCACGAACGGGCTTCGAGCCGCCCTGGCAGCCGAGATGACCGTGCTGGCCGTGCCGAACCCGCACTTCCCGCCCGCTCCCGACGTGCTGGCTCAGGTGCGGGTGCTGTCCTCGATCGCCGACCTGCCGGACGCGCTGGCGTAACTGGTCGCGGCCAGACCGATGGCGATGCAGGTGCAGGCGATGACGCCCTTCGGCCAGTAGATGTGGCTGTCGAGGAACAGGTAGCTGCCGAAGAGCAGGAAGGCGGCTCCGGGGATCGCCTTGAGCCTGTGCTTGAGCAGTGCGCACACCGCGATCGCGGCGCTCGCCGCCAAGAAGCACCACGCGCCAACGGTCCCGAGCTGGTTACCGATCTTGAAGATCGGCGCGTCCGCGTCACTGCGCCCGCCGTTCGCCAACGTCATCGCACCGCCGCCGATGCCGGCCAACGCGTCGAGCGCGCCGTAGAACACGGCATAACCGAACGCGGCCAGCCTGGCGGGGTAGCGCACGAGCTTCGGGGCCTCGTCGAGCAGAACCCATTGCGCGGCAGCGAGGAGCGGGAAGATCACCGCCAGGATGATGTGCATGTTCTGCCACCACTGGGCGGTGGACGCGTCGAGATAGTGCGGGTGGGTCAGGCCGATGGCGGCGAGGACCAGGCCGGGGAGGGCGACGAGGAGCGTGCGCACCGCGCGACCATAGCGCCCGTCACACGTGTTCGATGTGAAGATCGCGCAGGGCGGTCTCCGCCACCTCGGCGCAGGCCCGCGCGCTGCACGAACACCTGAATGAACCCTTAACGTGGCGCGCATGACGCAACGAGTTGCTGTGGTCACCGGCACGGCGCAGGGCATGGGACTGCGGATCGCCGACGTGCTGCGCGAGGACGGGTTCGCCGTCGTCGGGTTCGACCTGCAGGAGAGCAAGAACGGGATCGTCGGCAACGTCGCCAGCGCCGAGGACGTGCGGCGGCTGACCGATCACGTCGTGGACACCCACGGCCGGGTCGACGTGCTGGTCAACAACGCGGGGATCGCCGGCATCGTGCCGTTCGAACAGACGTCGCTCGACCAGTGGGAACGGGTCATGGCGGTCAACCTGACCGGACCGTTCCTGCTCACCCAGGCACTCGGCAAGGTCATGCTCGAGCAGGGCAGCGGCTGCGTCGTCAACATCGCGTCGGTCGCCGGGCTGCGGGGCGTGGCGGACCGGGCGGCCTACAACACGACCAAGCACGGGCTGATCGGGCTCACCCGCACGCTCGCCGTCGAGTGGGGCGGGCGCGGGATCAGGGTCAACGCGGTGTGCCCCGGCTGGGTCAAGACCGAGATGGACGTCGAGTCGCAGGCCGGCGGCTACTACGTCGACCAGGACATCACCGACCACGTGCCCATGGGCCGGTTCGCGGCGCCCGACGACATCGCTCAGGCCGTGCGGTTCCTGGCGAGCGACAACGCGCGGTACGTCAACGGCGTCGCGCTGCCCGTCGACGGCGGGTGGACCGCGGACGGCAGCTGGCAGAAGCTGCGGCTCTCGAAGCGCTGACCGGTTTTGGCGCGAAAAGCACGTTCTGGCCCATCTAGCGGCCCGAACGTGCTTTTCGCGCCGATCAAACTCAGGCCTCGCCGCGGATGAACGCCTCGACGGCCTCGTGGGCCTCGGAGTCCGAGTACTGCACGGGCGGGGACTTCATGAAGTAGGACGACGCCGAGAGGATCGGGCCGCCGATGCCCCGGTCGAGGGCGATCTTCGCCGCGCGCACCGCGTCGATGATGATGCCCGCCGAGTTCGGGGAGTCCCAGACCTCCAGCTTGTACTCGAGGTTCAGCGGCACATCGCCGAACGCGCGGCCCTCCAGGCGCACGTAGGCCCACTTGCGGTCGTCGAGCCACGCCACGTAGTCCGACGGACCGATGTGGACGTTGCGCTTGCCCATCTCGCGGTCGACCTGGGAGGTGACGGCCTGGGTCTTGGAGACCTTCTTGGACTCCAGTCGCTCCAGTTCCTTCATGTTCAGGAAGTCCATGTTGCCGCCCACGTTCAGCTGCATGGTGCGGTCGAGCTGGACGCCCCGGTCCTCGAAGAGCTTCGCCAGCACGCGGTGCGTGATGGTGGCGCCGACCTGGGACTTGATGTCGTCACCGACGATCGGCACGCCGGCCGCGCGGAACTTCTCCGCCCACTCCGGGTCCGACGCGATGAAGACCGGCAGGGCGTTGACGAACGCCACACCGGCGTCGATGGCGCACTGGGCGTAGAAGCGGTCGGCCTCTTCGGAACCCACCGGCAGGTACGACACGAGCACGTCGACCTCGGCCTCGCGCAGCGCCGCGACGACGTCGACCGGCTCGAAGTCCGACTCCTCGATCGTCTCGCGGTAGAACCGGCCGAGACCGTCGAAGGTGTGACCACGCTGCACGACGACGCCCAGCGGGGGCACGTCCGCGATCTTGATCGTGTTGTTCTCGCTGGCCACGATCGCTTCGGCCAGGTCGACACCGACCTTCTTCGCGTCGACGTCGAACGCTGCGACGAACTCGACATCGCGCACGTGGTAGTCACCGAACTGCACGTGCATCAGGCCGGGCACGCGGGTGCTCGGGTCGGCGTCACGGTAGTAGTGGACGCCCTGCACCAGCGACGCCGCGCAGTTGCCAACCCCGACGATGGCCACTCGAACGGTGCGGCGGTTTTCGCCCATTGCCGAGTCCTCCTTGATCAACGATGAGTACTACTCGTCCTGCTCGGACTGTTCGTGCGCGATGAGCTCGTTGAGCCACCGCACCTCGCGCTCCGTGCTCTCGAGCCCCTGCCTGTGCAGCTCGCGGGTGTAGCGGTCGATCTGCTCACCCGTCTTCGCGAGCCGCTCGCGGAGTCCCTCCCTGCGTTCCTCGACACACCTCCTCCTGCCTTCCAGGATTCGCATCCTGATCTCGGCCGGTGTGCGCGAGAAGAACGCCAGGTGGACTCCGAACGAGTCGTCGTCCCAGGTCTGCGGCCCCGCGTTGGCCAGGAGGTCGGCGAACCGCTCCTTGCCCTCGGGAGTCAGCTTGTAGACCTTGCGAGCCCGACGTCCCCAAGAAAGAGCCGACTCCTCCGGCCCCTCCTCCACGATCAGGCCCGCACGTTGGAGTCGCCGCAATGTTGGGTACAGCGATCCGTAGGAGAACGCGCGAAACGCTCCGAGCAGGTCGTGCAAGCGCTTGCGCAGCTCGTAGCCGTGCATGGGCGCCTCGTGCAGCAGGCCGAGCAGCGCGAACTCGAACACGAGTCACCTCCTCGCACCTGCACCGATAGGTGAGGTGATTATATCGCCGCGATACATCGATGGCCCCTTCTCACTGTGGGATGTGGCACACCGTCATATCGCGCCGAACGTTGCTGCCCTGAACGGCCCATCATCGGAAAGCGGTCGGCACGTACTCTGGTCACGTGTTGACCCAACGGCAGGTGGTGGACTACTCGCTGCAGCGGCGTGCGCTGCTGGCGGAGGTCTATGCCGGCCGCACGGGCACCATGGAGGTCTGCGACGCGTCCCCGTACCTGCTGCGAGCTGCGAAGTTCCACGGAACGGCGACCGAAGTGCCATGCCCGGTGTGCCGGAAAGAACCCCTCACGAACGTGTCGTGGGTCTACGGCGACGAGCTCAAGCACGCGACCGGCTCAGCGCGCGCGCCTGAAGAACTGGTGAAGATGGCAACCCTCTTCGACGAGTTCACGGTGTACGTCGTTGAAGTTTGTCGCACGTGCAGTTGGAACCACCTGGTGCAGTCATACGTCCTGGGGAAGCGTGGGCTGGAAAAGCCACGCAGGAGGACTGCGGCGGAATGACCCACAGGTGACACTGCTCCGAACGAAGTACGACCACCGAACCGCGTGCTGATGCACGCCGGTCTGGGAGGCCTTTTCACGTGAACGACCAGCATGATGACCGGCAGCGCGGAGGCGAGCCGCAGTGGCCGACCGGGGACGACCCGGACGGCGGCGGCACGAGGCGCGATGTCCCGAATCAGCCACGACCGGGCACTCCACCCGGTGGTTTCGCACGCCCTCCCCAGGGTGGCACGCCACCCGGTGGTTTCCCACAGCAGCAGCCCCCAGGCCGCCCGAACGGACCAGGCGGTCCCCAGGGCGGCCCAGGGCGGCCGCAGGGGCCCGTGAGCGGTCCCGGTGGGCCGGGCGGGCCGGGTAACCGGCCTCCGACACCTCCCGGTGGCGTGCCTATCGCACCGCCTCCCGGCGGTCGTCGTCCCGGTGGCCCGAACGGTCCCGGCGGCGCCCCGCAGGGCGGTCCCGGCCGCCCCGGCGTGCCCCCGCGCAGGCCGGGCGAGGAGCGGACCACGCAGCTGCCACCGGTCAACCGGCCGCCGCAGCGCGAACCCGACCTCCTCACGCACCGCGAGCCCGAGGACGAGTTCCTGCTCGCGGGTGGCGTCGACGACGAGGACGAGTACTACGACGACGAGCCGGAGCTCACCGAAGAGGAGGAGCGTCGTCTGAGGAAGAAGAAGATCTGGAAGCGCGTCCGGATCGGTGCGTTCGTCGCGCTCGGCCTGATGCTTCTCGGCCCGGTGATCGCGGTCGCGATCGCGTACCCGCTCGTCGACTGGCCCAAGCCCGAGGACATCGCGGCTGACCAGAACAAGACGATCACGCTGCAGTACGCCGACAACAGCGAGATGACCAAGATCACCGCGCCCGGCGAGAACCGCACGATGCTGACGTACGACGAGATCCCCGAGACCGTCAAGCACGCGGTGCTGGCAGCCGAGGACGCGGACTTCTACGAGAACCCCGGCTTCGACGCCAAGGCCATCCTCCGTGCGGCCTGGTTCCAGGTGACCAGCGGTTCCGGTGGTGGTTCCGGTCTGACGCAGCAGTACATCAAGAAGGCCACCGGCAAGGAGGACCCGACTCTCGCCCGCAAGTTCACGGAGGTCGTCAAGGCCTTCAAGATGAGCAACGAGTCGGACCACAACACGATCCTCACGGCCTACCTCAACACCGTGTACTTCGGACGTGGCGCGAACGGCTTCAAGGCCGCGGCGCAGGTCTACTACAAGAAGGACATGAAGGACCTCACTCCTTCCGAGGCGGCGCTGATCGCGGCGATGATCCAGACGCCCTCCTGGTCCGAGGACAAGGAGCACTCGCAGAAGCAGTGGAAGTACGTCATGGGTCAGATGCTCCAGAAGAACTGGATCGACCAGGCGTACTACGACGCGCAGCAGTGGCCGCAGCCGCTGGCGTTCGCCGAGACGCAGCCGAAGTCGCTCGACGGCCCGCGCGGTCTGATCGTCGACCAGATCCAGGAAGCCCTCGAGCTCGAGAAGACCAACGTCACGTTCGAGCAGGCGCAGAAGACCGGCGTCACGATCCAGACCACGATCGACCCGAAGATGCAGACCGCGGCCGAGGAGGCCGTGGACGAGATCATGGTCAAGGGCGGTCAGCCGGAGGCGTTGAAGACGTCGCTCACGGCCATCGACCCGACCTCGGGTGCGGTCCGCGCCTACTGGGGCGGCCGTGACGGCCGAGGCAGCTTCGACTACGCGAAGGGCACGCTCCAGGAGCCCGGCTCGTCGTTCAAGGCGTTCGACCTCGTCGCGGCGCTGCAGAACGGCAAGGGCCTCGGCACGACCTACGACGGCACGTCGCCCCGCAAGTTCCCGGGTGTCTCGACGCCGATCCGCAACTCCGGCAACGACAACTCGTGCGGCAAGGAGTGCCCGGTCCGCACGGCGATGATCAAGTCGTTGAACACCGTGTTCTACGACATGGTCGTCAACGACGTCGGCGTCGCGAAGACCGTCAAGGCCGCGCACCAGGCAGGTATCCCGGAGCAGGTCAACATCGGCAACGGTCCGAAGAAGCTGCTGGTCGGTGAGGACGGCGGCACCCCGAACGGTGGTATCGCCCTCGGTGGTGACCAGGCGGTCGTCCGGCCGTTCGACATGGCGTCGGCGTACGCGACGTTCGCAGCCCGCGGTGTCTACCGCGCGCCGTTCTTCATCGTGAAGATCACCGGCCCGGACGGTTCCGTGCTCTACCAGCACGCGGACCAGCCGATCTCGGCGTTCGACCCGGACCAGACGAAGAGCCAGGACATCGCCGACAACGTCACCGACGTGCTGAAGGAGATTCCGAAGAGCTCCAACATCCCGTGTGCGGGCGGTCGTGAGTGCGCCGGCAAGACCGGTACGCACGAACTCTCCGAGAGCGCGGGTCAGGGTGCGGGCCTCAACTCGAAGGCGTGGATGGTCGGCTACACGCCGTCCATCTCGGCCGCCGTGTGGGTCGGTCGCAACGAGGGCAACCTGCCCATCCGCGACAAGTCGGGTGCCAACATCTTCGGTTCCGGTGTGCCCGGCAGGATCTGGCAGGCGTTCATGAACAAGGCGCTGGCCGGCACGCAGATGGAGCGGTTCGCGAAGGCCAAGCCGCTGAACCAGTACAACCCGCCGGCGAAGTCGAACCCGCCGTCGTCGAGCCAGCCGGCCAACAACCAGCCGACGCAGCCGACGGACGAACCGACGAGGCCGACGAGGCCGACGCAGACGGACCCGAACGAGCCGTGCACCGGCTTCCTGTGTCCGCCGACGACGGGTGGCAAGACCACGACCACGACCCCCAAACCGAAACCCGGTGATCCGCCGCCCGGTGACGGGACAAGCCCATGAGTGAAGGGGCCCTGGTGCACATCGCACCAGGGCCCCTTCGTTTTTCTGCGCTTTCACTTCTTGCCGGACACGACCTCCGTCGCCCTGCTCTCGCGGGGCCAGCGGGGAAGAAGACGGTCCGGGATGTTGACCACGGCGAAACGGTCTTGGCCGTAACATCCGCCACGTGCCCAGCAGCCCTGCCGAGGTTCCCGCAGAGTCGTCAGCCGCGGAGTCGTCAGCCGCAGAGTCGTCAGCCGCAGAGTCGTCAGCCGCAGAGTCGTCAGCCGCAGAGTCGTCGACCGCGGACCTCTCCGAGGACACCGACTCGCTCACCCACTCCGAGCGGGTCGCCCCGACCTGGACCGAGTCGCTCGCACGCTCCCTGAGCAGACCCTTCGGCGGCCCGCTCGGCGAGCACGCGCAGGTCGGCAGGAACTACTTCTGGACGGCCGCGCGGGTGATCCTGCTGCTGGCCGTGCTGACGTTGCTGGCCGGTTGGGTGCAGAAGTCGCCGTGCATCCAGCAGTACGTGGACGACAAGGGTGTCGTGCAGCTGGACTGGCGCGGCAGCAGGCAGTTCACCGCCCTCTGCTACTCCGACACCGTGCCGCTCTACACCGCGGAACGGCTCGACCAGCGCGGTGCCTTCCCGTACATCACGTCGTGGAAGGACGACGAGGGCAAGCCGACCGAGCACATCAGGTACATGGAGTACCCGGTGGTGACCGGGCTGTTCATGTGGCTCAACGCGCGGGTGGCGCAGGGGCTCGTGGCGCTCGTGCCGGGGCTGCCGATGACGGTGATCGTGTTCTTCAACGTCACGGCGTTCTGGCTGGCCGTGGCGTGGCTCGTGACGGTGTTCTCGGTCGCCCGGATCGCGCGGCGGCGGATGTGGGACGCGGCGTTGGTCGCGGTGTCGCCGTTGGTCATCGTCCACGCGTTCACCAACTTCGACACGATCGCCACAGCGTTCGCCACGGCTGGTCTGCTGGCGTGGGCGCGGAAGAAACCCGCGCTCGCCGGTGTGATGCTGGGGCTCGGTGGTGCGGCGAAGCTCTACCCGTTGTTCCTGCTCGGGCCGTTGCTGTTGTTGTGTTGGCGTTCCAACCGGATGAAGGCAGGGCTCACCACCACTGCGTCGGCCATCGGCGCGTGGGCGCTCGTCAACGCGCCGATCGCCCTGAACCCGGCCTCGCAGACGGGGTGGCGAGAGTTCTTCCGCCTCAACACCGAGCGCAACGCGGACCCGGACACGCTCTACAACGTGCTGGTGCAGTGGACGGGGTGGCCGGGCTTCGACCCCGGACTCCAGCAGGGGCAGCCGCCGACGGTGCTCAACACGGTCAGCATGGTGCTGTTCCTCGTCTGCTGCGCCGGCATCGCGTACGTGGCGCTCTCTGCTCCGACGCGGCCGCGGCTCGCCCAGCTCGGGTTCCTCGTCGTGGCGGCGTTCCTGCTGACGAACAAGGTGTGGAGCCCGCAGTACTCGTTGTGGCTGGTGCCTCTGGCCGTGCTGGCGTTGCCGCGCTGGAAGCTGCTGCTGGCGTGGATGGCGGTCGACGCGCTCGTGTGGGTGCCGCGGATGTACTTCTACCTCGGCGTGGACAACAAGGGGCTGCCGATCGACTGGTTCCTCGGTGCCGTGTTGCTGCGGGACGTCGCCGTCATCCTGCTGTGCGTGATCATCCTGAAGGAGATCTACCACCCGGAGCGGGACCTCGTGCGCATGACGGGCGAGGACCCGTTGGCCGGCGTTCTGGCCGATGCACCGGACCGGCAGGTCGTCACACCCGCACGAGGCGAGCCATCGCACCGAATGCGGCCGCGTTCGGATGCAGGTGATCACCGGAGTCGAACTCCGGACGCAGTCTGAGCGGATCGGCGGGGTCGCGCACCGCGGCGTCGAAGTCGAAGGCACCGGGGAAGGTGGCGCGGATCCACGCGTTCACCTTCTGCCGTTGCTGCTCCCTCTCCTCGGTCCAGTTCACCCAGCCCCGCCACGGCGTGATGGTGCCGACGAAGAACCGCGCGTTCTCCTTCTCGCACCGCAGCTGGACGGTGCGGATGCCCGCGATGACGTTCTCCGCGCTGACGCCGCTCTGGATGTCGTTGATGCCGCCGAGCAGCACGACCTTGCGCACCTCGTCGCTGAACAGGACGTCCCGGTGCACGCGGGTGATCATCGGCGCGTCGCCGAACACCACGCCGTTGCCGTTGATGCCGGCGTTGAGCACCGCGTGGTCGGTCTGGACCAGCGACGGCCAGTTGTCCTCGTAGAACCCTTCGGTGATCGAGTCACCGAACGCCACGACCGCGCCCGGCGCCGTGAAGCCCGCGACCTCGACCGCCGAGACGAGGCAGATCTGCTGCCGCGTCGACGTGATCGTGCGGTGTGCGCGTGCCTGGCACGGTGTACCGGCCGGGGCGTACGTGCTGATCTCCAGCGTCTTCGTGACGGTCAGCTGCACCGCGTCACTGCGGACCTCGTCGCGGGCGGGGATCGTGACGCCGCGGGAACGCCGGAACGTCAACTGCCGCGTCTCGCCGTTCGCCGTCACGCTGACCTGCTCGACGCGGACCGGCTTGACGCCCATCAGGTTCGACAGGCGCACGCGGACCGACGTTCCGCCCGCGCCGAGGTCGACCGTCGTCCGCACGCTCTGGTCGGGCACCGACGCGGACAGGGTCGGCACCGCCTGCCACACGGGCAGCCAGCGGATCACCGCCGACGGCTCGTGCACGCCGGAGGCACCGCAGGCCAGCAGCAGCGCCAGCACGATGATCACCCTCACGGGGTGAGTCTGCGGCCGGTCAGCTCTTCGCGGCTACGGCCCCGCGGATGAACTTCAGATCTTCGTGGTCGTCCTCGGTGACGTCCCTGGCCTTGAGGAACGCCACGAACAGCGCGACGAGCAGCGCCGCACGACCCCACACACCGATCATCACGGCCTGCGCGGAGAAGCTGTCGTAGATCCCGGCGGGCTGACCGAACTCGATCGCCCAGAACCAGCGGAAGATCCCGATCCCCATGGCCAGGTCGACCGCGAAGTAGGCGAAGGCCCACATCAGCCGCACGCGCAGCAGCACCAGGAACGGCACCAGCCACAACGTGTACTGCGGCGAGTGGACCTTGTGCAGCAGCATGAAGCCGCACAGCATCGCGCCGGACACCGCGATCCACGGGTACGAGCCCTCGCGCCTGAACCGCAGCCAGCCGTAGCCCGCCGCGATCGCGAACGACACCAGGATCGTGATCGGCGAGACGACACCGACCAGCGACTGCATCGCCTCGTCGCCGATGAACGGGCGCAGGCCCCAGTACCAGATGGAGTTCGTGGTGATGTCGACCCGGCGCAGCTGCTGGAACTCGAACGACGCGAGCCAGCCGTCGTAGCCGGCGATCGCGAACGGCAGGTTGACCAGCACGACCGTGATGATCGACGCGAACCCGACCTTGAGCGCGCCGACGACGTCGATCTTCTTGCCCTCCGGCAGCTCCTGGCCGCGCCAGCCGCCGGTGGCGACGAAGAGCATCAGCGGCAGCACGAACGCCGCCGGGTACACCTTGAACGCGAACCCGAGCCCGAGCAGGACCGACGCGACCGTCGCCCGTTCGACCAGGGGCCGGTTCCAGCGGTGCACCACGTAGACCGCGGCGGCCGAGCACAGCACGACCGGCAGGTCCCAGTTGTGGAACGCGTAGAGGATCAGCGGTGGCCCGATCGCCCACAGCAACGCGCGCCAGCGGGCGAGCTTGCCGAGCAACCAGCCCGTGAGCAGGCCGAACGGCGCCATCAGCAGCGACGAGTAGAGCAGGTACTCCGCGTCGTTGTGCGCGAAGATCGCGCCCGCCCAGATGATCAGGCCGGAGAGCACCGGGTACTCGACCGAGCCGCCGACGAGGACGCCCTTGTCGTTGATGCCGCCGTCGACGTACGGGAAGACGTGCCGGTCGATGTCGCGCCCGATCCAGAGGTGCTGGATGTCGGAGTAGCAGACGTCTTCCTTGTTGCGCTCGTCGTAGTCGGGCTGCGTGCGGCCCCACTGGTCGAACGCGGGACCGGTGCAGCGGTCCTTGTTGATGAAGCCCAGCAGCAGCGTGAGCCCGCACAGCAGCACGAGCACGGCAGCGGCGGACCTGCCGAAGCGGTTCACGACACGCCCGGCGTCGCCTCGCTCGGGCGTCACGCTCACCACCTCGTGCACGGTGTTCACCGGCCGGCGCGGTCGCGCAGGAAGGTGATGTCGTCGGCCTGACCCTCGTCCGGTGTCTCCACCACGACGGGGCATCCGGCGCCGGCGGCCACGGCCACCAGCTGATCGGCGTCGATCGTGCCAGTCTTGATGTTGTCGTGCCGGTCGCGCGAGGAGCCGAACTCGTCGCGCGAGCTGTTGAGGTGCACGAGGTCGATCCTGCCGGTGATCGCTTTCACCCGATCGACGATGCCGACGAGGTCCTCACCGGCGGCGAACGCGTGGCAGGTGTCGAGGCAGAAGCCCGCGCCGAACTCGCCGACCGCGTCCCAGAGCAGCTTGAGGGAGTCGAACGAGCGGGCCATGGCGTTGTCGCCGCCCGCCGTGTTCTCGATCAGGATCGGGACCGCGAAGCCGCCCTCCGCGACCTGGCGCTCGAAGAACTTGCGCCAGTTCGCGAAGCCCTCCGTCGGGTCCTCGCCCTTCGTGACGTGTCCGCCGTGGACGATCAGGCCCTTCGCGCCCACCGTCGCGGCGGCCTCCGCGTGCTGGATCACGTTCTTCCTGGACGGAATTCGGATCTTGTTGTTCAGCGACGCAATGTTGATCATGTACGGGGCGTGGATGAACACCTCGAGCTCGGAGGCGAGCAGGGCATCCGTCTGCGGATGAGGTTTGGGCTTCTTCCAGCCCTGGGGATCCGACAGGAAGAACTGGACGACGTCGGCCCCGCGTTCGGCCGCGGCGCCGACCGGGTCGTCGTCGCGTACATGGGCCCCGATGCGCATGAACAGGAGGGTAGTCGGCGTCCATAACGCCATCGCAGCCGCCGCCGATAGGAGTAATTGAAAAAACTGGGGATGGTCTACGTCACGACCAGGACCTACGGTCGTTACTACTAGGGAGTAGGAAAGGAGTTCACATGCGACTGCTGAGCGTCACCGCCGCGACGCTGCTGGCGCTGGTCTCCGCCTCGGTCGGCCTCACCCCGGCCACCGCCGCGGCGCCCATCGTCGTGGGCAGTTGCGCCACGTCCGTGCAGGGCGCGCCCGGCACCCCGGTCTCACTCAGCCCCGGCGCGGTCACCCAGCCCATCACGGACCTGATCCGTGCGATCCCCCTGCTCGGACCGCCGCTCGCGGACCCGTTCAGGCAGACGTTCTCGCAGCTCCCGCCCATTCCGATCGGCGCGGTGCAGGCGGGCACCACGACCATCAGCGGCGGCACGATCGCGAACGCCGTGGTGGCGGAGCTGTACAAGATCCCGTTGCTCGGGCCGATCATCGGCACGCTCGACAAATCCGTGCGTTCGACGCTGACCAGCACCTGCCAGGTGACCGTGACCGGCGTGAACCAGGTCGCCGCGCCCGTTCAGGACGGCGCCAAGGCCGTCGCCGACGCGTCGCAGCAGGCCGTTGGGCAGCCGGGCCAGACCAAGCCTCCCGTTCAGCAGCCGCAGCCGGGCACCAACCCCGGAACGCAGCCCGGCACGTCCCCCGGCCTCCCCGGCACGGGTGCGGGCGCGCCGAGCAACCGCGACTTCTCGCTCTACCCGCTGGGCACGAACTTCGGCCGGGTGCCGTTGTTCACCTACGGCTCGCTGCCGTTCGCGATGCCCGGCACGTACTCGCCGTCACCCGGCGTGCGCTACGGCTCGCAGGTGCCGCGCGCGTCCAACGGCAACGGCCTCGAGGGCGACTCGGTGCAGGCGGCCGGCCGTGCGACGGCGCTGCCCAGGCTCGGCGGTCCCGGTGGCGTCGGTGCTCCGGTGCTGGTCGCGGTGCTGATGCTCGCGCTGGTGACGGGCGCGCTGGTGCGGACCTGGGTACTCCGCCGCACCCCTGCGTAGTCGCCGGACGCGCTCTGTTAACCTTCTTCAGTTGCTGACGCGACGACCCTCCTGCCACGGAAAGCCCGTGGCCGCGAGTCCACAGGAGGTGAGTGGTCCTCATGCGTCATTACGAAGTGATGGTCATCCTCGACCCCAGCCTTGACGAGCGCACGATCGCGCCGTCTCTCGACACGTTCCTCAACGTCATCCGCACCACGGGCGGCAACGTTGAGAAGGTCGAGGTGTGGGGCAAGCGCCGGCTGAGCTTTGAGATCAACAAGAACACCGAGGGTATCTACGCGGTGCTCGACCTGACCTCGACTCCCGACGCGGTGAAGGAACTGGACCGCCAGCTCGGTCTGCAGGAGACGGTGCTCCGGACGAAGGTCCTGCGCCGCGAGCCCGCCAAGTCGGCCGTCAAGGCCTGACGAACCTCGATTAGGGGAGCTCCCAAGACATGGCTGGTGAGACGACGATCACGGTGGTCGGGAACCTGACCGCCGACCCGGAACTCCGCTTCACCCAGAGCGGTGCCGCGGTGGCGTCCTTCACGGTCGCCTCCACGCCCCGCACCTTCGACCGCCAGTCCGGCGAGTGGAAGGACGGCGAAGCGCTGTTCCTGCGGTGCAACGTGTGGCGGCAGGTCGCCGAGAACGTGGCCGAGTCGCTCACCCGCGGTTCGCGAGTGCTCGTCTCCGGACGGTTGCGCCAGCGTTCCTTCGAGACGAAGGAAGGCGAGAAGCGCACTGTCGTGGAGCTGGAGGTCGACGAGATCGGCCCCTCGCTGCGCTACGCGACCGCGAAGGTCAACAAGGTCAGCCGTGGAGACGGCGGTGGCGGCGGCTTCGGCGGCGGCGGCCAGCAGTCTCGCGGCGGTGGCGGCGGTGCGCCCGCAGACGACCCGTGGGGTTCCGCCCCGCCGGCCGGCTCGGGTGGTTTCGCCGACGAGCCCCCCTTCTAGACCGACTGCACCGGTCATCCAGAACCTGATCACTGCGTATTCCAGGAGTTAGAGACACATGGCCAAGCCGCCTGTGCGCAAGCCCAAGAAGAAGGTCTGCGCCTTCTGCAAGGACAAGAGCGCGAACCTGATCGACTACAAGGACACGACGCTGCTTCGGAAGTTCATCTCCGACCGCGGCAAGATCCGTGCCCGCCGTGTCACCGGCAACTGCTCGCAGCACCAGCGCGACGTCGCTGTTGCCGTGAAGAACGCCCGTGAGATGGCGCTGCTGCCCTACACCTCGACCGCCCGCTAAGAGAAGGGAACCTTCGCGATGAAGCTCATCCTCACCGCTGACGTTTCCGGCCTTGGCGCGCCCGGCGACATCGTCGAGGTCAAGGACGGCTACGGCCGCAACTACCTGCTCCCGCGCGGCCTCGCGATCGTCGCGACCCGCGGTGCGCAGAAGCAGATCCAGGTCATCACCCGCGCGCAGGACACCCGCCGCGTGCGCGACCTGGACCACGCCAAGGAGCTGAAGGCCGCTCTCGAGGGCCTCGGTGGCGTGACCCTGACCGCCAAGGCGGCCGCGGGTTCGAAGAAGCTGTTCGGCTCGGTCACCTCGTCGGACGTGGCGGCTGCCGTCAAGTCCGCCGGTGGTCCCGTGCTGGACAAGCGCGCCATCGAGCTGCCGGGTCACATCAAGACCACCGGCAAGCACTCGGTGACGGTTCGCCTCCACCCGGAGGTCACCGTGGCCCTCCCGCTGGTCGTCACCAGCTCCGCCGAGTAACGAGCCCTGTTCGCCCCGAGGCGGCGAACGCTGCTCGCTGCTGAAGCAGCTTCGCCGAGGCCTGCAGGGTCTGTTGCGGGGGCCAAGCCCCCGCAGACCACACGGGCAGTCCTCGGGCTGCTGGTCGTGACCGCGGACGAGTAGCTCGCTCGTTGCTGAGTACGCGGGGAGCTTTCGTACTCTCCTGGAGGACGAAGGGGCCCCGCGTGCTGCGAAGTCTGGCGTCGGCGTTACCGCCGGCGAGTGACACGCGCAATGCGAACCTCGTGACGTGACCCCCTCGGGGGCTCTTCACGAGGGTTCCGATTGCTGAAGCGCCGCCCGCCCGGAATGCTCCGGGCGGGTGGCGCTTTCGCTCGTTCGGACCAGTGCCGCTCTGTCCACGTCCTGTGGATAAACAGTGCGGGCAACGTGTCTGCGACACGCCGAAGAGGGTGTTTTTCGCGACACGCCGAGGGTGTGGCGCACAACTTCTTCCACAACTTGTGCACAGCCTCTGAGCTGGGGTTATTTCTGTCACTCCACCGGTTGTCAACAGGTTGTCCCCAGCACCTCCACCCCTGTGAGCAACCATCCACAGGTTGTCCCCCAGTTGTCCACAGGGCGATCCACACGCTGGTTTGCTTGCTCCGGACGGGGCCCTCTAGCGTCGCGGCACGGGCGATGGTCATCGCACAGCGTGGCCGCCCGGAATTGTCGGTGCCTCGCTGTACAACTAGGGGAGACGACACCGGCTCTCGACTCTTCGCAGGGGTGATTTGGCAGTGGCGCTGGTGGACGACCGGGGTATGGCGGAGCCCTCATTCGAGCGTCAGCCGCCCCAGGACCTCGCCGCCGAGCAGTCCGTCCTCGGCGGAATGCTGCTGTCCAAGGACGCCATCGCGGACGTCATCGAGGCGCTCGCGCCGAACGACTTCTACCGTCCCGCGCACCAGGCGATCTACGACTGCATCCTCGACCTGTACGGCCGCGGCGAGCCCGCCGACCCGATCACCATCTCCGCCGAGCTCGATCGACGCGGCGAGCTGCTGCGCGTGGGTGGCGCGCCGTACCTGCACACGTTGATCGCGACGGTGCCGACGGCCGCGAACGCCGGCTACTACGCCGAGATCGTGGCGGAGAAGGCGGTGCTGCGCCGCCTGGTCGAGGCAGGCACGCGCATCGTGCAGCTCGGGTACAACGGGGCGGAGGGCGCGGACGTCGACGAGGTGGTCGACCGCGCGCAGGCCGCGATCTACGAGGTCACCGACCGCCGCACGACCGAGGACTACGTGGCGCTGGAGGACCTGCTCCAGCCGACGATGGACGAGATCGACGCGATCGCGTCGCGAGGCGGCATCTCGCAGGGCATCCCGACGGGCTTCGCCGACCTCGACGAGCTGACGAACGGCCTGCACGGCGGCCAGATGATCATCGTCGCCGCCCGTCCCGGTGTCGGCAAGGCGCTGGCCCTCGGCACGCCGCTGCCCACGCCGTCGGGCTGGACCACCATGGGTTCGGTCGCGGTGGGCGACTTCCTGATCGGCGCCGACGGCCGCCCGACGCGGGTCGTAGCCGCGACCGAGGTGATGACCGGCCGCCCCTGCTTCGAGGTGGAGTTCTCCGACGGCACGGTGATCGTGGCCGACGCCGAACACCAGTGGCTGACGGAGTCTTGCAGTGAGACCGGCGGCTTCTGGGCGATCCGCACCACGGCGCAGCTGTTCGAGCGCGTCGGCCTCTGCCGCGTGTTCGTGCGCATGTCCGCGGCGTGGGAGCTGCCGACGGCCTCGCTGCCGCTCACGCCCAAGGCGCTGGGCCTGTTCCTGTCCGGCCTCGGCGACCTGGAGCTGACGGACGACGAGCTGCGCGTGGCCAAGGACCTCGACCTGGCCGACGACCCGCACATCCCCGCCGCGTACCTGCGCGCCTCCCGCAGGCAGCGCGAGGAACTGCTGGCAGCGCTGCAGATCGACGGCCGGTTCGCCCGCCTGCGCCGCGACGTCGACGAGCTGATCGCGGGCCTCGGCAGGCACGACCAGGTGGAGATAGTGGCGGTGCGCCCGGTCGCGTCCGTGCCGGTGCGGTGCGTGGAGGTCGACAACCACGACCACCTGTACCTCGCGGGCGAGACGATGATCCCGACCCACAACTCGACGCTGGGCCTCGACTTCGCCCGCTCCGCCTCCATCAAACACGGCCTGACCAGCGCCATCTTCAGTCTGGAAATGAGCCGCACCGAGATCGTCATGCGCATGCTCTCCGCCGAGGCCCGCATCCGCCTCGGCGACATGCGCGGTGGCCGGATGAGCGACGACGACTGGACCCGCCTCGCCCGCCGGATGAGCGAGATCAGCGAGGCACCGCTGTTCGTCGACGACAGCCCCAACCTCACGATGATGGAGATCCGCGCCAAGGCCCGCCGCCTCAAGCAGCGCCACGACCTCAGGCTGGTGGTCGTCGACTACCTCCAGCTGATGAGCTCCGGCAAGAAGTCCGAGTCCCGCCAGCAGGAAGTCTCGGAGTTCTCGCGAAACCTGAAGCTGATCGCCAAGGAGCTCCACGTCCCGGTCATCGCGATCTCCCAGCTGAACCGCGGTCCGGAACAACGCACCGACAAGAAGCCGATGCTCTCCGACCTCCGTGAGTCCGGCTCGCTCGAGCAGGACGCGGACATGGTCATCATGATCAACCGCCCGGACGCCTGGGAACGCGACGACCCGCGCGCGGGCGAGGCCGACCTGATCATCGCCAAGCACCGTGCCGGCCCGACCGCCACCATCACCGTGGCGCACCAGCTGCACTACTCGCGCTTCACCGACCTGGCCCAGGCCTAGCCGAGTGCGTTCGGGCGTGACACTCCGCTCGACGCATGCGGCGGGGTGGAGTCGGTGCGACGAACGCTCAGCCAGGCCTCACCGCTCGGCTACCGTGCGAACGTGATCACCCCGGCCAGGTACAGCGACGGCGCCATCCACGCGCCCGGCGGCGTCACCTTCCCCGTCGCAACCACGCCGAGGGAGAAGGCGGTCTCGCCAGACCTCACGAGCGCGGTCTACACGACGGACAACGAGCTGGTGTGCGTGGACCGATCCGGTGTGGAGCGGTGGCGGCACGCGTTCGGCGTGTTCCAGGAGAAGGTGCGGAACGTCCGGGCGGGCTGTGCTTTCTCGCTCGACGGGAAAGCGGTGTGGCTCTTCCGGCCGGACGCGATGGGGCGCTGGAACGACGGCGACGACACCTGGCACGTGCTGGACGCGAGCACCGGGGCGGTGCTCGCCGGCGCCGAACTGGGCACCGTCGGCCACGGCGGGAACCAGCACGTTCACCCCAACGGCACCGACGTGCTGGTCGACGTGGGCGAGGGGCAGGACGGGTCGTTCCTGTTCCGCGGCAGGCTCAACGGCACCGCGCTCGAGGTGGTCCCGTACCCGTGGGACGACCGGGTGCTGGTGGCGTTCGCGGCGGACGGGCACCAGTTCATGACCGTCCACCACGAACAACACGACGTCGCGTTCCACACCTACCCGGACGGCGAAGTGGTCATCCGGGTGTCCGCGACCGACCTCGGGTACGACGAGGACGCGTGGCTGGAGTGGGCGGGTGGCTACCTCGACGCCGACACCGCGTTCGTGGTCGCCGGTGGTGAGAGCGATGACGAGGAGTGGTTCCGCCACCACCTGGTCGACGTGCGCACGGGCGAGCACCTCGGCACCTTCGACGCACACACCGAGGACGCGTACGGCGTGATTCCGGCCGGTGGTGGCGCCTGGCTGACGTTCGACGACGGCGTGTTCCGCCGCCACGTTCGCTGACCCCGGAGGATCCGACCATGCCGCTTCTCGTCAGCCCCGCTCACCCCGCCGGAATGCTGAAGAGCCTGCGACAACCCACCATCGACGGCGACGGCCTGGTGCTGCGGCCGTGGCATGCGAGCGATGCCGAGGTCGTGAAGGCGGCCTTCGACTGTCCTGACATCCAACGCTGGCACGCGCGGCGCATGGACTCCCGCGACGAAGCCCTCGCCTGGATCGAAGGGTGGGAGTCGCTGTGGGACGACGAGACGGATGCCAGTTGGGCGATCGCCGTCGAGGACCGGGTGGTCGGCCAGGTCGGGCTGCGCAGCGTCTCGCTGTTCGAGAGTTCGGCGGAGTTGTCGTACTGGGTGCTGCCGGCAGCGCGTGGAGCTGGGGTCGCTGCACGGGCGGCGTTCGCCCTGACCAGGTGGTCCTTCGACGTCGTGGGCCTGCACCGGATCTTCCTGCGGCACTCGACGGGCAACCTGGCGTCGTGCCGCGTCGCCACCAAACTCGGGTTCAGCGACGAAGGCACGCAACGCGGTGTGCTGCTGCACGCGGACGGATGGCACGACGCCCACACCCACGCCCGCCTGCGCACCGACCGCTCGAGCCTCTAACGCGGCTGGAGACCACGCAGTGCGGTGTCGACGACCTGGCACGCGTAGTCGCTGGTCAACGGCGCGGTGCGGTGCAGCCAGCGGTTGAGGACCGGGCCCCACACCAGGTCGACGGCGACGTCGAGGTCGACGTCCTCGGCCAGTTGCCCGGCTCGTTGGGCGGAGCGCAGGCGTTCCTTCTTCAGCTCGCGCATCGGGCCGTCCAGCCGGGTCGCGTAGTCGGCGGCGAGGTTCGGGTCGTGGACGATCTCGGTGTGCAGGGCGCGCATGGTCTGGTCGAAGCGCGGGTCGTTGAGCTCGTCGACGGTCGCGCTCAGGACGAGCTTCAGGTCGGCCGCCAGGTCGCCGGTGTCGGGTAGCGCCGCTGCCTCGCCGTCGCCGGCGAGCGTGAGGAAGGCGTCGAAGAACAGCGGGCCCTTGGACGGCCACCACCGGTAGATCGTCTGCTTGCCGACTCCTGCGGCCTGCGCGATGCCCTCGATGGTGAGTTTCGCGTAGCCCACCTTCCCGACCAGGTCGAGGGCGGCGGCGAGGATGGCTCGCCGCGCGGTCTCGCTGCGGCGGCTGGGGTCCGGGGCGACCTTCGTGGGCACGGGGGCAATCTAGCGCAAGAAGAGACGAGACGGTCCGTCTTGACAAGCCGGGCCATCTCCGGGCAAGCTCTGCCGCAAGACGAGACGGTCCGTCTCGTCAATGTGATGGGGGAACAGCGTGGAAATCTCATCCCAGGTCTGGTTCGTCACCGGCGCCAGCCGCGGTCTCGGCCGAGCCTTCACCGAAGCCGCACTGGAGGCAGGTCACCGGGTCGTCGGCGCTGCTCGTGACGTCTCGCCGCTCGAAGATCTCGCCATCGAGCACCCGGACCGCCTGCTGGCTTTGCGCCTCGACGTCACGGATCGAGCGGCGGTGTTCAACGTCGTCGCTCAGGCAGTCGAGCACTTCGGCCGGCTCGACGTCGTCGTGAACAACGCGGGTGCACTGTTCACCGGCATGGTGGAGGAGTTCTCCGAAGCCGAGGCGCGCGCTCAGATGGAGGTCAACTTCTTCGGTGCGCTGTGGGTCAACCAGGCCGTGATGCCGCACCTGCGAGCGGGCGGCGGCGGACACGTCCTGCAGATCTCCAGCATCGGGGCGCTCGGCGGCTTCTCCAGCACCGGCCTCTACAGCGCCAGCAAGTTCGCACTGGAGGGCATGAGCGAGGCACTCGCCGCCGAAGCCGCCCAGTTCGGCGTCAAGGTCACGATCGTCCAGCCGGGCGGTTACTGGACCGACCTCTACACCAGCAGCAGGGCAACCAGCCCGAACCCGGTCTACGACCCGCTGCGGGCCGAGCTCGAGAAGCAGTGGGCGGAGGGCTCGATCGACAGCGAACCGGAACTGGCCGCCGAAGCGGTGATGAAGCTGGTCGCGAGTGACGACCCGCCGCTGCGGCTCCTGCTCGGCAGCATGGTCTACGACGTGGCGTTCGACATCTCGCGGCGGCGCATGGACACCTGGGCCTCGTGGGAGGAGGTCAGTCGCGCCGCCGAGAAAGCCGTCCCCGCTCCGGGCACGCAGGCGACCTGATCATGCAAGATCGACAGGTGACCCTGATCCGGCCGGCCGAGCGCGGGGACGTGGCCGCTCTCGTCCGCCTGCGCCTGGCCAACGCCGAACGCCACGTCCAGCTGGCACCGGACCTCTTCCGCATCCCGGACGAGGTCGCGGTGCGGCGGCACTTCGAGGACGCCGTCGGGCACGCGTTGATCTCGGTCGCCGAGGTGGACGGCGAGGTGGTGGGCATGGTGGAGGTGGTTCTGCTGCTCGCGGACCCTCCGGACCACCAGATCCTGGTGCCTCGCCGCGCGGCCGACGTCCACACCGTGGTCCTGGACGGCCACCGGGGTCGTGGCATCGGCGCGGCTCTGGTCGCGGAGGCGGAACGTGTTGCCGCAGCTCATGACGTGTCGATCGTCTACGCCAACATCTTCGCCACCAACGACGACGCCGTCCGGTTCTACTCGTCGGCCGGTTTCGGGCCGCGCGGCATCCTGCTGAGCAAGCCGTGCGGCTGACGGTCCTCGGCAGCTGCGGCGCGTATCCCGAACCGGGCAGGGCGTGCAGCGGGTTCGCGGTCGAGGAGTCCGGCTACCGGTTGGTCCTGGACCTGGGCTACGGCACGTTGCCGCGGCTGTTGGAACTGTGGCCGGCGGGACCGGACGCCGTGGTGATCACCCACGAACATCCCGACCACTGCGCCGACCTGCACGGCCTGTTCCGGAGGTGGCACTACGGGCGGCGCGGCCGGCTGCCGTTGTACTGCCCGCCGGGTGTGCTGGACCGCCTGCAGGGCCTCGAACCCGACGTGTCACTGCTCGAGGTCTTCGACGTCCACCCGCTGCCGGGCGCCTGGGAGGTCGGTCCTTTCACGCTGTCCGGTGTGGACCTGCCGCACTTCGTGCCGAACGCGGGTGTCCGGCTGGAGGCTTCGCGGGTCCTCGCCTACACCGGCGACACCGGGCCCTCCCCGGCACTGGCGACGCTCGGTCGGGACGCGGATCTGTTCGTCGTCGAGGCCACCGACCGGCCCGGCGACACCTCGGGTCTGCTGATGACGTCCGCCGCGGCCGGGTCGTGGGCCCGGCAGGCGGGAGCGCGGCGCTTGATGCTCACACACTTCTGGCCGGGCAACGATCGTTTCGCCGCGGTCGCTGCTGCTCGTGCGACGTTCTCCGGCGAGGTCGTGGCCGCGTCGGAGGGTGACGTCTACGCGCTCGGATGACGTGGCGGTGCTGGTCAACGGGCCGCACCTCGGCTAGACACGGACTGTGCTGCACGACCCGCTCACGGGCCTGCCCGGACACGCGCTGCTGCTCGACCGCCTGGAGCAGTCCCTGATCCGCGCCCGCACGCGCGGCACCCTGGTCACTCTCGTCCTGATCACCGCACCGGACTCGCTGCTCGACGCGGCGCGGGTGCTGCGGGCGGGACTGCGCCCGGACTTCACCGTCGCCCGGTACCACGAGACCGTGCTCGCGGTGCTCGCCGAGCACGACTTCGGCGACGGCTCACCGATCTCGGCGCTGATCAGGCAGCTGGTCGGGGAGAGTCCGCGGATCCACTGGGTGACGAGCGACGGCGACACCGATCCGGACGACGTGATCGCGACGGCCGAGAACAGGTGAAGACGGCACTGAGCCCCGGCGACACCGTCGTGTCGCCGGGGCTCAGCTTCTTACCGGAGGGAGGGTGTTACAACCTGCGGGGTGTTACAGCGAGCCGGTCACGCGCTCGAACACGTTGGCCGGGTCGATCAGGGCGATCGCCGGAGCGTTCACCGGGAGCTGCGGCAGCGCGCGCTCCTGCGGGGCCAGGCCCTGGGTCGGGTTCAGGTTGAGACCCGAGACGGAGGCCGGGCCGTCGAGCGGCAGCGTGGGCAGCGAGCGCTCGGTCGGCAGGGCCGGCACCTGCACCGGCAGGGCCGGGGCGGTCACCGGCAGGGACGGAACGGCCGGCAGCGAACGCGCGGTGGCGCCCGCCGGGAGCAGAGCCTTCGCGGCCTCCAGCACCTCGTTCAGGGGCAGGCCCTGGACGTTCGGCGTGATGCCCGCGGTGCCACCGTTGACCGGCAGAGCGGAGCGCTCCTGCGCGACGGCGGGCAGCGCCGGGGTGGGCAGCTGACCGGCCAGCGCGGCCACGTCGGCCGGGTTCGGCAGCGCGTTCACGGGCAGCTTGTCGAGGCCGTGGAACGCCGGGATCTCGTCGGCCTTCATCAGGCTGTCGACACCCTTGGGGAGCTCGATGCCCTTGAGCTGCGTGGCACGCAGGACGCCGGCAGCCTCTTCGCCGGTGAGCTGGGTGTCCTCGTCCGTGCCGGCGGTGGTCGCCTGGCCGAGAACCTCCACGGGGACGTACGTGACCTTGGCGAGCGCCTCGACCGGGACGGTCATCTCACGGGCGGTCAGCGGTCCGCTGCCCTCCGTGAACATGTTGCCGCCGGCCTGGGTGAACGACTCCTTGTCGGTGACCGTGTTCGCCTGGCCCGCGGCCGCGATCGCGTCCGCGTACACGCCGGCGATGGCGTTGGCGGGCACGTTGATCAGGTTGCCGGAGACCGAGGCGTCCTGGGCGGTGGAGGCGCTGTCGCCACCCGCCACCGTCTTGGTGTCGGTCAGCGTGTCGGAGTTGGTGATGCCCGCGGCCGAGACCGAGTTGCCGGGCACCGGCACGAACGGCGTGGCCTGCGCGCCGATCAGGTTGCCGGAGACCGAACCGCCGTCACCGTTGCTGTCGACGTCGCCGCCGGCGACCGAGTCGAGGTCGTTGGTGGCCTTGGCGTCGACGTTGCTGCCGCCGCCGACCGCCCAGCCCGCGACCTGCGTGGCGGACGCGACCGGGGTGGAGATGACGTTGCCGGCGATCGAGCCGTCCTCACCGGTGGTGAGAGCGTCGCCGCCCGCCTTCATGTCCGTGGCGTTGTCGGCCGTGGACGAGTTGTTGCCCACCAGGGTGACGCCGTCGCCGAAGACCTGGGCCGGCGTCGAGGTCGGGACCTGGACGATGTTGCCGGAGACCGAGCTCTTCTTGCCGGACGCCTTGGGGTCGCTGCCCGCGATGACCGAGGTGTCGTTCGACGAGTCGGTCGTGGTGTTGCCCACCAGACCGGCAGTGAACCCGAAGACCTGGGCCGCAGCGGCGGTCGGCGTGGTCACGACGTTGCTCGAGACCGTGCCGCGGTCGTCCACCGCGTTCGGCTGACCGCTGGAGCGGACGACCTTGGTCTCGTCCGCCGAGCCGCTGGCCTGACCGGCGAGCGTGCCAGCGACACCGTAGGCCTCGACCGGAACGGCGACCGGGGTCTGCGCGATGTTGCCGGAGCCGACCGAGTCGTTGCCGACGGTGCCCTGGTAGCCACCGGTGGTCGACTTGACGTCGTTCTCGCAGGTGCCGGCGGCCTGGCCACCGAGCGAGGCACCGTTGCCGCACGCGTCCACGGCCGTGGCCGGGGGAACGTCGGCGATGTTGCCGGACAGGACGGACTTGTCGCCCAGCGTGTAGGTCTCGCCACCGGCGTTCGACGTGGCGTCGTTCTCGTGGTCGGTGAGCGCGTTGCCCACGACCGCCGCACCGTTGCCGCCCACACCGGTGGGGAGCGAGACGGGCGCGCCCGCGACGTTGCCGGAACCGGTGGACCCGGTGCCGTTGGTGTGCTTGGTGCCACCGGCGTTGGAGTCGTTGATCGTCTCGCTGACCGCGGTGGCGTTTCCGCCCGCGGCACCGGCGTTGTCGTCGACCGAGATCGGGCCGGCGACAGCGGGCTCGGCGATGTTGCCCGCGAGCGTGGCGGGGTCACCGTCGGTGTCGGTGTTGCCACCGGCGTAGGCGGCACCGGTCTGCACCGAGTCGGTGGTGGCGTTGGCCGCACCGGCGACCGCGTTGCCGTTGACCTCGGCCAGCGGGGACACCGGGATCGGCACCGCGTTGCCGGAGATCGAGCTGTTCCTGCCGCTGGTCTTCGTGTCGCCCTCGGAGGAGGCGAACGTGTCGGCGGTCGACTTGGCCTCGGCGATGCCGGCCGCGCCCACGCCGTTGCCGGTGATCTGGACCGGGGTCGCGCCGTACTCGGCCACGACGTTGCCGGAGCCGGCGCCCTTGTCACCGTTGGTGGTGATGTCGCCGCCGGTCGTCGAGACCTGCTCGGCCGTCGTGTTGGTGGCGGCGTTGCCGCCTGCCGCGATCGCGTTGCCGGTCAGCTGGACCGGGAGCACGTGGTTGACGGCGACGACGTTGCCGGCCAGAGCCTGGCCCGCGCCGTCGGTGACGATCGTGCCGTCGCGGTGGGTCGCCTGCGTGCAGTCGCCGGCCGCCTCTGCGTTCGCGAGGACCGCGATCGCGTTGCCGCAGATCTGGATCGGCACATCGACGTGCGCCTGGACCGTGTTGCCCCGCACCACGTTCTGGAGGGCGGTGCCCTGGAGGCGCTCGCCTGCCTGGCGGATCAGCGGGTGCGCGACCGGAGCGGCCGTGCGGGTGGGCACCGCGCTGGTGACGCGGTCCGTGCTGATCGTGCGGTCGATCTTGGGAACGTCCAGGTTCTTGACGGGGGTGCCCAGGTTGTTCTGGTCCACCTTCACCGGAACCGAGACGCCCGCGTCAACGGGCGACGGCGCTGCGTCGGGGTTGACGTTCTCCTGGGCAGAAGCGATGCCCGTACCGAGCATCAGCAAACCACCAGTGACAAACGCGGACTGGATTCCGCGCTTTGCCCAGGTCTGCATTGGATCTCCTTTTCCACAATCCCCTGCTGTCAGGGGAGTTCAAGGGGGTGGGGCCGAGACGCGCAGGGGAAGGCGCGTCATCACCGGGGGAGTCGCACGCGGTGATCGACCGGAAGGAGCGCAAGAAAAAGCGCGACGGTCGACTTCCGGACAGCCGGGGGAGATGGCTGCCGCGGACCGCGCGCTGAAATCAGTCGGGGTTGATACCGGGCTGCTTGCCCGGCGTCACGGTCACCTCGTCGGTCGACGGCGCGAGGGCGCGCGTCACCGAGGTGCCGTGGGCGTTGCCGGACGCAGCGAGAGCAGCGGTCGTGCTGCCCTTCGCAGCACCAGAACCGTCGGAACCGCAGCTGCACTGCACCGGCGCGGGGACCGGGACGGGCAACTTGGGCAACGGGCTGGTGGGCAGGGACGGACGCTGCTCGGAGGGCACGACGAAGTCGTTGTGCTCCAACAGTTCCGTCCACGAGACACCGGTCGGGCCGGCGATCTGCGAGACCTGCGCGACCGGCGACTGACCGGTCTCGGAGGCCGGGATCTCCGGGAACGTCACGTCCAACGACCGCGCCGTGGCGGGGGCGTCGGACTGACCGATCCTGGTGACCTGAGGCAGGATCTGCTCGGCGATCTGCTCGACCGCCTCGGAGACCTGCACCTCGGGCAGGGCGGCGCGAGCCTTCTCCTGCTCGGCGCGCAACGCCTCGTCGATCTTGTGCACTGCGGTGGCAGCGGGAACGACGACCGGCAGCTTCTCGTCCGCAGAGACGATCTTGGTGACGACGTCGAACTGCTGCACGTCTTCGGCCGCGTTCGCGGAAGACGTGGTCAGCGCCCAGGCAACGGCCGTACCCGCGATCGCACCACCGACGGCGAGCAGCGCTCGGGTGGCGAACCGGCGGATGCCGTTCGCTCCCGTCTTCGCTCGCAGATCGGCGGAGAACAACGCAGGAAACCTCGCTACTCGGTGGCGCTCAAGGGATTCGCCGACGATCAAGTGATCAAGTCGACGTCGGCGACTCTGCCAGTCCCACGGCCCCGAATGCACGCCCAGAGCGCTCGGTTAACTACATCGTGTGAACGCTCAGACCCGCTTCAACACCCGTGCCGCACCCGCCGCCGCGGTCGACGCGAGCACCCATCCCACGGCCACGAGCAGCGAAGAGATCCACTGCGACGCCCCAGTGAACTGCCACTTCCCGTCGTGCCCGAAGTCGATGATCGGGATCAGCAGGTCCAGCGCGAGGAGCCAGGCGTTCCACACCGGGTCCTCGTCCTTGTTGAGCTTGACCATCGGATGCCACTGGAACCACAGCGCCCCGCCGAGCCAGAACACGCCGAGCCAGCAGATCGCGAGCCACGGCCGGTAGCCGTAACCGACGGTCCAGCGCTGCACGCCACCCCACACCCGGCCGGCCCTGCCGAGCTCGGAGAAACGGCGACGTTGCTTCTCCAGCTGGACCTTCTGCGCGAGCTCCTCCTCGCCGCCCTGCTGGTAGACCGCGGCGAGCTGCTCGTACGGCCCCGGCGCGAAGTCCGGCTGCACCTTGAGCAGCCACCTCAGCCGGGTCTCGACCGGCACGTCCGGATCAGCGGTGATGCCGGCGAACTCGAAGTCGTCGACGGCGACGCCGCCCTCCGCGTCCCACAGGCCTGGCCCGTCGGTGACCGACACCGCCTTCAGCCTGCTCAGCACGATCTTGCCCTTGGGCTGCTGGCCCTCGGGGATGTGCAGCCGGAACTGGTGCACCGTCAGGCCGTACGCGTTGAGCGCGATGTCCGCGGCGGTCGAGCCGAGGTGCGAGTCGCTGAACGTCGCCATCTTGCCGACCTCGCCCAGCCGGATCCGCACGCCGCCGACCGCGGTGAACCCGCGGCTGCACAGGAGGTCCTTGCCGATCGTGATGGCACGGGCGTCGAGCGACGGCTTCTGCGTGCCGTTCGCGCGCAGCCTCGGCAACGTCAGCTCGGCGCCCGACATGTCCAAAGTGGACCCGATGTTCGCGTTCTGGAGCCGGACCGAGCCCTTGGCCCTGAGCTCCCGCAGGAACAACGTGCCGCCGACCTGGAGGCGGTCGGCGAACAGGACGTCGATGCCTGGCCCGTGCAGCGAGACGCCCGACATGCTGGCGCTGCCCATGATGTGCGCGTTCGACAGCCGGACCTGGCCGTAGGTCTGCAACGGCAGCGACCGGGTGCCCGCGCCGTTGACCGCGCTGCGGGCCTCGACGTCGCCGCGCACCTGCATGCCGTCCGCGTGCACGGCGACGGGGATGCGGTTGGTGACGTCACCGGCGAGTTCCTCCGCGACGTCGCGCGGCCCGATCACCGCGCCGGACAGCCGCAGGTACCCGCCGATGCTCGCGTTCGGCAGCCGGACGGTGCCGGTGCTCGTGAAGCCGTCGTCCAGTTCGACGTTGCCCTCGACCCGGATGCGGTCGGCCACCAGCGTCGCGGCCTCGTCGGCCAGTCCGTGCGGCAGTACCAGCACCTGGTTGTCGACGCGGTGGGCCGAGTGCAGGCGGGCACCGGTGAACTCCAGGTTGCCGCCGACGCGCGCGCCGTCGAGCAGCACCCGGCCCTCCGCGGTGAAGCGGCCGCCCTCGGCGTTGCAGAAGACGTTGCCCGCGACCACGATGCCGGACGCCTCCAGCGCGTCGCGGCCGACGTTGCTCAGCCGGGCGCCGCCGAGGTGGACGCTGCCGCCGATCGTCGCACCGCGCAGGCGCACCTCCCCGTGGGCCCGCACCGCTATGGCCTGGACGGATCCGCTCACCCGCAGACGGGCGCCGAGGAACGCGTGGTTCGTGTCGCTCTTCAGAACCGCGCCGGCCAGCCGCAGGGTCCCGTCGACGGCGGCGTCGGTGAGGTCGACGGTGCCGGTGCAGGTGAAGCCGGCCTCGAGGACGAGGTCGCTGAACACGCGGAGGTTGCGGCCTTGCAGGCCCGGCACGCGGGTGCCGCGCAGGCGCAGCCCGATGAGGCGGGCCATGCGGAGGTCGAGCGGCTCCTCGAACGTGCAGTGGGTCAGGTCGATGACGCGGGTGACGCGAGTCCCTTCGAGCTCGAACCTCCCGGTGATCCGGGTGTTTCGCAAACGCAGTGCTGGCAATCCCTTGCGCGGCACCCGGTACATGCCGGTCAGCAACCCGGTGAGCACCTCGCCGCGCACGCTCTGCCCGGTCAGATCGATCTCGGTGCCACCCGCGTAGGCACCTGTGACCTGGCGCTCGACCTCGGTCAAGTCTTCCGGCTTGATCACTTCGCCCTCCCCTGACGAATCGGATCATCCCCATCAGGTTCCGGCTTGACCAGGGTCTGAACAGTTAACGTGAGGCACGTGAGCACACCGGAGTCGGAGATCAGCGGCCGCGTTCCTCTGCTGCTGCGGGTGAGTGCCGCGCTGAGCTGGCGGTTCGTCGTGGTGGTGGCCGCGTTGTACGTGGTCGCGTACGTGCTGGGCTACATCGCGTCGATAGTGATCCCGGTCGCAATCGCCCTGCTGCTGGCGGCACTGCTGTCGCCTGGCGTGGCGAAGCTCGTCGAGTGGCGGGTGCCGCGCGGCGTGGCCACGACCGTGATGATGATCCTCGGCATCGGCGTGCTCGGCGGCGTGCTGACGTTCGTGATCAGCGAGTTCTCCCGCGGCCTGCCGGAACTGCAGTCGCAGGTGGGGGCGTCGCTCGACACGATCCAGCGGTGGCTCAAGGACGGGCCCGCACACCTGTCCGACGCGCAGCTGCAGAACTACCTCAACGAGATCGTGAAGACGATCAAGGAGAACCAGGCCGAGATCACGTCCGGCGCGCTGACGACCGCCGCGACCCTCGGCGAGGTGCTGACGGGCCTGTTGCTCGCGCTGTTCACGCTCATCTTCTTCTTGCACGACGGCGACGGCATCTGGCGCTTCGTGATCCGTGGCGTCCCTCGCGACGTGCGTCAGCGTGTGGACGTGGCGGGCCGCAGGGGGTTCGGCTCTCTCGTTTCTTACGTGCGCGCGACGGCGGCGGTCGCGGTCGTCGACGCCGTCGGTGTCGGCATCGGCCTGGCGATCATCGGCGTACCGCTCGTGGTGCCGCTCTCGGCGTTGGTGTTCCTCGGTGCGTTCATCCCCATCGTCGGTGCGGTGTTCACGGGCGCAGTCGCCGTCTTGATCGCGTTGGTGACGAACGGCCCGATCGCGGCGCTGGTCGTCCTGGCCGTGCTCATCGGCGTGATGCAGCTGGAGTCGCACGTCCTCCAGCCGTTGTTGCTGGGGCGCGCGGTGAAGCTCCACCCGTTGGCGGTCGTGCTCGCGATCGCGGGAGGGTTGGTCGTGGGTGGCATCGCCGGCGCGTTGCTCGCGGTGCCGTTGCTGGCGGTGCTGAACTCCGGGATCCGGTCGCTGGTGTCCGACGCGGACGCGGTGCAGAAGCCGGAGAAGGTGGACGTGCTCAACCCCCAGGACACGGCGCCGAAGGACGACAAGAGCGAACGGGTCGAAGAGCTCTAGGCCATCGAGACGAGGTTGCGGCCGTACGCCTTGGCCGCCAGCAGCGCCGCGTCCGCCGCCACCAGCAGGTCCGGCAGCTCGTAGCCGAACCGGGTCGTGGTGGCCACGCCGATCGACACGGTCAGGCCGCTCAGCTCGTGCGGCTTGCCGTCGGTGGCCATCGTGGGCACGCGGAGGTCTGCCACGGCCTGGCGCACGCGTTCGGCGACCGACTCGGCCTGCTCCGGCGTGGCGTCCGGGAGCAGGACGACGAACTCCTCGCCGCCGAACCGGCCCACCAGGTCGCCGCCGCGGACCGTGCCGCGCAGCAACAACGACACAGCGGCGAGCGCGGCGTCGCCCGCCAGGTGGCCCACCTCGTCGTTGACCCGCTTGAAGTGGTCGAGGTCGAGCAGCATCACCGCCATCGGGCGGGTGCGGTCGGCGCCCTTGGTCAGTTCGTAGCGGGCACGGCTGTCCCAGTGCACGGCGTTGGCGAGGCCGGTCTTGGCGTCGCGCTGGGCCGAGCGGCGCCACTGCGGGAGCTGGGCCGCGCGTTCCAGCAGGGCCAGTGCCGGGCCGGCGATCAGGGCGTGGACGGCGTTGTTCTCCGCGACGCAGCCCATCAGGCCGCCGATCGACACCGCGACGATGCCGAGGATGACGTCGATGGGTTCGCCGACGTTCTCCTCGAAGCTCGCGGACGGGTTGCGCAGCTTCAGTCCGTACGCGATCAGGGCCGCGCGCAGGGTCAGCAGGACGGTGGCTCCGAACACCATCATCAGCAGGTGGGCGCGCGGATCCGCCCAGCCGAGCAGGAAGCGGGTGGCGAAGACTGCGAGGGTCGTGGCGCTGAGCGTGTACAGCCAGCGGTACATCTCGGGGCGTTGCGCCAGCAGGCAGTGCAGTGCCGGGCCGAAGAGCAACAGGACCATCAGGTTCGGCGGCAGGGCGAGGATGCCCGCCGTCAGGTAGGAGAGGTGCGCCGCCCACGGGTTGCGTTCGGTCTCGCCCAGACGATGGCTGTAGATGGAGCTGCCGATGATCACGGCGCCCGCCGTGCCCGCGATGGCGGCGAACCTGCCGATCTCGGAGGGTGACGGCGTGTCGGTCGAGACGATCACGTAGGTGACGGTGGCCAGCGCGGCGAAGTCGATGAACAGCCAGTAGCAGAGCGCGGGCCGCCGCAATGTCCACACCGGCCAGTCGCGCACCTGTATGCCCTCCCCACCTGAACCCGGAGAGCGTCGCACATTCCTCCGTTCGGCAGAAGACGGCCACCTGGGGGTTAGCCAGCACACGTTCACGCGGCAGGATGGTGGCCGAAAGGAGCACAGCGTGCCCAAAGAGCCTGCCGAACGTGTGACGAAGGTGATCGACGACCCGGTCACGCCGCTGTGGCGCGGGACGATTGCTCTACGGATAGTCACATTCCTGTTCGCGGCGGCGAACGTGATCGCGAACCAGTCCGGTTACATCCAGCCGGATCTCGCGTGGACCACGCTCGGGGTGATGGCGCTGTGGTCCGTGTTCACCAGCCGCGCGTACAGCTCGACGTGGGGCAGGCGCTGGCCGATCGTGCTGGTCGACCTCGCGGTGACGTGCGGCCTCATGTCGCTGTCGCCGCTGATCATGTCCGACCACCAGCTGCTGACCCTGAACGTCCCGTTGATCACCACGATCTGGGCGTGCGTGCCCGCGGTCGCACTGGGTGCCCTGGGCGGTCCGGCGGCGGGGTTCGCCGGTGGCCTGACGGTCGGCCTGTCCACCTACCTGTCGAAGGGCGTGCCGAGCCTCGACCTGCTGCGCGACGTGGTGCTGCTGGCGGGCGCCGGCATGGTCGTCGGCATGGCTTCGGCCACCGCACGACGTTCGGCGGTGCTGCTCGCCCAGGCGTTGCGCGCGGAAGCGGCGACGGCCGAACGCGAACGGCTCGCGCGCTCGATCCACGACAGCGTGCTGCAGGTCCTCGCCCGCGTGCGCAAGCGCGGCCTGGAGGTCGGCGGTGAGGCCGCGGAACTCGCCAAGCTCGCGGGAGAACAAGAGGTCGCGCTGCGGAACCTGGTCGCCGCCGCCCCCACGGACTCCACTGTGGACGGCGAGATCGACCTTCGCCCGGGCCTCCAACTCCTCGCCACGCCGCGGATCCAGGTGTCCACGCCCGCCACGCAGGTGATGTTCGCGGCCAACGCGGCCGGCGAGCTCACGTCGCTGGTGCGCGAAGCACTGTCCAACGTGGACAAGCACGCCGGTGAGGACGCACGGGCGTGGGTGCTGCTCGAAGACCTCGGCGAGGAAATCGTGCTGAGCGTCAGGGACGATGGTCCCGGCATCCCGGAAGGCAGGATCGCCTCCGCCGCCGCGGAAGGCAGGATGGGCATCGAGAAGTCGATCAAGGGCCGGGTGGAATCGCTGGGCGGCACGCTGGAGCTCCAGACCGGGCCGGGGGAGGGCACGGAGTGGGAGGTTCGGGTGTTCAGGAAGGGGGCGGCAAGATGACGGTCTCGGTGATGGTCGTGGACGACCACCCGATGTGGCGCGAAGGCGTCGCACGCGACCTGCAGGAACGTGGTTTCGAGATCGTGGCGACCGCGGGGGACGCCGCATCCGCCGTGCGCATCGCCAAGGCCGTGCGGCCGAACGTGGTGCTGATGGATCTCAACCTCGGTGAGCTCTCCGGCGTCGACGCGACCCTGATGATCACCAGCGAGCTGCCGGACACCCGAGTGCTGGTGCTGTCCGCGTCCGGCGAGCACGACGACGTGCTGCAGGCCGTGAAGGCGGGCGCGTCCGGCTATCTGGTGAAGTCCGCGTCCTCCGAGGAGCTCGTCGAGGCCGTGACCCGCACCGCGGCGGGCGACGCCGTGTTCACCGCCGGCCTCGCGGGCCTGGTGCTGGGCGAGTACCGGCGCATGGCCGCCGCACCCGACGACTCGGAGGACAAGCCTCAGCTCACCGATCGGGAGACCGAGGTGCTGCGACTGGTGGCCAAGGGCCTGACCGCACGCCAGATCGCGAACCGCCTGGTGATCTCCCACCGCACGGTCGAGAACCACGTCCAGTCGACTTTGCGGAAACTTCAACTGCACAACCGGGTGGAGCTGGCGCGTTATGCCATCGAGCACGGTCTCGACGCCGAACCGGAGGCAGAGAAATGACAGACCCCAGAGAGTTACGCGTGTCCGACGCGGAACGTGAGCACGTCGTCAGCCTGCTGAACAAGGCGGTGGGCCGTGGCCTGATCACGCTCGACGAGTTCACGACGCGCACGGACACCGCTCTCGCCGCCGTGACCAGGGCAGACCTGAACGGCGTGCTGATCGACCTGCCCGGCATGGTCAACAACGAGCTGGCGCACGCGCGGACAGAACTGAAGAACACGATGGGCACCACGACCCGCAAGGGCCACTGGGTGGTGCCCCGCGAGCTGGTCATCCGCAACACCCTCGGCACCACCAACCTCGACTTCACCCAGGCCGAGGTGCCGCCGCTCGTCAACGTCGACCTCGACGTGTCGCTGGGCACGGTCAAGCTTCTCCTGCCCGCGGGGTCGTCGGTCAACGTCGACGGCGTGGAGCTCACCGCCGGCGAGCTGAAGGACAAGGTCCACAACGCTGTCGGGTCGCCGCACTTCCAGGTCAAGGGCGCGGTCCGCGGCGGAACCGTGGTGATCAAGCGGAAGCGCTGATCTGCGGGCGCCCGCACGGGCGCGCAGGATCGAGGCATGCGGTGTCTCGTGACCGGCGCGACCGGGTACCTCGGCGGACGGCTCGTGCCCAGACTGCTGGCCGAAGGGCACCAGGTGCGCTGCCTGGTGCGCTCGCCGGAGAAGCTGCGCGACGTCCCGTGGGCCGCTGACGTCGAGATCGTGCGCGGTGACGTGCTCGGCGACCTCGACGAGGCGGTGCGGGACGTCGAGGTCGTGCACTACCTCGTGCACTCGTTGCACTCGAAGGACTTCGCGAACGCCGACCGCGAGGCCGCCGAGAACCTGGCTGCGGCCGCCGAACGTTCCGGCGTGCGCAGGATCGTGTACCTGGGCGGGCTGCACCCGTCGACCGGGGAGCTGTCGCCGCACCTGGCGTCCCGCAAGGAGGTCGGCGAGGTCTTCCTGCGGTCGTCGGTGCCCGCCGTGGTGCTCCAGGCCGCCGTGATCATCGGGTCGGGATCGGCGAGCTTCGAGATGCTGCGGTACCTCACCGAACGGCTGCCGGTCATGGTCACGCCGCGCTGGGTGCACAACCGGATCCAGCCGATCGCGGTCAGGGACGTGCTGCGGTACCTCGTGGACGCGACGACGCTGGACGCGAACAGGACGTTCGACATCGGCGGGCCGGACGTGCTGACGTACCTGGAGATGATGCTGCGGTACGCCGAGGTCGCGGGCCTGCCGAAGCGCCGTGTCCTGCCCGTGCCGCTGCTGACGCCGGGCCTGTCGTCGCACTGGGTCAACGTCGTCACGCCCGTGCCGAGGTCGATCGCGCGGCCGTTGATCGAGTCGCTGGTGCACGAGGTGGTGTGCCGGGAGAACGACATCCGGGAGCTGTTGCCCGGCGAGAACGTCGGCTACGACAAGGCCGTCGAGCTCGCGCTGGCCAAGATCCGCGACGCCGACGTGGAGACCCGCTGGTCGGGGGCCTCCACGCCTGGTGCGCCGAGTGAGCCGCTGCCGACCGACCCCGACTGGTCCGGCGGCTCGGTCTACACCGACGAACGCGAGCGCAGGACCACGGCCGACCCGGACCGGCTCTGGCAGGTGATCGAGGGCATCGGCGGCGAACGCGGCTGGTACTCGTTCCCGCTGGCCTGGGCGGTGCGCGGGTGGCTCGACCGGCTCGTGGGCGGGGTCGGGCTGCGCAGGGGCAGGCGTGATCCACACCGGTTGCACGTGGGTGAGGCGCTCGACTTCTGGCGGGTCGAGGAGGTCGAACGGGGCAGGCTGCTGCGGCTGCGCGCGGAGATGAAGGTGCCGGGCAAGGCGTGGCTGGAGCTTCGAGTGGCGGACGGTGGGCAGGGCGGGTCCACTTACCGCCAACGCGCCGTGTTCGTGCCCAAAGGGCTCGCCGGACACGTCTACTGGGCGGCCGTCTGGCCGTTCCACGGCGTCGTGTTCGGCGGCATGGTGCGCAACATCGCCAATGAAGCTGAGCTGCACAAGAACTTCAGAAAGTCCTGATGGACTGCACAAGCAGCAAAGGGTGAGACTTCCCGCATGAAGGCTCTCGTCAAGGTCGCCGCTGGGCCTGGCCTCGAACTGACCGACGTTCCCGACCCCACGCCGGGTCCGACGGACGTGCTGGTCAGGGTGTTGCGCACCGGCATCTGCGGCACCGATCTGCACATCGACTCGTGGGACGACTGGGCGGCGCAGAACATCAAGGCGCCACTCACGCTCGGGCACGAGTTCGTCGGCGAGGTCGCCGAGGTCGGCGCCTCCGTCACGGGCGTGAAGGTCGGCGACCTGGTCAGCGGCGAGGGCCACCTGGTGTGCGGGACGTGCCGCAACTGCAAGGCGGGCCGCCGCCACCTGTGCGCCAACACCCGCGGTCTCGGCGTGCACTCCAACGGCGCGTTCGCGCAGTACGTCGTGTTGCCCGAGCAGAACGCGTGGGTGCACCGCACGCCCGTCGACCTGGACGTGGCCGCGATCTTCGACCCGTTCGGCAACGCCGTGCACACCGCGTTGAGCTTCCCCGTCATCGGCGAGGACGTGATCATCACCGGGGCCGGCCCGATCGGGATCATGGCCGCCGCCGTCGCCAAGCACGCGGGCGCGCGCAACGTCGTGATCACCGACGTCTCCGAGCACCGGCTGGACCTGGCGCGCAAGGTCGGCGTCGACCTCGCGGTGAACGTCGCCGAGAAGACGATCGAGCAGGCGCAGGCCGAACTCGGCATGGCCGAGGGCTTCGACGTCGGCATGGAGATGTCCGGCAAGCCGTCGGCGCTCCAGAGCATGATCGCGAACATGGCGCACGGCGGTCGCATCGCGATGCTGGGGCTGCCCGCGGAGGAGTTCGGAGTCGACTGGAGCAGCGTCGTGCTGAAGATGCTGCACATCAAGGGGATCTACGGCCGCGAGATGTTCGAGACCTGGTACTCGATGACCGTGCTGCTGCAGCGCGGCCTCGACCTCGCGCCGGTGATCACGCACCGGTACGACCACACGCAGCACGCGGAGGCGTTCGCCACCGCGCGTGAAGGCAAGTGCGGCAAGGTCATCCTCGACTGGACGGGAGCCTGATGTACGGCGAGCTGAAGAACGACCTCCTCAAGACGATCGAGGAGATCAGGGAGGCCGGGCTCTACAAGTCCGAACGCGTCATCGCCACCCCGCAGAACGCCGCCGTCCGGGTCGGCTCCGGTGACGAGGTGCTGAACTTCTGCGCCAACAACTACCTCGGCCTCGCCGACCACCCGCGCCTGATCGAGGCCGCGAAGGACGCGCTCGACAAGTGGGGCTTCGGCATGGCCTCGGTGCGGTTCATCTGCGGCACCCAGGAACCGCACAAGGAGCTGGAGCGCAAGCTCTCCGAGTTCCTCGGCACCGACGACACGATCCTCTACAGCTCGTGCTTCGACGCGAACGGCGGCCTGTTCGAGACGCTGCTCGGCGCCGAGGACGCGATCATCTCCGACGAGCTGAACCACGCGTCGATCATCGACGGCGTGCGGCTGTCGAAGGCGAAGCGCTACCGGTACAAGAACCGCGACATGGACGACCTGGAGCGCCAGCTCAAGGACTCCACCGACGCGCGCTACCGGCTGATCGCCACCGACGGCGTGTTCTCGATGGACGGCTACCTCGCGCCGCTCGACGAGATCTGCGACCTGGCCGAGCGCTACAACGCGCTGGTCATGGTCGACGACTCGCACGCCGTCGGCTTCACCGGCCCTACCGGCCGCGGCACGCCGGAGCTCTTCGGCGTGCAGGACCGCGTCGACATCGTGACCGGCACGCTCGGCAAGGCGCTGGGCGGCGCGTCCGGCGGCTACACGTCCGGTCGCGCGGAGATCATCGAACTGCTCCGCCAGCGCTCGCGCCCGTACCTGTTCTCGAACTCGCTCGCGCCGTCGATCACCGCCGCCGCGATCGCGACGCTGGACCTGCTGTCGTCGTCGTCCGAGCTGCTGACCCAGCTGCGGTCGAACACCGAGCTGTTCCGCCGCCGCATGACCGAGGAAGGCTTCGACCTGCTGCCGGGCGAGCACCCGATCATCCCGGTGATGATCGGCGACGCGGCCGAGGCGGCCAGGCTGGCCGACCTGCTGCTGGAGCAGGGCATCTACGTGATCGGCTTCTCGTACCCGGTGGTGCCGCACGGCAAGGCGCGGATCCGCACGCAGATGTCGGCCGCGCACACCACGGAGGACGTGAACCGGGCGGTCGACGCGTTCGTCGCCGCACGCGCCAAGATGTGATGCCAGTCACGCGACTGTAAGAACTCGCGCGGTCCGCGCACTACCTCGTGAAGAGGGAGGGGGCGATCGTGGAGGACTTCTCCGCCGTGTACCGCGAGTGTTACCCGCGGGTGCTCGCCTACGCGGCGGCGCACGCGGGGAGACCGCTCGCGGAGGACATCACCAGCGAGACCTTCACGATCGCCTGGCGCAAGCTCGACCAGATGCCGTCCAACGCCCTGCCGTGGTTGCTCGGCATCGCCCGCAACCTGGTCCGCGCCGCTCGCCGGCAGACGTGGCACGACGAGCTCACCGATGTCGTCGCCGACGACGACTACGCCGTGATCGAGCTGCGGGCGGCCCTCGCGACCTTGTCCGAGGCCGACCAGGAGGTGCTCACGCTCATCGCGTGGCACGGACTGAGCGCGACAGAGGCGGCGCTGGTGCTCGGCTGCACAACGGCGACGTTCTTCGTGCGTCTCCATCGCGCCCGACGGCGGTTGCGCGCCGCTCTCTCGACACCGAACTTCGACCGTGCGAGGGAGTCATGGAAGGCCTCTTGAAGGACCTGACTCAGGCCAAGCCGCCCGCTCCCGAGGTCGACCGCGAGCGGATGGAACGCGACCTGGCGCGCATCATCGCGATGCCACGACCAGCCAAGACCCGGACCTCCGCGCGGCGCTTCGGTCCCGTGCTGGTGGCCGCCGCGGTGATCGCGCTGGCCGTCGTGCTGCTGCCGCGCCCCGCTCCGCCCGTGCAACCGGCCGCGCCTGCTCAGCAGTGGCACGTGCTGACGCAGAAGTGGGAACTGATGATCGTCGGTGAGCCGGCGAACCCGTACACGGTGCTGCTCAGCGCCACGGACGAACGGTGGGCCTCCGCCCAGAGGCAGTTCGACGTCATCCAGAAGAACGGTGCGGTGGAGCCCTTCACCAGGGACGACGAGGCCAAGTGGGAAACGGCGGGCAAACCGTCCACGGCGCCTCAGCTCGGCGGACACGGCTCGGTGCGCATCGGGCCGATGCAGCTCGGCGTGCGCAGGATCGACGCTCCCGAGTCCAACCCGTTCGCCGGTCTGCCCGCGGATTCGGCCGAGCTCAAGAAGACGCTGCAGACCGTCGCGGGGGACAACGGCTCCAAAGACAGCCTCGACTACCGGACCGCGCTGCTCGCCATGGAGATGACGACCGCGAACATCCGCGACGACCAGCGCCGCGCGGCGTTCGAGGTGCTCAAGACCCTCGACGGGGTCCGGCAGCTCGGCGAGGCGAAGCTGCGGGACGGCCGGTCCGGCGTCGGCGTGGCGATCCCCGCGCCGCCGTCGTTCCAGTTCACGTCCTTCGAGACCCAGCTGGTGGTCAACCCGGAGACCGGTCTGCCGATGGTCAGGCGGAACATCCTGACCGCGCCCGAACACGGCCTGCCGGTGAACACGCCGATCTTCGAGGAGGAGTACCTCCTGCTGGAGCGGACCACCATCGACCCGATCTTGCCCGAGGGCGTCACCGTGAACGGCGCAGTGGAATCCCCCATCATTGAGCGGTGATCGACCCACGACGGTTGCGAATCCTGCGCGCGCTGGCCGACCACGGCACGGTGACGGCCGCAGCCGCAGCACTGCACCTCACGCCGTCAGCGGTGTCGCAGCAGCTGGCCGCCCTGGAGTCGGAAGCCGGCCATCCGTTGCTGCTGCGCAAGGGCCGCCGGGTCTCGCTGACCCCGGCCGGCTCGTTGCTGGTCGCGCACGCCCACGTCGTGGCGGCGGAACTGGAACGCGCACAGGCCACTTTGGACGCTCTCGCCGCCGGTTCGTCCGGCCGGGTCGCGGTGGCCGCCTTCGCCTCGGCGATCACGCAGGTGGTGGCACCGGCGCTGGCCGCGTTGAAGGAACGGTCGATCGAACTGTCCGTGCGCGACGCCGAGGGACACGAGAGCGTGCGGCTGCTGCTCGACGGCGAGATCGACGTGGCGATCACAGAGGAACACCGAGCCACCGACCGCTTCACCCGGTTCCCGCTCTACACCGAGCCGTTCGACGTGGTGCTGCCACCGGGACACGCGCTGCCGGACGGCCCCGTCGACCTCGCGGCGCTGGCCGACGAGGACTGGGTGGTGACGCTGCCCGGCAACCCGCTGCGGGACGTCGTGGAGATGGCGTGCGCGCAGGCGGGGTTCACGCCGCGGATCCGGCACACGTCCGACGACTTCCGCGCGATCGAGGCCCTGGTGGCGGCGGGCGGCGGGGTGGCGCTGGCACCGCGCAACGCCGTCGGAGGGGCACGGGCCGGGGCTCCGCAACGGCGGGCGGTGGCGGGGGTGGCACCGTTGCGCCGGGTGGTGGCGGCAGTGCGCACGGGGTCGGAGGACCACCCGTTGATCCGGGCGGTCCTCGACGAGCTGCGACCTGCGGCGGGTAGTTCGTGACCAGTGGCCGATGGCCCCTCAGGGCGCGACGTCGTGCAGGACGAAGGTGGCGAACCCGAGCTCACGCCGCAGGCCGCCGAGCCAGGTGTCACGGTGCTCGCGGGCGGCGGTGAGCGCCTGGTCGCGGTCCTCGACGGTCGGGGCCGACCGCACGGCCCAGTCGACGAGCGAGCCGGTCCAGCTGAACTCGTAGTCGTCCCACTCGGTCAGCGTGCTGACGTGCCCGAAGGACGGCTCGAAGCCGTGCCGCTGGAAGGCCCGCACCAGGCCGGCGAGGTCGGGGACGGAGTCGGCCGGGAGTTCGAGCGCGGCCAGCGCTGCCGCGGACGGGGTCCCTTCCCAGATCATCTCGCCGATCAGCGCCTGACCGCCGGGGCGCAGGTGCTTCCGGACGGCGACCAGCATGTCCTCCAACCCGCCGAAGGCGTGCCGGGCCCCGACGCACAGCACCACGTCGAAGAGCCCGTCGCTCCAGGTGGCGGCGTCGGTCTCGATCCACCGCACCCGGTCCGTCAGCCCGCGCTCGCCGGTGCGCCGGGCAGCCGAGGCCGGCAACAGGTGGTCGATCCCGACGCCTGTCGTCGCGGGGTGGTCCAGCAGCACCTGCTGGAGCCACTCGCCCTCACCGCAGCCGAGGTCGACCACACGAGCGCCGGCGGCGGGGCTCAACCACCCGACCAACTCGCGCAACTTGTCGGGCGCGACCGGCGCCGCGATGGGATGGCGCAGGTGCGCGATGTCGAAGATCTCTGATCGGTCCACCGAGCCAACGCTAGTGCTCCAGCCGTTGCCGTGATCCGCGGTTGACCGCCCCGCTCGAGCTAGTGCGGCGCCCTCGCGGCCAGCTTCGCCGTCGCCGGATCACCCGCCGCCAGCGCACCACGTGCCGCCAGCTGGCAGATGTCCATGCTCGACGTCGCGAGCTTCGCGCCGACGTCGGCGAGCGCGGTGTGGTTCATCGACAGCGACGTCACGCCCATGCCGATCAGCACGCAGGCGAGCAGCGGGTCGGCCGCTGCCTCGCCACAGACGCCGATGGGCTTGCCTGCCGCCGTCGCCGCCTCGCCGACCTGCGCGATCAGGCGCAGCAACGCCGGCTGCCACGGGTCGTTCAACGCCGCCACGCCACCGAGCTGGCGGTCGGCGGCGAAGACGTACTGGGCCAGGTCGTTGGTGCCGATGGAGATGAAGTCGACGACCTGGAGGATCTCCCGTGCCGACAAGGCGGCGGACGGGACCTCGACCATCACGCCGGCCCTGGAAATCCCTGCCTGACGGGCGCGGGCCACGAACCACGAGGCCTCGGCCGCGGTGGCGACCATCGGGGCCATGACCGAGACGTCGGCGCCGGACGACGCAGCGGCGGCGGCGATCGCCTGGAGCTGGCGGTCGAGCACCTCCGGGCGGTCGAAGGCGACGCGCAGGCCGCGGACTCCCAGGGCCGGGTTGGGCTCGGGGTCCGGGTTCAGGAACGCGAGGGGCTTGTCGGCGCCCGCGTCGAGGGTGCGCACCACGACCGGCTTGCCCTTGAACGGCGCCAGCACTGCCTCGTACGCGGCGGTCTGCTCGGCGACGGTCGGTTCCTCGGCGGCGTCGAGGAAGCAGAACTCCGTCCGGAAGAGGCCGACGCCCTCCGCACCCGCGGCGGCAGCGGCTGCCGCGTCGGCGGGAGAACCCACGTTGCCGAGGACCTTCACGCGGTGACCGTCCTTGAGGACGCCGACGCCGTTCCACACCGCCTTCTTGCCGGTGCCGGCCGCGCGGACCTTGCCGTCCGACTCGCGCACCTGACCGGTGTCGCCGTCGACCTCCAGGCCGCGGACGTCCAGAGCCAGCACGCCCCGGCACGCGACGACGGCCGGGATGCCCAGCGACCGCGCGAGGATCGCGGTGTGGGAGGTGGGGCCGCCCTCCTCCGTGACCAGCGCGAGGACCTTCGTCGGGTCGAGGCCGGCGGTGTCGGCGGGCGCGAGGTCACGTGCCACCAGCACGGACGGCGAGGTCAGGTCCGGTACGCCGGGAGCGGGCAGGCCCAGGAGCTCGGCGACCACGCGGTCGCGGACGTCCTGGACGTCGCGGGCGCGTTCGGCCATGTAGCCACCGGCGGCCTGCAGTGCGGCGATGAACTTCTGCGCCGCCTGGTGCACCGCACGGGCGGCGGGCAGCGACTCGTCGACGACGAGCTTCTCGGCGGACTTGATGAGCGACGGGTCGCCGGCCATCGCCGCCGTCGTCTCCAGAACGGCGCGGGCGTCGCCCTCGACGGTCTTCGCGCGCTCCATCAGGCGCTGTGCCACGACCTCGGTCGCGGGACGGATGCGGGAGGCCTCCATCTTGGTTTCCGCGGGTCGCGGACCCAGCGGAGGTTCGGGCAGGGCCTCTGCGACCCTCACCACGGGGCCGGAAGCCCGGCCGCTGCTGACACCGACACCGCTCAGCCGCGCGCTCGACATGGTCTAGACCATACCCTTCCACCGGGAACCGACGACATCACAGTCTGACTAATTCAGCGGCGGAATGCGGAACGCGGCGGAGCTCGTCGTCGTGGCGTAACGCAGAAGTGCGTCTCCATCGACCATGCGATACATCGTGTTCACAAACGTCTTGAGCTCGCGCTGGTACGAGATGAACAGCAGGCCCTCGGCGTAGTTGTAAGAGCGGCGCAGCATCAGACCCGCGCCCACCGTCAACGGATGCGCCCGCCGCACGTGCGCGTCGGCCGGGATGACGTACTCACCGTCGGGGGTCTTCGCCGACAAATCGACCTCCTCACCGCCGGACAACGGCACGGCGTCGTGCTTGCGGCGCCCGAACACCCGTTCCTGATCGGCCACGGGCAACGCCGTGAACGCGGCGACGTCGAGCTTGATCCGGCGCACGACGGCGATGGTCGACCCGTCCGGCAGCCAGACCTCCCGGTCGAACTCCTCGGCGGTCCTGGGCACGACGACGCCGTCCTTGAAACCCAACCCGTTCGTGCGATCCGAGTGGCAGAACCCCTGTTCACGCCATCGCAACCGCCCGTCGGGCCGCAGCCGCGCGGCCGCGTCCCGCACGGCCTCCCGATCGTCCCCGCAGATCTGCAGGAACAGCCGCCCACCCAGCTCCTGCGGCCGGACGGCGTCGCCGGAGAACTCAGGCAACCCGTCGATCCCGTGCCCGAAGGTGACCGTCACCGACGAGCTGACCTGCGCGGACGGCGGGCGAGCCGCGTCCCAGACGGAGATGTCGGCGTGCAGCTGCTGCGGTGTGACGACACCTGGCTGCCGTTCGGGTGAGCCACAGCCGCCGAGCAGCCCGATGGCGGCAGCGCCGTACAGCAGACGGCGGCGTGAGAGCTGGACCACCGGGGCAGTGTGACAGTAGGCCGAACGGAGCAGTACGGTGACCGGCTGTGCGCGCTCCGTACACCCTTGCAGCAGTGCTCCTGGTCGCCGGATGCTCGTCGGCGGCGCAACCGAAGCTCGGTCCCGAGATCAACGTCCCGGCGCAGCTGAACACCATCCAGGCCGCCGTGGACGCGGCGCAGGAGGGCGCGACCATCCTCGTCGCTCCCGGCGTCTACAAGGAGTCGGTGCAGGTCAGGACCAGGGGTCTGACGATCAGGGGAGCCCAGCGCGGCAGCGTGATCATCGACGGGGAGGTCAAGCGCGCCAACGGGATCGTGGTCACCGCGCCGGACGTGTCGGTGCAGAACCTGACCGTCCGCAACCACACGCTCAACGGCGTGCTGGTCACCGGACTGTCCGAGAACGGCGGGATGGGCCGCGGCAGCAACGGCTACACCAAGCTGGACACGCAGAAGTTCCCGCCGTTGCAGGGTTTCCGCGTCTCGTACGTGACGGCCAGCAACAACGCGCTGTACGGCATCTACGCGTTCGACGCCCAGCACGGCGTGATCGAGCAGAGCTACGCGAGCGGCAGCGCCGACTCCGGGTTCTACGTCGGCCAGTGCAAGCCGTGCGACATCGTCGTGCGCGGCAACGTCGCCGAGCGCAACGCCGTCGGCTACGAGGGCACGAACGCGTCCGGCCGGATGTACGTGCTGGGCAACAGGTTCAGCGGCAACCGCGTCGGCATGACCTCGAACTCCGACTACCAGGAGGCGTTCGTCCCGCAGGAGGACGCCACGTTCGTCGGCAACCTCGTCTCCGACAACTCCGAGGCGCTCTCACCCGCGCAGGCCGACGGGGCGTTCGGGCTCGGCGTCGGCATCGCGGGCGGCACGAAGAACCTGGTGTCGCGCAACCTGATCACCGGCAACCCCGGCACCGGCGTCGCGCTCGGGTCGAGCGAGGACCTGCCGCCGCTGGACAACCGGTTCGACGACAACGTGATCGTCCACAACGGCCAGGACGTGCTGTACGCGGCCACGAAACGCGCACCCGGCCGGAACAACTGCTTCGACGACCGCTGCTACGACGGGGTCGGCGAGCCCTTGCGCAAACCCGCGGCACCGCGCGGAATCCCGTTCAACCAGGTCGCGGCGCCGCCGGAGCAGCCGGAGATGCCGAAGGACCCGTTGCCGGACAAGGCACCGAGCGTCGAGAAGTACGGCATGCCGACCGAGGAACTGTTCGAAGACCGCGCGGCGGTGCGGTCGTGAGGAAGACAGTGCTCGTGCTCGCGCTGGCGTTGGTGGCCTGCGGTCCGACGCCGCGCTCGTTGACGGTGGCGGAGGCAGAACGTCTGGCGCTGGTCCGGTTCGCGAACTACACGACCGGCGTCAGGGCGTTCACCGCGTCCGTGCCGTCGCCCGGCGGCAGACTCCTGCTGGACGGCCGGGTCGACTTCGTGAACCACCGCGGCAACGCGGGCATGCGCACCGACGGCCGCGACGACGCGTTCTCCCGGGGCCTGCTGCAGTGGAACCTCGGCAAGGTGGCGTTCGCGATGGCGCCGTCGGCCGACTGGCAGGTGCGCGAGCTGCAGGAACGCGGCTCCGAACTCGACGGCTCGCTGCGGCTGCTGGTGAACCTCGGCGCGGACCGGCCGGAGAACGCCCAGCTGCTGCTGCAGAGCTCGGCGCGCTGGCTGCGTTCGGACAAGGTCGGCGACACGGCCGTCGACGTCTTCGAGGGCCCGAAGCAGCAGAACGCCGCAGAAGCACGAGTGCGCTACTGGCTCGACTCCGACGGCGAGCTCCGCAGACTGGAGGCCAGGCTGGGCAACTCCGAGGAGCTCGCCGTCTTCGACTTCACCGGATCCGGCGGAGCCGTGGAGGTCATCCCGCCGCTGGCGAGCTGACCTCGGCGGCGGTCGGGTAGGACGGCTGCGCGCCCGCCTTCGTGACGGACAGGGCGGCCACCTCCGCGGCGTACTTCGCGGCGTCGACGAGGGTGTCGCCCTCGGCAAGGCGTGCGGACAGCGCGCCCGCGAACGCGTCACCCGCGCCGGTCGTGTCCACCACCTCGGTGACCTCGATCGACGGCACCTCGGTGATGCCTTCCCCGGTCACCACGGCCGCGCCGCGCGCGCCGAGCGTGACGACCGCCGACTTCGGGCCGAGCCGCAGCATACCCTCGAAGCCGGAGGCGAGCTGCGCGGCCTCGTGCTCGTTCACGATCAGCGTGGTGAGCTTCCCGAGCGTCTCGGCGGGGATCTCGGCGACGGGCGACAGGTTGAGCACCGTCCGCACGCCGGCCGCGTGTGCGACGTCGATCGCGTGGATCACGGTCTCCAGCGGCACTTCCAGCGAGCACGTGAGCACCTGCGCGCCGTCGAACGACACGGCGTCCACATCGGACGAAGACACGTCCGCGTTGGCGCCGGGCGAGACGACGATGGAGTTCTCGCCATCAGGAGTCACGGTGATGTACGCGATTCCCGTTGGCCGCTGGGAGGTCTTCACCAGCGAGGTGTCCACACCGGACGACTCCAGCGACTCGCGCAGCAACGAACCGTACCCGTCGCCGCCGAGTGCGCCGATCAACGCGACGGAGGCGCCGACGCGTGCGGCGGCAACGGCGGTGTTCGCGCCCTTGCCGCCGGGCAGCACGACGGTGTCGCCGCCGAGCACGGTCTCACCGCCGGCGGGCCGCCTGCCGACCTCGACCACGAGGTCGGCGTTGGCGGACCCGAGAACAAGCAGAGGCTTCGTCACTTCAGGAACTCTGCCACGTTCTGCTTGGTGATGACCTTGACCTCGACGTCCACGACCTGCTGGACGGGCTCGCCCTTCGCGGCCTTCACCGCCTGCTCGACGGCCTTGGAGCCGAGCAGCTTCGGCTGCTGGGCGACGGTGGCGACGAGCGTGCCGTCCTGGATCGCCTTCAGGCCGTCCGGCGTGCCGTCGAAGCCGACGACCATGACGTCCTTGCCGGCACGGGCACCGAGCGCCTTGATCGCGCCGAGCGCCATCTCGTCGTTCTCGGCGAAGATGCCCTTGATGCCGGGGTGGCCCTGCAACAGGTTCGTGGTCTCGTTGAGGGCCTTGGCGCGGTCGAAGTCCGCGACGGCGGTGGCGACGACCTTGATGTTCCCGCTGTTCAGGCCCTGCTCGAAGCCCTGACCGCGGTCACGCGACGCCGACGCGCCCGAGATGCCCTTGAGGTGCGCGACCTCACCGGAGGTGGAGCGGCCGAGCTCGATGGCCGCGAGGCTGCCGCCCGAGACGTTGTTGGAGGCGACCTCGGCGGCGACCTTGCCCTCGACCGAACGGTCGACCGAGATCAGCGGGATGTTCGCCATCTCGGCGGCCTTGGCGGCGGGCGCGGACTGCTTGGAGTCGACCGGGTTCAGGATGATCGCCTTGACGCCCTGGGTGACGAGCGTCTGCACCTGGTTGACCTGGTTCGTCGCGTCGTTCTGCGCGTCGACCACGGTCAGCTTGGCGCCGAGCTTGTCCGCCATCTCCTGCGCGCCCTGCTGCAGCTCCACGAAGAACGGGTTGTTCAAAGTGGACACCGCGAGGCCGATGGTGATGCCGCTGCCTCCGGACGCCCCTGTACCGCTGCACCCGGTCGCCAGAAGAGCTGCGGCACCGAGCGTCAGCGCGATCCGTCGGGTCACCTTCATTGGTGTCTTCCTTACCTGTTGCGGGATATCAGCGACGGCGAAGTGAGTCGAGCAACGCGGCGAGAGCGATCACCGCGCCGATGACGACCTGCTGCCAGAACGGCGGCACTTGCAGCAGGTTGAGGCCGTTGCGCAGGACGGCGAGCACAAGTGCGCCGACCAACGTCCCGGTGGCGCGGCCAACGCCACCGGACAACGACGCACCGCCGATGACGACCGCGGCGATGGCGTCGAGCTCGTAGCCGACCGCTGCCTGTGGACCGGCGGACCCGAGCCGTCCCGCGAGCACGAGGCCCGCGGCGGCGGCGAACAGGCCGGACAGGGCGTAGATCCACAGCTTCTGCCTGCGGACGTCGATGCCGCTGAGCTTCGCCGCTTCCTCGTTGCCGCCGATCGCGTACATGCGGCGGCCGAGGTTGGTGCGCGTGAGGATCAGGCCGGTGACGCCGAAGAACGCCAGCATCAGCAGCAGCGGCAACGGCAGGCTGGGCGCGAGGTTCGAGCCGAGGAACGTCACCAGGGCGTCGGTCTCGTGCGGCTGGCCCTCGGAGAACACGAGCGTGAGACCGCGGGCGACGCTCAGCATCGCGAGCGTCGCGATGAACGGCGGCAGCTTGCCGTAGCTGATCAACGCGCCGTTCACGAGACCGCACAGCGCGCCGACGACCAGGCCGAGCGGCCCGGCGGTGAGCGCGCCGACCATCGCGGCCAGGGCGGCGATGCTGCCGACGGACAGGTCGATGCCGCCCGCGACGACCACGAACGTCATGCCGAACGCCATGATCGCGATGACCGCGGCCTGAACGCCGACGTTGAGCAGGTTCTGCGCGGTGAGGAACGCCGGCTGCATGACCGCGATCACCACGGCGAGGACGAGCAGCCCCGCCAATGCGCCGTTCTCGCTGGCATAGCGTCGGATGCTGATCGTGCTCATGCTGAGATCTCCTGCACGGCGAGTGCCATCACCTGGTCTTGGGTTGCGCCCTTCGGCAGCTCACCGGCCACACGGCCGTGCGCCATCACGACGACGCGGTCGCTCATCCCGATCACCTCGGGCAGGTCGCTGGACACGAGCAGCACGCCGCGGCCCTGCGCGGTCATGCGGTTGATGAGCTCGTAGATCTCGACCTTGGCGCCGACGTCGACGCCGCGCGTGGGCTCGTCGAGGATCAGCACCTTCGGGTCGGCCAGCAGCCACTTGCCGATGACGACCTTCTGCTGGTTGCCGCCGGAGAGCTCCTTCACCGGTTGCTCGACGCGGCCCTTGATCCGGAGCTTGCCCGCGATGTCGTGCAGGCGCTTCTGGTCGCGGTTGGCCAGCGTCGCCAGCTCGAGGTTCTGGCCGACGGTCGCGGTGAGGACGAGGCCCTGGCCCTTGCGGTCCTCGGGGACGAGCCCGAGCCCCGCCTTGATCGCGGCCTGGACGTCGTTGCGCGGCAGCCTCTTCCCGTCGACCTCGACGGTGCCGTAGTCGTAGTCGTCCACGCCGAACGCCGCTCGTGCGACCTCGGTGCGACCGGCGCCGACCAGGCCGGCGATGCCGACCACCTCGCCCGCGTGGACCTCGATGTTGATGTCGCGGAACACGCCGCGCCTGGTGAAGTTCTCCAGGCGCAGGAGCGGCTGTCCCGGACGCTGCGCTGCGCGCGGGTACTGCTCGTCGATCGGACGGCCGACCATCAGCTCGATCATGTGCTGGGTGGTGGCGCGAGGTCCGAGGACACCGACGCTCCGCCCGTCGCGCAGGACGGTGATGCGGTCGGCGATGCGCTGGATCTCGTCCAGGTGGTGGGTGATGAAGACCAGGCCGACGCCGTTGTCTCGCAGCTGAGCCATGATCTCCAGCAGCCGGTCGGTCTCGGTGTCGGTGAGGACCGCGGTCGGCTCGTCGAGGATCAGCACGCCGGCGTTCTTGTCGAGCGCGCGGGCGATCTCGATCATCTGCTGTTGCGCGATGCCGAGGTCTTTGACCTTGGCGTTCGGGTCGACGCCGAGGCCGACGCGCTCGAGCAGCTCAGGTGCGCGGCGGCGCATCTCGGCGCGGTCGACGAAGCCGAACCTGCGCGGCAACCGGTTGAGGAACAGGTTCTCCGCGACGCTCAGCTCGGGGACGAGCGCGAGCTCCTGGTGGATCACGGCGAGGCTGGCTTTGCCTTCGATGGTGCCCGCGTCGTGGCCGTGGATGCCCGCGAGGACCTTGACCAGCGTGGACTTGCCCGCGCCGTTCTCGCCGAGCAGGACGTGGACCTCGCCCGTGTTGATGTCGAGGTCGACACCGTCCAGCGCCTTGGTCGTGCCGAAGTGCTTGGTGATGCCGCGGGCGGTGATCAGGGTCGTCACAGCTCTGCCTCCCCGCACGAGCCGCGCAGCACGAGCTTCGCGGTGAGACGGACGTCGTCGGGTTGCCGGCCGTCGATCAGCGCGAGCAGGCTGCGGGCGGCGGCACGGCCCATCTCGACGGTCGGTTGCGCGATGACCGTGATCGGCGGGTCGAGCAGCGGGAACCACGGTTGGTCGTCGAACACCGCGAGCGCGATGTCGTGCGGGATCTGCAGGCCGCGGGCCCTGATCTCGCCCAGCGCGCCGAGGCCCATCAGGTTGTCCATCGCGACCAGCGCGGTGGCGCCGTCGTCGATGAGCTTGGCGGCGGCCTGGCTGCCGCTCTCCTGCCGGAAGTCACCGTGCACGACCTGCGCGGCGCCGCCGAGGGCACCGATGAACACGTCGCTGCGTTCTCTCCCGGTGGAGGTGTCCGGCGGACCCGCTATCACTCCGACGCGGGTGTGGCCGGCGCCGACGAGCCGCCGGGCGAGCGCGGTCAATGCCTCGCTGCCGTCGGCGCGGACGACGGGGCATGTGGCGCCCCTGACCGTCCGGTCGAGCAGGACGAGCGGAACGCCACCTGCGCTCACTTCGCGAACCAACTCAGGGTCGTCGGTCGCGGGGCACAGCAGGAGGCCGTCCACCCGGCGGTCGAGCAGGGTGCGCACGTACGTCGCTTCCTGCTCGGCGCTCTCGTCGGCGTTCCCGATCACGACGCAGTAGCCGTGTGACCGGGCTTCGTCCTCGACCGCACGAGCGATCTCGGCGAAGAACGGGTTCAGCAGATCGCTGATGACCAGACCGAGGGTCTGGGTGCTCGTGGTCCTGAGGGATCGCGCCAGGGCGTTGGGCCGGTAACCGAGTTCCTCGATCGCCGCGAGCACCCGCTCACGGGTCTCGGGAGTCGGCGCGGCATGGCCGTTGAGCACGCGCGACACGGTGGCCGTGGAGACGCCGGCGTGCTGCGCGACGTCCTTCATGGTCGTCACGAGGCCGTAGTTAATCGATTACACATGTATGTAGTCAAGCCGGATGAGTAGGTGTACGGATGTCACCGGGCGTGTCCTGCCTCACCCTGATCACATGGACGGACAGGACCGCCTCGGGTACGAGCAGCGCCTCGCGCTGGAGCTCGCGGCCATCGGGCAACGGCTGGTGACGATCAGCTCGGAGATGCGGGAGCACTCGGGCTCGGTGGCGACCGCGGCGGCCGCGGTGGCGGAGGCCGTCGTGCCGCCTCCGGCTCCTCAGGCGCCGGTGTCAGTGCCGGTGCCGGCTCCTCCTGTAGCGGTGCCCACACCACCGCCGAGCCCCTGGGCTCAGCCGCACGCGGGGCCCCCGCGTCCTCCAGGAGAGTACGAAAGCTCCCCGCGTACTTTCGAGCAGCAGTCTTGGCCACAGCCTCCGCCTCAGCAGCCGTGGCCGCAGGGTTACGCGGGAGCCCCGCGTAACCCTCTGGAGCACGAGGGAGCCCTGCGTCCCTTCCCGCAACAGCGCGAGACGTTGTTCGAGAAGCTCGGCAAGGACGGCGCCGGGTCGAAGCTGTTGGCCTGGGTCGGTGGCGCGATCACCGTGCTCGGTTTCGTGCTGCTGCTGATCCTCGCCATCCAGCGCGGCTGGCTCGGCCCGATGCCGCGCGTGATCGGCGGTGCCGTGTTCAGCGGCGCGCTGGTCGGCATCGGCATGTGGCTGCACCGCAACCCGGCCGGCCGCACCGGGGCGTTCGCACTGGCCGCCACCGGTTTCGCCGGTCTCTACCTCGACGTCATCGCCGCCACCAGCCTGTACGGGTACCTGCCTCCCGGCATCGGTCTCGTCGTCGGGCTCGGTGTCGCGGCGGCGGGTGTCGTGCTCGCGCTGCGCTGGGACTCGCAAACGCTCGCGGTCGGCGTCGTCGCAGCGTGCGCCATCTGTTCGCCGATCTTGACCGAAGGCTTCACGGCCCTTCTCGTCGGCTTCCTGCTGGTGCTGAAGATGGCCAGCACGCCGGTCCAGATCCGGCGCGACTGGCCGGGTCTCGCGGTCGCCGGTGGCTTCCCGCCGATCTTCGCCTCGCTGGTCATGACCGCGATGACGATCCCGGCCGAGTTCGACAGGACCGTGGTGGTGCTCGCCGGGGTGACGACCCTCGTCGGCATCGCCGTGGCGTTGCTGACGATCCGCAAGCGCCCGGACGACGTCGTCGCGGTCGCGCTGATCGCCGGCTCGGCACTGCCTGCCATGTTCGCGACGACGTTGCTGGAGAAGACTTCCGCCTCGCTGCTCGCCGGGGCGGTCGCGGCGGTGCTGCTGGCGATCTGGATGGTGCCGGACCTGCCGAAGGCGTTCACCACGGCGGCCGGCGCGACGGGCATGCTCGCGTTGTTCCAGACGACCGTGATCGCGCTCGACGGCAACGTGCGCTCGGCGATCGTGCTGGCGGAGGCGGTGCTGCTCGCGTTCCTCGCGGCGCAGCTCAACAAGCGCAGCGCCCTGGTCGGCTCGATCGCGTTCGGTGTCGTCGGGTTCCTGATGGCGATCGGGTTCGCCGTGCCGCTCACGTGGCTGGTGGAGGAACCCCGGTACGTCACCGTCACCACCGGCGACTACGCCGCCGGTCTGATCACCGCCGTGGTGCTGGGCGTGTTCGCCGCGACCGTGCCGTGGGCCGCGCTGAAGATGCGGGTGCTGCGCGAACCGGCCAGGCACCCGTTCCCGTGGATCCTTTCCGGACTCGTGCTCCTCTACGGTGCGGCGGGTGCGGTGCTGTGCGCGGCGCTGCTCGTGTCGCCGGACGAGAGCGGATTCCTCTTCGGACACTCGGTGGTCACCGTGTCGTGGACGATCGCCGCGTTGTTCTTGCTCGTCAAGGGAATCAACAACAAGGCGTTGCGGATCTCCGGGCTGATCCTCGTCGGCGCGGCGGTCGTGAAGCTGGTGACGTTCGACCTGGCCGCTTTGGACGGTGTCGCCCGTGTGCTGGCGTTCCTCGGCGCCGGCCTGGTCCTGCTGACCGCCGGCACGAGGTACGCAAAGTTGGTCGCCAGCGCGAAGACTCCGGACTAGTACTACGACAAGGCAAAGATTTCGCTCGACCGAGTGACGGAAGTAGATCGAAAGCACCCGGAAGTGGTCCCATCGGGCGTATGGCAAAGCCACGCCTCGTGGCCGCGGTTCTAGCGCTCTCAGCGGCCATCGCGGCGATGGGTGTCGGACAACGGCACGACTTCACGACCACCTCGGCAGCGGCGGCTCCGCGCGCGTACGTGGTGGGCAAGAGCGGGCTCGTCCAGGTCGTCGACACCAGAACCGGCACGGTCCTCGCGCACGCCGACACGGCGGGCCGCGCGACGGGCCTCGCCGTGTCGCCGGACGGGCGGCGGGTCTACGTGGTCAACGGCTGGACGGGTGCGGTGACCGAGGTCGACCCGGACACCGGTGCCGTCGTCGACAGGCTGTTCACGCAGGTCCAGCTCTCGCAGGCGGCGATGCGCCCGGACGGCCGGCGCCTCTACGTCTCGGCGAGCGGCAGCATCGCGGTGATCGACCCGGAGCACTTCCGGGTCGTCGCCGCGGTCAAGGTGCCCGGCCAGCCGCAGGGCCTCGCCGTCCACCCGAACAACCAGGTGCTCTACGTCGCCAACGCCCAGGACGGCACGGTCGGCATCATCGACACGGCGACGGCGTTCCAGACCTCGACGGTGCAGGTCGGCGGTCTGCCGCAGCACCTCGCGATCTCGCCGGACGGCAAACGCCTCTACGTGAGCGGCATGAGCCTCGGCGAGAAGACGCCAGGCACCCTGTCGGTGATCGACACGACCACGAACCAGGTCGTCGGCACGCTGGCCGTCGGCAGGGGAGCGGGCAGCATCGCCGTGACGCCGGACGGCTCGACGGTCTACCTGACGCTGCCGAAGGAGAGCTCGGTCGCCGTCGTCGACACGGCGACCATGACCGTGCGCGAACGTTTGCCGTTCAACACGCCGAGCGTCGCCATCGCGCCGGGCGACCCGAGGGTTTTCCTCGCCACCGGGACGACGACGACCGTGCTGGACAGTTCGAACACCGTGCTCGCCACGTACCGGATGCGTTCGGGCGAGCTGGAAGACGCGAGGCCGCGCCAGTTCGACGCGGCCGTGATCGCCTTCCCGCCCGGTCAGCCGACCGCGACCGGCTTGCGCAGCTCGTCGTCGAAGTCGTCCCAGTCGTCGACCGGCTCGTCGTGAAGCGCGAGCCGCTCCTGGATCCGCTTGAGCGGACCGGGTGACCACCACGCGGCGTTGCCCAGCAGCTTGAGCACGGCCGGCACGAGCAGCATCCGGACGACGGTGGCGTCGAGCGCCAGCGCGAGGATCATGCCGACACCGACGAACCGCATCATCGCGACCTGCGAGAACGCGAACGCACCGGTCACCAGGATCAGCAGCAGCGCGGCCGAGGTGATCACCCGGCCGGTCTTCGCCAGACCGGTCGTGACGGCCTCCTCGGTGGTCGCGCCCTGACCGCGGGCCTCGACCATCCTGCTGAGGAGGAAGACCTCGTAGTCCGTCGACAGGCCGAACACGATGGCCGCCATCAGCACGACGATGCCGGACTCGAGCGGCCCCGGCGTGACGCCGAGCAGGTCGGCTCCGTGGCCCTCCTGGAAGATCCACACCAGCACGCCGAACGTCGCGGACAGCGACAGCGCGCTCATGATCACGGCCTTGATCGGCAGCACGACCGAGCCGAACGCCAGGAACATCAGGATCAGCGTCGCGCCGACCAGCAGCGCGATCATCAGCGGCAGCTTGTCCGCGATGGCGTCGAGCGAGTCCGTGACGATGGCCGTGTTGCCGCCGACGAGGACTTCGGAGTTCGGCGGAGGCGTGAGTGCCCGGACGTCCTTGAGCGCCTGCTTCGACTCCGCGCTCAACGCGTCGTGCTCCAGCCCCGCGGACGCGGACGTGACGCCCTTGCCGGAGCCCGTCGGCTGGACGTCGCCGACGCCCGCGACGTCCTTGACCTTGCCCAGGTACTCCTGGACCGCTGCCTGGTCGCCGCCCTTGACGACGATCTTGAGGCCGGTGTTGGAGAGCGCGGAGAAGTTCTGGTTGATGTTCTCGGTGGCCACGCGCACGGCGTTGCCCTCGGGCAACACCTTCTCGGTGACCTGGCCGAACTGCACGTTCAGGAACGGCGCGCCGAGAGCCGCGAGCACCGCGATCAGGGGGATGGCGAACAGCAGCGGCCGCTTCATGACCTTGCCGCTCAAGGCGCGCCAGCCGCGCTCGCTCGGCTCCTTCTTCCGCCACGGCATCGCGAGCTTGTCGACCCGGTGCCCGAGCACGCCGAGCAACGCGGGCAGCAGCGTGAGCGACACCAGCGCCGCGATCGCGACGGATGACATGCCGCCGTACGCGAGGGACTTCAGGAAGCCGTGCGGGAAGAGCAACAACCCGGCCAGCGCGATGACCAGCAACGTCGCGCTGAACACCACCGTGCGACCGGCGGACGCGACGGTCCGGCCCACCGCCTGTTCGGTGGTGCGTCCCTGGGCGAGCTCCTCGCGGAACCGGCCGACCATGAACAGGCCGTAGTCGATCGCCATGCCCAGACCCAGCAGCGACGCGACGTTGACCGCGAACGAGTTGACCTCGGTGAAGATCGCGATGCCGTGCAGCACACCCAGCGCGCCCATGATCGCGAGCCCGCCGACCACCACGGGCAGGCTGGCGGCGACGAGTCCACCGAAGATGATCACGAGCAGCAGCAGGACCAGCGGCAGCGAGAACATCTCGGCCCGCGTCAGGTCTTCCTGCGACATGTCGTTGATGGCCTTCTGGGTGGGCACGAGCCCACCGACCTGCTGGGTGAAGCCGTCGACGGCGAGCTGCTTCTGGATCTCCTCGAACTGCTTGATCTGCTCGTTCGAGTCACCGCTGCTCAGCGTGATGGCGACGAGCGCCTGCTGCTTGTCGTCCGACGGCACCGGCCCGACGGCCTTGAGCACGTCGTCCTTGGGGAATCCGCTGATGTGATCGGCGATCTTCTTGAGCTCGAGCGGGTTCGCGAAATCGCCGCGATAAATGACGATCACGTCACCGTTCTGCCGCCCGAACGCCTCCTCGGCTACCTTGTCGGCCCGCGCCGCCTCGCTGGAAGGAGCCTCGTAACCACCCTGGCTGAGCTTGTCGAACACGCCCAAGCCCCACACACCGCCGAGCACGGCGAGCAGTACGGTCGCGATCAACACCACCCACCGGCGGCGATATGCGATTGATCCCCACTTCGCGAACATCGACGACGGCCTCCTGGGTTACCGTGCTGTGAATCCCGTGAACTCTTGTAAACACCGTTCACTGAAACCGTACGGGGCGGTGGACGAGGTCTACAACCCGATGGAGTGACATATGACCGAGGCCACTCGCCGAGAACGGCTTCGCGCTGAGACCGAGCGTGAGATTCGGCAGGCGGCCCGCGCCCTTTTGGTGGAACGCGGCCGCGACGCAGTGACCCTGCGTGCGATCGCACGCGAACTGGGCATCACCGCACCGGCGTTGTACCGCTACTACGACTCGCACGAAGCCCTGCTGCGCCAGCTCTGCGACGACATCTGCGCCGACATGGCAACCGAGCTGTACGCCTCCCTCGCCGCGGACACGTCAGGCCAGGTCGGCTGCCAGGTGCGCGCCGTGTGCCGCAGCTTCCGCCGCTGGGCGCTGGCCCACCCGCAGGAGTTCGCGCTGGTCTTCGCCTCACCCCGAGACCCACTGGGAGCAGACCAGTTCGGCTCGGTGTTCCTGTCACTGGCCGGAAGGCTGATCGCCTCGAACCTGGTCGCCAACCACGCGGACGACGAGGTCCCCGAGGTGCTGCACGAGGACCTGGTGAGGTTCCAGCAGGTGCTGATGGACGCGGTGTCGGTGCACGGCGTGACGATCGAGAACGACGTGCTCAACCTGGGGAAGATCTACCACGTGGTGCAGTCGTGGGTGCGGCTGTACGGGCACGTGGCGCTGGAGGTGTTCGGGAGGTTCCCGTTCGCGGTGAGCAACCCGGAGCCGATGTTCGACAGCATGCTGGACCAGATGCTGACGGACATCGGGTTCCAGGAGACGCCGGACTCGAGCGGGGGCTGAGCGCTGTACTGGGCTCGTCGCCGCGCAGGTGATGGACAAGGCAGGGGATCATCGTGCTCGGCCGGGCTGTCCCGTTCGGCATCGGTGCCCTGATCGGGGGCGCCGCCAACGCCACCGTCGCCACGCTGGCCGTCCGAGCCGCGCGGCGCGTGTTCGGCCCGGCGCCCGAGTCGTGGCCGGCGGAAGAGCCGGCGCAGCCGTAGCCACGCCGGCCCTGCGAGCAACTACAGGACCACGTTCACCAGGCGGCCCGGCACCACGATCACCTTGCGCGGCTCGCCACCGGCGACCAGCTCGGCGATCTTCTCCTCGGCCAGCGCCGCGGCCTTGATCTCGTCCTGCGAGGCAGAGGCGGAGACCACGACGCGCGAGCGGACTTTGCCGTTGACCTGGATCGGGTACTCAACGGTGTCCTCGACCAGGTACTGCTCGTCGGCGGCCGGGAACGGGCCGTGCGCCAGCGAGTCGGTGCGGCCCAGCCGGGACCACAGCTCCTCGGCCACGTGCGGGGCCTGCGGGGCCAGCATCAGCACCAGGGGCTCGGCCAGCGCGCGGGGGGTGCCGGACGCGTAGTGCTTGGTGACGTAGTTGTTCAGCTCGATCAGCTTCGCGCCCGCCGTGTTGTAGCGCAGGTTCGCGTAGTCGTCGTGGACGCCGGCGATGGTCTTGTGCAGCAACCGCAGCGCCTCGACCGAAGGCTCCTCGTCCGTGACGCGCAGCGAGCCGTCGGTCTCGTCGACCAGGTTGCGCCACAGACGCTGCAGGAACCGTTGCGCGCCAACGACGTCCTTGGTCGCCCACGGCCGTGACACGTCCATCGGGCCCATGGACATCTCGTAGAACCGGAAGGTGTCGGCGCCGTACCGTTCGCACATCTCGTCCGGCGTGACGACGTTCTTCAGGCTCTTGCCCATCTTCCCGTACTCACGGCGGACTTCTTCGCCGTTGTAGAAGTACCTGCCGTCTTCCTCGACGACCTCGTCCGCCGGCACGTACACACCGCGCGGGTCGACGTAGGCGTACGCCTGGATGTAGCCCTGGTTGAACAGGCGGCGGTACGGCTCGTCGCCGGTCAGGTGGCCCAGGTCGAACAGGACCTTCTGCCAGAAGCGCGAGTACAGCAGGTGCAGCACCGCGTGCTCGACGCCGCCGATGTACAGGTCGACGCCGCCGGGGTCGGTCGGGCCGTGCTCGGCCGTGCGCGGGCCCAGCCAGTACTTCTCGTTCTCCGGGTTGACGAACCGCTCGGTCTCGACCGGGTCGACGTAGCGCAGCTGGTACCAGCACGAACCCGCCCAGTTCGGCATGGTGTTCGTGTCACGGCGGTAGGTCTTGACCCCGTCGCCCAGGTCCAGCTCGATCGTCGTCCACTCCGTCGCGCGCGACAGCGGCGGCGACGGTTCGGTGTTCGCGTCCTCCGGGTCGAACGTGCGGGGGGAGTAGTCGTCGACGTCCGGCAGCTCGATCGGCAGCATCGACTCCGGCAGCGCGATGGCGGTGCCGTTCTCGTCGTAGACGACCGGGAAGGGCTCGCCCCAGTAGCGCTGGCGGCTGAACAGCCAGTCACGCAGCTTGAACTGGACGGTGCCGTGGCCGTGGCCGTTCTCCTCCAGCCACCCGATGATCGTCTTCTTGGCCTCGTCGATCTGCATTCCGTCCAAGAACCCGGAGTTGATCGCGGGACCCTCGCCGGTGAACGCCTCGCCCTCGAAGCCCTCCGACGGCTGGACCGTGCGGATGATCGGCAGGTCGAACTTCTTCGCGAAGTCCCAGTCGCGCTGGTCCTGGCCGGGGACGGCCATGATCGCGCCGGTGCCGTAGCCCATCAGCACGTAGTCGGCGATGTAGACGGGGATCTGCTGACCGTTCACCGGGTTCGTGGCGTACGCCCCGATGAAGACGCCGGTCTTCTCCTTGTTCTCCTGACGGTCCAGTTCGGACTTCAGGGACGCCGCGCGCCGGTACGCGGCGATGTCTGCCACGCGATCGGGCGTCGCAATCTGGTCCACCAGCTCGTGTTCCGGTGCCAGGACCATGTAGGTCGCGCCGAACAACGTGTCCGGACGGGTCGTGAAGACCTCAATGTTCTCGTCTCCCACCGCGAATCGGACACGGGCACCATGCGAGCGCCCGATCCAGTTGCGCTGCATGGCCTTGACCTTGTCCGGCCAGTCCAGCCGGTCCAGGTCGTCGATCAGCCGATCCGAGTACGCGGTGATGCGCATCATCCACTGGCGCAGGTTCTTCCTGAACACCGGGAAGTTGCCACGCTCACTGCGACCGTCTGCGGTGACCTCTTCGTTCGCCAGCACAGTACCCAGTCCGGGACACCAGTTGACGGGCGCCTCCGACAAGTAGGCCAGCCGGAAATCGCCCAAGATCCTTTGCTGGTCGGCAAAAGACAGCTCAGACCACTTGCGACCGTCCGGAACGTCCCGCTCGCCAGACTCGAACTGCGAGATCAACTCGGCGATCGGACGAGCCTTGCCCGCATCGGCGTCGTACCAGGAGTTGAAGATCTGCAAGAAGATCCACTGGGTCCACTTGTAGTACTCGGGGTCGATCGTCGAGATGCGGCGACGCTCGTCGTGGCCCAGCCCCAGCCTGCGGATCTGGCGCAGGTACGTGTTGATGTTGTCTTCGGTGGTCTTGCGCGGGTGCTGACCGGTCTGCACCGCGTACTGCTCGGCGGGCAGGCCGAACGCGTCGAAGCCCATCGTGTGCAGCACGTTGCGGCCGTTCATGCGGTGGTACCGCGCGAAGACGTCCGTGCCGATGAAGCCCAGCGGGTGGCCGACGTGCAGGCCGGCACCGCTCGGGTACGGGAACATGTCCTGCACGAACAGCTTGTCCGCGGGCACGTCACCCTCGAGCGCGCCGACCGGGTTCGGCGCGTGGTAGGTGCCGTGCTCTTCCCAGTACTGCTGCCACCGCCGCTCGATGACGTTCGCCAGCTCGGCGGTGTAGCGGTAGGCGGGAATCTCCGCCGCGTCCGTGCTCATGGTGATGAGTCCCTCTCCATCGATCCTGCCCCTGACATGACGAAACCCCCCAGCCCAGATGGGCATGGAGGGCTGCCGCGCCGACCGTCTTCCGATCAGGTCGTCGCGGCTAACTAAGGAGCAGGCGGGCCGTGCTCATGTCGTCAACGGTATCAGCGCACCGCAAGCGCGATGAACTGGGTGACCTGGGTCGCGTTGAAGTTGTCGTCCGAGACCAGCCACAACGTGCCGTCGGGGCCCCAGGCCATGCCCTCCAGGTTGTCGACCCGGCTTCATCTCGAGGTCGTCAGGTGTGGGCAGGCCGCGCTCGAACGAGCCGTCCGGCCGGCTGAACTGCACCGACGGGTCGATGAGCGTGGTGGACGTGCGCTCGCCCTCCTGGCTCCACAGCAGGTCACCTGTCCACTTGTCGACACGGATGTCTTCCGGATCGACGGTGCCGGGCGGGTACGGGCCGTTGGGTCCCACGAGAGAGTGGACATCGGTGAACTCGATGCCCTCGCGTGAGAGCTTGCCCTCGTAGAACCGGGCCGCCGCGCGGTCGTCGCTGATCAGGATCCACTTCCTCGAGCGGCGGTCGTAGTCGAGGCCCGAGATGCCGCCGACGGTGGTACCGCCCACGACCAGGCCCTTCGGCACGACGTGTTCGGCGAGGAAGCGAACTTCGGGGTTGTGCGCCTGTGCGGGAGTCGCACACAGACCGAGCAGCACGGGGACGAGCAGGAGTCGTCTGAGCATGGCGCTCAGCACACCTGGCCGGGGTGACTGGCAGGTGAACTGAGGATCCGGCTTACCCTCATGGGGTGAACATCGTGCTGTCGGTCGTCCTGGGTCTGCTCGGCGTCGCTCTCGGCGCGGTCGGTCTGCTGGGTCTGCAGGGCAAGCTGCGGCGCAACCGCTTCGTCGGCGTGCGCACGGCGGCGGCTCTGCGCGACGAGGAGACGTTCGCCCTGGCCAACCGCGTCGCCGGGGTGCCGAACGTCGCGGCCGGTGCCGTGGCGATCGTGTCCGGCGCGATGTCGTTCGTGATGGCCGACCTGGCCGTCACCGCTGGGATCATCGGACTGGTCGGCGCGCTCGGCATCGCCTTCGCGGGCGGGATCGCGGGAAGCCGGGCGGCGGCGCTGGTGCCGGAGCCGGTCAAGCCCAAGGGCTGCGGTGGCTGCGCCTGCGGTGGTGGCGGCTGCTCCCCGCTCGCCGGGCTGTAGCCCGACGTTTCACGTGAATCAGTTCTCTCGAACGTCCTTGGGGTAGGTCGACAGCAGCGCCAGCGGCATGCCCTGCCGGCGCAGCACCCGGCCCCACAGGTCGACGTTCGCGCCGACCAGCACGTCGTCGGCCAGTCCTGTCACGACGATCCAGTCGCCGCGGTCGATCTCGTTCGCGAGCTGGCCCTCGCCCCACCCCGCGTAGCCCGCGAACACCCGCAGGCCGCGGACCAGCGGCATCAGGTCGTCCGGCTCGGCGTCCAGGTCGATCAACGCGACCGGGCCCTGCACTCCGACCAGGCCCTCCACCTTGGACGGGTCGGTGCCCGCCTTCAGGGCCGCCAGGCACAGCGCCGTCTTCTGTTCGACCGGACCGCCGATGTAGATGCACTGCGGCTTCGTCACGTGCGAGCCCCACGGCGGCAGCACGTCGAGGACCGCCACCTCGGAGGGGCGGTTCAGGACGACGCCGAGGGTTCCCTCGGGGCGTTGGTCGATGATGTAGACGACGGTGCGCGTGAAGTTCGGGTCGTTCAGGCTCGGGGCGGCAACCAACAGGGAGCCTGGCTCGACCTCGGCATCGGGACGCACGTCACCATGAAATCATCCGTGATCGTCGGAACAACTCAGGGCCGCGCCCCGTTAGACTTAACTGTCGGATGTCTTTGTGTCCCCCGGGCTCAACAGACAACCGCCTTCGCGGAATACCGTACGGCTGGAGCCGCGTAGTGCACCGCGCCGTGAGGCGACCTGGCATCCGATCCAGGGGAGCCGGACCGTGAGGTCCGGCTTTCGTGGTTTTCACGGCAGCACGCATAGAGTGCAACGGTGACAACGGTTGCGGTGGAGAAGCACCACTGGGGATCACGCCGGTTCCTCGGCATCCCCGAGTACCGCAGACTCCTCGCGACCCGCCTCGCCTCGCAGTGGGGCGACGGACTCTTCCAGGCCGGGCTCGCCGGCGCTGTGCTCTTCAACCCCGAACGACAGGCCGATCCGCTGGCCATCGCGGCCGGGTTCGCGGTGCTCCTGCTGCCGTACTCGCTCGTCGGACCGTTCACGGGCGCGCTGCTCGACCGGTGGGACCGCAAGAAGGTCATCGTCGTCGCGAACGTCGCGCGCGCCACGTTCGTCCTGCTCACGGCCGCGGCGGTCGGGTCGGGGCTGAGCGGGCTGCCGCTGTACGTCTCCGCGCTGATCGTCATGGGCATCGGGCGGTTCGTCGGGTCCGGGCTCAGCGCGTCGCTGCCGCACGTCGTTCCCGAGAACCACCTGGTCGAGGCGAACGCGCTGGCCACGACGGCCGGGGCGATCATGGCCGTCGTCGGTGCCGCCTGCGCGATCGGGTTCCGCACGATCCTCGGCGCCGGGGACGGCGGGTCGGGGTGGACCACGAGCATCGCCGTGGTCGGGCTGTTGCTCGGGGCGTTCATCGCCAGCCGGTTCAGGGCGGGCGTGCTCGGGCCGGACGAGGTCGACGAGCCGCACAACGCGTTCAAGGCCGTCGCGCGCGGTCTGCTGGACGGCGGCAAGGCCACCCTGCACACGCCGAGCGTCACGGCCGGGCTCGCGGCACTGCTCGCGCACCGCGCCGGGTTCGCCATCAGCCTGATGATCACGCTGCTGCTGATGCGCTACAGCCTGGAGGACGTCGGCATCCTCAAGGCCGGCATCGGCGGGCTCGGTGAGGTCGCCGTCGCGGGCGGCGCGGGCATTCTGCTCGCGGGTGTCCTGACCGACCGCATCGTCGACAGGTTCGGCACCTCCCGCACGATCTGCGGCGCGTTGATCCTCACCGCCGTCGCGCAGGTCGGGCTCGGGTTGCCCATGACGCTGCCGACCATCCTGATGGCCGGTTTCGTGGTCATCTTCGCCGGTCAGGTCGTCAAGCTCTGCGTGGACACCGCGGTGCAGCACGACGTCGGCGACGAGGTGCGCGGACGCGTCTTCGCGCTCTACGACACCCTCTTCAACGTCACGCAGGTCACCGCGGTGACCATCACCGCGACGGTGGTCCCCCTGCACGGGCGCTCGCCCGGCCTCATCATCACCGCCGCCGTCCTCTACCTGATCGGCGTGGGCGCCTACCTGCTGCTCCTAGCGCGGAAACGGCAGGTGCAGCATTCCGGCCTCGTGCGCGAAGACGACAGCGGCCACCCGATCGGTTAGATCCAGGCGCCGCAGGATCTCCTCCACCTCGTCGGCCACCCGTTGCTGCGCGAAGCCGAGCACGCGCGCGATCTCGTGGTCGGCGTGACCTCGCGCGAGACACCTCAGCACGGCCCGTTGGTCGTCGGTCAGCACGCCCAGGTCGTTTGTGGCAGGACCAGCGGAAAGTCCCCAAGTGAACATCTGCATCACCCCCATGAGCAGTACCCATGGTGCCTCCCCGCGCTGACGCTTCGCTAACGCGGGGATTCCATTCGCTCACGATGAGTCACGGAGCGGGTGGTGTGATGCCCTGCTCGCGCGCCCAGCCGAGCAACGCGGCCTCGGCCTCGTCGCGGTCCAGCGGCCCCTTGTCGAGCCTGAGCTCCTTGAGGAACTTCCACGCGGCACCGACCTGAGGACCAGGCGGAAGGCCGAGCAACTTCATGATCTCGTTGCCGTCGAGGTCCGGCCGTACGCGCGCGAGGTCCTCTTCGGCCGCGATGCGCGCGATGCGCTCCTCAAGAGAGTCGTACGTCCGGCGCAGCAGGTTCGCCTTGCGCTTGTTCCTGGTCGTGCAGTCAGCACGGACGAGCTTGTGCAACCGCGTCAGCAGGTCACCCGCGTCGGTCACGTACCGCCGCACGGCCGAGTCGGTCCACTCGCCGTTGCCGTAGCCGTGGAAGCGCAGGTGGAGGTAGACGAGCTTGGCGACGTCCTCGGTGATCTCCTTCGAGTACCGCAACGCCCGCAAGCGCTTGCGGACCATCTTCGCGCCCACGACCTCGTGGTGGTGGAACGAGACGCCGCCGCCGGGCTCGAACTTCCTGGTCGCCGGTTTGCCGATGTCGTGCAGGAGGGCCGCGATCCGCAGCACCAGATCGGGTGAATGATCAACATCTTCAAGATCAATTGCCTGCTCGAGCACAACCAGCGAGTGGTCGAAGACGTCCTTGTGCTGATGGTGTTCGTCGATTTCCAGCTTCATGGCCGTGAGCTCTGGCAACACGATGTCTGCCAGGCCGGTCTCGACCATGAGCTCGATGCCGCGGCGCGGGTGCGCGCCGCACAGGAGCTTCGAGAGCTCGACCTGCACGCGCTCCGGCGTGATGCGGGTGAGTTCGCCTGCCATCGACCGCATCGCCTCGACCACCCGCGGCGCCGCGGTGAAGCCGAGCTGGGAGACGAACCGCGCGGCGCGCAGCATGCGCAACGGGTCGTCGCCGAACGACTCCTGCGGGGTCGCCGGCGTGTCCAGCACGCCGTCACGGGCGGCCTGAAGGCCTCCGGTCGGGTCCACGAACTCGCGGGCCGCGACGTCGAACGCCATCGCGTTGACCGTGAAGTCGCGGCGGACGAGGTCGCCGTCGATGGTGTCGCCGAACGTCACCTCGGGGTTGCGGGTGACGCCGTCGTAGACGTCCGCGCGGAAGGTCGTGATCTCGATGATCTCGCCCTTCTTGGACGCACCGACCGTGCCGAACGCGATGCCGGTGTCCCACTGCGCGTCGGCCCAGCCGCTCAGCAGCTGCTGGATCTCGGCGGGCCGGGCGTCCGTGGTGAAGTCGAAGTCGTTCGTCGGGCGGCCCAGCACGGCGTCGCGCACACTGCCACCTACGAGGTAGAGGCGCTTGCCCTCGGCGGTGAACCGAGCGGCGAGCTCAGCTACGACTGGTGTGATGGTGGGCTGTTCCACCACCGCATTCTGCTGGAGCGATCGAGACACGAGAAACCAGCGTACTTAAGGTTCGTAAGTACGATCGGCCGTATGCCCCCGTCAGCCGCACGTTCCCCAGCTCCCAAGCCGGGGCGCAGGAAGAGGCGCCGGGGCCGGAGGCTCAAGACCGTCGACGAGACGTCGGCGGGTGGCCTGGTGCTCGACGGTGAGCAACGGGCGGCGGTGATCGGAAGACTTGACCGGCGAGGCCGGTTGCTGTGGTCTTTGCCCAAGGGTCACATCGAGGCCGGCGAGACCGCGGAACAGACCGCGGTGCGCGAGGTCGCCGAGGAGACCGGTATTCATAGCAGGGTGCTGCGCCCGTTGGGGTCGATCGACTACTGGTTCGTCGCTGACGACCGCCGGGTGCACAAGACGGTTCACCACTTCCTCCTCGAAGCGCTGGGGGGAGAGCTTTCCGACGAAGACGTGGAGGTCACCGAGGTGGCGTGGGTGCCACTCGGCGAGCTGGACGAGCGACTCGCGTATGCCGATGAGCGCCGTCTGGTCCGCCGAGCAGCCGAACTGCTCGCCGACCGCTGCCGGAACGGGGCGGAGTCGGCGTGACCATGAGGAAGCTCGTCTGCACAGCCGCTGTCGCCGCGTTCATGCTGACCGCCGCGGCACCCGCACTCGCAGTTGAGCAGGATCAGCCGGACCAGGTCGACGCGCTGCCGTTCATGCCGGCGCCGGCCACCCAGGTGTGGGCGACCAGAACGCTCGCGGCCCAGCCGGGCCAGCAGCAGCAGACGTTCCTGCGGCTCGACATCGCCCAGCTCACCCCCCGGTTCGTGACGACGGACTCCCCGGCCACCGTCAAGATCACCGGCAAGATCGTCAACATCGGCGACCGCAAGGTGTCCGACATCGTGCTGCGACTGGAGCGCGGCGAGCCGCTCGACACCGAGGACGACCTGCGCAAGGCGCTCAAGGAGCCCGCGGCCGCCGAGGCGGTGCAGCCCAGGTTCACCAAGGTCTCCGACGCGCTCGAGCCCGGCCAGCAGACCGACTTCACCCTCGAGGTCCCGCTGCGCGGCGACCAGATGACCTCTCTCGCGGTCGAGAAGCCGGGCATCTACCCGATCCTCGCCAACGTCAACGGCAAGCCGGACTACGGCGGCCAGGCGCGGCTCGCGGCGCTGTCGACGCTGCTGCCCGTGCTCGGCGTGCCCGGCGGCGAGACCAAGGGCAAGGCGGGCGCGCCGGCGAAGCTCACCGTGCTGTGGCCGATCTCGGACCGGCCGAGGCTCGTCAGGTTCGTCGAGGACGGCAAGTCGGAGCTGACCGACGACGAGCTCGCCACGTCGCTCTCGGTCAACGGCAGGCTGTACGGCCTGCTCCAGGCCTACGAGCAGGCGATTCCGTCGATGAGCACGGCCATGTGCCTGGCGATCGACCCCGACCTGCTGCGCACCGTCCAGGCCATGAGCAAGGGCTACGAGGTCCGCGGCGGTGGCGAGGGCAAGGGCCAGGTCGAGGCCAAGCTCTGGCTGGACCGGCTCAACTTCGCCGTCAAGGGTCGTTGTGTCGTCGCGCTGCCGTACGCCGACGCCGACCTCGTGGCGTTGAACAGGGCGAAGCTCGCCAACATGCGCGCGCTCGCGGTGACCGACGGCCCGAAGCTCATCCAGGACGTGCTGTCCGTGCGGCCGCTGCCCGACCTGGTGTGGCCGGAGGACGGCGTGCTGGACCAGCCGACGTTCAACGAGCTGGTCACGCCGCTGCCGGACAAGAAGTACACCGGCGTGAAGTCGGTGCTGCTCGATCCGACCGGCCTCGCCGACGCGCCGGGCACCGCACCTGTCGGCATCGCCGGGGAGCACCCGGTGACCGCCGTGAAGATCGACTCGATGGTCTCCGACGCGCTGCAGGGCAGTGACTCCCGCCCGCGGACGTTGTCGGGTGTGACCGCGCCGTTCGAGAACCAGCCGGTGTCCGTGCAGAACGCACTGGCCGTGCTGGTGTTCCGCGCCGGGTGGCAGGGCGACGGCCGCAACGTGGTGGTCGCGCCGCCGCGCCGGTGGAACGCGCCGCTGCCGGAGATGACCGAGTTCCTGACCGCGGCCCAGAAGCTGCTGGCCGGCGGCTACGCGGCGCAGACCGGGCTCGAGGAGCTGACCTCCGCCACGCCGACGGTGACCAACGCCAAGATCACCTACCCGCCGGAGGCCGGTGCGCGGGAGATCTCGCCGGTCATCGCCGACTCCGTGACCACCCAGAGCGTGGAGCTCAACGGTCTGGTCGCGGCCATGCAGCAGGAGGACAGCGAGCACGCCTCGCCGTCTGACCTGGCCGACCCGCTGTGGCTCGGCCTGCTGCGCGCGATATCCGGCGCGTGGCGGTCGAACGAGCAGGGCGCCCGGTCCGCGGCCGAGATCAGTCAGGGCGAGCTGAACCAGCTCACCGGCATGATCGGCGTGACGCAGCCGAACAGCCCGATCTTGCTCGGCTCCGGCGACAGCCCGATCCCGGTCACGATCACGAACAAGCTCGACGTCCGGGTGACCGTGCGGATCGAGCTGGCCGACACGCCGGGCATCCGCAAGCTCGACCTCGCTGACCAGGTGCTTCCCGCCCGCGGCGAACGCGTCGTGCGGGTGCCGGTCGAGGTGCTGCGCTCGGGCCGCTTCCCCGTGAACGTCCGGCTGACCACTCCCGAGGGCGTCGCTCTCGGTGACGCTGTCAAGCTGGAGGTGTCGTCTTCCGCCTACGGCACCATCACGGTGATCATCACCGTGATCGCCGGGATCGCGCTCGTCCTGCTTTCGGGACGGCGCATCTACAAGCGGGTCCGCGCCCGCAACGGCGAGGGCGGCGACGCACCGACCATCGAGAACGTGACACCGGAGAAGTCGAGCGCGTGAGCGAGACAGCCACGACCACCGAGCCAGAGCAGCAGAAGCAGGCACCGTCAGTCGCGAAGGCCAGCGGCTCGATGGCGATCGCGACGATCGTCAGCCGTGCCACCGGCCTGCTGTCGAAAGTGCTGCTGATCGCCGCGCTCGGTGCGGAGCAGCTCAACACGTCGTACCAGGCGGCGACCACGCTGCCGACGATGATCAACGAGCTCCTCCTCGGCGGCGTGCTGACCAGCGTGGCGATCCCGCTGCTGGTCCGCGCCGAGAAGGAGGACGGCGACGGCGGTGAGTCGTACGCCCAGTGGCTGATCAGCATGGGCACGCTGATCCTCGGCATCGGCACGATCGCCGCGGTGGCCTGTGCGCCGCTGCTGACCGACCTCTTCATCGCGGACTCGCCGAAGGCCAACCCCGCGCTGGTGACCGCGTTCGCGTACCTGGTGCTGCCCGGCATCGTCTTCTACGGCCTGACGGCGCTGCTCAGCGCGGTGCTCAACGCACGGCACGTGTTCGGCCTACCCACCTGGGCGCCGGTGCTGAACAACGTCGTCATGATCCTCGTGCTGGTCGTCTACTGGCTCATGCCGGGCGAGATCACCCTCAACCCGGTGCACATGACCGAGCCGAAGCTGCTGGTGCTCGGCATCGGCACCGCGCTCGGCGTGGCGATCCAGGCGCTCGTGCTGATCCCGGCGCTCATGCGGACCGGCTTCCGGTTCAAGTGGCGGTTCGGCTGGGACTCCCGGCTGTCGGAGTTCGGCGGCCTGGCGTTCTGGGTGCTGCTGTACGTCGGCCTCGGCTTCGGCAGCATGACCGTGCTGACGAACGTGGCGACCCACTCCGAGACGGCGCTGGTGGCGTTCAACTACCAGTGGCTGATCGCCCAGGTGCCGTACGGCGTGCTCGGCGTCTCGCTGCTCACGGCGCTGATGCCGAAGATGAGCCGCTCGGCCGCGAACAACGACAACGACCAGATCGTGCGCGACCTGCTGTTCGGCAACCGGATGTCGTCGGTGCTGCTGATGCCGTTCAGCGTGCTGATGACGGTGTCCGGTGTCGCCATCGGTGTCGCGGCGTTCGGGTTCGGCAAGTCCGGGGTGACGGGCGGCACGGGCATCGGTCTCGCCCTCGCGCTCTCCGCGTTCGGCCTGGTCCCCTACGCGATCACGCTGCTGCAGCTGCGCGTCTTCTACGCGATGAAGGACGCCCGCACGCCGACGTACATCCAGGCGCTGATGGTGGCGGTGCGGATCGGGCTCCTCTACTTCTTCCTCGCGGTGTCCGAGCCCGAGCAGCTCGCCGTCGGCGTGTCGCTCGCGATGTCGCTCAGCTTCGTCTTCGGCGCGGTCGTCGGTCAGGTGTGGCTGCGGATCCGCCTCGGACGGCTGCGCACGGGCTTCACCATCTGGACCGTGTGCCTCACCGTGGTCGCGTCCGCGCTGGCGTTCGCGGTGGCCAAGGGAGCGAACGCGCTGGTCCAGAACTTGATCGGTTTCGGGAACCCGGTTGTAGCCGCCTGGGCCGAGGTCGTTCTGGTGACTTTGATCGGTTTGCCGCTCTCGTTCGGCCTTTTGGCGGCGTTCCGGGTACCCGAGATGAAGCCGGCGATCGACAAGATCAACCGTTTGGTGCGGCGGCGGTGACTCCGGCCTGTGAGCGTCGTCCCGTACCCTCGTCTCCGTGAGTAGCGGAGTTCACGCCGCCCTGGTCCCCGGCGGCGTCATCGGCAACGGCCGGTACCGGCTGCTCGCGAAATCTGGCGCCGACGCCAGGTCCAACGCCGAGTTGTGGCGCGCGAGGGACGGTCAGCTCAACCGCGACGTGGCGCTCACCGTGCTGCTGGGCGACCTGGCAGACAACGAAGGCGCCGCCAGAGCCCGTCGGACGGTCGAACGCGCGATGCACGCGTCGTCGTTCACGCACCCCGGCGTGTCGAGGGTCATCGACGTCCTCACGCCCGGCACCGGCATCCGCCCGGACGAGGGCATCCTCGGCATGGTCGTCGCCGAGTGGACCCAGGGCACCGACCTGATGGACCTCATCGCGGAGGGCCCGCTGCCGGCGGGCGTCGCGACCCGCCTGCTCGAACCGCTGGGCGCCGCCATCGAGGGCGCACACCACGCCGGTCTCGTGCTCGGCGCCGACCACCCGCAACGCATCAGGGTCACCTCGGACGGCCGCCTGCGCCTCGCGTTCCCCGGTCCTCGGCCGGACGCGATCGCGCGCGACGACGTCAAGGGCCTCGGCGCGATCCTGTACCTGCTGCTCACCGGCCGGTGGGCGCTGCCGGGTGGCCCGCAGGGAGTCCCGGTCGCCCCGACTGGCCCGGACGGGTCCGTGGTCGCACCGAACGCGTTGCACCCGTACCTGCCGCACGAGCTGTCGTCGGTCGCCGTGCGTTCGCTGGAGGACACGTCGGTCGGCGGCATCCGGACGTCCGCGGCGATCCTGCAGGTCCTCGACCAGATCGCGGCCGAGGAGGCCGAGACCTCGCTCATCCCGGCCGTGTCGTCGTCACGCGATGACGACGACCAGGTCGTGTGGACGACACAGCGCCCGAGGCAGGACAAGCAGCAGAAGAAGAAGCTGTGGATCAGCGTCGCGGTGCTCGCCGTCGCCACGCTCACCGTGATCGTGTGGCTGAGCGTGCAGATCGTCGGGTTCTTCAGCGATGAACCGAGCAAGGGCGGCGGCCCGACCGTGGTGATCAACCAGCCGGGGTCGAACGGCCAGACCGCGCCTCCGCCGGTGGCCGCCGGACCGGTGCAGCCGGGTCAGATCGGCGTCTACGACGTCACGAACCAGCCCGACAACGCGAACCAGGCGAGCAGGGCGGTCGACAACAACGCGAGCACGTTCTGGCGCACGGACAACTACTTCCAGCAGTTCCCGGCCATGAAGCCGGGCATCGGGCTGATGGCGTCGTTCGCGGAGCCGGTGAAGCTCGCGTCCGTCACGATCACCTCGCCCAGCAAGGGCACGCACGTCGAGATCCGGGTGGCGTCGTCGCAGGACGCGCCGCTGGAGGAGACCAAGGTCATCGGGGTCGCGGACCTGTCGGACGGGCAGACGCAGATCCAGCTCAACGACCACGAGCCGACCGGTCACGTGCTGATCTGGATCACGCAGCTGACGAACTCGGGTGGCGGCAAGAACCAGTCGGAAATCCGCGAGGTCCTGTACACCCGAGCCCAGTGAGTGCACGCGGGGAGTTTCCGTTCGCTCCGACGACACGCGGGGCCCCCGCGTACCGCAGGAGAGTACGAAAGCTCCCCGCGTACTCCGGCGCTGCGGACTCGGTAGAACTACCGCCTCACCCTGGGTAGACCTGTCCGGTTGATCTGTGATCGCCCTCGCTAAAGTGCGTTCCGTGACCGCCGCAGCCAGCTCGGACGCCGACCTCATCTCGGCCCACGCCGCAGGTGACCCCTACGCGTTCTCGGAGCTGGTGAAACGGCACCGCGACCGGATGTGGGCGGTGGCGTTGCGGACGCTGCGGGACCCGGAGGAGGCCGCGGACGCTCTCCAGGAGGCGTTCATCTCGGCCTTCCGGGCGGCGTCGTCGTTCCGCGCCGAGTCACAGGTCACCACCTGGCTTCACCGGATCGTGGTCAACGCGTGCCTCGACCGGATGAGACGACGACAAACAAGGCCGACAGTGCCGTTGCCCGAGGCCGGTCCCGGCGAACCCGTCGCTCCCCGTGACGCGATGAGTGACCGGGAGACCAGCCTGATCGTGCAGCAGGCGTTGATGGAGCTGCCGGAGGAGCAGCGGGCGCCCATCGTGCTGGTCGACGTCGAGGGCTATTCCGTCGCGGAGACGGCGCAGCTCCTGGGCATCGCGGAAGGCACGGTCAAGAGCCGGTGTGCGCGAGGTCGCGCCAAGCTCGCCAAAGTTCTCGGGCACCTCAGGAACCGAATCGCAGATGCGAACGTCCCAGCTGACGGTGTGAATGTGCAAGAGCAACGTCAGTGGGAGGGCCGATGACCGGCATGGAACGCGTGCCGATGGGTCCGCCGTGGTCGGTTGACCTCATCGCGGATCTGCACGCAGGCGTGCTGCCCCCTGAGGTCGCCGCACAGCTGCGTCCGAGGGTCGAGGCCGACCCCGAGGCCGTGGAGATCCTGCAGGCGCTGGACGCCACGCTGGAGGACCTGCACGCGCTGCCGCCGATCCCGATGCCCGATCACGTGGCGGCACGGATCGACGCCGCTCTCGCCGCCGAGGCCCGCCCTGCCGCACCCGTCGTGTCGCTGGACGAGGCCCGCAAGCGCCGCAACCGCCGGCTCGGCCTGGGCGGCGCCGGCGTGCTGGTCGCGGCCGCCGCCGCGTTCGGCGTCGTCCTGGCCGTGTCGCCGGGCACGCAGAAGTCCACGGACAACGCCGCTCAGCCCACACCCACGACGTCCTCCGCTCCCGGCAACGCCGCCCCTCCGCTCGCCGTGAAGGGCGACGACCTGGGCTCCGTGTTCGGCGAGGTCCTCAAGGCTCAGAACTACGGCCCGCTGGAGACGCCCGACCGGTTGGCGGGGTGTCTGAAGGGCGGTGGCATCACCAGCACGTCCAAGCCGCTCGGCATCAGCCCGATCACCCTCAAGGGCAAGGAGGCCGTGATGGCGATCCTCCCCGGTGGGGCCGTGGGGCAGTTCCGCCTGGTCGTGCTGGATCCCGACACCTGCGGGCCGGACAAGCCCGAGGGCGTCCTGGCGGACAACACCATCAAGCCGAGGTAGTCGCTCAAGTCACGGAATTAGCTGCACCTACGATCCGTTGAGCCAGTCAGACGACGAGATCGAGGAGTTGCTGGGGCCGTGAGCGTGCGCAACGTGATCATCATCGGATCGGGGCCTGCGGGCTACACCGCGGCGGTCTACGCCGCCCGCGCGCAGCTCGAGCCCCTGGTCTTCGAGGGCTCGCAGTACGGCGGTGCCCTGATGACGACGACCGAGGTCGAGAACTACCCCGGCTTCCGCGACGGCATCATGGGCCCCGAGCTCATGGAGCAGATGCGCGAGCAGGCGCAGCGCTTCGGTGCCGAGCTGCGGGCCGAGGACGTCGAGTCCGTCGAGCTGACCGGCGAGATCAAGAAGGTCGTCGCGAACGGCGTCGAGTACTCCGCCCGCGCGGTCATCCTCGCGATGGGCGCGGCGGCTCGGTACCTGAACATCCCCGGTGAGCAGGAGCTGCTCGGCCGCGGTGTCTCGGCCTGTGCCACGTGTGACGGCTTCTTCTTCCGCGACCACGACATCGCGGTCGTCGGCGGCGGCGACACGGCCATGGAGGAGGCGACGTTCCTGACGCGCTTCGCCAAGTCGGTCACCGTCATCCACCGCCGTGAGGAGTTCCGCGCCTCCAAGGTCATGCTCGAGCGCGCCCGCGCCAACGAGAAGATCAAGTGGCAGCTGAACACCCAGGTCACCGACGTGCTGGGTGACGGCACCGTGTCCTCGATCAAGGTCAAGGACACCCAGACCGGCGCCGAGTCCGAGCTGCCCGTCACCGGCTTCTTCCTGGCGATCGGCCACGACCCGCGCTCGGCGCTGGTCAAGGGCCAGGTCGACCTCGACGAGGAGGGCTACGTCCTGACCAAGGGCAAGACCTCGTACACGAACCTGGACGGCGTGTTCGCCGCCGGCGACCTCGTCGACCACGAGTACCGCCAGGCCATCACGGCCGCCGGCTCCGGGTGCAGCGCCGCGATCGACGCGGAACGGTGGCTCGCCGAGCACGGCGAGGAGCACGCCGAGATCGCGGCAGAGGCCGTCGGTGGCGGCTACGGCAAGAGCAACTGAAGTTTCTGCGATTTAGGGAGAGAACATGGCAGGCGCCACCGTCACGGTGACCGACAAGTCGTTCGCGGACGACGTTCTGACCAGCGAGAAGCCCGTGCTGGTCGACTTCTGGGCGACCTGGTGCGGCCCGTGCAAGATGGTTGCGCCGGTGCTGGAGGAGATCGCCGCCGAGCACGGCGAGAAGCTCACCATCGCCAAGGTCGACATCGACGCCAACCCGTCGATCGCCCGTGACTACCAGATCATGTCCGTGCCGACGCTGATCCTGTTCCAGGGCGGCCGTCCGGTGAAGCAGATCGTCGGCGCGAAGCCCAAGGCTGCGCTGCTGAACGACCTGCAGGACGTCATCGGCTGATCAGCCGGTCAAATATTCGCGTGCAACGCGCAACATGGCCCGCCCGTCTATCGATAAGACGGGCGGGCCATGTTGGTTTTCCGGTACTTCCAACGTGATCCAAAAGCCACTGTCAGTAGCCCTGCATCGATCACTAAGCGCAGCAGGGCACAATGATGGCTTCCCACCTACCGCGCCGACGACGATCGGCGCCCTAGTCGAGCGAGGGTGCATGCAGCTGCTCCGCCGCGGGGACGTCGGAACTGATGTTGCCGAGATCCGGTCGACCCTGACCAGGCTCGGACTGCTTCCGCCGGCCGACCCCCAGGCGCCGCCGGTGTTCGACCAACAGGTCGAGCACGCCGTGCGCGCGTTCCAGCAGCAGCGGGGACTGATCATCGACGGCATCGTCGGCCCGGCTACCTACCGCGCGCTGCGCGACGCGACGTTCTCCCTCGGCGACCGCCCGCTCGCGTACCTGATGTCGCAGCCGACCACCGGCGACGACGTGCTGATGCTGCAGGAACGCCTGCTGGAGCTCGGGTACGACGCCGGCCGCGCGAACGGCGTGTTCGGCCAGCAGACCGAGCAGGCGCTGCGGAACTTCCAGCGCGACTACGGCCTGATCGTGGACGGCATGTGCGGTCCCGACACCGTGCGCGCGTTGCGTCAGCTCCAGCCGAAGGTCCGCGGTGGCCGTCCGGTGCTGCTGCGCGAGCAGGAGCGGGTCCGCAACGCCGGGTCGCGCCTGTCGGGCAAGCGCATCGTCATCGACCCCGGTCACGGCGGCCAGGACCGCGGCGTGGTCGTGGACGGTGTCTCCGAGGCCGACCTGATGCTGGACCTCGCCCGCCGGTTGGAGGGCAAGATGGCCGCCACCGGCATGGAGGCGCTGCTCACCCGCGGGCCGAACAACTGCCCGGACGAGGCCGAGCGCGCCCGGTTCGCGAACGAGGCCGGCGCCGACCTGATCCTGTCGCTGCACAGCGACGGCAACTCGTCGCCGAACGCGCAGGGCGTGGCGACGTTCCACTACGGCACGGGCAACGGCACGTCGTCGACGGTCGGTGAGGCGCTGGCCGGGTTCATCCAGCGCGAGGTCACCGCCCGCACGTCGATGCGGAACTGCGGCTCGCACCCGAAGTCGTGGGACCTGCTGCGGCTCACCCGCTGCACGGCCGTCCGCGTCGAGGTCGGCTACCTGACGAACACCGAGGACCGCGCACGCCTGGCGACTCCCGGTTTCCGCGACATCGTGGCCGAGGGCATCCTCGTGGCCGTGAAGCGCCTGTACCTGCTCGGCAAGGACGACCAGCCGACGGGCACGTTCACGTTCAACGACCTGCTGCGCTACGAGATGTCGAAGAGCTGATCGGACTGACGAAAAAGGGCCCCTGCGAAGGGGCCCTTTTTCGTGTGGTCAGACGGGACGGAAGCTCGGTTCCGCGGTGGAGACGGTGACACTGTTGAGCAGCCTTTCGAGCGCTGCCTCGACGTCTTCCTTCCACGTGATGGCGCTGCGCAGCTCCAGACGCAACCGGGGCCAGCGCGGATGCGGCCGCACGGTCTTGAAACCGACGCTCGTCAGGAAGTCCGCGGGCGTGACGCAACTGCGTTCTTCTTCGTCCGGGCGCATGTCGCCGAACGCCTCGATGGCCTTCACGCCACGACGCGTCAGATCCTTCGCCACGGCCTGAACGAGCACGCGCCCGAGTCCTCCCCCTCGGAACTCCGGAAGGACCTCCAGCGACGTCATGAGGACCGCGTCCGGGCTCACCGGGGACGTGGGGAAGGCGGCGCTGCGCGGAACGGCGGCAGGCGGTGCGTAGAACACCGAACCAGCAGGGATTCCGTCGCAGTAGATGAGGCGACCGCACGAACCCCATTCGAGCAGGACGCTGGAGACCCAGGCTTCCTTCTCGAATTCGGTGTCGCCGTATTCCTCGGCCTGTTCACGCAGGTGAGGGGCCAACTCCCAGAAAACGCACGTCCTGCTGTGCTTGGAGAGATGCTCCAGGTTGTCCAGCGTGACGCCCACAACGCGTCGCGACACCCCGACCTCCACCCCTTGGCACGCACAGTTCAACCCGTACGAGGGTAGGCGAATGTGACGGAACCCGGAAGGTACGTGCCCTGAACGGGACGACGGTTACACTCGCTCGGGACATTTCCCATTCAGGAGTCCCTCATGACGATGCCCGGACAGCCCGCGAAGCAGGGCCCCAGAAGCCTCGACCCCCACCTCCGCCGCTACGCAGCGCGCACGGCAGGGATGACGGCATCGGAGATCCGGGCACTCTTCGCAGTCGCGTCCCGTCCTGAGGTCGTGTCGCTGGCCGGCGGCATGCCGCACCTGGCCGCGCTGCCGATGGACTCGCTGTCGGAGGAGATCGGCCAGCTCGTCGCCACCGAGGGCCTGGTGGCCCTGCAGTACGGCTCGGCGCACGGTGTTCCGTTGCTGCGCGAGCAGATCTGCGACGTCATGGCGATGGAAGGCATCAACGGCCACCCGGACGACGTGGTGGTGACCGTCGGCTCGCAGATGGGCCTCGACATGGTCACCCGGATCTTCTGCGACCCCGGTGACGTGGTGATCGCCGAGGGTCCCTCCTACGTGGGCGCTCTCGGGTCGTTCACCGCGTACCAGGCGAACGTAGTGCACGTCGCGATGGATGCTGACGGGCTCGTGCCGTCGCTGCTGCGAGAGGCGCTGGAAGCCTGTAAACGCGCTGGTCAGCGGGTCAAGTTCCTCTACACGATCCCGAACTTCCACAACCCGGCCGGCGTGACGCTGGCGGTGTCGCGGCGGGCCGAGATCCTGGAGATCTGCCGCTCGTACGGCGTGCTGGTCGTGGAGGACAACCCGTACGGACTGCTCGGGTTCGACGGACAGACCTACCCGGCGCTGCGGTCGATGGACCCGGACAACGTCGTGTACCTGGGGTCGTTCTCGAAGACGTTCGCCGCCGGTCTGCGGGTCGGCTGGGTGCTGGCGCCGCACGCGGTGCGCGAGAAGCTGGTGCTGGCGGCCGAGTCGGCCACGCTGTGCCCGCCGACGCTGAACCAGATGATCGTGTCGCGCTACCTGTCGACCCAGGACTGGAAGGGCCAGATCAAGACCTACCGGGAGGCGTACCGGGAACGCCGGGACGCGGCGGTGTCGGCTCTGGAGCAGCACATGCCGCAAGGTTCCACGTGGAACATTCCGAACGGCGGCTTCTACGTCTGGGTGACGGTGCCCGAGGGCATCGACACGAAGGCGATGCTTCCCCGTGCCGTGACGGCCCGTGTGGCGTACGCGTCCGGCACCGGTTTCTACGCGGACGGGTTCGGATCCCGCCAGTTGCGGATCTCGTACTGCTACCCGACCCCGGAACGCATCCGTGAGGGCGTCCGCCGCCTGGCGAACGTCATCGAGGAAGAGATGCAGCTGCACGCGACGTTCGGGGCGACGCCGGGCCGCCAGCTGTCCGGTCCGCAGACCCCGTCGCCCGACACCGCCTGATCCTTGGAGTTTTGCTGTGGCTGACCGCATGGTCGCTGTGCTGTCCGGTGGGCTCTCCCACGAACGCGAGGTCTCGATCCGCTCCGGCCGCCGCCTGTCGGCTGCTCTGCGGTCGGTGGGCGTGACGGTGGAGGAGTGGGACGCCGACGCCTCGTTGCTGACGCGCCTGCGTGACCACCGGCCGGATGCCGTCGTCGTCGCTCTGCACGGCGGCGAGGGCGAGAACGGTTCGGTGCAGGCGATCCTCGAGATGCTCGGCGTCCCATACGTGGGCACCGACTCGCGGGCGTGCCGCCGGGCGTGGGACAAGCCGACCGCCAAGGCCGAGCTCGCCCGCGCCGGGCTCGCGACGCCGGAGTGGATCGTCCTGCCGCACGCGACGTTCCGGGAGTTGGGCGCCAAGCCGGTGCTCGACGCGATGGTCTCGACGCTGGGGCTGCCGTTGATGCTGAAGCCGGACCAAGGCGGGTCCGCTCTGGGCGCTCAGGTCGTCCGGGACGCCGCGGAGCTGCCGCCCGCGATGGTCGGCTGCCTGGCGTACGGCGACACCGTGCTGGCCGAGCAGTTCATCTCCGGCGTGGAGGTGGCGGTGACGGTGATCGACGGCGAGGACGGCCCGACGGCTCTGCCCGCGGTCGAGATCGTGCCGGAGAGCGGCGTGTACGACTACACCGCTCGGTACACCGCCGGCCTGACCGACTTCCACGCGCCGGCCCGGCTGGACGCCGCGTCGGCCAAGGCGGTCGGGGAGCTCGCGGTGGCGGCACACCGGTTGCTCGGGCTGCGGGACGTGTCGCGGACCGACGCCGTCGTGGCCGAGGACGGCACCGTCTACTTCCTCGAAGTGAACGTGTCGCCGGGGCTGACCGAGACGTCACTTCTGCCGATGGCCGTCGAGGCGGCCGGTCAGTCGCTGGGCGAGATCTACGCCGGGTTGATCGAGCGCGCTGTCGCTCGTTGAGTTCGTCCCGAAGAGCGCGGCACCGAGCGTGATGGTGCCGCGCTTTTTGTTTGGCACGGAAAGCCGATGCGGGGTTCGGGTGAACGGTGCCAAGCTGGTCTTGAAGGGGGACCGATCTAGGGGGAACAACTTGCGCATGCTCACGCTCATCGCCGCTGTCGCGATGACCTTCGGTGTGGCCACGCCGGCGCTCGCGACCGAGCAGGCCGACTGCTCGACCGGGAGTGCCTCGGTGAAGATCCATTGGACCGACGGGTCCGGCGCTGCACGGACCAACTGCTACGGCGGCGTCGGCGCGCTCGAAGTCGGGCTCCCGCGCTCGTCGAGTGTCGAGGCGGGCCGCAACCACGGCTGGGTCGAGACCACGGATTCGGCGGGCATGACCATCCGGCGCTTCTTCAGCGCCGGCGAGGTCATTCCCACTGGTTTCCAGACGCTCACGAAGATCTACGTCGGCTGATCAAATAGGTGACGCCCCGTAGCCTTGCGGCTGCGGGGCGTCATCGTCACCGTGACATAAGGCCCGTGGGTGATCCTATGGGCCTACTCCGATGTCCGAATTGTCGTTTCTGGGCTCATCAGTCCGATGATCCTTTCGAGGTCGTCAACTGACCCGAATTCGACGACGATCCGGCCCTTCCGCTGCCCGAGTTCGACCTTCACGCGGGTGTCGAAGTTGTCCGATAGGCGCTCGGCGAGGTCCTGCAGACCGGGTGCGTGCATCTGCTTGCGCGGAGCGGCCTTCTCCTTCTTGGGCCTCTCGTTCTTGGCGAGCGTCACCGCTTCCTCGGTCGCGCGGACCGACATGCCCTCGGCGACGATCCGTGCCGCGAGGTCTTCCTGCGCGCCGGCGTCGTCGAGACCGAGCAGCGCGCGAGCGTGCCCCGCGCTGAGCACACCCGCCGCCACCCGTCGCTGAACGGGGAGGGGGAGCTTCAGCAGCCGGATGGTGTTCGTGACGACGGGACGGCTGCGGCCGATGCGGTCCGCGAGCTCCTCGTGCGTGACGCCGAACTCCTCCAGCAGCTGCTGGTAGGCCGCCGCCTCTTCGAGCGGGTTGAGCTGGACGCGGTGGATGTTCTCCAGCAACGCGTCGCGCAGCATCACGTCGTCGGCGGTCTGCCGCACGATCGCCGGGATGGTCTTGAGCCCGGCCTGCTGGGTCGCCCGCCACCGGCGCTCGCCCATGACGAGCTCGTAGGAGTCGCCTCCGAGCTCGCGGACCACGATCGGCTGCATGAGCCCGAACTCCTTGATGGAGAACGACAGCTCGTCGATCGCGTCCTGGTCGAACACCTGGCGCGGCTGCTTGGGGTTGGTCTTGATCGCGGTGACCGCGATCTCCCGGTAGACCGCACCGGCGACCTCACCGATCGGCTGAGCCTTGGCCGCGGCAGCCGCCCCGTTGCCGGCCGCCGCGGGGGGCCGGATGGTGCTGGGCGCACCGGGCGGAGGACCCTGGGGAATCAACGCGGCCAGACCGCGCCCGAGTCCGCCCTTGCGCTGCTCCGTCATGCGCCCTCCTCCTTGGCCCCACGCACGGCGATCTCCTTGGCGGCGTCGAGGTAGCTCATCGACCCGCGCGAGCCCGGGTCGTACGTCAACACCGTCTGCCCGAATCCTGGCGCCTCGGAGACCTTCACGCTGCGCGGAATCACCGTCTTGAGGGCGACGTCGCCGAAGTGACCGCGCACCTCGCTCGTCACCTGGTCGGCGAGCTTCGTGCGGCCGTCGTACATCGTGAGCAGGATCGTGGAGATCGCGAGATCCGGGTTGAGGTGCTGCTGCACGAGCTCGATGTTGCGCAGCAGCTGGCTCAGACCCTCCAGTGCGTAGTACTCGCACTGGATCGGGATGAGCACCTCCTGGGCGGCCACCATCGCGTTGACGGTCAGCAGGCCGAGGCTCGGCGGGCAGTCGATGAAGACGTAGTCCGGCTGCAGCTGGTCGAGCGCGTCGGGGGAGAGGGCCTCCTTGAGCCTCGACTCGCGGGCCACCATCGACACGAGCTCGATCTCGGCACCGGCGAGGTCGATCGTCGCCGGCACGCAGTAGAGGTTCGGAGACGTCGGGCTGACCTGAGCCGCCTCGGCGATGGAGATCTCACCGATCAGCACCTCGTAGACGCTCGGCGTGCCGCTGCGGTGCTCGACCGCGAGCGCCGTGCTGGCGTTGCCCTGCGGGTCGAGGTCGATCACGAGCACCTTGAGCCCGTGGATGGCGAGTGCCGCGGCGAGGTTCACCGTGCTCGTCGTCTTGCCGACACCACCCTTCTGGTTGGCGACGGTGATCACCCGGCGGTGAGCCGGGCGGGGGAGCAGTGACTCGTCGGGGTGCAGCACGCTTGCCGCACGAGCCGCCTCTTCTGCAATCGGGGTCCACACCACGGCGCTGTCATCTCCGTTGTTGGTCGGCTTCGGCTTGGGCTTCGACTTGGGCTCGGTTTCACGTGGAACATCGGCTGCTTGGAACTCCGGGTACACGCTCACCGATCCCTCCTCGTCTGGCGCTCGACGATCAGAACCGTCGTCGGCACCTCAAGTACATCCGCTCCTACGACGACGACCTTCCCGTTGACGCCCCCAGCGCGTCCCACGGCGATCCCGTCGCGATCCAACTCTTCCTGCGCGCGCTCGCCCTTGAGCGCCACCATCCGTCCGCCACCCTTGAGGAGCGGAAGGCACCACTTCGCCAACTTCTCCAGCGGCGCCACCGCCCGCGCGGTCACCACATCGCAGTTCTTCAGCTGCGCGCGGATCGGCCCTTCTTCCGCCCGGCCGCGGACGACCGTCACGTTGTCGAGCTCGAGGCGTTCCTTGACCTCCTCGAGCCAGGCGACGCGGCGCGCCATCGGCTCCAGGAGCGTGATCCTCAGATCGGGCCGCGCGATGGCCAGCGGCACACCCGGCAGCCCCGCGCCGGAGCCCACATCGACCACGCGCTCGTTCCGCTGGAACAGTTCTTCGATCACCGCCGAGTTGAGCACGTGGCGATCCCAAATCTTCTCGACCTCGCGGGGACCGATGAGTCCGCGCTCGACGCCGTACTCCTCCAGGAGCCTGACGAACTCGGCGGCACGGTCAACGTGCTCACCGAAGACGAGCTTCGCGTTGTCGGGCAACTCCCCGGCCATGTTCTCCGTCCGTGAGCGTTTCACGTGAAACCACGCGGCGGCGGCGTGCCGGCGGCCGGTGGAAAAGCTGGCGAATGCCAGGGGACCATCATGACGGATCGACGGTGTGCTCCGCCAAATCCTGAGCGCCGTTTCACGTGAAACTTCCAGGAAAGTTGCGTCCAACCGTCTACACGGTCTCGCATCGGGGTCCGGGGGCCCTCTCGGCGATGGCTCGCCCGGAGGGCGGCGTGTTTCTGGAAGCTGAGTTGGGCGGCTCCTGACGGCTCGGCGTCGACGTCTTGGTGTCGGATCAGACCGACGACGAACGGGTGGAGTACGACTGCTCCACGCGATGTGCCGGGCCGGGACCCACGTCGTGTTCCGCTGCTCGGTCGAGATCGTGCGGTCGTCGTAATTGGCCGCCCTCCTGCTGTGATGGACGGCTGACGTCGACGGCTCGTGGGTTCCCTGTGCCGGACACGGGGGGAGTGGCTGGCGAGTGGTGGGCGTATCGGGTTGGTCTGTTTCACGTGGAACAGTGACCGCCGTGTCGACATGTCGGCAGCGGCTCGACGTTCCTGGAACTGCCGCCTGCTGCTCACTCGCGAGGAGCGGCTCGTGCGCCCGCGCCCATCGGAGACCGGAGGCGATCGGCAGGTATTCCCCTGCCCGTGGTCGCGCTGATCGACGCGACCACCGCGCCCCCGCGGTACCTGAAGTCTTCCTCCACTCCGCAAAGCAAACGGCCCCTGGTTCCAACCGGAACCAGGGGCCGTGAGGTGCAGCAGTCAGCCGTCAGGGCTTGGGGAAGATGATGACCCGCCGCTGCGGCTCCTCGCCTTCGCTCTCGCTGTGCACGCCCGCGACCGCCGCGACGGCGTCGTGGACGACCTTGCGCTCGAACGGCGTCATCGGGTGCAGGCGCGCCCGCTCGCCCGACGCGAGCACCTTCTCGGCGGTCGAGCGGCCGAGCTCGGCCAGTTCGGCGCGGCGGCCCGCGCGCCACTGGGCGATGTCCAGCATCAGGCGGGAGCGGACGCCCGTCTCCTGCTGCACGGCCAGGCGGGTGAGCTCCTGGAGCGATTCGAGGACGTTGCCGCGGGGACCCACGAGCTTGGACAGGTCCTCGCCGCCGTCGATGCTGACCACGGCGCGGCCGCTCTCGACGTCGAGGTCGATGTCGCCGTCGTAGTCGAGCAGGTCCAGCAGGCGCTCGAGGTAGTCGCCCGCGATGTCGCCTTCCTGGACGAGCAGGTCTTCGGTCTTGCTCTGCGACTGCGGCTCGGCCTCGGCCTCAGCCGGCGACGACGCCTCCACGTCGTCGGTCGCCTGCAAGGTCTCCGACACGATGTCTCCTCTCCGGGGCAACGCCCGAAATCAGCGGCGCTTCTTGCTGCCCGGCTTCTTGCTGGTGGATCGGCCTTGGATCAGGCCGGGAATCTCGGTGTTGTCGCTGCTGCTCGCGTCGGACGAACCGGAGCCTCCAGGGCCCGCGGTCGGCATGCGCTTGGCGCCGTTGGCGGGCTTCGCGCCCGGTGCGGGCTTCTTCGGGTTCACCGGCTTCGCGCCCGGCTTCGGGGCGAGCGCCTGGCGGGTCTCGACGGCAGCGGTCTTCTTCTCTTCTTCCTCGGCGTCGATGCGCTTGTAGACGACGTGCTGCTGGCCGAGGGTCCACGCGTTGTTGGACAGCCAGTACAGCAGGATCGCGACGGGGAAGAAGAAGCCACCGACCAGGACGCCCAGCGGGAAGATGTAGAGCGTCAGCTTGTTCATGATGGCCGTCTGCGGGTTGTCCAGCGCGGCCTGGTTCTGGCGGGCGACCGAGTGGCGGGCCGTGAAGTGGGTCGCGATGGACGCCACGATCATCAGCGGCACCGACACGAGGATGACGTTCAGGCGCTCGGTGCCGAACTGCGCGAGCTGGTCGGCCGGCATCGTGATGAACGTCGAGAGGTTCGTGCCGAAGAGCTTGGCGTTGACGAACGAGTCGACGCCCTGCTTGTCGAAGAAGTAGACCTCGCCCCAGCCGGGCTTGAACGAGCGCAGCACGTGGAACAGACCGATGAACACCGGGATCTGCACCAGCATCGGCAGGCAGCCGCCGAGCGGGTTGACGCCGTGCTCGGACTGCAGCTTCTGCATCTCCTGCGCCTGGCGCTGGCGGTCGTTCGGGTACTTCTTCTTGATCTTCTGCATCTCCGGGGCGAACTCCTGCATTCGCCGCATGGAGCGCACCTGGCCGACGAACGGCTTGAAGAGGATCGCGCGGAGCGTGAAGACCAGGAAGATGACGGCCAGCGCCCAGGCGAATCCGCTCGCCTCACCGAAGACCTTGCCGAACACCCAGTGCCAACACCACAAGATGAAGGACACCGGGTAGTAGATGAAGTTGAGCACGGAGCTACTCCTCGGTGGATACGTCGGGGACCTGCCGCCTCGGCGGAACGGGGTCCAGGCCTCCAGGGTGCCAGGGTCCGCAGCGCAGCAACCGGCGGATGGTCAGCCAGGTTCCTCGCAACGCACCGTGGACGGTCAGGGCTTCCACCGCGTACGCGCTGCAGCTCGGGTAGAAGCGACAGGTCGGCGGCAGCAACGGAGAGATGAACCGCCGGTAGAAGTGCACCGGCAGCAGCGCGACCTTCGCGGGCAACGTGGTCATCGCAGCACCTTGCGCAGGGCAGAAGAGAAGTCAGCGGCGAGCTCCGAGCTCGACGCTTCGGCTGCTGGGGCCAACGCACGGACCACCACCAGAGTTCCCGGCGGCATCTCGGCCAGGCACGGTCGGACGACGTGACGAAGGCGCCGGTACACCCGGTGGCGAACCACCGAGTTGCCAACTGCCTTGCTCACGACGAAGCCCACCTTGGACGAATCCAAGGTGGGCACGTCGGGCTTCAAGACGTGGACGACCAACCTGGGTCGTCCGGCGCGGCGGCCTCGGCGGACCACCAGGCCGAAGTCCTGGCTGCGGGTGAGCCGGGCGGCCGGTGGGAGCACGACGACGCTGCGCTTACCAGCCGCTGTCAGGCGGACAGAGTGGCACGGCCCTTGCTGCGGCGCGCGGCCAGAATGGCGCGGCCGGCGCGGGTCCGCATGCGCAGCCGGAAGCCGTGCGTCTTCGCGCGGCGGCGGTTGTTGGGCTGGAAGGTGCGCTTACCCTTGCTCACGGTCGGTCTCCCGGTGCTTCACTGCTGACAAAGCCTGTGTGGTCGTCCCCGACGGCAGTGGACGTAGGCGCGCGAAAGGCGCCCGTCGCAAGCGGGAGACTCGTACGAGGGTACGCATGCCCGGGTGCGGCGACCAAATCGGGGTGGCCGATGCCACGTCTTGTGAGGCGTGCCGGGCCTTGTTACCGTTCTTCCCTCGCGCATGCCGGAGCTGGCGAGGGAGCCGCCACCGTACCGGCGCCACAACGCACCGTTTAGTGCACAGTTGTGGATAACTCTGTGGATGCCTCTATTCTCCGTGTCCACATGTGGAGTCTTGGACTCCGGCGGAGGGGAGGGGAGCGCGGAGGTGTCGAACCAGCAGGTCGACCTTGGTCTCGTGTGGGCCGAGGTGGTGCAGGAGCTCGCCACGAGCCACCTGTCCCCTCAGCAACGCGCGTGGATGAGGGTCACCCGTCCGATCGGTCTGCTGGACGGAACGGCCCTGCTCGCGGCCCCCAGCGACTTCGCGAAAGAGGCGATCGAACGCGCACTGCGCGACCCGATCACCGATGCGCTGTCCCGCAGGCTCGGCCGCACGGTCTCCCTCGCGGTGAAGGTCGACTCGCCGGAACCCGTGAGCCCGCCGACCACACCGATCCCGGTGCAGACGGTGCCGCCCGTCCCGAGCATCCCCAACGGCGACACGCCCGTCCTCGTGGATGAGGTCGTCGCCGCGAACGCCGACACCGACGGGTCCGACTCGGACGAGGTCGACGAAGCCGGCGACGCGCTCGCCGCCGTCACCGAGATCTGGCCGACGTTCAACACCGCGGGTGGCGCGACGCCGAACGGGAACCTCCCGTACACCCGGCCCGCGAACCCGTCGCCGTCGCAGACCCGGCTGAACGAGAAGTACAACTTCGACACGTTCGTCATCGGCGCGTCGAACAGGTTCGCGCACGCCGCCGCCGTCGCGGTGGCCGAAGCGCCCGCCCGTGCCTACAACCCGCTCTTCATCTGGGGTGAGAGCGGCCTCGGCAAGACGCACCTGCTGCACGCCGTCGGGCACTACGCCCAGCGCCTGTTCCCCGGCATGCGCGTGCGGTACGTGTCGACCGAGGAGTTCACCAACGACTTCATCAACTCGCTGCGCGACGACCGCAAGGTCGCCTTCCAGCGCCGCTACCGGGACATCGACGTTCTTCTCGTCGACGACATCCAGTTCCTGGAGGGCAAGGAAGGTACGCAGGAGGAGTTCTTCCACACGTTCAACACGCTCCACAACACGAACAAGCAGATCGTGGTGTCGAGCGACCGGCCGCCCAAGCGGCTGGAGACGCTGGAAGACCGCCTGCGCACGCGGTTCGAGTGGGGTCTGATCACGGACATCCAGCCGCCGGAGCTCGAGACCCGGATCGCGATCCTCCGCAAGAAGGCGGCACAGGACCGGCTCGCGGCTCCGGCCGACGTGCTGGAGTTCATCGCTTCCCGGATCGAGCGGAACATCCGCGAGCTCGAGGGCGCGCTCATCCGCGTCACGGCGTTCGCGTCGCTCAACCGCCAGCCGGTCGACATCCAGCTCGCCGAGATCGTGCTGCGCGACCTCATCCCCGACTCGCACGCGCCGGAGATCACCGCGCCGACGATCATGGCGGTCACCGCCGAGTTCTTCGGCGTCTCGATCGACGACCTCTGCGGCCCGGGTAAGACGAAGGCGCTCGCGCAGGCGCGGCAGATCTCCATGTACCTCTGCCGGGAGCTGACGGACCTGTCGCTGCCGAAGATCGGTCAGACGTTCGGCGGCCGCGACCACACGACGGTCATGCACGCCGACAAGAAGATCCGCAAGGAGATGGCCGAGCGCCGGCGGATCTACGACCAGGTGCAGGAACTGACGTCCCGGATCAAGCAGCGCGCCCGCCACGCTCCCTGATCCCACCCGGGTACACACGAGGGGTCCTCCACGACGGAGGGCCCCTTTTCGTTGTGCACGCCGCCTTCCCGCGCACGCGGGGAAAGTACGCGGGGTCCCCGCGTGCGGTACGAGCGCACGGAAGGGCCCCGCGTGAGGGCCAGCGCACCCGGGAAGCACGAGTACATGGAGCCGCACGGGGCGTACGCGCGCGCTCGAACCCGGGTGGGGTCGAGGGGTGCTCGGCCACGCGGCGAGGGTTTCTGTTCACCCCCAGCACTCGAAGGGGTGGGGACAACTGGAAAAGTCTGTGGCCCCGGCCACGATCTGGCCACAGAAGCCTGTTGAACACCCGGGTACAACTGCCCCGCACCCGGGGACGCACCCGGGGACAACTGTGGACGATCTGTGGATCGAGAGGTGTGCACAACTGGCTGTCCCCGGGTGCGCCGATCTGTCCCCGGGTGCCATCCCCCCTTAGTCCACATGGTGGGTGACCTCTTGACCTGGGCGTTCAACGCCTGTCCCCACAATCCACAGCCCTTACTGTTACTGCTGTTGGATCTTTTCCAGGAAGAACTTCAAAGCAAAACAGCGGGGGACAGCTCCCGGGGATCGGTGCCCGAACCCCGAAGTGACGGGAAGGGCGAGGACGCTCTAACGTGGTTGCTCCGCACCTCGGGTCAGCCGAGGGTCGAGGCTCCCTAACCCCCACTGGCACGTTGCTGTGGTTGGGCTTGTCGACTGTCGAGGAAAGGACGCCTCATGAAGATCCGCGTCGAACGCGACGGCCTGGCCGACGCTGTCGCCTGGGTCGCCCGCAGCCTTCCGTCCCGCCCGCCGGTTCCCGTGCTGGGCGGCGTGCTGCTCGATGCGGAGTCGGACGACTCGCTGACGGTCTCCGGCTTCGACTACGAGGTCTCCGCTCAGGTCGGCGTCCCCGCGACGATCGCCGACGGCGGCCGCGCCCTGGTCTCCGGCCGTCTGCTCGCCGACATCACCAAGGCGCTGCCGAACCACCCGGTCGAGATCGCGGTCGACGGCGCTCGCATGATGATCAGCTGTGGCAGCGCGAGGTTCAGCCTCCCGACGATGCCGGTCGAGGACTACCCTGCGCTGCCGTCGATGCCGCAGCTGATCGGTGAGCTCCCCGGCGAGGTCTTCGGTGAGGCCGTCGGCCAGGTCGCCGTCGCGGCCGGCAAGGACGACACGCTCCCGATGCTCACCGGTGTGCGCGTCGAGATCGGCGAGGGCAAGCTGACCCTCGTCGCCACCGACCGGTTCCGTCTCGCGATGCGCGAGTTCCCGTGGGAGCCGGACGCTTCCCTCGGCGAGGTCGCCGTCCTCGTCCCCGCCCGCACGCTCGGCGACGCGGCCAAGACGCTCGGCTCGTCCGGCGGCAAGGTCGAGATGTCCCTCGCGGCGAACGACGGTCTGCTCGGTCTGTCCGGTTCCGGCAAGCGCACGACGACCCGTCTGCTCGACGCCGACTTCCCGAAGTACCGCCAGCTGCTGCCGACCGAGCACTCGGCCGCCGCGATCATCGAGGTCGACACGCTCGTCCAGGCGATCAAGCGCGTCTCGCTCGTCGCCGAGCGCGGCACCCAGGTGCGCCTCGAGTTCGTGGACGGCGGCCTGCGCCTGTCCGCCGGTGGCGACGACGAGGGTTCGGCCGAGGAAGAACTTCCGGTCGAGTACACCGGCGACGCGGTCACGATCGCGTTCAACCCCGGTTACCTCCTCGACGGTCTCGGCGCGGTTCGCACGCCCCGCGTCCACTTGTCCTTCACCACACCCAGCCGACCGGCGCTCCTCAAGCCGGTGGACGAGGATGGAAACGTGGCGCCGGGCTACCTGTACCTCCTGATGCCCGTTCGCCTGCCCGGCTAAAACCCTTACCGGGTAACGAGAAACGTTTAGGGGAGAACACCGTGCAGCTCGGACTCGTCGGCCTCGGCAAGATGGGTTTCAACATGCGCGAGCGGGTGCGTCGTGCCGGTCACGAGGTGATCGGCTACGACCGCAACCCGGAGGTCAGCGACTCGGAATCGTTGGCGGACATGGTTTCCAAGCTCGAAGCACCGCGCGTGGTGTGGGTCATGGTGCCCGCGGGTGACATCACCCGGAACACCGTGAAGGAACTGTCCGAGCTGCTCGAGCCCGGCGACCTCGTGATCGACGGCGGCAACTCCAAGTTCACCGACGACAGGATCCACGCGGACCTGCTGGCGGAGAAGGAGATCGGCTACGTCGACGCCGGTGTCTCCGGTGGCGTGTGGGGACTCGACAACGGCTACGCACTGATGGTCGGCGGCGACGCGAAGCACGTCGAGCAGGCGATGCCGATCTTCGACGCGCTGCGTCCGGAGGGTCCGCGTGAGGAAGGCTTTGCGCACGCGGGCAAGGTCGGTGCCGGCCACTACTCGAAGATGGTGCACAACGGCATCGAGTACGGCCTGATGCAGGCGTACGCCGAGGGCTTCGAACTGCTCGACAAGACCGACGTCGTGGACAACGTGCCCGCGGTGATCTCGGCCTGGCAGCGCGGAACCGTTGTGCGGTCGTGGCTTCTCGACCTGCTGGTGCGCGCTCTGGAGTCCGACCCGGAGCTCGACGACCTGCGCGGGTACGTCGAGGACTCCGGTGAGGGCCGGTGGACCGTCGAGGAGGGCATCAACAACGCGGTGCCGCTGCCGGTGATCTCCGCCGCGCTCTTCGCCCGGTTCACCTCCCGGCAGGAGGACTCGCCGGCGATGCGTGCCGTCGCCGCGCTGCGCAACCAGTTCGGTGGCCACTCGGTGCACCTCGCGGGTCCGTCGTCCGGTTCGGGCAGCACCCAGGGCTAGCGGGTGCACGTCAGACACCTCCAGGTCAGCGACTTCCGCTCGTGGGAACTCGCGGACCTGGCGTTCGAACCTGGCGTCTCGGTGCTCGTCGGACGCAACGGTCAGGGCAAGACGAACCTGGTCGAGGCGATCGGGTACGTGGCGACGCTGGGTTCGCACCGCGTCGCCACCGACGCGCCGCTGATCCGGCACGGTGCCCAGCGCGCCGTCGTGCGGGCGGTCGTGGTCAACGACGACCGCGAGCTGCTCGTGGAGCTCGAGATCACGGCGGGCAAGGCGAACCGGGCGCGGATCAACCGCGGTCCGGTGCCGCGTCCGCGCGATGTGCTCGGGATCCTGCGCACCGTGTTGTTCGCACCGGAAGACCTCTCTCTGGTGAGAGGCGATCCGAGCGACAGGCGGCGGTTCCTCGACGAGATGCTCGTGTTGCGCGCGCCCCGGTTCGCCGGAGTTCGCAGCGACTACGACCGTGTCCTCAAGCAGCGCAGCGCGTTGTTGAAGACGGTGAAGCATTCTCGATCGGCGGACCTGTCGACGCTCGACGTCTGGGACGGGCATCTCGCGAAGCACGGCGCGGAGCTCCTGGCCGCGAGGATGAAGCTGGTCCGCGACATGGCGGGCCACGTGACCTCGGCGTACGCGGAGGTCGCTCCGGAGTCGCGGCCGGCGCTGATCTCGTACAGGTCGAGCGTCGGCGAACTGCCGGAGGACAGGGAGAGCATCGAGGACCTGTTGCTCGCCGAACTCGACCGGGTTCGGCGGCAGGAGATCGAACGCGGCGTGTGCCTCGTCGGCCCGCACCGCGACGACCTCGACCTCACGCTCGGCGAACTTCCCGCGAAGGGGTACGCCAGTCACGGAGAGTCGTGGTCGTTCGCGCTCGCGCTGAGGCTCGGCGGGTACGAACTGATGCGTGTCGACGGCATCGAACCGGTGCTCGTGCTGGACGATGTCTTCGCGGAGCTCGACCGCGGCCGGCGACAGCAGCTGGCCAAGGTGGCGGCCGCCGCCGAGCAGGTGCTGATCACCGCGGCGGTGGCGGAGGACGTGCCGGACGAGCTGAGCGGTGCCCGGTTCGAGGTGAATGGCGGGGAGGTCCGGCGTGTCTAACTCAGATCCCCAAGATGTAGCTCGATCGGGTGTGTCCGCCCACACATCTGGGGACAAGTCTGTGGATGGTGTGGATAACTCCGTCACAAATCCGGACTTGTCCACAGGTTCATTCACACCTGAGGGTGAGTCACTGAAGGGTTCCGACCTCGCACGGGCCGCTCTCGAAGCCGCGAAGGCGAGCGCGAAGGCCCGCGGCCGGGTGCCGGGGAGCAAGTCGAAGGGCCGTCCGGTCAACCGCCGCCGGCGTCGCTGGTCAGGGCCAGGTCCCGACGACCGCGACCCTCAGCCGATCGGGCGGATCGCGTCGAGGGTCGCCGCCGACCGCGGGTGGGTCGAGCAACTCCAGGGTGGTCAGGTCTTCGGCCGTTGGGCAAAATTAGTAGGTGAGGACGTCGCCGAGCACGCGAAACCGATCGCGCTCAGTGACGGGGAACTGACGGTCCAGGCGTCGTCGACGGCGTGGGCCACTCAGCTGCGCCTGCTGCAGCGCGACCTGCTCAAGCGGATCGCCGCGGGCGTCGGCCACGGCGTCGTGAAACGGCTCAAGATCAAGGGCCCGGACGCTCCGAACTGGCGACACGGCCCCAGGCACGTTCCGGGGCGCGGTCCGCGTGACACCTACGGGTGAGGCTCTGTCAAGGGCTCAGCGGCCGTTCTGTGGCGCAATGAGCGTTCACCTGCGGATTTGAACCCCCGTTTCAGCCGTCCTGACCCGTCTTGAGCCGCGTCAGGCTCTCTGTGACCGATTCAAAGGTGTCCTTGACCCCTTTCTGTCGGGGTAGCCCGGTAGAATCACGGGGAGCGTCACCCATCACCGTGCGGCTCTGCCGCATCAGCGAGGAGACTCCAGGCCCGTGTCAGCTAAGAAGAATGAGTACGGCGCGTCCTCGATCACCGTCCTCGAAGGCCTCGAGGCAGTGCGCAAGAGGCCGGGCATGTACATCGGCTCGACCGGCGAGCGCGGTCTGCACCACCTGGTCCAGGAGGTTGTGGACAACTCGGTCGACGAGGCGATGGCCGGCTTCGCGACGACTGTCGACGTCACCCTGCTGGCCAACGGCGGAGTCCGGGTGATCGACGACGGTCGTGGCATCCCCATCGACGTGCACCCGGTCGAGGGCAGGCCCACCGTCGAGGTCGTGCTGACCGTGCTGCACGCGGGCGGCAAGTTCGACAGCGACTCCTACGCGGTGTCCGGCGGTCTGCACGGCGTCGGCATCTCCGTGGTGAACGCGCTGTCCACGGCCGTCGAGGTGGAGATCAAGCGCCAGGGGTACGTGTGGACCCAGCGCTACGAGAACTCGAAGCCCGCGCACGAGCTGCGCCAGGGCGAGCCGACCGACGAGACGGGCACCACCGTCACGTTCTGGGCGGACCCGGACATCTTCGAGACCACCGAGTACAACGTCGAGACGATCGCGCGCCGCCTGCAGGAGATGGCGTTCCTCAACAAGGGCATCACCATCGTCCTGCGCGACGAGCGGGTCTCGGAGGAGGACGAGGAAGCCGACGCCGAGGGCCACAAGGCCGCGGTGAAGGAACGCGTCTACCACTACCCGGGTGGTCTGGAGGACTTCGTCCGCCACATCAACCACACGCGCGACGCCGTGCACCAGAAGGTCATCGGCTTCGAGGCGCAGGGCGACGACCTCCAGGTCGAGGTCGCGATGCAGTGGAACACCGGCTACACCGCCTCGGTCTACACGTTCGCGAACACGATCAACACGCACGAGGGCGGCACGCACGAAGAGGGCTTCCGCGCCGCGTTGACGCGTGTCGTCAACGAGTACGCGCGCGAGAAGAAGCTTCTCAAGGAGAAGGACGCCAACCTCACCGGTGACGACATCCGCGAGGGTCTCGCCGCGATCATCTCGGTGAAGTTGAAGGAGCCCCAGTTCGAGGGCCAGACGAAGACCAAGCTGGGCAACAGCGAGGCGAAGTCGTTCGTGCAGAAGTCGACGAACGAGCACCTGGCCGACTGGTTCGAGCGCCACCCCAACGAGGCGAAGACCATCGTCACGAAGTCGGTGTCGTCGGCGCAAGCCCGCATCGCCGCGCGCAAGGCCCGTGAGCTGGTGCGCCGCAAGGGCGCGTTGGACATCGGCGGCCTGCCGGGCAAGCTGAAGGACTGCCGCTCGACCGAGCCGGAGCGCTGCGAGCTCTACATCGTCGAGGGTGACTCCGCCGGCGGCTCGGCTAAAGAGGGGCGCGACTCGATGTACCAGGCGATCCTGCCGATCCGCGGCAAGATCATCAACGTCGAGAAGGCGCGGATCGACCGCGTCCTGAAGAACACCGAGGTCCAGTCGCTGATCACGGCGCTCGGCACCGGCATCCACGACGAGTTCGACCTCGCGAAGCTGCGCTACCACAAGATCGTGCTGATGGCCGACGCCGACGTCGACGGCCAGCACATCCGCACGCTGCTGCTGACGCTGCTGTTCCGCTTCATGCAGCCGCTCATCGAGCACAACCACGTGTACCTCGCGCAGCCGCCGCTCTACAAGATCAAGTGGCAGCGGACCGAGCCGGAGTACGCGTACTCCGACCGCGAGCGCGACGCCGTGATCAAGGACGGCATCGCGTCGGGCAAGAAGCTCGGCAAGGACGACAACATCCAGCGGTACAAGGGTCTCGGTGAGATGAACGCCGAGGAGCTGTGGGAGACCACGATGGACCCGGCGAACCGGATCCTGCGCCAGGTCACCATGGACGACGCGGCCACCGCCGACGAGCTGTTCAGCGTGCTCATGGGCGAGGACGTCGAGGCACGCCGTTCGTTCATCACCCGCAACGCCAAGAGCATCAAGTTCCTGGACATCTGAGTCCGGTCTTTCGTTCTGGGCATCCTGGCGTTTCTGGCGAGTAAGGAAGAAGAACAGTGAGCGAGACGACTCTGCCGCCGGACCACGACCGCATCGAGCCGGTCGAGATCCAGCAGGAGATGCAGAACTCGTACATCAACTACGCGATGTCCGTCATCGTGGGTCGCGCGCTGCCGGACGTGCGCGACGGGTTGAAGCCCGTGCACGTGCGAGTGCTGTACTCGATGTTCGACTCCGGTTTCCGTCCCGACCGCGGCTACAACAAGTGCGCGCGTGTCGTCGGCGACGTGATGGGCAACTACCACCCGCACGGTGACTCGGCGATCTACGACGCGTTGGTGCGTCTCGCCCAGCCGTGGGCCCTGCGGTACCCGTTGATCGACGGCCAGGGCAACTTCGGTTCCGTGGGCAACGACCCCGCCGCGGCCATGCGGTACACGGAATGCCGGCTCTCCCCGTTGGCCATGCACATGCTGCAGGACATCGAGGAAGACACCGTCGAGTTCCGCGACAACTACGACGGCCGCATCCAGGAGCCGACGGTCCTCCCGTCGCGCATCCCGAACCTGCTGATCAACGGCAGCTCCGGCATCGCGGTCGGCATGGCCACCAACATCCCGCCGCACAACCTCCGCGAGGTCGCGGACGGCGTGGTGTGGGCACTGGACAACTTCGAGGCCTCCGACGAGGAGACCCTCGAGGCGATGATCGCCCGGATCAAGGGCCCGGACTTCCCGACGTACGGCCAGATTCTCGGCACCTCCGGCATCGAGGACGCATACCGCACCGGTCGCGGCTCGGTCCGGATGCGCGCCGTGATCGAGGTGGACGAGGACGCCAAGGGCCGCACGATCCTCGTCGTCACCGAGCTGCCGTACCAGGTGAACCCGGACAACCTGGTCGAGAACATCGCCGCGCTGGTCCGCGACGGCAAGCTCACCGGCATCGCGAACATCGCCGACGAGTCGAACCGCCGCATCGGCATGCGCATCGTGATCACGCTCAAGCGCGACGCGGTGGCGAAGGTCGTGCTGAACAACCTCTACAAGCACACCCAGCTGCAGTACTCGTTCGGCGTCAACATGCTGGCGCTGGTCGACGGTGTGCCGCGCACGCTGCGGATCGACCAGATGATCCGCCACTACGTGAAGCACCAGATCGAGGTCATCGTGCGGCGGACGCGGTTCCGCCTGCGCAAGGCCGAAGAGCGCGCGCACATCTTGCGCGGCTTGGTGAAGGCGCTCGACCAGCTCGACGCGGTGATCGCGTTGATCCGCCGGTCCGAGACGCCGGACATCGCGCGCACCGGCCTGATGGAGCTCCTCGACGTCGACGAGATCCAGGCCAACGCGATCCTGGAGATGCAGCTCCGCCGCCTGGCCGCCCTCGAGCGTCAGAAGATCATCGACCAGTTGGCCGAGATCGAGCTGGAGATCGCGGACCTCAAGGACATCCTCGAGAAGCCCGAGCGGCAGCGCAAGATCGTGCGCGACGAGCTCACGGCGATCGTGGACAAGTTCGGCGACGACCGGCGCACCAAGATCATCCCGTTCGACGGCGACGTGTCCATGGAGGACCTGATCGCGGTCGAGGACGTGGTCGTCACGATCACGCGCACCGGCTACGCGAAGCGCACCAAGACCGACCTCTACCGGGCGCAGAAGCGCGGCGGCAAGGGCGTGCAGGGCGCACAGCTCAAGCAGGACGACATCGTCGCTCACTTCTTCGTGTGCTCCACGCACGACTGGATCCTGTTCTTCACGAACAAGGGCCGTGTGTACCGCACGAAGGCGTACGAGCTGCCCGAGGCGAACCGCAACGCGCGCGGTCAGCACGTCGCGAACCTCCTCGCGTTCCAGCCGGAGGAGGAGATCGCGCAGGTCATCCAGATCAAGAACTACGAGGTGTCGCCGTACCTCGTGCTCGCCACCCGGAAGGGTCTGGTGAAGAAGTCGAAGCTCTCCGACTTCGACTCCAACCGATCGGGTGGTCTTATCGGCATCAACCTGCGCGAGGACGACGAGCTGGTCGGAGCGGTGCTCTGCTCGGCCGACGACGACCTGCTCATGGTGTCCGCCGACGGCCAGTCGATCCGCTTCCACGCGACCGACGACGTGCTGCGCCCGATGGGGCGTGCCACGTCAGGTGTGCAGGGCATGCGGTTCAACGCAGACGACGAGCTGCTGTCCGTGGGCGTCGTCCAGGAAGGCCTGTTCGTTTTGGTCGCGACGGACGGTGGGTACTCGAAGCGAACGCCGATCGAGGACTACCCGGTTCAGGGCCGTGGCGGCAAGGGTGTGCTGACCATTCAGCACGACCGGCGACGTGGCAGGCTGGTCGGAGCGCTCATCGTCGACGTCGACGACGAGCTCTACGCCATCACCTCGAGCGGCGGGGTCATCAGGACCCGTGCCGAGCAGGTGCGCAAGGCGGGACGGCAGACGAAAGGCGTGCGGCTGATGAACCTCGGCGAGAGCACCACTTTGATCGCCGTCGCACGCAACGCGGACGAGCCCAGCGACGTCACTAACGGTGAGACGTCTGTCGCGGAGGACTCTGCCGCCGACCAGGCAGCCACCCCCACCGACTCGGCCGAGTAGCCGGAATCGTTAGCGAGAGGTCAAGGACAAGCTCGTGACTCCACCCGAGAACCGCGAAGGTCGGGACGCGGACAAGACCGCGGTGATCACCAAGCCGACTCCGCAGAAGCCTGCGGAGAAGGCGGACTCGGCCGCGCCGCCGGCCTCGGGTTCCTCGGGTGGGGACAAGACCAAGCCGGTGTCGGCGGAGAAGGCGGCCGAGGCCGCCGCATCCACCGCGCCTGCCGAGACCCCCGCTGCCGAGAAGAAGACCGAGAAGGTCGAGAAGGTCGCGCCTGCCGCAGCTGCTCCGGCTCCGGCCGAGCAGAAGACGGTGTCCATCGACACCCCGGCTCCGACGCCCGCACCCGCGGCGACGCCCGCACCCGCGGCCGACGAGCCCGTCGTCGTCTCGACGCCGCCGCCCTGGCAGCGCGTGACGAACGACACGGAGGCCGGCGAGCAGGACACGGCGGAGGCGCACGTGGCTCCGGCCGCGCCGCCCGTCCCGTCCGCGGCACCTTCTGAGCCCGCGTTCCCGTCGACCGACCCGGACACCGTCAAGGTGCAGAAGCCCATGGTCACGGGCTCGGCCGTGCCGGTGGGCCTGGGCAGCAGCCGCACGTCGGTGAACCTCGGCAACGGCGGCAGCCGTCCCGCCGCGGCCACCCCGTCGGCCCGTCGCCCCGGCCGCGGCCCGCGCCGCGCCTCGCTGCAGGTGAAGCGCGTCGACCCGTGGTCGGTGCTCAAGCTCGCCCTGGTGCTGGGCGTCGCGCTGTTCTTCGTCTGGCTCGTGGCGGTCGGCGTGCTCTACGGCGTCCTGCACGGCATGGGTGTCTGGGACAAGATCAACAGCACCGCGAACGACCTGCTCCAGGCCAATGAGCCGGGCGAACCGCTGATCAGCGCCGGCCGCGTTTTCGGCGTCTCGGCGATCATCGGCGCGGTCAACATCGTGCTCTTCACGGCCCTCGCGACCGTCGGCGCGTTCGTCTACAACGTGTCCGCGGATCTGGCCGGTGGCTTGGAGTTGACGCTCTCCGAGCGTGAATGACCCCCGATTTGGGAGCGGCGAGGACGATCCTGTAAGGTTCTCCTCGTCGCCCCGAGGGGTGACAGTTGATCGAGGGCCTATAGCTCAGGCGGTTAGAGCGCTTCACTGATAATGAAGAGGTCGGAGGTTCAAGTCCTCCTAGGCCCACTCGATTCGCGGGATAGCTATGCGAGCGGAATGCGCTCACCGATTGCGAATCATCGTCCTTTTTCTCTGGGGGCCAAGCCCCCAGACCCCCTGCCGGGGGCGAGCCCCCGGACCCCCATCATCATCGCTCGCACCGGCTCTGCATCGTGTAGCGTGATGGGGTCGTGCGCCAGCAGTCTTGGGAGGGATTCGAAGTGGCTAAGAAGATCATCGCACTCGTCGTGGTTGCCGGTGCGGTCCTGTTCTTCGTGAAGCGCAGCCGTTCGGCCAAGGCCGATGCGGACCTGTGGCGCGAGGCCACCGCCCCCACCGACTGATCTCGCGGGCGGCTTGCCGCCCCGGATCTTCGGGGACGTAGCTCAATTGGCAGAGCACCGCCTTTGCAAGGCGGGGGTTAGGGGTTCGATTCCCCTCGTCTCCATTCGAACCTCGGGCCGAGGAGTGTCTGCGGAAAGCGCAGACACTCCTCGGCCCGAAGTGTTTTCTGGGGGCCGAGCCCCCAGACCCCACGCCGGGGGCAAGCCCCCGGACCCCCGGCCGCCTCGCCTTCGGCTTCGGCAGGCCCTATCCATGAGCTCTGCCGATCTGGCGTTCAGCTCTTGGGCGTTGCTCCTTGGGGGTCACACGTTGGTTAGTGACTTCTTTCCTGACTTGCGGAGTTGGTCGACGCTCCAGGCGCCGGCGCCTGTGAACACCAGCAGCAGGAACGCCCACGAGTAGACGGCCGCCAGCTCGCCGCCGTTCTGGATGGGCAGCAGGCCGCGCGGCTGGTGCACCACGAAGTAGGCGTAAGCCATGGCGCCGGAACTGATCAGTGCGGCCCACCTCGTCCACAGTCCGATCAGGACCAGGGCGCCGCCGATCAGCTCGATGAGACTGGCAGGGCCCGCGGGCCAGGCGAGCAGGGAGCCTCCCTTGAGGATCTTCTGGACTCCGTGGATCAGGAAGAAGAGGCCGATTACGATCCGGAACAGGGCCAAGGCCTGGTCACGTCTTTGCTCCAGAAACTGCATGGCGAGTGGTCCTTCCGGGCAGGGCGAAAGAAGTTGAACGATCATCTACTCTGCCGGTTGGAAGGCTTTCGTGGTCTGGTTGACTGTTGCTCCTATGAAACGCGCACTGTTGCTGCCCTTGCTCGGTGTACTCGCCGCGTGCGGTACGGAGGTCGTTCAGAGCTCGCCGGTTCCCGCGCCTCAGAGCGAGCAGGCAACCGCTACGACCAGCGCCGCTCCGACCGTGCCGGCCGCGCCGCAGCCCGCGAAGGACGGTGCCTGTCCGTACCTCGCGACGGCGTTCGTGGCCGAGGCCAACGGTCAGCGTGTTCCGAAGGTGAAACTGTCAACGGACGAACCGCACCCGGCGTGCTTCTTCTACGCCAACGCGACCGAGATCCAGTTGAGCGTTCGTGTCTACGTCGGTGACGAGCGGGTCGCGAAGCTGATCGTGAACGAGGCGGCACCGGACGGGTCGCAGCCTGCGAGCTCGCCTGCCGGATGGACCGGAGGGTACGTCAGCAACGACACCGGTGTCGTGTACGCCGTCTCAAAGGGCACTGCCGCCGTGGTCGTGACGAGCAACCAGAAGCAGTCGATCAAGGCTCGCCGCATCGCGGACGAGGCGATCAAGGGCCTCAAGCTCTGAAGACGCGCGAACGGGTGGTCTTCCAGCCGGAAGACCACCCGTTCTGCTGTTTCTGGACCTACTTGACGGGTTCCTTCTGGGTCGGCACCTGCCCGTTGAGAACCGGCTCCGGCAGCGGGGCCTGCTCCTCGTCCTGCAGGTGGACCTCTTCCGGCCTGCGCGTCAACGCGACGTAGCCGGCCACCGCGGCCGCGATCAGGAGACCGACGACCCACGGCCACTTGCGGCTCTTCGGCGCGTCGGCACCGAGCTTGCCCGCGGCCTTGCGGATCTCCTTGGCACGCGACTTCGCGTCCTTGCGCGCGTGCTTGGCGGCCTTGCGAACTTCCTTGCGTACTTCTTCGGCCTTGCTCATGAGCTCAGCGCGCGTCTTCGCGCTCTTCTTGGCGAGGCGCTTGCGGGAGCGGCGGGTCTGCTTCTCCCAGTCCTCGGCCTTGCCCATGAGCGTGTCTGCCCGCTCGACGAGCGCGCCGCGAACCTGGTCAGCCGTGATGCCACGCTCGGCGAGCTTCACCTCAGCGGCGTGACCAGCGCGAACGACACCCTGACGCGCGGCCTTCAGACCGGTGCCGACAGCCTTGCCAACGGACTCGCCGGCACGGGTCATGACGTCCACCTCGTCCATTCTGTGCTCCACACGTTGTCGTCCGGTTATGTGCTGCAAGTACCCCATGGTGCCCCTTTCTGAACATCCCCGCCCGTGGATGGCACGATGGGGTGGTGGCTGACAGCAACGAATCCTTCGTCGGGACCAAGGTGACGGCGACCCTGCACACCACGCAGGGCGACATCCGTCTCAACCTGTTCCCCGACCACGCCCCCAAGACGGTGGCGAACTTCGTCGGGCTCGCCGAGGGCACGAAGAACTACACCGAGGCGAACGCGAGTGGCACGAACTCGGGCCCGTTCTACGACGGCACCCTGTTCCACCGCGTCATCGCGGGCTTCATGCTCCAGACCGGTGACCCGACCGGCACCGGCCGCGGTGGCCCCGGCTACCGCTTCCAGGACGAGTTCACCTCTGACCTGCAGTTCAACAAGCCCTACATCCTCGCGATGGCGAACGCCGGGCCGAACACCAACGGCTCGCAGTTCTTCATCACCGTGGCGCCGACGACGTGGCTGAACTTCAAGCACACGATCTTCGGTGAGGTCGCGGACCAGGAGTCGCGCGACGTCGTCGACGCGATCGGCAACACCTCGACCGGCGCGGGCGACCGTCCCGTGAACGACATCAAGATCGAGCGGATCACGATCGAACGCGCGTGAGCGACGCCCTCGTGCCACCGGACGGGCCGATCGGAGCGGAGCCGGAAACCCCGGTCTGCGCACGTCATTCCGATCGGCCCACCCGGCTGCGCTGCACCAGGTGCGACCGTCCGGCCTGCCCGGACTGTCTGCGCGACGCCGCGGTCGGCTCGCAATGCGTCGACTGCGTGAACGAGGGCAAGCGCACGGTCCGGCGCGCGCGCACGATGGCCGGCGCGGAGCAGTCGGAGGGGCGTCTGGTCGTCACGCCGGTGATGATCGCGTTGAACGTGATCGCGTACCTGGTGACCGTGGTGCAGTCCGGCAGCCTGTTCACCAACCAGACCTCGGCGGTCTTCCAGGCGACCGTGCTGGATCCCGTGCTCGCCGCGAACGGCGAGTGGTGGCGGATCCTCACGTCCGGCTTCATGCACTACGGGCTCTGGCACCTGGTGCTCAACATGGGCGTCCTCTACATCGCCGGGTACCACGTCGAGCCGGAGCTGGGCAGGCTGCGGTTCAGCGTCGTGTACTTCCTGGCGCTGCTCGGAGGCAACGCGGCCGCGTTCTACTTCGGCGGCGTGTGCGACCGTCTGGCCGGCGCGTCCGGCGCGGTGTTCGGCATCATGGGCGCGCTGCTCGTGGTGTGGCGCCGCAAGAAGCGCGACATCTCCACGGTCGTCGTGATCGTCGTGATCAACCTCGTGTCGAACCTCTTCACCGACGCCTCACTGCTCGGGCACCTCGGTGGGGTCGTGGTCGGCGGACTGGTGACGCTCGCGATGGTCAAGGCGCCCCGCGAGAACCGCAACCTCTACCAGATCGCTGCGGTGGTGGCGGCGCTCGTGCTGATCGGTGGCATGTTCGCGTTGCACGCGAACGGCCTCATGAACGTCGTCTGCGTCTAATTCACGGCCGCAGTGCGTGCAGCACGCCGGCGACTTCTTCCGGGTCGGCGCCGAGGTCCAGTTTCGTGAGCACCACGAGACGGTCGTCGGCGTCGAGTTCCAATGTCTGCTGTTCCCTGCCGAGGCGCCGGGTGGTCTGCAGCTTGACCTTCACCTCGTGCCACGGCAGCAGCGTCGTGCTCGCGAGCCCGCGCACGGCGAGCCCGTTCACGTCCGCGGTGAGCCGCGGGCGAGCGATCGTCGCGAACGCCGCGAGGTAGCTGACCAGCAACGTTGCCAGTCCGACGAGGAGACGGCCCCCGTTGTCGTCAGCGAGGAACGTCGCGACGGCGAGCAGGAGGGCGAGCGCCCACGCGGCGGCGACGAGCGGGGCGGGAGTCGACCAGGTGCGAGTCACACCGTCGAGTGTCCCGCATGAAATGTGGACAACTGAACGGGTCCGCATGAGGGGAAACCGACGCTTGTGCAATTTCGCGCAAAGTTGTCCACAGGACTTGTCCCCAATGGGGATGACTTACAGCCGTGTGCTTCGGTGACGCTCGGATGAACCAGGTGAACTCGGTCGAAACAAAGGTCGGCCCGGACGTGTGACGTCCGGGCCGACCTCTACGAACAGTGAGCTGATGAGCCTCGTGCGTGGCTGCTACCGCCAGCGCATCGTCATGAGCAGGCCGATGATCATCAGCGCGAAGCCGATGGCGAAGTTCCACGCGCCCAGCTCGAGCATGAACGGGATCTTCTCGGCCGCGATGTAGTTGACGACCAGCCACGCGAGACCGAGCAGCATGAAGCCGAGCATCACAACGACGTAGACCGGGTGAGACGGCCCCGCTGCCTTGACCTTGACCGGCGTGCGGCGGTCAGTGGGTGCGGTGTAGACCGCCTTCTTCCGGACCTTCGACTTGGGCATGCTGTCCTCGCCTGACGTGGATATCCGTGAGTGACGCTAGTTTACGTGCACTACTCGGGAGACACGTTAACGTAGCGAAGGTGGTCAGCGAACCACCTGGAAGACGCAGTTGTTTTCAGTTCACAGTCCGCGCGGAGGTTCTCAGGTGAACTCGGGACCGCAGCAGCCGCCTCCACGGCGTCCTGCACCCCGTCGTGACGACCTGCAGCACGTGCGGGCCACCCCGTCGCCGCGCCCGTTGCCTCCGCCCGACGCGACCCAGTTCACCAGCGCATTCTCCGGCAGTCTGCCCCCGGCAGGTGCCCCGCCGCGCCGTCCACAAGGCCCGCCGCCGCAGGCCACCGGCACGCCCGCACGCGGAATGCCGCCCCAGGGCATGCCTCCTCGCGGAACCCCTCCCAGGGGGATGCCGGGCCAGGGGATGCCGCCTCGGGGAATGCCGCCTCGTCCTCGCCCGGTCGATCCGCCCACCGAGGTGATCCCGCGCGTTGAGGACGACTACGACGACGAGTACTACGACGACGACTATTACGACGAGGACGAGAAAGACGCCCTGCCGCCGGAGAGCCTCGCGCGCAAGACGGTCCGCGGCGTCGGCGAGGCCCTCATCACGATGGGCCTGGTCGTGCTCCTGTTCGTCGTCTACGAGGTCTACGTGACCGACCTGCTCTCCGCGGAGAAGCAGCAGGAGGCAACTGCGGCGCTCGACTCCGAATGGGGCTCGAACACCGTCACGCCGCCCCCGGCAGATCCGAACCGCCAGTCGAAGCTGAACCTCATCGAGGGCAAGGCCTTCGCGAAGATGTACATCCCGGTCTTCGGCAACGACTGGAAGTTCTCCGTCGTCGAGGGCACTACCGACAAGCACCTGGAAATCGGTCCGGGCCACTACAAGGACACCGCCCAGCCGGGCGAGGCGGGCAACTTCGCGATCGCCGGCCACCGCGTCGGCAAGGGTGCCCCGTTCAACGACCTCGACCTGCTCGAGTCCTGCAACGCCGTGGTCGTGCAGACCCAGACCCAGTGGTTCGTCTACCGCGTGCTCCCGATGAGCAGCGAGGTGGCGGGCTGGGCCTCGAACCCGAAGGCGAAGCAACCGGCCTGCGCCGGCGTGGCCCCGCTCTCGACCACCCTCGGCGACGCCTACGCCAAGACCGTGGGCCAGGAGATCGTGCTGCCGACCCAGGGCGAGGTCATCGCCCCGATCCCGCACCAGACGGCCGCCGCGGTGCCCGCCGACAAGCAGGCCCGGCTGCTCACCCTGACGACCTGCCACCCGCGCTTCTCCGACCGGCAGCGCCTGATCGTGCACGCCATCGAGACCAAGAGCTACCCGGTGGCCGACGGCTTCGTGCCGCCAGAGATGACGGAGGGCTGATGTACGGCTGGATCTGGCGGCACCTGCCGGGCCCGCTGTATCTGCGAGTCGTCGAGGCCGTCGTGCTGGTGGTCGGCATCGTCGCCCTGCTGATGTTCGTGGTGTTCCCGTGGGCGGAGCCGAAGCTGCCGTTCAACAACGTCACCACCCAGTGAGCCAGTCGGCGTCGTTCGCCACAGACGGTCGCAAGCGAGCAACACGGCCTGCGCCGGGTTGAGCGCGTGCGTGCCACCGCCGGCGAAATGGTGAAGCCGCCACCGCGCCCACGCGATGGCGGCTTCATCGGGGAACGGCCGTTCAGCCGTTCGAGATCGAGGTCATCTCCTCACGCGACACGACCTTGACGCGCTCCCGGCCGTGCGCCGCACCCAGGGCGATCTCGTGCGCGTCGAGCCTGCTCCAGCCCTCGTTCGTCACGAACGGCACGCCGCGCTGCTCGAGGAACTCGACCACGGCGTCCCGTGACGGCGAGGCACAGCGGGGGAGCGACGGGGCGTCTTCCAGGAGGCTGGTGATGGTTTCCAGCGCGTCGCCCTTGGTGTGGCCGATCAGGCCGATCGGGCCCCGCTTGATCCAGCCCGTCGTGTAAACGCCGGGCATCGGCACCTCGTCCAGGTCCAGCACTCGGCCGGCGAGGTGCGGGATCGTGCCGGAGACGTGGTCGAACGGGATGTCGGTCAGGTGCGTGGAGAGGTAGCCGACCGCGCGGTACACGGCTTGGACGTCCCAGTCGGTGAAGACGCCGGTGCCGCGGACGTTGCCGTCGCCGGTCAGCTCCTGCGTTTCGGTGCGCAGGCCCGTGACGCAGGACGAACCCAGGACCTCCACCGGTGCTTCCAGGAAGTGGAGGTGCAGGCGGCGGGGGCGGGTGCCCTCGTCGCGGATCGCCCACTCCTGGAGGGTCTTCACGATCATCTCGACCTGCTTGTTCGAGCGGATCGCGGCCATGGAGGCCTCGTCGAACTCGATGCCCTCGGCGTGGACGATCACCTCGACGTTCGGCGAGTGGTCCAGTTCGCGCAGTTCGAGGGGCGTGAACTTCGCCTGGGCCGGGCCGCGGCGGCCGAAGACGTGGACGTCGGTCACCGGTGACGACCGAAGGCCCTCGTAGACGTTCTGCGGGATCTCGGTCACCAGGAGCTCGTCCGCGGTCTTGGCGAGGATTCGCGCGACGTCGAGTGCCACGTTCCCGACGCCGAGGACCGCTACGGACTTCGCCTCCAACGGCCAGGTGCGCGGGGCGTCCGGGTGGCCGTCGTACCAGGACACGAAGTCCGCGGCGCCGTAGCTGCCGGGGAGGTCGATGCCCGGGATGTCCAGCTGTCGGTCGGACGACGCGCCGGTCGAGAAGATGACCGCGTCGTAGAACTGGCGCAGGTCGTCGAGCTTGATGTCGACGCCGTACTCGACGTTGCCGAAGAAGCGGACCGACGGCTTGTCGAGCACCTTCTGCAGTGCCGTGACGATGCCCTTGATGCGCGGGTGGTCGGGCGCGACGCCGTAGCGGACGAGGCCGTAGGGCGCCGGGAGCTTTTCGAAGAGGTCGATCTGCACGTCGACGTCGGACTTGGTCAGGATGTCGGCCGCGTACACACCGGCTGGGCCGGCGCCGACGACAGCGACGCGCAAAGAACTCATGACACCTATTTTAGGGTAGCCTAACCTCAAGGAAGACGAGAGCTAACTCACTCGACTCGACCGACTAGGCTCTGTCCATGCGCGTGCTCGTGGTCGACAACTACGACAGCTTCGTCTACAACCTCGTCCAGTACCTCGCTCAGCTTGGTGCGGAGTGCGTCGTGCGGCGCAACGACGAGGTTGACCTCGACGAGATCGACGACGTCGACGGCGTGCTCGTGAGCCCCGGCCCCGGTACGCCGGAGCGGGCGGGCGCGAGCATCGACGTCATCAAGAAGTGCGCCGACACCGGAAAGCCGGTCTTCGGCGTGTGCCTCGGCCACCAGGCGATCGGTGTGGTGTGGGGCGGAACGGTCGACCGCGCGCCCGAGTTGCTGCACGGCAAGACGAGCATCGTCTTCCACGAGGGCAAGGGTGTGCTCAAGGGCGTGCCGCAGCCGTTCATCGCGACCCGCTACCACTCGCTGACGGTGCTGCCGGAAACGATTCCCGCGGAGTTCGAGGTCACCGGCAAGACCGAGACCGGCATCGTGATGGCCATGCGCCACAAGGAACTTCCGGTCGAGGGCGTGCAGTTCCACCCCGAGTCGGTGCTGACCGACGGCGGCCATCGGATGCTCGCCAACTGGCTCAAGGTCTGCGGCTTCGAGGTGCCGGAGGCCACGGTCGCGCAGCTCGAGACCGGCATGCGCACGCTCGCCGCGGCCGCCCGCCAGTAACGAAAAAGGGCGGCTTCCGCAGTGGAAGCCGCCCCAGCTCGAAAGCTTTCTACGTCGTCACGACGCCGAACTTGCCGATCGTCAGCGTCACGGTCGACCCCTTGGTGAACGGCTGACCCTTGCCGGGGTTCTGCGCGACCACCTTCTTGTCCTGCGAGACGTTGGTGACCGGCTGGTCCTCGATGTTGAGGTTGCCGTTCCAGCCCAGCGACCTGAGCTTGTTCTCGGCTTCCTTCTGCGACAGGCCCGTCAGGTCCGGCATCTCGAGCTGGTTGCCCTTCGAGACCCGGATCGTCACCTGCGTGTCCTTGGCCGCCTTGCTGTTGCCGGTCGGGTTCTGCGACACGACCCGGCCCTCCGGCTGCGCGCTGTCGACCTGCTCGACGTTGACCTTGAAGCCGGAACCCTCGAGCGTCTGACGGGCGTCGTTCACGTCACTGCCCACGACGTTCGGCACGTTCTGCTTCTCCGGTGCCTTGCCGAGCTGGATCGTGATCGTGCCGCCCTTCTTGAGCTTCAGGCCGTTCGCCGGGTTCTGGCTCGCGACCTTGCCGACCTTGTTCTGGTCGTCGACCTCGACGGCGTCGGTGCTCTGCTGCAGCTTGAAGCCGTTCGGATCCTTGTCCAGGATCGCCTGCGCCTCCTGCGGGGTCTTGCCCGTCAGGTCGGGCACGGTGCCCTCGCCGGGAGGCGCACCGATGGAGATGGTGACCGTTGAACCCTTGTTGACCTGGCTGCCCTCCGGCGGGTTCGTGCCGACGACCTTGTTGATCTGGTCGGCCGTGCACTTGGCGGCGGCGCCGTTCGGGCCGGGCTCGCAGGCGACGTCCTCGGTGGCGGCCACCAGACCGGCCTTCTGGATCTTCTCCTTGGCGTCCAACGGGCTCAGGCCGACGATCGACGGAACGGGGACCTTCTCCGTGGCCTTGTTGCTGGTATCCATGATGTTCGAGGTGATCCACGCAGCGAGGCCGAGCACGGCCACGCACAGGATCACCACGAGCGTGATCATGATGGCCTTCTTGCGCTTGGCGCGCCGCTCTTCTTCCTCGTCCGCGATCGGGTCGTAGTCGTCGTCCGGCTCCGACTTCAACGCCGCGGGACGGTGCCTGCCGCCGCCACCGGAGATCACCTGCGTGCGCGGGGTGCGCGCCGCCTGCTCGTTCATCACGGCGGTGCGGTCCTCGGCCGTCATCACGGCCGGCGCGGACGGACGCTGACCCGACAGCACGCGCACCAGGTCGGCCCGCATCTCCGCGGCCGACTGGTAGCGGTTCGCCGGCCCCTTCGCCATCGCCTTCAGCACGATCGCGTCGAGCTGCGGCGACACCTTCGGGTTCAGCGACGACGGCGCCTTCGGGTCTTCCCGCACGTGCTGGTACGCGACCGCGACGGGGGAGTCGCCGGTGAACGGCGGCTCGCCGGTCAGCAGCTCGAACAGCACGCAGCCGGCCGCGTAGACGTCGGACCGGGCGTCGACGGACTCGCCGCGCGCCTGCTCCGGCGACAGGTACTGGGCGGTGCCGATCACCGCTGCGGTCTGGGTGACCGCGGCCTGGCCGTCGTGTATCGCACGGGCGATGCCGAAGTCCATCACCTTCACGGCACCGGACTTCGTGATCATCACGTTGGCGGGCTTCACGTCGCGGTGGACGATGCCGTGCCGGTGGCTGAAGTCGAGAGCGGCCGAGACGTCGGCCATGACCTCCATCGCGCGCTTGCCCGACAGCGGGCCCTGCGTCTTCACGATGTCGCGCAGCGTTCGCCCGTCGACGAACTCCATGACGATGTAGGGCAGCGGACCGTACTCGGTCTGCGTCTCGCCGGTGTCGTAGACGGCGACGATCGCCGGGTGGTTCAGCGCCGCGGAGTTCTGCGCCTCGCGGCGGAATCGCTCCTGGAACTGGGCGTCACGGGCGAGGTCAGCGCGCAGCACCTTGATCGCCACGTCTCTGCCGAGGCGGACGTCCCGCCCCTTGTGGACCTCGGACATGCCGCCGTACCCGAGGGTCTCACCCAGTTCGTAGCGGTTTGAGAGCAGTCGCGGAGTGCTCATCGGTGCTTCGTCCCGCTCCTAGTCGACGGTGTTCCCAGCTCGGTTCTTGTCTTGCTCATGGCGCGCACGTCACCTTCACCTGCGAGCCGGCCGGCACCCCGCCTGTCGGCGAGATGGCGGTGACCCTGCACTTCTTCAGGTCGCCCGGCGCCGTGCCCTGGGGGCTCTGCACCCTGGGCTCCAGGCCGTGGCCGATCAGGTCTGTCCTGACCTCGTCGCCAGAACGACCGATGTAGTCGTCCTCGTCGACTTGCATCAGCGCGTTGCCCGGTATCCGATCAGCCGAGTCGGGCTTCGCCTGCCCGTTCGCCGGCGGGTTCACCGAACTGGACGCGGCCGGTCGGTCACCTTGCCCGTTCCCGGTGTTCGGCTTCACTGCCCACTGCCACACGAGGACCACGCCGAGCACCAGCAGCACGGTCACCAGGAAAGCGACCATAACCCAGACGACGGTCCGGTTTCTCCCCGGTGGTGTCGGCATGGGGGTGAACGTGCCGGTTTGGTGCGCCGGTGGCATCGCCGGGTGGGTGCCGGGACGGCCCTGGTGGTGGGCCATCTGCGGTGGAATCGGCAACGGCTGCGACACCTGGGGTGGCGGCGGAGGCGGTGCCACCTGCTGCGGCACGACCTGGGGCATGGCGAACCCGGACGGCGTCGGCAGCGGCTGGCCCACCCGCACCGCGCTGACCGCGGCGGCGAACTCCCCACCGGTCCGGTAGCGCTGCCGAGGGTCCTTGACCAGCGTCGCTTCGATCAACGCGCGGGCACCCGGCGGCACGTCCGGCGGCAACGGCGGCGCCATGTCGCGGATGTGCATCATCGCGACGGTCACGGCGTTGTCCGACAGGAACGGCCGGTGTCCGGCCAGGCATTCGTAGCCACACACGGCCAACGAGTAAACGTCGCTCGCCGGTTCGGCCTCTCCGCCAAGAGCTTGTTCGGGCGCGATGTAGTGCGCGGTGCCCATCACCATGCCCGACCGCGTCACGGGTGCCGCGTCCACGGCCTTCGCGATGCCGAAGTCGGTGATCTTCACCTTCCCCGACGGCGTGACCATGATGTTGCCCGGCTTGACGTCCCGGTGCACGAGCCCGCGTTCGTGGGCGGCCTGCAACGCGTTGCCCGTCTGCTCCAGCAGGTCGAGCGTCACCTCGGCGGTCAGCCGGCCGCGCGAGATGATCGTCGCGAGCGGTTCGCCCTCGACGAGCTCCATGACGAGGTACGCGGTGTCCTCCGGTCCGTCGCTGACGGACGCGGTCTCGCCGTAGTCGTGCACCGACGCGATGCCGGGGTGGTTGAGCGACGCGGTCATCCGCGCCTCGGTGCGGAAGCGGTGCAGGAACTCGGGATCGCCGGACAGCTCGGCCTTGAGGACCTTCACGGCCACCCGCCGGTCGAGCCGTTCGTCGGCGCCTTCCCAGACCTCGCCCATGCCACCGACCGCGATCCGCCTGGTCAGGCGGTAGCGGTCGGCGAGGAGCTGGCCCGTGGTCAGCATCAGCGACCCGCCAGGTACGCGTTCATCACGGCGCGCCCGATCGGGGCGGCGACCTTGCCACCGGTGGCACCCAGACCGCGGTCGCCGCCGTCCTCGACGATGACCGCGATCGCGATCTCCGGCTTCTGCGCCGGCGCGAACGCGATGTACCAGGCGTGCGGCTTGGTCTTCAACGGGTCGTTGCCGTGCTCGGCGGTACCGGTCTTCGACGCCACCTGGACGCCGATGCCCTGGCCACCGGTGTTGATCTCCGACTGGATCATCATGTCGCGCAGAGCGGCCGCGTTGTCCTTGCTCATCGCGGTCTCGACCTCGTCGGGCTCGGTGTCCTCGATCCCCTTCAGGTCCGGGCCGAGGATCTTCGACACGAGGTACGGCTGCATCCGCTTGCCGCCGTTGGCGATCGTCGCGGCCACCACGGCGTTCTCCAGCGGCGTGATCTGCACGTCGCGCTGGCCGATGCCGGTCTGGTAGAGCGCCGCCTCGTCCGGGATCGCGCCGAGCGTCGAGGTCTCGACAGGCAGCGGCACCTTGAGGCCGGGGTCGTTGAAGCCGAACTTCTCCGCCTGCCTGCGCAGCTTGTTCGCGCCGAGCTGGCCCGCCATCTCGCCGAACGCCGTGTTGCACGACTTGGCGAGCGCGGTCTCCATCGACACCGTCTGGCCGGGGCCGCACGGGGTGCCGTTGAAGTTCGGCAGGTCCGTCTGCGTGTTCGGCAGCTTGATGGTGCCGGCGGCGGTGTACTGCGTGTCCTTGTTCTTGCCGTCGGCGAGCGCACCCGCGGCCACGATGACCTTGAGCGTCGAACCGGCCGGGTAGAGGGCCTGCGTCGCGCGGTTGACCAGCGGGTCGTTCGAGCCCTCCGCGTTGAGCTGCTTCCACGCCGTGGCCTGCTCACCGGCGTCGTGGCTCGCGAGCAGGTTCGGGTCGTAGGAGGGCGTGCTCGCCATCGCGAGGATCTCGCCGGTCTCCGGCTTGATCGCGACGACCGAACCGGTGAAGCCCTTCGCGGTCAGCTGGTCGTACGCGACCTGCTGGACCTTCGGCTGCAGGGTGAGCTGCACGTTGCCGCCGACCGGGTCACGACCGGTGATCAGCGCGGAGATCCGGCGCGCGAACAGCCGGTCGTCCGAGCCGTTCAGCAGGTCGTTCTCGGCGCGCTCCATGCCGGAGGTGCCGTACGTGACCGACAGGTACCCGGTGACCGGCGCGTACGCGGGGCCGTTGCTGTAGGTGCGCAGGAACTTGAGACGGTCCGTCGTCTCCTTGACGTCCGCGATCGTCGTGCCGTCGGCAGCGATGATCAGACCGCGCTTGCGGGCGTACTCGTCGAGCAGCACCCGGCGGTTGTACGGGTTCTTGCGCCACTCGTCGGCGTTGATGACCTGCACCCACGTGGCGTTGCCCAGGAGCAGCAGGATCATGACCATCATGGCCATGCCGACGCGGCGGAGCGGTGTGTTCATTTGGGACGCTCCACCATCACAGTGTGCTGGTCGGCGATAGCCGGTTGTTGCGGTTTCGGCTTGGGAGCCCGCTGCGGAGCCCTCGCGGAGGCAGAAATTCGCAGTAGCAACGCGACCAGGATGTAGTTCGCAAGAAGTGACGAACCGCCGTAGGACAGGAACGGCGCGGTGATACCCGTCATCGGGATCAGCTTGGTGACACCGCCGACGACGATGAAGACCTGGAAGCAGACCGCGAACGCCAGACCGCCACCGAGCAGCTTGCCGAAGCTGTCCCGCACGGCGATGGCGCTCCGCAGGCCGCGCAACGCGAAGATCATGTAGATCAAAAGCAGGGCCGCGAAGCCGACGAACCCGAGCTCCTCGCCGATCACGGCGGTGATGAAGTCGGTGTTCGCCTCGGGGATCATCTCCGGACGGCCAGCGCCGAGCCCGGCACCACCGATGCCGCCGGTCGCGAGACCGAACAGCGACTGCGAGATCTGGTAGCCGCCACCGATCTTCTCGTAGCGCGCGATCGGGTCCTGCCAGTTCGCCACGCGCTGCTGGACGTGCGTGAAGAGCTTCCACGCGACGACCGCACCACCGGAGAACAGGCCTAGACCGAGCACGACCCACGCCGCGCGTTCGGTGGCGACGTAGAGCAGCACGAGCACGATGCCGAAGAACAGCAGCGAGGAGCCGAGGTCCTTCTGCAGGACCATGACCGCGACCGCGACGCCCCAGGCCGCGAACAGCGGGCCGAGGTCGCGGGCGCGCGGCAGGTCCATGCCGAGGAACCGGCGGCCCGCGGTCGTGAAGAGGTCCCGCTTCGACACCAGGAACGCGGCGAAGAAGACCATCAGGAGGATCTTGGCGAACTCACCGGGCTGGATCGACAACGGGCCGATGCGCAGCCAGATCTTCGCGCCGTTGATCTCGGGTGCGATGAAGCCGGGGAGCACACCGGGCAGCATCAGCGCGACGAGGCCGACGAGGCCGAACGTGTAGCCGAACCGCGCGAGCATCCGGTGGTCCGTCAGGAACTTCAGCGTGGCCGCGAACAGCAACAACCCGATGGCGGTCCAGATGACCTGCTTGAACGCCACCGGGTCCCACACCGAGCCGTCCGGGAAGACGGTGCCCTCGTTGGCGAGGTCGATCCGGTGGATGACCACCAGACCGAGCCCGTTGAGCAACGCGACGCACGGCAGGATCGCCGGGTCCGCGTACGGCGCCCACCTGCGGACGGCGAGGTGGGCACAGGCGAAGAGGCCGAGGTAGGCGAGGCCGAGGTAGAGGATCCTCAGGCTCAGCGACCGCTCCTGGTTGAGTTCGACCAGGATCAGCGCCAGCGTCACGAGACCGGCTGCGAACGACAGCATCACCAGCTCGGTGCCGCGCCGCGTGGGCGGTCGCAGTCCCGGCGACGTGTTCGTCGCCACCGACGCGCCTGGCGAGCCTTCCCCGGTGGGGACGGGCGAGCTCAACTACGGACCCTCCCGGCATTCCACGCCGACCTTCTGCGCGGTCGAGGAGGGCGGCGTCTCGGTGGTCCCGGTCGTCCCGGTCGTCCCGGTCTCGGGTGAACCGTTCGCCGGCGGGTTACCGGACGTGGTGGTCGGCGGCGTGGTCGTGGTGGTCGTCGTCGTGGTCGTCGTGGTCGACGTCGACGACGTGTCCTTGCACAACGGCAGGATGTACTCGGTGCGCAGCAACCTGACCGCGGCGCGCGCGCCGTCCAGACCGTTGTCGCTGCGGATGCCCGCGGTGATGGTCTTGCGGCCGGCTTCCTGCAGGTCCTTCAACGTGATCGGGCTGCAGCCCGTCGACCCCGGCGGGCACGAGTCCTCGACCTTGGACGACAGCTTGAAGCCGAGCACCGTGCCGTTGAGGCCGCGGAAGATCGCGACCTGGCCGTCCTCGGTGGCGCCGACGTAGTACTGGGTGTTGAGCCACAGCTTGCCGCCGACCGCCACGACGGCGGTCAGCAGGAGCAGCACGAAGATGATCGCGAACGCCTTGAGCGCGTTCTTCTTCTTGCGCTTCGGGTCCTGCGGCGGCGGAGGTGCCTCCACCCGCTGCGGCATCGGCGGGCGCTGCTGCGTGAGCGCGCTCGCCCGCGAGGCCGCGGAGTCCGGCGGGGTGTTGTGCTCCTCGCTGCCGTCACCAGCCGCGCCGCCGAGGATCGGGTAGTCGTCGCCGAAATCGACGTCCTCGACGTCCGCCACGATCACCGTGACGTTGTCGGGTCCGCCGCCCTTCAGCGCGAGCTCGATCATCCGGTCCGCGCACGACTGCGGGTCCGGGATGCGGATCGCCTCGTCGAGCGTCTCCAGGCTCACGACGCCGGACAGACCGTCCGAGCAGAGCAGGAACCGGTCGCCGACGCGTGCTTCGCGCACGGTGAGGCTGGGCTCGAAGTCGTGGCCGGTGAGCGCACGCAGCAGCAACGAGCGTTGCGGGTGCGTGGCGGCCTCGTCCGGCGTGATCCGGCCCTCGTCGATCAACGACTGGACGAACGTGTCGTCGTGCGTGATCTGCGCGAACATGCCCTCCCTCAGGAGGTACGCGCGCGAGTCGCCGATGTGCACGAGCCCGAGGCGGTTGCCCGCGAACAGGATGGCCGTGAGCGTGGTGCCCATGCCCTCCAGGTCCGGGTCGCTCGTCACGAGCTCGGAGATGGCGCCGTTGCCGGCCGCGACCGCGTCGCGGAGCTTGCCGAGGAGGTCGTCGCCAGGCTCGTCGTCGTCGACGTGGGCCAGCGAGGCGATGACCACCTTGCTCGCGACTTCACCGGCGGCGTGGCCACCCATGCCGTCGGCGACTGCGAGCAGGCGAGGGCCCGCGTACACGGAGTCCTGGTTGTTGGAGCGAACCAGGCCCCTGTCGCTGCGGGCCGCGTATCGAAGAACCAAGGTCATGAGCGCAGCTCGATCACCGTTTTGCCAATGCGGATCGGGGTGCCGAGCGGTACACGCAGGGGTGCGGTGACCTTGGCTCGGTCTAGATAGGTGCCGTTCGTGGAGCCGAGGTCCTCCACGTACCAGTCGGTACCGCGCATGGACAGCCTCGCGTGCCTGGTCGACGCGAAGTCGTCGTCCAGGACGAGAGTGGAGTCGTCAGCGCGGCCGATCAGGATCGGCCTGCCGTCGAGCGAGATGCGGGTGCCGGTCAGCGCCCCGTGGGTGACCACGAGTTGCCGAGGCGCCTTGCTTCCCCTCGCCGACTTCTCGGACCTCCGGAAACCGGGCAGACCTGACGCCCGGAGCCCTGAGGCTGCGTAGAGATCAGAGCGGACCACACGTAGGGCGGCCAGCACAAAGAGCCAGAGGAGCACGAGAAAGCCCGCTCTGGTCAGCTGCATCACCAGCTCTGGCACCGGTTGTAACCGCTCCTGCCTTGAGTTGCCTACCGACGCCCGTATCGACCTCTAGCCCGCGGTGCGGAAGACCAGTGACGAGTGGCCGATGCGGACGACGTCGCCCTCCGCGAGCTGCCAAGTCTGCACTGGCGTGCCGTTCACCGTGGTCCCGTTGGTCGAACCGAGATCAGCGAGCATCGCATTCTGCCCGTCCCAGGAGATTTCCAGGTGGCGCCTGGAGACTCCCGTGTCCGGGAGGCGGAAGTCGGCTTCCTGCCCACGTCCTACGACGTTTCCACCCTGCTTGAGGTTGTACGTGCGGTTGGAACCGTCGTCGAGGTGCAGGGTCGCGTTGAGCTGGCGGTTCGCGCCCTGGGTCGCCGGCGGGGCGTATCCGCCCTGGTTGTAGCCCTGGTCGTAGCCGCCCTGCTGGCCGTAGCCCTGCTGCTGGCCGTAACCCTGGTCATACCCGCCCTGCTGGCCGTAACCCTGGTCGTAGCCGCCGCCCTGCTGCTGCCCGTACCCCTGGTCGTAGCCCTGCTGGCCGTAGCCCTGCTGCTGGCCGTAACCCTGGTCGTAGCCGCTGCCCTGCTGGCCGCCGCCGTAACCCTGGTCGTAACCCTGCTGCTGGCCATAACCCTGGTCGTAGCCCTGCTGGCCGCTGCCGTAGCCGCCGCCCTGCTGGCCGTAGCCCTGGTCGTAGCCCTGCTGCTGGCCGTAGCCCTGGTCGTAACCCTGTTGCTGGCCATAACCCTGCTGCTGGCCGTAGCCCTGCTGCTGGTCGTAGCCCTGCTGGCCGTAGCCGCCCTGACCATAAGGGTCCTGGCCGGGCTGGCCCTGTCCTTGTCCGTAGCCGGGTGGCTGGCTCATGGATCGGTCTCCTGCGGTGCGAGGTGGTGCTGACCGTCGGCTGGCCGCTTTCACGTCGGGGTCGACGGACGAGCTGGTTCGGAACTGTCCGGTGTGCAGCGCCTCGGAGCGCTCCAGGGAGACTACGACGTCACCATAGGTATCCCATCCGGACTCGGCCAGGTGCTCTCGCAGGCCCTCTGCGAGAAGCTGGGTGATGCGTAGTTCATCCTGCTCGTCGCCCGCAAGACGTTCGTGGTCCTGGGCTCCGAGCAGCACCTTGTAGTGGTTGGGGGCTAGCAGTCTGCCACCCGCGAGCTCGCGGATGTTGCTGTCACCCTCACGTTGCAGCGCCTGTGCCACCTCTTGGGGCACCACGTTGCCGCCGAACACGCGCGCGAAGGTGTTGCCGACCAGACCCTCCAGCTTGCGCTCGAAGCGTTGCAGGCCCATGTCAACTCCTTCCGCTCGGACTCCGCTCCTGTACCGATCGTATCCGGGTACGACGACGCCTACAGGGGTCGATTAGGAACCTGGTTTGGACGCGTGCTAGTGTTCCCAACGTCTCCAGGGGCAAGTGGCGGAATGGCAGACGCGCACGGTTCAGGTCCGTGTGTCCGAAAGGACGTGGGGGTTCAACTCCCCCCTTGCCCATCGAAAGACAGAAGGAACCCCTCTCGCGGGAATCGCGAGGGGGGTTCTTTCGTTGATCGGCAGTATCGGATTCCTTGATCCAACAGGTGATGTCTGTCACTCGTTCGGGGGTCGGCATGTGGGCGATAGCGGCAGCGGACTTCGGTGCTCCGCTCGAACTCGTGGAACTTCCGGAGCCCACGGCGGGACCCGATGAGCTCAAGGTGCGGTTGTTCGCCGCGAGTGTGAACCCGTTCGACCGCAAAGTCGTCGACGGGATGCTTCGCGGTTCCACTCCGCACGTGTTCCCGTTGGTTCCTGGAACTGATGGGGCAGGTGAGGTCGTCGGTTCCGGAGAGAGGATTTTCGGCACCTTCTTCCACCACCCCGTCGGCATCGGCACATACGCCGAGTACGTCACAGTTCCGGCGGAGAACACGTTGGCTCCATTGCCGGACGGCCTCGATCCCGCCGTCGCCGCCGCATTGCCGACCGCCGGCATGACGGCGTTGCAGTTGGTCGAGTCGCTGGGCGACGCGGAATCCGTGCTGATCGTCGGGCCGAACGGCGGTGTCGGGTCGTTCGCCGTGCAGATCGCCCGTGCGGCGGGCAAGCGGGTCATCCCGATCGGCCGTGGCGACTCCCTCGTCGAGGCCGACGCGCTGATCGACCTCGTGAGCGCCGACCGTTCGTCGTTCGAGGCGAACGCGCGCTACGCGCCGTTGGCCTTCAACACCAACTACGTCTCCAGCGATCCGGCGCAGAACTTCGGGATGAAGGGGTCGCGGGAAACGTTGGTGCGGCTCGCGTCGATGGTGCAGGCAGGAGACCTTGAAGTTCCAATCTCCCGCCGCGTGCCCCTGCGTGAGGCTGTTGATGTTTTCGCAGGTCGTGGCCCCGGCAAGACCGTGATCATCATGTAGGTGGTCGTTCTGGCGCGGTGAACGGTCGGCGGACGGTGACCGGTACCGCTGACCGGTATTTCGCGCCCACGCCTGGAGCACCCACTCTGAGCAGGTCTTTTGGTGCGTCCATCCGGATTAACGTCACCCAGACGGCAGCACCGTAGGACCGAACTCCCCGCGCCGTTCTTCGACCGGTCACCGACCGGTCGGCGCCGTCGATCGCAGGGGGTGGTTTGACCTGGGGGCGGGCCGCACGCTTCCTGCTAATCCTTATCCAGAGCACGAGTCGAAACGCGGCGGATCGCCCGCCGCGGGTGACGAGGAGGCACTGGCGTGAGCAGCACCCCAGCAAGGATCGCGGCCCTCGACAGCTCGAACGGTTTGTCGACGACCCCGGTCCCGGTTCCGGAACTGCCCGCGTCCGTCGAGGAGTTGGCAGCCGCCGCGGCGATCCGCCTCGGCTGGCACGGAGTGGTCCTCCCCGAGATGGTCCTGATGGGCCGCAAGGTCGTCGTCGTGGCCGAGCTCCTGGCCGACGCCCACGCCGAGCGCGTGTGCGTGGGTGCGGGGCCCGAGGCCGACAAGACCACCGTCTCCACGTGGGTGTGGCCCGAGATGGAAGGCCGCGTCCCGCCGGCCGCCGTCCGCATCGTCGGCGTCCTGGCCGTCGCCCGCCACTGGCGCACCGCGCTCGCGTCCGCCGTCCCCTTCGCCCGCTACGGCAACGCCGCGGTCGTCCTCCCCGAGTCGGTCGCCTTCTCGCACGACTACCTGTCGAACTGCCTGCCGCGCGTCCGCCGCTACGGCGTCTCGGTGCTGCTGGCCGACGACGAGAAGGACCTCTCGGTCGACGTTTCGGGCCGCCAGGAGAACGTGCCGGCCGAGGACACCGCCATCACCCGCTGGGTCAACGAGCTCGTCTACGAGCAGATGCTCGCCACCGCTTCCTGATCTACGGTTGGGCTGTGCGAGTAGTCATAGCCGGAGGACACGGGCAGATCGCGCTGCTTCTGGAGCAGCAGCTGGCCGCCCGTGGAGATACCGCGACCGCGCTGGTGCGCAACCCCGATCACTTCGCCGACGTGCAGTCAGCCGGAGCCGTTCCGGTGCTGTGCGACCTCGAGTCCGCTGATCTGGACTCGGTCGCCGCCTATTTGAACGGTGCGGACGCCGCGGTTTTCGCCGCAGGCGCCGGGGCAGGCTCAGGAGCCGCCCGCAAGGACACAGTGGACTACGGGGCCGCCGCCCTGTTCGCCTCGGCCGCGGTCGAGGCGGGGGTGCGGCGGTTCGTCCAGGTCTCGACGGTGGGAATCGAGTCGGCCGACTCTCCTTCGGTGGATCCGGAGTTCGCGGTCTACCTCAAGGCGAAGAAGCTGGCAGAGGACGACCTGAAGCCCCGTGATCTCGACTGGACGATCCTGCGTCCCGGGCCGTTGGTGAACGACGCGCCCACGGGTCTGGTCACGTTGGCCGCGCCTCGGTTGCCCCGTGCGTCGGTGACGCGCGGGGACGTGGCCGCCGTGCTCGCGGAGCTGCTCACCGCACCGCAGACGATCGGCAAGACGCTGGAGCTGACGAACGGCGAGACGCCGATCGCCGACGCCGTTCGCGTCGTGCTTTGAGAGTACGCGGGGAGCTTTCGTACTCTCCTGGAGTACGCGAGGCCCCCGCGTGCGGTCAGCCGAGCACGCGGTCCAGGTACGCGTTGGTGAAGGTTCTGGCCGGGTCCACCTCGTCGCGCACCCGCAGGAAGTCGTCGAAGTGCGGGTACAGCGGGCGGAGCTGCTCCGCGGTCAGGTCGTGCATCTTGCCCCAGTGCGGGCGGCCGCCCACGGATGCGGCGATGCTCGCGTACGCGTCGAAGAAGGCCTTGTACGGCATGCCCAGCGCCTGGTGCATTGAGATGTAGGCCGTGTCGCGGCCGTTCGCCGTGGACAGCCAGATGTCGTCTGCCTGAGCCACGCGCACTTCACAGGGGACGATCAGGGCGTCTCGGTCGCCCAGGCGGTTCGCGACAGCTCGGAGTTCGGCGATCACGTCCATCAGCGTTTCGCGCGGGATGGAGAATTCCGTTTCCACGAAACGGACTCGGCGTGGGGTCACGAAGACGTTGTGCGAGTAGTCCGAGTAGGAACGCTCGGAGATCAGGGAGCCGCAGAGCTCGTTCAGGCGTCTGGTGTAGCGCGGGAAGGTCTTGGCCACCTTGCACACCGCACCGAACGCGGCGTTCTCCATCACCTCGTACTCCCACGCCTGGCGGAGTTTCGAGAGGGGGCGGGCCGGTTCGGGGATCCTGTTGTTGCGCTTGAGGATCACGCGGTGCGAGTGCGTGAACCAGTGGAACTCGACGTGGTCCTCGACCGCGCACAGGTCGTCGAACTGTTCCAGGACGGCGTCCAGCCTGCCCGGTGCCTCGGTGGCCTGGAGCACGAACGAAGGGACGCACTGGAGGGTGATCGTGCTGATCACGCCCAGCGCGCCGAGGCCCACGCGGGCCGCGTTGAACAGGTCCGGGCGTTCGGACCGGGAGCACGTCACCACCGAGCCGTCGGCCAGCACCAGTTCGAGCTCGGCGATGGCCGTGGCCAGGACACCGAGCTTGGCGCCTGTGCCGTGGGTCGAGGTGGAGACCGCGCCGGCGACGGTCTGGGCGTCGATGTCGCCCAGGTTCGGCATCGCCAGGCCCAGGCGGTGGAGGTCGGCGTTGAGCACGTGCAGCGGGGTGCCCGAGCGGACGGTCACCAGACCGTTTTCCGTGTCCGCGCGCACGATTCCCGTCCACCGGTCGAGGTCCAGCGCCACTTCGGGCGCCACCGCGATGTCGTTGAACGAGTGACCGCTGCCCCGCGCGCGGACACGGCCGCTGGACGTGACCGCCGCTGCGATCTCATCCGTGCTCGAGGGGTGAACGACGCGCGTAGGGGTGCACGAAGCCGTTCTAGCCCAGTTCGTCCACACGCCGAACCTCCACGAGAGAGTGTGACCTGCGAGTAACGTAAGTGAAAGCTCTTCACGTTTCAAGGGTTGACGACGTACCGTCAGGGCATGCGCAGAACTCGACTCGATGCCGCGACGAAGGATCTGGATCCTCCGTTCGCGATCGTCGACCTGGACGCCTTCGACCACAACGCGGCGGACCTCGCCCGTCGCGCTGCCGGTCATCCGATCCGGGTGGCGAGCAAGTCGATCCGGGTGCGCGATCTGGTGAGCCGGGCTCTGGAACGGCCCGGCTACTCCGGTGTCATGTGCTACTCGCTGGCCGAGGCGCTGTGGCTGTCCGAGCAGAACGTCAGCGAGGACCTGCTGGTCGCCTACCCGACCGCCGACCGGGCGTCGCTGCAGAAGCTCGCGGCGAACGAAACCGCACGTCAGCGCGTCACGATCATGGTCGACTCGATGGCGCACCTCGACTTCGTGGACGCCGCGATCGGTCCGCACTCGGACATCCGGGTCTGCCTGGAGCTCGACGTCTCGTGGCGGCCGTTGCCCGGCCTGCACATCGGGCCGCGCCGCTCGCCGATCCACACGCCGCAGCAGGCGAAGGCCCTCGCCGCCCGGATCACGCAGCGGCGCGGGTTCAAGCTCGTCGGCGTCATGGCGTACGAGGGGCAGATCGCCGGGCTGGGGGACAACCCGCCCGGTCAGCCGTTGCGCGCGCTCGGGATCCGGTTCATCCAGTCGAAGTCCGGGCCCGAGCTGATCCAGCGCAGGTCCGCCGTCGTCAGCGCGATCCGGCAGGTCGCGGACCTGGAGTTCGTGAACGGTGGTGGCACCGGCAGCCTGGAGCTGACCGGGTCGGACCCGTCCGTCACCGAGCTCGCGGCCGGGTCGGGGCTCTTCGGGCCGACGCTCTTCGACGCCTACCAGGCGTTCAAGCCGGAACCCGCGGCGCTGTTCGCGCTGTCCGTCGTGCGCAAGCCGAACAAGCGCACCGCGACGCTCTTCGCCGGCGGGTACATCGCGTCCGGCACGCCGACGCCCGACCGTCAGCCGTCGCCGTACCTGCCTGCCGGGCTGAAGACGCTCGGCCTCGAAGGTGCCGGCGAGGTGCAGACGCCGGTCACCGGGAAGGCGGCGGAGTACCTGAAGATCGGTGACCGCGTCTGGATGCGTCATGCCAAGGCCGGCGAGCTGTTCGAGCGGTTCGACGAGGTGCACCTGGTGCACGGTGACCGCATCGAGCGGACCGTGCCCACGTACCGCGGCGAGCGCCGGAACTTCGGTTAGGCCGGGAGCCGGGACTTCAGGTAACCCCTGACGAGGGCCCTCGCTTCGCCCAGGATCGCGGGGTCGCCCATCGGGGTCTTGCGGAACGCCATCTTCATGACGGCGTCGGCGGCCTCGACGGCGATCGCGATCGGCAGCTGGACCTCGGCCATCGGGATGCCGAAGCGGCCGGAGATCAGCTCGGAGATCTTGTCGGAGATGACGGCGTTGTTGTCGCGGCGCTCGTCGAGCAGCCGCATGTCCACGACGTCACCGAAGTGGAGCCTCCCGAACGCGGGGATCTCGCGGTGCATCGTCACGTAGACGTCGAACACCGTGTCCACGGCGTCCCACCAGTGCTCGAGTGTCGCCTGCTCGAGCCTCTCGGTGATGCCCTGGGAGAACCTGTCGACGTTGCGCAGCGTCAGCGCCTGCACGACGGCTCTCTTGTCCGGGAAGAACTGGTACAGCGAGCCGACCGCCACTCCCGCTCTCTCCGCGATCAACGTCGTGGTCACGCCGTCGTAGCCGACCTCGTCGATCAGGGTCGCGCAGGCCTCGAGCATTCGTTCGACTCTCTTGGCGCTGCGCTGCTGAACGGGCTGGCGGCGAAGCGGGGTGGTGCTCGTCACGGCGACTCCCAGTAGTTCGGGTGCTTCCATCTTGCCTGTTGTACGGCTCTTTCACTTCCCTGAACCTGTCAACACGCCTACGATCCGAACAAGTTTCACATTTGGAGGATCGATGAGCGACTTCCTCTGGGGAGTGTCGACGTCCGCGTTCCAGATCGAGGGCGCGTTCAACGAGGGCGGACGAGGCCCTTCGGTGTGGGACGAGTTCACTCCGGTACACGAAGGTCATGACGCCAGCGTTGCTTGCGATCATTACCACCGGTGGCGCGAAGACGTTGCGCTCATGACGCAGCTCGGCGTGAACGCGTACCGGTTCTCGATCGCGTGGCCGCGCATCCAGCCCTCCGGCAAGGGGCCCGTCAACGCCGAGGGCCTCGACTTCTACGACCGCCTGGTCGACGCGCTGGTCGAGGTCGGCATCGCCCCGGTCGCGACGCTGTACCACTGGGACACGCCGCTGGAGCTCGAAGCCGAGGGCGGCTGGCTCAACCGGGACATCGCCGACCGGTTCGCCGACTACACGGCGCTGGTCGCGGACCGTCTCGCCGACCGCGTGAAGCTGTGGATCCCCATCAACGAACCCGCCATGGTGACGTTGCAGGGCTATGCGATCGGTGAACACGCCCCTGGCAAGACGTTGCTCTTCGACGCGTTGCCGACCGCCCACCACCTGAACCTCGCTCACGGCCGTGCGGTCGAAGTGCTGCGTTCGTTCAACGCACAGGCCGTTGGCACCGCGAACAACCACACGCCGGCCTGGCCCGCTACTCCGAACGACGCAGCAGCCGCCGAGGCGTACAGCGAAATCCACAACTGGCTGTACGCGGACCCACTTCTGTCGGGCCGATATCCGGACGCAGTCGCCGATCTCCTGCCGGTTGTGGACGGAGATCTGCAGGTCATCCACCAGCCGCTCGACTTCTACGGGGTCAACTACTACAACCCGACGCGGCTGAAGTCCCCGTCGGAGGGCAACCCGCTGCCGTTCGAACTCGTGGAGATCGACGAGTACCCGCGCACCGGGTTCGGCTGGCCGGTCGTGCCGTCCGGGCTTTCCGAGATGATCACGACGTTGCGTGAGCGGTACCCGAACCTGCCGCCCGTGTACGTGACCGAGAGCGGGTGCAGCTTCCCCGACGAGATCGCGGACGCCGACCGGATCTCCTTCCTCGACGGCCACCTCAAGGCCGCGCTGGAAGCGGGTGTCTCCGGGTACTTCGTGTGGTCGCTGCTCGACAACTTCGAGTGGGAAGCCGGATATTCGCAGCGTTTCGGCCTGGTCCAGGTCGACTACGAGACGCAGCGCCGCACGCCGCGCGACTCGTTCCACTGGTACAGAAAGGTGATCAGTGGTGAGTGAGGCACTCGCGGAGCCGGTCGTCCCGGTTCGCCGGAGCTGGATGGCCTTGCTGTTCGTCGCGAACCTCGGTCTGTGGCTCGCGGTCTACGCGCCGATCCAGATCCTGTTGCCGCGTCAGGCCGAACTGCTGGACAAGGCGAACAAGACGTTCGTGTTCGGCGTCGTCACCGGTGTCGGCGCGTTCGTGGCGATGGTGGGCGTGCCGCTCATCGGGTTCCTGTCCGACCGCACGACCTCGCGCTTCGGCCGCCGGCATCCGTGGACGCTGATCGGGTCGATCGTCGCGGTGGCCGGCCTCGCTGTTCTCGCCGGCGCGCACTCGGTCCTGGTCATGACGATCGGCTGGTGCCTGGTGCAGGCGGGAGTCAGCAGCATGCTCGCCGCGCTGACCGCCGCCGTGCCGGATCGGGTGCCCGTCGCGCAACGGGCCAAGGTCGGTGGGCAGTTCGGCATCAGCCAGATGCTCGGCACCGTGCTGGGCGCGGTCGTCGTCACGGAGCTGGTCACCGACCTGGAGGCCGGCTACCTGGCCTGCGCGGCGATCGTGCTGGCCGGAGCGTTGTTCTTCGTGCTGAGGACGCCGGACACGCAGTTGGCCGTGAAGCCGGTGCGGCCGACGTTCTGGATCTCACCCCGTGAGCACCCCGACTTCGCGTGGGCGTGGCTCGGGCACTTCATGCTCAACGTCGGCAACGCGTTCGGCACGCTGTACCTGTACTTCTTCCTGAGCGACGCGGTGCACCACCCGTCTCCCGACCAGGGCTTGCTGCAGTTGATGGTCCTGTACGGGGTGGCGCTCACCGCAGGAGCGGTGCTGTTCGGCGCACGAAGTGATCGTTCTGGCCGTCGGAAGCCGTATGTGTACGGCGCGTCAGCGGTCATGGCGTTGGCGGCGCTGTTGTTGGTGGTGTCGCCGACGTGGCCGGTCGCGCTCGTCGCCTCCCCGTTGCTCGGCGTCGGCTTCGGCACGTACCTGGCCGTCGCGATCGCGCTGCTCACCCAGGTGTTGCCCGCCGCGGCCGATCGGGCCAAGGATCTGGGCGTGATCAACGTGGCCAACGCGTTGCCGCAGGTCATCGCCCCCTTGCTGACCACGGTGATCCTCGCGAACCTTGGTGGTTACCGCGGCCTGTTCGCGGCATCGGCACTGGCGACCGTGCTGGCGGCGGTGTTGATGAGTCGAGTGCGATCGGTGGTCTGATGCAGCTGTCGGGCAAGAGGGTTCTGGTCACGGGAGCGTCCCAAGGGATCGGCGCGGAGGCCGCGTTCAGGTTCGCGGCCCACGGCGCGCACGTCCACCTTGTGGCCCGCAGCGCCGAACTGCTCGATCTACAGGTCAAACGGATCATCGAGTTCGGTGGCTCGGCGTCCGCGCACACGGCAGATCTCGCGGACGCCGCGCAGATCAGCGCGCTCGCCGAGGAGGTTCCGGCACCTGACGTGCTGGTCAACAACGCGGGCGTCGGCCGCTGGCTGTTCCTCGACGACACCTCAGCCGACGAGCTGCAGACGATGACCGCCGTGCCGTACCTGGCCGCGTTGCTCCTGACCAGGGAGTACTTGGGCGTGATGCGTGCACGCGGCTCCGGCTGGATCGTCAACGTGAACTCGCCGGTGTCGCGGCTGCCGATTCCCGGCTGCGTGGGCTACCAGTCGTCGCGGTGGGCTCTCCGGGGCCTGACCGCTTCTTTGCGGCTTGATCTGCGGGGCACCGGGGTCGGCATCAGCGAAGTGATTCCGGGCAAGGTGTCCAGCGAGTACTTCACCAACAACCCCGGTGCCGAGGAGCGGATCCCGGCGATCGCTCGGCTGATCCCCACCGTGACGCCGGAGCGGTGCGCGAAGGCGATCGTCGACGCCGTGGAGAAGGAACGCGCTGAGCACCTGTTCCCTTGGCAGCTCAAGGCGTTCGAGATCTCCGGCCGGCTGTTTCCCGGCCTCACCTCGTACCTGACCTGGAAGACGGGCACACACCGCTGACGAAGTGCACGCGGGGAGCTTCCGTTCGCTCTGACCGCACGCAGGGGGCCCCGCGTACCCCAGAAGGAAACGCGGGGCCCCCGCGTGACTTCCGCAATGTGGAAACGGCCCCTTGCCTGCGCGGGAGGGGCAGACAAGGGGCCGACGTGGTGACCGCGGGCCGACAACGGTCGGGGAGGGAAGGTGCACGTCACCGGCCCGCGGGAATCTGTGGAGTTGTGAAGCTGACCGGGGTCCGCGATGTCGCGGTCGGGGGTTCGCGCATCGCGGACCACCGGTCAGTAGGCGGTTTGCAGACCTGGTCGTGTCGGGGGGACGCCAGGTCAGACGCAAACGCCCGTTAGTGGGCTCGAGCCACCGCGCGGCGGGTCCGGGTGACAGGAGGAGTCACCGGGGCCTCGCGCAGGTGGCGAGCCGGGCGCGGGGCGAGTCCGCCCGCAACCAGGTGTTCGTACGCGGCGCGCCACACCGAGCAAGGTGACTTCTGCTGGCGCCAACGGCCGGAGCACTCAGGGCAGTTGCCCTTCTCGTCCGGCTCGTGCGCTGCCAGCAGAGCACGCCATCCCTCGGTCAGCCGAGGGAGCTCGGATCGAGCCACCGACAGGAGGGACGGGGCGTCCGCGCGGCTCGCCAGCTCCGTGAGCAGGTCGAGGCGTTCCCACACAGCGTTGCGAAGAACCTGTCCGAGGATCGCGTCCATCGAAACGTCACCGTCACCTTTCCGCCTGGTCGGCGGCTTCGCGTAGCGCAGCCCTGAGCTGTACGAGCTGGTCGTGGGACAAGACTGCCGTCTCCCCGGGAGGTCCGACCAGAACCACTTGGCCCTGAACGACCTTCACGGTGAGCTGGCGGTCCCGGTCGACCACGTCGCCGCAGCTGATCTGCCACGTCCGACGCTGCCCGGTCGTGCCGCGCCATGTGGATTCGGTGTCACCCGTCTCCACAATGGAGGTGGAACTCGGGGAGGAGCTGTCCACTATCGGTCGTTCCTCTCCGTGCTCACTCGCTTACCGGAATCTAGATTGCGATGATTCATGCCGGAACGGGACGTCACAGCGCTGACCGGTGGAAGTCTTACGGTGAGCGGTAAGCGGTGTTCGGCAGGGCCGATCAGCCCTGCCGAAGAGGACTTCTCGGGCTCGGGGACCTGCCCCTAGTCTGCCGATGACGCCCAACGGACTGTGAGGGTGCGCGATGAACACCATGAGTTCCCAGGGCTCTCCGATCCCACCTGAGGTGTGGGACCACCAGGAGATGCGGGACGCACTGGCCCGACGAGAGATCAGCTCGGTCTACCGGCTGCTCCGACGGCACGGCGTGTCCCAGCGCCAGATCGCGGCGCTCACGGGCCAATCACAGTCCGAGGTCTCGGAGATCCTCAAGGGACGCCGGGTGATGGCTTATGACGTCCTGACCAGGATCGCCGTCGGCTTGGGTGTCCCACGTGGATACATGGGTCTCGCCTATGACGAGACAACGGCAGTGAGGGTGGCCGCGACCGCGGACTCACCCCATCCTGAGGAGGACGAGTCGGTGAAGCGTCGGAAGTTCCTCGCGCACGCCGCCGCCGTGACAGTCGGCGCGGCCGTGTTCGGAGCGGACTCCGGGTCGTGGGTTTCTCACCCCACACAGACTCCGGCTCCGGGACGCATCGGCATGACCGATGTGCGCCAGGTCGAAGCGGCGACGCGGGCTCTGCGCGCCCTCGACTACCAGTACGGCGGCGGTTCCTGCCGCGACGCCGTCGTCGCCCAGCTGTCCTGGGGACAGCAGATGCTCGGTGCGAGCTCCACGGACATCGTTCGCCAGCGCCTCTACGTCGCGCTGGCCGACCTGCACAACCTCGCCGGCTGGACGTCGTTCGACACCGGCCTGATGGACTCGGCCCGCAACCACTTCGGTCAGGCGCTCGACCTCGCCAAACAGGGCGAGAACGAGGCGCTGATGGCGAACATCCTGTACCGCATGGGCCGCGTGTACTTGCACCAGAACGCTCCGGACGACGCGCTGAAGGTGTTCCAGCTGGGTCAGCTGGCGGCGCAGAACTCCGGTTCCGAACTGGCCGTCGGCATCCTGTGCGCGAACGAGGCCTGGGCCTACGCGAAGATGGGCTCCGACGAGCAGGCGCTCAAGCTGCTCGGTTGCGCGCGCGACGAGTTCTCCCGCGCGAACGTCGCCGAAGCCCCCGCATGGGCCAAGTTCTTCAACGAGATCGACCTCTCGTCCATGATCGGCACGGTGCACACGGAGCTGGCACAGACTGTGGATGCCAAGTACACGCGGACCGCCATCCCGGCACTGTCCAAGGCGATCAACAACTTCGGTGACGAGTACGCCCGCAGCCGCTCGTTCAACCTGACCTCGATGGCGATCAACCACCTGCTCGAGGGCGACATCGACCACGGCGCCAAGATCGGCCGCCAGGCCGTGGACCTGTCGGAAAGCCTCAAGTCCGTCCGCACGAAGCAGCGCATGGAGCCGCTTCGCCAGGAGGCCGAGAAGCGTCGCAACAACCCCGAGGCCCGCGAGCTCGCGGACCGCGTCGCCCGCTTCACCGGTGCCGAGTCGGCCGCCTGAGCCGAATCTCGTTTGGGACCCATAGCATCACTTTCGGATGGTGTGGGACACGAACCGGTAACGCCAGGACCTCCGCACACGAATGCAGCATCGACGGGCGTGAAATCCACGCCTAAGGTGCGGCAGGTCGGGGCGAAGGACGAGGTGCGGCGCGTGAGCCTTACTCGGAGGTGGCGTTCCAAGAGAGCGCTGCGGTCCGCGCAGTTGCTCGACGAGGTGGTGGACACCCAGTTGCCGCTGCTGGCGGCGTTCGACGAGGAGCGACGGCGCCGATCCGCCGACTACCTCGCGGAGCTCGTGGCGCTCGCGCAGGACTACCGCTACTACGCCAACGGCTGGATCGACAGCCGTGAGCTGGATCGCCGCGGTCAGCGGACGATGAACCGGCTGGCGCGCATGCGTGAGGAATCTTCGGCTCGACTGATCACCGATTAGTCCGTTCGTGCGCAGCTCGCCGCGCTGATCGGACCACTCACCGAGTGCGCGGATGTTTCACGTTGAACAATCACCACGGCACGGGTCCGCTGTGGTCGAACAGGCCCCCGGTCGGCCCGTCGTCGGGCAGGGTGGCCAGCTCGATCGCGATCCTGGCTCCCTCCGCGGGTGTGTCCCTCCCCTGGAAGCCGTTGAGGTCGGTCGCCACGTAGCCGGGACAGGCCGCGTTGATCTTGATGTTCGTGAGTTCCTTGGCGTACTGGACGGTGAGCGCGTTCAGGAACGTCTTCGCCGGTGTGTAGGTCCCGTTGACCTCGCCGAACTCCACTCCCGGCGTGGTCTGCAGCGTCAGTGACGCGAGGTGGCTCGACTGGTTCACGATCCGCGGTCGTGCGGACCTGGCCAGCAGCGGCAGCATCGCGTTGGTGACCCTGAGGACGCCGATCACGTTGGTCTCCAGCACGTCCCGCAGGCTTTCCGCCGTCGCAACGGACGGGGCCGCCGGCCAGACCCCGGCGATCGCCGCGTTGTTGACCAGCACGTCGAGGCGTCCGAACCGCTCCTCGAACAGCGCTGCTGCCGCCTTGACACTCTCGTCGTCGGTCACGTCCAACGCCACCGCGAACGCGTCGACGCCGTTCGCCCGCAGCTTCTCGGCGGCTTCCTCACCCTTCTGCACGTCCCTCGCACCGACTCCGACCGTCATCCCGAGCCCGGCCGCGATCTCGTACCCGATTCCCTTGTTCGCGCCGGTGACCAGCGCAATCGTCTGTTCGCTCATGCATTTCATCGTGGTCGGCGGTGGTCTGAGAACCAACATCGCTTCGGTCTGGCAGCGATACCCGGCCGGTATGGATACTGATGGCGTGGAAACGCGCGAGCTGCGGTACTTCGTGGCGGTCGCCGAGGAGCTGCACTTCGGCCGGGCTGCCGACCGCCTCGGCATCGCCCAGCCGCCGTTGTCGCGCACGATCGCCCAGCTCGAACACCGGCTCGGCGTCGCGTTGCTGACCCGCACCAGCCGCAAGGTCACGCTCACCGAGGCGGGCGCGGTGCTGCTGGCCGAGGGAAGGGCGATCCTGGGCGCGGTCACCGCGGCGGAGAGGCACACCCGCACCGTGGATCGGCCTTCGCTGGTGCTGGCCGCCAAAGCAGGCGGTTCCAGCGAACTGCTGGCGAAGCTGCTCGACGCCTACGCCGCTGAACCGGGTGCGGTCGCCGTCGACCTGATGCTGGTCCAGGCCCACGCCGCGCAACCGCTGCTCGACGGCCGTGCGGACGTGGCGATCCTGCACGAACCGTTCGACTCGACCGCTGGTCTCGACGTCGAGCCGCTGCGCGCCGAGAACCAGTTCGCGATCATGCCGAAGTCGCATTCCCTGGCCGGTGCGGCCCAGCTGCGGATGGCTGACGTGATCGATCTGCCGGAGCTGGCGCGTTGGCCGGAACCTGACGGCACTTACCTGCCCGGCCCCGGCGTGGAGGTGCACGACCTGACGCAGCTGTTCCAGATGATCGCGCTCGGCCGTGCTGTCGCGGTCATGCCGGAAGTGGTTCGCAACGGCCTGCTCGAAGGCCTGACCGCGATACCGGTGGTGGACGCGCCGAAGGTGACGACGGTGATCGCGTGGCCCCCGCACAGCAGGTCACGTGCCGTTGCCGACCTGGTGCGCGTGGCGATGGGCTTCAGCTGACCGGAGCCCGGCTCAGGATCACGGCGAGACCGAACGCGACGCCCATGATCGTCACCTCCAGCACCGCCCACTGCACGATCGCCGTGACCTTGTGCTGCGAGATCTTCGGCAGCAACCGCCACCGGATGTGCGCGCCGAGCACGGCGATCAGCGCCGCGCACACGAGCTTGCCGAGGAACAACAACCCGTAGCCGGTCGTGACCAGTGACTGCGGGAACGGCACCACCGGGTTGAGGACCAGCTCCAGCAGCCCGTTGAACAGGCCGGTCACCGAGACCACGATCAGCGAGATCGTCGCGACCTTCGAGAACTTCGGCAGCGCGGCCGCGAGCAGCCCCTTGCGGTAGGCCACCAGGGCCATCAACGCGCCGAGCCCGCCCGTCCACGCCGCGGCGCCCAGGACGTGCAGCTCCATGGAGACCATCGAGTAGTCGTGGTACTTCCAGTTCGAGGCGTGCCCGGTCACCGGGATCGGCAGCAGCCCGAACATCGAGATGAGGATGCGCAGCTCAGCGGGCACGGACTCGCCGCTGCGGACCGCCATCACGCCGACGACCAGGTAGACGAACGCGCAGGCCGCGCTGAACAGCAGGCCCTTCCCGGCACCGACGGTCGCGATGTAGTCGACGGCGTTGCCGATGCTCACGTCGCTGCCGGGCCGCAGCTCGGCGGCCTGGAGCACGATCGCCAGCAGTGCGGTGACGACCCAGACGGCGGCGGCGACTACCGCGGCCGGCCGGGCGAGCCGCATGACCGGTTCGGTGTGCGTGGGCCGGTCGAAGCCGAGCAGCTTCGGCAGGATCGACAGCCCGACGACGATCGTCGCCGAGACGTCCAGCAGCACCCTCGTGATCGGCAGGCCGTACCGGACCGCCGCCCCGGCGTCCACGACCCCGGCGACCACGACGGGTGGTGCCAGCACGAGGCCGAGCGCGATGCCCGCGAGCGCACCGAGGACGAGCCCGGCGAGCACGCGGTAGTGGCTGGGAGCGGCGGTCCGGACGTCGGTCATGCCTTCGTGCCCCCGCCGCGCAGGGCGAAGAACACGCCACCGCCGAGCAGCACCACGGCACCGACGATCCACACCCAGACGGGCAGGCCGTCGCTCGAACCGCTGTCGCCGGTGGCGGTGTTCGCGGACGCGGGCGTGGTCGGCGTGCCCGTGCCGTCCTTGGTCAGCGTGAACGTCAGCTCGCCGGACACCGGGTGGCCGTCCGCGGAGAGGATCCGGTAGCCGATCTTGTACTCGCCGGCCTTGCCGAGCGCGTTGACCTTGGCGGAGACCGCGTTGTCCTTGATCGTCGGGTCACCGGCGACCTCGTAGTGACCGCCACCGGCGTCGACCACGGAGATCGTGTTGATGCCCTGGCCGCCCTGCACGTCCTGGTCGAACGTCAGCGTGACGGTCGACGGACCCGCCTCCAGCGAGCTCTTGTCCTTCGGGTCGCTGCTGATCAGAGCGTTGTGCGCCGCCGCGGGGGCGGCCGTGACGAGCACGGCCGCACCTGCGATCAGGCACGCGATGAGCGCGCGCTTCATGCCTTGCGCCGCGAACGCAGGATGGCGCCGACACCGAAGCCCAGGCCGAGCGCGCCGACGGCGAGACCCGCGCCCCCGAGGTAGCGGGCCGTGTTGTCCGAGCTCGAGACCGCGGCCTCGTGCGTCTCGGTGCCGGGCGTGGCCGCGCCGTGGCCGTGGTCTTCTTCGGCAGCCTTCTTCGGGGCGAGCTTGAGCGCGGGCGCCGGGTGCTCCGGCTCCTTGCCGTCGGCGCCGGTGGACTGGCTCCAGTCCACGACCTCGCCGTTCTCGTAGGTCTGCTTGGCCGGGAGCTCCAGCTTGTCCTTGCCCTCCGGCAGCGTGCCGAGCGCGACGAAGAACTCCTGGTACTCGTTGATCCCGATCTTCACGCCGGGGTCCGCGGTCCAGGTGATCGTCCGGAACGCCTCGGTGATCTCCTTGCCGCCGATCGTCACGGGCTTGTCGAGCTTGGCCTTGACGGCCTCGGCCTTCCAGCCGGGCAGCGGCTTGGTGCGCACCGAGGTGAGCGGGGTGTCCTGCGGCAGCGTGACTTCCAGCTTGATGGTGCCCGCGTTGTCCCGCTCGTTCGGGACGCGGAACGCGAAGGTCGCGCGGCCGCCCTGGGTGAACTCCGACGGCTGGGCGCTGACGTGCGCCGATGCGATGGTCGGGGTGCCGAGGACGGCGAGTCCGGCCACGCCGAGGACGGCGAGCGCGCGCACGCCAAATCGATTTGTCGACATGAAGTTGTGGCTCCTGATTGCCAAAGGGACTGACGGATCGAGTGATCAGGAGCCACAGGGCGGGCCGCGCAGCCCGTTCGCACGTCTCAGGTCCGTGTGGTGCGCGCTGCGGACGTAAGGCGTGCTGGTGAACGTCCGCACCGGCTTGGTGACCGGCAGCGGCGTGAGCCTGCGGGGGATCAGGCGGGTGACTGCGGAGAACAGCCTGAACAGGGCGTTCTCCGCGTGGAAGAGGAGCAGGCCGGTCAGCGTCGCGGCGACGAGGTGCGCCACGAACATCTGCCCGGTCAACGTGTTCGTGTGCTCGTGGTTGACCCACGTCAGCAGCACGTGTTGCGCGAGCTGGGCCGTACCCAGCCCCGCGATGACCGACAGCCTGCCGGTGCGCTTGTCGGCGAGGCTCCCCGCGGCGAACGCGATGAGCACCACCAGCGGCAGCGCGTGGACGAACTCCGACAGCTCTCCGCCGCCCAGCCCGTGCGCGGCGATCGTGAGCGCGGAAGAGGTCAGCGCGAGCGCGGCACCACGCAGGGTGCGCAACTCACTCGACCGTGTGCTCACGTCGGTGAGGGTAATCGGAGGAGTTTGGTTCGGTCTACGAGCGGGTAACTACGGCCGCATGCACAACCAATGCGACCAGCCGGGCCGTACCGACAGGGTCGTGTTCGGCGTTGCCGCTGGTCTGACGCTTGCGTTCGTGGCCTGGGGAATCGTCGGCACCACCAGCTTGGCGACCTTCTCGAAGTCGGCGCTCGCCTGGGTCATCCAGAACCTGGGATGGGCTTTCGTGATCTCGGCCTCCGGGTTCGTGGTCTTCGCCCTCTGGCTCGCGTTCAGCCGCTACGGCAAGATCCCGCTCGGCCGCGACGACGAGAAACCCGAGTTCAAGACCATCTCGTGGGTGGCGATGATGTTCAGCGCCGGCATGGGCATCGGTCTCATGTTCTACGGCGTCAACGAGCCGTTGTCGCACTTCGTGAAGCCGCCGCCCGGTACCGACGGCGACCCGCTGGAAACCGCGATGGCCACCACGCTGTTCCACTGGACGCTGCACCCGTGGGCGATCTACGCCATCGTCGGCATCGCGATCGCGTACAGCAGCTTCCGCCGCGGCCGGTCCTCGCTGATCAGCGCCGCGTTCACCCCCGTGCTGGGCCGCCGGGCCGCGTCCGGCTGGGGACGTGCGATCGACGTGATGGCGATCTTCGCGACGCTGTTCGGCTCCGCGGCCTCGCTCGGCCTGGGCGCGCTGCAGATCGGGTCGGGCCTGGAGGCCGCGGGCTGGGCGGGCAACGTCGGCACCGGTGTGCTGGTCGCCGTCATCGCGATCCTGACCGTGGCGTTCGTGGCGTCCGCCGTGTCGGGCGTCGCGCGCGGCATCCAGTGGTTGTCGAACATCAACATGGTGCTGGCGGTGACGCTGGCGCTGTTCCTGTTCGTCGTGGGGCCGACGGTGTTCATCCTGAACCTGCTGCCGACCGCCATCGGGGACTACTTCCGCGAGCTCGCGACGATGGCCGGCCGGACTGCCGCCTCCGGTGGCGACGCGACCGAGACCTGGCTGTCCGGGTGGACGATCTTCTACTGGGCGTGGTGGATCTCGTGGACGCCGTTCGTCGGCATGTTCATCGCGCGGATCTCGCGTGGGCGGACGATCCGGCAGTTCGTGGCCGGCGTGATCCTGGTGCCGTCCGCCGTGTCGCTGGTGTGGTTCGCGATTCTGGGCGGCACTGCGATCTTCGAGCAGCGGCGTGGGGTGGATCTGGCTGGTGCCTCTTCGCCGGAGTCCCAGTTGTTCTCGCTGCTGGACCAGTTCCCGTTGGCCGCTGTGGCCGGGGTCGTGGTGATGGTGCTGGTGGCGATCTTCTTCGTGTCCGGGGCGGACGCGGCCTCGATCGTCATGGGCACGCTCTCACAGCGAGGCTCGATCCGGCCGACGAAGCCCGTGGTGATCTTCTGGGGCGTGCTGACCGGTGCCGTCGCCGCGGTGATGTTGTTGGTGGGCGGCTCGAACGCGCTGACAGGGCTGCAGAACCTCACGATCATCGCGGCGTTGCCGTTCATGGTCGTGATGGTCGGTCTCTGCTTCTCGCTGGCTCGTGATCTCCGGTCGGATCCGATGATCCGGCGCGAGGAGCGGGTGGCTGAGGTGATGGAAGAGGTGGCCGAGAGTTATCCACAGATCGCCGAACGGCAGCTTGACCTGCCCGTATCGCGATAAAATGGACAGGGGTCGTCCCCCCGGGAGGGTGGGGGTCTGCCCTAGCGCACGTTCAAGCGCCTGAGCAGTTCCTGCTCCAGCACGTCCAGATCAGTTCCGACGGCCCGGTGCGCGGCTTTGCGCCGGGCCGTCGGCATGCGTTCGGAAGCGCGAACAGCGGCGAGGAGTTGGGCGAGCCGCGCCTCGGTCTTGGAAACCCACGCTTCGTCGGAAGCGCGCAAAGACTCCATGGACTCCGAAAAACCGACAATCCGTGCGTGCAGGCGGGCGCCATAACCCGAGTACTTGCCGATGTCCGCCACGTCTATGCCCAGGCGGCGGGCGCGATAGCGGTCGTACTGTTCGCTGAGGGCGCCCGCGCCGCGGGCCAGCACCGGAGCCAGGACCGGAATGAGCGCCGGGGCCACCACCTTTGCCACTCCGACCAGGTTCTTGGCCCTCTTGGGCGTGAACAGATGCCCGGTTTTGCGCGCCATTCGGGTACACCTCCTCCGTCAGGAGAAACTTACTGCCCAGGTTGCCGACACATCCTCCCGACGCGCGACATACGCTGCATCCGTGACTTCCCAGGTGCAGCTAGACGCCGGCGTGGTCACTCGTTGTCGGCGGCGGGTGCACCTCGAAAACGATCCGGAGATGCGCGACGCTCCCAAGGCGGCGCCGGATCCGGCTTCGGAACAACGGAAAGCGGACGCGACGAACCATCGTCGTGCGGTGGCCGACGCGCTCGGGCGGCTGGTCGGATCGGACCTCTTCGAGGTGCCGAGCGGGGCCGACGTGCGCAGTGCGGACCGCGAGCGGGTGACGCTCGCCGCCATGGAGATGGGGGCGCCCTACATCTGGGGCGCCGCGTTGCCGCGTGATCCTCGCGGTGGGCGGCGTGGTGGGATCGATCTCCTGGTCAAGGACTCGACCGGGTACGTGCCGGTGCTCGTCGTGCGGCACAAGATCACTGATCCTGGTCAGGGGGCCAAGACGAGTCCGTTGACCATGCCGTTGCCCGGTGGGAGCCGGACGGACCCGCACCGCAAGGTTCGGCCGCAGCCTCGGGACCAGCTTCGGCTCGCTCATGCGCAACGGCAGTTGCAGGCTGCCGGGTACGCGCGGAGTGGACGGGCCACCGGTGGTGTCATCGGCATGGACGCGGACGTCGTGCTGTGGCACGACCTGGAGGCGCCGACGTGGCCCGGTGGGCGGACTGCGCTGGCCGAGTACGACGCCCGGTTCAGCGATCGGCTGGCTGTGGCGTTGGCTGCGGTGAACCAGAAGGATCCGCTGGCGCGGCCGTCGCGGATCGTGGACTGCAAGACGTGTCCGTGGTGGCCCACCTGCGACAGCGATCTCAAGCAGGGGCGGGACGTCAGCCTCGTGGTGCGCGGCGAGGACGCCGTCGCGTTGCGGAAGGCCGGGCTGTCCACTGTGGACGCGCTGGCGGAGCTGGATCCCGCGGCTGAAGGGCCGATCCAGCTCGTCGGCATGCCGTTCGGAGACGCCGTGGTGCTGGCGCGCGCGTGGTTGCGTGACCTGACGTTGGTGCGCCGGGTGCCTGAGATGAACGTGCCGCGTGCGGACGTCGAGGTCGACGTCGACATGGAGAGCTTCGGCGATCTCGGCGCGTACATGTGGGGCTGTCTGCTGTCCGGGAAGGACATCGACGAGGAGCACGGCTACCGCGCGTTCGTCACCTGGGACGCGCTGCCGTGCGACGACGAGGCCCGTTCGTTCGCCGAGTTCTGGACCTGGCTCACCGGGATCAGGTTGCGGGCCAAGGCGCGAGGGCTGTCGTTCCGCGCCTACTGCTACAACGAGCTGGCGGAGAACCGCTGGCTGCTGGCGTCGGCGGAGAGGTTCGCGGGCAAGCCCGGCATCCCGACGGTGGCGCAGATCAAGGAGTTCATCGGGTCGGACTCCTGGGTGGACCTGTTCGGGATCGTGCGCGAGCAGTTCCTGTGTGCGCACGGCAAGGGACTGAAGATCATCGCGCCGGTCGCGGGGTTCCAGTGGCGGGACCCGGAGGCCGGTGGCGAGAACTCCATGCGCTGGTACCGGGGCGCGGTCGGGATGAACGGCGACGCGCTCGACACCGAGCAGCGGCGGCGGCTGCTCGAGTACAACGAGGACGACGTCCGGGCCACCCACCGCCTGCGCGAGTGGATGACCTCGGACGCCATGTCACGTCTGCCGTACGCGGGTGATCTCTAGCGAGGAGCCATGCGGAGAGCGCCGTCCATGCGGATGACCTCGCCGTTCAGGTAGTCGTGCTCGATGATCGAGAGCGCGAGCTGCGCGTACTCGGCCGGCTGGGCCAGGCGCTTCGGGAACGGCACGCCGGCGGCGAGGCCCGCGCGGAACTCGTCGGAGACCGTGGCGAGCATCGGGGTGTCGACGATGCCGGGCGCGATGGTGAGCACGCGGATGCCCACGCTCGAGAGGTCGCGGGCGGCCGGGAGGGTCATGCCGACGACGCCGCCCTTGGACGAGGCGTAGGCGACCTGGCCGATCTGACCGTCGAACGCGGCGATCGACGCGGTGTTGATGATGACGCCGCGGGCGCCGTGCTCGAGCTCCTCGGTCTTGCCCATCGCGGCGGCCGCGAGGCGCAGGACGTTGAACGAGCCGATCAGGTTGATCTCGATGATCTTGCGGTAGAGGTCGAGGTCGTGCGGGCCGGTCTTGCCGACCGTGCGGGACGACGGGCCGATGCCCGCGCAGTTCACCGTGATGCGCAGCGGGGCGCCGGAGCCCGCCGCGGTGTCGACGGCGGCCTGGACCTCTTCGCCCGAGGTCACGTCGGCGGCCAGGTAGGTCACGCCCTCGACGGCCTCGGCCTTCTCGATGGCGCTGGGCAGGTCGAGCGCGAACACCTGCGCTCCACGCGCCGCCAGCGCACGTGCGGTCGCGCCGCCGAGACCGGACGCGCCACCGGTGACGATGGCCGCGGTACCCGAGATCTCCATGCCTTCATCCTCCTCGAAGCGAACTGCTCGCGAGGAGGTTAACGCTCGTTACCTCAAGAGTTGATACTGCCTCAACGGTCGGTCCAGTGGAGCAGCGCCACCAACGGCACCGCTGCCAGCAGCGCGAGCCCGATGAAGATCGTCGCGACACCCAGGATTCCCATGCCTGAACTGTGCCGTTCGAAGGTGTTCGAACACATCGGCCGCGCCGGTAGACCTCTGGTAGGAGATCCGTCACGGTCAGCTACAACGAAAGTCGTAGACGGTGGACGCGGAGATCGAGCCGATGGAACGGACTGCTCCATTCGGGGGTGGGGCATGCGTCACTCGGAGTCACGCAATTTAGTTAGCGTCGCATACCTTTATGGGGTGTTCACCACGCGCCCCGAACTCGTCGGCACCTTCGGCATGGTCGGCTCGACCCACTGGCTCGCCTCGTCGGCGGCCATGGCTGTGTTGGAGGACGGCGGCAACGCCTTCGACGCCGCCGTCACCGCGGGCTTCGTGCTGCAGGTGGTGGAACCGCACCTCAACGGCCCCGGTGGCGAGGTGCCGATCATCTTCGCGGCGGCCGGCTCCGGTCCGCGCGTGCTGTGCGGCCAGGGCGTGGCGCCGGCCGGCGCGTCGATCGAGCACTACACCGAACTGGGGCTGGACCTCGTGCCGGGCAGCGGGCTGCTCGCGGCGACCGTGCCGGGTGCGTGGGACGGGTGGCTGACCCTTCTGCGTGACCACGGCACCAAGTCGTTGCGCGACGTGCTCGACAGGGCGATCGGCTACGCCCGCGACGGCTTCCCGCTGCTGCCGCGGGTCGTCGACACCATCGAGCTCGTCTCCGACCTGTTCCGCGACCACTGGACGACGTCGGCCGCGCAGTGGATGCCCGGTGGCGTCCTGCCCGTGCGTGGTGGACGGTTCCGCAACCCGAAGCTCGCCGACACGTGGGAATGGCTGCTGGCCGCGGGTGAGGCCGCGGGCGCCGACCGTGAAGCGCAGATCGAGGCCGCACGCCGGGCGTGGTCGCAGGGTTTCGTGGCGGCGCAGGTCGACGAGTTCTGCCGGCGTGAGTTCCGGGACGACTCCGGCCGTGACCACGCCGGTGTGCTGACGGGCGCCGACATGGCGTCGTGGGAGGCGACCTACGAGGACGCGCTGGTCGTCGACTTCGACGAGTGGTCGCTCGTGAAAGCCGGCGCGTGGACGCAGGGACCCGTTCTGGCGCAACAGCTGCGGCTGCTGGAGGGGTACGACCTGTCCTATGTGGACGGCAAGCCCACCGCGGAGACCGTGCACCTGGCCGTCGAGGCCGCGAAGCTGGCGTTCGCCGACCGCGAGGCCTGGTACGGCGACGACCCCGGCGTGCCGCTGGAAACGCTGGTGTCGCGGGCTTATGCGACCGAACGCCGGTCGTTGATCTCCGACTCGGCGTCCTTCGAACTTCGTCCCGGTTCGCCCGACGGCCGGGAACCGTTGCTGCCCAAGCACATCACCGGCGGTCCGGCGACGTCGGTGAGCGACCCGACCGGCGCGCTCGGCGAGCCGACCGTCGCCCGCTCCGGCGTCACGCGCGGCGACACCGTGCACGTGGACGTGGTGGACCGCTGGGGCAACATGGTCTCCGCGACCCCGTCCGGCGGCTGGCTGCAGTCGTCGCCGACGATCCCGTCGCTCGGCTTCTGCCTGGGCAGCCGCGCCCAGATGTTCTGGCTGGACAAGGGTTTGCCGAACTCGCTGGCACCGGGCAAGCGCCCGCGGATCACCCTGTCGCCGTCCATGGCGTTGCGCGACGGCCGACCGGCGCTGGCGTTCGGCACACCCGGCGGCGACCAGCAGGACCAGTGGCAGCTCGGCTTCTGGCTGGCGCACCGGGCGGGCCTGAACCTGCAGGAGGCGATCGACTCGCCGATGTGGCACTCGAACGCGTTCCCGAGCTCGTTCTACCCGCGCGCCTGGACCCCTGGCGAGCTCGTCATCGAGTCCCGCGCCGGCGGGGACGTCCTGGCTGCGTTGCGAGCGCGTGGCCACCAGGTCGTGGACGCCGGCGAGTGGACCCTCGGCCGGATGTCAGCCGTGGCAAGGGATGCGGCAGACGGACTCCTGCGCGCCGCCGCGAATCCACGGGGTGCGCAGGGCTACGCGGTGGGCCGCTAGTCAGCCGCTAGTCAGCCGCCGACGACGTGGCTGCCGTCGTGGATCATCTCCACGTTGGCACCACCGAAGTTGTGCAGGGTGCTGACACCCGCCGCACCCGCGACGTCGCTGACCTTGCCGATCGCGTCGACCTGCGGCAGCTCCGGCGTCGGCAGCGGGCTGGCGCTCGCGGTGCCCGCCATGGCCGCGATCGCACCGGCGGCGATACCCGCGGAAGCGACGATCTTCTTGATGCTCAAGGCGTTTCGCTCCTAGGAAAAGTGGAACGGCGCCCGATTCGAGGGGGAGGGAATCGGACGCCGCCCCGGCCAGGAAGTACTGGTCAGATCAGATGCCGAGCCCGGCCTGCGCGCTCGGCGGACCCTGCGGCTCGTTGAGACCGAGGAGCGTGGCGGCGGGAACACCGCTGCCACCGGCGTCGACGTTCTCGACGATCGCGTTCACGTCGAGGTCCTGCGCGTTGACGGCCTGGATCTTGCCGTTGACGTCGCTGGTGTCCACCGAGGCGAGGTCGCCGACGCTGGCGACGTCACCGAGCTGGCCGCCGAGGTCCGGGGAGGTACCGGCACCGACGCCGGCGGTGTCAGCGTGCGCGATGCCGCCCAGGCCGAGCATGACGGTGGCGCTGCCGAGGGCAACAGCGGCCCCCGTGATGGTCTTCCTGAGGTTCATGGGCGCGAACGTTTCGCGTCCGACCCCTCTACATCAAGCTGCGTAACTCAGGCGAGGGAACTTCTTCATCCGTTGGTGGGATCTGAGCGGCTCAAGCGCACGTGAGCACCACACGAGAAAACGGGCAAATTCCGCAGTCGCCGCGCCCGAGCGGGCAGCGTTCATCACCGCCATCAAGCGCGGCGACTTCGAAAATCGCTGACTCAGGCGATCGCGCCCGGCGGCAGCTTCAGCTTGAACGGCAGTGTCGTCACAACGGCCAAATCGGAAGCGGTCGCCTTCATCAGCGACGGCGCGTTCCTGGCACCCGGCTCAGGCAGGTCGAGCAGCCTGTCCACAGCCTCGACGAGCGGTCCCTCGTAGATCCACACGGCCTGAGCCGGCCGGGCCGAGTCGCGGACCGCGGGCAGACGTCCCGCGCGCGCTTCCGTCTCCGACCAGAACAGGATCGAGTCGATGAACCCTCTGCGCTGCTTGAACGCCATGATGCGGTCGAGCTGGCCGGCGTCGTCCCTCAGGTGGAGGAACTGAAAGCCGTTCTCGCGCAGCTCGATGACCTTGCTCAGTGCGTGGTCCATGGCGCACCTACCCCTGTGAGGTCCCCTTCGGGTGACTGATCAGTCATACGACCCGAAAGGATCGTACGGTAAGTCAACGTTCGTCCGTAAGACGTACTCCGAACGAGTATCTCAATTGGTGGACGTTTGTGGCTTAGGGTAATCACTAGCGTCCTTGTTGGGGGAAACGGCCAGGAGGGCCATTACGGTTCGCGTCAGGAACGCCAAACCACCCAATGTGACTAATGTCACGCTGATCCACATGTGTCGCCTCCGAGTGGTGACTTACACAAGTAGTAGACGTGTAGCACTGCCGGAAGGTTGTACGTACCCGCCACGCCGCAGGTCAGGGTCGGGCAGAATCTCCGTCGTGGACTTCGAGGTCGTGAAGAAGCAGGCTCTGGACTTCAGGCAGGAGCTGCTCACGCGCAAGGAACAGCTCCAGGTCGACTTCAGCTGGTACCCGTACGACACGATGGCCAACATCTTTCACCTCGACGCCATGCTGACGGGTGAACGCCGCAACCTGTTCGAGCAGGTCGCGGGCGGCACGGTGGCGGACATCGGGGCGGCGGACGGTGACTTCGCCTTCTTCCTGGAGCAGCGGCTCGGTTGCTCGGTCGACCTGATCGACAACGCACCGACGAACTTCAACGGGGTACGCGGGGCCCACCGGATGCGCGAGGAGCTGGGCTCGAACGTGCAGATCCACGAGGTCGACCTCGACACCCAGTTCCGGCTGCCGCGCGACCACTACGACCTCGTCTTCTTCCTGGGAATCCTCTACCACCTGAAGAACCCGTACTACGTGCTGGAGGAGCTGGCCAAGCGCGTCGACCGCCTGGTGGTGTCGACGAGGATCGCGCAGCTCTCGCCGGACCACGAGACGAAGTTCGCACACCTGCCGGTGGCCTACCTGCTGCACCCGACCGAAGCCAACAACGACTCCACCAACTTCTGGATCTTCTCCGAGGCCGGTCTTCGCCGGATCTTCGACCGGACTGGTTGGGCGATCGAGGACTACGTCAGCGTGGGTGCTACTGAAGGTTCCGATCCGGCGCACGCCGACCGCGACGAACGAGCGTTCGCGCTGTTGCGCAGCACCCGCCGATGAACAGCGCTGGAGACAGATACATGGAGTTGGACCGCCGGATCGAGTGGACCGGGGAGCGCTGCGTCCCGTGGACCGAGGACACGCAGGTGGTGTACGAGCACTACCACCGGTATGCGCTCGCGCGGGACCTCGTCGCGGGCAAGCGGGTGCTCGACCTCGCCAGTGGTGAGGGCTACGGCGCGGCCATGCTCGCCGAGACGGCCGCGGAGGTCGTCGGGGTCGACATCGACGTACCGTCGGTCGAGCACGCGCAGGTGAACTACGGCGGTGCCGCGCTGAGGTTCGTCGTCGGATCCATCACCGATCCCGCAGTGCTGGCCGACGCGGGCCAGTTCGACGTCATCACCTGCTTCGAGGCGATCGAGCACGTCACGGACCACGCCGGGCTGATGGAGCTGATCGGCGCGCGACTGGCGCCCGGCGGTCTGCTGCTGATCAGCACTCCGGACACCGAGATCTACAGCCACGAGCACCACAACTGCAACGAGTTCCACCTCAAGGAACTCACCGAGCACGAGTTCGACGAGCTGTTGCGGGCCGACTTCGCCAACGTCGCGATGTTCCGGCAGAACGTCGCCGTCGGCTCGGTCATCACCGCGACCGGCAGCACCGAGGGCTCGGTCAGCGGGCACACGGTGCGGGCTCACGGCGACACGTGGTCGGTCGAGCGCGGTCTGCCGCACACCTACCTGTTCGCGCTGGCCTCGCAGGGCCCGCTTCCGCCGCTGCCCGCGGCCGCGATCATGCTCGACCCCGACCAGACGCTGGCGCAACGCCGTGCCGGCCAGCTGCACGCGCTGTACGAGAGCACCAGGGCGGAGGTGGAGGAGCTCAAGTCGACGATCCAGGGACTGGAGCAGCAGCGCCAAGCCGAGGAGCGGAACAAGCTGTCCGTGCTGGAGTCGCTGAGCGACTCGCACACCGAGCGTGAGCGGCTCTCCGCCGAGCTGCACCAGGCGTCGCGCAACGCCGACCGGTCGGCGGCCGTCATCGAGTGGATGCAGGACTCTGCCGGCGTGCTCGAGCAGCGCGCGATTCGGGCAGAGGCCGAAGTACAGCGACTGCGGGAACAGGTCGCCGAGCAGAACGCGCTGGTGCAGCGCGCCCTCGGCAAGTACCGCAACGTCGTCGAAAAGGTGGCGCCGCGCGGCAGCACGTTGCGCGACACCTACGAGAGGGCTCTCGGGCGGCAGCCGGGGGTCATGCCGCAGACGTCGGTCGAGCTGCGGACGCCCGTCGCCGTTCACACCAGTGACAAGCCGCTGGCCAGCATCATCATCCCGGTGCACGGCAAGTGGTCGTACACGCGCCAGTGCCTGCTGAGCATCAACGCCGTTCACCCCACCGTGCCGTTCGAGGTCATCGTCGTCGACGACGCTTCTCCAGACGACAGCGCGGAGAAGCTCGCGGCGTGCACCGGTGTCAGGCTGGTGCGCACGCCGCGCAATCTGGGATTCATCGGCGCCTGCAACCTCGGCGCGGAGAAAGCGCGCTCCGAGCTGCTCGTCTTCCTCAACAACGACACAGAGGTGACGTCCGGCTGGCTGGAGGCGTTGGTCGAGACCGCGAACTCGGACGACCGGATTGGTCTCGTCGGCGCCAAGCTGGTCTATCCGGACGGCACCCTGCAGGAGGCCGGCGGCATCATCTGGTCCGATGCGACGGGCTGGAACTACGGCCGCAACGGCGATCCGAACGACCAGGCCGTCAACGTTCTGCGCGACGTGGACTACTGTTCGGGCGCGGCGATTCTGGTGCGCCGCGACCTCTTCGAGCGGATCGGCGGGTTCGACACGCTGTTCGCCCCCGCCTACTACGAGGACACCGACCTCGCGTTCGCGATCAGGGCCGCTGGGCACCGCGTGGTCGTGCAGCCGAAGTCCGTGGTGGTGCACCACGAGGGCATCTCGCACGGCAAGGACGTCAGCAGCGGCGTGAAGCGGCACCAGGAGCTCAACCGCACCGTGTTCGCGGAAAAGTGGGCCGACGCGCTCACCCGCCAGCTACCCGGCCCGAGTGAGGCGAACCTGTGGCTCGCCCGCCAGCGCGATCCGTTCGACCGCAACGGGCCGCTGGTGCTGGTGATGGACCACCAGGTGCCGCTCACCAGGATGGACTCCGGGTCCGTTCGCATGCGCGCGGTGCTCGAGGAGCTCGTCGGCCTCGGCTGCCGCGTCGTGTTCTTTGCCGCCAACGGCAGCGAGCACCAGCCGGACAGCGATGAGCTTCGCCAGCTCGGCATCACCGTGCTGACCCAGAACGAACGGCAGTGGCAGTTCCTGCGCGAAGCGGCCTCCGAGCTGTCGTTCGCGTTGCTGTCGCGTCCCAACGTCGCCTGGATCATGCTCGAAGAGCTGCGTACGCGGGCGCCGCAGTGCGTCATCGCCTACGACACCGTTGACCTGCACTTCCTGCGACTGGAGCGGCAGGCCGCAGTGGCCGAGCGCGACGGGCACCCTAAGGACGCGCTCGGGTTGCGCCGCAAGGCGAACGCCGTGCGCGAGCTGGAGCTGGGCCTTGTCCGGGCGACCGACGTGACGTTCGTGGTGTCCGAGGCCGAGCAGCAGATCCTGTTGCAGGTGGTGCCCGGTGCCGACGTGCGGGTGTTGTCCAACGTGCACACCATCGACTGGACACCGGCCTCTGTGGACGGTCGTACCGATGTCGTGTTCGTCGGCGGGTACGACCACGTGCCGAACCGGGATGCGGCCCAGTGGCTGGCCAAGTCCATCATGCCGTTGGTGCGCAAGGAGATCCCGGATGCGATGCTGCGCCTGGCCGGCTCCAACCCGACGAAGGACGTGCTGGGCCTGCACGACGAGGACGCCGGTGTGGACGTGCTCGGTTTCGTCGACGACCTCGGCCCGGTGTACGCGCGGGCGCGGATCACCGTGGCGCCGCTGCGGTACGGCGCCGGGGTGAAGGGCAAGATCGGCCAGAGCGTCAGCGTGGGCGTCCCGGTGGTGGGCACGACCCTGGCGCTGGAGGGCATGCACCTCGTGCCGGAGCAGGACGTGCTCCTCGGTGACACCGAGGAGGAGATCGCCAGGGCGATCGTGCGGCTGATGCGGGACGACGACCTCTGGTACCGGCTTTCTCGTTCCGCCAAGGAGAAGGTCGCGGCCCAGTTCGGTCCGCAGGTCGCTCGCACGGTGCTGGAAGGCCTGCTCAAGTAGCTGAACGAACGAAGGGCCCCGAGTCGCCTCGGGGCCCTTCGTGCTGTTCGCTGGCTCAGCGCACCGTCGGAGGTGCGAAGTCGAGCTGGTTCTTCAGCAGCGTCTTGAACTGGTTCTCCGTCGTGCTGTCCGTCTCGGAGGAGAAGACCTCGACGATGATCACCTTGTTGTAGTACACGTAAACGCCGCGCAGGACCTTCTTGCCGGCGTCGGTGACGACCTTGACGCCCTTGTAGGAGAGGTCCTTGTTCTCCTTCAGCGCGGACTGGTCCTGCAGCCAGCTCGCGACCACTTTGCTCGCCGCGGTCTGGTCCGAGACCGCGAGGGCGAAGACGCTGAGGGTGTTCTTGCCGTCGACCGTGGTGCTGAGCGTCGCCTCGGTCATCGCGCCGGCGATGAGCGCGTCGGTGGTCTTGCCGACCAGCAGCTTCTGCGCGGCCAGCTTCGGCAGGTCGAACTGACCGCCGCCCTGCCGCTCGACGCCGGGAAGCGGCCCGTAGATCGAGTCGGCGGTCGCCCCGGAGTCCGGCTTCTGCGCGGGCGGGTCGGCCAGCGGCTTGACCGTCGCGGAGGTCGGCGTCGACGCCTGGTCCGTCGGTGACTGCGCCTGGTTGTCCTTCTTGCTGGTGAAGAAGAAGTAGCCCCCGACGCCGAGACCGGCCAGGAGCAGCACGATCAGGACGATGCCGACGATTTTCTTGCCCTTGCCGGACGACTCGCCCGCCGAGTCGAAGACCTCGGGACCCTGGTTCCACGACGGAGGTGAGAAGACGTCGTGCTCGCCGTTCAGCCACGGCGGAGGTGCCGCGTTGCTCTGCCCGCCCTGCCAGCCGCCGCCCTGGGGGAACTGGGGTTGTCCGTAGTTCGGCTGGGGGAACCCGCCGCTGTTGGGCACCACCTGGGTGGCGTCCGGGTTCTGGTTCTGGCCACCGCCGTTGACGGACACGACCTGGGTCTTGTCCGAGTTCTGCTGCGGCGCCTGCTGAACCGGCTGAGGACCGCTCACCGGCTGGATGTACTGGGTCTTCTCCGGCGGCTGCACGGCCTGCCACTTCGCGGGAGGAGCGAACGAGCCGCCGTCCTGCTGCTGGCCCGCGCTGCCCGAAAGTATCGCGTCGCGTCGCTGCCGGTACTCGTCGGCGGAAACGCGGCCGCTCGCCAACTCAGCGTCGAGCTTCTGCAGCTCGTCCTGCCAACTCACAGTAGCCCCCTGCTGACGCGTACATCTTCAAACCGCGACATTGTCGCACCTGCTCACGAGTTACTCGGGGCTGAGGGTAGTTGTCCATCAGGAATCGATCTTGATGGGTTGTTGGTCCAGTTATCGACTCGTAGTGATGGAGGGACGTACGGCTGTTTCGAATAGACCGGTTGGACCACTGAGGTTTCTCGTGGCGGGCACTACCTGGACTGTCCGGTCAGCACGGGTACCGGCTGCGGCCGAGCCGCAGGACGTGTCTTCTTGCGCCGCCCGTACGTGAGGAATCGCAGGAGCACCTCCAATGGACCTCGAATGCCCGCGAGATGCATGCCCAGCGCCAGCAGAACGGTGGTGAGCCAGGTGAGGATCCCGATGAGCGACGCCTGTGCGACGCCGATCTCGTAGCCGAGGCCGCCGTACGCGAACAGCACCGTCCACGACACGGACTGCAGGACGTAGCACGTCAGCGACCGCTCACCGGTCGCCGCGACCGCCACCATCAGCAGGTTCGGTTTCTTCACCCGTGCCGAGATCCACCCCATCAGCGCCGCGTACCCGAGACCGCCGGGCAGCAGGCTGATGGTGTGCAGGACGGCAAGTGGCCTCGGCACGGTGTCCACCACCTGCGCGACCTTCAGCGCGAGCGGCAAGCAGCCGAGGATCATGAACCCGATGCCTGCGAGCGCGGTGTTGCGCAGGAACCGCACGTGTCGTTCCGGCTCCGTGAGCATCCTGTGCCGTGCCGCCCACATGCCCAGCACCATCGGGACCAGCACCGCCGCCGGCCAGACCACGGTGTGCAGTGCCCAGGTCGCGATGCCTTCCGGCAGCACTCCGTCGACCCTGATGATCCCGAACGAACTCAGGAGGATGTAGCCCAGGTGCACCACCATCCAGCCGGCGGCCAGCGCCAGCAGTGACTGGTCGCGCCACACCATCGTGCTGACCAGGATCAGCCCGAGCACGCCGTAGGTGCCGAGGATGTCGGCCTCGAACAGGAAGTAGGCGTGCAGACCGCCGAGCACGATCATCCAGAAGCAGCGCTTGACGACCACCCAGCGAGCAACGGGCCACGACGCCTGCCGACCGGCCATCTGCACGAGCCCGTAGCCGAACAGCGCCGCGAAAAGTGGCAGCGGTTGTCCGTCGACGAAGACCATTTGCACCCCGGCGATCGCTTTGTCGAGCGAACTGCCGTCTGTCGGGTAGTAGCGATGGGTCGTCGGGTGACCTCGAATGAACGAATGCGCGTGCGAGAGAGCGATCAACATCAACATCAGACCGCGAGCAAGGTCCGGTGCCAGTGACCGCTTGCTCACCGTCTGCATCTGATCTCCCCAGCGTCCTGCAGCACCACTCCGGCGCCTGAGCTGGGAATATACGTGACTGAAACGTTGCTCTCACTGGTTTTGCGAGTAGTACAGGCGAAGTGTGGTCGACTCATCACGCAGATTGAAGCCGCGGGGAAACGCCACGGAGATCGCGTGGTTCCGCTGCGCCGGGCTCAGCAGAAGATGAGTCCGCACGGCCGCGTGGTCGTCGTCGTGGTGGTGGGCCGCGGCTTCGTGGTCGTCGTGGCCGCGGGCGGCGGCGCCTGGGTCGTTGTCGTCACGGCGGGGGCGGTCGTCGTGGTGGTCGTCGTTGTCGTTGTCTTGGAAGAAGAAGACGGGGCGGACGACGAGGTGGACGACACGGTCAGTGACGGAACGTTCGTTTCGGTCGGGATCAACGAAGGGGTGTTGATGAGCGAAACGCGGGCCGGTTCGTTGGTTCCCGGGCCTGCCGGATCGCCCGAGGCGAGCGATCCGACATGCGGTGCGAGCACGTAAAACGCGGCGACGACAGCACCCAGAAGCGCCCCGGTTGCGAGCCGCCCCGGCCCGCTCATCGCCGCCAACACTCGGATTGACTATCTCGTTCACTCGATTGGGTCAAGCAAAACGATGGTTTTCTACTCAACTAAATCCTCGTGACCGTCACGCCGACCACGCCCTGTGACAACGGCGCGATCGCCTTGAAGGCCTTCGGGGTCAGGTCGATGCATCGGCCGGTGATGAACGGGCCGCGGTCGTTGATCCGCACGGTCACGGTCTTGTTGTTGGAGCGGTTCTTCACCTTGACCTTGGTGCCGAACGGCAGGGTCTTGTGCGCGGCCGTCAGCTTGTTGGGGTCGAAGCGCTCGCCGCTGGCGGTCGTGCCGCCGCCGGTGTAGTAGGAAGCCTTGCAGGTCTCGGCGGAGGCCACGGGGGAGAAGAACACTGCGGTGGCGGCGAGGGAGGCCAGCGTTAGGCCGGCGGCCGCGAGAGTCTTGGGCATGGTTCAAGGAACTCAGCTCGCGGCAAAGGGACGCCTAACGCGCGCCTAACCCGGGAACTGCTCGGCCGCTGAGACCAGCAGCTGCCAGTCGCCGTCGGGCAACGTGCGCAGCCGGTCCAGCAAAGCGGACATTCTGGACAGCAACGCTGGGTGATCGGCCCAGAAGGAGGGATCTACTCTCAGTAGAGCGGCGAGCAGGTCGCCGGGGTACAGCGCGACCGAACGCAGCGGGTCCCGCTCGACGTGTTCCAGCGCCAGCGGCACCGTCACGTCCAGGCCCACCTGATGCGTCACCAGCAGGTGCAGCGACGTCGGAGTCAGCTGCCCCACGGGGAGGTCGCGCAGCGCGCACAGGTCCCGGTAGAGCTGGGTGGACGACGAGTCGGGTCTCAGCCAGTCGTCGTCGCTCAGGTGCGCGAGCGTGCGGTCGCGGTCCACGCCCCCATGGTCCCTGCCCGGGGAAGAGCAGTGGCGCGACCCGAGACGTTGGCGGTGAATTCACGCTCAGCAGGACACCTCGCGGCACCGCCCCCACGCCCCCATACGGTCCAGTATGAGGACGTGGGGGCGGCACCACGATGCGCCCGTCTGACCGCGAATTCCCCGGCAACGTCTCGGGCCACGCCACTAGCGTGCCGACTGAGGCAACGGTTCGGCATTGGGCGACTGCCAGCCCACGCGCACGAGCACCTCGCCCTCGTGCAGCAACGCCTGCGACGCCAGGCCCCACACGGTCGACGCGAGCAGCACCGAGCTCACCGCCTCGCCCAGCCGCAGCGGGTCGTGCCCGACCATCCGGATCAGCACGCCGTTGCGTCGCGCGATCAGTTCCAGGTCGCAGCTCTCGGCGCGGGCGGCGTGCAGCAGCCACGTCAGGGCCGAGTCGGGCACCTCGTCGGCCTGGAAGGGGCGCGGGTCGGCCCGGCGCAGCGAGATCGCCGCCGCGGACGCCACCTCGCACGAGAACGGGTCCAGCTCCCAGCGCGGGTGCACCGACGCGACCTGGCCGTCGGGGCCGGGGGATCGCAGCACGTGGCAGTCCCAGCCCATCGCCGACAGTGCGACTCGCACGTGGTGCAGGACAGCGCCGCACGCGAGCAGCGACGTCTGGTCGGTGCGGGTCGTCAGGAGCTCCAGGCACTCGTTGCCCGATCGCCACCGCCAGGGCGGGACGATGCCGAACGACGGTGCCCGCGCCGCGAGTTTCAGCACTTCCTCGACGGTCTCCGCGTCGGGGGTGCGCACGCTGGTCCTCATTCGTCCCAGCGTGCTCGCGGCTGGTTGCACCGAGCCTGCGTCACGACTGCGCGGCCGCGACCACGGCGGCCACGGTCATCGCGCTGCCCCGTGCGAAGTGCTCGTCGTAGGCCTCTTCACCGAGGGCCTGCCGACACAGCGCCACGCACTGGTCGTGCGACGCGGCGAAGTTCGCCGACCCGAACAGCGGCAGCCCGACCGACTGCCACACCCGGTCGGCCCCGCCCAGCAGCAGTGCGGCGTGCGTCGCGGACCCGGTGACCACCGAGATCAACGCCAGCAGCTCCACCGACACCGCGATGCCGAGCAGGTCGTTGAACTTCTCCTTGATGCGCAACGAAGAAGTAGCCAGCTCACGAGCCTGGGCGACATCACCGCGTCCCATTGCGACGAAAGCGAGGACGTACAACGCGTACGCGCGCGCCCACAGCTCACCGTGCTCCTCACACACGGACCGGGCCTCGGTGCACAGCGCCGCCGCCCGGTCGAAGTCGCCGCTGAACGCCACGGTGATCGCCAGCGCCACCCGAGCCATGATCACGTTGCTGTCGAGGTGCCCCAGTTCGGAGTGCTTGCGGTCGGCCTCGCGCAGCAGCGACGCGCCCAGCGACAGGTCGTCGTCGAACACCGCCGCCGCACCCTGCACGTAGGTCGCGTAGGCGTCGGCGTCCGTGTCGTCCAGCAGCGCGGCCTCGGCGCGGCAGCCCTCCAGCAACGCCGGCACCGCGGAGGTGTTGCCCTGCAACGTCGCCACGTACCCGGCGACCCACAGGGCCTTGCACCGCGCCCGCGACGGCTCCGTCTCGAGCGACAGCGCCCAGTTGAGCCAGTGCCGTCCCTCGGCGAACCGGCCGCAACCCACCCAGTAGAACCACAGCGTCCCCGCGAGTCGCAGGCCCGCGTCGGCCTGGCCGGGTGTCGTCAACGAGTACTCCAGTGCGGCACGCAGGTTGCCGCGTTCGGCCGTCATCGCCTCGACGGTCGCGGACTGCCGTGGCGTGAACCAGGCCCGCTCGCCCTGTTCGGCAATGCGCGCGTACCAGTCACGATGGCGTGCCTTCAGCCGTGGCTCGTCATCGCCCGCACGCAACCGCGTCTGCCCGTACTGCCGCATGGTTTCCAGCAGCCGATAGCGCGCCACGCCTCCGTGTTCCTCGCGCAGCAGCACGGACTTGTCGACCAGCCCGTCGACCGCGTCGAACATGTAGTCGGCGGTCAGCGAGTCGTCCGAGCACACCGCCTCGGCCGCGGGCAGGTCGAAGCTGCCGGCGAAGACCGACGCCCGCGCCCAGAGCAGTTGCTCGCGCGGTGAACAGAGGTCGAAGCTCCAGTCCATCGTGGCGATCAGGGTCTGGTGCTGCGGCAACGCGGTCCGGCCGCCGTCGGTCAGCACCCGGAACCGGTCGTCCAGCCGTTCCAGCAGTTGTGCCGGCGTCAGCGCGCGCACCCGCAACGCGGCCATCTCGATCGCGAGCGGGATGCCGTCCAGCCGTCGGCACAGGTTCGCGACGGCCTGCTCGTTCGCGCCCGTGATGACGAACGAGCCGGGGACCGCCGCGTCTGCGCGTTGGGCGAACAACGTCGCCGCCGGATACGGCACGGACAACGGCGCGACAGACAGCACCTGCTCGCCGTAGACGCGTAGCGCGCGCCGGGACGTGGCGATGACACGGAGCTTTGGCGCCACACGCAGCAGCGTGTCGACCAGCACTGCGCAGTGGTCCACGACGTGTTCGCAGTTGTCCAGCACCAGCAACGCGTCCCGGTCGGCGAGGAACTCGGTGAGCACGGTCAGCTGTCCGCGTCCGGTCTGGTCGACCACGCCCAGCGCCTCGGCCACGGTGTGCGGGACCAGCGCCCGGTCGCGCAACGCCGCCAGCTCGACGAGCCACACACCGTCCGGCGGGTGCTCACCACGTGCCACGTGCAGCGCGAGGCGCGTCTTGCCCACGCCACCGACTCCGATCAACGTGACCAGCCGGTGCTGCGTGATCAGCTCCGCCACGTGTGCGGTCTCCGGGCGGTCGACGAAGCTCGACCGGTCGGCCGGCAGGTTGCCGCGCACCACGACCGGAGCGCGTTCGGGCAGGTCAAGACGTGGATCAGCGGTCAGCACCGCCTGTTCGAGATCACGCAGCCTGGCGCTGGGCTCGATGCCCAGCTCGTCGATCAGCACGCCGCGGGCCCGCTGGAACGCGGCCAGCGACTCGGCCTGACGGCCACAGCGGTAGAGCGCGATCATCAGCTGTTCCCACAGCCGTTCGCGGAACGGGTGCTGGTCGACCAGCGAGTTCACCAGCGGCGCCACCGCGGCGTGCTCACCGAGCTCCAGCGAGGCCTCCATCAGGTCCTCGGTCGCGTCCATCCGCAGCTCGACGAGGCGTGCGGACTCCTGACGCGTCCACTCACCCGGACGACAGTCGGCCAGCGGATCACCCGTCCACAACGCGAGGGCTTCGCGCAGCAGCTTGGCGGACTCCAACGGCCCGTCGCTCTGCCGTGCTGCTGCGACGAGCGCTTCGAACCGTGCGACGTCAACGGTGTCTGCGGACGCGTTCAGCACGTAACCGGGTTCGCGGGTGGTGATCAGCTCACCGAGCCCGGCGTCCCGGATCTGCCCGCGCAGCCGTGCGAGAAGGCTGTGCAGGGTCTTCGTGGCCGTGGGCGGCGCTTCCTCCGACCAGAGCGCGTCCACGAGCGCGCTTCTCGGCACCGTCTCCCCCGGCTTCAGGGCGAGGCGGGCCACGAGCGTCCGCTGTCCCGCGCTGCCGAGCTGGACTGCTCCGTTCGGTCCGGTGAGTTCGAGCGGTCCGAGCAGCCGGATGATCACGATTTTGGTCCTGTCGTCAGCCCCCGACAAAGGCTGGAACCGCGCCAAGATATCGCAATGGAATTCGACCCGAGAATCAACGCCCAGCGCGTGACCGCGTATGCCGAGCTACGTGCGGTGTTGGCTGATCCGGTGACGTTCTCCTCCCGGAACATGGCAGGACCGCAGGTCGCGGCCGTGTCCGCACTGCTCCCGCCCGAGCAGCGGCGATTGCTGGAATTGATGTCATCGCTCAACGCGGCGGACGGCACCCGGCACGCCCGAATTCGTTCCGCAGCGAACCAGAAATTCACTCAAATGGCCGTGCGCCGAATGGCTGATCCAATTAGAGAGCGCGCACGGGCGTTGCTCGACGACTTGCCGGAGGAAGCGGACTTCGTGAGCGAGTTCGCCGCGCCGTTCGCGCTGGGCGTCGTCGCGGACGTGCTCGGTGTGCCGGAACGGGACTTCCCGCTGTTCCGCGAGTTCGTGGCGCCCGTGCTGGAACTGACCAGCGGCGAGGAGATCAGCGAGCGGGTGCTCGGGTCGTACTTCGCCGGGATGAACGAGTTCTGCGCCTACTTCGGGCGCTCGACCGCGTTCAAGGGCGGGCAGCTCTCCGAACAGGAACGGCTGTCGCTGTGCCTGGCGGTCGTCGTCGCCGGTACCGACTCGACGACGAACATGCTGTCCAGCGCGCTGCTGCGGCTCGACCGGCGAGAACGCCGACTCGGTGGCGTGGTGGAGGAGGTGGTGCGGCTCGACGCGCCGTTCATCGGCTTCTTCCGGACGGCGACCTGCCCGGTGACCACGGGCGGGGTCAAGATCGCCGAGGGCGACCACCTGTTCCTCGACCACGCGGCGGGCAACCGCGACCCGCGCGTGTTTACCGAGGACTTCGACCCCGGCAGGCCGTCCGTGCCCGCACATCTGGGCTTCGGCCACGGCCCGCACTACTGCCTCGGCGCCGGCCTGGCGCGACTGGAGGGCCGCATCGTCGCCGAAGAGCTGCTCGACCGCTCGTACGAGGTGATCGAGCAGCCCGGCGACGTGCGCTACCGCAGGCACCTGATCAGTCACGGGCCCGCGGCACTGCGGTTCAGACCAGGGCGGCGTCCAGCGTGATGTTCTCGACGGCCGCGAGCGCCTTGGACACCGGGCAGTTCGCCTTGGCGCCCTCGGCGGCCTCGACGAAGGCCTCCTGGGTGAGACCCGGAACGTTGGCGCGCACGGTCAGGTGAATGGCCGTGATGCCCTGCCCGGCGACGAAGGTCACCTTGGCGTTGGTGTCGATGGAGGTGGGCGGCGTGCCGGCACCGGTCAGGCCGTGGGAGAGCGCCATGGAGAAGCAGGAGGAGTGCGCCGCGGCGATGAGCTCCTCCGGGCTGGTCTTGCCGCCGGCCTCCTCGGCACGCGCCTTCCAGTCGATGTCGAAGCTGCCGCTCTTGGACGTGTCGAGGTTGACGTTGCCCTTGCCCTCGATGAGAGAGCCTTCCCAGTGCGCGCTTGCCGATTGGGTGACTGCCATGGTCTCCAAGTCCTTCTCGCACGAGCTCGAACGCCTTGATTCGAGCGGACACGACCACCCTTTCACGGGTTGGCGCGGAGATCACCCCGGGACTGGCACAGTCGGCGGGGTGGACGTCGTGCTGCCCCAGCGTGTTCGTGCAGGAGACCGGGTCCGTCTCGTTTCGCCGGCGAGTTTCCCGAGCGAGGAGGTGCTCGCCGAGGCCGTGCGGTGGCTCGAGGGCTGGGGGCTGGTCGTCGAGGTCGGAAAGCACGCCGTGGACCGCCACGGCTACATGGCGGGCCGGGACGAGGACCGGCTGGCCGACCTCAACGAGGCCTACCGCGACCCCGGGGTGCGCGCGGTGATCGCCACCACGGGCGGCGCGGGTGCGTACCGCATCGCCGACGGCATCGACTTCGCGGCGGTGCGGGCCGACCCCAAGCCGCTGGCCGGGTTCAGCGACATCACCAACCTGCACCTGGCGTTGTGGCGGCACTGCCGGGTCGCGGGGATCCACGGCTGTCTGTCCGGCACACGCTCGGCGTCCGCGACGCGGTCGTTGTTGATGGGGACCGAGCGCACCGTGCTGCACCGGGACCCGTCGGCGCTCACGGCGTCCGTCCGGGTGGCGGGTGTGGCCACGGGCAACCTCGTCGGCGGTCATCTCGGCACGATCGCCTGGTCGGTCGGCGCCGGGCTGCCCGATCTGGACGGCGCGATCATGTTCCTCGAAGCGCCGCGCGCGGTCGGGCTGGGGCACGTCGACCGGCAACTGACGCAACTCATCCGATCCGGCTCGTTGCGTGGAGTGCGTGGAGTCGCACTCGGGCGGTTCCCGGGGTTCGAGGACCACGTCGATCGCGGCTGGACCGTGGTCGACGTGCTGCGGGACCGCCTGACGACGTTGGACGTGCCGGTGATCGGTGGCATCGACGTCGGTCACGGGGACAACTCGCTGTCCGCGCCCCTGGGACCGGTCGCGGAGCTGGACGTCGACGCGGGCACGCTCACCGTGGGCCCGGCCGTCCGCTGACAACGAAGAAGGCCAGGGCGGCTCAACTTCTGACGCGGGGGGTTTGGGGGGTCGTCCCCCCAACATCATGGCGAAACGAAGAACGGCCCACGCCCTTGGTGGGCGTGAGCCGTTCTTCGTGGAGCGGATGACGAGACTCGAACTCGCGACCCTCACCTTGGCAAGGTGATGCGCTACCAACTGCGCTACATCCGCACTGCTGTCTTGCTGCCTTACGGGAGAGAACTATACAGGAGGCTCAAACGGCGTCTCGACCGGGGGGCTGCAAACCGGCCAGCAGTTGATCTACCTCGGACAACTGCTCCTTGGGCCAGCGCCACTCCCACAGCGCCCGCACCTTGGGCAGCACGTCGCACGGCAGCCAGGCCGCGACCTCCTCGCGGAGGTCCCAGTCGTCGAACACGTGCTCGTAGAAGCTGATCAACGCCGCGTTCTCCAGGAACTGCTCCGGCTGGTGGAAGCACCAGTGCGCGAAGCCGTACGCGCGGCGCAGCACGTCGTCGTCCTGCTCGCGGTGGGCTTCCATCGCGAGTTGCGACAGCTCGGAGAAGAAGACGTGGCAGGACCACTCCTCGGTCTCGGCGACAGCACGAAGTTCCGGCACCAGTGCCGAAGCTCGTTCCCGCCAGTCCACCACGCCCGTGACGATAGTCGCTCGATCTTCTTCGGCCGACCGTCCGACGCCCACATGTGACCGTCTCGTCACCGATCGCTTTGCGCTGTTCGGCCCACTACGAACGGATGGTCTTGTGTATCGACCTGTTCTCATCGAGGAGCAGTTCTGGCCCCTTGTGGCATGTTGAAGCCTGTGATGGTCGACGAGAACGAGGTCGACCGGGACCTGCTCGCCAGAGTGCGCGAGGGAGACGACTCGGCCTACGGCGAACTGTTCTCCCGGCATGCGGAGGCGATTCGCCGCTTCTCGCTCAGGCACGTGCGTGAGGCGGCTGAGGCCGACGACCTCACGGCTGAGGCGTTTTTCCGCATGCTGCAGGCGATCCGCCGGGGCAGCGGCCCGACCGACCACGTCCGCACGTACCTCCTGACCGTCGCTCGCCGCGTCGCGTGGGAGTGGAGCGGACGGCGCCGGGACGTGCCGGTGGAGGACGAGGAGCTGGGTCGCCGCGTCGAGCCGGTGGGGGACAACGCGAACCGCCGGGTCGAGCACAACCTCATCACCAGAGCCTTCTCGAGCCTGCCCGAACGCTGGCGGGTCGTGCTGTGGCGCGTGGAGGTGGAGGGCGAGCGCCCCGCCACCGTGGCACCGCACTTCGGTCTTTCGCCGAACGCCATGTCGGCGTTGGCCCGCCGCGCGCGTGAGGGTCTGCGTGCGGCGTACCTGCAGGCGCACCTCGCCGCCGACGACGGGCGGTCGTCGTGCGCTGCGATCCGTTCCAAGCTCGGCACGTTCACCGCCGGTGGGGTCCAGGGCGTCGAGGAACGCCGGATCCGCGCCCACCTCGACACCTGTCCGTCCTGCTCGCAGCTCCACGCCGAGCTGAACGAGGTCTGCGCGACGCTGCGGGCCAACGCGGCGTTCCTGATCGTGCCGTCGACGCTGGGGCTCTCGTTCGCCGGGAAGCTGCTGATCAGCAAGACCAAGATGGCGCTCGCCGCGGCGAGCGTCGCGACGATCGGCCTGTTCGGGACGGTGGCCGCCGTGTTCAACGGCGGGCCGGGTGTCGCCGTGCTGCAGCCGGACCAGCACCCGGTGATCGCCCTCAGCACGTCCGGTTCGTCCAGTTCCGGCCACAGCCAGGAGATCGTGGTCGCGCCGCCGCCGGTCCAGCAGCAGGTCAAGCCGCAGGAGAACCTGGTGAACCCCGGCGGTGGGCAGCAGCTGGAGACGGTGCGCAAGACGACGTCCCAGGCGCCGCCGCCCGAGGAGCAGCGCAGGGAACCTCCGGGCGAGCGCGCGTTGCCGGTGACCCAGTCGTCCGGCTCGTCGGCGGTCAGCACGGCGTCCACGACGTCGCAGAACGTGAGGTCGCTGAACGCGCAGTCCTCGTCGTCCGGGGCACCGTCGCCGTCGTCCGTCCCCTGTTCGACTCCGCGGACGACCGAGACGACGGTCATGCTCTACCCGACGAAGCCCGGCACCAAGAACTGACCGTGACGATCAAGCTCGGCACAGTTCACCCACAAGGCTCGGCCCGCGTTGGGTACGGTTTGTCCCTGGAACCCGAACGAGCGTGGGAGACGGGGACATGACGCGGCTGGTGCGCGGTGCGGACGGGCGGATGTGGACTGTCCACAGCCGCATCGAGTGGCGCAACCCGGTGGAGTCCGACGACTTCGAGCACGACGTCAGCGGTGGTGCTCTGCCCGGCATCATGATGGCCGGGATGCTGGTTGTCATGGTGGTCGTGCTGATCGCCTGGACGCCCGAGCAGGTCGTGGTGCCCGCGTGGCTGATCCTCGCGCTGATCTTCCTGTTCGCCTTCTTCCCCGTCCGCTGGGCGCTGCGCCGGCCGCACACGCTGGTCGCGGAGAGCAAGGCCACGGCCGACGAACTGCCGCCCGAGCGGTGGATCGGGCAGGTCAGGGGTCCGATGGCGGTCCGCCAGGAGGCCTCGCGGGTGGCTCGCACCATCGAGATGCACTCGCTGCCCGACGTCGAGGGCCCGCTGCAACCCGTCGACTGATGCGACACTGGACCGGTGCCCGAGCTACCCGAGGTAGAAGCACTGGTCCACCACCTGCGTGAGAACGCGGTCGGCCGCACGGTGCACCGCGTCGACGTGGCGTCACTGCAGGTCCTCAAGACGTTCGACCCGCCGTGGACCGCGCTGCACGGCCAGGAGGTCGTGGCCGCGCACCGGCACGGCAAGCACCTGGACCTGGAGGTCGCGGACGGCCTCCACCTGGTCGTCCACCTCGCTCGCGCCGGGTGGCTGCGCTGGGCCGACACCATGTCCGCGCCGCCGCCCAAGCAGGGCCGCGGTCCGCTCGCGCTGCGCGTGCACCTCGGGCCACCCGGTCAGGGGCCGGGCTTCGACCTGACGGAAGCAGGGACGAAGAAGGGGCTCGCGGCGTGGATCGTGCGCGACCCGAAGACCATCGCGAGCATCGCCAGGCTGGGCCCGGACGCGTTGGGCATCACCCGCACGCAGCTGGAGGACCTTTTCGCCAAGCGGACGGAACGGCTCAAGACCGCGCTCACCGACCAGGGCCTGATCGCGGGCATCGGCAACGCCTACTCCGACGAGATCATGCACATGGCCCGCCTCTCGCCGTACGCGACGGCGGGCAAGCTCGACGAGGAGCAGCTGGACCGGCTGCACGAGGCCATGATCAGCACGCTCACCGACGCGGTGGCGCGGTCGGTGGGCCAGGACGCCGCCCGGCTCAAGGGCGAGAAGCGGTCGGGCCTGCGGGTGCACGCGCGCACCGGGCTGCCTTGTCCCGTCTGTGGTGACACGGTGCGCGAGGTGTCGTTCGCGGACAAGGCGTTCCAGTACTGCCCGACGTGCCAGACCGGCGGCAAGCCGCTGGCCGACCGCCGGTTGTCCCGCCTGCTCAAGTGACGATCAGCACCTCCAGCGTGCGAGGGCCGTGGACGCCCTCCACCCGGTTGAGCTCGATGTCGCTCGTCGCCGACGGGCCGCTGATGAACGTCAGCGGCCGCGTGGGTTCCATTCGTGCCAACGCTTCCGGCACCGACCCCGCGATCTGGTCCGCCCGCACCACGCACAGGTGGTAGTCGGGCAGCAGCGTCAGCGCGCGACGGCCCTGTGCCTCACCGCCGTCGAGGACGATCGTGCCGGTGTCCGCGATCGCGACCGCGCACCCGGTCAGCACGCCGTCCGCCCCGTCCAGCTCCTCGATCGACAACGGCTCGCGCAACCACGTGACGCCGTCGACGAGCCACTCCTCCGGCACGCCGGTCGGGGCCACGATCCGCTTGCCCACCAACCGTTCCAGCGCTTCCGGCACGTTCGACACGACGTGCACGACCGCGCGGTAGTCGGCGACCCGTTCGGCGAACAGCTCGACACCACCGGGTCCCTCGGTGAGGTACCCGCGGACGACGGGCGGAGCGGCGGGGACCCGCGCGTCGCGGATGCGCTGGAGGATCTCTTCTCGTGCGCTAGCCACGGTTCTTCCTCCACCACGTGCGGAACGACTCTTGCGGGGGCGCGGGCACGTCCCGTGAGGACGTCCACTTCGAACCGGGCCACGGCAGGGACGTGATCCGCCCGTCCCTCGCCAGGAAACGGGCCAGGGAACCGGCTTTCTGCGCCTTCTCGTACCGCGAGGCCGACGCGAACATCCACGCGGCGGCGGCCATCGCGACCGACTCCGCCGTGCGCCCCTTGGCTTCCACGGCCTCGGCGCGCAGGTGCGTGAGGACCGACGGGATGTCGATGCGCACCGGGCAGACCTCGAAGCACGCGCCGCACAGCGAAGAGGCGTAAGGAAGTGAGGCCGCCTGCGGGTCGTGCATGTCGCCGACCAGCTGCGGCGTCAGGATCGCGCCGATCGGGCCGGGGTAGACCGAGCCGTACGACTGGCCGCCGGTGCGTTCGTAGACCGGGCAGACGTTGAGACACGCGGAACACCGGATGCACCGCAACGCCTGGCGTCCGACCGAGTCCTTCAGCGTCGCCGTCCGGCCGTTGTCGATCAGCACCAGGTGGAACTTCTGCGGCCCGTCGCCGGGCGTCACGCCGGTCCACACCGACGTGTACGGGTTCATCCGTTCCGCGGTGGACGAGCGGGGCAGCAGCTGGAGGAAGACCTCCAGGTCCTGCCACGTCGGCACGAGCTTCTCGATGCCCATCACGGTGATCAGGGTTTCCGGCAGCGTCAGGCACATCCGGCCGTTGCCCTCGGACTCCAGCACGACGATCGACCCGGTGTCGGCGACGGCGAAGTTCGCGCCGGACACCGCGACCTTGGTCGTGAGGAACTTCTCCCGCAGGTACACCCGTGCGGCCTCGGCGAGGTCCGCCGGCTCGTCCGACACCTCGACCCCCATGCGGCGCTGGAAGATCTCGCGGATCTCCGAGCGGTTGCGGTGGATCGCGGGCACCAGGATGTGCGACGGCCGGTCGTCGCCGAGCTGCACGATCAGCTCGGCGAGGTCGGTCTCGATCGCGTGCACGCCACCGGCCTCCAGGGCCTCGTTCAGCGCGATCTCGGCCGTGGCCATGGACTTGACCTTCACGACCTCGGTGGCGTTCTCGGCACGGCAGAGGTCGAGCACGATCCGGTTCGCCTCGGCGGCGTCCCGTGCCCAGTGGACGACGCCGCCGCGAGCCGTCACCGACTCCTCCAGCTGCACGAGCAGGGTGTCGAGGCGCGCCAGGACGTCGTCCTTGATCTGCTCGCCGGCGACCCTGAGCTGTTCCCAGTCGGTCATCTCGGCGACCGCGGCCGCCCGGCGACCGCGGATGGTCCCGGTGGCCTTGCGCAGGTTCTGCCGCAGCTGGGTGTCCGCCAACGCCTTGTGCGCGGCCTTCGGGAACGTCGGGCTGCCCAGCCACGTCACGGGGTTGCGCGCCACGGGTCCTCCTCCGTCGAAGCCAGGATCTCCGCCAGGTGCACCGGCCGCACACCCGCGCGCAGCCGTGAGAGGCCGCCGCCGATGTGCATGAGACAGGAGTTGTCACCGGCCGAAAGGACCTCGGCACCGGTGTCGAGCACGCACCGCATCTTGTCCGCGAGCATCGCCGTGGACGTCTCGGCGTTCTTCACCGCGAACGTGCCGCCGAAGCCGCAGCACTGCGTCGCGTCCGGCAGTTCCACCAGATCGAGGGCCTTGACCGCCCTCAGGAGCGCCAACGGCTTGTCGCCCACCCCGAGCATGCGCAGCGAGTGGCACGTGGGGTGGTAGGTGACCCGGTGGGGGAACCACGCGCCCACGTCCGTCACGCCGAGCACGTCGACGAGGAACTCCGCGAGCTCGAACGTCCGCGGCGGGGCCTCACCCAGAGTGGGGTGGATCTCCCGCACCATGCCCGCGCATGACCCGGATGGCGCAACCACGAAGTCGTAGCCGCCGAAGACGTCGGTGTACTTGCGGGCGAGAGGCTTCGAGAGCTCCCGATAGCCGGTGTTGAAGTGCATCTGCCCGCAGCACGTCTGATCGAGGGGGAAGTCCACCGAACAGCCGAGGCGTTCCAGCAGACGCACCACGGCACGTGCGGTCGACGGGAAGAACGTGTCGGTCAGGCAGGTCGCGAACAGGGCCACTTTCACGGGCACACCCTCTCCCCAAATTCATCGGATGTCTACCCGGAACGGTGGACCGTACGGGGGTACGCCGGGCGCGCCTCTTGCTATCGGGGTCCACCACAGCAGAGCATGTGCCCTGTGGGCGACCTGTTGACCGAGCGCGCCGTGCTCGGTGTCATCGCGACCCTGGCCGTTCTGGGCCTCTTCGTGATGCTGTGCCGCGCTCGACGAGTCAGCACCTCCGTGGAGGATGCTGTGATGGACATGCTCGACCGCATGTCCAGGGCGTCGAGCGACCTCCGCGCGGGCTTGACGGAGGAAGCTGCGAACAAGGCCACGCCCCACCTGCGCGAGATGCTGCGGTGCGTCGCGGTCGCCATCACCGACGAGGAAGGCACCGTCCTGTCGTGGGACGGCGGCGCGAACGACCACTACGAGTACCTCCGCGACACGGTCGCCCGTGCCATCAACAACTGCCACAAGGAACACGTCGACCACCGCAAGCTCGGCTGCGAGCTCCAGGGCCCGTGTTCCCTGCACAGCGTTGTTGTCGTGCCGCTGGTTGTCGAGGGCGATGTCGCCGGAACGCTGATCGTGGTGTCCGGGGTCGCCTCGAAGCGGCAGATCCGGATGGCCGAGGAGACGGCCAGGTTCGTCTCGACCCAGCTGGAGCTCGAGGTCGTCCAGAAGCAGCGGCAGGCGCTGGCGCAGGCCGAGGTGAAGGCGCTGCGGGCGCAGATCTCGCCGCACTTCGTCTACAACGCGCTGAACACGATCTCGTCGTTGATCCGCACCGACCCGGCGCACGCCCGTGAGCTGCTGCAGGAGTTCGCCGAGTTCACCCGCTACTCGTTCCGCACCGACGGCTTGTTCACGACCCTCGCCGATGAGTTGACCAACATCCACAGGTACCTGACCATCGAACAGGCCCGCTACGGCTCGCGGCTCAACGTCCGCCTGCGGATCGCGCCCGAGGTGTTGCAGGTCGTGCTGCCGTTCCTCGTCCTCCAGCCGCTGGTCGAGAACGCGGTCCGCCACGGTCTGGCGAAGAAGCCCGGCGGCGGCATGCTCACGATCACCGCAGAGGACAACGGCAACGAGGCCCTGATCAGCGTCGAGGACGACGGCGTGGGCATGGACCCCGACCGCCTCGACGACATCAAGGACGCCCACCAGACCGGCGCGCACGTCGGCATCGGCAACATCAACGACCGCATGCGCACGGTGTTCGGCGCCGAGTACGCCCTCGTCGTCGAGACCGCGCCCAACGCGGGTACCAAGGTCATCCTGAAGGTGCCGAAGTTCGCGCGGAACGTGCTGCCGAACCTCAACCTGGGCACCCAGCTGACCGACGAGCCGATGACGAACGAACAGCCGGTCATCCGCGCCTGACCAGGCCTGCCAGCGGTGATGACACTGCGTGTGGAAAGCGGTCTCGCGCTCGCCCCGTTCGGCCGCCTGTGTCCCCGGGACCTGTCTGCGATCATCCTTTCGGGCTAACTTGATCAACACGAAGGACGGGGTCGCGATGGGTGCCGTTGAGGCTCAGGTGCGCGAGTACTACGACACGGCAGGACCGGCGTACGCGCAGCTCATGGGGTCGTTCTGGCACCACGGTGACCTGGAGGCCGAGACCGCGGGACTGTCCCCCGTCGAGGCGGCGCAGGCACTGGCGCGCAAGCAGGTCGAGGCCGCGGGCCTCCAGGCCGGCGGGACCGCGATCGACTTCGGCAGCGGGGTCGGCGGCACGACCGTCTACATGGCGCAGATCAGCGGTGCGAACCTGGTCGGGCTGTCGAACAACGAGTGGCTTTCCGCTCAGGCCCGGCAGCACGCCGCCGAGCAGGGCACGTCCGGGCAGGTGTCGTTCCTGACCGTCGGCGACGAGGACTACAAGACGCTCGGGGCGTGGCCGGCGGACTCGCTGGACATGGTCAGCTTCTTCGAGTCGGTGTGCCACCTGCCGGACAAGGCGAGCTTCTTCCGCGCGGCACACCGGATCCTCAAGCCGGGCGCGTGCCTGGTGGGCGTCGACTGGGTGAAGCGGCCGTGGGGCGAGCACCAGACCGACGAGCAGATCGCGCAGTGGATCCGCCCGGTCGAGGAGGTCATCTCGATCCCGTGGCTCGGCAGCGTCGACGACTACCGCGGGATGTGCGAGGCCGCGGGCTTCACCGTCGAGATCGCCGAGGACCTCTACCCCGGTGTCGAGTGCTGGGGCAGCACGCCGCCCGACGACGGTCAGGGCTGGGGCGCCTACGAGGGCGAGCTCAGCACCGTGATCCACGACGGGAAGCGCGTGCTCGACGCGGCCCGTGCCGCCGGAGTGTTCTCGGTCGGCCGGTGGGTCGCCCGCAAACCGGTGTGACGTACGCGTTGCCACGCCTGCGGTGAAGCCCTCAACTCCGGCCCCGAACGTGCCGATTGTGGTGTTGACCAATGAACAGCCGGCGCTCCCTCAGGTCGAGGCCGGCCGCGAGTTAAGGGCATCATCCATTGCACGAACAACAGGCACCCGAGCGCGTCCGCGTCTGCATCAAGTGCACCGCGAAGGGGTTCAACAGCTGCAAGTGCTGAGCAACGCCGCAGTTCAGCGTGCTGCGACGGCCAAGGTCGTGATCAGCACGACGGCGCACACGCTCCAGCTCACCCACATCCAGTAGATGTGCATGGGCGTCGGTCCGGCGGCGTTCTGCCTGCCCCGGTCGTCCCACCACTCGACATAGCGCTCGAGCCAGCGGATCGGGTTGAACGTCACCCACCGACCCTAACCCGGCACCACGTGTTTTCCGTCACGCGGGGGCCCTGCGTCGCCCTGGGGGTTACGCGGGGCTCCCGCGTAACCCTGAAACGCACGTACTGTCGAGTACATGAGCGTCACGGACAAGATCGCGGCCCGTCTGCCGAGGGTCATGGACCGGGGTGAACGGCCGCCCGTCGTCGCGGCGGTGCGGTTGCACGGGGTCATCACCCCGCAGTCCTCGCCGGTCGCGCGCAACACGATCAGCCTCCAGAACGTCGAGTCGGCCATCAACCGCGCCTTCGACAACGAGCGCCTGATCGCCGTGGCACTGCTCATCAACTCGCCGGGTGGTGCGCCGACCCAGTCAGCCCTGATCGCCGAGCGCATCAGGGAGCTCGCGAACAAGAAGCACGTGCCGGTGCTCGCGTTCTGCGAGGACGTGGCGGCGTCCGGTGGCTACTGGCTGGCGTGCGCGGGTGACGAGATCTACGCGCACGGCACCTCTCTCGTGGGCTCCATCGGCGTGGTCAGCGCGGGCTTCGGCCTCGACGGCCTGCTGGAGAAGGCGGGCGTCGAGCGCCGCGTCTACACGGCGGGGGAGAACAAGGTGCGGCTCGACCCGTTCCAGGCCGAGAAGCCGGAGGACGTCGAGTGGCTCAAGGGTCTGCACGCCGATCTGCACGAGCAGTTCAAGGCGTGGGTCACCGAACGGCGCGGCGCCAAGCTCAAGACCGAAGAGGACCTCTTCAGCGGTGAGGTCTGGACCGGCGCGAAGGCCCAGCAGCTCGGTCTGGTCGACGGCATCGGCACCATCCGCACTGTCCTCGCGAAGCGCTTTCCCGACGCCGAGCTGACCATCGCGGAGCCGCGCAAGCCGTTGCTGGCCAAGCTCGGCCTGACCGGCGCGTCCACCCGATCGGGCGATCTCGTGACGCAGGTGCTCGCGAGCATCGAGGAACGTGCTCGCTGGTCCCGATTCGGGCTGTGAGCATCAGTTCGGTTTCACCGGGCGTGTCGAGTCAACCCTTGACGTAGACATGACCGCACATTGATGGGCAAGATGCCCGACACAGTGAGTATCCAAGACAACGCCGGTCTCCTCGTCCTCGCAGTCGATGACGAGGCTCGCGGCCTGAGCGAGATCAAGTACCTGCTCGAGAGCAGTCCTCTCATCCGGCGCGTCCTCACGGCCTTCGACGCCGCCGAGGCTCTGCGCATCCTGAGGGGTGACTACGAGCAGGAGGTCATGGCGAGGACCAAGTCCGGCCTGCCGCCGGTCGACGCGGTGTTCGCCGACATCAACATGCCCGGACTCTCCGGCATGGATCTCGCACGGGTGCTCAGCGCGTTCCGGTACCCGCCCGCTCTCGTCTTCGTGACGGGCGTGGAGGAACGCGACGCGCTCGTCACGGCGTTCGACGTCGGCGCGCTCGACTTCATCAACAAGCCGATCAACGAGGAACGCGTCCTCAAGGCGATCTCCCGGGTCGCCGACCGCGTCGGTCGCACGGCGGCGCCCGCGCCCACCGCGCCCAGCGCCTCGGCGCAGGCGGCCGAACCGAGCGACGACGAGGTCATCCCGGTCGAGCTCGGCGGCACCATCAAGCTCGTGCCGCGCGCGTCCGTGCGGTACGTCGAGGCGCAGGGCGACTACGCCCGTCTGCACACGCAGGACGGCAGCCACCTGGTGCGCATCCCGCTCGCCCAGCTGGAAGAACGCTGGGCCAACGCCGGTTTCGTGCGCATCCACCGGTCGTACCTCGTGGCGCTGCCTCTCGTGAGCGAGCTGCGGATGACGGCGAACGGCTACGCGGTCGTGATCGGCACCGGTGACGGCGCCAAGGAGCTCCCGGTCAGCCGCCGGCACACCAAGGAGCTCAAGGAACGGATCGTCCGACCGCCGAAGAGCGGCTGGTGAGCAGGCACGACGCGGGAAAGCCCGAACAGGCCGCCCGCGAGGCCTGGCTCGGTGAGCAGGCCCGCAAGCCCCGCAGGCGCAGGGTCGTGCTGGCGGACTCGACGAAGGCGCGCGGCAAGGCGCTCCGGACGATCATCGAACTGGAGGAGCAGACCAGCGTCGGCGAGAAGCTGGTCCGCGACCTCATCAGGCAGCAGCTCAAGTCGGCGTTCGGGCTCGCGTTCGCGGTCCTGATCGGGATGTGCCTGCTGCCGATCACCTTCTACCTGGTCCCGCAGATCAGCGACCTGAAGATCCTCGGCATCCCCATCCCGTGGCTCGTGCTCGGCCTGGCGCCCTTCCCGATCCTCTACGGGGTCGGGTGGGTCTTCCGCCGGCAGGCCGAACGGCACGAGCGGGACTTCGTGAACATGGTCGACCGTTGACGTGAACGCCACCATCTGGAGCCTCAGCGCCATCGTCGCCGTTGCGGCCGTCACGTTCCTGCTCGGGTACGTCGGGTCCCGCAAGGCGAACACCACCCCGGACTTCCTGGTGGCGCGCCGCGCGATCCCCGCGACCCGCAACGCCGCCGCGATCTCGGGCGAGTACCTGTCCGCGGCGTCGTTCCTCGGCGTGGCCGGGCTCGTGCTCAAGGACGGCGTCGACGCGCTCTGGTACCCGATCGGCTTCACGGCCGGGTACCTCGCGCTGCTGCTCTTCGTCGCCGCGCCGCTGCGCCGCTCCGGGGCCTACACGTTGCCCGACTTCGCGGAGGCGCGGCTCGGGTCGGCGAACGTGCGGCACTTCAGCACGTTCTTCGTGGTGTGCATCGGCGTGCTGTACCTGGTGCCGCAGCTGCAGTCGGCCGGTCTGACGCTGACCACGATCACCGGCCTGCCGCCGTGGTTCGGCGGCCTGATCGTCACGGCCATCGTGGTGATCAACGTGCTCGGCGGCGGCATGCGCGCGATCACGCTGGTGCAGGCCTTCCAGTACTGGGGCAAGCTCTTCGCGATCGCCGCGCCCACGTTCGTGCTCTTCGTGGTGTTCCTCGCCTCCCCGCACCGCGGCACGCAGCCGATCAGCGACGACGGCGTGATCAGGTTCCCCCAGGCCGAGACGATCACCGTGGCCGAGCAGGTGGTCAAGGTCCGCGTCGACGAGCCGCTGACGTTGAAGGTGCACGGCCAGATCGACGGCAGGGGCGCCGACGGACCGGTGTTCTGGGGCCGCGGCGTCTACGAGCTGAGCCCCGGCACGCGGATGGAGTTCACGGCGGGCAGCCCGGTGCCGGTGGTCGAGGGCTCGCCGACGACCAACCACGACTGGACGCGGCCGCAGACCGGCGGCATCTCCGAGCTGCTCAGGACCTACTCGCTGATCTTCGCGACGTTCCTCGGGACGATGGGCCTGCCGCACGTCCTGGTCCGCTTCTACACCAACCCCGACGGCAAGGCGGCCCGCCGCACGGCACTGCACGTGCTGTACCTGCTCGGCCTCTTCTACATCTTCCCGACGGTGCTGGGCGTGCTGTCCCGCCTCTACCTGCCGCAGCTGCTGGTGAACGGGAAGACGGACGCGGCGGTGCTGATGCTGCCGGAGACGATGGTGCCGAACCTGGGCGGTCAGATCCTCGGCGCGATCGTCGCCGCGGGTGCGTTCGCGGCGTTCCTGTCGACCTCGTCGGGTCTCGTGGTGTCGGTCGCCGGGGTCGTTTCGACGGACATCATGCCGGGCAAGGTTCGTGACTTCCGGTGGGCAACCGTGTTCACCGGACTCGTCGCAATCGGTCTTGCTCTGCTGCTGCCGCGCTCCGATGCGTCACTGACCGTGGCCATGTCGTTCGCGCTCGCGGCGTCGACGTTCTGCCCACTGCTGGTGCTCGGCATCTGGTGGCGCGGGCTCACCTGGGTCGGCGCCGTGTGCGGACTCGTGGTCGGCGGCGGCATGGTCATCACCGCTCAGGTCGTGAGCGTCGTCAGCTCCTACACCGGCCGCTGGGCGCCCGCGTTCATCACCCAACCTGCGCTGATCACCGTTCCGCTCGCGTTCATGACGATGATCGTGGTGAGCAAGGCGACCCGCCGACGGGCGCCGGCGGACGTCAACCAGATCCTGCTGAGGCTGCACGCGCCGGACCCGCTGGGCTTCATCCGCGACCGCGACATCGCCCGGTTCGGCACCGCCGAGGAGAAGGCCAGGATGGCCGATGATCAGCGCAGGGGAGCTGGTCGGACACGGTGAGTACACACCGTTTCAAATGGGTGAAAATTGGTCACTCGAATCGGTGAACGGTGATTGCGGTCACGCAGAGTGCTGTTCGTCTACGCATACTGACCGTTCGTCGCATCACCCGACTGCTGGGCGCAACGCCTCGAACGGAGCCTTACCTGAGTGACTCAAGTCTCCATACGGTTCTCGACCAAGAACAGGACCGCACCTGGAGGCGTCACGTGCACGTCACGTTGCTGACACCTACGACGAAAACCGCGAGGAGGGGACTGTGAGCACTGTTGAGCACACCCCGAGCGAGTCGGCCGATGCCCAGAAGTGGGTCGACGTCCAAGCAAGTGATGACTTCGCGCAGCTGAAGCACCGGCTGCGGAAGTTCGTGTTCCCGGTCTCCGGGCTGTTCCTCGCGTGGTACCTGCTGTACGTGCTGCTCGCGGACTACGCGCACGGCTTCATGGCCACGAAGGTCGTCGGCAACATCAACGTCGGGCTCATCTTCGGCCTGCTGCAGTTCGTGTCCACCTTCGTGATCACGACGCTGTACGTGCGGCACGCCAACAAGAACCTCGACCCGTTGGCGGAGAAGCTCCGCGGTGAGATCGAGGGAGACGGCAAGTGAACGAGTCCAGCCCGATCCTCAACATCAGCATCTTCGGTGTCTTCGTCCTGATCACGCTGTTCGTGGTCATCCGGGCGAGCCGCAACACCAAGACCGCTGCTGACTACCTCGCCGCCGGCCGCGCCTTCACGGGCCCGCAGAACGGCATCGCGATCGCGGGTGACTACCTCTCCGCGGCCTCGTTCCTCGGCATCGCGGGCGCCATCGCCCTCAACGGCTACGACGGCTTCCTGTACTCGATCGGCTTCCTGGTGGCGTGGCTCGTCGCGCTGCTGCTGGTCGCCGAGCTGCTGCGCAACACCGGCAAGTACACGATGGGCGACGTCCTGAGCTTCCGGATGCGCCAGCGCCCGGTCCGCGCGGCCGCCGCGACGTCCACGATGGCCGTCTCGTTCTTCTACCTGCTCGCCCAGATGGCCGGTGCCGGTGGTCTCGTCGCCCTGCTGCTCGGCATCACGGGCACCGGTGGCCAGGCCCTGGTCATCGCCGTGGTCGGCGCCCTGATGATCGCCTACGTCCTCATCGGCGGCATGAAGGGCACCACCTGGGTGCAGATCATCAAGGCGGTCCTGCTGATCGCGGGTGCCGCGATCATGACCGTCTGGGTGCTCGGCAAGTACGGCTTCAACCTCTCGGGCCTGCTCGGTGCCGCGGTCGACAACGCGCCGAAGGCGGGCGAGAAGCTCCTCGGCCCCGGCCTGCAGTACGGCAAGACCGGCACGAGCAAGCTCGACTTCCTGTCGCTCGCCCTCGCGCTGGTGCTCGGCACCGCGGGTCTGCCGCACATCCTGATGCGCTTCTACACCGTGCCGACGGCGAAGGAAGCCCGTCGCTCGGTCGTGTGGGCGATCTGGCTGATCGGCATCTTCTACCTGTTCACGCTGGTCCTGGGCTACGGCGCCGGTGCGCTGGTCGGCCCGGACGCGATCAACAAGGCGCCCGGCAAGGCCAACTCGGCCGCTCCGCTGCTCGCGCTGGAGCTCGGTGGCCCGATCCTGCTCGGCCTGATCGCGGCGGTCGCCTTCGCGACGATCCTCGCGGTCGTCGCCGGTCTGACGATCACGGCGTCGGCGTCGTTCGCGCACGACATCTACGCCAACATCATCAAGAAGGGCGCGGAGGAGGACAAGGACTCCGAGGTCAAGGTCGCCCGCATCACCGCGATCGTGATCGGTCTCGTGTCCATCGGCGGCGGCATCATCGCCAACGGCCAGAACATCGCGTTCCTCGTGGCACTGGCCTTCGCGGTCGCGGCCTCGGCGAACCTGCCGACGATCCTCTACTCGCTGTTCTGGAAGAGGTTCAACACCTCGGGCGCGCTGTGGAGCATCTACGGCGGTCTGGCCGTGACGATCACCCTGATCGTCCTGTCGCCCGCCGTCTCCGGCACGCCGACGTCGATGTTCAAGACCGTCGACTTCCACCTGTTCCCGCTGTCGAACCCCGGCATCGTCTCGATTCCGGTCGCGTTCCTGCTCGGCTACCTCGGCACGATCCTGTCCAAGGAGAAGGCCGACCCGCTCAAGCAGGCCGAGATGGAGGTCCGCTCCCTCACCGGTGCGGGCGCCGAGAAGGCCATCGCGCACTGACGTTCCACCTCTTCGAACGGGCCGTCCCATTCCGGGGCGGCCCGTTCGTCGTTCGTGCAACCCTGGCCGGGCTGACCGCGTATTGAACGCGAACGCAGCACGAGCATGGGGGACCGGAGTGCGACGAGACGAGGAGTTCTCGGAGTTCTTCACGAACAGGTTCGACTGGGCACGGCGCACGGCCTACGCGTTGTGCGGTGACTGGTCGGAGGCGGAAGAGCTCGCGCAGAACGCGTTCGTGAAGGCGTACGCGAAGTGGTCGAGCGTGAGGTGGGAAAGCGCTGACGCGTACGTCCGCACGATCGTGACGCGACTCTTCCTCGACAGCAGGAGGCGGGTGCGCGGCCGTGAGCACCCGGTCGCCGACGTGCCGGAACGCGGTGTCGGCGGCGGGTTCGGCGAGCACGACTCCCAGCTGCACGATGCGTTGCAACGGGTGCCGCCCAAGCAGCGAGCCGTGCTCGTGCTGCGTTATGTCCACGACCTGTCCATCGAGCAGACGGCCGCTGAGCTGGGCTGTTCGGAGGGCAACGTCAAGAGCCAGACAGCCAGGGGGTTGGCGACGCTCCGCGAGGCGTACGGCAGCCCGGTCGACTCGGAGAGTGTTCGATGAACGTTGAAGACGAGCTGCGCGGGGCTCTCGACGTGTCCGCGCCACCAGCCACGACGACGCTGGACGACGTGCTCAGGCGGGGGAGACGGCGGCTGTTCGCCCGGCGTGCGGGAACCGTGCTGAGCACGTTGGCCGTCGTCGCGGTCGTCGGGATCGGCAGTGTCCTCTGGGTCCAGGACACGCCGACAGCGCCCGTCGGCAACCCCGCGGACTGGCCGCGGGTGTCCGAGACGGTGAGGAAGCCGCTGTACCACTCCAACACGGCCAACCCGAACGCGGACTGCGGCATCCAGATGCCCGCCGTGCCGATGGACCGCGGTTTCGGTGCGGAACGGCTCTCCGCCGACCAGCTCCGCACGTGGCGGACCAGGGCGGAGGCCGCGCTGGGCGAGCTGGAGGTGGGCGAGCAGGTGGCAGAGGACGTCCTCCACACCTACGACCTGAACGTCAGCGGCCTGACCGGCAAGGGCAGCGTGCGGCTTTCCACGGGCAGCTTCACCACCACCCCGTCCGCGGCGGCCGACGAGGCGCTCTGGGCGACCGGGACCTGCCGCGCACCTCGCCGTGCGGTCGCCCGTGACGGCACGGTGTACCAGCTGTACGACGTGCTGCAAGGAGCTCAGACCCTGCACGTCTACCGGCCGGACGGTCGCGCCTTCCGGATCGAGCAGATCAACTCTGACCTGACGCGGAATTCGCTGCCGCTGACCGACGACCAGCTCGTGAAGCTCGGGCCCGCCGTCGCGGCGGTGGCCTAGGGGGAGGCCGTGCCGGAGGTTCACGTCCGTGCAACCTCCGGCATGGCACCATCTACGGCGTGACTGTTCCAAGCGTGGAGATCGCCGACGTTCCCGCCGTGCTGCCGGAAGGCGCCGTCCTGCTGGACGTGCGCGAGCAGGACGAGTGGGACGCGGGCCATGCGCCCGGCGCGCTGCACATCCCGATGAGCGAGATCGGTGGCCGTCTCGAAGAGGTGCCGAACGACGTGCAGCTCTACGTCGTGTGCCGTGCCGGTGGCCGCTCCGCCCGCGTGACGCAGTACCTCAACCAGAACGGCTGGGAGGCCGTCAACGTCGAGGGCGGCATGCAGCACTGGGACGCGTCCGGCCGCCCGCTCGAAGGTGGCGTCGACGGCATGGAACCCGAGGTCATCTGATCGTGCAGCCGCTGCAGCCGATGCGCGTGGACTGGGTGGCGACCCCGCCACCCGGTGCGTACCCGCAGCCTTCGCAGCGGTCGCAGAAGCTGTCGTACGGCGGCCCGCCGAACTACCCGGTCACGCCGCGCTGGGGCTTCCCGCTGCTGGCGTGGCGCTGGCCGACGGCCGTGGCCGGTGCGGTCGAGCAGGCCGACTCGGTCGACGGTGTGCGCAGGCTGGGCAGGACCGCGCAGAACTCGCTCTGGCTCCTCGCCGCCGTCGCGGTCTGGGGCGCGTTGTCCGAGATCTGGCGGTACGTGCTGGTCGCGCTGAGCCGGTTCGGCGCGCTCTCGGCCGGTGTGGTCAGCGCGTCGGACGCGATGGTGGTGTCGTCCGCGGCGATCACGATCACCGGCTGCCTGCTGTCGCTCGTGCTCACCCTGCTGTGGGTGCGGCGCGCGCGGAACGTGGCCGCGACGCTCGTGGGCTACGGACCGTCCCGCTCGGACGCCGCGGCGCTCGTCGGGCTGCTCGTGCCCGGCATGAACCTCGTCGTGCCCGGTTCGGTGCTCGCCGAGCTCGAACACGCGGTGGCCCGCAGGCCCGCCGGTGAACGTCCCCGCCCGTCGAAGCTCGTGCGCCGGTGGTGGGGCCTGTGGATGGCGTCGGGGCTGACGTTCGTGATCACCGTCCTGTGGTCGTTCCGCGACAGCACCCAGGCCCTGGCCGACGGGGTGCTGCTGCACGCGTTCGGTGACCTGCTGCTGGCCGGGGTCGCGGTGGCGACCGCGCTGGTCGTCCGCCGGATCACCACGCTCCTGCTGCCGGTGGACGCCGCGTCCGTCCGGCTGATGCGCGTGGTCGAGGTCAAGGACGCTCCCGAACCGCCGTTGCGTCCCGTTCGCGCTTCCGGTTCGCCACGCTGAGTTCGCCTGCTAGGACCTTCCGGTGCTCCTCGGGGAGTGCCAGGTTGGGTGGATGCGGACACTCGTCGGGGCGCTGGTGATCGCAATGGCCGCACCAGGCGCCGCTCAGGCGCACGACAGGGACTTCGACCTCCAGGCACACCGCGGTGGCATCGGCCTCACGGTGGAGAGCACGCTCAAGGCGTTCGGCAAGGCGCTCGAGCTCGGTGTGACGACGCTGGAGCTCGACCTCCAGATCACCGAGGACGGCCGTGAGGTCATCACCCACGACCGCAAGACGAACCCTTCGAAGTGCCTCGACACCGCGCCTGCGTTCCCCGGTGACCCCGAGTTCCCCTACGCGGGCAAGTACGTGAAGGACCTGACGTTCGCCCAGGTGCGGACGTTGGACTGCGGCAGCACCAGGTGGTCGCAGTACCCGGACCAGGAACTGTCGCCGGGCGCCCGCATGCCCACGCTGGCCGAGCTCTTCGACCTCGCGCGCAGGCACCGGGCGTGGGGCGTCCGGTTCAACATCGAGACCAAGGTCGAGGCCGCGGCGCCGCACGAGACCGCGCCACGTGAGCAGTTCGTGCGGCGCGCGGTCCACGAGATCCGCCGCTCGGGCTTCCTGGCGAACGTGACGATCCAGTCGTTCGACTGGGGCACGCTGATGCGGTTGCGCGAGGTCGAGCCGCGCATCCCGCTGGTGGCGCTGACCCAGCCGGAGTTCCTGCGTCCCGGTTCGCCGTGGACGGGTGGCCTGAACCTGGACGACTTCGGCGGCAGTGTTGCCCGCGCGGTGAAGAGCTTCGGCGCGAAGGCCCTGTCCCCGGTGCACACGATGACCACGAAGGAACTGGTCACCGAAGCCCGCGGACAGGGCCTCGCTGTCATCCCGTGGACTGTGAACGAGGAGTCACGGATGCACGAGATGATCGACACCGGGATCGATGGCCTGATCACCGATTACCCGGATCGGTTGCGGAAGGTGCTGAAGGAGCGAGGTTTCAAGCTCCCGAAGCGATATCCGCGTCGTTAGCTGATGCCGATCGGGTTGGCGGAGTGGTTGCCGGTCTGCAGCCCTCCGCGTTGCCCGGTCGAGATACCGCACAGCGCCGCTTCACTCAGTCCTGCGGACGACGCCTGTGCCGAAGACAGCGTGTTGCCCGAAGCCTGGCCGTCGATCGTGACCGCGCTCGGGTACAGCTTGCTGTCTGCTTCGCGGCACACGAGCACGATCACCTTGAAGGTTCTCGGGTTCGTGTACGAGAGGTTCTTCGTCTCGCCGCGGGCGACGGTGAAGGTCTCCGGCAGGTCCGAGTCCTTCACGTAGCCGGTCGGGGTGGTCGTCTCGTCGATCGTGTACGTGCCCGCCGGCAGGTTGGTGAACGGCGGCTGGCAGACACCCGAGGCGTCCGTGGTGCAGGTGCCGACGACGGTGCCGCCGGTGCCCGTTCCGTTGTAGAGCGTGAAGACCGCGCCAGGCACGTTGTTGTTGGCGTCGTCCTTCTTCAGCACGTTCACGGTCGCCGGACGCGCCGGGTCGGTGAACGTCAGCTGCTTGTTCTCACCGGCCGCGACGGTGAACGTGTACGGCAAGGTCGGGTCCTTGTCGTAACCGGCGGGAACCGTTGTCTCGTCCACGGTGTAGGTGCCGACGGGCAGGTCGGTGAACTGCGGGGTGCACGAGCCGTTCGCCTGCACGGTGCAGGTGCCCCTGACGGTGCCGGTGGTGTCGGAGCCGTTGTACAGCGTGAAGACGGCGCCGGCCTGGCTGCCGCCATCGCTGCCGAGCTTCGTCACGGCGGCGGTGCCGCAGTTGCGGATGTTGACGTTGCCCGGCCCCACCAGGTCCTTCATCTGCGCGGTCGACGACTGACCGGAGCTGCGGCTGACGGCGTAGGCCTTGCCGAAGCCCTCGCACACGCCGGGCGCGAAGACGCCGGCGGCGGTCAGGTTGATGCCGGCCTCACCGAACTCGTGCAGGCCGAGCGTCTCGGTCGTCGGAGCGACGGTGTCCTGCGCGGTCGCGCCGGTGTTGACGGCCGCCTCGGCGACGCCGCTGGACAGCGTCGTCGCGGTGCCCCAGCACGGCGGGGAGTTGCTGCCGACCTCGCACGAGCCGGAGGTGATCCAGCGGGAGAGCTTCAGGACCGGCGTGCCGCCGCCCTCGAAGTCGTAAACGATCAACATGTCACCGGCGGACCGTTGCACCAGTCCGGAGGTACCCGCACAAGCAGTGGTGCCCTTGTTGAACTCGAAGGCCACGTGCGCGGACGGCGACGTGGTGTTCTGGGGGATGCGGACCCACGCGAGCGTCAGGTACACGTTGCTGCCAACGGTCTTGCTCGCGACGTAGACGCGCTTGAGGTCGTCCTTGTTGGACGCCTTCGCCGTGCCGACGGTCGCACAGCTGTCGTCCTGCTTGGTGCCGCCCGCGAAGCCCGAGTCGGACGTGGTCGCCTGCCGGTCCTCCAGGCCCGTGAAGGCCCAGCCGGAGGTGATCTTGTTCGCGGTTCTGACGCCTGGTGTGCCCGTCCAGGTGGCGGGCGAGAAGCTGTTCCAGTCGAAGTTGATCGAACCCTGCGGGTTGAGGTTCGCGTCGTCGTCCTCGAAACCGGCGGCGAGGCCCACCGGACCCGCTACGGCGACGCCTGCGGGACCGAGCAGGCCGAGCACGAACGCGGACACGGCAGCGCCCGCGATCATCAAACGTCTGCGCATTGGTTGCTCCGGGTGCGCGAGGACGCGGGCCCGGTCCCCGCACCGCGCCTACGTCCAGTGGACGGGTTGGCGGCCGGGCGGGAGAGTTGGTGCGACGATCAACGGTCGAGCGGGGCCGAACCATGAGAGTAAACATGTATTTCGTTCGAGGCCCCGCTGCTGACTTGTTCAAGGCCGTTGTTCTGGCCCGAAGTGCCTGGGTCGGCTGATCACTCTCCGTTGCCGAGCGCCAGCGAGTGCAGCCCGCGGATCACGAACTCCGCCCGCCGGTTCGGCTCCTCCGCCAGCACCGCACCGGGCAGCTTGCGGTGCAGCGACGACAGCGCCGCCTCCACCTCGATCCGGGCCAGCGGCGCACCTAGGCAGTAGTGGATGCCCATGCCGAAGCCGAGGTGCTGGTTCTTCTCGCGGCCGACGTCGAGCGTGTCCGGGTTCTCGAAGACCAGCGGGTCGCGTGCGGCCGCACCGAGCAGCGCGGCGATCTTCTGGCCGGGCTCGACGACGTGTCCGGCGATCTCCACGCGTTCGGTGGCGGTGCGTTCGAAGAGCTGCAACGGCGAGTCGTAGCGGATGAGCTCCTCTACGGCGGTGGGCATGATCTCCGGCGAGAGACGCTCCCACTGCGAACGGTGCCGCATCAGGGCGTAGACGCCGTTGCCGATCACGTTGACCGTGGCCTCGTGGCCCGCCATCAGCAGAAGCACCGCGGTGGCGACGAGCTCGTCCTCGGTGAGCCTGGCGCCGTCGGTGTCGGTGACCGCGACCAGGTCCGAGACGAGGTCGGCGCCGGGGGTCTTGCGCCGCAACGCGATCAGTTCGCGCAGGTAGGCGACGAACTCCGCGGCGGCGCGTTCGGCCGCCTGCTGCTGCTCGGCGGGCAGGCCGTACTCGTACATCTTCACGATGGCGTTCGACCACGGCTGGAGCAGGTGGCGGTCCTGTCCGGGGACGCCCAGCAGCTCGGCGATCACCTCGACCGGCAGCGGCGCGGCGACGTGGGCCAGCAGGTCGGCCTGACCCTGGTCCTTGATCTCGCCGACCAGTTCGTCGACGAGCCTGTCGGCGAGCTCTGCGACCCACGGCCGCAGGCGCTCGACGTGCCCGCGGCCGAACGCGGCGGCCACCAGCCGGCGCAGGCGCGTGTGCGTGGGCGGCTCGTTCTCCAACAGCGAGTTGCGGTGCAGCAGGTTGAAGGCCATGAACTGCTCGACCGGCTTCACGTCCGACCAGATCCTGCCGAGCGAACGGTGCCGCAGCACCGCCGAGCAGGCGGCGTGCGAGACAGCGACGGCGACGCCCATCTGCTCGTGGTGATGCACCTCACCGGCTTCGCGCAGGGCGGAGAAGGCCGGGTACGGGTCGGCGATGAAGGCGGGATCGCGCTGGTCGAACGTCACAAAGCGGGACGGTAAGTCGCGATCCGCGTTTCGTCCACGCCGATTTGATTGATGACTCAAATTGTTGCGGAGACACTATCGTCTGGGCTTGTGCAGCTGCCTTCTGTCGTCGCGCACCGTGGCGCGTCCACCGACCGTCCTGAGCACACCATCGGCGCCTACGAGCTGGCCTTGCAGGAGGGCGCGGACGGACTCGAGTGCGACATCCGGCTGTCGAAGGACGGCGAGATCGTGTGTGTGCACGATCGCACGCTCACCCGCACGTCGAACGGCCGTGGCACGGTCAGCGCGCTCACGCTGGAAGAGCTGCAGAGGCACGACTACGGCAGCTGGCACCGCCACGGGCAGAAGGCCGAGCTTCTGGTGCTCGACGAGCTGCTGGACCTGGTCAGGGACACGAACGTGCAGCTCTTCGTCGAGACCAAGCACCCGGTCCGGTACCGCAACGAGGTCGAGCGCAAGCTCGTCGAGGCGTTGAAGAGGCACAAGCTCGACGCCCAGATCGTCATGATGTCCTTCTCGCCCACGGCCGTGAAGGTGTTCCGGGAGATGGCGCCGGACGTGCGGACGGTGCTGCTGCTCGACCGTCTCGGGCGGTACCGCAGCGGCGCGTTGCCCTCGTTCGCCGACTACACCGGGCCTGGTGTGCACGTGCTGCGCAACGACCCCGATTACGTCGATCGGGCGAGGCGCGCCGGGCACGAGACGTACGTGTGGACCGTGGACAGCGCCGAGGACGTCGCGCTGTGCCGTGACCTGGGGGTCCGCTACCTCGCGACGAACGCCCCGGCGAACACCCGCCGCCTGCTGACGGCTAACTTGGCGACCTGAGAAGCCTGAACACGAGGAGGGCCGAGGTGGCCAAGCGGACTGCGGTCAAGGACGCACCGAAGGACGGGATCAACCCGAAGCAGCCCTGCCCGTGCGGGTCCGGCAAGCGCTACAAGGCCTGCCACGGCGCACCCGGTGGCGCGACGGACGTGATCGTGTCCCGGCCGTTCGAGGGCCTCGCCGCCGAGTGCGAGCTCATCGCGCTGCGCGAGTTCGTGCCGTCGGCGGTCGCGAAGCTGCCGGTCAAGGACGGTCGCGAGGTCACGCTCGCCACGGTGCTGCCGATGGCCGCCGCCGGCCTGATCCGCGGCGACGACGTGCCGTTCGTCGGCCTTCAGGTGCAGACGCGGTCCGGCGACATCAGCCGCGACCTGGCGCGGGCGCTGCAGTGGGCGCAGCAGGCGAAGACCGGTGACGTGCTGCCGGTCGTCGGTCCGGACAACGGTGAGAACCCCGGCCGCCTGCAGGACCTGCTCGACCCCGAGGCCGAGATCGTTCCCGTGCTGCACACCGACTTCGTGTGGTGGATGCCGGAGGGCACCGAGCCCTCGGGTGACGTCGCGCTGTCGCTGGAGCGCGCGAACGCCGCGATCCTGCCGACCGAGCGTCTCGACGCCCCCGGCGTGAAGGCCGCGTACTGGGTGGACGCGGGCGACAAGGCGCACCTGCGCTGGGTTCGCCCGGAGCCAGAGGAGAAGCTGCTGCCCGCGATGGCGCGCCTGGCCGCCCGCGGTGAGCTGGACCTCGGCGAGGGCTCGCGCTACGCCGGTTCGTTCCGCGCGCACGGCCTGCTGGTGCCGGTGTGGGACCTCGACCGCGAGATGCACGCCCGCGAGTGGGCCGACCCGGCCGAGGCGCTGGGCAAGCGTTTGCTGGAGGCCCTGGCCTCCGACGAGCCGCTGACCGACGCCGAGCGCCGTGCCCGTGACGGCCTTCGCGGCCGCCAGATCACGCTGCGTTGATGCACAGGTTGTCCACAGTGTTGTCCACAGGGAGCTGTGGATAAGTGCTGCTGCACATCATCTCGAAGGCCGGCTGGGCAGCCGCCCGGTCGGCCGGGTCGATCTCGCCCGCCGGTGAGGACTTCGTGCACTGCTCCGACCGCGGTGTGGTGCACGTGACGGCGGGCAAGTTCTTCCACGGGCAGAGCGAGCTGCTGCTGCTCGTGATCGACCCGAAGCTGGTCGACGCGCCGGTCAGGTGGGAGGCGGTGGCGGACTCGCCGCTGTGGTTCCCGCACGTCTACGGGCAGATCCCGGTCGCGGCGGTGCTGGAGGTGCACGACTTCCCGTGCGAGCCTGACGGTTCGTTCGTTCTACCGGAAGCCGTTGCCGTTCTGTGATTGAGTTGGGCAACCGATCCGTCTAGTCGGGCGTGATCTCCCTGAAGCCAGTTGCTTCGGGGAGGGGGACGTGGCCGTGACGGCGGTGCTGCGACTGGAGTTGACCGCCGACAGCGGTGGGGGAAGAGCGGAAACCGTGGGGGACTTCGCGGAGTTCGTGCGCATGTCCATGCCCGGACTTCTCCGCTACGGGCACGCCCTGACCGGAAACCCGCACGACGCCGCCGACCTGGTGCAGTCCGTGCTGGAGAAGGTCGGCTCGCGCTGGGTGTCCGTGCAGCGCAAGGGTGACGACCCGCTCGCGTACGTCCGCCGGGCGATGGCCAACACGCACATCAGCATCTGGCGCAGGAGGCGCCGCGAGAACCTCGTGGCGGACCTCCCCGACAGCGGCGTTGTCGCTCCCGAGCTCAGCAGGCTCGAAAACGAACCGCTCTGGCAAGCACTGCGGTCGTTGCCGCCACGGCAGCGCGCGGTGATCGTGCTGCGTTACTACGAGAACCTCTCCGAGGCCGAGATCGCGAACGCGCTCGGAATCTCCTGCGGCACGGTCAAGAGCCAGAGCAGCAAGGCGATGGCGAGTCTTCGCACCCGCCTGGGAAAGGACTGACCGGTGGACCTCGACGACGAGCTGCGCAGGCTCTTCAGCGACGATCGGCTGGACGTCCACAGCACGCCGGACGCGACCGAGGCGGTCGTGCGCGGTGCCGAGCGGCGCCGACGACGGCGCTCGGCCACGACGACGGCGTTCGCCCTGGTGGTGCTGGTCGGTGCCGGCGCCGCGCTGACCCAGCTGCCCCGGTCCGACGACACGGCGGGCGACCTGCTGCCCACGTCCACCTCGAGCGCCTCCGCGACCACGACCACCACGGCGGTCAGCACGTTCACCTCGACCGCGATCGTCACCGTCGACCCACCGCCGAACTCGAACAGCTCCAGCTCCGTCAAGACCGAGACCGGCCAGCCGACGAACAAGACGACCATCCCCGCCATCCCGGCGCCGCCTCAACCGCAGGCACAGCCGGGCCAGTTCGGGTCGCTCAAGCTCGGCATGTCCGAGGCCGACGCGCTGGCCACCGGATCGCTGATCGAACCGAGCAGCGCCGCCGACCCGGAGAACCGGTGCAAGGCGTACGCGACGAAGTCGGTGCCCGACGCCAACGCCGTGATCATTTCTCCGGTCCGGGGAATCGTGCGGATAACTGTGCCGGGCTACGCCAAGACGCCCAAGGGAATCACCGTCGGTTCGACGGTGGACCAGGTGAAGGCCGCCTATCCGAACGCCACGCAGAGCGGTTCCACCCTGTTCGCGAAAATGGCCGCGACTCCGGCCTGGTCGTACGTCTTCGAAACCGACGGCTCGTCGGTGACCGCAGTCCTCATGCGCCTCGACGCGAACGACTGCTCGGCGGTCTGACCATTTGATCTTGCTGAGGTTCCGCCGCTCTTGGGGGTGCGGCGGAACCTCAGCATCCACGCTGGTCCGAACGGGTGGCGTTACCCCTTCGTGACACACCTCTGACAACCGCCATGCGGTCCCGGCGTCTTATGGATGTCCGAACGGCGCCTGGGGATGTACAGCCATCGGAATCCTGACACCTCGCCACGGGGAAATCGTGGCGGGCTGTTCGGTGTGCATTCTTTTGGTATTTGGTTCGTTGTGACTTTTCTGTGACAACGAACTTCGCAACCGCTTCACAATGTCGACGTCTCATGGGGTGTCGAAACAAAAGCCTGGGGGGCTTGAAATGAAGAACAACGTCAAGATTGCTTTTGTCTCCGCTGCAGTCGCCGCTCTCGGTCTGACCGCGTGCACGTCCACGCCGGACCAGCACGCCGCCGCGCAGACCCCGGCATCCACGCCGTCGCCGTCCGTCGTCACCGAGGTCGAGACCGCCACGGTCACCAACCCGCCCAAGCCGCAGGCGGACGGCCGTCCCGGCTACGGCGCGCTCAAGCTGGGCATGACGCTGGAGGAGGCGCGGGCGACCGGCCAGACGAGCGTGTCGTTCGACGCCCTCGGATGTGCGTCCGACGACAGGGTCGCCATCTCGAAGAAGCAGGGCGTGATCCGCATCTCGCTGCCGGCGGAGGCGAAGACGTCCAGGGGGATCGGCATCGGTTCGACGGTCGCCGAGGTCAAGAAGGCCTACCCGAACGCGGAGGAGTACCGCGCAGGCTTTGCCGCGGACGTCGACGGCTACGAGTACTGGTTCGTGGTGAACGGCGGCTTCAGCGACACGGGCAAGGTCGCCGGCATCAAGCTCATGGGGGAATGGGGCGGTTCCGAGTGCGCCATGGCCGCGCTCTGACCGTCTCCGTCATCAACTGAAGAAAACACTTTCTGGGGGGAAAGAAAAATGAAGCGCTCCATCGTTCTCGTCGCCATCGCCGCCGCCTTCGGCCTGACCGCGTGCACGTCCACGCCCACGCCGGAGCAGAACGCCGCACCGGTGACGCAGCCGCCGTCCACCACCGCGCCGTCGACCTCCGTGGTCACCGAGGTCGTGACCACCACCGTCACCAACCCGCCCGCACCGCAGGCCGTGGTGAACGTCGACAGCCGCCTCGGCTACGGCGCTCTGAAGCTGGGCATGACGCTCGAAGAGGCGCGAGGCACGGGCGAGACCAACCTGACTTGGCAGGGCGCCGACGACGGCCCCTGCCTGTCAGACAGCAAGATCACGATCTCGAAGCAGCGCGGTGTGGTGGCGATCACCCTTCCCGTCGAGGCCAAGACCTCGAAGGGGATCGGCGTCGGCTCGACGTTCGCCGACGTGAAGAACCTCTATCCGGGCGCTCACGAGTATCGCGGAGGCTGGACCGCGGCGGTGGACGCCAACAGCTACTACGTGTTCTTCAGCATCACCAGGTCCGAGGACTACCACGAGCTCACGGAAACGATCTCCGGCATCAAGCTCGTCGCGAACGGTGCCGACTGCGGCCCGTTGTGGATCTGAGAACGACACTTTCTGGGGGAAAGAAAAATGAACCGCTCGCTCGTCATCATCACCATCGCTGCTGCTCTCGGCCTGACCGCGTGCACGTCCACGCCCGCGCCCAAGCCGGACGACAACGCCACGTCCACGTCCACACCGCAGGCCACGGTGGTCACCGAGGTCGTCACGCACACGGTGACCAACCCGCCTCCGCCGCCACCCGCCAAGCCCGTGATCGACTCGTTCGGCTACGGCAAGCTCAAGCTCGGTATGTCGAGGCAGGCCGCCTTGGACGCCAAGCTGATCGGTCCCGTGCTCGAAGGCGGCAAGCCGACCGACGCCTGCACACTCCACGAGATCATCGGCACGGGCGAGAAGACCTGGGTGTCGGCGAAGGGCGGTGTCGCCTCCATCCCGTTCAACCCGGACATGACGTCCGACGGCGTCGGAGTGGGCGCGACGGAGCAGAAGCTCAAGGCCGAGTACACCAACCTGAGGCCGACGGGGCCGAACTACTCCTACGTCGCCGACGCCGACGGCAACCCCGCTGCCCGCTTCGTCTTCGGGGTGGCCAACGGCAAGCTCGTGGCGGCGTTCATCTCGCGCAACGACCAGGACTGCCACAACTAGCGGAAAAATCTTGAGCGGTCGTGTCGAGAAGCAGGGAACGGCTCCGTCCCCGTGGTGAAAGCGGCCAAGATGGGTCGCGACAGCACCAGAGGAGACCTCCGAGATGGCCAAGTACCTGCTGCTCAAGCACTACCGCGGCGCCCCTGCCCCGGTGAACAACGTGCCGATGGACCAGTGGTCCCAGGACGAGATCACCGCGCACATCCAGTACATGAACGACTTCGCGGACAAGCTCAGGTCCACCGGTGAGTTCGTCGACGGCCAGGCGCTCGCCCAGGAAGGTGCGTGGGTGCGCTACGACGGTGAGGGCCGGCCGCCGGTCACCGACGGGCCGTTCGCGGAGACGAAGGACCTCATCGCCGGCTGGATGATCATCGACACCGACAGCTACGAGCGCGCGCTCGAACTGGCGGGGGAGCTGTCGGCGGCGCCGGGCAAGGACGGCAAGCCGATCCACGAGTGGCTGGAGATCCGTCCCTTCTACGGCAACGCGCCGACGATCACGGAGTAGACGTGGACGAGGCACTGCTCAGGAGCCTCACGCCGGCCGTGCTCGGCATCCTCGTCCGCCGCGGAGCAGATTTCGCGGCGGCCGAGGACGCCGTGCAGGACGCGCTGGTCGAGGCCGTCCGCATGTGGCCGGACGACCCGCCGCGAGACCCGAAGGGGTGGCTGGTCACGGCGGCCTGGCGCAAGTTCCTCGACGCGACGAGGGCGGACACGGCCCGGCGCAGGCGGGAGGATCTCGTCGACGCCGAACCGGAGCAAGGTCCGGCGAGCGACACCGACGACACGTTGCAGCTCTACTTCCTGTGCGCGCACCCGTCGCTGACCCCGTCGTCGGCGGTGGCGCTCACTCTCCGCGCCGTCGGCGGGCTGACCACCCGCCAGATCGCCCAGGCCTACCTGGTGCCGGAGGCCACGATGGCCCAGCGCATCAGCAGGGCCAAGAAGACCGTCGGTGACGTGCGGTTCGACCAGCCCGGCGACGTCGCGACCGTGCTCCGGGTGCTCTACCTGGTCTTCAACGAGGGCTACTCAGGTGACGTCGACCTGGCCGCCGAGGCCATCCGGCTCACCCGTCAGCTCTTCGCGGCGATCGACCACCCGGAGGTCGCGGGCCTGCTCGCCCTGATGTTGCTGCACCACGCCCGCCGCGCGTCCCGGACGGAGGGCGGCAGGCTGGTTCCGCTCGCCGAGCAGGACCGCGGGAAGTGGGACACGAGGCTCATCGCCGAGGGCGTCGAGATCCTCCAGGCGGCACTGGCGCGGGACCGGCTGGGCGAGTTCCAGGCGCAGGCGGCCATTGCGGCGCTGCACGCGGACGCACCGGAAGCGGCGGAGACCGACTGGGTGCAGATCGTCGAGTGGTACGACGAACTGGCGAAGCTGACCGACAGTCCCGTCGTCCGGCTCAACCGCGCCGTGGCCGTGGGGGAGGCCGACGGGCCGCGCGCCGGGCTGAAGGCGTTGGCGGAACTGGACGATTCTTTGCCCCGTTACTCTGCGGTGGCCGCTTACCTGCACGAGCGCGACGGCGACCTGGGAACGGCAGCGAGACTCTACGTCGATGCGGCGGAGAAAGCGTCGAACCTGGCCGAGCGGGAATATCTGACCCGGCAGGCCGCCCGCCTCAACAACTGAAAAAGGCCCGCCGAGGCGGGCCTTTTGTGATCAGGCACTCAAGCGTGCGAAGAAAACTCAGAGCGCGCCACCGGCGGCGGTCGGCGCGCCCGCGTCGGGGCCCTCGTCACCCACCGACTCGCGGGTGAGGAACGTCTCCACGTAGAACATGTTGCCGTCGGCGCGGTCCATGATCGTGAGCAGCGTCTTCATCGAGGAGACCTCCTCGACCTGCTCCTTCAGGAACCACTGCATGAACTGCTCGCCGATGTAGTCGCCCTCCTCGCGGGCGGCCTTGGCGAGCGCCACGATCTGGTCCGTGACCTGCTGCTCCTGGCGCAGGGCGAGGTCGACGAGGTCGCGCGGCGACTTGAAGTCGTTGATCGGCGCCTCGGTGCCGGGAATGGCGACCGCGATGTCGTTGTCCATCAGGAACTGCACGATCATCATGGCGTGGTTGCGCTCTTCGAGAGCCTGCTTGTAGAAGTGCGACGCGAGGCGCGGGAGGTCCTCGTTGTCGAACCACACGGCGAGCGCGATGTACTGCTGCGAAGCGGAGAACTCGTTGCCGACCTGTGCCTGCAGGAGTTCGTGGAACTTCGACTTCTTGGACAGGATCTTCTTCACGTTCGAGGCCATGAGGAGTACGTTAGCCGAAAACGATCAGGCCTGCATTCCAGGAAAAGCTAACCTTTGTTTGGAAAGGTGATCCAAACAAAGGTTAGGCATACCTGACGATCACACCAATGGTGCGCGGTCGATCGGGCACGACATGCACCGGGGGCCGCCGCGGCCTGATCCCAGTTCGGAACCGGCGATGCGCAGCACCTCGACGCCGGCGTCCTCCAGGCGCGCGTTCGTCTCCACGTTGCGCTCGTACGCCACGACGAGACCGGGCCCGACCGCCAGCGTGTTGTTGCCGTCGTCCCACTGCTCGCGCTCGGCGGTGACGACGTCGAGGCCGGTGTCGATCACCCGCAGGCGCTCGATGCCCATCGCCTCTGCGGCCGCGTCGAGGAACGGCACGGGACCGTCCACACGCACGCCACCGCTGCCGTCGGACCGCATCGGGTACGCCGTCAGCGTGTGCCTGATCGCCGGGTACATCACCACGGCGTCGCGGTCGACCATCGTGCAGACGGTGTCGAGGTGCATCGTGGCGCGTTCCTGCTCGATCGGCACCGCCAGCACCGTGTGCGCGAGACCGTCCGCGAGCGCGGAGCGGGCGAACGACTCCGCGCCCGCCGGGGTCGTGCGCTCACCGACGCCGATGGCGATGACGCCCGGCGCCAGCAGCAGCACGTCGCCACCCTCCAGCGGCGCGGAGTGCGCGCCGTACGCGCGGCCCGTGCGGCGGAACCGCGGGTGGTAGGCGTAGATCAGGTCGGTCAGCGTCGTCTCGCGGTCGCGGGCGGGCAGTGCGAGCGACGTGATGGCCACGCGGTCGCCGACCCAGACCGACGAGTCGCGGGTGAAGAGCAGGTTCGGCAACGGGTCCACGGCGAAGTCGATCGGCAGGTGCATCTTGCGCACCAGCGACGCGCCCTCGGCGGCGGGCAGCTCCTCGAACGTCATACCGGTCATCAGCACCTGCGCCAGTTGCGGCGCCGGCAGCGAGGTGAGGTGGCTGCGCAGCGCGTCGGCCAGGTCGATGCCGAGGCGGCGCTCGTTGACGGCGCTGTGGATGCCCGCGATGCGCGCGCGGTTGTCCTCCAACGCCTGGACCAGCACGTCGGCCAGCAGCAGGACCTCGACGCCCTTCGAGGTGAGCGTCGCGGCGAACGCGTCGTGCTCCTCCTGGGCCCTGCCGACCCACGGCACGCCGTCGAAGAGCAGCTGGTCGTTGTTGCGCGGGGTGAGCCTCTTGAGCTCGTTGCCCGGCCGGTGCAGCAGCACCGTGCGCAACGGGCCGACCTCGCTGTCCACGCGGGGCGCGGCGTCCGGGAGTGCTTCGGTCTCAGCGATCGTGTGCGCAGTCACCGAACGAGCGTAACGCTGAACAGCACAAATCGCCGCTGCTGGACCTGAAATCGCAACGATTGACGGCTGTTTCCGGTTTCTACCGTCGAATCATTAGGGCAACCAGCTGACTTTGCCACGCAACATTGTGTAACCGACGAACGCGACGACGTCGAGGATCGTGTGAGCGATCACCAACGGCCACAGGCGCCTGGTCCGCTGCCAGTAGAAGCCGAAGACGAGCCCCATGACCAGGTTGCCGACGAACCCGCCGAAGCCCTGGTAGAGGTGGTACGAACCGCGCAGCACCGCCGCCGCGAACAGCGCCGTGTACCGCCGCCACCCGAGCTGCTCCAGCCGCGTGATCAGGTACCCGACGACGAGCACCTCCTCCGCCCACGCGTTGCCGGCGGCGGCCAGGATCAGCGCCACGCTCATCCACCACTGGTTGTCCAAAGTGGACGGCTGCACGGCGAGGTTCAGCCCGAGCGCCCACGCCGCGAAGTAGAACGCGAGACCGGGGATGCCGATGATCGCGGCGAGCCCGAGCGCACCCAGGGAGTCGGCGAGCTTGCGGGTGCCGTCGAGCCCGATCACGCGCAGCTTGATCCCGGTGCGCCACAACAGGTACAGGCCGATGCCGCCCCACGCGGCGAGCTGCAGCACGCCGAGCAGCTGCGCCACGAGGTCCAGCAGGTCGGCGCGCGCCTGCGGGACGTTGATCGCGACCGACTGCTGGTTCAGCGGCGTCGGCTGGAGCAGGCTGTCGATCAGGCGCACGAGACTGCGCAGACCGGACAACCCGAGCGTCATGCTGAAGACGATCAGCAGTTCCAGCTGGTAGCCGCGCTTCTCTTCCGCCGGAATCAAGGTCACCCGCGCGAGGCTACCTTTGGGAGAGGAACGGGCAGCCCATCAGCCGCCGCAGCTCGGCGGCGAGTTCCTGGGCCGTGCTGACCGGCTTGGAGAACGCGATCCGCACGTCGTGGTCGTCGCACTCGGCCTCGACCCGCAGCCGCAGCCCGAACCGGTCGAGCCCGAGCGGCCGCACGTGGCCGTGCCGCAGCTCCTCCGGCAGGTGGCGGGCGAGCTGGCCCACGACGTCGCGGTGTGCGGCCTCCAGGTGCCGCAGCCAGTGGTCCTCGTTGCGGCAGAACGGATCCGGCGTCGCGCTCGCGAACTGCTCCGGCCGGATCGACGACGTGCCCTCGGCGTCGGCGATCACCAGCGACGCGGGTGTGAGCCTCAGCACCGAAGCGCCGTGACCCGCGTCGAGCAGCCGGTGGTCCGGCCGCACGTCGGCGATCTTGAGGATCTCGTCGCGTGCCTCCTGCCCGTCCAGCGCGGAGACCCAGCCGGTGAGCCACAGCAGCCCGCGAACCGGTTCGCGCAACGGCACCGGCGCCTGGTCGGCGATCTCCAGCATCGCGGTCACCTCGGTCCGCGGTGCCTGCCACAGCTGTCCGACCAGCGGGTGTTCGTCGGCGAGCAGCAAGATCGTCGTGCCGCACGGGTGCACGTGGTGGAACAACGGGCTGGTGCGGTTGCCCGCCTGAGGGAGCAGTGCGGCGTGACCACCGCGAGCCGCGATCGTGCGAGCGCGTTCCGCGGCGTGCGGCGCCGGTGGGCGCTTGGTCTGGGTGTCGGTCACCGCTGCACCTCCTCAAGGTTAGGCAAGCCTAACTTAGCTTCACTGATCAAGGGAAGTGTCACCTGTACGGTTGACAGGTGGTCGTGCCAAACAAGCCGTCCACCGAGGTGACGGCGCTCGACGATCGGTGGACCCGGCACTGTGTCGACCGGGCGAGCCGTCGTGCCCTGATGTGGACCGTTCTCGCCGGTGCGGCCTTCGCGCTCCAGTTCGTGCTGGTACTGGTGTGGTCGTGGTCCTCACCGGTGGCGCTGGTCCTGCTCTTCTTCGCCGCGGTCGTGCTGTGGGTGGTGACGCGTCGCCGTCCGGTGCGTTTACCGGAAGGTGAACCGTGGCATTTCGCCCATGTGAAGTGGGAAGGAGGGCGTCTGGTCGTGTTGTCGTCACCGCCTCTTTTGTTGACCTTGAGCGTCGGTCCCTTCCTGCGCGGGCGGATCGCGCGCCACAAGCGCGTGTGGTTCGTGCCGCCCGACTCGGCGGGGAACACCGTCGTCACGTTCCGCGGCGTGCCGCAGCTGATTCCGGCGCGTGTGCAGAGATGATCCCGAAGATCGGTGTGGAGAACTGGGTCGGGACCTGCCTCGCGCGGGCGGATCGCCGTGCCGTCGGGCACGTCCTGTTCGCCGTCGCGGTGTTCGGCGTCGTGCTGATGATCGGCTGGCTGTGGCTCACCGTGCTGGCCGTCCCGGTGGTGCTGGAACTGGCCGCGCCGGGGTTGCGGCACTTCTTCACCCGCCGCGGCACCCTGCAGTTGATCGAGCGGTTCCCGTTCCGGCCGGTCTCCGTCAGCTTCGTGCCGGGCCGGCGCATCGGGCGCCAGGCGTACCTCAAGGTCGACGGCTCGGAGAACAACCTGCGGCTGCCGGAGCTGCCCGAGCGGGCGCGGATCCTGGTCCGCCACACCCGGCGGGTGTGGATCGCCGGTCCGGACGAACGCGGACGTCTCGTGGCGATGACGCGAGGACTGGCGTTCCTGGTCCGTGGACGGGTCGTGGAGCGCTAACGGCCCGTCGCGATGCCCTCGGACTCCGCCCACTGCGTGAGGTCGTCCTTGCGCAGCGCGGCCGCCAGCAGCTCGGGGAACTTGTCCGGTGTGCAGGCGAACGCGGGCGCGCCCAGTGCGGAGAGCTTCGCGGCGAGCTCGTGGTCGTAGGCAGGTGTGCCGGAGTCGCTGAGCGCCAACAGGTTCACGACCGTCACGCCGCTCGCGACCAGCTCGCGGACCCTGCGTTGCAGCTCGGCCTCCGAACCGCCCTCGTACAGGTCGCTGATGATCACGACGACCGTGTCGGTGGGCCTGCGGACCTGCGTCTGCGCGTAGGCGACCGCGCGGTTGATGTCCGTGCCGCCGCCGAGCTGGGCGCTGAACAGCAGGTCGACCGGGTCGCTGAGCTGGTCGGTCAGGTCCGCGACCTCGGTGTCGAACACGACGAGCCTGGTCGAGATCGACCGGATGCTCGCGAGCGCCGAACCGAGAACTGCCGCGTGCACCAACGAGTCCGCCATCGAGCCCGACTGGTCGACGAGCAGGATCACGTCCCGCATGGCCGCCGTGCGGGAGCGCCTGCGGTGGCCGATCAGGTCCTCGACGATCACGGTGTTGTGCTGCGGCTGGTAGTTCTTGAGGTTCGCCTTGATCGTGGACGCCCAGTCGACGTCGGGCAGCTGCGGCCGGTGGGTGCGCCGGGAGCGGTCCACGGCACCGCGGACGGCTTCGACGAGCCGGTCCTTCAGCCGCCTCTCGATGTCCTCGACCACCTTGCCCACCACGGCTTTCGCGGTGTCGCGGGTGCGGGCGGGGATCGCGCGGGAGAGCTGCAGCAGCGTGCTGACGAGGTTCACGTCCGGCTCGACCGCGCCCAGCAGTTCGGGTTCGAGCAGGAGCTGCTTGAGGCCGAGCTTCTCGACGGCGTCGCGTTGCATGACCTGCACGACGGACGTGGGGAAGTACTTGCGGACGTCGCCGAGCCACCGGTGCAGCTGCGGGGAGCTGGCGCCGAGTCCGGCACCGCGATCGCCGCCACCGCCGTACAGGCCCGTCAGCGCGCCATCACGTCGTTGGTCGTCGTCTCCGAGCTGTGCGACGTCTTCCGCGCTGGGGCCCAGCAGGAGGCGCCAGCGCCTGAGCCGCTCGTCCGTCATTTGAGCGCCGCCGCCACTTCTTCGGCCGCACGCACGACGTGTGGACCGACAACGTCCGCATCGAGCTTTTCCAGCGCCACAACGCCAACGGACGCCCTGAGTCCGGGAACACCGCGCACGGGTGCCGCGACGCCGAACGCGTTGGGCTGCAGCTCACCGGACGACACGACCCAGGTGTCGGTGGGCTGCGAGATGGCCTTGCCGGCGGCCCCGCGGTGCACCGGGTGACGGGAACCCACCCGGTACGCCACGTGGAAAGCGGTCCACGACGGTTCGACGACCGCGACGGCCTGCGCCTCGCTGCCGTCCGCGACGGTCAGGTGCGCGGTGGCGCCGACCTTCTCGGCCAGCTCTCGCAGGGCCGGGTTCGCCGCCATCCGCAGCTGCGGGAGCACGTTGGAGGCGAGCCTCAGCACGCCCAGGCCGAGCCGGACCTTCGACCCCTCCCTGCGCACGAGACCGCGCGCCTGGAGCGGGACGAGGAGCCGGTACACGGCGGCCCTGGACGCGCCGATGGCCGTGGCGAGCTCCGAGATCGACGGCGCCTCGGACTCCGCCTCAGCGACCGCCTGGAGCAGCGCCAGACCCCGTTCCAGGGTCAGCGAGCTCTCCTTCGTCGCTCCGACCATCACGCACTCCGAACTGTGCCCACCACCTCGGCCAGGCCGACCACGGAGCCGCCTTCACCGGGAGCCGTCGCGGTCAGCCTGACCGTGTCGCCGTCCTCCAGGAAGGACCTCGTGGAGCCGTCGTCGAGCTTGAACGGTTCCTTGCCGCCCCAGCTGAGTTCGAGGAACGAGCCGCGCTCGTCCTTCTCCGGTCCCGAGACCGTGCCGGAGGCGAACAGATCACCTGGGCGCACGGTAGCCCCGTTCACCGTCATGTGGGCCAGCTGTTGCACAAAAGACCACGACATCTCCCTGAACGGGGGCCGCGCGACGATCGTGTCGTTCAGCTCCACCGTGATGGTGATGTCCAGACCCCAAGGCTGATCGCACGTCAGGTAGTCGTGCAGCTTGTTCGGCAGCGGCGGCGTCGGGACGCGTGCAACCGAGAACGCCTCGAGCGGGGTGATCCACGCGCCGATCGACGTGGCGAACGACTTGGCGAGGAACGGGCCCAGCGGCTGGTACTCCCACGCCTGGATGTCACGTGCCGACCAGTCGTTGACCAGCGCGACGCCGAAGACGTGCTCGGCGGCCCTGCTGGTGGAGACGTTGGCCGCCCGCGGTCCACCGCAGACGAACCCGATCTCGGCCTCGATGTCGAGGCGCTCGGACGGGCCGAACTTCGGGCCGTCGCTGCCGCGCTTCTGGCCGTTCGGGCGGACGATCTCGGTGCCGGAGACGTACACCGTGCCGGCGCGGCCGTGGTAGCCGATCGGGAGGTGTGTCCAGTTCGGAGTGAGCGGGTCGCCGTCGGGGCGGAACATCCTGCCGACGTTCTCCGCGTGGTGCCTGCTCGAGTAGAAGTCCACGTAGTCGCCGACGGTGAACGGCAGCTTCGCGGTCTCGATCCCGACGAGCTCCGCGCCCTTGGGGGCGGAGGTCGCCGTGACGATCTCCTTGAGCTTGGCGCGCAGCACACTCCAGACCGGACGGCCCGCCTTCAGCAGCGGGTCGAGCGAGTCGCCCTGGACGTACTCGCTGCACTTGCCCAGCGCGAGGCTCTTGAGGAGCAACGCCTGGTCGCCGACGCGGACGGCCACACCCCCGTCGACGACGCCGTAGGGGAGGGTCTGCGGTCCGAACGGCTGGTCCTCGGTGAAGTTCGGGTCGCTGATCCAGCTCACAGAAGTCCAAGCTCCTCGAGGTCGGCGATCGGTTCGGCGAGCGAGCACGAGCCGTAGCTCGCGAAGACGCCGCGGACGGCGTGGGCCGCCTGGTCGCTGAGCGCCTTGGCCTCGGCGGTGAGCGCCTCGGCGTCGGTGCTCGCCAGCGCCTCGCGGACGTCGCGGCCGCTGAGGGAGCGGGCCGTGGCGACGAGGAGGTTCAGGAAGCCGTGGTGGGTGAAGCCCTGCTCGTCGGTGTGGCGGACGGCCTTGTGCAGGCCCGCCGTCGCCTTGAACGCGACGCCGCCGCCGCTGACGACGGACAGGAAGTCCGCGACCTCGTCGACGCTGGGGAAGTTCTCCTGGGATAGGCCACCGCAGCGCAGCTTGGGCCAGCTGCCGTGCTCGATCACCCTGCGGACGCCGTCGAGCCACTCGGAGCCGCCGCGACGGGGCTCCACGACTCGGATGACGTCCTCGGGCACGAACTCCGACACGCGCTCGAGCCACACCTCGTCCACATCGGACGGTGCGGGCATCTCGACCATGCGCAGGGCGAGGAGCTCACTGCGGCTCTCGACGATGGACACGGCCTTCGGCACGCCGCCGAGGCCGGTGTCGATCACGAGGCTGAGTGCGATCGGCTTCGGTGGCTTGACCTTGATGAGTTCGGTGATCAGTTCGGCGAGCCGGGAGGCCGGACACAGGAAGAGACCCATGACGCCGGACCACTCGCCGACTCGCCCGTCGAGGTGGCCGCGCACCGCGTCGGGCATCGACGCGTTCCCCGGAGGGAACAGCGCGGCATCGTCCACAAGCCTCGCGAGCAGGGGCGGAGTACCGCGCGGACCGGGCGCACGGAGTTCGACAGCGCTTGACACGGCTGACACGCTAGCTGGGTATCGGTAAGTGAACAAAGATGTCCGATAGTCGAACGCCTCGAGAATGGTTCCGGAGACGTCATGGCCTACTACCGCCAGGTCGGGGAGATCCCCCGAAAGCGCCACACCCAGTTCCGCAAACCGGACGGTGGGCTCTACGCGGAAGAGCTGATGGGAGTCGAGGGGTTCTCGGCGGATTCGGCCCTGCTCTACCACCGGTACCTGCCCACGGCGATCGTCAACGCGGAGACGCTGAAGGACGAGCGCGGGTCGGTGTCCCCGAACCTGCCGCTGAAGCCGCGAGCGTTCAAGACGCAGGACCTGACCTGGGCTTCTGATGAGGTCGACGCGGTCACCGGGCGGCGGAAGCTGTTCGGGAACGCCGACGTGACCATCGGGTTTGTGGTCGCTTCCGTGCCTTCACCGTTGTACCGCAACGCTTTCGGTGACGAGCTGCTGTACGTGCAGTCCGGCTCCGGCGTGCTCGAGACGATCTACGGGGCGCTGGAGGTCGGGGACGGCGACTACGTCGTGCTGCCGACCTCGTGCACCTACCGGGTGGTGCCGTCGACGCCGATGTCGTTGCTGGTGCTGGAGGCGACGGGGCACATCGGGCCGCCTCGTCGCTACCTGTCGGCGAAGGGGCAGTTCCTGGAGCACTCGCCGTACTGCGAGCGGGACATCCGCGGTCCTGTCGAGCCGTTGCTGGTCGAGGGCACGGACGTCGACGTGATCGTGCGGCACCGGGCGGGGCTGACCAAGTTCACCTACGCCAACCACCCGTTCGACGTGGTCGGCTGGGACGGGCACCTGTACCCGTGGGTGTTCAACATCCGCGACTTCGAGCCGATCACGGGCCGCGTGCACCAGCCACCGCCCGTGCACCAGACGTTCGAGGGCCCGAACTTCGTCGTGTGCTCGTTCTGCCCGCGCAAGGTCGACTACCACCCGCTGGCCGTGCCGGTGCCGTACAACCACGCGAACGTCGACTCCGACGAGCTGATGTTCTACGTGGGCGGCAACTACGAGGCGCGCAAGGGTTCCGGCATCGGCATCGGCTCGATGTCGCTGCACCCGTCGGGCTGCACGCACGGACCGCAGCCGGGTGCCGTCGAGGCGTCGCTGGGCGTGGACTACTTCGACGAGACCGCGGTCATGGTGGACACGTTCCGTCCGCTGGAGCTCGGCGAGGCCGCGGAGGCCTGCGAGGACCCGGCGTACGCGTGGACGTGGGCCCGTCGCGGTCCGGCCTGATTTTCTGTCGGGGGTCCTCGCTAGTTTGGTTCCGTGAGGACACGAGCCGTTCCGACGCGCTGGCAGGGCCTGGGCAAGGCCCTGCCGGTGCTGTGGGGCCTGTACACGGGTTCGGGCGCCGTGCCGTACCGCGTGTGCGTCGACCTGGCCGCGGGCTCGGCGAAGTGCACGTGCCCCTCGCGCAGGTTCCCGTGCAAGCACGCCGTCTCGTTGCAGGAGCTGGACATCCCGGACGCCGTGGCGCCGGACTGGGTGGAGGAGTGGACCCAGCGGCGAGCGGCCCGTGAGCTCGACTCCTCACCGGAGGCCGTGGCCCGGCGTCAGCGAGCGCGCGAGAAGACGGCCGCGAACCGCGCCTCTGCGATGTCGTCCGGCATCGACGGCCTGCGCGACTGGCTCCGGGACGTCGCCTCGGCCGGCGTGGCCTCACTACCGGGCCGCCCGGCCTCGTGGTGGCAGGCGTTCATCGCCCGCATGATCGACGCCCAGATCCCTGGCGTGGCCGCGGCGGTGGCCGAGATCCAGGAGATCGTGGCGCGCTCCGGCCCGCGCTGGACCTCCGACGTGGCCGACCGCCTGGGCGGCCTGCACCTGCTGTGCGCCGTGCAGCCCCGCTCCCGCCTGGGCGTCACGGTCCCGGAGGAGACGGTCCGCGCCACACCCGGCGTGTTCGATCACTGGGTGGCCATGCTGCGCCTGGAAACCGACGACGGCCGAGTCCGCACCGTCCGTCAGTGGTGCTGGGGCCGCCAGACGGCCCGCTGGGTGGTCGCCATCCGCCACTCGGCAGTGGGCGCCCCCGTACCGCTGCTGCCACACGGCCAGGAGTCCTCGGCCCTGGTGCACCCCTACCCGGGCTCCGACAGAGTGGCCCTGGGCGAACTGGAGGCCTCCCGCGCCCCAGACCCGGTCCCGGCCCCCACCACGTGGCGAGAGGCCCTGGCCACCCTGGAACCGATGCTGACAGCCGACCCCTGGCAACGCCTCTTCCCCCTCGGCTGCGCCTCAGTCCGCCTGTGCGGCGGCTCTCTGGTGGACGCCTCCGGGCACGGCCTGCCAGTCCGCGACGACAGCGGCCTGGACATGGCCCTGGCCCTGACGGGCGGCGCCCCCTTCGACGCCTGGGCCCTGTGGGACGGCCACGCCCTCCGCGTCGGCGCCATCGCCGTGGACGGCACCCTGGAGGTGGTGGCGTGACGCCCGAGCCGCAGCCATCCCGCCCCGCGCTACCCGAGTCGGCGCGACCTCGGACCGCGCCGCGCCACGCCGCGCTTGTCCTGTCGGCGGCTTCGTCGGCGCCAGCTCAGTCCGCGCTGGCTCGGTCGACGCGGGTCCAGTCCGCAACGGTCTTGTCGGAGGCGGCCGAGACCGCTCCACTCCGGTCTGCCTCACTCCAGCCCACACCGCCCCGCTCCGCCCGGCACCAGGCCGCCTCGCTCCGGCCCATGCCGTCCTGCTCCGCTCGATGCCAGGCCGCCTCGCTCCGGCCGACTCCGCCCTGCCCCGCCCGACACCAGCCCGCCCACCGCCGCCCCGCCCAGGCCCTCGCGGTCTCCCGGCGTGCCCACCTCCACCGCGCTCCGGCTCGCCCTCGGCCTGCCCGTCTCCCTCTCGTCCCGGCGCACCTCTGGCGTGCCCATTTCGTCCCGGCTCACCTCCAGCGCGCCCCCCACACCCTCGACCACCCCCACACCCCGGAGGTGGCGGCATGAAGGCCGACTGGTCCAACACCGTCCAAGCCCTCCTCATCGGCACGACCCGAGGCGGCGGCGACCCCACCACGCTGCTCAACGACTGCGCCGCCCTCGGCGTGGCCGCGTTCGGCGCCACCCTCCCCCAAGAGGTCCAGGCAGACCCGCTCCCGCAAGCCCCACCAGAACCCGCGAACCTGCCCCGCCCGGCTGCCAGGGCCGTCCTCGAGGCGATCATGAGCGTCGACGACGAGGTTCTTCTCACCGAGTGGTGCGCGCTCGCCAAGGCCGGCAACGTCGTGGCCGACCACCGCATGCTTCCCGCCCTGCTCGCCCTCGGCACGGCGCGTCCCGGGCTGCGGGCGGCCGTCGTCGAGGTCCTCGGCACTCGTGGTCGCTGGCTCGCCGCCACCCGGCCCGGCTGGTCCTGGGCCAGCGGTGCCGCGCCGCTCACCGACGAGGTTCCGCTCGAAGAGGTCCTCGACCTGCCCAGCGCCCAACGCGTGCGCGCCCTCCGCCGCAAGCGCAGGGCGGACCCGGCGAGGACGAGCGCCTTCATCGCCCGAGAGTTCGCTGACTCCCCGAGAGCGGCCGATCGCCAGGTCCTCATCAGCGCCCTGGAGACCGGGCTCGACCAAGCCGACGAGGAGCTCCTCGAGACCGCCCTCGACGACCGCGCCGCCGCCGTTCACGACGAGGCGCTCCGCCTGCTCCGCAAACTGCCGACGTCAGGCCTCGCCACTAGAGCCGCCGACCGGCTCGGGCGGGGGCTGTGGCTCACCGACGACGGCTTCGACGTCCAGACCGACGAGCTCTGGACCGTGCAGCCCGACCTGGCCGAGCAGCGTGATCTCATGCGCGACGGGTCCGAGAAGGGGGTGGCCGGGCGCATCAGGGCGGCCGCGGCGAGTGTGCCGCCGAGGTACTGGACCAGTCGCCTCGAGACGAACGACGCCAAGGCCGCGAACGTCCTGCGCAGGGGACCGTGGGCCAACGCCCTGCTGCGAGGGGTCGCGGACCAGCTGGCCGCTGCGCAAGATCCGCGGCCGTGGGCCGTGGCCGCCGCCGAGACGCTCACCGGGATGGAACAGCTCGAGATGCTGGCCGCGCTGCCCGCCAAGGTCGCCGAGCTGGCGGTGGTCGCCGTCTCCGTGAACTGGCACTACGACCTGCTCGACCACGCGTGCGCCCAGCTCCCGGCACCGTGGTCGCCCGAGACGACGCGGGCGCTCCTGCACCGCTACGCCGCGCTGCCCGATCCCCGCTGGCGTGCCGGGCGGCCGCCTGCCGTGTTGCTGGCCAGGGGTGATGCCGACCTGCTCGGCGCGAACTGGGAGGCTCTGACTCGCCGCTGGCCGGAGAACTCGCTGGAACTGGAGGTCCTGCGCCTCCGCATCCGCCTGCGCGAGTCGTTCGCACCACCAGCCGAAGAACCACAGGAGGCCCAGTGACCGCCGTGCTCAGGCCGACGGCCGAACAGCAGTACGCCGCCGAGCTGGACGCCGTCGCGGCCCAGGACGACCGTCAGCGGCCGCCCAACTGGCGCCTGTCCCCGCAGGCCGTGGTCACCTACGTGCTGGGCGGGACCCTCAGCGACGGCACCGTGATCACGCCGAAGTACGTCGGTGCGCGACGCCTGGTCGAGGTCGCTGTCGGCACGCTCGTCACGGACCGCGCGCTGCTGCTCGTGGGTGTCCCCGGCACGGCGAAGTCGTGGCTGTCCGAACACCTCGCGGCGGCGATCAGCGGCGACTCGACGCTGGTCGTCCAGGGCACGGCCGGCACGAGCGAGGACCAGGTCCGCTACGGCTGGAACTACGCCCGGCTCATCGCCGAGGGTCCCAGCGAGAACGCGTTGGTGCCGAGCCCGGTGCTCAAGGGCATGCAGAGCGGTGCCGTGGTCAGGGTCGAAGAGCTGACCCGCATGCCGTCCGAGGTCCAGGACTCGTTCATCACGATCCTGAGCGAGAAGTCGCTGCCGGTCCCCGAGCTCAACACGCAGGTCCAGGCCGTGCCCGGCTTCACCGTCATCGCCACGGCCAACGACCGCGACCGCGGCGTGAACCAGATGTCGTCGGCGCTCGCGCGGCGCTTCAACACCGTCGTGCTGCCGCCGCCCGCGACCGAGGACGCCGAGGTCGAGATCGTGGTGACCAGGGCGCAGCAGCTCGGCAAGGCGCTCCAGCTGCCCGCCGAACCGCCCGCGCTGGACGAGGTGCGCCGGGTCGTGCGGATCTTCCGGGAGCTGCGCAACGGTTCCACTGTGGATGGTCGTACCCAGCTCAAGAAGCCGAGCGGCAGCCTGTCCACGGCCGAGGCGATCTCGGTCATCGCGAACGGCATGGCGCTCGCCGGTCACTTCGGCGACGGCACGCTCGGCGCGGACGAGCTGGCCAGCGGGCTCATCGGGTCCGTCATCAAGGACAGGGTGTCGGACGCGACGGTGTGGCAGGAGTACGTCGAGACGGTGCTGAAGGAGCGTGCCGAGTGGCGCGACCTCTACCGGGCCTGCCTGGAAGTCAGCGGTGACTGAGCCGGTCCTGCTCGGCATCCGGCACCACGGCCCCGGCTCGGCCCGGATGGTGAAGCGGGCGCTCGAGCAGACGCGGCCGGCGCTCATCCTGATCGAGGGGCCGCCGGAGGCCGACGCGCTCCTCGAGCACGTCCACGCCCTCACACCGCCGGTCGCGATCCTTCTGCACGACGAGACGGAACCCGAGAACGCCGCCTTCTGGCCGTTCGCCGAGTTCTCCCCGGAGTGGCAGGCGCTGCGCTACGCCGACGAGAACGAGGTCCCGGCTCGCTTCTTCGACCTGCCGGCCGCGGCGTCGATCGGTGACGACGGCCCGAGCGGCAACGTCGACCCCATCGGCCTGCTCGCCGAGGCCGCGGGTTTCGACGATCCCGAACGCTGGTGGGAAGACGTCGTCGAGCACAGCGCGAGCGACCCGATCGAGCTCGCGGACGCCGTCGCCGAAGCCATGGTCGCGGTGCGCGCGGAGTTCGAGGCAGAAGTCGGCGAGCGCACGCTCCGCCGAGAAGCGTTCATGCGCCAGACGATCCGCAAGGCGCGCAAGGAGACCGACGGCCCGATCGCTGTCGTCTGCGGTGCCTGGCACGTCCCGGCACTGCTCGCCAAGCCGACGGTCGCCGCAGACACCGCACTGCTGAAAGGCCTGCGCCGCCGCAAGATCTCCGGCACGTGGGTCCCGTGGAGCCACGGCCAGCTCGCCGCCGAGTCGGGCTACGGCGCCGGCGTCGACTCACCCGGCTGGTACGCGCACCTCTGGCAGCACCAGGCCGACGTGGTCCCGCGCTGGTTCGCCAAAGCCGCTGCCGTCCTGCGGGAAGAAGACCTCCCGGCCTCCACCGCCAGTGCCGTCGAGGCCGTCAGGCTCGCGGAAACCCTTGCCGCGCTGAGAGAACGTCCGTCAGCGGGCCTGAGCGAGGTGAACGAGGCGGCGCTGGCCGTGCTCTGCGGCGGCGACGAGATCCCGCTGCAACTGGTGCACCGCAAGCTGGTCGTGGGCGAACGTCTCGGCGAGGTGGGTGAGGCCGTTCCGCGTTCACCGCTGGCCGCGGATCTCCAACGCCTGCAACGCAGACTGCGCCTCCCCGCGGACGTCCAGCCCAAGCAGCTCAAGCTGGACCTCCGCAAGGACACCGACCGCGAACGCTCGAAACTCCTGCGACGGTTGGAAGTTCTCGGCGTGCCGTGGGGCAAGCCGGACCGTTCCAACTCCCTCGGCACCTTCGCCGAGGTCTGGCAGCTGCGCTGGGACCCGATCTTCGCGGTGTCCGTGGCGGTCGCGGCCCGCCACGGCACCACCGTCCACACCGCAGCCGAGAACGTCCTCACCCAGGCGGCGAAGGACGCCACCAGGGTGGCCGACGCCGCCTCGATCCTGACGAGGTCCGTGGGCTGCGAACTCCCCGCGGCCGTCGTCGAGGCGCGCAACGCCCTCGACCGGTGCGCGGCCATGGCCACGGACGCCCTCGAACTGCTCGCCGCACTGCCGGACCTGGCCAGAACGGTCCGCTACGGCTCGGTCCGCGGCACCGACCCGGAACTCCTGCGCGTGGCCCTGCACGGCCTGCTCACGCGCGGCGCGGTGGGCCTGCCGCTCGCCTGCCGCAACGTCGACGACGAGACCGCGGAGAACGCGCTCGCCGTCATCGACGGCGCCCACGAGGCCACCCGCCTCGCGGCCGACGATGAGCACCAGAAGACCTGGTGGCGAGCCCTGCACGCGCTGGTGAAGGCGGAGGCTCACGGTCTCCCGACCGGCAGGGCGACCCGCCTGCTCTGGGAAGCGGGCGAGCTGACGAGTGACGACGTGGCCGCCCGCCTGCACCGCAGCGTCGCCACGGCCTTCGTGGCGGGCTTCCTGCGAGGCTCGGCGACCCTGCTGGCCGCCGATCCACGCCTCTTCGGACTGATCGACGAGTGGCTGAGCGGCTTGCGCGGCGACGCGTTCGACGACGCCCTGCCGCTGCTGCGCCGCGCCATCACCGACTTCACGCCGGCCGAGCGGCGCCTGCTCGGCGAACGCGTCGTCGCAGGCGAGACCGCGCAACCGGCCTCCGGCGACGACTGGGACCTGGAGATCGCGGAACGTCTCGCGACTCACGTCCGGAGCCTCCTGGCCTGAGTTTGGCGAACGGCGAAACCGTCGATCCCAGAGCCGTGACCGCACCGGACGAAGAGCGCCTCGACCGTTCCCAGGAACTCATCGACGAGGCCAAGAAGATCGCCCACGACCTCCGCGAGGAGGCCCCGGACACCGGGAGCGAGCCTCCGGAAGAAGGCTCACCCGCGAACTAGCCGGCTAGAGCGACCAGGGCGGCGTGACCGTCGTCCCGTCCTCCAGCGTGCCGATGATCCCGACCGAGGTCGCGACGAGCACCCGCGCGGGGCCGCCGGTCAGCGACAGCGGGGTGTTCGGCGGCACCACGATCGCGTCGCCCGCCTTCGCCGTCTGGCCCTGGATCGTCACCGACCCGGACAGCACGTAGAAGACCTCCTCCTTCGAGGCGGTGTGCGTCTTCCCGTCGCCGCCTTCCGGCACGTCGACGGTCCACAGCGCGATCTCGGTGCTGCCGCGCGACGGCACGGCGAACGGCCTGAACTCGAACCCGCCGAACTCGAACGGCTCGACGGAATCCCCAGTAACCAGCAAGGCAACCTCCAAAGTAGTCAACTCGGTTGTCTAACCTTAGAATAAGGTCAACCTGGTTGTCTAGTAGGAGGTGCGAATGGAACCGGTGCCGATGCTCCTGGCGATGACGTACCGCGCCATGGGCGACCAGTTCCACGACCGCCTCAGGCAGATCGGCCTGGAACCGCTCAGGCCCGCTCACGGCTACGTCTTCCGGTTTCTCAAGGCGAAACGCGCGACGACCGTCGACATCGGACAGCACCTCGGCGTCACCAAGCAGGCGGCGGCGAAGATCGTCAACGAGCTCGACGAGTGGGGTTACGTCCTGCGCGAACCGCACCCGACGGACAAGCGTGCCCAGTACGTCACGCTGACGACGAAGGGCCGCGACTACCTGAAGTTCGCGGACAACCTGTGGTCCGACCTCGAAGCCGAGATGGCCGAGGCGATCGGGCAGGACACGCTCGACACCATCAGGACCGGCCTCGCCGCGTACCTGCAGCACGTGCACGGCGAGGACCAGCCTGGTCTGCGTCCGGTCTGGTGACCGTCAGAACGCCTGCCACAACGCGACCAGCGAGAACCCCGCGAAGACCACGCCGGCCACGCGCTGGATCCAGTGCGTCGGCAACCGTCCGGCGAGCTTCCGCCCGACCAGCACCGCCAGCCCGGCGACGGCGACCAGCGCCAGCCAGGCGCCGAGCCCGACCATCAACGGCGTCCCGTACCGGGCGGTGATCCCGGCGGTCGCGAGCTGCGAGGCGTCACCCCACTCGGCCGCGAACAGCACGCCGAACGACGTCAGCGCGGCCCGCCAGAACGGCACGTCAGCATGCGTGCCGGCCTCGTCAGTGGAGTCCTCGTCACGCGAGAAACCCTCCTTGAGCAGGAAGAACGCGCCCACGGCGAACAGCAGTGCGACCACGATGGACACCACGCGGTCCGGCAGCAACGTGAGCGCCGACCCGAACGCGGTGGCCACCACGCTCTGCGCGGCGAAGGCCGCGACGACGCCGGTGAACACCGGCCAGGCGCGGTAGCGCGTGGTCAGCACCAGGGTCGCGACCATGGTCTTGTCGGGCAGCTCGACGAGGAACACCACCGCGAACGCGGTGATGAACGCGAGCAATGAGGTGGCCAAGAGGTCCTCCACGTCCGAATCCGAGCCCGGACGGAGGCGCAACAGACCCCGACCGGGCATGCTGCAAAGCCCGGCCGGAGGTCTCGTTCGCCCGTACAAGACGGGTGTGGCACCGGATCCGCTCGAAGGCGGATCAGTATGTCGATCACCACGCCACCGGCCAAGAACTCCGGTGGGAACTACTCCCCTCTGGCGCGTCCATGCTAGCCGACGCTTGTCACCTGTCCGGGGTGACTTCGCGCACGGGACCTTGGTCCCGAGCTGGGACGGGACCGTCGTACCTGATAGTGGCCATGATCGGGACTTAGTCTCAGTGACGTGGACGTACTCGAACTCGCGCGGTGGCAGTTCGGCATCACCACCGTCTATCACTTCCTGATGGTGCCGCTGACGATCGGCCTGTCGCTGCTCGTCGCAGCGATGCAGACCGCGTGGGTGCGCACGGGCAACGAGCGCTACTACAAGATGACGAAGTTCTGGGGGAAGCTCCTCCTGATCAACTTCGCCATGGGTGTCGTGACGGGCATCGTGCAGGAGTTCCAGTTCGGCATGGCCTGGAGCGCCTACTCGCGGTTCGTCGGTGACGTGTTCGGTGCCCCGCTCGCGATGGAGGGCCTCGTCGCCTTCTTCGTCGAGTCGACCTTCCTGGGCCTGTGGATCTTCGGCTGGGACAAGCTGCCGAAGAAGGTCCACCTCGCGTGCGCCTGGGCCTTCTCGCTCGCGACGATGGCCAGCGCGTACTTCATCCTCGCCGCCAACTCGTGGATGCAGCACCCGGTCGGCATCGTCCTGGAGGACGGCCGCCCGCGCCTCACCTCGATCTGGGCGGTGCTGACCAACAACACGACGCTCGCGGCCTTCCCGCACACGATCGCCGGTGCGTTCGCCGTCGCCGCCACGTTCCTCGTGGGCATCGGCGCCTGGCACCTGTGGAAGAAGTCGGACGAGACCGGGGTCTGGCGCAGCTCGCTCAAGCTCGGCACCTGGGTCGGCGTCGTGGCGTTCGCGGTGCTCGCGATCAGCGGTGACGTGCAGGGCAAGCTGATGTTCCAGCAGCAGCCGATGAAGATGGCCGCCGCGGAGGCCCTGTGCCACACCGAGGAGCCCGCCGCGTTCTCGATCTTCGCGATCGGTGACGTCACCAGGCCGGACTGCGAGAACGTCAAGAGCATCACGGTGCCCGCGCTGCTGAGCTTCCTCGCGAACAACGACTTCACCAGCGAGGTCAAGGGCATCCAGGACCTCGTCCCGATGTACCAGGAGAAGTACGGCACGAACTACCCGGTCGACGAACGGCTCGGCGAGCTGAGCGGCAAGCCGATCGACTACGTGCCCGCGCTTCCCGTGACGTACTGGGGCTTCCGCCTGATGATCGGGTTCGGCGCGATCTCGGTGGGGCTGGGTCTCGTGATGCTCTGGCTCACCCGCGGCGGCCGCGTTCCGCAGGGCAGGTGGTTCCCGATCACCGCGCTCGCCGGTATCGCGACTCCGTTCCTCGCCAACAGCTTCGGCTGGATCTTCACCGAGATGGGGCGGCAGCCGTTCGTGGTCGTGCCGAACCCGTCCGGAGTGGACGGTGTCTGGATGTTCACCGCGCAGGCGGTCTCGAACAGCACACCGGGCGAGATCCTCACCTCGCTGATCGCGCTGACGCTGACCTACGGAGCGCTGGCCTGCGTCGAGGTCTACCTGATCCGCAAGTACGTCCGCGGTGGTGTCGCCGGGGTCATCCCCGCGAAAACCGACGACGGCGCGCTGGCGTTCGCGTACTAGGGGAGAAGCTGTGGAAACGCTCTGGTTCTGCGTGATCGCCCTGCTGTGGCTGGGCTACCTGTTCCTCGAAGGCTTCGACTTCGGTGTCGGCATGTTGCTGCCCTTCCTCGGGCGCGACAACACCGAACGCCGGGTCATGATCAACACCATTGGCCCCGTGTGGGACGGCAACGAGGTGTGGCTCCTCGTCGCGGGCGGTGCCACGTTCGCGGCGTTCCCCGGCTGGTATGCGGCGCTCTTCAGCGCCGCGTACCTGCCGCTGACCCTGTTCCTGCTGGCGCTGATCGGCCGCGGTGTCGCGTTCGAGTACCGCGGCAAGGTCGACTCGGACCGCTGGCGCAAGGTCTGGGACACCGTGATCTTCGTCGGTTCGTGGGTCGCGGCGCTCGGGGTCGGCCTGGTCATCGCGACCACCGTGCTCGGCCTGCCGATCGACGCCAACGGTGACCGGGTCGGCTCACCGTTCGCGGCGATCACCTGGCAGGCAGTGCTCGGCGGGCTCGCGATCGCCGGGTACGCGCTGGTGCACGGCGCGATCTTCGTGGCGCTCAAGACCGAGGGCGAGATCCGCGAGCGGGCCCGCCGGATGGCGTTGACGATGGCACCGGTCGCGTTGTTGCCGCTCGTGGCGCTGCTGCTCTACGTCGCCGGGGTGTGGGCGCTGCCGGTGCTCCTGTTCGCCGGACTCGCGTTGTGGCGGCTGTGGGCCGGCCGCGAAGGACAGTCGTTCGCGTTGATGGGACTCGCGGTGACGGCAACCGTCGTGGTGCTGTTCGCCTCGCTTTACCCGAACGTCCTGCCGTCCACGTTGGACCCGGCGTACTCGCTCACCGTCGCCGGCGCGGCGTCGAGCCCGTACACGCTGACCGTCATGACGTGGGTGGCGGCGTTCGGCACGCCGGCCGTGCTGGTCTACCAGGGCTGGACCTACTGGGTGTTCCGCAAGCGCATCGGCGTCCAGCACATCCCGGCAGCCCACTGATGAGTCGAGGCCCGCTGGGCGCACTGCCCCAGCTCTCGAAGAACGCCAGGCGCGCCCTCGCAGGGGTGGGCGCCCTGGCGTTCCTCAACGCCCTGGCACTCGTCGCCCAGGCCGTCGCGCTGGCGTCGGTGATCACGACCCGCGAAGGCCTTCCACTTCTCGCCGTGGCGGTCCTGGCGCGCGCAGCGCTGTCGTGGGCAACGGAATCTGCTGCTGCGCGCGCCGCCGCGGGGGCGAAGGAGGAGCTCCGCACCCAGCTGCTCGCGAAGTCGTTCGAACGCGGCCCCGGCTGGATCGCGGAACGCGGTACCGCCGAGCTGTCGGTGCTCGCGACCAAGGGCCTCGACGCGCTCGACGCGTACTTCACCCGCTACCTGCCCGCGCTGGTCACCGCGGTGGTCGTGCCGCCGCTGGTGGGTGCGTGGATCCTCTTCACGGACTGGCCGTCGGCGGTCCTGATCGCGATCACCGTGCCGCTGATCCCCGTCTTCGCCGCGCTGATCGGCTGGTACACCGAGAAGCGCGTCAAGAACGCCGCCGACGTCACCGAGCTCCTCTCGGCGCAGCTCCTCGAACTCCTCCGCGCTCTCCCGGTGCTCACGGTGTTCGGCCGCGCCAAGCAGCAGGCCGCGGCTGTTCGCCAGATCGGTGAGCAGCACCGCAAGGCCACGATGGGCACGCTGAAGATCGCGTTCCTTTCAGCGCTGGTCCTCGAGATCGCCGCCTCTCTCTCGGTCGCCCTGATCGCCGTCGGCATCGGCATCCGCCTGGTCCACGGCGACATGACCCTGATGACCGCGCTGGTGGTCCTCATCCTCGCCCCGGAGTGCTACCTGCCCCTCCGCGCCGCGGGCGCCGCCCACCACGCCAGCGAGGACGGCCTGGAGTCCGTCCGCAGGGTCGCCGACGTCGTTGCTGGAGCTCACGCGGGGCCCCCGCGTGAGCCAAAAGAGTACGTAGGGTCCCCGCGTAACCTCAGCGGACGGGTATTTGTCGACAATTTGAGGGTGCTCAGGCGGGGTGGGTTTGCGCCTGACGGGGTCAGCTTTGATGTGAGGCCAGGAGAGATTTATCGACTTGAGGGCGCGAGCGGGACCGGGAAGTCGACGACGTTCGAGGTGCTCCTGGGGTTCGTGGAGCCGACGGACGGGGGTGTCGAGGTTGTCGGCGACATCGCTTACGTGCCGCAGAAGCCCGCGTTCGCCGCCGCCACGCCACGCGCTGAGCTTGAGCTCACGGTTCCCGACGCGGACGACATCGAGGAAGTTGCGGATGAGGTCGTGGCCGCGCATCTGCTCGACAGGCGCATCACGGACCTCTCGACCGGTGAACGCCAACGCGTCGCAGTCGCGCGCGCCCTGCTGAGGGTGCGTCACGGCGCGACGGTGCTGTTGCTCGACGAACCGACCGCGCACCTCGACCCGGTGACAAGTCGCAAAGTCGACAAAGCGATCAAGAGAGCAAGCGGCACGGCGGCTGTCGTCCTCGCCTCGCACCGCGACAAGGAGTCGACCGAGGACGAGACGTTCGCCAGAGTCGTCACCGAGGAGACCCAGCACGAACGCCCGAAGCGCCTGCCGATCCCGTGGAAGGGCGCGGCCCTGGGCGTGCTCGCGACCCTCGCGGGCATCGCGTTGACCGCGCTGGCGGCCCACCTGATCGCCCGCGCCGCCGAGATGCCGCCGATCCTGACGCTGTCGGTGCTGGTCGTGGGCGTGCGGACGTTCGCGCTGAGCAAGGGCGTGCTCCGGTACGTCGAGCGCCTCGTCACCCACCACGAGGCGTTCAAGCTCGCGACCGACCTTCGCGCCGAGTTGTGGCTTCGGCTCGTGCGGACCCAACGGCGTGATGGACTCCAACGCCTCGTCGAGGACACCGACACCGTGCGGGACCTCGTACCGCGAGTGCTGGTGCCACCGGTCGTGGCCGTTGGCGCGGGCATTGCGACCACGATCCTGTTCGCGTTCATCGACCCGGTGGCTGCTCTGACGCTGGGAGGCCTCCTGCTCGCCGCGGGCCTGGCCGCCCCGGCGGTCGCCGTCTGGACCGAACGCCGGGCCAGCACGAAGCTCGCCAGGGGCCGTCGCAAGGTCGCCGCCGACACGATCAACGCGCTCGCGGCCGCGCCGGACCTCATCGCGCACGATGCCCACCACCGCGTGCTGGACCGGCTCCACGCCGAAGACGTCGAACTGGCGGGGGAGACTCGCAAGCAGGCGTTCGGCACGGGCGCGGCCACGGCGATCGTCCTCCTCGCGACCGGTGTGGCGGCTCTGGTCTGCGCCACCACCGGCAACCCGGTGCTCGGCCTGGTCCCGCTCGCCCTCGCCGAACCGCTGGCCGCACTGCCGCTCGCCGCCCAGCAGCGCAGGGCGTTGGCAGAGGCGAGCGCGCGGCTCCAGTTCGACGCTCCGGAACGGCAGGAGGTCCCCGGGGGCAAGCGGATCCGGCTTGAGAACGTCGACGTGCGCTGGCCGGGTGCGACCGAGCCGACGCTGAAGGACCTGCGTCTCAACATCGAGCCGGGCACGCACGTCGCGATCGTCGGCCCGTCCGGCAGCGGCAAGTCGACGTTGTTCGCGCTGCTGCTGGGCTTCCTGCAGCCCGAACGCGGGATCGTCGAGCTGCCGCGCGCCACCTGGTGCCCGCAGGAACCGATGCTGGTCAGCACGACCGTCCGGGAGAACCTGCGGATGTCGGGACCGCACGACGACGAAGCGTTGCGGGCCGCTCTGCGCACGGCTTGCCTGCCGGAGTGGGCCGACCGGCTCGACACCGTGATCCGGCCCGACCAGGTGTCGGGCGGTGAGGCGCAAAGGCTTGCGCTCGCGAGGGCGTTGCTGCACGACGCCGACGTGGTGCTGCTCGACGAGCCCACCGCCCACCTCGACGAACCGACCGCGCGAAAGATCCTGGAGCAGCTCAGGCAGGACGGCAGAACGATCTTGCACATCACGCACCGCCCGGACGAGGCGGCGAGGGCGGACCTGGTGCTGGACCTCGGCACGCCCGCATACCGTTGAGGACCATGGACCCCTCCCTGGCGCGGCGCGTGCTCGTCGCGTCCACCGAGATCACCTCGGCGGCGCTGGAAGACCCGGAGAACGTGCTGCGGCTCGTGGTGGAGGCGGCCGCGGAGATCGCGGACGCCGACCTCGGGCTGGCCATGCTCGCCACGGCCGACGACGACGGCACGCTCACCGTCGAGGCGTCCAGCGGCGAGCCGGTCGTCGCGACCCTGAGCCCGCGCAGCGCCGCCGCGAAGGCCGCGCGCACCGGAGTGCCGGTGATGGCCGACGACGTCACGAACGACCCGCGCACCGCCCCGTACGTGCCGCAGGCGCTGCGGAGCTACGGACCGTTCGCGGTGGCGCCGTTCGGCACGTCGGACCGCAAGATCGGCGCGCTGGCGGTTTACCGACGTAGGGACAAAGCGCCGTTCACCCAGGAGACCGTGGACGTGCTGACGGCGTTCGCGGCCCAGGCCGGCCTCGCGGTCGTGCTGTCGGAGGGCTTCACCGCACGGCAGCGCGTCGCCGTCTACGAGGAGCGCGAGCGCATCGCCCGCGACCTGCACGACGTGATCATCCAGCGGCTCTACGGCGCCGGCGTGCAGCTCAGCCTGCTGGAACGGCGGCTGGGCAAGAAGCTCGACGCCTCCCAGCGCGCCAGGATCGAAGAAGCCGTCGAGCTGGTCGACGAGACGATCGCCGAGGTCCGCGCGACCGTGCGCAAGCTGCGCAACACCGACCCCGCCGACTCCGCGGACCTGCTCGACTCGATCAAGGCCGAGGTCCGCACGGCCGGCGAGCTCCTCGGATTTTCGCCGCGCCTGCACGTGTCGGGCGACCTGGCGAACGTGCCGCGCAGGCAATCCGACGACGCACGGGCCGCGCTTCGAGAGGCGTTGTCCAACGTCGTGCGCCACTCAGGCGCGACGCACGTTCAGATCGACGTACGGCGCGATGAGATGCATCTGCTGCTGCGCGTCGCGGACAACGGATGTGGCATCCCGTCCGGCGTGACTCAGCGAGGATTGCGGCATCTCGCGGAACGGGCGAAGGCCGCGAGTGGAGATTTCCGCGTGGTGAGTTCACCGAACGGGACGACGCTCACCTGGTCCGTCCCCGTTTAGCCACCCATGCGGCGGCTTGCGTTCGGCGTTCCATGCCGAGTTTGGCGAGCACGGACGTCACGTAGTTCTTCACGGTCTTCTCCGCGAGGAAGAGACGTTCACCGATTTGGCGGTTCGTCAGCCCCTCGCCGATCAGCTCCAGCACGCGCTGTTCCTGATCGGTGAGGCCGACCGGGGCCGGGTTGCGCATCCGTTCGAGCACGCGGGCCGTCGTGGCGGGGTCCAGAAGGGACCGTCCAGCCGCGACTTCGCGCACGGCCGTGACGACGTCCTGGCCCCTCACCTGCTTGAGCAGATAGCCCGACGCACCGGCCATGATGGCCCCCACCAGTGCCTCCTCGTCGTCGAACGCGGTCAGCACGAGACAGCGGATGCCGAGGTCGCGGAGCGTCCGGCACAGGTCCACACCACTGCCGTCGGGCAGCTGAACGTCCACGACGGCCACATCGGGCGGTGTCTGCCCGGCCCGCGTCACCGCCTCGTCCACCGATCCCGCCTCGGCGATGACCGAAATGTCCTCCTCGTCGTCCAGCATCTCGCGCAGCCCCCTGCGCACAACTTCGTGATCGTCAACCAACAAAACGCGCACTGGCACGAATCCACCGTACGTCGAATGGCTGTTCCTGAGTACGCCTCGGATTGGCACAGTTCTTGGCATGGCAGAAGGCTCGGTAAGGCCGGTCGAGGAAGCAGATCGCATAGTTGTCGCCCGATTGGTCCTAGAGCTATGGGGAGCGCACACAGCCGTCGCGCACGGCGAGGTGTTCTTCCCCGCGAGTCTGCCGGGCTTTTTGGTGGAGAAGCAGGGTCACGTGCTGGGTCTGCTCACCTACGCGGTGGCCAACCACCAGCTGGAGATCGTGACGGTCGATGCGCTGCGGCGGGGCCGCGGCGTCGGCACCGCGCTCGTCGACGCCGCGGTTCGCCAGGCGCGCACGCTCGGGTGCAGTCGCGTGCGCCTGACGACCACGAACGACAACCTCGACGCGATCCGCTTCTACCAGCGCCGGGGTTTCAAGCTGGCGGCGTTGAGACCGGACGCGGTGCGGGAGGCGCGGAAGCTCAAGCCCGAGATCCCCGCCGTCGGTGAATACGGCATCCCCATCACAGATGAGCTGGACCTGGAACGATGGGTCGCTCCACGCCAGTAGTCCACAGGTGTCCACAACTCTGTCCACAGGGTTGTGCACAAGGTCCTAGACGTGCAGCGGGTTGAACGCCTCGTCCCAGGCGGCCGCGACCTGGTGCGCGCACGTGGACGGCGCGACGCCTCCCACCCCGGTGCCGAGCCCCGGCATCGCGATGGTGCGGACGGCGTCGCGCACCGGCGTGCCGTCCTCCAGGCGTCCTTCGAGCCAGAGCCGCAGCACGGCCCGTGCCGCGAGGTACGGGTGGACGGTGTCGCCCGGCAGCCGCTCGCCGGGCCGCCGCATGGTCGGCGCGCTGATCAGCCACGCCGGCTCGGTCTCGCCGGTCGCGACGAGCTGTGCCTCGCCCACGGGGAGCTCACCGCCGTGCAGCGCGAGGACCGCGCTGCGGACGTTGTTCTCGACCTGGGGGAACGCCGTGGCGTAGACGGCGTCGATGCCGCCGCGCATCCAGCCCTGTGAGTTGGCGGGACTGACGATCGCCTGCGCGCGGATGTCCAGCACGGACCCGCGATGCACCCGCACCCCGGTGCGTCCGTCGGCGACGGCGAGCCAGGCGTTCGCCATCGGTTCGTCGACCGCGCACAACACGAGTTCAGGCGCTAGAGCGGGCACGCCTCAAGCATTCCAGTTCGAACGGTCCTGACGGAACCCAGGTTTGGCGGCTGACACAGGCGTGATTCTCGCCTCTGATCGCCGCACTACGCTGACCCGATGCCGCGCATTGCGTACTTCGGACCACAGGGCACGTTCACGGAGCAGGCAGCTCTCCGCTTCGACGGCGAACTGGTCCCGTTCGAGACCATCCCGCTCGCCGTCGCGGCCGTGCGCGAGGGTTCGGTCGAGTTCGCGTGCGTGCCGATCGAGAACTCCGTCGAGGGCGCCGTGCCCGCGACCCTCGACGTGCTGATCCGGGACGAGCCCGTCGTCGCCGTCGCCGAGACGGTGCTGGACGTGAAGTTCAGCATCCTGGTCAGGCCGGGCACCACGGAGATCAAGACCATCGCCTCGCACCCGCACGCGCTGGCCCAGGTCCGCGAGTGGATCGCGGAGGAGTTGCCCGGCGTCACCTCGATCGCCACGTCGTCCACGGCGGCCGCCGCGGCTGCCGTGGAGCGCGGCGAGTTCGACGCCGCCGTGACCGCCCCGGTCGCCGTGAACCACTACAAGCTCGACGAGTACGCCACCGGCGTCCTGGACGTGGCCGACGCGCGCACGAGGTTCCTGCTGCTGCGCCGTCCGGGCCAGTTGCCGCAGCCGACCGGAGCAGACCGCACGAGCGTCGTGGTCACGACCCCGGACCGCGTGGGCGTGCTGTCCGAGCTGCTCACCGAGCTCGCGTTGCGTGGCATCAATCTCACCGGCCTCGAATCACGCCCCACGAAGGGCAAACTGGGCACGTACCGCTTCTACATCGACGTCGAGGGGCACATCGCAGAACCGAGGATCGGTGACGCGCTGGCCGCGCTGCACCGACACTCGCACGAGATCCGGTTCCTGGGCTCCTTCCCGAAGGCCGACCACGAACCAGTCGAGGCTCACAACGAGGAGTTCGCCGCAGCAGCCGCTTGGGTCGATGCTGTCAGAAAGGGCGAGCGCGGGTGAGGTTGCTGCTGGTCAGGCACGGTGAGACGGCGTCGAACATCGAACGCAAGCTGGACACGGCGATGCCGGGTCCCCCGCTCACCGAGCTGGGCCACAAGCAGGCCCGCGAGCTGGCCGACATCCTCGCGTCCGAAGACATCACCGCCGTCTACGCGAGCATCGGCCTGCGCGCCCAGCAGACCGCACTCCCCACCGCCGAACGCTTCGGCCTGCCCGTGCAGATCCTCGACGGCGTCCACGAGATCCAGGTCGGCTCGCTGGAGGGCCGCAACGACACCGAGGCCTACCGGACCTACCTGGAAACCGTGATCAAGTGGGCCGAGGGCGCCCTGGACGTGCCGTTCCCGGACGGCGGCGAGACCGGGCAGCAGGTGCTGGACCGGTTCCTGGGCGCCATCGAGTCGGTGCGGCAGGACGGCACGGTCATGGTCGTGACGCACGGCGGCGCGGGCCGGATGGGAGCGCTGGCGCTGGCGTCGAACGTCCCGGTGGAGCTGGCGGAGAACCTGCTGCCGAACACCGGGGTCGTGGTGCTGGAGTCCGACGGGGACGGCTGGCTGTGCCGGTCGTGGGCGGGCGTGGAGATCTAGGCACGCCTGAGAGGCAGTCCCGCTTCTGCACGCCACCACTCGGCGTCGGGTGAGGCGGTTTCGCGCCACCGAACCAGCTGGTCGGTGACCGACTCGATCGCCGCTGTCAGCTGCTCGACCGTGGTCGCGTTCGCCTCGACTTCACGGACGTAGTGCGTGCCGTGGTCCTGTGGGCACCAGCACCACACGCCGACCGTTGCGGACACCGCGGTTTCTCCCGCGGGTGAGCTGAGGCCGACGCACAGCTCCAGTTCGACCTGGTCGTCCGCGGCCCCGCTCAGACAGGTGACGCCCGTCAACGAGAACTGCCCGCCGTTGCACGCTTCGCCGGGGAACCAGTCCCAAATCGCGGGCTGCAGGCGTGAGACGGCACCTCGAATCCGGTCGAGCTGCTCCGGTGGCGTGCTGGGGAACAGCACCGCCAGATCCACCTCGGCCAGGTCCGGTGCTCGCATCAGCCCCAGCCCAGCTCGTGCAGCTTCGCGTCGTCCACCCCGAAGTGGTGCGCGACCTCGTGCAACACGGTGACCATCACTTCCTCCACCACGTCGTCCTCGGTGTCGCAGATGTCGAGGATCGCCTCGCGGTAGATGAAGATGTGGTCGGGCAGCGTGCCGCCGTAGTCGGTGTTGCGCTCGGTCAGCGCGATCCCCTGGTACAGGCCGAGCAGTGACGGCTCGTCCGGGTTGCGGTCCTCGACGAGCACCACGACGTTGTTCATCGCGTGCATGAACTCGGGCGGGATCAGGTCCAGGGCCTCTTCGACCAGCTCGTCGAAGCGACCGCGGGTCATCTCGACGGTCATCGTTTCTCTGTGGTCGTGGTGGTGGGGGCGCTGGAGGACGGTTTGTCCTTGTCGGGCTTGTTGGACTGCGAGGGCTCGCCCGACTGGGAAGGATTGCCCGACTCCGAGTGCAGCGGGGCGCCGGTCGGTTCGTCCTGGGGCTTGACCGAGGTGGTCTGCGGCGGGTTCGAGGTGGTCAGCGGGGCGCCGTTCGGGTTGCGGACGCTGCCGCTCCAGGCCACCAGGTTCTCGCCCTGGGGAACGGCGCCGACCTTGCAGTTCGCCTTGCGGGAGCCGACGGCCCAGCTCTTCTCGGAACGGGTGTCCCAGGTGACGAGCAGGCCCTTCGCCTTCAGGTCCGCGCCGCCGGTGTACTCGGCCGCGATGGCCGCGCACTTCTCCGACATGATCGGGTCCTGCTTCTCGGGGGCCAGGAACTCGCCCTCGGGGTGCTGGAAGACGCCGACGATCTCGAACGCGTGCGGCTGGGCGCAGTCGACCGGGTCTCCCACCGTGTTCTTGTCGCCGAGCGCGAGGCACACGCCCGGGTCGTAGACGTTCGACTGGTCCTGGGTCTTGGCGCTGCCGAACGACGGCAGGGCGGCTCCGGACGGTGCGGTGACCTGCAGGCCGCAGCGGAGCTGGCGGTAGCCGTCCGACCAGCGGCGCTCGTCCGGGTTCAGGGTGCTGACGCCGTACTTGCCGTCCGGGTCGAGCTTGCCACCCATGTACGTGGTGGCGGCCTGCGCGCACTGCTCCTGGGCGATCTTCTCCCAGGCCTCGGCGTTCGGGAACGGCGCTTCCTTCGGGTACGCGCCGGTGATGTCCGCGAGACCCGTCACCTCGAACTTGTGGGCCGCCGAGCAGTCGACCTTCTTCGCGTCGGAGAGGTCCGCCTTCGACCAGTCGAGGCATTCGCCCGCCACGGCCTGGTAGGCGGCGTTCACGAGCTCGCGCTTGGTGCCGAGCGGGCCTCCTGCCAGCACGGACGTGAACGCGGAGAGCATCAGGAGGACGAACGCGCCGAGGAAAGCGCCGACCATCACAAGCCGCGTGTCGCGGATGTGACCTGATCGACTCAACCAACCGGCGCTCGGAGACATCTCATCCATGATGCCCGTGCCGTGTGAGACGGCTGTGCGCCGGGTTCGGTCGAGTGTTGCTATTAGGACACTCGTCACTGAATCGGCCGTCTTTCAGCCGCATCGCTAGGTACCTTGCCCGCGGGAGTGGTGATGACTGACAACAACCTGCCAGGTCCTGGCCAGCCGACGCCCGAGTCGGGGCAACCGTCGGGTGCGCCCGGCCAGCCACAACAGCCGCCGCCGTACCAGCCGGCGCCGCAGCAGCAGCCCGCCAAGGGCAAGGTGCGGCAGCAGCAGGCCGGCGTGACGAAGCCGCGCCAGCCGTCGGTCGCCGAGCAGCGCGCTCGTGCCGCCGCGCTGAAGGCGCAGCAGGAGCGGTTCGCCGCCGAGTCCGCCGCGTTCGAGAAGCGCCGCAAGACGCGCAAGCGCCTGCTCATCGGCGGTGGTGTCACCCTGGGCGTGGTCGCGCTGGTCGCGATCTGGTACGCGGCCGCCAGCCCGAAGAACGTCACGGCGCAGTGCACCGACCAGAACAACGTGATCGTCGACGACGACTACTGCTCCGACAGCTACTACCGCAGCCACGGCGGGTACTCGAGCGGCGGGTTCATCTACATCGGCAGCAGCTCGTACCGCTACAACTACGGCGGCACCGGCGCGATCGGCCAGAAGGTCACCGGCGGGAGCTACACGATCCCGAAGGGCGCGAACGTCGCCACCAAGTCGGGTACGTCCATCCAGCGCGGTGGCTTCGGCGTCAGCAGCGGCTCCTCCAGCAGCGGAGGGTGACCGGAGTTGCGTCGTGAAACCTCGCAACCGCGGCCGAACTGGCAGCGCACGGTCTCGGACCAGGGGTTGGTCTTCGGCCTGCCCGCGAAGTACGCCAACGGCGCCGACCGCCCCTACTGGGACGAGTCGGTGCACTACGTCTTCGAGATGAACGAGATCCTCTCGCTCGAAGCCGACGTCGAGCTGCTCCACTCCATGTGCCTCGACGCGGTCGACAACGTCGTGCTGACCGAGCGGTACCGCGACTTCGGCATCCCCGAGTGGGTGTGGCCGCACATCGCCGAGTCGTGGCGGCGCCGCGACCCGCACGTCTACGGCCGCTTCGACCTGCGCTACGACGGGTCGGGCCCCGCGAAGCTGCTCGAGTACAACGCGGACACCCCGACGTCGCTGCTCGAGGCCGCCTACATCCAGTGGTACTGGAAGACCGACGCGTTCCCGGACGACGACCAGTGGAACTCGCTGCACGAGCAGCTGGTCGCCCGGTGGACCGAGATCGGCTCCAAGCTGCCCTCCGGCGAGCTGCACTTCACCTGGTCCGGCGCCGACCCGTCCGGCGAGGACCACCTCACCATCGCCTGCCTGCAGGAGACGGCCGCCGAAGCCGGCCTGAACACCGTGGGCCTCGCGATCGAGGAGGTCGGCTGGGACAGCCTGCTCAACCGGTTCGTCGACCTCGAAGAGGCCCCGATCAACACGGTGTTCAAGCTCTACCCGTGGGAGTGGGTGGTCGAGGAACAGTTCGGCCGCCACGCCGTCGAGTCGCTGCCCGGCACCCTGTGGGTCGAGCCGCTGTGGAAGATGCTGCTCTCCAACAAGGCGCTGCTCGCGGTCCTGTGGGAGATGTACCCCGGCCACCCCAACCTGCTCCCGGCCTACCTCAACGAACCCGGAATGCTCACCGAGTACGTGCGCAAGCCGCTGCTCGGCCGCGAGGGGTCGAACATCCAGATCGTCGCCCCCGGTTACGAGACGCAGACCGGTGGCGTGTACGGCAAAGAAGGTTTCGTGTACCAGCTGTTCGATCCGCTTCCGGACTTCGACGGCTACCGCCCCGCGTTGGGTGCCTGGGTCGTCGGCGACACGTCGGCAGGGCTCGGCATCCGGGAAACGGTCGGTCTCGTGACCGACGATGGCGCGGCGTTCGTGCCGCATCGAATTGTTGAGTAGGACTCCGAAAGGGAACAGCAAATGATCCACACGCTCGCGTTGGACCCTGGCTTCGGCTCGGCCATCGGCCGGGGCATCGGCGCGATCGCGCTGTACGCCGTCGTCGGTCTGGTCCTCATGGTGTTCGGCTTCTACGCGATCGACTGGACGACGCCGGGCAAGCTGTCGATCCTCGTCCGCAACGGCGCCCCGAACGCCGTGATCGTGACCGCCTCCGGCCTGCTCTCGATGGCCTTCATCGTGGTCGTCGCGATCCTGAGCGCCGTCGGCAAGCTCGACGAGGGCCTGCTCACCTCGCTGATCTACGGCATCGTCGGCATCGTCGTGCAGGTCGCGGCCGTGCGGTTGCTGGAGTGGGTGACCCGCCTGGACATCGGTTCGATCATCGAGTCGGACAGGTTCGCGCCCGCGTCCGTCGTCGTGGCCGCCGCGCACGTCGCCCTGGGCCTCGTGGTGGCCTTCGCGATCTACTAGGCACGCGTTTCGTCGAAGGCCCGGTGCTCAGGCGCCGGGCCTTTTCGCTTTCCGGAACCGCCGGAAGATCAACGATCCGTGCACGATGAAGACGAGCCCCGCCGAGCCGATGAAGATCAGCCGCCCGGGCACGTCGTCCCTGTCCTCCTCCGTGTGCACCCACGAGGACTCACCGACGGAGAACGCCCGGAACGTCTCGCCTTCCTCCACCCGCCTCTCGGACGGGTGCAGCACCTGCACGCCGGTCAGGACCATTTTTCCGTCATCGCTGCGGAACGTGCCGTCGTGCAGGCTGCAGACGTCGTTGCCGTTGTAGTGCAGCGACGGGTCCCCGACCGTGTAGGACCCGTACACGCCGCCGCCCGACATGATCGCGATCGTCCGCGGCAGCCACGACCCGGCCAGGACCAGCATCACGATGCCGAGGACGACGAAGTAGCCCGCAGCCACCCGCAGCCTGGCTTCGTCGTGTTGCTTCTGGCGGTTCTGCTCCGGCAGGAACTCGTCGTCCACGCCGCCTCCTGTTGTGCGCACGTACGTAGGTACGGCGGGGAGCGTCCTCGCGGTTGCCCGAATTCCGGGATGAACCGCAGGTCTACCCTTCAGGGGTGATTGACCTCAAGGTGTTGCGCGAGAACCCCGAGATCGTGCGCGCGTCGCAGCACGCCCGCGGAGAGGACCAGGGCGTCGTCGACTCCCTGCTGTCCGCTGACGAACGCAGGCGGAGTGCCATTTCCCGCGCGGACACCCTGCGCGCCGAGCAGAAGGTGCTCGGCAGGGAGGTCGGCAAGGCCAAGGGCGACGAACGGGCCGCTTTGCTCGCCAAGGCCAAGGACCTGGCGGCCGAGGTCAAGGCCGCGGAGGCCGAGCAGAACGCCACCGCCGCCGAGGTCGACGAGCTCCTGGCCAGGATCCCGAACCTGGTGCACCCGGACGCACCGGTCGGCGGCGAGGACGACTTCGTGGTCCTCAAGACGGTCGGCGAGCCTCGCCAGTTCGACTTCGAGCCCCTCGACCACCTCGACCTCGGCACCAGGCTCGGCGCGATCGACATGGAACGCGGTGCCAAGGTCAGCGGCAGCCGGTTCTACTTCCTCAAGGGCGTCGGCGCGCAACTCGAGCTCGCACTGCTCATGATGGCCGCGCAGCAGGCGACGGCCAACGGCTTCCAGCTCATGATCACGCCCACGCTGGTGCGCCCGGAGATCATGGCGGGCACCGGGTTCCTCGGCGCGCACTCCAGCGAGATCTACCACCTGCCGGACGACGACCTGTACCTCGTCGGCACGTCGGAGGTGCCGCTCGCCGGCTACCACGCCGACGAGATCCTCGACGGCGAGAAGCGGTACGCGGGCTGGTCGTCCTGCTACCGGCGCGAGGCCGGGTCGTACGGCAAGGACACCCGCGGCATCATCCGCGTGCACCAGTTCAACAAGGTCGAGATGTTCTCCTACGTCAAGCCCGAGGACGCCGAGGCGGAGCACGCCCGGCTGCTCGGCTGGGAGGAGGAGATGCTCGCCAGGATCGAGGTGCCCTACCGCGTCATCGACACGGCGACCGGCGACCTCGGCACGTCGGCGCACCGCAAGTTCGACTGCGAGGCCTGGGTGCCGTCGCAGGGCCGCTACCGCGAGCTGACCTCGACGTCGAACTGCACCACGTTCCAGGCGCGCCGGCTCAACGTGCGGTACCGCGACGAGAACGGCAAGACGCAGATCGCGGCCACGCTCAACGGCACGCTGGCGACCACGCGGTGGATCGTGGCGATCCTCGAGAACCACCAGCAGGAGGACGGGTCGGTCGTCGTTCCCGCTGCTCTGCGCCCGTTCATGGGTGGCGTGGACGTTCTCAGGTAAAAAATCGCCAAAAGGTTGTACTTCGGCGGTCACAGCGGCGTCCTAGTAGGCGACACCACTCATGGGGGATGTGGTGTGCGACCAACGGGGGTTCGTCATGGCGTTCGAAGCAGCGGTCAGCGAAGTGGACATCACGCCGGTGTTCCCGCCGTACCCGAGCCTGTGGATGGGCGGGTACGGCTGGGGGCCGCGCGGCAACCACGGTGAGATTGCGCGCCGGCTGCGCGCGCAGTGCCTGGTGATCTGGGACAACGGCGTGCCGAAGGTCCTCGTGCGCGCTGATCTCATCAGCGTGCCGCGGGACGTCCACCAGTTCATCAGGGGCACCCTCGTGGACGAGGGCCTGGTCGCCGTCGACGACTTCATGCTGGTCGCGAGCCACACGCATTCGGGCCCGCTGTACGGCGACACCCGGCCGAGCCCTGGCGTCATGATGGGCCTCGGCCAGGCCGACGTCGACGCGGTCAACGGCACGACCTGGCTGATCACCGACGCGCTGGTCCAGCTGGTCCGCGACACGCTCGACCTGGAACGGACCGCCGTCACGCTGGCCTACGCCGAGGGCCGGGCCAAGATCGGCTTCAACCGGGTGGGGAACGGCGGCGTGCTGGACGCCGTGCCGGTGCTGCGCGTCGCCACGACCGGTGGTGACCTGTTCGCCGTGGTCTTCGGGGCCGCGTGCCACCCGGTCTCGCGCGGCAAGGACGAGGTCTTCGACGGCGAGTTCCCGGCCGTCGCCGCCGAGTTCGTCGAGAACGAGCTCGGCGTGCCCGCGCTGTTCCTGCAGGGAGCGTGCGGTGACCAGGAGGCGGAGGACCCGCACAGCCCCGCCACGACCGAGCACCTGGGCGAGGTCCTCGGGCAGGAGGTCGTCAACGTCGTCGGCGACGACGGCGGGTTCGCCCCGGTCACGGGCCCCGTGTCGACCTCGATGATCGAGATCCAGCTGCCGTTCCACGCCGACACGACGAACCCGGACGTCCGGGCCTCCCTGCGGTCGAAGTACCGGATGCGGAGCAAGGTGCTGGACCTGCTGGACGCGAACCGGCGGCACGCCGACCTGATGGTGCGGTTGATCGACAACGGTGAGCTGCCGACGTCGGTGCCGATGCCGATCCAGCGCTGGCGGTTCGGCGGGCTGAGCATCATCGCGCTCGCGCACGAGCCGTTGTCCGCGTACGACGTGAAGCTGCACGAGGAGTTCGCCGGCAACCTCTGGGTCGTGGGATACGCCAACGAGTGCGAGGGCTACGTCGCGGACAACGACACCCTGCGCTCCGGCGGCAACCTGCACGGCGGCTACGAGGCCGGGTGGAACGAGGGCGACGACAAGATCGCGGGCTTCGGCTGCTTCACCATCTCGTACGCGTGGCCCAGCCCGTTGAAGTTCTCGAACACCGCGGTCGCCGCGGCGGGCACGACGGAACGAATCGTCATGGACGCGTGCGTGGGTCTGCTCAACAGCTGAGCCCGTCAGGGCCGGTCGGCCGCGTGAAGTAGAGTGGCCTAACGGCCCCGTCCGGGTGGAAGCGCCCTGGTGACGTGGGTTACACCATCAACTCACGGGCAGGGCAGATCAGGTGGCGAACCGCATTCACGAGACCGCGATCATCGGCGCGGACGTCGAGCTCGGTGACGACAACGTGATCGGACCGTACACGGTGATCGCCGGGCCGTGCCGGATCGGTGACGGCAACTTCATCGGCCCGCACGTCAGCATCGGCGGCCCCGCCGAGTACCTCAGCGCCCCGCACCTCGCGGGCTGGGACGGCGAGAACGACGGCCCCGGCGTGGTGATCGGCGACCGCAACCGCATCCGCGAGTTCGTCACGATCAACCAGGGCGCCAAGGACGCGACCCGCATCGGCAGCGACAACTACCTGATGGGCCGCGCCCACGTCGCGCACGACTGCATCATCGACAACAGCGTCGTGATCACGAGCGCCGTGCAGATCGCCGGCCACTGCCACGTGTGGAGCGGCTCCAACATCGGCCTCGGCACCGTCGTGCACCAGGGCACGCAGATCGGGCCGGGCGCGATGATCGGGCTCGGATCGGCCATCCGCAAGGAGGTCGGTGCGTTCACCATCACCCTGGGCAACCCCGCCCGCACGACCGGCGTCAACGTCATCGGCCTGTCGCGCCGCGGCTGCGACGAGGACGCGATCGCCGCTCTCACCGGCTTCCTGACCGGCAAGGAGGCGGAGGTCCCCTCCGGGCTGCCGGAGGAGCTCGCCGCGCTGCTCAAGGCGTGGACCGAGCGTTCGAACGAGCACTGATCCCAGCCCAGCACCGTCCGAGAGAACGAGAGAAGCATGTCCCTGAACGACCGTCTTCGTGGTGTCTTCGTGGACGCCCTCCAGCTCGACGACTCCGTTGACGTCGAGAACCTGAAGTACCGCGACATCGAGGAGTGGGACTCGGTCGGCCACATGGCGCTCGTCGCCGCCATCGAGGACGAGTTCGACGTGCAGTTCGAGACCGAGCAGGTCATCGACATGAGCAGCTTCAAGGTCGCCGTCGACATGCTGAAGGGCTTCGGCGCTGGTGAGTGACTTCGCCGGCAAGGTAGCGGTCGTCACCGGCGGCACGCGCGGCATCGGCTTCGCCACCGCCGCGGCGCTGGCCGAGGCCGGTGCGACGGTCGTCATCACCGGCCGCGACCGCGAGACCGCCGAGAAGCGTGCCGCCGAGCTGGGCGAACGGGGCCACGGCGTGGCGCTCGACGTCACCGACTCGGCCGCCGTCAAGGACGTCTTCAAGACGATCGCCAAGGAGCACGGGCGCATCGACGTGCTCGTGGCCAGCGCGGGGATCCTCGAGGGCGGCCTCATCGGCATGCTCACCGACGACCACGTCACGAAGACGCTGACCACGAACGTCGCGGGCACGATCAGCACCGTTCAGGCGGCGGCGCGGGCCATGATGCGCAAGCGCACCGGCTCGATCGTGCTGCTCGGCTCGATCGTCGGCGAGCGCGGCAACGCCGGTCAGATGGTCTACGCGGCGTCCAAGGCGGCGCTGGTCGCGGCCGCGAAGTCCGCGGCGAAGGAGCTCGGACGCCACGGGATCAGGGTCAACGCGGTCGCGCCCGGCGTGATCGCGACCGACCTGATCTCGGAGCAGTCCGACGAGGTGCTGGAGCGGGTGAAGGGCGACACCGCCCTCGGCCGGCTCGGCACCGCGGAAGAAGTCGCCAAGGTGATCCGGTTCCTCGTCAGTGACGACGCCTCGTTCGTCACCGGTCAGGTGCTCGGGATCGACGGAGGTTTGGTGCTGTGACGCTGCTGCACGCTCAGGCTCGCCTGCGTGACGCCGCGACCGGTGACCTGCTCGGTGGTGCCGAGCTCGCCGGTCGCGTGTCCGAGGTGGCGAAGGAACTCGCCGATCTGCCGTCCGGGGTGCTCTTCCTCCGGGTCGGCCTGGACCTGACGAGCGTGCTGCGGTACCTGGGTGCGTTCGAGGCGGGCCGCGCGGTCGCGCTGCTCGACCCCGCGCAGGACCGCGAGGTGCTGGACGGGCTCGTGTCCCGGTTCCGGCCCGCGGCCGTGCTGGGCATCGACGACGAACCCGCTCCCGGTTACTCGCAGGACTGGGTGCGTGAGGACGCGGACGGCGTCGAACAGCACCCCGACCTGGCCGTGATGCTGCCGACCAGCGGTTCCACCGGCAACCCGAAGTTCGTGCGGCTGTCCCGATCGGCGATCCTCGCGAACGCCGACGCGATCGCCGAGGTGCTCGGCATCGACTCGGACGAGGTCGCGCCGACGAGCCTGCCGCTGCACTACAGCTACGGCATGTCCGTGCTGAACAGCCACCTGCGCAAGGGCGCGACCGTGCTGCTGGAGGGCTCCGGCGTCGTCGCGCGGCCGTTCTGGGACGCGGTCACGAAGTACGAGGTGACCTCACTCGCGGGTGTCCCGTACCACTACGAGATGCTGCGCAGGCTGCGGTTCGACCCGGCCAAGTACCCGTCGCTGCGCACGCTGACGCAGGCGGGCGGCAAGCTCCGCACCGAGCTGGTCAGCGAGTTCAACGACAAGATGCGCGCCGTCGGCGGGCAGATGTTCGTCATGTACGGCCAGACCGAGGCCGCACCGCGGATGGCCACCGTGCCGTCCGACCGGCTCACCGAGAAGCTCGGCTCCGCCGGTCCCGCGCTGCCCGGCGGCACGTTCTCGATCCGCGACGAGGACGGGAACGAAATCACCGAGCCCGGTGTTGCCGGTGAGGTGGTGTACCGCGGTCCGAACGTGATGATGGGCTACGCCGAGTCCGAAGCCGAGCTCGCCCTCGGTGACGAGACCGGCGGCGTGCTCGTCACCGGTGACCTCGGATACCTCGACTCCGACGGGTTCCTCTACATCACCGGCCGGTTGAAGCGGATCGGCAAGGTGTTCGGCAACCGGGTCAACCTGGACGACCTGGAGCAGATCGTGAAGGGCTACGGCGCAGCCGCCGCCGTGCCCGCGGGCGACAAGGTGGTCGTCTTCCTCGACAGGGCTGACAAGGACACCTGCAAGCAGGCCGCGAAGACGTTGTCCGAGACGCTGCACATGCACGTCACGGGCTTCGACGTGCGTCCCGCCGAGGGTTTCCCGCAGCTGCCCAGCGGCAAGATCGACTACCGGTCCTTGGAGGCACAGGTATGAGCGTCTTCGGACGCAGTCAGGCCGAGCGCGAGACCGCGCTGCTGGCGGAGCTGACCGAGCTGACCGAGCACCACCGCGCTCACTCCGAGCAGTACGACCGGATCCTGTCGTCGCTCGGCATCAAGTCCGGCGAGTCGTTCGCGTCGCTGAACGACCTGCCGTGGCTGCCTGTGCGCATGTTCAAGACGCACGAGCTGAAGTCCATTCCGGACTCCGAGGTCTTCAAGGTCCTCACCTCGTCGGGCACGACCGGCGGTGGCGCGTCGCGGATCTACCTCGACAAGGAAGCCGCCGCGGTGCAGACCCGCCAGCTCGGCGCGACGCTGCAGGAAGTCCTCGGCGGCAAGCGGCTGCCGATGCTCATGGTCGACACCATCGGCATCATCAAGAACCGCCGCTCGTTCTCCGCTCGTGGCGCGGGCGTGCTGGGCATGGCCACGTTCGGCCGCAGCCACGTGTACGCGCTGGACGAGAACGACAGGCCGGACGTCGAGGCCGTCAAGGAGTTCCTCGCGAAGCACGGCTCCGAGCCGTTCCTGATCTTCGGCTTCACCTTCATGGTGTGGCAGTACCTGTACGAGGTCGCGCGCGAGCACAAGCTCGACCTGTCGAACGGCATCCTGATCCACTCCGGTGGCTGGAAGAAGCTCATCGACATCGCGGTCGACAACTCGGAGTTCCGCCGGCGCTTCGCCGAGGACACCGGCCTGACCCAGATCTACAACTACTACGGGATGATCGAGCAGATCGGCACGGTCTTCCTGGAGGGCAAGTCGGGCAACTCGTTGTACTGCCCCGACTTCGCGGACGTGATCATCCGCAACCCGGACACCTGGGAGGAGCAGCCCGTCGGCGAGCCCGGTGTCATCGAGGTCGTCTCGACGTTGCCGCGCAGCTACCCCGGCCACGTGCTGCTGACCGAGGATCTCGGTGTGGTGCACGGCATCGACGACGGCGACTGGCCCGGCAAGCGGTTCTCCGTGCTCGGCAGGCTCCCGCGCGCCGAGGCCCGCGGCTGTTCGGACACCTTCTCTGGAGCTGTTGCATCATGAAGCGCCGTTTCCCCGCCGGATCCGACGTCTCGTCCGTCGACGAGCTCCTCGCGAGCATCTCCGGTGAGCCCACCGGTGGCCGGCTGAAGGTCGGCGACGAGCGGATCGTCGACTTCCTGGTGAAGTTCGCGCGCAAGCTGCTCGCCCCGCAGATGGCCCGCCGCTACCCGGAGCTCGCCTCGCTGGGCTTCTTCCTGCGCCGCGGCGAGATCAACAAGGTGCTGAAGCAGCTGGAGACCCCGGCGGGCGTGCTGCGCTTCGGCCGCGGCCTCGTCTTCCACATCCCGCCGGCCAACGTGGACACGATCTTCGTGTACTCGTGGGCGTTGTCGGCCCTGGCAGGCAACAGCAACGTCGTGCGTATCTCGCCACGCTCGGCCGGTGCCGCGGAAGCTGTCGTCGAGGCGCTCAACGACGCCCTGAAGGACGCCCACCCGGCCGTCGCCGAGACCCAGGTCATGGTCACCTACGACCGCGACGACAAGGTGACCGCCGCCCTGTCCGCCGCGTGCGACCTGCGCGTCATCTGGGGCGGCGACCGCGCTGTCAACGAGGTGCGCAAGTTGCCGCTGGCACCGCACGCCCGCGACGTCACGTTCCCCGACCGCGCCTCGTTCGCGCTGATCTCCGTCGACGGCTGGGTTTCCGCGACGCCGGAGCAGAAGCGTGAAGTGGCCGTCGGTTTCTACAACGACTCGTACTGGTTCGACCAGGCCGCCTGCTCCTCACCGCGCGCACTGTTCTGGGTGGGCGACGAGGCCGCGGCCCAGCAGGCGCGAGGCGAGTTCCGCGCCGAGCTGAGCGCGGTGCTGGCAGCCAAGCACCACGTCGTCGAGCCCGCGATGGCCGTGCAGAAGCGGGTGTCCGCGTACGGCGTCGCGGCGGACGGCCACGCGAAGTCCATCTCGTTCGACGGCAACGCGGTGGCCACGCTGGAGCTCACGGACGCGGCGGACGTGCCGCGCGAGTGGCTCGGCGCGGGCACGTTCCCGTTCGCCACGCTGCCGACGCTGTCCGCGCTCGTGCCCATGGTGCAGCGCAAGGACCAGACGCTGTCCGTCTTCGGCTTCTCGCAGGAGGAGCTGGAGGCCCTGGCGCACGAGCTGGCCGGCCGCGGCATCGACCGCATCGTGCCGTTCGGCAACGCGCTGACGTTCTCCGACCACTGGGACGGCTTCGACCTCCCGGCGGAGTTCACCCGCCTGGTGACTGTCCAAGCCTGACAGTCCACAAGAGACGAAACCCGCACTGGAGCCCGGCGCGGGTTTCGTTTTGTCCTGGTGTCGCAACCGGCAGCCTTTGCCCCGTATTTCGACGTCCAGACGGGTGCATCGTGGTGCTGGCCCCGCGTCCTCATCCTGGTTGGCTGTGGGCGTGGGGCCGGTGCCACGAGGCATCCTGCTGGGCGCCGGAAGACGCGGTGGAGGTTGCCGGTTGCGACACCAGGGGTCAGACCAGAGTCGCGACGGTCTCGTCGGCGATGTGCCTGCCGATCTCCAACGCGCTGGTCGCCGCCGGGGACGGTGCGTTCAGCACGTGCACCTGACGCGGCGCCGACTCGATCAGGAAGTCGTCGACGAGCGACCCGTCCGGCAGCATCGCCTGCGCGCGCACCCCGGCCTCGGCACGCACGATGTCGTCCTCCCCGACGGCCGGCACCAGCCGGGCGAGGCTCGCCGCGAAACGCTTGCGGGAGAACGACCTCAGCACCTCGTCCAGGCCCGTGCGGCCGAACCGGCGGGCCAGTTTCCAGGTGCCGGGGAAGCGCAGCACGTCGAACACGTCGCGCGGGGTGATCTGGGCCCAGCGGTAGCCCTCGCGGCGCAACGCCAGGACGGCGTTCGGGCCCGCGTGCACGGAGCCGTCGAGCATCCGGGTCAGGTGCACGCCGAGGAACGGCAGTGCCGGGTCTGGCACCGGGTAGATCAGGCCGCGCACGAGCGAACGACGTTCGGGGCGCAGTTCGTAGTACTCGCCGCGGAACGGGACGATCGTGGCTTTGGGGCGCAGGCCGGCGAGCCGGGCCACGCGGTCGCTCTGCAGGCCGGCGCAGTTCACCAACGCGTCCGCGCGGACGATTCCTTGCGGCGTCGCGACTTCCACGCCCGCGGACGTCGAGCGGATGGCCAGCGCGGGTGCGCGGAGGCGGAGGTCGGCGCCGGAGAGCAGGCCCACCAGGACCCGGCACACGGCCGGGAAGTCGATGATCGCCGTGGACTCGACGCGCAGTGCGGAGACGGCGGACACCTCGGGCTCGTACTCGCGAGCCTCGGCGGGGGAGATCAGCCTGGCCGGGACGCCGTTCGCCGCGGCCCGTTCGGCCAGGGTGTTCAGGCGGGGGAGCTCGTCGGGCGAGGTGGCCACGACCAGCTTGCCGCAGACGTCGACGGGAACGCCGTGTTCCTGGGCGAACGCCACCATGGAAGCGTTGCCCGCCACCGACATCCGGGCCTTGAGCGAGCCGGGCTTGTAGTACAGCCCGGCGTGCACGACGTTGCTGTTGTGCCCGGTCTGGTGGGCGGCCCAGCTCGCCTCCTTCTCGAGCACGGTCACGTCGTGGCCGCGCTGGAGAAGCTCGTGAGCGGCGGAGAGTCCGAGGATCCCTCCGCCGATCACGACGACGTGACTCACGTCAGTCCTTGCCCGAGATCTTCTTCAGGATGTCGAGGTTCGCTTCGCAGATCTTCGGCATGTCGAAGTTGTCGAAGACCCACTGACGACCGGCCTCGCCGATCTTCTTGGCGACGCCCTCGTCCTCGATCAGGCGGTTGATCGACTCGGCCAGCCCGTGGTGGTCGCCCGGCTTGGTGAGCAGCGACTCCGTGCCGTTGGTGATCACGGCGTTCGGGAAGTAGTCGGCCCGCTCGGCCATGACCGTCGGGACGCCCGCCGCCATCGCCTCGAGCGACGCGATGCCGATGCCGAAGCCCTGGAGGTCGTGGACCTCCATGTCGGAACCCGCGAGCAGGCCGGGGATCTCCGCCTTCGGCAGCGTGCCGGTGCAGATCAGCGCGTGGTCGACGCCGAGCTGCTTGGCGATCTCCATGAACTGCGTGTTGTACAGGCCGCCGATGACGAGGACCTTGGTGTCCGGGTGCTTCTTGAGCACCTCGGGCAGCGCCTTGACCAGGTTGATCCGGTCGCGAACCGGGATCACGTGGCCGAGCGACGCGATGACCGGGCCGTCACCGATCTCCGGGAACCGCTCGCGCATCTTGGCGCGCTCGGTGGCGTGGTCGAGGTCGTGGAAGCGGTCGAGCTCGACACCGACGGCGAGCTTCTCGATGCGCTCGTCCGGCGTCTTGTAGCGCTTCTTGATGTACTCGTAGAAGATCGTGTCGATCGCGACGAGCTTCGTCGGCTTGTTGTACGACGTGATCGGCTTGACGACGAACGCGTCGAGCATCCGGAAGACCGCGTGGATCGGCTTCATCGGGCTCTGCAGACGCGTGTGCAGCGTCAGCACCGACGGCACCTTGCGCTTGCGCGCCCACAGACCGCTCTGCCAGGTCAGGTCGAAGAACTGGCCGTGCTGGTGGACGACGTCCGGCTTGAAGTCGTCCAGCAGCTTGAAGACCCTCTTGCGGTTGCCCCACTTCAACGCGAACGTGATGTCGAAGTTGAAGGAGATGCGGGTCTCCGGCAGCGTCCACGACGGCAGGCGCACGATCTTGATGCCGTCGCGCTCCTCCACCGGCAGCGCACCGCCGTACGCGGCGGTGATCACGAGGACCTCGTGACCCTGCGACGCGTAGTAGCGCGCCAGCGTGTCCGACACGTAGGCGCTGCCGCCCATGCGGGGCGGGAAGAAGTTGTTGATGATCGCGATCCGCATCGCGTCAGGCCTTCCCGTTGGTCGCCGACAGGGTCGCCTCGTGCACGACCTTGTGCGCAGGCAGGATCGCGTTGCGCTCGGCGATCACCTCGTCCGAACCGGCGCCCAGCTCGAGCAGGTTCAGGAAGTGGTTCAGCTGCGCGGCCAGCGGCTCGGCGCTCTGCAGGATCGTCGGCAGCTCGATGACGGTCTGCGACTGGTAGCCGACGCCGTCCGCCGCCGGCGAGTCCGCGACGTGCTTGTAGATCGTGATGTCGCGGCGCAGCAGGTCGATCTCGATCAGCCGGTCGATCTCCAGCACCGAGATCTGCCGCACCTTGCGCTGGCTGATCCGGGACGCGGAGATCGTGGCGAGCGCGCCGCTGTCGAACGACATGGTCGCGTCGGCCGAGTCCTCGGCGCGGTTCTCCTTCGACTGCTCGTGGAAGAAGCCGAACGAGCCCTTCACGGCGGCCGGAGCGGTGCCGACGAAGCGGATCGCGAGGTCGACGTCGTGGATGAGCAGGTCGCCCGCGACACCGGTCTTGATCCGCGGCACGAACGGCGAGTGCCGCATCGCGTTGATCTGCACGACCTCGCCCACGAACTGCTTCGCGGTGAGGATCGCCGGGTTGAAGCGCTCGAGGAAGCCGCAGACGAGCGGCAGGCCGCGCTTCTCCGACTCGGCGACGAGCTCCTCGGACTGCGCGTACGTGGCGGCGAGCGGCTTCTCGATGAGCAGCGGCTTGCCGAGCTCCAGCGCCTGCTTCGCGATGGCGTAGTGCGCCTCGGTGGCGGCCGCGATGACGACGGCGTCGACGTCCTTCAGCGGCTCCAGCGAGTCCGTGTACTCGGCGCCGAAGCGGTCCGAGATGGCCTTGCCGGTCTCGGCGTTGTGCTCGACGACGTACTTGAAGTCGACGCGGTCGGACTGCGACAGCACGCGGGCGTGCAGCGAGCCCATCGTGCCCGCACCGACGAGGGCGACCTTGGGACGAGCGCTCACGCGCCGAACACCTCCCGGACGGACGAGACGATGGTCTCGAGGTCGGCGTCGGTCAGCTTCGGGTGCACCGGCAGCGACAGGGCCTGCTCGGCGACCTTCTTGGCGACCGGCACGTCCGACGCGATGACCTGCGGGTTGTCCCGGTAGCAGTCGTAGTCGAAGACCAGCTTCGGGTAGTAGATGCCGTTGCCGATGCCCTTCTCGGTGAGCTTCGCCGCGAGCTCGTCGCGGGTCACCGGGGCGTCGTCGCCGACCAGGATCGTGTACTGGTGCCACACGTGCTCACGGCCGGGCAGGACGGCCGGAACGGTGAGGCCGGTGACGCCGTCGAGGCCCTTCGAGAGCGCCTCGGCGTTGCGCCGGCGCACGTCGGTGAGCTGCTGCAGCTTCTCCAGCTGCGGGATGCCCAGCGCCGCGTGCAGGTCCGTGAGGCGGTAGTTGTGGCCCGCCATCTCGTACTGGTAGCGGGCGCGCATGCCCTGGTTGCGCATGACGCGCAGCTTGTCCGCCAGCGCGTCGTCCGACGTCGTGATGACGCCGCCCTCGGCGGTGGTGATGTTCTTCGTCGCGTAGAGCGAGAAGCAGCCGATGCCGAACGAGCCGGCCGGCTTGCCCTCGTACGTCGCGCCGACCGCCTGCGCCGAGTCCTCGACGATCGTCAGACCGTGCTGCTGCGCCAGCGGGACGAGACGGCCCATGTCGGCCATCTGGCCGTACAGGTGGACCGGCATGAGGACCTTGGTGCGGTCGGTGACCTGCGCGCTGACCTTCTCCGGGTCGATGTTGAAGTCGACCGAGTCGATGTCCGCGAACCGAGCGGTGGCGCCCGCTTCCAGGATCGCGTTCAGCGTGGCCACGAAGGTGAACGGCGTGGTGATGACCTCATCACCCGGCTGCAGGTCGAGCGCCTGGATGGACGCGACCAGCGCGGTCGTGCCGTTGTTGACGGCGACCGCGTGCGGCACACCAGCAACGGAGGCGAAAGCGTCCTCGAACCGCTTGACCATCGGGCCCTGTGCGATGACACCGGAGCGGAGCACTTCCAGCACGAGCGGCTCGGCGTCCTGGACGTCGACGACGGTAATCGGAATCATGCAGCAGACTTTCCACTTCCGGAGACGGTTGGATGCGTCCGGTACAGTTGCCCCGCGGTGTTACTGCCAGGTGCAGACCAGGCGCGAGCCACAGGCTACCTGCCTGATGGAGTGATCTTTTTCAGGGTCCGTTGTGGATCCGCAGCGCAGGAGAACGACTTTCATGGACTCCCAGCCCGCCGTGCCCGGCCCGCTGCTGGGTGGCGAAGCAGGAAGCGGAGAACCGATGACCGTCAAGCCCGACGTGGCTGCGCCTGCCGAGGACGAGCAGGCAGCGCCTCCGGCGAAGACGCGCAAGGCAGTGATCATCGCGTGGGCCAAGCGTCTGCTGATCGTCGCGGTGCTCGCCGCCGCCACGTGGTCGCTGTACTCCCAGTGGGACGAGGTCTACCCCACGCTGCTCGCGCTGCCGTGGCAGTCGGTCGTGCTGTCCATGATCGCGGTCCTGGTCGGCATCTTCCTGGGCCCGCTGGTCTGGAAGATCGTGCTGTCGGACCTGGGCGCCCCGGTCCGCTTCGCCGACGCGTCGAAGTTCTACCTGGTCGGCCAGCTCGGCAAGTACGTCCCCGGCGCCGTCTGGGCCGTCCTGCTCTCGATGGAGCTCGCCCGTGAGGCCGGCGTCAACCGCGCTCGAAGCTTCACCGCGGGCCTGGTCGCGACCGGCATGGGCGTGCTCGCGTCGCTGATCGCCGGTCTCGCCGCGCTGCCGGTGATGCTGTCCGGCCGCCCCGAGTCGAACCAGCTGCTGTGGCTGTTCCTGCTGCTGGCCGTCGGCCTGCCGTTCCTGCACCCGCGCCTGCTGACCTGGTCGGTCAACCTGGTCCTGAAGGCCCTGCGCAAGCAGCCGATCGAACGCCGCTTCACGGGCGTCGAGATCCTCAAGGCGCTGGGCACCGCCGTCGCCATCTACCTCTGCTACGGCGTGCACCTCTGGCTGCTGGTCAACTCGCTCGGCTCGCCGCGCTGGGACACGCTGATCCTGTCCACCGGTGCCATGGCGCTGTCGATGACCGCGGGCCTGCTGGCGTTCTTCCTGCCCTCCGGCATCGGCGCCCGCGAGCTGGTCATCACGGCCACGATCGCGACGGTGCTGCCCTCGGGCCAGGCCATCGCGCTGGCGCTGGTCTCGCGCCTGATGTTCACCATCGCGGACCTGGCGGCGGCCGGTTCGGCGGCGCTCCTCGTCTACGTGCAGAAGCGCCGCGGCGCCCCGGCCCCCGTTCCGGCCGAGGACTGAGGGCTCAGAACCAGCGCTCCAGGACCTGCGCCACGCCGTCCTGGTCGTTCGTACCGGTGACCTCGTCGGCCACCTCCAGCAGTTCCGGGTGCGCGTTGGCCATGGCGACGCCGTGGCCAGCCCACCGCAGCATCGGGATGTCGTTCGGCATGTCCCCGAACGCGATCACGGTGTCCGCCGACACCCCGAACCGCTCGGCCACGTCGGCCAGTCCAGTGGCCTTCGTCACGTCCCGTTCGGAGATCTCGATCAGGCCCGCGTTGGTCGAGTAGGTGATGGCGAACTCGTCGCCCAGCACCGCGATCGCGGCCGCCGCCATCTCGGCACTTCTCATGCCCTCGTGCCTGACCAGCAGTTTCACCGCCGTGTGCCCCAGCACCTCTGCCCTCGAGGCGACGTCGTGCCCGTCCGGCCACGCGTGCACGTACGCCTCCTCCGCGATGAACGACTCGACGTCGGCCGCGCGCTCGCCGACCCGTTCCGCCGCGACCGCGCCACCTGGAATCGCCGTGGTCAGCGCCTCGCCGAGGTCGTGCAGCCGCACCGGGCTGATGCCGCGCTGCCAGAGCACGCGGTCCTCGCGGACGTCGTAGAGCACCGCGCCGTTCGCGCAGACCGCGTACCCGGTGGCGCCGACGGCGTTCGCGATGCGCGGCATCCAGCGCGGCGGGCGGCCGCTGACCAGCACGAACGGCGTCCCGTCCGCGATCACCCTGCCCGCGACCCGTGCCGTGTGGTCGCTCACCTGCTCGTTCGTACCGAGGATCGTGCCGTCCACGTCCGATGCCACCAGCGCTGGTTTCTCCACGAATCCATCCTCGCTGATGCCGGAAGCGGATTCGTCGAGTTGCGGATCACGTCGCTAGGGTCAGGTGGTGCGAGTAGGCGTGGTGATCCTGCCCGAGTACCGGTGGTGGGTCGCGGAACCGAAGTGGAGAGCAGCCGAGGAGCTCGGCTTCTCCCACGCGTGGACGTACGACCACCTGGGTTGGCGCACGCTGGTCGACGGCCCGTGGTTCTCCGCCGTTCCGACGCTCACCGCGGCCGCCGCGGTCACCTCCAGGATCCGGCTCGGCACGCTCGTCGCGTCACCCGTCTTCCGGCACCCCGTGCCGTTCGCCCGCGAGGTCCTCACGCTCGACGACCTGTCCGACGGCCGGCTCAACCTGGGCCTCGGCTCGGGTGGCACCGGCTCGTACGACACCACCGCGATCGGCGGGCAGGACCTGACGCCCCAGCAGCGCACCCAGCGGTTCGGTGAGTTCGTCGAGCTGCTCGACCTGCTGCTGACCAGGGACAAGACGACCTGGAAGGGCGAGCACTTCGCCGCGGAGGAGGCCCGCGGGTACCCCGGTTGCGTGCAGCGGCCGCGGGTGCCGTTCGTGGTGGCCGCTGACGGTCCGAAGGCCATGAACATCGCCGCCCGCTACGGCACCGGCTGGATCACCACCGGCTCGCGGCGGCTGGAGAACCCGAGCTACGAGGACTGGTGGCGTGGGGTCGCCCAGGTGACCAAGCGCTTCAACGAGGAGCTCGCCTCGATCAACCGGGCGAAGGGCACCATCGACCGGTACCTCAACCTCGACTCCGCGCCCGTCTACTCGCTGTCCAGCGTCGAGGCCTTCCAGGACGCCGCCGGCCGGGCCCGTGAGCTCGGGTTCACCGACCTGATCGTGCACTGGCCGCGCAGCGAGGGCGTCTACTTCGGCCACGAGAGCGTGCTGGAGCAGGTGGCCGGGGACGTCTTCCCCGGCCTGGCCGACTCCGAGATCAGGGGCTGACGGGCGCGCCCTGCGGCACCAGCTTGTAGATCGTCGAGTCCTGGTTCGAGTAGACCTTCTGCACGAACGGCTTGCCTTCGAGGTCGCGCAGGCCGGCGACGCGTTCCTTGCCGCCGTGGACGTACCCGGTGTCGACGATCACGTAGCTGACCTTCAGGTACTTCACCGCGTCGCGCACGGCCGAGTCGCTCGCGTAGTCGTTGAACTCCGCCTGCAGCAGGTGCACCGAAGGCGACTCCGCCGAGCCGTCGTAGTGGCCGACGACCGGCTGCACGCCCGCGAGCGCGTACATCCAGACCGTGCCGTCCCTGCGGTCGTTGAGCACCCGCTCACCGGGCTTCACCAGCTTGGCGAGCTCCTGGAACGCCCGCACCTCGTCCGGGCTGACCACCATGTTGTGGCGGTCGGCGCCGGGCTGGTTCGCGTAGCCCTGCTTGACCTGGTTCATGTTCAGCGTGAAGTACAGGCCCTGGCTGACGAACGCGAACACCGCCACGACGACCCCGCCCGCGACGTAGCGCGCCGGACCGCCGGACAGGCGCGGCACGCCCGCCTTCACGAAGTCGTACACCTGCGCCAGGCCGTGGCCCGCGACGACGACCAGCGGCACGCACGCCAGCGCGATGAGCCGCCACTGGTCGTTCCACCACGGGCTCGTCACCCGCGCGACCCACGGCTGCGAGTACGACGCCGTCAGCACCCACACGCCGCCGAAGAACGCGGCGGAGCCGAGCAGCCAGCGCAGGTCGCCCAGGCGTGAGGCGAAGATCAGGCCGATCCACAGCGCGAGCGCCAGCCAGTACTGCGGCAGGGCGATGACGTGCTGGAACGTGAGCAGCGAGCCGACGGACTGGCTCACCGGGAACGTCGACGGCCAGTCGACGATCGCGATCTTGCCGCCGACCGCGAGCGCGCCCAGCAGGTGCGGCAGCGTCACGACGACCGCCACGACGGCAGGGACGATCAGCTTGAGCGCGTCCCGCCAGATCAGCTTGAGGTTGCCCCACCAGCGCTGGATGAACATCGGCAGCACGAACAGGATGCCGCCGAACAACGTGCTGGAGTGGATGGCGAGCAGGCCGACCGCGACACCGCCGAAGAACACACCGGTGTCGAGGGCCGCGCGCTTGAGGTAAGCGTCCATCGCGATGGCGAGCACCGGCATGACGGCGATGCCCAGCGTGAACGTGAGCAGCGGGCCGCGCCACAGGTTGTCGTAGGTTGCGCTGGTGCAGGCGACGGTGACGAGCGCGGTGAACGCGGCGGTGACGGCGCGGCCGTTGAAGTGCCGGATCATCGCGACCAGGGTCAGCGCGAGCAGGCCGGGGAACAGCACCGTGTTCGCGTTCAGCACGGCGGGCACGGCGGCACCGGTCAGCTTGAACACCAGTGCGCCGACCAGGTGGTAGGCGTTCGGGTAGAAGACGCCGTCGGGGAGCTCGTACCAGTTGACCTTGCCGGTCGCGTACAGGCTGCCCTCGCCGGTCTCGGCGATGTAGCGGATGCCGTTCGCGTGGTACGCGGCGTCCCAGTCCTGCGGGATCGAGTTGAGGTCCCAGCGCATCGCGGCCATCAGCACCGCGACCCCGACGACCGCGGCGGCCAGCAACGTCACCGCCACCGCGAGGTGAGCGGTCCGCGTCCACGGCGACGGCTCGCGCTCGACCGGGCCGCGCCTGCGCACCACGAACCACCGCGCGGCGCCGAAGACGACGATCACGAACACGGTGCTGAGCAGGAACGTCCAGACGTTGAACGGGATCCCGATCTTCCACAGCCACGGGCCCGCGAGCCCGGCGATCAGGTACGTGAACACCGGGGCGCTGGCCGCCAGCGTCCACCCGCGAAGGCCCGCGGCCGCGGCGGCGAGCCCGCCCGGCAGCCACAGGACGGCGAGATACGTGCCGATCGTCGCCAAGGTCAGCAGAGTGCTCGCTTCGGTCGGCACAGGACCACCCAGGGTTGCTCAGCAAGTGGAGGTGCGGGGCGGGCCCGCGTGACCCAGCAAGGCTATCCCCACCTGGGTAATGGGCCTGAAACGACCCGTCACACGCGTTTTACCTGATCAAGGCCTGTGTGGTTCGCGGAGGGGGTGTTGGGGCCGTGTCGCGTGGCACAGGTACCCTCCCCAATCGTGAGCTTCGCTGGCTATGACCTGATCGTCGTCGGATCTGGATTCTTCGGTCTCACGGTCGCCGAACGCGCCGCGTCCCAGCTGAACAAGCGGGTGCTGGTGCTCGAGCGTCGTGCCCACATCGGCGGCAACGCCTACTCGGAGGCTGAGCCCGAGACAGGAATCGAGGTGCACCGCTACGGTGCGCACCTCTTCCACACCTCGAACAAGCGGGTCTGGGAGTACTGCAACCAGTTCACCGAGTTCACCGGCTACCAGCACCGCGTCTTCGCGATGCACAACGGTGTCGCGTACCAGTTCCCGATGGGTCTGGGCCTGATCACCCAGTTCGTCGGCAAGTACCTGTCGCCGGACGAGGCCCGCGCGTGGGTCGCCGAGCAGGCGTCGGAGATCGACACCAAGGACGCGAAGAACCTCGAGGAGAAGGCGATCTCGCTGGTCGGCCGTCCCCTCTACGAGGCCTTCATCCGCGACTACACCGCGAAGCAGTGGCAGACCGACCCGAAGGAGCTGCCGGCCGCGGTCATCAGCCGCCTCCCGGTCCGCTACACCTTCGACAACCGCTACTTCAACGACACCTACGAGGGTCTGCCGGTCGACGGCTACACCGCGTGGCTCGAGAAGATGGCGGCGCACGAGAACATCGAGGTCCGCCTCGACACGGACTTCTTCGACGTGAAGGACGAGATCCCGGCGGGCACGCCGATCGTCTACACCGGTCCGGTCGACCGCTACTTCGACTACTCCGAGGGCTGGCTGGGCTGGCGCACGCTCGACTTCGAGCAGGAAGTGCTCCCGACCGGTGACTTCCAGGGCACCCCGGTCATGAACTACAACGACGCGGACGTCCCGTACACCCGCATCCACGAGTTCCGCCACTTCCACCCGGAGCGCGAGTACCCGTCGGACAAGACGGTCATCGTCCGCGAGTTCTCCCGCGCCGCGGAGAAGGACGACGAGCCGTACTACCCGATCAACACCGCCGAGGACCGCGCCAAGCTGGAGCGGTACCGCGAGCTCGCCAAGAAGGAGGCGGCCGAGCGCAACGTGCTGTTCGGCGGCCGCCTGGGCACGTACAAGTACCTCGACATGCACATGGCGATCGGCGCGGCGCTCAGCGCGTTCGACAACAAGATCGCCCCGCACCTGACCGACGGCACGCCGATCAACGGTGACCTCGACTGATCAGGTCGAAATGTGAACATCGCCCGGCCGTGCAACCAGTGCGGCCGGGCGATCGTCATTTGACAATGGGTACTATGGCGCGAGATGCGCCGAGCCACGACGTCCACCTGTGGCATCTGGTAGCCAATCCATGAAGCTGACCCGAACCGAAGCCGTTCGGTTCGCCGGAGGAAGCACGTGACCGAGCAGGCCAACGCCGCAAGCGCCACCAAGATCGACCCGACCAAGGTCCTCCAGCGGGTGATCATGCCGCGGGACGAGGACCCGCTGGACGTGCGTCCGCTCTACCTGGACGAGCCGGAGAACGTGCACAGCCACGTGTCGGGCCGCCGCGCGGTCACGGTGCCGACCTCGGCGAAGGTGTCGTTCGCGTCGTACTTCAACGCGTTCCCCGCGAGCTACTGGAAGCGCTGGACGGTCATCGAGGACGTCGTGCTGCGCATGCGCGTCCGTGGCGCCGGTCGCATCGACGTGTACCGGTCGAAGCCGAACGGCGACATCATCCACCTCGACGGCCAGGTCATCCGCAGCGCGAAGTCGTGGACCGACGTCGCGCTGAAGGTGTCGCTGAAGCCGTTCGAGGACGGCGGCTGGATCTGGTTCGACGTCTTCACCGACGACACCACGATGGAGATCACCGAGGCCGCGTGGACCACGGAGCAGGAGCTCCCCACGCAGACCGTCGCCATCGGCATGACGACCATGCGCCCGGTCGACGCGGTCATCGCACTGCGCGCCCTGGGTGAGGACCCGGCCGTTCTCGCCGTGCTGAAGAAGGTCTTCGTCGCCGACCAGGGTGCCGTGAAGGTCCGCGACACCGAGGGCTACGCCGAGGCCGTCAAGGCGCTGGGCGACAAGCTCGAGGTCATCGAGCAGGACAACCTGGGCGGTTCCGGCGGCTTCACCCGCGGTCTGTACGAGGCGATCGAGCACACCGACGCCGACCAGATCATGCTGATGGACGACGACATCCGCCTCGAGCCGGACGCCGTCCTCCGCTCCAACGCGTTCGCCCGCGCCGCCGCCCAGCCGGTCATCGTCGGTTCGCACATGCTGAACCTCCAGGCCCGCGCCCGCCTGCACAGCATGGGCGAGGTCGTCGACCTGGGCACCTGCTACTGGCGCGCCGCGCCGGGCGCGCTGACCGACCACGACTTCGGCAGCGAGTCCCTGCGCGAGACCGAAGAGCTGCACGCCCGCATCGACTCCACCTACAACGGCTGGTGGATGTGCCTCTTCCCGCGCGAGGTCGTCCAGCGCACGGGCTACCCGCTGCCGCTGTTCATCAAGTGGGACGACGCGGAGTACTCGCTGCGCGCCCTGGAGCGCGGCTACCCGACGGTGTCGCTGCCCGGCTCGGCCGTGTGGCACATGCCGTGGACGGACAAGAACGACGCCACCGACTGGCAGGCGTACTTCCACACCCGCAACCGGCTCGTCCTGGCCGCGCTGCACAGCCCGTACGACGTGCGGTCGACGCTGCTCAAGCAGGGTCTGAAGCTGTCGCTGCGGCACCTGCTGTCGATGGAGTACTCGACGGTCGTCATCCAGCAGAAGGCGATCGAGGACTTCCTGGCCGGTCCGTCGCGGCTCTTCGACTCCCTTCGCACCGCGCTGCCGGAGATCCGGGAGCTGCGCAAGAAGTACGCGGACGCGCAGGTGCTCCCGTCGGCGCGCGAGTTCCCGCCGCCCACGTTCGACATGGTGCGTGCGGAGCAGATGCTGACGCCGCCCACCAACCCGGTGACCATCGCGTCCGAGGCCGCCAAGGCGTTGATGCACAACCTGCGCGAGCCGCAGGCCGCGACGGCCGAGCGCCCGCAGATCAACGTGCCGGCGACCAACGCCCGTTGGTTCCTGCTGGGCAACCTGGACTCCGCCACGGTGTCCAACGCCGACGGGTCCGGTGTGGCGTTCCGCAAGCGCGACCCGAAGGAGTTCCGCCAGCTGATGAAGCGGGCGGTGCGCAACTACCGTCGTCTGTCGTCGGAGTGGCCGCGGATGCAGAAGGTGTACCGCGACGCGCTGCCCGAGCTGACCTCGGTCGAGTCGTGGCGCAAGGTGTTCGAGAACAACTGATCTTGAAGTGAGCGGAAGGGCCCTCGGTTTTTTCGAGGGCCCTTCTTGCTGGGCAACCTCGTCCCGAGATCACGCGTCCATGGCGCATGGGGGACATCAAGAGAGCAGATTTCTACGACGGACCGGCCCACGACTACCTGGGTTACTGGAAGGGCCGCGACTACGAGCACGATGCCGAGCGCATCGCGATCGATCGTCTTTTGGCTGGTCAGCACTTCGAGCACGCGGTTGATGTCGGGGGCGGCTACGGCCGGATCACCGCGTTGCTGCCGCAGTACGCGGACCACGTGACGCTGGCCGAGCCCAGTCAGCGGCAGCTCGACGTTGCGGCTCGGTTCCTCGAGGAGGGGATCGAGCGGGTTCAGGCTCAGGCCGCGCAGCTGCCGTTCGCCACTGGGTCGATCGACCTGGTCACGATGGTTCGCGTCATGCACCACCTGCCTGATCCGACCGCCGAGCTGGCCGAGATCGCGCGCGTGCTCGACCCGGTCGGGACGGCCGTCATCGAGGTCGCCAACCTCGGGCACGCCCGCAACCGCTTGCGCAGGCTCGGGCGAGGGGTTCCTGTTGGGCCCGTGGACATCCGGTCGCCGGAGAACCGGCACGACGACGAGATTCCGTTCGTCAACCACAACATCGACACCGTGATCGGGCAGCTTTCCGGTGCGGGGCTTCGGGTTGTGCGGTCGCTGTCGGTTTCCAACCTTCGGTCGGGGGCGTTGAAACGGGTCGTGCCGCATCGCGTGTTGCTGCGGGTGGAGAGGGCTGCTCAGCCCGCGCTGGCGCGGTGCCGGTTCGGGCCGAGCATCTTCCTTCTGGTGGCCAAGGGTTAGTCCTTGATGCCTGTCTCCGTCACGCCGCGTACGAGGAACCGTTGCAGCGCAACGAAAACCACCACGAGCGGCGTGATGGAGACCGCGGCGGCGAGGAAGAGCTGCACGACGTCGATGGACTGCGAGGTCAGGAACGTCGACAGGGCTACCTGGACGGTCCACGAGTCCTGGTCCTGCGCGATCACCAACGGCCAGAGGAACTGGTTCCAGCTGGTCACGAACGCGATGACGCCCAACGCGGCGAAGAAGCCCTTCGAGTTCGGCACCACCACTCGCCAGTAGGTGCCCCAGTGGCCGAGGCCGTCGATCCGGGCGGCCTCCTCCAGTTCCCGCGGGAAGTTCAGGAAGTACTGGCGGAACAAGAACGTGGTGAAGCCGCTGAACAGGCCCGGGATCACCAGGCCGCGCAGGTCGGAGACCCAGCCCAGGGTCGAGACGACCACGAACGTCGGCACGAACGTGACCGCAGCCGGGATCATCAGCGTCGCGATCACCAGGTACAGCACCACGTTCGAGTACCGGTAGGGGATCCGCGCCAGGCCGTAGCCCGCCAGGCCGCACAGCAGCAGCTGGCCGAACGTCTGGAGCACCGCGACGACCAGCGAGTTGACCATGCTGCGGACCATCGGGACGGCTGGGTTGGTGAAGAGGTCGGTGAAGTTCTCCCAGCGGATCTGAGAAGGCCAGAAGGTCCACGTCGGGGCGGTGATCTCCTGCTCGGTGGCCAGGCCGTTGCGCAGCACCAGGTAGAACGGGATCAGGAACAGCACGGCCGCGATGGACAGCGCCAGGTATCGCAGGGCCTTCATCGGGTGATCACCTTGCCCTGCAACAGGGTCACGCCGGCGATCAGCAAGGTGAGGATCACGGCGCCTGCGCTGCCGTGGCCGAAGTCCTGGCCGCCTGAGCCGAGAGCGGTGTAGTAGAGGTAGATCAACGGTGGGCGGGCGAAGGGTGGGTAGCCGCGGTCGCTGCCCAGGACGTTGTAGAACTCGTCGAACGCCTGGTACGCCGCGATGAGCAGCAGCAACAGCACAGCCACCGACGTGGTGCGCAGCTGAGGCAGCGTGATGAACCGCAACGTCTGCCACCCACGCGAAGCGCCGTCGATCCACGCTGCTTCGTAGAGGTGCTGCGGGATTCGCTGGAGCCCGGCGATGAACAGGATCAGGTAGAAGCCGAGTTGCAGCCACAGCCGCAAGGTCACGAGCACGAGCCAGTACCAGGGCGGTGACGTCGACACCGTCCAGGCGATCGGGTCGGCGCCGAACCAGCCCAGGACCGTGTTGGCCAGACCGAAGCGCACGCCGTTGAAGATCGAGAGCTTCCAGACCAACGACGCCACGACGTACGAGCAGGCGGTGGGCAGGAAGAACACCGAGCGGAAGAACGCCTTCATGAACCTGATCTGGTTCACCAGCAACGCGAGCGCCAGTGCCAGCACGAACGTCAGCGGCACGATGAAGGCCGCGAACACGCTGAACGTGCCCAGGCTGCGCAGGAACGGTTCGTCCGTCAGCATGTCGGCGTAGTTGCGCAGGCCGACGAACTCCGCCGGTGTCACAGTGTTGCGGGCCTCGAAGAACGAGAGCAGCAGGCTCCAGCCGATCGGGACGTACACGAACACGAGCAGCCCGATCGCGAACGGGCCGACGAACAGCCAGAACGCGCGTCCGTGTTTCATCCGTAGAGGCGCTTCAGCTCGTCACGTGCCTTCGCGGCCGCCGCCTTGATCTCCGTGTCGGCTGGGGCGCCGTCGCGGACCACTCGGGACACGGCGTCGTTGAACGCGGTGCGCATGACCGAGGTCCAGTCCGGTGGGTTGGAGGCTTTGGCGTTGTCCTGCACGAACTTCACCGCGTCGGCCGCTGCGCCCGAGGTCAGTTTGGAGGCCTTCGCCGCGATGGTCTTGCGCGGCGGGATGTGGAAGCCGTAGCTGAGGTTGAAGTCCTCCTGGTAGTCGGTTCGTTCGATCCACAGCCAGCGCACGAACTCCTTGGCTTCGTCGACCCGCTTCGACCTGGCGTTGACCATCGCTCCGAACGCGCCGACCGGGACGCTCGGGGCGCCGGTCGCGTTCAGCTTCGGGAACGGGAGGATGCCGAAGTCGTCGCCCAGTGCCTTCTGGATCGCCGGCACGGTCCACAGGCCCGTCCACTGCATGGCGACCAGGCCTTGGGTGAACGCGTCCGGTTCCGCCCAGTCCTTCACCGCGCCCAGCAGCAGGCTGCCGCTCGTGTAGAGCTCGCGCAGCTTGCCGATCGCCTGCGCCGCAACGGGATCGTCGAAGCCGACCTGGTGGTCGCGCACGTAGTCGAGGCCTGTCGACCACAGTGCGGGGCCGCCCAGCACGCCTCCGCCGCCGTCGTTGCCGGCGAACAGGCCCTTGACGCCGTCTCGGGTGAGGCGGCGAGACGCGTCGATCAGTTCGTCCACAGTGGATGGTGGCTGGACGCCGGCCTTGGCGAAGAAGCTCTTGCGGTAGAACAACATCTGCATGTCCACCGCCTGCGGGACGCCGTAGATCTTCCCGTCAACGGTGTGCGTCGCGAGAATCGACTCGGAGAAGTCGGTCCTGGCGTCGCCGAAGACGTCGTCGAGCGGCACGAGCTGACCCGCTCTCACCGAGCTGATCTGCGGGGTGGACTCGAAGACGTCCGGTCCGCCGTCGGACAGCAGGCTCGTCGCGAGCTTGGAGTCGTAGTCGCCGGGGTTCCACTGCACGTCGACCGGGGTCTTCTGGTACGCCTTGGCGTAACGCTCCACCGCCTGCTGGACGCCGGGCTCGCCGTACGCGTGGTACCACTGCTTGAGGGCCTGGCCGTTGCCGCTCCTGCCGGTGTTCGATCCGCAGGCCGCGAGAAGCGCGCTCGCGCCCGCCAAGGAGAGAAGTCTGCGTCGGGAGATCACTCATCACGTCTTACTCCGATCACCTCGCGTGCGCGAGCGGTTACTCGAAGTGCGCGACCACGACGTTGGAGAAGTTGATGACGTACTCCCGGCCGTCGGGGGCCGTGATGGGTTGCGTGTGACCGTTGCGGACGATCTGGGTCAGCCGCGGCGCGAGGTCGTCCCGCGTCTCGTCGGTGACCGTGAGGGTGATCGGGTTCGGGTTTGCGGCGAGGAACAGCACAAGTCGGCTCATGCGTTCCAGCAAACCGCGTTCCGGTGCTGGGCTGAGGGCGGTTCCGCTGGCAGCGATTCCGCCCTCAGCAGATCACTTGCGGAAGAAGCGTTCCCGCTGGCCGAGGCGCACGAGCTTCAGCCACTCGACGAACGCCTTCGGGTCGCGCTTCACGGCGAGGAAGTACAGGCCGAACCGGAACACCTCGAGGGCGCCCAGCTTGCGCATGCCCGGCTGCGAGAGCAGGTAACCGCGGTTGCGGTAGGTGTAGTAGCGCTTGATCGGGTTCTCCGGATCCTGCGCGTGGAACTTGCCGCCCAGCATCGGCTTGAACTCGTCCGAGCCGTCCGGGTGCACGTACGCGACCCGCAGCGACGTGCCGAACGGCAGGCCGGAGCGGACCATCCTGCGGTGGATCTCCACCTCGTCGCCGCGGAAGAACAACCGGTAGTCCGGCACGCCGACGACGTCGAGCGTCGAGGCGCGGAACAGTGCGCCGTTGAACAGCGAGGCGATGCCCGGCAGGAAGTCCGTGCCCAGCTCGGCGGCCGAGCGCTTCCACGTCAGGCCGCGGCGCAACGGGAACGCGAGCTTCTCCGGCTTGTCGATGTTCGTGACGACGGGGGAGATCTCGGCGAGCTTGCGGCGCTCGGCCTCCTCCATCAGCACGGCCAGGACGTTCTCGTCGGCCGGGCGGCCGTCGTCGTCCGCGAGCCACACCCAGTCCGCGCCCAGTGAGAGCGCGTGCAGGATGCCCAGCGCAAAGCCGCCGGCACCGCCGAGGTTGCGGTGCGACGGCAGGTAGGTCGTGGGGAGCGGGCACTGCTCGACCAGGTCGTCCACCGGCTGGTCCGGGCCGTTGTCGACGACGACCAGGTGGTCGGGGACGCGGGTCTGGGTCGCGAGCGCCTTCAGCGACTCGGCCAGCAGCTCCCTGCGGTGGCGGGTGACCACCACCGCGACGACGGAGCCCTTGGGCAGTGCCTCGAGGTTCACTTTTCTACTCGCCGCCATTTCCGCTGAGGACGGGTGAGGTGTGGCCGAGCCTTGCCAGCAGCTCGGGGCTGATCCGCTCGAACGGGTCGTGGCCCTTGTACGCGGTGAGCACCTCGCGGAGGCCGCCGTGCATCTTCACGTGGCCCTCGTCCATCCAGATCGCGGTGTCGCAGAACTCGATGAGGAACTCGTCCGAGTGGTTCGCGAACACCAGCAGACCGGACCGCTTCACGAGGTCCTTGAGGCGGTCGCGGGCCTTGGCCATGAACGCCGCGTCGACCGCGCCGATGCCCTCGTCGAGCAGCAGGATCTCGGGGTTGATGGACGTGACCACGCCGAGCGCGAGCCGCACGCGCATGCCCGTCGAGTACGTGCGCAGCGGCATCTGCAGGTAGTCGCCGAGCTCGGTGAACTCCGCGATGTCGTCGACCCGCTTCTCCATCTCCTTGCGGGTCATCCCGAGGAAGAGGCCGCGGATCATGATGTTCTCGTAGCCGGAGATCTCCGGGTCCATGCCGACGCCGAGGTCGAAGACCGGCGCCACCTTGCCGATGATGCGCGAGTGGCCGCGCGTCGGCTCGTAGATGCCCGCCAGCAGGCGCAGCAGCGTGGACTTGCCTGCGCCGTTGTGGCCGACCAGGCCGACGCGGGCGCCGTCCTTCAGCGACAGCGTGATGTCGTGCAGCGCCTCGATGATCGGCACCCGGCCCTCTGAGCCGATCTTGCCGCCGACCTTGCCGAGCGCGAGCTTCTTCAGCGACCTCGACTTCGCGTCGAAGATCGGGAAGTCGACCGATGCGTTCCAAACGTCGATGCTGACCATGGTGAGTCGACCTCCTTCTCAGACCCAGTACGAGACGCGGGCGCGGTAGTTGCGCAGGATCACCAGCGCGGCGAACCAACCGGCGACGGTGAAGCCGCCCACGATCGCCCAGTGGTGCCAGTCGACGGCGTGGCCGAGCAGCGGGGCCCGGACGACCTCGACGAAGTGGTACACGGGGTTGAGCTCGGCGATGAGCATGCGCCAGTCGTTGTTGCCGCCGCCGGTGACCCGCTGCAGCACGCCCGCGTCCCAGACGATCGGCGTCATGAAGAACACCAGGTTGATGAAGCTGTTCACGACCGGCGGGATGTCGCGGAAGCGGGTGCTGATGACGCCGAACAGCAGCGAGACCCACACCGCGTTCACCGCGAGCAGCACGAAGCCGGGGATCGCGAGCACGATGGTCCAGCTCAGGCCGGGGTGCACCGGGCCGTTCTCGCTGATCTTGTAGTCGTGGTTGAGCGAGGTGAAGAAGATGGCCAGAACCACCAGGTAGACCACGAGGTTGTGCGCGAAGAACAGCACCTGGCGCCACACCATGCGCATCACGTGCACCGTGATCGGCGCGGGGAGGTGCTTGATGAGCCCCTCGTTCGCGATGAACACGTCGGTGCCCTCGGTGACGCAGCCGACGATGAAGTTCCAGACGATGAAGCCGACCGTCACGTACGGCAGGAACGTGGCGACGTCCGTTTTGAACAGCACCGAGTACAGCAGGCCCAACGCGAGGGCTGTCGTGCCCATCGAGATCGTGATCCACAACGGACCGATGACCGAGCGTCGGTAGCGCTGCTTGATGTCCTGCCAGCCGAGGTGACCCCAGAGTTCACGGTGGTCCCACGCCTCGCGCACGTCGGCGAACGCACGTTTGAAGCTGCGCGACCTCACGGCGGGGGGCGCCTCGGGGTGGTCGAGCGTACTGGTGGCTTGCACGAGGACTGAGGGTACCGGCGCCGGTTGAACGACCTGGACGCCGGTACGTCACGGTGTGGTCAACGCGCCAGGATCTTGATCACCTTTGTCAGAGGTACTGGCCAGTGCCCTTGCCGGTGGCGCCACCCTCGTGCCCGTCGGCACCGCTGCCGGCGGGGAGAGCACGCCCGCGCATCTGTTCCAGTTGCGCACGGGCCGCCATCTGCTGGGCGAACAGAGCGGTCTGAATGCCGTGGAAGAGGCCCTCCAACCAGCCCACCAGCTGTGCCTGCGCGATCCGCAGCTCGGCGTCGGACGGCGTGCCGTCCTCGGTGAACGGCAGCGAGAGGCGCTCGAGCTCGTCGCGCAGCTCGGGCGCCAAGCCGTCCTCGAGCTCCTCGATGGACCGCTTGTGGATCTCCTTGAGGCGGTTGCGGCTGGCCTCGTCCAGAGGTGCGGCGCGCACCTCCTCCAGCAGCTGCTTGATCATCGTGCCGATCCGCATGACCTTCGCCGGCTGCTCGACCATGTCGGTGATGTCGCCGTCCTGGCCGCCGACGATAACGACGGGCTGCTCCTGGTTCATGGTCTCCATCCTGGCCTTATCCGGTGTCGGGAGGTTATCCGGGTGGGGGCTGGCCGACACCGTGTTTGCGTTCATACGTACGGTGTGTGGCATGGCGTTCGACGTCGCACGGGTACGAGGGCTCTTCCCCGCGCTCGGCGACGGCTGGGTCCACCTCGACGCACCCGCCGGCATGCAGGTGCCCGAGCAGGTCGCCACCGCCGTCTCCACCGCGCTGCGCGCCCCGGTCTCCGGACCCGGTGGCATCTTCCCGGCCTCCCAACGGGCCCAGGGCATCGTGGACGCCGCCCGCAGGTCCGTCGCGGACCTCGTCGGCGGTGACCCCGCGGGTGTCGTGCTCGGCCCGTCCTCCGCGGTGCTGCTGCAACGGCTCGCCGACGCGATGACCGACGACTGGTTCATGGGCGACGAGGTGCTCGTGTCGCGGCTGGACCACCCGGCGAACATCGCGCCGTGGTTGCGGGCCACCCAGCGGACCGGCAGCGCGGTCAAATGGGCGGAGATAGACATCGAGACCTGCGAGCTGCCGAGCTGGCAGTACGACGAGCTGGTCACCGACCGCACGAAGCTCATCGCCATCACTGCGGCGTCCGGCGTGGTCGGCACCCGCCCGGACCTCGGCAAGATCTCGGCGGTGGCGCGCGCCCACGGTTCGATGATGGTGGTCGACGCGTCGTCGGCCGCGCCGTTCGTGCCGCTGGACATCGTTGGCACGGGTGCTGACGTCGTGGCTCTTTCCGCCGGCCAGTGGGGTGGCCCGCCGGTCGGTGCGCTGGTCTTCCGCGACCCGTCGGTGCTGGAGCGGCTGCCGTCGGTCTCGGTCGACCCGACGGCCCGCGGTCCGGAACGGCTGGAGCTCGGCCCGCACGCCTACCCGATGCTCGCCGGCCTCGTCGCGTCCGTGGAGTACCTCGCGGACCTGGACGACGCCGCGTCGGGCACGCGCCGTGAGCGGCTGCTCACGTCGTTGGGGTCCGTGAAGGCGTACCAGGCCGGGTTGCTCGCTAATCTCATCAACGAACTGCGTTCGCTGCGACACGTGATGGTGATCGGCGACGCCATGCGACGGGTGCCCGCGCTGGCGTTCACGATCGCCGGGGTCAAGGCGGAGGACGTCGTCGAACACCTCGCGTCGCGGGGCGTCTGCGCCTTCGCCGATCCCGGTCAGCACGGGGTGTTCTCGGTGCTCGGCGTCGGCGAGGTCGGCGGCGCCATCCGCGTCGGGCTCGCGCACTACACGAACGCCGTCGAAGTGGACGACCTGGTGAGGGCGGTGGCCGAGCTGGGCTGAGTGCTGGGGAGATCTTTTGGACGACGTGCTCGCCCGCGAGCTCGCCGATCTCTCGGCCCTGCAGCGCCTCGGCTCACTCAACACCGAGTACCTGCCGCAGCTCTCCGGCGACCTGCGCCCCGCGGCTCTCGTCGCGGTGATGGACGAGGTCGTGCTCGGCGCCCGGACCGTGCTCGTGGAGCTGGGCTGCGGCTCGTCCTCGGTGCTGCTGGCACGGCTGCTGCAACAGCGCGGATTCGGTCATCTGCTGTGCATCGAGCACGACGAACGCACGGCCGCATTCGTCGCCTCGCAGCTGCGTCGCGAAGGCCTGGGATCGGTTGCGCGCGTGGTGCACGCACCGTTGTCGCGGCATCCGGCGGCGTTGTCACGTCACGGCCAGTGGTACGCGCCGCAGCAGGTGCACGACGAAGTACTCGGTTACGTCGAACGGTTCGGTCTGGTGGACCTGCTGCTCGTCGACGGGCCGGGCTTCGGTGACTCGCGCTATCCGGCGTTGCCCGTGCTGCGCGCCGTGCTGGCCCCCGGTGCGACGGTGCTGGCGGACGACGTCGACCGGCCCGACGAGCAGGCCGTGCTGGCGCGGTGGTCCGAGGAGTTCGGGCTGGAGTTCCGCACTGCTCCCCGGACCTCGCTGGCCGCCGCTACGGCTCTCGCCTGAGCAGGACCTTGCCGAAGACGTCGCTCGCCTCCAGCAGCCGGTGCGCTTCCGCGGCGTTCGACATCGGCACGACCTGACCGACGATCGGCTTGACCGCACCGCTCTCGACCAGCGGCCACAGGTGTTCGCGGACCTGCGCCACGATCGCGCCCTTGCTGTCGACGCTGCGGCCGCGCAGACCGGTCGCCATCACCATCGCGCGCTTGCCGAGCAGCTTGCCGATCGGCAGCTCGCCCTTCACCCCGCCCTGCATACCGATGATCATCAACCGGCCGTCCTGCGCGAGGACGTCGATGTTGCGGGGCAGGTAGGAGGCGCCCATGTTGTCGAGCACGACGTCGGCCTGCTTCACCTCGGCCACGAAGTCCTGGGTCTTGTAGTTGACCGTGATGTCCGCGCCCAGCTCGACGCACTTGCGCAGCCGTTCGTCGGACCCGGCGGTGACCGCGACGGTCGCACCGAGCGCCTTGGCGACCTGGATGGCGTGCGTGCCGATGCCACCAGCACCGCCGTGCACGAGGAACGTCTCGCCGGTCTTCAACCGGCCGTCCATCACGACGTTCGACCACACCGTGCACGCGACCTCGGGCAGCGCGGCCGCCGTCACGACGTCCACACCCTTCGGCAGCGGCAGGACCTGCGGCGCGGGCACGACGACCTTCTCCGCGTAGCCACCGCCGGCGAGCAGCGCGCACACCTCGTCGCCGACGTGCCAGCCGGTCACACCCTCGCCGAGCGCGGCAATGGTGCCGGAGCACTCCAGCCCGATGACGTCCGACGCACCGGGCGGCGGCGGGTAGAAGCCCTGTCGTTGCAGGAGATCCGCGCGGTTGACCGCACTCGCGGCGACGTCGATCAGCACCTCGCCCTTGCCGGGCACGGGGTCGGGGACCTCGGTCCACTCGAGCACGTCCGGGCCGCCGGGTTCGCGAACAGTGATGGCACGCATACAGTCGACCGTAATCCGTTGGACCGGGGAGGCACCATCTGAGGATGAGCGCCTGGCCCCTGCGGAACCTGGTTCTGCGCACCCCACGCCTGGAACTGCGCCCTGACGACGACGAAGGGCTGTACGAGCTCGTCGACGTCGCACTGGCCGGTGTGCACGACCCGTCGGAGATGCCGTTCTACGTGCCGTGGACCGACAACCTGCCGAACGACAACGGCATGAGCATGCTGCAGCACTACTGGGGCACCCGCGCGAAGTTCGCGGCGAAGGACTGGGTGATCAACTTCCTGGTGCGCCGTGACGGGGAGGTCATCGGCACGCAGCAGATCGGCGCCCGTGACTTCGGGGTGCTGCGCGAGGTGAACACCGGCTCGTGGCTCGGCCAGAGCTTCCAGGGCAACGGTTTCGGGACAGAGATGCGGATCGCCGTGTTGCAGTTCGCCTTCGACCACCTGGCTGCCCGCATCGCGCGTTCAGCGGCGTGGCTCGGCAACCACGCGTCGACCCGCGTCAGCGAGAAGCTCGGCTACGTGCACGACGGAACTGTCGGCGTCGCACCGCGCGGAGAACGTCTTGAGCACGTGCGACTGCGTCTGGACGCCGCCGACTTCGTGCGCCCCGAGTGGGACGTTTCGGTCGAGAACCTTGCTGAGTGTGTTCAGCTGATCACTAGCTGAACACCCGACGACCGGTGGATTGTGTCCCAGGTCTCCCCTTTGTGAGGGTTCAGCGGACTCTCGAACGAAGGGGAACGTTCATGTCAGGCAGATCCAAGCTGGCGACTGTTCTCGCCATTTCGGCACTGGTCGCAGCCCCCACCGCCACCGCGTCCGCCGCAACTGAACCCGAAGGTCCCGCACTCGCCAAGAAGCTCGCGAAGAAGGTGACCGTCGAGGGCATCAACCGGCACCTGATCGCGTTCCAGCGCATCGGTGACCGCAACGGCGGCACCCGCGCCGCCCTGACCCCCGGCTACGACGCGAGTGTCGACTACGTCGCGGGCAAGCTCCGCGACGAGGGCTTCATCGTCTCCACGCCGACGTTCAACTTCGACATCCAGGTCAGCGACGCCAAGCTCGCCCGCGTCGACGGCGTGAACTACGAGGCGATCGTCATGACCGCCTCACCGCAGACCCCGGTCGGCGGCGTGACGGGCCCGCTGCGCGTCGTCCCGGAAGACGCCACCACGGGCTGTGAAGCCACAGACTTCGCCGGCCAGGACTTCACCGGCTCGGTCGCCCTGATCCGCCGCGGCGGCTGCACGTTCGAGCAGAAGCACCTCAACGCGTTCGCCGCCGGCGCCATCGCCGTGCTGGTCTCGAACAACGTCGACGGCCCGCTGTCGAACGTGACGCTGACCAACCCCGGCAAGATCCCGACCGGCGGTGTCTCCAAGGCCGACGGCACGACGCTGGCGGGCAAGGCCGGCCTGCCGATCACCGTCGACATGCGCTACCACCTCGAGACCCGCACCCAGCGCAACGTCATCGCCCAGACCAAGACCGGCCGTACCAACAACGTCGTGATGGCGGGCTCGCACCTCGACAGCGTCGAAGTGGGCCCCGGCATCAACGACAACGGCTCGGGCTCGGCCTCCCTGCTGGAGACCGCGCTGCAGCTGGGCTCGCGCCCGAAGGTCGACAACGCCATCAGGTTCGCCTGGTGGGGCGCCGAGGAGCGCGGCCTGATCGGCTCGACCAAGTACGTCCAGTCCCTGACGTTCGAACAGCAGCTGGACATCGCGCTGTACCTGAACTTCGACATGGTCGCCTCGCCGAACGCCGCGTACTTCATCTACGACGGCGACAACTCGGACAACGTCGGCGCGGGCCCCGGCCCGTACGGCTCGGCGCAGATCGAGAAGGCCTTCGCCGACTACTTCGTGGCCAAGGGCGTCCCGACCGAGGGCACGGACTTCTCGGGCCGTTCGGACTACGGCGAGTTCATCGCGCAGGGCATCCCGGCCGGCGGCCTCTTCACCGGCGCCGAGGGCGTCAAGACCGCGGCCCAGGCAGCCAAGTGGGGCGGCACGGCAGGCGTCGCCTACGACCCGTGCTACCACTCGAAGTGCGACAACCTCGGCAACATCGACCGCACGGCCCTGGGCCGCAACGCAGGCGCCATCGCGTTCGTGACCGCGGCCTACGGTGTGTCCACTGAGGACGTCAACGGGGTGCCGCCGCGTGCCAAGCGTGCCGACGCCCGATCGGCGGGCAAGATGTCGCTGGCCGCGCACGACGACCACGACCACCTGGCCGTCGCGTAGTCCCGCTTGCTGACGCAGGGGTCCCCCGCCAGGGGACCCCTGCTTTTATTCTTCCAGAAGGGTCTGACAATTCCGGCGGGTCGACCTGTCAGCCCAGGTTGTTCGTGTCGAACGTGTTGCAGCGCGCCGGATCCCCGGTCTGCAGCCCGGTCGTGAACCACTTCTGCCGCTGCGCCGAGCTGCCGTGGCTGAACTTCGTCGTGTCGACCCGCCCGCCACCGAGCTCGCGCTGGATGAAGTCGTCACCGATGCGCGCCGCCGCGTCGAGGGCGGCGTTCACGTCCTCCTGCGTGATGTTCGAGATCAGCGGCTTGCCGTTGGACGACGGCACGGTCGTCGCGGCCTTGCCCCACGCACCCGCGTAGCAGTCGGCCTGCAGTTCCAGGCGCACGGAGTCCGACGTGGGGCCGGTGCGCGAGCTGACGCGGTCGGAGGTGCCCAGCAGGTTCTGCACGTGGTGGCCGTACTCGTGGGCCAGCACGTAGGCCTCGACGAACGGGCCGCCGGTCGCGCCGAACTTGGTGCGCAGCTCGTTGAAGAAGTCGAGGTCGATGTACACCTGGGCGTCGGCGGGGCAGTAGAACGGGCCCACCGCCGACGTGGCGTTGCCGCAGCGCGTGTTCACGCTGCTGCGGAAGAAGTTGGTCTTGGTGACCTGGTAGGTGTTGCCGGAGCGGGAGAACTGGTCCGTCCAGAAGGCCTGGATCGAGTTGATCGTGGCCACCACCCGGCAGTCGCTGTCGCGGTTCGCGTCCGCGCCGGTCTTGCACTTCTCGGCGAGCTGGCTCGACTCCACCTGGGTGTTGGTGCCCATGCCCTCCAGGCCGCCCGCGGGCAGCTGGATGCCGGTGAACTGCTGCACCAGGAAGTAGATGATGAGTCCGACCACGCCGAGACCACCGCCGACGCCGGCGACGCGGCCGCCCACGCCCCGCTGGTCCGAAACCTGAGAAAGATCGAGTTCCGCGCCTTCGTTGAACTGCACCGCAATCCTCCTGTTAAGGACCCCATGGGTGCCGCAAACGATAAAGCACCAAACACGCCTCGATGCGGAGCCCGACGTCGGGGCACCGCACCGAGGCTTTCCCATTTGGTTGTGACGACTACGGCCCACGAAGGTTGGCGTGGCGCTCAGCCGGTGACGCCATGAGACGACACCGATTGCCGAGCTCAACAGCGTCGAAGTGCACCGAGCGACGCCGATGGCGCCTGGGCACCCGAAACCTCGTGTCCGTCGCTACACAGTCGCGACCGGACCGGTCACGTCCGATCCACTCGCGGGGATGCAACAGACCGCGTTTCGCCACAGCGAGGAGTTACCTGCACGGCACCACCTACCCCTTCTGGGCGTGGCCTCCGGTGGTCTAGTTCAGTCACCTTCCGGTGGCCAGCTCGTTATCGAGCATGCGCTTGATCACCGCAGATCTCAACACCTCACGCAGAACCTGAATTGGTGAAGTCGGACGGGTGACCTGCGGAGATCGACTGTGCAGACAGCAATCGCCCGGCGAGAGGAGCTCTCGCCGGGCGATTGTGGACAACGATCAGGAAACGATCAGGCCTTCGTGACGCGACGCGCGCCGCGGCGGGCCATCACGCCCGCGGACATCAGGCCGAGACCCACGAGCAGGAACTCCAGCGGGTCGGCACCGGTCCGGGACAGGTTCGGGATCGGGGTGGCCAGCTGCGAGGCCTTGTTGCCCGTTTGCGGGGTGCCGGCACCCGAGTCGTCCCCGGCGTTGCCGCCACCGGAGTTGTCACCGTTGTTGCCGTTGTTGCCGCCACCGGGGTTGCCGTTGCCGGGGTTCGGGCCCGGCTGCTCGGGCTTGGGGTCCTCCGGCTTCGGGTCCTCCGGCTTCGGGTCCTCGGGCTTCGGGTCTTCCGGCTGCGGCTGCTCGGGCACGTCGGTCTTGCCGCAGTCACCGCTCGCGGTGCCGAGCACGGCCGCCGCGTTGCCGCAGACGGTCACCGGGGCCTCGACGGCACCCTTGGGCGGCTCCGGCTTGGTGGCGCCGCAGCTGCCGTTGCCGCCGCCCGCGACGCCGACGGAGTTGCCGCACACCGTGACCGGCGCGGAGACGAGGGCGGCGTCGGCCATCGTGCGCTGCGAGGCGGTCTGCGGGGCGGTGTCGCAGGTCGCGTCGCTCTCGCCGAGGACGTTGATCGCGTTGCCGCAGACCTTGACCGGGACGCTCACCAGGTTGCCGACGCGGACCTCGTCGTCGACGTTGATCGGGACCGGAATCGCCTGGGCGAACCCGGCGGTCGCGACCATGATCCCGCCGGTCAGCAGGGCGGCGGACATGGTCCGGTTGAGGTTCTTGCGCATGACTGTTCTCCCTGGAGTGGAATGACGGATCCCTGTGCGTGGCCGTGAAGGCGACAGCACTGGATCAATCGGGGGAAAACGTTGGTTCTTCTGCGCGGAGGCTATGCGGTACGTCCAGCTGTTCGGAACTGACGAGAGACGTCGTTGCGGTGGGCGGCCGCATCGCGTGCGGCAGCGTGCCCGCCGGGATCTGGTTTCCGCCCGCCTGTCCCGCGCCGCTCTGCGGGAGCGTGCCGGTGATCGGTTGCTCGGCCTGCGGTTGCGGCTGCTGGGGGACGGGAACGGGGTTCGTGGGCCGCGTCGTCGACGGCGGCGTCGTGTGCGTGTGCTGCTGCTGTGGCGGCGCTTCGGCCTGAACGGGCGCTTCCACGACCGGCTGAGGCACTGGAGGCGTCGCGGGTGCCGGTGCGGGAGTCTCGACGCGCGGGTCCGGCTGGGACGGGACAGGAGCTTCCGGCCGTTGCGGGACGGTCGCCACCTTCACCGCCACGTCCACGACGGGCAGCCGCACCTCGACGTTCAGGTGGTCGATCTCGACCTTGACGTCGGCGCTCGCCTCACCTGCGCTGCCCAGCAGCCAGGCGCCGGTCACCAGACCGGCGAGCAGCAGGAGCCGACGCAACCACGACATCGGCCCTCACTCTAGATCAAATGGAGCAGTCCGACACGCGAAAAAGGCCATCTCGGCGACTTTCGCCGCCGAGATGGCCCTCGTTCACGCTGTTGCTACTGCCTGGTGATCCGGTCGAGCGCGGGCGCGGTCGTGCCGGGGTGCGCCTTCAGGTACGCGGAGAACGCGTCCAGGTCGATCCCGCCACCCGTGATGTTCGTGGCCTTGGTGAACTCGCTGAAGCCGTCACCGCCGCCCTGCAGGAAGCTGTTGATCGTGACGCGGTAGCTCGCGGCCGGGTCGAGCGGGGCGCCGTTGAGCGTGACGCCGGAGACCTTCGACCCGAAGGGCGCTGCCGCCGACCAGGTGTACTTCAGGCCCGCCGACGGCTGCAGCACGAACTGCCTGGCCGCGGTGAACTGCTGCTCCAGCACGTTCTTGATCTGCTCACCGGTCATCGTGACCGTCTGCAGGATGTTGCCGAACGGCTGGACGGTGAACATCTCGCCGTAGGTCACCACACCGTTGCCCTCGCCCACCGGCGAGCTGGCGAACGTGAGGTCCGCGCGCACGCCGCCGGGGTTCATCAGCGCGAGCACGGCGCCGTTGCCCTTGGTGGCCTCGAGCTGCGAGTCGGCGATCAGGTCGCCCAGCGGCGACTCACCGGCGGGGTTCTGCGCCCTCACGATGTCCGAGCCGATCGTGCCGACCTCCTTGTTGGCGATCGGGGCGGACTTCGTCTTGGCCAGGTCGACGATCGCCTGGATGGTGGGGTCCGGCGTGACCGTGCGCGTGACGATCTTGTTGTCGGCCTTGGTCTCGCCGCGGATGACGTCGCGCGTCCGTCGGTCGATCTTCAGGTCGACGACGCTGAGCTCACGCCCGAACGCCAGGCCCTCGATGAACGGCCGCGGGTTGCCGGCCGGGTCCTTCACCACGCAGTTGTAGTGCTGGTGGCTGTGGCCGGAGAAGACCGCGTCGATCTTCGGGCTGACCTGCGTGGCGATGACGCTGCCGGGGTTGTTGGCCGCGACGTTGCAGGCGTTGGGGCCGCCCTGGGGCGACGTGACCTGGTCGCCCTGGTGCACCAGCAGGACGATCGACTTCACGCCGATCGCGTCGAGGAAGTTGGCGTACTTGTTGGCCGCCTTGACCTCGTCACCGAACTGCAGCTCCTTGATGCCGTTCGGGTCGACCAGGATCGGCACGTCCTTGAGCGGCATGCCGATGAAGCCGATGGGCATCCCGTCGCGGATCTCCACCCAGAACGGCGGCAGCGCAGGCAGGCCGGTCTTGGCCTTCGTGACGTTCGCGCCGAGGATCGGGAACTTCGCGCCGGGGTACGAGTCGCGGAACTGGCACCCGTCCGTGGGGTGGCAGCCACCGCGCTGCATGCGCAGAAGCTCCTTGTAGCCCTCGTCGAACTCGTGGTTGCCGGCCGCGGTCGCGTCCATGCCGACCTTGTTGAGCACCTCGATCGTCGGCTCGTCGTGGAAGAGCGCGGACACGATCGGTGACGCGCCGATCAGATCGCCCTGCCCGACGATGACGGAGTTCTTGACCTCGTTCTGGAGGTTCTTGATGTGCGTCGCGTTGTAGGCGGCGCCACCAGCGTCGACGGTCGTGCCGTCCGGGAGGATGACGCGCCCGGACGACCCGGACGGCGGCTCGATGTTGCCGTGCAGGTCGTTGATCCCGATCAGGCGCACGTCAACCGTGCCCCGACCGCGCAGTGACTGGACATCGGCCTGGGCAGGCCCGGTAGCGCTGATGACAGTGGCCGCGGCGGCGGTGATCGCCAGAACGGAAAGCCGTCTGAACGAACTCATGGGTTAGAGGCCTTTCAAGGCGTGGTTAACGCGCGTGTACGGCGGAGGAGTCTGCCTCCCGCACGCGACGTTTTCCAGAGGAATGTCTCGATCGTCATCGTCGGGGCTAGCCTGTTCCCGTGACACCTAGTGAGCAGGAGCCGCGCTGGCTCGACGAGGGCGAGATGCGTGCGTGGCGCACCTACGTGAACGGTTCCTCCATGCTCATGGACCGCCTGCACCGAGAGCTGCAGGACACGCACGGAGTGTCACTCGCGGACTACGAGATCCTGGTGAGGCTCTCAGAGCAGCCCAACCAGAGCATGCGCATGACCCAGCTGGCCGAGGACGTCGCCTCCTCCAAGTCCCGCGTCTCCCACCAGGTGGCGCGCATGGAGAAGGCGGGCTTGGTGCTGCGCCGCGAGTGCACAGAGGACGGCAGAGGCGTGCTGGCCGAACTGACCCAGAAGGGCATGGCCCAACTGGTGGAGGCGGCCCCAACCCACCTGCGCGGCGTGCGCGAGCACATCGTCGACCTCATCACCCCGGAGGAGGGCGAGGTGCTGGCCAAGGTGTTCGACCGGGTCATGACACACCTCCGGGAGTCGAACGGCTAGGCTTCCGCACTGACGCCGACGACACCGGTGGCGTCGGGGAAGCGTGGCAGAGCGGCCGAATGCACCCGCCTTGAAAGCGGGAGACGGGCAACCGTCCGGGGGTTCAAATCCCTCCGCTTCCGCTCATAACCTCTGAACTGCCAAAACGCAGCGCAGGGGCACTCCGTGCAGTACACGGTTGAGCGCGTATAGCGTGTCCAGTACACACGCTTTCGTCACTTCTGACGAAGAGCGACCTACGCTGGCGCACGGGCACAGACCAGGCGCCCTATGCGGATGACCGCGACGACCTCAGGAACGCTGCCCACGCATCTGGCCCGACCTCAAGAAGGTTGAGTGCCGAGCCCTTGGAATCGCGCACGCGCACACCGTCGCGGGCGAATGCGACCTCGACGCACTGCTCTGGGTTGCCGACGCTGTAACTCGACTTGCGGAACTGCATCTGTTCCATGGGTTACTTCCCCTCCTGCGACGGAATGTCGTCCACCTGTGCAGCGGCGGCTGCTGATGCTGCCTCCGCACAGCGAACGAGGATCTTGCGCGCCTTGTCCCCCTCCACCGCGACGGTCCACAGCTGGTCCATCAGGCGGTTGTAGGTCTCAAGGTCGGCAGGTGTCTCCGTGTTGATCTCGGTGTCGACGGTCTCGATCAGGACCCGATCGCCGACGATCCAGAAGCCGTTCGGTGGCACCGTTGGAAGTCTCGTCCCCAAGGGGATGATGCCGAATCGCACGCGAAGACCGAGGAGTGCTTGCAGTCGGTCGATCTGCGCGACCATCACCTCGGGTGGGCAAACGTAGTACAGCAGGGCCGACTCACAGATGAGCAGTTCAATGCTCTTCGCGCTGTCGTAGAGCGCTCGCTGCCGCTCGATGCGGATGCTTACGGCGTCGTCGGTGTCCATTGGCGTCTGCTGAAACTGGGCAGCGCTGATGAAGATGTGCCGAGCGTACTCGGCGATCTGCACGAGTCCCGGCACGACGATCAACTCGAACACGCGGATGATCGAGACGCTGCTCTCGATCTGCCTGCTGTAGTTCTGTCTGTCAGCGTGGCCCTTGTGGAGCTGGTGCTTCCAAGAGGCACGGTCGATGTCGATCGAACGGAGCCACTCGCGCATCCGCTCAACCTCGGACTCCGGCGCCTCGACCGCGGTCATCCAGTCGAGGACGTCGGAGTCCGTGGGGTCTTGCCGCTTGTTCTCGATCTTGGAGACCTTCGACGCCTGCCAACCGCACCGTTCCGCAAGCTGCTTGCCGTTCAGTCCGGCCTGCTTGCGGACGCGGATCAGCTCGTTGGCGAACGCGATCCGGCGATCGTCTGGCGTGCTCACGGTCTCCTCGTCGGTGGCTAGGTCTTCACGAAATCGTCGAACGGAACTGCGGCGGTCCAAGCAAGATTGCGCCAGGACTTGTACTGCGCAACCGTAGCGGGTTCCGTAACGATCTCGGCTCCTGTCAGGCCCTCGCGGCCGAACTGGAGTACAGCGACCTTGCCGTCATCGAAGATCCAGAAGTCGTGATCAGGCAGACCCAGCTCTCGCGCCACCCGATCGGACAGGAGACGGATCTCCTCACCGGCCTCGATGTTGGCTGGGGTTACCTCCATCTGCCATCGCAGGTACTCGGTCAACGGATCGGTGAGCTTCCGGACTCGCTGAAACGCCCTGCCGGCCCTGGTAGCTGCCTGGACGTCGTCCAGCCACCCGCCCAACCAGGCGAGATCGTCGGCGACTGGCACGCCATCACGCCACCGCTGCCACGGCTCGACCTCGTCCGCTTGGTGATATTCGCCCTGGGCCTCCCATCGCCACGCCGACCGCTCAAACACGCGAAAGAGATCGGCGAACGCAGTTGGACTGATCAGTTCGGCCATCAGGCCCCCATCGGCGCGAGGTCCAGTGAGGCGATCGTGATCTCGATCAGCGTCTCGGTGTCCGGCAGGCCACGCTCGTGGGCAGTCGCGAGGGCGTCGGGGTCGGTGACCTTATTGCCCTGCATGACGTAGGTGTTCCGGCCGGTTTCGTACACGTGCGGGTACGAGTCGCTGTTGATCGTGGTCGGAGCGAAGCCGAGCAACGCGACCGGGATCTCGACGAGCGTCTCGGTGTCGAGCATGTTCCGGTCGCGAGCTGCGGCGAGGGCGTCCGGGTCGGTGACCTTGTATCCCTGCACGACGTAGGTGTCTCGGTCCGTCCTGTAGAGGTTCGGACAGGAGCCGCTGTTGCTCGTAGTGCCTAGGAACTTCAGGTTCATGATCATCTCCCAAGATTGCGCACTTACCTGCATGGTGTTGCGCAATACCTGCTGTCGTCAACGGCACGTCGGGTGACCTGTGTGTTCAACCCTCGCTCTCTGTAGCCATCTGGTCAGCCAACCGGAGTAAGAATGAGCAAGATTGCTCAGATTGCTTGCTTTGCTTGGGCTGGTTCGGGATGGTGTGTGGGCGGAACTGGCGCGTTCTCCCCGACTTCGCGCCAGTTCCGTGCTCCACCGATGGAGCTCCACCGATGGACCCACCCGCAGGCGACGGATCGAACTGCGGCCTTCGGCACCACGGATCAAGAACAGGAGGTGAGGACCGATGAGCGTCACGATCGGCGAGGTCGTTGTCGCGGTCCTGGCAGGACTGATGTTCGTCGCGCGCTTGGTATTCGCCCTTGACCAGGCGAAGCGTGACGAGCGTGCTGCGGCCCTGCGCCGAGGACGGCTGTGACGATGCACCCGGATGTGCAACGCATGACGCGCGCTGGCTTCGACGTGCTGCCGATGCTCGATCACCACGGCCGAGACGACGGGCTGTTGTTCTGGCGGTGCCCAGCGGGCGGCCGTACCTCGACGTTGCGGTCGTCTTCGGCGAAGGCCTGGCGGTTGCATCGCGTCTGCCGCCTGGCCCGGACTGGACCGCCCCGTTCGGTCTCGTGGGAAGCCCGTTGGTTCACCCGACGACGTTCGCCTCGCTCGCTGCCGAGTTCGAGCGTCGCGCTATCGCGACGGACGGATCTGCTTCCCGCCCAAGAACCTAACCGTGCTGGCCGCTGCGAGCGGCGCCGGTTCGCCCCAATGCACCAGAACGGAGTTGCGACGATGGCCGCCGACGCACTGATCTTCACCGGTTCGTTCGTCTTGTTCATGCTGCTGTTGGCGGGAATCTGCCTGCACTGGTTTTTCGTCACGATGCACGGTCAGCACGCCGACGCTGACGAGGGCGCCCTCACGGTCGCCATGTTGGAAAGTCAGCTCGACGACGAGGTGCGGGAGCTGATCGAGTCACCCGTGCTGTTCGCACCACGGCAAGGTTGGTTGTTCGAGCCACCCCCGCAGGTAGCGCAGTCGGTGTGGACGCTGCCCGAGCTGGTTGCGGCGTAGGCGATGGCTACCCCAATCAGCGATATCGATCGCTGGCACAACGCGTCGATCAAGGATGGGGACTCTCACCGGGCAGAGTCGATCGTCGACGGGGTGGTCACGCCGAGGTGCGACCGCGCGCCGTTCGAGCCGATCAGCTCGCCCCCGAAGCCGACCGATCCGGCCCATGCATGTCCCGCCTGCCTCGCGACCGAGCACGGCCGTTGATCGGAACTCCACGACTTCCAACCACGGGAGAGGCTGATGCACGCGCTCATCGCAAGTCCGTTCCTGAATGACCACCTGGTGTTGAAACCGGACGACCAGCGAGCGCTGAAGATCGGTTCCGGAAGGTTCGAGGAGCTGCTCGCACTGTCGACGCGCGCGGACAGCACGTGTCCACAGTGGCTGGTCGATGCAGCCCAGCAGCGTTGGGGCATCGAAATCACGGGCAGGCCGCTTGCCGATGCGGTGAAGGTCCGCGAGCCGTCGGAGCACGGGTACGGCCGCGCGTCGTACGAGTTGAACCTCGGGTGCAACTACGACTGTCCGCACTGCTACCTCGGGGTGAAGGAGTTCGACGGGCTCGAATGGAGCGACCGTGAGCAGTTACTGCACACGATGCGCGACGCCGGGGTGCTGTGGGTGCAGCTCACCGGCGGCGAGCCGACGATCGACAAGCTGTTCCCGCAGGTCTATACGACCGCATGGGACCTCGGGATGATGGTCACCATTTCGACCAACGGGTCGCGCCTGCACTCGCCGCCGATCCTCGACCTGCTGACCGCACGACGCCCGTACCGGATCACGGTCAGCGTCTACGGAGCCAGCACCGAGGTCTACGACGCGGTGACGGCGCGGCGCGGCTCACACAAGGCGTTCACGACGGGCATCTCGGCGGCCCACGAGCACGGGTTGCCGTTGCACTTCAACCTTGTGATCACCGATCGGAACGAGCACGAACTCGCCGAGATGAAGGCGTTCGCGGAGGGCCTCGGCGCCACTTACAACGTGTACTCCAACATCTCGCCCACGATCTACGGCGGTGCGGAAACGCTGCCGTCGCAGTCGCCCGAGTTCCTGCGCGCCCGCAGGCCGTTCACCGGGTGCGGCGCCGGACACACGCACTTTCACGCTGACCCGTACGGCATGGCGAGCATTTGCAAGGTTGGTCGCGACGCACAGTTTTCGCTCGTCGACCGCGGCCTCGATGCCCTGCGTCAACTCGCCGGTGTCGCTGACTCGCTCATGGGACGTACCGGCGGCTGTTCCGGGTGCGCGCTGTCGGGAACCTGCTGGACCTGTCGCCCTCTGGCGAAGCTGTACCAGGCGGCGAAGGCACCCCTTGAGCGCTACTGCCAGCACGGGGGGAGGTGATTACGCATGTCCGTGGTGATGCTCGATCTGTTGCCGCCGTCGGCTGCTGTTGCAGTCGGCGGGACGCTTGAACAGTCGGAGGCGCCGATTGCAGCCGACGCCGTCGTGATGGTCGACGACGTCGAGGTGCTCGGTGCCTACAACCGGTGCAACTGCGCTGCATCGGACGACAACCCGTACTGATCGGGTTGTCATGAAACCAGGTGGCCGGACGCGCGTCGCGTCCGGCCACCTTTGTCGTGTCGGCTAGCCTCGCCCCGTTCACGGGCGGACGACGATGGTCGAGGAACATGCAAGAACGCATCGAGTGGGGCAGCCTGCCCGCCGGTTTGCGCAACGCGATCGGCGCACAGGTTGGGCAGATCACGGCGGCACGCACTCTGTCGCAGGGGATGAATTCAGCGCTCGCCGCAGTCCTGGAAACCCCCGGCGGACAGGTGTTCGTCAAGGGCGTCCGCACCGATCACCCTGGTGTCGTCGCGCAACAGCGCGAGGCCACGATCAACCCGCATGTGCAGCCGCTCGCCCCGGCGCTGCTGTGGCGGCTCGACGACGCCGACGGTTGGGACGTCCTGGCGTTCGAGTACGTCGCCGGACGCCATCCTGATTACGCGCCTGGCTCGCCGGACCTCCCTGCCGTCGTGGTGGCTGTCGATACGCTGACGTCGCTTCCGGTGCCGGACCTGCCGTTGAAGGATGCGCGGAAGCGGTGGCGCGGGTACATCGACGACGCCGAGGCCGAGTTGCTCGGCGGCGAGACGCTGCTGCACACCGACTACAACCCGGACAACATTCTGATCACCCCGGACGGCACGCCCCGGATGATCGACTGGGCATGGCCGACTCGCGGTGCCGCGTGGATCGATCCGTGCTGCCTCGCCCTCCGGCTGATCGCTGCCGGGCACACCGCCGCACAGGCCGAGCAACTCGTGAGCCGCACGCGCGCGTGGGCTTCTGCCCCTCGAACCGCGCTCGGCGTGTTCGCCCGCGCCAACGTCGAAATGTGGACCGACATCGCTACCAGCGACCCACAGCCGTGGAAGCAGCGTATGGCGAACGCCGCCCGCCAGTGGGCCGACGGGCAGCTCGCCTCGGTCTGACCATCGCAAACGAGAAGATCCCTCCGCTTCCGCAGTTCAGAAAGGCCGGGGCCGACGCCCCGGCCCTTCTCGTTCTCAGCGCCGAGCCACCGCCAGCAACCGGTGACTGCCGACCCCGAACGGACTCCTGTCGGTGTCCCCGAACAACGAGACCGACGCGAACCCGGCCTCCACCAACATCCGACTCAGCTCACCAGCCGTGTAAACGTGCTGCACACACGTCGACCGCTGCACCCGCGAACCGCAGGTGAACGTGAAGTCGATCAGCAGTCGGCCAGAGGCCACGTCGAACCTGTTGGCCGCGACCATGTCGACGCTGCCCGCCGACATCCGGATCTCGCCCGGCAGCGAAGGCAGCAACGACTCCGCCGCGCACCCGTAGTCGAGCACCAGCACCGGTGCGGCGGCTGCCAGGTCGGAGAGGAACCGTTGCGACTCCTCGTGGTCCAGGTAGCCGAAGCTGTTGCCCATGCACAGCGCCAGGTCAGCTTCGACGCCCAGCGAGCCCAGCGTTGTCACGTCGCCCAGCCGCCAGTCGAGCGACGGGGCTGCCGCGCGGGCGAAAGCGATGGCCTCCGGCGAGATGTCCAGGCCGGTCACCGAGTAGCCGCGGCGGGCCAGTTCGATGCTGTGCCTGCCGCTGCCGCACGGCGCGTCCAGCACGCGGTGGCCGGTCCCCAGCCCGACGACGAAGTCGATTTCGGCTGACGTTTGCGCGGGCTGGACGGCGCCGCGCCAGAAGGTGTTGGCCAGATCAGTGAAGAAAGAGGTGTACCACTTCAAGGTGGATGCTCCTGGTGATCGCACGAAGAACTACGTGGGTGTCACCGGGCACGGCAAAGGCACCCGGTGTGTCCGGGGCTGCCATGGCATCGACCTTGTCTGTGTGTGCGCCAGAGGGAACTACTGAAGCACGCCGCCGAGGAAACCAGAAGTGCTTTTACCGAGCGGACGAGAAGCGGATCATGTTGCCCGACGGGTCGCGGAACGCGCAGTCGCGGACGCCGTAGAACTGGTCGATCGGCTCCTGCAGGACCTCGGCGCCGGCCGCGCGGACCTGTTCGAACTTCGCGTCCACGTCGTCGACCTCGAAGATGATGCCCTGCAGGGATCCCTTGGCCAGCAACGAGTGCAGCGCCTCGTAGTCGGTCGGTGGGACGGGCGGGCCGATGCGGGACAGACCGATTTCCAGGTCCGGCTGGTCCGGGGAGCCGACGGTGAGCCAGCGGTAGTCGTCCTCGACGGTCTCGTCGGTGCGGACTTCGAGGCCGATGACGTCGCGGTAGAACTTCAGCGCGGCGTCCTGGTCGTGGACGAAGAGGAACGTGTGCGAGAGCTTCATGGGCAAAACTCTAGGTAGGCGGGGTTCGCGGCGCTTCTCGAAACCTGCTCGGTCGCGTCAGACCCTTGAGGTGGCAGGCCGGCACCGAGGCCAGCGCGGAGTGCGACCGCGCGCGGTAGGCCGAGGGCGTCTCGCCGACGAGTTCGGTGAAGCGGGCGGAGAACGAGCCGAGGGAGGTGCAGCCGACCTCGACGCAGACCTCGGTCACCGACAGCTTTCCCAGGCGCAGCAATGCTTTCGCGCGCTCGATCCGCCGGGTCATCAGGTAGCCGTACGGGGTTTCGCCGTAGGCCGCGCGGAACTGGCGGGAGAAGTGCGACGGTGACATCAGGGCGGCGCGGGCCATCGCGGGCACGTCCAGCGGCCTGGCGTACTCCCGGTCCATCAGGTCACGTGCCCGGCGCAGGTGTGCCAGGTCCTCCGGTGTCACGGCGACCAGCATGCCACCGCGCGACGGACGCAGTCGTCCTCGCAGTGCTCACGCTCGACGCGAGGGGCCGGTTGCCCTGGTGAGAGGAAAATCCCCGGCGCTTGGGCGGGTGCGACTCTCCGGGGTAGTTTCCGCACGTGGGGGCTTCCTTGTCTGGTAGGGCGGTCAGGTTCGCGGTTCTGACGGCCGTCGCGTTGCTGGCGTTCGGCACGACGCCCGCGTTGGCGCAGGACGAGCCGACGACCACGACACCTCCGGTCGTGACGACCCCTTCCACCCCGTCGGCCTCCGCGCCGGCGCCGCTTCAGGTTCTGTCCACGAAGGACAGCCTGACGGGCGTTCTCTACGCCGACAGGAACGCCAACACGGTGCAGGACGCCGGCGAGGCGCTCTCCGGTGTTGTCGTGACGGCTTACACCGTCCGCGTGGAGAACAGTCCCAAGACGACCACGAACGCGAACGGCGAGTTCGTCTTCCGCGACCTCGAACCCGGCTACTACCAGCCGCTGTACGAACTGGCCGACGGCTGGGTGGTGCACCACGACAGCAGCCGCGACTACGTGGTCGAGGTCACCGCCGACAACACGACCAGGGTGACGGCACGCGCCGAACGGCCGTACCGCGAGCGGCTCTCGGTGACCGGATCGCTCGACCGCGAGAGCTACCACTACCCGTCGTCCGCGACGACCACGGTGACCATCGCCAACATCTCGGATCGCCGGATCAGCGGTATCGAGGGTTCGTGCAACACCAACCACAGCGGGATCGGGCTCGGCCCCCAGCGATGGCCTGGGCTGTGGGGGTCCGGCGTCGCGCTCGAGCCCGGTGAGCAGCGCACGTTCACGGCCGTCGCGCAGCTCCCCGACAGGTCGCGCAGGGAGGGAAAGGTCACCCTGGACTGCCAGTTCGTGCCGAACTACGGCTTCAACAAGGACGGACCGACCCTGCACGACGAGGCAGTCGTGACCAGCGACAACGGCGGTTACACGATGGTGGTCGGCGAGGACCGGAACGCCGACTCGCGCATCGACGCGGACGAGGTGGTGCAGGGCGTGGAGGTCGCGTTGCTGCAGCCGCAGAACGGCAAGCAGATCGCCATGCGCACGAGCGGCGCGGACGGCAAGCTCGAGTTCGTTGATCTCCCGGTCGGCGACTACGACGCGGTGGTCCGCGGCTCGTGGGCGTTCCAGGAGACCGCCCAGGTGCGGATCACCCAGCCCGCGGGCTCCGGCCACCGGATCCTCAAGCGCGCAGTTCCCGCCGAGCTGAAGGCTTCGATCAAGTTCGGCAAGCCTCGCTACGAGGTGCACGAGACCATCAGCGTGGACCTGACGATCACGAACGTCGGCGGCCAGCCCGCCGAGCACGTCCGAGTCGCCCCGTTCAGCACGCTGGAGGTAGCCGGCGAGCAGTTCGGCGATCTGCGCGAGGACGGTCCCGGCGTGCGGATTCCCGCGGGCGAGTCCCGCACGGTCAGCGTCTCCGGCAAGATCCGCCAGCTCTGGGACGAGAAGCTGACCGTCATGGCGGAGATCTACCACGCCGGCACTTCGGGTCTCTTCAGCGCCACGGGCGATGTCGAGATCGTCCAGACCGCTGGTGACATCATCGGTGTCGTCTACACCGACAAGAACCGCAACGGGCAGATGGATCCGGGCGAGGGTGCCGTCCGCGCCGAGCTGGAGCTCGGCGGCGGTACGCCACTCAGGGGCTACGGGGGCTCGACGGACGACAACGGTCGTTTCCACTACAAGGGCATCCCGTCCGGCTACTACTCGATCAACTACACGCTGGCCGACGGCTGGGCCGTGCACCTCGACGGTGACAAACCCCGGTTCCGGGTGGAGCCGGGCAAGCCCGTCGAGCTCGTCGCACGTGCGGAGCGCCCCTTCCGCGAGTCGCTCAAGGCGACGGTGGTGCTCGACAAGTCCACCTACCAGGCCGGGGACATCGCCAAGATCACCGTCACGTTGACGAACACGAGCGACCGCGAGATCCGCGGCGTTCAGGCCGGGTGCAACCGGAACGCGGAGCTGAACCAGCTCGGCGGCCGCATGCGCATCACTCCCATGCCGGAAGGGTGGGGCGACCTGCGTCCGGGCACCAAGGGCGTGACGCTCGCTCCCGGTGAGACGCGGACGATCGTCGCCACCGAAAAGGTGCCCGCCAAGGCGCTGGAAGCGCGGGCGGTGGCCGTTGCGTGCGACTTCGCGCCGAACCCGGTGCACAACACCGACGGTCCGTCCGGCTACGACTGGGCCAGCGTTCCCGGCCGGTTCGGCGCGGTTGACCTCGTGCTCGCGCACGACGTCAACAAGAACTCGAGAGTGGACCCCGGCGAGGCCGTGCCCAACACCCGGATCGCGCTGATGACCGACCGCGAGTACGGCGCCGTGGTCGCGGACGCGGTTACCGACGCCAACGGACGTGCGTATTTGGATCAGGTTCCGCCGGGTGAGTACTGGGCGTGGATCGACGGTCCGTGGAAGGTGGAGGACGAGAACAACGCCTACATCCACGTGGGAGCCGACGCCAAGGCCCAGGGTTGGCTCGGCGTGGTTCCGGGCCCGGCTCCCGCACCGCCGGGCACCCCGGACGGCGAGCAGGTCGCGACCGGTGGCACGGGCGGCGGCGGCACGAGGGTCGCGCTGGCCAGGACCGGCGCCAGCGTGCTCGGACTCGCCTTCCTCGGCGTGCTCTTCGTGCTGGCGGGTGCGGCGCTGCGGCACGCGGGACACACGCGTCCCCGCTCTGCTCACGCTTTTCCGGAAGGCGCGGTTGCCTCCCATTCGAAAAAATCTTGAATCGCGAGTTTTTCGCCTCACGTGAACTTTTCGTGACCTCGTGACGCTTCCACGAACATGATCTGCTGAGGTACTTTTCGCCCGTCTTGTGGGGGCTCCTGGGGGAATCGTTGTCCAGAATGTCGATGAATCGTGCCGCGCTGCGGTTCGGGGTTCTGACGATCGTCGCGTTGCTCGCGTCGGGCACCACGTCCGCCGCGGCTTTCGCGCAGGAGGACCCGCCGAGCGGTGTGACCGGTGTTCTGTACGCCGACAAGAACGGCAACGGGCAGCAGGACGCCGGTGAGGCGATCTCCGGCGGCGTGGTCACCCTCACCGGGAGTTCCGAGCACAAGGCGACCAGCGACGCGGACGGCAAGTTCGCGTTCTCCGGCCTCGCTCCCGGCACCTACAAGCCGTCGTACGCGCTGGCCGACGGCTGGGTCGTGCACCACGCCAAGCCGGACGGCGACCTGGTCACGGTCACCGAGAACACGACGACCGAGCTGGTCGCACGCGCTGAGCGCCCGTACTCGGAGCAGCTCAAGGTGTTCGGGTTCTTCCACGAGAACAGCTACTTCTACCCGACGTCGGTGACCACCACGCTGATCCTGATCAACACCACCGACCGCCCGATCAGCGGCATCCAGGCGCGTTGTGACCGCAAGAACGCCCCCGGCGCGCTCGGACACGGCCCGGGGTGGGACGTCGCGGAGATGGTCGCGGAAGGACAGGATGTCGTGCGCCGCTTTGAGCGGGGAGGGCATCACGCTCGCGGCCGGTGGGAGGCGCGCACTCACGATCGTCGACGACGTCCCGGAGTCCGCGGGCAGGGCGGGCAAGGTCACGCTCGACTGCGACTTCGCCCCGAACGCCGGCTGGAACACCGACGGCCCGGTCCTGCACCAGGACGCACCGGTGATCGAAGGCCGCGGCAAGCACACGATGATCCTCGGCGAGGATCGCAACGCGAACTCCCTCATCGACGCGGACGAGGCGATCAGCGGTGCGAAGGTCCTCCTTCACGACACGACGAACCCCGCCTCGGTGCTCGAGGGCACGAGCGGCCCCGACGGCAAGATCGAGTTCATCGGTCTGGAGAAGATCGACTACCGAGTCGAGGTTCGCGCGCCTTGGGTGTTCGCGAGCGACGGGCCGCAGTTCGTTCGTGCCGCCGACCACGGTGGATCCAGCTCCAGGTTCCTGAAGCCCGTGCCACCGGCGGATGTCCGCGCCACGGTGACGTTCAGCAAGCCGCGCTTCGAGTCGCACGAGACGGTGCAGTGGGACCTGACCCTCACGAACGTGGGCGGGGAGTCCACGGGCGTCTGGGTGCAGGGCGACTCCCCGGACATGGACATCCCCGGTGAGCAGTGGGAGCACTACTGGCTTCGCTCAACGACACTCGCCCCTGGTGAGTCCCGCACCTTCACCGTCGCGGGCAAGCTCCGCGACTACCGGAACGGCAAGGTGATCGTTTCGGGGTCCTACGGGTACAGCGACCAGCCGCACACGCCCCGGAAGCCCTTCCACGCCGAGGTCGAGATCGTGCAGACGAGAGGGGCGCTGACCGGTTTCGTCCACCTCGACAAGAACAACAACGGGCAACCCGACCCCGGCGAGGCCGCCGCGGGCGCTGTGGTGGAGGCCAACGGCGGCGCGCCGTACGGCTACTACAAGGCCACGACGGACGCTGAGGGCCGTTACTCGTTCAGCGATCTCCCGGCCGGTGACTACTCGGTCGGCTACACGCTGGCCGGCAGTTGGATCGTCCACGTCCCGGACAACGTCGTCCAGAAGGTCCGGGTGGAGCCGGGGCGGCCTGTTCAGCTCGTCGCGGGTGCGCAGCGTCCGTACGCCGAGGTGCTCAAGGCGACGGTGCAGTTCGACAAGACGTCCTACGCGGTCGGTGACGAAGTCAAGATCACCGTCAGGCTGACGAACAGGGGCGGCTACGTGATCAACGGCGTCCACGCCCTGTGCAACCGCGACCGGCTGACCAACAACCTCGGCGACCACCGCTTTCCGGCCGACAGCTGGGGCGACCTGCGTCCGTCCGCGAAGGGCGTGACGGTCGGCCCCGGAGAGACGGTGACGCTCGTCGTCACCGAGGTGGTGCCGTACGAGGCACGCAGACTCAACCGGGTGGAACTGCTCTGCGAGTTCGCACCGCAGGCCGAGTTCGGCAGGGACTTCGCGTCCGCCTACGACTGGGCCCACGTTCCCGGTGGCGGGCCGGGCAGTGCCAACGTTCTGGTTGCGTACGACAAGGACGAGGACTACGTGATCGACCCCGGCGACGCCATCGGGAACGTCCGCGTCAGGTTGATGTCTCATCGCGAGAACGGCTTCCTGGTCGCCGAGGCCACCACCGACGTCTGGGGATGGGCGCGCTTCACCGGGGTTCCTGCCGGTTCCTACTGGGCGGAGGTCGACGGACCGTGGAAGTTCAGGAACGAGAACGAGAGCTCTGTCTGGATTTCAGACGGCGTCGCGTGGCCCGTTTTGTGGATGGTGCCAGGTCCTGATCCCGCACAGCCAGGTGCCGGTGACCAGCCCGCCACCGGTGGCACGAGCAACAGCGGCACGAAGGTGGCGCTCGCCAGGACCGGTGCCGGCGTTCTCGGACTCGCCTTCCTCGGTGTGCTGCTTCTCACGGCGGGCACGGCACTGAGGCGTTGGCCCCGCCACTCGGCGCTTTCCGAAACAGAGCGCGTTGGGGTACTTTCCGGGCGTCTTGCGGACGCGTGCGGGGGCTCTGACGTCGGCAGACATGATCATCGTGGGGTCTTTGGGGGATCCGTTGCCGGGTAGACCGTTCAGTGCTGCGCGCCGGTTGGGCGTGGTGGCGACCGCCGCCGCGCTCGTGTTCGCCACGACCTCGGCCGCGGCTTTCGCCCAGGACGACCCGACGAGCACGCCGTCGCCGTCGACCTCGGAGCAGGCGCCGGCTCCGCAGCAGACCGGCGTGACCGGCGTCCTGTACGCCGACAAGAACCGCAACGGTCAGCAAGACCCCGGCGAGGCGATCTCCGGCGGCGAGGTCACCGTCGCCGAGCGCAAGGCGACCAGTGACGCGGACGGCAAGTTCACCTTCGCCGACCTCGCTCCCGGCACCTACCGCCCGTCCTACCGGCTCGCCGACGGCTGGGTCGTGCACAGGGCCGAGGCCGACGTGATCACGGTCGTCGCGAACCAGACGGCACAGGTCGTCGCACGGGCGGAGCGGCCGTACTCGGAGCAGCTCAAGGCCACCGCGACGCTCGACCAGACCAGGTACCAGCAGCCGTCGACCGCGACGATCGCGCTGAGCCTCACCAACACCACCGACCGGGCGATCACCGGCATCCAGGCCGCCTGCGACGGCTCTGCGCACGCGCTCGGCCGCGGTGCGGGCTGGAAGGCGCTGAAGAACGTCACGCTCCGGGCCGGTGAAACGCGCAAGTTCACGATCTACGAGCAGATCCCTGCCGCCGCCCGCGGAACCGGCGTCGTCAAGCTCGACTGCGGCTTCGCACCGAACGCCGCCCTGAACACCGACGGCCCGTCCGTGCACGCAGAAGCGGCCGTCAGCGGCGCCTCCGCCGGCTACACGATCGTGTTCGGCCAGGACGCGAACGGCGACGGCCACATCGACGCCGACGAGGACATTCCGGTCAAGGGGTACCGCCTGGTGAACCGGCTGACCGGCGAGAAGTTCGTGAACCCGAACCCCGTCGACGACAGCAAGATCGAGCTCACCCACGTGCCGACCGGCGACTACCGGATCGAGCTGCTCGGCCCGTGGACGTTCCGCGACCTCGGTGGGGACCTGGTGACCGTCACGGAGCAGGGCGGCTTCCGCTACGGCTTCCTGAGGCCCACCGGCCCCGCGAAGGTCACCGGCACGGTGAAGTTCGACAAGCCGCGCTACCAGTCCCACGAGACGGTCGGCCTGGAGCTGACCATCACGAACGTCGGCGGTGAGGTGGCCGAGCGGGTCCAGCTGCTGCGGGATCCCGACAGCCTGGACATCGCGGCTGAGCAGTGGGGCGATTTCAGGCCGAACGGTCCCGGCATCACGCTGGCGGCCGGTGAGTCCCGCACGTTCACCGTCTCGGGCACGATCAGGTACTTCGGCAACGGCCTGCTGGGTTTCTCGGGAAGTGCCATGTACCACGCCAGCGATGGCTGGCACTGGGGCTTCGACGACATCAGCGGCGTCGTCGAGGTCGTGATGACCACAGGCGACATCACCGGCGTCGTGTACATCGACAGGAACCGCGACGGACGGCAGGGCGCGGGCGAAGCCGCCGCGGGTGCCGCGGTCGAGGTGAAGGGCGGCGCGCCGTACGGCACCTTCAAGACCACGACGGACGCCAACGGCCGTTTCACCTTCAAGGACCTTCCGACCGGCGGCTACTGGATCAGCTACACGCTGCCGGACGGCTGGGTCGTGCACCTCGAGGGGGAGGTGCGGAAGACCAAGGTCGAGCCGAACACCGTCACCCAGGTCGTGGCACGGGCGGAGCGGCCGTACCGCGAGCGGCTCAAGGCGACGGCTGTGCTCGACAAGGCCACCTATGCGATGAACGAAGAAGCCCAGATCACCATCACGCTCACGAACACGGACGACCGCCCGATCAGCGGCGTCAAGGTCAGGTGCAACGAGTTGGGCCACGGCGACCACCTCGGGGGCACCGGCTACTACGGCCCGCCGTCGAACTGGGGCGATCTGCGTCCGGCAGCCAACGGCCTGACGCTCGCGGCCGGCGAAACGAAGACCTACGTCGTCAAGGAAACGATTCCCATCTCCGCGCGTTCGTCGCGCAGGGTGTTCGTGAACTGCGACTTCGCGCCGAACCCCGACCACAACAAGGACGGCGCGCACGCCTACGACTGGGCGGCCATCACGGGTGGTGCCCAGACGCTGAAGGGCTGGATCGCCCAAGACCTCAACGGCAGCAACTGGTTCAACGAGGGCGAAGGCATCCCCAACACCCGGATCGTGCTGATGACCGACCGCGAGCACGGCTTTCCTGTCGCCGAGGCGGTGTCCGACGCCAAGGGGAACGTGCAGTTCGACAACATCCCGCCGGGCGAGTACTGGGCGTGGATCGACGGACCCTGGAAGTTCGAGGGCGAACGTGACCACGTCTCGGTCATGGACAACAACCTCCACCACCCCTACTTCTTCCAGGTGGTGCCGGACCTGACGCGCAGCCCCCGTCCGGCCATCGACCTCAGCTCGAACGTCCCTGCCGGCGGCGGCACGAAGGTCGCGCTCGCCAGGACCGGCGCGAGCGTGCTCGGCCTCGTGTTCCTCGGCGTGCTGCTCGTCGCGGCGGGTGCGGCACTCAGACGTGGAGGATCCGTTGCGAGGTAGATCGCTCAGAATCGGTGCCTTGACCACCGCTGCCGCACTCGTGTTCAGCACAGCGGCTTTCGCGCAGGACGACCCGACGAGCACAACGTCGGCGCCCACCGAAACCTCGGCACCGGTCGACACATCGACGTCGCCGACGCCGGCACCGCCCGCCGCCCCGCTTCAGCAGCAGGCGCAGGACAACGTGACCGGCGTCCTCTACGCCGACAAGAACAGCAACGAGCAGCAGGACCCCGGCGAGGCGATCTCCGGCGGCAAGATCACCCTCTTCGGCAGCCCCAAGCACGAGACGACCAGCGACGCGAACGGCAGGTTCGGCTTCGCCGGCATCGCTCCCGGTACCTACAACCTGGCCTACGAGCTGCAGGACGGCTGGGTCGTGCACCGCGCTCACAACACCGGCGACATGATCACCGTCACCGCGAACGCGACGACCGAGATCGTGGCACGGGCGGAGCGTCCCTACTCGGAGCAGTTCGACGTCACCGCGTCGCTCGATCGAACCAGCTACGAGTACCCGGGCTCCGTGAAGATCACGACGACCCTCACCAACAGGACCGGCCGCAGAATCGCCAACATCAACTCGGAGTGCAACCGCGGGCGCGCCGGGCACGCGCTCGGCGTGAGCCAGGAGTGGTACCTGCAGATGGGCCTGTCCCTCGAACCGGGGCAGCAGCGCACGTTCACCGTCGTCGAGAAGGTTCCGCAGGCCGCCCTCACCTCCGGCGTCGTCACGCTCAACTGCGACTTCGCGCCGAACATCAACTGGAACACCGACGGTCCGACCGTGTACGCCGAGGCGAAGGTGGTCGGTGGCATCGGCTACTCGATGGTGCTCGGCGAGGACAAGAACGCCGACCAGCGCATCGACGCCGGGGAAGCCGTGAGCGGCGCGAAGGTCCTGCTGCTCGACCCGAAGACCGGCGCCCAGATCGCCGAACGCACGAGCGGCGCGGACGGCAAGGCCGACTTCACCGGCTTGAAGGCCGGTCAGTACCGGGCGGTGCTCGGGGGCTCGTGGGAGTTCACCGACGAGAGTCAGCAGCTGGTGGCCGTCACCGAGCAGGGCGGCGCCGTCACCAAGTTCCTGAAGCGCGCGACTCCACCGTCGCTGAGCGGCGTGATCAAGCTCGACAAGCCGCGCTACGAGTCCCACGAGATGGTGCGCGCCGACGTGACCATCACGAACAAGGGCGGCAAGACCGCCGAGCGCTTCCGGTTGATGGACGGGTTCTACGACCTCGACCTCGGCTATCCCAGCCCGTGGGGTGACGTCCGGCGGGACGGGCCTGGCGTGCGCATTCCGGCGGGCGAGTCCCGCACGTTCAGCGTCACGGGCAAGATCCGCGGCTTCACCGGCGGCAAGCTGCGGGTCTGGGGTTCGGTGGACTACGTCGGTGTGCCGGAGTTCGGCAACCCGACCTTCAGCGCCGAGGCCGAGGTCGTGCAGACCAACGGCGACATCGGCGGTGTCGTCTACATCGACCGCAACCACAACAGGCAGCAGGATCCGGGCGAAGAGGCGGCGGACGTCCTGGTCGAGGCGAACGGCGGCGTGCCGTACAGCTACTTCAAGACCACGACGGACGCCAACGGGCGTTACTCGTTCAAGAACGTCCCGTCCGGCAACTACTGGGTCGGCTACACACCGGCCGGCGGATGGGTCGTGCACAGCGAGGGCGACCAGGAGATCCGGGTTGTGCCCGGCACTCCCGTGCAGCTCACCGCACGTGCGGAGCGCCCGTACACCGAGGCGCTCAAGGCCACGATGGTGCTCGACAAGTCGGTCTACTCGATCGGCGAGGAAGCCACGATCACCATCACCCTGTCGAACCGGGCCGCCTACGAGGTCGGGCACATCCACGCGGCGTGCGACAGGGCGGGCAACGGCCAGCTCGGCAGCGTGCCGATGGCGGAGGGCTGGGGCGATCTGCGCGACAAGGGCGTGACGCTCGCCGCCGGCGAGACGAAGACGATCATCGTCAAGGAGAAGGTGCCCGCGGCCGCGCGCTGGCAGAACCGGGTGGTCGCGGCGTGCGACTTCGCGCCGTGGGCCGCGTGGAACCTCGACGTCGTGAGCGCCTACGACTGGGCGAGCGTGCCCGGCGGGACGGGCTCGCTGGCCGGTCCGCTCGCCTACGACCGCAACAAGAACTCCGTCGTGGACCCCGGCGAGGCCATCGGCAACACCAGGATCTTCCTGATGACCGACCGCGAGTACGGCGCCATCGTGGCCGAGACGTTCTCGGACGCCGAGGGCAACGTGCGCTTCGACGGGGTTCCGGCGGGCGACTACTGGTCGGTGGTCGACGGCCCGTGGAAGTTCGAGGGCGAGTGGGGCGGCCATCACCTGATCACCGCCGATCAACTGCAGCGAACCGCGTTCTTGGTGGTGCCCGGCCCGGCTCCCGCACTGCCGGACGACGCAGGCAACGGCCAACGGGATGAACCGACCGTTGGTGGCGGCTCCACCGGCGGTGGCACGAAGGTCGCGCTCGCCAGGACCGGCGCCAGCGTGCTCGGCCTCGCAGGACTCGCCGTGCTGCTGATCGCGCTCGGCCTGGGCGCCCGCGCCGCCGGCCGCCGCACGACCACCTGATCAACCCACAACAACTGCAACTGGGGGAGAGATGTCAGACAGACCTGCCAGACGAGGCCTGCTCAGATTCACCGCGATAGCCACCGCCGCGCTGCTCGCGTTCGGCGGCGCCACCACCGGAGCCCTCGCACAGGAGCCGGAAACCCCGACGTCGACCGTCGAGCCGACCCCGACGAGCGAGCCGAGCGCTCCTCCGTCCACAACGGACCCGACGCCTCCGCCGACGTCCACGACCGAGCCCGCGCCGCCGTCGTCCAGCGACCCCGCGCCGCCCTCGTCGACGCCGAGCAGCGAGCCTTCCACGCAGCCGCCTGCTCCCACCACGTCCGCCGAGACGCCCAAGGCGCCGGCGCAGCCGACTCCCGGAGAGCAGAGGAACGAGCCGCAGAAGCCCGCGGCCGAACTGCCGAACCTCAAGGTCACGGCGTCGATCGACAAGACGCACTACCAGTCGCACGAGCCGGTGCGGCTGAAGATCACGGTCACCAACCAGAGCTCGTTCGCCGCCGAGCGCGTCACTGCGAGCGCCTGGGGCATTCAGGTGCCCTACGAGTCGTGGGGCGACTTCGCGTACCCCGGAACGACCCTCGCACCCGGTGAGACCCGCACCGTCGAGGTCTCCGGCTCCATCGCGACCCTCAACGGCGACAAGCTCGACGTCAGCGGCTACGTGCTGGCACAGGCGGGCGACGCCAACCAGAACGACAACCACTTCCACCTCAACGCGACCGTCACGCAGACCGTCGGCAACGCGAGCGGCCTCGTCTACGCCGACGTGAACCGCAACGGCAAGCCGGACGCGGGCGAGCCGATCGAGGGCGCGAAGGTCAGCATCTACGGCGGCAGCCCCACCGCGGAGCACCGCACGACGACGGATGCGAACGGCCGGTTCAGCTTCACCGGGATCCCGTCCGGCACGTACTACAACCCGTACTACGAGCTGCCCGGCGGCTGGGTCGTGCACATCCCCAGCGGCCAGCAGAACTTCACGGTCGCCCCGAACCAGACGGCCGAGCTGGTCGGCCGCGCCGAGCGGCCGTACTCGGAGCTGATGACGGCGAAGGTGTCGCTCAACAAGAGCACCTACGCCTACCCGGCGACCGCGCGGATCTCCGTGACGCTCTCCAACACCAGCCAGTACTCGCTCACGGGCATCCAGGCCGGCTGCAACCGGGTCGGCGACAGCAACCACCTCGGCTTCGGCCCGGAGTGGAACGCGATCTTCGACAAGGGCGTCGACCTCGCGCCCGGCGAGACGAAGTCGTTCACGATCAACGAGGCCATTCCGGAAGGTGCCGCCAAGGCGGGCGTGGTCTGGCTCGCGTGCGACTTCCAGCCGAACCCCGGCTGGAACACCGACGGTCCGTTCGCCGGCGCCAAGGCGGCGGTGACCGGTGGCAAGGGCCGCTACACGATGTGGCTCGCGGACGACAAGAACCAGAACCACACGCGTGACGCCGGCGAGGAGGTCGCGGGGCTGAAGATCGCCCTGGTCCACCCGAACACGGGTGCCCAGGTCGCCGAGGCCACGAGCGACTCCACGGGCACGCTGGAGTTCGTCGACGTGCCGGTGGGCACCTATCGCGCCGTGCTCCTCGGTCCGTGGGACTTCCGGTACGGCCCCGACGCCGACCAGGTGACCGTCGTCGGCTGGGGCTCGACCGCCTTCGTCGGCCTCAAGCCGGGAGCTGCTCCCGCGGACATTCGCGCTGCGGTGAAGTTCGACAAGGCGCGCTACGAGTCGCACGAGATCGTGCACATGTCGTTGACCGTGACCAACGTCGGTGGCCGCACCGCCGAGAAGGTCCGCTTGTTCGGCTCGCCCTTCATGCTGGACATCCCCAACGAACAGTGGGGCGACTTCCGGCCGTACGACGGCCCTGGCGTCCAGATCCCTGCCGGGGAGTCCCGCACGTTCGAGGCTTCCGGACCGTTCCGCGAGGCCGGCACCAACGGCAGGCTCACGGTCTGGGGCAGCATCGACTACCTCGGCCGGCCGAACCCGTCCAACAGCGGCTACAACGGTGAGATCGAGGTCGTGCAGACCAAGGGCGCCATCACTGGTGTCGCCTACACCGACAAGAACCACAACGGACAGCAGGACGCGGGCGAGGCCGCTGCGGGCGTCGTGGTCGAGGCCAGTGGTGGTGTGCCGCAGGGATACTTCAAGACCACCACGGACGCCGACGGTCGCTACTCCTTCAAGGATCTGCCGTCGGGCAACTACTACGTGAGCTACACCTTCGCCGACGGCTGGCTTGTCCACTACGACGAGAAGCACACGAAGGTTCGTGTGCAGCCGGGTGCGCCGGTCCAGCTGACCGGCCGTGGTGAGCGTCCGTACCACGAAGTGCTCAGTGCCAAGATCGAACTCGATCAGGACGTCTACGAGGTCGGCGAAGACGCCAAGATCACGATCACGCTGACGAACCGGGGCGACCAGGTGATCAGCGGCATCCGGGCGTCCTGCAACGCCGCCGGCAACTCGAACCAGCTCGGCAGCTGGCAGGGCGATGGTTTCCCCAAGGGCTGGGGCGACCTGCTTCCACCCGGTAAGGGCGTGACGGTCGGCCCCGGTGAGACCAAGACCTTCACCGCGATCGAGGCGGTGCCGGAGGGCGCCTTCGAGTTCGGCACCGTGGTCGTGGGCTGCGGCTTCGCGCCCGATCCCGACCGGAATGTGGACGGTGCCTACGCGGGCGATTCCGCGCGCGTTCCCGGCGGTTTCGGATCGGTCACGGGCGAGCTCTACTACGACCGCAACGGCAACGGGGAGGTCGACCAGGGCGAGGCGATCGGCAACACCGGGATCTTCCTGCGTGATGACCAGGGCGTCGACGTCGCCAAGGCTGTTACAGATGACAAGGGCACCGTGCGCTTCCCCAAGGTGCCTGCCGGCGACTACGTGGCGAGAGTCGACGGACCGTGGAAGTTCGACCACGAGTACGGCGGCTTCGTGCGGGTCCTCACCGATCGCGAGTCGCACACCGGCTTCCTCGTGGTGCCGGACGTCAAGACGCAGCCCAAGCCCGGTGGTGGCGACACCACGCCGGCCGCCGGTGGCGGTACGGCAGGTGGTTCGGGTGACGCCCTGGCCAAGACGGGCGCCTCCGTGCTCGGCCTGGGCCTCGTCGGCGCCCTCCTGGTGGCGTTCGGCTTCGGCGCGAGCGTGCTCGGCAGGCGTCGTCAGACCATCTAACTGAAGATCGCTGAGCAGGGTCGGTACTCCCACCGAGTGCCGGCCCTGCTGTCATGAGCACCACACTTCACGGTCCCGAGTGGAGTGTTAGCGTCGCTAACCATTGGGTACCTGGGGGTGACATGACGGTCTGGGAAGCAATCGCGGTGGTCATCGCGGGTGTGTTCGCAGGCGGCATCAACACCGTCGTCGGCAGCGGCACGCTCGTGACGTTCCCGGTGCTGCTCGCCGTCGGTTATCCGCCCGTGGTCGCGAACGTGTCGAACAGTCTCGGCCTCGTGCCCGGCTCGCTGTCCGGCGCGTGGGGGTACCGCGAGGAGCTCAAGGGGCAGAAGTCCCGCATCGCCAAGCTCCTGCCGGCCTCGATCCTCGGTGGCATCGTCGGCGCGATCCTGCTGGTGACGCTGCCGGCCCAGGCGTTCAAGGCGATCGTGCCGGTGCTGATCGTCATCGCGCTGGTCCTCGTCGTGATCCAGCCCTGGCTCAACCGCAAGCTCTCGCACAAGCGCGGCAACGGCGACGGCGGCGTGCTGCTGTGGATCGGGATCTTCGCCGCGGGCATCTACGGCGGCTACTTCGGGGCCGCGCAGGGCGTGCTCGTCATGGGGATCATGGGTGTACTCGTCAACGAGCACCTGCAGCGGATGAACGCGCTGAAGAACCTCCTGACCGCGTTCGTGAACCTGGTCGCGGGCGTCATGTTCATCTTCATCGCCGACGTGGCGTGGCTGGCCGTGCTGCTCCTGGCCGTCGGGTCCGTCGTCGGCGGTCAGATCGGCGCCAAGATCGGCCGCAAACTCCCACCCGCCGTGTTGCGCGGCGTCATCGTGGTGGTGGGAGTCGCGGCCATCGTTCAGCTGCTCATGAAGTGAACGCGCGTGCTGCCGCGAGGAAGGCGTCGTTCTCCTCTGGCTCGCCGATGGTCACGCGGGCGCCTTCGCCTGCGAACGCGCGCACGACGACCTTGTGTGCCAGGCAGTGTTCGTTGAACGCGGTGGTGCGTTCGCCCAGTGGCAGCCACACGAAGTTGGCTTGGGTCGGCGGGATGTCGTAGCCCATCGCGAGCAGTTCACCGCGGACGCGGGTGCGTTCGGCGACGATCGCGCGGCAGCGGACCATCAGTTCGTCCTCGGCGTCGAGTGAGGCCATGGCGGCGACCTGGGCGAGGGCGTTGACGGAGAACGGCACGTAGACCTTGCGCAGTGCCTCGGCGACGTGTGGCTGGGCGACGGCGTAGCCGATGCGCAGGCCGGCGAGGCCGTAGGCCTTGGAGAACGTGCGCAGCACCGCGACGTTGTCCCGACCGGCGGCCCACTGCTGCTTGGCGAGTTCGACGCCGTCGGGGATGTGGGCGTCGTCGACGAATTCCTTGTAGGCCTCGTCGATCACGACGAGCACGTCGGAGGGCACGCGGGCGATGAACGCCTCGATCTGCTCGGTGCGCAGCGCGGTGCCCGTGGGGTTGTTCGGGTTGCACACGAACACCATGCGGGTGTTGGGCGTGATCGCCGCGGCCATCGCGTCCAGGTCGTGCCCGTGCTCCGAGGTCAGCGGCACGCGGATCTGCTTGGCGCCCGCGACGTGCACGACGATCGGGTAGGCCTCGAACGAGCGCCACGCGAACAGCACCTCGTCGTTCTCGGCGCAGGTCGCCTGGACGAGCTGCTGGCACAGGGTCACCGAGCCGCAGCCGATCGCGAGGTGGTCGGCGGGGACGCCGAGCTTGTCGGCGAGCCTGCCGGTGAGTTCGACGCAGCCGGAGTCGGGGTACCTGTTGATACCGGTGGCTGCTTCGGCGATCGCCTTGACGACGCTGGGCAGCGGCCCGGCGGACACCTCGTTGCTCGCGAGCTTGATGGCGCCGGGAATGGACTTGCCGGGCACGTAGGCGGGCAAGGATGCCAGGTCAGCACGGGTTCGCACGGTCATACCCCGGATCCTCGCACTGCTCCGTCCGGTTGGTCACGTTGACTTCAGTTCACCCCGTCGTGGAAGGGTAAGAAACATGACCACTACCCGCGTCGAGACGCTTTCCCTCACCGACGGCCGTGAGCTGCGGGTGACGATCGCCGAACCCGACTCCGCCGTGCGGGGCGGACTCGTGGTGCTGCACGAGGCTCGCGGTGTGACCGAGGGGGTGCGCTCGCTCGTCAGCAGCCTTGCCGACGAGGGCTGGCTCGCCATCGCGCCGCACCTCTACGACGAGGACCGCGTGCACGGTGACAACATCAGGGACCAGGTCAGCAAGCTTTCGGGTGACCGCCTCCTGGAGGACACCGACGTCGCGTTCGTGTGGCTGGGACAGCAGGGTGTGAGCGCGGACCGGATGGGCGTGGTCGGCTTCGACATCGGTGGCACGGTCGCCATGGTGGTCGCCGCCAGCCGCACGATCGGCGCGGCGGTCACCGTGCAGGCTCCCGGAATTCTGGAGCCGCTCTCGGACGGCCTGCCCGCGCTCGTGGACGTCGCGAGCGACCTCACGTGCCCGTGGCTCGGCATCTTCCGGGACGACGACTCCGAAGAAGTGAACAAGCTTCGCGATGCCGTGATCAGTTCGGAAACCGCTTCGGATCTGGTGCGTTTCGACGTTTCCAGTGACGAAGCGTGGGCTCGTGCGTTGAACTGGTTCGACGCACACATGAGGTAAGAGTCTTTACGGCGGATTGGAACCGAACCGTCCTCCAGGTACATCTAAGGGGTGCTTCGGACGGCTGACTGGGTGTAGCTGTGAGTAACGCCCAGTGCTGCGGTGACGAGTTATGCAGTGCAGGGGGTTATGAGGATGGCTGAAGGCACTGGGACGACCGGCACGGAGACACCCGCGGTGACGCCTGCGGTCACGACGGCGACGACGACGCCGATCACCGCGGAACAGCTCGCGGCGGCGAAACCCGTTCTCCAGCAGCAGATGCTGGTGGACAAGGCGGAGGCGAGCCATGCCGCGGCCAAGCTCGACCAGGCGGCGGACACCGGCAAGCTGACGCTCGACGTCGACGCCGCGGACGCGTTGATCAAGGCGGTCGACGACGCGCGTGACCAGGTGATGGACCTGTGGGAGCGAACGAGCAAGCAGCTGGCGACGCCGCTGCAGTTCGGTGAGAACCCGGTCGCCAAGGCGATCAGCGCGCGGTTCTCCGACCTCGCCGTCGGTGAGGAGTCCGGGGCCGCGAAGGCGTTGTTCGACCTCTTCAATGTCCTCGACGACATCAGCAACGCGTTGAGCCGCAACCGCGACAACACCCGCGACGCCGACGAACAGGCAGAAGAGGCCATGAAGAAGGCCGGGGGTTCCTGGTGAGTCACGGATCGAACGACAACAAGGGCAACGACAACAACGGTCACGACAACAAGGGCCACGACAACAAAGGTCACGACGACGAGGGCAGTCCTCTGACCGCCCAGATCGACTGGATGACCTTCTCGCACGAAGACCTCTACAAGATGGTCCACACCGGCGTGAACCTCGAAGGTGCCCAGACCGCCGCCACGAACTGGAAGAAGATCGGCGAGGACATCGCCGGCGTGCGCGCGAACCTGCTCAAGGCCGTCGAGGACTCGACCGTGGGCTGGGACACCGAGTCGGCGCGGCTCGCACGTGACGGTCTGACCGAGGTCACCAACTGGGTCGACGACACGGCGAGCTACGCGCACAAGGTGTCCGCGGCCATCACGACCGAGACCAGCAACGTCGAGGCCGCCCGTGCCGCGATGCCGCCGCCTCCCGCGCCCCCGGCGTCACCGGTGCCGGTGGAACCGACGGTGCTCCGGCCGGCGCTGCGGGACCGCCTGGCGGTGGTCGACCAGGTCGACGGGTTCGGTTCGCAGACCCTGCGCGACCCGCGGCTGGTGCAGTCGCTGCAGGGCGGCGAGTTCGCCGGGTTCGAGACCGTGGGAACCAGCACGGTCGAGACCCTCGCCGCCAACGACGCCCAGCACCGTCTCGCGGCGGACGTCATGGCGTCGTTCCAGCGCAACTCGGCCGCGGTCGACCAGACCGTGCCCGCGCAGTTCACCCCGCCGGTGAACCCGCTCAACCCGACGCCGACACCCGTCAACGACCTCGGTGGACGGTCCCACAGGGGCCTTCCCGACGGCCCCGGCGCCGGCGGTGGTGGTGGCGGCACGGTCGCGACCGGAACGCAGAACCAGAACCGCGGCACCACGAACACGTCGTCGCGCTACGGCGGCGCCGGTGGTTACGGCGGTGGCCGCGGTGGTGGCGGTGGCGGTTTCGCGGGCGGCATGGCCCGGCCCTTCGGGACGAACTCCGGTAGTCAGGCCGGTGGCGGCGGTGGTGCCGGTGGTGGTTCCGCCAGCGGTGGCGCGGCCGGTGTGAACGAAGGCGTGCGCGGCGGAGCAGGCGCGGCGGCTGCGGCGTCGGCAGCGCCCGGTGGCCAGACCAAGGCGTTCCAGAACCCGCTCGCGATGGGTGGCGCGCCGATGGCCGGTGCTCCGGTGGCGGGCGGTGGCCGTGACGACAACCGCGAACACAAGACCGCGAGCTACCTGGAAGAGGACGACAACGTCTTCGGCCTGGACCGCAAGGCGGCCCCGCCGGTGATCGGTCAGTGACAGAACGCCAGTTCACGGTGAGCTCGCGGGAGTTCTTCCTGCTGTGGCAAGCCGTGCACGGCGAGGACCGCGTCGTGCCGCTCGGCACGCCCCACTTCGGGGCCACCCGAGCGGCGCGGCAACGCCTCGTCGAGGAGAGTTCGCAGGCGCTGCAGGCCCGTCGCCTCGGCACCGTGCACCGCCCCGACCCGGACCTGCGCGCGCTGGTCGCCGGTCTCGGCGAGTTCGACCGCGCGTTGGAGATCGCGTACTTCAAGGGCACCGAACTGGCCCGCGGCATCGCCTGCGCCGGCTGGAGCGGTGCGTTCGCCGCGCGCGTGAACGACGACGTGCACCTGTTCCCGTTCCGCCCGACCTCGCTGGCCTCGGCCACGGTGTCATCGTTGCCAGGCCTCGCACCGGGGACCGGCCGCGCGGTGAACGTGCGCTGGGACGACTACCTGCGGGCGGGCCAGGCGGGCCGGCAGGACGGCAAGCAGGCGTTCCTGGACGTCCTGCGCGACGCCGGCATCCGCGAGCCCGAGGCCCACACCCTGCTGCGCCTCATCACGTCCCGGATCGGCGGCGGCGAACTGGGCCTGACCGCGCGCAACCGCGACGGCGTGCCGCGCCCGACGGGCCGTTCGGTGTCGTGGCTCGACACGCGCGAGGGCCGCTACCTCCTCCGCAAGCAGGACGGCTGGCTCGTGCTGGCCCCCGCCGACGCGGCTCGGCTGACGAACGCGGTCGACGAGCTGCTCGCGGCGGGGTAACTGCACACAGGTGGGCTACCGCAAGTCCGCCAATCACACATGGACGTGCGGTTGTGCCTCAACTAGACATGGGGCATGACCGACACCGACGTCGAACTGCTGTGGCGCCCCGACCCCACGAGGGACAACGGGATGACCGCCTTTCGGTCGTGGCTCCGTTCTGAACGAGGCCACGACTTCCCCGACTACGAGTCGCTGTGGGAGTGGTCCGTCTCCGACCTCGAAGGGTTCTGGGGCGCGACAGCTGAGTACTTCGACGTCCAGTTCCACTCCCGGCCCTCGCGGGTGCTGGGGTCCGCGGAGATGCCCGGCGCCGACTGGTTCCCCGGCGCGACGCTGAACTACGCCGAGCACGCGTTGCGACGCGGCGGCGACGACGACCTGGCCGTGATCTTCCATAGAGAAGACGGCCTCGCTTCTTCTTTGACGTTCGGCACGCTGCGTTCACGCGTGGCCGCTTTCCGGGCCGCATTGGCCTCTCTGGGCGTCTCGCAGGGCGATCGGGTGGTGGCACTGGTCCCGAACGCCCCAGAAGCCCTCATCGCCTTCCTGGCGGCCGCCTCGCTCGGCGCCACGTGGTCGTCCTGCTCCCCGGACTTCGGCGCGCGAGCCGTCGCCGACCGCTTCACCCAGATCGAGCCGGCGGTCTTCGTCGCCGTCTCCGGCTACGTCTACAACGGACGCTCCTTCGACTGCCGCCCGGTCGTGGAAGAGATCCGCTCGCAGCTGCCGGGCCTGCGCGCCACGATCCTGGTCGACTACCTCGACAACGGCTCGTCGCTGCCGGACACCCTCTCGTTCGCGGAGCTGCTGGCGGCGAACGAAGGCGCCGCGCTGGAGTTCACGCCGGTGCCGTTCGGCCACCCGCTGTGGGTGCTCTACTCGTCCGGCACGACGGGCCTGCCCAAGGGCATCGTCCAGGGCCACGGCGGCATCGTGCTGGAACACCTGAAGATGCTGGGCCTGCACAGCGACCTCGGCCCCGGCGACCGCTTCTTCTGGTTCACCACCACCGGCTGGATGATGTGGAACTACCTGGTCGGTGGCCTGATGGTCGGCACCACCATCGTCCTGTACGACGGCAGCCCGGCCTTCCCGTCGCTGAACACGTTGTGGCAGCTGGCCGAACAACACCGAGTCACCTACTTCGGCACCTCCGCGCCGTACGTCCAGTCGTGCCTGAAGGAGGGCCTCGACCCGTCGTCGCGCTACGACCTGACGGGCTTGCGCGTCGTCGGTTCGACCGGTGCACCCCTTACGCCAGAAGGCTTCCGCTGGATCGCCTCGGCCGTGGGCAAGGACGTCCAGATCGCCTCGGTCTCCGGCGGCACCGACCTCTGCACGGCCTTCGTGGCGGCCTCCCCGGACCGCCCGGTGTGGCTGGGCGAGCTCTCCTGCCGAGCCCTGGGCGCCGCGGTCTTCGCGTTCGACGAGGCGGGAAACAAGCTGGAAGACGCCGTGGGAGAGCTCGTGATCACCCGCCCGATGCCGTCCATGCCGGTCTTCTTCTGGGGCGACGAAGACGGCTCACGGCTGCGCGACGCCTACTTCGACACGTACCCGGGAATCTGGCGCCACGGCGACTGGATCCGCATCACCCCACGCGGCTCGGCGGTGATCTACGGCCGCTCCGACTCGACCCTGAACCGCGGCGGCGTCCGCATGGGCACCTCGGAGTTCTACCGGGTGGTGGAGTCCGTCCCCGGCGTGGTCGACTCCCTGGTGATCGACACGTCCGGCGTCTCCGAGGGCGAACTCCTCTGCTTCGTGGTGCTCGACGGCGTGACTTTGGCCGACGTGGAACCGGTGCTGCGCAAGGAATTGCGCTCGTCCCTGTCCCCGCGCCACGTGCCGAACCGCTTCGTGGCCGTGGCCGAGATCCCGAGGACCCTGAACGGCAAGAAGTGCGAGGTCCCGGTGAAGAAGATCCTGGCCGGCGTGGACCCCGATCGCGCGGTCAGCCGCGGCGCGCTCCGCAATCCCGAGTCGCTCCAACCGTTCTTGGAACTCGCTTCGGGATGATCTAGATCACTCTCGAGCTGGCGAACAGGCGTTTAACGCCCTTCTCGAGGCCCCGGCACGTGCCCTGACCAGCACGTTCTGCGCTTCGAGGGGGGCGTTTTGCAAGTCGGTTGAGGACCTGTGTAACCTATGCGTCGTGGCCAAGGATGGTCCCGGGAGGCTTCGCCTAGTCTGGTCTATGGCGCCGCACTGCTAATGCGGTTTGGGGTAACCCCCCATCCCGGGTTCAAATCCCGGAGCCTCCGCAAGGCCGAACCTCTCGGGGATCGGTTATAATTGAAGACCTGCGCTCGTAGCTCAACGGATAGAGCATCTGACTACGGATCAGAAGGTTACAGGTTCGAATCCTGTCGAGCGCGCTACACAAACCCCAGTCAGACTTCGGTCTAGCTGGGGTTTTGTTGTTTTCGAATTTTCTGGAATCTCAGTCCGAGCCGTGGCCGAGTTCTGCACCACCAAGATCCAATGATCAGGCTTCCAGCACGAGTTTGTAACGGTCGGACCGCAGTCCTCGAAGCACGCAGCGAAGAAGAGCGGCTCGAAGACAGCGGGAGAGTTTCGGTTGTCCGGCAAGTGGATCAAACAACTGGCGGCCGCCGGGTCGCTCTTGTTCGCGTTCAGCCTCGGCGTGCTGGGCAACAAGTTCTCCAACCTCGACGCCTGGTGGGTGTTGCTGCTGTGCGGGGTGACGCTCGCCGTGGTGCTCGCTGCGTGGGTGAAGGGCCGCCGGCAAGTGGCGCCGGTGGTGAGGTTCGTGTTCTACGCCGCGTCCGTCCTGACCGTCGTGGGTGTCGTCCTCTCTGTGTCTTCGTGGTCGCCGGTGTTGCAGCGGGCCGGTGCGATCGTGGCGACCTGCTGCCTGCTGGTCCTCGGGCTGATCACGCAGGGCGTCGACCAGGCTGCTCGGCGGCTCACGGTTGTTGCCACGTTCTTCCTCGGAGTGTCGTGCGCGGCGTCCGCGTTTCAGACGAACGACGGTGAGGTGCGGAAGTTCTTGTTGATCTTCGCTGTGGTCCTGCTCGGTGCCGCCTGGGCCGGCCTGTCGGTGGATCTGAACGGACCGGCCAGCACGTACGTGCTGCTGTTTCTGGCCCTGGCGGCATACTGGGTCATGCCGCTGCGGAAGGACGGTCCGTGGGGCGCGGCGGTGGTGCTTATCGGCTGTGCGACGGCCGGTCTCCTGTCACAAGAACGCCGGTTGCGTTTGCTGGTGGGGATCTTCGGGTTGTGTGGTGCGGTGCTCGCCTACACCTTGACCCGCGGGCAGCCGGTGGTGCTCAACAGCGCTCTGGCAGGCATGGCCGTGGCCGCCGTCGGATGGGCGTTCGCGACCAGGCGCGGTAGGGACGGGCTGGCACTGGCGGCGCTCGTGGTCTTCGCGGTCTGCGTCGTCGTAGCCGGCGGGTTCATGGCCTGGTCGACGACGCTCGGACTCGGCGGTGCTTACCTCGCGATGGCCGTCGCGGTACTGCTGCACGGCGTACTTGTGTGGCTTCCGAGTCTGCCGGCGGCAAGGGCCCGGTGGGGCTATTTCCTCAACGGGGCCGACGACGAACCCGCTGCGCTGGAGGGAAATCAACCCGGAACGCCATGATCAACGGCATATCCGGGCCGCGACCTGGATCGTGGACAACCGGTTGAAGCGGACACTGCTTTGACATCCGCCGGTGCTGGTCGACTTCGGAGTGGCCGACAAGTTCTCCGCCGGCCTTTGACGAGCGACCGCGAGCTCAACACATAAGGCCGGGTTTGGTGAACACCTCCGTCGAGCAACAGGTCCGCGAGTGCTACAACCACGCTGGTCCCCGCCTACCGCGCGCTCGTGGGGCAGTTCTGGCACCACGGGGACCTGGCAGCCGAGCGGGCGGGACTGTCGCCCGAGGACGCGGCCAAGGCGCTGGCGCGCAGGGCAGTTCGACGCGGCCGGTCTGCGGCCGGATGGCGCGGGGCTCGACCTCGGCAGCGGTGTCGGCCGTACGACGGTCTACATGGCCGAGATCGCCGGTGCGAGCGTCGTCGGCATCTCCAACAACCGAGTGGTTGTCGGCGTGGGTGCGCCAGCACGTGGCCGAGCAGGGGATGGGCGACCGGGTCGCGTTCCTCACGGTCGTGGCGTGTTCTCCGTCGCGCGGTGGGTCGCGCGTGAGCCCGGCTGACGAACGGCCGCCGGGGTGTCGGAGGGTGACGAACGCGGGCGCAGAGGGCAAAGTGGCGGCGTGGAGCAGCGCGAGATCATGCAGCGGGCGCTGGGCGTCCTGACGCTCACCTACGACGGTGCCGGGTCTGAGGACTACCTGCGGACGGCCCTCAAGTCGTTGCAGGAGGGCGTGTTCAGCTACGAGGTCAAGGTCGACGGCGAGCTCAACGAGGCCGGCGCGCAGGCTCTCAAGCAGGCGATGGACCAGGTCCTGTCGCAGTTCGGGTGGTTCACGGCGGGGCTGCTCTACGCCTTCCACGGCGTTGCGCAGGCCTACGAGAACGACTACGAGGACGCCGACGTGCAGGAGGTCCTGCGGCAGTTGGCGCTCAGGCTCGCCGACTGACCAGCTCCTCGCGGACGCCGTCGGAGAACGGCGTCCAGGCCTCGACCGCCCACGGTCCAAAACGCAGATCCGTCAGGGCGACGCACGCCGCGGAGATGTCCGGGTCGACCCACAGGAACGTGCCGGACTGGCCGAAGTGGCCGAACGTCCGCGGCGAGAAGGACAGGCCCGTCCAGTGCGGTGACTTCGAGTCGCGGATTTCGAAGCCGAGACCCCAGTCGTTCGGCTTCTGCATGCCGTAGCCGGGCAGCACGCCGTTCAGGCCCGGGAAGACGACCGAGGTCGCCTCCTGCACCAGGCCGGGAGAAACCAGCTTCGGCGAGAGCAGCTCGGCGGCGAACAAGGCCAGGTCCGCGGCGCACGACTCGGCACCGGCACCCGCCGAACCGACCAGAGCCGACGAAGTCATGCCCAACGGCTCGAACACGGCCTCACGAACGTAAGTGGCGAACGGCATCTCGCAGGCATCGCCCACGAACGACGCCAGCACGTCGAAGCCCGCGTTCGAGTAGATCCGACGCTTCCCGGGCTCGGCCTGCACCTCGGCCTTGTCGAACGCGTAACCGGCCGTGTGCGCGATCAGGTGCCGCACGGTTGCGCCGGGAGGCCCTGCCGGCTGGTCCCACTCGACCGCGCCCTCCTCCACGGCCACCAGGACCGCGTAGGCCGTCAGCAGCTTCGTCACGGACGCTAGCGGGAACACGCGCTGCTGATCACCCAACGAGCCCACGACGGACCCCTCGGACACCACGGCCACCGCCACGTTCTCGACAGGCCACGACGCTGCCACTTCGACGCTTCGCATGGGACAGACGTTAACGTCAGGGGGTGACAGTCCGGGAACTGATCGTCCTGGGAACGGCCAGCCAGGTTCCCACGCGCCAGCGCAACCACAACGGCTATCTGCTGAGGTGGGACGGCGAAGGCTTCCTCTTCGACCCCGGCGACGGGTCCCAGCGGCAGCTCCTCCGATCGGGTGCCGCTGCGAGCGACATCACCCGGATCTGCATCACGCACTTCCACGGCGACCACTGCCTCGGCGTTCCCGGCATCGTGCAGAGGCTCAGTCTCGACCGGGTCCCGCACACCGTCCACGCGCACTTCCCGCGGTCGGGTTCCCACTTCTTCGAACGACTCCGCTACGCCAGCGCCTTCTACGACGCCGCGGACATCAAGGAAGACCCGGTCGACCAGGACGGCGAGTTCGCCAGCGGCAAGTTCGGCAGCCTCCAGGCCTACCGCCTCGACCACGGCATCGACAGCTTCGGCTACCGCCTGGTCGAACCCGACGGCCACCGCATGCTCCCGGAGAAGCTCAAGGAGCACGGCATCCAGGGCCCGCAGGTCCGGACGCTCCAGCAGCAGGGCGAACTCAACGGTGTCAGGCTCGAGGACGTCAGCGAGCCCCGCAAAGGCCAGAAGTTCGCCTTCGTCATGGACACGAGACTGTGCGACAACGTCTACGAGCTCGCCGACCAGGCGGACCTGCTGGTGATCGAGTCGACCTACCTCGCCCGCGACACGAAGCTCGCGGGCGACCACGGCCACCTGACCGCCCAGCAGGCCGCTCGCGTCGCGCGGGACTGCAAGGTCCGCAAGCTCGTGCTGACGCACTTCTCCCAGCGCTACGAGGACCCCGCCGAGTTCCACGCCGAGGCGGCACGGGAGTTCGACGGCGAGATCGTCATCGCGAAGGACCTGGACCGGGTGCCGGTGCCGAAGCGAGCCACTGGTCCCTGACGATCTCCGTCAGCGTCGTGAACTGCGGTTTCCAGCCCAGCGCGAGCAGCCGCGACACGTCGGCTCGCTGGTACCGCACCTCACCGGGGTGCGCGGGCTGCCAGGTCACGTCCACGGACCGTCCGGTCACCTCCGCAACGGCAGAAAGCACATCACGAACAGACGCCGGCGTCCCACCGACGTTGTAGACCGACGATTCCCCGACTGAGCACGCCTCCAGCGCCACGACGAAAGCAGCAGCAACGTCGCGTACGTGCACGAAGTCGCGCACGGCCGTGCCGTCGCCGTAGACCTCCATGCCCGGCACGGTTCCGGCGGCGCACGCCACGGCACGGGTGATCACCCGACTGGTGTCGGCGTCACCACCTCCAGCGATGTTGAAGAGACGCAGAGTGGTCGCCCCGATCCGTCCCGACCGCGCCGCCCACGCCACGAGGTCCTCGGCGGCGGCCTTGGTCGCGGCGTACGGGGAGGAGGGCTCGCGGACCGACTCCTCCGTCAGCGGCGAGTCCGACGGCCGGTACACCCCGGCAGTCGATGCGAGGAGGAATCGCTGGCCCTTCAACGCCTTCAGCAGGTTGAGCGTCCCGGCCACGTTCGTCTCGTAGTACGAAAGTGGATCAAGAAACGACTCCCGCACACGGGCCGCGCCCGCCAGATGGATGACCGCGTCCACGTCCGGCAGGTTGAACGGCTCCGAAAGGCGTTGACGGGACAAAACAGGTTCATGACCGTGAACCCGCAGCTCACACACCACGGCACGACCGACGTACCCAGTGGCGCCCGTCACCAGAACTCGCACAAGTTGACCCTAAAGGTCGACCCTCACTGCGCCGATAACACACGAGTGAGTTACCCCCATCGCGCTGTGCACACAAGCATCGCCGGTCTCCTGCACGACGTCGCCGTGCAGGAGTTCAAGCGGCAGGAGTTCCTGCGCAACGTCGCCGAGATCGTCGGAGCCGCGCCCGGTTCCGCCGAGCTCACCGCCCCGCTGCCGGCGGTCAACCCCAGGCGCAGTTTCCTCAGCCGCGTTGACCAGGTCCTTCGGGACGCGGCGCGCTCCTAGCGAGCACCGAGATCATCGCCTGATCCAAGATTCATCCGGCTGTTGCCGGACCGTGCTTCGACACACATACCGGGTGGCTCTACGCTACGCGCTACCCGGCGATCGCCGGTCGCATCCTCCGCTTCTCTCAAAGCGAGTTCTCGGCGATGAATCATGTCCTCGCAGCGCTCAACGAGCGCCTCGGCAAGTTGTTCGGTGACCGGCTGGTAATCCTGGCCGGTGGCACGCGTCTGGCGAAGCGCGCGCATGAGCTCCATACGCTCGGTGCCCGCCATACGCTCGTGCTCGATACCGACGACCATGCCCCGCTGCATGATTCGGAGATCGCCCGCTGGGTGTCGCTGGGCATCAAGGGCGGCTTCGTCGCCGTCGAACAGCGCCGCCTGGGCAAGCTGCTGACCAAGCCGGGCCCCGAGGTCAAGGCGATCCTGCGCGACTTCGACTCGAAGCGCGAGGCCGTCGTGATCAGCACGCCCTACAACGAGATCAGCACCTTCCAGGGCCGTCCCGTGCTCAACGCGCGGCAGCGCAAGTGGGTCGAGCTGGAGAACAAGACCACGATCGACGGTCTGTGGGACGAGCTCAGCGCCCGCCGCGCGCCCGCGATGGTGTTCGACCTCGACTTCGAACGCCTCTGGGGCGCCTCGGAGATCCTGGACCGCGGCGCGGGCGTCGTCTGGTCCGGTGACGGCCCGGCGATCAACGGCGGCGCGAACTTCGTGCGCCGCGTGCGGTCGTACGAGGAGGCGAAGGACGCGTTCGAGGTCCTCGCCCCCAAGTGCGAGCAGGTGCGCGTGATGCCGTTCCTGGAAGGCATTCCGGTGAGCGTGCACGGCATCGTGTTCCCCGACGGCACCGCGGTGCTGCGTCCGATCGAGATGGTCGTGCCGCGCCGCCAGGGCCAGGCCAAGTTCCTCTACGCGGGCTGCGCGTCCTACTACGACCCGCCCGTGTGGATCCGCGACGAGATGCGCAACCTGGCCCGCCGCGTCGGCGAGCACCTGCGCGAGACCGTCGGCTACCGCGGCACGTTCACGCTGGACGGCATCGCGACCGAGGACGGCTTCCTGCCGACCGAGATCAACACCCGCTACGGCGGCGCGATGGTGTGCTTCGAGGACGCCGTCCCGACGCTGCCGCTCGCGCTGGTGCAGGTCGCCCTGGTGGCTGGCTGGGACCTGGGTATCTCCTCGATGGAGTTCGAGGAGCTCGTGCTGCAGGCCGCGGACAACCACCGCGCCGGCGCGGTGGGCGCCAACGTGCGTGCCGTGCAGCCGACCGAAGTGGACGAACGCCGGGTGATCTTCACCGGCTGGGCGTGCCGCCTCGCGCACGCCGACGAGCCCGCGCACGCGACGCTGCGGCTCAGCCCGTCCCCGATCGGCGGACGTCTGGACCTCGACCTGCACCGCGAGAACATGCCCGTCGGCGCACCCGTGGCGGCGCTGACCGTCGCGGCGTTCGCGCTGGCGGACCAGGAGTGGGGGACGGGCCTCGGCGCCCTGGAGCCCGCGATCGCCGTCGAGGACAACACCCAGGTCGAGCAGACGATCATCGAAGAGGCCGTGATCGCCTGACCAGGAACTCCCGGACCAGTGCGGCGCACTGGTCCGGGTCTTCCACCCACGGCTCGTGTCCACCGGGGACCGGTGCGAACCGGCCCCGGGGCATCAGTGCGACGCGCTCCGCCGCACCGGCGACGTCGCCGTCCGACTCTCCCAACACGACCAGCACCGGCGGTTGCAAGGCCGCAAGCTCGTCGTCGGAGAGCACGTACGACCCGTGGAACATCTCGCGGAGATACCTCGACACGGTCGTCCCGAACCCACGGCGTCGCACGCCGAGATAGGTCGCACGGACCAGTTCCGGCGGCATCGCCTCCAACGCCGAACGGCCCACGGTCCCGGCGAGGATCTTGCGGTAGAAGCCGGCGGGTTTCGGCATTCCCAGCAGGACAGGACCGAGCACCGGCCGCGCGAGGATCCGCAGTCCGGGCAGCTCCGCTCCGAACGCGACAGCGGGCGTCCCGATCGCCACGAGCGACCGCACCCGGTCCGGTTCGTCGAGCGCGAGGAACAGTCCCAGCATCGCGCCCTGCGAATGACCGATCACGTCGACCGAGTCGAGCCCGAGCTCGTCCAGAACACCCGTGAGAGCGCTGCGGAACCACGCCCGCAGGTCGACGCCGCGGAAGTCGACCCCGCCGGACTGGCCGTGTCCCGGCATCTCCAGCATCAGCAGGCGGCCGGGCAGCCGCGTCGCCAACGGCGCCCAGTGCGCCGGCCCCAGGCTGAAGCCGTGCAGCAGGAGGACGGGGTCTCCTTCACCCACCTCCAACACCCTGAGGTGCGCAGAGGGGAGCTGGATCCGCCGGCTTCGCGGGCTCAACCCGTAGTGCGCGAAGGCTTCCATCGCGACCACCTCAATTTCAATAGAGGCACCCTCTATCGAGATGGGTAACGTAAGCCCGGTGGAGGAACCCGTCAAGACCCGCGCCTACAACACCTCGCGCCGCGCCGAGCAGGCGCGCCAGACCAGGCGCCGCATCGCCGAGGCCGCCAGGAAGCTCTTCGTGGAGCGCGGCTTCCACGTCGTGACGATGGCTGACATCGCCGCCGAGGCAGGCGTGGCGTACCAGACCGTCTACGCCGTCTTCGGCAACAAGAAGCGCCTGACCCACGAGATCATCTGGACCACGTTCGACGTGGAGAACGTCCACGACCTGCTCGCCGAGCTGCCCGACGCGCCGGACCGGGAGGCACGGCTGAGGTCGGCGGCGCACATCGCACGAGTGGTGAGCGAACGGCTGGGCCAGCTGCTGCGGTTCCTCCAGGAGTCGGGGGATCCGGAACTGCTGGCGGAGTACCGGGAGGTCGAGTCCCGCCGCCGGAAACAGCAGCGGCCGCTCTTCGCGGAGGTGCTGTCCGGGCAGGAGGAGCTCGACGTGCTCTGGGCGATGACGGGCAGCCACCTCTACCTGCAGCTCGTCGACGGGCGCGGCTGGTCGGCCGACCGCTACGAGCAGTGGCTCGGCGACTCGTTGGTGGCTTTGCTGCCGGCCTGACTACCAGGCGCCCTCTTCGCCGTACGCGGAGATGAGCGCGAACCGGTACCCCATCAACGCCGCCGCGACCTCGCGCGGCTGGTGTGCGGGCCGGACGAGTCCTTCGCCGAGCACCTTCGGCCGGTCCACACCGACTAACTCCGGTGCTCGCTTCAGCAGTGCCACGGCGATCTCCGCGGCGTCCGCGAGCATGTCCTCGCCCGGCAGGTCGACCATGTCGTTCATCAGGCCGCTGACGAACGACGGCAGCTTCTCCGGCACCGCGCACGCCAGCGCCACCAGGCAGGCCACCCGTTCGGACGCCAGCGCCTCGAAGATCTTCGGCGCGCCCTGGGCGACGGCGTGGCGGGTCTGCGTCAGCCAGTCCGGCGCGGTACGAGGCAGCTCACGCCCGAGGGCGTTCCACCGGCGGTGCGTGCGGCGTCCGTCCTCCGTGAACCCCTTGCCCGCCAACGCCATCGCGGCCAGCAGGAAGATCACCCGATCGCGCACGTCCCCGGTGACCTTGTACGACGCCCCCAGTTCCACGAGGTACGGCACGGCGCAGAACGAGGCCTCGGAGACCGTGTCCTCGGTCAGGAGGCGGTCGGCGAGCGTGGAGAACGCGTCCAGGCGCACGTCGGCGCTGGGGTCCATCAGGGAGCGCAGCAGACGGGGTACGCGACCGGCGCCACCCCGGCCGTCGTAGACCTCGACCCAGGAAATCCTGTCGAGTCCGCGCAACGGGTCAGGCCGTTGCCAGGCACGCGGCAGCTCCATAAGGCGGAAAGGTACGGGATGTCACGGAAAGCTCCTCGGAGCCTCGCCCGTACGATCTCGTGGTGTCCTTTTCGGTGGCCGACATCTTCTCGGGTGCGGGCGGCATGAGCTTCGGCTTCCACGCCCACCGCGACTTCCGGGTCGTCGGTGCCGCCGACGCGCAGATCGGTAAGCCGTCGAGCCGTCTGGGCTCGTTGCGCTGCAACGACACCTACCGCGCGAACATCGGCGTCGACCCGTTGGAGGTCGACCTCTCGAAGGTGTCCCCATCCGCGCTGAGAGAGGTGTGGGGCCTCAAGCGCGGTGAGCTGGACGTCTTGCTGGCGTGCCCGCCGTGCTCGGGCTTCAGCCGGATCACCGCCCAGAACCACCTGCGCGACGACCCGCGCAACTCGCTGGTCGGCCGGATCGCGGTGTACGCGCAGGAGTTGCGGCCGAAGGTCGTGCTCGTCGAGAACGCCCGCGAGCTCGTCAAGGGCAAGCAGCGTCACCACTTCGACAGCCTCGCCGAGGAACTCACCCGAATCGGTTACTCCGTCGCCGGCGGCACGCACATGCTGTCCAAGTTCGGCCTGCCGCAGCTGCGCGAACGGACGTTGATGGTCGCGGTCGACGAGGGCCTGCCGCTGCTCACGCTGGACGACCTGTGGGAGGGCAGGGTCATCCGCCCGTCCGCCATCACGGTCCGGCGCGCGATCGGGAAGCTGCCCGTCGTGGCGGCCGGTGAGGCGCACCCGGAAGACCCCATTCACGTGTCGCCGACCTTTTCCCAGGACCGCAGTCTCGAACGAATGCGTGCAATTCCCGCGAACGGTGGTTCGTGGGCGGATCTGCTCCGGTCACCGGAGACCGCGGAGTTGTTGAATCCGGCACAACGCAAGATCGTCGAACAGCAGAACTGGGGTTCTCATCCGGACGTGTACGGCCGGATGTGGTGGGACGAACCCGCCCGCACCATCAAGCGCGAATGCGGCCACGTCGGCAACGGCCGTTATGCCCACCCCGTGCAGCACCGCCTCTGCACGGTGAGGGAGATGGCACTCCTCCAGGGCTTTCCGAAGCAGTTCCGCTTCGACGTCTCGATTCTCGGCAACGCGTACCGGCACGTCGGCGACGCCGTTCCGCCGCTCATCGCCTACCAGTTGGCGGGGCTGACCCGCTGGATTCTCACGGGTCGCAGGCCTGAACCGAGAGAGATGTGTCTGCGAGGCACTTCGCTGCGTCCGGGAGACATTCGGCCGGTCGAAGTTACCGAAATGGTGGCGTAGCCCTTGAACCGTTGCCGCTGCTCATCCGTAGCGGGACGCGTCACTCGATAACTGTTCGGCAACGAATCTAACGTCACCTGACAAATCGAATGCATCGCGGACCTATCCACTGTGGACACCGTGAGTAGCTTTTTGCTGGTCACGCATGGTTTGTTGTGCGCTCTATACCTCACCCCATCGTGTGTCACCCCATCGGATAGTGTCCGCTCGCTTCCTGTCGGTTCAGTGTCGATCTTGACGTGCCGACCGTCCCGACGGGCGACTGACTTTCCCACCGCGTTCGGGCTAACTTCAGCGAGCAAGGAGACCCATGGCTTCCCGGTTGAGGATCGGCACCGCGCTGCTCGGCGCGACCGCCGCTCTGGCTTTCACGACCCTTCCGGCCCACGCTGACGTCATCATCAAGCCGGACCGCGGTGGTCAGGAGAAGGGCCACGACGTGTGGCTCAAGAACGTCGGCAACGTGAGCGACCCGAACGAGCTCAAGCAGGGCACCGAGATCATCAAGCTCCGCATCGAGGACGACGAGAAGCGCTCGAACGTCCTCACCTACTGCGTCGAGCTGCCGACCCCGCTCGAGGACTCGGACGCGCTCAAGGAAGCCCCGTGGGGCACGCACCCGAACCCCAAGTCCAAGTTCCCGGCGAACGCGGGCAAGGTCCTCTGGATCCTGCAGAACTCGTACCCCGGCAAGACCATGGACGAGGTCAAGAAGGCGTTCGGCGACCAGTTCGACAAGAAGGAGACGATCGCCGCCACGCAGGCCGCGATCTGGCACTTCTCGGACGACGCTGAGATCGACCCCGACAAGACCAACAACTCCGACATCGTGAAGCTGTACGAGCGCCTGATCAAGGACGCCGTCGCGAACGAGATCAAGGACCAGCCGAAGCCGACGCTGGAGATCGCCCCGGCGTCCAAGTCCGGCGTGTCCGGCGAGAAGATCGGCCCGTTCACGGTCACCACGACCGCGTCCGAGGTCAAGCTGACCGGCAACCTCCCCGAGGGCGTCACCGTCACCGACGCCAAGGGCAACCCGCTCGCGGTGCAGAAGCAGGGTGAGCAGCTGGCCATCCAGGCCGCGGGCGAGAAGGTCTCCGAGTTCTTCGTGAACGTCCCGGAGAAGGCGCCGGCCGGCAGCGCCACGTTCAAGCTCTCGGCCGAGGCCGAGATCGCGATCGGCCGCCTGTTCGTCGCGCACAACCCGAAGCAGGAGGACAAGGCGCAGTCGCTCGTCGTCGCGCAGCCGCAGAAGGCCAAGGTCGAGAAGGAGGCCAAGGCCGACTGGAAGCTCGAGGTCAAGCCGTCCACGCCGTCCTCGAGCACCACGACGACGACCACGACCACCACCACGACGACCACCACCGCCACCACGCCGAACAACCCGGCTCCTGGTGGCAGCGGTGACGACAACCTCGCCTCGACCGGTGCCTCGATCCTGTGGCCGCTGCTCGGCGGTCTGGCGCTCGTCGGCGCCGGTGTCGGTGCGCTGTTCGTGGTTCGCCGCAAGAAGGCCGGCGCCTGATCTGATCAGTCGCCCCCGCTGACGAACGCCCCCAGGACCCGCGCCGGTCCTGGGGGCGTTTGCCGTCTTGCACGCGGGGCCCTCTCGTGCGCTCAGAGTGAACGAAAGCTCCCCGCGTGCACATCAGCGGCGGCTGATGCCCGCCACGCTGATGTCGCCGTCGGCGATCGCCACGTCTCGTTGCGAAGACGCGCCGGAGAAGATCGCGCGGGCGGGGTCGCGGAAGTTCTCCACGATCTCGACGCGCTGCACCGGCTTGGCCGTCGGGATGATGGCCTCCAAGTCCCACGTGCGACCGAACCGGACCAGGTAGGTGTTCACGTTCGGCTTGCCGTCCTCAGTGGCGTAGACGCGCCACGTGAACGGGTCGATCTTCTCCATCTCACGGGTGCGCAGTCCCCGTGCGACTTCCTTGGTCTCCCACGAACGACCGTTCCAGGTGGACAGGTAGTTGTGCAGCGGTCCCTTGTCGGCGTCGCCCGTGAACCACAGCAGGAACGGCTGGCCGAACGTCGTGCCCACGAGCTGGATGTAGTCGGGGGACTTCACGCCGTTGGGCAAGGTCAGCGGGGTCTCCGCGACCTTCAGGTGCTTCTCCTGGTCGGCGTCGTCGATCTGGGTGCCCAGATCCTTCCCGGCGGCCGAGTAGAAGTGCAGGTTCCGCGGGTCGAACCACGCGTAGTAGATGTTGCGGTGGTACCGGTCGTGCAGATGGCCTTCGGGGCCACCGCCCGCGAGCGTGTAGACGATCCGCACGCGGCCGTTGTCCTCCTGGCGCAGCTGACCGATGTAGATCTCGTTCATGTTGTCCGCGCGGGACGTCGAACCGATCGCGAACCGGTCTCCGGTCAGGTCCGTGGAGGTCTTCCACGTCTTGCCGTTGTCCTTCGACACCACGTAGAGCATCGGACGGGTGTCCGTGGGCGTCGTGTGGTCGAGGTCGCGGGTCGTCTCGCGGTAGAAGACGTAGATCGTGCCGTCGCGGGTGACGAACGGCATCGGGTACGTGGCCGCGTTCTTCGAGATCAGCGTCTCCTCCCACACGCCGTCAGCCGAGTTGGGCTGTGGCGAGCGGGACATGCGCAGCTCGACGTTGTGCATGCCGCGGAAGATCAGCAGGTGCCCGTCCCTGGCCTGGACCATGGTCGGGTAGTTGTGCGAGTCCGCGTCACCGTCCGCGACCCGGTTGGGCGCGGACCAGGTGGCCTTGCGGTGGTCGTACGTCTGGACGTAGCTGTCCTCGTACTGGCCGGCCCACGAGATGAAGGTCTTTCCGACTTCGCGGTCGTAGACCCCACCCGCGACCGGGCGCCGGTCACTGCGTGCCGCGACGTTCGTGGCGGTGGTCGTCACCGCGAACTTCGCCTTCCCCTGCGCGTCGGCCGTGGCGTGGGCCGAGGGGACTGCGACGAGCGGCAACAGCAGTACAGCGGACATAACTCCACGCAGGAGCCGTGTCATGTGGCGTGTCCTCCTGGTTCTGGCCGCGACGGCGGCCGACCAGGCGGCGGCACGGGTCATCCTCGTTTCACAGAGCCGACTTGTCCAGGCGCGGTTAGCGTGATCGCGGGCTATCAACACGCGGGGCCTACTCGGGTACCCTGCGTCAGGAGCGGAGGAGCGCCACATGAACTTCGACGAGATCAAGAACAAGGCCATGGACCTGGCCGAGGAGCACCACGAGCAGGTCGACAAGGGCGTGGACGCCGCGGCTGATTTCGTCGCAGGCAAGTTCGGTCACGAAGAGCAGGTCGACTCGGTTGCCGAGAAGATCAAGGACATCCTTCCAGGTGGATGAGTGAACTCCTTCAACGCCACTGACGCAGGGCGGGTCACCTCGAACGGGGAGACCCGCTCTCCTTCTGCCCGCAGGCCAGAGATGATCACCTGGCAGGGCCTCCACGAGCCGCGCCTGGAGCAGGTCCGCCTGCTCCTGTCGAGCGACCAGCGCCTGCGCGCGTCCGGCCGGATGGTCGCCGCCGGGCCCGACGAGCAGTTCAACGCCTCGTTCGAGGTGTCCGTCGACGAGAGCGGCCAGGTCAACCGCCTGCTGCTCCGCACGGCCACGGTCCTCGAAGAGCGCCAGTGCTCCCTGTCGAGGACCGAGGACGGCGCCTGGCTCGTCGACCACGGCCAGGGCGCCAAGCGCGAGACGTTCAACGGTGCGCTGGACGTCGACGTGCAGTTCGCGGTGTTGTTCAACACCATCCCGATCAGGCGCCTGGGGCTGCACCGCGAGGAGGGCGAGTTCACGCTCCCCGTCGTGTGGGTGTCGCTGCCCGAGCTGACGGTGAAGGCCGTGACCCACACGTACAAGACGGTGTCCGTCGCGGACGACGTCTCGGTGGTGCGGTTCAAGAGCGCCGGGTTCGAGCAGAGCATCAAGGTCGACGCCAACGGCCTGGTGGTCGACTACCCGTTGATCTCGAAGCGGATTTAGAAGCCTTCCAAGAAGTACTTCCTTCGTGGCGAGTCGTGTCCAAACGATGGAAGCCGGTGGGGTTCGCCTTCTAGCGTCCGACCATGCCGAAACGATTCTCGAGCGTGGTGGGGCGCTCGTTCGGTGATGGCGTGCGCGAAGCCATCCAGTCAGCCGGTCTGACGCAGCGCAAGGCCGCCGAACTGCTCGACTGGGAAGAGGCCAAGGTCTCGGACCTGGTCAAGGGCAAGGGCGGGGTCACCGAGGTCGAGTTGGCGATGCTGCTCGGCCTCTGCGGCACCAAGCCGGACGAGGCGCGGCGACTGTTTGCGCTGTTCAAAGAGTCACGTGAGAAGGGCTACCTCGAATTTGCCGAGGATGGCCTGTTGAGTCCGCAGCCCACGTTGATGGAGCAGGAGCGGCACGCCAACAAGATCTTCGTGTGGTCGCTGAACCTCATTCCTGGCCTGCTTCAGATCGACGCCTACATACGTGTCGTGTGCGAGACGTCTGTCCTGGGCAGCGACCCGCTGGCCATCGAGACGGCGATCAAGACGAAACTCGCGCGGCAGGCCATCTTCCACCGCAGTCGAGAGTTCGTCTTCTTCATCCACGAACACGCCCTCCGGCTGCCGGTCGGCGGTCCAGAAGTGATGAAGGCACAACTGCTCCACCTCCTGACGATGATGGTGCGGCCGTACATCAGGATCCGCATCCTGCCCATCGAGGTCGGGGCGCATGCTGGAGTGGCCGGCTCCTTCACACGGCTGCAGTACGAGAAGTTCGAGCCAGTGATCTTCGTCGAGGGCGGCAGAACAGGCCTCTTCCTCGAAGACAAGGACAGCTTGACCTACTACGGCAACGTGGTGGAACGGCTCGATCAGTTGGCCTTGGATGAGGTTCAATCTAAGGAGCTGATCACCAGCATGGTGTCTTGAGGAGGCGCTTGGCATGTCGAGGTGGCGGAAGAGCAGCTACAGCGCGGACCAGCAGGACTGCGTTGAGGTCGGTTGCGGCATCGGCATCCGGGACAGCAAGGCGCCGACCACGCACCTGCCCCTCTCGGACAAGGCGTGGTCGGCGTTCCTCAGCTACATCATCTCGCCCAGCACCTCCGGGTCGATGAGGATCGGCGCGGGCCGGTAAGCCGGCGGCTCGACGCCCATCAGCTCTCGGACCAGGAAGTCCCAGCAGCGCGTCCGCACGTACGCGATCCGGTCGAGGTACAGGTGCTCGGCGCCCGGCACGATCAGCAGTTCGAAGTCCTTGCCCGCCGTGATCAACGCGTCGGCCAGCCGCAGCGTGTGGTCCGGGTGGGCCGTGTCGTCCAGCTCGCCGTGGACCAGCAACAGCTTGCCTTCCAACCGGTCCGCGAGCTCCGTGTTCGAGGCGCGCAGCCAGGCGTCGGGGTTGTCGGCGCCGTCGCACGACTCCGCCCAGCCCAGTCCGATCGTCCGGGCGTCGTGCGAGCCGGACAGTGCGACACCGGCGCGGTACGTCTCCGGGAAGGCCAGCATCGCCCGTCCCGCCGCGAAACCACCGCCGGAGTGGCCCATCACGCCCACGCGTGACAGGTCCATCCACGGGCGGGTGGCCGCGAGCTGGTGCAGGGCCGCGACGTGGTCCTCCAGGCTGCCGGCGTCGGCGAGGTTGCCGTACGACACGTCGAGGAAGGCCTTGCTGCGGCCGGGGGTGCCGCGGCCGTCGAGGGCGACCACGACGAAACCGACTGCTGCCAACGGTTCGGCGTCCAGGCCCATGCCGCCGGGGTCGAAGCACGGGTCGACCCTGGTGACCTGCGGGCCGGGATACACGCTGTCCACCACCGCGTAGTTGGCCGACGGGTCGAACCCGCGCGGCTTGTACAGCACGCCGTAGATGTCCGTCTCGCCGTCGGCCGCCTTGACGCAGAAGCGTTCCGGCGCGGTCCAACCGGTCTCCAGCAGCCGCGTGATGTCGGCGCTCTCCAACGAGACCAGCACCTCACCAGTCCAGGAACGCACCGTCGTCACCGGTGGAATGTCCACAGTGGACGCCGAGTCGACGAAGTACTGCTTGTTCTCCGACACGGTGACGACGTGGTCCAGCGCGTCGTCGGTGACGCGAGCGAAACCGGTGCCGTCCAAGGAAACGCGGCAGACCGAGCGGCGGTACGGGTCCTCGGGGACGAGTCCCGACGCCATGAAGTACACGACGCCGTCCGAGGCGTGCAGGATCTCGCGCACCAGGTACTGGCCCGACGTGACCTGGCCGAGCAACGAACCGGTGTGCAGGTCGTAGCGGTAGAGGTGGCCCCAGCCGTCGCGCTGCGAGAACCACAGCACCTCGTCGTCGAGCATCTTCACGATCGGCGGGCCGTACATGAACTGGTTGGGGCCCACGCGGTTGGTGCCGGTCTCGCTCACCACGACCCTGACTTCGCCGGTCGCCGCGTCCATCCGGTTCAGGGTGAGGCTGTGCTGGTCACGCGGGCGGCTGAGGAAGTAGACGGCTGAGCTGTCGGAGGACCACCACGCCCAGCCGGCCGTGATCGGCGAGAACTCCGGCATGAGCAGCGGTTCGGCCTGAGCGCGGACCATCGTTCCCGCGGAGACGTCGAACACGACCAGTTCGGCCAGCGGCACGTGCTCGTCGCCGGGGTAGGCGTAGCGCTGGGTGTGCACGCGCGGGGCGCTGCCGTCGGCTGGCCTCGACTCCAGCAGGTGCGTCTGACGGACGTTGCGCTGGTCGGTGCGGTGGGCCAGCACCTTCGTCGAGTCGGGCGACCAGGCCAGTGCGGGAGGCAGGTGCGGCAGGCCGAACTTCCGCATCAGCGTGCTGTAGCTCATGGCGTCCGGGCCGTAGCCGTAGCCGTGGCCCTCCACGCCGTCGGTGGTCAGCGCCCACTCGCGTTCGCCGGAACGTGCCCACAGGTCCTCGCCCCGGCGGGACACCGCGACCTTGCCGTCGGGGGAGGTCACCTCCAGCGGGTTGCCGGGGGTGGGCAGGAACGGGGTGGGGTCGAAGCCCGGTTCACGGGTGCCTGCGGCCGGGTCGACGAGCACGAACTGGCGGTCGGCGCCGTCGCGGACCTGGTACCAGAAGCGGGTGCCAGCGTCGATCCACTGTGGACGGACCTTGTCTCCGACGACGAGCTCGCCGGGGCTGGCGGAGCGGCGGAGCAGTTTCTCCGCGGCCTGGTAGTTCTCGGTGGTGCTCAACGGTTTCTCCCCAGTGGTCGAAGTGGTCAGAGGCTGCGGGCGGTGATGTCGCCGTAGGCCGTGGTGGCGTGGATGGTCACGTCGGTGGTGCCGTTGTTCTTGAGCGAGTTGTGGATCCGGCCGTAGGAGGTGCCGGCGTCCATCGAGGCGGACAGGCCGGCGGCGACGCCGACGGTGATGTCGCCCTTCTGCGTGCTGATCTCCGCGGATCCGTTGAGGCGGCCGATCGTGACGTCACCGGCCTGCGTGGTCAGCGAGACGCGACCGGCCTCGTCGAGCTTGACGTCGCTCTGCGCTGCCTCGAACGCGATGTCGCCGAGCCTGCCGACGCCGCGGAACTCCGCGCTGGCGGCCTTGGCCTCGACGCGGGAACCCGCGGGCAGCTGGACGGTGATCTCCACGGACCCGGACGGGCCGAGGACCTTGCCGCCGGGGTCACCGTTGATCCGCAGGACGCCGTCGGCGAACTCGACCGACGTCTTCTCCGCGGCCTTCACGTCGCGGCTCTTGCCGGCGTCCGAGGGGCGCACCTCGACGGTGGTGTCCTCGCGGTCGGCGGCGATGAACTGGACGCGGCCGGCGGGGATGTCGAGGACGGTGGTGATCGGGGCGGTGGTGGTGAAGTTCTGCATCTCTGGCTCCTGTGGCTCGTTGTTTCTGATGATGGAAAAGCTACGTTGCGTTCACGGAAGTCGCCAACAAGCTTGTTGCGTTCTGTTTGCATACCCGCAGTTCAGAGGCAAGATATTGTTGCAATGGGGCGTAGAACTAACGCAACGATCATGCCGTTGCGTTGCAATGGGATGACGGTGAACGCTATGGTCTGACGCATGCCAGGAGGTCGACTCACCCAGCAGGAACGCCAGCAGATCGCGATCGGCCTCGCCGACGGTCTCGCCTACGCCGAGATCGCGCGCGGCCTGGACCGTCCCACGTCGACGATCACCCGCGAGGTGATGCGCAACGGCGGTCCCGCCGGCTACAAGGCAGATCTCGCGCAGCTCGGCACCGAACGCCGTGCCCAGCGGCGCAAGCAGTCCACGTCGAAAGGCCGCCAGCCGCTCGAACGCGCCGACGGCCGCGACCCCGAGGCCGTGCGCGAGTTCGAGGAGGCTTTCTCCGCCATCTTCATCGCGCAGGGCCTGCCCAAGATGACGGCCAGGGCGTTGGCGTGCCTCTACGCGACGGACTCCGGCAGCCTCAGCGCGTCAGAACTGGTGGCGCACCTTCAGGTCAGTCCGGCGTCGATCTCCAAGGCGATGTCGTACCTGGAAGCTCAGGGCCTGATCGGCCGCGTGCGCGACGAACGCCGCCGCGAGCGCTACGTCGTCGACGAGGGCGACATCTGGTACCAGTCGATGATCGCCAGCGCGGCCGGGACGTCGAAACTCGCCGAGGCCGCGCGAGGAGGAGTCGGCGTCCTCGGTTCCGGCACCCCGGCCGCCGACCGCCTGGAGAACATCGCGCGGTTCCTCGACTTCGTGTCCGAGAGCATCGTCAGGGCCGCCGAACAGGCCCGCGACATCCTGCACCCCAAGGGTTAGACGCGGACTGCCACCGCAACGCCCTGTCCGACGCCCACGCACGCCGCCGCGATCCCGATGCCACCGCCACGCGCCCGCAGGTGCCGCGCCACGTCGATGATCACGCGCGGCATCGACGCCCCGAGCGGGTGCCCGTACGCGATCGCGCCGCCGTGGACGTTGACCTTCTCCTTCTCGATCTCCGGCAGGTGGTGCAACACGGACAGCGCCATGGCGGCGAACGCCTCGTTGATCTCCCAGAGGTCGACCTGGGCGGCGTCGAGGTGCAGGCGCTTCAACAACTTCCGGATCGCCGAGACGGGCGCGATCGTGAAGCGGTGCGGCTCCTCGCCGGTCGTCGCGCTGCCGAGCACTTCGCCCAGCGGTGCCACGCCCAGCTCCGCCGCGATCGCCTCCGTGCCGATCAACGCGGCCAGCGCGCCGTCGTTGAGCGGTGACGCGTTGCCCGCCGTCACCGACCCGTTCTCCGAGAACGCGGGCTTCAACTTCGCGAGCTTGTCGAGGCTGGTGTCCGCGCGGACGTTCTCGTCGCGCCGGATCGCCGTCCCGTCCGGCAGCTGCACGGGGAACGCGAAGCCCTCGTGCACGCCCGCGTCCCACGCAGCAGCAGCGCGACGGTGCGAGCGCAACGCGAAGTTGTCCATCTGCTCGCGTGTGATGCCGAGTTCGTGGGCCACGTTCTCCGCGGCCAGCCCCAACGGCACGGTGTAGTGCTTGGGCATCCGCGGGTTCACCAGCCGCCAGCCCAGCGCGGTCGACACGGTCTCCATGCGGTCGGGGAACGGCTTGTCCGGCCGGGCCGTCACGAACGGCGCCCGGCTCATCCCCTCGACGCCACCGGCGACGACCAGGTCCGCGTCGCCCGCGGCCACCGCCCGTGCGCCCTGGATGATCGACTCGCCACCGGACGCGCACAGCCGGTTCAGCGTCACGCCCGGCACCGACACCGGCAGCCCGGCCAGCAGCGCGGCCATGCGGGCGACGTTGCGGTTGTCCTCGCCGGCGCCGTTCGCGTCGCCCAGCAGCACGTCGTCGATGCGCGCGAGATCAAGTCCGGGGTAGCGGCGCAGCAGATCGACGATCGGCAGCGCCGCCAGGTCGTCGACTCTGATGCCGGAGAGCCCTCCCCGGTACCTGCCGAACGGCGTGCGGGCTGCATCGATGATCAGTGCGCGAGCCATTACTCCATATTGCGGCAATCAGGGCTTCAACAAGAAGGGGACGTAGCCGGTTTCCGGGTGAACGTCTGAATCGGTGCTGAACGCCCTCACCTCGACGGCGTGCGCACCGGGTGTCATGGCCGCCGTGTTGAGTGAAATCCGCCACCGGCCTGCGGCGGCAGGTCCGTCCGCAGTAGTCGGCACGGTGGCGACGTGCGTGCCGTCGAGCCTGATCTCGAACCCCGCGAGGCCCGCCACGGACGAGTCGAGGGCGTTGATGCGGATCTCCAGCACCACCCGGCCGCGGTTGAAGGCGGCGCCGTTCTCGATGGGCTGACCGCTCGCGTCCAGGACCTCGGGGACGGGGTCGGCGAGCAGCGGCTTGGCGTCGACGAGTGGTGTGCCGGACTGGCGCTGCGGCGGGTTCGTGGGGCCGGTGAGCTCGACGTCGGTGTGGGTGACCTGGATGCGTTCCTCGGTCACCAGCTGGACGTTCACGTTGTCGGTGAAGGCCTCTTTGGGCAGGTCGGCGACGGCGGGGAACTCCGCGCCGGGCTTCCACGGCGTGCCCTCGACGGCGGGGCGCAGGGGCACCACGACACCGTTGATTCGCACGGCCGTGAGCGGCTCGCTCTCTCGTGACGGGATGAGGGCGATGCGCAACTGCCCGCCGGTGACGTTCGCGATCGGGTTGGAGCTGACGCTCGCCGGACCGTCCACGCGGACCTGTGGCGTGGGGACGGCGGGCGGTGCGTCGGCCTTGGCCGTCCGGTAGCCGATCAGGTCGACGCCCGCGCGGATCCGATCGCCCGCGAGCGCCGCGAAGCCGAACAGGGCCGTCGCCTCGTGCCACTGCGGCACGAACGGCGAGGTGGCCACGACGTCGCCGTCCCGCACGAGCTGGGTGCCGTCCTTGGTCAGCACGATCTCCCAGCGCACGGTCACGCCGGGCAGCGCGGCGGGGAGGGCCTTGACCGCCGTGCCGTTCGGGACGAGCTCGACGACCGAGTTGCCGGAGGGGTCCGTCGAGACGGTCGCGCGGATCGTGTTGGGCGGCACCGGATCGCCCTGGACGCTCACCGGCCCCGGCACCAGGTCGAGCAGCAGCTTGCCGCCGGTGCTCGGGGCGTCCGTCTCGATCACCACGCGGCTCTCGTCGTCGCTGCGGACGAACGGCGTGCGGGACCTCAACGTGACGGCACGGGTGCCGCAGCTGCTGCTGATGATGAGCCGGTCGTGATCGTCCTCGTCGCCGGACGTGGCGCGGGCGCAGTCGGTGCGCTTGGCGAGCCGCCACCGTTGCAGATCGGGCTCGTCGGGGGCGTCGAAGCGGTCGACGAACGTGTACGGGGCGCTGTCGGCGCGTGGTGTGGCCGTGGTCCTGGCGGGCTGCGAGCGTTGGCCGAACGAGTCGACGGCGCGAATCTCGATCTGCTGCTCGCGGTCGTTGACCAGGCCGTTGAGCTGGGTGCCCTGGCGTGTGACGAGCTTCGTCCGCTCGCCCCACCGCACCTCGTACGCGGGTGCGTCGCCGGCCCAGTTGAGCTGGATCTTGTGGTGGCCGCCGCGCGCGACGACACCGGTCGGTGTGGCCGGGCGGCTCTGCGGGCTCGGCACGAGCACCTGCTCCGCCACGTACGGCTTGAGCTTCGTCGGCGGCGGGGGAGCGGTGGGCAGGGTCGAGTCGCTCCCGCCGGTGTCGCGCAGGACGATCACGCCGACCACCAGCGCGAGGCCCGCGACAGCGAAGGCGACCCGCTTCATAGCGTCACGCTAAGGCGTTCAACCCAGCTCGAACACGGTTTCCGCGATAACGGGTTCGCCATGGTCCGCCGGAAGGACGATGAGCTTGAGCCGAGCGTGTGACCTGGGCGTCAGCTTCTTCGTGTCGAGCCAGAATTCGTGCCTGCCGGGCACCCCCGGCCCCTGCTCGTCGGTGGGCAGGGAGACGATCCGCTTGCCGTCCAGTTCGAGCTCGCAGCCGCGGTGGCCGATGGCGTTGATCTCGGCCGTGACGAGGATGCGGCCGGTCGGTCGAAGTGGCTGCGGGGGCTTGGTGCCGTCCTCGTGCATCACGTGCAGCCGCGGGGCACCGGTCTTGATGCCGCCGGGCCGGTCCGTGAGCCTCGGAAGCGTGCCGGGGCGACTTTCGGGCTTGCGGATGACCACGAGCTGAGCGTCCGGGACGGCCGGGATCTTCCTGGTGCTGACCGGGATGTCGGTGACCTCGACCTGGTTGCCCGGCCTGGAGGTGACGATCTTCGCCGCGATCGCGTCCTGCGGCAGTTCGGTGTCCTGCTGGAGCCCGATCACCTCGGTCGGGACCGCTCGTTCCGGCACGCCGCCGACGCCGAACGCGTCCAGGAAGCCGCCGCCGTCGATCCTGATCCGCGGGTGCACTATCGGCGACTTGATCGCCACGGGCTCGTAGGCGACCACCACGCCGTCGCGCAGGGCGACCACCGCGTCCGGCAGCACCCGCATCTCCCACCGGTGCCGCACGCCCGCCACGAGGCCGGTCATGGGGGAGTCGCCGAGCGCGACCTGCTTGCCGGTGCGGGGAAGTTCGGGGTCGGCGATGATCCGCGTGCCCTGGGTCGTGACGTCGAGGCTGACCGTGCCGTGGGGCTGGAGGTCGGTCTCGTTGAGGTACTGCCACGGGTCCGGCAGCAACGTGAGCTGCACGTGACTCGACTCGACCGCGCCGCCGACACTGATGACCGCCCGCCCCGTCGCGCCGTCCGCCGCGGGAACCCCGAACCTGATGGGCGTGTTCGACTGGAACGCCGCCATGGGGCAGTCGACGTCGATGCGCCTGCCAGGCCCGAACGCCCGCAACCCGAGGCACTCCGGCTCGGCCTCGATCCGCCACTTGCGCGGGTCGAGCGCCTCGGGCCCGTCGAACCTGTCGACCTGGCCGACGAGCAGGTCGTCCCACTTGTCGTCGTAGAGGTCCTTGGGCGTCGCGGCGATCCTGAGCGGCTCGGACCGCTTCCCGGTCGCGCTGACCGCCCGGATCTCGACCTCGGTCTGCTGATCGGGATCGAGGTCGGCGAGCTCGACCTCGGGACCGGGCACGAGCTGCTCTTTGCCGTTCCAGCGCACCTCGTAGGCCGGCGCGGACCCGTTCCACGCGAGCTGCAGCGCGTCCGGGTCGAGCGCCTGAGCCCTGGCGTTGGCGGGTTTCGTCGGTTCCTGCAACGCGACGACCTCGACCCCGTCAGCGATTTCTCGTTTGAGGGTGTCCGGTGCGTCGCCGGTCCGGAGCGCCACGACGGCGGCGACGACGAGCGCGAAACCACCGAGCCCACCGGCGAGCGTCCGTCGATCCACCCGGCGACCTTACGACGTTTCCGCTTCGGCGGTGCTACCGTTCAGCCCAACCACGCGCCCACCCCGCGACCCGAGATTCCGGAGCGCCGCGAGCGCCCCCGGCTTGGTCAGGTCGATCGTGACTTTGGTGCGCTGAGGCTGGTTGACCAGCGCGTTCCTGCCCTCGTGCCCGGCCTCGATGGTCTTGGCGAGCCCTCCGGTGGACGCCAACGACCCCCGTGCGGCACCCAGCCGTCCGAGGGCGTCGTCGACGGCCATGAGAAGCGCGTCACGGTTCCCCTCACACATCGCCCGCACGAGCTCGGGCCTGCTGCCCGCCACCCTCGTGCCGTCCCCGAAGCTGCCCGCCGCCAGCGCCATGGCGAGCGGCCCGCCGTCCGCCCCGACCGCAGCGAGGATCGCCGCCATGACGTGGGGAAGGTGACTGATCCGCGCGACCGCCTCGTCGTGCTCCTCGGGCGTGGTCGGCACCACGTGCGCGCCGAGGTCCAGCGCGAGCTGCATGACGTCGTTGAGGTGCTCGCCGGCCTCCTCGGGCGTGACGACCCAGGCGGCGTTCTGGAAGAGAGTCTCTGATCCCGCGTCCCAACCGCTCTGGCTGGTGCCGGCCATGGGGTGGCCACCGACGAAGCGCACCTCGGGCGCGTACCGGTGGACGGCGTCGTGGACCGGCCCTTTGACGCTGGTCACGTCGGTGAGGCGGGTGTTCTTCGGGATCTTGCGCAGAAGGTCGGGCAGCGCGGGCAGCGGCACGGCGAGGACCACGAGGGCCTCGGGATTGCGGCTGAGGGCCTCGTCCACGCTCGTGATGTCGAAGCCCTCAGCGCGCGCCTTGTCCGCGTCGTCGTTGCTCGCCGTCGCACCCCACACGGTGCGCCCGGCAGCCTTGGCGGCCCGCAGCACGGAGCCGCCGATCAGTCCCAGTCCGATCACGCACACGTCTCGCACGCGTCCATCATTCCGTGCGAGGCGTGCTGGGAACTACCGCAGGGCGTCCAACGCGAACGCCGCATACGTCGCCACCCCGTGCTCCATCGCGGCTTCGTCGAACAGCACCCGGTTCGAGTGGTTCGGCGCGGCCTCCTCCAAGTCGATCCCCCGCGGGCACGCCCCGAGGAACGCCAACGCCCCCGGCACCCGTTGCAGCACGTAGGAGAAGTCCTCCGCGCCCATCAACGGGTCCTGCATCGCCTCGCTCCACGTCGGCCCCATCGCCCGCGCCGCCAGGTCCACCACGTGCTGCCCGACCACGTCGTCGTTCACCGTCACCGGATAGCCCGGCACGATGCTGACCTCGGCGTGGCACCCGTACGCGGCGGCCGTGTGCTTCACGAGCTGCTTGAGCTCCTTGTGCACCTGGGTCCGCGTGGTCTCCGACAGGGTCCGGATCGTCCCGTCCAGCGTCGCGGTCTCCGGGATGATGTTCGTCGTCGTGCCCGCCTTGATCTGCGCGACCGTCACCACGGCCGGCTGGTGCACGCTGATCCGCCGTCCGAGCATCGTCTGGATGGCGCCGACCATCGCCGCGGCGGCCGGCACCGGGTCGAGGGCGTTGTGCGGCATGGCGCCGTGGCCGCCTCGGCCCTTCACGTGGATGTGGAACGTGTCCGCGGAGGCCATCATCGGGCCCGGCCGGCACGTCACCACGCCCGACTTCATCGTCGAGGTGATGTGCAAGGCGAACGCCTTTTCCACGCCGTCGTCGAGCAGGCCTTCCTCGATCATGTAGCGGGCGCCGTGGTAGCCCTCCTCGCCCGGCTGGAACATGAAGAGCACCCGGCCGCGCAGGGCGTCGCGCCGGTCCGCGAGCAGCCGGGCGGACGAGGCCAGCATCGCCACGTGCGTGTCGTGGCCGCACGCGTGCATGTTGCCGTCCACTTCGGACGCGTAGGGCAGGCCCGTGTCCTCCTGGAGCGGGAGGCCGTCCATGTCGCCGCGCAGCAGGACCGTGGGGCCCGGCTGGTCGCCTTCGAGCACCGCCACGACCGAGGTCGTCGACTCGCCCTTCGTGACCTTGAGGGGGAGCCCCTCCAACGCGTGCAGGATCGCCGCCTGCGTCTTGGGGAGCTGGAGTCCTTGTTCGGGGTGCCGGTGGATCTGCCTGCGCAGCGCCACCGTGCGGGGCTGGAGCGCGCGCGCCCCTTCGAGCAGTCCGACGAGACGGGGGTCCGGCGTAGTTGTGCTCATCTACCGATGGTGCCACCACCTCGGCTACCGGGAAGGTCGTCTGGGCCCTACGGTGTGCACATGACAGAGCAGGAGCCGGTCAACGGCTTCGCGGTCGCGGTGGTCCGCGAGGACGGCCGCTGGCGGTGCAGCAAGATGGACAGCTCCGCGCTGTCGGAGCTGGACGCGGCGATCACTCAGCTGCGCCAACTCAGGTCGACCGGCGCGGTCTTCGGGCTGCTGGCCGTCGACGAGGAGTTCTTCATCATCCTGCGTCCCGTGCCCGGCGGCGTCGCGCTGCTGCTCTCGGACGCGGCCGCCGCGCTCGACTACGACATCGCGGCCGACGTCCTCGACCTGTTGCGCATCGAACCTCCGGACGAGGAGGACGACGAGCTCTGGCCGGAGGGTGATCTCGGCATCCTCGCCGACCTCGGCATGCCCTCGCACGAGCTCCAGATCATCGTCGACGAGATCGACCTCTACCCGGACGAGCAGCTCCAGATGATCGCCCAGCGCGTCGGCTTCATCGACGAGCTCACGAAGCTGCTTCCCACCATCCAGGCGTGATCTCCGCGGAGGACATGGTCAGAGCCGCCCTGCACGCGGCCGCCGGCTCGGGCCAGGACGTGCCGATCGGCGCCGTCGTCTACTCACCGACGGGCGAGGTGCTGGCCGAGGCCTGCAACGCACGTGAGGCGCTGGGCGACCCGACCGCGCACGCCGAGATCCTGGCCCTGCGCGAGGCGGCCACGAAGTTCGGCGACGGCTGGCGCCTCGACGGCTGCACCCTCGCCGTGACCCTGGAACCGTGCACGATGTGCGCCGGCGCGTTGGTGCTGGCGCGTGTTTCTCGTCTCGTTTTCGGCGCCTGGGAGCCCAAAACAGGCGCTGTGGGGTCGCTGTGGGACGTCGTGCGCGACCGCCGGCTCAACCACCGGCCCGAGGTGCAGGGCGGTGTGCTGGAGTCGGAGTGCGCTGACCTGCTGGAACGCTTCTTCCGGACCCAGCGTTAACCCGGTGGATCGGGCTGTGTATTGTTCTTACCGGTGGCGTGTCCGAGCGGCCGAAGGAGCACGCCTCGAAAGCGTGTGAGGTGCAAGCCTCCGTGGGTTCAAATCCCACCGCCACCGCTCATGAAGGGCCCCGGATCTGATCCGGGGCCCTTTTTGCGTTCTCAGGCGGGCGAGCTCACGTGCAGGACGTTGTCGGCGGGGTCGTGCACCCGCATCTCGTAGATCCCCCATGGCCGGACCGCGGGCGGTTCGGCGACAGCTCATCAGAACCCCCTCCGTCACAGGCACGTCTTGCCTGGTGTCGATCTTTACTGCTTTACTAGCTTCCTAGTAAAGCAGTAAAGGGGATGCCGTGTTCGTGTTCCGCATCGACAGCAACTCGGGCGTGCCGCCCTACCTCCAGCTCGTCCAGCAGGTGCGCCAGGGCGTTCTGCTGGGCTTCCTCGCCGAAGGTGACCGGCTGCCGTTGATCCGCGAGGTCTCCGAGACCGTCGCCATCAACCCGAACACCGTGGCCAAGGCCTACCGCCAGCTGGAGCAGGAGGGTCTGGTCACCGGACGTCCCGGGCAGGGCACGTTCGTCAACGCGACAGAAGCCGCTCCCGTCTCGCCTGCGACCTACACGTCGTTGCAGCGCGGCCTCGAGACGTGGCTGGGCCGGGCGCGGGCCGCCGGGCTCGACGAGCAGGCGATCAACGCGCTCTTCACCGCAGCTCTCAACAAAGCCAGGAACGAGAACATCGCATGACCGAACACGCGCTCCAGACGGACGGGCTGGGCAAGCGCTACCGCCGGACGTGGGCGTTGCAGGACTGCAGTTTGTCCGTGCCGTCCGGCCGGGTGACGGCGCTCGTGGGGCCCAACGGCGCGGGCAAGAGCACCTTCCTGCGGCTCGTGGTCGGGTTGCTCGCGCCCACGACCGGCAGCGTCGAGGTCCTGGGCCGGCCTGCCACCGACACGCCACAGGCGTTGTCCCGCATCGGTTTCCTCGCGCAGGACCACCCGCTGTACAAGCACTTCACCGTCGCGGAACTGCTGCGCGTCGGCCGCTCCTGCAACCTCCGCTTCGACCAGGAGCTGGCCGAACGGAGACTTCGGCAACTCGACATTCCGCTCGACCGCAAGGCAGGCGCGCTCTCCGGTGGTCAGCAGGCCCAGGTCGCACTGGCACTGGCGCTGGGCAAGCGGCCGGACCTGCTGGTGCTGGACGAACCCATGGCCAGTCTCGATCCCGTGGCCCGCTTGGAGTTCCTCCAAGCTCTGATGGGCGCGGTCGCCGAGGACGGCATGACCGTGCTGTTCTCCTCGCACGTGGTGCCCGAGCTCGAACGCGTCTGCGACCACCTGATCGTGCTCAACCACAGCCGGGTCACGGTCGCCGGGGACATCGACGACCTGCTGACCGAGCACCGGTTGCTCGTCGGGCCGCGCACGACCGCCGACCTCGACCGGTCCGGCACGGTCGTGGAGGCCACGCACAGCGAACGGCACACGACGTTGCTCGTGCGGGACGGTGGTGCGCCTGCCGCGCCCGGCTGGCAGGCGAGTCCCGTCGGGCTCGAAGACCTGGTCCTGTCCTACCTGCGTCAGCCCGCGCGGAAAGAGGTGGCGGCATGACCTGGCTGACCTGGCGCCAGCACCGCGCCGAGATGTACGCGCTCGGCCTGCTGGTCGCGGCGATCGGAGCCTTCCTGCTCGCGGTCGGGCTGCAGATGCACTCGCTGTTCCCCGGCGGCGCGGGGCAGTGCACGGGCATCGACCTCACCGAGGCGTGCTCGACCGCGATCAGGCGGTTGAACGACGAGCACGGCTACGCCTCCAAGATGCTGAACCTGTTCAGCCTGGTGCCGTTCCTGATCGGCGCCTTCTTCGGCGCACCGCTCGTGGCCCGCGAGCTGGAGGCCGGCACCTGGCAGTTCGCCTGGACCCAGTCCGTGCCCCGGATGCGCTGGCTGGCGGTCAAACTGGGTGCGCTGGGCTTCGCGACCGCGCTGCTCGCCGGCGTCTTCTCAGCCGTGATCACGTGGTACCGGCAGCCGATGGACGTGCTCGACGGCCGGTTCGGGGCTGACGCGTTCGACCTGGAAGGGCTCGCTCCCGCCGGGTACGCGCTGTTCGCGTTCGCCGCCGCCACGGCCGCGGGCGCGGTGCTGCGGCGCAGTCTGCCCGCGCTCGCGGTCGCGCTCGGCGCCTTCCTCGCGGTCCGCGTCCTCGTGGCGGGCTGGCTGCGGCCTAACTACCAGGACACGCAACGTCTCGTGGAGCTCGTGGCCGTCGGCGATCCCGCGGATGTCGGCAACCCGCGGATGTCGACCGGCAACCACCTCGACTGGACCATCGCGTCCGGCTACACGGACTCGGCGGGCCGGCCGCTGTCGCTCTACGACTCCGCGGCGATGTACTCCGCCGCGGAGAAGGAAGGCGTGAAGTTCAGCGCGTACCTGCACGAGCGCGGCGTCCAGCAGTGGGTCGAGTTCCAGCCCGCCGAACGGTTCTGGACGTTCCAGCTCGTCGAGACCACGATCTTCGCCGGTCTCGCCGCGGCACTGCTCGCGCTCGTCGTGTGGCGGTTCCGGCGCCGCGTCTTCTAGAAGCGCACCCGGTCCAGGAGGAGATCGAGCAGCTCTGCGTCCCCGAACACCTCCAGGCCTTCCACGGGTCGCCGCCGGTACACCGCGAGCACCAGCTCGACGATCAGCCCGCGCACCGCGACGGCGGCCTTCTCGTGGCCGTGCCGCACGACCGGTCGCGAGCCGGTGAGATCGATCACCAGCTCGGCGTCGGCGTCGGTGGCGTGCAGGTGCACGGTCCGCCCCGGACCGACCAGGGGAGCGGTTTGCTCGGGCCACCGGTAGAAGGCGAACGGCAGCGCCAGGTCGGTCCACTCGACCAGCGTGTCGCGGGCGACCTCCGGATCCAGCTCGAAGGGCACTCCCAGCGCGTTCGTCACGTCCCAGCGGTGCAGCACGGTCTCGTGCGTCATCCGCCGCGACCACACGCGCGGGCCGGGATGCCCGCCGAGGACCGCGATCATCTCGTCCGGATCGACCTCGGACAGCGCCTCCGACAACGACTTGGCGCCCTCCACCAGCCACGGGACGACCTCGGAGGTCTTCTCGCCGACGTAGGAGTCGAGTTGCTGGGCCTCGTTGCGGTCGTACGGGATCTCCGCGACTCTCTCGCGGATCATCAGATCCGTCCACCGGTGCGCGAGGCCGACGTGGCGGATGAGCTGGTTCAACGTCCAGTCGGGGGTCGACGGCACCTGGACGCCCAGGTCGGCGCCGTCCAGCGACGACACGAGGAGCGAGGTCTGGTGGATGATCTCGGCGCAGCGGCGCTCGTAGGTCAGCATGCCCTCAAACGTAGGGACGCCGGCCGGTGCCTGGGAGGGGTTCACCGGCCGGCGTTCCGAAATCGAGCATACACCATGATCGAACACTTGTTCGAGTGATCATTGATGGGCCAACCGGTTAACCGTTAGTAACAACGCCTTCCAAACGTCACTCGATCGAGGAAAGATGCGGCGGTCCGCCGCATCCCCTGGAGGAAGTTTTGAGACCCACCCTGCCCGGCGTCGGGACAGCGGTGGCGGCGCTCGTGTTCGCCGCCGTCCCCGCCGTTGCCGCACCCAGCACCGACGCCTTGATCTCCGAGGTCTACGGAGGCGGCGGCAACTCCGGCGCCACGCTCAAGCAGGACTTCGTCGAGCTCGCCAACAAGAGCGCGAGCGCGATCAGCCTGGACGGCTACAGCGTCCAGTACATCTCGGCCAGCCCCGGTGCGACGACGCAGTGGGGCGTGACCCCGCTCGCCGGTTCGATCGCGCCCGGCAAGACGTTCCTCGTCGCCGAGGCCAAGGGCACGGGCGGCACCGTCGACCTGCCGACGCCGGACGCCGTCGGCACGATCGCCATGGGCGGCACCAGCGGCACGATCGCGCTGGTCAACGGCACCGCGCCGCTCACCTGCAAGACGGCGGCCGACTGCGCGGCCGACTCGCGGATCAAGGACCTCGTCGGCTACGGCACCGCCGTGGTCAGGGAAGGCACCGCGGCCAACGTCCTGAGCAACACCACGTCGGCGTTCCGCAACATCGAGCTCGGCGACACCGACGACAACGCGACCGACTTCAAGGTCGGCGACCCGAACCCGACCAACTCCAAGGGCGAGACGCCGGGCGGCGGCAACCCGGATCCCGACCCCGACCCCGTGCCCGGTGACAAGCGCATCCACGACATCCAGGGCGTCACGCGCATCTCGCCGCTGCTCGGCCAGAAGGTCAGCAACGTCCCCGGCGTCGTCACCGGCACGCGCGCCACGGGTGACCGCGGCTTCTGGATCCAGGACACGGTCAGCCCGGACGCCGACCCGCGCACCAGCGAAGGCGTCTTCGTCTACACGGCCGGCAGCGCGCCGACCGTGGCCGTCGGCGACAACGTGCTGGTCAGCGGCACGATCGCGGAGTACCGGCCGGGCGGTGAGACGGGCTCCAACCAGACCCTCACCGAGATCACCCAGGCGACCACGATCACGGTCTCCAAGGGCAACCCGGTCCCGGCGCCGGTGGTCGTGAAGAACATCCCGACCGGCTACCTGCCCGCGCCCGGCGGCAGCATCGAGCAGCTCCCGCTGGAGCCGGAGAAGTACGGCCTCGACTACCTCGAGTCGCTCGAAGGCACGCTGGTCCAGGTCAACGACGCCCGCGTCGTCGGCCCGAGCAACTCGTTCGGCGAGGTCTGGGTGACGGTGAACCCCGACCAGAACAAGAACGAGCGCGGCGGCACCACCTACACCGCCTACGACCAGCCCAACAGCGGCCGGTTGAAGATCAAGGCGAGCCCGCTGCCCGCGTCGAACGTCGGTGACGTGTTCACCGGCGCGACCGTCGGTGCCATCGAGTACACGAACTTCGGCGGCTACACGCTGGCTGCTCTGACGCTCGGCACCCACACGTCCTCCAACCTGCAGCGCGAGATCACCGCGCAGCAGAAGGAGAGCGAGCTGTCGGTCGCGACCTACAACGTCGAGAACCTCGACCCGTCCGACCCGCAGGAGAAGTTCGACCGGCTCGCCGAGGGCGTGACCACGAACCTGCGCAGCCCGGACGTCGTCGTGCTGGAAGAGATCCAGGACAACAACGGCGCCACCAACGACGGCACCGTCGCAGCCGACCAGACGCTGCAGAAGTTCTCCGACACGATCGTCGCCAAGGGCGGCCCGCGCTACCAGTGGCGGCAGATCGACCCGGAGAACCTCAAGGACGGTGGCGAGCCCGGCGGCAACATCCGCGTCGGCTTCTTCTTCAACCCGCAGCGGGTGTCCTTCGTGGACCGTCCCGGCGGCGACTTCAAGACCCCGGTCGAGGTCGTCAAGAAGAACGGCCGTGCCGCGCTTTCCGTGTCACCGGGCCGGATCGACCCGCTGAACGACGCGTGGGCGAACAGCCGCAAGCCGCTCGCCGGTGAGTTCAAGTTCCGCGGCCGCACGGTCTTCGTGGTCGCGAACCACTTCAACTCCAAGGGTGGCGACGAGGCGATGCACGGCCGCAACCAGCCGCCGACGCGTTCGTCCGAGGTGCAGCGCGCCAAGCAGGCCGCGGCGCTGAAGACGTTCACCGAGCAGATCCGCGCGATCGACAAGGGCGCCAACGTGGTCCTCGCGGGCGACCTGAACGACTACCAGTTCTCGCCCGCGGTGAAGGCGCTGACCGGTGACGGCAACCTCAAGGCGCTGATCGAGACGCTGCCCGTGAACGAGCGGTACAGCTACGTCTTCGAGGGCAACTCGCAGACGCTCGACCACCTGATCATGAGCAGGAACATCACGCGGTTCAGCTACGACGTGGTGCACATCAACGCCGAGTTCGCTGACCAGGCGAGCGACCACGACCCGCAGATCGTCCGCGCCCGCCCGTCCACGGGTGACGCGAACATCGACAAGATCGTGTTCGCGCTCGAGGACATCCTCGACTGCCTGAAGAAGTAACCGCTGCTCCGCCGCCGCGTCATTCCCCTGACGCGGCGGCGGTGGCCGCAGCCGCCACTCCGGCCTGCACCGCCGCGACCGCCCTGCGCACCGCGTCGCCTGCCCAGTTGCCCGCGGCGATCCCCTTCGCACGTTTCTTCAGCTCGCGCCTGTCGCCGTCGAACACCCGGTGCACGGCGTCCACCGCGTACAGCAGCGTGATCAACGCCCCCGTGCGCTCGTCCGCTCCCCGGTGCCCGGCCGCGACCTCGCCGACCGCCTCGCGCACCTCACCGTGCGCCCGCTCGTCGGTGATCACGTACCTCTTCGCGGGAAAGATCCCGAGCACCTTCCGCGGTTCCACGCGCACGGCACCGCGATCGACCAGCCGCGCGATGACGTTGTCCTGCAACCGCTTCCTGATGCGTTCCACCGCGCGTTGCGGCCTCATCGGCCGGTCGAACCGCGACATCGCCTCGTACAGCACCGGATCGTTCAACGGCGTCGGGTCGACGACCTGGAGCTTCTTCCCGTTGGGCTCGAACGCGACGCGCCCCGAGTTCACCAGCTCGATCAGCACGGCGCCGGCGAGCGCGTTCTCCGCCGGGGAGAAGCCGCTCCGCACCCTGCCGGTCCGCTGGTCGATGAACAGCAGCATGAGGTCGTCGTGCAACATGAAGTCACGGTAGGTGCGCGGCCTGCGCCAGCAATCCCACTTTCGTCTCAGCTGCTGCTCACCGAAGTAGCGGCCACCGTCGTGGCCACCATCATCGCCATCAGCGCGACCTGGACCGCCTCCAGCGCCTTCTTCACCGCGACCCCGGCCCAGTTCCCGGCGGCGATCTCCTTCGCCCGCGCGTTCATCTCCCGCCGGTCGCCGTCGAACACCTTGTGCAGGCCCTTCACCGCGTACAGCAGCGAGATCAACGCCCCGGTGCGGTCGTCCGGCGCGCGATGTCCCAGTGCGACGCCGCCCACCGCGTCCCGGAGGTCGCTGACCGCCTGCGGGTCCTGGATCACGTAGCTCGTCGTCGGGAAGATCCCGAGCATCTTCGTCTTCTCGACGGACAGCACGCCCCGGCCTTCGAGCTGGGCCATCACGTTGTCCCGCACGTGGGTCCGCAGCTTCTCGACCGCCTGCTGCGGCTTCATCGGCTTGGTGAGTCTGCTGAGCGACTCCTGCAGGAACTCGTTGGGCAGCGGTGCCGGGTCCACGACCGCGAGCCTCTTGCCGTCCGCGTCGAAGGCGACCCGTCCGGAGTTGACGAGCTCCAGCAGCACGGCGCCGGCGAGGGCGTTGTGGATGGACGTCGTGTCCATGAGCACGCGGCCGGTCTCCTCGTCGAGGAAGAGCAGCATCAGATCTTCGGGCAGCATGGCCTCATAACGCCAGAAGGGCGCCGACTGTTGCAAGTCGACGCCCTTCGCAGCGAGCGGAGGATACGGGATTTGAACCCGTGAGGGGGTGAACCCAACACGATTTCCAGTCGTGCGCACTAGGCCGCTATGCGAATCCTCCGTGGAGAACCTTACCGGACAGGTGTTCCGCGACCCAAAACGGGGGTCGCCGGAAAAACTCCGGGGGCGGTGTCGATCTGGCGGGTGCCCGCTCGTCGTGATCCCGTAAGACCGACCGAGGAGGACCTTCGTGAAGTACATGCTGATGATCTACGCGGCCTCTGACCAGCAGGCCACCTGCACCGTCGAGGACTGGATCGCCCACGAGAAGGAGATGCGGGACGCGGGCGTGCTCGTCTCCGGCCACTCGCTCGCCGACCTCGTCACGGCGACCACCGTCCAGGTCGGCCAGGACGGCAGGCGCACGGTCACCGACGGGCCGTTCGCCGAGACCCGCGAGGTGCTGGGCGGCTACGAGGTCATCGACGTTCCTGACCTCGACGCGGCGCTGGAGTGGGCGGCGAAGTGTCCTGGTTCACGTGACGGCGGCGCTGTCGTCGTGAGGCCGATCGCCGAGTTCTGATGAACGTCGAGCAGGTGTTCCGGGAGGAACGCGGCAGGCTGCTCGCCACCCTGGTCAAGCGCTTCGGCGACCTCGACCTCGCCGAGGAGGTCACCTCCGACGCGATCGAGGCGGCGCTGCGGCACTGGCCGGTGGACGGGGTGCCGGACCGGCCCGGCGCGTGGTTGCTCACGACCGCGCGCCGCAAGGCCGTCGACCGCCTGCGCCGCGACCAGGCCTACGCGGCGCGCCTGGCGTTGCTGCAGGTGGAGGTCGACCGGGCGGATCCGCCGGCGACGGACGCGCTGCCGGACGAGCGGCTGGAGTTGTTCTTCACGTGCGCGCACCCCGCGCTGGCGGCGGAGGACCGGGGCGCCCTGGTCCTGCGTTGCCTGGCCGGTTTCACGACGCCCGAGGTCGCGCGGGCCTACCTGGTGCCGGTCACGACGATGCAGCAACGGATCGTGCGGGCGAAGAAGAAGATCAGCCAGGCGCGCATCCCGTTCCGCGTGCCGGACCCGCACGAGCTGCCGGAACGCCTGCCCGGCGTGCTGCAGGCCGTCTACTCGATCTTCACCGAGGGCTACGCGGCCCAGCGCACCGATCTCGCGGACGAGGCGATCCGGCTGGCCAGGATCCTGCGCTCGCTGATGCCGGGAGAACGCGAGGTCACGGGCCTGCTGGCGTTGATGTTGCTCGTCCACGCACGCCGGGACGCGCGCGCTGAGCTGCTGGAGGACCAGGACCGCACGCTGTGGGACCAGGACATGATCGCCGAGGGCAGCGCGCTCACGGAGCTGGCGCTGACCGGCGGCCACGGCCCGTACGGGGTGCAGGCCGCGATCAACGCGCTGCACGACCAGGCCGAGGACTTCACGAGCACCGACTGGCCGCAGATCGTCGCGCTCTACGACGTGCTGGACGGCCTCGCGCCGTCGCCGGTGGTCGCGCTGAACAGGGCCGCCGCCGTCGCGATGCGCGACGGTCCGGAGGCAGGGCTCGCGTTGCTCGACGAGCTCGCCGGCGAACCCAGGTTGCGCGACTACCACCCGTTCCGGGCGGCCCGCGCCGACCTGCTGCACCGCCTGGGCCGCTCCGAGGAGGCCGCACAGGCCTACCGCGAGGCGATCGCGCTCGCGGGCACCGAATCCGAACAGGACTTCCTGCGTCGCAGGCTGAGCGTCGTCGAGGGGCGATCATGATCATGAAGTGGCTGGAGGCGGAACGGCTGGGCGTCGCCGACCTGCTCGAGGACCTGACCGACGACGAGTGGCGGCGCGAGACGCTCTGCGCCGGCTGGACGATGCAGGAGATGGCCGCTCACCTGACCACGTCGACCCGCACCGGGTGGCGTGACGTGCTCACGGGAGCGGTGAAGGCGCGGTTCGACTGGAACCGCATGGAGGACGAGAAGGCTCGCGCGATCGCCGCGCGGTGCACGCGGCCGGAGCTGATCGCGCAGATCAGGGAGACGGCCGGGTCGCCGAAGCGGGCGCCGATGGCCGCGCCGATCGACCCGTTGGTGGACTTCCTCGTCCACGGCCAGGACATCGCCCGGCCGTTGGGCCGCGTCCGCGAGATGCCGCTCGAACCGGCCCAGGCCGCCCTGGAGCACGTGCTGAAGAGCCCGTTCTGGGGTGCGCGCAAGCGTTTCCGCGAGTCGGGGGTCCCGGACCTGCCGACCCCCGACCTGCTGATGCTCGCCACCGGACGTCACATCTCCGGCGCCTGATCCAGGAACTTCTCCAGCTTGCCGTCGCCCGTCTTCAGCTTCTTGTCGAGCCGCTTCACCAGCTCGTCGGAGTCGGCGAAGCGCTCGCGGTTGCCGCCCAGCCCGTCCGCCGTGGCCTGGAGCGCCTTGCCGAGCAGCTCGGACTGGTCGAGCCACGGCGCGGAGTCCGTGACGAACCCGGGGTGCGCCTTCTCCCGGATCAGCTTCGCGGCGCCGGCCAGCACGTCCGCGTAGGCGCGCAACCCGGCCACCGCGGTTCCCTTGTCCCCGGCCCGCCACTTCTCCGTGAACTCGTCGAGCTCCCCGGCGAGGCGCGGCGCCGTCCACGAGTTGAGGTCGAAGAACGCCAGCAGCGCCGTCGTCAGCTTCTCGTCGCCGCCCGCGAGCAGCCGGGCGTAGGCGTCTTCCGAGCGGTGTTCGTCGTACGCCGCGTCGTTCCAGGCGTAGTCGGCCATCTCGAACATCGCGACCCGGCTCGCGTAGGCCTGGCTCATGGGGTTCGCGAGGAGCCCCTCGACCTGCAGACCCGGTTCGCGGTCCGAGTACGAGCCCAGGAACAGCCGCCCCGCCGCGTCCGGGTAGTCGTTGACCGGGTAGTTGTCCCAGATCAGGGTCTTGCGGCCCCACAGCTCCCTGGCGCGCTCGGACTCCTTCCTGGTGATCGCCCTGGGCACCACCGCGGTGCCGGTCCACATGACGACGACGGACTTGTCCAGGCCGTCGCGGAAGACCTTCTTGTACGGCGTCGGGGTGATGTCGCCGTACTCGGTGAGCACGGTGATCAGCGGTCCGACGTCCGGCATCTGGTTGCGGATGGTCAGCGCGGTGTCGTTGAGCAGGTCGTTCTGCGCGCGGGCGGCGTTCGTTCGGTTCGGCGGCCCGTACTCGGCCTGGTCCTCGGCGCAGTTCCACTTCGCGTAGTCGATGTCGTCCAGCAGCAAGGCGAACGACTTGATGCCCGCGTTGTGCAGCTGCGCGAGCTTGGCCCCGATCGCGTCGCGGTCGGCGTCCTTCGAGTAGCACATGGAGAGGCCTGGAGCGAGTGAGTAGGTGAACTGGACGTGCGAGGCGGCGGCCCGTTTCGCCAGCTCACCGAGCTCGGCCAGGCGGTCGGCCGGGTAGAGCTCGCGCCAGCGGTCGCGGTGGTACGGGTCGTCCTTGGGCGCGTACACGTACGAGTTGGACTTCACGGAGGCCGCGAAGTCGATCTGGTCCTGCTGCTCGGCGTAGGTCCAGCGCCGTCCGTAGAAGCCCTCGACGATGCCGCGCAGGCGCAGCGACGGGTGGTCGTCGATCTTCACGCCCAGGACCTTGCCCTGTTTGACCAGCTGGCGGAGGGTCTGCGCGGCGTAGAACGCGCCTGACGGGTCCGCGCTGGCGATGCTGATCTCGTCCCGCCCGACGTTCAGCGCGTAGCCCTCGGCCGGCAGCGACTTGTCGGTGCGGAACCGAACCTTGAGCTCGCCGTCACCGGTGCCACCCGTCAGTGCCTTCTCGACCACCTGACGGGTGATCGCCTCGACGCCACCCTCGACGGTGACGGAGGCAGGGATCGGGACGTCGTCGCCCACGCGTTCGCTCGCCTGAGGCGTTGGCCACACGTCCACGTCGCTGGCGCGCTTGGGAGCGGCGGTCTCCCGTGTGGCCCAGAACCCGACCGCACCCGCCGCCACCAGCACGATCACGGCCACGAAGATCAGGCCTTTTTTGCGCATGATCGCCAGTCTGCACGACTCGGGTCGTGGCCCGGGAGTGTTGTCCACAGGTGGGGACAACACTGTGGGCAACTCGAACACCCGTTCGAGTCGAACCCTTCGCTACACTTGCTGCGGACCTCGTGCGGCACACATCTCGCGAACCTCCCCAGGGCCGGAAGGCAGCAAGGATAAGCGGGCTCTGGTGGGTGCACGGGGTCCCCTTTTTGTGTCGGTGCCCACCGGTACTGTCTGCGGCGTGGCGCTCGCTCTGTATCGCAAGTACCGTCCGGCCACGTTCTCCGAGGTCGTCGGCCAGGAGCACGTGACCGATCCCCTGCGCGTCGCCTTGTCGGCGGGCCGGGTGAACCACGCGTACCTGTTCAGCGGCCCGCGCGGCTGCGGCAAGACGTCGTCCGCCCGCATCCTGGCCCGCTCGCTGAACTGCGTGAAGGGCCCGACACCCGACCCGTGCGGCGAGTGCAACTCGTGCATCGGCCTGGCGCCGAACGGCACGGGCAGCGTCGACGTGGTGGAGCTCGACGCCGCGTCCCACGGTGGTGTGGAGGACGCCCGCGAACTCCGTGACAAGGCCTTCTACGCCCCGGCCGAGTCCAAGTACCGCGTCTTCATCATCGACGAGGCCCACATGGTCACCACGCAGGGCTTCAACGCCCTGCTGAAGATCGTCGAAGAGCCGCCGGACCACCTGATCTTCATCTTCGCCACCACCGAGCCGGACAAGGTCCTCCCGACCATCCGCTCGCGCACGCACCACTACCCGTTCCGCCTGATCCCGCCCGGCGTGATGCGCGGCCTGCTCGAACGCAACTGCGCGGCGGAGGGCGTGGCCGTCGAACCGGCCGTCTTCCCGCTGGTGATCCGCGCGGGCGGCGGCTCGGCCCGCGACACCCAGTCGGTCATGGACCAGCTCCTCTCCGGCGCGGGCCCGGACGGCGTGAAGTACGAGCGGGCCATCACGCTCCTCGGAGTCACCGACTCGGCCCTGATCAACGACGTGATCGACGGCCTGGCGGCAGGCGACGGCGCCGCGGTCTTCGGCACCATCGACCGCCTGGTCGAAGCCGGCCACGACCCCCGCCGCTTCGCCTCGGACCTGCTGGACCGCCTCCGCGACCTGGTCCTGCTCTGCGCCGTCCCGGACGCCGCGGACCGCAACCTGGTCAGCGCCCCGGAAGACGAGCTGGCCACCATGTCGGCGCAGGCCCAGCGAATCGGCCCGGCGGCCCTCACCCGCTACGCCGAGATCGTCCACACCGGCTTGGTCGAAATGCGCGGCGCCACGGCCCCGCGCCTCCTGCTGGAACTCCTCGTCTCCCGCATGCTGCTTCCGTCGGTGAGCCAGTCGGAAGCAGCCCTGCTCCAACGCCTGGAACAGCTGGAACGCCGCCCACCAGCAGCAATCGCCGCACCGGGCGAGCCCCAGGCAGCCGCCCCCGCGGGCGGCCCGGTCTTCACCCGCAAGTCGCAACAGCCGACGGACCCGGCGCCCGCGGAACAGCCGCGCCAGCCCGCGCCCGCACCGGCCCAGGCGGTGGCCCCCGCGCCTCAGGCCGCCGCTCCCGTTCAGCGTCCGACAGTTCCAAGTCAGCCTGCGCCTGCTCCGGCCGCTCAGCCCCCGGCTGCCGCGCCGACTCCAGTCGCCGCCCCACCCCAGGCCGCAGCTCCGCCCTCCGAGCCCGCCGCCCCGGCCCCCACCACCGGCGGCATGGACGCGACCGCGGTCCGCCGGGTCTGGTCCGAGCTGCTCGCCGCGGTCCGCGCCTCCAGCCGCAGCACCGAGGCGATGCTGACCAACGCCATGGTCAGCGAGGTGGACGGCAACGTCGTCACCATCACCCACACCTCGGCCCCCCTGGCCCGCCGCCTGGCGGAGCCCCGCAACACCGAGGCCATCGCCAACGCCCTGGCCACGGTCCTGGGCGGCACCTGGCAGGTCCGCTGCACCCACGGCACTCCCAGCGCCGCCCCACAGGCCGCAGCCCCCGCCAAGGCCCCGCGCCCGGCCCCGACCCGCCCGAGCCAGGCCCAGACCGCCAGGCAGCCCGAGCCCCAACGCCAGGCCCCGCGCCCACCGGCAGACGACGTCCCACCGCCCCCGGAACCCCCGGAGCCAGACGAACCCCTCCCGCCGGAACCCGACGACGAAGAGGCGATGCTGGCCGAAGCCGCCCGCCCGATCGACCCGGACAGCGTGAACGAGGCCCAAGACCCGGAAGCCGTGATGCTCAAACTCCTGGCCGACGAACTGGGCGCCCGCCCGCTCAAGAAGGCCTGACCACCCGCGCTGCCGCCGCGAGCAAGCAAACGCGGCGGCGCGAGCCGAGTAGCCAGGCAACGCGAGCGCGCCGGGAAACGCCCACCGGCGCCTCGGGCCGAGCGAGCGCAACGCCCGCGAAGGCCGGTGAGACGCCACCGGCCGGAAGCATGGTCGAGCCGGACGGGGGAGCACAGTGGCCACGGCAACCACGATCGTCAACGCAAGGGTGTTCGACGGCACGAAGCTCCAAGCCTGGACCTCGGTCCGCTTCGCCAACGGCGTGATCACCGACTGCGCGCCCACCTCAACCGCCCAAGAGGGCGACGAGGTCATCGACGCACAGGGCAGCACCCTCCTCCCAGGCCTGATCGACACCCACGTCCACCTCCTTCCCGGCGCCCTGGCCAAATCCCTGAACTTCGGCGTCACCACGGTCCTGGACATGTTCAGCAAGCCCGACCAGCTGACCACCGCCAAGCACCAGGCCGCCTCAAACCAGCACGTGGCCGACGTGCGCTCCTCCGGCATCGGCGCCACCGCCCCAGGCGGCCACCCGTCCCTGATCTACGCCCCGCTCCCCACCCTCACGACCCCGGACCAGGCCGACCGCTTCGTCGCGGACAGAGCCGCCGAGGGCTCGGACTACCTGAAAGTCATCGCTGCCCCAGGCGGCCTCTGGCCGTCACTGAACTCCGAAACCATCAGCGCCCTGGTAGCCGCCGCCCACGCCCGCAACCTGCTGGTAGTCGCCCACGTGAACTCAAGGGCAGGCGTAGAACAGGTCGTCTCGGCAGGCGTAGACGTGATCGCCCACGTCCCAGCAACCGCCGAACTGGACCAGCCCCTCGTAGACCGCATCGCCGAGGCCGGAATCGCAGTGGGCCCAACCCTCGTCACCGCCGAAAACACCCTCGGCACCTCCCAAGCCGAGGCCAACGCGCGCCGCCTGGCCACCGCAGGCGTCACCCTCCTGGCAGGCACCGACGCCCCCAACCCGGGCACCGTCTACGGCGAAAGCCTTCACCGCGAACTGGAGCTCCTGGTCAGATGCGGCCTGAGCCCGACCCAGGCCCTCTCCGCCGCCACCGCCGAACCGGCACGAGTCTTCGGCCTCGACGACCGAGGCCAAATCGCACCAGGCAAACAAGCAGACCTGCTCCTGGTGACCGGCGACCCGCTGACCGACATCACCGCAACCCGCGCCATCGAACGAATCTGGCGAGCAGGCACCCCGCACGAGCGAACCGAATTCGTCCCGACCAAGCCAGAAGCCGAGCAACTGGAAGCCTTCGACACACAGGTCGCGAAGGCAGTGGCAGCAGTGCGCAAGGCGATGGCCAACAGGCTTTGAGCAAGACCACTTCACCCACCGCACCGGGGACGACCAGCACAACCGGTGCGCCCGGAAAAACCCACCCCCGTACGCTGGAGACACCACAAAAACCACCGGAGAGGACGGACCACGCGGTGCAACCCGGTCAGTTCGACATGCAGGCCCTGCTCCAGCAGGCCCAGAACATGCAGCAGCAGATGGCGACCGCTCAGGAAGAGCTGGCCAACACCGAGGTCACCGGCAACGCGGGCAACGGCCTGGTCACCGCCACCGTCACCGGCGGCGGCGAGCTGGTCAACCTCGCCATCGACCCCAAGATCGTCGACCCGGAGGACGTGGAAACCCTCCAGGACCTCGTGATCGCCGCGATCAAGGACGCCAACCAGAAGGCGCAGAGCCTGGTGGAGCAGAAGCTCGGCCCACTGGCCCAGGGCGGCCTCGGCGGACTGCTCGGCTGACCGAGCGCGAACGAAGAAACGGGCAGAGAGATGTACGAGGGCCCGGTACAGGACCTGATCGACGAACTGGGCAGACTCCCAGGCGTGGGCCCCAAGAGCGCCCAGCGCATCGCCTTCCACCTCCTGGCAACGGAACCGGCTGACATCGAGCGGCTCCAGCACGCGCTCCAGAAGGTCAAGGAAGGCGTCGTCTTCTGCGACGTCTGCGGCAACGTGTCCGCCGAGACCAGGTGCCGCATCTGCCGAGACCCCAAGCGGGACCTCAGCCTGGTCTGCGTGGTCGAGGAGCCGAAGGACGTCCAGGCCATCGAGCGCACCAGGGAGTTCAAGGGGCGCTACCACGTCCTGGGCGGCGCGCTCGATCCGTTGAGCGGTGTCGGGCCGGACCAGCTCCGCATCCGGCAGCTGCTGAACCGGATCGGCACGACGACCGACGGCGTGGACATCTCCGAGGTCATCATCGCCACGGATCCCAACACCGAGGGCGAGGCCACGGCCACCTACCTGGTCCGGATGCTCAGGGACTTCCCGGGGCTCACCGTCACTCGGCTGGCCAGCGGTCTGCCGATGGGTGGCGACCTGGAGTTCGCGGACGAGCTCACCCTGGGGCGTGCGCTATCTGGTCGCCGGAGCATGTGACCAACGCTCCACCGCGGCTGGGCACCACCCGCCTGGTCGCGGTGGACGGCCCGTCCGGCGCAGGCAAGTCGACGTTCGCCAGGGACCTCGCCGAGCAGCTGAACGCCCAGCTGATCAGCACCGACCACTTCGCGACGTGGGACGACCCGACGACGCGGTGGTGGCCGCGGCTCACCCAGGCCCTCGACGACGTCGCAAACGGCAAACCTGGTCGCTACCGCAAAACCGACTGGTCCCAAGGCTTTCCGTGCGTAGCAGAAGGCAACGAGGTCACGATCAGTCCACAAGGGACCATCATCCTGGAAGGCTTCTCGTCAGCCAGGAAAGCAAACGCCACAAGGCTGAGCCTGGCGATCTTCGTCGACCACGGAGACGAAGCAACCCGCCTGGAACGCGCCGTCGCACGAGACGGTGAGAACGAAAGAGAACACTTCATCCGTTGGCAGCAGTACGAACGAGGCTGGTTCGCGGTCGACGAGACGAAGGCCAGAGCGGACTACGTCGTCACCTCGAGCTGAGCGCGGACGACCGAGGCCTCCGGCGTTCCGATCGCGCTCAACACCTCCAACGCGGACGACCAGTGCGTCCGGGCCGCGTCGATGTCGCCCAGCGCGCCGTACGCGTCGCCGGCCAGCAGGAGGGCGCGTCCGAACACCCAGCGGTGGCCGGAGTCCGAGCCGACCGAGGCCGCGCGCAACGCGCATTCCAGGGCACCGGAGGCGTCCGAGGTGTCGAGGTGGATGCGCCCGAGCACGAGCAGCACCTCCATCTCGGCCAGGCGGAACTGCGAACGGCCCGCCTCGACCAGCGCCGAGGTGGCCATCGACATCGCTTCCTCGTACCGGCCGCTGCCCCGGTACGAGGCCGCCAGACCGCGTCGCGCCGAGCAGATGCCCCACGAGTAGCCGGTCTCCACGGCGATCGTCAGCGCCGACGAGAACTGCTCGACGGCGTCCTCGAAGCGGCCGGCGCCCTCCAGGGCACGGCCGAGCAGGTTCATCGCGTCGCAGACGCTCTTGGCGTTGTCGAGGTCCTGGGCGATCTGCATCGCGGCCGACGCCTCGACCGCGGCTTCCTCGTACCGGCCGCGCATGATCAGCGTGATGGCCATGCCCTCGTGCATGGTGTGGCCGAAGTTGCGGGCGGCCGCGCGTTCGTACAGCTCGCTCGCCTGCGCGAAGTAGGAGGCGCCGAGGTCGGGCTCGCCGCGCCACGCGTGCACCTCGCCCAGCGCGCGCATCGAGTTGGCCTGGGTGATCCACGAGTCGAGGCGCGTGCCGACCTCCAGGGCCTCCTCGAACGTCGACGCCGCGCGGTCGAGCTGGCCCAGCTGCATGTAGACGCCGCCGAGGTTGAACAGCGCGTTGGCCTGGACCTGGAACGCGCCGATCCGGCGGGTGATCACCAGGGCGCGTTCGAGGTGATCGGCGGCGTGTTCCAGCTCGCCGAGGTCGATGTTGACGCTGCCCGCGTTGGACAGCACCGCCGCCTCGGCCTCCGGCAGGTCGATGTGCTCCTGCAGGGCGATGGCCTGCTGGTAGTAGCCCAGGGCGTTGCGGTGCTGGCCCGTCACCCAGTAGAGCGTGCCCAGCGACGACAGCATCGCGAGCTGGCCGAGCTCGTCGCGCGGCGCGCGGGCGCCGAGCAGGCCCGCCTTCGCCGTCTCGCGCCACTCCGCGGTCAGGCCCTGCGTGTAGAAGTAGCCGCGCAGGGCGTCGGCCAGCTGCCACGGCGAGTTCTCGGGATCGCGTTCCACGGCGTGCGCCACCAGGGCCACGAGGTTGGCGCGTTCGACGTCGAGCCACGTCAGCGCCTCGGTGGAGCTGCTGAACGTCCGCGGCAGCACGCCGTCGAGCGGGGTCGGGCGCGGGAAGCGGAACAGCGTCGACTTCATCGCCGACGTGGCGTTGTCGACCGAGCGCACCGCCCAGTCCAGCAACCGCCGCAGCGCCAGCCTGGAGTCTGCGCGACCGTCCTCGAAGGCCAGACGTTCGGCCGCGTAGTCGCGCAGCAGGTCGTGGAACTGGTAGCGGGACGGCGCGTGGTTCGCGATCAGGTTCGCCGTCGCCAGGCGGTCCAGCCGACGGCGAGCGTCCTGTGTGGTCAGTCCGGACAGCGCCGCCGCCATCTCGGGGGTGAAGTCCGTGCCCGGCACCAGCGACAGCAACCGGAACATGTGCGCCAGCTCGGGTTTCAGCGCCGTGTAGGACAGGTCGAACGCCGCGTGCACCGCGACCCGCTCGTCGCCCTCGACCGCGAGTGCCGCCAGCCGGTTGCCCGCGCGGAGCTCCTCCACGTAGTCCGCAATGGACAGTTCGGGGCGTGACACCAGGTTCGCGGCAGCGATACGCAAAGCCAATGGCAGATGCGCGCACAGCTTGGCCAGCTCGAGCGCGGCGTCCTCCTGGGACGCGACTTCGTCCGCACCCAAAATGCCTGCGAGGAGTGACTGCGTCTCGCTCCAGTCGAGCACGTCGAGCCGCACGTTCGACGCCGCGTGCGAGACGGCCAGACCGCGCAGCGTGTCCCGCGAGGTCACCAGCACCGCGCACCCCGGCGAGCCGGGCAGCAGCGGCCGGATCTGCTCGGCCGACGACGCGTTGTCGAGCAGCAGCAGCACGCGCTGGCCGGTCAGCGTCGACCGGAACATCGCCTCCTGCTCGTCCTGGTCGAGCGGCACCTGGTCCGGCTCGGTCCCCAGCGCGCGCAGGAACCGCGGCAGCACGTCGACGGCGCTCAGCGGCGGGCCGGGAGCGTACCCGCGCAGGTTGACGTACAGCTGACCGTCCGGGAAGTCCGCCCGCATCCGGTGCGCGGCGTGGACGGCCAGCGCCGTCTTGCCCACGCCCGGCGGTCCGGCCAGCGTCACGACCGGCACGCCCTGCGCGGTCCGCAGCAGCGCGACGATCAGGGAAACCGCCTCGTCGCGGCCGACGAAGTCCGGGATGTCGGCGGGCAGCTGCGACGGCACGACCCGTTCGGGCTTCGCGGCCACGACCGGCGCACCGGACGACGCCGCGGCCACCGCGTCGATCGACCCGGACAGCACCTGGCTGTGCACGCGCCGCAGCTCGTCGCCGGGATCGATGCCCAGCTCGTCCCCCAGCAACCGGGAAACCCGCTGGTAGGCGGCCAGCGCCTCGCTCTGCCGGCCGGAGCGGTACAGCGCCACCATGAGCTGCGCCCAGAACCGCTCGCGCAACGGATATTCGCTGGTCAGCCGGGACAGCTCCGCGACGAGCTCGCCGTGGCGGCCCAGTTCGAGATCGACCTCGACCCGGCGTTCCAGCACGTGCAGACGACGTTCGTCGAGGCGCGGCACCTCGTCGCGGTGCAGGATCTCCGACGGCACGTCGACCAGCGCCGGGCCTCGCCAGAGCCCCAGGGCGGCGGCGAACGCGGCCGAGGCGGCCTGCAGGTTCCCGGCGGCGCGCTCCTGCTCGCCCTGTTCGATCAACGGCTCGAAGCGCATCAGGTCGATGGACTTCTCGTCGACGTCGATCAGGTAGCCGTCCGGGACGGTCCGGATGGGCACCGACGGCCCGAGGAGCTGTCTGAGACGCATCACGTACGTCTGAAGAGTGGCTCTCGCGCGGGCAGGAGGCTCGTCGCCCCACACGTTCCCGGCGAGCTCGTCCACGGACACCGAAGTGCCCGCACGCAGCAACAACGACACCAGCAGCGCTCGCTGGCGACCCGCGCGGACGAGCAGTGGTTCGGAGTCGATGAGGACCTGGAGGGGGCCGAGCACGCGGAACTCGACCTGCCTGTTCATACGACCTCCTCCGCGTGTCGTTGTCGTTTCTACAGCCTAGGAGAGCGTTCGACGCATCTGCCGTGCTCACGTTGGGTCAGCGGGCATGCGCCAGACGTATCAGAATGCCTGGTCTAGTGGCCGGATCGTGACCTGAGTTGACCCGGAGGGGTCATGAACAACGGTTATGGTCGGCGACCACACCGTGAGATGTGCGGATTGTCCAAGGGGTGTTTGATGGTCCACTCAGTAACGGCTCGCCGCCGTTGGGTCGCCGCGATCGGCTTCCTCAGCGTCAGCGCGCTGGCCCTGTCCGGTTGCGCGCAATCCCAGCGCGACTCCGGTGGTGGCGGTAAGCAAGGCGGAACGCTGACCTTCGGTGCCGCAGGCGCGCCGAAGCTCTTCGACCCGTTCTACGCGACGGACGGCGAGACCTTCCGGGTCTCTCGCCAGATGTACGAGGGCCTGGTCGGCTTCAAGCCGGGTACCGCCGAGGTCGAGCCCGCTCTGGCCAGCAAGTACGAGCCCAGCGCGGATGGCAAGACGTGGACCTTCACCCTCCGGGAGGGCGTGAAGTTCCACGACGGCACCGCCTTCAACGCCGAGGCCGTCTGCTTCAACTTCGAGCGCTGGTACAACCAGAAGGGTGCCGCGCAGAGCGACGCCGTCTCGCAGTACTGGCTGGACAACTTCGGCGGGTTCAAGGACACGCCGGACAAGCCCTCGCTGTACAAGTCCTGCACGGCCAAGGACGCCAAGACCGCGGTCATCGAGCTGAACGAGGTCACCTCGCAGTTCCCGTCGGTCCTCGGCTTCACGTCGTTCTCGATCTCCAGCCCCGAGGCGCTGAAGAAGTACGACGCCGACAACGTCGTGGCCGCCGGTGACGCGTTCACCTACCCGGCCTACGCGAACGAGCACCCGACCGGTACGGGCCCGTTCAAGTTCGGCAAGTACGACAAGGCCAACAACACGGTGGAACTCGTGCGCAACGAGGACTACTGGGGCAACAAGGCCAAGCTGGACAAGATCGTCTTCAAGATCATCCCGGACGAGACCGCCCGCAAGCAGGCGCTCAAGGCCGGCGACATCGACGGTTACGACCTGCCGAACGCGGCCGACTGGGCCGGCCTGAAGTCCGACGGCTTCAACGTCGCGATCCGCCCGGCGTTCAACGTGTTCTACCTGGGCATCAACCAGAAGAACAACCCGAAGCTCGCCGACCTCAAGGTCCGCCAGGCGATCATGTACGCGATCAACCGCGAGCAGCTGGTCAAGTCGCAGCTGCCCGAGGGTGCCAAGGTCGCGACGCAGTTCATGCCCGACACCGTGAACGGCTACAACAAGGACATCAAGGCCGTCGGCTACGACCTCGAGAAGGCCAAGTCCCTGTTGAAGGAGGCCGGTGCGGAGAACCTCAAGCTGAAGTTCTACTGGCCGTCCGAGGTCACCCGCCCGTACATGCCGTCGCCGAAGGACCTCTTCGGTGCGATCTCCGGTGACCTGGAGAAGGCCGGCATCACGTTCGAGGTCGTCACCAAGCCGTGGAACGGCGGCTACCTGACCGACGTCGACAACAGCATCCCGGACCTGTTCCTGCTCGGCTGGACCGGTGACAACGGCACCGCGCACAACTGGGTCGGCACCTTCTTCGGCCGCACCGACAACCGCTTCAACACCGGTGTGTCGGCGTGGGGCAACACGCTGAAGACGGACCTGGCGAAGGCCAACTCCGAGCCGGACGAGGGCAAGCGCACCAAGCTGTACGAGGACATCAACAAGCGGATCATGGAGGAGTACCTCCCCGCGATCCCGATCTCGCACTCCCCGCCCGCTCTGGTGTTGAAGTCGGACATCAAGGGTGTCGTCCCGAGCCCGTTGACCGACGAGAAGTTCGGCCCGGCCTCCAAGGGCTGAGCTGACTAGCTCCCACCACAAGAGAACAACGGGGTAGCTCAAGTGCTCCGCTACACGATTCGACGGCTGATTCAGCTGGTCGGCGTGGTGCTGGTGCTCTCGCTGCTGCTCTTCGCGTGGTTGCGACTTCTCCCAGGAGGGCCGGTTTCGGCCCTCCTGGGAGAACGCGCTACGCCGGAGTCGCGCGCAGCCCTCACCAAGCAGCTCGGCCTCGACCAGCCGATCGTGGTCCAGTACTTCAAGTTCCTCGGTCGCGCGGCGACCGGTGACTTCGGCGTCTCCACCGGTGTTCAGCCCGGTGACTCGGCGCTCGACATCTTCCTCCAGCGGTTCCCCGCGACGCTCGAGCTGAGCTTCTTCGCGATCCTGATCGCGATCGCGATCGGCGTTCCGCTCGGGTACCTCGCCGCGAAGCGCCGCGGCAGCTGGTTCGACAACCTCAGCGTGGTCGGCTCGCTCATCGGCGTCGCCGTTCCGGTGTTCTTCCTGGCCTACGTGCTCAAGGACGTGGCGGCCTCCGGGCTCGGCCTGCCGTCCAGCGGTCGTCAGGACGCCATCGACGCCACGCGCGTCACCGGGTTCTTCACGCTCGACGGCATCATCACCGGTGAGTGGGACGCGACGTTCAACGCGCTGGAACACCTGATCCTGCCCGCGATCGCGCTGGCCACCATCCCGTTCGCGGTGATCTTCCGGATCACCCGTGCCGCCGTGCTCGACGTGCTCGACGAGGACTTCGTGCGCACGGCCGAGTCGAAGGGCCTCACCGCACCGGTGATCCGCCGCCGGCACGTGCTGCGCAACGCGATGCTTCCGGTCGTCACGACGATCGGTCTGCAGACGGGCGCGCTGCTGTCCGGCGCGGTGCTCACCGAGAAGGTGTTCTCGTTCGCCGGTGTCGGCGAGGCGCTCGCCATCGGGTTCGAACGCCGTGACTACCCGGTGCTGCTGTTGCTGATCATCATGGCGACCATCGTCTACGTCGTGGTCAACCTGCTGGTCGACCTGTCGTACGCGGTCATCGACCCGCGCATCAGGACGAGGTGAGCGCTGTGGTTCTCGGACTTTCCTCCAAGAAGGACAAGATCGACGGTCTCGCCGAGACTGCGGGCGTCTCGCTGGCCGCGAGCGCGTGGAAGAGGCTGCGCCGCAGTCCGGTGTTCCTCACCGGCGCGGTGATCATCGGCATCTTCATCGCGATCTCGCTGCTCTCGCCGTGGCTCGCCCCGCACAACCCGGCCGATCCGATGCTGATCGACCAGGTCGTGAAGGCGCGCAACGAGATCCCGCCCGCTCAGCCGGGCCACCCGCTCGGTGGTGACCTCCAGGGCCGCGACTTCCTGTCGCGACTGCTGGTCGGCTCGCAGCAGACGTTGATCGTCGGTGTCGGTGCGACGCTGATCGGCCTGTCCGGCGGCCTGATCCTGGGCACGCTCGCGGGCGCCATCGGCGGTTGGGTCGACTCGGCCGTCATGCGTCTGGTCGACGTCATGCTCTCGCTGCCGTCGCTGCTGCTGGCGTTCTCGATCGCGGCGATGTTCGCGCGGCCCAGCCAGTTCACCGTGATCCTCGCGGTCGCGATCGTGCAGATCCCGGTGTTCGCCCGGTTGCTGCGCGGCTCGATGCTGGCGCAACGGCACAGCGACCACGTGCTGGCGGCGACGGCGCTCGGCGTGAAGAAGGGCGCGATCGTGTTCCGGCACATGCTGCCGAACTCGCTCGGCCCGGTGATCGTGCAGTCCACCCTGGTGCTCGCCACCGCGATCATCGAGGCGGCGGCGCTGTCGTTCCTCGGCCTCGGCAACCCGGACGACCGGGTGCCGGAGTGGGGTCAGATGCTCGGTGACGTGCAGAAGGTGTTCGACACCCACCCGCACCTCGCCGCGTGGCCCGCGATCTGCATCATCATCGTCGCGCTCGGCTTCACGCTCATGGGCGAGACGCTGCGCGAAGCCCTCGACCCGAAGAACAGGCGGTGAGTCGTCGTGGCACTGCTCGAAGTTCGTGACCTCACCGTCGTGTTCCAGCGCAAGGGCGAGGAGCCGTTCCGCGCGGTCGACGGCGTCAGCTTCGACGTCGAGCCCGGCCAGACGGTCGGTCTCGTCGGCGAGTCGGGCTGCGGCAAGTCCGTGACATCGTTGGCGATCATGGGTCTGCTGCCCAAGCGCGGCGCCAAGATCACCGGCACCGTCTCCTACGACGGCACGGACCTGCTGAAGCTCTCGGACAAGGAGATGCGCGACCGTCGTGGCCGCGATCTCGGCATGGTCTTCCAGGACCCGCTGTCCTCGCTCAACCCCGTCGTCCCGATCGGCCTGCAGGTCACCGAGGTGCTCGAACGGCACCGCGGCATGCCCCGCAAGGAGGCCATGATCGAGGCGAAGAACCTGCTCGACAAGGTCGGCATCCCTGACCCGAACCGCCGGCTCAAGGAGTACCCGCACCAGCTCTCCGGCGGCATGCGGCAGCGCGCGCTCATCGCGATCGCGCTGGCGTGCCGGCCGAAGCTGCTGATCGCGGACGAGCCGACGACGGCGCTGGACGTGACCATCCAGGCCCAGATCCTGTCGCTTATGAAGGAACTGGTGCAGGACCTCGGCACCGCACTCGTGATGATCACCCACGACCTGGGTGTCGTCGCGGGCCTGTGCGACGAGGTCAACGTGCTGTACGGCGGCAAGGTCGTCGAGAAGGCCATGCGGCACAAGCTCTTCGCCGAGCCGCGCCACCCGTACACGCACGGCCTGCTGTCCTCGATCCCGCGCCTGGACGCGGCGCCCGGCGAGAAGCTGACGCCGATCAAGGGTTCCGTCGCCGACAACATCCCGTGGTCGGAGGGGTGCGCGTTCGCACCCCGCTGCCCGAACGCGCTGGACATCTGCGTTCAGGTCACGCCCGCGGAAGAGGACCAGCTGGGTCGCCTGCTCCGCTGCCACAACCCGGTGGTGCCGGGAACTCCCGCCGCCGAGGAGGTGCCGGTATGAGCGAGACCCTGGTCTCGGTCCAGGACATGAAGGTGCACTTCCCGATCAAGCGGGGCGTGTTCTTCGACAAGACCGTCGGCTACGTCTACGCGGTGGACGGCGTCGACCTGGAGATCAAGCGCGGCGAGACGTACGGCCTGGTCGGCGAGTCCGGCTGCGGCAAGTCCACCCTCGGGCGGGCGATGCTGCGGCTGAACGAGCCCACGGCCGGGAAGATGGTCTTCGACGGGCACGACTTCTCGACCCTGAAGGGCGAGGAGCTGCGCAAGATGCGGCGCCGGATCCAGATGGTCTTCCAGGACCCGCTGTCGTCGCTCGACCCGCGCCAGTCCGTGGAGTCGATCCTGGTCGAGGGCCTGCGGGCGCACGACCTGGACGAGGGCAAGGAATCCACGTCGAAGCGGCTCCGCGAGCTGCTGTCGGCCGTGGGCCTGCCGACGACGGCGCTGCGCAAGTACCCGCACGAGTTCTCCGGCGGTCAGCGGCAGCGCATCGGCATCGCCCGCGCGCTGGCGCTCAACCCGGACCTGATCGTCGCCGACGAGCCGGTGTCCGCTCTGGACGTCTCGGTGCAGGCCCAGGTCGTGAACCTGCTGGAAGAGCTGCAGGAGCAGTTCGGCCTGACCTACCTGGTGATCGCGCACGACCTCGCCGTCGTGAAGCACATCTCCGACCGGGTCGGCGTGATGTACCTCGGCGGACTGGTCGAGGAGGCCACGTCCGAGGACCTCTACGCCGAGCCGCTGCACCCGTACACGCGGGCGCTGCTGTCGGCGATCCCGGTGCCCGACCCGGTGGTCGAGGACCGGCGCGAACGGATCCTGCTCGCCGGTGACCTCCCGTCGCCCGCGAACCCGCCGAACGGCTGCCGGTTCCACACCCGGTGCCCGTGGCGGCAGCAGACCCGGTGCGACACCGAACGCCCGGCGCTGCGCGAGCTCAAGCCGGGTCACAAGGTGGCGTGCCACTGGGCCGAGCAGATCCAGTCCGGCGAGATCCAGCCGCACGAGGTGAAGCCGATCCTGATCGAGGAGGACGACGGCATCTCCCCAGACGTCCCTCTGGTAGGCCCAGCCTCAGTAACCGAGGCCCTCAACCCCTAGTTTCAAAGTTCACGCGGGAGCCCCGCGTACCGAAAAAGGGTACGCGGGGCTCCCGCGTGTCTCACGCCAGTGGCGAGTGGGGCTCTAGTGGGTGACGGTTCAGTGGTGCGGTGGACAGTCGCGGGGCGATATTGCTGAGGGCCGCCGAGATCGCGTCCGTCGAAGGGCTCGAAGGAGTCACGATTGGGCGGCTCGCGGTCGAGCTCGGCATGAGCAAGAGCGGGGTGTTCTCGCACTTCGGCGCCAAGGAAGAACTGCAGATCGCGACCGTCCACACAGCTGCGGAGATCTTCGCGCGCGAGGTCGTGACCGCCGGCGGCACCGCACTGGACCTGTGCGAACGCTGGCTCGACTACTCGAAGCGCCGCGTGTTCCCCGGCGGCTGCTTCTTCGTGGTGACGCGCTCCGAGTTCGCAGCACGCCCCGGCCGCGTGCGCGAGGTGCTCATGCTCTTCACCCTGCGCTGGTTCTCACTGCTGGAACGGCTGACCGGCGACGCGCAGCTGGCGTTCGAGCTCGACGCCCTCCTGACCGCCGCGGACCGGTTCGCGGTGCTCTACGACGACGCCTCGGCGTACGAGAGGGTGCGGCTGGCGTTGCGCGCACGGATCGCCATGCCGACCGGGATGGAGATGAGCGTGGCCACGGCGAACGACAGCAGCATCGCGAGCCAGGCGTCGTCGATGATCTGACCGCCGATGTACCCGACGGTGGCGGGGTAGACGCTCCACAGCGTCGACCCGACCGCGGCGACCGGCACGAACCTGCGCAGCGGCCACTTCAGCGCACCCGCCAGCAACGCCCCGACGATCCCACCCGCGGGCAGGAACCGCGCCGCGATGAGGATGGTCTCGCCCTTGGACGCGAGCTGGTCCGCCGTCCACACGACCATGGCCCGCGCCTTGGCGTTCTTGTTGACCTTGTCGAGGGCCTTCATGCCCATCCGCCGACCCGCGGTAAAGTTGATCATGTCGGCGATCAGGCAGCCGGCCGCGGCGACCGCGACCACGAGGTACAGCGGAACCTCACCGGACGCAGCCAGGACACCGGCGCCGATGAGCACGGCCTCCGTCGGTGCCAGTGGCACGACGGCGACCAGGAACAGCACGACGAGACTGGCGGCTGTGGTGCTCATGATCCGTGAACGTACGTGACGCAGATGAACAATCCCGACCTGGGTGTTTCTTCAGCGTGCCCACAGGTGGCGGAGTCGATCCAGGGCCGCAACCGGCAGCCTTCACCGCGTCTTCCGGCGCCCAGCAGGGCGCGATGCACCCGTCTGAACGTCGAAATACGGGGCAAAGGCTGCCGGTTGCGGCCCTAGGCTGGTCACGTGCCGTTCACGCTCGCGCATCCGGCCGCCGTGCTGCCGTTGCGCCGGCACCTCTGGTTCCCAGGGCTCGTGGCGGGCGCCGTAGCACCCGACGTGGGCTACTACCTGCCGTTCCTGCCGACCCACGACGTGCTCGGCGGATCCCTCGCCGCGGTGGTGTTGCTGCTGGCCGGACGGGTGATGCTGCCTTCGCTGATGGCGTTGGCGCCGACGTTCGTGCGGGACCGCGTGCAACGCCCCGGTGGCTTCCGTCAGCCGTTCGTGCGCGCGTTGTCCATCGTGGTGGGCGTGCTCACGCATCTGCTGTGGGACGGCTTCACGCAGACGGACGGGTGGTTCGTTCAGCGGTGGGACTGGCTGAACGTGTCGGTCATCGGACCGCACCGCCTCTACAACGTGGTCGGGTACGTGTCGTCCCTCGGAGGCCTGGCGCTGCTCGCCTGGACAGCGCGCCGGGCTGCTCCGAACGGCCCTGCCCGCTGTTCGAACGGGCATGACTGGCCGTCACGCACCGGGAATTCCCGGTACCAGTTCCGGATCTTCATCGGGCTCGCCGCCGTGGTCGGCGCCGTCGTTTCACTGTCCGATCCGGTCAGTCAGGTCAGCTCGTATGACTGGGTGCGCTGCCTCCTGCTGGGCCTGATCCAGGGTGCGGCCGCGGGTTTGGTCGCGCACGCCGTTCTGTGGCGCTTCAACCAGTCAGTGCGTGACACGTGATGACTGCTCGGTTCTGCCGGTAAAGCTCCGATCTGTCACGCGTTCAACGGCCAGTTCCGCCGTTGACCTGTGTCCTGGGCCACAACTAGCCTCCGAAATCAATTAGGAAAGCTTCTTTACCAATACTTCGAGCCGCTGCCCTTGCCCAGGAGGACGAAGTGATCAGAAAACACACCCGAACAGGCGTCGTGGTGGCGGTGTTGGCGCTGGTGATACCGCCTCTCGCGGCATCAGGCACCGCCAACGCGGCCGACGTCCTGCTCTCCGCCAACAAGCCCACCACCGTGTCGTCGGTCGAAGCGGCGACCTTCGGCGGTGCCAACGCAGTCGACGGCAGCACGACGACCCGCTGGGCGAGCCTCGAAGGCCACGACCCCGAGTGGATCGCCGTCGACCTCGGCGGCAACGCCACCATCTCCAGGATCAAGCTGAACTGGGAGGTCGCGTACGCGTCGGAGTACAAGATCCAGACTTCGACCGACGGGTCGACGTGGAGCACGAAGAAGACGATGACCGGCCAGAACGGTGGCATCGACGACGTCGCCATCGCCACGTCCGGCCGCTACGTGCGGATCTACGGCACCAAGCGCGGTACGTCCTACGGCTACTCGCTGTGGGAGATGGAGGTCTACGGCAGCAACCCCAACGGTGACAACACCGCCCCGACGGCACCCACCGGCCTCGTCTCGACCGGCACCACGTCGAGCTCGGTGAGTCTGCAGTGGACGGCCGCGACCGACAACGTCGGCGTGACCGGCTACGACGTCCTGCGCAACGGCAGCGTCGTCGGCTCACCCACCGGCACGTCGTTCACCGACACGGGCCTGGCGTCCGGCACGGCGTTCACCTACACCGTTCGCGCCCGTGACGCGGCGGGCAACCTCGGTCCCGCGAGCAACGCGGTGCAGGTGACGACCCAGCCGGCCGGACCCGGCGACACCATCACGGTCGTCGTCGCCGGCGACATCGCGTCGCTGACGAACACCGAGCACTACGAGACCGCGAAGCTCATCGACCAGATCAAGCCGAACCACATCCTGACGGTCGGCGACAACCAGTACGACAGCGGCAAGCTCACGGAGTTCATGGCCCACTACGACAAGTCGTGGGGCAAGTACAAGAGCATCACGCACCCCGCGACCGGCAACCACGAGTGGGAGGACAACCTCAACGGCTACAAGTCGTACTTCGGCACGCAGGCCTACCCGCAGGGAAAGCCGTACTACAGCTGGGAAGCCGGCGAGTTCCACTTCGTGTCGTTCGACTCGAACACGCTCTACGAGACCGGTAGCGACTCCACCCAGCTGACCTGGCTGAAGAACGACCTGGCTGCGAACACCAAGCCGTGCGTCGTCGGCTACTGGCACCACCCGCGGTTCAACTCCGGCCAGTACGGCGACAAGTCCGTGATGGCACCGCTGTGGAACGCGTTCGCGGACGCCAAGGCCGACGTCGTGTTCAACGGTCACGACCACCACTACGAGCGCCTGAAGCCGTTGAACAAGAGCGGTTCGGTGGACGAGACCAACGGCATGCGCGCGGCGATCGTCGGCATCGGCGGCGACTACCTCTACGACGAGGTCAACCCGCGCACCGGCGTCGAGAAGTGGTTCGCGGACAGCCACGGCGTCATGAAGCTCACCCTCTCCGGCCGCTCCTACTCGTGGGAGGTCATCGACACGGCCGGAACGGTGCGCGACAAGGCCGGTCCGTACACCTGTCGTTGATTCGGAGGCCGTCGTGTACATCGCAACAGCTCGACAAGCTCCCGCCGCGGGTGGCACCGGCAGGATCGCCGCGAACGTGCTCGCTCTGGGCGCGGTGTCACTGCTCACGGACGTCTCGTCCGAGATGGTGACCGCGATCCTGCCGCTCTACCTCGTGCTGGGGCTGGGATTCTCCCCGCTGCAGTTCGGTGTGCTCGACGGCATCTACACCGGTGTCACGGCACTGGTTCGTGTTGCCGGCGGTCATGCGGCCGACCGCTGGCAACGGCGCAAGCTCGTGGCCGGTCTGGGTTACGGGATCTCGGCGGTGGGCAAACTCGGACTGCTCGCCGCCGGGACCTCCGCCACCGCGATGGGGCTCGTGCTGGCCGGTGACCGGACCGGCAAGGGCTTGCGCACCGCGCCGAGGGACGCGCTGATCACGTTGAGCAGCGAGCCCTCCGCGCTCGGACGCGCCTTCGGTGTCCACCGCGCCATGGACACCGTCGGTGCGTTCCTCGGCCCGCTGGTGGCGTTCTGTCTCTTGTGGACGCTCCCGGCGCGTTACGACGTGGTGTTCGTCGTCAGTTTCTGCTTCGCGGCACTGGGTTTCCTGGTGCTCGTGCTCTTCGTCCGCGACCACCGTGACGTGTTGCCACGCGTCGCGGTGTCGCTGAGGAACGCCTTCGGGCTGCTGCGGTCCAGGCCGTTCCGGCGGGTCTGCCTGGTCGCGTGCGGACTCGGGTTCCTGACGCTGGGCGACGGGTTCATCTACCTGTTGCTGCAGAAGAAGCTGAACGTCGAGGTCGCCTACATCGCGTTGCTGCCCCTCGGCACGGCCGGCGTGTACCTGCTCGCCGCCGTGCCGATGGGGGCGCTCGCCGACCGGGTCGGGCGGTGGCGGATCTTCCTCGCCGGTCACCTCGCGCTGTTCGGGGCGTACGTGCTGCTCGCCGGCACGTCCGGGATTTCTTTGCTCGTCGGTGTTCTGCTGCTGCACGGGTTGTTCTACGCGTGCACGGACGGCGTGCTGATGGCCGTCGCAGGTCCGTTGATGCCCGACGAACTGCGCACGTCCGGTCTGGCCCTGCTCCAGACCGGCCAGGTGCTCGCTCGGGCCTGCTCCTCGGTCCTGTTCGGTGCCCTGTGGACGTGGTTCGCGTGGTGAGGATCCTGATCGTCGTCGCGGCGGTGATCGCGCTGGGCTTGGGCGCGACCGCCTACGCCCTGCGCTCTCCGGATGAGGTGGCCGTCGCTGTCGAAGCCGGACCGGTCGAGCTGACGCCGGGCCGGCTGCTGTTCGTGGACGACGTGACCGGGAAGGTCGCCTCGGTGCCGCTGTCGGCGCCGGGCGGGCCTCGCCGGGTGAGCTCGTTGTCCTGCAAGCGTTTCTACACCGCTGCCCAGCAGGGTCTGTGCCTCGCGGACGGTTCGCGCCCGATCCCCGGTTCGACGGCGGTGTTCGTCGACCGGACGTTGACGGAGCGCCGGCGCGTGGACGTGGCGGGCGTGGCGAACCGCGCCAAGCTGTCGGCGGACGGGCGGATGGCGTCGTGGACGACCTTCGTCACCGGTGACTCGTACTCCCAGGCCGGGACGTTCTCGACCCGGACCGCGATCCTCGACCAGCAGACCGAGGTGTACTCCAGCAACATCGAGGGCACGCGGATCGCCGGCATGAAGATGGCCGGCGACATGAACTTCTGGGGTGTCACGTTCACCGCGGACGACCGCACGTACTACGCGACCATGAGCACCGCCGGCAGGACGTACCTGATCCAGGGCGACGCCGTCGAGGAGTCGGCGAAACCGTTGCGGGAGAATGCCGAATGCCCGTCGCTCTCACCGGACGGCAAGCGCGTGGCGTTCAAGAAGCGGGTGGCGGGCGATGGCGCGCGACCGTGGCGCGAGCACGTGCTGGACCTGACCACGATGGTGGAAACGCCCCTGGCCGAGACGCGTGGGATCGACGACCAGGTGGTGTGGCTCGACAACGACACCATCGCCTACGGCCTGCCGGGCGAGGGCATCTGGGCCGTGCAGGCGAACGGGGAGGGCGCGCCGCGGCAGTTGGTGCCGCACGCGTCCTCCCCGTCGCTGGTCACCGGTTAGCGCGGTTGACTGCGCTCACGATCGCGCGGAAGCTCGCCGCGACCGTGGACGAGTCGATGCCCACGCCCCACAGGACGCGGTCGCCCACGGCGCACTCGAGGTAGGCGGCGGCACGGGCGTCGTCACCGGCGGACAGCGCGTGCTCGGCGTAGTCCAGCACCCGAACGTCGTAGCCCACCGACGCCAGCGCGTCGACGAACGCGGCGATCGGGCCGTTGCCGGACCCCGTGATCTCCTGCTGCTCGCCGTCGATCAGCAGCGTCGCGGTGATCTCCTCGTGGCCGCTGCCGTCCGACGACGCGCGGTGCTTCAGCAGGTACAGCGGCACCCGGCCGTGGAGGTACTCCTCCGCGAACGCGTCCCACATCTCCTTCGGGTTGATCTCGCCGCCCTGCGTGTCGGTGACCTCCTGGATCACCCGCGAGAACTCGATCTGCAGGCGCCGCGGCAGGTCGAGGTGGTGCTCCTGCTTCATCAGGTACGCCACGCCGCCCTTGCCGGACTGCGAGTTGACCCGGATGACGGCCTCGTAGTTGCGGCCGACGTCCTTCGGGTCGATCGGCAGGTACGGGACCTCCCACGGGAAGTCGTCGACGTGCTGGCCCGCGTCCTTGGCGTCGGCCTCCAGGGCCTCGAAGCCCTTCTTGATGGCGTCCTGGTGGCTGCCGGAGAACGCCGTGAAGACCAGGTCGCCGCCGTACGGGTGCCGCTCGGGCACCGGCAGCTGGTTGCAGTACTCGACGGTGCGGCGGATCTCGTCGATGTCGGAGAAGTCGATCTGCGGGTCGATGCCCTGGCTGAACATGTTCATCGCCAGCGTGACCAGGCAGACGTTGCCGGTGCGCTCACCGTTGCCGAACAGGCAGCCCTCGATGCGGTCCGCGCCGGCCAGGTACCCCAGCTCGGCCGCCGCGACGCCCGTGCCGCGGTCGTTGTGCGGGTGCAGGCTCAGGATGATCGAGTCGCGCTGGGCCAGGTTGCGGGACATCCACTCGATGCTGTCCGCGTAGACGTTCGGCGTGGCCATTTCGACCGTGGCCGGCAGGTTGATGATCAGCGGCTTCTCCGGGGTCGGCTGGATGACCTCGGTGACCGCGTTGCAGACCTCGAGCGCGTAGGTCAGCTCGGTGCCCGTGTACGACTCGGGGGAGTACTCGTAGCGGAAGTCGGTTTCCGGGTAGTCGGCTTCCTGCTGCTTCGCGAACTTCGCGGCGTCCGTGGCGATCTTCTTGATGCCGTCCTTGTCGGACCTGAAGACCACTCGGCGCTGGAGGATCGACGTCGAGTTGTAGAAGTGGACGATGGCCTTGTTGGCTCCGCGCAGGGACTCGAAGGTCCTGGCGATCAGCTCTTCTCGGCACTGGGTGAGGACCTGGATCGTCACGTCGTCCGGGATGGCGCCGTCTTCGATGATCTCTCGGACGAAGTCGAAGTCGGTCTGGCTGGCTGCCGGGAAGCCGACCTCGATCTCCTTGAAGCCCATGCGGACCAGGAGGTCGAACATCTTGCGCTTGCGGGCCGGCGACATGGGGTCGATCAGGGCCTGGTTGCCGTCCCGCAGGTCTACCGCGCACCACTGGGGGGCGGTTTGTGCTCGTTTGGTGGGCCAGGTGCGGTCCGGGACGTCGATGACCTCTACCAGCTCGTGGAACGGGCGGTAGCGGTGGAAGGGCATGCTGCTGCCGAGTTGGCGGTTCCAGGTGGGCTGCTGTGCTGGCGCCTGGCGGGCGGGCTGGCGGATTCGGCTGGTGCCGGAGGTGTACGCGTCAGCTGAGGTGTAGGCGTCGCTCGGGGTCATTTTGGTGTGCTCCTGCGGGTCGTCTCATGGGAACGACCGGCGGCAACGCTGAATCCCGCGACGGGGGGCCGGTCTGATCAGACCCCGTCACGGCAGCGAAGCAGGAGGGAACGCCACACGAGGGACAGGGTAGTCACAGATTGGGCTGTTGTGGAACTCGGGGACCGGATCGTGGGATGTTTTGGGTTCGCTCTGGTTCCGTAAGCCGTGCCGAGGTCGCCTTCAGCCTCGGCCTCGGGGTAGTGGTCGGTCCGCAAGTTTTGCCGGGCTCGAATCCGGGAAAAGCTCATGTATGTCCAGATTACGTACGACCAGTGGCCGCGGCACGGCTTCCCGCGTGATCAGCGGCATCGGCGCGCTCTTCGCCCTCATCGAGGTCCTCTACATCCTGATGATCGTGCTTGGCGCTAACCAGGCCAACGCGTTCTTCAAGTTCATCCAGTCCCTCGCCGAGCCCCTCGCCCTGTTCTTCCCGGGGTTGTTCAACACCGGCAACTACAACGTCGACGTGTTCTTGAACTACGGTCTGGCCGCCGTGTTCTGGCTGGTCGTGACTGGTTTGCTCGCACGTGCGGTGTCTCGCTACTGAGTAGTAGATTCCTGACCTATGCGAACGCGCGTGGTCGGGATCGCCGCAGCGGTTGTCAGTTGGGTCGGCCTCGCGCTGGCGGTCGTGCTCGTCGTTCACGTCGTGCTGACCGTCGGCGGGGCCAACCCCGACAACCCCATCACCAGCACGGTCAAGGCCGTGGCTGAACCTGTGGCGCTGGCGTTCAAGGATCTGTTCTCGCCTGCTGATGCCGAGTTGAGGGTCATCGTCAACTTCGGGCTCGCGGCGGTGTTCTGGTTGGTCGTTCGAGCGATCGTCCTGAGGCTCGTTAGGCGCCTGAACTAGGTTTTGACCATGGCGCGCGACGACTTCTGCAACAGCTGTGGGGCCCGGTATGAGGACACGGCTGGTTACCCGCGCACGTGCGGTGGGTGTGGGCACGTGGTGTGGGCCAACCCGGTGCCTGTCGTGGTGCTGCTCGTGCCGGTCAAGGACGGGGCGCGGACTGGGCTGTTGACTGTGCGGCGGGCCATTCCGCCGGTGGGGGAGCTGGCGTTCGTCAGCGGGTTCATGGACTACGGGGAGTCGTGGCAGCAGAGTGCTGCTCGCGAGTTGGAGGAAGAGGCCGGGGTTCGGGTTGATCCCGACGGGTTGCGGCCCCTGCACTTCGTGTCGACGCCGGATGGTGGCACGGTGCTGTTGTTCGCCACGGCGCCCGCGATCGGTGTTGAGGACCTGCCGCCGTTCGTGCCCAACGACGAGGCTTCTGAGCGCAAGGTCATCTTCGAGTGGGAGCCGTTGGCGTTTCCGCTGCACGACGATGTCGCGTCGCGGTACTTCTCAGCCGAACAGTGACTGGCCCCAGGTGTCGGTGAAGACCGTTTCCGAGAGCGGGTGGCGGCGGCGTTCTCGCTGTTCGCGGGCTTGAAGGTCCTCGGGGAGGTCTTCGAGATCGCCCTGGCGGCCGATGGCCATGGCCACCAGGGGGCGGACGTCGTCGGGCATCGAGAAGGTGTCGTGGGCGGCTTGCTTGTCGAAGCCGCCCATCATGTGGGCGATGAGGCCCAGGTCCACTGCTTGGAGAGCGATGTTCTCCATGGCCAGGCCCAGGCCGAACTCCACGTTGGGGAGGTCGCCCCGGTCGTCCTGGGTGATCACGCAGCCGATCAGGAGGATCGACGCGCGGTGGGCCCAGGTCTTGTTGCCTGGGCGGAGGGTTTCGAAGATCTTCGTGAACGTGGCCGTGCCTCGGTGGCCGACCACGAAGCGGGCCGGCTGGCTGTTGCCGTGGGACGGGGCCCAGCGGGCTGCTTCCAGCAGGGTGCGGAGTTCGTCGTCGGAGACGGTGGCCTCAGCGTCGAAGGCTCTTGGGCTTCTGCGGCTCGAGATCAGCTCGTTCATCAGATCGCATACTGCCAAACGGCCAGGGAGTAGGCGCCGAACCAGGCGCTGAACAGGATGGCCATGCCCAGCACCGTCAGGACCGTGGACGGGCGGCGGCGGGCCAGGACCAGGGCCAGTGGGATCAGCAGGGTGAAGGCTGGGAGCAGGAGGCGGGCCTTCGAGTTCATCAGGCCGTTCGAGCCGATGTCCATGGCCAGGACGCCCAGGCCGTACGCGATCAGCGGCCACTCCAGGCGGCGCTGGAAGGCGTAGAAGACCAGGACGATGGCCAGGGCCAGGAGCCAGACCGTGCCGGTTTCGAGGACCGAGCGCGGGTTGCCGAGGTGGCTGAGGCTGAACTCCCAGGTGGCGGCGCCCCCGTCGAACTTCGAGTTCCAGCCGCGTTGCTGCACGCCGAACCAGCCCGCGAGGTCGCCGGTGCGGAACGAGACCCAGGCCAGGTAGCTGAGCATGCCCAGCGGGGCGATCAGGCCGCCTGCCCACGCGCGCCAGTCGCGGCGGTTCGCGATCACCGCCACCACGACCGCGAGGCCCACTGCCGCGATGAGGGCCGCTGCGGTGGGGCGGACCAGGCCCGCTGCGGCGCAGCAGACGCCGGCGAGGATCCAGCGCTTTTTGACCACGCCCACCAGGGACCAGATCGCGAACGCGCAGAACGTGGCCTCGGAGTAGGTCATGGACAGGACCACGGCCATGGGGGAGGCGGCGAAGAGCGTGACCAGGATCAGGCCCGCGCGCGAGGAGCCGTCGCGGACCGTGCGGCCCAGGACGAACAGGCCGTACGCGCAGAACAGGCCGCTGATCAGGCTGACCGCGAAGGCTGCGCCCACCAGGTCCACGCCCGGCAGGCCGTCCACCCACCTGATGAGCGCGGGGTAGCCGGGGAAGAACGCCAGCGGGGTCTCGGCCGTGCGGTGGCCCGCCGCGTCGGTCAGGCGTTGCGGCACGTCGTTGTAGCCGCCCTGGGCGATGCCGAGGAACCACTCGCCGTCCCACGACTTCAGGTTGTCGACGGACGTGTCGGTCTTGCCGGTGGTCTTGTTCTGGTACTCGACGACCAGCTGCAGCACGAAGAGACCGACCTGTCGCACGAACAGGTAGATCAGCGCCGGAGCCGTCCAGAGCGCGGCGGGGTGTCTGAGCGCCTCGGCCAGCCGTGTGCGCGCAGTGCTCTCATGCACGGCTGCTGGGTCCTCCACGTCAAAGGCGATCGACGACACCCGGACAGAGTAGTCACGCGCGTCACGGCTCCAGAGTCTCACCAGGTGGTCCGGGTAGGCTGCCTACGACGTGCAGTTTTAGTCGCGTGAAGGAGGTTGGGTCGGTGGCGCTCGTCGTCCAGAAGTACGGCGGTTCATCGGTTGAGAGTGCCGAGCGGATCAAACGCGTGGCCGAGCGCATCGTCGCGACCAAAAAGGCGGGGAACGACGTCGTGGTCGTCGTGTCCGCCATGGGTGACACGACCGACGAGCTGCTCGACCTCGCCCGCCAGGTGTCCCCGGTGCCGCCCGCACGTGAGCTCGACATGCTGCTCACCTCGGGCGAGCGGATCTCGATGTCGCTGCTCGCGATGGCGATCCACTCGCTCGGTGCCGAGGCGCGCTCGTACACGGGCTCGCAGGCAGGCGTGATCACCACCTCGGTGCACGGCAAAGCCCGGATCATCGACGTGACTCCCAGCCGGATCCAGGACGCGACGTCCGAGGGGGCCATCGCGATCGTCGCGGGCTTCCAGGGCGTCTCGCAGGACTCGAAGGAGATCACCACGCTCGGCCGTGGCGGCAGCGACACCACCGCGGTGGCGCTCGCGGCGGCGACCAAGGCCGACGTGTGCGAGATCTACACCGACGTGGACGGCGTCTACACCGCCGACCCGCGCATCGTGCCGAACGCGAAGAAGCTCGACACGATCACGTACGAGGAAATGCTCGAGATGGCCGCCTGTGGCGCCAAGGTGCTGATGCTCCGCTGCGTGGAGTACGCCCGGCGCTACAACGTCCCCGTGCACGTCCGCTCTTCGTTCAGCAACAAGACCGGAACCATCGTGTCCGGTTCAGTGGAGGACCTTCCCGTGGAACAGGCGATGATCACCGGCGTCGCGCACGACCGGTCTGAAGCCAAGATCACCGTGACCGCCGTCCCCGACCACCCCGGCATCGCGGCCAAGATCTTCCGGGTCGTGGCGCAGGCCGAGCTCGACATCGACATGGTCGTGCAGAACGTCTCGCAGGCCGCGTCCGGGCGCACCGACATCACGTTCACGCTGGCCAAGGTCGACGGTCCGCGTGCCGTCGCGGCGCTCGAGAAGGCGCGCGGCGAGATCGGGTTCGACCAGGTCCTCTACGACGAGCACGTCGGCAAGGTGTCGCTGATCGGCGCGGGCATGCGTTCGCACCCCGGCGTCACGGCGACGTTCTGCGAGGCGCTGGCCACGGCCGGCGTCAACATCGACATCATCTCCACCTCGGAGATCCGCATCTCGGTCATCTGCCGCGACACCCAGCTCGACGACGCCGTCCGTGCCCTGCACGACGCGTTCGAGCTCGGTGGCGACGAAGAGGCCGTCGTTTACGCAGGGACTGGACGATGACCGCGCCTGTACTCGCGCTGGTTGGCGCGACCGGTGCCGTCGGCACCGTGATGATCGACATCATGAACACCCGCTCCGACTTCCCGTGGGGCGAGGTCCGGCTGATCGCGTCGCCGCGGTCGGCGGGCAAGAAGATCAGCGTGCGCGGCCAGGAGCTGACGGTCATCGCGCTCTCGCCAGAGGCGTTCGACGGCGTCGACATCGCGATGTTCGACGTGCCGGACGAGGTCTCGGCCGAGTGGGCCCCGATCGCCGCTTCCCGCGGTGCCATCGCGATCGACAACTCCGGTGCGTTCCGGATGGACGCGGACGTGCCGCTGGTCGTGCCCGAGGTCAACGCGGACCAGATCGACAACCGCCCGCGCGGCATCATCTCGAACCCGAACTGCACGACGCTGTCGATGATGGCGTCGCTCGGTGCCCTGCACCGCGAGTTCGAGCTCAAGGAACTGGTCGTGGCCTCGTACCAGGCCGCGTCCGGCGCAGGGCAGTCCGGCGTCGACCGCCTGTACGCCGAGGTCAGCGCGCTGGCCGGCAAGGAGGCGGGTGTCGTCGCGGGTGACGTGGCGCAGGCGCTCGCCGCCGCCGGTCTGTCGGCAGAGGACTCGCCGTTCCCGGCTCCGCTGGTGCTCAACGTGGTGCCGTGGGCGGGTTCGCTCAAGGACGACGGCTGGTCGTCGGAGGAGCTCAAGGTCCGCAACGAGGCCCGCAAGATCCTCGGCATCCCGGACCTGAAGGTCTCCGCGACGTGCGTGCGCGTCCCGGTCGTCACCACGCACTCGCTGTCCGTCCACGCGACGTTCGCCCGCGAGGTCACGGTCGAGGCCGCTCACAAGATCTTCGAGGAGCAGCCGACCATCGTCCTCATCGACGACCCGGCCGCGAAGAAGTTCCCGACGCCCGCCGACGTGGTGGGCGGCGACCCGACGTACGTGGGCCGCGTGCGCCAGGCGCTGGACTTCCCGAACACGCTGGACTTCTTCGTGTGCGGTGACAACCTGCGCAAGGGCGCGGCGCTGAACACCTACGAGGTCGCGGAAGAACTCGCGAAGCGCCTCTGATCTGTCCCGCTGTCGCCGCCCGGCCAGGTAGGGTCGGGCGGCGATGGGGGAGATCGAGTGGATCAGGCCGCCCCGCCTCACCGAGGTCGTGGCCGCCTATCAAGGGTTTGCCGCGGGTGCGGGTGTCCGAACAGGACTGGTCGACCAGCTGGTCGCGTGTTCTGCCGACGATCCCGCGAAGGCGCTGGCGGAGTGGGCCGCGAAGCCCGCCGTGCAGCCGGATCTGGTGTCCCGGCAAGGAGCCCGTGACCAGGTCAAGATCCATTACCGCGGCAAGATCAGGTCGCAGGGGCCAGGAGCGTTGATCTGGGCGCTGCCCGCCGCCGTCCAGCGTCTAGACGAGGACCGGATCCGCGAGCTCGTCGCGCTCACGCACGGCCCGGACTCCCCGGCCGTCGAAGCCGTGGTCCTGCTGGCCGAACACCTCTTCACATCGTCGGAGCTCGAACCTCCCGACGCCGACCCGTTCACCGCCGCGGGTGCGCTGGCACAGGCCGTGCGCGGTGAGGGCAGGGGTGTCGCGCGAGCGATCGCCGGTGCGTTGCAGGGCGGGCCGGAGCACGAGATCCGGCACGTCGCCGAAGAGCTGTACCGGAGGTCGTGGTGAGCAGGCCGTTGACCCCGATGGAACACCTGCTGGCGAAGTACGAAGGCGACGTCAACGGCTTCGGCCACCACGCGGCGCACGGTGAGTTGCTCGTTCCCGGTGAGTCGCTGCTGACCGACGTCGAGGTGCTCGACGTCTACACGGACGAGTCGCGGATGCCGGCGGATGTCGAGCAGTGGAACCGCCTCCCGTTGCACACGATCCTCAGCAGACTGGTCAAGATCTCGCCGCAGCGGCTGCACGTCAATCCCGGTCAGCCGTTCGACACCGAGTTCGATTTCACCGAACTGGGTGACGCCGCCGCGCAGCACATGCGGATCTGCGGGTGCGGTGAACGGCCGTCCGCCACGCGCGAGGCCCGCCGCTGGGCCGATGCCGCGGGCCGCAGGTTCTTCGTGGTGCGGCACAAGGACAACGCACGGCTGCGCGGATGCCTGACCGCGGGCGCGATCGGTGACGCGCTCGGTGCGAACACCGAGAACCTGCCGATGGAGGTCATCCATGAACGGCACGGGCCGGACGGCATCACGGACCTGCCGGAGAAACCGGACATCACCGACGACACCCAGATGACGCTGTTCACGTTCGAGGCGGTCATCAGGTGGCACGTCCTCGAACGACTCAGCGGTCCCGCCGATCTCACCGCCGTCACGCAGAACGCCTACCAGCGGTGGCTGCACACGCAGAAAACGCCGTGGGAGAAGGCACGCGGCGCACTGTCCACTCTGGAGGAACCGGACGGCTGGCTGATCACGCACCGGGACCTGTTCCGGATGCGCGCGCCCGGACTCACGTGCACGAGCGCGTTGCAGGAGTTCGCCCGCACCGGTGAGCAGGCCTCGATCACCAAGCCCGTCAACAACTCCAAGGGCTGCGGCGGAGCCATGAGGGTCGCGCCGGTCGCGCTCGCCGACGAGGACCCGCAGATGGTGTTCGCGCTGGCGGCCGCCAACGCGGCGCTGACCCACGGCCACCCGAGCGGCTACCTGTCGGCAGGCGTGTTCGCCGTGCTGGTGCACCAACTGTTGCGCGGCAAGGGTTTGCCGGAAGCGCTCGAGGTGGCGGTCGACTCGCTCGTCCGGCGTGAGGACCACGAAGAAGTCGTCGCCGCCATCGAGCACGCCGTCGAACTGGCCGCGCTGGGGGAGCCGAGCGTGGCGCGCGTCGAGGAACTGGGACGCGGCGGCGTCGGCGACACCGCGCTCGCGATCGCGCTGTACTCGGCGCTCGTCACCGACGACCCCAACGAGGCGTTGCTGATCTCGGTCAACCACGGCGGCGACAACGACTCGACGGCGTCGATGTGCGGCAACCTCGTCGGCGCGCTGCACGGCATCGGCAAGATCCGCCCGGACTGGGTCGAGCGCGTGCAGTTCCGCGACGTCATCGACCGGATGGTCTCCGACTGGGAGCTCGAGAACAGCCCGGCCGCACCGGTGGCACAGGAGTGGTTCACCCGCTACCCACCGTCCTAGGGTGAGATCCATGGCGGAGAGCGACGAGCAGTACGACGCGCTGGGTGCGATCTACGAGCGCGCCAAGCACATCCCCACCGGCCTGGCCGAGCGCGCCACCCTGCTGTCCGCGGTCGGTGACCTGCGCGGCAAGGCGGTGCTGGACGTGGCGTGCGGCACCGGGTTCTACGCGCGGCTCTTCCACGACCTGGGCGCGACGACGGTCGTGGGCGTCGACTCGGCCGGCGAGATGATCGGCTACGCCCGCCACGTCGAGAAGCGCGAACAGCGCGGCATCACCTACGAGCAGCACGACGCGACCACACTGCCGGTGCTCGGCGAGTTCGACGTGGTGACCGCGGTGTGGCTGCTCGGCTACGCGGACGACGTGCCCGCCCTCGACGCCATGGTCGCGAACCTTGTCGCCAACCTCGCTCCCGGCGGACGGCTCGTCGTGCTCGTGCCGAACCCCGAACCGGACTGGGAGCTGTACGCGAAGTACGGCCGCTACGGCTACGAGATCATCCCGACCGGCCCGATGAACCTGAAGCAGCCGGTCAGGGTGCAGGTCCTCGGCGACCCGCCGTTCGACTTCGACTCCTTCTACTGGGAGCGCGGCGTGTTCGACGGCGCGCTCACCCGTGCGGGACTGGCAGAGGTCACCCGCCAGCCGGTCGTGGTGCCGGACGAAGAGGAGTCCTGGGACGCACTGCTGCAGTGCCCGAGCTTCGGCGTCTTCACCGCCGTGCGGTCCTCGTGATCGTCCTCGCGGTGGACCTCGGCACCACCGCCACCAAGGTCGTCGCGGTCGACGCGCAGGCTCGCGTCATCGCCTCGACGGAACGCGCGTACCCGATGCGCACCAGCGGTCTCGAAGCCGTGCACGACCCTCAGCACGTGCTCGACGCCGCGTTCGACGCCCTGCGCGAGCTGGCGTCCGACGACGTGCGGGCCATCGCGCTGACCGGTGCCATGCACTCGATCATGGGCCTCGACGCCGACCTGCGTCCGGTCACCGAGTCGTTGAGCTGGGCCGACAACCGCGCGGTCGAGCAGACCGAACGCCTGCGCGGGACGGCGGAGGGCCGCGAGCTGCACCAGGCGACCGGCGCGCCGATCCACTCGTTCACGCCGCTGATGAAGCTCGCCTGGTTCCACGAGAACGGCGTCCGCGCCGCGAAGTGGTGCGAGATCAAGGACTTCGTGCACCTCCACCTCACCGGTGCGCTGCTCAACGAGCACTCGTGCGGCTCGGGCACGGGCCTGATGAACGTCAACACCCTCCAGTGGCACGAGCCGTCGCTGGAGTTCGCGGGCATCACCGCGGACCAGCTCCCGCCGCTCGTCGAACCCACCCACTCGACGCCGCTGAAAGCCGAGATCCCCGGTCTGCGCCGAGGCATCCCGGTGATCGTCGGCGGCGGTGACGGGCCGCTCGGCAACCTGGGCGTCGGTGCGGCCACCCCCGGCGCCGGCGCGGTTTCGCTCGGCACGTCGGGCGCACTCCGCGTGGCCCAGCAGGGTCCGGGCGTCGACGCGGAGGGCCGCACGTTCAGCTACGCCATCGCCGAGGGGCTCTGGGTCCGCGGCGGCGCGATCAGCAACGGCGGTGTCGTCGCGCAGTGGGCTTCGGAGACGTTCGGCATCCCCATCGGTGATCTTCTCGACCAGGCTTCGACGGCCGACTCGGACGGCCTCGTCGCGCTGCCGTACCTGCTGGGGGAACGCGCGCCGTGGTGGGACCCGACCGCGCACGCCGCGCTGCTGGGCCTGCGTCGCGAACACACCCCGCAGCAGATCACCAAGGCACTGGTCGAGGGCGTGTGCCAGCAGCTGGCGCTGGTGCTCGAAGCCGTCCCGCACGTGACGTCGTTGCGGATCACCGGCGGCGCCTTCCGCGCGCCGGTGTGGGCGCAGACCCTGGCGAACGCGCTCGGCACGCCGTTGCACCTCACCGAGGACACCGGTGGGTCGGCCGTGGGCGCGGCGCTGCTGGCGTGGCGCGCTCTCGACGAGATCCCGAGCTTGACCGTCGACCTCGTGCGGCCGATCCGGACGATCACGCCGGACGAGGACGCGATCAGGCGGTATGCGCGGGCACGGCCGTTCGTGGCGAAGGCGTACCGGGCGCTGGAGGAGCTGTACAGCGAGGACACCGGCCCCAGAACGTGACCTCGGCACGTTCGACGTGGAACCCGGCGAGCTCGGCCGCCGGCTCGAAGACGCAGTCCACGTCCTCGATCCGCCCGCATTCGCGACACACGAGGTGGTCCAGAGCTGGCACCTGACCACACTAGTACTGCGATCTTGAGCACATCAAGAAAACGAAAGGTTAAACATTTTGCCATCCCGGTGAGGATGGCCTTGTGGATCTCGCTCCCTTCAAACACGTTCTCATGCTGCCCAGGGTTCGTTCTCTCGCGTTGTTGATGTTCTTCGCGAGGATGCCTCCCGCAGCGACCGGCGTGATCCTCACGTTGCACGTCGCGGTCACGCTCGACCAGGGCTACGGCGCCGCCGGACTGGTCGGCGCCGCCGGCACGATCGGCATGGGGCTCGGCGCTCCGATGATGGGCAGGCTGGTCGACGAACGCGGCCTGCGCGCGATGCTGAGGGTGAGCGTCACGGCGACCGCGGCGTTCTGACTCACCGCGCCGTTGATGGGTTACTGGACGTTGCTGGTCAGCTCGTTCGTCGTCGGTCTGCTCGGCGTGCCGATGATGTCGATCGGCCGGCAGGTGATCACCGCGCTCGTCCCGGACAGCCAGCGGCGGGTCGCGTTGTCGGTCGACTCGATCTCGGTCGAGCTGTCGTTCATGGGTGGGCCCGCGCTCGGCGTGTTCGTGGCGACGAAGTTCTCCACCAACGTCGCGTTGATGTTCATCGGCGTGTCGCTCCTGGTCGCGGGCGTGCTGCTGTACTGGGCGAATCCGCCGACGGTCCACGAGGACGAGGTCGTCGACGGGCCGAAGCCGAGGATCGTGGAGTGGATGCGCGGCCGGATCGTCGGCGTGCTGGTCGTGTGCACGGGCGCGACCGTGTGCCTCGCCGGCATGGAGGTCTCGGCGATCGCGTCGCTGGAGCACATCGGCAAGCAGAGCTGGCTCGGTGCGGTGTTCTTCGCGATGTGCGCGGCGTCGATCGTGGGCGGTCTGGTCTACGGCGGCGTGAAGAGGGCGCCCAGCGTGCTGGTCCTGCTCGCGCTGATGGCCGCGTTGGAGATCCCGGTCGGACTGGGCGACGGCAACGTGCTGCTGCTGTGCCTGCTCCTCGTTCCGATGAACCTCATGTGCGCGCCGTTGATCGCGGCGTGCGGTGAGCAGATCAGCAGGCTCGCGCCGCCGACCGCCCGTGGCCTGGCGATGGGTCTGCAGGGGTCGGCGTTCACCGTCGGCGGCGCGATCGGCGCACCGCTCGCCGGTGTCGCGATCGACCGCGGCGGCGCTCCTGCCGGGTTCGCGGTCGTCGGCGTGGCCGGGCTCGTGGTGGCGGGTGTCGCCTGGGCGCTCGCCCGGCAACGTAAACCCGTTGCCACCGGGGTGACGATGGCACCGTGAACCTCGCCCCGTTCAAGTCCGTCCTGGCGCTGCCCGGGGTACGACCGCTGATGCTGCTGATGCTGTTCGCCAGGATCCCTCCGACGGCGGCCGGCGTCACAGTGACCCTGCACGTCGTCACCACGCTCGACGAGGGGTACGCGGCGGCCGGCTCGGTCGGTTTCGCGACCATGATCGGTCTCGGCCTCGGGTCGCCGCTGATGGGCAAGCTGGTCGACAGCAAGGGGCTGCGGATCACGCTGATGCTCAGCCTGCTGGAGGGCGTCTTCTGGGTCACCGCGCCGTTGATGGACTACTACGTGCTGCTCGTTCTCGCGTTCGCCAACGGTCTGGTGGCGGTGCCGGTGATGTCGATCGGCAGGCAGGCGCTCACCGCGATCGTGCCCGAGCCGCAGCGAAGGCCGGCGTTCTCGTTGGACTCGATCTCGGTCGAGCTGTCGTTCATGGTCGGGCCCGCTGCGGGTGTGCTGATCGCGACGAAGTTCTCGTCCGGCATCGCGCTGGTCTCGATCGGTGTGGCGATCCTGGTCGCGAGCGCGGTGCTCTTCGTCGTGAACCCGGTGCTGGTGCACGAGGACGAGGTCGCGGAAGGACCGCCACCGAAGCTGCGGGAGTGGTTGCGCGGGCCGATGATCGCGGCGTTGATCATCCCGTTCGGCGCCACGATGTCGTTGTCGGGGATGGAGATCGCGTCCATCGCCTCGCTGGAGCACGCGGGGAAGCAGGCCTGGCTCAGCTTGATCTTCGTGGTGATGTGCGCCGCGTCGGCGTTGGGCGGGCTCGTCTACGGCGGCCTGAAACGGGCGCCGGGAGGACTGGCCCTGCTGGCGATCATGTCGGCGCTGCTGATCCCGGTCGGCATCGGCGACGGCAACGTGTGGCTGCTGGCGCTCGCGCTCGTTCCGGCGAACCTGGCGTGCGCGCCGACCATCGCCGCCTCGTCCGAGCAGATCGCCAAGATCGCGCCGCCGACGGCACGCGGGCTGGCGCTGGGACTGCAGGGCTCGGCGTTCACGTTCGGCGTTGCCGCAGGTCAGCCGCTCGCGGGGGTCGCCGTGGACCACAGCGGACCCCCGCTCGGCTTCGTCGTCGCCGGTCTGGCCGGACTGACGATCGCGGGACTGGGCCGGGTGCTGTCCCGTCAGCGTCAGGCGGTCTCGGCCACGTCCTGAGCGGAGTTGGCGAGCGCCAGGCCGGTCCGGAGCGCACCGACGGCTTCGGACACGGCCTCGCGGAAGATCCCGCCGACGCCGAGCACGTTCGCGAAGCCGTGGAAGAGGCCTTCGTGCCTGCGCAGCACGACCGGCACGCCCTCGGCGGCCAGTCGTTCCGCGAAGGCCTCGCCCTCGTCGCGCAACGGGTCGTAGCCCGCGGTCGCGATGTAGGTGGGCGGCAGGTGCGAGACGTCCTCGGCCAGCATGATCGACAGGCGCGGGTCGTGGCGGTCCTTGCCTCCGGCGCTGTACTGGTCGAGGAACCAGTCCATCTTCTCGTCGGTCAGGAAGAACCCGTTGCCGAAGAGCTCACGCGACCGGCGGCGCACCGACGCGTCGACGCCGGGGTAGAAGAGCAGCAGGAACGCGATGTCGACCTCGGCGGCGTGCGCGGTCACCGCGGCCAGGTTGCCGCCCGCGCTGTCGCCGCCCAGCGCGATCCGCTTCGGGTCGATGCCCAGGTCCTCCGCCTTCGTGACGGCGTACCGGAGCACCTCGGCGGCGTCGTCGGCCGCGGCGGGGAACGGCGCCTCGGGGGCGAGCCGGTAGTCGGCCGCCAGCACCCGGACACCGCCCTCCCTCGCGAGGAACCGGCACAGCTGGTCGTGGCTCTCCAGGCTTCCGGTGACCCAGCCACCACCGTGGTAGAAGATCAACAGCGGCGAGCCCTCCGCGAGGCCGTCCGGCGTGTAGAGACGACCGGCGAACTCCCCGATCGTGAGCTCCCGCGTGCTCAGTCCGGTGATCTTCGGACCGGCGACGAGCTTCGAACTCAACTCCAGGTCCAGTCGGCTCTCGGATGCTGACTTCGTGCGCCAGTCCGTCCCGGACAGCTGCTGGAGCTTCAGCAACAGCTGCGCCTCCGGGTGCAGGTCCTGGCCGTCCAGGCGGATCGGGGTACCGGCGATGAGGCGGCGCACCGGACCGGGAAGACCGAACGCGAAGCGCAGTGCACCGGCCAGCACGGCCGCCTGGAAGTTCGACATGTGTTGCACGTTACTAGCGAGTAGCGCTGGATCTCCAGATAGCTGGAGGTGGAAGGATCGATGTCATGACGGTGACGGTGGTGGGCATCGGCGGCTCGATCAGGTCCGACTCGCAGTCCGAGCGGGCGCTGCGGGTGGCGCTCGACGGTGCTCGCGAGCTCGGTGCGCGGACGATCCAGTACAGCGGCCCCGAGCTGGTGCTGCCGTTCTACGACCCGTCCGTGCCGGAACGCACCGACGTCGCTCTGCGCATGGTGGAGGACCTGCGCCGCGCGGACGGCGTGATCCTCGTGTCGCCCGGCTACCACGGCACCGTGTCCGGCCTGGTCAAGAACGCCCTCGACTACATCGAGGACCTGCGCGACGACGAACGCCCGTACCTCGACGGCCGCGCGGTGGGCACGATCACCGCCGCGTACGGCTGGCAGGCCGCGGTGAACACGCTGTCCGCGGTCCGGTCCATCGTGCACGCGCTGCGCGGCTGGCCGACGCCGCTCGGTGCCGCGATCAACTCCGCGCAGGTCAAGTTCGACGGCGACGGTGCCTGCTCCGACTCCGACGTGGACCGGAACCTGCGCGTGATCGGCCGCCAGGTGGTGGAGTTCGCGCTGCGCCACGCGTCTCAACTCGACGTGAACTGACTCACGATCGGGCAGACAAGTCGCGTGCGATCCGTTGGGTACCAGTGGGTAACAAAAACCACTGACTCAAGGGAGAGCGGAATGAACACGCTGTACACGGCCGAGGCGACTGCTTACGGCGAAGGCCGCAACGGCGAGGTGCGCTCCTCCGACGGCGTGATCGACGAGGTGCTGTCGATCCCGAAGGAGATGGGCGGCCCCGGCGGTGACGCGACCAACCCCGAGCAGCTCTTCGCGGCCGGCTACGCGGCGTGCTTCAACTCCGCCCTCGCCGCCGTCGCGCGCGCGGGCAAGATTCAACTTCCTTCTTCTGAGGTAACCGCCAAGGTGGGGATCGGCCCGAACGGGACCGGCGGCTTCCAGCTGGCCGTCGAGCTCGCCGTGCACGTCCCCGGTTTCGAACAGGCGGTCGCGGAGAAGCTCGTCGAGCAGGCCCACCAGGTCTGCCCGTACTCGAACGCGACGCGCGGCAACATCGAGGTGGCGCTCACCGTCACCGTCTGAGGAGGCGCGTTCAACCATGGCCAAGAACCCGATCACCAGCCCGCTCTCCGACGCTGATCGCGATGCAGTCGGCGCCGTGCTGCAGGCAGCACTGGTCGACCTCGTCGATCTGTCCCTGATCGGGAAGCAGGCGCACTGGAACGTGATCGGCAAGAACTTCCGCAGCGTCCACCTGCAGCTGGACGAACTGGTCGTGCTGGCCCGCAACGCCGCCGACCAGGTCGCCGAGCGCGCGGCCGCCCTCGGCGTGACGCCGAACGGCACGGCGAAGACGATCGCCGCGTCGTCCGGCGTGCCCGAGATCGCGACCGGCTGGCTGAAGGAGGACCAGGTCGTCACGGCGATCACGGCCTCGCTGGCCTCGCTGATCACCCGCATGCGTGCCCGCATCGACGAGACCGACAAGCCGGACCTCGTCACCCAGGACCTGCTGATCGGGATCACGCAGGAACTGGAGCAGGCGCACTGGATGTGGCAGGCGCAGGCCGCCTAGTTCTGCTGACACGCGGGGGCCCCGCGTTTCCTCCGGGGAACGCGGGGCCCCCGCGTTCCTCAGTTCGCGAGGTGCCGGCGGGCGAAGTCCACCTCGGCCGCCGTCTGCCGCATGGTCTCGGCGACGACCAGCGAGCCGTGCCCGGCGTCGTAGCGGTACATCTCGTACGCGTGGCCGCGCGCCGCGAGCGCGTCCAGGTAGTTGTCGATCTGCCGGATCGGGCAGCGCGGGTCGTTCTCTCCCGCGAGGATCAGCACCGGCGCGGTGACCTGGTCGACGTACGTGAGCGGCGAGCACTCCTTGTACAGCTCGGGCAGTTCCTCCGGCGAGCCGCCGAACAGCGCCCGGTCGAACGCCCGCAGCGGTTCCATCTCGTCCTCGTACGCGGCGAAGTAGTCCGCGACCGGGACGCCCGCGACGCCGACGCTCCACCGTTCGGGCTGCGTGCCGATGCCGAGCAGGGTCAGGTAGCCGCCCCACGACGCGCCGTTGAGGACCGACTTCGACGGGTCCGTGAGCCCGGACTCGACCGCCCAGTCGTGCACGGCGGCGATGTCCTCGAGCTCGGTCAGGCCCGGCCTGCCCTCGATGGCGTCACGCCACTTCGAGCCGTAGCCGCTGGAACCGCGGTAGTTCACGTGCACGGTGGCGAACCCGGCGTCCAGCCACACCGCGCGGTAGGCGGAGAAGCGGTCCTCGTCGGAGGAGTGCGGGCCGCCGTGGATCAGGAAGACCGTCGGGAACGGTCCTTCACCCTCCGGCTTCGAGACCAGCGCGTGCACGTCGCCGACGAAGACGTCCTCGAGCTTCGCCGACGTCGCGGGCTTCGCGCCCTGCGGCTCCACCAGCACGCTCTCGGTGCCGTCGGTGGCGAGAGCGCGGATGACCGTGGACCTCTCGGCCGACGACCACGAGTACTCGACGGTGCCGTCCGGCCGCACGCCGGCGGAGCCGATCACGCCGGGCGCGGTGTCCAGAGTGGACAGTTCGCCGGTCGTGAGGTCGTAGCGGTGCACGGTGTTGCGGGCGTGGTGGGTGTGCACGATCAGCAACGCGGACGCGTCCGGGTACCAGTCGGCGGAGACCTCACCCGGCAGGTCGAGGACGATCTCGCGCTCGGTGTCGGCGGCGACGTCCCAGATCAGCAGCTCCTCGCGGCCGCGGCGCTCGTGCAGCACGAGCAGACGCTGGTCGCCGCGCACCGGGCTGAACGAGACGGCGTCGAGCCCCTTGCCCTTGCCGTCCCACTTCTCGGCCCTGGTCTCACCGGTCGCGGCGTCGAGCGCGCGCAGGGCCATGTGCCGGTTGTCGCCGTGTTCGGAGTGCGCGATCACGACCAGCGACTCGTCCTTGGACAGCGCGGACACGCCGGCGTCGTTGACGTGCTGGTAGAGCACCTCGGCCTGCCCGTTGCGGGACAACCAGACCGTGGTGCCGTCGTCGGTCGACGCGGCCACCGCCGTGACGTCGCGCCCGATCTCCAGCCCGGCCGGGTAACCGGGCGTGACGCCGGCAACCGCGGGCTCGGCCTTGCTCCCGTCGGCCTCGAACGGCTCGCGCACCCAGACGCCGAACTCGTCGCCGTCGTGGTCGTCGAACCACCAGATCTCGGTGCCGTCCGGGTTCAACGTGCCGTGCGACGTGCCGTTGGGCCGGTCGGTGACCCTGCGGTGCTCGTCCTTGGCGCGGTCCCAGGCGTAGATCTCCCACACGCCGCTCGCGTTGGAGACGTACAGCGTGCGGTCCGGCGCGTCGTCGGCCCAGCCGGGCAGGCTCATCCGGGGAGCGGTGAACCGCTCGCGCCACCGGGTCTCGGCGGCGGGATCGTCGAAGAGCTGGTCCGGAACGTTCGGAGAGGGGTGCGTCGTCACGCTTCAACACTAGAGTCAGTGGTCGTACTAGGGGGATTTGATATGACGCAACCACCACCTCAGTGGGGCGCTCGGCCGCCTTACCCACCGCAGGCGAACCCACAGCACCCACCGCAGACGTATCCGCAGCACCAGCAGCACGGCTATCCGCAGCAGCCGCCCCAGGGGCATCCACAGCAGCCACCGTCGGCCCACCACCAGCAACCCTGGCCCGGCTGGCTCCCGCCCAAGCCACCTCACCTCACGATCCTCGCGATCCTGAACTGGATCCTGGCCGCCGGTCTGCTGGCCATCGCGGCGTTCGTGCTGATGAGCTTCCTGATGTCCGGCGCCACGCTGGTCGTCGGCATCCTGCTCGCGGCCGTGGTCGCCGGGTTCGGGGTGCTCAACGCCCTGGGCGCGCTGTCGGTGAACCACCCGCACTTCCCGAACACCGTCGCCTCGCAGATGGCGGGCATCTTCACCGCGCTGGTGCTGGCGGTGGCGCTGTTCCGCTCGGTCAGCCGCGGCGTCGCCGAGCTCGTGCCGTCGATGGCCTCCGCCGTGCTGCTCGCCGTCTGCGTCTTCAGCCTGGTCCTGGCGACGCGCCCGGCCGTGAAGCGCTGGATCGTGGCGAAGCACCAGCTGTCGCTCTCGCAGGGACACCGGCCGAGGAACCGCCGATGACCTCCGAACTGGCTCAAGGATCAATTCGTCCCCGAAGGGAATGTCTAGGTACCCGGCCGGGTGAGCGTTAATGTTGATACATGTCCGAAACGATGGATCGCCTCGCCGGCGCCGCCACGTTGGAGGAAGTGCAGCGGATCGTGCGCACCACGGCCCGCTCCTCGCTGGCCGCCCACGGTGCCACGCTGGTGCTGCTCGACGGCGATCTCTGCTACTACGCGGACGAGGACTCGATGAGTCCTTTGTGGAAGGGTCAGCGTTTCCCGGCCGTGAACTGCATCAGCGGCTGGTCGATGCTGAACCGCCAGACCGTGGCGATCAGGGACATCCGCTTCGACGCGAGGATTCCTCAAGAGGCGTACCGGCCGACGTTCGTGCGAAGCCTGCTCATGGCCCCGATCCTGCGCCCCGAACCGCTCGGCGCCATCGGCTGCTACTGGGCCGTCCCGCACGCCGCGACTCCCGCCGAGACCGAGACGCTGGAGGCTCTGGCGCTCGCGGCCGGTGAGGCGCTCGAACGCTTCCCCGAGGGCCTGCCCGCACGGGGCTTCTTCAGCTGACGTCCTGGAAGTGCCGCAGCGTCAACGGTTGCTGCAGGTACTCGTCCTCGTCCGGAAAGGTCACCGGATCGGTGCGCCAGCCCGGTCCCGCGTAGTTCTCGAGCGACTGCTCGTCCCGCCACCGGCTGACGTACTGCACCTTCCGCGGGTCGGCCAGGTCGACGAGCACCTCGTGCCCCTCCAGGCCGTCGTAGGTGTCGGGGAACGTCCTCACCAGACTCCGCACCCGTTCGACGAACTCCTGCTCTCGCCCCGGCTTCACGAGCGCCTCGGACACACGCGTCAGCATGCGCCCGATCCTATTGGCGGGGCAGCTCTTCCTCGAAGATCCGGTCGACCTGCCGCGACGCCCGCGTCAACGCCTTGACCGCGACGACGAGCGCCACGAAACCGGCGGCCACGGCAACGGTCACCCAGACCGATGTGAGCAGGTAAACGATCGCCAGCGACTGCGACACCACAATGGTCTTGGCCGCCACGACGAGCCGTGACCTGTGGACAGGATTGACAGCGGAGGCGGAGTTCATCAGACGTCTCCCGACTTTTCAACGAGTGCCGAACGCGCAGTCCGTCTTTCGCGTTGATCTCGGAACCCGTTACTTACCGTGAGTTGAATGGTCAACCTTCACTCGAAGGGGTTAACGCTACGTGGACGTTCCGTAAGATTTGGTCCGGAACGGTGGCGCTGCGTCATACAACCACGGTGGCGTCTACGGCTGCCCGTGTCGAGCCGCGTCACACGATCGAGTGGCTTCTCGGGACGCTTGATGTCTTTTTCCGAACACGGGAAGGACCTTTGACTCTGGAGTGGAAGGGACCTTCTGGCCAAGTCGGCGGAAAACAAAAATCGGGCCGATTCCACTGCATCGTGGAATCGGCCCGATTCTTAATCGGGGTGACAGGATTTGAACCTGCGACCTCTTCGTCCCGAACGAAGCGCGCTACCAAGCTGCGCCACACCCCGGCTGGGAACGAGTAGAACTCTACATCATGTCCGCGCCAGCTCCGAATCGGACCCCCTCATTTCGCCCCTGACCAGGCGTAACGGGCCGAGGAACGAGGGTCAGCAGCGAAGCCTCCGGAGGGCAGCAGAACCGCACCGGCGCGTACGGCGAAGTGCCCATGCCCGCGGACACGTTCATCCACATGTGCGAGCCCCAGCGCGACACGCCACGGGCGCGTGAGCGGTCCAGTTCACAGTTGGTCACCAGGGCGCCGTAGAACGGCACGCGGAGCTGGCCGCCGTGGGTGTGGCCGGCCATCACGAAGTCGTAGCCGTCGGCGGCGAACGGGTCGAGCACGCGCGGTTCCGGGGAGTGGGTGACTCCCAGGCGCAGCACGGCGTCGGGGTCCGGGGCGCCGGCGATGTCGGCGTAGCGGTCGCGCTTCAGGTGCGGGTCGTCGAGGCCCGCGCAGAAGATCTCCTGGCCGTTGACCTTGATCGTCTTGCGCACGTGCGTCAGGTCTTCCCAGCCCCGCTCGACCATGCCGGCGCGGAGGTCGCGCCACGGCAGCGTCACACCGTGGATGCGCTTGGTCTTGGAGGACGGCAGCAGGTAGCGCACCGGGTTCTTCAGCTTCGGCGCGTAGTAGTCGTTGCTGCCGAAGACGAACACGCCCGGCTTGTCGAGCAACGGGCCGAGCGCGCGCAGCACACCCGGGACGGCGTCCTTGTGCGCGAGGTTGTCGCCCGTGTTGACCACGAAGTCCGGGTTCAGGTCGGCGAGCGCGGCGACCCAGCGCTGCTTCGACACCTGGTTCGGCGTCATGTGCAGGTCTGAGATGTGCAGCACACGGATCGGCCTGGCTCCCGGCGACAGGACCGGCACGGTCGCCGTGCGCAGGGTCCAGTGCCTTCGTTCGATTCCGGCGGCGTACGCGATGGTGGCGGTGCCGACTGCGGCGGTGGCGAGGAGTGCGCGACCGAGCGTGTTCACGTGTCAAGGGTACGGAAGGCGGATAACTCGATCGGCGCGGCATCCGGCGGGCGGTACCGTTCTGCGCCATGGCGGAGTTGAAGACGCGGCTGCAGAACGACCTGACTGCGGCCATGAAGGCCAGGGAGACGGTCACGGCCGGTGCGCTGCGGATGGCGCTCACGGCGGTCACGAACGAGGAGGTCGCGGGCAAGGAGGCCCGTGAGCTCTCGGACGACGACGTCGTGAAGGTCCTCACGCGCGAGGCGAAGAAGCGCAAGGAGGCCGCGGAGGCGTTCGACGGTGCCGGCCGGGCCGAGAAGGCCGAGCTGGAGCGCCAGGAGCTCGCCGTGCTGGAGGCCTACCTCCCCGCCCAGCTCGACGACGCCGCGCTCGCGTCCATTGTGGACAAGGCCGTCGAGGCCGTTGCCGCGCAGCTCGGTGAGGCGCCGGGGCCCAAGCAGATGGGCCAGGTGATGAAGGCCGTCAACGCCGAGGTCGCCGGGCGTGCCGAGGGTGGCAGGGTGGCCGCCGCGGTGAAGTCCAGGCTCGCGAACTGACGAAGCGTGCCGCAGCGGCGGAACCCCGCTGCGGCACCCCTTTCTAGAACGCCTTGTCGACGGCGTCCGCGAACTCGCCCATCGACCCGAACTCCAGGTCGTAGCTGTACTCGCCGGACGGCTGCGGCGTCGCGCCCCAGCCCGGCCGCTCGCGCCGCCGGTTGATCCACACCGACGGCAGCCCCTCCCGCTTGGCCGGGACGTGGTCGTGGAACAGGCTCTGCGCCACGTGCAGCAGGCCGGAACGGTCCACACCCAACGAACCGAGCGTGGTGTCCAGCGCCCGGAAGTGGTTCTCTGCGGGCTTGTACCCGCCGACGTCCTCCGCGGTGATGATCGCGGCGAAGTCCCCGCGCAGCTGCCGGTTGCTGCCCGCGAACCCCGCGCGGTGCACATTGGACAGAATGATCAATTGGTAGCGCGAAGCCAGTCGCGCCAACGCATCGGCGGAGTCGGGGAACGCCGGCCAGTCCGGCACCGACGAGCCCAGCCGCTGCGCCCACTCGTCGCTCACCTCGCGGCCCAGCGCGGCACCGGTCCGGCGGAACGCCGTGGCCAGCACGTCCGGGTACAGCCTGAACGGCGTCTCCGCCTCCACCGCTGCCTCGTGCGGGGCGTACGCGAGCAGCAGTTCCTCGTCGGGAAGATCGAGTCCCTGTTCGCGCGCCCACGGTGAGAGCACGGCGGCGATGCCAGCCTCCCAGTCGATGAGCGTGCCGTAGCAGTCGAAGCTGAGTGCCTGGAACTTCGTCAGATCCATGACCCGAACTGTAATACAGTTGAACTGTAGGGCAACTGGTTAAACTAGCCGCATGTCAGCCCTGGACGGTCTCGAGGTGCGCCGCACGACGACGGCCCAGCAGCTCGCCGACGGCCTCGCCGAACGGATCATGGCCGGTGCCTTCGGCCCTGGTGACAGGCTCAGGGAGAGCGCGATCGCGGCCGAGCTGGGCGTCGCGCGCAACACCATCCGCGAGGCCGTCCGCATCCTCGAGCTCACCGGTCTGGTCCGCTACGAGGTCAACCGCGGCGCCGTCGTCATCGCACCCACGCCGGAGAACGTCGAGGCGCTCTACACCGCCCGCGAACGGCTGGAGACCGCCGCGGTCGCCCGCACCCCGCGCCCGGAGCAGCTCGACGCGATCACCGCGGCGTTCGAGGAGCTGCGCGCAGCTGCGGAAGCCGGCGACCTGCGCGCGATCGTCGACCGCGATCTCGCGTTCCACCAGGCGATCGTCGCGTTGCTCGACAGCTCCCGGCTCGACGAGTTCTTCGCCGCGTTGACCAAGGAGCTGCGCTTCTACCTCACGGTCCTGACCAGGTCCGAGACGCCGGACGAGGTCGTCGCCGAGCACCAGGTCATCCTCGACGCCATCCGTCTCGGCGACCGCGACAGGGCGGTCGCCGAGATCCGCGCCCACGTCGACGCGAGCGTTCAGCGCCTCAAGGCGATGCTGGCCTGAGCTATCTGGGTTCCCCGGGCTCGGTCGGCAGTGTGATCGGCGGTGGCTCGTTCGGGTTGCCGGGATTGCCCGGCTGGCCCGGTGGGGCCGGCGGCTGGTTCGACGGTTCCGTCGCCACGGGAGGTGGCACGTACCCCGAGCTCACCGAGAGCGTGATCACCGTGCCGCGCAACGCGTTGCCGCGCGGCGACTGGCTCACGACCGTCCCCTTCGACTGTTCGGAGTTGACCGTCTGCTGGCTCACCTTGTAGCCGGCCTGTTCCAGGATCCGCACGGCGTCGTTGACCTGCCTGCCCACGACGTCCGGCACCTGGATCTCCCTGCCGCCCTTGAGGTAGCGCTGCTCGACCGGCGCCAGCTGCTTCACCGGCAACGACGCGTGCATCTTCGTCATGGTGTCGAACCACGTCCTTGCGGGGATCGTGCCGCCGAAGATGTTGCCGTTGCCGCACAACCGTGGTGCGCCCGCACCCGCCAGGCAGATCGGGCGTGGCGAGGTGCCGTCGTTGAACGTCTGCACGGCGCCCGCGAAGTCGGGGGTCGCGCCGATGAACGCGGCCGACTTGTACTCCTCGGTGGTGCCCGTCTTCGCGATCATCGGGCGGGTCCACTTGGCGGCGCGGGCGGCCGCGGCGGCGGTGCCGCTGCCCTGGTCGTCCTTGCTCATGCCGGCGGCGAGACCGTTCGCCAGGCCCTCGGCCACGACCTGCTCGCACGGTGCCTCGTTGACCGGGACGGCCTTGCCGTTGCGGTCGAGCACCTTGGCGATCGGGGTCGGCGGGCACCACTTGCCGCCGCTCACGATGGTCGCGACGACGTTCGCGAGCTCCAGAGTGGACACCGGTGCCGGTGACAGCGTGAACGACGCGTTGCCGCCGTTCTGCTTGTAGAACTCGGTCTGCGAGATGCGGTTCTGCTTGTCCTTGGCCTTCGGGTCCGGCCGGGTGCCCTGCAGGTTCGTCGCCATCGTCTCGCGCATGCCCAGACGCGACGCCATGTCGACCACGGCGTCCATGCCGGTCTGTTCCTCGAGGATCACGAAGCCGGTGTTCGGCGAGGTTGCGAGGGCCTGCTGCAACGACATCGACGACGGGTAGCTGCCGTCGAAGTTCGAGAGGCAGTACCAGCGCGTGCCGGGCTCACCGGTGCTCGGGCAGCGCTGGGCGCCACCCTTGAACACGCGGGAGACGTGGTGGGTCGGCGTCGCGATGGTGTTCTCGATGCCGAGACCCTTCTCCAGCGCCGCCGCGGCCGTGAAGACCTTGTAGACCGAACCCGCGCCGAACTTGTTCTCCACACCGCTCGGCAGGTCGTAGGTCGTCTGCCGCTGGTCGGCCTTCAGGCCGTAGTCGCGGTTCGCGACGAGCGCCAGCACCTCGTGGCGTTCCTTGCCCGGCCGGACGATCGCCATCGTGTTCGCGATGCCGTCGATGTTCTTGCCGACACCCGCCTCCGCCGCGGCCTTCGCGGTCGAGGTGGCTGCTCTGTCCAAAGTGGTCTGAATGGTGTAGCCGCCGGTGCGGAGCTGTTCTTCGCTGAACCCGGCGCGTTGCAGGTAATTCACAACGTACGAACAGAAGAAACCGTTTTCCGGACCGGCGCCGACACAACCGTTCGGTGGTGTGCGAACAGGGTTCGCGAGTCCGAGTCCTTCCTTCTTCGCCGCCTCGCCCGCGTCGCGCGACAGCTTGTCGTTCTCGACCATCCTGTCGATCACTTTGTTGCGCCGCTCCAGCGCTTTGTCCGGATACGCTTCGGGGTCGAGTGCTGACGGACTGTTCACCATTCCGGCGAGCATCGCGGCCTGAGGGACCGTCAACTTGTCCGGCGTGGTGTTGAAGTAAGCCTGGGACGCCGCCGCGATGCCGTAAATGGTGGAACCGAATGGCACGACGTTCAGGTACCTGGCGAGGATCTCCTCCTTGCCGAGCTTTCGCTCCAGCTGCAGGGAGATCCGGGCCTCGCGCATCTTGCGCGCGATGGTCTGCTCCTGGGCCTTGGCCTGCTCCAGCTTGTTGTTCCGCGCCACGACGTGGACCAGGTAGTTCTTGACGTACTGCTGCGTCAGCGTCGAGGCGCCCTGCGACACCGAGCCGCTGACCTGGTTCGTCAGACCGGCACGGATGGTGCCCTTCCAGTCCACGCCCTGGTGCTCGTAGAACCGGCGGTCCTCGACCGAGATCAGCGCCGCCTTCATGGTCGGCGAGATCTTCTCGGGAGGTGTCAGCACTCTGTACTGGTCGAACAGGTAGGCGATCGGCGCCCCGTCCTTGTCGGTGACCGTCGTGATCAGCGGGGGGTCCGTGGTCACGAGGTCGGCCGAGATGCTGTCCACCGTGTCGCTGGCGCGGTTGGACACGAGGCCCGTCGCGCCCACCACTGGGAACAGCATGCCGGCGAGGAGAACCCCAGCCAGCAGGCACAGGCCGAGCATCTTGAGCACGCCATTCCTGACTCGCACGCAGGTCAGCGTACGCCGTACACGAACGGGTGAAGGTGATCAGTAAGGCCCGTTACGCAGCATGAGTAGAAGTGCGCAAGACAGGTAACAGTCGGGTGACCCAGGGTTGGACGTGGAACCGAACGGCACTACAGTCCGTCAACGTCCAAGGAATGTTGCCGTAGCTCGAACGCTACGGCATCCGTGGCAGGGGTGTGGCGGATTTTCCACATTTGGACAGCACTGAGGAGTGGGGGATATGAACCAGGGGGATTGGCGTATCAACGCTTCGTGCCGAGATGAGGAGCCCGACCAGCTCTTCGTCCGAGGTGCGGAGCAGCGCAAGGCGAAGCTCGTGTGCCTGGGTTGCCCAGTTCGCATGGAATGCCTGGCCGAAGCGCTGGACAACAGGATCGAGTTCGGGGTCTGGGGAGGCATGACCGAGCGCGAACGCCGCGCTCTGCTGCGCCGCCGTCCGGACGTCGAATCGTGGCTCGAGCTCCTCGACAACGCACGTCAGGAGCACCTCGAGGACACGAGGGTCGGCTAGCAGCTCACTCCCCGGCGAGCCGCCGACCTATCTCCCGGAGGCCGTCCAGGTCGTGCACGTCCGCGGGCAACGCGGGCACGCCGACCAGCGAAACACCGGGGTGAGCACGTGTGAACCGGGCCAGCAGCCGCTTTTCCCGATCAGCGACTGCTACCCGGTCCGCATGCAGCCGGAGAACCGCCGCGGCGAGCGGCGCCTCACCGGAGCGGTCCAGGTCGTCCGCTGCGGCGATCGCCTTCGCCGCGGGCAGGTCCGCCGCGAGCACGGGATGAGTCCTGTTCGCGACCAGCCCGCACAACGGCATGCCCTCGGCGCTGAGCCGTTCCACGAAGTAGCTCGCTTCGCGCAACGCGTCCGGTTCCGCCGCCGCCACCACCACGAACCCGGTGCCCGGTGAGCGGAGCAGCTCGTACGTGCGCTGGGCACGTTCGCGGAATCCGCCGAACATGCTGTCGAAAGCCTGCACGAACGTCGACGCGTCCTGCAGCAGCTGACCGCCGACGATCGTGGACACCGCACGCGTGAAGAGGCTGAAGCCGGTACCGACGATCTTGAGCAGGCCGCGGCCGCTCGCCCGTGCCGGCGCCGACAGCATCCTGATGAACTTGCCGTCGAGCACCGTCGACAGCCGCTGCGGCGCGTCCAGGAAGTCCAGCGCCGACCGCGACGGCGGGGTGTCGACGATGATCAGGTCCCACTCGTCCTGCGCGACCAGCTGACCCAGCTTCTCCATCGCCATGTACTCCTGCGTGCCGGAGAACGACGAGGAAATGGTCTGGTAGAAGGGGTTCGACAGGATCTGGTCGGCCCGGTCGCGGCCCGCGTGGGTCAGCACCATGTCGTCGAACGTGCGACGCATGTCCAGCATCATCGCGAACAGCTCGCCCTTGGGCTCGAAGCCCTCGACGACGACCTCGCGCGGGTGGTTGTCGAGCTCCCGCAGGCCGAGCGACTGCGCGAGCCTGCGCGCCGGGTCGATCGTCAGCACGACGACGCGCCGGCCCCGTTCCGCCGCTCGCAACGCCAGCGCCGCGGCCGTGGTCGTCTTGCCGACACCGCCCGAGCCGCAGCACACGAGCACGCGGGTCGCCGGGTCGTCCAGCAACGGGTCGAACTCGAGCTTGTTCACCGCACACCCGCCGTGACCAGCACCTCGGCCAGTTCGTAGAGCGCGGCCACGTCCACCCCGTCCGTCAGCTCAGGCAGCTCCAGCGTCGGCAGGTCCGACTCGCTGAGCAGTTCCATCGCTTCCTTCTCCGACTGCACCCGGATGGCGTGCTCCACCGTCTCGTCGGCCAGACCTTCGAGCGTGAACTCGTCGAGGTCGAGACCCGCGGCCTGCAACCCGGCGCGCACCCGCGACTCGTCGACCCTGCCTTCGGCGGCGACCGAGATCGAACGGGCGGGCAGCCGGATCGGGTTGACCCGGTTGACCAGCACCGCACCCGGTCGCAGATCGGCGGCGTCCAGCTCGGCGACCGCGTCCAGGGTCTCGCGCACGGGCATCTCCTCCAGCAGCGCCACCAGGTGCACCGCGGTGTCACCGGAGTGCAGCAGCCGGACCACGCCCTCGCTCTGCCCCTTGATCGGCCCGACCTTCGCCAGGTCGGCCATGGCCTTGGTGACGTCGAGGAACTTCACCACGCGGCCCGTCGGCGGCGCGTCCAGCACGACGGCGTCGTAGAGGTGGCGTCCGTCGGGACCCGTCCGGTTCACGCACTCCTTGACCTTGCCGGTCAGCAGGACGTCCCGCAGGCCGGGTGCGAGCGTGGTCGCGAACTCGATGGCGCCCATCTTGCGCAGCGTCCTGCCCGCGAAGCCGAGGTTGTAGAACATCGCCAGGTACTCGAGCAGCGCGGCCTCCGCGTCGACGGCGAGCGCGTGCACCTCACCGCCGCCCGGCGCGGACGCGATCCGTTCCTCGGAGTAGGGCAGCGGGGCGCGGTCGAAGAGCTGGGCGATGCCCTGCCGGCCCTCGACCTCCACCAGCAGCACCCGGCGGCCTCCGGTGGCGAGCGCGAGCGCCAGCGCGGCCGCGATCGTGGTCTTGCCGGTGCCGCCCTTGCCGGAGACCACGTGCAGACGGGCTCGGGTCAGCTCCTCGGTCCACGACGTCACACCTCCAGACTAGGTGCGAAACCGGTCAGGCGTGGACCAGCCGGTCAATCAGCCATGGTGAGGAAGAGAACGGCCATGGCGGTGGCGGCGACCAGCGCCCAGGCCACGACCGACGGCAGCCACAGCGCGATGCTGGCCGTGATGACGACCACGACCGCCAGTCCGATCAACCCGGCCTGCACGACGGCCGCGCGCTGGCTGTGCTTGCGGTCACGCACCTGCGCCATGGCGACGAGCACCATCACCAGCCCGCCCACGGCGAACAGGCTGGTGGCGACGATCCGCCAGGTCTCCATGTGATCAAGGTAGCCCGAACGGCCGGAACCACGCATAGGTCGATCGGGTGGCGCGTTAGGCTCGGCGCATGACGAAGTGGGAGTACGCGACCGTGCCGTTGTTGATCCACGCCACGAAGCAGATCCTCGACCAGTGGGGCGAGGACGGCTGGGAGCTGGTCACCGTGCTGACGAACCCGACCGGTGAGCAGCACGTCGCGTACCTGAAGCGGGTGAAGGGATGACCTGGAGCACGCGCCTGAAGGAGCTCGGCGTCGAGCTCCCCGGAGTCGCCGCCCCGCTCGCCGCCTACGTGCCCGCCACGCAGAGCGGTCCCTGGGTCTTCACCTCGGGCCAGCTGCCGTTCGTCGACGGGAAGCTGCCCGCCACCGGCAAGGTCGGCGCGGAGGTCTCCCCCGAGGAGGCCAAGCAGTACGCCGCGACCTGCATCCTCAACGCCTTGGCCGCGGTCCACGCGCTCGTGGGGATTGACTCGATCAAGCGAGTCGTGAAGGTTGTCGGCTTTGTGGCCTCCGCTGAGGGCTTCACCGGTCAGCCGGGCGTCGTGAACGGTGCCTCGGAGCTGCTCGGCGAGATCTTCGGCGACGCGGGCAAGCACGCCCGGTCGGCCGTGGGGGTGGCCGAGCTGCCGATCGGCGCTCCGGTGGAGATCGAACTCATCGTCGAGGTGTGACATGTCGGACACGTGCCACGAACTGCTGCTGCGACTCGCCGGCCGGCTGCCGGACGAGCTGCTGTGGCGGTACCGGGACTGGGCGGCCTCGGACGCATACGCGGTGCTCGCGCGGTCGTTGCCGCGCACTCTGCTGCACGGACGCATCCCTCTGACGGATCACGAGATGCGCCTTTTGCAGGACGCGCTCGTGCCCTACGGGGCCGAACCGGGTGCTGTCAGTTCGGTCAAAGGGCTGGACGAACTGCCCCCCACCGACTACACCTTTTCCCCGGAGTCACCCGATCGGGTGCCGATGGGGGATTCCGCGACCGTCGTTCTCGGTGCCACGCTGCGAGGCCGGCACGGGGTCGGTGAGGTTCGCTCCTGCTGGCGCATCGGTCCGTCCGGGGTCAACCGCGTCCTGCTGGTCGCGGCGACCACCGGCCACGCCAGGCTGACCGGTGAGCTGCAGCGGGTTCTGCGGGCGTTGGGCGAACACGACCCGTGTGTCGAGGTCGTGCCGTCCGGTCTGGACCTGCCGCCCTACCACCGGGCGGCGCTGGCGGCATCGGAGCTGGTCTGCGCCGGCGCCGAGTCCGATGAGCACCTGGTGCTCAGCTAAGGAGAGTTGACGTGACGAACGACGGTGTCGGCCTGCCGGTCCGTCTCCACGATCTCCTGCTGTCGATGGCCGGGCGTGTCGACGACGACGCCCTGTCGCAGGCCCGCGAGTTCCTCGCGGTCGGAGAACTGGACCGCTCGATCGAACTGCTCGTCGGCACGCTCCTCGCCGGCGGCATCCCGGTGCTGCCCGACGAGAGGGCGGCGATCACGTGGATCCTCCACGAGGTCCGCTCGGACGCCTCCCTGACCGACCGCCTGCCGGTCGTCGAGATGCTGCCGTTCCTGCGCCACCGCTTCACGTCCGAGACCGACCCGGCCTCTGACGTCGCGAGCCTGCTGACCCGCGCGGTGTCGGTGCTGCCCGACGTCCGTTCGGTGCGGTGCGTCTGGCGTTCGTCGCCGGCCGGTGCCACGCCGGGCCCGTTGCCGCAGCGCGTGGTCCTCGTGGACATCGGTCCGCAGGGCTTCGCGCCCGCGACGGCCTACCGGGTCGACGCGGTGCTGCGGAAGGCCGGCGTCCGCGCCTCGGTCGAGGTGCTGACCACCGGCACGCAGCTCAGCGACTACCACGCGTCGGCGGTGACGTCCTCACGGGCGGTGCCGATGTCCGGCGCTCCGGTGACGCCGGCCCCTCCAGCACAGCCGGCCATGGCTCATGAGCCGGCGGCGACCTGGTTCGACCAGTCGGAAGAACTTCCCGCTCCGGCGCCGGTGGCAGAGCCGACACCGGCGCCGGAGCCCGTGGAAGAGACCGGCTCACGTCGCACGCGTTCGTCTTCGTCGAATCTCGAAGGCTCGCAGCCCTTTCCTCCCAAGCCCGTGAAGCGCATCCCGATCGTGCCGACCGAGGCCGGGATCGAGCTGCTCCCCGGACCCTCGCCGATCGACCGGGCCGAGATGCTCCCCGAGCCCACGCCGATCAACAGGGCCGAGGTGACCACCGAGCTCAAGGCCGACGAGCTGGCGGCGCTGCAGGCCGCGCTGGCCGAGTCGCCCGCCGAACCGTCGTCCGTGGACGCGAACCTCAGCGAGCGCGAGCGCGCCCTGTTGCAGCAGCTGCACGAGGAGCTGGCGCAGCGGGAGCAGACCGGTGCCAAGACGACCGACTCCGGTCGCTGGCAGATCGACAGGTCCTCGTCGCGTCAGTCGGCGTTCGGGGTGGCGAACAACGGGCACCAGCCTCAGTAGCCGGTGCGCAGGTACTCCAGCTGGGCCCGCACCGACCACTCGGCGGCGGGCCACAGCACCCTGTCCACGTCCGCGTAGACGATCTCGACGACCTGGCGCGGTGTCGGTGCGCCGCCCAGTTCCTCGACCGCCCTGCGGACCTGGTCCAGCCGAAGCTTCCGGTGGGCGAGGTACATCCGCGCGGCCTCGCCGGCGTCCGCGAGCTCGGGGCCGTGGCCGGGCAGCACGGCGGTGTGCTCGGGCAGTTCGGCGAGCAGCCTGAGGGACTCGAAGTAGTCGCCGAGCTTGCCGTCGGGGTGAGCCACGATCGTCGTGCCGCGGCCGAGGACCGTGTCGCCGGTCAGCACGGCCTCACCGTCGATCACGAAGCACAGCGAGTCGCTGGTGTGGCCGGGCGTGCCCAGGACGCGCAGCTCCAGGCCGGCGCTGGTGATCACGTCGCCGTCCACGAGCCCTTCGGAGCCGTAGGTGAACGTCGGGTCGAGCGCGCGCACCGGGGCGTTGACGAGCTCTGCGAACTGACGGGCGCCCTCGGAGTGGTCGGGGTGTCCGTGCGTCAGCAGGATTTCCGCGATCGGGCCGAACGACGCGATGCGTTTGAGGTGGGCCTCGTCGAGAGGGCCGGGGTCGATGACGACGTACTCGTCGGCGTCCGGTGCCTTGAGCAGCCACGTGTTGGTGCCGTCGAGCGTCATCGGTGACGGGTTGTCGGCCAGCAGCACCGCGGCGTGCGGCGTGACCTGGCGCAGTTCGCCGTACTGCGGGTGCGCGGCGCGGGCGCCGATCAGCGGGGAGCCGCTCACGGGAGCACCACCCGGATGACGTCGCCGTCGCGGATGAGCTTCGGGATGATCTTCTCGACGCTGCGCTGCTCGGCCATGACCTTCTCAACGCTGCCGAGAGCGCCGATCTCGTCGAGGGTGCGCCAGGTGGGCGGCATGAGCATCCGGCGGCCTTCCTGGGCGTCCTGGACGGCTTCCGCGGGGGTCTGCCACGACGCGTCGGAGGCCTCGGTCGTCTCGCCGTCGGCGCGTTGCCCGGTCGGCAGGGCGGCGACGAAGAACCGGGTGTCGTAGCGGCGCGGTTCCTCGTACGGGGTGACCCAGTTCGCCCACGGCCTCAGCAGGTCCGCGCGCAGCACGAGGCCGTTGGCGGTGAGGAACTGGGCGAGGGAGATCTCGCGGTCGACGAGCTGCCGCCGTGCCTCGCTGAAGATCGACGTGTCGGCGACGACGGAGGTGGCGTCGGGCCCCGCGAGCAGGACACCGGACTCCTCGAACGTCTCGCGCACGGCCGCGCACACGAAGGCGCGGGCCGTCGACTCGTCCACCCCGAAGGCGTCGGCCCACCACTGCGGCGGCGGACCGGCCCAGGCGACGGACGTGTCGGCGTCGCGCCGGTCGACACCACCACCGGGGAAGACGGTCATGCCGCCCGCGAACGCCATGCCCTTCACACGGCGCAGGAGGAAGGCCTCCACGCCCTGGTCACCGTCCCGCAGCAGCACGACGGTGACGGCGTCGCGGGCCTGCGCGGGTTGGGAAGCGGGCGAGCTGGGTACCAGGTTCCCCGGCAAGGTCATGTCGTCGGGCATCCTCCGAGCGTACGACCGCGCTTACCCGAGGATGGTGTGATGGCGACGAAGGTCTCCGGTTGTCTGGTGCAGATCCTGTTGTTCCTGCTCGGCGCGGTGCTGGGCACCGGCCTGACCGCGGTGGCGGGCGTGGTGATGTTCGTGCCCGACCGCACGACCGTGATCAGCGTGGACCCGACGTCCACTGCTCCTGGCGTGTACGTGAAGAAGGTCGAACGGCTCGTTGGCGGCACCTACTACGAGATCTGGCTCGGCCCGACACCGGACCGCGGCCACGTCGTCACCGTGCCCGCCGGCTGGGACCACGACCCGAAACGGGAGACGACGAGCGACGGCATGCGCCTGAAGTTCGGCAACGGCGGCGAGATCTTCGTCCCCAAGGCCAGTTACTCCTGAGGCAGGATGTGCGAGTGGACGAACAGCTGCGCGTAGGACTTGTCGGCGCCGGACCGTGGGCGGAGATGATCCACGCCCCCGGCATCGCGAACCACCCGGGAACCGCGCTGACCGGCGTGTGGGCGCGCCGCCCGGAAGCCGCCGCGGAACTGGCCGGCCGCTACGGCGCCGAGCCGTTCGAGGACTACGCCTCGATGCTGTCCACAGTGGACGCCGTGGCGTTCTGCGTGCCACCGGGCGTGCAGGGTCCGATGGCGATCGAGGCGGCGCGGGCGGGCAAGCACCTGGTGCTGGAGAAGCCGATCGCGGAGTCGGTGGAGGTCGCCTCCGAGTTGGCCGCTGCGGTAGCTGAAGCCGGCGTCGCCTCCCTGGTCGTGCTGACCCGCCGGTACGCCCCGGAGACCAAGGAGATGCTGGCCCAGCTGCACCGCACGGGCGGCTGGACCGGCGCCGACAGCCGCTGGATCTCGGGCGCGCTGCTGGACGGCCCGTTCTCGAACTCCCCGTGGCGCCACGACAAGGGCGCGCTGGACGACGTGGGCCCGCACGCACTCGACCTGCTCGACGCGGCACTGGGCGAGATCACCGACGTGATCGCGGCGAACGTCTCGTCGACGGGTCTGTGGCAGCTGATCCTGCAGCACGCCGGCGGCGCCACGAGCACGGTCTCGCTGTGCCTGTCGCTGCCCCTGCAACCGCCGTTCGCGGACTTCACGGTGTTCGGGGTGAACGGCGCGCGCACCCTGACGAACCGGGACACGCCCGCGCTGGAGTGCTTCACGAACCTGCTCGACGACTTCGTGGCGATGGTGGACAGCGGCACCACCGCGCACGAGTGTGACGTGCGACGCGGGCTGCACCTGCAGCGGATCATCGACCTGGCGCGGAGCAAGGCCGGGGCGTGACCGCTGGGCCGATCGGCGGGCACCCGTCCGTCACCCGCTGAGACGAAACGCTTCCGCTCCGTGTGCACACCGGCTACCTTGCCTCCGGTCGAGGCGATCCAAAATTGTCAGGGGTCGTCGCTAACGTCCCCGGCATGGACCTCACCGCCACGACAGCCGAGCTCGCCGGCGCCGCCGCCGAGGTGGCGCGGCTGCTGCCCACGCGCGTGCTCGACCCGGTGCTGGCCGGGCTTCGCCTGAAGGCCGGCACGGACGTCGAGATCGCGGGCAGCGACCAGGAGCACGGCGTGCGCCTGACCGTGCCCGCCACCGTCCACACCGAAGGCGAGGTGCTCGTGCCCGCGAAGCCGCTGGCCGCGACCCTCCAGGCACTCGACGACCCGCGGGTGAGGCTCAAGGTCGAGGGCCAGCGGCTGGCCGTCCGCACGCCGAGCTCGAGGTTCGCGATCCCGCTGCTCGACCTGCACAACCACCCCGGCGTCCCGGAACTGCCGCCGCGGCAGGGCCACCTCGACGCCGACAGGCTCAAGATCATCGCTGCGGTGGCGGGCGCGGCGAGCAAGGACGACGCGTTGCCGATCTTCACCGGCATCCGCATCCAGTCCGACGACCAGAAACTGCACGTGATCGCCACCGACCGCTACCGCATGGCCTACGCGACCCTGCCGTGGGAACAAGAAGGTCAAGTGGACCTGTTGGTACCGGCGAAGCCCATCGCCGAAGCCGCCCGGCAGGCCGCGGGCAGGGTCGCTCTGCACGCGAACGAAGACCGCCTGGGCCTCTCCTGGCACAACAACTCGATCTCCACCGCACTCTTGGCCGCTCCGTTCCCGGACGACCGGGCGCGCCGACTCCTGGAGGCAGTCATCGACAGCACGGTGCTCGTGGACGCGGACGCGTTGGCCCGCGCCGTCCGCAGAGCAACTCCCTACGGCGGCCCGCACCAGGCGGTGACCATCCAGGTGGAGGACAGCGAGGTCCGCGTGAAGGGCAGCGATCCGCAACAGGGCGAGTCGGAGGAGTTCGTCAAGGCCACGGTCGAGGGCGACCGCGTGACGAAGACGTTCCAGGCCCGCTACCTCGCGGACGCGCTGAAGGCGTTCGCGGGCCGCCGGATCGAGCTGAAGATCCAGGACGGCCTCCGGTCGACGGTGCTGACGTCGACGCCGGGCGAGGACGGGGTGGAGCTGACCTACCTGGTCGTGCCGATGCGCTCGGTGGCCTGAACGGGCTGCGAGCTCACGCTGGCTCGCGGATGCGTTGAAGGGCTGTTCGCGGGTCGCTGGGTCGCGTTGAAGGGCCGTTCGCGCGCCGCCGAACGCACGAGGCGGTGTGAGCGCGACGGCCTTCCCCTCGCGCTGACCGCGTGCCGTGCCCGACCGGTACGGCCCCCACGGCCGCCGTGGAAGCGATTCGCGGACCTCTCGAACGCTCAGAACGCACGAAGGGCCCTCCCGTGCCGTCCAGCACGGAAGGGCCCCTGCACCACGACTCAGCGGGCCGCGAGCTCCATCTCCGACCGAGCCGGCAGCGACTCGGACCGCGGCACGCCCCGCCGCACGGTGCCACGCAGCAGCCACACCGCCAGCGCGATCAGCAGCCCCGCGACGCCCGACGCGACGAACGCCGGTCGCGTGCCGAAGTGCTCGATCAGCTGGCCGGACAGGCCCTGGCCGATGGCGAGGCCGACGGTCACCGACGTGATCACCCAGCCGAACGCCTCCGCAGCCATGCCGTTCGGCGTGACCTGCTCGATCGCGGCGGAGTGCGCGGTCGACTGCGGCGTGATCAGCGTGCCGACCACGAACAGCGCCAGCCCCAGACCCACCAAGGACGCCGGGATCGCCAGCAGCAGCGACAGCAGGCCGAACCCACCCAGCAGCACCGGCAGGCGCAGGTGCATCGGGCGCGGCCACGGGCGCATGCCGTAGAGCACGCCGAAGATCACCGAGCTGATCGACCACAGCGACAGCATCAGGCCGCCCATCGAGGCGTGGCCCGCGGCCTTCGCGAACGCCGGCACGGCCACCTCGACGAAACCGATCGTCACGCCGAAGCCCAGCGCGGCCAGTGCGACGGTCCGCATGCCGGGGTAGGCGAACGCGCCCAGCATGGGCCGGGGCGTCGCAGCCACGGGGCCCCAGGCGCGCACCACGGGGTTGAACGCGAACCACAGCGCGCCCACGACCATCAGCAAGGCTCCGGTCACGACACCGGTGCCCGCCCACGGCGCCGCCAGCAGCAGGCCGGCGAGGCCCGGTCCGAGGATGAAGAAGACCTCCATGCTGATCGACTCGTAGGCGTAGGCCGCCATCCGCGTCGGGCCGGAGGGCACCATCCGCTCCCACAGCGCACGGGACGCCGAGCCCACCATCGGCTCCGTCGCACCGACGCCGAGGGCCAGGGGGACCAGCGCGAACACCGAGGCCGAGGCTTCGACGGAGATCACCGAGGCCGTGACGAACAGGGCGAACAACCCGGTCGTGAAGACCAGCGGGCGGGTCGGGCCGAAGCGGTCCATCAGCCGGCCCTGGACGACGGAGCCGAGAGCCACGCCCACCAACGCCGCCGCCGAGACCAGGCCGGCGACCGCGAACGAGCCCGTTGCGCGCTCGACGTAGAGCAGCAGCGAGAGGCCGACCATCGCGATCGGCAGGCGGGCGAGCAGCGACGCGACCACGGGGCCGCGCATGCCGGGGGTCGTCAGGGCGGCACGGTAGTCGGAGAGACGGGCAGAGTGGGACATGTGTACCAGTATGCCAAACCTGGTACGGATGTACCAGATCGGGTGCGCGGCGTCACGATGGTTGCGATTTGGTCACGGCAATGGGATGACCGGGTGAAACATGCAACGAATCAGGCGCAGACGAGGTCCTTGAGGGTGAAAGGGCTTGAGCGGTCGGGGAGGAGACGTGCGAAAGTTGACTCATCGACCGAGACCAACCTCTGGCTTGAGGGTCGGGGCCTGCGCGCCAGAGGGATGGAGGCACGGTTCGTCGGGGGATGGGCCGTGCAACACAAAGGACCGGTGCGCCACGTCGGGGGTGGCGCCCGGTCCTTTGTGTTTTCGACGTTCTCGGAAGAGCTTCCGTACCTAGCGGGCCCGGCGAGCCAGTCGCTCGGGGTCCAGGATCAGCACGCTCTTGCCTTCCAACCGCAGCCAGCCGCGGTGCGCGAAGTCGGCCAGCGCCTTGTTCACGGTCTCGCGGGACGCGCCGACGAACTGGGCGATCTCCTCCTGCGTCAGGTCGTGCGTGACGCGGAGCAGACCGGCCTCCTGCGAACCGAAGCGCTGTGCGAGCTGCAGCAACGCCTTGGCCACGCGGCCGGGCACGTCCGTGAAGATCAGGTCGGCCAGCATCGAGTTCGTCCGGCGCAGCCTGCGGGCGAGTGCCCTCAGCAGCTGCTCGGCGATCTCCGGCCGGTTGGTGATCCACTGACGGAGCGCGGGGCGGTCCATGGACACCGCGCGCACCTCGGTCACCGTCGTCGCGGTCGACGTGCGGGGGCCGGGATCGAAAATGGACAGTTCGCCGAACATGTCGGAGGGTCCGAAGATCCCCAACAGGTTCTCGCGGCCGTCCGGCGACTTGCGGCCGATCTTCACCTTGCCGGACTGGATGATGTACAGGCGATCGCCCGGCTCACCCTCCGCGAAGATCACGTGGCCACGCGGGAACTCCACCGTCTCCAGGGTCTGCGCCAGCGCCTCTGCGGCTGCCGGGTCAACCCCTTGGAAGATGCCCGCTCGCGCCAGGGTCTCGTCCACCTCATCCCTCCTAATCGACGCGACGGCACGCCTACCACCATCTTTGGTGGAGTCAGCGCCGTGCCGCCGATCACTGCGTTGCAGTCTAAGGGCTGTGTTGTGGATCGCCGCTCGGCTCGCCGTCTTAGTAGGAACAACCCAACTGACTCGATCCAGCCCGACGGGCCAGTCTACGCCATTCAGCGCACGCGCTTGCGGGCACCTCCACGCCCACGGCGACGCAGGCGGAACAGCTCCAGTGCGCGACCGATGCCGTGTCCGTAGAGCGCCTTGACCTCATCGGGCCGAGCGGACTCCAGGAACTCCTCGACCTCGTTCTCCTGCACGGCAACGTGCCGGAGCTTCGCTTCGACGCGCTCCATGAAGAGCGCGAAGAACATGATCACGATCGGGACGACGATCACAAGCCAGGCAGTCATGATGCTCCGCAGTGTGGCGCATGTGGGATTCGAGTACGCGTCTAGGGGGTCGGTCCGGCGTGTTGACTACGCTGAATCAGTGCCCGCTACCAAGAAGCCGGAAACCAAACTCGGCCTGACCCGCAGGGCCCGCCGGATGGTGCGCGTGCTGGCCGAGGGATACCCCGACGCGCACTGCGAGCTGGACTTCACGACGCCGCTCGAGCTGCTCGTGGCGGTCGTGCTGTCCGCGCAGTGCACCGACAAGAAGGTCAACGAGGTCACTCCCGCGCTCTTCGCGAAGTACCCGACGGCCGCCGACTACGCCGGCGCCGACCGGGTCGAACTCGAAGAGATGATCCGCCCGACCGGTTTCTACCGGAACAAGGCAACGTCTCTGATGGGTCTCGGTGCTGCTCTTGTGGAGCAGTACGACGGTGTGGTTCCGGGCACTCTGGAGCAGCTGGTCAAGCTCCCCGGTGTAGGACGCAAGACCGCCAACGTGGTTCTCGGCAACGCGTTCGATGTGCCCGGCATCACAGTCGACACCCACTTCGGCCGCCTCGTCCGCCGCTGGGGCTGGACCGAGCTCGAGGACGCGGTCAAGGTCGAGCACGCGATCGGCGAGCTCATCGAGAAGCGCGACTGGACGATGGCCTCGCACTGGATCATCTTCCACGGCCGCCGCGTCTGCCACGCCAAAACGCCTGCGTGCGGCGCCTGTCTGCTGATGAAGGACTGCCCGTCGTACGGCCTGGGCCCCGAGGACCCGGTCAAGGCGGCCAAGCTCGTGAAGGGTGACGAGAAGCCCCACCTGATCGAGCTCGCCGAACGGGTCCGCGCCGGTGAGAAGCTGGTGGGGTGAACAACCGCACCCGCTGGCTGATCCTCGTGCTCGTCCTCGGCGTGGCGGGTGTCGTGGCGCTGTGGCCCCGTGACAAGGCACCGGAACCGCCCACGTCGAACCGCCCGGCGCAGGACGTGGCCGCGTTGCGCGCGCAGGCCCAGCTCCGGCCGTGCGTGCCCGGAGGAGAGGGCGGCGTCGACGTGACGTGCCTCGGCGACGGCACCCGGACGGCCCTCGCGCTGAAGGGGCCGATCCTGATCAACTTCTGGGCGACCTGGTGCCAGCCGTGCCAGGAGGAGCTGCCGGTGCTGGAAACGTATGCGAAGCAACCAGGTGCGGTCCCGGTCGTCCCAGTTCTTGTGGAGAGCAGGGAAGCCGACGGCCTGGAGCTTCTCGCGCGGCTCGGCGTGCGGCTGCCGTCGGTCTTCGACGGGGCTGACGAGCTGCGCAAGCAGATGAAGGCGCCGATGAGGCTGCCCACCACGTATTACGTAGCAGCGGACGGTCAAGCTCGGCTGATCACGGACCCGCTGTACTTCAGCACGCCCGAGCAGGTCGAGAAGGCGGTGCGATGACGGAGGCAACCGAGCCACCCGACTGGATGCAGCGCCTGGCCAAGGCCACCGAGCAGATCGACGCGCGGACGTTCATGCGAGTCCCGCGGGCTCCGGAGGACGGGGTCCGCAAGGCGTCCGTGCTGATGCTGTTCGGCGAGGACGAGAACCACGGGCCGGACGTGTTGCTGCTGCGCCGTGCGGACACGCTGGGCTCGCATCCGGGTCAGGTCGCGTTCCCCGGCGGGGCCGCCGACGAGACCGACGACGGGCCTGTCGGCACGGCATTACGCGAGGCTTACGAGGAGACAGGTGTACTTGCGTCAGGAGTGAGACCGCTCGCCCTGTTGCCGGAGCTGTACGTGCCGGTGTCCGGGTTCGTGGTCACGCCCGTGCTCGCCTACTGGGAACAGCCGAGCCCCGTCGCACCTGTCGACCCGGCGGAGACCGCCGCCGTCGCACGGGTGCCCGTCGCGCACCTCGCGGATCCTGCGAACCGGTTCCGGGTGCGTCACCCTGCGGGTTACGTCGGAGCGGCCTTCTCCGCGCCGGGCATGCTGGTGTGGGGTTTCACCGCGGGGTTGATCAACGGCCTGATCGCACTCGGCGGCTGGGAACAGCCGTGGGATGCGACCGATGTGCGTGACCTTGAACTAGCGTTGCGCGCTACACAGTGAGGCGGAGGTTCTGGGTTGAACTGGGTTGACCTGCTGGTGCTGGGCCTGGCCGCGATAGCCGCGGTGTCCGGGGCCAGGCAGGGCATGGTCGTCGCGCTGCCCGCGTTCGTCGGTGTGCTCGTCGGCCTGATCCTCGGCACTCAGATCGCACCGCTGCTGGTGTCCCAGTTCGAGAACGTCGTGACGAAGGTCGTGTTCGCGGTCGGCATCGTGGTGCTGCTCGTGGCGCTCGGCGAGACGATCGGCGTCTACATCGGCAGGACGATCAAGGCTCGGGTCAACGCGTCGCCGTTGCGCGGCGCGGACAACGCGCTGGGCGCGATCGTGCAGGGCCTGGTCGTCTTCGTCGTGGCGTGGATGATCGCCCTCCCGCTGACCTCGGTCGTCGGGCTGCCGGACCTCACGTCGTCGCTCAAGCAGTCGGTGATCCTCGGCAAGGTCGACGAGACCATGCCGCAGGCCGCCCGCGTGCTGTCCGGCGACCTGCAGAAGCTCTTCGACGTCTCCGGCTTCCCGCAGGCGATGGACCCGTTCAACCGGACGCCGCTCAAGGCGGTCGAGCCGCCGAACAGCGAGCTCGCGAACTCCCCGGTTGCGACCAAGCTGAAGTCCTCGGTCCTCAAGGTCCGCGGACGTGCGCCGTCGTGCTCGCGTGCGCTGGAAGGCACCGGCTTCGTCATCGCGCCGGAACGCGTCATGACCAACGCGCACGTCGTCGCCGGCACCAACGAGGTGACGGTCGAGGTCGGCCGCGGCCAGTTCGACGCGACCGTGGTGGCCTACGACCCGAGGGTGGACATCGCCGTGCTCGCGGTGCCGGACCTGGAGGCCACGCCGCTGCAGTTCCGTTCGGACGAGGTGCAGCCGGGCGAGGACGGCATCGTGCTCGGCTACCCGCTGGACGGCCCGTACAAGTCTTCTCCCGCCCGCGTGCGGGAGCGGATCCCGCTGCTGCGCGGCCCGGACATCTACGACGCGCAGACGGTGACGCGCGACGTCTACACGGTTCGTGCCGAGGTCCGGTCCGGCAACTCGGGTGGTCCGCTGGTCGACCCGAACGGCCGGGTGATGGGCGTGGTGTTCGGTGCCGCGGTCGACGACCCGGAGACCGGCTTCGTGCTCACCGCCCAGCAGGTGCAGCAGATGGTGCAGAAGGCGCCGACGCTCACCCGCCGGGCTTCGACGCAGGGCTGTGCCTCGTAGCGATGCCGTCGAGCACGTAGGTGAGGCCGGAGTCGAACCTCTGCGCGGGATCGGGGTGACCGCCCTCGTAGATGAACCTGGCCAGCGTCGGGTACCGGCCCGTGGCGAGCATCCGCTCGATGTACGGGCCGGACGCCCGCTGCCACTGCTCCTCGGTCAGGCCGGTCGACCGTTCCGCGCGGATCTCGGTGATCTCGTTGCGGACGGCGCCGTAGACGTACGCCATCACCGCGGCGACCGCGCTCATCACGTCGTCGATGCTCTCGAACCCGACCGTGCCGAGCGTGCTCTCCATGAACGCGAGCGAGTTCGGGCCCCGGTTCGGCCTGCCGCCGAGCAGGTCGATCAACCACTCGTGCCGCTTCGCCGCGTCCCGGATCTCGTGGGCGATGTGCCGCAGCCCGGTCCGCCAGTCCGCTGACGGATCCGGTGGCGTGATCTCCCCGTAGACCTCGTCGACCATCAGGTCGAGCAGCTCGTCCTTGGTCTCGATGTAGCCGTAGAGGCGCATCGGGCCCGCGTTCAGCGCGGCCGCGACCTTGCGCAACGACACCTCGTCGAGCCCTCCCCCGTCGGCGAGCGTGATCGCGGCGCGCACGATCAGCTCCCTGCTCAACGGGGTCGGCGACGGCCTGCTCGGCGGCTCCGGACGGTCCCACACCAATTCGTTCGTCATCGAGGTGGACAATACAGTGTCTGTCGGCGATACAGTGTATTGAGAAATACGGTGTATCGAGGGGATGGCATGAAGACTTCGGTGTTGGTGGTCGGAAGTGGGGTCGCCGGGACGTCGGCCGCGTTGTTCCTGGCGTGGCACGGGGTGCCCGTGACGTTGGTGGAGAAGCATCCGAGCAGCTCACCGCACCCGCGTGCGGTCGGCTTCACGGCGCGAACCGGTGAGCTGTTGCGCGCGGTCGGACTTGAGGCCGAGCTGCCGCCGAGCAGGGTGGCGAAGGGCTTCGGCATCCGGCGCGTGCGGTGCGCGAGCCTGGTCGGGGAGCGGTTCGAGGAGACGTTCTGGTCGCCACCCGCGGAGGTGTCGGACGTCGAGTACTCGCCCAGCAAGGGCGTGGCGCTGGCCCAGGACAGGATGGAGCCGATGCTGCGGGACAAGGCCCGCGAGCTCGGCGCGGACATCCGGATGAGCACCCGGATGCTGGAGTTCTCCCAGGACCACGACGGCGTCACGGCGATCGTGCAGGGCGACGGCGAACCGTACGAGATCCGGGCCGACTACCTGATCGCGGCGGACGGCCACCGCAGTCCGGTCCGGGAGGCGCTCGGCATCACCCGCAGCGGGCGCGGGTACATGCACACGTCCCGCAGCGTGCTGTTCCGCGCGCCGCTGGAGGAGTACCTGAAGGACGGCATCGGTCAGTTCGTGGTGGACGGCGTGGGGTTCCTGACCACCTACGGCGACGGCCGCTGGGTCCTGATGCTCGAGGACCGCGAGTACGACGAGCCCGAGCTGCGGCAGAAGATCTTCCAGGCGATCGGCCGCGACGACCTGGAGGTCGAGATCATCACGACCGGCCGCTGGACGATCACCGCGGCCGTCGCGGACGAGTTCTCCCGCGGCCGGATCTTCCTGGCCGGCGACTCCGCGCACACGTTGCCGCCGAGTCGCGGCGGGTTCGGCGCGAACGTCGGCATCGAGGACGCGTACAACCTGGCGTGGAAGCTCGCCGCCGTGCTGGACGGCGAGTCACGACCGTCCCTGCTGGACACCTACGACGCGGAACGGCGCCCGGTCGCGTTGCTGTGCCACCAGCAGATCTTCGCCCGCAACGACGGCCACAACCGCGACGGCGAGCCCGAGGACGCGCCGTTGATCGACAACAACGCCATGCACTACGGCGTCCTCTACCGGTCGGATGCCGTGCTCGGCGCGGGCCCGGAACTGCCGCCCGCCCGGGTCCCCGAGCTGTGGAACGGTCAGCCCGGTACGCGGGCCCCGCACGTGTGGCTCGAGCCCGGCAGGTCCACTGTGGACCTGTTCGGACGCGGCTGGGTCCTCGTGGCGGACCACCCGCAGTGGGAGGAAGCCGCCGCACGGGCAGGCGTCCGGTACGAACGGATCGAGCAGCTGGACGTCTTCGGACTGTCCGAAAAGGGCGCCTCGCTGGTGCGGCCCGACGGCCACGTCGCGTGGCGTTCGGTCGACCTGCCGGACGACCCGGCGGCGGCGCTCGAGGCCGCGTTCAGCTCAGCTTCTGCAGGAACTCGGTGATCAACCTGCTGGTGGTGTGGGGTGCCTCCTGGTTCGGGAAGTGCCCCACCTCCGGCAGGTACCGGAACTCCGAGGAGGGCCCGAGCCACGGCAGCGAGTCGCGGGCGGAGGACTCCAGCGTGATCGGGTCCAGCGCGCCGTGGATCTGCAGCACCGGCACCCGCATCGGCTTGTTGACGGCCTCGGCGAACCGGCGGCCGTCGCTGCGCAGCTGCGAGCGCACCGCCCAGCGGTAGTACTCCATCGCGCTGTGGGCGACGCCGGGCACCGTCATGGCCTGCCGGCAACGTCGGATGACCTCGTCGAACTCGGGCGCCGAACGCCACTTCGGACCGGACCACACGGACAGCAGCTTGGCGACCTGCAACGCGTTCTCGCTGGTCAGCCAGCGTTCCGGGTAGATCGGCAGCTGGAAGCGGAGCACGTGGGAGTTCACGCGGGGATGCCTGCGGAACGCCCGGCGCGTCACGAGCGGGTGCGGTGCGGACAGGACCGAGATCGACGAGACCACCCGCGGGTGCATCGCGCCGACCGTCCACGCCGTGGCGCCGCCCCACGCGTGACCCACCAGGTGTGCACGCGGGGCGCCGAGCGCCTTGATCAGGCCCGCGACATCACCCGCGAGCGTGAAGCCGTCGTAGCCGCGCGGTGGCTTGTCCGAGTCGCCGTAGCCGCGCAGGTCGACCGCGACCGCGCGGTAGCCGGCCTCGGCGAGCGCGGTCAGCTGGTGCCGCCACGACCACCAGAACTCGGGGAACCCGTGCAGGAGCAGCACGAGCGGGCCCTCGCCGAGCTCGGCGACGTGCAGGCGGATGCCGTTGGCCGAGACGTCGCGGTGCGTCCACGGACCCGCGACCCGCACCACCGACGGGTCGGGTTTGCGGCTCAGTTGTCGTCGCCCCTGCGCGTGAGGGCCGCGACGGTGTCCTTCGCGGCCGCGATCGACTTCTCCGGCGCCTTGATCTTCTTCACCTTGCGCCAGCCCAGCAGACCGAACAGGCCCGCGGTCAGCAGCATCAGGAAGAAGACGATCCCGAAGCCGACCGAGTACCACCAGCCGAAGATTTCCGAGATCAGGAACCCGAGCGCCATGAACAGGAAGAACAGGCTGAAGCACAACACCGTCAGCGCGACGATGAAGAAGACGCTGCCCTTGACGCCCTTCTTGACCGACGCCGCGATCTCGCCCTTGGCGAGCTCGACCTCTGCTCTGACGAGCGTCGACACGTGGGCGGTCGCATCACGGACGAGTCCGCCGATCGAGGCCTCGGCCGCCGGGTCGTCTGCGGTCAGCGGAATCGACGCGATGTGCTCCCTGGTGGTCACCCGGACATGGTGCCATGAGCCCGGCTGCGACGAATGAGCAACACCGCGGCGAGCAGCGACGCGATCATCGAGGCGAGCAGCACGGCCGCCTTCGCGGTCTCTGGCTCGGCGAGGGAGAGCTCGGCGATCAACAGGCTGACCGTGAACCCGACACCGCCGAGCACCGCCACCGCGACGATGTCCCGCGGCCCCGCACCGGACGGCCACACGGCGGCCTTGAACCACACCGCCAGAGCCGAGGCGCCGACGATCCCGATCACCTTGCCGACCACGAGCCCGACGATCACACCGATCGCGATCTTGTCAGAGAAGAGCTTCCCGAGCGCCTCCGCGCCCACCGGCACACCCGCCGCGAACAGCGCGAACACCGGGACCGCGACCCCGGCCGACCACGGCTGGAGCCGGTGTTCGAGCCGGACCGCCGGTGCCTCCTGCTCGTACGGGTCGCGCTTCACCCGTGTGAGCAACGCCAGCGCGACGCCCGCGATCGTCGCGTGGATGCCCGACTCGTGCATGAACCACCAGGTGGCGAGCGCGATCGGCACGTACGCGAACGGTGTGGTGATTCTCTTGTGCTGCAGGAACCAGTACAGCGCCAGCAGCAGCACGACGGCACCGGCGGCGAGCAGGTTGAACTTCGCGGTGAACAGGACCGCGATCACGATGATCGCGCCCAGGTCGTCCACGACGGCCAGGCTGAGCAGGAACACCCGCAGGCTCGACGGCAACCCGGACGCCGTCAGCGCCAGCACTCCCAGCGCGAACGCGATGTCCGTCGCGACCGGAATGGCCCAGGCCTTCTCGATCCCCGGCTGTCCCCAGCCGATCGACAACGCGACCAACGCGGGCACGATCATCCCGCCGATCGCCGCGACCACCGGCAGGATCGCGGCCTTGAACTCCGACAGCTCTCCGACGACGAGCTCGCGCTTCAGCTCAAGGCCGGCCACGAAGAAGAAGAGGGCGAGCAGTCCGTCCGTGGCCCACTCACCGACGGACAGCGGCCCGGCGTGCAGGTCCCGCAGCGCGAAGTAGGAGGGGGACAACGGCGAGTTGGCCCACATCAGCGCGATGGCCGTCGCTCCGAGCAGCACGGTGCCACCGACGGTTTCCGTGCGGAGGTAACGGGCGAACTCGGCGACAACGGCCTTCTTGCGCGACAAAAGGGCTCCTGGGGCGGTCAGCAGGTACACGAATACTCGTGCCGACCAGACTTCCCGGCTCACCCTGATGCGATCTTAACGCCAACGGGCGCCCTCGAGTGAGGACGCCCGTCACGTTTGCGCTGATCAGTCCTCGGACTTGCCCGACTGCAGGCCCGCGGAGATCAGGTCCATCACCGACGAGTCGGCCAGCGTCGTCACGTCGCCGACCGTGCGGTTCTCCGCGACGTCGCGCAGCAGGCGGCGCATGATCTTGCCCGAGCGCGTCTTCGGCAGCTCCGGCACGACCATGATCTGGCGCGGCTTCGCGATCGGGCCGATCTCCTTGGCCACGTGGTCGCGCAGGGCCTTGATCGCCTCGGCACCGCCGGCCTCGTCGCCCGCGCCACCGCGCAGGATCACGAACGCCACGATGCCCTGGCCCGTGGTCGCGTCGGACGCGCCCACGACCGCCGCCTCGGCCACGGTCGGGTGCGAGACCAGTGCGGACTCGACCTCGGTGGTGGAGATGCGGTGGCCCGACACGTTCATCACGTCGTCGACGCGGCCGAGCAGCCACAGGTCGCCGTCGTCGTCGTACTTCGCGCCGTCACCGGCGAAGTAGAAGCCCTGGTCCTTGAAACGCGACCAGTAGGTGTCCCGGTAGCGCTCGTCGTCGCCCCAGATGCCGCGCAGCATCGACGGCCAAGGCTCGTCGAGCACCAGGTAGCCGCCGCCACCGTGCGGGACCTCGACGCCCTCGTCGTTGACGACCTTCGCGCCGATGCCGGGCAGCGGGCGCTGCGCGGAACCGGGCTTGGTCGACACGACACCGGGCAGCGGCGAGATCATGATCGCGCCGGTCTCGGTCTGCCACCACGTGTCGACGATCGGGGCCTTCCCGCCACCGACGTTGTCGCGGTACCAGATCCACGCCTCGGGGTTGATCGGCTCACCGACCGAACCCAGCACGCGCAACGAGCTGAGGTCGTACTTGGCCGGGATGTCCGCGCCCCACTTCATGAAGGTGCGGATCAGCGTCGGCGCCGTGTAGTAGATCGAGACGCCGTACTTCTGGATGATCTCCCAGTGGCGGCCCTCGTGCGGGGTGTTCGGCGTGCCTTCGTAGACGACCTGCGTCACGCGGTTCGACAGCGGGCCGTAGACGATGTAGCTGTGGCCGGTGACCCAGCCGATGTCCGCGGTGCACCAGTACACGTCGGTGTCCGGCTTGAGGTCGAAGACGTTGTAGTGCGTGTACGACGCCTGCGTGAGGTAGCCGCCGGACGTGTGCAGGATGCCCTTCGGCTTACCCGTGGTGCCCGAGGTGTAGAGGATGAAGAGCGGGTGCTCCGAGTCGAACGCCTCGGGGGTGTGCACGTCGGACTGGCTGTCCACCAGCTCGTGCCACCACACGTCCTTGTCGGTCCACGCGACCTCGGAGTCGGTGCGCTTGACGACGATGACCTTCTCCACGGACGGCGCGCCGGCGACGGCCTCGTCCACGGCGGGCTTGAGCGGAGCCGGGTTGCCGCGGCGGTACTGGCCGTCGGTCGTGATCACGAGCTTGCACGAGGAGTCCTCGATGCGGGTGCGCAGCGCCTCGGCGGAGAAGCCGCCGAACACCACGCTGTGCATCGCGCCGACGCGGGCGCAGGCGAGCATCGCGAAGATCGCCTCGGGAACCATCGGCATGTAGATCGCGACGCGGTCCTCGGCGCCGATTCCCAGCGACACCAACGCGTTGGCGGCCTTGGAGACCTCGCGCTGGAGCTCGGCGTAGGTGATGGCGCGGGAGTCACCGGGCTCGCCCTCCCAGTGGATCGCGACCTGCTCGCCGTGGCCGGACTCGACGTGCCGGTCGACGCAGTTGTAGGCGACGTTGAGCTTTCCGCCCACGAACCACTTGGCGAACGGCGCGTCCGACCAGTCGAGCACCTGCGTCCACTTGGTGTCCCAGTGCAGCCGGTCCGCCTGCTTCGCCCAGAACGCCTCGCGGTCGGCCTTCGCCTCCTCGTACAGCTCGGGCTTCGCGTTCGCCTGTGCCGCGAACTCGTCGGAGGGCGGGAACGTCCTGCTCTCCGTGAGCAGGTTGTCCAGAGCTTGGCCCTGGCCTGGCGACTGCGTCATGGTGCGAGACCTCCTGGAAAATCCAGACCGGTTGGGGATGCGGGTACTGACCGTAGTGCGAGCCAGTTCACTTCCAACAGGCTCCTCCCTCAAAAGGTTCAGACCAATATTGGGAGGTTGGTTACACGGCTGTCACTGTGTAACCCGTTTTGTCTGGTTGAAGCACGTGTGGCGCGATGAACGGGCCAAGTTGCGCGCTCAACGGTCCGCGCAGTGAGCTGGATCACGCGTTTCACCTGGTCAGGTACTCTGCGCGACCGTGACCGATCCGCTTGCTCCGCTGCTTTCCTTGCCCGGTGTGGCCGACGCCGCCAACGCGGCCAAGGACGCCGTCTTCCAGGTGCACCGCCATCGGGTGAACCTGCGCGGCTGGGCCACGACCGCGGCCGAGGCGTCCGTGCGCGCGGCGCGTGCGTCGGCGGCGCTGGAGGGCGGACCGACCGAGATCCCGTCGTCCGGCGAGGTCTCGGACCCCGTGCTGGCGGGGTCGTTGCGGGTCGCCGAGGCGTTGGGAGGTCTCGTCGGCACGTGGCAGCGCGCGCCGTTGCAGGCCCTCGCGCGGTTGCACGTTCTCGCCGCCGCGGACCTCGCATCGGACGTTGGTCGTCCACGGGTGTCGGAGGACGTGTCGCAGCGACTCGATCTGCTCGGGTCGTTGGTCACCGGTGGAACGTCGGTGCCGGCCCCGGTCGTGGTCGCGGTGGTGCACGGCGAACTGCTCGGCCTCGCGCCGTTCGAGGTCGCCAACGGCGTGGTCGCCCGTGCGGCTTCGAGGCTGACGTCGATCTCCACCGGGCTCGACCCCAAGGGACTCGGCGTGCCCGAGGTGGCCTGCCTGCGCCGGTCGTCCGAGTACGAGGCCGCGTCCGTGGCGTTCGCGTCCGGTGAGCTCGAAGGCCTCGCTCAGTGGATCCTGTTCGTCTGCTCCGCCCTGGAGGCGGGCGCCCGCGAGGCGCGCAGCATCGCGGACGCCGCACTCACCGGGTGATGTCCGCGAGGGTTTCCGCCGCCTTGATCGCGTCGTCGTCGGTCACGTAGAGCGGCGCGAACCCGAACCGCAGGACGTCCGGCGGCCGGTGGTCGCCGATGACGCCCCGCGCGATCAGCTCGTCCATGACGGCCTTCGCGTCCGGGCAGCGCACGGAGATCTGGTTGCCGCGGACCTCCGGCGTGATGACCTCCAACGAGGTCAGCTTCTCGACGTGCTCGCGGAACAACGCCGTCAGCTTCAGGCCGCGCTCGCGCAGTTCGGCGAGGTCGACGTCGTCCCACACGTCCAGCGCCGCGTCGAGCGCCAGCATCGACAGGATGTCCGGCGTGCCGACGCGCGCCCGGACGATGCCGGGGTCGGGCTCGTAGCTCGGCTCCATGGCGAACGGCTCGCGGTGCCCGTTCCAGCCCGACAACGGGTTCTCGAACGTGCTCTGCCTGTGCTTCGGCACGTAGATGTAGGCGGGGGAGCCGGGGCCACCGTTGAGGAACTTGTACGTGCAGCCGATGGCGAAGTCGACGTTCAGCGCGTCGAGCTCGATCGGCAGCACGCCCGCGCTGTGGCAGAGGTCCCAGACCACCTGCGCGCCAACGGAGTGCGCCTGCTCGGTGAGCGCCTTCATGTCGTTGAGCGCACCGGTCCGGTAGTCGACGTGGTTGAGCAGCACCACGGCGGTGTCCTCGGAGAGGTCCAAAGAGGACGGATGCGCGGCCCGGATCTTCAGACCCGTCAACGACGCCACGGACTGCGCGATGTAGCCGTCGGTCGGGAACGTCGACTCGTCGCACACGATCTCGGTGCGGCTGGTGCCCTTCACCGCGCCCATCAACGCCTTGAAGACGTTGACCGACGTGGAGTCGCCGACCACGACCTGACCTCCGGCGGCCCCGATCAGCCGGCCGATGCGGTCACCGATCCGTTGCGGCGCCTCCCACCAGCCCTCGCTCCACGACCGGATGAGCCGCGTGCCCCATTGGTGCTTGATGACTTCCTGCATGCGCTCGGCGACGTGCTTCGGCGGTGCGCCGAGGGAGTTGCCGTCGAGGTAGATGACGCCTTCGGGAATGTCGAACAGCTCGCGCTTCACACGTAGCTCCTGGCAGTCCACAGCTCGGGGAACACCGCTCGTTGGGTGCGCTTCTCCAGCCATGCAACACCGGCGGATCCACCGGTGCCCACCTTCGCGCCCATCGAACGGCGGGTCGCGAGCAGGTGGTCGTAGCGCCAGCGCGCGAACTCCTCGGCGATGTCGGTCAGCGCCTCGCCGAGCTCGAGCAGGTCGCGGTCGTCGCCGCGGTAGATCTCCGCCCACACCTGTTCGACCTCGGGTGACGCCTCGTAGGCCTTGGTGAGGTCGCGGTCGAGGATCTCCTGCGGGATGGCGAACCCGCGGCGTTTCAAGGCAGCCAGCACGTCGTCGTACAGCGAGGGCTTCGCGAGCGACTCCTCCAGCTGCGCGTGCATCGCCGGCACCGCGCGGTGCGGCACGAGCATCGACGCGGACTTCTCGCCGAGCAGGAACTCCATCTCGCGGTACATGCCCGACTGGAAGCCGGAGCCCTCGCCGAGCGCGTCGCGGAACGAGTTGAACTCGGTCGGCGTCATGCGCGCGATCGGCCGCCACGCCGCGGACAGCGCCTGCAGGTGCAGGTCGGAACGGCGCAGCGTGCGGACGGCGGCGCGCAGGTCGTCGGCGCGGAGCTCGGTCTGGGCCTGCCGCCACTCGAAGCAGAGCAGGCCGAAGTACAGCTCCATCACCTGCGTGATGACCAGGAACGACATCTCGCGCGGATCTTTGGACCACTGCTGTTGAAGGGTGTGCAGCACCGACGCGTGCACGTAGTCCTCGTACGGCGTGGTGCCGCCGAAATCCAGCTTGGGGGAGACGGGGCAGCTCATGCCTTCAATCCTCGCTCGAACCGTCGCTCACCTGAATGGATGACGAAAGGCGTTCGGCCCGAACTTCTTCTGAACGCAAAACGGATCGGCGGGTAGCTTTGCGTTCGTGTTGGACGAGGTCGACAAGGCCCTGTTGGAGGCGCTCCAAGAGGATGCGCGCCTGTCGTACAACGAGCTCGCACGGCGAGTGCACGTCTCACCGCCGACGGTCGCGCAACGGGTCCGTCGGCTGGAGAACATGGGGGCCATCACCGGTTATCGCGCCGTGGTCGACCCCACCGTCGTAGGGCGTCCTGTCGTCGCGTTGGTGCGCATGAAGTGCTACGGCCCGAGGTGCATCACGGTGCATCCCGAGCTGCTCGACGACCTGCCCGAGGTGGTCGAGGTGGTGCGGCTGACCGGCGACATCTGCTCGGTGGTGAAGGTCGTGACGACGTCGATCACGGAGCTGGAACGGCTCCTGGTGCGGCTCGCGAGCCACGGGGAGACGTCGAGCGCGATGGTGCTCTCCACCCCGATCCCCTGGCGCCCCGTGCGACCCGCCTAACCTCACCCGTCCGTGTTTGCTGACTGCACGCGGGGACCCCGCGTACTCCAGGAAAGTACGCGGGGTCCCCGCGTACCGTCTGAAACAGGGGGAAATCAGCCGGCTAGGCGATCCAGGGCGTTGCGGACGTGGCCCTTCGTGTCCTCCAAGGCAGCGGCCGCACGTTCGGTCGGCACGCCGGAAAGCAGGTGCACCAGCGCCACCTTGAGGTCACCGGACGCGTCCGTCAGCGCCTGCTCGCAGTCGCCCGCGGGCAGGCCCGTGGCCTCGTGCAGGATCCGGATCGTCCGCCCGCGCAGCTTCGCGTTCGTGGCCCGCATGCTGACCATCAGGTTCGAGTAGGTGCGGCCGAGCTTGACCATCACGGCCGTGGAGAACGACGTCAGCACCAGCTTCTGCGCCGACCCGGCCTTCATCCTGGTCGACCCGGCGATCGCCTCGGGGCCGGTGTTCAACGCGACCAGGACGTCCGGCTCGAACGGCACCGACGCGTTGTTCGACACCAGCACGGTTCGTGCGCCAAGCGCTTGCGCCTCCTGCAGCGCGCCGATCACGAACGGCGTGCGCCCGGACGCCGTCACGCCCACGACCAGGTCTTTCGCGGTCGCGTGGCGGCGGATCTGGGCCGCGCCGGAGTGGTCCTCGACCTCCTCGACCGCGCGGACGAGGGCCTCGGGGCCGCCCGCGTGGTGGGCGACGAACCAGTCGGCGGGGGCGTTGAACGTGGGCACCAGCTCGGCGGCGTCCAGCGTGGCCAGACGGCCGGAGGTGCCGGCGCCGACGTAGTGGACGCGGCCGCCGGACATGATCGCGGTGACGCCGAGGTCGACCGCGCGGGCCAGCTCCGGCAGTGCCTGGGCGACCGCCGACGGGACGGTGCGGTCCTCGTCGTTGATCATGCGCAGCACGTCGATCGTGGAGACCCGGTCGATGTCCGTGGTGCGTGGGTTCCGTTGCTCGGTCGGAGAGTCCACGCGCACCACCACACCGTTCCGGGGGGAGATCATTTAGTCGTCTCCCGCGGCCGCCTGCGGCCGTCTGGTCTCGCGCCCAGCCGGTGGCCGGACACCGCTTCGTAGGTCGCCTCCAGCGCCGTCTTCGCCGTGTCGACGTGGTGCTGGGCGACGCCGATGAACAGGCAGTCGATCACGGTCAGCTGCGCGATGCGGCTGGCCATGGCGCCCGAGCGGAACGTGGTCTCGCGCGCGGCCGTGGTCAGCACGAGGTCGGCGACCTCGGTGATGGGCGAGCGCGGGAAGTTCGTCAGCGCCACCGTCGTGGCGCCGGCTTCGCGCGCGACCCGCAGCGCCTCGACGGTCTCCACGGTCGAACCGGTGTGGGAGATGCCGACGGCGACGTCCTGGCCGGTCAGCACGGCCGCCGACGTCAACGCGACGTGCGTGTCGTTCCACGCGAAGCAGGTGAGGCCGATGCGGTGCAACTTCTGCTGCAGGTCGAACGCGACGAACGCGCTCGCGCCGAAGCCGTACGCGTCGACGCGGCGTGCGCCCGCGACGGCCTCTACGACCTTCGCGAGCGACTCCACGTCGAGCTGTTCGGCGGTCTCCTCGACCGCGCGGGCGTCGGCGAACGCGACCTTGCCGACGACCTGCTTGAGGTCGTCGCCGGGGCCGATGTCGCCGCCCATGTCGTGGTTGGCCCTGGCCTGGCTGCGGGCGGTGTCCGCGGCGAGCGCGATGCGCAGCTCCGGGTACCCGCCGACGCCGATGGCCTTGCAGAACCGCGTCACCGTCGTCTCACTGGTGCCCGCCTGCTCGGCGACCTCGGTGATGCTGCGGTGCGCGACCGTCGCCGGGTTCTCCAGCACCACCTTCGCGACGCGCTGCTCGGCGCGCGCGAGACCCGGCAGCAACGACCGGATCTTCACCAGCGGACTCGACTCGGCACTGCTTTCAGTGGACACGTGGGAAACTTACTAACCGCCATGGCGAGGGTCAACGCACTGTGTCCGAAAGTCACCCTGTCGGCGCTCGCTCAGCGGACGTCGGGGCGCTTCCTGGTCGAGACGGCGATCCGGTTCCACGAGTTGATCGTGAAGATCAGGGCGATGAGCTGCGCGAGCTCCTCCTCTTCGAAGTGCTTCGCGGCCTGCTCGTAGACCTCGTCGCTGACGTACTCGTGGCTGCTCAGGACGGTGATGGCCTCGGTCAGCCGCAGCGCGGCCTGCTCCTTCTCGGTGTAGAGGTCGCCTGCTTCCTCCCACGCGCTGAGCAGGTAGATGCGGGCCTCGGTCTCGCCGCCCTTGCGGGCGTCGACGGTGTGCATGTTGAGGCAGTAGGCGCAGTGGTTGAGCTGGGAGGCGCGGATGCGGACGAGCTCGGCGAGCTGCTCGTCGAGACCTTCGCGGGCGGCGGCGTCGAGGGCGATCATGGCGCGGTAGACCTTCGGTGCCTTCTTGGCGAGGTCGATGCGGTTCGTCATGTCAGTGAACCTATGCCGCTGATTGGCCCTGGGCATGGTGCAATCGGATCGTGGAATCGTGGGCCAATCTTGACTTCCACCTGGACCTGTCCGGTCCGGGTGGCCTGCGGCACCGGTTGACGGCGTCGCTGCGGGAGGCGGTCCGGTCGGCGCGGCTGCCTCCGGGGACCCGCCTGCCGGCCTCGCGGTCGCTCGCCGCCGACCTGGGGATCGCGCGGAACACCGTCGCGGAGGCGTACGCGGAACTCGTGGCCGAAGGGTGGCTGACCGCTCGTCAAGGTTCGGGAACCGTTGTCGCGCAACGGGTCGCGCCACCTCCTCCGGTGACGCGCCGGGCCGTGGACGCGGACGTGCGGTTCGACCTGTCGGTGTCCACACCGGACATCACCGAGTTCCCGCGCACGGAGTGGGTCCGCTCGACGCGCCGGGCGTTGATGGCGGCGCCGTCGGAGGCGTTCGGGCCTGGTGACCCGCAGGGCCGGATCGAGCTGCGGACGGCCCTGGCCGAGTACCTGGCGCGGGCACGTGGCGTACGGGCCGACCCCGAGCGGATCGTGGTGTGTTCGGGGTTCGCGGACGCGGTGCGGATGTTCAACCGGCTGCTCAAAGGTCCTGTGGTGGTCGAGGAGTACGGGCTCGACTTCCACCGGTCGTTGTGGAAGTCGACCGTGCCGTTGGCGGTGGACGACCACGGCGCGAACACCGAGCAGCTGCCGGACGACCGTCGTGCGTGCGTGCTCACGCCAGCGCACCAGTTCCCGTTGGGAGGGCCCCTGCACCCGTTGCGGCGCGCGTCGGCGGTGGAGTGGGCACGGCGCGTGGGTGGCGTTGTGCTGGAGGACGACTACGACGGTGAGTTCCGCTACGACCGGCAGCCCGTGGGAGCGGTGCAGGGGCTGGACCCGGAGCACGTGGTGTACCTGGGCACGTCGAGCAAGGCGTTGTCGCCGGCGTTGCGGATCGCGTGGATGGTGCTGCCGGACCGGTTCGTCGATCCGGTCCTGGCGTTGAAGACCGATCGCGAGCAGTACATCAGCATGCTCGACCAACTGACGTTGGCCGACTTCTTGTCGTCGGGTGCGTACGACAGCCATGTGCGACGAATGCGGTTGAAGTACCAACGGCGGCGCAACCGACTCGTGGAGGCTGTCTCGCCGTACGCGTCGGTGTCCGGTATCGCGGCCGGTATGCACGCCGTGCTCGACACACCGCACGAGAGCGCCATCGTGCAGACGGCACGCGAATGCGGGATCGAGGTCAGTGCTCTCTCGTCGTTCCGGCACGAGCTGAGCGACGACGACCGCACGGGAATCGTGGTGAGCTTCGGAGCGCCCGCGTTTCCACGGGCGCTCCAGCCGTTCGCCGCGGTGCTAGCGGCTTGCTGCTGACCAGCCTTCTGCCGTGACGTTCCCGCGTGCGTGCACGTAGACGCCACGGCCGTTGTACTGGCCTGCCTTCGTGTAGACGAAACGGGACTTGACGGGTTCTGTCGGCACCCAGCGGCGGCTCGTCGTCGTGATCGTGCGGACGTCCTGCCACTGCGTGCCGTCCCAGTGCTGGATCGTCAGCTTGTCGCCCTTGTCGACGTCGACGAAGACCTCGACCGGGCGGTCCGCGGTGAGAGTGCCGCCGGAAGTCGTTGCGCGCCACTGCCTTCCGTTCGCCTTCACGGCGAGCGCGTTGGCCAGACCGTCGGTGACGACCCGGCGCGCGGGGTTCACGCTGCCCCAGTCGCGGCTGGGGTGCACGCGGTTGGTCAGCAGGATCGCGATCGACCGTGAAGCCTTGTCGATCACGAACGACGTGCCGGTGTAGCCGGTGTGGCCCGCCGTGCCCGGTCCGCTCAGCCCGCCCATGTACCAGCGCTGGTCGAGCTCGAAGCCGAGTCCGTGGGCGTTGTCGGGGAACTGCTGGTTGAAGTTCGTGAGCATCAGCTCGACGGAGTGCTCGGTCAGGATCCTGCGGCCCTGGTAGGTGCCGCCGTTGAGAATCGTCTGACCGAGGATGGCGAGGTCTTTGGCGGTGCCGAACACACCGGCGTGTCCGGCGACTCCTCCGAGGGACCACGCGTTCTCGTCGTGCACCTCGCCGCGGACCATGCCGCGTGGTGGCGCGGACTGGAACTCCGTGGCGGCGGTGCGGTCCTTGGCCTTCGGGTTGTAGCCGGTGTCCTTCATGTTGAGCGGCTTGGTGATGCCGTCTTTCACGGCCTGGTCGAGCGTCTTGCCGCTGACCTTGTGGACGAGTTCGCCGAGCGTGATCAGGTTCAGGTCGGAGTAGACGTACGTGGTGCCGGGGGTGGATTTCGGCTTCACGTCCATGACGGCCTTGATGCGTGACGGGACGTCTGGGTACAGCTTCCACAACGCGATGAACGGTTCGAGGCCGCTCGTGTGTGTGAGGAGCTGCTTGACGGTGATGTTCTCCTTGCCGTTCACGCCGAACTCGGGCAGGTAGGTGGCGACGCGTTCGTCGATGTCGACCTTGTGCTGCTCGACCTGCTGGATCACCGCGATCGACGTGAAGAGCTTGGAGATCGAGGCGAAGTCGAAGATCGTGTCCTTCTGCATCGGGACGCGTTCTCGTTCTGGCAGCTGGGTTTCCTGGTCTTGGTAGAGCACCGCGTAGCCCGTGCGGTCGTGCGTGACGATCTTGCCGTCGTGCACGTACATCGTGACGGCGCCGGCGAAGAGCGGTTTGCCGTTCGCCTGGGGCTTCTGGAACTCGCGGAGCTGGCGCAGCGCGGTGTTGATCGGTGCCGGGTCGAGGTTCGCCCAGTACGGGTTCGACTCGCGCAGCGTCGTCCAGGGGTGCGCGAAGCCGTCCTGGGGCTGGTCGAAGTGGCCGGGGATCGCGGCCGTCACGAGTGCGACGGCCAGTGCAGGGATGAGCATGGCGTCCTCACCGGTAGCGCAGGTAGGGCAGGCGGGTGCGGCGGAACTGCTGGAGCTCCTGCTGCCACGCGCCGACGATCTCGGCCAGGTCCGCCCCGGCGTCGATCATCCTGCGCAGCCGGTCGGAGCCGCTGAGCTTGTCGATCCAGTTGTCGGGCCGCCACGCGAACACACCGGGGTACAGCGACTTCGCGGTGATCAGCATGGCTGTTGCGGCCTTGATGGCGTCGAAGGAGTGCGGATCGGTGACGTGCAGGGTGACACCGCCGCAGGTCTTGCCCTGGAACTTGTTGAACGTCGGCGAGAAGTAGGTCTCGCGGAAGCGGATCCCTTTGAGGTTGAGGGTGTTGAGCTGCTCGGCCCAGCGCCAGTCGATCCCCGGTGCGCCCACGGTTTCGAACGGGCGGGTGGTGCCGCGGCCCTCTGAGAGAACAGTGCCCTCGAACAGGCACGTGCCGGGGTAGACCAGCGCGGTGTCCTGGGTGGGCATGTTCGGGCTCGGTGGCACCCACGGCAGCCCGGTGTCGAGATCGTTCCGCCGCCAGTGCTTCACGTTGACCACTTCGAGGTGCGTCTTGACGTCGAACTCGCCTCGGAAGAAACGGGCCAGTTCGCCGACGGTCATGCCGTGCTGCTGCACGATCGGCTTGAGGCCGACGAAGGTGGCGTAGGCGGGGTCGAGCTGCGGGCCGTTCGCGGTGCCACCGACGGGGTTCGGGCGGTCCAGGACGATGAAGTCGAGGTTCGGTGCGGCCTGCATCGCCGTGTACATCGTCCAGATGTACGTGTAGAAGCGCGCGCCTACGTCCGCGATGTCGAACACGAGCGTGTCGATGCCCGCTTTCGTGAACATCGCTTGGATCTTCGCGGCGTTGGCGCCGTACGTGTCGTACACCGGGATACCGGTGCGTGGGTCCGCGTAGTCGCCCTCGGAGCCACCGGCTTGTGCGGTGCCGCGGAAGCCGTGTTCGGGGCCGAAGACGGCGAGCGGTTTGGCGTCGAGGGCGACCATCGAGTCGACGATGTGGGTCTGGTCGGTGAGGACACCCGTCGGGTTCGTGAGCACGCCGACCTTGCGGCCCTTCAGCTTGCGCCAGCCGTCGCGCGCGAGCTGCTCCGCGCCGGTGACGAGCTTCGGGGCCGCGGTGGCGGTGCCGGTGGTGACGAGGGGGACGGACAGTGCGCTTGCAGTGAGGAAGCTCCGCCTTCTCACCAGGTCACTCCGTGTCCGAACGGGTAGGGGGTCGGGCCGGGCACGTCGACGGGGAGCTTGCCCTGAGGCTTGGTCTCGCCGAGCAGGATCTTGGCCAGCGCTTCCATGGAAACGGTCGTGGTGGAGTAGGTGGCGAGCCACGTCTTGGCGTTGCCGTACGCGACGTCGTACGGGTTGCCGGTGGCGGCCGCGATGACCGGTTTGCCGGTGGCGACCAGCTGGTTGAGCAGGTCGAGCTGCGCGGGCCTGGTGCTCAGGTTGTTGGTCAGGACGACGATCTTGTCGGCGTTCGCCGCCGCTGCCAGCGCCTGTTGGATCTGCTGCGGCGTGGGGCTGGTCGCCGTGACGACCTTGGCGGCCTTGAGCCTGGTCGCGAGGGTCGTGGTGGCGTCACCGGTGCCGACGACCAGGGGGGCAGCGGCGTTCAGCGGGATCGCCTGGGCGTCGTTGCGGACGGCCGTGATGGTGCGGTCGGCGATGGCCTGGGCCCGTTGCCCGTTCGATCCGACGATCTGGTCGACCTTGTTCTCGTCGGCCTCGGCGTTCAGCATGACGCCGCGCAGGAGCTTCATCTTGAGGATGCGCAGGACGCTCTGGTCGATGCGCTGCTCGGAGATCTCACCGCTGCGGACGGCCTTGACGACGCTGTCGATCGCGAGGCCCAGGTTCGGCGGCATCAGCAGCTGGTCGACGCCCGCCTTGATGGCGAGCACCGGGATCTCGGCGTCGGAGTGGAGCTTGCGGACGCCGGCCATCTCCAGCGAGTCGGTGATGACGACGCCGTCGTACTTCAGCTCCTCGCGCAGCAGACCGGTGATGATCTTCGGGCTGAGCGTGGCCGGGTTGCCGGACGGGTCGATCTGCGGCACCTGGATGTGCGCGGTCATGATCGAGTCGATCTTCGCGGCGACGGCGGCCTTGAACGGCGGTGCGTCGATCTGACGCCACTGGTCGAGGCTGCGGTTCGAGACCGGCAGGGCGGTGTGGCTGTCCTCGGACGTGTCGCCGTGGCCGGGGAAGTGCTTGGCGGTCGAGGTGACCGAGTTCGGGTCGAACCAGCGGCGGCCCTCGTAGCCCTGGATCTGGGCGCTGAGCATGTCGGCCGCGAGCTTCGGGTCGCTCGAGAAGCTGCGCACGCCGATGATCGGGTTGGCCGGGTTGGAGTTGATGTCCGCGTCCGGCGCGAAGTTCTGGTTGACGCCCATCGCCCGCAGCTCCTGGGCGGTGATGCGGGCGGCCTCCTCCGCGTCCTGCGTGCTGCGGCCGGCGCCGAGGGCCATGTTGCCGGGCAGCTGCGTGGCCGGCGGGCCGATGCGCGTGACGAGACCCATCTCCTGGTCGGTCGAGATGAGCAGCGGGATGCGGCTGGCCTTCTGCAGGCCGTTGGAGAGCTGCGCGATCTGCTTGGGGGTGTCGATGTTGTCGCGCGTGGAGTTGTTGAAGTAGATGACACCGCCGGGCTGGTACTTGCGCACCACGTCCGCGGGGGTGGCCACTCCGAAGTCGGTCTGGTTCTTGGGGTGCGGGACGTCGGCGGCCTGGCCGTTGACGTACGTGACGAAGAGCTGGCCGACCTTCTGTTCCAGCGACATCCCGCGCAGCGTGGTCACAGAGGCGTCCGCTCTCGCCACCGGCGTGAGGGCGACCATTGCTGTGACCAGCGTCAACGCGGCGAACTTCCGCACTGTCCGAGCCTCCCGGTGATGTTCCCACAGGTAACTGGCGTATTTCGCAAGTTACTCACGGCAGCGTGGTGGGTCAACGGGCGGACATTCTGCCTTTCGGCGGGTTCTGTTGCCGTAACAAGCAGACGGGGCACCCTCGAAAGGGTGCCCCGTCTTCAGCGCGGGCTTGCGAGTTACCAAGCGTGCAACTCGTGTCGTACAACCCTGGCCTCGGCGTCCGGCGTCCCGGTACGCAGGCCCTAGACGACAAGCCTCCCGCGGCGTGCTGCGCGTGGGTACTCGAAGTCCGCGCACGGAGCCCTGCCGGGGTGGAGTCTGGCTTCTCTTCGCCAGGTCCCTGGCCGACCCGAGGTCCGCACCACCATTTAAGTGCGTGCGGGCGGTCACAGCAAGGGCTCGGAAGGGTGCACCGTTCAAGCCACGTTCAGTAGTGAAAGTACTGGCGTTTCTGGATTTGTGAGCATTTGTTCGCGTTCGGGTACCGCCACCAGGGCGGCACCGTGCACTCACGCGGGCACCACGTGTGCGCGGTGTTGCCGCTACTCGCCGGTACGTGTCTCGAAGGGTGCGTATGTCCATCACAGACTTGACTAGTCGCGGTTCCGCTTGCGCCGCAGGCCGTACCAGGCGGCGCCGGCCGCGGCGACCGCGCCGAGGCTGATGGCCGTGACCGCGACGGCCTTGCCCGACGGGGTGGGGATGCGGGCGCGCAGGCTCACCGGGTCGACGAACTGCTGCACCGGCCAGTCCTTCTCGAGCGCGATGCGGCGCAGGCCCCGGTCGGGGTTCACGACCGTCGGGTGGCCGACGACCTCCAGCATCGGCAGGTCGGTGACGCTGTCCGAGTAGGCGTAGCTCCGGGAGAGGTCGTAGCCGTGCTCGGCGGCGAGCTGCTTGATCGCGACGGCCTTGTTGTCGGCCGCGCAGTAGAAGTCGATGTCGCCGGTGTAGCGGCCGTTCTGGATCACCATCTTCGTGCCGACGCTGTAGTCCGCGCCGATCATCTCCGCGATGGGGGCGACGAGCTCCGCCCCGGACGCGCTCACGATGACGACGTCGTGGCCCTGCTCCTTGTGGTCGGCGATCAACTGTGTCGCTTCTTTGTAGACGAGTGGATCGACGATGTCGTGCAGCGTCTCGCTCACGATGCTGCGGATCTGCTCGACGTCCCAGCCCGCGGCCAGCGCGGTGATGTGCGCGCGCATGCGGTCCATCTGGTCCGCGTCCGCTCCGGCGAGCATGAACACGAACTGCGCGTAGGCGCTCTTCAGCACCGCGCGGCGGTTGATCAGACCCTCCTGGAAGAAGGGACGACTGAACGCCAGCGTGCTCGACTTCGCGATCACGGTCTTGTCGAGGTCGAAGAAGGCGGCGATCCGACTCATGTACCTCAGCTTAGGTGTACTCGTCAGTAGGCCGTTCGGGCGGCATTTCGTTCGTGTACGAAACCGTTGTGCGCCACGGTTACCGAAACTTGCTCCGTAGCAGTTGCCGAAGTTGCGCGCAGGACTGGCGCAGGGGGATACAGTAGGAGAGTCCGGTTCGACGGACGGGTTCAGTCCGACCCCCCGGGACTGAACCATTGACGACCCCCGTCCCTCCCCCCTGGCGGGGGTCGTCCCATATCCAGAGCCCGTTTCCCCGTGGCCTCGACTGGACCTCTGCCGCCCTTTCCCGGCAACCCCTCAGAGTCGCACACACCCCCGACAGTGCCGGTGTCCAAGGGCTCTCAAGATCGCGACTTGTCCACACCCGCCGATTTGTCCACATCTGGATCACTCCCCGTTGTGTCGTTCATCACGACAGTCGACGGTGGACCCCATGACCCACCCCATCGCCCTCCTGACCGACGACACCCTGCTGGACGAGGTCCTCCGCGTGGCGGCAGCGGCCGACTGCCAGCTCACCTGCGCCCCGGACGTGACGTCCCTGCGCGCCCAGTGGCACACCGCCCCCTTGGTCCTGCTCGACCCGCCGTCGGTGTCCGCGTGCCTGGACGCGGGCTTCCCCCGCCGCGCGGGCGTGCTCGTGATCCACGGCGGCGACCCGCCGTGGGCACCAGCCGTGGCCCTGGGCGCCGACGCCGTCCTGGAACTGCCCACCGAGGGCCGCTCCCTGGTGAGCGCTCTCAGCGACCTCGGCGAAGGTCCACCGTCAGACCGCGGCCGCGTGGTCTCCTTCGTGGGCGGCAGAGGCGGCGCAGGAGCCTCGATCCTGGCCGTGGCCTGCGGCCGCGAGGCCGTGGTGGCCGGAGGCGAAGCGATGCTCGTCGACTGCGACCCGCTGGGCGGCGGCCTGGACCTGGCCCTGGGCACCGAGTCCGAAGAGGGAGCCCGCTGGCCAGGCGTGCACTGCACAGGCGGCCGAGTCCCGATGTCGGCCCTGCGAGCGGCCCTCCCCACCTCCGGCAGCCTGAGCGTCCTGGCCTGCGACAGAGCAGGCCCAGACCCAGAACCAGCAGCGGTGGCAGCAGTCCTGGACGCAGGCCGCCGAGCCGGCAACACCGTGGTCTGCGACCTCCCCCGCCACCCCACGGCAGCAGCGTCGGCAGCCCTCGACCGCACAGACCTGACCATCCTGGTCGTCCCAGCCGAAGTCCGAGCCACAGCAGCCGCCACCAGACTGGCCACCCACCTGCTGACCCAGGGCCGAACCATCCGCCTGGTGGTCCGAGGCCCGTCCCCGGGCAACCTCCAAGCCACCGAAATGGCCGACGTCATCGGTGTCCCCCTCCTGACCCAGATGCGCCCGGAACCGGGCCTGCCCGAGGCACTGGAACGCGGCCGCTTCCCGCGCAACCCCAAGGGCCCACTGGCCACAGCAGCCCGCCTGGTCCTGAAAGAACTCCGCCCATGACCGCACACCACGCCACGCACGCCGCCGCTACTCGGCTCAGCCACCGGAAGCCTTTGCGCAACAACAACATCGCCCAACACCACGACCTGCCCACCTAACCGCAACCAGCCCCGCCCAGCTCGCCACCAGGTCCGCTCGCCCACCGCGTGGCGCTGTCCACCCGACCCGCCGCAGCGCCGCCTTCGAGCCTGTCCGCCCGACCCGACTGTTCGCGCGGCTAATCCCAAACAGCCCTTTCCACCCAACGTGTCTGGCTGCGACGCCCAGCCGCACTCCCGAGTTCACCGAGCCGAGCAGCCCGCCCCCTCCGGGCGGCCGGCCCCGCCTGCCTGCCCAAATTTCCTGCGAGCGAAAGGAACCAGCCGTGACCCGCCTCCGAATCTGGTGCCGGATGTTGCTCAACCTCATCCACTACGGCCGCCCCACCCCACCTCCGTACATCTTCAGGGAGCCCCCGAAATGACCCGCTTCCTCGCCTGGTGCCACGAAACCTGGCTCCGAGCCACCGGCCGGGAAATCCCCCGAGGCCGCCACGCCCGCCACCCGAACCACGACCGACCCGCCGCCCTGACCACCCAACGCCACCCGGAGCCGGCGACATGACCACCCGCGCCCGCCTCATCCGGAGGGCACGACACAACTGCCACTGAGCCGCTCGCGCACACCCGGAATCCGTGCCATGACGGCAGTCCGGATCACCCACGTCCACCTGGAGTCGTGCCGTGACCGCAGTCTGAATTGTTCGCGCCCACCGGTAGGCGCGTCATGACCGCCGCCCGCACCAGCTCGGAGTCGGCGCCATGACCGCAGACCTGGTCACCCTCGCCGACCCGGAATCCGCTGTGTGACTGCAGTCCCGCTCATCCGCACCACGTGGAGGGCGTGCCGTGACCGCAGTCCGGATCACCCACGCCCATCCGGAATCCGCGTCGCGACTGCAGTCCCGCTCACCCAAAGCCAGCGACATCACCCGTCCGCATCCCCCCGACCACGCGAACCCGACGCCAAGCCCGCACCCCGCCAACCCACCCCAGAGGCCGCACCATGACCGCCGCCCTGATCGACCGAGTCCGCCACCGCCTGGCAGGCGCCGACATCGAAATGACCGCCGCAGTAGTAGCCCACGCAGTCCGCTCAGAAGCCGGCGGCGTCCTGGCCGACTCAGACGTCCTGGAAGCGCTCCAGGTCCTCCGCCAAGAGTTCAGCGGCACCGGCCCCCTGGACCCGCTCTTGGCCGACCCCGGCACCACCGACGTCCTCGTCACCGCACCGGACCAGGTCTGGGTCGACGGCCCCAACGGCCTGCACCGCACCGCGGTCACCTTCCCCGACGAGGACGCGGTCCGCCGCCTCGCCCAACGTCTCGCGGTGGCCGCCGGGCGTCGCCTCGACGACGCCTCGCCGTGCGTCGACGGGTGGTTGCCCAGCAGCGGGGTCAGGCTGCACGCCGTTCTGCCGCCCATCGCCCACAGCACGTGCTTGTCGTTGAGAGTCCTCCGCCCGGCCACTCACGACCTGAAAGCGTTGCAGCGGCTCGGAACGTTCGACGCCGAGATCGCCGACGTGCTCGACCAGATCGTCCGCAAACGCCTGGCGTTCCTGGTGATCGGCGGCACCGGGTCGGGGAAGACGTCGTTGTTGTCGGCGCTGATCGCGTGTGTCCCGCACACCGAACGGGTCGTGTGCGTCGAGGACGCCGGTGAGCTGCACCCCGACCACCCGCAGTTCGTGCGGTTGCTGGCGCGGCCCGCGAACGTCGAGGGAGCCGGCGAGATCACCGTCAGGAACCTCGTGCGGGAGGCGTTGCGGATGCGGCCAGACCGGATCGTTGTCGGTGAGGTGCGGGGTGCGGAGGTTCGCGAACTGCTCATGTCCCTCAACACCGGGCACGAAGGTGGCGCCGGGACGCTGCACGCCAACTCTCCTGCCGAGGTGCCGGCGAGGCTCGAAGCGTTGGGGGCGTTGGGCGGGCTCGACCAGCAGGCGTTGCACAGTCAAGTTGCTGCTGCGGTACGGCTGGTGTTGCACATGCGCCGTGACGGCAACTCGCGCTACCTCAACGAGATCGGGGCGTTCGTCCGCAACGGGAAGACGCTTGAAGTTCGTCCTGTCTGGACGCGAAAGGACGGCTGGCAACAGAAGGAGCTGCTGTGGTGAGCCTCCTGCTGCTGGCAACGGCACTCATCGCCTGGCCCCAGCTCAAGCCACTCCGCAGGCTCAGGCCCGCCGACAAGCGAGAAATCGTTGTGCCGCCGTACATCTGGCTGGCAGCGGCGGTCGTCGTCACGTACCTGGCGGCCGGCATCGGCGGACTGGTCGCTGGGGCCGTGCTCACGACCGCGATCTACCGGATCCTCAGGCACGGCAAGCGGAACAAGGCCCTCCGAGAGGCGACTGAAGCGCTCAGCAACGGGCTGGGCGGCGTGATCGACGAGCTGCGTGCCGGGGCCCATCCCGCGGCGGCGGCCGAAGGTGCTGCGCAGGACACACCTGCTCCGGCGGCGGAGGTGTTGAAGGCCGCTGCGGCCACGGCGCGGCTGGGTGGTGACGTGGAGCGGACGTTGCGCGAGTTGCGTCAGCCGTTGCTGAAGCCGGCGGTGGAGCAGCTGGCCAGGGCGTGGCGCGTGTCGGCGAAGCACGGGGTGGCGCTGGCCGACGTTCTGGACGCCACCCGGCGCGACCTTGACCAGCGGGCGGCTTTTGCGCGGCAGGTGCACGCGCGCATGGCCGGGCCGCGGGCCAGTGCGGCGGTGCTGGCCGGGCTGCCGGTGTTCGGGGTGTTGCTCGGTGAGCTCAGCGGTGCCAGGCCGTTGCACGTCCTCGTCGGCACGACGGCGGGGCAGGTTCTGCTGGTCCTCGGCGCCCTGTTCCTCGCCGGTGGGCTGTGGTGGACGAAGCGGATCACGGAGGTGGAGCCGTGACGTTCCTCCTCCTCGCGTTGGCGGTTCTCGCGCTACCGGTGTCGCCACGAGCGATCGCACGGTTGAGGCCCCGAGCACACGATCCGCCGCCTGCCACCAAGAAGAGCGACGATCCGTTCGAACGGGCCGCCGCGTGGGACCTGCTGGCCGCCTGCCTGCGGGCCGGGCTGCCGGTGCCCACGGCGATCCAGGCGGTCGGCATCGAAGAGCTGAGTCGGGTTGCCGAGCTCCTGCGGCTCGGGGCCGACCCGGTCACGGCGTGGGCGCCCGCGCTGGAGTTGCCCGCCACGGCGAAGCTCGCGAGGGCCGCCAGGAGGACCGCGCGGTCCGGGGCGGCGCTCGCCGGGCAGGCCGCCGAGCTCGCCGAGCGGACCAGGGCCGACGCGGCTGACCGGGCGGAGGCGAAGGCGCAGAAGGCCGCAGTCGCCGTGGCCGCGCCACTCGCGCTGTGTTTTCTGCCGGCGTTCCTCTGCCTCGGCGTCGTTCCGGTGGTGCTGGGGCTCGCCGGTCAATTCCTCACCTGAAGGAGACGAGAGATGGAACTGCTCAAGGACGACAGCGGCATGAGCACCGTGGAGTAGTCAACTGTGTGGCTATGCATCCCCGGGACACCGTCAGTCTACCAGCGGGGATGGGTGTTTTCATGATCAAATAGCCGTGTGGATCGCCGTGTGCGTCGCTCCACGGGTGGCAGGTCCCGGAGCTGCGGAGACGGGGTGCGGGCCGAGCGGCATTGCCCTGCTCCAGGATGTTTCTCGGGGCTGCGCGGCAAGATCAACAACTGTAGGGGTTAAGGGCATCATTGACGCCCTCGCATGCGCTCATGAGACACTTGCCACGTGACCGCGCCTCAGGCTGGCCGTACGAGCCCGACCGAGAGCGATTCCTTCTCGGGCTCATTGCTGGCGCCCTCTGTGTGGTTGAGCGAGTGGGTAAAGATCTGGCGCGCATCTTGGGAAATGAGTGCTCAGCAGCGAACGCTGCTTCGTCTGCTTAGTGTCTTGCTGATGCAGGTGGCTCAACTCGTCGTGCGGCGACTCGTCCAGCCTGCCACTCCGCTTCAGCGCTCCATGCTGGCTGATGTTGTTGCATCCCCGCATGTCACGCGAGGCCCAAGCTTCTACCTGACCCAGGCCAATCAATCCTGGGGAGCATTCGCCGCGTAAAGCGCTGAGGGTGCTCCCTACCTGAGTCGTAGGAGTCCCTCGCTATGGGCGGCAACGCCTGCTTGAGCGTCGCTGAGTACGGTGCCCCTTGGTGGGCGATCCTCGTCTTCGGCACGCTCTGGCTGCTCATCTCAGGCAGCCTGCGCTTGCTAGAAAAGATCATCGAGAGCGAAAATCTCAAGGACCTCATCCTCCGGCTGTGCGCGATGGTGGGGTTGTCTTCGAAGAAGTTGACGGACAGCCAGGCGCGCATTGTGCTGGACAAACCCGAGGTGTCCGAGGAGCCGTCGAAGGACGACACTCGTAGTCTGGAGCTGAAGAACAAGCCCCCGCCAAAGAAGCGTCGTCGCGGGCAGGGTAGGCGCGACAGGGAACGTGGAAGGCGTGGTCGGCCGAAGCAATGACAGCCTCCGGTCATGGTGGTTGATCAGCAGGATTTCATTGAGCACACAACCGTGTCACGTTGGTGCACCGGGGGCATCACTCGTTCGGCTGCCCGCCGTTTGGTGCACGTCGACTGCGGCATTGAGCGGACCTGGACGGCCGCTTCCGGCTTGGTTTCTACCTAGGTAGACAGCAGGGCATCTACTTAGGTAGATTCTGGGTCATGGCAGAGCCGAAGATGACGGCGCACACCCAGGAGTTGCTACACGTACTTCTTGGGCGTCGCACCGGGGAGGGGCGGCGGCACGAAGTGCTGACGCGCGGCTTGTACGGCCTGGAGCTATCCAAGATCACGGGGCTTCCAAACGGCACCTTGTTCCCTGCGCTTGAACGTCTACGGCAGGCGGGCTGGGTTGAGCGGTACTGGGAGCAGGACGAGGTTGCCGAGGCTGAAGGTCGTCCACGGCGGCGGTACTTCAAACTCTCTGCCCAAGGTGCCCAGGCGGCTCCTGCCGCCCTTGTCCGGGTCGCAGCCGAAGGGTCCCTCAAAGGTGCACACGCCTTGCGCCCTGGTTTGGCGGGTGGCTTTTGATGACGCCGGACGGTGAAGGTGTGGGGTCTGGTGACGGGCGGTTAAGGCGTTTATGGCAGGTTTCCGAGTGGGTTGTAGATTCAATCAACCGTTTCGTGCGTGCCACAGTATCTAGCGGTCGTGACGAATTCCGTTCGATCGTGCCGAGAGTCTTCTCATCCGACTCTGCCTCTGGAGCTATGGACTACACGTCGATGCACTGGGTGGACGGAGCGAGTTCGCCTAGCCCTCGAAGCAATGAGGCGGTTAACCGTAACCTTATTTCGCAATTCTGGTACCGCATGTTTCAAGGCTGGGGAAGCTTTTGGCGTGATGGTGTTACGGTGTCACCAGGTCAGCGCTCACTTGCGCTCACTTGCGCCGCAAGACTTCTCCCTGGCCAAGAGCGCGATGATTGGCTTGAGGAGAACCGAGCTTACCTCAGTGATATAGACGGTCGTCTACGTCGTCGCTGGTGGGTGGTTCGCCAAGTTCTGGCTATGCCTCGCTACGCATACACTGTCCGCACCGACGCCAAGAAGGAGTCGGCATGAGCAGTGACGAGGCTCCTTCTAAGCCTCCCGCGTCCCAACGCTCCTGGCGTGATCGCTTTCTTGATCCGGTGTCGCGCCAGGGCGCCCTGTTCTACTCCATCACGGGCGGCCTCATCGTGTGGCTTCTTGTCGACGTAATTCCGCACATTCGTGTAGCCATCAGCTGGCATCCGTAAGTGGTGCCCCTGAACCTGCGCAGGGGCACCACCGCGTGGGAGCTTTCAGTTCGCCTGCAGCTCCCGATACGCTTCGAACACCTTCTTCACCGCGTCAGTCACCGGCAGCTCCTCTTCGATTGGCGCCCACTGGAACTCGTCGTGCTCCTGCAGTACCACAGGCTCCGTCGCCTCGACCGCCACCACGAAGTTGAACTGCCTGCTCTTCTTCCCGCTCCCGGAGAGGTAGTCGAAGCTACCGAGGTACGCCGTGGCCACGGCGACTTGGAGTCCCGTTTCCTCCTCCACCTCGCGCACGAGCGCGGACTTCAGATCCTCGCCAGCCTCGACCTTGCCGCTCGGCAGTTCGAAGATGCCGCCCATAAAGTCGTCCGCGGGACGCTTGAGCAGCAGCACCTTGCCATCATCCTCAACCACGGCGCCCACCACGAGCTGCGCGACGCCATCGAGGTCGGCATCTTCCACGAGCTGATCAAGCAGCCCAGAGTCGATCATCTTCATCCCTTGAGGTCGTGGTGGTGTAGGGCCACCTTCTTGATGCCGTCCACGTAGGCACGCGCGAGCGGCACATCTTCCTCCCGGTGCCAGACCGGAAGCTTCAGGGTGTGCTGGTGAACCACCTCAGCCACCGGGAAGTCACCTGGCTGGTAGTGGATCGCCGCGAACTCCCGCTGTTGCGGGAACAGGGCTGCAGGGCACTGGAAAAGTGGTAGCTGGTTGAGGGGACAGGTTGAGCCTGGCCGGTCGACCTCCTTGAGTCCCTCAGCCAGCAGCGCCTGGTGGAAGCGCTCGACTGGAAGACCATCAAGTTCATCCGGAACGTAGGCGAGCGGCAAGCCGTACCAAGAGGCCTGGTGCTTGTTCGGCAGCTGCGGCACCGAGACGCCGGGAACCTCTCGCAGCTCGTCGCACATCAGCTTGGCGATCTCGGCGCGGCCGGCGAGGTACTCGTCGAGGTGCGCGAGCTGGTCGAGCGCAAAGGCGGCGGCAAGCGGGTGGATGCGGAACTTCAGCCCCATCCCGGTCACGGCGAAGCGGTGCAGTTCATGACCGCTCGGTATCTCGCTGCGGCACCGCTTGTTGTAGTGGCCGAACATCAGGGTCCGGTAGTACACCTCGTCATCGTTGGTGAGCACGAAGCCGCCCTCGCCTGCCGAGAGCGGCTTCGGCCCGTTCATCGAGAACGCGGCCGCACGACCGAAGCCGCCAACCTTCTGCCCATCGAGGCTCGCCCCGTGCGCGTGGGAGCCGTCCTCGAGTAGCACCAGGTGGTGTTCGTTGGCCAGTGCTCGCAGAGCAGGCACGTTGGCCGGGATGCCCCACATGTGCGTCGCCACGATGGCGACTGTGTTCGGCGTGATCTTCCGAGCCACCTCCGTCACGGAGATGTTGCCGGTCTCGTCGGAGTCAGCCAGCACGGGAATCGCGCCGAGGTGGAGCAGCGGCGTGGCGGTGGCGAAGAAGGTGTACGCGGGCACGATCACCTCGTCACCGGGCTCGATGATGCTGGCGGCGTAGGCCGCGTGCAGTGCTGCTGTGCCGGAGCTCATCGAGACGGCGTGCTTCACGCCGAAGTAGTCGGCCAGCGCGTCCTCCAGCTCCGCAACTACGCCGGAGCGGTCGTAGATGGAGATGTTCTCGCCGAGCTGCTCGACCACCGCCTTTTTGCTCTGCTCCGTGATCGGGGGCCAGCTGAAGTGCGGACCAGGCTGGCGGATGACCGGTTCTCCGCCAAGCAGTGCCAAGGGCGAGTTCACAGCAGCTCCTTCGGGTTGACGTGGGCCCGCGAGCGCGCGGACTCGTAACAGCTCTGGATGAAGGCCAGATGGGCGAGGTTTTCGCTGGGGCCGCTGACGTTCTCCCGCATGCCCTCGATGACCCGGCAGAAGTGGTTGATCTGGCTCACCGCGGCCGAGGGCCAGGCCTGCTCACGGCAGAGTGACTCCACCACGTCGCCACCGTTGGTCAGCCGGCGAATCCGGCCGCGTTCGAGATGGACGATGCCCTTGTTCCCGATCAGGCGGATCTCCTCGGCCTTCGGCCCGATGAAGCGCGAGAGCAGTAAGGAGCCGTACAGCCCGCTGTCGTAGCTGAAGTGGATGAGGGCGGTGTCTTCGGTGTCGTAACTGCGATCCAGCCGGGCCCTTGTAGAGATATCGGCCAGCAGCCGATCCGGCAGGCCGAAGTACCACAGCAACGTGTCGACCAGGTGGTAGCCCATGTCGATGATGCAACCGCCGCCTGCCTGCTCTGAGCGGCCGCGCCATCCTTCTGACGGGTCGGTGGTGTGCATCGTGTACGCCGCGTTCACCATCATCGGCGTGCCGATCTGGTCTGCCAGTTGCGGGAAGCTGGTGTAGATCGGGTTGAAGCGGCGCTGCAGCGTCACCATCAGGCGGATGTCAGCCTTCTTGCAGGCTTCCGCCAGCCGCTTGGCTTCATCGACCGAGGTGGCGAACGGCTTTTCCTTCAGCACGTGGATGCCGTGCCGTGCGGCCAGTTCGACGATGCGGCGTCCTTCGCTATGCGGCACGCACACCACGACGAGGTCGAGGAGCTCGGCCGCGAACATCGCTTCGGCGTCGGTGTAGCCCGGCACCTCCAGCCTCTGCTGCTGCTCCCGAAGAACCTCGCTGCTTGAGTCGCAGATCGCGACCAGTTCTGCGGCGTCCGAGCCGAGCAGGCCTGGAATGTGATCTTCACACGCCTGCTTGCCGAGCCCGACCACTCCGGCTCGAAGCTTGGCGGTTCGCTCGACTACTTGAAGCCCACGCGGGCGCGTGAGCGGCAGCTGTGCCAGTTCGGTCATAAGCTGCGACTCCCTCCTCTGTTAGATCAGTGCTGATCAACGCCGCACCTGCTCCTGAGGAGCTGGCACGGCGGTGGCTCAGGTTTGGTGTGGTTCCGTGGTCTTCAAGAACCCGACGAAGAAGGCTCCTCGTTGGAGTCGAGCGTCCTCAGTCCATTAAGGACGCGCTGGAGCAGCTGCTGGTCTTGCAGAGCAACGCTGGCGCAAACAGGTCCTTGAAGCCGCTCCCGCCGCGGGATGCCGGCCGGGGCGTTGAGCGCAGACCCTTCTTGCATCAGGGTGGTGCGCACGGCGCACCACATCACGCGGCGGCCTCGGCCTGGAAAGTCGTAGCCACCATCGTCGGCGGTGCTGGCCGGAAGTGAGCGTGGTGCTTCCGTGTGGGAGTCCCAGACCTCAACGACGACGGCTCGCGGAACCAGGCGCAGACGGAAGGCCAGGTAGTTCAGAACTTCCGGCTCACCGCTCTCGGCCAAGATGGCTTGCTGAACGAGTGCATCCGCGACGTCGCCAAGCTCCTTCTCACACGAGCGAGCAAGCTGCCACTTGTGGGCGGCGTATCCCACCAGGAGCCGAGCACACGTGATGGCGCTCGGCACGGCCACGAGCTCAAGTTCGTACACGCGAACCTCACCGCGGGGCTGAGGAAGATGCGGTACCACGGCAGCTTGCTTGGGAGCCTGTAGAAGAGTCATGGCCTGACTCCCGCGCCGAGCTCCGGAAACAGCACCAGGACGCGGGTGCCGTTCTTCGACTCCAGCAATTCCTTCATGGCGAGCTGCACGCCCTCGGCGTGCCCAAAGTGGTGGAGCGCTGGCACCAGAACATGAAGAGCCTCGCCGTCCGTCACTGCTGCGAGAAGCTCAGCAAAGGCCGTGGTGTGCTCGAAGTGCCTGTCCACCAGGAAACGCGTGATCACAAAGCCTTCGAGACTGGCGAACGCTGCCATCGTGCGGCGCAGCGCCTCGATGCGGATATCGGAGGTTCCCGGTCGCACGCGGATGTAGCCGAGCAGCGGCCGAGCTACTGGTGGGTGGCAGGATCGGCGATGGGCGTCGGGGGGTGCACAGCATCGCCGATCCTGCCGGTTCGCGGGGTGCATCGCTTAGAGCACCGCCAGGTTGTGGTGCGCCAACACCACTTGCTCACATGGCCAGCTCGTTCCGCACCCGACGCAGCGCTCCGCGTGGCTTAGATGCGTCTCGAACACTGCGATCGCAATTTCGCTGAGGTGATCGAGCGCGGGGAGTGGATCGAGGGCGCCGCTTGGCGTCACGGTGTTTTGCCTGGTCATGCCCTCTCCTGCCGCCGTTGCCGTCCGACCGGGTGTGGCCGTACTCTCACCAAACCGGTCGTAACGGGCCAAACACAGGGCGCAAGGATCGACGGTTTCCGGACATGAACCGGACGCCGGGGCGATGACCTGGCCAAATGGGAGGCCTGGCGCAAGGGGAGAGGGGCGATGGTGGACGAAAACCAAAGTCCGTTCGCCAGAAGGCGCGAGACGATGGGCTTCTCCCAGGAGGCCCTGGCCGAGCGCCTCGGCATCGACGTACGCACCGTGCGCCGTTGGGACACCGGCGATTTCGTCAAGGGGCCTCAACCGTGGATCCGAGCCAAGCTGGCTCGTTGTCTTCAGATCACACTTGAAGGACTCGATGAGCTGCTGACGGCTACCGTCAAGCACGAGGCGTCGGTGGTCGAGGGCGAACTCGTTTCGCCGGAGGTCACCACGGTGCCGCCTGGTGCAGTGATGCTTCCGGTTCTCGTTGACGGCAAGCCGGTTCTGTTGCCGGTCGATCCGAAGGCCCTTGCAGGAAGCGGGTTTCCCACCCTCGCTACGCCGAGCCGAGAGGATGCGATGAGCCAACTCAGCCGCCGTTCGCTGCTGCGCTTCAGCGTTCTTGCCTCTGCGCTTCCCGCGCTGGACGAACAAGCACACCACCACATCGCCGCGGCGATGGAAGATGCCCGCCGCTACCTCGACACCGATCTGGTGCAGCGACTGCGGGAGCAGCTGGCGAGTTGCAAGTCGAGCGATGGTGGTTCAGAAGCGAAGCGGACGCCGCCGCTCCCGATCGTGCTCGGCATCCTTGGAGCGATTGAGGAAGCGGCACGCGAAGTGCAGCCAGGTGTGCGCCACCAGCTGCTCTCGCTCGGGGCCGAGTGCGGAGAGTTCGCTGGCTGGTTGTACCGGGATGCCGGAGATCTCACCCGAGCCTTGTACTGGCATGACCGCGCGATCGAGTGGGCCCAGGTAGTTGGAGACACTGCCATGCAGGGCTACGTGCTGCTCAAGAAAGCGCAGCTCGCCTACGACGAGCGCGATCCGCACCGAATGCTCGACCTGACACAGGCCGTACGCGGTGGTGCATGGCGTCTACCGCTCAGGGTGCAAGCCGAGGCAGCACAACAAGAAGCGCGCGCCGAAGCCATGCTCGGCGCTTCGCTCGACTCAGTGGAGCGGAAGCTCGGTGAAGCTCGGCAGCTCCTGAGCGTCAGCCAGGCTGAAGACTGCTCGCTCGGTGCGCACTACAACGACACGCTGCTCACCATGCAGACAGCCGTCTGCCTCGCGGAAGCTGGGAAACCACGGCGGAGCGTCGACCTCTACAGCGAGGCGCTCACCGAGAACAGCTTCTCGCCGCGCGACTACGGCTTCTTCCTCTCCTGGATGTCCGCTTCCTTGGCGCTCGCCGGCGAACCGGATGAAGCCGCGAGGACGGGCATCGAGTCGGCGAAGCGCGCTAGCAACTCCAGTTCGCAGCGCACGCATCGGGAGTTGGAGCGGGTTGTCGAGGTGTTGGCGCCGTGGCAGAACCGCCCGGCAGTGAAGGAGCTTCATGGTGCAGTGCTGGCACCGTAAGTCGCGATGCATGTGTGGTCAGCTCACGCTCGCAGCCGATGATCGGAGGATGACGTGTCACGCGACTTGATCCGATCCGTGGGCATAGTCGGGTTCTTTCTCTGCGTGGCCGGGCTGATCATCTTCCTGAATCAGCCGTCCGCACCCCCCTTGAGCCCCTCTACCAGGCCGGGGATCTTGGTTCCGATCGAGTGCCCTGACGGGATGACAACTGACGAATGCAGGCAGCGTTACTCCCCTCGAATCGAAGTTCGACAGGGAGCGGACCCTGTCGCAGTGATCGTCGGCGCGGTTGGCTTGGGTCTCGTCGTCTCTGCGCTATGGGCATTGCGGCGACGGCAGAATCCGGCCGCGCCTGAACCGCCTGCTGCGAGCACTGACGCGGAGTAAGTGGCGTGCTACTTCTCAGCTGGCCATATCTGGATGAGCCACTGCTCCAGGCCTTCAGCGAAGCTGGCTGGTTCAGCCGCTTCAGCGGCCTGGATCTCGGCTTGGCCGCTTACGTAGGCCCGCACGTTGTATGTTCCAGCCGCAGGTAGGACAAGGGTTTCATCGCCCATGGCCGCGGTGATCGACCACAGCCGCAACTCTGTGCCGTCAGTCGAGAAGGTGGCGTCAGCGGTGGCGTCGAACGGCTCGTCACGAGCCGGTGGCTGAGTTGCCCACAGCTCAACTCGGATCGCAGGAGAATGGTCGCTCTCGGCGCTTTGGAACAGCACGCCACCGCGCCCACCGGCTAGCAACCAGTTGCCTCCTGGAGGTACCGGAACTTCGGCTGCGGCGTGCATGCGTGCCATGTCTTGTAGGCAAAACTGCCCGTACTCCACATCCACTGTGTCATCAACGGCCGAAAGAGGAGCAGACGGTGCGCCAGTCATATCTAGCAGTGTAGGCCTGCAGGCAAGCGTGAAGTTCTATCAAGTGCCTGTGTGGGTGATCGCGAAGGGCCGCACGACCACCCACACAGCGAGGGCGCTAAAAAGCAACCAGCCTTACGGCGTGATGATCACATAGAACGGGTCACCGTCGAGGATTCGGTCACGACTCATCCAAGCTCCGTAATACCGGCCCGCCGCGCCGTTGTGCTCTCTTGAGACAGGGCGGACAGCGTATCCCCAGATCGAGTCGGGCTTGACTGCGGCGGAGTTTTGGTAGGTGGTCGCAAATGGATACTCGTCGCATTCCATTTTAATGTTTGAGTTGGTCGGGTGCTTGGTGTAGTTGCTGGTGAAAAACTCCTTGCATGTGCGTTTGATCTTTCGGCGGGATGCTTTGATCAGCTTGCCGTCGTCGTAGTCCTTGTAGAGCCGGGTCAAGGGGGTTCCTTGGTATGCTCCAGGAACTGGCTTTCCCCCAGGAGGTGCGATCCGTGGACCTCCTGCCTGGGCGTCGCGAATAAACGATGCCGACTCGCCCATGTCAGCATGAGACGCACTCATCTGAAGAGATGATAGTGCGGCATGGAAAACGCACTTCCCGTTGACGTCGTACACGTAAGAGGCGGAATCGCAGCGCAAGGGGGTGCTTTTCAACGTGACTGAGTTTGGCGGCGCGCCTGTCGAAGCGCCGGTGAGAACGAAGCCGTAGGCGAAGTACCCGCGCAGTTCTGCCTTGTACTTGTCTTGTGGCACCGCGGTAGTGGACGTACGAACGGTAAAGCCAAACGGGAATCCGTTGTAAGTGGTTTTCCACTGCTGGACCGTGAAGCCGACACCCACTGCGGGCGTATGTGAGTCGGCAGAGCAAGTGCTGGTGCGCAGCGGGTCGGCATTGTTGCAGCCAAGGTTCAATGAAATGAGGCCTTCGTTGGAGCGTCCATCAAGATCCTTGAAGCGCATTCGAAAGCCGAACTCGATGTCCTGCGTCGCCGGTGTGCTCGTGGCGATCATGGTCACATCGAAATATGAAGTGCCGATCTGAACATAGACGCCATTGACTAGCTCCATGTGTCGAACGGCAACGACACTCGTTGAACACATATTGAACTTGTCCTTGAACCACCACCCGTTATCACCCGCCTGGCCTTCGCACTCCTCGTAGCCGATGGCCGAGGCAGGGAGGTATTCTCCAGTCTTCTCGTTGTATTGCTTGGGGTCGTTGACGATCACAAACCGCTTGTCGTAAGCCGGGTTATAGAGAGCTTCGCCCTTTGGTGCGCGTTCGACCAACTTGTCGAGTTCGGACTCAAGGGTCGTAGGCGGCTTATCTGAAGGCCCCATCGTAAGGGTGGCAGGAGCGTCGCCGGTTTGAACGCCGGTGGGCAGAACGGGTGCCTGAGGTTGAGCGGCTGACGCCGGTGCGGGTGATGCGGCAGCAACATCAGTGAGCACCACACTCGCGGCAAATGCGAGCATGAGCAGTGAGGTTCTAAGCTTTGAGCGTTTCATGTTCACCTTCGCAGGATGATGGCGATTTTGGCGGCCTCAGGTGACGATGTCGTAGTTTTGCCAATTTGAACTGAGGCGAACGCCGGGCTCTAGGGTGTTTTGACTGGCGCCTTGCTTAGGGGTTCGTACCTTGAAAACCCAGAGCTCGCCGTTGCGCTTGACAACCACGATGTCGTCGGTGCCATCACCGGTGACATCGGCTGCAGCCCCTAACCGTCGGTCGTATGCGAACACGTCCGGAGCGTTGTCGAACCGGCGCATCAACGTGCCCCACGGCCAAGTATTTTCGGAAACTTGGCCGTGACTGTTCGCGTAGTAGTTCAACTGGAGATCGCCAGTACCCATGACGCCAAAGTCGGGCATGTCTGAATACCAGTTCGTTAAGAACCAGAAGTCGGTGTTGCTGAGGCTGGGGCCTTGAGTGCGCGGTCCCGCCTGAATCTGAGGCCCGAAGGTGTTGACGCCATTCAACGAACGAGTGTTCGCCTGAAATTTTAGTCCTGCGCTCTTGCTTAACCAAAGGAGATCGTCGTAGCCATCGTTATCCGCGTCGGTAGGCCACAAGCGGTAGGCTTCCTGGTATCCACTGCCGACCTGATACGGCCCGGTCCACGTAGCGGCCCCGTTGAAAGTGCCGGTATGGGGGTACAGCCACAGCGTGCCGTCGGGCTTTCGGCCAATAATGTCGCCGAGATAGCTTTCCTTCTCGGCTTCTTCGGTTCCATCCTTCGCAGGTGAGTCGACGAAGTTGCCGATGCCGATCCAGTTGAAGATGTTCCACCCTGTGCCGGTGACGAGTGGAGGCAGATACGTGGAGGTACCGCTGAAGGCGCCCGAATGGACGTGGACAGAAAGCTCGCCATTTGTTGCGTTGCGGGTCACCAGGTCTGGCCAGTTGTCTCCGGTCACATCGTAGGCGTGAGCGGCAGACAAGAAGGATCCGCTGTCAAATGCCCCCATTGCTTCGCCAGCGGGTTGAGGTATGGGAGCGGCCGATGAACTCGGCGCAAAAATGACCATGCTGGACGCAAATAGGAAGACCGCTGCGACCTTCTGGTACCGCCGTGCGGTCGATGATCTCAATCTCATGTTTTCCCCAATGAGTGCGATTGCAAAGCGCAGGCGCAACTGGGATTCGATCGACGAATGGAATGTGAACACGCACGCGTGTGCGACGGCGAGATTGGCGATACTAAAATATTGATGGCCTGCTCGCGCGCAGCTGTGATGGTTATGTGAGCTGCACTTGTCGACTAGCCGCTACTGGTTTCGAGCCTACTGAGTGCGTCGGTTCCCAGTGCGCATACGTGAACCATCGTGCCCCCTCCATCGGCGTACCCTCCCCAAGGCGCCGCCGATGAACGTAGCGGCATTGAGCGGACTTATGTGAGGTGGATTCAGCAATCACCTGATTAGCCGCAAAGAGGGCAAGCTGGCGGTCACCGGTCGCGTGGCTTGATCTCTAGAACACTGGGCTGTTCGTGCTCAGCTGCGTCCAACGGGTACCCGCTGATTGCTCGCTGTCACAGCGGTATCGCAGTTCGCTATGTGTCGATGTTTGCCGGCGGGCGGGCTCAGGGTCGGCGAAGCGCACCAGCTCGCACCGCGAGCTGGTGCGCGGTGTCGAGGTGCAGGTCCCGCGCACAACGCACGGCAGTGAAAGAACTTCAGGCCGTTGTCTAGGTCGATCTGGCGCTGATGTTGTCCCGGTTCAGAGCTGAAGTTTGCGGTTCTCGCTGGTAGACGACCTAAGTTTCCTCTTGCGTTGGTTCGCGGTCAGCAGCTCGCAGCCAAGCGGCTCCAGCCTGGCGGCGTGACGAACTCAGCCGAGGAACCGAAGAAGCTCTTCTTCACGGTCGCCGAGGCGGCCAGGGTGCTACGCGTCGACCAGGCCACCATCTACCGCTCGATCCGCGAGGACGCCTTCCCTGCGGTCCGGCTCCGCACGCGCTACGTGGTTCCAGCCGCCGCGATCGAGCAGATGATCGCTCGCGTCATGGAGTCCGGTGGTGTGGTGGATATTGCGGAGATGACAAGGCAGCGCCGGGAGGAGAAGGAGTTCGAGCGGCAGCAGCATCGAGGCAAGGCGTGGTAGAGCGCGCGCCTCGACGCGCCAATGAACGCATGAGGATTCATGCGGTGCAGAGGTATCCGCGTGATCCTCGCCCTGATCAACAGGGAGCGACTGGGGCCACCCACCTGCGACCACTTCAATCGGTCGGGCGAAGACGTTGCACTGCCGCGCGAGCGGTTCTCAAGTCGATCATCAGCTCGTTCTCGATCGCGCGTGCAAGCGCATCATCGTCGAGATCGTCCGGAAACTCTTGGGACACAACGGGTTTCGAGGTGTGCTTGTGTTTGACCCTGATCTTTCGGTCGGTTGTGAAGTGCTCGAACGTCCGCTCTCCGGAGGATGGTAGGACACCAGGCCTGGTGAGGTACACGGCGTGACCGTCGTCCTGATTGTGTTCGACTTCCCATCTGTCCTCGCGGCTCATGATCACCAACTCCTGCGACGGGAGCCAAGCCTACAACCAGCCAAAACGCCTCTACCAGTGCGTTCACTCCAGTGCGTACTTTCAGGACCCTGGCTTGCGGGTCAAGAAAGTGATCGATAGCGCGTTCCAGATAATGATTAGCTGAGCCAGTTTCGAACCGCCTCGATCACCTGGGCCTGCCACTTCTGGCTCTGAGGGTGGGCGTACTCCGGATCGTCGTGGACGGCGAACCCGTGCTGGGAGCCTTCGAGCTCCAGCAGCTGGTGCTTGCACGTGAGTTGGCCGTTGGCCTCGCGGGACGAATCCACCGGGATGAAGGTGTCCTCGGTGCCGTGCACGATCAAGGTAGGTGCCGCGATCTCGCCGAGCACCGTCCTCGGCTGCAACCAGAACACCTCGTTCAGGATCGGCCTGCCGAGCTTGAAGGTCGGTGAGTGGCCGAGGTAGCCCTGCTCAAGGAGCTGCTCGGCGCCTCGGTCGTTGATGTAGCCGTTCTCCCACGCCTTCTTCTCGTCAACGAAGCGCTTCTTGTAGTCGATGAGCGGGTTGAAGAGCACCAGGCGGCTGATCGCCTCCGGCCGCTTCGCTGCGTAGTACGCCGCCGTACCGCCGGAGAAGCTGGCAGCGACGATCGACGGCGGCTGCACGTTCGCGAACTCGTTCAGGTGGTCGAGCCCAGAGTCGATCGCATTCAGTACCGCAGAGAGTGACAGGTCTTCCTGGCGTCCTTCGCTCTCGCCGTGGCCGGGAAGGTCGAATCGCAGCGAGGCGATGCCGGCCTCGGCGAGACCGCTGGCCAGTCGCGTGAAGAAGCCGCCCTCTTCGCGGGTGACTCCTGCACCGTGAACCAACAGCACCGCGTGCCGCGGCGAGCCATCAGGTGCATCGAACGTTCCCGCGAGCTTCAAGCCGTCATGCGTGCGCACGGTGGTGCTGATGCTGCGGGTGCTCATCCCAGGCTCCTTGAGGTCGAAGGTGACCTCTTCATGATTCCCACCCGCGGCCCTGCCTAGCTACCTGGTGAGGCATGAAGAACACCAAGCACCAAACTGCGCGCTCCAGAGTTTGCGCAGTTCAAGCATGGTGGTGTCCGGTTCCTGCCCTTGAACTGTCCGGTCTTCAAGGCCCAGGTTGCCGGATGGGTCCAGTGACATGGTCTGCGGTACGAAGCGTGTTGCTTGGTGGAAGACCAAGCTGGCAAGCAGTGGCCCGACGGCGGCGGAGCTGTAGCGATTTCAGTTTGTCATGTATCTGGCATTGAAATCTCGGCCACCGAACACTCGGTAATCGCGGCAACGTACCCGAACGTACCATCCCATCCGAGCAGGGCTCGACTTACGCTCATTGGTCAAACGCACGCACGAGCGGCGAGGTGGAGGAGTGTTCAAGCACGCCACGAGGGGAGAGCACAGTGTTCAAGAGCTTCCTTGAGTGGCTTGACGAATATCTACAGCGTGAGGACTCGACGGCGGTTGTTAGAGCAGTCGTTGGCCTTATGGGATTCGCCGGCCTACTCGGCACCGTGTTGGGAAGTTCGGTCGTTCGCGGTGGCGGTTTCGTTGCGATCTCCTTGTTTGTTATCTCGGTAATTCTCTTGCTGCTTGCTGACCGGAGGAAACTTAAGAAGAAATATGACTCGCACCGCAAGTTCCTTCGACGCTACTGTGACTTTATCGCCGAGCATCACAGCCGCCCTCTCATCCGCATCACGCTGTGGAAGCAGGTTGCGTTCATTCAAGCGAATGGTGATGTGCGAGAGATACTGCGGATAAACGCCGTTGCGGAGAGGCGCGAAGTGTACTTCCTTCGGTTCCGCGCAGGCGGTGGCGAGGCGGAGCTGTCCAAACGTCAGCAGCGTAGGGTGAAGGTCAACGCCCGTGCCATTACAGTGAACGGCCAACGCGGGCCACGGTGGGAAGTGACGCGGTCTTGGCTCCCGGATGGCCGCTTGAACTCAATTGTTCACTTCCATGAGCCAGTGCGTAGAGGCGGGAAGATAGACATCGAGATTGAGCGATTCTGGCCGGGTAAGTGCGCACCTCTAATGCGTGAAGGTGCCACTGAGCCGTTTACGTTCCGATTCACCGGGCTCATGCCTGCGGATGCCATTGAGCACACAGTTGTGCTTCCTCTAGGCTTTAGTGCCTACTACGACACAGTAGGCTTCGTTGAGCCCGATCCAAGATTTTCGGTGACCGTAGGAGAAGACGACGAAAGTCGTCGAACATTTACCTTCCGCGGTCAGATACTTGTGCCTAAGAAGGACTTCGGGATGCGCCTCGATGTGACGAAGCCCGCATCCCGATGACCCGGGATGCGGGCTTACTTGCTGTCGACTTCTAGTCGTCGCCTTCGGTGCTGCCACCCATTGTGGTGTTTCTCCTATTTAGGGTTGCCACTTCAAGAATACAACCATCGCACGCATGGGTAAATGGGTGTAATCCTGTGTGGCAACGGTATGTAGTTGGTCGTGCGCTAGAACGTCGAACCGACGGGCGCTGCTAGCTCCCTGATCGATCCGTCATGGCGCGCACCTTATGCCACGTGATGGCGATCGCACTGCGCGGCTCGCGGTCCATCGGATGAAGCCTGTATCGGCAGGGATGGGCCAGTGTTACTAGTTGTACATGCTGTAGCTCAAAGCTCACTGTAGGGGTAACCCGCTTGCGGCCAGCTAACCGCACTGCGTGGACTCTCAACCGCTCCACTGCTCTCGACAGGATGAAGCGCGGTATTTGCTCAGCTCAACCGTGTGATGTCCGGTTCCTGCCCGCAAACCGTCCTGTTCACAAGATCGCTGAGCCGAGACTCTGGCGTCTCGGGCTTGAAGCCAAGATCGGGCGCTTCAAGCCACGTGGACAGGTGCGTGAGGGGGCGCTGCAGGTGGCGACGAAGAGCGGCGTTGGGATTGTGCCGATCTTGCTGCTCGTGGTGGCGGCCGTGGTCTTCGGGCCGCAGCTCGTCGACGAGGCCAAAGACAAGTTCGCTGACCTCACCACCGATACCTCGGTGGCTTACCAGGTGGCGCCCGGCGCTAAGCCCAAGACCGACAAGTGCACCGCGGACCAGCTGTTGAAGCAGCGCCAGTGCGACGACTTGAAGGTCGTGCTCATCGACGCCGCCAAGATGCCCTTCATCACCCAGAACATCGCGCTGGCGTGGGCGGAGGGCAAGCCGTTCACTCTGCACAAGGGAGCGCCCGGTTCAGACGCAGGCCGGCGCGCCGCGGTGTGTGGCAACTTCAAAGCGCAGTTCGCGAAGGGCAGCTGCGATGAGTACGCCTTCGCCTCCAGCGTCGAGGGCGGCGTCGCCGCCAACGTGCGCATCATGGAAGTGCCGCTTCGTGAACAGAACTGTCAAGGTGGCACGCTTCGGCAGGAGTACCGCCGGGCTGGCATCGTGGAGGGCACCGCCTTCACCGTCATCATCACCAACCCGGAGAAGATCGCCACCGGGCCATACGCGGGTGTGGACATCGCGAAGGAGCAGTCGTGCGGGAGCTGATCGACCGCTACCAGTGGGTGCAGCAGCTCGATGTGGTGATGACCTTCGCCGTCATCCAGGGGCGCAGCGTGGACGAGGTGGTGCGCATCTACGGCGGGGACCCCGCGCAGAGCCAGCTCATGACCACCATCGAGGCCGAGGATGCTGGGCTCGACGATGGTGACGACTTCTACTTCCAGGTGTTCGAGCATCAGGACGCCGTGGTGGCGCTCGAGAGCAACGGCTGGAGCGGCACTGTCCCGGAGGTCGCTCGGCGCGCGTCTGCTGACGACGGCCACTTCTTCTCGGTGCACTGGAACGCCAACGGGATGTTTCGCATCACCGAGGCCCGCGGCGGCAAGGTGACGGCCTACTTCGAGCCCACATTCGGCGTCGAACCGGCCGCGCCCGAAGACGTCATGCCCGAGTGGGCCGAAGGGCTTGAACTCCAACCCGCCGAGCTCCGGGCGGCGTGCCTTGCGCTCGTGGAGCAGGAGACGGGCGTGGCCTTCGAGGAGGAGTGGCTGGTGAAGAAGCTGCCCACCTTCCGGATCCCTGACCCGGATGAGCTGCTCCGTGACGTTGAGGGCGCGCGAACGCCGTAAGCGCGTGCGCTTGGCTTTTAGCGTCTCGGTGGAACGTTCACCTGGTGCTATTCCCTTTCATCTGGCTCATAGCTACTTCAATTCGCGATTGGCTGCAACAATCCGCAAGCAGCGAGGATGTACTGCTTCGGAGGTAACTGTGTGGTCGAGCATCGGGTTGACCGGCCTGCTCGCAGTGCTGGGTCTCGCGGTGTGCCGCACGGTCATCGTGGCTATCGCGCTGAGGGGCACCACGCCCGCTGAACGGCCAGCGATCATCAGGGCGCTCAACAGTGGACTTCAAGGGGCTGTAGCTCGGCGCCGCGGGAAGTGAACGAGTACGTGAGCCGCGTGCCTTGAAGACGGAGTCAGCTCATGGGATCTACTGCGGCGGAAGCTCCCGCAGGTATGCCTCTACATCGAACCCGACAGCTTGCAGTCGTGTCCGTGCTGTCTCCAGCTCGTGCTCGGCGAAGAGTTCGTCGTAGCGCGGGTTCAACACGAGCGCCTCGATGCTGTGCTGCAGCATGTTCTCTCGACGCAAGCGCTCGAACCCGTCTGAGACGGTCGGTGTGCGAAGCAGTGCGTGAGCGGTAGCTTCACCACCGTCCATCGTGACCATGTGGATGAACGCCTTCGCTTGGTACCTGATGGTCCGCACGAGGTAGCGGTAGCCCTCAAGCGTTGCCTCGTGAAACTCTCGCGACAGCTGTGCACGATCAGGTGCGGCAGCGCTGGTCATCTCGGTTCCTCCTGGCAGTGTGGCTTGGGATGCGTTGGCGGAGTAAGAGCAACGAGCTGGCCACCGCCGTGCAGTTGGTGCCCGCCGCGGTCATCCACCAACTCGCCATCTGAACCGCTACCACCGCGTCGACCAGGGCGACGACGAAGAACACCGCCGCCAGCTGCGTCAGCCGGCGCCGGTCTAAGTCGCGGCCTTCACGGCAGTGCATGCTCGCTGCGTCGTTTTGGTGAACCCTCGTGTTACTGCAGGAGGCTCCGTGTCTGTACGGCAACTCGCAAAAGCGATCTTGCTAAGGTCACTGCCTTAAGACGAAGTACCGCAACCAAATGGAGTATGCCCGTGGCGCAGAAAGTGCTCGTTCAGCTCATTGATGACCTCGATGGCACCGCCGCTGAAGATGTTGAAGCCGTGAGCTTCGGCTTGGACGGCGTCACCTACGACATCGACCTCAAGCCGGACAACGCCGCGAGGCTGCGTGAGGCACTGGCGGACTTCGTGGCGAGCGGTCGTCGGATGGGTGGCCGTGCCAAGAGGGCCACGAGCACCAGCCGCACCATCGTGGCTGAGGCTCGTACCAAGGAGCAGACCAAGGCCATCCGTGAGTGGGCGAAGGCGCAGGGTCACGAGCTTTCCGACCGTGGCCGTATTCCTACCAGCATCATCGAGGAGTTCGAACAGGCGCACCGGGGATGATGCCTCCGCACGTGCGCCGCGTGCGCATCGCGGCCTTCTGGGTCATCGGGCTTGCCGAGTTTGTTCTGGTTCTCGGGCCGGTAGTCGGTCGCGCACTAGTGCGCGCCGTACCAGACGGCCCTGAGCCGATGGTTTGGTACAACCCGTTCACCTGGACGGCTGTGCACTGGAGTGCGGTGGCGCTATGGGCTGCCTTGTTGGCAGCAACGGTTGGTCTGGTTCTCGTATTGGCGCAGGTGCGAGAAGCGCGCAAGCTCCGGCTTGAGCAGGCACAGCCGTTTGTCATGGTCGATTTTGAACGACACTCATCGCTGCCCGACGTCATCATGCTAGTGGTGGAGAACTCGGGGGCGACTGCTGCTTTTGATGTGAAGCTGCGCTTCACGCCTGAACTGCAACTAAGTAGCTTGCAACGTGATGCCAAGCTGCTTGACTCCAGCTTGCTCCGCAATGGGATCCCGACCATGCCGCCGAGCAAGCGCATTGAGACCGTATTCGATCTATTGAGCATGCAGATCGAGGAAAGCTTGCCAACTTCCTATCGAGCCGTGGTTCAGTATCGAGATTCGATGGGGCACGCATACAGCGACATCTACACCCTCGACTTGGCCTGGGTGAGGGGACTTTCGTACATTCCCCGCAAAGACATCCACGACGTTGCTATGCGCCTACAGGAGATTAGGTCAGACCTTAAGGGCTTGAGGCAAGAGCTGCTGCGGCGGCGCGAAGACTAGGTATCGGCTTCAACAGTTATGCGTATCGGCACGTCCCCATAGCTTTGGAAGTGATAAACCAGCTCGTAGTGGTCGTCACGTTCCACTCGGGCGAGGTGCGCTGTGATGGCCTCTGGCCGGTGAGGCTCGAACAGCAGCCGAAACTTCGGCTCCCTCATCGTGCTCTCGTACATGCCGAGGTGGACTGAGCCGAGGTGGCTCGGCTTCACAGTGATCGGACCCCATTTATCTTTTTGGGTGGTTTGTTTTAAGAGTGTGCGTGGCATGGATTTCTCCTGATTACGGTTGATGCTTGATCCACTCACCAAACCGTGGCCACATCGCAAAACTGAGTTCTGTGGGATGACCACCTGCTTAGCGCCACCCCTCCCGACAGAGTTGCGCGGGGGGGGGGGGGGGGGGGGGGGGGGGGGTAACTCCTAAGTCCATTTAGGGCTACCTCCATGCCCAATCGGCGCCTAATGCGGCACCGTACCCAACTGTCATTATACAGCGTCCGTGCTGCGGCATGACTATTTTTTCTCTACCGTCCGCTCTGTGGCGGTATCATCTTCTCCACTCCCAGCTAAAGCCGACGACCGTCTCTTCGATAAAAGGGACAAATTGATGCAGTTCGTGTTTTTCTGTCAGTCGAGCCTCTACTTTCTGAACAATCCTTCCAGATGAGTACGAGTCCCAAACGCACCACCATGCACGGGCAGGCGGGCGCTCAAATATCACCCTCATGTCCACGTTGTCCATCCGCTTCCGCGCTGCCCGGCGAACATCTGTGCACACTTGGGATGCCTTGTTGTGGTGTGTCGAGTATTGAAGAGATGCTTGCTGGCCTTTCCGAAGTGCGCGGTCGAGTCTCAGTTCCACACCGACGAATCCTGGCGAGCTGGGGTGGAAGCCAACAAAAGTTCCACCGGCTACACCTTCCACTGTGTGAGTGGTGTCACGAGGGCTATAGGCGAATGTGTCGACATTGTCCTCCAAGGCCACGACAACGTGACTATTTTCAATCCGCTGAAGCATGAGTTCAGAGTCGATGTAGTAGCGTGAGAAAAGTGTCGTGGTCCGCAACACCTGTGGCTTAATCAAGGGTATAGGCGGACTTGCAAGTGTTTTCGATATTCCTTCCCCGCCAAAGTCGGTCACGCTTCCTCCTGAAAACAAGCTCCACACCTTGTGTGTGTCCGATTCCTGGAAATCAAATGCCTCAATCAGCCAGCCAAGAGTTCGATGGGTTAGCTTCTCGCCCAGTAGGGCCATTCGTACCGTGTCGCGAAGCTGCCGCGGTAGCTCCACATCGGTTTCACGTTTGACGCCTTGCTCCCACAAGTAGAGGGCGAGAACCTGGCTTACGCCGGCGTAGCTGATTCGATCTGGGCGCGTTCGCTGGGAATAGCGCATCCACTTACGCCGGTACTCAGGACGGGACATCAAAAGTTCACGCAACTCTTTTGCAGCAGCGGCTACTCCGTCTGGCGGCACGGTGTTGGCCATCTATGCTCCGGAACTATGTGGTGTAGATAATCTTCACCTACAGTATGCCCTAAACGAGGCTGCGCGGAGATGAGCGAGAAGGCATGAGCGACGATCTTGAGCCCTATGATCCAAAGATGATCTACGGTCATGAAGCAAGCGGCCGTGGGGCTATCAGGGGCAAGTATGGAGATTGGGAAGACGGCGTTGTTGAAAACGAGGATCTTGATATAACGGCGGAAACCAGACATGCAGCCAGCTACATCTCCCCATACCGAATGGATCACATAGCGGAGCTGCACTCCAGTCGTGCAGTCGTCAGGGGAAACACGAAGTCTCTGTTTCCCGCGGAGTGGACCGATGATAAAATATTTGAGGCTGTTCAAGCGGTTATCGGAGACGCTGCCTCACGCTGGACGCGTGGTGATGACGACTGGAGCGGCGAGCCGGGAAGTATGTTCAACCCCTGGCATCCGATGGACGATATCGAATTTGAAATCCCGGCTCGTTTTAGAGTGGACGGATACTTCGAGGACGTGAAGCTGCGTGTGGTGGTCGAGCCTCTCGGTGAAGGGGTCATCACCGCGTACACATTGCAATACTAAACCTAAACGGAATCATTTTGTCTGGAACGACCATCACGAGAATCACATCGGCCCGCAGAGCGTGCCGAGACGGCTGAGGCTACCCCGGCTGAGCTGTACCAAGCATATTTGCTTGAGCTTAAGAACTGGATGTGGCGCTTGGAGCCCTGTGTGCATCCACGCTGCCTAGAATCCACCCGCGAATGGCTCGAAGTCGGGGAGATTACTGAAGCTATTCGAACGTTCACGGGTTCGATCGAGTACACCGGCTGGTCCGACGAGGAGCTTGACCGCTACGCCGGTGAACTAGAAGATATCTGCAGAAGACTTCAGGCTGTTGCGCCGCTCGTCTACTATGGCGAGGCTGTGGCGATGCTGCGCCGTAACGCCCGCCGCCACCGCCAATAACGCTCATCGCCATAGCGTCGCCAAAGGCCTCCTACCGTGCGCTTGAACCAACCCAACAGGGTTGCTCTCGCACGGAGGTTGCACGATGGCCGGTGGGGAACTTCAGCGCCTCTCGGCGCAGGCCGACATGCTGCCGATCATGCGCACGCACGGGGGCCTGATGCCCTCGCGTGAGCTGCGGCAGCTTCAGACGACGCTCCGCCAGGAGATTGCCGACGGCGTCGTGAAGGACGCGCGCATCGAGATCGCTACCCACGTGACGATGAAGGCGATGGATAGCGTCGCGGACGTCGATGCTCACCGCCGCGCCCTCGCGGGTGATGACTCAACACTCAACGCACTCTTGGCTCAGGTTGAGATGAATCATGTCCAGTCCGTTGGCCGCATTCAGCGCGGCACCTTGTTCTAGGGCACCACGGACGTGGTGGGGAACCTGGTGTTCAGGGTGATCGCGTCCGTGCGAAGGGGCAAGTCGATCGAGGGCGTGCCCATGATCGAGCCTTCGCCCGCCGTGACGGAATGTGAACGCGCCGATGGCGAAGTCGCCCTCCGGGTGTTGGTGGATGTCAATCAGTACGGCCGGCGACTTGCTGGTGACGACCCGGTTCTTCGTCATCACCTGGGTGGCCTAACTCTGACGCTGGCTCAGCAGCTCGGCCGTCACGTCCGACGTGCCTCAAGGCACAAGTAGAGGGCGTCCTTCACCCCAAGGACGGTCGCCGATGAGGCGGCCGTTCTCGGCGTTTCAGCCTTCGACCTCATCGACGGAAGCGTGGAGGCGTACATGTTCTGGTTGGTGTTACTAGGCATCGTGCTGCTGGCCGTTGCCATCGGTTTGTACTTGCAGCACCCCGGTGTGCGGGCCACACGAGCCCTGCGCGCCTCGATGAAACAGGGCAACCAGATGCACGACGAGATCCACAGGGCCACTGAGAGCACGAAGGCCGAGATGGATCGGATCGCGCGTGAGTGGAAGGACCGCCAGTGATTCGGCGGCTTCGGGCGTGGTTGGTGACCGTGTTGCTCGTTGCGGTCACCATCCGCGTGCTCTGGTGGGCAGTTGAGCCGATGGTGCCGTACGCCATCACCGGCTTGGTGCTCGTCACGATCCTCGGCTTCATGTGGTACCGCGCGACCAAGTGGTGATCGACTTCTTGTCGATGTCCGTGATGACCCGTTGAGCATCGACATCTCGAACATCTGGGAGTACCCCGTGTTCCTGATCAAACTCTGGCTGAAAGTCCTGGCCACCCTCTGGGCCGCCACCTTTAAAGCCACCAAGGGCTACCAGCTGGGCGTGCCCGAGTGGGTGAGCCGCACCAGCGTGTACACGGCGCTCGCCCCGTACTTGCCGCTGGTTCGGCGGCTTCTTCTTGGTGGTCTCGTGGCGCTGTTCGTCGTGCTCTTCCTCGCGTCGAACTGGAGTAGGTGACCAAAGGTGGACGAGGGCAACTCGTACAAGAGCTACCAGCTGACCTTCCCGGTCGACTTGGATGCCGGGCGCGTCATGGCCTGGCTGCACACGGTGGTTGGCACGCTTCTTGCTGGCAGCGCCGGACTCTTTACTCTGCCGACCATCGTTCTCGAGGTCGTCGCCAGTGAACGAGGGCTTCAACACCAGCTGCGGGTACCCAGGGAGCGGGCCGACGACTTCGTGAGGCCGCTGCGCGCCTTGATGCCGGGCATCACCGTGACGCCCAGCGTCAGCTTGGTCGACCGCTCCTGGACGGAGGCCGTCGAACTCGGTACCCGCTCGCTCGGCACACGCTTGAACGCGCTGTCTTCGGAGCACCTGACGGCCGGGTTGCTGAGCAGCCTTCAAGGCCTGCGCCGCGGGGAAGTAGTTGTGCTCCAGTGGGTACTCGGGCCGGCAAGGGGTCAGAACCCGACGATCAAGGGCAGCGTCGGCGTCGCCGAGACGTTTGGCTTCCACGTCGGCTCCGGCGACCACAAGGTCAAGCAGAGCGTCAAGCCGGAGCCTCCGGATCTTCTTGGTGTTCTTCGGGTAGCTGCCGAGGCTGAATCAGGCTCACGGGCTCGGCAACTTCTCGGCCAGGTGCGCGCGGCCTTGGGCAGCGCGATCAACATGGGCACCCGCATCACGAAGAGGCCCAGTATCTCGAAGGACGCGCTCGGGCGGCGCCTGGTCGAGGGCAGTGGGCTGTTGCTGTTCCCGGCACGCATCTCGATCCCCGAGCTGGTAGGCCTTATCGGCTGGCCGATCGGTTCGCCTCATGTGGCGGGGCTCCAACAGGGACGCACACGCCAACTTGATGCGCCTGCTTCAGTTCCGCGTGAGGGGAGGGTGATCGGCACGTCCAACTTTCCGGGCGCCGAGCGGCCAGTTGCCTTGTCCTACAAGGACGCCACTAAACACCTTCACGTGCTCGGGCCTACCGGGGTCGGCAAGACCACCTTGCTCGCCAACATGGCCGCCCAGGACATGGCGCAGGGCTACGGCGTCATCGTGCTGGAGAGCAAAGGCGACTTGTTCAACGCCTGCATCGACAGAGTGCCGCGCTCACGCTTCAGCGACGTCATCGTCTGCGACTTCGGGGACACGAACTGGCCGGTCGGCATGAACGTCTTGTCCACCGGTCGAGGGGCTGATGAGTTGGCCGCGCTCATCATCGGCATGTACGGCGACAACGGCGTCTACACGCCGATGCTTCTTCACTTCGGCCTGCGCGCGCTCGCTGAGACGCCCGGCATGACCTTCATCGACTTGCCCGCACTGCTCACGCCGCAAGGGCCGGAAGAAGTCGCCTGGCGGGACAGTCTCGTAGCCAATCTCAAGAACCGTGACGTCCGCCAGTTCTGGCAGCGGTACTTGAGCGACAGCCGCAAGGACCAAGACCGCATGACCGCGCCGGTGCATAACCGCATCTGGCAGCTCGCCGTCCGGCCGGAGATCAGGAACATCATCGGGCAGAGCACAAGCAGCTTTACCTTCGAGGAAGTATTGCAGAACAACAAGATCCTGCTGATCAACCTCAACGGCGTGCGGGTAGGGGAGCAGACGGCCGGCCTCGTCGGCACGCTCCTCATGAACGCCCTCTGGTCGGCCGTGCGCACCGTCAAGAAGAAGCGGCCCTCCTTCTTGTACCTGGACGAGTTCCAAGACTTCATCAACCTGCCGGTGCCCGCGGCCGACATGTTGGCGAAGCTCCGCAGCTTTGAGCTCGGCCTTGTTCTTGCCCACCAGGACCTCGACCAGCTCGCCAAGGTGCGCGGGCTCGAACAAGCTGTCCTCGCCAACGCCCGCAGCAAGGTGGTGTTCCAGACCAGCGCGCGAGACGCCCGCACCATGCAGCGCGAGTTCGGTCGCCTGGTGACCGAGGACGACTTCATCAACCTCGGCGGCTTCGAGGCCATCGTGCGTATCGCCACAGATACCGGCGTGAGTTCGCCGTTCACCATCACCACCGCGCCGCCGTCGAGGACCACGAACATCGCGGAAGCCGTTAAGGCTGCCAGCCGAACCAAGTACGGCCGCCCCGTGGCGGAGGTGGAAGTCGAGATCGACGCGCGCCGTCACGCGACGACTGAGAACACCACGAAACCAAAGCTCGGAACGCAGAGGTGGGGCTGACCGTGCACACCACCACGCGGGACATCTTGGGTCGGGCCGCCTACATGCGGCGTACCTGCGAACTGCTGCTCGGGCAGCTCGGCGACCTCGATAGGAGCTTCAGCGGCACGGAGCCGTTGACGTCCTTCCAGGAAGCCGAGATCCAGAAGGCCAGCATGCAGCACGCCGAGCGTGCTTCTGAACATCTCGATCTCGCCAGCCAGTACATCGATGAGTGGAAGAAGGCGTTGAACGAGGCCTTCACACAGGAAGCCCGATGAGCATGGCTTCCATGACCCGAGAGCTGTCGGAACGGGATCGGCTCGTTGTCGAGTACGTCGGTCGCTTCCGTCAGCTCACCGCCGGGCAACTTCGTACGTTCGTCTTCGGGGAGCTGGCCTCGCAAACACCGTGTGATCGCACCCTGAAGCGCTTGGTGGATGGTAAGTACTTGATGCGGCTGCATCGGCTCGTTGGTGGCACACAGGGTGGTTCGGCGCAGTACGTGTACCAGCTCGGCCGCCAAGGTTGGCGGCTTCTGGGACGAGCCGGCGAGTACTGGGCGCCCCGAGCGGTGAACCTGCACGCCCTCGCGATCGCCGATTGCATGGTGAAGCTGAAGACCGCCGAGCGGCAAGAAGTCTTCAAGGTCGTCTCGTTCACCACCGAGCCGGCGTGCCACGTGGCGGTGGGCGGTCTTCTGCTGACGCCGGACGCGTTCGTCGAGCTCAAGCTCAGCGACAGTAGCGAGCGCTTGATCTCGTGGCTTGAGGTCGACCGCGGCACCGAACACCTCAGCACCATCCAAGAGAAGTGCGAGCGGTACTGGAAGGCGTCGATCTCCGGTCAGTGGGATGGCAACTTCCCGTTCGTGCTGTTCGTCGTGCCTGATGAGCAGCGGAAACACGCCATTGAAAGGATTTTTCGGGCCGGGCCCATAGGTGCGAGAGAGCTCTTCAGCGCATGTCCAATGGCACGGTTCCCGCCGGTTGCCACCTCAAGAACGCCTCATTGAAGTAACGCGGCAACCGGCATAGTCGATAAGTGAGATGAACTCAAGAGGCGAACGTGCATTGGTCGGCCAACCTGAGTCTGGAGGCATCGAATTGGCCAATCGAATCCCCTTCTACGAGGCACCGGCCAACCCGAGGATCCCTCTCGCGAAGAAAGTCTCTGTTCACCTAATAGAAGTAGTGAACTTCCTTCGGTTCGTCGTTGAGCGCGATGATCTGCAAGTCGCTAGCTACCTGGGCCAGATGACGCAAGACCCCTTCTTTCTCGTGGCAGCTACGGGACTTGGGAAGACCGTCGCTGTGCCTGTGCATGAACTCATTCGCCAAGCGCAGCACACAGGTAACCTTAGCGTTTCTGAGCCTCGTGTTTGGGTCGTGGAGCCGCGGATTCCGATTGCAACAAGTCAGGCATCCTTCATGAATGGCCTCTGGAAGGATTACCTGAGCGCGAAGAGGCGTAAGTTGCCACCACTCTTCGGTGTAATCACCTCTTCCTCGGGGAACGTAAACCGTGATGCGCCAATAAAGTTCGTCACGACTGGAATCTTCGGGCAACTTGCCAAGAACGGCGAGCTTCATCCAGACCGTGATCGCGTCCTGATCGATGAGGCACATGTCACGATTGAGCAGAACTCGGAAGTGGAGCTCGGCATAGCCCTCGCTCGGAAGGCTGGTGTCACCGTCGACTATATGTCCGCGACGGTGGATACCTCCAACCTTGAAGAGGCTCTTGGAGTAACCAACGTCATCAGGGCCGATAAAGCTCGGTATCCCATTTGGAAGCACAACCTCCTGCTGCCGCTGTCAGACGTTCTCGCTGATCTCTTAAGATCGACTCTGGTCAATCCTGATCCAGCGAGCTCGTACTATCCGCAGTGGGAATTTGCGCAGCACGCCGACGTGCAGAAGGCAGTGTTAGAGGCTGGCCGAGCTCACGGGATGCTGATTGTCGTCAACTCCTTCGCTGGCGATCAAAGTGATACGGAACGGTTAGCTGCACTGATTCGGCGGCACCATCCATCGCTGGCCGTACTGCAACTGGCGAGTGAGGTGATTCGAGATACCCGTCGAGAGCGCGCCTTCTACGCGCAACTGCAGGAGATCGAGCAGCGGAAGCGGAACTACGTGATCCTTGCAACCAGCGTCGTAGAGATGGGCGTGACCTTCTCCTCACTTGACTACGTCGTAACGATGGACTCTGGCTATGACCAGGAGACAGTCGGCGACGTCACGTTTCCGGTAATTGCCCCTCTCGGCGTCAACTCTCTGCTGCAGCGGATGGGTCGAGTTGGACGGCGTCGCCCCGGCATCGCATATATCAGCCGCGAAGTTGGCGCCGACTATGCCGACCTCGAGGACAACGAACTAAACCGCGGCGGTCTCAAGTATGAGCCGATCCGGTTCCCGCTGGTTAATTCCACCCTCATGCCGCTGGCCTACTATCTTTGCAAGGTTGGCTGCGTAGATATCCGCCGTGCCGTTGCGGATCTTGCACTCCCATCGCGATTGCACGAAAATGAAGATCGTATGGAGTATCTGCAAGAACAGTTTGACGAGCTTGAGCAACTTGGGCTCGCTACAAATGGCTCGCTCACGCCTATTGGTGAGCGCATGGAGCAGTGGATCGGTCAGGCGGATCTTGCATACGCTGTTCAGTTGCAGCGGCGCCTTGATGAAGATGCGTCGCTACCAGAAGTGCTGTTTTGGACGGTCGCAACAGCACTTAGTACAACCTCTTTGGTGACGCTCCGTGCTCGGTACGACTACTTCGTTGACTACGGCAACGTCCACTCCGAATTGCCGCATGCTGTGGAGTTGTTTCAAGGTTTCCCTCACGAGGACTTAGCTGCGTTTAACGCGATCTGTTGGCTAGGCGAGATCGCGCCTTGGCTCTTGTGGCCTACGAGCGGTGAATCACGTCCTGTGGAGGAAGAAGACATATTCGAGCTCACCAAGTTCTGCAACGTGAACGGTCTTGATGCGAGGAAGGTACGGCAAGCGGCAAAGGCAATCGCGAACACTTGGAAGCTGCTGGGGCGAATCGATAAGGGCGCTAACCAGCTCGGCAAACTGTTTGTAGGTGAAGCACCTCAAGAGCTGGCGCATCTCTCGTGGCGCGCCATCAGGGCACAGATTCCGCAAGCGCGCATTGTCGAGGAACTAGCTGATTTGCCCGGCCAATCAGCTATTGAACTGTCGTACAACGATGCGCTTGGGGCCTTCGACTGGCGAGACATCCGGCATGGCCATGAGGGACTGGTTTCACAAGACGACACGCCTATCCAGCTTGTGGATGGTGCCAGGTTGCAGGCTCGTGTCACTCCGAGCCGGGAGTCAAAGGGGGGCGATACCACCTGGCGGTTTGCGCACATTGGGATCCGACACGGACGGAATACACCAGTACAGCCGAAAGCGCCTCAAGCTCCGGTGTGGGCGGCGCATGAATCAACTCAAGATCCATTTCTGGAGGATTTTCATGCCAACGCCAGCACTTCAACTGATCGTTCTTGGTCAGCGCGCCTTAAGCGCTGGCTCTCCGGCAACTAGAAAGAATCTCAGTATCGAGTCGATCGGAGTGTGATCCACGAGTGGCGGAACATCCGTATGAGTGTCAGTGTCTTGGACACTCCGAAGGAAGCACGACTTTTCTCGGCGCACCACCTGAGTGGTACGAATCTAGGGGTATGAGCACGCCGCGGAACTGCCCGGACTGTCGCGAGTGGATCAAGTCGCAGAAAGACGAGAGGCTGAGTTGTCGGAACTGCCGCTCATCAATCTCGGTACCAGCGCGGTATAAGATCAGTTTCCACAAACGGGTGGGTGTATACCAGCCCGCTGAGAAATGCGCTGCATGTATCAAGAGTGAGCAGCGTGGAGAGAAGCCGCGGCGAGAGCTTATGGAACGGCCGCCCCAGCGAAGGCAAGTCAAGCGGGAAGGGAATCTTCTGGATCTACCCCGCACACGACCGACTGGGAGTTACCAACTGAGTGTCGATATCGCTGGTTATCAATCACTAATCCCGGATGGTAGCCAGACGCGGCAGCAGCATATTGAGCAGCACACGACCTGGTCGCCGTATTCTCTTGTCGGCGATGGGCCTCGTGATAAGTCTCCCACCGCACTCGCTCAGCAAGACCCGAGTTTCGGAGCCCTGCTCCGCTCAGCTGCGATTATCGCGCAGAGTCAGAATGAAAGCCATGTAGCGGAATACCGCGGGAAGAACGGCTACATTATTAAGGTGGCACTGACCGGCAGTTCCAACCTTGAGGTTACGATCATCAACCATGTTGCTGGACCGGCTGGCCATGAGCTGATTACCACCTACGACAGCTATTCGCTCTCAAAAGTGGTGAGTAACATCAAGTCTGGAAAATGGGTGTGACATCTCGTAGAATAATCACGAAGGAGTATGTGTAATGAAACGACGTGCCGATAGTCCGCTGGTCCAGTGGAAAGAAGCTAACAAACCGAACCGAGAGACCAATCGTCAGATCGCTCGTTGGCTTGACGCTGCTCTAGCGACTGAAGAAGCGCTCGTGGTGGAAGAAGCGATCGATGATTGGATGCTCAACCGGTCTGGGTCTCCGCCAGATTTCGTCGTATGTGTTGCATGGTATGGCCGATCACGCCTGCTTAGTCAAGGCTGGAAAAAACTGCCGGTGGATATCCCAGAGTATGACTTGGATAGGTGGCGTGTCGCTGGCTATGAGCCGACCATTGAGGAATTTTGGGATCGTCAAGCGGGTGCTGCCGGAGGATTCTTAGAGCTGGCCGGCCGCGACCCGGGGGTCATCTGCGCCATCATGCGCCAGCAGGTGGAAGTCAAAACGGCAAAGCTTGAGGAACTTGCCGACCTTCCTCTCAGTGAGTTTACGCCAACGGAGATGACTGACGATGACCTCCTGGAGGGAGTTGATTTATCGGAGCAGCGCTACTTCGATCGGCCGTTTGTGCTCCGCGAAGAACTTGAGTGCTTCGCATGGGCGCTTCAGAAGTACCGTCTCTTCTGCTTGTCGAACGAAAACCCGGCACTCGGTTTGCCCAACCACCAGTTGTTTGAAGAGATGAACCAGATCAATCTCAATGCCTTGACGTCACGGTTGGCTGCTGTGGACTCTAAACTGCGTCGCATTCTTGAGCATCTGGCGAGCTTCAACTATTTCGGTCTTGATAACGAGGTCGAGCCGGATCAGTTCTGGTGGCGTCACTGGCAAGGCAGGGAGCGGCGCAAGAGGAAATAGCCGCAGATTGAACCAAGTAACGTCTGCAGGTGTGCGGGCGACAGGGTCGGTACCAGTCGAACGTGGTGGGAGTAAGCATGGACTGCATGCACTGTGGGGCTGTGGACGCAACCGCGGAGATCGCGCGGAAGACGCTTGAATCAGGTAGGCAGGATTTCGGCGGTGGCTTCATAGGAGACTGGGAAAGGTCGCTTACCGTAGAGCAGTGCGGCAAGTGTGACGGATTCATGTTGCTCACCCATAGCTACGCTGACTGGATGGATCCTGAGGACGTCACCTACGAAATGCTCTATCCGCAGGCCAGAGATATGTCATCTGTGCCGGAGAGTGTCAAAAAGCAGTATGACAAGGCTCGCAGGGTTCGGTCGATCGACAGCGAGTTCTACGTGCTTGGCTTGCGGCGCACGCTCGAAGCGGTCTGCGCTGAGCAGGGTGTGCCGAAGGGGCTTCTCGTAAATCGGCTGAAGAAGCTCGCGGAGGATGCGAAACTTCCGGGCGCATTTACCGATATGGCGGACTACCTGCGCGAAGTCGGGAACGTAGGTGCACATCAGAGTGATGTTGAGGTAACACCAGCAGATGTGGACGCTGCACGAGACTTCACCGATGCCATCTTGGAGTACCTGTATGTGGCACCTGCCCGGTTGAACCTGGTGAAGACCAGCTTGAGCCAGCGGCAGGCTCAGGCCAAATCGCAGCAGACGTCCTGAGTCTCGTTTTGAGACTGCGGCTTGCAGGACGCTGCTACTTAGTCAGGGCATCTTCAAGCCTCGTGATCACTGCGGGAAGCGTCGACTCAAGCGCCTTCGCCACCAGGCGTAGCTCCACCACATCGAGCCGACGCTCGCCCGATTCATACTTGCTCACGAAGGATTGAGGCTCATCCAGTCGATCTGCCACCTCGACCTGCGTGAGCCCCGCTTCGTGTCGCAGCTCGCGTAGGAGCCTGCAGAGCTGCTGGTACTCCGCCGAGTAGATCGACTTGTCCACCGGATAAGCGCACTGCCGCACTTGCCAATATCCCAAAATCGGATACTGTCGATGCGATCGCGCGGATTCGGCCGCGCCAGGCATGGGCAGGAGGTGAACCACATGCGGATCGCCATGGGTGGTGGCGGTGGAGGTGGCGGCACTGGCAAGTAGCCGCTGAAGCGAAGCGGAGCCCTGGGTGTCTCTAGCACCCAGGGCTCCGCTTTCTATTCAACACCACGACAATATTTGATACAATCGTTCTAAATGGCAAGTTCGCTCGACCAGCTGTACGAAACCAAAGCCCGCCTTGCAGCGGTGCTCATCGCCGTGGCCGGCCTCCTGATGGTGTCGCTCTCTAAGTGGCCACCGCTGGTGAACTTCGTCGCCTCCTTCCCGCTGCCCGTGCCGCTCGCTGAAGTTGGCGGAGGACTCATCGGCGTCGGCGTGCTCGCCGTCTTCATCGACCAACGGCTGCGGAAGCTCGATGAGAAGCGCAACGCTGAGTCCTTCGACGAAGCCATCAAGCGGAATGCTCCCGCTCTGAGCGAGGCCTTCTACGAAAGTCTCGCCTTCAACGCCAAGACGTTGAAGGACATCGCCTCACCCGAACTTCTGGATCGCATCGCTTCGGGCACGCTCGGCCTCCGATTGGGCGACGAACACCTAGCGCATGACCTCTACACCGATCTGCGAGATCAGGCCATCGCGGCTGAGCGTTGGAAGAGCGCGAAGGTGGCAGTAAGCCTGAGCCCGTGGGAAGGCGGCCCGTCGACGGGCAAGGGTTCGATGCTCGTTGCCACTGTCAGGATGGAGTACAAGGTGGTACCCACCAATGCCGCCATGCGCTTCGCCTGTGTGTCGGACGATGTCGAGTACCGCGAGCAGCTCGACGATCCCAGCAATGCCTGGGTGTGGAAGCTCGACGCTTCGAGCGGTGTCGATCCAGCAAGCGCGGACGCCTTCGAGCTCCAAGCCTTCAACGTGGACGGCAAGCCCCGCAAGATCGAGCGCTCAAAGCGAGCTGGCCTCCAGTTCTATGGCGCCAACGTCAGTGCGGAAGCGCGGGCTGGTCAGGAGGTGACGGTCTCCTACACGTTCCGTGGGCTGGTACAGCGCAACGCTCACCTCTTGCAACTCGACTTCGCCCAGCCCACCAGGGGGCTCGATATCCGCCTCGACTACGCCCACGCCGGCATCAGGTGGATGAACACGGCCGACTACTTCGCGGGCAGCCAAGCTTCGCGCGTTGAGCAGGCGGAGACCTTCAAGGACGCCAAGGTCGTGAACATCAGCTTCGACGGCTGGGTGCTCCCGCGGGCAGGCGTGGTGTTCGTGTGGGTGCTAGACGAAGAATTCGGCGGTCAGTACAAACCGCCTGCGCTTGCAAAATAATCCGACTTACATAAAGTAGATAATGAAACCAATGGAACTACCTTTAGGGAGGTGGTACACATGGGTCTCAGTGGTGGCAGCGGTGGCACCTGATGCGCCTGAACCCCAAAGCCCTGGCGTCTTCGTACGCCAGGGCATCTTTCATCAGAGCTACTGCTGATGTGGCGGGGGAAGTAGGGGTAGCATCCGCATTGGGTTCTGAGTGGTGAACCCGATGCGGAGTCTCAGTTGATGATTCCCAAGTTGACTAGCCGCCAGCGCATCGCTTCGGTGCTGACGTCGAACACATCAGCCAGGCGTTTTATCACTTGTTCCACCGTGACGTAGCCAGAGGAAACCTCTCTTTGTACGGCGGCATTAACCAGGGAGCTTGGCATCAACAGTGCTGCCGCAAAGGCGTTGGCATCGATCTCTTCACGGTCGGTCGCCGTGCTCGATAGATCGTTGCGTTTGTTCACGCGAATGGCATGGTCGATGATCAGCGGTTTTCCCTGATGCATTAGCCAGTGGCCGAGTTCGTGAGCGATTGTAAACCGCTGCCGTCTAGGAGTGTTCTGGTCATTCAGGCCGATTAGCGTGCGTTGCCCATCTCGCAGAAGAAAGCCAGATTCCCCGCCGGAACTGGAGGTCCGGATTACCTGGATTCCCTGGGCCCGAGCGATGGCTTCAACATTTACTGGTGCTTGCGCTACCCCGTGTCGTGCCAGCAGGTTCCATGCCAGTTGTTCGATTGAGTGGTCGATCACGCCTTCAACACCTCCTCGGCTCTACTCGGGGTCTGCCTGTCTGATGACTGAGATAACGAACTCTTGCGTGCTGTCTGGTTGGCCCACAAGCTCTGCTGAGACCCGGCTTTCGATCATCTCGTCCGGCTGCTCAAGAAGCGTCTCTAGCGGGACCTTGAATTCGTCAGCAATCTGCATGATCCAGTGGATCATCACTCGTTGGCGGCCGGCTTCGATGTTCGCGATGGAAGACCGCGTCAGCTGCAAGCGCTTTCCAAGATCAGCTTGGGTGACGCCCGCCCTCATGCGTGCATTCCTGATGTTGCTGCCGATGGTCTCGTACAGCTGGTCGATGGCGTCATCCGTCCAGCGCATGGCGCGTCCTTCCAACTGGTAACACCGCGTCGGTCGCATAGTGACACGTTTGTCTCGCACGACACACCCGCCGGAAGCATGTTGAGTCCCACTTGCCCCCGTAGGAGCACGTGTGTAGTCTACCGCTGACCTCAGATGATCGCCTGAGGTTTGTCACAGTGACATGGAGGTGTGATGGCTACCAACTCGGGCCGAGGCTTTCGGCGCGGCGCAGTGCGTCGACGTAGCCAGCTCTTGAACACCCTCACGGGGCTGTGGACGAAGCGCGGCGCCAAGGGCCAGTTCGTCGACGGCAAGAAGAACGGAACGCCCTTCAAGGGTGTTCGGAAGGAGAGGTAGAAGGTGGCCATCAAGATCACCGCAATCCGCCTGTCTGGCGGCGAGGGGCACGAGCACATCGTTCACCTCTGGTGGGTCAATCCGGCTGACGGGAAGGAAGGCAGCAACACGCGCGCCCAGCTGGTCGACTGGATCGAGAAGGAGAACGGCAAGGCGTACGTGGAGGACAGCCGCGGCAACCGCGCAGACGTCGGTGTGGTGACGCCGAGCTCCGGGCCGAAGCACTTGCGTACTCACGCTGACGGCAAGTGGACCAACAACCTGCTGGCGCTGCCGCGCAAATAGCCTCGCGCAGCCGAACGAGAGTAGAGGGACCACGCCGCTTACACCGGCGTGGTCCCTACTTGTTTAAGCTAGCCCACAAGTTGCAGCACCGTCACATGAAAGTGGCTCACATAACCGACGCGCAGGGCGCTCAGTGAGTCGCCCCGTTCAGGCACATCGAGCCCTTGCCAACTTGAATCACCCCGCTTGGGCCAGATGGGTGTGTGCGCTTAGTGAAATCCCGTTGCGTCGCAGGTGGATGCGAACGCAACGGGAGTGTGGCTCAGTACTCCAACCGCAAGCACTGTTCCTTGGTGGCTGCGAGCAGCCGGGTGACGAACGCGTCGAACTCTCCGCGCTCGATGATCGGCATGAACGAGATGCTCTCGAACGCCACACCGTGCCGGATGGTCAGCCACTCGTCGGCTCCATCGACGCGGCAGATGAAGCACAAGTCCTTGTAGTAGAAGGATGTTCCGAGTGACCAGTTGCCGTGCTCGAACCGCTCGCGCAGCTCCTGCAGGCTGAAGCAGCCGGTGAAGCTGTCGGGCGTGAACTCGGGGTCCACCGCGTCGTGCAGTGGTGGTGTGGAGCGGCCGATCTTGAACCACGCATCCCGCAGCTCGGGCTCGAGTTCTGGAACGACCCGAACCTCCGTCACCGCCGGCCAGCGGATGGCCAGACCAACCACCAGGCGGTAGGCCTCGCTCCAGGTCTCAAACACCTGTGTGCCCGTGAACCACCCGAAGTAGTTCTGCATCTTGAGCTGTGTGAGGTAGCGCTTGGTGTGGAACAGGAGCTCCACCAGGTCGGCAGGTGCGTCCTGGTCGTCACCGTTGGCATCGGGTGGTCCCACGATGAGACCGGGGCCAACGATGGAGTCCTCCAAGCTGAAGTTGGAAGTGTGCGCCCACCAGAGTGTGGAGAGGCGCGGGTTGACCGGAAGGTCTTCCAGCTTGCCCTCGGCGTTGAAGTAGATCGCGCCGCGGGGGTTCTCCAGCTCGACGGCGTCCAAGTTCCCACCCACGATGCGGCGGTAGGCATCGAGGTCGGCCTTGTTCAGCTGCTCCAGCCGGATGGGTTTGTCGATGTTGGTAGGTACGACGATGGCGTGCACCATGACTGCTCACTTAGGAACCACATGACCTTTGCCTGGTGGGAGGGTTCATATCCACACCAGGCCGCCTCGCCGTACGCGTCGGGCTTTGCGGCCTCGTGTTGATCGGTGGTCCTGACTCCATTTAGGCACAGCGTCAGGTCGCTGCATATGGTGGAAAAGTTCGGTGCCTTAGGGCCGCCACGACGGTTAGCTAGGCGGGGAAGTCCGTCATAGGTGCTGATTCCACTTCGCCGAGACTGACGTTCACCCATTTGGCGGCCAACAAGAGGCGATCGCATGACGTTCCAGAGCCATGCGAACAGGCCGAGTGCTAACGCTCATGGCATGCGCATCGATCTCTAGTGCAGCCTACGGCTCTTCGGTTGAGGGCAGACCGCGTCGATCAAGGCGGCTCTTTGCTGGAACAGCAGTTCTTTGGTGTCTACAGGAGGTCTCATGGTCCGTCGTCCGTCGAAGAGCGGTCGCAGGCTGGGGATCAGGCAGCCTTCTGTACGGCGCCGCAAGAAGTCGGCCGAAAATCCACCGCGCCAAAGGCAGTGGCTTGCTGGCGTCGCTGTCCTTGTGAGCCTCGTTGCGTTGATTCCGGCGTTCTGGGACAACCTCGTACTCAGAAGCTCCGATTTGTCCATCGCCGGAATCAAAGCAACAACGAAGACCGACGTTCCCGTCACGGAACATGGTCCTATGGGCGACGCGCCTGGATCCTCGATTATCGCCTCGGCTGTGGCTATCACGCTTAAGAATGAGGGTGAACAGCCTGCGCTAATCAAGCGAGTCCGCCTGTCGGTGGATCAGGTGTGGGCTCCTCGGGGCTGTGATGGAGCAGGGTCCACTACCTACACGATCGCCTATGATTTCGTGCTGCCAGGTGATATCGAAAGCAGGCCACTGCCGTATGTCCTGGAGAAGGATTATCAGTTCCAGGTTGCTGGGCAAGAGATCGATGGGATGCTCATTCCCATCGGGCAGGAGCTCTTTGGTGAAGCGGGATGGCCATTGGTCGTAGCTGGCACTCTTGAGTTGATTCAGGATGATGGCAAGTCGCTGAAGACGGAACCCTTCGTCCTGATGGATGGCCACCGAAATGACGACATCGTCAGTCTCTCGAATAATACCCGCGGCGATGATTCGTACGAGGATCCGAGAAAGGTATGTGTCGAGAAGAATCTCGGAATGCTGAGATCGGCTCTTGAGCGGCCCGGACCCAAGTCGTCTTCGATCACTGACTTGCTCGAAAGAATCAAGCCAAGGCAGGTGATCCCGAGTCGGGATCCTGAGCCAGCCAAGCCTGGAGAGCGTGATGTGGACACCTGGGTTGCGCAGCTGGCGTCGCTCCCAGGCGCTACGCCGGAGGCCGAGGCAATCAGGCGCGCAAAGGAGATTGCGTCAAGCACCGGCTGGTCGCTCAGGGTGATTTGGAGCACATACTTCGAGTCGCTTCGCGAAGGCTATTGGGTGGTGTATTACCCAGGCAGCTTTAAGGACGGCCATGCAGCGCTTGACGCGTGTAAGCGGGCCGGAAGAACTGATCCTGAATCATGTGTCGGCCGATACCTCAGCCACCGCGAAGCCGACCGGGACTTGGTGTGCTATTTCTCGGATCCTCAAGATGCGCGACGATGCAAGCGGTAGCTCAGACTCTCAAGTTCCAGTGGATGGATGCCACCCCGACGCTCGTAGAGGAAGGCTGCGCGGACTAGCGTCCCACTGTTCCTCGTCGTTCGCGCACAACCTGAGCTATCGCCTTGGCAGCTTCCGCAGGGTCCTCGTGTTCCCACACGCGTACGCTCAGCCAGCCCACCTCCGCCAGGCGTTGATTCGTGTCTCGGTCGCGTGCCTGGTTAGTGCGTACCTTCTCCGCCCAGAAGCTCGCGTTCGTTGCAGCCACGGTGTGGTGCTCGGCGCACCCATGCCAGAAGCACCCGTCCAGGAACACAGCGACCTTCGCTGAGGTGAAGACCATGTCCGCAGTCCGCCGCAGCTGGGGAAGTGGTCGAGCTGAAACGCGGTAGCGAAGTCCTAGGGCGTGGACCGCCGAGCGAAGCGCGAGTTCGGGCTTGGTGTCGCGGGCCTTGTTGCCCTGCATGCTCGCCCGCGTGGCGGCTGAAGACGCCCATGAGGTGCTGGACACACTGCCAGCCTAGATGAGTCGGCGTAGCTTCGACGGTGCACACGTTGCGCTGTAAGGAAAGCCTGTCGAGCTGCCTCTATGAGGGTGGTTCGCACTCGATCGTGGACTGAGCTGTTGAGTCTCGAGATTTTTGCCGATCTCTTGTACTGTCAGCACGATCTTTGGTGAGAGGAGAACAACCGTGTCGGGCTCGTTCCGCGTGGCAGGCTTGTTCGCGGGCATCGGTGGTATCGAGCTCGGTTTCCACGAGGTCCTCGGGGACAAGTTGGACACGGTCCTGCTCTGCGAGAACTGGGAGCCCGCGCAGAAGGTGCTCAAGGCTCGCTTCCCAGACGTCGAGCTCCACCCTGATGTGCAGGAACTGCGCGATCTTCCGGACAATCTTGACGTCCTCGCAGCGGGCTTTCCATGCACTGACCTGTCGCAGGCTGGACGCACGGCAGGCATCCGCGGTGCTCAGTCGGGCCTGGTCGCGCACGTCTTCGAGATGCTTGCGGTCATCAAGAACCGCGGTCGCCGGCTGCCGTGGGTGCTCATTGAGAACGTCCCGAACATGCTCACGTTGGACCGAGGCGAGGCGATGGCCTACCTCGTGCAGGAGCTCGAAGCGTTGGGCTACCGCTGGGCGTATCGCGTCGTGGACTCGCGGTTCACGGGTGTGCCGCAGCGGCGTCGGCGAGTGATCATGGTGGCGTCCGCTACGGAGGACCCCCGAGCGGTCCTCTTCGCGGATGAAGCTGGCACGCTCGACGAGGACAAGCTCGCTTCTAACGCGTTCGGCTTCTACTGGACTGAGGGAAACTCTGGTGTCGGCTGGGCGCGCGATGCGATCCCGACCCTCAAAGGTGGCTCTGGCGTAGGGATTCCTTCTGCTCCCGCAGTGTGGCTGCCCGAGTGGTCGACCGAACCGACAATCGTCGTACCCACCATCGAGGATGCTGAGGTCCTGCAAGGCTTCAAGCGTGGTTGGACTGACCCAGCCATCGAGGAACGCCGCAATGGTCCACGTTGGAAGCTTGTAGGCAATGCGGTCACTGTGGGTGTGTCCAAATGGGTTGCTGAGCGCCTGTTGAAGCCGGGTTCTTACGACGGTCTCGATGACACGTTGTTCCAGCGCAAGGCCGGCTGGCCCACCGCTGCCTGGGGCGAGAACGGCAAGGTGCACCGCGTGTTCATCAGCGAGTTCCCGCGTCAGGAGAAGTACACGAGTCTTCTGAAGGTGCTGACTGTCGATGAGTGCCCGCCGCTCTCATACCGGGCTGCCAACGGGTTCTGGACACGCCTTCAGAAGACGAACCTCGGGCAGTACCCCGGCTTCCGGCGGGCGCTTGAGGACTATGTAGACGCTGCTAGTCCTGAGAAGCAGCGCATCACTGTCTGACAGGGTGTTCCGGAGTCGAGCGTGTAGACGCGCGCACATCGGGTAATGAAGTGCCGGTTTGCGCCCAAAGATCACTTGTTGGGGTTACCCTCGCTAGGTGACCGGATCGATCAGCGCGCAGCAGCTGGAGATGGTGAGCAACCTCCTAGCCGAGGTGCCTGATCACTCTAAGCGGAGCACCACCAAGTACCAGCAGCTTGAGTTGTATCTGGCCCGTCTGCTCCGCGTCCCGACAGACTCGATATATGCCGCCTACGTGTCTAAAGCTGGAAACACCACGGTGAGGTTTGATCAGTCGCCACGACCTCGCCAGGCGAAGATCCTCGTTGCCGTAGTCGATCCTCCTCATCCAGAGCATCCAATGCGAGCGGTGGAAGCGCTAGAACGGTACTGCGCAGAGAAGCGACCGGACGCCGAAGTACTCGTCTTCACCATGCAGAAGGAACGAGGCTGGTACCCGTACGCGGCGATCTTCGTCTCATCGGAGGTGGCTCCCGCTCTGCAGCCAATCATCGATGCGAGTGAGAGTATCCGGGTTCTCCCGCAAGCCCAGATGCTCGGAAGCATCAGCGCCAAGCGCTCAAGCGCTTCTCTGCGCTTCGTTGTTATGGATCGCCAGAAAGAAGTACGTGGGCTTCCTTATCCAATTGTCGTGTTGCAGCAAGAAGACTGGCCTGACGGAAAAGATCACTATCAGACCCTGTTCTCCGCCTACTTCTACAGCGACTCTCGAAACCGTGAGCTTCTGGGTGAGGTAAAAATCCTTGAAAAAGGCCAGGCGGGAGGACGCACGCAGATGCCGCAGGGGTTGTTCAAGCGGCTTAACGAAAACTACTGCTCTCTCGGGCAAAGTAGAACGTATTATGAAGCACTTCGCTCTTTACCTCAATCGATATACCAAAAGATCCTCCGCGGCCTTCGAGATATGGTGTACGACGAGGATGTACGCGAAGATTTCGGAAGGGATCCTGGTTTTAGCAAGTCGCTGATCCGAACCGGCAAAGCTGCTCTGGCCCTTGAGGAAGCCGGCGAGCTATTTAAGGATGATGTAGCAAGGCCACGCCGAGGACGGAAGTTCACTTTCGATACGCAGGTTGGAGGTGAACGGTTTGAGATCGACTTCGCGTTCGACCAGTCGCCGAGCTTGCCGGACAGGATTAACGCCGTTATCGGATATAACGGAACCGGGAAGACGCAGCTGCTCGCAAACATTGCGCTCGTAGCTACATCTGACTCTGAACAGCGCAGAGAAGCCAATCGCCAGTATGGGAAGATTCTCAACACGGGAAAGGTGCTCTTCAGCTCCGTTATAGCTATCTCGTACAGCGCCTTCGATACGTTCGCTCTCCCCGACCAGTTTTGGGAGTCGGAAGAGGAACGGCGAAGTGCAGCGAAGAGGTTGCGCGACAAGGGTGAGGTCAATGGGTATGCTTACTGCGGACTACGCAAGCGCGCGCCCGGACAGAAGAGTCGCTCGCCGCGCGGACTGAAAAGTATTGATGAGGTGAGCGATGAGTTCGCTCGTGCCCTCGACGTGACCTTTGCGTCTCCGGAGAAGCGGTCGATTCTGCGGGACGCCATGCGAACGATACGTAAAGAACCTTCTTTTGCACGGGTCGTCGGCGATCCCGAGCAGGCGGAAACCCGTGAGGCGCTACTCAGGCAGTTCAGCACATCAAGCACAGGCCACAAGATCGTCCTGAACATGTTGGTGCAGATTATCGCACACAGTGATCCAAGATCACTCATCCTAATTGATGAGCCGGAGTCTCATCTCCATCCGTCGCTGCTGGCGGCATTGATGCGAGCCTTGAATGTCATTTTGCGCAGCTCGCTGAACTCGTATGCGATCGTCGCTACGCACTCTCCTGTCGTGCTACAGGAGATTCCGCGGAACTATGTGAGGATCTTGCAGCGTTTTGGGCAGACAACCAGGGTGGTTAGGCCAAAGATTGAAACATTCGGTGAGAACGTTGGGCATCTGACGACAAACGTCTTCCATCTCGACAGCACCGAAACAGACTTCCATGCCACCCTCAGGGAGCTGGCCGCCACGAAGACCATCGAAGAGATCGAAGACTTGTTCGACGATGAGATGAGTGCGCAGGCTCAAGCGTATGTTCTCGGATTCATGCGATCGCTGGGGCGCCTGTGATCCGGAAAGTGCGCAAGCCGCACAGAGATGTTGTAGACGATTTCGACCGCGCCTGTGAGGTCCGTCGCCGGAACAGCGTGAAGGCGATGCTTCAAGAACTCCGTGAGGAGATCCTTGAAGCCTATGCGGCATACGATGCTGCCGAAGGTGTGCCGCCTAGCGTAGCTCCCATCGGTTTCGACAAACCTCAAGCAGAAGCCCTTCGTGGAAACTATCCGCATACGTACGAAGGCGGTGTTCTGGCTGAACTTCGTTCTAAAGCTTTTGCTGCGATCGAGGATGATCTATGCCCAATGTGCGGGGTCGGCTACGTCAGGGCTCTCGATCACTACCTTCCCAAGGAGAAGTACCCAGAGTTCAGCGTTCTCGCCTTGAACCTTGTGCCAACCTGCACGAGGTGCAATGAGAACAAGTTGAGCCTGGTGGGTGGTGCCGGCGGAAGGTTCTTCCACGCGTACTACGAAGAGGTGCCAGAAACACCAAGTATCTTACTGGCGGATATCGAGGTGGCCTACGGCAGCGCAATCGTTTCGTTCAAAGTGAATGATGAGTTGCCTGAGGTTATCTACAAAAATGCCGCGTATCACTTTGAAAGGCTGCGCCTAAGTGAGACGTATGTGGGACCCGCTGTGCAGGAGCTGGTCGAGCGAGTTCCGTTTTTTGAATCGTGGTATGAAGGGGGAGGGTCGGAAAAGGTGGCGCGTAAAGCGCACCGCCAGGCGGAGCACCTCCGCAACGAGTTCGGTCCGCAGTTCTGGAAGGCGGCCCTTTACGACGCCGTTGAGAAAAATCACGATTTCTGCGATGGCGGATTTAGCTTGCTTGCAAGTCGAAACTGCTGAGCCGGTATGGACCCGGCGCTTAGCTTGCTAGCGAACTGGTCGCCGTGGTTGCCCTTCGCGGACGCTGCCGCTGAAGCACCTCTGTCTCCGGGTGTCTACGTCGTCCGCTCTGGCAGTGATGGTCCGCTTGTATACGTGGGCATGGCGGGTGAGCGTCGAGGCAGAGGGCTCCGCGGACGCTTAGCCGTGTACGCGAGCGGCAAGGGCGCGGTGAGTGGGCTCGGTGAAGCCGCCTTCGACCAGGCGCTCATGACGCCCACGTGGGTGCGTGACCGCCTGGCGGCCCTGGAAGCTGGACACCCAAGTACTGCGAAAGGCTGGGCTCGCGCCGCACTCGAGGCGGCAGGTCTCTACGTGTGCTGGGCGTGTACCCCTGATCGAGCAGCTGCCGAAGCATTGGAGCGGACCGTCCTCAAGCGACTATCAGCAGTGCCGCTGTGGAACGTCCGGCGGCCGATCCAAGATAAAGCCTGTGGGGAGCGGCGCTAGCGGTCGGGTGCCTTGCTGCCGTCGTCATTGGCATCGGCTGGCTGTTGCGGAAGGGCATGGCGGCGCCGCCAGCCGTTCGCTTCCGCCAGCTCCACGAGGATGCCAAGTAGAACTCTTGAAACCTCGGGCGTGAGCGCTGGCAGTTCGTCGGGCAGGTTCACCTTGAGCGGCCGACGCTCCGTGCCGCCTACGTTCCGGTTTGGATGAGCGTGGTCACTAGAATCCGGCATTTTTGCAGTATGCGCCCGTGTCCGCGGATGTGCTGGTCTCAGCTATGACACCCGATTGGGCGTATTTCAGTCTTTCTCTATGGGGGGCAGGAAACGATCCCAAGTCGCATCCTGAGAGACGTCTGTTTTGTCTGTGCTTCGGCCGCAATGAGATATCGCAAGTCGCATCGAGGTGGCAGAGATTGCACGATGACAGTTCCTACTGCTCATTATGCGGCTCCACCTTCTCGTACTTGTGAAGATGCTTCTGCCAGTCGGTTCCATCGGTACGTTCGATTAGCATGTCGAGCAAGATCCTTGATACCTCTGGCGTGAGCACTGGTAGTTCGCTTGGCGGATTGAACTTCAATGGTCGTTGCTCTTTACGACGTCGGGGTGAGCGGAGATTATTGGTCGAGGTGTGTGAGCTGGTGTCCTCATTTGAATCCGGCATGTGTGCATTGTCTGGCTCAGACTGTGGGCCCGCGGGGTCAGGTGGGTAGGTTCACCTGAAGTTGCGGCTTGCTGCCTGTGTCTTGGTGTCTGCTACCCCGCAGTCGCTAACCGCGGCGAACTGGTCTTGTCGTGCTGAGTGTGGCCTCTCTGCCTTCGGGTGCCGGGTGCTTGCTGCAAAAGCCTGACCTACGGCATACACACTTGGCGGATGTTCTTCCTAGGCGGAGCGACTATAAAAGTGCCTGGTTGAGCCAACTGTCTTGATGGCCGATCCAACGGAGGCACCTGTGACCGAACCTGCTCCGACTGGCGTAAGCCTCGCCCTCCACTTTGGTAACGTTGTCACGCTCAGCGAGATGACACAAGTACTGCAGGACATCCACGATGGATATGAAGCGTGCCTTCAAGCGCTTGAACCGCCGAAGGACATGCCAGTCGGCGAACCAAGAGTCATAATTCGCACAGGCTCCCTCTTCGTGGAACTGACAGCGGCGATCGAATCTGGGGCGTGGGTGGCAGGCGCCGTTGTGTTGATGAAGGCAGTACTTACCAATTCGCAGGAAGTCATCAACGTCTTCAACCTCCCGGTAGAGATCGTCGACAAAGTGCAAGCCCGATGGCATGACTTCCGTAAGAACCGGAGGCTCCGGAGAATCGAGCGCGAGCAGCTTAGGATCGACGATGCTGCTCGTGAGGCAGTCGGCGACAAGCCTGCATCTATCGGAGACGCGCCAACGCGGCAACAGTCCACCGATAACACGAGAACTCCCTCACCTCCGCCACGTGGCGATCACGGCGCCATCCCTGAATTTAAAGCGACTCTCAACGGAGCTATCGGGTTCGTTGGAACGATGGAAGCGCAAATGGTGGGGAGACTTGAGCGGGTGGATGAACTCGATCAGGTGCGAGATCGCATCGTGGCGACCCTAGGAACTAGCCATGATGTGCTGCCTGAACTGCTACGACTGATCGAGGCAGCAAATGGACTCATAGCTAGTGCCTCACGCGAAGCCGCAGGCATCTTGGGGCATGTTATCGGACGTCTCGTGGAGGAGGGGCGCAACGTTTAATTCCTGCTTTCCAGTTGGTGCTCTTTGGAAAGAAAAGGAGGTTCGGGGAGTTCTTCCAGGTTCACCTTGATCATTTCTGTAGCTTGGCGCATACTGGGATTGTATGAATATTGAACTGGAAGACATAAAGCAACTGCTCCGCGCGGAGATCTCAGGGGCAATGCAGCACATAGATAGGCGCATCGACGACGTAGTAGAAGATCTCGCACAGGTGAAGAGCGGGATGGCAACTAAGGCTGACCTTGAAGAAGTTCAAGAAGCCATCGCAGATATTGTCACCACCGCCTTGGGGGCGGTCGACTCCACGAAGCAAGTCGACGACCACGAACGCCGCATCACCCGGCTTGAACATCACGCCGCTTGAATCGCCTGCTCGTAAGTGGATCTGACGGCTAAGTTGACGGCTACCAGTCCTAACTTCCAACGCCTCGTAGCTCGTTCAGCAACCCAATTTACTTCGGTCAGACGGAGTTGCAAGGGGGCTTCGATGGAGCTCTTAAGCAGGGTGTCCTGGGTTCGATTCCCAGATGGCCCTCCAGAGATGATCGATGTAATCCGCGCAACGAAGTCAGCGGCTGACGGCCAACTTTGACGGCTACGCGCGTCACCAACAAGACCACGCAACCTAGGTGCGTGGTCTTTTGGTTTTGCCAGCAGTGCCGCTCCGATGCGCGATATAGCCTCTTCCTTATCTTTCTGCCTTGCGTGGGTGTAGATGTTCATTGTCGTGATCACGCTGGCGTGCCCGAGGATCTTCTGAGCCACCTTCGGCTGGACCCCAAGCTCTGCTAGGAGCGTGCTCGTGGTGTGGCGTTGATCGTGGAAACGGATAACCCGAACCCCAGCCTTGTTGCAAAGGCGCCACCACGCTCGCACGAAGTTACGGGGTTCTATAGGTGTGCCGACCGCGGTGATGAACGCGAGGTCAGAACCTCGACTCACCGACTGCCGGTAAGCGTTGTATTCAAGGAGTGCCGCGCGAAGTTCGTCAAGCAACAGCAGATCCCGGCGCCCAGAGTTCGTCTTGACCGGGCCCACCACTAGCTCACGGCCTACTCGTTGCAGCTGCTGGCGTACCTGAATAGTGCCACTGGCAAAGTCGATATCACTCCAGCGCAGCCCCAGTACCTCGCCCCGTCTCATACTGTAGAGAAGTGGCATTAAGAACGCAGGATACAGAACATGCTGCCGTGCGGCGGCAAGGAACTGTCTGGCCTCCTCTAGTGACCACGGTTCAACCTCCTCCTTCTCCTCATCCTTAAGCTCGACGAGTCGGGCCACATTGCGCATGAGAAGGTCTTCGCGCATGGCTCTGGTGAGAGCGGCGCTCAGTGTGGTGCGGACGATTTGAGCTTTACGCACAGAGCTGCCCGCGGCTACCATCGCATTGAGGGATTTTTGAACGTTTGCAACGGTAAGCTTGGTGAGTGAAAAGTGGCCAAGCAGAGGCTTCAGGTAGAGTCTGACCGAAATCTCGTACGACTCGTACGTTTTGGGCCTCTTCGTCGGCTTGACGTGTGCCTCAAGCCAGTAATCCAGGTAGGCACCCAGCTTCCATGCCTTGTCGGGTGCCGGAATTCCTTGTTGCTGTTTCGCCTTCAGCTCAACTAGCTTCGCATGCGCTTCCCTGCGAGTTGATCCGTAAACGCGTACTCGCTTGCGAACGCCGCTTGCGCTGGCTATCCAAAGTGAAGCTTCCCAACGCTTGTCAGTCTTGCGCTGGTAGATTGACCCCTCACCGTTTGTGCCACGGCGAGCCATCACTCAAGGTCCTCGCTAAGTTTTCGTCGGATGTAGCGAGAGATGCTGGAGATGGGGATGCGGCGAATGCGCCCGATCTTGATTGTCTCAATCGCGCGTGAGCGGATGAGGTCATACAGCGTCCATCGGCTGATTCGGAGCACTTGGCAAGCTTCAAGCACGGTAAGTAGCTCCGGGCTCAACTTGTCTCGCAGATGCGGTTCCTCGCCAGGATGGTTGCAGTCTTCTTGCTTGGGTTGTTCTATCGACAATGCCATTATCATGTCCTTTCTATTTTATAGCTTTATGCACGTTTCGTGAACAGCTTGGGTGTCGCCTATGGAGGTGCACGGCCACTCAGGTAGTCGGCGGTGTCTTCGGCAGGTGGCGAGCTAAGAAGGGCGGGGCCGTCTTCGGCCAGCGCGACGGTGAAGAGTCCGGAGGCTTCAACGGCCAGCCGGCCGATCGTGTGCTCGATGCGCTCCTTGCGGTACTCGTCGGGCACGAGCCACACCACCAGCGGGAAGACGCCTCGACGCTGCTGTTCAATCCCGCTTTGCCAGTAGGAGATGAACCGGAGGCACTTGCGTTCGATCGTCGGCAGGCTCTCGGTGGCGAGGTCGACCTCAACAAAGGCGCTGCGCTCGAACTGCTTGAAGCCAAGGTTCACGTAGGCGTCGGGCTTCAAGATGGTCAGCTCGCCGCCACTACCGCTGAAGTGCCGCCAGCAACCGGGTTCTCCCTCGAACGCTTGCAGCTCAACAAGACCGTCGCGTTCAAGCTCACGCAGCCGCACGTAGAGCTCGGCCACCGCGAGCATGTGGTCTTGGAAGTAAGGCTTCGTCTCCCACACCCGTCGCCGACGGCCACCCGTTGGCCCGCCGACCTCAAGAACGGCTTGGCCAAGCGCAGAGAGCCCGTAGACGAAGCCCGATGAACCAGCTCGAACACCGCCGATGATGCGGGACAGCCGCACTACGAGGCCAAGTTCTTGGAGACGCTTCAAGAGGTACTGCGTCCGACGCAGACGAGAGCGCGGCGTGCCCTCGTGTAGATGAAGCCGTTGAACCTGTGCCGTCGTCAGTAGGCGGAGCAGGTGAAGCGAACGCAGCACAGCCAAGGGGAGGGTCTCAAGCTCGACGCGCAGGCGGGCCGCTCGCCCACGTGGAAGTCGCGCCGTCATAGCCAAGCTCCTGGCGGCAAGACACTCGGTGGCACTTCCCGGCGAAGTACAGAGATGAGAGAACGAACCAATGGCACGCGACGCGTCAGACGAGACGAATCAAGTTGTGAGCCAGGCATTACGCTGCTCTCCGCGTGATGCCGATGGGGCCTTCCGGGTCGGAAGTTGTTCCTTGCCAACGGGTAGCCAGCGCCTGATCGAGGTCATCACCGTCTACGCCGTAGCGTTCGAGACTGATTCGGCGGAGTTCGTCGGTGCTGGAGGTAGCAGGGCCGAGAGGGCGAGTGCGTACCGTGAAGGCTTCGCTCATCGCGTTGTCCACCGTCAGGCGGCAGCAGGCCTCAAAGCGGCCCAGGCGTTCCAAGAGCTTGGCGGAGACGCCAGAGCCGAGGGCGCCGGCCAGTGGGCGGATGTCGTCGGGGCTCGGGCGGAAAACCATCCGGGAGCGCGCGTTGGCGAAGAAGGCCGCTTTCAGGCTCGGGGTGAGTTGGCCGAGGTGCTGGTGGGCCGCTGTGATCGAAACCCCGAGGGCGCGAGCTTGGGCCAGCATGTCGCCTACATCAACGGGGAGCTTCAGGTAGTCCTGAACCTCGTCGATCACCACCATCACGGAGTGACGCTCATCGGGCGGCAACGAGGCTCGGCGCAGGATGGCCTGCCAGAGCTGCGTTAGTAGAAGCGCACCGATCAATGAAGCCGTGTCGGCGCCGATGAGGCCGGAGTTCAAGTTCACCAGGACGATGCGGCGGTGGGTGAACAGTTCTTCTAAGTGAAACCGCGGCGCGGCTTGACCGAGCAGGCGGCGAACGGCCGTGCGGCTGAGAAACGTCCGGGTCTTGTTGAGGACGGGGCCGATCACCTGGGCGCGCTCGGCGCTCGAAAGTCCGTCGTACCAAGCGAAGAACGGTGCCAGTACGAGGGGGTCGGTGACTTCGCTGAGGATGCGTCGTCTGAAGCCGGAGTTGGTGAGGAGCACAGGTAGATCGGCCAGCGTCCCTTGAGGACTGCGAGCCAGTGCGATGAGCGCGTGCAGAAGAACATCGCTACTTCGCGGGCCGATGCTGTTGCCGAAGACCTGGCGGAACAGCTGCAAGACCTCGTCGGCCTGGCGCTCGGCTTCCTCTACCGTGCCGGCGAGCGGGTTGATGCCAACAACCTGTTGGCCACCAGGTTGGAGGAGAACGACGTCTTCTCGGCGAGCTGGTGGCACGTGAGCGAGCACATCGTTCACCAGATCGCCGCGGGGCTCGATGAGCAGCACGCTTCTTCCAGCGTACATGTCGGCCTTGATGAACGAAGCAAGCTGGGTGGACTTCCCTGCACCGGTAGTCCCTGTGACGTGAAGGTGGTGCAGGGCGGAGGAAACCGGCAGTGAAACGAGCTGCCCATCGTCAGCGGGGTGAACACTCTGGCCCAGCACCCGAAGATCAGGCGACCTCACCGCGCGGGTTGGCGGGATGAGCAGCTGGTGTGGAGCTGGGTTGGTGGTGTGCCCAACATCCGTCACACCGTCGACGGGCCAGCCAAGGAGCGTGGCCAGCTCGGTGGCGTTCAGGATGCCGAACCACCGCTGGTAGGCGGGGAGGTTGATCAGTCCGCTGCCACCACGCCGAGAAGCGGCGGTGCTCTTCACCTCGGAGTAACTCGCACTCGCGAGGGCTTCAGCCTGCGCCAGCATGTGCAGGACTGTCCGTGTGCGTTCGAGGTGATGGGTCCTGGCACCAACCCGTCCTCGAACCGCGAACAGAGGTTCGGCTGTCTTCCTGCGCCAGTGCTGTTGTTCGCCGGGATGAGCTTGTGCGGGGTTCGCGAAGCCCAGTAGCTGCGACCAGCTTGCGTGCTTCGGCGGTGTGCGGCGCTGCTCGGCAGGGCCGATGACCCACTGAACTACGGCTGACTCACCGTCCTTTAAGAGCCTCAGTACTTCGAGCAGGCCGGCGGTGACGCTAGAAGCCATGTCACTTCGCAGCGGCTCGGACACCCCTGTGATGCGAAGGTCTTTGGTGAGCAAGGGCTGTGGGCGTTGCGGCTCGCTGAGCGGAGTGAGAATAAGTTCTGGGAGTTGCGCCCGTAGCTGCTCGGGCAAGTGCGTGAGACGGCAATCCAGGCCGATCAACCACGCTAGGGTGCCGCCGTGCGACCAAAGCTCGAACGTGACCACAGGGGTGCGTCCGGTAATGCCGACGCGTGGGCGCGTGGCGAGCGGGCGGATGAGTCGGGTGATGGCGGCGATGTCGAGGGCAACAGGGAAGAACAGCTTGAACCAGCGGAAGCTGGTGCTATGAGAGTTTGGTTCGTTACACGGGTTTGGGGTTGACGGCAGTGTCGCCATGACTCCTCCTTCATGATGTAATAAGGTTTCACCTCCGGTGGCAAGCTTGGATCGAGATTAGTTAATCCTGATTTCATAATCTTGCGAGTCCGGCAAGCTGCTGTTGAAGCTGCCCGCCTTGGGTCACCTATGTAGGCAACGCCAAGGCGGGGGTGTGGAAGCTCCATCGGGGTGGACGGCTTGTTACGAGCTAAGACGCGTTCCCGGCAGGCGGCCGCGAGTTCCTCTCGCTGCCTGCACGACGGCGTCCATGTCTGGCGCAACCTTGTTGAAGTCGGCCAGTCGCACGTAGACGTCCCTGGTTGAACCGTTTGGAAGCTGGAACTCCAGGATCACCAGATCGCCGATGTCTTTGAAAGAGTCCAGCTCTTCCATCAAGACGTCCAGCGCCTTGGGCTGATCGATCTTAGGGTGCTGGCGAACTACCACCTTCGCAAACTGGATCTCCTCGCCCTCCTTGCCGGAGATGTCAGAGATCTTCCTGCTCACAATTGCCATGATGTGCTCCACTGGGGTTGTAAATGTGTGCCGGAGCGTTCGCTCTGGCTACTCCTATTTAGTCATCTCCGCGGAGGCTTGCATATAGTAGAAAAATGTGGTGCTGGTTAGTTGTCGATGTAAGGGGCCGGTAGGCGGCGTGCGACAGGAAGAGCCCGCGGTTGATGCATCGGCAACAAATCTTTCAAGTCGTGTAGGGGAATGTGGGTACGCGTATGCTCGGCAATCAGGGCAGTGAAGGGAGCGCGTGGTGTCGGCTGGAAACCTTGGCGCGGGGAGTGGGCAGTCAGGCGGATCGTCTGGTACGTCTTCTTCGGGCGCAGCCAAGCCCTTGTATAAGCGGTTTTGGATTTGGCTCATCCCGGTACTCGCGGTGGCGCTCGGAGCGTCTCTGTCGGGTGTTGGTGAGAAGCTGGTCGACGGAATCGGTCGAATCTTCGCTGACAAATACCGCGTTCAAGTTGAATCGGATCGAGACGCGTTGGTCTCACTTAACAAAGACCTGGGGAACTTTGGTGGCGAGTACGCCTTTCAAAAGCCGATCCAGGATATTGGTGAACCGCCAGCAGGGCTTGACTCTTGTGATGGTCGCTACAAATGGGCGAAGGCCAAGGGTGGCATCGATGTTTCTGCAACGGTTGGACGCGTGAGCATCTTTGCGGCTTCTGGTCGAAACGTGCAAATCACCGGTGTGCAGCCAGTGCCGCAAGGTCAGCCTGGAAACCCGCTCGCGGGTTCAATTGCGGCGTGCCCAGGCCGCGGTGGAGGTCCGACGATGTTGCGGGTAAACCTTGATACCAAGGAGGCAGGCTTCTCAGATGGTTTGAGTGAGCAGATCAAGAGTTTTACTGCGATCCCTGTCGAGTCTGGCACCACCTACACGTTCGACTTCGTCGCATCCACCCAGAAGCAATATTGGCGGTACAAGCTTCGTTTGACCATGATCATCGACGGCAATGAAGAGACTGTTGACGTGGACAACGGCGGTAAGCCGTTCGAAACAACTGCTCCAAGCAACAGCAGGCAGTACCGATGGATCGAAAAGGATTGGAAGGATGTAACTCCGGGGCAGCCCGATCCGTCGCAGCTCAACATTCCGGTGGAGCAGAATCCGTGTGTCATCGTAAATACTGCCGATGTTGCAAAAGAGCTTGGCGCACCCGTGCAAGCTGCCGCTCCGCTCGGCGCAGAAGGTCCGAACGCGGTTGGCGGCACGCATCTCACCTACATCTGTAATCACAATGCTTCCAACGGGCTCAGTGTACAAGTAGGCCATAGTGTTGAGAGGAGTCCTCAAGAAGGGCGCCAACAGTTCGAATACCTAAAGAACTTCTATCTTCAAGGATCTCCCGGTGAGACCGCCCGTCAGGTGGTTGGTATCGGTGACGACGCGGTGTATCTGGAGAAGGCGAGGCGCCTACTCGTACTTCGCGATTCCCACATCCTCGACCTCTCGGTGCCGCCGAACCAAAGCACGGCCCCGCTCGATGCGCCGGCTAGCCTTGAACGCTTGGGGCAAATCGGGGTATCACGTCTGCCGAAGAAGTGAAATCCCCTCGTTGCGCGTGAACGCAACGAGGGGGTGGAAGCCTTACGGCTCGTGGTGCGGAACAGCTGGCTCGTCACCGCAGGAACACTGGCACCTGGCAGAAGTCGTGAAAACCGTCCGCGTCAGCAGCGCCAGCATGATGAAGAACCCAAGGACGATCAGAGCAGCGGCACTCAGGTACATCTCAAAATACAGGAGAAGTACACCGCCTGTGACAGAGGTGATCGACAGCCTGTAGCGGAAACCGACACCTTTGGAGGTCAGGGCCTGATACGGCAGACCATCCTCCGGGAGAAGCCTGCTCAAACGCATGACGTCCACCTTCATCAAAACTAGTTGGTTGCCCACCTCGATGAAGGTGAACGGCCTACGTTCAGCCGCTTATCTGAGTAATAACACAATAGGAACGATTCGGCAAGATCAAAGGGCTGTAGGAGGTATGCGGAAAGTGATATAATGAAAGAAGCTTAAATGGGTGTTATCATGGGGAAAGTTCAAAAGAAGACAAACTATCGTGCAGATTTGCGCAAGCGGGTCGAAGCATCCACAAAGAAAAGCGGCGTCCCGCTAAAAGTGCAGGACGCCGCCACGTTGAACAGGCTTCGCTTGCTGGTTAGTGAAGCCAGACGATCTCAACAAGCTCAGGGTTGAACCGCCAGCCGTTCTTGTCTGGCCACATCCTTCCGCCGGGGTGTCCAGGGTGGATGATGACCTTCTCGACGACGAGCCTGATCACGCTTGCACGCCACTCGATGCTCGCGGTGCTCCACAGCTCGCGCAGGCCGCCGTCCGTGGGAACCGCCAGGTTCTTCGCCGCGACGTTCAGCAGCTGCTTCTTCTCTGACTCGGCGGCACGCTGCTTGTCCTTGATGATCTGCAGCATGACGCGGTAGTCATCCTTCTCGTGCTCACCGGCTGCGTACTCCGCCGCGAGCTGCTCCCGCCGCTCCTTGAGCTCGGCGAGTTCTTGCATCACCGCGTCCATGCGTCCCTGGTTGTCCGCAGGAGCGAGAGCTCGGGCCACCTCCGGCGAGTCGAAGCGGTACAGCACCTGCTTAGTGACGAAGTGCTCGACGGCATCCGCAATGCGGAAGACGGTGCAGCAGCCGATCCTGCTGCCGTCCCGATCCCACTTCTTGCACGCGTAGCGCCGGATGTACCGGCCATCCTCTGTCTTGCCCTGGCCGAACATGTCGCCGCCGCAGCGTTGTCCTTGGCGCTCAGTATCAGGCCAAGTTCCGCCACACTCCATGATGCCGCTGAGCAGATAGGTGCGGCCCTTTAGGCGGCCGACATTGGACCAGTACTTGTTTCGCCCGTTGAAGATGGCGGCCATCGACTCGTACTCGGCCTTGGTGAAGATGTACGGCCACTTAGCGCGGTGGCGCTGGTTGTAGTGAACCCTCGTGCCACCCGTCTCCGGGTTGCGGAGGCAAGGGCACGTGGGTGGATGGCCGGTCGGATCAAACTGCACATAGCGTTCGTTCAGCAGCGTCCGTTTGAACGACCCGACTCGCCAGGCATGCCCCAGTGCAGTCTTGATGCCGCGCCGCTTCCAGTCCTGCAAGATCACGAACTGGCTCTCGCCAGCGAGGGTGCGACGCTTTCCCTCTTCAAGAACGACTATCTCATCGTCACGCACCTGGTACGCGTCGCAGATATCTTTGCCCGTCAAGGGGTTGTGGCTGACCACCTTGCCGTAGCCGTAACAGCGACGACCGCCGCCCACCTTGCCCTCGCAAGCGTCTTGCAGCTTCTTGCGGACAGTCAGCTCTTGGATGTCCTCGGCAACCCCTGCATCGAGTGCTGCCTGGATGCGGTCCATCTTGCGGTTGGCCGACACCTGAAGGTCGAGGGCTTGGCCGCGAACGTAGTAGTACTGAGCCTGGTTCTTGCGGGCGAGCCTGATCTGACGCTCGTTCTCGGATGGGTCCCGCGTCAGGCGGCTCTTTGTGTAGGCGAGGACGATCTTTACGGGGCCAGCTTGGACGCGGTCGAGCATCTCCTCGTAGTCAGGACGCTCTTCATCGCTGTTGGTACTGGCCGAGATGTCGTTGTCGCAGAAGAAGTGAACGATGCTGAGACCCAGCTGGTCGGCCAGCTTGGCGATGTCTTCGCGCTGCCGCTCGACACCCAGTTCCTTGCCCTCACGGTCATCACTGATCCGCAGATAACCGTACGCTTCCCTACCCTGCAATGAGTCGTGCATGATCGTGCTATTCCTTTACAAGATCAATTATAAAGGATGCACAGGAATTTGACGAGTACGCCATCGGGACGTTGGCCGCGGCCGCGTTCGCCGGGGTGCTGTACGTGCTGGCCACCAGCGACTTCGTCCACAACCTGTTGCAAGGGCTGATACAGCGTGCGCTGTCTGCGGTCTGACGACCGGGGAATGGCCACGGTCGAGGCGGCCATCGCGGTGTGCGCGCTGCTGGTGGTCATGGGGCTGGCGGCCGCCGGGCTGACGGCGGTCGTCGAGCAGATGCGGTGCACCGACGCGGCCCGGGAGGCGGCGCGGCTCACCGCCCGCGGTGAACGGCAGCGCGGGGAGGCGGCCGTCGGGCAGATCGCGCCCGGTGCCGGCGTCGTGATCCACGACCAGGTGGACGCGGTGAAGGTCGTCGTGCACAAGAGAGGTCCGCTCGGCTTGCCGCTCAGCGCGGAGGCGTTCGCCGTGCTGGAGCCGCGATGAACGGTGAAGCGGCAGGCAGCGAACGCGGATCGGCTGCGGTGAGCGGCGTCGTGGCGATGGTGCTGCTGATCATCGTCACGGTGGCCGGTGCGCAGGTCGGCGCGGCGGTCGTCGCGCGGCACCGGGTGACCGGTGCGGCCGATTTGGCGGCACTCGCGGCCGCCGCTCGTCTCACCGACGGCGACGAAAGTGCTTGTGAGCAGGCAAAACGAGTGGCGCGGGCCCACGAGGCCGAGCTGGTCGGCTGCGCGGTGAGCGGTTGGGAGGTGGTTGTGGAGCTGTCGGCGATTACGCCGTTCGGCCCGGTGAACGCACGTTCCAGGGCAGGTCCGGCTGAAGATCGAAGCGTTTGGAGCACGACGAGCGGTCGCCTCCGGGCGGTGAGCGGACTCACACCGGTGCCCGGGAATGCTGAACGGTGATCGAACCAAACGCCCGGAGTTCAGCGGCTCGTTCTCGCGAAGGGCGTTCGTCGTCTCGTAGCTACCAGTTGTCGAGCGGGGGTTACGGAGGCCGGTGCCGGTGTCGTTAGTTGTAGTGGCGGCACCGACGCGGTGTCCTACGAACACCGGCACCACGTCGATGTCGAAGCAGAACCTCAGGAAGAAGGCGACAGAAGATGGATTGGTCGGACAGCTGGCGCGGGGCCTTCCGCATCGAACTGCGTGCCGAGGCCGTCAGCCTCGCGTACCGCGGTTGGCCCGTACTGCCCGGCACCTACCCGGCCGGTTCTGAGCAGGGTGTCACCCAGTGGGCGGGCCGCAGCGGGCTCGAGCTCCACGGCCCGATCCCCGTGCACCGCGACTGGGTGGACCGCATCGGGACGCGTCCCGACCAGGTCGCCACGTGGTGGGCGGGTCGCTCCTACAGCCTTCTCGTCGCCACCGGTCACGTGGTGGACGCGATCGAGGTCGGCACCGACCTCGGCCGCCGCGCCGCCGTCGCACTGCGGTCGATCGGCGTTCCCGTGCCGATCGCCGCGACCCCGTCCGGCCGGTGGATGTTCCTCGTGAAGTCCGGTTCGAAGCTCAACGCCGAGCTGGCCGACAACAGGGACGTGCACCACTACGCCCAGGGCGAGTACATCCCGCTGCCGCCCACCCCAATGGCGCACGGTGTCGTGCACTGGCGGGTCAAGCCGTCGATCTGCGGCTGGAACCTGCCGGACGCGCACGTCGTGCAGGACGCACTCGTCGAGGCGCTGCACGCCCCGGCCGTTCGTCAGCTCGAAGCCGTTTAACCACAACTACACAGCCCGGCCGCGCTGGGTGTCGTCGTGGACTCTCCCCGACAACCCCGAAGACGATGCCCTGCGCGGCCGTTCCAACCCCAGCCCGATCCGATGATCGGCCCTCGTACCCCGCACTTCGGGGGCCGCGGAGGACCGGGCGAAAAAGCCGAACACGCACCCCGAAGGACAGCCTCCCGCACCAGCGACCGGGCCGAGGAACGTTAGTGGCAGAGCGCCAGCTCTGCCGCGGTCGGCGAAGCCGGCTCCTCCCCGGAGTTCGTCACACAGCAGTCGACACCGACGCCTCCCGCGTGTCCTGTTGAGACGAACAAACCAGATTCCGCCGATGTTCCAAGGGATCCGGTCGCGAAGCGGTAGCAGGCGGGAACACAGTGTTCGGCACGTGGAGAGCGCGCGCCGCGGGTACCCGTGAGCCCGCGGCGCGCGCCCAGCGTCCTCAGCCCGACGCGTCCTCAGCCCGACCCTGCTCGCGCTACGCGCTCGCCGAGTCGGACGCCGTGTCTTCTGGGGGACGACCCCCAGACCCCCGCGGGTTCGGGCGCGAAGCGCCCTCACGGACTCCGGGTCCGGCCAGGCGCGGGTCAGGCCAGGCGTTCGGCGTAGGCAGCGAAGGCGCGGGTTGCCTCCATGCTTCCCGGACGCGGGGCAGTGTCGGCGTCCCAGCCGAGGTCCCGGTCCCCCAAGACCTGCTCGATCAGCGGGTGCCACCGCTGATCGAGCATTTTCAGTCCCCAGAGCAGCGCGCCGCGCTTCGACTCCACCTCTCCCGTGTGGATGGTGTAGAGCATCCGGCAGTACGTCGCGACGATGTAGCGCTGAGTCCAGGCGACGTTCATCGGCGCCCAGCCCTTGATGCCCTCCCACACGAGCGGCAGCTCGGCACGCATCGCAGAACGCAGAGCGTCAGGCGGCACCTCGTCCACCAGCGAGGTGATCGGCGGACCGTCCAACACGATGCCCCGGTTGCGCAGGATCCAGCGGGCGTGCGGGTTGTTGCAGTGGGTGTCCCAGATCAGCGTGCGGTGGCCGTGGTCGTTGAACAGCCACGGAACCCCCATGCCCGCCACCGAGCGCAGTGAGCCGACGTCGGCGTACGAGCCTTCGATCTCGGTCGACCAGTGGCCCGGCCGGGTCGGGATCTCGTCGTGCAGGACGCGAAGCCCGGCTTCTCGGTCGCCGGACGGCAGTTCGGTGCAGGCGACGATGAAGTCGCAGTCGCTGTGGATGTCGCCGGCTCCCAGGGCGAACGAGCCCTGGACGTAGGTGCCGACGTAGGTGTGGCCGAGGATCTCGCGGACCGAGGAGACGAGGTCGGCGAGCAGTGTGTCCAGATCCGCAAAAGGTGTGAACAAAGCAGACTCCAATGAACCCGAGGCCGGTGAGGGACGGGCGCGGCGGGACCTTCGGCGCCCTGCGCTGTGGGGCGGCGGGGCAGTCGGGTCAGCCGTGAGAGGGCACGGCGGACATTCGACGCCCTGTGCCGTGGGGGTGGCGGGGCAGTTGGGCCAGCCGTGAGAGGGCACGGCGGACATTCGACGCCCTGCGTTGTGGGGCGGCAGAGCAGTCGTGCCAGCCGTGAGAGGGCACGGCGGACCGATCAACGCCGCCGCGTCATCGGCGCGGCGGAGCGTCCTGGCTCGGCCGCGCTAAGCGCGACGGGTTCGGGTGGCGTTGCAGCAGCATGCGTTCACACCGCCACCGTAGCCAGGCGGTGCCGGACCAGTCAGGCGATTTTGCCCAGCACCACGTCCAGCACCAGCACGGCACCGGCCTTGTCCAGCGGGTCGTTGCCGTTGCCGCACTTCGGTGACTGCACGCACGACGGGCAGCCCATCGGGCACGAGCACGCGCTGATCGCCGCCCGCGTTGCCGAGAGCCACGCTCGCAGCGCCTCGAAACCGCGGTCCGCGAAGCCCGCGCCGCCGGGGTGGCCGTCGTGCACGAACACCGTCGGCATCCCCGTGTCCGGGTGCGCGGCCGTCGACACGCCGCCGATGTCCCACCTGTCGCACGTCGCGAACAGGGGGAGCAGGCCGATCGCCGCGTGCTCGGCGGCGTGGAGGGCGCCGGGGATTCGTTTGGCCTCCACGCCGGCGTCGAACAGCAGCGACTCGTCGACCGTGTACCAGACCGCGCGGGTGTGCAGGGTCTGTTCTGGCAGGTCGAGCGGGATCTGGTCGAGCACCACGCCGGACGGCAGTCTGCGCAGGTAGCCGACGACCTGCGTGGTCACCTCCACCTCGCCCAGCGACACGGAGACGCCGCCGAAGTCGGTGCGTTCGACCTCGCGCACCACGGTGATGTCCACGCAGTCGCGCGGCTGCGTCGTCCACTCCGGGTCCTCGCGGTGCACCATCGCGAGGCCGCTCTCCAGATCGAGCTCGTCGACCACGTACGCCCGGCCCTGGTGCAGGTACACGGCACCCGGATGCACCTGCCACGAAGCGGAGCCCGGGTCGACGGTGCCGAGCATGCGGCCCGAGTCCGACTCGACGACCGCCACCTGCTCGCCGCCGGAGCCGCGGATGTCCACGCCGGCGTGCGGGCGGTCGTGCGACGCCCAGTACCACCCCGCCGGTCTGCGGCGCAGCAGCTTCTCCGCCACCAGGTCGGCGAGCACGGCCTCGGCCAGCGGGCCGCCGAAGTCGTCCAGGCACGCCGGGGTCAGCGGCATCTCGGCCGCCGCGCACGCCAGCTGCGGGCCCAGCACGTACGGGTTCAACGGGTCCAGCACCGTGGCCTCGACCGGCCGGTCCAGGACCGCGGCAGGGTTGTGCACCAGGTACGTGTCCAACGGGTCGTCGCGCGCCACGAACACCACCAGCGCGCTGTCGCCTGATCTGCCCGCACGGCCCGCCTGTTGCCAGAACGACGCCAGCGTGCCGGGGAAGCCTGCCACCACCACCGCGTCCAGCCCGGCGATGTCGACGCCGAGCTCCAGCGCGTTCGTCGTCGCCACGCCCAGCAGATCGCCCGTGGACAGGGCCTTCTCCAGCGCCCGCCGCTCCTCCGGCAGGAACCCGCCCCGGTACGCGGCCACCCGCGCGGGCAACTCACTGTCCACTTCGGACAGAATGCGCTGGGTGCCGATGGCGGTCAGCTCCGCACCACGCCGGGAGCGCACGAAGGCGAGCGACCGCGCCCCCTCGACCACGAGATCGGCGAGGATCCGCGAGGTCTCCGCACCCGCCGAACGCCGGACCGGAGCGCCGTTCTCGCCCTCCAGCGACGTCAGCGGTGGCTCCCACAACGCGACGGTCCGCGAGGCGCGCGGTGAGAAATCGTCCACCACGGCGGAAACCGGGACGCCCAGCAAACGTTCGGCGGAAGAAGAAGGATCAGCCACAGTGGCCGATGCCAGCACGAAGATCGGATCCGCACCGTATTTGCGGGCGACCCGTCGCAACCGTCGCATCAACAGCGCCACGTGCGAACCGAAAACGCCGCGGTAGGAATGGCACTCGTCGATCACCACGTACTTCAGCCTGCGGAAGAACCGCAGCCATTTCGGGTGCTGCGGCAGGATTCCGCGGTGCAGCATGTCCGGGTTCGTGAAGACCCAGTTCGCGTGCGCCTTGACCCAGTCGCGTTCGGCCATCGGGGTGTCGCCGTCGTAGGCCGCCGCGCGCACTCCCTTGATCCCCAGCTCGTCGAGCGCGCGGAGCTGGTCCGCCCCAAGGGCTTTGGTCGGTGACAGGTACAGCGCCGTTGCCTTCGTGTCCGCCAAAAGAGTGGAAAGCACCGGCAGCTGGTAGGCGAGCGACTTGCCGGACGCGGTGCCCGTCGCGAGCACCACGTGTGATCCAGACCACGCAAGCGAAGCCGCTTCCACTTGATGCCGCCACGGCTCGCGCACGCCGATCTCGGTGAACGCCTCGACCACCTGCGAGGCGGCCCAGGAGGGCCATTCGACGTGATCAGCCTGCCGCAACGGAAGATCGCGTGCGTGTGTGAGAGGTGACTCCCCGGCGGGTACTCCCGCCAGCACGCGGTCCAGCAACCGCCGTCCCTGATCCACCACGAGGCGAGCTTTGCACACGACACCGACAGTTCCGGCCGGCCCGTGCTCCACTTCCTGCGCGGATAACGGTGTGTGCACGGATCGGGACAGTTCGTTGCCTCGTTGCAACAACCCCCTAGACTCCCCGCTCATCGCATCCAATGAGGGATGCGTCACGTCGCGCGAGGGCGGCTGGTCTGCCTTGGCGCTGCACATGGCAACTCACCAGGAGGACGGATGTCCCGGCAATTCCTCGCGGAGAGCCTCGAGCTCTCCGGAGGTGATCGCGGCGTCGTAGCCGTGGTCGCCGTGGTCGCCCTGGCTGCTCTCGCCGTCGGGTACGTGCTGCTCAGGGAGGTGCTGGCCGCCGGCCAGGGCACCCCGAAGATGCAGGACATCGCCAAGGCGGTTCAGGAGGGCGCAGCGGCCTACCTCAACCGGCAGTTCCGCACGCTCGGCATTTTTGTCGTGATCGTGTTCGTGCTGCTGTTCGCGCTTCCGGCAGATGACCTTTCCGAACGAATCGGCAGGTCGTTGTTCTTCATCGTCGGTGCCGCGTTCTCGGCGACCATCGGCTACCTGGGCATGTGGTTGTCCACGCGCGCCAACGTGCGTGTCGCCGCCGCCGCGAACGAAGGTGAAGGCGGTCGCGAAAAGGCGATGCGCGTCGCGTTCCGCACCGGTGGCGTGGTCGGCATGACCACGGTCGGCCTCGGTCTCTTCGGTGCGGCGCTCGTCGTGCTCGTGTACGCGGGTCAGGCCCCGAAGGTCCTGGAGGGCTTCGGTTTCGGCGCCGCGCTGCTCGCGATGTTCATGCGTGTCGGTGGCGGCATCTTCACCAAGGCCGCCGACGTCGGCGCCGACCTGGTCGGCAAGGTCGAGCAGAACATCCCCGAGGACGACCCCCGCAACGCCGCCACGATCGCGGACAACGTCGGCGACAACGTCGGTGACTGCGCCGGCATGGCCGCGGACCTCTTCGAGTCCTACGCCGTGACCCTGGTCGCGTCGCTGATCCTCGGCACCGCCGCGTTCGGTGCGCAGGGCCTGCTGTTCCCGCTGATCGTCCCCGCGATCGGCGTGCTGACCGCCGTCATCGGCGTCTACACGACCTCCGCGAAGGCGGGCGAGAGCGGTCTGACCGCCATCAACCGCTCCTTCTACATCTCCGCGGTCATCTCCGCGGTGCTGTGCACCGTCGCGGCGTTCGCGTTCCTGCCGAGCTCCTTCGCGGACCTCAACGGCATCAGCGACTCGATCAAGGCCACCAGCGGCAACCCGGCGCTGATCGCGTCCGTCGCCGTGATCATCGGCATCGTGCTGGCTGGCGTCATCCTGTGGCTGACCGGCTACTACACCGGCACCGAGCACAAGCCGGTCAAGGAGGTCGGCCAGACCTCGCTGACCGGTGCCGCCACGGTGATCCTGTCCGGCATCTCGGTCGGTTTCGAGTCGGCCGTCTACACCGCGCTCGTCATCGGTGCGGCCGTGTACGGCGCGTTCCTGCTCTCCGGTTCGGTCGTCGTCGCGCTGTTCGCGATCGCGCTGGCCGGTTGTGGTCTGCTCACCACCGTCGGCGTCATCGTCGCGATGGACACCTTCGGCCCGGTCTCCGACAACGCACAGGGCATCGCCGAGATGTCCGGTGACGTGCACGGCGAGGGCGCACAGATCCTCACCGAGCTCGACGCGGTCGGCAACACCACCAAGGCCATCACCAAGGGCATCGCGATCGCGACGGCCGTGCTCGCCGCGACGGCGCTGTTCGGCTCCTACCAGGACGCGATCACGCAGGCACTGGTCAAGGTCGGCAACGTCGCGGGCGACCTGCCCGTGTCGTTCAGCAACCTGGTGTTCAGCCCGAACGTGCTCGTCGGCGTCGCGATCGGTGCGGCCGTCGTCTTCATGTTCTCGGGTCTCGCGGTCAACGCCGTGACGCGCGCCGCCGGTGCCATCGTGTTCGAGGTGCGCCGCCAGTTCCGCGACAACCCCGGCATCATGGACTACTCGGTGAAGCCGGAGTACGGCAAGGTCGTCGACATCTGCACCAAGGACTCGCTGCGCGAGCTCGCGACTCCGGGTCTGATGGCGGTGCTCGCCCCGATCGCCGTCGGCTTCGGCCTCGGCGTCGGCCCGCTGGCGGGTTACCTCGCCGGCGCGATCGCGACCGGCACGCTCATGGCGGTCTTCCTGGCCAACTCCGGTGGTGCCTGGGACAACGCGAAGAAGCTGGTCGAGGACGGCAACCACGGCGGCAAGGGCTCCGACGCCCACGCCGCGACGGTCATCGGCGACACCGTCGGCGACCCGTTCAAGGACACCGCCGGCCCCGCCATCAACCCGCTGATCAAGGTCATGAACCTGGTCTCGGTGCTGATCGCGCCCGCCATCGTCACCTTCTCCATCGGTGACAAGGCGTCCGACCCGATCCGCATCGCGATCGCCGTGGCCGCGGCACTGATCATCGTCGGTGCGATCGTCGTGTCCAAGCGTCGCGGTACCGCGATCGCGGACGCTCCCGCGGAGACCGTGAGCAACGGCGCCGCGTAGTTCCACGCCCGGTCGGGGTACGTTCGGGTATTCCCCCGACGTACCCCGACCGAGGAGTTAGGACATGAGGCGCAGCCTCGTCGCCACTGCCGCTGTTGCCGCCCTGGCGCTGACCGGGTGCACCAACGGCGGCAACTCCGGCACTTCATCGACGCCCACCAGTGGCGCGGCCAGCCCCGAGGCCGTCGCCTACATGGACAAGGTGTGCGGCGCCGCGTCCGAGTTCGCCAAGATCGAGAAGAGCGCCCCGAAGCTCGACTCCGGCGACTCCGCCAAGCTCAAGGCCGACATGGCCGCCTACATGGGCCAGCTCGCCGACGCCTTCACCAAGTCCGCGGACGGCCTCAAGAACGTCGGTCCGTCGCCCGTCGCGGGTGGTGAGGAGGCCGTCAACAAGATGGCCGAGGCGTTCACCTCGCTGGGCACGGTCTTCACCGACGCCAAGACCAAGATCGAGCAGGCCGACGCGAACAACGCCACCGGAGGCATCCAGGCCGCCGGGGAGGCCATCGCCAAGCTCTCGGAGCTGGCTGACCCGCTGCGGGACATCAAGGCCGTCCCCGAGCTGCAGAAGGCCACCCAGACGGCGCCGAAGTGCCAGGAGATGCAGCGGCTCAACGTCACGCCAACGAGCTGAGCGAGGCCGTCCGGAGTAGCTTCCGCCCCATGCGTCGCACAGTCATCGCGCTCATGACGAGCTGTCTGCTCGTGGTCACCGCGTGCAGCAGCGGAGGTTCTTCCACCTCGACGTCGCCCACGGCCAATGAGGCCGACGTCGTGGCCTGGATGGACAAGGTCTGCGGTGCCGTCGGCGGCACCGTCACGGCCATGTCGGACGAGCCCAACATCGACATGAGCGACCCGACGAAGCTCAAGACCGGTCTGTCGGAGTGGCTCGGCACCAAGGTCAGCGCCGTCGACAAGTCGATCGCGGACCTCAAAGGGCTGGAGAACGGCCCGCACCCGAAGTCCAAGGAGCTGGTCACCGCTGCCGAGCAGGGCATGGGTCAGATCAAGACCCTGCTCGCCGACACCAAGGCGAAGCTCGACTCGGCGACCGACTCCACCCAGGTCGTCTCCGCCTTCACCGACATGATCGCCAAGGCGGGCGAGCTGGAGAAGGCGGGCGCCGACGTGCAGAAGAAGATGGACGAGACGGGTCTCGCGGACGCCTCGAAGAAGGCTGCCAACTGCAAGGCGCTGGAGACCTCGACGTCGAGCGCACCGACCACCTGATCCACTGGAACGACCCGGAACCGGATCGCCCGGACGTGCACTTGGGCGATCCGGTCCGACAGGTCCGCAGAGGGCCTCGAGCACGTCGGCCTGGAGCGAGGACGCCGTCGATGAGATGGCGAAGGCCTTCACCCTCGGGTCACTTCGTCCAGCGATGCGGCCGGGGCCCCGAGCTGCAGAAGGCCACCGAGGCCGCGCAGAAAGCGTGAGAAGACGCGGCTCAACGCCGCGTCAACGAGCCGGATTAGACTGTTCGGAGTAACTTCCGGGCCATGTGTCGCACAGTGAACGCCCTTCTGGCGAGCCTGCTCACGCTCACAGCGTGCACCAGCGGAAGTCCTTCCACGACGCCGGCGACGCCCGTGTCGCCGGTGTCAGCCGCCCCCGTCGCGAACGACGCCGCCGTCGTGACGTGGATCGACAACGTCTGCGGTGCCATCAACAGCTCTGTCAAAGCCTTGGCGGACCAGCCCGCCATCGACGTGAACGACCCGTCGAGGATCAAGACGGGCCTCTCGGACTGGCTTGGCACCAAGGTCGCCGTGATCGACAAGTCGACCGCAGACCTCAAGGTGCTCGAGGACGGCCCGCACCCGAAGTCGAGGGAGCTGGTCACCAACGCGGAGGAAGGCATGGGCACGATCAAGACCGTGCTCACCGACACCAAGTCGAAGCTGGACGCCTCCACCGACGCGACGCAGATCATCGCCGCGTTCACCGAGATGATCAGCAAGGGTGCTGCGCTGGAGAAGACGAGCGCCGACGTGCGGAACAAGTTCGACGCGGCGGGTCTCGCCGCGCCTGCTCAGAAGGCCCCCAACTGCAAGGACATGGAGCTCTCACCGCACGCGCAGCCCACGCCCTGACGGCGGAGTGCGGCCGGACCGCTCGCCGGGACGTGCACCCCGTTCGGTGGTCCGGTTCGACTCCCGGCGAAGCGCCTTGCGTGAGCAGGCGATGCCCTCGTGCGCGGTCGAGCTCGTAGTAGCTCGACCGGCGTGGTCACAGGCGCACCACTGGTCACAGTCGAACGTCTGTTCTACCCTGTGGGCCGTGGTGGGGCAGCTGTCCTTCTTCTCGGCCGAGGCGCGCACGCCGGCCAAAGCGGACCTCGCCGGCTTCCTCTGCGGGCCGGGCCAGGCCGTCAGCTTCGCGCGCGGTACGGCCGCCCGCGTGTACGTCGAGCTGCGCGACGAGTGGCGGCACCGCCCGCTCAAGCAGGCCTGCGACGAGCGCGGCGTGACGTCCGAGCTGTGCGTCAACGAGGAGGGCACGCGGTTCGTCCGCACTCCGTTCCGCACCGATCTCACCCCTCTGGCCGCCCGCTGGCTGGACGGATCCGTCAAGAAGGTGCCGGACGACTTCGAGCTGAACGGCGCAGTGCTGCGGGTCTGGGCGCTGGCCGCGGGCAGCTGGATGGAGTCGGCGTACCTGCTCGGTTTGGACCCCAACGCACCGCAGACACACCTTCCGTTGCAAAATGCCCTGCTCGCATCCGGACTTCCGTGCACCCTGGTAGGGGCTCCGGCGTTGCGGGTAACCGGCCGACGACGGCTGGCACGGCTCGCTGAGCTGGTCGGAAGCCCTCCGCACGGGGTGGCGTGCAGCACCTGGCCGGCGGCCTGAGCGGGCCGTCCGGCAAGGTTGTGTCACTCTGTCTCGTCGTACAGGCGTCGCGGATGGTGTGCTTTTCGGCCGACGCTGGGCAACACTGGCGGGCCTGGGAACCGGGTTTGGAAGAGAGCGGGACGGCGAGTGGCTGGATCGACACGGACGAGAAAGAGCAGCGGAGGCGCGGGTAGCACCCGACGGTTGGTGATCGTCGAGTCGCCCACGAAGGCGCGCAAGATCGCGTCCTACCTCGGCAGCAACTTCGTCGTGGAGTCCTCCAGGGGACACATCCGGGACCTGCCGCGCGGTGCCGCCGACGTTCCCGCGAAGTTCAAGGGCCAGGCCTGGGCCAGGCTCGGCGTGGACGTCGACCACGACTTCGAACCGCTCTACGTGATCTCCGCCGACAAGAAGTCGCTGGTCACCGAGCTCAAGGAAGCGTTGAAGGACGTCGACGAGCTCTACCTCGCGACAGACGGTGACCGCGAGGGCGAGGCCATCGCGTGGCACCTGCTGGAGACGCTCAAGCCCAAGGTCCCGGTCCGCCGGATGGTGTTCCACGAGATCACCGAGTCCGCGATCCAGGCCGCCGCCGCCAACCCGCGCGACCTCGACCAGGACCTGGTCGACGCCCAGGAGACCCGCCGCATCCTCGACCGCCTCTACGGCTACGAGGTCAGCCCGGTGCTGTGGAAGAAGGTCATGCCGAAGCTCTCGGCAGGCCGCGTGCAGTCCGTGGCGACGCGTCTGGTCGTGGAGCGCGAACGCGAGCGGATGAAGTTCGTCTCGGCGAGCTACTGGGACATCTCCGCGCAGATGGACGCCGGTGCGGACGCCACGCCGCGTCAGTTCGGCGCGCGTCTCGTGGCCGTCGACGGCACGCGTCTCGCCACCGGCCGCGACTTCGGGTCGGACGGCAAGCTGACCGGCAAGGCCGACGTCGTCGTGCTGGACGAGGCGCAGGCACGCGCCATCGCGGCCGGTCTGGAGAACGCGCCGGTCAAGGTCTCCTCGGTCGAGGAGAAGCCGTACTCGCGCAAGCCGTACGCGCCGTTCATGACCTCGACGCTGCAGCAGGAGGCGGGCCGCAAGCTGCGGTTCTCCGCCGACCGCACGATGCGCACGGCGCAGAAGCTGTACGAGAACGGTTACATCACCTACATGCGTACCGACAGCACGACGCTGTCGGAGACCGCGATCAACGCCGCCCGCACGCAGGCGACGGACCTCTACGGCGCGCAGTACGTCGCGGACAAGCCCCGCCAGTACACGCGCAAGGTCAAGAACGCGCAGGAGGCGCACGAGGCGATCAGGCCGGCCGGAGAGGTCTTCCGCACGCCGGGTCAGGTGGCCGCCGAGCTCGACTCCGACGAGTTCAAGCTCTACGAGATGATCTGGCAGCGCACGATCGCGTCCCAGATGGCCGACGCGCGGGGCAACACGACCAGCGTCCGCATCCAGGGCCGTGCCGCGACTGGCCAGGAGGTCACGTTCGCCGCGTCGGGCCGCACGATCACGTTCGCCGGCTTCCTCAAGGCCTACGTCGAGAGCATCGACGCCGAGGCCGGTGGCGAGTCGGACGACGCCGAGTCGCGCCTGCCGCAGCTGGTCAAGGACCAGGACCTGACGATCGCGGAGCTGTCCGCGGACGGCCACACCACCTCGCCGCCCTCGCGCTTCACCGAGCCGTCGCTGATCAAGACGATGGAGGAGCTCGGCATCGGCCGTCCCTCCACGTACTCGTCGATCATCAGCACCATCCAGGACCGCGGCTACGTGTGGAAGAAGGGCGCCGCGCTGGTCCCGTCCTGGGTCGCGTTCGCCGTGGTCGGGCTGCTGGAGAACCACTTCGGCCGTCTGGTCGACTACGACTTCACCGCGGCGCTGGAGGACGAGCTGGACGGCATCGCCGCAGGTCGTCAGGGCCGCACGACGTGGCTGTCCGGGTTCTACTTCGGCGGCAGCATCGGCCCGGACGGCTCGATCGGCCGGTCCGGTGGCCTGAAGAAGCTCGTCGGCACGGGCGTCGAGGACATCGACCCGCGCGAGGTCAACTCGATCCCGCTGTTCAGCGACGACGAGGGCCGCACGGTCGTGGTGCGCGTCGGCCGCTTCGGCCCGTACCTGGAGCGCGAGGTCGACGGTGCCGCGCAGCGCGCGAACCTGCCGGACGACCTGCCGCCGGACGAGCTGACGAACGAGATCGCCGAGAAGCTCTTCTCGACGCCGCAGGAAGGCCGGTCGCTTGGCACCGACCCGGTCTCCGGCAACGAGATCGTGGCCAAGGAGGGCCGCTTCGGCCCGTACGTGACCGAGGTGCTGCCCGAGCTCGAGGAGGGCACGCCGAAGTCGAAGGCGCCGAAGCCGCGCACCGGCTCGCTGTTCAAGTCGATGTCGCTGGACACGGTCACGCTGGACGACGCGCTGAAGCTGCTCTCGCTGCCGCGCGTGGTCGGCAAGGACCCGGAGACAGGCGCCGAGATCACCGCGCAGAACGGCCGTTACGGCCCGTACCTGAAGAAGGGCACGGACTCGCGGTCGCTGGTCGACGAGGGGCAGATCTTCACGGTCACGCTCGAAGAGGCGTTGAAGATCTACTCCGAGCCGAAGAAGCGTGGCAGGGCGGCCGCTGCGCCGCCGTTGCGGGAGCTGGGCAACGACCCGGTGTCCGGCAAGCCGATGGTGATCAAGGAGGGCCGCTTCGGCCCGTACGTCACCGACGGTGAGGCGAACGCGTCGCTGCGCAAGTCGGACAGCGTCGAGACGATCACCGACGAGCGCGCGGCCGAGCTGCTGGCCGAGAAGCGCGCCAAGGGACCGGTCAAGAAGAAGGCTCCGGCCAAGAAGCCGGCCGCCAAGAAGCCCGCGGCGGCGAAGAAGGCTCCGGCCAAGTCGAAGAGCTGAGCTGGTAGGAGGTGGCGGTGCCGACGAACGAGTTCGGTCCGGACGGGACTCAGGCCCCGCCGCCTCCCAGGCCGTTCCCCGACCCGTTGGCGGGGCTGGTGACCGCCGACACCTGGATCGCTCCCCAATGGACGTCTTCCACGTCACGTGTGTCGGTGCCGACACCGCCGGAGCCGACCGAAGAGATGCGCCAGGCGATCTTCGCGCAGATGGAACGGGAGCGGCGCCGCCCGCGCGGCCGGGTCCAGCGACCTCCCCACCAGCAGCCCCAGCCGTTCGCGCCGACGTACCAAATCCCTGTGGCGCAACAACAACAGGCCGCCAGGCAGACCGGCGGAGTGGGTGCGTTCATCGGCTGTCTGGTGGTGCTCGCGTTCTTCGTGCTGGTCGTGATCAACATTCTTGCGTCGATCTTCAGCTAGTCGTGCTGAGAGTCCGGCGTGCTGACTCACCTCATCCGGTTACGCTGATCGCACGGAGTGGGCCGATTTTGGGGTGACGAAGATTCAGGACGCGGACACAGGAGTGACCGAGGCAGGCCAGTCGGGGCAGGCCCAGTCCAGCGTGTCCACGGTCCACCGGCTGCGCTCGGTGCTGGCCATCCGGCCGTTCCGCAGGCTGTGGCTCGTCACCTACCTGTGCAGCGTTGGTGACTGGTTGTCACTGCTCGCGCTGACCGGTCTGGTCTCCGAGATGATGAACAGCTACCAGTGGCAGTCGTTCGCATTGTCCCTGGTCGTGCTCACGCAGCTGCTGCCGGGCATCCTGTTCGCGCCCATCGGTGGCGTGCTCGCGGACAAGTTCGACCGCCGCAAGGTGATGGTGATCTGCGACGTCCTGCGCGGGTCGTTGTTCATCTCGATCGCCCTCATCGGTTCCCCGATCTGGCTGTTCGTGGCGAACTTCCTGGTCGGCTGCTGCGCGATGCTGTGGATCCCGGCCAAGGAGTCGGCGGTCCCGAACCTGCTGCGCCGCCCCGACCAGGTGGAGTCGGCGAACCAGCTCGGCCTGGTGATGACCTACGGCATCTCCACGATCAGCGGTTTCGGCCTGTACTCCCTGGTCTCGGGCATCCCCGGCTACCTCAACCTGCAGGGCGGGAACCTCGAGTTCCGCATCGCGACGATCGCCGTGATGATCAACGGCCTGCTGTACTTCACCTCGGCGGTCCTGGTCGCGACCAGGCTGCCCGAGCTGTCCGGCCGCATCGCGTCGGCTCCCAAGAAGGACGCGGACAAGCCCGGTTTCGTCGCGATGTTCCGCGACGGCCTGCGGTTCGCCGCCGCGACGCCGCTGGTCCGCGGCCTGGTGATCGGCATGATCGGCGCGTTCGCCGCGGCCGGTGTGGTGATCGCGACCGCGAAGCTCTACGCGCAGTCTCTGCTGGGCGGCGCCTCGACGTTCGGCCTGCTGTTCGTGGCCGTGTTCGTCGGCCTCGCGATCGGCATGGCGACCGCGCCCAGGCTGGCCCAGCGCCTCGCGTACAACCGGCTGTTCGGCGTCACGATCGTGGGCGCCGGCATCACGCTCGTGCTGGTCGCGCTCGCGCCGCACCTGTGGATCGCGCTGCTGACGGTGGCGCTGGTCGGCACGTGCGCCGGCGTGGCGTTCCTGACCGGCCTGACGATCGTCGGTTCGCAGGTCGAGGACGAGATGCGCGGCCGCACGGTGGCGTTGATCCAGTCGTTGCTCAAGATCGTGCTGTTCGGTGCGTCCGCCGGTGCTCCGCTGCTGGTCGCGTTGCTGCAGAAGCGGACGGTCAGCGTCTTCGGCCACCCGATGGAGGTCGACGCGACCCGCCCGGTGATGCTCGGCGGCGCCGCGATCGCGATCGTCCTGGGCCTGGTCGCGTACCGGCAGATGGACGACCGCCGCGAAGAGCCGGTGCTGTCGTCGCTGTTCGCGGCGATCCGCGGCCGCCGCAACACCAAGGGCCTGCTGATCGCGGTCGAGGGCGACACCCGCGAGGACACGTCCGTGCAGGCCCGCCGCCTGGCCGCCGCGTTGCGCGCCGAGGGCCTCGACGTGCTGCTGGCCGCCGATCCCGAGCACGACGAACGCCGGCTGCGCACGATGCTGTCCTCCGCCGAACTGGCTGGCGTGCGCGCGCAGGCACTCGTAGCCGCCGCCGTACGCGCCGATGTCGTCGAACGGCAGGTGCGTCCCGCACTGGACGAGGGTTCCGTCGTGGTGATGGAGCGCTACGTCGACTCACCGCTCGCACACTTCACGGCCACGAGCTCGCTGGAGCACCAGGAGCTCGAAGGCCTGGTCGACTGGGCCACCGGACGCCTGCGCCCCGATCTGACGATCCTGCTGGACCGCCCGGTCGCCGACGGCAAGGCGATCGGCCTGGAGCACCACTGGCGGGTCCAGCGGCTGCTGAGCGAGATGGCCGCCGCCGATCCGGACCGCTACGTCGTGGTCGAGGCCGACGGCGACGCGGACGCCGTGGCCGAGAGGGTCCGTTCGGCCGTGGTGCCGCTGCTCGCGACCCGCAAGCGAGCGGTCCCCGAAGCCGCCGTCTGACGGCCCGCTGGAAGACTGCACCCATGAGCGTGTGGGACGAGGTGGTCGGCCAGCCGGACGCGGTGGCAACCCTGTCCGCGGCCGCGGAAGCCGCGGCCACGATCGTCGCGGGCGGCACTCCGGCACCCGGCGTGATGACCCACGCCTGGCTGTTCACCGGCCCACCCGGATCCGGCCGTTCGTCGACGGCCCGCGCGTTCGCCGGCGCTCTGCAGTGCGTGGTGACGGACGACCGCCCCGGCTGCGGTGTGTGCACCGGCTGCCGGACCGCCCTGCACGGCACCCACGCCGACGTGCGCGTGGTGACGCCGGAGGGCCTCTCGATCTCGGTCGCCGAGATGCGCGCACTGGTCCAGATCTCCGCCCGCCGCCCCACGTCGGGCCGGTGGCAGGTCGTGATCATCGAGGACGCCGACCGCCTGACCGAGGGCGCCGCCAACGCCCTGCTGAAGGCCGTCGAGGAACCGCCGGAGCGCACGGTCTTCCTGCTGTGCGCCCCCTCCGACCACCCCGACGACGTGTCGGTGACCATCCGCTCGCGCTGCCGCCTGGTGTCCCTGGGCTCACCGCGCCCCGCCGCCATCGCCTCGGCCCTGGAGTCGGTGGACGGAGTTCCGCCCGAGATGGCGCAGTGGGCGGCGTCGGTGTGCGGCGGCCACGTGGGCCGCGCACGCCGGTTGGCCGTGGACGAACAGGCCCGCGGCCGCCGGGAGTCGGTGCTGCGCATCCCCCTGGCGCTGCGCAAGCCCGCCGACGTCTTCACCTGCGCCGACGAGCTGATCAAGGCCGCGGAGGAGGACGCCACCACGGCCAACGAGGCCCGCAACGAGGCAGAGCGCGAGGCCCTCGAAACGGCGATGGGCGCGGGCGGCACCGGCAAGGGCACCGCGGCCGCGACCCGTGGCGCCAAGGGTGCGTTGAAGGACCTGGAGAAGCGCCAGAAGTCCCGCGCCACCCGAACCCAGCGCGACTCGCTGGACATGGCCCTGGTCGACCTGGCCGGCTTCTACCGCGACGCCCTGGTGACCAAGACGGGCTCCGAGGCGGCGCTGATGCACCCGGACCGCGCCGGCGACTCGCGGACGGCGGCGGCGCAGTGGTCGCAGGAGTCGATCCTGCGGCGGCTGGAGGCGGTGCTGGCGTGTCGTGAGGCGATCGAGGTGAACGTGAAGCCGCGGATCGCGATCGAGGCGATGGTGACCACGCTGCACCGGGGTTAGAGCCAGCCGAGCGCCGCTGACACCTCGTCCGCTGCCCGCAGCACCCGCGGCCCCAACGCGATCAGCTCCGGCAACGAGTGCTCCATGGCGAGCGACGACGCCGAGAGCCCGCCGATCACCACCCCCGCGTGGTCACGCACGGCCGCGCCCACGCAGCGCACCCCGACCTCGTTCTCCTCGTCGTCCAACGCGAACCGCGACCGCCGCACCCGCGCCAGCTGCGCCTTGAGCCGCGGCCCGGACGTGATCGTCTTCGGTGTCCGTCCCTGCAGTCCGGTGCGCCCGAGGAACGCGTCCAGTTCGGCGGGAGTGAGCGAGGCCAGCACCGCCTTGCCGATGGCGGTCCCGTGGGCCGGCAAAGACATGCCCAGACGGGACGCCATCCGGTAGGGCTTGTTGGCCTCGATCTTGTCGACGTAGACCAGTTCGTCGCCGTACAGCACGGCCAGGTGCACGGTGCACCCCGTGGATTCCTGCAGCGAGCGCAGGAAGGGCCGTGCGCGCTCCACCGTGTCGACGGGCCGGAGAACCTTGCCCGCGAGGGCGAGCACTCGCGGGCCGGTCAGGTAGCCGTCCGCTGTCGGTGTGGCGAAGCCCCGGTCCACCATCGTCTGCAGGAGGCGGTGGACCGTGGACTTCGGCAGGCCCGTGACCCGCGCGATGTCCGTGATGCGCGTGTGGTCGGCGAGGGCCTCCAGCACGGCGAGCGTTTTTTCGACGGCGGTATCGGTCATCTCGCCAGCCAGCCTCCATCGACCACCAGTACGTGTCCGGTCACATAATCGGACGCCGTGGACGAAAGGAACACCGCCGGGCCCACGAGATCTTCCGGCGTGCCCCAGCGGCCCGCCGGGATGCGGGTGCGGATGGCCGGCTCGCGGTCGGGGTCGGCACGGAGAGGGGCCGTGTTGTTGGTTTCGATGTAACCGGGTGCGATGGCGTTGACCTGCACGTTCGCCGCGGCCCACTCGTTGGCGAGCAGCTTTGTCATGCCGACCAGCGCGTGCTTCGAGGCCGTGTAGGCCGAGACCAGGATTCCGCCCTGGAACGACAGCAGCGACGCGATGTTCACGACCTTGCCGCTGCCCCGCGCCACCATCTGACGGCCGCAGAGCTTGGAGATCTCGAACGCCGAGTCGAGGTTGACCGCCATGACCCGTTGCCAGTCCGCCAGCGAGACGTCGACGGCCGCGCCGCGGTGGATGGTGCCGGCGTTGTTGACCAGGACGTCCACCCGGTGCTCCGCCAGGACCGGTGCCAGCGCGGGTTCGATCGACGCCGGGTCCGCCAGGTCCACCGACACCGTCGCCACGGCCGGTGCCACGTCGGACAGGTCGCCGCGGCCCACCAGGATCAACGACGCTCCGGCCTCGTGCAGCCCGCGGGCGATGGCGCGGCCGATGCCGGTGCGGGCGCCGGTCACCACCGCCGTTTTGCCGTCGAGGGAGAAGTTCACCGCAGCTCCGTCACGGCGACCGGGTCCATGTCGTCGTAGGCCTGGTTCTCGCCGCCCATGGCCCAGACGAACGTGTACGAGTGCGTTCCGGCTCCACTGTGGACGGACCACGACGGCGAGATCACGGCTTCCTCGTTGCGCACCACGATGTTCCGGGTGTTCTGCGGTTCGCCGCAGAGGTGGATCACGCGGTGCTCCTCTGGCAGGTCGAAGTAGAGGTAGCACTCGGTGCGGCGGTCGTGGGTGTGCGGCGGCATGGTGTTCCAGACGCTGCCGGGAGCGAGCGAGGTGACGCCGAGGACCAACTGCGACGAGCGGATGCCGTCGGCGTGCACGAACTTGCGGATCTCGCGGACGTTCGCGGTGCTCTGGTCGCCCAGCTTCAGCACGTCGACCTCGTCGAAACGGGCCACGGCGGTGGGGAACGAGGCGTGCGAGGGCGTGGAGAAGAGGTAGAAGCGGGTGTCCTCGCCGGCGGCGTGGAACTCGACGTCGACGGCGCCCTGGCCGACGTACAGGCAGTCGCGCGTACCGAGTTCGTACTCGGTTCCGTCCACGGTAACCGTTCCGGAATTTCGGAGGGCGAGCACGGCGAGCTCACGCCGTTCGCAGAAATGCGCTGATCGCAGCGGGGGAGCGCTCTCGAGCTTGAGCGGCTGACCTGGTGACGGGGACGCTCCGCCGAGCACGATGCGGTCTTCGTGGGTGTAGACGGTCCGGATCTCGCCCGGTACGAACAGGTCGTCCACGAGGTAGTGCCGCCGCAACCCGTCCGTGTCGAGGTCCGGCAACTGAGCCGGATGGGTCGAGTGCCTGATTTGCATCTGAGGATGCCTTCCGATCGGGGCGGCGGAGTGACACGATGTGCGCCGACCAACATGGAACTACGTTCCGTGGAATGGAACAAGCCTGAGGCCTCCACGCCGCCGGAGTTCAGGCTCAGGAAAGGCGGCCTTGGTGTACCAGCAGAATCCGAATCCGACAGGCTCGTTGTTCCTGTCGGCTCTGCTCGCGTTGATACCGCTCGTTGCCGTGCTCGTGCTGCTCGGCGGCCTCAAGTGGAAGGCTCATTGGGCTGGTCTGACCGCGCTCGTGCTCGCGATCGGCGTCGCGATCTTCGGCTACTCGATGCCGCTCGGCCAGGCGCTCAACTCGGCGGCGTTCGGCGCGGCGACCAGCGTGCTCGTGGTCCTGTGGATCACGTTCAACGCCATCTGGATCTACAACCTCACCGTCCACAGCGGACACTTCGCCGTGCTGCGGCGGTCGTTCAGCTCGATCTCGGACGACCAGCGCGTGCAGGCGATCGTCATCGCGTTCTCGTTCGGCGCGCTGCTCGAAGCTCTGGCGGGCGGCGGCGGTCCCGTGGCGATCTGCTCGGTCATGTTGATCGCTCTCGGCGTCGACCCGATGAAGGCGGTGGCGCTGGCGTTGATCGCCGACACCGCGCCGGTCGCGTTCGGCGGCATGGGCAACCCGATCACGGTGCTGAACACCGTCACCGGACTGCCTGCCGACACGTTCGGTGCGATGACCGGTCGTCAGGTGCCGTTCCTGGCGATGCTCGTGCCGTTCGTGCTGATCTTCGTGGTGGACGGCAGGCGCGGCTTCAAGCAGGCGTGGCCCGCTGCCCTGGTGGCAGGCGGCTCGTTCGCTCTGACGCAGTACCTGGTCTCGAACTTCTGGTCCTACAAGCTCTGCGACATCATCGCGGCCGTCGTCTCGGTGCTCGCGGTGATCGCGCTGGCGCGGGTCTGGCAGCCGGAACGTTCGATCCCACCGGTCATCGCGGGTGGCTCGACGACGGACTCGCGGCGTGACGTGATCACGGCGTTCAGCCCGTACGCGATCATCGTGGTGATCTTCTCGATCGCGCAGATCGTGCCGGTGAAGAAGTTCCTCGACTCGCTGACCTACAAGTTCCTGTGGCCGGGCATGCACCTGACGAACGCGTCCGGCAAGCCGATCAAGGTCGAGTACGCGCTGAACTGGGCGTCCGCGACGGGTTCGCTGCTGTTCCTGTCCGGCCTGATCACGTTGGTGCTGCTCGGGATCAGCGCGCGGAAGGGCCTGGAGATCTACGGCCAGACGATCAGGCAGTTCAGCTGGGCGATCCTGGCGATCCTCGCGGTGTTCTCGCTGTCGTACGTCATGAACTACTCGGGCCAGATCACGACACTGGGCCTGTGGCTCGCGGGGACCGGCGCGTTCTTCGCGTTCCTGTCGCCGGTCGTCGGCTGGTTCGGCGTCGCGATCACCGGCACGGACGCGGGCTCCAACGCGTTGTTCGGCGGCCTCCAGGTCACCGCGGCGCAGCAGCTCGGCACGTCCCCGTTCCTGTTCGGCGCCTCGAACAGCTCAGGTGGCGTGATGGCGAAGATGATCTCGCCGCAGAACCTGGCGATCGGCACCGCCGCGGCGGGTCTCGTCGGCCGCGAAGGAGACCTGTTCCGCAAGGTCTTCGGCTGGAGCCTGTTGCTGCTGCTGGCGATGTGCGTGATCGCGTACCTGCAGTCCACGCCGGTGCTCGGATGGATGGTGCCATGACGTTCACTCGCAGAACCCTGCTCGGTGCGGCCGGGGCTGTCGCGGTTCTTCCGGGAGAGGCTTCGGCTTCGGGGCGGCTCTTCCGCGAGTCGCTGGACTACGCGCTCGGGAAGCTGAGGCAGGTGGCGCCGAACGTCACCTCGTTCCCGGAGGAGACGAAGTTCGAGAAGTGGACCTACGTCAACTCCGGCGGCTGGGTCGGCGGTTTCTGGCCCGGCATGCACTGGCTCGCGTTCCTGGACAGCGGCGACGAGCAGTTCAAGGCGTGGGCCGTGGAGTCGGCGCTGAGGCTGTCCCCGCGGCGCACCGACACGTCGATCCACGACCTCGGCTTCCTGTTCTACCCGTCGTGGGTGACCGCGTACCGGCTGACCGGGGACGCGTCCTGGCGTGACGGCGCGGTGCAGGCCGCGTCGTCGTTGATCCAGCGCTACAACGAGAAGGGCCGCTTCATCAGGGCGTGGGGAGCGCTCGGGACGCCCGCGAACGCCGGCCGCGCGATCATGGACACGATGATGAACCTCGACCTGCTGACGTTCGCGTCCGAGCAGACGGGGGAGTCGCGGTTCCTGGACGTCGCGGTGGCGCACGCCTTGACGACTCGTGCGAAGTTCATCCGGCCGGACGGCTCCACGCCGCACGTCTTCGACTTCAACCCCGACACCGGCGAGGACATCGGGCCCAACACGAACCAGGGCTACAGCCCGACGTCGTGCTGGTCGCGTGGTCAGGCTTGGGGCATCTACGGGTTCACGACGATGTACCGGCGTACTCGGCGTCGTGAGTTCCTCGAGGCTGCGCGAAAACTCGCCGACTTCGCCCTGGACGCCCTTACACCGGACCACGTTCCGGTGTGGGACTACCGCTCACCGTTGGCGCCCAACGACGTCAAGGACTCGTCGGCGGGCGCCATCATGGCGTGCGGTCTGCTGGACCTGGCCGTCGCGTCTGGCCGGTTGTCGTACCGGGTGGCCGCGCTGCGCATCCTGGATGCGTTGTGCCGCACGTGTTTGACCACCCGGTCCGAGCGGCACGAGGCGATCCTGGCGCGCGGCACCCGCAACCGCCGCACGGAGGTCGGCATCGAGGTCTCGTTGCCCTACGGCGACTACTACCTCATGGAAGCGTTGCTCAGGGTTCTGAAACCTCGGGAGATTTCGCGCGCGATCGGCCTCTGACCGGCAGCGCCGCGAAGATCACGACACCCGCGAGCAGCAGTCCCGTGCCGGTCCAGAACAGCGGAACCGACTGGTACGCGGCGTTGGTGTAGGCGAGCGGCGGTGCCTTCTTGGGAGGCGCCGCCGGCCCGCCCGGTTCCTGCGTCTGGGGAGGCTGCGCGGTTGCGCAGACCACGCCGCCCTGCGGTGCCGCGGCCCGCACGATCTGCTCGCCCAGCGAGATCTGCGCGAGCGCCGTCGGCAGGTTCGGGAGCTTCAGCTTGTCCGTCGGCAGGAGCTGGACGTCGAGCATCCGCGCCGTCGCCCCGAGCTGGAACCCGCTGAACCCGTTGCCGCTGAAGCTCGCCTTCTTCTCGTTGAGCCCGGCGACCTGCAGCCTGACGACGACCAGGTCCAGCAGCAGCGGCACGTCCAGTGCCGGGTGCGCGGCGTCCAGCGTGCCGAGCTCCTTGCCGTTCTGGCTGACCTTCAGCACCGGCGCGGTGTAGGTGATCTTCGACGTCTTCTCGTCCCCGGTGGCCGTCGCCGTGAGCGTGGGCGGGCTGGCGACGTCGATCTTGATCCCGCCCGCGAGCTCGACGCTCACCGCGCGCATGGTCGACGTCGACTCGACGGCCTTGTTCTTCGAGCCGGGCAGATCCACCAGCCGGACCTGCGAGTTCGCCTCGAACGTGTCAGGGATGCTGATCAGGCTCTTGGACGGCAACGGCACCTCGGCCGGCAACGCGCTCAGAACCTCGAGCCCCGCGAGGGAGGTCTTCGCCGTCGCGAGCGGACTGACGCACGGCCCGAGCTTCTCGTCCCACCGCGCGTGCACGCTGCCGTTGAGCAGCCGGAGCTTCCCGAGCGGCGTCTCGGGAATCGGCAGCCCGCCGTTGGCCGGCTGCGGGTTGTCCGGAATCGCCGTCTGCACGAGCGTGCCCGGCGACTGCGGCGACCGCCCGCCCACCGCGAACCCGAACGGACTGGCCTGCGTGACCACCCGCTCGGTGCTCAGGAACGCCTCGGTGTTGACCTGCGCACTGGCGAGCCCCAGCCCGAACTCGGTGACCGACTGCTTCGGCAGCTGCTCGCTCAGCCCGGGAAGGATCGTGTTGGTGGGCACCCCCTGCGGCCCGAGCCGGACCACGCTGAGCCCGGTCCCCGCATCCCCCACGGCGTGCGCGAGCGACTGAGGCCCGTTCGGCGCCGACGCGGGTGGCTGGTTCGGGTCACGCGGGCCCGGCACCGGTGTAGTCGGCGGCTGCGCGAGCGCGGGCGCTGCGACGAGCGCGAGCATCAACCCTGCCAGCGGCACGGACAACGTGCGGCGCATGAACCACTCCTCGGCGGTCAGGACGTGGTGACATCGGTCACGGTCCGTACAACGAAGGCGACCCCCGTGAGTGACGGGTCTTCGGACCCGCTATAGTTATCGCGTCTCGCCGCCTTAGCTCAGTCGGCCAGAGCGGCTCACTCGTAATGAGCAGGTCGTCGGTTCGATTCCGACAGGCGGCTCGGTGAGACGGAAGGGCCAGGTCACTCGCTGACCTGGCCCTTCCTCTGTTTAGCGTTCGCCAAGCCTGCGCGTGAACGGCGGACTAAGCTCGCGCGTATCCGGTGGAAGACGCAGTCACCAGGCGCTTCCGCGGGGTCACCTGAGGTGAGTTCGGACCGGGTGGATAACATCGCCGACCTTCGCGCGATCAGTCCACCGAGGGCCGGACGAGCCTCCACTGTCGTCTGGTGCGGTGGTGACCGGATTGCGCTTCACCTCGTGGCCAGAAGGAGGAACGCACACCATGTCGTACACGGGCGGCGAGAACGGCGACAAGTGAGTCGCTGACCTGGGCTTTGTGCCCCGTCAGGGGGCCTGCACGGTCAGGTGAGGCTTGTGCAGGCCGTTTTACCTCTGAAGTTCCAGCAGCATGCCGGCCCGGCGGTTCGCCGGCAGGTTGTTGATGGCCAGCTTGATCTCGACGCGGCCGGCGTCGGTCCGCCTGGTGATTTCGAAGTCGTCGCGGATCCGGTTGAGCGCGATCACGTCCCAGTGGACGTCGACTCCCGGTGGCAGGACGATTGTGTAGGTCGCCCGTTCGACCGGTTGCCGGAAGTAGAAGGTGAATGGATCCGGCTTCTTGGCGACCATCAGCGGAACGCACTTCTTCGGCCAGGTCCACTCCATTTTCAGGCGTATTTCGCTGTCCACTTCGGCAGGGGAGTGGAAATGGGACACCATGTCGAGCTTGCCGTCCGCGCTCCAATGTGACGTGACGAGGAAGCTCGGGCCCATCGTTCCGTCCACCAACAGGCTGCGCACTTTCGCGTTGACCAGCTTCTGGATCGACTTGGGCTGGTTCCACCCCGGACCGAACCGCAGCCGGAAGAACCTCGCCTCGGCGTTGCGGATCATGGCGTTCACCGTGATGAACTCCTGCGTGTCCCCGTTGGCCTCGATCACGGCCACCTGCTCCCAGACCTTGATGTCGAACTGGCTGGGCTGCAGTTCCATCAACATGTAGGAGTACTTGGACAGCAGTGCGCGGTACTCGCGCGACTCCGCGTCGAACTTCGCGACGCGGCCCGTCAGATACCCCAGCAGCAGGAGCGTCAGCACGATCGCGCCGATCACGAACGTCGTGCGAATGGCCACCGAGCCGAACAGCGTGGACAATACGGCGCCGAACGCGACCAGGCCGAGCAGTCCCTTGACGAAGCCGACCGCTCCTTCTTCCTGCAGGAATTTCTCCAGCCACTGCGCGAACGACTTCAGCAACCCCGTCCACCCCTCTTGCTCGGCCGCACGTGCCGGACTGATCAGGGTAGCTCTGGTGTGTCCGACCCGTCATCGAAGTTGGTACGAATGGGTGGAGCAGCTCAATTGTCAATCAATTGGCATTGTTTCCAGGGTTATGTCGCAGGGGGTGTGTCACAGGTGGCGAGTGCCTTCTCCAGCGCCGACCGTTCCGCCGGAGCCACGCTCAACCCGTAGGCCGCCTTCACCGTCACGTAGATCCGCCCGTACGAACACGCGTACGCCGCACTGGGCGGCATCCACTCGTCCGGCGTCTTGTCGCCCTTCGACTGGTTGACGCTGCCGGTCACCGCCACCAGGTTCCGCAGGTCGTTCGCCGCCGCCACCCGCTTCTCCTGCGGCCACCCGGCGGCTCCGCTGCGCCACATCTCGGCGAGCGGCACCACGTGGTCGATCTGGATCTTCGACACGCTGGTCACCCGCGAGCCGGTGTACGGGTCGTCGAGCGTGCCCGACTGCACGCCGCACCGGCCCGGCTTGCGCTGCACGTCCGCCAGGTCGCGGGCCAGCACCTGGCTGCGCTGGTCGCAGCCGTCGCCGTCGGTGTCGAACCACGGCTGCCCGAACACGCACGCGCCCTTGTCGCAGTCGCGCGAGTACCCGTCGAGGCGGCCCGGCGCGGCGAGGGGGAGCGCGGCGAGCGAGGTGCGCGCGGCCGGGGCGTCGAGGGTTCCCTCCGGCACGCGGTTCAGTTGCGGGCCGGGGGAAAGAGGTATCGCGGAACAGCCGGTCAGCAGGATGATCAGCAACAACCACCGCATGGAAAGGGCTTACCCGGCACAACCTGCCGTCATGGCCGCCCAACGGCGCAACTTCCGGGGGACAGATGTCGCAACTCGACGCGCTCGCCGACCGTCTGTGGGACCTGGTGCTGGAGCAGCACCCGTTGCTCGCGAACCTCATGGGACTGCGGGACGACGGTGCGCTGGCCGACCACAGCGAGGAGGCCCATTTGCGGTTCCTCGGGCGGTACCTGGCCGTCGTCGAGGACGCGGACGGCCTGGTGCCGGAGACCCTCGACGACCGCGTCACGCTGGGCCTCGTCCGGCACCTCGCCCGCGTGGAGTGCGAGAAGATCGAGTCGAGGGAGATCGAGTTCGGGATCAGCGGGTACCTCCAGTCCGCGGTGCCCGAGACGCTCCACTTCCTCTCCCACCTCAGAAACCACCACGCCGTACCGGGGTTCGTCGAAACGGTCACCGAACGGCACCGCGCGGGCATCGCCGCGGGACGAACGCCGGTCCGGCACCTCGTCGAGCAGGCGATCGAGCTGACCGAACGACACGCTGCGGAACAGCACGAGTTGCGCCCGGTCCTGGAGAACTACCGCGACTTCCTGCGGCGGGAAGCCCTGCCGCACGGCCGGGACGCCGAGCATGCGGGGCTCTGCTGGCTTCCTGACGGCGAAGCGTTGTACCGCAAGGCAGTTCGCAGGCACACGACGCTGGACGTCGATCCGGACGAGCTGCACGCCACCGGGCTCCGGCTCGTCGAGAACGTCCGGCGAGAGCTCGGTGGGAGGCTCAGCGACGGCAGCACGTACATCAGCGCCGCGGAGATGCTCGCGGCTGCCGAGGCCGCTGTGCGCAGGGCGGAAGCCGTTGCACCGCAGTGGTTCCGGACGATCCCGGACGAGCGGTGCGTGATCGCCGAGACCGCGCCGTCCGTGCCCGCGAGCACGCCGCCGCACTACCTGGCCGCCGCGCTCGACGGCAGCCGCCCCGGCACGTATTTCGTCAACACCAAGGATCCGCACGTCCAGCCGCGGAACATCGCGGAGGCGACGGCGTTTCACGAGGCGGTGCCCGGCCACCACTTCGAGAGCTCCCGGCTCATGCTGCTCCAGGACATCCCTCTGCTGCGCCGCAAGGCCCGCGTCACCGCCTTCACCGAGGGGTGGGCGCTCTACTGCGAACGCCTCGCCGACGAGATGGGTCTCTACAGCGACGAGGAGACCCGGCTCGGCATGCTCATGATGGAGGCCAAGCGCGCGTGCAGGCTCGTCGCCGACACGGGCCTGCACGCGAAGGGCTGGAGCAGGGAGGAAGCCGTCGACCACCTGCTCGGCAACACCTCGATGCCGCGCGAGCTCGCCGAGGCCGAGGTCGACCGCTACCTCGCCCAGCCGGGCCAGGCTCTGGCGTACGCGGTGGGCCGCCTCAGGTTCGACGAGCTGCGCGCGAAAGCGGAGCTGGCTCTAGGAACGGCGTTCGACGTCCGCGACTTCCACGAGGTCGTCCTCGGCCGCGGCAGGCTCACCCTCGGCCTGCTCGACGACGTGGTCACCGCCTGGCTGGCCGAGCGCTGACCGCATCTGGCCGACGTCGAGCATGCCCTCCCACCGCGACACCACGAACGTGGCCACGCAGTTGCCCAGCAGGTTCGTGAAGACGCGCATGGAGTCCATGATCCTGTCGGCGCCCAGCAGCAACGCCACCGCCGCGGCCGGGATCGAGCCGACGGCGGCGACGGTGGCGGACAGCGCGAGGAACGCCGAGCCCGGCACGCCCGCCATGCCCTTCGACGTCAGCACGAGCACCAGCACGATCGTGAGCTGGTCGCCGAGGTCGAGCGGGATGTTCAACGCCTGCGCCAGGAACACGGTCGCGAGCGACAGGTAGATCGACGCGCCGTCCAGGTTGAACGAGTACCCGGTCGGCAGCACCAGCCCGACGGACGTGGGCGCGCAGCCCGCACGTTGCAGCTTCGCCATCATCCGCGGCAGCACGGCCTCCGACGACGCCGTGCCGAGCGCCAGCAGGAACTCCTCCTTCGCATACCTGATGAACCGCAGGAGGTTGACCCGCGCGAACGTCCAGGCGATCACCCCGAGCAGCACGCAGAACAGCAACGCCGCGCCGTAGGAGGCGAGGATCAGCCACAGGTACGTGCGCAACGACCCCAGTCCGTACTGACCGACGAGGAACGCCATCGCGCCGAACGCGCCGAGCGGCGCCAGCTTCATCACGTACCCCAGCACCGTGAAGAACGCCAGGTTGACGCGTTCCAGCAGGTCCACGACGGGCGTCGCGCGCTCGCCGAGCTGGGCCAGTGCGCAGCCGAACAGCACGGCGAACAACAGCACTTGAAGCAACGCGTTGCGCGCCAACGCGTCCACCACACTGGAAGGGATGAGATCGAGCAGGAACTGGACGACGCCCGGGAGGTGACCACCCTGCGTCTTCGCCTCCACGGCGGAGGCGTCCAAGGTGGACGGATCGATGTTCATGCCGGCGCCCGGTCGCACGACGTTGCCGACCAGCAGCCCGAACGCGAGCGCCGCGGTCGAGACGACCTCGAAGTAGATCAGGGCCTTGACCCCGATCCTGCCGACCGCGCGCAGGTCGCCGACCTTGGCGATGCCCGTCGCCACCACGCAGAAGATCAGCGGCGCGATCACCATCTTGATCAGCTTGATGAAGCCGTCCCCGATCGGCTTGAGATCAGCGCCGAACGACCGGAAGTAGTGGCCCACGAGCACGCCGGCGACCACCGCGAGGAGGAGCTGCACGAACAGCGACCGAGTTTTCACCTGGCGGAAACTAGTTCTCATTCATGAGCAATGGAGTGCCCTCGTGTTACGTCCGCGTCATCTCATCGCTGGCACACTGCCGCGCATGAAGCCAGTCGCGGCGCTCGCCGCCCTGCTCCTGCTCGTCGCCTCCTGCAGCACGAGCGAACCCGAACCGCCCTCGGTCGAACTGCCGCCGAGCGGCGCGAAGTTCGACTACCAGATCGGCGGGGTCTACCAGCCGGACGCGCGCGTCAAGATCGTGGTGCGGGACCGCAGCAAGCTGCCCGTCGGCGACCGCTACAACATCTGCTACCTCAACGCCCTGCAGACCCAGCCGGATCCGATGGAGGGCAGCCTGAGCTGGTGGCAGCAGAACCACGGCGACCTGCTGGTGAAGAAGCCGGACGGCCAGCCGGTGATCGTCCCCCAGTGGGAGGAGGGCGTCCTCGACATCTCCACCCCCGAGAAGCGGGGGAGGATCCTGGACATCCAGAAGAAGTGGATCGAGGGCTGCAAGACCTCGCGCTTCCAGGCGATCGAGGCGGACAACCTCGACTCGCACACGTGGGCCGGCGGGGCGTTCGACATCAACGCCACCAAGGAGTTCATGAAGTCGTTCGTGCGCCACGCCCACGAGAAGGGACTCGCGGTCGCGCAGAAGAACGGCGGTGAGCTGGGCGACTCGGGCAAGAAGTACGTCGGCTTCGACTTCGCCATCACCGAGGACTGCCAGGCCCACGACGAGTGCAAGCCCTATGCCGACGCGTTCGGCGACAACGTCTTCCAGATCGAGTACACCGACGAGGCGTTCCAGAGCTCCTGCGCCGACCGCGGCGGACGGGTGTCGGTCATCCGCCGCGACCGGAACGTGGTGCCGTACGGGCACCCGGACTACGTCTACGAGGCCTGCCCGCTCAAGCCTTGATCGCGGTCTCCAGGAAAGCCTGCCACTTCTCGGCCTGGCCGGTCGCGTCGCCGAAGAGGTGGTGGCCGACGGCACGGGTGCCGTGGAACCGGTACAGGCCATCGGTTCCGCGCACGCTGAGGAACACCCCGGGCAGGTCGTAGGCGAAGTCGACGACCCCGGTGATGCCGAAGGGCTCCAGCGTGACCTCGTCGCCGACCTGGGGTTCGGCGGGCACGCCGAGCGCCGCGAGCAGTCGGTCCCACGCGTCGTCGGGCTGTTCCTGGGGCGCCTGGGCGAACACGTACGTGCCGCGACGGCCGGGGAAGTACTTGACGTACTGGCCCAGGGTGGCGAGGTACATGTCCCAGCCGTACGACGTCTGGTCGAGGTACTCGTCGCTCCAGCCGTCGCCGAGGATGCCGCTGTGCACGAACCGGAGCACGGTCGAGCCGCCGTCACGCGCCTCGATCAGGTACTCCATCGCGTGGATCGTGCCGTCGTCGGCCTTGTCGCTCTCGTAGGCGAACCGCTTGCCCGGCTCCCAGGCGGTGATCGTCGAAGCCTCCTGGAAGAAGCCCAGGTCGAGCGTCATGCGGCCGCCGAGCCGTCCGTCGACGGTGTGCGGGCCCATGAACCACGAGTCGATGCCGGGCCCCGTCGCGATGGCGTCCCACACCTGCTCCGGGGTGCCCTCGACCTCGACTTCCTTCTTGATCTCGAACTCGCGGGTCACGACTCTTCCTCCTTGGCACTGACGCTCGGGTGCAGGGCGACGACGACTCGGTGCGCACGCCCTCCTTCGGCCTGTTCGTCGTGGTACTTCGCGACGAGGTGCGTCACGCACGAGGCGAGCTCTTCGGCGAATGCCGCGCGGTCCGCCGCGGTGGCGAAACGCACCTCGCCGTCCAGCGCGAACGTCGCCAGCCGTTTCTTCGCCCTGGTCGCGCCCGTGATCAACGTGCCGACGTCGCGCACCAGCCTGGCCGAAACCGCCAGGAGCCACCGCGCGGACAACCGGTCGGGTGAACGCGCCGGGTCCGGCTGCACGGCCGCGAGCGCGGTCGGAGAGATCACGTAGGACGCCGCGGTCGCCTGCAGCAGGCGCTCGTTCACGTTGCCCTTGCGCCGTTCCTCGACGAGCTCCACGAGGCCGTGCTGCTCCAGCGTGCGCAGGTGGTAGTTCACCTTCTGCCTGGGCAGGCCCACCTTCGCGGCGAGCATCGTCGCCGATCCCGGCTCTGCCAGCTCCGCGAGCAACCGCGCCCGCACGGGGTCCAGCGACACCTCGGCCGCTGCCGGATCCTCGATCACCGCCACTTCGAACATGGCTCCACCGTCGCACCGAAAACAAAATTAGTCAAGAACTGACTTGCTGTCGGTGACTTTGCTCCACCTGGGTGGCTTTGGACCCGGTACCGTAAGTGCCGTCTCGATTGGTCGTTGCTTGTTCGCAACCCTTGAGGAGACAGAATGATCATGATGCTGGTCCTGACCCTGCTCGCCCTGCCGTTCGCTCTCACCGCCGCCAACGTGGGCAGACGCCGGTGGGTCAGAAAGAGGGGCGTCGCCAGAGTGCGCGCCGAGCTCGACGCTTTCCACGCCGAGCTCGCACGTCAGGGCCTCAGTCACTTCTCCGGCCGGTGAAGGACGTTCCCCGACGGTGAGATCCGGGTGACCACGTCGCCGTAGCGTTCCAGGAGCGAGGCCGTGGCGGTCTCCGGCGAGCCGACGACGGCGAAGGTGTTCAGCACCTCGTCCGTGATCAACCCGCTCATCTCGGTCCAGTGCTGCCGCCGCGACATCCGGTGCAGCTCCTCGTGCAGCGTTCCCCAGCCGTGCAGCTCCAGCACCGGCCGGTACGCGGGCGTCGACCCGTAGAACGCGATCTGCCGCTTGACGTCGGCGATCTCCTCGTCGTTCGTCGCGGCGAACACCGGGCCGCTGATCTCGAAGCCCTCCAACGTCTTGCCCGCCTTCGCCCGGCCGCGTTCGAGCGCCGGCAGCGTCACCTCGCGCAGGTACCGCTCCGTCGTGAAGTTGTGGCACAGGAAGCCGTCCGCGACCTCGCCCGCGACCTCGGTCATCAGCTCACCGACGCCCGCGAGGTAGATCGGCGCGTTGCCGTGCGGGTTCGGGCCGGGGTCGAAGAACGGCGTCATCAGCGTGTGCTTGTAGAACTCGCCGCGGAACGCCAGCCGCTCACCGGTCTCCCACGCGTGCCAGATCGCCCGGATCGCCAGCACGAACTCGCGCATCCTCGCGGCGGGCTTGCTCCACGGCATCGAGAACCGCTTGGTGATGTGCGCTTCGACCTGCGAGCCCAGCCCGAGGTTGAAGCGCCCCTTCGAGAGCAGCCGCAGGTCGTTCGCCGTGGTCGCGACGGTCATCGGGTTGCGCGCGAACGCCACCGCGATCGCCGTGCCCAGCTCGATCCGCTCGGTCGCCGCGGCGGCACCGGCCAGCGCCAGGAACGGGTCGTGCTTGGTCTCCGCGAGCCAGAACCCGTCGTAGCCGCGGTCCTCTGCCCGTTTGGCGATGGCCCCGGCGTCGCCCGGGGTGTAGTCGACGGCACTCCTGTCCAGCTTCATGCCGCTGAGGCTATGAGGTCACCGGCGCGGCGGCTCGCAGGCGATGCCGTTGCGGTTCGCGTCCAGCTCGACCCGGTAGCCCGGCTGACCCCAGTAGATCGGCGCCGCCCCGGCCCGCCACGCGTCGTCGCACGTCGCGAAGAAGACGGGCTTCGGCGTCGGCTTCGTCGTGGTGGTCGGCTTGGGCGGGGTCGTGGTGGGCGGTGGTGGAGGCGGAGGCGGCGGAGTGGGGGTCTCGGTGGCGTCCTTGCCGCCGCACGGTGCTCCCCACAGCCCGATCGGGACGCGTTGCGCGGCCCCCTCGGCTTCCTTCTGCGCGGGCGACGGAGCGCCCGCGGTGCGCCCAGCGCCGTTGCCCAGCGCGAGCAACGCGTAGTCCGTGCCGTCCGCGAGGCTCAGCGCGCCGGTGGCCCGGTCGTAGCGCACCTGCTGGTTCAGCAGCATGCTCCGCGCGAAGCCCGCGGCGGCCTCCGCCCAGCACGGTCCCGGCTGGGCGAGGCCGCTGACCTCGGCCTTCGACCCGTCGGACAGCATCACGGCGCGTCCGTCGACGACCGACACCACGCTGATGCCCAGCATGGCCGGTGGCACCGACGGCGACGTCGTGACCTGCGTCTCCCCGGCTCGTTTCTCCACCGCAACGGGAGTCGACTGCTGTGCCTGCGCCGTGCACCCCGCGCTCAACAAGGCCAGCAGGACGCCGCCCACAGTTCTCCACCCCGACATGACACCGAATGGTCCTACTTGGGCGGGGTGTGGCCAAGGTTACGTATTTGGTTCAGATCGGTTCACGGGTATTCCGAACTGAAATACGGAGACGCCCAGTTCAGCGCGCGGGCTTCAACGTCCACACGACGGTCATCTCGCCGGTGGTCACTCCCTCGGCGTTGGTGATCGTGATCGTCACCGGGAACTCGGGCCGCGCACCGGACTCCAGCTCGGCCAGAACCTCGTCCGCGGAACGGCCCAGAACGGCCTCAGCACGCAGAACGCCGAGCGCGACCTTCTTGTACGCGATGTCGGCACGGGCGACCAGCGGTGTGGCCTTGCCCAGGTGAGCGGCGAACGCGGCCATCACCACCGCGCCCGACGCGGTCTCGGCGAGACCGAACATCATCGCGGCGTGCGGCCCGCCGACGTGGTTGCGCAGCGTCTCGTCGTCGGGCAGTGACGCGACGACACGGCTGGCGGAGACCTCCTCGAACTCGATGCCGGTGGTCTTCACCCACGGCACGGCCTGCTTCATGGCGTCGGCGACGAAAGACACGTCTTGGCTCATGAGACGGATGCTACCGGCGGGTAACCAGTGAAGCTACCCGTCGGTAACCACTACTCCCTGCAGTCCCGTCACTCCTCTGTGGAGTGAGACTCGAAACCCACTTGCATTCCGGTCGACCGAGATGGATGCTTGTAGCGAGCAACTAGTTGGGTGATACAAGCAACGGGGTGTGGGATGGTCGAACCGGGCAGCTGCCACGTCGATCCCGAGCAGGGGCTCGCCGATCGCGTGAGCATGGCGATGATGCGCCTGAACAAGATGCACGCCCAGGTCACACACCAGATGTCGAAGCAGGGCATGGACAAGTCGGCCTTCATCCTCCTGTTGACGATCGCTGGTCTCGGCGAATGCCGGTCCAGCGCTCTCGCGGAGGCGGTGTTCTCCGACCCGTCCACGGTCAGCAGGCAGGTGGCCGCGCTGGTGAAGGACGGGCTCGTCGAGCGCCGTGCCGACCCGGCGGACGGCCGGGCCAGCGTGCTGGCGGTCACCCAGTCGGGACGCGAGTTGCTCCTTGAACGACGCCGGATGCGCATCGAAGCGTTCGAGCGGGTGTTCGCGGACTGGTCTGACGAGGAACTCAAGGTGTTCGCGGACCAGTTCGAACGCTTTGTCCAGGACTACGAGTGCACCATTCCGGCGCTTCTGACCGAACGCGGACTGGGGATCCGCGCAGGAGGGGAAAAGTAGAGATGTCACAAACAACCGAGGCGACACCCCCGTCAGGGGTCTCGTTGACGCACCGCCAGATCATGACGGTGCTGTCCGGCCTTCTGCTGGGCATGTTCCTCGCGGCGCTGGACCAGATGATCGTCGCCAGCGCCATGAAGACCATCGCGGACCAGCTGCACGGCCAGACGCTGCAGGCGTGGGCGACCACCGCCTACCTGATCACCGCGACCATCACGACCCCGTTGTACGGCAAGCTGTCGGACATCTACGGGCGCAAGCCGATGTACCTCGCGGCGATCTCGCTGTTCCTGCTCGGCTCGCTGCTCTCGGGCATCGCGACGTCGATGTACGAGCTGGCCGCGTTCCGCGCGGTGCAGGGCCTGGGCGCCGGCGGTCTGATGTCGCTCGCGTTCGCGATCATGGCCGACATCATCTCGCCGCGTGAGCGCAACAAGTACTCGGCGTACTTCATGGCCGTGTTCGGTTCGGCGAGCGTGCTCGGACCGGTCATCGGTGGTGTGTTCGCGGGTCTGGACTCGTTCATCGGCATCACCGGCTGGCGCTGGGTGTTCCTCGTGAACGTCCCGATCGCGCTGCTCGCGCTGTTCGTCGTCGGCCGCGTGCTGAACATCCCGCACAACCGGGTCGACCACCGCATCGACTTCGGTGGCGCGGCCGCGCTGACCGTCGGCCTGGTGCCGCTGCTGATCGTGGCGGAGCAGGGCCGCGAGTGGGGCTGGGCGTCCGGCACCTCGATCGCGATGTACGTGATCGGTGTCCTCGGCCTGCTCGCGTTCGTGTGGGTCGAGAACCGCATGGGCGACGAGGCGCTGCTGCCGATGCGGATGTTCCGCAACCACACGTTCGCGCTGGGCAACACGATCAACTTCGTGCTCGGCATCGGCATGTTCGGCGGCATGGTCTCCATCCCGCTGTACCTGCAGATCGTCAAGGGCGTCTCGCCGACCGTGTCGGGTCTGATGCTGCTGCCGATGACGTTCGGCATCATGTCGGCCACGGCGACCGCGGGCCGCATCACGTCGAAGACCGGCCGCTACAAGGTCTTCCCGATCATCGGTGCCGGGCTGATGGCGACCGCGCTGTTCCTGTTCAGCACCATCGGCACGGACACGCCGAACTGGCTGGTCATGGTCTACATGTTCGTCATGGGTGCCGGTCTGGGCCAGTGCATGCAGACGCTGCTGCTGGCGATCCAGAACGACGCCGAGCCGCGCGACATGGGTGTGGCGACCGCTTCGGCGACGTTCTTCCGCCAGATCGGTGGCACCGTCGGTACCGCGGTGTTCCTGTCGATCCTGTTCACCACGGTCGGCGACAAGATCGCGGAAGGCCTCAAGGCCGCCATGCAGACCGAGGCGTTCAAGGTCGCGCTGAGTCACAACCCGGAGTTCGCCAAGTCGCTGCAGGCGGGTGGCGGGTCCGGTGTGGACATCAACAACACCGAGTTCCTCAACCACCTCGACCCGGTGCTGGCCCGTCCGTTCCTGGACGGCTTCTCCGGCGCGATCGACCTGGTCTTCATGACCGGCGGCATCGTGATGGTGGCGGCGTTCGTCCTCGTGTGGTTCCTGCGCGAGAAGCCGCTGTCGACCAAGTCGGGCCTCGAGCGCGTCGCGGACGCGGAGTCGATCGCGGTCTGACTCGTTGCACGACGAAGGGCTCCTTCATCCACCTCACGTGGATGAAGGAGCCCTTCGTCGTCGTCCGTTCAGTGCAGCGTTTCGCCGCGCGCCTCGGCGTCCTTCAGGCGCTGGTAGGAACGCTTGATCTCGGCCTCGGCCTCGGTGCGGCCGACCCAGGTCGCGCCCTCGACGCTCTTGCCGGGCTCGAGGTCCTTGTAGACCTCGAAGAAGTGCTGGATCTCCAGGCGGTCGAACTCCGCCAGGTGGTGGATGTCGCGCAGGTGCTCGTGCCGCGGGTCGAAGGCCGGGACGCACAGAACCTTGTCGTCGCCGCCCTTCTCGTCGGTCATGCGGAACATGCCGATGGCACGGGCCGCGATCAGGCAGCCGGGGAACGTCGGCTCCTGGACGAGGACGAGGGCGTCCAGCGGGTCGCCGTCCTCACCCAGGGTGTTCTCGATGAACCCGTAGTCAGCCGGGTACTGCGTCGACGTGAACAACGTGCGGTCGAGGCGGATGCGGCCACTCTTGTGGTCCACCTCGTACTTGTTGCGCACGCCCTTGGGGATCTCGATCAGGACGTCGAACTCCACTGGTCCTCGCTCATGTAGCCCATTCGTGACGCCACTAGTGTGGACCACGACGCCCTGTCAACCCTCATCGGAGCGGCGGCTGGAGGGTGTGAGATTGCCCGTACCGAGCTGACGGAGGTCGCTTTGCCGGACGAGCCCATGTGGCCGACCGAGGACGACGACACCGAGCTCGACTCGGCGCCTTCCGAGCCAACGGTGCAGGTCAGCCGCCCGTCCGTCGACCAGCCGACGATGCGGTTCCCTCTCGCCTCCGTGCTGGCGGCACCGTCCACTCAGGAGCCGTTGCGCTCGTCGCCGGTCGGTGGCGGCTCGAGCGGGGCGGGCAGCGGTTCCGGCGGCCAGAGTGTGCCTTTGAACGGTTCCGGCGGGTCAGCGGGCGGATCTTCGGGTGGGAAGTCTCACGGCACGATTGGTCCAGGTGGCGGCCAACCTCAGCCGGCCTCGGAGCGCACGACCGCGGATCTCGGCAAGACGGAGCCACCGCGGGCGGCGCCGGTGCGGATCGAGCCGCGGGGTGAGCAGACCCGCGTGGTGCCGAAGCCCGACCACAAGACGACCGAGCTGGCGGTTCCGCCCGCCAAGACGGCGCGCGTCGACCAGCTGCCGATGTCCGAGCCGTCGTGGTTCGACCAGCCGGTCAGACCGGACCAGCAGCCGCAGCGCACCGAACCGCAGCGCGCCGAACCCCAGCGTGCTGAACCACAGCGGCCCGAGACGACCATGCGCGTCGACCAGCTCCAGCGTCAGGAACCCCCGCGCCAAGAGCCTCCGCGCACCGAAACGGCCCGCTTCGACCAGCCGCAACGCCCCGAACCGCCCAAGCCCAAGGACCCGGTCCGCGAGACCCTCCCGGTCTCCGGCTACGACGAGGAACCCGAAGACCGCCTCACCGACGAGCCGAAGAAGAGCCGCAAGTCCCTCGTCGTCGTGATCGGCCTCCTGGTCGTCGCGGCGCTGGCCGGCGCCACCGTCTACGCGGTCAAGGAGTTCGGCGGCGCCAAGGCGATCGAAACCAGGCCTCCCGCCGCACCCGCCGTCGTCCAACCGCTCGTCAAACCGGCCGGCGCGGGCTCCCCGGCGCCGTCGGCGGCGGGCGTGAAGAGCGTTCTCACCGGACCGGCCGGCAACAGCGCGCTCGGCACGCTGACCGGCAGCGTGGTCGACCCCGCCAACGGCGCCGCGCTGTGGCAGCAGGGCGACACCATTCCCGCGACGCCCGCGTCGAGCCTCAAGATCCTCACGGCGGCCGCGGCCCTGCTGAGCCTCGAGAAGACCGACCAGCTGTCCACCAAGGTCGTCCAGGGCGCTGAGCCCGGCACCGTGGTGATCGTCGGCGGCGGTGACCCGACGATCTCCGGCACGCCCGGCAGCTCCGTCTACCCCGGCGCGGCCTCCCTCGACGACCTGGTCAACCAGGTCAAGCAGAAGGGCGCGGTCACCAAGGTCCTCTTCGACCTCGGCCGGTACACGGGCGAGGCGCTCGGGCCGCAGTGGGAGTCGGCGGACATCGGCGGCGGCTCGGTCGCGCCGATCGTGCCGTTCATGCTCGACGGCGGTCGGGTCAACCCGAAGGACGTCAACGGCGCCCGCACCGGCAGCCCGGGTCAGGCGGCGGCGGACGCGTTCGCACAGCGCATCGGGGCTCCCGGCGCGACCGCCGGCACGGCTCCGCAGGGCGCGCAGGTGCTCGGCGAGATCAAGTCGGCGCCGATCGAGCAGCTCGTCGACAACATGATGCAGATCTCGGACAACGTCCTCACCGAGGCGATCGCCCGCGAGATCGCGATCAAGAGCGGCAACGAGCCGTCGTTCGCGGGCGGGGTCAAGGCCGTGCGGGACGTCCTGACCAAGAACGGGTTCGACCTCACCGGCGCGAACTTCGTGGACGGCAGCGGGCTGTCGGCGAGCAACAGGATCCCCGCCAAGCTGCTCACCGACGTGCTCTCCCAGGCGGCCAAGCCCTCGCTGGACGACCCGCGGACCGCGAAGCTGCGGCCGTTGCTGACGGCGCTGCCGGTGGCAGGCGGCAGCGGCACCCTCGCCGGTCGTTACGGCGGGAACGCCGCGCAGGGCAGGGGCTGGGTGCGGGCCAAGACCGGCACGCTCACCGGGGTCAACGCGCTCGCCGGCACGGTCGTCGACGTGGACGGGCGGGTGCTGGTCTTCGCGTTCATGTCGGCCAGCAACCGCAACGCCGAGACCGAGGTGCGGCCCGCGCTGGACGTGATGGCCGCTGCGTTGCGGGGCTGTGGCTGTTCGTAGTGGGGCGTGCGCAGGTAACTTCGGCAGGGTGAACGGCGCGACGGAGGCAGAGCTCGGCCCGGTGGACTGGGAGCTGGCGGTGGCGACCGCGGTGCGGCTCGTGCGACCAGGCCCGGTGATCGGGAAGGACGAGGCCGACCACGTCGTCGGCAGACTTCGCGAGCTCGCGCCGCAGGCGGAGGTGCACGTCCGCGAGCTGACCGGCCTCGGGCAGGGGCTGCCGCTGCTGCCCGGCGAGGTCGTCGACCGGCCCGCGTGGGTCAGAGCCGCCGCCCAGGGGCTCGCCGCGCTGACGGCGCCCGCCATGCCGCGTCAGTCCGGTGCGATGGCGGGCATCCTCGCGGGCACCGCCGGTGTGCAGGCCGGTGTGGTCATGGCGTTCCTGTCCTCGCGGGTGCTCGGCCAGTTCGACCCGTTCGGCCCGGACGACCAGCTCGCCGGGCGGTTGCTGCTCGTCGCGCCGAACATCGTTGGCGCGCAACAGGCCCTCGACGTGCCCGCGGACGACTTCCGGATGTGGGTGTGCCTGCACGAGTGCACGCACCGCCTGCAGTTCACCGGCGTGCCGTGGCTGCGGAAGTACTTCTCCGACCAGGTCACCGCCCTGCTGTCCGCAATGGACGAAGACAGGGCGCCGCTGTCAGAGGTGATCCGCGACTTCCGGCACAAGCTGCGCGAGGGCGACGGTCCGATCGGGCTGATCGAGCTCATCCAGTCGCCGCAGCAGAAAGCCGTGCTGGACCGGCTGATCGCACTGTCCACTTTGCTCGAAGGCCACGCCGACCACGTGATGGACGCGGTCGGTCCGTCCGTCGTGCCGTCCGTCGGGACGATCCGCAGCCGCTTCACCGCGCGGCGCAAGGGCGGCGGCCTGCTCGACCGGATCCTGCGCACGGTGCTCGGCGTCGAGGCGAAGGTGCGCCAGTACGCGGAGGGCGCGGAGTTCACCGAGTACGTCGTGGAGCGCGTGGGCATGGACGGCTTCAACGCGATCTGGACGTCCGCCGAGACCCTGCCGACCCGCGCGGAGATCGCCGAACCGATGACCTGGCTGCGCCGCGTGGCACCGTGAACGGCCCGGTCGCCGAGGTCAGGACGGCGGTCCGCAGGTTCCTCGACGACGTCCGCCCGGACGCGGTGACCGTCGCGGTGTCGGGCGGCGCCGACTCGCTCGCACTGGCGGCCTGCGTGGCACGGCTGGTGCCCGGCGCGTCCGCCGTGGTCGTCGACCACCAGCTCCAGCCCGGTTCCGCCGAGGTGGCGACCCGCGCGGCCCGGCAGTGCGCCGAGTTCGGTCTCGTGGCGCGGGTGGAGACCGTCACGGTCGACGGCGCCGGTGGGCCGGAGGCGGCGGCCCGCAAGGCCCGCTACGCGGCTCTGAGACCGGCGGAGGGCGTCGTGCTGCTCGGCCACACGCTCGACGACCAGGCCGAGACCGTGCTGCTCGGCCTGGGCCGCGGGTCCGGTCCGCGATCGATCGCGGGCATGCGCGCGTACGACCCGCCGTGGGGCCGTCCGCTGCTCGGCGTCTCACGGGCGGTCACCCGTGCTGCGTGTGTGGAGCAGGGCATCGAGGCGTGGGAGGACCCGCACAACGATGACCCGTCGTTCACGCGCGTGCGTCTGCGCAACGAAGTCCTGCCGTTGTTGGAGAACGTCTTGCAGGGTGGCGTCGCGTCGTCGTTGGCGCGCACGGCCGCACAGTTGCGTGAGGACTGTGACGCACTCGACTCTCTCGCGGAAGCGTTCGCCGGAGACTGCTGCGCAGTCGACGACATCGACGAGTTGCCCGTCGCACTGCGACGCAGAGTGCTCAGATCGTGGCTCATCGGCGAAGGTGTGCCGGAACTGTCCGATTCGCATCTGCGTCGTGTTGACGCACTTGTGAGTGAATGGCGCGGTCAGGGCGGTGTTTGGCTACCTGGTGGCTTTGTCGTGCGGCGCGCGCATGGCAGGCTCGTTGTGGAACCACAGTCTTAAGCAGAGGGGACCTGTCCGTGTACGACGGCGACATCGCATCCGTGCTCATCACCGAGCAGGAGATCAGCGACAAGGTCACCGAGCTCGCCAAGCAGGTCGCGGATGATCACCCAGAAGGTGACTCCGACCTCGTGCTGATCACCGTGCTCAAGGGCGCTGTGATGTTCATGGCCGACCTCGCCCGTGCGCTGCCCGTTCCGGTGCAGCTCGAGTTCATGGCCGTTTCGTCCTACGGCTCCTCCACGTCGTCTTCCGGCGTGGTGCGGATCCTGAAGGACCTGGACCGCGACATCGCCGACCGCAACGTGGTGATCGTCGAGGACATCATCGACTCCGGCCTGACGCTGTCGTGGCTGCTCAAGAACCTGCAGTCGCGCCGGCCGCGCTCGCTCGAGGTGTGCACGCTGCTGCGCAAGCCCGACGCGGTGAAGGTCGAGGTGCCGGTGAAGTACGTCGGCTTCGACATCCCCAACGAGTTCGTCGTCGGCTACGGCCTCGACTACGCCGAGCGGTACCGGGACCTGCCGTACATCGGCACGCTGGACCCGAAGGTCTACTCCAGCTGACGTTCCGCCGAACGCGGAAGCGGGGGCGCTGCATTCACTTGCGGCGCCCCCGCTTCGTTCACGTTCCTGGCGCCGCAACGCCACCGCTGTCCACCGACGACAACGCCGGGCCTCCCGAAGGGAAGCCCGGCGTCCCCGCTTAGTTCACGAGCCGGTCAGCAGTTCGGACGGCACCGCCGTTGCGACACCGCGTCCAGCAGCACGCCGCGGATGTCCTCCGGGTTCTTCGCCTGGTACGCCTTGCCGCCGGTGGCAGCCGAGATGGAGCGCAGAGCGTCCATGTCGACCTCGTCACCGAGTCCGACCATGATGATCGGCACCGGCTTGGCGGGGTCGGCCTCCCGCTTCAGGGTCTCGATCAACGCGTTCGTGTCGATCGACGAACCGGTGTCGTCGTTGCGGCCGTCGGTCATCAGCACGACCGAGTTGACCTTCGACGCGTCGTACCCGGCCAGCACGTGCCGGAACGCGGCCAGGGTCGTGTCGTTCAGCGCCGTGCCGCCACCGACCAGGCCCGGCAGTTGCGACGCGCCGGCCTCCAGTCGCTTGCGGCGGGTCACGCCTGCGATGGGCTCGCCGAGCGGGCCGATCGGGACGAGCTCGATCCAGTCGTTCGGCGGCTTCTTGTTCGTCGAGAACGCCCACAGGCCGATCTGCGTGGTGTCCGGCAGCATCGACAGCGCGGTCATGGACGCCTCGGTGGCGGCCTCGACCCGGGTCTTGCCGTTGCCGCTCTTCTCGATCATCGAGCCGGAGACGTCGATGACGGTCAGCATGCGCATGTCCAGGCTGATGGCGCCCCACGTGCGCAGCAGCTCGGACACCTGGTCCGCGGACGGGGTCTCGATCAGCTTCACGTCGCCGGCCTGCACGCCCTCGACGTCGGTCGACCACTTGGCCGGCGCGGCGCCCTGGACGGTGCGGAAACCCGCCTCGCCGAAGCGCTTGGACGTCTCGGCCGAGCGCAGGACCTTCTCGAACTCCGCGGCGGCCTCGCCGATGCCCTCCGGTTCGTTCGGGCGGGAGACCCTGACCAGCGGGTAGTCGAAGGAGAGCGTGCCCTCCTTGGGCGGGGCGCCCAGGACGGCGTTGTCCTTGGCGGCGCGGTTGTTCGCCACGACGGACTGCTCGGTGGCGGCGAAGAGTGGTGCCTTCGCGGCGTCCGTGCTGACCTTGCCGAAGGAGTCGCGCACCGACGGCACGGCGCTGCGGCCCACACGCAGCAGGGTGCCGACCAGCTCCGGCTTGGGCGTTCCGTCGGCGTTGCCGAGCAGCGTCCTGATCACGAACAGCGCGGCGAGACCTTCCGAGGTCATCGTCGGGTCGCTCATCGAGATCTGGACCTTGGGGTCGACGACCTTGGACCAGGAGACGGGCGAGACCGGGAAGCCGATCTTGGACATCGCCGACTCCGAGCCCGCCATCACGAGCGGGCTGGACGCCAGCGACGGTTTGATGTCCAGCTTCGGGGCCTCCGGACCGGTCTCGGCGGCCTGGCGCTGGGCCTCGGCCGCCCACATCGACGAGTCGGGGATCCACAGCGAATGGGGGTTGATCTGCGCGGTGGGGAGCTCGTTCGCCACGTCGGCCGCGTTGCGCGACTCGACCTGGACCTGAACGCACCGGCCGTTCACGACCGGTTGTGACCGCTGGTAGTCCTGTGCCGCCGCGTTCACCACGTCCAACGCGGCAGGGGTGACGGCGACCTTCAACGGAAGTGCACCTGAGCAGTCGGCGCCGCTGGTGACACGCAGTGCCACGACCGTGACGCCCGCCGCCGCGACCACTCCGAGCAGGGCTGCCACGGGGACGGCCACCCGCCGGAACAATCCGGGGGACGTGTGACGTGCTGACATACAGTTACTTACCTTCGGTCACGTGTTCACTCTTTCGAGTGGCGGGGGAACACTCGGGGGATGAATGAGGATGACATGTGACCCCCAAACGTAATGAGATGGCGTGACCTGCGTCACTCGTCTGGACGGCCGTATTTGTTCCGGATGAACCAAACTGCGTGAACGTGCGTGGCAGGGGTCACCCGCGGGAACCCGGAACCGCCCCCGGCCGTTGGTTGCTCAGTACCCGACCAGCGGGCGGTAGGCTGGTCGGACGCGGTATGTGGGTCTTCCACTGCCCGACGCGCAAGTCAGGGAGGGTCGAGGCCGCCCGCCGGCCGTAAGTGCATGGACCGCAAGCGCCTGCTTCGCAACCCGCTGCTGTGGATCGCTGCGGTGTTGCTGCTCTACTTCGTCTTCACCGTGCTCTTCGACGACTCACGGGGTTACCACCAGGTCAAGACCTCTCAGGCACTCCAGCAAGTGCGGGAGGGCAACGTCAAGGAAGCCACGATCGAGGACAAGGAGCAGCGTCTCCGACTCACCCTCGTCGACGGCAAGAACTTCGAGGGCAGCAACCGCCTGATCACGCAGTTCCCGGCCAGCTCGACGGACGAGATCTTCAACGTCCTCGACCAGGCCTCCAACAAGCCGGTCGTCGAGACCAAGGTCAGCCAGGAGTCCATCCTGATGCAGATCTTGATCTACCTCGTGCCGCTCGGCCTGTTGCTGCTGCTGCTCATGTGGATGATGAACAACGCCCAGGGCGGCGGAAACCGCGTCCTGAACTTCGGCAAGTCCAAGGCCAAGCAGCTGTCCAAGGACATGCCCAAGACGACGTTCGCCGACGTCGCGGGTGCCGAGGAGGCCGTCGAGGAGCTCGAGGAGATCAAGGACTTCCTCCAGAACCCCGGCCGCTACCAGGCGCTCGGCGCCAAGATCCCCAAGGGCGTGCTGCTGTACGGCCCGCCGGGAACCGGTAAGACGCTGCTCGCCCGAGCCGTCGCCGGTGAGGCGGGCGTGCCGTTCTACTCGATCTCCGGCTCGGACTTCGTCGAGATGTTCGTCGGTGTCGGTGCCTCCCGCGTGCGTGACCTGTTCGAGCAGGCCAAGCAGAACGCGCCGTGCATCATCTTCGTCGACGAGATCGACGCGGTGGGCCGCCACCGCGGTGCCGGTCTCGGCGGCGGTCACGACGAGCGCGAGCAGACGCTGAACCAGCTGCTCGTCGAGATGGACGGCTTCGACTCGCGCGGCGGGATCATCCTGATCGCGGCGACGAACCGTCCCGACATCCTCGACCCCGCCCTGCTGCGTCCCGGCCGCTTCGACCGCCAGATCCCGGTCTCCGCGCCGGACCTGAAGGGCCGCAAGCAGATCCTGCGGGTGCACTCGAAGGGCAAGCCGCTCGCCGCGGACGCCGACCTCGACGGCCTCGCGAAGCGCACCGTCGGGTTCTCCGGCGCCGACCTCGCGAACGTCATCAACGAGGCCGCACTGCTCACCGCCCGCCAGAACGGCCACGTCATCACGGCCGGTGCGCTGGAGGAGTCGGTGGACCGCGTGATCGGCGGTCCGGCCCGCAAGAGCCGGATCATCTCCGAGAAGGAGAAGAAGATCACCGCGTACCACGAGGCAGGGCACGCCCTGGCCGCGTGGGCGATGCCGGACATCGACCCGGTCTACAAGGTCACGATCCTCGCCCGCGGCCGCACCGGCGGCCACACCCTCTCGGTGCCGGAAGAGGACAAGGACCTGATGACCAGGTCCGAGATGATCGCGCGACTGGTGTTCGCACTGGGTGGCCGTTCCGCAGAGGAGCTCGTCTTCCACGAGCCCACGACCGGTGCGTCCAACGACATCGAGCAGGCGACCAAGATCGCCCGCGCGATGGTCACCGAGTACGGCATGAGCGCGCGGCTGGGTGCCGTGAAGTACGGCCAGGAGCAGGGCGAGCCGTTCCTCGGCCGCTCGGCCGGTCGTCAGGCGGACTACTCGCTCGAGGTCGCGCACGAGATCGACGAGGAGGTGCGCAAGCTCATCGAGGCGGCGCACACCGAGGCGTACGAGGTGCTGGTCACCTACCGCGACGTCCTCGACGACCTCACGCTCGAGCTCATCGAGAAGGAGACCCTGCACCAGAAGGAACTGGAGCGGATCTTCGCCCGCGTCGAGAAGCGGCCGCGCATCACCCAGTTCAACGACTTCGGTGACCGCACGCCGTCCGACATCCCGCCGGTCAAGACCCCCGGCGAGCTCGCCAAGGAACGCGGCGAGCCGTGGCCGCCCGTCGTCGAGGACACCCTGGACGACGAGCCGGACCAGCCGGCGCCCGCAGCCGCGGAGCCGACCGAGGAGCTGCCGTCGCCGAACGGGTCGAACGGTGTGCACCAGCCGGGTCAGCCGGTGAACCAGGCGGGTCCGCCGAACTACGGCGCCCCGCCCGGATGGACCCCGGCGACGGTGCCCGGCGGCAAGCCGCACAACGTCTGGGAGCCGAAGAAGCAGCAGCCAGACCAGGACGAGCGGCAGTGACCGAGCAACACCAGCTCGACGGAGACGCCGGCCTCACCCGCAACGGGGAGGCCGGCGTCTCCGCGCGGCGGGCCTTCGACCAGGCCCGCGCCGAGGCAGCGGTGCGCGAGTTGTTGATCGCGTGCGGTGAGGATCCGGAGCGCGAAGGCCTGCGCGAGACACCCGCACGGGTGGCGCGGGCCTACCGGGAGTTGTTCGCCGGTCTCTACACCGACGCGGACAGCGTGCTCGCGAAGACGTTCGACGAGAGCCACGAGGAGCTCGTCCTCGTCACGGACATCCCGATGTTCAGCTTCTGCGAGCACCACCTGCTGCCGTTCCACGGCGTCGCGCACGTCGGGTACATCCCGAACGAGCACGGCCGCGTGACGGGCCTGTCGAAGCTCGCTCGGCTGGTCGACCTGTACTCGAAGCGGCCGCAGGTGCAGGAGCGCCTGACGTCCCAGGTCGCGGACGCGCTGGTGCGCAGGCTGGAACCGCGCGGCGTGATCGTGGTCGTCGAGGCCGAGCACCTGTGCATGGGCATGCGCGGCGTGCGCAAGCCCGGTTCCCGCACGACGACCTCCGCGGTGCGCGGGCTGCTGCGCACGTCGGCGTCCTCGCGGGCGGAGGCGATCGAGCTGATCAAGGGCCGGACCCGGTGACAGGTCTGCCGAAGCCCGGCCGCTGCGTCGTGATGGGCGTGCTGAACGTGACGCCCGACTCGTTCTCCGACGGCGGTCGCTACCTCGACCGCCGGGAGGCCGTGCAGCACGGCGTCGAGATGCACGAGCGCGGCGCCGACCTGATCGACGTGGGCGGCGAGTCGACGAGGCCCGGCGCCCAGCGCGTCGAGCCCGCCGAGGAGATCTCGCGCGTGGTGCCCGTGATCCGCGCACTGGTCTCCGAGGGCGTGCCGGTCAGCGTCGACACGATGCGCGCGGCCGTCGCGGCGGCGGCGTTGGAGGCCGGCGCGTCGATCGTGAACGACGTGTCCGGTGGTCTGGCGGATCCCGAGATGGCTTCGGTGGTGGCCGCTGCCGGCGTGCCGTACGTGCTGATGCACTGGCGTGGGCACAGCACGGAGATGGACTCTCTCGCGCAGTACGACGACGTCGTGATGGACGTGCGCTCCGAACTGCTGGAGCGCGTCGAGGCAGCGGTGGCCGCTGGTGTCGCGGAGTCGTCGATCGTGCTCGACCCCGGACTGGGCTTCGCGAAGCTCGGCGACCACAACTGGGAGCTGTTGCAGCGCCTGGACGAGCTGGTCGAGCTGGGCTTCCCGGTGCTGGTCGGAGCGTCGCGCAAACGCTTCCTCGGCACGTTGCTCGGCAACCGTCCACCGGACGGCAGGGAGGACGCGACCGCGGCGGTGTCTGCTTTGGCGGCGTTCAACGGAGCGTGGGGTGTGCGGGTGCACGACGTCGACCGGACCTTGGACGCGGTCGCCGTCGCCGGGGCGTGGAGGCGGGGACATGGCTGACCGGATCGCGTTGACGGGCCTGAGGGTTCGCGGCAACCACGGGGTTTTCGAGCACGAGAAGCGCGACGGGCAGGAGTTCGTCGTCGACATCACGCTGTGGCTGGACCTGAGCTCGGCTTCGAAGACGGACGACCTGACGCAGACGGTGCACTACGGCGAGCTCGCCGAGATGGCCGCCGGGATCATCGGCGGCGAACCGTGCGACCTGATCGAGACCGTCGCCGGCCGGATCGCCGACACGGCCATGCGGGACACGCGGCTGCACGCGGTCGAGGTGACGGTGCACAAGCCGTCCGCGCCGATCCCGCTGACCTTCGACGACGTGTCGGTGACGATCCGCCGTTCGCGCAGGCTCGCCGCACCGCTGCCCAAGGAAGCCCGGTGACCCGCGCCGTTCTGTCGATCGGCTCGAACCTCGGCGACCGCCTGGCTTTTCTGCAGTCCGTGGTGGACGGGTTGAAGCCCTTCGTCGTCGCCGTGTCGCCGGTCTACGAAACGGCGGCGTGGGGCGTCGAGGACCAGCCCGACTTCCTCAACGCCGTGGTGATCGTCTCGGCTGACGACGTCGACGAGTGGGGCTGGCTGCGGCGCGGTCAGGCGTTGGAGAACGCCGCCGGACGCGTGCGGGAGAAGCGCTGGGGACCGCGCACGCTCGACGTGGACGTGGTTTCGGTGGACGGGGTGACGTCGGACCACCCGGAGCTGCTTCTGCCGCATCCTGGGGCGTTTGAGCGCGCGACGGTTCTCGTCCCGTGGCTCGACGTGGAGCCGGACGCGGTGCTCGCGGGTCACGGACCCGTTGCGGCGCTGGAGTTCTCGACCGAGGGCGTGCAGCGGCGTGACGATCTCGTGCTTTCGGGTTGGATGGACTCGTGAGGTTCACCCGTCCCCGCGACCTGGCGGCCGTTGCGATCATCGCCGGCCTGCTCGCACATCTGCTGCTGCGCCTGTCCTACGACTCGTTGCCGCCCATGCCCGCGCTGGCCGGGTCGACGTTGTTCGTCATGGCGGTCGTGGAGGTCGTGCTCGCGTTCTCGTTGCGCTCCAGGATCCAGCGCCGTCCTGGCGCGCGTCCGGTGCAGCCGCTGACCGCCGCCCGTTCCGTCGCGCTGGCGAAGGCGTCGTCGGTTCTGGGCGCGTTGATGTTCGGCGCCTGGACCGGGTTGCTGATCTACGTGATCCCCGTCCGCGACTCGTTCCCCGCCGCGTCGAACGACCTGGTGGCGGCAGTCGTCGGGATGATTTCGGCCGTGGCGCTCACGGCTGCGGCGCTGTGGCTCGAGCACTGCTGCAAGACGCCCACCGAGGGTTCCGGGAACGAATAGATACCCGGCCGTAGGTCTCAGTCACATAACTACGCGGTACCGTAGGGCCCATGACCGGGCGAGGCGCGTCGATCGAGGGCGAGCAGGAAGATCACGGTCGTGGCTCCGGGCGATTGCTGTTGGTAGCGGCATTAGCTCTTGCTCTGGTTGCCGCGGCGGTGCTCGTGCTGAGTGACAGCGCCCGAATGCTGCGCCTGGCCGTGGTGGCCGCGCTGTGGGCGGCACTCGTGGGAGCCTTCCTGGCGGCCAAGTACCGCAAGCAGGTCACCGAGCGCGACGACGAAGTGGCCGACCTCCAGTCCGTGTACGAACTGGAGTTGGAGCGCGAGGTCGCCGCGCGCCGCGAGTACGAGCTCGAGGTCGAGGCCGAGACCCGCAAGCGCATCGAGGAGGAGTCGCGCGCGGACATCGAGGCCCTGCGCGCCGACCTGCACGCGTTGCGCGACAACCTCCAGGCGTTGCTGGGCGGCGACGTCCTGGTCGAACGCGTGGCGTTGCGCGCGGAGTCGACCCGCCTGCGCGCTCTGGCCTCGGACGCCGCCCGCCTGACCGCGGGCCCCGAGAAGCGCATCATCAACGCGAAGCCCGTCGTGACCACCACGTCGTCGGTGGAGAAACCGTCCGAGCGCACCGAGCTGATCGAACGCGTCGCGCACGAGGCCAAGGTGCAGCCGCCGCGCCGCGAGCCCGCGAGGCCGGAGCCCGCGCGCCCGGAGCCGACCAGGACCTCGCCCCGCCCGCAGCCCGCCGTGGTGCGCCGCGAGCCCGTGAAGGCCGCGAAGCCGGAACCGGCCCGCCAGCAGCCCAGGCCGGCCGCCGCAGGGGTGGCGGCGCGTCTGGGTGCCACGACGGGCTCGCAGCCCGTTCCGCCGGTCCAGGCCCAGGTGCAGCGGACCGAGCGCGTGCCGAGGCCGCAGCAGCCGCCGACCCGCACCGAAGCGGTGGCGCGCCCCGAGCAGCCCCCGAAGGCGCCCGCGGCCGTCGCGAAGGCCGTGGAGACCCGCAAGCCCGAACCGCGGTCCCGCGTGGCCGAGCGCACCGAGATGATCGACCCGAAGGTGTTGCAGGCCTCCACCGGCCGCCGGCGTTCCGACGACCGCCCGGCCCCGGCCCAGGACAGCGGCTCGTGGGAGACGCTGAAGCCGGAAAGCCCGTCCGGTGGCCGCAGGCGTGCCGACGACCAGCCCTCGCGCCGCACCGCCTCCGAGGACTCCCTGGTGTCGCTGTCGCCCCCGAGCCGTCGCCCGGCCGAACAATCGTCGACGAGGCTGCCCGCGGTCTCCCCAGGCCGACGAACTGATGAGCCGTCGGTGTCAGGCCGCCGAGTGGCCGAGGACTCGTCCACGCGCCTGCCCGCGGTCTCGACGGGCCGCCGCGCCGCCCCGGAAGACCCGTCGGGCGCCCACGCGGACGGCAAGTCGGTCAGCGAACTGCTGGCGTCCCTGGGCGGAGGCGACGCCCCCCGCCGCCGTCGCCGCCGCGACGACTAGTAGTGCTTTGTTAGGTCTCGGCGTGTCGTAGGGGCGCGGGACAGGCTGGGCGATTCACTGTCCCGGTGACCCCTGATGAGCTTGCTCATGTGCGGCAACGCCTGGAGGCCTTCGCGGCGGAGGTGTTCGAGCCCTTGGCCCGGTCCGATCAACGGGCCAAGGGTGAGACGTATCTGCGTGGGTTGCTGCTGGACGGGCAGCGCAAGTCGATGCAGCCGATGGCGGAACGTCTGGGAGTGGATCACCAAGGGCTGCAGCAGTTCGTGACCACCTCGACCTGGGACACCGACGCGGTGCGAGTGCGACTGGCCCGGCGTGCGGTGGAGGCGATCGGTCCGGTGGCCTGGGCGGTCGACGACAGCGGCTTCCCCAAAGACGGCACGAGTTCACCGGGTGTGGCCCGGCAGTACTCCGGGACCCTGGGCAAGGTCGCCAACTGCCAGATCGGGGTCAGTGTGCACGCGGTCACCGACACCGCCTCCTGTCCGCTGGGCTGGCGGTTGTTCCTGCCGGAGTCCTGGGACACCTCCAAGGCCGGTCCGGCTGCGGTCAAGGCGGCTAAAGCCAAGCGACGCAAGACACTGAAGAACGCGCCACGAGCCGCCGCGGCCGGCGAGCGGGCCGAGATCGAGGTCGACGTGGAGGCGGTCACCGAGACCGCCAGGACGCGGCGCGACCGGTGCGGGATACCCGACGAGGAAGGACATCGTCCGAAGTGGACGCTGGCTGTCGAGATGCTCGACGAACTCGCCGAACAGGGGTTGCGGCCGCCCGTGCTGGTCGCGGACGCCGGTTACGGTGACAACGGCCAGTTCCGCGCCGCGCTCGACGAGCGGGACATCGCCTACAGCGTGCAGCTCAAAGGCGAGGCCCT